>NZ_QKQY01000002.1:5000-4805000 GCF_017312135.1 Pseudonocardia sp. TMWB2A
CGGACAGGCACGAGACGTTCGCGCAGAAGTGCATGCCGTAGACGAAGTAGACGTACAGGTGCCCGGGCGGGCCGAACATCACCGCGTTGCGCGGGGTCCGGCCGCGGTAGCAGTGCGACGCGGGGTCGTCACGGCCCCGGTAGGCCTCCACCTCGACCAGGCGCACCGCGACCGTGCCGTCGGGGGTGTCGGCCTCGAGGACGCAGCCGAGCAGGCGTCGTGCGGCGGGCAGGACGTCGACGGCCAGGGCGGACCGGTCCAGCAGACCGGCGGGGCCCGGCCGGTCGTCCCGGCCGGGCCCCGCCGTGTGGTCGTCCACCGTCAGCGGCGCGCGAGCGCCAGCTGCACGCAGGTCACGACACCGGCCATGGCCTTCTCGACCTCGTCGAGCGGGGGCAGGGTCGGGGCGAGACGGATGGTCGCGTCCTGCGGGTCCTTGCCGTAGGGGTGCGTCGCACCGGCCGGGGTCAGGACGACCCCCGCCTCCTTCGCCAGCCGCACGACCTCCGAGGCGAGGCCGTCCGGGACGGTCAGGCTCACGAAGTAGCCACCCCGGGGCTTGGTCCAGGACACGCCCTCCACGTCGGAGAACGCCTCGGTCAGCAGCCGGTCGACCGCGGCGAACTTCGGCGCGATCAGCTCGCGGTGCGCGGCCATGTGCGCCCGCAGCCCGGCGGCGTCCTTGAGGAACAGGGCGTGCCGCAGGTGGTTGACCTTGTCCGGGCCGATCGTCTTCTTCGACGCCAGCTTCAGCCACCAGTCGACGTTCGCCTGCGAGGCACCGAAGAACGCGACGCCCGCACCGGCGAGGGTGATCTTCGAGGTGGACCCGAAGACGAACGGGCGGTCCGCGTTGCCCGCCTCGGCGGCCAGGGTGAGGATGTCGGCGATCTCGACCTCCTCGGTGGTCAGGTGGTGCACCGCGTAGGCGTTGTCCCACATGATCCGGAAGTCCGGGGCGGCGGTCGGCATGGTCGCCAGCCGGCGCACGACCTCGTCGGAGTAGACGGCCCCGTCGGGGTTCGAGTACTTCGGCACGCACCAGATGCCCTTGATCGACGGGTCGTCGGCGACGAGCCGCTCGACCTCGTCCATGTCGGGGCCGTCCGCGGTCATCGGGACGGTGACGAGGTCGATCCCGAGCCGCTCGCACACGCCGTAGTGGCGGTCGTAGCCGGGGACCGGGGCGATGAACGCGACCCGGCCGGCGTCGACCCAGCGGGTCGGGGCGCCGGGCAGCGCGGTCAGCAGCGCGTGCACGAGCGTGTCGTGCATCAGCTCCAGGCTGGAGTTGTTCGACGCCACCAGCTGCCCGACCGGGACCTGCAGCGACGGCGCGAAGATCTCCCGCAGCTCGGGCAGCCCCTGGCCGCCGCCGTAGTTGCGGGTGTCGGTGCCGTCGGCCGCGCGGAACTGTCCCGCGCCCGGCAGGCCGAGCAGCTCGTGGGACAGGTCCAGCTGCTGCGCGGACGGCTTGCCCCGCGTCAGGTCGAGCTTCAGGCCGGCGGCCTTGAGCTCCTCGTAGGCTGCGGCAGGGTCGGTCATGCGGTTCCTCCGGTGAACTCTCGCGCTGCTGCGACCGCGGTACGCAGGTCGGTGAGCTGCTCGGCGACCCGGTCGCCGGCCGTCCCACCGCGCGCGTTCCGCGACGCGATGGAGCCTTCCACGGTCAGTACGTCGCGGACACTCGGGTCGAGTGCCGGGTGCACGGCGGCCAGCTCGGCGTCGGTCAGGTCCTCCAGCCCGACGCCGCGGGCCTCGGCGGCACGGACGCAGCCGCCCGCGGCCTCGTGCGCCACCCGGAACGGGACGCCCTGCCGGACGAGCCACTCGGCGACGTCGGTGGCGAGGGTGAACCCGGCCGGGGCCAGCTCGGCGAGCCGCCCGGTGTGGAAGGTCAGGGTGGCCACCATCCCGGCGACCGCGGGGAGCAGGAGCTCCAGCTGCGCGACCGAGTCGAACAGCGGCTCCTTGTCCTCCTGCAGGTCCCGGTTGTAGGCCAGCGGGAGCCCCTTGAGGGTGGTCATGAGCCCGGCGAGGTTGCCGACGAGCCGGCCGGACTTGCCGCGGGCCAGCTCGGCGACGTCGGGGTTCTTCTTCTGCGGCATGATCGAGCTGCCCGTGGAGAACGCGTCGTCGAGGGTGACGTAGCCGAACTCGGCCGTCGCCCAGAGGATGATCTCCTCCGACAGCCGCGACAGGTCGACCCCGATCATCGCGAGGACGAACGCGGCCTCGGCGGCGAAGTCCCGCGAGGCGGTCCCGTCGATCGAGTTGGCCGAGGACCCGGTGAAGCCGAGCTCGGCGGCGACGGCCTCCGGGTCGAGCCCGAGCGAGGACCCGGCGAGCGCGCCGGAGCCGTAGGGCGACCAGGCGCTGCGCCGGTCCCAGTCGGCGAGCCGGTCGACGTCGCGCAGCAGGGCCTGGGCGTGCGCGGCCAGCTGGTGGCCGAGCAGCACCGGCTGGGCGTGCTGCAGGTGGGTGCGGCCGGGCATCGGCGCGCCGGGGTGGGCCTGCGCCTGGGCGACGAGGGCGTCGACGACGTCGAGCACGCCGGAGCCGACCCGTCGCGTGGCGTCGCGCAGCCACATCCGGAACTGGGTGGCGACCTGGTCGTTGCGCGAGCGACCGGCCCGCAGCTTGCCGCCCAGGTCGGCGCCGGCCCGCTCGATGAGGCCGCGCTCCAGTGCGGTGTGCACGTCCTCGTCGCCCGGGTCGGGGCCGAACGCCCCGGAGGCGACGTCGGCGGCGAGCTCGTCGAGTGCCTTGTGCATCCCCGACAGCTCCTCGTCGGTCAGCAGACCGGCGCGGTGCAGGACCCGGGCGTGCGCCTTCGAGCCGCGGATGTCGTAGGGGGCCAGTGCCCAGTCGAAGTGGGTGGACTTCGACAGCGCCGCGAGCGCGTCGGCCGGACCGGACGCGAACCGGCCACCCCACAGCGCTCCGCCACCGGCGGCCGCGCCCTCTCGGGGGTCCGCGTCGGTCATGTCGGGTCTCCTTCTCGTTCGTCGTGCGTCCCGGCGGCCGCGTGGGCCCTCCGGGGCAGGTCCTGCAGCCGTTCGGCCAGCTCCGCCCCGGTGAGGGGCTCGCGGGCGACGACGATGACCGTGTCGTCGCCGGCGATGGTGCCGACGACGTCGTGCAGTGCGGCCCGGTCGAGTGCGCTCGCGAGGTAGTGCGCCGCGCCCGGCGGGGTCCGCAGGACCGCCAGGTTCCCACTCGCGTCGGCCGACACGAGCAGCTCCCCCAGCAACCGGGCGAGCCGCCCGGTGCCGCCCTCGACCCCGCGCACGGGGCTGCCGTCCTCGGGGATGCGGTAGACGGGCTGCCCGCCGTCCGCGCCGCGGAGCTTCACCGCGCCCAGCTCGTCCAGGTCACGCGAGAGCGTGGCCTGGGTCGTCTCGATGCCGTGCCGCTCGTGGAGCAACCCGATGATCTCCACCTGGCTGCTCAGCTCGTAGTTCCAGACCACGTCGATGACGGCCGCCTGCCGGCTGGCCCGGCTCACCGGGTTCCTGCGGTCGCGGTCCCCCTCACCCATGCCGCAGGAGCCAGGTGAGCAGCGCCTTCTGCGCGTGCAACCGGTTCTCGGCCTCGTCCCAGACGGCGCTGGCGGCGCCGTCGAGGACCTCGTCGGTGATCTCGTCGCCCCGGTGGGCCGGCAGGCAGTGCAGCACGATCGCGTCGGGTGCGGCTCGCTCCAGCAGGGCGGCGTTGACCTGGTACGACCGGAACGGCGCGACCCGGTCCAGCCCGTCCTCCTCCTGGCCCATCGAGGTCCAGGTGTCGGTGACGACGACCTGGGCGCCCTCGACGGCGGCGAGCGGGTCCGCGACGAGCGCGACCGAGCCCCCGGTCTGCTCGGCGCGGACCTTCGCGTCGCGCAGCACCTCGTCGTCGGGGGTGAACCCGGCGGGCGCGGCGATCCGTACGTGCAGCCCGGCGGTGGCCCCGCCGAGCAGCAGCGAGTGGGCGATGTTGTTCGCGCCGTCGCCGAGGTAGGTCAGGGTGAGCCCGGCGAGGCGGCCGAACCGCTCCCGCACGGTCTGCAGGTCCGCCAGGATCTGGCACGGGTGGAACATGTCGGTCAGCGCGTTGACCACCGGAACGGTCGCCGCGGCGGCCATCTCCTCGATCCGCTCCTGGCCGCTGGTGCGCCACACGACCGCGTCGACGTAGCGCGACAGCACCCGGGAGGTGTCGGAGATGGTCTCGCCGCGCCCGAGCTGGCTGGTGGTGCCGTCGAGGATGATCGCGGTGCCGCCGAGCTGGGTGATCCCGGCCTCGAAGGACACCCGGGTGCGGGTGGAGGACTTGTCGAACACGACCCCCACCGCGCGCGGCCCGGCCAGCGGGCGCTCGGCGAACGGGTCGGCCTTGAGCCGGTCGGCGAGGTCGAGGACCTCGGCCTGCTCGGCCGGGGTCAGGTCGTCGTCGCGGAGCAGGTGGCGGACCATCAGTTCCCCTGCCCCTCGTGCTGGGCCGCGGCGGCGTCGAGGACCGCCGGGAAGGCCGTCAGGAACTCCTCCGCCTCGCCGTCGGTCAGGGTCAGGGCCGGGACCAGCCGGAGCCGGTCCGGGGTGGCGTTGTTGACCAGGATCCCGGCGTCGCGGGCGGCCGCGGCGGCCTGCGCGGCGACGGGCGCGGTCAGGCCGATGCCGATGTGCAGGCCGGCGCCGGAGACGTCGCCGACCAGGGGGTGGCCGAGACCCTCGATCCGGCTGCGGATCTCCTTGCCGAGCCGGTCGACGTGGCCGAGCAGCCCCTCGGCCGCGACCGTGTCGAGGACGGCGAGCGCCGCGGCGCACGACACCGGGTTGCCGCCGAAGGTGGTGCCGTGCTGGCCGGGCTCGAGCAGGGCTGCGGCGTCGCCGAACCCGATGCAGGCCCCGATCGGGAGTCCGCCGCCGAGGCCCTTGGCCAGGGTGACGACGTCGGGGACGATGCCGTGCGCCTGGTGGGCGAACCAGTACCCGGTGCGGCCGATCCCGGTCTGCACCTCGTCGAGGACGAGCAGTGCGCCGCGCTCGGCGGTGATCCGCCGGGCCTCGGCCAGGTACCCCTCGGGCGGCACGATCACGCCGGCCTCGCCGAGGATCGGCTCCAGGAACACCGCGGCGGTCCGCTCGGTGACGGCGGCGTCGAGTGCGGCGACGTCACCGAACGGGATGTGGGTGACCCCGGCGGGCATCGGCTCGAACGGGGCCCGCTTGGCGGGCTGCCCGGTCAGCGCGAGCGCGCCCATCGTTCGGCCGTGGAACGCGCCCTCGCAGGCGATGATCTCCGGCCGCCCGGTCCGGCGGGCGATCTTGAAGGCGGCCTCGTTGGCCTCGGTGCCGGAGTTGCAGAGCAGGGTGCGGGCGTCCTCGCGGCCGAGCAGGGCCTGCAGCCGCTCGGCGAGCTGCAGCGCGGGCTCGGTGATGAAGAAGTTCGAGGTGTGGCCCAGGGTGCGGACCTGCTCGGACACCGCCTCGACGACGGCCGGGTGCGCGTGGCCGAGCGCGTTGACCGCGATCCCGGAGTAGAGGTCGAGAAAGCGGCGCCCCTGCGCGTCCCACACCTGGGCGCCCTCGCCGCGGACCAGGGTCAGCGGCGGGGTGCCGTAGTTGTTCATCAGTGCGGCCTGCCACCGCTGCGCGTGCGTGGTCATGTCGTTCCCCCAGCTGTGGCGTCCGGCAGCACCATGGTGCCGACGCCCTCGTGCGTGAACACCTCGAGCAGGACCGAGTGCGGCACCCGCCCGTCGATCACGTGGGCCTGTCCGACGCCCGACCGCACGGCGCGCAGACAGGCCTCCATCTTCGGGGCCATGCCGCTCTCCAGGCGGGGCAACATCGGCTCGAGCTGGTCCGCGGTCAGCGAGGTGATGATCGACTCCGGGTCGGGGTAGTTCGCGTAGAGCCCCTCGACGTCGGTGAGCACCACGAGCTTCGCGGCGTCCAGCGCGCCGGCGAGCGCCGCGGCGGCGCTGTCGGCGTTGATGTTGTGGACCTGGCCGTCGGCGTCCGGCGCGATCCCGGCGACGACCGGGATGCGGCCCGCGGCGATGATGTCCAGCACCGCGTCCGGGTTGACCTTCGTGACGTCACCGACCAGGCCGATGTCGACGGGCTCGCCGCCGACCAGCGCGGTGCGCTTCTCGGCCGTGAACAGGCCCGCGTCCTCCCCGGACAGACCGACGGCGAGCGGCCCGTGGGCGTTGATCAGCCCGACGAGCTCGCGCCCGACCTGGCCGAACAGCACCATCCGGACGATCTCCATCGTCTCCGGGGTGGTGACGCGCAGGCCTCCGCGGAACTCGCCGGGCATGCCGAGCCGCTTCAGCATCGCCGAGATCTGCGGCCCGCCGCCGTGCACGACGACCGGGTGAATGCCCGCGAGCCGCAGGAACACCATGTCCCGGGCGAAGGCCTGCTTCAGCTCCTCGTCGATCATGGCGTTGCCGCCGTACTTGACGACGACGATCCGGCCGTGGAAGCGCTGCAGCCAGGGCAGCGCCTCGGCGAGCACGCCGGCCTTCTCCCCCGCCCGCTTCAGCCGGGCCGGGGTCTCCGGGGACGGCGCGATCTGCGGCTGCGGCAGCGCGTCCGGGGCGACCGGCTCAGGAGGAGTAGGCACTGTTCTCCTCCACGTAGGCGTGCGACAGGTCGGTGGTCCGGATCTCGGCGGTGTGCCCCTCGGCCCCGCCGGACAGGCCCAGCTCGACCTCGATCAGCACGTCCTTCCCGGACAGGTCGCAGTCGGCCCGGTCCCCGGCGACGACGGCGCCCTTGCACAGCAGCACGCCGTTGATCGTGACGTCGAGGCGCTCGGGGTCGATCTCGGCGTCGGCGTACCCGGCGGAGGCGGCGACCCGGCCCCAGTTGGGGTCGGACCCGAACATCGCGGTCTTGACCAGGGAGTCGCGGGCGATCGTGCGGGCGACGGTGACCGCGTCGTCCTCGGAGGCGGCACCGGTGACCCGCACGGTGATCCGCTTGGTGACGCCCTCGGCGTCGGCCTGCATCTGCTCGGCGAGGTCGCGGCACACGCGGGTGAGCGCGGCGGTGAACACCGCCGGGTCGGCCTCGACGCCGGACGCGCCGGAGGCCAGCACCAGCACGGTGTCGTTGGTGGACATCGAGCCGTCGACGTCGAGCCGGTCGAAGCTGTAGCGGACCGCCTCGCGCAGCGCGGCGTCGAGCGTCGCCCGGTCGAGGACGGCGTCGGTGGTGAGCACGCTGAGCATGGTCGCCATCGACGGGGCGATCATCCCGGCGCCCTTGGTGGTGCCCCCGACGGTCCAGCCCGCCGGGTCGGTGACCGCGGACTCCTTCGGGACGGTGTCGGTCGTCATGATCGCGGCGGCGACGGCGGACCCGGCCTCGGGCCCGGACGCCAGCTCCGCGGCGGCCGACCGGACCCCGGCGAGCACGGTCTCCCGCGGGAGCTGCTCACCGATCAGGCCGGTGGAGCACACGGCGACGTCGATCGCGCCGCAGCCGACCACCTCGGCGACCTGCTCCGCGGTGGCGTGCGCGACCTGGAAGCCCTCGGCGCCGGTGCAGGCGTTCGCCCCGCCGGAGTTGAGGACGACCGCGCGCAGCGAGCCGGTGGTCAGCACCTGCTGGGACCACAGGACGGGGGCGGCCTTGACCTTGTTGCGGGTGAAGACCCCGGCGGCCTCGGTGCGCGGGCCGTCGTTGACGACGAGCGCCAGGTCGGCCTTGCCGGACTTCTTGATCCCGGCGGCGATCCCGGCGGCCCGGAAGCCCTGGGCTGCGGTCACGCTCACGGCGCCACTCCCGTCGTCGGCAGGCCGGTGGTCTCGGGCAGACCGATGGCCAGGTTCATGCACTGGACGGCGCCGCCCGCGGTGCCCTTGGTGAGGTTGTCGATCGCGGAGACGACGACCAGCCGGGCGGCGTCGACGTCGACGGTGACCTGCAGCGCGACCATGTTGGAGCCGAGGGTCTGCGCCGTGGTGGGCCACTGGCCCTCGGGCAGCAGCCGCACGAACGGCTCGTCGGCGTAGGCCTTCTCGTAGACCGCCCGGACCGCCTCGGCGTCGGTCGCCGGGTCGATCAGCGGGGCCGAGCAGGAGGCGAGGATGCCGCGCGGCAGCGGCGCGAGCACCGGGGTGAAGCTCACCGACACGGGCGAGCCGAGCGCGGTGGACAGGTTCTGCGCGATCTCCGGGGTGTGCCGGTGCACGCCGCCGACGCCGTACGCCGACAGCGACCCCATGACCTCCGCGCCCAGCAGGTGCGGCTTGAGCGACTTGCCCGCGCCGGAGGTGCCGGTGACCGCGGTGATCACGACCTCGGGGGCGACAAGGCCGGCGACCAGGGCCGGGACCAGCGCGAGGCTGGTGCCGGTCGGATAGCAGCCCGGCACCGCGACGCGACGGGTGCCGGTCAGCGCGGCCCGGGCGCCGGGCAGCTCGGGCAGCCCGTAGGGCCAGTGCCCGGCGTGCTCGCCGCCGTACCAGCGGTCCCAGGCGGCCGGGTCGGTGAGGCGGTGGTCCGCCCCGCAGTCCACGACGAGCGTGTCCGGCCCCAGCTGCGCCGCCAGCTCGGCGGACTTGCCGTGCGGCAGTGCGAGGAACACCGCGTCGTGTCCGGCGAGGTTCTCCGCCGTGCTCTCGCCCAGGACGCGGTCCGCGAGCGGGGTCAGGTGCGGCTGGTGCTCGCCCAGACGCGTCCCCGCGTTCCCGCCGGCCGTGAGGGCGCCGATCTCCACCTCGGGATGTGCGAGCAGCAGCCGGAGGAGCTCTCCCCCGGCGTAGCCACTGGCTCCCGCCACTGCGATGCGTACCACGTGGATGAGTATGCACGTCGCCGGAAAGCCATGCAATCGGGATTCACGATCGCGACCGGGCGGTGCGGAACCGGGCCCGGCGGCTGCGTGCGACGCCTAGTTTCCCGCGGGTGCGGCGACGGGTGACACGCGGGGTGGGGCCGGGCGCGGGCGCGCCCGCACGGGGACGGTCGGTGGCCGTCACGGCGGCGGTCGCGGCGGTGCTCGCGGGGCTGCTCGGCGGGTGCGCGTCGACCGTGTCGGGGACGCCGTGGCCGACCGGCCAGGGGCCCGCGCTGCCGTCGTCCGGGGCGGCACCGGTGGAGCCCACGCGACGGCCGCCGACGTCGTTCACGGTGCCCGGGCCGCTGTCGAGCGGGCCGCTCGACGCCCCGACCACCGACGGCCGCCCGACCACGACGGTCCCGCCCGTCCCGGTGCCGCCCTCTTCCGGAACGCCGGTCCCGTCCGGTCCCCCCGACGGCGGGGCCGGTGCGGCGCGCACGGTGCCGCCGGTGCCGGTCGGGGACGGTGCGTCCCGCGTCCCGGACGGGCGGGCCCGGCCCGCCCCGGGAACGGCGCGCGCCACGGCCCGGCCCACCGCACCGGCCGCCCCGGCCCCGCTGACCTCGGACGTCGTGGCCGACGAGTGCCTGCTCGACCACGCCGCGCTGACCGGGCTGCTGGGCGGCCCGCCGGTCGCGCCCGCGACGAACGCCGTGGTCACCCGCACCGACGGCACCCGCACCCGGGCCTGTTTCGCGCTCGCCGACGGCGTGACGGTGTCGGTGAACGTGTACACGACGAACCGGGGCACGCCCGCCGGCTACGTCGCCGGCGCACGGCACGGCAGCACGGTGACCGGCCTCCCGGCGGGGACCTCCGCGGCGGTGCTCGACACCGTCGCCGGGCCGACCCTGCAGCTGGCCACCGCCCGGTACCTCGTGACGGTGGCGGTCGCGGGACGGACGCCGTCCCGCGACCAGTGGCGGGCCGCCGCGGTGGCCGCCGTCGCGGCGGCCCCGCGCTGAGCAGGCCGGGCCCGGCGCGGGCCCGCCACTGGCCGGGGGTCAGCGCAGCGCGGCTCCGTGCCGGGCCGTGGCCTCGGCGACCGCCGCGTCCCGCGCGGCGTTCGCCTCCTCGCTGGTCAGCGTGCGGTCCGCGGCGCGCAGCCGCAGCGAGAACGCCAGCGAGCGGCGACCCTGTCCGACCTGGTCGCCGGTGTAGACGTCGAACAGCCGCACCGACTCCAGCAGCTCCCCCGCGCCCGCGGTGAGCGCGTCGGCGAGGTCCGCGGCCGGGACCGCCTCGTCGGCGACCAGCGCGACGTCCACCGCGACCGGCGGGAACGCCGACACCCGCGGCACGGGCAGGTTCTCCCGCAACGGGACCGCGTCGAGGTCGATCTCGGCCGCGGCGGTGCGGGCCGGCAGCCCCAGCGCCTCGACGACCTTGGGGTGCAGCTCCCCGGCGTACCCGACGACGGTGTCGGTGCCCGCGACGACGAGCTCCGCGCACCGGCCCGGGTGCCACGGCGCCCGCTCGGCTCGGCGCGCCCGCAGCTCCACACCGGCGGCGGCACCGGTCAGCCGGGCCGCCTCGACCGCGTCCTCCCAGGCCGCGGGACGACCCTTGCCCCACCAGCCGCGCGGCTCGCGGTTCCCGGCCAGGACGACCCCGACGTGCACGGGCTGGTCGGGCAGCGCGGCGCGCAGGGCGGCGTACTCGGCGTCGGACGGGCGGCCGGTGACGGCCGGGTCGGGCATCGCGGGGGTGGTCTCCCTCGGCTGCACGACCTGCGCGATCGCGTACAGCGCGAGGTCCTCCGCGCCACGGGAACGGTTGCGCACCAGCATGTCCAGCAGGCCGGGGAGCAGGGTCGTCGTGAGCCGGGACCGCTCGGCGTCGAGCGGGTTGGTGACGGCGACGGTGCGGCGGCGCTCGTCGTCGGCGGGCAGGCCCAGGTCGTCCCAGACGGCGTCGGAGACGAACGGGAACGGCAGCACCTCGACATGGCCGGCCTCGGCCAGCGCGCGGGACACCGCACGGCGGCGCTGCTGTGCGGCGAACAGGCCGCGTCCGGCCGGGGCGGTGGGCAGCACCGAGGGGATGGCGTCGTAGCCCTCCAGGCGCAGCACCTCCTCCACCAGGTCGGCGGCCATGGTGAGGTCCGGGCGCCAGGTCGGCGGGGTCGCGACGACGACCCCCTCGCCACCGGCACCGGTGTCCAGCGCGACGGCGCAGCCGACCTGGGTCAGGCGGCGCACGGTGGCCCCGCGCGGGTAGTCGACGCCGGCGACGCGGTCGGGCATCGACAGCGGCATCCGCACGCTCGCGACGGCGGGGACCCCGCCCTCGTCGGTGCGGCCGTCGGCGAGGGTCCCGCCGCCGAGCTCGACGAGCAGCTGCGCGGCGCGCTCGGCCGCGACCGGCGGCAGCGCCGGGTCCACGACCCGCTCGAACCGCTTGGACGCCTCGCTGGGCAGCTTGTGCCGGCGCGCGGCGCGCGCGATCACCGGCGGGGAGAAGTGCGCGGCCTCCAGCAGCACGTCGACCCGGGCTCCGTCGGCGAGGTCCTCCGGCGCGGGGATCTCGGTGGACGCGCCGCCCATGACACCGGCGAGCCCGATCGGGCCGGAGTCGTCGGTGATGAGCAGGTCGTCGGTGTCCAGCGCACGGGTGTGGCCGTCGAGGGTCTGCAGCTTCTCCCCCGTCGTCGCGCGGCGGACCTCGATGGCACCGGTCAGGCGGGTCGCGTCGTAGGCGTGCAGCGGCTGGCCGAGGTCGAGCATCACGAAGTTGGTGACGTCGACGATCAGCGAGATCGGCCGCATCCCGGCCGAGAGCAGCGCGCGCTGCATCCACCAGGGGCTGGGAGCGGCCGGGTCGACGCCGTCCACCCGGCGGGCGACGAACCGGGGGCAGGCGTCGGCGTCGGCGAGCCGCACCGGCCACGCGTCGCCGGTGGTGTCCGGGACGGCGACCCGGGTGACCGGGTCGGTGTAGTCGGCGTCGAGCGAGGTCGCGAGCTCGCGGGCGAGACCGCGGACGGCGAAGCAGTAACCCCGGTCCGGGGTGACGGCGAGCTCGACGACGGGCTCGGACAGGCCAAGGACGTCGAGGGCGTCGTCGCCGGGCTCGGCGGTGCCGGGCGGCAGCACGAGGATGCCGCCGCTCTCGGCGCCGAGGCCGAGCTCCTTCGCCGAGGCGATCATGCCGTCGGAGACCTTGCCGTAGGTCGTGCGCTGGGCGATCGCGAAGTCACCGGGCAGCACCGCACCCGGCTCGGTGACGACGACGAGGTCGCCGACCGCGAAGTTCCGGGCGCCGCACACCACGTAGCGGTGGCGCTGCCCCTCGAAGCCCACCCGGCAGTACCGGATCGGCTTCTTGAACTCGGTGAGCTCCTCGATCTCCTCGACCCGGGCGACCGTGACCGGCCCGGTGACCGCGGGGGCCGGGTGGATC
The DNA here is from genome assembly GCF_017312135.1 of Pseudonocardia sp. TMWB2A. NCBI lineage: Bacteria > Bacillati > Actinomycetota > Actinomycetes > Pseudonocardiales > Pseudonocardiaceae > Pseudonocardia > Pseudonocardia sp. TMWB2A. Next base: position 17,247 of record NZ_QKQY01000002.1, read on the forward strand.
TCCTCGACCTCCAGCCCGACGCGGACGAAGGCGTCGCCGATCGCCTCGGGACCGGCGGGCAGCGCCGCCGGGTCGATGTGCCGGGCGAGCCAGGACGCGGACACTCGCACTGCTCAGAACTCCTCGTGTGGAAGCGGGGTGGGCCGGGTCAGACGCCGAACGCGGTCGAGAAGCGCACGTCGCCCTCGACCATGTCCCGCATGTCCGGGATGCCGTTGCGGAACATCAGGGTCCGCTCGATGCCCATGCCGAACGCGAAACCGGAGTAGACGTCGGTGTCGACGCCGCAGGCGCGCAGGACGTTGGGGTTGACCATGCCGCAGCCGCCCCACTCGACCCAGCCGGGGCCGCCCTTCTTCTGCGGGAACCACAGGTCCACCTCGGCCGAGGGCTCGGTGAACGGGAAGTACGACGGCCGCATCCGGGTACCGGCCTCCGGGCCGAACACCGCGCGGGCGAACGCGTCGAGCGTCCCCTTGAGGTGGGCCATGGTCAGCCCGCGGTCGACGGCGAGGCCCTCGACCTGGTGGAACACCGGGGTGTGGGTGGCGTCGAGCTCGTCGGTGCGGAAGGTCCGGCCGGGGCAGGCCACGTAGACCGGCAGCTCGCGCTCCAGCAGCGACCGGACCTGCACCGGCGAGGTGTGCGTGCGCAGCACCGTGCCCGAGTCCTGCCCGCGCTCGGGGTCACCCAGGTAGAAGGTGTCCTGCATGGTGCGGGCCGGGTGGTCCTTGCCGAAGTTGAGCGCGTCGAAGTTCAGCCACGACGCCTCGACCTCGGGACCCTCGGCGACCTCCCAGCCCATCCCGACGAAGATGTCGGCGATCCGCTCGGACAGCTGCGTGATGGGGTGGCGCGCGCCGCGCGGGCGACGGTCCCAGGGCAGCGTGACGTCGACGGCCTCCTCGGCCAGCACCCGGGCGTCGCGCTCGACGAGCAGGACCTCGCGGCGCGCGTCGAACGCGGCCTGGGCCTCCACGCGGGCGGCGTTGACCCGCTTGCCGGCGTCGGCGCGCTCGGGGCCGGGCAGCTGCCCCAGCGACCGGCGGGCCATCGGGATCGGGGCGCGGTCGCCGAGGTGCGCGGGCTTCGCCGCGGCCAGCGCGTCGAGGTCGCCCGCCTCGTCGAACGCCGTGCGGGCGGCCTCCACCGCGGCCGTCAGTGCATCCGGGTCGAGGGGGCTCGCCGTGTCGTTCTCACTCATGGTGCCCACGATCGTAGAGGGCGGCCGCGAGCCGGTTTCAGTCGCGCGCCGGGGACAGCTGCGGGGCGACGCCGGCGCGGGCCCCGACCGTCGCGTACAGGCAGACCGCCGCGGCGGTGGCGAGGTTCAGCGACTCGGCCCGGCCGTGGATCGGGACGCGGACCCGGTGGTCCGCGGCGGCGTGCACCGCGGCCGACGGGCCGTGCGCCTCGCTGCCGAGGATCCAGGCGACGGGCCCGGCGAGGGTCGGGGTGACGGCGGGGTCGTGCAGGTCGACCTCGCCGTGCCCGTCCGCGACGAGCGTGGTCAGCCCGGCCGCCCGGCACATCTCGACGACGGCGGGCGCGTCCCGGTCGCGGGCCAGCGGCAGGTGGAACACGCTGCCGGTGGAGGCCCGGACGGCCTTGCCGTTGTGCGGGTCGACGGTGTCCCCGGCCAGGAGGACCGCGTCGCAGCCCGCCGCGTCGGCGACCCGGATCACGGTGCCCACGTTGCCGGGGTCGGAGATGCCGTCGCAGACCGTGACGAAGCCGGGGACCCCGGCCAGTGCGGTGGCCACCGGAACGTCGAGCAGGTCGCAGACGGCGACGATCCCCTGCGGGGTGACCGTCTCGGACAGACCCGCGGCGGCCTTGTCCGTCACCGGGGACACCCGGGCACCGGAGCGCTCCGCGGCCTCGACCAGCTCGGGGTGGCGCTCGGCGGCGCCGCCGGTGACGAACAGCTCGTGCACCGTCACGGCGGCGAGGGCCTCGCGGACGGCCTGGGCCCCCTCGACGAGGAAACGCCCGGCCCGATCGCGCCCCGCGCGTCGCAGCAGCTTGCGTGCCGCTGCGACGCGGGGAGTGCGTTCGGTACCGGGCGTGGAGTCCACGGAGCGCTCGCCGGCGCCGCGCGACTCGATGTCGCCTCGGGTCACCTCAGGCCGCGGAGCCCTGCTCGGTGCCGACCGGCAGGTTCTCCTTCGCGACCGCGACGAGCGCGGCGAAGGCGGCCGGGTCGCTCACGGCGATCTCGGCGAGGTTCTTGCGGTCGACCTCGACACCGGCGGCCTTGAGGCCCTGGATGAACCGGTTGTAGGTCATGTCGTTGGCGCGGGCCGCGGCGTTGATGCGAGTGATCCACAGCTGCCGGAAGTCGCCCTTGCGCGCGCGACGGTCCCGGTAGGCGTAGTTCATCGAGTGGAGCATCTGCTCCTTGGCCTTGCGGTACAGCCGCGAGCGCTGCCCGCGGTAGCCGGCGGCCGACTCCAGCGTGGTGCGGCGCTTCTTCTGGGCGTTCACGGAGCGCTTCACGCGTGCCATGGGGTATCTCCTGGGGCTTCTCCGGCACTACCGCGATGGGGGTACGGCGTGCCGGGGTTCGTGAAAGGGGCGGAAGGTCAGTGACCGAGCAGCTTCTTGACGCGCTTCACATCGGCCTTGGCGAGCTCGACGGTGCCCGACAGGTCGCGCTTCTCCTTGCGCGACTTGACCTCGAGACGGTGCCGCAGCCCGGCCTGCTGGCGCATGAGCTTGCCGCCACCGGTGATGCGGACGCGCTTCGCGGTCCCCTTGTGCGTCTTGTTCTTCGGCATGACGTATCCGTTCGATGTCGGCCCCCGAGGTTCCGGGGGTCGGTGCGGGTACTGCGTGTCCCTCCCGTGCCCGGCTGCGGCCGGGCACGGGAGCGGGCTCACGCCTCGGCTTCGGCGGGGGCGTCGGCCGGGGCGTCGGAGCTGGCTGCGGCCGTCGTCTTGCGCGACGCCGGCTTCTTGGTCGGTGCCAGCACCATCGTCATGTTGCGGCCGTCCTGTTTCGGAGCGGCCTCGACGACGGCCATGTCACCGATGTCCTCGGCCAGGCGCTGGAGCAGGCGGTAGCCCAGCTCGGGACGCGACTGCTCGCGACCACGGAACATGATCGTGACCTTGACCTTGTTGCCGCCTTCGAGGAAGCGGATGACGTGACCGCGCTTCGTCTCGTAGTCGTGCTTGTCGATCTTCGGCCGGAGCTTCTGCTCCTTGATCACGGTGAGCTGCTGGTTGCGCCGGGACTCCCGGGCCTTCTGCGCGCTCTCGTACTTGAACTTTCCGTAGTCCATGAGCTTGCAGACCGGCGGGCGGGCCTGGCCGGCGACCTCGACGAGGTCGAGGTCGGCGTCCTGGGCCAGCTTGAGGGCGTCCTCGATACGCACGATCCCGACCTGCTCGCCGTTCGGGCCCACGAGGCGGACCTCGGGCACGCGGATGCGGTCGTTGATGCGGGGCTCTGTGCTGATGGGGTCTCCTGTGTGACTCGCTGTGTCGCTACTACCTGCTGCCGGCGACGACAAGCGAAGACCCGTTGATCGGCCCGCGACAGAATGCTGCCGCGAAGCCGGACCATGGACCCGGACACCGTTACGATCACGGCGCGGGTGGGAGCGGGGCTCCACTTGACGCCCGGAACACACGTGTCAACGCGATCCCGGGTGGTCGCATTCCCGAGGGTAACAGGCCGCCGGTGTGCCGGGAACGCGGGGTCCGGGCCGGAACCTGCGCGGACCCGGCCCGGGGCGGGGCTCAGCCCGCGCTGGTGGCCTTGGCCCGGCTGCGCCGTGCGGTCGTCGGCCGCCCCGCGCCCGCGGTGCCGTTGCCGTTCGACGACGAGGCCCGCCGCCGGACCGGCTTGACCGGGGTGTCGTCCGGGGTGACCAGGTCGCGCAGGAACCGGCCGGTGTGGCTGTCGGGGTGTGCCGCGATCTGCTCCGGCGTCCCCTGGGCCACCACGGTCCCGCCGCCCGAGCCGCCCTCCGGGCCCATGTCGATGACCCAGTCCGAGGTCTTGATGACGTCGAGGTTGTGCTCGATCACGATCACGGTGTTGCCCTTGTCCGCCAGCCCCTGGATGACGGCGAGGAGCTTGCGGATGTCCTCGAAGTGCAGGCCGGTGGTCGGCTCGTCGAGGATGTAGACGGTGCGGCCGTTGCTGCGCTTCTGCAGCTCGCTGGCAAGCTTGACGCGCTGGGCCTCACCGCCGGACAACGTCGGCGCGGGCTGGCCCAGCCGGACGTAGCCGAGGCCGACGTCGACCAGGGTCCGCAGGTAGCGGGCGATCGAGGTGATCGGCTCGAAGAACTCGGCGGCCTCCTCGATCGGCATGTCGAGGACGTCGGCGACGGTCTTGCCCTTGTAGTGGACCTCGAGGGTCTCCCGGTTGTACCGGGCTCCCTTGCAGACCTCACAGGGGACGTAGACGTCCGGCAGGAAGTTCATCTCGATCTTGATCGTGCCGTCGCCGGTGCACGCCTCGCAGCGGCCGCCCTTGACGTTGAAGGAGAAGCGGCCCTCGGCGTAGCCGCGGACCTTCGCCTCGGTGGTCGCGGCGAACAGCTTGCGGACCTTGTCCCACACGCCGGTGTAGGTCGCCGGGTTGGACCGCGGGGTCCGCCCGATCGGCGACTGGTCGACCCGGACGAGCTTGTCGAGCTCGTCGATGCCGTTGATCCGGGTGTGCCGGCCCGGTACCTGGCGGGCGCCGTTGAGCCGGTTCGCGAGCACCGTGGCGAGGATGTCGTTGATCAGCGTCGACTTGCCGGACCCGGACACCCCCGTGATCGACACCAGGCCGCCGAGCGGCACGTCGACGTCGATGCCGCGCAGGTTGTGCTCGCGGGCGCCGACGATGGTCAGCCTGCGGTCGTGGTCGAGCTCGCGGCGCTCGGGCAGCGGGATCGACTTGCGCCCGGACAGGTAGGCGCCGGTCAGCGAGGTGTCGTGCGACTCCAGGTCGGCGATGGTGCCGGAGTGCACGACGCGGCCGCCGTGCTCACCGGCGCCGGGGCCGATGTCGACCGCCCAGTCCGAGGCGCGGATGGTGTCCTCGTCGTGCTCGACGACGATCAGGGTGTTGCCCAGCTCCTTGAGCCGGGTCAGCGTGTCGATCAGGCGCCGGTTGTCGCGCTGGTGCAGCCCGATCGACGGCTCGTCGAGGACGTAGAGGACCCCGACCAGGCCGGAGCCGATCTGGGTGGCCAGCCGGATGCGCTGCGCCTCGCCGCCGGACAGCGTTCCCGCGGCGCGGTCCAGCGACAGGTAGTCCAGCCCGACGTCGAGCAGGAAGCCCAGCCGGGCCTGAACCTCCTTGAGCACCGCGCCGGCGATCATGGCCTGCCGGTCGTCGAGGACCATGCCGTTCAGGAACTGCGAGCATTCGGCGACCGACATGTTCGACACCTGCGCGATCGACCGCTCCCCCAGGTCGCGGTGCGGCAGGGTCACCGACAGCACCTCGGGGCGCAGCCGGGCGCCGTTGCAGGCGGGGCAGGGGATGTCGCGCATGTAGCCCTCGTAGCGCTCCCGCTGCGACTCGGACTCGGTCTGCTCCAGGCGACGCTCGAGGAACGGCATGACGCCCTCGAAGTTCGCGTAGTACGAGCGCTCGCGGCCGTAGCGGTTGCGGTAGCGCACGTGGACCTGGTCGTCACTGCCGTGCAGGACCGCCTTCTGAGCAGCGGCGGGCAGCTTGCGCCAGGGGGTGTCCATCCGGAACCCGACCGCGGTGGCCAGGCCGGACAGCAGCCGGCCGAAGTACTCCGCGTTGTGCCCGGACGACCAGGGCGCGATCGCGCCGTCGCCGAGGGACAGGTCCGGGTCGGGGACGACCAGCTCCGGGTCGACCTCCTTCTTGATGCCGATGCCGGAGCAGGCCGGGCAGGCGCCGTAGGGCGAGTTGAAGGAGAAGGTGCGGGGCTCGAGGTCGTCGACGGCGAGGGTGTGCCCGTTCGGGCAGGCCATCTTCTCGGAGAAGCGGCGCTCGCGCTGCGGGTCGTCGTCGGGCAGGTCCACGAAGTCCAGCACGACCAGGCCGTCGGCCAGCCGCAGCGCGGTCTCCACCGAGTCGGTGAGGCGCTGCTTGGCGGTCGCCTTCACCGAGAGCCGGTCGACGACGACGGAGATGTCGTGCTTCTCCTGCTTCTTCAGCTTCGGGGGGTCCGAGAGCTGGTGGACCGTGCCGTCGACGAGGACGCGGGAGTAGCCCTGGGCCTGCAGGTTCCCGAACAGGTCGACGAACTCGCCCTTGCGGGTGCGCACGACCGGCGCGAGCACCTGGAAGCGGCTGCCCTGCTCCATCTCCAGGACCTGGTCGACGATCTGCTGCGGGGTCTGCTTCTCGATCCGCTCGCCGCAGGTCGGGCAGTGCGGGATGCCGGCGCGGGCGTAGAGCAGCCGCAGGTAGTCGTGGATCTCGGTGATCGTGCCGACCGTCGACCGCGGGTTGCGGTTGGTCGACTTCTGGTCGATCGAGACCGCCGGGGACAGGCCCTCGATGAAGTCGACGTCGGGCTTGTCCATCTGCCCGAGGAACTGGCGCGCGTACGCCGAGAGGGACTCGACGTAGCGCCGCTGGCCCTCGGCGAAGATCGTGTCGAACGCGAGGCTGGACTTGCCGGAGCCGGACAGCCCGGTGAAGACGATCATGCTGTCGCGGGGCAGGTCGATGTCGATGCCCTGCAGGTTGTGTTCGCGCGCGCCACGCACGACCAGCTTCGGCCCTTCCGGGACCGGCGACGCGCCCGGGGACAGGGCGGTGCCGGCGTCGCGGCGGTCGGTGCTGTGGTCGCTCACGTTTCGCGCCTCCTGGGGTGGCGGTGCCGTCCGGGTGATACCCCGTCGTAGCGCCCGCAGGGCTGGGGGACATTCCGCGACCGGGCACCTGTGGCCGGTGAGGTTCGTCCCCACGTCCGCCGTCGATGCTAGGTCGACCCACCGACAGCGAGCCCGTCGAGCGGGCCCCGCAGACGGTCCGGCGCGGTGGATGTACGCCGGGACGCGCCGGTCGGTCCGCAGCGCACGGTACTCGCACGTCCGTTCGATCCGTCAGCGGCCCCGTGGGTGCGACCGGCGGGTTCTCCCCACCGCGGGATGTCGGTGCGGGCCGCTACCCTCCCGCTCGTGGACGTCCTGGAGAACTACACCGGTCACACCGACCCGGGCGGCGCGGCCATCCGCCGCGACCTCGAGCGGCTGAGCATCAGCAAGGTCTCGGTCGGCGAGATGGACAACAACGCGTACCTGCTCGTGTGCAAGCAGAGCAACGAGGCGCTGCTGATCGACGCGGCGGCCGAGCCGACCCGCATCGCCGACCTCATCGGCGCCGCCGACGAGCGCCCGGACCTGCGCCACCTGGTCACCACCCACCGCCACGCCGACCACTGGCAGGCGCTCGGCGCGATCGCGGGCATGTTCGAGCCGCGGCTGATCGCCCACCCGCAGGACGCCCCGGAGCTGCCGGCCCCGATGGACGAGTTCGTCGAGCACGGCGACACGATCACCTTCGGCGAGATCGAGCTGGAGGTCATCCACCTGCGCGGGCACACGCCGGGCTCGCTGGCGCTGCTCTACCGCGGGGAGGACCGGCCGCACCTGTTCACCGGGGACAGCCTGTTCCCGGGCGGGCCGGGGAAGACCTGGTCGGCGGAGGACAACGCACAGCTCATCGGCGACCTCGAGGAGCGGGTGTTCGACCGGCTCGACGACGACACCTGGTTCTACCCGGGCCACGGGGACGACTCGACGCTCGGGGCGGAGCGGCCGAGCATCCCGGAGTGGCGCTCGCGGGGCTGGTGACCCTCAGCGCACCGCCGGGCCGCTGCGGGCGTAGCGGCCCGGCGTGACCCCGACCAGCCGCACGAACCGGCGGTGCAGGTGCGCCTGGTCGTGGAACCCCACCGCCGCGGCCGTCGCGGCCGGCGGGGTCCCGTCCAGCAACAGCGACCGCGCCCGTTCGACGCGGCGGGCGTCGAGGTAGCGGTGCGGCGGCAGCCCGAAGCGCCGCGAGAAGGTGCGGACCAGGTGGCCGGGGTGGGCGTGCAGCAGCCGCCCGGCCTCGGCGAGGGTCACCCCGTCGACCAGCCGGGCGTCGAGCAGGTCCCGCAGCCGGCCGGCCAGGTCGTCCGCCGGTGCCGGGCCGGGCCCGGCGGCCGGGTCCAGGTGAAGGGCGAGGCGTTCGGCGACGAGCGCGAGCCTGCTCTCGGCGTGCAACTCCTCCCCCGGCACCACCAGCGCGCGGTGCAGCTCGTCGAGCCTGCGGCGCAGGACGGGGTCGGCCACGCCCGGCCGGTCGACCGCGGGGCCGACCAGACCGCCCGTCCCGGACGCCCCCGGGTCGAGCGCGGCGGGGTCGAGGTAGAGGACCCGCTTGCGGAAGCCGGAGCCGCCCGCCGCGCGTCCGTCGTGCGCGACCCCGGGCGGCAACAGCGTCACCGGGGCCTCCTCGGTCCCGTGCGGACGGCGGTCCAGGTCGTAGCGGACGGCGCCGTCGTCGACGATCAGGACGGTCCACGTGGAGTGCGCGTGCAGCGGGTACCGGTGCCGGACGAAGCGGGCGTGCAGCACCTCGGCGATGCCCGGCACGCGCTGCGGCCGCCAGGCGGTGACGGCCTCGTCCGGCGCCCGCGGCCCGGCCCCGTTCATGTGAGGAACGTACAAGAGTGCGGGGGTTCGGCCGTCGAGGATCGACGACGTGACCATCTCCGCCCCGCTCCCCTCCTCCCCCGCACGCCCCGCCACCAAGATCGCCGTCGTGCTGCGTGACGACCTGCTCGGCTGGCAGGTCGCGAACGTGACCGCGTTCCTCGCCGCCGGGGTCGCGGCCGGTGTCCCCGAGCTGATCGGCGAGCCCTACGCCGACGCCGACGGCACCGCCTACCTGCCGACGCTCGGCCTGCCGGTGCTCGTGCGCGCCGGGGACGCGACGACGCTCGCGGCCTGCCGGGCCCGGGCGGTCGGCCGCGGGCTGCCGGTGGCGGTGTTCACCGCGGCAATGTTCTCCACCGGCAACGACCACGACAACCGTGCGGTGGTCGCCGCGGCCCGGGCCGAGGAGCTCGACCTGGTCGGGGTGGCGCTGCACGGGCCGCGCAACGCCGTCGACAAGATCCTCAAGGGGACGACGACCCATCCGTGACGGCCGGCGGGGCCAGCCCGGCGTCGTCGAACAGCTCCCGCCAGCGCGCCGCCGGGAGCCGGTCCAGCGGGCGGTCCGCGGACGCCCACGCCTCGGCGACGGCGCCGGGCAGCAGGTCCGCGCCGACCAGCCCGGCGTCGGTGAGTTCGGCGAGCAGCTGCGGCAGGCGGTGCCCGCCGACCCGGGCGACGGCGGCGTCCCAGTCGGCCCGGGTGAGCGGGCGGTCGCGGTCGAGCAGCGCGTTGACGGTGATCTCGTAGAGGGCCTGGCTCACGCGGTCAGGATGCCCCCTCAGCCCAGCTCCTCCAGCGCGAGTCCGGTGGAGCGCGGACCGAGCAGGCCGACGTCGAGGCACAGCAGCACGATGAGCCCCGCCGCGCCGCCGAACACCGCGACCGGTCCGGCCGTGGCCAGCAGCGGGACGGCGATGAACGGGAGGAACGCCGACGTCGCCCGGGACAGCGAGTAGGCGATCCCGCCGGCGGTGGAGCGGATCGTCGTCGGGAAGATCTCGGCCTGGTAGATGTGGAACGCGTTGGAGAACACGTTGCTCACCGCGGTCAGCAGGAACCCGGAGCCGACGATCACCAGCGGTGTCGACCCGGCCGCGAACACGATGCCGAGCACGCCGATCGCGAGCGCCGAGGCGATGATCAGCCACTTCCGCTCGAACCGTTCGACCAGCGGGACCGAGGCGAGCGAGCCCAGCGGGTACCCGGCGAAGCTGAGCGCGGCGTAGCCGAGCGACTCGGTGATGTCGAAGCCCTTGGCCACCAGGACCAGCGGCGCGAGCGTGCCGAAACCGTAGTAGGCGACGGTCTGGAGCACCTGGAAGATCAGGAGCATCACCGTGCGGGTGCGGTAGACCCCGCTGAACGCGGTCCGCAGCACCGCCAGGGTCGAGCCGGCGCGCGGCTCCCCGGAGTCGGCCGTCGACACCTCCCCGTCGACCGGGGCGCCGGCCCGCCGGGCCACGTCCGCCGCGACGGCGGCGGCCTCCTCGCGCCGCCCGTGGGTGACCAGCCAGCGGGGGGACTCGGGCAGCACGCGGCGCAGCACCAGCACGAAGAACGCGCCCAGGCCCCCGGCGACGAGGAGCCAGCGCCAGCCGTCGACGCCCGCGATCGACTGCGCCGCGACGAGCCGGCCGCCGAGCAGCGCGGCCACCGGCACCCCGAGGAAGCCGACGGTGTACGCCCACGCCGTCCAGCGGCCGCGCACCCGCCGGGGCAGGAACTCCGCCAGGTAGGTGTCGACGAGCACCAGCTCGGCGCCCAGCCCGAGGCCGGCGAGGAAGCGCAGGACGAGGAACGTCTCCAGGTTCGGGGAGAACGCCGCCGCCACCGAGAACAGCGAGTAGGTCAGCAGGTTCAGCAGGAACACGGTGCGCCTGCCGAACCGGTCGGCCGCGATCGACAGCAGGACCGCGCCGACGAACATCCCGAGGAAGCCCGACGACACCACCGCCGCCTTGCCGATCGAGCCGAGCGCCCACTGGCGGGCCAGGATCGGGGCGAGCACGCCGCCGAGGAACACCTCGTACAGGTCGAAGAACGACCCGATCCCCACGAGGACGACGAGTCGCCGGTGCCATCCCGACAGCGGCAGCGACTCCAGCACCGCCGCGGGTCCGCTCGTGGCCGTCGTGGGCCGTGCCTCGGTCATCGCCGCCTCCCTCGCCGTCGTTGGCGTTGCTCACCATTACACATCGCAACGATGTCGTGCGGTGACCGGTACGGGACGGGCGGCGTCCGGCAGGACCGCCGGGAGGGGCGCGACGGACGGTCGTCGTGCACGGACGGTCACCGTTACGAGGCGACCGGCCGCCGTTACTGCTCCGAACGGCCGCTGTTCGGGGGCGGTCGGCCCGCTTAGCGTCCCGGACCGATGAGCGCTCCCCACGCCGACGACCGCACCCCCGCGCGCCCGGAGGGCCGCCGCAACGGGCATCCGACGACGCTGCTGACCGGCGCCGCGCCCACCGACGGCGACCCGGCCCCCGGCACCGCCGCACCCGCGCCCGGCACGCCCGGCCCGGTCCCCGCCCCGCGCGCCGGGGACGGGGCCGCCGACCCCGCCGGGACGCCGCCGGAGCCCGCACCGGAGCCCACCGAGCTGACCGGACCGGTGGACGTCCGGAACCGGCCGGGCCCGCGGACCCCGCCGATGCCCTGGCCCGCCGTGCCCGCCGAGGAGCGGCCGGTGGGCGGGGTCCCCGCACAGCGGACCGGCGCCGGCGGGGCCGGGAGCGACCGGACCGGCGGAACCCCGGGCGGCGGTCGACCGGGCCAAGCCCCGTCCGCGGACCCGACCGGCGCCCCGGCCGGCAGCGGAGAGATGCCGGCCGTCGCACCACACGCGGCTCCCGGCGCCGGACCGCGGTCGGTGCCGGACACGGGCCCGAACCGCGGACGTGCCGCGGGCCCGGGCTCGGCACCGACCGCGGGGGCCTCGGCCGGACAGCACGCGGCGCCGGGCGGGTGGTCCGCCGCGCACCCCGGGGCCCGCCCGGTCGCCGGTCCGCACGCACCGTGGGCCGCGGTGCCGACGCCCGGCCGCGCCCCCTTCCCCACCGCGCCCTGGGCGGCACCGGTGCCGGGCGGTCCGGTCCGGGGCGGCCCGCGCGCCGCCGCACCCGTGCCGGTCGTGTATCCGCCCGGCCACGCCGCGTCCGGGACCCCCGCCGGCCGCTGGGACGCCCTGCGCGACCGGCTGTCCGCGGCCCGGCTCCCCGACGGCGGGCTGCGTGGCGCCGTCCCGCACCGGGCCGCGGCGATCGCCGTGGCCGCGACGCTCGTGCTGGCCGCGGCGGTGGTCGTCGCCGCCTACGTGGGATCCGAGCGCACCGGCGACCCCGGCGCACCGCAGGGGTCCGGCACCGGTGCCGCACCGGTGGCGGCCCCGGCGGACCTGGTCGCGGGCACCACCGCGGCCGACCCGGCCGCGTTCGGGTCACCGGCGTCGTTCACCTCCCCGACCGGCAACATCTCCTGCCGCATCACGGGCGGCGCCGGGGACGGCGCTGTCCGCTGCGATGTCACCGCCCGCACCTGGTCGGCGGGTGACTGCCCGGACGCGGCGCTGGTCGTCGGCGGGCCGGCGGGTGCCCGCACCGAGTGCGGCGGCGCGCCCGTCGGCTCCGGTGCGGCGGTGCTCGACTACGGCACCCACCTCACCGAGGGCGACGTCACCTGCGTGAGCTCCCGGACCGGCGTCGAGTGCCGCGACGCCCGTACCGGCGCCGGGTTCACCGCGGCCCGGGCGGCGTTCCGGCTCTACTGAGCCGCCCGCTAGCGTCACCGGCCGTGAGCACCGCCGACCCGTCCGTTGTCGTCGAGATCTTCACCGACGGTGCCTGCGTCCCGAACCCTGGACCGGGCGGGTGGGGTGCGGTGCTGCGGTACGGCAGCCACGAGCGCGAGCTGCACGGCGGCGAGCCGGAGCGCACGACGAACAACCGGATGGAGCTGACCGCCCCGATCCGCGCGCTGGACGCGCTGACCCGGCGCAGCGTCGTCCACCTGCACACCGACAGCACCTACGTGCGCAACGGCATCACCCAGTGGCTGCCGCGCTGGCAGGCCCGCGGCTGGCGGACCGCCGCCGGGGAGCCGGTCAAGAACGACGACCTGTGGCGCGAGCTCGACGCCGCCGTCCGCCGCCACGACGTCACCTGGTTCTGGGTGAAGGGGCACGCCGGGCACCCGGAGAACGAGCGCGCCGACCGGCTCGCCGCCCGCGGCTGCGAGGAGGCGGGCGGACGCGCGTCCGGGAAGCGGCCGTCCCGCACGCGGTGACGCCGGGGAGATAGCGTCGGCCGCGTGGCCGACTCGTTCCCCCGCCTGCACGCCCGCACCCGCCGCTTCACCCTCGGGGTCCCCCGCGGGTTCACCGTCGCCCCGGACGGGTCGCGGGCGGTGTTCCTGCGCAGCCGGTCCGGCACCGACCCGGTCACCTGCCTGTGGTCGGTCGACGCCGCGACCGGTGCCGAGCGGCTGCTCGTGGACCCGGCGTCGGTGCCCGGGCTGCCCGGCGAGGAGGACCTGCCCGCCGCGGAGCGGGCCCGGCGCGAGCGGGTCCGGGAGCAGGCTGGCGGCGTCGTCGGGTACACCACCGACGCCGCGGTCACCCGCGCCGTGTTCGCGCTGTCCGGGCGGCCGTTCACCGTCGCGCTGACCGGGGAGCCGGACGTGCGCCCGCTCGACGTCGGCGGGATCGAGGCCGTGGTGGACCCGCGTATCGACCCGAACGGGGCCCGGGTGGCCTTCGTCGCCGAGGGCGCGCTGCACCTGCACGACCTCACGACCGGCACGACGACGGCCGTGCTCACCCCCGACGGCGACGACGTCTCCTGGGGCCTTCCCGACTTCGCCGCGGCCGAGGAGATGGACCGCCACCGCGGGTTCTGGTGGTCCCCCGACGGCGGCGCGCTGCTCGTCGCCCGGGTCGACGAGTCGCCGGTCGCGCGCTGGCACATCGCCGACCCGGCGCACCCCGACCGCGTCCCGGCCACGGTCCGCTACCCCGCCGCCGGCACCCCGAACGCCCGGGTGGGGCTGGTCGTCGTCGCGCTCGACGGCAGCCGCACCCCCGTGACCTGGGACGACGAGACCTACGAGTACCTCGCCACCGCGGGCTGGGACGCACACGGCCCGCTGCTGTCGGTCCAGCCGCGCGACCAGCGCGAGGTCCGCACCCTGGCCGTCGACCCCGCAACCGGGGAGACCACCACGCTGCACTCCCAGACCGACCCGGTGTGGGTGGAGAACGTGCCGGGCGTCCCGGCGCGCACCGCGTCCGGGGCCCTGGTGCGCGCCGAGGACTCCGGCGGGGCGCGCCGGCTCGTCGTCGGCGACACCTACCTGACCGGCCCGGAGCTGCAGGTGCGCGGGGTCGTCGGCATCGACGGCGAGACCGTCCTGTTCCGCGCCTCGACGGAGCCGACCTCGGTGGCCGTCTGGTCGGTGACCCCGGGGTCCGAGCCGGTCGCGGTGACGCCGACGACCGGGGTGCACGCCGTCGCCGCGGCGGGGGGCACCACCGTGCGCGTGTCCCAGGACCTCGCGACGGCGCCGCACGCCGTGCTCGTCACCGCCGCCGGGGCCGAGCACCCGGTCGCCGGGCACGCCGTCGACCCCGGATTCGACCCGGCCCCGGTGCTGCACTCCTTCGGTGAGCGGGAGCTGCGCACCGCGGTGTTCCTGCCGTCCGGCCACGTGCCCGGGACCCCGCTGCCGGTGCTGCTCGACCCCTACGGCGGCCCGCACTCCCAGCGGGTGCTGCAGGCCCGCAACGCGCACCTGACCAGCCGCTGGTTCGCCGAGCAGGGTTTCGCCGTGCTGGTCACCGACGGTCGTGGCTCCCCCGGCCGCGGCCCGGAGTTCGACCGCGCGATCCACGGCGACCTGGCGGGCCCGGTGCTGGAGGACCAGGTCGCGGCCCTGCACGCGGCCGCGGAGGCCTACCCCGACCTGGACCTGGGGCGGGTCGGGATCCGCGGCTGGTCGTTCGGCGGGTACCTGTCCGCGCTGGCGGTGCTGCGCCGGCCCGACGTCTTCCACGCGGGCATCGCCGGCGCGCCGGTCACCGACTGGACGCTCTACGACACCCACTACACCGAGCGCTACCTCGGGATGCCGGGCGGCGAGCCCTACACCCGCTCGTCGATCATCGACGACGCCGCGACCCCGCCGACCGCGGACCGGCCGCACCGCCCGCTGATGGTCGTGCACGGTCTCGCCGACGACAACGTCGTCGCCGCGCACACCCTGCGGCTGTCCTCGGCGCTGCTCGCGGCCGGGCGTGCCCACCAGGTGCTGCCGCTGTCCGGCGTCACCCACATGACGCCGCAGGAGGTCGTCGCTGAGAACCTGCTGCTCCTGCAGGTCGGGTTCCTCCGGGACGCGCTCGGCGCCTGAGCGCGAACACGTGTTTCACCGATTCCGACGATCACCGGCGCCGGCCGGACCTGATCTCCGGACACCGCGTCGTCGCAGGTGAGGGCGCCACGCGTCCGTCCGTGACCGGACGCGCGGCGGTCCCCGGTGCCCGCGACGGGACTCCGGGCCCGCTTGCGACCCCGCTCACACTGTGGCTCCCTGGGCCGGAGGGACACCTCCGCCGGACCCGGTCACGGGCGACCGGCGGGCGTGGGCGACGACGCCGTGGGGAGCAGCATGACGATGTCCGACCAGGCCACGCGGTCCCTGTGGATCTGCGAGCCGTGCGGCTTCGTCTACGACCCGGAGGAGGGCGACCCGGACGGCGGCATCGAGCCGGGCACCCCCTTCGAGGACATCCCCGACGATTGGATGTGCCCGATCTGCGGCGCCGCCAAGTCGGACTTCCGCCCGTTGGAGCCGGGAGAACAGTTCCCGGGGTGAGGACACCGAGACCATGGTCATGATCGCCGGATACGACCATTTCGTCCAGCTGGCCGAGTCGCTGCAGTGGGACGAGACCGACCTCGACCTGGGCCCGGACCGCGACGCGTGGACCCGGCTCGCGCCGGACGAGGCGGCGACCGTGCGCGGGCTGGTCGCCGGCTTCTGCATCGCCGAGGCCTCGGTCGCCGGGCAGCTCGGCTCGTACCAGGCGGCGGCGCTCGACGACACCATGCAGGCCGCGTTCCGCGCCCAGGCCCGCGACGAGGCGCGGCACGCCCGGTTCTTCGACCTGGTCGCCGCGCAGGTGCTGGGCGTCCCCGGCGACACCCCGGCCGACCGGCTGGACGTGCTGCGACGCGAGGTGAGCTCCGAGCTCGTCGACCTGTTCGAGCACCGGCTGCCGGCGACCGCCCGCGGGCTCGCCGAGGACCACACCGGACTGACCGGGGCGGTCGGGCTCTACCACATGGTCATCGAGGGTGTGGTGCTGCTGGCCGGGCAGCACGCGATGCTCCAGACCCTGGACCGGCTGTCCGTCCCGCTGCCGGGCGTGCACCGCGGGACCGAGCTGGTCCTGCGCGACGAGCGCTGGCACATCGGCTTCGGCTCGCGGGTCGTGCAGAGCGCCGAGCTGGGCGGCGAGGAGGCCGACGCGCTGCTCGAACAGGGCGAGACCGCGTCGAAGGTCTGGGGCGGGCTCATCACCCCCGAGGCCATCGCGCTCGCGGTGAAGCAGCACCGCCGTCGGCTGAAGGCGGCGGGCATCAAGTTCTGGTGACACCCCCACGCCGGTCGTCGCCCTTTCGGGAAACATGTGTTTCATTCCTCCGGGCCGGCCGCGTGACCTGCACGGAATGGGCGCGGACGGTTCCGCGGGCGAGGACCGCGGGTGTCCACACCGGAGCCCGCGGCGCCGTCCCGGGTGCGGCGCCGCACGTCACGGCGGGGACGGCCGCCCCGGCCCCCGCGACGGTGCTTGTCGCCGCACCGACGTCACCGATCTCCGGCGGCCACGATTTCCGGGGCGCCCGCCCGCATTTTCCCAGCATTTTCCCGACGCCCCACGGGGCGGTCCGCAGAATTGTTCCCACTGTTTCCGGGCAATCGATTCCGGGCCGCGAGGCCGACACCGCGTAGCCGGTCCTGACCTGCGGGAAGATCGTCCGAGCCGAGCCCGTGACGCTCGTCGGAGATCATTCCGCATTCGAACTCGCGCGTTCATGATCGTCGGCGCAGAATCGGATGGACGCGCGGGGTTGACGCTTACCACCGTGCGATGTGAAGGTGATCACGTACCCACCGACGAATTGCGCTCGGGAGGAAAGTGTCAATGACGACCACCGACAACGAACGCGCCGAACAGCTGGAAGCCGCAGGTCTCGGCGGGCAGAACCGGCTCGCACTCGGCCGGCTGCTCGGCAGCGGGACCATCGGCTACGCCGAGGAGGGACCCGACGGCGTACTCCGCGCGACGATCCGGATCCCCGAGGACGAGATCTGCTACGAGCCCGGGGTCCTCATCCTCCCGCACGGCGGCGACATCGAGCTGACGCTCATCAACGACGACAAGAACACCCACTGCGCGGTGCTGCCCAGCAACGGCGACCCGAAGTTCATCTGGCTGGTGAACCACTCCAAGGGCACCGCCAAGATCAACCTCGACGGGCCGGGAACGTACTACTACGGCTCCGCGAGCGGCAACGACGAGGGCCGCGGTCTCACCGGGTCGATCGTCATCGGGGGCGAGGTACCCGACCACGCCAAGCTCGACCGTCCCCCGCAGCCGCGACCGTAGGAAGGATCCCGAGATGACCGACTACGTCGACGCGGGTGAAGCGATCCCGCACGTGCAGCTGACCAACGTCCGGGGCGAGGCCCCGGCCACGTCCACCGTGGACTACGACCGCATCCGCGGCGCACGCTCCGAGCCGCAGAACTGGCTGACCTACTACGGCACCTACGACGGACAGCGCTACAGCGAGCTCGACCAGATCGACAAGGACTCGATCCGCCGGTTGTCCCCCGCCTGGGTCTTCCAGGCCGGGGCCGTCGGCATGCAGTCCGGTGCGTCCACCTACTCGTTCGAGGCGTCACCGATCGTCATCGAGGGCGTCATGTACGTCTCCGGTCCCGACGGCCGCGCCTGGGCGATCGACGCGAAGACCGGCGAGGAGCTGTGGCGGTACAAGCACGCCTCGCCCTACGACGTGTCGCTGTGCTGCGGCAACGTCAACCGCGGCCTCGCCGTCGGGCACGGCAAGGTGTACATGTACACCCTCAACGCGCACATCGTCGCGCTCGACGCGACGACCGGGAAGATGGTGTGGGACACCGTCAACGGTGACGTCCGCGCCGGGGAGAGCGGCTCGGTCGCGCCGCTGATCGTCAAGGACCTGGTGATCGTCGGCAGCGCCGGCGGGGAGTTCGGCGTCCGCGGCCACCTCGACGCGTTCGACGCGGAGACCGGTGAGCGGCGCTGGCGCTGCTACACCGTCCCGAAGCCGGGCGAGCCCGGCTCGGAGACCTGGCCCGACGACGGCGAGGCCTGGCAGCGCGGCGGCGCGAACTGCTGGGTGACGCCCACCTACGACCCGGAGCTGGAGCTGCTGTTCCAGGGCACCGGCAACCCGGCGCCGGACTTCGACGGCGATATCCGCCCCGGCGACAACCTCTACACCGACTCGACGATCGCGGTGGACGTCAACACCGGCGAGATCAAGTGGCACTACCAGTTCACCCCGCACGACCTGTGGGACTACGACTCCACGATGGAGAACGTCCTGTTCGACGCGCCGGACGGGCGCAAGCTGCTCGCCCACGCGGACAAGAACGGCTACTTCTTCGTGCTCGACCGGACCAACGGCGAGCTCGTGCGGGTGTTCCCGTTCGTCGACCGGATCACCTGGGGCGAGATCACGCCCGACGGCAAGGTGACGCCGAAGATCTACCCCGACGAGGAGGGCGTCCCGGTGCACTTCTGGCCGGGCCCGGCGGGTGGCAAGGAATGGACACACATGTCCTACAACCCGCAGACCGGGTTGATGTACGTGCCCGTCCAGGAGGTCGGGGCGACCGCCACCCGGCGTCGCCGTGAGTTCAAGGAGTCCATCCCCTACTGGGGCGCCGGCGTCGCCGTCGACATCGAGGACTTCTACGGGTTCGTCGCCGCGATCGACCCGCTCACCGGCGAGGAGAAGTGGCGCTGGAACAACGAGTACCCGATGTGCGCCTCGACGCTGACCACCGCGGGCGGCCTGGTCTTCCAGGGCACCCCGACCGGTGAGTTCGTCGCGCTCGACGCCTCGACCGGGGAGAAGCTCTGGTCGTTCCAGTGCGGCAGCGGGCACCACTCCAGCCCGACCACCTTCGAGGTCGACGGCAGGCAGTTCATCGCCGTGCCGACCGGGTGGGGCGGCTGGGTCGAGGGGTTCCTGCCGGGCCTGCTCGGTGCGGCCGCGGGCGACGCGTTGTTCTGCTTCGCGTTGCCCGAGCAGTAGATCCGGCCGACCCCGGGGACCCGAGACGCTGTGAGAAGGGAGGTGATCGCATGGAGTCGACCACCGAGTGGGAGGCGCCGGAGTTCGAGGAGATCGGCTGCGCGCCCGAGGTGACGATGTACATCGCCCGGACCGAGGCGTGAGGTGACCGACGGCCGGGGGCGCGCGAGCAGCGCGCCCCCGGCCGTCGCCGTGCAACGAGGGGGTGCCATGAGGATCCGGGTCCTCGGATCGGCGGCGGGCGGCGGCTTCCCGCAGTGGAACTGCGGCTGTCCGGGCTGCCGGGCGGTGCGCGACGGGTCGCGACCGGCGACACCGCGCACCCAGTCCTCGATCGCCGTCTCCCCCGACGGGCGGCGGTGGTGGCTGGTCAACGCCTCCCCCGACGTCCGCACCCAGCTCGCCGACGCACCCGCGCTGCACCCGACCGGCGACCGGACGACCCCGCTGCAGGGCGTGCTGCTCACCGACGCCGACATCGACCACACCCTGGGGCTGGTGCTGCTGCGCGAGGGCCGCGGGGTGTCGCTGCACGCGACCGCGGCGACCGAGCGGACCCTGCGCGAGGGATCCGGGCTGCTGCCCACCCTGGAGCGGTTCTGCCCGGTGACCTGGACCGAGGTCGTCCCCGGCACCGCCCACGACCTCGGTGGGCTCACCTACCGCGCGTTCGACGCGCCCACCGGCAAGCACGACCGGTTCGGCACCGCCGAGGGCCTGCCCGGCCGCGTCGTCGGGTACCGGTTCACCGACACCGCGTCCGGCCGGTACGCGGTGTACCTGCCCGGCGTGCAGGAGCTGACCCCCGCCGTGCAGGACGAGATCGACGGCGCCGACCTGCTGCTCGTCGACGGCACGACCTGGCACGACGACGAGCTGGTGCGGCTCGGGCTGGCCCGCAAGACCGCGCACGACATGGGACACCTGCACGTCGGCGGCCGCGGTGGCAGCCTGGAGGTGCTCACCGCCCTCGGTGTGCCCCGGATCGTCTACGTGCACGTCAACAACACCAACCCCGTCCTGCTGGAGGACTCCGCCGAACGCGCCGCGGTCGAGGCCGCCGGGGTCGTCGTCGGGTTCGACGGACTGGAACTGGAGGTCTGACATGACCGCTCCGGACACCGCGCTGGTGCGACGGCTGCGGGCGCACGCCGCGCAGTACCACTCGGCGCACCCGTTCCACGTCCGCATGAACGACGGCACCCTCACCCCGGACCAGATCTGCGGCTGGGTCGCGAACCGGTTCGCCTACCAGGAGGCCATCCCGGTCAAGGACGCGGCCATCCTGTCGAACTGCCCCGACGTCGGGGTACGCAGGCGGTGGATCCGCCGGATCCTTGATCATGACGGGGTCCACGACGGGCAGGAACCGGGCAGCGGGAACTCCGGACAGGGGGGCATCGAGGCGTGGCTGCGGCTCGGCGAGGCGTGCGGGCTGAGCCGGTCGGAGATCACCGACCACCGGCACGTCCAGCCCGGGGTGCGGTTCGCCGTCGACGCCTACGTCGGGTTCGCCCGCACGAGGCCGTGGGTCGAGGCGGTCGCGTCGTCGCTGACCGAGCTGTTCGCCCCGGACCTGATGGCCGAGCGGCTGGCGGCGTTCGAGAAGTACTACACCTGGATCGACCCGGACGGGCTCCAGTACTTCCGCAACCGGCTGTTCCAGGCCCCGCGGGACTCCGAGCACGCACTGGAGGTCGTCGTCGCGCACTGCCGCACCCCCGCCGAGCAGGACGCCGCCGAGGCCGCGCTGTCGTTCAAGTGCGACGTGCTCTGGGCGATCATGGATGCGATCGACCATGCCTACGCGTGACGGGTCGACCGCCGCCGGCGCGGCACGGGTCCCGGCGCCGCGACGCGGCGAACGGGCCGCCCGCACGCCCGCGGTCACCGGGGACTCCCGGCCCCGGCTGGGCCGGCACGTGCGGATGCGACCGGACCGCCCGACCGGCGGCTGGGTGCTGCTCGGGCCGGAGACCGTCGTCGTGCTGAACCGGACCGGGCACGCGGTGCTGCGCCTGTGCGACGGCGAGCGCACCGTCGACGACATCGTCGCCGCGCTGGTCGCGGACTTCGACGAGGCCGACGCCTTGGTCGTCGGCGACCAGGTGCGCGACTACCTGGCCCGGCTCGTCGCCCGGAACCTGGTGGCGCTCGGATGAGCGCCCCGCGCCCGTTCGGGCTGCTCGCCGAGCTCACCTACCGCTGCCCGCTGGCGTGCGCCTACTGCTCGAACCCGATCGAGCTGGCCCGCTACGACGACGAGCTGTCCACCGCCGACTGGCAGCGCGTGTTCGGCGAGGCCGCCGCCATGGGCGTGCTGCAGTGCCACCTGTCCGGCGGGGAGCCGCTGCTGCGCCGGGACCTGCCCGAGCTGGTCCGCACCGCCTGCGACCTGGGCATGTACACCAACCTCGTGACCAGCGCGATCGGGCTGTCCCGGCCGCGGGCCGAGGCGCTGCGCGCGGCCGGGCTGGACCACGTGCAGGTCAGCGTGCAGGCCGACGAGCCCGCCACCTCCGACCGGATCGCCGGGATCCGCTCGTTCGACAAGAAGCTGGAGGCGTGCCGGCTCGTCCGGGAGCTGGGCTGGCCGCTGACGGTGAACGTGGTGCTGCACCGGCAGAACATCGAGCGGATCGGCGCGATCGTCGACCTCGTGGAGCGCCTCGGCGCCGACCGGGTGGAGCTCGCCAACACCCAGTACTACGGCTGGGCGTGGCGCAACCGGTCGTCGCTGCTCCCGACCCGCGAGCAGCTCGACCGGGCCGAGGAGGTCGTCACCGCCGCCCGGGCGCGCCTCGCCGGGTCGATGGAGGTCGTGCACGTGCTGCCCGACTACTACTCCCGCTACCCCAAGCCGTGCATGGGGGGCTGGGCGCAACGCCAGCTCACCGTCGCCCCGAACGGCGACGCGCTGCCCTGCCCCGCCGCCCAGACCCTGCCGCTGCCGCGGGCCTCGGTCCGCGACACCGGCCTGGACGAGATCTGGACCTCTGCGCCGCTGTTCACCGCCTACCGCGGCGAGGACTGGATGCAGGAGCCGTGCCGGACCTGCGACCGTCGCGAGGTCGACCTGGGCGGGTGCCGCTGCCAGGCGTTCCAGCTCACCGGCGACGCCGCGGCCACCGACCCGGTGTGCCACCGGTCGCCCGAGCACGGGCTCGTCGAGGACGTGGTGTCCGAGGCGAACCGGCCGGCGCGGGTGGACCTGGAGCTGGCGCCCCGGCCGCACCGCTGAGGCCGGAGCGGCAGCGGGCCGCGCCGGGTCAGCGCAGGTGCGTGGCGTCCCAGAAGCGGTAGGGCCGGTCCGAGGGGTCGACGACCGCGTCGTCGACCTCCGGTCCGGCGGCGATCAGCCGGCGCAGGTAGTCCCCCACGCCGGTCCCGACCACGCGGCGCTCGTCCTCGTCCGGACCGGCGACGACGATCTGCCCGACGGCGCCACCGGGCTCCGGGACGGTGTCGACGACCAGGGCGTTCCCGCCGCCGTCGACGGCCAGCGGCCACCAGCCCGCGTCCCAGTAGTGGGCCAGCACCGGGTCACCGGCGCGCACGGTCACGTGGTCGTGCCCCATGTCGGCGACGACGTCGAGCCAGCCGCGGTACTCCCGCGTCGCCTCGGCCAGGGGCACGAAGCGGTAGGTCGCGGGGAACAGGCTCGTCGCGACCTCCGGGTGCGGGCCGGGGGCGCGCGGGTGGTCGGCCAGCTGGCCGTCGGCGAGCGAGTAGAGCGCCCGCAGCGCGGCCGGGAACTCCCGGCCGAACACCGCCTCGGCGTCGGCCACCGCGCCGGGCTCCGCGGGCGCGCGGAGGTTGGACGAGGCCGGGATCCCGGCCCGTTCCAGCACGTCGAGCCAGCGGGGCCAGTCGGTCGCGACGCCGTCGTCGGGAGCGCCGCCGGAGAGGTCACGGTCACCGGTCACGGTGTGCAGCCTGCCACGACGGGCGGGCCCGGGACGCACCCGCCGGTGGGTTCTGGCAGGGTCGTCGCGCACCCCCGGCCCGCCCCCGCGGGCCGTCCCCGTCCGTGAGGAGCACGTCCGTGTCCGCACCGCAGAAGCCCGCCGTCGAGATCGTCGACGGCCCGCTGCCCACCGACCTCGTGACCGAGGACCTGACCGTCGGCGACGGCCCGGAGGCCAAGCCCGGTGACACCGTCGCCGTGCACTACGTCGGGGTCTCGCAGTCCACCGGCCGCGAGTTCGACAACTCCTACGACCGCGGCCAGCCGCTGCAGTTCGGCCTCGGCGCCGGCCAGGTCATCTCCGGCTGGGACAACGGCGTCGCCGGGATGAAGGTCGGCGGCCGCCGCCGGCTCGTGATCCCGCCGCACCTGGGCTACGGCGCCCGCGGCGCGGGCGGCGTCATCGCCCCGAACGAGACCCTGATCTTCGTCTGCGACCTGGTGGGCGTGCGCTGACCGCGCTCCTGCTGATCTCCGACACCCACCACCCGAGCCGCGGGGCCGCCCACTCCGGTGGGCTCCCCGGGCCGGTGTGGGAGGCCGTCGACGCGGCCGACGTCGTCGTGCACGCCGGTGACTGGTGCTCGGTGGAGCTGCTCGACCGGGTCGAGGGCCGCGCGGCCCGGCTGCTCGCCTGCTGGGGCAACAACGACGGCGACGAGCTGCGCGCCCGGCTGCCGGAGACGGCCCGGGCGACCCTCGACGGGGTCCGGGTCGCGGTGACCCACGAGACCGGCCCGAAGCAGGGCCGCGAACGCCGGGCGCTCGCCGCGCACCCCGGCACCGACCTGCTGGTGTTCGGGCACTCGCACATCCCGTGGGACTCCGCGGCGGACGGGCTGCGTCTGCTCAACCCGGGGTCGCCGACCGACCGGCGCCGGATGCCGACCCACACCTGGATGACGCTGACCCTGCACGACGGCCGGATCGACGACGTCGTGCTGCACCACCTCTGACGCCGGTCAGCCGTCGTCGTCATCGTCGTCGGGCTGCTGTTGCTGCTGGCCCGGCGCCTGGTCCTGCGGGGCCGGGGCGGCCGGGGCCTGCCGGTCGTCGTCGTCCACCCGGGTGGCCGACGGCGGGCCGCCCGCCGGGGCGTCGTCGTCGTCGCGGGCGCCCTCGCCCGTGCCGAACACGAGCACCAGGCCGACCAGCGCGGCCACGACGACGAGCGCCGCGGCCATCCGGTCCTTCGTGAGCATCGGGTCTCCCTGCGGGTGCTCAGTCGTCGACGGGGACGCCGCCGAAGACGGTCAGGCTGATGACGAAGTAGGCGAAGTAGAGCGCGAGCAGCACCACGCCGTGCCAGCGGCGGATCCGCCCGGTGCCCAGGAACACCGCGGAGAGCACGGTGAGCCCGAGCAGCACCGGCAGGTGCCAGACCAGGGCCGTCGGGTCGACCACGATCGCCCCGCCGACCAGCAGGATCACGCCGAGCTTGCCGGTCACCGAGAACACGACGCTGCCGAGCACGTTCGCGACGGCGATCTCGGGCGCGCCGCGCCGGGCCGGCTCGACGGTGATCAGGATGTCCTCGAGGGACAGCGCGAGCGTCGCGATGGTGACCCCGAAGACCGTCCCGCTGATCGCCCAGGTCTCGAGGATGCCCTCGGTGCCCTGCCCGGCGATGAGCGCGCCGACGACGAGCCCGATCAGCGCGATGACGGCGAACAGGATGGTCCGCCCGGGCGGCTGGGCGCGGGCCTTGAGGAAGCCGTCGTCGACGCGCAGGTCCTCGGGCAGCCGGAACCCGGGGCTGCCGGCCGCCGCGTCGGTCCGCGGCGGGCCGCTCGGCGCGACCGTCGCCGTCGTGCTCCCGCCCGCGGCGACCCCGGCCTTCTCCAGCTGCTCGTAGACCTCGGCGTTGCGCCAGACGGGCCGCCGGGCGGAGTACTCGCGGTAGGCGATCCAGCCGACGAAGGCGACGAACAGCAGGATCAGCACGACGCCGGTCCCGGCGGTGAGCAGCCCGCCGAGCGCGAGCAGGAACATCACCACCGGGGCGGCGACGTAGAGCGCGAGGTAGTCGCGCGGGACCTCGACCCGGGTCGGCGCGATGATCGCGGCGAGCGCGAGCACGATGCCGGTCAGCGCGATCGTGGTGCCGATGACGGTGCCGAGCGCGACGTCGCTGAGGTCCTCCATGTTCAGCACGACCCCGAACGCGAGGTCGTCGAACTCGATCCCGGTGAAGACGACGGCGATCAGGAACAGCGAGATCGCCCAGCGACTCGCCACCCCGACCAGATAGCCGATGAGCTTCTCCGCGCTGTAGACCAGCACGGCGACGCCCAGGACGAACTCGATCACCGGGATCATGCGTCAGCCCCTCGCTACGACGCCAGGATCACCCGATAGTGAACTGGACCACGTGACGAAGCAACACTTGACAATCACCGGGCTGGACGTTTCGCCTGGTCACAGGCGCGGCGCGCCGGGCGGGGCGGATCCGACACGGCCCCGCCCCGGTGTCCGATGCGGATCCGAGGGGCCGGGGTCTCAGTCGCGCGGGGGCGCGCTCACCCGGTGGTCGGCCTGCTCGTCCTGGGCCTCGATCTGCGCGGCCTCCTCCTTGGTGCGGGCCAGCGGCGGCGCGGTGATCCCGCTGCCCTGCTCGGCCAGCTCCGGCTTCATCCGGACCGCGATGAGGCTGACGATCGTGGTGAGCGCGAGGACGCCGACGATGACGCCGAGCGAGAGTCCGATCCCGACCTCGGGGACCGGGACCGGCTGCCCGCCGTTGATGAAGGGCAGCTCGTTCTCGTGCAGGGCGTGCAGGGCGAGTTTGACGCCGATGAAGGCGAGCAGCACCGCGAGGCCGTAGGAGAGGAAGACCAGCTTGTTGAGCAGCCCGCCGAGCAGGAAGTAGAGCTGGCGCAGCCCCATCAGCGCGAACGCGTTCGCGGTGAAGACGAGGTAGGGCTCCTGGGTGAGGCCGAAGATCGCCGGGATCGAGTCCAGGGCGAACATGATGTCGGTGACGCCGATGGCGATCATCACGATCAGCATCGGGGTCAGCCAGCGCTTGCCGTCGATCTTCACGGTGGTCTTGGCGCCGTGGTAGTCGTCGGTGACCGGGAAGGCCTTGCGGACCCACTGCAGGACCCGGCCCTCCTTCCACTCCTCGTCGTCGCCGCCGGCGGCCTGCTTGACCAGCGAGACGGCGGTGTAGATGAGGAACGCGGCGAAGAGGAAGAACACCCAGCTGAAGCGGTCGATGACCGCCGCGCCCGCGGCGATGAAGATGCTCCGCATGATCAGCGCGATCACGATGCCGACCAGCAGCACCCGGTGCTGGTGGAGGACCGGCACCTTGAACGCGGACATGATGATGAGGAAGACGAACAGGTTGTCGACCGACAACGAGTACTCGGTCAGGTAGCCGGCGAAGAACTCGCCGGCGTAGGTGCCCCCGGAGAAGAACCAGACCCCGCAGCCGAACGCGACGGCCAGCGCCACGTAGAAGACGACCCAGCGGGTGACCTCGCCCAGGGTCACGGCGTGCGGCTTGTGGTCGTTGAGCCACAGGTCCGCGCCGATCACCAGCACGAATCCGACGATGGTGACCAACCAGACCCACAGGGGGACGTTCACGGAGTTCCTCCAGACCAGGGCAGCAAGAGACAGCCCGAGGTCTCTCCCGCCACGGCAGCCCGTTCCTGCGGCTGCCGAGCGTGGCCGGTGGTGCCGGGTCCGCTCGCGAACCACGCTCGCGACGACACCGTGCTGACGACACCACCGCGGTAGGGATACTCCCCTGCGGTAGGTGAAGTGTCCTCCCTGGTCCGTTGCATGGCGAGTCGGGGTGACCCAGGGCACCCGGTCGGGGCCGGAAGTCGTCCGTTGTGTCCGGTTCAGCGGTGCGCGCGACGGCTGAGCCGGACCATGTCGATCTCCTCGCCGAGGTCGGTGATCGCATGCACGACGAGACGGGAGTCGGTGCCGCCGGAACCGGGGACCACCGAGCAGCGCAGGTAGGCGTAGCCGAGGTAGCGGGTCCGCGACCAGGTGACGGTCTCGGCCTGCTTCTGGTCGTCGGGACCGGCCAGGAAGCTCGTGACCGGCGCCTGCCCGGTCTCGTGGCCGCGGAAGCTGTCGGTCTCGCCGGGCTGCCAGCGGTAGCGGGGCCGTCCGCCGGAGCCGACGCAGACGTAGGTGGTGCCGTCGGTCTCCGGGTGGACGGTGGAGCGGTCCGGCGCCGGGCGGGTGGGGCGGCCGTCGCGGATGGGGTCGGTGCGCTCGTACTGGTGGTTGTGGCCCTGCACGCACAGGTCGACCCGGTAGCGGTCGCACAGCGGCGCCAGCGCTCGTCGCACCCCGGCGTCGGAGGCGTGCGAGCCCGAGGTGGCGAACGCGCAGTGGTGGAAGAACAGCACGATCCACTCGATGTCCGGGTCGGCGCGCCAGCCGGCCAGGGTCCGCTCCAGCCAGGTCAGCTGGGTGCCGCCGGAGTAGCCGGCGTTGGTCGGGATCTCGGTGGAGAGGTCGTTGGCGTCCACGCTGACGACCCCGACGGTGCCGTGGGTGAACGCGTACACCGAGGGGCAGCCGCGGGGGCCGGTCCCGGGCAGCGCGAGCCGGGCGGCGTGACCGGCGTAGCCGTGCGCGGGGCCGTCGGCCCGGTTCAGGTCGTAGAGCGCCTCCATGTCGTGGTTGCCGGTGGCGAACATCCACGGGGTCGACGCAGCCGAGCGTTCGATCGCGGCGAAGTAGGTGCTCCAGACGGTGGGGTCGAAGCTGTCGTGGGCCTCGTCGTCCTGCGGGGCGCCGTTGCGGACGGGCCTGCCGGCGCCGGAGGGGTCGGCGTAGCAGATGTCGCCGGCGAGCAGGTGGAACGCGGGTGCCTCCGCGGCGACGAGCGCGGTCAGCGCCTCCGCGGGCGCCGGGCTGCGGTGGGTGTCGTCGGGCTTGTAGTGGTTCGGCTCCCCACCGGTGCTCACGCCCTGGTCGGCGAAGGCGGTGAAGGTGAACCGGTGCCGGGTGCCGCGGGGTGCGGCCGTGCGGAAGGTGCTGGTGGCGGTGGTCGTCGTGGTGCCGCCGGGGCCCTCGATGCGGAACCGGTAGACGTAGCGGCTGCCGGGGGCGAGGCCGTCGGCGCGGGCGTGGGCGAACCACTGGCGGGTGCCGCGGATGCCGCCGTCGGCCTGCGGGACCAGGCTCTCCAGCGGGCGGACCTGCACCGGGAGGGTGAGCCCGAACCCGGAGTCGGTGCCGACGTCGACGACCATCCGGCCGGGCGGCGGGGCCGTGGTCAGCTCCCCGGAGAACGACATCGAGCGGGCCGGGTCAGGCCCGTAGGCCAGGTGCCGTCCGACGACGGCGACCGGCGCGGGTGCGGCGGCCGCGGCCACCCCGCGCGCCCAGGGCGACCCGGACGCCGCGAGCGTCGCCAGGACGCCGGCGCCGCCGCGCAGCGCGGTGCGCCGGCTGACGGGGTGGCGTCGCAGGAACGCGGCGAGCCAGTCCTGCTGGTCGGCGATCGTCATGTCGACGGCGAGTGCCCGCGGGACACCGACGCCGGGGGTCTCTCCGGTGGGGTTCACGCTCACACCCGGTGACGGTGCCGGGCCGCGGCTTCCGGTCGGCGTTGCACGGCGGAACGTCGGGTGAACGCCCGGCGTCACCCGGGGGTCGCGCGCCGTTGGTGCGGCATTCATCCCGGGTGCCCGGTTCCCGGGGCCGGTGCCGGTTCCCGCGCCGGAACGGTGCCGGGCCGCGGGCGTGGCGGGACGCACCCGCCGCCCGGCGACGCGGTCGCGGCGATCTGCGTAGTTTCGATGACGTGCACGTGCTCCCCCGGACCCGGTGGGTCCGTACCCCGATCGTGGCGGCGACGGTCGCCGCCCTGGTGCTGACGTTCGCCCCGGCCGCGTCGGCCGCACCCGGCGTCCCGGTCGCCGCGCCGGCGCCCGCCGCGGCGGCGGCCGACGACGGCGGCGCGGTCGCCGTGACCGAGGAGAAGGTCGCCGTCCCGGCCGGCCCCGGGCAGCCGGGCACGATCGACCTGGACACCTCGCTCTACGTCCCCGCCTCGGCGACCGCGGCCTCCCCCGCGCCCGCGGTGCTGGTGGCGCACGGCTTCGGCGGCAGCAAGGCCTCGGTCGACTCCGACGCCCGCGAGCTCGCCGCCCGCGGCTACGTGGTGCAGACCTGGACCGCGCGCGGTTTCGACGCCTCCGGCGGCTCGATCGGGCTGGACGACCCCGACCGCGAGGTCGCCGACGCGTCACGGCTGGTGGACCGCCTCGCCGCACGCGCCGACGTGCAGCGCGACGCCGACGGCGACCCCCGCGTCGGGGTGACCGGCGGGTCCTACGGCGGTGGCCTCGCCCTGCTGCTGGCCGGGTACGACCGGCGGATCGACGCGATCGCGCCGGTGATCACCTGGAACGACCTGGGCCAGGCGCTGTTCCCGAACAACGCCGTCCCGGCCGGTGCGACGCCGCCGGGCACGCCCGCGGCCGGTGCGGGCGCCGGCGACGGGGTGTTCAAGAGCGGCTGGGCCGGGGTGTTCTTCGGCTCCGGTGGCCGGGTGCCCGCGGGCGGGGACTCCCCGGCGGGGGCCGCCGCCGGCTCCTCCGGGGGCCTCGGCGGCTCCGGTTCCGGCGGCGGGGGCGGGTTCGGCTCGTCCTCGGGCGGCTCGTCCTCCTCCTCCTCCGACGGCACCGGCACCGGAACCGGAACCGGAACCGCGGGCGCGTCCGGGCCGGACGGCGCCGGCGGCGCCGCGGGACCGGGCACCGCGGCCGGTCCGGAAGGCGCCACCGCGCCCGGCGCGGCCACCGGCCGGACGCCGGACGCGTCGCGGCCGGCGTCGGACCCGATCTGCGGACGCTTCGCCCGCGACGTCTGCGCCGCCTACGGCGAGGCCGCCCGCACCGGCCGCGTCTCCCCGGAGCTGGCCGAGCTGCTCCGCCGCTCCTCCCCCGCGACCGTCACCGACCGGATCACCGCGCCGACGCTGCTGGTCCAGGGCGAGCAGGACACCCTGTTCGGCCTCGACCAGGCCGACGCGAACGCCCGCCAGATCGCCGCGAACGGCACCCCGGTGTCGGTGCTGTGGTTCGCGGGCGGCCACGACGGCGGCGGCCCCGACTCCGAGGTCCGCGCCCGCATCGCCGACTGGTTCGACCAGCACCTGCGGGGCCTGCCCGCGGCGCAGGGCACCACCGGCGGCCTCGCCGAGGCCCCCTTCGCCTACCAGGTCCGCAGCACCGTCCGCACCCGTGGCGACACCCCCACCGGCCGGACCGTCCTCGCCGACGCCTACCCCGGCCTGACCGCGGGCTCCGGGCCCGCCCCGACGACCGCGCTGCCCCTCGAGGGCGGCGAGCAGACCGTCGTCCACCCGCCGGGCGGGAACCCCTCGGCGCTCACGTCGCTGCCCGGCCTCGGCTCGGCGCTCGGGTCGCTGGGCTCGCTCGGCGGCCTGTCCGGCCTGACGACGCCGGGCCAGTCCGCCCGGTTCCTCACCGCACCCGTCGCCGACGCGATGCAGCCCTCCGGGGCGCCGCGGGTGACGGTGCGCGTCGCGCGGGTCGCCGGGCAGCCCGCCCCGGACACCGCGGTGCTCTTCGCGTCGCTCACCACGCTCACCCCCGACGGGCGCAGCACGCTGCTGGGCAACGCCGTCGCACCGCTGCGGATCGCCGTCCCCGCCGACGGCTCCCCCGCCGAGGCGACGGTGACGCTGCCCGGCGTCGTCGCACCGGTGCAGGCGGGCAGCCGCCTGCTGGTGCAGCTGTCGACGACCGACCAGGGCTACGACTCCGGCGCCGACCCGGCCGTGTGGCGGGTCGGGCTCGCCGGGGACACCGCGCTGTCGGTGCCCCAGGTCCCCGGCCGCACCGAGTCGGCGGGGACCGTCCCGCTGTGGCCGGTGCTCGGGATCGCCGCGGTGCTGGCCGCGGCGCTCCTGGTGTGGCTGGTGGCGCGGCTGCGGTCGCGCCGGACCGAGCCCTCCGACGACGACGTGCCCGACGACGCTCCGCCGCTGGTCGTCGGCGGGCTGGCCAAGACCTACCGCAACGGGTTCGCCGCGGTGTCCGACGTGTCGTTCACCGTGCCGCGCGGCGCGGTGCTCGGCCTGCTCGGCCCGAACGGCGCCGGCAAGACGACCGTCCTGCGCATGCTCATGGGCCTGATCGCGCCCACCGCCGGGACGATGACGGCGTTCGGCCGCCCCATCCGCCCCGGCGCGGCGGTGCTGTCCCGGATCGGCGCGTTCGTCGAGGGCCCGGGGTTCCTGCCGCACCTGTCGGGCGCGGAGAACCTGCGGCTCTACTGGGAGGCCACCGGCCGCCCGCCGGAGCAGGCGCGGATGGAGGAGACGCTGGAGATCGCCGGGCTCGGCGACTCGGTGCACCGCCGCGTCGGCACCTACTCCCAGGGCATGCGGCAGCGCCTCGCGATCGCGCAGGCGATGCTGGGCCTGCCCGAGCTGCTCATCCTCGACGAGCCCACCAACGGGCTCGACCCGCCCCAGATCCACGCGATGCGCGAGCTGCTGCGCCGCTACGCCGCGGGCGGCCGGACCGTGCTCGTGTCCAGCCACCTGCTGTCGGAGGTGGAGCAGACCTGCTCGGAGGTCGTGGTCATGCACCGCGGCACGGTCGTCGCCGCGGGGACGGTCGCCGAGCTGATGGCGGCCGGGGGCGGCTCGTCGTTCACCGTGGACGACACCGGCCGGGCCGAGGCCGTGCTGGCCGCCCTCGACGGCGTCACCGACGTCGTCACCGGGGACCAGCCGGGCGTCGTGCACGCCCACCTCGACGGCACCGCCCGCGCCGACGCCGTCGCCGCGCTGGTGTCCGGCGGGGTCGCGGTCAGCGCGGCCGGGCCGCGCGGACGGCTGGAGGACGCGTTCCTGGAACTGGTGGGCCCCGAGGGGCGCGACGTCGGAGGTACCTCGTGAGTGACGACCGTCAGCTCTCGACCCGCCGCGGGCACGTCGGCGACCTCGTGACCGGCCGGGCCGCGCCGCCCGCCGTCCCGGGACGGACGATGCCGCTGCGCACCGAGCTGGTCCGCCAGCTCCAGCGCCGTCGCACCCAGGTCGCGTTCGCGCTGGTCGTGGCGATGCCGATCATCCTGTGGGCCGCGTTCTCCGTCGGCGACGACGAGCCCGGCGCCCGTGGCCCGAGCCTGGTCGACCTGGCGTCGGGCAGCGCCGCGAACTTCGCGGTGTTCACGCTGTTCGCCTCGGCGAGCTTCCTGCTGGTGGTGCTGGTCGCGCTGTTCTTCGGGGACACGGTGGCCTCGGAGGCGTCGTGGTCGTCGCTGCGCTACCTGCTGGCCGTCCCGGTGCCGCGGGCGCGGCTGCTGCGGCAGAAGGCCGTCGTCGCGGGGGTGCTGTCGGTGGCGGCGCTGCTGCTGCTCCCGGTCGCGTCGCTGGTGGTGGGGGCGATCGCCTACGGCACCGGGGACCTGGTCTCGCCGATCGGGGAGTCGCTGCCGTTCTGGAGCGCGGCCGGGCGGGTGATGCTCGGCGCGCTGTACGTGACCGTGCAGCTGAGCTGGGTGGCCGGTCTGGCGCTGCTGCTGTCGGTGAGCACCGACGCCCCGCTGGGCGCGGTCGGCGGCGCGGTGATGGCCTCGATCGTTTCCCAGATCATCGACCAGATCGAGGACCTGGGGATCATCCGGGACTTCCTCCCGACCCACTACGGCGACGCCTGGTCGGCGCTGCTGGCGACCGACGTCGACTGGTCGGACATGACCTACGGGACGTTCTCCGCGGTCTGCTACGCCACCGCGTTCCTGGGGCTCGCGGCGTGGCGGTTCCGCACCAAGGACATCACCAGCTGACCGCGGTGCCGGGCCACCCGCGCGGCCCGGCACCCCGGTGGGCCCTCAGACCATGACCACCCCGCCGTCGATCATGACGGCCTGGCCGGTCATGTAGTCGGAGTCCGGGCCGGCGAGGTAGGAGACGAAGGCGGCGACGTCGTCGGCGGTCTGCACCCGGCCCAGCGGGATCCCGGCCGCGTACTGCTTCAGCGTCTCGCCCTTCCCCGCGCCGCTGCGGGCGCCCATCTGCTCGTCGATCAGGTCCCACATGTCGGTGCCGACGATCCCCGGGCAGTACGCGTTCACGGTGATCCGGTGCGGCGCCAGCTCCTTGGCCGCGGCCTGGGTGAGGGCGCGGACGGCGAACTTGGTCGCCGAGTAGTGCCCGAGGAGGTCGAAGCCCTGGTGCCCGGCGATCGACGCGGCACTGACGATCTTGCCGCCGGTCCCCCGGTCGATCATCACGCGGGCGGCGGCCTGCAGGCAGTAGACGACGCCGAACACGTTGACGTCGAAGATGGTGCGCAGGTCGTCGGGGGTCACCTCGAGCAGCGGCTTGACCTGCGCGATACCGGCGTTCGCGACCATCACGTCCAGACCGCCGAGCTCCTCGGCGACCTGGCCGACCATCGCGGTGACCGCGTCGGGGTCGGTGACGTCGGCCGGGTAGGCCACCGCGGTCCCGCCGGCCGCGCGGATCTCCTCGGCGACGGCGGTGGCGCCGTGGGCGTCCCGGTCGTTGACGGCGACGGCGTGCCCGTCGCGTGACAGGCGCAGGGCGATGCCCCGCCCGATCCCGCGTCCGGCTCCGGTGACCACGGCGACACCCATGTCGGCCTCCCAGTTCGCTCGCGCGGGCCGCCGGGGGCGGCGTCCCTGCCGCGGCGGGACGTTCCCGCGGACCCCAGTCCAGCCGGTGACGCGGGTCACGGACAGCGTTGCAGGCGGGTTGCAGCGGCGGGGGCGCTCAGTCGCGGCGCAGGGCGGCCACGCCCGGCGCGGTCGACTCGCGCACGACCCGGCTGCCCGCCAGCCCCGTCAGGTCCAGCTCGACCTCGGGGGCGATCCGGTAGGGGCGGGCCAGCAGGATCCCGCCCAGGTTCCGGCGCAGCCGCGACATCTCGGCGCGGACGGTGACCAGGTGCGCCCGGTCGCCGTAGAGCCCCTGGGACAGCGTGGCCGCGTCCAGCCCGCTCGCCCCGGCCCGGGCGAGCAGCACCAGGACCTCGGCGTGCCGGGTCGACAACGGGTGCACCCAGCGGGTCGTGCCCTCGATGACGGCCTGCGGCGGACGGCCGTCCAGGTCCAGGCGCAGCCGCATCCGCCTGCTCCCGCCGGATGCCGGGCGCAGCAGCCAGCCGCCGGGCACCGGCTCGGGCAGGCACGGCCCCAGCCCGTGCACGGCGATCAGGCGCTCCGGCACCGGTGCGGCGACCCGTTCGACGCCGGGCAACCCGGACGCGGCGGCGACCCAGCCGTGGTCGTCGACGACCAGGCCCGGCCCGGTGTCGCCGGCGAGCATCGGGGCGCCGATGGTGCGCAGCGCGTCGAGGCGGGCCTCGTGGCGCTGCCACAGCCCGGCCTCGGCGAGCCGCACCGCGGTGTCGACGAGCGCGACGGTCGTCGGGTGGATGGTCTCGGCGGGCCCGGACAGGTCGACGACGCCGAGCAGCTCACCGCTGCGCGGGTCGTGCACGGGGGCCGCGGTGCAGGTCCAGCCGTGGTGGCTGCGCACGAAGTGCTCGGCGGAGAAGATCTGCACCGGCCCGCCCTCGGCGAGCGCGGTCCCGATCGCGTTGGTGCCGACCGACTGCTCGGACCACTCCGCGCCCTCGGTGAACCCGAGCGCGTCGGCGCGGCGGCGGACGGCGGTCGAGCCCTCCCGCCACAGCAGGACCCCGTCGGCGTCGCAGACGACCATCACGTGCCGGGCGTCCTCGGCGACCGAGGTCAGCGCGGCCCGCAGCGCGGGCAGCACCGGGACCAGCGGTGACGTCGCGCGGCGCTGCTCGACGACGGCGGCGTCCAGCGGGCCGGGCGGCTCACCGGCGTCGGGGTCCACGCCCTGGGCCCGGACCCGGTCCCAGGAGCGGGTGACCAGCCGGCGTCCGCGCGCCGTGTCGTCGGGGCGGGCGTCGCCGGACAGCACCGCGTCGTGCAGCCGGGACAGCATGCGGGCGTGCCGACCGAGGTCGGTCCCCGGGCGGACGGCGCACACGCCTGCCCGGTTCCGGTCGTCGTCGACTGGCTCCACCGGCACCTCCGGCTCCCACAGTAGGCGGGTGTCCGTGACGCGCGCCATAGTCGCGGGCGGTCGTGCCCGGGCGGGCCCCGCCGGAGGGTCAGGAGCCGACGCGGTGCCGTTCGGGGTGCGGGGCCCGCGGACCGCCGGGACGGCCCGGGCCCCGGGTGACGTACCAGCAGCCCAGTCCGAGGGTCAGCGCGGCGGGGATGACGTAGCTGGCCCCGAGGAACTGCTCCCAGAGGCTCCACTTCATCTCGACGCCCCACACGTTGGGCATCCAGCGGAACGGCGCGATGTAGAAGATCGCGGCGATCACCGCGCCGACCGCGGCCCACCCGGCGCTGCGGTACCGCAGGGCGTGCGCACCGATCCCGATCAGCGCGGGCACGACCCACACCCAGTGGTGCGACCAGGCGGTCGGGGTCGCCATCAGCACGACGGCGGCCGTCGCCGACATCGCGATCACCGGCTCGGAGCGCCGGATGACCGGCACGGCCAGCGCCAGCAGGACGGCGACGATGCCCAGCCACAGGATGTGGAACCAGGGGTCGGGGACCTCCTGGCGGGCGAGCACGGCCTGCACGGTCTCGTTGGAGAAGAACGTCGAGCCGCTGACCCCGGCCGCCGGTCCCCCGACGAACCAGTACCGCACCGAGGAGTCGAGGTCGACCACGAACCCGAGGCCGGTCGCCAGGATGCCGGTGACGACGGCGACGCCCGCCGCCTTCCAGTCCCGCCGCACCAGGAAGTACAGGACGAACCCGCCCGGGGTCAGCTTGATCGCCGCGGCCAGGCCGAGCAGCAGCCCGCGCGGCCACCAGGTCCGCGGGGCGAGCAGGTCGACCAGCACGAGCAGCATCAGCACGAGGTTGATCTGGCCGAAGGCGAAGGTCTGCGCGACCGGCTCCATGAGCAGCACCGCGGCCAGCACCGGCACGCCCAGCACGAACGGGGCCCGCAGCCCGCCCGCGGGCCACGCGACCCGGATGGTCAGCGCGATGCAGACCGCCAGCGACAGCACCGACGCGACGAACTGGGCGGTGAACGCGACGGCGTAGGGCACCACGGTCAGCGGCACCATCGTGATGGCGGCGAAGGTCGGGTAGATGAAGGGCAGCTCGGGCCCGTGCAGGGGCAGCGGGAGCCGCCCGTACATGTCACCGCCGTCCAGCCAGACCTGCACGCCGATCCGGTAGACGTCGAGGTCGAGCGCGTAGTCGCGCAGCCGGACCCAGGACCAGTACAGCGCCGCGGCCAGCAGCGGCACGGTGACCACGAGCGTCCAGGGGCTGAGCGCCGCCGTCCGCAGCCGTCCGACGAGGACCGCGGCGGCCCCGCCGCGAGCGGCGGGCACGTCGGGGTCGTGCGGGGTGCGGGTGACGGTCACGCGGGCTCCTCCGTGTGCGGCCGGGCCGGACGGGTACGGGCCGCGCGACGGGCGGAGCCCGGCGGCCGCTTGGGGACGACGGTGGACCACGGTAGCGGGGCGCGACCCCGCGCCCCGCCGCGGGACCCGCCTACGACACCCCGGCCGCGTCCATCCCCCGCAGCTCCTTCTTGAGGTCGGCGATCTCGTCGCGGAGCCGGGCCGCCAGCTCGAACTGGAGGTCCCGTGCGGCGGTGAGCATCTGGTCGTTCATCTGCTGGATGAGGTCGGCCAGCTCGGCACGCGGCATGCCCGCCGTGTCCTTCGCCGCCACCCCGGAGCTGCCGGCCGGGGCGGGGGCGCGCCCCTTCTCCCCCGCGGCCCGCTTGCCGCGCGAGGCGTTGCGGCCCGACCCGCCGACCGGGACGGCCTCGGTGTCCTCGGCCTCGCGGTAGACCTGGTCGAGGATGTCGGCGATCCGCTTGCGCAGCGGCTGCGGGTCGATGCCGCGCTCGGTGTTGTAGGCGACCTGCTTGGCGCGGCGGCGGTCGGTCTCGTCGATCGCGTACTGCATCGAGTCGGTGATCCGGTCGGCGTACATGTGCACCTGGCCGGAGACGTTGCGCGCCGCGCGGCCGATGGTCTGGATCAGCGAGGTGCCGGACCGGAGGAAGCCCTCCTTGTCCGCGTCGAGGATCGCCACCAGCGACACCTCGGGCAGGTCGAGGCCCTCACGGAGCAGGTTGATGCCGACCAGCACGTCGTACTCGCCGGACCGCAGCTGGCGCAGCAGCTCCACCCGGCGCAGGGTGTCGACCTCGGAGTGCAGGTACCGGACCTTGATCCCGAGCTCGAGCAGGTAGTCGGTGAGGTCCTCGGCCATCTTCTTGGTCAGCGTGGTGACCAGGACCCGCTCGTCCTTGTCGGTCCGCTCCCGGATCTCGGCGACCAGGTCGTCGATCTGGCCCTTGGTCGGCTTCACGACGACCTCGGGGTCGACCAGGCCGGTGGGGCGGATGACCTGCTCGACGAACTCGCCGCCGGTGCGGTTGAGCTCGTAGGGACCCGGGGTCGCGGACAGGTAGACGGTCTGGCCGATCCGGTCCGCGAACTCCTCCCAGGTCAGCGGCCGGTTGTCGACCGCGGAGGGGAGGCGGAAGCCGTACTCGACGAGGTTGCGCTTGCGGGACATGTCGCCCTCGTACATGCCGCCGATCTGCGGCACGGTCACGTGCGACTCGTCGATGACCAGCAGGAAGTCGTCCGGGAAGTAGTCGATCAGGGTGGCCGGTGCCGTGCCGGCGCCGCGGCCGTCGATGTGGCGCGAGTAGTTCTCGATGCCCGAGCAGAACCCGACCTGGCGGATCATCTCGATGTCGTACTGGGTCCGCATCCGCAGCCGCTGGGCCTCCAGCAGCTTGCCCTGGTTCTCCAGCTGCGCGAGGCGCTCCTCCAGCTCGGCCTCGATGGCGCGCACGGCGCGCTCCATCGCCTCCGGGCCCGCGACGTAGTGCGTCGCCGGGAAGACCTTGATCTCGTCGACCTGCTCGACCTCCTCCCCCGTCAGCGGGTTGAGGTAGTAGAGCGCCTCGATCTCGTCGCCGAAGAACTCGATCCGCAGCGCCAGCTCCTGGTAGGCGGGGATGATCTCGACGGTGTCACCGCGGACCCGGAACGTGCCGCGGGTGAAGGACATGTCGTTGCGGGTGTACTGCACGTCGACCAGCAGCCGCAGCAGCCGGTCCCGTTCGACCTCCTCGCCGACCCGCAGCGAGACGGACCGGTCGAGGTAGGACTGCGGGGTACCGAGGCCGTAGATGCACGACACCGAGGCGACCACGACGACGTCGCGCCGGGACAGCAGGTTCATCGTCGCCGAGTGCCGCAGCCGCTCGACGTCGTCGTTGATCGAGCTGTCCTTCTCGATGTAGGTGTCGGTCTGCGCGATGTAGGCCTCGGGCTGGTAGTAGTCGTAGTACGAGACGAAGTACTCGACCGCGTTGTTCGGGAGCATCTCCCGCAGCTCGTTCGCCAGCTGCGCGGCCAGGGTCTTGTTCGGTGCCATCACCAGCGTCGGACGCTGCTGCTGCTCGATCAGCCACGCGGTGGTGGCCGACTTGCCGGTACCGGTGGCGCCCAGCAGGACGACGTCCTCCTCGCCGGCACGCAGCCGCCGGTCCAGCTCGGCGATCGCGGTCGGCTGGTCACCGGCCGGGACGTGCTCGCTGACCACGCGGAACGGGGCCGTGCTGCGCTCGACCGCACCCACCGGGCGGTGCTCGGAGTGCGCGCGCGGGGTGTCCGTCGGGGTGGTGCCCGCGTCCGGGTGTGCAGCGTCCTCCCGGGCACGGGAGTCCGCCGCGCTGCCCGGGACCTCGGTCGCGAATGCCATGACACCAGGGTACGAGCGACCCCCGACACTTTCCCGCCGTGCGCCCCCGCCGGGACGGCCGGACCGGCAGGATGGGCGACCGTGCACCCGCCCAAGACGCAGACCTTCGACCCCGAGCGGGGCGTCCAGGTCGACACCAAGGGGACCCACCGCGAGATCGCCACGCTGCGCGAGGAGGCCTGGGGGCTGTACCTGTCCCGGCCCGTCGTCGCCCGGCCGAACGCCTGGTGGATCGAGACCTGGGTGCTCCCGGAGCTGGGCGTGTGCCTGTCGGACTGGCGGTGGCGGCCGGGGCACGAACGCGACCAGGACGTGTACGTCGACGTCGCCGCGATCACCCGCGAGGGCAGGCGGCTGCACATGACCGACCTCTACCTGGACCTCGTGGTCCGCCGCGGCCGCGGGACCGACGTCATCGACGTCGACGAGTTCGTCGCCGCCGTGGCACAGGGGCTGGTCGGGACCGACCTGGCCGAGTACGCCCTGGAGCGGTCGCACGCCGTGCTCGACGGGCTGGTCCGCCACGACCACGACCACGTGGCCTGGCTGGCGTCCCTTGGGATCGACCTGGGGCCGCGGGACCGGCCGGAGGACGCTCCGGACTGACCGGCGCCACCGACCCGCGACGGCGGCCGGTCCGCGCGGCGCGTCCGGGGCACCGACCGGCCGTGGCGGGTGGGTCGGGGCACCGGCCGGCCGTGGCGGGGCCGGCCCGGGTGGGTCAGAGCGCGGAGGACTGCGCCGGGCCGAGGCCGACGGCGCTGGTCGAGGTCTCCGGCGTCGTGGTCCCGGTGGTGGTCGTCGGGTCGGGCGAGGTGGTGGTCGGCGCGGCCGAGTTCGTCGTCGTCGGGACCGGGGAGGTCGTCGTCGGCTCCGGGGTGCCCTCGTCGGTCGGCTTGGGCGTCGAGGTCGGCGGAGTCGTCGTGACCGGCGGAGGCGTGGTCGTCACCGGCGGCTTCGTCGTGGTCGGCGGCGGAGGCGTCGTCGGCTCGGGCGAGCCCTCGTCTGTCGGCTGCGGCTGCGTCGTGTGCGGCGGCGGGGTCGGCTGACCGCCACCGGTGGGCGGCGGCGGGAGCACGGGCGCGCCGGGGGTGCCGGGCGCGGGGGCCGGACCGGGCGCGGGCGCGGCGTGCGAGCCGCCACCACCGGGCAGCGCGCCACCGTGGGTCGCCGCGACGGTCGGGTCGAACGCCGGCGGGAGGCTGCCGTCACCGGTGGCCGCACCGCCCGCGTCACCGGCCTCGACCGGCTCGGGGGTGGGGCCGCTCTCCTGCGGCGCGGCGATGGCGAAGGGCGGCCCGACGAAGCTCCCGTCGGGCGCGGCCGCGGTCGCGACGGCGGTGATCCCGCCCAGCGACCCGACGGTGAGCACCGCCGCGGCCGCGGCCGAGGTGGCCCGGCGCGCACCGGCGGCGCGGGAGATCACGTCGTCGACGGCCGGCAGCGGCACCGCCGCGGCCAGGACGTCGTCGAGCCGGTGGAACTCCCGGTCGATGTCGGCGAACCCGTTCATACCCGTCCCCCCTCGGTGGCGGGTGGGTACCCGCCACGCAGGTCGTACTGCGGCGCCCCGTGACCCGGCGGCGGTCCCCCGACCGCGCCACCCGCCGGTCCGATGATCTCCTCCAGCACCTCGGCCATGCCCTCGGTCACGACCTCGCGACCGCGGACGAGCCGGCGCCGCACCTCGTGCTCGGTGACCCGCTCGAGCTCGGCGACCGCGCCGGTCGACAGGCCGGCCATGTGGTGCAGCACCACGGCCCGGCGGTCGACGGGTGCGAGCCGCCCGAGCGCCTCCAGGAGCGCCCCGGTGCGCGGGTCGGTCTCCTCCGGCGACGGCCTGCGACGGCGGCGCAGGATCCGCCCCCGCATCGACGTGCGGATCGCGACCCGCCGGACCCAGCCGAC
Organism: Pseudonocardia sp. TMWB2A; assembly: GCF_017312135.1. Lineage (NCBI taxonomy): Bacteria > Bacillati > Actinomycetota > Actinomycetes > Pseudonocardiales > Pseudonocardiaceae > Pseudonocardia > Pseudonocardia sp. TMWB2A. Next base: position 57,929 of record NZ_QKQY01000002.1, read on the forward strand.
GGCCGCGTCCTCGTGGTCCGGGCCCGCGGGCTCGGCGCGCAGCGCGGCCCAGCGTCGCCAGGCCCGCGAGTAGGCGTCCTGCACCGCGTCGTGCGCGTCGTGCGGGTTGAGCGTGATCGCGTAGAGCTGCGCGACCAGGCGCGGGTAGTGCGTCTCCAGGTGTGCGCCGAAGTCCGCACGGAGCTCACCGTGCGGGAGCGTGCGGTGCTGCTGCACGACGGCGCCGCTGATCGGCGGGGCCTCGTACTCGGCGCCGGTCCACGCGTCGTGGTCGATCGCGCCCGGCTCACCCGGCTCCGGCGCACCGCCGTACTCGTCCGTGTGGGGGAACGCGGGCGCGCGCTCGGGCTCGGCGAACTCGCCGTCCGCCCCGAAACGCTGGGCCACTGTGCTCAACCCCGTGTCCTCTCGTCGCCGTCACCGGACCCTCCGGTCCGGTGCCGATCACCCCGGTGACCGGCCCGATCGACGGGTACCCGCAGGTACCGCGGCCGATCCGGGCAGGAGCACCCTCTGCCCCGCCTGATCGACCAACGAGCGTGCGGCGTTACAGAAACGGGTCCGGCGCGACCCGATCGTCACGTTCCGCGTGATCTGCGTCCCGACATGCTCAGCCGTTCGGGTCGGATCGCCACTCAGCCGTGTACGCACGGTAGTGACGCGGGTCCGGGTCGTCGGCGTGCCGTTCCGCCGCCGCGCGCTTGTGCGCGGCGTAGCCGGCACGGGCGGTCGCGTCGGCGCGCAGCCGGTCCCGCAGCTCGACCGCGTGCCGCCAGGCGGGCGAGCCGTGCACCCGCACGGCCACCACCGCGGCCCGCCCCGGGTCGGCCGAGCGGTGCACCCGCACCGTGCCCGTGGTCTCCTCCGGGGCGGCGGCGTCGACCGGGAACCCGGCCGCGACCAGGGCATCGGTGACCGTGCCGGCGTCGGCGGGCGACTCCACCGCGAGCTGCAGGTCGAGCACGTCGCGGGCCGGGAGCCCCGGGACGGCCGTCGACCCGACGTGGTCCACCCCGCGGCCGGGACCGCCCGCGGCGACCGCGACGCGCTCGGCGAGCCGGTGGGCCTGCGCCGCCCAGTCCGGGTCGTGTTCGACGAGCCGGGGCGGCCCGTCCGCGGCCGGGCGGCCCGTGCGCAGGTTCTCCTCGAACCCGGCGAGCCGCCCGTCCCACAGCGCGTCCACCCGGCGACGGGTGTCGTCCGGGTCCCCCGAGTTGTCCAGCCAGACGTCGGCGACGGCGCGGCGCTGCTCGTCGGTGGCCTGGGCGGCGATCCGGGCCCGGGCGTCCTGCTCGCTCATCCCGCGCGCGGACACCAGCCGCCGGACCCGCTCCTCGGCGTCCACCCCGACCACCACGACCAGCGGGAACGCCGGGGCCATGCCGCCCTCGACGAGCAGCGGGATGTCCTGCACGACGATCGCGTCCGCCGGGGCGGCGGCGATGAGCTCGTCGGACCGGGCCCGCACCAGCGGGTGCACGATGCCGTCGAGGGTGCGCCGTGCCCCGGCGTCGGAGAAGACGACGGCAGCGAGGGCGGGCCGGTCGAGCCGGCCGTCGGCGTCGAGGACGTCCCGGCCGAAGGCCTCGACGATCGCCGCCAGCCCCGCGGTGCCCGGTTCGACGACCTCGCGGGCGATCACGTCGGAGTCGACCAGCACCGCCCCGCGTTCGACCAGTCGCGTCGCGACCGTCGACTTGCCCGCACCGATTCCGCCGGTCAGCCCTGTCCGCAGCACGTGATCACCGTAGCGGGCCGTGCCGGGTCGCCCCGGCCGCGCTCAGGTGGTGCCGCGTGCGTTGCCCGCGACACCGGTGCCGGCCTGCGGGGCGGGCGCCGCCGGCGGTGCGGCGGGCGTCGGCCGCGCGGACGGCGGCTGCGTCGGCGTCAGCGCCGGGATGATGCGCTGGGCCAGGTCGGGCAGGGTCTCGGCCGCGGACCGGGTCTGCCCGGGGGCGGCCACCGGCAGGATGAACGTCAGCGTGTCGACGCCGTAGACCAGGGCCAGGGTGGTCTCGTCCGGCCGCTCGACGAGGACGCCGGGGACCGAGCCCACGGTGATGTCGCGCGAGGCGGTGGCCGAGCCGCGCTCGGCGTTGGTGTTGAGCTGCCACTGCCGGGTCGCGGACGCGGTGTCGCCGTAGCGGCCGATGTTGAGCTGGAACAGCACCGGGCCGGAGTTGCGCGCCCCGCCGAAGGCCTGGGCCTGGCCGCCCGCGCGGTAGGTGCAGGCGGTGCGCTCGGTGCGGTTGACCGACGCCTCGGGGACGCCGCGGACCGACTGGACCGACACCGACCCCAGGACCTGCCCGAACAGCGCTCCGGCCTGCTCGGGGTCCATCAGCTGCACGCAGTCGGTGGGCAGCGCGATCGGGATCGGTCCCCGCCCGGCCTGGGCGGCGCCGGACTGCTCGGCCGGGAACGTCGGGACCGCGATCCCGGTGTCCCCGGACGCCGTGCCGCATCCGGCGAGGACCGCGGTGAGCAGGACGCCCGCGAGTGCGGACCGCCCGCGGCGCAGGAACGTGCGGTCGTGGGACAGGGACTCGCCGGAACGCGTCCGGCGGACGGTACGGCCGGCCATGCACCCAATCTAGGCCGACCCGAAGATCGACTCCGGACCGGTGCGCGCGCCGTGACCAACCGCAGCCGAACCGTGATCTGCACCTGGCGTGTCCGCTCTGACACGCCGAGCGACGTGAACGGGCGTCGACCGGGCCCCGTAGGGCCCCCGGAAACGGGCCGGGCCCCGGTGACCGTGACGGTCACCGGGGCCCGGTGTAGTGCTGTCGCCGGTCCGCGTGGGACCGGCCGGGGGCTGTCAGGCCCCGCCGGAGAGCTTCTCGCGCAGTGCGGCGAGCTGCTCGTCGCTGGCGAGCGAGCCACCCGACTCGGCCTGGCCACCGCCACCGCCGGTCGAACGGTCGTCGTCACCGCCGGAGGAGTAGTTCGCCGGCGCGATGTCGTCGCCGCCCTCCGCCTCGGCCTCGGCGGCCTTGCGGATCTGCGCCATGTGCTGGTCGTAGCGGGCCTGCGCCTCGGCGTACTGCTTCTCCCAGGCCGCGCGGGCCTCGTCGAAGCCTTCCTTCCAGTCGCCGGAGTCGACGTCGAAGCCCTCGGGGTAGATGTAGTTCCCCTGGTCGTCGTACTCGGCGGCCATGCCGTAGCGGGTCGGGTCGAACTCGGTGTCGACCGTCATGCCCTCGTTGGCCTGCTTCAGCGACAGCGAGATGCGACGGCGGTCGAGGTCGATGTCGATGACCTTGACCATCGCGTCGTCGCCGACCTGGACGACCTGCTCCGGGATCTCGACGTGGCGCTCGGCCAGCTCGGAGATGTGGACCAGGCCCTCGATGCCCTCCTCGACGCGGACGAACGCGCCGAACGGGACGAGCTTGGTGACCTTGCCCGGCACGATCTGGCCGATCGCGTGGGTCCGGGCGTACAGGCGCCACGGGTCCTCCTGGGTCGCCTTCAGCGACAGGGAGACGCGCTCGCGGTCCAGGTCGACGTCGAGGACCTCGACGGTGACCTCCTGGCCGACCTCGACGACCTCGCTCGGGTGGTCGATGTGCTTCCAGGACAGCTCGGAGACGTGCACCAGGCCGTCGACCCCGCCCAGGTCGACGAACGCACCGAAGTTGACCACCGAGGAGACGACGCCCTTGCGGACCTGACCGCGCTGCAGCTGGTTGAGGAACTCGCTGCGGACCTCGGACTGGGTCTGCTCGAGCCAGGCGCGGCGGGACAGGACCACGTTGTTGCGGTTCTTGTCCAGCTCGATGATCTTGGCCTCGATCTTGCGGCCGACGTACGGCTGCAGGTCGCGCACGCGGCGCATCTCGACCAGCGAGGCCGGGAGGAAGCCGCGGAGCCCGATGTCCAGGATCAGGCCGCCCTTGACGACCTCGATGACGGTGCCCTCGACCGGCTCGTCGGCCTCCTTGAGCGCCTCGATCGTGCCCCAGGCGCGCTCGTACTGCGCGCGCTTCTTGGACAGGATCAGCCGACCCTCCTTGTCCTCCTTCTGGAGGACGAGGGCCTCGACGAACTCGCCGACCTCGACGACCTCGGCGGGGTCGACGTCGTGCTTGATCGACAGCTCGCGCGAGGGGATGACGCCCTCGGTCTTGTAGCCGATGTCGAGCAGGACCTCGTCACGGTCGACCTTGACGATGGTGCCCTCGACGATGTCGCCATCGTTGAAGTACTTGATCGTCTGGTCGATGGCGGCGAGGAAGTCCTCCTCCGACCCGATGTCGTTGATAGCGACCTGCGGCGTGGTCGGGGCGGCGGTGGTGTCGGTGGACATGTAGTGAGGTGCTCCGATGGATTTCTCTGGCATGGTCGGCCCGGTCGGCTCTGCTGCAGCAGCGCGCCCCGGTTCTGGTACGTGTAGCTGTGACGTTGTAACAGTCACCCTCTGGCGTCGATTCCCGTGGTCGGAACATCGGTGCACGGACATCCGCGAGACCGGCGCTGGAGTGGCGCCGCGCGGTCGGCCGACACGTTGACCACGGTGCGGGAAGAATGCTACGCGGCCCGCAAACCCCCCGGCAATGCGGGTCCGCCATCCGCGGGAGCGCATGCGCTTGCGACGATCGGGTGGTCATGAGCAGCCGCGACGAGTACTTCTCCGCCGAGGACGCCGTGGGCACCACGGGTGTCGCCCGGCGCCGCGTCGGCAGCGCCGAGTCCGAGGCGGCCGGGCGCCGCTGGTGGGACGCCGACGCCGACGACTACCTGGCCGAGCACGGCTCCGACATCGGCGACGAGGCGTTCGTCTGGTGCCCGGAGAACCTGCACGAGGACGAGGCGGGCCTGCTCGGCCCGCCCGCGGACCTGGCCGGGAAGCGGGTGCTGGAGGTGGGCGCCGGCTCCGCCCCGTGCAGCCGGTGGCTGGCCCGCCGCGGGGCGCACCCGGTCGCGCTCGACGTCTCCGGCGGGATGCTGCGCCACGCGGCCCGGCTGAACGACGCGCTCGGGCTGCCGGTGCCGCTCGTGCAGGCCGGCGCCGAGCACCTGCCGTTCGCCGACGCCACGTTCGACCACGCCTGCTCGGCGTTCGGGGCGATCCCCTTCGTCGCCGACCCGGGTCGGGTCATGCGCGAGGTGCACCGGGTGCTGCGGCCCGGCGGGCGCTGGGTGTTCGCGGTGAACCACCCGATGCGCTGGGTCTTCCCCGACGACCCCGGCGAGCAGGGGCTCACCGTCGTCCAGTCCTACTTCGACCGGACCCCGTACCTGGAGGTCGACGGCGACGGCCGGGCCACCTACGTCGAGCACCACCGCACGCTCGGCGACCGGGTGCGCGACGTCGTCGCCGCCGGCCTGGTGCTCGACGACCTGGTCGAGCCGGAGTGGCCGGAGGGCCACGAGCGGGTGTGGGGGCAGTGGTCGCCGCTGCGCGGCGCGCTGTTCCCCGGCACCGCGATCCTCGTGACCCACCGGCCGGGCTGAGCCGTCAGACCTCGAGGACCGCGCCGGTCTCCAGGTCGTAGCGGGCACCGATGATCGTGAGGTGGTTGTTGCAGACCGCCCCCGACAGCGACGGGTCGGACGTCAGCTGCGCGACGACCCGGCGGACGTTGGCGTCGACCGCGCCGGCCACGGCGCCCTCGCCCTCCCCCTCGCACACCGGGACGATGTCGCCGACCAGCGCGCCCAGCGTCGCCGGCGCCGGCGCGGGCTGCCCGGCGGCGACCGACACGGCCGCCTTCACCGCGCCGCACTGGGAGTGGCCGAGCACCACCAGCAGCGGGATGCCCAGCGCCCCGGCGCCGAAGGCCAGCGTGCCCAGCACGGCGTCGTCGACGACCTGGCCCGCGGTCCGGACGACGAACAGGTCCCCCAGGCCCAGGTCGAACACGAGCTCGGCGGGCACCCGGGAGTCCGAGCAGGACAGGATCATCGCGGCCGGGGTCTGCCCCGCCACGGCGGCGGCGCGCTCCTCGGCGGACCGGCGCGGGTCCTCGCGCTCGTCGCGCTGCCAGCGGCCGTTGCCCTCCACCATCATCTGCCACGCCTGGGCCGCGGTCGGCCTGCTGTCGTTCGCCATAGGGTCTCCCTCGGTCGGCTTCTCACCGACCAAGATCGGCGAACGGGTCCGCGCGGGCAAGCATGCACGCCGCCGCACCCCTCCCGTGTGACGAGACCCGCACGGCCGGCGGCTCAGAGCGTCTCGAGCCACTCCACCCGGCCGGTGGCCAGGTCGTAGCGGGCACCGGCGACGGCCGGGGCGCCCGGGCCCGCCGCGGCCAGGTCGGGGTCGCGGCGCAGGGCGGCGACCGTGCGCCGCACGTGCGTGTCGACCCCGGCGGCGATCCGCTCGGCCCGGGTCCCGGTGGCGGTCAGCGACGGCCGCAGCGCCGCCACCAGCTGCGCCAGGTGCCCCGGCGCCCGCTCGCCGCTGTCCACCGCGTCGACGGCGGCCGCCACCGCACCGCACGAGGAGTGCCCCAGCACGACGACGAGCGGCACCCCCAGCTCGCCGCGGCCGAACTCGATGCTGCCGCGGACGGCGTCGTCGAGCACCTCGCCCGCCGTGCGCACGGTCAGCAGGTCGCCCAGCCCCTGGTCGAACACCAGCTCGGGCGGGACCCGGGAGTCGACGCAGCTCAGCACGGTCGCGAACGGGTGCTGCCCGCCCACCAGCGAGGTCCGGACCTCGGCGCCCTCGTGCGGGTGGGCGGGGTGGACCTCCTGCCAGCGCCGGTTGCCCTCGCGCAGCCGGACCAGTGCCCCCGCCGCGTCCGGCGGGCCCGGATCCGCCCGCGGGGCCGCCGTGGCGGCCGTGGTGGCAGCAGTGGCGGCCTCCGTCGTCCCCCGCGTACAGGCCCCGGCGCCGAACAGCGCCACCCCGGCACCGACCGCGCCCCGCAGCACCGCGCGCCGCCCCGTCGTCCCCACCCGGCCACCTCGGATCGCCCGTTCGTTGCCAACGCTCACCATTCCGGTACGAAACGTTAGATCCGGTCGAACGGGCGGGCAAGAGCGATGTGGACCACGTGGCACGACGTCGTCCCGGGCCACGGCGCGTCGTAGGGTCGTCGGGTGCCGATCACCCCCGACCAGCTGCCGGAGCTGAGCTCCGAGCACGCCGACGAGCAGCTCACCGACCGGATGGGCATCGAGATCCTCAAGGCCGACCTCGACGAGGTCGTCGGCCGGATGCCGGTCGCGGGCAACCGCCAGCCCTACGGGCTGCTGCACGGCGGCGCCAGCGGCGTCCTCGCCGAGACCCTCGGGTCGACCCTGTCCGCGATGCACGCGCTCCCCGAGCGGTTCCCGGTCGGGCTGGAGCTGGCCTGCACCCACCACCGTTCGGCCACGTCGGGCTGGGTCACCGGGACCGCGCGGCCGATCCACGTCGGGCGGTCCACCTCGACCACCGAGATCGTCCTCGTCGACGACGACGGCCGCCGCGTCTGCACCGCGAAGCTGACCTGCCTGCACCGCGACACGCGTCCGCCCGTCGACGGGGCGACACCCCGGCCGCGGTAACGATTCCGGCCGCGCGGTCGAATCAATTCCTTCTGAGCTCCGCCTTCCATTGTCACGCTTCGGTTAAGAGCGTGACGGAACCGCTTTTCCGGCACGCAACCCGAGGGCTAGCTTTCCGACCGACCTCGCCCGACGGGCGCAGGCGTACGGAGACCGGCTCTTTTCGGGGGGAGCGGTCGAGCAGGAGGGTCGACGTGTTCGGATCACGACTCAAGGGAGCCGGCAGGCGAGGGCGCACCATCGCCGTCGCAGGCGGCGTCGCACTCGCACTCACGCTGTCGGGCTGCGCCGCCGGGCAGGGTGGCGGCCAGCAGGGCGGTGGTGGCGAGCAGCAGGGCAACCGCCCGGACATTCCCGCCGTGAGCACGCTCCCGGTTCCGGCGAACGCCGCGAACCCGGCGGGCAACGGCCAGGCGCAGTGCGCCGCGACCACCACCCTCGCCTACGCCGGTGCGCTGACCGGCAGCAACGCGCAGCTGGGCGTCAACATCGTCAACGGCGTGCAGCTGGCGATCGACCAGCACAACAAGGCGAACCCGAACTGCCAGGTGCAGCTCAAGCGGTTCGACACCGAGGGCACCCCGGACAAGGCGCCGGGCATCGTCACCCAGGTCGCGAGCGAGCAGCCGATCGTCGGCGTCATCGGCCTGCCGTTCTCCGGTGAGTCCAAGGCGACCGGCGGCATCTTCGAGCAGGCCGGCCTGGTCCACCTCACGCCGTCGGCGACCAACCCGGCGCTGACCAAGAACGGCTGGACCACGTTCTTCCGGGCGCTGGCCAACGACAACGTGCAGGGACCGGCCGCGGCGAAGTTCATGGCCGGCAAGCTGGGCGCCAAGAAGGTCTGCGTCATCCAGGACGACTCCGACTACGGCGTCGGCCTGGCCGCGGCGACCAACCAGGCCCTGCAGGCCACCGGCATCGACGCCAGCTGCCAGGACAAGGTCACCACCGGCCAGAAGGACTTCGCGGCCGTCGTCTCGAAGATCGTCTCGGCGCAGCCGCAGGCGGTGTTCTACTCCGGCTACTACGCCGAGGGCGCCCCGCTGGACCAGCAGCTGTCCAACCGCGGCTTCACCGGCGTGTTCCTCGGCCCGGACGGCGTCAAGGACGACCAGTTCATCCAGCTCGCGGGCGACGCGTCCAACAACGCGTTCTTCACCTGCCCCTGCACCCCGGGTGAGCTGATCCCGGAGTTCGCCGACGCCTACAAGACCGTCAGCAACGGCGCCGCGCCCGGCACCTACTCGCTGGAGGGCTACGACTCGGCCACCATCCTGCTGAAGGCGATCGACTCCGGGGCGACCGACCGTGCCGCGGTGAAGAACTACGTCAAGAACTACGACGGCGCCGGCCTGTCCAAGCAGTTCAAGTGGGACTCCACCGGCGAGCTCGCCACCACGGCCGTCTACGGCTACAAGGTGGAGAACGGCAAGATCGTCTACGTGGGAGAGATCGGCAACTGAGCCGGCCCCGACCGGCCGCGGGCCTCGGCCGGAGACGCAGTTCCGACCGTGCCCGCCCGCCCCGCCGTCGTCGCCACCGCGACGACCGGGGCGGGCGGGCACGCCCACGCACGTGAGGAACCCCCGTGCTCCTGACCTCCATCGGACCGGTGCTCGCCCAGGGCCCGGACTGGATCAGCTTCGACGTCGGCGCCCTCGCCGACCAGTTCTGGGCCAACACCGTCGACGGCCTGGCCTACGGCGCGATCTACGCGCTCATCGCCATGGGCTACACGATGGTCTACGGCGTCCTGCAACTGATCAACTTCGCGCACTCCGAGGTGTTCATCGTCGGGGCCTACGCCCTGTTCTTCACCCTCGCCGCGCTCGGCTTCGGCCCGTCCTCCCCCGACCTCTCACCGGTCGCCCTGGTCGCGGACCTGATACTCGCGATGCTGGTCGCGATGGTCGCGGCGGGGATCGTGGCGGTGCTGCTCGAACGCATCGCCTACCGGCCGCTACGACGGCGGAACGCGCCCCGGCTCGCGTTCCTCATCACCGCCATCGGCGCGTCCTTCGCGCTGCAGTACCTGATCTTCGCCTGGCGCGGGCCCAACCCGGAGCCCGCACTGATCATGTTCCGGCCCGAGGTCGTCTTCACGATCTTCGGCGCACCGGTGGACAGCCAGCAGATCACCATCTTCGTCGCCGCGATCGCGCTGATGATCATCGTGGACCAGTTCGTGAACCGGACCCGGCTCGGACGCGGCCTGCGCGCCGTCGCCCAGGACCCGGACACCGCGACGCTGATGGGGGTCAACCGCGAGCGCGTCATCGTCCTGACCTTCCTCATCGGCGGCATCCTGGCCGGCGCGGCCGCGCTGTTCTACGTCATGAAGGTGCCCGCGGGCGTCCAGTACAACGGCGGCTTCATCCTCGGCATCAAGGCCTTCGCCGCCGCGGTGCTCGGCGGGATCGGCAACATCCGCGGCGCGCTGCTCGGCGGGCTGCTGCTCGGGGTGATCGGCAACTACGGCCAGACCCTGCTCGGCAACGCGCAGTGGACCGACGTCGTCGCCTTCGTCGTCCTGGTCGGGATCCTCATGATCCGGCCGACCGGCATCCTCGGCGAGTCGCTGGGGAGGGCCCGGGTATGACGACCTCGACCACTCCCCCGGCCGCCCCGGCGCGCACGTCCGGCCTGCGCGGGCTGCGTGACCGCTGGAACGACCTGCCCCGCTGGCAGCAGTGGCTGTGGCTGCTCCCGGTCGTCGCGCTGATCTACGCGCTGCCGGTGCTCAACCCGCCGCTGATCACCACCGAGCCGGGCACCAACTTCCCCATCGCGCTGTTCGACGCCGCCCGCTTCGCGCTGCTGGCGATCGGGCTGAACGTCGTCGTCGGCCAGGCGGGCCTGCTCGACCTGGGCTACGTCGGCTTCTTCGCCGTCGGCGCCTACGTCGCCGCGCTGTTCACCAGCCCCGACTCGGTCGTCTGGCACATCCCGTACCTGTGGACGCTGCCGCTGGCCATGATCGTCACGATGCTCGCGGGCCTGCTGCTCGGCGGACCGACGCTGCGGCTGCGCGGGGACTACCTCGCGATCGTCACCCTCGGGTTCGGGGAGATCATCCGGCTGCTGGCGACGATCGTCGGCCCGCTCAAGGGCCAGGTCGGCTTCCAGGGCGTCGGACGCCCGCCGGGGACCGACTCCGCGGGCCAGCCGCTGTTCTCCAACTCCAACGGCACCAGCTGGTACTGGCTGGTCGTCACGATCACCATCGTGATCCTGGTGCTGGTCGGGAACCTGGAGCGCAGCCGGGTCGGCCGCGCGTGGATCGCGATCCGCGAGGACGAGGACGCCGCGCAGATCATGGGCGTCCCCACCGTGCAGTTCAAGCTGTGGGCCTTCGTCATCGGCGCGGCCATCGGCGGTCTGTCCGGGGCGCTGTTCGCGGGCCAGGTCGGCTTCGTGAACAACCAGAAGTTCGACGTCCCCACCTCGGTGCTGTTCCTCGCCGCGGTGGTGCTCGGCGGGTCCGGCAACAAGGTCGGCGCCGTGGTCGGCGCGTTCATCGTGTCCTACATCCCGAACCGGTTCGTCGAGCTGGCGGGCTACAAGTACCTGATCTTCGGAGTGGCGCTCATCGTGCTCATGGCGTTCCGGCCGCAGGGCCTGCTCGGTGCCCGGCAGCGGCTGCTCACCTACGGCCGCGAGGCCTACCGGCGCCTCGTCGGACGGCCCGACCAGGTCGCCGCCGACGACCCCATGACCGCGGGCACCGCGAGCTCGGGGCCCGTCCGGTGAGCGCCCCCGACCAGGAACCGGTCGAGGGCGGCATCGTCGCCGAGGTCGCCCGGATGACGCCCGAGGAGCGGGCCGAGCACGAGGCGGCGGTCGCCGAGGTCGTCGCCCCGGACCGGGACATCGCCGTCGACGTCGGGGACACGCTGCTGTCGATGGAGGACGTGGGGATGCGCTTCGGCGGCCTCGTCGCCCTCGACGGCGTCTCCTTCGACATCCGGCGCGGCGAGATCCTCGGGCTGATCGGCCCGAACGGCGCGGGCAAGACCACCTGCTTCAACGCCCTCACCGGGGTCTACCGGCCCACCTCGGGCCGGGTGCTGCTGGAGGGCGCCCCGCTCGGGCGTCGCCAGCGGTTCCAGATCACCCGCCTCGGCATCGCCCGCACCTTCCAGAACATCCGTCTCTTCGGCGAGATGACGGCGCTGGAGAACGTCGTCGTCGGCACCGACGCCCGGCACCGGACCAGCGTGCTGGGCGCGCTCGTCCGCTCCCCGCGCCACCTGCGCGAGGAGCGGGAGGCGATCGAGAAGGCGATGGCCCTGCTGGAGTTCGTCGGCATCGCCGACCGCGCCGCGGAGAAGGCCCGCAACCTGCCCTACGGCTACCAGCGACGCCTGGAGATCGCCCGCGCGCTCGCCACCGAGCCGAAGCTGCTCTGTCTGGACGAGCCGGCCGCCGGCTTCAACCCGGCGGAGAAGGACGACCTGATGGGGCTCATCCGCACCATCCGCGACGACGGGTACACCGTCCTGCTCATCGAGCACGACATGCGGCTGGTCATGGGCGTGACCGACCGCATCGTGGTGCTCGAGTTCGGCCGCAAGATCGCCGAGGGGCTGCCCGCCGAGATCCGGGAGAACCCGGCCGTGATCGCCGCCTACCTGGGGGTTCCCGACGATGGCTCTGCTTGAGATGACCGGGGTGGGTGCGCACTACGGGCGCATCCAGGCCCTGCACGAGATCTCGCTGACCGTGAACGAGGGCGAGGTGGTGACCCTGATCGGCGCGAACGGCGCCGGGAAGACCACCACCATGCGGGTCGTGTCCGGGCTGCGCCCGCTCTCGTCGGGCTCGATCACCTTCGACGGCGACGACATCAGCACCCTGCGCGCCGACCTGCGGGTGGTCCGCGGGATCAGCCAGGCACCCGAGGGCCGCGGGATCTTCCCGGGCATGACGGTCCTGGAGAACCTGGACATGGGCGCCTACACGCGCAGGGACCGCAAGGAGCTGCCCGCGGAGCTCGACCGGATCTTCGAGCTCTTCCCGCGGCTCGCCGAGCGCCGCTCCCAGGTCGGCGGGACCCTGTCCGGTGGCGAGCAGCAGATGCTCGCGATCGGCCGGGCGCTGATGGCCAAGCCGCGGCTGCTGCTGCTCGACGAGCCCTCGATGGGCCTGGCCCCGCAGTTCATCGCGCAGATCTTCCGGATCGTCTCCGAGATCAACCGGCAGGGCGTGACCGTGCTGCTGGTCGAGCAGAACGCCCAGCAGGCGCTGTCCCGCGCCCACCGGGCCTACGTGCTGGAGTCCGGGCGGATCGTCCGGTCGGGCACCGGGGCCGACCTGCTGGCCGACCCCGCGATCAAGGACGCCTACCTCGGCGTCGCCTGACCGCCGCCGTGACGACGAGGGGCCCCGCCGGTACCGGCGGGGCCCCTCGTCGTGGTCGCGGGTGGTCGTCGGTCAGGACGACTTCGCCGGGGCGAGCCCCTCGACGACGGCCTCGGCCACCGCCTTCATCGTGGTGCGGCGGTCCATCGCGGTCCGCTGGATCCAGCGGAACGCCTCCGGCTCGGACATCTTCTGCGCGGTCATGAGCAGGCCCTTGGCCCGGTCGACGACCTTGCGGGTCTCGAACCGCTCGTTGAGCGAGGCGACCTCGTCCTCGAGCGCCTTCTTCTCGGCGAACCGGGAGACGGCGAGCTCGATGGCCGGGACCAGCTCGTGCCGGGCGAACGGCTTGACCAGGTAGGCCATGGCGCCGGCGTCGCGGGCGCGCTCGATCAGCTCGCGCTGGCTGAACGCGGTCAGCATGACGACCGGCGCGATCTTCTCCTCGACGATGGTCGACGCCGCCTCGATGCCGTCCTTCTTGGGCATCTTGACGTCCATGATCACCAGGTCGGGCTTCAGCTCGCGGGCCTGGGTGATGGCGGCCTCGCCGTCACCGGCCTCACCGGCGATGCGGTAGCCCTCCTCAGAGAGCATCTCGGCCAGGTCCATGCGGATCAGCGCCTCGTCCTCGACGACCAGCACCCGCCACCCGGGCTGCGGGCCGTCCTCGGCCGGCGTCTCTGCGGGAACGTTGTCGGTCACCGGAGAACTCCTTCATCGGTCAGTGGGGTGTCCGGAGCGCCCAGGCTACCGGCGGTACGGGTGCACAGCCGAACCACTTCGGCCTTTCGTGTGCGGAAACACGCTCCGTCGACCGCATTACCCGTCCGATCGGACAGGGGCGGCGGCGCTCACGCCGTCAGGCCGATCGCCGCGTCCAGCGCGGCGACGGCGTCACGTCGCGCGACCGACAGGGAGGTCGCGCGGCACCCGACGGTGCGCGATCCCCGGCCGGTCCGGGGCCGCCTCGGCGAGCCGCACGACGTCGTCGGAGGTGGTGCCGAGGAACCGGCGCCGAGAGGCGTACCCGCGCACGGAACCGTCGGGCCGGCGGGATCGGACACGGTTCGTGGTGTGACGGCCGTCGAAAGGGAACAGGCCGCGCAAGAAGTGGTCGGGGTGGCCGTCGACGATGTCGCGCTGACATTGCCCGAGCCGGATCCGGCGGGCGTGCTCGACCACGATCCCCGGAGGAGACCTGCAGGCCAGGAGGTGGAAGCACCCCGGGACGCGGGGCCCGGAGCCCTGGGCCGACACGTCGGTCGGATCGGAGAATGGTGCCCCCGGTGGGATTCGAACCCACACTGTACGGTGTTTGAGACCGCTTTCTCTGCCAGTTGGAATACGAGGGCGAAAGCAATTCAGTGCATTCTGTTGTGAACCGATCCTAGCGGGTTCCGGGCAACCCGCGGCAGCCGACCCGCCTCACACCGGCCAGCTCAGGAACCGGCTGCGCGGCGGCCCGTCCCCGAGCACGTGCAGCACCCCGCCCGGTGCCGGGACGGGGTCGCTCCCCCCGGTCCCGGGCACGTCCGGCCAGCGCAGGGCGGGCGCCACCGACGGCGCGACGACGAGCGGGTGCCCGGCGACCGTCGTCGCCAGTGGGGTGTGGACGTGCCCGCACACCACCAGCGTCGGGTCGCGGCGCGCGGCGAGCAGGGCCTCGAACACACCGGCCTCGAGCAGCCGCATCCCGTCGAGGACCGGGTGCCCGACCGCGACCGGCGGGTGGTGCAGGGCGACCAGCAGCGGCGCGGGGTCCCGGACGGCCTCGGTGAGCAGGGCGACCGCGGCGTCGGACAGCGCACCGTGCGGTGCCCCGGGGACCAGGGTGTCGAGCAGCGCGACGGTGGTCCCGCCGGTGCGGTGCAGCCGGTCGCCCACCGGGCCGACGGCGTCGGCCATCACGGCGCGGTCGTCGTGGTTGCCGGGCACGTGCAGCGCGCCGAGGCCGTCGAGCAGCCGTGCGGCGGAGGCGTAGGCCTCGGGGGCGCCGTCGTCGGCGAGGTCGCCGGTGACGAGCACGACGTCCGGCGCCGGGTCCAGCGCCCGGACCCCCGCGACGGCGCGGGCGGCCCGGCCGTCGGTGTCCGGGCGGCCGAGGTGCAGGTCCGAGAGCTGGACGACGGTGGTCACCCCGGGATCCGCTCCAGCAGGGCGGCCGCCTCCATGTGGTGGGTCATCGGGAACGCGTCGAACGCCCGCAGCGCGGCGGTGCGGTACCCGGCGGCGGCGAACAGGGACAGGTCGCGGGCCAGCGCGGCCGGGTCGCAGGCGATGTGCACGATCCGCTGCGGGGCGCGGGCGGCGAGGTCGCGCACCGCGGCCTTCCCGAGCCCGGCGCGCGGCGGGTCGGTGACCACGACGTCGGGGTCGGGGCCGAGCCGGCTGATCTCGCGCTCGGCGCGGCCGCGGACGAACTGGACCTGCGGCAGATCGGCGAGCGCGGAGGCGCCGTCGGCGACCGCGGACGTGGCGGACTCGACGACCAGCACCGTCCCCGACTCCCCCACCTGGTCGGCGAGGACCGAGCCGAGCAGCCCGACGCCGCCGTAGAGGTCCCAGGCGACGCCACCGGTGGGGGCGTCGGCCCAGTCGCGCACGACGGACGCGAGGGTGTCCGGCAGCGCCGGGTGGACCTGCCAGAACGTGCCGGCCGACAGCTCCCAGGTGCGGTCCGCGGCGTGCACGGTCGCGCCGGAGCCGACCCGGGCGGCGCCGTCGCCGACGACGGTGACGTCGAGCTCGGAGTCGGGCCGGAAGCGGCGCTCCAGCACCGGCGGTAGCGCGCCGGCCGGGACGAGCGGGCAGTCGCCGATCTCGCACACGTCGTGGCTGCGGTGGGCGCGCAGGCCGGGGACGCCGTCGTCGTCGACGGCCAGCCGCACCCGGGTGCGCCAGCCGAGCGGACCGCCGGGGAGCTCCTCGACCTCGACGGCGGCGAGGTCGGCGGTGGCGACGACCGCGGCGCCGGCGCCGAGACGCTCCAGCTGCTCGCGCAGGACGGTCGTCTTCAGGGCGCGCTGGGTGGCGTGGTCGGTGTGCTGGAAGTCACAGCCGCCGCAGCCACCGGGCCCGGCCCACGGGCAGGCGGGCTCGACCCGGTCCGGGGACGCCTCCAGCACGGCGACGGCGTCGGCGCGGCAGAACGCCCCGCCCGGGTCGTCGGTGACCACCGCGCGGACCAGCTCACCGGGCAGTGCGTGCCGGACGAACACGACCCGGCCACCGTCCCCGTCGCGGGCCACGCAGTGGCCGCCGTGCGCGACGGGGCCGACCCGCAGCTCCAGCATGCGGTCGGTCCAGTCGGTCGCCGTGTCGGCGTTCACCGGTTCTCCTTCTTCGTCACCCGGGGTGCGGACGGGGTGCCGCCACCCGTCCCGACGCCCGCGCCGTCGCGGCGTTCGCCGGGCAGCTGCTCCATGCCCGGGTAGCCGCGGCGGGACGCCCCCGGCGCCTGCAGCGGCGACAGCGCCCGCGTGCGCGACGACGACGGCAGCTGCCACGGCACGCTGGTCACCATCACCCCCGGCTGGAACAGCAGCCTCGACTTGAGCCGCAGCGCGCTCTGGTTGTGCAGCACCTGCTCCCACCAGTGCCCGACGACGTACTCCGGGATGTAGACGGTGACGACGTTGCGCGGGGAGTCGCTGCGGATGCGCTTGACGTAGTCCAGCACGGGCCGGGTGATCTCCCGGTAGGGCGACTCGACGACTTTCAGCGGGACCGGCAGGTTCCGCTTGTGCCACTGCTCGACGAGCTTCTTGGTGTCGGAGTCGTCGACGTTGACCGTGACGGCCTCGAGGATGTCCGGGCGGGTCGCTCGGGCGTAGGCCAGCGCCCGGAGGGTCGGCTTGTGCAGCGTCGAGACCAGGACGACGGCGTGGTTGCGCGAGGGCAGCACGTCGTCGGACTCGTCGGCGACGAGTGCGGCCGCGACCCGGTCGTAGTGCAGCTGGATCAGCCGCATGAGCACGAAGAACCCGGCCATCGCGACGATCGCGATCCAGGCGCCGAGGGTGAACTTGGTGATCAGCACCGTGATCAGCACGACGCCGGTCATGCAGGCGCCGAACCCGTTGATCGACTGCGCGCGGCGCATCCGGCGGCGTTCGGACGCCGAGGGGTCCAGCGCGAGCTCCCGGTTCCAGTGCCGGACCATCCCGGCCTGGGACAGCGTGAACGACACGAACACGCCGACGGTGTAGAGCGGGATGAGCCGGGTGACCTCGGCCTGGAAGCCGACGACCAGCAGGATCGCGAACAGCGCGAGCGCGACGATGCCGTTGGAGAACGCGAGCCGGTCGCCGCGGGTGTGCAGCTGACGGGGCAGGTAGCGGTCCTGGGACAGGATCGAGCCGAGCACCGGGAAGCCGTTGAACGCGGTGTTCGCGGCGAGGACGAGGATCAGCGCCGTCATGACGATGACGAAGAAGTAGCCCGGCGGGAAGTTGTCGAACACGGCGTCGGCGAGCTGGGCGATCATGGTGTGCTGCTCGTAGCCGGGCGGGGCGTCGGGGAACTGGCGCGCCGGGTCCTCGGCGATCTGGACGTGGGTGAGCTGGGCCAGGGCGATCAGCCCCATGAACAGCGACACCGACATCGCGCCGAGCAGCAGCAGCGTCGACGCCGCGTTCTTCGACTTGGGCTTGCGGAAGGCGGGCACGCCGTTGGAGATGGCCTCGACGCCGGTCAGCGCGGCCGCGCCCTGGGTGAAGCTGCGCAGCACGAGCAGCACGAGCGCCAGGCCGGTGAACGCGTCGCCCTCGGCGACCAGGTGCAGGTCCGCGCTCTCCGCCCGGACGGAGTCGCCGAGGATCAGCACCCGGGTCAGACCCCAGATGATCATCGTCGCGACGCCGATGACGAAGGCGTACACCGGGATCGCGAAGGCGGTGCCGGACTCGCGGATGCCGCGCAGGTTGATCGCGGTGAGCACGGCGATGGCCGACACCGCGAACAGCACCTTGTGCTCGGCGACGAACGGCACCAGCGCACCGATGTTCGCCGCGGCCGCGGAGATCGAGACGGCGACCGTGAGGGTGTAGTCGACCAGCAGGGCGCTGGCGACGGTCAGCCCGGCGTTCTTGCCGAGGTTCACCGTCGCGACCTCGTAGTCACCCCCGCCGGAGGGATAGGCGTGGACGTTCTGCCGGTAGCTGGCGACGACCGTCAGCAGGACGACGACGACGGCGAGACCGATCCACGGCGACATCGCGTAGGAGGCGACCCCGGCGACCGACAGGGTCAGGAAGATCTCCTCGGGGGCGTAGGCGACCGACGACATGGCGTCGGAGGCGAACACGGGGAGGGCGATCCGCTTCGGGAGCAGGGTGCTGGTCAGGCGGTCGCTGCGCTGCGGTCGTCCGACCACGAGCCGCTTGAGAGCGACGGCGAGCTTGGACACGGGGCGCAGCCTATGCCCCCGCTCCGTTGCGCTTCGCGATAGCGTTCACTCCGCGTCGTCGGCGTCCCCGTCGCCGTCCGTACAGAAGGAACGAATCGTACATCCCGGGCTCCCCACCCGGCGGAAGGACCCCTGACGCCATGCACGTCGTGATCATGGGATGTGGCCGCGTCGGCGCGTCCCTGGCCTCGGGCCTGGAGCGGCTCGGCCACGAGGTCGCGGTGATCGACCGCGACCCGCAGGCCTTCCGCAGGCTCGGCCCGGACTTCCGCGGGCGCCAGGTCGTCGGTTTCGGCTTCCACCGCAGCGTCCTCGACGAGGCCGGGCTGGAGTCCGCCGACGCGTTCGCCGCCGTCTCCTCCGGGGACAACTCCAACATCATCGCCGCCCGGGTGGCGCGCGAGAGCTACGGCGTCGGCAAGGTCGTCGCCCGGATCTACGACGCCAAGCGCGCCGCGGTGTACGAGCGTCTGGGCATCCCGACGGTCGCGACCGTCCCGTGGACGACCGACCGGCTGCTGCGCATGCTGCTGCCCGACGGCGTCGCCACCGCCTGGCGCGAGCCCACCGGCACCGTGGCCGTCCTGCCGCTGCCGCTGCACGAGGACTGGGTGGGACGCCCGATCCGCGACCTGGAGCGGGCGACGAGCTCGCGGGTCGCGTTCATCGTGCGGTTCGGCACCGGGGTGCTGCCGACCAAGGACACCACCGTGCAGCACGAGGACACCGTCTACGTGGCGGCGGTCTCGGGCACGGTCAGCGACGTGACGGCGGCCGCCGCGGCGCCGCCCGAGGAGGACTGATGCGGGTCGCGATCGCGGGGGCGGGCGCCGTCGGGCGGTCCATCGCGCTGGAGCTGGTCGAGTCCGACCACCGGGTCATGCTGATCGAGCGCGAGCTGAACCACATCGACCCCAACTCCGTCCCCGAGGCCGAGTGGGTGCACGCCGACGCCTGCGAGCTGTCCTCGCTGGAGGACGCCGGCATCGAGGGCTGCGACGTCGTGATCGCCGCGACCGGCGACGACAAGGTCAACCTGGTGGTCTCGCTGCTGGCGAAGACCGAGTTCGGGGTCCGCCGGGTGGTGGCCCGGGTGAACGACCCGCGCAACGAGTGGCTGTTCGGGGAGAACTGGGGCGTCGACGTCGCGGTGTCGACGCCGCGGCTGCTGGCGGCGCTGGTCGAGGAGGCCGTCGCCGTGGGTGACCTGGTGCGGCTGCTGACGCTGCGCCAGGGGCAGGCGAACCTCGTCGAGGTGACGCTGCCCGAGGACACGCCGCTGGCCGGGCGGCCGGTGCGGGTGCTGGAGCTGCCGACGGACTCGGCGCTGGTGACGATCCTGCGCGGCGGCCGGGTGATCGTGCCCCAGCCCGACGACGCCCTGGAGGGCGGCGACGAGCTGCTGTTCGTGGCGACGACGGCGGTCGAGGAGGACATCCGCGCCGCCCTCATGTGACCCCGCCCGGGACCGGCGCGCGGGTGTCCCGCGCGCCGGTGCGGGTCAGGCGGTCGCGGTGCGGGCGCGCTCGGCGCGGCGCACGATGAGGATCGTGGCCAGGATCGCGACCCCGGTGAGCGGGTAGCCCATCGCGAGCCGCGCGACGCCCAGCCAGGTCTCGGAGTCGGCCAGGTACAGCCCGCCCTGCACGAGGACCTTCGCGAGGAAGGTCGTCGCCCACACCGCGGTGGCCCAGCCGTAGGCGCGGACCAGGTGGGGGTCCCGGCGCCACTCGGTGCCGTGGCCGTTGATGCCGTGCCAGATCACCCCGGCCAGCGGCCAGCGGGCGATGATCGAGACCAGCGCGACGATCCCGAGGGCGCCGCTGTAGAGCAGACCGGGCAGGTAGAAGCCGCGGGCCTCGCCGGTCCGGCTGGCCACGAGCGCGCACACCCCGACGCCGAGCAGGCCGGAGATCGCCGGCATCACCGGGTCGCGCCGGACCAGGCGCCAGACCAGCACCAGCACCCCGGCCCCGATCGCGGCGTACAGCGCGGTCCGCAGGTCGCCGAGGATGTTGGCGACGACGAACACCACGACCGGGATGGTCGAGGCGACGATCCCGGTGACCCCGCCCATCTGCTCGAGCAGGGTGGGGGTCGGAGCCTCGCCGCCCGCGTCCGTGGCCGGTGGCGCCGCGGGCCCGGACCGGTCCGGTTCGGGCCCGGCGGCGTGCGCCGGTGCCGTCACCGGCCGGCCGAGGGGCGCGGTCCGGTCCTGCGGGTCCACGTCGGGGACTCGCGGGATCCGGGTGGTCGGGGCGTCGTGGTGGTGGTCGTTCAAGCCGGTCCGATCCGTCGGCTCAGGAGCAGGCCGCGAGGGTCCCGCGGGTCACTGCGCCTGGCAGATCTCGTAGTACGGGTTGTAGAGCACCTTGCGACCGTCGCGGACCGAGATCCGGCCACGGACCCGCATGGTGCGCCCGGCCTCGATACCGGGGATGCTGCGCCGGCCCATCCAGACCAGGGTGACGCCGTCGGTGCCGTCGAACAGCTCGGCCTTCAGCGTGGCGTCGGCGCTCTGCGGACAGAGGTCGACGCTGCGGATCCGGCCGAGCATCGTGACCTCCTCGCCGCAGGCGCAGTCGCGGGCCGGGCGTGCCCCGGTCTCCTCGACGTCCTCGGCGAGATCGCGCGCGTCGAGCTCGTCGACGTCGCTGGTGAGTTTGCGGAGCATCCGGCGGAACGCTCCGCCATCCGTGCTGCCCATGTCTCTCCTCGGCCCGCATCCGGTACCGGCCCGGGGTCACCGGACCCTCCGGTGACCCGCACTCGCGTGGCGACCCGACAGGGTGTCGTGGTGGCGCCGAGAGCGTAACGCGCGGACGCTCCGGTTTGTGCCCGTGGCGGCCCTGACCTCCCGGTCGCCGCCCCGCCGACCGGTTCCCGGGCCGCGCCCGGTGGTCGGCGGGCGGGCGCGGGCCGGGCGTACCGGACACCCGCGCCCACCGCGCTCCCGCTCAGTCCCGGCGGTGCCGTCCGAGGTCGCGGGGACCGGTGCCGCCCGCGCGCCGACCGGACGACCACTGGCCGGTGAGCCCGGACCCGCCCGCGGCGCGGCCGGCGTCGAGTGCGCCGGGGACGTCGTCGGTGTCGTCGTCCGCGGTGCCGGTGCGGGCCGGGTCCGCGTCCGCGGGGTCCTCGGCGGCGCGGGCCGCGGCCCGTCCGGCGGCCGCCCGGCTGGCCCGGTAGTCGGCCAGGCCGGTGACGCCGCCGTGCCCGTTGGTGCGGTCGGCACCCGGACCGTCGGCGTCGGGTCCGCGGTCGGCCGACGCGCTGCGGAGCAGGTCCTGCAGGGCGCTGCGTGCCTCGTCGGCCGAGGTGGGGCCGCCTCCGTGCCAGGGGCGGCCCGCGTCGCCCGCGGCCCGGAACAGGTCGTCCCCGCCCGGGCCCGGCGCGGCCCGGCCGTTCGTGCCCGGCTCGGCCCGGCCCGGTTCCGACCGGCCCGGTTCCGCCGGGTCGTCCGCTCCCCGGCCGGACGGGCCCGGCGCTGCGGGGCCCGGCAGTGCGGGGTTGGCCGACGCGGGGTTCGGCGCCGCGGGGCCGGGCGATGCAGGGCCGGGCGATGCGGGCGCCGGGTCGGCGCGGTGTCCGGCACCGGTCCCCCGGCCCTCGTCGGCGTCCGCGCCGAGCGGCGCGGAACCGGCGAGCGCGGAACCGGCGGGCGCGGAACCGGCGGGCGCGGGACCCGCGGTGCCGCTCCCGGAGGCGGGGGCGGCGTCGGGTTCGCGGCGGCGTCCACCGCCCGCGGGGGCGTCGAGGGCGACGGCGGCGAGCAGGTCGGCCACCGAGGTGCCCGCCCCCGCGCCGTGCCGGCCGGAGCGGCGGCTGGCGGCGATCTCGGCGGACAGCCAGCCGTCGTCGTCCGGGGTGGGGTCGGCGGGTGCCGTGTGGCCGGGCGCGTCCGCGGTGGGGCGGGCGCCCCGCCGACGACGGGTGGGCGCGGGTGCGGCGGGCTCCGGCGGGGCCGGGAGCCGGTCGAGCGTGGCCTCCATCAGCGGCACGTCCGACAGCGGGATGTCCTCGATGGCCCCGGTGGGCTGCGCCGCCGGTCCGGGCGTGGCGGCCGGGGTGTCCCGGGTGCGCCCGGCGAGCAGGTCCGCGGCATCGACGCGGGTGGCGTCGGCGGCGCGGTCGCGCCGGGAGCGGCGGCCCGCCCCACCGGTGCCCGGTGCGGTCCCGCCCGCGACACCGCCGGCGGTGGTCGCACTGCCGAGCGTCTCGCGCCCGTCCGCGGCGTCACCGTCCACGGGGCCGGTACCGGCCCCGATGCCGGTGCCGCCGCCGAGGGCCGGGCCGCCACCGGGAGCCGTGCCGGGATCGAGAGCCGTACGGCCGTCGAGGGCGGTGCCGGACAGGGAGGCGCCGGACAGCGCGGTACCGGACAGGGAGGCGGCGTCGTCGAGGGCGGAGGCCGGGACGGGGGTGCCGGTGTCCAGGATGTCGCCGGCCGCCGCGCCCCGGCCGAAACCGGTGAGCGGGGTCGCGGACCGGTCGTCCTCGGCGCCCGCGAGCAGGTCGGCGACCGACAGCGCGGTCACCGCCGGGTCCCGGCGGGCCGGGGGCTCCACCGGCTCGGGCTCGGGGGCCCGGACCGGGGCGGCCGCGGACGGCGCCGGGTCCGGCGCGTGCAGCGGCGCCGGGGCGTGGATCGACTCGCGGCCCGGCAGCGGGCGCGCGCCGGTGTCGGTCCCGGGCCGGACCGGGCCGGCCGCGGGCGCGACGCCACCCGCGGTCGGGATCGCGCCGGTCGGGGTCGCGCTGCCGGGGATGCCCCCGGCCGGTGTGGCACCGGCCGGGGCGCCGCCGAGCCGGTTCGCGCCGGTCCGGTCGGGCCGGACCGGACGTCCGCGACGGCGGCCGGGCCGCGCCTCGGACCCGGGGGTGACCAGCGGGCCGCCGGTCAGCGCGGTGCGCTCGGCGGGCGACTCGTCGGCGCGGACGGCGGGGGTGAGCTCCGTGCGCTCCGCGGGCACCTCTGCCGGGGCCGCCGCGGCGGGGCGGCGGACCTGCGGCAGCGCGCGGGTGCGCGGGTCGGCGTCCTCGACCGACGGGCGGGGCCCCACCGGCCCCGCGGGGGGCTGCGTGGCCGGGGCCGCGGAGGCGGCGGCGGGCGCGGTGCGGCGCGGACGTGCCGGCCGGGCGGGCTCGACCGGCGTCGCCGGTTCCGCGGAGGCGGCGGCCGGCACCGGGCGGGCGCCGGTCGCCGGGCCGGATGGCACCGGGGTCGCGCCGGTGGTGCCCGACGGCACCGGGGTCGACCCCGTCGCGCCGGTGGGGGCCGGGACGGAGACGGTGATGCTGGGCTTCTGGGGCGCGACCTCGGGCTGCTGCTCGCGCAGGTGCTCGGGCAGCTCCAGCGGCAGGACCGTCCGCGGCGGGTACGGCGACTTCCCGCGGACGACGATGATCCCCCGCAGCACGCGGCGGAGCTCCACGTCGAGGGCCTCGACGGTCTCCAGCGACGCCGTCGCCACGCCGTAGACCATCCAGCGCGGGCCGTCGCAGCCGACGAACACCGAGGCGGCGTTCTCGGTGCGGGCGTGGAGCTCGCGGCCCCAGTCGCCGCGGGCGTTGCGCACCCGGGCGCCGCCCTTGCGCAGGGACTGCTCGATCTCCGCGGACAGGTCCGCCCACAGACCGGACGACCGCGGCGCGGCGAGCGCGCTCACCGCGATCCGGCCCTCGGCGAGCAGCAGGTGCACGGCCTGGGGGCGCTCGGCACCCGCGGGCTCCAGCTTCAGCTCGGCGCCGTAGGGCACCGGGACCTGCAGGGCACCGAGGTCGACGCGGGCGAGCGCGTCGGTCATCGACGGGTCGAGCTCCTCGACGTCGGCCGGGCCCAGCGGGCGGCCGCCGCTGCCGGGCGGCGGGACCGAGAGCGGGGCGTCGCCGACGCCGTACTCGTCCTCGTCGTACTCGTCCTCGTCGTACTCGTCCTCGTCGTACTCGTCCTCGTCGTCGACGTCGTCGTCGTAGTCGAGGTCGTCGGAGGGCGGCGCGGACGGGCGCCGGCCCCAGGACGGGTCGTCGGGGTCACCGCCGTCGAAGCCCTGCGGGGTGCGGTCGCGGGCGTAGGCGAGCTCGTCGTCCTCGACCCGGTGCGACAGCAGCGGCGGCTCCTCCTCGTCCCAGCGGCCGTCCGGGGCGACCCGGTCGTCGTGCGCGGCGGGGGCGGGGGCGGGCAGGCGCCCGGAGGCGCCGGTGGCCGGGGGACGGCCGGTGGTGTCGCGGCCGACCGCGCGCACCGCCGTCGTCGCCGCGGCGGGGCCGTCGGGGGCGGGGACGGCAGCGGTCCGCGGGCCGGCCGGGCGGCCGTTCGCCGGTACCGGGCGGGGGCCGGCGGCGGGCACGGAGCCGTTGCGCCCCGGCGCGGGCGGCCTGCCGTTCGGCGCACCGGGTCCGGAGCCGTTGCGCGGGGCCGCGCCGTTCACCGGCGGCGCCCCGCGACGGGCGTCCTGCTCGGCGTAGTGGTCGGCGTAGTCGTCGAAGTCGTCGATGTCGGAGTCGCCGTAGCCGGGATAGCCCGGATAGGCACCCGTCCCGGTGTCCTCGACCCCGTCCTCGGGACGGATGTCGAACATCCGACCGCGTGCGCGTCCCGGCATCTACTGGTCCCCTCCCCCGGCGACGAGCGCGGCGTTCCCGCCGGTCGAGCCGTGACCGGCGGCGCCGCGTACCGACGCGGGCAGCGCGGTGACCTCCACGAACCGGGCCGTCTCGACCCGCTGCACCACCAGCTGCGCGATGCGGTCCCCCCGGTGAAGCTCCACCGGCGTGTCCGGGTCGGTGTTGACCAGGCACACCTTGATCTCGCCGCGGTACCCGGCGTCCACGGTGCCGGGTGCGTTGACGATCGACAGCCCGCAGCGGGCCGCGAGGCCGGACCGCGGGTGCACGAACCCGGCGTAGCCCTCGGGCAGCGCGATCGCCACCCCGGTCCCGACGAGCGCCCGGCGCCCGGGCTGGAGGACCACGTCGGTGGTCGTCACGAGGTCGGCCCCGGCGTCCCCGGGCCGCGCGTACGCGGGGTGGGGGACGTCGGGGTCGAGCCGCGTCAGCAGGACGTCGACGGACGCTGCTGCCGGCGGCTGGTCCGGGGGAGCGGGCACGGAACCGGGCACGGCGGGCGACGCTACCCTGGGCCCCGTGAGCGAACGGGTTCCGGAGACCGACTCTGCGACGGCTGGCCCTGCTGCGTTCGACGAGCGGTTGTCCGTCCCGGTGTGGTGGTACCTGCTCGCCGTCGGGCTCGGTGTCCTGATGGGCGCGCAGATCCACATGGGCTACCCCGGCCTGCGGGCGTGGCTGGGCTACCTGACGATGGTGCCGCTGTGCGTCGGCGTCCTGTGGTGGATGGGCCGCAGCCGCACCACGGTCCGCGGCGGCGTGCTGATCTCGAACGGCCGGGAGCTGCCGCTGTCCGCGGCCGGGGTCACCGACACCGTCGCGCGCGCCGACAAGCAGCAGGCGATGGGCCCCGACCTCGACCCGCAGGCCTACGTGCTGCACCGGGCGTGGGTGGGGCCGCTGGTGCGGGTCCAGGCGACCGGCCGTGACGAGCCCTACTGGGTGCTCAGCACACGCCGTCCCGACGCGCTGCGGGCGGCGATCGCCGCGCAGGCGCCGCACCCCCAGCAGAGCTGACCCGGGATGTACGACGGGCCCCGGCGGAACTCCGCCGGGGCCCGTCGTGGTCCTCCCGTCGTGCGGGCCCTGTCAGGCCGCACAGTCGCGGCAGAGGAACTGTCCGCCCGAGGTGCTGGCGAGCCGGCTCCGGTGGTGCACCAGGAAGCAGCTCGCACAGGTGAACTCGTCCGCCTGCTTCGGCAGGACGTTCACCGTCAGTTCCTCGCCCGACAGGTCCGCGCCCGGGAGCTCGTAGCTCTCCGCGGTGTCGGTCTCCTCGACGTCGACGACCGCGGACTGCGCCTCGTTGCGGCGCTGCTTGAGCTCGTCGAGCGAGTCCTCGGCCATCTCGTCGGCCTCATTGCGACGTGGGGCGTCGTAGTCGGTCGCCATCAGGTCTCACCCTTGCCTTACGTCCGTGCTGCTCGATTCGGCCCTCGAGCAGCGGTACTTCGCATCGGTTGGTCGTCGCGTGCCGCTGAGGAACGTCGCGGGGACCGGGTTTGTGCCCGGCTCCGGGAGTGACGCCGGTCTCACCGGGCCCGGTGACCCGGGTGGCTCGTCCGTCGTGTGTCCTGTCGCGGCCGGTCCGTCACCGGCGGCGGGGAGGGTAGCCCAGCGTCCGCCGGGCGTCGCAGCGAGTCCCCCGATCATGCCGGGTGTCGCCCGGGCGCCACCGCCGCCGGGCGCACTAGTGTCGCCCGGTGTGACGACGAGCGCCCGCACGCCCACGCCCGGTGCCGACCCCGCCACCGTCGGCGCGTGGCTGTCCACGGCCCTCGGCGACGAACGGTGGCGCGAGGCGCAGCTCACCTCGATCGGCGCCGGGCGGTCCAACCTGACCTACCGGGTCTCCTCCCCCGCCGGCGCGGTCGTGCTGCGTCGTCCGCCGGTCGGCGAGGTCGCCGCGACCGCCCACGACATGGGCCGCGAGCAGCGCGTGATCTCCGCGCTCGGGCCGAGCGCCGTGCCCGTCCCCGCGGTGCTGGCCGCCGACGACGGCGACGTGCTCGGCGCCCCCTGCTTCGTGATGGAGCTCGTCGACGGCGTCGTGCCGCTCGACGACCTGCCGGAGGGCTGGGCGTCCACCGAGGCGGAGCGCCGCGCCGCGGGCGACGCA
Source organism: Pseudonocardia sp. TMWB2A (assembly GCF_017312135.1). NCBI lineage: Bacteria > Bacillati > Actinomycetota > Actinomycetes > Pseudonocardiales > Pseudonocardiaceae > Pseudonocardia > Pseudonocardia sp. TMWB2A. The sequence continues at coordinate 84,952 of NZ_QKQY01000002.1, forward strand.
CTCGTGGACGTCCTCGCCGCGCTGCACGCCGTCGACCCGGCCGCGGCGGGGCTGGGTGACTTCGGCCGTCCGGACGGCTTCATGGAGCGCCAGATCCGGCGCTGGGGCAAGCAGTGGGCCACCGCCCGCGACGGCGACGACCCGGTCCCCGTCGACGCCGACGAGGAGGCCGAGCTCACCCGGCTGTCCGAGCGGCTGGCCGCCGACGTCCCCGCCGCGCAGCGGCACACCGTCGTGCACGGTGACTACCGGCTCGACAACTGCGTGTTCGACGCCGAGGACCCCGGCCGCATCCGCGCGGTGCTGGACTGGGAGATGTCCACCCTCGGCGACCCGCTGGCCGACCTCGGGCTGCTGCTCGTCTACTGGAAGCAGGACGGCGACGACGCCGTCTGGTCCGCGGCCCAGCCGCTGCCGAGCCCGACCGGCCTGCCCGGCTTCCCGACGCGGCGCGAGCTCGTCGAGGGCTACACCGCGCGCACCGGCCTCGACGCCGGTCCGCTGCCCTGGTACGTCGGGTTCGGCGCGTTCAAGCTGGCCGTCGTGCTCGCCGGGATCCTGGCCCGGGTCCGGGCCGGGTCGGTGCCCGAGGAGATGGCCGAGGGCCTCGACGGGTCGGTCGGCCCGCTCGTCGCGCTGGGGCACCACGTCCTGGACGGAGGGTCGTTCTGATGCTTTCCACCCGTACCCGCGGCGACCGCCCCTACGAGCGGCGCCGGACCCGCCCCATCCTGGTCACCACCGCGCTGCTGGCCGTGCTGGCCGTGGCCACGTGGGCGGTCGTGCTGGGCACCGCCTCCGACGGCTCGGCGTCGACGAACTGCCCGGCGCCGTCGTCGGGGACCCTGGCCGGCTCGAAGGTCGACCGCACGGAGCTGGAGTCGGCCGCCCCGACCGCGCCGGACGACGTCCGGTTCCAGGTCCGCAACGCCGGCGGGCAGCGCGGCCAGGCCAACCTCGTGTCGGCCGAGCTGAAGGACCTGCAGTTCGGCGAGGCCGGTACGCCGGGCAACGACACCGTGTTCCCCGACGGGGACCTGGACTGCATCGGGCAGCTGCGGTTCGGACCGGACGGTGCGGCGTCCGCGTCGACGCTGGCGCTCGCGCTGCCGTGCGTCGAGCTGATCCGCGACGACCGGCAGGGCGCGGTGGTCGACGTCGTCGTCGGGTCGGCGTTCACCGACGTCGCACCGGGCCGCGCGGCCCGCGACGTGCTGGACCAGCTGTCCGCGCCGGGGACCGAGGGCGGTCCGCGGGCGGACCCGGGCCTGCTGGCCCAGGCCCGCGCCGCGACCTGCTGAGCCGGGGCCGTCCGGACGGCTCAGACGGTGTCGGCGCCGCTGCGGCGGGCCAGCGCGGCCAGCGCGGCGGCGACCCCGGGCGCGGCGGCGAGGGTGACGTCGGCGCCGAGGGCGTCGCCGTCGACGGGACCGCGGACGCCGGGGCTGCCCGCGACGTGCACGACGGCACCGGCCTCGGTCGCGATCAGCGCGCCGGCCGCCCAGTCCCACCAGTTGCAGCCGTGCTCGAGGTAGCCGTCGAGCCAGCCGGCCGCGACCGCGCACAGGTCCAGCGACGCCGCGCCGGCCCGGCGCACGTCGCGGACCTCGGGGAGCATCGCCGCGACCATCCGGGCCTGGCGGGCGCGCCGCTCGGCGCGGTAGGCGAACCCGGTGCCCACCAGGGACTGGCCCAGCTCGGTGGTCGCCGCGGCGCGCAGCGGGCGCCCGTCGAGGGTCGCGCCGAGACCGCGCCCGGCCGACCAGAGCCGCCCGGAGGCGGGCTCGGACACCGCACCGGCGACGCCCTCCCCGTCGAGGACGGCGGCGATCGAGATCCCGTACCAGGGCAGCCCGTAGAGGTAGTTCACGGTGCCGTCGATCGGGTCGACCACCCAGCGCGCGGCGGCGGCGTCGCCCGCACCCTCCTCCCCGTACACCGGCTCGCCGGGGCGCAGCTGCGCGAGCCGGTCCCGGACGAAGCGCTCCACCGAGGCGTCGGAGGCGGTGACGACGTCGGTCGGCGAGGACTTCGTCGTGACGCCGTCGTCGTGCGGTGCGGGCAGGCCGCGCAGGTGCTCCGCGGCCTCGGCCGCGACCTGCTCGGCGACGGCGCGCAGGGTGGCGGGATCGCTGCTCTCGTGCGGGCTCACCACCCCATCCGACCACGTGCGGAGCCACCCGGACGCGCGGGGCGGCGTGAGGTGCGTCCCCCCGGCCGGTACGCAGTTACAATGGAACGCGTACCCCGTCTCCGGGACGCGCGGCGACCACCATCGACGCCGGCGACCGAGGCGGTGGCAGGACAGGACATCCCGGCCGTCGTGGCCTCGTCTCCCCCGACGAGCGCGCCGCGACCGGGCCGCGTAACGACTCCAGCGCACGTAGCGAGAGGGCCCAGGTGGCAGCCGCAGACTCCGCAGCACGCAGCGACTCGACCGTCGAACCGACGTCGGGTACCGCATCCCGCAGCCGCCGTACTTCCGGCACCACGAGCACCGCGTCGGCGACGACCGGCACCGCCAAGAAGCCGGCCGCGCGCACCCGCAAGCCCGCCGCGGCGGGTGGCACGGCGACCAAGGCCGCGCCGAAGACCGGCCCGCGCAAGGCCGCTCCGAAGAAGGCCTCCACCAAGAAGGCCGACGGCGACGAGCCGGACGCCGACGGCGACGAGGTCGTCCTCGAGGACGGCGAGATCGACGCCTCGGACATCGAGGCCGACCTCGCCGAGGCCGCGAAGGAGGAGAACGCCGACGAGTCGTCCGACGACGACGATGACGACGACTCCGACGACGAGACCAACACCGGCAAGAACCGGGTGGCACCGACCACCCGGGCGTCGCAGCAGAAGTCGGCGGACTTCGTCTGGGACGAGGAGGAGTCCGAGGCCCTGCGCCAGGCGCGCAAGGACGCCGAGCTCACCGCCTCGGCCGACTCGGTCCGCGCGTACCTGAAGCAGATCGGCAAGGTCGCGCTCCTCAACGCCGAGGAGGAGGTCGAGCTCGCGAAGCGCATCGAGGCCGGCCTCTACGGCGCCGAGCGCATCCGCAAGGTCTTCGAGTCCAACGAGAAGCTGTCCCCGCAGCTGCGGCGCGACCTGCGCTGGATCGTGCGGGACGGCGAGCGCGCCAAGAACCACCTGCTCGAGGCGAACCTCCGGCTCGTGGTCTCGCTGGCCAAGCGCTACACCGGCCGCGGCATGGCGTTCCTGGACCTGATCCAGGAGGGCAACCTCGGCCTCATCCGTGCGGTCGAGAAGTTCGACTACACCAAGGGCTACAAGTTCTCGACCTACGCCACGTGGTGGATCCGGCAGGCCATCACCCGCGCGATGGCCGACCAGGCCCGCACCATCCGCATCCCGGTGCACATGGTGGAGGTCATCAACAAGCTCGGCCGCATACAGCGTGAGCTGCTCCAGGATCTCGGGCGCGAGCCCACTCCCGAGGAGCTCGCCAAGGAAATGGACATCACCCCGGAGAAGGTGCTGGAGATCCAGCAGTACGCCCGGGAACCCATCTCCCTGGACCAGACCATCGGCGACGAGGGCGACTCGCAGCTCGGTGACTTCATCGAGGACTCCGAGGCCGTCGTCGCGGTCGACGCGGTGAGCTTCACCCTGCTGCAGGACCAGCTGCAGTCGGTGCTGGCGACGCTGTCCGAGCGCGAGGCGGGCGTCGTCCGGCTGCGCTTCGGTCTCACCGACGGCCAGCCGCGCACCCTCGACGAGATCGGCCAGGTCTACGGCGTGACCCGCGAGCGGATCCGCCAGATCGAGTCGAAGACGATGTCGAAGCTGCGGCACCCGTCGCGGTCCCAGGTGCTGCGCGACTACCTGGACTGAGCACCACCCGTTCCACGACGAGGGCCCCGCCGGACGATCCGGTGGGGCCCTCGTCGTCAGCGGTCAGAACAGGTCCGGCGTCGCGGGTACGACGTCGTCGAGGAACGCGGTGATCGCCGGTACGAGGGTCGCCGTCTCCCCCACCAGCCCGATGTGCGAGGTCGCGGGCAGCACCACCAGGCGCGCCCGGGGGACCTCCTGCAGCATCCCCGTCGCCGCGGCCCGTTCGTCACCGCCGCCGAGCAGGCGGAACATCTCCACCGCGTGCTCGGGCCGCACGCCGTCGGCGTCCCCGACGATGACCCTGGACCGGGCCGTGATCGCACGCATCCGGTCGTCGGGGATCTCCTGGTCCTCGGCGTTGAGGACCTTCACCTTCTCCACCCAGGCCGCGAACGCGACGGGGTCCGGCGTGTGCTCCAGGAACGCCGTCTCGACGGGCGAGCCGGCCAGCGTCGTCGCGTCCATCCCCGTGATCGCGGAGTGCACGGAGGGGTACCAGCCGTCGCGGCGGAACGTCGCGGCCATCACGACGAGCTTGCCCACGAGGTCCGGATGCCGGAGCGCGAGCTGCAGCGCCACGCCGCCGCCCTGCGAGTAGCCCATCACGTCCGCCCGGTCGACGCCCAGGCCGCGGAGCAGCGCCGCGGCGTCGTCGGCGAACTGCTCGTAGGACAGCGCACGGGGCACGTCCGGTGTCCGGCCCTGGCCCTGCATGTCGGCGACGACCACGGTGCGGTGCTCGGCGAACCCGGCCGCCCACGCCGCCATCGAGCCGGCGGCCATGAACGCGCCCGGCAGCAGGAGCAGCGGTGGCGACGTCCCGAGCTCGCCGTACACCTCGTGGTACAGGTCCAGCCCGTCGACCGGCAGGTGCCCGCTCGAGGTCGGCGACGGCGTGGTGGTGGCTGCTCCGGTCATGGTGTCTCCCGCGGTGGGTCGAGGGTCCGTCCCCCTACCGACCGCGCCGCGGCGCCGGACTCATCGGCCCGGGTCACCGGCGCAGCAGCCGCGCGAGCCCGGGGGCGACGTCGCGGTGCGTGCGGACGCGGGCGAGGCGCCCCCGGCCGCGGCGCGCGAGGTCGCGGCCCAGCGGTTCGTCGTGCTCGCCGTCGACCTCCAGGAGCACGTGCAGCTCCCCGAAGCGCCGGGCGACGGTGCGCGGGTCCGGTCCCGCGTTGTGCACCGCGTCGCTGAGCAGCAGCGCGATCCGGCGCCGGGCCGGTGACCGGGCCAGCTCGGCGTGCGCCACCGACAGCCCGAACCCGACGTCGGTGAGCCCGCGGGCCGGGATCCGCTGCAGCCGGTCCAGCAGCCGGGCGGGGTCCACCGGCTCGCCGAGCGCGGCGAGTACCGCGGCGTCGGACCAGAACGCGACGACGGCGAGCCGGTCCCCCGCCCCGGCCAGGTCCGCCGACAGCGCCGCGACCGTCGCCGCGGCGATCCGGACCTTCTCCCCGCGCATCGACCCCGACACGTCGACGGCGAGCACCACGTCACGCGGGGTGCCGGTGCGCTCGCGCACCACGATGTCGGTGTCCTCGGGGACCGGGCGCTCGGTGAGGACCTCCAGCGTGCGGTCCAGGTCGATGTCGTCGGACCGGTACCGGTAGGGCACCGGCGCCGGGCTGCCGCGGCCCCGCTCCGCCCGCGCGTCCCGGGGTCTGCGCAGCGACAGCCGCCGGGCGATGCGCCGCGCCATGGCGCCCACCTCGGGGTCGGCCGGGCGGTCCTCCAGCAGCTCGTCCAGGGCGCGGCGGCGGGACCGGCGCGACGTGGTCGTCACCCCCTGTCCCCCGGCCGGCCCGGTCACGGTGCCGTCGCGGTCGTCGACGGCCCGCTCGACCACCACCGGAGCCCCGGTGCCGCCGAACAGGGTCGGCGCCCCGGTCAGCTGCTTGGGCCTGCGCCGCAGGGGCGTCCGCTCCCCCGGTGCGGTCAGCTCGACGGCGTTGTCGACGTCGATGCGGTGCGGTCCCGGCGCGGCACGCCGGGCCGCGAGAAAAAACGGTCCTCCCAGATGCGGATGATCACCTCCTCCGGGGTGCCGTCGAACGCGTCGTCGACGGCGATCCGCGCGGACAGCGCCAGCAGCGCGGCGTCGAGCACGATGCGCGGGTGGTCGCCGTCGTGGCTGCCGAGCGCCCGCAGCTCGACGGCGATCGCGGTGAGGTCGATGGCGCCGCGCACGCTGGCCCCGCGCCGCAGGTCGGGGTGGCCGCGGGTGGCCCGGGTGAGCGCGACGGCGTCGGCGACCAGCCCGTCGTCGTCGACGCCGGTGCGGGCGCGCACGATCTGCGCCTCCTCGGTCTCGTCCTGGTAGCCGACGACCAGCCGGCACCAGCGGTCGTAGACCGAGTCGGAGATGCGGGCGGTGCCGACGTCGTCGAACGGGTTCATCGACGCCAGCACCCGGAACGTCGGCCGGGCGGTGACGGTGCCGACCCGGGGCACGGTGAGCTCCCGCTCGGCCATCGCGGCGAGCAGCACGTTGAGGGTGTCCTCGGGGGCCCGGTTGAGCTCCTCGATGTAGAGGAACCCGCCGTCCTGCATGGCGGAGACCAGCGGGCCGGCCACGAAGTTGTCGCTGCTGTAGTCCTCGCGCAGCACCCGGGCCGGGTTGTGGTGGCCGACCAGCCGGGCCGGGGTCAGCTCGGCGTTGCCCTCGACGAGCACGAACGGCACGCCCCAGTGCGCGGTGATCGCGCGGAGCATCGTCGACTTCGAGACGCCGGGCGGCCCCTCCAGCATCACGTCGCGGCCCGCGGTCACCGCCGCGAGCACGAGGTCGAGCTCGCGGCGGCGGCCGACGACCGCCCGCGCGACGGCGGCGCGGCGGTCGCTCACTTCTGCAGGAACCCGGCGTCGACGGGCAGCATCGTCCCGGTCACGTAGCGCCCCTCGTCGGAGGCGAGGTAGACGATCGCGTTCGAGATGTCGACCGGCTCGACCATCTCGACCGGCAGCATGTTCTGCAGGTTCGCCCCGAACGACGGGTCGGCGGCGATGATCCCGCCGATGTAGTCGTTGGTGACCATGGGGGTGTTCACGCCGGTGGGGTGGATGGTGTTGACCCGGATCGAGTGCGGCGCCAGCTCGGTCGCGAGGTTGCGCATGAGCCCGACGACGCCGTGCTTGGCCGCGACGTAGTGCCCGGTGCGGCTCATCCCCTTCACCCCGGCCGTGGAGCTGGTCAGCACGATCGCGCCGCCGTTGCCCGCGGCGATCATGGCCGGGACGGCGGCGCGGACGGTCTTCCAGACCCCGGTGAGGTTGACCCCGATCATCTCGTCCCACTCGTCGTCGGTGAGCGACCAGGTGTTGTCGGCGAACCCGGCGATGCCGGCGTTGCCGCACACGATGTCGAGGCGGCCGAACTCGGCCACGCCCTCGTCGACGACGGCCTGCACCGCCGCGGTGTCGCGGACGTCGGCCTCCCGGGCGACGACGCGGCGGTCGCACTCCTCGACCAGCCGCACGGTCTCCTCCAGGTCCTCCCGGGTGGACAGGGCGTAGTGCACCGTGTCCAGCGGGCGGCAGCGGTCGAACGCGATGACGTCGGCGCCCTCCTGGGCCAGGCGTACCGCGTGCGACCGGCCCTGGCCGCGTGCCGCCCCGGAGACCAGCGCGACCTTCCCCTGCAGTCGTCCCGTCATGGCGTCCCCCTCAGGCCGCGTTGCCGGTGTTCATCCCCGCGGCCACGGCGACGGTCTCCCCGGTGATGTACCGGGCGTCGTCGGAGGCGAGGAAGAGCATGGTGTTGGAGATGTCGGAGACCTCGACCCAGGGCACGGGCACGGTGTTCATCGACTGGAACGCCGGGGCCGCGTCGTCGCGCGTGGGGTGCGGGGTGTCGGGCAGGAACAGCTCGTAGGCCGCCGCGTTCTGGATCATGTCGGTGTCGACCGAGGTCGGGCAGACGGCGTTGACGGTGATCCCGTTGCCGCCGACCTCGATGGCGGTCGACTTGACCAGGCCGATCACGCCCCACTTGGCCGCGACGTAGTGGGCGATGTTGCCCATGCCGACCTTGCCCGCCATCGACGACGTCGCGACGATCCGCCCGTACCCCTGCTCGATCATCGTCGGGAGCACCGCGCGGAACGCGTGGTAGACCCCGGTGAGGTTGACCGCGATCATCTGCTGCCACATGTCCTCGGACATCTCGGCGACCGTGCCGAAGGAGAAGATCCCGGCGTTGGCGAGCAGCACGTCGATGCGGCCCAGCTCGGCGCGGGCCCGCTCGGCGAACTGCTCCACCTGCGCGCGGTCGCGCACGTCGGCCCGGACCGCGACGCAGCGCCGGTCCAGCTCCTCGACCAGCTCGACCGTCCGGTCGAGGTCGGCCTGCGCGCTCATCGCGTAGGGCACCGTGTCCAGCTGGTCGGCGATGTCGCAGATCGCGATGTCGGCGCCCTCCCGGGCGAACGCCAGCGCGTGCGACCGGCCCTGCCCGCGGGCCCCTCCGGTCACCAGGACCACCTTGCCGTCGAACCGTCCCATCGCTCCTCCTCGTCGAGAACCGTGCGTGCGTGTCGTGCGTGTGCCGTTCAGCGGGCCAGTGCTCCCCCGTCGACGGCCAGGCAGTGGCCGGTGACGTGCCGGGCGCTGTGCCCAGCAGCCAGAGCAGTGCGCCGGTGATCTCGCCGGGCGCGATCACCTCGGCGACGAGCTGGTCGTGCAGCCAGCGCTTGTGCACCTGGTCCGGGGCCAGCCCGAGCTCGTCGGCGAGCCCGGCGAGCATCGGGGAGTCCACCGCCCCGGGCAGGATCGCGTTGACCGTGACGCCGGAGCCGGCGAGCTCGATGGCCATCGCCCTGGTCAGCCCGACGACGCCGTGCTTGGCCGCCACGTAGTGCGCGAACTCGGGGACGGCGCGCATCCCGCCGGTCGAGGCGATGTTGACGATGCGGCCGCGCCCGGACCGGCGGACGTGGGGTGCGGCGGCCCGCGCGACCTGCCAGGTCCCGGTGAGGTTGACCCCGACGACGACGTCCCACTCGGCGTCGGTGAGCTCCCAGAACGGGGCGCTGGTGACGACGCCGGCGTTGTTGACCACGATGTCGAGCCGTCCGTGGGCCCCGACGAGCGCGGCGACCGCCGCCCGGACGGCCGCCGGGTCGCGGACGTCGGCGACCAGCGGCAGCGCCCGCCCGCCGGCGTCGGTGACGGCGGTGACCACCTCGGCCAGCTGCTCCTCGGTGGCGAGCGGGTAGGCGGGGACGGCGAGGTCCCGGCACACGTCGAGCACCCCGACCACCGCCCCGGCCGCGGCGAGGGCGAGGCAGTGCTCCCGGCCCTGCCCGCGGGCACCGCCGGTGACGAGCGCGACCTGCCCGCCCAGATCCGTCACCACCGTGGCCTCCCCGAACCGTGCGGAACCGTCCGGAACCGCACGGTTCCGCCGGGCGTCGTCGTCGACAGACACGGTCTGTGAGGTGTAACACCACGGGTGGGAACCGGACGAATCGTTCCCGGACGGTTCCCGGGGGATCGGGGGGACGCATGCACACGGGTCGTTGGTTCTCGGTCGGCGAGGCCTGCCGGATCCTGGGGGTGAGCCGCACGACGCTGCTCGCCGCGGAGGGCGCGGCGCTGCTGGTCCCGTCCCGCACGCCGGGCGGTCACCGGCGCTACTCCGCCGAGCAGCTGGAGCGCTATCTGGGCGTCGCGGTCCCGGACCTCCCGCAGCCGGACCCGGCGCCGCCGGAGCCGGGTGCGGTCGACGCGACGTCGGCGGCGGTGGTGCGCGACGCGGTGCGCCCGCTCGCCCGCACCCTGGACGCCGAGTGCGCCGGGGTGTACCTGCTCGACGGCCGGCGCTGGCAGCTGGCCGGCACCGCGGGGGTGCACCGGTGGCTGGTGGAGCGGCTCTCGGCCGGTACCCCGCCGCCGGAGGTGCGGGCGGTCCTGCACGCGGCCGGGCCGCGGCTGTTCGTGCCGGCCGAGACCGGCTTCCCCGACGGCCGCTCCGCGGGACACGGCGTCGCGGTCCGGGTGCGGGCGCCGGACCGCGAACGCGGTCTGCTGTTCCTGGTGTCGCGGCCGGGGCGGTCCCCGCTGCCCGCCGAGCTCGACGTCGTCGAGGCGGCGGCCGACGTGCTGGGTCTGCTCGTCGCCCAGCTCGACCAGAACGCGGTGCTGCGGGGCCGGCTGCGGAGCATCGCCGCACTGTGCCCGCCCGCGGCCGCGCCGGCGCCCGCGCGGGGCGCCGGCTGAGGCCGTCAGCCGCTCTTGGACAGCTGCCCGCGCACCGCGCCGGTCCGGTACTGCTCGGTGTGGGTGTCGACGAACCAGGCGGCCGGGTTGGCCTCCAGGTCCGTGACCGTGAACCCGGTGCCGGTGTCGACGCCGCCGACGATCACGCCGGTGGTGAACGGCCCCTGCAGGCAGCCCTTGCTGGTCATCGGGCCGCCGGGCGGGCCCTGCGGGTCCGGGAAGACCATCCGCGGGTTGCCGGACTCGTTCGGCTGCCCCTCCTGCAGGTGCGTGGCGGTCCGCGCGGGGCTGCTGAACGGCGGGGTGACCCCGGTCATCCGGATGTCGTAACAGACGATGTTCTGCTGGCTGTTCAGGCGCAGGGTGAACGTCCCGCTCGCACCCTGCTGGCCGGGCACCGGTGCGCCGTCGTCGGCGCGGACCGCGTCCGGGGTCAGGGTCGCGGTGAGCGTGCTGGTGAACGTGGGGGGCTCCGGTACGGGTGCGTCCTCCGCCAGCGCCGGTGATGCGGTGAGTGCCAGTGCCGCCACCGCGCAGAGCGCGCCCCCGGCCCACCTGGTCGACCACGGTCCCATCGGTTCCCCCTCGTGCTCCACGCGTCGCTGCGGGGCAAGCATGCGGACACCGGGGCCCGGCCGCGCCCCCTCGGGGCGTTGTCGACCGCTTCGGGTGGGGCACGGCCCGATCCGGTTTCGACCGGGCGATCGGGGGCAGGGCCGCCGAAAACCGGGCGATTCTGTCGGGGGTCGCGATTACCGTCGATCACCGACGGCGCCCGGAGATCCCGTAGCGCGGTCTCGTCGGGGGTGTCGAGGGTGCGCGCGCTGTCCTGGCGTCGGCTGGGTGGACCGGTGTCGGTCGTGGCGGTGGGCGCCGCGGTGGTGGCCGCGGTGGCGGAGGCGACGGCGGCGACCGTGGTGGGGGCGGTGGTGAGCGGGCCGACGGCCACCCTGGTCGCCGTGCTGGCCGCGCTGCTGCTGGGCGCCGCGCTGCTGGACACCCTGGGCCGGGTCCTGTTCTCCGGGGTGGTCGGGCGCGCGGAGGGCAGGCTGCGGTCGGACCTCGTGGGGTCCGCGCTGGCGCAGCCGCTGCCCGCGCTGGAGGACCAGGCGGTCGGTGAGCTCCTCGACCGGGTCGACGACGACTGCCGCCAGCTCGCCCAGCTCATCCGGCGGATCGGCTGGGAGACCGGCCGCTCGCTGCTGCGCTCGGTCGTCGCGTGGATCGTCGCCGGGCTGGTGTTCTGGCCGGCGTTCGTCGTGTTCCCGCTGGTCGCCGCCGTGATCGTGCTGGTGGCGCGGCCGTTGACGCCGCAGATCGCGCGGGCCAAGGTCGCCGAGGAGACGGCCTGGTCGGACCACGCGGCGCAGCTGGAGGAGGCGGTCGCCGGGCAGGACGACGTGCGCACCTCGCTGGGCCAGCCGCACGTGGTCGCCGGGTTCGCCCGCCGGGCGGCGACGGTCGTCGCGCGCACCCACGAGGTGTGCCGGATCGCGACCCGGCTCGGGCTGCGGACGGGCACCGTCGCGCACGCGCTGCTCGGGGCGCTCGCGCTCGGCGGGGTGTGGCTGGTCGCCGGCGACCCGGGCGGGATCGCCGCGCTGGTCACGCTGTGGCTGCTGGTCACCGCGTTCGTCGGGCAGATCGACGCGGTCGTCGACCGGATGCCCGACATCCAGGCCGGTCTGGGCGCGCTCACCCGGGTGTCGTCGCTGCTGGAGACCGAGCGGGAGCCCGAGGGCGGCCGTCCGCTGCCGCCGGGGCCCGCGTCGGTGGAGCTGCGCGGGCTGACCGCCGGGTACGCCGACGGGTTCCGCCTGGGCGGGATCGACCTGACCGTGCCGGCCGGGACGACGTGCGCGCTGCTCGGCCGTACCGGCTCGGGGAAGTCGACGGTCACCAAGGTGCTCTCGCGCGCCGTGGAGCCGCCGCGCGGGCAGGTGTTCCTGGCCGGGGTCGACGTGCGCGACCTGGACCTGGACGGGCTGCGCCGCGGGGTCGGCGTGGTCACCCAGCGCACCGAGATCCTGGCGGCGACGCTCGCGGAGAACGTCACGCTGTTCGACCCCGCGGTCCCGCGCAGCGCGGTCGAGGCCGCGACGGCCGCGCTGGGTCTCGACGAGTGGGTCGAGGCCCTGCCCGACGGCCTGGACACCCGCCTCGGCACCGGCGGGATCGCGCTGTCCTCCGGCGAGGAGCAGCTGGTGGCGTTCGCCCGGCTGCTGGTGCGCGACGTCGCCGTCGTCGTGCTGGACGAGGCCACCGCGCGGATGGACCCGCGCACCGAGGAGCGGGTGACCCGGGCGTCGCGGGCGCTGCTCGCGGGCCGCACCGGGATCGTCGTGGCGCACCGGCTCTCGACGATCCGCCGCGCCGACGCCGTCGCGGTGCTGTCCGACGGCCGCCTGGTCCAGCACGGCGAGCGTGAGCAGCTGGCCTCGGAACCCGGCCGCTACGCCGACCTGCTCGCCGCCGACCGGTCCCTGCCCTCCGGCACCCCGGGAACCACCGGAGCGGCCGGCACCGGGCGCACGGCGCCGCAGCGCGACGGTGCGGTGGCCCTCGCCGAGCCGGAGTCACCGCTGCTGCACCGGGCGGTCCGGCGCGCGGTGCCGCCCGCGGACCCGGTGCCCGCTCCCCCGTTGTGGCGGGTCGTGCTGCGGCTGGCGCTGGCCCACCCGCGCTGGGGGCTGGCCGGCGGGTCGATGTTCACCCTCGCCACCCTGGGCTCGGCCACCGGTGTGCTCACCGGCTGGCTGTGGGGGCTCGTCGTCGCGGGGCTGGAGGGCGGCGGCACGCCATGGGGGCCCGCCGTCGCGCTGACGGTGGTGCTGATGCTGTTCCCGGTGTGGATCGCCGTCGCGTTCCGCACCTACCCGCGCTGGTGGTCGGCGACGTCGCTGCGGCTGCGGCTCGGGGTGCTGCGCGGGCAGACCATGCAGCGGCGTGGTCCGCGCTCCCCCGCGGGCGAGGTCGTGGCGCGGGCGCTGGACTCGGACCGGATGATCCTCTACGTGGACCGCTGGGTCGACGTCACCAACTCGGTGATCGTCGTCGTGGTGGCCGGGCTGGTGGCGGCCGACGTGCGCGCGGCCGCCGTCATCGGCGGGTTCCTGCTGGTCTGCGTGGGCGTCGCGGCGATCGGGGCGCCGTTCGCGGGACGCTCCGGGCGGATCGCGGCGGACGCCCGGGCCCGGTTCGGCACCGCGCTGGGATCGGTCCTGGAGTCGGTGCGCACGGTGAAGCTCGCCGCCGCGACCGGAGCGCTGCGGGCCCACCTCGCCGCCGTCGACGGTGACCGGGTCCGGGCCACGGTCCGTGAGTACCGGGTGCGCACCCTGCTCGACGGTGTCCCCGGTGTGCTGCTGCAGGGCGCGGTGGTGCTCACCTGGTCGCTGTACCTGGCCGGGACCTGGCCGCTGGCGACGGCGCTGCTGGTGTCGACCACGCTGAACGGGGCCGGGTTCCTCGGGCAGGTGTGCGCGGCCGCGGTCACCGAGGCCCCGATCGCGCGGCGCTGGCTGCGTGCCGTCGCCCCGTTCGCGGGTCCGGCGGACCTGACCCGGCTGCCGCCGGGGGTCGACCTGGCCACCGGGGCCGCGCCGGCCCCGGAGCCGGTGGAGCGCGAGCCGCTGCAGCGGCTGAGCCTGGAGAAGGTCGCCGCCGTGCACGACGACGGCACCATCGGCGTCGAGGGTGTGGACCTCGACATCGACGCGGGCTCGCTGGTGCTGGTCACCGGCCAGGTGGGGTCGGGCAAGTCCAGCCTGCTCGCGGGCCTGGCCGGGCTGGTCGGGCACGAGGGCGTCATCCGCTGGAACGGGCGCGCGGTCGAGGATCCGCAGACGTTCCTGCGTCCCGGGCAGGTCGCCTACGTCGGGCAGGTCCCCCGGGTGCTCTCGGGCACGTTCGGCGACAACATCGCCCTCGGGCACGACCGGCCGGTGCAGGACGCGGTCGGCGACGCCCGCCTCGACCGGGACGTGGCCGCGGCGGGCGGGCCGGACGCCGTCGTCGGGCACCGGGGCATCCGGCTGTCCGGCGGGCAGGTGCAGCGGGTCGCGATGGCCCGGGCGCTGGCGACCGGCGCCGAGCTCATCGTCGCCGACGACGTGTCGTCCGCGCTGGACGTCCGCACCGAGATCGAGCTGTGGGCGGCGCTGCGCCGCCGCGGCAGCACCGTGGTCGGCGCGAGCACGAAGCGGGCGGCGCTGGCCCGGGCGGACCGGGTGGTCGTGCTGGACCGCGGGCGGGTCGCCGACGAGGGCACCTGGGACGAGCTGTCGGTGCGCTGGTCGCACCTGGCGGGCTGAGCCCGGCACCGCTGGTCCGGTCTGCTCAGCCGGGCGGGAGCGGGTGCCGGGCGAGGAACGTCAGCACCTCGTCGGTCGCGCGCCGCTCCAGGAAGTAGGCGTGCCGGGCCCCGGGCAGCACGACGAGCTCGGCGCCGGGGATGCGCCGGGCGAGGCGGAACCCGTTGTCGGGCGGGGTGAGCTCGTCGTCGCCGCCGTGCAGCACCAGGGTCGGGGCGGTGATCGTGGCGACCGCGTCCCACGCGTCGTGCCTGGCGCTCGCGCGGCGGTGGCCCGCCCGCGCCGCCGGACTCATGGTGTCGTCGCCGAGGACGGGCAGCGGGTCCGGGATCTGCGGGCCGGCCATGAGGCGGCGCAGCTCGCCGTCGTGGGTCGCCGGGTCGGCCAGGCGGCGCGGCACCTCCGGGTCGGGGGCGACGGTGCCGGGTCCGCCCGCGGTGGTGCAGCCGAGCACCAGCGCGCCGACCCGGTCGGGGTGGTCGGCGGCCACCCACTGCGCGACCCGGCCGCCCATCGACGTGCCGTAGACGTGGGCGCGACCGATCCCGGCCGCGTCGAGGACGGCGACGACGTCGCGGGCGAAGCGGCGGGTGCTCCAGTCGTGGTCGGCCGCGTCGTCGCTGGTCCCGGTGCCGGCGGTGTCGACGGCGACGGTGCGGTACCCGGCGAGGCCCTCGCGCACGGTGCTCCACCAGTGCCGCGCGTTGGCCTGCCCGGCCAGCAGGACCAGCGGCTCGCCACTCCCCCGGACGTCGAACCCGATCCCGGTCCCGTCCGGTGCGACGGCCCGCACGCTCACCGGGACGCCCGCGGCTCGGGCCGGCCGACGCCCGGGGTGTGGCCGCGCATGTTCCGCAGCCACCGGGCGTGGTCGTCGCGCGAGCGGGACAGGGTCATCGGCGTCGCGATCCCGTGGAACGTGTACGGGCTGAACAGGTGCGCCATGCCATGGACCACCCCGGGCGGCTGTGGATCACCGCGACTCAGCCGCAGTGGTTCTCGTGCCCGGTGTGCGCGGCGTGCTCGACCTGCAGGGTGGAGTGGTCGAGCCCGAACCGCTCACGCAGCACGTGCCCGGCACGGTCGAGCACCGAGGAGTCCCCGCAGTGCGCGGAGACCTCCTCGTCGACGACGACGTGCGCCGACATCGCGGGGGTGCGGTCGTTGATCGCCCACACGTGCAGGTCGTGGACGTCGGCGACGCCCTCGACGGCCAGCAGCGCCGCCTTGACGTCCTGGGCGTCGATGCCCTTGGGCGCGCCCTCCAGCAGGACGTGTGCGGCCTCGCGCAGCAGCGACACCGCGCGCGGGAGGATCAGCGCGACGATGAACAGCGAGGCGATGGTGTCGGCGTAGGGCCAGCCGGTCGTCATCAGCACGACGGCGGCGGCGAGCACGCCGACCGAGCCGAGCGCGTCGCCGAGGACGTGCAGCATGGCCCCGCGCATGTTCATGTTGCCGCGGTCGCCGCCGGCCAGGACGGCGAGCGACACCAGGTTCCCGAGCAGGCCGAGCACACCGATGACCAGCAGCGGCAGGCCCGGGATCTCGGCCGGCTCGAACAGCCGCTGCACCGCCTCCACCCCGACCCACACCACGACCGCGACGAGGGTGAGCGCGTTCAGGGCGGCGACGAGCACCTCGGCCCGGCCCATCCCGTAGGTCCGCGACGTCGTCGCCGGGCGTGCGGCGAGCACGCTGGCGATGAGGGCGGCGACCAGCGCACCCGCGTCGGTCAGCAGGTGCCCGAGGTCGGCGAGCAGCGCCAGCGAGCCGGTGTACACCGCACCCGCCGCACCGAGCACCGCCGTGACCAGCGTGACGCCCAGCGCCGTCGCCAGCCGGCGGCGGTCGGTGCCCGCCCCGGCGTGCCCGTGCCCCGAGCCGCCTCCGTGACCGTGTCCGTGACCCATGCCGGTCACCATACATGCACGTATTCGCATACGAGAACCCGCGACGGGTGGTGGGTCAGGAGACGGACAGCACGTCCCCGGCGACGTCGCGGCACACCGTCCAGCCGTACTCGACGCCCCGCTCGGCGGGGTAGGTGGTGAGCACCGCGAGGGCCCGGTCCTCCCAGGCCAGGACGCAGTGCACGTTCCACCCGTCGGCACCGTGCAGGGTCCAGCCGTTCTTCTCCGCGACGACCCCGGGCAGCGCGGGACGGACGCCGGAACGGCCGTCGGGGGTGACGGCGTCGAGGTCGGCGAGCAGGGCGTCCCCACCCGGCCACTCCGGCGCGCGGTCGCGCACGCAGGCCAGGATCCGGGCCGCGTCGAGCGCGGTGACCCGGGTGTAGGACCACCACCCCGGCCGCGACGTCGACACCTCCACCCCGCACTCCGGCTCCAGCCGCGCGGTGCTCGCGTCCCCGCCGAGCGCGCGGTAGAGCCGTTCGGCGGCGTCGTCGTCGGAGGCGCGCACGGCGGCGGAGATGTCAGCACGCAGAGTGTCCGGCACCGGCCGGCCCGCCTGCGCGGCGGCGCGCAGGGTGTCCGCCGCCAGCCACGCCTTGATCGTGGACTCGGCCTCGGAGCGGCCGGTCGCGGCGTCGGCCGAGCCGGTCCACCGGCCGTCGTCGGTGTCGAGCAGCGCCCAGGACAGCGTGAGGCCGTCCTCGCCCTCCCGGTCGACGAGCAGCGAGCCGGGGGCGAGGTCGAGCGGGTCGGCGACGGCGGAGCCGGTCATCGCCGCGAGCAGCTCGCGCAGGGTGCCCGGCCCGGGAGCGCCCCCGCCGTCCTCGTCGGGGTCCGCCGGGGCGCTCTGGTGGTGTGCGGGGCGCGCCACCGGGCCGGCGGAGGTGACGCCGGCCCCCCACACCGCGGGCACCGCGACCGCCACCGCGACGGCCACGGCGGTCACCACACGGGCGCGGGAGAACCGTCGACGGCGTGACGCTGGTCCGGACACGGCCCCTCCGGTCGGGGACGGCCGGACGGCCGTCCCGCCTTCGATGGTGCACCACCGAACTCCGATCCGGACAGGGAGGACGGAGGGTTCACACAGGATTTTCAGGATGCTGCGCGCGCCCCGCCCGGCACCGCACCCCGTCGCCGACATACCGTGCCGCAACGATCGATCGACCGACGACGAGTGGGGGTGGCGGAGTGGGCTGGACGCGCACGATGCCGGTGGAACGGATCCTGGCCCGGAGCAGATCCGGTGACGGGTCCGAGGACGGCGGCGGCGACGGGCAGGGCACGCCGCTCAAGAGCACGCTCAAGGCCCGTGACCTGGTCGGTTTCGGTGTCGGCATCATCATCGGTACCGGGATCTTCACCCTGGCCGGGGTCGAGGCCCAGCAGCACGCGGGGCCCGCGGTCACGCTGTCGTTCCTGATCGGCGCGGTCGTCGCCGGGCTCGCCGCCGTCTGCTACGCCGAGCTGGCCTCCTCGGTCCCGACGGCGGGCTCGGCCTACACCTACGCCTTCGCCACCCTCGGCGAGGTCTTCGCCTGGATCATCGGCTGGGACCTGCTGCTGGAGTTCGGCCTCGGCCTCGCCGTCGTCTCGCGGAGCTGGTCGGGCTACCTGGCGTCGCTGTTCGGGCTGCCGACGGCGTGGTTCGGGGAGGAGGCGACGGTCAACGTCGGCGCGGTGCTGATCATCGCGGTGCTGACCGTCGTCGCGGTCGCGGGCATCCAGCAGTCGGCGCGGCTGACGAACCTGCTGGTCCTGGTGAAGCTCGCGGTCTGCGTGCTGATCCTGGCCGTGGGCGTGTTCTACATCGACCCGGCCAACCTGCAGCCGTTCATCCCGCCGGCGCAGGCGCCCGAGGGCGGCGGCTCGGTGTTCACCCAGCCGATCATCTCCGGGGTGTTCGGGCTCGCGCCGACCGTGTTCGGCGTCGGCGGCATGCTCACCGCGGCCGCGGTGGTCTTCTTCGCCTACACCGGGTTCGAGGCGCTGGCCAACCTCGGTGAGGAGGCGAAGCGTCCCAACCGCGACCTGAAGATCGGTCTGCTCGGCGCACTCGCCATCTGCGCGGTGCTCTACGTGGGCGTCTCGATCGTGCTCACCGGGATGGTCCCCTACACCGAGATCGACACCGGCGCCCCGCTGGCGTCGGCGTTCGCCGGCGTCGGGCTGCCGTGGGTGGGCGCGCTGATCGCGCTCGGCGCGGTCACCGGGCTGACCTCGGTGATGATGGTGGAGCTCGTGACGATCGGCCGGATCGGCTTCGCGATGGGTCGCGACGGTCTGCTGCCGAAGGCCATCGGCACCGCGCACCCGAAGTGGGGCACCCCGCACCGCATGACGATCATCGGTGGTGTCGTCTGCGCGGTGATCGCGGCGTTCACCCCGATCACCGCACTGGCCGACATGGTGTCGATCGGCGCGCTCTCGGCGATGATCATCGTGGCGATCGCGGTGCCGGTGCTGCGCCGGACCCGCCCCGACCTCGACCGGCCGTTCAAGGTGCCGTTCTCTCCGGTGGCGCCGGCGATCACCGCGATCGCGTGCCTCTACCTGATGCTGAACCTGAACCTGGACACGTGGATCCGGTTCGTCGGCTGGCTGCTGCTCGGCCTGGTGGTCTACGCCGTCTACGGGCGCAAGCACTCCTTCCTCGCGCGCGAGGAGCGGGAGGGCTCCGGGGCCGGGCGGGACCGGGACTGAGCCGGCCCCGCCGGGCCACGGGTCAGCGCTGCAGGGCCTCGCGGGGGGTGATCTCCCCGCGGGCCAGCGCCCGGCGGACCCGGCGGGCCGCGGTCAGCCTGCGGCGGACCTGACGGACCGGCTCGACCTGCGTCGCACGGTGCAGACGCTCGTTGAGCCGGCCCTGGTCCTGCCGGCGGTCGAGCAGCGACCAGGAGAAGGCCAGCGCGTCGTCGGCGCCCTCGAGGCGCTCGGGGACGGTCTCGAACCACTCCATGCTCGCCCGGGCCATCCGCTGGATGGGCGCCATCGCGGCGCGGCGACGCGCGTCGTACCCGGCGAGGGCGGCCTCGACGTCGTCGGTGCCGCGGGTGCCGCGCGGGTAGAGCTCCTCGGCCAGCGCGATCGAGTCGGCGACGGCGAGCACGGTGCCCGAGCCGATGGCGAAGTGCGTGGTGTGGGCCGCGTCGCCGGCGAGGACGACGTTGCCGTCGCGCCAGGACATGTTCCGGACCTCGCGGAACTGCAGCCACGGCGAGGACCCCATGCCGGGCGGGGCGATCAGCGAGTGCCCGTCGAGCGAGCGGGCGAAGACGCCCTCGAGCATCCGCATGGCCTCGTCGGGCGCCATCGTGTCCAGCCCCAGGCCCGTCCAGGTCTCCGGCGTGCACTCCACGATGCAGGTGCTCACGCAGTCCGCGGCGGGGTAGGCGTGGAACCAGATCCAGCCGGCGTGGGTCTTCTCGAACGCGAAGGTGAACGGCCGGAACGGCTTGCTCGTGCCGAACCAGACGTAGCGGTTGGAGCCGTGGGCGACCCGCGTGCCGAAGACGTCGGCCCGGGCGGCGCGGATCGCGGACCCGACCCCGTCGGCGGCGACGACGACGTCCGCGTCGGCGGTCAGCGGGTCGTTCGCGGTGTCACCGTCCGCGGCGACGGCCGTGTCGAACATCAGCTTCACGCCGACCTGGCGGGCCCGCTCTGCCAGCACCTCCAGCAGCCGCGCGCGGCCGATGGAGTAGCCGTAGCGGCCGCCGAGATGCACCGGACGCCCGGAGACCTCCACGACCTGGGAGTCCCACACGTGCGCCGCGGCCCGCACCTTCTCGGCGCCGAGGGGGTCGGTGCGGAAGAGCTCGTCGAGGATGTCCTCACCGAGTGTGACCGCGAAGCCGGAGGCCGTGCCGGGCGCGTTGCGCTCCGCGAGGACGATCTCGTCCTGCCCGCCCGACCGGAGCCGGGCCAGGATCGAGAAGTACAGACCGGCCGGTCCACCACCGACGACCACGATCTTCACACCGGACCTCCATCGGATGTCATCGATCTGGGACGCAACGACCCTACGAACGTGGCGGACCTGTGTGGACACCGGGTCCGGCCACGATCGGTGACGGTGCGCATGCCGTCGGCGAGCGGTTTCGCGGCGGAACTCAGCTCTGCCGACCGCGCAGGGCCGACCGCCGGACGCGGCGGGCGGTGGTCAGACCGCGCCGCACCTGACGCAGCGCGGGCACCTGGGTGGCGCGGTGCAGGGTGCGGTGGATGCGGCCCATGTCGCCCCGGCGGTCGGTGAGCGACCAGGCGAACTCGACGGGGTCGGTGACCTGCTCGAGCTGGCGTCCGGCCTGCTCGAACCACTGCATGTTGCGGCGGGCGGCGTCCTGGATCGGGCCGATCTCCGCGCGCCGGCGGGCGTCGTAGGCCGACAGTGCGGCGCCGCGGCCGTTCGGGCAGGTCAGGTCGGCCGCGGCCGTCTGGCCCGCGACGCCGTAGAGGGCGTCGACCAGACCCATCGAGTCCTGCATGGCCAGCACGGTGCCCGAGCCGATCCCGAAGTGCGTGGTGTGCGCGGCGTCGCCGGCCAGCACGAGGTCGCCGTCGCGCCAGGTCCGGTTGCGGACCTCGCGGAAGCGCAGCCAGGGCTTGTCCCCGAGCCCGCCGAGGGGCTCGATGAGCCGGCGCCCGGCCAGCGTGCGGTGGAAGACCGACTCGACGAGCCGGACGGCCTCGGCCCCGGACATGTGGTCCAGGCCCAGCGCCTCCCAGGTGTCGGGCTCGCACTCGACGATGCAGGTGCTGACCCCGTTCGACGACGGGTAGAGGTGGATCCACATCCAGCCCGCGTCGGTCGGCTGGAAGTCCCAGACGAAGGTGTCGGAGTCGCTGTCGGCGCCGAGCCAGACGTAGGGGTTCGTCCCCTCGTCGACGGTGGTGCCGAAGTGCTCGGCGCGCGCGGTGCGGATCCGGCTGCCGACGCCGTCGGAGGCGACGACCAGGTCGGCGTCGAGGTCCGCACGGTCGACCGGGGAGCCGTACTCGATCTTCACGCCCAGCTGCTCGGCCCGGCGCGCCAGCACGTCGAGCAGGTCGACGCGGGCGATCGCGTAGCCGTACTTGCCGCCGACGTGCACCGGGCGGTGGTCGGCGACCCGGATCTCCTGGGCGTTCCACAGCCGCGACGCGCGACGCAGGGCCTCACCGCCCTCGGGGTCGTTGCGGAACGCGTCGTCGAGCATGTCCTCGCCGTAGGTGACGGCGAACCCGTGGGTCCGCCCCGCCTCGTTGCGTTCGTGCACGACGACCTCGTCGCGTCCACCGGACCGGAGCCTGGCGAGGACCGCCAGGTACAGACCGGCCGGCCCACCTCCTGCGCAGGCGATACGCACGCAGACCCCCTTCGGTTCATCAGGTCACCGGAAGAAATGAACCGTAGCGCAGGGGTTGCGGAGCGCGACGGGGTGTGTATGTCCGCGGTGTCCGACCCGGCCGGTGACGGGCCGTCCGGCGCCCCTCCCCCGGGCACCCGGGTGGTCGACCCCTGGTTAGCGTGGTGGTGTGCACGCACTCAGCGGGACCTCCCGCGCCGCCGTCCGGTGGTGCGCGCGATGAGCGTCGGGGAGATGGTCGCCGGCCGGGTCCGCTCGGTCCGCCGCGAGATGGGCAACCCGCTCTACCGCAACGCGTACGCCCTGATGCTCAACACCGTCGTCAACTCCGGCTTCGGGTTGCTCTACTGGGTCTTCGCCGCGCGCGTGTTCAGCACCGAGGACGTCGGCCGTGGCAACGCCATGGTCAACCTGATGATGCTGATCTCGGTCCTGACCTCGCTGAACTTCGGTCAGGCCCTCATCCGCTTCCTCCCGACGGCCGGACGCGACTCGCGGTCGCTGGTGCGGCTCGCGTACGGGATCAGCGCCGCGATGGCCGTCGTCGGCTCGGCCGCGGTCATGACATACTGCCACTTCGCCTACGCGCCCGGCGACCCGCTGCACGTCTCCCCCGGCTTCGCCGCGTGGTTCGTGGTCTCGACCGCCGCGTGGTCCATCTTCAACCTGCAGGACCAGGTCCTCACCGGGCTGCGCTCGGCGATGTGGGTGGTGCTGGAGAACGGCGTCTACGGCGTCGTGAAGCTCGGGCTGCTCGTGGTCGTCGCGTTCACCTCGGTGTCCGACGGCGTGTTCACCTCCTGGAGCGCGCCGGTCATCGCGCTGCTGGTGCCGTTCACCCTCCTGATCTCCCGGCGGCTGCTCCCCCGGCACACCGCCGAGACCGCGGACCGCGACGACGCGGGCGCCCCGGACCGCGCCACGCTCGCCCGCTACATGGGCGGCGACTACCTGGGCCAGGTGTTCAACCAGGCCATGTCGTCGTTCCTGCCGGTCCTGGTGGTCATGACGATCAGCCAGGCGGCCAGTGCCTACCTGCTGCCGGCCCAGACGGTCTTCCTCGCCATGAGCATGCTGTCGATGGCGATCACCTCGGCACTGGTCGTGGAGGGCTCCCGGAACCCGGCGCACGCGCACGTGTTCGCCCGGGCGGTGCTGCGGCGGATCTGCCTGCTGGTGTGGCCCGCGTCGCTGGTCATCGCGCTGGCCGCGCCGCTGCTGCTGTGGTTCTACGGGCCGCAGTACGTCGAGAACTCCACGACGCTGCTGCAGCTGCTGATGGCCTCGATGTTCCCGCGCGTGATCGTGACGATGTGGATGACGAAGTCCCGTCTCGCGAACCGCACCTTCCCCCTGGCCGTTCAGCAGCTCGTGCACTGCGCGATCGTCCTCGGCGGGATCCCGCTGTTCGCCCCGATGCTCGGGGTCGACGCCGTCGGCTGGATGTGGCTCGCGGGTGAGCTGGTCCTGGCGATCGTCTTCCTGCCGTCGGTGGTGCGCTGGCTGCGCCAGCCGGTCCCGCCGCACCCGCCCGGCGACGGCGGCGTCACCACCCCGGACGGCCCGGATCCCCTCGACCGGGACGACGACACCCGGCCCATCGGTGGGCCGGAGGCGCGGACCCACGAGTTCCCCCGCGTCCGCGACTGACCCGCGGTACAGCGGGCTCCGGCGCTCCCTGGCTCAGGGGGCTCGGGCTCGGAGCCGCGGGGCTCCGGACTTCCGGGGCTCCGATGCACCCGAGCTTCCGGCTTCCGGGGGCTCCGGTCCACCGAGCTCCGGGCTTCCGGGGGCTCCGAACCACCGAGCTCCGGGCTTCCGGGGGCTCCGAACCACCGAGCTTCGGACTTCCGGGGGCTCCGAACCACCGAGCTTCGGACTTCCGGGGGCTCCGAACCACCGAGCTCCGGGCCTCCGGGGGCTCCGATCCACCGAGCTCCGGGCTCCCGGGGCTCCGATTCACCCGAGCTTCCGGCTTCCGGGGCTCCGAACCACCCGAGCTTCCGGCTTCCGGGGCTTCGACCAGTGAACTCCGGGCTTCCGGGCGGCAGACCGGCCCACGGTCCGCCGGCCACCCGGGGCAACGGCCACCAGCTTCTTCTGCTCGCCGGCGACCACAGCCGCGAGGCCGCGCCGCGACACAACACGGCACGCCGGTCCCCGGCCCACCCTTGTCCCCGGCCCGGCCCGGCGGCCCTGTCGCACCCTCGCGAGGTCGTCGCACCCGCCGCGTGGGGTGCGACGACCTCGTCAGCGGTGCGGCAGGCCGGGCGAGGGCGACCTCGCCGGCTGCAGCGATGCGGCCGGGCCCCCGCCGGACGGCCCGGGTCGTCCGCACCCCGCGGAATCGCACGCCGCCCGACGGGGGCGGTCCTCACCCACGCGCCGAGGAGCGCCCCGCCGGGCGACGTGCGCGACAGACCTGTCGATCGGTACGTGAGCGCTGTCCGACCAGGCGTCGGCAACGCTCAGGTACTGATCGATCGGCGGCGGGCGCCGTCGTCGCACGCTCTCCACGGCTCACATCCCGGCTCCGCCTCGACGACGGCCACGACAGCACCTCGGGGACCGGAGCAGGGGGCACACCCCTTCATGGGCAGCCACACCTGTTGCAGAGGGTGTGACTGCCCGCGAAGGGGTGTGGAGGTGCGGCGACCCGCGACGACGCACGGCGACCGTCGCGTGGGGTGCCGCGGCCGGCGGCGGGTCGCCACGGGGTCGTCGGGGCTCGGCGCGGCGGACAGGTGGGCGGGCGTGGGGCGGACGGGTGGGGCGGACGGGTGGGGCGGAGGGTGTGCAGCGGCGAGGGCGGGGCAGGACGAGGGGCTGCGCGAGAACCCGGTGAGTGCGGGCGTCCGGTGTGCAGGAGCCCGGTGAGTGCGCGAGCCCGGTGAGTGGACGAGCCCGGTGACCGGACCAGCCGGGTGCATGCACGAGACCGGTCCGTGCACGCCCGGTGGGTGCGCGGACTCGGCGCATGGGTGGAGCCGGATGGGTGCGCGCCCGGTGAAACGCACAGGCCGGGGAGCAAGCGAGGCCCAGCCGGTGCACGCCCGGCGGGTGCACGAGCCCGGACGCAGGCGGAGCCCGGTGGGTGCACGGGCCCTCCGAGGTGCACCGCCCCGGGGAAACGCGCGAAGGCTCCGGTGGAGGCGACGTCCGGGGCCCGTACGAGAGCCCGGGTGGACCCGAGAGCCCGGTCAGGAGCGCTGGATGAACTTCTCCGGGATCGGGGTCCCGTTGCGCCACAGGTTCCCCAGCGCCCGGTCGAAGGCGCGGGGCCGCAGCCGGACGAGCCCGCCGCCCGGGTTGTGGGTGATCTCGCCGAAGTAGACGTGGCCGTCGACGTCGTAGAGGTCGACGCGGGCGAAGGTGAAGTCCTTGCCCAGCGCGCGGGCGATCTCCAGCATCCGCTCGTAGGACGCGGGCTTCTCCGGCAGCGCGTCGGCCTGGGAGAAGCGCCCGGAGATCCGGAACGGCACCCAGTCCGGGTGCAGCATCGTCGAGGTGTGGGCGACGAAGCGGTCCTGGTCGATGACGACCATCGCGGGCTCGCCGTGGAAGACGAAGAACTTGTAGTCGGCGGGCGGCTTGGTGCCGTCGCCGATCATCTCCTCGACGACGGCGCGCGGGGTGAGCCCCTCGTAGGGGCGCTCGCGCCAGCCGTGGGTGAAGAAGTCGGTGCGCAGCCAGCGGGCGACCGTCGAGCGGATCTTCGCGTGATCAGCGGCGGCCGGGTGGCGCACCAGGATCGTCATGTCGCAGCCGTGGGTGCCCTTGACGACGTAGGGACCCGCGGGGGCCTCCAGGTCGAGGTCCTCGGGCCGCTCGACCACCTGGATGAGCGGGATGAGGTGCTCGGCCCCGATCCGCTCGGCGACGTGCTCCCGGACGGCGTACTTGTCCGCGGTGACGTGCACCAGCTCGGGCTGGTCGTCGAGGTTCTTCTTCGCGAGCAGCTGGGACCAGGTCCGCGGCCGCCGGAACGTCGTCAGCTCCCCCTGGAACAGGGCGTGGTGGGCCATCGCGAAGGCGCGGTGCGGCAGGAACCGGAGCCGTCGGGACAGCATCACCCGTGCGTCGAACGACATTCTCCGGACGATAGCGACCCTCTCCCACCACCCGGCGCACCGGCCCCGGACCGGGTGGCCCGGCCGCACCGGGCAACCCCGGATGCCGCACGGACGTCACCAACAGTGCGCACGCTCGTTGCCATTCGCGAGGAATGCCCGCAGCAGGGCCTCGGTCGAGGGCGTGCCGAATGCTCTGCGTCACCCCTTACGGTGAATGCGGGGCCGACGGCGCCGAAGACGGGCGCACCCCGGAAGGAGCACCGACTGTGCCGATCGTGCGGAACCCCCACGTTCTCGTCACTGTGATCACGCCGGCCTACAACGTCGGTCCGTGGATCGGTGAGGCCATCGACTCGGTGCTCGCGCAGACCGAGTCCCGGTTCGAGTACCTCGTCGTCGACGACGGGTCGACCGACGACACCGCCGACGTCGTCCGCTCGCGCGCCGAGCGCGACCCGCGGGTGCGGCTGATCCAGGTGGAGAACGGCGGCTCGGGCGCGGCGCGCAACCGCGCGCTGGCCGAGAGCGCCGCCCCCTTCGTCGCGTTCCTCGACGGTGACGACCGCTGGCACCCCGAGTTCCTCTCGCACATGCTCGAGACCATGCACACCGCCCCGCCCGGGGTCGGGATGGCGTACTGCCACACCCGCGTGATGCTGGAGTCCGGGCAGGTCGTGGCGCTGCGCTGGCAGCCGTCGGGCCGGGTCGACATCGACAAGCAGCTGGTGGAGAACAACCCGCCGCACAACGGCAGCTCGCTGATGATCCGCCGGGCCTGCTTCGACCAGGTCGGCGGCTTCGACTGCTCGCTGCCCTCCGCGGTGGACTTCGAGATGTGGCTGCGGATCGCCGCCGGCTCGAACTACCCGCTGATGTGGGGCACCCGCCGCTGGCTGCTCGACATGCGCCTGATGCGCACCGGGTCGATCAGCTCCAACCGGCAGCGCCGGTTCGAGTGCCTGGACAAGGTCATCGCCGACTACGCCCCCCGGATGGGCCGCCAGCACCCGGGCATGGCCTACGTCCGGCCCGCGGTGTTCGCCTACCGCGACGGGCTGGACGACTTCGGCGACCGGTGGGCGCTGCTCGCCCGCGAGGCCGGCGCGAAGGAGCTCGCGAAGGACTCCTGGGGCCGGTCGCTGCTGGCGTGGAGCAGCGCGGGCCGCGAGCGTCGCGCTCAACTGCGCAACGTCCGCGACACCGCCCGCAACGGTGCCTACAAGGGCATGTCCGGGGCGCTGCGCACCGCGGTGAAGATCAACTCGCTGCGGGGATGATCCCGGCGCGCGGCGGGTATCCCCCGGCGTGCGACTGACCAGGGCGATCCCGTACCGCGGCGGCCTCACCCGCCGTCGTCGGGGACGGGGGTTCAGCTACCACGACGCGACCGGCGCCGCCGTCGCCGCGCCGGTGCGGGCCCGGATCGAGGAGCTGGTGATCCCGCCCGCCTGGCGGGACGTGTGGATCTCCGAGCGGGAACGCGACCACATCCAGGCCGTCGGCTACGACGACGCGGGCCGCCGCCAGTACGTCTACCACCCGCGCTGGCACGCCGACCGCGACACCGAGAAGCACGACCGCGTGCTCGAGCTCGCCCGCAGGCTGCCCCGCTTCCGTGAGCGCGTGCAGCGCGCCCTCGACGGCCGCGGGACCGGTCGCGACCGGGTGCTCGGCGGGGCGATGCGCATCCTCGACCTCGGGGTGTTCCGCACCGGCGGCGAGCAGTACGCCGAGGAGAACGGCACCTTCGGGCTGTCGACGCTGCGCCGCGAGCACGTCCGGCTGCGCGGTGGCGGCTGCGAGTTCTCCTACACCGCCAAGGGCGGCATCCACCGGCGCGTCCGGATCCGCGACGACGGCCTGGTCCGCCTGGTGCAGGCGCTGCGCCGGGCCCGCCCGGACGGCGACCGCTTCCTCGTCCACCGCGACGGGCGGCGCTGGCGCGAGATCCGCTCCGACGACGTCAACGACCACTTCCGCTCGCTCACCGACGCCGCGCACACCGCGAAGGACCTGCGGACCTGGAACGCCACCGTCGTCGCCGCGGTCGCGTTCGCCGAGCACGGCTCCGCCGGGGGCGCCGAGCTGTCCGCGACCGCGCTGAAGCGGGCCGAGGCCGCCGCGATGCGCCAGGTCGCCCGGGCGCTGGGCAACACCCCGGCCGTCGCCCGCAGCAGCTACGTCGACCCGCGCGTGGTGCGGGCCTTCGAGGAGGGCCACACGGTCGCGGCCGGGCTGCGCCGCATCCCGCGCGGCGCCGACGAGCACCGCAGCCGGGTCGCCGTCGAACGGGCGGTGCTGCGGCTGCTGGAACGCCACACCTGACCCCGCGGCCCGCCGGTGCCCGGCCGGTCCCGCATGATGGGCCCGTGGTGGCAGTCGAGGCGGGCCGGACGGAACGACGGGCCCGGGCGGCGGTGGCCCTGGTCTTCCTCACCAACGGCCTGGTCTACGCCAACCTGCTGCCCCGCTTCCCGCAGATCAAGGCCGACCTCGGCCTGTCCAACACCCAGCTCGGGCTGGCGGTGGCCGCGATGCCGTTCGCGGCGCTGCTGGCCGGGCTGACCGCGGGCCCGCTCATCGCCCGGTTCACCTCGGCGAAGGTGGCCTCGTTCGGGATGGCGGTGATCGCGCTCGGCGTCGTGCTGGTGGGGTTCGCGCCGTCCTGGGCGCTGTTCGCCACGGCGATGCTGCTGGTCGGGGCGTCCGACGCCGTCGTCGACGTCGCGCAGAACGCGCACGGGCTGCGGGTGCAGCGCCGCTACGGCCGGTCGATCCTCAACGGGTTCCACGCGCTCTGGTCGGTCGGCGCGGTCGCGGGCGGGCTGATGGGCTCGGCCGCCGCCGGGATCGGGCTGGCGCTGCCGGTGCACCTGGGGGTGTCGTCGCTGCTGTCGGTGGTGATCGCGGTCGCGGTGTACCCGCTGCTGCTGCGCGGCGCCGACGGCGACGACCGCCCGGCCCCCGACGCGGCCGACGGTGCACCGCCGCGGCGGCCCTGGACCGGGCTCGGCCCCCGCACCGTGGCGCTGCTCGCCGTGTTCGGGCTGGTCGCGATCTCCGGCACCCTGGTCGAGGACTCCGGCGCGACCTGGGCGGCGGTGTACCTGCAGGGGCTCGGGGCCGGTGCGGCCGTCGCCGGGCTCGGGTTCGTGGCGCTGCAGGGCTGCCAGTTCGTCGGCAGGCTGATCGGTGACCGGATGGTCGACCGGTTCGGCCAGCGCGCGGTGGCCCGCGCCGGCGGCGGGCTGGTGCTCGCCGGGATGGGGCTCGCGCTGGCGTTCCCGACGGTGCCCGGGACCGTCGCCGGGTTCGGTCTCGCCGGGTTCGGGGTGGCGACGCTCGTCCCGGCCGCGATGACCGCCGCCGACCACCTGCCGGGGCTGGCGCCGGGGACCGGGCTGACGATCGTCACCTGGCTGATGCGGGTGGGGTTCCTGGTGTCACCGCCGGTGGTCGGGCTGGTCGCCGACGCGACGTCGCTGCGGGTCGGGCTGCTGGTCGTCCCGGTGGCCGGGCTCGTCGTCGTGCTCGTCGCGGGGGTGCTCTCCACCCGTCGCACCCGGGCCTGAACGCCGGCCGACCGGACCACTCGTGCGTCTCGACACGAATCGGACGACCCCTTAGCGTCAGGGCGCATGTCCTCCACCGTCCCGCCGGCGTCGCCGGGACCCGCACTCCGGTCCTCCCGGAAGGTCGCCACCGCCAGCCTGGTCGGCACCACCATCGAGTGGTACGACTTCTTCATCTTCGGCACGGCCGCGGCCCTGGTGTTCAACCAGGTGTTCTTCCCGTCGGTCGACCCCGTCACCGGCACCCTGTCCGCGTTCGGCGCGTTCGCCGTCGGGTTCATCGCCCGCCCGCTCGGCGGGGCGGTGTTCGCGCACTTCGGCGACCGGGTCGGCCGGAAACCGATGCTCGTCTACTCGCTGCTCCTGATGGGCGCGGCGACCGTCGGGATGGGCCTGCTGCCCGGCTACGACACGCTCGGCGTCTGGGCTCCGGTCCTGCTGGTGACGCTGCGGTTCCTGCAGGGGTTCGGCGTCGGCGGCGAGTGGGGCGGTGCGGCGCTGATGGCCGTCGAGCACGCCCCGTCGCACCGGCGCGGGTTCTACGGCAGCTGGCCGCAGGTCGGTGTGCCGCTCGGCCTGGTGCTGGGGACGGCGACGTTCGCGGTGCTGTCCGCGACGCTCACCGACGAGCAGTTCCTGGCGTGGGGCTGGCGGGTGCCGTTCCTCGCCAGCATCGCGCTGATCGGGGTCGGGATGTGGATCCGGCTCGGCGTCCACGAGTCGCCGGTGTTCCGGAAGGCGATGGACGAGAAGGCCGCGAACCGGATGCCGGT
Source organism: Pseudonocardia sp. TMWB2A (assembly GCF_017312135.1). Classification (NCBI taxonomy): domain Bacteria; kingdom Bacillati; phylum Actinomycetota; class Actinomycetes; order Pseudonocardiales; family Pseudonocardiaceae; genus Pseudonocardia; species Pseudonocardia sp. TMWB2A. Next base: position 115,009 of record NZ_QKQY01000002.1, read on the forward strand.
GCTGGAGGCGCTGCGCACCTATCCGAAGGAGATCCTGCTCGCCGCCGGGTCGTTCCTCGCGACGAACTCGACGTTCTACGTCTCCTCGGTCTGGCTGGTCACCTACGCGACGCAGTCCCTGTCCTACGACCGCACGACGATCCTCGCGGCGAACTCGGTGCTGTCGCTGTCGGACATCCCGCTGATCATGGCGTTCGGGCTGCTGTCGGACCGGATCGGGCGGCGTCCGATGTTCGTCGGCGGGATGGCGCTGCTCGCGGTGTTCGCGGTGCCGTACTTCTGGCTCGTGTCGACCGGCAGCATCTGGCTGTTCCTGCTGGGCGGGCTGGTCGTGCAGGTGGCGCGCTCGGCGGTGTACGGGCCGCAGTCGGCGTTCTTCGCCGAGCAGTTCTCCACCAGCATGCGGTACTCGGGGGCGTCGCTGGCCTACCAGATCGCGTCGATCCTGGGCGGCCTCGCGCCGCTGCTGTGCACCGCGCTCGTCGCGCTGACCGGGTCGCTCTACGCCGTCGCCGGCTACGTCGTCGGGATCGCGCTGGTGTCGATGGTCTGCTCGTGGCTGATGACCGAGACGCTCCGGTCCGGGCTGCGCGACGACGCCGGCGTCGTCGCCCGGACCTGACCCCTACCGTCCGCCGGTCGCGGTCACCGGCGTGCCCCGTCCGCGGGTGCGCCGGGCCGCGACCAGGTCGGTGATCCCGAGCACGAGGGCCAGCGCCACCAGCCCGACGGTGATCAGCAGGCCGTGCGAGATGGCGTCCGCCCAGTCCCCGCCGGACGCGGTGAGCCTGCCGAAGAACACCGCGCCGACCGCGGACAGCCCGATTGCCGTCCCGATCCGCTGCCCGGTCTGCAGCACCCCGCCCGCGGTGCCGCCGGAGGTGTGCGGGATCTCCGACAGCGCGAGGGTCTGGTTCGGTGCGATCACCAGCCCGCCGCCCGCCCCGGCGAGCAGCAGCGGCCCGGCGATCGCGAGCCCGGTCCACGGGCTGTGCGCGGTCGCGGCCAGGACGAGGTCGGTGAAGCCGAGCCCGACCATCACCGTCGCCAGCCCGACGACGATCATCGGCTGCCCGAACCGGGCCACCAGGCGCCCGCTGAGCGCGGAGGTGACCGCGGACCCGAGCGCGAACGCCGTGAGCGTGAGGCCGGTCTGCAGCGGGGTGTAGCCCAGCCCGTTCTGCAGGTAGAGGGTGAGCACGAAGAAGATCGAGGTGAACCCGGCGAAGTAGATCGAGCCGAGCGTGGTGCCGACGGCGTAGCTGCGGGTCCGCAGCAGCGCGAAGTCGATCAGCGGGTGGCCGTGGACGCGCTTGGCCCGCCGCTCCCAGGCCACGAACGCCACCAGTGCCGCGACCGAGACCGCGACCAACCACCACGGCGCCGACGCCGGGTCCCGCTCGGCGAGCACCAGCGGCAGCATCAGCGCGACGACGGCGACGCCGAGCAGCACCGAGCCGCCCAGGTCCAGCGGGCGCCGCTCCCCCGTGGTCACGGTGTCGGCGGGCAGCAGCCGGAACGCCGCGACCAGCGCCGCGACGCCGATCGGGATGTTGACGAAGAAGACCCAGCGCCAGCCGTCGGCGTCGCCGGCCCAGGCCAGCAGCAGCCCGCCGAGCAGCGGGCCGACCGCGGTGGAGATCCCGACGACGGCGCCGAACATGCCGAACGCGGAGCCCCGCTCCGGGCCGCGGAACAGGTCCTGGATGAACCCGACGACCTGCGGGGACAGCAGCCCGGCCGCGACGCCCTGCACCAGCCGGACCGCGACGAGCACCTCCGGGTTCGGCGCGAACCCGGCGACCGCGCTGGTCAGGGTGAACAGGGCGAGGCCGGTGACGAACATGCGACGGCGGCCGCGGTCGTCGCCGAGACGGCCGGCGGCGACCAGGACGAGACCGAAGGTGAGCGCGTAGCCGGACACGATCCACGACAGCTGCGCGGCCGAGGCCCGCAGACCGGCCTGCATGGCCGGCAGCGCGACGTTGACGATGCTGACGTCGAGCAGGCTCATGAACCCGGCGACCAGGCAGACCGACAGCGCCCGCCAGCGTCGCGGGTCGGGGGTGTACGCCTCGGGCGCGGTGCGGTCGTCGCTCACAGTCCCTCATTCCGCGTCCTGGCGCTGCGGGCCGCAACTCGAACCCGGGTCCTGCGGGCACGCGTCACATCGTGTGGACTCACCGACCATGTGGACCGTAGAGATCGGGAACCGGTCGTGAGGGGCGCCGAGGCGCTGGTCGGGTCGCTCACCGCGGCCGGTGTCGACGTGTGCTTCATGAACCCGGGGACCTCGGAGATGCACTTCGTGCAGGCGCTCGACGCGGTGCCGGAGATGCGCGGGGTGCTGGCCCTGTTCGAGGGCGTCGCGACCGGCGCCGCCGACGCCTACGCGCGCATCGCCGGGAAGCCGGCGGCGGTGCTGCTGCACCTCGGGCCGGGGCTGGGCAACGGGCTGGCGAACCTGCACAACGCGCGCCGGGCCGGGACGCCGCTGCTGTGCGTGGTCGGCGGGCACGCGACCGACCACGTCCGCTTCGACGCGCCGCTGGAGTCCGACATCACCGCGGTGGCGCGGACCGTGTCCGGGTGGGTGCACACCAGCGGCGACGTGCGCGACGTCGCCGCCGACGCGATGCGCGCCCTCGCCGCGACCGGCGAGCGCGGCGGGCAGGTCGCGACGCTGGTGCTGCCGGCCGACGTGTCCTGGTCGGAGGGCGCGTCGCCCGCCCCGCCGCTGCCGGTCGCCGGACCGTTCCCGCCGGACCCCTCGCGGGTCGCCGCGGCCGCCGACGCCGTCCGCGCGCCCGGCGCGACGCTGCTGCTGGGCGGGCCCGCACTGAGCGCGGCGGGCGTCGACGCCGCCGGGCGGATCGCCGCGGCCACCGGGGCCCGGCTGCTGGTCGAGACCTTCCCCCGGTGCTGGGAGACCGGCGCCGGCCGGACCCGCATCGACAAGCTCGCCTACTTCGCCGAGCAGGCGATCGAGCAGCTGGACGGCACGTCGTCGCTGGTGCTGGCCGGGGCGCGGTCGCCGGTGTCGTTCTTCGGCTACCCGGGCGTGCCCGGGGACCTGGTGCCCGAGGGTGCCGCCGTGGTGGGGCTCGCCGACCCGGCGACCGACGCGACGGCCGCGCTGGAGACCCTCGCCGACGTCGTCGCCGGCGACGCGGCTCCCGCGCTCGCCCCGCACGAGGCGCCGGAGCCCGCGCCGGGCGCGCTCGACGTGCGGGGGCTGTGCGCCGCCGTCGCCGCGACGCTGCCGCAGGACGCGATCTTGGTCGACGAGGCGCTGACGGCGGCGGCGTCGCTGGCGATGTCGTTGCAGACCGCGCCGCGGCACACCCAGATCGCGCTGACCGGCGGTGCGATCGGGATGGGGCTGCCCGCCGCGGTGGGTGCCGCGGTCGCCGCGCCGGACCGTCCGGTGGTGGCGGTGCAGGCCGACGGCAGCGCGCTCTACACCGCCCAGGCGCTGTGGACGATGGCCCGCGAACGGCTCGACGTCACCGTCGTGCTGATCAACAACGCGGCGTACTCGATCCTGCGGGTGGAGCTGGCCCGCACCGGGGCCGGGGAGGCGGCGCACTCCGGGCGGGCGGGCCGGATGCTGGACCTGTCCGACCCGACGCCGGACTTCACCGCACTGGCGACCGGGCTCGGGGTGCCCGCCGAGCGGGTCACCACCACCGAGGGACTGCTCGACGCGCTGCGGCGGGCGCAGGCCGAGCCGGGCCCGCACCTGGTCGAGGCGATCGTCCCCGCCCTGGGCTGAGCCCCGGCGGGCGTGGCCGGGCTCGCTCCTGCGACCCGGTCCGGCGGCACGACCCGCGCAGCCGGACGCCGCACAGGTTCCGGATGCGCCGCACAGGGAGGAACCCGTGCGGCGCACCGTGTACCTGTGCGGCGCTGCCGGAACCTGTGCGACGCGGTCGGCACCGTTGCGGCGCGACCGGAACGCACGCGGCACGGCGCCGAACCCGCGCGGCACGGCCGGAGCCGTGCGGCGCGGGTTCGGGGGCGCTAGAGGGACAGCAGGCGGTCGAAGAACTCGCGGTAGCGGGTGAGCGCCTGGCGCAGGTCCTCGGTCGAGGCGTCGTCGCGGGAGAACTGGGCCTCCAGGTCGTCGCGCTGACGACGGAACAGCGACTCCATCTCGTCGAGGATCTCCCCCACCAGCGCGTTCGCCCCGTGGACGGCGCGGCGGGGCTCGTCGACGAACTCGCCCTTCAGCGTCGACCAGCGGTCCTGGTACTCGCGGGCCCGGTCGGCCGGGAGCAGCGACGAGCCGCCGGTGGCGGGGTCGGTCGCCGCCGGGTCGGCCCCCGGTCCGGTCGCGCCGCCCCGCGGGTCACCGGGGTCGCGCAGGTCGTCGTGCCCGCGGTCCGGTGTCGCGTCGTGGTGACGGCCGCCGGTCGCGCCGTCCTCCCGGACGGGTGCGCCACGGGTGGTCGCCGCGGCGGCCACGCCGGCCGCGGTCCCGCCTGCGGCCGGGGTGGTCCCGGCGCCGCCCGCGGAGCCGGGCGCCGCGTCGCGGGGCGGTGCGCCGGTCCCCGGTGCGCCGGTCCCGACACCGCCGCCGGGCGGGACCCCGCCCGCGTCGGCCGGTCCCCGGCCGCCCGCCGCCGCGGGGTCACCGAGCGTGTCGCGTCGTCCGGCCGGGCCGGCGTCGCGGGGGTCGGCACCCGGTGCGCCCGGGCCGCCGTGGGGGTCGCCGCCGGGCAGGTGCCCGCCACGGGGATCGGCACCGCGCGGGTCACCACCCGGCAGATCGCCCGCACGCGGATCGCCGGTCCGTGGGGCACCACCGGCGAGGTCACCGGCGCGCGGGTCGGCACCACGCGGGTCCCCGCCCGCCATGTCGCCACCACGCAGGTCGCCGCCCCGCGGGTCCCCACCGCGCAGGTCGCCGCCCCGCGGGTCCCCACCCCGCGGGTCCCCACCTCGGAGGTCTCCACCGCGCGGGTCGCCGTCCCGGGGGTCCGCGCCGCGGGGCCCACCGGCACCCGGGTCGGCGCCGAGCGGGTCGGCGCCGCGGGGGTCGGCACTGCGGGGGTCACCGGCACGCGGGTCGCCACCGGGGTCACCGGCACGCGCGGCCCGCGGGTCCCCGCCGGCCGTACGGTCCTCGGCCAGTCGTCCGCCGGGGGCGTCCCCCGGCCCGGCCCCGGGGCCCGCCAGCGGCGGGGCGTCCGGGTCGCCGTGGCGCTGACCCGGGACGCCCGCGTCCTGCTCTGCGGTGCCCGCCGCCTCGCGGCGCTCCCAGCCGGCGTCGCGCTCGTCCTCGCTGCGGCCGGTGAACGCGTCCTTGATCGAGTCGGCCAGTCGGGCCGCCTTGCTGCTGCCCTGGTGCTCGCTCATGCCGTGGTCTCCCGTCGGGTGTCCTGGTCCGGTCCGCCCTGGCGGTGGCGGCCGTCGTTCTCGGGACGGCCGCCGGAACCGGTGCCGTCGCCGTCGTCGAGCAGGGCGTCGATCAGTGCGCGGTAGCTCGTCACCGCGTGCCGGAGGTCCTCGGTCCCAGCTCGCCCGGCGGAGTGCTCACGGGAGATCGCCCGTGCCTCGCGGTAGCGCTGCGTGACGACCGGGTAGGCGACGGACAGGTCCTCCTCGCGGCGGTCGACGTCCTCGGCGGGGTACCCGCGGGCCGCCATGACGTCGGCGACGAGCGCGTCGGCGTCGTGCACCGCCCGGGACGGGTCGTCGACGAAGCCCTCCTGCACCTGCTGCCACCGGCGGCGGTAGCCGTCACGCTCCTGCGGGTCGAGGGATCGCAAGGTCAGCGCGTCGTGGCGCTTGCGGCGCTCGGCGAGCTCTTTCTCCGCGTCGCGGGGGTCGTCCGCGTCGCGCACGGTGCGCTCGTACTCGGGTCCGAACTGGTCACGGAGCTCGGCGGATCGACGACGGCGCAGCATCGTCGCGGCGACCACGGCGAGTATGGCGACGACGATCACCACCACGGCGACGACGATGATCGTTGTGATGTCGGTCATAGCGCGGTATACCCGATTGCGCGAGCCGGAAACACGGAGCGTGTTTGTTGATCACGAAAGGTGATCACTGAATCGACTTGACCTGCACCGGGGTTCAGGGAGCAGGGTGGCGCCGTGGTCGAGGCGCGGACGGACGGGGCGGGTGTCTGGTCCCAGGGCCGCGCGCCGACGACCGTCGGGATCCTGCTGCTGATCAGCCTGACCGCGTTCGAGGCGATGGGCGTGGGGACCGCGATGCCCGCCGTCGTCGCTGACCTGGGCGGGGTCGCCCGCTACGCCTGGCCGTTCGTGCTGTTCCTGGCCGCGGCGGTCTTCGGCACCGTCGCCGGCGGCCGCTGGTGCGACGTCCGGGGCCCCCGGGTGCCGCTCGTCGCCGCGCCGGTCCTGTTCGGGGCGGGCCTGCTGGTCGCCGGGTTCGCGACGACGATGACCGGGCTCCTCGCCGGCCGGGTCCTGCAGGGACTGGGCGCGGGGGCCCAGGGCGTCGCGGTGTACGTGCTCGTCGCCGAGGTGTACCCCTCGCGGCAGCGCCCGGTGGTGTTCGGGCTGATCTCCTCGGCGTGGGTGCTGCCCGCGCTCGTCGGTCCCCCGCTGGCCGGGCTGGTGACCGAGCGCCTGTCCTGGCACTGGGTCTTCCTGGGGCTGCTGCCGGTGGTGGGGCTGGCCCTGGTGCTGATCGCCCCGGTGGTGCGCGTCCTGCGACCGCCCGCCGGACCGGCGACGGGCGGCCACGGGGCGGGCCTGGTGCCCGCGGCGCTCGGTGCCGCGGTCGGTGTCGCCGGGCTGAGCTGGGCGCTGGAGAACCTCGACCCCGGCGGCGCGGTGGCCGGCGTCGTCGCCGTCGTGGTGCTGGTGCCCTCGCTGCGCAGGCTGCTGCCCCGCGGGACCGTCCTCGCGCGCCCGGGCATCGCCGCGGTCGTCGCGGCCCGTGGCCTGGTCGCCGCGGCGTTCTTCCCGGTCGTGTCGTTCCTGCCGCTGGTGCTCACCGCGACGCACGGCTGGTCGCTGACCGCCGCCGGGACGCCGCTGATCGTCGCGTCGCTGGGCTGGTCGGCGGCCGCCGCCTGGCAGGCCCGACGGCCCGACGCCGACCGCTCGGTGATGCTGCGCGCCGGGTTCGCGACGATCGCCGCGGGCCAGGTCGCGCTGGTCCCGGTCGCCGCGGGGCTGCTGCCGGGCTGGCTCGCCGTCGGGTTCTGGGGCGTGTCCGGGCTCGGGATGGGCGTGGCGTTCTCCGCGATCGCCTACCTGACCCTCGCCCACTCCGACGCCCACGACGTCGGCTCGCACTCCTCGGCGGCGCAGCTGCTCGACCAGCTCGCGACGGCGACGTTCGTCGGCCTGGGCGGTGCGCTGCTGGTGGCGCTGGTGTCACCGGCCGTCGCGCTGCCGGTGCTGCTGGTCGTGGTCGCGGTGCCCGCGGTCGCCGGTGCGCTGACCGCGTCGCGGACGCGGGTGCCGGAGCCCTGAGCCCCGGCCTCAGATCCCGGACGGGCGGGCGAGCAGCTCGGCGACCGCGGCGTCGATGAAGGCGGTGTCGACCGGGTTCTTCCCGCCGCCGGCGAAGTGTCCCCACACCCCGGGGATCACCCGCAGCTCGGTGCCGTCCCGCATGTGCGACACCGCCCAGGCCTCGTCCTCGGGCGGGAAGTACAGGTCCTTCTCCGCGGGCATCACGATCGCCGTCGCCCGGATCGAGGCCAGCGCCTCCTCGGTCGAGCCGGCGCCCGGGGTCGCGCCGACGTCGCCGTGCCACCAGGTGTCGAGCATGGTCAGCAGGTTGTTCGGGTCACGACCGTCGAGGAAGAAGCCCTCCCAGAAGTCGACGACGAAGTCCTCCAGCGAGGTGTTGCCCAGCCGGCGCCACTCCTCCTCCAGGTAGAACGCCTGGGAGAAGCCCCAGCCGGCGTAGATCCGGGCGAACGCGCGCAGCCCCTGCGCCGGCGGGACCGTGTAGCGGCCGCCGTCGAACCCGACCGCGGCCATGAGCGCGGCACGCAGCGAGTCGAGGAACACCTGGTTGTGCGGCGCGGTCCGCGGCGACCCGCAGAACGGCAGGATGCGCTGCACCATCTCGGGGTGGCTGACCGCCCACTGGTAGGTCTGGCCCGCGCCCATCGACCACCCGAGCACCAGCGGCAGGGTGCGGATCCCGAAGTGCTCGGTGACGAGCCGGTACTGGGCCTCGACGTTGTCGCGCACCCGGATCGGCGGGAACGACGGGCCGTCGTGCGGCACCGGGGCGTTCGACGGCGAGGTGGACAGCCCGTTGCCCAGCATGTTCGGCACGATGACGAACCAGCGGTCCGGGTCGAGCGCCATCCCCTCACCGATCAGCCACTCGTTGTCCCAGTGCCGCCCGGAGTACCAGGTCGGGTAGACGATCGCGTTGTCCTTGGCCGCGTTCAGCTCGCCGTAGGTGCGGTAGGCGATCCGGGCCGGGCGCAGCGTCCGCCCGCAGTCGAGCGTGAGGTCGTCGATCTCGAAGACCTCGTAGGGCTCGTCACGGCCGTAGCGGGGCCGGGCGGTGGGCTCGGGGTCGGGCACGGGGGTCCTCCGGGGCTGGCGACGGTCGACCGATGATTTCCCAGGAAATATGTTCCTGGGAAACCATCGGTGTCAAGACCGGAGGGTCCCGCGGCTCAGCCGTCGCCCTCGATGTCGCCCTCGGACTCCAGGTAGGCCTGCCGCAGCGCGTCCAGGGTCGCCTTCTCCGGGCTCTCCCAGAGACCGCGGTCGACGGCCTCCAGCAGCCGCTCGGCCATGCCGTGCAGCGCCCACGGGTTGGACTCGGCGAGGAACTTCCGGTTGTCCGGGTCCAGCACGTACTCGGCGGTCAGCGTCTCGTACTGCCAGTCCGCGATGACGCCGGTGGTGGCGTCCCAGCCGAACAGGTAGTCGACGGTCGCGGCCATCTCGAACGCGCCCTTGTAGCCGTGCCGACGCATCGCGGCGATCCAGCGCGGGTTGACCACGCGGGCACGGAAGACCCGGGCGGTCTCCTCGTGCAGGCTGCGGGTGCGCACCGCCTCCGGACGGGTCGAGTCCCCGACGTACGCGGCCGGCGCGGTACCGGTCAGCGCGCGCACCGTGGCGACCATGCCGCCGTGGTACTGGTAGTAGTCGTCGGAGTCGGCGATGTCGTGCTCGCGGGTGTCGATGTTCTTCGCCGCCACCGCGATCCGCCGGTAGGCGTTCTCCATGTCGTCCCGCGCGGGGACGCCGTCGAGGCCGCGGCCGTAGGCGTAGCCGCCCCAGGTGGAGTAGACCTCGGCGAGGTCGGCGTCGCCGCGCCAGTCGCGGGAGTCGACGAGCTGGAGCAGCCCGGCGCCGTAGGTACCCGGCTTGGAGCCGAAGATCCGGGTGCGGGCGCGGCGGTCGTCGCCGGTGCGCTCGCGGTCGGCGTCGACGTGGGCGCGGACGTAGTTCTGCTCCGGGGTCTCGTCGAGCTCGGAGACCAGCTTCACCGCGTCGTCGAGCAGGGCCAGGACGTGCGGGAACGCGTCGCGGAAGAACCCCGAGATCCGGACCGTGACGTCGACGCGCGGGCGGCCGAGCTCGGCGAGGTCGATGACCTCCAGGCTGCGCACGCGACGGCTCGCGTCGTCCCACACCGGGCGGACGCCGAGCAGGGCGAACACCTCGGCGACGTCGTCGCCGGAGGTCCGCATCGCGCTGGTCCCCCACACCGACAGGCCGACGCTGCGCGGGTACTCGCCGTGGTCGGCCCGGTAGCGCTCGACCAGCGACTCGGCCATCGCCTGCCCGGTCTCCCAGGCCAGCTTCGACGGGACGGCCTTCGGGTCGACCGAGTAGAAGTTCCGCCCGGTCGGGAGCACGTTGACCAGCCCCCGCAACGGCGAACCGGACGGGCCGGCCGGGATGAACCCGCCGTCGAGGGCGTGCAGCACCCGGTCCAGCTCGTGCGCGGTGGCGTCGAGCCGGGGCACGACCTCGTCGGCGGCGAAGCGCAGCACGGCCTCGACGGCGGACAGGTCCGCGCCCGGCAGCGCCTCGGCCCCGGCGACGACCTCCGGTGCCGCCGAGGAGTCCCACCCGCGGGCCTCCATCCCGGCGACCAGCGCGCGGGCGACCCGCTCGACGGTGTCGGTGCGGGTGTTGGTCTCCGAGCCGTCCTCGACCAGGCCGAGCGCCTGGCGCAGACCCGGCACGGACTGCTCGCCGCCCCACATCTGCCGGGCGCGCAGCACCGCGAGGACCAGGTCGACGCGCTGCTCCCCGGCCGGTGCCTGGGCGAGCACGTGCAGGCCGTCGCGGATCTGGACGTCCTTGATCTCGCAGAGCCAGCCGTCGACGTGCATCAGCATGTCGTCGAAGACGTCCTCGTCGGGGCGCTGCTCCAGCCCGAGGTCCTGGTGCATCTGGGCCGCGGTCATCAGCGTCCAGATCTGCTGGCGGATCGCGGGCAGCTTCGCCGGGTCGAGTGCGGAGATGTTGGCGTGCTCGTCGAGCAGCTGCTCCAGCCGGGCGATGTCGCCGTAGGACTCGGCGCGCGCCATCGGCGGGATGAGGTGGTCGACCAGGGTGGCGTGCGCCCGGCGCTTGGCCTGGGTGCCCTCCCCCGGGTCGTTGACGAGGAACGGGTAGACCAGCGGCAGGTCGCCGAGGACGGCGTCGGTGCCGCAGGACGCCGACATGCCCAGCGTCTTGCCGGGCAGCCACTCCAGGTTGCCGTGCTTGCCGATGTGCACGATCGCGTGCGCACCGAACCCGCCCTCGGACTCGGGCGCGGCCAGCCAGCGGTAGGCGCCCAGGTAGTGGTGCGACGGCGGCAGGTCCGGGTCGTGGTAGATCGCGACCGGGTTCTCCCCGAACCCGCGGGGCGGCTGCACGATCAGCGTGACGTTGCCGCGGCGCAGCGCTGCGACGACGATGTCGCCGTCCGGGTTCTGCGAGCGGTCGACGTAGTGCTCGCCCGGCGCCTCGCCCCAGTGCTCCTCGACCCCGGACCGGAAGTCCTCGGGCAGCGTGTCGAACCAGCTGCGGTACGTCGCGGCGGAGATCCGGACCGGGTTGCCGGCGAGCTTGTCCTCGGTCAGCCAGTCCGGGTCCTGCCCGCCGGCCTCGATCAGGGCGTGCATGAGCGCGTCGCCGTCGCCGGCCTCGACGCCCGGGAACGCCGCCTCGCCCTCGGTGGCGACCGCGTAGCCCGCCGCGGCCATCGTCCGCAGCAGCGCCACCGTCGACGCCGGCGTGTCCAGCCCGACCGCGTTGCCGATCCGCGCGTGCTTGGTCGGGTACGCCGACAGCATCAGCACGATCTTCTTGTCGGCGTTCGGGACGCGGCGCAGCGTCGCGTGCCTCACCGCGATCCCGGCGACCCGGGCGGCCCGCTCGTCGTCGGGGACGTAGACCGACAGGCCGTCGGCGTCGGTCTCCTTGAACGAGAACGGGACGGTGATCAGCCGGCCGTCGAACTCCGGCACGGCGACCTGGGTGGCGACGTCGAGCGGGGACATCCCGTCGTCGTTGGCCTCCCAGGTGGCGCGGGAGCTGGTCAGGCACAGGCCCTGCAGGATCGGGACGTCGAGCGCGGCCAGCTCGGTGACGTCCCACTCCTCGTCCTCACCGCCGGCCTGGGCGCTCGCGGGCTTGGTGCCGCCCGCGGCGAGCACGGTGACGACCATGGCGTCGGCCTCGCGCAGCCGCTCCAGGAGCGCGGCCGGGGCCTGGCGCAGCGACGCGCACCAGATCGGCAGCGCGCGGGCGCCCTTCGCCGCGATCTGCTCGCAGAGCGCCTCGATGTAGCGGGTGTTCCCGGCCAGGAACTGGGCGCGGTAGAACAGCACCGCCACCGTCGGCCCGTCGACCTCCGTGTCGGGCAGCGACAGCTCGCCCCACTCGGGCAGCTCCACCGGCGGCGCGAAGCCCTCGCCGGTGAGCAGCACCGCGTCGGAGAGGAACGCGTGCAGCTGCGCCAGGTTCTCGGTGCCGCCCTGGGCCAGGTAGGTGTGGGCCTCGGCCGCGACGCCCGCGGGCACCGAGGACAGCTCCATCATCTCCGCGTCCGGGGCCATCTCCCCGCCCAGGCAGACCAGCGGCGTCGCGCGGGCCCGCAGCAGGTCCAGCCCCTCCTCGAAGTAGCGGTACCCGCCGAGGACGCGGACGACGACGACGGCGGCGGCGTCGGCCATCTCCGCGAGCTCGTCGTGGGTGACCCGGTTCGGGTTCGCGAGGCGGTAGTCCGCGCCCGAGGACCGGGCCGAGAGGAGGTCGGTGTCCGAGGTGGACAGCAGCAGGATCACCGGACGGCTCCGGGGGCGGTGTGGGCGCGCGTCATCGACGTACCTTCCTCGGGATTCCTCGTCCCGGGTGGGGCGGCGCGGCGGGCGGGCGCAGTGTCTGGCTCCCCCTTGCAGCGGCCAGGGGGTCACAGTGGCGGGACCGCGCCGGACTCGCACCGGCTTCCTAGTTCCCGCTCGCCGTCTTCGGTTGTCGTGAGCCACCATCGGTGGCGGCCACCGGTCACGTCAAGGAGCGCTCGACCAGGGTGGTGATCCGCACGTGCGACGGCGTGGCGGGCGCCGAGCCGAACCCGAACCGGACCGGCGGTGCGACCGGGGCGAGCGCGCCGCAGTCGCCGTCGTCCCAGCGGGCCGAGGCGGCGAGGACCCGGTGCAGGTCACGGGCCCCGTAGTACTCGCGACGGCCGTTGCCCGCGGTGCCGACGGTCCGCACCCCGGGCAGCACCCGCCGGGCGAACGGGTCGATCGCCCGCAGCCACCACGGGTGCACCGCGAGCGCACCGGGGACCGCGCGCAGGAGCCGGCCGAGCGGCGGGCGCCCGCCGACCCGCCAGCTGACCTGCAGCGGACCGGCGACGACCCGGCGCCGGTCGTCGTGGGCGGTGTGGGTCACCGGCACGATCCGGACCTCGTCGAAGGTGTAGGTGGCCGCGACGAACGCGGCGACCTCCTCGCTCGGGGCGAGCAGGGTGCGGTGCCCGTCGGCGGACTCGGTCATGACATCGGTGAACGACCCCAGCGGCGTGTCCGGCCAGTGGCCCACGACGATCCGGCGGCCCGACGTCGTGCCCAGGCCGGAGATCCAGCCGTCGAAGCGGTCGATGACGTGGGAGCCGACGGTGCGCACCCTGCCATCAGAGCCGATCGGCGGCGTTCCCGCCCGGGGACGCCTCGTCCACCCGGGCGGCCCGCGGCCGTCGTTCAGCCCAGCCGACGCCCGTCCGCGGCGAACAGGTGGGTGCGCTCCGGGTCCGGCACGAGGTGCAGCCCCGTCCCCCGGGCCGGTGGCCGGCGCCCGTCGACCCGGGCGACCAGGGGGTGCTCGGCACCGTCGATCCGGGCGCGGCCGTAGACGTAGGCGTCCGCGCCGAGCTCCTCGACCAGGTCGACCTCGACCGGGATGCCGTCGTCGGCCGGGCGCAGGTCCTCGGGCCGGATGCCGACGGTGACCGCGTGCCCGGCGTCGTCGCGGACCGAGCGCGGCACCGGGACGGTGACCCCGCCCAGCACCACGCCGTCCCCGGTCACCGGCAGGTCCAGCAGGTTCATCGCCGGGGAGCCGATGAAGCCCGCGACGAAGACGTTCGCCGGGCGGTCGTAGAGCTCACCGGGGGCGGCGCACTGCTGGAGCACGCCGTCGCGCAGCACGGCGACCCGGTCCCCCATCGTCATGGCCTCGACCTGGTCGTGGGTGACGTAGACGGTGGTGACGCCCAGGCGCCGCTGCAGTGACGCGATCTGGGTGCGCGTCTGCACGCGCAGCTTGGCGTCCAGGTTCGACAGCGGCTCGTCCATGAGGAAGACCTGCGGCTGACGGACGATCGCGCGGCCCATCGCGACCCGCTGCCGCTGCCCGCCCGACAGCGCCTTCGGCCGTCGCCCGAGGTACTGCTCGAGGTCCAGGATCCGGCCCGCCTCGGCGACCCGGCGGGAGATCTCCGCCTGTCCGACGCCGGCCATCCTCAGTGCGAAGCCCATGTTGTCGGCGACGGTCATGTGCGGGTAGAGCGCGTAGTTCTGGAACACCATGGCGATGTCGCGTTCCTTGGGCGCGACCCCGGTGACGTCGCGCTCGCCGATGCGGATGTGGCCGCCGTCGACGTCCTCCAGCCCGGCGAGCATCCGCAGCGAGGTGGTCTTGCCGCAGCCGGACGGCCCCACCAGGACGAGGAACTCGCCGTCGGCGATCTCGAGGTCGAGGGCGTCCACCGCCGCCCGGGGCGATCCCGGGTAGCGGCGGGTCACCGCGTCGTAGGTCACGCCGGCCATGGTGGTGCTCCTTCGGTGTCGGGGGCAGTCTCGCGGTACAGCTCGGGCCTGCGGTCGCGCAGGACGTGGTTGTGCCCGGTGAGGTGCTTGTCGCGCGCCCGTGCCGGGTCGAGTACGGCGGTCAGGAGCCCGGGCTCCCCCGGCGGCGGCCCGCCGGGGCCGGCCACCAGGTTCCCGTCGGCGTCGGCGACCACCGCGGCCCCGAACCAGGCGACCCCGCGCTCGGTGCCGCACCGGTCCGCGGCCACGACGTGCACCCGGTAGGTCCCCGCGACGGCACGGACCTTCGCCACCTCCAGCGGGTCCTGCCCGTCGGGGGTCGGCCGCCACGGCCAGTTCACCGGCGCCGCGACGATCTCGGCGCCGTCCTCTGCGGCCCGGCGGACCCACTCCGGGAACTCCAGGTCGTAGCAGACCAGCGGGGCGACCCGGCCGGCCGCGGTCGCCACCACCGGCGGCGGGGCGTCACCGGGGGTGAACAGCTCCCGCTCCCGGTCCCAGAGGTGGACCTTGCGGTAGGACGCGCGCAGCACGCCGTCCTCGACCACGACGGCGGTGTCGTACACCCGGCCGTCGGCACCGAGCTCGGCCAGACCAGCAACGACGACGCAGCCCGTCTCCGCGGACAGCGCCGCGAACCGCCTGACGGTCGGGCCGTCGAGCGGCTCGGCGGCGGCCCGCGCCTCGGCGGCGTCGGCGAAGGCGTAGCCGCAGACGGTGAGCTCGGGCAGCACGACGAGCCGGGCGCCCGCGGCGACGGCCTCGCGCACCGCACGCTCGGCGACCGCCGGGTCCGGCGCGTCGATCCGCGCCGGGATCCGGCACGCCGCCACGGTCACCGGTCCACCGGGGCCCGCCACCGCCACGGGCACCGTGGGCTCCCCCGCCGGTCCCGCCCCCACGGGGCCCGTCGCCGACATCCCGGCCGCCCTCAGTCGTCCTCGGCCGCGAACGCCAGCACGGCGGCCGGTGCGAGGTAGCCGTCGGCGTCGAGGACCCGGCCCCGGTCACGGGCACCGGCCACGACCTCGCGCGCCCACTCGTGCCGGACCCGGCCGTCGCCACCGGTGACCACCAGCAGCTCCGCGGTGCCGGGGGCGGCGGCCCGGCCGTCGTCGGCGTCGAGCGCCGTCATCGACCGCCAGGCACGGGGCGGCACCGAGAGGGTGTCCCGCGGGCCGAGCTCGACGGTGCGCGCGTCGTCACCGGTGTTGACGGTGACCGCCCAGTGCCCGGCCTTCACCGTCAGCACCTGGGTCGCGTCGTGCCGGTGGGTGAGCACGCCGTCCCCGGGCAGGGCGCGCAGCCACGCCAGCGCGAACCCGTGCGGGTCGAGGAGCCGCGGTGCCGCGGCCCGGCTCTCCGCGGTGCCCCAGCCGATGACCGGGGCGAGCTCGGCGCCACCGCCGGGCAGCCGCGAGCACAGGAAGGGCTCGGCGACCCACGGCCGGTCGGCGGCGTGCACCACGCGGCCGCGGAACTGCTCGGGGGTGTAGACGTCGAGCCGGTCGATCTCGGCCTGCTCCATCGGCCGGATCAGCGCGACGTCGTCGGGCAGCGGGTCCCCGGCGACGGTGTCGATGAGCCGGTTGTCGGCGGTGAGGTGCAGGCCGTGACCGGCGGCCTCGGCCAGGACCGTGGGGCCCCAGATGATGCCGCCGGTGTCGTCGCGGCCCAGGACGGTGAGCAGGATGCCGTCGTCGTCGCCGACGTTGGTGAAGCCGCGGAAGATCCACGGCGGGACCGAGACGATGTCGCCGTCGACGCTGCGGTAGGTGCCCTGCGTGCCGTCCGGGCCCCAGCGCAGCTGGTAGTCGCCGTCGAGGTTGATGAAGACCTCGGCGGTGAAGTGCAGGTGCAGGCTGTTCGTGGTGCCGTGCGGCATGCCCGCCGCACCGACGTTGAAGCCGTGCGGCTCGCGGAGGTTGACGTGCTGGGACGCGTTCTGCGTGACCCCGGGGCCGATGAAGGAGTAGTTGTCCTTGCGGTCCGAGCCGGGGGTGCGGCAGTCGATGAACGCGGCCCTGCACGGGACCCAGTCCGCGTGCCGGACGGTGCGGCGGACGAGCTCGTCCGCGCTGACCACCGTGTCGTGCATGTCGGTGCTCCGGTCAGTAGATGTTGGTGTCGGTGAACGCCTCGGTCCGGCCGGCGTCGATCTGCGCGCGCAGTGCGATCTCGTCGAACACCCGGACCTCCTTGACGATGCGGCCGCCCTGGACCAAGAACTGCGAGACGCCGAGCAGCTCCACCTCGCCCCCGGTGAGCGGACCGAACGCCGGTGTTCCGCGGTAGGTCCCGCGCATCACCCAGGTCACCGCGATCCGCAGGCCGGCGTAGCGCTCGGCGTGGTTGGTCTGGACGTCGCGGACCTCGAACCGGGCGTCCGGGAACGGTGCGACGAGCGCGAGCAGGTCGCGCTGGTAGCCGTCGGGACGGACGACGGTCTGGTCCCCGACGGTGTGCAGGAACAGGTCACGGTGCATGTAGTCGGTGACCTTCTGGTAGCGCCGGGAGTTCCAGACCTCCTCGAGGAACTCCAGCACCATCTCGCACTCGGGCCGGAAGTCGTCCGGCCGCGGCCCGCTGTCGCCGACGGCGAGCACGTCCTTGGGCGGCTGCTCGGTCATCGAGCCCTGGTAGCCGCGGAACCGCTGCGCCCGGGCCGCCTCGGCCGGGTCGATGCCCTGCTGCAGGCAGCTCGCGAGCTCGTCGCGGACCACCCACTCCTCCACCATGCGGCCGCGCCGGTAGAGGCAGTTGGCGATGGTGCGCTTGCGGATCCTCTTCACGACGCCGTCGACGAGGATCTCGTCGGCGGAGAAGACCAGGTGCGAGCTCAGGAACGCGTCGTCGCCGCGGGCCTCCCACACCACGTCCTCTGCCTGGCCGACGTGCTGCGGGGTGCCTGCGATGCGCATCAGGCTGCCCTCGATCACCCCGTCGCGGCCGACGACGGTGCCGAGACCCCCGTGCACGATCGAGTCCGGCTCGTAGTTGTCGACGATGTAGGACACGTCCCGCTGGACCCAGATCCGGTCGGTCACCTCGCGGATGAAGTCGTCCGGGTCGTTGTAGGGCTCGTACGCGACCGGGTCGAGCGTCATGGTGGTCCTTCCTTGTCGGCTCCGTGTGCCACGACTGTATGCGTATGCACAACCAACGGGCAAGGGCCCGCGGGGATTCCGTCGACGGGAGCGGCTACGCCCGGGGCGCGGCCACGGTGGCGCGGGCGACGTAGTGCGTCGGGTACACGACGTGCCGCGGCTCGGCCCCGGGGTCGGTCAGCCGGGCGACGACCAGACGCGCGGACTCCCGGGCGACCTCGTCGAGGTCGTAGGCGACGGTGCTGAGCCGGACCAGGGCCCAGCGTGAGGTGGGCAGGTCGTCGAAGCCGACCACCGAGGTGTGACCGGGCACCGGGACGCCGGCCTCCGCGGCCGCGTCGAGCGCTCCGAGCGCGACGACGTCGTTGCCGCACAGCAGCAGCGTCGGACCACCGGCCCGCTCGTGCAGCGTGCGGAACCCCTCGCGACCGGTCGCGAAGTCGAACGGGCCGTGCAGGACGTCGCGCTGGGCGAGCGCCAGCCCGTGCTCGTCGAGCACCGTGCGGACGACCTGCTCGCGCAGCTCACCGGTACTGGTGTTGCGCGGCCCGAAGATGGCCCCGATCCGGGTGTGGCCCAGGCGGACGGCCTCCCCGAGCACCTCGCGCACGCCCTGCTCGGGGTCCACGGTCACCGCGTCGGCGGCGACGCTGGGCGCGGTCCGGTTCAGGTAGACGAACGGCACGCCGCGGTCACGCAGCCGGGCGGGCTGGATGGAGTCCACCGTCGTCGTCGACAGCACCACCCCGGCCAGGCCGTGCGCGGCGACCCGCTCGGGGAGCGGCGCGGTCCCGGCCGACTCGGTGACCAGCACGAGCTCGTGGCCGAGGGCCTCCAGCTCGTGGTGCATCGGGCCGATCATGTTCGCGTAGAACTGGTTCTCCAGGTCGGCGACGACCAGCCCGATCCGGTTCGAGCGGCCCACCGACAGCGCGCGCCCGATCGCGTTGGTCGAGTAGCCCAGCGCCAGGGCCGCCTCGCGGACCCTGCGCTTGGTCGCCTCGGAGACCCGGGGGTGGTCGGTGAGTGCGCGCGACACCGTCGGCTGCGAGACCCCGGCGAGCCTCGCCACGTCGCGACTGGTGACCATGTCCGCCCTTCCCCCGACCGCGCGCCGAGCCTAGTGCGCCCCGGGCCGCACCCTTGACAGCGGCGCGTCACCGCCGTTCACTGCTGAGCCGTAGCGCATACGTATGCTATGCCCAGGGAGGACGGAATGCCGCAGGAACTGAAGAGCGCGACGGGGTCGGCTCCGCGTCGCAGCGACGAGGGCGTCGCCGCACGGGTGCGGGCGATCGTGGACGACGTACGGACACGCGGCGACGCGGCGGTGCGGGAGTACGCGGACCGGTTCGACGGCCGCGCCCCGGAGCGCCTGACCCCCGCGCGGGTCGACGAGTTGGTCGCGTCGCTGCCGCAGCAGGTCGTCGACGACATCCGGTTCGTGCAGGACCAGGTACGCGGGTTCGCGCGGGTGCAGCGGGAGTCCCTGCACGACGTCGAGGTCGAGACCCTGCCCGGCGTGGTCCTCGGGCACCGGCACGTCCCGGTCGGCTCGGCGGGTGCGTACGTGCCCGGTGGGCGGTACCCGCTGACGGCGTCGGCACACATGACGATCGTGACCGCGAAGGCCGCGGGGGTGCCGCACGTGGTCGCGTGCACGCCCCCGATCCGCGGCGAGGTCCCGGCGGCGACGGTGGCGGCGATGCACCTGGCCGGCGCCGACGAGATCCACGTCCTCGGCGGGGTCCAGGCCGTCGCGGCGATGGCGCTGGGCACCGAGTCGGTCTCCCCGGTCGACATGCTGGCCGGGCCGGGCAACGCCTATGTGGCGGAGGCGAAGCGGCAGCTCTTCGGCGAGGTCGGCATCGACCTGTTCGCCGGTCCCACCGAGATCCTCGTCGTCGCCGACGACACCGCGGACCCGCTGACCGTCGCCGTCGACCTGCTGTCGCAGGCCGAGCACGGCCCGGACTCCCCCGCCGTGCTCGTCACGACCTCCGCGACGCTGGGCCGGGCCGTGCTCGACCTGGTCGGGCGGCTGCTGCCGGGCCTGCCCACGAACGACCTGGCCGGGCCCGCGTGGTACGACCACGGCCGGATCGTGGTCTGCGACGACGCCGACGAGATGTGGCGGGTCGCCGACGACCTCGCCTCCGAGCACGTCCAGGTCCTCACCGCCGAGCCCCGCGACGCCCTGGAGCGGATGCGCAACTACGGTGCGCTGTTCCTCGGGGAGAACACCTGCGTGTCCTACGGGGACAAGGTGATCGGCACGAACCACGTGCTCCCGACGCTCGGTGCCGCGCGCTACACGGGCGGGCTGTGGGTCGGCAAGTACCTCAAGACCTGCACCTACCAGGAGGTCCGCGACCCCGCGGCGAGCGCCGAGCTCGGCCGGGTGTGCGGGCGCGCGTCGCGGGTGGAGCTGTTCGAGGGGCACGCCCGCTCCGGGGACCTGCGGGCCTGGCGGCACGGCGGCGACCGGTTCGGCTGGCTCGACGACGTCACGGCCGCCACCCCGGCCGCACCGGCGGCCGGGTCGTGAGCCGACCGGTCACGGGCCGCATCGCGCTGGTGACCGGCGGCGGCAGCGGGCTGGGTGCGGCGATCGCGTCGCACCTGGCCCGTGCCGGGGCGCGGGTCGTGCTGGCCGGGCGGCGTGCCGACGCCCTCGCCGCGACCGCGGCCCGGCTCGGGCCCGCCGCCCGGGCCGAGGTGTGCGACGTCGCCGACCCGGACTCCGTCGCGGACCTGGCGGCCCGGCTCGCCGACGAGGAGGTCTCGATCGTCGTCAACAACGCCGGGATCGCCGGTCCGGTGGCCCCGCTGGTCGAGGTGACCCCGCAGGAGTGGGACGAGGTGTTCGCGGTGAACGTGCGCGGCACCTACCTGGTGTGCCGGGCGTTCCTGCCCCCGATGCTCGACCGCGGCGACGGCGACGTGGTCAACGTGGCCTCGGTGTCCGGCAAGCGGCCGCTGGCCCGGCGCACGCCCTACTGCGCGTCGAAGACGGCGGTGCTCGGACTGACCTCGACGCTCGCGTTCGAGGCCGGACCGGCCGGGGTGCGGGTCAACGCGCTGTCCCCCGGCCCCGTCGAGGGCGACCGGATGGACCGGAACTTCGCTCTGGAGGCGCAGCGGACCGGCACCGACGTCGCCGCGGCGCGTGCGGCGTTCGTCGGGCGGGCCGCGCTCGGCCGGATGATCACCGCCGACGAGGTGGGCGCGGCCGTCGTCGCGATGCTCGCCATGCCGGGGCTGTCCGGCGCCGACGTCGACCTGTCCGCCGGGATGATCGCGTGAGGGCGCGGGTCGCCGCCGGGGAGCGGCTCGCCGGGGCGCTGGTGCGGATGCCCTGCGAGGAGATCGTGGAGATGCTCGCCGTCGCCGGCCTGGACTTCGTGCTGATCGACTGCGAGCACGGGCCGGCCGACGTGTCGATGCTGCGCACCCACATCGCGTTCGCCGACGCACACGGCCTGCCGGTGCTCGTCCGCCCCGGCGAGGACGAGCACCACCTGGCCCAGCGCGCCCTCGACCAGGGCGCCCGCGGGATCGTCGCCCCGCACGTGGAGGACGCCGCACAGGCCACGGCACTGGTGCGGGCGCTGCGCTATCCCCCGCACGGCACACGGGGATTCGCGACCTACCCGCGGGCGGGGAGGTTCGGCAGCGTCACCGCCGAGCAGCATCGCGCGGCGGCCGAGGACGTGCTGGTCGTGGCGATGCTGGAGTCGCCCGGCGCCCTCGCGCGCGCCGGGGAGATCGTCGGCGTGGACGGGATCGACGGCTGGCTCGTCGGCGTCGCGGACCTGGGTGCGTCCTGCACGGGCACCGACCCGTCCGTCGCCGGGATGCTGGAGTCGGTGCGCGCCGACCCGGCGGTCCGGGACGCCGTACGGGTCGACCTGGCGGGTTCGGCGGATGCGGCCGCGGCATCGTTCGCGGGTGGGGCGCAGCTGGTGGTCTACAACCTGACCGCGGTCATGATGGCGTCGTTCCGGGAGCTGGCCGCGGCGACGGGCTGAGCCGGCGTGATCGCCACGAGCGAGGGTTCCGGTGCCATGGACGGCACCGGAACCCTCGCTCGTGCTGATCGTGCGGACAGGTGGGCGCCTCAGCTCCCGACCTCCGATCACCGCGCGGGCGTCGGATCAGCACGCGACCACGGGGCCACTGCCCGGGCGTCGGGCTCATCGATCAGCGGGCGGAGCTACCGGTGCACCTCGGCCAGCCAGTCCCCCGTCAGCGTCGCCACCGTGTCCGCGGCCTCGACCGGGAGCAGGTGACCGGCGCCCGGCAGCACGTGCAGCCGGGCGCCCGGCACCAGCCCGGCGATCTCGGTGTGCCGCTCGACCGGGCACAACCGGTCCCGCTCCCCGGCGAGCACCAGGGTCGGAACCGCGACGGTGGCCAGGGCGGGGCGCTCGTCGACCCGGGTGTCCTGCAGCCGCAGCTGGGCCGCGAGCCGCCGCGCCCCCGTCTCGTCGGCCATCCGCAGTGCGGTGTCGTCGTGCGACCGGTCGTGCAGCAGCAGCTCCAGGGGCTGCAGGGCGCGGGCGGGGGCGCCGTCGTCGAGCCGCGTGAGCGCAGCGGCCCAGCCCGCGCGCTGCCCGGGCGTCGGCGGACGGGCGTTGGTCGCCATCAGGCACAGCCCGACGACCCGGTCCGGGGCCCGTCGGGTCAGCGCCATCGCGACGATGCCGCCCAGGCTGAGCCCGGCGAGGACGAACCGGTCGGGCAACGCGGCCAGCAGCGCGTCGACCTGCCCGTCGAGGTCGGGACGGTCGAGCACCGGGTGCAGGGCCCCGGCCCCCGCCGGGCCCCACAGCCGCGCCGAGCAGTTCATGCCCGGCAGCAGGACCAGCGGCGGGGTGTCGGACACCGCTCAGCCCTTGACCGAGCCCGCGCCCAGCCCGGCCACCAGGTAGCGCTGGGCGACGAAGGCGAACCCGATCACCGGCAGGGTCAGCAGGATCGCGGCGGCGCCGGCCTGCTGCAGCATCGGCAGCGTCTGGCCCAGCTGGGTGGCGATGAAGACCGGGACGGTGCGGGCGACGACGTCGGTGAGGACGTTCGCCGTCAGGTACTCCTGGAACGCGAACAGGAACATGAAGATCCCCGCGGTCAGGATGCCCGGCCCCATCAGCGGCACCATGACGCGCCACAAGATCTGGAACCGGCTGCAACCGTCGAGCATCGCGGCCTCGTCGAGCTCCTTGGGGATCTCGGCGAAGAAGTTGCGCAGCAGCCAGATCGAGAACGGCTGGTTGATCGCCACCAGTGCGGCGGCGACGGCGAAGGTCGTGTCGTAGATCCCCAGCGAGCGCGACAGCTCGTACATCGGCAGGACGACCGCGAAGCGGGGCAGCGCGCGGAAGATCAGCGCGGCGATGAGCAGCGCGACCGAGACCCAGCCCGGGTAGCGCGACAGCGCGTAGGCGGCCGGGATGCCGATGAGCAGCGCGACCACCGTGCTGATCAGGGCGACCACCAGCGTGTTGAGCAGATATCGGTAGAACTCGGTGGTCTGCCACAGGTCGACGAACGCGGTGAACGTGGGCTCCCAGGTGAACACCGGCGGGTCGAGGAAGGCGACGTCGGTCGGTTTGGTGACCGACATGGCCGTCCACAGCACCGGGCTCAGCATCACCCAGCAGATCACCAGCAGCAGGCCGCCGACCAGCACGGTCCGCCCGCGTGGGCGGCGGCGGGCCGGGGCGGGGCCGGTGTCATCGGACGGGCCGGGGGTGGTGGCGGGCGGGGCGGTCTGCACGCTGCTCACTGGCGGGCCTCCTTGGCCATGTCCCGGATGAACGGGGAGAGCAACAGCACGATCAGGACGATCAGCAGCACGTTGATCGCGCTGCCGAGCCCCAGCTGCTGGCCGCCGTCCTGGAAGGCGATGTTGTAGATGTAGAGCATGATCGACTCGTTGCCGATCTGCGGTGCCTGCGGCGAGAGCGGGACGAGCTGGTCGAACGTCCGCAGCACGTCCATGATCGAGATGATCGAGACGAAGGTGAGGACGCCCCGGATGCTCGGCACGATCACGTGCCAGTGCACCCGCCAGCCGGTGGCGCCGTCGATCCGGGCCGCCTCGACGATCTCCCCCGGGACGCCCTGCAACCCGGCGAGGATCACCAGCATGGCGAACGGCAGCATGAACCAGACCGTGTTGAGACCGATCATCACCCGGTTCGCCCACGGCTCGGTGAACCAGAGGATCTCGGCCCCGGTGAGCTCGGTGATCAGGTAGTCGACGACGCCGCCGAAGTTGGAGTCGAACAGCCAGGAGAACATCGTCGCGCCGACGACGTTGGGCACGACGTAGGACACCAGGAGCACGCCGAGCACCCAGGGGCGGGACCGGCCGAGCCCGTTGACCAGCACGGCGAGCAGGTAGCCCCCGACCAGCAGGACGGCGACGACGGCGACGGTCAGGCCGACGGTGAACAGCACCGCCCGCCCGAGCCGGGGGTCGGACAGGGCCTGGGCGTAGTTGTCCAGGCCGAGGAAGGTGCCGGGTTCGCCGTAGTTGACCCGCTGCAGGCTCCACTCCACGGTCTTGTAGAGCGGGAACAGCAGCAGGCCGAGCATCACCAGCAGGCTCGGGGAGACCAGTCCCAGGAACTCGCGCCTGCGCATGATCGCCTCACCTCGCTCTCGTGGGTGGTGGGAAGGGGTCAGCGCCGGTACTCGGCGACGATCGCGGTGGCGATCTCCTGCATCCGCTGCTGACCGTCCGGGATCGTCGTCCGTCCGGCCAGCACGTCGGCGACGACCGGGCGGGTCTCGTTGCTGATCCGGGAGGTCCACGGGAACGGCTCCGGCGGGGACGCCCGGCCGATCGCGTCGAGCTGGGCCGCGGCGAACGGGCTGCTCGCCGGGGTCACCATGCCCTCGCGGGCCGGGAACGCCGCGGGCACAGCGGCCCGCGACGACTCCTCCCCCACCGACGCGGCGACCAGCCGGAACAGCAGGTCCTTGTCCACCTCGGTGTTCTCCGGGATGGCCCAGCCGTCCACCGACAGGGCGTTGTAAAGGACGTCCCCGCCGGCAACCGACGGCGGTGGGGCGAACGCGAAGTCGGTCGCGAACCGGCTGTTCGACGGCTGGGTGAGGTCGAGCATCCGGCCGCTGAACATGATCGCGATCGCGGCCGAGCCGTTGTACATCTGCTGCTGCACCGCGGGCTGGGCGAACGTCGTGACCTGCGGGTCCATGAACGGCAGAAGCGACCGCAGCTCGGTGAAGGCCGTCGCGGCCTGCGGGGTGTCGAAGTTCGGGCGGCCGGTGTCCCGGTCGACGTAGTCGGTGCCCAGCGAGCCCAGTGCCGCGTCGTAGGCCGTCGCGACGTCCGAGCTCGCCAGCAGCGGCAGCGCCAGCGGGTAGCGGATCCCGCCGTCGCGCTGGATGCGGCCTGCGACCTCGCGCAGCTCGGCGAAGGTCCGCGGCGGGGTGATGCCGAGGCGGTCGAACACGTCGCGGCGGTAGGCCATGACGAAGGTCTGCGCCTGCATCGGGATGCCGTAGAGCTTCCCGTCGTAGGACAGCGCCGCGCGCATCTGCGGGTCGAGCCGGTCGAGCCCGAACTGCGCGCCGTAGCGGCTCATCAGGTCGTCGAGCGGGTGCAGCTTGCCGGTCGAGGCCTGTTGCGGGACGACGAAGCCGTAGGTCTCGAGGATGTCGTAGGTGCCGTAGCGCCCGGCCAGCGTGGCCGTCGTCTTCTGCGACTGGCCCGCGTAGTCGACCGGCTCGTGGTGCAGGGTCACCCCGTCCTTGGAACAGCTGCGCACCATCGAGTTGGTGAACGGGTCGATCGCCGAGGAGTTGTAGGCCAGGACGTTGACGTCCACCGACGACGGTGGCGGTGGGAAGTCGCACGGGACGAGCGTGGCGGTGGCGGCGGGGGTCCGCGACCCGGCGCCGCACCCTGCGAGCAGCAGGACGACGGTGACCACCACCGCGACCATCGGCGGACGGGCGCCACGGCCGCCGGAAGCGCCCCCACGGTACATACGCATGCGCAATCAGTCCCGGAGTGCGTCGAGTCGGATGCGGGCGCTGTCACGATGCCCGACGAGCTGCTCGAAGTCCGAGACGGTGACCGTCGGACCGGCCTGGGCGCGCGTCGCCCCGCGGGTCGCCCGCTGGTAGGTCAGCTGCTTGAGGAAGCCGGCCACCGACAGCCCGCCGGTGTAGCGCGCGCCCCGGGTCGTCGGCAGCACGTGGTTGGTACCGGACATGCCCTTGTCGGCGTAGGCCACCGTCGAGTGCGGGCCGAGGAACAGCGATCCGTAGTTGCGCAGCCGGCCCAGCCACCAGTCGAGGTCCTCGGCGATCACCTCGAGGTGCTCCGGAGCGAGGGTGTCCATGACCCGGGCGGCCGTCTCCCGGTCCGGTGCCAGGTAGACCGTGCCGTGGTCCCGCCAGGCCGCCCCGGCGATCGGAGCGGTCGCCAGTCCCGCGAGCTGCTTCTCGACCTCCCGCGGGACCTCCTCGGCGAGCCGACCGGAGGTCGTGACCAGGGATGCCGGCGAGGTCGGTCCGTGCTCGGCCTGGGCCAGCAGGTCCGCGGCGACGGTCGCGGCGTCGGCGGTGTCGTCGGCGATCACGGCGACCTCCGACGGCCCGGCCAGCACGTCGATGCCCACCTGCCCGTAGAGCTGGCGCTTGGCCTCGGCCACATAGGCGTTGCCGGCGCCGACGATCATGTCCGAGGGCGTCCCGTCGAGCAGCCCGAACGCCATGGCCGCGAGCGCCTGCACACCGCCGACGGCGTAGACCGCGTCGGCACCGCTGATGTGCGCAGCGTAGAGCACGGCCGGGTGCGGGCGGCCGTCGCGCGAGGGCGGGGTGGCCGCGACGACGTTCGGCACGCCCGCGACCCCGGCCACGCCGACGGTCATGAACGCGCCGGCCAGCAGCGGGAACCGGCCCGCGGGGAGGTAGGCACCGACGTTCTGCACGGGGACCAGTCGCTGCCCGCACACGACCCCGGGCAGCACCTCCTCCTCGAAGTCCTGCAGCCGCGCACGCTGCATCCCGGCGAACCGGCGTGTCCGGTCGGCTCCCGCGTCGAGCGCCGTACGCAGGTCCGCGGGCAGCTCGTCCCCGGCCCGGGCGAGCTCGGCGGGACCGACGAGCAGGTCGGAGCCGGTGAACCCGTCGAGGTCACGGGCGTAGCGCAGCACCGCGTCCATCCCGCCTGCGGAGATGGCGCGCAGCATCTCCGAGACGGTGGCGACCACGGCCGGGTCGCGCAGGTCCGCGCTGTCGGCGACGGCCGGCGCCTTCGCCACGGTGACGGGCGAGCCGATACGCCGCAGGTCCGCTTCAGTGAGGTGCATACGCATACACTAGAAGTCGTGGGCCGGACCTGACAAGGGCCGGACGACGTCCGGGCGGCTCAGCCCACCTCCCGGTACTCGGCGACGATCGCCGTCGCGATGTCCTGCATCCGCTGCTGCCCCTGCTCCACGGAGACCCGCCCGGCCAGCACGTCGGCCACCACCGGCCGCGTCGCGACCGAGATGCGCGAGGTCCACGGGAACGGCTCGGGCGGCGGGGCCTTCCCCAGCGCCGCCAGCTGCGCCGGCGCGAACGGGCTGCTCGCCGGCGTCACGCTGCCCAGCCGCGACGGGAACGCCGCGGGCACCGCCGCGCGCGCCGACTCGGGCCCCACCGACGCGGCCAGGAACCGGAACAGCAGGTCCGGGTCGACCTCGGTGTTGGCCGGGATCGCCCAGCCGTCGACCGACAGCGAGTTGTAGAGCACGTCGCCACCGGCGACCGACGGCGGCGGGGCGAACGCGAACTCCCGGGAGAAGCGGCTGTTGCGCTCCTGCACCAGGTCGAACATCCGGCCGCTGTACATGATCGCGATCGCGGCCGAGCCGTTGTACATCTGCTGCTGCACCGCGGGCTGGGCGAACGTCGTGACCTGCGGGTCCATGAACGGCAGCAGCGACCGCAGCTCGGTGAACGCCCGCGCCGCGGCCGGGGTGGTGAAGTTCGGCCGGCCGGTGTCGCGGTCGACGTAGTCGGTGCCGAGCGAGCCGAGCGCGGCGTCGTAGGCGGTGGCGATGTCGGCGCTCGCGAGCAGCGGCAGCGCCAGCGGGTAGCGGATCCCGCCGTCGCGCTGCACCCGCGCCGCGACCTCGCGCAGCTCGGCGAAGGTGCGGGGTGGGGCGAGGCCGAGCCGGTCGAACACGTCGCGGCGGTAGACGAGCGTGAACGGCTGGGCCATGGTCGGCAGCCCGTAGAGCTTCCCGTCGTAGGACAGCGCCGCCAGCATCTCCGGGCTCAGCCGGTCCAGGCCGTACTCCTCGCGGTACCGGGCGACGAGGTCGTCGAGCGGGCGCAGCTTCCCGGTCGCGGCGAACTGCGGCACGACCAGCCCGTAGGTCTCGACGATGTCGTAGGTGCCGTAGCGCCCGGACAGCGTCGCGATGGTCTTCTGCGTCTGCCCGGCGAAGTCGATCGGCTCGTGGCGCAGCGTCACGCCGTTCCTCGAGCAGCTGCGGACCATCGTGTTCGTGAACGGGTCGACGGCCGAGGAGTTGTAGGCCAGCACCCGCACGTCGAGGCTCTGCGCGGGCGGCGGGAACTCGCACGGCACGAGGGTCGCCGTCGCGGCCGGGGTGCGCGAGCCCGCACCGCAGCCGGCCAGGAGCAGGGCCAGCACCGTCACGACGGCCGCGGTGATCCGGTGGGGGCGCACCGCACCATCAGAACCCACCCGTGTGGGCGGGGCCACTCCACCCGTCGTGGTGACCCGGCGGTGTGGCTGCTTGCCCCGGCGCACCCGGCTGTCGAGAGTCCCCGCCGTGCCCCGTGTCCTGTCCGTCCTGTTCGCCGCGGTGCTCGGCTGCGCCGTCCTGCCCGCGGTCGCCCTGCCCGCGGCCGCCGACGGACCGGGGCACACCTTCGTCGCCGTGTCGGTCGCGACCGTGTGGACCTCCCCGGACAGCCCGCGCCCGCGGGACCGGGCCGCCGTCGCCGCCCCGGCCGACCCGGCCGCGTGGATGGGGTCGATGAGCAGCGCGGACCGCCGCGAGCTCACCACCGCCTCGCGCACCCAGACCCAGGCGCTGCTCGGCGCCCCGGTGACCGTGACCGAGCGCCGCGACGGCTGGGCGCGGGTCGTCGTGCCCGGCCAGCCGTCGGGCAAGGACGGCCGCGGCTACCCCGGCTGGGTCCCCGCGGTCCAGCTCGTCGACGACCCCGCGTTCGGCGCGCTCGCCGCGGGGGCGCCCACCGGCACCGTCGACGGCGTCGCGACGGCCTGGCTGTACCGCGACGCGGCGCGCACCGAGCGGCTGCGCGAGGTCAGCGTGGGCACCCGGCTGCCGGTCGTCGGCGAGGCGGGCGACGCGGTCCGGGTCGCGCTGCCCGGCGGCGGCCAGGCGTGGTTGGCGGCGGGTGAGCTCCGCGGAGGGGCCCCGCCCTCCCCGACCGGAGAGGGTATGGTCACGACCGCGCGGCTGTTCCTGGACCGCCCCTACCTGTGGGGCGGGCGCTCCGGGTTCGGCCCGGACTGCTCGGGGCTGACCGGGCTGTCCTACGCCCTGCACGGGATCACCGTCGGGCGGGACGCCTCCGACCAGTCCCGCGGCGGGCGCCCGGTCGACGACCCCGCCGACCTGCGGCCCGGTGACCTGCTGTTCTGGAACTCCCCCGCGACGCACGTCGCGATGTACGCCGGCGACGGCACGATGATCGAGGCCTTCGACGCGGCCACCCCGGTCCGGGTGACCCCGGTGCGGTTCGACGCGACCTACTCCGGTGCCCGCCGGTACCTGCCGTGACCTGAACACCTGACGAGGTGTGACCGCCGCCCCGACGGGTCCCCCCGCCCGTCGCGGATGCCTACAGTGTCCGGCGTGCCGTCGCCGACCACCCGTACCCGCGCCGACGCCTGCCCCGGCGTCGTCTCACCGCACGCGGCGGCGGACGGGGCCCTGGCGCGGGTCCGGCTGCCCGGCGGGACCGTCACCGCGGCGGGCCTGCGGGCGGTCGCGGCGCTGGCCCGCGACGCCGGGGACGGCGCGGTGCACCTGACCTCGCGCGGGAACCTGCAGCTGCGCGGCCTCGACCCGGCCGACCCGCGCCCGGTGGAGCGGCTGACGGCGGCCGGGCTGCTGCCGTCGACGACCCACGAGCGGGTCCGGAACGTGCTGGCCTCCCCGCTGTCGGGGATCGACGGCGGCCTCGCCGACGTCCGTGGCCTGGCCACCGCGCTCGACCGCGGCCTGTGCGCGCGCCCCGCGCTGTCGGCGCTGCCCGGCCGGTTCCTGTTCGCCCTCGACGACGGCCGCGGCGACGTCGCCGCGGAGCGTCCCGACCTGTGCTGGCGGGCGCGGGGCTCCGACGGGGGCGAGCTGGTCGTGGCGGGCGCCGCGACCGGCCTGTCCTGTCCCCCCGCCGAGGCTCCGGAACTGCTGCTCGACGCGGCCGCGGCGTTCCTCGACCTGCGGGCCGCCCACACCGCCGACCCTTCCGCGCGGGCCTGGCGCGCCGCGGAGCTGCCCGGGGCCGCGACCGGGATCCCGGCCCGGCTGCGCGGGCACCGGCCGTCGCGTCCGGCGGGCCCCCGGGACGCCGACGCCACGCCCGCGGCGCCCGGCCCGGTGCTCGTCGGGGCCCTGGGGAGCGGGGCGCTGGGGGTGGCGCCGGTGCTCGGGGAGCTGTCGGCCGGGCAGCTGGACCTGCTGGCCGAGGAGGCCCCGGAGCTGCTGGTCACCCCGTGGCGCACCCTCGTCCTGCCCACCCCCGCCCCCGGTGCCGCGGCCCGGCTGGCGGCGGCGGGGCTCGTCGTCGACCCGGGGCACCCCGCGCTGCGGGTCAGCGCCTGCGCCGGGTCGCCGGGCTGCGCGAAGTCCCTCGCCGACGTCCGCGCCGACGCCCGGAGCCTGGTCCGGCGCGGCGGCCCGGACCGGCCGATGCACGTCGTGGGATGCGCCCGCCGCTGCGGCGCCCCGCACACACCGCACATCGATGCCGTCGCCACCGGGGCGGACACCTATCGCATCGACGGAAGAACAGGAGTGCTCCGCTGAGCGGGTACGACTACATCACCGACGGCAACGAGATCTACCGCCGCTCGTTCGCGACGATCCGCGCGGAGACCGACCTCTCCGGGCTCCCGCCCGGCGTCGACGACATCGCCGTCCGCATGATCCACGCCTGCGGCCAGGTCGACCTCGTCGACGACATCGCCGCCTCCGACGGCGTCGTCGCGGCCGCCCGCGCCGCGCTGCGCGCCGGTGCCCCGATCCTGTGCGACGCGATGATGGTCGCCTCCGGGGTGACCGCCGCCCGGCTGCCCGCGGACAACGAGGTGCTCTGCCTGCTGCGCGACGCCCGGGTGCCCGACCACGCGCGCCGGATCGGCAACACCCGGTCCGCGGCCGCGCTGGAGCTGCTCGCCGACCGCTTCGAGGGCGCGGTGCTCGCGATCGGGAACGCCCCGACCGCGCTGTTCCACGTGCTGGACCTCATCGACCGCGGCGACGCACCCCGCCCGGCCGCGATCATCGGCATCCCGGTGGGGTTCATCGGCGCCGCCGAGTCCAAGGCCGCCCTCGCCGAGCGGACCGACCTGGAGCACCTCGTCGTCCACGGCCGTCGTGGCGGGTCGGCGATCACCGCGGCGGCGCTGAACGCGCTGGCCCACGAACAGGAGATCATCGCGTGACCGGCACCCTGTACGGCGTCGGGCTCGGCCCCGGCGACCCGGAGCTGACGACGATCAAGGCCGCCCGGCTCGTCCGCGACGCCGACGTCATCGCCTACCACTCCGCCCGGCACGGGCGCTCCATCGCGCGCCGGATCGCCGAGCCGCACCTGTCGGGCACCGCGATCGAGGAGGCGCTGGTCTACCCGGTCACCACCGAGGCCACCGACCACCCCGGCGGCTACCAGGGCGCGATCGACGCGTTCTACACCGAGGCCGCCGCCCGGCTCGCCGCGCACCTCGACGCAGGCCGCGACGTCGTGCTGCTCGCCGAGGGCGACCCGCTCTTCTACGGCTCCTACATGCACATGCACAAGCGGCTGGCCGGGCGCTACCCGACCGAGGTCGTCCCGGGCGTCACCTCGATCAGCGGCGCCGCCGCGGCGATCGGGCAGCCGCTGGTGGAGCGCGACGAGGTGCTCACCGTGCTGCCGGGCACGCTGCCCCGCGAGGAGCTGGCGCGGCGGCTCGCGGGCACCGACTCGGCGGCGGTGATGAAGCTCGGGCGCACCTTCACCACGGTCCGCGGGGCGATGGCCGACGCCGGCGTGCTCGACCGGGCCCGCTACGTCGAGCGGGCCACGATGGAGGGCCAGCGGACCGGTGCGCTGTCCGACGTGGACCCCTCGGACGTGCCCTACTTCGCGATCGCCCTGGTCCCCGGCGAGGTCGCCGCCTCGGTGCCCGAGGAGGCCGTCGCGTCCGTCGCGGAGCCCGGCGGCGCGGCGGCCGAGGAGCGGTCGGTGCGCGGGCCGGGTGAGGTCGTCGTGGTCGGGACCGGTCCCGCCGGGCGGGACTGGCTGACCCCGCAGGTCGCCCGCGCCCTGTCGGAGGTAGACGACCTCGTCGGCTACGGCCCCTACCTGGACCGGGTGCCGCCGAACCCGCGTCAGACCCGGCACGCCTCGGACAACAAGGTCGAGTCCGAGCGGGCGGCGCACGCGCTGGACCTGGCCGCCTCGGGGCGGCGGGTCGCCGTCGTCTCCGCCGGGGACCCGGGGGTGTTCGCGATGGCGACCGCGGTGCTGGAGGTGGCCGCGGAGCCGAAGTACCACGACGTCCCGGTCCGGGTGCTGCCCGGCATGTCCGCGGCCCAGGCCGTGGCGGCCGCCGTCGGTGCCCCGCTCGGGCACGACCACGCCCTGATCTCGTTGTCGGACCGGCTCAAGCCGTGGGACGTGGTCGCGGACCGGCTGCGTGCCGTGGCCGCGGCGGACCTGGCGATCGCGATCTACAACCCGCGCTCGAAGGCCCGGCCGTGGCAGGTCGGCGCGGCCCGTGACGTGCTGCTGGAGCACCGTGCACCGGAGACCCCGGTGGTGCTGGGCCGCGACGTCGGCGGTGCCGGGCAGCGGATCGTCGTCACCACCCTGGGCGAGCTGGACCCGGATCAGGTCGACATGCGCACGCTGGTGGTGGTCGGCTCGTCGACGACCCGTGCGGTCGAGCGCGGCGGCGCGACCGTCGTGTTCACCCCCCGGCACTACGGCCCCGGCGGCACGACGACCGACTGATCACATCCGCCGGTTGTCGACATCGTGACGGCTACCGGTTCCGCGCTAGCGTCACGCCGTGCAACTGCAGGTGCGGCGCTTCGGGCCCGACGACTGGGAGCCGGCCCGCGCGGCCCGGCTCGCCTCGGTACGGGACGGCTTCGGTGAGGACAGCGACTTCTACTGCGAGCAGGCGGCCATGGAACCGGCCGCCTGGCGGGCGGTCCTGGCCGAGCACGTCCGCTTCGGCGCCTTCGACGGCGACCGGCCGGTCGGCACCGCCTGCTGGCGGACCGGTGACGACGGCGACGGGCAGCTCTACGGCATGTGGGTCCATCCCGACGCGCGCGGGACCGGGCTGGCCGACGCGCTCGTCGACGCCGTCGTCGCGGCCGCGCGCGAGCTGGGCTCGGCCACGCTGTCGCTGAAGGTGGAGCCGGGCAACGCCCGGGCGATCGCCTTCTACGTCCGGACCGGGTTCGTCGCCGACGGCGATCCCGGCCCGGGTCTGGTCGTCATGACCCGGCCGGTCTGACCGCGTCGGCGAGCCCCAGCAGGGCCGTCAGCTCCGGCAGGCCGGCGGGGCGCAGGTCCCCGTCGAGGCCCCGCAGCGCCGCGGTCGCCGCGCCGGCGGCCCGGCCGGCGGCGAGCCCGGCCTCGGCGTCCTCCACGACCAGGCAGGCGGCCGGGTCCACCCCGAGCGCGGCCGCGGCGGCGCGGTAGCCCTCCGGGTCCGGCTTGCCGTGCCGCACGT
The DNA here is from genome assembly GCF_017312135.1 of Pseudonocardia sp. TMWB2A. Classification (NCBI taxonomy): domain Bacteria; kingdom Bacillati; phylum Actinomycetota; class Actinomycetes; order Pseudonocardiales; family Pseudonocardiaceae; genus Pseudonocardia; species Pseudonocardia sp. TMWB2A. Next base: position 148,352 of record NZ_QKQY01000002.1, read on the forward strand.
CGTCGCGGGCGACGAGCACCGGCGCGTCGATCCCGGCGGCGCCGAGGCGGGCCGCGGCGAGCCGCCGGTCGGCGCTGGTCACGACGGCCCACGGGACCCGCGCCGCGTCGAGGGCGGCGAGCAGGGCGTGTGCCCCGGGCAGCGCGCCGACGTCGTCGAGGTCGTCGTACTGCAGCTCCAGCTGGCGGGTCGCGGCGGCGTCGAGTGCCGCACCGGACAGGTCCGGGCGCAGCAGCCGGATCGTGCCGTCGCTGGGCACCCCGTGCGCGACGCGGACCAGGTCCGCCCCGGCGACGCCGTACTCGCGCGCCCAGGCCGCCCAGGAGCGGGCGACCGCCTCGTCGGACTCCACCAGCGTGCCGTCCATGTCGAACAGGATCGCGGCGTACACCGCACCACCCCTTTCCCTCGGACGGCGAGCATATCGGGCCTGAGAGGATCATCCCCATGCGAGCAGTACGGATCACCGCGTTCGGCGCACCGCCCGAGGTCGTGGACCTGCCGGATCCCACCCCGCCCGTGGGTGGGGTGGTCGTGCGGGTGGAGGCGACCGGGCTGTGCGCCAGCGACCGGTTCGCCTGGGCCGGGCACGACGGTGACGTGACGCTCCCCCACGTGCCCGGCCACGAGCTGGTCGGGCACGTGGTCGCGACCGGCGCCGGGGTCACCCGGTTCCGGGCCGGTGACCGGGTCACGACGCCGTTCGTCTGCGGCTGCGGGGTCTGCCCGGACTGCCGGGCGGGCCGCGCGCAGGTCTGCCCGCACCAGCAGCAGCCCGGGTTCACCCACGACGGGTCCTTCGCCGAGCTCGTCGCGCTGCACCACGCCGACCACAACCTGGTGCCGGTCCCCGACGACGCCGACGCCGCCGGGGCCGCGCTGCTCGGCTGCCGGGTCGCCACCGCGCACCGGGCGCTGGTCGGGCGCGGCGGACTGGAGGCCGGCGAGCGGGTCCTCGTGCTCGGGGCGGGCGGGGTCGGGCTGGCCGCGGTGCTGATCGCGTCGGCGCTGGGTGCCGAGGCGGTCGTCGCGGACCCCTCGCCCGCGGCGCGGGCCCGGGCGGTCGAGCTGGGCGCGGTCGCGGCCGTGGACACCGCGGACGGCCCGGACGCGGTGCGCGGGGCCGTCGGCGGCGGCGCCCGCCTCGCGGTGGAGGCCGCGGGCCGCGCGGACGCCCTGGACCTCGGCGTCCGGTCGCTGCGCAGGCAGGGGACGCTGGTGCAGGTCGGCCTGCTCACTCGGGAGCCGGTGGTGCCGGTGCCGCTGATGATCGCGCACGAGCTGACCGTCACCGGCAGCCACGGCATGGCCGCCGCGGACTACCCGGAGCTGATGGCACTCGTCGCCGACGGGCGGCTCGACCCGGGCCGGCTGGTCACCCGGCGGACCGGGCTGGACGCCCTCGCCGGGGCGCTGGCCGCGGCCCCCGAGCCGGGCGGGATCCTCGTCGGCCTGCCCTGAGCCCCGCCCGCCCCCGGACCGGCGGACGGCCTGCGGCTCGAGATCGACGAGCTGGACCCCGGCCGCTACACCTGACCCGGGCCGGGCCCGTCGGCCGGGGACCGTCGCGGCGCGGCGAGCCGCCGGGCGGCCTCCACGACGAAGGCCCGGCGCGCGGCCCGCTCGGCCGGATCACCGGGCTCGGCACCGGTCAGCATCGAGGCGAGCTGGGGCACCGTGTGCCACCATGCGGCCAGCGCGATCAGCGCGAACACCAGGTGGGCCGGGTCGAGGCCGTCGTCGATGGTGCCGGCCCGCTGTGCGGCCGCGAACCGCTCGACCTTCTCCCGGTAGTGCCGGCTGCGCCCCTCCCGCCCGGCGACGCGCCCGGTGCCGTCCAGGCCCTCCCACTGCAGCAGCCGGGCGAGCACCGGGTGGTCGGCGTGGTGGTCGAACGTGGCCCCGGCGAACTCGCCCACGTCGTCGAGGCCGGTCCCGGTCGCGCGGACACCGGCGGCGAGCAGCTCGAGCTGCTCGGCCAGCACGAGGTCCCAGAGTGCCTGCTTGTCGCCGAAGTAGCTGTAGAGGCGCTCCTTGTTGATCCCGGCCCGGGCGGCGATGCGGCTCATCGTCGTGCCCTCGCGGCCGCGCTCGGCGAACTCGGCCGTGGCCGCGTCCTTCAGCCGCCGGCGCGTCCCCTCGGTGTCCCAGGCCATGCCCCGCACGGTAGCGAGGCGGCGTACGCTCATCTCCAACGCCATCGTTGGAGTTGGGATTGGAGACCGTCATGACCGAGCCGACCGGACCGGGTGCGGGCGACGTCGCCGTCGTCACCGGCGCGAACAGCGGGATCGGGTTCGAGATCGCCCGCGGGCTGCTGGCCGCGGGGCTCACCGTGTACGTCGGCGCCCGCGACGCCGGCCGCGGTGCGGACGCGGTCGCCGCGCTCGGCGCGGGCGCCCGGCCGCTCGCACTGGACGTGACCGACGCGGCCTCGGTCGCGGCGGCGGCCGCCGCCGTCGAGCGGGTGGACCTGCTGGTGAACAACGCCGGGCTGGGCGACTCGTTCGCGACGGCCCCGGAGTCGACCGCCGAGGAGCTGCGCCGGATCTACGAGGTGAACGTGTTCGGCGTCGTCACGGTGACCAACGCGTTCCTGCCCGCGCTGCGGCGCTCGGCGCACCCGCGGATCCTCAACCTCTCCAGCGGGACCGGGTCGCTGACCTGGAGCACCGGCCCGAACCGGCAGTTCGACCACCGCACGGGCGGGGGTGCGGTGGCCTACCGGTCGTCGAAGACGGCGCTGAACGCGCTCACCGTGTCCTACGCCCAGGCGCTCGCCGACGCCGGGATCGCGGTGAACGCGCTGGCCCCGGGGCTGCGGGCGACCAACCTCAACGCCCGCGCGGCCGCGTCCGCCGGGGACCCGGCCGAGGCCGCCGCCGGCGCGGTGCGGCTCCTGCTGGCCCCCGACGGCGACCCGACCGGCACCTTCGTCGACTGGACCGGCGAGCCGGTCCCCTGGTGATCAGTCCCCGAGCAGCCGGGCCAGCGCCGCGTCCACCGTGGGCTCCACCGCGACCCCGCCGGGCAGCGGCGGCCGGTCGACGACGAGGACCGGCACCCCGCGCTCCCGGGCCGCGGTGAGCTTCGGCGCGGTCGCCGCGCCGCCGGAGTCCTTGGTGACCAGCACGTGCGGGACCACGGCCTCGAACAGGGCGCGCTCGTCGTCGAGGGCGAACGGGCCCCGGTCGAGCAGCAGCTCGTGCCGGGCGGGCAGCGGGCCGTCGGGCGGGTCGACCGCGCGGATCCAGAACGCCGCGTCGACACCCGCGAAGTGCGCCAGTCCCCCGCGGCCGGTCGTCAGCAGGACCCGCCCGGCCGGGCCGGGGAGCAGGCCGGGCAGCGCGGCCGCGGCGGCGGCGACCGAGGCGACCCGGTGCCACCGGTCCCCCGGCCCGGGCGTCCAGCCCGGCCGGCGCAGCACGACCAGCGGCACCCCGGTCCCCGCGCAGGCGGCGGCCGCGTTCGCGGTCATCGTCGAGGCGAACGGATGGGTGGCGTCGAGCACCGCCGCGACCCGCTCGGCGCGCAGGTGCGCGGCCAGCCCCTCGGCACCGCCGAACCCGCCGATGCGGACCTCGCCGTCGGGCAGGGCCGGGCTGCGCACCGCCCCGGCCAGCGACGACACGACCCGGACGTCGTCCCGGCCGGCCAGCGCGGCGGCCGCGGCCCGCCCCTCGGTCGTACCGCCGAGGACCAGCACCGTGCGGGGAGCGCTCACACCCGTCAGGGTAGGGGGATGGCGATCACGACCGTGGTGTTCGACGTCAACGAGACCCTGTCGGACCTGACCCCGATGGGGGCCCGGTTCGCCGCGCTGGGCGCCCCGGAGTGGCTCGGGCCGCTGTGGTTCGCCGCGACCCTGCGCGAGGGCATGGCGCAGGCCACCGGTGGGGAGCTGACGACCTTCGCCGAGCTGGCGACGGCGACCGCGGCCGGGCTGCTGCGCCGGCACGGCGTCGCCGACCCCGACGCGGGCGCACGGCACGTCGTCGAGGGGTTCCTGGAGCTGCCGGTGCACGACGACGTGCACGGCGGGGTCGCCGCGCTGCGGGCCGCGGGGCTGCGGCTGGTGACGCTGTCGAACGGGTCCCCGTCGGTCGCGGAGCGGCTGCTCGGCGGGCACGGCCTGCGCGGGCAGTTCGATGCCGTGCTGTCGGTGGAGGACGCCGGGATCTGGAAGCCCGCGCCCGCCTCCTACTCCTACGCGCTGGCGACCTGCGGGGTCGCAGCCTCCGAGGCGGTGCTGGTGGCGGTGCACCCGTGGGACCTGCACGGCGCCGCCCGGGTCGGGATGGCGACGGCCTGGCTGGACCGCCACGGCGACACCTGGCCCGGGTACCTGACCCCGCCGACGTTCACCGTCGGCGCGCTGCCCGAGCTGGCGGGCCTGCTCGCCTGACCCTCACACCGCGGCCAGCACCGGCTCGAACGCCAGCTCGGCCGCGCCCACCAGCGCGCCGTCGCGGCCGAGCGGGGACACCGCGATCCGGGTCCCGCCCGCCGCCCGGCTGACCAGGCTGCGCCGTCGCAGCTCGGAGCCGACCCGCTCGACCACCGACGACGGCAGCGCCCCGAACAGGTCCCCCAGCACCACGAGCTCGGGGGCCAGCATGTTCACCACCGTGACCAGCCCGGCGGCCATCCACCCGGCGTAGCCCTCCAGCAGCCGGTCGGCCCGGCCGGGCACGACGGCCAGGTCGCGCAGCTCCGCGACGAGCACCCCGCGCGGGGTGTCCTCGGGCAGGCCGAGCGCGCGGCACAGCGCGGGCTCACCGACCTCGGTCTCCCAGCAGCCGTGCGAGCCGCAGAAGCACTCCCGCCCGTCCGGGCGGACCATGAGGTGGCCGAGTTCGCCGACGTAGCCGCCGGTGCCGCGCAGCGGCTGCCCGCCGGACACGACCCCACCGCCCACGCCGACGTCGGCCGACAGGTAGACCATGTCGGCGACGTCGCGGCCGATCCCGCGCAGGTGCTCGGCGAGCGCGCCGGCCTCGGCGTCGTTGGCGACCTGCACCGGGCGGGCCAGGACGGCGGCGAGCCGGGCGCCCAGCTCGACGTCGCGCCAGCCGAGGTTGGGCGCCTCGTGCACGAAGCCGTCGGAGCGCCGCACGACGCCGGGCACCGAGACCCCGACCGCCTGCTCGGCGACGCCCAGCTCGTCGCGCAGCAGGGCGGCGGACTCGGCGAGGTGGGTGATCACCTCGCCGGGCAGCCGGGTGGTGCGGTGCAGGTTCCAGCTGTGCCGACCGAGGATCTGGCCGCCGATGCCGACCATCGCCAGCGCCACCTGCTCGACCCGGATGTCGACGGCGAGCACCACCGCCGCCTGCGGGTCGGGCAGCACCAGCAGCGACGGCCGCCCGGCCCCGGAGCGCTGGGCCGGGACGGCCTCGGTGACGACGCCCGCCTCGGCGAGCCCGTCGACCACCGCCTTGATCGTGCTGCGGTTGAGGCCGAGCTCACCGGCCAGCGTCGCGCGGGTGCAGGGCCCCTCGACGTGCAGCCGGCGCAACAGGACGGCCCGGTTGTGCCGGCGCGCGTCGTCGGGTCGGGTCCCCGATCCGGGCTGGGTCATGTCACCGGCCGGTGGCCGCCGCCCGGCGCCGTGACGCCACGTCGACACCGGCCGCGAGCAGCAGCACCAGGCCGGTCACCACGAACACGACGGCCGCGGGCTGCTTGAGCAGGCCCAGACCGTTCTGCACCGTGGCCAGCACCGTGCCGCCGATGACGGCGTTGCTGATCCGGCCGCGGCCGCCGAACAGCGACGTACCGCCGATGACCGCGGCGCCGACCGCGAACAGCAGGGTGTTGCCGCCACCGGCCGCCGGGTTCACCGACCCGATCTTCGACGAGTAGACGATCGCGCCGATCGCGGCGAAGGCGGTGGAGATGACGAACACCGACGCCCGGATGCGGGCGACGTCGATGCCGGCCCGGCGCGCGGCCTCCCGGTTGCCGCCGACGGCGTAGACGTGGCGGCCGAAGCGGGTCCGGTCGAGCACCCAGGTGCCCGCGACGAGCAGCACCAGCACGATCGGGACGACGTAGGGGATGCCGGCGATCGAGATGACGCCGGGCGAGCGGTCCTGCACCAGCGCGAAGGTCACCAGCCCGCCGAGCACCACCACCGCTCCGATCTTGAGTGCGACCAGCCCCGTCGGCGGCGCGACCAGCCCGCCGCGCAGCCGGGTCCGCAGGCGCACCACCTGGACGGCCGCGTAGCCGCCGGCGACGACCACGAACAGCACCCAGGACGCCGTGACCGAGAGATTGCCGTTCGCCACGGCGTTGATCAAGGGGTCGCGCAGCGCGATGGTGCCGCCGTCGCCGATGAGCTGCAGGATCACGCCCTGCCACGTGATGAACAACGCCAGCGTCACGACGAACGACGGCATCCCGATCCGGGCCACGAGGAACCCGGTGAGGCAGCCGATCACCACTCCGACGCCGACGGCGAGGCCCATCACGGTGAACGCGTTCGCCGGGACCCCGATCACGAGCACGACCGCGGTGAGCAGGCTGATCACCGACCCGGCCCACACCCGGACCAGCGCGGCGAGCACCGCACCGGCCAGCATCACCGCCACGAGCAGCACGAACACGGTGGTGCCGGTGGCGCCGAGCACGTTGCCGTCGCTCATCAGGTGCAGCGCCATCAGCGCCGCCGCCAGCCCGGACGCCGTACCGGCGGCCAGGTCGATCTCCCCGGTGAGCAGCACGAACACCAGGCCCATCGCGATGATGGTCGGGCCGGCGCCCTGCTGGAGCAGGTTCGCCAGGTTGAGCAGGCTCGGGAAGGTGCCGCCCGAGTCCAGCACGCTGAACAGCACGAACAGCGCGGCCAGGCCGAGCAGCGCCGGCAGCGAGCCCAGGTCACCGCCGCGCAGCCCGCGCAGGTAGGCCGTGATCGCCTCGCGGGTGGTGCGGGCGGTGGTGTCGATGCCGAAGTCGGCGGCCCGGTTACCGGGGTTCGCCCGGCGGGCCGCGCTCTGCTCCTGCTCGGGCGCGGGCGTCCGGTCGGTCACGGTGTCTCCTCCCGGGCCGGCGGGGCCGGACGGGTCGGGGTGGGGGGCCATCAGGTCACCGCCTGCTCGGGCCGCGGCAGCCCGAGCTCGCCGGAGCGGCCCGCGGTGATGAGCTGGACGACGTCGGAGTGCGTGACCTCGCGGGTCGGGACCTGCGCGACCATCCGGCCGAGGTAGAGGCAGGCGATCCGGTCGGACACCTCGAACACGTCGGCCATGTTGTGGCTGATGAGCACGACGCCGAGGCCCTGCTCGGCCAGCCGTCGCACGAGGTCGAGCACCTGGCGGGTCTGGGCGACGCCGAGCGCCGCGGTCGGCTCGTCGAGCAGCACGACGCGCGAGTCCCAGAGGACCGCCTTGGCGATGGCGACGGTCTGGCGCTGCCCGCCGGACAGCGACGCGACCGGGGTCCGGACCGAGGTGACGGTGCGGACCGAGAGCGACGCGAGGGTGTCGCGGGCGGCCTGCTCCATCGAGCCCTCGTCGAGCATCCAGGAGCGGCCGCGCTCGCGGCCGAGGAACATGTTCTGGACGATGTCGAGGTTGTCGGCCAGCGCGAGGTCCTGGTAGACGACCTCGATGCCGAGCCGGGAGGCGTCCGACGGGCCGGCGACGGTCACCGGCGCCCCTTCGAACAGGACCTCGCCGGAGTCGATCGGGTGGATACCCGCGACGCACTTGACCAGGGTGGACTTGCCCGCGCCGTTGTCGCCGACGAGCGCGGTGACCTCGCCGGCGCGCACGGTCAGGTCGACGTCGTGCAGGACCTGCACGGCGCCGAAGCTCTTCGACACACCGCGCAGGGAGAGGATGGGGTCGGCCACTTCGGGCACCTTCCACGTGGGCGTCGGCCGGGCCGCGGCGAGGTCTCCGCCGCGGCCCGGTCCGGCTGCGGGTCCTACTTGATGCCGAGCTGGGTGCAGGCGGCCTGGGTCTCGGTGTTGCAGATCTCCGAGGCCTTGACGTAGCCGGCGTCGGTGACCTTCTTGACCGAGTCCTTGGTGATCAGCTGCGGCTCGAGCAGCACCGACTTGACGTCGCGGTTGCCCTTCGGGTCCTTGACCGTCTGGGTGGCGACGCCGTCGGCGGCCGCGGTGTCGCCCTTGGCGAGGTCACCGGCGAGCTTCGCGGCGGCCTCGGCCTCCTGCTCGATCGGCTTGAACACCGTCATGTACTGGTCCCCGCGCAGGATCGCGGCGAGCCCGTCGGCGGTGGCGTCCTGGCCGGTGACCACGACCTTGCCGTTCAGACCGTACTTGGCCAGCACCGTGACGATGGCGCCGGCGAGGCCGTCGTTGGCGGCGACGACGCCGTCGACCTTGCCGCCGTTACCGGTGAGGATCTGCTCGAAGGTGGTCCCGCCGACCTGGTTGTCCCACTTGTCGATCTTCTGGCTCTGCACCAGCTTCAGCGCCCCGGACTCGTACTTGGGCTTGAGCACGGTCTGCTGGCCGTTGTAGAACAGGGTCGCGTTGTTGTCGGTCGGCGCGCCCTCGATCTCGATGACCTGGGCGCCCGGCTTGTTGCCGATGCCCTGGACCAGGCCCTCGCCCTGCAGGGCGCCGACCTTCTCGTTGTCGAAGGAGACGTAGTAGTCGCTGACGCCGCCGAGGTTGAGCCGGTCGTAGTCGATGACCGGGATGCCCTGGGCCTTGGCCTTCTGGGCGACGGCGGTGCCGCCGTCGCTGCTGATCGAGGCGATGATCATGACCTTGACGCCGCTGGAGATCATGCCGTCGGCCAGGGTGGAGAACTTCTGCTCGTCGCCCTGGGCGTTCTGGATGTCGGGGTCCATGCCCTGGGCGCGCAGCGCCTTGTCCAGCATGGGCTTGTCGAAGCCCTCCCAGCGTGCCGAGGAGTCGGTCTCGGGGAGGATCACCCCGACCTTCACCCCGCCGCCGGAGCCGCCGCCGGCGGCCTCCCCGCCGCCGCCCGCGCTGTTCTGTCCGCAGCCCGCGACGGCCAGCAGCAGGCCGAGGCCCGCCGCCGCGACCGCCCGACGCAGCCGGGGACCGCGCCCCGTGTTCCGTGCCCCCATCGGGGTCTCCCTCCACGACGTTGTGGACCGCTCGCATGATCACGAACGGGTGAATGTTGCGAGCGCCAACGTATTGGGCGAGACGGGTTCCGCGACAGCCTTCTGGATCGATTGAGTTCCCCTTTCGTCATCACGATCCGGTCACGAACATCGACTTTGTTGCCGTGCGGCACGATCCGGAACGGCCACAGACCTTGCCGTCGCGGGCGGGCGGCGGCGACCGGTCCCCCGCCGCCGGGGGGCGAGCCCGCGTCAGCCGCGCAGGGTCTCCAGCAGGTCCGCCTCGAGGGCGGCCAGGGCCGGGTCGGTACGGCTGCGCGGCCGCCCGGCGTCGACGACGACCTCCCGCACCACGGTCGCCGGGCGCGGCGAGAACACCAGCACCCGGTCCGAGAGCAGGGCCGCCTCCCGCACGTCGTGGGTGATCAGGACCGTCGTCCAGCCGTAGCGGGCGCGCACCGACTCCAGCCAGTCCTGCATCGCGGTCCGGGTGAGCGCGTCCAGCGCGCCGAACGGCTCGTCGAGCAGCAGCACCTCGCGCCCCCCGACGACGGTGCGCAGCAGCGCCGCGCGCTGGCGCATGCCGCCCGACAGCGCGCCGGGGCGGGCGTCCTCGAAGCCGGCCAGCCCGAACGGCTCGAACAGCGCGCGGGCACGCTCGCGGGCCTCGCGGCGCCCCACGCCGGCGATCTCCAGCCCGAGGGTGGTGTTGTCGAGCACGGTGCGCCACGGGAACAGCAGGTCCTGCTGGGGCATCAGGCCGAACGGGGCGCCGCGCACCGGGCCGCCGTCGACCTCGATCCCGCCGGTCACCGTCGCCCCGTCGAGGATGCCCGCCAGGGCCCCGAACAGCGTCGACTTGCCGCACCCCGACGGCCCGACGAGCGACACGAACTCCCCCGGCGCGACGTCCAGGCTCACCCCGGACAGCACCGACAGGTCGCCGTAGGAGACCGACAGGTCGCTCACCACGACCTTCACCGCGCACCGTGTCCGTCGTGGTCGGCCACGTACCACGGCGTGACCAGGCGCTGCAGCAGGAAGGTCAGCGCGAACAGCGTCACCGACAGCACCGCGGTCACGCCGACGGCGGCGAGCACCAGGTCGGTGCGGAACTGGTTCTTCTGCAGCTGCATGAAGATCCCCAGGCCGGCCCGGGCGCCGACGTACTCGGCGAAGATCGCCCCGGTGACGGCGTAGGTGATCGCGATCCGCAGCGCCGTGAAGAACGACGGCAGCGCCCCGGGCAGCCGCACGTAGCGGAACCGCTGCCAGCGCGAGGCCCCCATCGAGCGCAGCAGCGCGGTCGCGGACCGGTCGGTCGCGGCGAAGCCCTCGATCAGCCCGACCGCCACCGGGAAGAACGTCACCAGCGCGATGACCAGCACCTTCGGCAGCAGGCCGAACCCGAACCAGATGATGAGCAGCGGGGCGATCGCGACCACCGGCAGCGTCTGCGAGGCCACCAGCAGCGGGGTCAGCGCCCGGCGCAGCCACGGCGAGAAGTCCACCGCGACCGCGGCCGCCCAGGCCAGCGCCATCGAGACGGTGAACCCGATCAGCGTCACCTGGACCGTCGGCAGGGTGTTCGCCCACAGCTCGGCCCGGAACGCCCAGCCCTGCTCGAGGACCCGCAGCGGCGAGGGCAGCACCTGGGGGCGGGTGCCGGCGACAGTGACCGCGACCTGCCAGGCGACCAGCAGGGCGGTGACCAGCGCCGCGGCCGGCCACAGCCGGCGGATCACGGTGCCAGGTAGTCGTTGGTGAACCAGGTCGAGAAGTCCGGCTTCTGCCGCACCGGGGCGCCGTCCGGCCCCGCGACGGTGCCCGTGTCGTAGAGGAACCCGGAGAACCCGGCCCACTGCTGCGGGGTCTGGAACCCGACGCGGCCCTGCGCGTCGCGCAGGAAGCGCTCGCTGAGCATCTGCGCGCCCCGGTCGACCAGCGCGTCGGAGGTGAACGCGCCGGGGTTGGCCTCCTTGAGCATCCGGGCCGCGGTCGCCGGGTCCTGCGCGGCCAGCGCGTAGCCCTTCTGGACGGCCTGCACGAACGCGCGTGCCCGGTCGGGGTTGTCGCGCAGCCAGGTCGAGCTGCCCAGCAGCAGCACGTTGTAGGAGTCCGGGAAGCCGTAGTCGGTGTAGCGGAAGGTGCGGATCGGCTCGCCGCGCAGCTGCGCCTCGATGCCCTCGACGTTGACGAACGGCTCGGTGAAGTCGGCCTGGCCGGAGTAGAGCGCCTCGTAGGCGGCGGTGGACAGGACCTCGGTGCGGAAGTCGCCGCGCCCGCCGTCGGCCCGGATCACGGCCTGCATCTTCTGGTTCTCCCCGGGCCCGCCGAACCCGGCGTAGACCTTGCCGTCGAGGTCGCGCGGGGACCGGATGTCGGTGCGGTCGGCGCGCACCGCGATCTCGGTGGCCCAGTGCTGCAGGATCGCCATCACCGAGGTGATGTCGGCGCCCGCGGCCTTGGAGAACGTGAACGAGTCCTGGAAGCCGATGCCGAAGTCCGCGGCGCCGGAGCCGACCAGGGTGTCCGGCGAGGTCTGGTTGTAGGGCAGGAACTCGACGTCGAGGCCGGCGTCGCGGAAGTAGCCCGCCTGCTGGGCGGCGAACAACCCGATGTGGTTGGTGTTCGGCGTCCAGTCCAGCGCGACGCGGATCGGCCCGCCCCCGGCGGAGCCGCCGGAGCCGTCGGCCGCGGCGCAGCCGGACAGGGCCAGCGCGAGCGCCAGCGCGACGGCGAGCGGACGGAGAGCACGTGACAGCACGGAGCGGCCTCCCTACGCCGGTGTGACCCGGATCAGGTTCGAACGGTCGGCGGCCGGTCCTGCCGCCCTCTCAGCCTCGGTGCGCGGGCTCCCGCGGTACGTCCGAAACCTTACGCGGCCCACCCGGTCCTGCCGGGCCGGCGTCCGTCGCACCGGACCGGCCGGACACCCGCGGTCACCGGAGCCTCCGGTTCCGTCACCTGCGGTGATCGTCGGGACGGGCCGGGCGAGCCGCCGTCCGCGGCGGCGACCACGATCGTTATCCTCGCCACCACACCCGCGACGCTGTGTCACGAACCCCCGCTCGCGGGAGCTGACGCGGAAGGGACGAGATGGCGGCCTCGCTCTGGACCTCCGGCACGACCGGGCGGCCGACGCCCGACCCGGCGCCCGCCCTGGTGCGGGTCGCGTTGCAGGCCGGCGCCACCTCCGTCGCGCACGCCGACGTCGCCGCGATGCTCTCCGGGATCTGCGTCGCGCTGGTGCCCGCCGCCCGGGTCGGGGGTGCGGCGCTGCTGCTGCGCGAGCCCGCCGACCCCCGCGACCCCGAGGCCCGGCGGGTGTTCGGCTCCGACACCGCCGCCGTGCGCCTGGGTGAGCTGCAGCGCCGGGCCGACGCCGGGCCGGGCCCCGCCGCCGAGCGCGGCGACCGCACGCTGACCACCCCGGACCTGACCCGGTCCGGGCCGCCCGAGCTGGCCGCCGCCGCGGCCGACTGCGGCCTGGTCCGCTCGCTGTCGGTGCCGGTCCCGGTGGCCGGGCGCACCGCGGGCGCCCTGCAGCTGTTCGCCCGCGGCGGGCCCGACGACCCGCTCGGCGAGCGGCTGGTCGTCGCGCTGGCGCCGGTGGTCACCGCACTCGCGGCCCGGCTCACCGACGTCCGCGAGCTGGCCCGGCTGCAGCTGCGCGCCGCGCAGCCGTCGGTGCCGGAGCAGCCCGACGCGATCGACCGCACCGCGCTGATCCCGGCGGCCCGCCGCTCCCCCGTGGTGCCGGTGGCGCCGCGGGTGCCCGCCCAGCGGCAGGCGCGGCACCGCCGGCACGACCAGGGCTGAGCGGGGGTCAGGACTCCGGGCGGTCCTCGCGGGCCGCGTACCGGTCGAGGAGCTGCTGGTGTTCCTGCAGGTAGGCCGACACGCGCTGGCGGCTGACCCCGAACAGCCTGCCGATCCCGGCGATCGTCTCGCCCTCGCCGTGCAGCGCGACGGCCTCCTCGCGGCGGAACCGGCCGCCGACGGCGCCCAGGCCGTCGAGGGTGCGGGTGAGGGTCTCGACGATCAGCGGCCGCGGCTCGCGCGGGACGATCGCCCGCCAGCTCAGCCCCTGCGACCGCAGCTCCTGCAGCTCGGCCACCCGTTCGCGGGCCGAGGACAGCTCGGCGACCGACGCCTCCAGCTGGGCGGCGAGGGCGGCCAGCGCGGCGTCGGCGTCGTCCGCGGTACCGGCGCGGAGATCCGCTCCGTCGTCCGCACCGCGCTCGGTCGTCGTCACACCATCGAGCCTACGGGGGCGGCGGTGACGGCCGGTGGGCGCGGCGTACCGTGATCCACGCAAGGGGGGTTGCTCCCTCGAACAGGGCAATCCCGACAGTAGGTGTGGAGGGCGCGCAATGGGCCGGTACGACGTCGTCATCGTCGGCGGGGGATCCGCGGGGGCGGTGCTGGCCGCCCGGCTCACCGAGGATCCCACGCGCCGGGTGCTGATGCTCGAGGCGGGCCGGCCCGACCACCGCTGGGACCCGATCATCCGGATGCCCGCCGCGCTGTCGAAGGCGTGGGGCAACCCCCGCTACGACTGGTGCTACGTCACCGAGCCCGAGGCCGGTCTGGCCGGGCGACGGATCGCCGTCCCGCGCGGGAAGGTCCTGGGCGGCAGCAGCAGCATCAACGGGATGGTCTACCAGCGGGCCCACCCGGGCGACTACGACCGCTGGTCCCGCCTGCCCGGCTGCGAGCAGTGGAGCTCGGCCCACCTGCTGCCCTACTTCCGCCGCCTGGAGCGGCGGATGTCCGAGCACGGCACCCCGCTGCCCGACGGCGGCCACGGCCCGCAGGTCCTCGAGCGCGCCGCGGCCGCGGGCCCGCTGAACGCGGCGTTCCTCGCCGCGGCGCAGCAGGCCGGGCACGCACTGCTCGACTCGACGAACGGCCCGGCCCAGGAGGGCTTCTCCCGCACCGAGCGCACCATCTCGCGCGGACGCCGCTTCTCGGCGACCGACGCCTGGCTGCACCCGGTCGCCGCCTCGCGGCCCAACCTGACCGTCCGCACCGGTGCCCTGGTCCGCGCGCTGCGCACCGACGCCCGCGGCACCCGGGTCATCGGCGTCCGCTACCGCGCCTCCGACGGCACCCTCCGCGACGTCGACGCCGGCGAGACCCTGCTGGCCGCCGGCTCCATCGCCACCCCCCAGCTGCTCCAGGTGTCCGGCTTCGGCGACCCCGAGCACCTCGCCGGCATCGGCGTCGAGACCCGGGTGGCGCTGCCCGGGGTCGGCGCGAACCTGCAGGACCACCTCGCGGTGCACCTGCAGCACGCCTGCTCCCAGCCGATCTCGCTGGCCCCGCACCGGGCCCCGCACCGGCTGCCCGCCGCGGCGGCCCGCTGGCTCGTCTCGGGTACCGGGATCGGGGCCAGCAACCACTTCGAGATCGGCGGGTTCGCCTCCACCTCGATGGCCGGGGGCATCCCGGACGTGATGATGCTGTTCGCGCCGGTCGCGATGCGCTTCGCGCCGGACGTCCCGCCGGTCGGGCACGGCTACGAGATGCACGTCTCGGTGATGGCGGGCGACGTCCGCGGGTCGGTGCGGGCGGTGTCCCGCGACACCGCGGTCCCGCCGCGCCTGGTGCAGAACTACCTGGTCACCGACGGCGACCGGCGTCGCTGGGTGGAGGCCGTCGGCCTGGCCCGGGAGATCCTGACCCAGCCGGCGTTCGCCGGCCTCGACGCCGGGGAGACCTTCCCCGGCGAGGGCGTCCGCTCCGACGCCGAGATCCTCGACTGGGTGTCCCGGCGCGCCCAGAACGGTCTGCACCCGACCAGCACCGCGCGGATGGGCACCGACGCCGACGCCGTCGTGGACCCGTCGACGCTGCGCGTGCACGGCACCGAGGGCCTGCGGGTCGTCGACGCGTCGATCTTCCCGGACGTGCCCAACGCCAACACCTACGGCCCGGTGGTGATGGTGGCCGAGCGGGCCGCCGACATCGTCACCGGCGCCACCCCGCTGCCCGCCGACCCGGCGCCGTCGCGGCCGGCCGGGGGCCCTGGCACCGGTCCGGAGCCGCTCGCACCGGTGTCCTGAAGACCCCTGACATGCCGAACGGGGCGGGGATCCGATCGGATCCCCGCCCCGTTCGCGGGTCTGTGGTGGGGCGCGGTGGCGCCCCGGGCGTCACTCCCCGGTCTGCACCTGCACCCCGGACTCACGCAGCTTGGCTGCGTGCGCGTTGCCGTGGTGGTTGCAGAACAGGAGTTCCCCACCGGAGGGCAGGATCGCGCGCACCTTGGCGGCCGCTCCGCAGCGGTCGCAACGGTCGGCAAGGGTCAGTTCGGGCCGGGTCAGCGTTTCGGGCTGCATAGCGGTCTCCCTCCGTCGCGGCGGCGGGCTTCGGGCGCTCGCCGCCGTATCACTGTGACGACCGCACGAGCGGTTCGCCCACACCTGTACAGACGCTCGAGGCCCCTGTACGTGTTCCCGGGATGCGTCGCGACGTCCGTCACGTGTGGCGTGCGCCGCACGGTTCGGTGGCGCCGCGATGTACCCGCGGTGACCGATTGCGTATGAAGTTGACTGCGTGTGAATCATGCGGGCAACTCGCCCGACGTGCAAGCGCGCCACGGTAAATACGGTGTGTCGCGGTCTACGTTGGCCGGGTGAGTCCCCGCCCGTCGCCCGATCGTGTTCCCGCTCCGTTGCTGTTCCTGGCCGGTGGGACCTCGATGTACGTGGGGGCCGCGCTGGCCGTCGGGCTGTTCGACCGGCTCGCGCCGTCGGCGGTCGCCGAGCTGCGCCTCATCGGCGCCGCGCTGGTGTTGCTGGCGTGGCGCCGCCCCGGCCGCGACGCCTGGCGCGGCGTCCGGCTCGTCCGCGCGGGGACGTTCGGGCTGGCCACGGCGCTGATGAACGTCGCCTACTACGAGGCGATCGCACGGCTGCCGCTCGGCACCGCGGTGGCGGTCGAGTTCACCGGCCCGGTCCTGGTCGCGGCGCTCGCCTCGCGCCGGTTCCGCGACGTCGGCGCGGTCGGCCTGGCCGCGGCGGGCGTGCTCCTCATCGCCGACGTCCGCTGGTCCGGCAGCCCCGCCGGGGTGCTGTGGGCGCTCGGCGCGGCGGCGATGTGGGCGGCCTACATCGTGCTGGGCAAGCGGGTCGCGCGGGCCGGTTCCGGCATCGACGACCTGGCGACCGGGTTCACCGTGGCCGCCGTCGTCCTGGTCCCGCTGCTGTTCACCGGGGGTGCGGGCGCCGCGACCGGGTTCGGCGTCGCGAACCTCGCGCCGCTCGCCGATCCGGCGGTGCTCGGCCTGTCCGTCGGGCTGGGTGTGCTCAGCTCGGTGGTCCCCTACGTGCTGGACCAGGTCGTGCTGCGCCGGGTCGGGCAGGCCCGGTTCGCGGTCCTGCTGGCGCTGCTGCCCGCCACCGCGACGCTGGTCGGGCTCGTCGTCCTCGGTCAGCTGCCGGGGCCGCTGGAGGCCGTGGGGATCGCGCTGGTCGTCGCCGCGGTGGCCCTGCGGTCCCGCGACGGCGACGAACCCGTCCCCGTCCCGGCCACGTCCGCCCGGGATCGGGCCGCCCCATCCTGACCGCTCCGTACTGACCGCTCCGGAGGCGCGACGTCCGCACGGTGATCCGCAGCCCGCGCGGTGATCCTTAGTTCGCGCGGTGATCCGCAGCCCGCGCGCTGATCCGCAGCCCGCGCGTGTCCGGACGCGCGCGCCGAGCGGATCAGCGCGCGCGGAACGGATCAACGTGCGCCCGGCCGCGCCGTCGCCGCGGTGACGCCATGCCCTCGGCGCGGTGGCGCCGCGGCCCCGCGACGGCGACGAGCCGGCCCCCCACCGCGCCCGCACCCGCCGAGTCGCCCTCGGGCCCGCCGGCGCGGCAGCGGCCCGCCAGAGCGGCTCTCAGCGCCAGGAACGCAGGGTCGCGATGCGCTCCTCGAGCTGCTCGATGGTCGCCATCGCCACCGGCGGGCCGCCGCAGTGCGCCCGCAGCTCGTTGTGGATCTTCCCGTGCGGCTTGCGGGTCTTGTGGTTGTGCAGCGCGACCAGGGTGTTGAGCTCCTTGCGCAGCGTCTGCAGCCGTTCCCGGACGCTCTGCCCGCGCTCGGCGGCCGGCGGCGGGGTGGGCTCGGTCGCCGGGGTGGCGCGGGCCTGGGCCCCGGTGCGCGGCGAACCCTTCGCGATCCAGTCGGCCTGCCGCTGGGACAGCAGCGTGCGCACCTGGTCGGGCTCCAGCAGCCCGGGCAGCCCGAGGTAGTCCTCCTCGTCGGCGGAGTAGGTGGCGCCCTCGTAGATCAGCTGGTCCAGCTCGGCGTCGGCGCCGAGGGAGGTGAACGCCTTCTCCTGCTCACCGGGCTCGTCCTTGACCTTGTTGGCCTCGTTGAGCTCGGCGTCGTTCCAGACCTCCTCGGGCCGCTGCGGCTTGCCGAGGACGTGGTCGCGCTGCGCCTCCAGCTCGCTGGCCAGGCCGAGCAGCACCGGGACGCTGGGGACGAACACCGACGCGGTCTCGCCCTGCCGCCGCGACCGCACGAACCGGCCGATGGCCTGGGCGAAGTACAGCGGGGTCGAGGCGCTGGTCGCATAGACGCCGACGGCGAGGCGCGGCACGTCGACGCCCTCGGACACCATCCGGACCGCGACCATCCACCGCTCGGTCGAGCGGGAGAACTCCGCGATCCGGTCCGAGCCGCCCGCCTCGTCGGACAGGACGACCGCGGGCCGCACACCGGTGATGCGCTGCAGCAGCGTGGCGTAGGCGCGGGCCGCGGTCTGGTCGGTGGCGATGACCAGGCCGCCCGCGTCGGGCATGCCGCCGTCGCGGTGGCTCTGCAGGCGGCGGTCGGCCGCGGCGAGCACCGCGGGCATCCAGTCCCCCGAGGGGTCCAGCGCGGTCCGCCAGGCCATCGCGGTCTGCTCGCGGGTCAGCGGCTCCCCCAGCCGGGCGGAGATCTCCTCGCCCGCGCTGGTGCGCCAGTTGGAGGTACCGGAGTAGGCCAGGAAGACCACCGGCCGGACCACGTTGTCGGCGAGTGCCTCGGCGTAGCCGTACTGGTGGTCGGCCCGGCTGCGCGGGGCGCCCTCGGCGTCGGGGACGTACTCGACGAACGGGATCGGGTTGTCGTCGGAGCGGAACGGCGTCCCGGTCAGGGCGAGGCGCCGGGTGGCGGGCTCGAACGCCTCGTAGACGCCCTCGCCCCAGCTCTTGGCGTCGCCGGCGTGGTGGATCTCGTCGAGGATCACCAGCATCCGGCGGTTCTCGGTGCGGTTGCGGTGCAGCATCGGGTGCGCGGCGACGCCGGCGTAGGTGATCGCGATGCCCTGGTAGTCCCGCGAGGTACCGCCCGCGGAGTTGCGGAACTCCGGGTCGAGCGCGACGCCGGCGGCCGCGGCCGACTCGGCCCACTGGTACTTCAGGTGCTCGGTCGGGGTGACGACGGTGATCGCGTCGACGATCCGGTCCCGCAGCAGCTCCGACGCGACGCGCAGGGCGAAGGTCGTCTTGCCCGCGCCCGGGGTCGCGACCGCGAGGAAGTCCCGCGGCGAGGTCGCGAGGTAGCGGGCGAGTGCGCTGCGCTGCCACGCGCGCAGCGGGCGGGTCTCGGGCGACACGAGCTGGGTCTGCGACACACGTCTCCCCTGGTCCGTGGGTCGTTCCCGGGTGGGAACCGGCGATCCCCGGCAGGTCCGCGCGTCGACGCCGACCGGGCTGCGGGGCGCGGATCAGGGTAGCCGGGGGCCGCACCGTCGCCGCCCGGTGGGCGGGCCCGGGGCCTCCCCGGCGGTGACGGGCCAGGTCAGCCCCGGGGCGGCCGCGGACGGCGGGCGGTGAGGACGAACGCGGGCGGGACGTTGGCGAGCACCGCGCGGCCGTGCACGACCTCCTCGAAGGCCGCGGCGAGCCGCCGCCGGAGCCGGCGGGCGGGCGGCAGGGCCCGGGTCACCGAGTAGCCGAACTGGGTCAGGGCGCCGTCGGGGTGCAGGCAGCCGGCGACGACGTCGGTCAGCCACGGCTCGTCGCGCGGGTAGGCCGCCCACGGCAGCCCGGAGACGACGACGTCGGCGCCGCCGAGCCCGCGGGCGGCGAGCAGCGCGGGCAGCTCGGCCGCGTCGGCGACGGCGACGTCGAGCCCGGGGTGGCGGGCCCGCAGCAGCGCGGCCAGGCGCGGGTTCAGCTCGACGGCCAGGTGGTGGCCACGGCCGCCGAGCCGCTCGGCGATGACGTCGGTGAACGCCCCGGTGCCCGGCCCCAGCTCGACGACGACCGGGTCCCCCGTCGCGGGGACCGGTGCGGTGGCGGCGAGGGCCAGCGCCCGGGAGCTCGGCAGCGCCGACGCCGTGCGCAGCGGGTCGCGCAGGAACTCCCGCAGGAACGCCCCCGTCCCGGCCGGGGACGCCTGCGGGGACGGGGTGGACGGGGCGACGGTGCTCATCGGGCTCCGGGGTCTCGTACGGCGCGACCGGGTCACCGTGCCGGTCCGGTCCGAACGTCGCCCGACGACGGGGTGAACGCGCCGCGACCGGTGGCGGTGGGGATGATGGAGGCGATGAGCGAGCGCGACCGCACCCCAGCCGACGCCGGCCCCCTCGCCCTGCCCGCGGCGGGACTGCGGCTGGCGGCCGCGGTGTCCGCCCGGCCCCTGCTGCTCCTGCGCCGCGGCGGCGACTGGGTCGCCGAGC
This sequence comes from Pseudonocardia sp. TMWB2A, assembly GCF_017312135.1. Taxonomy (NCBI): domain Bacteria; kingdom Bacillati; phylum Actinomycetota; class Actinomycetes; order Pseudonocardiales; family Pseudonocardiaceae; genus Pseudonocardia; species Pseudonocardia sp. TMWB2A. The sequence goes on from NZ_QKQY01000002.1 coordinate 168,096, forward strand.
TGGGCCGGGTCGGTCTGGGCCGCTCCACCCTCGCCCCGGACGTGCCGGCCGGTCCGGTCGCGCCGGTGGCGCGGTGCGCGGCCCAGGTACTGCTCGCGACGACCGGGGCGGTCTCCGGGCTGCTCGACGACGCCGTCGCGGGCCCCGACGTGCCCCTGCCCGCCGCGGACGCCGAGCGGCTGCGCGCGGCCCTCGCCGGGCTGACCGCCCTGCTGCTGCCCGGCCCGGCCCCCCTCGTGATCACCGGATCGGAAGGGGCCGGTGCCACCGACGGCACCGATCCCTGCCGGGACGACGATCACGGACGGCCCGCCCCGGACACCTCGGCCACGGCGGAGATCGCCGACCGGGTCTTCACACCCCCCGGCGCCGACACCCCCTCGGTGCCCTTCGACACCGGCGCCCGCGACGCCCGGGGCGGCCCCGTCCCCGGCCGCGACGTCGCCGCCACGCCCGGCGCGGTCGTCCTGCGCACCCCGATGTTCGAGCTGCTGCAGTACCTGCCGCGGACCGAGAAGGTGCACGACACCCCGGTGCTGGTCGTCCCGCCACTGGTGCACCGCTACTGGCTGGCCGACCTCGCGCCCGGGTACTCGCTGGTCGAGCACCTGCTCGGGAAGGGCCTGCAGGTGTTCGCGCTGTCCTGGCGCCCGGCGGGCCCCGCCGACGCCGACCGCGACCTCGACGCGCACGCCGCCGCCGTCCTCGACGCCGTCGACGCCTGCGGGCGCATCACCCGCGCCCCGCGGGTGTCGCTGCTCGGCGTGCGCACCGGCGGGCTGCTGACCGCGGCGGTGCAGGCCCACCAGGCCGCGATCGGGCTCGACGACCGGGTCGCGGCCGTCGCCTACCTGGCGACCGTCCTCGACCAGTCCGACGCGCTGCCCGGCTTCGCCCCCGACCCGGCGACCGTCGCCGAGACCGCGGGCCTGGCCGCCCGCGACGGCGTCCTCGACGGCGCGACGGCGGTGCGGGCCTGGGCGTGGCGGCGCGGCCCGGACCGGGTGCTGCCGTGGGCGGTGCCGCGCGGTGGCGGGACCGCCGACCTGGACGGGCGCGCCGCGCGGGCGATGCGGGCCTGGGTGGCCGACCTGCTGCCGCTGCCCGCCGGGCTGCACACCGACCTCGCCGCGCTGGCCGCGGCCTCCGGCGACGGCGCGGGCCCGGACCGGCCCGACGTGCGGGTCCTCGGCACCCCCGTCCGGTTCGCCGAGCTGCGTCGCGACAGCTACCTCGTCGCCGCCGACGACGACCCGGTGCAGCCCTGGACGGGCGGGTACCGCACCGCGCAGCGCCTCGGCGGCGGCTGCCGGCTCGTCCTGGCCCCCGGTGACCAGGCGGGCGCGCTGATCGCGCCGCCGTCGGTGGCGACCGGGTTCCGCGCGGCACCCTGCTCCACCGGCGACGGCGTGGCGCAGCGCTGGCGGGCCGGGGCCGAGGCCGTCGAGGGCTCCTGGTGGGACGACCTGGCCGCCTGGCTGGTCGAGCGCTCCGGCACGCTGCGCGACGCGCCCCCGGAGCTGGGCGGACGCCGCCTGCGCCCGCTGTTCCCGGCCCCGGGGACCTACCTGGGCGAGCCCGCCCCCGTCTGAGGGTGGGGTCCGGGATCGTCACACCCGGGACTTTCCGGCACCCCACCGCCCGGCCGCGGCACCTAGGCTCGGCGGTGATGACCACTTCCAGCTCCCGGCCCGTCGGCGGCGCCGGCCTCGAGGAGCACGACGTGCTCGTCGGCGGCCGTGCCCTGCGCGTCGTGCGTCGCCCCGCCTCCGGCCCGGGCCCCCGCCGCACCCCGCTGCTGCTGTGCAACGGCATCGGCGCCGCCACCGACGTGCTCGATCCGCTGGTCGCGGCGCTGCCCGCGGACCTCGACGTCATCCGGTTCGACCCGCCGGGCATCGGCGGGTCGGCGGTGCCGCGGATGCCGTACCACCTGACGTGGATGGCGCACCGGCTCGGGCAGGTGCTGACGAAGCTGGGCGTGCGGGAGGCCGACGTCCTGGGGTTCTCCTGGGGCGGGATGCTGGCCCAGCAGCTGGCGATCAGCCGTCGCCGCCGGGTGCGCAAGCTCGTGCTGGCCGCGACCGGGCCGGGGGCGCTGATGATCCCGGCGTCGCCGCGGGTGATGGCGGTCATGACCTCGCCGAAGCGCCACCAGGACCCGTCCTACGTCGACGCCGTCGCCGCCCGCATCTACGGCGGCTCGCTGCGCGACCACCCGGAACGGGCCGCGGAGGCGCTCGGCGCGGGGGCCCGGCGCGGCCCGATGCGCGGCTACTACTACCAGCTGATGGCGCTCTCGGGCTGGACCAGCCTGCCGCTGCTGCCGGCGATCACCGCGGACACCCTGATCATCGCCGGCGACGACGACCCGATCGTCCCGCGCGGCAACGCCACGATGCTGCACCGCGGGATCCGCCGCTCCCGGATCAGCCGCTACCCCGGCGGACACCTGGAGCTGCTGCTCGACCCGGAGCCGTTCGCCGCGGAGATCGACGCCTTCCTGCGGTCCTGACCCCGCCGCCGCGCGGCCCCCGGCCGAGCGGGACCGCGCGGGTGGACGCACGATGGCCGGGTGGTGACCCCCGCACGGACGACCGGTGAACGCACGACGCCCGCACGCACGACCCGGGACGGCGTCCTGCGCCGGTGGCGCGGCCCGGCGGACTCCGCCGCACTGGCCGCGCTCGACGACGGCGCCCCGGGCATCGGCGTCGCCGGCGGACCGGAGTGGCACGACGACGCCGCGGCCGACCCGGCGCGGCTGCACCTGCTCCTTGAACGCCCGGGCGAGCCCGGCCCGGCGGGCTACGTCGTGCTGGCCGCACCCCGCGGCCCGGAACCGGGCGTCGAGCTGCACCGGCTCGTGGTCCACCCCGACCGGCGCGGCACCGGGGCCGGACGGGCCCTGCTCGGTGCCGCCCTCGCCGTCGCCGGGGTGCCCGGAGCGACCGGCGACGCCCCCGACGGGCCGCCGTGGGCGGGCCCGGGGCGGCTGTGGCTCGAGGTGGCCGCGGACAACGTCGCGGCGCTGGCGCTCTACCGGTCGGCCGGGATGGTCACCGAGACCGTGCTGCGCACGGTGCCCGGCGACCCGTCCTCCACCCCGCTGCGTCTGCTGCTCGCGCGGGGCTGAGGGGTCTCACTCCCCGTCGCCGCCACCCGGGGGGAGCCCCTCGAAGATCTCCTTGCACTGCGGGCAGACCGGCGACCCCGGCTTGGGCGACTTGGTCACCGGGAAGGTCTCGCCGCACAGCGCCACGACCATGTTCCCCAGGACCGCGCTCTCGGCGATCCGGTCCTTCTTGACGTAGTGGAACATGTCCGGCCGGTCGTCACCGGTCTTGTCGGTGGTCTCCGGCCGGGTGTCGACCTCGGGCAGCGTCGTCGTGGACATGGCGCCCATGATGCCCGAGAGCGACCTCAGGGCGGGGAGGCGGTGCCGCCTCCCGTGGTCCCCGTGGGCTGTTCGTCGTCGGTGGTGGGCCGGGGGCCGGCGGGATCGTCGTCGCCCTGGCCGATCACCTGGTGCGGACGGGCCTCGATCGCCCGGTGGTCCTGCCGGTGCCGGTTGGGCTTCTCCGCCTTGCGCGGCAGCCGGTCGTTCGCGATCAGCACCGCGATCCACGGCAACGGCACCGAGATCGCGAGCAGGGTCACCGCGACCCACGGGATCTGGTAGAAGACGCCGGCGAGGATCATGCACGGGATCCGCATGCCCATCGTCCACTTGTAGCGCCGCTTGCGGATCTCCAGTTCCTCTTCGTAGGACATCTGCGCGTCCGTGATGAGAACGGGGTCCACGCGTCGCCGGTCAGCCACTGTCGAACCACCTCCCTTTCCATGGTGACACCCCTACGCGATCCCCGCGCGGGCGCCCGCCGGGCGCCTCGCGCACGCCCGCGGGCCCGCCGTCGACGGTGGGGTCGAGCGTCTCCCAGCGGCGCAGCCGCGCGGCGAGCAGCCGCGACCACCAGACGACGTCGTCCGGGGTCGCCGCGATCGACAGCCCGGCCGCGGGCAACCGCTCCCGCAGGGTCTGCGCGGTGGACTCCGGATGGCCCGGGTCCCCGGTCCAGGCCAGGATCTGCACCGGCACCGTGATCCGTTCCAGCTCCTCCGGTGCGGGGAGGTCGGTGGCGGCTGCGCCGCGCAGGATCGCCGGGAGCAGCTCGGCGCGCACGTCGGGCTCGGTCCGCGGGCGTCCCCGGGCGGCCGGGGGCAGGTCCGCGTCGTCGGCACCGGCGTCGAGCGCCGCGACACCGTCGGCCTCCACGGCCGACGCGGACCGCTCGTAGTCGCGGGACCGGGCGCGGCGGGTCCCCCAGGCGGTCGGCGGCAGCATCAGGGTGAGGCTGGCGAACCGGCCCGGGTCGGCCAGCGCGGCGTGCAGCAGCGTCCCGGCGCCCATCGACGGCCCGACCCCGTGCACCCGCTCCCCCGGTACGACGTGGTCGAGCAGCCCCAGCAGGTCCCGGGCCAGCGCGGGCCACCGGTAGTCCGCGGGGTCGGTGGTGCCACCGGAGCGGCCGTGGCCGCGCGCGTCGTAGCGCAGCAGCCGGATGCCCTCGACCCGGGAGGCGATGTCGAGCCGCATCAGGGCCTCACGGCGACGGCTGGAGGTGAGGCCGTGCAGCGCCACCACCGCCGGACCGCCGGAGGTGTCGCGGACGTCGAAGTCCAGTGTCGCCCCGGCGATCCCGAACGTGGCCATGCGCTACGCCTCCTGATCTTCGTCGGCCTAGGTTATGGCCATGCGGCTGACGAGCGTGACGCACCTGCGGCTGCCCTACGGGACGCTGCTCGGCTACGACGTCGCCGTCGGCCGGACCGGGCACCCGGTCCCGGTCTCGTTCGACCAGCGCCGCCACGTCGGCCGCGGGGACCGGCCCGGCTCGTGGATGGCGATCACCTGCCGGCTGCCGGCGGTGGACCTCGACGCGCTGGCCGGGGCCTGGCTGGCGGTGCTGCGCCGGCACGGGACGCTGCGCACGGTGTTCTCCCCCGGCCCGGCCGGTCCCCGGCTGCACGAGGTGGACCTGCGTCCCGGCCGCTGGGTCACCCACCCGGTCGCGCCCGGCCAGGCCGTCGACGACGCCGTCCGCCGGATGCTCGACGAGCGCTGCACCCCCTACGCGGCGCCGTCGCACCGGCTCTGCGTGATCCTCACCGCGGACCGGCCGACGCTCGTCGTCGCCGCCGACCACGCGCACGTGGACATGTGGTCGCTGCTGGTGGTCCTGCGCGACCTCGTGCAGGGCCTCGGCGGGACGCTGCCGCCCGGCACCGTGCGCCCCTTCGCCGAGCACACCGCCGCCCTGGCCGGCCGGGAGCCCGCGCCCGACGGGGTCCGGCGGCGCTGGGCCGAGATCCTGGCCGCGGGTGGCGACGTGATGCCCCGCTTCCCGCTGCCGCTGGGCGAGCTCGTCCCCGCTCCCCCGGAGCGCGTCGAGGTGCGTGACGTGCTCGGCGTCGACGACTGCGCGCTGTTCGAGCGCCGGGCCCGCGGGTCCGGGGTGTCGACGCTGGCGCTGGTCACCTCGGTCATGACCCGCACCACCCGGGAGCTGGCGCACGCCCCGCTGCGCGCGGTGTTCCCCGTGCACAGCCGCTACGACGACCGCTGGCACGGCTCGGTCGGCTGGTTCATCACCAACGCGGTGATCGACGCGCGCGACCCGGATCCGCGGGCCTGCGCCGACGCCGTCCGCGAGGCCGTGCGGCTCGGTTCCTGGCCGCTCGACGACGTGCTGGCCCCGTGGGGCGGGATGCCCGAGGCGCCCGGCATGTTCGCGATCTCCTGGCTGGACCTGCGACGGCTGCCGGTGCGCATCGACCACGCCGGGCTGGAGGCGCAGTACGTCAGCTCCGCGGGCGACGCCGACGGCGTGATGGTCTGGTTCATCCTCGACGAGGCGGGCCTGCACCTGCGCTGCCGCTACCCCGACACCGACGAGGCCCGGGAGAACGTCGGCGCCTGGCTGGACCGGGTCGTCGACGGCGTCCGGTCCAGCGCCCACCCGGCGGGCGCGGACGTCGTGCTGGCCGGGGACCGGCTCGTCGTCGACCGGGCCACCCGGGCCGACGTCGCGGCGGTCGTCGCGCTGCTGTCGGGCTCCGGCGACGCCGACGCCGACGACCCGGACCTCGCGCCCTACGAGGAGGCCTTCGACGCCCTGGACCGCGACCCCGGCCGGTTCCTCGCGGTCGCCCGCGCCGGCGACGGCCGGGTGGTCGCGACCGTGCAGCTCACGATCCTTCCCGGGCCCGCCCTGCGCGGTGCGACCCGGCTGCAGGTCGAGGGGCTGAGGGTCGCCGTCGGGTGGCGCCGGCGCGGGGTCGGGTCGGCGCTGGTGGAGTGGGCGCACGAGCACGGGCGGGCCCGCGGCGCCGTCGTGGCGCGGGCCGGGGACACCGCCGGGGACGGGCCGCACCGGTTCCTGGCGCGGCTGGGCTACGAGCCCGACCGGGCCGGGTACACGCGGCCGCTGTGACCCCCGCCGGGCCCGGGCCGCCGGTCAGGCCCCGTCGGGCCCGTTGCCGAGCAGCGGCTCGTCGGCGGAGCGGACCTCGGAGCCGGGCAGGCCGTCGGGGTGCTCGTCGCGGACCCGGTCCAGCGCGTCCAGCGCGATCCCGAGGTGCTTGCGCTTGCTCGCCTCGTAGAACGCCCGCGCGCCGCCGGCCAGCTTGGGCTCGGCGTGCAGCGGTTTGTCCGACACGCACAGCAGGGTCGCGTTCGGGATCCGGTAGCGGAACCCGTTGGCGGCGATCGTCGCGGACTCCATGTCCACCGCCACGGCACGGGCCAGCCGCATCCGGTGCAGCGTCGCGGCCTGGTTGAACTCCCAGTTGCGGTTGTCGGTGGTGTGCACGACCCCCGGCCGCCAGGTCGCCTCGGCCGCGCCGAGCGCGTCCATCAGGTAGCCGTTGAGCCGGATGCTCGGGATGACCGGCACGTCGGCCGGGAGCACCTCGTCGAGCACGTGGTCGGCCCGCTGGTAGGCGGTGGCCAGCACGAAGTCGCCCAGCTCCTGGCGGTTCCGCAGGCCCCCGCAGTGCCCGATCATGATCATGGTGTCCGGGCGGAGCACGGCGAGATGGTCGGTGACGGTCTTGGCGTTGGCCGGGCCGACACCGATGTTCACCAGGGTCACGCCGTCGCCGTCGGCGCCCGGGTGGTGGTAGGCGGGCATCTGGACGCCGGCGCGGTCGGGCCGCTCGGCGTCGGGGAAGCGCTCCAGGAACGACTCGACGTGCATCGCGTAGTTGGTGAACAGCACGTGCCGCTGGAAGGACTCGGCGGGGGTGCCGGTGTAGTGCGAGAGGCGGTCCAGCGAGAGCGCCATGCGCTCCGGGCCGAACAGGAACAGCTTCTTGACCCGCAGGTCGAAGCGGTCCTCGTCGAGCGCGGCGAAGAACTCCGGGTCGGTGAACGCCCGGGCCGGGCGGGCCGCGCGGGCGGTGACGGTGGCCCCGGCGGCGAGCAGGCCGCGCAGCTCCCGGTGCAGGTAGCGACGGATCGCGCACGGCCGGGCGAACTCCCCGGAGATGCGCGGGTTGTGCGTCGACCAGGGGCGCACGACCTCGAGCTCGGGGTACCAGCCGTCGTCGTAGACCGACTGGAGGGCGTCGAGCAGCCGGGCGATCTCGTGGTCGAGCTTCTCTGCCGGGACCGGCGGGCGGACCTGCTCGATCATCGCGGGCGTCACGACGCCTCCCCGTCGTCGGCGCCGTGCGCGTGCAGCGCGCCCGGTGCGACGGCGACCGCCGACACGATCTCCAGCACGCGGCGGGCGAGCCCGTCGGTCAGCCGGTAGCGGACCAGCCGTCCCTCGCGGTGGGCGGTGACCATGCCGTGCGCGCGCAGCAGGCGCAGCGCGTGCGAGACGGCCGAGTCGCTCATCCCGACGGCGACGGCGAGGTCGGAGACGCAGAGGTCCCCGGCGTGCTGCAGCGCGAGCAGCAGCGACAGGCGGTTGACCTCGCCCAGGACGTCCAGGACGGTTGCGACCTCGGCCACCTTGGTGGCGTCGGCGAGCACCGCGACGGCGTCGCAGACCTGGTCCGGGTCGATCACGCGTGCGCCGGCGAGCGCCTCCGGAACCTTGTGCACACCCGTGATGCTAGCCCTGCCGGCGGATCACTTCGCCGCAGCGGCCTTCTTCTCGCGCGCCGCGGCCTTGATCGCCTTCTTCGTGTCGCGCACCTCGAGCAGGGTCCGGGAATCGACGACGTCGGCCGCGGAGAGCCGGGTGCCGTCGGCGCCGTAGTCCCCGGCGGCCTCCCGCCAGCCGTCCGGGGTGACCCCGTACTGCTTGCCGAGGATCGCGACGAAGATCTTCGCCTTCTGCTCGCCGTAGCCGGGCAGCGCCTTGAGCCTACGCAGCACCTCGCGCCCGTCGGGGTCGTCGCGGGTCCAGATCGCAGCCGGGTCCCCGTCCCAGTCCTCGACGATCGCGCGGCACATCTCCTGCACCCGCCGGGCCATCGAGCCGCCGTAGCGGTGGATGGCGGGCGGGGTGGTGGCCAGCGTCGCGAACTCCTCGGGGTCGTGGTCGGCGATGACGCGCACGTCGAGCCCGCCGAGGCGCTCGTGCAGCTTCAGCGGGCCGCGGAACGCGACCTCCATCTGGATCTGCTGGTCGAGCAGCATGCCGATCAGCAACGCGAGGGGCTCGCGTTCCAGCAGCGCGTCGGCCTCCGGTTCCTGGGCGATGCAGATCCCGCTCATGCCGCACAGGATGGCACGCGACAATGGCGGGGTGCTCCCCCATCTCGACGCCGGTGACACCGAACGCGTCCGCGGCTGTCTGCTCGACGCCGGCTACACCCCGGACGGCGTGCGCGCCCTGCTGGGCCGCTCCGCGCACGACGCGCTGACCCGCGGCGAGCCGGAGCCCGCCGCCCGTGCCAGCCGCGACGGCGGAGAGCTCGGCACCCTGGTGCGGCTGTTCCTGCTGGAGGACACCGAGCCCGAGCCGGCGGTGACCGCGGCGCTCGGCGACCTGGACCCGCTGCTGGAGGGCCGGATCCTGCGCCGCACCCCGGAGGGCATCCGGGCCGCGCTGGACGTGCGCCCCTACGGCGAGGGCCCCGGCGCGGAGGGCGAGCCGGGCACCGACTGGTGGGTGGTGTCCGACATCGACACCCCGGCCGCGCGGCAGGACCGCGAGCACGTCACCGGCGTCGGCGGGGCGTCGCTGACGCTGGCCGCGGCGACCGTCCGCCGTCCGGTCGGCACCCTGCTCGACCTGGGCACCGGCTGCGGGGTGCAGGCGCTGCACGGCTCCCGGCACGCGCTGCGGGTCACCGCGACCGACGTGCTGCCGCGCGCGCTGGCCCTGGCCCGGCTGTCGCTGGGGCTGTCCGGGGTGGAGGTCGACCTGCGGGAGGGCCCGTGGTTCGCCCCGGTGGCCGGGGAGCGCTTCGACCAGGTGGTGTCCAACCCGCCGTTCGTGCCGGGCCCGCCGCGGGTGGACTACGTCTACCGCGACTCCGGTGCGGCCGGGGACTCCGCGCTGGCCGGGCTGCTGGGTGAGCTGCCGGGCCTGCTCAACCCGGGCGGGGTCGCGCAGCTGCTGGGGTCGTGGCTGCACGTGCGCGGCGAGGACTGGCCGGACCGGGTGCGGTCCTGGCTGCCCGACGGCGTCGACGCCTGGGTCCTGCAGCGCGAGGTCGTCGACCCGGGCCTGCACGTCGGCACCTGGCAGCGCGACGCCGGGCTGGTCCCGACCTCCCGGGCGGCCCGCGAGCAGGCCGGTGCCTGGCTGGACTGGATGGCCGCCGAGCGGGTGGAGGGGGTCGGGTTCGGCTTCCTGATGCTGCGCCGCACCGACAGCGAGCCGACCGTCGTGGTCGAGGACCTGCCCGGCGAGCTGGGCGAGGGCCTGGGCCGGGAGATGACCGGCTGGCTGGACCGGGTGGACTGGCTGCGCGCCCACACCCGCGACGAGGACCTGCTCGGCGCACGGCTGCTGCTCGCCGCGGAGACGGTGCTGGAGTCGGCCTCGTCGGTCGACCCGGACGGCGGCTGGGCCGAGCTGTCGACGACCGTGCGCCGCTGGGGCGGCCCCGGCTGGGAGCACCCCGTCGACGCCCCGGCCGCGGCGCTGCTGGCCGGCTGCCGCGGTGACCTGCCGCTGTCCGAGCTGCTCGCGCTGCTGTCCTACGCCCACGACCTGCCGGTCGACGCGCTGGTCGCGGCGACGCTGCCCGCGGTGCGGGAGTTCGTCCGGCACGGCCTGCTCCAGCCGGTCGACGGCTGGCCGCACCCGGTGCCCGCGCGGACCGCGGCCGCGTCGCCGTCGGGGCCGGTCGGGTGAGGGCCGTCGTCGCCCGCGTACGACGGGCGTCGGTGACGGTCGAGGCACCCGACGGCACACCGCTGCGGGTGTCCGGGGAGATCGGGCCCGGGCTGCTGGTGCTGCTCGGCGTGCACGCCGACGACGTCGGCACCGACCCCGCCGCGACCGCGCGGAAGGTCGACACGATGGCCCGCAAGCTGCACGAGCTGCGCATCCTGCGCGACGAGCTCTCGTGCGCGGACGCCGGCGCCCCGCTGCTCGTGGTCAGCCAGTTCACCCTGTACGGCGAGACCCGCAAGGGCCGGCGGCCGTCCTGGTCGGCGGCGGCCCGCCCGCAGGACGCCGAGCCGGTCGTCGACGCGGTGGTGGCCGCGCTGCGCGGGCGCGGCGCCACCGTCGGGACCGGGGAGTTCGGCGCGCAGATGGCCGTGGAGTCGGTCAACGACGGCCCGTTCACGGTCCTGGTCGAGGTCTGAGCCCGGTACCGGGCCCAGGTCTCAGCCGTCTCTCACCGGACTCTCAGCCGGAAAGGGGACGATGGAGACATGGTCGCCTACCTGCTGTCCTGGCTGTTGGGGCTGTTCCAGCTCGTGCTGGTCGCCCGGGTCGTCGTGGACTGGATCGACGTGCTCGGCTCCGGACGCGGCGGCGCCGTGCTCGACACCGCCCGCCGCATCACCCACGGGCTGACCGAGCCGGTCGTCGCCCCGATCCGCCGTCGCGTCCAGCCGGTCCGGATGGGCGCGGTCGGGCTCGACCTGTCGGTGCTGATCGTGTTCGTGGCTGTGCTGCTGGCCCGGCTGGTCGTGGTGCCGCTGATCCCGTTCTGATCCTCGTCACCCCGGGCCCCGGGCCCCGGGCCCGGGGTCAGGGGCGTGGCCCGAGCCGCAGCGCGGTGACCCGGCCGTCGTCGTCGAGGTCGGCCTCGGCCGACCCGTCGGTGACACCGCCGTCGCGGTGCACCCGCACGGCCCACTCCGCGGTGTCGCGGGCGACCTGCTTGCGGGTCGGGTCGACGGTGAACTCCCCGTCGAGCAGCTCGCCGAGGTGGGCGAGCAGCGGCACCGGGGACGGCCGCTCCCGGAACGGGGCGGTCGAGGTCAGGGTCGCGTCCGGGGTGACGGCGGCCGCGAGCGCGACCGGGTCGCCGTCGCGCACCGCCCGCTCGAAGGCCAGCGCACCGAGGAACCGGTCGGCCGCGGCGGCGCCCCGGCGCTGCAGGTGGTCGAGGAACGCGACGTCGCGGTCGATCTTGGAGGCGGCACCGAGCAGCCGGGACCGCACCGTGCTGGCCGGCATCTCCAGCACCCGGACGGTCACCTGCCGGTAGCCCGAGTCCGGGCCGAGGCTCCCGTCGGCGAGCAGCCGGTCGATCGTCTCGATGAACCCGAGCTCCTGGTTGAGCGACAGGTTGCCGGCCAGTGCGTTGCGCCGGTCGGCGATCTCGATCGGGCTGCGCGGCTCGCCGTCGATCTCCGACGGGTTGATCTGCACGACCCACAGCTCGTCGGGGTCGGTGTCGAGCAGGTCGCGGGTGGGCGGGTTCTGCGAGAACAGCCCGTCCCAGTAGACGCCGCCCGCGGTGTGCACCGCGCGGAACAGGGTGGGGATCGCGGCCGAGGCGAGCACGGTCTCGGCGGTCAGGGTGTCGGTGCGGCTGGAGAACGCCCGGAACTCCCCCGTCAGCACGTCGACGGCGCCGAGCAGCAGCAGCGGCGCGGTGCCCGCAGGGTCCGGACCGATGGCGGCGAAGTCCACGTGCCGCGAGACCAGGTCGAGGAACTGGCGGGTGCCGTCGAACGGGCGCGGCACCAGGTACGGGGTGCCCGCCGGGACGAGCCCGAGCCCCTGCAGCGCGCCCGCCGTCACCACGCCCAGGTTGGTGAGGCGCTCCAGCGGGGTGCGTGCGGCGTTGTCGGCCCAGAACTCCTCCAGCGCCGTCGCCGCGGCCTCGCGCCGGTCGGGGGTCTGGCCCTCGCGCAGCCGGTCCCAGGCGACGAGTGCGCAGATCGCACCGCCGGAGGTGCCCGAGATCGCGACGACCTCGGCCGGGTCCGCGGCGGAGCCGAGCGCGTCCGAGCGCAGCAGCCGGGCCAGGACGCCCGCGGTGAACGCGGTGTGGCTGCCCCCGCCCTGGCAGGCGATCGCGATGCGGCGGGGCCGGGTGCGGGGGCTCATGGGGCCACCCTCGCGCGGACCGGCGGGTAGGGACAGCGCGACCCGGTCACACGACGACGGCCCCCACCCGGAGCCGGGTGGGGGCCGTCGTCGGGCGGGGTCACTTGCCGGCGGCGCTCCGGGTGGCGCGCGCGGTCTTCTCCGCGGCGGCCTCGGTGCTGCGCCCGGCGTGCTCGGTCACGGCCTCGGCGGCCTTGGTCGCCTGCTCGGTGACCTGGTCGAACACCGAGGTCCCCGCGCCGACGACGGTCCGGGCGAACTCGCGCTGGTGGCCGAGCACCTGCTCGTAGAAGTCGAAGACGCGCTCGACGGCGGCGCCCGCGTCGGGCAGCTGCGGGCGGTCACCGGCGCCGAACTGGCGGGCCAGGCCGCTCGCGGCCTCGGTCCACCCGCGGACGGACTCGGTGACCAGGTCCTGGCCGCGCTTGGCGATGTCGACGAACTGCTCGGTGGAGGCGGTCATCGGTGCTTCCCTCCCGGGAGACGTTTCTCGGCGTGGACGGGGCGCTGACGAGCACCCCGGCATGCCAAGAAAACTACGCACGCCCGTTAACTATGTCAAGCATGCCTGCTCAGTCCCGCTGCACGAAGCTCCGGTACACCCCCAGCAGCGCCGCCTTCTGTTCGTCGGACAGCCGCGCGTCGGCCTCGATCGCGGCCTCGACGCCCGGCGGCGGCGCGGCCGCGGGGGCGGCCTCCTCGGCCGGGGCGGCGTCGCCCGCGGTGTCCGGGTCGCCGACCGACCAGCCGGCCCGGCTGAGCATCTGGTCGGTGTTGAGGTGCAGCGCGTCGGCGATCGAGCGCAGCACCTTCAGCGACGGCTGGTGCAGCCCCCGCTCGACCTGGCTGAGGTAGGCGTTGGACACCTTGGTCATCGCCGCCATCTCCCGCAGCGAGAGCTTGGCCATCTGGCGCTGCGCCCGGATGAACCCGCCCAGGGCGTTCACCTGCGCACTCCAGGCGTCCTCGGCGGCCCGGCGGCCGTTCTCGCGCAGCTCGTCGGCGGCGGTCTCCCCGGCGCTCCGCGGCCGGCGCCCGCCGTGCGTGCGGGTCTCCCCCGCGCGGCTCACGGCGTCCCCGCCCGGAGGGGCCCGCGCGGCGGTCGCCGGCGCGCGGGCACAGAACGTACGCGGTCCATGGCGACGCATTCTCCCCGCCGGACGGCGGTTGCGCACGCATCCGATGCAGTGTCGACAGTGGACAGTACGGATCACCGTCCATCGTGGACACGACGCCGCCCCGGTGACCAGCGGTGATCACCGGGGCGGCGGCGGGGTCCGGCCGGCGGCTCAGCCGCGCAGCACGTAACGGCCGGGAGCGGGCTCCAGCGGCGGGTGCGCGTCCGACCCGATCTTCTTCGGCGCCGCGACCTCCTTGCCCGCGCGCTCGGCGATCCACGGCGTCCAGTCCTCCCACCAGGAGGCCTTGCGCTCGGTGGCGTCGTCGCGCCAGTCCTCGGCGCGGGCCGGGAGGTCGTCGCTCTCGCCGAACCAGTGCCGCGACTTCGGCGACGGCGGGTTGACCACGCCGGCGATGTGCCCGGAGTTCGACAACACGAACCGCACCGTGCCGCCCAGCTTCGACGCCCCGGTGTAGACCGACTTCCAGGGCGCGATGTGGTCCGACTCGGCGGTGACGATGTAGCTGTCGGACCGGATGTCGGCCACGTCGAGCCGCTCCCCCGCCAGCTCCAGCTTGCCCTCGGCGAAGCGGTTCTCCATGTACAGCGTGCGCAGGTACTCGGTCTGCATCGCGGCCGGCATGCGGGTGGAGTCGGAGTTCCAGGTCAGCATGTCGAACGGCTTCGGGTCCTCGCCGAGCATCCAGTCGTTGACGACGTAGTTCCAGACCAGGTCGGTGGACCGCAGCAGGTCGAAGGTCGTCTTCATGCTGGTGGCGGGCAGGTACCCGTCCTTGCGCATGCTCCGCTCGAGCCGGTTCACCGTCTTCTCGTCGGTGAACACGCCCAGCTGGCCCGGGCCGGAGTAGTCGAGCAGCGTGTTCATCAGGGTCAGCGAGTTGACGCGCTGGTCGCCCTTGGCCTCCAGCCACGCCGTCATCGCGGCGGACAGCGCGCCGCCCAGGCAGAGCCCGGCGACGTTCACCTTGTCCCGGCCGGTGATCTCGCGGACGACCTCCAGGGCCGTGACCGGGCCCTCCTGCAGGTAGTCGCTCATCGTCACGTCGGCCAGCGACGAGTCCGGGTTGCGGTAGCTGATCATGAAGACGGTGTGGCCGTGCTGCACCGCCCACTCCACCAGCGACTTCTGCGGCGCGAGGTCCATGATGTAGTACTTGTTGATCCACGGCGGGCTCATGAGCAGCGGGACCTCGTGGACCTTGTCGGTCTGCGGCTCGTACTGGATGAGCTCGATCAGCCGGTTGCGGAAGACCACGTGGCCCGGGGTGACCGCGAGGTCCTTGCCCACCTGGAAGGCGCCGGGGGTGACCTGGCGCGGCATCCCCTGGTTCTGCACGGCGTCGCGCAGCATGTTGCGCGCGCCCCGCACGATGTTCAGCCCGCCGGTCTCGACGATCTTCTTCGGCCAGGCCGGGTTCGTGACGACCGTGTTCGGCGGGGCCAGCGCCTCGACGATCTGGCCGACCAGCCAGTCCAGCTTGCGGCGCGCGGTCGGCGAGACGCGGGCGGCCTGCGACAGCTCGGTCAGCCGGTCGGCGAGCAGGGTGTGCTCCTGGCGGGCCAGGTAGTACCAGGCGTTGCCCTCCCAGGCCGGGTCGGCGTAGCGCTTGTCCTTCTCGGGCAGCGACGCCGGACCGGTGGTCGTCCCGCCGACGGCGCGCGCGGCCGCGGCGGACACGGCCTTGGCCGAGTCGACGCCGAAGCCCAGACCGGTGCGCAGCACCGCGCCGGGCCGGGTGACCAGCGAGCGGGCGGCCTCGCCGAGCGCCCCGCCGAAGCCGACCGGGTCGACCTTCGCGGCGAGCCCCTCGGGGCTGGCGAGCTCGCGCAGGTCCCGCACGAGACCCGCCGCCTGCCGTCGCAGCACCTCCGCGGCCTGGTTCGACGCGGCGGCGCTGCCGTTCTCGGACTCGGGCTGGGGTACGGACTGCGTGGTCACTGTTCGTCACTCCTGACGGCCGGTTCGGTCTCCGTGCCTGGGTTCCCGCGCTCCCTCAGGGAACGGGAGGCGCAACGGGATGGACTCATGGTGACCGCGTACTCACCGGTAGGCAGCCCCGGATTGCTGTAAGGCCTCTCACCTGCGCTAAGCGAAGCAAGCACTACTCCGGAGTAGGCCAGCGCTTGCTTGACATACCGATCGCGTTTTACCGTTCGGTAACCCGGATAGCCCCCGGTCATCAGAGTTGATGGGAGAGGCCCATGAGCACGGCGATCACCCGACGGTCCGCACCCTCCAGGGAGCACGGACCGCGTGCCCTTCCCGACACCCCCGTGGCCGCGGCCACCGGGAGCGACGACCGGCCGGACCCCCTCCGGTACCTCGTGTCGTACAACACCCGGAACCTGACCAAGGTGGTGGCCGAGGTCGGCCGGGCCACCGGTGCCTACTGGATCGACGCGGTCCAGCGGATCGCCCGGCCCGGCGACGCCGCCCGCCGCGGGCTGCTGTGGATCTCGGCGATGGCCGACCGGCGCGAGCCGACCTGGCACCTGGCCAACGAGGTCGTGCTGTCGACGCCGTTCGCGTCGCTGCGCGACTTCACCGCCGCCGAGCACCGCGACGACGACGTGGTCCCCACCCTGGTGCTGCCGCCCCAGGCCGGGCACTCCTCGACCGTCGTGGACTACTCGCCGCAGCAGAGCCAGATCGCCATGATCCGCGCCTCGGGCCTGACGAGGGTCTACGCGCTGGACTGGCGGCCCGCCACGACCGCGACGAAGAACGTCACGATCACCGACTACCTCGAGGTGATCGACCGGTCCATCCGGCGGATGGGCGGGAAGGCGAACCTGGTGGGCGACTGCCAGGGCGGCTGGCTGGCGACGATCTACGCCGCGCTGCACCCGGACCGGGTGAACACCCTGACCCTGGCCGGGGCGCCGATCGACTTCCACGCCGGCGAGTCGGTGATCGCCGCCTCGACCCGGCTGATGGCGGGGACGATGGGGATGGCGCCGTACAAGGCGCTGGTCGCCGCGGGCGGCGGCAACATGCCGGGCTCGGCGGTGCTGTCGAACTTCATCTCGATCCAGCCGCAGTCGGAGATCTCGCGGCAGCTGCAGCTGCTGGAGAACATCGACGACCCCACCCACGTCGAGCGCTACCGGGTGTTCGAGGACTGGTTCAAGTACACCCAGGACATCCCCGGCGCGTTCTACCTGTGGCTGGTGGAGAACCTGTTCTGGAAGAACCGGCTGATCAAGGGCACGCTCACCGTCGACGGCCGGACCGTCGACATGGGGGCGATCGACTGCCCGCTGCTGCTGCTGGCGGGCTCCGCGGACCACATCACCCCGGCCCCGCAGCTGTTCGCCGCGGCGGAGAAGGTCGGGACCCCGGCCGCGGACGTCACCTACCGGACGGCGACCGCCGGCCACCTGGGGCTGTTCATGGGCCGCGACGCGCTGCGCCACGACTGGCCGGTGCTGATGGAGACCGTCTACGGCCACTCGGTGCCGTCGAAGAAGGACACCGGGGCCGGCAAGGCGTCGCGGCGGCGCAGCAGCGTCCGCGCCGTGGCCGACCCGCGGGACACCCCGCGGGTGCCCGCACCCTGACCGGCACGCCCGGCCGGGTCGCTCTCTAAGAGGACCCTGAGAGAACCGCAACTGCATGTGACCGACGACACGGCCCCGCAGGCACATTTCCCGGCCTGCGGGGCCGCGTCGTGGGAACGATCCCCGGAACGGATGCGTTGACCCCGTACAGGGCAAGCGGTGAGGCCCATCAATCGCCCGCCGCAGCCCGCGCAGGGGAGGAAATGCACATGACGGTGACCACGACCGCTCCGGCCGTACCCGGCCCGCGCCTCACGACCGAGGCCCCCGCTCGCGCCACCGTGTCGTCGTCCGGCGCGAAGCGGACCGCCCCCAAGGTCGCTCGCAGCTCCCGCCGTCGCACCGACGGCGACGGAGGCACCGCACTGGAAGCCACCGTACCCGGTGCCGCGGCCGCGGTGGCGGAGGATCTCGACGCCCAGAGCCCCGCCGCGGACCTGGTGCGCGTCTACCTCAACGGGATCGGCAAGACCGCACTGCTGACCGCGGCGCAGGAGGTCGAGCTGGCCCGGCGCATCGAGGCCGGCGTGTTCGCCCAGCACCGGCTGGACACCGCCGCCGCCGACGGCACGCTGGACGGGCTGGACCTGCAGTACCGCCGCGACCTGCGCGCGGTCGTCCGCGACGGGCTGCTGGCCAAGAACCACCTGCTGGAGGCGAACCTCCGGCTGGTGGTCTCGCTGGCCAAGCGCTACACCGGGCGCGGGATGCCGCTGCTGGACCTGATCCAGGAGGGCAACCTCGGCCTGATCCGCGCGGTGGAGAAGTTCGACTACACCAAGGGCTTCAAGTTCTCGACCTACGCGACCTGGTGGATCCGGCAGGCCATCACGCGGGGCATGGCCGACCAGGCCCGCACCATCCGGCTGCCCGTGCACCTGGTGGAGCAGGTCAACAAGCTGGCCCGGATCAAGCGGGACATGCACCAGCGTCAGGGCCGCGAGCCCAGCGACGCCGAGCTGTCGGCCGAGTCGGGCATCCCGGAGCACAAGATCCAGGACCTGCTCGACCACGCCCGCGACCCGGTGAGCCTGGACATGCCGGTCGGGTCCGAGGAGGAGGCGCCGCTCGGTGACTTCATCGAGGACGCCGAGGCGACCGACGCCGAGAACACCGTGATCTCGAGCCTGCTGCACGACGACCTCCGCCGGGTGCTGTCGACCCTGGAGGACCGCGAGCAGAAGGTCATCCGGATGCGCTTCGGCCTCGACGACGGCCAGCCGCACACGCTCGACCAGATCGGGCGCGCCTTCAAGCTCTCCCGCGAGCGGGTGCGCCAGATCGAGCGCGAGGTCATGTCGAAGCTGCGGGTCGGCGAGCGCGCCGACAAGCTGCGCGCCTACGCGAGCTGACCCGGGTCCGGCCGGGCGTCCCCCCACCCGGCCCCCGGTGAAGGACGGCCGGCGGAGCGATCGCTCCGCCGGCCGTTGCCGTCTCGGGCACCCCGGGGCTCCCCACGAGTTCGGGGTGCACGGCACGGGGAGTTCTACCGGATCGATTCCGCGACGGATACGGCGACACGGTGGAGGCGGCACCCCGGCCCGGGGTGTTCCCCACCACCCGGGACCGGATCATTGGCCGAGCGCACCTTCCCCGCCTAGGGTCGGGTCATGTCGCGTTCCCTCCCCGGCCCGGTCACCCCCACTGTGACCCCGGAGTCCATGCGCGACGCACTGGGCGCGTTCGCGTCCGGCGTCGTCGTCGTCACCGCGATCGGCCCGGACGGGCCCATCGGGTTCACCTGTCAGTCCTTCGCGTCGCTGTCGCTGGACCCGCCGCTGGTGAGCTTCGCGCCCTCCCGCGGGTCCTCGACCTGGCCGCGCATCCGCGAGGTGGGCCGGTTCTGCGTGAACGTGCTGGCCGCGGACCACGAGCACCACAGCGCCGGGTTCGCCCGCTCCGGGGTCGACAAGTTCGCCGGGGTGACCTGGGCGGCGGCGCCGTCCGGCTCGCCGGTCCTCGAGGGCGTCGGCGCCTGGGTCGACTGCACCCTGTGGAACGAGTACGACGGCGGCGACCACACGATCGTCGTCGCCCGGGTCGACGCGCTCGGCGCGGACCCGGAGCGGCTGCCGCTGCTGTTCCACCGCGGCACCTACGCCCTCACCCCGCGGGCCGGCTCGTGAGCGGCACCGCGGGCCGGATCATCGGGGTCGTCGCGGGCCCGGAGCCGGGCGGGCGCACGGCCGCCGCCGTCGCCGGGATCCTCGCCGGCACCGGGGCCGACACCGCCCTGATCGAGCTGTCGCAGACCCCCGTCGCCGAGGTCACCGCGGCCTTCGCCGACGCCGACGCCGTCGTGTTCGGCAGCCCGGTCTACCGGGCCGGGCACACGGCGTCGCTGCGGGCGCTGCTGGAGGCCACCGAACGCGGGAAGTGGGGCGAGAAGACCGCCCCGCTCCAGGGCAAGGCGGCCGCGGTCGTGCTGACCGGCGCGAGCGGGCACCACTTCCTCGCCGTCGACGGGCTCCGGTCGGTGCTGGCCGGGTTCTTCGCCGTCCAGGTCCTCTCCCCCGGGCTCTACCTCGACCACTCCGGCTACGTGGACCGCAACACCCTCACCGAGCAGTCCGCGGAGCTCGCGGCGGCCCACGGGCGGGCGCTGGCCGACCTGACCACGGCGGTGCGCGGCTCCGAGGCGCTGCGGTCCATCACGCCCGTCGTCTGAGGCGGCACCGGCGCGTCACCGCCCGGCCAGGGCGGTGGCGATCCGGGCGCCCAGCGCCACGTTGTGCCGGTACACCGCGACGTTGACCTCCAGGCTGGCGTCGCCGGTCGCGGCGCGGACCCGCGCCAGCAGGAACGGGGTCGCGTCCTGCCCGCCGATCCCGGCGTCGTCGAGGGCGGCGAGGGCGTCGGCCAGTGCGGCGTCGTGGAGCGCGGGCGGGAGCTGCTCGGCGGCCGGGACCGGGTTCGCCACCAGCAGGGCCCCGGGCAGGCCGAGGTCGCGGGCGGCCCGCCAGGCCGTGGCGACCTGCTCCGGGGAGTCCAGCCGCTGCCCGACCCGGTGCCCGGAGTCGGCCACGTAGAAGCCGGGGAAGGCGTGCGTGCGGTACCCGGCGACGGTCACGCCGAGGGTCTCCAGCCGCTCCAGGGTGGCCGGGACGTCGAGCACCGACTTCACCCCGGCGCTGACCACGACCAGCGGCAGCGCGGCGAGCGCGGGCAGGTCGGCCGACTCGTCGAAGGTGCGCGCGGCACCGCGGTGCACCCCGCCGAGCCCGCCGGTGGCGAACACCCGGATGCCGGCCCGGTGTGCGAGGTGCGCGGTCGCGGCGACCGTCGTGCCCCCGCTCGCGCCGGTGGCGACGGCGACCGGGAGGTCCCGGGCGGACAGCTTCACCACGTCCGGGGCGGTCGCCAGCCAGGCCAGCTCGTCGTCGGTCAGCCCGACGACGACCTCGCCGTCGAGCACCCCGATGGTCGCCGGGACGACCCCGAGCGAGACCACGAGCTCCTCGGCCTCCCGGGCGACGGCGAGGTTGCGCGGCGCGGGCAGGCCGTGGGTGACGATCGTCGACTCGCACGCCAGCACCGGGCGGCCGCCGGCCAGGGCGTCGGCGACCCGCTCCCCCACCCTCACGCGGCGGCCAGCGCGCGCAGGGCGGCCTCGGCGCCGTCGACGGGTGAGGTGCCGAACGCGATCACCGAGCCGGGCGCGTGCCGGTGCACCAGGTTCACCACCCGCTCGAACAGCTCCAGGCACTCCGGGGGCGTGCGGAGCCCACCGCCGACGAGCACGCAGTCGTAGCGGCGGGCGGTCAGCGCCGCGGTGATCCGCGGCAGCTCGCCGTCCGGGCCGACGAGGACCTCGGTCGCCTCGATCCCGGCCGCGCGGTAGCCGTCGCGGCCCCGTTCCAGGGCGGCGAGCACGGGCGCCGGATCGTACCCGGGGATCCGCGCCGGGTCGAAGCCGATCACCAGCAGGGTCGTCACGTCCCCGCACGCTGCTCGCCGCGGCACCGGCCGTCAACCCTGCGGCGCCGGCACCGGGGTGCGGGCGGCCGAGCGGGCACAGGCCAGCGCGACGAGGGCGCCGAGCAGGGTGAACCCGGTCGCGACCAGCACGGCGACGTGCCAGCCCGCCAGCAGCACCGGCACCGGCTCGTCGCCCGCCGGTGAGGTCAGCACCGAGGTCAGCGTGACGCCGACGGCGGCGCCCAGGTAGCGGGTGGTGTTGTTGATGCCGCTGCCGGTGCCCGCCCGGTCCGGTGGCACCGAGGCGACCGCCTCGCGGCCGAGCGTCGCGTTCACGACCCCGGTGCCGACGCCGACGACGACGAGCGCGGCCAGGACCGCCCCGGGGCCGGAGCCGGTCGCGAGCAGCCCGAGCTGGCCGGCCGTCATGACGAGCAGGCCGACGCCGAGGCGGACCCCGCCGGTGACCCGTTCGCTGATCCGGCGGGTGAGCAGCGCGGTCACGATGCTGGTGCCCGACCAGCCGAGCAGCAGCAGCGCCGCCGTCGCGGGGGCGGTGCCGTGCACCGGGGCGAGCAGCGCGGGCAGGTAGGAGCTCAGCGAGATGATGCCGAGCCCGGTGGCCAGGCTCGCGACCGTCGCCGCGACCAGCCCGGGGTGGCGGAACAGCTCCGGCCCCGCCATCGGGTGCGCGACGACGAACTGGACGACGACGAACCCCGCCAGCAGCACCGCCCCGGCGACCAGCAGCACGACGGTCGTGGTGGTGACCGGCAGCCGCCGGGCCTCGGTGAGGCCGGCGAGCAGCACCGCCAGCCCGGCGGCGAGCAGCACCATCCCGGCGACGTCGACCGGGCGCGGGCGCCCGGCGGTGGACTCGGTGAGCAGCGTGCGCCCGGCGACGGCGAGCGCCAGCCCGGCGACCGCGACGGCGAGGTAGAGCACCCGCCACGGCAGCAGGCCCGCGAGCAGCGGGCCCGCCGCGATCCCGGCGGCCAGCGCCGCGCCCCACAGCCCGGTCGCGGCCGAGCGGCGCGGGCCCGGCGGCAGCGCGTGCCCGATCAGCGCGAGGCTGCAGGCGACGACCGCGGCCGCCCCGACGCCCTGCCCGATCCGGCCGGCGACGAACCCGGCGGTGCCGGTGGCCAACGCCCCGCCCGCCGAGGCCAGGGCCAGCACGACCGCGCCGGTCGTGAACACCGCGCGCCGCCCCAGCCGGTCGGCCAGGGTCCCCGCGGTCAGCAGCACCGCGGTGAGCCCCAGGCTCATCGAGCTGAGGATCCAGGAGCGCCCCGACGGCGAGGAGCCCAGGTCGGCCGCGATCGGGGCCAGGGTGGCCAGCGGCGCGGTGTAGCTGACCAGGGCCAGCGTCGTGCCGAGCGACGCCACCGCCACCGTGCGTCGGGCCACGCCGCCACCCCCGTCGTCACCGCGGACCGGTCAAGATCGGGACGGACGCTACGCCGTGCGGGCTCAGCTGGGGAGGCCGAGCAGCGCGGGCAGGTCCGCGACCGAGTCGATGACGGCGTCGGCGCCCGCCGCGCGCAGCCGCGGCTCGCCGTGCGCCCCGCCCCGCACCCCAACGGCGAGCCCCGCCCCCGCCCGGACGGCGGCGTCGATGTCGGCGGTCGCGTCACCGGCCACCGCGACCTGGGAGGGCTCGGTCCCGGCCCGCCGGGCCGCGGCGTGGAGCAGGTCGGGCTCGGGCAGGCCGCGGCCGTCGACGTCGGCGGGCGACAGGACCATGTCCGCCCGCTCGGTGAATCCCAGCGCCGAGACCAGCCGGTCCCGCAGCTCGGGATCGAACCCGCAGGTCAGAGCCACGCTCAGGCCGGCGTCGCGGAGCGCGTCGAGGGTCTGCGCGGCGCCGGGGACCGGGCGTACGCGGCCCGCGTCCAGCGCGGCGTGCAGGTGGTCGGCGAACGCGGAGTGTGCGCGGCGGGCCCGGTACATGTCGCCGTCGAGGAGCTCACCGAGCACCGTCATGACCGGGCGGTCCATCGTCGCGCGGGCCTGCCGGTCCAGCGCCGGGTAGCAGGGTCCGTCGACGCGGACCCCGGCGGCGCGCAGGCCGGCCCGCAGCCCGGCGAGCACGAGCCCGTCGTCGGCCATCGTCGTACCCGCCAGGTCGAGCACCGCCAGTTGCACGGGTGAACTCCACCGGCGCCGGATGACGATCACCCGACTCCTGGTCGACATCCGGGTGAACCGGCCGCGTCACTCCGGGGCGGGCGTCCCGGGCGTCACCACAGCTCGCCGTCGCGCCAGTCGCAGACCAGCGCGCGGGCCGGGTCGAGCGGCGCGTCGACGGGCAGGACGTGCACGGCGCCGCGCTCGTCGGGGGTGTCGACGACGCCGTCCGGGGTGAGCGCGGCGAGCGGGCCGCACCACGGTTCCCAGCCGTGCCTGCGGTAGAGCCGCGCGGCGCGGGCGGCCGCGCCGAGCGCGCCGAGCCGGTACCCGCCGCGCACGATCCGGTCCACCTCGGCCATGAGCAGCCCGCCGAGCCCGCCGCCCTGGCTCCCGGGCCGCACGGCCACGGCCTCGACGTAGCCGGTGCGCAGCGCGACGCCGTCGTGCAGCAGCCGGCGGCCCACGACGGCCGCGTGCCCGACCGGGTCGTGCAGCGGACCGGCGAGCACGTGCACCCCGCCGAGCGCGTGGTCGAACGAGGCGTCGTCGAACCCGCCGGACCCGTCGGCGTCGGCGGGGAACGCGGCGTCGAGCAGGGCGCGCAGGGCCCGGAGCCCGTCGCGCCCGAGATCGGCGGTGGGCAGGACGGTCAGGCGCACCCGGGCGATCCTTCCGCAGCGCCCGGCGGTGTGCGTCAGAAGGTCGGGAGCATCCATCCGAGCACCGGGGTCGACTGCAGGAACACCAGCACGCACAACACCGCGAGCAGCCCGACGCTCCACAGGATCGTCCGCCGGAACAGCTCGGACTCCCGGCCCGCGATGCCCACGGCCGTCGCCGCGATGGTGAGGTTCTGCGGACTGATCATCTTCCCGACGACGCCGCCGGAGGTGTTCGCCGCGACCATCAGGTGCGGGTCCAGGCCCGCCTGCTCGGCCGCGGTCTGCTGCAGCGTCGCGAACAGGGCGTTGGCCGAGGTGTCCGAGCCGGTGACCGCGGTGCCGAGCCAGCCGAGGATCGGCGAGAGGAACGCGAACGCCGCGCCGGTCCCGGCGATCCAGGTGCCGATGGAGATCGTCTGCCCGGACAGGTTCATCACGTAGGCCAGCGCGAGGACGGTGGCCACGGTGAGGAAGGCGAACCGCAGCTTGTACGCGGTGGCGGCGAACTCCCGGACCGCCGTCGCGGGCGTGAGCCGGTACATCACCGCGACGCCGATGCCGCAGATCAGCAGCAGCGAGCCGGGCGAGGACAGCCACTGGAAGCTGTAGGTCGTGGTCGACACCGGGTCCCCGGACGCGCCGAGGACCTGTCCGTCGAGCCCCGGCCAGCCGATCTTGAGGTCGGTGCCGGTCAGGAAGGTCGACACCGGGCCGACCAGCTTCGCCACCGAGAACACCACGATGATCAGCAGGTACGGCGCGAAGGCCATGAACAGCCTGCCGACCGACAGCGCCTGCGAGCGCTCGGCGAGGGTGCGCTGCTCGGTCGCGACGGACCCGCCGCCGTCGCCGCCCGGGTCCTCGACGGGTGCGTCGGCGGTGCGCTCGATGCGCAGCGTCTCCATCGCCTCGGCGCCCCCGCGCGGCTGCCAGAAGCGCAGCAGGACCACGCCGGCCGCCAGCCCGGCCAGCGAGGCGACGATGTCGGTGAGCTCGACCGAGAGGTAGGTCGCGGCCAGCCACTGGGCGACGGCGAACGCGAGACCGATGACGAGCGCGACCGGCCAGACCTGGCGCACCCCGCGCTTCCCGTCGACGAGCAGCACCAGCAGCGTCGGGACGATGAACGCGAGCACCGGGGTCTGGTGTCCGACGACGGCGCCGATCTCGTTGTACGGGATCCCGGTGAGGGTGCCCGCGGTGATGATCGGGGTGCCGACCGCGCCGAACGCGACGGGGGCGGTGTTGGCCAGCAGCACGACGACCGCCGCCCGGACCGGGGAGAACCCGAGCGCCATCAGCATGACGCCGGTGATCGCCACCGGGGCTCCGAACCCGGCCAGCGCCTCGAGCAGCCCGCCGAAGCAGAACGCGATGATGATCGCCTGCACCCGGGGGTCGTCGGAGATCAGCCCGAAGGCGGCGCGCAGGTCCTCGAACCGGCCCGCGGCGACGGTGAGCTGGTAGAGCCAGATCGCGGTGAAGACGATCCACATGATCGGGAAGAGGCCGAACACCGCCCCCTCGGTGGCCGAGAGCAGGGCCAGGTGCACCGGCATCCCGAAGGCCGCCACCGCGACCACGACCGCGACGACGAGCGCGGCCAGCCCGGCCCAGTGCGCCTTCCAGCGCAGGGCACCCAGCGTCACGAAGATCGCCACCAGCGGGAGGAGCGCGACGAGTGCGGACAGCCAGAGACTGCCGAGCGGTTCGGGATCTTGCTGGAACACAGGGCGCCCCCGGGCTGTCGTCGTCGTCGATGACGGTCGCAGCCTGTCACGGTTCGCCCGGTTTCACCGGTTCGGCGGTCATCCGGGGCGTACCGGACAGGCGACGCGAAACGAGAGCACACTGTCGTTTGAGCGGTTACCGTGGACTGCGACGCGCCCGCCGACCCTCCGGAGGCCAGCACCATGACCGACACCGCCACGGACTTCACGCTCCCGCTGCACATGCGCCGCGACCGGTTCCTGCCCGACGCCGAGCTGGAGCGCATCCGCGACTCCGGCGACATCCCACGGGTACGGACCGCCTTCGGCGCCGAGGCCTACCTCGTCACCCGCTACGACGACGTGCGGCACGTGCTCGGCGACGCCGCGACCTACTCCAACGCCGGGAGCGCCGAGCTGACCCGCCCGGACGCACCGCCGCTGTCGGAGCGCGAGCAGGAGCAGATGCGGGCCGGCCAGCTGCTGCTGCAGGACCCGCCGGAGCACACCCGGCTGCGCCGCTTCCTCACCCGCGAGTTCACCCAGCGCCGGATGGCCCGCCTGGAGCCGCGGATCACCGAGATCGTCGACGAGCACCTCGACGCGCTGGAGGCCGCCGGGCCGGGTGCCGACCTGGTCTCCCTGTTCGCCCTGCCGGTGCCGTCGATGGTCATCTGCGAGCTGCTCGGGGTGCCCTACACCGACCGAGACGAGTTCACCGCCCGCTCGACGCGCCTGCTCGACGTCTCCCTGCCCGCCGAGGAGCGGCTGGCCGTGGGCCGGGAGAACCGCGCCTACATGACCCGGCTCGTCGACGCGGCGCTGGCCGACCCGGGCGAGGACATCCTCGGCATGCTGATCCGCGAGCACGGCGAGGAGATCAGCCACGACGAGCTGGTCGGGATCGCGTCGCTGCTGCTGATCGCCGGGCACGAGACGACGTCGAACATGCTGTCGCTGGGCACCCTGGCGCTGCTGGAGGACCCGGAGCAGGCCGCGCTGCTGCGCAGCGACCCCGAGCTGGCCCGGCCCGCCGTGGAGGAGCTGCTCCGGTGGCTGTCGATCGTGCACACCGGGGTGGTCCGGGTGACGACGACCGACACCGTCCTGCGCGACACCCCGATCCCGGCGCGGTCGCTGGTGATGTGCTCCCTGCCCACCGCCAACCGCGACACCGGGTCCGGGTTCGACGACCCCGCCCGGCTCGACCTCACCCGCGGCGCGGCCGGGCACGTCGCGTTCGGGCACGGCGTGCACCACTGCCTGGGCGCCCCGCTGGCCCGGATGGAGATGGCGACGGCGTTCCCCGCCCTGCTCCGCCGCTTCCCCACGCTCGCCCCGGCCGGACCGGTCCCGCCCGAGGCCTTCCGGGCCTACCACTTCGTCTACGGCATGCACACGCTGCCGGTGACCTGGTGAGGCCGGGCGATACCGTGCAGTGATGACCGCTTCGTCGCTCGACGGCTCCCCGGCGGGCCGTCCGCTGCGCGCCGACGCCGCCCGCAACCACCGCCGGATCGTCGACACGGCGGCCGCGGCGTTCGAGTCCGACGGAGCGGACGTCCCGCTGGAGGAGATCGCGCGCCGGGCCGGGGTCGGCGTCGCGACGCTGTACCGCCGGTTCCGGACCCGCGACGTGCTGGTGCGGGCGGTGCTGGACCAGGTGTTCGTCGCGGAGATCGAGCCGACCGCGGCCGCCGGGGACGGCGACCCCTGGGCCGACCTGGCCGGGTCCCTGGGCCGGGCGGTGGAGGCGATCGCCGGACGGCGGACGATCCTGCAGCTGGCCCGCGAGACCGGCGCATTCGACGTCGAGTCCGCCGAGCGCTACGGCCGGACGCTGACCCGGCTGCTGGACCGGGCACGCGACGCGGGCGCGGTGCGCCCGGAGCTCACCCCGCGGGACCTGTCGGCGGTGCTGGTCATGGCGCTGGCCGTCGCCGAGGGGTCGGACGCGGCGGAGACGGCGTCGGGCGAGGACCGCGCCCGCTACCTGGCGCTGCTCCTCGACGGGCTGCGCCCGGGCAACCCGCCGCTGCCCCCGGGCTCGGAGGAGCCCTAACAACGATCGGGGCACGGTCGCTGTCGCGGGCGGCGCGGACCCGCTACGGTTCCGGTCGTCCGCTCGGCAACGGCGCCGGGCGGATCCGCACTCCTCCCCCGACCCGCCCGCCGCCGGGACTCAGCCGCCGAACCGGTCGGGGTGCAGCCGCCGGGCGAGCGTCGCGACCGCGTCGGCGTTGCGGATGCCGGGGCTGATCTCGGCGAAGGTCGTGGTGAACACCTTGCCGTCGCGGACCGCGGGGACCGTCGCGAGCGCCGGGTCGTTACGCAGCCGCTCGGCCAGCGGCTCCGCACCCTCCGGGCCGACGTCGCGCCCGCAGCAGGCCGGGATCACGATCACGTCCGGGCTCGCCGCGACGACGCCCTCCAAGGACACGGTGCGCTGCCGGCCGGCGAGGGTGTCGAACGCCTGCCGCCCGCCCGCGGCCTCGATGATCGTCGTCGCGACGTCGCCGGTGCCGAAGACCCGCAGCTCACCGGTGCTGCCCGGGGAGTTCAGCATCGCCACCCGCGGACGGTCGGTGACGCCGTCGAGCCGGCCGGCGACGTCGGCGAGGGTGCTGCGCATGCCGGCGACGACCTGCGCGGCCCGGTCCTCGGCGCCCAGCAGCCGCCCGAGGTCGGTGAGGTCGTGCTCGACCCCGGTGAAGGACACGTCGTTGTCGCCGATGCTCTGCTGGTTGCCGCCGTCGGCGGTCGGGCAGTAGGCGCTGAACAGGAAGGTCTCCGTGCCGGTGGCGCCGAGCTCGGCGCGGGTGCCGAGGCCCTCCCGGGTGAAGGCGCCGGTGAAGCCGGAGACGACGAGGTCCGGGGCGACCCGCAGCACCTCCTCGCGCGACGGGTACTCCTCGGGCCAGTAGTCCTGCGGCCGGAAGTCCGGGTCGAGCTGCGCCGGCAGCGGGTTGTCCAGGTAGGCCGCGCCGACCAGGCGGTCCCCCGCCCCGAGCGCGAGGACGGCCTCGATGCCGTTCTGGAACATCGCGACGACCCGCTCCGGGCGCTGCACGGGCACGTCGAGGCCGCAGTTGACGACCGCGTCCGCCGCGGGATCCGTGCCGTGGTCGCCGTGCCCGGCCGGTGCCGTGACCGGGTCACCCGCGCCGCACCCCGCGAGGAGCACCAGTCCGGCGAGCAGCGGCGCCCAGCGGCGCGGGTTCCCGATCACCGCGACAGCATAGCCACGACATCTGAGTGGTTCTTCAGATGTGCGGCTCTCGTCACGGCACGGTCCCCGCGCCGCCCCGCGTCAGAGCGCGTGCTGCAGGCGCTCCGCGAGCAGCCCCACGAACCGGGACGGGTCGGCGAGCTCGCCGCCCTCGGCCAGCAGCGCCATGCCGTGCAGCAGCTCGACGGTCCCGCTCTCGTCCTTCCCCGCGGCGCGGGCGTCGCGCAGCCCGGTGACCAGCGGGTGCGACGGGTTGAGCTCGAGGATCCGCTTGACCTTCGGCGGCTCCTGCCCCATCGCCCGGTACATCTTCTCCAGGGTCGGGGTCATGTCGAACTCGTCGCCGACGAGGACGGCCGGGGAGGTGGTGAGCCGGGTGGAGAGCCGCACCTCCTTGACGTCGGAGGTCAGGACCTCGGCCATCCAGGTGCAGAGGTCGGCGAACTCGGTCTGCTTCGCCGCAGCCTCCTCCTTCTCCTCGTCGGTCTGCAGGTCCACCTGGCCCTTGGCGATGGAGCGCAGCGGGGTGCCGTCGAACCCGTCGACGGCGTCGACCCACACCTCGTCGACCGGGTCGGTCAGCAGCAGGACCTCGTAGCCCTTGTCCCGGAACGCCTCCATGTGCGGGGAGGCCTCGATCGCGGTCCGCGAGTCCCCGGTCATGTAGTAGATCGCGTCCTGGCCCTCGCGCATCCGCTCCGTGTAGGCGGCGAGCGAGGTCGGCGCGTCCGCGTCGTGGGTGGTCGCGAACGCCGAGACCCCGAGGATGGTGTCGCGGTTGTCGGCGTCGGACAGCAGGCCCTCCTTGAGCGCCCGGCCGCACTGCTCCCAGAAGGTCGCGTACTTCTCCGGCTCGTTGTCGCGCAGCGAGCCGAGCACCGACAGCACCTTCTTCACCAGGCGCCTGCGGATCGCCGAGATCTGGCGGTCCTGCTGCAGGATCTCCCGCGACACGTTCAGCGAGAGGTCCGCGGCGTCGACGACGCCCTTGACGAACCGCAGGTACTCGGGGACGAGCGCCTCGCAGTCGTCCATGATGAACACGCGCCGGACGTAGAGCTGCACGCCGCGGCGGGCGTCGCGCATGTAGAGGTCCATCGGCGCGACCTTGGGCAGGAACAGCAGCGCCTGGTACTCGAAGGTGCCCTCGGCGGCGAGCCGGATCGTCTCCAGCGGTTCCTGCCAGTCGTGGCTGACGTGCCGGTAGAACTCGGCGTACTCCTCCTCCGTCACGTCCTTCTGCGGGCGGGCCCACAGCGCCTTCATCGAGTTCAGCGTCTCGGGGCCGGTCCCGGATTCCGGCTCCGACCCGGACTCCGGTTCCGCCGCCTCGGCCGCCATGCGGACCGGCCAGGTGATGAAGTCGGAGTAGGTCTTCACGATGCGGCGCAGCACCGCGGGGTCGGCGTAGTCGTGCAGCTGGTCCTCGGCGTCGGACGCCTTGAGGTGCAGGGTGACCGCGGTGCCCTGCGGGGCGTCGGCGACCGGCTCGATCGTGTAGGTGCCCTCGCCGTCGGAGGTCCAGCGCACGCCCTCGCCCGCGCCGGCCTTGCGGGTCACGAGCTCGACGCGGTCGGCGACCATGAACGAGGAGTAGAAGCCGACGCCGAACTGGCCGATCAGCTCCTGGCGGGCGTCGTCGCCGGCCTCCCGGAGCGTCGCGAGGAGCTCCGCGGTGCCCGACCGCGCGATGGTGCCGATCAGGTCGACGACCTCGTCGCGGGTCATGCCGATGCCGTTGTCGCGGACGGTGAGGGTGCGCGCCCCGGCGTCCGGCACGAGCTCGACGTGCAGGTCCTCGGTGTCGGCGCCCAGGTCCTTGTCCTGGTAGGCGGCAAGGCGGAGCTTGTCCAGCGCGTCGGAGGCGTTGGAGATCAGCTCGCGCAGGAAGACGTCCTTGTTCGAGTAGATCGAGTGGATCATCAACCGCAGCAGCTGCCGGGCCTCGGCCTGGAACTCGATCGTCTCCCCGCCCGTCGTCTCGGAGTCGATCTTCTCGCTGGTCGACGGATCCGTGCTCACGTCAGTCGTCCTCTCGGGGTCGTCACGCTGGTGCGGTCGCGATTGTGCCGAACGGCGAACGGCCGCGCGCCCGGTGCCCGACCCCTGCGGCGGCCCGGTGGTCGAGGTGACCGGTACCGTCGCCGCAGGAAACCCCCCGAACCGGACGGATCACCCTCGTGCGCACGACCCGCAGCCCGGCCCGCCGCCTCGTCGCGGTGCTGCTGCTGTCGCTGGTCGCGGCGCTCGCCCCGATCGCCGGGTCGCTGACCGCCGAGGCCGTCCCGGCCACGGCCGCGGCCTCGGTCGGGCAGGACGTCGCGCCCGCCGAGGCACCCCGGCCCGCGCTGCTGGGGCGCTCCGCGCACGACGGTCCGGTCGCCCCGGACGCGACCGGCCACCCCGGGCCCGCCCTGGACGTGCTGGTCCTCGACGCCGCCGGGCTCGGGCACGACGCGCCCGCGCCCGTCGACGACCGGACGACGGCCGCCGCCCCGGAGCCCGGGACCGGCGCGGACATCGGGTCGCGGGGACCGCCGCGGGCCTGACCGGACGACCCCGCCGGTCGCCACCGCCCGCCACTCCCCCGCACCACCCCGCCGTGCCCCGGTCCCGACCGGGGCGCCCGCCGCCGAGGATCCCTGTGAAGCCACGCCCCGTGCTCTGGCGGGCGCTCATCGCGCTCGCCGTGCTCGCCCTGTCCTCCGTCGTCGCGCTCACCACCGCCCCCACGCTGGGGCTGGACCTGCGCGGCGGCACCCAGATCGTCCTGGAGACCCGCGACACCCCCGAGGTCGCCGCCGACGGCGAGGCCACCGACCGCGTGCTGGAGGTGCTGCGCGGGCGCATCGACGGGCTCGGTGTCGCCGAGCCCAGCCTGGCCCGGTCCGGGGAGAACCGGATCATCGTCGAGCTCCCCGGGCTGACCGACCCCGCCGAGGCCGCCGAGACCCTCGGCCGCACCGCGCAGCTCACGATGCACCCGGTGCTCGGGATCGGTGACCCCGCCGCCGGGGGCGCCCCCGGCACCGACGAGCAGGGCCAGCCGCTGCAGCTCGGCCCACCGGCGCTGACCGGCGACATGGTGGGCTCGGCGATGTCCTCGCCCAACCCGCAGGGCGTCGGGCACATCGTGAACATCAGCTTCGACGGCGACGGCCCCGCCCGCTGGCAGGCCCTCACCGGCCAGGCCGCGTGCGCGCCGCCCGGCGACCCGCAGCGCCGGGTCGCGATCGTGCTCGACCAGCAGGTCATCTCCTCCCCGCAGGTCGTCGAGAACATCCCGTGCAACGTCGGCATGCTCGGCGGGCAGACCCAGATCACCGGCAACTTCTCCCCCGAGCAGGCCTCCGAGCTGGCCGTGCTGATCGAGGGCGGCGCCCTCCCGCTGCCGGTCGAGATCATCGAGCAGCGGACCGTCGGCCCGACCCTGGGTGCGGACGCGATCTCCGCGAGCGCCTGGGCCGCGATCATCGGCTCCGCGCTGGCCGGGGCGTTCCTCATCGTGGTGTACCGGCTCGTCGGGCTCGTGGCCGTCGTCGCGCTCGGCGGGTACGCGCTCGTCGCCTACTCGGTGCAGACCGGGCTCGGGGCCACGCTGACGCTGCCCGGCCTGGCCGCGTTCGTCCTGGCGGTCGGCATGGCCGTCGACGCGAACGTGCTGATCGCCGAACGCTCGCGTGAGGAGTACGCGGCGAAGCCACGCCTGGAACGCGCCTCGGAGATGGGCTACGCGAACTCGCTGTCCGCGGTCGGCGACGTCGCCGTGACCTCGCTGCTCGCCGCCGTGCTGCTGTTCGGGCTCGCCTCGGGCCCGGTCCGCGGGTTCGGCGTCACGCTGGTCATCGGTGTGGTCGTGTCGCTGTTCTCCGCGCTGGTGCTGTCCCGGCTGCTCACCCTCGCCGTCCTGAAGATCCCCGCGGTGAAGCGCAGGCCGAGGATCACCGGTATCACCGAGATCGGCCCGGTCCGGCGCAGGCTCGAGGCGAGCGACCCCGGGTTCCTGCGGCGCCCGGCGCGCTACCTCGCCGTCGCCGGGGTCGTCGTGGTCGTGATGGTGTCCGGGCTGTTCGTGCGCGGCCTGGAGCTCGGTGTCGAGTTCACCGGCGGCCGGCTGGTCGAGTTCACGACGTCGAACCCGGTGAGCGTGGAGCAGGTCCGCGACGCTGTCGGCGCCACCGGCATCGGCGGACTCACCGTCACCGAGACCGGCGACGGCGCGGTCGCGCTGCGCTCCGGCGAGCTCACCGACGCCCAGGTCGGACAGCTGCGCGAGGTCGTCGGCGCGGCGGGCGGCGGCGCGGAGGTGCTGCGCGACGAGCTCATCGGCCCCAGCCTCGGTGCCGAGCTGGCCCGCGGCGGCATCATCGCGCTGGGTGTCGCGCTCGCCGCGCAGTTCCTCTACCTGGCGTTCCGGTTCCGCTGGACGCTCGGCGCCGGTGCGGTCGCGGCGCTGCTGACCAACGTGCTCGTGGTGGTCGGGGTGTTCGCCTGGACCGGGCGCACCGCCGACGGCGTGTTCCTCGCGGCGCTGCTCACCGTCATCGGCTACTCGGTCAACGACACCGTGGTCGTGTTCGACCGCGTGCGCGAGCACTGGGCACGCAACGCGAAGGTGCCGTTCCACAAGGTCGTGGGGTCGGCGGTGCTCTCGACGCTGCCGCGGACGGTGAACACCGGCATCTCGACGCTGACGATCCTGGTCATGCTGCTGTTCCTCGGCGGGGCGACCCTCGGGGACTTCGCGCTGGCGCTGATCGTGGGCATCGTGGTCGGGACGGTGTCGACGATCGTCGTCGCCGGGCCGGTGGCGATCCTGCTGCAGCAGCGCTGGACCGGGCCCGCGCCGCGGACGTCCGGAGCGAAGCAGCCGGTCGGCAAGGCAGGACGACGGCACCCGTCGAAGGCCGACCGGGCACGGCGCCGCGCCGGCGACGGCGCGGTCGTCTGAGTGCGGCTCCCTCACGTGCGGTCCCCGAGGTCGAGGCGTTCGCCGCAGCGGTCGATCCCGGCGCGGATCATCGCGCCGTAGCCGTCGTCGGGCAGCGCCCCCACCCGGTCCCGGGCCCGGGTCAGGTGGTGGCGCGCCCGGTCGTCGTCGCCGAGGCGGCGGTGCACGTCGGCGAGGTTCAGGTGCAGCGACGGCAGGAACCCCCCGACGCTCAGCGACGCGTGGTGGCGCTGCGCCCGCTCGTCGGTCAGCTCGTCGGCGGCGGCCAGGGCGCGCTCGTCCCACAGCAGCTCGGCGTGCGGGTCGTCCTGGACGTCGGCGGCGTAGTGGGCCAGCGTGCACCGGTGGAAGGGGTCGCCGTCGGCGGTCACCTGCTCCCACAGGGCGTCGAACCGGGCGCGGGCCCCGGCCCGGTCACCGGCACGGCCCGCCCCGACGGCGGCGCCGACGGCGTCCATGACGGGGTCGGCGGTGACGGGCTGGTCCACGGGGGCCTCCGGGTGCTCGGGGGTGGGTCGGGACGCATGCTGCACCGGACCCCCGACAGTTCCGCTCAGCCGCGGGGCAGCTCCCGCCAGCGCGCCTCGACCGCGCGCCACTCGCGGTCCAGCCGTCCCGCCGCCCGTGCGCGGCCGGCGACGCCGGCGGCCGTGTACACCGCGACCAGGCCGGACCCGCCGACGCCCAGCACCGTCGCCGAGCGCAGGATCCCGGCCGTCCGGACCTCGGTCGGGTGCTCCGGGGCGGCCGGGACACCGTCGGGGCCGATCCACAGCCCGAGCGACCGGCCGGGCGCGACCCGCCCGCCGACGGTCACCGTGGCGGTCCGCACGACGCCGCGGCCGTCGGTCCAGCCGACGTCGACGGGCCCCGGTCCCGCGGTCGTCCCGAGCACGGTCGCGCTCACCCGGGTGGTCCCGGCCGCCTCGGCGGCGGCGGTCTCGGCGGCGTCGCCGACCGCGATCGCCAGCAGCAGGAGCAGCCCGGCCGCGACGGGCACGACGACCCGCCGCAGCCCGGTCAGGGCCCGTTCGACACCGTCGGGCTCGTCGGAGGGGTTCATGGGTCGAGGGTCGGCCCGTCCGGCTCACCGGACAATGCGGAAGTTCCGCTCTCAGCCTTCGGCTGTGACAGAGACAGCGTGGATGTGGTCCGCGAGTGCCAGCACCGCGGGCCATCCCGGCGAGCTCGGCTCCAGGGCCGCGCCCCAGCACAGCGACAGCCCGCGCCGGGCCCACTGCTCCCCCAGCGCGACCACCTGCAGACGCCCGGCACGGGCCGGGACGGCGGCCGCGCGACGGGGCACGACGGCGATCCCGGCCCCCGCCTCGGCCAGCGCGACCACCGTGCCCAGGTCCGCGGCGCGGGTGCGGTACCGCGGCGCGAGCCCGGCGTCGGCCGCCTGCGCGTCGAGCGAGAGCTGCAGCGGCGACGACGCGGCCAGCCCCACCATCGGGTGCTCGGCCGCCTCGGCGAACGCGATCACGTCGCGACCGTCGAGCACACCGTGCCCGGCGCCGACGACGACCAGCGAGTCGTCGCACAGCGGCTCCGCCCGCAGCCCCTGCCCGGCGGCCACGTGGTCGAGCACGATCCCCAGGTCCGCACCGCCGTCGACCAGGGTCCGGGCGGTCTCGACGCTGCGCCGCAGCGTCACGTCGACGTCGGAGTGCGGCCGGGCCAGCAGGAACGCCGTCACCGCCCGCGGCACGAGGTCGTGCATCGCCGAGCTCCCGGCCAGCAGCGACAGCGGCGCGCTCGCCGGCCGGGAGTAGGAGGCGATCGCGCCGTCGAGGCGCGCCGCCCGGTCGAGGACCTCGCGGGCGTGCCGGGCCAGTGCCCGCCCGGCCGGGGTGGTGCGGACCCCGCGCCGCTCCCGGACCAGCAGCTCGACCCCCGCGTGGCGTTCCAGGGCCCGGACCCGTGCGCTCGCCGACGGCAGGCTCAGGTTGGCCCGCGCGGCACCGCCGGTGATGGACCCCTCGGCGACGACGTGCAGGAACAGCCGCAGGTCGGTGAAGTCGTACTGCACCCGCAGAGCCTATGGCAGCTCCGTACCCTGGGTCGACACGTCCGATGCGGACGGGCGCTGTCCGCGTCGGGGGCCAGGATCGTCGCCGTGACCCCGACCCTGCAGATCGCGTT
This sequence comes from Pseudonocardia sp. TMWB2A, assembly GCF_017312135.1. Classification (NCBI taxonomy): domain Bacteria; kingdom Bacillati; phylum Actinomycetota; class Actinomycetes; order Pseudonocardiales; family Pseudonocardiaceae; genus Pseudonocardia; species Pseudonocardia sp. TMWB2A. The sequence continues at coordinate 204,027 of NZ_QKQY01000002.1, forward strand.
CGACGCCGCCGACCCGCACGCCCTCGCGCGATTCTGGGCGGCCGCCCTCGGCTACGAGGTGGAGGACCACACCGCGGTCGTCGACGGCCTGCTGGCCGCCGGCCACCTCGGCGAGGCCGACGTGCTCGTCGACGGCGACCGCCGCGGGTTCCGCGACGTCGCCACCGCCCGCGGGCCGGGTCCGCGGCTGTTCGTGCAGCGGGTGCCGGAGCCGAAGTCGGCCAAGAACCGGGTGCACCTGGACCTGCAGGTCGGCCCGCAGGAGGCTCCCGCGGAGGTGGAGCGCCTGGTCGCGCTCGGCGCCCGGGTGCTGTGGACGACGGCCGACCGCGGGCCGCTCACCACCACCCTGTGCGACCCCGAGGGCAACGAGTTCTGCGTGACCTGAGTCGCCGCGACCGGCTCAGCCGGGCTCGAAGTCGTAGGTCCGCCCGCCGACCCGGAGCAGGTCGACGGCCGAGACCAGCCCGGCGTCGCCGCCGCCCTGGTTGAACCCGGCGGCGTAGGCGGTCATGTCCGGGTACGCGGCCATGATGTCGGACAGCGTGCGCTGCTCGCCGCCGTCGCGGCACTGCCGGTAGGCGTCGACCCGGCCGATCTGCTGTGTCGTGCAGTAGGTGCCGGACCCGACGTCGTAGCGGGTCCAGGTGCCGGCCGGGGCCCGGTCGGGCAGGTAGGTGAGGACGTACAGGTCGCCCGGCTCCAGGGTGCCGCCGTTCACGTCGACGGCGATCGCGAACGACGGCATCGCCCCGCTCGACGACGCCGGGTCGCGGTACGCCCAGTAGCTCGCGTCGGTGAACCGGGACAACGGGCCGGCGACCTCGTCGGTGACGTACTGGCGCTTGTCCCCGTCGCCCGGGGTGCGCAGCTCGAGGGCGCCGCTGCCGCCGTCGGGCGGGGCGCCGTGGCGGGCGGTGAACTCGCGGCTGCCGGAACCCTCGTCGAGGGTCCCGGCGAACTGGTTCGACGCCGCCGGGGTGACGGTCACCCGCCCCGAGGGGCCGAACGGGCCGATCGCGACGGCGGGCTGCAGCGACGCGAGCCCCACCAGCGCGACGACGGCCGCGGCCGTGGCGATCAGTCCGTTCCGTCGTCCTCGACGCATCCGTCCTCCCCCGAGCCGGTCGTGGAGATCAACGACCGGGGACGCCCGGGGATACCGCCGGGCTCAGGCCAGCAGGGTGCCCGGCGCCGCCTCGTAGGGCTGGAAGAAGTCGTTGGCGGGCGCCCCGGCGAGGGTGAGCACCAGCGCGGGCACCGCGACGCCGTCGATCTGCTCGCGGAGGATGTCGGCGTGCCCCGCGTGCCGGGCGAACTCCTCGACCAGGTGCACCAGGTAGAAGCGGGCGTGGATCGGCCGCGCGTCGTAGATCCCGTCCCAGGGGGTGGGCGGGGCGGTCGAGTCGCCTGCCGGGTCGGTCTTCGCGACGGTGGCGAGCAGCTCGGCCCGGACCCGGTCGAACTCCTCGACGGTCGCGGCGACGGTCTCGTCGTCGCCGACGGTGAAGCTGCCGGTGAACCGGGCGAACGCGGCCGCGTCCAGCGGCTGCTCGGTGACGTCGCCGGTCAGCCGCTCCAGCGCGCCGCGCATGCAGTAGGCGGCGTGCTTGACCAGGCCACCGACGGACAGCGCGCTGCGGCACGGGGTCGCGCGCGCCTGGTCCTCGGTGAGGCCGAGGAGCGCGGAGCGGATCGCCGTGAGCTGCTGGTCGATGTAGTTGAGGAGACCGGTGATCTCGTCGTGGCGGGCGGGTGCGTACATGGGGTCCTCCGGGGTGCTCGGGAGCGGTTCGAGGACGACTGTGCCGCCCCATGCGGTCAGGTCCGGTCCTCGACGGCGGAGGAGCGCCGACGGATCCGTTACCGGGACGGGCCGATCCACGCCAACCACGCCGGCATCGCGAGCCGGGCGAGGCGGTCGTAGCCGTCGGCACCGGGGTGGGCGCCGTCGCCGTCGCGGACCCCGGTCGTCCACACCTCGTCGGCCGACAGCGCGTCGACCACGTCGACGAAGGGCACCCCGGCGGTGTCGCACACCCCGTGGAACCGCGCGGTCAGGTCCCGCACCCGCCGGTTCACCGCGGCGTCGGCGACCGGCGGGGGTCCGACGACGAAGGCCGGCAGGCCCGCAACATCGGCCCCGGCGAGCAACCGGGTCAGGTTCGCGACGGTGACGTCCGGCTCCACCCGGCACCGGCCGTCCTCCTCGACGCCGTCGTTCACGCCGAAGGACAGGACCAGGCGTTCGTCGCACCCGGGGGCACGGCGTGCGCCCGTCTCGCGCTCCCAGCGGGCGAGGACGTCGCTGCTGGTGTCGCGGCGGATCCCCAGGTTGTAGGCGGTCGTCGGGACGCCCTGGCGGCCGACCGCCGCCACGAGGCGGCCGAACCACCCCCGGCAGTCGGGGTCGCCGACACCGGCGACGAAGGAGTCCCCCAGCGCGACGACGCGGAGGTCGCGGGTGCTGCTCACCGGCAGATCGTCACACGAACCCGGAGCGACGCAGCACACGTGGGAATCCACTGGTCCGCGGGCCGTCGCCGTGTTTCGCTCTCGATCACGAGCCATTCGGTGAGGAGCCGCCGTGATCGAACCGTCCGCAGCCCTGGGTGTCGTCGTGATCGCCCTCGGCATGGTCCTCACCCCGGGGCCGAACATGGTGTACCTGACCTCCCGGGCGATCTCGCAGGGCCGGCGCGCCGGACTCGTGTCGCTCGCCGGTACCGCGGTCGGCTTCCTCTGCTACCTCCTCGCCGCGACGGCCGGGCTCTCGGCGCTGTTCGTCGCCGTCCCCGCCGCCTACACCGCGGTCAAGATCGCGGGGGCGCTCTACCTCGCCTGGCTCGCCTGGGGCATGCTGCGCCCCGGCGGACGGTCGCCGTTCGAGGCCCGCGACCTCGCGCCTGAGCGCGACCGGCGCCTGTTCGGCATGGGGCTACTCACGAACCTGCTGAACCCGAAGATCGCGCTGATGTACGCCGCGCTGCTGCCCCAGTTCGTCGACCCCGCCGACGGCGCCACCGGGAGCCAGCTCCTGCAGCTCGGGTCGGTCCAGATCGTCGTCGCGGTGACCGTGAACGCGCTGATCGTCCTCACCGCCGCGTCCGTCTCCGGGTTCCTGGCCGCACGGCCGCGGGCGATGACGGTCCAGCGGTGGGTGGCCGGCACCGTGCTCGGCGGGTTCGCCGTCAGGACCGCGATGAGCCCCGGCCCGGCGACGAGCTGACCCGACCCACGCGGACCACGGGAGTCAGTCCATCCCGGTCCTCCCCGGCGCCCAGAACGGCTTGGTGACGACGTCGCGCCGGTGCCAGCCCCGGTCGCGGACCAGGTGCTCGCGCACCATCTGCACGGTCCCCGCCTCACCCGCCAGGTAGGCCGTCCCCGGTGTCTCCGGCAGGTCGAGGTTCGCCACCGCCGCGACGAGATCGGCGGACTTGACGGCCGATCGGCCGTGGCGGTGGATCCAGGTGACCTCGCCGGGGATCGGCAGCCGGTCCTCCTCGGTGTCGACCTCGATCGCCGCGTGCACCGGGGCGCCGTCGTCCAGCCCGCGGATCATCGCCCCGAACGCGACCGCGGCGGTCTCGTCCCCGGCGAAGAGGTGGTAGTCACTGGGCCGGCTGACGAACGAGCCCTCCGGCCCGAACACGCTGACCTCCTCGCCCGGACGGACCCGCCGGGCCCACTGCGCGCCCGGCCCCTCGCCGTGGTCGAGGATCCGCAGCTCCATGCGGGTCCCGTCGTACTCCCAGATCGAGTAGGTCCGCAGCGCGCCGACGAGCAGGTCGACGACCGGGTTGACCGCCCCGACCTGCACGCGGATCTGCTGACCGGGCTTCACCTCGAGGTCGCAGATCCCGGCGCCGGTCAGGGTGACCGCGCGGAAGCGGCCCGCGAGGGGCTCGACGCGCTCGACCGTCGCCGTCCGGAGCAGGGTGTCGAGGAGCCGTCTCATGCGGGCACCCCGACGTGCGCACGGGCCCGCCCGGCCTGGTGCGGCACCTGTTCGACGACGGCGGCGGGCACACTGGAAACTTCGAGCATGGTGAGCCTTCCCTGTTCTGTATCATCGCAGGTGAAAGCCCTATTCTAAGTAAATGCTCACTTTATGAGCTACTCGCTTTCGACGCGCGCACCCGGGAGGGACATGACCCCGCAGCAGCGCCGGATCGCCCCACGTCGGCGGCCGCGTCAGGTCCGGGCGGAACTCACCCGCGAGCGGATCCTCACCGCGGCTGCTCACGTTTTCGCCACGTACGGCTACGCCGCGGGCACCACGAACCGGATCGCCGACGAGGCCCGGTGCTCGATCGGCTCGCTGTACCAGTACTTCCCGAACAAGGACGCGATCCTGGCCGAGCTCCTGACCCGGCACCTGGACCAGGGCGCCGCGACTCTGCCGCCCGGCGAGGAGGCCGGTGATCAGCCACTGGAGGAGCTCGTGCGGGCGATGGTGCGCACCGCGATCACGAACCACCGCGACGACCCGCGGCTGCTGCGGCTGTTCATGGAGGAGGCGCCCCGCGAGGGCGCCGTCATGACGAAGATCGAGGTGTACCAGCGCGACCGGCTGCGCAGGTTCCGGGACTTCCTGGTCCGGCATCCCGACGCGGGCGTCGAGGACACGGAGGCCGCCGCGCAGATCGTCACGATCACCCTGGAGCTCGTGGTCCACGCGCTGTCGGCGGCGCCGGACCGGGTCCCCGCGCGACGGCTGGAGAACGAGCTGACCGCGATGATCAGCACCTATCTCAAGGGGCGGTAGTCGGCTCGTCGACGGGGGGTGCGGGAGCCCCGGCCGTCCGGCCGGGGCTCGACCGTCAGGTCGGGGAAGAGGTGCGGACGAGTCGGTCTGTAAGCCGGATCCTGTTCCCGGGCACCTCACGGTGCTCCGTTCGGCGACCATCCATCTCGGCCTGCCGTCGCCGGCAGGCTCCAGCGGTCCACCCGCAGGCTCGGGCGGGCAGCCCTCGAACGCCTGCGCAGCCGTACACGTACGGCCTCTCGACCTTGCTCCGGGTGGGGTTTACCGAGCCACCCCGGTCACCCGGGGTGCTGGTGGTCTCTTACACCACCGTTTCACCCTTACCCCGCGGCTCCGGGGAGCCGCGTGGCGGTCTGTTCTCTGTGGCACTGTCCCGCGGGTCGCCCCGGGTTGCCGTTGACAACCACCCTGCCCTGTGGAGTCCGGACTTTCCTCGGCGGAACCCGGAGGTCCCGCCGCGGCCGCCCGACCGACTCGTCCGCACTCACGAGGGTAGTCAGGACGCGGCGGTGCGCTGCAGCAGGGTGGCCAACTCCTCGCGGGTCGGCCCGGCGGCGGGGGCGGGGCGCCAGCCACCGGCGTAGACGGCGTGGGCGAGCGGCTCGACCTCGTCGAGGCTCGCCGGGCCCGCCAGCATCGCGAGGTAGGGCCCGAGCGCGGCCCCGATCCGGCCGTCGACCTCGGCGGCCGCCATGATCAGGGTCGACGGCAACGGGCCGGTGAGGTCCACGTCGCCACCCGCCCAGGCCCGGCGGGCGTGGTCGTCGGACCGCACGTGGTCCTCCACCCAGGGCCGCATCTCGGCGTCGCACCAGGCCCCGAAACCGCCGACCTCGCCGGTGTCGATGCGTCCCAGCAGGTCGCGGCACTGCATCATCGTGGTGGCGAGGCCGCGGCCGAACATCGGCGTCGTGGTGCAGACGGCGTCGCCGACGAGCACCAGCCCGTCGACGTCGGGCTGGGAGCGGTAGTGGTTGTACAGCCGCCCGCCGGGCAGCACCGGGGTGATCGGGGCGGCCCGCCCGGAGTCGGTCCACTCGTGCAGCCCGGGGATCGCCCGGCAGGCCGCGTCGAACACGGCCTCGTGCCGCAGCTCCCGCAGGGTGCCGGCCGGCCGGACCAGCAGCACCGAGAACACACCGGCCTCGTGCCGGAAGACGATGACCTGGTAGCCGTCGAGGTCGGCCTGCCAGGCCAGCGGGCTGGTCATCGGGCCGGGGTCGGCCGGGTCGCGCAGCCGGTACTGGCGGCTGACGTAGGCCGCACCGGTATCGCCCTCCACGGCCGGGCCGCCGGTGAGGTCGCGGGTGGACCGTCCGGACCGTCCGGAGGCGTCGACCACCAGGTCCGCCGGCTCGCCCACCCCGTCGACGACGAGTCCGCGGGCCCGGCCGCCGGAGACGACCACGCCGTCGACGTGTCCGCGGCGGATCTCCAGGCCCGGCTCGCGGGTCGCGACCTCGCGCAGTGCCCGTTCGAACGTCGCGCGGCGCGACCGCATCCCGCCCGCCATCCGCCGGCCGTCCGGGAGGACGAACACGATCGGTTCCGCGCCGGCGGCGACCCATGCCGCGTGGGCCTCGGGCAACTCGGCGAGCAGCCCCTCCCCCACCTGGGGACGGACCCCGTGCGGGTGGTGGAACTGCATCACCCCGCGGCGTGCCCACGTCCCGTCGGGGTCCGGGCCGGTGTCCCGGTCCACGGCGAGGACCGCGTGCCCGCGACGCGCGAGCGTCGCGCCGAGGAACAGCCCGGCCGGGCCCGCGCCGATGATGCCGATCCGCATGGTGGCCTCCGCACGCCGACAGCGCCGCCCAGGGTGCACCCGGAGCCGGGCGGAGTCCATCGCCCGGATGCCGGGGTCACGTCCCGCAGAACGTCGTGAACGGCGGCGATTCCGGCCCCGCGGGCTGGGCGTAGCGCTCGTAGCCCTCGCGCTCGGTGAACGGGTCCGCGAGGACCTGCAGCAGCCACTGCACCGGCTCCAGGTCCCCCTCGACGGCGGCGCCCAGCGCCTCCTCGACCAGGTGATTGCGCGGCACGTAGACCGGGTTGACCCGGTCCATCGCGTCGGCGTCCGGACCGGCGGCCCGCCAGGACTCCAGCCACGGGTCCAGCGCGGCCGGGTCGGAGAGCAGGGCGCGGACCGGCCCGGCGTCGCCCCGGGCGGCCTCGGACAGCCGTCGGAAGAACAGGGTGTGGTCGGGCTTCTGGTCCTCGATCACCGCGAACAGGTCGGCGAGCAGCTCCGGGGTCCCGACGCCGATCTTGGCGAGGTAGCCGCGGTCACGGGCGGCGAGGTAGGCGTCGGCGAAGCCCGCCAGCTCCTCGGTCGCGAGGCGCACCGCCTCCTCCTGGGAGTCGGCGAACAGCCCCAGCAGCGACTCGCCGAGCCTGGCGAGGTTCCACTGGGCGATGCCGGGCTGGTTGCCGTAGGCGTAGCGGCCACCGGAGTCGATCGAGGAGTACCAGGTCGCCGGGTCGTGGGCGTCGAGGAAGGCGCACGGGCCGTAGTCGATGGTCTCGCCGGAGATCGTCATGTTGTCGGTGTTCATGACGCCGTGCACGAACCCGATCTGCATCCAGCGCGCGACGAGCTCGGCCTGGACGGCGATCACCGCGCGGTAGAGCTCCAGCGGCGAGGACGCCTGCGGGTGGTGCCGGGCGATCGCGTACTCCGCGAGCCGGCGCAGCACGTCGGCCTCCCCCGTGGCGGCCGCGAACTGGAAGGTCCCCACCCGCAGGTGGCTGGCCGCGGTGCGGGCGAGCACGGCGCCCGGCTCCGGGCCGCGGTCGCGCAGCACGGGCTCACCGGTGGCGACGACGGCCAGCGACCGCGTGGTGGGCACCCCGAGCGCGTGCATCGCCTCGGAGATCACGTACTCGCGCAGCATCGGGCCGAGCGGCGCCTTCCCGTCGCCGCCGCGGGCGAACGGGGTGCGTCCGGACCCCTTGAGGTGCAGGTCGCGGCGGGCGCCGTCGGGGGTGACGAGCTCACCGACGAGCAGCGCCCGGCCGTCGCCGAGCCGCGGCGAGTAGTTGCCGAACTGGTGCCCGGCATAGGCCTGCGCGACGGTCGTCGCCGAGTCGGGCACGGTCGTGCCGGTGAGCAGCGCGACGCCCTCGGGGGTGCGCAGCTGCGCCGGGTCGAGGCCCAGCTCACCGGCCAGGGACTCGTTGAGCAGCACCAGCCGCGCGTCCGGCGCCGGGGCGGCCTGCCAGGGCAGGTAGAGCCCGTCCAGGTCGCGGACGAAGGTGTTCTCGAACGCGATCTCGGTGGCAGCGGTCATGGGTTCCAGGCTACGGACCCGCACGGTCGACTGCCGGGGAGGACCGCGGCGTTGCACCGGGATACCGTCCGGTGGTGATCGACCTCTCCCAGCCGTGGGCGCTGGTGTTCCTGCTGGTGGCCGGGCTGCTCGCGGGTGCGGTGAACGCCGTCGCGGGCGGCGGGTCGCTGCTGGTGTTCCCGGCGCTGCTCGGGGTGGGGTTCCCGCCGCTGGCGGCGAACGTCACCAACTCGGTCGCCCAGTGGCCGGGCTACGCCGGGCTGGTGCTCGGGGCCCGCCGCGAGCTGCCCGGGCAGGGCAGGCGGATCGCGGTCACCGCGGTCGCCGCGGCGCTGGGCAGCGGGGTCGGCTGCACCCTGCTGCTGGTGCTGCCCAGCAGCGTGTTCGACGCCGTCGTGCCCGTCCTGGTGATCCTGGCCAGCCTGACGATGGCGGTCGGGCCGTGGCTCAAGCGCCGGATCGGCGACCCGGCCGCCCGGGGGCGGGACCGCACCCCGGCGCTGCTGGTCGCGGTGTTCCTCGCCGCGGTCTACGGCGGCTACTTCGGCGGCGCCCTGGGCGTGGTGCTGATCTCGACGCTGTCACTGTTCGCCCACGACGAGCTGCGCAGGCTCAACGCGCTCAAGGGCGTGCTGTCGCTGGTCGTCGCGACGGTGACGGTCGTCGTGTTCGCCCTCGGCGCCCCGGTCGACTGGCTCGCCGTCGCGCTGCTCGCCCCGACCACGCTGGTCGGCGGCTACGTCGGCGCCCTGGTCGCGCGGCGGATGCCGGAGACCCTGCTGCGCTGGGCGGTGGTCCTGCTGGGCCTGGCCGTCGGCGTCGCGCTGCTGTTCACGTGAGCCTCCTGCTGGCGGTCGCACTGCTGGCCGCGGTCCTGGCCGCCGCGACGCTGCGCCCGTTCGGGCTGCCCGAGGCCGTGGTCGCGGTCCCGGCGGCGCTGGTCGCCGTCGTCGCCGGGCTGGTGACCCCGGCGGGGGCGTGGACCGAGATCGGCGAGCTCGCCCCGACCGTCGGGTTCCTCGCCGCGATCCTGCTGCTCGGGCACCTCGCCGACGCCGAGGGCGTGTTCCGCTGGCTGGGCGCGCGGCTGGCGACGGCGTCGGCCGGGTCCCCGCGACGGCTGCTGGTCGCCGTCTTCGCCGCGGCGGCCGGGACGACCGCGGTGCTGAGCCTGGACGCGACGGTGGTCCTGCTGACCCCGGTGGTGCTGGCGACGGCGGCCCGGCTGGGGGTGGCGTCGCGGCCGCACTCGTTCGCCTGCGCGCACCTGTCGAACTCGGCGTCGGGGCTGCTGCCGGTGTCGAACCTGACGAACCTGCTGGCGTTCTCGGCGTCGGGGGTGGGGTTCCTGACCTTCGCCGGGCTGATGGTCGGACCGTGGGTGGCGGTGATCGTCGTCGAGTACCTGGTGCTGCGGTGGGTGTTCCGGCGCGACCTCGCCGCGGCGCCGGAGCCGGCCCCGGCCGATCCCGCGGTGCCCGCTCCGGCGGCGCCGGTCGTCGCGCTGGCGGTGCTCGGGCTGACCCTGGCCGGGTTCGCGGTGGCCTCGCCGCTGGGCGTCGAACCGGGCTGGGTCGCCGCGGCCGGGGCCGCGGTGCTGGCGGTGCGGGCGCTGGTGCGGCGCGAGACCGGGCCGCTGCGCCTGGTCGCCGCGGCCTCCCCCGGGTTCTGCCTGTTCGTGCTGGCCCTGGGCGTGGTCGTCGCCGGGCTCAGTGCGCAGGGGCTGTCCGGCTGGATCGGTGCGCTGCTGCCCGCCACCCCGGACCTGACCGGGCTGCTGGTCACCGCGGCCGTCGCGGCGGTGCTCGCGAACCTGGTGAACAACCTGCCCGCGACGCTGGTGCTGCTCACCGCGCTCGGCCCGGCCGCGCACCCCGGGCTGGTGCTGGCGATGCTGCTGGGCGTCAACATCGGGCCGAACCTGACCTACGCCGGGTCGCTGGCGACGCTGCTGTGGCGGCGCATCGCCACCGGCTACGGCGACCCGCCGCAGCTCGGCACGTTCCTGCGGCTGGGGGCGCTCACCGTCCCGCTGGGCCTGCTCGCCGCGACGACCGCGCTCTGGGCCGCGCTCGCGGTGCTGCCGCAGTAGCGGCACGGCCCGGACAGCACGACGGCCCCGCCCGGAAGGGGCGGGGCCGGTCGCGGACGGTGGGCAGGGATCAGAACTCGTGGGCCATGTCGTGGCCGAGGTCGGTGTCCGGGTCCATCTCGCGGGCCGGGACACCCATCGGGCGTGAGCTGCCGCGCCGCTGCTGCGGCAGCCGCGCGATCACCTTCATCTCGTGTGCCAGGTCGTAGCCGTAGTCGTGCTCGTGGATCTGCGACATCGCTGTCCTCACCGTCTCCCTGTTCCCCGCCGACACCGAGACTGTCGTTCACGCTCCGTAGGTTGACCACCCCGTACGGTGCACGCGAAGCATCGCTCAGGTGAGGAATGGGGACAACTGTCCGGAGTCGACACCGCCCGAACGGGTCAGGACGGTATCGATCCAGCAGGCGGTGACGGCCCGGTGACTACCGGAGGTCGTCCAGGTAGGACGTCTCGTTGACCAGACGCACCGAGGCGCCCCCGTCGGGGTAGAAGTCGGCGATGTTGAGGCAGGCCAGGTCCAGGTGCATGCGGTAGAGCACCTCGTCGCCGGCGCCGAGCGCGGTGCGCAGCAGCATCTTGATCGGCGTGACGTGGCTGACCAGGACCACCGTCCGGCCGGCGAACTCCTCGACGATCCGGGCCCGCTCGGCCTCGACCCGCTCCCCCACCGCGCGGAAGCTCTCCCCGCCCGGCGGTTCGACGTCGGCGGAGCCGATCCAGCGGCCGTGCAGCTCGGGGTCGCGCTCGCGGGCCTCGGTGAAGGTGAGGCCCTCCCAGCCGCCGAAGTCGGTCTCGATCAGGCCGTCGCGGACCTCCAGGTCCGCCCCGGTCGTCTCGGCGACGGCGGCCGCGGTCTGGCGGGCCCGGCGCAGCGGCGAGGACAGCACCACGGCCGGCTCGACGCCCTGGCCCGACAGCCGCGTCGCCAGCGCGCGGGCCGCGGCGGCGGCCTGCTTCTGGCCCAGCTCGGTCAGCTCCGGGTCGCCGTGTCCGGAGTAGCGGCGCTCGACCGACAGCTCGGTCTGGCCGTGGCGCAGCAGGATCAGCCGCGTCGGGGAGCCCGTCTGCCCGGTCCACGCGGCCGCGGCGGCCGCGGAGTCCGTCGACGCGGTCGCGCCCGCGGGCGGCTTCGGCGCCGGTCCCGCCGCCCCGGACGGGTCCAGGGTGGGGTTCGACTCCCCGTCCATCGCGCGGTTGGCGAGCGCGTCGGCGCGGGCGTTGTCCTTGCGCGGGATCCACACGAAGGTGACCGCGTCGAAGTCCGCGGCCAGCTCGCGGGCGGTGTCGGCGAGCTCCTGCAGCGGCGGGTGCTTGATCTTCCAGCGCCCGCTCATCTGCTCGACGACGAGCTTGGAGTCCATCCGCGCCTCGACCTCGGTGGCCCCCAGGTCGCGGGCGGCGGTCAACCCGGCGATCAGGCCGCGGTACTCGGCGACGTTGTTGGTGGTGGTACCGAGGCCGTCGTAGACCTCACCGAGCACCTGGCGGGCGCCGGCGTCGAGTACCACCGCGCCGTAGCCGGCGGGCCCGGGGTTGCCGCGGGAGCCGCCGTCCGCCTCGACGACCAGCTTCACCTGCCACGCACCAGGATCGCGCCGCACTCCTCGCAGTGGACGACCTCGTCGGCGGCCGCCGTGCGGACCTGCCCGAGGAAGGTCCGGTCGAGCTCGAGCCGGCACGCGCCGCAACGGGACTCGCGCAGCTGTCCGGCCGCGACCCGGCCGCCGGCGCGGATGCGCTCGTAGTCGGCGAGCAGGTCCGCGGGCAGCGCGGCGACGACCTCGGTGCGGGCGCGGTCGCGCCCGGCGCGGGTGGCGTCGATGTCGCCCTCGGCGGACTCGCGCTTCGCGGTCACCTCGCCGACCGCGGTCTCGGCCTCGGACAGCTCGCCCCGGGCGTGGTCGAGCTCGATGCCGACGGCCTCGCGCTCCTCCATGATCCCCAGCTGCTCGTCCTCCAGGACGCCCTGGCGGCGGGCGAGGGTGTCGAGCTCGTGCTGCAGCTCGGTGGCCTGCTTCGCGGAGATGCCCGAGCCGGCGAGCAGGGTGTGGTCGCGCTCGGTGCGGGCCCGGACACCGTCGATGTCGCGTTCGAGCCGGGCGATGTCGCGGTCGAGGTCACCGGCGCGGGTCTCGGCGCGGACCAGGGCGTCGCGCGCGGCACGGACCCGCTGCTCGGCCTCGTCCAGCTGCGCGAGCTCGGGCAGCGTCGAGCGCCGGTGGGTGAGCCGGCCGATCTCGGCGTCCACCTCGGCCAGCGTCACCAGCTTCGCCTGCGCGGTGGGATCGGCCTTCATGCACTCGCCTCCGGTTGTCCTGCTGTCGTGTCGGATCCGCTGCTCGGGGCGGCGGTGGTCCAGGGGTCGGTACGGGCCCGTGAGACCGCGACCGAGACGCTACCTGCGAGGGCCTCGGCCACGACCCCGGCCGCCTGCCCACACCACGGCCACTCCGAGGCCCAGTGGGCGACGTCGACCAGCGCGGGGGTCGGGCCGCCGGGGCCGGTCCCGGCGAGCGCGTGCTCGGACGCGGGATGGTGGCGCAGGTCGGCGGTGACGAACGCGTCGACGCCGGCCCGGGCCGCCCAGTCCAGGGCCGAGTCCCCGGCGCCGCCGCAGACCGCGACCCGGCGGATCGGGCGGTCCGGGTCCCCGGCACCGCGCACCCCCCATGCGGTCGCGGGCAGCGCCGCGGCGACCCGGCGGGTGAACGCCGCGAACGGCTCGGCGGCGGTGAGCTCGCCGACCCGGCCCAGCCCCAGCGACGACGGCAGCGGCGCCATCTCCAGCAGGTCGAAGGCCGGTTCCTCGTAGGGGTGCGCGGTCCGCAGCGCGGCGACGACGTCGCGGCGCCGCGACCGGGGCAGCACCATCTCCAGCCGGGTCTCCGCGACGCGCTCCAGGCGCCCGACCGACCCGACGACCGGGGCGGCGCCGTCGAGGGGAAGGAACTGGCCGGTCCCGGCGGTGGCGAACGAACAGTGCGAGTAGTTGCCGATCGCGCCCGCACCGGCGTCGGACAGGGCGGTGTGCACGGCGGCGATCGACGGGCCGACCGGGACGAAGGTGACGATCTTGTCCAGGGCCGGGCCGGGCTCCGGTTCCAGCGGGCCGGACACGGTCAGCCCGAGGGCGGCGGCGAGCGCGTCGGAGACGCCCGGGTCGGCGACGTCGGCGTTGGTGTGCGCGGTGAACAGCGCGACCCCGGCCCGGATCAGCCGGTGCAGCAGGGCGCCCTTGGGGGTGTCGGCGCCGACGCCGTGCACCCCGCGGAGCAGCAGTGGGTGGTGGGTGACCAGCAGCTGGGCGCCAGAGGAGATCGCCTCGTCGACGGTCTCCGGGGTGGGGTCGACGGCGACCAGCACCCGGGAGACGGTGTCGTCGGGGTCGCCGCAGACCAGGCCGACCGCGTCCCAGTCCATGGCGAGCCGGGGCGGGTAGGCCGCGTCGAGGGCGGCGATCACGTCGCGCAGCGTGCTCATGCCGACACCGCCAGCCGGCGGAGTGCGGCGTCGAGGGAGTCGACGAGGCGGCGGGCCGTCTCCGGTGGGCGGACCGCGACGCGCAGGTGGTCGGGTCCGAGACCGGGGAAGGTGTCGCCGCGGCGCACCGCGATCCCGGCCTCGCGCAGCAGGCGCCGCACCGTCTCGCCGGTGCCGTCGGGCAGGTGCAGCAGCAGGTACGGGGCTGGCCCCGCCGACACGCCGACGCCGTCGAGGCCCGACAACGCCGCGGCCATCGAGACGCGGTGTGCGGCGAGCTCGCGGGCCTTCCGGTCCGCGGCGGAGACCGCGTCGGGCTCGCAGCAGGCGATGACCGCCTCCAGCGCGGGGGTGGAGACCGGCCACAGCGGGCGGGACGCGGCGAGCCGGGCCAGCAGATCGGGGGCGCCGAGCGCGTAGCCGGCGCGCAGCCCGGCCAGCGCCCAGGTCTTGGTCAGCGAGCGGAACACCAGCAGGCCCGGCACCCCCGCGTCGCCGGCGAGGGTCTCCGGCTCGCCGGGGACGGCGTCGGCGAACGCCTCGTCGACGAGCAGGGTCCGTCCCGGGCGGGCGAGCGCGCGCAGCGCGGCGGCCGGGTGCAGCACCCCGGTGGGGTTCGTCGGGTTCCCGACGACGACGAGGTCGGCCTCCTCGGGCACCGCGGCCGGGTCGAGCGCGTGCCCGGTCGCGGCGTCGGTCAGCACCCGCACCACGTCCACCCCGCCGCCGCGCAGCGCGGCCTCCGGCTCGGTGAACCCGGGGTGCACGACGGCGGCGAGCCGGGGGCGCAGCGTCGGGAGCAACGCGAAGCCCTCGGCGCTGCCCGCGAGCACCAGCACCTCGTCCGCGTCGCGACCGTGCCGCGCCGCGACGGTGGCGCGGGCGCGGGCGTCGTGGTCGGCGCGCGGGTAGCGGCCGAGTCCGTCCAGGGTCGCGACGAGCCGGTCCCGCAGCCAGGGCGGGGGGCCGTCGCCGATCACGTTGACGGCGAAGTCGACGAGCCCGTCGGCGGCCTCGGCGTCGCCGTGGTGCCGCAGGTCGTGCCCGCCCGCGTGATCCGTCCCGGCCGCATGGTGATCGAACGGCATCGGGCCACCCTACGGCGCGCACCGGTGCGCGGTGGACAATGGCCCGGCCACCCCACCCGAGGCGTCAGGGTCGACGTCGGTACCCCCGCTCCCCGGAGGAACGTCGCAGTGAACGTCGTCTTCGTCTGTACCGGCAACATCTGCCGGTCCCCGATCGCCGAGAAGATCCTGGCCGCCGAGGTCGAGGCCGCCGGGCTGGCCGACCGGGTGCGTGTGACCAGCGCCGGGACCGGTCACTGGCACATCGGGCAGCCGATGGACTCCCGCGCCGCCCAGGTGCTGGCCGAGCACGGCTACGACACCGCCCACAGCGCCCGCCAGGTCGACTCGGAGATCCTCTCCGCGGACCTGCTGGTGGCGCTGGACATGGGGCACCTGCGGACCCTCGAGCAGTCGGTGCCCGATCCCAAGCGGGTCCGGCTGCTGCGCTCGTTCGACCCGGCGGCCCCCGCGGGCGCCGAGGTGCCCGACCCCTACTACGGCGGCCCGGACGGGTTCGCCGAGGTCCACGCCATGATCGTCGCGGCAGTGCCCGGCCTGGTCGAGTACGTCACCCGGAACGCATGAGGGACCGCGTCGCCCGGCTGACCGGCCGTGCGGTGCGGGACGGGCCGGACGGGCACCCGCCGCGCGCGACCCTGGACGACGGCACCGTCGTCGTGGTCAAGGACTCCTCGGCCGACCCCGGTGCGGCCACGGCAGAGGCCGCCGGGCTGCGCTGGATCGCGGTGCCGGGCGGGCCGCCGGTCCCGCGCGTGCTGGGCGCCGACGACGCGCTCCTGGTCACCGGGCTCGTCGCCCCCGGCCGGGCGACGCCGGCCGCCGCGGAGCGGTTCGGCCGGGGGCTGGCGACGCTGCACGCCGCCGGGGCCGACGCGTTCGGTGCCGCGCCGCCGGGCGGGCCGGCGCGGGCGTGGATCGGGCACACGCGGATGGAGAACCGTCCGCACGACGGCCCGTGGAGCGACTGGTTCGCCGCCGACCGCGTGCTGCCCTACCTGCGGGCCGCCCGGGACCGCGGCGCCCTCGACCCGGCCGGGGCCGCCGCCGTCGACGACGTGTGCGGGCGGATCGGCGCCCTGGCCGGTCCGGACGAGCCGCCGGCCCGGCTGCACGGCGACCTGTGGTCGGGCAACGTTCTCTGGTCGGGCGACGGGGACGGCGACGGAGACGGGGCTGCGTGGCTGATCGACCCGGCCGCGCACGGCGGGCACCGCGAGTCCGACCTCGCGATGCTGGACCTGTTCGGGCTGCCGCACCTCGACGTCGTCCTCGCCGCCTACGACGAGCACTCCCCGCTCGCCGACGGGTGGCGCGAGCGGGTCGACCTGCACCAGCTGTTCCCGCTGCTGGTGCACGCCGTGCTGTTCGGGGGCGGGTACGGCGCGCAGGCCGTCGCGGCCGCGCGCCGTCTCCGCTGATCCCCCGGTCTCAGTACGCCCCGTGCTCCCCGCGCAGCGGGAACCCGGCGGCGCCGCCGTCGGCGAGCTTCACGCCCAGCACCTGGTGGAGCTGGATGTTGTTCAGATCGAAGCCCAGCCGGCACGCGGCCATGTAGAGCCGCCACACCCGGGCCCGGCCGACGCCGACCTCGGCGACGGCGTCGGTCCAGTTGCGCTCCAGGTTCGCGCCCCAGTCCCGCAGCGTCATGGCGTAGTGCTCGCGCAGGTTCTCCTCGTGCCGGATCTCGAACCCGGCCTCGTTCATCGCGTCCACCAGCGCCGCGACCGGCTCCAGCTCCCCGTCGGGGAACACGTAGCGGTGGATGAACGGGTCGGTGTGGCGGTGGTCGGGCCGGTGCGGCTGGGTGATGCAGTGGTTCAGCATCCGCCCGCCCGGCCGGAGCTTGGCGTACATCGACGCGAAGTAGGAGTCCAGGTTGGCCTTGCCGATGTGCTCGGTGAGGCCGATGGAGGACACCGCGTCGTAGACGCCGTCGGGGACGTCGCGGTAGTCGAGGTGGCGGACCTCGGCCAGGTCGGACAGCCCCTCGCGGGCGATCGCCTCCTGCGCCCAGGCGGCCTGCTCCTTCGACAGGGTCACCCCGAGCGCGCGGACGCCGTGCTCGCGGGCGGCGTGGCGGACCATGCCGCCCCAGCCGCAGCCGACGTCGAGCAGGCGCATCCCCGGCTTCAGGTCCAGCTTGGCCGCGACCAGTGAGTACTTGGTGGCCTGCGCGGTCTCCAGCGACGCGTCGGCGTCGGGGTAGGCCGCACAGGTGTAGGTCATCGACGGTCCGAGCACGAACTCGTAGAACCGGTTGGACACGTCGTAGTGGTGCGAGATGGCCTGCGAGTCGCGCCGCTTGGAGTGCAGCAGCCCCTTGGGACGGGCCTCCAGGTCGGGCGGCGGCATCCGGTGCTCGCGCCAGTAGGGCAGCAGCCGTCGCGCGAGCCACAGCTGCTCGCGGCGCGGGATCGAGTGCAGCGTGACCTCCGACATCGCGCGCAGCGCGGTGTAGAGGTCCCCGTCGACGTCGATCTCCTCGGTGACGTAGGCCCGGGCCAGCCCGAGCGATCCGGGGGCGCTCACCAGCCGGGCCAGTGCCCGGGGCGAGTTCACCCGCAATGTGACCGGGGCGTCGTCGGGTCCCGTCCGTGACCCGTCGAACGCCTCCACCCGCAGCTCACGCGTGGAGCCCAGGACGTGGGACAGGATCCCCGCCACCGGCTCGATCGTCGTGGTCCGCCGTTCCAGCACTCCTGTCATCGCCGATCCCTCCCCTGTCGATCCCCGCGGTGCCCCTCAGCGGCCGGTGACCTTCCGGAACAGGTCGGCTGCCCGACCGTCCGGGTCGTACCGCTGTTTCACCGCCCGGTAGGCCGCACCGTTGTAGTGCGACCAGAACTCGTCCTCGCCGTAGTGCACGGTCGAGTACAGCGACTTGTGCCCGCCCAGGTCGGCGACGCACTCCTCGATCAGCCGGTTGTGTGCCCACCGGTCACCCGGTTTCTCCGCCACCGACGACCAGAACCCGACGTTGACGTAGAGCCGGCCCGGCTCCATCGGGTACAGCGGCCAGGTCCGCTCGCCCCGCAGCTGCAGCGGGCACAGCCACACCGGCTCGATCGGGATCTCCCGGTGGAAGAACTCCAGGAACTCCGCGAGCCGCTCGACGGGGATCTCGACGTCCTGCACGACCATCTCCTCGGCCGTCCCGCCGAGGGCCTCGCGGACCCGGTTGGACGCGCCGTGGCGCTGGTCGAGGGCGACGAGGCGGCGGTAGACGTCCGAGCGGCGCCAGCGGGCCGGCCAGAACCGGCGCACCACCGGGTGCTGCACGCCGAACGCCCGCGAACACCAGAACCAGTCGGTGTCCCAGCGCCAGATGTAGTCGTGCACGGTGAGGTGGTCGACCGGGCGGCGCTGCAGCGACCGGTAGAAGACCTCCTGGCCGGTGTAGTCGGAGATCCGCGCGCCCGGCATCGGGGCGTCGACGAACTCACCGGTGGTCAGGTACTGCTCGTCGGGTCCGAACACGACGCCGTCGAGGAAGTCGACCTCCCCCGCGGCGACGAACCGCTCGATCGCCGCCGACGCGGCGGACGCGCTCGCGTACCGGTGGTGGGTGAGCTTCACGAACGGCTTCACCGGGGCCAGCTCCACGACCAGGCGGACCGCGTAGCCGAGCGTCCCGTAGGAGTTGGGGAAGGCCGCGAACAGGTCGGCGTGCTCGCCCTCGGGGGTGACGTGCAGCAGCTCCCCGGCCGGGGTGAGCACGTCCATCTCGAGCACCGACTCGTGCGGCAGTCCGGCGCGGAACGACGTCGACTCGACCCCGAGCCCGGTGACCGCTCCCCCGAGGGTGATGGTCTTGAGCTGCGGGACGACCAGCGGCATCAGCCCGTGGACGAGGGTGGCGTCCACGATGGTCTCGTAGGTCGCCATCCCCTGTACCTCGGCGGTCCGCCGGTCCGGGTCCACACCGAGCACACCGTCCAGTGCGGAGGTGTCGAGGCGGCGCGCGGCGGCGCCGGTGTCGCGGTCGCCGAACCGGAACAGGTTCGACGACGGCTTCCCCAGCTGGACGGCGCCGGCTCCGGCGCGCGCCCGGCGCAGGTTCTCCACCGCGGCGTCGTGCGCGGTTCGGGTGGCGGTCCCGGCGAGCATGGCGGTGACGATAGACCCATATCGTTTGCGACGCTCATGATTAACGGAGGGTCCTCCGTCACACGGTGCAACGATCTTCCCGGCGGGCGGCACCGGCACCGTCGTGATGTCATCGCGCGCGTGGCACACACCAACGAGAACCCCGCGCAGAACGTCACCTTCCCCTCCGGCGGCGGCACCGCGCACGGCTACCTGGCCGTCCCCGAGTCCGGGTCCGGGCCCGGCCTGATCGTCATCCAGGAGTGGTGGGGCCTAACCGACCACATCGTGGCGGTCACGAACCGGTTCGCCGCCGAGGGCTTCGTCGCGCTGGCGCCCGACCTCTACGGCGGGCGCACCACCCACGACTCCGCCGAGGCCGGCAAGCTCATGGGCGAGCTGCCCGTGAACGGCGCGGCGACCGACCTGGCCGGGGCCGTGGAGTTCCTGCTCGGGCGCGACGACGTCACCTCCTCCGCCGTCGGCGCGGTCGGCTTCTGCATGGGCGGCGGCTTCGTACTGGTCCTCGCCGCGCAGCAGGGTGACAAGGTCGCGGCCGCGGTGCCGTTCTACGGCGTGCTCAAGGAGGACTACCCGTCGTTCGCGGACCTGACCGCGGCCGTGCAGGGCCACTTCGGGTCCGAGGACACCATGGCCCCGCCGGACGCGGTGGAGGCGCTCGCCGACCGCATCCAGGCCGAGTCCGGAACCCGTCCCGAGTTCCTGCAGTACCCGGCCGGGCACGCCTTCTTCAACGACGAGAACCACATGGGGACCTACGACGCCGAGCAGGCGGAGATCGCGTGGGCCCGCGCGACGCAGTTCCTGCGCGAGCACGTCAAGTAGCGGCTCAGCGGGAGCGCAGCAGCTCCCGGGCCACGGCGGGCAGCGTGGCGGGTCCGGTGCGCAGCCGGACCCGCTGCGCGGCCGCGGTGAGACCGACGTACTCGTCGGAGGTCAGCACGATGTCCGCCGCGGCCACGTTGGACTCCAGTTGCGCCACGCTCGACGCACCGGGGATCGCCACCGTGTTCGGGTGGTACACCACCCACGCCAGCGCGACCTGCGACGGCGTCGCGTCGTGCGCGGAGGCGACGTCGCGCAGGGCGTCGGTGAGCGGGGCCAGCGCGGCCAGGTTCTCCGGCAGCCACTCCGGCTTGCTGCGGCGCACCGCGTTCGTGGGCCGGTGGCCGGCGTCGTAGCGGCCGGTGAGCAGGCCCTGGGCGAGCGGGCTGTAGGCCATCACGATGCGGCCGTGCGCGGCGGCGTGCGGGACGAGGGCCGCGACGGGCCTGCGGCGCAGCAGGCTGAACTCGACCTGGTTGGACAGCACGGGTCCGCCGAGCGCCTCCTCCGCGGCCAGCCAGCGCTCCAGCGTGTACGACGAGACGCCGGCGTCGCGGACCAGCCCGGTCCGCTGCAGCTCGGCCATCCCGCGCATCGCCGAGGAGTCGCCGACCAGCGGGTGCGGCTTGTGCACCTGGTAGAGGTCGATCTCGGTCACCCCGAGCCGGGCGGCGGAGGCGGCCGCGCGGTGCCGCAGCACCGGGCCCAGGGGCAGGACCGGGAAGAACTTCGTCGCGATCACGACGTCGTCGCGCCACCCGGGGCCACCGCAGGCGCGCAGCGCGTCGCCGAGGATCCGTTCGCTGCGCAGCGGGCCGTAGAGCTCCGCGGTGTCGAACACGGTGACGCCCAGCTCGCGGGCGCGGGCGACGATCCGCCCGGCCTCCAGCGCGTCGCCGTAGCCCCACTCGCTCGTGCCGAACTGCCAGGTGCCCAGGCCGATCACCGACCAGCGTCGTAGACCGGGACCGGGGCCGTCGAGGTAGCGCACCTGCGCCAGTGTCCCCGACCGCCCCGGTCCCCGCCCCGCGTCCGTCCCCTCAGCGGACCGGGGCCCCCGGGCCCAGCGGGATCCCCAGTGCCCACCAGGCGAAGAACAGCAGCGTCCAGACCGCCGTCATGGCGACGGCCAGCGGCAGCGTGTACGACGCGAGCGTCCCGATGCCCGCGTCCTTGCGGTAGCGCTGCAGGAACCCCAGCGCCATCACGAAGTACGGACTCATCGGGGTGATCGCCGTCGAGCCGGAGTCGGCGATCCGGAACAGCGCCTGGGTGGTCTCCGGCGGCACCTCGACCAGCATCAGCATCGGCACGATCACCGGCGCCGCGATCGACCACATCGCCGTCCCGCTGGTGACCATCACGTTCACCACGGTGAGCACGGCCAGCACCATCAGGAACACGACCGGGATCGGGACGCCGGTAGTGCGCAGCGCGTCCGCGGCGACGACGGCGAGCACGTCCCCGACGTGGGTCCAGTCGAAGTAGGCCAGGAACTGGGCGATCGCGAAGAACAGCGCCAGCACGGGGGCCATCTGCCGGATCCCGTCGGCCATCAGCTTCGGGACGTCGGCGGCGGTGGTGATCGTCCCGACCGCGCGGCCGAAGACGGTGCCGAGCAGACCGAACAGCAGCGCGATGACCGCGCCGATGCCCTCGACCAGCGGGGACTCGACGACCGAGCCGTTCTCGCCGCGCAGCGGGGACCACTCCGGGGCCATGACCGCGACGAGCAGGACGGCGCAGCCGAGCAGGACCCAGCCGGCACGGCGCAGGCCGGTCCGCTCGGCCGGCGACAGGCTCAGCCCGGCGACGTCGTCGTCCGGGGCGTCGGGGTCGGGGTCCAGGTCGGGCCGCTTGGCCAGGACGACCCGGGTGACCAGCGTGATCACCAGGGCGAGCACGACCGACGAGGCGATGTTGAAGAACCAGTTGCCGACCGGGGTCACCACGACCGCCGGGTCGACGATCCGGGCCGCCGCGGTGGTGATGCCGGCGAAGATCGCGTCGTTCGGGGTGGGGACCGGGCTGGCGTCGTAGCCGGAGGCGATGGCGGTGTAGGCGACGACGATCCCGAGGATCGGCGAGCGCCCGACCGCGCGGAACGCCAGCCCGCCCAGCGGCACCAGGATCACGTACGCCGCGGCCGACGCGACGTGCGCGACGGTCCCGGCGAACGCGACCGCGAACACCACCAGCGACGCGGGCACCCGGGCGACCCCGGCCCGCATGGCCGCGGCGAGCAGCCCGCTGCGCTCGGCGACCGCGACGCCCATGATCACCGTGACGATGGTGGCCATCGGCGGGAACTGCGCGAAGTTGTCGATCATCGACGAGACGGCCATCGCGAGGCCGTCGCCGGAGAGCAGGTTCCGCACCGCGACGGGCTCGCCGTCGGGTGCGACGACCGCGACGCCCGCCGCCGCCAGCCCGGCGCTGACCACGGCGAGGATCGCCGACAGCACCCAGAACAGCCAGAACGGGTGCGGCAGCGCGTTCCCGACCCGTTCGACGACGGCCATCGCCCGCACCAGCCGGGGCAGCTCCCGGTCCTGGGTGGCGGCGGGCGTGCTCACCGCGGTCCCCCGAGGCCGAAGAAGTCCCCGACCAGCGCGGTGGCGCGGACCGTCTGCGTGGTGGCGCCGCCGCCGGAGTAGGCGGTCGCGCCCGGCCAGGTGTGGCCGCCGCCGTCGACGGCGACGTGCTGCACCCGGGCCCCGTCGCGGCAGCCGCGCCAGGTCGCGATGGTCACGTCGGGCTCGATCCGGCGGGTCTGCGGGCGGGCCCGGCAGCCGTCGCGGGCGACCCACTCGGCGACCTTCGCCGGGATCGCGGGCAAGCCCCGGTCGGCGTCGCCGGTGTAGGGGATGGTCGCGTCGCCGGTGCCGTGCACGAACAGCGCCGGGACCGGACGGCCGGGCCGGCACGGCGGTTCGCCGTCGCGGTAGTAGGCGCCCGCGACCGGGGCGATCGCGGCGATCCGGTCGGACATCCGGCAGGCCAGGATCTCGGTGAAGCCGCCGCCGTTGGACTTGCCGGTGGCGAAGACCCGGCCGGGGTCGACGCAGAGGCCGGCCTCGAGGTCGTCGAGGAGGTCACCGGTGAAGGCGACGTCGTCGACGCCCGGCGCCGAGTACGGGGCGCCCTGCCAGGAGCGCTTGCCCTCGCCGCCGGGGACCCCGTCGGGGTAGGCGACGACCGCGGGCAGCCCGGACAGGCCGGAGAAGTCCTCGGTGGTGGCGCCGTCGTTGCCGCGGCCGTGGAAGACCAGGACGACCGGGGTGGGCCGGTCGGGGCGGTAGCCGTCGGGCAGGTGGACGCGCACGGTGCGGGCCAGGCCGCCGCTGTCCACGGTGCGGACGGCGGTGGTGCCCGGTGCCTGCGGCGGGGTGACGCCGCAGCCGGGGCTCCGCGCTCCGGCCGGGCCGCCCGCCGGTCCGGCGGCCGCTTCGGGGCCGGCGGGTGCGACGGAACCGGCGGGTCCGGCCGGCGCCCCGGACGCGGTGGGGACCACGGCGGCGTCGGATGGTGTCGGGGCGACGGCGGCGCCGGTGGTCAGGGCGGCCGCGGCCAGGCAGGCCGCCGCCACGGCACGCAGTCGGCGTCCCCCGGGACGGCGCGTCGGGCCCACGGTCGGGCGTCCCGGAACGGACGGTGTCGCTGCGGACGGTCTCGGTGCGGACATGGGGTTCCCTTCGGACGGCGTCGTCGACGGCCGGTGCTGTGGCCCCGCCCGGGTCGCGGGCAGGGTCGTGCGACGGGGGCACCGGGTGGTGCCACCGCGGGAGTGCTGTGGGTCCGTGCGGGTCGGAGGGGGCGTCAGGCCTTGAGCCAGGCCGTGACGAAGTCGGTGATCCGGTCGGCGATCGCGGCGACGATCGCCTCGCCGTGCTCCGGATCGGCCCGGCGGGGGTCGCCGAGGACCCCGTTGCCGGACAGGCGGTCGTAGGGCGCGGTGAGCGTCGGACCACCGCGCCGCCGGGCCAGTGCGCCGAAGGAGTCGAGCTCGGCGAGCCGGGTGGTCCCGGCCGCGAGCCGGTCGGTGTGCACCAGGTGCGGTGCGACAGCGAGCATCTGCGCCGTCTCGGCCTGCCCGCTGTGCCCGCTGACCTCGGGCGGCCCGGCCGCGGCGACGACGTCGGCGGCCAGCGGGGTGAGCGGGCTCCAGGCGAACTGCAGGTCCGGACGGGCCGCGAGCAGGTCCTGCGCGACCGTCGCGAGGGTGGCGTCGTTCCCGCCGTGCCCCGTGACCACGCAGATCCGGCGCCAGCCGTGCCGGTACAGGCCGTCGACGTACTCGCGCACGAGCGTGGCGAACGTCGTGGTGGTCAGGCTGACCGTGCCGGCGAAGGCCAGGTGGTGCGGCGACACCCCGACCGGCAACGACGGTCCGACGACCGCGGTGCCGCCCAGTGCCTCCGCGACCCGGTCGCAGACCGCCTCGGCGCGGATCAGGTCCGTCGCGAGCGGCAGCCCCGGCCCGTGCTGTTCGAAGGCCCCGGCCGGCAGAAGCACGACCGGGCTGTCGACGACGGCGGCCGCGGCCTCGACCGTCGTCATCTCCCCCAGGCGCCGGGTGCTCACGCGCCCACCGCCGCGGCGATCGAGGCGAGGTGCTCGCGACACAGCCGCTCCGCCAGGTCCGGGTCGCCCCCGCGGACGGCGTCGAGCAGTGCGACGTGCTCGGCGTGGTCGCGCTCGCGGTCGTCGTAGCGGTGCCGGATCTCGACCTGGTCGCGTGCTCGGATGTGCAGCAGCGCCTCCACCGTCTCCCGGAGCAGCGCGTTGCCGCTGGTCGCGGCCAGTGCGACGTGGAAGTGCACCGCCGGACGGAGGTCACCGACCGGCGGGTGCAGGGCGTTGGTGACGCTCTCCGCGAGCATCGCCAGCCCCGCGGTGTCGCGCTCCCGGGCCGCGGCGGCCGCGATCGGCGGCTCCAGGACGAGCCGGGCGCGGATCAGCTCGTGCACGCCGTCGGGGGTCCGGGACGGCCGGTGCGGGTTGGCGAGCAGCCGCCGCCCGACCCCGGCACCGACGTAGGTGCCCGAGCCGTGCCGGAACTCCACCGCGCCGGTGGCCTCCAGGCGTCGCAGCGCCTCGCGGACGGTCGGGGTGGTGACCTCGAACCGTCGCGCCAGGTCGCGGGAGGACGCGAGCTGGTCGCCCGGGCCGAGGTTCCCGGTCCGGATGATGTCCATGATGTCGTCGGCCAGGCGCTCCGACAGCGTCTCCCCTGCGGTCATAAAGTGACTAAATCACTTAGAGACCTGACCGGTCAAGCCTCCCCCGTCGCCCCAGCCCGCCGCCTCCGGACGCTGGTGATCGCGAATCCGCGCGCTGATCCGCTGGACGCGCGCGTCCGGACGCACGCGGACCGCGGATCACCGCGCGAACTCCGGATCTTCGTGCGGGCGGGCCGCGGACGGACCGGGCCGCGCAGGCGGCAGCGGTCGGGGCGGGCCGGTCAGGCCCCGGCGGCGGCGGACGGGCCGTCGGCGTCGTCGGGGGTGTCCGCGGCGGCGTCCCAGTCGGCCAGGGCCCGGTCGAGCTCGGGCCAGGTCGTGTCCCGGGCCCGGCGCCCGGTCAGCACGCCCAGGTGCCCGCCCGGCGAGGTCGTGAACCGCACCTCCGGGCTGCCGGTCAGCAGCGGCACGCCGGCGCGCACCGCCCGCAGCGGGGCGATGACGTCGTCCCGCCCGGCGACGACGAGCACCGGCACCCCGACGTCGGACAGCTCCACGTCGCGCCCGCCCAGGCGCAGTCCGCCGTTGGCGAGGTCGTTGCTGCGCAGCAGCAGGTGGAAGATCTGCCCGAACACCCGGCCCGGGTAGCCGTGCATGTTGCTCATCAGGTGGTCGACGGCCTCGATCTGGGCCAGGCAGTCCCGGTCGTCGATCCGCGACGCGATCGCCAGCGGCTTAGTGACGAGCTTGTCCACCGCGGTCAGCTGGAACGCCCAGCTCACCATCGGCGCCGGGAAGCTGCCGACGCCCCGGTAGATCGAGGAGATCAGCCGGCCACCGGTGATCTGCGCGAGCGGCCGGATCGGCGCCACCAGCGGCACCCGGGAGATGTCGACCGGGGTGCCGATCGCGGCGACCGAGCGCACCGGCAGCGGGTCGCGGGCCTGCACCGCGGCGGCGACGGTGAGCAGGGCGAAGATCCCGCCGAGCGACCAGGCGACGAGGTGCACCTCGTCGTCGGTCTCCTCGGCGACCCGGCGGATCGTGTCGGGCAGCAGCTCGTCGACCCAGCTCTCGATGCCCAGGGTCCGGTCGGAGAACGACTTGGGGCCGTAGTCGATCAGGTAGACGGTCCGGCCCTGCTGCAGCAGGTGCTCCACCAGCGAGCAGCCGCGACGCAGGTCGTAGGCGAAGTCCGGGGCGCCCAGCGGCGGCACGAGCAGCACCGGTGCACCGCCTGCGGGGTCCACACCGGACAGCGGGCGGTACCGGAACAGGATGCCCTGCGGCGAGCCGACCACCGCGTCGCGCGGCATCCGTCGCAGATCGGCGAGGTGACCGACCACGGCCCGGTCCCACACGTTGGCGACGGCGTCCACGAGATCCACGGCCGCACCCTACCGGCACGCGCGGGTCACCGACGGCCCGTGAGGACGACCGGAGTTACCGGCGGGTATGTGAGACTGCCGGACATGCAGCGCGAGATCTTCGACGACGAACACGACGCGTTCCGTGACCTGTGCCGGACCTTCATCGCCAAGGAGGTCACCCCGCACCACGAGCAGTGGGAGGAGGACGGCCAGGTCGACCGGGCGGTATGGACCGCGGCCGGGGCGGCGGGCCTGCTCGGCACCGCGGTCCCCGAGGAGTACGGCGGCGGCGGGGTCGACGACTTCCGCTACAACGCGATCCTGGCCGAGGAGATCGTCGCCGCCGGGGCCAGCGGGATCGGCTTCCCGCTGCACAACGACGTGGTGCAGCCCTATCTGCTGCGGCTGTGCACCGAGGAGCAGAAGAAGCGCTGGCTGCCCGGCTTCTGCAGTGGCGAGCTCATCACCGCGATCGCCATGACCGAGCCCGGCACCGGGTCGGACCTGCAGGGCATCGCCACCAACGCCAAGCAGGACGCGAACGGCGACTGGATCCTCAACGGCTCCAAGACCTTCATCACCAACGGCATCCTCGCCGACCTGGTGGTCGTCGTCGCCAAGACCGACCCCGACGCCAAGCACCTCGGCTTCACCCTGTTCGTGGTGGAGCGCGGGATGGAGGGCTTCGAGCGCGGCCGCCGCCTGAAGAAGGTCGGCATGAAGGCCCAGGACACCGCGGAGCTGAGCTTCACCGACGTCCGGGTGCCCGACGCGAACCGGCTCGGCGAGGTCGGCCAGGGCTTCATCTACCTCATGCAGAACCTCGCCCAGGAGCGGCTGTCGATCGCCGTCGCCTCGGTGGCCGGCGCCGAGGCCGCGGTGCGGATGACGCTGGAGTACACCAAGGAGCGCAAGGCGTTCGGCCGCCCGGTGGCGAACTTCCAGAACACCCGCTTCGAGCTCGCCGAGATGGACACCGAGGTCTCCATCGCGCGGGTCTTCGTGGACCGCTGCATCACCGAGCACAACGGTGAGGGCGAGCTGTCGGTGCCCGACGCGGCCAAGGCCAAGTGGTGGTGCTCGGACCTGCAGAACCGGGTCGTCGACCGCTGCGTGCAGCTGCACGGCGGCTACGGCTACATGCTCGAGTACCCGATCGCCCGCGCGTTCGTGGACTCCCGCGTGCAGGCGATCTACGGCGGCACGAACGAGATCATGAAGGAGATCGTCGGCCGGTCGCTCATCGGCTGACGGGAGCCCCCGCACCGTCCAGGGCCCGCGCGATGTCGGCGACGAGATCGCGCGGGTCCTCCAGCCCCACCGACAGGCGCAGGTGCCCGAGACGGCGGAACTCCGGCGGGAAGTGCGCCGCCCGGCCGTCGCCACCGGCCCCGACGTGCACGATCAGCGACTCGTCGTGGCCCAGCGACACCGCCGAGGTGATCACCCGCAGGCCTGCGACGAAGCGGTTCTGCCGCTCCGGCGGCCCGTCGAGGGCGAAGGCGAGCATGCCGCCGTACCCGCCGTCGAGCGTGCGGGTCGCGAGCGCGTGCTGCGGGTGCGACGCCAGCCCCGGGTAGGCGACGTACGCGACCTCCGGGCGGGACTCCAGGTACTCCGCGACCTGCTGCGCGCCGGCGCAGTGCGCGCGCATCCGCATCGGCAGGGTCACCGCGCCGCGGGCGATCAGCCAGGCGTTGAACGGGCCGATCACTCCCCCGGCGTCGACCATCGCGTCGGCGCGGATCCGCTCGACGAGCTCGCGGCGGCCCAGCACCGCGCCGCCCATGGCGTCGCCGTGGCCGTTGACGTACTTGGTCAGCGAGTGCACGACGAGGTCCGCGCCCCGCTCCAGCGGCCGTTGCAGCACCGGCGTCGCGAAGGTGGCGTCCACGCTGAGCAGGGCGCCCGCGTCGTGCGCGACGGCGGCGACGGCGTCGACGTCGGTGATCCGGGTGGTCGGGTTCGCCGGGGTCTCGACATGTACCAGCCGGGTCTCCGGGCGGATCGCGGCGCGCACCGCGTCCGGATCGGAGGAGTCGACCAGGGTGGCGGTGATCCCCCACCGGTCCGGCAGCAGCTCGGTGAGCAGCCGGTGGGTGGCGACGTAGGTGACGTCGGAGCTGACGACGTGGTCACCGGACCGCAGGAACGTGAAGAACACCGCGTGCAGCGCCGCGACGCCCGAGGCGAGCGCGACCGCGGCGCAGCCGCCCGGCGACACCCCGGAGGGGTCCTCCAGGGCGACGAGCTTGTCCTCCAGCCAGCCCTGGTTCGCCCCGCCGTTGCGGGTGTAGAGCCGGGTCGCGGTGCCCGACCAGTCCAGCTCCGAGGGGTCCTCGGGCAGGGCGTAGGAGTTGGCCGCGACGATCGGGCGGCGGATCGCGCCGGTCCCGGGGTCGACGTCGTTGCCCGCGTGCACCGCGCGGGTGGCGAGGAAGGGCGGTCGGTCGCCGGAGGTCACGCCGGAGATCATGCCTCGGCGATCGGCTCCGGGGCGTGCAGCGACGGGCCCGCGTCCGGCACGACCAGGGGGGTGCCGGTGACCGGGTCGGGCAGCACCCGGGCCCGCAGCCCGAACACGTCGGCCAGCAGCTCCTCGGTGACGACCTCGGACGGCGACCCCGCCGCGACGATCCGTCCGTCCTTCATCGCGACGAGCCGGTCGGCGTAGCGGGCGGCCAGGTTGAGGTCGTGCAGCACCATGACCACGGTGCGCCCGGCCTCGGACTGCAGCCGCCGCACCAGCTCCAGCACGTCGACCTGGTGGGCCAGGTCGAGGAAGGTGGTCGGCTCGTCGAGCAGCAGCAGGTCGGTCTCCTGCGCCAGGGCCATCGAGATCCAGGCCCGCTGGCGCTGGCCGCCGGACAGCTCGTCGACCGGGCGCTCGGCGAGGTCGGACAGGCCCGTCCAGGCCAGCGCCTCGGCGACGGCGCGCTCGTCGTCGGAGGACCACTGCCGGTACCAGGCCTGGTGCGGGTGCCGCCCGCGGGCGACGAGGTCGCCGACGGTCAGGCCCTCGGGCGCCAGCGGCGACTGCGGCAGGATCCCCAGCACCCGCGCGACCTCCTTGGTCGGGGTGCGGTCGATCCGCTTGCCGTCGAGCAGCACCTGACCGGTCCGGGCGGGCAGCAGCCGCCCCAGCGCGCGCAGCACGGTGGACTTGCCGCAGCCGTTCGGGCCGATCACGGTGGTGACCGCGCCGGGCAGCACCTCCAGGTCGAGCCCGTCGACGATGGTGCGGTCGCCGTAGCCGAGGGTGACCTGCTCGGCCGACAACCGGACCACTCCGGGACGGACGGGGTCGCCCGCCGTCGTCGTCCGGGAGGCGGTGGCCTCCGCGACGCTGATGTCCTCGACGGTGCTCATCGACGGGCCTCCTGGCGGGTGCGGGCGAGCAGGTACAGCAGGAACGGGGCGCCGAGCACCGCGGTCACGATGCCGACCGGGAGCTCGACGGACCCCAGTGCGGTGCGGGCGATCAGGTCGGACAGCACGGTCAGCGCCGCGCCCAGCACGAGCGAGACCCCGATCGGCGGGGTCCCGACCCGGCAGAGCCGGCGCGCGATCTGCGGGGTGACCAGTGCGATGAAGGCGATCGGGCCCGCGGCCGCGGTCGCGACCGAGGCGAGCCCGACGGAGACGAGCAGCAGCGCGGTGCGGGCGCCGTTCACCCGCACGCCGAGGCCGCGGGCGGTGTCGTCGTCGAAGCGCAGGGCGCCGAGCAGGTGCACCAGGGCCAGCGCCGCGGGCACGAGAACCAGCATGGAGATCGACAGCGGGACGACCTCGTTCCAGCTGCGCGCGTTCAGGCTGCCGTTGAGCCAGACCTGCGCCTGCGCGGCCTGGTAGATCTGCGCGACGGTCAGCAGCCACTGCACCGCCGCGACGAGCACGGCCTGGATGCCGATGCCGATCAGGACCAGCCGGAAGCCCTGGATGCCCTTGCGCCAGGCCAGGACGTAGACCAGGACCGAGGCCACGAGCCCGCCGATCAGCGCGGCGAGCGGGATGCCGAGCGAGGCGAACGCGCCACCGACGCCGGCCGCGCCACCCCCGAGCACGATGACGAACACCGCCGCGGCGCTGGCGCCCCACTGGACGCCGATGATGTCCGGGCTCGCGAGGGGGTTGCGGGCGACCGACTGCAGGATCGCGCCGGAGACGGCCAGCGCGCCGCCGACCAGGGCGCCGACCAGGGTGCGCGGCAGCCGCAGCTCCAGCACGACGAGCTGCTGGCCCGCGTCGCCGCCGCCGAACAGCGTGGCCAGCACGTCGGTGATCGCGATCGGGTAGTCGCCGCGGCCCATGTTGACCGCGGCCGCGAGCAGCAGCGCGACGGCGCAGGCGAGCAGCACCACCGCGGTGCGGATGCGCAGCACGCCGGAGAAGCGGCCCGCGCGGACGGCGCGGCGGCCGGGGACGGCCACCGTGCCCGGCGTGGGGCCGGGTTCGGTCACGGTGCTCACACGGCCCCCAGCTTGCGACGGCGCACGAGGGCGATGAAGAAGGGCCCGCCGATCAGCGCGACCACGATGCCGACCTGCAGCTCCCCGGGGCGGGCCACCACCCGTCCGACGACGTCGGCGAGCAGCAGCAGCACCGCCCCCGCGAGCCCGGAGGCGGGCAGCAGCCAGCGGTGGTCGGGCCCGGTGAACACCCGCACGACGTGCGGCACGATCAGCCCGAGGAACACGATCGGCCCGCAGGCGGCGGTGGCCGCCCCCGCGAGCAGCGTGATCGCGACGACGCCGACGACCCGGGTCCGGCGGACCGAGTGCCCCAGCGAGGTGGCGACGTCGTCGCCGAGGGAGAGCGCGTTGAGGGCGGGCGCGCTGGCCAGCGCCAGCGCCGTGCCCGCGAGGATGAACCACATGACCTGGCCGCCGACCGCGGCGTCGCGCCCGGCGAGCGAGCCGACCACCCAGAACCGGTAGGCGTCGAGGCTGGTCTCGTCGAGCAGCACCACCGAGGACGTGCCCGCCTGCAGCAGGAAGCTGACCGCCGCGCCGGCCAGGGCCAGCGACACCGGGGTGGCACCGCCGGGTGCCCGGGTGCCGATCACGAACACCACGACGCTGGCGACCAGCGCGCCGGCGAAGGCGAACCAGACGTAGCCGAACAGCGTGCTGACACCGAAGACGTAGATGCCGATGACGACGAAGAACGCCGCGCCCGCGTTGACGCCCAGCAGGCCGGGGTCGCCGAGCGGGTTGCGGGTGAAGCCCTGCACGAGCGCGCCGGCCAGGCCGAGCGCGATCCCGACCAGCACCCCGAGCAGGGTGCGCGGGATCCGCAGGGACCGGATGACCACATCGTTCTCGCTGCCGGTCGGGGCGACCAGCGCGGAGAACACCTCGTTCACCGGGATGACCTTGGTCCCGATCGCGATGCTGGCGAGTACCGCGAGCAGCAGTGCCGCGGTCAGGGCGGCGAGGCCGAGCAGCCGCCTGCGCCGCAGCGACCGCCGTGGGGGCGCCGGTTGTTCCACCGACGGTGGTCGGACGCGGATCGCGTTCACCTTGCTCGTGGCCCCCTGCTCGACCGGATGCCCCACCCGTCCGGTGCGGCTCCGCTCACCATAAGTGAGGCTGCCCTACGACAGAACACCCCCGTGCGTCACGTCGCCCGCACGGCGGGATGCTCGTGAGGTGCCCACCGAGCCCTCCGCGTCCGGTCCCCCGCCCGTCCGGCCGCGGGTCACCGCGGTCATGGTCAGCTCCGCCGACGGGGCCGTGACGGCGGGCGGAGCGGGGTCCGGCGGCCTGTCCACCCCGGCCGACCGGGACCTGTTCCGCGCCCTGCGACGGTCGGCCGACTGCGTCCTCGTCGGGGCGGGCACCGCGCGGGACGAGGACTACCGGGGCGTCCGGCCGCGTCGTCCCGGTCCGGACGGGCGGCCGCCCGGGCCGCCCCCGCCGGTCGTCGTCGTGAGCGGGTCGGCCGGGCTGGACCCGGGTGCGCGGCTGTTCACCGACACCGTCACGGCGCCGGTCGTGCTGACCACGGCCGCCGCCCCCGCGGACCGGCGCGCCGCGCTGGGCGCCGCGGGTGCCGAGGTCGTGGTGCTCGACGACCTCTCCCCCGCCGCGCTGCTCGCCGCGCTCGCCCGCCGCGGCCACGCCTCCGTGCTGTGCGAGGGCGGGCCGACCCTGCTCGGCGCGCTGGTCGGGGCCGACGTCGTCGACGAGCTGCGCCTCACCCTGGTCCCGGTGCTGGTCGGGGGCCCGGAGGGGCGGATCGCGACCGGGCCGCGGCCCCTGCCCGTGCCGCGCGCACTGCGCCTGGCCGGCCACGAGGCGGCCGCCGACGGGACCCTGCTGCTGCACTACGTCCGCACCACCTCCGGGATCCCGGCTGGTCCGAACGAGTGAACCACCGTGAGGGAGGGCCGCGGACGGGCATCCCACGGGGGACAACACACGCACCGCGGCGGGCCCCCACCCGGGGCCGGCCCGTGAGAGGAGCACCGATGACCTCCGGCACCCCGACCACCACCCCCGCCACGACCCCGGCCGCGGCACCCGCGGGACGCCTCGCCGAGGGCACCGGCCACGGCCGCACCACCATCGCCGCGTCCGTCGTCCAGAAGATCGCCGGCATCGCCGCGCGCGAGGTCTCCGGCGTGTACTCCATGGGCTCCGGCGCGTCGCGCGCCTTCGGTGCGCTGCGCGAGCGCATCCCGGGCGGCGGCACCAGCGGCGCCTCCACCGTCGCGGGCGTGGCCGTCGAGGTCGGCGAGAAGCAGGCCGCGGTCGACCTGGACGTCGTCGTCGAGTACGGCGTCGCCATCGCCGACCTGGCCTCCGCGGTCCGCCGCAACGTCGTCGGCGCCGTCGAGCGGATGACCGGGCTGGAGGTCATCGAGGTCAACATCTCGGTGAACGACATCCACCTGGCCGGCGAGGACGACAACCGCGACGAGGTCCCGGTGGCTCCGGCCCCGACCGGCCGCGTCGTGGAGTGACGGTGCCCGAGCCGACCCCGCGGGACGCCCGGTCCCCCGCCGCCGTCGTCACCGGTCCGCCCGGTGCGGCGGAGGTCGCCGCGCAGCGGCGCCGGGAACCGGCACCGGCCGCGCTGGCCGAGCTGGTCGCCGAGGCCGTCGTCGCGCACCCGTCGGTGGTGCGGCTCGACGGCGGCGCCTTCGGGACCGTCGCGACCTGGCTGTCCGGGCGGCGGCTGGTCGGCGTGCTCGTCGGCCGTACCGACGAACCGGTCGAGATCGGGGTGGTGCTGCGTCTGGACCGGCCGATCCCGGCTACCGTCGCGGCGCTGCGGGCATCCCTCGCGCCGTTGGTCGACGGGGTCCCCGTCGACGTGACGGTCGCGGACGTGGAGGTCCCCTGAGGTGGAGGTGGGTACGGGATGGACGAGCCGGATCCCGGCGGGCACGGGGGCCTGACCCCCGCGCAGCGGTCGGCCTACCGCTCGTTCGTCCGTACCCACCACCCCGACCGCGGCGGTGACCCGGAGGTCTTCCGCGCCGGGCTGGCCCGCTTCCGCGCGCTCGCGGCCGACCCGCACGCCGGCCGGACGCCCGACGCGGACGACCGCCGCTACGACGCACCGATCGAGATCGTGCCCGACCTGCCGCTGCCGACCCGGGTCCTGGTGGCCCTGATCCGCACCATCCGACGTCGCACGCACCCCCGGGTCGACCGGCCCGGCCGGCACGCCCACCGCTCCACCCGTCCCGGAGAGGACATTCCATGAACGCCACCCAGACCGGCCTGCTCGCAGGCCTCCTGCTGGGAGTCGCCGGTGCCACCGGCGGCTTCTTCGCCTTCGTCATCACCCTGGTGCTCGGCATCATCGGCCTGGTCGTCGGCCGGCTCCTCGACGGCGAGCTGGACCTGTCCGGCCTCGGCCGGGGCCGCGACCGGTGAGCACCCTCCCCGACCCCGCCGAGCGCGGTGTCCTGGAGATCGACCCGGCGGTGCTGCGCAAGATCGTCGAGTACGCCGCGGACACCGCCTCGGCCACCCGGCACCGCGCCCGTCGGGTCGCCGGGCTCGACGTCGGCGAGTCCGGGCCGACCGCCCGGGTGACCCGGCGGCCCGGCCCGGCACGGGGCACGGTCGGGGCCGCCGTCGGCGCCGCGACCGGCGACGCCGGTGAGGTCGACGTCCGGCTGCGGCTCACCCTGGCCCACCCCGGGTCGGTGCGGGCCGCCGTCGCCGACGTCCGGGAGCGGATCGACGCCGACCTGCGTCGCACCACCGGGCACCGGCTGCGCGGCCTGACCGTCGAGGTCGAGGCCCTCCAGCCGGAGGACGCCCGGCCGCGCCCGGACGCCCCGCGCGTGCAGTAGAACCGTCGGATCCTGAACGAGTCGGAAGAGGGAGGCCGGGCCCCGTGCGTGTCCTGCTCCGCGTTCTCGCGCCGCTGCTGAGCCTGGTGGTGGCCGCGATCGGCGCGCTCGTCGTCATCGAGGTGGTGGCCGCCTGGGTCGGCCGGGTCTCCGGCGCCGGGCTGCTCGTCCCCTGGCGGGACTGGCGCACCACCGTCCAGAACACCCTGTGGACCGCCCAGCCGGTGCTCTGGATCGCCGTGGGGGTGATCGTCGTCGGGGCCGTGCTGCTGCTCGTCGGGCTGCTCGCCCGCCGCCACGACGTCGCCCTCGACGCGCCCTCGCCCGGGCTCACCGTCGCCACCGCGCCGCGGGTGCTGGCCCGGCTGGTCGGCACCCGGGTCCGGGCCGCGGACCCGGTGACCGCGGCGTCGGTGACCGCGTCGGCCCGGTCGGTCGTGGTGAACGCCCGCGGCCGCGGCGACACCGACGCGCTGCGCGAGGCCGCCCGCGGTGCCGCCTCCGGCGTCCTCGACGCGCTGCCCCTCGCGCGGCGCCCGCGCCTGACCGTGCGCGCCACCCCGGAGCAGCCGGGCTCGAAGGGAGTGCAGTGATGACCGACGCCGTGACCTCGACGGGGAGCACCTCCGGCCCGAACCCGCGCCGCGCCGCCCGGACCGCGCGACGCGCCCAGTACCGCTCCGCGGGCGGCGCCCGTGGCGGGCTCGTGCTGCTCGGCGTGGTGCTGCTCGCCGCCGGCGTGCTCACCGTGCTGCTGGTGACCGGGGTCTTCGGGCGGAACCGCCCGCAGCGCCCGCTGCTGGACCCGGAGGTCGAGCAGTTCCTGCTGGCCAACGGCACCGCCGCCCGCCTGGTCGCGATCCTGGCCGGTCTGGTGCTGGTGCTGCTCGGGCTCTGGTGGACCGCGCGGTCGCTGCGCCCGGAGACCCGGCCGGACCTGGTCCTGGACGGCGGCCCGGACACCGAGATCCGGATCGGCGCCTCCGCCGCGGCCGACGCCGTCGCCGACGGGGCCGCCACGCTGCCCGGCGTGACCCGGGCCCGCGCCCGGATGGTCGGCAGCACCTCCGCGCCCGCGGTACGCGCCACCGTGTGGGTCGGCGAGGACGTCGCCGACGGGGAGGTCACCGAGATCTGCCGCCGCCTCGACGCCGAGATCCTGCCCGGGATCCGCGACGCGCTGGGGATGGCGGACCTGCCCGTCGCGGTGCGCCTGGAGCTGGACGCGGCCCACCGCGACGACCGCCCGCGGGTCTCCTGACCCACCGGCCGGGTCCGTGACCCGGCTCACAGGGGCCGGGCCGGTCGGCGACCGTACGGTCGTCGGCATGAGCGCAGTGCTGGACGGCAGGACGGCCCTCGTCACCGGGGCGGGCAGCGGGATCGGGGCCGCCGTGGCCCGCAGGCTCGTCGCCGACGGGGCGAAGGTGTACGCGGTGGACCTCACCGAGGACCGGGTGGCCCCGCTGGCCGCGGAGAGCGACCTGGTCACGCCGCTGGGCTGCGACCTGTCCGACCTCGACGCCGTGGAGCAGCTGCCCACCGACGTCGACATCCTGGTCAACAACGCCGGCCGCCAGCACGTCTCGCGGCTGGAGGAGTTCGACCCGGAGATGTTCTCGAACATCCTGCGCCTGATGCTGGAGTCGCCGTTCCGGCTGATCCGCCGGTCGCTGCCGCACATGTACGCCCGTGGCTGGGGGCGGGTCGTGAACATCTCCTCCGCGCACGGCCTGCGGGCCTCGCCGTTCAAGTCCGCCTACGTGTCGGCCAAGCACGGCCTCGAGGGCCTGTCGAAGGTCACCGCGCTGGAGGGCGCCGAGCACGGCGTGACCAGCAACTGCATCAACCCCGCCTACGTGCGCACGCCGCTGGTCGAGGCCCAGATCGCCGACCAGGCCCGCACGCACGGGATCTCCGAGGACGAGGTCGTCACCAAGATCATGCTCACCCCGGTGGCGGTGAAGCGGCTGATCGAGCCCGCCGAGACCGCGGAGCTGGCCGCGCTGCTGTGGGGGCCGGCGTCGGCGTCGATCACCGGCACGTCGCTGTCCCAGGACGGCGGCTGGACCGCC
This sequence comes from Pseudonocardia sp. TMWB2A, assembly GCF_017312135.1. Lineage (NCBI taxonomy): Bacteria > Bacillati > Actinomycetota > Actinomycetes > Pseudonocardiales > Pseudonocardiaceae > Pseudonocardia > Pseudonocardia sp. TMWB2A. The sequence goes on from NZ_QKQY01000002.1 coordinate 240,628, forward strand.
CGGTAGGGGGTGGGGCCGCTCACCGCGGCCACACCCCGGTACGGGCATGATCGGTGCTCGTGCGGCGGTGGAGTGTGCTCGGGGTCCTGCTGCTCGCCGTACTGCTGCTCGCCGGGTGTGCGGTCGGGCCGTCGCAGCGGCCGCCGGTGGCGGTGCGGGGCGAACAGCTGCCCGCCGCTCCCCCGACGTCGGCCACGGGCCCGCCCGCCGACCCGGACCTGCTGCCCGACTCCGACCCGGTCCGCACCACCGGGTTCACCGACTGCACCGCCGACACGGCCGCGGCGCTGACCACGGCGGGCACCCCGCTGCCCGCCGGGCGCGTGCTGTCCGTCGGCTGCGCCCGGCTCACCGTGCCCGCCGACCGGGACCGTCCCGAGCTTGGCCCGGCCCGGCTCGGCCTGACCCGGGTCACCACACCCGGCGCGCCGGACGGGCGACCGGCGCTGGTCGTGCTCGGAGACACCGGCACCGACGGGTCCGCGCGGGCCGCGGTGAGCCTCGCCGCCCGGCTGCCCGCCGCCGTCCTCGACCGCTACCAGGTGATCGGCATGGACCGCCGCGGCACCGGGGAGGACCTGCTCGACTGCGCCCCGGTCGACGCCCGCGCCGCCCTGCTCGACGCCGGACCGGACCGCCGCGACGAGGCCGCCATGACGGCACTGCTGGAGCGCGCCCGCGAGGTCGTGCAGGACTGCAACCTGCTGCTGTCGGGCACGGTGACCAGCTACCGCGCCGCGAGCGGCGCCGACGACCTGGAGTCGCTGCGGTCCGTGCTGGGCGCGGCCCGGCTGGACCTGCTCGCCGTCGGCGACGGCGCCGACGCCGCGGCCGCCTGGATCGGCGCCCACCCGGGCTCCGCCGGGCGGGTCGTGCTCGACGGGCCCGGTGACCCCACCCTCGACGAGCCGGCCCGGACCGAGGCCACCACCGCGGCCGCGGAGAAGGCCTTCGACGCCTTCGCCGGGGCCTGCACCGCCTCGCCGACCTGCCCGCTGGGCCCCGACCCGCGCGGCTACGTCGACGAGCTCGTGTTCCGCCTGTCCCGCACCGCCCTGCCCGTCGGCGACGGCGACGCGGTCACCGCGGGCGCGACGCTGCGCGCGGTCCGGTCGGTCATGTCCCAGCCCGCGCGCTGGCCGGAGCTCCAGTACGCGCTGGTCGCGGCCGGCGACGGCGACCCGGCGGGCCTGGTCCGCATCCTCGCCCCGCTCGGGGGTCCGCAGGGCCGCTTCGACGCCACGCTGGCCACCCGCTGCAACGACAGTCGGGTGCGGGTCACCCCCGGTGAGGCCGCGGACCTGGCCGGGCAGTGGGCGCAGCGCTTCCCGCTGTTCGGTGTCGCGGCGGCGCAGGAGCTCGTGGCCTGCGGGCCGTGGCCGTCGGGCGGGCCGGTCACCCCGGCGGCGCCGCGGGGCGCTCCCCCGCCCCCGGTCGTCGTGATCGGGACCGCGCAGGACCCGCGGTCGCCGCAGAGCGGTGCCGAGCGGACCGCCCAGCAGCTCGCGACGGGGCGGCTGGTGCGCTGGCAGGGCAGCGGGACCGGGGCCTATCCGCGCACCCCGTGCGTCACCGACGTCGTCGACCGGGCGCTGCTGACCGGCCGGGCACCCTCCCAGCCCGTGGTCTGCCCGCCGTAACCGCGTGCTCCGGGCGGCTCACCCTGGGTAGGGCCGGACCATGGTCGGGATGCGACGAAACCGACGCAGAAGGTCACGATTGCGTCTCCGCCGTTTTCCGGTGCGGTTGCGGGAACACCGTTGTCGCCCATCCCCACCTGCGACAACGGGCGTACGAAACGTTTCCGGAATGGCTACGCCATCGTCGCGGAACGGTACGTTCGACTTACCGGGGCCACCGTTCTGCGGCTAGGCTCCGTCCGGCGAGCGGGAGACCGCAGGTCGTGCCCACCGCACCGGCGGGCGCACGCAAACTCCCGGTCACGTCGTTCGGGTGGGTGTAACGCCGAACGGACCCGACGACGAGTGGTGCGGAAGGACCGTGCTCCTGCCCCGAGCGGCGGGCACGGACCCCGGGCGGAAGGAGCACGGTGGATTTCTTCACCTATGTCGGCACCCAGCTGAACCAGTTGGTGTTCTACGGCCAGCAGCATTTCCTGCTGGTCGCGATCTCGGTCGGAATCGCGGTCGTGATCTCGTTGGTGGCGGGCACCCTGCTGCACACCAATCGTCTGACGCCCGAGTCGTGGAGCCGCCCCGTCCGGGCGGGCTCCCGTGAGGCGCTGCTGATCGTGTTCTCCGCCGCGCTGACGATCCCGTCGCTGGCGCTGTTCGGTCTGCTGCAGCCGATCCTGGGGCTCGGCATCACGCCGTCGCTGACGGCGCTGACGATCTACGCGATCTACCCGGTGCTGCGCAACGTCGTCGCCGGGCTCTCCTCGGTGGACGACGCCGTCCTCGAGTCCGCCCGCGGGATGGGGATGGGCTCGGTCCGGCGGATGTTCACCATCCAGCTGCCGCTGGCCTGGCCGGTGATCCTCTCCGGCATCCGGGTCGCCGTCCTGATCATCATCGGTATCGCGGTCGTCGCCGGCGCCATCAACGGCCCGGGCTTCGGCTCCTCGCTCTTCCTCGGCCTGCAACGGCTGGGATCGGTCAACTCGTTCAACCAGGTTCTGGCGGCCACGCTCGGCTGCCTCGTCGTGGCTGCGGTCTACGAGGTCGTCTTCTGGATCGTGCAGCGCTTCACCACCCCGAGGGGGATCCGTGTCTGATTCCGGCAAGCCGATGATCGCTCTCGAAGGCATCAGCAAGACCTATCCGAAGACCACCACCCCGGCCGTGCAGGAGCTCGACCTGCACGTGCCCGAGGGCACCATCTCGATGTTCATCGGGCCGTCCGGCTGCGGCAAGACGACCACGCTGAAGATGATGAACCGGCTCATCGAGCCCACCACCGGCCGCATCCTGCTCGACGGCGACGACGTCACCGACGTCAACGCCGACGAGCTGCGCCGCCGCATCGGCTACGTCATCCAGCAGGTCGGCCTGTTCCCGCACTTCACGATCGGCGACAACATCGCCGTCGTCCCGCGGATCCTCGGCTGGGACCGCAACCGGATCACCGCCCGGGTCGACGAGCTGCTCCACCTGGTCGGGCTCGAGCCGAAGATGTACCGCGACCGCTACCCCCGCCAGCTCTCCGGCGGCCAGCAGCAGCGCGTCGGCGTCGCCCGCGGGCTCGCCGCGGACCCGTCGGTGATGCTGATGGACGAGCCGTTCGGCGCCATCGACCCGATCACCCGCGAGCGCATCCAGGACGAGTTCCTGGAGCTGCAGCAGCAGATCGCCAAGACCATCTGCTTCGTCACCCACGACCTCACCGAGGCGGTCAAGCTCGGCGACCGGATCGCGGTGTTCGGGCCCGGCGGCACGCTGCAGCAGTACGACACGCCCGACATGATCCTGACCCACCCGGCCAACGAGTTCGTCGCCGAGTTCGTCGGCGCCGGCGCCGCGGTGCGACGGCTGTCGCTGCTGGAGCTGTCCCGCCTGGAGCTGCAGTCGGTCGACCTCGACGGCACCGCCGCCCGCAACGGCTCCCCCACCTACGAGGCTGACGCCGAGGGCCGCCCGGTGCGCTGGGCGTACCTGCCGGGCACCGCCGACCTGCCGAAGCTGGTGACAGTGCCGCGCACCGGCACCGTCTACGACGCCGTCGACGTCATGCTCGACTCCCAGACCGAGCTGGTCGGTGTGGTCGACGAGCAGGAGAAGCTGCAGGGCGCGCTCTGGTGGCGCGACCTGGTCGAGGGCCTCAAGACCAAGGCCGGTTCGTGAGCGCCCCCGCCGCCGAGGAGACCGGCGCGGCCGCGCCGTCCGGGTCGCCCTCGGCCGAGCCGGTCGTCCGCAGGACGCGGCGGCTGGACCGGTCACTCATCGTCAACCCGATCATCGCCGTCGCCGGCGTGGTGCTGGTGGTCCTCTACGCCGCCTCGCAGGGCCTCGACGACGTCGAGGCCTCGGTGATCAACGCGGGGTCGCTCGGGCAGCGGCTCGGCGAGCACCTGGTGCTGACCGGGCTGTCCACCCTCGTCGTGATCATCGTGGCGATCCCGGCCGGCATCGCGATCAGCCGCCCGTCCGCGCGTCGCATCCAGCGCCCGATCCTGGCCTTCACCGGGTTCATGCAGGCACTGCCCGCGTTCGGTGTGATCGTGCTGCTCGCGTTCTCCCCGCTCGGGCTCGGCCTGCCGACGGCCGTCGTCGCGCTCGCCCTGGCCGCGCTGCTGCCGGTGCTCACCAACACCGTCGTCGGGCTCCAGCAGGTCGACAAGGCGCTGATCGAGGCCTCCCGCGGCATCGGGATGTCGGCACGGCAGACGCTGCTGCGCGTCGAGCTGCCGCTGGCGACGCCGGTCATGGTCGCCGGTGTCCGCGTCGCGCTCGTGCTGAACGTCGGCACCGCGGCCCTGGCCACCTACGTCGGCGCCGGCGGTCTCGGCGAGCCGATCAAGGGGATGCTCGAGCTCGGCCGCCCCACCGGCACCCTCGTCGCGGCGACCATCGTCGCCGCGCTGGCCCTGATCGTGGACTGGCTCGCCGGTCTCGCCGAGTACGCCGTCCGCCGCAACGCAGGCTGACGCGGCCCCCGCTCGCCCCCGAATCCCCGCAGTACCGCATTCCCTGGAGGACACGTGAAGTTCGGACGATCCCGGCGTCTCGCCCTGACGGCGATGGCCGCCGCGGCGGCGCTCGCCCTGGCGGGCTGTGGCGGCCTGAGCGGCAGCGGCCCCTCGGCCTCCGGCGGCTCCCTGGCCCAGGCCGGCAACCTGAGCGGACAGAACTACGTCGTCGGCGGCAAGAACTTCGACGAGCAGCTGGTGCTCTGCCAGATCACCGTCGCCGCGCTCGAGTCGGCCGGCGGCAACGTCACCGACCGCTGCAACACCGGTGGCACCGACGTCACCCGCCAGGCGCTGCTGGCCGGGGACATCAACATCTACTGGGAGTACACCGGTACCGCCTGGGCGTCCTTCTTCAAGGAGACCCGCCGGATCACCGACGACAACGAGCTCTACAACCTCGTCGCCCAGCGCGACCTGGAGCAGAACAAGATCCAGTGGCTGGACAAGGCCAACTTCAACAACACCTACGCCTTCGCCATGACCGAGGCGAAGTCGCAGGAGCTCGGCATCACGACGCTGTCGCAGATGGCGGACTACATCAAGGCGGGCAAGGCGCCGGCCGGCTCGGTGTGCGTGGAGACCGAGTACAACTCGCGCGACGACGGCCTGCGCGGCCTGGAGAAGACCTACGGCTTCACCGCCCAGAACCCGCAGGTGCTCGCCACCGGCGTGATCTACCAGGCGACCGCCGACAACAAGTGCCTGTTCGGCGAGGTCTTCACCACCGACGGCCGCATCCCCGGCCTGAAGCTCAAGGTGCTCGACGACGACAAGAAGTACCACGTCACCTACAACGCGGCGCCGACCATGCGGGCCGACGTCTACAACGCCAACCCCGCCGTCCGGCAGGTGCTGGCGCCGATCGCCCAGGCCCTGGACTACAACACCATCCTCGACCTGAACGGCAAGGTGTCCTCCTTCGGCCAGAACGAGCGCGACGTCGCCCGTGAGTGGCTGACCCAGAAGGGCTTCATCGGCTGAGGTGTCCCCGTACGCCCACCGCGGCCCCGCCCCCTGCTCCACCGGGTGCGGGGTCGCGGTGTGTGCCGGGTCGATCACCGTGTGCGCGTGGGCGTTGCGCCGACGGACGGATCGTGGTCGGCTGGCCGGACCACCCCCATCCCAGCGAACCAGGACGATCCCGTGAGCCCCTCCCCCGGCCGCAGGCTGCGGACGCTGGTCCCGGCCCTGCTCGCCGTCGCGCTGCTGGCGGGCGGCTGCACCGGGCTGGCCGGAGGCGGGCCGCGGGCCTCCGCCGGGTCGCTGGCCCCGCGCGTCGACCTGTCCGGGCTGACCTACGTCGTCGGGTCGAAGAACTTCGACGAGCAGCAGATCCTCTGCCAGATCTCGATCGCGGCGCTGGAGTCCGCCGGGGCGTCGGTGACCGACCGGTGCAATGTCGGGGGCTCCGACGTGACCCGGCAGGCGCTGCTGTCCGGGGACATCTCCACCTACTGGGAGTACACAGGCACGGCGTGGGCGTCGTACCTGCGCGAGACCCGCACCCTCCCCGACGACCAGGTCCTCGCCGAGCTGCGCACCCGCGACCGCGCGCAGAACGGCGTGGTGTGGCTGGACCGCGCCGGGTTCGACAACACGTACTCCTTCGTCGTCGACGGGGCGACGGCGGCGCGGCTGAACCTGAACACGCTCAGCGACATGGCCGCCTACGTCCGCTCCGGACAGCCCGGCGACGTCTGCGTCGAGACCGAGTACGCCTCCCGCGCCGACGGCCTCGCCGGGCTCCAGCGCGCCTACGGCTTCGAGCTCCCCCGCGACCGCCGTGAGACCCTCGAACAGGGTCTGATCTTCCAGTCCACCGCCGACGGCGTCTGCCTGTTCGGCGAGGTCGCCGCCACCGACGGCCGCATCCCGGCACTGGGCCTGAAGGTCCTCACCGACGACCGCGGCTACCACATCACCTACAGCGCGGTCCCGGTCTTCCGGGCCGACGTGTTCGACCGCGCCCCGCAGGTCGCCGACCTGTTCACCCCGATCACCGCGGCCCTGGACCAGCAGACCATGCAGCAGCTCAACGGCCGGGTCTCCGCGGGCGGGCAGAGCCCCCGTGACGTCGCGCGGGCCTGGCTGGCCGAGCGCGGGTTCATCGGGAGCTGAGCCGTGGCGCGCCGGCAGGTCGACGAGGTCCGCGACGGCGTGGAGCTCACCAGCCTCGACGCCGAGTCCTTCGACGGCGCCGGCGTCACCAAGCGGGCCCTGCTCGACCACCTCGACGCCGTCGCCGCACTGCTGCTGCCCGCGCTGGCCGACCGGCCCCTGTCGGTGGTGCGGGCCCGCCCCGGCCAGGCGCCGTTCATGCAGAAGAACCTCCCGCGCGGGGCGCCCGACTGGATCCCGACCGTGGACGTGTGGGCGGACTCGTCGCAGCGCACCGTGCACTACCCGCTCTGCCACGACCGCCGCACGCTGCTGTGGTTCGGCAACCAGCGCGCCGTCGAGTTCCACCCGACCCTCGTGCCGCACGGCGCGACGACCACCGGCGAGCTCGTCGTCGACCTCGACCCACCCGACGGCGCCGGCTTCGACCGGGTCGTCGCCGCCGCGCACCCGGTCCGGGCGGCGCTGGCCGAGCTGGGCCTCGCCGCCGCGGTGAAGACCAGCGGCGCGACCGGCCTGCACCTGGTGGTCCCGCTGTCGGAGCCGCTCCCGATCGACGACGCGTTCGCCGCGACCCGCGCGGTGTGCGCCCGCGCCGCGGCGCTGGCCCCCGACGTGGCGACGACCGCGTTCATCCGGGACGACCGCGGCGGCCGGGTCTTCCTCGACCCGACGCGCGTGGGCGGGGCCACCCTCGCCGCGCCCTACAGCCCGCGGGCCCGCCCCGGCCTCCCGGTGTCGTTCCCCCTCACCTGGGACGAGCTGGACCGGGTCACGCCCGCCGACTTCACGGTGGGCACGGTGTCCGGGCTGGTCACGGGCCGTCCGACGTGGGCGGAGCTGCGGCCCGGGCCGGCCCCGCTGCCGGAGGTCCTGCTCACCGAGGGCCGGGCGATCCCGGTGCCGCGGGTCGCGGCCATGCACGAGGGAAAGCGCCGCAAGCGCGCCCGCGAACGCGGTGAGTGATCACCCGTTGTGGAGGATCCGGCCCGCCTCGCGGACGCTGCGCTCCACAACCGGTGATCACTCGTCGACGTCGCCGCGGGCGCGCCGGTAGATCCAGCGGTCGGCGTCGGCGTGCGGGCCGATCAGGACGTAGCCCCTCGGGTCCCCGCCGGGGTCGGACAGCTCGATCGTCCGCGGCGGACGGCCGGTGGCGTCGGGGTCGATGCGCACCTGCTCGCCTGCGTAGGGGCCGTCGTCGAGGACCGCGTACATGGCAGACGATTGTGCCACCCCGGGCGCCCCGCCCGGCCCCGTCGGACGAGGGGGCCGGGCGGGGCGTGGGTTCAGCAGTTGCCGTAGGAGTTGGTGGTGCCCGCGCGGGTCACCACCCCGGTGGCGGTGTCGGCGACGACGACCGGGATCCCCAGTGGACCGTTGCCGTTGCGGTAGACGTCGCGCAGCTTGGTCGACGGGACGACCCCGGCGCCGTCGGCCCGCGCGACACCCGCCCGGATCGTGCCGTACCCGGGGACCCCGACGCTCCAGAACCACTGCTCGGCGCCGGGGGTGGCCCGCCCGTTGCCGTACATGTAGCAGGACAGCTGGTCACGGCTGTTGGTGATCGACACCCGCCCGTACGGGACGCCGGCCGGGTCCGCGAGGTTGAGCACGCCGTTGCCGTTCTCGCTCCGCACCCGGTCCCGGGCCGCGCCGGAGAACGACACGCAGACGTGGTCGGACGGCTGGGCCTCCCGCCACACGAAGCCCGGCTTGCAGGTGTCCGGGCCGTACGGTCCGGACCCGGCGCGGTTCGCGGGGCCCGCCGCCGTCTCGGCGCGGGCGGTGGTGCGCGAGGCGACGCTCACGCAGACCGGGTCGCTCGGCCCGATCTCCCGCCACACGAAGCCGCTCTTGCAGGTGTACGGGCCGTAGGGCAGCGCGGCGGGAACCGGACCGGCCGGGGCGGGCGCCGTCGGCGGGGCGGCGAGCGCGGTACCGGCACCGCCGGCGAGCAGCGCGGCACCGAGCGCCGCGGCCACGCCGAGGCGACGGACGGCACCGAGTGCCGCCCGGGGCCGTCGGGTTCCGGCCGGCCGGCCGGTGGTCGTCGTCGGTGTCGTCGTCGGTGTCGTCATGGGTGTCCCCTCACCCCGGGCGCTCCGCCGGCGGTGTCGCCGTGTCCCGGTGCCGTCCGATCCTGGGCACCGGCGGCGCCCGCGGAATCGGTGCGGCGCCGTATCCCGTCGCTGCCGCAGCGGTTCGACCGCACGTACCGCAGAGAGTTGATGACACCGGTCGGTGGGCCCGCGAGGCTGATCGACATGACCGACTCACTCGTGGCGATCCTCCTGCCGGGCGCCGACGGCCGCCCGGAGCTCGGCGGGACCGGGACGCTGGTGACCCCCACCGCCGTCCTCGTCCACCCACCGCTGTCCCGACGGCTGCGGGCGGGCGGGGGCCCCGCGCCCGTCCGGGTCGCGGTGTGCGGCTGGGACCCGGCCGGGACCGAGGTGCTCGACGTCGCCGGGGTGCAGGTCAGCGGGCGGTCCCCGGCCGGGGCGGACGAGCCGGTCGTCGGGCTGGTGCTGGCGACGCCGTCGGCGCGGGCCGGGACGGACGGCTTCGGGAGCGAGGCGGCGGTCGCGGCTCACCTGCTCGACCCGTACGACGCCGTGTCCCGCCCGGCCGCCGTCGACCCGGTCTCCGGCGACCGGTCCGCCGGTCGCGATGCCCCGGGCGGACGGCCCGCCGAGGCCGGCGACGCGGAGGAGGACGGCACGGGCGTCGGCACCGAGCCGCCGACCGGCCCGGGTGACGGCGAGGGCGGGCGGCGGCCGCCGCCGGAGTCCCCGTCGATCCTGTGCACCTTTCTCGGGATCTTCTGCCGGTAGGGACGTGATGACCACCCGGCGCCGCTCGGTCGGCGAGATCGTCGTCGTCGGGCTGGCGATCGGGGCCGACCTCTACGTGTACGGCGGCGACGGCAGGCTGCGCGGCGGCGGGGAGCTCCCGGCGTGGGTGGTGCCGGTCGTCGAGGTGGTCGTGCTGGCGACCCTCCTGCTCCGGTGGCGGTACCCGTACCGGGTGTTCGCCCTCCAGTGGTGCTGGGCGCTGGCCGGGCTGGTGCTGCCCGGGTTCGCGCCGTTCGCGGGGCTGCTCGTGGCGCTGCACGCCGTCGCCTGCCGGGCCTCGGCCCGGTACTCGCTCGCGGTGCTCGCGGCGGGCCTGGTCCCGCTCGCGGTGAGCAACGCCAACGCCGCCGGCGGGGTGGGGACGCGCTTCTTCGCCGCGCTCTGCCTGGCCTGGGCCGTCGTCCTCGCGGCGGTCTGGGCGGTCGGCCAGCGCACCCACCTCGCCGAGCGGCGGACACGGCTGGTGGAGGAGCTGCGCGAGCGCGACGCCGCCGACGCCGTCCGGGCCGAGCGGCTGCGCCTGGCCCGGGAGCTGCACGACATCGTGGCGCACACGGTCAGCGCGATGGTCCTGCAGACCGCGGGGGCCAGGGCCCGGCTGACCGCGGGCCCCGACGACGACCCGACCCGCGCCGAGGTGGTCGCGGCGCTGGCGGCGGTGGAGGCGAGCGGGGTGACGGCGATGACCGAGATGCACCGGATGCTGGGGCTGCTGCGTGCGCACGCCCCCGACCCGGACCCGGCCGGGGACGGCGTCGTCGCACCGCGGCTGGCCGACGTGCCGCACCTGCTGGAGACCTCCCGGGCGTCCGGGCTCGACGTCGAGCACGTCGTCGACGGCACGCCGGGCCGGGCCGACCCGAGCGTGGAGCTGACCGCCTTCCGGGTCGTGCAGGAAGGGCTCGCCAACGCGATCAAGCACGGCGGCGCCGGGGCGCTGGTCCGGGTGCACGAGCTGTGGGAGCCCGGACGGCTGCGGATCACCGTGCGCAGCACGCCGGGGATCGCCGGCCCGGACCACGGGCTGCCGGTCGGCGGGCACGGGCTGCGGGGGCTCGCCGAACGGGCCGCGCTGGTCGGCGGGCACATCGAGTCCGGCCCGGGCGGCGACGGGTTCGTGCTGCGTGCCGAGCTCCCGCTCGACGGCTCCGGGGCGGGGGCACGGTGACCGTCACCGTGGTCGTCGCCGACGACGACCCGCTCGTGCGCACCGGCGTCGGCATGCTCCTGCGCAGCGCCCCGGACCTGGCCGTGGTCGGTGAGGCCGCCGACGGCGCCGCCGCGGTCGGGCTGGTGCGGCGCGACCGCCCGGACGTCGTCGTGATGGACCTGCGGATGCCGGGCACCGACGGGACCGCCGCGACGCGGGCGATCACCGCGGACCGGGCCGACGACCCGGACCTGCTGACCCGCGTGCTGGTGCTGACCACCTTCCACGACGACGACGCCGTGTACGGCGCCCTGCGCGCGGGTGCCAGCGGCTACCTGCTCAAGCACGCGGCCCCGGCCGACCTGGTCCCGGCGGTGCGTCGGGTCGCGGCGGGCGACGCCTGGCTGGACCCGGCGGTCGCGAGCCGCGTGATCGCCGCGCTGGTGGACACCGACCCCGACCGCGACGACCCGCCCCAGCTCCTGGCCCGGCTCACCGCGCGGGAGCGCGAGGTGCTGACCCTCATGGCACACGGACGGTCCAACGACGAGATCGCCACCGGGCTCGTGCTGTCCGGTGCGACCGTCCGCACCCACGTCAACCGGATCCTGATGAAGACCGGGTCGGGGAACCGGACGAACGCGGTGATCCTCGCCTTCCGCAGCGGGCTGGTGGACCCGCGGCGGTGAGGGCGCTCAGTCCTGCCTGCGCGCCCGGCTCGGCTGCACCCGCAGCGGCTCCCCCGGCATCTTCGGGTACTCCGGCGGGTACGGCAGGTCCCCCAGCCCCCGTTCGGCCTCGTCCTCGGCGTACCACTCCAGCGCGGTCGCGCAGCTCCCCCGCTCCTCGCCCGCGCCGGCGTGCGGGTCGCCGTGGCGCTCCAGCAGCCCGGGCACGGTGCGCAGGGTGAACCCGGCGGGGTCGACCTCGCCGAGGTCGTCCCAGGTGACCGGCATGGAGACGGTCGCGGCGGGCAGCCCGCGCACCGACCAGGCCGAGGCGATGGTGCGGTCGCGGGCGGCCTGGTTGTAGTCGAGGAAGACCCGCTCGCCGCGCTCCTCCTTCCACCAGTCCACGGTGGCCAGCTCCGGGATGCGCCGGCAGACGCGGCGGGCGAGCGCGATCACGGCGTGCCGGACCTCGACGAAGTCCCACTCGGGCCGGATCGGGCAGGCGACGTGCACGCCCCGCCCGCCGGAGGTCTTGGCCCACCCGGTCAGCCCGGCCTCGGTGAGGACCTCGCGCAGGGTCTGCGCGACGACGACGGCGTCGCCGAAGTCGGTGCCCGGCTGCGGGTCGAGGTCGATGCGCAGCTCGTCGGGGTGGTCGGTGTCGGCGCAGCGGACCGGCCACGGGTGGAAGTCGAGGGTGTTGAGGTTGGCCGCCCAGGCGATCGTCGCGGGCTCGGTGACCGACACCGACTCGGCGGTACGGCCGCTGGGGAAGGTCACCGTGCAGGTCCGCACCCAGTCCGGCGCGCCCTTCGGGACGCGTTTGACGAAGAACGGCTCGCCGTCCACCCCGGAGTTGAACCGCTTCAGGTTGGTGGGGCGGTCGCGCAGCGCGGCGGCCATGGGCTCCCCCACCGCGACGTAGTACTCGACGACCTCCCGCTTGGTGATGCCGAGCTCGCCGAACACGACCTTGTCCGGGCTGGTCAGGCGGACGTCACGCGGCCCGTCGGGCCCGTCCACCTGCAGCATCACGACCTCACGGCTCGCCACCCGGCGAACCTACCCCCGGCGACTATCGTGTGCCCATGAGTTCCGACCGGTCCCCCCGGTTCGACGACGACCTGCTGGGCCTCGACCCGGAGGACCCGGAGGCGCGGGCGTTCGCCGCGCACCTGGACCGCATGCAGCGGGTGCCGTCGTGCTCGGTGGAGGGCTACATCCGCGGCGTCGGGGACTTCGCGGAGTCGGCGAACCGGCTCCGGGGCCCGCAGCGCGCCGCCGCCGTCGGGGTGACGGTGCTGCTGCTGCTCGTCGCGGCCTGGGTCATCGCGAACGCGGCCGGGTTCGTCGTCGCCACCTGGGTCTGACGACCGGCGGCACACGACCGATCAACGGGTTACCGTGGATGCATGGGTCTGTTCAGCCGCAACACCACCACCTCCGACGCCGAGCTCCCGGCCGCGCCGGTGCAGAAGACCGACGACGAGTGGCGGGCCCAGCTCAGCCCCGACGAGTACCAGGTGCTCCGCAAGGCCGGGACCGAGCGCCCGTTCACCGGTGAGTACACCGACACGACCACCACCGGCGTCTACCGCTGCCGGGCCTGCGGGGCGGAGCTGTTCCGCAGCGACTCCAAGTTCGAGTCGCACTGCGGGTGGCCGTCGTTCTTCACCCCGCTCGCGGGTGAGGCCGTCATCGAGCGCACCGACTCCAGCCTCGGCATGACGCGCACCGAGGTGCTGTGCGCGACCTGCCACGGCCACCTGGGCCACGTGTTCGCCGGGGAGGGCTACGGCACCCCCACCGACCTGCGCTACTGCATCAACTCGGTGTCGCTGACCCTCGAGCCCGCCGCGGAGTAGGGGCCGCCGGGCGGCGGCCCCCACCGCCGTTCAGGGCAGGGACGCGACGAGGTCGCCGACCTCGACCCGCGGGCCGGTGTAGAACGGGATCTCCTCGCGGACGTGGCGGCGGGCCTCGGTGCCGCGCAGGTGCCGCATGAGGTCGACGATGCGGTACAGCTCGTCGGCCTCGAAGGCGAGGATCCACTCGTAGTCGCCGAGGGCGAACGCCGGGACGGTGTTGGCGCGCACGTCGGCGTAGTCCCGGGCCTCCTTGCCGTGGTCGGCGAGCATCGTGCGCCGGTCCGCGTCGGGCAGCAGGTACCACTCGTAGGACCGGACGAACGGGTAGACGCAGACGTAGCGCTTCGGGTCCTCACCGGCCATGAACGCCGGGACGTGGCTCTTGTTGAACTCCGCCGGGCGGTGCAGCGCGGTCTGGCTCCAGACCGGCACGCTCGCCCGGCCGAGCGCGGTGGTGCGGCGCAGGTCGGAGTAGGCGGCCTGCAGCGACTCGATCTGCGAGGCGTGCCACCAGATCATGTAGTCGGCGTCGTGCCGCACACCGGCGAGGTCGTAGACGCCGCGGACGGTGACGTCCTTGTTGGCGAGCGAGTCGAGGTACTCGGTCGCCTCGCGGGCGGCGGCCGAGCGGTCGTCGCCGAGGCGGCCGGGCTCGACCCGGAAGACCGACCACATGGTGTAGCGGATGGTGTCGTTGATCGCTTTGACGTCCACGCGGGCCATGTCCGGCATGGTACGCGGCCGGTGAGGGTGCCCTCAGCGACCGGTCGGTGCGGCGAGCAGGGCCGGGGCGAGCCGCTCGGCGGCGGCCCGGGCGGTCGCGACACAGGCGGGGACGCCGACCCCGTGCAGCATCGACCCGGCGACCTCCAGGCCCCCGACGGCGGCGACGGCGGACTCCAGCGTGTCGACGACCGCGCCGTGCCCCACGCCGTACTGCGGCAGACCGCCGCCCCAGCGCTGCACGAACGACGCGACCGGGACGGCGTCGACGCCGTCGAGCACGGCCAGGTCGGCACGGACACGGGCGACGAGCTCGGCGTCGTCGACCTGCAGGCTCGCCTCCTCGCCGAACCGGCCGATCGAGGCGCGGAGCCGGACCAGGCCGTCCTCACCGAGGTGGGCCCACTTCGTCGACGCGTGGGTGACGCCCTTGACCGACAGCGGCTCGTCCGCGGCGACCAGACAGCCGGAGGTGCCGGGCATGCCGGCGACGTCGGCCGCCCGGAAGGCGAGCGCGACGACCGCGGAGGAGGCGAGCTCGATCCGCCCGGCCGCGGCGGCCGCGGCCGGTGCGACCGGCTCCAGCAGCCGGCGGGCGGCGGGCGCGGGGACGGCGAGGACGACGGCGTCGACGTCGAGCGCCTCCGGCTGCGGGACCGGTCCGAGGACGAGCCGCCAGCCGTCGGGGCGGCGGTGCAGCTCCCGCACGGTGACGCCGGTGCGCACCCGGGCCCCCGACGCGGCGACGAGTGCGGCGATCACCTCGCGGTAGCCGCCGCGCACGGCACCGAAGACCGGTCCGACGGCCACCGGCTGCGGCACCGCGGACGGCTCGGCCGCGGAGACCCCGTGCCCCGCGACGGACGACCCGGCGACGGACGACCCGGCGGCGGGCGTCCCGGCGGCGAGGGTGCCGGCGCGCTGGCCGGACCCGGCCATCCCCGTGCTGGCGGCCTCGGTCAGCGACCCGGCCCCGGCGTCGAGTGCGGCGGCGAGCGCCGGGACGGTGGCGCGCAGGCCGAGCCGGTCGACCCGCCCGGCGTAGACACCGCCCAGGAGCGGGTCGGCGATCCGGTCGACGACCTCGGGGCCGAACCGGCGGCGCAGCAGCGCCCCGAGCGCGACGTCGGTGCCGGGGTCCCAGTCCAGCGGCGTGGACGGCTCGGCGGCGACCGCCGCCCGTCCGGCGTCGGACAGCACTCCCCCGAGGTCGGCGTCACGGCCGGGCACCCCCATCAGGGTGCCGCGGGGCAGACCCACGGTCCGCCCGCCGGCGCGGATCGTCGCCGTCGCCGCGGTGGGGTGGGTGAGCGCGTCGGCCAGCCCGATCTCGGCGAGCAGCGCGGGGACCTCGGGGCGGCGGACGAGGAAGGCCTCGGCGCCGACGTCGAAGGGCGCCCCCGCGAGGTCGATGGTCCGCAGCACGCCGCCGAGCCGGTCACGCTGCTCGAGCACGACGATCTCGGCGGCCGGGCCGAGCAGCGTGCGCAGCCGGTGCGCGCAGGCCAGACCGGAGACACCGCCGCCGACGACGGCGACGCGGGTCATCGCGACGGACGGTCGCCCGTCGGCCCGGCCACGGGCTGGGCGTGCACCGTCTCGACGGTCCGGGTGATCACGTCCGGGTCGGTGGGCGGCAGGACGCCGTGGCCGAGGTTGAACACGTGCCCGCGGGTGCGGGCGCCCTCGGCGGCGATCCGCACGACCTCGGCGTCGACGGCGTCCTGACCGGCGAACAGCACCGCCGGGTCCAGGTTGCCCTGCACGGGCACCGCGCCACCGGCCCGGCGGGCCGCGACGTCGAGCGGGGTCCGCCAGTCGACGCCGATCACGTCGGCGCCGGCGTCGGTCATCGCGCCCAGGAGCTCGGCCGTGCCGACCCCGAAGTGGATCCGCGGCACGCCGGCCCCGGCGAGCGCTCCGAGCACGGTGGCGGAGTGCGGCAGCACGAACTCGCGGTAGTCGCGCTCGGACAGCGCGCCCGCCCAGGAGTCGAACAGCTGGACCGCGTCCACCCCGGCGGCGACCTGCTGCTGCAGGAACGTGCCGGTGAGCACGGCGAGCTTGCCGAGCAGGGCGTGCCACACGTCGGGGGCGGAGCGCATGAGGGACTTGGTCCGCTCGTGGTTGCGGCTCGGGCCGCCCTCGATGAGGTAGGAGGCGAGGGTGAACGGGGCGCCCGCGAACCCGATCAGCGGGACCCGGCCCAGCTCGGGCAGCAGCAGGCCGATCGCCTCGGTGACGCGCGCCACCTGCTCCGGCGCGAGCTCGGGCAGCGCCGCGACGTCGGCGGCGGTGCGGACCGGCGAGTCCACGACGGGGCCGGTGCCCGGCACGATGTCCACCCCGATGCCCGCCAGGTACAGCGGCACCACGATGTCGGAGAACAGGATGGCCGCGTCCATGTCGTGGCGGCGGACCGGCTGCAGGGTGATCTCGCAGGTCAGGTCCGGGGTGAGACACGCCTCGAGCATCGCGTTGTCCTGGCGCAGGGCCCGGTACTCCGGCAGCGAGCGGCCCGCCTGGCGCATGAACCAGACCGGTAGCCGCGACGGCGTCGCACCGCGCGCTGCGTCGAGGAACGGTGCTCCCGCGAGGTCGCGGCGGGCGGGGGGCGCGGAGACGATGCCTGCAGTCATGACCTCCGGATGATCCCACGCGGACCGGGCCGGTGCTCGGGCGCCCCGGCGCGCCTGCCAGGTACGACGGGTATCGCACCTTAGAGTCCGACGCCGTGCCGGACCCGAACTCACCACCACCAGCAGCGTTCCGCAGCGCGGTCCGCTCGCTCGCGTCGGTCCGACCGCGCCCCGAGCTCGTGGTGCGGCCGCTCGAGGCCCCGCCCCGGCTCGCGCCGTACAGCTGGGCGACCAGCGTCGAGGCCGACATCGGGCACCGCGGCGACGGGACCGACGACCTCGACGAGCCGGACACCTCCGGCCGGCTGATCCTGCTCCACGACCCCGACGGCCAGGAACGCTGGGAGGGCACCTTCCGGCTGGTCTGCTTCGTGCAGGCCCGGCTGGAGCCCGGCCAGCTCGGCGACGACATGCTGCCGCGGATCGGCTGGTCCTGGCTGACCGACGCGCTCGAGCACGCCGGCGCCGGGTTCACCGCGCTCGGCGGGACCGTCACCCAGACCTCGTCGGTCCGCTTCGGCGGGCTCAGCGGCGGCGGTGGCGGCCCCGGCGGGGAGCCGCCGCGGGAGGACGACGTCGAGCTGCGCGCCTCCTGGTCGCCCACGGAGAGCGACGGTGATCTGTCCCGACACGCCGTCGCGTTCGCGTCCCTGGTGTCGACCGCGGCGGGTCTGCCGCCGGTCGGCGCAGTGCCGTTGAGCCGATCACCCGGCTGAACGTCGCAGGTCAACGGCATGCGTCGGAAATCTTTCACCCGGAGGGGTGGGACCGCGCCCACATGCATGTAACTTTTCAGGCCGGAAAGACGAATGCACACCAGACGTTAGGCCGCATGGAGGGATACCATCTCTTCCATGGCACCCGCCCGGGCGGCCGAGCGCCACTCTCCGTCCCTCGGGTTCCGGTGTTGGTCGGGGGCGTACGACCGACTCCAGGAAGGTTGACGACGTGGCTGTACTTGGCCAGCAAGTGCCGGCGCAGAGCTCCGGCAGCACCACCGCAGGTGGCGCTCCGATCGGTGGAGCAGTGCTCTCGCCGGGGATCGTCCCGCAGCCGCGGGAGGAGCTGTTCACGGTTCTCGTCGTGGACGACCACCCGCTGCTCCGGGAGGCGATCGCCGGACGGCTGCGCTCCATGGGAGCGGGCACCGTGCACGAGGCCGCCTCGGTCACCGAGGCGCGGGCTCGCGCCCACGCCGCGGGTCCCTGCGACCTCGCGATCCTCGACCTGACCCTGCCGGACGGCAGCGGGCTGGACCTGGTCAGCGAGCTCCGCTCGCTCGGCTGGAACCGGCTGGTCGTGCTCGCCTCCTCCGACGACCCGTACGCGGTCCGCTCGGCGTTCCAGGCCGGCGCGCAGGCGTACCTGCTCAAGTCGGCGTCGCCCTCGGTCGTGACCGACGGCGTCAAGCGGGTTCTCGACGGCGGCGTCTACGCCGACCCGACGGTCGCCCCGCTGCTCGCCACCGGGTCCCGCGTGCCGGGCACGGACAACACCCCGCGGGAGCTCTCGGCCCGCGAGGTCGAGGTGCTGCAGCTCGTGGCGGACGGCCAGTCCAACAAGGAGATCGGTGAGGCCCTGAACCTCTCCGCCCTCACCGTGAAGAGCCACCTCTCCCGGATCGGCCGCAAGCTCGGCACCGGCGACCGCGCCCAGATGGTCGCGCTCGCCATGCGCGCGGGGGTCATTCGCTGACTCCCGGGACCGGCGCCGCCGGCGGTACGGACACGACCCGGCCGCCGGTCTCGGCGACTCCGGACGGTTCACCCGATCCGGTACCGCTGCTCCGTCCCGCCGACGGCCTCCCCCCGGTCACCGCGACCCCCGACGACCTCGCCCGCGTGGCGGCGGCGATCGCCGGGGGCAGCGGCCCGGTCGCCGTCGACGCGGAGCGTGCCTCCGGCTTCCGGTACTCCCAGCGCGCCTACCTGGTGCAGCTGCGGCGTGCCGGGGCCGGGTCCGCGCTGGTGGACCCGATCCCGCTGCGCGGCGAGCTGGGTCCGCTCGCCGAGGCCCTCGACGGGCCGGAGTGGGTGCTCCACGCGGCCTCGCAGGATCTCCCGTGCCTGGCCGAGCTGGACCTGCGCCCGGCGTCGCTGTTCGACACCGAGCTCGCCGGCCGGCTGGCCGGGCTGCCCCGGGTCGGGCTCGGCCCCATGGTGGAGAACCTGCTCGGCCTCGGGCTGGAGAAGGGCCACGGCGCCGCCGACTGGTCGCGCCGCCCGCTCCCCGAGGACTGGCTGGTCTACGCCGCGCTCGACGTCGAGGTGCTCGTCGACCTGCGTTCGGTCCTGACCGAGATGCTCGACGAGCAGGGCAAGCTCGAGTGGGCCCGCCAGGAGTTCGAGGCGGTCCGCACCGCCCCGCCGTCCCCGCCGCGCGCGGAGCCCTGGCGGCGCACCTCCGGCATCCACAAGGTCCGCCGCCCCCGCCCGCTCGCCGCGGTCCGGGAGCTGTGGCAGGCCCGCGACTCCCTCGCCGCCGAGCGCGACATCGCCCCCGGCCGGGTCCTGCCCGACGCCGCGATCGTCGACGCCGCGGTGCGCAACCCCGACTCCCCGCAGGCACTGGCCGAGCTGCCGGTGTTCCGCGGACGCTCCCAGCGCAGGCTGGCCCGCTACTGGTTCGACGCGCTGCGCCGGGCCGCCGACCTCCCCGAGGCCGAGCTGCCACGCGGCGCCGCCACCACCGACGGCCCGCCGCCGGTGTCGCGCTGGGCCGACCGGGACCCCGACGCCGCGGCCCGGCTCGCCGCCGCCCGCGCGGCACTGACCACGGTCTCCGAGCAGCACGACGTGCCGGTGGAGAACCTGCTGCAGCCCGACCTGCTGCGCCGGGTCTGCTGGACCCCGCCCACCGACGGCGACCTCCCGGCCGCCCTGGTCGCCGGCGGCGCCCGCCCGTGGCAGGTCGAGCTGCTCGCCCCGCTGCTCGAACCGGCCCTGGCCGCCCGCGCCCGCTGAGCCACCCTCCCACGCCGAGCCACGCACGCCGCGCCGCCCGCATCCGCTGAGCCGGCCGGGCCTGCTCGGCCCGCGTCCCCTGTGGAGTGTCAGCGCGCGAGGACCGGCGCCCCACCCGAGGGCGCCGGGGCCGTGCTGTCGTCGGGCAGCGCGACGTGCACCGCCAGTCCCCCACCGGGCACCGCCTCGGCGTGCACGGACCCGCCGTGCGCGGTGGCCACCGACCGCACGATCGACAGCCCCAGCCCGGAGCCGCGGGTGTGGGCGGTGCGGGCCACCGGGCCCCGCCGGAACGGCTCGAACAGCTCGGCCACCCTGTCCGGGGCCAGCTCCGGCCCGGACGACGCGACCCGCAGCACGACTCCCGGCTCGGGTGTGCCGGTCCCGCAGCCGACCTCGATCCAGCCGCCGTCGCGGTTGTGCCGCACCGCGTTCTCCAGCAGGTTCGCCACCATCCGGCGCAGCAGCGGCTCGTTGCCCAGGGTCGTCGCGGGCCGCGGGTCGGTGCGCACGACCAGGCCGCGGGCGGCGACGTCCCCGGTCACGGCCGCGAGCTCCGCGGCGACGAGCGCAGCCAGGTCCACCGGCACCCGGTCGGAGCCCGGCATCGCTCCCCCGGCCTCGGTGCGGGCGAGCAGCAGCAGCCCGCTGACCAGCTCGTCGCAGCGGCGGCCCGCCTCCCGGACGACCCCGGCCATCCGGCGCAGCTCCTCGGCGTCGGCGTCGGGGTCCTGGAGCGTCACGTCGATCTCGGTGCGCAGCACCGCGAGCGGGGTGCGCAGCTCGTGCCCGGCGTTGGCGACGAACCGGGACTGCGCGTCGAACGCGGCCTGCAGCCGGTCGAGCATCGCGTCGACGGCCGCGGCCAGCTCGGCGACCTCGCCACGGGCACCGGCGAGCGCGACCCGCTCGTCGAGCGAGCTCGCCGAGAGCCGCGAGGTGGTCTCGACGACCCGGCGCAGCGGGTACAGCACCCGCCCGACCAGCACCCAGGACGTGACCGCCCCGGCCGCGACGACCAGCGGGAACGCGATCAGCCCGGCCCGCAGCACCTCGGCGCGGGCCGCGGCGGCGACCGCGTCGCGGGCGGTCTCGGCGGGCACGGCGACCCCGCCGACGAACACCGTCCCGGGCAGCGCCGGGGTGCCCGCGACCACCGCGCCGACCAGCATCCAGCCGAGCCAGAGCAGCAGCGCGGCGACCGCGGCGACGAGCGCCGTCGCGAGCAGCGTCAGCCGCGGCCGGAGGGCGCCCACGCCGTCACGCCGTGGGGGTCCCGTCGGCGGGCACCCGGTACCCGGCACCGACGACGGTGTCGATCGGCCCGGGCGCGCCGAGCTTCTTGCGCAGGGTCATGACGGTGACCCGCACCGTGGTGGTGAACGGGTCGGCGTTCTCGTCCCAGACGCGTTCGAGCAGCTCCTCCGACGACACCACGGCCCCGCCCGCGGCGAGCAGGACCTCCAGCACGCCGAACTCCTTGCGGGTCAGCTCGACCGGCCGCCCGGAGCGCAGCACGGTGCGCCGGGCCGGGTCCAGCACGACGTCGCCGGCCCGCAGCGTGGGCGGCACCGCCGGGGTCGCCCGACGACCGAGCGCCCGGACCCGGGCGACCAGCTCGGGGAAGTCGAACGGCTTGGCCAGGTAGTCGTCGGCGCCGCGGGACAGGCCCTCGACCTTGTCGGCCGGGGTGCCCGACGCGGTGAGCATCAGCACCCGGGTCAGGCCGCCCGCGGCGACGAGCTCGTCGCACAGGTCGTCGCCGCTGCGGCCGGGCAGGTCCCGGTCGAGGACGGCGACGTCGTAGCGGGTCACCGACAGCTTCTCCGAGCCCTCGTCGCCGTCGTAGGCCACGTCGACGGCCATCCCGTCCCGGCGCAGGCCGCGCACGACGGCGTCGGCCATCGCCGGCTCGTCCTCGACGACGATGACGCGCATCAGCGGGTGCGCTCCCGCCCGGGAACGGCGCCCTCGGGGGTCGAGGGGACCGCCGCGGCCGCCCACTCGGTGATCCGGCGGGCCATGTCCTGCTCGGTCAGCCCACAGGTGGCGAGGACGTCGTCGCGGCTGCCGTGCTCCAGGTACTCCTGGGGCAGCGCGAGGTCGCGCTGGCGCACGTCGAGCTCGGCGGCGCGCAGCGCGTCGGACAGCGCGGAGCCGAACCCGCCGTGCGTGCCGCAGTCGGAGACGGTGACCACGAGCTGGTGGTCGGCGGCCAGCGTGAGCAGCTCCCGCGGGACCGGCAGCACCCACCGCGGGTCGACGACGGTCACGTCGACGCCCTGGTCGGCGAGCCGCCGGGCGACGGCGACACCGGACTTCGCGAACGCCCCGACGCAGACGAGCAGCACCTGGGAGCGCCCGTCGGACGGCTCGTGCAGCACGTCGACCCCGGCCGGGCCGTCGAGGCGGCGCAGCGCGGGCACCGAGCCGATCACCGAGCCCTTGGGGTAGCGCAGCGCGGTCGGGCCGTCGGTGACCGCGGTGGCCTCCCGGAACTCCTCGCGCAGGGTCTCCTCGTCGCGCGGGGCGGCGACCCGCATGCCGGGCACGATGCCCAGCAGCGACAGGTCCCACATCCCGTTGTGCGACGGGCCGTCGCTGCCGGTGACGCCGGAGCGGTCCAGCACCAGCGTGACGCGCTCGCGGTGCAGGCCCACGTCCATCAGCAGCTGGTCGAAGCCGCGGTTGAGGAACGTCGAGTACAGCGCGACGACGGGGTGCCGCCCGGCCCGGGCCAGCCCGGCGGCGGTGGTCAGCGCGTGCTGCTCGGCGATCCCGACGTCGACGATGCGGTCCGGGTGGGCGGCCGCGAACGGCGCCAGGCCGGTCGGGCCGAGCATCGCCGCGGTGATCGCGACGACGTCGGTGCGCCGCGACCCGAGCGCCACCATCTCCTCGGCGAACACGTCGGTCCAGCCGGTGACCGGGGTGCCGGTGGGCAGACCGGTCTCCGGGTCGAACGCGGCCGGGCTGTGCATCTGCTCGGCCTCGTCGTTCTCCGCGGGCGGGTAGCCGTTGCCCTTGCGGGTGACCGTGTGCACGATGACCGGCCCGCCGAAGCGCTTCGCCCGGCGCAGCGCGGACTCGAGCTGGCCGATGTCGTGGCCGTCGACCGGGCCGAAGTACTTGAGCCCCAGGTCGGAGAACAGCTCCTGCGGGGAGAGCGCGTCCTTCACCCCGGCCTTGAACGCGTGCAGGCCGGCGTAGAGCGCGGGCCCGACGACGGGGGTGCCGCGGACGGTGCGCTTGCCGGCCTCGAGCACCCGCTCGTAGCCGGGCTGCAGCCGCAGCGACGCGAGCCGGTCGGCCAGCCCGCCGATGGTCGGCGAGTAGGAGCGGCCGTTGTCGTTCACGACGACCACGACGTTGCGGTCCTCGCCGGCCGCGATGTTGTTGAGCGCCTCCCAGGCCATGCCGCCGGTCAGCGCCCCGTCGCCGATCACGGCGACGACGTGCCGGTCGACCCCGGTCAGGGCGTGCGCGCGGGCGATCCCGTCAGCCCAGGACAGCGACGACGACGCGTGGCTGGACTCCACGTGGTCGTGCTCGGACTCGGCGCGGCTCGGGTAGCCCGACAGCCCGCCGGTCTTCTTCAGCCGGTCCCAGCCCTCCTGACGGCCGGTCAGCAGCTTGTGCACGTACGCCTGGTGCCCGGTGTCCCAGATCAGGGTGTCCTGCGGGGACTCGAAGACCCGGTGCAGGGCGATGCTCAGCTCCACCACACCCAGGTTGGGCCCCAGGTGACCACCGGTGCGGGACACCGCCTTGATCAGGAACCCACGGATCTCGGCCGCGAGCGAGGTCAGCTCGTCGGGCCCGAGCCCTCGCAGATCGGCCGGGCGCCGGATCGCCGAGAGTCCCCGGTTCGTCGTCACGTACTGCCTCCTCGCCGCCGGCCCTGCTCGGGCGTCCTCCACCACGGAGGACCGGCATCGACTCGTGGTCCCACTCTACGGACCGGTAGCCGAGGCGACCCGATGGCGCTGCCGGGCGCGGCGGGCGTCGTCCGTCACCCGGACGGTGCCCGCCGCGTCCCGTGCTGCGACGCGGTACGTCCACTGTTCTCACCAACCCCAGTTACGCATTGTTGATCTCCTTTCGCACTCGGACCCACAGTTGATCGACACAATGGCCGCGGCACTTACCGCGGACGCGTTCACCAACCCCAGTTGCGCATCGGACACCCCTTTCCTGATCGACATCCCGCACGTCGTGGCGCCGCCGTGACATCACGGGACAGCAATTACCGGCATACCGACATGGTCTCTCACGTATTCACCGGTGCCGCCGCCGAAAAGGGTGACCCGCCGTCGACCGACGAACAAACCAGGGAGCACCATTGCGATATCAACAGTCACCGGGGCGGCCGTACGGCCGACACTCAGCGTGATCACGCCACTCGTCCGAGCAGCTACGACTCGATCACGAAGCCGTATCGATCACTGACGGCGACGAGTGCGGTTAGGATCACGGAGGGGCGGCACGCCGGTCGCTGCTGCGGACGGGCAGGATCGGGTGGGACGACGCCGGCGAGGGAGGGACGTATGGCCCCGGAACCGGTCCGGCTGCACCAGGTCACCCGCTGGCCGATCTGGTCCATCCCGGGACGGCTGCTCGGCCCGGTCCTCGCCGTGGAGCTGCTGGCGGTCTGCCTGGTCCTGGCCGGACTGCTGAACCCGCCCCGGCTCGACCACTCGACGCTGGTGCTGCTCGCCACCCTGACCGTGGCCGGGATCCTGCACACCGAGGTCGTGGCCGGCGTCGAACGCATCCGGCGCTACACCGCCGAGACCCACCACGTGAACCTGACCTCGGTCTGGACCTTCGCCTCGGCCCTGCTGCTGCCACCGGTACTGGGCGCGTTCGTGGTGGTGGTCGTCTACACCCACCTCTACGTCCGGGTGCTGCGGCCGGTGCCGCCCCCGGACCGCAGGCCGGTCTACCGCGAGGTCTACAGCACCGCGACGGTCATCCTGTCCGTGCACGCGGCGGCCGGGGTGCTCGCCGCGACCCGGCCCGGTGAGCTCTACGGCAGCCTGCCCGGCACCGTCGCGCTGCTGCTCGCGCTGCTGACCTACACCGTCGTCAACACCTGCCTGGTGCTCGGCGTGGTCGCGGTGGCCAGCCCGGACACCCGGGTGGTGCGCATCCTGTTCGGCGGCGACGAGCTCACCCTGGAGCTGGCGACCCTCTGCCTGGGGGCGCTGACGGCGGGAGCGCTGGCCGCGAGCGGGCCGTTCGTCGCGCTGCTCGCGGTGCCGCCCATCCTGGCCCTGCACCGCACGATCCTGGTCCGCCAGCTGCGCGAACGGGCCGACACCGACGCCAAGACCGGGCTGCTCAACCACGCGGCCTGGCACCTGCGCGGGACCCACGAGCTGACCCTCGCCGAACGCGAACGGCGGCCCGCGGCGCTGCTGATCCTCGACCTGGACCACTTCAAGGAGATCAACGACACCCACGGCCACCTCTACGGCGACCAGGTCCTCGCCGCCACCGCCCAGGTGCTGCGCGAGGAGCTGCGCGACCACGACCTCATCGGCCGGTTCGGCGGGGAGGAGTTCGTCGTGCTGCTCCCCCGGCTCTCCGGGAACGACGGGCGCGAGGAGGTCCGCCAGATCGCCGAGCGCCTGCGCAGGCGGATCGCGGGCGACTCCGGCCCGGTGGCACCGCCGGACGGGGTCCCGGCCCAGCGGCTGCCCGCACCGTCCCCGGGCGCCGCCGGGACCGACGGCCGTCCGTCGCCCCGGGCCGGCGCCGGGATCACCGTCTCGATCGGCGGGGCGCTGTTCCCCGACGACGGCCACGCCCTGACCGGCCTGCTCGAGGTCGCCGACTCCGCCCTCTACGCGGCCAAGCGGGCCGGGCGCGACGCCGTGCGGATCGGGCGCCACACCTTCCCCGCCGAGTCCGAGCACGCCTGACGCCCCCGGCCGACTCCCGCTGCCGCCGGGACGGCGCCGGTCGGCCGCCACGGCCCCGGCACCCGCCGCGACCCGCCGTGGCCCGGCTCCCGCCGCGACCCGCCACGGCCAGGCGCCGACCGACCGCCGCGGCCCGGCCGTGGCGGAACCGGTCGCCGCGGGTCAGCGGCCGGGGACGCTCCCGTCGCGCCCGGTCCGGACCTGGTCGCGCCCGGCCCGCTTGGCCGCGTAGAGGGCGTGGTCGGCGACCTGCAGCAGCTCGTCGAGGGACTCGCCGTCGCCGCCGGTCACCGCGACCCCGACCGACACCGACAGGTCGCAGATGGTGATGCCGCCGCCCGGGCCGTCGACGTGCACGGCCAGCGACCGGACGGTCCGCCGGATGCGCTCGGCCGCGTTGTGGGCGAGCTCGCGCCCCTCCGGCCCCACCGGCAGCCCGGCCAGGAGGACGACGAACTCCTCCCCGCCGAAGCGCCCGACCGGGTCGACCTCGCGGACCTGGGCCTTCAGCGTCCCGGCGACGGCGGAGAGCACCTCGTCGCCGGCCAGGTGACCGTAGCCGTCGTTGACGGCCTTGAAGTGGTCCAGGTCGAGGATCAGCACCGCGACGGCACCGCGCTGGCGCCGGGCCCGGGCGAGCGCCCGGTGCGCCCGGCCCCGCCACGCGACGGCGGTCAGCAGGTTGGTCTTGGCGTCGGTGTTCGCCCGCTCCTCGAGCTGCCGGATCAGCACCGCCCGGTGCAGCACCAGCAGCGGCGGGAGGACCAGCAGCACGAGCAGCACCTGGCGCTGCACGGCGAGCGCGGCCAGTACCGCCAGGCACAGCGTCGCGGCCTCCAGCACGTGGTCGTCCCCGTCCCCCACCAGACGTCGCCACTCCGGGCGGTGCGGCGAGGACAGCGCCAGCGCGGTCGCGACGAGCAGCTGGTTGACCAGTCCGTAGACCGCCATGGCCAGCAGCAGCGACAGGTAGCCGACCACCCGGCTCCCGCCGCCGACCCCCGCGGCCGCGGTGAGCGACTCGGACGGGACGAGGACCGAGGCGGCCATCGCGGCGAGCACGACGGTCGCGGTCGTGTAGGCGTGCCGGTACAGCTGCGCCCCGGCGGGGCGCCAGACCCGCCACCACAGGTGGCCGTAGACGGCGACGACCACCAGGCCCGCCACCCCCGGCGGCAGCAGCAGGGCGGCCGCGAAGGTCCAGACCGTCGACAGGTCGAAGTAGGAGACGTGTGCGACCCGACGGCGCACCCGCTCGATGCCGGTCGCCATCTCGGTGTGCACCGCGCCGAGCGCCGTGAGGCCGAGTGCGCCGAGTGCCAGCAGGCCGGTGTCGCGGTCCCACGGCAGCCGGGCCACGTCGGTCACGACGAGCACCACGGCGGTGAGCTCGACGAGCACCAGTACGGCGAGCACCCGTGCCGGCAGGCCGCGGAAGGGCCAGCGGGGACGTTCGGGGTCGCCACTCCCGGTCCCGGTCACGAGTACCTACCCGAACGGACGGGACCGATCGGCACATCGCGTTCGTCCGACACCGTCGATGTCACCCGAACGGGTATGATGGTCGTCGATTCGTCACGATGAGTGACAGAAGAGGCGGCGGTGCCGCCATACCGGACGACAGGAGGTGACGTCGTGCGCAACCGAGGCTGGTGAGCACCGGGAACCACGCGTGCCGGGGTCATGCGACCGCCCCCGGACCGGCCGACCGGAGCATCCGGACCGCACCGAGGGCGAGCACGATCCCCACCGCACCGAACACACCGAGCGCCGTCGCGGGAGCGGTCCACTCGGCCAGTATCCCGCCGGCGAAGACCGCGACCCCCTGGGTCGCCACGAGACCCGACGCGGCGACGCCCACGGCGCTCCCGCGGACCGCGCTCGGCGTCGCCCGCGCGAAGCCCGACTGGGCCGCGATCAGGCAGGCCGTGGCGCATGCTCCCGACACCGCCCAGAGTGCGACCGCCTGCCACAGGCCGGCCGCCAGCGGCGTCAGTGCGAGCGGCAGCGCCGCCCCGACGGCCAGCGGCACCAGGCCGCGCTCACGCAGCCGGGCCGGCAGCACGTAGGCGACGACCAGGGCCCCGACCGCGCTGCCCGCCGGGTCGGCCGCCATCAGCAGCCCGGTCGCCGCCGGGCCCGCCCCGATCGCGACGGCGTAGGCCGCCGCCAGCGCCTCGGGCAGCACGAAGATGCCGAGCATCCAGGCCATGAGGGCCAGCGAACGCCGCCGGGGGTGGCCGAACACGACCGGCAGACCGGCCAGCGCCGACCGCCACCAGGCGCCGGACCGGGCCCCCCACCGCGTCGCCGACCCGGGCTCCGACGCGGCCGCGGCCGGCGCGGTCGCCGCCGACGGTCCGGCCGCGACCGCCGCGTGCCGGGACCGGACACCGAGGCCGACGAGAACCGCCGAGCCGACGAACGTCGCGGCGTCGACCAGCAGGGCGCCGCGCGGGGTCAGCGTCGCGACGAGCAGACCGCCCCCCGCGAAGCCCGCCACCTGCGCCACCTGCACCGAGACCTGACGCAGCGCCAGGCCACGGGCGAGCAGGTCCCCGGACAGCAGGTCGGGCAGCAGGGCCGAGCGGGCCGCGGTGTGCGGGCCGCCCAGCAGGACGACCAGCACCAGCAGCGCCCCCAGGACCGGCAGCCCGGGACCGGGCACGGCCATGGCGACGACGAGACCGGCCCGGACCAGGTCGGTCCCGATCAGCAGCCGGCGACGCGGCCACCGGTCGGCGAGGTGGCCGAGCAGCAGCCCACCGAGCAGGGCGGGCAGGAAGGTCAGCGCGTAGACCCCCGCCGACCACGCCACCGAGCCGGTCTCGCTCAGGACCAGGACGGTCAGCGCGACCCGCGCGACCTGGTCGCCGGCGACCGACAGGACCTCCGCGGTCCACAGCGCGCGGAAGTCCGGGACGGAGAAGGGGCCGCGGACGCCGGCGGCGGGATCGGGGTCGCGAGGCTCGTCGTCTCCCGTCCCGGAGCCGCCGCGCTCGACCATCGGCGTGGGGTCCCTTCGGAGTCCGGCGTGGGCGGCCCGCTGCGGACCCGGCACCCGACCTCGGCGCGGGGGCCTACAACCTCGGCGTCGGCGGCGGGCAGGAGTTCCCGTCGAGCCTAGGTACACCCCGCCCGGTCGTCGCCCCGGATGATCCGCGTGAAGCCGGGCGGCGCAACGACGGCGGCGAACGGCGTATGAGCGGCGTCACAGGCCCGTCACGTGCGTCGCCATCGACGGCAAACGGTCGACGGCAAGCGGTCGACGTGACCGTCCCGCAACGGTCCGCTCCGGCATCAGAGCAGGTCCACGACGTGGGCCGTCTCGTTCACCGTCCGGACCTTGCGCATCCCGTCACGGGCGCACACCACCCGCGAGATCCCGACGTAGTCCAGCGGGAACGGCAGGTCCCGGCCGATGCCCAGCACCTCGGCGAGGTAGGCGTTGACCACGCCCGCGTGCGCGACGACGACCACCGTCGCCCGCCCCGGGTGCGCCGCGACGACCTCCTCGATCCCGGCGCACACCC
Organism: Pseudonocardia sp. TMWB2A; assembly: GCF_017312135.1. Classification (NCBI taxonomy): domain Bacteria; kingdom Bacillati; phylum Actinomycetota; class Actinomycetes; order Pseudonocardiales; family Pseudonocardiaceae; genus Pseudonocardia; species Pseudonocardia sp. TMWB2A. The sequence continues at coordinate 269,726 of NZ_QKQY01000002.1, forward strand.
GGGCCCGGAACGCGGCGCCGTCGACGTGCTCGGGCAGGTGCCCGGCCCGCATCCGCTCCCAGGCCGCCGGGTCGGCCTGCGCCATCCGGGCGACCGGGACGTAGAGCGAGCGTTCGGCGTCGTACTCGCGCAGGTCGGCGCGGGTGTGCGGGATGAGACCGCGCTCGCGTGCGAGCGGCTCGGCGGTCTGGACCGCGCGGAGCATCGTGCTGGTGTGCAGCGCGTCGACCGGGGTGCCGGCCAGCGCGTCGACCAGCCGGGCGGCCTGGTCCCGGCCCTGCGGCGCGAGGCCCGGGTCGGCGTGGGTGCCGTCGTCGTGCTCGACGGCCTCGGGCAGCGCGTGCCGGACGAGCAGCAGGTGCACCCGCTCAGCCCGGGACGTGCGCGTCGTGCCCGGCGGCCCGCAGCGCCGTGCGCAGGGCCTCGGCGTGCCCGTCCTGCTCGGCGCCGTCGACGGTGGCGGCCGCGTTCGCGAAGTCGAAGGCCCGCATGTCCCAGGCCGGGAACACGTGGACGTGCAGGTGGGGCACCTCGAACCCGGCGACCAGCAGACCGACCCGGGGCGGCGACCAGATCTCGCGCACCGCGAGCCCGACGGTCCGCGACACCTCGGTGAGGTGGGCGACGAGCCCGGCGTCGGCGTCGACCCACTGGTCGATCTCCGCGCGCGGCACGACGAGGGTGTGCCCCGGGCCGAGCGGATTGATCGACAGGAACCCGACGCACTGCTCGTCGGCCCAGACGAACCGGCCCGGGATCTCGCCGTTGATGATCTTCGTGAAGACGGTGGCCACGGATCCGGACCCTAGTGGCCCGCGGCGCGGGGCGAGGAACGGCGGGCGCGGGGCCCCCGGCCACCCTAGGATTTCGGGCATGCCCCGCACCATCGCCCGCAGTGACCGCGTCGACCGGGACGAGCTGCTCGAGTTCGTCCGTCCCCGGCACCACATGGTGCTGATGACCACCCGTTCCGACGGCGGCGTGCAGGCCTCCCCGGTCACCGGCGGCGTCGACGACGACGGGCGCATCGTGATCGCCACCTACCCCGAGCGCGCCAAGTCGGCCAACGTCGCGAAGGCCGGCCGGGCCGCGGTCGTGGTGCTGAGCGAGGAGTTCGACGGCGCCTGGGTGCAGGTCGAGGGCGACGCCGAGCTCATCACGCTGCCGGACGCGCTCGAGCCGCTGGTCGACTACTTCCGCGCCATCTCAGGCGAGCACCCGGACTGGGACGAGTACCGCCGCGCCATGTCCGACCAGGGGAAGGCCCTGATCCGCATCACCCCGGCCCGGTGGAGCCCGGTCGCCACCGGCGGCTTCCCCGCCCGGCTCGCCGACTCCTGACCGTTCCTGGGACGATCGACCGCCCCCGTCCGCAGCTGCTGCGGACGCGGAGGTGATGTGGCGTGGACCGCCGACGGTCCCGCCCACCATGCGGCAACGGTGCCCGCCCGACACAGTGTGAGCGCGCCCGCGGCCTGCGGCCGGGGCGCGCGACGAGAGGACGCAGACCATGCAGGCCTGGCCCGGGCACGCCTATCCGCTGGGTGCCAGCTACGACGGCACCGGCACCAACTTCGCACTGTTCTCCGAGGTCGCCGAGGGCGTGGAGCTGTGCCTGTTCTCCCCCGACCCCGGCGCCCCCGGCGGTCTCGCCGAGACCCGGGTGCCGCTGACCGAGGTCGACGGCTTCGTCTGGCACGGCTACCTGCCCGGCATCGAGCCCGGCCAGCGCTACGGCTACCGGGTGCACGGACCGTACGACCCGGCCCAGGGTCTGCGCTGCAACCCGAACAAGCTGGTCATCGACCCCTACGCCAAGGCCCTCGACGGCCCGGTCGACTGGGACGAGGCCGTGTTCGGCTACAAGTTCGGGGACCCGGACTCGCGCAACGACACCGACTCCGCGCCGCACGTGCCGAAGTCGGTCGTCGTGAACCCGTACTTCGACTGGGGCTCGGACCGTCCGCCGAAGATCCCCTACAACGAGACCGTCGTCTACGAGGCGCACGTGCGGGGGCTGACCATCCAGCACCCCGACGTCGAGGAGGAGCTGCGTGGCACCTACTCCGGCGTCGCGCACCCGGCGATGATCGAGCACTACAAGCGGCTCGGGATCACCGCCGTCGAGCTGATGCCGGTGCACGAGTTCGTGCAGGACCACCACCTCACCGAGAAGGGCCTGTCGAACTACTGGGGCTACAACACCATCGGCTTCCTGGCCCCGCACCACGCCTACTCGGCCGGTTCCATCCGGTCCGGCACCCAGGTCGCGGAGTTCAAGGCGATGGTGCGCGACCTGCACGACGCGGGCATCGAGGTCATCCTCGACGTGGTCTACAACCACACCGCCGAGGGCTCGGACATGGGCCCGACGCTGTCCATGCGCGGCATCGACAACCACGCCTACTACCGGCTGGTCGACGACGACGCCCGCTACTACATGGACTACACGGGCACCGGGAACTCGCTCAACGTCCGCAACCCGCACACCCTGCAGCTGATCATGGACTCGCTGCGGTACTGGGTCACCGAGATGCACGTCGACGGCTTCCGGTTCGACCTCGCCTCCACCCTGGCGCGGGAGTTCTACGACGTCGACCGGCTCTCGACCTTCTTCGACCTCGTCCAGCAGGACCCGGTGATCTCGCAGGTCAAGCTGATCGCCGAGCCGTGGGACGTCGGCCCCGGCGGCTACCAGGTCGGCAACTTCCCGCCGCTGTGGACCGAGTGGAACGGCAAGTACCGCGACACCGTCCGCGACTTCTGGCGCGGCGAGGCGGGCACCCTCGGCGAGTTCGCGTCCCGGATCACCGGCAGCTCGGACCTCTACCAGGGCGACGGCCGGCGCCCGTACGCCTCGATCAACTTCGTGACCGCGCACGACGGCTTCACCCTGGCCGACCTCGTGTCCTACAACGAGAAGCGCAACGAGGCCAACGGCGAGGACGGCAACGACGGCGAGAGCCACAACCGGTCCTGGAACTGCGGCGTCGAGGGCCCCACCGACGACGAGACGGTGCTGGAGCTGCGGGCCCGCCAGCAGCGCAACTTCCTGGCGACGCTGCTGCTGTCCCAGGGCACCCCGATGCTGCTGCACGGCGACGAGGCCGGACGCACCCAGGGCGGCAACAACAACGTCTACTGCCAGGACAACGAGATCGCCTGGCAGGACTGGGAGCTGGCCGGCAAGCACGACGCGCTGACCACCTTCACCGCGGGCGTCGCCGCGCTGCGGCACGCGCACCCGGTGTTCCGCCGCCGCCGGTTCTTCGCCGGCCGCCCGATCGGCCGGTCCTCCACCAGCGAGGACGTCGCCGACATCGGCTGGTTCACCCCGGCCGGCCGGGAGATGACCGAGGAGGACTGGGACAACGACCTGGGCCGCTCGGTCGTCGTGTTCCTCAACGGCGGCCAGATCGCCGACGTCGACCAGCGCGGGCAGCGGATCGTCGACGACTCGTTCCTGCTCTGCTTCAACTCCTACTGGGAGGACATCGACACCACACTGCCGCCCGCCGAGTTCGGGCAGGCGTGGGAGATCGTCGTCGACACCCACGCCGGCGAGGTGCACCCGCCGAACGCCGCCGGCGTCATCGGGACCGACCTCGACCCGGTGTCCGCGGGCTCGGTGCTGACGCTGCCCGCCCGTTCCCTGCTCGTCCTGCGATCGAAGGGCTGAGGCGTGACGCGCCTTCCGGGATCGACCTACCGGCTGCAGCTGTCGGCGGAGCAGACCTTCGCCGACGCGGCCGCGCTCACCGGCTACCTGGACCGGCTGGGGATCGGGGCGCTCTACGCCTCCCCCCTGCTGGAGTCCACGGCCGGGTCCACCCACGGCTACGACGTGACCGACCCGACCCGGGTGTCGGGTGAGCGCGGTGGTGAGCAGGGGCTGCGGTCGCTGCTCGCGACGCTGCGCGAGCACGGGCTGACGATGCTGATCGACATCGTCCCCAACCACGTCGGCGTCGCGAAGCCCGCGGAGAACCCGTGGTGGTGGGACGTGCTCACGCACGGCGAGGCGTCGCGGTGGGCGGGACACTTCGACGTCGACTGGGGCGCCGGGCCGATCCTGCTGCCGGTGCTCGACGCTGACGAGGAGAAGGCGCTCACCGAGCTGTCGGTGACCGACGGCGAGCTCCGCTACTACGAGCACCGCTTCCCGCTCGCGCCCGGGACCGGCGAGGGCACCGCGCAGGAGGTGCACGACCGCCAGCACTACCGGCTCGTGTCCTGGCGGCGCGGCGCCGCAGAGCTGACCTACCGGCGGTTCTTCGACGTCAGCGACCTCGCCGCGGTCCGGGTCGAGGACCCGGCGGTGTTCGCCGACGCCCACCGCACGGTGCTCGACATCGTGCGCTCCGACGACACCGTCGTCGGGCTGCGGGTGGACCACCCGGACGGCCTGTCCGACCCGGGCGGCTACGCCCGCCGGCTGCGCGCCGAGCTCGGCCCGGGCCGGTGGCTGCTCGTCGAGAAGATCCTCGGGGTCGGCGAGGAGCTCCCGATCTCCTGGCCGGTCGACGGCACCACCGGCTACGAGGCACTGCGCGAGGTCTGCGGGGTGCTCGTCGACCCGGACGGGGCGGGGCTGCTCACCCAGTTCGCCGCCGAGCACACCGGGGAGAAGCGCTCCGCGCACGCCGTCGAGGACGACGGCCGCCACCTCGTCGTCCGGGAGATCCTGGTCGCGGAGGTGCGCCGGATCGCCGACGCCTTCCGCGCGGGACCCGGCGCCGACTCCGGCACCACCGGGCTCGACCTGGCCGACGTCGCCGCCGAGGACCTGCACGACGCGGTCGCCGAGCTACTGTGCGGGTTCCCGGTCTACCGCTCCTACCTCACCCCGGAGATCACGGAGGGCCGGGCGGCCGCCGACACCGCGGTCGCGGTGGCGCGCACCCGCCGCCCCGACCTGGCCGCGGTCCTGGGGGCGCTGCACTCCGGGCTGGTCCGCGAGCCCGGGTCGGACTACGCGACCCGGCTGCAGCAGACCTCCGGGATGGTCACCGCGAAGGGCGTCGAGGACACCGCCTTCTACCGGTACAACCGGCTCGTCGCGCTGAACGAGGTCGGGGGCGACCCGGCCCGGTTCGGGGTGACGCCCGAGGAGTTCCACACCGGGCTCGCCCGCCGGGAGGCCGGGCGGTCGCGCACCATGACCTCGCTGTCCACGCACGACACGAAGCGCTCGGAGGACGTCCGGGCGCGGCTCGCCGTGCTCGCCGAGCGTCCCGCGTCGTGGGCGGCGAAGGTCCGCGAGTGGTCGGTGCGCCACCCGCTGCCGGACCGGTCGCTGGAGCTGCTGGCCTGGCAGTCGCTGGTCGGGGCGTGGCCGATCCCGGCCGACCGGCTCGCGGGCTACCTCGGCAAGGCCTCCAAGGAGGCCAAGCTGGTGACCTCGCACATCGACGCCGTCGCCGAGGTCGACGAGGCGATCGCGGCCTGGCCGGAGCAGGTGCTCGCCGACACCGAGCTCGTCGCCGAGATCGAGACGTTCGTCGCGGAGATCGCCGAGCCCGGCTGGTCGAACTCGCTGGCCCAGAAGCTCCTGCAGATGGCCGGGCCCGGTGTGCCGGACGTGTACCAGGGCACCGAGCTGTTCGAGTACTCGCTGGTCGACCCGGACAACCGGCGCCCGGTCGACTGGGACGCCCGGCGCGCGATCCTGGAGCGTCTCGACGCCGGCGAGCAGCCACCGGTCGACGGAGGCGGTGCGGCGAAGCTGCTGGTCACCTCGGCGACGGCGCGGCTGCGGCGGTTCCGCCCGGAGCTGTTCAGCGGCTACGGCCGGGTCGACGCCCAGGGCACCGCGGCGGAGCACGCCGTCGCGTTCTCCCGCGGCGGGGGCGCGCTCGTCGCCGTCGCGACCCGGCTGCCCGAGGGGCTGGCCCGCCGCGGCGGGTGGGGCGACACCCGGCTGCCGCTGCCCGGCGGCTTCGACGACTGGCACGACATGATCGGGAACCGCCCGGTGGACGGTCCCGCGCCCGCCCTGTCGGACCTGCTCTCGCGCTACCCGGTCGCGCTGCTGGTGCGCCCGGCCTGACCTGCGGTCACCGTGCCCCGGCCGCCGACGGCGACCGGGGCACGCGCGTGTGCGGGGCTCAGGGCTCCTCGACGACGTGCACCGCGGCCTCCTCGGCCGAGGCACCGGCGCCGTCGATGCCGGCGTCGCCCGCGACGAGATCCTTCTCGCCGCCGTCGCTGCCGTCGAAGGACGCGTCGTCGATGGTGAGCCGGCCCGCCCGGGCGTCGCCGACCTCGTCGTCGCGCAGCTCGCCGTCGGTGCCGGGGGCGTCGCCGAGGTACTCCCCCGTCGCGTCGTCGACGTCACGGTCCGGGCGCTCGGGGGCCGCGGGGTCGGTGGTGTTCCACGGGTCGGGGACCTCGTCGGCCAGCCGCTCGTCGAGGCTCTCGTCGTCGCGGGCGTTCCAGGGCCGCTCGGGCGGCGAGTAGCCCTCGTCGAGCACGTCGGCCACGCCGCCGTACTCCAGGGTGTCCTCGGGCTGGAGCTGCGCGTCCTGGTCGAGGTCGTCGCCTGCGTCGGGGTCGCTCATCGGGGCAGCCTAGCGGCGCGTGACCCGGCCCACCCCCCGCCGGGCGCGCGCGGACCCCACCGGGTGCGGAAGGATCGTCGTCCGTGACGGAGTTCGCCGTGTGGGCCCCCGACAGGAACCGCGTCAGCGTGCTGGTGGGTGAGCAGCGGATCGCGCTCGACCCCGCCCCGGGGGGCTGGTGGCACACGGACCAGCCCGACCACGGGCACGGGACCGACTACGCGTTCCTGCTCGACGACGACGCCACGCCGCTGCCCGACCCCCGCTCCCGCTGGCAACCGAAGGGGGTGCACGAGCGCTCCCGCGTCTACGACCACGACGCGTTCTGGTGGACCGACGAGACCTGGACCGGCCGGGCGCTGGCCGGGTCGGTGCTCTACGAGTGCCACATCGGCACCTTCACCGACGGCGGCACGTTCGACACGGCGATCGGCCGGCTCGACCACCTGGTGTCCCTCGGGATCGACCTGGTCGAGGTGCTGCCGGTCAACGCCGTCGACGGCCCGGTGAACTGGGGCTACGACGGCGTCGGCTGGTACGCCGTCACCGAGAACTACGGCGGCCCGGACGCCTTCAAGCGCTTCGTCGACGCCTGCCACGCCCGCGGCCTGGGCGTGGTGCTCGACGTCGTCTACAACCACCTCGGCCCGTCCGGGGCCTACCTCGACCGGTTCGGCCCGTACTTCGCCGGCTCCAACATCTGGGGCCCGTCGCTGAACCTCGACGCCGCGGGCTCCGACGAGGTCCGCCGCTACATGATCGACAACGCGCTGATGTGGCTGCGCGACTTCCACGTCGACGGGCTGCGCATCGACGCCGTCCACGCGCTGCGCGACACCCGGGCCCAGCACGTGCTGGAGCAGCTCGCCGTCGAGGTGACCGCGCTGGAGGCACACGTCGGCCGCCCGCTGTCGCTGATCGCCGAGTCCGACCTCAACGACCCGAGGATGATCACCGCCCGGGAGGGCGGCGGGCACGGCCTCGACGCCCAGTGGGCCGACGACGTCCACCACTGCCTGCACACCGTGCTCACCGGCGAGTCCCAGGGCTACTACGGCGACTTCGCCGAGGCGGGCCTCGACGGGCTCGCGCACGTGCTCACCCGCGGGTTCCTGCACGAGGGCACCTGGTCGTCGTTCCGGCGGCGCAGCCACGGCGCCCCGATCGACACCGCCCGCATCCCCGGCTCGCGGCTGGTCACCTACCTGCAGAACCACGACCAGATCGGCAACCGCGCCACCGGCGACCGGCTGACCCACACGCTGTCCCCCGGCCTGCTGGCCTGCGGCGCGGCGCTGCTGTTCACCTCCGGGTTCACCCCGATGTTGTTCATGGGCGAGGAGTGGGGCGCGCGGACGCCGTGGCAGTTCTTCTCCCGCTTCGGCGACCCGGGCCTGCAGAAGGCCGTCCGCGACGGCCGTCGCGCCGAGTTCGCCGACCACGGCTGGGACGACGCCGCCGAGGTGCCCGACCCGAACGCCGAGTCCACCTTCACCGACTCCCGGCTCGACTGGTCCGAGCCCGAGCAGGAGCCGCACGCGACGCTGCTGCGGATGCACCGCGAGCTCATCGCGCTGCGCCGCGCCTGGCCGGAGCTGTCGGACCCGTGGCTGGACCGGATCGGCGTCGACGTCCACGAGCAGGCGCGCACGCTCGTCGTCGCCCGCGGGCGGATGCGGGTGGTGGTGAACCTCGGCCCGGAGCCGGTGACGCTGTCGCTCGGGTCGGAGATCACCCGGATCCTGCTGGCGTCCGAGCCGACGACGAGTGACGGCTCCTCGTTCACCGTTCCGGCGGAGGCATTCGCCATCTGCCGCGTGGCGGAGTAGCGAGAGCCTCTCGCGTCACCCGTCCGAGTGCCGTCGTTCACCTGTTCGCCGGACACGTGACACGGCCGGGCCACACGAGACTGCGAGGGTCTGCGAGGTCGCGACGGTGCGATCCCGCGTTCGCCCCTGCGACAGACGTGAGGTCACGTGACGTCCACCCCCACCCGGTCCGCCTCGACGCCGACGGCGCCGGGTACGACCTCGCACCCTCCGCCGCGGCGACGGCGACGCTTCACCGCCCGGGACCGGCACGACTTCTGGGTGTTCCTCGCCCTGGTGCTGCCCAACGCCGCGCTGATCGTCGCCTTCGCCTACCGCCCGGTCATCGAGAACGTCCGGTACTCGCTGCTGAACTGGACCCTCGGGTCACCGTCGGCGACGTTCGTGGGGCTCGGGAACTACGTCGCGTTCCTGACCTCGCCGTCGTCGGCGGAGATCGTGTGGACGACGCTGATGTTCACCGTCGTGACCGTCGGTGGGTCGATGGTGCTGGGCCTGCTGATCGCGCTGGCGCTCAACCGGCGGGTGCCGGGGACCGGCGTCGCGCGGGCCGCGGTGTTCTCCCCCTACGTGCTGTCCGGGGTCGGTGTCGGGCTGGTGTGGCTGTTCGTGTTCGACCCGTCGATCGGGGTGCTCGGCGCGGTCGTCCGGGCCTTCGGCGGGACCGCACCGGACTTCTTCAACGACCCGTCGATGTCGCTGGCGATGATCTGCATCGTCTACGTCTGGAAGAACATGGGCTACGCCGCGGTGATCTACCTGGCGGGCCTGCAGTCGATCCCGAAGGACCTGCTGGAGGCCGCAGCCCTGGACGGGGCGTCGTCGACGCGGACGTTCTTCCGGGTGGTGCTGCCGCTGCTCTCGCCGGTCACGTTCTTCCTGGTCGTCACCAGCGCGCTGAACTCGCTGCAGGCCTTCGACCTGATCCGGATCATGACCCCGCTCGGGCAGGGCACGACCACGCTGATCTACGAGGCCTACCTGCAGGCGTTCGGGTCGAGCAACCGGGCCGGCTACTCGGCGGCGGTGTCGACGATCCTGTTCGTGGTGCTGGTGGTCTTCACCCTGGTCCAGCTGCGGTGGATGGAGCGGCGGGTGCACTACGCATGACCACCACCGCTCCGGAGCCCCGGTCGTCCCGCGCGCTGTCGCCGCGGGCCCTGTTCGAGGTCGTGACCAGCGCCTACGTCCCGCTGCTGGTGGCCGTGCTCGTCGTGCTGTTCCCGCTGCTGTGGATGACGCTGTCGTCGTTCAAGCCGCTGACCGAGATCATCACCCAGACCCCGGCGCTGCTGCCCGCCGCGCCGACGACGGAGAACTACTCCACCGTCGCCGAGCGCCTGCCGTTCGCCCGGGTGTTCCTCAACTCGGTGCTGGTCACCGCGGTCGGTGCCGCGCTCAAGGTGGCGCTGGCCGTGTTCACCGCCTACGGGCTGGTGTTCGTCCGTTTCCCGTTCAAGAACTGGATCTTCGCCGGGCTGCTGGTGACGCTGATGGTGCCGCCGCAGGTGGCACTGCTGCCGAACTACACGCTGATCACCGCGCTCGGCGGCGCGGACACCTACTGGGGCATCATCCTGCCCGGTCTCGGGACGGCGTTCGGCACGTTCCTGCTGCGCCAGCACTTCCGCACGCTGCCGCCGAGCCTGCTCGAGGCCGCGGAGCTCGACGGCGCCGGGCACTGGCGCCGGCTCACCCGGGTCGTCCTGCCGGTGTCCGCGCCGACCGTCGCCACCGTCGCGCTGATCACCATCGTCTACGAGTGGAACGACTACCTCTGGCCGCTCGTGATCATCTCGAAGCCGGAGATGATGACGCTGCCGGTCGGGCTCACCCTGCTGGCCAACGTGGACAACCGGGCCGCGGCCTACGGCCAGCTCATGGCCGGGTCGGTCGCCGTCATCGTACCGGTCCTGATCGTCTTCATCGCGCTCCAGCGCCACATCATCGCCGGGCTGACCCAGGGTGCGGTCAAGGACTGAGACCGCTCCCCGCTCCTCCTCCCCTCACCCCGAAAGGACGCCAGCTGCCATGCATCTCGACCGTCGCGGATTCCTGAAGTTCGCCGGCATCACCGGCGCCGCCGCGGCGCTGGCCGCCTGCGGTGGCCCCTCCACCAGCGGCGGCGGGCCCGCCGCCGTCCCGGAGGTCGACTACTCCGGCGTGCAGCCGGCGAAGGAGATCACCTGGTGGACGAACAACCCGGGTAGCTCGGAGAAGGTGTCGCGCCAGATCATCGACGCCTACCAGCGGGCCAACCCGGGCACGAAGGTCAACCTGGTGACCGCGGGCGCGAACTACGAGGAGATCGCGCAGCGCTTCCAGACCGCGCAGGCCGGCGGCGGCTCCCAGCTGCCCGACCTCGTCGTGCTCTCCGACGTCTGGTGGTTCCGCTACTACATGCAGCGCTCCATCGTGCCGATGGACCCGCTGATCGCCGCGACCGGCATCGACACCGCCGACTACCGGCAGCAGCTGATCGAGGACTACCGCTACGACGGCAAGCTCTGGGCGCTGCCCTGGGCCCGTTCGACGCCGATCTTCTACTACAACAAGGCGCACTGGCAGAAGGCCGGTCTGCCCGACCGCGCTCCCGCGACCTGGGCCGAGATGGCCGAGTGGGGGCCGAAGCTGCAGGCCGCGGGGACCGGCGCGCAGAAGGCGTACCAGCTCCCCGCCCTGGCCGACTACGCCGGCTGGTCGTTCCAGAACAACCTCTGGGGCGAGGGCGGTGCCTGGTCGAACGAGTGGGACGTCACCTGCGACTCCCCCGAGGCGGTCCGCGCGGTCTCGGCCCTGCAGAACGCGGTGACCTCGGGCTGGGCCGGCGTCGCCGCCACCGACGGCACCACCGACCTGGGTGCCGGGGCGGTGTCGGCGACGGTCGGCTCCACCGGCTCGCTGGTCACCGTGCTCGACGCGGCCCGGTTCGACGTCGGCGCCGGATTCCTGCCCGCGGGCCCGGTCGCCGGGCCGGTGTGCCCGACCGGCGGCGCGGGGCTCGGGATCCCGGCCGGGGTCCCGCCGGAGCGCCAGCTCGCCGCGGCGGCGTTCGCGAAGTTCCTGACCAGCCCGGAGAACACGGTGCTGTTCTCCCAGGCCACCGGCTACCTCCCGATCCGCACCTCGGCGAACACCGGGCCGCTGCTCGCCCAGACCCCGCTGCGCAAGGTCGCGATCGACCAGCTCGACCGGACCCGCACCCAGGACCGGGCGCGCGCGTTCTTCCCGGGCGCCGACCAGGAGATCGCGCGGACCTGTGCCAACATCCTCAACCAGCGGGCCGACGTGCAGGGCGAGCTCACCACCCTCAAGGGCACGCTGACCCGGATCTTCGACACCGACGTGAAGCCCAACATCTGATGGCGGGACGCTGACATGGCAACGGTCACCTACGACTCGGCGACGCGGATCTACCCCGGGTCGGACACCCCCGCCGTCGACGGGCTGGACCTGGAGATCGCCGACGGCGAGTTCCTCGTGCTCGTCGGGCCGTCCGGCTGCGGGAAGTCGACGTCGCTGCGGATGCTCGCGGGCCTGGAGGACGTCGACGCCGGCGCCATCCGGATCGGCGACCGCGACGTCACCGACGTCCGGCCCAAGGACCGCGACATCGCGATGGTGTTCCAGAACTACGCGCTCTACCCGCACATGACGGTCGCCGCGAACATGGGCTTCGCGCTGACCAACGCGGGCCGCCCGAAGGACGAGATCGCCCGCCGCGTCGCCGAGGCGGCGACGATCCTCGACCTGGAGGGGCTGCTGGACCGCAAGCCGCGTGCCCTGTCGGGCGGGCAGCGTCAGCGGGTCGCGATGGGCCGCGCGATCGTGCGCGAGCCCGCCGTGTTCTGCATGGACGAGCCGCTGTCCAACCTGGACGCGAAGCTGCGGGTGTCCACCCGCACCCAGATCGCGTCGCTGCAGCGGCGCCTGGGTGTCACCACCGTCTACGTCACCCACGACCAGGTGGAGGCGATGACGATGGGCGACCGCGTCGCGGTGCTCTCGGGCGGGGTGCTGCAGCAGTGCGCCACCCCGCGCGAGCTCTACGAGCGGCCGGTGAACGCCTTCGTCGCCGGGTTCGTGGGGTCGCCGGCGATGAACCTGGTGACGGTGCCGGTGGACGGCTCCGGGCAGGTCGCCCTGGGTGGGGCACAGATCGCGGTGCCGGCCTCGTCGTCGGGCACGGTCACGGTCGGGATCCGGCCGGAGGACCTGCGCCCGGCCGGTGCCGGGGACGGGCTGGAGGTGACCGTCGACGTCGTCGAGGAGCTGGGGGCCGACGCCTACGTCTACGGCACCCTCACCGAGGACGCGGGGCACGACGGGGCCGGGACGACGCTGGTCGCCCGGGTCGACGCGCGCACCCCGCCGGAGCGCGGGACCCGGCTGCGGCTGGTCCCCGACCCGGACCGCACCCACCTGTTCGACGGCGGCACCGGCGCCCGCCTGGTGTGACCCGGCCACGGTGCCGCAGCCCGCGCGCTGATCCGCGGCCCGCGCGCTGATCCGCTGTCCGCGCGCAGATCCGCTCGGCGCGCGTGTCCGGACGCGCGCGCGGCGCGGATCAGCGCGCGGATCGGCGATCACCGGGGAGCGGCTCCGGACGCACCGCGGCCCCGCACCCGTGACGGGTGCGGGGCCGCGGTCCGTGTGCGGTCGGCTCAGATGAGGCCGAGCTTGGCGACGGTGTCGCGCTCCTCGACCAGCTCCGCGACGCTCGCGTCGATCTTCCCGCGGGAGAACTCGTCGATCTCCAGGCCCTGGACGATCTTCCACTCGCCGTTCTCGGAGGTGACCGGGAACGAGGAGATGATGCCCTCGGGGACGCCGTAGGAGCCGTCCGACGGGATCGCGGCGGAGGTCCAGTCGCCGGCCGGGGTACCGTTGACCCAGTCGTAGACGTGATCGATGGCGGCGTTCGCGGCCGACGCGGCCGAGGACGCGCCCCGGGCCTCGATGATCGCGGCACCGCGCTTGGCGACGGTCGGGATGAAGTCGTTCTCCAGCCACTCCCGCTCGACCTGCTCGGCGGCGATCTTGCCGCCGACCTCGGCGTGGAAGAGGTCCGGGTACTGGGTGGCCGAGTGGTTGCCCCAGATCGTGAGCTTGCTGATCTCGTCGAGGCCGACGCCGAGCTTCTTCGACAGCTGCGCCAGCGCGCGGTTGTGGTCGAGGCGGGTCATCGCGGTGAACCGCTCGGCCGGGACGTCGGGCGCGGAGGCCTGGGCGATCAGGGCGTTGGTGTTGGCCGGGTTGCCGACGACCAGGACGCGCACGTCGTCCGCGGCACCGGCGTTGATCGCCTTGCCCTGCGGGCCGAAGATGCCGCCGTTGGCCTCGAGCAGGTCGCCCCGCTCCATGCCCTTGCTGCGGGGACGGGCGCCGACGAGCAGCGCGACGTTGGTGCCGGAGAACGCGGCGTTCGCGTCGTCGAAGATGTCGATGCCGCGCAGCAGCGGGAACGCGCAGTCGTCGAGCTCCATCGCGGTGCCCTCGGCGGCCTTCACGGCCTGCGGGATCTCCAGCAGGTTCAGCTTGACCGGGGTGTCGGGCCCCAGCAGCTGCCCGGAGGCGATCCGGAAGAGCAGCGCGTAACCGATCTGGCCAGCGGCTCCGGTGACGGTAACGGTAACGGGGGTAGCAGACACGCCACGGACCCTAGCCCTGATCGCGCCTGCGTACCGCGACGGGGAGCACACCCACCGCCACGCGTGGCGGGAACCACACCGCCGGTAGCGTGGGCCGTGATGCGTGACGTCCCGGTGACCGGTCGTGCACCGGCGCCGGACCTGGCCCGCGGCGCGGCGCTGCTGCTCATCGCCGTCGCGAACGCGCACACCTTCGTCACCCACCGCGGCATCGGCGTGCGCACCTACCCGCTCGACCCGACCGGCGTCGACGCCTGGCTCGCCGCGGCGCAGCTGACCCTGGTCGACGGCCGGGCCTATCCGCTCTTCGCTCTGCTGTTCGGCTACGGCATCGCCGGGCTCGCCCGCCGCGCGACCCGCGCCGGTGCCGGGCCCGACCAGGTCCTGGCCCTGGTGCGACGCCGGGGCGGGGCACTGTTCGCCGTCGGTGCCGCGCACGCGGTGCTGCTGTGGCACGGGGACTTCGTCGCCGCCTACGGGCTGATCGCGGTGGTCCTCGCGCCGGTGCTGGTCCGCGGGTCGACCGCGGTGCTGGTGCTCACCGGGGTGGCCGCGACGACGCTGCTGGCGCTGCTCTACGCCCCCGTCGCGCTGACCCGGTCCGACGCGGCGTCGGCGTCGCCGTCGCTGGTCGCGCCGGACGTGCTGTCGGCGGCGGTGGAGCGGTTCGGCGAGTGGCTGTTCGGCAACCTGCTGATCAGCGCGGTCGGGCTCCTGGGGGCGGCGGTCGCGGGGGTCCTCGTCGCCCGCGCCGGGTGGCTCGACGCCCCGGCCCGGCACCGTCGCGCGCTGCGCCGGGTCGCCGTCGCGGGGATCGGCGCCGGGGTCGTGGGCGGCCTGCCGCTGGGGCTGGTCGCCGCCGGGGTGTGGACGCCGTCGGAGCCGGTGGCGCACGTGGTCGGGGTGCTGCACGCGGTGACCGGCTACGCCGCGGGCGCCGGGTACGCGGCGCTGGCCGGGCTGGTCGTCGCGCGACGGACACGCTCCGCCGGCGCGGCGCCGGACGGTCCGGGGGCCGTGTACCGGTCCCCGGGCGAGGCCGGACCGGTGCCGGGCGGGTGGGCGGCCCGCGCGCTGGTCGCGCTGGGGCGGCGCTCGCTGAGCGGGTACCTGGCGCAGTCAGTCGCGTTCGTGGCCCTGTTCCCGGCCTGGACGCTCGGGCTCGGCGCGGGCCTGCCGCTGTGGGCGGCGACGCTGTGCGGGGCCGGGGTGTGGCTGGTGACCGTCGTCGTCGCCGTGGTGGCCGGGCGCCGAGGCCACCGCGGCCCGGCCGAGGTGCTGCTGCGCCGGCTGACCTACGGCCGCACCCCGGCTCCCGCACACCGCCCCGCCGGACCATGATCGCCGGGAAAGGAGCGCCGGACGCACCCCGCTGCGTTCTGCACTCCACTCCCGGCGATCATCGTGCGGCGCGGCCGGGCCCGCGGGGCGGGCGGCGGTCTAGGCTCCCGGCATGAGCGGCACCGACCCCGCCGACCGGCCCGGACCGGACGAGCCGGCGCGGCCGGACCCGCCCGGCGCGGCCGGGGCGACGCCGTCGTGGCAGGGCGCCCCGGGGTTCTCCGGGATCAACCCCGGCTCCGTCCCGCCCCACGCCCCGCTGCCGGGGGCGCCGCCGTACCCACCGGGCACGGAGCCGGAGCGGGCCGCGGTCGCCGACCGGTCCCCGCAGCTCCCGGGCGTCGCCGCCGTGCTCCCCCGCTGTGTGGCCGCGGCGGCCGGCTGGGTGGCGGTGGCGCTGCTGCTGGCCCTGTTCACCGGGGTCGGGTCGTGGCCGCTGCGTGCGCTCGCGCTGGTCGTGCCGTGGGGGCTCGCGGCTCTGGCGCTGGTGTTCCCGGCCCGGCGCGGGGTCGGCCCCGGTGGGCTGGTGGCGCTGGCGTTCGCCCCGTTCTGGCTGATCCACGCCTTCCTGGTCGGTCTGCTCGGCTGGTGAGACCGGCCCGGTTCCGGCGACGCGTGCCCCCGGCGTCGGGCGTCGCGTTCCGGTGGTCGTGACCACGCGGACGCAACGCCCGGCGCGGCGGCCGGCGTGTGGGAGTGGCCGCAGCTCGTCGCTCCCGGACCGTCGGCCGACGACCCCCTGTCACGAATGGCGCCGGAGTGCTGCGTCGCGCAATGATGCCGCTCACACACTCGCCGCCGAGGAGGTCCTGGTGGACGGTCACGACCCGCAGGTGCTGCAGATGGCCGACGTCGCCGACCGGTGGGTGGTGCGGTGCGACTGCGGGTGCGGGCTCCTCACGCAGTACGCGTCGCGGGACGAGGCCGAGGACGCGGCCGAGCAGGCCCGCGCCGAGGCCGACCCGCCGACCGAACGGGAGCTGGCGATCGACGACGCCGTCGAGGACGACGGCGAGCGGGCCCCCGAGCGGATCTGACCGCGACGGGGGCCGGTCCCGGCCGGTCGGCACAACGGACCGGTCCGAGCGGGCCGATCCCGGCCGGGCCGAGCACGGTCGGCCGCGGCGGGTCAGTCCCGGCGCCGCGAGGTGATCACTCCGGTGTCGAACCCGGCCAGGTGCAGCCCGCCGGCGAAGCGCGCGTGCTCCACCTTGAGGCACCGGTCCATCACCACGGTCAGGCCGGCGGCCTCCGCGCGGCGGGCCAGCTCCTCGTCGAACAGGCCGAACTGGAGCCAGAACGTCGACGGCGCCGGGTCGAGGGCGAGCACCTCGTCGAGCACCCCGTCGAGGTCCTCGGGGCGGCGGAACACGTCGACCAGGTCCGGCACCACCGGCAGCTCCGCGAGCGAGGGGTACACCGGGCGCCCGAGGATCGTGGTCGCGTTCGGGTTGACGAAGTACACCTCGAAACCGGTCGAGGCCAGCAGGTAGGTGGCGACGAAGTTGCTGGCCCGGGCCGGGTTCGGGCTCGCCCCGACGACGGCGACGGTGCGGGTGTCGCGCAGGATCTGCTGCCGCCGCCACGCGGGCGGGTTCTCCCAGGTCACGCGGTCTCCTTCTGCGAGGCGGTGAGGGCCTGGTCGAGGTCCCAGACGATGTCGTCCGGGTCCTCCAGCCCGACCGAGATCCGGATCATGTCCTCGGGGACGCCGGCGTGCTCCAGCTGCTCGGCGGTCAGCTGCTGGTGGGTGGTGGACCCGGGGTGCAGGACGAGGGTGCGGGCGTCGCCGACGTTGGCGAGGTGGCTGCACAGCTGCACCGACTCGATGAACCGCGCCCCGGCGGCCCGGCCACCGCGCACCCCGAACGCGAACACCGCGCCCGGCCCCGCGGGCAGGTACCGGCGAGCCCGCTCGTGGTGGCGGTGCGACGGCAGCCCGGGGTAGGTCACGTACTCCACCCGCGGGTCGGCCTCGAGCCACTCGGCGACCTTCTGCGCGTTGGCGATGTGGGCCTCCATCCGCTGCGGCAGCGTCTCGACGCCCTGCATCAGCAGGAACGCCGAGTGCGCGGACAGCGTGGCGCCGACGTCGCGCAGCTGCTCGGCACGCAGCTTGGTGAGGAACCCGAGCTCCTGGAAGTTGCCCCACCAGGTGAGCCCGCCGTAGGACGGGACCGGCTCGGTCATCCCGGGGAAGCGGCCGTTGCCCCAGTCGAAACGGCCGGACTCGATCACGACGCCGCCGAGGGTGGTGCCGTGCCCGCCGAGGAACTTCGTCACCGAGTGGATCACGATGTCCGCGCCGTGCTCCAGCGGCCGGCACAGGTACGGCGTCGCCAGCGTCGCGTCGATGATCAGCGGGAGCCCGGCCGCGTGCGCGACCTCGGCGAGTCCGGCGATGTCGGCGACCTCGCCGCCCGGGTTGGACACGACCTCGGCGAAGACGAACTTGGTGTTGTCGCGGATCGCGGCGGCGTAGTCGGCCGGGTCGGTGCCCGGCACGAAGGTCGTGTCGACGCCGAAGCGGCGCAGCGTCACGTCGAGCTGGGTGATGGTGCCGCCGTACAGCCCGGCCGCGGCGACGGCGTGGTCCCCCGCCCCGGCGAGCGCGGCGAAGGTGAGGAACTCGGCGGCCTGCCCGCTGGCCGTGCACACCGCGCCGATGCCCCCGTCGAGGCTGGCCAGGCGCTCCTCCAGCGCCGCCACCGTCGGATTGGCGATCCGGGAGTAGATCAGCCCGTACTTCTGCAGCGCGAACAGCGCCGCGGCGTCGTCGGTGTCGCGGAAGACGTAGCTGGTCGTCTGGTGGATCGGCACCGCCCGGGAGCCGGTCGCGGCGTCCGGCACCGTCCCCGCGTGCACGGCCCGGGTGCGGAAGCCCCAGGCCCGGTCCTGCTGATCATCGCGCTCGCTCACACCCCCCATCCTGCCCCGGCTACAGGTGGTCGCGCAGGAAGGCCCGCACCCGCTCCGTCGCGTCCGTCGCCGACGGCTCGTGGTACTCCGCGTGCAGCGGCGTCCGGCGCGCCACCGCACCCTTCACACCCGGCGTGCGCGTCATGAACGAGTGCCCGGCCTCGGGGTAGACGACGACGTCGTGCGGGATCCCCCGCTCGGTCAGGTCGGCCTCCAGGCGCTGCGGGTAGCCGTCGGCGAACTGCGCGTCCCGCCCGCCGAAGCTGGCGACGACCGGACAGACCGGTTCCACCTCGACGCCGGCGCGGCCGTAGAACGGCACCGCGACCCGGTACAGACCGCTCTGGGACAGCAGCATCGCGAACCCGCCGCCCATGCAGAACCCCATGACCCCGATCCGGTCGGCGTCGACGGTGGGCTGGTCGGCCAGCCAGCGACGCGCGGACTCGCAGTCGCCGAGCGCGGCGCCGCGGCCGGTGGCCATCGTCGCCACCGTCGAGGCGATGCACAACGGCTTCACCCGGCCGCGGGCGAACAGGTCCGGGATCAGCACGGTGTAGCCCTCGCGGGCCAGCTCGCGGGCGATCCGGCGCATCTCCGGGGTCATCCCGAAGATCTCGTAGATCATCACGATCGCCGGGCCCGGGGTGGTGGTCTCGGGGCGGGCCAGGAAGCCGGGCAGCCTGCCGCCGTTGACACTGGGCAGTGAGATCTCGGACTCGACGGTCATGGGCGTGCGTCCCTCCCGGCGCGCGGGACCCGGACGAGTCCCTCCTGCATGGTGGTGGCGACCAGGCGGCCGTCGGCGGTGAAGAAGCGGCCGCTCGCGAGGCCGCGCCCGCCGGACGCGGCCGGCGAGAAGCACGAGTAGAGCAGCCACTCGTCGGCCCGGAACGGCGCGTGGAACCACATCGCGTGGTCCAGGCTCGCCATCTGCAGCCCGGTCCGGGGCACGTCGTGGCGGGCGACGACCGACCCCAGCAGGGTCAGGTCGCTGGCGTAGGTGAGCAGGCACACGTGGAGCAGCGGGTCGTCGGGCAGCTCGCCGTCGGCGCGCAGCCACAGCCGCATCGGGTCGTCGGACGGGCCGGGGTGGTCCTGCGACCAGGACGGCTCGTCGATCAGCCGGATGTCCAGCGGGCGCGGCAGCCCGGCCATCCAGCCGCCGTCGCCGCGGGCGGCGCGGGTGCCGAGGTCGTCGACGGCGTCCGGCGCGGGGACGTCCGAGGGCATCGGCTGGGAGTGCTCCAGACCGTTCTGCGGCAGCTGGAACGACGCCGACAGCGAGAAGATCGGCTCGCCGCGCTGGATGGCGAGCACCCGGCGGGTGGTGAACGACCGGCCGTCGCGGACCCGCTCGGTCTCGTAGACGATCGGGATGCTCGGGTCCCCGGGCCGGATGAAGTAGGCGTGCAGCGAGTGCACGCCCCGGTCGGCCGGCACCGTGCGGCCCGCGGCGACCAGCGCCTGGCCCGCGACCTGCCCGCCGAACACGCGGGGCAGCGACACCGGCGGGCTCACCCCGCGGAAGAGGTTGTCCTCCAGCCGCTCCAGGTCCAGCAGCGCGACCAGGTCGTCGAGGACGGCCTGGCCGCGCGGTTCACCGTCGGCTGCGGTCTGCGCGGTTGCGGAATCGGCACTCACGGTCGGTGAGTATGCCCAACCGGCCTCAGGCGTGGTCGTCCTCGCCCAGGCGGTGCACCCGGATCAGGTTGGTCGACCCGACCGTGGAGGGCGGCGACCCGGCGACGACGACCACCAGGTCACCCGGCTTGAACCGGCCGATCGACAGGATCGCGTGGTCGACCTGGCGGATCATCGCGTCGGTCGAGTCGACCTTGTCGACCAGGAACGTCTCGACGCCCCAGGTCATCGCGAGCTGGCTGCGCACCGCGGGCTCCGGGGTGAACGCCAGCAGCGGGAGCCGGGTGTGCAGCCGGGCCAGGCGGCGCACCGTGTCACCGGACTGGGAGAACGCGACCAGCGCCCGCGCCGAGAGCCGCTCGCCGATGTCGCGGGCGGCGTAGGACAGCACGCCACGCTTGGTGCGGGGCACGTGGTTGAGCGGCGGCACGTCGGCCGGGCCCGCCTCGACGGCCTCGACGATCTCGGCCATCGTCCGCACGGTCTTGATCGGGTAGCGGCCGACGCTGGTCTCACCGGACAGCATCACGGCGTCGGTGCCGTCGAGGACGGCGTTCGCGACGTCGGAGGCCTCGGCGCGGGTCGGGCGCGAGCTGGTGATCATCGACTCCAGCATCTGGGTCGCGACGATGACCGGCTTGGCGTTCTCCCGCGCGATCTGCACCGCGCGCTTCTGCACCAGCGGCACGTTCTGCAGCGGCAGCTCCACGCCCAGGTCACCGCGGGCGACCATGATGCCGTCGAAGGCGAGCACGACGGCCTCGAGGTTGTCGACGGCCTCCGGCTTCTCCAGCTTCGCGATCACCGGGACGCGGCCGGCGCCGGTGTTGTCCATGATCTTGTGGACGAGGTCGATGTCGGCGGGGCTGCGCACGAACGACAGCGCGACGACGTCGACCCGCAGCGACATCGCGAACTCCAGGTCCGCGATGTCCTTGTCCGACAGCGCGGGCACCGAGATGTTCATCCCGGGCAGCGACAGGCCCTTGTTGTCCGAGACGGGGCCGCCCTCGGTGACCCGGCAGACCACGTCGTTGCCGTCGACGGCGACGACCCGCAGGCCGACCTTGCCGTCGTCGACGAGCATCCGGTCGTCGACCTGGGCGTCCTGGGCGAGGCCCTTGTAGGTGGTGGAGACCCGGTCGCGGGTGCCGGCCACGTCGTCGACCGTGATCCGCACCTCCTCGCCGGTCGCCCACTCGGTGGGCCCGTCGGTGAAGCGGCCGAGCCGGATCTTCGGGCCCTGCAGGTCGGCGAGGATGCCGACGGCGCGCCCGGTCGAGTCGGCGGCGTCGCGGACCATCTCGTAGACGCGCTTGTGGTCGGCGCGGTCCCCGTGGCTGAAGTTGAGCCGGGCCACGTCCATGCCCGCTTCCACGAGGTCACGGATCCGGTCCGGGGTCGCCGTGGCCGGACCGATGGTGCAGACGATCTTGGTTCGACGTGTCACGGCTATCAGGGTAGCGCTGTCTGGAACGATCAGGACGACGGGAACCCGGCCTGTCGGCGTCCGGTTCGACGGTGTTCATCCCGGCGGTCACCGGTGGAGCAGACTGGGGGCGTGCGCGTCCAGCCGTTCGTCCTGTCGGTCCTGTTGAGCCTGGTGGTCCTGTTCACCCCGGCGTCCGGGGTCCCGACGGCACCTCCGGGCACCGACAAGGTCGTCCACCTGCTGCTGTTCGCGCTGCTGGCGTGGACCGGGCGGGCCGCCGGGATCCGGGTGTGGCCGCTGCTGGGCGGGCTGGTCGTCTACGCCGCGGCGTCGGAGGTCGCGCAGGCGCTGCTGCCGATCGGGCGCAGCGGGGACGTCCTCGACGCGCTCGTCGACGTCGCCGGGGCGGTACTCGGGGTGGGGCTGGCCGCACTGGTGGCGCGGCGGCGCCCGGGGCGGACGTCGTCCTCGCGGCTCTGAGGCCGACCGTCCCCACACCGCCGGGCGGGCCGGCTCAGCCGGAGGGGCGCTGGGTGGCGTCGGCGAAACGGGCCAGGGTCGCCGCGATCGCGCGGGTGTAGCGGTCCAGCTTCACGGTGTCGACGTTGCCGATCCGGTCGCAGGCCGAGTGGTAGCAGCCGTCGTAGGCCCGGCCCGCCTCGCCGCCCCAGAGCTGGGCCTGGGAGCGGGACTTGGTGTCCTCGTCGCCGGTGACCGCGCCCGCGACCGGGATGCCGACCTCGGCGAAGGGGCCGTCGTCGTCGCCGTAGAGGCCGATGGTCTCGGGCTGCGGGGCGCCCGCCGCGGCCAGCTCCTCGGCCAGCACCGAGGCGACGACGCCGGACCCGGACGGGCCCCGCTCCTCGTCGTCCTCGCCGCGGCCGCCCTGCACGAAGTAGCCGCCGTTGGGTGAGCCGAGCATGTCGGCGTTGAGGTAGAGCAGGTGGTGCTCGCGCTCCTCCTCCGACAGGGACCGCACGTAGCCGGTCGAGCCCTGCAGGTCGTCCTCCTCCGAGCCCCAGAAGCCGAAGGAGACGGTGGCGCCGACGCCCGGCTGCGGGCCGAGCGCGGTCGCCGCGGCGAGCAGCCCGGCGATGCCGCTGCCGTCGTCGTTGATGCCGGGGCCGGCCCGCACGGAGTCGAGGTGGGCGCCGGCGAGCACGATCCGGGCGGGGTCGCCGCCGCGGGTGCGGGCGACGACGTTGCGCAGCTCGCGACCGTCCCCGGCGTCGTAGGTGGGGGTGGTGACGTCGAACCCGGCGTCGCGCAGCACGCCGGCGACGTAGTCGACCGTCGCGTCGTAGCCGGGCGTCCCGGCGGCGCGGTTGCCGCCGTTGTCGTCGGCGATGCGCTCCAGGGCCCGCAGGTGCGGCACCGCTGCCTCGCCGGTCGCGGCGCCGGTGACCTGCTGGGACAGCGCCCCGGCGGGCGGCGGCGCGGTGGCGGGCCCGGCGGCGGTGCACCCGGCGACGACGAACGCCGCCGTCACCAGCGCCAGCAGCCCGTCACGGGTGCGCCGGCCCCGCGTCCGCCCCTGCACTCCCATGCCCACTCCCCCGTGCGTCGACCCGGACCGCGTCGGCCCGTCCGCGGTGTTCGTACCCCGGCCGTCGTCCGGATCACCGCGCAGGTTGTCGACCGTGTCACGGAAACCCGCCCGGCGCCGCCCGGACCGTCGGCGCGGCACGGTGACACGACCCGGCGACAGCGCGGCGGCACGGCGGCGGCACGACCGACCCGACGGCGCGGCGGCGGCGCGGCCGCGGCGGGTCAGCGGCGCGGGAGCTCGCTGGGGCCGACGTGGTCGTCGAGCCACTCGGTGACCGGGCGGGAGGCCCGCCACACCGTGCGGACCCGGTCCCGGGCCCGCGGGCCGTGCAGCACGTCGTCCGGCGGCCAGCTCCGCGACACGTAGAGCCCCTTGTGTCGCAGCAGGTCCAGCCGCGGGTGGCCAGGGTCGGTGCCGCGCGGGCGGGTCTTGAGCGTCTGGCCGTCGACGGTGAGCCCGGCAGCGCGGGCGGTGTCGAGCCGGGCCCGCAGGTCCTCGCCGCGGCGCCCGTCGTCGACGCTCTCGCGGTAGCGGGTCAGCTGGTCGGGCGCCATGTAGTAGTAGCCGCCCGCGGCGAGCATCCCGTCCGCGGACACCTCGACGTAGAACGGCTCGGCGAAGCCGCCGCAGTGGGTCTTGTACGGCGTCTTGTCCGCGGCGAAGCGCACGTCGCGGTAGGGCCGGAACACCTTGCCCGCCCCGAACTCCGGTTCGAGGTCGGCGAGCAGCGCCGTCATCGGGCCGCGGACGTCGGTCTCGTAGACCTCGCGCTGGTCGGTCCAGTACGCCCGTGAGTTGTCGGCGAGCAGGCCGTCGTAGAACTCGACGGCGCCGTCGCCGAAGCCCGCGAACGCGCTCACGCGTCCTCGTGCTCCTGGGGCTTGCCCTGCTCCCCGGGCGCGGTGGTGTCCTCCGGCTCGGGCGCGACGTACTCCTCGCGGCCGCGCCGGGCGAACGCGACGTAGAGCACCGCCCCGACGAACACGACGGCCGCGACGACGACGTTGATCCGGACGTCGCCGAACACGCGGGTCGCCGGGTCGGTACGCATGAGCTCGATGAAGAACCGGCCGAGGGTGTAGCCCGCGACGTAGAGCGCGAACACCTTGCCGTGGCCGAGCCGGAACCGGCGGTCGGCCAGCACGATCAGCGCGGCGACGACGAGGTTCCACAGCAGCTCGTAGAGGAACGTGGGGTGCACGACCGCGATCGGTGTCGGGTCGAGCGCGACGCCGCCGAGCGGGTCGTCCAGCCCGGTCGCGGGGTCGACGCGGCGGTAGATCTCCAGGCCCCAGGGCAGGGTGGTCGGGCCGCCGTAGAGCTCCTGGTTGAACCAGTTCCCGAGCCGCCCGATCGCCTGGGCGACGATGATGCCGGGCGCGACCGCGTCGGCGAACAGCGGCAGCGGGACGCCGTGGCGGCGGCAGCCGATCCAGGCCCCGACCCCGCCGAGCGCGATGGCGCCCCAGATCCCGAGCCCGCCGTTCCAGATCTCCAGCGCACCCCACGGGTTGCCGCCGGGGCCGAAGTAGGTCCGCCAGTCGGTGGCGACGTGGTAGAGCCGCCCGCCGAGCAGGCCGAACGGCACCGCCCACACCGCGACGTCGAGCACCGTCCCGGCCCGCCCGCCGCGCGCCTGCAGCCGACGCTCGCCCCACCACAGGGCGACCGCGATGCCGGCGATGATGCACAGCGCGTACGCCCGGATCGGGATCGGGCCGAGGTGCCAGACACCGCGGTCCGGGCTGGGGATGTACGTCGGGAGCGCCGCGGCGAGCGTGACGAGCACGGCTCAGCCGCCGTTGCGGCTGCAGGACGGGTGGAACCCGGCCGCGACCAGCCCGCGGACCGCGGCCGCCGGGTCACCGCTGGTCACCAGGCCCTCGCCGACCAGCACCGCGTCGGCACCCCAGCCCGCGTAGGTGAGCAGGTCACCGGGGCCGCGGACGCCGGACTCGGCGACCTTGAGCACGTGCGACGGCAGCCCGGGCGCGATCTCACCGAAGACCGACCGGTTCACCTCGAGGGTGTGCAGGTTGCGGGCGTTCACGCCGATCAGGGTGGCGCCGGCCTCCAGGGCGCGGTCGCACTCCTCCTCGGTGTGCACCTCGACCAGCGGGGTCATCCCGAGGGACTCGACGCGGTCCAGCAGCGAGGCGAGCACCGGCTGCTCCAGCGCGGCGACGATCAGCAGCACGACGTCCGCGCCGTGCGCACGGGCCTCGTGCACCTGGTACGGCGTGACGACGAAGTCCTTGCGCAGCAGCGGGGTGTCGACCCGGGCGCGGACGGCGTCGAAGTCGGCCAGCGAGCCGCCGAAGCGGCGCTGCTCGGTGAGCACGCTGATCACCCGCGCGCCGTTGGCGGAGTAGGCATCGGCGAGGTCGGCCGGGTCGGGGATGTCGGCGAGCGACCCCTTCGACGGGCTGGCCCGCTTCACCTCGGCGATGACGCCGACACCCGGCTCGCGCAGGGCCGCCATCGCGTCCCGCGGCGGCGGCGCGGCCGCGGCCCGCCGTTTGATCTCGGCGAAGTCGACGACGCTCTCGCGCTCGGCGAGGTCCTCCCGGACCCCGTCCACGATGGACTCGAGGACGCTGGGTACGCGACCCGGTGTCCCGTTCGGGTGTCCGGCAGTACCGGCAGTGCCCGTAGTGCTCACAGGGCCGACTCCTCCTCCGCTCGCGCGTCGCCCGGACGTCGAGGTCATGCTAGTTCTCCCCCTCACGCGGGCCGACGGTCGGGTCGCCGCCGGCGTCGAGCCGTTCCCAGGCCGCCCGGTCGGGGTCGGCCGGTGTCGTGGCCGCCTGCGTCCCCGGTGCGGCGTACCGGGCGCCGAGCCGCGGCAGCCGCGGCTCGCGGACCACCAGCAGCACCGCCGCGGCGAGCGCGACGACCCCGCCGGCGACGGCCAGCCAGGGCCACGGCGTCGCCGAGACCGCGCCGGAGCCCGCGGGGGCGTTCGGGGCGGTCAGCCCGGAACGGGCCGAGGCCAGCTCCACCGCCGACGGCGGCACGGCGACCAGCCGCAGGGTCAGCACCACCGCGGCCGCCCCGGCGAGCCCGACCAGCACGCCCAGCACGCGGCGGGCGATCCCGGACAGCGCGACCAGCGCGGCGACGGCCGCCACCAGCAGCGCCGCGACCGCGGTGACCGCGGGCTGCAGCTGCGCGCCGGTGGCGCCGAGCTCGACGGTGCCGCGGGTCGCGGTGGGCACCTCCAGCACGAACCACTCGGCCGCCCCGGCGCCCCACAGCGCCCCGGCGCCGAGCAGCAGGCCGAGCACGGTCAGGCCGAGTGCCCGCCGGTCGGTGCGGTCCGCCGCGGGCGCGGCGGCCCCGTCGTCGCCGGGCGCCGTCACGCGCTGCCCGGGGCCGGCGGGGGTGACATGGACCCGGCCGCGGCGACGGCCGAGAGCACCGCCCGGGCCTTGTTCAGGCACTCCATGTCCTCCGCGGCCGGGTCGGAGTCGGCGACGATCCCGCCGCCCGCCTGCACGTACGCGGTCCCGTTGCGGATCATCGCGGTGCGGATGGCGATCGCGGTGTCGGCGTTGCCCGCGAAGTCGAGGTAGCCGACGATGCCGCCGTACTGGCCGCGCCGGGTCGGCTCCAGCCGGTCGATGACCTGCATGGCCCGCACCTTCGGCGCCCCGGACAGGGTGCCTGCCGGGAAGCAGGCGACGACGGCGTCGAACGCGGTGCGGTCGCCGCGCAGCAGCCCGGTCACCGTCGACACCAGGTGCATGACGTGGCTGTAGCGCTCGATCTCGAAGAAGTTCCGCACGGTCACCGTGCCGGGCTCGCACACCCGGCCCAGGTCGTTGCGGCCGAGGTCGACGAGCATCAGGTGCTCGGCGCGCTCCTTCTCGTCGCCGCGCAGCTCCTTCTCCAGGAGCTGGTCCTCCTCGTCGGTCGCGCCGCGCCAGCGGGTGCCCGCGATGGGGTGCGTGGTGGCGCGCCCGTCGAGCACGCTGACCAGCGCCTCCGGGCTGGACCCGACGATGGAGAACGGCGGCCCGCCCGCCGCGTCGTCCAGACGCAGCAGGTACATGTACGGGCTCGGGTTCGTGGTGCGCAGGATCCGGTAGACCTCGAGCGGGTCGGCGTCGCACTCCATCTCGAAGCGCTGCGAGAGCACGATCTGGAACGCCTCGCCGGCGCGGATCTGCTCCTTGGCGTCCTCGATCGCGGCGTGGTGCTGCTCGGGGGTGCGCCGGCGGAGGAACTCCGGGCGGGTCGGGGTGTACACCGCGACCGAGCTGGGCGCGGGCACGGCGAGCTCGCCGGTCATCCGGTCCAGCCGGGCGACGGCGTCGTCGTAGGCCTGGTCGACGCGCTCGTCGGTGGCGTCCCAGTTGATCGCGTTCGCGATCAGGGTGACGGTGCCCTCGTGGTGGTCGAGCGCGGCCAGGTCGGTGGCCAGCAGCATGACCAGCTCGGGCAGCGCCAGGTCGTCGACGGCCGGGTCGTCCGGGTCGGCGATGCGCTCGACGCGGCGGACGATGTCGTAGCCGAGGTAGCCGACCATGCCGCCGGTCAGCGGCGGGAGCCCGGGCAGCGGCTCGGAGTGCAGCTCGGTGACCACGGTGCGCAGCGCGTCGAGCGGGTCGCCGGTGGTGGGCAGGCCGTCGGGGACCTCCCCGGTCCAGACCAGCTCGCCGTCGACGGCGGTGAGCGCGGCGGCGCTGCGGGCCCCGACGAACGACCACCGCGACCAGGACCGGCCGTTCTCGGCGGACTCCAGCAGGAACGTGCCCGCGGTCCCGCCCGCGAGCTTGCGGTAGACCCCGACCGGGGTCTCGTCGTCGGCCAGCAGCCGCCGGGTCACCGGGATGACCCGGTGCGCGCGGGCCAGCTCCCGGAACTCCTCACGGGTGGGGCTCACCGCGCCCAGGGCGGCGGCCGCGGGAACCGCGGGGGCGGGGGCCCCGGTCGTCGTCGCGCCACCGGATGCGTTCTGGGTCCGCTGGGTCATGCGACTCATTGTCCCCGAGCAGTGACGGCCGCCCTCGCGCGGGTGAGGATGGGGCGCATGACCGAACCGAGCGCCACCGCACCCCCGGACCCGGGGGCGTCGCCACGGCGTCGTGGCCGCCGGTCCGGCGGCGCGGACACCCGGGCCGGGCTGCTCGCGGCCGCCCGCGCCGAGTTCGCCGACCGCGGCTTCGACGGCGCCACGGTCCGCCGGATCGCCGAGCGCGCCGGGGTGGACCCGGCCATGGTGAACCACTGGTTCGGCGGCAAGGAGAAGCTGTTCCTCGCCGCGCTGGACCTGCCGGTCGACCCCGCACAGATCCGGCGGATGGTGCTGGACGGCCAGGCCGACCGGGTCGGCGAGCGGATCGTGCGGGGGTTCCTGACGGTCTGGGACACCGGCGGCGGCGCCCCGATGGCGGCGGTGCTGCGCAGCGTCGCGGGTCACGACATCGCTGCCCGGATGCTGCGTGAGTTCGTCGGCGGCGCGATCCTGCGCCCGGTCACCCGGGCGCACTCCCCCGACCGGCCCGACGAGCGGGGCGCGCTCGTCGGCTCCCAGCTGATCGGGCTCGGCATGATGCGCTACGTGGTGCGGCTGGAGCCGCTGGCCTCGGCACCGCGCGAGGACGTCGTCGCCGCGGTCGGGCCCACCGTGCAGCGCTACCTGACCGGGAACCTGGGGTCGACGAACCCCGAGGAGTAGGCGGCGACGACGGCCTGGGTCCGGCCCCGCGACCCGGTCTTGGCCAGCACCGCGGCGACGTCGGTCGTCACCGTGCCCACGCCGAGCGCCAGCTCCCCGGCGATCTCGGCGTCGGACAGCCCGCGCGCCATCAGCCGCAGCACCCCGCCCTCCCGCGCGGTCAGCCCGGCGGCGGCGAGCCGGTCGCCGTCGTCGGTGGCGAACCCGGCCACGAGCTCGCGCACCGCCGCCGGGAACAGCAGCGACTCGCCCGCGGCGACGGTGTGCACGGCCCGGACCACGTCGCGCGGCGGGGTCCGCTTCAGCAGGAAGCCACCGGCCCCGGCGCACAGCGCGTCCAGGACGTACCGGTCGTGGCCGAAGGTGGTGAGGACCAGCACCCGGGGCGGGCCGGGGCGGCGCAGCAGCGCCCGGGCCGCGGTGCCGCCGTCGACGGCGGGCATGCGGACGTCGGCCAGCACGACCTCGGGCCGCAGCCGGGTGACCAGGCCGGGGACCGCGTCGCCGTCGGCGGCCTCGCCGAGGACGGTGATGCCGGGGTCGGCGTCGAGCACCGCGCGCAGCCCGGTGCGGACCGGCTCCTCCGGGTCGGCCAGCAGGACCCCGACGCTCACGTCGCTCGTCATCGCTCCCCTCCGTACGCCGGTCACCGTCCTACCGCGCCCGTCGGCGTGTCCCCGCACCGCCTCGCCGAGCGGCCGGTGAGCACGCCACCACGGGAGCAAGACTGTCACCCGGCTGCCGCAGCCGTCCCGCCCTCGGGACCGCCGGAGGCCGCCGACCCGGTGGCCGCGGCCGGGGTGCGACCGCACACTGGGGCCATGGTCGATCTGTCCGCCCGGCTCCCCGACGCCGTCACCGACCGGCTCGCGGCCCTGCGCTCGCGGATCGGCTCGGCGGTGTTCAGCCGGGTCGCCGGGGACGAGGGCTCCGGCCGCCGCGCCCGCGTCCTCGGCGCCGAGGGCCCGCGCTGGTTCGCCGAGGACGCCGCGATCCGCACCGTGCACGGCGACGCGTCGATGTTCGTCGGCGGGCTGCGGGCGCTGCTGCTGCAGTCACTGCACCCGCTGGCCATGGCCGGGGTCGCCGGGCACTCCGGGTTCCGGGGCGACCCGTGGGGACGGCTGCAGCGCACCTCGTACTTCCTGGCCGCGACGACGTTCGGCCCGGCCGAGGAGGCCGAGCGGGTGATCGCCCGGATCAGGCGGGCCCACGTCCACGTCCGCGGGACCGCGCCGGACGGGCGCCCCTACTCGGCGTCGGACCCGCACCTGCTGCGCTGGGTGCACATCGCCGAGATCGACAGCTTCCTCGCCGCGCACGACCGCTACGGCAGCACCCCGCTCGACGCCGCGGGCCGCGACGCCTACGTCGCCGACGCCGCACGCGTCGCCCGTGAGCTGGGCGTGCCCGACCCGCCGGAGTCCACCGCGGAGCTGCGGGCGCAGCTCGACGGGTACCGGCCCGAGCTGGCCGGGACCCCCGCGGCCCGCGACGCCGCCCGGTTCCTGTTGTGGGAGCCGCCGCTACCGCTCGCCGCACGGGTGCCGTACTCGGTGCTGGCCGCCGCGTCGGTGGGGCTGATGCCGCGCTGGACGCGGATGCCGCTGCGGCTGCCGTGGCTGCCCGTCGCCGAGGCGACCGTCGTGCGGGCCGGTGGGCACGCCGTCACCGCCGGGATCCGGTGGGTCACCTCCGCCCCGGCCCAGCCGCCCCCGATGCCGCCGGCGCATCCCTGAGCCCGCGGACCTTGCCGCGGCCGGGCCGGTCCGGCACGGTGCCGGTACAGGCGGCGCGACGGGCGCGGCGTGCCGAGCACCGGAGGTCCGATGACCACGACCGACAGGACGCACGCCGGACGGGTGGTCGCGGCCCTCGACGCCGTCGACCCGGGCGACGGGCTGTTCGCCGCCGGCGCCGTCACCTGGCACTCCTTCGACGAGGTCGAGGCGCCGACGGTGCCGGACACGATGGACAGCGTGCGGGCGATCCGCGCGGCGGTCCCCGACTTCGGGTTCCGTGACGTCCGCGCCCAGCCGGTGACCGGCGGGATCTCGTGGGCGCGCTACGTCGTCGCGGGGACGCTGCCCGACGGCACCGCGTTCCGGGCGCCGGCCGCGCTCGCCGTGCACGTCGGCGACGACGGGCTGGTCACCCGGATCGAGGAGTACGTCGACACCGGCCAGCTCGCCGGGCTGTTCGGCGCACTCGGGAGCTGAGCCGGAGTCGGTCCCCGGCCGGCAGGACGTCGGTGTTCATTCTCCGTCCCTGACCAGCAGGACGTCGGTGTTCATTCTCCGTCCCTGACCAGCAGGACGTCGGTGTCGAAGCAGGTCCGGGTCCCGGTGTGGCAGGCCGGCCCCTCCTGGTCGACGACGACGAGCACCGCGTCGCCGTCGCAGTCCAGCCGGACCTCGTGCACGTGCTGCACGTGCCCCGACGTGCCGCCCTTGACCCAGTACTCCTGCCGCGACCGCGACCAGTAGGTCCCCCGGCCGGTGGTCAGGGTGCGGTGCAGCGCCTCGTCGTCCATCCAGCCGACCATCAGCACCTCACCGGCGCGGGACTGGACGACGGCGCAGACCAGGCCGTCGGCGTCGCGCTTGAGCCGGGCCGCGACCGCCGGGTCCAGCGCGGACTCGGCCGCGGACAGGCGCACGCTCTGTGCGGTCATCGGATCTCGACCCCCTCGCCCCGCAGCGCGTCCTTGACCTCGCCGATCCGGAGCTGTCCGAAGTGGAACACGCTGGCGGCGAGCACCGCGTCCGCCCCGGCGCGCACGGCCGGGCCGAAGTGCTCGACCGCGCCGGCACCGCCGGAGGCGATCACCGGGACGTCGACGACCTTCCGGACCGCGGTCAGCATCTCCAGGTCGAACCCGGCGCGGGTGCCGTCGGCGTCCATCGAGTTGAGCAGGATCTCCCCCACGCCGAGCTCCTGGCCGCGCTGCGCCCACTCGACGGCGTCGATCCCGGCGGAGCGGCGCCCGCCGTGCGTGGTGACCTCCCAGCCCGACGGCTGCGGCTGCTCGCCCTCGGGGACGCGACGGGCGTCGACCGACAGCACGATGCACTGGCTGCCGAAGCGCCGCGACATCTCGTGCAGCAGCGTGGGCCGGGCGATCGCGGCGGTGTTCACCGAGACCTTGTCCGCGCCCGCGCGGAGCATCCGGTCGACGTCGTCGGGGGTGCGGATGCCGCCGCCGACGGTCAGCGGGATGAACACCTGCTCGGCGGTGCGGCGCACCACGTCGATCATGGTGCCGCGCTCCGACGACGACGCGGTGACGTCGAGGAAGGTCAGCTCGTCGGCGCCCTCGGCGTCGTAGACCCGCGCCATCTCGACCGGGTCGCCCGCGTCGCGGAGCTCCTTGAAGTTGACGCCCTTCACCACGCGCCCGGCGTCGACGTCCAGGCAGGGGATGACGCGGACCGCGACGCCCATCAGGCGCTCACCGCGCCGACGGCCTCGATCGCCTCGGGCAGGGTGAACCGGCCCGCGTAGAGCGCTTTGCCGATGATCGACCCCTCGATGTTCACCCCGGTCGCGGCGACCTCGGCCAGCCGCACCAGGTCGGCGACCTCGGAGATCCCGCCGGACGCGATCACCGGGGCGGTGGTGGCCTTCGCGACCTCGGTGAGCAGCTCGACGTTCGGGCCCTGCAGGGTCCCGTCCTTGGAGACGTCGGTGACGATGTAGCGGGTGGCGCCGTCGGCGTCGAGGCGGGCGAGGACCTCCCAGAGGTCGCCGCCGTCGGAGGTCCAGCCGCGCCCGGCGACCCGGCGCCTGCCGTCGATCATCTTGACGTCGAGGCCGATCGCGATCTTCTCGCCGTGCTCGGCGAGGACCTTGCGGCACCACTCGGGCTGCTCGAGCGCGGCGGTGCCCAGGTTGAGCCGGGCCGCGCCGGTCGAGAGCGCACGGTCGAGGGACTCGTCGTCGCGGATCCCGCCGGACAGCTCGACCCGCAGATCGAGCCGGGCGACGACCTCGGCCAGCAGCTCGGCGTTCGAGCCGCGCCCGAACGCGGCGTCGAGGTCCACCAGGTGGACCCACTCGGCGCCGCCGGACTGCCAGTTCAGGGCCGCCTCCAGGGGCGAGCCGTAGCCGGTCTCGGTGCCGGCCTCGCCCTGCACCAGCCGGACGGCCTGCCCGTCGACGACGTCCACCGCGGGAAGCAACGTGAAGCTCACCGCGCCAGCGTATCCGCGCCGCTCGTAGCCTCCGGGGGTGGCCGAGGGGGACAGCATCTTCCGGCTCGCGGCGCGGCTGGACGCGGCCACCGCGGGCGCGGTGGTCGCACGCTCGGACGTGCGCCACCCCCGCTTCGCCGGCGCCGACCTCGCCGGGCAGGAGATCACCGGCTGGGTGCCGCGCGGCAAGCACCTGCTGGCCCGCACCGCGGGCGGCTGGACAGTGCACTCGCACCTGCGGATGTCCGGGCGGTGGTCGGTGCTGCGGCCCGGGAGGCGGCTCCCCCGTGCCGTCGCGGCCGACCTGCGGATCGCGCTGCACCTCGTCGACGGCCGCACCGTGGCCGGGATCGGGCTGCCGGTGCTGGCGGTGCTCCCGACCCGCGACGAGCACACCGTCGTCGGGCACCTGGGCCCGGATCTGCTCGGCGGCACCTTCGACGGCGACGCGGCCCTCGCCCGGCTGCGCGCCGACCCCGGCCGGGCGGTGCTGGCGGCGCTGCTGGACCAGCGCGTCGTCGCCGGGCTGGGGAACATGTGGGCCCAGGAGCTGCTGTTCCTGGAGCGGGTCTCGCCGTGGCGGGCGTGCTCCGCGGTCGACGACCCCGGCGCGCTCCTCGGGCACGGCCGCGCGCTGCTGCGCGACGCCGTCGTGCGCAACCCCGCGCAGAACACCACCGGGCGGGTCCGGCCGCGGCACTTCGTCTACGGCCGCTACCGGCGACCCTGTCTGCGCTGCGGCACCGCGGTGGCGTTCACGCCGCCGGAGCGCACCCCGCACGGCCGCGAGACCTGGTGGTGCCCGCGCTGCCAGCGGTGAGCGCGCGGCCGTCGCCGGTTCGCCCTACCGTCGGATCATGGAACTCTCCGGGGCGCGGACGCTGGTGGTCGGGGCGACGGGTGTGCTGGGCGGCGCGCTCACCGAGGCGCTGCGCGACCAGGGCGCGACACTCGCGCCGGCGGGCCGCACCGAACCCTCCGGGGCCGACGGCGAGCCCACGTTCACCTTCGACGCACTCGACCTGGAGCGCTGCGCCGCCGTCGTCGACGAGGCCGCGGACGCCCTGGGCGGGCTGGACCTGGTGATCGTCGCGATCGGGGTGGCCGGGTTCGGGGAGGAGTCGGAGAACGACGTCGTCACCGAGCACCTGCTGACCGTCAACGCGCAGGCCCCGATGGCGATCGGCCGGGCCGCGCTCCCGCATCTCACCGACTCCGGCGGCACGCTCGCGATGATCTCGGCGATCCTGGCCGACGTGCCGACGCCGGGGATGGCGGCGTACTCGGCGTCGAAGGCGGCGCTGTCGGCGTGGCTGACCGCGACCCGCGGTGGCGTGCGCAAGCAGGGCGTGCGGGTGCTCGACGTGCGGCCGCCGCACATCGAGACCGGGCTCGCCGACCGTGCCGTCGCCGGGACGGTGCCGTCGGGGATCGCCGCGGGCTCCGACGTCGCGACGCTCGTCGGGCAGGTGCTCGAGGCGCTGCGCTCGGACCGGCGGACGGTGACCTTCGACCTGCGCTCCGGGGAGTACGCGCTGGGCTGAGGTGCGTTCCGCGGAACGGCCGTGGCGGCGCGCGAGCACGGCCACACTCCCCGCCATGCCCTTCCCCCGTGCCCGTACGCGCGCCGACCGGACCGCGCCTCGTGTCGGACCGCCGTTCCTGCCGTCGGCCCCGGACCGGCGCGAGATCGCCGAGTACCGGAGGCGACGGTACGGACCGGCCTCGTGGCTCGGCAGGCTGATCTCTCTTGCGGTGATCCTCGTCGTCGGACGGGTCTGGCTGCACGTCCAGGCCCAGCAGATCGACTTCGGGCCGGTCCGCGACCCGGCTCCCGCCGTTTCCGCGCCGGCCACCGACCTCCGCACGGAGGAGGGGCTGACCCGCCTCGTCGACGACGTCCGCCGCGCGACCGGGAGCACGGTCGTCGACCGGGTCGCGGTGTACGGCGCGGACCGGATAACCGTGCAGACGGCCGACCCCGGCCGGCCCACCCGCACCCGCACCTACGTCTGGGACTCCGACGACGGGTTGGGCGTGGTCACGACCGACCGACCGCTCGCCCGGGACCCGGCACAGCGCACCGTCGACCTCAACGACCTCGCGCCGGGACCGGTCGCGGAGGTGGTCGCACGGGCCCCCGGCACCGTCGGTGTGCCCGCAGCGGAGACCACCCGCCTGCTCGTCGCCGACCTCGGCAGCGGTCCCGCCGTCGTGGTGACCTGCATCGGCCGCGACGGCCGCATCGGCGAGCTGGAAGCCCGGCTCGACGGCGGCGGCGTCGTGGTCGGTGTCAGCCCTTGACCGACCGCAGCCAGTTCTCCAGGACCGCGGCGCCGGCGTCGCCGGACTTCTCCGGATGGAACTGGGTCGCCGACAGCGGCCCGTTCTCCACCGCGGCGACGACGTCCTCGCCGTGGTGGGTCCACGTGACCTTCGGCGGGGCGATCGCGTGCGAGGGCTCCAGGGTCCAGCGCCGGACGCCGAACGAGTGCACGAAGTAGAAGCGGGTGTCGGCGTCGAGCCCGGCGAACAGGGTGCTGTCCTGCGGGGTCCGGACGGTGTTCCAGCCCATGTGCGGCAGCACGTCGGCCTGGATCCGCTCGACCGTGCCGGGCCACTCGCCGCAGCCCTCGGTGTCCTCGTCGAACTCGACGCCGCGCTCGAACATGACCTGCATGCCGACGCAGATCCCGAGGACAGGGCGGCCGCCGGCGAGGCGACGCCCGATGATCTGCGGGCCGCGGACGGCGTGCAGGCCCTGCATGCACGCCGCGAAGGCGCCCACCCCGGGGACGACGAGACCGTCGGCCTCGGTCGCCGCGTCGAAGTCGGACGTCACGGTGACGTCCGCGCCGACGCGTTCGAGGGCGCGCTCGGCGGAGCGCAGGTTCCCGGAGCCGTAGTCGAGGACGACGATGCGTGCCACGCGACCAGCGTAGTCGCCACCCTGCGCGGCTCCCCGCGGCCCGGGGGCGGCGCAGTGATCATCAGTACCCGGTCGCTGCTCGGGCCGGCGGTGGCAGCGCCGAGGTACTGATGATCATGCCGACGGGTGCGGGGTCAGACCATGCGGTAGCGCGTCGCCAGTTCCGTGCTCTGTCCGGCGAACGCGGCGAGCCCCGCCTCGGCCGCGGACCGGAGCAGTCCCGCGTCCTCGACACCCGGGGCGCACACCACCTCGCCGAGCTCGAGCCCCCGCAGACCGGCGGTGACGACGTCCTCGGGGCTCATCCGCGGGACGGCGCTCAGGTCCAGGCCCTGACGGGTGTGGAACTCGGTGGCCACCACACCGGGGCACAGGACCTGGAAGCGGACACCGGCGTCGGCGACCTCGGTGGCCAGCAGCTGGGAGAAGGCCACGAGGTGGGCCAGCGCGCCCCCGTAGACCGCGCGCGGCGGCCCGGCCGCGGCGGGCGCGGGACCGCTGAAGGCGATCATGCCGGCGACGTTGACGACGGCGCCGCCCCCGCGGGCGACCATCGGGCCGACCGCGGCGCGGGAGATCATCGTCGGGGCGATCACCTTGACGCCGAGCAGCTCCCGGGCCCGGGCCGCGGGCAGGTCGGCGAGCGGCATGTAGTGGGCGACGCCGGCGTTGTTGACCAGCAGGTCCAGGGGCCGCTCGGCGGCGAGGCCGGCGACCCGGTCGATGCCGGCGTCGGTGGACAGGTCCGCGGTGACGGTCTCGACGTCGTGGCCGGGGTGCCCGGCGGCGAACGTGGCGAGGCGCGCGGTGTCACGTCCGACGACGATCAGGTCGTACCCGTCGGCGGCGAGGCGCTCGGCGAAGGCCCGGCCGATGCCGGAGGTGGCGCCGGTGACGAGGGCGAGGGTGCTCACGGGTGTCGTTCCTCCGGGAGGGTCGGTGCTGACCCCACCAGCCTGGCCCGGCCGGGGCGGGTGCACAGGCCCCGTCGTTCGGGGTCCTCGCAGGGCCCCCCACCCGGTGATCCGCGGTGCGCGTGCAGATCCGCGGTCCGCGTGCGTCCGGACGCGCGCGAGGGACGGATCTTCGCGCGGACCCGCGATCAGCCGGGGGTGAGGTCGGCGAGGCGGTCGGCGTCGTCGCCGCCGGGTGCGGCGAAGTACACGACCAGTACCTGGCCCCGGGTGCCCGGGACCGGGTAGTTGACCCGGCGCAGCGCCAGGGCCCCGGCCCGTGGGTGCTCCCAGCGCACGACGGCGCCGGTGAGCAGGTCGACGTCGTGGCGTCGCCAGACCTCGCGGAACGTCGCGCTCGCCGCCGACAGCTCCTCGACCAGGGCGGCGACGGCGGGGGTCGTCAGGTCGGGACCGAGCGACGCCCGGAACTCGGCCACCATCGTCGCGGCGTCGCGGTCCCAGTCCGGGTGCAGTGCGCGCTCGGCGTCGTCGAGGAACATCGAGCGGAGCCGGTTGGCGCCGGGGCGGATCGCCGGGGAGAGCGCCCCGGCCGCCGCGTTGGCGGCGAGCACGTCGAAGGCGCGGCTCTCGACGAACGCGGGGAGGCCGACGGCGTCGAGCAGCAGCCGGCTGCCCTCGGGAACCTCCTCCCCGGCCGGGCCGGAGGTGTCCGGCTCCCCCGGCCGGACGAGCCCGTGCAGGTGGGCCGTGGCCGCGGCGTCGAGCTGCAGGACGCGGGCGAGCGCGGTGAGGACCTGGGCCGACGGGTTGGTGTCGCGCCCCTTCTCCAGCCGCACGTAGTAGTCGACGCTGATGCCCGCCAGCGTCGCCACCTCCTCGCGGCGGAGCCCCGGGGTGCGCCGGGGGCCGGTGCCGGGCAGCCCGACCTCGGCGGGGGCGACGAGCGCCCGCCGCGCCTGCAGGTAGGTGCTCAGCGCAGTGGGTCCGGCCACGGACCCACCCTAGGACGCCCGCGCCCCCGGCCCGCCCCGGTGCCCGGCCCGCCTCAGCTGCCGGTGACCGCCGCCGCGACCTGGTGACCGGCCGGCGCCCAGCCGATCGCCGGGGCGACCCGCTCGGCGATCGAGCGCAGCAGGTGCGCGTTGTACTCCACACCGAGCTGGTTGGGCACGGTGAACAGCACGTAGTCCGCCTCCCGCACGGCGACGTCCTCGGCGAGCTCGGAGGCGATCCGATCCGGGTCGCCGACGTAGCTGCGGCCGAACCGGGACCGGGCGCCGTCGAGGATCCCGACCTGGTCGTCCTCGCCGCGCTCCCCGAAGTAGCGGCGGTCGAGGTCGGTCGTGACCGGGATGACGCTGCGCGACACCGACACCAGCGGGGTGCGCTCGTGCCCGGCGGCGGCCCAGGCCTCGCGGTAGCGCAGGATCTGCTCGGCCTGCAGCCGGTCGAACGACTCGCCGGTGTCCTCGGTGAGCAGCGTCGAGCTCTGCAGGTTCATGCCCTGGGTCGCGGCCCACTCGGCGGTGGCCCGGGTGCCCGCGCCCCACCAGATGCGGTCGCCGAGGCCCGGGGACTGCGGCTGCACCGGCAGCGCGACGTGCCGCCCGCGGGTGCGGGACGGGTCGGCGGGCGCCACCCCGGCACCGCGGATCGCGGCGAGGAACACCTCGGCCTTGGCGCGGGCGGCGTCGGCGTGGGTCTGCCCGTCGGCGGGCCGGTACCCGAAGGCCTCGGCGCCGTTCAGCGCGATCTCGGGCGACCCCCGGCTCACGCCGAGCTGCAGCCGCCCGCCGGAGAGCAGGTCGGTCGCGGCGGCCTCCTCGGCCATGTAGAGCGGGTTCTCGTAGCGCATGTCGATCACGCCGGTGCCCATCTCGATCCGGCTGGTGGTCGCCGCGATCGCCGCGAGCAGCGGGAACGGGGCGGCCAGCTGGCGCTCGAAGTGGTGCACGCGCACGAAGGCACCGTCGATGCCGATGTCCTCCGCGGCGCGCGCCAGCTCCACGGTCTGGCGCAGCGCGTCGGCGGCGGTGGGGGTCCGGGACCCGGGGACCTCCCCGTGGTGCCCGAACGACAGGAACCCGATCTTCGTCATGCCCTGTCCAACAGAAGTTGAAGGCTCAACATTCCCTCAGAGGGCGCCCTTGGTGGACGGCACCCCGGTCACCCGCGGGTCGGGCTCGGTCGCGGCCCGCAGCGCCCGGGCGACGGCCTTGAACTCGGCCTCGGTGATGTGGTGCGGGTCGCGGCCGTCGAGCACCCGGACGTGCAGGGCGAGGTGCCCGTGGAAGGCCAGGGACTCGAACACGTGCTTGTTCAGCACGGTCGGGTAGTGCCCGCCGACGACGAAGCCGCGCATCATCTCCGGCTCGCCGGTGCACACGGTGTAGGGCCGGCCGGAGACGTCGACGACGGCCTGGGCGAGGGCCTCGTCCATCGGGATCCAGGCGTCGCCGAAGCGGCGGATGCCCTTCTTGTCCCCCAGCGCCTGGCGGATCGCCTGACCCAGCACGATCGCGACGTCCTCCACGGTGTGGTGGGAGTCGATCTCGATGTCGCCCTCGGCGTGCACGGACAGGTCGAAGCTGCCGTGCTTGCCGAACGCGTCGAGCATGTGGTCGAAGAACGGGACCTTGGTGGCGATGTCGGTGCGCCCGGTGCCGTCGAGGTCGATCTCGACGACGATGCGCGTCTCCTTGGTGACGCGTTCGACGCGTCCGATGCGGCTCACCTTGTCGGTCGTCACAGCAGCTCCTTGGTGGCGAGGTCGGTGGCGGCGGCGAGGAAGGCGTCGTTCTCCTCCGGCGTGCCCACGGTGACCCGCAGCCGCTCGGGGATGCCGACGTCGCGGATCAGCACGCCCTGGTCGAGGAACCCCTTCCAGGCGCGGCCGGCGTCGGCGAAGCGTCCGAAGAGGATGAAGTTGGCGTCGGAGGCGACGACGTCGTAGCCGGCGGCGGCGAGCTCGCCGGAGATCCGGTCCCGCTCGGCGGCGAGCAGCGCCACCGAGCCGAGGGTGGCCTCGGCGTGGCGGAGCGCGGCCCGCGCGGCGGCCTGCGAGAGAACCGACAGGTGGTACGGCAGCCGCACGAGCTGCAGTGCGTCGATCACCGCGGGCGCGGCGGCGAGGTAGCCCAGCCGGCCGCCGGCGAAGGCGAACGCCTTGCTCATCGTCCGCGACACCACGAGCTTGTGGCCGTGCGTCGCCAGCAGGGTCGTGGCGCTCGGGCGGCCGGTGGCCTCGGCGAACTCGGCGTAGGCCTCGTCGACGACGACCATGCCGGGGGCGGCGTCGACCAGCCGGGCCAGGTCGGCCGGGGCGACCGACTGCCCCGTCGGGTTGTTCGGGCTGGTCACGAACGTGATGTCCGGGGCCTTCTCACCCAGGACGGCGACGGCCGCGTCGACGTCGAGGGTGAAGTCCTCCCGGCGCGGCACCGGGACGAACTCGGTCTGCGTGCCGGAGGCGAGGATCGGGTGCATCGAGTAGCTGGGCACGAAGCCGAGCACGGTCCGGCCGGGCCCGCCGAAGGTCTGCAGGATCTGCTGGAGGATCTCGTTGGACCCGTTCGCGGCCCACAGGTTCGCCGTGGTCAGCTCGACCCCGGTCTGCCGGGACAGGTAGGCGGCGAGGTCGCCCCGCAGCGCGACGAGGTCGCGGTCGGGGTACCGGTGCAGCTCACGAGCCGCCTCCTCCACCGAGGCGGCGACGTCGGCGACCAGCTCGGGCGGCGGCGGGTACGGGTTCTCGTTGGTGTTGAGCCGCACCGCGACGTCGAGCTGCGGTGCGCCGTACGGGCTCTTGCCGCGCAGGTCCTCGCGCAGCGGCAGGTCCGCGAGCCGGACCGACGAACCGGCGGTCACGCCCCGGCCCCCTCGAACCGGGCGGTCACGGCCTCGCCGTGGGCGGGCAGGTCCTCGGCGTTCGCCAGGGTCACGACCCGGTCGGCGACCTCGGCCAGCGCCGCGCGGCCGTAGTCGACGACGTGGATGCCGCGCAGGAACGTCGCCGTCGACAGCCCGCCGGAGTGCCGCGAGCAGCCACCGGTCGGGAGCACGTGGTTCGACCCGGCGCAGTAGTCGCCCAGCGACACCGGCGACCAGGCCCCGACGAAGATCGCGCCGGCGTTGCGGACCTTCGCCGCGTCGCCCGCGGAGTCGGCGGTCTGGATCTCCAGGTGCTCGGCGGCGTAGGCGTCGACGACGGCGACCCCGTCGGCGGTCGAGGACACCAGGATGACCCCGGACTGCGGCCCGGTCAGCGCGGTGCGCACCCGCTCGGTGTGCTTGGTCGCGCCGACCCGGGTCTCCAGCTCGGCCTCGACCCGCTCCACCAGCGCGTCGGAGGTCGTGACCAGCACCGATGCGGCGTTCGGGTCGTGCTCGGCCTGCGAGATGAGGTCCGCGGCGACGTGCGCGGCGTCCGCGGTGTCGTCGGCGAGGATCGCGATCTCGGTGGTGCCGGCCTCGGCGTCGATCCCGACCAGGCCGCGCAGCATCCGCTTGGCGGCGGTGACGTAGACGTTGCCGGGGCCGGTGACCATGTCGACCGGCTCCAGCTCGGCGCCGTCGGTGTCGGTGCCGCCGTAGGCCAGCAGGGCGACGCACTGGGCGCCGCCGACGGCCCACACCTCGTCGACGCCGAGCAGCGCGGCCGCCGCCAGGATCGTCGGGTGCGGGCGTCCGCCGAACTCCGCCTGCGCCGGGGAGGCGACGACCAACGACTCCACGCCCGCCGCCTGCGCCGGGACCACGTTCATGACCACGCTCGACGGGTAGACCGCCAGCCCGCCCGGGGCGTAGAGCCCGACCCGGCGGACCGGGACGAACCGCTCGGTGACGGTGCCGCCGGGGACGACCTGGGTGACCACGTCGGGCCTGCGCTGCTCGGCGTGCACGATCCGGGCGCGCTCGATCGAGGTCTCCAGGGCCGCGCGCACGTCCGGGTCGAGGTCGCGCAGGGCACCGGAGATCGCCTGGGTCGGGACG
Source organism: Pseudonocardia sp. TMWB2A (assembly GCF_017312135.1). NCBI lineage: Bacteria > Bacillati > Actinomycetota > Actinomycetes > Pseudonocardiales > Pseudonocardiaceae > Pseudonocardia > Pseudonocardia sp. TMWB2A. The sequence goes on from NZ_QKQY01000002.1 coordinate 311,365, forward strand.
CGCACGGTCTCCGGGCGGACCCGGTCGAAGCGCTCGGTGGCGTCCAGCGCGGCGGCGGCGCCGCGGTCGCGCACGTCCTCCACCAGCGGGCGGGCACGCTCCAGAGCGGCGTCGATGTCCAGCTCGGCGCGCGGCATCATGCCGCGCAGGGTGGCCGGACGGGGCAGCGGTTCGGCTCGCAGGTCGAGGCGGCGGAGCATGGCCCCCAGGGTACGGCGGGCGTCCGGCACGGTCCCATCCCGGCGGGGTGAGCCACGTCCTCGCCGTCGGTGGGCCGTGGCAGTCTCCGCGGCGTGACCCGCCACGTGAGCGACGCCGAACGCCGGGCCCGGCTGGTGACCCGGCACCGGCTCGCCCCGCACACCCACACCGACGACGTCGTCGCGATCAGCGACGACCTGGTCGCGCTGCACTCCACCGACCCGGGCACGGTGTACCTGTCGGCGGCCGCGCGGATGGCGGCCCCGTCGCTCGACCCGGTCGACACCGCGCTGCACACCGACCGCACCCTGCTGCGCCACCACGCGATGCGCCGCACGCTCTGGGTGTTCGGCCACGCCCACGCCGCGCTCGCCCACCACGCCGCCACTGTCGACGTCGCCGCCGTCCAGCGCCGTGACCTGCTGCGTCAGGCCGCCGCGGCCGGCCACGCCGACCCCGAGGCCTGGTACGCAGAGGCCGCCGACCGGGTCCTGGAGGTGCTCGCCGAGCGGGGCCCGACCGCCGCCCGCGACGTCGCCCGCGCACTGCCCGACCTCGCCGCGCAGCGGCTCGTCCTGCCCGGCGGGGGCCCGCAGCCCGCCCACACCCGGGTGCTGCTGGTGCTCGGGTTCGAGGGCCGGGTGCTGCGGACCCGGCCGATCGGGACGTGGGTCAACGGTCAGTACCACTGGGCCGCCGCCGACGACTGGGTCCCCGGCGGGATCGGCCCCGCGCCCGGCCCGGACGGCGGCACCCGTCGCGCCGCCGCGGCCGGGCTGGCCCGCGCCCAGCTGCGGGCGTTCGGGCCGGTCCGCCGCGACGACCTGAAGTGGTGGGCGGGCTGGACCGTCACCACCACCACCACGGCGCTGGCCGACGTCGGCGCGGTCGAGGTGACCCTCGACGGCGGGGGCACCGGGTTCCTGCTCCCCGACGACCTCGACCCGGTCCCCGATCCCGGGCCGTCGGTGGCGCTGCTGCCGTGCCTCGACCCGTCGACGATGGGCTGGAAGGCCCGCGACTGGTACCTGCCCGCCGAGGTGGCACCGGAGCTGTTCGACCGCAACGGCAACGGCGGCGCGGCGGTCTGGGTGGACGGTCGCATCGTCGGGATCTGGGCGCAGCGCCCGGACGGCGAGATCGCGACCCTGCTGCTCACGCCGGTCGCGGCCCGGGCGCGGGCGGAGGTGGCGGCCGCCGCGCGACGGCTGCGCGAGCTCCTGGGCGACGCCCGGGTCTCCGCCCGCTTCCCCGCCCCCGCCCAGCCCCGGCTGCTCGCCTGACGGCCCCCTCCCGGGGTGCCGTCCGGCAGGGCTCACTCCAGGTCGAGCCCCAGGTCCAGCGCGGTGACCGAGTGGGTCAGCCCGCCGACGGCGAGGAAGTCGACGCCGGTGGCCGCGTAGTCCCGGGCGCTGCCCAGGGCCAGCCCGCCGGAGGACTCCAGCAGCGTCGCCCGGTCCCCGCGCCGCCGCACCGCCTCGGCCGTCTCCGCGACGGTGAAGTTGTCCAGCAGCACCAGCTCGGCGGCGAGCTCCAGGACCTCGTCGAGCTGGTCGAGCGAGTCGACCTCCACCTCGCACGGCAGGTCCGGGGCGAGCGCGCGGGCCGCGGCCAGCGCCGCGGACACCGACCCGGCCGCCGCGACGTGGTTGTCCTTGATCAGCACCGCGTCGCCGAGCCCGAGCCGGTGGTTCACCCCGCCGCCGCACCGCACGGCGTACTTCTCCAGCAACCGCAGTCCCGGCAGCGTCTTGCGGGTGTCCCGGATCCGGGCCCCGGTGCCGTCGACGGCGTCCACCCAGGCGCGGGTGGCCGTCGCGATCCCGGACAGGTGCGTGAGCAGGTTCAGCGCCGTGCGCTCGGCGGTGAGCAGCCCGCGGACCGGGGCCCGCACCGTGAGCGCCGGGGTCCCGGCGGTGAGCCGGTCACCGTCGGCGGCCCCGGCGAGCACCGTGTAGCCGCCCGCGCCCAGCACCTCGTCGAGCACGGCGCGGGCGGCCGGGAGCCCGGCGAGCACCCCGTCGGCCCGCGGGGTGAACGACGCGGTCGCCACGGCCCCGGCGGGCACGGTCGCCGCCGTCGTCGCGTCCGGGCCGTAGCGCAGGTCCTCCTCCAGCGCGGTGCGCACGACGCGCAGCAGGTCGTCGGGGTCGGGGACACCGACCTCGGTGACCCCGCCGACCCCGGCGGCGACGGCGCTCATGCGACACCCGCCAGCGCCTCGTCGGCCACGACGACCGGCCGTCCCGTGGCGTCGACCCGCACCCGCAGCGACGAGCGCTGGTACGTGTCGTCGCGGTCCGGGAAGTCGGTGCGCACGTGGCAGCCGCGGGTCTCCCGGCGGGTGCCGGCCGCGGCCAGCACGGCCTGGGCGATCAGGGTGAGCGCGGCGTCCTCGACTCCGGCGCGGCCGGCCGGGACCGCGGTGGCGGTGACGGCCTCGATCGCGTCCGACGCCCCGGCGAGCCCGGCGGCGTCGCGGCCGATCCCGGCGCTCACCGACATGGCCCGCTGCACCACGGTGCGGTCGGCCACCGGCAGCGCCGGGACCGTCGCGGCCGGGGTCGGCACCCCGGTCGGACCGGCGTCGGCGAGCACCGCGCGGACCACCCGCTCCCCCACGACCAGCCCCTCCAGCAGCGAGTTCGACGCCAGCCGGTTCGCCCCGTGCAGCCCCGTCCGGGCGACCTCGCCCGCGGCGTAGAGGCCGGGCACCCCGGTCCGGCCGGACGTGTCGGTGACGACGCCGCCGCAGGCGTAGTGCGCGGCGGGGGTCACCGGGATCGGCTCGGTCAGCGGGTCGATCCCGGCGGCCCGGCAGGACGCGTACACGGTCGGGAACCGTGCGGCGAACCCGTCGAGCGCGGTGGCGTCGAGCCAGGCGCACTCGCTGCCGGTCTCGGCCATCCGGCGGGTGATCGCCGCGGCGACGACGTCGCGCGGGGCGAGGTCGGCCCGCGGGTGGACCCCGGCCATGAACGCGGTGCCGGCCCGGTCGCGCAGGACCGCGCCCTCACCGCGGACGGCCTCGGTCACCAGCGGGCGACGCCCGGCGGTGCCGCTGCCGGGGCCGGTCCACAGCACGGTCGGGTGGAACTGCACGAACTCCAGGTCCGCGGCGACCGCACCGGCGCGCAGGGCGAGCGCGACGCCGTCGCCGGTGGAGGTGCCCGGGTTGGTGGTGGAGGCGTAGAGCTGGCCGTAGCCGCCGGTCGCGAGCAGCACCGCGGGCGCGGACAGCACCCCGGCGCGGCCGTGGGCGTCGAGCACCGTGAGGCCGGCGACCCGGCCTGCGTCGCGCAGCACGTCGGCGGCGACGTGCCCGTCGAGCACGGTGAGCTGCGCCGAGCGGGTGGCGGCGACCAGGGCGCGCTCGATCTCCGCGCCGGTCGCGTCGCCCCCGGCGTGGACCACCCGGTACGCCGAGTGGCCGCCCTCGCGCGTGCGGTCCAGCCGGCTGCCGCGGGCGTCGAACAGCGCACCGCGTTCGCGCAGCCTGCGCACCGCGTCCGGCCCGGCGCGCACGATCGTCTCGACCGCGGCGACGTCGTTCAGCCCGCCGCCCGCGGCGACGGTGTCGGCGACGTGGGAGTCGAGCGTGTCCCCGGCGATGTCGCCGAGCACGACGGCCACCCCGCCCTGCGCCCAGCGGGTGGAGCCCTCGCCGATGCCGTCCTTGGTGACGACCACGACGCGCAGCCCGGCCGCGGCCGCGTCGAGCGCGGCGGTCAACCCGGCCACCCCGGACCCGACGACGACCAGGTCGGCGCCGGCCTCCCAGCTCACCCCCCGCGCCGTCACTCCCCGCCTCCGGGCTGACCGATCTCGATCATCCGCTGCACGGCGGCGCGGCCGCGCGCGGCGAGGTCGGGGTCGACGTGGACCTCGTCGGTGCCCTCGCGGACCGACCGCAGCAGCGCCTCGGCGGTGATCATCTTCATGTAGGGGCAGGACGCGTTCTCGTTCACCGCGCGGAACTCGATCTCCGGGGCGGCCAGGCGCAGCTGGTGCAGCATCCCGACCTCGGTCGCGACGAGCACCTCCGTCGCGCCGGTGGCGCGGGCGGCGTCGATCATCCCGCCGGTGGAGAGGATCCTGACCTGCTCGGCGGGCACCGCGCCGGTGCCCGCCAGGTAGAGCGCGGAGGTCGCGCAGCCGCACTCGGGGTGCACGAACAGGTCGGCGCCGGGGTGGGCCGCGGCCCGGTCGGTGAGCTGCTTGCCGTTGATGCCGGCGTGCACGTGGCACTCCCCGGCCCAGACGTGCATGTTCTCCCGCTCCAGGGTGCGCCGGACGTGCGCGCCGAGGAACTGGTCGGGCAGGAACAGCACCTCGCGGTCGCGCGGGATCGAGTCGACGACCTCGACGGCGTTGGAGGAGGTGCAGCAGATGTCGGTCTCCGCCTTCACCGCGGCGGTGGTGTTGACGTAGGAGACGACGACGGCGCCCGGGTGCTCGGCCTTCCACTCCCGCAGCTGGTCGGCGGTGATCGAGTCGGCCAGCGAGCAGCCGGCCCGCGCGTCGGGGATCAGCACGGTCTTGTCCGGGCTGAGGATCTTGGCGGTCTCGGCCATGAAGTGCACGCCGCAGAACACGATCGTCGACGCCTGCGACTCGGCCGCGATCCGGGACAGCGCGAGCGAGTCCCCCACGTGGTCGGCGACGTCCTGGATCTCGGGCAGCTGGTAGTTGTGCGCCAGCAGGACCGCGTCCCGCTCGCGGGCCAGCGCACGCACCTCGTCGGCCCAGCCGGGGTCGGTCCCCGTGCCGCCGGGTGCCGTCAGCGTTCCGGTCATTGCGCCCTCCCGGGCCGTGTCGGGTTTTCGCCTAGCGGGCGGAAACTGGTCGGATAGTAGCACCGGTCGTGCGCCACCGGCACCTCCGTCGTGACCGGGACCTCACCTGACGGACACCCCGCCGTCACGTCCCGGTGCCGCGGCCGGTCCGCCCTAGGCTGGGCCCGTGACACCGCCACCCGCCCTGCACGAGGTCCTCGCCGTCGTGCTCAGGATCCGGGAGGGCCGGGCGGGCGCCCTGCTCTGGCAGCGCGCCCTGGACCCGGACGCCGGACGCTGGGCACTGCCCGGCGGCACCCTGGGCCCCGACGAGGACGTCGAGACCTCCGTGCGCCGCCAGCTGGCCGAGAAGGTCGACGTCCGCGAGGTCGCCCACGTCGAGCAGCTGTCGGTGTTCTCCGACCCGGCCCGTTCACCCGGCAAGCGCCGCATCGCCACCGCGTTCCTCGGCCTGGTCCCCTCCGACGCGGACCCGGAGCTGCCCGAGGACACCGCGTGGCACGAGGTCGAGGACCTGCCCGCGACCGCGTTCGACCACGCCGCGATCGTCGCGGCGGCGCGGGACCGCCTGCGCGCCAAGCTCTCCTACACCAACCTCGGGTTCGCGCTCGCCCCCGCGGAGTTCACGATCTCGGCGCTGCGCGAGCACTACGTCGCCGCGCTGGGCCACGAGGTGTCGGCGACGAACCTGCAACGCGTCCTCACCCGTCGCGGCCTGCTGGAGCCCACCGGGGAGGTCGTCCCGTCGGGCCGTTCCGGCGGCCGCCCGGCCGCGGTGTTCCGGTTCACCGACCGCGGGATGCGGGTCACCGACGCGTTCGCCGTGCTCCGGCCACCTGCGCGACCCGGCGGGCCCCGCGACGGCGTACTACCGTGAGCCGGTGTCCGCCATGCTTCCGCTGTTCCCGTTGGGGACGGTGCTGATGCCGGGTGCGGCGCTTCCCCTCCACATCTTCGAGCCCCGCTACCGCCAGCTCACCGTCGACCTGCTCACCGGTGCCGTCCCCGACCGCGAGTTCGGTGTCGTCGCGGTGCGCGAGGGCCATTCGCCGGACCGCTCCGGGGCCGCCGGGATGCACGCCGTCGGCTGCACGGCGGTACTCATCGACGCCCGCCGGCTGCCCGACGGCCGCTACGACGTCGTCACCCGCGGGGCCCGCCGCTTCCGCCTGCTCGACCTCGACGCGGGCTCGCACTCCTACCTCTGCGGCGAGGTCGAGTTCCTGCCCGACGACACCGGCGACGAGGCAGACCCCCGGCTGGTGGCGATGCTGGAGCGCTCCGCCCGCGCGGCGCACCGCGAGTACTGCGACACCGCGTGGCGGACCGGCGACTGGTCCGAGCCCGCCGACGACACCCCCACCGCCGACCTCGCGCACCTGCTGGCCGGGGACTGCCTGCTGCCCCTGGGCGACCGCCAGCTCCTGCTGGAGCAGACCAGCGCGGTGCAGCGGCTCCGGGAGATCCGCCGGCTGCTCGCCCGCGAGCGCGGCCTGCTGGAGACCCTGCGGGCGGTGCCCGCGCCGCTCGGGTCGTTCCCCGACGAGCACAGCCCGAACTGAGCTCACCCGCCGACGGCGAGGTGCGGCCCGTCCCAGCGCCGGCGCAGCCACCGGTCGTGCGAGGTGACGACGACGGTCCCCGGCGCGGTCCCGAGCGCCGCCTCCAGCTCTCCGGCCAGCCGCAGCGAGACGTGGTTGGTCGGCTCGTCGAGCAGCAGCAGGTCCGGGGCGTCGGCGACGGCGACGGCCAGGGCAAGCCGCCGTCGCTGGCCGAGGCTGAGCTCCCCGACCGCGGTGCCGTGCTCGCGCGGGTGCAGCAGCCCCAGCTCGCGCAGCGGGACGGTCTCGGCCCGCTCCACGCCGACGGCGTCGGCGTAGGCGGCCGCGGCGCTGCGGTCGGGCGGGCCGACGTCGGGGTCCTGGGCCAGCAGTCCGACCCGGCGCGCCCGCACGTCCACGGTGCCCGCGTCCGGTGCGAGGTCGGCGTGCAGGACCGCCAGCAGGGTCGACTTCCCGGCCCCGTTCGGGCCGGTGACCAGAAGCTTCTCCCCCACGGCCAGGTCGAGCAGGTCGAGCCGCAGCCGGCCGTCGACCCGCAGGTCCCGGATGCTCACGGCGAGCCCGCCGGCCGGGGCGTCGCCGGTGAGGTGCCCGGCGAACTCCAGCGGCCGGGGCGGCTTGCGGACCGCCTCGCGCTCGGCGGTCTCCAGGCGGCGCTGCGCGTCGTGGACGCGGCGGGCCCGGGTGCGTTCGACGCCCGCCCCCTTGAAGGCGTGGACGAACTTGTCGTTGTCGCGCGGGCCGCGCCCGGGGGCGATCGTCGACAGCCCGGCCCGCGACTTCTCCCGCAGCGCGGCGATCTCCTCCTGCTCCGCGGCGAAGCGCTCCTCCCAGCGGCGGCGGCTCGCCGCGGCGGCGTCGAGGTACTCGGTGAACGAGCCGCCGAACCGGCGTCCGCCGTACCCGTCGGTGCCGAGCTCGCCGGCGTCGAGGTCGAGCAGCTCGGTGCAGACCCGGTCGAGGAAGGTGCGGTCGTGGCTCGCCGCGACGACGACGCCCGGCAGCTCCACCAGCGAGCGTTCCAGCAGCTCCAGGGCGGCGTCGTCGAGGTGGTTGGTGGGTTCGTCGAGCAGCAGCACCGCGGGGCGGCGGACCAGGGCGGCGGCCATCGCGAGCCGGGTGCGCTCACCCCCGGACAGGGTCGCGACCGGCCGGTCCCGCTCCAGGTCGGCGACGCCGAGCGTGCCCGCGGTGACCTCCGCGCGCCGGTCGGCGTCCCACGCGTCGTGGGCGATCGCCCAGGCCAGCACCCGGTCGTAGGCGGCGGCACCGGTGCCGTCGGCCAGGTCGGCGGCCAGGCGCTCCAGCTCGGCGACGGCGTCGTGCAGCGGGCGCAGCGCGGCGTCGAGCAGGTCGCCGACGGTCCCCCCGTCGCCCAGGTCGGGTTCCTGCGGCAGGTACACCCGGTCCGCGGGCACCGTGAGCGTCCCGCCGTCCGGGGTGTCGACGCCGGCGAGCAGCCGCAGCAGCGTGGACTTGCCCGAGCCGTTCTCCCCGATCAGGCCGACCCGGGTGCCCGGCGCGGCGACGAGGTCGACGCCGTCGAGCACCGGCGGGCGGCCGGCGCGGGTGGTGTGGGACCGGACCAGCCCGCGGGCGGTGACGGCGTGGACCTGCTCGGTCGATGACATGACGACGACTCCGGTGGAGACGGAGGGAGGACCGCAGGGGCGTGTGCCGCGTCCGCGGTCGAGGGGGTCGTCAGTGCCTCATGATGACGGCGACCGTACCGGGTGCGCCCGTGCGGCGCACCCGTGTTTCAGCGCCAGCCGTAGCGCGACCGCAGCTCGGTCGCGACCCGGTCGAACCGCGCCCGGTCCAGCACCGCACCCTCCCGGCGGATGCCGTGCTCCTCGACCTCCAGCACCCGGTCGAGCCGGATGTAGGAGTCGCGGCCCTCGCGGTCCCAGGCGCCGGAGCCGATCCCGACCCAGTCCGGGTCGTGGGCCCGCTTGTCCTGGCTGGACAGCATCAGCCCGAGCAGCTCGTCACCCGAGCGCCCGACGACGAGCAGCGGCCGGTCCTTGCCCTGGCTCGCGTCCTCCTCGTAGGGCACCCAGGTCCAGACGATCTCGCCGGGGTCCGCGGCGCCGTCGGGCTCGGGGGCGTAGGCGACCTCCCGGGCGCGGTCGCCGGTCGGCGCGGTCCGCACCCGCCCGGCCGTCGGCGGCGGACCCGGTCGCGGCCCGCCGTGACCACCCTGCTGGCCCTGCCGCGGGCTCTGCTGCGGGGTCTGCCGCGACTCCTTCTGCGAGTCCTTCAGGAACTGCATCGCCACGTCCGCGGCCCTGCGCAGGACCGAGCCCCAGTTGATCGCCATGCCCGCCAGCCTGCCGCATGTGCGGCGCGTCACCGCGACCGGGCGCGCATGAACGGTTCCGCATGCGGGCATCCGCCAGGCATGAAGGCGACTCTGATCCACGGGAAGCACGACGTCCGGGTGTCGTCGGACGTCCCCGACCCGAGGCTCCGCGACGACACCGACGCGATCGTGCGGGTGCTGCGCTCCTGCATCTGCGGCAGCGACCTGTGGCCGTACAACGCGGCGGAGGACTCCACCGAGGGCAAACGCATCGGCCACGAGTTCCTCGGCGTCGTCGAGGAGGTCGGGTCCGGCGTCCGGAACCGCAGGAAGGGCCAGCTCGTCGTCGCACCGTTCGTGTGGGCCGACAACACCTGCGACTTCTGCGCCCAGGGCCTGCAGACCTCCTGCCGGCACGGCGGCGGCTGGGGCTCCGACGGCACCGACGGCGGGCAGGGCGAGGCCGTCCGCGTCCCGTTCGCCGACGGCACCCTGGTCCCGATGCCCGGCGAGCCGGACGACGCGCTGCTCGCCTCGATGCTGACCCTGTCCGACGTGTTCCCCACCGGCCACCACGCCGCCGTCTCGGCGCGGGTGCGGCGCGGCGACACCGTCGCCGTCATCGGTGACGGCGCGGTCGGGCTGTCCGCGGTGCTGGCCGCCAGGCGCCTCGGCGCCGAGCGCATCATCCTGCTGGGCCGCCACACCGACCGCACCGACCTGGGCCGGGAGTTCGGCGCCACCGACGTCGTCCCCGAGCGCGGCGACGAGGGCATCGAGAAGGTCCGCGAGCTCACCGGCGGCGACGGCGTCGACGCGGCGCTGGAGTGCGTCGGCTACAGCGAGGCCGTCCGCACCGCCATCGAGATCACCAAGGACGGGCGGCTCGTCGGCCGGGTCGGGGTGTCCCAGTACACCGACGTCCCGCTGGGCGTCGGCGCGTTCATGCGCAACGTCGGCGTGCACGGGGGCGTGGCGCCCGCGCGCGCCTACATCGAGGAGCTGCTGCCCGACGTGCTGGAGGGCACCATCCAGCCGGGGAAGGTCTTCGACCGCACGATCGGCCTCGACGAGGTCCCCGACGGCTACCGCGCCATGAACGACCGCGAGGCCCTCAAGGTCCTGATCAAGCCCTGACCGGACCCGCTACCGGCTGGACCGCTCGCCGTGCCTGCTGCACCGGGCGGTCCAGCCCACCGGGTCGACCTGCACGACCATCCGCCGCGCGCAGTCCGGGCAGAACCGCGGGGGCTCCAGCTCCCGCCGCGCGGAGCACCGGTCGTGGCCCGCCGACGCGTCGGGGTGCCCGCACTGGTCGCAGAACGGGCCGCCGTCCTCGCGGGTGGACGCCTGCACCGGCGCCGTCACAGCGTCTCGTTGAGGGCCTTGATCGGCATCTCCAGCTCGCCGAGCAGGTCGATGTCGGACTCGGCCGGGCGCCCCAGCGTCGTCAGGTAGTTCCCGACGATCACCGCGTTGATCCCGCCGAGCAGGCCCTTGCGGGCGCCGAGGTCGCCGAGGGTGATCTCGCGGCCACCGGCGAAGCGCAGGATCGTGCGCGGCAGCGCCAGGCGGAACGCGGCGACGGTGCGCAGCGCGTCCGGCCCGGACATCGGCTCCAGGTCCCCGAACGGGGTGCCCGGGCGCGGGTTCAGGAAGTTCAGCGGCACCTCGTCGGGCTCCAGCTCGGCGAGCTGCCCGGCGAACTCGGCGCGCTGGTCCAGGGTCTCCCCCATCCCGACGATGCCGCCGCAGCACACCTCCATGCCGGCCTCGCGGACCATGCGCAGGGTGTCCCAGCGCTCCTCCCAGGTGTGGGTGGTGACCACGTTCGGGAAGTGGCTGCGGGCGGTCTCGAGGTTGTGGTTGTAGCGGTGCACGCCCATCGCGGCGAGCTCGTCGACCTGCTCGGCCGTGAGCATCCCCAGCGAGCAGGCGATGTTGATGTCGACCTCGTCCCGGATCGCCGCGATGCCGGCGGCGACCTGGGCCATGAGCCGCGCGTCGGGCCCGCGGACGGCGGCGACGATGCAGAACTCGGTGGCCCCGGTCTTCGCGGTCTGCTTGGCGGCCTCGACGAGCATCGGGATGTCCAGCCAGGCCGAGCGCACCGGCGAGGCGAACAGGCCCGACTGGGAGCAGAAGTGACAGTCCTCCGGGCACCCGCCGGTCTTGAGCGAGATGATCCCCTCGACCTCGACGTCCGGCCCGCACCAGCGCATCCGCACCTCGTGGGCGAGCTCGAGCAGGTCGTCGAGACGGTCGTCGGGCAGGTCGAGCACCTCGCGCACCTGGGTGACGGTGAGGCCGCGGCCCTGCTCGAGGACCTGGTCGCGCGCGACGGTGAGGACGTCGGTCCGGGCGGTCGTCATGCCCGTGGATCTTGCCAGTCCCCCAGCTGGATCGGACCCAGTGTGTCCCGGGCCACCGCGGTGAAACGGTCCGGTGTCACCCGTCCGAGCCCCTCGGGCAGCAGGCCGCGGACCAGCACCCGGGTGATCATCGGCAGGTCCTCGAGGTTGCAGCGCTCGGCCAGGTCGGGCGCCGCGGGCCAGGACCCGATCACGATCCCCGCGCAGGTCAGGCCGCGCGCCCGGAGCGCCTCGACGGTGAGGGCGGTGTGGTTGAGCGTGCCGAGCCCGGCCGCCGCGACCACCACGACCGGGGCGTCGAGCAGCCGGGCGACGTCGGCGAGGGTGCCGCCCTCGTCGGTGAACCGGACGAGCAGCCCACCCGCACCCTCGACGAGGACGAGGTCGTGGTGGTCGGCCAGCGTCCGCGCGGTCACCGCGGCCTGCTCCGGGGTCACCGGGCGTGCCCCGCAGCGCCGGGCCGCGGTCGCCGGGGCCAGCGGGTCGGGGTAGCGGGCCAGCTCCCGGGTGGTGACCCCGGGGACGAGGCGGGCGACCTCGTCGACGTCGCCGGGGTCGTCCGGGCCGATCCCGGTCTGGGCGGGCTTGAGCACCGCCACCCGCTCCCCCGCCGCGACCGCGACGGCGGCCAGCGCGGCGGTGGCGACGGTCTTGCCGACACCGGTGCCGGTACCGGTGACGACCACGAACCGCCCGGTCACGCCGGGGCCCCCGTCCGGGCGTCGGCGAGCACCTCGGCGAGCACGCCGGTCGCGAACGACAGCTGCGCCCCGGTCAGCCCGGCGCGGGCGGTGAGCCGCAGCCGGGAGGTGCCCGGCGGGACCGACGGCGGCCGGAAGCAGCCCACCCGCAGCCCGCGCCGCAGGCAGGCGGCGGCCGCGGCGACCGCGGGGCCGGGCTCGCCCAGCACCACCGGGACGACCGCGGACACCGGCACCGCCGCGTCGCAGGCGGCGGCGAGCGCACCGGCGACCCGCAGCACGTCCTCGGCCCGCTCGGGCTCGGAGGCGAGCACCCGCAGCGCGGCCAGCGCCGCACCCGTCGCGGCGGGGGCGAGGCCGGTGTCGAAGATGAACGAGCGCGCGGAGTCGACCAGGTGCGCGGTGACCGCGGCCGGGCCGAGCACCGCACCGCCCTGGCTGCCCAGCGCCTTGGACAGGGTCACGGTGGCGACGACGTCGTCCGCCCCGGCCAGCCCGGTCTCGGCGAGCAGGCCGCGCCCGCCCGGGCCGCGGACCCCGAGACCGTGGGCCTCGTCGGCGAGCAGCACCGCGCCGCGGGCCCGGCAGACCCGGTGCAGCGCGGCGAGCGGGGCGAGGTCGCCGTCGGCGGACCCGACCGAGTCGGTGACGACGAGCGCGCGGGTCTCGGTGCGGGCGGCCAGCGCGGCGTCGACGGCGTCGACGTCGGCGTGCGGCACGACGACCACCCGGGCCCGGGACAGCCGGCAGGCGTCGACCAGGGAGGCGTGCGCGGCGGCGTCGGACACGATCAGCGCGCCGGGGCCGGTGAGCGCGGTGACCACCCCGAGGTTGGCGGTGTAGCCGGAGGAGAACACCAGGGCGTCGTCGTGGCCGCAGAACGCGGCGAGCTCGGCCTCCAGCTCGGCGTGCAGCGCGGTCGAGCCGGTGACCAGCCGCGACCCGGTGGCGCCCGCACCCCAGGTGCGCAGCGCCGCGGTCGCCCCGGCGACGACCCGCGGGTCGGCCGAGAGCCCGAGATAGTCGTTGCCGGCGAGGTCGAGTGCGGGCCCGCCCGCGGGGTCGGCCGGACGCGGGGACAGCCTGCGGCGCAGACCGGCCTCGGTTCGGGCGCGGGCGTGGGTGTCGAGCCAGGCCAGCGGGCGGGGTCCGGGCGGCGTCGGGTCGGGGCCGGTCACGCCCACACCCTAGGCACGACGGAGCCCCGCCCACCCTGAGGTGTACGGGGCTCCGTGGGTTGTGCGGACGCCGGGTCAGGCCTGCGGCGCCTCGCCCTGCTGCTTCTCCTGCTCGGCGACGGCGGCACGGACCTCGTCCATGTCGACCGCCTTCACCTGGCCGATGAGGTCCTCGAGGGCCTCGGCGGGCAGCGCGCCCGGCTCGGAGTAGAGCACCACGCCGTCGCGGACGGCCATCACGGTCGGGATCGAGGAGATCCCGAACGCGCCGGCCAGCGCCTGCTGGGCCTCGGTGTCGACCTTGCCGAAGGTCACGTCCTGGTGCTTCTCGGAGGCGGCGTCGTAGACGGGGGCGAACTGGGTGCACGGCCCGCACCAGGACGCCCAGAAGTCGATGAGCACGGTCGTCCCGGGCGCGCCCACGACGTCGTCGAAGTTGTCGGTGGTCAGTTCCACGGTGGCCATACGGTCCCCAACGACGTCGTGGGTGCGGATTGTTCCCGGATGCGCGGGCTCAGACCTTCAGCAGCCGGCGGGCGGCGGCGGTGGCCCCGTGACCGTGTCCGGCGGCGATCCGGTCGAGGTCCGAGCCCCCGGTGCCGACGTCGGCGCGGGGCTCGACGAACCGGCCCGCGGCCTCGTCGAGGACGAGCACACGGGCGCTGCGGATGTCGTAGAACAGGCCCAGGACTTCGGCGCCGGAGTCCTGCGCCCGCAGCATCTCCAGCTGCATCGTGACGTTCACCATCGCCAGCTGGTCGGCCTCGCCGAACCCGTCCCGTGCGGCGGCGACGGCGACCGGGTGACCGTTCTCGTAGGCGCGCAGCACCGGCCGTGCCTCGCGCAGCCACTGGCCGAGCGCGGAGTCCCCGCTCGCGCCGCCGGCGAGCAGCCCCTGCATCGCGCCGCAGCCGGAGTGGCCGCAGACGGCGACGATCGGGACGTCGAGGGTGCCGGTGGCGAACTCGACGGCGGCCGCGGTGCCGGGCCCGACGACGAGGTTGCCGACGTTCTGCACGGTGAACACGTCGCCCGGGCCGCTGTGGGTGATGACGTGCGGCAGCACCCGGGAGTCCGCGCAGGTGATCATCATCGCGGACGGGGACTGCCCGTCGGCGAGCCCGGTCATGGTCGGGAGGATCGCCTCGGAGGTGTTGTCGTGGTACGCGGCGACGCCGGCCATCAGCGTCCCCGACGCGTGCCCCTCGGTCTCCCTGCCCTGCCACTCGCCCCAGGTCAGGAAGCCGGCGCCGGGCGCGGCGGCGCGGCGGGCCTGCTCGGGCTCGATCACGGTCACGGTGGCGCCGGTGCCCTCGTGGCGGGCCTTCCAGGCGAGCAGGTGGTCGTAGGCGGCGTGGTCGAGGTAGTCGGTGACCAGCCGGACGGTGACGTCGCAGCCGCGCGGGACGGAGTTCAGCTCGCGGGACAGCCGCGGCACGGCCAGGAAGCTCAGCGAGCCCTCGACGACGAGCTCGCAGCTGCCGTCGTCGGCCTGCTCCAGGTGCGGGCGGGACCGGACGGCGCGCCAGAGCAGCATCAGCCCGGCCAGGACCAGCCCGATGACGACGCCCTCGAGCAGGTTCAGGAACACGACGCCGAGCAGGGTGGCGGCGTAGATGGCCAGCTCACCGTGCTGGCGGGCGGTGCGGATCTCGGCCGGCTTGACCAGGCCGACACCCATCATGACCAGCAGACCGGCCAGTGCGGCCATCGGGATGAGCTCGATGACGCCGATCAGGACGATCGCGAACAGCGCGATCCAGACGCCGTGCAGCACCGCCGACGCGCGGGTCTCGGCGCCGGCCTTGACGTTCGCGGCGGACCGGACGATCACCCCGGTGATGGGCAGGCCGCCGATCATGCCGGAGACGGTGTTGGCGGCACCCTGGCCGAGCAGCTCACGGTCGGTGTCGGTGCGGGTGCCGGGCTTCATGCGCTCCACCGCGACGGCGGACAGCAGCGACTCGACGCTCGCGATCAGCGCGATGGTCAGCATGCCGAACAGCACGCCGCCCCAGTTCGACTCCGGCAGCGCGGGCAGCGACAGCGCGTCCAGGAGCGAGCCCCCCAGCTGCACCCGGACGACGTCGGCGAAGGCGAGGGAGACGACGGTGGCCGTGACGATCGCGACCAGCGCGGCCGGGACGACGGTCAGCGTCGCGGGCAGCCGGTTCCAGGTCAGCATGATCGCGATGACGATGCCGCCGAGGAGCAGCGCGGACCAGGACAGGTTCGCGATCGCGCCGGGCAGCGCGGCGATCGAGTTGACGCCGCCGGTCTGCGCCTGGCCACCGAACACGACGTTCAGCTGGCCGAGGGCGATGGTGGCGCCGATGCCCGCGAGCATGCCGTGGACGACGGCGGGCGGGATGGCCTGGGCGAACCGGGGACAGCCGGGTCAGCCCGAAGACGATCTGCAGGACACCGGCGCCCGCGGTGATCAGCGTGGTGACCTGCCAGCCGAAGGTGTTGACCAGCTCGGCGACGATGACGGTCAGACCGGCGGCGGGGCCGGAGACCTGGAGCTTCGAGCCGCCGAGCAGACCGGCGACGACGGCACCGACGACGGCGGCGATGAGGCCGGCCAGGATCGGGGCGCCGGAGGCGACGGCGATGCCCAGCGAGAGGGGCACCGCCACGAGGAACACGACGATCGAGGCGGAGAGGTCCGCCCGGGCGTGCGGGAACGTGCGGCCGAACCAGGAGCCGCCCGGCGGCGAGTGCTCACCGCGGCCGGACTCGGCCGGGGCGTGCTCGTGGTCCTGCACGCGGTGTTCGGTGTTACTGGTGGTGCTGGTGGTGCTGGAGTGACTGTGCGTGGCCACCGGATCCTCCGTATCGGTCCGTGGGGGGCGCCGGACCGCGACGGTGCGGTCGACTGGGGCGGGTCGCGCGGTGCGCGACCGGCGGAGCGGGTGCGGCCGACCGGACGAATGCGATCGGCCGACACCGTTTCACTCCGACCACGGAAACGGATCATGATGAGAGCGCTTCTCATCGTTTCGGACGCCCACGACGAAACGCCCGGTCAGCGCCGTACACCTCTGCGTAACGTGAGGTGGAACACACCGAAGTCCACCGGATCGGTGGCCCGGATCACGGTCTCAGTGCTGATCGCGGTGCGGTTCCCGCTGCCCCGCAAGGGCTGCGGCCCGCATCCCGGCGGTGATCAGCGCGACGTCGTCACGGGTGCTGACGAACGGCGGCATCGCGTAGACGAGGTTGCGGAAGGGCCGCAGCCAGACCCCGGCGAGCACCGCGGCGGCGGTCGCGGCGGCGACGTCGACCTCCTCGGCCATCTCGACGACACCGATCGCGCCCAGGATCCGGACCTCCCGCACCCCCGGCAGCGACCGGGCGGGGGCCAGCCCAGCGCGCAGCCCGGCGGCGACGTCCTTCACCTCGCGCCGCCAGTCGCGTTCGAGCAGCAGCGACACCGAGGCGTGGGCGACGGCGGCGGCGAGCGGGTTGCCCATGAACGTCGGCCCGTGCATGAGCACGCCGGCCTCGCCGTCGGTGATGCCGCGGGCCACCCGGCTGCTGCACAGGGTCGCGGCCATCGTCAGGTAGCCGCCGGTCAGCGCCTTGCCGACGCACATGACGTCCGGGGCGACGGCGGCGTGGTCGGCGGCGAACAGCTCGCCGGTGCGGCCGAAGCCGGTGGCGATCTCGTCGAACACGAGCAGCACGTCGTGGGCGTGGCACAGCTCGCGCAGCACGTGCAGGTAGCGGGGGTCGTGGAAGCGCATCCCCCCGGCGCCCTGCACCACCGGCTCGACGACGACCGCGGCCAGCTCGTCGGCGTGGGTCTCGACGAGCTCGGCGAGGTGGGCGACGTAGTCGTGGGTGAAGTCCTCGGGCGGGGCGTCGGCGAACACCTGCTGCGGGAGGACGTCGGACCAGAGCGAGTGCATGCCGCCGTCGGGGTCGCAGACGCTCATCGCGCCGAAGGTGTCGCCGTGGTAGCCGCGCCGCCACGTCATCAGCCGGTGCTTGCCGGGGCGGCCGCGGGACCGCCAGTACTGCAGGCACATCTTGATGGCGACCTCGACCGACACCGAGCCAGAGTCGGCCAGGAACACGTGCTCCAGCCCCTCCGGGCTGACGTCCACGAGCAGCCGGGCCAGGTCGACGGCCGGGCCGTGGGTCAGGCCGCCGAACATCACGTGGCTCATCCGGCCGAGCTGGTCGCGCACCGCCGCATCGAGCCGCGGGTGGCGGTAGCCGTGGATGGCCGACCACCACGACGACATCCCGTCGACGAGCTCACGGCCGTCGGGCAGCCTCAGCCGCACCCCCTGCGCGGACTCCACGACGATCGGCGCCCGGGTCGCCGGCATCGGCGCGTAGGGGTGCCAGACGTGGTCCCGGTCGGTGGCGAGCAGTGCCCCCGTGTCGAGCGGGGATCCGGAGAGGGTCGGGTCCGGGACACGCCCGGGGCCTGCGGTGGTCACGGACGCCCACGCTAGTGCCGACCCTCTACGCTGGCCCGACCATGGCCACGCCCGACTCCGTGTACGAGCCGGAGGGGCCCGACGGGTCGGCCCTGCGCCGTCGCGAGCTCGGGCAGACCTCCGCCCGATCGTTGCTGCTCACCGTGCTGGGCGAGTTCGTCCTCCCGGCCGGGGAACCGGTCTGGACCCGGGCCCTGCTCGACGTGCTGGGCGCGCTCGGGGTGGAGGCCAAGTCGGCCCGCCAGGCGCTGGCCCGCACCGCGGGCGAGGGCCTGCTGACCTCCGACCGCGACGGCCGCCGGGTCCGCTGGTCACTCACCCCCGCCGGGTCGCAGCTGCTGTCCGACGGCGCCGCCCGGATCTACGGCTTCGGCCGTCCGACGACCGGCTGGGACGGCCGCTGGCTGGTCCTGCTCGCCTCGGTCCCGGAGTCGCGCCGACGCCTGCGCCACCGGCTGCGCACCCGGCTGGCCTGGGCCGGGCTGGGCTCCCCCGCCCCCGGGGTGTGGGTCAGCCCCGACCCCGGCAAGGAGGCCCGGGTCGCGGCGGTGCTCGACGAGCTCGACCTCGCCGGGTCCGGGTACTCCTTCGTCGGGCACTACGGCGGCATCGGCCGCGCCGACGACATCGTCGCCCAGGCCTGGGACCTCGACGTCGTGGAACGGGCCTACTCGGAGTTCCTCGACGAGTTCGGCCCGCACCTCGACCCGGCCTCCGACGCGTCCTCCGCGGCCGCCGCCGACGACGGCTGCGACGTCCTCGCCCGCCAGGTCCGCCTGGTCCACGCCTGGCGACGGTTCCCGTTCCTGGACCCCGAGCTGCCCGCCGAGCTGCTGCCCGAGCAGTGGGCCGGGTCCCGCGCGGCGGAGCTGTTCACCACGCTGCACGAGCGCTGGGACGCCCCCGCCCGCGCCGCCTGGGTCGACCTGGCCCGCCGAGCCTGAGCGCCGCGCCGGACCGGTCGGTGCCACAGCCACACCCCGTCCCGGGCACCCACACCCGTGGCAACGGGTGTGGACACCCGGCGAGGGGTCTGGCTGGTCAGCCGCCGAGGCAGCCGGGGCCGAGCAGAGCCTTCAGGTCCCCCATCAGCGCCGAGGTGTGCATGACCTTGAGCGAGTCGTCCAGCCGCAGGGCCGTCATCTTGGTGCCGTAGACCAGGGTCAGGTGCACCTCGGAGGTACCGGGGTGGTGGGTCAGCACCTCCTTGAGCTTCGCGACGCGCTCGGGGGTGCACTGGTCGGTGCGCAGGCTGACCCGGATCGGCAGCCCGGCCTCGCCGGTGGCCAGCTCGGGCACCGCGAGGTCGTTCGCGATCAGCGAGACGCGGTCGTCGCGCTTGTTGACCCGCGCCTTGACCAGCACGATCGCGTCCTCGGCGACGTCGACGCCGACCACCTGGTACGCCCGCGGGAAGAACAGCACCTCGATGCCGCCGGCGAGGTCCTCGATCTGCGCCGACGCCCACGGCTCGCCGTTCTTGTTCACCCGGCGGTTGACGTTGGCGAGGATGCCGCCGACGGTGACCTGCGCACCCTCGGCGACCGAGCCCTCGACGATGTCGGCGATCGAGGTGTCGGACTTCGCGGCGAGCGCCTGCTCGAGGCCCTGCAACGGGTGCCCGGACACGTAGAGACCGAGCATCTCCCGCTCGACGGCGAGCTTGTGCTTGGTGTCCCACTCCTCGTCGGGCACCTTCACGTCGAAGATGCCGCCGAGGCCGCCGTCGTCGCCCTCGCCCGGGCCGTCCAGCGACCCGAACAGGTCGAACTGGCCCATCGAGGCGGCCTTCTTGGTGCTCATCACCGCGTCGATGGCGTCGGCGTGCACGAGCAGCAGGCCCTTGCGGGAGTGGCCGAGCGAGTCGAACGCGCCCGCCTTGATCAGCGACTCGACGACCTTCTTGTTGCAGACGACCGCGTCGACCTTGCGCAGGAAGTCGGAGAAGTCGACGAAGTTCCCCTTCTCCCGCCGCGCGGCGACGATCGCGTCGACGACGTTGTGCCCGACGTTGCGGATGCCGCCGAGGCCGAAGCGGATGTCGTCGCCGACCGGGGCGAAGTTGCGCACCGAGTCGTTGACGTCGGGCGGGAGGACCGTGATGCCCATCCGGCGGCACTCCGCCAGGTAGACCGCGGCCTTGTCCTTGTCGTCGCGCACCGAGGTGAGCACGCCGGCCATGTACTCGGCCGGGTAGTTCGCCTTGAGGTAGGCCGTCCAGTAGGACACCACGCCGTAGGCGGCGGAGTGGGCGCGGTTGAAGGCGTAGTCGGAGAACGGGAGCAGGATGTCCCAGAGCGTCTTGACCGCGGCCGCGGAGTAGCCGTTGTCCTTCATGCCCTGGGCGAAGCCGGCGTACTCCTTGTCCAGGATCTCCTTCTTCTTCTTGCCCATCGCGCGGCGGAGCAGGTCCGCCTGGCCGAGCGTGTAGCCCGCCAGCACCTGCGCGATGGACATGACCTGTTCCTGGTAGACGATCAGGCCGAAGGTCTCACCGAGGACGTCCTTGAGCGGCTCGGCCAGCTCCGGGTGGATCGGCGTGATCTCCTGCCGGCCGTTCTTGCGGTCGGCGTAGTCGTTGTGCGCGTTCGCCCCCATCGGGCCCGGGCGGTACAGCGCGCCGACCGCGGAGATGTGCTCGAACTCGCTGGGTGCCATGCGGCGCAGCAGGTCCCGCATCGGACCGCCGTCGAGCTGGAACACGCCGAGGGTGTCACCGCGGGAGAGCAGCTCGTAGGTCGGGCGGTCGTCGAGCTCGACCTTGTCCAGGTCGACGGCGGGCTTGCCGTTGAGCTCGATGTTCTCCAGGGCGTCGTCGAGGATGGTGAGGTTCCGCAGCCCCAGGAAGTCCATCTTCAGCAGACCGATGGTCTCGCAGACGCCCATGTCGAACTGCGTGATGATCGCGCCGTCGGACTCGCGGCGCTGGATCGGGATGACGTCGATCAGCGGCGTCGAGGACATGATCACGCCCGCGGCGTGCACGCCCCACTGCCGCTTCAGGCCCTCGAGGCCCCGCGCGGTGTCGACGATCTCCTTGACCTGCGGGTCCGCCTCGTAGAGGGCACGGACCTCGGTCGCCTCGGAGTACCGCTTGTGCGACGGGTCGAAGATGCCCGACAGCGGGATGTCCTTGCCCATCACCGCGGGCGGCATGGCCTTGGAGATGCGGTCGGCGACGGAGTAGCCGGGCTGGCCGAAGAGCACCCGCGCCGAGTCCTTGATCGCGGCCTTCGCCTTGATCGTGGAGTAGGTGATGATCTGCGCGATCCGGTCCTCGCCGTACTTCTCGGTGACGTAGCGGATCATCTCGCCGCGCCGGCGCTCGTCGAAGTCCATGTCGATGTCGGGCATCGACACACGGTCCGGGTTCAGGAACCGCTCGAAGATCAGCTTGTGCCGGATCGGGTCGAGGTCGGTGATGCCCAGGACGTAGGCGACCAGCGAGCCCGCCGCCGAGCCACGGCCGGGGCCGCACCGGATGCCGACCGACTTGGCGTGCTGGATGAGGTCCGCGGTCACCAGGAAGTAGCCGGGGTAGCCCATCTTGATGATGACGCCGACCTCGTAGTTGGCCTGCTGGCGGTACTTCTCGGTGACGCCGTCGGGGAACCGCATGTGCAGTCCCCGCTCGACCTCCTTGATCAGCCAGGACTCCTCGGTCTCCCCCTCGGGGACGGGCGCCTTGGGCTGGAGGTCCTGGCCGGTGGTGAAGTCGATGTTGCAGCGCTCGGCGACGAGCAGCGTGTTGTCGCAGGCCTCGGGGTGGATCGGGTCCCAGAGCTGGCGCATCTCGGCGGCGGACTTCAGGTAGAAGTCCTGCGCGTCGAACTTGAACCGGTTCGGGTCCGCGAGGGTCTTGCCGGTCTGGACGCACAGGAGCACCTCGTGCGCCTTGGTGTCGTCCGGGTAGGTGTAGTGCAGGTCGTTCGTCGCGAGGCCGGGCAGGTCGAGCTTGTCCTTGAGCCGGAACAGGTCCTCCTGGACCCGCTTCTCGATCTCGATGCCGTGGTCCATCAGCTCCAGGAAGAAGTTGTCCTTCCCGAAGATGTCGCGGTAGTCGCTCGCAGCCTGGCAGGCGGCGTCGAAGTCGTGCTGCTGGAGCAGGCGCGCGACCTCGCCGGACGGGCAGCCCGTCGTCGCGATCAGGCCCTTGCCGTACTTCTCCAGCAGCTCGCGGTCCATACGCGGCTTGTAGTAGTACCCCTCGAGGCTGGCCAGCGAGGAGAGCCGGAAGAGGTTGTGCATCCCCTCCGTGTTCTCCGCGAGCAGCGTCATGTGGGTGTACATGAGGTCGGGGTTGTTCTCGCTGCCGTTGCCCAGCGCGGTGCGCTTGCGCTCGTGCCGCGACCCGGGCGCGAGGTAGCCCTCCATGCCGATGATCGGCTTGACGTCGTGCGCCTTCGCCTTGCGCCAGAACTCGAAGGCGCCGTACACGTTGCCGTGGTCGGTCATCGCGATGGCCGGCATCTCGTGCTTGGCGGCCTCGGAGAACAGGTCGTCGAGCCGGGCGGCGCCGTCCAGCATCGAGAACTCGGTGTGCGTGTGCAGATGGACGAAGGAGCGATTCCCGGATCCGGCACTGCCCATGTGTGTCCCGCGCTCCTCTCCCGCGCCGCTGGGACGGCGCGGACCTCCGCTGGTGCGCACGCCCGTCGGGGCGGACGTGCCGACACCGGGCCGGTGGCCCGGACGGGCAGGGACGACGGCGCCGGTGCGCGGACCTGGCGGGGTCCGCTCGCCGGAGCCGGTGGACCCTGCGGGTCCGGACCGACCGGATCGGTGAGGGCCCCAGCGTAACGGTGGGGTCCGACGGTTCCGGCGACGGCGGCCGGGCACGATCGGGGTCCGCGTGTCGGGCCTGCTCACCCCCTGTCCACCCCGGACGACGGCGTGTCGCGGACGGCCCGGACGGCGGGTTAGGGTCGGGCCACGATGCCCACCACCCCCGAGCCGACGACGCCGCCGAGCACGGTGGTGTTCGACCTCGGTGAGGTGCTGGTGCCGTCCGCGGGCCTGGAGCGCCGGCTGGCCGGGGTGTTCGCCGTGCCCGAGCCCGCGCTGCGCGAGGCGTACTGGCGCCATCGCGCCCGGCACGACCTGGGCGACCCGCCGGACCGCTACTGGACCGCCGTCTGCACCGACCTGGGCCTGGCGCCCGGGCGCGCCCGGATCGACGCCGCGGAGAAGGTGGACGTGACGCATCGGTCGACCCTGCCGCCGTCGTCGTCGATGCTGATCGCCGACCTCGCGCGGGCCCGGGTGCGCCTCGCCGTGCTGTCCAACGCGCCGCGCGGGCTGGCCTCCGCGGTGCGCGCCGCGGCCTGGAGCAGCCCGTTCGACCGGTTGCTGTTCTCCGCCGACGTGGGCGCCGCGAAACCGTCGCAGGACATCTTCCGGCGCGCCGACGTCGAGTTCGGCACCGCGCCGGAGCAGGTGCTGTTCTTCGACGACCGCGTCGACAACGTCCGCGCCGCGTCCGCGCACGGCTGGGACGCCCACCGCTGGGAGGGCGCCGCCCGGGCCGTGCGGGTGCTGCGCGAGCGCGGGGTGCTGGGCTGATCGGTCCCCCGGGACCCTCCGCCAGCGACGGTGCGGCCCCGTGGGTCCGTCGACCGCAGGCACCGTCGGCTCATGATCGGCACACATGCAGTGATCGGTGCCGGATGTGGCACCGATCGCTTCCATCACGGCGATCATGGCCGGGCTCGGGGCCGGGCGGCCGGGGCCGGAGCCCCGACCGGGCGACCCCATGATCGACGTCTGTGCAGCGATCGGTGCCACATCCGGCACCGATCGGCTCGGTCGTGGTGATCATGGCCAGGCGGCCGGGAAAACCGGTACCACCGGAGACGCGGTACCCGAGATCGGCGCATGCGCAGCGATCGGTGCCGCATCCGGCACCGATCACATCCGTCGCGGCGATCATGACCGTCGGAACCGGCACGAGGTTCGCGCGCAGCCGGGCCGGACGGGCGCGGGTGGGCCGGCACCGGCCGACCCCCATGATCGACGTCTGTGCAGTGAACGGTGCCGCGGCCGGCACCGATCGCTTCCGTAACGGTGATCATGGCCAGGCTGCCGGGGTGGCCAGGGCCGCGCGGCCGGACGGGGCCGGGCACAGGCGGGCAGAAGCCAGGGTCGGCCAGAGACCGCGAGGCCGGATGAGGTCCGCGGCCGGACAGAGGCCAGGTCGAACGAGGGGCCAGGGCAGGGAACGCGGCTCAGGGACGCGCTCGGCCCGGGGACGAGCGCAGCTCAGGGGACGGGGCCGTCGTCGGGCGGCGGGCTCGCGGTGGTGGTCTGCTCCGGCAGCAGCGGCGACAGCGCCAGCTCCGGTGCGCCTGTCCCGGCCGGCGCGGCCTGCACGCCGCGCACCCCCGGGCGCGCGGCGAGCGCCTCGAGCCCGGCCCGGTCGGCGGTCACGACCAGCGCGATGACGCAGGCGCAGCCCGGGTCGGCGAGCGCGCGTCGCTCGGCGGCGCCGACGGCGGCCCGCCGGGTCAGTGCCGCGCGGGCCTCCGGGGTGGCCGCTCCCCCACCGTCGCGGGCGGCGCGGTCGGCGTCGGCCTCGACGGCGTAGGCGGCCCGCTCCCGGGCGACGCCGAGCGCGGCCGCCGGGTCCCCGGTGCCGGTGACCGGCTCGAACCGCAGCGCGGTCTGCACCCGGTCGAAGGGCACGCGGAACACCGCGGTCGTGGTCTGCGTCCCGGAGCCCGCGGCCGCGGCGTCGGACGGGGTCAGCGGGCGGGTGAACTGCACGAGCGCGGGCACGGACACCCCCGGTGCGGGCAGCGTCGCGGGCAGCCCGGCGAGGTAGCCGGCGACGTCCTGGCCGGGGTCGGGACCCAGCCGCACCGACCCCGTCGCCGCCGGGGGCCCGGCCGACGGCCCGGACCCGGCGGCCCAGACCGCACCGAGGAACACCACCGCCATCGCCGCGGCGATCCACGCCCAGGCCCGGGTGCTCAGACCGGTCACGTGTCAGTCCCGCAGGACGTCCAGCGCCGCGTCGAGGTCGGCCGGGTAGGGGCTGGTGAACTCGACGTGCCGCCCGTCGGCAGGGTGGGCGAACCCGAGTGTGCGGGCGTGCAGCCACTGCCGGGACAGCCCGACCCGCTTGGCCAGCGTCGGGTCGGCGCCGTAGGTGATGTCGCCGACGCAGGGGTGGCGCAGCGCGGAGAAGTGCACCCGGATCTGGTGGGTGCGCCCGGTCTCCAGGTGCACGTCGAGCAGGCTCGCCGAGCGGAACGCCTCGATGGTGTCGTAGTGGGTGACGCTGGGCTTGCCGCTCTGCATCACCGCGAACCGGTAGTCGTGGCGCGGGTGCCGGTCGATCGGGGCGTCGATCGTGCCCGACGACGGGTCCGGGTGCCCCTGCACGACGGCGTGGTAGCGCTTGTCGACGGTGCGTTCCTTGAAGGCCCGCTTGAGCTCGGTGTAGGCGTGCTCGGAGGTGGCGACGACCATCACCCCGGTGGTGCCGACGTCGAGCCGGTGCACGATGCCCTGCCGCTCGGCGGCGCCGGAAGTGGACAGCCGGAACCCGAGCGCGGCGAGCCCGCCGGTCACGGTCGGCCCGGTCCAGCCCGGGGAGGCGTGCGCGGCCACCCCGACCGGCTTGTCGACGACGACGATGTCGTCGTCGGAGTGCAGCACCGTCAGGCCCGCGACGACCTCCGCCGGGCCCTCGATGACCGCCGGCGCGGGGGCGTCGGGCAGCTCGACCTCCAGCCAGGACCCGCCGGGCAGCCGGTCGGACTTGCCGGCCTCGCGGCCGTCGACCGAGATCCGGCCGGACTCGGCCAGGGTGGCGACGACGGTCCGGGACAGGCCCAGCAGCCGGGACAGCCCGGCGTCGATCCGCATGCCGTCCAGCCCGTCGGGCACCGGCATGCTGCGTACCTCACCCACGTTCGCGACTCCCGTCGATCTCGATGCCGCGCACGGCCATCAGCACCAGCAGGATGCCGCCGCACACGATGCCGGTGTCGGCGATGTTGAACACGGGGAAGACGCTCCCGTCCGGGGAGAAGAAGGCCAGCATGTCCACGACGTGCCCGCGCATCGGTCCGGGTGCGCGGAAGAACCGGTCGACCAGGTTGCCCAGCGCACCGCCGAGGACCAGGCCGAGCCCGATCGCCCAGCCGGTCGAGGCGAGCCGCCGCGCGATCCGGATGATCACGCCGACGACGACCACGGCGACGATCGTCAGCACCCAGGTGTAGCCGGTGGCCATGGACCAGGCGGCGCCCGGGTTGCGCAGCAGCGTGAGGTAGAAGAACCCGTCGATCACGGTGACCGGCCGCTGCCCCTCGAGCGTGGCGACGGCGGCGATCTTGGTGACGAGGTCGAGCGCCAGCCACACCGTGGCGATGCCCGCCAGCAGCGCCACACCGCGCCGTCGTACGGCGGGGTCGATCGGCGCGGTGGGGGGTGGGGGGTCGGCACTCACACCCCTGATTATGCGGGTCGCCCCGACACCGCCGACCGGCCGGTCAGCCGCCCCGCCCGCTCGGCCGGCCCCTGCCCTCGTGCCAGCGGACCAGCTTGCCGCCACGGTCGACGTCGCGGATCCGCTGCTCGGTGTCCTCCCGGTTGTCCCGGGTGCTGACGACGAGGAACTGGTCACCCTCGCGCAGCCGGGTGT
Organism: Pseudonocardia sp. TMWB2A; assembly: GCF_017312135.1. Classification (NCBI taxonomy): domain Bacteria; kingdom Bacillati; phylum Actinomycetota; class Actinomycetes; order Pseudonocardiales; family Pseudonocardiaceae; genus Pseudonocardia; species Pseudonocardia sp. TMWB2A. The sequence goes on from NZ_QKQY01000002.1 coordinate 337,581, forward strand.
CCCCGCCCGGGGAGAACGCCTCGGCGTCGCGCACGACCAGGCTGACCGTGGCCCCGCGGGGCAGCCGCAGCTCGCGCAGGTAGACCCCGTGCAGCCGGGACCCGGGGGGCACCTTCACCTGCAGGAGCTCGGCGTCGACCTCGTCGAGCGGTGCGGCGTCGACCTCGACGCCGCGGGTGTCGGTGCGCGAGACCACCCCGAGCAGCCGTGCCACCCACGGCAGGCTGGTGCCCTGGACCAGGGTGAGCAGCACGACCAGCACGAACACGACGTCGACCAGCCGTTCGTTCTGCCCGCCGCCCTCGGTGACCGCGACGAGGGCGAGCACGATCGGCACGGCTCCGCGCAGCCCCGCCCAGGACAGGAACGCCTGCTCGCGCCAGGGCACCCGGAACGGCAGTGCGGCGGCGGCCACCGACAGCGGCCGCGCGGCGAGCAGGACGACCGCGGCGCAGATCAGCGCGGGCACCACGGCCGCGGGCAGCCGCTCGGGCACCGCGTACAGGCCGAGCAGCACGAACAGCCCGATCTGGGCGATCCACCCGGTGCCCTCGGCGAAGGAGACGACGCCGCTGCGGTGCGGCAGGCGGGCGTTGCCCAGCACCAGCGCGGCGCAGTAGGTGGCGAGCAGCCCCGAGGCGTGCACGCCCTGCCCGGCGGCGAAGGCCAGCAGGCAGGACGCGATCGCCGCGAGCGGGTACAGACCGGTCGACGGCAGCGCGGCGCGGCGCAGCGTCCACGCCGAGCCCAGCCCGAGCAGCACGCCGACGACGGCGCCCGCGACGAGCTCGTAGACGATCAGCAGCGGCGTCGTCCAGCTGATGGCCTCGGTCCCCGCCAGGACGACGACGGCGATCACCACCGGCGCGTCGTTCATCCCGGACTCGAGCTCCAGGGTCCCGGCGAGGCGTTGCGGAACGGCGACCCCGCGCAGCACGGAGAACACCGCGGCGGCGTCGGTGGAGGACAGCACCGCGCCCCACAGCAGCGCGGTGCGCCACTCCAGGTCGAGCAGCAGGTGCAGCAGCCCGCCCGCGACGGCGATCGACACCAGCACCGACAGCGTCGACAGCAGCAGCCCGAGCCCGAGCGCAGGCCGCACCGCCGACCAGCGGGTGGTGAGCCCGCCCTCGGTGAGGATCAGCACGAGCGCGGTGAGGCCGAGGGACTCGGTGAGGCCGGTGTCGTCGAACGGGATGCCCAGCACGGACTCGCCGAGCAGCACGCCGATGCCCAGGTAGAGCAGCAGCGACGGCAGGCCGAGCCGCACCGAGACGCGCACCGCGAGCACGCCGAGCAGCAGTACCCCCGCGGAGATGCCGAGCAGCAGTTCCAGACTCACCGGGGCCCCCTGCTCAGGGCGACCAGGTCAGGGTGACGGCGTCGGTGCGCCGCGGCGGGAGGTCCACCAGCGCGGCGGCGACCTCCCCGACGCGGTCGGCGGGCAGGCAGAGCCGGCGGGTGACCCAGGCGGCGTCGTGCGGCAGGCGGGCCGCCCGGGTCCAGGTCAGGACCTCCGGGTCGACGCCCTGCTGTTCGCGCAGCACCGCGACGGCGTCGTCGTGGGTCGCCGACGGCGGCCGGACCACGTCGTGGAAGCGCACCCACAGCGGGTCCAGCCAGGCCAGCGGGTGCTCGGTCAGCATCTCGACCACGACGCCGCCGATCCCGCCCCGGGTGCGGACGGCGCCTGTCAGCGCGGCGAGGAACGGGGGCAGGTCGACGACGTTGTGCAGCACGTGGTGGCAGACGACGACGTCGTGCCGCCCGGCGTCGGCGGCCGCATCGGGCCAGCTGCCGTGCACGGTGCCGTGGGGCAGGTCCCGGGCGCGGGCCGCCGCGGTGAACACCGCCAGCATGTCGGCCTGCCGGTCGACGCCGACCACCCGCGCCACCGGCGACGGCTCGGGCCACGCCGCGCCGAACGCGGCGTCCCCGCCCCCGCAGCCGACGTCGAGCACCGACGCCCCGGCGCAGGTCCACGCGGCGGCACGCTCGGCGATCGCCCGCGCGACCCGGTGCGACGGCGTGACGGCCGGCTCCGCCGGCGGGGTGAAGTCGGCGGGGTCGTGGGTCCACGGGTCGGCGGGGGCGTGGCGGAGGACGCGGTCGGGGATCCCGCGGCCGGTCTGGCGTTCCCACCACCGTTCCGCCGCGTCACCCATGGGGTGAGGATAGGGCCCGGTGGTTCTGCGGAGTCCCGGCCGGTCCCGGTCGGCCAGACTGCCCCCGTGCCCGATCGATCCCGTCCGGCCCGGTGGTGGCTGCCGCTCGTCGTCGCCGTCGCGGTCGTCCCCACCGCGCTGGTGCTGTGGTCGCAGCACGAGCCGCTGCCGTCACCGGCCGAGGGCGCGGCGCTGCTGGTCGAGGCGGCGACGGGCCGGGAGCACTCCGGCGTCACCGCCGACTGCCGGGTCCTGGACGGTGACGACCCGGTCCTCGGCTGCCGGATGCGCGACGACGAGGGCCGCCACGGCTGGGGCACCGTGCGCGTCGACGAGACGTGGGTGGAGGGCTCCCGCGGGCGCACCCCGCAGGACGTCGTGCGGACCCGCTGGGACTTCCCGGTGTCCGCCGACGGCGTCGCGGAGCTGGACGTGGTCGTCCCCGGCGTCGGCCCCGGCCCGACCGGGACCGACACGCTGGCCGGGGTCCTGATGTTCGCCGTGCGCGACCCGCTGCGCGCCGCGGGCCACGACGCGGTGCTCCTGACCCCGCGCTGCCCGCCGGTGCCCGAGGGCGCGACGGTCGCGTGCCGGGTCGACGGGGTCCCGGCGACCGTCGAGGTCACCCGGGTCTCCGGCGCCGACCACCGCGTCCGTCTCACGGTGACACCCCGCCCCTGAGCGGTGGTCGGCGCCGGTACCGGTCAGGCGCGGGCGACCGCGGCCGACAGCGTGACCGACGCGCCGTCGGGGCCGACGACCTGCCCGCTCGACGCGCCGTCCCCGGCGGCGCCGTAGGCGACCGAGGTCGCCAGCACCTCCCCGGCGACGAACGCCTCGTGGGTCCGGACGGCGTCGAGCACCGCGTCGGGCCCGTCGAGGGTCAGCGCGATCCGGTCGGACACGTCCAGGCCCGCGTCGCGGCGGGCCTGCTGCACGACGCGCACGACGTCGCGGGCGGCGCCCTCCGCGGCCAGCTCCGGCGTCACCGTGGTGTCGAGGACGACGAGCCCCGCGTTCCCGGGCAGGGCCTGGGTCCGCTCCGGGTCGGCGGCGACGAGCTTCTCGGTGAACTCGCCCGGCTGCAGCGCGATCCCCGCGGCGACGACGGTGTCGCCCTCCTGGGTCCACTCCCCCGCCTTGACCGCGCGGATACAGGTCTGGACGTCCTTGCCCAGGCGCGGTCCGGCGACCCGGGCGTTGACGGCGATCTCGAACCGGCCGTGCGTGGCGACGTCGTCGGTCAGCTCGACCGAGCGGACGTTGACCTCGTCGGCGAGCAGCCCGGTGAAGTCCTCCAGCGCCTTGGCGTCGGTCGCGGCGACGGTGAGCGCGGGCAGCGGCTGGCGCACCCGCACCTTCGCGGACTTGCGCAGCGACAGCGCCGCGCTCGCGACCTGCCGGATCCGGTCCATCCCGGCGACGAGGTCGGCGTCGTGGGGCAGCCCGGCTCCGGCCTCGCGGTGCGAGACCGACGGGTCGGACCCGGCGGGCCAGTCGGTGAGGTGCACCGACCGCTCCCCCGTGAGACCGCGCCAGATGGCCTCGGTGGTCAGCGGCAGCAGCGGCGCCGCGACCCGGCAGGTCACCTCCAGAACGGTGTGCAGGGTGTCGACGGCGTCGCGGCGCACCGCGTCGTCGCTCGACCAGAACCGCTCGCGGGACCGGCGCACGTACCAGTTGGTGAGGGTCTCGGCGTGGTCGCGGATCCGGTCGCAGGCCCCGGCGATGTCGTAGGCGTCCATGGCCGCGGTGACGCCGTCGACGAGGTCGGCGGTCTTGGCCAGCACGTACCGGTCGAGCACGTGCGGGCTGTCGGTGCGGAACGTGCCGCGCTCCCCGCCGGCGTAGAGCGACAGGAAGTACCAGGTGTTCCACAGCGGCAGGATCGCCTGGCGGACGCCCTCGCGGATGCCCTGCTCGGTGACGACGAGGTTGCCGCCGCGCAGGATCGGGCTCGCCATGAGGAACCACCGCATGGCGTCGCTGCCGTCGCGGTCGAAGACCTCGTTGACGTCGGGGTAGTTCTTGCGCGACTTGGACATCTTCGCGCCGTCGTCGCCCAGGACGATGCCGTGCGCGACGCAGTTGCGGAACGCGGGCCGGTCGAACAGGGCGGTGGCCAGCACGTGCAGCGTGTAGAACCAGCCGCGGGTCTGGCCGTTGTACTCGACGATGAAGTCGCCCGGGTAGTGGTGCTCGAACCAGTCGCGGTTCTCGAACGGGTAGTGGACCTGCGCGAACGGCATCGAGCCGGACTCGAACCAGCAGTCGAGCACCTCCGGCACCCGGCGCATGGTCGAGCTGCCGGTGGGGTCGTCCGGGTTGGGCCGGGTCAGCTGGTCGACGTAGGGCCGGTGCAGGTCGGTCGGGCGCACGCCGAAGTCGCGCTCGATCTCGTCGAGCGAGCCGTAGACGTCGGTGCGCGGGTAGCGCGGATCGTCGGACTGCCACACCGGGATCGGGCTGCCCCAGTAGCGGTTGCGGGAGATGCCCCAGTCGCGGGCGCCCTCCAGCCACTTGCCGAACTGGCCGTCGCGCACGTGCGCGGGCGTCCAGTCGATCTCCTGGTTGAGCTCGACCATCCGGTCCCGGAACCGGGTGACGCGCACGAACCAGGAGTCGACGGCGCGCTGGATCAGCGCGTTGCCGCAGCGCCAGCAGTGCGGGTACGGGTGGTCGTAGGTCTCGTGGCGCAGCAGGACGCCCTGCGCGTGCGCGTTGCCGTCCTTGAGGTCGCGGATGACCTGCGGGTTCGCGTCGAACACCTGCATGCCGGCGTAGGGCGGGACCTCGGTGGTGAACTCGCCGCGGGAGTCGACCGGGTTGACGACCTCGATGCCGGCCGCGTCGGTGACCTCCTTGTCCTCCTCACCGAAGGCGGGGGCGATGTGGACCAGCCCGGTGCCGTCCTCGGTGGTGACGTAGTCCGCGGCCAGCACGCGGTGGGCGTTCTCGCGGCCGGTGAAGAAGTCGAACGGCGGGGTGTAGCCCGCGCCGAGCAGGTCGGACCCCTTCACCCGCGCCAGGACCGGCGGCTCCTCCCCCAGCTCGCGGGCGTACGCGGCGACCCGGGCCTCCGCGAGCAGCCAGCGCTCGGAGTTCGCCTCCACCACCACGTAGTCAACGTCGGGGTGCACGGCCATGGCGAGGTTCGACGGCAGGGTCCACGGGGTCGTCGTCCAGACCAGGGCGAGGACGCCGTCGGTCTCCGGGCGGTCCGGCGTCGACAGGCGCAGCCCGACGGTGACGGCCGGGTCCTGCCGGTCCAGGTAGACGTCGTCCATCTTGGTCTCGGTGGCGCTCAGCGGCGTCTCGCAGCGCCAGCAGTACCAGAGCACCCGGAAGCCGGAGTAGACGAGCCCCTTGTCCCACAACGACTTGAACGCCCAGAGGACGGACTCCATGTAGTCCAGGTCCAGGGTCTTGTAGTCGTTGTCGAAGTCGACCCAGCGGGCCTGGCGGGTCACGTAGTCGCGCCACTCGCCGGTGTAGCGCAGCACGGAGGTGCGGCACGCCTCGTTGAACGCGGCGACGCCCATCTCATCGATCTCGGACTTGTGCTTGATGCCGAGCTGGTTCTCGGTCTCGACCTCGGCGGGCAGGCCGTGGGTGTCCCAGCCGAAGCGGCGCTCGACCCGGTGGCCGCGCATGGTGCGGTACCGCGGGACGACGTCCTTGACGTAGCCGGTCAGCAGGTGGCCGTAGTGCGGCAGACCGTTGGCGAAGGGCGGGCCGTCGTAGAAGACGTACTCGTCGGCCCCGTTCTCGCCGGCGGGGCGCCGGTCGACGGAGGCGCGGAAGGTGTCGTCGGTGTCCCACGACGCGAGCACGTCCTGCTCGAGCGTCGGGAACGACGGGTGCGCCGGGACGTCGGGATAGCCGCTCACGTGTGTCGCTCCTCGTGCGTGCTCTCGCTTCGCACGGGGACGACGACGGCTCTGGAGAGCCGTGCCGCGGTACCACCCCGCTTGCCCGTGCACGGGTGCACGGGCCTCTCGTTCGACGGCGATGACGGGCCGCACCCGTCCGGTTCTACTCCGGCCGGGGGCCGTTTCTTCCGGAGGCTCCCCGGTGATGGCCGGATCGGTGCCTGTGGAACCAGGGTAGCGCGCAGCCGCGCCCCGTTATTCCGTGGGGCGCGCCGCGCCGCTGGTCAGCGGGCCTGGGCGGGGTGGCGCTCGCCGAGGGTCCGGTTCGGTGCGCACCAGCCGCACGGGGTGAACCCGAGCTCGACGGCCTCGCTGACGGGCAGCGGGATCACCGGGCGTCCGGTGAGCGCGCGGCAGGTCTGCACGTGGTAGCGGGGGTGTTCGTCGATGACGAGCACCTCGTCGGGCAGGCGCGCGGCGAGTGCAGCGAGGGTCGGGTCGCGCGGCTCCTCCGGGGAGTCGCCGTCCGTCCCGGTGGGCGCGTCGGCCCCGGCGGTGTCGGCCGGGGTGCCGTTCGTGTCCGCGCCGGATCCGGCGGGCGTGCCCGCGGGTGTCCCGGCCCGGGTGTCGTCGGCCGGGGCCCCGGAGCCCGCGGCCGCGGCGCCCGCGGGCACGGCGGCGTCGGGAAGGCCCGCACCGGACGGGCTGCCCCCGCCCGGACCACCGGGTGCGCCCGCGGCGCGGGTCGCCGTGGTGGCGTCGGCCGCTCCGGGGGTGCGGGTCGCCGTGGTGGCGTCCGCCGCTCCGGGCGTGCGGGTCGCGGTGGTCGCGTCCGCCGCTCCCGGGACGTGGTCCGCCGTGGTCGCGTCCGCCGCTCCCGGAGCGCCGTTCGCGGTGGTCGCGTCCGCCGCTCCCGGGGTACGGGTCGCGGTGGTCGTGTCGGAGGGGCCGGACCGGCCCTCCGGGATGTCCGGCCGGTCGGATTCGGCGGCGGGCGGGGTGCCCGTGCCGGTGCCTCCCGTGCCGTCGGCGCCCGAGCCGGTACCCGACCCCGAGCCGAAGCCCGGGTCGTCGGCACCGGAGCGTGCTGCCGGGTCGGCGCCCGACCCGCCGTCGCGTCCGGCTGCCACGGCACCGGCCGCCCCGGCGGCGACCGCGCCTGCGGCTGCCGCCGTCACGGCCGACGTCGTGCCGGCGGCGCCGGTTCCGGTCGGCCGCGAGTCGGTCGCCCGCGTCGTCGCCTCGGCGAGCGGCTCCGCGGTGCCGGGTTCGGCGGGGCCGGACCGTGCCGGGTCGCCGCCACGACCCGCACCGCCCTCCCCGTCCGGTCCCGCCGACGCGTCCGGTCCCGCCGGGGCGCCCGCGTGCGACGCGGCCACCCCACTCGGGTCGGCCGCGTCCTCGGCCTCGGAATCGGTCACCGTGCGTGACGAAAGTCCACCCGATCGAGATGCGCCGGGCGGTCCCTCCGCAGAGCCGGACGGCCTGACGACCGGCATCTGGATGGTCTGGTCGGTCGCGTTCTGCGCCGCCTCGGGCGTACCCGAGGCCGCGCCGCTGTCCGGCCGGACGACCGGCAGGACCTGCGTCGCGGGCTCCATGTCGGCGCCGTAGCGCGCCTCCATGTCGGCCCGGTCGGCCCGGTCCGGCGCCGCGGGGGCACCGGTGCCACGACCGGAGGCGTCGGCCTCCGCCCGGTCACCGGCCTTCACCGCGGCACGGGTCTGCCACCAGTCGTAGGCGAGCACCAGGCCCGCGATCAGGCTGATGACCACCGATGTCCACGCCAGTGCCACCACGTGCAGGAACCATCCTGCGAGCAGCAGCACCAGCGCGATGACCACGAGGATCAGGACCAGCACCAGCATCGGCGAACTCCGTCGGTCGGCAGCGGCACCTGTCCGCTACCCGGTCGTCGTCGGTCGTCCCCGGCGCCTCGGCGGCGCCGTGGGGCGGTCAGCTCCCGGTGTCGGCCCGCTGGCCGTACCCGGAGGCGGCGTACCCGCCGTTCGAGCCCGACCTGGTGGCACCGGTGCCGTCCGACGGGGCAGCGGAACCGCGACCCTCCAGGTCACGCAGCTGCGACTCCAGGTAGGTCTTCAGGCGGGTGCGGTACTCCCGCTCGAAGGTCCGGAGCTCGTCGATCTTCTTCTCCAGAACGGACTTGTCGCGCTGGATGGCGCCCATGATCTCGTTCTGCTTGCGCTCGGCCTCACTGACCAGGCCGGACGCCTTCTCGCGCGACTGGCGCTCGAGCGTCTCGGCCCGCGTGCGGGCGTCGTTGAGCATGGTCTCGGCACGCGAGCGCGCGTCGTTGACCAGGCCGTCGGCCTTCGTCCGGGCGTCCGACAGGAGCTGCTCGGACTTGTTCCGGGCGTCCGACAGCATCGTGTCGGCCTCGTTCTTGGCCTCCGCGGTCAGGCGGTCCGCCATCTCCTGGGCGAGGCCCAGGACCTTGGCGGCCTGCACGTGGTGGTCACCGCCGTCGGCATCGGCGGGGCCGGCACCGGCCAGCTGCGGAGCGGGAGCACCCGCACCACGGCCCATCGGCGACGGGGAGGCGGCCAGGGCCTGGGTCTGCGCCGGAGCCGGCTGGCTCCGTGCCTCCTCCAGGTCGGCCTCGGCATCGCCGAGACGCTGCTCCAGCTGCGCGACCTGGTCGCGCAGGTCGTCGTTCTCCCCGATCAGCCGGGCCAGTTCGGCCTCGACCAGATCGAGGAAGGCGTCGACCTCGTCCTCGTTGTAACCCCGCTTCCCGATCGGGGGTTTGCTGAACGCGACGTTATGAACGTCGGCGGGCGTCAGCGGCATCGGATCACCTCATGCGGTCCTCGGCGGCACTCCCGGGTGACTGGGGCTCATCCCAGGAGCTGTGATCTGACGGCGCTCATCGAGATGAACACCACCAGCAACAGAACCATAATCGACAGGTCCAGTCCTACGCCTCCGATACGGACCACGGGGATCACTCTCCGCAGCAACTTGACCGGAGGGTCGGTCACGGTGAAGACGACCTCGAGCGCCACGGCGGGCGCTCCGGCGGGTCGCCACTGGCGCGCGAACGACCGGACCATCTCGACGACGATGCGGGCCGCGAGCAGCAGCCAGAAGAAGAACAGGATGTAGTAGATCAGCGTCAGGATCGGGTCGGCCACGACTCAATCCTGTCGGAAAGCTCCGCGCTCGGCGAGCCTCCGCGCGTCGTCCGCGGAGACCTCGACGTCGGCCGGGGTGAGAAGGAACACCCGGTCGGTGACCTTGTCGATGCTCCCACGCAGGGCGAACGCCAGGCCCGCGGCGAAGTCCACCAGGCGTTTCGCGGCGGCGCCGTCCAGATCCGTGAGGTTCATGATGACGGGCACACCGTCGCGGTAGCGCTCGCCGATGGTGCGGGCCTCGTTGTAGCTGCGGGGGTGCAGCGTCGTGATCGACGCCGGTCCCGCGGCGGCCCGGTCGCGCTGCTCCGGCACCGGCGCAGGGGCCACGACGGGCTCGCTCCGCTCCTCGCGTGCCGGGCCCCGGAGGGTCTCCGGGTCCATCGCCAGCGCCCCGCGGACGGCCGCTCCGGCGCCCCCTCCGAGGGGGGTGGGAAGGCTCCCGCGCTCCGGGACCAGCCCGAGCGTCTCCCGCTCGCCGCGTGGATCCTGCCGCACGGCGCGCGCCGGACGGAGGGTCTCCCGCGCCGGGCGGGCGCCCCAGCCGTCCTCGTAGCGGACCGCGGTCTCGTAGCGGTCGTCGTCGTAGGACGCCTGGTCGGCGAACCGACCGGCCCCGGCGGACCAACGGTCACCGCGCGGGCCGGCGTGGTGCTCGTGGCCGCCCCGGTAGTGATCCGGTTCGTCCACATAGTCCATCTCGTCGGCCGGGACCATGCCGAAGTACGCCTTCAGCCGGTACATCGCGCTCATCCGCTGTCCCCTCGCAGTACTGCTCGACTCCGTACGCGTCCCAACCGCACGCGCACCCCGCGTTCTGGCGACGGTCTCGCCGGCGGTGCGGTGTCCGCCACCTGCTCAGTACCCACACCCACCAGCGATTACTCGGAGGCTATCCGCCGATCCCCCACAAGGGCCGTACCGACACGCACCACCGTCGATCCGTGACCGATCGCCGACTCCAGGTCCCCGCTCATCCCGGCCGACAGGACCGTCGCCCCGGGGTGCCGCCCGACGGTCTCCCGGTGCGCCTCGGCGATCCGCTCGAACGCCGCATCGGGCTCCCAGCCCAGCGGCGCGACGGCCATCAGCCCGGCCAGTTCCAGCCCCGGCAGCTCCGTGACCAGGTCCGTCAGCTCGACGAGCCCCTCCGGGGCGACGCCACCGCGGTCGGCGTCGCCGTCGACGCTGTACTGCACGAGCACCGGCAGCGGGGCGCAGCGCTCCCCCGCGTCGCGGGCCTTCGCGACCTCCTTGTCGATCGCGCGGGCCAGCCGGGGCGAGTCGACGGAGTCGATCCGTGTCACCCACGGGAGCACCGTCCGTACCTTGTTCCGCTGCAGCCCGCCGACGAAGAACCAGTCCGACACGGCGTCCGGGCGCAGCGCCCGGACCTCGTCCACCTTGGACGCCGCCTCCTGCGCGCGGTTCTCGGCGAAGGCGTCCAGCCCGAGGTCGACCAGCGCGGCCACGTCGGCGGCCGGGATCGTCTTGGTGACGGCGAGCAGCCCGACCTCGGAGGGGTCGCGGCCGGCGGCGCGGCAGGCGTCGGCCACCCGCTCGCGGACGGCGGCCAGTCGGTCGGTCAGTTCGCCGACACGGTCGGCGGTGGGGGTGCGGGGATCGGACACGGCGTCCATCGTTCCCGCCCGCGGGGGCGCCCGCGAGCCCCGCGTGGCGTGGATCGCCGGACCGGGGTGCCGGTCAGCGCGGGTCGAGCCAGGTGAGGGCGGCCTGGCGGCCGCAGCGGCCGTCGCGCCGGTGGCTGAACAGGTCCGGGTCCTCGACGGTGCAGCGCGGGTCGGTCGCGACCTTCGTGACGCCGAGGTCGGCGAGGCGGCGGGTGAGCCCGGCGCGCAGGTCCAGGCCGGCGGTGCCGGTGCGGGTGGTGGACGCGCTGCCCGGCAGAGCGGCGTCGACCTCGGCGCGCATGGACGGGGGGACCTCGTAGCAGCGGCCGCAGACCGACGGCCCGAGCAGGACCTCCAGCCGTGCGGGCTGCGCGCCCAGTGCGGTCATCTCGGTCACGACGGCGTCGACGACGCCCGCCGCCGCGCCGACGCGGCCCGCGTGGGCCGCCCCGACGACGCCGGCGACCGGGTCGCCGAGCAGCACCGGCACGCAGTCGGCCGCGAGCACCGCGACACCGAGCAGCGGCACGTCGGTGACGACGGCGTCGACGTCGGCGATGTCCGGGGCGACGCCACCGGTGCCGGGGCGGGCCCGCGGGGGCTCGCGCAGCACGGCGACGTCGCGGCCGTGGACCTGGTTCAGGAACACCAGCCCGGACAGGCCGAGCTCACGCACGACGCGGGCCCGGTTCCCGGTCACCGCGGCCGGGTCGTCCCCGACCCCGGACGACAGGTTGAACGAGGTGAACGGGCCCTCGGACCGGCCACCGGCCCGGGCGGTGGTGACCCGGCGGATCCGCGCGCGACGGGTGCCGCCCGCGCGGGCCGCCGTGGCCGGTGTCGGTGAGTCCGGCACGCGGGTCAGCGCCGCATGAACGGCGGGACGTCCACCTCGTCCTCGACCGGCTCGGCCGGACGCGCCGCGGGGTTCCCGCCGACGGTCCCGTGCTGGGCCGGGGCCGACGTCGGCGAGGCCGGCGCGGACATCGGACCGCTCGGGACGGACGCGCCGTCGCCGCCGTGGTGCTGGGTGTCGCCCTGGCGCGGTGCCGGGGCGGTGGGCTGCGCGGGCGGCAGCGTCCCGGTGCGCTCCGGGGCGTGCGCCGTGGCGGGCAGGTGCGGCGTCGACGGCGTGGTGGCCGTGGTCGCCGCCCAGCGGGCCTGCCCCTGCGGGGCCTGCCCACCGGCCTGCTGCTGGTGCGGCTGGGTCTGCTCGACCTGCTGCGGCGGCGCGGCCTGCGGTGCGGGCTCGGCGGCCTTCTGGGTGGGGCGGTTGAACACCGACGGCTCGAGCTTCTTGTGGGTCGGCGTGCCGCCCTCGAAACCGGCCGCTATCACGGTGACCCGCACCTCGTCGCCGAGCGAGTCGTCGATCACGGTGCCGAAGATGATGTTCGCCTCGGGGTGCGCGGCCTCCTGGACCAGCGACGCCGCCTCGTGGATCTCGAACAGGCCGAGGTCCGAGCCGCCCGCGATCGACAGCAGCACGCCCTGCGCGCCGTCCATCGACGCCTCGAGCAGCGGCGAGTTGATCGCCTTCTCGGCGGCCTGCACGGCGCGGCCCTCGCCGCGTGCGGACCCTATTCCCATCAGCGCCGACCCGGCCCCGGACATGACCGACTTGACGTCGGCGAAGTCGAGGTTGATCAGGCCGGGCGTGGTGATCAGGTTGGTGATGCCCTGGACACCGGAGAGGAGCACCTCGTCGGCGGAGCGGAAGGCGTCCATCAGCGAGACGCCGACGTCGCCGAGCTGCAGCAGCCGGTCGTTCGGGATGACGATGAGGGTGTCGCACTCGTTGCGGAGCGCCTGGATGCCCTCCTCGGCCTGCCCGGCGCGACGGCGCCCCTCGAAGGTGAACGGGCGGGTGACGACACCGATGGTCAGCGCGCCGAGCTTGCGGGCGATCGACGCGACGACGGGTGCGCCGCCGGTGCCGGTGCCGCCGCCCTCGCCCGCGGTGACGAAGACCATGTCGGCCCCCTTGAGGACCTCCTCGATCTCCTCGGCGTGGTCCTCGGCGGCCTTGCCCCCGACCTCGGGGTTGGCGCCGGCACCGAGGCCGCGGGTCAGCTCACGACCGATGTCGAGCTTCACGTCGGCGTCGGACATGAGGAGGGCCTGGGCGTCGGTGTTCACCGCGATGAACTCGACGCCCTTGAGGCCGACCTCGATCATCCGGTTGACGGCGTTGACGCCGCCGCCACCGATGCCGACCACCTTGATCACTGCCAGGTAGTTGTGCGGGGGCGTCATGCGCGGCACCTTCCAGTCGCTCGGGGTCCGGGGTTCGGGTGGGTCAAGCTCCGGGTGCCCCGGGCCTTCGGGTGCGCACGCTAAGTGGATTGCGGTGCCCGGGTCCAGCAGGCGCGCCGCACGACGACAACACCCCGCCCGGGTGGTTCGACCTCGCCGCCGGTGGAAACCCGCACGGTCGTCGGACGGTCACCCCCCGCAACCATCGGGCCGGGTGCGGCGGGTCAGCGCTGCCGGACGGTGACCAGCGACGGGCTGGAGACGTCGTAGACGGCGCCCTCGCGCTGCAGCACCGGCCCGAGGACCCGGGCCCGGGCGGCGGCCTGGTCGGTGTCCGACCACGGGCCCCACAGGACGCGCCGGTCCTCGGTGAGCCCCAGCTCGAAGGTGGATCCGCCCCCGCCGAGCGACAGGGTCTGCACCTGGTCGCGGACCGGGACCGGCAGTGCCTGCAGGACGCCGACCGCGGCGAGGGTGGCGGGGTCGTCCGGGGCGACGCGCGGCAGCTGGAGCCGGGGCAGCCGGACGTCGGGCGGGGCGTCGCGGTAGACGAACCCGGTGACGTCGACGAGCTTCGGTCCGTCCGGGGTGTCGAGCAGCGCGGCCGGGGTGCGTTCGGTCACGGCCACCACCAGGGTGTCCGGCCAGGACCGGTCGACCTCCACCGCGGCGACGCCCGGGATGGCCGACACGCGGGCGGCGACGCCGTCGGTGTCGACCGCGGCGAGCGGCACACCGGTCTGGTCGCCCGCGGCGTCCTCGACGTCGCGGACGGGGATCTGGCGGGTGCCGTCGACCCGCACGGTGGCCACCGGGGGGCCGTACCGGCCCAGCGCCCACCAGCCGGCCGCGGACACCCCGAGGAGCACGACGGCGGCGGTGGCCAGCAGGGCGACGAGGCGACGGCGCCGGTAGCGCGGGTCGCGGCTGCGGGACCGTTCGGCCGCGCGGGTCGCCGTGCGCTCCCGGACCGCGGCGGCCGCGCCGCGTCCGCTCCCCCGGCCCGCCGGTTCGGCCGCCTCGCCGGTGTCGGCGGCCCGGTCGTCGGCGTCCTCGGGGTCGTCGGGCTCGTCGTGGCCGTCGGCGGCGGGGGTCCCGGCGGCGGCACGGCGTTCGGCGGCGCGGCGCTCCCGGATGCGACGGGCGCGCTCGGCGGCGCGCCGCTCCTGCTCGGGGTCACGGCGGCCCGGCGAACGGGCACCGTCCCGGGCCCGGTCGTCGCCGGTGTCCTGCTCGTCGCTGCTCATCGTGCCCCCGCTGTGCCGCCGCCGTGTCGCGCGCTCACCCCTCGCCGGCGAGCTCCCGCAGGATCTCCGGCCCGAGCGCGGTGACGTCACCGGCGCCCATGGTGATCACGACGTCGCCGTCGGTCGCGAGCGCGGCGATCGCCGCGGGTGTCCGCTCCCACGAGGGGGCTCGGTGCACCCGCCCGGCCGGCAACGTCACCGCGTCGGTGATGAGCGCCGGACCGACGCCGGGTTCGGGATCCTCCCGGGCACCGTAGACGTCGAGCACCATCACCTCGTCCGCCAGCGACAGCGACGCGCCGAACTCGGCGGCGAACAGCCGGGTGCGCGAGTACAGGTGCGGCTGGAACGCGACCAGGACGCGGCCGCGTCGCCCGTCGCGGACCGGCGCGGCCTCGCGGGCGGCGCGCAGGGTGGCGGCGACCTCGGTGGGGTGGTGGGCGTAGTCGTCGTAGACCGACACGCCGCGGACGCGGCCCTTGAACTCGAACCGGCGCTGCACCCCGCCGAACCCGGCGAGACCCTCCAGCAGCACGGCCGGGTCGGTCCCGACGGCGACGCCGGCGAGGAACGCGCCGAGCGCGTTGAGGACCATGTGCTCGCCCGGGACACCGAGGGTGAGCACGTGCTCGGCGTCGCCGGTGCGGAACCGTGCGCGGCAGCCGGTGCCGTCCGGGGTGAACTCGAGCAGCCGGGCGTCGTGCGGGCCGGTCGCGGTGCGGCCGTAGCGCAGCACGGTGACGCCCGACTCCTCCGCCCGTACCGCGACCTCGGCGGACCCCGGGTCGTCGGCGCAGGCGACGAGGGTGGCGCCGGGGACGAGCCGTTCCAGGAACCGCTCGAACACCGCCCGGTAGGCGGCCTCGTCGCCGTGGTGGTCGAGGTGGTCGGGCTCGACGTTGGTGACGATCGCGACCGACGGGGCGAACGCGGTGAACGAGCCGTCGCTCTCGTCGGCCTCGACGACGAACACGTCGCCGCTGCCGTGGTGGGCGCCCGACCCGGACACCGACAGGTCGCCGCCGATGGCGAACGACGGGTCGGCCCCGGCGTGCTGCAGGGCGACGGTGACCATCGACGTCGTCGAGGTCTTGCCGTGCGTCCCGGCGACGGCGACCAGCCGCCGTCCCTCGGTGAGCGCGGCCAGTGCGACCGCCCGGTGGACGACGTCGTAGCCGCGCTCGCGGGCGGCGGCCAGCTCCGGGTTGGTCTCCCGGATCGCGGTCGAGACGACCACGGTCGGCGGGGTCTCGCCGTCGTGGCGCAGGTGGCCGGCGTCGTGCCCGGTCTCGACGCGGGCGCCGAGCGCGCGCAGCGCGGTGACCGTGCGGGAGTCCCGCGCGTCGGACCCGGAGACGGTGGCCCCGCGGGCGAGCAGGATCCGCGCGATCCCGCTCATCCCGGCGCCGCCGATCCCGATGAGGTGGACGTGGTCGGAGAGCACGCTCACCGGCCCGCCACCTCCATGACGATGCGGGCGATCTTCTCGTCGGCCTCGCCGTGCCCGGCGGCGCGGGCGCGGCGGCCCATCGCGAGGGCCAGGTCGGGGTCGGTGAGCATCGGCATCAGTTCGTCGATCGCGCGTTCGCCGTTCATGTCCTCGTCCTGCACGAGCTTGCCGCCCCCGGCCTCGACGACCGGGCGGGCGTTGAGCGCCTGCTCACCGTTGCCGTGCGGCAGCGGCACGTACACCGCGGGCAGCCCGACGGCGGTGAGCTCCGCGACGGTGGTCATGCCCGACCGGCCGAGGACGACGTCCGCGGCGGCGTAGGCGAGGTCCATCCGCTCGATGTAGGGCACCGGCACGTAGCCGGGCCGCGGATCGGCGGGGGTGCCGTTCTTCCCGTACGCGTGCAGGACCGAGATGCCCCGCTCGGTGAAGGCGGGCAGGGACTCGGCGACCGCGTCGTTCAGGGTCCGGGCGCCCTGGGAGCCGCCGAAGACCAGCAGCACCGGGCCGTGCGGCGGCAGGTTGAAGTACGTCCGGGCCTCCGGCCGCAGCGACGCCCGGTCCAGGGTGGTGATCGAGCGGCGCAGCGGCATCCCGACCACCTCCTCGTTCGCGAGCCCGGTGCCGGGCACCGCGACGCAGACGGCGGAGGCGAACCGCGCACCGACCTTGTTCGCGAGCCCGGCGCGGGCGTTGGCCTCGTGCACGACGATCGGCACCCGGCCGCGGGCGCCGAGGTAGGCGGGCAGCGAGACGAACCCGCCGAACCCGACGACGACGTCGGCCTCGGCCGCCTCGAGCACCTCCCGGACCCGCTTCACCGCGCCCCGGACGTTGCCGGGGAGCTTGAACAGGTCGGCGGTGGGCTTGCGGGGCAGCGGCACCGGCGGGATCAGCTCGAGCGGGTAGCCGCGCGCCGGGATCAGCTGGGTGTCGAGGCCCTTCTCGGTACCGAGCGCGGTGACCCGGGCGCCCGGGACGAGCCGCCGGATCGCGTCGGCGACGGCCAGCGCGGGCTCGATGTGCCCGGCCGACCCACCACCGGCGACGACGACCGACAGGCCGCCCCGCACCGGCGCCGGCGCCTGTTCCCCCGCGGGTCGCGTGGTGGCGGGGCCGAAGGTGCGGGTCGCGTCGGGGCCCGTGGGTCCGGGCACGCCGGGTCCGGGCACGCCGTCGCCCTGCGGGTTCTGCTGCGGGCCGTTCGGCTGGGGGCCGGGTCCCTGAGGGCCGGGTCCCTGGGGGCCGTGGGGCTGCGGGCCGCCGGGGCCCTGGGGGTCACCCGGGCCCTGCGGTCCGGGTGCGACCGGGCCACCGGGGCCCTGCCGGCCGGGTGCACCGGGGCCGCCGGGGCCGTACGGCCCGGGGGTGCCGGGGGCCGCCGGACCGAACCCGCCCGGGCCGACCGGGCGGAACGGGCCGGTTCCCGCGGGACCCGGGCGGCCGGGGCCCGCGTACCCGGGCCCCTGACGTGCGGGGCCCTGCTGACCCGGCGCCTGCGGACCGGGACCCTGAGGACCGGGCCCCTGAGGACCGGGACCCTGCGGACCCGGGCCGGCGGTGCCGGGGCCCTGCGCTCCGGGGCCCTGCTGTCCGGGGGCCTGCTGCCCGGGGGCGGCGGGGTGGTGCGGGCCGGTGCCGGTCAGCGCGTTCGGGCCCGCCGGGCCGGGACGCCCGAACTGCTGCGGGCCGGGACCGCCGGGGAGCGGGCCGGGGCCGGGGGGACCGGCGCCGGGACGTCCGGGCGCGTACGGACCGGGGGCGAACCGGCCGTGCGGCGGGACCGGGCCACGGGGGCCGGTCGCCGACAGCGCGCCCGGCTCGGGCCCGCTCTGCGGACCGGTGGCGGTGACGCCGGCGTGCTCACGCTCGCCGGGCTGCGACGGGCGCTGCTGCGGGGCCGACGGGGGCCGGGCCTGCTGCCACCCGGTGCCCGACGGCCCGTCCGCCGAGGCGGCGGCCGGGAGCCCGGCGGCGTCGCCCGCGGGGTGCGCGACGGTCGGCGGCTCGCCGGCCGCCTGCTCGCGGCGGGCCGGGGTGGATCCGGTGGACTCCGGACCCAGGGTCGCCGGGCCGGGCCGCCGGGGCTCCTGCGGGCCGGGCTGCTGCGGGGTGGCCCGACCGGGGTCGGTCGCCGTGGGGTCCTCGGCCGCTGCGGTGCCCCGGCCGTCGGCGACGGGCTGCGGGCCGGTCCCGGCGTCCGGTCCGGTCGTGTCGACCGGGTCCGGGCCGGTGGCGGCGTCGCTGCGGCCGCCGGGGGCCCGGGTGCCGTCGGTACCGGCGCCGGAGGGCGCAGCACCGTTCACGCCGGCGCCGTGCGGGGCCGCCGCGTGCGGTCCGGTGGTGTGCGGCGTGGCGACGGTGGGTCCGGTGTCCGTCGTCGGCGCGCCGGGGACGTGCGGCCCCGGACCGGCGGGTGCGGGGCCGTCCTCCCCCGGGCCGGTGCGCGGCACGCCGTTCATCGGGGCGCCGGTCGAGCCGTGGTCCGCGGGCGCCGGGCCGCTGCGTGCGGCGCTCCCGCGGGGGGTGAACAGGTCGTCGGCCGCGCCGGGACGCGACGGCATCGCTCCGGGCGGCACCGGTCCCCCGGGCCGGCGGCGCGGCAGGCCGCCCGGCTGCTGTCCGGCGTCGTCGGCGGAGCGCGGTGCGCCGTTCAGGCCGCGCGGCCCACCGTCGGGGACGACGCCGTCCGGGCCGTGGGACACGCCGTTCGGGCCCTGCGGAACGCCCTGGTCCCCGCCCTCGGCGGCGCCGCGCGGGACACCGTTGTGCGGGACACCGTTGTGCGGGGCGCCGTTCTGGGGGGCGCCGTTCTGCGGGGTCCCGTTGCGCGGGACACCGTTGTGCGGGGCGTCGTGGCGGTCGGCACCGTTGCGTGCGGCGCCGTTCCGCGGGACGTCGGTGCGCGGGCCGTCGTGGCGGTCGGCGCCGTCGGGCCCGAGGTCCTCGTGCGCGGCGCCGTTCGCCGGCCGGGCCGCGCCGCGGTCGCCGTGCGCGACGCCGTTCGTCCCCTGCGTCCCGTCCCCGCTGCGCGGGGCGGCGTCCGGGCGGCGGGACTGCGCGTGCGGGTCCCACCCGGTACCGGGCAGCCGCTGCGGACCACGCGGCCCCGGCTCCGCGGACGGCTGCGCCGCGGGGACCTGCGCCGACGGGGACTCCGGAGCAGCGGAGGCACCGAACAGGTCGGCACCCGACGGGGACTCCGTGGGCCAGGCCGGGCGACCGCCCGTGCCACCCGCCCCGTCCGGGCCGCCGAAGACCACACCGTCCGGCCGGACCTCGTGGGGCCCGGGAGCACGGCCGCCCATGGTCGGACGCCGGCCGGGCTCCCGGCCCGAGCCGGTGCCGTCGTTCCCGCCGGTCTGATCCGTACCCGTCACGCTCTCGTGCCCCTTGCGTCGTCCGTCGTGTCCGCTCCCACTCCGGTGGGAGCGCCCTAACGCGCCGCCCACCGCGACACCGGTGCCGGTGCGCGGTAGGGCTGCGGCAACGGCAGGCGCAGCAGCTTCGCCAGCCGCCCCTGCCCGTCCTTCCGGAGCGCGGCGACCGCCTCCGGCTCGTGCCGGGCCGCGTTCGTGAGCAGCCCGAACAGGAACATGGTCACCACCAGCGAGGTACCGCCGGAGGAGATCAGCGGGAGCTGCAGCCCGGTCACCGGCAGCAGTCCCACGACGTACCCGATGTTGATCGACGCCTGCACGACCAGGCCCGCCGTCGACGTCGCGACGACGATCCGCAGCCACGGGTCGGTGTTGCGGGCGGCGATCCGCATGCCGGTGTAGGCCAGCGTCGCGAAGAGCGCGAGTACCGCACCCGCCCCGACCAGGCCCAGCTCCTCGCCGATGATCGCGAAGATGAAGTCGTTGTGGGCGTTGGGCAGGTAGTCCCACTTCGCCCGGCCCTGGCCGAGGCCGACGCCGAACAGGCCGCCGTCGGCGAGCGCGTAGAGCGCCTGCGTCGCCTGGTAGGCGGGGCCCAGCGGGTCCGCCGACGACGACAGGAACGCCGTGATCCGGCTGGCCCGGTACCCGGCGGTCAGCCCGAGGATCACCGCGCCGGCCAGGCCGCCGCCCGCGATCAGCGCGAGCAGCTTCACCGGGGCGCCGCCGAAGTACAGCAGCGCGAACATGATGATCCCGACCGAGATCGTCATGCCGAGGTCGGGCTCCAGCACGAGCAGCGTGAAGATCACCAGCGTCACCGGGACGACCGGGTTGAGGGCGTGCTTCCAGCGGTGCATCACCGCGCGGCGGGCGGCGAGCACGTGGGCGCCCCACAACGTCAGCGCGATCTTCACGCCCTCCGACGGCTGCAGCGAGACCGGGCCGAACGCGAACCAGGACCGGGCGCCGCCGCGCAGCGCGCCGATCCCCGGGATCAGCACCAGGACCAGCGCGACCAGGCCGATGATCAGCAGCACCGGTGCCGCGGCGCGCAGGCGGCGCGGGGGGACCCGCAGGCCCACGTAGAACAGCACCAGCCCGACCGCGCAGAACATCAGCTGGCGGGTGAACACCGAGTACGACGAGCCGTCGCCGACCGACGACGCGGACAGCACCATCACCAGCCCGAACAGGGTCAGCAGCCCGAAGACGCCGAGGATCAGGTGCAGCGAGGTCAGCGGGCGGCGCAGCCAGCGCCGCAGCCGCCGCACGGCCCCGCGGGTGCCGGTGACGGCGGCCTGGCCGAGCGTGCGGTCCGGCGCGGCCGGGCTCACCGGGACACCCCGGCGGCGGCCAGGCCGGCGACGGCGGCGGCGAACGCGTCGCCGCGGTGGGCGTAGTCGCGGAACTGGTCCATCGAGGCGGCGGCCGGGGCGAGCAGCACGACGTCGCCGGGGCGGGCCAGGCCGGACGCGCGGCGGACCGCGGCCGGCATCGGGTCCTGCAGGTCGGAGGGCGCCATCGGACCATCGTGTCCCGGCGCGACCTCCTCGACCGGGAGGCCGGGCGCGTGTCGCGTCAGCGCCTCGACGATCGGTGTCCGGTCCGTCCCGATCACGACGATCCCCGCCAGCCGGTCGGCGTGCGCGGCGGCGAGCAGGCCGAGCTCGGCCGGGTCGACGCCCTTGAGCAGCCCGCCGACCACCCAGACGGCGCGGGCACCGGGCCGCCGGGCGGCGACGGCGGCCAGCGCGGCCCCGGCGGCGTGCGGGTTGGTCGCCTTGGAGTCGTCGAGGTAGGTGACACCGGCGTGCTCGCCGGCCGGGGCGCTGCGGTGCGGGCCGGGGGTGAACGCCGCCAGGGCGGCGCCGATGTGCTCCGGGTCGACACCGTGCGCGCGGGCCAGCGCGGCCGCGGCGAGCGCGTCGGTGACCCCGGGCGGCCCCGGGGGGACGACGGCGTCGGCGTCGAGCAGTGCCCCGCCGCCGAACGCGCGGTCGGTCAGCACCCCGTCGGCGACGCCGAGCTGGTCCGGTCCGGGCGGGCCGAGGGTGACCCCCACGCGTCGCGGCGCCGGGGACTCCCCGAGCAGCCGTGCGGCCACCGGGTCGTCGATCCCGCCGACCGCGACGTCGCCCAGCAGCGCGCGCGCCTTGGCCGCGGCGTAGGCGTCCATCCCGCCGTGCCAGTCCAGGTGGTCCTCGGCGACGTTGAGCACCACGCCCGCGGCCGGGCGCACCGACGGCGACCAGTGCAGCTGGAAGCTCGACAGCTCGACCGCGAGCACCGCGTGGCCCGCCGCGACCGCGGTGACCACCGGGTGGCCGATGTTGCCGCAGGCGACGGCGTCGACCCCGGCGCGCGCGAGGACGGCGGCGAGCATCTCGGTGGTGGTGGTCTTGCCGTTGGTGCCGGTCACGACCAGCCACGACGGCGGTGTGTCGCGCAGCGCGCCGAGCCGCCAGGCGAGCTCGGGCTCCCCGATGACCTCGACGCCGAGCCCGGCGGCCTCGGCGACCAGCGGGTGGTCCGGCCGGCGCCCGGGCGAGGTGACGACGGTGCGGACCCCCTCGGGGATCCCGCCGCCGCGCCACGGCTCGACGCCGTCGGGCAGCGCGGACAGCGCGTCGGCGCGGTCGTCGGACAGGAGCACCCGGGCCCCCGCGTCCACCAGGGCCGTCGCGGCCGCGAGGCCGGAGACGCCGGCCCCCGCGACCAGGACGGGGTCCCCGCCGAACGGGCCGCTCACCCGGAACCCGACATGGACAGCCACTCGGAGTAGAAGATGCCCAGCCCCATCGCCGCGCAGATCGCGGCGAGCAGCCAGAACCGGATGATGACGGTCGTCTCGGCCCATCCGGCGAGCTCGAAGTGGTGGTGGAACGGCGCCATCCGGAACAGCCGGCGTCGCGAGGTGCGGAACACGATGATCTGCAGCGACACCGACAGCGCCTCGACGACGAACACGCCGCCGATGACGACGAGCAGCAGCTCGGTGCGGGTCACCATGGACAGCCCGGCGAGCAGGCCGCCCAGCGCGAGCGACCCGGTGTCGCCCATGAAGATGCGGGCCGGGGCGGCGTTCCACCAGAGGAACCCGATGCAGCCGCCCATCGCGGCGGCCGCGACCAGGCCGACGTCGAGCGGGTCGCGGACCTCGTAGCAGCCCGCGGTCGCGGCGATCGCGCAGTTGTTGCGGAACTGCCAGAACGCGATGATCACGTAGGTGCCGAGCACCATCGCGGCGGTACCGGCGGCCAGGCCGTCGAGGCCGTCGGTGAGGTTCACCGCGTTCGACCAGGCGGCGACGATCAGGTTGCACAGCAGCACGAACCCGACGACGCCGAAGCTCAGCACCGTGATGTCGCGGACGAACGACAGGCTCTCCGAGGCGGGGGCGAGGTTGCGCTCGTTCACGAAGCGCACCGCGAGCACACCGAAGATCGTCGCGGTCAGGACCTGGCCGACGATCTTGGAGGTCTTGTTCAGGCCGAGGTTGCGCTGGCGGCGGATCTTGAGGAAGTCGTCGAGGAACCCGACGACGCCCAGCGCGGTGGTCAGGAACAGCACCAGCAGCGCCGAGGCCGTGATCGGCTCCCGGGTGAACGCGTGCGAGCCCAGGTAGCCCACCCAGATGGCGAGCAGGATCGCGACGCCGCCCATCGTCGGCGTACCGCGCTTGGACTGGTGGCTCTGCGGGCCCTCCTCGCGGATCTCCTGCCCGAAGCCCTGCCGCGCGAAGAAGCGGATCAGGTACGGGGTGAGCAGGATCGACACCGCGAGCGCGAGACCCGCGGCCAGGAACAGGCCCCTCACCGGCACACCAGTCCTTCGGTCGTCAGCAGGCCGGCGGCGAGCCGCTCCAGCCCGGCGCTGCGGGAGGCCTTGACCAGCACGACGTCGCCGGGCCGGGTCCGCTCCCGCAGCAGGGTCAGGGCGGCGGGCACGTCGGCGACGTGCTCGGCGCCGGGCCCGTAGTCGGGTGCGCCGACGGCGACCACCCGGGCCCCGGCGGCGCGGGCGTTCTCCGCGGCCGCGGCGTGCTCGGCGGCCGCGCCGTCCCCGATCTCGGCCATCGGGCCGAGCACCGCCCAGGCCCGGCGGTCCGGACCGGCGATCTGCCCGAGTGCGGCGATCGCGGCGCGGACGGACTCGGGGTTGGCGTTGTAGGCGTCGTTGACGACGGTCACCCCGTCGGCGCGGTCGGTGACCTCCATCCGCCAGCGCGACGCCGGCGTCGCGGCGGACAGCGCCGCCGCGATCCCGTCGGGGGTGCCGCCCAGCTCGAGGGCGACCGCGGCGGCGGCGAGGGCGTTGGAGACCTGGTGCTCCCCCACCAGCCGCAGCGCGACGTCGGCCGACCCGGCCGGGGTGACCAGCCGGAACGACGCGCGGCCCGCGGTCAGGGCGACGTCGGTGGCCCGCACGTGCGCGTCCGCGGCGCGGCCGAAGGTGACGACCCGGGCGGTGGTGCGGGTCGCCATGGCGGCGACCAGCTCGTCGTCGGCGTTGAGGACGGCGACGCCGCCCCGGCCGCCGGGCAGGTCACCCGGCGGCAGCGCCTCGACGAGCTCGCCCTTGGCCGTGGCGATCGCGGCGCGGGACCCGAACTCGCCGAGGTGGGCGGAGCCGACGTTGAGCACGACCCCGATCCGCGGTGGCGCGACCGCGCACAGCGCGGCGATGTGGCCGATCCCGCGGGCGGAGAACTCCAGCACGAGGTTGCGGGTGCCGGCGTCGGCGCGCAGCGCGGTGTACGGCGTGCCGAGCTCGTTGTTGAACGACTCCGGCGGCGCGACGGTCGGCCCCAGCGGGGACAGCACCGCGGCCAGGAGGTCCTTGGTGGAGGTCTTGCCCGCCGACCCGGTCACGCCGACGACGGCGAGCCCCGGCAGGGCGCCCAGCACGTGCCGGGCGAGGCGGCCCAGCCCGGCCAGGACGGCGGCGCCGGTCCCGTCGGGGTCGACCGCGCCGAGGTAGGTGTGGCTGTCGCGGACCTCGACCGGCGGCACGACGACCGCGGGGGCGTCGACCTCGCGGCCCGCCAGCACCGCGGTCGCACCGCGGGTGACGGCCTGCGCGGCGAAGTCGTGGCCGTCGGCCCGCTCCCCCGGCAGCGCCAGGAACAGCCCACCCGGCCCGATCCTCCGGGAGTCGAACTCGACGGCGGTGACCGGCGCGGCGGCGGCCTCCTCGTCGATGCGGTGCAAGCGGCCGCCGGTCACGGCCGCGATCTCCGCCGGCGTCATCTCGATCATCGCCCGCTCGCCTCCACCGGTCCGATCCGTCCTCCTGCCCGTGCGCGGTCCGTGCCGGGTGCCGGCACGCCCTGCCCCGTCGCCCCGCGGCGCGTCACCTCGCCGCCCGGATCGCCGCCACCAGCTCGTCGGTGTCGTCGAACGGGTACTTGACGCCGTTGATCTCCTGGCCGGCCTCGTGGCCCTTGCCGGCGACCACCACCGCGTCGCCCGGGCGGGCCGAGCGGACCGCGTAGACGATCGCGCTGCGCCGGTCGCCGATCTCGATGACGTCACCGCGGGCGGGCTCGCCGAACGCGCCGTCGAGCATCGCCCGGCGGATCGCGCCGGGCTCCTCGCTGCGGGGGTTGTCGTCGGTCACGACGAGCACGTCGGACCGGATCGCGGCGGCGGCGCCCATCAGCGGACGCTTGCCGGTGTCGCGGTCCCCGCCGCAGCCGAGCACGGTGATCACCCGTGCATGCGGGCGGACCTGGCGGCGCAGTGCGTCCAGCAGCGCGGCGACGGCAGCGGGCTTGTGCGCGTAGTCGACCACGCCCAGCCAGGGCTGACCGGCGTCGACGCGCTGCATCCGGCCCGGCACCGACGCCCGGGCGAACCCGTCCGCGGCCACCTCGGGGTCGATCCCGTCGGCGTCGAGCACGGCCAGCGCGACGAGCGCGTTCGCGACGTTGTAGCGGCCGGGCAGGCTCAGCGTGACCGGCACCGCGAGCCCGCCGGGACCGACCGCGGTGAAGGTCTGGGTGCCGTCGGGGTGCGCGACGAGGTCGCGGACCGTCCAGGTGGCGTGCGCGCCGCGCGGGTCGGAGGAGACGGTGACCGCGTCCCGGTGGCGGGCCGCCAGCCGGCGGCCCCACTCGTCGTCGACGCAGACCACGCCGTGCCGCGCGGCCTCCACGCCCGCCCCGCCGCCGCCGAACAGCCGGGCCTTGGCCTCGAAGTAGTCGGTCATCGTAGGGTGGAAGTCCAGGTGGTCCTGGGACAGGTTGGTGAAGGCACCGGCGGTGAACCGGGACCCGCCGACCCGGCCGAGCGCGAGCGCGTGGCTGGAGACCTCCATGGCCACGTCGGTCACGCCGGCCTCGACCATGACTGCGAACAGCGCCTGCAGGTCCGGTGCCTCGGGGGTGGTGAACGCGCTGGGCAGCGCCCGGGCCGGGTGGCCGGGGACCTGGACCCGGGTCCGCACGGTGCCGAGCAGACCGGTGGCCCGCCCGGCGGCGGTCAGGCCCGCCTCCAGCAGGTGCGCGACGGTGGTCTTGCCCGAGGTGCCGGTCACCCCGAGCACCCGCAGGCGGGCGGTGGGCTCGCCGTAGACGGCGGCCGAGACCGGGCCGAGGACCTCGCGCGGGTTCGGGTGCACCAGCACCGGGAGCCGGGAGTGCCGGATCTCCGCGCGGTCCGCGCCGGCTGCGTCGGTGAGGATCGCGCCGGCGCCGGCGGCGATGGCCTGCGCGGCGAAGTCGGCGCCGTGGGCGCGGGCGCCGGGCAGCGCCGCGAACAGGTCGCCGGGGCGCACCGATCCCGCCCGCAGGGTGGCGCCGGTGACGGTGTGCGGTCCGGCCGCGGGGTCGAGCAGCGGGCCGGGCCCGCTGCCCGCGGTGCGCGGGTTCAGCTCGGCGCCGGCGAGCCGCCCGAGCAGGGCGACGTCGACCGGGCGCACCTGCGACGGGCGGTCCGGCAGCGACTCGAGGGATCCCGCCACGTCACCCGTCCCCGTCCGGTCGCCCTGCACACCACCCGGCCCGCCGCCGAGCGCGGACCCGCCGGTGCTCCGGGAGCGGGCGGTGGCTGCGGTGTGGAGGTCGGGCACAGGGCCGGAGGTTACCGACCGGCGCGGGCCGCCCCTCGTCCCGGTCAGGCGCCCGCGACCGCTCGCGGAGGCGGTCGCGGCGGGCGGCGGAACGTCGACCGGCACACGGCCGTCCGACGAGCCGGATACGGCCATCCGGCGCAGGTTCCGGGCCGGTGGGCGGCTCGTCGGGCGGGGTGCACGGCGGCCCGGCCGGCACCCGTACGGGTGAGCGGCGGCCGGGACCGTCCGACGCAGCCGGACCGCACCCGGCCGCGCCGTCACCTGATCTGCAGGGTCTGCACCGGCTGCGGCACGGTCTGGACCGGCACGGCGTCGCGCTGGGCCAGGTAGGAGGCGATGTCGTGGAACAGCGGTGCCGCGCTCGTCCCGCCCTTCGGGGCGTCGAGCATGATCCCGATCACGAACCGCGGGTCCTGGGCCGGGAGCATCCCGGCGAAGGTGATCCAGTACTGGGAGCGCGAGTAGGCCCCGGTCGCCGGGTCCACCTGCTGGGCGGTGCCGGTCTTGCCCGCCACCTCGTAGCCGGGCACCGCGGCGGCGGGCCCGGTGCCGGACTGGCCGTGCGCCTTCTGGGTGACGGCGGTGAGCATCGTCCGCAGCGTCTGTGCGGTCTGCGGCGACATCACCTGCACCGGCTCGGGGGCCTCGGTCGGCACCCGGACGCCGTCCGGGCCGGTCGTCGCGGCGATGATCCGCGGCGGGACGCGGACGCCGTCGTTGGCGATGGCCTGGTACATCCCGGCCATCTGCAGCACGGTCATCGACAGGCCCTGCCCGATCGGCAGGTTGCCGAAGGTGGAGCCGGACCAGGTCGCGCGGGCCGGGACCCGTCCGCCGCTCTCGCCGGGCAGCCCGACACCGGTCTTCTGCCCGATGCCCATCTTCGCGAGCATGTCCGAGAAGCGGTCCTCGCCGACCTTCTGCGCGGTCATCAGGGTGCCGACGTTGGAGGACTTCGCCAGCACACCGGTCAGCGTGTAGTGGTCGACGCCGTGCTCCCAGGCGTCCTTGATCGTGCGGTCGGCGACCTCGATGCTGCCGGGCACGTCCAGCACGTCGTCGGGCTTGGCGACGCCGGCCTCCAGCGCGGCCGCCATGGTGACGACCTTGTTGACCGAGCCGGGCTCGAACGGCGTGGTGACGCCCTTGTTGCCCAGCGAGTTCGGGTCCGCGGACAGCAGCTGGGCCGGGTCGAACGAGGTGTTGTCGGCGAGCGCGAGCACCTGCCCGGTGGCCCGGTCGAGGACGACGGCCGAGCCGCTGCGCGCGCCGGAGCGTCCCGCGTAGTCGGCCAGCATTCGCTGCACCTGGAACTGCAGGTCGGAGTCGATCGTCAACTGCACGTCGGAGCCGGACACCGCGGCCTGCTCGGAGCGCACGCTGCCGGGGATGACGGTGCCGCTGCCCTCGGCGGTGTCGGCGATCTGGAAGCCGTCGCGACCGGCGAGCAGCCCGTCGTCGGAGGACTCCAGGCCGATCCGGCCGATCAGCTTCTGCGCGTCGGCGCTCCAGGTCGCGGCGCCGATGATGTTCGAGGCCAGCGTCCCGTTGGGGTACTGGCGCGCCTCGCGGCTCTCCTCGGCGATCTCCGGGAACTGCGTGCGCAGGTCACGGGCGGGCCCGGGGTCGACCGCGGTGGCCATCACGACGTAGCCGCGGTCGCTGTTCAGCGCCCGCTTCAGCTCCTCGGGGTCGCCGTGGGTCACCGCGGCGACGGCGTCGGCCATCCGGTTCTTGTAGGCGACCGCGTCCGCGCCCTTGGTGGAGTTGATCAGGCGCGGGTTGGTGACGAGCGCCTTGGACTCGGTGGAGAACGCCAGCACCGCGCCGTTGCGGTCACTGATCGCGCCGCGCTCGGCCGGGATGACGATCCGGCTGGCGCGCTGCTTCTCCGCGTCCGCGGTCAGCGTGCCCGCCTGCACCGTCTGGACGACCACGAGCTTCGCCCCGGACACCAGCAGCAGGGCGGCCAGTGCCACCCAGGCCAGGCGCAGCCGGAACCGCGGGTCGTCGGCCGGGGACCGGCGCCGACCGCCCCGCGGACCCTGCCCCCGCGGCCGGGGGCGCGGCGGCGCGTAGACCATCAGTTCCCGCCCGCCGCCCGGGTGTCGGCCGGGACCTCGTGCTCGGTGCCCTCACCGGCACCGGCGGCGCCACCCGCGGCGGCGCCCGGAGCGGCGTCACCGCCCTCGGCGGCCGGGTCGGTGGTGGCCGCGCCCGGCTGCTGCGCCTGCGGCGCGGGCGGGGCCTGCGGGGCCGGTGTGTCGGCGGCGGGCGGGGCGGGCGGCGCCGCGGCGACGGCGGCACTCGGCTCCCCGACGACGTCGACGCGTCCGTCCGGTGCGACGACCAGGCGTGCCGGGTCGGTCACCCGGACCATGCCCTGGGCCGCGGCGCGGTCGGCGAGCGAGCCGGGGCTCTGCAGCACCGTGACCTCCTTGCGGAGCGCCTCGGACTGCTCGGTGAGCGACGCGGTCCGCTCCCGGGCCGCCTGCAGCGAGTAGGAGTCGGCCGCCGCGGCGGTCGACAGCCACAGCGTCGCGATCAGGCCCGAGACCAGCAGGACCATCACGACCAGCACGAACTTCGCGCGGCCGGTGTTCTCCCTGGCCGCGCTGCGGCGGCGCTGGTCGGCCACCCGTCGGGCGTCGCCGGGGCCGCGCTGGGCCGGGATCCGCGGGGGTGCCGCGGTACGACGGCTCTGGCGGGTGTCGGGCCGCGCCCGGCCACCGCCCGGGGTGCCCGGGCGCTCGATGACGGGTGTGCTCATCGGGGGTTCCTGCCTCTCCGCCGTGCCGGTACTGCCTGCGTGCTCGGGTCCGTGCCACGGGTGCTCACGGCCCGTCCTCCACGCGTTCCGCCGCGCGCAGCCGCACCGGGGCGGCCCGCGGGTTGCGGGCCATCTCGGTGTCGGACGCCTGCTCGGAGCCCCGGCTGAGCAGCCGGAACTCCGGTCCGTGTCCGGGGAGCTCCACCGGCAGGTCCACCGGGGTCCGCGAGCGGACGCGCTCGGCGAGCACGCGCTTGGTGATCCGGTCCTCCAGCGAGTGGTAGGACAGGACGACGATCCGCCCACCCGGGGCGAGCGCGTCCAGCGCCGCGGGCAGCGCGTCGCGCAGCACCTCGAGCTCGCGGTTCACCTCGATGCGCAGGGCCTGGAAGGTCCGCTTCGCCGGGTGCCCACCGGTGCGCCGCGACGCGGCCGGGACCACGCCGTAGAGCAGCTCGACGAGCTCGGTGCTGCGGGTGAACGGGCGCTTCTCCCGGGTCCGGACGATCGCGTTGGCGATCGGGCCGGCGAACCGCTCCTCGCCGTACTCCCGCAGGATCCGGCGCAGCTCGCCGGCGGTGTAGGAGTTCAGGACGTCGGCGGCGGTCGGCCCGGTGGTCGGGTCCATCCGCATGTCGAGGTCGGCGTCGCGGGAGTAGGAGAAGCCACGGGCGTCCTCGTCGAGCTGGAGCGAGGACACGCCCAGGTCGAACAGGATGCCGTCGGCGGCGGGCACGCCCGCCTGCTCCAGCGCGCCGGCGACGTCGTCGTAGACGGTGTGCACCCGGTGCAGCCGGTCGGCGTAGGCGGTGAGCCTGCGGCCCGCGAGCTCGAGGGCCTGCGGGTCGCGGTCCATGCCGACGACAGTCAGCCGGGGGTGCGCGGCCAGCAGCGCCGCCGCGTGGCCGCCCATGCCGAGGGTGGCGTCCACGTAGACGGCGTCGCGGTCGCGCAGGACGGGGTCGAGCAGCTCGGAGACGCGCTCCAGCAGGACCGGGGTGTGCCGGTCACCGGGCGCGCGCTCGTCGCGCGGGGTGGCGCCGTCGCCGGAAGTACCGTCCACGTCCCACCCCCCGGTGCGCCGTCCGTCCCCGTGTGGTGCGTGCGTGTCGTGCGGGCCGCCCGTCCGGCGGCCGTCCCCGGTCCCGGCCACGGGGGCCGGGACCGGGAGGGTCGATGTCCGTGGGTGTGGCGTGCCGGCTCCCACAACCGGTCCGCTCCACGCCCGAAGACGCGCGGGCTCCACCTCGCCACCCGAACTCCCCAGTCGGGGTGAGCGCCGGCGCCGTCCCCACCCGGGGGCCGTGCCGACCGGACCTGGCACCGGGGAAGGTGTGCCAGGGCCGGGCGATCACGGCACCCGGGTCGGGGCGGCGACGGTGGTGTCGTCCGCTGTCGGTCGTGCTGTCCTGCTCAGGTACTGCCGCCGTCCGTCGTCCCGCCCGCCAGCGGAACTCAGAACAGCCCGGGCAGAACCTCCTCCTGGGCCTTGGCGAAATCGTCCTCGTGCCGCTCCTGGTACTCCTGCCAGGCCTGCGCGTCCCAGATCTCGGCGCGCGTGAACGCGCCGATCACCACGCAGTCCTTGGACAGTCCGGCGTACCGGCGCAGCTCGGGCTGGATCGCGATCCGGCCCTGGCCGTCGGGGTTCTGCTCGTCGGTGCCCGAGAAGAGGTTCCGCTGGAACACCCGCGCCGACTCGTTCGTCAGCGGGGCCGCGGCGATCTTGCGCGCCATCTCGGTGAAGGCGTCACGGGTGAACACGTAGAGGCAGTGGTCCTGCCCTTTCGTGATCATGCAGCCGCCTCGCAACTCGTCGCGGAATTTTGCGGGCAGCGTGAGCCGCCCCTTGTCGTCCAGCTTCGGGGTGTAGGTGCCGAGGAACACCGACCCCACCTCCACCTGGGACCCCTGTTCGCCCCAGCGATCACCACACTACCCCACACTCACCCACCGTCAACCCGAGACGGGTGGATCTTCGACCGTTCATCCGATGTTTTCGCAGGTCAGAGACGGTGGGGGACGGTGGGGGCGCGCGACGCGCCACCCGGTCGCGCGACGCCCGGAGGCCGTTTCCGGCCGCTCCGGCCGCACCTGCGCCCCACCGCTCCCCCACCGGCGTCGTCCCTGGTCAGGGACGGTTCCCGGGCCGATCGAGTCGTCCGGGGTGGGGACGGGTGGGGAGCCGGTGGGGGGACCGTGGGGAGCCCGGGTGGGGGGCGGTGGGGGGACCGGCGGACGCGCGGTGGGGCGGCGTGGGGAACCACCGTGGGGCGCCGCGGGGAGGCGGCGTGGGGGACGCCCCGCCGGGGCAGCCGGGCGGGCCCCCGGAGCGCGTCGCGTTCGGCCGTACGGAGCAGCGGCGGGAGGCGGGTGGCGGCGCCCGGTCCCGATCGGGGGACGTTTGACAGACTGGGGTCACCCGAGCCGTCTCCTGAGGAGGCCCGTTGTCGTCGAGCGCGCCGTCCGCGCCCTCCGTGCCACCCGTCCCGTCGCCGTCCGGTGGTCCCCTCCGCCGGGCCGAGGCCAGCGGTGCGCACCCCGGTTACGCGCCCGAGCCGATGGACGCCGTCGCCGTCGCCGACGCGGCGGGCCGGATCGCCGCCGCGATGGCCCGGATCATCGTCGGCAAGCCCGACACCATCCGGCTGGCCCTGGTCGCGATGCTCGCCGAGGGGCACCTGCTCGTCGAGGACGTGCCGGGCGTCGGCAAGACCACGCTGGCCAAGGCACTCGCCCGGGCCGTCGACGGGGCGGTGAGCCGGGTGCAGTTCACCCCGGACCTGCTGCCCGGCGACATCACCGGCTCGTCGGTCTACAACCGGCAGACCTCGGAGTTCGAGTTCCGGCCCGGCCCGGTGTTCGCCAACGTCGTGATCGCCGACGAGATCAACCGGGCCTCGCCCAAGACGCAGTCGGCGCTGCTGGAGTGCATGGCCGAGCACCAGGTCACCGTCGACGGCGGCACCTACCCGCTGGGTGACCCGTTCATGGTCGTCGCCACCCAGAACCCGGTGGAGATGGACGGCACCTACCCGCTCCCCGAGGCCCAGCAGGACCGGTTCACGATCCGCGTCTCGGTCGGCTACCCCGACCCGGCGGCCGAGCTGGCGATGCTCGAGGAGCACGGCTCGACCGACCCGCTGGAGCGGCTGCGGCCGGTGACCGACCTGCGCACGCTGCGGTCGATGATCGCCGGGGTCCGCGGCCTGCACACCGCGGCGGAGGTGCGCCGCTACTGCGTCGAGGTCGTCGGCGCGACGCGACGGCTGCCCGAGGTCCGCCTCGGTGCGTCGCCGCGCGCGACCCTGCACCTGCTGCGGGCCGCCCGCGCCTGGGCGGCGACCGCCGGGCGCGGCTACGTCGTGCCCGACGACGTCCAGGCCGTCGCCGTCCCCGTCCTCGCGCACCGGCTGGTGCTGGGCCCCGAGGGGGTCGCGGCCCGCCGGACACCGGCGGACCTGGTGCGGGCCGCCGTCGCGCGGGTCGCGGTGCCGTCCCCGCCGCGGGGCTGAGATGGCGCCGACCGCGCCGCCGTCCGGGACACCGGCTCCCACCGAGCCCGGTGCCCCGGCGGCACCCGGGTCGTCGGCGCCGCTCGCGGCGGGCGGCGCGCCACGCCGGGAACGGCGGGCCGGGCTGACCGTGCGCGGGCGCTGCCTGCTCGCCGGCGGCGCCGCGATGGTCGTCTCGGCGATCGTGCTCGACGAGCGCGACCTCGTCCGGATCGGGGCGTTCGTGCTGCTCCTGCCGCTGCTGGCACTCCTCGTCGCGCTGCGGTCGCGCCGCTCGCTGCAGGTCGGGCGCACCCTGGAGCCGGCGCGGCTGGAGGCGGGCAGCGGCGGCACGGTCCTGCTGCGGATCGCCGGCGGCGCCCTGCTGGGCGCGCTGCGGATCGCCGACCACGTGCCCGATGCCGCCGGTCCCGCCGACCGCTACCCGCCGCGGTTCACCGTGCACCGGCTCGGCCGGCGCGGCGCCCGGGTCGGCTACCCGGTGCGACCCGCGGTCCGCGGCGCGTACCGGATCGGTCCGCTGCGCGGTCGCGGCACCGACGCGCTCGGCCTCGCCGAGTTCCGCCACGACCTGCTCCCCGCCGACCGGCTGCTGGTCCTCCCCCGGGTCACCCCGCTGACCGGGCGCCCGGCCCTGACCTCCACCGCCGCCGGGCGCGGCGCCGAGGGCGGCAGCCGTCCCGGCCCCGGCACCCCGGACGTGCTGATCCGCCCCTACCGCCAGGGCGACGAGCTGCGCCGCGTGCACTGGCGCTCCAGCGCCCGGCGCGACGAGCTGATGGTCCGCCTCGACGACCGTCCCGACCCGTCCGGCGTGACCCTGCTGATCGACCGGCGCGACAGCGCCCACCGCGGACACGGGCCCGCCTCCAGCCTGGAGTGGGCGGTGGCGTTCACCGCCAGCGTCGCGGTGCACCTGCTGCAGCGCGGCGAGGCCGTCGCGCTCGTCGACGAGTCCGGCGAGGCCGTCGGCGACGTGCCGCCCGGCGTGACCGGTGCGGACGCCGTCCCCCCGCGGCTGGAGTCGCTCGCGGTGCTGCGGCCCTCGGCGAGCACCGGGTTCACCGCGCCCGGGCCGGGACCCGGGCACCCGGAGGGTGTGCTCGCGGTGCTCGGCGGGACCGCGCCGCAGGACGTCACCGCGCTGGTCTCGGCCTGGCCGCGCGGCGGGCACGCCGTCGTCCTCGACGTCGACACCTGGTCGGCCGCGACGCGGTCCCGCCCGGCGTCGGTCGCGGCGGCCGCGCTGCGCCGCGCCGGGTGGCACGCCACCGTCGTCACCTCCGACATGACCGTCCAGCGGGCCTGGGCGGACGCCTGCGGTTCGCCCGGCATCGCGGGGGCGACCGGATGAGCGCGCCGACCCGGCCCCCCGTCCGGCCCGCGCCGCCGCCCGCCGCGCCCGTCGCCGAGGCCGCACCCGCGGGCCGGACGCCGGGTGCCCCGGCGTGGACGGTCGTGCTGGGACCGGTCGCGACGGTCGTCGCGGTGCTGCTCGCCGGGACGGCGATGAGCTCGGTCGTGCAGGGTGCGGCCTGGTTCGTCCACGCCGCCGTCGCGGTCGTGCTGGTCGCGCTGGTCGGCGGCCTGCTGCTGCCGCTGCGGGCCTGGCTGGTCGCGCCCGGGCAGCTGCTGGCCCTGGTCCTGCTGGTGACCGCGTGGTTCACCGGCAGCGGCATGCTCGGGGTGCTCCCCGGGCCGTCGGCGTTCGGCGAGCTGTCGGGCCTGCTCGGCGGGGCCGGGCAGCAGATCGACAGCGGCCTGCCGCCGGTCGCGGCGAGCCCGGAGATCCTGCTGCTGGTCACCCTCGGGTTCGGCACGATCGCGATCGCGGTGTTCGGGCTCGCGGTGACCGTGGCCGCCCCGGCCGCGGCCGGGGTGCCGCTGCTGGTGGTGTTCGCGGTGCCGACGGCGCTGCAGCCGGACCTCCTGCCCTGGTGGACCGTGGTCGCGGCGACGCTCGGCTACGGCGTGCTGCTGCTCCTGCGCCCGGACCGGCTGCGGCAGATCCCGGCCGGGGCCGCGGTCGTCGCGGTCGCCGTCGTGGGCTCGCTGCTGGCGGGGCTGCTGGCGTCGTCGGTGGGGACCTCGGGTCGCTTCGACGCCACCGGCGGGACCGGGGGCGACGCCGACGGCTCGATCGGGCTGAACCCGTTCACCTCGTTGCGCGGGCAGCTGACCCGCAGCGAGCCGCGGCCGCTGTTCAGCGTCCGGGGTCTGCAGACCCCGACCTACCTGCGTGCGCTCACCCTGCAGACCTACGTGCCGCAGGAGGGCTGGACGGCGGGGCGCCCGCTGCCGGGTGTGCCGCTGACCGGGCCGCTGCCCCCGTCGACGTCCGGGCCGGCCGCGTCGCAGGACGTGCAGGTCGAGAACCTGGGCTTCCGCGACTACTGGCTGCCGGTGTTCGGCGACCCGACCCGGATCGCGGTGAACTCACCGAGCTGGGCCTACGACGCCGACGGCGGCATCGTCTACAGCGAGCGCGCGCAGTCCGAGGACGGCTGGACCCAGTCGATGCGGCTGCCGGAGCCGTCGGCCGACCAGCTGCGCGCGGCGTCCGGGCCGACCACGGTCGACCGGGCCTATCTCGACACCGACGGCGTCGACCCGCGGGTCACCGCGATCGCCCGGGAGGTGACCGCCGGGGCCACGACGCCGTTCGACCGGGCGATGGCGCTGGAGGACCACTTCACCGGGCCCGGCTCCCCGTTCACCTACAGCCTGGCGACCGCGCCGGGCGGCAACGGCGACGCCCTGGTCGACTTCCTGACCCGCGGCCGGACCGGCTACTGCGAGCAGTACGCCTCGGCGATGGCGGTCATGCTGCGCGCCGTCGACGTCCCGGCCCGGGTGGCGGTCGGTTTCACCGCGGGCGACGCCGACGGCTCCGGGGCCCGCACGATCACCACCGAGGACGCGCACGCCTGGGTCGAGGCGTGGTTCCCCGGCTACGGCTGGATGACCTTCGACCCGACCCCGCTCGCCGACGGCCGCACCATCGACCCGGCCTACGTCCAGCAGGCCCGGGAGCAGGACGGTGGCACGCCCGCCGCCGAGCAGACCCCGCAGCCCGAGCCGTCCGCGACGCCGCCGCCCCCCGAGGCCGGTGGCCCCACCCCGGAGCCCCCGCCCACCGAGGAGCAGGCGGCCGACCAGCCGCTGGCCGCGACCGGGTCCTGGTGGCCGCTGGTGGTGGCGCTGCTGCTGGCGGCCGCGGTGCTCGCGGTCGTGCTCACCCCGGGCCTGTGGCGCCGGCACCAGTACTCCCGCCGGGCCGGGCTGGCCCGGGCGGGCGGCGACGGCGCTGCCGCGGCGGCGTGGGACGAGGTCCTGGCCGCCTCCCGCGACCACGGGGTCCCGGTGCCGCCCGGGGACACCGTCCGCGCGGCCGCCGACCGCATCACCGAGCGGCACGGCCTGTCCGGGCGCCCCGCCGAGGCGCTGCGGGAGCTGGCGGGCCGGGTCGAGGCGAGCTGGTACGGCGGGATGCTGCCCGAGCCCGGCACGCTCGACGGTCTGGTGGACGAGGTGCGGACGGCGATCGCGGCCGGTGGGACGTCGTTGCGGGCCCGGGTGCTGCCGGCCTCGGTGGTGCCGGAGGCGGTCCGGCGCGGGCGCCGCCCGTCCGACGACGACCCGACGGCCGACGACGGCGCCGCCGACACCGACACGGCCGGGGAGCCCGCCGAGCGCGGCTGACCCGCCCGGAGAGCACGGCTGACCCACCCACCGTCCGCGCGATGATCCGCTCCGCGCGTGCGTCCGGACGCGCGCGGGCCGCGGATCTCCGCGCGGGCGCGGGGTTCGCGGCCCGCAGCGCCCCGGAGCAGCGCCCGGCGTCCGGTCGGCGGCGTCATCCGGTCGGCAGCGGTATCCGGTCGGCAGCGGTATCCGGTCGGAGGCGGCGGCGGTCGGACGGCGCCGGTCCGTCCCGATCGGCGGCTCCCGTCCACCGGGGCACCGCTGGTGCCGACGGCCGGCACACCGGGCGGCCGGTGCCGGACACACGACGGCGGGGCGGGTCACCGAGTCGGTGTCCCGCCCCGCCGGGCGTCGTACGGGCGGCCGCGTGGGCCGCCCGGTGTCACTCCTGCTCGAAGCGGCGCCGGAAGCGCTCCTCCATACGGCCGGTGAAGCCACCGCCGCTCTCGCCGGACTGCCTGTCCTTCGGGGCGGACCCGCCCTGACCGGTCGTCTCCTCGCCGCCGCGACGGGCGCCGATCGAGGTGACCGCCAGCAGCGCGCCGCCGAGCATGGCGAGGAAGCCGACGATGCTCAGGATCGGCAGGTCGCCGAGCCAGAGAGCCCGGAAGGGGATCCCGGCGACGAGCAGCACGAGGCCCACCACGAACAGGACGGCGCCCTGGATGCGGCGGCGCCGGGCGGGCTTGCTCCGCCGGCTACCGCTGACCGAGGACGCGAACTTGGGGTCCTCCTGGTAGAGGGCGCGTTCGATCTGTTCGAGCAGGCGCTGCTCGTGCTCGGAGAGCGGCATGCCTTCACCTCCGGCACACGTAATCGGACGGTAGGCCGCATTCGGCCCGGGCCTCCTCGCCCCGGCCGGTACGACGGGCGCCCCAACCTGGGCGTCTGATGTCCAGAGTACGAGGCGAATCGTGCCGCGACCACCCGGACCGTCCAACCCGCTCGGCTGATCGTCGAGCGGACGGCGTGGCGCGGCGTGTCGTCGCTCACCCGGACTGTCGCAGACCCACCCGGACGGGGGTGGGCAGCCGGGTGAACGCCGGACGACCGGTCACCGACGGCAGCCGGACGGCGACCGTCGGACACCTGCGGCGGGGACGGGTGTCAGTACCGCCGGGCGAGCAGATGCAACCGCGGGGCGACCTCGGCGAGGGCGCCGACCTGCGACGCGAGCGCGTCCAGCTCGTCACGCTCGTCGCGGCCCGCCGCCTCGCCCTCCTGGCCGGGACCGGGCAGCCACGCCTCGAGGGTGCCGTCACCCTGCAGGATCTCGGTCCGCAGCCGTCCGGTCTCGGCGGTGAGCTCCTGCAGCCGGTGCGCGTCGAACCGGCGCAGCAGCCGGTCGTCGGTACCGGTGCGGCCCTCGGGGTCGGTGAGCAGGGCACGGGCCTCGGCGAGCCGGCCGGTGGCCAGTCGCCCGATGAACGCGCCGTAGCGCCCCACCGTCAGCACCGACACCGCCCCGCCCGGGGCGGCGGCCGCGGCGAGCGCGGCGAGCACCCGGCCCGGGCCGTCGACGACCTCGAGCAGCCCGTGGCCCAGCACGAGGTCGGCGCCGTCGGCCGGGGCGACCTCGGCGAGGGTGTCGACGTCGCCGTTCACCGGGGTGATCCGGTCGGTCACGCCGGCCTCACCGGCGCGCCGGGCCAGCGTCGCCAGCGCGTTGGGACTGGTGTCGACGACGGTCACCGCACAGCCGGCGATCGCCAGCGGCACCGCCCAGGTGCCGCTGCCCCCGCCGACGTCGAGCACCCGGGGCGCGGCCCCGGTGTCCCGGCGGACACGGTCGATCTCCCTGTCCAGCACCCGGAACACGGCGGCCCCGCGCGCTGCTCCGGCCTGCTCGCGTGTCGGCGATCCCACGGCACCGAGACTAGTGGCCCCTGCCGGTGCCCGGCCCGCCCGCCCGCCGGGACGCCCACGACCGGGCGCCCGACGATCACCTGCACTCCGCTCGGCGACCGTGCCGGACCGCACGGTAGGTTGGGTGGGTGCAGGTCGTCGCCACGCTCAGTCTCAAGGGTGGCGTCGGCAAGACCACGGTCGCACTGGGTCTGGCCGGCGCGGCGCAGCGGCACGGCGTCTCCACCCTCGTGGTGGATCTCGACCCGCAGGCCAACGCCACCACCGCGCTCGACCCGGAGCCCACCACGGCGACCGTCGCCGACGTGCTGGACGAGCCGCGCCGCGCGGTCGTCGAGCGGGCCATCGCACCGTCGGCGTGGGGCGAGGGCCTCGACGTGCTGGTCGGCGCGGAGCAGACCGAGCGGCACAACCACCCCGACCCGGGGGCGGCGCAGCTGTACCGGCTGGACCGCGCCCTGCAGCGGCTGGCCGGCGAGCTGATCACCGACGACTCCGGCGGCTCCGAGCACGCCGAGGAGCGCTACCGGCTGGTGATCGTGGACTGCCCGCCGTCGCTGGGGCAGCTGACCCGCAGCGCACTGTCCGCCGCGGACCGGGCGATCCTGGTGACCGACCCGACGATGTTCTCGGTGTCCGGCGTACAGCGCGCGTTCGACGCGGTCCAGACCGAGCGCGAGCGGTCCAACGACCGCCTGCAGCCGCTGGGCGTGCTGGTCAACCGGGTGCGCCCGCGCAACACCGAGCACGAGTTCCGGATCTCGGAGCTGCGCGAGCTGTTCGGCCCCCTGGTGTTCAACAGCGTCCTGCCCGACCGCTCGGCGGTCCAGCAGGCCCAGGGCGCCTGCCTGCCGATCCAGGCCTGGGACACCCCGGGCGCCCGGGAGATCTCCGCGGTGTTCACCGCGCTGCTGGGCCGGGTGCTGCGCAGCGCCTCGCGCCCCGCCGCCTCGGCCTGACCAAGCCCCCTCCCGGTCCGTTCCCCGGCCCCGCCCGGTCTCCTCCCTCCGCTGATCCGCTCCCCCGGTGCGGCGCGCCGCCCGGCGGACGGACCTCACCGGGGCAGCAGCAGCTGCACCCGGGTCACGAACTGCTCGGCCTGGCGCAGCAGGTCGTCGGCGGCGCGCCGGTCGACGTGCCGGTCGATCCCGGCCTCGGCCTCGATCCGCAGCCGCGAGCACCCGGCGAAGAACGCCGCCCACTCCTCCAGCTCCGGAGCGACCTCGGCGAGGAGCCGCCAGACGTCGCGCGGGGCGCCCCGGCGGGTCCGGGGCCGGGCCCGCATCGCCAGCACCGCCGCCCCGGCACGCAGCGCGGCGAGGT
The DNA here is from genome assembly GCF_017312135.1 of Pseudonocardia sp. TMWB2A. Lineage (NCBI taxonomy): Bacteria > Bacillati > Actinomycetota > Actinomycetes > Pseudonocardiales > Pseudonocardiaceae > Pseudonocardia > Pseudonocardia sp. TMWB2A. The sequence continues at coordinate 376,993 of NZ_QKQY01000002.1, forward strand.
AGGCGGCCGGGTAGCGACGCAGCGGCTCGGTCTCCCGGTGCGCCTCGGCGAGCTGCTCGGCGGCCTGGCGCAGCAGCCCGAGCGCGTCCCGCGACGGCGGGGCGGGCGCGGGCGACCGGAGGGGCGCCGGCCCGGCAGGCCGTGCGGTCTCCGCGGCCGGCCGGGCAGCACCCCCGTCCGACCGGACCGCGCCCCCGGACGGCCGAGCCGCGCCCCCGCCCGCCGGCACGGATGCGCCCGGCAGGGGGATCACCTGCCCCGACCGGCCGGCGGCACCGGTCTCCCCGGCCCGACCCGGCCGGCCGGTGCACCCGGTCCCGGCCGGGTCCGCACCGGTCCGGCCGCTCCCCCGCCGGGACGGCGCCGACCCGGCGGCGGACCCCGTACGGTCGGCGGCGCCCCGTCCCGCGCCCCGGGCCGCGCCGCAGTCCAGCGGCCACAACCCGTCGGCGACGGGCCGCACCCGTCCGGACGGCCGCTCCGGCCGCGCGGCGCCCACCGGGGCGTCGCCCGGCCGTCGCGCCCCGGCGGACCGCGGCGACGGCAGCGCCAGGTCCAGTTCCATCGTCCTGCTCCGCACGCGCACCTCCCGCATCTCCCGCACCTCTCAGTCGACCTTCACCAGGTCCCACACGCCCGGACCGGACCGCATCCGCAGCACCACCTCACGCGGCGGCTCCTGCGGGTCCTGCACCGACCGGGCGAGCACCCGCCAGCAGCTCAGCCGGTCCCCGCCCACCGGCATCGGCGACGGGAACGGCCACGGGGACTCCTCGATCCACTGGTCTCGAACCCCGGTGACCAGGAAATGTTCTCCGCGGCGCGACGGACGCCGCGAGAACTCGACCGGCTCACCGTTCTGCCAGCGCACGTCGATCGCCGCCGGCTGGCGGGACCGGAACAAACGCGAGAAGCCGCCCACTGGCATCACCACGCCCTCCACCCGGTGGCCGGGCCTCGGTTCCCACCACCGGAATCGGTCTCCGGGACGCCCGGCGACGGGGTGCTTCCCCCACTCCGCCCACCGGACGCCCCGGCGTCGAACGCGCGTTCGACATACGCCAGTAGAACGCGTGTTCGATCGCCGCGTCAAGTCGGGTGGCCGGGTGGCACCACTCACCCACCGGCACCGTGGCGGGGTGCCCGGTCCGGACCCGCCGGGACCGGCCGGGCGTGGTGTGATGGGGACATGTACCCGGATACCGACCCCGCCCCGGCGCGGGCGTGCGGTCCCCACCGGGGCCGGTGCTCGCGGTGACCGCCGCACCGTCGCGTGCACGCCTGGTCGGCCTCGGCCGCAGCGAGTTCGCCGACCGGCTGGGCGAGGCGATCGACGTCTACGTCACCGCGATGGGCTACCCGCGGTCGACCGCACGCCAGCGCCGCTCGCTGTGGCTCGAGCACTCCTACCGGCCGGGCTGGCGCTCGGTCGGCTGGCTCGACGAGCAGGACCGGCTCACCGGCATCGGCTACGGCTACTGGGGCGGCCCCGGGCAGTGGTGGTTCGAGGAGGTCCGCCGCGGGCTGCGCGCCCGCCGCGGGGAGCCCGGCGCCGTGAGCGCCGACTGGCTGACCGACTACTTCGAGCTGACCGAGCTGCACGTCCACCCACAGGCCCAGGGCTCGGGCATCGGCGAGTCGCTGCTGCGGGCGCTGGCCCGCGACGCCGCCCGGGCCCGGATGCTGCTGTCCACCCCCGAGTACGGCCGCGCCACGCCCGGCCGGGCGTGGCGGCTCTACCGTCGTGCCGGGTTCGTCGACGTGCTGCGCGAGCACCTGTTCACCGGGGACCCGCGCCCGTTCGCCGTGCTCGGGCGCGAGCTGCCGCTGCTTCCCACGGATCACCCGACACACGCCCCCGAGTGACGCCGGGACCGTCGTACCCGGGTGGCACGATGACGCCATGCCGCCGCACCGCACCGCGCCACCCGCACGCCGTCGATCCCGGACGCGTGCGCTCGTGCTGCTCGCGGTGCTGGCCCTCCTCGCGCTGACCGGCTGCACCCGGGTCCAGGTGGCCCTCGCCGTGCAGCCGGACGACACCGTCGACGGCACGATCGTCGTCGCGACGCCCGAGGGCGCACCGGACGGCCGCGGCCCGCAGCTGGAGGTCCCGGCCGACCTCGCGGGCGAGGTCGAGCTGTCGCCGTACGACCAGGACGGCTTCGTCGGCACCCGTGCGGCCTTCGAGAACCTGACCTTCGCCCAGATCTCGCAGCTGAACCTGCTCGGCGGGAACGCGTCGGGACGGGCGAACCTGGAGCTGCGCCGGGTCGGGGAGCGGATCGCCGTGCAGGGCCGGGCCGACCTGACCACGATGCCGGTGGACCGGGCCGACGTGCGGCTCGCGATGAGCTTCCCCGGCGAGGTCGTCGAGTCCGACGGCGAGACCGACGGCGGCACCGTCACCTGGGAGTTCGTCCCCGGCGAGGTCTCGCAGATCAACGCCTCGGTGATCTCGACCGATCCGAACGCGCCGTCGATCCTGGGCTGGTCGCTGCTACTGGCCGGGCTCGTCGTCGTCGCGGCGGGGGCCGCCGTGCTGCTGGCCCGGCGCGACCGGAACCCGCCGATCCGGCGCTGAGGGCGCGCCGGACCGGCGGGGGTGGCCGACCGGAACCGGTCAGAGGTCGACCACGACCTTGCCCGTCGTCCCCGCCTCGACGGCCTCGTGTGCGGCGACGACGTCGTCGATCCCGAACCGGGTGACCGGCAGCGGGGTCAGCGCTCCGTGCGCGGCCGCGACGCCCAGCCCGCGGGCCGCGTCGGCCAGCACCGGGCGGGGCACGGTGTAGAGCAGCGCGAACCGCAGAACCGCGTTCGCCCCCATCAGCGCGCGGACCGGGATCGACGGGTCCTGCGGGGTGGCCGCGTAGGAGACGACCGCGCCCCCGTTGCGCAGCACCGCGAGGTCCTGGGCCAGGTTCTGGGCGAGCGAGACCTCGACGATCCGGTCGACCGGTCCGGCGGCGTCGAGGATCGCGGCGCCGGGGTCGTCGTCGCGGTAGTTCACGACGTGGTGCGCGCCGGCGGCCCGGGCCAGCTCGGCCTTCTCCGGACCGGACACGGTGGTCACCACGGTTGCCCCGGCCCAGCGGGCGAGCTGGATGCCGTAGTGCCCGACCGCGCCCGCACCGCCGGTGACCAGCACCGTCCGTCCGGCGACGGGGCCGTCGGCGAACAGGCAGTGGTAGGCGGTCATCGCCGGGACGCCCAGGCAGGCGCCGAGGTCGTCCGGGGCGCCGTCGGGCAGCACGGTGGCCTGCTCGGCCGGCAGCACCGTGTACTGCGCGCAGGTGCCCCACTCGGCGAGCGCGGCGCCGCCGTCGCCGCCCGGCGACGCGAGCCAGGTCCAGACCCGCTGCCCGACCCGCGACGGGTCGACCCCCTCCCCCACGGCGTCGATCTCGCCGACGCCGTCCTGGTGCGGGACGCGGACGCCGTCGAAGGGCCGTGACGTGGTGCCGTCGCGGGTCTTGGTGTCGGTCGGGTTGACCGCCGAGGTGCGGACACGGACCCGGACCTGGCCCGGACCGGGCTCGGGGGTGTCGATCTCACCGACGGTCAGGACGTCGCGGGCGGCGCCCTCACGGGAGTAGCTCACTGCCTTCACCCCGGCCATCCTGCCGTCGCCGGTCCGGGCCCGCACCCGGTGCGGGACGACCGGAATCAGGCGGCGTCGCGGCGCTCCTCGGGCAGGGCGGCGACGGTCTCGCGGGCGGCGGCCCGGCGGGCCTCGGCGCGACGACGCCGCACCCGCCACCCGACGACGCCGGCGACGACCACGACCGCCAGGACCACCCAGCCGGCGATCCCGAAGGCCTTCTCGAACTGCTCGGCGGCCTCGCGCAGCAGGAACCCGGCGGTCACGTGCACGGCCGACCAGACCGTCGCCCCGACGACGACGGCGGGCAGGAACCGCCGCAGCGGCAGCCCGGACGCCCCCGCCGCGGCCGGGGTCATCGTGCGCACCACCGGCAGGAACCGGGCGCCGAGCACCGCCCACGGACCCCAGCGGCGCAGGGTGCGGGCGGCGTCGTCCCAGGCGTCGCGGCCCATCCGGCCGATGATCCGCGACTCGCGCAGCCGCGGGCCGAAACGGCGGCCGATCGCGTAGCCGATCGAGTCGCCGCAGGCGGCGGCGACCGCGACCACCCCGGTGACCAGCACCGCGGCCGGGACGTCCGGGACGGCCATCGCGGCGGCGATGAGCACGGTCTCACCGGGCAGGACCAACCCGACGCCGATCGTGGTCTCGCCGAGGGTGACCAGCCCCGCGACGAGCACCACCACCCACAACGGGACGGAGGTCAGGAAGTCGATGATCTCGGTGATGGGAGGCTCCTCGGCCGGGGTGACGGGGCCGCGTCAGTCGACGCAGGGCACCCCGTCGGCGGTCAGCTCGGGCTGGGGGTCGGCATCCGGGGTCGGGTCACCCCGGGGCGCCGCGGCCCGTCCGGTCCCGCTGTCCGTCGTGGCCGGGGCCGGTGTCGCCGGCGCGGCGGAGCCCGCGTCGTCGCCGTCCCCGGGATCGGCCGGCGCCCCGGGCGCGGTCAGCCCGGCGAAGAACGCCGTGACCTGCGCCGGGTCGACCTTCACCGCCACGCCCTCGCTGCCGGTCCGGTAGTCGGCCCGGCCGGTGGGGATGGTGCGGAAGGTGACCCGGTCACCGCGCAGCTGCGCGGCGTGGGCGAGCAGCGAGGTGAGGTCCCAGCCCTGGTCGAGCACGACCGCACCGTTGACCGCCTGCATCAGGTCGGCGACGGCCGTCGGGTCGGTGAGGGTGCCCGCCGAGAGGAGCCGGTGGGTCAGCCCCGCGAGGAACGCCTGCTGGCGGCGGACCCGGTCGAGGTCCCCCTCGGGCAGGCCGTGCCGCTGACGGACGAACTGCAGGGCCTGGGCGCCCTGCACGGTCTGCGGGCCCGCGGCGAAGTCGGCGCCGGAGTAGCTGTCGCGCACCGGGGCCTTGAGGCACACCGGGACGCCCCCGAGCGCGCGGGTGATCTCGGCGAACCCGGCCAGGTTGACCTGGGCGTAGTGGTCGATCGAGACGCCGGTGAGCTCCTCGACGGTGCGCACGAGCAGCCTGCTGCCCGCGGCGTTGGCCTCCCGCTCCAGGTCCGGCCCGCTCAGCCCCTGCCGGATCAGGTCCGGCCGGGCGATCGCCGCACCGCGCGCCAGCGCAGAGTTGATCTTGTGTTTGCCGAGGCCGGGGACGTCGACCCAGGAGTCGCGCGGGATCGACACCGCGGACGCGCCGAGGTCGGGGTCATCCGGGATGCGGACCAGCATCAGGGTGTCGGTGTTGCCCTGGCCGTCGGCGTCGCCCGCGTCCAGGGCGTCGAGGACCTCGCGGGGCAGCGGGTTGCCGCGGGCGTCGACCCGGGAGTCGCTGCCGACCAGCAGGATGTCGGTCGCGCCGTCGGCGACGTGCGGTCCGGTGACGTCCGCGGTGGTCAGACCACTGGTGCCGCCGACCATCGCCCAGCCGGCGCCGGTGGCGAGGAAGACCGCGACCGACAGTGCCGCGACGAGGCCGCGGACGCGGTGCCGCCGCGGGGCGGGGGCGCGCTGCTCGGCGCGCGGCCAGGGGGCGACCGGGCGCATCGGGGTGGTGGGGCGGGCGCCGGGGTCGGCGGGCCGGGACCGCGGGCCGGCCGACGCGGGGCGGTCGGCGGGCCGGCCCGACGGAGCACCGGGGACCGCGCGCGGGGGACGGGGACCGGCGGGGGCGCCGGAGCGGGGCCAGGCGCCCGGCGACCGGGTGTCCCGCGGCGCGGCACCCCGGGTCCCGGTCCGCGGCGCGCCCGGAGCCGGCGGGACGCCGGGGACGCGGGGTGCGCCGGTCCGGCCGGGACGCGGACGGTCGGGGGGCACCGGACCCGGCGGCGGCGTCACGCGATCCCCCGCCCGCGGACGGCGTCCGGCTCACGCCTGCGGTCCTGCGCGGCCACGACGGTCCGGACCACCTCGACCATGCCGGCGTCGGCGATGACGTAGATCTGGTGGCGGCCCTCGCGGCGGGCGCGGACCAGCCCGGCGAGCTTGAGCTTCGCCAGGTGCTGGCTCACCGTCGCCACCGGCTGGCCGAGGGTCGTCGCGAGGGTGCCGACGTCGCGCGGGCCGTCGGCGAGCAGCCAGACGATCTGCAGCCGCGAGGTCGCGGCGAGCATCCCGAACGCCGCGGCCGCGTCGGCCAGCAGCTCGGGGTCGAGGGGCTGCGGGCCCTCGGGGGCGGTCTCCACCGGGCCTCCAGACAGTTGCGTCACTTACGCAACTGTTACCGTACCGGGCGGCGCCGGACGCGGTGCCGGGGACCGGAGGGGCACCGTTGGACCGGACGATCGGGCGCGACGGTGCCGCGGCGCGACCGCCGCCCCCGCCCGCCGGTCCGCCCGCCACGCCCGGCGAGCCCGCACTGCGGCACTGGGCGGGCGCCGACGCGTTCGCGCTGCTCCGGGGCCTGGAGTCCTCGCGCCGCGGACTGTGCGAGGACACCGCCGCACTGCGCCTGCACGCCCACGGCGACAACGCCACCGACGCCGTCCGGCGCCCGGGCGCGGCCGTGTGGGACCGCCGCGCGCTCGCCGGCCCGTTCTCCGGCCTGATGACCGTGCTCGGGGTGCTGCTCGCCGTCGCGGGCAGTCCCGGCAGCGCGACGCTGGTGCTCGTCGTCGCCGCGCTCGGCGTGGGGCTGCGCCTGTGGCACGCCGCCCGCAGCGACCGGCTGTCGCGGGAGCTGCGCGCGCACGCCGCGACCACCGTGACGGTCCGCCGCCGCCCGGCCCCCGGGACCGCACCGCGGGACAGCGAGGTGCCGCCGGAGGACCTGGTGCCCGGCGACGTCGTGCTGCTCGGCGCGGGCGACCCCGTCCCGGCCGACGCGCGGCTGCTGCACGCCCGGGACCTGCTGGTCGACCAGTCGTCGCTGTCCGGGGAGCTGCTGCCGGTGGCGAAGGCGCCGCCGTCGTCGCGGGAGCCGCGCCCGGCGCCGCGGCGACGGCCGTCGCGGGCCGGGACCGACGACGGCCCGGTCACCGCACACCCGGCGCTGCTGTTCGCCGGGAGCACCGTGGTGCGCGGCACCGCGACGGCGGTCGTGCTGGCCACCGGGGCGCACACCCACACCGAGGAGCTGGCCGGGCGCGGCCGCCGTCCCCGTCCGGAGTCCGAGGTGGACCGGGGACTGCGGTCGGTGCGCCGGGCGCTGGTGCGCTGCATGCTGCTCGCTGCGCCGCTGGTGCTGCTGGTGAACGTCGAGGTGTCCGGCGACGTGCGGCAGGCGCTGCTGTTCGCCGTCGTCGTGACGGTCGGGCTGGCCCCGGAGCTGCTGCCGCTGATCGTCGGGACCACGCTGCTGCGCGGCACGGCCCGGCTGCGCGAGTCCGGGGTGCTGGTGACCCGCCCGGAGGCCATCCACGACCTCGGCTCGATCGACGTCGCCTGCCTGGACAAGACCGGCACGCTTACCGAGGACCGGGTGGTGTTCACCCACTCCGTCGACGTCGACGGCCGTCCCGACCCCGCCCCGGCCGACGCGGCCGCGGTCGCGGTGCGCTTCCAGACCACCCCGCGCGACGGCCTCGACGACGCCGTGTCCGCCGCCGACCGGGACGGGTCGGCGCTGCTGGCCCACGGCCTGCTCACCCGGGTCGAGGAGCTGCCGTTCGACCACACCCGGCGGCGCTCGGCGATGGTGCTGCGCGACGCCCACGACCCCGGTGAGCTGGTGATCGTGCGGGGCGACCCGGACACCGTGCTCCCCCGCTGCACCCGGGTGGCCCGCGACGGCGGGCCCGTGGAGCTGACCGCGTCGCTGCGGGCCGCGGTCGCCGACGCCGCGGCCGGGCACCGCGCCACCGGGCTGCGGGTCGTCGCCGTCGCCACCCGCCGGACACCGCTGCTGCGCCCGCTCGGCGCCGGTGACGACGACGACCCCGAGCGCGACCTGCTGCTGCTGGGCTTCGTCGGGATGGTCGACCCGGTGCGGGAGTCCGCGGCCCGCGCGGTGGAGCGCTTCGCCGAGCAGGGCGTCGCGGTGAAGGTCCTGACCGGCGACGACACCGCCGTCGCCGAGCAGGTGTGCGCGCGGGCCGGGATCGCCGTCACCGGGGTGCTCGACGGCGCCGCGCTCGACGCGCTCAACGACGTCGCGCTGGCCCGCGCGGTGCAGCGCACCACCCTGTTCACCCGGCTCGGGCCGCTGCAGAAGGAGCGGGTCGTCGCCGCGCTGCAGGCCCGCGGGCACACCGTCGGGTTCCTCGGCGACGGCCTCAACGACGTCGGCGCGCTGCGGATCGCCGACGTCGGGATCGGCGTCGACGGGGCGGTGCCCGCCGCCCGGGCGGCCGCGGACATCGTGCTGGCCGACCGCAGCCCCGACGTCGTCGTCTCCGCGGTCGAGGAGGGCAGGCGGACCCTGGGCCGCGCCACCCGCTACCTGACCGTGACCGCGGCGCTGAACGTCGGCAACGCCCTGTCGGTGCTGGTCGCCTCGGCGGTGCTGCCGTTCCTGCCGCTGCTGCCCGCGCAGCTGCTGCTGCAGGGCGTGCTGTTCGGGGTGGCCGCGCTGTCGCTGTCGTTCGACCGGGTCGAGCCGGGCTGGACGGCGCGGCCCCGGCGCTGGGACACCCGCGGGATGCTGTGGTTCATGGCGGTCCTCGGGCCGCTGGCCTCGGCGTTCGACCTGGTCACGTTCTGGGCGGTGTGGCGCTTCCTGGGCCTGGACACCCCGCAGGAGCAGGCGGTGTTCCAGGCCGTCTGGTTCATGGAGGGGGTGCTGTCCCAGGTCCTGGTGCTGCTCCTGCTGCGGACCCGGGCCGGGCGCGCCGCGCGGCCGGTGGTGGCGACGGTGACGGCCGTGGTCCTGGCCGGGCTGGCGGTGCCGTTCACCCCGCTCGCCCCCCTGTTCGGGATGGCGGCGCCACCGCCCGCGGTGTGGCCGCTGCTGGCGGCCGTCGTGCTGCCGTTCCTGTTGTGTGTGGCCGCGACGCGGCCGCTGTACCTGCGTCACGTGCTGGGGATCCGCGCCGCGGACCCCCGGCAGGAGAAGGAGAGGATCCGATGACCCCACCCGGACCGACCCAGCTGCTCGTCGTCCTGCTGGTCGTCGTGCTGCTGTTCGGCGCGAAGAAGCTGCCCGACCTGGCCCGCTCGGTGGGCCGGTCCACCCGCATCCTGAAGTCCGAGCTGAGCGAGACCCGCGACGACGGCGCGGCCCGCTCCGAGGACCGGGCCCTCGAGGAGCGGCCCGCCGGGGAGCCGGCGGCCCGGGAGCGGGTCGCGGAGGAACGGACCACCGGCGAGCGCTGACCGTCGCGGGGCCGGGGACGCACGTCCCCGGCCCCGCGGGCCGGTTCAGAGCAGCGAGGACCAGTAGGTCCAGAAACGCTGCAGGATCAGCCCGACGACCACCAGGAACCACAGCACCACCGGCACCGCGTGGTAGCCGGCGATCCGGGCGTACAGCGCACGCGCGCCGCCGCCGAGGGCGTCCAGGGTCGCGAGCAGCGTGTACCAGAAGATCGGGATCGTCACGGCCCACACGACCATGCAGTACGGGCAGAGCGCGCCGATCCGGTACAGGCTCTGGACGATCAGGTAGTGCACGAAGACGACGCCGAGCGCGGACCCGGCCGTCAGCCCCACCCACCACCAGCGCGGGAAGCGGGCCCCGGCCAGCAGGGCCGCACCCGTCGTCACCACGACGGCGAACGCGCCGATCCCGAGCAGCGGGTTCGGGAAACCGAAGAACGCCGCCTGCGGGGTCGTCATGACCGACCCGCAGGACAGCACCGGGTTGATGCTGCACGACGGCGTGTAGGCCGGGTCGATCAGCAGCTCGATGCGCTCGACGGTCAGCGTGAACGCCGAGACCAGCCCCAGCACGCCGCCGACGACGAGCAGCCACGGCAGGAACCGCGGCACCGGCCCCGGCACGGCCGGGGCGCCGGTGGTGACGCGGGAGAACTCCTCGGTCCGCGCCGCGGAGGGGACGCTCACCGGTTCACCGCGGCGTCGAGGGCGTCGGTGATGTCCTGCACCGAGCGGAGCTGCACCTTCTCACCGTTGACGAAGATCGTCGGGGTGCCCTCGACGCCGGCGGCGAGCCCGGCGTCCTTGTCGGCCTGGATCTTCGCGGCGGTCGCCGGGTCGGCGACCGCGGCGTCGTAGGCGTTAAGGTCGAGGCCGAGGTCCTGGGCGTAGCCGCGGAACACCGTCGCCGCGTCCGGGGACTCGGACCAGTCGCGCTGGGTCTGGAACAGGCGCTCGTACATCGGGTGGAACGCGCCCTGGGCGCGGGCGGCCTCACCGGCGAGCGCGGCGGCCTCGGCGTTCTGGTGCATCGGCAGCGGGAAGTTGCGGAACACGAACTGCACGCGGTCGCCGTACTTCTGCACCAGCTGGTCCATGATCGGCTGGACCTGCCCGCAGGCGGGGCACTGGAAGTCGGCGAACTCGACCAGGGTGGCCGAGGCGTTCGGGGCGTCGTTGAGGCGGGCGGCGTCGGCAGTGACGAGGCTGTCGGGCGCACCGGCGGCGGCGCCGGTCTCCGGGGTGCCGGGTCGCGTCGCGAACAGCAGCGCGGCCACGATCAGCGCGAACGCGCCGACGACGGCCAGGGAGATCTTGACGTTGCGGGTCATCGGGAGTCTTCCTCCACGGGGCCCGGCGCGGTGGCCGGGTCGGAACGGGTGCGGGGACGCGGTGGCGGGGTGACCGCACGCCTCAGTTGCGGTCCACGCAGAGGTGCTCCACCGGCGACGGCGCGCACAGCGTCCGTTCCGGTGCGGCGGGCGGCGCGGTGCCGGTGTGCCCGGCCGCCAGGACGGCGACCACGGCGACCGGCAGCAGCGACGGGACGGGCACGTCGTCGTCGCGGCGGGGGGCCTGCTCGCAGTCCCCCGCGTGCATCAGCGTGAGCGGGTGCTGCGAGCAGTCCGAGCCGACGACGACCGCCGGGGTGGCGCCGTGGGCGCCCGGGGCGGTCGCGACGGCGGGGCCCGCGCAGAGCACCAGGGCCAGGACCAGCAACGTCAGCGGGGCGAGGATGCGCACGTGCCTCACCCCACCTCTCCGCTCCGACCACAGCCGGACGCCTCCGGCAGTGCCCACGACGATACCGAGGGGCCCTCGCCGGCCCGGTGCTCCCCCACGGCCCCGCGCGGGTGGTGACCGGCCGCCGCGCCGGGACACCCGGTCGCCGGGCCGCTACGTTCGGTGCGTGAGCTTCCCCGAGCCCGGCGCGGTGTGGCGCCCCGCCGCGACCACCGAACGCGCCGTGACCTCCCCGACCGGCTCGTGGACCCGGTTCGCCGCACCCGGCGCGGAGGTCGGTGGCGGGTTCGGGCTGTTCGAGTCGTGGATCCCGGCGGACTCCCCCGGCGCGCTGCCGCACCTGCACACCGGGTTCACCGAGAGCTTCTACGTCCTCGACGGCGCGCTGCGGGTCATGACCGGCGACACCTGGACCGAGGCCGGACCGGGCGACCTGGTGCACGTCCCGCACCGGGGGGTGCACGCGTTCCGCACCGGCCCGGACAGCGACGCGCGGTTCCTCATCCTGTTCGTGCCCGGCGCACCGCGGGAGCGCTACTTCCGGGGGCTGGCGGAGTTCGCGGCGCGGGCGACGCCGCCGTCGGCGGAGGAGGTCGACGCGTTCGCGCTGACCTGCGACCAGGTCAACCTGCGCGACCACCCCGGCTTCTGAGGGTGCCGACGGCGTCGAGCACCAGGTCCAGGCCGACGTCGAACTCGTCGCCGAAGTCGTAGTCCGGTCCGATCCGCTCCGCGGCGAACCGCGCGAGGTGCGGGTAGGCGCCCTCGGCGACCCTGTCGAGGATCTGCCGGGCGCCGTCGGCCAGGGCGTCGCCGGCGAACGGGATCGCGGCCTCTTGCAGGGCGAACCCGTACACGAACGCGTCGACCAGCGCGAACGCGTGCCCTGCGGCACGGGTGTCGTAGCCGTCGCGCAACAGCGTGCCGAGCACGGCGTCGTGATGTGCGAGCGTCGCCGGGCCGGGGCGGCGACGGCTGTCCAGCAGGGGCGTGGCCCAGGGGTGGCGGGCCAGCGCCGTCCGCGCCGATCGGCAGCGGCGGGTCAGCTCGGGCCGCCACGGCCGACCCGGCACCGGCGGGTCGATCTCGCCGAAGACCGTGTCGACGAGCCCGTCGAGGATCTCGTCCTTGTTCGCCACGTGGTGGTAGACGGCCATCGGTGCGCTGCCCAGCCGCCCGGCTACGGCGCGGATGGTGAGCGCCGCGATGCCGTCGGCGTCGGCGACCTCGGCCGCGGCGGCGAGCACCCGTTCCCTGCTGAGCTGTCGCCGCGTCACGTCGACTCCTTGTGCGTCTGTCCCGGTCTCCGTACCGTACAACGTACGTTTCGTACTAAGTACAGGAGTGCGCGATGCGGGCTGTGGTGCAGGAGCGGTACGGCACGGGCGGGGTCTGGCGCGTCGGGGAGCTGCCCGTGCCGGAGCCGGGGCCGGGGGAGGTTCTGGTGCGGGTCGCCGCGGCGGCACTGGACCGCGGCACGTGGCACCTCATGGCTGGGCTGCCGCTCGCGGTGCGCCCGGCCGTCGGCCTGCGGGCACCCCGGGTCCGGGTCCCCGGCCGCGACCTGGCGGGTGACGTCGTGGCGGTCGGTCCCGGCGTCGACGGGTTCGGCCCCGGTGACCGCGTGTTCGGGACCACCCCCAGCGGCAGCCTCGCCGAGTACGCCGTCGCCCCGGCCGACCGGCTCGCGCACGCCCCGGACGGGTGCGGCCCGGAGCTCGCCGCGGCCGTGCCGGTGTCGGGGCAGACCGCCTGGCAGGCGGTGCATCGGGTCGGCCGGGTCACGCAGGCCTCGTCGGTGCTGGTGCTGGGCGCGTCCGGCGGAGTGGGGACGTTCGCCGTGCAGATCGCCCGGGCCGCCGGCGCGACGGTGACCGCGGTGTGTCGCACCGGGTCGGTCGGACTCGTCCGGTCCCTGGGTGCAACCGACGTCGTCGACCGGACCACGACCGACGTGTTCGGCCTGGGCCGCCGGTTCGACGTCGTCCTCGACATCGGCGGCACCCCGTCCGCGGCCCGGCTGTGCTCGGTGCTGGCGCCCGGCGGGACGGCGGTACTCGTCGGCGGCGAGCGCCCGGACGCACGGCTGACCGGCGGCTACGGCCGGCTGCTGCGCGCGGCCGCGCTCTCCCCGTTCCTGCGCGGGCGGCGGCTCGCCGTGCTGGTGGCCGACGAGAACGCCGCCGACCTCGCCGCCCTGCGCGGGCTCGTCGAGGCCGGGGAGCTGACGCCGGTGGTCGACCGGACCGTCGGCCTCGACGACGCGGACGCGGCGATCGAACGGCTGGCCGCGGGCCGGGTGCGGGGCAAGATCGTGGTGCGGGTGGCCGGGCCGTCCGCCCCGGACACAGCGGGCACCGGGGCGTCAGGGCGGCCCGGGGTCAGCTGACCAGGCCCGCCCGGAACGCCAGCGCGACGAGCTGCACCCGGTCACGCGACTGCGTCTTGGCGAGCAGGTGCCCGATGTGGGTCTTCACCGTCGCCTCGGAGACGACGAGGTCGGCCCGGATCTCGGCGTTGGACCGGCCGTTGCCGACGAGGAGGAGCACCTCCCGCTCGCGCGGGGTCAGGTCGGCGAGCGCGGCGACGGCGTCCACCGACGGCTCCACGGCGGCCGGCTCGGGCGCGGTGAGCAGCGGCCGGGTGGCGCGCAGCAGCCGCCGGGTGGAGACGGGGTCGACGACCGAGTCGCCGCGGTGCACGGTGCGGACGGCCTCGATGAGGTCCTGCGGGGACACGTCCTTGAGCAGGAAGCCGCTGGCACCGGCGGCGATGGCCTCGGTGACGGACTCGTCGAGGTCGAAGGTGGTGAGCACCAGGACCCGCACCCCCGGGTGCTCGGCGACGACCCGGCGGGTGGCGGCGATGCCGTCGAGGCGGGGCATCCGCACGTCCATCAGCACGACGTCGACCTCGGTGCGGTCCAGCTCGGCCAGCGCGGCCTCGCCGTCACCGGCCTGGGCGACGACGGCGAGGTCGTCGCAGGAGTCGAGCACCATCGCGAAGCCGGTGCGGACCAGCTCCTGGTCGTCGACGAGCATCAGTCGTACGGGGTTCACCGTTCTCCTCGGGCCGGGGGTGTGAGGGGCAGGCGCAGCCGGACCGTCCAGCCGCCGTCGGCGTGCGGGCCGGCCTCGACCGAGCCGCCGTGCAGGGCGGCGCGCTCCCGCATGCCGGTCAGGCCGTGACCGCCGCGCGGTGGGGTGGGGACGGGGCCGCGGGCGCCCTCGTCGTGGACGCGCACGGTCAGCTCGTCGGTGGTCCACCGCAGGTCGACGTGGGTCGGCACGCCGGGCCCGGCGTGCTTGATGACGTTGGTCAGCGACTCCTGCACGATCCGGTAGACGGTCAGGCCGGGGCCGGTCGGGAGCTCCCGCGGGGTGCCGATGGTCCGCAGGTCGACCGGCAGCCCGCCGGTGCGGACCTGCTCGACGAGTGCGGGGACGTCGCCGGCGCCGGGCTGCGGACGCGCCGGGTCGGTGTCGCTGTCGTCGTCCGGACCGGTGCCGCGCAGCATCGACAGCAGGCCGCGGACGTCGGACAGCGCGGAGCGGCCGGTGGTCGCGATGCCGGAGAGCACCTCGACGGCCTTCGCCGGGTCGCGCTGCGCGGCGAACTGGCCGCCGTCGGCCTGGGCGATGATCCCGGACAACGAGTGGGCGACGACGTCGTGCACCTCGCGGGAGATCCGCGACCGCTCGGCCAGCAGCTCGAGGCGGACCTCCTGGCGGCGGCTCTCCTCCAGCAGCCGGTTGCGTTCGCGCAGGTCCAGGGTGCGGCGGTGCGCGGCGCGGCGCAGCGACCCCAGCAGCCACACCAGCACGGGGACCATCGCCATCACCCCGGCCAGTGCCAGCACGGTGAGCGGAGTGGCCCCGGGGAGCTGCAGTATCGACATCGGCGGACGCAACAGGAACGGCCCGAACATCCCCAGAGTCAGCACGACCAGCGCCAGCCACCCGGCCCAGCGGGGCCCGTAGGCGACGGCCGAGTAGCCCATGACCAGCGACGGCAGCAGGTACGCGGGGTGGACGGCCGGCTCGACGACGGTGCAGACGAGGGCGACCGCGGCCGTGGCGAACGCGGCCGGCATCGGGACGACCCGGCGCAGCGGGACGGGCAGGGCCGCGAGCACGGCCACGACGAGGGCCAGGATCCGCACGTCCGACCGGACCTTGCCGTCGAGGGTCCAGCTGACCGCGACCCAGATGAGCAGGGCGGCCAGCACGGCGTCGACGACGACCGGGTTGCGGCGGCCGAGCGCCACCGCGCGTTCGACGAGGGTCGGGGCCTCCGACGGGGTGGAGCGCAGGGCGGGCAGGCTGCGCAGGGAGTCCCGCACCCGTGTCGTGATGCTCATCGCGCCTCCCCCCGCTCCGGCCCCGATGATCCCCGGTACCCGATCGTGTCGGCCGCCCGGCCCGTCGTCGTGCTGTCCATGTCCCCAGCCTCGCGCGGGGTGGCCCCGCCGGGCATCGGAGCGGGGTCCGATCCCCGGTCTCCGACCGTGGGCGGAGAACCGGCCGCGCGCACGGAGACGCTGTGCACCAGCGCTTCCAGCGGACCGCGCCCGACGAGCCCGCGCCAGGCCCACGCGCAGGCCACGGCCAGGCCCGCGACCAGCGCCGTCGCCGCCCACGGCGCGGTCTGCGGCCACTCGCCGAGCGCGGCGAGCAGCGCGATGTGCCCGGCGTAGAGGGTCAGCGCGAGCGCGCCGGTCGCGGTGAGCGGGGCGAGCAGCCGACCCCCGTACCGGGCGGCGAGCAGGCACAGGCCGAGCACGGCGACGGCGACCCCGGCCGCCCCGACGACGTCGAACGGGCTGCCGCTGTGCGGGGTCGCGGCGAGCAGCCAGGCGGGTGTGGTGGTGGCGACCGTGCCCAGGGCGCTGCCGCCGAGCAGCTGCAGCGCGAGCTCGGCGGGGACGCCGAGCCGGTCGGCGACGGGCGCGACCGACGCGAGGAGCGCGTCGCGGCCGCCCAGGACGTCCAGCGCCAGCCAGGACCCGCCGTAGCCGAGCACCGCACCGGCGGCCCCGCCGGCGACCAGCCGGGTGCCCGCCGTACGCAGGTCGAGCCGGCCGACCGCCATCCCGAGCAGCAGGAACGGCATCCAGGTCAGGACCGGGTAGGCGCCGCTGAGCAGCACCGTGTCGAGCGCGTGTGCGAGCCCGGCGGGCGAGGTGAGGTCGGACAGGTGCACGGTCGCGCCGAGCACCGTCTGCCCGTCGGCGTCGGTGGTGGACCCGAACCGGGCGCGCAGCACCCAGGACAGCAGCGGCCCGGCGACCGCCCAGACCGCGGCGGCGGCCGCGAGCGCCCGGGCCGGGGCGAACAGCACCGGCAGGAGCAGCCAGAACAGCACCCCGTAGACGACGAGGATGACCATCGGCCCGCTGCTGATCTCGGCCAGGAGCAGCCCGAGGACCACCAGCAGCAGCCCCCGGACCGCGATCCGGCGGCGCAGCCACACCCGGTTCCGCGCGGTCGGCGCGGCGAGGACGGGCGCGGCCATCAGGGCCAGCGACACCCCGCCGAGCACCGCGAACAGCACCGCCGCGCGCCCGTTCACCGCCTGGACCAGCCAGGACGACCCCGCGGCGACGGCGACGTGCGCGACGATCATGCCGAGCACGGCGAGGCCGCGGGCGGCGTCGATACCGGCCACCCGGGCGCGCCCGGGACGGTGCCGGCCGCGCGGCCACGACCCGCTGTCCGGTCCGGCGGGTGGCGCCGACGATGGGCCGGGGGCCCGGTCTGTCGTAGTCATGCCGCAACGGTGCGGGCCGGGGCGGCCCGGGCGCGTCGGAGCGGGGAACGATCTGCGCCGTCCGACCACGGTCGTAGGGCCGCCGTCGTGGGCGTCGCGTCCTCCGTGACGGTCGACGACGAGTGCGCCCGGCCGACCGCGATCGTCGAGAGGTACCGGACGTCGGTCGCCGGCGTCCTCGACGGGCCGGGTCGCCCGCCGCCGCACGTCCGCCGGTCCTCCGGGGTCAGGACCCGGATCCGGATGGGGTCGTGGTGCCGCGGCCGCCGGTGCTGCGGCTGTCGGCGCCGCCGCCGGTTCCGGTGTCGCCGTCCCTGCTGCCGCCGTCCCTGCCGCGGCTGTCGGCGCTGCCCGCCTGCGGGGTGCCGGTCGACGGGCCGCCGGTGCCCGCGCCGCCGTCCGGTCCGGTGCCGGTCGCGTCCGGGGCACCGTTCCCGGTGCCCGTGCCGGATCCCGACCCGGATCCCGGTGCGGTGCCCGGTCCGGTGCCCGGTCCCGAGGTGGGGCCGGATCCCGCCGTGGGCTCGGGATCCGGCGCGGTGCCGGGTCCGGCGCCGCCGTCGGAGGGCTGACCCGCGCCGGAACCGCCGGGGTCCGACGGGGTCGTGCCCGCACCGGGTGTGCCGGGCCCGGCCGGGCCCGTGCCGCCCGGTGGGGTGCCGGGCGTCCCCGGGGTCGTGCCCCCGGCCGGGGCGCCGGGCGCTGCCGGGACCGTCCCGGAACCGCCGGGCGCCGGAGCGGCGGGGCTGCCCGGACCGCCCGGGGCGCCCGGGGCGGGTGCACCCGGTGCCGGCGGAGCGGCGGGTGCCGCCGGGGCACGGCCGGCGCCGGGCGCCGGGCGCGGTGCCGGGGGATCGGCCCGCCGCTCCCCCGGGCCCGCGGACGGGTCCGGGCGGGACGCGCGGTCGGTGTCCGGGTCGGTCCGGTGCCGCTCCGGCGACACGGCCCGGTCGCGCTCCCCGGCTCCGGAGGAGCCGTCGGGCACGGGGACGAGAGGAGCCGGGGCCCCCGGGAGGCCGGCGGTCACCCCGTCCGGGCGGGTCACCGCCGTCGGGTCGGTCGCGCCGGGCCAGCCCGCGCCGTCGCTCTGCTGGGAGGCCAGCGCGACCGCGCCCGCGGCCGCACCGGCGGCCGCGAGCAGCGACCCGACCAGCACCACGGCCGTGAGCCGGGGGATCGGGCGCGGCGTGACCGCGGGGACACCGTGCAGGGTCGGGTCGGGGCCGGTCGTGGGTGGCCGGGGCGGGACCGCGTCGGGGGCTGGGACGGCCGTGGCTCCGGTCGCGCCCGTCCCGGTGCTGCCCGGCGCGGCGGCCGCGGGTGCCTCGCTCCCGGTCGACGGGATCAGGTCCGGGTCGGAGGGCACCGTCGTCCCGCTGTCCGGTCCCGCAGAACCGCTATCCGGTCCCGCAGAACCGCTGTCCGGTCCCGCGGAACCGCTGTCCGATCCGGTGGAACCGCTGTCCGGCACCGGGAGTTCCGGCCTCGCGACGCCCGGGGGCGCACCGTCCGGCACGACGGCGCCGGACGGTGGGGCACCCGGGTGCTCCGCGCCCGGATCCGGCGCCTGCGGGTCCGGGTCGGCGGACCCCGGCGCGACAGCCGGGTGGGCCGGCGCCGGCACGGCGGACATCGGGGCGGCGGGCATCTGGACGGCGGGCATCTGGACGGCGGACATCTGGACGGCGGGCGCCGGACGCGCGGTCGCCGGGTCGGCGGCGTCGGATGCGGCGACGTCCGATGCGGCGACGTCCGATGCGGCGACGTCCGATGCGGCGACGTCCGATGCGGCGACGTCCGATGCGAGGGCGTCCGGCGATGCGGCGTCCGGCGCTGCGGGATGCGGCGCCGCGCGGTGCGGCGGGCCGGCGTGCGGCGGGACCGCGCCCAGAGCTGCGGCGCCCGACGAGGCGACCTCCGGTGCGGTGCCCCCCTGATCTGCGGCGGCCGAGGCCGCGACCCCCGGCGCAGCGGCGTCCGACGTCGCGGCGTCCGACGCCGCGGCGTCCGACGCCGCGGACCCCGGTCCCTCGGAGCCCAGGGTTGCCCGGACCGGAGTTGCCCGAGCCGGGCTTGCCGGGGCGAAGGTGTCCGGGGCCGGAGGTACCGGGGCCGGGGTTGCGGCGCCCGGGACAGCGGACACCGGGTCGGCAGGGGTCGGACCGCCGGACATCGGAGCCCCGGGCACCGCCCGGCGCAGCGTCCCTCCCGCCCCGAAGGCCTCGATGCCCGGAGGACCGGGCTCGTCCGCGGGCGATGCGACGGGTGGGGCCACCCCCAGGAACGGCGACGTCGGCCGCAGCGGGGGCCGCGGAGGCGGCGGCCGGGACGGTCGGCGCGCCGGCCGTCCCACTCGGTCACCGGTGGCGGGGTCGGCGCCGGTGTCTGGACGCCTCACCGCCCCTGCGTCGTCCGCGACCTCACCATCGGTGTGGTCGGCGTCCCCCTGCCTCGACACGAGGCCCCCTCTCCGCACGGCGTGCGCGCGATTGTCGAGCCCCCGGACACCGCACTCCAGGCACCGCGACGGACGTGCACCCGTCCGAGGGCGTGGACCGCACGGCCGGGTGACTCCGTCTGGACGGGCCCGCCGGCCTCGGACCGTCGGTGCACCTCCTGCGACGCACGGTGATCGGCAAGGGTGGCCTTCGCCTCGGATGCTCGTCCGGGGCGCGCGATACCGCCGGTTACAGGTACGTTCGGTCACGATTCAGTGGGCCGTCCGGGTGAGTCCGGGCTGTTCGTCGCGGTGAGGAGGGGAGGTCGGGTGTCCGTGGCCGACCGGAGAGTGACCGTCCCGCACCACGGTGCGGAGCGGTCGACGACGACCGCCGACCCCCTGCGCGAGGCCCTGCGCTCCCGTCACGACCGCGCCGCGACCGACGTGCGCGCCGCGGGACGCAGCGGCGACATGCCCGCGCTGCTGGACGCGACCCGTCGCGTCCAGCAGGTCCTCACCACCGCCCGTCGCGACCTCGGCCCGGACGACGCCGACACGCTCGTCGCCGAGGGGAGCCTCGCCGTCGCGCTGCTGCTGGGCTACGACCGCACCGGCGGGCTGGAGATCGCCACCCGCAACCTCGCCGCCCGCGAGACGCTGCTGGGCCCGGACCACCCGGCGTCGCTCGCGGCCGCCGACGCCCTGGCCGCGGCCCACCGGGTGACCGGCGACGCCGAGGAGGCGGTCCGCCGGCACGAGGACGTGATCACCCGGCGTGCGCGGGTGCTCGGCGGGACCCATCCCTGCACGATCGCGTCCCGGGCCGCGCTGGCGCTCGCCCGTGCCGACACCGGCGACCTGCGCGGCGCGGCCGGGCTGCTCGCCGCGACGCTCGAGGTCGCCGAGCGGGTGCTCGGCACCGGGCACGCGGTGACCGACGACGTGCGGGAGCTGCTCACCGACTGCCGCGCCGCCGCCGACGCCACAGCCGACGCCACGGCGCCCACCGATGAGCCCGGCGTGCGACCGGACGCGGAGCCCATCGCCGGGCGGCCCGACGGGGAACCCGCCGACGGGCCCGAGCCGCCCACGGGCGTCCTGCCGCGGATGCGCCCGCCGTCCGGGGAGCCCGAGCCCCCGACCGGCGTCCTCCCGCAGATGCGCCGCCCGCCCCGGGACGCCGAGCCCGCGACCGGGGTCCTCCCCCGGACCCCCGACCCCCGCGAGGAGACCCTCCCGCTGTTCTTCGACCGGCCCTCCGGCCCGCTGCCCGTGGTGCGCTGACCCGGCCCGGCGCCACGGACCCGCCGGCGGAGATTGACCATGGGGGCCGGTGTCGTCATCGTGGGCGGGGTCCGACACCGGTGTCGGCGACCAGGAGGTGGACCGGCCCGTGGGCAGGATGGACGACCGGACGGTGCTCGTCACCGGGGCCGGGCGCGGCATCGGCCGTGCCACCGCGCTGCGGCTCGCCGGGGAGGGCGCCCGGGTCGCGGTGACCGACCTCGACGGCGACACCGCCGCCGCGACCGCCGCGGAGCTGGGCGGGGCCGGGACCGCGTACGCCCTCGACGTCGCCGACCCCGACGCCGTGCACGACACCGTCGAGCGGGTCCGCGGCGACCTCGGCCGGATCGATGTGTTGATCAACAACGCCGGCTGGGACAAGGTCGGCGCGTTCGTCGACTCCGACCCGGCCGACTGGGACCGGATCGTGCGGATCAACCTGTTCGGGGTGCTGCACACCGCGCACGCCGTCGTCCCGCACCTGATCGCGCAGGGCTCCGGGACGGTGGTGAACCTCGCCTCCGAGGCGGGCCGCGTCGGGTCCAGCGGCGAGGCGGTCTACTCCGCCGCCAAGGGCGGGGTCATCGCGTTCACCAAGACCCTCGCCCGCGAGGTCGCCCGGCACGGCGTCAACGTCAACTGCGTGTGCCCCGGGCCCACCGACACCGCGCTGTTCGCCGACGTCGTCGAGGGGAACGACCGGCTGCGCGCCGCCCTGGTGAAGGCGATCCCGTTCCGCCGCCTGGCCCGCCCCGAGGACGTCGCCGCCACCGTCGCCTTCCTCGCCTCCCCCGACGCCGACTACCTCACCGGGCAGACCGTCAGCGTCAGCGGCGGCCTGTCCATGCTCTGACCGCAGCCCCCGGGAGGACCCCCATGACCCTCGACCCGAGCACCTACACCCAGCTGCGGTTCGAGCGCCGCGACGACGGCGTCCTGCTCATCACCATCGACAACCCGGCGAAGTACAACGCCGCCGACGAGGTCCTGCACGGCGAGCTCGCGCGGGTCTGGCGGGACGTGTCGTCCGACGCCGCCACCCGGGTCGCAGTGATCACCGGGGCCGGGCGTGCGTTCTCCGCGGGCGGGGACCTCGGCATGGTCGAGCGGATGGCCGGCGACCACGAGCGCGTCGCACACATGCTCCGGGAGATGTCCGAGCTGGTCTGGAACATCATCGACTGCGAGAAGCCGGTCGTGTCGGCGATCAACGGGGTCGCCGTGGGGGCCGGGGTGGTCGTCGCGCTGCTCGCCGACATCGCGATCGCCGCCGAGGACGCGAAGCTGGGCGACGGCCACGTGAAGCTCGGCGTCGCCGCCGGGGACCACGCCGCGATCATCTGGCCGCTGCTGGCCGGGATGGCGAAGGCCCGCTACTACCTGCTGACCGGCGAGATGGTCACCGGCGCCGAGGCCGAGCGGCTCGGGATGGTCGCCAAGGCGGTGCCGCGCGAGCAGGTCCTCGACGAGGCGCTGCGGGTCGCGCACGCCCTGGGCACCGGCTCCCAGCAGGCCATCCGGCTCACCAAGCGGGCGCTGAACTCGTGGCTGCGCAGCGCCGGACCGGCCTTCGAGCAGTCCGCCGCCTACGAGATGTTGACCTTCATGGGCCCCGACGTGGTGGAGGGCGCCGCCGCGCTGCGCGAGAAGCGTCCCCCGAACTTCCCCTCGGCACGGGGCTGAGCCTGGGGCAGGGTGGGTGCACGCGCGTCCCACCACACGCCAGGAGCACCACCGTGACCCTCACCGGATCGCCCGCGGAGACACCGCCCACCGACCCGGCAGGCCGCCCGGCCCTGCACGCCCTGCACGACCGGCTCGCCGCCGCGGTCCGGCCCGCCGCCGTCGCCACCCGGGCGATCGACCGGCTCCGGATGGCGCACGACGCGTCGCACTTCGCCCGCACCCCGGCCGCGGTGGTGACTGCGTCGGGTGCCGCCGAGGTCGCCGCGCTGTTCCGCGCCGCGGGCGGGGTGCCGGTGACCTTCCGCTCCGGCGGGACGAGCCTGTCCGGCCAGGCCGTCACCGACGGCATCCTCGTCGACGTCCGCCGCCACTTCCGCGGCATCGAGATCGAGGGCGACGGCGCCCGGGTGCGGGTCGGGCCGGGCGCGACGGTGCGCTCGGTCAACACCCGCCTGGCCCGGTACGGCCGGATGCTCGGCCCGGACCCGGCCAGCGAGGTCGCCTGCACCCTCGGCGGGGTCGTCGCGAACAACTCCTCGGGCATGGCCTGCGGCACCGCCGCGAACAGCTACGCGCTGCTGGACTCCGTCGAGCTCGTCCTGCCCTCGGGCACCACGCTGGACACCGGTTCCCCCGGGGCCGACGACGAGCTGCGCGCCCGCGAGCCCCGCCTCTGGGCGGGTCTGGCGCGGCTGCGCGACCGGCTCCGCGGCGACGCGGCGCTGCGCACCGAGATCGAGCGTCAGTTCTCGCTGAAGAACACCATGGGCTACGGCCTGAACTCCTTCCTCGACCACCACGACCCGGTGCAGATCCTGGCCCGGCTGCTCGTCGGCTCGGAGGGGACGCTGGCGTTCCTCGCCTCGATCACCATGCGCACCGTGCCGGTGCTCGCCCACACCCGCACCGGGCTGCTGGTGTTCGACGACCTCGCCGCCGCCAACCGCGCACTGCCCGGCCTGGTGGACTCGGGCGCGGCGACGATCGAGCTGCTGGACGCGACGTCGCTGCGGGTCGGACAGGGCGATGCCGACGCCGACCCGCGGCTGCGGGCGCTGACCGTCGACGAGCACGCCGCGTTCCTCGTGGAGTACCGCGGGCACACCGTCGACGAGGTCACCCAGCTCGCCGGGGACGCCTCCGGGCTGATCTCGGGGCTGCCGCTGCGGGGCCCGCGGGAGCTGTCCGCGGACCCGGTCGCGAAGGCCGGGCTGTGGAAGCTGCGCAAGGCGCTCTACGCCAAGGTCGCGGGCGCCCGCCCGCCGGGCACCGCGGCGCTGCTGGAGGACGTCGCCGTCCCCGTCCCGGACCTGCTCGCGACCTGCGAGGGCCTGATCGCGCTGTTCGCGAAGCACGACTACGACCACGCCGTGATCTTCGGGCACGCCAAGGACGGCAACGTCCACTTCATGCTCACCGAGGACCTCGACGACTCGGGCACGGCGGGCGGCCGGGACCGCTTCGGCCGGTTCACCGACGACATGGTCGACCTCGTGCTGGCCCACGGCGGGACGCTCAAGGCCGAGCACGGCACCGGCCGGATGATGTCGCCGTTCGTCCGCCGCCAGTACGGCGACGAGCTCTACGAGGTCATGCAGGAGATCAAGCGGCTCTGCGACCCGCAGGGGATCCTCTCCCCCGGCGTCGTCCTCGACGACGACCCGACCGCGCACCTGGCCGGCCTCAAGTCCGCCCCGGCCGTCGAGTCCGAGGTGGACCGCTGCGTGGAGTGCGGGTTCTGCGAGCCGGTCTGCCCCAGCCGCGACCTGACCACCACCCCGCGCCAGCGGATCGTGCTGCGCCGCGAGATGGCCGCCGCCCGGGCCGCGGGCGACGAGGCCCTGCTCGCCGAGCTGGAGGCCGACTACGCCTACGACGGCGTCGACACCTGCGCCGTCGACGGCATGTGCGGCACCGCCTGCCCGGTCCTGATCAACACCGGTGACCTGGTGCGACGGCTGCGCGGCGAACGCGACCACGGCGCCGCGGGCGCGGGCTGGACCCTCGCGGCCAAGCACTGGGGCGCCACCACCCGGGCCGCCGGGCTGGCCCTCACCCTCGCGCGGGCCGTGCCCGGCGCCGCACCCGTCTCGGCGGCGCTGCGCCGGGTCGCCGACCCCGAGCAGGTCCCGCAGTGGAGCCCCGACCTGCCCCGCGGCGGCGGGAACCGGGTCCCCGGCGGGCTCGTGTGCACCGACGCCGACCTCGTCCTGTTCTCCTCCTGCACCGGCGCCATGTTCGGCTCGGCGGGCACCGGCGCGGGCGAGGCGTTCGCCCGGCTCTGCGCACGGGCGGGGCTGCGGGCGAGCGCGCCCGCCGGCCTGGGGTCGCTGTGCTGCGGCACGCCGTGGAAGTCCAAGGGGCTCGCCGACGGCGCCGCCGCGATGGCCGAGCGGGTCCTGCCCGCACTGTGGACGACGACCCGCGCCGGGGCGGTCCCGGTGGTGTCCGACGCGTCGTCGTGCACCGAGGGGCTGCGGGTGATGGTCGCGTCCGGCCCCGAGCGCTACCGCGGCCTGCGGGTCCTCGACGCCGTCGAGTTCACCGCCGACCGGATCCTGCCCGCGCTCACCGTGCCCGCCCGGCTGGCCCGGCTCGTGCTGCACCCGACCTGCTCGGCCACCCAGCTGGGCCTGCTCGACCCGCTGCGACGCCTGGCCGGGGCCGTCGCCGACGACGTCGTCGTCCCCGACTCGTGGAGCTGCTGCGGGTTCGCCGGGGACCGCGGGATGCTGCACCCGGAGCTGACCGCGGCGGCCACCGCCCCGCAGGCGTGGGAGCTCGCCGGGGTCGAGGCCGACGCCCACGCCTCCTGCAACCGGACCTGCGAGCTCGGCATGAGCCGGGCCACCGGCCGTGACTACGAGCACGTCCTGGAGGTGCTCGAACGCCTCACCCGGGTCCCGGGTCCCGCCTGACCGGTTGGCACGGCGTCCGGGGACCGGCCCGACGACGGTGGACGGGCTCGTCGCGCCGTGCCGGGCCGCCGTGCAGGGCCGGCGCGACCGACAGTGACGAGGATGGCGCGGTGCAACGTCACGTACGGGTGACGAAGATGAGCGATTTTCGTGATCCTGACGCGTCTTTTTCGGTCAAGTCCTTGTTTAGACCCCCCGGGACCGGGGATGAATGTCCGTGATGCGCGTTCCGTCGGGGGTGGCGCGCACCCGGAAGGAGTCCATGACCGTGACCGTGGTGACAGGTGGGTCCACGGCGAACGCCGTGATGGCGATCGTCCGGGTCGAGGCGCCCGCGGGCGTCGAGGCGGACGTCGTGGAGGCCGAGCTGACCCGTGCCCTGTACACGCACCGCAAGCGTCCGATGACCGTCGAGCTGTCCCTGGCCGACGGCACCGGCCCCTGGCCGCGGCGCGGACCCGCCCGGTACGCCTTCGTCGCCGTGCTGACCATGTCCGGGTGCTCCGAGCCGGAGCGGCTCGCCGCCCGCATCGAGAAGACGGCCCGCAAGGCGATCCGGCGCCGTTTCGGCCGTCCGGCCACCGCCGAGGTCCGCACCGGGATCTCCGGCGCCGAGGCGGGCGCCTACTGGTTCAGCGTGCGGGGCACGCCGCACCGGCAGGTCTGACGCCGCGGCGGGGTCGCGGCGTGAGACGCGACACCGCTGTTTCCGTTCGGGCGCGTCCGTGCCGCATCCTGTGTGCCGCCGCCGGCCCGGGCGGGAGCCGACGAGACGGGGAACGACCACCGTGCTGACCATCCTCACCGCCGAGAACGGCGGTTGACCGCCGCCGCACCGCCTCCCCTCGTGGAGGCCGGCCCGAAGGGGCTCCGCACCGGAGCGCTGGGCCTGTGGGGCAACACCGTCATCGGGCTCGGCGCCACCGCGCCCGCCTACAGCCTGGCCGCGACGCTCGGCTACGTCGTCCTCGCCGTCGGGGAGAAGGCGCCCGCGATGTTCCTCGTCGCGTTCGTGCCGATGCTGTTCGTCGCCGTCGCCTACCGCGAGCTGAACCGCGCGGTGCCCGACTGCGGGACGACGTTCACCTGGGGCACCAAGGCCTTCGGGCCGTGGGTCGGGTGGATGGGTGGCTGGGGCGTCGCGGTGTCGGCGATCATCGTGCTGGCCAACGTCGCCGAGATCGCCGCCGTGTACACCCTGCGCGCGCTCGGGTTCGTCACCGCCGCGGAGAACACGCTGGTCAAGGTCGGCGTCGGGGTGCTGTTCATCCTGGTCATGACCTGGGTCAGCCACCGCGGGATCGTGCTGTCCGAGCGGTTCCAGAACGCGCTGATCGTCTTCCAGATCGTGGTGCTCGCCGTGCTGGCCGCCGGGGCGCTGTGGCTCGTGTACTCCGGCGACGCCGGCCCGCAGGCCGTGCTGCCGAGCTGGAGCTGGTTCGACCCGACCGGGATCTCCGGCTCCGCCGCCGCGCAGGCGCTGATCCTCTGCATCTTCGTCTACTGGGGCTGGGACGCCTGCCTGGCCGTCGGCGAGGAGACCCGCGGCTCGACGAGCACCCCCGGCCGGGCCGCGCTGCTGGCCACGGTGATCCTGCTGGCGATCTACGTCGTCGTCGCCGTCGCGCTGCAGTCCTACGCCGGGTTCGGCGCGACCGGGATCGGGCTGGCGAACCCCGAGCACTCCGAGGACGTGCTCACCCTGCTCGGCGCCCCGATGGGCGGCACGGCGCTCACCGCGGTGCTGCTGCTGACCGTCGCGGTGTCGGCGGCGTCGTCGACCCAGACCACGATCCTGCCCACCGCGCGCGGCGCGCTGGCGATGGCCGTCTACGGGGCGGTCCCGCGCCGCTTCGGCAGCGTCCACCCCCGCTACGCGACGCCCGGGTTCGCCACCGTCGTCATGGGGCTGTCCGCGGTGGTGTTCTACCTGGTGCTGGGGCTGGTCAGCTCCGACGCGCTGCTCGACACCGTCGCCTCGCTCGGCCTGGCGGTGGCGTTCTACTACGGCATCACCGCCTTCGCCTGCGTCTGGTACTTCCGGCGCACCCTGCTCCGCTCGCCGCGTGACCTGCTGCTGCGCGGTCTGCTGCCGCTGCTCGGCGGGGTGGTGATGGTGTGGGCGTTCGTGCAGAGCTCGGTCGACATGCTCGACCCCGCCTACGGCGAGACCTCCTTCGGTCCGGTCGGCGGGGTGTTCGTGATCGGCGTCGGCATGATCGCGCTCGGGGTGCCGCTGATGCTGGCCTGCGCGGTGCGGCTGCGGCCGTTCTTCCGCGGCGAGACCCTCGACGAGGACACCCCGGTGCTCGTCCCGGAGACGGGTGAGCCGCCCTACGGCGGTTCCTAGGCCGCACGGGGTGCGGCGGCCCGGCCGGAGGGACGATGATCGGGCCGGTGAACGCCCGCATCCTGCTCGTCGAGGACGACCGCACGATCGGTGACGTCCTGCGCGGCAGCCTGACCGGGCACGGCTACGACGTCCGGTGGGAGCAGGCGGGCGGCCCGGCGCTCGCCGCGGCCGGGCACACCCCGTTCGACCTGGTCCTGCTCGACCTCGGGCTGCCCGACCTCGACGGCGTCGAGGTGTGCCGGCGGCTGCGCACGCTGCGCCCCGACGCGGTGCTGGTCGTGCTGACCGCCCGGACCGCGGAGATGGACGTGGTGCTGGGCCTGGAGGCCGGCGCCGACGACTACCTGACCAAGCCGGTGCGCCTGGCCGAGCTGCTCGCCCGGATCCGGGCGCACCTGCGGCGCGCCGGCGGCGACCGCACCGAGGACGTGCTGGAGGTCGGGGACCTGCGCGTCGACACCGGGGCGCGCCGCGCCACCGTCGCCGGGCGGGAGCTGGGCCTGCGCACCCGCGAGTTCGACCTGCTCGCCCGGCTCGCGACCGACCCGGGCTCCGCACTGAGCCGCGAGGTGCTGATGACCGACGTGTGGGACGCGCACTGGTTCGGCTCCACCAAGACCCTCGACGTGCACGTGGCCGCGGTGCGCCGCCACCTCGCCGCGCACGACGGCCCCCGGGTCCCGGTGATCACCACGCTGCGCGGGCACGGGTACCGCCTGGAGCTGCCCGGGGACGTCCGGTGAGACGCCGCATCGTGCGCCTCACCCTCGTCGCGGTCGGGGTGACGCTGGTGCTGTTCGGGGTCCCGCTGGCCGCCGGGCTGGAGCGCTACACCGTCACCCAGCAGCGCGAGTCGCTGCAGCGCATCGCGGACTTCGCCGCCCGCTCGGTCTACGACGACGTCGTCCACGACCGGGTCCCGGCCCGGCTGCCCGACGGCCGCGACGACGACACCGCCGTCGCGCTCTACGACGAGGACGGCGACCTCACCACCGGCGACGGCCCGCCGGAGGGCGACGAGGGCGTCGACCGGGTCCTGGACCGGGGACTGTCCTCCTCCCCGCCGGGGCAGCTCGTCGCGGTGTCCCCGGTGACCGACGGCGACGACGTCATCGGGGTGGTGCGCGCGGCCCGCCCGACCTCGGCGGTGTGGTCCTCGCTCGTGCCCCTGTACCTCGGCATGGTCGCGCTGGCCGGGCTGGTGCTGGTCGCGGTGTGGGCGCTCGCGATGCGCCTGGCCGCGCACCTGTCGGCGCCGCTGGAGTCGATGGCCCGCGACGCGGCCCGGCTCGGCGAGGGCGACTTCGGGGTCCGGCCCGCGCCCACCGGCATCGGGGAGCTCGACCGCGTCGGGTCCGCGCTCGGCCACACCGCGGGCCGGCTCGACGACCTGCTGGCCCGCGAGCGGGCGTTCTCCGCGGAGGCCTCGCACCAGCTGCGGACGCCGCTGACCGGGCTGCGGCTGCGGCTGGAGTCCGCGCTCGACGACCCGGCGCTGCTGCGGCCCGCGACCGTCGAGGACGGGCTGGCCTCGGTCGACCGGCTGGAACGCACCATCGACGAGCTGCTGCTGCTCGCCCGCGAACGCAGCCGTGACGCCGTACCGGTCGACCTCGCCCGGCTGTTCGACGAGGCGCAGGCCGAGTGGGGCGACCGGCTGTCCCGCGCCGGGCGGTCGTTCTCGGTGTCCCGCGACGGCGCCCTGCCCGACCCGCCCGCCTCCGCCGCGGCGGTCCGCCAGATCGTCGCCGCGCTGCTCGACAACGCCGTCCAGCACGGGGCCGGCGCGGTCACGCTGACCGCCCGGGAGTCCGGGCCGGACGCCGTGGCCGTCGACGTCGCCGACGAGGGGCCCGGGGTGGCCGAGGAGGACCTGTCGGGCAGCGACGGCCGGCGCGGCCTCGGGGTCGCGCTCGCCCGGCGCCTCGCCGAGGCCGAGGGAGGACGGCTCACCGCACGCCGGTCGCCGTCGGTGGTCACCCTGCTGCTGCCGCTGGAACCGGTCCGGAAGGGCCGATCGATTACCTCCTCCTAACCTCCACCTCATCCCCCGTGACACACGGGCTCCCTACCGTCGGTACCGGACGTGATCGACGACGGCCGGTACCGGGAGGCCCGCATGACCACGACGCCCGACCAGCAGATCCGCGACGCGCTCACCGCCGACCCGGTCCTGCGGACCCTCGGGTTCGACCACCGAAGCGTCGGGTCCGCGCCCCCACCCGCCGGGCCGGGCATCGTGCTCGGCTGGTCGGGGCAGTGGGCGGCGTCGGGTTCGGCGGCGCTCGGCACGGTGGTCGTCGACGTCGTCGGCGTCGACGGACGCTCCCGCACGGCGGTGCTGGCCCGGGTCGAGGTCGTGCTGTCCGGGCTGCGCGACGGCCCCGTGCGACGGGTCGGGGCCGGGTCCCCCGCGGACGGTGTCACCGTGCTCGCCGGCACCGGCGAGCCCGCCGGCCGGACCGCGGCCGGCGCGACCGTCGGGTAGCGACCGGTCACCGCCCCCATCCGGTGACGGGCCCGGCGGAACGGACACGACGGCGTATCCGCCCTGGTGGGGGGCCGTCACGGCGATCTTGACCTCGCGTACGGTGCGGCCCATGGCTTCCGACACGAGCAGGCCCACGGACGGCAGCACGGCGACCGGTACCCCGGAGACCGACGACGCGGCTGGCTCCGTCGCGACGGACCGGGCGACCACGACCGGCTCCACCGGAACCGACTCCGCCACCACCGACACCCCTGACACCCCCGCCGCCGACACCACCGCGACCCCGGCCGACAGCGCGACGACCGGCACCGCGACGACCGGCACCGGCACGACCACGGGCGGCGCCGCGGCCGCCCCCGTACGGACCGGGTCCGGCACCGCGGCCGACACGACCTCCACCCCGGCCTCCGCCACGACCTCCGGCGGCGGCCTCGCCGGAGCGGGCGCCGTCGTCGCCGCGGGGCTCGGTCTCGCCTCGCTGACCGGCACCTCGGTCGGCGACATGCTGCGCGAGCGCGAGTCGCTCGTCGGGCAGATCCAGGCCGCGACCGGCAGCCCGGGCGACACCATCGAGTCCTTCTACGGCGCGCCCTGGGACGTCGCCGCCGTGGTCAACGGCGTCGTCGCGCTGGTCGCGGTCCTCGTCGGGCTCGTCCTGGTCCTCGGCCCGGCCGCCCGGCCCGCCGCGGGCGCCTGGGTCCGGCCGGTCGCCCTCGGCGGCCTGGTGCTCGGCGTCCTGGGGCTGCTGGTCTCCGGCGGCATGTACCTCGACCTGTTCGCCTCGACGCCGGTGCTCCCGCAGATGCCGGGCATCCCGGGCCTGGGCGGCTGACCCACCCGGTCCCCCGGCCGTGATCGGCGGCGGTTTCCCGCGCTCCCCCGCGGGAAGTCGCCGATCATGAGGATTCTCGTCACCGGAGCACTCGGAAAGGTCGGCGCGGCGACCGTCGCCGCCGCGAGAGCGGCGGGCCACGAGGTCACCGCGTCGGACCAGGCGCCGCCGTCCTACGGCCCCACGGACCCGGACGCGGCGCCCTACGTGCGCGCCGACCTGACCGACCTCGGACGGACGGTCGACCTGGTCGGCCGGGTCCGGCCCGACGCGGTCGTACACACCGCGGGCATCCCGGAACCGTTCCAGGACACCGAGGTCGCGGTGTTCGAGACCAACGTCGGGGCCCTGTTCCACGTCATCGAGGCCGTCCGCACGGTCGGTGTGCCGCGGCTGGTCGTGATGTCGAGCGAGACGGCACCGGGCTACATGACCGGTGACCCGGTGCAGCTGCCCGACCGCCTGCCCGTCGACGAGGAGCACCCCCTGCGCCCGCGGGAGGCGTACGCCCTGACCAAGGTGCTCGGCGAGCAGATGGTCGACGCGCTGGTACGGCGCACCGACAACGCGACGCCGGTGACCGCGGTGTCGATCCGGCCGTCGCTGGTCACCACCCCCGAGGTCTACGAGGGCTACGTCCGCCGCCTGCGCGAGGGCCCGGTCGAGCCCTCGTTCAACCAGTGGACCTTCGTCGACGCCGACGACCTCGGCGATCTCGTGGTGCGCGCCGCCACCGCCGACACCCCGGGCCACGAGGTCGTGTACGCCGCCCAGCCGGACAACGTCCTCGGCGAGCCCCTCGCCGACCTGGTGGCCGCGGCCTACGGCGACGACGCACCCCCGATCGGTGAGCTGGAGCGCCCCGACGCCGGAGCGCTGAGCATCGCGAAGGCCCGGCGGCTGTTCGGCTGGGAACCGCGCGCCGGTCTCGCCGCCCGCTGACCGCGGCGGTACCGACCGGGTCGCCCCGTTCACCCGCTCGATCGCTTCCGCTTCCGGTCGCCGCGGTCGGATCCCTAGGTTCGGCGCAGGTCACCGCCCGGTGGCCCCGTCGCACCCGCCGACCGCGGACGACCGGGAGGGACGCCGTGCCGCTTCGGTCCCCGTTCGTGACGACACTCGTCGCCGTGGTCCTGCTGCTCGTCACCGGCGGCGAGGCCGCGGCCGGGCCGGTGACGACGCCCGAGCAGCGGGCGGCCACCGCGGTCGAGGTCGCACTGCGCCAGATCGGGCTGCCGTTCGTGTGGGGCGGCAACGGGCCGGAGAACGGCGACCGCGGCTTCGACTGCTCCGGGCTGACCGCCTTCGCCTACGGCAAGGCCGGCGTCGTCCTGCCGCGGACCGCGCACGCCCAGTACCGCCGCGGCCCGCGGGTCCCCGCCGGGTCCGCGCTGCGCCCGGGTGACCTGGTGTTCTACGGCACCGTCGACAAGGTCCACCACGTCGGCCTGTTCGTCGGACAGGACCGGATGGTGAACGCCCCGACGTTCGGGCTGCCGGTGCAGACCTCCTGGTACCGGTGGCGCGGCGACGACTACCTCGGCGCGACCCGACCGTCGCAGGTCACCGACGGTGTCCCGGACCCGGCGGTCCGGGAGACGCCGGACCCGTCGATCCCGGACGAGCCCTGGTTCGACGCGCCCGCCGCGCCGCCGCTGCCCCGCTGAGTGCCCGGCCGGGGGCGGGTCAGGACGCGTCGGCGACCGGCGCGTCGACCGCGACCACCGTGAGGCCGGGCCCCCGGACCAGCCGCAGCGCGCGTGCCGCCGGCGCGGTCGGGTCCAGCACCACCACCAGGGAGGCGCCGGTGGCCCGGGCGCGGTCCGCGGCCGCGCGCAGCATCGCCACGCCGCGCAGCCCCAGGAAGCCCACCGCGTTCAGGTCCAGGACGACGCGGCCACCGGCGGCGGTGTCGACCGCGGCGAGGACCCGTGCCTCGACCGAGGGGCCGGTCGCGAGGTCGAGCTCGCCGGACACGCCGATGACGACGGTCGCGGCGCTGCCGTGTCCGACGTGGACCTGCGGCTCGGCGACGGCGGTGTCGGCGGCCGGGACGGGACGGGGACGAGGGGATGGCGAGGGCGCGGTCATGGGTCCGCCAGAGGAGAGGGTGGGGCCGGTCCCGGCCGGGGACGATCGGCCCGTGGCGCCGTCGGAGCACTGAGCTGTACCGGACGGCCGAACGGTGACGGCCCTGCGGCGCGCCACCCGTGAAGACGAGTGTCGATGGACCGGGAGCGCCTGCGTCGGCAGGACCCGGGTCCGTCACCGTAGCCGCCACCGGCGCCGGGTGTCCAGGGCGCGGCCCGCTCCCCGGCGGGCCGGCGTCCCGGCGGGGATACTCGCGACGATGCCGACAGCACCGGAGTTCCCCCGGGCCTCCGGGCCCCGACCGCCCGCCGGAGCCCGGTGACCGGGCCCGTCGTCGCCCGCCTCTGGCGTCCCGTCCTGCTCGTGGCGCTGGTGGGCGTCGCGGTCGTCGTCGCGATCGCCGTCGGGGTGCCCTCGGTGGAACAGCTCCGCGACGGCCTGGCCGGGACCGGGTGGGCGGGACCGCTGCTGTGGGCGGCGCTGTACGCCGGGCTGTCGCTCACCCCGGTGCCGGTCAGCCTGCTCGCCGTGCTCGGCGGGGTGCTGTTCGGGTTCGGCGAGGGGCTGCCCGCGACGCTGGCCGGGAAGTTCGTCGGCGCGGCGGTCGGGTTCGCCCTGGCGCGGCGGCTGGGCCGGGACACGGTGCTGCGGCTGGTCGACCGCTCGGGCCGGGGCGCGGAGCGGATGGCGGTGGTCGACGACCTGGTGCGCCGGCGCGGCCTCCTGGCCGTGGTGGGGGTCCGGCTCGCGCCGGTCCTGCCGTACTCGGTGCTGAACCTGCTGTGGGGGCTGACCGCGGTCCGGTTCCGGCACTACCTCCTCGGCACCGTCCTGGGGGTCACCCCGGGCACGACGGCGCTGGTCGCGGTCGGCGCGTTCGGCACCGACCCCGGGTCGCTGCCGTTCCTGGTGTCGGTCGCCGGGCTCGCGGTCGTCGTGCTGACCGGGCTCGTCCTGGCCCGGCGCCGGCTGGCCCGCTCGCGCGCCGACCCGCCCGCGGACGGCTGAGGGCTCAGCCGGGCTCGACCGTCGCGGCGACGGCGCGGTGGTCACCGACGTCGATCTGCAGCACGGCCGGGTCCCGCCCGGTCAGAGCGCCGAGCGCGATCAGGTGGTCGAGCTGGGCGCGCGGCGTCGCCGCCGGGAACGTCTGCCCGTCGACGAGCCGACGGCCGCCGGTCACCATCGCGGGGAGCGAGCCGGGCAGGTTCAGGTCCCCCGCGACGAGCACCGGGCCGGGCAGGCGCTCGGCCCACCGGCGCAGCGCCCGGAGCTGGCGGACCGCCGTCGGCGGGGCGAAGGACAGGTGGGTCGCCACCACCGTCAGCGTCCCCAGCTCCGCGGCGACGGCGGCGCGCGGCTCGTCGGGGAACCAGGCGAGCCGGGTCCCCCCGCCGGGGGCGGGCACCGGCACCGGCAGCCGGGCCCGTCCGGCCCCGAAGCCCAGCACGTGCCAGCGGCGCACCGGCAGCCGGGAGAACAGCGCGACGCCGTAGCGCGGCCCGGGCGCGGGGTCGCCGGGACCGCGCAGGACCGGGGGGTCGAGCGGGATCCACGACGGCAGCGGGTCCGGGCGCGGCTCGCCGTGCATGGTCGCGGCGGAGCGCCAGTCCACGGCACCGAGCCCGGCCGCGAGCAGCGACGGCTGGTCGTCGCCCGCCGAGCGGGACTGGCCGGTGTCGACCTCCTGCACCGCGACGACGTCGGCGCCCACCCCGGCGACGGCCGCCCCGAGCGCGGGGCCGGTCAGGTACCGCCCGCCCGCCCCACGTCCGGAGGCGAGGTTCAGCGACGCGACCCGCACGGCGGCGGTCAGCGGGCCGCGGCGTGGCGTCCGCGGGCCCCGCGCAGCGCCGGGACACCGGCGAGCAGCCCGCGCTGCGGGATCCCGTCGACCGGTTCGGCGGCCGCGCCCAGCTCGGCGAGCACGTCGTTCGCGGCGAGCACCCCCGACATCGACGAGCGCTCCATCAGCCCGGCGAGGTACGGCGTCTCCACGAAGTCACCGGCCACCCGCAGGCCGCGCGCGTCGGTCCGCACCCCCGGCCGGGTGCCCGCCGTCCCGGGCGGGAACGCGGGCGCGGTGGCCTCCAGCCGGTCGTGCCGGTCGAGGACGGTCGCGTCCGCGGTCTCGGGCCACAGCACGGCCAGCTCGGCGCGCAGCGCGGCCGCGGCGGACGCCGCGTCGGGCTCGGCGCAGGAGTAGGAGTGCAGCTCCACCACCGATCCGCCGGTCGCGGCGGCCCACCGGGCCGAGGGCTCCTCCAGCCGGGAGTAGACGGTGACCGAGTCCAGGGTCGGCTGCCCGCTGACGGCGCTGAACACCGCCCGGCCCGGGTCGACGTCGCGGTCCAGCCACAGCCTGCTGACCGCGAACGGGGGCGCGACGTGCAGGGCCGCGCACTGCGCGTGCAGCCGCGGCGCCGTCGTCGCCAGCCCGGGTGAGCCGGTGACCACCGCGCGCAGCGCACCCGGGTCGAGGGCGAGCACGAGGTGCCGGGTGGTGGTCGCCCCGGGGCCCTCGACCCGCCAGCCGGCGCCGTCGGGGTGCACCGCGGTGACCCGCGCCCCGGTGCGGACCTCCGCCCCGAGGGAGGTCAGGTACCGCCACAGCGGCTGCCACACGGCGGTGGCGTGGTCGGTGCGCGGGGCGTCGAACGCGATGCCCTCGGGGTTGCCGAGGAAGTAGTAGTGGAACATCGCGACGAGCTCGGCGGCGGACAGGTCGCCCTGGTTGCAGAAGAACGACCGGGCGAACGCCTCGAACAGCATGCTGCGGGTGCGCTCGGTCATCCCGAGCCGGTCGAGGAAGGACGCGGCGTCGACGCCGTCGAGCTCGGCGGTGGTGGTGGCCCGGTCGTAGGCGAGCAGGGCGCGTCCGGCGTCGGGGTCGGCGGAGGTGAGCTCGCGGCGCGACAGGCTCCTGCTGCGCAGCGCCAGCGCGAGCAGGTTGAACGGCGGCGCGGCGGGCAGCCCCGACAGGTCCTCGTCGGGCCACCGCGCGGAGATCACCGGGTAGTGCCCGACCGGGCGCAGGAACGACAGCTGCGGGTCGGCGCGGCGCAGGATCGACCGCCAGGTGTAGTACTGCCGGAAGAAGGCGTGGAAGCCGTGCTCGACCTGCTGGACGGTGCCGTCGGGCAGGGTGCGCGGCCAGGCCCCGAGCCGTCCGCCGAGGTGGTCGGCCGCCTCGAGCAGGGTGACCCGCACCCCGCGTTCGGCCAGCACCACCGCCGCGGACACCCCGGCGATCCCGCCCCCGACGACGACCGCCTCCGACCCGGCGGGCACCTCGCGGGGCAGCAGCGGGTCGGGGGTCACGAGTCGCCGCCGGCGCATGCGCAGGGGCGCGGCGCGGTGGCGCAGCGGATCGGTCACGGGGTCCCTCCGGGACGGTGGGCGGCGCGGTCGCGGCGCAGGACGAGCGCGTACGGGACCGCGACCAGCCCCATCAGCACCCCGCCGACCAGGGCCGAGCCGGGCAGGCCGAAGAACACCAGGTGGGCGAGCACCGAGGAGGCGTAGACCCACAGGTACAGCGCGGCCGCGGGCCCCGAGCGCCGTGGGCCGTCGGGCAGCGCACGGTGCAGCGTCCCGACGATCAGCAGCGAGACGACCAGCCAGCCGGCGTAGTTGGTCAGCGGGATGCCGGGCACCAGCGGGAGGCCCGGGTCGGGGTGCGCCCAGACCCAGTGGCCCGCGTCGACCATCTGCGGGTCGAGGAACACGTCCCAGGCGGCCAGGGCGAACGCACCGACGGCGACGGTCCCCGCCCCGCGCCGGGCCAGCGCCCTGCCCACGACGAGCGCGGGCCACGCCATCATCGCCCAGGCCATCGGCACGACCAGCGGGACACCGGCCACCTCGGCGCCGAGGGTCCCGGTGTAGGCGTAGGCGCCGAACGGCCACCCCGTGGCCAGCCCGACGGACTCCGCGACCAGTCCCCCGCCGCCCGCGACGCCGAGCAGCACCAAACCGCCCCGGGTGCCGTGCACCCGGACGACGTCGGCGACCGCGGCCAGGAAGAACACCGCCACGCTCAGCACCGTCACCGACGTCCGCAGCGGGGCGGGGGTGAGCGGGTAGAGGATCTGCACGGTCACCGCTCCGGCGACCAGCACCCAGGCGGGCAGGGTCGTGCGCAGTGCCCGGGGGGCAGCGGCCAACGCCACGCGGGAACCTCCACACGATCCGGTCGGGGGATGGTCCCACGGTGCCACCACCCGGGCACGCCCGCGCGTCGTCCGCGGCCGCGGCGACGTCGCGCGGCCGGGCCGCCCCCTCCGTAGGGTCGCCTGCGTGCTCCTCCGCCGGCCGCTGCGCGCCGTCCGTCCGCTCGTGGCCGCCGGGTCCGTCCTCGCCGCGGCCGGGACGGTGCAGGCCTGGGTGAACCGGGCCGGGCTGCGCCGCCCGCCCGCCGCGCCGCCGACGGTGGCCGTGCCGGTGTCGGTGCTGGTCCCGGCCCGCGACGAGGCACACCGGATCGCGCCGACGATGCGGGCGCTGACCGGGCAGCGCGGGCTGGCCGACGTCGAGATCCTCGTCCTCGACGACGGCTCCACCGACGGGACCGCCGACGTCGTCCGTGCCGCGGCCGGCGGCGACCCCCGGCTGCGGGTGCTCACCGGCACCCCGCCCCCGCCGGGGGTGCTGGGCAAGCCGCACGCCTGTGCCGCGCTGGCCGCGGCCGCCCGCGGCGAGATCCTCGTGTTCGTCGACGCCGACGTCGTCCTCGTCCCGCACGCCGTCGCCGCCGCGGTGGCGCTGCTGCGCGACCGGGACCGGCCGCTGGACCTGCTGTGCCCGTGGCCGCGGCAGGTCGCCTCCGGCCCGCTCGGCCGGCTGGTGCAGCCGCTGCTGGCCTGGTCCTGGCTGACGACGCTGCCGCTGGCCGTCGCGGAACGGTCCGGACGGGGGTCGATGGCCGTCGCGAACGGACAATTCCTGCTGGTCGAGGCGTCCGTGCTGGCCCGGGCGGGCGGCTGGGACGCGGTGTCGGGCGCCGTGCTCGACGACATCGGGCTGGCCCGGGCGGTCCGCGCCGCCGGGGGCCGGACCGGCATCGCCGACGGGTCGCAGGTCGCGTCCTGCCGGATGTACGCGACCGGCGCGGAGCTGCGGGCGGGCTACCGCAAATCGCTGTGGGCGGCGTTCGGCTCGCCCGCCGGGGCGGTCGCGGTCGGCGCCGGGCTGGTGCTGGTCTACGTGCTGCCCGCGCTCGCCGCGCTGACCGGGTCACGGGCCGGGCTGCTCGGGTACGCCGCCGCCGTCGCCGGGCGGGTGCCCGCCGCGCGGTGGGTCGTCGGGCCCTCGGGCGGCGGCGGCACGGTCGACGCGCTCGCCCACCCGGTGTCGGTGCTGGCCCTGCTCGGGCTGCTCGCGTCGTCGTGGGCGGGCCGGCTGCGCGGCACGCTGAGCTGGAAGGGGCGTGCGCTGTGAGCCGGGTCGTGGTGGCCGGCGCCGGGCTGGGCGGGCTCGCGGCGGCGGCGCGGCTGGCCGCCGCCGGGCACACGGTCACCGTGTTCGAGCGGGCCGACACCCCGGGCGGGAAGCTCGGCGTCGTCACCCGGGACGGGTTCACCTTCGACACCGGCCCGTCGCTGCTCACGATGCCGGACCTGCTCGCCGACCTGTTCGCCGCGACCGGCGGCCCCGCGGACCTGCCGGTCACGCCGGTCGACCCGGCCTGCGGCTACGTCTTCGCCGACGGCACCCGGCTGGACCTCCCGCACGCCGCGGCCGCGGTCCCGGCCGCCCTCGACGCCGCCCTGGGCGACGGCGCCGGCGCCTCCTGGACGGCGCTGCACGAGCACTCGCGACGGCTGTGGGACCTCGTCGGGGAGCCCGTCCTGCGCCGCCCGCTCACCACGGCCGCGCTCGCCCGGATGAGCGCGCGGCCGGCCGACCTGCGCGCGGTCGCACCGTGGCGGACCCTCGACGGGCTGGGCGGGCGGCTGCTGCCCGACCCGCGGCTGCGGACCTGGCTGAACCGCTACGCCACCTACTCCGGTTCCGACCCGCGTCGCACACCGGCGGTGCTGGCGGTGACCGCCTTCGTCGAGCAGGAGTTCGGCGCGTGGTGGGTGCCGGGCGGGCTGCGCCGCATCGTCGACGCGGTCGTGGACCGCTGCGTCGCCCTCGGCGTCACGCTGCACCCGGGCACGGCCGTCGACGAGGTCCTCGTGGAGCGCGGCCGGGCCGCCGGGGTCCGGGCCGGGGGCCGCAAGGTGCGCGCCGACGTCGTCGTCTCCGGGGTCGACGCGCACGTGCTGCACGAGCGGCTGCTCCCCCGCGACGTCGCGCGCCGGGCCCGCAGGCGGCTGCGCCGCATCCCCCGGTCGACGGCCGGGTTCGTGCTGCTGCTCGGGCTGTCCGGCCGGGAGCCCGGGCCGGCGCACCGGGTCTGGTTCCCGCGCGACCAGCACGCCGAGTTCGACGCGATCTTCGGGCGCGAGCCGCGCCCGGTGCCCGACCCGACGGTGTACGTGCACGCCCCCGACGACCCCGCGCTGCGCCCCGACGACGCCTCCGAGGGCTGGTTCGTGCTGGTCAACGCGCCCCTGCACGACCCGGGGCGCGGTGTCGACTGGGACGCTCCGGGGCTCGCGGAGCGCTACCGGGACCGGGTGCTCGGCGTGCTCGCCGCCCGCGGCGCCGACGTGCGCGACCGCCTGCGGTTCGCCGAGGTCCTGACCCCGGCCGAGCTGGAGCGGCGCACCGGCTCGCCGGGCGGCGCGATCTACGGCACCGCCTCGCACGGCCCCCGGGCCGCGCTGCGCCGGCCCGCCAACCGCGGCCCGGTGCCGGGCCTCTACCTGGTCGGCGGGTCCGCGCACCCGGGCGGCGGCATCCCGCTGGTGCTGATGTCGGCCGAGATCGTCGCCGGGCTCATCGGCCCGGCGGGGACTCCGGGAACCGCGGCGGCGTCGTCCGGACCACGCCCACCGCGAGCTGCACCAGCCCGATCGCACCCAGGACCGTCCAGGTGAGGGCGAAGACGGTCCCCCACGACACCCCGACCAGCGGCGGGCCGGCCGGGAGCACCGCCGCACCGAGTGCGGGCAGGGCGACCACGACCAGCCGGGTCGGCCGCTCGGCGACGGTCACCGCCCCCACCCCCGGCATGCCGACCGACTGCGCGCGGGCCCGCAGGAACTCGTGCACGAACACCAGCGCGAGCGCCGCGAGGACCCAGCCGG
Source organism: Pseudonocardia sp. TMWB2A (assembly GCF_017312135.1). Lineage (NCBI taxonomy): Bacteria > Bacillati > Actinomycetota > Actinomycetes > Pseudonocardiales > Pseudonocardiaceae > Pseudonocardia > Pseudonocardia sp. TMWB2A. The sequence goes on from NZ_QKQY01000002.1 coordinate 417,117, forward strand.
GCGGGGCGCCGAGCGCGACCAGCACCGCCCCGAGCAGCAGGTCCCCGAGGCGGTCGGCGACGGCGTCGACCACCGCGCCCAGCGGCCGGGCCCGCCCGGTGCGCAGCGCGACGGCGCCGTCGAGGCCGTCGAGCACTCCCGCCGCGACGACGAGCAGGGCCGTCACCGCCGTCCACGGCGCCCCGGCGAGCGCGACCGCCCACGCCCCGGCCAGCACGACCACACCGGACAGCGACAACACGTCCGGCGGGACCCGGGCCACCGGACCCGCGGAGAGGACCCGCACCATCCGGAGCCAGCCGCGTACCACCGGGGAGGGCCGGATGCCGCCGTGCAGGGCCGACCAGCCGTCGTCGTCCCCGGTCGTCATCGGACCAGCGTGCCAGCGCCGCACCGGGGGCGCGCCGTGAACCGGGCGCGCGCGATCGCGCGTCGGCTCGGGAGCACCTTCCCCGGCAGCGACATCGCGCTGTGGGCCGCCGGTGCGACCTACTTCGGGGTGATCGGGCTGGTGCCGCTGGCGATGGTCGCGCTGTGGGGCGTCGGCGCGCTGGCCGGGCCGGAGACGGTGACCACGGCGATGGAGGCGGCGATCGGCGGGCTCCCCGGCGGCCACGGCACGCCGGAGGCGCTGCGCACGCTGGCCGCGGTGTCGCTGTCGATGGCCTGGTGGCAGGCGCTGGTCGTGCTGTTCCCGGCCAGCCTCTACGGCGAGGGGCTGCGCCGCGCGTTCGTCCAGATGTCCGCGACGCGGGACCGGCTCACCGGCTGGCGTGGCCGCGCCGGGCTGCTCGGGGTCGCGGCGGTCGCGCCGTTCCTCGTGCTGGTCGTGCTGGGCGCGGCGCCCTACGTCGGGCCGCTCTACGCCGCGGGTGGCTGGTCGCTGGTGTGGGGCGTCGTCGTGGCGTTCCACGTGGTCTGGGTGACGCTGTCGACCGCGCTGCTCGCGGTGTTCGGCCTGGTCGGGCCCGGGCACCTGCGGCGGCGCGCGCTGGTGCTCGGCGCGTTCGGCACCGGGTCGGTGCTCGCCGGGTTCCTGCAGGGGTTCCTGCTGTTCCTGGCCATCCCGATCGAGTGGTCGGCGCCGTTCGCCGGGCTGCCCGTGGTCGGGACGGTGTCGGCGCTGGCGCTGTGGCTCTACCTGCTGCACATCCTGGTGCTGTGCGGGTTCCGCGCCACCGTGGTGCTCGACGAGGTCCTCGCCGCCCGGGACCGGTGATCCCGGGCGGCGGGGACCCGGCGGGTCACATGCCCATGCCGCCGTCGACCGGCAGGCCGGCGCCGTTGACGAACCGGGCGGCGTCGGAGGCCAGGAAGGCGACCGCGTCGGCGATGTCGGCGACCTCGCCGAGCCGGCCCGACGGGGTCAGCTCGACCACCGCGCCGACCGCGGCCTCCGGGCTCTCGAACAGCCCGAGCCCGGCGGTCTCGACGGCGAGCTTCTGCCCCATCGCGGTCGGGACGAGCCCGGGGTAGACGCAGTTGACCCGCACCCCGTAGCCGAGCTTGCCCGACTCCATCGCCGCGACCCGGGTGAGCCGGTCGACGCCGGACTTGGTCGCGGAGTAGCCGCCGATGGAGGGGAACGCGATGGTCGCGGCGACCGAGGCCACGTTGATCACGGCCCCGCCGCGGCCCGCCGCGCCTCCCGGGCGCATGGCGCGGAAGGCGTGCTTGATGCCGAGCATCGTGCCGAGCAGGTTGACCTCGAGCATCCGGCGGACGTCGTCGGGCTCGGTGTCGACGAGCAGCTGGGTGACCTCGACGCCCGCGTTGTTGACGACGACGTCGAGGCCGCCGAACCGCTCCACGGTCTCGGCGACGGCGGCGGTCCACGAGGCGTCGTCGGTGACGTCCAGGTGCACGAACCCGTGCTGCTCCCCCAGCGACTTCGCGAGCGTGCCGCCCGCCTCGTCCTGCAGGTCGGCGACGACGACCCGGCCGCCCGAGTCGGCCAGCGCGCGGGCCATCCCCTCGCCCAGTCCCTGCGCGCCCCCGGTCACGAGCACGGTGCGTCCGGTCAGGTCGATCTGCGTCACGGCGACTCCAGTGTCGATCGGTGATGTGGGCCACACCCTGCCGCGATCTCTGACCAGTTGTCAAGATATCGTCGGGCGAGCGTCCAGAACAACGGCGTCGGGGGCGCAACGGTCGGTTACAGTGGCTCCCGGGCGGACGACGGAAGGGGGCCGCGTGGCACGGGCGAACCCGGTCGACAAGCACGACGCGCGCCGCCGCGCGCTGGCGGACTCGGCCCTGCAGACCCTCGGCGAGCTCGGCTACGCCCGGGCGTCGCTGCGCGAGATCGCACAGAACTCCCCGTACAGCCACGGCGTCGTGCACTACTACTTCGCCGACAAGCTGGAGCTGATCGTCTACTGCGTGCGGCAGTACAAGGCGGTCTGCGTGACCCGCTACGACGGCGCCGTCGCCGACGCGACGACGGCCGACGGCCTGGTCACCGCGTTCGCGGACAAGCTGTGCGAGACGATCGTCGACGAGGCCCCGATGCACCGCCTCTGGTACGACCTGCGCGCCCAGAGCATGTTCGAGCCGAACCTGCGCGAGGCCGTCGGGCAGATCGACCGCACCCTGGAGGACATGGTGTGGCGGGTCGTCACCCGCTACGCCGACCTCACCGGCACCGCGGTCGCGCTGAGCCCGCACGCCGCCTACGGGATGGTCGACGGCGTGTTCCAGCAGGCCCTGCTGGGGTTCCTCACCGGCGACGACCCGCACGCGCTGGACACCCTGCGCGCCGAGGTCCGCGACCTGCTGCCGCTGACCCTGCGCCCAGTGCCGGTCGGGGCGGGCACCGGGGCCTGAGGCCGGCGCTCAGCCCGGCGCGGCGTCTTCCGCGCCGTGGGCCCGGGCGATGCCGTGGGCGCGGGCGATGCCGTGGGCCGCGGCGCGCAGCGCCGGGACGAGGGTGCGGGCCCGGCCGTCGTGCGGCTGCACCGTCGACAGCGCCGCGACGACGGCCCCGTCCCGGCCGCGCACCGGGACCGCGACGCCGGTCGCGTCGGGGTGCACGTGGCCGTCGGTGACGACGTGGCCGTCGCGCCGGACGCGGGCGAGCAGGACCCGCAGCCGGGCCGGGTCGGTCACCGTGGCGGGGGTCCGTCGTTCCAGGGGCGCCGCGAGCACGCGTTCCTGCTGCTCGGGCGACGCGTGGGCGAGCAGCACCAGCCCTGAGGACGAGACGTGCAGCGGCAGCCGCCCGGCGATCCGGGTCAGGTTGACCACCGCCCCGGGTGCGGAGAGGCGTTCGAGGAAGATGACCTCGTCGCCGTCGAGGACACCCAGCTGCACGTGGTGCCCGACGACGGCGTGCAGGTCCCCGAGGAACGGCAGCGCCGCGGCCCGCAGGGTCAGCGTCGGCGACGCCCGCTGCCCCAGCTCCCACAGCCGCATCCCGATCCGCAGCCGCCCGGAGCCGGTGCGGGTGAGTAGCCCCTGCTCGACGAGCTGCCCGACCAGTCGCGACGCGGTCGCGACGTGCAGCCCCGAGGCGCGGGCGATCTCGGCGACGCCCAGCTCGGCCCGCCCGGGCTCGAACACCGACAGGATCCGCACCGCCCGGGCCAGTACCGGTTCGCCCGCGACCACGGGTGGAGTCTGCACCTAGGCGGGCGTGACCCGCAGCGGCATCGACGCCCAGGCCCGCATGGTGTTGTTCGGCCGCCGGCGCGGCGGACCGGCGGGCTCGATCGTCGCGACCCGCGCGGCGAGCGCCCGCAGCACCGACTCGGCCTCCAGCCGGGCGACGTGCTGGCCGACGCACTGGTGCAGGCCCATCCCGAACCCGACGTGCCCGGACGGGTCGCGGTCCAGGTCGAACGCGCCCGCGCCGGGCCCCCAGTGCCGCGGGTCCCGGTTCGCCGACCCCAGGAACAGCAGCACCTTGCGCCCGGCCGGGACGCGGACGCCGGCGAGCTCGGTGTCGGTCGCCGTCGTGCGGAAGAAGGTCTGCACCGGTGACTCCCAGCGCACGGCCTCGTCGAACGCGACGCGGGCGAGCCCCGGGTCGGCGCGCAGCCGCGCCCACTGCTCCGGGTGCGTGGCGACGGCGTGCAGCACCGCCGCGAGCCCGGTGACGGTGGTGTCGACCCCGGCCGACAGCAGCGACCGCACGACGAGCGGGGCCTGCTCGGGGGTGATGTCACCGCGGTCGGCGGCGGCCCAGATGTCGGCGCCGAAGCCGTCGGCGGCCAGTGCCTCGCGGGCGCACTGCGCGTTCACCCAGGCCGAGAGCTCCCCGAGGCGCGGCAGCTTCTCCTCCAGCAGCGCGTTGCGCGGACCGAACGCGTTGAACAGCAGGTCGCCGTAGGGCAGGAGGTTCTCCCGGCCCGCCTCGGGCAGCCCGACGGCGTCGGGGAACACCCGCAGCGGGAACGCCTCGGCGATCGCGGGGACGGCGTCGAACTCGTGACCGCCCGCCAGCACCTCGTCGACGAGGGCCTCGGCGTCGGCGGCCCAGCGGTCCCGCAGCGTGCGCAGCGCACGGGGGCCGAGGACCGTCCCGAGCACCCGGCGGGGCGCGTCGTGGTGCGGCGGGTCGGCCTCCAGCAGCAGCGACGGCGGCCGCCACGGCGCCTCGGTGTGGAAGTTCGCGAGCCCCACCCCGGCACCGGACCGGAAGGACTGCCAGTCGACGAGTGCGGCCCGGACGTCGGCGTAGCGGCCGAGGGCGAGCACGTCGTGGCGGGTGAGCCGGACCAGCGGGCCGGCCGCGCGCAGCTGCTCGTGGAACCCGATCGGGTCGGTGAGGACCCCGGGGTCGAACGGGTCGACGTCGGTGGTGGGCACGTGGTCGAGCGCGGCCGTCATGGGCGCTGCCTTCCGGTCGGGTCGGGTCAGAGATCGAGGACCAGACGCGGTCCGCGCGAGCGCGAGACGCAGACCAGCATGCGGTCGGCTGCGGCGCGCTCGTCGTCGTCGAGGACGGAGTCGCGGTGGTCCGGGTCGCCCGCCAGCACGGTCGTCTCGCAGGTCCCGCAGGTGCCCTGCCGGCACGAGGACAGGACGTCGACGCCGGCGTCGGCGACCGCGTCGAGGACGCTGCGCCCGGGTGGCACGGTCACGTCGGTCCCGCGGCGGGCGAGGTGGACCGCGAACGCGGTGTCGCGGACCGGGCCGGTCGCACGCGGGACGAAGCGCTCGGTCCGCACCGTGTGCGACGGCCACCCGGCCGTGGCCTCGGCCAGCGCCGCGAGCAGCGGGGCGGGACCGCAGCCGTACACCCGGGTGCCCGGTGCGGGCCGTCCCAGGAACCCGGGGAGGTCGAGCAGTCCCTCCTCGTCCTGCGCGACGGTGCGGACCCGATCCCCGTGGGCCGCGAGCTCCGCGGTGAACGCCATCGACGCCCGGGTCCGGCCGCCGTACAGCAGCGCCCAGTCCGCGCCGAGCAGGTCCGCCGTGGTGATCATCGGCAGGATCGGGGTGATCCCGATGCCGCCCGCGACGAACAGGTAGCGCGGGGCCGGGACCAGCGGGAAGTTGTTGCGCGGCCCGCCGAGCCCGATCTCGTCGCCGACCGCGAGGCGATCGTGGACCCAGGCCGAGCCACCGCGGCCGGCGGGCTCGCGCAGCACGGCGACGCGGTAGCGGTGGGCGTCCCACCGGTCCCCGCACAGCGAGTACTGCCGGGTGTGCCCGCCGGGCAGCACGAGGTCGACGTGCGCGCCGGGGGTCCAGTCCGGCAGCCGCCCGCCGTCGGCGGCGACCAGCTCCAGCGACACCACGCCGTCGGACTCCCGGTGGCGGCTCGCCACCCGGACCGTGCGGTTCCCGGCACCGGTCACCGTCGCTCCCCTCGTCGTCGAGGAGCCGAGCATCCGCCGCGCGGCCACCGCCCCGGAAGGCGACTCTCGCTCAGTGAGAGACCGGGTTCAGACGGTTCCCGCGAGGCTCCGCCCGGCGGCCCGGCCGGAGAAGATGCAGCCACCGAGGAACGTGCCCTCCAGCGCGTTGTACCCGTGCACCCCGCCCCCGCCGAACCCGGCGGCCTCCCCCGCCGCGTAGAGCCCGGGGATCGGCTCGCCGTGGGCGTCGAGGGCGCGGGAGCCGAGGTCGGTCTGGATCCCGCCGAGGGTCTTGCGGGTCAGCACGTGCAGCTTCACCCCGATCAGCGGACCGGCGGCGGGGTCGAGGATCCGGTGCGGCGCCGCGACCCGCCCGATCCGGTCACCGAGCGAGCGGCGGGCGTTGTGGATGCCCTGGACCTGGGCGTCCTTGCTGTAGGGGTTGGCCAGCTGCCGGTCGCGGGCCTCGATCTGGCCGCGGATCAGGGCCGGGTCGAGCGGCGGGGCGTCGGTGAGGGCGTTCATCCCCGCGACGAGCTCGTCGAGGGTGTCGGCGACGACGAAGTCCTCCCCGTGGGTCGTGAACGCCTCGACCGGGCCGGGCGCACCCCGGCTGAGCAGCCGTTCGCGGAGGAAGGCGCTGCGGCGCCCGGAGGTGATGTCGGGGTTCTGCTCGGAGCCCGACAGCGCGAACTCCTTCTCGACGATCTTCTGGGTGAGCACGAACCAGGAGTGGTCGTAGGGCGCGATGTCCAGGCTGGTGCGCAGGTGGCGCAGGGTGCCGAGGGTGTCGTAGCCGGGCAGGTACGGCGCGGGCAGCCGCCGCCCGAGCGCGTCGAACCACATCGAGGACGGCCCGGGCAGGATGCGGATGGCGTGGCCGGGCCAGACCGGGTCCCAGTTCACGACGCCCTCGGTGTAGTGCCACATGCGGTCGCGGTTGACCAGCCGCACACCCGCGTCGGCGGCGATGTCGAGCATCCGCCCGTCCACGTAGGCCGGCACCCCGGTGATCATCGACGACGGCGGGGTGCCCATCCGCTCGGGCCAGTACCGGCGGATCATCTCGTGGTTCGCGCCGATCCCGCCGGTGGCCAGGACGACCGCGGTCGCGGAGAGGGTGAACTCCCCGGTCACGTCGCGGTTGCTGGGGGCGCCGCGCGGTGAGTCGTCCGGGGCGAGGACGACGCCGCGGACACCGGTGACGGCGCCGTCGGTGCGGACCAGCCCGTCGACGCGGTGCCGGTGGTGGAAGGTCACGAGCCCGGCCTCCGCGGCGCGCAACGCGGAGTCGACGAACGGGCGCACGACGCCGGTGCCGGTCCCCCAGCTCACGTGGAAGCGGGGCACGGAGTTCCCGTGGCCGGTCGCGGTGAGGTCGCCGCGCTCGGCCCAGCCGACCGTGGGGAGGAAGGAGATGCCCAGCTCCGTGAGGTAGGAGCGCTTCTCCCCGGCGGCGAACTCGACGTAGGCGCGGGCCCAGCGCGCGGCGTGGACGTCCTCGTCGTCGAGGCGGTCGAACCCGGCGCTGCCCTGCCAGTCGCTCCAGGCCAGCTCGACCGAGTCGTGCACCCGCATGCGGCGCTGCTCGGGGCTGTCGACGAGGAAGATGCCGCCGAAGGACCACCACGCCTGCCCGCCGAGGTCGACCGGCCCCTCCTGGTCGACGACGGCGACCCGGCGGCCCCGCCGGGTCAGCTCGTGGGTCGCGACCAGACCGGCCAGCCCGGCCCCGACGACGATCACGTCCGCGTCCATGCCACTCCCGTTCGTCGCCGGCCCACCGCACCCCGGCAGGGGCGGCCGGTACGCACAGACGTATCAGATCCGGGCCCGGGAACGGGTGACGGGCAGGCCGCGGCGCTCCTGCGCCGCGACCCGCCCGCCGGGGACCCCGGGGTCAGCGCACGACCGTCGTGGTCACCCGGGTCGCGTTGTTCGTGAGCTTCGGGTCACGGACCTGGGAGGGGGCGACGGCTCCCTCGACGGTCCGCGGCCCGGTCACCGTGCGGTCGGCGGTCACGGTGATCGTGAAGGTCGACGCGGTGCCCGCGGCGATGTTCGGGACCAGGTAGGCGACCGAGCGGCCGTTGCCGCCGACGATCCCGCCCGGGGCGGCGGTGACCTTGAGGCCCTGCGGCAGGGTGACGGCACCGGTGACCCGGGTCGCCGCGGCCGGGCCGGCGTTGCGGAGGGTCACGGTGACGGGGGCGGTGGTGCCCGCCTTCAGCGTGGCGGGCACACCGAGCGCGACCGACAGGTCGGCCTCGCGCGGGATCACCGGCGCGGGGGTCACGGTGAGGGCGAACGTGGTGCTCAGCGTGCCGGCGGTGGCGGTGACCGTCACCGGGCCCGCGGTGTCACCGGCGGTCAGCGCCGGGCTGGTGGCGCCGCCGTCGGCGCCGGTGGTGGCCGTGGCGGTGGCCCCGCCGGGGAAGGCGGCGCTGCCGCCGGTCACGGTGAAGGTGACGTCCTGGCCCGCCACCGGGGCGTTGCCCGCTCCGGTGAGGGTGACCGACAGCGGCTGGGCGAAGGCGGTGCGGACCTGGGCGCTCTGCCCGTTGCCGCCGGTCGCGGCGAGCGCGGTCGGGACGACCGGGTTGTCGAAGTCGACCGTGGTGCCGTTGATCCGCAGGTTGTCGACGCCCGAGCGCAGCCCCGGGTTGCCGCTGCCCTGGTTGACCGCGATCCCGCCGACGATGACGGCGTCGGGCAGCGCAGCCTTCACCGCGGCGAAGTCGGCGGTGTAGGTGTCGAAGCCGTACCGGTTGGGCGTGCCGGTGCTGGTGATGGTGCCGCTGGCCCACCAGCCGCCGCTGCCCGCGGGGGTGCTCGACGCGGGCCACGTCTGCCACGCCCCGGTCTGCACCGGGTTGGTTCCGGTGTAGACCGGCTCGAACACCAGGGTCGTGAAGGTCGAGCCGTCCTTCATCGGGTTGACCGGGATGTTCAGGGCGGGTGCCTGCTGCGGGCCGCCCACCTGCTCGACGAGGGTCTGGTACTCGAGGTCGGTGATCTCCGAGAGCTTGCGCCCGTTGAAGGCCTGGGCGTACACGGTGACCTTGTCGTTGCCGCCGGGGGTGTCCAGGCGCAGGTAGCCGCGTCCGGTGCGGGCCCGGGCGTCGTCGACGACGGCGGCGGTGCCGGCGTTGCGGACCGCCGTGCAGTACCCGGTCGGGCTCACCGTCGCGCCACACGCCGGGATCTGGTCGTTGCCGACCCGGACCCCGTCGGCGGCGGTGGCGGTCCCGGCGACGAGCGGGACGCACCCGACCGCCGCCACCAGCGCGGCCGCCAGCAGGCGTCGTCCGCCCACCCGTGCTCCGTGCTCCCCGACCCGACGCGCCATGACTGCCTCCACCGCTCCGCCCGTCCCCGGGCCGTCGTCGCCGGGGCCTCTGTGCTCCCGACGGCCCGTGTGTCGTGGCGGCGGTCACGGTCGCTACACGACCTCATCAGAGCTGATGAGCCGCTCGGAGCATCACCAGGTGAGCCGGTCGGTGCACGGTCGGCTCCCACCGTCGACGCCACGACGACACGCCGTCGGACACGCCGGACCGGTCGTCGGGCACCGGCCACCGGTCCGCCCGCGGGCGGGGCCGACCACCGACCGGACCGGGATTCACAGCGCGTCCACAGCGGTCCGTCCGACGGATCACAGGAGTGCCCTCTACCGTTGATCCGGTCAGTGGGACGAGCGTGGGAGGTGGACGTGCGGACCGACACCCGGCCCGGCAACGGCCCCTCCCGCCCGCGGTGGCACGTCCCCGGGCTGCTGGGCGCCGCGCTCGCGGCGTCCGTCGCCGTCGCGCTCGCGGTTCCGTCGTGGACGCCCACGACACCACCGCAGGTGACGACCGCGGCGGCGGCCACGGCGGCTGGCGCCGCTCCGGCCCCGGCATCGGCCACGGCCCCGGCATCGGCCACGGCCACGACCGGCGCCGCCGACCCGGCCGACCCGGCGGCGGTCGTCCCCGTCGCCACAGGACTGTCCCTCCCGGCCGTCACGGCCCCCGAGGGCACGCCGGTCGCGCGCCCCGCGACCGGCGCCCTGTTCGACGGACCGGCCGAGGCCCCCGGTGACCACTTCTGCTCCGCCTCGGTGGTCGAGTCCGCCACCGGCGACCTCGTCGTGACCGCCGCGCACTGCGTCTCCGACGGCGACGGCACCCCGGCCCGGACGGGCATGAGCTTCGCCCCCGGCTACGACGACGGCACCGCCCCCTTCGGCTACTGGACCGTCACCGCTGCCGCGGTCCCCCCGGGCTGGCTGGAGAGCGGCGACCCCGACTCCGACGTCGCGTTCCTGACCGTCTCCCGGCCCGACGCCCCGCCGATCCAGCAGGTCACCGGCGCCTACCGGCTCGCCTTCGGCACGTCCGGCGCCGGCGGCGACGACACCCCGGTGACCGCGGTCGGCTACAACGACGGCGACGCGGACGCGACGACGGTGTCCGGCACCGCCGGGACGCTCGACGAGGACCAGCGGCAGCTCGACCAGCCCGGCCTCGACCAGGGTTCCAGCGGCGGCCCGTGGCTGACCGGCCCGGACGACTCGGAGATCCTGGCCGTCACCGGTGGCTACCAGCAGGGCGGGGACTCCCCCGACGTCTCCTACGGCGCCGACCTCGGCCCGGCCGCGCAGTCGGCGTACCGCTCGGCCGGGGGCACCGACTGAGCCGGCTCGTCGCCTGGTGGGACCGCCACCAGGTCCCGCTGTACCTGGCCGCGATCCTCGCCGGGGCGCTGCTCGGTCTCCTCGCCCCGCGGGTCGCTCCCGCGCTCGCCGCGTCGGTCACCCCGCTGCTCGCGCTGCTGCTGTTCGCGACCTTCCTCGCGGTCCCGCTCGTCGACGTCGCGCGGGCCCTGACCGGCACCCGTTTCCCGGTCGTCGTGCTGGTGGCGAACGCCGTGGTGGTCCCGCCGGTCGCGATCGGACTGTCGCGATGGGTCGCCGACGACCGCGGCCTGCTCGTGGGCGTCCTGCTGGTGCTGCTGACGCCGTGCATCGACTACGTCGTCGTGTTCACCGGGCTCGCCGGCGGCGCCCGCGCGCAGATGCTCGCGGCGACGCCGCTGCTGATGGTCGCGCAGATGCTCCTGCTGCCCGGCTACCTGTGGCTCGCGGCCGGACCGGAGGTCCTCGCCGTGGTCGAGGCCGGGCCGTTCCTGCACGCGTTCCTGGTGCTGGTCCTGGCCCCGCTGGCCGCGGCGGCCCTGGTCCAGGGCCTGCGACGACGGCGCCCGGCCGGCCGCGCGGCCCGTGTCGAGGGCGCCGTCGCCGGGGCGATGGTGCCGCTGATGGTCGCGACCCTGGCCGCGGTCGTGGGCTCGCAGATCGCCGCCGTCGGGGCGCAGGCGCTCACCCTGGTGCGGCTGGTGCCGCTCTACGCGGCGTTCGTCGTCGCGGCGGTGGTGATCGGTCTGCTCACCGCCCGGGTGGCCCGCCTGGACGTGCCGGCCACCCGGGCGGTGGTGTTCTCGGTGACGACCCGCAACTCGCTGGTGGTGCTGCCGCTCGCGCTGGCGCTGCCCGGCGCGCTCGCCCTCGCCCCGCTCGCCGTCGTCACCCAGACCCTGGTCGAGCTCGTCGCCCTGGTCGTGCTGGTGCGGCTGGTGCCGGTGCTCGTCCCCGCCCGGTGAGCGGGCGGCCCGGTCACCGGGCCGGGCCGCGCCCCGCCCAGCTCCACGCGTACGACGGGTCCTCACACGCCCGTCCGCCCTCACCGAGGGCCAGCGGCCGGAACGTGTCGACCATGACCGCGAGCTCGTCGAAGGACTCCGCGCCGAGCGCCCGCTCGACCGCGCCGGGCTGCGGGCCGTGGCTGTGCCCGCCCGGGTGCAGCGAGATCGACCCCTGCCCGATCCCGGAGCCCTTGCGGGCCTCGTAGTCGCCGCCGCAGTAGAACATGACCTCGTCGGAGTCCACATTGGCGTGGTAGTAGGGCACCGGCACGGCGAGCGGGTGGTAGTCGACCTTGCGCGGCACGAAGTTGCAGATCACGAAGCCGGAGCCCTCGAAGACCTGGTGCACCGGCGGCGGCTGGTGCACGCGGCCGGTGATCGGCTCGAAGTCGGCGACGTTGAACGTGTACGGGTACAGGCAGCCGTCCCAGCCGACGACGTCGAACGGGTGCGTGGGCACCACGTAGCGGGTGCCGGTGATCCCGTCGGGCCCGCCGCGGTGCTTCACCAGCACCTCGACGTCGGTCTGCTCGACGAGCAGCGGCGCCCCCGGTCCGTGCAGGTCGCGCTCGCAGTACGGGGCGTGCTCGAGCAGCTGGCCGTAGCGCGACAGGTACCGCTTGGGCGGGGCGATGTGCGACGACGCCTCGATCGCGTAGGCGCGCAGCGGCTCGGACCCGGTGGGGACCCAGCGGTGGGTCGTCGCCCGCGGGAGGACGACGTAGTCGCCCTGGACCACGTCCAGCGCACCGAACACGGTCTCGACGATCGCCGACCCGGACTCCAGGTAGACGACCTCGTCGCCGACGGCGTTGCGGTAGAGCGGGCTGGCCTCCCCCGCGACGACGTAGGAGATCCGCACATCGGCGTTGCCCAGCACCAGCCGGCGCCCGGTCACGACGTCGACCGACTTCCAGTCCGGGGTGCCGAGCTCGTGCAGCCGCAGGTGGCGCGGGAGCAGCGGCCGATTGTCGGTCAGCGACTGGTCGCCCGGGTCCCAGGGGGTGGCGTCGACGATCGCCGACGGCACGCCCGCGTGGTAGAGCAGCGAGGAGTCCGAGGAGAAGCCCTCCTCCCCCATCAGCTCCTCGTAGTAGAGCGTCCCGTCGGGGCGTCGGTGCTGGGTGTGCCGCTTCGGCGGGACGTCACCGGCTCGCCTGTAGTACGCCATCGTGGCCCTCCTCCGGTCTGTTCTGTGCCTGTGCCTGTGTCCGTGGCGGTGGCGCCGTCGTGCCGCGGGCGGTCGCGCGGGCAAGAGCGGCCGCGACGTCGTCGCGGGACGGGGCGGCGAGCACGGCGGCGACGTGGGCGTCCGGGCGGAGCAGCCACACCTCGTCGGGCCGGGCGGCCAGGGTGGCCGTCACCGTCTCCCCGTCTCCGGCTCCGCCGAGGGCTCCGGCTCCGGTGCCCGTGCGGCCGTCCAGTTCCGCGAGGGCGAGCACCCGGACCGGGCCGGGCGCACCGGCCGCCGATGCGACGACCGCGTCCGCGTCGACCAGCGGGCCGGTGAGCAGCAGGAACCCGTCGCGGGCCAGCGCGCGCAGCCGTCCCGGACCGGCCGGGGTGCGCACCGGGGCGTCCGGGACGAGCACCCCCGGTCCCGCGGGCGGGACCTCGCCGCGGGCGGGACGCCCGGCGAACGGGCGACGCGCGTCGGCGGTGGTCAGGGCGGAGTCGACGTACCAGAACGGCTCGGCCAGCCGGCCCGAGTCGACCCGCGCCCGGGCCGCGGGATCGGTCGCCGCCGCGGCGAGGACCTCGGCGCGGGCCCGCACCCGCTCCGCGTCGCGCGGGACCAGGAAGTCCATCGTCGCGGTGGTGACGGCGACGTTCTCCCGGGCGGCCGCGTGCCGCTCGGCGTGGTAGCTCTCCAGGAGCTCCTCCGGTGCCCAGCCGCGGCCGACCCAGGCGATCTTCCAGGCGGCGTTCTCCGCGTCGGCGACGCCGGAGTTCAGCCCGCGGGCCCCGAACGGGGACACCAGGTGCGCCGCGTCGCCCGCCAGCAGGACCCGGCCGCACCGCATCCGGTCCACCACGCGCGAGTGGAACCGGTAGACCGAGGACCAGACCACCTCGCGGTCGACGTCGCCGATGACCGCGCGGATCCGGGCGTCCAGCGCGCCGGACGCGGTCTCGGCGTCGAGGTCGTACCCGGCCGGGACCTGCCAGTCGATCCGGAACGTCGAGTCCGGGCAGGGGTGGACCAGCACCTGGCGGCCCGGGTTCGCGGCCGGGTCGAAGTGGAAGCGGCGCTCGGTGGCCCACCCCGGGAGGTCGGCGCGGACGTCGCAGATCAGGAAGCGGTCGTCGAAGCTGGTGCCCTCGAAGGTGACCCCGAGCAACTCACGCAGCGCGTCGCCGCGGGCACCGGCACAGACGACCAGGAAGCTCCCCGCGATCCGCCCACCGCCGTCGACGGTCACCGTGACGCCGTCGGCGGTCTGCTCGACGCCGACGACGTCGTGCCCCCAGCGCAGGTCCACCAGGGCCTCGTCGGCGATCCGCTCGTCGAGGATCTGCTCGGTCCTGGCCTGCGAGAGGTTCACGAACGGCGGGAACGCGGGCCGCCCCGGCTCGGCGAAGGTGTGGGCGAACAGCTCGGTGTCGCGGTGGAAGGTGCGCGCGGTGGTCCAGGTGACGCCCTCGTCGGCGATCCGGCGCCCGGCACCGACGGACTCCCAGACGTCGAGGACGTCGCGCTGCTGGCAGATCGCCTTCGACCCGACCCGGTCCCGCTCCGGGCGGCGGTCCAGCACGACCGTCGGGACGCCGTGGCGGGCCAGCAGCAGCGCGGTGGTCTGCCCGACCGGCCCGGCGCCGAGCACCAGGACGGGCGGCGACGGCCAGGCCGGCGCGGCGGACGTCGACATGGGTTCCCCTCCCCTCGCCGGTGCCTCAGCCCTGCAGCCGGGCCCAGACCTCCTGGTCGCGTTCCGCGGTCCAGATCACCGGACGCTCCACGCCGGACAGCTCGTCCCACAGCCGTGAGACGTCGAACGGCAGGCAGTGCTCGAAGATCGGCCAGTGTCCGTAGTCGTCGACGAGTGCGGCGTGGGTCGCCTCGAACGCCTCCTTCAGCGTGCCGCCGCGCTCCTGCACCGCGCCGACCTCCCGGATCATGACCTGCAGGAACCCGCGGGTCTGGGCGATCGCCGCGTCGACCTCGGCGCGGCCGCGGCTGACCGCGCCGCGCCCGCCGACGAGCTGCTCGGCGCCGAGCGCGGCGAGCCGGTCGAGGGTGTCGCCCGCCCAGTCGCGGTGGAACGCGTCGCCGGTGTAGAGCGCGGCCCGGGCCTCGACGAGGTCACCGGCGAACAGGATCCGGTGCCGCGGCAGCCAGGCGGTGATGTCGCCCTCGGTGTGGCCGCGGCCGTGGAACTGCAGCACCAGCTCGCCGCGGTCACCGCCCAGGTCGAGGGTGAGGCGGTCGGCGAAGGTGAGCGTCGGCCAGGTGAGTCCGGGCACCGAGTCGGCGGCCTCGGCCAGCCGTGGCATCCGCGCGAACTCCGAGGCCCAGTCCTCCATGCCGCGCTCGGCGATCAGGGCCGCGGTCGTCTCGTGCGCGACGACGGTCTGCGCGTCGAACGCGCTCGCGCCCAGCACCCGGACCGCGTGGTAGTGCGACAGCACGAGGTACCGGACCGGCTTGTCGGTGTGCTCGCGCAGCATCGCGAGCCACTTGCGCGCGGCGACCGGGGTGGCGAGGGCCTCGAAGCAGACGACGAAGTCCTCCCCCTCGATCGCGCCGATGTTCGGGTCGCCCTCGGCGGTGAGGGCGTAGACGCCGTCCGCGAGCACCTCGAGGGTCTGCTCCTTGGCGGCGGTGTCGGCGGAGGAGGCGAAGGGCTTGGCCACGGCGGGTGTCCTCTCGGAGCCGGGAGACGGGCGGCGACCGCGGCGACCCGTCGTCGGGACCTCCGACCGGCCGGGCACGCCCGACGATCAAAGGTTGAATCACTTGTGCAGGACCGTAGAGGGCCGCGCCGCCCGGCGCCAGGGCCGATCCGGCGGCGCGCGCCGAGCGGTTCAGGTCCGCCGGTTGATCCAGTCCGCCCGGTGCGCCGCCCGGGCGAGGCGGACGAGCAGGGTGTTCAGGGCGGCGAGGTCGTCGGCGCCGAGCAGCGCCGCCCACTCCGACTCGCGACGGTTGTGGGTGCCGAACGCGGCGACCAGCCGGTCGGTCCCGGCGTCGGTCAGCGACAGGTGCACGGTCCGCCGGTCCCCGGCGGCGGGCGTGCGCCGGACCAGCTCACCGGCGGCGAGGGTGTTGGCCAGGCTGGACACCGCGGCCCGGCTCATCCCGCACAGCTCCGCCGCCCGGCCCGCCTCCTGCCCGCCCGCGACCCACAGCGTGAACAGCAGCCGGAACGCCGACCAGCTCCATCCGGCGGGGCGGTGCACGGTCGACTCGAGGTCGTAGATCAGCGAGCTGGCGATCCGGTGCAGGTTCAGCACCAGCGCCATGGCCGCGCGGTCGGTGCCGGGGAGCCGCTCGCCGGTGCGGGCGAGCGCGACGTCGGTGAAGGCGAGGAAGCCGTCCGCCTCTCCCCGCGGGGCACCGGTCGCACGCCCCGACGCGGCGCCGCCCGCACGGCACGCCGCGGAGCCGTCCTCCGTCGGGCCGTCCTCCGTCGGGCCGTCACCGGCGGAGCCGTCCGCGCCTCCTGCAACGAGGCCCGCACCGCGCCCGACGGTCCGAGGCGGGGTCCAGCCCACGACTCCGGCGTCGGCCGGGCCGCCGCCGAGCCCCGCGAGGAACGCGGCGACCACCTCGCCCGGCGCCGCCCCCACCCCGGTCGACCCCGGCGCCGCCCCCGCTCCGGCCGACTCCGGTGACGTCCCCGTTCCGCCGGACCCCGGCGCCGCCCCCGCTCCGCCCGGCTCCGGCGACGTCCCCGCTCCGCCGGACCCCGGCCCGGCCAGTGCCTGCACCCCGTGGAGCAGGGCCAGCAGCTGCTCTACGAGCACCCCGTCCGGAGCCGGGGCGACGATCCCGCCCGCCCGCCGGCCCTCCTCGAACCGGGCCGCCAGCCGGGTCCGCCACCGCGCGGTCACCCCGGCGAGGACCGCGGCCGGCCCGGGCCCGGACGCCGCGACCCGGGCGAAGGGCGTCCCGGTGTGCGCGGTGACCTCCTCGCAGAACACGTGCAGCGCCGCCACCCCGGACAGCCCGGCTGCGCGCCGCGCCACCCGGGCGTCGAGGTCGTCGAGGGCCCGCCGGAACGCGCACTCCACGATCGCGGCGCGGCCGGCGAAGTAGTGCGCCGGCGCCCCGTGCGCGACCCCCAGTGCCGCGCTGACGTCCCGCAGCGTGACCGCGTCCGGACCGTGCTCGGCGATCAGCCGCCAGGCGGCGTCGGCGATCTCGCCCCGGCGCTGCTCGTGGTCCACCCGCTTCGGCACGACCGCTCCTCGTGGTTGCTCCCGGTTTTTCTACACCAGGAGAACCATGGTGGCCGCATCCAGATCCGGGCGGTCCTAGTCCATTCGGGCTAACGATAAGTCGTCGTCGCACGTCACCGGGGTCGTGGTGGATCAGTTGAGGCGGGCAACGGGGCCGCTCGCACCCCGTCGCGCAGTGAGGCGCGACCGGGCGGCGCCGGTGGAAGGCTCCCCGATGAAGAAGACGAAGCGAGCCGGTGTGGCGCTCGTCGTCGCCGGCCTGCTCGCCGGTGCGGCGGTCGGCGCCGGGTCGGCGCTCGCGGCGCCCGACGGGCGGGCGGACACGGCGGGTCCCGACCTGCTGCGTGCCCCCGCCGTCGACGCGCCCCAGCTGCAGAACACCGGCATCTGGTCCGCCGACCCGATCGGCGTCTGTATGACCAGCGCCTACCGGCACGGCGAGTACGTGCACCAGGGCTGCGTCTACGACGACGAGGGCGGCGGCAACCAGTACCGCTGGCCCAACGACACCCTGCTGCGCAACTACACCTACCCCGAGGACGCCGCCTACCGGCGCAACGCCGCGGACATCCTCGAGGTCCGCGCGAAGCCCCAGGACGACGCGACCGCGTTCCGGGTCACGATGAACACGATGACCGACCCCGGGCTGCTCGGCCTGACCCTCGCGCTCGGCGGCTCGGACACCCCGCGCGCGGCCCCGCACGGCGCGAACACCGTCATGCCGGCCCAGCTGTTCGTGACGGTGCACGGCAGCGGGGGCGACATCGTCGACGCGGCCACCGGGCGGACCCTGCCGGACGCACCGCAGGTGCACGTCGACGTCGAGCGGCGCCAGGTCGAGATCCGCGTGCCGCACTCCGCGTGGGACCCCGCCGACGGGACGCAGCGCCTCGCCGCCGCGGCCGGGCTGTGGGACCGCGACGCCGACGCCTACCTCGTCCCGCAGGTCACCGCGGACGCGACGCACCCCGGCGGCGCCGTCGTCGGCGACCCGACGCCGTCGGCGTTCTTCGACGCGGCCTTCCGGTTCCACGAGCCCTTCGAGGCGCCCTACCGGAACAACGACCAGAAGCGCGCGATCGCGGACGGCGACCTCTCCGGGTTCTTCGCCGACGTCGACTTCGGGAAGCTCCGCGCCGGCACCGACGACGAGTCCGGTGTCCCCACCTCCGGCTACGTGACCCGGGTCTTCGCCTCGCACTCGGAGAAGGCGCAGGGCCGGCGGCTCCCGTCGGACCCGGGCGGTCCCGCACCGGGCACCGGCCTGCAGCAGGGCGGCATCGCCACCGGCTCCGGCGAGGGCTCGGGCGACCAGCGGCCGAGCCTGTCGTTCGGCTACCCCTGCCGCGACGACTGCGTCCCCGACCTGCCGGGCCGGATGCAGCGCTACACGGTCTACGTCCCCGAGGCCCCCGCGCCGTCGCACGGCTACGCCTCGATGGTCTGGACCCAGGGCTACGCGCTGCGTCCCGGCGACGACGTCGCCGGCGACCGTGACCTCTACCGGCAGTTCGCCGACCGGCCGGGCGACCCCACGATGGTGATCGACGTCGACTTCCGCGGCGCCGACAACTGGGGCTACGGCGAGGGCGGCGCGATCGTCTTCGAGGCGCTGGCCGACGCCCGTCGCCACTACGACCTCGACCGCGAGCGCACCGCGATGGGCGGGTTCTCCTCCGGCGCCTACACCGCGAACAAGCTGTCGCTGACCTTCCCCGACGTGTTCAGCAGGGCGTTCATCTGCGACGGGCTGAACGTGGCGCCGTCGCTGCCGGGGGTGAACGGGGTGGCCGACGAGGTCGCCGAGACCGCCGGGGTCGACACCGTCACCAAGCACGAGCCCGGATCGAAGATCTCCGAGCTGCTGCCCAGCCGTCGCAACCAGCCGGTGATGGAGTGGGCGGGGGTCAACGACGACTTCATCCCCTACCCGATCACCCGCGAGCGCGCCGACCTCTACCGCGCCGGGGACTACGACTACGAGTTCGTCAGCCACGTCGGCCTCGCCGCCGAGCACCTGGTGATGTGCAAGAACGGCATGTGGGACCTGGCCGCCCGCTGGATGGGCGACGAGCCGCGCGCGGTCGACCCGCCGCACGTCACCTACGTGCGCAACCCGCTGATGGACGACCCGGAGGCCGGTCTCGTCGGTGACCACGCCTACTGGCTGTCGGGCATCCAGAGCCGCGACCCGCACGAGCTGGGCGCGATCGACGTGGTCACCCGGGGGCAGGGCCGCGCCGACGCGCCGGTCCCGGCGGCCGGGCAGGAGGTCGGTCAGGTCGAGGGGACGTTCTCGCCGGTCAACCCGTACCTGCGGGAGTTCCGCCACCTCGACGCGCCGGTCGACGCCGACGCCGAGGACGTGCTGGAGATCCGCTCGGCCGGGGTCGGCACCGTGACCGTCGACCCGGAGCGCGCCGGCGTCGGCTGCGACGCCCGCCTCGACGTGCACACCGACGGCCCGCTGACCGTCATGCTCGACGGCTGCGGCCGGACCGAGTCCTTCGACGGCAGCGACTCCGGTGGCCTGGCGAAGCCGGCGACGTTCGCACCGGCCGACCCGCTGGCGCCGCTCGGCAACCCGGCGCAGGGCACGCCGCTCCCGCCGGAGGTGGGCAACGCCCCGCAGGCGCCGCTGCAGGAGCTCCCGCCCCTGCGGTTCCCGCCGAACCAGCTCGGCCAGGACCCGGCGCCCGGTGACGGCGCGCAGGAGTCCCCGACCGGCTGACCGGACCCGCTGAGCACCGTCCGCACGAACACGGGAGCGGGCCCCCGGGACACCCGGGGGCCCGCTCCGGCGGGTCACGGCGCGGCTCAGGCCTTCAGCAGGGCCTCGGCCAGGGCGTCGGGGCGGGTGAAGCAGCCCTCGTGGCTGCCCGGCACGGTGACCGGGGTGACCCCGAGCCGCTGCGGGAAGCGGTCCCAGCCGTACTCGCCGGGCGGCAGCGCGACGTCCTCGGTCGAGAGCACGTAGGCCACCGGCACCCCGAGCGTCGCCGGGTCGATCGGCTCCACGGTCTCGGTGAAGTACTGCAGCGGCTGCGGCACAAGGAGCTCGTGCACCAGGCGCTGGACCGGCTCGTCGGCGTCGTTCATGAACGCGCCCTGCCACACCTCGAACGGCAGCGCCACGGAGTTGTTGCCCGAGGCGGCGGCCTGGCCCTCGAACAGCTCCCGGTACTGCGGGGGCACCTCGTCGTTGAGCGAGCGGCCCGCGGCGGGCACGAACGCGCTCCAGTAGACGAGCTTGCGCAGCCGGGAGGAGACCCGGTGCGCGGCACCGGTGATCACGTAGCCGCCCCAGCTGTGCCCGACGAGCGTCACGTCGGTCAGGTCGTGCGACTCGATCAGGTCGACGACCGCGTCCACGGTGTCGGACAGCCGGTAGCGGGTCGGGTCGTCACCGTCGTGCAGCCCCGGCAGGGTGGGGGTCAGCACGCGGTGTCCCGCCGCACGCAGCCGCTCGGCGACCGGGCGCCAGGCCCAGCCCCCGTGCCAGGCACCGGTCACCAGCACGAACGTCTCGGACATCGCTCACTCCTCGTCGAGGTCGGAACGGGGCAACGGCCCCCGGCGGGTGAGCCTGGCGGACCGGCGGGTCCCGGAGAAGGGGCCGTGCGGGTCGTGCCGAAAGCGGTCCCGACTGAGACGATCCGTGGAGGAATACCCCCTCGGTATCCGTGTCAGGATCAGAGTCATGGACGAATCAGTGGTGATCGTCGGTGCCGGGATCGGGGGCCTCTCGCTGGCCCTCTCGCTGCACGCCCGCGGCGTCCGGGTCACCGTGCTCGAGCGGGCGGCCGAGCTGCGCGAGGTCGGCGCGGCCGTCGCGCTGTCGGCGAACGGGCTGCGCCCGCTGGACGAGCTCGGCCTGCTGGGCGAGCTGGAGAAGGTGTCCGCCCAGCCGACCGAGCTCATCCACCGCGGCTGGCGCGACGACGAGCGGGTGACCGCCTTCCCGGTCGGCTCCGACGGCAGCTACCGGCGCCGCTTCGGCGCCCCCTACCTGGGCATCCACCGCGCCGAGTTCCAGCGGGTCCTCGCCGGCGCCTGCCCCGGCGGGATGGTGCGGCTCGGCTGCGAGGTGACCGCGGTCGACCCGGACGGGACGGTCACGCTCGCCTCCGGGGAGCGCGTCCGGGGCTCGGTCGTCGTCGGTGCGGACGGGGTGCACTCCCGGGTGCGCTCGGTCGTCGACCCCGCGGCCCGCCCCCGCTACACCGGGACGTCGGCCTTCCGCGGGATCGTCGACGTCGCCGACGCCCCACTGCTGCCCGACCCCGGCGCGATCCAGTTCTGGATGGGCCCGGACGCGCACGTGCTGCACTACGCGATCGGCCCCCACGCCGAGCAGATCAACTTCTTCGCGGTGCTGGAGGGCCCCGACCCCTGGACCGGCGAGACCGGGCCGACCGACACCGACCCCGGCACCCTGGCGCGGGCCTTCGACGGCTGGTCCCCGGGCGTCGTGCAGATGCTGACGGCGGTGCCGCAGTCCCCGCGCTGGCCGCTGTACACGCTGCCCCCGATGACGCGGTGGTCCCGCGGCCGCATCGTCCTGCTCGGCGACGCCGTGCACACGATGCTGCCGCACCACGGACAGGGCGCGAACCAGTCCATCGAGGACGCGGCGGTGCTCGCCGACCTGCTCGCCGCCCCCGGTGCGCTCGACGGCGGCCACACCGCGGTGTTCGACCGCTACCAGCGGCTGCGCCGGGCACGGACCCGGTCGATCCAGCGCAGCTCGCTGGTCACCAGCGGGCTGCTGCACCTGCCCGACGGCCCGGCGGCCGAGGCCCGCAACGCGGGGCTGACCGGGCTGGACCCGTGGCTCACCTGGATCCACGGCGTCGACGCGCGGGCCGACACCCGGCCCGTACCGGCCTGACCCTGCGATTCAGCTACTCCACCTCTGGATCGGGCCTTTTCCGGTCTTTGTGTCTACAGAGTCGCAGGCCTACCGTCAGGTGACGCGCCGGGTGCGAGGGAGGTGACGGGAATGGATCTGCGGCAGCTCCGCTACTTCGTGGCGGTCGCGGAGACGCGGCACTTCGGCCGCGCCGCCGAGCGGCTGCACATGGCCCAGTCCCCGCTCTCCCAGGCCATCCGCCAGCTGGAGAGCCAGGTCGGCGCCACCCTGTTCGAGCGCACCACGCGCCGGGTCGACCTGACCCCGGCGGGGGCGTCGCTGCTGGAGGACGCGCGGCGGATCCTGGCCGGCGTCGAGGACGCGCGGCGCCGCGTCGAGCAGGTCGCCGCGGGCACCGAGGGCGTGGTGACCGTCGGTGCGACCGACCTCGCCGCCTACCGGCTGCTGCCGCGGCTGGCCCGGGTCGCCGCCCGCCGGATGCCCGGTGTGGCGCTGCGGTTCCTGCCCGGGCTGCTCACCGCGGCCCAGGAGGACGCGCTCGACGAGCGCCGCATCGACCTCGCCGTGCTGCGCCCGCCGGTGGTGCGCCCGGAGATGTCGGTCCGCCCGATCGCCCAGGAACGGCTGATCGCGGCGCTGCCGGCCACGCACCGGCTCGCCGGGGCCGGGACGGTCGCGCTGGCCGAGCTGCGCGGCGACGACTTCGTCGCCTACGGCGCCCCCGGGTCGGTGGTCGACTCGGTCGCCACCCAGGGCTGCCTGGACTCCGGGTTCCTCCCGCGGCGCCGCACCGAGGCCCGCGACACCCCCATCCTGCTCACCCACGTCGCCGCCGGTGCCGGGGTCGCGTTGCTGCCCGAGTCGGTGCGCGCCCTGGGCACCGAGGGCGTCGTCTACGCCGACCTGGACCGCGAGCTGCGCGTCGACCTGGCCCTGGCCTGGCGCACCGACGACGACTCCCCCGCCCTCGTCCGGCTGCTCGACGTGCTCGCCGAGCGCGCCCACGAGCTGGACCCCCGCCCCGCCACCGTCCCCGGAGGACCGCAGTGAAGATCGTGGCCGTCGAGGCGATCCCGTTCGCCGTGCCCTACCGCAAACCGCTGCGGTTCGCCTCCGGCGAGGTGCACACCGCCGACCACGTGCTGGTGCGGGTGCACGCCGAGGACGGCGTCGTCGGCGTCGCCGAGGCCCCGCCCCGCCCCTACACCTACGGCGAGACCCAGGCCTCCATCCGCGCGGTGGTCGACACCGTGTTCGCCCCGGAGATCGTGGGCCTGAGCGTGTTCGAGCGGGAGCGGATCCACGCCGTCCTGGACCGCACGATCGGCAACCCCACCGCGAAGGCCGCGATCGACATGGCCGTCTGGGACGTCATCGGGCGCCGGCTCGGCGTCGGCGTCTCCGAGCTGCTCGGCGGGTACACCGACCGGATGCGGGTCTCGCACATGGTCGGCTTCGCCCCCGACGACGTGATGGTCGCCGAGGCGCGGCGGATGCGCGACGAGCACGGCGTCACCACCTTCAAGGTCAAGGTCGGCCGCCGCCCCGTCGCGCTGGACACCGGCGCCTGCCGGGCGCTGCGCGAGGCGCTGGGCCCCGACGTGGAGCTCTACGTCGACGGCAACCGCGGCTGGACCGCGTCGGAGGCCGCGCGGGCCCTGGACGAGATGGCCGACCTCGGCCTGACCCTGTCCGAGGAGCTCATGCCCGCCGACCAGGTGCTCGGACGACGCTGGCTCACCGCCCGCACCACCGTCCCGACCGTCGCCGACGAGTCCGCCACCCGCCCCGGCGAGGTGACCCGCGAGCTGCTCGACGGCGCCGCCACCATGATCAGCATCAAGACGGCGCGGACCGGGTTCACCGGCTCGCAGCGGGTGCTGCACCTGTGCGAGGGACTCGGCACCGAGGTGGTCATGGGCAACCAGATCGACGGTCAGCTCGGCACCGCCTGCACGGTCGCCTTCGGCGCGGCGCACCGCCACACCAGCGCCCGCGCCGGGGAGCTGTCGAACTACCTCGACATGAGCGACGACCTGCTCACCGAGCCGCTGCGGATCAGCGGCGGCGAGCTGCGCGTCCCCTCCGGGCCCGGCCTCGGGATCGAGATCGACCCGGACAAGCTCGCCCACTACCGCACCGACACCTGAGCACCGACCCACCACCAGGAGTAGGACATGTCCGAGACCGCCACCGCCGCCGGCTCCGGCGCGAACGCCACCGCCACCTTCGCGAAGAAGGAGCGCAGCGGCGCCGCCGCCGACCCGGCCCGGGTGTCCGCCATCGCCACCGACACCCTGCACGCCCTGCACGAGGTCATCCGCAAGCACCAGGTGACCTACGCCGAGTACGACGCGCTCAAGGCGTGGCTGATCCAGGTCGGCGCCGACGGCGAGTGGCCGCTGTTCCTCGACGTGTTCGTCGAGCACGTCGTGGAGGAGGTCGCCAACGCGGACCGCCGCGGCGCCGTCGGCACCATCGAGGGCCCCTACTACGTGCCCGGCGCCCCCGAGTTCGAGTCCGAGGCCACCATGCCGATGCGGGCCGGGGAAAAGGGCACCCCGCTGCTGTTCCAGGGCACCGTCACCGACCTCGACGGCGCCCCGGTCGCCGGCGCGACGGTCGACCTCTGGCACGCCGACGACGAGGGCTACTACTCCCAGTTCGCCCCCGGCATCCCCGAGTGGAACCTGCGCGCGGTCATCCACACCGGCGCCGACGGGCACTTCGCGTTCCACACCATGCAGCCCGCGCCGTACCAGATCCCGACCGACGGCTCGACCGGCGCGTTCGTCGACGCGGCGGGCTGGCACCCGTGGCGGCCCGCGCACCTGCACCTCAAGGTGTCCGCGCCCGGCAAGCAGCTCGTCACCACCCAGCTGTACTTCGACGGCGGCGACTACGTCACCGACGACGTCGCCCAGGCCGTCAAGCCGGAGCTGATCCTGCGCCCCGGCCCGGCCACCGACGGCACCGGCAACGAGGTCACCTACGACTTCGCCCTGGACCCCGCCTGATGGCCCGGTTCGCCGTCCGGATGGAGGTCGACCTCCCCGCCGACATGGACACCGACGTCCGGGCCGACCTGCTGGCGCGGGAGAAGGCCTGGTCGCAGCAGTGGCAGCGCTCGGGTGAGTGGGTGAGCATCTGGCGCTGCGTCGGCGAGTACGCCAACCTGTCGATCTTCGAGGTGCGCGACAACGAGCAGCTCCACGAGATCCTGTGGGGCCTGCCGCTGTTCCCGTACATGACGATGCAGGTGACCCCGCTGGCCACGCACCCGTCGGACATCCACGCCTGAGCCCCCGCCGGGGCGTCCGGACCTGGTGACGGGCGCCCCGGCGGTCCTACGCTGACCCCGCTCGACGCGAGGACGCGATCGGACGGGGGCGGGCCGGTGCCGCAGGCACGAGCTGTGCCCGACCTCCCCGGCGGACCCGGGCACCACCGGGGCCTGGGAGCGGGGGCCTCCGGGCACCCGGCCCGGGACTGGTTCGGCGGGCACCTGCTCGGCTGAGCCCGCCCGGTTTTTGCCGTCGGCTGTCCCAGGGCTGTCCGCGGGCTGAGGTGGGGCGTCCTAGCGTCGGGGACACAGCGACGACCGTCCCCGGAGGCCCGATGATCCCGCCGGATCTGCAGCTCGTCGGACCCGCCGAGTCCGCCCGCGACCAGACCCTGCTGCTGCTCGCCGGCGACCCGGCCCTCACCCGGCTCGGTGTCACCTTCGCGACCGTCGTCGCGCTGCCGGGGATCGGCGGGTCGCACGCCGTGCCCGCCCGCGTGACCGAGGACGTGCTGGCCCTCACCTGGTCGCCGCCGCACGCCGCGGCCGACGGAACGGTGTGCCAGCGCGTGTGCCTGTCGGTGGTCCCGCCCCGCGACGGGCTCCGGCGCCGGGGCGCGGCGGTCCTGCGGGCCGCCGGGCGGGCCCTGCTCGGCGCGGGCGGCTCGGTGCCCGGGGTCGTCGCGATCGGCGTCGCGCGGCCGCACATCCAGCGCTGCGTCGGCGACGGCGTGGTCACGACCGGGTTCGACGTCCTCAGCCGGGGCTGACCCCGGCGCCGCAGGCTCGCCGCGAAGGACCGGCACGACCTCGCCACGATGGCGCTGTTCCTGGTCGCGACGCCGGACGGCCGGTGAGCTCGGCGGCTCAGGGCTCGGGCAGCGACCGTCCGATCGCCAGGGCCGCCCGCCGGACCTCCAGTCCCAGCGCCGCGGTGCGGTCCTCCGGGATGTCGTCGATGTAGCCGGCGACCTGCACCGCGGCGCGCACGTCCCCGCCCAGGGGCACCGCCGCCGCGACGCTGGCGACGCCGGGCTCACGCTCGCCGCGGGCCACCGAGTAGCCGCGTTCGCGGATGCCGGCGAGGTCGGCGGCCAGGGCCGCGTCGTCGACGTGCTCCCCCGCCTCCGTCGCCCGGGCCAGTACGGCCGTCACGTCCTCGGCGCAGCGCTGGGCGAGCAGCACCTTCCCGGCGCCGACGTGCAGCGGCAGCCGGGCACCGATCGGGAGCTCGTAGCGCAGCCGCCGGGCCCCGTGGGCGCGGGTGAGCACCACCCGGGCGTCGCGGTACTCGCGGAACAGCGACGCCGTCAGCCCGGTCTCGCCCGCCAGGTCGATCAGCACCGGGCTCGCCGCCCGCAGCAGCGGGTTCGTCGCCAGATAGGCGTGCGCACCGAAGGTCAGCGCGACGCCGGGCCGGTAGCCGGCGCTGTCGCGCTCGACCCGGTCCCGGGCCTCCAGGACGGTGAGGATCCGCTGCGCGGTCGCCACCGGCAGCCCGGCTCGCCGGGCGATCTCGGTGAGCCGCAACGGCTGCCGGGCGTCGTCGAGGACCTCCAGCACGTCGATCGCCCGTTCCAGCGACCGCATCGTCGATGCGGACCGCTCGCCCGGCGCCTGGTCCCTGCTCTCCGTCGGCACGGGCTGATTCTCACACAGTGAGAGACAACAGTCGCCGACCGGTACGGCCGACCCGTTGACACGTTTACCGCTCCGTGCGCACACTACCCGCAGAACGATAGCTCTTATCACTGTATGGAATACCAGCTGCAAGGAGGCAGAGTGCGTACGACAGTGCTGGGACTCGGCGAGGCCGGGGCCCTCTACGCGGCGGGGCTCGTCGCCCGCGGCGGCGACGTGACCGGGTACGACCCCGCGGACACGGCGACCCCCGACGGGGTGCGGCGCGTGGACACACCGGCCGAGGCGGTCCGCGACGCGGAGCTCGTCCTGAGCCTGGTCGGCGGGAAGGTCGCGCGGGCCGCGGCGGAGTCGGTCGCCGCGCACCTCGCCCCCGGCGCGGTGTTCGTCGACATGAACTCGATGGCCCCCGACGCCAAGCGCGACACCGCCGCGCTCGTCGGCGCCGACCGCTTCGCCGACGTCTCGGTGGTCGGGTCGGTGCCCGAGCACGGGGCCGCGACCGGCGTGGTGATCAGCGGCGCGGCGTCGGCCCGGGCGGCCGAGGTGTTCCGCGCGCTGGGCGCCCCGGTCGAGGACATCGCCGGCGAGCCGGGTGACGCGTCGGTCCGCAAGCTACTGCGGAGCAGCTTCATGAAGGGTCTCGGTGCGCTGGTCGTCGAGTCGATGGCCGCCGGTGCGGCCGCGGGCGCCGAGGACTGGGTGCGCGGGCAGATCGCGTCCGCGCTCGCCGGCGGCACCGCGTCGATGGACCGCCTGCACGACGGCACGCTCAAGCACGCCGACCGCCGCGCCGGCGAGGCCGGGTCGTCCGCGGAGCTGCTGGACTCCCTCGGTGTCCGTCCGGTGATGACCGCGGCCGCCGCCGAGCTGCACCGGGACCGCGCCGACGCCGCCCTGGCGCCCGCCGACGACCTCCTGGCCGCCTACTCCGGGCTGGCTGTGGCCAACATCGGTGACGCCCGCGACCGCATGGGCATGATGGACGGCGGCATCCGTGCTCTCTGGCGCGGCGCGCGGGTCGTCGGCCGGGCCCGCACGGTGTGGGTCCGCGCGGGCGACAACCAGGCGCTGCACCGGGCGATCGCCCGCTCCCGGGCCGGGGACGTGCTCGTCGTGAACGGACACGGGGACACCACCCGCGCCCTGCTCGGTGAGCTGATGGCCGAGCGCGCGACGAAGCGCGGTGTCGGCGGCATCGTCGTCGACGGCGCCCTGCGCGACGTCGTCGAGCTGGAGAAGATCGGCTTCGCCGCCTGGGCCCGCGCGGTGACCCCGGCCGGCCCGTACAAGAACGGCCCCGGCCAGGTCGACGTGCCGGTCGCCGTCGGCGGTGTCGTGGTGCGCCCCGGCGACCTGGTCGTCGGCGACGACGACGGCGTCATCGTCGTCCCCGCCGCCGAGGCCGCCACGTCCCTGCTGGGCGGACGTGCGGTCGAGGCCGACGAGGCCGCCCGCCGGGCCGCGATCCTCTCCGAGCCGGTCCGATGATCGCCGTGTGGGCGCTGGTCGCGTTCGTCGGCGTCATCATCGTCTGGAACGCGGTGTTCAAGCGCAACATCGGTGAGGCGATGATCCTCGGGTTCGTCGCCGTCTGTGCGTTCGTACTGCTCGGCGGCACCGTCGACGGCGGGTCCGCCTGGTCGGCCATCGGGGAGTCGGTGCTCGACGCGCTGCAGGAGGAGGTCACCTTCGCCGGGCTGGCCTTCGTGTTCATGTCCTACCTGCTCACCCGGACGCCGGTCCTGGACAAGCTGATCGACCTGCTGAACTCGGTGCTCGGCCGGCTGCGCGGCGGCCCCGTCTACACCGCCACCGCGGCCGGCGGCATCTTCGGCGCCATCGCCCACGTCGGCGCCGCGGTCACCGCGGCGGTCGGCTCGGTGACGGTGCCGTGGATGAAGCGCTCGGGCGTGAAGCCGGAGCTGGCCGCGACCGTCGTCGCCGGGGGCGCCGGGATGGGCGTCACCTTCCCGTTCTCGGCCACCATGTTCATCCTGGTCGGCGGACTGGCCGCACAGGGCGTCATGCAGCCGGACGAGATCGTGAAGCCGCTCGCGATCGCCGGGCTCTGGTGCCTCGGCTACCGCTTCGTCCTGTCCTGGTTCCTGGTGCGCCGCAACGGTATCCAACCGATCGCCGCGGAGGACCGCATCCCGTTCGGGCGCAGCCTGCGGTCGGGGTGGACCTCGCTGCTGCTGTTCGGCCCGATCCTGGTGCCGCTGCTGCTCACCCGGGGACCGGTCGCCGACGCGCTCGGCTCCTGGAGCGGTGTCTCCGACGCGATGAAGAAGCCGGTCGAGCTGGCCGACGGCACCGCGCTGGCCGCCCAGCCGTACACGATGCCGGACGTGATCAGCCTGATCACCTGGATCCCGGTGCTGATGATCGTGCTGGTCCTCGTGCTCGGCCGCCGTCACCTGCCCCGAACCACCTCGGGCTGGTGGGCCGCGATCGGGAAGGCGGCGCCGTCGTTCGGCGTCATCGGCATCACCATCGTCGCGGCGTTCTCCGCGGCGAACCTGCTGGGCGACCTCGGCCTCGCCGAGCAGCTGGAGTCGGTCCTCGCCGGGCTCGACGCACCGGGCTGGGTCATGGCCATCGCGATCGGCGTCATCATCGTCGCCATCGCGATCCCGCTGACCGCCAGCGCCACCATGGCCGCGGTCGGGCCGGTCGCCGTCATCGCGCTGGCCGGAGCGGGCATCCCCGCCCCGGTCGCCGCCGCCGCGGTGCTGGTGTTCGCCTCCACCGAGGGCGCGTCGCCGCCGTCCGGAGCGCCGATCTACGTCGCCTCCGGCATCGCCCGCGTCGACCCGGTCAAGACGTTCATCCCGCTGCTGACGTACTACTGCCTGCCGATCCTCGGCATCGGCGTCCTCATCGCGACCGGCCTGCTCCCGGTCTGACCCACCCGCATCGGAGACACCCATGAGTTCGACGACGATCTCTCCCGACCCCGCCACCGGTACCGCCGCGCGGATCACGACCGCCCTGTTCGCCGTGACCGTGGTGTTCTTCCTGCTCGCCGGCCTGGTCATCGTGGTGGGCCAGACCGCGCTGCTCGGCCTCGGTGACGCGACCGCCGCCCGGGGCTGGGCCTCGACGATGGCGCCCTACGCCTTCGGCGGCGCGTCGGCGGCGGGCCTGCTGTCGTTCGTCCTGTCCTACTGGCAGGGCCCCGGCCACGGCGACGACGCGGCCGACGATGACTGACCCGGCCCGGCGGGAGGTGCCCACCCACGCCGAGCTGGCCGGGCACCACCCGCCCGGGTCGAGCTGGGGCGTCTTCGCCACCGACCCCGAGCGCGGCACCGCGAACTTCGCGGGCGCCGACGAGGTGCGCGACGGCGCCGCGGCGGTCACCCGCGGCGCCGTGTTCGGTCTCGACCACGCCCTGGACGCGTTCGACCCGCCGATGGCGCGGGCGCGGTCCGCACCCCGCCACGAGATCCTCTCCGCCCATCCCGAGGCCCGCGACGACGTGCTTCACGGCTTCTACCTGCAGGCGACGTCGCAGGTCGACGGGCTGCGCCACCGCAGGGCGTCCGGGTACGGCTTCTACGACGGCGTCCCCGACGAGGCGATCGTCGCGGGCGGCCCGGCCCTGGGCGTGCAGCGCTGGGCGGAGAAGCCGATCGTCGGGCGTGGGCTGCTGGTCGACGTCGAGGGTCTGCTCGCCGAGGAGGACACCCCGCTGGACCACCGCGCCGGGCCCGCGCTCGACGCCGACGTCCTCGACCGTGCGGTGGCCCGGCAGGGCGAGCGGGTGCGGCCGGGCGACATCGTCATGGTCCACACCGGCTGGGCCCGCTGGTTCCTCGACGCCGGCCACGGACTGCGCGACGAGGTCCGCGCGGCGCGACGCGCCACCGGGTTCCGGCAGTCCCACGACCTGCCGCGCTGGATCTGGGACCACCGGGTCGCGGTGTTCGCGACCGACACCTTCGCCGTCGAGGTCCTGCCGGTGGACCCGACGAGCCCGTTCGCCGACAGCGCGCCGGAGGACGACGGGATGATGCACCAGGAGCTGATCGCGAAGCTGGGTGTGCCGCTGGGCGAGCTGTGGAACCTCGACGCACTGGTCGCCGACAGCCGCGCGGGTGGCGGGTGGACGTCGTTGACCGTGGTCAAGCCGCTGCACCTCGTCGGGGGCGTGGGCTCGCCGCCGAACGCGACCGCGATCCGCTGACCGGCGTCACAGTCGCCAGCGGGTGCTGACCGACCCGCGGGTCCGCACCTCGCCGGCCAGCCGCAGGATGCCGGTCTCCGGCGCCTCGCCGGCCATCGCGGCGATCAGCCGTCGCGCGGCGTGCCGGCCCATGTCGGCCAGCGGTGGTGCGAACGTGGTGATCGCCGGGCGCCAGATCGCGAACCACTCCGGGTCGCCGAGACCCGCCAGCGACATGTCCTCCGGGATCCGCACACCGCCCTCCCCCGCCCAGCGCAGCACGCCCATGACCAGCCGGCTGCTGAGGGCGACGACGGCGGAGGGCAGGTCGTCACCGAGACGCCGCATCGCGACGGCGCCCCCGTCGGCACTGAACTCGGTGACCAGC
Organism: Pseudonocardia sp. TMWB2A; assembly: GCF_017312135.1. Taxonomy (NCBI): domain Bacteria; kingdom Bacillati; phylum Actinomycetota; class Actinomycetes; order Pseudonocardiales; family Pseudonocardiaceae; genus Pseudonocardia; species Pseudonocardia sp. TMWB2A. The sequence goes on from NZ_QKQY01000002.1 coordinate 448,365, forward strand.
ACGCGAAAGCGGGGACCGTCGGTGCCGTTCTCGACGAGGCCCGCGTCCTCCGCGGCGCGGCGGAACCCGGCGAGACGTTCGGCGCTGGTGGAGAGCTGCGTCGCCCCCACGATCGCGACGACGTCGGTGTGCCCGGCTTCGAGGACGCCGCGGGTCAGGTCGGCGACGCCCGCGACGTCGTCGCTGACGACGGCGCTCGCGGTCGTGTCGCGGGTGTGACGGTTCAGCTGGACCACGGGGAGACCGGGCGGCGCGGTCCCGTAGGGGTCGACGGGGACGTGGACGACCCCGTCGACCTGTCGGTCGAGCAAGGTCTCCCAGGCCGCCCGCTCGCCGGAGGGGTCGTTGCCGGTCGCCAGGACAAGCAGCTGGTAGCCGGCGGCGTGCAGGTCGGCCTGCAGGACGGCGGCACTGGCGGTGTAGAACTCGTTGTGCAGGTCGGGCAGCACCAGGCCGACGACCCGGCTGCGCCGCTCGCGCAGGGCCCGGGCGGCGGCGTTGCGGCGGTAGCCGAGCTCGGCGGCGGCGTCGAGGACCTTCCTGCGGGTGTCCGGGTCGACGTAGCCGTTCCCGCTGATCGCGCGGGACGCCGTGCCGGTGCCGACCCCGGCGAGCCGGGCGACGTCCGCGAGGGTGCTCACGGGAGTCGAACCTACCCACCGGGATCGGCGGACTCAGGGCAGGGCGAGCCCCATCATCGAGCCGATCCCGACGGTGGCGAGCAGGATCAGCGGGACGGTGGCGAGGTCCGCGACGACCCCGGTGCGGATCATGCGGATCATCGGGACGTAGCCGGAGCCGTAGACGATCGCGTTCGGCGGGGTGGAGACCGGCAGCATCGCGCCCGCGTTGCCGCCGAAGATCGCGGCCATCGCCGGGATCAGCGGGTCGACGCCGATGGCCACCGCGATCGGGATGACGATGGGCACGACGATGCCGACCGAGGCGGTGTTCGACGTGGTCTCGGAGATGGCCATGCCGAGCACGACCGCGACCAGGCAGAGCAGCAGCAGCGAGTCGACCCCGGTGACCGCGGCGACGGCGGTACCGACGGTGTCGGCGAGCCCGGTCTGGCTCATCATCCGGCCGATGGTGAGCCCGACCCCGACCAGCACCACGGTGCCCCAGTCGATCCGGGAGGCGTCCGGCCAGGACAGGGTGCGCTCACCGCCGCCTGCGGGCAGGAAGAACAGCAGCCCGGCCGTCGCGACGACGACGGCGCCCTCGTTGAACCGGTCGAGCACGGTCGCGAGCAGGGTGTCCGGGGTGACCAGGCCGAGGGTCTCCAGCAGCGACGGCACCACCCACAGCGTGACGGTGACGAGGAAGATCCACAGCACGTTCCGCTCGCCGCGACTCATCGCGCCGAGCGCACCGTGCGCGGCCCGGAAGTGCTCCTGGCCGCCCGGGATCCGCCGGGTCTCGGGACGGTTGAGCAGCAGCAGCGTGGTGAACATGACCACGCCGAGCGTCAGCACGTAGGGCGCCGACATGGTCAGCCAGTCGAACAGCGGGATCTGGTAGCCGGTCATCTCCTCGACCGCGCCGCGGCCGATCACGTTGGCGATGCCGGTGATCGGTGTAAGGACCGACCCGACGCCCGCCCCGTAGGCGATGGCGAGCATGAGCATGCAGGAGAAGCGCGTGCGGTGGTCGCTGACCTGCGGGTTCCGCTCCTGGATGAGGTCTCCGACCGTCCGCACGACTCCGACGCCGATCGGCAGCAGCATGGCCGCGGTGGCCGAGGACGACACGAGGGTGGCGAGCAGCATCGCGACGACGCCGAACGCGAGTGCGGTGCGGTGGGTGCTGTTCCCGATGCCGGGCAGCGACAGCACCCGCAGCGCGAAGCGCCGGTCGAGCCCGTGCACGGTCATGGCCCGGGCCAGCAGGAACGCACCGATGACGAGGAAGACGGTCGGCGACCCGAAGGCCCCGAACACCTCGGCCGGGGTGCCGACGCCGAGCAGCACCAGCAGCGCGATGCCGATCAGTGCGGTGGCCGCGATCGGGATGGTCTCGCAGATCCAGAGCAGGACGACGAACCCGAGCACGGCGAGCATCCCGCGCTGCTCGACCGGCAGGTCGGGCAGCAGCAGGGCGGCCAGCATGATCGGGACGACGGCCCAGGCGCCGACCCGGCTGCGGACGCGGTCGAAGCGGTTCTCGGGCCCCTCGGCGTCGCCCTCGGTGGCTGCGACGGCGGGCCCGGCCGTCGGGGCGCTCACGACGCCAGCTCCGACAGCGGTGTGGTGACCAGCTGCGGGCCCGCGGTGGACTTCCAGCTGGCGACGGCGGCCTCGGCGATCGCGGCGGCCTCGCCCACGTAGTCGTCCGCGGTGACCAGCGGGTCGGGCAGCAGGTCGGACCGTCCCTGCTCGGCGGCGACCTCGGGCAGCACGGATGCGAGGGTCCGGCCGTCGCGGCGGGCCCGGGTCGCGGCCTCGTAGACGAGGTCGTGGGCGTGTTCACGCCCCATCGCCGCGGCGAGGGAGATCATCTGGGCCTCGGCCATGACCAGTCCGCCATCCTGCTCCAGGTTGGCGCGCATCCGCGCGGCGTCCACCCGCATCCCCTGCACCACGACGAGTGTCTCGCTCAGGGCGGTGCCGGCCAGCACGGCGAGCTGCGGGATCACCTGCCACTCGATCTGCCACTCCCCCGCGGCCCGCTCGTGACCGGACTCCTGCAGGCGTGGCAGCGACGAGGCGAGGGCTCCGGTGGTCCCGGTCAGCCCGATCACGATCTCCGAGGAGATCGGGTTGACCTTCTGCGGCATGGTCGAGGACGCGCCGCGGTGGCTCTCGAACGGCTCGAAGACCTCACCGATCTCGGTGCGGGACAGGTCCACGACGTTGCGGGCGAGCTTGGCGCAGGTCGCGGAGACGGTGGCGCAGAGCCAGCCGAACTCGGCGACGCCGTCGCGGTCGACGTGCCAGGGCACGTCGGTGTGGTGCAGGCCCAGTTTCGCGGCCACGGCGGCCCTCGTCTCCGCGGAGCGCGGTCCGAACGCGGCCGAGGTCCCGCCGGCGCCGAACAGCGAGACCAGGGCGATCCGCGGCGCGGCCTGCGCGAGGCGTTCGCGCTGGCGGGCGAACTGGGCCAGCAGCGTGCCGAGGGTCGCGCCGAAGGTGGTGGGGACGGCCTGCTGCGCGTGGGTCCGGGCGGCCATGACGGTGGTGGCATGCTCGGCGACCCGCTCCGCGAGGGCGTCACCGACCTGGGCGAGCCGCCGGTCGAGCGCCGCGAGCGAGCGCGCGAGCTGCAGCGCCTGGCCGGTGTCCATGATGTCCTGGGTGGTGGCGCCGTAGTGGACTCGCCCGTCCGGGCCGGGCGGCAGCGTGCCACAGACCTCACGGACCAGCCCGAGGATCGGGTAGCCGACGTTGCGGGCGGTCCTCCACAGCGTCTCGCGGTCGATGTTCGCCGCCCGCGCCGCGGAGACGATGGCCGCCGCGTCGTCCGCGGTGATGACGCCGAGCTCGGCCTGCGCCGCCGCGAGCGCGCGCTCGGTCGCGAGCCAGCTCTCGACGGCCGAGTCCTCCGAGAAGATCGCGAGCTGTTCCTCGTCACCGGCCAGGTGGGTGAGCAGGGAGAACGGGGACCGTCCGGCGATCGGGGTCGTCATCGAACCTCCAGGGCGCTGCGTCGCGCCACCTCACGGCGGCGTGTGGAATGCATTCCACTATGGGATCGATTCCATGTCGCGTCAAGAGGACGTACCGACCCGCGACGGCGGAGCGGTCAGATCGCGCCGGTCAGCTCCCCGGTGACCACGCGGCGCTCGTTCTCCGCCCGCCAGGCGCGGTAGTCCGCGTCGTCGGCGGCGGTACCGATCCGGGCGATGCAGTCGGCGCAGAGGTCCGCGACCTGCAGCAGGCAGTCCTGGCCGCAGTCCCGGCACGCGATGAGCTCGGCGATGGGGTCGTTCACGGTCGCTCCGGACATGACCGCGAGCCTACCGACGCGCCGGGCCGCCCGCCGGGACCGGTCCGACACGCGGGACCGGCCCCGGCGACGGCCCACGAGCCGGTCCGGCAGCGGCCCGGCGAGCGCCGGAGCCGCACCCGCCCCGGTCAGCCGACGACGGTCCCGGGGCGGCGGTCCGCCCAGGGCAGCGCCCGCTCCAGGTCGGCGGCCAGCGCGAGCAGCGTCGCCTCGCCCGTGTAGGGCGCGACGAGCTGGACGCCGACCGGCCAGCCCTCCGCCGAGGTCCCCAGCGGCAGCGAGATCGCCGGGTTCCCCGTCATGTTCGACAGGGCGGTGAACCCGGCGGTGCTGAAGATCCGGTCGTACCAGCCGCGGGCACCGAGGGACGCGTCGTCGGCGTCGAGGTACCCGGCCGCGGTGTTGGGGACGTTCATGGTCGGCGTCAGGATCAGGTCGTAGGTGCGGTGGAACTCGGCGACGGTCCGGCGGGTGGCGTTGAAGACCCGGTCGGCGGCGAAGAGGTCCGCGGCGCGCAGCGTGCGGCCGTGCTCGACGCAGGCGAGCGTCGTGGCCTCCAGGTGCTCCGGGCCGGGCGTGAGGCCGAGCGCCTCGGCGAGACCGTCGACGCCGTCGGCGAGGAACGCGGTCCAGGCGATGAAGTTGGCGTCGTCGAACACCGCACCGTCGAGCTGCGGCGCCGCCCGTTCGACGTGGTGGCCCAGCTCCTCCAGCACCCGGCCGGCGGCCTCGGTCGCCTCGACGCAGCTCGCGTCCACCGGCCCGTCGCCGGAGAAGGGCGCGGTGTGCAGTGCGATCCGCAGCGGGCGGCTGCCGGCGCGGACCTCGTCGGCGTAGGGGCGGACGGGGTCGGGCAACGCGTAACGGTCGCCCGGCTCGTGGCCGTGGACGGCGTCGAGCACGGCGGCGCAGTCGCGCACGGTCCGGGTCAGGACGAACTCGACCCCCATTCCGAGGAGCGGGTCGGCGTAGTCCGGGCCGGGTGACGTGCGGCCCTGGCTGGGCTTGAGCCCGACCAGTCCGCACGCGGCGGCGGGGATCCGGATCGAGCCACCACCGTCGTTGGCGTGCGCGACCGGCAGGGCGCGGGCGGCGACGAGTGCCGCCGAACCGCCGCTCGACCCGCCGGGACTGCGGGACAGGTCCCACGGGTTGCGGACCGAGCCGGTGGCGACGGCCTCGGTGTTGGCGTTGAAGCCGAGCTCCGGGGTCGCGGTGAGCCCGAGCGTGGCGAACCCGGCGCGGCGGAAGCGCGCCATGAGGTGGGTGTCGGTCGGCATCGGGACGCCGTCGCCGAGCAACCGGGTGCCGGACCGGGTCGGGACGCCGGCCGCGTGCGCGATCAGGTCCTTCAGGCCGAAGGGGACGCCGGCAAACGGCCCGTCCGCGGCGTGGTCGAGCGGGCTGTCGAACGGCCCCTCGACGAGCCCGTTCACCGCAGGCTGGACCGCGGCGAGTGCCTCGGTCGCGGTCCGTGCGACCTCCTCGGCGGTCACCTCGCCGTCGCGGATCAGCGCTGCGAGGGCGGTGACGTCGAGGTCGGCGTACTCGCGGGGTTCCATGGTTCCTCCTGCCGTGGGGTGGGCGAACCGTAGGCGGGCGACCGGCTGCGGGAATCGGTCGATTGACGGATCCCGCGTGCCCGTTAGCGTGCTGGGGCATGACCGCGCTGGCCACGGCACGCGAGCTGGGCGCCTTCCTCCGCCGCAACGGTGGCCGGACCCCGGGCTCGGCCGCGTTCGTGCTCGAGGGGCTGGCGACGGTGGTGTCGTCGGACTGCGCCGCGCTGTCGGTGTGGGACCCGGTGCTGGGACGCCACCGTGCCCTGGCCTCGACCTACCCGTCCGCTCTGACCGGCTTTCTCGACCACGCCATGCACACCGACCCGCTGTTCGTGACGGTCCGTCGCGACCGGGTCCCGGTCCGGGTCCGCGACCTGCCCGTGGCCCGACGGCGTGGACGGATCTTCGACACGGTCATCAGCCCGAGCGGGTTCCGCGACGGCATCACGCAGTGCCTGTTCGCCGCGGACGGCCGCTACGTGGGAATGGTGAACGCCAGCACGCTCGGCACCCGCCACCTCGACGACGACGCCGTCGCCCTGCTCACGCTGCTCGGCTCCGACCTCGCCGCCTCCCTGGACCCAGTGCCGCGGCTGCTGCCCTCCACCGCGGGTCTCGGCGACGACGACCGGGAGGGCCTGCTGCTCCGACCCGACGGTCGCGTCGTCGCGCTGACCTCGCGGGCCCGGGTGGGTCTCCTGGAGCCGCCGGCACCGCTGCACGGGGCCGCCCGGAACCTGCACGGCGGACCGGCCCACCACCTGGTGGTGCACGGCGGCACCGTGCACGACGTCGGTCTCCACCGCGCCGAGACCGGTGTGGTGGTCGTCCACCGCGAGGTCGCGGCGCCCGCCGGGCTGACGGTGCGGGAGCTGGAGGTGCTCGCCCGGGTGGCCGAGGGACTGAGCAACGGCGAGATCGGGACGGTGCTGGGCATCGGGCCGCGGACCGTCGCGACGCACGTCGAGCACGTGCTCGCGAAGACCGGATGCCGCAACCGGGCCGCCGCGGCGGCGACGGCGGCGGGGTGGGGGCTGCTCGTCTGAGGGCGGGACCGTCCACTCCTCCCGACGCTCCTCAGAACCCCCGGAACACCCCGTCCTCGGCCGCACCGGCGAACTCGTGGAAGTCCATGTTCGCCAGCGACAGGTTGTTCTCGACGCTCCACAGCTCCTCGGCCACGACCCGGAAGGTGCGACCGCGGTCCTCCCCCGACAGCCCCACGACCAGCACCGGAAGCTCCTCCGAGGCCGACGTCGTGGCGTCGACGACGAACAGGCACTGCCGGTGCCGCGACCACGCCGGCGTCGCGAGGACGAGCAGGTCCTCCACCGTTGCGGAGTCGTGGGCGGTGTCCTCGACGACACCGAGCGCCGCGGCGAACCCCGAGCTGTTGGGCGTCGTCATGCGCAGCAGCGCCGCGGCCCAGGCCGCGTCGTCGCGGAAGTCGGTACGGATCAACGGGGTCCCGGACACCGCGGGCAGCGACCGTGACACCGGGTCGTCGCGCAGGACGACGTCGGGCGCGGGCGGCGCCTCCCAGAGTCGTACGACGTACTGCTCCTCCCCTCCGCTGCCGCGGCCGGAGGCGTGCACCCGGGCGCGGACCGACGTCGTCCAGGGGAAGGCGAGGTCGTGCTGGTCCGGCCAGACCGTGTGGGGCCGGCCGATGATCCGGCACAGGCCGGTGTTGTCGTAGCCGACCTCGACGATCTGCTCCCAGTGGTCGCCGTGGATCGACGGCTCGGTGTCGAGCTCGGGCCCGTGGGCGGTGGACTCCACGATCACCTGCACCGGGCCCGCACCGGCGCCGACATGCACCACGATGCCCCCGGGCACCGGCGACACCAGCCCGTTCGCGGGGACCTCCACCACGGGCCACGCGGTCTCCTCGGCCGGGAGCAGGGCGAACCGGCCGTCCTGCGGGTACACGGTGGCCGAGGACGCCCGTGGCAGCAGGAACTGCGCGCGCTGTTCCGCGGCCAGCGCGGCGGGCCACGCCGTCGGCATCGGTACCTCGGGCAGGAGCTCGGCGACCGCGTCGAGCGCCCAGCCGACGACCAGGGCCGAGTCGTCGGCGGAGGGCCAGGCCCGGGTGGATCGCGTGGCCCGGGCGACGACGGCCGCGGTGACCACCCCGAGGGCGAACCATCGGCGGCCGTGCTCGGCCGCGACCGCCGAGGCGGGCTCCGTCGCGGCGACGACGAGCGAGCCCGCGACCGGCGCCCGCCCGGACAGCTCACGCAGCAGGTCCGTGGTCAGCGGCCGTGCGTTCGGCGACAGCATGCGGGCCGTCGGGAGCGGCCGCGCGAACGCGTCGTGGCCGTCCAGGAACCCGACGGTCGCGACGACACCGCCCGGCGCCCCGTCGGCGGTGGCGAGCCGCAACAGCTCGCCGGCCACCGGGTCGGCGAACGCGACGTCGGGCAGCACCGTCTCCACGGCACCGAGCAGGCGGTGTGCCAGGGTCGATGCGACGCCTCCGGGAACGGACGGGCCCGCCGCCTGCGGCGCGGGTGTTATCCGCATCGGTCCGCCGGCGGGGCCCGGGTCGGTCACCGGCGCGTCGTCGTGCTGCCGGCCACGGCGGGCACCGAGCCGGCCGAGGGGCTCCGCCGCGCCGTCGGGCACCCGGTCAGCCAGCGCCACGGCGGCCCGGGCCGCCTGCTCGGCGACGGCCGTCGCGACCTCGGCCAGCGTGTCCTCGTACCCGGGCCCGTCGTCCACCACCACGTCACGGACCCTTCCACATCGGACGGTGTGTCCACGGCCTACGCCCCCACCGCCCGCAACAACCCCGTCCGGTCGTGACACCCGACGTAGACGAACTCGGTGTCGTCCCCCTCCGCCACGGTCACCTCGTGGTGGAGCCGCAGGTTGGCGGCCGGCCCCATCGTCGACAGGTACCGCATCGCCGCCCGGAAGATCGCCAGATGGGTCGGGTGCGACTCGGCCCAGGTGTCCAGCTCGGCCATGCTGCGCCACCAGCTCAGGCCGAAGGTGCGGTCGGTCGGGGCGCCGTCGTCGTCGAGGACGGTCATGTACCGGTTGACGTGGCAGCCCACGGCGAGCCCCTCGTCGCGCAGGTACTCCATGCCCGCGCGCAGGTGCGGTTCGACGTCCTCGAGGTACATCCGCCGTTCCTCGCCCGCGGTCTCGGTCCACTCCTGCCCGGAGCGGATCAGGCAGACGTTGCGGCCCGGCCGCACCGTCCGGACCGGCCCGTCCACGGTGACCCGCACCCGTCCCTCGGGGGCGATCTCGCCGTCCTGGGCGATCGGGAGGCGGTCGCGGGCGCCGCCCCAGTAGGCGTGCTCGCGGATCTCGCCGCTGAGCCCGTCGGCGAGCCGGGCGACCCCGTCGAGCCGGTCGCTCGAGAACAGGGTCTCGAACCGGTCGACCGTCGGGACGACGACCTCGCGGAACCGACCGAGCCCCGCTCCGGCGTGCTCGGGGGCGGTCCAGTCGTCGGCGGCCCGCCAGCGCCGGTACGCGTCCGGGTCGGTCCAGTAGGCGATGACGACGCGAGTGCGGAAACCGGCCTCGTCGACGTACTCGGCGAGGTCGACGTGCCCGGCGCCGCCCGCGACGAGGGAGGCCCGCAGTGCGGCGACCGCCTCGGTGACCGCGGTCGGGACGCCGTCGCGGTCGGGCCACTGCACGCCCAGGTAGGCCATGACGACCTCCCGGGTGTGCTGCGGGAACCGGGCGCTTAACGACGGGTAGGGCGGCCGGAAGTCCGGCCCCGTGCGGGTCGGGACCGTGCGCGGGCGCCGCAGGTGGGGCGCGATCGAGGACTCCACGTCAGCCCCGGTCGGCCGCGGCGACGGGCTCGTCGGCGTCGGCGAAGGCGGGTGCCGGTACCGCACGCTCGACCGTCGCCGGGTGCGGCGACCGGTCGACCAGCAGGCGCAGGACGTCCGGGCGGGAGTAGTGCCCGACCGGGTCGGCCGCGGACTTGGCGATCGCGATGAGCGAGAAGTCGAGGTCGGCGACGACGAGCCCCTCGACGTCCTCGGGCAGGTCCTCACCGAGCGGGGACCCCTCCGGGCCGAAGATCCGGGCGAACCCGCCCCCCTGCAGCAGCAGCTGCTTCTTGACCTCGGTGTCGCAGAACAGGTCGTGCGCAGCCTGCCCGACCGTGGCGCACGGCGAGACGACGAACGTCTGCCCCTCGACGGCGTAGATCATGCTGGCGGCGACGTTCACCTCCGGGCCCAGCGCCCGCGCGCCGCCGCGGTAGACCGAGAAGCTCGGCCACGCCCCCACGTGGATCTGCTCGTCCTGGCTGTACATCGCGTACTTGGTGAGCGGCTGGATGTGCTCCCAGCAGTTGAGGGCGCCGACCCGGCCGATCGGGGTCGGGTGGACCTGCAGGTCGCTGCCGTCGCCCTCGCCGAAGACCGACCGCTCGACGTGGGTCGGCTTGAGCTTGCGCCGCACGCCGAGGATCTCGCCGGTGTCGGACAGGAACCCCTGCGCCATGTACAGCGAGCCGCGCGAGATCTCGCTGAAGCCGAACACCACGTGGATCCGGTTCCGCCCGGCGGCCGCGGCGAGCCGGTGGATGTGCTCGCCGTCGCGGGTCATGGAGTTCTCGGCGTAGCGCGGGACGAACGCCATCCCGGCCGCGGGGGCGTCGAGCCAGATCCACCACGGGTAGCCGGGCAGGAAGGTCTCCGGGAAGCCGACCAGCTGCGCCCCGCGGGCCGCCGCGTCCTCGATGATCCCGATCATCTGCTCGACGCCCGCGTCGAGGTCCAGCCAGCGGGGCTCGGCCTGGACGGCTGCCACCCGGACGGTCTGCGCCATGGTCATCTCCTGGTCGACGGCTCGACGGTCGCTCGTCGACCGCCGCTGCCCGACGAGACTGGCGTCACTCCCGGCGCCGCCCGTGACGGTCCGTGCCACGGCACATGACGGTCCGGGCCCGGTCAGACCGTCCGGCGGAACGCCCCCGGCGTCGTGTCCAGCTCCCGGCGGAACGCCCGGTGCAGCTGGGCCTCCCCCGGGAATCCGCTGCGCGCCGCGACCACCGGCAGGCACAGGTCCGGCCGGGCCCGCAGCAGCTCCGACGCCCGTCGCACCCGTTCCGCGCGGAGCAGGGCGGTGAACGTCGTGCCGTCCTCGGCGAGCGCCCGGAACAGGGTGCGCCGGGAGACGCCGCAGGCCGCGGCGACGCCGTCGGCGTCGAGCTGCGGGTCGGCCGCACCGCCCGCGACGGCGCGCCGCACCCGCTGCAGCACCGCGGCCGACCGGCCGCCGGCGGGCACCGAGTCCGCCGCGAGACCGAGCGCGAAGTCCAGCAGCCCGAGCGCGTGCGGGACCAGGGTGCGGCCCTGCTCCGCGGTCGCCGGCTCCCGCGCGAGCCCCAGGAAGAACTCCGACACCAGCCGCCCCGGCCCGTGGGCGGGCAGCGGCACCGCCGTCGCGTACCGGGCGGTCGCCCCGGCCAGCGAGGCCTTGGGCACCTGGATCACGAGCTGCCGGAACGGCCGGTCGAAGCTCAACGTGTACGGCCGGGTGCTGTCGTAGAAGGCCATCGCACCGGGGGCGAGCCGGGCCTCGCGGCCGTCCTGGCGCACCGCACCGGCACCGGTGAGCTGGATGCTCGCCAGGACGCACTCCTCCCCCGAGCGGGCGATGAGCGAGCGGGTGCGGTCGACGTCCTGCGGGCCGGCGTCGACCAGCGACATGTCCAGCCCGGTCAGCTCCCGCCTGCGGATGCTGCCGCCGAACGGCTCCGCGGACCTCGGCCGGGCCGCGAGCTGCACGAAGGTGTCGCAGATGATGTCGCGCCAGTAGTCGAACGCGTCCTCGGTCCCGACCGTCGCCGTCGACCACTCCGCGTCCGTCCCCGGAGCGAATGTCCCCATACCCGAGGAGTGAACCCCGCCACTCCGGGGCCTGTCCAGCGCCGCCCGCGGAGATGAGTGGCGCACGTCCGGACGGGGTCGGCTAGATTTTCCACGGCCGTCCGACGGGGCCGAGGAGGTGGTTCATGCGCGGCGACGACGACGCGGTCGAGAGCACGCAGTCCGACCTCGTCCACGCCGCGATGGCGGCCCACGACTGGTCTTCCCACCCGCTCGGACCGCCCGAGCGCTGGTCACCGGACCTGCGCAGCGTCGTCCGGATGCTGCTCGACTCCCGGTTCTCGATGTGGATGGCGTGGGGCCCGGACCTCACGATGTTCTACAACGACGCCTACCGGCGCGACACGCTGCGCGACAAGCACCCGTGGGCGCTGGGCCGCTCGGCGCGCGAGGTGTGGGCCGAGGTCTGGGACGACGTCAGCCCGCTGATCGGCTCGGTGCTCGCCGGCGGTGGGGCCACCTGGGACGAGGACCTGCTGCTGTTCCTCGAACGCAGCGGCTACCCCGAGGAGACCTACCACACCTTCTCCTACAGCCCGCTGCACGAGGACGGCGCCGTCGCCGGGATGCTGTGCGTGGTCACCGAGAACACCGACCGCGTGCTCAGCGAACGCCGCATGCAGACGCTGCGCGACCTCGCCGCCGACCTGGGGCCGACCCGCACCGGGGCGCAGGTGTACGCCGCCGTCGGGCGCGCGCTGGCCGGCAACCCGCAGGACGTCCCGTTCGGGCTGGTCTACGAGTTCACCGAGGACGGCGGGACCCGGCTCGCCGGCTCCGCGGGCATCGCGCCCGACGCGCCCGGTGCCGACCCGGCCGGCTGGCCGCTCGACCCGGTGCGCGAGGGCGGCACGGCGGTCGTCGACGACCTCGCCGCCCGCCTGCCGGGGCTGCCCCACAGCGCCTGGGACCGGCCGCCGTCGCACGCCGTGCTGGTCCCGCTCGCCGGGGCGCAGGGCGAGACCCGGATCCGGGGGGCGCTGGTCGTCGGGCTGAACCCGTTCCGGACCTTCGACGAGCGCTACCGGGCCTTCGTCGACCTCCTGGCGGGCCAGGTCGGGGCCGCGCTGGTCGCCGCGGGCGCCTACGAGGCCGAGCGGGAGCGGGCCGAGGCGCTCGCCGAGCTCGACCGCGCCAAGACCGACTTCTTCTCCAACGTCAGCCACGAGTTCCGCACGCCCCTGACGCTGATCATGGGACCGGTCGAGCAGCTGCGCGACGACCCGCCGGGGCCCGACCGGCTCGCCGCGGAGCTCGACGTCGTGCACCGCAACGCGCTGCGCCTCGGGCGGCTGGTCACCACGCTGCTCGACTTCTCCCGGCTGCAGGCCGGACGGCTGCGCGCGACGTTCGAGCCGACCGACCTCGCCGCCTTCACCACCGAGCTGACCAGCCTGTTCCGGTCGGCGATGGAGCGCGCCGGGCTGGACTACACGGTGGACTGCCCGCCGCTGCCCGGGCCTGTCCACGTGGATCGGGAGTCCTGGGAGAAGGTCGTCCTCAACCTGCTGTCCAACGCGCTGAAGTTCACCCTGGACGGCCGCGTCGCGGTCGCCCTGCGCGCCGACGGCGACGACGCGGTCGAGCTGACCGTCGCCGACACCGGGGCCGGGATCCCCGCCGAGGAGCTGCCCCGGCTGTTCGAGCGGTTCCATCGCATCGCCGGTGCCCGCGCCCGCTCGACCGAGGGGTCGGGCATCGGGCTCGCCATGACCCGCGAGCTGGTCACCCTGCACGGGGGGACGATCACCGCGGCGAGCACCGCGGGCGCGGGCACCACGTTCACCGTCCGGATCCCGACCGGCACCGCCCACCTCGACCCGGACCGCGTCGCCGACACGGCGTCGGGCGGCGCACCGACCGCGACCTCGGAGGCGTTCGTCGGCGAGGCGCTGCGCTGGCTGCCCGGTCCGGCACCGGCGCCCGTCGTCGGGGACGGGGCGGGGCCGGGTGCGCCGGCCTCCGCGGGCCGGATCCTCGTCGCCGACGACAACGCCGACATGCGCGAGTACCTGCAGCGGCTGCTGGCCGACCGCTACGAGGTCCAGCTCGTCGAGGACGGGAAGTCCGCGCTGACCGCGGCCCGGGAGCGCCCGCCGGACCTGGTCGTCACCGACATCATGATGCCGGTGCTCGACGGCATGGAGCTGCTCGCGGCGCTGCGCGGCGACCGTCGTACCGCCGGGGTGCCCGTCCTGCTGCTCTCCGCCCGGGCCGGTGAGGAGGCCGCGATCGAGGGCCTCGGCGCCGGCGCGGACGACTACCTGGTCAAGCCCTTCTCCGCGGCCGAGCTCGTCGCCCGGGTGAACGCCCACCTGAAGCTGGGGCGGGGCCGTCGCGACGCCGAGGCCCGGTTCACCGCCATGGCCGACCTGGCCCCGGCCCTGATCTGGGTCGCGGACCCGGACGGCGCGCGGACCTACGTCAACTCCGGCTGGCAGGAGTTCACCGGCCGGGAGGTCCCCGCGGACCTCGGCGACGGCTGGACCGACGGGCTGCACCCCCAGGACCGGCAGCGCTACCGCGACCGCGTGGCCCCGGCGCTCGCGTCCGGGACGGGCTGGCAGATCGAGTACCGGCTCCGCCGCGCCGACGGCGCCTTCCGCTGGATCCTCGAGCACGCCGTCCCGCTCCACACCGGCACCGACGGGACGGTCACCGGCTGGGTGGGCAGCGGCACCGACATCAACGTCCGCTACCGCGAGTCCGAACGCCAGACGCTGCTCGCCCGGCTCAGCCGGGAGCTGGACAGCTCCGACGGCGTCGACAACCGGCTGCGGCGGCTGACCGCGCTGCTCGTCGAGACCCGGCTGGCCGACGTGTGCACGGTCCGCCGCGTCGACGACGCCGGGCAGCTCGTCCGGGTCGCCCGGTGCGGTCCGGACGCCGTGACCGAGGAGGTGCTCGACGAGCGCCCCGCCGAGACCTCGTTCGGCCTCCAGGTCCTCGACGCCGGCGCCGCCGTCCTGTGGGACGACACCGCGCCCGGCGCGATGGTCCCCGGCTCCCCGATCCCCGCGCGCTCCGCGGTCGGGGTGCCGCTGTCCGCGCGCGGCCGGGCGCTGGCCGTCCTGGTGCTGGTCCGGGGCCCGCGGACGACGCCGTACGCCCCCGACGACATCGAGCTCGTCACCGAGCTGGCCGACCGCGCCGCGCTCGCGCTCGACAACGCGCTTCTGCTCGCCGACGAGCGGGCCAACGCCGACCGGCTGGCGCTGCTGCAGCGGGCCACCGCGCAGCTGTCCGCCGCCGCCGACCCGACCGAGGTGGCCCGGACCGTCGTCACCCACCTGAGGGCGCTGCTCGGCACCTGCCGGATCGCGGTCTACGAGCTCGACCCGGCCGGGCAGCAGCTGCGGGCGCTGGCCCTGCACGACGTCGCCGACCCGCAGGCGTGGCGCGAGGTGCCGCTGAGCTCGCCGGCCCCGGCGGCGGTGACCGCCCGCCAGGCCCGCGCGCTGTGGCTGGAACCGGGCACCGACTGGCGTGAGCGCCACCCGGAGCTGGCCACCCTGCTCGACGGCCTCGGCCACGCGACCGTCTTCACCCTCCCGCTGGTCACCGCCGCGCGCACCGTCGGCGTCATCGCGGTCGCGTTCGGGACGCCGCGCCCGCTCACCCCGAGCGAGCGCGCCACCCTGCTCGCCCTGACCGACCCGGCCGCGCAGGCGCTCGAACGCGCCCGGCTCTACCGCGCCGAGCGGGAGGTCGCCCACACCCTGCAGCGCACGCTGCTGCCCACCCGCCTGCCCGACCTCGACACCGTGGAGATCGCGGTGCGCTACCAGGCCGGCGCCGCGGGCACCGAGGCCGGCGGCGACTGGTACGACGTCGTCGACCTCGGCGGCGGGCGGGTCGGGCTGTCGGTGGGCGACGTCGTCGGGCAGGGCGTCGCGGCGGCCGCGGTGATGGCCCAGCTGCGCACTGTGCTCTCCGGGGCCGTCCGGCAGGGCCGCGACCCCGCGTCCGCGCTGGAGCTGCTCGACGAGTTCGCGACCTGGATCCCCGGCGCCCGCTACTCGACGGCGGCCTGCGTGGTCGTCGACCCCGGCCGCGGGGAGCTGCGCTGGGCGCGGGCCGGGCACCTGCCCGTGCTGGTCGTCGACGAGAACGGCAGCCGCTACCTCGCGGGCGGCCACAACCCCGTCCTGGGGATCCGCGGCCGGCCGCCCTTCGGCGAGGGCGTCGCCCCGATCGCGGCCGGGCAGACGCTGGTGCTCTACACCGACGGGCTCGTCGAGCGCCGGGGCGAGGTCGTCGACGAGGGGCTGGACCGGCTGGCCCGGATCGCCGCCGAGGTGGCGGGGCTGCCGCCCGAGCAGTTCGCCGACCAGATCGTCGACCGGGCCCTGGCCGGGGCCGCCCACACCGACGACGCCGCGCTGGTCTGCGTCCGCGTCCTCCCGCCCGACATCGACCTCACCGTCCCCGGGTCCGCCCGGGAGCTGCCGGGGATGCGCCGCCGGGTCCGGCGCTGGGCCGGCCACGTGGGTCTGGGCGAGGACCTCGGCGACGACCTGGTCCGCGCGATCGACGAGGCCGCCGCCAACAGCGTCGAGCACGGCTACGCCGAGTTCGACCCGCCCGGTGAGGTGCGCCTGCGTCTCGGGTACACCCCGCACGACGGCGTCCGGGCCCAGGTCGCCGACACCGGCCGCTGGCGGCCGCCGCCGCCCGACCCCGGCTACCGCGGGCGCGGCCTGCAGATGATCCGCGCCATCGCCACCACCGCCGAGATCGACACGGCGGGCCGGGGTACCGTGGTGCGCATGCGGATCACCCCGGACCCGCACACGCCCGCCGTGGCGCAGCAGCCCGCGCCGCCCGTACGGCCCTCCCCCGGGCGCCGGCGCACCGAGCTGCACGACGACGGCCGCAGCGGCGACGCCCGCCGCCTCACCCTGGCCGGCGACCTCGACCTCGCCGGGGCCGCCGAGATCCGCGACCGGCTCCTGGAGCTGGTCGCCGCCGGGCCGGTGCTCCTCGTCCTCGACGGGCCGACCTACGTCGCGAGCAACGGCTCCGCCCTGCTCGCCGAGGCTGCCGACCGGGCGGGCGCCCGCGGGCAGCGGCTGCGGGTCGAGGTGCCGCCGGGCCCGGCGCGGCACGCGCTGGAGCTCTCCGGGCTGCTCACGCTCCTGGGGTGAGGGCCACCAGGGCGGCCGCGTCGTCCGCGGTGACGGCCCGGTGCCAGGTGGGACCGTCGACGACGAGCGGCCCGAGGTTGCACGGCCCCAGGCAGCCGCACGGGGTCACCTGGGTCGTGGTGCCCCGCGCGGCCGCGGCGAGGGCACGGTGGGTCTCCCCCGCCCCGTACACCAGGCACCGCGGGCCGCGGCAGACGAACAGGTGCCGGTCCGGGACCTCCAGCTCGGAGAACGCCGGGCTCGCGAACCCGCCCGGAGACGCGGTGACCGGCTCGCCCTCGGACGCGGCCAGCGCGACGACGGCGTCCGCGACGACCTCGGTCAGCCCCGGCGCGATCCGCACCTGCGGCCCGTCGCCCGACGCCGCGCCGCGGTGCGCGACCGCGCGGGCGATCCAGGTCGTCAGGTAGCGGTCGGCCGGGACCGCGAGCGGCACGACGAGGACCGAGGCGACCCCGTCCGCGGCCAGCGCGTCGAGGGCGGCGGGGACCGACGGGGTCTCCTGGTCGAGGTGGGCGTGGCGGACGGGGCCGGGGACGCGTTCCGCGACCGCCCGGACCAGCCCGGCGAGCGAGCGGGCGTCCACCCCGGCCGGGGTGGGGCGCGCGACCAGCAGGAGTGCGCGGTCGGTCGTCGTCATCGGTGTGCTCCCTGCGTCCGGGGTGAGGGGTCGAGGCGACCGGACCGCATCGTCACGATGCGGTCGGCCCAGGTTGCCAGCCGGTCCCGGTCGTGGCTGACGACCAGGACCGCGGTCCCGGCCCGGGCCACCCCGGCGAGCAGCGCGGTGACCTCGGCGGCGGTCGCGACGTCGAGGCTCGCGGTCGGCTCGTCGGCGACGAGCAGCGCGGGCTCCGCGGCCAGCGCCCGCGCGATCGCCACCCGCTGGGCCTGCCCGACCGACAGCGTCGCGGGTCTGCGGTCGGGGTCGACCTCGCCCAGGCCGACCCGGTCCAGCATCGACGCCGCCCGCCGGCGCGCCGCGGCCCGGGACAGCCGGCCGTCGCGGGCCCGGACGGGTTCGACCAGGGTGCGCCACAGCGGCCAGCGCCGGTCGAGCGAGGCGACCGGGTCCTGGAACACCGGCATCACCCAGCCGGGACGGGCGGACCCGGCCCCGTGGACGACCGTGCCGGCGTCGGGCCGTTCCAGGCCCGCGACGAGGCGGGCCAGCGTGGACTTCCCCGAGCCGGACCGCCCGACCAGACCGAGCACCTCACCGGCCCGCAGCGTCAGCGAGACCTCGTCCACCGCGGTGACGGTGCCGTAGCGGCGGCGGACCCGGTCCGCGCGGACCACGACGTCGGAGCCGCCACGGCCGGATCCGACACCGCCGGATCCGCCGTCGTCGGGGCCACCGTCGTCGGGGTCGCCGGGACCCGCGGGCGGCGCGGGCCGGGTGGCGGGCACCGCGGCGGCGACCAGCGTGCGGGTCGCGGGCGCCGCGGGGGCCGCGAGCAGCCGGGCCGCCGGGCCGCGCTCGACGACCCGGCCCCCGTCGAGCACCACGACCTGCTGCGCGTGCCGGGCGACCAGCGCCAGGTCGTGGCTGACCATCAGCAGTGCGCCGCTGCGCTCCCGGACCAGCGCCAGCACCTCGTCGGCGAGCTCCGCGTCGAGCGCGCTGGTCGGTTCGTCGGCCAGGGTCAGCGGCGGCGAGTGCGCGGCGCCCGCCACGATCGTCGCCCGCTGCAGCATGCCGCCGGACCAGGTGTGCGGGTGCCGCGCGGCGCTGCCGGCCGGGTCCTCGATGCCGACCGCGGCGAGGTCGGCGTCGACCCGGCCCGCCGGCGGGGCCGCGCAGTGCGCCCGCCACGCCGAGGCGACGTGGTGCCCGACGGTGCGCAGCGGGTCGCAGGCCGCGAACGGGTCCTGCGGCACGTACCCGACCACCGGGCCGCGCAGCGCGCGCAGCGCGGCCTCGGGCAGACCGAGGACCTCGCGACCGGACACCCGGACGCTGCCGGTCACCGTCGTCCCGGCCGGGAGCAGGCCCAGCACGGTGCGGACCAGGGTGGACTTCCCGCTGCCGGAGCGGCCGACGACGGCCCAGCGCTCGCCGTCGTCGATGCGCAGGTCGACGTCGTCGAGGGCCCGGTGGCCGTCCGGGTAGGTGACGGTCAGGCCGCGGACCTCCAGCACGCTCACCGGTGCCCCCGCGGGTCGGTCACGTCGCGCAGCGCGTCGCTCACCAGGGTCGCCGCGGCGACGGCGAGGACCAGCCCGGCCCCGGGCCCGATCAGCTGCCACGGCGCGAAGTCGAAGGTCTCCCGCCCGGCCGCGAGCATGGTGCCCCACTCGGCGGTGGGCGGCTGGGCGCCCAGCCCGAGGAAGGACAGCCCGGCCAGGAGCAGCACGGCGTCGCCGAGCCCCAGGTCGCCGCCACCGACACCTGGGCGGTGACCCCGGGGACGACGTGGGTCAGGACCGCGCGCACCGGTCCGACCCCCGCCATCCGCGCCGCGACGACGTCCGGCCGGTGCCGGGCGCCCTGCGCGACGCTGCGGGCGAGCCGGGCGAGCGAGGCCCAGCTCGTCACCACCATCGCCAGCACCAGGTTGAGGTGCCCGGGTCCGAGCACACCGACCACGGCGAGGGTCAGCACGAGCGTCGGCAGCCCGAGCATGACGTCGGTGGCGCGGGTGAGCACCGTGTCGAGGGCGCCGCCCACCGCACCGGCCAGCGTCCCGACGACGATCCCCACGACCGCGGACAGGACCATCACCGCCACCGCGGCACCCAGCGAGCTGCGGGCCCCGGCGACGCTGCGGGCCAGCAGGTCCCGCCCGGCGTGGTCGGTGCCGAGCAGGTTGCCCGGCGACGGCGGCGCGAGCTGGCGGGTGTAGTCGGGCAGGTCGGGGTCCGGGAGCACCCACGGCCCGACGACCGCCGCGACCAGCAGGACCGCCGCCATGGCGAGCCCGGCGCGGGCCGCCGGGCTCGCGAGCAGGGCGCGACCGGTCCGCCCGTCGAGACCGCGCGGGACGGGCGGTGCCGCGGGGATGAGGATCCCGGCCCCGGTCACCGCGCACCGCGCAGACGGGGGTCGATCACGGCGCAGACGAGGTCGAGGACCAGGCTCGCCACCACGTAGGCGACGACGGCCAGCAGGGTGAACCCGACGATCACCGGCATGTCCCGGGCCGTGATCGCCTCGACGGTGAACCGCCCGACGCCCGGCCAGGTGAACACGCTCTCGACGATCGAGGCGCCGCCGATCAGCGCCGCCGTGCCCAGCCCGACCATGGTCAGGAACGGGGCGAGCGCGTGCGGCAGCCGGTGCACCAGCAGGACGCGCAGCGGACCGGCGCCGCGGGCCCGCGCGACCGTCACGTGCCCGGCACCGCCTGCCTCCACCAGGCTCGTGCGCAGCACCCGCGACCACACGGGCACCGACCCGGCGGCGAGGACGAGCGCGGGCAGCAGCACCGTGCCCCAGCCGCCGTCGGCGATGACCCGGCCGAGCCCGGCCCGGACCACGACCAGGTCGAGCAGCACCACCCCGAGGACGAACCCGGGGACCACCAGCAGGACGAGCGCCACGACCCGCGACACCGTGTCCGGCCAGCGCCCGGCACCCAGTGCCGCCGTCGTCCCGAGCGCCAGCGCGGCGACGACGGCGATCCCGAGCGCGGCGACGGTCAGCCGCAGCGTCGCGGGCAGCCGCTGCGCGAACTCGGCGGCCACCGGCCGTCCGGTCCGCCAGGAGACACCGAGGTCGCCGCGCACGGCGTCGCCGGCCCACCGTCCGAACCGGACCGGCAGCGGGTCGTCGAGCCGCAGCTCGGCGCGGACCGCGGCCACCGCGGCCGGGGCGGGTTCCAGGACCCCGCGCGCCTGCAGGACCCGTTGGGCCGGGTCGCCCGGGGTGACCGCGAGCATCCCGAAGACGAGCACGGCCGCACCGGCCAGGGTGAGCAGGGCCTGACCGAGCCGCCGGAGGACGGTGCGCACCTGCTCAGCCCGTCGGCGCCGTGTCGTGGGCGACCCACAGGTTGGAACCCTCGATCGCGTAGCCGCTCCACGCGGGCGAGGTGACGACGGCGGGCCTGCGCAGCCCGACGTAGGCGAGGTGCCCGCGCTCGGCGATGCGCTGCTGGACCCGGCGGAGCAGGTCGTCGCGGGCGGCCGGGTCGAGCTCGACGCCCACCCGGTCGACGAGCGCGTCCAGCTCCGGGTCGGCGATGCCGCTGAAGTTGGCCTCCCCGTCGCTGCGGACCGTGGTCTGCAGCGGCAGGACGTAGTCCCCGCCGAAGGAGATGAAGCCGCGGGAGCTGATCCCGGAGTTCCAGCCGGTGCCGGTCTTGAGGACGGAGTCGATGTCGGGCACCTGGCGGATGTCGACGCCGACGCCCAGCTCCGCGAGCTGGGCCTGCAGCGCGAGGGCGACGGCGTCGGAGTCGGGCTGCTCGGGGTAGGTCAGCATCGAGAAGCGCAGCGGGCGGCCGTCGCGGGTGCGGGGACCGTCGCCGGTCCGCACCCAGCCCGCCTCGTCGAGCAGCCGCTCCGCGGCCGCCACGTCGGTGCGCTGGGTCGTCTCCGCCCACGGCCGGCTCGGCACGTACAGGCCGGTGGCCGGCAGGAACTGGCCCTGCATGACCTCGTTCGCGATCGCGTCGTAGTCGACCGCGGCGTAGACGGCCCGGCGGACGCGGTCGTCGTCGAAGGGGGCCTCGCGCTGGTTGAGGAACAGCGGCAGCGACGGGCCGGTGGGCTCGTCGGTCACCACCGCGACGTCGTCGCGGCCCGCCAGCGTGGGCAGCGTCGCGCGCGAGGGGTAGAGCGCGATGTCGGCCTCCCCGGCCTGGACGGCCTGGATCCGTGCCGCCGCCTCGGGGACGAAGCGCACGGTCACTGCCTCCAGCGCGGGCGGACCGTCCCAGTGGTCGGCCCGCGGGGCCAGCCGGGCGGCCGAGGAGTCCAGGGACTCCACCACGTAGGGGCCGGTGTAGATGCCGGCGTCGACCAGGGCGGACGCGGGCGCGCCGGAGTCGCGGTGCGCGCGGTACGCGGCGCTGTCGTAGACGGGCAGGATCGACTCGTCGGCGAGCAGCGCGGGCACGTTCGGCGCCGGGCGCCCGGTGGTGAGCACGACCTCGTGCGGTCCGGTCGCCGCCGCCGTGGCCCCCGGGAGGGCCGCGGCGAACGAGGCGTTGTCGGCCAGCTGGAAGGTGATCAGCTCGGCGAGCGCGGCGGCGTCGAGCGGGCGGCCGTTCACGAACGAGGCGTCGGGCGGCAGGGTCATCCGCCAGGTCAGCGGGCCGGTCGAGGTCAGCTCCTCGAGCACCCACGGGGTCGGGTCGCCGGCGCGGTCCGGGCGCATGAGCAGCTCCGCGTAGCCGAACTCGACGCCCCAGATCGCGTTCTCGGCCGGGTCCAGGTCGTCGATCGCGAAGCTCGTGGCGAAGGTCAGGGTGCGGTCGTCCGCGCCTCCGCCGGCGCCGCCGGTGGTCTGCACGCACCCGGCGGTGAGCAGCAGGACGGCCGTCGCCGCCGCAATGGCACTCATGATCCGTCTCGCAGGCATGGGTGTCCCTCCCCCGACGGCGGACCCCGCGGCCACGACGCCGACACGACAATTCGGATGATCGTCACGATCGGCTTACTCATACGTGAACACCTGAACCGATGTACAGACGTAGTGACGATGGTCGCTCAGCCCCGGGTCTGCGGCGCGCCCGTGGCGCGCACCGTCCACCGGTCCGGCCCGCCGCGCAGGTCGGTGCCGGTCAGCGGGCCCGTGTCGACCCGCCAGAACGCCGTGGCGGGCGCCCCCAGGACCAGCACGACGGCGGCCCGGACCACGGCCGGCCCGCACACCGCGACCGTGTGCCCGCCCTCGACGCCGGCCAGCACGCCCCGGACCCGGTCGAGCAGGTCGTGCAGCGACTCCCCGCCGTGCGGCGCCGCCGCCGGGTCGGCGAGCCAGGCCGCCACCCCCTCCGGGTCCTCGGCGGCGACGACGTCGAGCGGGCGGCCCGCCCAGGCGCCCGCGTCCCAGGACCGCAGTGCCGGATCGGCCTCCCCCGGACCGCCCAGTGCGGCGCACGTCGCCGCCGACGCGGGGTCCGGCGCGTGCCGGAACCGGTCGGCCCGGAGCCGGGTCAGGGCGCGCAGGTGGGCCTCCGCACCCGGCGCGACGGGCTCGTCGGCCGGGAAGTGTGCGCCCCGCGTCCCGTTCGTGGCGGCATGCGTCACCAGTGTGAGCCGAGAGGTCCCCGTGGTCACTTGACGACCCCTGACGCCACGCGCACCATTTCTCCGTGCATTTGTTCAGATGTACACCCCCGGACCCCGGAGCGACCGATGACCCACGCCGTCCCCGCACCGACCACCGGAGCCGTGCCGGCTCCCATCCCGCTGCGCGAGATCGCACCGTGGGCGATCTTCGCCGGCGTCGTCATGCTCGTGCTGCTGTACCTGGTCGGCATCGACCAGGGCGTCACCTCGCTGGTGCCCGGCGCGATGATCCACGAGTTCGTCCACGACGGCCGGCACCTGCTCGGCTTCCCCTGCCACTGACGCGGAGCCGGACGTGATCGTGAGAGCTCTCCTGGTCCGCGGCATGATCGCGGGCCTGGCCGCGGGTGTCGTGGCCTACCTGTTCGCCCGGTTCTTCGGCGAGCCCCCGCTGGACGGCGGGATCGCCTTCGAGGACGCCATGGCCGCGGCCTCCGACGAGCACGCCCACGAGGAGCTGGTCAGCCGCGCCGTCCAGGCGAACGTCGGGCTCGGTGTCGCCTACGTCGTCTACGGCGTCGCGATCGGCGGCATCCTCGCCCTCGTGTTCGCCGTCGCGCGCGGACGGCTGGCGCCGCTGGGCTCGCGGTCGACCGCGGTGGTCGTCACGCTGCTCGGGTTCGTCTCGGCGGTGCTGGTGCCGCTGGTGAAGTACCCGGCGAACCCGCCCGCCTCCACCGCCGACGACACCATCGGCTCGCGCACCGGGCTGTTCCTGCTCATGGTGGTCGTCTCGATCGCGCTGATGGTCGTCGCCGTGGTCGCGTCCGAGCGGCTGACGCCGCGGCTGGGCCGGTGGAACGCCGTCGTCGCCGCCGGGGTCGGCTACCTCGTGGTGACCCTCGTCGTCGGGTCGCTGCTGCCCGCCGTCGCCGAGACGCCTGCCGACTTCCCGGCGACGGTGCTCTACGACTTCCGTGCCGCCGCACTGGGCGCGCAGGTCGTCGTCTGGGGCGTGTTCGCGCTCGTGTTCGGCGCACTCGTGCACGAGCGCAGCCCGGCCGAGGGGACGGCCCGGCGCGCCGCCGTCGGCTGAGCCGCCGCGGACGGGTCAGCGGCAGATCACGTCGTCGGGCGGGAGCGTCCCGTCCACCAGGTACGACGTCGTGACCCCCAGCGCGCACGGGGTGTCCCCGACGCCCGCGTAGACGCCGTGGCCGCTCCCGTTCTCGACGACGAGCCGGGCCCGGTCGCCGAACTTCTCCCGGAGGAGCTCACCGCCGCGCAGCGGGGTGACCGGGTCGTGGCGGTTCTGCACGATCAGCACGTTCGCCGGGCCCTCGTCGAGCACCCGGACCGGCGGCTCGGCCGGCTCGTACGGCCAGAAGGCGCAGGGCAGCACGTTCGCGCTCGCCGCGCCGTACACCGGGAAGCGCTCGCGGTCCTGCGCCACCGCCCGCTGGTAGACCGCGACGTCCCGCGGCCAGGCGACGTCGTTGCAGGTGGTGGCCAGGAACGCCGTGTACCCGTTGTCCTGCGGCGACGGGCCCGGGGGCGGCGCGGGGGCGGGCGGCGCCGGGGCGGCCGGGGCGTCGCCGGACAGCAGCGACTGCCAGGCCGCGGCGGTGCTGCCGTAGAGGGTCGGGCCGTACAGGCCGACGAAGGTGGCCGCCCGGAACACCCGCCCGTCGACCCCGCCCGACGGCCGGTCGTCGAGCCGCGCGGCGAGCCGGAGGTAGGTCTGCCGCACCTCCTCCGGTGTGGCGCCCAGCCCGTAGGTGCCGTGCCGGTCGGCGGCCCAGCGGGCGAAGTCCCCGAAGGTCTCCTCGGCGCCGAGTGCGTAGCGGCGGATGCCGTCGGGGTCGAGGTGGGTGTCACCGACGTTGCTGTCGAGCACGACGCGGTCGGAGCGGTCGGGGAACAGGGAGGCGTAGGCCGCCCCGAGCGCCGAGCCGTAGGAGAAGCCGAGGAAGCTGGCCTTCTCCTCGCCGAGCGCGGCCCGGATGCGGTCCATGTCCCGGGCGACGTTGGCGGTCGTGACGTGCCGCAGGTGCCCGTTGCGGTCGTTCGCCGCGCACCGCTGCGCCACCTCCCGCGCGACCTCGGCCGTCCGCAGGACCGCCGCGTCGTCGGCGGCGTACGGCGGGATGTTGCCGATGTAGTCCTGGTCGGTGGTGAACCCGCAGCTCACCGGGTCCGAGTGGCCGACCCCGCGGGTGTCGAACCCGATGATGTCGTAGCTCTCCTGCACGCTCGCGGGCAGACCGCGCTTCACCAGGTCGTTCGCGAACGCCAGCCCGGACCCGCCCGGACCCCCGGGGTTCAGGATCAGGATCCCGCGGCGCTTCTCCGGCTTCGTGCTCGCCAGCCGCGACACCGTGATCGTGATCTGTTCGCCGTCGGGGCTGCCGTGGTCCAGCGGCACCGGGATCTGCGTGCACTGCAGCGCCACCAGCGGCGCCACCACGTCCGCGGGGCAGGGGCCCCACTCCGGCCCTGCTGCGGGTTCCGCCGCCCCCGCGGGAGCCGCGACCGCCGCACCGGTCAGCCCGGCCAGCAGCGCCAGCACCGTCGCCCGTATCAGGTTCCGTCGTCCTCGCATCGTTCCCGTCCCCTCGTCGCGGTCGGGGCGGACGCTAGGAACGCCGCCCGGCTCCGCACATCGATCGAACGGCGACGGCCTCCGACCGAAGTCGTAGTGCGGGACCTTCGGCCCGGGCCGGGCGTGCCGCCCGGCCCTGCCCCGACCGTCGTTCCCGGAGGAGCATCGGTACCGGGACGACGGAGGAGGTCACCATGGTCGAGGTGCGCGGGGAGCTCACGGTGATGGTCGCGCTGGCCGGTGCCGACCGGCGGTCGCTGGACACCGCGGCCGCGATCGGGGCCGAGCTGGCCGGGCAGGGGCTGCGCCCGCTCGTCGTCCGGGCGGGCGACGCCCGCACGCTCGCCGGGGTCGCCGGCGTCGTGCTCGTCGGGGCGTGGGGCAGGCCGTGGGCCCGCGTCGCCGCGAGCCGGTTCCTGCACCGGCACGCGGCGGTGCTGCGGGTCCGACCGCTGTGGATGGTCGACGCCGCGCCCGCCGGGGACGGCCGTCCGCACCCGGTGCCGGCGCCGGACCTGGAGCTCCCGGTGCGGCTGCACACGGCCGGGACACCCGGCGGGCGGGAGTGGACGGCCGGGCTCGCCGCCGCGGCGGTGTCGCGGTGACGGCGGCGTCGCCGTCCGGGCCGGAGGTGCTGCGCCGCGCGCTCACGGCGGCGGTGCGCGCCCCCTCGGTGCACAACACCCAGCCGTGGCGCTGGCGGGTCGCGACCGACCGGCTGGAGCTGCACGCCGACCCCGACCGGCGGCTGCCCTTCACCGACCCCGACCGGCGCGACCAGCTGGTCAGCTGCGGGTCCGCGCTGGGCTTCCTGCACGTCGCGCTCGCCGCGCTCGGGGCGGGCCACGAGGTCACCCGGCTCCCGACCGGGGACCGGAACCACCTGGCGACGGTCCGGCTCACCGGGGCTCCCCCGGACCCCGCCGACCACACCGTGGCGGCGCTGGCCCGGGCGATCCCGCGCCGGCGCACCGACCGGCGGCCCTTCCGCGAGGGTGTGGACTCGCGGCACGCACGCGCGGTCCTCGGCGAGCACGCGGCGCGGTACGGCGCCACCCTGCACACCGTGACCGACGCAGTCGCCCGCGAGCACCTCGCGGCGCTGGAGGACACGGCGGCGCGGGAGGCCCGCGCCCGGCCCGGCCAGGCCGCCGAGCTGCTGGTCTGGACCCACCGCTACCCGGGCTCGCACGACGGGGTCCCGGCCGGGTCGCTCCCCCGCGGCGCACCGTGGCGGCCGGGCCCCGACCTGGGCGTGCGCTTCCCGGGCGGCTCGCTGCCGGCCCGGGCCGCCGTCCGCGACGAGGCCACGATCATGGTGCTGACCACCCGCGCCGACGACGACCCGGCCCGGCTCGCCGCCGGGGAGGCGGCCGGGGTCGTGCTGCTCGCCGCCACCGCGCTCGGTCTCGCGACCTGCCCGCTCTCGCGGGTGCTGGAGGCGTCCCGGACCCGGGCGGACCTGGCCCGGCAGGTCCTGCGCACCGCCGACCACCCGCAGCTGCTGCTGCGCGTCGGCCGCCCCCAGGACGACGCCGAGCTCCCGGAGACACCGCGCCGCAGGCCCGCCGACGTCCTGCTGCACTGACCGCCGCACCGGCTGCCGCACCGATGTCCCCGTGACCGGGAGCACCCGGGCGCCGGGACCTTCGGCCCGCCCGGTGTGCCCGGAACGCCCGTTAGCCTCGGCCCGACGACGACCCGGCCCCGGAGGACGACGATGACGATCTCGGTGTTCCTGCTCGACGACCACGAGATCGTGCGCCGCGGGCTGGCCCAGCTGCTCGGCATGGAGGACGACATCGAGATCGTCGGCGAGGCCGGGACCGCGGCGCAGGCCCTCGCCCGCATCCCCGCCCTGCGCCCGGACGTCGCGCTGCTCGACGTCCGGCTGCCCGACGGCGACGGCGTCTCGGTGTGCCGCGACCTGCGCTCGGCGGTCGTCCCGCCGCCGGCCTGCCTGATGCTGACCTCGTACTCCGACGACGAGGCGCTGTTCGGCGCGATCATGGCCGGGGCCGCGGGGTACCTGCTCAAGCAGGTCGCGGGCGTCGACCTGGTCGGTGCCGTGCGCACGGTCGCCGCCGGCGGCTCGCTGCTCGACCCGCGGGCGACCGCCGCGGTGCTGGCGCGGCTGCGCACCGGCGGGTCCGACCCCGACCCCCGCTACGACACCCTCAGCCCGCAGGAGCAGCGGATCCTCGGACTCGTCGCCGACGGGCTCACCAACCGCCAGATCGGCGCCACGCTGCACCTCGCCGAGAAGACCGTGAAGAACTACGTGTCCTCGATCCTGCACAAGCTCGGGTTCTCCCGGCGCACCGAGGCCGCCGTCTACGCCGTCGAGCGCCGCCACGGGCGCTGACCCGCTCAGCCCAGCGGGACCGTCCACCGCAGCCGGGTGCCCCCGGTCGCGACGCGCTCGACGACCGAGGTGCCGCCGAGCTCGGCGGCGCGGTCGGCGATGTTGCGCAGCCCGCTGCGCCGGCCGGTGGGGCCGATGCCGCAGCCGTCGTCGACGACCTCCGCGGACAGCTCCTCCCCGGCGTCGACCCGCACGTGCAGCCGGGCCGCACCGGAGTGGCGGACCGCGTTCGACGTGGCCTCGCGCACCACGGCCAGCAGGTGTACGGCGACGTGCGCGGGCACGACGGTGTCGACCGGTCCCGCGGTGTCGACGGTCGCGTCGATCCCGGACGCGGCCGTCACCTGCGCGACGGTGTCGAGCAGCCGCCGTCGCAGACCGCCGCCGCCCTGGTCCGCGGTGTGCAGGTCGAAGATCGAGGTGCGGATCTCGCGGACCGTGCGGTCCAGCTCGTCGACGGCCTGCCCGACCTGCTCGCGTACGGCGGCGCCCGCGGCGTCGTCGCCGGCGCGGCGCAACGTGCCCTGCAGGGTGAGGCCGACCGCGAACAGCCGCTGGATGACGTGGTCGTGCAGGTCGCGGGCGATGCGGTCGCGGTCGGCGAGCACCGCGAGCTCGCGCTGGGTGCGCTGCTTCTCCCCCAGCTCCAGGGCCAGCGCCGCCTGGTCGGCGAACGACACCAGCAGCGGCACCTCCGACGGCCGGAACGGCGGGTCGCCGGGGGCGCGGCGGGCGACCAGGACCCCGCTCACCCGGGTCACGGCCCGCATCGGCACCGCGACGACCGGTCCGCGGGCGCCGTCGACGCTGACCGCGGCCTCGGTGACGTCGGCCAGGACCGGCTGGCGGAGCTCGACCGCCCGGCGCAGGAGCGCGTCGTCGGGGCCGCCTGCCAGTGGCGGACGGCCCGCGGTCGCGCCCTCCCGGAAGCCGCCGTCGTCGTCGGGGCCCAGGGCGATCAGGGTCCCGTCGGCCCGGGACAGCTCCAGGCTGCGCCGGGCGACGAGCGCGAGCGTGTCGGCCTCGCCGGTGCCGGCCAGCACCTCGCCGCGGATCTCGGCCAGCGCCTCCAGCCACTGCTGACGGAGCAGGCCCTGCTCGAACAGGTCGGCGTTCTGCACGGCGATCCCGGCCGCGGCGGCGAGCGCCATGAGGATCAGCTCGTCGTCGGCGGTGAACTCGGTGCCGGTGCGCTTCTCGGTGAGGTAGAGGTTGCCGTAGACGGCGTCGCTGACCCGTACGGGGACGCCGATGAAGCTGCGCATCGGCGGGTGGTGGGGCGGGAAGCCGACCGAGGACGGGTGCGTCGACAGGTCGTGCAGGCGCAGCGGACGCGGGTCGGCGATCAGCTGGCCGAGCAGGCCACGGCCCTCGGGCGGGCGTCCCAGCGCGGTGCGGGTCGCCTCGTCCAGGCCGACGTCGACGAAGCGGGCGATGCTGCCGTCCGGGGCGAGCACGCCCAGCGCGCCGTAGCGGGCGTCGACCAGGTCCACCGCGGACTGCACGATCCGCTGCAATGTGGTGTCCAGCTCCAGACCGGCCGCGACCCCGAGCACCGCGTCGAGCAGCCGCTGCGTCCGCCGCCGGGTGGACGCGATCTCGGCGAGGCGGTCCTGCACCTCGCCGATCAACTGGTCCAGGCGCAGGCCCGCCAGCAGACCGGAGATCTCGCCCTGCCCGTCACCGTCCCCGCGACCGTGTCCCTCGTCCGTCGTCGTCACCGGGCCGACGATACGGCCGGCGTCCGGCACGGGCCGGGACCTTCGTACCTGTCCCACCGGCACCGGCGGCGCCCACCATCGCCACGGAGGCACCGGTGAACGCCCGGTCGCCGGGAGGGACGCACATCATGGACACCGTCGGCACGGCCGCGCCGGTCACCCCGATCCTCGGACTCGACGCCGCGGCGACCGCCCGGGTGCTGGCGACGGCGGGCCTGGCGCCGTCGCTGCACAACGCCCAGCCGTGGCGGTTCCGGGTCGGAGCCGACCACCTCGAGCTGCGGGCCGACCCCGCGCGACGGCTGCCGGTCGCCGACCCGACCGACCGCGAGCTGCGGATCGGCTGCGGAGCGGCGCTCTACGCGCTGCGTCTCGCGCTGGCCGGGGCCGGCATCCGCCCGCTCGTCACCCGCCTCCCCGACCCGTCGGACCCGGGACTGCTCGCGGTGGTCCGGCGCGGCGCGGCGATGCCGGCCACCCCCGAACAGCGACGGCTGCTGGAGGCGGTGCCCCGCCGGCACACGAACCGGCGACCGTTCTCCGACGTCCCCGTGCCGAACCCGACCCGCTTCGCGCTCACCCGCGCCGCGTTCGAGGAGGGCGCCTGGCTCCAGCTGGTGACCGACCCGGGGGACCTCGCGGTGCTGGGCGGCCTCGCCCGCGAGGCGCACGCCCGCCAGTCCGCCGACCCCGCGTTCGTCGCGGAGATGGCGGCCTGGACCGGCCGGCACAGCGGTCTCGACGACGGCGTACCCGCGTCGGCGGGCGGGCCGCTGCCGGCCCCGAACCAGCCGTGGGTGACGCGGGACTTCGGCGGGTCCGCCCACCCGCGGCCCGCGCCGGCCGCCTTCGAGTCGGCCCCGCTGATCGCGGTGCTGACCTCGCACCTCGACGGTCCCCGCGACGACCTGCGCGCCGGCGAGGCCCTGGCGCGGGTGCTGCTGACCGCCACCGCCGAGGGCCTGTCGGCGTCGCCGGTGTCCCAGCTGGTGGAGGTCCCCGACGTGCGGGAGCGGGTGCGCCGCTCGCTCGCCCGGGACCGGCCCCCGCAGGTCGTCCTGCGCCTGGGCCACGGGGTCCCCGTCCCGGCGACGCCGCGACGCCCGGCCGCCGACCTGGTCGACCCGGCCTGACCCGGCCCGGCCCGGGACCTTCGTCCCGGAGCGGGCGGGCCGTCCGGTACACCGCGGACCGACCTTCGCCCGGAGCCCCGACCACCCGGTCCGGACGACGATCGGGTGACGGGTCCACACGGGACCCGCCGGCTCCGGAGGGGCGTGATGAACCTCGACCTCGCGCGGTGGCAGTTCGCGATCACCACCGTCTACCACTTCCTGTTCGTCCCGCTGACGATCGGCCTGTCCCTGCTCGTCGCGGGCCTGCAGACCACCTGGTTCGTCACCGCCGACGACCGCTGGCTGCGCGCGACGCAGTTCTGGGGAAAGCTCTTCCTGATCAACTTCGCGATGGGCGTCGTCACCGGCATCGTGCAGGAGTTCCAGTTCGGGATGAACTGGAGCGACTACAGCCGCTTCGTCGGCGACATCTTCGGCGCCCCGCTGGCGATCGAGGGCCTGCTCGCCTTCTTCCTGGAGTCGACCTTCCTCGGTCTGTGGATCTTCGGCTGGGACCGGCTGTCGAAGGGCGTGCACCTCGCCTGCATCTGGCTGGCCGCGATCGGGACGGTGCTGAGCGCCTACTTCATCCTCGCCGCGAACTCCTGGATGCAGCACCCGGTCGGCTCCACCGTGAACGCCGCGACCGGCCGGGCGGAGCTGACCGACTTCGGTGCGCTGCTGACCAACTCCACCGCGGTCGGGGCGTTCTCCCACACCCTGACCGCCTGCCTGGTGACGGCCGGGATGTTCCTGGTCGCGATCAGCGCCTGGAACCTGGTGCGGGGCCGCCACCCCGAGGTGTTCCACCCGTCGATCAGGGTCGGGCTGTGGACGACGCTCGCCGGGAGCCTCGGCGTCGTGCTCACCGGGGACCTGCAGGCCCGGCTGATGACCCAGCAGCAGCCGATGAAGATGGCCGCGGCGGAGGCGCTCTACGACACCGTCGCGCCGGCGTCGTTCTCGGTGTTCACCATCGGCTCGCTCGACGGCACCCGCGAGCTGTGGAGCCTGCGGGTGCCGCGGCTGCTGTCGTTCCTGGCCACCGGCACCTGGGACGGCGAGGTGGAGGGCATCCACCAGCTGCAGGACAGGGCCGTCGCCGCGTTCGGGCCGGGTCTGTACACACCGGACATCCCGCTCAGCTACTGGATGTTCCGGCTGATGATCGGCTTCGGGCTGCTGGCGGCGCTGCTCGCCGTCGTCGGGCTGTGGCTGACCCGGCGTTCCCGGGCGACGCGGCGGCCGCCGCGCTGGTTCGGCCCGGCCGCCGTCCTGGGTCTGGCCGCGCCGCTGCTCGCGAACTCCGCGGGCTGGATCTTCACCGAGGCGGGCCGCCAGCCCTGGGTCGTCTACGGCGTGCTGCGCACCGCCGACGGCGTCTCGCCGAGCGTCGGCTGGGCGTCGGTGCTCACCTCGCTGGTCGTGTTCACGCTGCTCTACGGCGCGCTGGCCGTCGTCGAGGTCGTCCTGCTCGTCCGGGCCGTGCGCGCCGGTCCGCCGCCGCCCGCGGGCGTCGCCGACCCGGAGCCGGCCGGGACCACCGCCCCCGTACCGACCTACTGAGGAGGGGACCGACATGGCACTCGTCGACGTCTGGTTCGTCCTGATCGCGGTCCTGTGGACCGGTTACCTCTGCCTGGAGGGCTTCGACTTCGGGGTGGGGATGCTGCTGCCCGTCGTCGCCCGTGACGAGCCCGACCGCCGCGTCGCGCTCGGCACGATCGGCCCGGTGTGGGACGGCAACGAGGTGTGGCTGATCGTCGCGGGCGGCGCGACCTTCGCCGCGTTCCCCGAGTGGTACGCGAGCCTGTTCTCCGGCTTCTACCTGGCGTTCCTGCTGCTGCTGGTCGCGCTGATCCTGCGCGGGATCGCGCTGGAGTACCGGGGCAGGGAGCCGCGCTGGGCCCCGGTGCTGGACCGCGTGCTGACCGGCTCGTCGCTCGCCGCGGCGCTGCTGCTCGGGGTGGCGCTGGCGAACATCGTGCACGGTGTCCCGCTCGACGCCGACCACGAGTTCACCGGCACGCTGCTCACCCTGCTCCACCCCTACGCGCTGCTCGGCGGCGTCACCACGGTGCTGGTCTTCGCGCTGCACGGGGCGGCCTTCCTCGCGCTGAAGACCGACGGCCCGGTGCGCGAGCGCTCCACCACCGTCGCGGTGACGGCCGGGCTGTGCGCGATCCCGGCGGGTGCGGCGTTCCTGGTCTGGACGCTGCTCGACGGCGCCCCGGTGTGGATCGTCGCCCCGGTCCTGGTCGCGGCCCTCGGGCTGGCCGGCGGGACCCTCGCCGCCGTCCGGGGCCGGTCGGGCTGGTCGTTCACCGCGACCACGGTCGCGATCGTCGCCGTCGCGGTGACGCTGTTCGGGTCGCTGTACCCGGACGTGCTGCCGTCGACGACCGACCCGGCCTTCTCGTTGACCGTGGTGAACGCGGCGTCGACGCCGTACACCCTGACGATCATGACCTGGGTGGCCGCGGTCGTCACGCCGGTCGTGCTCGCCTACCAGGCCTGGACGTTCTGGGTGTTCCGGCGGCGGCTGACCCGCGAGGACGTGGTGGACGCGGCGCACTGAGACCCCGGGCCGAGGACGGTGTCAGGCGCGGGACGCGGCGGCGATCCCCAGCAGCTCCAGCCGGTCCGCCGTCTCCGACCCCGGCTCGCACCCGTAGACGACGAGCTGCTGTCCCGGCGCCGACCGGACGTCGAACGACTGCAGGTGCAGGTCCAGCGCGCCGACGTCGGGGTGCACCAGCCGCTTGTGCTCGGCACCCTTGCCCCGCGCGTCGTGCCGGGCCCAGTGCTCGGCGAACTCGGGGCTGCGGTCCAGCATCGCCGTGAGGACCTGCCGGACACGGGGGTCGTCGGGGGCCTGGCCGTGCAGCACCCGGAACCCGGCGACGGTGTTCGCCGCCGCGGCGGTCCAGTCGGCGTAGAAGGTGCGGGAGGCCGGGTCCTCGAAGACCTTCTCGACGAGGTTGGTCCCGGGGGCGAACCCGAGCGCCGCCCCGAGCCGGTTGGCGCCCAGCACGTCGTAGCCGCGGCCGAGGACGATCGCGGGCCGGCCCGGCCAGCTGTCCAGCAGGGCCGCCAGCTGCGGGTCGAGCCGCTCGTCCGCGATCGGGGCCCGGGGCCGCGGCGCCGCCCCCGCCAGCCGGAACAGGTGCATCCGGGCGTCGTCGTCGAGCCGCAGGACGGCCGCGAGCGCCTCCAGCACCTGCGCCGACGGGTTCCGCTCGCGGCCCTGCTCCAGCCGCACGTAGTAGTCGGCGCTCATCCCGACCAGCAGCGCGACCTCCTCACGACGCAGCCCCGGGACACGACGGACCCCCGCCGAGACCAGGCCGACGGCGTCCGGGGTCACCAGTGCGCGCCGGGTCCGCAGGTACTCGCCGAGCGGTGTGGCCACCATGGACGCGACCCTAGGCGACCCCGCGCCGGCCCGGGTGGGTGTGGCACTCCCACGACCGTCGCGCCCTGCCGCGCCGTCGCCGCGGCTCGTAGGAAGGAGGACATGAACGACACGAACCCCACCCCCGTGGCCCTGGTGACCGGCGCGAGCAGTGGCATCGGCCGCGCGATCGCCGCCCGGCTCGCCCACGACGGCCACCACGTGATCGCCACCGCCCGGCGGGCCGACCGGCTCGCCGACCTCGCCGCGCAGGTGCCCGGCATCGAGCCGCACCCGGTCGACGTCGTGGACCGCGACGCCCTCGTCGCGCTCGTCGACGACGTCGTCGCCCGGCACGGGCGGATCGACGTCGCCGTCGCCAACGCCGGGGTGATGCCGCTGTCGCGCCTCGACGCCGGCCTGGTGCAGGAGTGGGACCGCATGGTCGACGTGAACGTCCGGGGGCTCCTCCACACGATCCACGCCGTCCTGGGGCACTTCACCTCCGCGGACCGGGGCCACTTCGTGACGACGGCCTCGGTCGGCGCGCACGAGGTGGACGCGACGGCGGCGGTCTACGCCGGCACCAAGCACGCGGCGTGGGCGATCACCGAGGGCCTGCGTCTGGAGTCGTCGCCGGGCATCCGGGTCACCACGGTGTCCCCCGGTGTCGTGACCTCCGAGCTCGCCGACAGCATCACCGACCCGACCGCCCGCGACGCCATGGCCGTCTACCGCAGGCACGCGATCGCACCGGAGGCCGTCGCCGACGCCGTCGCCTACGCGGTCGGCACCTCCCCCGAGGTCGACGTCAACGAGATCCTCGTCCGGCCGGTCCGGCAGCGCTGAGCGCCGGGCCGGTCAGAGCCCGGTGACGTCGACGACGAAGCGGAACCGCACGTCCCCGCGGGCGAGCCGGTCCAGCGCCTCGGTGAACCGGTCCGGGCCGACCACCTCGACGTCGGCGACGATGCCGTGCTCGGCGGAGAAGTCGAGCATCTCGCGGGTGACCGGCACCCCGCCCGACCCGGTGCCGGCGATCCGCTTCTCCCCCACCACGAGGCTCAGCGGGTCGACCGTGAGCGGCTCCGGCGGGATGCCGACCAGCACGTAGGTGCCGTCGACGGTCAGCGTCCGCAGGTAGGGGTCCAGGTCGAGGGCGACGCCGGTGGTGTCCAGCAGCAGGTCGACGGTGCGGAACGCGGCCGCCATCGCATCGGGGTCGCGGGTGAGCACGACGTCGTCGGCGCCGAGGGCCAGGGCGGCGTCGCGCTTTCCGGCACTGGTCGTGAAGGCGACGACCCGCGCGCCGAGGGCGGTGGCGTACTTCACCGCCAGGTGGCCGAGCCCGCCGATGCCGACGACCCCGACCGTCGTCCCGGGGCCGGCGCCGAAGCGGCGCAGCGGCGCGAACGTGGTGACCCCCGCGCACAGCAGCGGCGCGGCGGCGGCCGGGTCGAGCCCGTCGGGCAGGGCGTGAACGAAGTGCCGGTCGACGACGATGTGCGAGGAGAACCCGCCGCGGGTGGTGCCGCCGAGGTGCGGGTCGGGACCGCCGTAGGTGAGCGTCGGGAACTCCGCGCAGTCGTTCTCCCGGCCCGCGCGGCAGGCGGGACACCGTCCGCAGGACCCGACGATGTTGCCGACGGCGACCCGGTCCCCCGGCGCGAGGTCGGTCACCGCCGTCCCGACGGCGTCGACGACTCCGGTCATCTCGTGTCCCGCCACCAGCGGGAACGCCGACGGGTCGGCGCCCCGCAGGGCGTGCAGGTCGGTGGCGCAGACGCCACAGTGGGTCACCCGCACCACGACGTCGCCGGGCAGCGGGTCGCGCCGCTCGAAGGTCCAGCGCTCCGGGGCACTCCCGGGGCGGTGCACGGCGATTCCGGTGGTCTCGATCATGACGACGCCTTTCGTGACAAACCAGTTGGTTACGAACGACGCTACGACCCCGCCGGCTGGATCGCAACTGAACGGTTGGTTATGGTGGCGACGTGCCCCGGGACGGATCCGCCACCCGCCGCCGCCTGCTCGACGCCGCGGCCGCCGAGTTCTCCACCCACGGCATCGCCGGGGCGCGGGTGGACCGGATCGCGACCGCCGCCGGGGCGAACAAGGCCCAGATCTACGCCTGGTTCTCCTCCAAGGACGGGTTGTTCGACGCGGTGTTCGCCGAGCACCTCGCGCTGATCCTGGAGATGGTCCCGTTCGAGCCCCGCGACCTGCCGGGGTACGTCGCCCGCCTCTACGACGCCTACGTCCGGCGCCCGGAGGTCGTGCGGCTGGCGATCTGGGCACGCCTGGAACGCACCCCCACCGGTGACCTGATGACGGTGGTCGCCGACGACGTCGAGGCCAAGATCGACGCGGTGCGCGCGGCCCAGGCCGACGGCCTGGTCGACCCCGATCTCGACGCGCGGGACGTCTACCCCCTGGTCATCGGCCTGTCGCTGGCCTGGTCCCCCGCCTCCCCGACGATCACCGCCGACCCGGCCGACGCCGCCGCGGTGCACGAGCGCCGCAGGGCGGCCCTGTCGGCGGCGGCCCGCCGCGCCTTCCGACCCGGCTCCTGAGGAAGCTCCCGCCCGGGCCGCGACCGAGCGCGGGTGTGCAGCCCGGCGACCCGTGTGCCACATTACGGAGGCGTGACCGTGCCGTCCCGTGGTGCGGTTCCGACCGTTCCCGCACAGGCCCGGGTCGCGTGTCGCTGTCCCCGGCGGCTCGTTCCGACGCGTGAGCCGTGCGGTCGTGAGGACCGCTCGTCCCGTGTCCCGAGGGTCGACCGGAGAGCACGCATGACGACGCCCCCACCCACCGTCCCGTCCACCCGCGGTACCCGTCCGACGACGGCGGGCGGGTTCGGCGAGCTGGCCGCCCTGGTGTCCGGGGCGGGTCTGCTGCAGCAGGCCCGCCGGGCCTACCTGCTCCTGTTCGCGGCGAACGGGGTCCTGCTCGCCGGCGGCCTCACCGTGTTCGTGTGGCTCGGCCCGTCCTGGTGGCAGCTGCTGCTCGCAGTGTTCTTCGCGGTCGTGACCACGCAGCTGGCCTTCATCGGCCACGACGCGGGCCACCGTCAGATCTTCGCCGGCCGGCGCGCCAACGACGTCGTCGGCTACCTGCACGGCGGGCTGGTCGGGCTGAGCTACGGCACCTGGGTCACCCAGCACACCGCCCACCACGCCCACCCCAACCACGCCGACGACGACCCGGACATCGACATCCCGGTGCTCGCCTTCAGCCCCGAGCAGGCCGCCGCCGCTCGCGGACCGGTCCGGTGGATGATCGGCCACCAGGCGTACCTGTTCCTGCCGCTGCTGTTCCTGGAGGGGTGGAGCCTGCACGTCACCGCCGTCCGGAGCGTGCTGCGCCGCGAGGTCCCGCGCCCGTGGCTGGAGGGGGCGCTGCTCGTCGCCCATGCCGTCGGCTACCTCGGTGCGGTGTTCTGGGTGCTCTCGCCGCTCCAGGCGGTCGCGTTCGTCGTGGTGCACCAGGGACTGTGGGGGGTGTACATGGGACTGGCGTTCGCCCCGAACCACAAGGGCATGCCGATCATCCCCGCCGGGCAGCGGATGGACCACCTGCACAAGCAGGTGCTGACCTCCCGCAACGTGCTCGGCGGCCGGGTGCTCGACGTCGCACTGGGCGGCCTGAACTACCAGATCGAGCACCACCTGTTCCCGCGGATGCCGCGCCCGCACCTGCGTCGCGCCCAACCGGTGGTGCAGGCGTTCTGCACCGCCCACGGCCTGCCCTACACCCGGACCGGGCCCCTGCGTTCCTACGCCGAGGTCCTGCGTCACCTGCACGCGGTCGGCGCCCCGCTACGCCGCCCCACCGGGCCACCGGCCCCCTGACCCGTCCCCGGGTCCGCTCGGGGCGACCCCCGAAGGAGCACCACCACCATGAACGACCGGCAGCCCGCACCCGACACCGACGACACCGACCCGGACGACCTCTGCCCGGTCTGCCCGCACCGCTGGGCGGACCACGACGCCATCGACCGGAGGTTCTGCTCGGCGAAGATCGCGGGCGGGTCCTCGCAGGGGTGCGTCTGCGCCAAGAGCTGACGGCCCGCCGGATCCACGTCGTCGCGCTGCTCGCGCGCAGCGGGGTGGGCCGCCCCCGGCCGGACGCGCGGTGATCCGCTCGGCGCGTGTGTCCGGACGCGCGCGCCGGGCGGATCAGCGCGCGCCGGGCGGACCAGCGCGCGCCGGGTGGATCACCGCGTGTCAGGCGGACCAGCGCGCGCCGAGCGGATCACCGCGCGCCGGGGCGCCGCCCGGGGTCAGCCCGCCGCCGCGGTCAGGACCGCGTCGGCGGTGTCGAACGCCCTCCGGCAGGCCGTCGCGACGTCGAGGGCACGGTGCTCGTCGGAGAGGATCTCCACGCCCCACGGTCCCCGCCACCCGGCCCGGCGCAGCGACGCGATCGCACCGGTGAGGTCGAAGTCGCCGTCGCCGCAGTACCGCCGGCGGTGCACGGTGTCCTCGAACAGCGTGCCGACCACCGTGCGGTCGGCGTCGTTCAGCTCGACCCCGATGATCCGCTCGACCGGCACGGCGGCGAGGTCGGCGACCGGTGTCCCGCCGCGCTCGGTGTGCCAGACGTCGATGATCACCCCGGCGTTGTCGTGGCCGGCCGCCTCGACCAGGCGGAGGCCGTCGGCCAGCGTCGCGATGTTCGACCAGGGGAAGAACTCGATGCCCAGCCGGACACCGCTGTCCGCGGCCCGGGCCGCGAGGTCACCGAACCGCGCCGCCCACCGCGCCGGGTCCCAGGGTGCGCCCGTCCCGTCCGGGGTGACCTTGATGTGGCGGGCTCCGAGCGCCGGCGCGGCGGCCAGCAGCAGGTCGCGGACCGCGTCCGCGGTCTCCCGCTCCGGCCCGTCGTCGGACCACCAGGCCGGGACGTCCTCCAGCTCAACGTGGGTGATGCCGTTCTCCTCGAACAGCGCGCGGACCCCGTCGAACCCGCCGTGGGCGCGC
The DNA here is from genome assembly GCF_017312135.1 of Pseudonocardia sp. TMWB2A. NCBI lineage: Bacteria > Bacillati > Actinomycetota > Actinomycetes > Pseudonocardiales > Pseudonocardiaceae > Pseudonocardia > Pseudonocardia sp. TMWB2A. The sequence continues at coordinate 487,260 of NZ_QKQY01000002.1, forward strand.
ATCGCCGCCGGCAGGTCGGCCGACAGCAGGCCGAACCCGCGGAACCCCGCCGCGGCGGCGGCCTCGACCCGGGTCCGCAGGGGCACCGGGCTGCGCAGGTCCGCCCGGTCGGACGCGGCGTCGCCCGCCGAGGTCCAGCACGTCGCCATCAGGGGTTCGCCGAACACGGGCCCACCTTCCCCGGTACCCGTGCCGGCGCGCGGGCGTGCGCCGGAGGACGACCGTGCCCCAGGCAACGCGCCGTCGGACCCGATGTCCAGCCCCCGTCCCGCTCCGCGTCGTCCGCCGCCCGGCACGCCGGGCCGGGCGGCGGGCTCACGGCGTCGCCAGGAGCAGCTGCTGCCCCAGCACCCGCAGGTCGTCCGTGCCGTGGGGCAGCGCCGCGACCGGCCGCAGACCGGCGGCGGCGAGCTCGGCCCACCACTGCCGCTCGGTCAGGAAGATCCGGTCGGTGCCGGCGCGCAGGTCCCCGCTGCCGGCGGCGGCCGCGCCCGGACGCGCGGACATGAGGAACTGCATCGACACCAGCGCCGGGAGGTGCTCGCGGGTCGACTCGACCAGGGCGAGCACCCCGCCGGGGGCCAGCACCCCGCGGACGGCGGCGAGCGTCGCGCGGACGTCGACGGCGTTGTGCAGGACGTTCGCCGCGACGACGAGGTCGTGGCGGCCGTCGTGGGCGGCCAGGTCGGTGGTGACGTCGAGCAGCGCGGTCCGCACCCCGGGGAACCGGGTCGCGGCCAGGTCGAGGAAGAACCGGGAGACATCGGTGAACAGGTAGTCGACCGGCGCCTCCCCCAGGCCGTCGAGGACGGCGCGGGTGCTGCCGCCGACGCCGCCGCCCAGCTCCAGGACGCGCAGCGGCTCCGCCCGGGTCCGTGCGGTGCTCGCGGCGAGGTGGGCCAGCGCCCCGTTGAGGTAGGTGTTGATCGTGTTGTCCTGGTAGCTCGCCAGGGCGGTGGCGATCTCGCCGTCGGGGAACAGCAGCGCCTGCAGCGGCACCTCGTCGCGCAGCAGCTCGGGCAGGTGGGCCATGGCGGCGGCGAAGAACTCGACCATCGCGGGCGGGTAGCCCAGGTCGGCGCAGGCCGCGTGCAGCGCGCCGTCCGGCTGCGGTCCGGGGTCGCCGTGCGCGGCGAGCTCGGCCCGCCACCGCCGCACCAGCCACGCGTGCCGCGGGGCGACCTCCGGGTCCCCCGCGTCGAGCACCGAGGCCATGGCACGCAGCGCGACGGCGTCGAGCCGGGCGACCGCGTCGGCGGGGCCCGCGTCGCCGGCCGGTGCGCCGCCGGGCAGCGCGGCCCGGCCCGCGGCGTCGGCCGCGGCGATGTCGTCCGACCCGACGACGGGCAGCAGGGCCGTCGCGTCGGTACCGGTGAGACGCCGCGCGAGCGGCCCGACCCGGCTCCGCACGAACGCGGGGAACGGCTCGTGGGCCCGGCCCGGGCCGGCCAGCCCGGCGGCGGGTCGGGCGGCCGCGGCGGCGGGCCGGGCGACCGCCAGCAGCTCGGGGTCGTCCGGGTCGAGCAGGACGGCGGCGTCGTGACCGGCGAGGTCGGTGCGCAGCCGGGCCGCGGTGACCGCGTGCGGGCCGGGACGCAGCAGCGCGTTGGGGATGCCGCGGATCACGACCGGCTCCGTCCCGGCCAGCGGGTCGCCGGTCCAGTCCAGGACCTCCGGGACCGGATCGGGGCCCGCGTCGACGTGCAGGACGGCGTCGAACCGGTGGCGCGACAGCTCGGTGTCGTCGGTGAGGGTCTTGGCGTACACGGCGACGGCGATGCGGCGCCCGCCCGCGAGGGCCGCGGTGGCGAGGGCGGCCGGGTCGACCAGCAGCTCGCGGTCCGCCGCGGCGCGGTCGGCGACGGTGCGCGCCAGGGTGTCGTCGTCGAGGTCGGGCTCGGTGGCGGTGACGGTCTCCCGCCAGTGCCGCAGGTGCAGGCCCGCGTGCCGCACGTCGCCGACGACGACCGTCCCCCCGGCCGCGACGACCGCGGTCGCGGTGCGGAGCACCTCGGTCAGGTAGGCGAGGTCGGGGAAGCACTGCGTCACCGAGTTGATCACCACGCAGTCCGGTGCCCGCCCGCCGAGCGCCTCCCGCACGGCGGCCGAGCGGGCCTCGTGCGCGGCGGCCCGCACGACCCTCACCCCGGGCGCGGCGGTGGCGCGGTGCCGGTCGACGACGTCGCCCGCGATGTCGGTGCCGACGTAGGCGTCGACGTGCGGGGCGATCCGCTCCAGCAGCATCCCCGTGCCGCAGCCCAGCTCCAGCACCCGGCGCGGGCGCGCGGCGAGCACGAGCTCGGCCGTGCGGTCGGCCCACTCCCCCATGTGCGCGGCGGGCAGCGGCGCGCCGGTCCCCGAGGCCCGCCAGCCGGCCAGCGGCGACGGGTCGGAGTAGGTCCAGTCGTAGACCTCGGTCCAGTGCTCGCGGTGCTCGACGACGAGGGCGCCGTCCGGCGGGACGAGCGCGGCCGGGTCGACGACGACCCGGGTCAGGTCCTCGCCCCGGGTGATGCGCGCGATCCAGGGGTGGGTCGGGTCGGCGGTGGGTTCGGTGCGCACCGGGCGGTTCCTCTCGGTCCTGTGGCGGGGTCGGGGTGGGTGGGGGTGAGGTCGACGACGTGGTCGGCGCGCTCGGCGAGCGCGCGGTCGTGGGTGGTGGCGAGCACGGCGAGGCCGTCGGCGCGGGCGGCGTCGAGCAGGTCCAGGACGGCGGCCGTGGTCGCCGCGTCCAGTGCGGAGGTGGGCTCGTCGGCGAGCAGTACCGCGGGGCGCACGGCCAGCGCCCGGGCCAGCGCGACCCGTTGCCGCTGCCCGCCCGACAGTGCCGCGGGCCGCCGTCCGGCGACCTCGGGCGGCAGGCCGAGGTCGCCCAGCAGCCGGACCGCCTCGGCGCGGGCGCCGGCGGCGGACAGGCCGTGGAGCCGGCGCAGCGGGCGGGCGACGGCGGCCCCCGCGGTGCGGGCCGGGTTGAGCTCGTGGACGGGGTGCTGCCCGACCAGCGCGACGACGCCCGGGGTGCGGCCGCGTACCGGCCACGGTGTGGCGGCACCGGCCAGTGCGAGGGTGCCCCCGGTGACCGGCCGCACCCCGGCCAGTGCCCGGAGCAGGGTGGTCTTGCCGCAGCCGGACGGCCCGGTGACCACGGTCAGCCCGCCGGGCCGCACGGGCACGTCCACGTCCGCGGCGGCGCCGGGGACGGCCGTGGTGACGTGCCGCGCGTCGAGGACCGGCGCCGCGGTGGGAGACGGCGGTGTTCCGGCCCCGGACGGCGGCGGACCGGCCGGGGACGACGGCGGCGCGGGGGCGCCCACCCGCACGACCCGGTCGGCGACCGTGGCGACGGCCGGGTCGTGGGTGACGACGAGGGTGACGCCGCCGCGGGCGCGCAGCAGCGCGACGACGACGGCGGTCGCGGCGGGGTCGAGGCCCGCGGTGGGCTCGTCGAGCACGAGCAGGGCGGGGTCGCCGGCCAGCGCCCTGGCGAGCGCGACCCGGCGGGCCTGGCCCCCGGAGAGCCGATCGGGCCGCAGCCCCCCGACGGCCGCCGGGTCGAGGCCGACCGCACGCAGCGCCGCGTCCGGGTCGGGGACGGGCAGCTGGGCCCGGGCGTCGCGCAGCGGGTGCAGCGCCGGGTCCTGCCCCAGCAGCCCGAGTGTGCGTCGTCGCCAGGCGCGCCTCCGGGGCAGCGCAACGCCGTCCCAGCCGACACCGCCCGAGACGGCGCGCAGTCCCCCCGGCAGGGTGCCCAGGACCGCGTGCAGCAGCGTGGTCTTGCCGCTCCCCGACGAGCCGACGACGGCAACGACCTCCCCGGGGTGCGCGTCGAGGTCGGGGCCGTCGAGGACGACGCGCCCGTCGGGGTCGAGGACGCGCAGCCCGCGCACGGTGAGCCCGGGGCCGGGCGGCACCGGGCCGCCGGGGACCCGCGTCGTACCGGCGTGTGCGGGCACGAGCCGCAGCGACACCACGGCCAGCACCGTCGCGACGGCACCGAGCGCGACGGCCGGGGCGAGCACCGCGGCCGGGTTCACCGTCAGCCCGGGCAGGTTCTCCCGCAGCATCACCGCCCAGTCCGGGGCCGGCGGCGGCGGGCCGAACCCGAGCACCGAGGTGGCCGCGGCCAGCTGCAGCGCGAGCACGGCGCGGCCGGCGAGGTCGGCGGCCACCAGGGGTGCGTGCGCGGGCAGCACCTCGCGGACCAGCACCGCGACCGGGCGTTCGCCGTGGACGAGTGCGGCCTCGACGTGGCCCGCGGTGCGGGCCCGGGCGGTGGCGTCGGCGACGACCCGGACGGTGAGCGGCGCGCCGCCGACGACGGTGCCGACGACCACCGCGGCCGGCCCGGGCAGCGTCACCGCGGCGACCAGGACGAGCAGCAGCAGCGGCACCGCGACCAGCAGGTCGCTCAGCGCGGTGACGGCGCGCGCGCGGCGCCCGCCGGTCCACCCCACCCACAGCCCTCCCGCGGTGCCGATCGCCGTGGCGAGCAGGGCGGCGGCCACCGCCGTCGTGACCGGTCCGGTGCCGCCGTCGAGCACCCGGGCGAGCACGTCGCGGCCCAGGACGTCGGCGCCCCACGGCAGGCCGGGCCGCGGCGGGGACCACGGCGCGGCGACGACCCGCAGCGGGTCGCCACCGGCGAGCGGACCCGCGACGGGCAGCGCGACCAGCAGGCCGAGCAGCAACCCTCCGGGCAGGAGCACGGCGCGCCTCACGGGCGGCCCACCGCGGCGGCGACGAGGTCGGCGACCAGCATCCCCGCGACCACCACGGACGCGGCGAGCAGCGCCACCGCCGAGACCACCGGCAGGTCACGGGTGGCGACGGCGCCCACGAGCAGCTCCCCGAGCCCGGCGACCCCGAACAGCGTCTCGACGACGGTGCTGCCCGCGACCAGCGAGCCCGCGGTCACCGCGAGCACGCGCAGGGCGGGGGCCGCGACGAAGGGGCCCGCGTAGCGCAGGGCCACGACCGGCGCGGGGACCCCGCGCAGCACGGCGTCGCGCACGAACGGCCGGGCTGCGACGTCCTCGACGACCCCGCGCAGCTGGCCCGCGGCGAACGCGCCCGACGGCAGCGCGAGCGCGAGGACGGGCAGGACGAGCAGGTCGGGCCGGGCCCATGCGGGCTCACCGGGCGGCAGCAGCGACACCGGCGGGACCCAGCCCAGGACGCCGGACAGCAGCGTCGCGAGCCCGACCGCGACCACGACCGGGGGCACCGCGGAGCCGACCGCGGCGACGGCGGCGCCGCGCCGGCGGGCGAGCAGCGCGGCGAGCGGCACGGCCACGACCAGGGCCGCGACCACCAGCACGGCGGTGGTCCCGGCCCGTCCGGCGACGAGGTCGGCGACCGGACGGCCGCTGACCAGCGACCGTCCGGGGTCCCCGGTGAGCAGGCCGGCGCCCCAGGTCAGGAACCGGGCGGGCCACGGCCGGTCCAGGCCCGCCGCGGCGCGCAGCTCCGCGAGCGCGGCCGGGTCGACCCGGCCGCCCGCCCGGACCGTCACGGCGTCGGCGGGCAGGACCGCGGTGGCGGCGGAGACCACCACCGCGGACCCGGCGAGCAGCCCGGCAGCCCGAAGGACGGCGCGGGCCGCCGCACGGGTCACCGCCCGCCTGCGGTCCGGCGCCCGGCCGGGTCGGACGTCGGTCATCGGTCGCGGTGCACCCGGTCGAGGAAACCGGCGCCGAACCCGATCGCCGGGGACACCCCGGTCACCCCGGGCGCGGCGAGGTCGAGCCGGTCACCGACGCCCCACACGAGGTAGCCGCCCTCGTCGCGCAGGCGGGTCTGCAGGGCACCGAGCCCGGCGCGGCGCCGCTCGGTGTCCGGCTCGGCCAGCGCGGTGGCGAGCTGGGCGTTCCACGACGGGTCCGCCCAGGCGGTCTCGTTGGTCGGCGAGCCGGGGGTCAGCGCCACCCGCACGACGTCGAGGAAGGGGATGCCGCCGAGGAAGCTGACGTAGAACGGCTCGGCGCCGTAGACGGTGCTGAAGTAGGTGTCCGGCGGGCCGACCTCGATGCGGGCCCGCACCCCGATCTCGGCGAGCTGCTGGGACAGCAGGGTCGCCGCGGTGTCCATGCCCGGGTAGGCGGTGGTGGTGTGCAGCGTGACGTCGACGCCGCCGGCCAGCCCGGCCTGCGCCATCAGCGCGCGGGCGCGGGGCACGTCGCGCTCGATCTGCGGGAGGTCGCGCGGGCTGCTCGGGTCGGTGGGGGTGATCAGGTCGTTGCCCAGCTGGCCCTTGCCGCCGAACACGGCGTCGAGCAGCTGGCGCCGGTCGACGCCGAGCCGGATCGCCTCGCGGACCCGGGGGTCGGAGAAGGGCGCGGTGTCGGTGCGCATGACCAGCGGGTACATCGTCGCGCCGGGCTTGCGGACGACCGTCAGCCCGGCGGCGGCCCCCTGGTCGGCGGCCGTGGGCGGGACGCTGCCGGCGAGGTCGGCCTCTCCGGACAGCACGGCCTGGGCGCGGGCCTGCGGGTCGGCCAGCGCCCGGACCTCGATCACCCGGCTCGGCGGGCGCGGCCCCCACCAGGCGTCGTTGCGTTCGAACACGGTGGTCTGGGCGTCGGAGCGGACCGGCCGGAACGGTCCGGAGCCCGGGACGAGGCCGGAGGTGAAGTCGGTGCTGCCCTCGGGCACCACGAAGGTGGCGCCCATCAACGCGGTCCCGACCTCGGCGTAGGGCGCGCGGGTGACCAGCGTGAGGGTGGTGTCGTCGGTGGCGCGCGACGCGGCGAGGTCGAACATCGCCGTCCGGCCGAAGTTCTCCGCCGACTTCGACGCCATCCGCCGCAGCGAGAACAGCGCGTCCGCGGCCCGGACCTTCGCGCCGGTCGTGAACACGGCGTCGTCGCGCAGGCGGACGGTCCAGCGGGTCAGGGTGGGGTCCGGGGTCCACGACGTCGCCAGCCGGGGCTGCGGGGAGCCGTCGTCGCCGGGGACGGTGAGCACGTCGTAGGTCAGTGCCATCCGCACGATGTCGCTCTCGGCGGGCAGCATCCCGTGCGGGTCGTCCACGGCCGCCCCGCCGGAGCCGGGTGCCACGTAGCGGATCGTGTCCGCCGGACCGGCGGGGGTGGGTGCCGGGGCCGCGCAGCCGGCGAGGACGGCGCAGGCCAGCAGGCCCGCGGTGAGCAGTCGTCTCATGCGATCCGTTCCAGGAGTGCGAGCAGCGCCGCGTCGATCGCGGCGCCGACGTCGGGGAGGGCGGGCCGGTGCAGCACGCCGTAGTGGTGGGCGTCGACGCCGACGGTGTGCAGCGGGCCGGCGAGGTGCGCCGACCAGCCGAGGTCGGGCCCGGCGGCGGGTGGGGTGTCGTCGACGCCCATGCCGATGCCGGAGTTGCGGGGCGCCCGCCGGTCGGCGCGGACCAGGACGGTCGCGGTGCCGGTGGCGTCGAGTCGCTGCGCCCGGTGGGCGGCCAGCGCCCGCAGGTGCCGGGCCGTCACCGCGAGCCGCCCGACGACGGCCGCGTCCGGTTCGGCCCGGCCCAGCAGGCCGTGGTCGCGCAGCCGGTCCGCGACGGCCGCGACGAGGTCGGGCGGGGCGCCGGGGCCGGTGAGGCCGTCGGCGTCGAGGTCCGCCCCGAGGAAGGCCTCCAGCGCCCGCAGGTGCCGGACGGCGACGGCGCGGTCGAGCTCGGCCCCGGTGCCGGGGACCGGCCGGATGTGCGCCGGGTCGTTGGAGTCGACCATGACCAGGAGCGGGACGGACTCCCCCGCCGCCGTCAGCTGGACGGCCATCTCCTGGGCGAGCGTGCCGCCCATCGACCAGCCGCCCAGCAGCCACGGCCCGCGCCGTCCGGCGGCGCGCAGCGCGGCCAGGTGGGCGGCCGCGAGGGCGGGCACCGTCTCCGGCGCGTCGGCGTGCGGCGCCGGGAGCGACAGGTGCGGGTCGGCGACGGCGAGCACGTCGAACCGGCGGTCGATCATCCGGGACAGCTCGACGTAGCAGAGCACGTCCCCGCCGGAGGGGTGGACGAGCACGAGCGCGGGCCGGTCCGGGGCGTCCCCGCCGCGCAGCGGGATCACCGCGTCCGCCACGTCCGCACGCACCGTCGCCGGAGCCACCGGAGCCTGGGAAGGGGCCGGGGCCGCCGGGTCGGGGTCGGCGGCCGGTCCCCAGGCCGCCGGGTCGGTGGCCAGCAGGCGTACCCGCTCGGCGTGCCGGGCGGTGACGGCGTCCAGCTCGTCGTCGGGCAGGACGCCCTCGGGGCCGTCCCACTGCAGCCGCAGCTCGCCCGCGACCTCGACGACCTGGTGGTCCAGCCACACCTGCGGGGTGGAGGACAGCGCGGCGACCTGCTCGCCGATCCACTCCAGGGACCGGTCGTCGTCGAGGCCGAGCGCGCTGGTGAACACCACGGGCACCCGGTGCACCGCGCCGGTGCGGGCGGAGCGTTCGGCCAGCACGTCGAGCGCGGAGGCCGCGCGGTGGTCGAGCTCGTCGAACAGCCGGGCCTGGGTGGCGGCGGCGCGCTCGGCGAACACCGGGTGCGGGGTCTCCGGCGTGCTGTGCAGGACCAGCGAGGTGAAGTCCCCGACGACGCCCGCGGTGCCCGGCGGGCGGTCGAAGAGCGTGAGGAGCACGCCGAACCCGCCCGCACCCGCCCACTCGGCGAGCACGTCGGTGAACGCGGTGAGCAGCACCGCGGTCGGGGTGACGCGGTGGCGGGCGGCCTGCGCGCGCAGCGCCGCATGGTCCGCCGGGGCGATCCGGTGGACCCGGCGGCGGAACCGCGGCGGCCGTCCGCCCGGTGACGCCGGTGTCCGGACCGGGAGCGCGGGCGGGCCGGGGACCGGCCGTCCACGCCACCAGTCCGCGGCGGCACGGCCCTCCGGCCCGGCGGTGCGCGCGGCCAGCGCGGCGGTGCACGCCGCCGGGTGGGTACCCGGCGGCGGGGGCAGCGACGGCGGCGCCTGCGGGTCGGCGGCGTCGGCGTAGGCGGCCCGCCACTCGTCCTCCACGATCCACCAGGACGCGGCGTCGCACACCAGCACGTCGACGCCGATCAGGACCCGTACCCGGCCCGCGGGGAGCAGGGCCGCCTGGATCGTCACCAGGGGCCAGCGGTCCGGCGGGCCGGGCCGGGTCGAGATCCGCTCGCGCAGCGACGCGAGCCGCGACTCCCGCCGCTCGGGGTCGGCGCCGGTGAGGTCGTGCACGCGGATCCGGTAGTGCGGGACGTCGTCGAGGACGCGGAAGCGGCCGTCGGCGGTGGCGACCGCGCGCAGCATGGGGTGCCGGGCGACGACGACGTTCCAGGCGGCCTCCAGCCGGGGCAGGTCGAGCCCGTCCGCGTCGTACTCCAGGTAGAAGTAGCAGGGCACGCCGCCGTCGTCGTAGCCGCCGTCGCGGCCGACCCGGTAGGCGTGCTGGACCCGGGTCATCGGGAACGTCCCGTCGGCGGCGACACCGTCCGGCTCCGCCGCGACCGGGCCGGGGGCCGCGGGGGCGGCCGCTCCCCCGGTCAGCAGGGCCGCCAGCCCGGCGACGGTGGGGGCGGCGAGCAGGTCGCGCAGGGCGAGCGCGACGCCGTGGCGGTCGTGCAGGGCCGCGAGCATCCGCGTCGCGAGCAGCGAGTGCCCGCCGAGGGCGAAGAAGTCGTCCTGTGGGTCGGTGACCGGGGTGCCGAACAGCTCGCCCCACAGGGCCGCGACCTCCCCCTCGACCCCGTCGAGGGCGGGGCCCGTGGGTGCGGACGCGGCCCGGGGCCGACCGGCCGCGGCGATCCGGGGCGCCAGGGGCGAGGCGGAGACCGCCAGCTCGTCGACGGCGGGCAGGGCGAGCACCCGGTCGAGCGCGTCGCCGCCGGTGGTCGCGTCGAGCGCGGCCGAGGCGGTCGCGCCCGTCCCGACGCTCCAGCCGTCCCAGTGCACGGCCTGCCATCCCGGCCCGGCGACGGCGGCCAGCGCGGCGTTGGCCGCGGCGTAGGCCCCGGTGCCGACGCCGCCGAGCAGCGTCGCGACCGAGGACATCAGCAGCACGCGGGACGGGCGCCGATCGGCGGGCAGCGCCGTGACCGCCCGGTGCAGGGCCAGTGCCCCGCCGAGCTTGGCGTCGAGGTGGGCGCGGACCCGGCCGGCGTCGAGCTCGCGGAGCGGGTCCAGCTCGGCACCGGCGAGCACCCCGGCCGCGTGGACGACGACCGACAGCGGCCCGTCGCCGGCCAGCTCGGTGAGCAGGGCCGTCGTCGCGGCGGGGTCGGTGGCGTCGACCGCGCGGGTGCCGTCCCGCCCGGTGCGGGAGGTGACGACCACGCGGTGCCCGGCCGCGGCGAGGCGGCGGGCGACGACCTGCCCGACCGCGCCCGCGCCACCGAGGACGACCGCCGTCCCCGGTGCGGGGGCGGCCGTGGGGTCCGGTTCGGCGTCCCAGCCGCGCAGGGCGAGCCGCCAGCGGGTGCCGCCGCGCCAGGCGGTCACCGCACCGGTGCCACCGGCGGCCAGGGCGGCGGCCTCGGCCAGGACGAGCCCGGCCTCCCGGTCGGTCCCGGACCCCGGTCCGGTGTCGGGGTCGGGCTGCGCGCCGAGGTCGGTGGTGGCCCAGACCAGGCCGGGCCGTTCCTGCCCGAGCACCCGCGGCAGCGCGCGCAGTGCGGCCGCGGCGGGGTCGGCCGGGCCGTCGGCGGCGATCCGGGCGCCGCCGCGGGTCACCAGCAGCAGCCGCGGCGCGTCGTCGTCGGACAGGTCGGCGGCGCGGGCCCCGAACCCGGCCACGGCCGTCGCGGGATCGGCGCCCGGGTCCGGGCCGACGACGATGACGTCCGGGCCGGGGATGAGCCGCTCCCGCAGGGTGTCGGCGAGCGGGCCGTCCCCGAGCACGGTCCATCCGCCGTCCGGCCGGCCGGTCACCGGGGCGACCGGCTCCCAGGTGAGGATCTGCAGCGGTTCGTCGGGGGCGGTGCCGGTGGCCGGCTCGGGCGGGTCGATCCAGTGCCGGGACCGGGTGAAGGCGTAGCCGGGCAACACGACGCGGTGGCGTCCGGACCCGGCCGGGGCGCCCGGGTCGACCGGGACGCCGTGTGCCCACAGCCGTCCCAGCGCGGCGCGGGCCGCGGCGGTGTCGTCCGGCCCGGTGTCGCCCGGCCCGGCGTCGAGCAGCGGCACGGTCGCGACGACCCCCGCCGCCCCGGCGGCGAGCCGGGACAGCGCGGTGCCCGGCCCCACCTCGACGACGACGGCGGGCCCCTCCCCGACGGCGGCCGCCAGGGCGTCGGCGAACCGCACCGGGCGGCGCAGCTGCTCGGCCCAGTGCCGTGCGGTGCCCAGCTCGGCACCCGCGAGCCGGCCGGTGACGGTGCTCGCGACCGGGATCCGCGGCGCGGTGCCGGCCAGTCCGGCGAGCGCGACCTCCAGTCCGGCCTGCTCGGCGTCCATCGCCCGGGAGTGCATGGCGGCGGCCACGGCGAGCGGGGCGTGGGCGACGCCGTCGGCGGCGAGGGCGGCGGCGAACGCGGCCACGTCCGCGGCGGGGCCGGACACCACGCACGCCGACGGGCCGTTGACCACGGCGAGGTCCAGTGCACGGGGCAGCCGGGCCACGAGCGCGTCCTCGGACAGGCCGACCGCGAGCATCGCTCCGCCGCCCGCGGCGCGGGACGCGGCGAGGCAGCGGGCCGCGACGAGCCGGGCGGCGTCGGGCAGCGCGAGCGCGCCGCCGACGGTGGCGGCGACGCACTCGCCGAGGCTGTGCCCGACCAGCGCGTCCGGGTGGGCACCCCAGCTCTGCAGCAGCCGGGCCGCACCGACCGACACCGCGAACAGCGCGGGCAGCCCGAACGCGGGGTCGGCGACCCGGTCGGCGGGCCCGTCCGGGTCCAGCGCGTCGGTGACGTCGGCACCCAGGTGCGGGGCGAGCAGCACGGCGACCTCGTCGAACGCGGCGGCGAAGACCGGTTCGTCGCGGTGCAGCCCGGCCGCCATCCCCGGCCGGGGGCTGCCGGCGCCGGGGAGGGCGAACACCAGGCGGGGGGTGCCGGCGTGGACCGGTGCGGCCGCGGCCAGCGCGGCGGGCCCGACGGCGGTGACCCGGTGGGGCAGCGCGAGCCGCCCGCGGGCGAGGGTGTGCGCGGCGTCGGCGGCCCCCACCCCGGACGTGCCCGGGGTCAGGACGGCGGCCACCCGCGCGGCGGTCGCCCGGGCGGCCTCGGCGGTTGCGGCGGACACGCACAGCAGCTGCGGCCGGGAGTCGTCGGCGGCCGAGGCCCGCTGCGGGGCCGGACCGAGGACGACGTGGGCGTTGGTGCCGCCGATGCCGAACGAGCTGACACCGGCGTGCACGGGTCCGGTCCACGGCGCGGAGACCGCGGGGAGCCGGAACCGGGACCCGTCCAGGCGCAGCGCCGGGTTCGCCGGTTCCGCGTGCAGCGTGGCGGGGACCCTCCGGTGCGCCACCGCCAGCACGGCCTTGATCAGCGACGCGACGCCCGCCGCGGAGTTGGTGTGGCCGATGTTGCCCTTCACCGAGCCGAGCGCGCACGGCTCACCGGCGTCGCCGAGCACCCGGCGCAGCGCGGTGACCTCGACCGGGTCGCCGAGCGGTGTCGCGGTGCCGTGCGCCTCGACCAGTCCGATGTCGGCGGGGCCGAGCCCGGCGACGGCGAGCGCCTCGGCGACGACCCGGGCCTGGCCGCGTACCGACGGCGCGGTGAACCCGGCCTTGTCGGCGCCGTCGTTGTTGACCGCGGTGCCGTGCACGACGGCGTGGACCACGTCGCCGGAGGCGAGCGCGTCGGACAGCCTGCGCAGCACCACGACGCCGACGCCCTGGGTGTAGACGATCCCGCTGCCCGCGGCGCCGAAGGGCCGCACGTGCCCGTCGGCGGAGAAGATCCCGCCGGGCACGTGCACGTAGCCGCGGCCCTGCGGCACGATCAGCGACACCCCACCGGCGAGCGCGGTGTCGGACTCCCCGCTCAGCAGCGACTGCACGGCCAGGTGCACCGCGACCAGCGAGGTCGAGCAGCTCGTCGACACCGCCACGGCCGGCCCGGACAGACCGAGCCGGAAGGCCGTCTGCAACGGCAGGTAGTCCGGCTGGGTCGCCATCGCGGTGGCGAGGCTCCCGAGCGGGTCCGGGCCCGCGCCGGTGGGGTCCCACCGGTCGGCGAGGTTGGAGGCCAGGTAGCTCGACTGCATCGACCCGGCGAACACCCCGACCGCTCCGGCGTCCCGGGCGCCGCCGTGCCCGGCGTGGTCCAGGGCGTGCCAGGCGGTCTGGAGGAACAGGCGCTGCTGGGGGTCGAGCAGGTCGGCCTCGGCACCGGTCAGCCCGAACGGGGCCGGGTCGAAGCGGTCCTGGTCGGTGAGGATCCCGGCGACGGGGACGTAGCCGGGCCGCTCGCGCAGGGCGCGCGGCACCCCGCCCGGGTCGACCCGGGTGAGGCCCTCGCGGCCGTCGACGAGCAGCTGCCAGAAGGCGTCGAGGTCGTCGGCCCCGGGGAACCGGCACGCCATGCCGACGACGGCGACGGGCTCGTGCGTGTCGCTCATCCGGCCACCGCCACGGCGCGGGCGCGGGCGGCGCGGCGTCCGGCGGCGCGGCCGCCGCCGGGCTCCGGGGCCGGTGGGTCCGGCACCGGTGGGGCTGCGCCGGCCCCGGTCGGCGCCGTCGGGGTCGGGGTCGCGGTGAGGTGCCGGGCGAGGTCGCGGACGGTGGGGTGGGCGAACAGGTCGACGACGGTGAGCTGCGGGTCCAGCTCGACCAGCCTCCGGTGGGCCAGGACCAGGGTCAGCGAGGACGCACCGAGCTGGAAGAACGGGGTGCCCACCTCGACCGGTCCGCCGAGCAGGTCGCTGAACACCCGCGCGACGGTCCGCTCGACGAGCGGGTCCGGGGCTCCCGTGGCCGCGGGCGGGGAGGCCGGTGCGGGAGGCGCGGCCGGGGTCGCCGGCGTCGGGGTCGGGGTCGCCGGGGTCGGGGCGGTGGACAGGGCCGGGGCCGTCACCACGAGCTCGACGAGCCCCTCGGCGGGTGTCCGTTCGGCGACGGTCGCGCCGTGGGTGTGGAGCTCGGCGCGCAGCCACTGGACCCACGGCGCGGCGACGGCGAGCGCGTCGACGGGACCGATGCCGTCGCACCCGACGGTCAGCCGCAGCTCGATGCCCTGCGGCGGGATCGCGGGCCATCCGGGGGCCGCGTGCGCCCGACCGCCCGCCGCGGTGACCACGGCCGGTTCCGCCCCGGTCGACGCGACCGCGGGCGCGGGGGCCGGCACCCCGGTGACGGGGGTGGCGGGGGTGGCCGCCGCGGCCGGGGGCACCGGAGCGGCCGGGAGCACCGGGGCGGCCGGCCCGGACCGGGCCGCGAACGGGTTCGGCAGGGCCCCGTGGTCGACCTTGCCGTTGGCGGTGATCGGCAGCTCCGCCAGCACGACGAAGCGGTTGGGCACCATGTACGGCGGCAGCGCCGCGCGCAGCGCGGCGGCCAGCTCGCCGTCGCCGGGCGGGGTCGCCGGGTCCGCGGGCACCACGAACGCGACGAGGCGGGGCCGGTCGTCCGGGCCGCGGACCGCCTGGGCGACGGCGTGGCGGACCGCGGGCAGCCGGTCCAGGGTCGCCTCCAGCTCCCCCAGCTCGATCCGGTGACCGCGGATCTTCACCTGCCGGTCGGTGCGGCCGAGGAACTCGATGGTGCCGTCCGGGCGCCACCGTCCGAGGTCACCGGTCCGGTAGACGCGGGTGCCGGTGGTCGGGTGCACGGCGAAGCGGGCCGCGGTCTGGTCGGGGTCGCCGACGTAGCCCTCGGCGAGCCCGTCGCCGCCGATGAACAGCTCCCCGGGCCGGCCCACCGGGCAGGGCCTGCCGTCGTCGGGGTCGAGGACGTGGAAGCTCTGGCCGCCCAGTGCGCGGCCGTAGGGGATGCTCGGCCAGGCCGGGTCGACCTCGTCGACCGGGTAGGAGATCGACCAGATCGACGCCTCGGTGGCGCCGCCGAGACCGACCACCCGTGCCTGCGGGGCGAGTGCGCGCAGCCGGTCGGGCAGGGTCACCGGGATCCAGTCGGCGGACAGGAAGACCTGGCGCAGCGACGCCAGCGCGCGCCGCGTCGCGTCGGGCTCGATCTCGGCGTACTCGACGAGCATCTCCAACAGCGCGGGCGCGGTGTTCCACACGGTCACGCGGTGGGCCGCCATGAGGTCCAGCCAGTGGCCGGGGTCCCGCTGCCGGTCGGCGTCGGGCAGCACGACCCCGCCGCCGGCGCCGAGCACCGAGAACACGTCGTAGACCGACAGGTCGAAGCTGTACGCCGACAGCGCGAGCACCCGGTCGTCCGCGCGCAGCGGGTAGCGGGCCTCGAGGTCGTCGAGGGTGGTGCGGGCCGCGCGGTGGGCGATCCCGACGCCCTTCGGGGTGCCGGTCGACCCGGAGGTGAAGATCGCGTAGGCGAGGTCGCCCGGGTCGGGACGGCGCGGGGTCGCGGCGTCGCCGTCGAGGACCCCGTCGGCGTCGAGGACGTGGGTGCGCACCCCGTCGGGCCATGCGGTGGTGTCCCCCGGCGCGACGAGTGCGTGCCGCAGGCCGGAGCGGGCGCAGACCGAGGCGATCCGTGCGGCGGGCCACGACGGCTCGACCGGGACGTAGCCCGCGCCGCTCGCGAGGACCCCGAGCAGGGCGGTGACCTGCGCGGTCCCCTTGTCCACACAGACCGCGACCAGCTCGCCCGGCCCGGCACCGAGGCCGGCGAGCGCGGCGCCGGTGCGGTCCGCGCGGGCGGCGAGCACGTCGGCGGCGACGCAGCCGCGGGCGTCGAGCAGCGCGGGGCGGCCCGGCCGGACCGCGGCGCGCCAGGGGTCGTCGAGGAGCGGGCCGTACGCGGTGAACGGGTTCGGTCCGACCGGCCCGGCCGCGGCCGTCGACGGGTCGTGCCCCAGGGTGGGGTCGGTCCAGGCGCCGGGCTCGTCGGCGAGCCGGCGCAGCAGCGTGCGGTGGGCGTCGCGCAGCCCGGGCACGAACCCGGCGGGCAGGGTGTCCGCCCGCAGGTCCCAGTGCACCCGGAGCACGCCGCCCGCGTCGTGGACGATGTGGTCGAGCAGCACCTGCGGGGTCTGGGAGATCCCGAAGACCTCCTCCCCCAGCCAGTCCGTGGCCGCCGGGCCGTCCCCGGTGAGCCCCAGTCCGCTGGTGAACACCACCGGGTGCGCGGGGGCGGGCAGCCCGGTGCGCGGGTCGCGCGGCCCGGCGGTGCCCGCGGTGACCTCGACCCCGGGCACCGAGCGGTGCTCCAGGTCGGCCCAGAACCGCCGGTTGACGCGCTCGGCGAACCCGGCGAAGCCGTCCCAGGCGCGCAGGTCCGGCGGCTCGACGGCGACCAGCACGGTGCTGGTGAAGTCGCCGACCACCCGGTCCAGGCCCGGGGTGTCGTCACCGGCGGCGACGTCGTCGCGGTCGAACAGGGTGGTGTTGAGAGCGAAGGGCTCCTCGGCGCCGAAGCGGTGGAGCACGAACGCGAACGCGGCGAGCAGCGCGCCGGTCGGGCTGAGCCCGTGCCGGGCCGCGGCGGCGCGCAGCCGGCTCCACGCGTCGGTGTCGAGGACGACGGTGTGCCGGGTCATCCGGGGTGCCGGGTCGCCGGGCGGGTCGGTCCACGGCAGCCCCGTCCACGGCAGGGCGGGTCCGGCGGGCAGCGGTGCGCGGTCCGCCCAGTAGGCGCGGTCGCGGTCGCGGCGCGCCCGCTCGGCGGGATCGGTTGTCGTCCGCACGGTGAGGGCCGCGAAGGTCGTCGGCAGCGGCGGAAGCGCGACGTCCGGGTCGGCGACGACCTCGCCCCACTCCCGCATCAGCACCATCCAGCTCGTGAGGTCGAGCGCGAGCACGTCGATGCCGATGTGCAGGCGGGTGCGCCCGTCCGGGAGCAGCGCGGCCCGCAGGTCGTGCAGCGGCCACGTCCCCGGCTCGCGCACCTGGTGCGAGCACTCCTCGCGCAGCGCGCCCAGCCGGGCGTCGGGGTCGGGGTCGGTGCGCAGGTCGGCCGTGACGATCCGCGTCGCGGGGACCTCGGGGAGCACGCGCTGGCGGCCGTCGTCGCCGACGACCATCCGCAGCATCGGGTGCCGGCGCACGAGGACGTCCCAGGCGGCCGCGAGGCGGTCGAGGTCGGCGTGCGGGTCGCCGTCGGGAACCCGGTCGAACTCCTGGTACCAGAACGTCGCGACCCCGCCGAGCGGGAACGCCGGGTCCCGGCCGACCAGGTAGGCGCTCTGCACGGCGGTCAGCGGGAACGGGGTGCCGTCCGGCGGCGACGCCGGTGCGGCGGTCCCGGCGGTCGGCGGGTCCGCCGCGGGAGCGGGCTCGCCGGCGGCCGTCCCGGCCACCGTGCGTGCGGTCGCGCCACCGAGGAAGTCCGGCAGCGGCAGGCTGAGCCCGGTCTCCTCGCGCAGCCGCCGGCGCAGCCGTACGGCGGTGAAGGAGTCGAGGCCCAGCTCGGTCAGCGGCACGTCCGGTGGGAGCTGGTCGGGCCGGTCCAGCACCTCCGCGAGGCAGGCGAGGACGTCGTCGAGCCGGACCGTCATGCGGTTGTCCCTTCCGGGTACGGGAGTTCGGGGCGGTGGCGCATGCGTGACACGGGTGGGTGACGAGCTCGGCGCCGCAGCGACTCTCGCCTTATTGAGTCTGATTGTCAATATCGTCTACGGTCTCCGGTATGACCGCCCCACCGACCGCCGACCACACCGCCGAGATCACGACCGTCTGGTCCGAACTGCTCGACCTGCCACCCGCCGAGATCCCCGACGACGTGGGCTTCCTCGTCCTGGGCGGTGACTCGGTGCTGGCGGTGCGCATGTCGGCGCTGATCCGGCAGCGCCTCGGCGTCGCGCTCGGCCTGGCCGAGGTCCGGGTGGACACGACCGTCGGCGAGATCGCCGCACTCGTCGCCGATCGGGTGAGCGATCCGTCGGCCGGGTCACTGCCCGCGATCACCCGCCGTCGCGCCGACCCGCACGCCCCGTTCGCGCTGCTGCCGCTGCAGCAGGGCTACTTCGTCGGCCAGCAGGACGGCTGGGAGCTGTCCTACGCCTCGGCGCACTACTACGTCGACTACCCCCTCGACGGCATCGACGGCGACGAGGCGGCGGAGGCCCTCACCGACGCCCTGGAGCGGCTGGCCCGGCGCCAGCCCGGCCTGCGCGCCCGGGTCGACGCCGACGGCCGCCAGTACGTGCTGCCCACCGGCGCGCCGGGGGCGCTGCCGGCCCCGACCGTGCTGGACCTGCGCGACGCCGCACCGGAGGAGATCGACGCCCGGCTCGCCGCGCTGCGGGACCTGATGAACGTCAGCGGGCCCGACCCGGTGTCCGGCCCCGGCCTGGACATCCGGCTGACGCTGCTGCCCGGCGACGCCGGTCTGCTGCACGGCGCGTTCAGCCTGCTGCTCTTCGACGGCTGGTCGGCCGGCGTGCTCACCCGCGAGCTGCTGGCACTCGCCCAGGACTGGAACGCGGTGCTCGACCCCCTGGAGATCGACCCCGGCGACTACGTCGAGGCGGTCGGGGCGCTGCGCGGCACCCGCGGCCGGACCGCCGACCGCGACTGGTGGTGGGAGCGGATCGACGCGCTGCCCGCCCCGCCCGCGCTGCCGCTGGTCGTCGACCCGCAGGAGGTCACCCCGACCGTCATGCAGCACCGCGAGTTCCGGCTCGACCCGGCCCGCTGGGCGGCGCTGCGCGCGGCCTGCCGCGACCAGCGGGTCACCCCGGCGACGGCGCTGCTCACGGCGTTCTCCGTCGTGCTGGCCCGCTGGTCGGGACACCGGCGGATGCTGCTCAACTCGCTGCAGACCGGACGCCTGCCGCTGCACCCCGACGTGCACCGCATGATCGGCGGCTTCGCCACCACCATGCTGCTGCCGGTCGTCCCGGAGACCGGGGCGTCGTTCGCCGAGCTGGCCCGGTCCGTGCAGCGGACCTTCGCCGAGCACGCCGCGCACACGCTCGTCCCGGGCGTCGAGGTGGCCCGGGAGGTCGGGCGCCGGCGCGGCACCCACCGCCCGGTGGCACCGGTGGTGTTCCAGTCCACGATCGGGATGGACGCCGCGATGGGCAGCCCGCTGCCGAGCGAGGCCGGGCCGCTGGGCCGGGTGCGCGCCGGGGACTACACCCACCACCTGCGCACCCCGCAGGTGGCGCTGGAGACCCGCTGCTTCGAGATCGACGAGCAGCTCGTCCTGGTGTTCTCCCTGGTCGCGGAGCTGTTCGTCGACGACGAGGTGACGGCCGCGTTCGCCGAGCTGGTCGAGCTCGCGACGGCGCTGGCCGACGGACCCGGCTGGGACGCCGTGCCGGAGCTGCCCGAGGCCCTCGACCCCGTCCCCGGGGAGGGGCTGCGCATCGGCGCGCTGCCCGGGACCGGTCGCACGCACGCTCCCGGCCCGCCCGCGGACGGCGCGGAGCAGGCGGTGGCCGAGGTGTTCGAGGACTTCCTGGAGATCCCGGTGCTGGACCGCACCGTGCACTTCTTCACCGCGGGCGGCGACTCGCTGCTCGCGATCCGGGTGCTGGCCCGCCTCGCCGCCGAGCTGGACCACCCGGTGCCGGTACGGGCCTTCCTCGCCGACCCGACGGTCGCCGGGGTCGCGGCGGCCGGACGGGCGTCCTGATGGCCGGGGCTCCCCGTCCGCTGGTCGCCGTGCTGGGCGCCTCGGGGGCGACCGGGCGGGCCGCGGCGCGACGGCTGGCCGCGACGGGCCGGGTGCGGCTGCGGCTCGGGGCCCGCGACGCGGCCGCGCTCGCCGCACCGGCGGCCGAGCTCGGGGCCGAGGCCGTGCGCGTCGACGCGGGCGACGCCGACGCCCTGGCCGGGTTCTGCGCCGGCGCGGCCGTCGTCGTGCAGTGCGCGGGACCGTCGCTGCGGCTCACCCCGGCCGTGCTGGCGGCGGCGCTCGCCGCGGGGGCCCACCTCGTCGACCCGGCCGGCGACCTGGACCCGTTCCCGACCGGCGACCGCTCGGTCGTGCTGGGTACGGGGGTGGTGCCCGGACTGTCGGGGCTCCTGCCGCGTCTGCTCCCGCCGGGGGCCCGGCGGCTGGACCTCTACGCCGGTGGCGCCGACCGGCTGACCCCGGCCGCGGCGGCGGACGTGCTCCTGTCGGTCCCGCCCCGTTACGGGCTGCCCCGGGCGCTGTGGCGCGACGGCGGACCCGTCGAGGCCGCGCTGGCGGTGCAGCCCGCGGTGTCGCTGCCGGGCTTCGACGGTCCGGTGCACGCCGTGCCGCTGCTCACCGCCGAGGCGCAGCGCCTGGCCGCGGACACCGGTGCGGCGCAGCTGCGGGCCTACTCGGTGTTCCCGGGGCCGGGGCTGCCGGACACCCTCGCGTCGGCCTGGGCGTCGGGCGACCCGCTGGCGCACGTCGACGCCGTCATCGCCGCCGCCGACGCCGACGTGGCCGCGCACGGCGTCGCCATCACGCTGCTCGCCTCGGCGCGCTACGCCGACGGCGCCCGCCGCGTGCTGCTGCGGTCCACCGACTCGCTCGCCCTGACCGGCGCGTTCACCGCGCTCGCCGTCACCGACGTGCTGGCGGGCCGGGTCCCGCCCGGGGTCGGCCGGGCCGCCGAGGTGCTCGACCCGGTGACGACGGCCGCCCGGCTGTCCGCCGACCCCTCGGTGGACGAGCTGCGGTACTGACCCGGGTGCCCCGGGCCGGCGCCCGGGGCACCCGGCGGGGCTCACCCCTGGCCGGGGGCGACCGGCAGACCGGTCCGGAACAGCTCCTGCTCCAGCCACACCGCCGCGGCGACGCCGTTCCCGGCGCCCACGCTCACCAGCGTCACGCCGTCGGGCAGCCCGGGCTGCCGGGCCGCGTCGCCGGCGGCGGAGACCCCCGGGACCGAGGTCCGGCCGCACTCGTCGACGGCGATCGCGCCGTCGTCGAGCACGGTCGCGCCGAGGCTCCCGGCCAGCACGGTGCCGGGACGGGTCGGGGCGCGGTGGTAGATGCCGTCGCGGGCGAGGGTGGTGCCGTCGGCGAAGCGCAGCTCGAGCGCGCCCAGGTCTCCCTCGATCGCCGTGATCGGGGACTCCACGACCCGCACCCCGCGCGCCTCCAGGTTCGCCGCGACCCAGCCGGGCAGCTCGGCGGGGCCGTGGGTGGCGAGGACGACGTCGTCGCTGAACCGGTCCCGCACGTAGGCGGCGAGCATCCCGGCCAGGCCGTTGCCGATCACCACGAGCGCCATGCCGGTGGTCTCGTAGCCGTGGCAGAACGGGCAGTGGAACACCGAGCCGCCCCACCGCTGCGCCAGCCCGGGCACGTCGAGCGGCTCGTCGACCTGGCCGCCGGCCAGCAGCAGCCGCCGCGCCCGTACGACGGTGCCGTCGTCGAGGTCGAGGGTGAAGTCGTCGAGGGCGCCGCGGACGCCGGTGACCCGGCCCGCCCGGCGGGTCACCGTCGGGTAGGCGTCGACCTCGGCGCGGCCGTCGGCGAGCAGCTGCGCCGGGTCCGCGCCGTCGCGGCCGAGGTACATGTGCATCTCGGCGGCCGGGGCGTTGCGCGGCTCGCCGGCGTCGACGAGCAGGACGCGACGCCGCTGGCGGCCGAGCACGAGGGTCGCCGACAGGCCCGCGGGCCCACCGCCGACGACCACCACGTCGTAGGTGTCGTTCACGGGTTCTCCAGTTCCTTCCGGACGGCGGGCAGCACCTCGGTCGCGAGGCGTTCCACGTTGGCGAGCACCGCGTCGCGCTCACCGGAGGACTCGACGTGCAGCAGCACCCGTCCGGCCCCGCTCCCCCGGACCAGGTCGACGAGCCGGCGGACACACAGCTCGGGCGGACCGATCGGCTGGCGGGCGAGGATGCCCGCGGCCAGCTCGTCGGGGGTGGGCCGCGGGCCGCCGTACTCCTCGACCATCACGTACTCGGCGTAGCCGGAGGCGAACACCGGCGCCAGCCGCTCGTGGACGACCCGTTCGGCCTCGGCGACCGAGTCGGTGACATGGGCCAGGGCCGCGGTGCCGTGCACCGGCCGCGCCGCGGTGAGCTGCTCGTAGTCGGCGACCAGCCGGGCCTGCTCGTCGGCGGTCTGGGAGAAGAAGAACAGCATCGGCAGGCCGTGCCGGGCGGCGAGCTCCACCCCGGTGGCCGAGGTCGCGGCCACGTGCACCGGCGGGTGCGGACGCGTGTACGGCTCCGGGCCGGGTGCGACCTCGCGGAACCGGTAGTGCTCGGAGTCGGCGGACACCCGCCCGGTGAAGGAGTCGAGGACGAGGCCGAGCGCCTCGGGCAGCCCGGTGCGCCACCGCTCGATGCCGGTGCCGAGGACCTCGTGGTCCACCACCGGCCCGGCCCGGCCGACGCCGAGGTCGAACCGGCCGCCGGAGAGCTGGTCGAGCAGCGCCGCCTGCTCCGCGACGTGCACCGGCGGGTGCGTCGGCAGGATCGTCACGGCCGTGCCGACCCGCACCCGCCGGGTGCGGCCGAGCAGGAACGCGGCCAGCGTCGTCGCGGAGGGGTTGATCCCGTAGCCGGTCAGGAAGTGGTGCTCGGTGGTCCACACCGACGCGAACCCGTGCGCCTCGGCCGCCTGCGCGACGTCCGCGGCCAGCGCGAACACCTCGGTCGCGCTCTGCCCGGGGAAGCGGTGGGTGAACAGCATGACGCCGAACGAGGGAGGGGCCACGCCCTGACAGTACCGGATGTCATTATCGATTAGGCGGTGCACCGTCCCGCACGACGGCCACGGGCGCCCCGGCGTGGTGCAGCACCGCCTGCGCGACCGAGCCGAGGACCAGGCCCGACAGCGGCCCCCGCCCGCGCGTCCCCACGACGACCAGCCCGGCGCCGTCGGACGCACCGGTCAGCACCGCCGAGGGCGACCCGTGCACGACCCGGGTCCGGACCTCCACGGTGGGGAACTCCTCGGACAGCGGGGCGACGGCACGCTCCAGTTCCTCGGCCTCCTCCCGTTCCACCGCCTCCGGGTCCAGCAGCAGCGCCACCGCGGGGTCCGTCGCCGGGTCGCACCAGGCACGCACCGCGACCAGCGGCACCTCGCGGCGCGCCGCGACGTCGGCCGCGAAGTCCAGGGCCGCGGCCGCGTCCCCCGAGCCGTCGACGCCCACCACGACCGGACCGGTCGCCGGTGCGCTCCCCCGCACCACGACCAGCGGGCAGCCGGCGGTCGCGGCCAGCGAGACCCCGGTCGACCCCAGCAGCAGGCCCCGGAACCCGCCCCGCCCGCGGTGCCCGACGACGACGGTCGCCGCCCGCTGCGACTCCTCGGCCAGCACCTGCGCGGGGGTCCGCTCGCGCAGCGCGGTCCCGACCGCCCCCAGGGGCAGCGTGTCGGTCGCGACGGCCGCGGCGACCCGCAGGTTCTCCTCCGCGGCGGCTACGGCGGCCTTGCGCCGGTCGTCCCAGGCCCGCGCCCGGGCGCCGGTCGTCACGGGGGTGCCGGGCACCGCCGCGACCAGGCGCAGCGGCCGTCCCCGGCCCGCGACGCCGCGGACCGCCCAGCGGACCGCGTCCAGCGCGGACTCCGAGCCGTCGACGCCCACGACGTCGGGCAGGTCCCTCGATGTGGTCATGGTGTGCCCCTCTCCTCCGGGGTCCCCACGCTGCCCGGCGCCGGTGCCGGTGGCGTGGGGCGGAGGTCCCGCCGCGCCGGGGCCGGAGGTCACCGGGATCCGGGTCCGGGCCGGTGGTCGCGGCGGGACCTCCGGCCCGTCCCCGCCGGGTCCCTCGCGGCGCAGGCTGACGGCGCCGGTCGACGGAGGGATGACCATGAGCCAGCAGGACAGCCGCGCGGGGTTCCGGCCCGACGCCCCGCCCGAGACCCTCGACGACGACCCGCCGCTGCGGACGGTCGTGTCGCCGCGCCTGGTCGCGGTCACCCCGCAGACACCGGTCCGGACCGCGCTCGACCTGATGCTCGCCCACGACGTCCACCACCTCCCGGTCTTCGCGGGCCCGCGGTGCACCGGCCTGGTGACCGAGTCCGACCTGCTCCGCGGCGTCGCCGCGTAGTGGGGGCCGCTGGGCCGGTCCGTCCTCACCGTCGCCGAGGTGCACGGCCCGGTCACGGTGCTGCCGTCGTCGGCGCCGCTGTCGGCGGCCGCCGCGGCGATGGCGGCGGACGGGCGGGACGCCGTCCTCGTCGCCGACGGGGACCGGATCGACGGCATCGTCACCGCCTCCGACGTCGTCGGGGTGGTCGCGCGCCGGGCGGGCCCGGCGACGCCCCGACCGGCCGGCTGACCCACCTGGGTCCCTTCCCGGAGCGGCCGCGCGGCCGCTCCGCCGGGGACAACCCCCGACGGTCCCGTTGTCCGGGCGGGACAGCGTGCCCCCTGCCTCACGGACCTACCGTGGGTCGGGCCGACGCAGGCGTCGGTGTCCCGCTCGAGAGGAGACGGCTCCATGTCGGACGCACGACGGGCCGGTGGCGCCCTCGGGATGGTCGAGACCAGGGGCCTGGTCGGGGCGATCGAGGCGGCGGACGCGATGGTGAAGGCCGCCAACGTGGAGGTCGAGGGGTACCGCACCCTGCGCAACGGCCAGGTCTCGGTGCTGGTCCGGGGCGACGTCGGCGCCGTGAACGCCGCGGTCGCGGCCGGGACGGCCGCGGCGGCCCGGGTCGGCGAGCTGTACAGCAGCCACGTCATCCCGCGCCCGCACGAGGAGACCGAGGGCGTCATCGGCGAGGCCGTGCAGCCCACCCGCACCACCTGAGCGGGCGGGCCCCGGCGGCCCGGGTCAGCGGCCCGGGTCGGTGTCCTCCGGGTCGTCGTGCCGGGTGACCTGCAGCAGCCGCAAGGCGAAGTCCGCGCGCATCCGGTCCTCATGGCGACCCAGGTCCAGGCCGGTCAGCTTCCGGATCCGCTCCAGCCGGTAGCGCAGGGTCTTGTGGTGGACGAACAGCCGGTCCGCGGCCAGCTTCTGGGAGCAGTCGGCGTCGAAGAACGCGCGCAGCGTGCGGATCAGCGAGCCGTCGTTGTCGCGGTCGTAGTCCAGCAGCGGGCCCGTCACCTCGTCGACGAAGGTCTGCAGGTCGGGGTCGTCGCCCGAGCCGAGCAGCAGCCGCACGATGCCCAGCTCCTCGTAGAGGAACACGTCCTGCCCGCCGAAGCGCTTGGCGGCCGACAGCGCGGTGCGGGCCTCGTTCAGCGCGCTCGGCAGGTCGACGGCCTCGTGGTACTCACGGCTGATCCCCCACCGCAGGCGCAGCTCCGGGAGCTCGGAGTGCACGGCCCCGGAGAACGCGTTCACCAGGTTCTTCGCGCCGATGCGGTCCAGGTCGGCGGCGACGGCCACGAGCAGGTCGCCCCGCAGGCTGGCCAGGGACAGGCCGCGGCCGTGCAGGGTGCGGACGATCCGCAGCACCCGGCGCCGGACCCGGTCGACCTGCGAGGTGTCCCAGCCGTGCTGGGCGGTGAGGACCTCGACGTTCTCGATCCGGCCGTGCAGCACCCGCAGCCCGCCGGTCAGGGCGATGCCGAGGTGCTGGGCGCGGGTGCGCGCGGCGAGGCGGTGCTCGACCGAGCCCTGCAGCAGGTCCCAGAGCACCTGCTCGGCGGCCTCGGCCCGGGCCCGGCCCACCGCCCGTTCGCGCATCAGCGCCAGCGAGCAGGCCATCGCCACCTGCCCGGCGACGGCCGCCAGGAGGTCCTGCGACGGTCCGCACCGGGCGAACAGCACCTGGCCGACCTGGTCGCCGTCGGCGTAGACGGGGTGCGCCAGCGAGGCCCGGTCCTCCGGCGTCGGCACGATCTCCCCGCCGCGGGTCGGCACCGACGCGGGCAGCCGGGAGACCAGGTCCCGGGCCCGGTGGCCCGCCACCCGCGCACCGTCGGGACCGTAGACCGCGACCTCGCAGCCCAGCTCGGTCGCGACGGTACGGGTGACCGCGGGCAGACCGCCACCGCCGACGACGATGCGCAGCAGCTCCTGCTGCAGCCGCGACGCCCGGTCGAGCAGCGTGTGCTGGTTCTGCAGCGCGTCGTGGGCCCGGCTCAGCTCGGCCGCGGCGGCCACCTGCTCGTCGTGCAGGCGGGCGTTGTCGATGGCGATCGTCGCGAAGTCGGCGAGGGTGACCATCCGGCGCATGTCGCGGTCGGTGAACACCGAGTGCCGGCGCCGCCACACCTCCAGGACGCCGAGGAACTCCCCCTGCAGCTGCAGCGGGACGGCGAGTGCCGACCGGGTCTCCTCCCGTTCGGCGAGGGAGTTGAAGTCGTCGCTGATCGTCTCGTCGTCGAGGTAGGAGTCGATCCTGGCGGGTTCCCCGGTGAGGAACACCAGCCCGGCGACGCCCTGACCGCGGCGCATCGTCAGCCGCGCGGTCTGCGTCGCCCGGTTGCCGACGCAGGCGCGCATGCGCACGACGTCGCCCTCGCGGAGCATCACCCCGCAGATGTCGGACTCGAGCAGGCGCAGTGTCTGCTCGGAGACCGTGAGCAGGACCTGGTCGAGGTCGCGGACCGACAGCAGCCGCCGCGACACCTCGCGGACCGCGTCGGCCTCGACCGTCGCCGCGTACTCCTCGTCGTCGGCGCGCGCCCCGGCCAGCTGCAACGACATCCAGACCCGGGCCTGCCGGAGGAGCCCGACGGGCTCCGGGGCGAGCCGGACCTCGGGGTCCCAGCACAGCGCGGCGGCGCCGTCCGGCCCGACGATCCGGCCGGACCGGGCCTCGGCCGCCGACGGGCCGCCCGGCGGGAGACCCGCCATCCCGACCCCGGAGCCGGCGAGCACCTGCCACCGGCCGTCCCGCCAGGCCGCGACGGTCATCGAGGTGCCCGCCAGCAGGGTCGCCGCGCCGACGAGCAGCTCGGCGGCGGCGTCCGGGGACGGCGGGACGGTGCCCAGGAGCCTGCCGAGGGCGTCGACGCCCGTCGTCGCTCCGACCCGGTCGAGTGTCGTCATCCCACCCCCAGCCGTCAGAACACGATCAGCGACTTCAGCGTACGTCGCTGTGACATCCGCTGATAGGCGTCCGGTGCGTCGGTCAGCGACACCCGGTCCTCCACGAGGACCGTCGGATCGACTGCGCCGCAACGGACGAGGGCGAGGAGCCGGTCGCCGTCGCGCATCAGGTCGCCGATCGCGAACCGGAGCGTGAGCTCGTCGGCGAAGGCCCGTCCGGCGGGCAGGTCCCAGGTGCCGTCGTGCACGCCGACCGACACGACGGTGCCTCGGCGGCGCACCAGCTCGAACGCCGCGCCGAGCCCGCGCGGGCCACCGATCGCGTCGACGACGACGTCGGCGCCCCGCCCGTCGGTCAGCCCGTGTGCCGCCGTGACCGCCTCCTCCGGGGCGACGGCGACCGAGCCCTCCCGGCCCGCGACCGCACGGCGGGACCCGACCGGCTCGACGAGCAGCACCGCACCGGCGCCGCAGGCCTGCGCGGCCAGCGCCGTCAGCTGGCCGACCGGGCCACCGCCGACCACCGCGACGGTGTCGCCGGGCTGCAGGTCGGCGCGGCGCACCGCCGCGTAGCCGGTCGCAAGGGTGTCGCCGAGGAAGACGGCCGCGTCGAGGGACACCCCGTCGGGGACGGTCCGGAGCACGGTGTCGGCGTGCGGCACCCGGACCAGCTCCGCCTGCGTGCCGGCCAGCGGCGGGCCGAACGCGGTCCCGGTGCCGAAGAACCGCCGCTCCGCGCACTCCCAGTGGTCACCCCGCCGGCACCACCAGCAGGTGCCGCAGGCGACGAAGTCGGCGCCGACGACGAGGTCGCCGACGCGGTGCCCGCGCACCGCGGTGCCGGTCTCCACGACCTGCCCGACGAACTCGTGGCCGAGCACCGTGCCGGCGGGCAGCCCCTCGTCGTGCGCGAGGAGGTGCAGGTCCGTCCCGCAGACCGCCGATCTGCGGACCTCGACGACCGCGTCGGTCGGGTGCTCGATCCGGGGGTCGGGCACCGGGGCGACGCGCACCGCGCCGTCCCCGGCGTAGGTCACCGCGCGCACGACGTCAGGCCGCCTCGGCCAGGTCGGCGAGCCGCTCGCGGATCCGGGCCGCGGCCTCGGCCAGCGCCTCCAGCTCGTCGGGCCGCAGGTCGATCGTCACGATCCCGGTCAGGCCGCCGCGGCCCAGCCGGGCGGGGAGCCCGACGTAGACGCCACGGATGCCGTAGCTGCCGTCGGCGAGCACCGCGGCGGGCATGACCTCGCCGGAGTCGGCGGCCATCGCCAGCACCATGCGGGCCGCCGACAGCCCGGGCGCCAGGAAGGCGCTGCCCTTCCGCAGCAGCCCGACCACCTCGCCGCCCGACCCGCGGGCCCGCGTGACGATCGCGTCGAGCTCGGCCGCGGGGACCGCCGCGGCGAGCGGCCGCCCGTCGGCGGAGGCCCGCGACAGCGGGATGACCATCTCCTCGCCGTGGCTGCCCAGCGCCCAGGCCTCGATCCGGTCGGCCCGGGCGACGCCGGTCAGCGCGGTGAGCGCCTGGAACCGGGCGGTGTCGAGCACCCCGGCCATGCCGAGGACCCGCTCCGAGGGGAACCCGGAGGCCTTCCAGGCGTGCTGGGTCATCTCGTCGAGCGGATTGGTGACGACGACGATCACCGCTCCCGGCGAGGTCACCGCCACCCGCGCCGCGACGTCACCGACGATGGCGGCGTTCGTGCTGATCAGGTCCGACCGGCTCATCCCGGGGGTGCGCGGCCGGCCCGCGGTGATGACCACGTAGTCGGCCGGGCCGGCCTCCTCGACCGTGCCGACCCCGCGGACCCGGGTGTCGAACCCGGACAGCGCGGCGGTGTGGGTGAGGTCCAGCGCGACGCCCGCGGCCCGGCCGGCGTCGATGTCGACGAGCACGACCTCGGCGAAGACGTCGGCGTCGGCCAGCCGCATCGCGGCGATCATGCCGACGTTGCCCGCGCCGACGACGACCACCCGGCCGGAGCGGCCCGCGCCCGGACGCGACCCGGCACCGCCCGGCCGTACGACGTCCGGCAGCGGCGCACCACGCCGGTACAGCGCACCCGAGGGAGGACGCACCGGGGGCGGCGCCGCCCCCGTGAGGTGCGCGACGGCCGCGGCGGACGGGACCGGCCCGACCGGCGACGGCGGCGGCGTGACCGGGCGGCCGGCCGGCTGCGGTACCGAGGCGACCGGGCGGGGCGGCGGGGGCGCGCCCCCCGGTGGTGCGGCCGGCCGGCCCGCCGCGGCGACCGGGGGTCGTGCCGGTTGCGTGGCGGACGTGCCCGCCGTCCCGGCGGAGGCCGGGCCGGTCACGATCTCCACGCCCAGCTCACGGGCCCGTTCGCGGGCGAGCGGGGTGACGACGTCGCGGGCGGTGACCCGCAGGACCTTCGCCGCGGCGGCGTCGTCGACCTGCGCCGCTCCGATGACGCTCATCGCGCGAGCTCCCGGCCGTGGACGCCCTCCAGCGCGGCGACCGCCGCGTCGCGGGCCGACTGCACCTCGCTCTCGGTCCCGGACAGGAACATCCGGCCGAACCGGCCCACCGCGCGCAGCTCGATGACGGTGATGTTCGCGGCCTTCTCCGCCTCGTTGGCGGCGACCGCGATGTAGGCGGCGGGCGCGACCTCCATGACGAACAGGCTCTGGCCCGGCATCAGCATGGAGCCCTTGCGCCACTTGTTGAGCAGCTGCGCCTGGTAGGGGTGCACGTTGGTGATGAACTGGGTGGAGGCGATCGTCGGCCGGATCCGGTCGGCCTCGGTCATCCCGAGCTCGTCCAGGATCGCCTGGCCGGAGGCGAGCACCTCGGCCTGCTGCTCGGAGTGGATCTCCAGCAGCCCGAACTCGCGCTCGATGATCTGCAGGGCCGGGCGCACACCGGCCGCCTTGAGCGCGATGTCGGCGGCCCGGAACACCTCGTTGCCGGGGGCCATCTCGATGTAGAGCTCGGCCATCCCCGCGAGCGGGACGTCGCCGGGGCTGGTCGCGGCGATGTGCGCCGCGCACTGGGGCTGCATCCGGTCGACGAAGGCATAGGTGCGCAGGGTCGGGGTCCCGTTGCTCATGCGGGCACCTCCGCACGGGCGATACCGATCGGGGTGATGAGCAGGGCGTGCGGATGGGTCACGACGGTTCGCTCCAGGTACGTGGCCAGTACGCGCTGCGCACCGGCGATCATCAGGGCGCCGCCCGCGATGTGCAGCGGCAGGTCCTCGGCGCCCACGGTCAGCGCGCGCACGTTCTCCGCGATGCGCTGCACCCCGGGGACCAGGAGGGGGAACACCTCGTCCGGGTGGGCCCGCTTGTACGGCTCGGCCTCCTCGACGGCGATGCCCAGGCCCCCGGCCAGCATCAGGTCGAGGTGGCGGCCGCCGCCGGCGCGGTCGTCGAGCGCGACCAGTGCGCCGTCGCGGTAGACCCCGACCCCGGTCGAGCCGCCCCCGACGTCGACGACGACGCCGTCGCGGATCCCGAGCGTGCGCTGCGCCGCCGCGACCTCGTCGACGAGCGCGACCCGGTCGAACCCGGCGGTCTCGCAGACGTAGCTGCAGGCCTTCGCGTCGGCGGCCGGGATGCACGGCGGGTGGGCCGTCGCGACCGGTACGCCGGCGCCCAGCCCGACGCCGAGCCCGGCCTCGGCCCGTTCCCGCAGGCGGCGGACGGTCGCGGTTGCGCGGGCGAAGTCGACGACGACGCCGTCGGCCAGCGCACCCGACGGGGACGCGTCGATCCACACGGGGTGCTCGGTGCCGTCCGGGGCGACCGCGAGGACGACGAGCACGCAGCTGGCCGTCCCGAGGTCGACCCCGGCCCGCAGCGAGGCCGCGGCGGCCAGCGCGGCGGCCGCGGGCCCGTCGGGGGCGCCGTCGCGGGCCACCGACCCGGCGGTGGCGGCCGCCGCGGTGAGCAGCTGGTCCGGCGTCCGGCGCGTCTCGGCGGCGCGCGCCGGACGCCGGCGTCCCGGGCGGCGACCCGCGGTCGCGGTCGCCACGGCTACAGCTCCACCGGGTCGTAGACGGTGCGCCACGGACGCACCTCGTGCGCGATCCGCTTGATGTTGATCAGGTGCAGGGGGGTCACGTTGTCCGAGCAGATCGACCCGCTCCAGCTGCCGGTGCCGAGCTGGAAGGAGGGGTCGACGTCGGTGGAGTAGCCCATCCCGCCGAACAGCGCCGGTGTGTTGATCACGATCCGGCCCGCGGGCAGCGCACCGAACGGGGCGATCTCCTCCGGGTCCGAGGCGTGCACGGCGGCCGTGTGCCCCTCGCCGTCGAGCGCCAGGATCTCCCGGCAGCGGCGCCACCCGGCGTCGCGGTCGGCGGCGCGGTAGACCGACAGGACCGGGCCGAGGATCTCCCGCGAGAGCGGGGTGTCCACGCCGACCGTGTCGAGCTCGCAGGCGAGCACCCGGGTCGACGACGGCACGGCGAACCCCGCCGTCTCGGCGAGGCGGATCGCGGTCTGCCCGACCGAGGCCGGGCGCATCGCGCCGCGCTCGTCGAACAGCACCCGGGCCAGCGCGGCCTGCTGGGGGGCGTTCATCCAGTAGGCGCCACGCTGCTCGAACGCGGCCAGGAAGGCCGGCGCCACCGCCTCGACGACGACGACGGACTGCTCGGCGACGCACGCCGTGCCGTTGTCGAACGACTTCGAGGTGATGATCATCTCGGCGGCCTCGGCCGGGTCGGCGACGCTCGCCCCGACGTAGGCGGGGACGTTGCCCGCCCCGACGGCGATCGTCGGCTTGCCGCTGGAGTAGGCCGCGCGCACCATGCCCGGCCCGCCGGTGGCCATGACGAGCGCGATCTCCTCGCGCCGCATGAGCTCCGCGGTGGCCGCCAGGGTGGGGTGCTCCAGGCAGGAGACCAGGCCCTCCGGGGCGCCGGCCGCGACGGCGGCCTCGGCCATGATCTCGACCGCGCGCAGGGTGCAGCGGGCGGCACGGGGGTGCGGGGCGTGCACGATCGCGTTGCCCGACTTCACCGCGGCCAGGCACTTGAACAGGGCGGTCGAGGTGGGATTGGTGACCGGGATGATCCCGGCGATGACGCCCATCGGGGAGCCGACCGCGGTCACCCGGGCCTCGTCGTCGACCCAGAGCACGCCGACGGCGCGGCGCTCCAGCATCCACCGGGCGACGAAGCCGGTGTTGTAGCGGTTCTTGTAGATCTTGTGCTCGTAGACGCCGTAGCCGGTCTCGTCGACGGCGAGCCGGGCCAGCTCCTCGGCGGCCTGCGTGCCCGCCCGTGCCATCGCCCGGACGTAGCGGTCGAGGGTCTCCTGGTCGGTCCCCTCCATCGCGTCGAAGGCCGCCCTCGCCGCGCGGGCCTTGGCGCGGACGTCGGCGAGTCCGGCCAGGTCGGCGTCGAGCCCGCGCGGGTCGGCGGGCGCTGTCGCGGTCATCCCCACACCTCCGTCTCTGTCGTGGGCGGGCACGCCCGGTCACCGCTGCACGTCGGGCGTGCACCGGTGCGGGTCGGGCCCGGCCGGGGTGGGGCCGGTCAGCCCTTGGGCCGGGTGAGGACGGCGAGGATGCTCTCGGTCTCGTCGTGCGGCCGCGGGATCACGTGCACCGAGACGACCTCGCCCGCCTTGCCCGCGGCCACGGCGCCCGCGTCGGTGGCGGCCTTCACCGCGCCGACGTCGCCCCGGACCATGATCGTCACGAGGCCGCCGCCGATCTCGCGGTGGCCGAGCACCTGCACGTTGGCGGCCTTCACCATCGCGTCGGCCGCCTCGATCGCACCGACCAGCCCCTTGGTCTCGATGAGTCCCAGCGCGCCGCGCAGGGCCGGGACGGCCGGGGTTCCAGTCGTCGGAGCCATGTCTTCCTCCTGATGCCGGTGTGGTGCCGACGGTGCCGGATCGGCGACCGTCGTCATGTCTTCTGGTAGGTCACGCTGCCGACCCGCACGACGGTGTCGGCGATGCCGACGACCGCGCGGTCGGTGGGGACGTCGGGGCCGGCCGCCACCCGGGCGGCTCCGCCCGCGCAGACCAGCACGATCTCGCCGACCCCGGCACCGACGGTGTCCACCGCGACGAACACGGCTCCGCCGTCGCGCTCCGGGTCGTCGGAGTCGGCCTCCTGCACCAGCAGGAGGGTGAACCGCTCGAGTCCGGGGCCCTTGATCGTCGAGACGACCTGGCCGAGCACCTTGGCCAGCTGCATGCCCGGACCACCTCCGTCGGTAGAAGCCGGGTGGCCTCGGCGCGAGCCGGACCACCGTTGCCGGGACAGTAGGACCGGCACGATCCCCGCAGCCTTATCCGTTCCGGACAACGTGACCGGCGGCCGTTGTCCTTCGGCGCGGTGGCCGGACCGGGAGCACCGCGGGAGCGTGCAGGACGTAGACCACGGCCCGGCCGCACCGGGCCCCCGCGCGCCAGGAGGTTCATCGGTGATCCGCCCCGAGGACGCACAGTTCCACCCGCCGACCAGCGACGACCCGCTCTGGGCGGAGACCAACTACTTCGGCCTCTACGCGGGCCAGGACACCGACCGGCCGATGAACATCGGCCTCTACGGGCTGTTCCGCGAGCCGCTGGGGGTGGTGGGCTCCACCGTCTCGGTGAACAGCCGCCGCGTGCGGGCCCCCTGGGAGGCCGACTACTGGGACGCCTGGGAGCACCTGGTCGTGCCGCAGCCGTCGAACCTGCTGGACTACGAGCTGGCCAACGGCCTGAAGGTCGTCGCGACCGACCCGCACCGGATCTGGGACGTCTCCTACTCCGACCCGGCCGCGGACCTGGAGATCCGGTTCCGCTACACCGCCCTGCACGAGCCCTACGACATCAACGACCCGGACATGGACCCGCTGGCCGCGGGCAAGGACATGGCCAAGACCTGGGGCCACGCCTACGCCGGCCACTTCGACCAGTCCGGGCACTACGAGGGCGAGATCCGGCTCCGCGGGGTCACGACCCCGATCGACTGCGTGTCGACGATGGACCACAGCTGGGGGGTGCGCGCCGAGCGGCAGACCTCGCGGCTGAGCTGGATGCACGCCCACGCCGGGACCGACCTCGTGCTGCACGGCCTGTTCGACTTCTCCACCGACAACGGCCCGGACGGCGAGTCGCCGCTGCGCCTGACCCACGGCTACGTCGTCGAGAACGGCGAGCTGCGCGGGCTCAAGGCCGGCGGCGGCGTCACGAAGCGCTCGCACCTCTACCCGGAACGGATCTCGATCAGCGTCACCGACTCCGCCGACCGGGTCTGGAACGCCGAGGGCCAGGCCCTGACCACCTTCCCGTGGCAGTCCCAGCCCGGCGTCGTCGGGCACAACGCGCTGCTGCGCTGGGACCTCGACGGCCGCACCGCCTACGGCGAGTGCATGGACTTCGTCGGCATGGGCGAGCTCGGCGCGGTCTACGACAGGGCCCACGGCCGGAGATGAGGCCACGGACGTGACCCCCACTCCCCCGCCGCCCGTCGAGGCCGTGCTGTTCGACCTCGACGGGACGCTGGTGCAGACCCGCATCGCCTCCTGGACGGTGTTCTCGACGATCAACGACCGGTTCGGGCTGGGGGTGGACGGACCCGAGCAGTACTTCGACCTCTTCCGCGGCAACGTCTACGACTCGATCGCGAAGCTCTGCCGGGACGAGGCCCACGCGGCGGAGGTGAAGAACGCCTTCCTCACCCTGCTGCGCGAGGAGTACGACCCGCCGCTGGTCCCGGGGGTCGCCGACGTCGTCCGGCGGCTCGCCGGGCACTGCACGCTCGCGGTGATGTCGTCCAACGCGATGCAGGTCATGCGACGGGTGCTCACCGGCAACGACCTGGCGTACTGCTTCGCGCACGTGTTCGGCGGCGACGTCGCCCCCGACAAGCGCACCGCCATGCGCACCTTCCTCGCCGACGCCGCGAACTCCTACGGGCGCCGCTGCTCCGCCGACTACGACGAGGGCGGCCGCCTGCAGACCCCCGACCTCACCAGCACGGTGCTGGTCACCGACACCGCGGGCGACGTCCGCGACGCCGTCGAGGTCGGCATCCGCGCGGTCGGGGTGGCGTGGGGGATGCACTCCCCCGACGAGCTGCTCGCCGCCGGGGCGGAGTTCGTCGCGCTGTGGCCGCAGGAGATCACCGCGCACCTGCTGGGCGACGCCGCCGCACTCCCCCCGGGTGGTGCCTGCGCGGTCCCGGCCGGCGGCACGGCCCCCGCCTGCGCGACCCCTCCGCGCACCGGCTCCGCCCAGGAGCCGTCCGACGACCCCGGCGCGCCGGGGCGGGACGCGGCGGCCGGGGACGGGGACTGCGGGTGCGGCTGCGGCGGCGACCCGCTCCGGGTGCCGCTGCACGGCGCGGCCCGGGTGCGCCGGGACCGGCGCCGGACCGCCGCGGCCGGCCTCACTCCCGCGGCCGGTGTCGCGGGGACCGCCCCTGGCTCGGGTTCCGTTCCCCTGGCTGAGGCGTCTCCCGGGCCGCCGGGCCCGGCCGCCGGGCAGGAGCTGCTCGACGCCGTGCGGCGGGTGGTGCGCGGATGACGACCCCGCCCCGCGGGATGGACGGCGTCTACAACTTCCGCGACCTCGGTGGGCTGCGTGCCGGTCCGGACCTGCGGGTCCGGCCCGGTGCCCTGTTCCGCAGCGACACCCTGCAGGCGCTCTCCCCCGCCGACGTCGACCACCTGGTGTCCGGCCTCGGACTGGAGCTGGTCGTCGACCTGCGGAGCGGGACCGAGGCCGTCGAGGAGGGCCGCGGGCCGCTCGCCCTGCGGCCGGTCGGCTACCTCAACGCGCCCCTGCTCGACCTCCCGGTCTCGGACCTGCCCGCGCACGAGCAGTCGCTGTCGTTCTCCCTGGAGCACCTGTCGTCACCGGCGTCGCCGCTGGCGACGGTGGTGCGGGTGGTCGCGGCGCTGGCCGGGCGCCCGACGCTGCTGCACTGCGCGGCGGGCAAGGACCGGACGGGGCTGGTCACCGCGCTCCTGCTGCGGCTGCTGGGCGTCGACGACGACGAGATCGTCGCCGACTACCTGCGCTCGGGGCCCAACATGGTCCGGATCGTCGAGCGCTTCCGCACCTGGCCGCGCTACCGCGACCACATCGACGTCGTCCCGCCCGCGGTCTACGAGGCACGCGAGTACACGATCCGCGGGTTCCTGGCCGCGCTCGACCGTGACCACGGCGGCGCCCACGGCTGGGCGCGGCGACGCGGGATCGCCGAGTCCGTGCCGCGGCAGCTCCGCGACGGACTCCTGGTGCCCGCCGGCCGCTGACCGGGCCACGGACAGCGCGGCGGCCCTCCCCGGCCCGGGGAGGGCCGCCGCGCTGCTCCGGCCCCGGGCGAGGGGCCGCCGGGCCTCAGTCGCCCAGGGCCGCCTTCCCCAGTGCCAGCACCAGCGGCCGGGCCCCGTCGACGTCGACGGCGAACCGGCGGAACCCGAGCCCGTACAGCTGGGCGGCCGCCTCCTCCGGGACCTCCCCCGACAGCCGCATGCCGACCGGCAGGTCCGCCCGCTGCGCCGCCGCGACGGTGCCGAGCAGCGACCGCACGACCGGGTCGAGCGCGGTGCGCGGGTCCACCGACAGCAGCCCCCGCCGCAGGTAGTCGTCCAGCGGGTCGGAGGTCAGCAGCTGGCTCGCCGGGATCCCGAACACCGCGGACTGCAGCGCCCGGACCTCGACCCAGAGGACGTCGACGCACGCCGCGATGGCCGGCGCACCGGCGGCCGCCCGCGGGCTGGTCAGGTACGCGCCGACGGCGACCGCGCCCGGCACCTCCGTCGCCAGCGCACGCAGCGCCGCCGCCTCGGCCGGGTCGGACAGGTGCCGCACCGCGAGGTGGACCCCACCCGTGCGGCCCGCGGCGGCGGCCGCCCGGGTCAGGCCGCGCAGCTGGGCCTCGACCAGCGCGGGGCGGCCGAGGGGCAGGGCGAGCTCCGGGTGCCGGGTGGTGA
Organism: Pseudonocardia sp. TMWB2A; assembly: GCF_017312135.1. Lineage (NCBI taxonomy): Bacteria > Bacillati > Actinomycetota > Actinomycetes > Pseudonocardiales > Pseudonocardiaceae > Pseudonocardia > Pseudonocardia sp. TMWB2A. The sequence goes on from NZ_QKQY01000002.1 coordinate 524,047, forward strand.
CCGCCGTCTGCTGGAGCAGCTCCCGCGCCTCGTCGGCGACGAGGTCCACGGCGCGGACCCCCACGGGCAGGTCCCCCGCCGCGTCCAGCAGCGGCGTGAGCTCCTGCTCCACCAGGTCCGCGACGCGGTCGAAGCGCTCCTGCACCCCGGCGTCGGACAGCAGCTCCTCGACGAGACCGTCCAGGTGGCCGGTGGCGGCCAGGACGTCGTCGACGGCGGTGACCAGCCCGCTCGCGCCGGCCTCGCGGGCGCGGGCGACGTCGGCGGGCAGCGTCACCCGCACCAGCACCTCGCAGCACGAGGCCCCGGCCGCGGCGGCGAGCACCGAGCCCAGCGCCCCGGTCGCGGCCGCGGGCGTCGCGGTGCTGATCCGGCCGAGGAACAGCTCTCCGCCGGCGCCGTCGAGGGAGACCTCGTCGCCCTCGGCGACGGTCCGGCCGCCGACGACCAGGGTGCGGGCCGCCTCGTCGACGGTGATCGCCGACGCGCCCACCACACACGACGTGCCGAGCGCCCGCGCGACGACCGCCGCGTGGCTGGTGGAGCCGCCGGTGGCGGTCACGATGCCGTTCGCCGCGATCATCCCGTGCAGGTCGGCCGGGCTGGTCACGGCGCGGGCCAGGATGACGTCCTCGCCGGCGTCGGCACGCTCCCTCGCCCGGTCCGGGTCCAGCACGAGGACCCCGCTGACCTGGCCGGGACAGGCCCCGATGCCGGTGGTCAGCAGCCGGTCCCCGGCGCGGGCACGGGCGACCTCGTCGTCGTCGAAGCCGGGGCGCTGGACCTGGCGGACCTGCTCGGGGCTGAGGTTGCGCAGGGCCACGGCGGGGGCGACGTGTGCCTCGGCGAGGAAGTCCGCGGCGATCCGCACCGCCGCCTCGGGGGTGCGCTTGGCGCTGCGGACCTGCAGGAAGTAGAGGGTGGACCGCTCGACGGTGAACTCGATGTCGAGCACGTCGCCCCGGTCGCGCTCCAGGTCGGCGCAGGTGCGCCGCAGCTCGTCGAGCAGGGCGGGGGCGAGTGCCCGGTCGACCGGGTCCGGAGTCCTCGTCCCGGCGACGACGTCCTCGCCCTGGGCGTGCGCGAGGTACTCGCCGAACAGGCCGGGCTCGCCGGAGGCGGGGTTGCGGGTGAAGACCACGCCGGAGCCGGAGTCGTCGGAGAGGTTGCCGAACACCATCGACTGCACGACGACGGCGGTGCCCAGGTCGTGCGGGATGGCGTGGAACTCCCGGTAGGTCCGGGCCCGGCGGGTGTTCCAGGACCGGAAGACCGCCTCGACGGCGCCGAACAGCTGGGCCGTGGGGTCGGCCGGGACGGACTCGCCGTCGGACTCCTCCAGCGCGGCCTCGCAGGCCGACCAGATGCGGTCGTACACCGCACCCGCGTCCTCGGCCGGGTCGACGGTGGCGACGAGCGCGTCGCTCCCCTCGCCCGGGTCGAGCGCGCCGAGCACGGTCTCGGCGTACATCGCGTGGAACCGGGCGGTCAGGTCGGCGACGAACCGGGCGTCCCCGGTGACGGCGCCCAGCGCGACGGCCGCCTCCCGCCCGATGCCGAGGTTCAGGACGGTGTCCATCATCCCGGGCATCGAGACCGGCGCCCCGGACCGCACGGACAGCAGCAGGGGGGTCGGACCGGCGCCGAAGGTCTTCCCCGAGTCCCGCTCGAGCTCGGCGAGCCGGGCCGCGACCTCGTCGGCCAGCCCGGCCGGGAGCGTCCCCTCGGCGAGGTAGCGACGGCACGCGTCGGTGCCGATGACGTACCCCGGCGGGACGCGGAGCCCCTGCTGGCTCATCCGGGCCAGACCGCTCCCCTTGCCGCCGAGCCGGTCGACGTCGGCGGGGTCGGCCTCGGCGAACGTGCGGGTGAAGCCCGGTGCGGCCGGTGCGCCCGGGCGTCCGGCGCTCTGCGGTTCGGCCACGGTCACTCCGTCCGCTCCCGGCCGAGGGTGCGCAGCAGGTCCTCGTGGAACTCGAACCAGATGTTGTGCACCGAGTCGATGGTGGGCGAGGAGACGAACTCGTGACGTCCCTCGTCGACGGACCCGATCGCGGCCTCGAACCGCCGCCCGTACAGCGCGAAGCGGGCGTCGAAGCCGGCCAGCGCCTCCAGGAGCGGGGTGAGGCGGGCGACCAGCTTCTCGAGCCGGGCGATGACCTTGTCGTCGTAGTCGGGGTCGGTGTGGTCGTTGGTGACCTTCCGTCCCCCGACGTCGATCTGCTGCCAGGACGACATCGTCGTGAGGAACTGGGCGTTGGTGGTCTCGAACCGGTCGACGAGCGCGAGGACGTCGTCGTCGGTGCGCACCGGCGCGTAGTGCTCCGCGGCGGCGGCCCGCAGCGCCGGCTCCGCCTCGTCGGTCGGCAGCGCCGCACCCCCGGCCACCACGACGAGGCCCCGCCCGGCCAGGTCCTCCAGCACCGCGTCGACACGGTCGGCGGCGACGCCGGAGGCCGCCGCGACGACCTGGGCGGTCGCCATCTTCTTCAGGGCGACGACGTCGAGGACGTCGTAGTCCGTCTTGTCCAGCACGGCTGCGGACATGGGTGTCCCTTCACGTGGCAGGGCGGCGTGGCGGGGAGCGCCACGCCGCCCGGTCCGGTCGGCTCGTCGGTGGGCCGGCCCGCGGGCGGGCCGGCGCGGCGGGTCTAGAGCCAGCGTCCCTTCGAGCTGCGCAGGTCGGCCTTGTCGGAGAACGGCAGGTAGCCGGCGCCGGAGAAGATCTTGCTGGGCACCGTCTCCTGGGCGAAGCCGCGCTTGGTGATCTCGTAGTAGTAGTTCGAGACCCGCTGGTCGATCTCCCACAGGTCGTAGTCGCGGCAGGCCTTCTCGTAGGTCCCCGCCTTGCGCAGGTGCGGGAGGATCATGTCGATGTAGTAGACGTACTGCCCGTTCCAGATGAGGTCGCGGCGGCACATCTTCGACGTCTTGGTGTACAGCTTCAGGGTCGCCTGCTGGACCCGGCCCAGGTGGTCGGGCAGGTCGTCGACGGCGATCGGGTAGACCTCGCCCATCGGGGTGTCCCACTTCTCGCGGGCGAAGACCGCCCCACCGATGATGGCCTCGATGTAGTTCTTCGGGCGGGTGAAGGTCGTGGAGATGTCGTTGACCCGGATCTCCTCCAGGCCCATCTTCTCCGGGTCGATGATCATGGCCAGGGTGTACGCGTGCGGGAGCTTCGCGTCCTCGCTCACGTCCGACCAGTGGTAGATCTCCTCGTTCACGAACAGGTCGCGCAGGATCAGCAGCGTGCCGTCCGGGAGCTCGTAGGGCCCGGTGTCGCCCAGGCCGAGCCGGTTGTCGTAGTGGTGCAGGAAGGCCAGCAGCTCGGTGGCGGCGTTGAACTGGGTGAACGCCGCGTGCTTCGGGCTGCCGTGGTCGAGGGGCTCGATCTGCGAGGTGAGCTGCTGCAGGAAGTCCTCCTCGTGGATCCGGCAGCGATAGCGGTCCTGGGAGTTGAGGATGTAGCCGTCCTGGCGCTTGCCCCACAGCACGCGCTGCATGAACTTGAGGATCTCGTTGGACTCGGCGACGTAGTCGTCCGGGCCGATGGCCTCCAGGGCGAGCAGGCCGCACCGGCCCATGCCGAACCCGACGGCGCCGATGCACCAGTCGTGCACGGAGTTGACCTTGGTGCCGATCTCGCGCCGCGCACTGGCCCCGATGTCCATGACCCCCTGCGCGCCCACCTCGGTGGTGGTCATGCGCAGGATCTCCGGCCAGCGGTAGAACTCGTGCATGAAGGCCAGGATCTCGTACTCCTGGCGGGGGATCATGCCGCTGACGCCCTCGGTGGCGCGCATGACCAGCACGTCCCAGATGTTCCAGGCCAGGTAGTTGTTGAGGTCGTTCAGCTCGTCGATGCTGAACCGGTCCTTGAGGACGTCCTCCTTGGACACCTTCTCCAGCACGCCGGACTTCGCGCGCTCCTTCAGCATCTTGTCGCCCTTGATGCCGTCGGTGACGGGCTCGAGGCCGACGAAGTTGCCGGTGTAGGTCAGGTCCTGGAACCGGAGGCCGTCGTCGCCCTCCTCGTATCGCTGCTTGTAGGTCGCCTTCTTGCCCTCGGTTGCGGTCACTGCGCTGTGCTCCTGTCCCGGATCGTCGGCGTCGTGGAAGGGGGTCGTGTCGGGACCGGGTCAGTCGTCGGCGACGACGCGGCCGACCTCCCCGTCGGTGCAGTCCAGGCGGACCTTGCGGCCGTCGAGGGCCGTCGCGATCTCGTCGAAGTGCGACGGGTCGGTGCTGCCGACGACGTAGCGCGAGTCGCTGCTGGTGAGGTGGGCGGTCATCACGCAGGGCGTCTGGAACTCGCGCGACAGGATCCCCAGGTGGGACTCCGGGGCACCGGACATCGTGATCACACCGATGGCGCCCATGCTGAGCGCGGGAGCCAGGAAGGTGGTCGTGCCGCCCTGCACCAGGAGGATGTGCTCCTGCAGCTTCCCCGACTGGATCAGCGAGATGACGTCGGCCGGGGACGACAGGTACTTGATGGTTCCGCTGGGGGACTTGCCGGTGTCGAAGACGTTGTAGCCCTCGGCCAGTACCTCGGCCATGGAAGTTCCTCCTTGAACTCGGGTGGACCGGCGTCGTCCCGTGGGGCCGGCCGGTCACGGCACCTCGACGTCGTGTGGGTCACAGTGCCGCCAATCACTACGTGCTCCGATGGAACCGACGGACAAAACTGGACGGGGAGCTTGTCCTGCGGGGACAGACCCAGATCAGCAGCGACGGGACGTCGTGCGCTACCTCCGCCCGAGTGGCGTGCCGGCGCCGCCCGCGCACCGGTCCGGCCGCGCACCGGGCTCTGTTAGCGTCCGGCCGGATGGCGCAGCGCGACCGGAACCGGCGACGACGGAGCCGCGCGATCCCGTGATCGTCGACGGGATGGCGGCACTCGCGGGCGGCCTCGGGGCGGGCCTGCTCCTCGTCGCCGCCGTGGCCCTGGTCGCGGAGTCGGGTCTGCTGGTCGGCGTCGTGCTGCCCGGCATCAGCGTGACCGTCGGGCTGGGTGTCTTGGCCGGGACCGGCGCGGTGCCCGGCGTCGCCGCGGGGGCCACCGCCGTCGTCGCCGGCGCCGCCGGACCGAGCCTGGGCTACTGGCGGGCACGACGGGGTGGCCCGGCGGCGCTGCGGGGCGGGCGCGGCATGCCGGCTGCGGCGGCCCGGGTCCTCCGGCTGGCCGAGCGACGCCCCGTGCTCGGCCAGTGGTTCGCGGTGGTCCGCACCCTGGTCCCCCGCGTCACGAGCCGCGTCCTGCCGTACCACCGGTTCGCGGCGGTCAGCATCCCGGTGGCCGCCACCTGGGGGCTCGTCACGTTCACCCTGGGATGCCTGCTCGCCCGGGGCTCGACGACCGCGGCCCGGGTCGTCGCGGCGCAGCAGGTGACGGCGGACGTCCTGCTCGCGGCCCTGCTGCTCGCGGTCGCGGGGGCGGCGGTCCACACGGTCGTGCGCCGCCGCGCGCGGGACCGCGACCTTCGCACCCCGTGAGCGGACCCACCGGTCGGGTCCGGACACCGACACGATAGTGGCGGAGGTCACCGAACCGATCCGTGACGATGTACGAAGTCGCGTGTCCGACAGATGTCGAGGGGCGGGGGCCGATGTCGCGTGACGTACCCGGGGAGGACGTCACGCACCTCGACGGTCGGGGCCCGCGGGGGCGGGCCCCGACCCGGCACAGTCGGAGGGGGCGGTCGGACGTGCAGGACGGGGAAGGTCGGTGAACGGCGGCCGCGCGGGGCTGGATGCGGCCGCCGACGCCTGGCTGGTCGCCAAGGCGAAACAGGGGACGCCCGACGCCTACGAGGAGCTGGTGCGACGGCACCGCGACCGGATCTACCGCATCGCCCTGCGCATGGTCGGCAACCCCCACGACGCCGAGGACGTCGCCCAGGACGTCGTCCTGACCCTCTGGACCGCGTTGACCGGGTTCAGCGGGGACAGCCTGTTCACCACCTGGCTGTACCGGATCGTGGTCAACCGCTGTCTCAACCTGGTCGCCCGCCGCAAGCAGCACGAGCCCCTCGAGGACCCCTCGGTGGTCACCTCCCCGGGCGCGGACACCCAGGCGGTGGCCCGCGGTCGCGCCCGCGCCGCGCTCGACGCGGTGACCGCGCTGCCTCCGGACCTGCGTGCCGCGGTCGTCCTCGTCGACGTCGAGCAGATGCGCTATGCGGAGGTGGCCGCCATCCTGAACGTCTCGGAGTCCACCGTCCGGGGACGGTTGTCCCGCGGGCGCCGCGTCCTCCTCGACACCCTGCGGGAGTGGGCATGAGCATCCACGACGAGCCGGGTGAGCGCGAGCACCTGCTGCGCTGCGGCCGGTCCGCCGACGAGCTCCTCGACCAGGTCGCGGGCGGACGCGGGCACCTGCGGGACGACCACCAGCGGGACTGCGTGCACTGCGAGGCCGCCCTGGGCGAGTACGGCCGGCTGTGGATGCCGATGGCCGATCTCGTGGCGGAGGAGGTGATCGCTCCGGAGGGGCGCTTCGACCGGCTCGTGCGCCGGCTCCGTGGCGTGCTGTCCGACCCGGACCACGCGGTGCTGCCCGGCCCGGACGGGGTCACCCGGATCGCCGCGCGGGTCGTCGTGGTGACCGCGCGGCGGTCGGCGCAGTCGGTGCCCGGGGTGCGGGTCGCGCTGAGCCGCACGCTCACCGACGCGGCGGACTCCGGCGACGACGTCGTCGTGGGGGTGGCGGGCGCCAGCACCGCGGTCGAGATCGTGCTGGCCGCGGACTACGGCGAGGACCTCAACGCACTGGCCGACCGCGTCCGGGCCACCGTGGCCGAGCGGATCCGTGCGCTCACCGACCTGACCGCGACCCGGATCACGGTCGTCATCGACGACGTGCTGACCTAGGAGACCGGATGTCCTCCCTGCCCTTCCCGAGAGCGGACGACGACCGGTCGCCGGGGCCGCCCCTCCCCCGCAGGCCCGCCGCGCGGCGGGGCCGCGACCACCCGGCTCCGGGCTGGTCCGGTACCGGCCCGCCACTGAGGACCGACACCCTGGGGGTGACGGCGGTGCTGCGGCCCGGCCCGCGGGTGCAGCTGCACCTGCTCGGCGAGGTCGACCGCGCGTCGAGCCCGGCCCTGTCCCGCTACCTGCAGCACTGGGTGGCGGTGTCGGACTGCGTCACCCTCGACCTGTCCTGTGTGGACTTCATCGATGCCTCGGGGCTCACCGCCCTGCTCATCGGACTCCACCACGCCGGGCGGACCGGGACCCATCTGCGACTGGCCCACCGCCCCTCGCACGCGGCGGAGCGGACCCTCGCCGTCTCCGGGGTCCGGACGCTGTTCGACGACGCCGGACACCGGTGTCCGCACCGGCACTGAGGACCGCCCTCACCGGTGGAGGCGGCCCCGCGGAGCACCGTGACGGCTCCGGGGACACAGGAGGGTCCCCGGAGCCGTCACGACGGGTCCGTCGTGGCTCAGCCGACGCTGTCCCCGGCACCGGCGCTCTGGGCGCAGTTGTCGGGCTGGGCGGTGACCGAGTCGCCGGACTTCGCCTTGCCCGCACCCAGGACGCCCAGGGCGCCGGTGAGACCGTTGCCGCCGGCCACGTCCTCGACCGGGACCTGCACACCCAGCACGTTCACCGGGACGTTGTTGTTGCAGGCCTGGACCGGGACGTCGACGTTGTTGCCGTTCAGCCCCGCGATCAGCCCGTCGGCGCTCTTGTCGATGCCGTCGGCGTGGTGGTGGCCGTCGTGGTGGCCCTCGGAGGCGAACGCCATCGGCGAGACAGCCAGCAACGACGCCGCGGACGCGGCCACGATGAGTCCAGCCTTCTTCAGCACGTGTGATCTCCTGGTGGGTTCGGGCCGCACACCCGATACGGGCGGGCGACCTGTCCGTGCCGGTACCTGGAACGGGTGGGAGCCCGTACCGGCTACCGACGACGGTCGACCCGGGCGGAGATCTTTTCAATTCCCACAACACCATTGTGTCGCGCAATTACTGCGGGTGTGGATACTCCCCTGATCAGTGGAATGAATACATATTCCCCATTGCGGGTGATTCGACGTATTCGGGATCCCGCGGCACGCGCCGACCGGTACCGGTCACCTCCACCACGCGACCCCACGGCGGCGACCCTCGCCCCGCCGGGCGCGACCGCGCCGGGCGCCCCCCGTCACGTCAATTCGTCAAAACTTGTTGACATGTACGGCTGGCGCACATAACTTCTCGTCATCCCCGGATGTGAGGAGCACCGCTCGATGGCGATTCCACCTCCCGACGCCGCCCGTCTGGCGGCCCTGAACGAGCACTACGCGTTCGGCCTGTCGGAGGCCGAGCTGGCCGAGTTCGGCCCGGCGGTGACCGCGACCCTCGCGTCCTCGGAGCGGGTCGAGGAGCTCTACCGCGCCACCGCGCCGCAGGCACCGCAGCGGGAGTGGTCCGAGCCCGCGGACAACCCGCTGGGTGGCTGGTACGTCACGACCTCGGTGCCCGGCGCCGCGCAGGGCCCGCTGGCCGGGCGGACCGTGGCACTCAAGGACAACATCTCCCTCGCCGGGGTGCCGATGACCAACGGGTCGGCCACCGTCGAGGGGTTCGTGCCCTCCCGTGACGCCACGGTCGCGACCCGGCTGCTCGCGGCCGGGGCGACGATCACCGGCAAGGCGATGTGTGAGGACCTGTGCTTCTCCGGGGCCAGCTTCACCTCCCGGCCGTGGCCGGTGCGCAACCCCTGGGACCCGACCCGGGCCTCGGGCGGATCCTCGAGCGGGAGCGCGGCGCTGGTCGGGTCCGGCGCGGTCGACATGGCCGTGGGCGGTGACCAGGGCGGCTCGATCCGTATCCCGTCGGCGTTCTCGGGGACCGTGGGGCACAAGCCCACCCACGGGCTGGTCCCCTACACCGGGGCGTTCCCCATCGAGGCCACGATCGACCACCTGGGCCCGATCACCCGCACCGTGTCCGACGCCGCGCTGATGCTCGGGGTCCTGGCCGGGGTCGACGGGCTCGACGCCCGCCAGCCCACCACGCTGGACCCGGTCGACTACCTCGCCGCGCTCGAGCAGTCCGCGGCCGGGTTGCGGGTCGGGATCGTCACCGAGGGCTTCGGCCGTCCGGAGAGCGACCCGGGTGTCGACGAGGCCGTGCGCGCCGCGATCACCACCCTGACCGACGCCGGGCTGGTCGCCGAGGAGATCTCGATCCCCTGGCATCTGGACGGCATGGCGGTCTGGAACGTCATCGCCACCGAGGGCGCCGCGCACCAGATGGTCGACGGCAACGCCTACGGCATGAACTACCCCGGCCTCTACGACCCCGAGCTGATCGGCCACTACCACCGCCAGCGCCACGCCCGCGGGTCGGAGCTGTCCAAGACCGTCAAACTCGTCGGACTGTCGGGTGGCTACACCTTCGGCCACGGCGGCGGCGCCTACTACGGGATGGCCCGCAACCTGGCCCTGGAACTGCGCGCGGCCTACGACCAGGCGTTGACCGGCTACGACGTGCTGGTCATGCCGACCCTGCCCTACACCGCACCCGAGCTGCTCGGCCTCGACGCCGACCTGGGCACCTACCTGCCCACCGCGCTGGGGATGGTCGGCAACTGTGCCCCGTTCGACGTGTCCGGGCACCCCGCCGCGAGTGTCCCCGCCGGGCTGGTCGAGGGCCTCCCGGCCGGGCTGATGATCGTCGGCCGGCGTTTCGACGACGCGACCGTGTTGCGGGTCGCGCACACCTTCGAGCAGGCCGTCGGCGGCTTCCCCGCTCCGCCGGCCCTCACCGCCTCGGTCGGGGCCGCCCGACCGCCGCTCTCCGGCGTCGGGGGGTGAGGCCGGACCCGTCGATCCCCGCGCAGTCCTCGCGCACCACCTCCCCACCCGACCGAGCACCGACGACGATCCCGAAGGAGCATCCGTGACGCTCGCCGCCCACCAGAACCGCACCGGCCTGCCCGAGCAGGCCCCCGCCGACGACCGAGCCTGGGCACTGAAGAACGCGCTGGAGGCCAAGGGGCTCATCCCCGCAGGCTTCAACGAGGGCTGGAAGAAGACCTTCGAGGAGGAGTACACCCCGCGCCGGGGAGCCGAGCTCGTCGCCCGGGCGTGGACCGACCCCGAGTTCCGCGAGCTGCTGCTCTCCGACGGGACCGCGGCCGTCGCCCAGTACGGCTACCTCGGCGCCCAGGGCGAGTACATCCGTGCCCTGGCCGACACGCCCACGGTCAAGAACGTCATCGTGTGTTCGCTGCGCTCGTGCACCGCCTGGCCGATCCTGGGTCTGCCGCCCACCTGGTACAAGGGCTTCGAGTACCGCGCCCGGGTGGTGCGGGAGCCCCGCAGGGTGCTGGCGGAGCTGGGGACGACGATCCCCGAGGACGTCGAGATCAAGGTCTACGACACCACCGCCGAGACCCGCTACATGGTCCTGCCGATGCGCCCCGCGGGGACCGAGGGCTGGGACGCCGAACGCCTGGCGGGCATCGTCACCAAGGACTGCCTGATCGGCGTCGCGCTGCCCTCGGCCGACGTGGTCGTCGAGCACCCCAACACCTGAGCGAACGGAGGACACCCCCATGGACGGCGTTCACGACCTCGCGGGCAAGCAGGGCTTCGGTCCGGTTCCGCACACCGCCAACGGCCCGATCGGCGACACCTTCAAGTACGACTGGGAGCACCTGGGCTACAGCCTGCTGTTTTTCGGCGTGACCAACGGCTGGTTCACCCTCGACGAGGTGCGCCACGCGGTCGAGCGGATCGAGCCGAAGCACTACCTGACCACCCCGTACTACGAGCGCTACATCATCGGTGCGGCGACGCTCGTGGTCGAGAAGGGCGTGCTCACCCACGACGAGCTGGAGGCCGCGACCGGCGGTCCCTTCCCGCTCGCGCTGCCCGCGACCTCACCCGGCCGTCCGGCCCGGGAGGGCCGCGAGACGTTCGAGATCGGCGACAAGGTCCGGGTGACCGACGACCACTTCGCCGGGCACGTCCGCTACCCCGCCTTCTGCCGGGCAAGGTCGGCACGGTGCAGCACCGCACCGGGATGACCTGGCCGTTCCCCGACGCCGCCGGTCACGGTCGCAGTGACGGCGGCTCGGAGCCGAGCTACCACGTCGAGTTCGACGGCGCGGAGCTCTTCGGCGACGACACCGATGCCGGTGCGGTGGTCGTCGACCTGTTCGAGGGCTACCTCGAGCGCGTCGCCTGATCCACCGCTCCCCTCCGGGCGGGCCCGCACCGACGGGCCCGCCCGGCCGTCCGACCCACCACCACGGTCGCCGGCCGGCGACGAGAGGACCGACGATGACCGACACCCGCCTTCCCGTCACCGTCCTGTCAGGCTTCCTCGGAGCGGGCAAGACGACCCTGCTCAACCACGTGCTGAACAACCGCGACGGCCGCCGGGTCGCGGTCATCGTCAACGACATGAGCGAGATCAACATCGACGGCTCGGAGATCGCCCGCGAGGTCGAGCTCAGCCGTTCCGAGGAACGCCTGGTCGAGATGACCAACGGGTGCATCTGCTGCACCCTGCGCGACGACCTGCTCGGCGAGATCACCCGTCTCGCGCGGGAGGGGCGGTTCGACTACCTGCTGATCGAGTCCTCCGGCATCTCCGAGCCCCTCCCGGTCGCGGAGACGTTCACCTTCGTCGACCCCGCCGGTGGCGCGCTCGACGACATCGCCCGGCTCGACACCATGGTCACCGTCGTCGACGGCGTGAACTTCCTGCGGGACTTCCGGGCCGGCCGCCGGGTGGACGCCGACTCCCCCGACGACCGTCGTGACCTCTCCGACCTGCTGGTCGACCAGGTCGAGTTCGCCGACGTCATCCTGATCAGCAAGACCGACCTGATGCTCGACGGGCAGGTCGCCGAGCTCACCGAGATCCTGCGCCGGCTCAACGCCGTCGCCGAGATCATCCCCATGTCCGAGGGCCGTGCGCCGCTGGACCGCATCCTGGACACGGGGCTGTTCTCCCTCGAACGCGCCGCCACCGCACCCGGCTGGCTGCAGGAGATCAACGGCGAGCACGTCCCGGAGACCGAGGAGTACGGCGTCGCCTCGCACCTGTACCGGGCCCGCGCGCCGTTCCACCCGGAACGCCTGTACGACGTCCTCACCCGGAAATGGACCAACGGACGGCTGCTCCGGGCGAAGGGCTACTTCTGGAACGCCGCCCGGATCACCGACATCGGCAGCATCTCCCAGGCCGGTCACCTCATCCGGCACGGCTACATCGGCCACTGGTGGCGGTTCCTGCCCGCCGAGGTCTGGCCGGAGGACTACCGCCGCGAGGCGATCACCGCGAACTGGGACGACACCGTCGGCGACTGCCGCCAGGAGCTGGTCTTCATCGGCCAGGGGATCGACCGCGACACCCTGTTCGCCGAGCTGGACGCGTGCCTGCTGACCGACGCCGAGATCGGTCTCGGGCCCGACGGCTGGGACGCGCTGCCCGACCCGCTCGGCACCGGCGAGATCGACGTCGCCGCCGCGGCGGGAGCCGGACGACTCCCCGCCGGGCTCTGACGTGGGGCCGGCCCGATGACCTCGACCGACGACCGGGCGGTGGACGTGGCCTTCGACGCGCTCGCCGACCCCACGCGCCGAAGCATCCTCGAGATCCTGGCCGACGACGCGGAGTGCTCCGCGGGCGAGATCGCGACCAGGGCGACGAGCGTGGCCCGCACCACCGTGTCCACCCACCTGCGGATCCTGCGCGCCGCCGGGCTCGTCACCGAACGACGGATCGGCCGGAACCGCTACTACTCGATCGACGCCGACGGTCCGGCCGGCGGCGTCCTGAGCACTCTCGGGCAGATCTTCGGCCCCGCCGCACCCGCACCGGACCCGGCGGGCCGGCGTCTCCCGGGCTGACGGACCGTCCCACCCTCCCGGCCGGCCGGGCGTTCGCGTCGGAGCCCACCGGCCTCAGCCGCCGTCCCCCGCCCCGCCCGACGGCGACACCACAGGCTCGGCCACGAGAGCCGGGCGGGCGACCACGTCGAAGAGGTGCCCGGCACGTGCGGCGAGGGCGGGCTGGTCACCCAGCCACGCGAGACCCGCGATGAGCGCGAAGAGGTCGGTCCCGTCGAGCCCCGCGCGGGCCTCACCGGCCCCCTGGGCCCGGTCGAGCAGTCGCGCACCCGACGCCCGCAGCGCCACGCAGGACTCGTGCAGGGCCGACTCGGGTTCCTCGATCGCCGACACCATGGCCTCGGTGACGCCGCGGTAGACCGTGCTGAAGTGGACGCACTCGCGCACCCAGGACAGCAGTGCGTCCTGCGGCCTGCCGGAGGCCTCCAGCTCCGCCGCGCGGGCGACGAGCTCGTCGAACCCCGTGCGCAGCAACGCCGCGAGCAGCGCCTCCCGGGTGGGGAAGTGCCGGTACAGCGTCCCGAGACCGACCCCGGCCCGCCGGGCGACGTCGCGCAGGGACGCCTCCGCGCCCTGCTCGGCCACGACCGCTCCCGCCGCGCCCAGCAGGAGGTCGTAGTTCTTCTTCGCGTCCGCCCGCACCGCACCCCTCCTTGACAACCGGAGCACTGCCCCGCTTATATTCGGGGCAGTGCTCCGCTTACCGTAGCGGACGACGACACCACGGAGCGGACGATGCCGGAGACCATGCGAGCGCTCCGACAGCACGGGTTCGGGGGTCCCGGGGTACTGGTCGAGGAACAGGTGCCCGTGCCCTCGCCCGGCCCCGGGGAGGTGCTGGTGCGGGTGCACGCGGCGGGTCTGAACCCGCCGGACTGGTACCTGCGCGAGGGGATGCCCGACGTCCCGGAGGAACTCCGCCCCCCGATGACCCTGCCGATCGTCCTGGGCACCGACGTCTCGGGCACGGTGACCGCCCTCGGCGAGGGCGTCGGCGACGTCGCGGTCGGCGACGAGGTCTTCGGGATGCTGCGCTTCCCGGAGCCGATGACGGCCGGGACCTACGCCGAGTACGTCGTGGCGCCGGTGACCGACATCGCCCGCAAGCCGGCGGCGGTCGACCACGTACGGGCCGCCGCCGTGCCCATGGCCGCGCTGACCGCCTGGCAGTTCCTCGTCGACCTCGGGCACGACCACCCCTCCCCCTTCCAGTCCGCCCGGCACCGGCCGGTGCCCCTCGGACCCGGCACCAGGATCATGATCAACGGCGCCGCCGGCGGCGTCGGACACGTCGCTGTGCAGCTCGCCGCCTGGAAGGGCGCCCACGTCATCGCCGTCGCCTCGGGCCGCCACCGGTCTTTCCTGCTCGACCTCGGCGCCGACGAGGTCGTCGACTACACGCGCGAGCGCCCCGAGGACGCCGCGACCGACCTCGACCTCGTGCTCGATGTCGTCGGCGGACCCGACAGCGGGCGGTTCCTGCGCACACTGCGCCGGGGCGGTTCGCTGTTCCCGGTGTACCTCGCCCGGTACGACCCCGACGAGCTCGCCGCCCGTGACGTCACCGCGACCGCGACCCAGGTCCGGGCCGACGGCGCGCAGATGGCCGAGCTCGCGGCGCTGGTCGACAGCGGAGTGCTGCGTCCGGCGGTCGACAGCATCTTCGAGCTCGCCGACGCCGCGAAGGCCCACGCCCGGGCGGCGGAGGGCCACATGCAGGGCAAGATCGTGCTCACGGTCGCAGGCCGGGACGCCTGACGCGCCCGGCGGAGTCGTCCCCGACGTACCAGGGTTGCGCTGTCGTCCAGTCCGCGGCGCAGCGACGTCCAAGCCTCCCGACGGACACGTCGCAAGACTCGGCGCACCAGGTCGTTCCACGAAGGGAAGTCCCGTGGCCGTGTCGTTCGTTCTCAGTCCCGAGCAGGAGAAGCTCAAGGTCACGATGAGCGAGTTCGCCCACGTGCACCTCGCACCCCTGGCGGAGCGGGTCCGGGCCACCCCGGATCCCCGCGAGGCGTCGGCCCTGATGCGCGAGGTCCACGAGAAGGACGTCGAGGCCGGCGTGCTCAGGACGATGATCCCGGCCGAGCTGGGCGGAACCGCTGCCGGCGGCATCGAGGCCGCGATCATGTGGGAAGAGCTCTGCACCGTGATGCCCGACATCATGGACACCTTCGGCGGCGCCATGCTGGCCCTCGGACCGGTCATGACCGCCGGGACGCCCGAGCAGATCGAGCGTCTCATCGAGCCGTTCCTCGCCGACTCCGGAGCGCCCACCGCTGCCCTCGCGTTCAGCGAGCCCGGCGGGTCCGCCAACTACGACGCCCCGCCCCCCGCGCCCGGCCTGCAGACCCGTGCCGAGCTCGACGGTGACGAATGGGTGATCACCGGGGAGAAGGAGTGGGCCGCGCACCTCGGCGGCTGGGACGGCATCGGCCCCGACCTCATGGTCGTCGTCTGCCGCACGCCCGGCGGCATCTCCATGATCGCGGTCGAGCGCGCGCACTTCGAGGCGGGCGGGCTGACCGTCCTGGAGTACGACGACACCATCGGCTTCCGCGGGACGCCCACGTGCCGGGTGCGACTGGACGGCGTCCGTGTGCCCCGCGCGAACCTGATCGGCCACGAAGGGGGCGGGGTCGAGCTGACCACGCAGGCGTTCACCGTCAGCGCCGGGGCGGTGGCCGTCCTCGCGACGTCGTCGATGCGGGCCGCCTTCGACGACGCCTTCGACTTCGCCACCCGCGAGCACCGCGGCGGGCCGGTCCCGGTCATCGAGCACCGGGTGGTCGCCGACGTGCTGTCCGATGCGAAGGGCAGGATCGAGGCCACCCGGCTGCTCGCATGGCGCGCGCTGGACGCCGCCATGGGCGGAAGCCCCTCCGCGCTGGAGTGGTGTCTGCACGCCAAGGTCCTCGGGTCCGAGACCGCCGTCGACGTCATCAACCAGCTGGTCCGCGTCGTCGGTATCCAGGCCTACAACCGGAGCAACCCGATCATGCACCGGCTGTTCGACGCGCTCGCCTACCCCATCTTCGAGGGCGGCAACATCAGCATGCGGCGCCGGCAGCTCCAGGGCGTGATGACGGCCGAGGGCTGGGACCCGCTGCAGGCGTCCGGCATGGCCTGAGCGCAGGGCGAAACACCACGTTGACGCGGGGCGAACGCGGTCTACACGCCGGGTACGGATTCTGGGACTCTGGATGCGACTCCGGAGGCCGAGCGTGCAGACCTGGACCACGACCCACCACCCGGCTGGGGAGCAGTTCTCCTACTGGCGGGAGGTGCTCTGTGCCGCGTTCGCCCCGCTCCGTCCCGAGCGCGGGCGCAGCCACGGGGTGCGGCCGGACGGCGGGATCACGAGCGTCGTCCGGTCCGCCCCGCTCGGCACGACGGTCTGCGCCGACGTCCGTTCCACCACGCAGCGCATCGTCCACGGCCCCGCCGAGATCCGGGCCACGCAGGAGGACGTCGTCTTCGTCAACCTGCAGCTGAGCGGACGATGTCTCGCCGAGCAGGACGGGCGCACGGCCGCCCTGACCCCCGGTCGGCTCGCGGTGTTCGATACCAGCAGCGAGTACCGCTTCGAGTACCTCGGCGACCACGCGTCCGACGAGTGGCGGGTGCTCTGCTTCCGTGTCCCGCGGACCCAGCTCGAACCGCTCGTACCGGACCTGCACGATGTCACCTGCGTCGGGATCGACACGACACGGGGAACCGGCGCCATCGTCGGCTCGTCCATGACCGCCGCGTGGCAGCACATCGACACCCTCGACGACGGCGGCGCGGTGCAGAACGCCTTCGTCACCGTTCTCGCCGCCCGGCTCGGCGCCGGACAGGACGTCCCGAACCGGCCGAGGCAGGTCCGTGAGGCCACGCGCGCCGCCGTGAACCGCTTCGTCGACGCCAACCTGTGCGGCGCCGACCTGCGGCCGTCCAGCGTCGCCGCCCGTTTCGCCATCTCGGTCCGTACCCCTGCACAACCTCTACCGCGACAGCGGCAGGACCTACGGACGTACGGTCATGGCCCTGCGCCTGGCCCACTGCGCCCGTGCGCTGGCCGACCCCGACGACCGCCGTTCCCTCACCCGGCTCGCGACCGACCTCGGGTTCGCCGACCTCTCCCATCTCGACAGGTCGTTCCGTCGGGAGTTCGGGACACGCCCGCGGGACCTGCGCGACCTCCGCGGCCGGGGACCGGTCGCGTCGAGCTGATCATCCCGCGACAGGCGGTGCGGGCCTCACCGGCCGACCGTGTGCGCCGGACCCCGGGCCCCGGCCGGTCACCCACACCAGGCCCGTGACGACGACCGCGAGCCAGGCCCCGCCGAGCGTCCAGCTGGTCGCGACGTCGGTGACCCAGTGCACCCCGAGGTAGAGCCGGCTGACGCTGATCGTGAGGACCGCGGCGGCGGCGACGGCGCCGACCACGACCCGCCACCCGGTGGACCGCACCGCGCGCCCCAGGACCACGGCGACGATCCCGATGACCACGGTCGCCCCGAGGGCGTGGCCGGAGGGCAGCGAGAGGTCCGGCTCGACGACCAGCTGGGTCGCCACCGGCGGGCGGGTGCGGCCGTAGAGGTCCTTGAAGGACGGCACCAGCACGGCCACACCGCCGGTCGCGACGGCGACGGCCAGCGCGTCCCACCAGCAACGGGTCACCAGCAGGACGGCGACGGCCGCCGCCGCGAGCAGCAGCGTCCCGTTGGTACCGCCGTAGCGGCTGACGGCCTCCATCAGCGCCGTCAGGTCCGGGGTGCGGTGGGCGATCATCCAGTCCAGCACCGGCCGGTCGGCCCCGGCGACGATGCGGTTCGGGGCGTCCTCCACCGCGTCGACGACGACGGCCTGCCCGGTGTAGAACGCCACCGCCGCACCCGATCCCCACAGCAACGGTCCGGGGACGCGGAAGTCGCGACCGATCAGCGGGCCCGACGTCACCAGGCCCGCTCGGTGGGCGAACAGGACGGCGGCGACGAGCAGCCACCCGAGCGTCAGGACGAGTCCCGCGACCTGCTGTGCATCGGCGGTGTTCACCACGCAACTGTCCCGCGGCGGTGCTGTGGCGCCGCTGAGAGCGCCCGCGCAGGACGTACGGGGACCCCGACGCGCGGCCGTCGGCCGGACCCGGCCGGGCCCGGCGCGCGGCCGCCGGACCGGCCGGACGGCCGTCGTCAGCGGCGTCCGCGGACGGCGAGGTCCTCGGACCCGCCGGACACCGCGGCGGCAGGGGGCTGTGACCGCTTCACACGCTCCCCCGCGCGGGCACCGAGGTCCCGCCCGACCCGGTAGCCGAACACCATGGCGGGACCGATGTTGGCTCCGTACCCGGGGTATCCGCCGCCGAACACGGACACGGCGGCGGTGCCGACGGCGTAGAGGCCCGCAACGGGCTGCGCATCCTCGTCCAGCACCTCGTTGCGGGGGCCGACGGCGAGACCGGCGTACGTCCCGAGATCACCCATCTCGATCTTGACTGCGTGGAACGGACCCTTCTCGATGGGAGCGAGGTTGGGGTTCGGCCGGTGCTCCATGTCGCCCTTGAAGTGGTGGAACCAGTTCGATCCTCGTCCGAAGCGGGGATCCTCTCCGCAGGCTGCGCCGGAGTTGAAGTCCTCGACGGTCCGCTGCAGGGCCGCGGCGGGCACACCGATCTTCGCGGCGAGCTCGGGGACGCTCGGGGCGCTGTGCAGGTACCCGGCTCGGCGGAACACCGTCTGAGGGAACGGCCAGGGCTTGGCCCAGCCGATGCCGTAGCGCCGCATGGCGGTGTCGTCGGCGACGATCCAGCCGAAGGTCCCCTCCCGGTCGGCGTCGTTGCGGATCATCTCGACACCGAAGTCGTGGTAGGAGCTGGACTCGTTGGCGAACCGCTCGCCGTCGCGGTCGACCGCGATGAGTCCGGGCAGCCCGAACGCGCGCAGGTGCGGGAACCACCGCTTCTGGCCGCGGAGACCACGGAATACCGTGACGGGTCCCCAGGACGCCGGCTGGTGGGGGCGGTCGTCGACGTGCCCACCGAGCGGACCGGTCAGCCGGACGGCGTCGCCGTCGTGGCCGAGGGTGGGCGTGGTGTGGTCGTCACCGTGCGGGTCGTGCAGGAAGTAGCGGCGGCGCAGCTCGGGGTTGCCGGAGAACCCGCCGGAGGCGATGACGACACCGAGCCGCGCACGGACCTCACCGGCGTGCGCGCCGGACAACCGCGCCCCGGTCACCACGCCGTCGGGGCCACGGAGGATCTCCTCGGCCGCCGTGGAGGTCCACATCCGGATGCCGGCCTCACGGGCGGCCGCCACCATCCGCGTCATCAGGGCGTTCCCGTTGGTCCGCAGGTGCGCGCGGCGGTACAGCAGCGTCTGCACCCAGGTCGCGGTGATCTTGCGTGCCGCGTGCCGGAAGGCGGCCGGATCCCGGTTGGCCTTGAGGAACTGCGCGATGTCGGGGCCGACCTCGGGCATGTACCCGAAGACCGTGTAGGACTGCAGGTAGGGCTGCATCCGCAGGCGGTCCTCGCCGAGGATGCGGGCGTCGGTGGCGCCGACCGTCACCGCTCGGCCCGAGACCTTCGCGCCGGGGGCGTCCATCTGGTAGTCCGGCGCCTTCTCCGGGTAGTGGAAGGCGATCCCGGCCTCGTCGGTGAAGAAGCGCATGGCCTCCGGGACCGTGTCGAGGAAGGCACCGACGGCGGTGGCGTCGTAGGAGTTCCCGGCCAGGTGCCGGAGGTAGGTCTCGGCCTCCTCGCGGGTGTCGCCCTCCCGGACCCCGTGCTCGTTGCCGGGCACCCAGAGCCAACCGCCGGAGATGGCGGTCGTGCCGCCCAGGTAGCGGTCCTTCTCCACGACGATCACGCTGCTGCCGTCGTGCGCGGCGCGCAGAGCGGCGGCGATCCCGCCGGCGCCGGAGCCGATCACGAGCACGTCACAGGTCCAGGTCTTCATGGTGGTCTCCTTCGGTGGGGTGCGGCTCAGACCGCGGTGTAGCCGCCGTCGACGACGAGTTCGGCTCCGGTGGTGAAGCCGGACTCGTCGGAGGCGAGGTAGAGGACGGCGTGGGCGATCTCCTCGGGCCGTCCCTGGCGGGGCAACGGGTTGCCGGCGACGAGCTGGCGGTAGTAGGCCTCCGGGCCGATCGCCGAGCGTTCCGCCGACGCCCGGCTCATCGCCGTGTCCATCGAGCCCGGGTGCAGGGAGTTCACGCGGACGCCGTGTGGCCCGTAGGTCGCGGCGTCGGCCTTGCTGAGCAGCCGGACCGCGCCCTTGGTCGCGTGGTAGAGCGGCACGTTGCTGCCGCCGGTGAGGCCGTGGATGGAGGAGAAGTTGACGATGCTCCCCCGGCCGGCCGCGACCATGTGCGGCACCACGGCGCGGGTGGTGAGCCAGACGCCCTTGACGTTGACGTCGAAGATCCGGTCGAACTCCTCGACCGTCGACTCGTGCGACGGGGCCGGGCGGCCGATGATCCCGGCCGCGTTGACCAGCACGTGCGGTGGTCCGTGCTCGGCGACGATCCCCGCGACGGCGTCGCCGACCTCGGTCTCGGAGGTGACGTCGCAGACGACGTCGGTGACGGACAGCCCGTCCCATCCGCCGTCGTTGCCCCGGCTGTCCAGGTTCACGACGACCGCGCCGTGCTCGGCCAGCAGCCGCGCGGTGGCCCGTCCCAGGTCTCCGGTACCACCGGTCAGCACGACGGTCTTCCCGCTCATGCGCTCACTCATGGACGTCCCTCCCCGGGGCCGGTCCCTCGTCCGGGACCTCGAAGTCGACGGTGGCGATCTGCTCGGCACCCGCGCCGGAGATCGCGATCAGCGGCCGGTGGGCCGGATGGTCGGTGTAGACGGCCACGTCGTCGATCCGGTCGAAGTCGGCGACGACTGCGGCGTCCCACGACCGGTCGAGGCCCAGGACGTCCGGCCCCGCGGACAGGTTCCGCAGCTGCGGGATCAGACCCGGCAGCTCCCGGACCCGGTCGAGCCACTCGGCGGGGTCGAACCCGGCGCGCCAGCGGAACAGCACGACATGGCGGATCACCGGGTGTCCTCGGAGTTCCCGCCGGCCGGCAGCGGCCACCCGACGTAGGCCTCGGCCAGCTCGGCCGCGGCCCGCTGCGAGGACACGAGGTGCCCGACCTCGGCGCGACGGCGCTGCTCGTCGAACGGGTCGGCGCCCGGCTGCGGGTGCAGCATCGTGGTCATCCGGCAGGAGAACTGCTGGGTCCGCCAGACCCGTCGGGCCGCGTCGGTGGCGTACCGGTCGGCGGCCCCGCCGCGGCGGTGCACCAGCAGGTCGGTCAGCGCCCGGGCCAGCAGGACGACGTCGGCGACCGCCAGGTTCAGCCCCTTCGCCCCCGTCGGCGGCACGGTGTGCGCGGCGTCCCCGGCGAGGAACACCCGGCGGTGCCGCATCGGCTCGCAGACGTAGGACCGCATCGGGATGACGTCGCGGGCGACGACCGGGCCCTCGACGAGGCCGAATCCGTCGACCCCGGCGACCCGGGCCTGCAGCTCGTCGAGGACGCGGGCGTCGGACCAGTCCGACGTGGACTCGGCCGGGTCGCACTGGAAGTACATGCGCTGCAGGGTCGGCGTGCGAGAGCTGATCAGCGCGAACCCACGCTCGGAGGAGGCGTAGACCAGCTCCTTCGCGCTCGGTGGCGCCTCGACCAGCACGCCGAACCAGGCGAACGGCAGGGCACGGAAGTGGTCGGTGCGCACCCGGTCCGGGATCGCGCCGCGGACCACGCTCCGGGACCCGTCGCAGCCGGCCAGCGCCTCGCAGCCCAGCTCGACGGCCACGCCGTCGGCCCCGGTGAAGGTGAGGACCGCCCCGTCGTCGCCGGTGTCGGCGACCGCCACCCCGGAGACGCCCAGCCGGAGGTCGGTGTGGTGGTCGCGGTGCCAGGCGAACAGGTCCCGCAGGACCTCGTGCTGCGGGTACAACCACACCGACCGTCCGGTGTGGGCCCGCAGGTCCACCCGGTGGGTCGTGCCGTCGACGCGGATGCCGATCCCGTCGTGCCGGACCCCGTCGACGCCGATCCGCTCACCCGCACCACAGGCGTCGAGCAGCTCGACGGTCCCCTGTTCCAGGATCCCTGCCCGGACGGTGCCCTCGATCTCCTCGCGGGTGCGATGGTCGACGACCACGGCGTCGACCCCTTCTCGCGCCAGCAGCATCGCCAGCACCAGGCCTGCGGGCCCGGCGCCGACGACGGCGACCCGGGTTCGCTCCTGCCTCATGAACAACTCCGTCCCTCGGCTCCTCCGCGACGCCGGCCGGTGCCGGTCGTCCGTACGGGTCGAGGTTCACCGCCGGAGACGGCAACCGGGAACGCGGACTCCGTTGAATGGGAGGTCCCCGTGGGGATCGGGGCGGAGGGTCAGAGCGAGGTGAGGTCGGCGTCGAGCCGGGGGTGGGCGCCGAGCGCCCTGGAGATCGCGCGGGCCGCGGCGAGCAGCGCGGAGATCTGGGCGGGGGCGTTGCCCGACCCCGAGGGGACGACGATGCTCAGCGCGGCCACGACGGCGTCGCCCGGACCCCGGATCGGCACGGCGACGCCGGTGGCGCCCTCGGTGATGAACGCATCGGCCAGCACGAACCCCTGGCGACGGGTGTCGGCGAGCAGCCGGCGCAGCGCGGTCGGGGTGGCGGGGGTGCGCGCGGTGTAGCGGGCCATCGTGCCGGCGAGGACCTCCTCCTGCTCCTCGACGGGGGCGTGGGCGAGCAGCACGATCCCCGAGGAGCACGCGTGCACGGGCAACCGCCCGGCGACCTGGATGATGTTGCGTGAGCCGCCTCTGGTGGAGAGCCGCTCCAGGTAGAGCACCTCCGCGCCGTCGCGGACGGCGAGCTGGGTGTGGTGACCGATCACGGCGTGCACGTCCTCCATCACCGGCATCGCCGCCTCGCGCAGACCGAGCGCCCGCGATCCGCGGGAGGCCAGCTCCCACAGCCGGACGCCCAGCCGCACCCTGCGCGTCGCGGTGCGTTCGAGGTAGCCGAGCTCGACCAGCTCGTGCACCAGGCGGTGTGCCGTCGCGACGGGCAGCTCCGCCGTGCGGGCGATGTCGGCGACGGTGCGGACGGGGTTGTCCGGGCCGAAGCTCGCGAGGATGCGGTCCACACGGGTCAGCAGTGACTCGCCGGACGGTGACCGGGCCATCGGGACATGCTGTCCGGCTCCGGGCCGCCGCTCAACCCGCTCCTCCCATTGAACGGAGTCACCGTTCAGCGCGGGACGTCCCCTCCCGCACCCTCCTCGCAACCACCGCCGGGACCAGGCCGGGCGGTCGATGATCGAGGGAGATCACATGGCCACGACCGAACCGGGGCGAGTGCAGCCACCGGCGACCGCGGGGACCGTCACCGACGGGGCGGTGAACGCGGCCGGAGCGCGCCCCCGGGAGGCCCGCCGGGCCTCCGTCGCGGCGTTCCTCGGGTGCCTCCTGGAGTACTACGACTTCTTCATCTACGGCTCGGCAGCCGCGCTGGTGTTCAACGTCGTGTTCTTCCCCGCGGGCGACCCGGCGACCGCGACCGTCCTGTCCCTGGCCACCTTCGGTGTCGCCTACGTGGCCCGCCCGCTCGGCGCGGTCGTGTTCGGGCACTTCGGGGACCGGGTGGGGCGGCGCGGCGTCCTGATCGCCACGCTGCTGCTGATGGGGTTCAGCAGCGTGGCGATCGGGCTGCTCCCCTCCTACGAGACCGTGGGCATGCTCGCGCCGGTGCTGCTGGTCGTCTGCCGGCTGCTCCAGGGGCTGTCCGCGGGCGGTGAGGCGGCAGGGGCGAGCACGCTCACGATGGAGTACGCCCCCGAGGGCCGCCGGGCGTTCTACACCAGCTTCACGATGTCCGGGTTCGCGGCCGGGATGGTGCTCGCGACGCTGGTGTTCGTGCCCATCGCGGCGATGCCGCGCGAGCAGATGCTGTCGTGGGGCTGGCGGATCCCCTTCCTGCTCAGCGTGGTCGTCGTCGCGGTGACCTACGTGATCCGGCGCCGGCTCGACGAGTCGCCCGTCTTCACCGGGACGGTCGCCGGGGACGCCGCCGACCGCGGCGCGGGAGCGCACGGGAACGACGACGGGCACCCCGAGCAGATGCCGCTGCTCGGTCTGGTCAGGACCCGGGGCCGGGATCTCCTGCGCGTGGTCGGCTGCTCGCTGTTCGCGGTGTTCCAGACCCTGTTCGCGGTGTTCGGGCTCGCCTACGCGACCTCCGACGCCGTCGGGATGGACCGCGCGTCCGTGCTCTGGGTGACGGTGGCCGCCAACGGCGTCGCGATCGTCGCGATCCCCGCCTGGGCGCTGTTGTCGGACCGGATCGGCCGCAGGCCGGTCTGGGTGTTCGGTGCGCTCGGCTCGGCGCTCACCACCGGGCTGTACCTCTGGGCCGTCTCGACCGGCGACCTGTCGCTGGTGTTCGTCGCCGGCATCCTGCAGGGCGGGCTCGTCTACAGCGCGGTCAACGGCCTGTGGCCGGCGTTCTTCACCGAGATGTTCGACGCGCGCGTGCGCTTCACGGGTTTCGCCGTCGGCACCCAGATCGGGTTCCTCATCGCCGGGTTCGCGCCGTCGATCGCCTTCGCGATCCTCGGCGAGGGGCCGACCGCGTGGGTTCCGGTCGCGCTGTTCGCGCTCGGCTGCGGAGTCGTCTCGGCGGTCGCCGCCCTGACCGCGCGGGAGACCCACCGGACGCCGGTGCTGGAACTGGGACGGCGCTGAGCCACGACCTGGTCCGGTGCGCGGGGCGGGCTGTCGGACGGCGGTCCGGCCGTCGCCGACGGGGCCGAGAACGGGTCGAGGCGGACGGATCGCGGTCGACGTACCGGTCCGCGGTCAGTCCGCCGTCTCCGGCGGAGGCCATTCGCTCCGCCGCGTCACGACCCGCACCGGCCCGTCCGCCGAACCGCCGGCGAGGACGCGGGCGGTCAGGCAGAACTGGGTCCACATGTACAGCTGGATCTCCTTGCCGATCCCGAGCGTGTCGAAGACGACCGCAGCGGCCCGGTCACCCGGGCGCGACCAGCTCTCGATGGCGAACTCCAGCACGTCTCCGGCATCGCGGGCACCGAACTCGATCTGCCCCGCCTCGAGATGCCCGGCCAGCGTCGCGAACCGGAACGACGTCGGCCCGCGGGAGAGCACCCGCACCGGACCCGACCACGGCGCCGGCATCCGGACGACGTACTCGTCGCCGGGCACGACGTCACCGAGGCCGCCCCGCAGCTTGCGGAACGAGACCACCTCCGACGGCGCGGCACGGTCCAGGTCGGTAGAGATCCGGTCCATCAGCTGCGCGGCGTCCAGGTCGGCGTTGCGGATCCGGATCCGGAACGTGCGGTGCAGCAGCGGGCCGGCGCCCTCGTCGATCGTCTTCAGGTGGGCGTCGAGGGCACCGTCGGGCAGCGCGGGCGGCAGGTCACCCGCGTCGCCCGCGGTCTCCGTGCGCTGCACCCCGGGCAGGGAACGCAGGTAACGCAGACTGCTCGTCGCCAGGCCCACCGGATACCGGAGAACCGCACCGGCCCGGCGGACCGGACCGGGCTGCGGGGTCGGCTCCGCCCGCCGGTGCGTCGAGACCCGGGTCGCCGCGGCGATCCGTTCGACGGCGGCGGCCAGCCCCTCCGGATCCCGGACGGTCGCGGTCACCCCCGGGTGCCGGAGGATCCCGAGCGGGTCGAGACCGGCCACCGGGCGGTGGAACCGGACGCACACCCCGCGCTCGGTGTTGGTACCGAACATCGCACCGCGGTCGGCGAGGGACAGGTGCGGACCGATCACCTTCGGCGCGCTGAACGGTCCGGTGAGCTGCGCGCCGGCCAGGTTGCGCACCGGCGTCGTCAGCGTCCACGGGCCGAAACGGACCCGGAACAGCTCCCGGTCCAGCTCGACGAGCGCCCCCGAGTCGACCGTGACGCCGAACGGCCGGAGGACCGGGAGGAAGCGCGCGTCCACCGCGAAGGGGTGGACCGACGCGAGGTCGGGCTCCTGTCGTGCCGTCATCTCGCTGCTCGACGGTTCGGAACCAGACGTGGGGCGGCCCGGGGGGCGCGACGGCGTGCGGGGGTCGGTCATGGGGGCCGGGCTACCCGCGCTGGGGCGGAGCATGCCGGCACGGCGACGATCCCGACCGGCGGTTCCGTCACACGGGGTCGTGGCCGGTTCGCCCGGCTGCCGAGACACGTCGCGGGGTCGGCGGAGACCTCATCGATGATCTCGCCCATCGGCTCCGACTCGTGGTGGGCGCTGAACGCATCCAGTACCTGCACCCGCGTCAGCCCCGTGCCCCCGATGGTCGATGCGCCGGGCGACGCGATCAGCTGGGACGACTACTCGGAGAACCTCGTCGCCGTCGATGTCGGCGATCACTCGTTCACCCTTCACCGTCATCCCGACCAGGCAGAGTATCTGCGTGACATCGTCGACGCCGCCGTAGCGGGGCGGATCGTCGAACTGCACGGGCTCGGTCGCACCCGATTGGTCATCCCCCGTCGCGACGGCACGACGGTCCACGAGACGGGTCACCGATTTCCGCTCGGTCTGGTGCCGCTCCCGGGCTGGCCGAAACGTGCTTCCAGCACGACCTTCGCCCCGTACCCCCCGGTGCAGGACCCGACGAGGACCATCGAGGGTTGAAGCGGGCGTCGGGTGCGCTCCCCCATCGGCACCGTTCGCCCTGCCGGTCGGCACGACCAGCGACCGCCCCGCACCGGGACGTCGACAAATCGCCCGGAGAGCGTGGTGCGGGAATCGGGTGGAACTGCGATCGCGCCACTGCAACGAAAGCCGGCATGTCCTCGAACACCCACTCCGGGACTCGCTGGCCCAGCGCGATGTGCTGCTGCAGGTGGTCGGTCAATCCGTCCAGATCACAGCGGAAGGCGACATCATCGCCGTCGACCATCGGGCACCTCGCACAGACCATCCCGAGCGCATGGTGCCGGTAGACCGTGACTGCGGACCCGTCGATGCTCTTGGTGACGACGTTCCGGGACCGGTCTGCCATCCGGAAAGCCTCGACACCGGCGAGCAACGCCCAGCGTAGCTCACGCGGTGCGGCCGCTTCCTCCTCGGCGAGGGAGATCAGGTGGTCCCATGTCTGATCGGCCTTGTCTTCCTGACAGTCCTCACACAGGATCGTCGCGTTCGCCAGTGTCAGGGCCCGTCCTCTGCACTTCGGCACCAGGTGGTCGAAGGTCAACCAGTTGCGGGGATGATCCGGCCGCCCGCATTCCCGGCAGTGCTCCAGCCCGTCGAGGATGCGCTGGTGGTAGACCTTCCACCAGCGACGATGCGTGTGGTCACCGCCCGCCACGGCCCTCGCCCTGCCTCATCCGGAGCCCCGTCTCTCGCGGACGGCGTCATGCCGTCGTGTACTGGGGGGTCTACCGGAGACCACCGACAACGTCGGCGCCCTGCCGCGGTGCGGGAGCGTCCCGGGCAGAGCCCGCGACGCCGAGCCGTGGGTGTCCATCGACAGGGGCGTCGGCCACGGAGCGCGCCCGCGACCGAACGAATCCGCCGGGTTCTCGCCGGATTCGTCCTCGTGTCGATCGACGCTGGTCGCACCAGAGCACGATCAGGAGCTCCTGAGCTGCCGTTACGTGCGGCGGGCCGGGCTCGAACCGGCAACCTGACGGGTTATGAGTCCGCTGCTCTGACCAATTGAGCTACCGCCGCGGCGAGCCGGAGAGTACCGGAGCCGGGACACCCCGCACCCGCATCACCCCGGTCCTCCGCCAGGGCCGGAGGGGACCCGGCCTAGGCTGCGTCGCCATGCGGCTCGGTTACCTCACGCACGTCACCGGTGACGATCCGTCACGCGCCTACCGCGAGACGATCCGGTTGGCGGAGCGGGCCGAGGAGCTCGGGTACGACTCGTTCTGGGTGGCCCAGCACCACGACGGGCATCTCGGTGGGCGGCTGCCGTCGCCGCTGGTCCTGCTGGCCGCGGTCGCCGAACGCACGCGGCTGATCCGGCTGGGGACGGCCGTCGTCGCGCTGCCGCTGGAGGACCCGCGCCGGCTCGCCGAGGACGCCGGTGTGCTGGACGCACTCTCCGGCGGACGCCTGGAGCTCGGCATCGGCGCGGGTGCCGACCCCGACGCGGCGCGACGCTTCGGGCGTCACCACGACGACCGGCACCGCGACACCGTCGCCGCGCTGGACGTCCTGCTGGAGATGCTGCCGCCCGCGCTCGCCGCGCAGCGGGTGTGGTGGGCGACGGCGACGCCGTCGTCGGTGGACGCCGCCGCGGCCCGTGGGGTGGGGGTGCTGTCGGGCAGGCCTCCGTCGTCGGACGGCGACGTCGTCTCGGAGCTGGCCCGGTACTGGACCTACGCCCGCGGGGTCCCGCGCGTCGCGCTGTCCCGGCCGCTGCCGGCGGGCCACTCGACCGGCCGGATCATCGACGAGCTGCTGGCCGACCCCGCCCTGCCGTGGGCGGGCGAGATCATCGTGCAGGCCCAGCCGTCGACCGTGCGCGCCGACGTGCACGACGAGGTGATGGAGCGGACCGCGCGGTTCGTGCGGCCGTTCCTCGGAGTGGCGGGGCCGGCGCACGGGCCCGCGGTCGTCGAGGAGGTCGACACCGACGACGATCTCACGCCCGCGATGCGGCCGCGGCCGGTGGTGCGGCCGCACCGGTAGGTCGTTGCGACCGGTCGGTCACGTAGGGTCGCCACCGCGGACCGCCAGGCACCGGGGCCTCCCGACGCTGCCTCCACACCCGCACGCCGATGACGCGTGCCCTGTGGAGGTTCCCCCGTGGCCCTGGTCCGTCACAACGCGGCCACCCTGCGCTCCCGGGCCGAGGCCCGGGAGCTGGACGATCTCCTGGTGCGACAGGCCCGCATCGTGTTCGACAGCGCCGTCGGCGCGAGTGAGGTCAGGTCCTGGCGCGAGAGCCTTCCGGCGCTGCTCGCCGACGTCCACGATGCCGGTCTGGACCACGTCGAGGTGCTCCTCGAGCACAAGCTGCCGTTCTCGCCCAAGCGCGTCGACGCGATCCTCTGCGGGGTCCATCCGACGACCCGTCGGCCGAGCTATGTGGTCGTCGAGCTCAAGCAGTGGACGAACGCGGTCCAACGTGAGGACGGCCTGGTCGACGTTCCGCAGTACGGCCGCCCGGTCCTGCACCCGGTCGACCAGGTCCGTGGCTACTGCGACTACCTCGTCGACTTCGTCCCCGCTCTCGGGTCGGAGCACAGCGACGTGCACGGCATCGCCTATCTCCACAACGCCTCCGCCTCCGGGTGGAACCTGAGCCACTTCGAGGTGGACGCCCACGGACGTCTGTTCCGAGGCGACCAGCGTGGCGGACTCGTCGACGAGCTGCGCCGACTGCTCGACACCGATCCCACCACCGCCGACGACGCGCGCCGTGTCGCCGACGACCTGCTGAACGCCGCTCCCCGCCCTTCGAAGCCGCTGCTCAGCGTGGCCGCGGAGGAGGTACGCAAGCGGGAGCAGTTCGTCCTGGTCGACGAGCAGAAGGTCGCCTACACGCTCGTGGAGCACGCCGTCGACCTCGCGCACCGCCAGAACACCAAGACCGCCGTGATCGTCCTCGGCGGTCCCGGGTCGGGCAAGAGCGTGCTGGCGCTCAGCCTCCTCGGCGATCTGTCGCGCAAGGGACGCGAGGTCATGCACGCGACCGGCTCCAGTGCATTCACCCAGACACTGCGCAAGATCGTCGTCGGCTCACGCTCGACGCGGTCGCAGAAGGTCTTCCAGTACTTCAACAGCTTCATCGGGCTGGAGCCGAACACTCTCGACGTCGTCATCTGCGACGAGGCGCACCGGATCCGCGAGACGAGCGTGAACCGCTTCACCAAGGCCGCCGCGCGAGCGAGGGCGCGCCCCCAGGTCGACGAGCTGATCGCCATCGCGCGCGTCCCGGTGTTCCTGCTCGACGAGCACCAGGTCGTGCGCCCGGGCGAGATGGGCACCGAAGCGGAGATCACCGCCGCTGCCGAACGCGCCGGCTGCCGCGTCGAGGTGGTGCGGCTCGGCGGTCAGTACCGCTGCGGTGGGTCGGAGTTCTACGAGCAGTGGGTCCGTCGCCTGCTGGGCCTGGACCCCCGGCCACCGATCCGATGGTCGGAGCTGGTCGCCGCCGACCCCGACGAGAGCTACAGCGTCGCCGCGCTCCCGTCCCCGGCCGCTCTCGAGGGCTGGCTGCTCGGCCGTTCCTCGGGGACCGCCGACACCGCGCGGCTCGCCGCCGGCTACTGCTGGCGGTGGAGTGACCCCGTCACCGGCGACGACGGCGCCCGGCGCCTCGTCGACGACGTCGTCATCGGCGGTTGGTCCCGTCCGTGGAACGCCAAGCCCGAGAAGGCGGTCCGGGATGCGCCGCCCTCGCACTTCTGGGCCAGCGACAGCCGCGGATTCGGCCAGGTCGGCTGCATCTACACCGCCCAGGGGTTCGAGTACGACTGGTCCGGCGTCGTCATGGGGCCCGACCTGGTCCGCCGGAACGGTGTCTGGGTCGCCGACCGGACCTCCTCCTACGACGGTCCGGTCAAGAAGGCCGGGGACGACGAGTTCCCGGCGCTGGTGCGGAACACCTACAAGGTGCTTCTCACGCGGGGGATGAAGGGGACGGCGGTGTTCTCGACCGATCCGGAGACCCAGCAGTTCCTCGAGGACATGTGCCGCTGACCGCCGACACGACCGGCCCCTCGGTTCTCGATGAGGGCCGGCGGACGCAACTCTGCGACAGACTGTCGGAATGGGTCACGTCTTCGTCGTCCCCGGCGACATCACCCGCTTCGCCTGCGACGCCTGGCTCCTCCCCACCGACTGCACCCTGCACCTGACGCGGGGCTGGCTGCGCACCGTCGACGGTCTCGGCCCCGCTCGCGACGCGCTGGGCGCCGAGGCCGATGACCTGCGTACTGAGCGGACCGTCGCGCTGGCACTGCCACGGTGGGAGGGACCTCGCCCGGTCCTGACGGCGGTGCCGATCCACGGAGTCCGCGACGCCCGCGACGTCGCGGAACGCGTCGAGGCCGGGCTTCGCGAGGCGTCGCGGGTCGCCCGGGACACGCGCTCGGCGCGGGGCAGGCCGCTGGTCGCGATGCCTCTGTTCGGCGGTGCGGGCGGGGGCGGTGACGCGTTCCGCGGAACGCTCGTCCGGGCCGCGCTGGAGACCGCGCGGGCCACCGACGCCGAGGTCGACGTCGCGCTGGTCCTGCGCGAGGAACGCGACCTCGCCCAGGCCCAGAGGCTGCGACGCCAGGAGGAGGACCGGTGGTGGCCCGGGCTCGACGACGCTCTGCGCGAGCACTCCGCGACGCTCGCCGGGCACGCCGGCCGCGGACGGCTGGTCCCGTTCATCGGGGCCGGGGTCTCGATCTCCGCTGGACTGCCGACCTGGGCGGGCCTGGTCGAGCGGCTGACGACCGAGCGGCTCTCCGCGGCCGACCGGGCCGAGTTCCGGCAGCTGGACATCCTCGACCAGGCCGAGATCCTCGAGCGCGGCTACGCCGACCGGGCCGCGTTCGCCGCCGCCGTCGTCGGCCACACCTCGGCCGATCGGTACGGCATCGCACCGGCACTGCTGTCCGGACTCCCGTGCCGTGAGGCGGTCACCCTGAACTACGACCAGCTCTACGAGCTCGCCGGAGAGGCGCTCGGGAAGCGGACCGCCGTGCTCCCCGAGGACTCGGCGGCGCTCGGCGAGCGGTGGCTGCTCAAGCTGCACGGGACCGTGACGAGGCCGGAGTCCATCGTCCTGACACGCCGCGACTACCTGGCCTTCCGCTCCGGCCGTGAGGCGCTGTCGGCGCTCGCGAAGGCGCTGCTGCTGACCCGGCACCTGCTCTTCGTCGGCTTCGGTCTCACCGACGACCACTTCCACGAGGTCGTCCACGACGTCCGGGCCGTACGTCCGCGCCGCCCTGGCGACCCGAAGCTGGGGACGGCGCTGATGCTGTCGTCGTCGACGCTGCGACGGCGGCTGTGGGGCGACGACCTCGACCTCGTCGCCCTCGACGACGGCGGTGCGCTCACCGACGTCGCCGACCAGGCCCGGCAGATGGAGATCTTCCTCGACCACCTGCTCGCCCACACCGACGCCGGACCCGGGCACCTCCTCGACGACCGTTTCGCGATGCTGCTGACCCCGCCGGAGCGACGGCTGGCCGACCGGCTCCGCCGTGTGGCCGCGGAGATGGGCGACGACGAGCTGTCGACCATCGCCGGACGGGCCGTGCGCGACTTCCTGGACCGGCTCGGCGACTCCGCACGTCGCTGACGCCCACCACGGGGTCCGCACCGGCGGCGAGGCCCGCTACGACCCCGACACGATCCGCCCGGCGAGCGCGACGAGGTCCTCCCCGCCCAGCCCCGGCCATCCGTGCACCTCATGCCGCCACCGCTCGGGCACCGCCGCACCACCGAACCGCCCACCCAGCAACGCCCCCGCGATCGCGGCGACGGTGTCGGTGTCCCCTCCCCCACCCACCGCCGCGACCAGGCCGTCGGGGAGCGTCACCGCCCCCTCCACCGCCGACCGGGCGCCGAGCAGCGCGGCGACCACCCAGCCGTTCCCGACGGCCCAGGCGCCCGGCCGCAGTCCCGCGGCCCGGTCCAGCCAGACCGTCCACTGCGGATCGACCCGGGACAGCCCGGAGCCCACGTCGAGCTCCCCGGTGCGCACGGCACGGTCGATCGCGAGACACCACAGGACGCACGCCTCGCCGGCGACCGGGTCGTGGTGGGTCAGCGCGCTGACCGCGTGCGCGGCCTCGACGATCGCGTCCGCGTCACCGAGATGGGCGAGCGCGACCGGCGCGGTGCGCATCAGGGAGCCGTTGCCCGCGGTGCGCCCGGTCTCGGCGTGCACCCGCTCGGCGGCCGAACGCATCCGGGCCGCCGATCCCGGGCCGGGAGCGAGGCCGGTGAGCACCCGCCGGGTCTGGATCCCGACGTCGGCCGGACCGGTCGCGAACCAGGCGAGAAAGCCGTCGGCGATCGCGTCGAGCGCGTCCGGGGTCCGCAGGTCGGCGCCGGTGGCGGCGACCCGGGCGATCACGCAGCCCATCTCGGTGTCGTCGCTCCACTGGCCCGGCGCGTAGCCGCCGAGGCCGCCGCCGAGCATCGCGGGCTCACCGACGAGCGGGCGGGAGCCGTACTCGTAGGGGACGCCGAGGGCGTCGCCCGCCGCCGCGCCCAGCAGCACCCCGGCGGCCCGGTCCGCGACGGCGCTCATGCCGTCACCACCAGCGGGTGGGCCGGGTTCGTCGCGACGGTGACGACCGCCCGCCCCCGCCAGGACGGGCGGCTCGGCCGGGCCGCCGCCGTCGCGCCGGCGGACGCCGTCCTCTCCCCGCCGCCGGACAGCGGCGCGGGCTGCGCGACGGACCGGCCGGCCCGGTGGTCCGGCGTCACCACCGGGTCGGCGCCGACGGCTTGTCGACCACGGGCGGGATCAGGGTCAGCGGCCCGCGCACCACCGGGTTGTCCACGTGCAGGTCCATGACGTCCTCCTATTAGCTCAATCTTGCGCTAACCAATAAGAGCACAGCCGCGCTAATCTGTCCAGCATGGGATGGACCGACGAGCACGGCAGGCGCCTCACCGACTACGACCGGCCGTCCGTGGCCGTGGACGTCGCCCTGCTGACCCTCGACGCCGGGGGGCGGCTCGCCGTCGTCGTCCACGAGCGCACGGGGGCGCACGCCCGCGGGCTGCCGGCCCTGCCCGGGACGTTCCTGCACGTCGACGGCGCGGAGACGCTGCGCGACGCGGCGCTGCGCGCGCTGCGCGACAAGGTGGGCGTGACCGGCCGGGAGCCCGAGCAGCTGCGGGTCTTCGACGACCCCGCCCGCGACCCGCGCGGCCGGGTGCTGTCGGTGGCGCACGTCGACCTGGTCGGCCACGACCGGATCGAGGACACGACCGGCGTCCTCGCCCCCGTCGAGGGCGGGACACTGCCGTACCCGCTGGCCTACGACCACGACCTCGTCGTCGCGCACGCGTTGCACTGGGCCCGGGACCGCTACGCCGCGGCCCCCGACCCGGCCGGGCTGGCGGGCGAGGAGTTCACGCTTCTGGAGCTGCAGGGCGTGCACGAGGCCGTCGAGGGGCGACGCCTGCAGAAGGACACCTTCCGCCGCCGGGTCGCCGACGGTCTCGTCGAGACGGGGCACGTCCGCGCCGGGACGGTCGGGAAGCCGGCCCGGACGTTCCGGCGGCCATGACGGTCATCCCCGTCGCGCGAGCTCGGCCAGCCACTTCTTGAGCAGGACCGTCTCCGGCGCCCCGAGGACGTCGTTGTCGTCGGGCAGCGCGAGCAGGGCCGCCGCGGCGTCGCCGACCCCCGACCCGCCGGGTGCGCGCTCCGCATGCCCACCGGTGATCGCGGCGAGGGTGGCCTCGCGCACGTCGGCCGACAGCCCGGGGTCCGGGCGCGCGGTGATGATCTGCCGCAGGGTGACGCCGACGTTGGCGGCGAGGACGTGGGCCGCGGCGCGTTCCGGGCTCACGGTGAGCCGGCCCCGGCGGTCGGCCTCCCGGGTCAGGCCGAGCAGGGCGGTGGCCGGTCCGTCCTGGGCGGACGGCCGTCGTCCGGGCGTGACCTGCCCGTACATCAGGGCGTAGAAGCCCGGGTTGGCGATGCCGAACGCGACGTGGGCGTCCCACCCGTCGCGGATGTCCTGGATCGGGTCCCCGCTGGACTCCTGGGCCCGCTTCGCGGACAGGTACTGCTCGAACCCGTGCTCCACCACCGCGTCGAGCAGGCCCTCCTTGCTGCCGAAGAAGTGGTACAGCGTGGGGAGGCGGACACCGGCGGCGTCGCAGATGGCCCGCAGCGGGACGGTCTCCCCCGGCGACGCCGCGATGAGGTCGGCGGCCGCACGCAGGAGCCGGTCCCGGGTCCCGACCTCGGCCGGTTGATCTGCCACGGCCCCACTGTAGGACGCCCGTCCGGGGCCGGGGCGCGGACCGCGGGCCGGTCGCCGCCCTGCCCCGGCACCCACCGGACCACCCTCAGCGCGTGGTGTAGCCGCCGTTGGCGAAGATCGTCTGGCCGGTGATCCAGTGCCCCTCGGTCGCGAGGAAGCGCACGATCGGCGCGATGTCCTCGATCTCGGTGAGCCGCCCGCCCATGGCCATCGACCTGTGGAACTCGACCCGCTCCGGGGTCTCCTGCGGGTAGAAGAACGGCGTGTCCATCGGGCCGGGCGCGATGCCGTTCACCGAGATGCCGCGGCCGGCGAACTCCTTGGCCGCCGCACGGGTGAAGTGCTCGACCGGGGACTTCGCGCCGGCATAGGTGGAGTAGCCGTCGGTGAAGGCCGCCAGCA
This sequence comes from Pseudonocardia sp. TMWB2A, assembly GCF_017312135.1. Lineage (NCBI taxonomy): Bacteria > Bacillati > Actinomycetota > Actinomycetes > Pseudonocardiales > Pseudonocardiaceae > Pseudonocardia > Pseudonocardia sp. TMWB2A. Next base: position 559,229 of record NZ_QKQY01000002.1, read on the forward strand.
GCGACGTGACGACGGTGATGATCGCGCCGTTGTCGGCGAGGCTGCGGCCCGCCTCCTTGATGAAGAAGTACGCGGCCTTGGAGTTGATGTCGAACATCGCGTCGTACTCGGCCTCCGTGGTGTCCACGATCGGCTTGCGGAGCACCTTGCCGACGGCGTTGACGGCGACGTCGATCGGTCCGAGCGACCCCGTCGCGTCGGCGAAGAGCTGCTCGACCTGCGCCGGGACGGTCAGGTCCCCCTGCAGGAGCACCGCTTCGCGACCCGCCGCCTCGACCGCCTTCAGCGTCTCCTCGGCCTCGGCGCGCGAGGACGCGGAGTTGTAGTGGATCGCGACGTTCGCCCCCGCCTCGGCGACCTGACGGCTGATCAGCCCGCCGAGGTTCTTGCCTCCCGCGGCGACGAGCACGGTCCGGCCCTGCAACGACTGCACGCTCATGCGTTCCTCCTGTATCGACTGTATAGCTAAATGTATCAGCTATACAGTCGATGTCGAACGCGGTCGCGTCAGAAGGCCCAGGTCCCGGTCAGCAGCGCCACGCCGGTGACGGCCAGCAGCCCGACGACGACGTGCTCCCCCGTCCCGCCCGTGCGGAACCGCAGCGCCCGCGGCCAGCGGATCCCCTCCAGCGGCCAGAACGCGAACCGGTTGCCGTTCGAGGTCAGCTCGTCGCCGATCGCCCCGACCCAGCAGCCCGCGCCGGCCGCGACACCGGTCCAGACCGCCGTCTCCCCGGGCAGCAGGAACCCGGTCCCCCACCACGCCAGCAGCCCGACCGCGGCCGCGAAGACCGGCGAGTGCGACAGGCCGCGGTGCGAGACCCCGGTCGTCACCCGGGACAGCCACCGGATCGCCCGGCACAGGAGCCAGGTGACCGGCGGCAGCGACCGCGCGGCGACGCTCGACGGATGGTCGAGGTCGGGAGCGAAGGCCGCCAGCGCGCACACCACCACGACCACCGGCACCAGCACCGGTGGCGGCGGGACCGCCGAGCAGACCGCGAGCCCCAGCACCGCGCCCGACAACGCGTGCGTACGCCCCATCATCGTGACCCCAACCCCTTCCGAACGGACACGGAGGGTAACCGCGCGACACCGTGACGCCGGGGCGCCGACACGCGTGCCGGTCTTGACCGTGCCCGCCGGGCCGCGCAGGCTCGCAGCGTGACGGACCGGTGGCGCAACTGGGCGGGCAACCAGCGCACCCGTCCGATCAGGACGGTCCACGCCCGCGACGCCGACGACGTCGTCCGGGCGGTGCGCGACGCCGCCGGGAGGGACCTGCGGGTCCGCCCGCTCGGCAGCGGCCACTCCTTCACCGGCATCGGCGTGCCCGACGGCGTCGCCCTCACCGTCCCCGCCGACCCCGCCGCGATCCGGCTCGACGGAGAGCTCGTCACCGTCCCGGCCGGGGTCACCCTGCACACGCTGAACCGGTGGCTGTGGGCCCACGGCCGCGCCCTGCCCAACCTCGGCGACATCGAGGCCCAGACCGTCGCCGGCGCGATCTCCACCGGCACCCACGGCACCGGCGCCGGGTACCGCGGCATCGCCGACGGGGTGCGCGGGCTGCGCCTGGTCGACGGGCTCGGGGAGCTCCACGAGCTGGGCCCGGCCGCCGACCCCGACCTGTTCGACCTGGCGCGGGTGGGGCTCGGGGCGCTCGGTGTCCTGGTCGAGGTGACGCTGGCGACCGTGCCCGCGTTCCACCTGCACGCCCGCGAGTCCGCGCGCCCGCTCGCCGAGGTCCTCGACGGCCTCGACGACCTCGCCGCCGGTCACGACCACGTCGAGTTCTACTGGTTCCCGCACACCACGACCGCGGTGCTCAAGACGAACGACCGGACGGAACGGCGCTCGCCCGGGCGCGGCCGGGTCGCCGCGCTGGTCGGCGACGAGGTGCTCGGCAACGGCGCGTTCGGGCTCGTCCAGCGCGTCGCCGCGCTCGCCCCGCCGCTGGTCCCGCGGCTCAACCGCGTCATGGCCGGGCAGATGGCCGCCGGGGAGTACGTCGCCCCGTCGTACGCGGTGTTCTGCAGCCCGCGCCGTGTCCGGTTCCTGGAGATGGAGTACGCCGTACCGCGGGCCGCGCTGCCCGAGGCGTTCGCCGGGCTGCGGGCCGCCGCCGCGCGACACGCCCACGACGTCGCGTTCCCGGTCGAGGTACGGATCCTGCGCGGCGACGACATCGCGCTGTCCACCGCGTACGCACGGGACACCGCCTACCTCGCCGTGCACGTCCACTCGGGACGCCCGCACGAGGCGTACTTCGGGGCCGTCGAGTCGGTGCTGTCCGCACTGGACGGACGGCCGCACTGGGGCAAGCTGCACACCCGCACCGCGGAGCAGCTGCGCCCCCGCTACCCGCGGTTCGACGCGTTCGTCGCCGCACGTGACCGGCTCGACCCGGCGGGCCGGTTCCGCAACCCCTACCTCGACCGGGTCCTGGGAGTGCCGTGCACGTCGACGACCTGACCACGCCCGCGCTGCTCGTCGACGCCGGCGCGCTGGAGGCGAACCTCGCCGACATGGCCGCGCTGCTGCCCGGCCCGCGGCTGCGCCCGCACGTGAAGGCGCACAAGACGACCGAGCTGGCCCGGCGGCAGGCCGCCCACGGCCACACCGGGTTCACCTGCGCCACCGTGCGGGAGGTGGAGGGCATGGCGGCGGCCGGGCTGGGCGCGGACCTGCTGCTGGCCAACGAGGTGCTCGACGCCCGCCGGCTCGGCGCCGTCGTCGGGTCGGGCGCGCGGGTCACCGTCGCGATCGACTCGGAGCAGACGCTGCGGGCCGCCGTCGACGGCGGGGTGCGCGAGGTGCTGGTCGACGTCAACATCGGCCTCCCGCGCTGCGGGATCGCCCCCGCGAAGGCCGGGGCGCTCGCCGACGCCGCCCGCGCCGCCGGGCTCGTCGTGCGCGGCGTGATGGGCTACGAGGGCCACCTGCAGATGCTCGACGACGCGGCCGAACGTGCCCGGCTCACCACCGAGTGCACCGACCGGCTGCTGGCCGCACACGCCGACGTCGGCGGCGAGGTCGTCTCCGGCGGCGGCACCGGCACGCACGCGATGAACACCGCCTGCACCGAGATCCAGGCCGGGTCCTACGCGCTGATGGACACCGCCTACACCGCCGCCGGGCTGGGGTTCCGTCAGGCGCTGACGGTGCTGTCCACCGTGGTCTCGACGACCGCCCCGGCCGGGGACATGCCCGGCTGGGCGGTCGCCGACGCCGGCCTGAAGGCGTTCGGCATGGACCACGGCAACCCGGCGGTGCCCGGCGGGAACGTGTGGTTCTGCGCCGACGAGCACCTGGTGTTCGCCGCCGACGCCCCGCCGCGCACCGGCGACCGGGTGCGGGTCGTGCCCGCACACGTCGACCCCACCGTCGCCCTCCACGAGCGGATGCACGTCGTGGAGGGCGACCGGGTCGTCGACACCTGGGCGGTCGACCTGCGCGGCTGGTGAGGTCAGCCGGCGTCGATGCCGCCGCCGTCGTACAGCGACTCGATCGTCTCGGCGAACTTCTCGGTGATCGGGCGGCGCTTGAGCTTCATGGTCGGGGTGAGCTCGTCGCCGCCGGGGATCCACGGGTCGGGCACGATCGCGTACCGGCGGACGGTCTCGACCCGGGACAGGCGCGCGTTGCCCTCCGTCACCGCGCGGGCGATCTCCTCCCGCACCGTCGGGTCGTCGTGGGAACGGCCGGCCGCGACGTCCGGGTCCAGCACGACCAGCGCGACGTTGTACGGCCGCGCGTCACCGATCACGCAGAGCTGACCGATCAGCGGGGACCGGGACTTGATCGCCGACTCCACCGCCGACGGGGAGATGTTCTTCCCCGACGCGTTGATGATCAGCTCCTTCTTCCGGTCCACGATCCGCAGGTAGCCGTCCTCGAGGACACCGATGTCACCGGTGCGCAGGTACCCGTCCTCGGTGAACACCGCCGCGGTCTCCTCCGGCTTGCCGCGGTAGCCCCGCATCACGGCCTCGGACCGCATCAGCACCTCGCCGTCGGAGTCCAGGCGCAGCTCGGTCCCGGGCAGCGCGGGACCCGCGGTGCCGACCCGGATCGCGTCGGACGGGTTGCAGGTGCACGCCGCACAGTTCTCCGACATGCCGTAGATCTCGCCGAGCGGCACGCCGATGGCGTGGAAGAACAGTGTCAGCTCCGGTGCGCTCGGGGCGGCACCGATGTTGGCCGAGCGCGCCTCGTCCAGGCCCAGCGCGGCCCGCAGCGACGCCAGGACCGACGCGGCGTCCGCCACCCGGGCCGCGAGGTCGGCGGGCACCGGTTCCCCGGCCTGGACGAGCCGGGCCGCCTCGGTCCCGTCGGCGATCGCCGCCTCCACGACCGCGCGCTCCCGCGGCTCCCGGGCCGCGACCGCCGCCTCCACCCCGGCCTTGAGCTTCTCCCAGATCCGGGGCACCGCGAAGAACGAGTGCGGACGCACCTCGCGCAGCGCCGCGCCGATCTCGCGCGGGTTCGCGCACGTCGTGACGTCGAGACCGAACAGGATCGCCATGTAGTACGACGCGTCCCGCTCGGCGATGTGGGCCAGTGGCAGCCAGCACACCACGCGGTCCCCGGGCCGCAGACCGAACACCGTACCGACGGTGCGGTTCGCGCTCACCAGGTTGCGGTGGGTCAACTCGACGCCCTTGGGGGGACCGGTCGTGCCCGAGGTGTAGATGATCGTCAGCAGGTCGTCCGGTGTCACCTCGGCCGGCGCGGCGAGCGGCTCGGCCGCCAGCAGCACCTCCCATCCGGTGGCGCCCTCCGGTCCGGGCCCGTCGAGGACGACGACCCGGCAGCCGGTCGCCGCGGCCGGCCCCGCCGCGACGGCGACGAAGCTCTCCTGCACGACCAGCACCGTGGCGCCGGAGTCGCGCAGCACGTACTCGATCTGTTCGGCCGAGGAGGTGTTGTAGACCGACACCGTGGCCGCGCCGAGCAGCACCGCGCCGAGGTCGGCCACGTGGAACTCGGGCCGGTTCACCAGCATCAGCGCGACGACCGAGCCGTGCCCGACGCCGAGCCCGGCCAGCCCGGACGCGGCACGGCGGGCCAGCGCGTCGTACTCCGACCAGGTCCAGCGGATCGCGTCGTCCCGGGTGCGCAGCGCGATCTCGTCGCCCCGGGCGGCGACGGTGTCGCGCAGGGCCTCCAGCAGTGTTCCGGTCATCCTCGGGCCTCCGCAGCGGTCGGGACCGGGGCGCGGTCCGGGGACGCGGGCTCCGGGGTGAGACCGCGCCGTGCGGACTCCTCGCGATTCTGCACGAACCTGCGTGCCTCCCGGACCCGGGCGACCTCCCGACCGACGTCGCGCCGCAGCACCCGCCAGAGCTCGGCACGGTCCACCGACGGATCGCGCAGGCAGTCGCGGACCCATCCCAGGAGCCGGGACGCACGGAAGACCTCGCCCGGTGGCCGACGACGGGAGAACACGTCCCACAGCTCGGTGGCGCGGTCCTCGCTCGCGGCGAACCACCGGTAGGACGCGCGCTCCAGCGGGGAGACGTCGTCGTCGCGGCCCAGACCGTTGGCCCACTGGTACATCGGCAGGCACTGCTCGTCGCGATCGGCCTCCCAGCGCGCGAGCGCGGCGTCGAGGTCGGTCGGGTCGTCCAGATACGGGGCGACAGCCTCGCCGAGCAGGCGGCCGAAGCGCAGTGCGTCGCGGATGCCCTGGGCGGTCACCGGGTCCTTGAAGTGCCCGGCGTCGCCGGCGAGCGCCCAGCCCGGGCCCTGCGAGTGCCGGAAGTACGACGGGTGACTCCGCGAGGTACGGACCTTCGACGCCATCGTGCAGCCACGCAGCCGCTCGGCCAGCGGTGCGATCCGGGCCACGGTCGCCTCGAACGTCCCGACGGCGTCGCGCCGGAATTCCTCGGCGCGCTCCGCCGGCGGCATGAGCAGGACGACGGACTTCCCGCCGTCGCAGGGGAAGACCGTGGCGAGCTCGCGCCCCTCACGCCACTGGGCGGCGACACCGCGCAGCTCCTTGCGGGGGTCGTCGTAGTAGGCGAAGGCCATCATGCGCTGGTTCTGCCAGCGGTGGTGCTCACGGGTGCCGACCAGGCGGGCGACGGTGGAGCGACGCCCGTCGGCCCCGACCACCAGCTTCGCCCGGATCTCCCCGGTGCGGTCCTCACGGTCCTGCCAGCGGACCCCGACGACACGTCCGCCGTCGTCGTGGAGCAGCCCGGTCACCCGGGTCGCCTCGCGGACCTCGGCGCCGGCCTCGCGAGCGGTCTGCACCAGCGCGAGGTCGAGCCCGGGGCGGCGCACGCAGGACCCGGTGGCGATGCCCTCGTAGGCGCCGTAACGGCCGGTGATCTCGACCTCCGGCGTGCCGAGTGCGGCCCGCGGATGCAGCGGCGGGTCCAGCGCCAGCACCCGGTCCCTGACCCCCAGCCGCTCCAGCTCCGCCCAGTGGTGCGGAAAGAACAGGTGGGTCGACAGTGTGTCCGAGGGGAAGGTCGCGCCGTCGAGGGCGACGACAGCACGGCCGCGGCGGGCCAGCGCGATGGCGGCGGCGGAGCCCGCACAGCGGGCCCCGACGACGAGCACGTCGGTGTGGGTCTCCATGAGCAGCGACGATGGCAGCTCGACGAGTGTTTTACAAGTCCACTCATTTTATGAATGTACTTCCAGAACACTCGGGCTATCCTCTTCCGGTGACGACGAGCGCAGGCACGACGGCAGCAGCCCGGGGCGAGCGCCGGCGCGCCCGGACCCGGGCCGCGATCCTCGACGCGGCCGAGGAGGTATTCCGCCGCGAGGGGCACGAGGCCGCGCGGATCGAGGAGATCGCCGACCTCGCCGACGTGTCGGTGGGCTCGATCTACACGCACTTCAACGGCAAGCTCGGCCTCTACCTGACCCTGGTCGAGCGGTCGCTGGACCTGTTCGCCTCGTACATGGCGCGGATCGACTCACCCGAGCTGACCCCGCTCGGCCGGGTCCTCGCGGGGGGCGACGCCTATCTGCGCTTCCACCTGGAGCACCCGGGTGCCTTCCAGTTCCTGGCCCATCCCCGGCCCGCCGGCGCGGCACACTCCGGCGAGGGCGACATCGAGACGCGGATCCGGGAACGCGTCGGCGGCCTGCTCGACGACTTCACCGACCGGATCGAGGCGGCCGTCGCCGCCGGAGAGGCCCGACCGGTCGACGCCGGCCGGCTCACCCGCTACCTGTGGGGAGCCTGGAACGGCGTGATCGGGCTGAGCCTGCAGCCCGACGGGCTGCGGCTCTCGCCCGACGAGGTCGCCGAGACCCTCGAGCTGGGCCGCTGGCTGCTGCGCGAGGGGCTGGCCACGGCGTCCCTGCGCGGGTCGGACGGCACCGTCGGCGACCGGGTGGCCCTCCCCCGCGTCTGACGGCGGGTCGGGCCCGCACGATCACTCCCAGCGCTGCCCCAGTGCGGCCAGCCCGGCCGCGAACACGCCGTTCGCGAACAGGCCCGCGAGGTCGCCCTCGTCGGCGCCGTCGGCGTCGAACTCGGTCCACCACTCGCCGAAGGTGTGCCCGACCGCGGTGACCGGGGCCAGCCGCACGGTGGAGACGTAGCGGCGCACCGGGAACGGCGACTCGAGGATCTCGTAGGTGAGGGCGTGGCCGCGCTCGTCGAGTGCGGTCAGCTCCTCGACGACGGTGCCGCCGCCCTCGGCGAGGGTCAGGCGCCGCTGCGCGCCGATCTCGCTGCCGGAGGCACCGCGGATCAGCTCGCAGGTCGCGATCGCCGGGTGCCAGCGGTGCAGACCACCGAAGTCGCGGACGTGCGGCCACACCTCGGCCAGCGGTGCCGTGATCACGGCGCTGGAGTAGGGACGGGGCATCGGGGACTCCTCCTCGGGAGTGTCAGGACTGCCGGCGCAGGTGGGGGGCCTGCGCCGCGAGCTGGTCGAGCTGGCTGCGGACGTCGTCGAAGCCGCTGTCGACCCGCAGGTCCAGCGCGATCGACGCGGCCAGCTCCGCGGTGTCATGGAAGGCGGTGCGGGCCACCTCGAGGCGCGCGCCCACGGTGCGGGCCACCTCGCTGCCCTGGCCCGCGCTCTCCAGGCTCTCCCCCATCCGCGCGGTGCGCAGGGCCTCGGCGAGCTCGGCGTCGAGGTTGCGGCCGATGTCGTGCAGCCAGTCCTTGGCCGCGCCGTCGGGCACCGTGCGCACGACGCCGTGGAAGGCGGTCACCGAGCCGACGCAGCCGGAGTAGGCGCGGGCCCAGCGCGACCCCGCGACGAGGCCGTCGGGCAGGGAGGCGGGGGCGTTCTCGGTGGCCCGGCGCATGGCCTCCTGCTCGGCGGGGCTCGCGGAGCGCAGGTAGGCGCGGGCCAGGGCCTGGGACGGCAGACCGAGGAACAGGACCGCCGGGATCGAGCAGAACAGCACGCCGGCGATCGTGCCGCCGATGCTGCGCCCGATGACCTCCGCCGCCGGGTAGCTCCCGGCCTCGGCGATGCCCATGGCCACCCCGATGCCGATCCCGCAGGCCGCTCCGAGCAGCAGGGCCACCAGCCAGCCGTGCGCGGCGAGGGTGTGCGACACCCGGCCCCCGCGCACCGCCATCCGTCGCCGCCAGTCCCCGCCGGGCGGCGGAGCGGGCATCCCGCGCGCCATCACCGCTCCAGCACGTTCTTGAAGGCGCGCGTCTGCTCGGTCAGCGCGGTCTCGGTCGGCAGCCGCTCCATCGACGAGGCCCCGTAGAAGCCGTGGCAGACCTTCGCCGAGCTGAGCACGTGCGCGGCGTCCTCGGGCATCGCGACCGGCCCGCCGTGGACGAGGACGAGCACGTCGTCGCGGACCTCCAGCGCCGCCTGCGCCCACTCGTCGACGAGCGCGACGCAGTCGTCGAGGGTCTTCGCGGTGCCCGCCCCGATCGCGCCGCCGGTGGTGAGCCCCATGTGGCACACCACGATGTCGGCACCGGCCCGGGCCATGGCGCGGGCGTCGTCGGCGGAGAAGACGTACGGCGTGGTCAGCATGTCCTTGGCCCGCGCCGCGGCGACGAGGTCGACCTCCAGCGCGTAGCCCATCCCGGTCTCCTCCAGGTTGGCCCGGAAGGTGCCGTCGATCAGCCCGACGGTCGGGAAGTTCTGGATGCCGGCGAACCCGAGCGAGGACAGCTCGTCGAGGAAGCGGTCGGTGAACAGGAACGGGTCGGTGCCGTTGACCCCGGCCAGCACCGGGGTGCGGCGGACCACCGGCAGCACCTCGGCCGCCATCTCGACGACGATGTCGTTGGCGTTGCCGTAGGCCAGCAGCCCGGCGAGCGAGCCGCGGCCCGCCATCCGGTAGCGCCCCGAGTTGTAGATGACGATGAGGTCGATCCCGCCCGCCTCCTCGCACTTGGCCGACAACCCGGTGCCCGCGCCGCCGCCGACGATCGGCTCGCCGCGGGCGGCCATCTCGCCGAACCGCTCCATCAGCTCCGCGCGGCCGAACCGCCTCATCGCCGTACCTCCTGCCAGGCCGAGAGCACCGCGTCGGCGAACTCCGGGTCGTTGACGTGGTGCGCGACCCGCCGGACACCGTCCGGAGAGTCCACACCGGACTCGATCGCGGCGAACAGTGCCGCATCGGCCTCGGGATCGTGGAACGCCGCGCCCGGCGCGTCCAGTGCGGACACCCCGCCCAGCGGGAGCAGGAACCGCCACGGCCCGGTCAGCGCGTTCAGCTTCGCCGCCAGCCAGGCCCCGATCTCCCGGTTCTCGTCGACGGTGGTGCGCATCAGGGTGACGTTCGCGTTGTGCTCGTACAACAGGCGGCCGGCGAAGCGTTCCGGGACGGTCGCCCGTGCGCCGAAGTTGACCATGTCCAGCGCCCCGCAGGACCCGACCCACGGCACCGCGGTGCGGGCGATCGCGTCGAGCCGGTCGGGGCCGCAGGCCATCACCCCGCCGACGAGCAGGTCCGCGACCTCGGTGGTGGTCAGGTCCAGCACCGAGTCGACCAGGCCCGAGTCGACGAGCTTCTCCATCGACGGCCCGCCCGAGCCGGTGGCGTGGAAGACCAGGGCGTCGACGCCGTCGCCGAGCCGTTCGCGGACCGCGGTGACCAGCGGCGTGGTCACCCCGAACATCGTCAGCCCGACGGCGGGCAGGTCGGCACCGGTCTCCGGCGGCGGGGCGGTGACGGCGGCGGCCAGCATGTGCGCGGCGTTGCCCAGCACCCGCCGCGAGATGCGGTTGAGGCCCGCGACGTCGGTGACGGCATACAGCATCGCGACGTCGCTCGCCCCCACGTAGGGCGCGGTGTCGCCGGAGGCCACCGTGGAGACCATCAGCTTGGGCACCCCGACCGGGAGGTCGCGCATCGCCGGGGTGACCAGCGCGGTCCCGCCCGAGCCGCCGAGCCCGAGGACGCCGCCGACGTCGTCGCGGCCGGCGAGGAAGGCCCGCAGCGCCTGCGCCATCGCCCCCACCGCGCTGCCGCGGTCGCCGGTGAACACCGCGTCGGCGCCCCCGGGGTGGCAGGCGGCGACCTCGGCCGCGGTGACGTCCGGACCGGGGCCCGCCGCACCGGAGGTGGACACGTCCACCCGGAGCACGTCGGCGCCGTCGGCGACCATCAGCTCGGCCACCCAGGCCAGCTCGGCGCCCTTGGTGTCGAACGTGCCGATCACGTATGCGGTCCCCACACAGGAGTTCTACCCGGACCCGGGCACTCGGGGCGAGAGCCGGAGCCCGGACGGCGCAGGGCACCATGGACACGCCCCCCTTCCGCCGGGCTCGTGACCTCGGGGCCCGTGACGTCGTTGGAGAGACATGCTCGGTCAACCGGACGACCCGCGAGGCATCGTGCTCCCGCTCGACGGGCGGCCCGGCGGAACGGAGACCGGCGCCCCCGAACGCAACGGTGGCCCGCGTCCCCTCCGCAACGGGACCCCTCCCCCCGGCCCGGCACTGCTGCTGAGCTGGACCCCCACCCCGGCCGTCGACGACGACCGCACCTGGGCGACGCTGTCGGCCTCGAGCGAGCTGGCGCGGCGGCTCGCGCCCGACGCCGGCCGCGCACCCGCCGCCGGGCTCACCTTCCGGCTCGCGCTGCCCGAGGCGTTCGGCGCCGAGCCGCTGCTGCGCCTGGCCGGCGGCGAGACGGCCGCGGCGGCCCCCGGGTCGTCGGCGCTGGTGCCGGTCGCACCCACCGCACCCGGTGACCGGCACGGCGCCGGGCTGGGTCTGCTCACCCTGACCACCGCGGCCGAGATCGCCGCGACCGGCACCCAGACCCGGGTGCTCGACGAGCTGACCGCCGCGGTCGACCAGCTGGCCCCGTCGTGCGTGATGCGGCTGGACTCGCGGCTCCGCGCGGCCGAGGAGTCGCTGCGCGAGGCCCAGACCGAGCTGCTCGAACGCGGCTCGCTCGTCGTCGACGGCGACGCGACCGACAGCGGCTCCCCGTCGCGCGGGCTCGAGACGGCCGTCGCGAACCTGTCGGTCCTGCGCCACCAGACGCACGCCTGGATCGCGGGCTGGGAGCGGGTCGTCGCCGGGGCGGACCCGTCGGGCACGCCCGGCCTGGCGCTGCGCGACGCGCTCGGTGAGGTCGGCAAGCTCGGCTGGACCGGGTTCCCGGCCGCGGTGCACGGCGCCTACCAGGCACTCGTCCTGGACGCCCGGCGCATCCTGCTCACCGCGGCCGACCACCTGCTGCGCGCACCGAACCGGCCGCTGACCGCGCTGCGGCCCTTGATCGAGAGCGACCTCGCGGGCCGGGCCGCCGACGTCGCGCGGCTGCACCGGCTGCTGACCACGCTGTCGACGCTCCCGCAGACCGTGCGCAAGCGTTCCGGCGGGATGATGCCGAACCTGATCGCCGACCAGGCGGCGGCCAACGCGCGCAGCCAGGCGCTGTTCACGCGGATGGCGAACGCGCTGCGGTCCCCGGTGTGGGACGGCCGGGTCGTCGTCGAGGTGCGGTCGCTCGACTCGGGCGGGCTGCAGGTGCTGCGCCCGGTCTGACCCCGGACACGCCACGGCCCTCCCGTCCGGCGCGGAGCCGGTCGGGAGGGCCGTGGACGGGTGTCGCGATGGGTCAGCGGGCGACGGCCTCGGCGCGCTTGCGCGCGTCCTTCGCCGACGCCTTGGCCTGCTTGGCGGCCTCGGCACCGGCCACCGACGCGCGGTCGGCCAGGTCCGAGCCGAGCTTCGCGGCCTGCGACTGGGCCTGGGTGACCAGGGTGGAGAAGCGGTCGGCGTACTCGGGGGCACGCTTCTCCGCGCGGGCGGCGGCCTTGCGGGCCTGCTTCTCCCAGCGGACGCGGCGCTTCTCGGCCTCGCGCACCCACCTGTCACCGGTGCGCCCGGCGGCCTTGCGGTACTGGGCGCCCTTCTTGTCCACGACCTTCTCGAGCTGGGCGCCGCGCTTCTCGGCCGCCTTCGCCAGCTTGGCGCCGCGCTTCTCGGCGACCTTGGCCTGCTTCTGGGCGGCCTTGGAGGTGCGCTCGGCGGCGGCCGAGAGCTGCTCGGACCAGGTGGACGCCTTGTCCGAGGCGACCTCGGACAGGTGCGCGGCCTGCTCGGAGGCCTTGCCGCCCCACTCGGTGGCGCGCTCACGCACGACCGGGCCGTACTCCTCGACGGCCTCGGCCAGCTTCTCCCGGCTACCCGCGGCGGCCGCGGCGATCGAGGTGCCCGCGCCGGCCAGTCCCGCGGCGAGCTGGGCACCGGTGTCGGAACCGGAGCCGGAGAGCCGGGCCTGGGCCCGCTCGGCGGCCTGGCGCGTCCGGTAGGCGTGCGACGGCTTGCCGTGGGTGTCGGCGGCCGCGATGAGCAGCCCGCCGAGCAGGCCGACGTTCTTCAGGAAATGGATCTGCTCGTTGGCGCGCTTCTGCTGGTCGGTCTCCTCCCAGAAGCGGTGCCCGGCCAGGGTGGTCGGGACGAGCGAGGCGGCCAGCGCGGTGGCCGACAGGCGGGGGAACTTGCCCAGGGCGAGCAGCGATCCCGCCACGATCTTCACCCCGGCGTCGACCTTGACCAGGGTCTCGTTGTCCGGGCGCCGGTCCAGCGGGGCGTTCTCCACGACCTTGTCGATGGCCGGGGCGGCCTGGTCGAGAACGGGCTGTGCGGCGGAAGTCAACGCGTCGGCGTTCCGCAGCTCGTTGATTCCGCCGTAGATGAACACGGCCGCGAGGGCGGGTCGGGCTACACGTCGCAAGACTGGCATGGGGCACCTTTCCCCGGCTCGTCCGTCCGCAAACCCGGGGTGGGTGTGGCGTCACCGCCGTGGGATGGCAATCATGCCCGGGTGACGAACGGACGGCGGGCCATCGGGCTCGACATCGGAGGAACGAAGGTCGCCGGAGCGATCGTGGGCGAGGATGGCACGGTCCACGCCGAGCTGCGGCGCAACACCCCGGACACGTCCGATGCGGACACGATGACCACCCTGTTGCGGGAGATGGTCGAGGAGCTGCGCGGCGACGCCGAGGGGGCGGACGTGTCCGCGATCGGCGTCGGTGCCGCGGGGACCGTGGAGTGGCCGGTCGGCCGGATCCGCTGGGCGCCCAACAACAACTACGAGAACTGGGACGTCCGCGGCCTGCTGGAGTCCGCGTGCGGGCTGCCGGTGGTCGTCGACAACGACGGCAACGTCGCCGGTCTGGCCGAGGCCCGGCTCGGCGAGACCCGCAACGACGACATGGTGCTGCTGACCGTCGGCACCGGCGTCGGGGCGGGGATCGTGCTCGACGGGAAGATCTACCGCGGCCCGCACGGGCTCGGTGCCGAGGTCGGGCACATGAACGTCAACCCGGACGGCCCGCAGTGCGGCTGCGGCAACTACGGCTGTCTGGAGGCGGTCGCGTCGGGGACCGCGCTGACCCGGATGGGCCGCAGCGCCGCCCTGCACGACCCGCGGGGCATGATCGCGACCCTGGCCGCGGAGGCCGGGGGCGAGGTCACCGGCCAGCACGTGACGATGGCCGCGATGGCGGGCGACAGCACGGCGGCGTCGCTGTTCCAGCGGCTCGGGCGGTCGCTGGGGATCGGCATCGCCAGCATCAACGCGATCTTCGAGTTCGAGGTCGTACTGATCGGCGGCGGCCTGGTCGACGCGGGCGAGCTGCTGCTCGAGCCGGCCCGCCGGGCGGCCCGGGAGTTCCACTACGGCCCGCCCGAGGTCCGCCCGATCCCGCCGGTGCTGCCCGCCACCTACAAGGGCGACGCCGGGAAGATCGGTGCGGGACTGCTGGCGCTGGAGGAGACCTGATCTCGTCCCGCAACCGGGCCGGGGCACGACTACGCTCGGACGGGTGACACTCCTGCTCGGACCGGTGCTGCGGCACGTCGACGAGACCAGCGCGCTGGTCTGGGTGCAGACCTCCGGCCCGTGCCGCGTCTCGGTGCTCGGCTGCGACGCCGCGACCTTCGAGGTGTCGGGCCACCACTTCGCCCTGGTCCAGGTGACCGGGCTGACGCCGGGCACCCGCACCGCCTACGAGGTCCACCTCGACGGCGAGCAGGTCTGGCCGCTGCCGCACTCGCCGTTCCCGCCGAGCCTGATCGCGACGCGCGGCGCGGACACCGGGGCCCACCAGCGGATCGTCTTCGGCTCCTGCCGCTACGTGAAGCTGGCCGACCCGAAGCTGGCCCGGCAGTACGGCCTCGACGCGCTCGACGTCTACGCCGGCCGGATGGCCGGGCTGCCCCCGGAGACCTGGCCGACCACGCTGCTGCTGCTCGGCGACCAGGTCTACGCCGACGAGCTCACCCCGCAGACCCGGCGGCGGATCGCCGGGCGGCGGGAGCGGCACCCGGACTGGCCCGACGACGAGATCGTCGGCTTCGACGAGTACTCGGGCCTCTACCGCGACACCTGGTCGGACCCCGAGGTGCGGTGGATGCTCTCCACCGTCCCCACCGCGATGATCTTCGACGACCACGACGTCCGCGACGACTGGAACACCTCCGGCGCCTGGCGCGAGCAGATCGCCCGCAAGCCCTGGTGGTCCGAGCGAATCCGCTCCGGCCTGGCCTCCTACTGGGTCCACCAGCACCTGGGCAACCTCTCCCCCGCCGAGCTCGCCGCCGACCGGACCTGGCAGGAGGTGCAGGCCGCCGAGGGCGACGTCTGGCCGCTGCTGTCCGAGCGGGCCGCCCTCTGGGACGTCGAGACCGGCGACGGCGACGACCGCGGCAAGGACGAGCGCTTCTCCTTCTGCTGGGAGCTGGGCCGCACCCGGCTGATCGTCATCGACTCCCGCAACGGGCGGATCGTCGAGACCACGCCGCGGCGGATGGTGTCCGACGCCGAGTTCGACTGGATCTCCGCGAAGGCGCTCGCCCCCGGCGACGTGGACCACCTCGTCCTGGGCACCTCGGTGCCCTGGCTGATGCCCCAGGTCATCTCCGACCTGGAGGCCGCGACCGAGAAGGGCGCGAACGGCTCCGGCCGGGTCGCCGCCGTCGCCGAGTGGGCCCGTCAGGAGGCCGACCTGGAGCACTGGCCCGCGTTCGGGCACTCCTTCGCCCGGCTCGCCGAGCTGATCCGCGAGGCGTGCCGCCCGCGCGCCGGGGACGCCCCGCCCGCCACGGTGTCGGTGCTGTCCGGCGACGTCCACCACTCCTACGCCGCCGTCGCCGACGTGCACACCCACGCCCCCGGGGACCGGCCCGGCCGCGGCCCGGAGGGCACCCGGGTCCACCAGCTGACCTGCTCACCGGTGCACAACGTGGTCCCCGCGGTGATGCGGGTGATGTTCCGGATCACCTGGTCGCGGCTGCTGGGCAGGATGACGACCCGCTGGACCCGCCGGACCGGGGCCGGCAGCGCGGGCGTGGCCTGGGAGCGGACGACCGGTCCGCTGTTCGGCAACCTCGTCGCGACCCTGGAGACCGACGGGCGACGGGCGTCGTGCCGGTTCGAGCGGCCGCGCTCGGCCGCGGCGCTCGACACCGCGGCCGAGGTCGTGCTGACCCCGCAGGCCCCGCCCATGGCGGCCCGGCAGCGGAGGGGGACCGCCCCGGCGGTCTGACCGGGGGCCGCGGTGACGGCCCGTCAGTATCCGGTACGGGCCAGCCAGCCCGTCCAGACCTCGGCGTCGCCGAGGACCTGGAGACGGTCGTCGTCGGCGGGGATGCGGCGGGTGACGCCCCGGAGCAGGTCGGCGGCGGTGCCGCGGACGGCGGCGTCGCCCTTGCCGTGCCCGTGCTCCCAGACGACCCGCCCGCCCGCGCCGCGCACCATCCACTCCCCCGCCGCGTCCGGCACGTCGTCGGTGGCGTGCAGGTGCAGCGTGGCGCCGTCGGCCAGCGGCGGCTCGTCGGCGGCGGGGCGGGCGGCGAGCAGGCCCAGCCACTCCGAGACGCCGTCGGCGGCCACCTGCGGGTCGATCGGGAACGGCGCCCCGAGCGCGACGGCGGCGTCGGCGCGGTGCACCGTCGCCTCGTGCAGCCGCCGCCGCACCCACCACGCCGAGGGCTGCGGACCGGTGAAGGTCCACACCGGCGCGGTCGGCCCGGCCGCGACGACGGCGTCGAGCAGCTCGGTCGCGCCGTCGCGCAGCCACTGCGCCGCGACCTCGGGGCCGCCCTCGGGCGGCTTCCCACCGGGCACCTCGCGCGGGTCGAGGGCCTCGGTGGCGCCGGTGGCGACCATCCGGGCCGCCCACCGGTGCCCGCGCCCGACGTGGCGGAGCAGCTGCAGCAGCGACCAGCCCGGACAGGTCGGGACCGGGGTGGCCGGATCGGCCGTCGTCAGGAGCGTGGCCAGCCGGTCGTTCTCCGAGAGGAGGACGGCGGCGTACGGGTCGACCGCGGTGCGGTCCGGTGTCGTGGTCATGAATTCGTACCCCCGGTCGCGGAACATGTGGGCGGGTTGCGGCGAGTCGTGCATGACGATCGCGGAGTTCGGGTAGGCAGGGATCATGCCGCCTCATCGCGACTGGACGCGACGGGGCGCGGGGCGGGCACTGCTGTACTGGCCGTTGACGGCCTTCCTGTTGGTGGCCGCATTCCCCGCGTACTCCGTGGTGCTGGTCATCGCCTCCGGGATCCTGCTGCCCACCCTCGGCCTCGTCGCCGGACTGGCCGGGAAGCGCTGGCGGGCGCGCAAGCTCGCCCGGGCGCGTCGCGTGCTGTCCGACGTCGTGGACCCCGGCCCACCCGCCGACGACGACCTCGTCGCGCACGAGGACGAGCCCGACGCGACAGGTCCGGGGACGTCCTGGCCGACCGGCCGGCACGCCCGCCGGGGCCGCGAGCAAGCCGCTCCGGCCACCGGGGAGCCCGCGGCACGCGACGCGGCCTGACCCGCACCGTACGACCCCTGTGACGCTCGCCGGGTTCCTTGTACGTCCGATACTAGGATGTCAAACTAAACCGGCCGGGACACCGCCGTCCGCCCGGCGGGAGGAACGTCCCCGATGAGCACGGACACGAACGCACAGGCCGAGCTGCACGTCCCCACGCACCCGGTCCGTTTCGTGACCGCGGCCAGCCTGTTCGACGGGCACGACGCCGCCATCAACATCATGCGCCGGATCCTGCAGCGCCAGGGCGCCGAGGTGATCCACCTCGGCCACAACCGCTCGGTCGACGAGGTCGTGACCGCCGCGATCCAGGAGGACGTGCAGGGCGTCGCCATCTCGTCCTACCAGGGCGGGCACGTCGAGTACTTCTCCTACCTGGTCGAGCTGCTGCGCGAGCGCGGCGCCGGCCACATCAGGGTCTACGGCGGGGGCGGCGGCGTGATCGTCCCCGAGGAGATCGAGCTGCTGCACTCCCGCGGCGTCGCGCGCATCTTCTCCCCCGAGGACGGCCAGCACCTGGGCCTCCCCGGGATGATCAACATCATGATCCGGGAGTGCGACACCGACCTCTCGGCCGAGCCGCCGTCGTCGTACGACGGGGTGTTCTCCGGCGAGACCGCGACGCTGGCCCGCGCACTGACCATGGCCGAGACCGGGACGCTGCCCGACGAGGTCCGCGAGCGCATCGCCGCCTCCGAGCGCCCGGTGCCGGTCCTCGGCATCACCGGCACCGGCGGCTCCGGCAAGTCCTCGCTGACCGACGAGCTGGTCCGCAGGTTCCGGCTCGACCAGGAGGACAAGCTCCGCATCGCGGTGCTCGCGGTGGACCCGACCCGGCGCAAGGGCGGCGGTGCGCTGCTCGGCGACCGCATCCGGATGAACGCGCTGTCCGGTGACCGGGTGTTCTTCCGCAGCCTCGCCACCCGCGGCAACGACGGCGGCTCGCTGCCCGAGCGGCTCGGCGACACCATCGCGGTGCTCCGCTCCGCCGGGTTCGACCTGGTGGTCGTCGAGACGCCCGGCATCGGCCAGGGCGACGCGGGCATCGTCCCGTTCGTCGACCACTCGCTGTACGTGATGACGCCGGAGTTCGGCGCCGCGTCCCAGCTCGAGAAGATCGACATGCTGGACTTCGCCGACGTCGTCGCGATCAACAAGTTCGAGCGCCGCGGCGCCGAGGACGCCCGCCGCGACGTCGGCCGCCAGCTCGTCCGCAACCGCGAGGAGTTCGGCGCGACCTGGGAGGACATGCCGGTCTACGGCACCTCGGCCGCCACCTTCAACGACGACGGCGTCACCGCGCTCTACCAGCACCTGCGCGACCTGCTCGCCGAGGGCGGGCTGACCGTCGGCGAGGGGCGGCTCCCCCGCGTCGACACCAAGACCTCCAGCGACTACGCGGCCGTCATCCCGCCGGAGCGGGTCCGCTACCTCGCCGACATCGCCGGCGCGGTGCGGGACTACCACGCCGACACCGAGACCCACGCCCAGGCCGCCCGCACCGCGCAGCACCTGCGCACCGCCGCCGAGCTGGTCGGCGGCGACGACCTCGACGAGGCGCTGCGCACCGCGGAGAAGAAGGTCCCCGCCGAGTCCGCCGAGCTGCTGGAGTCCTGGCCGTCGCGGGTCGAGGACTACTCCGGCGACGAGTACGTCTACACCGTGCGGGACAAGGAGTTCCGCACGAAGCTGACCCGCGAGACGCTGTCCGGGAACCCGGTGCGCCGGGTCGCGCTGCCGAAGTTCGACGACGACGCCGCGCTGCTGCGCTTCCTGCGCCGGGAGAACCTGCCCGGCTTCTACCCCTTCACCGCCGGGGTGTTCCCGTTCAAGCGGGAGGGTGAGGACCCGGCCCGCATGTTCGCCGGCGAGGGCGACCCGTTCCGCACCAACCGGCGGTTCAAGTACCTGTCGGAGAGCTCGGACGCCAAGCGCCTGTCGACCGCGTTCGACTCGGTCACCCTCTACGGCCACGACCCGGACACCCGCCCCGACATCTACGGCAAGGTCGGCACCTCGGGCGTCTCGATCGCGACCCTGGACGACCTCAAGGCGCTCTACGACGGTTTCGACCTGTGCTCGCCGACGACCTCGGTGTCGATGACGATCAACGGCCCGGCGCCGACGATCCTCGCCTACTTCCTCAACGCCGCGATCGACCAGCAGGTCGACCGGTTCCGCGACGAGCAGGGCCGCGAGCCCGACGACGGCGAGCGCGAGGAGCTCGTCGCCTACGCGCTGGCGAACGTCCGGGGCACGGTGCAGGCCGACATCCTCAAGGAGGACCAGGGCCAGAACACCTGCATCTTCTCCACCGAGTTCTCGCTGCGGATGATGGCCGACATCCAGGAGTGGTTCATCGCGCACAAGGTGCGCAACTTCTACTCCGTCTCGATCTCCGGCTACCACATCGCCGAGGCCGGGGCGAACCCCATCAGCCAGCTCGCCTTCACCCTCGCGAACGGGTTCACCTTCGTCGAGAGCTACCTGGCGCGTGGGATGGACGTCGACGACTTCGCGCCGAACCTGTCGTTCTTCTTCTCCAACGGCATGGACGCCGAGTACACGGTGATCGGCCGGGTCGCCCGCCGCATCTGGGCGGTCGCGATGAAGGAGCGCTACGGGGCCAACGAGCGCTCTCAGAAGCTGAAGTACCACGTCCAGACCTCGGGACGGTCCCTGCACGCGCAGGAGATGAACTTCAACGACATCCGCACCACGCTGCAGGCGCTCTGCGCGCTCTACGACAACGCGAACTCCCTGCACACCAACGCCTACGACGAGGCGGTCACCACGCCCACGCAGGAGTCGGTGCGCCGCGCGATGGCCATCCAGATGATCATCAACAAGGAGTGGGGCCTGTCGCTGAACGAGAACCCGCTGCAGGGCTCGTTCGTCGTCGACGAGCTCACCGACCTCGTGGAGGAGGCGGTGCTGCGCGAGTTCGAGTCGATCGCGGAGCGCGGCGGCGTGCTCGGGGCGATGGAGACCGGCTACCAGCGCGGCCGGATCCAGGACGAGTCGATGCTCTACGAGCACCGCAAGCACACCGGTGAGCTGCCGATCGTCGGCGTCAACACCTTCCTCAAGCCGGCCGACCCGGACGAGGCGCACCAGGAGATCGAGCTGGCCCGCGCCACCGAGGCCGAGAAGCAGTCCCAGCTCGACCGGCTCGCGGACTTCCAGTCCCGCCACCGCACGGAGGCGGAGCAGGCGCTGCGCCGCCTGCAGGACGTCGCGACCGGCGACGGCAACGTGTTCGACGAGCTGATGTCGGCCGCGCGGGTGTGCTCGCTGGGTCAGCTGACGACGGCGTTCTTCGAGGTCGGCGGACAGTACCGGCGCAACATGTGACGGCGGGCGGGGCCGGTCCACCCGGCCCCGCCTCCCTCACCAGCGTCCGCGCCGGTTCGGGATCCGTGCGGCCGCCAGGCCGACCGCCGCGAGCGCCACCGCCAGCACCCCGTAGGCGATCCCGGCGGCGACGCCCGGATCGTCGGCGGCGGTGACGGCGGCGGTCAGCACCGACACCGCGGCGATCCCGCCCATCTGCCGGAACATGATGCGCAGCCCGGACACCGCGGCGACCTCGTCGGGCACCAGGTGCATGCCGGCGTTGTTGGCGGCCGGCCCGGACAGGCCCGTGCCCAGCCCGAGCAGGGTGGAGCCGGCGAGCAGCCACACCGTGGGCCCGCCGAACGGGGGCGCCACCGCGGTGACCACCAGCCCGGCGACGACGGCGACCAGCCCGCCGAGCAGCAGCGGCCGGAAGCCCAGCCGGCGCAGCAGCGCGACCGCGGCCGCCGAGGTGACGATGGTGCCGATCGCGCGGCCGGTCAGCAGCGCCCCGGCGACGAACGCGGGCAGGTCGTAGCGGACCTGGGCGTAGAGCGGCAGGGTCGCCGAGAACCCGATCACCACGGCGCCGAAGACGACGTTGGTGACGTTCATGATGCCCAGGCCGCGCCCGGCGAGCAGGTGCATCGGGACGACCGCGTCGGGCCGGCGCCGGGCGTGCCGGACGAACACCGCACCCGCCGTCAGCGCGACCACACCGGCCAGGACGGTCCAGCCGGGCCCCGACCCCGGCGAGCCGAGCCGGGTGATGGTGAGCATCGTGGCCAGCAGGGTCAGGACGAGCAGCGCGATCCCGACGGCGTCGATCCGCGCGGTCCGCCGGTGCGGCGGGTCGTCGACAAGGGCGAGCCCGACGGCGACGAGCAGGATCCCGATCGGCACGTTCACCAGGAAGATGCCGTGCCAGGTCCAGGTGGTGAGCACCAGTCCGCCGACCAGCGGCCCGAGGATCGCGCCGATCGGGAAGACGCTGGTGAACAGGGCGAGCGCCCGGTCCCGGTCACGGCCGAACTGGTGGGCGACGATCCCGTTGGCGGCCGGCAGCATCACGCCGCCGGCGAGGCCCTGCACCAGCCGGCAGGCGATGAGCACGCCGATCGAGGGGCTGAGCGCGCTCAGCCCGGACATCACCGTGAACACGGCGACCCCGGCCAGGAACATCCGCCGGCCGCCGAAGCGGTCGGACAGCCAGCCGCCCAGTGGCAGCGCGAGGATCTGCCCGACGGCGGCGACGCTCACGACCCAGCCGGTCCAGGCCAGGTCGGCGCCGAGGTCGCCGCTGATCGTCGTCAGCGCGGTGGCGACCGACGTCCCGTCGAGGGAGAACATCAGCAGCGCCAGACCGACGACGGCGAAGACCGGCACGCGTCGGGGCAGCGGGTCGTCGCCGGGCGGCCCGGCGGAGCCGTCCCCGGGCAGGCGGTGGGTGTCGTGGGCGGCGTCGGTCACGTGGTGGGCACACCTGTCTTCCCGGAGGAACCGGACAAGATGTGCTTACCACAAGCTAAACAGTCGGGCGGTGGCAGCGCCCACCCACGTCAGCGGCGGGACCGGCTCCGGCGACGCCCGCGGTTCCACCCGCCGAGGATGCCGATGGCCTCGACGAACGACTCGGCGGCCTTGGAGAGCTTGCGACCGGCCTTCTTCATCGGGGGTCCTCCCGGGGTGCTGCTGGGGTGCTGGGGGCTTCTCCACCGTGGCAGACGGCGGAGCGTGCCGGACGGCGGGGGTGTGCTCCACACGGGTGACGAAACGGACACACGTCCTACCGTTCCGGAGACGATTCCACCTGCCCGGAGCACCCTCCCCCGGCGTGTCGCCCGCCTGTCTGCGCGGACGGAGCAGCGCGTCCCGCGTTCCGGAGCGTCACTCCTCCATGCGGAGGGACCTGGCCGTGATCACCGCGTGTGATCGCCGGCGAGGCGGGATGCTGACCGGACGGGTCGCGTCCCGGAGGGGGAACACCGATGTCACCGGACGTCATGTTGTGGGTCGTCGTCGCCGTCGTGGTGCTGGTCGTGCTGGGTCTGGCCCTCGTGGTCGGGTCCCGGGTGCGCGGCCGCCGGCGGACCGCCGCCCTGCGCCGGCACTTCGGGCAGGAGTACGACCACGTCGTCGAGCAGTCCGGCGGGAAGGACCGCGGCGAGACCGAGCTGCGCCGCCGGCTGAGCCGGCGCCGCGAGCTGGACGTGCGCGACCTCGACGCCGACGAGCGCGAGCGGTTCGCCGGGGACTTCGCCGGGGCGCAGAACGCCTTCGTCCGCACCCCGCGGGCCGGGCTGCGCGACACCGACCTGCTGCTGCAGCAGGTGATGCGCACCCGCGGCTACCCGGTCGAGCACTTCTCCGAGCGCGAGGAGATGATCTCGGTCGACCACCCCGACCTGGTCGGGCACTACCGCGCGGCGCACGCCGTCGCCGTCGCCGAGGACGACGCCGACACGGAGTCGCTGCGGAAGGCGATGCTGGACCACGGCTACCTGTTCGACGAGCTGATCGGCGCCGGGCACCCGGAGAGCACACAGCGGACACTGCCGGCGTCGTGAGCGGGACGGCCGAGCTGCCGGGCGCGGCCGGACCGGAGCACACCGACGAGATCCCGGCCGGCCTGCCGGGCGCGGGTGACGTGGTGGGCGGTCGCTACGAGCTGCGTCACGTGCTCGGCCGGGGCGGGATGTCGACGGTGCACCTGGCCCACGACCGGGAGCTGGACCGCCCGGTCGCGGTGAAGCTGCTGCTGCGCGCGGGCGACCCCGGCGACGTCGCCCGGCTGCGCGACGAGGCCCGCGCCGCCGCCGCGATCGACCACCCCGGCGTCGTCACCGTGCACGACACCGGCACGACCGGGCACACGGCCTGGGTCGTCATGTCCTACGTCGAGGGCGAGACCCTCGCGCGGCGGATCGGGCGGACCGGCCCGCTGGAGCCGCGGGAGGTGACCCGGATCGGGGCGGCCGTGTCCGAGGCGCTCGCCGCCGCGCACCGGGCCGGGGTGGTGCACCGCGACGTCACCCCCGGCAACATCATCCTGCGTCCGGACGGCACCGTCGTCGTGACCGACTTCGGCATCGCGCGCCTCGGCGACGGCGCCGGGCGCACCCGGACCGGGCACGTGATCGGCACCCCGCTCTACCTGGCCCCCGAGCAGGGCCGCGGCGCCGCGCACCTCGACGGCCGGGCGGACCTGTACGCGCTGGCCTGCTGCCTGTTCACCGCGCTCACCGGGCGGCCGCCGTTCACCGACGCCGACCCGCTCGCGGTGGTCGTGGCGCACCTGCGGGAGACGCCGCCGCGGCCGTCGTCGCTGCGCCCGGGCATCCCACCCGCGCTGGAGGAGGTGCTCCTGCAGACCCTGGCCAAGGACCCGGACCGGCGCCCGCGCGACGCCGCGGCACTCGCCGCCCGGCTGCGCGCGGTGCACGGCGACCCGGCTCCCCCGCCGGTCGGTACCCGGGAGCTGCCCGCCGGTGACGAGACCGTCCCGGCCGCGCCGTCCGCACCCGGGGACGGGGCGGGGACGCACGCGCTGGACAGCACGCTGGCCGAGGTCGAGAACGACGACGGTGCCGCCGCCGACCGCCGTCGCGGGGCCGGGGCGCTGCTGCTGGTGCTGGCCGCGCTGCTGCTGCTCGGCGCGGTCGTGGCCCTCCTGCTGTTCTGAGCCGGGCTCAGGCCGGGGCCGGGGTGCGCCGCAGGACCAGGGCGAGCCCCAGCGCCCCGGCCAGCAGGGCGCTGACGTAGCCGACGACGCCCGCCCAGCCGGCGTGGTCGTAGGCGACCCCGCCCAGGGCACCGCCGACGCTGGACCCGGCGTAGTAGCCGACCAGGTAGAGCGACGACGCCTGGGCCGGCACCGCGCCGGGCAGCATCGCCGAGCGCCGCCCCACCCAGGAGCTGGCGACCGAGTGGGCGCCGAAGAAGCCGACGGTCACCAGCAGCAGCCCGGCCAGGGTGGTGAGGAGCAGGTCGGGCAGGGTCACCCAGATCCCGCCGAGCGCGACCAGCGTCGCCACCCACAGCACCGGGCGGCGCCCGAACCGGTCCCCCAGCCTGCCCGCGCCGGTGGAGGCCCAGCTGCCGGCGAGGTAGCCGAGGAACACCAGCCCCACCAGGGTGCCGGGCAGCGAGAACGGCGGGGCCAGCAGCCGGAACCCGAGGTAGTTGTAGACGGTCACGAACGCGCCCATCAGCAGGAACGCCATCCCGAACAGGCAGAGCAGGCCCCGGTCGGTGAGGTGGCGGCGCAGCGGTCCGCCGAGGTCGCGCAGCCGGGTGCGGGCCGGGGCGGGCGCCGTCGCGGGCGGCAGGAGCAGCCGGAACGCGACGGTCGCGAGCACCGAGACCGCACCGACGGCGGCGAGCCCGGCCCGCCAGCCGCCGAGCTCGGCGACCCAGGACGCGACGAGCCGCCCGGACAGCCCGCCGAGGGTGTTGCCGGCGATGAGCAGCCCGACCGCCCCGCCGAGGTGCCGCGGCGCGACCTCGTGGGTGAGGTGGGCCATCGACAGGGCAGGCAGCGCCGCGAGGGCGATGCCCTGCAGCCCGCGGACGACGACAAGGGTCTCGAAGGTGGGCGCCAGCGGGGCGAGCAGTGCGAGGACCGCCGACGCCGCGAGCGCCCAGGTCATGACGCGCGCGCGGCCCCAGGACTCGGTGAGCGCGGACAGCGGCAGCACGGCGAGGGCGAGGGTGCCGGTCGTCGCCGACAGGACCAGGCTGGCCGTCGACGAGGACACGCCGAACTCCGCCGACAGCGTCGGCAGCAGCCCCTGCACGCTGTAGACCAGCACGAACGTCGCCAGACCGGAGAGCCACAGGGCGATGCCGAGCCGCCGGTAGCCGGGGGTACCGCGCTCGTGGGGCGGGGCGGGCCGGGTGGCGGTCGGAGCCGGGGGACGCTCGGTCGTTGTCATCGCACACGACCGTAGGTGCCGGCGTCGGATGCGTCCAATGCATGCTTCGTCGAAGTACCATGCATCGATGCATGAGTCGTTGGCGCCGGCGCTGCACCGCTTCGTCGCGGTCGCGCGCGACGGTCACCTCACCCGCGCCGCCGAGCGGATCGGGGTCCCGCAGCCCACGCTGTCGCGGGCGATCGCCCGGCTGGAGGGCGAGTTGGGCGTCGCGCTGTTCCGGCGGTCCGGGCGCGGGCTGGCGCTGACCGCCGCCGGGCGGACGCTGCTGCCGCGGGCCGAGGCCGCGCTGGCCGAGCTCGGTGCGGGTGTCGCCGAGCTGGCGGGCGACGCCGACCCGGTCACCGGCCGGGTCGCGCTGGGCTTCCTCGGGACGATGGGCACCACCGCGGTGCCGGGGATCCTGCGGGAGTTCCGCGTGCACCACCCTCGGGTGCGGATCGAGCTGGTGCAGGTGCCGCACGCCGCACTGCTGGAGCGGGTCCGCGACGGCCGGGTCGACCTGGCCCTCACCTCCCCGATGCCCGACGAGCCGGGCCTGGTCGCGACCCCGCTGGCCGAGGAGGAGCTGCGCCTCGCGGTGCCGTCCGGGCACCGGCTGGCGGGCGCGGCTGCCGCGGACCTCGCCGAGGTCGCCGACGACCCGTTCCTGCTGTTCGCCCGCGGCTACGGGCTGCAGGGGGTGGTGGAGTCGTGGTGCGCGCAGGCCGGGTTCCGCCCGCGCCGGGCGTTCGAGGGCGGGGAGACGGCGACGCTGCGCGGCCTGGTCGGGGCCGGGCTGGGCGTCGCGCTGCTCCCCGCCGGGCCGGACGTGCCGGGGGTGGTGCAGGTGCCGGTGCGCAGCCCGCACACCGCGCGGACGCTGGGGATGGTGCACGCGGCCGACCCGCGGCCGACGGCGCCGGTGCGGGACCTGCGGGCGTTCGTCGTCCGGCACGGGCCTCGGTGGCTGGCCGACCACGGGTGACCCGGGGGCGGCGGCACGGCGGGCCGGGGCGAGGGGGGCGTCCCGGCCCGCCGGCCTGTCAGACGGCCGCGGTGGCCGCGGCGGCGGCCTCCGGGCGGCGGCCGGCGATCTTCGCCGGGTCGATCAGGATCTTCGTGTCGACCGGGTCGGAGGACAGGCGCGCGAACACCTCCGGCACCTCGTCCAGACCGACGGTCCCGCTCAGCATCGGTGCGACGTCGAGCGAGCCGTCGCACACGTCGGAGAAGGTCTGCGCGAACTGCTCCGGCGAGTACATGAGGCTGAACCGGATGTCGATCTCCTTCAGCACCGCGGTGGTGGGCTGGAAGGAGTCCGGCCCGGCACAGAGCCCGGCGACGACGATCCGCGACGCCGCCGGTGCCGACGCCACGACCTGGTCGATCACCCCGGGCACCCCCACGCACTCGAACGCCACGGTCGGACGCAGCGGCAGCGCGCCGAGGATCGCCGTCGGCGGGGCGGCCCGCGTCGGGTCGTCGGTGGCGGCGGCCTGCGCCCAGGCCGTGTAGGGCGAGGTCACGGCCGGGTCGACCACGACGTCGGCGCCGAGACGCCCGGCCAGCTCGCGCCGGCTCGCGGAGTAGTCGGCGGCGACGATCGGCCCGGCACCCGCCCGGCGCAGCGTCGCGATCACGCCGAGCCCGATCGGCCCGCAGCCGACGACCAGGGGCACGTCGTCGGGGCCGAGCTGCGCCCGGGCGACCGCCCGGTGTGCGACGGCGAGTGGCTCGGTCAGCGCCGCGACCGCGGTGTCGACGTGGTCGGGCACCGGCATCAGCAGCGCCTCGGTGAGCAGCATCCGCTCGGCGTAGCCGCCGGGCAGCTCCGGACCGCAGAACCCGAGGAAGGCGGGCGTCTCGCGGACCAGGGCCGGGACCGACACCACGCGGGTGCCGACCGGCAGCGCACCGGTGGTGCCGGGGCCGTGCCCGGCGATCGCGCCGACGAACTCGTGCCCGAACGACACCGGACGCGACAGGTCCATCAGCTCGACGCCGAGCGCGTCGCGGGTGGCGACGTTGAACTCCGCGGCGTGCGTGGCGCTGTGCAGGTCGGACCCGCAGATCCCGCAGGCCAGGACGTCGACGAGCACCTCGCCGGCGCCGGGGACCGGGTCGGGCACCTCGCCGACCGACAGGGCCCGGTCCTGCATGAGGACGGCGCGCATCAGGAGCGCTTCGGGGACTCGGTGAGACCGGCCTCGCCGCCCTCGATGTAGTTCGGGGGCTCCTTGGCCAGGGTGTCGGTCAGGTGGCGCAGCAGCAGGGTGTCGAGGATGGAGTGGAACGAGCCGTCCTCGTTGAAGTTGACGTTGGAGCCGGAGACCCGGACGAACATCAGGGTGTCCTCGGTGTTGGTCTCCGGGCAGACGAGGGTGTGCACCGACCCGCCGGGCTCGTACAGGTAGGAGCCCGCGGTCTGCGGCTGGTCCGGGTACTCCAGGTAGTGCCAGCTCCCGGCCATCGTCAGCAGGTCGACGGGGCCGGTGTGGTAGTGCACGGGCAACCGGGTGCCGGGCGCCATCTGCGCGATGACGACCCACTCGTTGCGCTCGAGGTCCAGGCGCAGCGGCTTGAAGCTGATGCCCTCGCCGAGCGCGTCGCGGACGAGCTCGATGTCGGCCTCGTTGACCGAGAGCAGCTCGGTCTGCGGCAGCGACACGATCGGGATCTCGGCGCCCGAGCTCGTGCGGACGGGGGCGGGACCGGTGGACTGAGGCATCGTCGGCTCCATCGCTGGTCGTGGTGGGAACGGCTCCGACGCTACGACTGTCGTGCGGATCACCTCTTGACATCGGACGACAGTGATTTGACAGTTGGCGACATGGACGGGCTGATCCGTGCGAGCTCGCTGCAGGGGTTCGACGGGCTGGTCGGCGACCTCGGCGGCGACCCCGCACCGCTGCACCGCCGGGTCGGTCTGCGCCCGGGCCTCGTCGACGAGCCGCAGGCGCTGCTGCCCTACCGGGCGCTGGCCGAGCTGGTCGAGGAGGCCGCCGCCGCGCTGGGGCGACCGGACTTCGGGCTGCTGCTGTCGCAGCGCCAGGGCATCGAGATCCTCGGGACGGTCGCGCTGATCGCCCGGCACTCGACGACGGCCCGCGAGGCGATGGCCGGTCTGCGCCGGTACCTGCACTCCTACAGCACGGCGTTCGAGGTGGACGTCGCGCCGCTGACCGGGGACGTGGCCCGCTACACGTTCACCGTCGTGCTGCCCCGGGTCCCCCGCCAGGTCCAGATCCTGGAGCTGAGCCTGGGGGTGTCGATGGACCTGTTCCGGATCCTGTTCGGGCGGGACTTCCGGCCGCGCCGGGCGCTGCTGCCGCACTCCCCCGCCGGGCCGCCGGAGGCCTACCGGGAGATCTTCGGCTGCCCGGTGGAGTTCGAGGCGCCGGTGTGCGGCCTCGACGTCGACGCGGCCGGGCTGGACCGGCGTCGCGCCGGGGAGGACCGTGCGGTCCGCGACCTGGCCGAGCAGTACCTGCACGACCTCGTCGGTCCCGAGGACGGCGACCCGACCGTGCGGGTCCGGGAGCTGCTGCGACGGCTGCTGCCCACCGGGCAGGCCGGGCTCGTCGTGACCGCGGGGCACCTCGGGATGCACCCGCGCACCCTGCAGCGGCGGCTGCGGGAGGACGGCACGTCGTTCGAGCGGCTGCTCGACGAGCTGAGGCGCGAGCTGGCCGGGCAGTACCTGTGTCACTCCGACCGGCCGCTGCCGCAGGTGTCGAGCCTGCTCGGCTACTCCGAGCAGAGCTGCCTGACCCGCTCGTGCCGGCGCTGGTTCGGGATGCCACCGCTGCGGGTGCGCGGCGGGGCGGCCCGGTGCGGTGCCGGGCCGCCACCCGGTCCGGCGACGACCGGGCCGCCGCCGCTCAGCCCGGTGTGAGGGCCGGGCCGCCGCTCGGCCCGGTCCGAGGGCCGGGCCGTCGCCGCTCAGCCCGCTGCGAGGGCGCTCGGGCGGGCCGCCGCGACCCCGGCCGCGGCCAGCGGTGCGGTCGCCTCGCCGACGAGCCCGAACCCCTCGCCACGGGTGTCGCCACGGACGTGCCGGGCGTGGATGCCCTCGGCGATCACGGCGGACTTGAAGTAGGCGAGGCCACGGTGGAACGCCCAGTGCCGCGGGCTCCGTCCGGAGGCGGTGACGTAGCGGTCGACCAGCTCCTCGGCGGTCGGCATGCGCGGGCTGGTGGAGGCCGCGGACCCGCCGAGCACCGGCGCGAAGGCCGGGTCGCCGTAGACGGTGTGCAGGGCCAGGTCGGCCAGCGGGTCGCCGAGGGTGGCCATCTCCCAGTCGACCAGCGCCCGGACCACGGTGGGGTCGTCGCGGTCGAGGATGGCGTTGTCGATGCGGAAGTCCCCGTGCACGACGGCGTGGTCGCTCTCGGCCGGGCAGGTCGCGTCGAGCAGGCCGTGCAGGGTGTCGACGTCGGGCAGCTCGCGGGTGGCGACCCGCTGCCACTGGCCGTACCAGCGTTCGACCTGGCGGCGCAGGTATCCGGCGGGGCGGCCCAGCTCGGCCAGCGGGCCGGTGGTGACGTCGACGGCGTGCAGCGCGGCGAGGGTGTCGACCAGGGAGAACGCGGTCGCCCGCACGGTCGGGTCGTCGAGGGCGGCGAGGTCGTCCTCGCTGCGCACCACGATCCCGTCGACGAACCCGGTGAGCGCGAACGGCACCCCGAGTACCGCGTCGTCGGCCAGCGCGACCGCCGGTGCGACCGGGACCCCGCTGCCCGCGAGGGCGGCGACGACCCGGTACTCGCGGCCCATGTCGTGCGCGGAGGGGGTCAGTGTGCCGAGCGGGGGGCGGCGCAGGATCCAGACGTGCTCGCCGTCGGTGACCCGGTAGGTCAGGTTCGACCGCCCGCCGGAGACCAGCTCGGCGGTGACCCCGCCGCGGTAGCCGTCGACGTGCTGGTGCAGGAAGACGTCCAGCGCGGCCAGGTCCAGGCCGTCGGTCGTGCCGACGGCGTCGGTCGTGCCGGGCGTCTCGGTCGTATCGGTGACGCTCATCGGGCCTGCTCCGCGCGGTAGCGGCCGACGGTGCGCTTCGCGATGGACCAGCGGTGGGTCTCCGACGGCCCGTCGTAGATCCGGAACGGACGCACCTCCCGCAGGAACCGGCCCAGCAGGACGTCCCCGGACACCCCGCGCCCGCCGTTGAGCTGCAACGAGCGGTCCACCACCCGCCACACCGCCTCCGCCGTGAACGTCTTCGCGATCGAGACCTCCATCCCGGCGGGGCGGCCCTGGTCGAGCTCCCAGCAGGCGCGCAGGATCAGCCCGCGCGCGGCCGCGATGTCGATCTCGTTGTCGGCGATCATCGCCTGCGCCATCCCCAGATCCGCCAGCCGCGACCCGAACACCCGCCGCTCCGCCGCCCACGCCACCGCGATGTCCTGCGCACGGCGCGCGATGCCCAGCCACCGCATGCAGTGGGTCAACCGCGCCGGGCCGAGACGCACCTGGGCGTAGCGGTAGCCCTCGTCGACCTCACCCAGCACGGCGTCGTCGCCGATGCGGCAGTCGGAGAACTCGACCTCCAGGTGCCCGCCGTAGAGCGACTCGTCCAGCGTCGGGATGTGCCGTCCGATCTTCATGCCGGGATTGTCGGCGTCGACCAGGAACATCGTCGCCCCGCCGCGGTCACCGGGGGCACCGGTGGTGCGGGCCATGACGATCGCGAACGCCGCGCCGTCGCCGCCGGTCACGAACCACTTCCGGCCGTCGATCCGCCAGCCGCCGTCCACCCGGACCGCGGTCGTGGACAACGCGTCCGGGTCCGACCCGGCACCCGGCGCGGGCTCGGTCATCGCGAAGCACGAGCGCACCTCCCCCGCCGCGAGCGGGACCAGGTACCGGGCCTTCTGCTCCTCGGTCGCGACCCGCTCCAGCAGGTGCACGTTGCCCTCGTCCGGGGCAGCGATGTTCAGCGCGAGCGGACCGAGCAACGAGTACCCGGCCTCCTCGAACACCGGCGCCCGGCCGCACATGTCCAGGCCGTGCCCGCCGAGCTCCGGGGCGGCGTGCGGCACGAACACCCCGGCCTCCCGGGCGGCGGCCTGCAGCGCGCGGCGCTCCGGCTCGGGGGGCGCGACGCCGTCGTGGGCGTTCTCGACCGGGATCACCGTGGTCCGGACGAACTCCGCGGTGCGTCGGGCCAGCTCGGTGATGGCCGGGTCGTGGGTGAGGTCGACCGTCACAGTCTCTCCAGGTGGGTGTGACGACGGCGGGGACCGTCGTCGGTGGACGGCGCTCAGCGGCGCCGGTAGGTCGGGGGGCGTTTGTCGAGGAAGGCCCGGGTCGCCTCGCGGGCGTCGTCGGTGAGCGCGGTGAGGACCTGCTGGCGGTTCTCGAACTCGACCGCCGCGGCGAAGCCCGGGTTCTCGACCCCGGCCCACATCCCCTGCTTGGTCAGCTCGACCGAGAACGGGGGGCTCGCGAGGATCGCCCGCGCGGTGGCCGCGGCCGTGTCCGTCAGCTCCTCCGGTGCGACGACGTCGGTGACCAGCCCGATCCGGAGCGCCTCGGCGGCGTCGGCACGGCGCCCGGTGAGCATCAGCTCGTGGGCACGACCCGTGCCGACGATCCGCGGCAGCAGCCACGAGATCCCGATGTCGCAGGCCGAGTAGCCGGCGCGCAGGAACCCGACGGCGAACACGGCCGAGGTCGACGCCACCCGGATGTCGCTCGCCAGGGCGAGGGCCAGTCCCCCGCCCGCGGCGGGCCCGTTGACCGCGGCGACCACCGGCGGGCGGAGCTCGTGGATGCGCACGGCGAGCCGGGCGATGTCGCGCTGGCGGGCCAGCCGTTCGATCGGGCCCTCGCCCGGTGCGGTGTCCCCGCCGCCGGGCGTCTCGAAGCCGTCCAGGTCGAGGCCGGCGCAGAAGCCGCGGCCCGCGCCGGTGAGGATCACGACCCGGCAGGCCGGGTCGGCGTCGGCGGCGGTCAGCGCGGTGTCGAGCTCGGTGACCAGCCGCCGGTCCAGTGCGTTGAGCCGGTCGGGCCGGGACAGGGTGATCCGGACGACGCCCGGCTCGGGGCGCTCGACCTCCACCACGGGCGGGTCGGGGTGCACGGTGCTCCTCATGCGGGGCCGTCGGGGTGCGGACGTGCCCCCGGCGGGGGTGCGTAGGCGGGCGCGGCGGGCAGCACGTCGGGGGCGTCGGACACCCGGTCGGTGAACCGGGGTGGCCGGCGTTCGAGGAAGGCCCGCACCCCCTCACGGGCGTCCGCGCTGGTCCCGCGCCGGTTCAGCGCGAGCGTCTCGGTCTGGTGGGCCTGCACCGGGTGGGTCGCGCCGAGCCCGGCCAGCAGCATCCGCCGGGCCAGCGACACCGAGGTCGGCGAGCACTCCGTGAGCTCGACGGCCAGTGCCCGGACGGCGTCGGCCAGCTCGGCGGCGGGGTGGACCGACCGGAGCAGGCCGCCGCGCAGGGCCTCCCCGGCGTCGAACCGGCGGCCGGTCAGTACCCACTCGAACGCCTGCTGCACCGGTACGAGCCGCGGGAGCAGCCAGCTGGAGCAGGACTCCGGCACCACGCCGAGCCGGGTGAAGGGGAACGCGAAGCGGGCGGTGTCGGCGGCCAGGCGCAGGTCCGCCGCGAGGGTCAGGCCCGCGCCGACACCGATCGCGGGCCCGTTCACCGCGGCGATGATCGGCGTACGCGACTCCAGCATGCGCAGCACGACCCGGCCGCCGCCGTCGCGACGCAGGGGCAGGTCCTCGCCGGGCAGGTCGAACCGGGTACCGGGCGGCGCGGTGTCGCTGCTGCGCCAGTGGGCGAAGGTGGCGTCCGGGTCGGCCTCGGCGAGGTCCATGCCGGCGCAGAACGCCCGGCCGGCACCGGTGAGGACGACGACGCGGACCTCATCGTCGGTGTCGGCGCGGTCGAACGCCGCGACCAGCTCGGCCTCCATCCGGTCGGTGAAGGCGTTGAGCCGGTCCGGCCGGTCGAGGGTGACGGTGAGGACGTGGGCGTCGAGGGACAGGGTGACGTGCGACGGCATCGGGCCGGCTCTCAGACTCGGGGGGCGGGGGCGAGGACGGTCCGGTTGACCAGCGCGGGACCGGACAGCGCGAGCCCGCCGTCGATGTGGACGACGGTGCCGGTGACGTAGGCGGCCAGCGGCGACAGCAGCACCGCGGCCATCCGGCCGACCTCCTCGGCGTCGGCGAAGCGGCCGAGCGGCACCGAGTCCGTCCACGGTGCGCTGCCGCCCTCGGCGAGGCGGCGCATCCCCTCGGTGTCGTGGACCGGGCCCGGCAGCAGCGAGTTCGACCGGATCCCGTGCGGCCCCCACTCGACGGCGAGGGTGCGCATCAGCTGGTCGACGCCGGCCTTGGCGGCACCCACGTGGGCCTGGTGGGCGAAGGCGCCCGCGGACTGGGCACCGGTCACGAACAGGACGCTGCCGCGGGTGCGGGTCAGCTGGTCGAACGCGGCGTGGGCGCAGTGGAAGCTGCCGAGCAGGTCGATGTCGACGACCGCCCGGAACCCGTTGGAGCTGATCGACTCGGCGGGGGCGACGAAGTTCCCGGCGGCCCCGCACACGACGCCGTCGACCGGGCCGAGCCCGGCCTCGGTGCGCTCGAACGCGTGCGCGACCTGCTCCGCGGAACGCACGTCGCCCGCCGTGGTGACGACGCGGGCACCGCGGCCGCGCAGCTCCTCGGCGGCCTCGTCGAGGCGGGAGGCGGTGCGCCCGTAGAGGGACAGGTCGGCGCCGAGGTCGGCGAGGACCCGGGCGATGCCGAGGTTCACGCCGCTGCCGCCGCCGCTGAGGAACACGACCCGGCCGTCGAGGAGGTCGTCGGGGAGCTGGTGTGCCGGCACGGTGGCCTTCCGGGTGGGGGTGGTCGGGTGGGACCGGGCCGGCCGGGCGGGACGCGCCCGGCCGGCCCGGTGGTCGGGTGCCGGGTCAGCCGGCCCGGTTCATGAAGTCGTACGGGTTGAACCAGGGCTGGACGGTCTCGAGCTTGCCGCCCTTGTACTGGAGCACCTGGATCTGCGGGCGCAGGTTCGCCGGGGCGTCGGGGGTCGCGTACTTGCGGCTCAGCGGCTGCGCCATGAACATCGGGAAGTTGTCGACGGTGGTCAGGAACGCCTTGAGCGAGGCGGCGTCGAACTTCTCCGGGCCGATCTTCTTCGCGATCTCGGCGAGGGTCATGACGTTGGCGAAGCCCCACTGGGAGAACTCGGACTTGCCGTCGCGGCCCGCGTACTGCTGCATCGCGTCGCGGTAGAGCTTCACCTGCGGGTCGGACAGGTCGTCGGGGTTCTGGTAGGCGTAGCTGAAGATCGTGCCGTCGGCGATCTCGGGCGAGACCTTGGTGAAGAAGCTGTCGAAGTCGGCCGCGCCGCCCTGGTTGAGGATCCGGTCGGTCGGGAAGCCCTGCTGGTGGAAGGCGGTGTAGGCGGACACGGCCTGCGCGCCGCTCTGGTTGGTGAACACGACGTCGGGCTTGCCGGAGACGGCCTTGGCCACGAACGGCGTCGGGTCGGCGGTGCCCGAGGGCAGGTAGACCGGGGTGACGGTCATGTCGAAGCCGTAGCGCTGCACCGCCTTGGTCACCCGGGCGACCTGGTCCTGGCCGGAGGGGTTCTCGTCGGTGAACACGACCGCGCTCTTCGCGGCGAGGGTCTTGCCGGCGTAGTAGACCTGGGCCTCGTACTCCGAGGAGCCGCCGGTGACGTAGGAGTTCCCGGCCTCCTGCAGGTCCTGCGGGTTGACCGGCGGGTTCAGGCTGGGGACACCGGCCCGGGCCAGCACCGGGAACCCGTTCTCGCCCCAGGCGACCGACAGCCCGAGCTTGGCGACGGCCTTGTTCTGCACGGCCTCCTGGGCGCACGCGGTGGTGGCGGCCGGGTCGGCCTTGCTGTCGCACTTGACGATCTTGATCGGCCGTCCGCCGACCCCGCCCTGGGCGTTGATGTGGTCCTGTGCGGCGAGCTCGCCGGTGGTGAACTGGGAGATCGCGGCGCTGACCGCGCCGAGGCCGGTGGCGTCGGTGATGTCGTAGAAGACGATCGGGTCGCCCGCGGGGCCGGCCACCGATCCGGGTTCCTTGGCCGTGCTCGACGACGTGGCCGCCGAGGAGCAGGCGGCCAGGCCGACGGCGAGGGCGGACGCGGCGGCGATCACCGCGACGCGCGTGCTGAACTTCATCGTTCGCTCCAGATCAGGGGGTGGCGGCGCGAGCCGCCGGAGGAGGGCGTGCGGGGGCCTGCCCACCCGGTGGGGCGGGTCGGGCGGGTCCGGGGTCGCCGGAGGGTCAGTCGGACCGGACGGCGGCGGCGACGGCCGGTTCCGGGGCGTCGCCGGTGCGGTCCACCGGCTCGGGCGCCCGTGTCCCCGGCCGGCCGAGCCGGTCGCGGACGAAGCGGTACTGGTCGCGGAGTGCCACCGCGATGCCGTCCGGCTGCAGCACCGCGTTGACGATCAGCAGCGCGCCGGACAGGACGATCCACCAGGCGGAGATGCCGGGGACGGAGTTGAGCAGGACGTAGAGGATCCCGCCGTTGACGATGACGCCGGCGGCCACGGCCCCGTACACGGTGGCGACGCCGCCGATGTAGACCACGGCCAGCACACTGATCGAGGCCAGCGGGACGAAGCGGGTGAACGCGACGGCACCGAGCTGGTAGCCGAGCACGCTGCCGCCGACCGCGGCGATGAACGCCGACAGCGCGAAGGCCTGCAGCTTGGTGCGGGCGACGTCGATGCCGACCGCGGCCGCCGCGCGCTCGTTGGCGCGCACGGCCAGCATCCGGCGGCCGATGGCGCTGCGGCGCACGTTCATCACCCCGGCCAGCAGGGCGAGTGTGACCACGGTGGCGAACAGGCCGAACCGCACCGGGTGGACGACCGGGTCGAGCGAGAGGCCGAACAGGTCCGGCGAGGGGACCGGGCTGCCGTCGGCGCCGCCGGTCCAGTCGACGTTGCCGAACACGAAGCTCGACACGGCGACGGCGGCGCCGAGGGTGACCACGGCCAGGTTGATGCCGCGGACCCGGATGGCGGGCAGACCGAGCAGCACGCCGACCGGCACCACCACGAGCACCGCGAGCAGCATCGGCAGCGGGAACGGCAGCCCGAGCTCGACCGCGCCGCGGGAGACCATGAACGCCGCGATCCCGGCGAAGGCCATCTGCATCAGCGAGATCTGCCCGGTGAACCCGGTGACGACCACGACCGAGAGCGCGATCATGACGGTGACCAGCGAGGTCGTGATGCCGCCGCGCAGGGTGTCGGGCAGCACGGCCAGCCCCAGCACCGCCAGCCCGCCGACGACGAGCAGCGGCCGCAGCCTGCTGTGCACCGCCGGGGCCAGCGGCAGCCGGGCGACGGCGCGGGCGCCACGACCTGGGATCAGCCGCCCGGACACGATCATGACCAGCACGATGATCACGAACGGCAGTGCGTCGTTGATGCCGGGCTGGGTGACGAACCGGGTGAGGATCGACTGCAGCATCCCGATGCCCACGGCGACGCCGACGGTCACCCCGAACGAGGTGAACCGGCCGACGAGCGCCGCGGCCAGCGCGGGCACCACGAGCAGGCTCAGGGTGGCGATGTTGAGCGCGGTGATCGGCGCGAACAGCACCCCGGCGAGCGCGGCGAGCATCGAGCCCAGCGCCCAGTTCGCCGCCCCGATGACGTCCGGGGAGTACCCGAGCAGCGCCGCGCCGCGCTCGTTCTCGGCGGCGGCGCGGGTGGCGGTGCCGAACCGGGTGAACCGGTAGAGCGCCCACAGCCCGGTCGCCAGCAGCACCGCGGTGGCGAGCAGCAGCAGCCGGTCGATCCCGAAGCTGATGCCCGAGATCTGCACGGTGTCGGTCAGGAAGATCGCCGGGGCGATGACCGTCGGGACGTTCCAGACCTGGGTCGCCAGCCCCTGCAGGACCAGCATCAGACCGAGCGTGGTGACGATCTTGGCCAGCAGCGGGGCGTGCCGCAGCGGACGCATCACCAGCAGGTGGAACAGCAGCCCACCGACCCCGGCGGCGACGACGGCGGTGACGGCCGCGACCGCGGGGGCGGTGCCCTCGCTGGTCGAGACCCCGAAGTAGATGGCCGCGACGCCGGCGATCGCCCCGTGGGCGAAGCTGACGGCGCCGGTGGCCTTCTGGATCACCACGATGCCCAGGGCGATCAGCGCGTAGACGGCGCCGGCGCCGGTCCCGAGGATCGCGAACAGCAGGATGTCGCTCATGCGATGGCCTCCGTGGCCAGGTAGCTCGCGCGCAGCCGGTCGCGGTCGGACCGGAGCTCGGCGGACGTGCCCTCGAGCACCACCCGCCCGCGGTTGAGGACGTAGACGCGGTCGGAGTGGGCGAGGACGAGGTCGACGTGCTGCTCGACGAGCAGGACGCCGACGCCGGCCTCCGCGGCGATCCGCCGGATCGTCGGGAGCATGTCGCGCACGACCAGCGGGGCCAGGCCGAGGCTGAGCTCGTCGATCATGAGCACCCGGGGGTCGGTGAGCAGCGCCCGCCCGACGGCGAGCATCTGCTGCTCGCCGCCCGAGAGCAGCCCGGCCCGCACCCCGAGCTTGGGCCGCAGCGCCGGGAACCGCTCCAGCAGCGCGTCCTCGGTCTCCCGGCGGGAGCGCCGCACGCGCGGCCGGACGAGGTGCAGGTTCTCCCGCGTGGTGAGGTCGGCGAAGACCGAGCGGTCGTCCGGGACGAGCATGACGCCGTTGCGGGCCTGGCGGTGCGGGCGCCCGGCCTGCACCGGCCCGCCCGCGGCGAGCACCTGGCCCGACTCCGGGACGAGGACCCCGCTCAGCGCGAGCAGGGTGGTGGTCTTCCCGGCGCCGTTGCCGCCCAGCAGCGCGACGACCTCGCCGGGCTGCACGTGCAGGTCGACCCCGCGCAGGACCGGGACGCCGGCGTACCCGGCGACGAGCGAGCGGCACTCGATGGCGGGGGCGGTCATGCGATCGCCTCGGCGTCGTCGGCGTGGCCCAGGTACGCGGCGACGACGGCGGGGTCCTCGCGGACCTGCGCGGTCGGTCCGGACGCGATCAGCTTTCCGAAGTCCAGCACGTTGATCCGTTCGCAGGTGCGCAGCACTAGGTCCATGTCGTGGTCGACCAGCAGCACCGAGACCCCGCTCGCGGCGACCCGCCGCAGCTGCTCCCCCAGCGCGAGGCTCGCGTCGGAGTCGAGGCCCGCGGCGGGCTCGTCGAGCAGCAGCACCGACGGGCGGCCCGCCAGGGCACGGGCGACGCTGACCAGCTTGCGGGCCGACAGCGAGAGGTCCGGCGGGTAGGCGTCGACGTGCGCGGCGAGCCCGACGAGGTCGAGCACCTCCTCGACGACCTCCGACAGCCGCGACGACACCGGCCGCACGAACTCGGCGACCGGTGACCACCAGTGCGACCGCTCGGTCGCGACGAGGACGTTCTCGCGGACGGTGAGGTCCTCGAACAGCTCCAGGTTCTGGAAGGTGCGGCTGAGCCCGGCGCCGACCCGGCGGTGCGCCGGGAGCGGCAGCATCGCGACGTCGCCGAGGGTGACCCGGCCGGTGGCCGGGGTGAAGCCGGTGACGGCGTCGATGAACGTCGTCTTGCCGGCGCCGTTGGGGCCGATCAGCCCGGCGAACTCGCCGGGCTCGACCGTGATCGAGACGCCGTGCAGTGCGGTGAGGCCGCCGTAGCGCACGGTCAGGTCCTCGGTCACGAAGGTTCTGGTCATGGGTGGGTTTCTCCGCATCGGGGCAGCCCGGGGCGGCGCGCGCACCCGGGGTGGGTGCGCGCGCTGCGGGAGGAGGGGGTCGACCGGCGCGGGCGTGCCGCGGGCGGTCGGTCAGACGGTGAGGTAGCCGCCGTCGACCGGGAGCACGGCGCCGGTCACGAACGACGCCCGGTCCGAGCAGAGGAAGGCGACGACCTCGGCGACCTCGGCGGGGTGCCCGGTACGGGCCAGCGGGGTGCGCTCGGCCAGCGCCGCGATCACCGCGGGGGCGACCTCACGGGCCTGTTCGAGCAGGGGGGTCTCGATCCAGCCGGGTGCGACGGCGTTCACCCGCACCCCGTGCGGGGCGTAGACCTGGCACAGCGACCTCGCCAGGGCGACGATCCCGCCCTTG
Organism: Pseudonocardia sp. TMWB2A; assembly: GCF_017312135.1. Lineage (NCBI taxonomy): Bacteria > Bacillati > Actinomycetota > Actinomycetes > Pseudonocardiales > Pseudonocardiaceae > Pseudonocardia > Pseudonocardia sp. TMWB2A. The sequence continues at coordinate 598,838 of NZ_QKQY01000002.1, forward strand.
CTGGCGGCGTAGGCGGGGCTGGCGGCGGACCCGAAGTAGCTGTACATCGACGCGATCAGCACGACGGCGCCGCCGCCCGCGAACAGCAGCGGCTCGGCGGCGCGGCAGCAGGCGTGCACGCCGCGCAGGTTGACCTCCAGCACGGTGGCGAACCCGGCGGGGTCGTGCTCCGCCTCGCCGAGCGACATCCCGGCGGCGGGGACGAGCAGGTCCAGCGCGGGCAGGCCGTCGAAGAACGCCGACACCGCCGCGTGGTCGGTGACGTCGAGCTCGGTCAGCTCCACGCCGGGCGGGGCGTCGGTGACGGCGCCGGCACCGAGGCCGACGCCGTGCACCCGGGCGCCGCGCTCGGCGAGCAGCCGGGCGATCGCCAGGCCGATGCCCGACGTCGCCCCGGTCACCACCGCGGTGCGGCCGGCGAGGTCTCCGGTGGTCACCGGCGGAACAGGGCCGGGTTGACCTCGATGCCCTTCGTCCGGCAGTACTGCTCGTAGCGGTTGATGTTGTAGAAGACGTCCTCGGTCAGCACCACGTTGTCGTTCTCGTCGAACCACTCGATGGAGGCGTTGATGACGAAGAACGCGAGGAAGCCGTCGGGGTTGACGCTGCGCAGGGTGTGGATGACGCCCGGGCTCTCCTGGACGACGTCGCCGGGGCCGGCCTCCCAGTCGTACTCCTCGTAGCCCCAGCTGCCGCTGACGGTGTAGGCCATCACGCCGGAGCGGTGCCGGTGGCGGCCGAGCACGCCCGGGCCGTCGGAGCGGACCATCGCGGCCCACTGCCCGAGGCGGACGTCGAACCACAGGTAGCGGGCCCACATGCCCTCGGAGCCCTCGATGAACATCCAGGGCGAGTAGCTCTCGTCGGCCGGGGCGTAGATGTCGTCGACCTGGTAGCGGGTCGCGACGTCGTCGAGCTGCTGGGCGTCGTTGAGGGTGATGTCCTCGGTCTTGATGGTCAGGTCCGTCATCGTGACTCCTCGTCGAGTACGGGTGGTGGTGTCGGGTCGGTCAGGTCAGGTCAGGTCGAGCAGGATCTTGGTGGCGGTCCCGGCGCGCAGGTCCGCGAACGCGGTGAGCACCTCGTCCACCGGGCGGACCTCGGTCCAGTCGCCGGTCGGGTAGGTGCCGTCGGCCAGCCGGTCGACGACGGCGCGGAAGTCGTCGTCGGTGTAGGTCGAGGAACCGCTCATGGTCACCTCGCGGTAGAGCATCGAGGTGGGGTCGAACGACATCGGCGCCTCGTGCAGGCCGAGCAGCACCAGCCGGCCGCGCGGGCCGAGGTTCGCGACGGCCTCGGCGACGACGTCGCCACGCCCGGCCGCCTCGACCGCCGCGTCGAGCACCCGGCCGGCGAGGACGTCGGCGAGGTCGCGGTCGGCCGGGTCGTAGACGTCGGTGGCGCCCATCTTCGCGGCGAGGTCGCGGCGCACCGGTGACGGCTCGGCGACCACGACGGTCCCGACCCCGCCGGCCCGCAGGGCGGCGACCGCCCCGAGCCCGATGGGCCCGGCGCCGCCGACGAAGGCGACGGCCGGTGCGGCGTCGAGGAGCATGGCCACGCCGTGGTGGGACACGGCCAGCGGCTCGACGAGCGCTCCCTCGCGCAGTCCGACCGCGCCGGGCAGCGCGAACAGCATGGAGTCGGTGACGGTGGTGTAGGTCGACAGGCCGCCGCCGTGCGCGCTGAGGCCGTGGAAGGCGAGGTCGGTGCAGGAGTTGGGGTGCCCGCGCCGGCAGGCCGGGCAGTGCCCGCAGCTGTAGGTGGGGCGCACCGCGACCCGGTCACCCACCGCGACGGCGGTGACGTCCGGCCCGGTCTCGACGACGGTGCCGGCGAACTCGTGCCCGAGCACGACCGGCAGTCGCGCGCCGGTCAGCGGGTGCGGGTCGACGGGCGTGACCGTCTGCGCCGCGTAGTACTCGTGGAGGTCCGACCCGCAGATGCCGGCGTAGGCCACCTGCACCGTGACCTCGTGGGACACCGGCGACGGGACGACGACGTCCTCGATCCGCAGATCGCCGACGCCGTGGTAGCGCACCGCCCGGGCCTGCCGGTCCATCCTCATCACCTCTGATGCATTCAACCTACGGAACACTCGCTCGGTCCGTTGGACGTCGCATACCGTAGGAGCGACCTGGGTCACCCGTCAAGAGCTGTCCACACCGAACTTCGCCGGCCGTCCACGCCGGCCCGAGACCGGCCGGCGCATCACTCTGACCTGCTGAATCGTGCAGAACGGCCAGAGCGACGACCACGAAACGCGCCCGTCCGGCCGTCGCCGCGGGTCGCTGCGCGCCGGAGTCCGGGTCGTGCAAAAGGTGCCGGATCGGCGTGCATGTGGTGGGCTCGCCCCGGTCGATCACCGCGCGTCGCGGGACCGACGCTTGACGTGGCCGGTGACCGGGTCCACTCTCGTGTTGTGTTCAACCGACGGAGCGCTCGCACTGTTGCGTGCAGTGCCTGACGCCGTGGCCCTCGAGAGCCTCGGCGGCACCCTGCGCCGGGCGCGCAAGAGTGCCGGGCTCACCCTGACCGACCTCGCGACTGAGGTCGGCGTCAGTGCCGCGACGCTGAGCCGCGCCGAGACCGGCCGCGGAAAGCTGACCGCCGACCGGTTGCGGCGCTGCGTCGCCGTGCTCGGCCTGGAGCTCTCGGACCTGGAGCACTCCGCGGCGGGCGAGGAGGTGGCCAGCGTCCTCGACGGCGGCGGCCCCGCCGGCCTGTTCGACCCCACCCGTCCCGGCGGCTGGCGCGAGTTCCCGCCGCTGCGCCTCCCCCCGGCACTCGACGCCGCCCAACGCTGCTTCCTCGCGCTCGGGTACCACGGCACGACGGTCCGCGACATCGCCGACCTGGCCGGGCTCTCGGTGCCGGGGCTCTACCACCACCACCCGAGCAAGCAGTCGCTGCTGGTCGCGCTGATGTCGATGCTCATGGAGGACTTCCACGCCCGCTGCGAGGCCTCCCTGCGCGACGGCGAGACCCCCGAGGAACGCTTCGACCTGCTGATCGACTGCTTCACGCTGTTCCACACCTACCGGCGGGACTGGGCGTTCATTGGCGCGAGCGAGATGCGCAGTCTCGACGACGCCGACCGCCGCCGGATCGCCGGCATCCGCAACGCCTGCCAGTCCCTCGTCGACGACGCCGTGACGCGCCTGGCGGCCTCCGGCCGGATCCGGGTGACCGACCCGTCGGACATCTCGCGGGCCGTCGTCACGATGCTCGTCGGCATCGCGAGCTGGTACCGCTCCGACGGCCCCATGACGCCCGAGCAGATCTCGGTCCGCTACCTCGCCTACAGCCGGACCCTGGTCGGTCTGCCCGACCACGGCTGACCGGCGGGCGCCGGGTTACGGTCGGCCCCATGACTGCGCGGACTGCGGCACCGGTCGACGACGAGGGCCGCGAGGTCCCGATCACGGGCACCGTGCGGCGGGTCGTGTCGATCGTGCCGTCGCTGACCGAGGCGCTGGAGGCGACCGCGCCCGGCATCGTGGTCGGCGCGACGGACTGGTGCACCCACCCCGGCGACCTCGGCGCGGACCGGATCCGGGGGACGAAGAACCCCGACGTCGAGCGGATCGTCGCGCTGGCACCGGACCTGGTCGTCGCCAACCAGGAGGAGAACCGGCTGCCCGACCTCGACGCGCTGCGCGCCGCGGGTCTGCCGGTGTACGTGACCGACATCCGCGACGTCGACGGCGGGCTCGCCTCGCTGGGCCGGATGCTCGCCGCGTGCGGGCTGGACGAGCCGGACTGGCTGCGCGAGGCCCGTGCGCTGTGGGCCGCGGTCGAGCCCGCCCGCGACCGTCGCCGGGCCGTGGTCCCGATCTGGCGCAGGCCCTGGATGGCGGTCGGCTCGGACACCTTCACCGGCGCCGTGCTGGACCGGCTCGGCGTGGTCAACGTCCTGGACGGCTCCCCGGAGCGCTACCCCCGCTTCGACCCCGCCGACCTGCCCGACCACGACCTCGTCGTGCTGCCCGACGAGCCGTACCTGTTCACCGCCGAGGACGGCCCCGAGGCGTTCGACGCGCCGTCGGTGCTGGTCAGCGGGCGGCTGCTGACCTGGTACGGCCCGAGCCTGCTGGAGGCGGCGCGCGAGCTTCCCGCGGCGCTGACCCACCCCGGCTGAGCCCCGGCCCTCGGTACGGTCGGGGTCATGGCAGCCGACGACGAGGACCTGATCGACACGCTCATCCCCCGGCTCGACCTGGACGCGAAGGTCCGGCTCCTCACCGGCGCCGACTTCTGGTCCACCCCGGCCGAACCCGCGATCGGGCTGCGCCGGATGGTGCTGTCCGACGGCCCGTCGGGGGTGCGCGGGGAGAGCTTTGACGAGCGGACCCCGTCGCTGTCGCTGCCGTCGTCGACGGCGCTGGGCGCGACCTGGGACCCGGCAGCGGCCCGCCGCTACGGCTCGGCACTGGGCGCGGAGGCCCGCCGCCAGGGCGCCGACGTCGTCCTCGGCCCGACGATCAACCTGCACCGCAGCCCCTTCGGCGGCCGGCACTTCGAGTCGCTGTCGGAGGACCCGCTGCTGACCGGCGAGCTCGCCGCGGCCTACGTGGCGGGGCTGCAGTCCCACGGCGTCGCCGCGACCCCGAAGCACTACGTCGCCAACGACGCCGAGACCGAGCGCTTCACCGTCGACAACCGGGTCGACGAGCGCACCCTGCACGAGCTGTACCTCGCGGCGTTCGAGCCGGTCGTCACCCGGGCCGGGGCCTGGGCGCTCATGTCCGCCTACAACGCCGTCAACGGGCCGACGATGAGCGAGAACCCGCTGCTCGCCGAGCCACTGACCGGTGAGTGGGGCTTCGACGGGCTGGTCGTGTCCGACTGGGGCGCGGTCCGGACCACCGAGGCCTCGGCGAACGCCGAGCAGCACCTGGTCATGCCCGGGCCGGTGGGCGTCTGGGGCGAGCGGCTCGTCGCCGCCGTCCGCGACGGCCGGGTCGCCGAGGCCACGGTGGACGAGAAGGTGCGCCGGCTGCTGCGCCTGGCCGCCCGGGTCGGCGCGCTGGACGGGGCGGGCGCCCCGCCCGTCGCCGCCCCGGCCGCCGAGGACGGGCCCACCGTCGCCCGGGAGCTCGCCGCCGCGGGCAGCGTCCTGGTCCGCAACACCGGAGAGCTGCCGTGGGACGCCGCCACCCTCGGCACGGTCGCGGTGCTCGGCCACAACGCGGCGCTCGCCCGCATCCAGGGCGGCGGCAGCGCCACCGTGCGACCGGCCGCCGTCGTCTCCCCGCTGGAGGGGCTGCGTGCCGTGCTCGGCGGGGACCGCGTCCGGTACCGGCTGGGCGCGCAGGTCGCCGAGGGTGTCCAGCCCTTCGACCCCGGCCGCATCACCAACCCGGTCACCGGCGGTCCCGGGCTGCGCGCGGTGTTCCGCGACGCCGACGGCGCCGAGCTGCGCGCCGAGGACCGCCTCGGCGCCTCGCTGATCTGGATGGGCCCCGAGATCCCCGAGGGCGCCGACCACGTCGAGATCTCCCTGCGCTGGGACGCCCCGGCCGGGGAGCACCGGGTCGGCGCGGCCGCCGTCGGGCACCTGACGCTCGACGCGGGCGGCACCACCGTGCTCGACACCGAGGGCGTCCTGACCGGCGACGAGGGGCCCGGCGCGGCGATCTTCGAGGCTCCGTCGGTGACCGCCGGGGTCACCACCGACGGGCCGGTCGACCTGGTGCTGCGGTTCCGCCCGTCCGGGCAGGAGGCCGGGATGGCGCTGGTCGCCGTCACCGTCGGGACCGAGACCGTGGTCGCCGACCCGGACGCCGAGATCGCCGCCGCGGCCGCGCTGGCCGGGGAGTCCGACGTCGCCGTCGTCGTGGTGGGCACGAACGACCGGATCGAGAGCGAGGGCTTCGACCGGTCCACCCTGGCGCTGCCCGGGCACCAGGACGCCCTGGTGCGGGCGGTCGCCGCGGCGAACCCGCGCACGGTGGTCGTCGTGAACTCCGGCTCGCCGGTGCTGCTGCCCTGGCGCGACGAGGTCGCCGCGGTCCTGCTCGGCTGGTTCGGCGGGGAGCGGTTCGGCGAGGCCCTCGCCGACGTGCTGCTGGGCGCGGCGGAGCCGGGCGGGCGGCTGCCCACAACCTGGCCGGCGACCGGCGAGGAGCGCTCGGTGCTCTCCGGCGTCCCGGCCGGCGGGGTCCTGCGCTACGACGAGGGCGTCCACATCGGGCACCGCAACTGGCTGCGGCACGGCGAGACGCCGGCGTACCCGTTCGGCCACGGTCTCGGGTACACGACCTGGACCCTCGACGACGCGACGACCGACCCCTGGTCACCGGACGGCGTCGAGGTCACCGTGACGCTGACCAACACCGGCACCCGGACCGGGCGCCAGGTCGTGCAGGCCTACCTCTCGCGACGTGGGGGCGACGTCGAGCGCCCGGCCCGGTGGCTGGCCGGCTGGGCCGTCGTCGACGCCGCCCCGGGCACGACGACGGTCACCGTCCCGGTGTCCCGGCGCGCGTTCCGGCACCGGGCCGGGGCCACCTGGGCCACCGAGCCCGGCACCTGGACCCTGCACCTCGGGTTCTCGGTCACCGACACCCCGCTGCACGCCGACGTCGAGGTCGCCGCGCAGGGGTGAGGCGCCCGGTCAGGCGTGCGCGGCCCGCACCAGGTCCGAGCACTTCTCCCCGATCATCATCGTGGTGATGTTCGGGTTGATCGCCGGCAGGAACGGCATCGCCGACGCGTCGGCGACCCGCAGGCCCTGCACCCCGCGGACCCGCAGCTGCGGGTCCAGGACCGCGCCCGGGTCGTCGTCGGTGCCCATCCGCGCCGTGCACGCCGGGTGGTAGACGGTGTTGTGGGTCTTGACGATGTAGTCGGCGAGCTCGTCGTCGGTGACGGCGTCCGGGCCCGGCGCCAGCTCGGCGGCGATCCACTCCTTCAGCTCCGGCTGCTCGGCGATGCGGCGGGCCAGCCGGATGCCCGCGGTCATCACCCGCATGTCGTGGCCCTCGGGGTCGGTGAAGTAGCGCGGGTCGACCCGGGCCCGGTCCCGGAAGTCGCGGGTGCGCAGCCGCACGGTCCCCCGGGACCGGCCACGGGTGACGTTCGGGGTGAGGCAGAACCCGTTGTCGGTGGTCGGGTAGCCCCAGCGCAGCGTGTTCATGTCGAACGGCACCGAGCCGTAGTGCATCATCAGGTCCGGCCGGTCCAGGGCCGGGTCGGTGCGGTGGAACAGCCCGATCTCCCACCACTGGGTCGACTCGGTGACCATCGGCTTCGCCGCGTCCCAGAAGACCAGGCCCTCGACGTGGTCGTCGAGGTCCGAGCCGACGCCGGGCAGGTCCGAACGGACCTCGATGCCGAACTCGCGCAGGTGCTCCCCCGGGCCGATGCCCGAGAGCATCAGCAGCTTCGGGGTGTCGATCGCCCCCGCGGAGAGGATCACCTCGCGCTCGGCGTGCGCGGTCTCGCGGCCCGGGCCGATCCCCCGCTGGTACTCGACGCCGGTGGCGCGGGTGCCGTCGAACAGCACCTGCGAGGCCCAGCAGTCGGTGCGCACCTCCAGGTTCGGGCGCGAGCCCAGGATCGGGTGCAGGTAGGACACCGACGCCGAAGCGCGGGTGCCGTCGGGGAAGGAGTTGATCTGGAAGTACCCGGCGCCGTCGGTGACGGTGTGGCCCTCGTTGAACCGCACCGTCGGCATGCCGACCTGCGCGGCGGCGGCCAGCACGGCGTCGCCGCAGGGGTCCTTCGCGGGGATCTGCATGAGGTTGACCGGGCCGGAGCGGCCGTGGCCGTCCCAGTCGCCGTCGTTGGTCTCCAGGCGCCGGATCAGCGGCCAGCACTCGTCGGCGGACCAGCCGGTCAGGCCGGACGCGGCCCACTCGTCGAGGTCCTCGCGCGGGGTCCAGAAGGCGATGCAGGAGTTGTGCGAGCCGCAGCCGCCGAGCACCTTCGCCCGGGCGTGGCGCATGTGGGAGTTGCCGCGCTCCTGCGGCTCGACCGGGTAGTCCCAGTCGTAGCCGGAGTCGAGCAGCGCCATCCAGTCGGTGAGCCGCAGGATGTTCGGGTCGCCGACGTCGGACGGGCCGGCCTCCAGCAGCAGCACCCGCGCCGCGGGGTCCTCCGAGAGCCGCGCGGCGAGCGCGCAGCCCGCCGAGCCGCCCCCCACCACGATGTAGTCGAACCGGTCGGTCACGCCGTCTCCCCCATGCCCTGCTCGATCTCCTTCGCCCGGTGCTCGGGCAGACAGCCCAGCCCGTGGCGCCCGCGCAGCCGGAACCACGCCAGCCCGGCCAGCGCCACGACCCCGATGAACAGGAACGCGATGAACCGCAGCCACCCGGTGCCGTAGACCTCCTCGCGCGGCCAGGCCAGGTTGATCGCCATCGCCGCGCCCCACAGCACCGCCAGCACGTTCACCGGCAGGCCGAGACGCCCCAGCGAGAAGTACCCCTTCTGGCCCTCGTCCGGCCACTGCCCGCGCAGCCGCCGCACCAGCATCGGCACCGTGACCAGCAGGTACGCGATGTAGATCATGATGATCGCGACGCTGGTGACCGCGGTGAAGACCTCGGGCACGCCGACGTTCGCGACCAGGATCAGGATCGCGACCACCCCGACGACGATCGCCGGCACCACCGGCGTCTTGTGCTTCGGGTCGATCCGCGCCAGCACGGAGCCGGCGGGCAGTGCGTTGTCGCGGGCCATCGCGAACATCAGCCGGATCGCCGCGGTGTGCACCGCGAGCAGGCAGACGATCACCGCGATGCTGATGGTGATCAGGAAGACCCGGCCGATCGTGCCGCCGGCGACCTCCAGCAGCACGAGCTGCCCGCCGCCGTCCTTGCTGCCCAGGCGCGGGTCGGCCAGGTCCGGTGCGGCCAGGATGATGCCGAGCAGGATCAGCCCGCCGAGCACGAACGACGCGACGACCGCGCGCAGGATCGCCGCCGGTGCGGTGCGCCGCGGGTCGACCGTCTCCTCGCCGAGCGAGCTGGCGGTGTCGAAGCCGTACATCACGTAGGCCGAGGCGAGCGCCGCGACGAGGAACGTGCCGAAGTACCCGCCGCCGCCCGCCGCCGGGGCCGGGGTCTCGAACAGCACCGAGACGGGGTTGCGGATGCTCAGCAGCAACGCCACGACGATGACGACGGCGGCGATCAGCTCGATGAACACCCCGGTCGAGTTGATCCGCGCCATCAGCTTCACCCCGACCGCGTTGATCACCGTGGTGAGCACGATCAGGATCGCGCCGAGCAGCACGCCGTTGACGGCGGCGTCGCCCGCGTCGGAGGCGTCGCCGACGAGCTGGAAGCCCGACCAGATCTGCGGGAACGTCAGCTGCGCGGCCAGCGCGACCGCCGACAGCGACACCACCGAGGCGGTGAACATCATCCAGCCGGCCAGCCAGGACACGGTCGGCCCGGCCAGCTGCTTGGACCAGTTGTAGACCGACCCGGCGACCGGGTAGCGCCCGGCCAGCTCGGCGAACGACAGCGCCACCATGAACTGGCCGGCGAACACCATCGGCCAGGACCACCAGTACGCCGCGCCGCCGGTGCCGAAGCCGAAGTAGAACAGCTGGAACGTGCCGGTCAGGATCGAGATGTAGCTGATCCCGGCCGCGAAGCTGGCGAACTTGCCGATGCTGCGGTCGAGGGTCTGGCTGTAGCCGAACTCGGCGAGCCCTCCCCCGTCGCCGTCGGCGTCCGGGGAGCGGTCCCGCCGGGCCGGTCCGGGAACGGTCATCGTCGACCTCCTGTGCCGTTGCGTCGCGTCATCATGGAGGCCTCAGCGGCCCGAGAACCACCCCTGCGGTACCGGGGCGGTGTTGGTCCAGACGTGCTTGATCTCCTGGTACTCCGCCAGCCCGGTCGGGCCCAGCTCGCGGCCGTTGCCGGACCGGCCCATGCCGCCCCACTCCGCGCCCGGGAAGTACGGGTGGAAGTCGTTGATCCAGACGGTGCCGTGGCGCAGCGCGGAGGCGACCCGGTGGGCGCGGCCCATGTCGGCGGTGAACACCGCTCCGGCCAGGCCGTAGGCGGTGTCGTTGCCGAGCCGCACGGCCTCCTCCTCGGTGGTGAACCGCTCGACGGTCAGCAGCGGGCCGAAGGTCTCCTCGCGGATCAGCCGCGAGTCCGGGGCGAGGTCGGTGATGACCGTCGGCAGGTAGAAGTAGCCCTTCGCCAGCTCGGGGTCGTCCGGCCGGGCGCCGCCGCAGCGGATCGTGGCGCCCTCGGCGCGGGCGGCCGCGACGAAGTCCTCGATCTTGGCCAGGTGCGTGGCGGAGACCAGCGGGCCGACCTCGACGCCGTCGGTGAGGCCGTTGCCGAGCCGGATCAGCTGCGCGCGGCGCACCACCTCGTCGACGACGGCGTCGGCGACCGAGTCCTCGATGATCAGCCGGGCGCCCGCGGAGCAGACCTGACCGGAGTGCAGGAACACCGCGAGCATCACGTAGTCGACGGCGAGCTCGAAGTCGGTGTCGGCGAAGACGATGTTCGGGTTCTTCCCGCCCAGCTCGACGGCGGTGCGCTTCACCGTCTCGGCCGAGGCGCGGATGATCTTCTGCCCGGTCGCCAGGCCACCGGTGAAGCTGACCATGTCGACGTCCGCGTGCTCGGAGAGCGGGCCGCCGACCGAGGGGCCGTCGCCGAGGACGATGTTGACCACCCCGGCCGGGATCCCGACCTCCTCGCACAGCTCGACGAGCGCGATCGAGGTCAGCGGGGTGACCTCGCTGGGCTTGACCACCATCGTGTTGCCGGCGGCGATCGCCGGGGCGACCTTCCAGGACAGCTGCAGCAGCGGGTAGTTCCACGGGGTGATCAGCGCGCAGACACCGACCGGCTCGTGCACGATCCGCGAGACGACGGCCGGGTTGCCGGTGTCGACGATCCGCCCGGCGTCCTTGTCGGCCAGCCCGGCGTAGTAGCGGAAGACGGCGGTGACGTCGTCGACGTCCTGGCGGCCCTCCGCGATCGTCTTGCCGGTGTCGAGGGTCTCCAGCCGGGCGATCTTCTCCCGGTCGCGGACCAGCAGGTCGGCGATCCGCCCGAGCAGGGTGGCGCGCTCACCGGTCGTGGTCCGTCGCCACGGCCCGTCGTCGAAGGCGCGGCGGGCGGCGGCGACGGCACGGTCGACGTCGTCGGGCCCGGCCTGGTCGACCTCGGTGACCGTCGAGGCGTCGTAGGGGTTGACCACCGGGGCGGTCCCGGCGGACCCGGTGGTCCAGCTTCCGTCGATGTAGAGGCTCGGCACGGCGCGAGCTTTCACCGGGAACCGGTCGGTGTGCAAACGCGGGCCCGGCGTCCTTGCGTGGGGAGACGGTCACGCTTTCCGGCCGCCCCGCGTGGCAACGTGCCGAATGCCGGGTTAGGGTTGCGCGATGAGCAACACGGTGCGCGGACGGGAGCCCGGGGTGCAGTCGGTCGACCGGGCCATCACCCTGCTGACCCTGCTGGCCGACCGCAGCGAGGCGGGGGTCAGCGAGCTCGCGGCCTCGCTCGACGTCCACAAGTCGACCGCCTTCCGGCTGCTCGGGGCGTTGGAGGAGCGCGGGCTGGTCGAGCAGATCGCCGACCGCGGCAAGTACCGCCTCGGGTTCGGGCTGATCCCGCTCGCCGGCCGGGTCGCCGAGCGCCTGGAGGTCACCACCCAGGGCCACCCGGTCTGCGAGACGCTCGCGGAGCGGCTCGGCGAGACCGTCAACATCGCCATCCCCGACCGCGGGTGGGCGGTCAACGTCGACCAGGCCCGTGGCCCGTCGATGGTCACCACGTTCAACTGGCTCGGCCGGATCACCCCGATGCACAACACCTCCAGCGGCAAGGTGCTGCTCGCCTCGGTCGTCCTCGACGACCCGGCGACGATGCCGGACACGGTGCCGGAGCAGGGCCGCGACACGCTCGTCGAGGAGCTGCACCGGGTCCGCCGGCACGGGTACGCGTGGTCGCTGGAGGAGCTGGAGACCGGCCTGAACGCCGTCGCCGCGCCGGTGCTGGACCACGGCGGTGCGGTGGTGGCCGCCCTCTCGGTGTCCGGGCCCGCCTACCGGCTCTCGGCCGAGCGGATCGAGCGGATCACCCCGGAGGTCGTCGCCGCGGGGCGCGAGATCAGCCGTCGCATGGGGTTCTGGCGCGACCGCTGAGCCGCGGGCCTACGGCGGTGGGGCCGGCGCGGGCCCCTGCAGGCGTTCCAGTACCGGCGGCAGGGTGCGCTCCAGCTCGTCGCCGTGCCGCTCGAACTCGCGCCGCAGGAACGGCGCCGCCAGCTTCAGCAGACCCTTGAGCCGCACCCGGGCGTGGAAGCTCACGACGCTCCCCCCGTCCTCGGCCGGCTCGACGACGATCTCCTCGGTCGCGGTGACCGTCGGGTTCTCCCCGACGAACACGACCCGGCCCGCCGACAGCTCCCGCAGCGTGTGGTCGAGCTCGCTCTCCCGCCCGCCCCACACCGACACCGTGTGCCAGGCGGCGCCGACCGCGACCGGGCCACCGCCGTCGGAGCGGGTGCTGGAGCGCACGGTGGGGTCCCAGATCTCGCTGTGCCCGTGGTCGGCCAGGTAGCCGAGCACCGTCTCGGCAGGGGTGGACACCGTCATCACCCGCTGGACGCCGACCACGACGCTCCTCTCCCCGGCCGGGCGCCGCTCGGGACCCGGCCCGCTGCTCCCGACCGGCGCAGATGGTCTCACGGCGACCGGCCATGATCGAGAGCACCCGCGCCGGATTCCCCGGAACGCCCGTGCCGGGGCCGCGCGGCACGCACACTCCTCCCGACGCGGGCGGGCCGGGCGGGCCCGCCACCGACGACGGAGGTGCCGCGGTGCACGACCGAGACCGACCGGGGACGCCGTGGACGAGCGGACGGCCCCTTCCCGGGCCGCACCCGTCGTCGGGCGGGGTGGCGTGCTCCGACCCGGACGGGCTCGACGCCGCCGCCGCGGCGCTCGACCGCGTCGCCGAGGGCCTCACCGGCGACGCGGCGCTCGTCGGCCCCGCCGTGCCGGTACCCGGCTTCGCGGCCGGCACGGCCGCCGCGGCCTGGGAGGACGCGTTGGTGCGGGCCGTCCGGGGGCACGCGGGGCACACCGCGTCGACGGCGTCGGCCCTGCGCGCGGCCGCCGCGGCCTGGCGCGCCGCCGACGACGACGCCGCGGTGGCGTTCGCCGGGCGCGCCTCGTGAGCGCCGGGCCCGCGCTGGGCGACCTCGTGGCCGCCGACCCCGGCGCGTGGCTGCGCCGCGCCGGCACCTGGGACGGGATGTCCCGGGCCCTGTCCGACCGCGCGGCCGAGCTGGAACGCTCCGCACCGGAGTCGTGGAGCGGGGCCGACGCCGACGCGGCCGCACTCGCCCGCGCCGAGCAGGTCCGCAGGCTGCGTGCCGACGCGGGCACCGCGTCCCGGGCCGCGCAGGTGCTGGGCACCCACGCCGGTGAGGTGCTCGACGCCCAGCGCCGGCTCGTCGTCGCCGCGCTGGCGGTGCACCCGCAGTTCGTCGTCGACCTCGAGCGCGGCACGCTGTCGGCCGGCGTCGGCGCGCACCCGCCGGGTGTGTGGCGGCTGCCCGCGATGGTCGCGCGTTTCGGGGCGGACCTGGTCCGGCTGTCCACCGCGGTGGCCGACGCCGTCGGCGCCGCCGCCCGGTCCGACCGCGCCACGGCCGCCGCGCTCGACGCGCTCCGCCCCGCCCCCGCGGCGGTGCCCCGCCCGGTCGCGCCCGCCGCGGCGCCGCCCGCCGGTGCGGACGCCGGCGCCGTGCGGTCCTGGTGGACCGGGCTGCCCGGGGCCGACCGGGAGCAGCTGCTGCACACCCGGCCCGGGCTCGTCGGCGGGCTGGACGGAGTCCCGGTCGCCGACCGGGACCGGGCGAACCGGGTCCTCCTCGACGCCGAGCTGTCCCGGCTGCGGGCCCGGGCGGCGCTGCTGGACCGGGCCGGGGACACCGCGGGCGCGGACCGCGCCCGGCGGGCCTCGGCCGGACTGGAGGCCACCCGTCGACGCCTGGACGCCGGAGACGCGTACCTGCTCCGCCTGGAGCGCGGGAGCACCGGCGGGCGGCTCGTGCTCGCCGTCGGCGACCCGGGACACGCCGCGCACGTGCTCACCCACGTCCCGGGGACGACCGCGGGCTGGGACACGGTGCCCGGCGACCTGGCCCGGGTCGAGGCGACCCGCGCGGCCGCCCGGGCGGCCGCGCCGGACGGCGCCGTGGCCGCGGTGCTGTGGACCGGCTACGACGCTCCCCCGGACCTGCTCGCGGCGGCGGACCCCGCGGCCGCCCGCGCCGCCGCCGGGGACCTGCGGTCCTTCCAGGACGGCCTGCGGGCCGGGCACGCCGGACCGGTCCACCTGACCGTCGTCGGGCACTCCTACGGCTCGACGGTGCTCGGGAACGCCGCGCGGGGCGGCGGCCTCGCCGCCGACGACGTCGTGTTCGTCGGCAGCCCCGGGACCGGCACGGGGCACGCCTCCGAGCTCGGCACCGCACCCGGGCACGTCTGGGCGACGACCGCGCGGCACGACCCGATCGGCCGGGTGCCCGGGGTCGAGGTCTTCGCGACCTCGCGCGGTCTCGCCCCGACCGGGCTCCTGCACGGCCCGGACCCGGCGGCACCGGGGTTCGGTGCCCGGGTGTTCGACTCGGCCCCCGGGTCGGTGCTCCCGCGCCCGGACGACCCGGCCACCCCGAACGACGAGTCCGCGTTCGCCGCCGCGCACGGCGGCTACTGGGACCCCGGCTCGCCGAGCCTGCGCACCCTCGGCCGGATCGTCGCCGGAGCACCCGTTCCGTCGTGACGCTCCGTCATGATCGATCCGCTTTGCGAGACCACCGCACGTCCGTCCGGCCGAACGAACGACCGCTCAACGAACCAGAGATGGGCCAGGTCACAGGTAGTCGTCAGACCAACCGCGACTAGCCTGTCCCGGACGTGGGCACGGGCAGTAGCATGCGGGCGTGACCGAGACCGAGAGCAGACCGGCACGGCGCACCGGCCGTCCGCCACTGACCGACCGCGCGACACTGCTGGCCGCTGCGCGCGAGCTCGGCTTCTCCGACCTGACGGTCGGTGCGGTGACCGCCCGGGTCGGCGTGAAGTACTCCACGTTCTACCGCCACTTCCCCAGCCTGGAGGCGCTCGTCGCCGCGCTGGTGGACGACGTGGTGACCGACGACGTCTTCCCCGCGACCGACGAGGGCCGGTGGCAGGAGCAGATGCTGGCGTTCGCGGCGGCGACGTTCGACGTGATGGCCGAGCACCCGGGGCTCGCCCCCGCGATGGTGCGGCTGCCGGAGTCCCCCGAGGCGGTGCTGTCGGCGTTCCGGCGGCTGACCGACCGGCTGCTGGAGGCGGGCTTCACCGCCGAGGACGCGGTGCTGGGCGCCTCGACCGCCATCCACATGGGAATGCAGCCGTGGCTGACGGCCAACTCCCTCGGCATCGGGGACGCGCGCCGGCGCGACCAGGTGCTGGAGTCGGCCGAGCCGTTCGACGCGCAGATCCGCTCGGTGTTCCGCGACCGGATCGACGACCCGCCGCGCAGCTGGACCCTGAGCCGCGTCGAGCTCGTCGTCGCCGGGCTGGAGACCCGCCTGGCGTCCTGACCCCCGACACGACGACGCCCGGGGTGCTTCGCGTGAGCACCCCGGGCGTCGGCGTCGGATCAGGCGGTCAGGTGGGAACGACCTGGTCCGCCTGCGGACCCTTCTGACCCTGGGTGACCTCGAAGGTCACGGTCTGCCCCTCGTCGAGGCTGCGGTATCCGGAGGACTGGATCGCGCTGAAGTGGACGAACAGGTCCTGCCCGCCTCCGTCCGGCGTGATGAACCCGTACCCCTTCTCCGCGTTGAACCACTTGACGGTTCCCTGTGGCATCCGGATGTCTCCTCGCGTCTTGCCGGTTCCTACGGGGTGGACATTAGCCGTACCGGACCCCGCCGTGCTACAGGCGACGTGCGATCGGGTACCGGCGCGTCGCGTCGAGCGTCCCTTTCGACCGCTTTTGCGGGGTCCCCGGGGCGGTCAGGCGAGGATCGCGGCCAGTACCAGCCCGCCGCTGGTCGCGACGAAGGACAGTCCGCTGACGACCCGGAAGACCGGGTGCCGGACGACGTCCGGTCCCCAGGCCATCGGCAGGAACAGCGCCGGGTTGACCCAGGTGCCGAACACCAGCACGGCCACGAGCCAGCCCGGCAGGTCCGGCGCGGCCAGCCCGACGGCGACCAGGATCAGCCCCATCAGCACGAAGTCGAGGTGCGCCTGCAGCAGCCGGCGCGGTTCCACGATCCCGATCCGCCGCCACGCGTCGGGGCGGGTCACCGACACGACCACCGCCCAGCCCAGCATCGCACCGAGGGCGAGCTCGACGAGCCCGATCCGCACCATCGCGTCCATCCGGTGATCATGACGGTGGGCCGGCGACGGACCGGCACCGGCTCACCGGCGCGGGATCAGCCCGCCCGCGTAGAGCGCCCACGCCACCAGCAGCGGCTGCCCGGCCAGCCGCGCGGCGCGCTTCGTGTCGGTGTCGAGGCCGAACCCGTCGACGCGGTTGCGGTACTGGGAGACGTTGCCCGGGAAGATCGCGGTGAAGAACGCCGCGGCCAGGCCGCCGACCCGGCGGCGCTCCTTCGGGAGGCCGGCCAGCGCGGCGCCGAGCGCGATCTCGGCGGCCCCGGAGAGCAGCACGACGTCGTCGGTGTCCATCGGGACCCACGGCGGCACCTGGGCGCGGAACTCGCGGCGGGCGAAGGTGAGGTGCGAGGTCCCGGCGAACACCAGCATCGCGCCGAGCGCGAGGCGGGCGACGTCCTGCCGGGTACGGGTGGCCGTCGTGCGCGTCATGATCCGACCGTGCCACGGCCCGGGCGGGCGGGCGCGCCGGACCGCACCGCCGGGTGACCCGTCAGGGACGCTCGCGCAGCTCGATCCCGGCCGGAGTGGTGGCCCCCGCCAGCCCGCAGACCAGGTCGAGCTCGGCGACGACGTTCTGCAGCACCTGCGCGACGCCGCGGGCCCCGTCCAGGGCGAGCCCGTGCACGAACGGGCGCCCCAGCAGCACGGCGCGGGCGCCGAGCCGGACCGCGGTCGCGACGTCGGCGCCGGTGCGCACCCCGGAGTCGAGCAGCACCGGCAGCGCGTCGCCGACGGCGTCGACGACACCGGGCAGCGCGTCCAGCGAGGCGACCGCGTGGTCGATCTGGCGGCCCCCGTGGTTGGACACGACGACGCCGTCCACCCCGGCGTCGGCGGCGCGGCGGGCGTCGTCGGGGTGCAGGACCCCCTTGAGCAGGATCGGCAGCCGGGTCCGCGAGCGCAGGGTCGCCAGGTCCTCCCAGGACAGTCGCGGTCGCGAGTAGACCCGCAGGAAGGTCTCCACGGCCGCCCGCGGGACGGGCGAGCGCAGGTTGTCCCGGAACCGTCCGGGGGCGTTGCGGGTGATCTCGAGCAGGGTGCGCACGGCCTGCGGGGTGACCTTCGGCGGCGCCCCGGCCGACGGCGCGGCGAGGGTCTGTTCCACCAGGCCGCGGAACACCGGGTCGGAGGTGTACTGGGCGATCCCGATGCCGCGGGCGAAGGGCAGGTGGCCCAGGTCGAGGTCGCGGGGGCGCCAGCCGAGCATCGTCGTGTCGAGGGTGACGACGACGGCGTCGCAGCCGGAGGCCTCGGCGCGGCGCAGGAAGCTGTCGACGAGCTCGTCGGAGGTGGACCAGTACAGCTGGAACCAGGTGGGGCCGCCGACGGCGGCGATGTCCTCCATCGGCGTCCCGGCCTGGTTGGAGATCACCATCGGGACCCCGGCGGCCGCGGCCCCGCGGGCGACGGCGAGGTCGGCGCCGCGCCGGACCAGGTCCAGCGCGCCGATCGGGGCGAGGAGCAGCGGGGCGGGCAGCGTGCGGCCGAACAGCTCGACGCTCAGGTCGCGCTCGCCGACGTCGCGCAGCACCCGCGGCACGATCTCCCGGCGCGCGAACGCCGCTCGGTTGGCGCGCATCGTGGTCTCGGCGCCCGCGCCACCGGTGACGTAGGCGTCGGCGCGCCGGCTCATGGCCCGCCGCGCGCGACGCTCCAGCTCGTCGGGACCGGTCGGGACCCGGGGACGGGCGCCGGAGACGCCGTCGCGGTAGATCCGATCCTGCCGAGCCCGGCCCGGTGCCGTCATGGCGCCCTCCCCCGTCGTCGCGCGGTCAGCCTACGGACCGCGCCGCCGGTCCCGGGCCGGTGCGGTGCCGGGTCAGTGCGGGTCGGCCGCGTTCAGCCGGGCGACGACGTCGGCGTACTCGCCGCGGGCCTCCGCGCGGCGCAGCGGCAGCACCCGCTCGACGAGGACCTCCCCGCCCGGTGTCCCGGCCTCGAGCAGCGCGAGGACCTCGGCGACGAAGTCGTCGAGCGGCATCGCGATCGGGCTGTCCTGATGGCCGGGCAGCAGGTCGGTCGCCACCGACGGCGGCACGATCTCGACGAGCTCGACGGTCGTGTCGGCGAGCTGCAGGCGCAGCGACTCGGTGAGCATGTGCACCGCGGCCTTGGTGGCGTTGTAGCTGGGCGTCGCGGCGAGCGGGACGAACGCCAGCCCCGACGACACCGTGACGACCGACGCGACCGGCCGTCCCCGCAGGTGCTCCACGAGCGCGCCGATCAGCCGGATCGGGCCGAGCAGGTTGGTGGCGACGACCTGCTCGGCCGAGGCCAGGAAGCCCTCGGGGCCGTGCCAGTCCTCGACCCGCATGATCCCGGCCATCGCGACGAGCACGTCGAGGTCGGGGTGCCGGTCGAGGACCTCGGTGACGGCCTTCGTGATGCTCGCCGGGTCGACCGTGTCGATCTCGACGGCGTCGAGACCGGGGTGGGCGGCGACGAGCTCGTCGAGCAGGTCGCGGCGCCGGCCGCCGAGGACCACGGTGTTGCCCCGCTCGTGCAGGGCCAGGGCCAGTGCGAGTCCGATGCCACTCGTCGAGCCGGGGATGAAGACGGTGCGTCCGGTGATCTGCATGTCCCCACCGTCGCCGCGCGGCGGACGGGACGGCAGAGACCGGTCATCGGGGGATCACCGGTCCCTGGTTGCCCGGCGGGTCCCCGCGGATACTCGGCGGCGTGGACCGTGCAGCCCTGGCCGACTTCCTGCGCCGGCACCGCGCCGGCCTCCGCCCCGGCGACGTCGGGCTCCCCGACGGCGCGCGCCGGCGCACGGCGGGGCTGCGCCGCGAGGAGGTCGCGACGCTCGCGGTCATGTCGGCCGACTACTACACGCGGCTGGAGCAGCAGCGCGGACCGCAGCCGAGCGAGCAGATGCTGGCGTCGCTGGCCCGGGCGCTGCGGCTCGGCACCGAGGAGCGCGACTACCTGTTCCGGTGCGCGGGCCGGAACGCGCCGGCGTCGGGCCCGGTGTCCGATCACGTGGCCCCGGCACTGCTGCGGGTGCTGGACCGGCTGCACGACAGCCCGGCCCTGATCCTGACCGTGCTCGGCGAGACGCTCGTGCAGAACGACATGGCCCGGGCGCTGTTCGGGGACCACACCCACCACACCGGGCTCGCCCGCAGCGAGGTCTTCCGCTGGTTCACCGACCCGGACGCCCAGCGCCTGTACCCGCCCGCCGACCGGCCCCGCCAGAGCCGCGCGCAGGTCGCGACGCTGCGGGCGGCACTGGCGATGCTCGGGCCCCGGTCGCGGGCCGGGGAGCTGGTGGGGGTGCTGTCGGAGCGCAGCCCCGAGTTCGCCGCCCTGTGGGAGCTGCACGAGGTCGGGCGCCGGTTCGCCGACCACAAGACGCTGCTCCACCCGGAGCTCGGCGAGCTGGAGGTGGACTGCCAGGCGCTGTTCACCGAGGACCGGTCCCAGGCGCTGCTCGTGCTCACCGCGGCGCCGCGCAGCGAGACCGAACGGCGCCTGGAGCTGCTCCGGGTGATCGGCAGCGAGCAGTTCAGCGCGGGCTGAACCGGGTACCGGTCATGCGTGCAGGCGCACCGGGAGTGCCGTGAGCGCGTGGATCAGCGTGCTCTCCCGGTGCTGCCCGGGGGCGCCGGCGAGCGCCATGTCCGGGAACCGCGTGAGCAGCGTCCGGAACGCGACGTCGGCCTCGAGGCGGGCCAGCGGGGCACCGAGGCAGTGGTGGATGCCGTAGCCGAACGCGAGGTGCCCGGAGGTGTCGCGATCGGGGTCGAACCGCTGCGGGTCCGGGTAGCGCCCGGGGTCGCGGTTGGCCCCGATCAGCGAGACGAGCACGACCTCGCCGGCCGGGATCGTCACGCCGGAGTACTCGACGGGCTCGTCGGTGAAGCGGATCGTGGCGAGGTTGACCGGTCCGTCGTAGCGCAGGAACTCCTCGACCGCCTGCGGCACCCGGTCGGGGTCGGCGCGCAGCCGGGCGTGCTGGTCGGGGTCGCGCAGCAGCGCCAGCACGCCGTTGCCGATGAGGTTGACCGTGGTCTCGTGCCCGGCGACCAGCAGCAGGAACGCCATCGCGGTGACCTCGGTGGGGCTGAGCGAGTCGCCGTCCTCCGAGGCGCGGACGATCTCGGACAGCATGTCGTCGCCGGGGTGGGCGGACTTGTCGGCGACGAGCTCGGACAGGAACTGCGCCATCGACGCGGCGGCCGTGGCGCGCTCCTCGTCGGGTCCGCTGGAGAGCAGCAGGTTCGACCAGTGCCGGAAGTCCTCGCGCCGCTCCCCCGGGACACCGAGGATCTCGGAGATGACCGTCATCGGCAGTGGGAACGCGAAGTGGTCCAGCAGGTCCAGCTCGGGGCCCGCCTGCTCGGCGGCGTCGGCGAGCTCGGTGGCGATCTGCTCGATCCGCGGCCGCAGCCGGGCGATCGCGCGGACGGTGAACGCCCGTCCGACCAGCTTGCGCAGCCGGGTGTGGTCCGGCGGGTCGGCGTTGAGCATGTGCCCGACGAGCGAGTCGGCGAACTGGCGGATCGAGGTCGCACCGTGCCGCTGCAGCACCTCGGGCAGCCGCCGGGAGTCCTTCCGCAGCCGCGGGTCGTTCAGCGCGGCGCGGGCGTCGTCGTAGCGGGTGATCATCCAGAACGTCAGCCCGTTCGGGCCGGTCGCACGGGTGACCGGACGCGCGTCGCGCAGCTCGCGGTAGAGCGCGTCGGGGTCGTCGAAGAAGTCCTGGTCCAGCCGTACCGGCCGGGTGTCGTGGTCGATCGTCATCGTCCGCTCCTCGTCCTGGGTGACCTCGGCTCTCGCCAGGATTGCACTCCTCGTGCAAAAATGCACTCGTGATGAAAGGGACGGAGCGGCGGCCGTCGGCCCGGGAGCGGAACCGGCGGTCCATCCTGGACGCCGCGCAGGCCGTGCTGCGCGAGGATCCGGACGCCTCGCTCGACGAGGTCGCAACCCGCGCCGGCGTCGTGCGGCGCACCGTCTACGGCCACTTCACCAGCCGTCACGACCTGGTGGTCGCGCTCGTCCGGGCGGCGTCGGCGGACTTCGCCGAGCAGGTCGGCGAGGTCGACCCCGACGCAGCCGACCCGACCGGCGAGCTCGCAGCCACCCTCCTGCGCACCTGGAGCACGTCGCGGCGCTACGGCCCGGTCATCGCGCTGGCCCGCCGGACCGCCGACGACGAGATCCGCGCCGCGATGGCGCCGTTCCACACGATCATGATCCGGCTGCTGGAGAACGGGCAGCGGGCCGGTGTGTTCTCCCGGCACGTCGCGGCCCCGGTGCTGGCCGAGGTGCTGCAGGCGGGCTCGATGGCCTACCAGCACGCCGCGCAGGACGGACGGTGGGACGGCGACGAGGCCGACGTCGCCCTCGGGCACCTGCTGACCCTCGGGGTGCCGGAGGCCGAGGCGCGGGCCGCGGTCGCGCGGGCCACTACTTGACCTGAAGTTTCGTTCAGGTCCTAGGTTCAGCGGCATGTTCACCGACGAGGAGATCGCCTACCTGCGCAGCCGGCGGATCGGGCGGCTCGCCACCGCCCAGCCGGACGGGACGCTGCAGGCCAGCCCGGTGGGGTTCGGCGTCAACACGAGGCTGGGGACCATCGACATCGGCGGCTTCCGCATGGACCGCAGCCGCAAGTTCCGTAACGTCGCCGCGAACGGGCAGGTCGCCTTCGTCGTCGACGACGTGCTGTCGACCGACCCGTGGCGGGTGCGGTTCGTCGAGATCCGGGGACGGGGCGAGGCGCTGACGGAGCCGACGGACTCCGCGGGGCAGTCGGCGGGGTCGGGACCGATCATCCGGATCCACCCGACGCGGATCCTCACCCTCGCGCTGTCACCCGAGGATCAGCAGGTGGATCCGCACGAGGTGGGGATCCGGGCGCGCGACGTGGGGTGAGACCGCTACAGCAGCGCGTCGATCTCACCGCGGTGGAACGCGAGCGGTGTGGTGGGGAATCCGTACCGGTCCTGGTGCCGCGTCCCCGAGCCGCACCACCCGCAGCGGCCCACCGCGTCGTAGACCGCCCGGCCCTCCAGCTCGGCCCGGCGGGCCGTGACCGCACGGTCGGCGCGGGTGGGCCGCGGGGCCGACCGCCGCGCGGGGCTCGCCGACGAGCGGCCGGACAGACGCGAGTACAGCCAGATGCCCGCCACCGGCAGCGCGACCAGACCGGCGGCGACGACGACCCACTGCAGGATGCCGATCACCGTGCCGACGACGAGGACGGCGAGCACGACGATCCCGATCGCCTGGGCGAGCTTCAGCACGACGTTCGACATCGCGGGTCCTCCACGTCCGGTGTGGGTGGTTGCGGTCCCGATGTCGGATCGCCGCGATGCCGCGTTACACCGCCCCGGCGGGCCCGTGCACCGTCGCGCGCGGCGCGGTCAACCCTCCGCGTCACGGACGTCGGCACCCCGCTCGGCGAATGCCACGAAGTCCTGCATGTGCAGTCGTGACTGCCGGCGGAAGACGCCGCGCAGGAGTGGCGCCGCCAGTCGCATGGACAGGCTGCTGAACCGGTACTCGTTCTCGCTCGTCCAGAGCGTCGTCCCCGGACCGGCCTCGGTGAACCGTTCCCGAGCGGCACTCCACATACCGTCGGCGACGATCTCACGTTCGAAGTGGACGACCCTGTCCGCCGGGATCCCGTTCAGGTCCGACGGTTCCCGGCGCGTGATGGTCTCGACGGCCTCCATCTCCTGCCCTCCCGTCCGCAGCACGACGCGCGACCGGGTACCGACCTCCCCGTGCAGTCCGTCGATGGGCTCGTGCAGCACCAGGCCGCGCAGCCATCTCGGCAGGTGGACGGGGTCGGCGAGCAGCTGGACCACGCTCTCCCGCGGCAGGGCGATCTCGGTCGAGACGGTGTACCTCACGGCGGGTGCTCCAGGGGCTCCGGACGAAGGGTGCACACGCTAGTGACCGTGACCACGGGCGTCCACGACCGTCGGATCGTCCCCGGAGACGGAGCGACCCCCGGAACCATCGGTGATGGTCTCGGGGGTCGATCGTGAGTGGCTGCCCGGGTCACCTGACTGACCTCGGGAAATGCTCCTCCGATTGGACTCGAACCAATAACCGCCCGATTAACAGTCGGGTGCTCTGCCATTGAGCTACGGAGGACCGTTCATGCCGTTCCGGGTGGTGTTCCCGGCGACGAGAAGAACTCTACAACACCCCGTACAGCCCTCTCGCAACCCCCCGTTCGGCCGCTGTTCCCGCAGGTCGGAGCCCCATCCGGGTGGCGGTCGGACAGCGGCCGCGGTCCGGGTACGGTCGCGGTCGGAGGTGAGGGGAATGGTCAAATTCCTCGTGGGTGTCGCCGTCGGGTACGTCCTCGGCACCAGAGCCGGTCACGAGCGCTACGAACAGCTCGTCCGTGCCTATCACCGGGCGGCGGACCATCCCGCGGTGCAGGGCGCCGCGGGCGTCGCGCGGGCGGGTGTCGAGGGTGCGCTCGACAAGGTGCGCGGCGGCCAGAACACCGGGCGCTGAGGGCTCGCCCCGTCCCGTGACCCGTCCCCGGGTCACGGGACGGGCGGGTCAGCGTGTGCGGGCGACCGCGAAGACGCGGCGGAACGGGAACCAGGTGCCGCCGTCGGCGCTCGGCGGGTAGGCCGCCCGCAGCCGGGGCGCGAGCTCGCGGACGAACGCGTCGTAGGCGTCGTCGTCGAGGGCGTCGCGGACCGGGCGCAGGGCGGTGCCGGAGATCCAGCGCAGGACCGGGTCGTCGCCGTCGAGCCGCTGCAGGTAGGTCGTCTCCCAGGCGTCGACGTCGGCGCCCGCGGCGGCCAGGATGTCGGCGTAGCCGAGCGGGTCGAGCACGGTCTCGTTGCCGCGCAGCAGAATCCGGTCCCGCCACTGCGGGAGCGTCGCGACCTCGCGGGTCAGCACGTGGGAGGGGGCGTCGAAGTTGCCGGGGACCTGCACCGCGATCCACGCCCCGGGCGCGAGCGAGGCCACCCAGCGGCGCAGCACGTCGGGGTGCTCCGGCACCCACTGCAGCACCGCGTTGGTCACGAGCACCCCGGTGTCGCGGGGCGGGGTCCAGTCGCGCACGTCGACCCGCGTGGCGTCGACGCCGGCGGCGCGGGCCGCGGCGACCATGTCCGGGGAGGAGTCGAACGCCTCGACCGTCGCCGTCGGCCACCGCCGGGCGAGCAGCCCGGTCAGGTGGCCGGGGCCGCAGCCGGCGTCGACGACCCGGGTCAGCGCGGGGTCGGTCTCCCCGACCCGGGCCAGCAGGTCCAGGAACGGGCGCGAGCGGTGGTCGTCGAAGGCGCGGTAGAGCTCCGGGTCCCAGCTGGTCGTGGTCACGGTTCCTCCGGGAGTCGTGCGGCGATGCCCTCCGCCAGCCTCCGGGCGGCGACCGGGTCGGTCCCCGGGTCGGGCCGGACCTGCAGCACCAGCCCGTCGCGGCCGGGGACCCGGCGCTGCAGCACCCAGACCCCTCCCCCGGGCAGCTCACGGCGGTTGCGGGTGCGGATGGACTGGGTGACGCGCTCCTGCACGGCCTGCGGCACCTTCCCCGGTTCGACGAGGCGGAACCGCAGCGGGCGCCCGTCGGCGAGCAGCTCGGTGCCGGGGGCGATCTGCTCGGCCGAGGTCGGCGTCACGACCAGGCTGACCTTGTCCCAGGTGGCCTTCGCGATCTCGTGCCAGCCCAGCCGCTCCCCACCGGGCGGCCAGATCCCCCACGAGGTGACCACGAGCATCCCGCCCGGGGCCTGCGCGGTGGCGACGACGGCCTCGGAGTCGGCGAGGGCGGCGGCGACCGCGTCGGGCACCGGCTCGCGGCCGAGCAGCCGCGACCAGAAGCCCGTCACGACGCGACCCCGGACGCCTGCTCGCGCAGCTGGATCTTGTACTGCTCCAGCGGGACGAGCACGCCGAACAGGTCCATGTACTCGTCGTGGTCGGTCTCGGCGTTGGTGCGCTGCAGCTGCGACTTGAGGTCGGCGATCTCGCGCTCGACCAGGCCGAGCCGGACCCCGGCGAGGACGCCGTTGACGTAGCGGACCTCGTCGGTGTTGCGTTTGGGGAGCTCGAGGTTCTCCACGGCCAGCTCGCTGACCAGGCGCTTCACGTCGTCGCCCGCACCCTCGGCGACGACGGCGTCGAGCCAGTCCGACCCCTCCAGCCCGGCGCACACCCCGCCCGCGGCCATGATCGCCCGGTGCACCGCGGCCAGCTGCGGGTGGGTGAAACCGGCCTCGGGCAGCTCGTCGAAGCCGGGGCCGACGACGCCGGGGATCTGCAGCGCCGCCTTGAGCGCCTCGCGCTGCAGGTGCAGCTGGGTGTCGTCGCGCTTCGGGGCGGGCAGCGGGGCGCGACGCCGGGAGCGGCCCCCCTCGGACGACACCCCGGCGCTCTCGCGCACCCGTCGCACGACGACGGCGATGTCGTCCCAGCCGACCCAGCCGGCCAGCCGTCGCGCGTACTCGTCGCGCAGGTCCTCCCGCTTGATCTGCGCGACCAGCGGGACGGTCCGCTGCAGCGCCGCGACCCGGCCCTCGGCGCTGGCGAGGTCGTGGCTGCGCAGCTCGGTGCGGATGGCGAACTCGAACAGCGGCTCGCGCCGGGCGACGAGGTCCTTCACGGCGGCGTCGCCGTGGTTGTTGCGCAGGTCGCAGGGGTCCTGGCCGTCCGGGGCGACGGCGACGAAGGTCTGCGCGGCGAAGTTCTGGTCGCCCTCGAACGCCTTCATCGCGGCGCTCTGGCCGGCCGCGTCGCCGTCGAAGGTGTAGATGACCTCCCCGCGGTCGAAGGAGTCGTCGCCGATCAGCCGGCGGATGACCGAGACGTGCTCGGTGCCGAATGCCGTGCCACAGGACGCGACCGCCGTGGTCACCCCGGCCAGGTGCATCGCCATGACGTCGGTGTAGCCCTCGACGACCACGACCTGCCGGGTCTTCGCGATCTCCCGCTTGGCCTGGTCCAGGCCGAACAGCACGTGGGTCTTGCGGTAGACGGGCGTCTCGGAGGTGTTGAGGTACTTGGCCTCGATGCCGTCGTCGTCGAACAGCCGGCGCGCGCCGAAGCCGACGACGTCGCCGCCCAGGTCGCGGATCGGCCACAGCAGACGCCGGTGGAACCGGTCGATCGCGCCGCGCCTGCCCTCCTTGGAGATGCCGGCCTTGATCAGCTCGTCCAGCTGGTAGCCCTGCGCCAGCAGGTGCTTGGTGACGGTGTCCCAGCCGGCCGGGGCGTACCCGCAGCCGAACTTCTCCGCGGCCGCGGCGTCGAAGCCGCGGTCGGCGAGGAACTGCATGCCCGCGCGGCCCGCGGGGGTGGCGAGCTGTTCGGCGTAGAACGCCTGGGCCTTCTTGTTGATCTCCAGCAGGCGGCTGCGGGTGCCGCGGTCGCGCTGCACCGAGGACCCGCCGCCCTCGTAGGTCAGCCGGACCCCGCACCGCTCGGCGAGCCGCTCGACGGCCTCGGGGAACCCGATGACCTCCATCTTCATGACGAAGTCGATGACGCTGCCGTGCTCGCCGCAGCCGAAGCAGTGGAACGTGCCGTGCGAGGGGCGGACGGTGAACGACGGGGACTTCTCGTCGTGGAACGGGCACAGGCCCTTCAGCGAGCCCGCCCCGGCGCGGCGGAGGGCCACGTACTCCTCGACGATCTCCTCGACCCGCGTGCGGTTGCGGACCTCGGTGATGTCGGCGTCCCGGATCCGTCCTGCCACGCCGGCCAGTCTAGGCGCCTCCGGCCCGGCGCCCCGGTCCGCCCGCTGCCGGTGCGACGGCGTGTCCATCCGGCTGCTCGGACGGGGCGGCGACGGCCGCGTCGGCGACCACCCGGCGGCCGCGCAGGCCGGGCACCCGGCCCAGCCCGACGAACATGCCGACCAGGGCGATGCCCAGGCCCAGCACGGCCTGCACGGTGAGCGGCTCCCCGAGCACGGGCACGGCGACCAGCGCCGTCGTCGCCGGGACCAGGTTGAGCAGCGACGACACGAACACCGTGGACCGCAGCCGCAGCAGCACGAGCATCAGCACGAAGGCGCCCGCCGAGTTCACGACCCCCAGGAAGGCCACGGCCGCCCAGCCCGACGGCGCGCGGGGCAGCCAGTCCGCGCCGAGGAACGGCCAGGCGGCCAGGGTCGCGACCAGCGAGGTCGCCATCTGGACCACGACGCTGGTCACCACGGGGGTGCTGTCGTTGAACCGCTTCTGGTAGAGCGTGCCGGCCGCCAGCGACAGCATGCCCAGCACCGGGAAGACGAGGTTGCTGCCGAGACCGGCACCGAGGTCGTCGGCCAGCACGACGTAGACGCCGGTGGCGCCGATCAGCAGGCCCAGCACCGGTCCGACGCCCAGGCGGGTGGCCAGCAGCAACGGGGTCAGCAGCCCGACCAGCAGCGGCGCCATCCCGAGGATGAGGCTCGACAGTCCGGCGGGGACGCCCGAGGCAAGCCCGCTGTAGACGAAGGTGAACTGCCCGACCTGCAGCAGCAGCGCCGTGACCGCAAGGTGCAGCCAGGCCCGGCCGCGCGGCAGGTCCGGCCGGAGCACCGCGACGGCGGCGAGCATCACGACCAGCGCGATCACGAACCGCCAGAGCAGGACCGCGGGGACGTCGGTGGACCCGGTCGCGATCTTGCCCGCGATGAAGCCGGACGCCCACAGCGGGACGAAGAGCACGGCCAGCACCGGGACGAGCCAACGCGAGGAGGTCACGCCGCCACTCCATCGCAGTGCTAACGACCGGGGCAAGCCGGGGTGGCGGGAGCCTCACCCACGGTCCGGTCAGGCCGCGACGACGGCCGGCGGCTCCAGCTCGGCGAGCGCCGAGGCCAGGTCCGGGTGGTTGCGCATCCCGTGCAGGACCGCCCGGGCGCCCGGCACCATGCGCGGCGCGACGCGTGCGGCGCCGATCAGCCGGACGTCCAGGCCGCGGTTCCGCGCCATGTGCCGCAGGTGGTGCAGCGCCCGCGCCCCGCGCGCGGTGACCCCGGTGCCCAGGTCGACGAGGACGTGCCGCACCGGCACCCAGCCCGCTCCGGCGGCGGCGAGGCGCGCGTCGACCTGGCGCAACAGCGACGCGCCCGCCGCCGCGTCCAGCTCGCCCTCCACGCGGATGCGGAGGACGTCCTCCCGGGGACGGTCGGTGCGGACCCTGCTCTCGTTCATCACGCTCTCCTCCCGGATCGTCGTCTCTCTCATATCTGTAGCGCACAGGTCAGATTTTCGCCACTGAGCGGCTACACTCGGGTTCGACGGAGGACCGGCCCGGGTGCCCAGGAGTGCGCCGCGGACCGCGAGGGAGGACCGACCATGGCACTGGACCGACTCGACGACCCCGACTACCCGACCGTCGCGATGGGCCAGGCCGCGCACCTGCTGGAGGTCGAGCCCGCCTTCCTGCGCAGCCTGGACAGCGCGGGCGTGGTGAATCCGCACCGCTCCGCGGGCGGGCACCGCCGCTACTCGCGCAACCAGCTGGAGCAGGCCGCCCGCCTGCGCACCCTGCTGGACGAGGGACACCCGCTGGGGTCGGCGTCGTGGATCGACCGGCTGCGCGGGGAGCTCGCCGACAGCGAGGACCGCCTCGGCGCCGCGCACCGCGAGATCGAGCGCCTGCGCACGGAGCTCGCGCAGCTGCAGACCGAGCTCGGCAACACCGACCGCCCGAGCCCTTGACAGCAGAAAATCTCTAGCTATAACTAGAGATATCCGGAGCTCGTCTCCGGAGTACCGACCCGACGAAGGACGACGAGGAGTCAGCCGGCCGGTCGCGAACCGGCACGGCTGGAAGGGAGTGGTTCACGATGCTGCTGCGTACCGACCCGTTCCGGGCCCTGGACCGGCTCGCCACGCAGGCGTTCGAGTCCGGCGGCACCTGGTCGCGCCCCGCGGCGATGCCGATGGACGCCTGGCGTCACGGTGACGAGTTCGTCGTGGAGTTCGACCTGCCCGGCATCGACCCGGACGCCGTCGAACTCTCCGTCGAGCGCAGCACCCTGACGGTCAAGGCGGAACGCCGGCCCACCCACACCGGGACCACCGACCAGGTCGAGTGGGTCGCCTCCGAGCGGGCCTACGGCGTGTTCGCCCGTCAGCTGCTCCTCGGCGACAACCTCGACACGTCCGCCATCCACGCGTCGTACGACGCCGGGGTGCTGCGCATCCGCATCCCCGTCGCCGAGGCGGCCAAGCCGCGGACGATCGCCGTGCAGTCCGGGCACGACTCCGACCGGCCGGCGATCAACGCCTGACCTCCGCCGCCGGGCCCGGCCGCGTGCCGGGCCCGGCGGCGGGCCGGTCGGCCGGCGACGCCGTCGCGACGAGCACGGGTAGCCCGGGCGTGCCCCCTTCCACCCCGGCAGTGGTGGACCGCAGGTCGGTGAGCGTGATCACGGATCCACCGACGGCCCGACCCTGTGCACGGACCGGCCCCTTCCTGGCAAGTCTCTTCACCCTGAGTGACGAACACGCGGCGTGTTGACGTGGTTCCGGCGTTCGCATTCGCGAACATCTCCGGTGTGCGTGTTCGAGGTGTGCGGGTCGCCGGGTTGCTCGCGACGATGCTGGTGATGGCCGGGTGCGGATCCCCCGGGTCGTTCGTGGACGTGCTGGACGCGGCGCTCGACACCGGCGTCGTCGACGTCGGTGTCGCGGCGCCGGCGACGCCCGGCACCGTGGAGGGCGCGGCCGCGGGCAGCGCGTCGACGACGCTGAAGACGCTGGCGGTGAAGGGCCGGGCACCGAAGACCGGCTACACCCGCGAGCAGTTCGGACGCCGCTGGGCCGACATCGACCGCGACGGCTGCGACCAGCGCAACCAGGTCCTCGCCCGGGACATGGACCGCGAGACGTTCAAGGCGGGCACCCACGACTGCGTGGTGCTCACCGGGTCGCTGCGCGACTCCTACACCGGCACCACCATCTCCTTCACCCGCGGTCAGGGCACCAGCGAGAAGGTGCAGATCGACCACGTCGTCGCGCTGTCCGACGCCTGGCAGAAGGGCGCCCAGCAGCTGGACGAGGCCACTAGGGAGAAGATCGGGAACGACCCGCTGAACCTGATCGCCGTCGACGGCCCGACCAACGCCCGCAAGGGCGACGGCGACGCCGCGACCTGGCTCCCGCCGGACAACCGCTACCGCTGCGCCTACGTCGCGCGGCAGGTCGCGGTGAAGAAGAAGTACAAGCTGTGGGTGACCAGCGCCGAGCGCGACGCGATCGACCGGGTCCTCGGGACCTGCCCGACCCGCGCCGTGACCAGCGAGGCCGACGCGGCGAAGCCCGCGATCACCCTGCGCTGACGACTCCGGCCCCGACTCCGACCCGGCCCCGCCGTCCCACCGGACGGCGGGGCCGTCGGCGTCCCGGGGCCGGCAGGGTCCGGTCTCAGGGCCGGCAGAGCGTGCGGTGCCAGGCGTGCGCCTGCGGGTCGGTCAGCGTCGCGACCTGGTCGATCACCACGCGCAGCCGCGCGCGGTCGTCGGGGGCGGCCGTCCAGTCCTCCGCGCGGGCGGGGTCCAGGACGTCCGGCCCCCGGGCGCACAGCGCGGCGACGAGGTCGTGCAGCAGGTCGCGCTGGCGGGACTGCATCTCCAGCCGCCGCGGGTCGCTCATCACGTAGCGGGTGGCCAGCGCCTTGAGCACCACGACCTCCGCCGCCGCGACGACCGGGACCACCAGGTCGGCGCGGTGCCGGGCCAGGGGGGCGTCGCCGTAGGTGTCCAGGGTCGCGTCGGTGGCGGCCAGCGCGAACCGGCCCACCAGCTCGGAGGTCATCCGCTTCATCGCGACCAGGTCGTCGCCCGCGGCGGTGGCGGCGTCGAAGCCGCGGACCGCGCGGACCACCGGCAGCGCGTCGAGCCGGGCGGCGGCCTCGGCGCAGGCCCCCTCGTCCTCGCCGAAGCGCAGCGACGCCTCCACCGCGAGCGCCGCGCGCTCGGCGGGTGAGGACAGCACCGCCAGGTCCATGCGGCCGGCGTGCACCGCGTCCTCGACGTCGTGCACCGAGTAGGCGACGTCGTCGGCCCAGTCCATGACCTGGGCCTCCATGCTCCGCACCCCCGGCCGGTCCCCGGCGCGCAGCCACTCCAGGGCGGGCAGGTCGTCGGTGTAGGCACCGAACTTGCGCTCCGCTCCGCGCCGCGCCCACGGGTACTTGGTGGCGGCGTCCAGCGTCGCCCGGGTCAGGTTGAGCCCACCGGGGACGAGGCCGTCGCCGGAGCGGGCCTTCGGCTCCAGGCGGGTCAGGATGCGCAGGGTCTGGGCGTTGCCCTCGAACCCGCCGCACTCCGCACCCGCGACGTCGAGCGCCCGCTCGCCGTTGTGCCCGAACGGCGGGTGGCCGATGTCGTGGGCGAGCCCGGCGGCGTCGACGACGTCCGGGTCGAGCCCCAGCTCCTCGGCGACACCGCGGCCGATCTGGGCGACCTCCAACGAGTGCGTCAGCCGGGTCCGCGGGATGCCGCTGACCTCGGCGCCCTCCCCCGGCCCGACCACCTGGGTCTTGCCCGCGAGCCGGCGCAGCGCCGCGCAGTGCAGCACCCGGGCCCGGTCCCGGGAGTAGGGGCTGCGCCGCTCGACGCGGCCGCGCTCCCCCAGCCCGGACCCCTTCGGGGCCTCGGGGTGGCGGCGCTCGGCGTCGGCTGCGGTGTATCCCGGATCGGCCGGGGCGTGCTGGACGGTCATCCCAGCCCGCTGCTCGCGGTGTCGACCGAGGCGTGGGTCAGCTCGTAGAACAACAACGCGCCGGTCTCGCGGTAGATGTAGCGCAGCTGCGTCTCGCGGGTCTGCACGATCGGGCCGCTGCGGGTCGGAGAGGTGTAGGCCTTCAGCCCGGCGTCGCGGGCCATGGTGCGGGCCCGCAGGCTGTGCCACGGGTCGGACACCAGCAGCGCCGAGGACCAGCCCTGCTGCCGCGCGGTCGCCGCGACCGCCTGCAGGCTGCCGAGCGTGTCCGCGCCCTCGGGCACGGCCTCGACCGCCGAGGACGGCACGCCCTGCTCGATCAGCCAGTCCCGGCTGGCCTCGGCCTCGGTGTAGCGGTCCCCCGTCCGCCCGCCGCCGACGGTGACGATCCGCGGGGCCACGCCGTCGCGCCACAGCTGCTCGGCGTGCTTGAGACGGTTGGCCAGCACCGCGCTGGGCTCGCCGTTGTACTGGGCGGCGCCGAGCACGACGACCGCGTCACTGGGGCGCTGGTCGTCCACCCGGGCGACCTGCCACACCCGCAGCGCGGTCACCCCGACCACCGCGACGAGCATGACCAGCCCGCCGACGAGCAGCCGCGCGCCCCAGGTCATGCCGGTCCGCACCGGGCGGCGCACGGTGCGCCGGTCCGGACCGGGCTCCGGCGGTGCGCCGCCGAGCCCGCGCCGCGACGACGTGCCGGTCATCCGCCGATCCGACCGGCGGAGGAGGCGAGCGCCGACGCCGAGCGCCCGGCGCGCAGCGCGACGACCTGGGCGACGATCGACACCGCGGTCTCGGCCGGGGTGCGGGCGCCGAGGTCGAGACCGACCGGCCCGTGGACAGTGGCCAGGGCGTCCTCGGTGACCCCGGCGGCGAGCAGCCGCTCGCGGCGCGCGGCCTGGGTGCGCCGCGACCCGAGCGCCCCGAGGAACCCGCGGCCGTGGGCGAGGCCGTCGAGCAGGGCCGCGTCGAAGGCCGGGTCGTGGTCGAGCAGCACCAGCACGTCGGCCTCGGTGAAGGCGGCGACGGCGGCGCGCGCGTCGTCGACGGTGGTGACGGTGCGGGCGCTCCAGCCGAGCAGGCCCGCCTGGGCGTGCAGGGCGGCCCCGAGCGCACCCTCGCCGACGACCAGCACCGACGGGACCGGCACGAGCAGGTCGACCAGGACCGCGGTGCCGTCGACGTCGAGCCGCTCGGTGGCCGTGGCCCCCCGGCGCAGCAGCGCGCGGGTCTGCTCGGCCGCCGCGGCGGTGACCCCGCCGAGGTCGCCGGTGGACTCCTCCAGGCCGGGCCCGGTGAGGACGAGGGCCGCGCCGGTGTCCACGACCGACAGCAGCGCGGCGGGCCGACCGGCCTCCAGTGCCTCCCCCAGCGCGGCGGCGGGACCGGCGGGCAGCGGGTGGGCGAGCAGCGTCGCCCCGCCGGCGCAGGCGAGCCCGGCCGCGACCGCGGAGGACTCCCCGACGTGCGCCTCGCGCACCGTCGCCGTCCCGGACGCCGCCTCGGCGGCGAGCGGGTGCGCGGAGTCGTCGAGGGCACCGAGGTAGAGCAGGCCGCCGACCTCGCCGTCGGTGGTGCCCGCGACCAGCTGGCCGGACTCGACGGAGCCGAACCCGTGCCGGTCGAGCACCCGGACGACGCCGATCCCCGGGCCGCCGGTCACCGCCCAGCGGCGCAGGGCCGCGCCCAGGTCACGACGGGGGTCGGCCGGTGGCCGTGCCGCGGAGGAGGTCGCCGAGGTGCTCACGGTCGCCAGGGTAGCGACGGGGCCTGACGGTGAGCTGAGAACGGGCTACAGCGCGCCGCACAGGTTCAGCGTGTTGCCGTCCGGGTCCCGCACGTGGGCGACCCGCTGCCCCCACGGCATGTCGGTCGGGTCACCGGAGACGGTGCCGCCGAGCTCGACGACTCGTGGGAGGAGGGCGTCGACGTCGGCGGCCGCGCCGACCTCCGCCGAGAGCAGGAACCGCTGCGGCCCGTCCGGGGCCGACGCCTCGCACACGACGCCGAGCCGGGCCCCCGACAGCTCCATCCCGAGGTAGAACGGGGCACCGTCGGCGGGGAAGCGCGCGGTCTCGGTGGCACCGAGCAGGTCGCGGTAGAAGCGGGCGAGCCGCTCGCCGTCGCCGCTCACGAGGATCGTCTCCAGGGTCATGCCCGTACCGACCGTCGCGGCGGCCCGATCTCATCGGCGACGTCGGACAACGCCGGCGCAGGCGTGGACGGTCGGCACCGCCGGCAGCACCGTCCAGCCGAGCGCGGAACCCCGGATCACCGCCCCGGACCAGGTCGGACCGGCCTGTCCCGGGCGAGACGTGAGCACGGACGGGGATCACCCGCCCCTGCGTTGCACCGAACACCGGTACCGCCGTTCGGGCCATCACAGGGTGACCACCGCGACGGCTGCGTTCCGGAACCGTACGATTCCGGCACGCGTTGTACGCGTCGAACACCCATCAGACCGCGAGTCAGGAGTCATGGACCCCACCTGCAGTCCGCGCGCCGACCGTCCCCGTGACGGCCGGCGACCCCGCATCGTCCTCGTCCCCGCCCACGCCGTGCACATCCCGGCCGGGCCCGAGACCCGGGCGGTGACCTCCCGGTGATCGGCACGATCCTCGGCATCCTCCTGGGCATCCTGGTGGTCCTCGTGATCACCGCCCTGACCGGCTACTTCGTGGCCCAGGAGTTCGGCTACATGGCCGTCGACCGCTCCCGCCTCAAGGCCCGTGCGGCCGAGGGCGACACCGGAGCGTCCCGTGCCCTCGACATCACCCGTCGCACCTCGTTCATGCTGTCGGGCGCCCAGCTCGGCATCACCGTCACCGGCCTGCTGGTCGGTTACGTCGCCGAACCGCTGATCGGCAACGGCATCGGTGAGCTGCTGGGCCTGGTCGACGTCCCGCTCGGCGTCGGTGTCGCGATCGGCACCGTGATCGCGCTGCTGTTCGCCACCGTCGTCCAGATGGTGTTCGGCGAGCTGTTCCCGAAGAACCTCGCCATCGCCCGGCCGGAGCCGGTCGCGCGGTGGCTGGCGCTGTCCACCAAGACCTACCTGGCGCTGTTCGGGTGGCTCATCCGGATCTTCGACGCGGCCTCCAACCTGCTGCTGCGTGCGCTGCGGATCGAGCCGGTGCACGACGTCGAGCACTCGGCCACCCCGCGCGACCTCGAGGCGATCATCGACGACTCGAAGGACTCGGGTGACCTCAACCCGGAGCTCGCGGTGCTGCTGGACCGCGCCGTCGACTTCGGCGACCGCACCGCGCGGGCCGCGATGATCCCGCGGCCGCGGGTGTCGTGGGTCCGCGCCGACGCGACCGTCGAGAGCCTGGTCGGGCAGATGGCCGTCCAGCACTCGCGGTACCCGGTGCTCGGGCCGCCCGCCGAGGCGGCGGACCCGGAGAACGCGCTGGAGCTGGTGGGCGTGGTCTGCCTGAAGGACGTGCTGGCCCTCGCCGACCGCGACGACCGGCCGTTCGACGAGGTGCTGGTGTCGGACCTGATGCGGGCCCCGGTGCTGGTGCCCTCGTCGCTGCCGCTGCCGCAGGTGCTGGCCCAGCTGCGCGCCGACGACGAGGAGCTGGCGTGCGTGCTCGACGAGTACGGCGGCCTGGCCGGCGTCATCACCGTCGAGGACGTCGCCGAGGAGCTCGTCGGTGAGATCACCGACGAGCACGACCAGGCCGGGACGGACCAGGCACTGCGGTCCGACGACGGCTGGGTCGTGCCGGGTGACCGGCACGTCGACGAGGTCGGCAGGCTGATCGACGCCGAGCTGCCCGAGGGCGACTACCAGACCGTCGGCGGTCTGGTGATGGCCGAGCTGCAGCGGCTGCCGGACGCCGGGGACGCGGTCGTCGTGACGATCGCGGCCGAGAGCCCGGACGACGAGGACCGCGCCCTGCGCCTGGTGGTGCAGGAGGTCGACCGGCGGGTCCCGTCGGCGGTCCGCCTGGAGTGGACCGAACCGGTGTCCGCCGGTTCCGAGCAGGACAGCGACGAGCGGGAGCTGCGGGCATGAGTGCCTTCGAGATCGTGGTGTCGATCCTGCTCGTCGCGGCGAGCGCGTTCTTCGTGGCCGTCGAGTTCGCGCTCGTCGCCGCCCGGAACTACCGCCTGGAGGAGGCCGCGCTGACCTCGGCGTCGGCGCGGGCGGCGCTGCGCAGCGCCAAGGACATCTCGCTGCTGCTGGCGGGGTCCCAGCTGGGCATCACGCTGTGCGTGCTGGGGCTCGGTGCGATCACCAAGCCGGCCGTGGACTACGCGCTGCGCCCGGTCATCGAGGGCTGGGGCGTCCCCGGCGGGGTCGCCGGGGTGGCGTCGTTCGTCGTCTCCCTGATCGTCGTGACGTTCCTGCACCTGGTCGTCGGGGAGATGGCGCCGAAGTCCTGGGCCATCTCGCACCCGGAGCGCTCGGCGATCATGCTGGCGATCCCGATGCGCGCCTTCATGGTGACGGCCCGGCCGGTGCTGCTCCTGCTGAACGGCGCCGCCAACCGCTGCCTGCGGCTGTGCGGGGTCGAGCCGGTCGACGAGATGGCCTCGGGCCGCAACGCCGACGACCTGCGCCAGCTGGTCGACCACTCGGCGAAGACCGGCACCCTGGACCAGGGGCGCCGTGACCAGCTGGTCACGGCGCTGGAGCTGGAGCGGACCCCGCTCGGCGAGCTCGCGCGGGAGCCCTCCGGGGTCGCCGCGGACGACGACGTCGCCGCCATCCAGGCGACCTGTCGCCGGACCGGTCACCTCCGGCTGGTCGTCCGCGACGGCGACACCCCGATCGGGTACGTGCACGTCCGCGACACCCTGACGCGGGCCCCGGGGACCCGGGCCCGGGACCTGATGCGCCCGGTGCTCACCCTGTCGGCGGACACGCAGTACCACACTGCGGTGAACACGATGCGTGAGCAGCGTGCGCACCTGGCGCTGGTGGAGTCCGACGACCGCCCGGTCGGCATCGTCACCCTCTCCGACCTGGTGGAACGGCTCCTCCCCGAGCCGGTGTAGGAGCGACCCCGGACCGGGTACCCAAGCTGCGCCCGGTCCGGGGCGGTCCTACTCTGGGTCGCCTCCCGATCACCCACGGAGGTTGTGATGACCGCTCCGACGCTGCGTCCCGCCGATCTCGACGACACGGCGCTGGCCAGGCTCAAGCAGCTCGAGGACCGCATCGGCGGCCCGCTCGTGGCTTACCGGCCCGAGTCGCCCTACGCCGCGCTGACCGCCGAGCAGCTGGAGGAGGTGCGCCGCGCCGAGTCCGAGCTGGGCGTGCAGCTGCTGGCCTACCGGCGCTGACCCACTCACGACGAACGCCCCCGCCCGGATCCCGGGCGGGGGCGTTCGTCGGTCCGGAGCCTGCTCAGCAGCCGAGCAGGCGCGTCGCCAGGTAGGTCTCGACCTGGTCCAGGGCGACCCGCTCCTGCGCCATCGAGTCGCGCTCGCGGATCGTCACCGCCTGGTCGGTGAGGGTGTCGAAGTCGACCGTGATGCAGAACGGGGTGCCGATCTCGTCCTGGCGGCGGTACCGGCGGCCGATGGCGCCGGCGTCGTCGAAGTCGACGTTCCAGTTCTTGCGGAGCTGCGCGGCCAGGTCCTTCGCCTTCGGCGACAGGTCGGCGTTGCGCGACAGCGGCAGCACTGCGGCCTTGACCGGGGCGAGCCTGCGGTCGAGCTTCAGCACGACGCGCTTGTCGACGCCGCCCTTCGCGTTCGGCGCCTCGTCCTCGGTGTAGGCCTCGATGAGGAAGGCCATCATCGACCGGCCGACACCGGCGGCGGGCTCGATCACGTACGGCTTGTACCGGGTGTCGGAGGCCTGGTCGTAGAACGACAGGTCGACGCCCGAGTGGTTCGAGTGCGTCGTCAGGTCGAAGTCGGTGCGGTTCGCGATGCCCTCGAGCTCGCCCCACTCCTGGCCGGTGAAGTTGAACCGGTACTCGATGTCGACGGTGCGCTTCGAGTAGTGGGAGAGCTTCTCCTTCGGGTGCTCGTACTGCCGCAGGTTCTCCGGGTCGATGCCCAGGTCGGTGTACCAGCGGGTGCGCTCGTCGATCCAGTACTGGTGGATCTCCTCGTCGCTGCCAGGCTCGACGAAGTACTCCATCTCCATCTGCTCGAACTCGCGGGTCCGGAAGATGAAGTTGCCCGGGGTGATCTCGTTGCGGAAGCTCTTGCCGATCTGGCCGATGCCGAACGGCGGCTTCTTCCGCGACGTGGTCTGCACGTTCAGGAAGTTCACGAAGATGCCCTGCGCGGTCTCCGGACGCAGGTAGGCCATGCCCTCCTCGGACTCCACCGGGCCGAGGAACGTCTTCAGCATCATGTTGAACTCGCGCGGCGCGGTGAACTGGCCGCGGGTGCCGCAGTTCGGGCAGGGCACCTCGGACAGGTCGTTCGGGTCGGCCTGCTCCGGATCGCGGCCCTTGCGCTCGGCGAACTCCTCGGCCAGCTGGTCGGCGCGGTAGCGCTTGTGGCACGAGGTGCACTCGACCAGCGGGTCGGTGAACGCGTTCACGTGACCGGAGGCGACCCACGTCTGGCGCGGGAGGATGACCGAGGAGTCCAGGCCGACGACGTCGTCGCGGCCGGTCACCATGGTCTTCCACCACTGGCGCTTGATGTTGTCCTTCAGCTCGACGCCGAGGGGCCCGTAGTCCCACGCCGACCGGGTACCGCCGTAGATCTCACCGGAGGCGAAGACGAATCCGCGCCGCTTGGTCAGCGCGACGATGGTCTCGATCTTGGCGGAGGTGGGCTTGCTGGCCACTGGCGGTACTCCAGAGAAGGTGGTTCGGAGGTCCCCCGGATACGGGGCGTCCCAGGTTACCGACCCGCCGTGCATCCCCACCCCCTGCCCCGCCCCCAGCCCCGCCGCGGTGGCTCCGACCGGCCGACCTCGCACAGGTTCCTGCGACCTCGCACACCCTGCAGAGGCTGCGAGGTCGCAGAACGGTCTGCGAGGTCGAGCGCTCACGCGGCACGGTCCAGGGCGCGGTGCAGGCGGGCGACGGTCGGGGCGAACGACGCCGCGCTGTGCAGGTCGGCCCACACCCAGCGCACCACCGCGACGCCCTCGGCCCGGATCGCGTCCTCCCGCAGCTTCTCCCGCCACAGGACCTCTTCGAGGTCGCCGCCGGGGTCGAGCCGCCGGCCGTACTTGATGCGCCCGTCGAACTCCCCCGCCACCCGGGCCTGCTCCCACCAGAAGTCGACCCGGCCGAGGAACCGTCCCGCCGGATCCCGAAGCTCCTGCTGGGTGGCCGGTGCGGGCAGGCCGCAGGAGTGGAGGAGGAGCCTGCTGCGGGTCTCCCCCGGGCCGTCCGCACCGCCGTCGGCCGCGGCGAGCACCCGGCGGGCGGCCGGGGTGCCGGGACGCCGCGCGGACCGGGCCACGGCGGCGGCGAGCTCGTCGGCGGTGACGGCTCCGGCGTGCAGCGCCGCGTCGGTGACCGCGACCGCCACGACGAAGGGCAGAGCGCGGGCCAGGTCGACGACCGTGCGCGGGACCGTCGTCACCGGGACGCCGTCGACGACGGTGATCTCGTCCGCGGCGAGCGTCGCCGCGTGGCACCGCGCCGACGGCGCCGTCCGCGCACCGCTGCGCCGGTTCCTGGTCACCTCCACCCGGTCGAGCGGGACCCGCCACAGCCCGATCCCGTGCGTCGCCGCCGCCGAGACGTGGCTGAACACCGCGTCCGGGGACAGGGTGCGGACCGCCGCACGCACCGTCTGCCGGTGTCGTTCCACCGGTCCGAGGTCACCGGCTCCGACGTAGGCGCCGCGACGCAGCCGGACGAGCCGGCCCGAGGCCCGGAGCCTGCGGAGCTCGTCGTCGCCCACCCCCGCCGCGACCAGGTCCCGGCGCAGCACCGGGGCGGGCGAACAGGGCGCCGGTCGCGGGTCGGAGTCCATGTCCCCACCGTCGCCGCGCACCGGGAGCGGGGGAAGCCCGTCACCCGTCCGGCTGTGGACGGTCCCGGCTCGCGCCGGGCGTCGAGCGCGCGCTGTGGACAACCAGGCCCCTCCGCCGCACCTCGCACACGTTCCTGCGACCTCGCACGCTCTGCAGCGGCTGCGAGGTCGCAGGAACGTGTGCGAGGTCGGAGGTCAGCTCAGCAGGCTGGGGTGGTGGACGGGGGTGGCGCGGGGGGTGACCGTGATCAGGGACTCGTAGGTCGCCTCGGTGGTCGTGTCGGCCTCGGCCAGCAGCGGGTGCACGTGCTCACGGACCTCGAACGGCCCCAGGGCGCGTCGGTAGGCGTCGACGGAGTCGAAGCGGACGGTCAGGACCCACTGCCCGGCGTCCTCGATCGCCCGGCCCGCCTCACCCCCGCGGCAGCCCGGCCGGGCGGCCAGGAGCTCCAGGGCACGGGCCGCGCGCGTGGTGAACGCGGACTCCTCGGAGGGGGACACGCGGAAGCGGCAGACCAGCAGCACGGCGCGACGATAACGAACACGCCTACCATGTCGGGTGCGGCCGGCACGGCACAGCAGCGCCGGGGGGTGTGGCCGCCGCCTCCGGGGAACGGACGGGTCCACCACATGTCTGCCGCAGCCCAGACCACGCACGCACCGGGAGCCGGCCCGGGTGCGGACGACGACCACCACCCCGCGCCCGAGCCCGGCCCGACCCGCGACCCGCGCACCCTCGCCGCCGCGGGCGACCTGCTGCGGGCACTCGCCGCACCGGTCCGGATCGCCATCGTCCTGCAGCTGCTGGAACACTCCCGGTGCGTCCACGACCTGGTGGACGCGCTCGGGGTCACCCAGCCCCTGATCAGCCAGCACCTGCGGGTCCTCAAGGCCGCCGGGGTGGTCGAGGGCGAGCGGAAGGGCCGTGAGGTGCTGTACTCGCTGGTGGACGACCACCTGGCGCACATCGTGGTGGACGCCGTCGCCCACGTCGAGGAGGACACGTGACGGAGACGACCGACCGGACGACCGCGGCGACGATCACACAGCGGTCCACCGCCGGGCCGCGCGGCATCCGCGCCACCCGGCAGCGGGCCGCCGTCACCGCGCTGCTCGACCGCCTGGAGGACTTCCGGTCCGCCCAGGAGATCCACGAGGAGCTGCGGCGCGCCGGTGAGGGCATCGGCCTGACCACGGTCTACCGGACCCTGCAGACCCTCGCCGACGGCGGCGAGGTCGACGTGCTGCGGGTCGCGTCCGGCGAGGCGGTCTACCGGCGCTGCGAGACAGAGCACCACCACCATCACCTGGTGTGCCGCCGGTGCGGCGCCGCCGTCGAGATCGAGGGCCCCGCGGTGGAGTCCTGGACCGAGTCGGTCGCGCAGAAGCACGGCTTCACCGAGGTGTCGCACACCCTGGAGATCTTCGGCCTCTGCGGCCGCTGCTCGGCGGGCTGACGCCCCGGGCTCAGTCCCCGCAGCCGGGGACGGCGGGCAGCTCCCGGTCCCGGGCGAACGGGTCGGCCGGGCGCGGGTCCGGGGTGGGCGCCCACCGGCCGTCGACGAGAGCGTAGGTCCAGGCCGGACCGCGCCGCGCCAGGTCGGTCAGCGCGTCGACCAGCCGGTCGACGTCGGAGGGGCCGGTGCGCAGGCCCAGCGAGGCGCGCACCGCGTCGCCGCCGCCGGTGAGCCGCTCCAGCAGCGGGTGCGCGCAGAACCGCCCGTCGCGGACACCGATGCCGTACTCGGCGGACAGCGCCGCCGCGACGAGGCCCGCGGGCAACTCGCCGAGGGTGAACGAGACGGTCGCGGTGCGGTCGGCGTCGGGCCCGTCGTCGAAGCAGGACAGGACCCGCAGGCCGGGGGCGGTCGCCAGGCCCGCGCGCAGCCGGGCGGCGAGCTCGCGCTCGTGGGCGGGCACGGCGTCGTCGATCAGGTCCTCGAGGGTGCGGCAGGCCGCGCCCAGCGCAGCGGCGCCGAGCACGTTCGGGGTGCCGCCCTCGTGGCGCTGCGGTGCGGGCAGCCACTCGGTGACGGTCTCCCCACCGGCCACGGCGACCGAGCGGACCGCTCCCCCGCCCGCGACGTGCGGCTCGGCGGCGTCGAGCCAGTCCCGGCGACCGACGAGGACCCCGGCGCCGTAGGGCGCGTAGAGCTTGTGCCCGGACAGCGCGACGTAGTCCGCGCCCCACCCGGCCAGGTCGACGCGCCGGTGCGGGGCGAGCTGCGCGGCGTCGACGCACAGCCGGGCGCCCGCGGCGTGCGCGATCCGGGCGATCTCGGCGACCGGGAGGAGCTCGCCGGTCACGTTGGACGCACCGGTGACCGCGACCAGCGCGGCGTCGGGACGGGCGGCGAGCTCGGCCCGCAGCGCGTCGAGGGTCGCGGCGATGCTGCGACCGGCCCGCACGACCCGGTGCTCGGCGCCGCCGGTACCGCCCCGCCAGGCCAGCAGCGTCGCGTGGTGCTCCAGGTCGAGGGTCACCACCGGGCCGGGCACGGCGCGGGCGAGCAGGCCGAGCGCGTCGGTGGTGTTGCGGGTGAACACCACGACGTCGTCGGCGCGGGCCCGGACGAACCGGGCGACGTCGGCGCGGGCGTTCTCCACCAGGGCGGTGCAGACCTTCGAGGTCCAGCCGGCGCCGCGGTGCACGCTGCCGTGGTAGGGCAGCACCTGCGCGACGTGCGCGGCGACGCTCTCCAGCGCCGGCGCCGACGCGGCGGAGTCGAGGTCGCAGTAGCGGGCCCACCCGCCGTCGACGAGCGGGACGGTGAGGTCCGCGCCGACGACACGGGGCAGCGCGTGCTGGACGGAACGCGACAGGGCGAGGGTCATGATCGGGCCTCCGGCCGATCTCGGGGACCCGGCGTGGCGCACGGATCCGCGCTTGCCGACTGCGGGTGTCGCGTCGGCCCGGTCATCACCCGGGGCACCCCACCGCGGAGGAGGGTTGCCGTCCAGCGAGCCGGGGCTTCGCGCTGGCACTCGTGACCTTCGCCGCCGAAGCTAGCACACCGTCTCAGAAGGAGACACCGTGACCGTCGCCACCCCGGATAGCGTCTGAACGATGACCGACACGCAACCCGCCCCGGGCACGGTACGGCGGATCGACGTCCCGGAGTCCGGCGAGCTTGCCCAGCTGGCGGCGGTGTTCGACGACCTGCAGTACGTGCTGCAGTGCTGCGAGCACCTGGTGACCGCGCTCGGCGGTCCGGAGTCCGGCCCGGTCCGGGTGGCCGCCGACCCGGCCCTGGTCGAGGCACTGTGGACCGGCGCGGTGATCGGCTACGTGCGCTGCTTCTCCGGCCGCACCAAGACCCTCACGAAGGACGACCTGTCCACCCTGGAGCTCGAGGGTGACGTCACCGGGTTCCACGACATGATGTCGACGCTGCGCGACCACTACGCGTCGCGGCACGTCAACCCGCGTGAGTCCTACGAGATCGGCGTCGCCCAGTCCAACGACGGCGCCCCGCGCGGTGTCGCGGTCGTCTCCACCCCGCGCCCCCAGGTCGACGAGACCACGGTGCGGCTGCTCGGCCGGGTCGCCTACGGCCTGTCCGGGCTGGTGGACGCGCGGATGACCAAGGCCCAGAACGACGTGCTGGGCGTGGCGCACGCGATGACCGCGGGCCAGCTGGCGGCGCTGCCGATCGTGCACCTCAGCGACGCCGGGGAGGCGGACCCCGCCGGGGAGGGCTGACCGTCGTGCGGCCGTCCCGTGCATGGACGGCCGCACACCGGCTATCCGGTCACCGAACGTCCACGACGAGAGGTGACCCCATGACATCCCGTACGACGACCGCCGACGCCGTCCGCAGCGCCCTGCACGGTCTCGAGTTCCCCGCCTCCAAGGACGACCTGGCGTGGACCGCCGAGCGCAACGGCGCCGACGCCGCGACGGTCGAGGCCCTGCGTTCGGCACCGGCCGAGGACTACACCTCGGTCGACGCCGTCGTCGCGGCCGTCGACACCGGCGAGTGACGGGTCCGGCCGGGGGTGCGCCC
This sequence comes from Pseudonocardia sp. TMWB2A, assembly GCF_017312135.1. NCBI lineage: Bacteria > Bacillati > Actinomycetota > Actinomycetes > Pseudonocardiales > Pseudonocardiaceae > Pseudonocardia > Pseudonocardia sp. TMWB2A. Next base: position 642,808 of record NZ_QKQY01000002.1, read on the forward strand.
CCGGCCGGGCGGTCTCAGCTCCCGACCAGCTCCGCGCGCATGCTCGACGCCGAGGACACGACCAGCATCAGCAGGGTGCCCATCGGCCCCTCGCCCAGCCCGGCCGCGGGGAAGGCGTAGCGCAGCGTCACGTCCCAGCCGCGCTCGCCGCGCACCACCCGGGGCGTGCCGAACAGGCCCTCCCCCACCCCGAGGCCGACCCGTCGCGGCACGTCGTGCTCCGGGTCCGCGGACTCCGGCAGGTCCCACGCGACGACGCAGGTCAGGTTGAGGACCGGCAGGCCCTCCTCCAGCTCGGTGCCCTGCACCACGCACAGCACGCCGCCGTGGGCGAAGGTCAGCGCGCCGTCGTCGTCGGTGGTGACGTCGTGGAACCGCTCCAGCGCACCCTTGGCGGTGGCGAGCATCCCGGAGATCACATCGGTGGTCACGGTGTCACTCCCGTCGTGGCGTCCACGGCTCCCCCGAAACGCCGGTCCCGGCGCGCGTAGATCTCGATCGCCTGCCAGATGTGGCGGCGGTCGAAGTCCGGGAACAGCGTGTCCAGGAAGACCATCTCGGCGTAGGCGCTCTGCCAGAGCAGGAAGTTCGACGTCCGCTGCTCCCCCGAGGAGCGCACGAACAGGTCGACGTCGGGCATGTCCGGCTCGTCGAGGTACCGGGCCAGCATCCGCTCGTCGATCTTGTCGGGGTTGATCCGGCCCTCCGCGGCGAGCCGGGCGAGCTGCCGCACCGAGTCGACGATCTCGGCGCGGCCGCCGTAGTTGACGCACATGGTCAGGTTCAGCACGTCGTTGCCGCGGGTGCGCTCCTCGGCGATCTCCAGCTCCTTGATCACCGAGCGCCACAGCCGCGGGCGCCGGCCCGCCCAGCGGACCCGGACCCCCATCGCGTCCATCTCGTCGACGCGGCGGCGGATCACGTCGCGGTTGAAGCCCATCAGGAACCGGACCTCGTCGGGGCTGCGCCGCCAGTTCTCGGTGGAGAACGCGTACGCCGACAGCCAGCGCACGCCCAGGTCGATGCAGCCGCGGGCGACGTCCATCAGCGAGGCCTCGCCCCGCTTGTGGCCCTCCGTGCGGGGCAGGCCGCGGGCGTTGGCCCAGCGGCCGTTGCCGTCCATCACGAGGGCGACGTGGCGCGGCACCAGCTCCGGCGGGATCGCCGGGGGCCGGGCACCGGACGGGTGCGGTGCGGGAGGCTGGAACGGCACGTCGCCGACCTTACGTCGGGGACGGCGGACGGGTTCAGTCGCGGTGGTCGGGCTGCGGCCAGGCCGGCACGGCCGGGTCCTCCAGCCGCTCGATGGTCTCGCGCAGCCGGCGCATCCCGCGGTGCCCGCGGATCCGGTCGGCCTCCGACATCGGCTCGGACTCGTCGGGCCGGATCACCGGCAGCATCGGGATGGCCGGCCACGCGCCGTCCTCGGTGCGGGCCCGGACCTGACGCATCGCGCGGGTCGGCCCGTCCTGCGGGGACTCCGGCATCGCCTCGGTGCGGACCGGGAACTGCTGGGTGGGCGGCACCGGGATGCGCTGCGTGGCGGCCGGGAGACGGTGGGTGCGACCGGTGTGGTCGTCGTCCGGCGGCGGGGTGTGGGGTCGGTTCACGACTGCCTCTCCGACGGGGCTGGGGTCCCCTCGATCACAGGAGCGTAACGAGACGGCGGAACCGGTTGCCCGTCGAAAGCGACGATCACCCGGTGGAGTCGGCGGAAGTCCCGTGCGACGCGACCGGCGGCACCGCGACGGGCGGCGCGCCCGCACGTCAACCGCTCGACGAAGCGGACGGGCCGCTCACGGCACCCCACACGGGGACGAAAGTCTGATCGGACTAGCCAGGGAGGGCGTCCGGGGGTGTCGCCGCTCCGCCGTCCGGCGGTTCCGGGGCGGGCCCCGGCACCCCGGGTGCGACGACGGCGGCGGGCCGGACCCGGGCGCGGCGGTCGACCAGGGGCAGCGAGCGCAGCTGCCGCTCCAGGTGCCACTGCAGGTGCGCCGCGACCAGGCCGCTGGCCTCACGCCGGGTCGGGGTGCCCGAGGCGTCCGCGGTGTCCCAGTCGCCGTGCAGCAGCGCGGACAGCAGGGCCACCGTCTCGGTCGCCGGGGTCACCGAGCCCGGCGGGCGGCAGCGCGGGCACACCATGCCGCCGCCGGCGACGGTGAACGACCGGTGCGGGCCGGGCGTCGCGCAGCGCGCGCACTCCGACAGCGACGGCGCCCACCCCGCGTGGCTCATCGCCCGCAGCAGGAACGCGTCGAGCACCAGGGCCGGTTCACGGGCGCCGTCGGCCAGCGCCCGGGTGGCGCCGAGCAGCAGCAGGTACACCCGCAGGCTCGGCTCACCCTCCTCGGACACCAGCCGGTCCGCGGTCTCCAGGATCGCGCAGCCGCAGGAGTACGCCGACCAGTCCGCGACGATCGCCGGGGCGAACGCGTCGACGGTCTGGGCCTGGGTGACCACGTCCAGCGTGCGGCCGGTGTAGCACTGGACGTCGACGTGGTTGAACGGCTCCAGCCGGGCACCCCACCGCGACCGGGTGCGGCGCACGCCCTTGGCGACCACCCGGATCTTGCCGTGCTGACGGGTCAGCATCGTGATGATCCGGTCCGCCTCGCCCAGCTTCTGCACCCGGAGCACGATCCCGGTGTCGCGGTAGAGCTGGGCCACGCACCCAGTCTAGGTCCTGCTCAGAACCCCAGCTTGCGCAGCTGCTTCGGGTCCCGCTGCCAGTCCTCGGCGATCTTCACGTGCAGGTCGAGGTGCACCCGGGTGCCCAGCAGCTTCTCGATCTGGCGACGGGCGTCGCTGCCGACCTGCTTGAGCCGGGCACCGCCCTTGCCGATCACGATGCCCTTCTGGCTGGACCGCTCGACGTAGATGATCGCGTAGATCTCCAGCAGGTCCTTCTTCTCGATCGTCTCCTCGACGACGACGGCGATCGAGTGCGGCAGCTCGTCGCGCACGCCCTCCAGCGCCGCCTCCCGCACGAGCTCGGCGACGAGCACGTCGGTCGGCTCGTCGGTGAGGTCGCCGTCCGGGTAGAGCTGCGGGCCCTCCGGCAGCAGCCCGACCAGCAGGTCCGAGAGCAGCGACACCTGGAAACCCGACCGCGCCGAGGTCGGCACGACCTCGGTGAACTCCATCAGGGCCGACACCTCGGTGAGCCGCTCGGCGACCTGCTCGGGGCGGGCGGTGTCGGTCTTGGTGACGACGGCGACCACCGGGGTGTGCGCGGCGATCCGCCGCAGCTCCTCGGCGATGAACCGGTCGCCCTTGCCGACCTTCTCGTTGGCGGGCACGCAGAACCCGACGACGTCGACCTCGGACCAGGTCTCGCGCACCAGGTCGTTGAGCCGTGACCCGAGCAGGGTCCGCGGGCGGTGCAGCCCCGGGGTGTCGACCAGGACGATCTGGGCGTCCGGGCGGTGCACGATCCCGCGGATCGCGTGCCGGGTGGTCTGCGGGCGCGAGGAGGTGATCGCGATCTTCTCCCCGACCAGCGCGTTGGTCAGCGTCGACTTGCCGGCGTTGGGCCTGCCGACGAAGCAGGCGAACCCGGACCGGAAGCCCTCGGGCTGTGCGCCGGTCACGCCGCACCCAGCCGGTCGAGGATCTCGCGGCCGATCGGCAGGGCCGCCGTCGCCGCCGGGGAGGGTGCGTTCAGCACGTGCAGGATCGAGCCGGGGCGGCCCGCGCCGTCCGGACCGGCCTGGTCGAGGAACAGGAAGTCGTCGACCAGGGTGCCGTCGGCCTTCACCGCCTGGGCCCGCACCCCGGCGCCGGCCGGGTGCAGGTCGGAGGCGGTGACGTCGGGCAGCATCCGCTGGATCTGGCGGACCATCGCCCGCGTCGACAGCGAGCGGCGGACCTCGCCGATGCCGTAGCGCCAGTGCGTGCGCGCCACCCTCACCATGCCCGGGTAGGTCAGCGTGCCCAGCAGCTCCTTCGGCCTGACCGTGCGCCAGTCGTAGCCCTCTCGGGCCATCGCGAGCACGGCGTTCGGGCCGGCGTGGACGGTGCCGTCGATGCCGCGGGTGGCGTGCACCCCGAGGAACGGGAACGCCGGGTCGGGCACCGGGTAGATCAGGCCGCGGACCAGCGAGGCGGCCCGCTCGGAGAAGCCGGAGTACTCGCCGCGGAACGGCACGATCCGCACCCCGGGGTCGGCGCCGGCCAGGCGGGCGAGCTCGTCGCAGCGCAGGCCGCCGCAGACGACCGCGCGGGTGCCGAGCAGGTCACCGCGGGTGGTGCGCACGACGACGTCGGACGGGCGGCGGGCGAACCCGGTGACGGTGCGGCCCAGGTGGACCTCACCGCCGTTCTTCTCCACCAGCTCGCCCAGCTTCTCCGCGACCAGCCGGTAGTCGGTGATCCCGGTCGAGGGCACCCACAGCGCGGCGAGACCGCGGACGTCGGGCTCGTAGGTGCGGATGCCGTGCTCGTCGAGGCGGTGGTTCTCCACGCCGTTGGCGTCGCCGCGGCGGGCCAGCTCGTCGAGCCGGGGCAGCTCCTCGGGCTCGGTCGCGACGACGAGCTTGCCGCACACCTGGTGCGGCAGGTCGTGCTCGCGGCAGAACGCGATGGTCTCGGCACACCCGGCGACGGCCAGGCGGGCCTTGTAGCCGCCCGGCGCGTAGTACAGCCCGGAGTGCACGACGTTGGAGTTGTTGCCGGTCTGGTGGTTCGCCAGGCGCTGCTCACGCTCGACGACGGCGACGCTGAGCCCGTTGCGGGTGGCGGCGTACGCGGTGGCCAGGCCGACGATCCCACCGCCGACGACGACCAGGTCGTAGCGCGGTGTCGTGGGCAGCCCGGTCACCGGGCACGCTCCGCGGGGATGGTCGTGCGGGCAGCCATCAGGTCCTCCTCGCGTCCCACCCGTGGCGGGACGGTCACGTCCGTCGGTCGCTCCCCGTGGCCGGGGACGGCCAGGTCAGTGCCGGTCGGCGCCGGCGTGCTCGGTGGGGTCGCCCGCGACGTGGTCGGGCACGTCGGACTCCCGGGTGTCCCCGCGCGGCTCGTCGTGGTCGGTGTCCTCGGTCTCGGCCGGCTCCAGCGGGCTGACCAGCACCGAGGTGATGCGGACACGGCCGCGGGCGTCCTTGCCGCCCTCGCCCTGCAGCCGCAGCAGACCGTCCAGCTCGGCGGTGGCGCCGGGCAGCGGCACCTTGCCCAGCCGCTGGGCGAGCAGCCCGCCGACGGTGTCGACGTCGGCGTTCTCCAGCGCCTCGTGCAGCTCGTCCTCGCGCGGGGTACCGCGGAACCGGCCGGCGAACAGCTCCTCGAGGTCCTCGGCGGGCAGCCGGGCGGAGACCCGGAAGGCGCCGTCGGAGGCCTCGGCGACCTCGGGCACCTCCTCGGTGTCGTACTCGTCGGTGATCTCGCCGACGATCTCCTCCAGGATGTCCTCGATCGTCACCACGCCCGCGGTGCCGCCGTACTCGTCGACGACGACGGCCATGTGGTTGCGGGTGCGCTGCATCTCGCGCATGAGGTCGTCGCTGCGCTTGGAGTCCGGCACGAAGGCCGCGGGGCGCAGGATGTCGAGCAGCGGGACCTCCCGCTCGCCGCGCCGGGCCTCCTCGCGGGCCCGGACCAGGTCCTTGAGGTAGGCGATGCCGATGACGTCGTCCACGCCCTCGCCGAGCACCGGGATGCGCGAGTAGCCGCTCTTGAGCGCCAGGCGCAGCACCTTCTCCACCGGGGTGTCGCGCTCGGTCCAGATCAGGTCCGGCCGCGGCACCATGATGTCGCGGACCGGGGTCTCCCCCAGCTCGAACACCGAGTGGATCATCTTGCGCTCGCCCTCGTCGACCACGCCGCGGTTGCTGGCCATGTCGACGAGCTCGCGCAGCTCGACCTCGGTGGAGAACGGGCCGTCGCGGAAACCGGGGCCCGGGGTGATCGCGTTGCCCAGCAGGATCAGCAGCTTGGCCAGCGGGGACAGCACGACGCCGATCGCGCGGATCGGGCCCGCGAGCAGCAGCCCGATCCGGTACGGGTGCTGGCGGCCCAGCGTCCGCGGGCCGACACCGATCAGGACGTAGCTGGCGAGCACCATGAGCACGCCGGTGAGCAGCAGCCCGATCCAGGTGGCGGAGAACAGCGGCGCGAGCGCGAGGGCCAGCAGGATGATCGCGACCGTCTCGCAGGTGACCCGCAGCAGCATCAGCAGGTTGACGTGCCGCGGCCGGTCCGCGACGACGGCGGCGAGCGCCTTCGCGCCGGCGCGGCCGGCGCGCACCACGGCGTCCACCCGGGCGCGCGAGATCGACATGAGGGCCGAGTCCGCGGCGGCGAACACCCCGGCCAGCAGCACGAGCAGGACCGTCGCGACGATCAGCCAGACGGTGGTCACTTCTGCTCCTCGGAGAACGTGGTCGTGGGTCTTCCGGTCACCGGCCGGACTCGTCCTCGAAGCCGGCGGCACCGAGCAGGCGGTCGTCGCTGCGCTTCTGGGCGTCCCGGGCGCGCTCGCGGGCCCGGTCCTCCCGCCAGCGGACCAGCAGCCGGTTCTGCAGCGCGAACATCTCGCGCTCGTCCTCGGGCTCGAGGTGGTCGTACCCCAGCAGGTGCAGGATGCCGTGCACGGTCAGCAGGTGCAGCTCGTCGGCCAGGGTGTGCCCGGCCTTGCGCGCCTGGTCCCGGGCGAAGGCCGGGCAGAGCACGACGTCGCCGAGCAGGGCGGGGCCCAGGTCCGGCGCGTCGGGGCGCCGGGTGTCCTCGGCGAGGGAGTCCATGGGGAACGCCATGACGTCGGTGGGGCCGGGCTCGTCCATCCAGCGGACGTGCAGCTCCTCCATCGCGTCCAGCCCGACGGCGGTGATCGCCAGCTCGGCGGACGGGCTCACCTTCATCGCGTCCAGCGCGTACCGGGCGACCGACACGATCTGCGCCTCGTCGACCGTGATCCCGGACTCGTTGACGACCTCGATGCTCACGCCGCCGCTGCCCTGCCCCTGCTCGCCGATACGGATGTAGGGGGCAGCCTAGACGGCCGTACCGACGGTCCCGGTGCCACCCGCCCCCCGGTCACCGCCGCCGGTCGGGACGCCGCGCGGGGCCGTTGCGGGGTGCGCCGTTGCCGACGGCGGCCGTGCGGTGCTCGGACGCGTCGAACCGGGCGTAGGCGTCGACGATGTCGGACACCAGGCGGTGCCGGACCACGTCGGCGCTCTCGAGCCGGGAGAAGTGCACGTCGTCGACGCCGTCGAGGATGTCCTGCACGACGGCCAGGCCGGACCGGGCGTTGCCCGGGAGGTCGACCTGGGTGATGTCGCCGGTCACCACGATCCGCGAGCCGAAGCCGAGCCGGGTGAGGAACATCTTCATCTGCTCGGGCGTGGTGTTCTGCGCCTCGTCGAGGATGATGAACGCGTCGTTCAGGGTCCGGCCGCGCATGTACGCCAGCGGCGCGACCTCGATCGTCCCGGCGGCCATCAGCTTCGGGATGGACTCGGGGTCGAGCATGTCGTGCAGCGCGTCGTAGAGCGGGCGCAGGTACGGGTCGATCTTCTCGAACAGCGTGCCGGGCAGGTAGCCCAGCCGCTCCCCCGCCTCGACCGCGGGCCGGGTCAGGATGATCCGGTTGACCTGCTTGGCCTGCAGCGCCTGCACGGCCTTGGCCATCGCCAGGTAGGTCTTGCCGGTACCGGCCGGGCCGATGCCGAAGACGATCGTGAACGCGTCGATGGCGTCGACGTAGCGCTTCTGGTTGAGCGTCTTGGGCCGGATGGTCTTCCCGCGCCGGGACAGGATGTCCAGGCTCAGCACCTCGGCCGGGGACTCGCCCAGGCGCTCGTCGGCGGTGTTCTCCGCCGAGAGCATCTGCACGGTGCGGCGCACGGTGTCCGCGCCGACCAGCTGGCCGCGCTCGGCCAGGGTGATCAGCTCGGTGAAGACCCGCTCGGCGAACGCGACGTCGCCCGGGTCCCCGGACAGGGTCAGCTCGTTGCCGCGGACGTGGACGTCGGCGGTCAGCTCCTCCTCGGCGGCGCGCAGGCTCTCGTCGCGCGAGCCGAGCAGGGACAGCAGGGCGGTGTCCGGCACGGCCATCCTCGACCGGACGGTCCCGCCCGGTGCCGCGGTGGACCGCAGGTCGGTCCGGGGGGTGGAGCCGGGTTCGGTGCCGGTCAAGAGTGTGTTCGCCTGCCTCGTACGTCGGGTCGCCGGACTGCGCCGATCGTACCGGTCGGACCGCCGACGGCACCCGCGGATTCTCCCCGCGGATCAGGCGGGGGTGCTCAGCCGTTCCACGGCCTGCAGCGCGGCGGCCCAGCCGGGGTGGGCGACGTCGATGAGCTGCAGGTGGTTCGCGCCCTCGACCCGCACGAGCTCCGACCGGTCCCCGGCGGCCGTCGCCGCGGCGACGAAGTCCTCGCTCTGGGAGAGCGGGACCACCTCGTCGGCGGTGCCGTGCACGCACACCGACGGCACCCCGAGCGGGACGGCCTCCAGCGGGCTGGTCGCCCGGAAGCGGGCCGGGTCGGCGCCCGGGGTCGCCGCGACGAGGTCGGCGACGGCGCCGTCGCCGAGCAGCATCCCGCCGGCCAGGTCGAGCACCCCGGCCAGCGAGACCACCCCGGCCGGGCGGACCACGGGCGTCGCGCCCGGGTCGCCGGGGGCGAGCTTCGCGCGCATCGCCAGCCAGCTCGCGAGGTGCCCGCCCGCCGAGTGCCCGAGCACGACGAGCCGGCGCAGGTCGAGCCGGGTGGAGCGCAGGGTGGCGAGGTGGTCGGCGGCCATCGCGACGTCGTCGAAGGTGGAGGGCCAGCCACCGCCGGCGTCCACCTTCCGGTACTCGATGTTCCAGACCGCGAAGTTCGCCGCGACCAGCGCGTCGACGACCGGGCGCATGATCGTGAGGTCGGTGCCGGCCCGCCAGAACCCGCCGTGCACGACGATGACGGCGCCGCGGGGCAGGTCCCGGCTCGCCGGGAAGGTCAGCTCGCCGAACTGGTCGGGCTGGCCGCCGTAGGCCATCCGCTCGGTCCGCGGGGCGGTCTCGTCGCGCGGGGGCCGCCGCGGGGCCGCGGGGGCGTCGTTGCCGCAGGCGCCGAGCAGCGGGGCGGCGGCGAGGCCGGCCAGCAGCGCGCGGCGTCCGATCCGGGGAGCGTGGTCACTCACGCGGCGGATGATGACACCCGCGCCCCGTCCCCGACGACCGGTTCGCCGGATCGTGACCGGCGTCCGCGGGTGGCGGTGACGCGACCGGACGGCTCAGCGGGCCCAGCGGCCGGTGCGCACGGCGAGCGCGCCGAGCGCGACGCAGGCCGCGGTGGAGGCCCGCAGCACCTCCGGCCCCATCCGGACCGGGACGGCGCCGGCCTCGGCGAGGCGGTCGAGCTCGGCGTCGTCGACGCCGCCCTCCGGTCCGACGGCGAGCAGCACCTCCCCCGCCGCGGGCAGCGTGACCGAGGCGAGGTCCTCGCCCGCGGACTCGTGCAGCACCAGCGCGGTGTCGGCGGCACCGACCCGGGCGGCGAGCTGCGCGGTGGTCACCGGGTCGGCGACGTCGGGCTGCCACGGGCGGCGGGCCTGCTTGGCGGCCTCGCGGACGGTGGACCGCCAGCGTTCGAGGGCCTTCGCGCCGCGCGGGCCGTCGTCCCAGCGGGTGACGCAGCGGGCCGCCTTCCAGGGGACGAACCCGTCGGCGCCGGCCTCGGTGGCGGTCTCCACGGCGAGCTCGCCGCGGTCGCCCTTGACCAGCGCCTGCGCGACGACGACGCGGACCGCGGGTGCGGGCACCCGGGTCACCTCGTGCAGCCGCACGGTCAGCGCGTCCCGCCCGGCGACATCGACGACCTGGGCGCGGGCGAGCCCGCCCCGGCCGTCGGACAGCACCAGCGCCTCGCCGGGGCGCAGCCGTCGCACGGTCGCGGCGTGGCGCCCCTCCGGGCCGTCGAGCACCGTGTCGGAGCCCGGGCCCGGGAGGGACGCGACGTCGTCGACCAGGAACAGCGGCGCCGTCGTCACCGGGTCAGCGTCCGGTCCAGCTGTCGCGCAGCTTGGAGAACAGGCCGTGCCCGTTGCGGGAGCCGCCGATCAGGTCCGGCTGCTCCTCACCGCGCAGCTCGGCGAGCCGGCGCAGCAGGTCGGTCTGCTCCTTGTCCAGCCGGGTCGGCACCGCCACCTCGACGTGCACGAGGAGGTCGCCGTGGCCGTCGATGCGCCCGGTGGAGCGCAGCCGGGGCATGCCCTTGCCGCGCAGCGTGCGGACCGTGCCGTGCTGGGTGCCCGCCTCGACGTCGATCTCGGCGACCGAGCCGTCGAGCAGCGGCAACGGCAGCGTGGTGCCGAGCGCGGCCGCGGTCATCGGCAGCGGGAGCGTGCAGTGCAGGTCGGCGCCGTCGCGGGTGAACAGCTCGTGCGGCGCCTCCTCCACCTCGACGTAGAGGTCACCGGCGGGACCGCCGCCGGAGCCGACCTCGCCCTGGCCGGACAGGCGCACCCGCATGCCCTCGGCGACGCCCGCCGGGATCTTGACGGCGACGGTGCGCCGCGACCGGACCCGGCCGTCGCCCGCACACTGGCGGCAGGGGTCGGGGATGACCTCGCCGAACCCGCGGCAGGTCGGGCAGGGCCGTGCGGTGACGACCTGCCCGAGGAACGAGCGCTGCACGCTCTGGATCTCCCCGGAGCCGCCGCAGGTGTCGCAGGCGGTGGGGTGGGTGCCCTCGGCGCAGCCGGAGCCCTGGCACTGGGTGCACAGGACCGCGGTGTCGACGGCGAGGTCGCGCTGCACACCGGCGGCGCAGTCCTCCAGCGTCAGCTCCATCCGGATCAGCGCGTCGGCGCCGGGCTGGACCCGGCTGCGCGGGCCGCGCCCGCGTCCGCCGCCGGCGGTGCCGCCGAAGAACGCGTCCATGATGTCGCTGAACCCGCCGAACCCGGCGAACGGGTCACCGCCGCCACCACCCCCGCCGCGGGCGTCGAGGGGGTCGCCGCCGAGGTCGACGACCCGGCGCTTCTCCGGGTCGGTCAGCACCTCGTAGGCGGCGCTGACCTCCCGGAACCGCTCCTGTGCCGCGGGGTCGGGGTTGACGTCCGGGTGCAGCTCACGGGCGAGCTTGCGGTACGCCCGCTTGATCTCCGAGGCGTCGGCGCCGCGCTCGACGCCCAGGATCCCGTAGTAGTCGCGTGCCACCTGGCTCTTTTCCTCAATGAAGTACGTACAACAACGATGAAAGGTCTACCGACCGGTCAGGATCTCACCCACGTACCGGGCGACCGCATGCACCGCCGAGATCGTGCCCGGGTAGTCCATCCGGGTCGGTCCGACGACGCCCATCCCGCCCAGCGGGGTACCCGATCCGTACCCCACCGTGACCACGGACGCGGTGCGCAGGTCCTCGGCCTCGTTCTCCTCGCCGATCCGGACCGTGACCAGCCCGGAGTCCTGCGAGGCCGCGAGCAGCCGCATGACCACGACCTGCTCCTCCAGGGCCTCCAGGACCTGGCGCAGCGAGCCGGGGAAGTCGGCGTGGCTGCGGGTCAGGTTCGCCGTGCCGCCCAGCACCATCCGCTCCTCGGGGTGCTCGACGAGGGTCTCGATGAGCACCGTCGCGAGGTGCAGCAGCGGGGTGCGCAGGTCCTCCGGCGCGGTGTCGGGCAGCTCGGCGACGGCCGCGGAGGCCTCGGCGAGCTTGCGGCCGTTGAGGGCGTTGCCGAGCATCTCGCGCAGCCGGGCGACGTCGGTGTCGGCGAGCACGTCCCCCAGGTCGACGACGCGCTGGTCGACGCGCCCGGAGTCGGTGATCAGCACCAGCATCAGCCGGGCCGGGGTCAGCTGCACGACCTCGAGGTGGCGGACCGTGGAGCGGGTGAGCGTCGGGTACTGCACGACGGCGACCTGGCGGGTCAGCTGCGCGAGCAGCCGCACCGAGCGGCGCAGCACGTCGTCGAGGTCGACCGCGCCGTCCAGGAACGTCTGCACGGCCCGCTTCTCGGCCGACGACAGCGGCTTGACCTGCGAGATCCGGTCGACGAACTGCCGGTAGCCCTTGTCGGTGGGGATCCGGCCCGCGCTGGTGTGCGGCTGCGCGATCAGGCCGTCCTCCTCGAGGACGGCCATGTCGTTGCGCACCGTCGCGCTCGACACCCCGAGGTTGTGCCGGTCGACGATGGCCTTCGAGCCCACGGGCTCCTGCGTCGACACGTAGTCGGCCACGATGGCCCGCAAAACGGCGAACCGCCGCTCGTCGGCGTTCATCTCCTCGCACCTCCCCCGGTGTGCCCCGTCCATCCTAGGCGCCGTCGTGGCCGCGCGGCCGGGGCACGCGGCGTGGCACGGTGGGTGGGGTGATGTCCGCACGCCGCTTCGGCCGGCGCTCCCTGCTCGTCGGTGCCGGTGCCGTCGCCCTGGTCGCGGCGGGCACGACCGACCGCTGGCTCCCCGTCGGCGACGTCGCCGGGACCTCGGACCCGGTCGCGCTGCGGGCCCGGATCCTGGCGGGTGTCGTCCCCCACTCCGGCCTGGCGACGGCGACCGGCCGGCTCGGGCTGCCCACCGTCGCGCCGATCGGGTCCGCGGCCCGGCTGCTGTCCACGACCACCCGGATCCGCGTGCAGGTCGCCGACGCGGGCCGCTGGCGGGTCGACGAGCTGACCCCGGTCGGCGAGGTCGACACCTACCGCGACGGACAGGTCGAGCGGATCTGGGACTACGGCGCGAACCGGCTGACCACGGTCTCCCCGCTCGCCCCGGTGCGGTTCCCGCGGGCCTCGGACCTCGCCCCGGCCGACCTGGCCCGCCGGCTGCTCGGCGCGACCCCCGGCGACCCGGTGACGGCGCTGCCGGCACGGCGGGTGGCCGGGCTGGCCACGGCCGGGCTGCGGGTGACCCCGGCCGACCCGGACAGCCTGGCCGGGCGGATCGACGTGTGGTCGGTCCCCGTCGGCGACGGCGCCCTCCCGGTCGCGGTCGAGATCGCCGCCCGGGACGGCGCGGGCCCGCTCCTGGAGACGGCGTTCGAGGCGCTGGACACCGCCGCACCGCGGGCCGCGGCGCTGGTCCCGGCGCCGCCGTCGTCGGCGGAGCGGGTGCGGGCCCGTCCCGACGACCTGACCGGCTCGCTGCGCGGGGTCGGCGCGGTGCCCCCGCCGGACCGGCTGGCCGGCCGGGACCGGGTGGAGCTGCCGGTGTCCGGGGACGTCCCGGCCGCCGAGCTGCTGCCCGGGGTCGGTGTCTACGGCACCGGGGTCGGCCGGTTCGTGCTGGTCCCGGCCGGGCCGGAGGTCGTCGACGGGATCGTGCGCGGCTCGGCCGCCGCGGGCGGGGTGGACGTGCCGGGCCTGCCCGGCGGCTCGGCCGCCCGGGTGGCGACGCCGCTGCTCAGCCTGGTCGTCGCCCGTCGGCGACGGCGCGGGGTGCTGCTGGCCGGGACGGTGCGGCCCGGTGTGCTGGAGTCCGCCGCCGTCGAGCTGATGGGGACCCGCCGGTGAACGACCCGGTGCTCGCGACGCACGCCCTGACCAAGCGGTTCGGCCGGGTCACCGCCGTCGACGGCGTCGACCTGGCGGTGCCCGCCGGCTCCCGGTTCGGGCTGCTGGGCCCGAACGGCTCCGGCAAGACGACGCTGGTGCGGATGCTGCTCGGGCTGGTGCACGCCACCTCGGGGTCGATCGAGGTGCTGGGCTCGCCGATGCCGCGGGCCGCCCGCACGGTGCTGCCGCGGGTCGGTGCGCTGGTCGAGTCCCCCGCCGCCTGGCCGGGGCTGTCGGGCCGGGCGAACCTGACCCTGCTCGACGCGGCGGGCTCGGTGGGCGGCCCGCTGCACCGGCCCGCCGACCGGCGGCGACGCGTGCAGGAGGCCCTGGAGCAGGTCGGCCTGGGCGGGGTCGACCGCCGCCCGGTGCGGGCCTACTCGCTGGGGATGCGCCAGCGCCTGGGCATCGCCTCGGCGCTGCTGCGCTCCCCGGAGCTGCTGCTGCTCGACGAACCGACCAACGGCCTGGACCCGCGGGGCATCGGCGAGATGCGCGCCCTGCTGACCGCGCTGAACGAACGGGGCACGACCGTGGTGCTGTCCAGCCACCTGCTCGCCGAGGTGGAGACGCTGTGCACCCGGGTCGGGGTGATGGACGCCGGGCACCTCGTGCTCACCCAGGACCTCGACGAGCTGCGGGCGCCGACCGGCCGGGTCGTCGTCTGCACCCCGGCCCCGGCGGCCGCGGCGCGGGTGCTCGGCCGGGCGCTGGAGTCCGCCGACGGCGACCGGCTCGTGGTCCGCTCCGTCGACCCCGTCGACCTCAACGCGCACCTGGTGCGGGCCGGGGTGCCGGTGGCGTCGCTGGAACCGGAGCGTCGCACCCTGGAACAGGTGGTGCTGGAACGGACCGGTGACGGCTCGGACCGGGTGGCGACGGCCGGGCCGGGGGTGGCGCGGTGATCCTCGTCGAGCTGGCGCTGCTGCTGCGCCGCACCCGGGTGTGGCTGTGCTGGCTGCTGTTGTGCGCGCTGCCGGCGCTCGTCGCGGTGGTCGTGTCGGCCACCGGGATCCTCCCGCCGCCCGGGCAGGGGCCGGCGTTCCTCTCCGCGGTCGCGACGAACGGGCAGATCTTCCCGGCGTTCGCGCTGGCGCTGGTGCTGCCGATCCTGCTGCCGATCACCGTGGCGGTGGTCGCCGGGGACACCGTCGCCGGGGAGGCTGCCGCGGGGACCCTGCGCTACCTGCTGATCCGGCCGGTCGGGCGGCTGCGGCTGCTGGTGGCGAAGCTGGTGTCGGTGGCGTTCTTCGTGGTCACCGCGGTGACACTGGTGGTGCTGACGTCCTACGCGGTGGGGATCGCGGTGTTCGGCACCGGCACCACCACCGCCACCGGTGGCCTCACCCTGCCCCCGGTCGACGCCGGGCCCGGCTCGGTCGCGTCGCTGTCCGGGACGGTGATCGAACCGGTGGACCTGGCGACCCGGACCGGGCTGACCGTGGCCTACCTGGCGCTGTGCATGCTCACCCTGGGCGCGCTGGGGATCTTCTTCTCCACCCTGACCGACTCGCCGCTGGCGGCGGCGCTGGCGGTGCTCGCGGTCGTGGTGACCAGCGCGTCGCTGCAGGCCCTCGACGCCTCGGCCGCCTTCGTCGAGTTCCTGCCGACGGCGCACTGGCTGGCCTGGATCGACCTCTACCGCGACCCGGTCCTCTACGACGCCGCCCGCACCGGGGCGTGGGTGCAGGCGGGCTGGGTCGCCGTCGCCGTCGGAGCGGCGTGGGCGAACCTGGCGACCAAGGACATCGCGAGCTGAGTGCCCGCCGCGCCGGCCCGCCTCAGCCCGCGGCGCGCAGGGTGCCGCAGGCGGCCGGGGCCTGCTCGATCGGTGCGGTGGACAGGGCACGGACGACCAGGCCGATCACGGCGTCGTCGGCGTGCAGGCCGCCGTGGCCCACGGTCGAGCCCGGGCACAGCTGCTGGAGCTCCACGTTGACCGCACCGTCGAGGCGGGCCGAGGTGGGCGGGGTGACGACCTGGTCGCGGTCGGTCCACACCGACAGCCAGGGCACCGCCGTCCCGGCCCCGGCGAGCTCGCCCAGCAGCGCCGACCCCGGGGCGAGCTGACGGCAGGCCTGCGGGCAGGCCTCCGGGGCGACGGCCGCGGCGGAGCCGGCCACCGTCGTCCCGGCCAGCGGGGAGCCGATCGACACGATCCGCCGGGCCCGGGCCGGGCCGTCGTCGCGGATCGCCCACAGCCCCGCGACGACGCCGCCCGCGGAGTAGCCGACGACGTCGACCGACGGCGCCCCGCCGTCGGTGGCGACGGTGACCGCGCGGTCCAGCACCGCCACCTGCCGGTCGAGGTCGCCGGTGCCGTCGCCGTCGAGGGCCAGGACGCGCGCGTCGCGGCCCTGGGCGCGCAGGGCCCCGGCGAGGACCTCCAGGCCGGTGCGGTCGCCGCCGTAGCCGGGGACGAGCAGGACCGGGCCCGGCCGGTCCTGGGCGACGGGCCCGCCCGCGCCGCGGGACCCCTCGGGCAGGGCCGCGACGACCGCGGCCACCACGCCGACCGCCACCAGCAGGGCGACGACGACCAGCAGCGCCCGGCGGCGCGGGCTCACCGGGCCCCCGCCGGGGCGTCGTCGGCGATCAGCAGGTCGGTGACGACCCGGTCGGCCAGCAGCCGTCCGCGGTCGGTCAGCACCGCGCGGCCCGCGGCGTGCGCCGCAAGGTCCAGCAGCCCCTCGGCGACGGCGCGGGCGGCGGCCGCGCGACCGCCGTCGCGCAGCAGGGTCAGGGCCATGCCCTCGGCGAGCCGCAGCCGCAGCATCACCCGCTCGGTGTGCCGCTCGTCCGCGGTGAGCTCCTCGCGCCCGCCCTCGGGGGTCTCCCCCGCGGCGAGCGCGCCGGCCCAGCGCGCCGGGTGCTTCACGTTCCACCAGCGCGTCCCGGCCAGGTGGGAGTGGGCTCCGGGGCCGATCCCCCACCAGTCGCCGTCGCGCCAGTAGCCCAGGTTGTGCCGGCACTCGGCGCCGGGCAGCGACCAGTTCGACACCTCGTACCAGGACAGCCCGGCATCGCGCAGCCGCGCGTCGAGCAGCTCGTAGCGGGTGGCGGCGACGTCGTCGTCGGGGGCGGGCAGCTCCCCGCGGCGGACCCGGCGGGCCAGCGCGGTGCCGTCCTCGACGATGAGCGCGTAGGCCGAGACGTGGTCCACCCCCGCGTCGAGGACGGCGTCGGCGGAGGCGCGCAGGTCGTCGTCGGTCTCGCCGGGGGTGGCGTAGATCAGGTCCAGGTTGACGTGGCCGAACCCGGCGGCCCGGGCCTCCCGGGCGGCGGCGACGGCGCGCCCCGGGGTGTGCGTGCGGTCCAGTACGGCGAGCACGTGCGGGGCTGCGGACTGCATGCCCAGCGAGATGCGGGTGAACCCGCCGGCCCGGAGCCGATCGAAGAACTCCGGCGAGACCGACTCGGGGTTGGACTCGGTGGTGACCTCGGCGTCCTCGGCGAGCGGGAGGTGCTCGCGGACCGCGTCGAGCATCGCGACGAGCCGGTCGGCGCCGATCAGCGACGGGGTGCCGCCGCCGACGAACACCGTCTCCACGGTGCGGTCCCCCACCGTGCGGGCGGCGAGCGCGATCTCGGTGCGGGCGGCGGCGAGCCAGCCGTCCGGGGACGCGGCGTCGCCCGCGAGCTCGGAGGCGGTGTAGGTGTTGAAGTCGCAGTAGCCGCAGCGGGTCGCGCAGAACGGCACGTGGACGTAGAGCCCGAAGGCCGGCGGCACGGAGGTCACGTCCGGCGAGTGTGCCACCGCCGGGCCGGTCGGTGCCGGGCGCACCTCGGGCCCGGACCGCTCCCCGGCAGGTCCGGGGCGCGCGGACGGGCCGGTCACGACGGGGGTGGCATCCGGGACCCCCGCGGTGGACGATGGGTTCCACCGCGCCCGTGACCCGGGGATTCCGGGTGAACCGGACACCGCACTGCGAACGTCCGGACCTATCCGCCCACCTCTCCCAGGATGCGAACATCACTTTGTGGCAGGTCCGGACACCGTGGCACCCTGTATCCGTGCCCGCACTCCGTCTCCGCCTCGTGGCGCGTCGCCACGTGGACCTGAACCGGACCCGTAGCGCGCTCTGTCGTCGTCGCTGACCCGACGGCCCCCTCCCGAACCGCCCCGGGCCGCTCCGTGCCCTGTCCCGGGCCGGGGTGTGCCCGATCCGCCCGACATCGGAGCACCCACCACATGGCGCCCTCGAAGACCGCACCCCGCCGCCCGAAGGGCCAGGGGCAGTGGAAGCTCGGCCACCGCGAACCGCTGAACCCCAACGAGCGCAGCAAGCGCGACGACAACCCGCTGAACGTGCGCGCGCGGATCGAGAACGTCTACGCCAAGCGCGGCTTCGACTCGATCGACCCCGCCGACCTGCGCGGACGGTTCCGCTGGATGGGGCTCTACACCCAGCGCAGGCCCGGGATCGACGGCGGCCGCACCGCGGCGCTGGAGCCCGAGGAGCTCGACGACTCCTACTTCATGATGCGCGTGCGCCTCGACGGCGGGTCGGTGGACGTCGCCCAGCTGCGTGCGCTCGGTGAGGTCTCGCAGCGCTACGGCCGCGACACCGCCGACGTCACCGACCGCGAGAACATCCAGTACCACTGGATCCGCGTCGAGGACGTCCCGGCGATCTGGAAGCTGATCGAGCCGCTGGGCATGCAGACCACCGAGGCCTGCGGCGACTGCCCCCGGGTGGTCATGGGGTCCCCCGTCGCCGGCGTCTCCGCCGACGAGGTGGTCGACCCGACCCCGGCCATCGACGAGATCGTGCGCCGCTTCATCGGCGACCGCGAGCTGTCGAACCTGCCGCGCAAGTTCAAGTCCGCGATCTCCTGGCAGCAGGACGTCGCGCACGAGATCAACGACATCTCCTTCGTCGGCGTCGAGCACCCCGAGCACGGCCCCGGCTTCGACCTGTGGGTCGGCGGCGGGCTGTCGACCAACCCGCGGATCGCCGAGCGGCTCGGCGCCTGGGTCCCGCTCGACGAGGTCCCCGACGTGTGGCACGGCGTCATCCAGGTCTTCCGCGACTACGGCTACCGCCGCCTGCGCCACCGCGCCCGCATCAAGTTCCTCATCGCCGACTGGGGCCCGGAGAAGTTCCGCCAGATCCTGGAGGACGAGTACCTGGGCCGCAAGCTCGTCGACGGCCCCGCCCCGGCGGTCCCCGAGCGGCCGATCGACCACGTCGGCGTCCACAAGCAGAAGGACGGCCGCAACTACGTCGGCGTCGCCCCGCCGTCGGGCCGCGTGTCGGGCACGACGCTGCTCGCCGTCGCCGACGCCGCCGAGCGCGCCGGGTCGGACCGGATCCGGTTCACGCCGTACCAGAAGATCGTCGTGCTGGACGTGGCCGACGACAGGCTGGACGGCCTCATCGAGGACCTCAACAGGCTGGGCCTGCCCGCGCGGCCGTCGACCTGGCGCCGCTCCACGATGGCCTGCACCGGCATCGAGTTCTGCAAGCTCGCGATCGTCGAGACCAAGGAACGCGCGATCCGGCTGGTCGAGGACCTGGAGAAGCGCCTCGCCGACGTCGTCCCGGACGTCCCGATCTCGCTGCACCTCAACGGCTGCCCGAACGCCTGTGCCCGCACCCAGGTCGCCGACATCGGCCTCAAGGGCCAGATCGTCACCGACGCGGGCGGCAACCAGGTCGAGGGCTTCCAGGTCCACCTGGGCGGCGGGCTGGGGCTGGACTCCGGTTTCGGCCGCAAGCTGCGCGGGCTCAAGGTCACCAGCGCCGAGCTGGGCGACTACGTCGAGCGCGTCGTGCGCCGCTTCGCCGAGCAGCGCGACGGCGACGAGCGCTTCGCCCAGTGGGTCCTGCGGGCCGACGAGGAGGACCTCAAGTGAGCGGGCGCGCCGCCACCTTCTACTGCCCGTACTGCGGCGAGGAGGACCTCCGTCCGGCCGAGCGGTCGGACAAGGTCCCCGGCGCAGCCTGGTGGTGCGCGGGCTGCCTGCGCACCTTCGTCGTGACCTTCGTGGGGATCGGCGTCCCCGAGACCTCGGGAGCGGAATCATGAGTGTTGCCCTGGAGACCGACCTGCGCGCCACCGCCGAGCGCGGCGCCGCGGACCTCGGTCCCGACGCGACCGCCGAGCAACTGCTCGACTGGGCCGCGGAGACCTTCGGCGACCGGCTGATCGTCGCCTCCAACATGCAGGACGCCGTGCTGGTCGACCTGGCCCAGCGGGCCCGGCCGGACATCGACGTGCTGTTCCTGGAGACCGGCTACCACTTCGCGGAGACCATCGGCACCCGCGACGCGGTCGACGCCGTCTACCCGCAGCTGCGCATCGTGAACGCGCAGGCGGACCAGACGGTCGCCGAGCAGGACGCCGAGTACGGCAAGGACCTCTTCGCCCGCGAGCCGGACCGCTGCTGCGCGCTGCGCAAGGTCGTCCCGCTGGAGCGGACCCTGTCCGGCTACGACGCCTGGGTCACCGGCGTCCGCCGCGTCGAGGCCCCGACCCGGGCGAACACGCCGCTGGTCACCTACGACGAGAAGTTCGGCCTCGTCAAGATCAACCCGATCGCCGCATGGTCCGACGAGGACATGGACGCCTACATCGCCGAGCACGGGATCCTGGTGAACCCGCTCGTCGACGCCGGCTACCCGAGCATCGGCTGCGCGCCCTGCACCGCGAAGCCGAAGCCCGGCGAGGACCCCCGCTCCGGCCGCTGGGCCGGGCGTGCCAAGACCGAGTGCGGGCTGCACGCATGACGACCGTGGAGGAGACCCCCGTGACCGCCGCCGTCACGACCCCGGCGCTGGACGCCCTCGACGCACTGGAGTCCGAGGCGATCCACGTGTTCCGCGAGGTCGCCGGCGAGTTCGACCGCCCGGTGATCCTGTTCTCCGGCGGCAAGGACTCGACGCTGCTGGTGCACCTGGCCATCAAGGCGTTCGCGCCGGCCAAGGTGCCCTTCGGCCTGCTGCACGTCGACACCGGGCACAACTACCCGGAGGTCATCGAGTTCCGGGACCGGATCGCCGCGCAGTACGGGCTCCGCCTGGAGGTCGCCCGCGTCGAGGACTACCTCGCCGACGGGCGGCTCGTCGAGCGCGCCGACGGCACCCGTAACCCGCTGCAGACCCAGCCGCTGCTCGACGCGATCACCGAGCACCGCTTCGACGCCGTGTTCGGCGGCGGCCGGCGCGACGAGGAGCGCGCGCGGGCCAAGGAGCGGATCATGAGCCTGCGCGACGCGTTCGGCCGCTGGGACCCGCGCAAGCAGCGCCCGGAGCTGTGGAACCTCTACAACGGACGGCACGCCGCCGGTGAGCACGTCCGCGTCTTCCCCATCTCCAACTGGACCGAGCTCGACGTCTGGCGCTACATCCGGCGCGAGGGCATCGACCTGCCGTCGATCTACTACGCGCACGAGCGCGAGGTCTTCCAGCGCGACGGCATGTGGCTCGCCGAGGGTCCCTGGGGCGGAGCGCGCGACGGCGAGCAGCTGGAGCGCAGGTCCATCCGCTACCGCACGGTGGGCGACGGCTCGTGCACCGGCGCGGTCGAGTCCACCGCCACCACCCTCGACGAGGTCATCGCCGAGGTCACCGCGTCGCGGCTCACCGAGCGCGGCGCGACCCGGGCCGACGACCGGCTGTCCGAGGCCGCGATGGAGGACCGGAAGAAGGAGGGCTACTTCTGATGGTCGACACCGCTGCCCCGCGCGACCTGCTGCGCTTCGCCACGGCGGGCTCCGTCGACGACGGCAAGTCCACCCTGGTCGGGCGCCTGCTCTACGACACCAAGTCGGTGCTGGCCGACCAGATCGAGGCCGTCGAGCGCGCCTCGGTCGACAAGGGGATGTCGACGCCGGACCTGTCGCTGCTCGTCGACGGCCTGCGCGCCGAGCGCGAGCAGGGCATCACCATCGACGTCGCCTACCGCTACTTCGGCACGCCGACCCGGGAGTTCGTCCTCGCCGACACCCCGGGCCACGTCCAGTACACCCGCAACACCGTCACCGGCGCGTCCACCGCCGAGCTGGCGGTGCTGCTGGTCGACGCCCGCAACGGCGTGGTCTCCCAGACCCGCCGGCACGCCGCGGTGCTGTCGCTGCTGCGCGTCCCGCGCCTGGTCCTGGCGATCAACAAGATCGACCTGATCGAGTACGACCAGGCGAAGATCGCCGACATCGAGCGCGAGTTCACCGAGCTGACCCGCTCGCTGGGCTTCACCGACGACGCCGTCCAGGTCATCCCGGTGTCCGCGCTGGTCGGGGACAACGTGGCGTTCCGCAGCGGGAACACGTCCTGGTACACCGGGCCGACGCTGCTGGAGCACCTGGAGTCGGTCCCGGTCGACGGCCCGGACGCCGACGCCCCGTTCCGGATGCCGGTGCAGTACGTGATCCGCCCCAGGACCGACGAGCTGCACGACTACCGCGGCTACGCCGGCCAGGTCGCCTCGGGCACCGTCCGCCCGGGCGACGAGGTCGTCGTCCTGCCCGAGGGGCACCGCACCACCGTCTCCGAGGTCCGGACCGCCGACGGCCCCCTGGCCGCCGCCGGGGCGGGCCTGAGCGTGACGGTGCTGCTCGCCGACGACATCGACGCCCCCCGCGGTGCCCTGATCGCGGCCGCGTCCGACGTCCCGGAGGTCACCTCCGAGATCGACGCGACACTGTGCTGGCTGGCCGAGAAGCCGCTGCTCCCGGGCGCGCGGCTGCTGCTCAAGCACGGAACGCGCACCACCCAGGTGATCGTCGGGGCGCTGGGGTCGCGGCTGGACACCGAGACGGTGTCCTACGCCGCCGCCCCGGAGAAGCTGGAGATCAACGACATCGGTCGGGTGTCGCTGCGCGTCGCCGACCCGCTGCCGGTGGACGAGTACTCCCGGGTCCGCACCACCGGCGGGTTCCTGCTGATCGACCCGCCGACGGGCAACACGCTCGCCGCCGGTCTGGTGGGCGACCCGCTCGCGGCGGTGCCGGCCGCAGGCTGACCCGCTCCGCGCCGTCCACGGCCCCCGCACCCGCTCCGGGTGCGGGGGCCGTGTCGTGCCGGGCGGAGGTGTCGTGCCGGGCGGGGGTGTCCGGACCGGGCGGTCGTGGCCCGGGTCACCCGGACCGCCCGGACGCGCCGACGCGGCACCCGCCACCGCGCGTCCCCGCAGGTCGGGGACCCGCGACGGCCACGTGTCCGGACAGGTTTCCCGTCGTCCCGACCAGCGGACGACGACTTGTCGACCCCCTCGATCCGTTCCACCATGGACGGGTGACCACGACCGCCGCCCCCGCCGACCGGACCCTCGCGTCCGGCCGCTCGGAGTCGGACCCGGCGGTCTCCTGGCACCTCGTCGCGCATCTCGAGCGGTTCTGGCCGTCGCGCCGGCTCGACGCGTTCGACGAGTTCTGTCGTCGGGGCTGACGCACCTCCCCCGACCGACCTCCACCACGTACCGCGTACCCCTCGCCCGGGTCACGGACGCTCCCGCACGCCCGGCGTGCGCAGGAAGCAGGATCATGTTCGACCCCTCGCTCGCGCTCGCCGGCCTGCTCGTCGGCTTCCTCGTCGGCCTCACCGGCATGGGCGGCGGTGCGCTCCTGACCCCGCTGCTCGTCCTGGTGTTCAAGGTCAACCCGCTCACCGCGATCTCCTCGGACCTGCTGACCTCGCTGGTGATGAAGCCGGTCGGCGCCGCGGTGCACGCCCGCCGGCGCACCGTGCACTGGCGGCTCACCGGGTGGCTGGTGCTCGGCGCCGTCCCCGCCGGGTTCGCCGGCGCGGTGGTCATCGGGATGATCGGGAAGGGCGTCGGCGTCGAGGACCGGCTCAAGGTGTTCATCGGGATCGCGCTGGTCGCCTCGGTGCTGACCACGCTGTTCCGGCAGGTCATGGACCGGCGCGGCAGCCGCAACGCCGTCGACGTCGACGCGCCGGTGGACGTCCGTCCGCTGCGGACGGTGCTGATCGGCGTCGTCGGCGGGCTGGCGGTCGGGATGACCTCGGTCGGCGCCGGGTCGCTGATCATCGCGATGCTGCTGCTCGCCTACCCGCAGCTGCACCCGTCGCGGCTGGTCGGCACCGACATCGTGCAGGCGATCCCGCTGGTCGCCGCCGCGACGGTCGGGCACCTGTTCTTCGGCGACGTCCAGTTCGGTCTCGCCGCGGCGCTGCTCGTCGGCGCCCTGCCCGGCGTGTGGTTCGGCGCGCGGCTGTCCTCCGGGGGCACCGGCCGGCTCATCAAGCCGGTCGTGACCGCGGTGCTGCTCGCCTCGGCGCTCGCGCTGCTCGGCGTCCCCGGCTCGTGGGTGCTGGTGGCGACGGCGGCCGCGCTCGTCGTGACCGTCGCCCTGCTGCCGCGCCGCCGCCCGGCCGTCGCCGAGCCGGAGCGGATCCCCGAGCCGGTCGGCGCCCGCGACTGACACCGCCACCGGACCGGCCTGTCCGGACAGTCGTCCGCCCGGTGGGCGACACCTTGTCCCCTTCGTCCCCGGCACGCACCATCGGCACATGACCGCCCGGATGCCCCGTCGCCTCGCGACGTCTCCGCGCGCGGCCCGGCACCTCACCCGGTGCCTCGAGGAGTTCTGGCCGTCGCGACGGCCGCACGCCTACGACGAGTTCTGTCCGCGGGCCCGCCCCCGCCCCTGACCGACCCGTCCCGAAGGAACTCCCATGTCCCGCACCACCTCCCGGGTACGCCCGTGAGCACCCCCGCCGACACCCCGTACGAGCCCGACGACGTCCCCGCGCAGCGCCGGCTCGCCCTGAACGAGGACTGGGCCGCGACGGTCGTCGGCCTGCTCCTGCTCGTCCTGGTCCTGTCCGGGCACTGGCCGGGATGGCTGGTCCCGTGACCGGGCCGGACGCCGGGCGACCGGCCGAGCAGCAGACCGAACCGCAGACCGGGCCGCACCCCGAGCCGGACACCGGGCCCGGGGCGGCGGCGCCCACGCGCTCCCCCGTCCCGTGGGCGCTCGGCGGCGTCGCGGTCGTCCTCGTCCTGGGCGGGCTCGTCCGCGTCCTCGAACAGACCGTCCCCGACGCCGCCGAGGGCACGGCGTTCTCCGGGATCGCCGACGCGGTCGAGTACCCGGTCTACGCGATCGCCCTCGGGCTGCTCGGCAACGTCGTCCTCACCCTGACCGGGCTGCGCGAGCGGCTGTCGGGTGGGTTCCGCACCGAGTTCTTCATCAAGACCGGCCTGGTCCTGCTCGGCGCCTCGATCGACTTCTCGGTGATCGTCCGCGCCGCCGGACCCGCGGTCGTGCAGGCGGTCGTCCTGATCACCGTGGTCTTCGGCTTCACCTGGTGGCTCGCCGGGCGGGCCGGGGTCGACGACAGGCTGCGCGCCCTGCTCGCCTCGGCCGTCTCCATCTGCGGGGTCAGCGCGGCGATCGCCGCAGCCGGAGCAGTGCAGGCCCGGAAGGAACAGCTCGCCTACACGGCCAGCCTGGTCATCATCTTCGCGCTGCCGTCGATCTTCCTGCTGCCCGCCGCGGTCGGGGCACTGGGCCTCTCCCCGGCCGTCGCCGGGGCGTGGATCGGCGGCAACATCGACACCACCGCCGCGGTCAGCGCGGCCGGGGCCATCGTCGGGGAGGAGGCGCTGCAGATCGCGACCATCGTCAAGACCACGCAGAACGCGCTGCTGGGCGTCGTCGCGGTGGCGCTGACGGCCTGGTTCACGCTGAAGGTGGAGCGCAGCGGGTCGGCGGGCAGGCCGGGGCTGCGCGAGTTCTGGGAGCGCTTCCCGAAGTTCGTGCTCGGGTTCCTCGCCGCCTCGGTGATCGCGACGGTGTTCGTCGCGACCGCCGGGTCCGACGTCGCGAAGCCGCTGATCGGCGACGTGAACGCCTTCCGGACGATGTTCCTGATCCTGGCGTTCGTGTCGATCGGGCTGGAGTTCCGGGTGGCGCCGCTGCGGGAGGCCGGATGGCGCCCGATCGCGGTGTTCGCCGCGGCGACCGGGGTCAACCTGGCCGTCGGTCTCGGGCTGGCGGTCCTGCTGTTCTCCGGGCTCACCGTGTGAGGACCCCGTCCCGCCCGGGCGCGCCGGGCGGGACGGCTCAGGCCGCCGGGACGGCGCGGGACGCGGCGCCGGGCAGTGCGCCCAGCACGGCGCGGGCGACGGCGTCGTTGTAGCGCAGGCTCTGCGCGTTCATCCCGGGCCGGGTGAACGCCCCGGCGACCTTGACCGTCGTGTGCGGCCCGACCGCGAACCGTCGCTCGTGCACCCCGCCGTCCGCGGTGTGCAGCGCGCCGTCGGCCGGACGGACCGACAGCAGGCCGGTGTTGCGCAGCGGGGCGCCGTCGTCGTCGTACAGGACCTCCTCGACGGCCTCGCCGCGGGCGAGCAGACCGCCCAGCAGCCCGTCCACCGTGCGCGAGACGCTCGGGTCGGGCAGCCGGGCATCGACCAGGACCCGGGTCGTCACCGGCTCGGCCCCGGCCAGGGTGGTGCTGGTGGCGTGGAAGCCGTCGGCGTCGACGTCGACGCTCATCCCGGCGCCGAGGAACCGCAGGTACCCGGCACGGGACAGGGCGAGCATCTGGCGGACCCGGAAGCCGGGCGGGCCGGAGGCGACCGAGTTGAAGAACGACTGCCACCACGGCATGTCCCGCGCCCGCGAGCGCGGCGAGAGCACCCCGGACCCGGCCAGGCGGGTGGTCTCGGTGTAGACCGACAGCATCGCGACGAACGCGCCGAGGTGCGGGGTGTGCCGCTCGTCGACGTGCTGGCGCAGGTCCTCGGCGATGCGCTCGCGCACCAGGGGTTGCAGGGCGTCGAGGTCCGGGGCGTGCACGCCGTCGAGCGGGCGGTCCAGCGCGGTCAGGTCGAGCCGGTCGAGCGGGTCGGGCACCAGCTCGGCGATCAGCGCCGCCTCCTCGGGCGAGCCGTGCGCGACGGCGGCGAAGCGCCCGGCGAACTCGTCCCACCCGGCGCGGACGCGGTCGGGGTGGCCGACGAACAGCTCGTGGTACCAGCCCCAGCCGATCTCCTTGGCCATCAGCGGCCACACCCGGGTGGCGACGTCGACCGGGCCGCCGGAGGCGATGAGGTCGTCGGTCACGTCGGGGCCGAGGAACCGCGGCAGCGGCGGACGCCCGGCCCGCAGCTGGTAGTGGGTCTTGGAGTGGTAGGTCGCGCCGCGCGGGGACCCGCCGACGAGCACCGGCTCCCGCCCGCACGGCTCGTAGCGCAGCCGGCCCGGGTCGGCGTCGTCCGGGTCGGCGACGAAGCGCCCGCCGCGCCCCTCGAACAGCAGCACCACGAGGTCGACGAACGCCAGCCCCAGCCCACGGGCCAGCACCGTCTCGCCCGGCGCGATCACCGAGAGGTCGGAGTCGGAGGTCTGCTCCGGGGGCAGGTAGCGCAGGCCGAGCTCGTCGGCGCGGGCGGCGAGCGCGATCTCGTCGTCGGTGGGAGTGGCGTCGAGGTGCCCCGAGGCGAGCACGACGGCGTCGCCGCGCAGGACGGTGCCGTCGGCGAGGGTCACGACCTGCCTGCCGTCGGCCTCGTCGAGGGCCTCGGCGGTGGTGCGGTGCACGTGCACCCGCATCCCGGCCGGCGCCCGGCCGACGACCTCGCGCAGCACCGCGGCCAGGTAGTGGCTCTGCAGCCGCCGCGACGGGAACGTCGACGCCGTGACCTGCGCCAGCTCCTCGGCGAGCTCCGGGCAGAGCTCGGCCCGCGGGTCGCCGTGCTCGCGCAGGTCCTGCGCCCAGTCCCAGAACGACGGGCCGGGTGCCACCGGGCCGTCGCAGACGACCGAGGAGTCGGTCCACATCGTGACGTCGGCGGCCATCGAGTTCATCGCGAGCAGCGGGGACTGCGCGTGCCGCCAGATGCGACCCGCCCCGGCCGGGAACGGGTCGACGAGGTGGACGTCGACGCCGGGGCCGGCGAGGGCGTCGGACAGCAGCTCGGGCGCACTCGCGACCATGCGTTCCAGCACGCCGGCCCCTCGGGGGCCGGCGCCGACGATCACGACGGACGGGGCGTGCGGACTACGGGACATCGGGGCGCTCCTGGGTCGGCGGGCGGAGGGGACGACCCCTCACGGCGCCCACCGCAGGCGGCACAGGTCCACGTGCCTGCGCCTCACCAGCCGGAGACCCATGGATGCCACGGTAGGTCGCCTCCCTCGCCGTGGCCACCCGCCACGGTCGGTCCACCGGCCTCAACGCCGCACCGGGCCCCCGGGATTCCGCACCCCGTCCACGGGCGCGGGACCGGTGGCGGCGCGGTCGTCAGGCGGACGGACCGGCCAGGGTGACGTGCAGCGGCCGGTCGGTCCCCGTCGTCGTGGCGACGGCCTCGGCGAGGATCTCCAGGACCGTCGCGTGGGTGCCGGGGTCGGCCGCGGCGAGCGGACCGTCGGCGACGACGAGCTCGACCGGTCCGGCGGGCAGCCAGGACAGGTCGCCCAGGCAGTCCGCCAGCGCGTCGAGGTTGTGGCCGTAGTACTCGGGGAAGCTCAGCGCCCGACCGAGGGCGGACAGGACCGCGTCGCGGTCCGCGACCCCGTCGACGACGGCGACGAGACCGGAGCCACCGGCCCGCCCCCGGGCCGCGTCGACGGCGGGGGCGGTTCCGGCGCTCTCACGGGGAAGGGTGCTCACCTCGAGACGTCTACCACGACGAACGAGGCGTAGTGGTCGGCCGTGTAGTAGTACTCCCCGCCCGATCCGGTGACGATCCGCCGGGCACCGCGGGTGCTCGCGCCGGGGGTCTTCACGGTGAACTCCTCGTAGTAGCCCGAGGACTTCGCGGGCAGGATCCCCTCCCGGTTCTGGAAGGTCGTCCCGTCCTGGCTGTACGGGTACGGCCCGCCGGAGCGGATCAGCCGGTAGGTGTCGGTGGCCTGCGACGGCAGCGACGACAGCGCCCGCACCGGCAGCCCGGACTCCTGCTCCCCCGGCACGGCGGCCGGGGCGACGGGAGCGGCGACGGCGGCCGGCACGGCCGGGGCGGGTGCGGCGGCGGCCGCGGCGGGCAGGGCGAGGCCGAGGGCGGCCAGCACGGCGACGAGTGCCCCGACGATCAGGGCACGCGTCCCGGACCGCGCATCCGGTCGAATGATCATGGTCCGGACGCTAGGCGGGGTCACCCGTTCGGGTACAGACGTCGCGACGAACCGCCACCGTCCCGTCACCCGCCGTTTCCACGGCTGCCGCGCCGACCACCCTCCGTTCGCCCGCCGACCGCATCGGCGGCCCCGTGACGGGCCATGATCACGACCGGTCACCGCGTAGGTGCACCCGGTCACCGTGTCCTGCGTCGCACCCCTGTTCTACGCGCAGTAAAAGCGCGTTGAAGCGGGTACAACGGAGTTCGAGAGACCAGGAACGACTGCGCATGACACGCCCCGATCCCGACACGTTCAACGGAGAACGTCGCATGACCGCAGAGCTGATTCACCCCCTGCCCGAGGCTCCCGCACCCGTGGAGCTCCCGGCACCCCAGGCCGGCCGCTCGACCGTGGACCGGCTGCTGGACTCGATCGACGACCTGGTGCGACGGCACCGCGCGCTCGCCGCGCACGACGGCGCCTCCGCCGCCCTGCACGCCGAGCTGATCGCGGCCGAGCTGGACCAACAGGTCGCGATCCTGCGGACGATGCCCCGCCAACCCGGCAGCTGACCGCGCGGGTCAGAGCTCGGCGGCCGCCGGGATGATCTCCGACCCGAACACCCGCAGCGGCTCGATCGCCGCCATGTCCGGCACCCAGGTGTGCACGTGCTGCACGCCGAGTGCCGCGTAGCCGCGCAGCTCCTCGACCACGGCCTTCGGGTCGGCCGGGTCGAGCCGCGCCATGACCGTCTTCTCGATCTCGTCGTAGTCGCGCCCGACCTCCTCGCAGCGGGTACGCAGCACGTCCAGCTTGCGCTCCAGCTCGGGGCCGCCGAACAGGTTGCACGCGTCGGCGTACTGCGCGACCAGGCGCAGCGTCTTCCGCTCCCCGCCGCCGCCGATCAGGATCGGCGGGTACGGCCTGCGCAGCGGCTGCGGCGTGTTCATCGTGGCGCCGAGCCGGTAGTGGGTGCCCTCGAAGGGGCCGTCGTCGTCGCTCCACATCTGACGGGCGATGCGCAGCGTCTCCTCCAGCCGCTCGAACCGCTCCGCGGTCGGCGGGAAGAACAGGCCGAGCCCGGTGGCCTCCTCGTCGTTCCAGGCGGCGCCGATGCCCAGCATCGCGCGACCCTTCGACAGCACGTCCAGGGTGGTCACGGCCTTCACCAGCAGGCCGGGGTCGCGGTAGGTCACCGCGGTCACCCAGGCCAGCAGGTCGACCTTCTCGGTGCGGGCGGCCAGGTAGCCGAGCACGGTGTACGCCTCGAGCATGTCGGTCTCGACCGGCCCGACCGGCCGGATCTGCCAGAGGTGGTCCATGACGCTCACCCGGGAGAAGCCCTGCTCCTCGGCCGCGACGGCGATCCGGGACAGGTCGTCGGCCAGACCCGCCGGCCCGGCCGGGTAGGTGAAGTCCGCGATGTGCAGTCCGATCTTCACGGCATGTCCTCTCATAAACGGAGCCAACTCCGTTTCGAGCGTAGCCCCCTCCCGGCGACCGGCGCCACCGCGCCCATCGGACCGCGGGCGTCGCCGGTTCGGTCGGCTCCGTCACGTCGCGCACAACCGTTCGGTGCGGTTCACTGATCGCGTGATCGCGCTCGTGCGGAGGCTGCACATCGACCTGGGCCGGACGGCCGGGGCCCTCTGTCCCCGCTCCTGACCCGTCCCCCCGCAGCCCCTCGTACAGGAGATCACCCATGCCTCTCGTCACCTTCGCCGTCAGCGGTCAGGGCACCGGCGTCGCGCAGACCGTCGCGGTCGACGGCGCCGGCTACGTCATCGAGACCGACGCCTACCCCGCCTTCGGCGGCAAGGACGAGCACCCCAGCCCGCTCGCCTACACGCTCGCGTCGCTGTCGTCGTGCAACCAGGTCACCAGCTCGATCGTCGCGAAGGAGCTCGGCATCACGATCGAGCACGTGCGCTTCGACGTCGCCGCCGACTTCAACCCGACGACGATGACCACCGGTACCCACCGCGACGGCGAGACCACCTTCCAGAACCTGCGGGTCGACGCCGTGATCACCACCGACGGCACCGACGAGCAGGTCGCGCAGCTGGCCCGGGAGACCGAGCGCCGCTGCCCGGTGTCGCAGCTGTTCGCCCTGGCCGGGGTGTCGATCACCAGCACCTGGACGAAGGCCTGAGGTCCTAGTCTGCGGGGGTGGCAGACACCGTCGACTCCCCCGAGCTCGTCCACCTGGCCGTCGAGGCCGGGATCGCGACGATCACCCTGGACTCCCCGCGCAACCGCAACGCACTCTCGGCGCAGCTGCGCCGGGAGCTGATCGCGCACCTCGACGCGGCGATCGCCGACGACGCGGTGCGGGTCATCGTGCTGACCCACACCGGCACGGTGTTCTGCGCGGGCATGGACCTCAAGGAGTCCCGCGGTGCGGGCGCCGAGCAGCAGGGTGTCACCGAGGTGCCGCGGATCCTGACGACGCTGTGGGACTCCCCCAAGCCGGTCGTCGCCCGGCTGTCGGGCCCGGCCCGCGCCGGTGGGGTCGGGATCGTGGCGGCGTGCGACATCGCCGTCGCCGCCGAGCCGGTCACCTTCGCCTTCTCCGAGGTCCGCATCGGGGTCGTGCCCGCGGTCATCTCGGTGACCGTGCTGCCCCGGCTGTCCGCCCGCGCCGCGCACGAGCTCTTCCTGACCGGGGAGACCTTCGACGCGCGGCGCGCGGCGGCCGTCGGGCTGATCAACAGCGCCGTCCCGGCGGAGACCCTCGACGACGAGGTGGCCCGCTACACCGGCATGCTGCGCCTCGGTGCGCCCGGTGCCCTGGCCGGGGCGAAGGCGATGCTGCGCCGCGAGCGCCCGGCGACGATGACCGACGACTTCGCCGCGATGAACACGCTGTCCGCCTCGTACTTCGCCTCCGAGGAGGGGCAGGAGGGCATCCTGGCCTTCGGGGAGAAGCGGACGCCGTCCTGGGTGCCGGAGGGCTGAGCCCCGCGCCCCGGCCCGGCCCTGGCCCGCCCCGGCTCGCAACGACCTGGCTCGGCCCGGGCCGGCCCGGCGAGTGGCACACCAGGCACCTCGGACCCCCTCGGGCGGGTTCACGGCGTACCACTCGGCGCGTGGTCCAGCGCCCGGCCGATCTCCGCGACGATGCGCCCCGGCTCGTCGCGCAGGTCGAACCGGGTGTAGCGGTAGATCCGCCACCCGGCGTCGACGAGTCGGGTCACCCTCGTGGCGTCGCGCAGGACCCGGTCGGAGCCGGTGTGGTCGGCGCCCTCGTACTCGATGCCGACGCGCACCGCGGGATAGGCGAGGTCGAGCCACACCGCGCGACGCCGGGCGTCGTCGAGCACCGGGTGCTGGACCTCCGGTCGCGGCAGGCCGGCCCGGACCAGGAGCAACCGCAGCCGGGTCTCGGGCGGGGACATGGCACGCCGGTCGGCGAGCCCCAGGACGCCCGGAACGCCGGCCACCCCGCGCAGCCCCCCGTAGCGGACCGCGAAGTTCAGCAGCAGGTCCGGGGCGAACCCGTGCCGGAACGCCAGCGCGTCCACCGCGACGACGGCGTCGGTCTCGTCGCGGCCCCGGGCCAGGTCGAACGCGGTCCGCAGCGGCGTGGTGACCCGGACCCCGTCGCACCACCCGATCTCACCGGGGTGCAGCCGGTCGCGGCGCACGCGCACCCCGGCCGGGGTCCGGGCCCGGACCGGGAGCACCACGTCGACCGGCGCCCCGACCGGCGCGCACGGGGCGCCGGACAGCTCCGCCGCGGCCCATCCCGCGATCACCCCGCGACCGCCGGACCAGCGGAACACCGCCCGGCACCGGTCGGCGTGCCCGAGCGGGACGAGGTGCCGGGCGGCCCAGGTGTCGGGCAGCACCCGGACGAACGCCGGGCCCTGCAGCCGTCGCGCCGTCACGAGGCCCGCGCCGACGGCGGCCGAGCCACGGAAGATCAGGGGCCACCCCGGCACGTCCACCGACGCAGGATCCGGGCACACCGCGCCGGGCGGGGCCGTTCGGCGTCCCCGGTGTGCGATCGCGAACCGGTCCGGTCGCCGGGGTCCGCCGAGTGGCACACCACGGCCCCGGGACCGGCCCCCGACGGGTTCATGGCGTGCCACTCGGCGTATGCCGGCGGGGCGGAGGAGCGGGCCGCCGAGGGGCGGGGAGCCGCCGGGCGCGCCTACCCTGGAGGGCATGAGCGTCCCCGTCGTCAGCACCGACCCGGGCGCGGCACTGGACCTGCTCGGTGGGCGGCGCCTCGTCGTCCTCACCGGGGCCGGGCTGTCCACCGACTCCGGCATCCCGGACTACCGCGGTCCGGGCTCGCGACCGCGCAACCCGATGACCTACTCCGAGTTCGTGTCCGGGGAGCCCGCGCAGCGGCGGTACTGGGCGCGCAGCCACGTCGGCTGGGCCCGGATGCGCCGCGCCGACCCCAACCCCGGACACCGCGCGCTGGCCGCGCTGGGGGCGGCGGGCGTCGTCGACGGGCTGATCACGCAGAACGTCGACGGCCTGCACTCCGTGGCCGGCAGCCGCGGCGTGGTCGACCTGCACGGGCGCATCGACGAGGTCGTCTGCCTGGACTGCCGTCGGATCACCCCGCGCGACGCGCTGCAGGCCCGGCTCACCGCGCTCAACCCCGGCTTCACCGAGGCGCACAGCGCGCAGGTCGAGACGGCCCCCGACGGCGACGCCGCGGTGGAGATCACCGACGGCTTCCGGATCGCGCCGTGCGCGTCCTGCGGCGGGGTCCTCAAACCGCACGTCGTGTTCTTCGGGGAGAACGTGCCGAAGGACCGGGTGGCGCGCTGCTACGCGATGGTGGCCGCGCTGACCCCCGAGGACGGCGCGCTGCTCGTCGCCGGGTCCTCGCTCACCGTCATGTCGGGGCTGCGGTTCGTCCGGGCCGCGCACCGGGCCGAGGTGCCGGTCGTGATCGTCAACCGCGGGGTGACCCGGGGCGACGAGCTCGCCGACCTGCGCGTCGACGCGGGCTGCTCGGAGGCGCTGGCCGCACTCGCGGCCCAGCCGGTCTGAGCGCTCAGGCCCCGCCGCCGCGACGCCCGCGGGGCGTGTCGAAGCGCCGGGTGGCGCGGTCGGCACCGATCGCGACCAGCGCGCACGCGGGCAGGACCACCACCGTCACGAACACGACCTGCACCACGAACGGCAGGCCGGTGAGCCACAGCTCGAACGCGTCCCAGCCGTCGATGATCGTGCGCACACTCCACACGGTAGTCCCCGGGCCCAGGCATTAGGTTCGGGGCCATGTTCGCTGTCTACGCGCAGGAGCCCAACGCCGACGCTCCCCTCGACTCCCTCGTCGTGGGCGAGCGGCCCGACCCGGAGGTCCCCGACGGCTGGGTCTCCGTCAACGTCTCCGCCGCCAGCCTCAACATGCACGACCTGTGGACGCTGCGCGGGGTCGGCATCAAGCCCGACCAGTTCCCGATGATCCTCGGCTGCGACGGCGCCGGGACCCTCGACGACGGCACCGAGGTCGTCCTCTACCCGATCATCGGCGACCCGGACTGGCGCGGCGACGAGACACTCGACCCGAAGCGCACCCTGCTCACCGAGCGCCACCAGGGCACGATGGCCGACAAGGTGATCGTCCCGGCGCGCAACGCGGTCCCCGCCCCGAAGGGCCTCACGCCCGCCCAGGGCGCCGTCCTGGGCACCGCCTGGCTGACCGCGTACCGGATGCTGTTCACCAAGTCGGGCCTGCAGCCGGGCCAGACGGTGCTCGTCCAGGGCGCCTCCGGCGGCGTCTCGACGGCGCTGGTCCAGCTGGGCCGCGCCGCGGGCTTCCAGGTGTGGGTCACCGGCCGCGACGAGGAGAAGCGCGCGCTGGCCGAGCGGCTCGGCGCGCACGCCACGTTCGAGTCCGGGGCGAAGCTGCCGGGCAAGGTCGACGCCGTCATGGAGTCGGTCGGCGAGGCCACCTGGAAGCACTCCATGCGGGCGCTGCGCCCCGGTGGCCGCATCGTCATCTGCGGCTCCACCTCGGGCCCGAACCCGCCCGCGGACCTGCAGCGGCTGTTCTTCCTCCAGCTCGAGGTGGTCGGCTCGACCATGGGGACGCGGCAGGAGCTCGCGGATCTCATGAACTTCGTGGCGACGGCCGGGATCGCGCCGGAGATCGGGACCGAACTGCCGATGGAGTCCGCGAAGGAGGCGTTCGAGGCGATGTCCGCGGGGCGCACGGCGGGGAAGATCGTCCTGACCCGCTAGGGCGTTACGTGATCCGGGTGTGATGCAGTCGTGATGTCGTTGGTGGACGTCAAGCGGTCTACGAAATCGCTGGTCGTCGGCCTGTCCGTCATCGCTGCGTGACGACCGCCCGGCGCTCGGGGGACGTTTGCCCAGGACAGGGTCGGATTTCGCCCGTTCGGCAAGTACAGTGCGTCATCGTGACCGAGCCTTTCAGTCGACGGGCGTCGGGGACTGCCACCATGGCTGCCCCGACGCCTGGAGCCGCGGGTGTCGTCGAGTTCCTGGACCGGGTCGACCACGCCGTGGCCACAGCCCTGTCCACCAACCCGTCCTCGACGGACGTCAGCCGTGACGGCTGGCGGGTCCTGTTGATGCTCGCCCGCGGCACCGGCCGCAGCATGGGCGAGGTCGCGGGACACACGTCGCTGCCCGCCCCCACGGCCACCCGGATCGTGGACCGCCTCGTCGAGAAGAAGCTGGCCTACCGGTCGGCCGACCCGCTCGACCGGCGCCGTGTGCTGGTGCACCTGTCGGCCGAGGGACGGACGGTCGTCGAGTCCGTCTGCCAGCGGGTGCAGCGCATCCTGTCGCCGCGCCGTGCCCCCGCCGCCCGGCCCGCGCCGTGCGACGGGCCGATCCCCGGCCCCCGGGCGGGCTCGGTCATGTAGACCGCCCCCCGCGCTCCCCCGCCCCCACCACGTACACCTCGGGCCCGACCCCCAGCTGGGAGTCGGGCCCGCTTCGCGCCCGGGGGCTACTTCTTGGGCTTCTCGGTGGCCGTCCCGCCGCCGGTGGACAGCGCGGCGACGAAGGCCTCCTGC
Source organism: Pseudonocardia sp. TMWB2A (assembly GCF_017312135.1). Taxonomy (NCBI): domain Bacteria; kingdom Bacillati; phylum Actinomycetota; class Actinomycetes; order Pseudonocardiales; family Pseudonocardiaceae; genus Pseudonocardia; species Pseudonocardia sp. TMWB2A. The sequence goes on from NZ_QKQY01000002.1 coordinate 678,355, forward strand.
GGGACGTCGACGCGGCCGATCGTCTTCATCCGCTTCTTGCCCTCCTTCTGCTTCTCCAGCAGCTTGCGCTTGCGGGAAATGTCGCCGCCGTAGCACTTGGCGAGGACGTCCTTACGGATCGCGCGGATCGTCTCGCGGGCGATGATCCGGGCGCCGACGGCGGCCTGGATCGGCACCTCGAACTGCTGGCGCGGGATGAGCTCGCGCAGCTTGGTCGCCATCGAGGTGCCGTAGGAGTACGCCGACTCCTTGTGCACGATCGCGGAGAACGCGTCGACGGCCTCGCCCTGCAGCAGGATGTCGACCTTGACCAGGTCGGCCACCTGCTCGCCGGCCTCCTCGTAGTCGAGGCTGGCGTAGCCGCGCGTGCGGGACTTCAGGTTGTCGAAGAAGTCGAAGATGATCTCGCCGAGCGGCATCGTGTAGCGCAGCTCGACGCGGGTCTCGGACAGGTAGTCCATCCCGCCGAGCTGGCCGCGCCGGCTCTGGCACAGCTCCATGATCGTGCCGACGAACTCCGACGGCGCCAGGATGGTGATCTTGGTGATCGGCTCGCGGACCTCGGCGACCTTGCCCACCGGCCAGTCGCTGGGGTTGGTCACCTCGATCTCCTCGCCGTCGTCGGTGGTGACCTGGTAGACGACGTTGGGCGCGGTGGAGATCAGGTCGAGGTCGAACTCGCGCTCGAGCCGCTCGCGGGTGATCTCCAGGTGCAGCAGGCCGAGGAAGCCGCAGCGGAAGCCGAAGCCCAGCGCGGCCGAGGTCTCCGGCTCGTAGGTGAGCGCGGCGTCGTTGAGCTGCAGCTTGTCCAGCGCCTCACGCAGGTCGGGATACTGCGACCCGTCGATCGGGTAGAGCCCGGAGTAGACCATCGGCTGCGGCTCGCGGTAGCCCGTCAGCGCGTCCGTCGCACCGTTGCGCTTGCTGGTGACGGTGTCGCCGACCTTGGACTGGCGGACGTCCTTCACCCCGGTGATGAGGTAGCCGACCTCGCCGACGCCGAGGCCGTCGGACGGTTTGGGCTCCGGGGAGACGATCCCGATCTCGAGCAGCTCGTGCTCGGCACCGGTGGACATCATCTTGATCTTCTCGCGAGGCGAGAGCTTCCCGTCGACGACCCGGATGTAGGTGACGACGCCGCGGTAGGTGTCGTAGACCGAGTCGAAGATCATCGCCCGGGCGGGGGCGTCGGCGTCGCCGACCGGGGCGGGGACCTGCGCGATGACGGCGTCGAGCACCGCCTCCACACCCTCACCGGTCTTGGCGCTGCAGCGCAGCACGTCCTCCGGCTCGCAGCCGGTGATGTGCGCGATCTCCGCGGCGTAGCGCTCCGGGTCCGCCGCCGGCAGGTCGATCTTGTTGAGGACCGGGATGATGTGCAGGTCCTTCTCCATGGCCAGGTACAGGTTGGCCAGGGTCTGGGCCTCGATCCCCTGCGCGGCGTCGACCAGCAGGATCGCGCCCTCGCACGCCTCGAGCGCCCGGGACACCTCGTAGGTGAAGTCGACGTGGCCCGGGGTGTCGATCAGGTGCAGCACGTGCTCGGTCTCGACACCGTCGGCGTTCTTCGCGGTCCACGGCAGCCGCACGTTCTGCGCCTTGATCGTGATGCCGCGCTCGCGCTCGATGTCCATCCGGTCCAGGTACTGGGCCCGGGCGTCACGCGCGCTGAGCACCCCGGTGACCTGCAGCATCCGGTCGGCCAGGGTCGACTTCCCGTGGTCGATGTGGGCGATGATGCAGAAGTTCCGGATGCGCTCCGGCGGGGTGAACGTGCGGTCGGCGTACGTCGTCACTCGGCTGTACTCGGCTTTCGCTCATGCGTGGGGCTTCGGGCACTTCGGGTGCTCAGGGCACTCGGGGCTCGGGGCACTGGGACCCATCGTCCCATGTCGGGCCGGGCGACCGCCGTGGTGGCACCGCAGGTCGTCACACGCCGTTCACGCGCGGGCTCCCGGCGTTGCCGCCCCCGGCCCGGGGCGCGCACGATCGGGTCCGCCCCACGCCGCCCGACGCAGGAGGATCACCGTGTTCGTCAGCCCCCTCACCCCGCTCGACCGGCTCGGCGCCGCCCGCATCGTGCTGGCCCAGAAGAAGCGGCTCGGCCTGCGCTGGGACGCGGTCGCCGAGGCCGTCGGCGCGTCCCTCGAATGGTCCACCTCGGCCCTGCTGGGCCAGCAGACGATGACCCGCGAGCAGGCCGAGGCCGCCGGGAACCTGCTGGACCTCGACGCCGACGTCGTCGACGCCCTCACCCTCCCGCCGGTCCGCGGCGCGGCCGCGGTGGACCTCACCGACCCGCTGGTCTACCGCCTCTCGGAGATGGTGCAGGTCTACGGGACGACGATCTCCGAGCTCGTCCGCGAGGAGTTCGGCGACGGCATCGTGTCCGCGATCGACTTCGAGCTCGACCTCGCGCGGGTGCCCGACCCGAAGGGCGACCGGGCCGTGATCACGCTGAACGGGAAGTTCCTGCCCTACCGCGTCTGGTGACCCGGCACAGGGCGCGACGACGCCGCTGGTAACCTTGTGCGTCGAGCGCTCGGCGTGCTCGCCCGAAACGGCCTGGACCCTCTCTCCAGTGATGCTGTTCGGTGCCGCCGGAGCGGACCCGGACGAGAACACTCACCAGCCGACCAGCAGGCAGGAAGACCAGAGGCAGACGTGGCCAACATCAAGTCGCAGATCAAGCGAGTCAAGACCAACGAGAAGCGCCGGCAGCGCAACAAGTCGGTGAAGTCGTCGGTCAAGACCGCGATCCGCCACTTCCGCGAGGCCGCCGACTCCGGCGCCGACAACGTCGTGGAGCTGCAGCGCAAGGCGGCCAAGGCCCTCGACAAGGCGGCCGGCAAGGGCGTCATCCACCGGAACCAGGCGGCGAACCGCAAGTCGGCCCTGGCCAAGCGTCTCAACGACGTCCAGGCCTGAGCCACCCCGGTTCTTCCGACGACGGCGCCGCCCCACCCGGGCGGCGCCGTCGTCATGTTTCCGGGCCCGCCCGGGGTCGCGCCGTCGGTGCGCTCCGGGGTCCGGCCGGGTCAGCGCGGGGTGCGCGCGGAGACGACGGCCAGCACGGCCCGCTCCAACGCGTACCCGGCGTCCGCGGCGACACCCTTGACGTCGGCGTTCACCCGCGCCGTCGCCGCGATCGCGACGGCGAGCTGCTCCGGGCGCCACTGCCGGACCGTCTGCTGCGCCTTCCGGATCTTCCAGGGCGGCATGCCCAGCTCCCCGGCCAGCCGGTTCGGGTCGCCCCGCCCGGCCGAGCCGACCTTGGCCAGTGTGCGCACCGAGTCCGCGAGCGCGTCGGCGATCAGCACGTGCGGGACACCGAGCACCAGCGCCCACCGCAGCGCCTCCATCGCCGCCCGCCGGTCCCCCGCGACCGCCGCGTCGGCCACCGCGAAGCCCGAGGACTCGGCCCGGCCGCGGTGGTAGCGCCGCACCCCGGCCTCGTCCACGGCACCACCGGTGTCCGCGACGAGCTGCCCGGCCGCGGCCGCCAGCTCCCGCAGGTCCGACCCGACCGCCTCGACCAGCACCGCGAGCGCCCCGGGCGTGATCGTGCCGCCGTGGCGGCGGACCTCGTCACGCACGAAGTCCGACCGCTCGTCGGCGCGGGTGATGCGGTTGCAGGTGACCGTGTGCGCCCCGGCCTTGCGCATCAGGTCCAGGACCGCCTTGCCCTTCGCTCCCCCGGCGTGCTGGACCACGAGCACGATCCCGTCGGCCGGGTCCTTCACGTAGTCGGCGATGGCGGCGGTCATGTCCTTGTTCGCGTCCTGACCGTGGGTGAGCACAATCACCCTGCCCTCCGCGAAGAGCGAGGGGCTGAGGTGCCCGGCGAGCTCGCCGGGTGCCACCTCGGAGGTGCGGAAGCGGCGCAACTCGGTCTCCGGATCGCGCTGCCGGGCGCGCCGGACCAGGTCGGACACCGCCCGCTCGGCCAGGAACTCCTCGTCCCCGACGACCAGCTGCAGCGGGCCCGGTTCGCTCGTGCTGCTCACACCCCCATGGTGGCCCACACCCCCGACAACGGGTGAGCCGCGTCCCGACCGGAGGACGTCGTCTGGCGGTGGGGTGCCCCGCTCGCGTACGGTCGTCGTCGATTCCGGCGCCCGGCGTCCGGAGCACCACAACCGCATATGGCTCATCCAGAGGGGCAGAGGGAACGGCCCGTTGAAGCCCCGGCAACCGGCGTCGCACGACGATCCGCCCAGACCTGCGCATCCCGCGTGGTGAGGACGTCGACGAACACGGTGCCAATTCCGGCCCGCCACGTCCGGCGGGACAGATGAGGAGATCTCGTGACTCTCACTGCTGCGCCCGAAACCACCTCCGCCTACGACCTCGGCTCCGCGCGCGCTCTCGCGTGCCGCGAGTGCCGCCACGAGATCCCGCTCGCCGCGGAGTTCGCGTGTCCGCGCTGTTTCGGCCCCCTCGAGGTCGCCTACGAGTTCCCGAAGGTCACCCGCGCCTCCATCGAGGCGGGGCCGAAGTCGATCTGGCGCTACAAGGACCTGCTGCCGGTCCCGTCGACCGTCGAGCAGCACGCGAACACCGAGCCCGGCCTGACCCGGCTGATCGAGGCCGACAACCTGGCCCGCGCGCTCGGCGTCCGCAAGATCTGGATCAAGGACGACACGGGCAACCCGACGCACTCGTTCAAGGACCGCGTCGTCGCCGTCGCCCTCGCCGCCGCTCGTGAGCTCGGCTTCTCGGTGCTGTGCTGCCCCTCGACGGGCAACCTGGCCAACGCCGTCGCCGCCGCGGCCGCCCGCGCCGGCTGGGACTCGGTCGTGCTGATCCCGTCCTCGCTGGAGCAGGCGAAGATCGTCACCACCGCCGTCTACGGCGGCACCCTGCTCGCCGTCGACGGCAACTACGACGACGTCAACCGGCTCGCCACCGAGCTGGCCGCCGAGCACGAGGACTGGGCGTTCGTGAACGTCAACGTCCGGCCGTACTACGCCGAGGGCTCGAAGACCCTGGGCTACGAGGTCGCCGAGCAGCTCGGCTGGCGGCTCCCGCAGCAGGTCGTCGTCCCGGTCGCGTCCGGCTCCCAGCTCACCAAGATCGACAAGGGGTTCACCGAGCTCGGCACCCTGGGTCTGGTCGAGCCCACCCCGTACACCGTGTTCGGTGCCCAGGCCACCGGCTGCTCGCCGGTCGCGCGGGCCTTCGAGGCCGGCCACGACGTGATCCAGCCGCAGAAGCCGGACACCATCGCGCGCTCGCTGGCGATCGGAAACCCGGCCGACGGCCCGTACGTCCTCGACTCGGTGCGCCGCACCGGCGGCTCGGTCGGCCACGTCTCCGACGAGGAGGTCGTCGCCGGCATCCGGCTCCTGGCCCGCACCGAGGGTGTGTTCGCCGAGACCGCGGGCGGGGTCACCATCGCGACCACCAAGAAGCTGCTCGAGGCCGGGGCGCTCGACCCCGACGCCGAGACCGTCCTCATGATCACCGGCGACGGCCTCAAGACCCTCGACGCCGTCTCCGGCGAGGTCGGCCCGACGGCGACCGTGCCGTCGACGTCCGCCGCGGTCCGCGAGGCGCTGGCGAACCTGGGCTGACCGGCCCCGCCGGCCGGGCGCCGGACGGGGGTCGCCCCGCGCGACCACCGTCAGCCCGGCCGGGTCGTCGCCGGTCAGGGCCAGGTCACCGGACCGGTCGGTGCGGGCGACGACGATCCCCGCCCCGGCCAGCCGGTCCACCAGCTCCGGGTTGGGGTGCCGGTAGCTGTTGCCGTTGCCGACGCTGATCACCGCCGCCCGCGGCGCGACGGCCGTGATCAGCCGCGGGACCACCTTGCGGGACCCGTGGTGGGGCATCTTCAGCACGTCCGCCCGCAGGTCGGCACCGGAGTCGATCAGGTCGTCCTGGGCGACCAGCTCGGCGTCGCCGGTCAGCAGGATCGTCGCGGCCGGGGTGGTCGCGCGCAGCAGCAGCGAGATGTCGTTGACCGCCGTCCCGTCGCTGCCGTCGACCGTCAGGGGCGGGTGGACCGGGCCGAGGACCTGCAGGCGCAGCTCCGGCCAGCCCAGCTCCATCCCGCGCGCGAGCCCCACCACCGGGGCACCGGCCTCCTCGGCGCGCCGGGTGATGTCGCGCAGCCCGGACGCCGGTTCCCGTACCGGCCCGACGGCGATGCCGCCCGCGGCGCGGCCACGCAGCGCGCCGGCGAGGCCGCCGTCGTGGTCGGCGTGGAAGTGGGTGATCACCACGAGCTCCAGGACCCGGACGCCGAGCCGGTCCAGGCAGGTGTCGACGGCGTCGTCGGTCGGCCCGGTGTCGACCAGGACGGCGTGCCCGGGGGTACCGGTGGCGAGGACGAGCGCGTCGCCCTGACCGACGTCGCAGGCCACCATCCGCCATCCGGCGGGCGGCCAGCCGGGCGGTGCGAACCGGGTCGGGACGAGGACGACGAGCAGCCCGACCAGCAGGGCCAGCAACAGCGCCCGCAGCCGGGGCACCCGGCCCATCGCCAGCAGCACGACCAGCACCCCGGTGAGCAGCAGCGCGCCGCCCGCCCCCGCGGGCCACGGCACGGTGGCACCGGGCACCGCGGCGGCCCGGTCCCCGACCACCACCAGCCACCACACGAACGGTCCCGCCAGCCAGGCGCAGCACCACGCGGCGGCCGGGCTCACCGCGGACAGCACCGCGCCGAGCACGCCCAGCACCGTCGCGGGGGCGACGGCGGGCGCGGCGAGCAGGTTCGCCACCACGGTGACCAGCCCGACTCCCCCGTTGAGCCCGGCGATCACCGGCGCGGTGGCCAGGGCCGCGGCGACCGGGACGACCAATGCCTCGGCCGGTCCGGACGGCAGCCCGCGCCGTCGCAGCGCCGCCGTCCAGCCCGGACCGAGCAGCACCAGTGCGCCGGTGGCGACGACGGAGAGCACGAACCCGGCGTCGACGGCCAGAGCGGGGGCGGCCAGCAGCAGGCCGAGCACGGCCACCGCCAGCGCGGGCACCGCCGATCGGGCCCGGCCGGCCGCGAACGCGATCAGCACCACCCCGCCCATGACCGCCGCCCGCAGTACCGACGGTGACGGCCGGGCCAGCACGACGAACCCGACCAGGGCGAGCATCGCCGCCGCGGCCGCGATCCGCGGGTCGGTCCGGAACAGGCGCAGGAGGAGCAGCACCGCCCCGGTGATGATCGCGACGTTGGCCCCGGAGACGGCGGTGAGGTGCGCGAGCCCGGCGGTGCGGAAGTCCTGCTCGGTCTCGGCGAGCTGGGCGCGGGTGTCCCCGATCGCGAGCCCGGGCAGCAGTCCCGCGGGTGCCTCGGGCAGCGCGGAGACCGCCGCGTCGCGCAGGCCGTCGCGCAGCGCCCCGGCACCGGTCTGCCACCAGGGCGGCGCGGTCACGTCCTGCGGCGCACCCCGGACCTTCAGCACGGCGACCGTGAGGTCGGGGCGCTGTGCGGGCATGAGCAGCCCGGCGGCGGAGACCTCCTGGCCGGGGAGCAGCCCGGTCCAGCTCGCCGCCGGGGCCAGGAGCAGGAGCTTCCCGCCGGTGGTCGCCCGGTCCCCGCCGACGGTGGCCGTGACGAGCTCGGTGGGTACCAGCGCCATCGCCCGGGCGGCGCCGGACTCGTCGCCGCCGCCGGTGGTGCTGCGCAGGAGTCGGGGGTCGTCGGTGAGCCGGACGCGGACCTCGGCGGCGGCGCCGCGGTCGGCGGGTGCCCGCAGCGGGTGCGACGCCAGCGCGGCCGCGTGGACGGTGACCAGGACGGCCGCGACGAGTGCGCACCCGGCCGCGGCGAGCACGATCGAGGACGGTGCCGCGGCGCGGGCGCTGGCCCGGGCGCGGAGCAGCGCGACCGGCAGGGCGAGCGCCGCGAGGACGGCGGCGGTGATCCCACCCGCGGTGCCGCCGAGCAGCCCGGCGAGGACGGCGGCCCACGTGGCGAGCGCGGCGGGGACGAGACGCAGGTCGGGTGGGGCGGGACGCTCGGCCTGTTCCTCGTGCTCGTCGTCGTGCTCCCCGTGGACCGGGTCCGCCCGGCGGGCTCCGGCGCGGGTCACACCCGCACCAGTTCCTGGAGCTGGGCGAAGCGGCGCTCGCCGATGCCGTCGATCTCCCGCAGCTGCTCGACCCGGCTGAAGCGCCCGTTGGCGCTGCGCCAGTCGACGATCTTCTTCGCGGTGACCGGGCCGACGCCGGGCAGGGCGTCGAGGTCGGACGCGGTCGCGGTGTTCAGGTCGATCTTCCCGCCGGGGGCGCCGGGCGGGGCGGGCGCGGCGGCCGCGCCCGGTTCGGTGCCCGACGCGGGCTCGGAGCCCGGGGCGGGCAGGACCGGGGCGGCGTCGACGGCCGGCGGGACGCCGACCGCGATCTGCTCGCCGTCCCCGAGCCGCCGCGCCAGGTTGAGCACGCTGAGGTCGACCTCGGGCAGCGCGCCCCCTGCGGCGTCGAGGGCGTCGGCGACGCGCGACCCGTCGGGCACCCGGACGAGGCCGGGCCGGGCGACGCGCCCGACGACGCTGACGACGAGCGGCCCCGCGGTGACCGGGGCCGCCGCGACGGGTGCCGGTGCGTCCGCGCCCGCCGACCGGTCCGCCTCCCCGGCCGCCGCCTCGCCGGGCACCGCCGTCACCTCGGGGAGGCCGCCGACGGGCTGCACGGTGGGGCGGTCGAGCCACACACCCACCCCGGCGACGAGCGCACCGACGAGCACCACCGCCACCAGCGCGAGCGCACCGGGGCGGCCCGGGTCGACCCGCGCCCCGGCCAGCGACGACGGCAGCCACCGCTGGGCCCGGCGGCGCAGCCACGAGGGGCGCCCGCCGTGCGGGCCGTCGTCGCCGGGGGCCTCCTCGGGCGGGGCGGGATCGTCCCGGGCCAGCAGGGCCAGGGGATGGCCGGCGTCGGGGTCGGCGGTCCACACCGGCGTCGCGCCCTGCGGGTCGGCGGGGTCGGCGGTCCACTCCGGTGCCGCACCGTGCGAGGCGCCGGGGTCGGCGGACCACCCCCGTGCCGCACCGTGCGAGGCGCCGGAATCGGCGAGCCGGACAGGTGTCGCACCGTGCGGGGTGCCGCGTCGGGAGGTGGGCGGCATCCGACCCGGCGGAACGGCACCGCTGACATCGTGCGGCGGGGGTGGCCCGGGAGGCAGCGGCAGCGCGGGCAACGGGACCGTCGGGGGATCGAGCCGGTCCGCGACCGTGTCCGGGCGCCCGCGCGTCCCGATCCCGGCGAGCCGCCGGGCCGGGTCGAGGGAGGCGTCGGTCCTGGTCACGCAGCCGACGCTAGGGCCGCCACACCCGTTCCGACCGGCCGGTGTCCGGCCTGTGGACGGATCCGTCGATTGGGGACCGATGGCGTCCCGTGGGCCGTCACGGGGCCGGATCGTCGGCGGTCCGTGCTAGACACCGGCGGGGCCCGTCGGCTCGTGGCAGGGCGGCCGGGGCCGGCCACCCTCCGGGGAGGCGGTCAGCCCGCCGGCACCACCACGACCCCCACCAGCCCCGGTCCCGCGTGCGCCCCGATCACCGCGCCGACCTCGGAGACGTGCATCCCGGCGGCGTCGGGCAGCTGTTCGCGCAGCCGGTCGGCGATGTCCTCGGCCCGGTCCTCGGCACCGAGGTGGTGCACGGCGACGTGCGCCCCCGGACCCGCCTCGGCGACCGCGAGCGCGACGAGCCGTTCGGTCGCGCGCGAGGTCGTGCGCACCTTCTCCAGCGGCGCGATCCGGCCGTCGCGCAGGTGCAGGATCGGCTTGACCGACAGGGCCGTGCCCACCAGCGCGGACGCGGCGCCGATCCGGCCGCCACGGCGCAGCCGTTCCAGGTCCTGCACCGCGAACAGGACCCGTGCCCGTGCGGCGACGGCTCCGGCCACGGCCTCGACGTCGTCGGGGGCCTCGCCCGCCCCGGCGGCGTCGGCGGCGGCCAGCACGGCGAAGCCCAGACCCATCGCGATGGCGCCGGAGTCGACGACCCGGATCCGGTCCGGGGCGACCTCCTGTGCGGCGAGCCGGGCGGCGTCCCAGGTGCCGGACAGCTCCCGGGACAGATGCACGGCCACGACGGCGGGGGCGCCGTCGTCGAGCAGGGCGGTGAAGCGCTCGGCGAACGCGGCCGGGGTCGGGCGCGAGGTCTGCACCAGCAGGTTGCGGTCGGCGAGGGCGGTGATCAGCTCGGCGGCGGAGACGTCGACACCGTCACGGGCGGTGCGCTCGCCGAGCCGCACCTCCAGCGGGACGACGTGGATGCCCCGCCGTTCCGCGACGCCGGGCGGCAGGTGGGCGGTGGAGTCGGTGACCACGGCGACCGGCGAGGGGGGCACGGCCGGACCCTATCCACCCGGCGGGCGGAACAGCGGTGCCAGTGCCCGCTGCGCGGCGAGGTAGCGGCCGTGCGCGTCGTCGAGGCGGCCGCGGGTGCGCGGGTCGGGGGTGAACTCCCGGTCGACCCGCACCATGCGCCCGGCGAGCTCACCGACCGAGGCGGCGTCGCCGGTCGCGAGCGCGGCGAGCATCGCGGCGCCGAGCACCCCGGCGTCGCGCTCGGCGGTGCGGCGCAGCGGCCGGTCCAGCACGTCGGCCTTGATCTGGCACCAGAGGTCGCTCGCCGCACCACCGCCGCAGGCGGCGATCGTGTCGGCGCGACGTCCGGCGGCAGCCTCCAGCGGCCCCAGGACGTGCCGGGCGGCGTGCGCGACGCCCTCCAGCACGGCGCGGCCCAGCTCGGCGGACCCGGTGGCGAAGCCCGCGCCGAGCCAGTGCCCGCGCAGGTCCGGGTCCCACAGCGGGGCCCGTTCCCCGGCGAGCTGGGGCAGGAACAGGACCTGGCCCGGGTCGGCGCCGGCGGCGCGGTCCAGCAGCTCGGCCAGTGCGACGCCGAGCACCGCGGACGCCCAGGTCAGGGCGTCGCCGCCGGCCTGGGTGGGCCCGGCGTGCACGTGCAGCCCGCGCCAAGGCGGGAACGTGACGATGCCCGGGGCGCCGCCGCCGGGCGTCGCGGCGAGGGCCAGGACCTCCGAGGTGCCCGCGATGTCGATCGCGTCGCCGGGGGCGGCGATCCCGCCGCCGAGCAGCGCCGCCCAGGCGTCCATCGTCCCGACGGCGACGGGCAGCCCGGCCGGGAGCCCGCCCGCGCCGGTGGTCTCCCCCGCGACCGACGCCGGGTCGGTCAGGGGCGCCGGCATCGCGCGCAGCCCGGGGACGAGCAGGTCGAGCCAGTCCGGGTACCGGCCGTCGGGGTCGAGGAGCCCGGTCGAGGACAGCGGGTCGGCCACGGCGGTGCCGGTGAGCCGCTCGAGCAGCCAGTCCTTGGGGGCGAGCAGCCTCCGTGCGCGGGCCCACGCGTCGGGCCGGTGCGCGGCGAGCCAGGCGGCACGGGCGGCCGCGTGCGAGGCGTCGACGGTGCCCAGCCCGCCCCGGACCCGGGCCCGGTCGGCGGGGGCGAGCCGCTCGGTCAGTGTCGCCGCGACCGGGCCGCACCGGCCGTCCTGCCAGGTGATCGCCGGGTGCACGGGGGCACCGTCGTCGTCGACGAACAGATGGGTGTTGACCTGGGCGCACACCCCGACCGCCGTCACCCCGGCCAGTGCCGGGCCGAGTGCGCCGACCACCTCGGTGAGCCCGGACCACCAGTCGTGCGGGTCCTGCTCGGCGTGCCCGGGTGCGGGCCGCGCGGTGGGGTGGGCGGCACGGGCCGCGGCGACCCGGACGCCGTCGCCGGTGAACACCGCCGCCTTGACCGAGGTGGTGCCGAGGTCGATGCCGAGCAGGGTCACGGCCGGTCCCCCACGGCCGCGAGGAGCCCGGCCAGCGCCTCCCCGACGGCGGCGTGGCCCGCCCAGCCCCAGTGCAGCCCGTCGGGGTTGCCGTACCCACCGAGGACGTGCTCGCCGACCAGGGCGGGCACGTCGAGCACCGTCACGGCCGGGGCGCCGGCCGCCCAGCGGCGGATCGCGGCGTCGGTGGCGGCACGGTGCGGGTGGGCCAGGCCGTAGTCGGCGGCACGGTGCACCGACGGTGCCAGCGCCACCACCGGCAGCCCGGGGCGCAGGGCGTGCACACCGGCCCGGCAGCGTTCCAGGTAGGCGACGGTGAGGCGGGGCGGCAGGGTCGCCGGTCCCCCGCCGGGCAGCCGCGCCAGCGCCGGGGCGAGCCGCGGCTGGGCGCGCCGGTAGGCGCTGCGGGCCGCGTGGCGCAGCGGGGCGGGCCGCAGGACGGGGATCAGCTCGCGCAGTGCGGTCGGCAGCGGGGACGGCAGCGAGTCCATCCCGGACACCCCGAGCACGACCGCGCCGACCCGCGGCAGCGCCGCCCACACCCGCGGGTCCCCGGTGATCGCCGACCAGGCGTGCCGGGCCGTCCACCCGGCGCGCGCGACGATCTCGGCGCGGCCGCCGAGGCGGGCGGCGGCGATGTTGGGCCACAGCCTCGGCTCGTCGGCCGGGCAGGGCCGCTCGGGTCCGTGGAAGGCCAGCGAGTCCCCGACGACCAGCAGGTCAGGCACCGATGTTGTACCCCGACAGGCGCCAGCGGGGGTGGTCGTCACGGCGGGCGACGACGGCCCACCGGGTGTTGCCCAGCCCGCCGATCACCGGCCAGGACGACTGCGGCAGGTCGAGCAGCCCGCACACCATCCCGGCGATCATGCCGCCGTGCGCGACGAGCAGCACGGAGCGCTCCTCCGGGTCGGAGGCGTACTCGAGGTCCAGCTCCTCGACGACCGGCAGCGACCGGACGACGACGTCGACCCGGGACTCCCCGCCGGGCGGGGTGAACCGCGGGTCGGACCGCCACTCGGCGATCGCGCCCGGGTCGTCGGCACCGATCTCGGCGATGGTGCGTCCCTGCCAGTCCCCGAGGTGGGTCTCCCGCAGCCGCTTGTCCACCGACAGCGGCAGCCCGACGGCCTCGGCCACCGCGGTCGCGGTGTCGTGGGCGCGGGTCAGGTCCGAGGTGATGATCCGGTCGAACCGCTCCTGCGCGAGCCGCGGCGCGACGGCCGCGGCCTGCGCGCGACCGGCGTCGGTCAGCCGGGTGTCCAGGTGCCCCTGCATCCGGCCGACGGAGTTGTACTCGGTCTGCCCGTGCCGCAGCAGGGTGACCCGGCGCAGCGTCATGCAGTGCCGTCCGGGTCGCCCTGGGGGTCGGGCACCTCGATCGCCGGGCAGTCCTTCCAGAGCCGGTCCAGGCCGTAGAAGCCGCGCTGCTCGGTGTGCATGACGTGCACGACGATGTCGTTGAAGTCCAGCAGCACCCAGCCGTTGTCGTTGTCGCCCTCGCGGCGGGTCGGCTTGCTGCCGCGCTCGCGCAGCTTCTCCTCGACCTCGTCGACGATGGCCTGGACCTGACGCTCGTTGGCCGCCGACGCCAGCACGAAGCAGTCGGTCAGCGCCAGCTGGTCGGACACGTCGAGCGCGACGATGTCGACGGCCTTCTTGTCGGCCGCGGCGGCCGCGGCCACCTTCGCCAGCTCGACCGCCTCCGGTGATGCCGTCACCACACTCTTCCCTTCACGACCACGATTGACCTCGACAGTGTGTCAGCCGGGCACCGGGGGCTTGGGCGGCGGGCACCGGGCGGGATAGGTTTCCGCCTCACGGTGGAACGTCGAAGGAGACTCCCCATGCCCCTGGCGCCCGATCTCGAGGGCACACAGTGCGAACCGGTCAGCTTCGCGTGGGCACGGGACGACGTGCTCCTCTACGCGGTCGCCGTCGGCGCGGGGGGTGAGGACCCCACCGCCGAGCTGTCGCTGACCACGGAGAACACCGCGGGCGTGCGGACGGCGGTGCTGCCGTCGTTCGCGGAGATCGTCACCGCGGGCGCGAAGGTCGACCTCGGTGACGTGGACGCCTCGCGCGTCGTGCACGCCGAGCAGGCGTTCCGGGTGGTCGGCCCGCTGCCGGTGGAGGGGAGGGTCCGGGTGACCGCGACGGTCACCGAGGTGCTCGACAAGGGGTCCGGGGCGCTGGTGCGCACCGAGGCCGAGGCCGTCGACGCGAGCACCGGGGAACCGGTTCTGACCAGCACGAAGACGTTGTTCCTCGGCGGCGAGGGCGGCTTCGGCGGCACCCGCGGTGACAGCGCGCCGAGCCCCGTCCCCGACCGCGCGCCCGACCACGAGGTGACCTACCGGACCACGCCCGGCCAGGCCCTGCTCTACCGGCTGACCGGGGACCGCAACCCGCTGCACAGCGATCCGGAGTTCGCCGCGAAGGGCGGTTTCGACCGGCCGATCCTGCACGGCATGTGCACCTACGGGTTCACCACGCGTGCGCTGGTCGCGACCGTCTGCGACGGCGACGCCCGCCGCCTCGTCGCGATGGACGCCCGGTTCACCCGGCCGGTCGTGCCCGGCCAGTCCCTGACCGTCTCGGTGTGGGACACCGGTGACGGCACGGTCGCGTTCCGGACCGCCGTCGACGGCGAGGTGGTGCTGGACCGCGGCACCGCGGAGGTCACGGCGGCGGCCCCGTCCGCCTGAGCGCTCAGGACGCCGCCGCGGTGACCCGCGGCGGCGCCGGGTCCCCCGGGTAGTCCTGACCTCCCCGATAGGCGAGGGCGGACAGCGCGTCGAGCGCCGCGAGCTGCGGGTAGGTCCGGTCCGGGTCGCCCCGGTGCGGCCACCGGTGGTCCAGGTGGCGGAAGGTCACCGCGCGGTGCCGCGTGGTGGCCAGGAACCGCGGGTTGTCCCGCACGAAGCGGGCGTAGGCGTGCCGGAGCGCGGGGTGGCGGCCCAGCTCGGTGCGGACGAACCGGTCGACGTCGGCGCCGATCTCGTGGACGTACTCCCCGCAGGGGGCGACCACGAACGGCACCACCCACGCCTCGTGCACGCAGAGCAGGTCGCGCACGGCGCGCTGGCGGTGCCCGGCGTTCTCGCTGCGCGACATCCACGCAGCGACGACGGCGCGGCGGCGCGGGCCCATCCGGGCGAGCACCGCCGACGACGGCCAGGGGAACGACACCCGGAACGGGATGTGGACCGGGTCGCCGTCGACGTGCACGTCGTGGTCGGCGACGCCGCCGCCGGAGTCCTGCACGAGCTGCGCCGACACCGCGCCCCACGGGGCGAGGGTGTGCATCGCGGCGTGGGCGTCCCGGCGGACGGGCTGCGGCACCGCGCGGAGCAGCAGACCGGCCACCGTCGGGGTGGGGACCTCGATCACGAGGATCACCGTAGCCCGATCGGCGCAGCGCAGCGTGACCGATGGTCGACTATTGCGCTGCGTCGTCACTCTTTCGGCGCTGCGTGATCGGCAGCCGGTAGAGCGCGGCGACCGGCTCGCGGCCGTCCGGGAACCGCCACCCGGCGGGCGCGGTCCCGGTGCGGACCCAGCCGGCCGCCCGGTAGAGGCGTTCGGCCGGGACGGACTCGACGACGTCGAGCACCCCGTCGCGGCCGCGGGCCGCGAGCTCGGCGGCGACGCCCGCCAGCAGGGCGCGGGCGTGCCCGGCACGACGGACCGCCGGGTCGACGAACACCCGGGTCAGCCGCAGCGCACCGGGGTCGCCCGCGTCGTCGGCATCCTCGGCGACGAGCGCGGCGTGCCCGGTGACCCGCTCCCCCACCGTGACGACCAGCGCGGTGACCAGCCCCGACGGGGACAGGAACGCCGCCGGGTCGGCCGGCCAGGTCGACGGGTAACGGTCGGTGGCGTGCACCGCGCGCAGCACCGCGACGCAGCCCGGCAGGTCGTCGTCGGTGCGGGGGCGCGGACCCGGCGGCACGACGGCGCTCACGACCCGACCGTACCGCCGCACCCCGGTGCCACGACCGGATCGGCGCCACCGCCGGAGCCGGCCGGACCGGCGGGCCCGCGCGGGGGCGCAGGTCAGCGCGGGGTCACCCCGGCCGGGTAGACCGCGTCGACCTCCACCTCGACCAGCCAGCCGGGGACCGGCAGGCTCGCCACCTCCAGCGCGAACCGGCTGGGCCGGGCGGGGTTGCGGACCAGCGGTGCGGCGGGCGCGGCCGTCCCGGTCGGGACCAGCACCGTCTCCCCCGTGGTCAGGTCGGTGTTGGCGAAGTACTGGCGGTAGGCCCGGTTCCAGCCGGCGTAGTCCGCCCGGGTCGTGCCCGGAGCGTTGTCGAGGAACACCCGCATCGAGGTGACGTCGTCCAGGCGCAGGCCCCGGGCCTCCAGGTTCTCCTTGATCCGGGCGAGCGCGTTCATGCCCTGGGCCTCGGTGAGCGAGACGCCCGCGGGGAGCGTGCCGCCGGGGAACTGCCCCGCGTCGATGTAGGACTGCGGGGTGCCGTCCGCGGCCGCGGGGTTCGCCGCGGACGGGCCGAGACCGCTGGACTTGTACAGCGACGCCCCGCTCACCACGCTCACCCCCTCGGCGATCATCGGGTCGGCCTCGCCCGCCTCCAGCACGGGCAGGGCGGACGGTCCGGGCCCGGCGGGGTCGGGCGCGCCGCCGGCGCAGCCGGTGACCAGCGCGGCGGTGACGGACAGGGCGATCAGGACGGGGACGGGACGTCGCATCGTGTCTCCTCGGGGAACGGGGTGGGGTCAGGCGCCGCCGGCGACCCGGGCGTGCAACGCCGAGACCGTCGACCGGGCGGAGGTGAACGCGCCGTGCTGCCAGGCGATGGCGTGCGAGAGGTGGTCCCCGGCGAACCAGATGCGCCCGGCGGGCTGGGTGAGCAGCCGGTACTCCGGGCTCGTGGCCTCCCAGCTCGCCCAGGCCGACTCCGACCAGCGGGTCACCGCCCACGACCCGGAGAACGACGACGCGATGTCGGAGCGGTACTTCTCGCCGTGGATCGCGGCGCCCTCGTCGAGGGCCTTCGCGAGCCGCTGGCGGTGGGTCAGGGATTCGAAGGCCCGCTGCCGCGCCCCGGAGCTGTAGTAGCCGACGACCACGCCCCGGTCGGCGTGGAAGTGGTCGTAGGGGAACATGATCTGGGCGATGTCGCGGTCGGTGTTGCTGGCGCCGCCGTAGATCCGCTCGTCGGTCTCCCACCAGCGGCGGGTGTACTCGATCCCGAGCTTCCCCGACGAGCTGGGCTTCGCCGCACGCTGCGCGGCCAGCACGGCGGCGGGCAGGTTGGTGTCGAGCCGGGTCACCAGGTGCGGCGGCAGCGTGCAGACGACCTCGTCGGCCGTCAGCCGCTCGACCGGCCCGCCCGCGACCGGCACGACGTCGACGGTCACCCCGTCCGGGGTGTTGTGCAGCCCGGTGACGGCCGTGCCGTAGCGGATCCGGTCGGCGCCGATCCGCTCGGCGAGCGCGTGGTGGATCCGGTCCATCCCACCGACCGGGGTGAACATCATCGTGGCCTGGTCGTACTCGTAGTCGAAGGCGAAGTTCCGGCCCAGGCCGCTGCGGATCACCGACGACATCGGGTACGGCACGGTGGGGGTCCCGGCGTCGGTCCCGCCGCCGGGCTCGCGGGCGTAGCCCCGGCGCGGGGAGCCGAGGTAGCGGCCGTCGGAGGACAGGTCGCCCAGCGAGACGAGGAACTCCGAGAGCGCCTCCTTGTCCGCGGCGGTCAGGACGTCGTCGAGCGCGCCGCGCGTGGTCGCCTTGTGGAGGAGCTCGGAGACGTAGCCGAAGGTGTCGGCCTTCGCCGCCCGGTAGGTGACCGAGGTGCCGGACAGCGCCCCCGCGTCGGTGTAGTTGACGACGGTGTTGGCGTTCTGGTTGCCGAACGGCTGGATCTCCACGCCGAGCTCGCGGCAGTAGTCCAGGGTGACGTGGCTCTGCGGGATCCGGGTCGCGCCCAGGTTGAAGAAGTGGCCCGGCGCGAAGGTGCAGCGTTGCGTCTCGCCGTGCAGGTCGGTCTCCTCGGTGCCCGCGCGCACCGACCAGACCCGCCCGCCGGGACGGGTGCGGGCCTCGACGACGGACACGTCGTAGCCGACCTTGCCCAGTTCGTGGGCGGCGGCGAGCCCGGCCGGGCCGGCGCCGAGCACGAGCACGCGGCGGCCCGCGGCACGGGCGTCGCGGGCCGGTGGGGTCCAGGCCGGGTCGTCCCCGGCACGCGGGGCGAGCCCGATGCTCGCCATGGCCTCGTACGCGGCGCCGGCCCCACCGGCCAGCCCCAGCGCCCTGATGAACGTTCTGCGGGTCACGGTCACGGCGGAGATGTTCGGAACCGGCGGCGACGGTCGCGGGTCGTCCGCGCTGCGTTCGCGGCAACCGGACCGGGAAGGCGGGTCGCGCGCTCCCATCGCGGGTTCGACGTCCGACGCGTGGACGCAACACCCGGGCAACAGCCCGGCCCTAGCGTCCCGCTCCGTGTCCGACCTCGACAGGGCCATCGCGCGGTCCTTCTCCCCCGGCCGGGCACCGCTGCGGGCGGAGTCGCCGATGGCGCCGCTCGGACGGCGCCGGATGGGTGGGACCGAGCTGGTCGCGCAGTCCGTGGCGACGACCGCGCCGGCGGCGTCGATGGCGATGCTCCCCCTGGTGGTGGGCCGGCTCGCCGATCCGCTGGCGGGGCTGCTCGTCATCGTCGGCGCGACGGTGGCGGTGACCCTGGTGGCGGTCTGCCTCGGCCAGTTCACCCGTCGTCAGGCCGCCGCGGGCGGTGTCTACAGCTTCGTCTTCCAGGGCCTCGGCGCGCGGGCCTCGCTCACCGCCGCCGTCGTGATCGGGTGCAAGTACCTGGGCAGCGCAGCGATCACCCTCTACGCGGGCGGCCGGGCCCTGACCGCGCTGGCCGGGGCGGCCGGGCTCGACGTGAGCGGGGCCGGTGCGCAGGTGCTGCTGCACCTGGTGGTGGCGGCGGGGATCGCGACGGTGCTGGTGCGCGGGCCGCGGGTCGCCGCCCTCACCCTGCTCGGGGTGGAGGCCGGCTCGCTGCTGCTCGTCGTCGCGGTGCTGCTGGTCCCGGCCCCGGACCCCGCCGCGCCGGTCCCGGCCGGACCGGTGCCGGACCTGCTGGCCGTCGCCCTGACGGCGATGTTCATGCTCGCGGGCTTCGAGTCGGCGACCTTCTTCGGCCCGGAGGCGCGACGACCGCTGGTCACGGTGACCCGGGTGGTGCTGTGGACGCCGCTGCTGTGCGGGGCGCTGCTGTCGTTCGCGGCCTGGGCCGGCTGGACCGGCCGGGCCGCGACCCTGGTCCGGATCCTGACCGACCCCGGGTCGGCGGGGGTCCCGACCGCGCTGGTGGTGGCCCTGCACGCCGGTCTGGCCTGCTCCTACCTGGCCTCGGCGGCAGCCTCGGCGCACGCGGCGTCGCGGGTCGCGTTCTCCCTCGGGGTGGAGCGGCTGCTGCCACGAGTCCTCGCGACGGTGCACCCGCGGTGGCGCACCCCGCACCGGGCCGTCGTCGGGATCGTGGCCGTGGTGCTCGCCGGCGGGCTGCTCGCCGACCTGGCCCCGTCCGGGACCGACGCGGTGCGCCACCTGGTGCGGGCGCTGGTCACCGTCGCCTACGTGCTGGTCGCGGTCGCCTCCGTCGCGTTCCTGCTGCGCATCCGGGAGCACACCCGCCCGGCGCTGGTGACCGGCGCCGCGGTCGGGGTCCTCGGCACGCTGCTCCTGGTGCTGCGGCTGCCCGGCCTGCTCGGCGCCGTCGACGGGACCGGCGCCGCGGTGGCCCTGGTGGCGTGCTGCGCGGCGGGGCCGGTGTGGTGGTGGTTCCTGCGCCGTCGCCCGGACCGGCTCGCCCGGATCGGGGCGTTCGACCAGCCCGGCAGCGACGACGTCCTGCCCGGCGCGGGCGACTTCGTCCCGGACGCCTCGGGCACGCCGAGACTGGTCCGGCGGGACCGGCGGGCCGGGGACCCGCCGTGAGCGAGCCGGGTGCCGCGAGCCGGGCCCTGGAGCTGCTGGAGGCGGTGGCGCGGATCGGGCCGGGTGCGACGGCGCGGGAGCTGTCCCGCACGACGGGGATCCCGGCGGCGACGGCGTACCGGCTGCTCAACGTGCTCGTCGCCGACGGCTACCTGGTCCGGATCAGCGACCTGTCCGGTTTCGCGCTGGGGCGCCGCACCCGCGAGCTCGCCGGTGCCGCACAGGGTCAGCCGCAGCTGGCCGAGGTCGTCGCCGGGATCCGCGGCCGGGTCCGGTTCGGGCTGTTCGTCGCCGACTGGCCCGCGGGCGCGCTGCGGCTGGTCGACCGGGACCCCGACCACGAGCTGCCCGGGGAGCGGACGCTGCTCGCCCATCCGCACGCCTCGGCGATGGGCAAGATCATGCTCGCCGCGCACCCCGAGCTCGTCCCCGACCGGCCGCGGACCCTCACCCGGCACACCCTGACCGCCGCGCCCGTGCTGGCCGAGGAGCTGCGGACGGTGGCGCGCGCGGGCGTCGCCACCGAGGTCGACGAGCTGCGCTCCGGCCGCTCCTCGGTCGCGGTCGCGGTGCGCGACGCCGAGGGTCGCGTCGTCGGCTGCCTGGCCGCCCTCGGCCCGACCGGGCGGCTGCCGGTCACCGATCCGGACCTGACCGCGCTGCTGAGCGCGGGGGCCGACCGGATCGGCCGGCTCACGGGCGCACGGGAGCCGGGTCAGCGCGGACGCAGGACGTAGCCGGTGTAGCCGTACTCGGCGCCGAACCGCTCCCGCACGGCGATCTCGCCGCCCACCTCGTCCAGCGCCACCGGGTCGACGCCGTCCTCCCGCAGGGTCGCGATCCGGCAGGCCAGCGGCCGGTAGTAGGCGTCCCAGTCGGAGTCGGGGAGCAGGTAGACCGCCTGCACCGTGTACCCGGCGCGCTGCGCGGCGGCGACGTTCTCCGCGGTCGTCCGCATCCCCGGGTAGCCCGTGTCCCAGAACTCCCGCGCGCCGGGTGACGGCTCGGTGGTCGTCCACTCGGCCTCGGTGAGGACCAGCACACCGCCCGGGGCCAGCAGCCGCCGCCAGCCGGCCAGCGCGGCGTCGAACCCCATGACGTAGGCCGCACCCTCGGACCAGACGAGGTCGGCCTCGCCGTCGGGCAGCGGGAGGTCGTCCATCGCCGCGACGAGCGGACGCACCCGCTCCCCCAGCCCGGACGTCGCGGCGCGGGTCCGCAGCCGCTGGAGGAAGGGTTCGTGCAGGTCGACGGCGACGACCTCACCACCGGTCGCGGCGGCCAGCGGGAGCGTCGAGGGGCCCGTCCCGCAGCCGATGTCGACGATCCGCGGCCGCTCGGGCAGGTCGCCGGCCAGACGCAGCAGCAGCGCCGTCGTCTCCTCCGATCCCGGCGCCTCACGGGGCAGGTCGTCGTGGGCGGCCAGGAAGACCTGCTCCAGCGGTGTGCTCACGTCCGCGGATGATGCCCGCACCGGGCCGTCACCGCAGCACCGATACCTGTGCATGATGGGGTGGTGCACGTCGACATGCTCCTGATGGCGATCCCCCCGCTCGCGATCTACTTCCTGTGCGCGGGCGTCGTCGGGGTGGAGAGCATCGGGGTCCCGCTGCCCGGTGAGATCGTGCTGGTCGGCGCGGCGCTGCTGGCCGCGCGGCCCGGGTCCCACATCGACCCGGTCGCCGTCGCGGCGTCGGCGACGGCGGGCGCGATCATCGGTGACTCGATCGGCTACTCGGTCGGGCGCCGCTACGGCACCGGCCTGCTCGAACGGCTCGGGCGCCGCTTCCCCAAGCACCTGGGGCCCGCCCATCTCACCGTCGCCCGGCGGATCTTCGACCGGCACGGGGTGTGGGCGGTGCTGTTCGGTCGCTTCGTGGCGATCCTGCGGATCCTGGCCGGGCCGCTGGCCGGGACGATGCGGATGCGCTACCCCGCGTTCCTCGCGGCGAACGCCACCGGTGCGGTGCTGTGGGCGGGCGGCACGGTCGCCCTGATCTACCTGCTCGGCATCGTCGCCGAGACCTGGCTGAAGCGGTTCTCCTGGATCGGGCTGATCGTCGCCGTCGTCGGCGGACTGCTGGTGTCGCGCTACGTGCGGCACCGGGTGGAGCGGGCCGCCGCGCGGGAGGAGACGGCGACCTGAGCGCCGGTCAGCGCGCCGCGTGCGCGGTGTAGACGACCCCGCCGGAGAACGACCGGGCGTCGAGGAGCCGTAGTCCCTCGAAGGACGCACCGTCGGGGAACAGGCGCCGGCCGGCGCCCTGCACGACCGGGTGGTGGAAGAGCCGGAACTCGTCGACGAGCCCGGCGGCGATGAGCGTGTGGCAGAGCGTGATGCTGCCGGTCAGCACGATGTCGGTGCCCGGCTGCTCCTTGAGCGCCGCCACCTCGGCGACCGGGTCCCCGGACAGGATCGTCGAGTTCCGCCACTCCGGGTCGGTCAGCGTGGACGACACCACGTACTTGTCGACGTGGTTCAGGTAGTCGGTGATGCCGGTGGCGTCGTCGGTCTGCGCGGGCCAGAAGCCGCGGAAGTCGCAGAACGTGCGACGGCCGAGCAGGGTCGCGTCGGACGCGGCGTCCTGGCGGTGCAGCTCGGCGAGCACGTCGTCCTGGCCCTCGGCGTTCGGGTCGAACCAGTCGCCGAGGAACTCGACGGCGCCGTCGAGGGTGATGTTCTGGGTGATCGCGAGGGTGCGCACGGGAGGTGCCTCCACGGTCGTCGGTGCGTCGTACACCAGGGTCGACCGCGGAGGCGTCCCGGACTCATCGCTCCGCTCAGTCGTCGACGACGGTGATCGCCGACGCCGGACAGCCCCGCGCCGCGTTGCGCACGGCCTGCTCCTGGCCGTCCGGCGGGGTGTCGGTGAGCAGCTCGACGATGGCGTCGGAGTCACGCTGGTCGAACACGTCCGGGGCGGTGAGCAGGCACTGCCCCGAGCCGACGCACGCGTGCTGGTCGACCTCGACCTTCATCGCGGTCCCCTCCCTCACCAGCGGACCGGCAGGCTGCGGACGCCGCCGGTGATGTGGTCGGTGCGCACGTCGAGCTCGTCCATGCCGACGGCGAGGTCCAGCTCCGGCAGCCGACGGGCGAGCGTCGCGAAGACCGCACGCAGCTCGGTGCGGGCCAGGCTCGCGCCGATGCAGAAGTGCGGCCCGTGGCCGAAGCCGACGTGTCCGCGCTCGGTGCGGTCGGGGTCGAAGGTCTCCGCGTGGTCGAAGACGTCGACGTCGCGGTTGGCGGCGTTGACCGAGAGGATCACCGCGTCGCCGCGCGCGATGGTGACCCCGGCGATCTCCACGTCCTCGTGGGCGTAGCGCAGCAGCCCCAGGTCGCCGGGCGCGCCGAGGCGCATGACCTCCTCGATGACGGCGTCGATCCGGCCGTCCGGGTCCGCGGCGAGCTTGTCCCACTCGGCGCGGTTGGTCATCAGGAACAGGATGCCGAGCCCGATCCGGTTCACGGTGGTCTCGTGGCCGGCGAACAGCAGCCCGACGCAGAGCCGGACCATCTCCGGGTAGCCGAACCCGGGGTCCTCGGCCTGGGCCTGCACGAGGTCGGTGATGACGTCCTCGCCCGGCTCGGAGCGCTTGACCTCGGCGAGCCCGGCCATGTAGCGGCCGAACTCCTCGCGGGCGACGTGGGCGTCCTCGCCGGAGAAGGTCGCCATGCGGTCGGAGAGGGCGCGGAAGTACTCGCCGTCGGACTCGGGGACGCCGAGCAGCGAGCAGATGACCGCCACGGGCAGCGGGAAGGCGAGGTGCGTGTGCAGGTCCACGGTGGCGCCCGGGCCCGCGGCGTCGTGCTCGGCGACCATCGCGTCGACGTAGCCGTCGACGAGCTCCTGCACGTGCCCGGACAGCGTCCGCATCCGCTTGGCGGAGAAGGCCGGGGTGAGCAGCCGGCGCATCCGGCCGTGCTCCTCCGCCTCGTTCTCGTAGGTGCCCGACGGCCCGTCCTGGACGGCGGCGGTGCTGATCCTCGACGCCTTCTCCGGCTCCGGGTGCGACCGGCCGAACCGCTTGTCCCCGAGCAGCTCGCGGACCTCGGCGAACCGGGTCACCAGCCAGGCCGGGTCCCCGGCCGGTGTGGTCACCGGCGCGATCGGCGCCTCGCGGCGCAGGACCTCGTAGAACGGCGCGAGGTCGAGCAGGTTCGGTCGGGTGAACGGCAGGCGGGGACGCTCGGTGGCGAGGGTCATCGACACTCCTGGGGGTCGTGGTGGTGATCCCCAGCCTACGATTTGTTGGCAGTATCTGCCACGAATGTGTCCGGAGTGCGCCGGACCGTCCCCGAACGGGCGGGTCGGGGACGGTCCGGGCCCGCGGTCACGCCGGGCTGTCGAGCAGCTCCTGCAGGTACTGGTCGATCTGCGGCATGTAGGTGGGCGCGACGCCGAACAGGGCGAGGTGCCCGAGCAGGTCGTCGACGACGCGGATCGTCGCGTGCGGGGTCAGCTCCAGCTCGGCCTCGTGGTCACGGACCGGGAAGAACATGTCCTCGTTGATCGGGATGACCCGGGCGACGGACTCGTTGCGCCCGAGCGCCTCGGCGAGGTCGCCACCGGTGGTGCGGGCGACGTCGCCGCGCTGCCACTTCCACGCCATGCAGAGCAGGTCGTTGGGGTCCATCGCGGTGAAGTACGGCTCCAGGAAGCCGGCCATGAACGCCTCGCGGGACTCGAACTCCAGCGCCCGCCACACCTCCTGCTTCCAGAACTCGGTGGAGAACCCCATCACCGCCCAGATGCCGGCGTGCCGCTTCAACCCGGCCTCGACCTCGGTGTTGCTGCGGTAGTTCCCGCCGGCGAAGCCGGGGTCGGAGGTGATCGCCTCGACCAGGGCCTGGGTGTAGAGGAAGTCGTGCGGGGTGTTCTGCGCGGTCCCGGCGATCGGCGCGGCGCGGCGCACCTTGTCCGGGAACCGGACCATCCACTCGTAGGTCTGCTGGGCGCCCATCGACCCCCCGACGACGAGCGCGAGCCGGTCGATCCCGTAGTGCTCGCGCAGGAGCTGCTCCTGGGCGCGGACGTCGTCGCCGATGCGGACGTGCGGGAAGTTCGACATCGCGATGCCCGCGTTGGCGCCCGAGGCGTTGTGCGGGCTGGTCGACAGACCGTTGCCGATCTGGTTGACGACGACGATGAAGTACCGCTCCGGGTTCAGCGCGTGGTCCGGGCCGATGTAGACGTCGCGGAAGATCTGGTGGGTGCCCGAGTACCAGGTCGTCACGAGGATCGCGTTGTCCTTCGCCGCGTTCAGCGTGCCGAAGGTGGCCACCGCGAGCTGCAGGTCGGGGATCACCCCGCCCTCCTCCAGCGCGAACTCCCCCAGGCTGATCAGGTCGTAGTCGCCGTGGAACTCGTGGGTGTAGTAGGGATTCTCGATCGCCGTCGGCTGCGCTGTCGTCCCGGTCGTCACTGCTGTCACGCTCCTGCTCCGTCGAAGACGCGGACCGGGGCGACTCTTCTCCCTTGTGACGCGCGGCACAAGATCCCGACCGGGCCGCGCTCAGCTCCAGGCGACGACGAGCACCAGCATCGTCACGACGATGCCGAGTCCCAGCACCATCATCAGCAGCCAGGCCGCGGCGTTCGGTGGCGCCGCGGCGGGCGCCGGGTCGGTGCTGCGGCGCAGCTCGGCGAGCTGGGCGGGGTCGAGGATGGGCATGGTCAGGTCGTCGGAGTTCATATGGTGGTAACGCGCGGAGCCGGGCCCCAGGCACTGCGTTCCCATCTCTCGTGTGCCGCAAGAAGATCGATGTCGCGGACGGTGGTCCGCGTCCGCCCACCGGGCTCACTTTCCGTAGACCGGGAACACGCGTTGCATGACGCACCGTGATCGGCGGCGTCGCGGCGTCGCACCTCGCAGACGTTTGCCCGACCTCGCAGCCCCCGCAGCGGCTGCGAGGTCGGGGCACGGTGTGCGAGGTCGGGTCGTCACAGCCCGGTCGACGGGGACGCGCCGTCGATCCGGGCGGACAGCCAGTCCCGCGCGTACCGCAGCGCGGTGGCGGCGACCGGGGTGTCGTGCCCGGCGAAGCCGTGCGGGACGTCCGGGTGGACGCGCAGGTCGACCTCGACCCCGGCCGTCGCGAGCCGGGCGGCCATCGCGAGGTTGTCCTCCAGCAGCACGTCGTCGGTGCCGACCGTCATCAGCAGCGGCGGCAGGTCGGTGAGGTCGGCGAACACCGGGGACAGGTCCGGGACGGTCCGGTCGGCGACGTGGCCGGCGTAGGCGCGCAGGAAGTACTCGTCGGCGATGCGGCGACCGGCCGGGGTCCGGGCACTCAGGTCGTAGGTGCCGTACCGCAGGTCGGCCCCGGCGACGCGGTCGGCCAGGCCGCGGTCGCGCAGCCGCAGCAGCGTCGTCACGGCCAGGGTGGCCCCGGCGGAGACGCCCGTGAACGCGATCCGGTCGGTGCCGAACAGCTCCGGCGCCCGGTCGAGCAGCCACAGCGCCGCGGTCGCGCAGTCGTCGGGGGCGGCGGGCCAGGGGTGCTCCGGGGCGAGCCGGTGGTCGACGGCGACGACCGCGACGCCGAGCGCGTCGGACAGCGCCCGGTTCCCGACGTCGTCCCGCGCGGCCGAGCCCAGGTAGAAGCCACCGCCGTGGATCTGCAGCAGCACCCCGCGCGCCGCGCCCGGCGGGCGGCAGATCCGCACCGGCACCCGACGGCCGTCGGCGACGGCGGTGTCCCCCACCGCGGGCGGCACCGCGGGCGGCGGCGGGGCGACCGCGGCCCGGACCGCGCGCAGCTCGTCGGCGTCCGCGGGACCGCGGCCCGCCGGACGGGAACGGTAGAACGCCCGGGTCCGCTCGGCGTCGGCCGGCGGGACCGGGACGGTCAGTGCGTCGAGGGCGACACGCACGGGCCGCTCAGCCCTGCCCGCGGCGGGTCAGCACCCAGGGGCCGTCCTCGGTGATCGCGACGGTGTGCTCGGAGTGCGCGGTGCGCGAGCCGTCGGCGGAACGGATCGTCCAGCCGTCCGGGTCGAACACGATCTTGTCGGTGGTCCGTGCGAACCAGGGTTCGAGCGCGAGGGTCAGCCCCGGGCGCAGGGTCAGGCCGCGACCGGCCCGCCCGGCGTTCGGGATGTGGATGTCGCCGTGCATGGTGCGGCCGAGGTCGTGCCCGCCGAACTCGGTGTTGACCGGGTAGCCGTAGTCGCGGGCGACCCCGCCGATGGCGGCGGAGATGTCGCCGAGCCGGTTGCCCGGCCGGGCCGCGTCGATCGCGGCCTCCAGGGCGTCCTCGGTGGCCCGGATGACGCGCAGGTCACCCTCGTCGGCCGCGGTGCCGACGACGACCGTCCGGGCGGAGTCGGCGACCCAGCCGTCGATGCTGACGGCGATGTCGGCGCTGAGGACGTCGCCGTCGCGCAGGACGTAGTCGTGCGGGAGCCCGTGCAGCACGGCGTCGTTGACCGACAGGCAGATGACGTTGCGGAACGGGCCGCGCCCGAAGGACGGGGCGTAGTCCCAGTAGCAGGACTCGGCGCCGCGTTCGGCGATCATGCCGCGCACGTGCTGCTCGATGTCGAGGAGGTTCACGCCGACGTCGGCGATCCGGCCGACCGCGGTGAGCACCTCGGCGACGAACCGGCCGGTCGTGTGCATCCGGTCGATCTCGGCCGGTGTCTTCAGTTCGATCACGGTATTACTATACCGGACGATCGCTACTTGCCGGTACAGTAATACCGACCCTACGCTCGACGCATGGTCCGTCAGCCCCTCACGCCCGAGCAGATCGAGGCCGGCCGCCGTCTCGGTGCGCTGCTGCGCCGGGCCCGGGCCGACCGCGACCCGGTCGACGTCGCACGGGCGGCCGGCATCTCCCCCGAGACGCTGCGCAAGCTCGAGACCGGACGGCTGCCGTCGCCCGGGTTCGGGACGATCGTGTGTCTGGGCGAGGCGCTCGGGGTGCCACTGGAGGAGCTGGCGGCGGAGTGGCGCGGGAGCGACGTGGCGATGGAGGCCGCCGGGTAGCTCAGGTCAGCTGCCGGCCCAGCACGTCCAGTACCTCCTCACCCAGCGCGACCGACTCCCGGTCGCCGATCCGCTCGTAGCCCGCACGGCTGCCCCGGACCTCCTCGACGACCAGCGCCCACTGGGACGGGTCCAGACCGATGCGCAGCTCCTGGTCGGCCGCCGGCCACTGCCCGTCGACCCAGGGGACCTGCGCGCCGATGGACTCGCGGGCGGCGAGGGCGAGATCGGCCCGCGCGTGGTCGTCGCCCATGATCGCGACTTCGATGGCGTTGTCGAGCTCCGCGTCGGCGACGGCGCAGAGGCGCGCGCTCAGCACGACGGGGACGGCGTTCGTCATGCGGGCGGGATCGTCGGGCCGGGCCGGGGCGTTACCCGGCCGGGGCCCGGCACGGCGATGCCGTCGCGCCGGGCCGCTCGCCGCCCTGATGCGATCCCACCGGGGTGCGCCCGGCCGGCGCCGCCACACGTCCTGAACCGTCCGCCACCACGGGGACGCGTCCGGCTCCCCGATCGGGCGGACCCCGAGGGGCCTGGAATGACCGGCGGGGAGATCGAGTTGACCGGGGAGGTACGGCGCGGAGACGGCGCCCGACACCTCACCGGAGGAGCTCGACATGAGTGACGCACCCGCCCCGATGGACTTCGCCGCGATGAATCGCGCCGTGATCGAGGAGTTCCGCGCGAACGGCGGCCGGGCGGGCGGCATGTTCGAGGGCAAGCCGCTGGTGCTGGTGCACCACGTGGGGGCCCGGTCGGGCACCGAACGGATCGCTCCGCTGGTCCCGCTGATCGAGGGCGAGCGGGTGTACATCTTCGCGAGCAAGGGTGGCGCCGACAGCAACCCGGACTGGTACCACAACCTGATCGCGAACCCCGACACGCGGATCGAGCTGGGCACGGACACCCTGCCCGTGCGGGTGCGGGAGGTCACCGGCCCCGAGCGCGACGAGGTCTACGCCCGCCAGGTCGCACTGGAGCCGCAGTTCGGCGACTACCAGCGCAAGACGGACCGGACCATCCCGGTGCTGGAGCTGCAGCGGGCCTGAGTCCGCACCCCGGTTCCGGACCCGCCCCCCGGGGCCGGCCCGTTGCCCGTCGATCAGTACCTGAGCGCGGTCGCGCGGGGCCTGCACGGCACTCCTGCGCTGATCGACGGGGGCGTGGTCGTCACCCGGGGTGGGTGGGGCCCGGATCCGGACTCCTCCCGGGGCGTGGCGCAGACGTGGGCCGACACGTCCACCGCCGCGATCACCCGTCCGGCGCCCTGACATCCCGGCCGAGCGTCCGTCCGCGCAGTGATCCGCGGCCCGCGCGCTGATCCGTCGCCCGCGCGCGACCGGACGCACGCGACGAGCGGATCACCGCGCGTACCGAGGATCACCGCGGAGCGGTGGACGGCGCACGGGGTCGGCCGCCGATGTTCGGCTGCCCCGCCGACGGCTGCTGATCCACGACGGGGCGTCGGTCGAGACGGTGCAGCTCGCCCTGGGACACAGCTCGCCGATGATCACCTACGCACACGCGTGGCCGGACGCCCTGGACCGCACCCGGACGCTCGTCGACACCGCGCTCGGTGCGGATCCGCGCTGGCCCTCCGAGCCAGATGATCTTGTATCCGCAGGGGTCCGCCGAGAGAAACCGCAGTTCAGCGCTCCGGATCCAGGTACAGACTGCGCTTGGAGATGTACTGCACCACCCCGTCCGGCACGAGGTACCAGACCGGCCGCCCCGCCCCCACCCGTGCCCGGCACTCGCTGGACGAGATCGCCATCGCGGGCACCTCGACCGTCGTCACCGACCCCTGGGGCAGGTGCCCGTCGGCCAGCTCGTACCCGGGCCGGGTCACGCCGACGAAATGCGCGTAGCGGAACAGCTCGTCGACCTTGCGCCAGGACAGGATCTGCTGGAGCGCGTCCGCGCCGGTGATGAAGAACAGCTGCGCGTCGGGCATGGCGTCGTGCAGGTCGGCGAGGGTGTCCGCGGTGTAGGTGGGGCCGTCGCGGTCGACGTCGACGCGGCTGACCGAGAACCGGGGGTTCGACGCCGTCGCGATGACCGTCATCAGGTAGCGGTCCTCGGCCGGTGAGACGTCGCGGCCGGTCTTCTGCCACGGTCTCCCGGTCGGTACGAAGATCACCTCGTCGAGGGCGAAGCGGTCCGCCACCTCACTGGCGGCGACGAGGTGGCCGTGGTGGACGGGGTCGAACGTCCCGCCCATCACGCCGATCTTGCGCTGCATCGACGCAGACTATGTCGGTCACCCGCCCGGCGGCATCCCCGGATACAGGTGGCGGAACTGGACGCTGATGCGCGGACCGCTGCGCGCCACCTTCGGCACGCTGTGCTGCCAGGTCCGCTGGCACGTCCCGCCCATGACCAGCAGGTCCCCCGAGGCGAGCGGGAACGACACCGACGCGCCGCCGCCGGTCGGGCGCAGCCGCAGCGGCCGCGTCGCGCCGAGGGCGACCAGCGCGACGACGGCCTCGGGCCGCTCGCGGGCTACCCGGTCGCCGTGCCAGGCCACGCCGTCGGCGCCGTCGCGGTAGAGGTTCACGCCGATCTGGGTGAAGTCGTGGCCGTAGCGCTCCCCCAGCGTGCGGCCCATGTCGCGCAGCCGGTGGGGCACCGCGTCGTCGGGCAGGACCCAGCGGTGGGTGAGGCGCGGCTCGTCGACCACGCGGTCGTACATGCGGCGGCGGTGGCCGCGGAACGGCACGGTCGCGCGGAGCAGCGCGAACAGCTCGTCCGCATCGGGAGCCCAGCCGACCGCGACGTCGACCCACGCCCCGCCGGCGAGCTCGTGCCGGTACGCCGGGGCCGCACCCCCGGTCGCGAAGAGCGAAGCCTGCCCGCCGACGTCCACCTCCGGAACGCTACGCCGGATCGAACGAGAGTTCGAGTGACGGCTCTGCGACGATCTTCGCCATGTCCTCGCGTGCCGACGGTGCCGTGCTGTCCTACCTGGGTCTGCGGCGTGCCGTCGGCGTGATCGGGATCCTGCTCCCGTTCGTGCTGGTGGCGGGCGACCTGGCCCTCGGCGGCGACGGGCTGCGGGACTCCATCAGCCGCTACTACTACTCGCCGATGCGCGACGTGTTCGTCGGCTCGCTGTGCGCGGTCGGCGTGTTCCTCTTCTGCTACCGCTACGAGCGGCCGGACAACCGGCTCGCCAACATCACCGGGACGGCGGCGATCGCCGTCGCACTGCTGCCCACCCGGCCCGACGGCGCGGCGACGACGGCGGCGACCGTCGTCGGGTACCTCCACCTGGCCGCGGCGACGGTGTTCTTCGCGGGCCTGGCCTGGTTCTGCCTTGTCCTGTTCACCCGCGGCGAATCCGGGACGCGGAGCAAGGCCGCCCGCAACCTCGTCTACCGGGTCTGCGGCGCGACGATCGTGACCTGCCTCGTGCTGGCCGCGCTGGACGCGGCACTGGTGCCCGACGCCGTCGCCGAGCGGCTCCACACCCTGTTCTGGCTGGAGGCCGTCGCGATCCTCGCGTTCGGTGTCGCGTGGTTCGTGAAGGGCGACACGATCCTCAAGGACCCGCCGACCCAGGACCCGGCGCCGGTGATCTGACCCGCCCGTACGACTCCGGCCCCGCAACGGCGGACGGGCCGGTCCGGACACCCCTCGAGGGTCCGGACCGGCCCGTCACGGGACCGGGTTCGGTCAGCCGACCGGCGAGGCCGGAGCAGCCGGCGCCGACGGGATGCCGCCGCCGGTGGCACCCGTGATCATGTCGACGACGCTGTCCAGCGGGGCCGGCAGCGCGAGGTCGTGCTTCTTGTCGTCGTGCTTCTTGTGGTCCCACTTCTTGTGGTGACCGTGCTTCTTGTGGTGGCCCTTGTCCTTGTCACCCTCGTGCTTCGAGTGACCCTTGTCCTTGCCACCCTCGTCGTAGCCGGTGGTGCCGGCGAAGGCCGCGGCGGGCGCCGCGACGGCCAGGGGGAGCAGCGCTGCGCCGACGAGCGCGCCGCGAACGGACTTCCGCATCTCACAACCTCCATGGTTGGTCGTTAGACCGTCGCAAACGGTCTTGCCCACTCAACGAGGGGCGGCGGCGCCCGCAACGCGCATTCACCCGTTCGCGTCACCTGCGGAGATAACTGATAGTCAGGTGTCGACTACGGCAGGCGGGTGACCGGTTCAGCCGCGCGAGCGGGCGGCGGCGTCGGCCAGGATCGGCAGGTACGCGTCGAGCACCCACGGGATCGACAGGACCGACGGAGCCGAGCTCGCCACCACCCGGTCGGCCCCGACGACCGGGGCGAACCCGCCGCGGGCCATCGCCGGCAGCAGCCCGACGCCGGGCGCGGCCCGGAAGGCCTGCTCCTCGGCCGGCGTCGCGAAGAAGCCGATGACCAGGTCGGACTCGACGCGCGCGAGCAGCTCACCGCTGACGGTGTAGTAGACCTCCCCGCCGCCCGGCGCGTTCTGCTCGACGTAGGGCGCCAGGGTGAGCCCGAGGTCGGTGACCAGCCGGACCCGGACGTCGCCCGCCCGGAAGACGCCGAGCGCACCGGCGTCCATCCCGCCGGTGTAGACGAACGTGGCCCCCGCGAGCTGCGGGTACCGCTGGGCCGCGGCGCGCAGGCGCTGCCCGGTGGAGTCGATCAGCTGCCGGGCCCGCGCCGGGTCGCCGAACACCTGACCGGCGATCCGGGTCTGGTCCTGCCAGCCGGTGGAGTAGGGGGCGTCGGGGTAGGCGACGGTCGGGGCGATCGCCGACAGCTGGTCGTACTCGGCCCGCGTCAGCCCCGAGTAGGTGGCCAGCACCAGGTCCGGCCGGGCCGCGGCGACCTGTTCGATCGGCGTCGCGGACAGGTCGTCGGAGCCGATGACCTGCGGGAACGCGCCGCCGTGCGCGGTGATCGCGTCGCGCACCCAGGGCAGCACGCCCTCGGCGTCGCCGCCGTAGACGGTGCGCGGGATCGCGACCGGCAGCACCCCCATCGCCAGCGCGACATCGGTGTTCGCCGCGCTGAGGGTGACGACGCGCTGCGGCCGGTCGGGGACGACCGTCTCCCCCAGCGCGTGCCGCACCGTCACCGGGTAGCCCTCCGTGGCCGCACCGTCGGCTCCCTGCCGGTCCTGCGGCCGGGCCCCGCACCCGGCGAGGACCAGCAGACCGGCGGCGCCGGCGAGGACGCCGCGACGGCTCACGGAACGGGCGGACAGGGGTGCTGCGGCGAGCGGCACGGTGGGCCTCCTTCGAGCTAGGAAGGCGAGCCTAACCTGACCGGTTTGTCGACTCTGCGTGATCCGCACCGCTCGTTCGGCGCCCCGGGGGCCGCACCCGTCGCGCGGGGCCGACACCCCGGCCCGAGCGCCCGGACCCGCGGGTAGCGTCGCGACCATGCGTGCTCCGGACACCGGCGACCGGGCCGACCGCGACGCCGGCCCCCGCTCCCCCGCGCCCGGTCCTCCGGCCCCTCCGCCCGCGCCCGGCGGGCGTCGGCGGCTGCACGAGCCCGCGGCCCCGCCGCCCGCGGGTCCCCCGGGTACGCCCGGCCCGGTGCTGGCCCCGCCCGCGCCGCCGGTGCCCGAGGGCCGTCCCGACGACCGGCCCGGCGAGCCCGCCGCCGTCGCACCGGCCGGGCCGTGGCCGACCGTGCGACCGCCGTCGCTGCGGGCCGTCGTCATCGGCCGGGTCGCGGCCGGGGTCGCGGCGGCGTGGTTCGGCGTCGTCTACTCGATCACCACCGACGTGCACGCCCGCGCCGACCACCTGCTGGCCGCGATCGTCGTCGGCGGGCTGCTGAGCCTGCTCGGCGTGGTGCTGCTGTGGCTGTCGGCGTCGCGGATCCCGGTGCGGGTCGCCCCGGCCCGCGGGCCGGACATGGGACTGGTGCGCGACCGCGCAGCCGCGCGGAAGGTGCTGCGCTCGGGCGGCACCCCGGACGGTGAGCAGCGCAGGCTGATCGCCGTCGACGTGCTCGCCGACGCCCGGCTCCCGCAGGTCGCGGGCGCGGTGTTCGCGCTGCTCGGTCCGCTGGTCATGGCCGCGGTCAACGCCTCGGGTCCGCTCGGCTGGGCCGGCCCGCTGACCGCCGGGCTGATCGTGGTGCTACTGGCCCTGCTGGGGTGGCGGACGTGGACGGCGCACGCGCTGCACCGGCTCGCCGACCGCAGGCACACCGTCCCGCGCTACGAGGAGTCCGGCGCGCCCTGGCGCCCCTGGCCCTGACCCCGCTCCGGGAGCGCCGCTACAGCCCCGCGGCGACGAAGGACAGCTCGGCCTCCATGTCGGTGCGGGCGTCGTCGCCGTGCCGGTCGAGGGCGTAGCGGTGCCCGATCGCCGCGGCCAGCAGCCGGGCGGCGCCGCGGATCCGCTCCGGCGCCCCGCCGCCGGTGGCGAGGACCTCGTGCACCGCGTCCTCCAGCTCACCGGAGCGGCGCAGCAGCGCGTCGCGGACGACCGGGTGGGTGTCGGCCTCGCGCCACAGCAGGTGGGACAGGACCGAGGACGCGTCGAGCGCCCGGTCCAGGGCGGCGACCAGCGCCCGCAGCCCGGCGAGCACGTCCCCGGCGACGGCGACGTCCGCCCCGCGCACCGGGTGCGGGAGCCGTTCGACGAGCGCCTCGAGCAGGTCGGGCTTGCGGCGGAAGTAGTAGTGCACCAGCCCCTTCGGCACCCCGGCCCGCTCGGCGATGCGCGAGGTGGGCGTCGCGTCGAAACCGTGCTCGGCGAACAGCCCCTCGGCCGCGTCGAGGATGCGGTCCCGGGCGGGTGCGTCCGGGTCGAACTCGTGGTCCACGGTGCGATCCTCCCCCGGACGTGGCGGAGGCCGCGACCCCTCGGGGTCGCGGCCCCTCACCTGGTCGTCGTGCTGCCGGACGGTCAGTGCGTGGCGAGCGTGCGGTGCTCCGCGTTCGCCGCGGGCAGCGCCGAGGCCGCCACGACGACCGCGAGGACGCCGGCCACCCAGGACGTCCACGACGCCCCGGTCAGCGCGCTGTAGCCCATCACCCAGGGGGCGAGGAACAGCAGCACGCCGAGCACACCGTGCACCCATTCGCTCGCCACCGAGCCGGGCACGGCGAGCGACCAGAGGGACGTGGCGGCGAGCACCACGCCCAGTACGACCATCGTCCACGCGGCGGCGGCATTCGTCGTCGTCACGAGAGGCGAGAGGGCCGTCAGCACACCGATCACGAGAGCGGCCCAGTCCTGCCACCGCTGCCAGGTACGACCAGTGGTCCCAGCCATCGTCAGTCACCTTCTCCTGTGAGGTCCCTGTGGGGATACCTCAGGTCTACTCTTGGTTGGCCGGCCGGTCAAGACCCGAACGGTGGCACAAGTGAGGTGCAAGTCCCCGGCCAGCGGGTGGGCGCACGGTCTGCGGTGTCGAGAGACCGACCGCCCCGAACCCGTAGGAGACCCCGGTGACCACCGCCCGCGACACCCGTACCGCCGACCTGGTCGGCATCACCCTCGCCCACCGCGTCATGCGGGTCGACCTGCACCGGCTCGCCGACGCCGCCCGCGCGATCACCGACGGCGCACCCTGCCCGGACCGGCGCGCCCGCGCGCTGCGGACCTGGCTGGAGCACCTGGAGCACGAGATCCACGGCCACCACACCGCCGAGGACGACATCGCCTGGCCGGTGATCGCCCGGCACGCCGGGCACGCCGTCGACCTGGACGAGCTCAGCGACGACCACGGCCGCCTCGACCCGCTGCTCGCCGCGGTGCGGGAGGCCGCAACCGCCGTCGTCGCCGCGTCGCAGGGACCGGCCCGGGCGCGGGCGGCGGGCGTGCTCGCGGACCGGCTCGCCGTCGTCCGCGACGAGATCGACGAGCACCTCGACGCCGAGGAGCGCGACCTGTTCCCGGTGATCGAGCGCCACGTGCCCGCCGACGACTGGGACGCCGTCGTCGCGCAGGTGCAGAAGTCCGGGCCGGGCCTGCGGTTCATGCTGCCGCGGATCGTCGCCGTGACCACCCCGCAGGAGTGGGCCGGGATGCGCCGCGAGGCCGGGCCGGTGGTCGTGCTGATGGAGCGGCTGCTGCGCGGCGGCTACCGCAGGCGCTGTGCGCTGGTGTTCGGCACGTCCTGAGCCCCGGGGACCGGTGCCGTCGAGGGGTCGGCACCAGCCGCCGAGAGCAGCCGCCGGGCGCGGTCGCGCCACACCGGGGCACCCAGCTCCGCCGCGACCCGCTCGGCCTCGCGCAGGTGGTGGACCCGGCCGCCGCCCGCCGGGTCGAGCAGCCCCTCCAGACCGGCGAGCACCAGGTCGGTGGGGCCGAGCGCGATCGTGCCCGACGACAACCCGGCCACCGTGCCCGTCCACGGGCGCAGCTGCTCCCGGCACCGCGCGGCGACGTCCCGGTCGGCCAGTCCGACCGCCACCTCGGCGCGCACGCAGGTCCAGATCAGCCAGTAGTAGCTGCGGGCCAGCTCCGCGTCCGGCACCCACACCTCGCGGGCCCGGACGGGGTTGCCCGCGTGCAGGTGGGCCAGCGCGAGGAAGTCCCCGAAGGGCGGAGGCAGCGCGTCGCGGAGCGCCTCGAGCTCGGGGGCCAGCTCGCCGAGGCGGCCCTGGTCGTGCCGCACGA
Organism: Pseudonocardia sp. TMWB2A; assembly: GCF_017312135.1. NCBI lineage: Bacteria > Bacillati > Actinomycetota > Actinomycetes > Pseudonocardiales > Pseudonocardiaceae > Pseudonocardia > Pseudonocardia sp. TMWB2A. Next base: position 714,651 of record NZ_QKQY01000002.1, read on the forward strand.
CGAACCGCCCCAGCAGCCCCATCAGCGCCCCGTTGACCTGGCCGGCGCCGACCAGCCGGGTCGCGAGCTCGGTGTAGCGCTCCTCGGCGGTGTCCAGCTCCCCGGCGACGAGTGCGCGCAGCGCCGAGAAGATGTAGGCCCAGCCGAGCGTGAACTCCAGCTGCCCGCCCGGGGCCCCGGCGACGGCGGCCTCCGCGTGCCGTGTCGCCGCGTCGAGGTCGTGGCTGCCGGCAGCGACCATGAGCTGCAGGTGGTGGGCCTGCGTGCGGTAGCCGGCGTGCCCGGCCCGGCCGCCGAGCTCGGCCAGCTCCTCCCCCACCGGGGCCAGCTCGTGCCACAGGTCCGGGGCGAGGACGGCGAAGAACCGGGCGTTGAGCGCCCGGCAGCGCAGCAGCGGATCGACCCCGCGCCCGGTGAGCGCCATGGCCTCCGCCGAGGCGGAGCGGACCCGGTCGTCGTCGTGCCCCTCGATCTCGAACACCAGGGCGGCGAGCAGCCGCACCCGCCGGTCGACGGCGTCGGGCGGGGTCGCCGCGAGCTCGGTCTCGATGAGGTCGATCAGCTCGGCGTCGATGTTCTGGCCCGGCCGGATGGTCCAGCTGACCGGGGTGTCGTAGCTGGTCAGGGCGGCGCCGAGCCACTGCGGTGCGGCGGCCGTCGCCTGTTCGACGGCGGTCCGGCGCTCGGTGAGGGCGGTGTGGCCGTCGCCGCCGCGGGCGAGCTCGGCGACCAGCGCGCAGCGCAGGGCCAGCTCGTCGTCGACGCCGGTCCCGGCCCGTCCGGCGAGCTCGACGGCGCGGCCGTAGAACCGGGCGGCCTCGCGGTGCGAGCCGAACCCGGCGGCGGCCGCGGCGGCGGCACGGACCGCGGCCAGGGCACGGTCCGGCTCGACGGCGGACCCGGCGGCGAGCGCGTGGTGGGCCAGCGGGACCGGGTCGTCGGGCCGCCTGCGGGCGAGGATCGCGTGGGCCGCGGCGTGCAGCCGGGCGCGACGCAGCTGCGGGATGTCGCCGTACAGGGTGTCGCGGACCAGGTCGTGGGAGAACCGCAGCCGTCCCGGCTCGGGTTCGAGCAGCATCCCGCCGAGCACCGCGGGCTCCAGGGCGTCCAGCGGGTCGGCGCCGTCGGCGGAGGCGGCGAGGTCGAGGGCGTCGTCGGTGTCCAGGTCGCGGCCGAGCACCGAGACCCGGGCCAACGCGGTGCGGGTGGTCGCGGGCAGCCGGGCCAGGCGCCGCCGCAGGACCTCGCGGACCCCGGCCGGGACCGCGTCGGCCGCGGCCGACGGGCCCTCGGCGGCGACGAGGCGGGCCAGCTCGCGGACGAACAGCGGGTTCCCGCCGGTCCGTTCGGTGATCCGGGCGACCAGCTCGGGCGCGGCGGCGGGCACGCCGTGCCGGTCCAGCATCCCGGCGACGTCGCCCACGGTCATCGGCGCCGGCTCGATGCGGTCCGCCGTGGGCTCGGCGAGGGCGGCGAGCGCGGCCTGCAGCTCGGCGCCCGCCTCGGCCGGGCGCAGGCCCGCGGCGACGAGCACGGGCAGCTCCGCGGCCCCGGCGACGACCGCGCGCAGCAGGGCGAGGGTCTCGGACTCGGCGCGGTGCAGGTCGTCGAGGACCAGCAGCAGCGGCCGCTCCCGCCCCGCGACGGCGAGCAGCTCCACCACCGCCCGGGCCAGCCAGAACGTGACCTCGGCGCCGCCGGGCCCGGCCGGGGAGCGCAGCGGGGCGAGCCGCTCGACGAGGTCGGCGGGCGGGTCGTGCGCCGTGACGAGCGCGTCGACGATCTCCCGCCACGCCCAGGCCGGCGGGGCGCCGTCGATCTCAGGGCAGCGGCCGGTGACGGCCGTCCAGCCGTCGGCGGTCGCGGCGGCGGCGAACGCGGCGAGCAGCGTGGACTTGCCCGCGCCCGCGTCGGCGGCGACGAGCACCAGCTGCCCGCCGCCGCGGGCCCGCTCCGCGGCGGCGGTGAGCCTGCCGAGCTCGGCCGCCCGCCCGAGCAGGGCCGGGGTCCGCGGGGACGGGTCGGCCGGTGCCGGTGCGACCGGGCGCGGCCCTGTTCCGCTCCCGGTCCCGGTCGCGTCGGCGCGACCGACGCCGGGGTCGCCGCCGGGGTCGCGGTGGGCGAGCACGTCCGCCTCGATCGCGCGCAGCCCGGGGCCGGGGTCGACGCCCAGCTCGTCGGCGAGCAGGCGACGGGTGCGGGCCAGCACGGCCAGTGCGTCGGCCTGCCTGCCGGTGCGGTACAGCGCGACGGCCAGCAGCCCGACCGCGTCCTCGCGCAGCGGGTGCTCCCCCACCAGCGCCGTCAGGTCGGGGACGACGGCGTCGGCCCGGCCCAGCCGCAGCCGCGCGCGGGCCCGGCGCTCGAGCGCGACCTGACGCAGCTCGTCGAGGCGTTCGGCCTCGGCGCGCGCCCAGGCGGCGTCGGCGAACTCGGCGTAGGCGGGACCGTCCCACAGCGCCAGGGCCTCGCCGAGCAGGGCGTCGGCCCGGTCCGGTGCGGCCGCGGCGGCGCGGTCGAGGAGGTCGGTGAAGGCGCGCGCGTCGAGCCCGTCGGGGCCGAGTGCCAGGGCGTAGCCGGGTGGGCGGCTGACCAGCACCGTCGGGACCGCCCGCGGGGACCGGTCGGGTTCGAGCACCCGTCGCAGCCGGGAGACGTGGACCTGCAGCCCGCCGTGCGCCTGCGCGGGCGGGGCGCCCTGCCACAGGTCCTCCACCAGCGTGTCGACGGCGACGACCTCGCCGCCGGCCGCGGCGAGCCGGGCGAGCAGCTCGCGGCGGCGGCCGGAGCCGACCTCGACCGCCGCGCCGCCGGCCGTCACACGGAGCGGGCCGAGGACCCGGACCGTGATCTCCTGCACCCCGGCAATCTAGGACGCGGCGACGCCGGTGTCAGCCCTTCCGGGGTGATCGTCCGGAAGGTCAGACCGGCAGCAGCGCCTGGACGACGTCGGTGAGCTGCGCGGCGGTACGGCACTCGTGCATCGGGAGGACCTCGCCGTAACGGGTGGCGGCCGAGTCGCCGGAGCCCCAGCTGCGCTCGGGCTCCGGGTTGAGCCAGTGCGCGTGCCGGACCCGCCCGGCCATCATCGCCAGCGCCCGCAGGTTGGGGTCGCGGTAGTTGGTGCGGCCGTCGCCGAGCACCAGCAGCGACGTCTTCGGGGTGAGCGCGTCGCCGTGGTGCTCCAGGAAGTCGCCGAACGCGCTGCCGTAGTCGGAGTGCCCGTCGAACGCGGTGAGCGTGGCCTCGCGCAGCACCCGCTGCATCACCCCGGACAGCTCCGCGCCGGGTTCGAACAGGTGCGTGACCTCGTCGGTGCGCTCGATGAACGCGAACACCCGCACCTTGGAGAACTGCTCGCGCAGCGCCTGGACCAGCAGCAACGTGAAGTGGCTGAACCCGGCGACGGACCCGGACACGTCGCACAGCAGCACCAGCTCGGGGCGGCCGGGGCGGCGCACCTTGTGCGCCGGGTCCATCGGCACGCCGCCGGTGGACATCGACCGGCGCAGCGTGCGCCGCAGGTCGAGCCGGCCGCGGTTCGAGCGGCGCCGCCGCGCCGACAGCCGCGACGCGAGCCGCCGGGCCAGCGGCTGCACGGTGCGGCGCAGGTCGGCGAGCTGGGTGGCGTTCGCGGTGAGGAAGTCGACCTGGTCGGTCTGGGTGGGGGTGGTGGTGCGGGCGATCTGCTCGCGGCCGCGCTGCTCGGCGGTGCGGCGGCGGACCTCCTCGCGGACGACGTCGCGGAACCGGGCGATGCGGTCGCGGATCTCGCGGCGGCGGACCTCGGACACGAAGTCGGTGTCGCCCTCCTCCCGCAGCCCGTCGAGGATCCGGGCGAGCAGCGTGTCCGGGGACAACGCGTTGAGCGCCTGGTAGGCCGACCAGTTCGGCTTCGCGGTCTGCCCGCGGACGCCCTGCCCGGCGGCGCCGGAGGTCCCGATCGCGTCGACGGCGGCGCGGGCGAGCTCGCGCAGGGTCTCCTCGTCGCCGTCGCGGAGCAGGTCGGCGAGGATCTCGCGCAGCGCGTCGACGTCGACCGGGCCGGTGCCCTCCCCGGACTCGTCGTCGATCCGCGGGACGTCGACGTCCGACGACCCGGCGCCCAGCGCGGGCGGGAACCACAGGTCGAACAGCGCGTCGAAGGTGCCGCGCTGCCCGGAGCGGCGCAGCAGCGCCGCGGCGAGCCCCTCCCGCAGCTGGTCGCGGTGCAGCAGGTCCAGGGCGCCGAGCACGCGGGCCGCGTCGACGGTCTCCCCCGGGCCGACCGCGACGTGGTGGCGGCGCAGCGCGGAGACGAAGTCGACGAGGTGCCCGGGCAGGCCGTGCTCCGGGGCGAGCGCGGTGGCGGGCGGGATCGTCACCGGTCCATCATGCGTGACGCGGGCGTGATCAGCGAGGGTGGTCAGCCCACCTTCCACAGGCTCCAGGCGTAGGACGCGGTGGTCGCGCCGGGCCAGGAGCCCACCCGCGTCCAGCCCACCGGGTCCGGGTACCGGGTGCGGACGGCGTCGACCCCGCCGGAGTCGTTGCGCAGCACGTAGCGGATCCCGTGCCCGGCCGGGTCGGCCAGCGCGGCGTCGAAGCCGTCGTCGGAGGTCACCAGGAACGTCGACGGGTGCGCCGACGCGGCGAGCACGGCGAACGCGGCACCGGAGTCGGCCAGCACGCTGCCGTCGGGCAGGTGCAGGGCGTCGATCCGGCGGGCGATCTCCCGGTCCTGGGCCCACATGCCGTTCGCGTCGCCCGCCACCGGCGGCCCGCCGGTCAGGGCGGCGACGACCGGGGCGATCCGGTGGTACTCCTGGGTCGCCCGCACCGGGTCGGTGAGGATCAGCGCGGCCGACCCCCACGCCGACGTACCGAGCACGGCGACCGCGAGCAGGCAGGCCTCGGCCGCGCGCAGCCGCCCGGGCCGGGTCGCACCACGCGCGAGCAGCAGCGCCAGCAGCACCGTGACCAGCGGCAGGACCGCGATCTGGTAGCGCAGGAACCCGAACAGCTCCCCCGCGGCACGCAGCACCCACTCGAACGCGAGCACCGAGCCGAGCACGGCGACCGGCACCGCGACCGCCGGGTCGCGGCGGCGCAGCGCCACCACGGCCGCGGCGACGGCCACGACCGGGCCGAGCGGCGCCAGCGCCCACAGCTGCACGCCGACGTCGGCGAGCCCGCCCGGTGCCCGCGCCCCGCCCGCGGTGAGGGCGGCGTTGCCGTAGGCGGAGGTGAACTGCTCGAACGGCGAGCCGACGGTCAGCCAGCTCAGGCCCGCCCACAGCACGAACGCGACGACGGCGGGCCCGCCGACGAGCAGCACATCGGCCCGCACCGCGGCCCACCGCCGGTGCCGGGTGCGGCGCAGGGTCACGACGGCGACCAGCACGGTGGCCGCCGCGGCGGCGACGACCGCCTCGTAGCGGGCCAGGTAGCCCAGGCCCAGGAACAGACCCGCGGCGACGAGGTCGGTGTGCCGCCCGGGACCGGCCGTCCAGCGCAGCAGCCGGCGCACCGTGAGCAGCAGGAACAGCAGCAGCAGCGCCTCGGTCATCCCGTTGGTCGCGTAGACCACGAGCAGCGGCGCCGCCGCGGTCCCCACCGTCAGCACGGTCCGGGCGGAGCGGCGCACCCGCAGGTCGTGGGCGATCCCGTGCACCGTGGCAACGACGCCGGCCATCGCCGGGGCCGACACCAGCACGGCGAGGAACCCGGTCGAGACCAGGCCGGGCCACACCGCGCGCAGCGGCGCGAACGGCACCATGAGCAGCGCGGGCAGCGGGGTCCAGACGAAGCCGACCGCGGCGAGCTTCGGGTCGGCGGCCGCGGTCACGGTCGCCGCCGCCGACACCCGGGCCAGCGCGTCCTCCATGACCGAGTCGTAGCCGAACACGAGGACCGCGCCGAGCAGCAGGTAGCAGGCGAGCGCGGCGAGGAACACCGCCCGGGTCGCGGGGCGGGCCACCGGGTCGGCCGCGGCCGCCGGCACGGGGCGGTCGAGCAGCGCGGTCATCGGACGAGCTCCGGTTCCGCCGGGGCCGCCGACGTGGTGTCCAGGCCGTGCGTGGTCTTCTCCCAGTACGACGGGCGCAGCGCGAGCTGCAGCACCGCCTTCGCCGCGGCGGCCGACATCAGCACCCAGTACGCGGGGACGACGAGCGCCGCGGGCGCCAGCCACGGCCGCCCGCCGACCCGGGCGATCGCCAGGCCGCAGTACACCGCGGCGAACGTGCCGACCATCCACACGGCGCTGCCGACGTAGAAGGTCGGGGGTGGGAACAGCGCCGCGACGGCGGCGGGTTCGGCGAGGAACCAGAGCAGCGCCATCGCCCAGAACACCGGGTTGAGCAGCGCGAGCACCGGGGTCGCCCACACGAACAGCAGCAGCCCGGCGATCCCGCGCAGGCCGACCGCGCGGCGCAGCTCGCCGGGGGCGCGCAACGCGACCAGGACGCTCTGCAGATAGCCCTTGTACCAGCGGGAACGCTGCTTGACCCAGTTGATCGCGTCGCTGTTGGCCTCCTCCAGCGTGGTGGATCCGAGCATCGCGGTGGTCCAGCCGTGGCGGGCGAGGCGGATGCCGAGGTCGGCGTCCTCGGTGACGTTCCAGGCGTCCCAGCCGCCGAGGCCGACGAGCACGTCGCGGCGGATGTGGTTCGACGTCCCGCCCAGCGGGATCGGGGTGCGGCCCGCCATCAGCCCGGGCAGCAGCCAGCGGAACCAGAGGTCGTACTCCAGGGTGAACCAGCGGGTCAGCAGATTCTGCTCGGCGTTGTGGTAGCTGAGCCGGGCCTGCAGGCAGGCCAGGTCCTCGCGGCCCGCGGCGGCCGCCCGGTGGAAGGCGACGACGGCGCGGCGCAGCTGCAGCGGCTCCGGGCGGTCCTCGGCGTCGTAGATGGTGACGAGCTCGCCGGTGGCCTCGGTGAGCCCGAAGTTGCAGGCCTTGGGCTTGGTCCGCGGCGACGACGGCGGCACGACCACGATCCGGATCCCGGTGCCGGGGCAGACCCGGCGGGCCGCGGCGATCGTCGGGGCGTCGTCGGCCTCGAGCAGCAGCAGGATCTCCAGCTTGTCCGCCGGGTACTCCAGCGCGGTCAGCCCGTCGACCAGCCGTGCGACGACGGCGGGCTCGCCGTAGGCGGGCACCAGGACCGTGTAGACGGGCAGGTCGGCGTCCGGGACGGCGCGGGCTTCGGCGTCGGACACCTGGATCGTGGGGTCGTCGGCGACGGCACGGCGGACCAGCAGCAGCCGGTGCACCGTGGAGGCGGCGTAGATCAGCACGACCGCCCCGACCAGCAGGACGCCGGTGGCGCGCGGGGCGAGCACGAGCCCGGTGACCACCATGAGCAGCACCACTCCCGCCACGACCCGCGCGGGGCGGCGGCGGCGCGGTCGGGCCGACAGCGCGTCGTCGAGGTCGGCGAGCCCGTCGGTGGCGAGCCGGCTGCGGAGCTCCAGGTCGCGGCCGTCGCGGGCGTGCGCCACGGACGCGGGCAGCGGCGCGACGGGCAGCAGGCGGGGCACGGTCACCGCCCCCGCCGGTCGCCGGCGCGCACACCGAGCACGGCGAGCACCGCCAGCGCCGCCGCCAGCGGCAGCTGGACCTCACGGGCCGCCGGCAGCGCCGACCACCAGCCCGGCCACGCGAGGACGAGCACGGCGGGGAACGCCCGCAGGTGCCACAGGCGCCGGGTGCCCGTCAGCGCGGCGAGCACCGCGACCGACACGGGCGCGAGCGCCAGGCCGGGTGTGCCGACCACGAGCAGGGCGACGGCCGCGAGGACCGCCGCGCCGGTGACGATCAGGTCCAGCTCCCGGTCGTGGATGTCGGGACCGGGCAGCGCACCGAGTGTCCGCGGCACCGCCGCCACCGCGGCGACGAGCGGCAGGAGCCCGACGGCGAGCTCCCCCGCCGCGAGATCCAGAACACTCAGCGTCACAGCCAGGGCGCCGAGCATGACCGGCGGTGTCACACGCAGTGACATCGCTACGACCGCCTGCGACGGCCGCGGGAGCGTCGCGAGCCGCCACGCGCGTAGCGGCTCGACCGGTGCCGACCTGCCCATATCGATGGTCACGCCTGCAGTTCGGTTGCCCGCGACCGGTTGTTACGCGCTCAACCATTTCACGGAGCGCGACGTCGATCACGTCACCACTTCCGTCAACGGAGTGACTCTCCGTATATACACCGGCGCTCCGGTCGAGCCGCCGAGCCACGACCGGAGCGCCGGGGTGCACCGCGGTCCCACACCGCGGGGCCCTCCGCCTAGAAGGCGGGGTCGATCGGCACCGGCTGCGGAGTGAAGGGACGGTCGCCCTCGACCAGGCGCAGTGCTCCGCCGTGGCCGCCGGGGCCGTTGGCGTAGTCGAGGATCTTCCGCAGGTCGCTGATGCCGTTCGTGCCGGGAGCCGGAGCCAGGTTCAGCGTCGAGAGGACGCCGAGGGCGCGGCCGTCGGCGGTCAGGTAGCCCGAGCCGGAGTCACCGGGCACGCCCGGCGGGACGGTGACGACGGTGTGCGTCCAGCCGCCGCCCCCGGTACCGGTCGAGGTGCCGGTCTTGGGCTTCAGCGCGCGCACGCCCTGGCGCAGCGAGGAGTTGCCGTAGCCGTAGACGATCCCGCCGGTCGCGACGCCGTCGGTGGCCACCCCGGTCGGGCCGCCGTAGAACGGCACCGCGGGGCTGGTGCGAGCGGCGTCGTCCGGGCTGAGCTCGACCAGCGCGAAGTCGTTGAACCGGCAGGTGTCCGGGTCGGTCTCGCCCCGCTCCTGCATGCTCAGCCAGGAGGAGTACACGAGCCGGCCCGGTGCGGCGGCGCCCTCGACCTCGACCGGGGTGCCGAGCGGCAGCGACCCGGCCTCGCACCCGTCCACCTCGGTGGACCCCCCGGTCCCCGCACAGTGTGCGGCCTGTCCGAGGTAGGTCGCGGACCCGTCGGTGAAGACGAAGTTCGCGGTGCACTGCGCACTCTCGGGTCCGGTACGGGTCATGACCCCCGGGTGCACGCCGGCGTCCGGGGCGCCGTCCTGCGCCGATGCGGTGCCGGCGGCGGCGAGCCCGAGCGCGAGCACGGCGCCGGCGGCCAGTACGGCGCGCAGCAGGCGGCGGGCGGTGCGGGGCAGTTCCGGGAGGGCGGTCATCGGTGGGCCTCCGGTCGCTGGGGAGCGTGTAACCGGAACAACTCGCGCCACTCGTTCCGGTTACGCCCGGTGCCCCGATCGACCCGATCTTCACTCCATAGGGGTGCAGACCTTGACAGCCGATCAGCGGTGCGTGACTGGGCCGTTCAGTTCAGCCGCAGCTCGGCGGCCGCCTTGTCGGCGTCCGAGCGGTGCTTCAGCACCACACCGAGGGTGGCGCGGACGGCGTCGTCGTCGAGGGTGTCCAGGCCCAGGGCGAGCAGGGTGCGGCCCCAGTCGATCGTCTCGGCGACGCTGGGGGCCTTGCGCAGCTCCATCGCGCGCAGCACCCGCACGGTGCGCACCAGCGCGTCGGTGAGCTGCTCGGTCAGCTCCGGGACGCGGGTGAGCACGATCCGGCGCTCCAGGTCGGCGTCGGGGAAGTCCAGGTGCAGGAACAGGCAGCGGCGCTTGAGCGCCTCGGACAGCTCCCGGGTGGAGTTCGAGGTCAGCAGCACGAACGGACGCCGGTTCGCGGTGACGGTGCCCAGCTCGGGGATGGAGACCTGGAAGTCGGACAGGACCTCCAGCAGCAGGCCCTCGACCTCGACGTCGGCCTTGTCGATCTCGTCGATCAGCAGCACGGTCGGGTCGGTGCGCCGGATCGCGGTGAGCAGCGGGCGCGGGAGCAGGAACTCCTCGGAGAACACGTCGTCGCGGGTGGAGTCCCAGTCCGCGCCGTCCTCGCCGCGCTGCCCGGCGGTGATCCGCAGCAGCTGCTTGGCGTGGTTCCACTCGTACAGCGCGCGGGCCTCGTCGATGCCCTCGTAGCACTGCAGGCGCACCAGCCCGGACGCCGTCGCCGCGGCGACGGCCTTGGCCAGCTCGGTCTTCCCGACCCCGGCGGGGCCCTCGACCAGCAGCGGCTTGCCGAGCCGGTCCGCGAGGAACACCGTCGTCGCGACGGCGGTCGAGGCCAGGTAGCCGGCGTCGGCGAGCCGGGCGGTCACGTCCGCCACGGAGCCGAAGACCGGGCGGTGGGCGGGGCTGTCGGACGACACGCGATCATCCTGCACGCCCGGCCCGCCGCGCGTCGGACGGGTGGCCCGGTTCACACCCCGGCGGCCCGCGTCGGGTCGTTGTCAGGGGTCGGGTCCACCATGGGTGTCGTGACCACCGCATCGAGCACCGACCTGCGCGAGCGCGCCGAGACCGTCCTGCAGCAGCTGGCCGGCCCGCAGGCCCGGCTGCGCGAGGACCAGTGGACGGCGATCGAGGCGCTCGTCGCCCAGCACCGCCGCGCGCTGGTCGTGCAGCGGACCGGCTGGGGCAAGTCCGCGGTCTACTTCGTGGCGACCGCGCTGCTGCGCGAGCAGGGCGCCGGGCCGACGGTGATCGTGTCGCCGCTGCTGGCGCTGATGCGCAACCAGATCGACGCCGCGATCCGCTCCGGGATCGTCGCGGTCACGGTGAACTCGGCGAACGCCGACGAGTGGGACGCGGTCTACGCCGACATCGCGAACGGTGACGTCGACGTGCTGCTCGTGTCCCCGGAGCGGCTCAACAACCCCGACTTCCGCGACCGGGTGCTGCCGAAGCTGGCGGCGAGCGCCGGGATGCTGGTGGTCGACGAGGCGCACTGCGTCTCCGACTGGGGCCACGACTTCCGCCCGGACTACCGGCGGCTGCGCACGCTGATCGCCGAGCTGCCGTCGGGGATCCCGGTGCTGGCGACCACGGCGACGGCGAACGACCGGGTCGTCACCGACGTCTCCGAGCAGCTCGGGATGGGCCGTGACCAGCAGGACACGCTGGTGCTGCGCGGGTCGCTGGACCGCGAGTCGCTGCGCCTGGCGGTGGTCCGGCTCCCGAGCCCGGCGCGGCGGCTGGCCTGGCTCGCGGCCAAGCTCGACGAGATGCCCGGCGCCGGGATCGTGTACACGCTCACCGTCCAGGCGGCCGACGACGTCGCCGAGTTCCTGCGCGAGCGCGGCGTCGCCGTGCGCTCCTACTCCGGGCGCACCGACCCCGAGGACCGCCTGGCCGCCGAGTCCGACCTGATGGAGAACCGGGTGAAGGCCCTGGTCGCGACCTCCGCGCTGGGGATGGGCTTCGACAAGCCCGACCTCGGGTTCGTCGTGCACCTGGGCGCGCCCGCCTCGCCGGTCGCCTACTACCAGCAGATCGGCCGTGCCGGGCGTGCGCTGGACCGGGCCGAGGTGGTGCTGCTGCCCGGCCGCGAGGACCGCGACATCTGGGCCTACTTCGCGTCGCTGGCGTTCCCGCCCGAACCGCTGGTCCGCCAGACCCTCGCCGTGCTGTCGGACCGGCCGCAGTCCACCGCCTCGATCGAGACCCGGGTCGACCTGTCCCGCACCCGGCTGGAGATGCTGCTCAAGGTCCTCGACGCCGACGGCGCCGCGAAGCGGGTCAAGGGCGGCTGGGTCGCGACCGGCCAGGAGTGGGTCTACGACACCGAGCGGCACGAGCGCGTGAACGAGGCCCGGCGCTCCGAGCAGCAGGCGATGCTCGACTACATCGCGACCACCGAGTGCCGGCTGGTGTTCCTGCGCCGCCAGCTCGACGACCCGGACCCGACGCCGTGCGGGCGCTGCGACACCTGCACCGGCACCGTCTGGTCCGACGAGGTGTCCGCCGACGGCGAGCAGGCCGCCGCCGAGCGCCTGACCCGGCCCGGGATCGAGGTCGCGCCGCGGAAGATGTGGCCGTCCGGGATGAAGGACATCGGGGTCCCGCTGTCCGGGAGGATCGCCGCGGGCGAGCAGGCCGCGTCCGGCCGGGCGATCGGGCGGCTGTCCGACATCGGGTGGGGCACCCGGCTGCGCGAGCTCGTGACCGGCGGCGACGACCCGGTGCCTGCCGACGTGCTCGACGCGCTGGTCCGGGTGCTCGCCGGGTGGGGCTGGGAGCAGCGCCCGGTGGGCGTGGTCGGGATCGGCTCGCGCACCCGCCCGCACCAGCTCGACCACCTCGCCCGGCGGATCGCCGAGATCGGCAGGCTGCCGCTGCTCGGCACCCTCTCCCCCGCCGGCGAGCGCCCCGCGGCGACGGAGAACTCCGCCCAGCGCCTGGCCGCGGTGTGGGAGGGGCTCGACAGCGCGACCGTGCCGGACCTGTCCGGGGTGGACGGGCCGCTGCTGCTGGTCGACGACGTCGTCGACTCGGGCTGGACGATGACGGTCGCCGCGCGGGCGCTGCGCCGGGCCGGGGCCCCGGAGGTGCTGCCGCTCGTGCTGGCCGTCGCCGGGTGATCGGCGGCCGGAACCTCCCCGGCCGGGCCGTCCCGGGCGGTGCTCCGTCCGCCGGAGGATGCGGCCACCGCGACGAACGACGTAGCCGGACCGGGTCAGCAGCGGCTCACCCGGTCCGGAGGCCGCTCCTAGGCTCGGCGCCGTCGCCGTTCCGCCGGAGGAGGAGCACCCATGAGCCGCTCCTCCACGGACCCGGTTCCCGGCTCGCTGTTCGGCCGCCGGTTCGTCGTGGTGCCCGGGACCGTCGGCGACGACGACCTCCGTGCCTTGAGCGCCGAGGCCGCGTCGGACGGACGGATCAGCGGACTCGTACCGGCGCACCGCCCGGTGACCTCGGACGTCGCACAGCGCCTCTCGCGGCTGGCGGAGTCCCGGCACCTCGCATCACCGTTCGCCCCGACCGAGGTCGGCTGGGTGACCCGGCACGCCACGGAGCCCCGCCGGGACCGGCGCTTCTACCTGGGCTGCACCGCGTGGGTGGTCCTCGCCGGAGGCGGGACGCTCACCGAGCACTCCGAGCGTGACCGGGCCGAGGTGCTGCACCGCAGCCGGATCGCGGCGGGCGACGTGGTCCTGCTGCGGGGGTGGAGCCCGCTCGGCGTCGCCGACCCGCGGCCCTACCTGCGGATCGCGCCCGACGGGCAGCCGGTGGCGCTGATGCGGGTGCGGCAGAACCTGGTCGGCTCGGCCCGCGAGTCGGCCTGGCTGCCGCTGCTCACCGCCGCGGAGATCACCGAGGCCCGCGCCCGCGCCGCCGCCTGCTGACCGGACCGGGCCGGCCCCGCTCGGCCCGGCCCAGCTAGGCCCGGCTCGGCCCGACCCAGCTAGGCCCGGCTAGGCCCGGCCCGGCTCTGCCCGGCGCAGCTCGGCCTAGCTCGGCCTAGCTCGGCCCGGCCCGGCTCTGCCCGGCGCAGCTCGGCCTAGCTCGGCCCGGCTCGGCCCGCCCCGGCTCGGCTCGGCTCGGCACCGCCGAGATGCAGCTCAGCGGGGTCCCCGGCCCCCCGGAGCCCGCTGAGCTGCATCTCGGCGCCCGGACACCGCGGCCGGGACGGCGGGCGGGCGGCGGGAGCGGGCGGTGGTCCGCGGTCAGCGGGCGGGAGCCGGGGTCAGGCTCGTGTCCAGCCAGGCGGCCGGGTCGAGGCCGGGCGGGAGCTGACCGATCCCGACGATCTCGTCGTAGGCGGCCTGCCAGCGCTGCGGCGAGATCCCCAGCAACGTGTCACCGGCGGTGTAGGCGTCGACGTAGGCGGCCAGCGCGGCCTTCGCCACCTCCGGGTCGCCCAGCGCGGGGACCTGGTACTCGGAGTCGATCAGCCGCATCGTCTCGGCGAACCCGTTGGCCTCGTCGTCGACGATGAACTGCATGGCCTCCTCGACGGCGGAGGCGTAGCGCTCCAGCCGGTCGCGGGTCTGCGGGTCGGCCATCTGCGCGGCGGAGGTGACGTACATCTGGGCGCCGGCGTCGATGTCCTGGTTCGGGTCGTAGACGACCGTCTCGGGGCGGGTGTGGTCGAGCAGCACGGAGGTGTCCAGCGACACGATGTAGGAGTCGACCCGGCCCGAGGTCAGGAGGTCGAACACGCCGGGGCTCAGCCCGACGACCTGACGCGACACCTCCTCCGGCGGCACCCCGGCGGACCCGGCCACCAGGTCCAGGGTGATCGAGCTGGTGCCGCCCTCCGACGGGGTCCCGACGAGCCGGCCGCGGAACTGCTCGGCCCGGGTGACCGGAGCGGCCTCGGTGGAGATCATCCGGATGGTGCCGGTGTGGATCGGCTCGCCGAACGCGAGCAGCGGGGCGTTGCGTTCACCGGCGGCGATCATCGTCTCGATGTCGCCGATCCGGGTCAGCTGCGCGCCGCCGGCGAGCACCGTCTGGATCGCCGGGGCGGAGCCCTGGGTGGCCTCGAACGTGACGTCCAGCCCGCGTGCCTCGAACAGTCCCCGGGTGTCGGCGATCATCTCCGGGGCGAACGACAGGCTCTCCATCGGCAGTACGTTGAGGAAGGTGACCGGCTCGCCGCCGCCGTCACCCCCGTCGTTCCCGCCGCAGGCGGCCAGCACCGCACAGACGGCCAGCACCGCGGCGCAGGTCCGGCCCACGCGGCGGGCTCCCCGGACGCTCCTGGTGGATGTGGTGGTCATGGCTCACGTCTCCTCGCGTCGTTGCGATCCGTGGCGGTCCCGGGTTCCCCCGGTTGGTCATCGATGGAGTCGATACCGGCTGGCTGTGGGGAGGAAGGCGGCCAGCTCCGCCCGTACCTCGTCGGGTGCCTCCTCGGCGAGCAGGTGCCCGGCGTCCAGTGCCCGCCCGGTCGCGGCCGGGGCCCAGACCCGCCAGTCGTCCAGCACCGCCGGTGCCCGCCCGAGCGGACCGCGGCGCCCCCACAGGACGAGTGTCGGCGCGGTGATCGTGCGCCGGCCGCGGTCGGCCTCGTCGTCGGCGGCGTCGACGTCGAACCCGGCCCGGTAGTCCTGGCACATCCCGTGCACCACCTCCGGGCGCGCCCACGCCGACGCGTACGCGGCGAGCGCGGCCGGGTCGCAGACCTCGGCCAGACCCCGTCCGAGGATCGCGTCGGGCTCCGCGGCCACCAGCCGCTCCGCCAGGTCCGCCGGCTGCGACAGCAGGAACCAGTGGAACGCCCCCCGTGCGAACCCGGCGTCGGCGCGGGCCAGCACGTCGGCCGTCGGGAGGATGTCCAGCACCGCCAGCGCGCTCACCGCGCCGGGATGGTCCAGCGCCATCCGGTACGCGCAGCGGGCGCCCCGGTCGTGCCCGACGACGGCGAACCGCTCGTGCCCGAGCGCCGCCATCACCGCCACCAGGTCGGCGGCCATCGTCCGCTTGCCCGACACCGTGACGGCGGCGCCCGCCGGGAGCGCGCTGCCGCCGTAGCCGGGCAGGTCCGCCAGCACCACGGTGCGGCCGTCGAGCAGGCCGGGGGCCACCCGGTGCCACATCACCGAGGTCTGCGGCCACCCGTGCAGCAGCAGCACCGGCGGGCCCTCCCCCGCCTGCCGGACCCGCACGGTCCCCCCGGACGGCGTCGGGACGTCCTGCGGGCTCCCCGGCAGCCCGATCCCGCTCACCCGAGCCGGTACCACTCGGCGGCCGTCCCGCCGCGCACCGCGGCCAGCTCGTCGCCGTCCAGCACGGCCGCGAGCCGGTCGGCACCGGGACCGTGGTCGTGCGGGTGGTCCCCGGCGTGCATCAGCAGCTCCGGGCCGAGCAGGTCGACCGCCTCCCGGGCCTGCACCGGGTCGGACGGCAGGTGGATCGGCGCCGTGGTGAACCGGACGTGCTCACGGACGATCTCCGACGGCGGCCGGTCCACCCACGGCACCTCCCGCCAGACGCCCTTCCAGTCCTTGTCGAACCGCCACAGCAGCGTCGGCAGCCAGGTCGAGCCGCACTCGGCGACCGTCACCCGGAGTCCGGGGAGCTCGGCGAACACGCCCTCGGTCACCAGGCTCACCAGCTGCCCCTGCGCGACGACGTGCCCGTTGGCCAGGTAGTCCTCCAGGTAGCTGTGGGTCATCCCGCTCGACGTCGGCGCCTGCCCTGCACGCCCCCACGCGTGCAGGGTGACGACGAGTCCGTGCTCCGCGGCGGCACGCAGCACCGGCCGGTTCCCGACGTTGCCCCAGCGGGTGTCGTTGCGGACCGGCAGCAGTGCGGTGACGACCTCCGGCCGGTCGCCGATCCGGTGGACCTCGGCGACCGCGGCGTCGACGTCGAGGGTCGGCACGACCATCGCCACCCGCAGTCGCGGGTCGTGGGCCTGCCACCGTTCCAGGAGCCAGTCGTTGAGCGCCCGGCAGAGCGCCGCCTCGTAGTACGGGTTGCGGTTGGTCTGGAAGGTGCTGGTGCAGGTCAGGATCGCGAGGTCCGTGCCGTCCGGGGAGAGCACGCGCTCCCCCAGCGCGCCGACGTCGGACAGCGGCCGGCCACCCGGGCCGATGCCGGGCGGGTAGGCGCCGCCCTGGGTCGGCGACAGCGACACCCCGCCGTCGGTGGTGTAGTCGCGCCAGTACGGGTCCATGTGCGCGACCACGTCGGACAGACTCGACGGGACACAGTGGACGTCGGTGTCGACCTTCACCACCCCCACCGCCGGGGCGCTCATGCCGCCACCCGCTCGGGCAGGCCGTAGAGCCGGCAGGCGTTCGACCCCATGATCGGCTCGCGCAGGTCGGCCGGGAACAGCCGCGGCGCCGATGTCGGCGAGTCGAAGTCCCAGTGCGGGTAGTCCGAGGCGAACATGATCCGCTCGCCCAGGCCGAGATGCCGGATCACCGTGGCCAGGTCCGCCGGGTCGCGCGGCTCCTCGATCGGCTGCGTGGTGAACCACAGGTGCTCACGCAGGATCTCCGACGGCGGCCGGTCCAGGTGCGGGACGTCCTCCCGCAGCGCCGCCCACCCGTCGTCCAGCGACCAGATCAACGGCGCCGCCCAGGCCAGCCCGCCCTCCACACAGACCACCTGCAGCTCGGGGAACTCGGTGAGCACGCCCTCGCAGAGCAGGCTGGTGACCAGCGCGCCCATCATGTTGCCGTTCCAGACGTGCTCCTCGAGGTAGAACGACGGCCAGCCGGCGCCGCGGTGCTGCTCCAGCCCGCCGGTGTGCGCGGCGATCGGCAGGCCGGCCTCGGCGGCGGCCGCGTAGATCGGCCAGTACCGGCGCCTGCCGAACCCGGACTCGCCGCCGGTGGCCAGCAGCACCTGGCAGAACCGCGGGTCGCCCGAGCGCCTGCGGATCTCCGCCGCGGCCAGCTCCGGGGACTCCAGCGACACCGCGATCGACGACCGCAGCCGCGGCTCGCGGTCGAGCCAGCACTCGGCGACCCAGTCGTTGAGCGCCCGGCACAGCGACGCGGCGAACTCGGGGGTCTCGGCGCCCCAGCTGTGCGACTGCAGCGGGATGAGCACGCCGTGGTCGATGTCGAACTCGTCGAGCAGCTGGTCGCGGACGAGCTGCAGGTCGCTGCCCGGGAAGGCGCCCTCCGGCCAGGCGTCCAGCCGGTAGCCGGAGTTGCGCACCCGCGGGTAGACGTCCGGCGGGGCGGGGACACGGCTGCCGAACAGCTCGTAGCGGCGCCGGGCGGCCGGGTCCAGGCGCGGCATCAGCTCGGCGGGCGGGCAGGCCGGGTGGATGTCGGTGTCGACGATCGTGAAGCCGGTACGCCGGCGGGCCGGCGCCGCGGGCGCCTCGGGTGCGGTGGTCACGGGCTCTCCCCCTGGCTCGGAACGGTGCGGGCGGGCCGCGGCGTGGTGTCGACGACGACGTGGTCGCCCGAGCCGAACCGCTCCACCGTCACGTCGAAGGTCTCGGCGACGAACGGGCCGGGCCTACGCTCCCCGGGCGCGGGATCCGCAGTGGACACGTCGGCGGGCTCGACGCTCACCTCGTAGCTCCGGGCCGGCGGCTCCCCCGGGCCGAGGAACGACTGCCCGGTGGCCAGGTCGTACTCCCAGCCGTGCCAGGGGCAGGCGATCAGGGCGTGCTCGTCGTCGCGCTCGTACCGTCCGGGTGTGCTCGACCGGACCCACGCCTGCGTACGGCCCTGGCACAACGGTCCGCCCAGGTGGGGGCAGTGGTTGTTGAGCGCGTAGAACCGGTCACCGACCCGGAAGACCCCGATGGAGCGCCGTCCACGGGTCACGATCCTTCGTTCGCCGGGCGGGAAGTCGTCCACCCGGGCCACCACGATCCGCATGCTCCCGACGCTATGTCGCAGGTCACCCCGGACGGAAAGAGGAAGTTCGGATGCGGGTCATCCACCGCGTCTATGGGCCGGGGCGCAACGAGCGCGAGGCGGTGTCCAGCATCGCGCGCAGCCAGGTGTGCGCGGCGTCGTCGGAGCGCAGCCGGTGCCACCAGAAGATCTCCACGATCGGCGGCGGGTCCCCCGGGCAGGGAAGGATCCGCAGGTCGGGACGGTCGGCGAAACCGGCGGCGAGCCGACCCTGCATGACCGCGACCCGATCGGTCCCGGCGACGAACCACGGGGTGGCCGCGTAGCTGTCGACCCGCACCGCCACCCGCGGCCGGGTGCCGAGCATCGCCAGCAGGGGCGCGAGCGGGGAGCTCGCCGGGTACTGCGGGTCGGGCTGGTTCGGGATCACCCACGGCAGACGTTCGAGGTCGGCCAGCTCGATCCGGTCCCGCACCGGGTTCTCCGCGTCGACGACGCACACCCAGCGGTCCCGGAACAGCTCCTGGCCGCACAGCTCGTCGACCTTGAACTCGGCCTTCGGCGCGGAGATGATCCCGTCCAGCGTGCGCAGCGTCTCCGGCAGGTCGCCGGGCAGCCTGCCCTTCACGACCGGGATGTGCAGCCGCACGCCGGGTGCGGCCTCGTGCACCACGCGCGACAGCGACTCGCCCATCGCCGCCAGCACGTAGTCGGTGGTCATCACCGTGAACTCGTGCTCGGAGACCTCCGGCCGGAACGGCTCCTCCGGTGCGAACAACCGCTCCAGACCGAGGCAGAGCGGCTCGACCTGGAGGGCGAGCCGGCGGCCCAGCGGGGACAGCACGTAGCGGCCGCGGGTGCGTTCGAGCAGGTCGTCGTCGAAGTGCCTGCGCAGCCGGGCGAGCGCGGCGCTCGCCGCGGGCTGGGTCACCCCGACCCGCTCGGCCGCCCGGGTGACGTTCTGCTCGCGCAGCAGCTCCCGCAGGATCACCAGCAGGTTCAGGTCGACGTTGGCCAGCGCGGCCGTCGCGGAACGGGGCACCTCAGGTCTCCTGCTCGTCCAGGCCCGAGACCGGGAGCACGGTCCGGACCGTCCAACCGCCGTCCGGGCGCGGGCCCGCCGAGCAGGCACCGCCCCACCGTTCGGCCCGCTCACGCATCGACACCAGCCCCAGGCCGCCGGGCACGCTGGCCGGCGGATCCGCGGGCCGGGTCCCGGACCCGTCGTCGGCGACCTCGACCACCAGGTCGCCGTCGCTGCGTTCGATCCGTACCCGCACCGTGTCCGCCCCGGCGTGCTTGACGGCGTTGTGCAGGGCCTCCCGGACGGTCCGGTAGAGGTCGTCGGTGACCCCGGGGCCCAGCCGCGGGTCCACCGGGGCGACGACGTCCACCCGCAGGCCCGTCCGGGACTGCACCTCGGAGGCGTGCGTGCGGACCGCCTCCACCAGGTCACCGCCACGCGGCGCGGCCGGGTGCATCTCGCGCACCAGCAGCCGCAGGTCGTCCAGTGCGTCGGCGGACATCGCGGACAGCTCGGTCGCCGCGCCCAGCACGCGGGCCGGGTCCGGGTCGGAGCGGTCCAGCCGGCCCTGCAGTGCCGAGACCTGCATGCGGATCGAGAAAAGCTGCTGCACCACCGAGTCGTGCAGGTCCCGGGCCAGCCTGCGGCGCTCCGCCGTGCGGGCGTCGGATCGGGAACGGGCCACCAGCCGGGCGGTGTCCACGGCGACGGCGGCGTGCGCGGCCATCGCCTCCAGGAACGCCAGCGACGACGGGTCCGGCGCCTCGTCCGGCTCGTAGTAGGCGTTGATCACGCCGACGGTGGTGCCACGGACGACCATCGGCATCGCGACGAACCCGTCCCAGTCCGGCCGGTCCATGATCTCGTGCAGCGGCTCCCACGCCGGGTCCGCCATGATCGCCGCCCGGCGGTGCGGGACGACGACCGCCTCGCCCCGCGCGTGCGCCTCCAGGAACCGGATGTCCGCGCCGCCCTCCCGGCAGGCCCGCAGCCGCCGGACGAAGTCGGGTGCCGCGCCGAACCCGGCCATCCCGAGCACCTGCAGGTCGGCCGCCGGGTCGTCGACCGCCAGGATCTGGGCGGCCGCGATGTGCGCGGTGCCGATGATCTCGCGGGCGATGGCGTCCAGCGTGCCGGCCAGCGACCCCGCCTCGGCGACCCCAGCGGCGGCCCGGACGATCGCGGTCAGCCGCTCCTGCCGGGCCAGCCGGTCGGTGACGTCGCTGAACCACACGGCCAGGCCGCCGGTGCCGTCCGGCGCGGCCCGGTAGCGGAGCTCGCGGGCCGACCCGTCGGCCCCGGTCCAGCGCACCGTCCGGGTCCCGGACGGGCCCACCGGGCCGGGGACGAACGGCGCTAGGACGCCCACGAGCTCGTCGGCCGGGCGGCCGAGCAGCCGGAGGGCGGCCGGGTTCAGCGAACGGAACCGGCCGTCGGCGTCGAGCAGGACCAGGCCGTCCGCACACACCGCGACGAGCGCGGCCGCTCCCGGCTCGTCCCGGTCGGGAACGGTCGTCACATCGGTGTGCACCGCACCATCATGCGGTCACTCGCCACCCGGTTCGAGCGTTTCGCCGGGGTAGCCGATCTCGATCCGCTCCTCGGGGACGCCCAGGGCCGAGTGCAGCACGGCTCGCATCATGTCCTTCGGGACGAGACAGTCCGCGCAGGCGTCCGGTCCGGCGCTGATCCGGACCTGCAGCCGGTCGCCGGACTCGGTCACCTCCATCGCGTAGTCGTCGGCCTCCAGACCGGCGCGCAGTCCGTCCAGAGCGGCGTGGTCGATCGTCATGTGCGGGTCCCCTCGTCGTCGGTGCGTCCGGGTGGGTCGAGCGGGAAGTGGCAGGCGGCCCGGTGCCCCGGCGCCAGTTCGACGAGCACCGGTTCCTCCTCGGCGCAGCGCTGCTGCGCGCGCGGGCAGCGGGTGCGGTAGCGGCAGCCGCTGGGCGGGTCCAGCGGCGACGGCGGCTCGCCGGGGGGCGCCGTGGGCCGCCGCACCCGTCCGGTCGCCGGGTCCAGGCCGGGGATCGAGTCGAGCAGCGCCGAGGTGTAGGGGTGCCGGGGCGCGCGGTAGAGCGCGGTCGCGGGGCCGATCTCGGCGAGCTGCCCGAGGTGCATCACCGCGACCCGGTCGCTGACCTGTTTGACCAGCGCGAGATCGTGCGCGATGAACAGGTAGGACAGGCCGAGCTCGGAGCGCAGGCGTTCGAACAGGTTGAGCACCTGTGCCTGGATCAGCACGTCCAGCGAGGACACCGCCTCGTCGCAGATGAGCAGCGCCGGGTCCAGCGCGATCGCCCGGGCGATCGCGACCCGCTGGCACTGCCCGCCGGACAGCTCGTGCGGGCGCCGCCGCCCGTACAGCGACGGGTCCAGCCCGACCATGTCCAGCAGCTCGTCGACGCGGCGGGCACGCGAGGCGGCGGTGCCCTCCCGGTAGCCGACCAGCGGCTCGGCGACCAGCTCGGCGACCCGCCAGCGCGGGTTCAGCGAGCCGAACGGATCCTGGTAGACCATCTGCAGCGACCGCCGGGCCCGCACCAGGTCGCGCC
This sequence comes from Pseudonocardia sp. TMWB2A, assembly GCF_017312135.1. Lineage (NCBI taxonomy): Bacteria > Bacillati > Actinomycetota > Actinomycetes > Pseudonocardiales > Pseudonocardiaceae > Pseudonocardia > Pseudonocardia sp. TMWB2A. The sequence continues at coordinate 736,314 of NZ_QKQY01000002.1, forward strand.
GCCGCAGACCCATCAGGTCGACACCCTGGAACTCGATCTCGCCCGACTTCGGCCGCGGCGACTGGATCAGCGACCGGGCCAGCGTGGACTTGCCGGAACCGGTCTCGCCGACCACCCCCAGCGTCTCCCCCGGGTGGACCTCCAGCGACACGTTCGAGACGGCGTGCACCACGCCGCCCTTCACCCCGCCCGCGGCCCGGACCGGGAACTCCTGGACGACGTCGCGGGCGGCCAGCAGCGGGGCGACCGGAGCGGCCCGCGACCCGGCCCCCCGGTGGTCGGTGACGGTCATCGCCGGTCCTCCTCGGGTTCGGTGCCCCGGCCGGGTTCGGGATGCCAGCAGGCCCAGCGGTGGCCGGGCTCGTGTTCGGTCAGTGGCGGCTCGGTCAGGCACTGCTCGTCGGCCGAGGCGCACCGTGGGCGGAACGGGCAGCCCTCGGGCAGCGCCCGCAGGTCGGGCGGCTGGCCGGGGATCACCGGCAGCAGGGTGTGCGACGGCCGGTCGAGCAGCGGGATCGCGCCGAGCAGTGCCGCGGTGTAGGGCATCCGGACGGCACCGAACAGGGTCGGCGCGGGCGCGTACTCGACGGCCCGGCCCGCGTACATGACCAGCACGTCGTCGGCGTAGCTGGCGGCCAGCCCGAGGTCGTGGCTGATCATGACGACGGCGGTGCCGAGCCGCTGCTGCAGTTCGGCCAGCAGCTCCATGATCTGGGCCTGGGTGGTCACGTCGAGCGCGGTCGTCGCCTCGTCGGCGATCAGCAGCCGGGGCTGCCCGGCCAGCGCGATCGCGATCATGACCCGCTGCCGCATCCCTCCGGAGAGCTGGTGCGGGTACTCGAAGAAGCGCCGCTCCGGTGCCGGCAGCCGGACCATCGTGAGCAGCTCGACGGCACGCTCCCGCGCCGACCGGGCGTCGACGTCGGCGTGCACCCGGACGGCCTCGGTGATCTGGTTGCCGATCCGCATCGTCGGGTTGAGCGAGCGGGCCGGGTCCTGGAAGACCATGGCGATGTCCGAGCCGCGCCGCCTGCGCATCCGGCGCTCCGGCATGCCGATCAGCTCGGTGCCGTCGAACGTCGCCGAGCCGGTGACCCGGGCGGAGCCGGGCAGCAGCCCGAGCAGCGCCCGGGAGCTCACGCTCTTGCCGGACCCGGACTCGCCGATCACCGCCAGCGTCCGTCCGGGGGCGACGCTGTAGGACAGCCCGTTGACCGCGTGCACGGGAACGCCCTCGCGGGTGAACCGGACCCGCAGGTCCCGCACCACGAGCAGCGGATCTCCGACCGGCGCCGGGTCGGTACGGGCCGGCTCGGTGCCGGAGATGGTCATCGGCCGCTCCATCGTGCGCGCAGGGTCTCGCCGAGCAGGTTGAAGGTCAGGACGGTCACGAAGAGCACCAGGCACGGCCAGACGACCAGCATCGGCGTCGCGGACAGGCTCTGCTGGCCCTGGGCGATCATGTTTCCCCAGCTGGGGGCGGGTGGCGGGATGCCGAGCCCGAGGAACGACAGCGCCCCCTCGATCACCATCACGATGCCCATGCCGAGCATCCCGAAGGTGATCAGCTGGGGTGCGATGTTGGGCGCGACGTGGCGCAGCAGCGTCCGGTGGCCGGGCGTCCCGCACAGCTCGGCCGCGGCCATGAACGGCTGCTCGCGCAGCCGCAGGGTGGCGGCCCTGGCGATCCGGGCGAACGCCGGCACGCTGAAGAACGCCAGCGCGAGGACGGTGTTGGTCCGGCTCGGGCCGAGGCTCTGGGCCACCGCCAGGGTCAGCACCAGCGACGGGAACGCGATCAGCACGTCCAGCACCCGCATGATGACGGTGTCGACGCTCCCGCCGAGGAAGCCCGACACCGCGCCGAGGGTGCCGCCCACGAGCAGCCCGAGCAGGTTCACCGACACCGCGACGATCAGCGACGAGCGCCCGCCGTGCAGCACCCGGGACAGGATGTCGTTGCCGTTCGGGTCGGTGCCGAGCAGGTGCCCCGGTGAGAGCGCCGGGAGGTAGCTCGACAGCACGCTCCCGCCGACCGGCGGCGGCAGCGGCAGCACCACCGGTCCGACGAAGCAGGCCGCGGTGATCAGGGCGAGCAGCCCGCCCGGCAGGACGACCGCCGGGCTCCGGAGCAGGCCGCGCCTGCCCGGCGGCGCGGTGGGGACGACGGCGGTGACGGGCTCAGCGACTGCCATAGCGGATCCTCGGGTCGAGCACGGCGTAGAGCAGGTCGGCGAGCAGGTTGGCCAGCACCGCGATCACGGCGAACACGACGACGCAGGCCTGCACCACCACGAAGTCCCGGGTGTTGATCGCCTGCAGGAGCAGCTGCCCGAGGCCGGGCAGCGCGAAGATCTGCTCGATGATCACGGTCGCGCCGATCAGCGTCCCCAGGTTCAGCCCGACCACGGTGATCAGCCCGAACGACGAGTTCCGGAACGCGTGCCGCACCAGTACCCGCCACGGCCCGACGCCCTTGGCCCGGGCCGTGGTGATGTAGTCCTCGCCCTGCAGCTGGTCCACCAGGTCCCCGCGCAGGAACCGGGTGTAGAAGCAGAACAGCGGGAACGCGATCGCCACCGCGGGCAGCGCCAGCGAGTGCAGGTTGCCGGTCACGCTCTCCGAGAGCGGTACGAAGCCGATCGCCGGGAAGATCGAGAACTGCACCGCGAACAGCAGCACCAGCAGCAGGGCCAGCACGTAGTTCGCCACCGACAGCCCGGTGATGCTGACGAGCATGCTGAGCCGGTCGAACAGGCGGTTCGGCCGGTAGGCCGCCAGCAGCGCGACCGGGATCGCCAGTCCGAGCGACAGGACGAAGGCCATCCCCACCAGCTGTCCGGTGACGGCCAGTCGCTCCGCGAGCACCGGGGTGACCGGCTGGCCGCTGACCACCGAGTTGCCGAGGTCACCGGTCACGGCGCCGCCGAGCCACTGCAGGTAGCGCACCGGCCCGGACCGGTCGAGCCCGAGCCGCTGTTCCAGCGCGGCGATCTGCTCGGCGGTCGCCTCCGGTCCGAGCAGCTGCTGCGCCGCCCCGCCCGGGATCAGGCTGAGCACCCAGAAGGTCAGGACGCTGGCCCCGAGCACGATGGGGACCGCCACCAGCGTCCGCTTGCCGACCATCCGCAGCGCCGGTGACCCGCGCAGCGCCGCGAGGCGCGCGGAACGGTCGCGGACCGGTACGCCCGCGGTCACTGCTGCGACTCCCGCCAGACCTCGTCCCAGTGCACGCCGGTGTTGACGACGATCGGCGGGATCCGGCTGGTCAGGCCCGGTCCGTACACCCCCGGGACCGCGAGGTTGGCCGGAGCGAACGCGAGGCCGAACGGGCCGTAGTGGTTCTCGGCGATCAGGCCGCCCGCCCGGTCGTAGAGCTCCTGGCGCTGCGCGGGATCGACCGAGGCGGCGGCCTGGTCGAACAGTGCGTCCAGCGCGGGGTCGGCGACCCCGGAGAACGGGCTGTCCGAGTCGAACCGGAAGTTGACGCCGACCCCGGCGGCCGGGTCCCACGAGCCGGCGGTCTGCAGCATCGCCTGCCAGCCGCCCCCGTTGAACTCCTGGACCAGTGTGGACAGCTCGTAGGTCTCGGTCCGGACGGTGATTCCCGCCTCCTGCCACTGCGTCTGCAGCGCGGTCATGACCTGCTCGGCCACGTAGGACCCGAGTGTCCCGAGGTCGACCTCCAGCCCGCCGAGCTCCGCGACGAGCTGCCGCGCCCGCTCCGGGTCGTGGCCGGTGTAGCCGGGGGTCGACTCGGTGTGGAACAGCCCGCCCGGACCGGTGAAGCTCTGGCTGACCGGGTAGAGGCCGCGGAACAGGCCCTGCCCGATCGCGTCGAAGTCGGTGGCGGCGTAGATCGCCTCCCGGGCCCGCGGGTCGTCGAACGGCGCGGCCCGGGTGTTGAGCTGGACGACGTAGGGCGACGTCGCGGGCTGCACGGTCACGGCGAGCCGCCCCTGGGACTGCGCCTGCTCCAGCAGCGGCGTCGTGGTCAGCCCCTCGTACGCCTGCGCCTGCCCCGCCAGCAGCGCCTGGTAGGCGGGCTGGTCGCCGCCGATCGACTGGAAGGTCAGCCGGTCCAGGTAGGGCAGACCCTCCTTGAAGTAGTCCGGGTTGCGTTCCAGCACCAGCTCGGAGCTGAGCTGGTTCGACACCACGGTGAAGGGCCCGGCGCCGACCGGCTCGATCGCGAACGCGTCCTCGCCCTTCGTCGCGAGCGCGGAGGGCGAGGCGATCCAGTTCACGTTCGTCACCGGCATCGCGTTGATCACCGCGGCGTAGGGCCGGGTGAACTCCAGGACGACGGTCAGCGGCCCGTCCGTGGTGATCCCGCCGTCGGCCAGTGGCCAGTTCGGCGAGCAGGTGCAGGGCGAGTCCACGGCGCGGCGGAAGTTGGCGGCGACCGCCTCGGCGTCGAACGGCGTGCCGTCGGTGAACCGGAGCCCCTCACGCAGGGTGATCCGGACCGTCCGGCCCCCGTTCTCGACCGAGCTGCTCTCCGCCTGGTGCGGCTCCACCCGGGCGTTGCTGCCGTCGTCGTCGGCGACGAGCCGGAACAGCCCGCCGTAGATCGCGCTCATCTGCGGCACGTTCGCCCCGCCGGTGGTGTTGGTCGCCGGATCCAGGCCGGTCGGCCAGCCGCCGGCGAACGACGCGTTCTCCAGCACCGTCAGCTCACCGCCCCGCTGGGGTGGACCGGTCGGCTCCGCGGGAGCGCCGCCCGCGTTCGTCGTCGCCCCACCTCCGCAACCGGCCACGACCATGGCCGTGGCCAGCAGCAGGGCCGGCAGGTGCATCCGTCGTCTCACGGGGCACTCCCGTTCGGTTCGGGACCGGCCGGCCCGCGCTGCGGCGGGGCGTCCGGTCGGTGGTGGGACCCGGGGACCGGCGGTCGGGGCGGCCGGGAACGTGATCGGGCTCACTGTGATGTCGACCAGCGTCGGACAGCCCCACGGTCGCGGTGGAGGGCGCTTCCGCCCGGCGGAAGACAACTTGGCGCCCCGCCCGGCCCGACCACGACGAATGACGTAGGCAGCTCTGTCCCATCCGACCCGTTCGTCCGTGCTGCCCTTGTGACGCAGCGTGTGACCTGCGGAGACTGGCCGGGCGCCGGCTCCGGCCGCCGCACGACGTGGACGCTGGACAAGGGGGTCGGGCGTGGTGGAACCCTGCGGTACGACGGGCACGAGGGCCGGTCGATGACGGTCACGGCGGAGCGCGGCCCGGGGTGGGCCCACGAACCGGATCCCGGCCGGCGGGTCACGGCCGCGGGCCGGATGCTGGCGGTGCTCGACGCCTTCGGGCCCCGGCACCGGTCGCTCACGCTCAGCGACATCGCGCGGCGTGCCGGGCTGAGCCTGTCGACCGCGCACCGGCTGGTGCACGAGCTGGTGGCCTGGGGTGCGCTGGAGCGCGACGGCGAGGGCCGCTACTCGGTCGGGCTGCGGCTGCTGGAGCTGTCGGCGCTGGCACCGCGCGGTCTCGGCCTGCGCGAGGCCGCCTACCCGCACCTCGAAGACCTCCACCGGGCCACCCGTGGCAACGTCCACCTGGGGGTGCGGGACGGCACCGGCGTGGTCTACGTGGAGGCGATCCGTGCCCGCGTCCGCAACCCGGTGAACAGCCGGGTCGGGGACCGCTGGCCGATGCACGCCACCGGCACCGGGCTGGTGCTGCTCGCGCACGCCGAACCGGAGTTCCAGGAACAGGTGCTGAGCGCGCCGCTGGAACGCTTCAGCCCGCTGACGGTGATCGACCCGGACGAGCTGCGCCGCACCCTGGCCTCGATCCGGCAGACCGGGGTGGCGGTGGCGCGCGGGCAGATCACGGTGCCCGACATGGTGGTCGCGGTGCCGGTGCTCGACGCCGGCGGGCGGGTCGCCGCGGCCGTCAGCGTGGTCGTCGAGGCGACCGACGCGCGGACCCGCGAGCTCGCGGGGGTGCTGACGCAGGCGTCCCGGGCGATCTCCCGGACCCTGGGGCCACGCCCGGTCACCGGCCTCTGAGCCGTCCGGCACACGCCGCTCCCCCGGGCGCCGGGCCCGGGGGAGCGAGCGTGCGGCGGTACCGGGTCAGACCGGCGGGTCGACCCCGAGCCAGCGGAAGGTGTTGTGCCACAGGATGTCGTCCAGCTCGGCCGCGGACAGGTCCAGCGACCGCAGGGTCCGGCCGCAGGGCTCCTCGCGCGGCATCGCCGGGAAGTCCGAGCCCGCCAGCAGCCGGTCGTGGCCGAGCAGGTCGACGAGGTAGCGCAGGGCGCGGTGGTCGAAGACCATCGTGTCGTAGTAAAAGCGCCGGGCGAGCTCCGACGGGGACGGGCCGTCGTCGTGCGCGAACGCGCGCTCGGGCACCGCGGGCTCCTCGTTCCAGGTGCCGCTCCAGAAGTACTGCGCCCGCGGCAGGACGAGCGGGAACCCGCCGGCCGCGTGGCTGAACGACAGCCGCAGGTCCGGGCACCCGGCCGCGGTCCCGCCGGTGACCATCGACGCGGCGGCGGTCGCGCCCTGCAGGCCGACCACGTGGGTGCCCATCGCCGAGGCCGGGAGCTGGTCGGTCGGGGCGGGCATCGCGTGCACGAACACCGGCAGCCCGAGCCGCTCCGCCTCGGCGAAGAACGGCCGGAACCGCTCGTCCCCGATCGGCCTGCCGAGCACCCCGGAGGCGATCTCGACACCGTGCAGGCCGGCGTCGCGGATCTGCTTCAGCTCCGCGGTCGCGGTGTCCGGGTCCTGCATCGGGACGATGCCGAAGCCGTAGAGCCTGCCCGGTGCGGCCGCGCTCAGCGTCGCGGTGAACTCGTTGACGTGCCGGGCCAGCGACAGGCCGTCGGCGACCGGGAGGTCGTAGCGCAGCAGCGGCGGCATCGGGGTGATCACCTCGGCGTCCACACCGGACGCCTCCTGGGCCTCGATCCGCCGTTCGGCGTCGAAGAACGCGGCCTTCGCGGTGAACCGCACCGACCCGAACACCAGCAGCCGGGCGTCGGTGCCGTCGATCGCCTCCATCCGCGGGAAGCACCCGGGGGCGTCGTCGGGGTAGTCGTGGGGCAGCAGGTGGGCGTGTGCGTCGATCAGCACGGCGACTCCTCAGCGCAGGTGGGGATGGACCGACACGTGCACCGCGCGCTCGCCGGGCTCGTCCCCGCCGAGGGTCCGCAGTGCCAGCGCGGTGTCGTCGAGCCCGAAAGTGTGGGTGTGCAGCTTCTCCAGCGGGAAGCGGCCGGACTCGATGATCGCGATGGCCTCGGCGTAGCCGCGGGCGTCGACGCCGAAGGCACCGCGCACGGTCAGCGCCCGGTTGATGATCAGGTCGGTGTTCAGCGGGTTCTCCCGGCCGCCCTTGAGCCCGGCGAGCACGACGGTGCCGCCGTGCTTCGCGGCGCGCAGCGCCTGGGTGAGCGGGGCGGCGGCCATCGGGGTCAGCTCCAGGACGACGTCGGCCCCGGCCCCGCCGGTCAGGTCGAGCACCGTCTCGACCGGGTCCTCGGCGCCCTCCCCGTCGACGACGACGGTGTGGTCGGCGCCGAACTCCCTGGCCAGCTCCAGCTTGTGCACGTCGGACTCCAGTCCGGTGACGACGATCGTCCCGGCCCCGGCCGCACGGGCGGCGATCACCGAGGCGATCCCGCGCTGGCCCGCACCCAGCACCAGCACGGTGTCGCCGAGCCCGACGCCGCCCAGGTGCACCGCCCACCGGACGCCGGCGCCGAGCGGGTTGAACATCACCGCCAGCTCGGCGGGCAGGTCCCGGTCGACCTTGTGCAGCACCGCGTTCGGGGCCAGGTAGAGGTGCTCGGCCATGCCGCCCCAGAGAGACGGCGCGACGTCGGTCCCGGTCACGCCGTGTGCGTTCCCGCGGTGGCGGCAGGACTGGTAGCGGCCGGTGAGGCAGTCGTGGCAGGCCCGGCACGGCACGATGACCTCGAGGGCGACCCGGTCACCCGGCTCGACGCCCCACCGGGCGGCCGCGCGCTCGCCGACCTCCTCGACGATCCCGAGCGGCTCGTGCCCGGGGATCACCGGCTTGCCCGAGCCCATCCGCATGTGGCCGCGGAACATCTCGACGTCGCTGCCGCAGATCCCGTTCGCCTCGACCCGCAGCAGCCCGTCGTCGGCACCGATCGCGGGGCGCGGGAACTCGCGCAGCTCGATCGTCCCGGGTGCGGTCTGGACGGCCGCGCGTACCTGGTCGCTCATGGTGTGTCTCCTGCGTGGTCGGCGGGTCGGGGCAGCGGGAACGGGCTGAGCCCGCCGCCGTCGAGGACGAGGGTCTGGGCGGTGACGTAGCCGGCGTCCTCGGCGGCGAGGTAGGCGACCGCCGCGGCGACGTCGTCGGGCCGTCCGGCCCGCCCGACCGCGATGGACCGCCCGCGGGCGGCGACCGCCGCGACGGCGGCCTCGTCGTCCAGCGTCGGATCGAGCACCGCCCGGCTGGTGGCGAGCAGGCCGGGACAGATCGCGTTGACCGTGATCCCCCACCCGGCGACGTCCATCGCGAGCGCGCGGGTCAGCCCGACCACCCCGGCCTTGGACGCCGAGTAGGCGGCCGAGCGCGGGGCCGCGGACAGCCCGGCCATCGAGGAGATGTTGACGATGCGGCCGTAGCGCTGCCCGCGCATCACCGGCACCGCCTCCCGGCACATCAGGAAGGTGCCGGTCAGGTTGGTGTGCAGCAGCTCCTGCCACACCTGCAGCGAGGTCTCGCCGATGTCGGCCCGGTCGGCGCCCTGTGGTGCGGCGGCGTTGTTGACCAGGACGTCGAGCCGGCCGAACTCCTCGACGGCGGTGCCGACCATGCGGGCGGCGTCCTCGGGCCGGCCGATGTCGCCGAGCACGGCGACGGCCCGGGCCCCGGTGCCGGTGAGCTCCGCGGTCAGCGTCGTGAGCCCGTCGTGCGTCCCGGTCCCGGTCTGCGCCGCCTGCCGGGCGTTGGGCACGCCGCCGGGCACCCGGTCGGTGACGACGACGGCGTACCCGGCCGCGGCGAGCCGGCGGGCGATCCCCTGTCCGGCGCCGTCCGGCTTGCCGCAGCCGGTGACCAGTGCGACCCGGGCGCTCACCGGGTCACCCCCGCCACCGGGACCGAGGTGCCCGACCAGTCGGAGAACAGCCGCACCACCATCGAGATGCCGGCGTTGCGGGCCCCGGCGACGGCCAGCAGCAGGTTCTCCCGGCCGGAGCCGGCGAGCAGCGGGTCGAAGCCGTCGCCGCGGGTGCCGTCGGCGAACCGGACCTGGCCGTCCAGGCCGTCCTTCCCGGCCCGGGCGAGGTCGGTGACGCTGCGGCCGCACCGCTGCGCCAGCCAGGCCCGCACCTCGGCACGGCCGAACCCGGCGGCGGCGAGCTGCTGGGCGTGCTCGGGACAGAACACGACCCCGGCGCTCGCGTGCCGGAAGATCCAGGCCCCGGTGCGGGAGAGCGTGTCGGCGACGTCGGCGAGCAGCTGCTCGGCCGAGCCGGTGTGCCGGTTGTCGACGTACTCGCAGGTCCGCAGCAGTGTCGCGGACACGGCGGACTCCCCCGGCGCGACGCCGGCCTCCACCGACAGCGGCTCCCAGGGGCTCTCCTCCTCGTTCTCGGCGATGCAGATCTGCCAGCGCCCGGGCAGCCCCTGGGTGGCCTGCTCCAGGGCGTGCGGGTGCACGCCGTAGACGTTGCGCACGATCAGCCCGATCGACCGGGCGACGGTGGCGTTCGGCCGGAACCCCGGCCCGAACACGCCGCCGGTGGAGTTGAACCCGAGCGCGTCGCGGACCGGGCCGTTGACCACGATCAGCGGTGCCGGGCCGCTGGTCGACTGCCAGCCCCCGCCGCCGGTGGCACGTTCCGCGGTCAGTGCGGCCCAGGCCGCGAGCACGACGGGGAAGTACTCCGGGCGGCAGCCCGCCATCACCGCGTTGATCGCGGCCAGCTCGACGGTGACCGCCCGGTCCAGCTGCGGCAGCCTGCCGATCTCGGTCTCCGGGGCCAGATCGGTGGTGGCGAGGAAGCGGTCGACCAGCGCGCGCGACGCGGGCACCACCGGCAGCCCGTCGGTCCAGCCCTGCTCGAAGCAGTGCTCGACCGCGGCGGCGGCGAGATCCGGGTCCGGGTCGGTCCCGGCGGTCACCGCTGCGCCCCGGTGAGCAGAGCGGCGACGTCGCCGGCGAGCCGCGCGGCACGGTCCCGGACCTGGTCCGGTTCGAGGATCGCGACCGGGTGCGGGGTGGTCAGGTAGCGGTAGCCGGTGGCGCCGCGCAGCGCGGCCATCGTGTCGGCGGTGGCGGCGAACGCGTCGCTGCAGATCACCGCGGCGGGCACCCCCGCCTGTTCGAACAGCACCCCGTCGGCGACGGCGGAGGCGCTGCACGATCCGCAGTCACCGACCCCGGTGACGACGACGTCGCAGCCGCGGGCGTACTCCTCGATCAGCTCGTCGGGCGCGGGGACGGCGAACTGCCGTTTCGTGCGGGCCACCGTGACCCCGGCGGCGCCGTGCTCGTCGACGAGCAGCCGGGCCAGTTCGCTGAGCAGCAGGTCGGCGTTCTTCTTGGTGTTCTCCAGGACCCCGATCCGGAGGCCGGTCAGGTCCGGGCGGCGCGGTGCGAGCAATGCCGCCCCGGGCTCCGGGGAGGGATCGGCGCCCCGGCCGGTCGGATCGAGTATGGGGTTGGGCTTCTCGGACACGTCTCGTCTCCTTCCCGCTCAGCCCGTGAGCCGGGTCAGCCGGGACTTCATCTCGGCGCGTTCCAGCGAGCCGGGCGGCACCAGCGTCACCGTGGCCCTGACCGACAGCCGGGTCCGGATCGCGGTCTCGATCTCCCGGCCGAGCTGCTCGGTGTCCCCGGCCGCGTCGCCCCACTCGGCCTCGACCCGCAGCGGCGGGTCGACCCGCGGGCCGTGCTCGGGCAGCACGATCTGCACGGCGCCGGTGGTGCGCGGGTGCAGCGCGACGACGAGGTCGCGCACCGCGGACGGGAAGACGTTGACGCCGAGCACGATCAGCATGTCGTCGGTCCGGCCGATGCAGCGGATCAGCGGGGCGTCGTCGGCCGCCCGGCCGGTGACGACCACCCGGTCCCGGGTGCGGAAGCGCACGAGCGGGCAGCACTCGCGGTCCACCGAGGTGTAGACGAGCTCGCCCTGGGCGCCGGGTTCGGCGCCCACCGGCTCGCCGGACTCCGGGTCGATCAGCTCGGCGACCACGTGCCGGCCGCCGGTGAAGCGCATCCCACCGCTGCCGGGCTGCTCGGCGAACAGCACCGGGGCCATGTCGGCGTTGCCGAGACCCTCGGTGACCGGGGCGCCCCACTCCTGCTCGACCTGCCTGCGGAACGCGGGTTCCCCGCCGCCGGGCTCGCCTCCGACGAAGATCTTCCGCAGCCCGAACTCGCGCGGGTCGCGGCCGGCCGCCCTCAGGTACTCGGCCAAGTAGCGGGCGTAGGACGGCGTCGAGTGCAGCGCCGTGACTCCGAGCGACTCCAGCGCCAGCACCGCCTTCTCCGACGCCCCGGTCCCGATCGGGACCATCGTGCTGCCGATGCGTTCCAGCGCGTCGCGGATCGGGAGGCCGCCGACGAACAGGGTGAGCCCGGCGCCGTGCAGGACGACGTCGTCGCGGGTGGCCCCCATGGTGCGGAACGCCCGTGCGACCAGCTCGGTCCAGGCGCCCGCGTCGCGCCGGGTCACCCCGACCCAGCTGGGGCGTCCGGTCGTGCCGGTGGAGGCGTGCACCCGCACGACCTCCGACATCGCGACGCCGGCGTGCCGGCCCAGCGGCGGCTGCGCGGCCTGGGAGTCGCGCAGCATCTGCTTGCCGGTGAAGGGGAACCGGGCCAGGTCGGCGAGCGAGCCGAACGCCGACGCGTCGATCCCGTGCTCGGCGAACAGGTCGGCGTAGAACGGTGAGCGGGCGGGCAGGCCCTCGAGCTGGGCCCGCAACAGGTCGGTGACGGCCTCGGCGTCGGCGGACGCGACGAACCCGGGCACGGGTGCAGGGGACACGGTGGCTCCTCGGATCGCGGCGGGCGTCAGACGTCGTGGACGATCACGCCGCGGATGGTGCGGCCGGCGGTCATGTCGGCGTAGCCCCGGTCGATCTCGTCCAGCCGGTACCGGCGGGTGATCAGCTCGTCGAGCTTGAGGTCGCCGGCCCGGTAGAGGCCGAGCAGGCGGGGGATGTCGTACAGCGGGTTGCAGCCGCCGAACAGAGCGCCACGGATCTGGCGCTGGTAGCTGATCATCATCCCGGCGTGCACGTCGACGGTGTTCTCGCCGAGCCGCCCGACCGCGGTCAGGGTGACCCTGCCGCCCTTGCCGACGACCGCGACGGCGTCGTTCACGATCTCCGGGGTGAGCACGCCCGGGGTGCAGATCGCGTGGTCGGCGAGCTGGCCCCAGGTGGTCTCGACGACGAACTCGTGCGCGCTCGCCGCGTCGGCGAAGGTGTGCGTCGCCCCGAACATCTCGGCGGACTCACGCTTGAACGTGACCGGATCGACGACGACCACGTTCTTCGCGCCGGCGTAGCGAGCGCCCTGCACGGCGTTCGAGCCGACCCCGCCCGCGCCGTAGATCACCACGGTCTCCCCCGCCCGGACGCCGGCGGCGTACACCGCGGAGCCCCAGCCGGTGGGGACGCCGCAGCCGACCAGCGCGCCGATCTCGAACGGGATGTCCTCGGGCAGCGGGACGCACGCCCACTCCGACACCACCGCGTACTGCGAGAACGTGCCGAGCGTGCAGAAGCCGCCGAAGTCCACGCGGTCGTCGCCGGTGCCCTCGTGGAACCGGAACGACCCGTCGAGGAACATCCCGGTGCCGGCGTTGAGGCCCTTCACGCACATGTTCTGGTGCCCGGTCGAGCAGGGACGGCAGGCACCGCAGGCGGGGATGTAGGAGCAGACGATCCGGTCGCCGGGGCGGACCCGGCGCACGTCCGGGCCGACCGACTCGACGATCCCGGCGCCCTCGTGGCCACCGACGACCGGGAACCGCACGGGCGCGTCGCCCGCGGTGATGTGGTCGTCGGAGTGGCAGAGGCCGGCGGCGTGGAACCGGACCCGCACCTCGTGCGCGCGAGGCGGTTCGAGCCGCAGGTCGGTCAGCTCCCAGCCGGTGTGCGGGCCGCGGGCCACCGCCGCCCGGGTGGTGATGACACCGGAGTCCGTGGTGGACGGTCCGGCCGTCGTCTCTGCTGTGCTCACTGCAGGGCCCCCTCCGGTCGCGCCGCGACGTGCGGCAGCACCTCCGCCCCGATCAGGGCGATGTGGTCGAGATCGGCGATGTCGTAGACGTGCAGGTAGACGGTGTCCGCGCCGGCCTGCGCCAGCCGTCCGATCCGGTCGGTGACCTGCTCCGGAGACCCGATGGCGGCGTTGTCGCGCATGAGGTCGGACCCGATGACCGCGCCGCGGCGGGCGACCTGCGCCGGGTCGGCGCCGCAGGCCACCGGCAGTACCGCGGAGCGGCGTGCGGTCGCCGGGTCCCGGCCAATCGCCTCGCACGCGCGGTCGAACACCGCGTAGCGCTCGGCCAGGTCGCCGCCGAGGGCACCGTTGAACTCGTCGGCGAAGCGGGCGGCGATCGCCGGGGTGCGCCGCGGACCGGTCCCGCCGACGATCACCGGTGGGTACGGGTCCTGTGCCGGCTGCGGCGGGGTGTGGTTGTCCGCGATCCGGTAGTGGCTGCCCTCGTGCGAGAACGACGTGCCGTCCCGGGCGGCCCGCCACAGGCCGGTGACGACCGTCAGCTGCTCCTCCAGCCGGTCGAACCGGTCGCGGGTCGGCGGGAACGGGATCCCGAACGCGGCGTGCTCGCGCTCGTACCAGCCGGTGCCCAGTCCCAGCTCGACCCGGCCGCCGCTCATCTCGTCGACGGAGGCGACGATCGTCGCGAGCAGGCCGGCCTCGCGGAACGTGGCGGCGCCGACCAGGGCGCCGAGCCGGACCCGGCGGGTCTCGCGGGCCAGCCCGCCGAGCGTCGTCCAGCAGTCGGTGGGGCGGTAGGTGCGGTCGTGCGGGTCGACGCCCATCAGATGGTCGGAGCGGAAGAACGCGTCGAACCCGGCAGCCTCGGTCGCCCGGGCCAGCGCGAGGATCTCGTCGTAGCGGGCGCCGTGGCGGGGTTCCATCAGCACCCGCATCCGCACGTCACCCACGGATCGACACCGTCTTCACCTGCGTGTGCTCCAGCACGGCGTCGGCGCCCATGGTGCGGCCGAAGCCGCTGCGCCGGTACCCGCCGAACGGCCCGCCGATCACCCCGGCTCCGAGGGCGGCGTTGACCGCGACCTGCCCGGCGGCCAGCCCGCGCGACATCCGAACGGCGCGGCCGACGTCGCGGGTCCAGACCGACGCGACCAGCCCGTAGTCGGTGCCGTTCGCGACGGCGAGGGCCTGCGCCTCGTCGTCCACCGCGAGCACCGACAGGACCGGGCCGAAGATCTCCTCGCGGGCGATCGTCATGCCGGGATCGACGTCGTCGAACAGCGTCGGTTCGACGAAGAACCCGCGGTCCAGGCCGTTCCCGGTCGGTGTGCCGCCGCCGGTGACCAGCCGGGCGCCCTCCTCACGTCCGGTGCGGACGTAGCCGAGCACCCGGTCCCGCTGCCGGGCGTTGATCAGCGGGCCCATCCGGGCGCGTTCGTGCCAGGGGCCGACGGTGACCGCCGCCATCTCGGCGGCGAGCCGTTCCACCACCTCGGCGCGGATCGACCGGTCCACCACGACCCGGGACCCGGCGGCGCAGATCTGTCCGGTGTTGAGCGTGATGCCCGCGACGATCGCCGGGATCGCCCGGTCCAGGTCGGCGTCGGGGAACACCACCTGCGGGGACTTGCCGCCCAGCTCCAGGTGCAGCGGGACCAGCCGGCGTGCGCAGGTCGCCATCACCGCGGACCCGGTCTCCGGGGAGCCGGTGAACCCGACCCGGGCGACGTCGGGGTGCGCGGGCAGCGCGGCGCCGGCCTCGTGGCCGTAGCCGGTGACGACGTTGACCACCCCCGGCGGGATCCCCGCCTCGCGGGCGAGCCGGGCCAGTGCGAGCGGGGTCAGCGGGGCGTCCTCGGCCGGTTTGACGACGACGGTGTTGCCCGCGGCGATCGCGGCGCCGGTGTCGTTGGCGAACATCGGGCCCGGGGCGTTCCACGGGATGATCGAGGCGACGACGCCGTAGGGCTCGCGCAGGGTGAGCCCCAGGACGTCCGGGGTGTGCGTGGGCAGCGAGAGCCCCTGCACCTTGTCGGCCTGCCCGGCCAGGAAGGTGAGCATCCGGGCCATCGGCGGCGGGCCCCAGTGCGGCCGCCCCACCTCGCGGGACTCCAGCCGGTCCAGCTCGTCGGCGTGCCGCTCGACCAGCTCGGCCCAGCGCAGCAGCAGCCGCCCGCGCTCGGTGGCACTGGTGTCGCGCCAGGCCGGGAACGCCTCCCGGGCGGCCGCGACGGCGGCGTCGACGTCGGCGGCGGTGCCGCGCGGCACCCGGCCGACGACCTCGCCGGTGGCGGGGTCGAGCACGTCGATCGTGCGGCCGTCGGCGGCGGGCACCCAGGCGTCGCCGATCAGGTGGGTGGCCCCGGCGGGCGGTGCGGTGCCGGTACCGGCGTCCGTGCCGGTTGTCGTGTCGGTCGTCATGGTCACCGCCTCAGTGCTCGTGGACGATCACGCCGCGGACGTTCCGGCCGTCCGCCATGTCCGCGTAGCCCTGGTTGACCTCCTCCAGGCGGTACCGCCTGGTGATCAGCTCGTCCAGCTTCAGATCGCCGGAGCGGTACAGGTCGAGCAGCCGGGGCACGTCGTGCAGCGGGTTGCAGGCGCCGAAGATCGCGCCCTGCACCCGGCGCTGGTAGCCGATCAGCATCCCGGACGGCGCCCGGACCGAGCCGTTGCCGACCGCGGTGACGGTGACCTGGCCGGACTTCCCGATGATCGCCAGCGCGCGGCCGATCACCTCGTCGTGCAGCACGCCGACGGTGATGATCGCGTGGTCGGCGAGCTCGCCCCAGGTGGTCTCGACGACGAACCGATGGGCCTCCTCGGCGTCGGCGAAGGTGTGGGTGGCACCGAACACCTTCGCCATGTCCCGCTTGAACGGCACCGGGTCGACGACCACCACGGTGCGGGCACCGGCGAGCCGGGCCCCCTGCACCGCGTTCGCGCCGACCCCGCCGCAGCCGTAGACGACGACCGTCTGCCCGGCACGGACCCCGGCGGCGTGCACCGCCGAGCCCCAGCCGGTCGGGACGCCGCAGCCGACCAGGGAGGCGACGTCGAACGGGATGTCGTCGGCGATCGGGATGCAGGAGAACTCGGAGACCACCGCGTACTGGGAGAACGTGCCGAGCACGCAGAGTCCGCCGAGGTCCTCGCCGTCGAGGTGGAACCGGAACGTCCCGTCCGGGAACTCACCGGTGGCGGCGTTCTTCCCGGCGTCGCACAGGTTCTGCCGGCCGGTGGAGCAGTACCGGCAGTAGCCGCAGGCCGGGATGAAGGAGCACACGACGTGGTCCCCGACCTGCACCCGGGTGACACCGGGACCGACCGCCTCGACCACCCCGGCACCCTCGTGCCCGCCGACGACGGGCATCCGCATCCGGGCGTCGCCCTTCTGGATGTGGTCGTCGGAGTGGCAGAGCCCCGCCGCGTGGAACCGGATGCGGACCTCGTTGGCGCGCGGGTCGTCCAGCTCGACGTCGGTGGTCTCCCACGGCGTCCCCGGTTCGCGGCAGATCGCGGCTCGGGTCGTCATACCCATGTCGGCTCCTCTGTATGGGAACGGATACGGCCGCCTCGGCGGAGGTCCGGGGTCCGGCCCGGAAGGGAATGTGGGCCAGGTCACCGGCTCGTGACCTCACGATGCCGCCCTCCCGGCGGGTGCCGGGAGGGCGCTTTCACGTCGTGGAAGGACGGTCCACGCGAGCCCCGGCCAGCCAACGCTCGGCGTCGATCGCCGCGGCGCAGCCCGACCCGGCGGCGGTGACCGCCTGCCGGTAGTGCCGGTCCACCAGGTCGCCGCAGGCGAAGACCCCGTCGACGGCGGTCCGGGTGGTCCCGTCGAGCGTGCGGACGTAGCCGTCGGGGTCCAGGTCGAGCCGGTCGGCGACCAGCCCGCTGCGCGGGTCGTGGCCGATCGCGACGAACACCCCGGCGACGTCCAGCCCGGACTCGGAGCCGTCCCGGACGTCGCGCAGGCGCAGCCCGCCGACCGCGCCGTCGCCGGTCACCGCGACGACCTCGCGACGGGTCGCCCAGCGGATCGCCGGGTTCGCCCGTGCCCGCTCCAGCATGATCCGCGACGCCCGGAAGGTGTCCCGGCGGTGCACGACCGTGACGCTGCGGGCGAACCGGGTGAGGAACTGCGCCTCCTCCATCGCGGAGTCCCCGCCACCGACGACGGCGACGTCCCGGTCCCGGAAGAAGAACCCGTCGCAGGTCGCGCAGGACGAGACCCCGCGTCCGAGCAGCTCCTGCTCCCCCGGCACGCCGAGGTAGCGCGGCGCGGCGCCCATCGCGAGCACCACCGCACGGGCCCGGTGCACCTCCCCGTCGGTCACGATCTCCGTGACCGGGCCGTCCAGCCGGATCTCCCCGACGTCGCGGGGCCGCAGGTCGGCGCCGAACCGCTCGGCCTGCGCCCGCATCCGTCCCATCAGGCCGGGCCCGTCGACGCCGTCGGGGAAGCCGGGGTAGTTCTCCACGTCGGTGGTGGTCATCAGGGCGCCGCCGTGGCTGGAACCCTCGAACACCAGCGGGGCCAGCCGGGCCCGGGCGGCGTAGACCGCCGCGGTGTACCCGGCCGGGCCGGACCCGACGACGACGAGATCGTGTACCGGGTCGTTCACGGCGACGCCGGCTGGTCGCTGAGCCACACGTCGGCGAGCCGGCGGCCCTGGTGGATCGGCACCGGGAACAGGTCCTGGGTCCGCGAGGAGAAGATCGTGTAGTCGAACTTCTGGATCGGGAACAGGCCCTGCACGATCTCGGTCTCCATCCGCCTCTGCATGGCGCGGTGCAGCTCGCGCCGCTCGGCGTCGTCGGTGGTGGTCCGGGTCCGGGCGTAGCCCTCGACCAGCTCCCGGTCGTCGACGAGCGCGTAGTTCTCGATGTAGCCCGGCATGAAGTCGCGCCAGGTCTGGTCGGGCAGGTGCACGGTCCGGAGTGCCTTCGTCATGGCGAACTCGTGGGTGCGCCGGCGTTCGATCCCGGTCCCGGGGTCGACGGTCTCGATCGTGACGTCGATCCCGACCTCGGCCAGGTCGGCCTGCATCCACTGGGCCTCGCGGACGTCCTCGTCGTCGACCCGCTGGACGAGCAGCGTGGTCGCGAAGCCGTCCGGGAGGCCCGCCTCGGCGAGGAGCCGGCGGGCCTGCTCGGGGTCGAACGGGCGGATCTCGCGTACCTCGTCCTCGGACAGCGCGGCGTCGGAGATGTCGGGACGCAGGATGGAGGTGAGGTTGAACGAGCCGCGGATGGTCTCCCCCATCCCCTCCCAGTCGATCGCGAGGGACACCGCGCGGCGCACCCGCGCGTCGTCGAACGGCTCCACGCGCGGGTTGAGGTAGAAGCTCACCGGCGCGCCCGGTGTCTCGACCACGGTGTGGTCGCCGTCGCGGAACTCGTCGGCCACGGTGACGTCGCTGGTGGTGCCGACGTCGAGGCGGCCGCTCCGCAGGGCCGCGGTGGTCGCCGCCGTGTCGTTGATGACCGGTCGCCGGACCTCGTCGAGGTACGGACGGTCGGGGACGTGGTAGTCGGGATTGCGCCGGAGCACCCACTCGACGTCCGGGGTGTGCTCGGCGAGCAGGAACGGCCCGGTGCCGATCGCCACCGTGTCCAGGTCGTAGCGCCCCTCGATCCCTTCCCGGGGAACGATCAGGAAGGTGTGGTAGGCCACGTACTCCAGCAGCGGGGCGAAGGGCCGGTCCAGGGTCAGGACGACGGTGTGCTCGTCCGGCGCCTGCACGGTCCGCACCGCCTCGAGCATGTAGGCCTGCAGGCCGCGCTCCTTCATCGCGGTGATCGTCGCGACGACGTCGTCGGCGACGAAGGGCCGGCCGTTCACCGGCTCGACGTCGTGCCAGGTGACGTCCCGGCGCAGGCGGAAGGTGTAGGTCAGACCGTCCTCGGAGACCTCCCACGACTCGGCCAGGTCGCCCTCCAGCTCCATCTCCGTGACGTCGGGTCCGGTGCGCCAGTCGAGCAGCTTCCCGTAGACCGAGCCGGAGATCAGCCCGGTGGCGCTCGGGTCGGAGCTCTCGAGCGGGTTCAGGTCGGTGGACACCTCGGCCGGCAGCTGCCACACCAGCGAGCCGCCGGGACGCGGGTCCCCGACCGGCTCGTCGCTGCCGCCACCGCCACCGGCCCCGCACGACGACAGCACGAGCGCTGCGGCCAGCAGCAGCGCCGCGGCGCGACCCCGTCTCACACCGTCTCCCGGTCGAGCTCGCCGGTCACGTCCAGCCCGACCAGCGGCACCGGGCCGGCGAGGTCGGCGGCCGCCGCCGGGACGTAGGCGAAGTTCTTCGCCCGGGCCCCGCCGTCGACGACGAAGTCCTGGCCGGTGATCAGCCGGGCCTGGTCGGAGCACATCCAGGCGACGCAGTGCCCGATGTCGGTCGGGGTGCCGGTGGTGCCCATCGGCACCATGGGCACCCGGTCGCCGCTCCAGCGGGCGGGCCGCCGCCACGGCTCGTCGCCGGTGCCGCCGCCGATCCCGTTCCGCGGCCGGTCCATGACCGACTTCCCGTCCGGTCCGGTCAGCGCCGGGTTGTCCGGGGTCGGCGCGGTCGGGGTGAAGGAGTTGACCCGGATCCCGTAGGGGGCGAGGTCCATCGCCGCGGCCCGCACGAAGTTGTTCACCCCGCCCTTGTGGAAGGCGTAGGCGATCACCCCGGCCGAGCCGGACCAGCCGTTCGACGACGAGACCAGCACGATCGAGCCACGGGTGCCGCGCTCGGCCATGTGCCGTCCGACCGCCCGGGTGTTGAGGAAGCTGCCCAGACCGGCGACCCGCACGGCGCGGTCGAAGAACTCGGCGCTCTCGTCGAGCACCCCCTTGCCGCCGAGCAGGGCGGCGTTGTTGACCAGGATGTCGATCCCGCCCAGCTCGCCGACGACCCGTTCGACGTAGCCCGCCACCTGGTCCTCGTCGGTGACGTCACCGGGGACCGCGATGGCCCGGCCACCGTTGCGCTCGATCCGCTCGACGGCGGCGGCCGCCGCGTCCGGGTCGATGTCGTTGCAGGCCACGGTCGCGCCGTAGCGCGCGAGCGCCAGGCCGATCCCGCCGCCGATGTTCGGACCGGCTCCGGTGACCAGGGCCACCTTCCCGGCGAGTGAAATGTCCACTGTGCACGCTCCTAGTCGGGTCGTCGGTCGGTGGGATCGGTGGCGTCGAGCTCCTCCGCCGCCCGGGCGAGGCCGGGGGCGAGGCGGGCCGGCGGGCGGGGCCGCCACCACCGCCGGGACTCGGCGAAGGTGGCGTGCTGCAGGCGCGGGTCCAGGTGGTCGCGCAGCGCGTCGCCGAGCAGGTTGAGGCTGAAGACGGCCAGCGAGAGCAGCACCGCGGGCACGACGATCAGCCACGGCGCGCGCTCCACGTACCGGACGCCCTCGGAGAGCATCAGCCCCCAGGACGGGGTCGGCGGCGGCGCGCCGATGCCGAGGAAGCTCAGCGCCGACTCGGCGATGACGACCCCGGCGAAGATCAGGCTGGCCAGGGTGAACACCGGGGCGACGATGTTCGGCAGGACGTGCCGGAGCAGGATCCGGCCGGTCCCGGCACCGGTGGCCCGGGCCGCCTCGACGTAGCGCTCCTCGCGCACCCGCAGCGTCTCGCCGCGGGCGATCCGGTTGAACGACGGTGTGATCACCACGGTCAGCGCGATGATCGTGTTGCGCACCGAGGGCCCGAGGATCACCGCGATGAACAGCAGCAGCACGATGCCGGGGATCGCCTGGACGGCGTCCATCACCCGTTGCAGGACGATGTCGACGCCCCGGCCCGCGTAGCCGGAGACCACCCCGATCGTGGTGCCCAGAACCAGGCTGACCGCGGTGGTCACCACCCCGATCAGCAACGAGGTCCGTGCGCCGTGCAGCGAACGGCTCAGCACGTCCCGGCCGAGGTCGTCGGTGCCGAGCAGGAACCGGGCGGACGGGCCGTCGAGGATGTCGCGGCGGAACTGTTCCAGCGGGTCGTACGGCGCCACCAGCGGGGCCAGCAGCCCGGCCAGCACGAACAGCGTCAGTACCGTCAGCGCGATCCCGCCGAGGGGCTGGGCGCGGACGAACCGGGCGACGGCGCCGGGGACGGCGCGCAGCCGCGCGGGGGTGGCCGGCGCGCTCACGAGAGTGCCCTTCCGGTCCGGATCCGCGGGTCGACCAGCGCGTAGAGCAGGTCGATCACGATGATCGTCACCACGAACAGCCCCGCGTAGAAGATCGTGCAGGCGACGACCACCGGGTAGTCGCGCTCCAGCACCGCGGAGTAGATGAGCTGCCCGGTCCCCGGGATCCCGAACATCTGCTCCAGGATCACGGTGCCACCGAGCACCGTCGCCAGCTCCAGGCCGAGCAGCGTGAGCACCGCGATGGTGGAGTTCCGGGCGGCGTGCTTGCCGACGACGGTGCGCTCCCGCGCGCCCTTCGCACGGACCGTGCGCACGTAGTCCGACCCCAGCGACTCCAGCAACGACGACCGCGCCATCCGCGCGGTCCCCGCCATCCCGGCGGTGCCCAGCGCGATCACCGGGATCGCCATCTGCTGGATCCAGTTCACCGGGTCCTCGGTCAGCGGCCGGTAGGCCAGCGGTGGCGACCAGTTGAGCCAGACCGCGCACGCGGTCAGCGCCAGCAGCGCGACGACGAAGTTGGGTACCGACAGGAACGCGACCGCGAAGCTCCGCACGGCGGCGTCCAGCGCGGAGCCGCGGGTGACCGCGGCCAGCACGCCGAGGGTGATCCCGGCGACGGTCGCGAACAGCATCGCCAGCAGGCCGAGTGAGACGGTGACCGGCACCCGTTCCAGGAACAGCCCGGTCACCGGTGCGCCGCCGCCGTAGAACGACCGGCCGAGATCGCCGCGTGCGACACCGGCGAGCCAGTTCCCCAGCTGCGTCCAGACCGGCACGTCGAGGCCGAACTCGGCGCGCAGCGCCGCGACCTGCTCCGGGCTCGCGCCGGACTCGGCGAGCTGCATCGTCACCGCGTCGCCGGGGACCAGCCGCACGAGCACGAACACCAGGGCGGTCACCAGCGCCATCACCACACTGCCGTAGGCGAGTCTGCGCAGGACGTAGCGGGTCACGGTCGCACCGCCCCGGAGGTCCGTGCCCCGGCCAGCAGGCAGGCGACGTCGCGGTCGGCGACGACCCTGCGCAGCGCGGGCCGTTCCTCGCGGCAGCCGGCCTCGGCCTGCGGGCAGCGGGTGTGGAACCGGCACCCCGGCGGCGGGTCGATCGGGCTGGGCACCTCGCCGACCGGCGTGACCTCCGCGGCCGGTCCGGCGGTGGCCAGGTCCGGCACGGCGGACACGAGCATCCGGGTGTAGGGGTGCTGCGGGTCCCGCAGCACCGCGTCGCCGTCCCCGCGTTCCACGATCTCGCCGAGGTACATCACGCAGACCTCGTCGGACATGTAGCGGACGACGTTCAGGTCGTGGGCGATGAACAGGTAGGACAGCCCGCGCTCGGCCTGCAGGCCGCGGAGCAGGTTGAGCACCTGGGCCTGCACCGAGACGTCCAGCGCGGAGACCGCCTCGTCGCACACGATGAGGTCCGGGTCGGTGGCGAGCGCGCGGGCGATCCCGATCCGCTGGGCCTGACCGCCGGAGAACTGGTGGGCGTACCGGTTCAGGTCGCGGGCACCCAGCCCGACCCGTTCGAGCAGCTCGACGACCCGGTCGGCGAGCGCGGCCCCACGGGCCATCCGGTGCACCACGAGCGGCTCCCCGACCGCCTGCAGGACGGTCATCCGGGGGTTCAGCGAGCCGTTCGGGTCCTGGAAGACGATCTGCATCCGGCGACGCAGCCGGCGCAGCGCCGCGCCCGAGGCGGCGCCGAGATCGTCGCCGTCGAACGACAGCGTCCCCGAGGTCGGTTCGAGCAGCCGCAGCGCGAGCCGGGCCACCGTGGACTTGCCCGAACCCGACTCGCCGACCAGGCCGACCGTGCGACCGCGCGGGATGCTCAGCGACACGCCGTTGACGGCCTGCACGACCCCGCGCCGGCTCCGGAAGTGCTTGACCAGGTCGTGGGCCTCGAACAGCGCCGGCCCGTTCACCGGGCACCCGCCGTGGTGCCCGCGGGACCGCACCCGATCCGGTCGGCGTCCCCGGCCAGCCAGCACCGGCTGATCCGGCCCTCCCCCGTCCGGACCACCGGTGGCACCTCGGTGCGGCACCGCTGCACCGCCTGCGGGCAGCGCGGATGGAACCGGCAGCCGTCCGGCACGTCGGCCGGGTTCGGCACGCTCCCCGGGATCACCGTCAGCAGCTCGTCCCGTCCGGTGTGGACGGTCGGGACGGAGCCGATCAGCGCCCGGGTGTAGGGATGGGTGGGCGTGCTCAGCACCTCGGCGACGGTGCCCCGCTCGACGACCTGGCCCGCGTACATCACCACCACCCGGTCGGCCATCCGGGCCACCACCGACATGTCGTGCGTGATGAGCAGCAGTGCCGCGCCGTGCTCGCGTTGCAGCCGTCGCATCAGGGCCAGGATCTGCGCCTCGACGGTCACGTCCAGCGCGGTCGTCGGCTCGTCGGCGATCAGCAGCTCCGGGTCGCAGGCCAGCGCCATCGCCACCCCGACCCGCTGTTGCTGACCGCCCGACAGCTCGTGCGGGTAGGACCGCATCCGGCGCTCCGGGTCCGGCAGCCCCACCTCGCGGAGCAGCTCGACGGCGCGCTCCCGGGCCTGCGCCCGGCCGACCGGCCGGTGCACCCGGATCGCCTCGACGACCTGGTCACCGACGCTGAACAGCGGGTCCAGCGCGCTCATCGGGTTCTGGAACACCATCGCGATCTCGGCGCCGCGCAGCCGGCGCAACCGCTCGGGGCCGGCTCCGGCGATCTCCTCGCCCCGGAACGACACCGACCCGCCCGCGATCCGGCCCCTGCCGAGCAGCCCGAGCACCGCCAGCGAGCTGACGCTCTTGCCCGATCCGGACTCCCCGACCAGCGCGACCGTCTCGCCCGGCCCGACGTCGAACGAGACGCCGTCGACCACCCCGAGCGCACCGGCCGCCGTCGGGAACTCGACACGCAGGTCCCGCACGTCCAGCACCGGGTTCACGCCGCGGCCCCGCCGACGTGCACCGGGTGCGTGGTGCGCGACCACCCGCCGAAACCGAACGGCCGCACCACCAGCGACATCCCGGCGTTGCGGGCGCCGGTGACCACGATCGGCAGGTGCTCCGGCTCCGGCACCATCGGGAACGGGGCGTCGTCCGGGGCGTCCCCGGCCGCGCGGCCCTTCCCGGCGGCCCGCAGGTCGGCGGCGGTCCGCACGGCGTGCTCGCTGATCCAGGCGGCGACGTCGGCCTTGCCGAACCCGCCGTCGGCCAGCAGCGTGGCGTGCTCGACGCCGAGCAGCAGGCCCGCCGACGACCGTCCGCCGACCACCGTGCCGGTCCGGGCCACCGTGTCCGCGATGTCGCGGAGCAGGTCCTCCGGGTCGGTGGAGTCCCGGTTGTCGACGAACTCGCAGGTCCGGATCAGCATCGCCGAGACCGACCCGGCGCCGGGCGCGGCGCCGAGCTCCACCGAGAGCGGCTCCCAGGGGCTCTCCTCCTCGTTCTCCCCCACGCACACCGCGAACCGGCCGGGCAGCCCCTGGGTGGCCTGGTCCAGCTCGTGCGGGCGGATGCCGAGCACGTTGCGCACGGTCAGCCCGATCGCGCGGGCGATCGTCGCGTTCGCCCGGAAGCCGGGCCCCACCGAGCCGCCCGCCGAGTTGATCCCCAGCTCGGCCCGGACGTCGCCGTTCACCACGATCAGCGGGGCCGGGCCGCTGGTGCTCTGCCAGCCGCCGCCGGTGACGACCCGCTGGGCCATCAGCGCGTCCCACGCGGCCAGCACGACGGGCAGGTACTCCGGTCGGCAGCCGGCCATCGCGGCGTTCACCGCGACCCGCTCGACGGTGCACTCCCGGCCCAGGCTCCCGGCGTGCGCGACCACCTCGCCCGGATCGCGCGGGGTCGCCGCGAGGAACTCGTCGCGGGTCGCCGCGGTCACCGGGACGACCGGCAGCCCGTCGGTCCAGCCCTGGTCGTAGGCGTGCTCGACCGCGGCCCGGGCGATGTCCACCGGATCGACGGAGGTCGCGGCGCTCACCGGGCACCCGCCCCGGGGTGGTCCGCGCCGTTCCCGGGCGGGCCGGCCGGTCCCACCGGCGCGCGCAGCAGCCGGACCAGCCCGGGCAGCACCTCGCCGGCCCGGGCCGCGATGCCGGCGACGTCCAGCGAGGCGACCGGGTGCGGCACGACCGCGTAGTCGTAGCCGGGGCTGCCGCGCAGCCCGGCCATCGCGTCCGCGGTCGTCCGGAAGGCCTCGCTGACCAGCACGGCGGCCGGGACCCCGGCCGCCTCGAGCGCGATGCCGTCGGTGACGGCGGACGCGCTGCACGACCCGCAGTCGCCGACCCCGACCAGCACCACGTCGCACCGCTCGACCAGGTCGGCGAGGACCTCCGGTGCGACCGGGTCGTTGATGTGCGGCTTGACGTGCCGGGCGGCGGGCACCGTGCCGTGCTGCCGTGCGCACCGCTCCGCGACGGCGTCGAGCAGCTCCGCCGCGTTGCGCTTGGTGTTGAGCAGCAAGCCGAGCCGCAGCCCCGCCAGGTCCGCCGGGCGCGGAGCGAGCGCCGCGCCCGCCGGGGCGACCGGATCGGCTGCCCCGGTCGGATCGATCATGGTCTCGAACATGGCGGGTCCCGTCGTCGGAACTGAGGGTCATCGGCACGCTAGGAAGCCCGTCACCGGACCCGCCAGACCACCTTCCACCAGGTAAAAGGGTGCTGCCCGCCGCGCGACGGATGACGTAGCGGCCACGGGTCGTTCGCGCATTACCCCCGTCCCGCGGCGCTGCCTACCGTCGGAGCCCATGACGTCGCACGACCGACCTTCCGTCCAGGTGATCAGCGCGCACTCCGGGGACTTCGTGTGGCGGGCGGGCGGGGCACTCGCGCTCTACGCCGAGCGCGGCCACGACGTGCGCATCGTCTGCCTGAGCTACGGCGAGCGCGGCGAGTCCCCCGGCCTGTGGCGACGGCCCGGGATGACCGTCGACGCCGCGAAGGCCGCCCGGCGCGACGAGGCGGAGGCCGCCGCCGCCGCGCTCGGCGCGAGCGTCACCTTCCTCGACCTCGGCGACTATCCCCTGCGGATCGACGACGACGCGCTGACGCGGATCGTCGCGGAGATGCGGGACGCGGCGCCGGAGGTGCTGCTCACCCACGTCGCCCACGACCCGTACAACCGCGACCACGACGCCGCCCACGAGGCGACCCTGCTGGCCCGCCAGGTCGCGCAGGCCGCCGGGCACGATCCCTCGACGCCGCCGATCGGTGCGCCGCAGGTGCTGCAGTTCGAACCGCACCAGCCCGAGCAGTGCGGCTTCGTGCCGAACCTGCTGCTCGACATCACCCCGGTGTTCGAACGCAAGCGCAAGGCCATGGAGTGCATGGGCGCGCAGTCGCACCTGGTGCAGTACTACACCGACCTCGGGCTGCGCCGCGGCGTGCAGGCCGTCCGCAACGGCGGTGACCGGTCGATCGTGCAGGCCGAGGCCTACCAGCGGGTCTTCCCGGTCGTCGGGGACGTGCTGCGGTGAGCGGGCACGTGATCGTCCGGACCCGGCGCGGCCCGGATCCCGGCGTGCTGGCCGAGCTGTCCCGGCACGGCGTCGCGACGGTGCACGAGGCGCACGGTCGCCGCGGCCTGCTCGCCCCGGAGATCCGGCCGGTCCAGCGCGGGGCGCGGATCGCGGGCCGCGCGGTCACCGTGCTGTCGCACCCCGGCGACAACCTCATGATCCACGCCTGCATCGAGCAGTGCGGGCCGGGCGACGTGCTCGTCGTCGCCACCACCTCGCGCTCCACCGACGGCATGTTCGGCGAGCTGTTCGCGACCCAGCTGCGGTACCGCGGGGTGCTCGGGCTGGTCAGCGACGCCGGCGTCCGCGACGTCGCCGAGCTGGCCGCGATGGGCTTCCCCGCCTGGTCGCGGGCCGTGCACGCGCAGGGCACCGCGAAGGCCGTACCCGGCTCGGTGAACGTGCCGGTCGTCGTCGCCGGGCAGCGGATCGACCCCGGCGACGCGGTGGTCGCCGACGACGACGGCGTGCTCTGCGTTCCCCGCGCCGAGGCGGCCGCCGTCGCCGCGGCCGCCACCACCCGCGCCGCGGACGAGGAGGACAAACGCCGCCGGTTCGCCGACGGCGTCCTCGGCCTGGACCACTACGACCTGCGCCCCACCCTGGAACGGCTGGGCGTGCGCTACGTCGACGACCCCGAGGGAGACCGGACATGAGCACCGTCGTCCTGCTGCACGGAGCCTGGCACGGCGGATGGGCGTGGCAACGGGTGGTCCCCGGGCTGCGCGCCGCCGGCCACGACGTGCACACCCCCACGCTCACCGGCCTCAGCGACCGGGCCCACCTGCTCACCCCGCAGGTGGGGCTGTCCACTCACGTCCAGGACGTCGTCGCGCTGCTGGAGGCCCACGACGCCCGCGACGTCGTGCTGGTCGGGCACAGCTACGCGGGCCAGGTCGTCACCGGGGTCGCCGACCGTGTCCCGGACCGGGTGGCCCGCCGGGTGTACCTCGACGCCTTCGTCGGCGACGACGGCGACGCCGCGATCGACCTGCTCCCCCCGACCGTCGCCGGGCACTACCGGGAGTCGGTGGCCGGGCCCGGGTTCGGCTGGCTGGTCCCGGTCCGCCCGCTGGAGCGGCTCGGCGTCACCGAGCAGGCCGACCTGGACTGGCTCACCCCGCGGCTCACCCCGCACCCGTGGCTCACCTACACCGAGCCGCTGCGGCTGACCGGGAAGGGCGACGACGTGCCCGCGACGTTCGTCGAGTGCACCGACTGGATGCGGGTCTTCCGGGAGCACGCCGGGCGGGCCGCCGGACGCGGCTGGCCGGTGCACGGCATCGCCACCGGCCACGAGGCGATGGTGACCGCGCCCGGCGAGCTCACCACGCTGCTGCTCGAGGAGACCCGCTGATGGAGTTCCTGGTCCGCACCGAGAACCGGCTCCCGGTCGACACCCCGGCCGCCACCCGCGACGAGCTGAGGGCCGGCGAGCGTGCCCGCGCCGTCGAGCTGCGCGAGGCCGGGATCCTCAAGCGGCTGTGGCGGGTCCCCGGGCGGAACGCGACCGTCGGGCTGTACGAGGCCGAGGACCCCGCGGCGCTGCACGACGCGCTGGCGTCGCTGCCGATGTTCCCGTGGATGGACGTGACCGTCGAGGCGCTGGCCACGCACCCGCAGGAGCGCTGACCCCGCAGGCCCGGAGGAGGACGGGGGTCAGGGGAAGACGACGGTGCGGTTGCCCGACACCGCGATCCGGTGCTCGCTGTGCCACCGCACCGCCCGGGCCAGGGCGAGCCGCTCGGCCTCCCGGCCACGGGCGGCGAGTTGCTCGGGGCTCAGCGAGTGGTCGACGCGCAGCAGCTCCTGCTCGATGATCGGGCCCTCGTCGAGGTCCGCGGTCACGTAGTGCGCGGTGGCCCCGATGAACTTCACCCCGCGCTCGTGCGCCTGGTGGTAGGGCCGCGCCCCCTTGAAGCTGGGCAGCATCGAGTGGTGGATGTTGATCGCCCGCCCCCGCAGGGCCGTGCACGCGTCGTCGGACAGGATCTGCATGTAGCGGGCCAGCACGACCAGCTCGACGCCCTGGTCGTGGACCAGGTCGAGCAGCTCCGCCTCGGCGGCCGGCTTGGTCTCCCGGGTGACCGGGATGTGCCGGAACGGCACCCCGAACCCCTCGGCCAGCGGCCCGAGGTCGGGATGGTTCGACACCACCGCGACGACGTCGAGCGCCAGCTCACCGGTCGAGTTCCGGAACAGCAGGTCGTTGAGGCAGTGCGCGAACCGGCTGACCATGATCACGGTGCGCGGGCGGTGCCCGGTGTCGGCGAGGCTCCAGGTCATCCCGAAGGGCGCGGCGAGCGTCGCGACACCGGCACCGAGCCGGTCCAGGTCGGGACGGTCGCCGTCCACCCGGGCGAACTCGACCCGCAGGTAGAAGGTGCCGGTGGTGGCGCTGCCGAACTGGTGGCTCTCCACGACGGTGCAGCCCTCGTCGGCGAGCAGGCCGGTCACGGCGTGCACGATGCCGGGGGCGTCCGGGCAGCTGAGCAGCAGGACCGCGCGTGGTCCCCGCGCCGAGCCGGTCACGACGCGACCCGCGGCCCGGTCGGCGGCGCCGTCATCGGCCGAGGCGCTCGAGCAGCCGACGTCGCCACGTCTCGGTGCTCTCGAGGTCGTTGAAGGTGAACACGTGGATCCCGGCCAGTCCGGTGTCCCCCGCGGCCAGCGCCGGGGCGATGCCGTCGAGCACCCGGTCCGGCCGGTAGCCGCCGGGGGTGAAGAACCGCCGGACCATCCCCTGCTGCTTGCGCAGGAAGCGGGCCGACTGACCGAGCCCCAGCCCGGCGGAGACCCGGATCAGCTTCTGCCTGCTGACCGCCCCCGGGACCCCGACCCGGACCGGCAGCCGCACCCCGGCGGCGGCGATCCGGCGGGCCCAGCGCACGGTGGCGGACGGGTCGAAGCACAGCTGGGTGACGATCTGCGTGGCGTACGGCGCCTTCGCGGTGAGCGCGCCCTCGATCAGCTCGTCGGCGATGCCGCCGTGCCCCTCCGGGTAGCCGCCGATCCCGATGTGGTCGAACCGGCCGCCCGCGACCTCGTGCAGGTCGGTGAGCAGGGCGAGGGAGTCCGGGTAGCGCCCCGCGGGCTCCGCGGCGTCGCCGCCGACGACGAACAGCGTGCGGACACCCGCGCCGGTGAGCCGGTCGGCCAGGTCGGTGAGGTGCGCCCGGTCCCGGACGAGCCGGGCCGCGAGGTGCGGCGCGACGCGGTAGCCGTGCCCGGTCAGCCGGACGGCGAGGTCGACGGTCGGTCCGAGGCCCTTCGCCTCGGTCGTCGTCACGCTCAGCCCGGTGCCGGTGGGCACGTGCGCGAGCACCTTGTCCGCGGCGCTCGGGAACGGCAGGACCTCGTAGGTGGCCTCGCGCAGCACCCGGGCGAGCACGGCCCGCCGGTCGGTGCGCCGGGGCCCGGTGCCCCGGTCGGGAGGATCGAGCAACGACGTCACGGGGTGCTCCGGTTGTCCAGCAGGGCGAGCCCGGCGGCGGTGTTCGACGCCGGGACGTGGTAGGCGGTGTGCACCGTGCGGACGCGCTCGTTCATCGCCCCGCGCATGACCAGCCACATGATCAGCTCGATGCCCTCGGACCCGGCGAGCCGGATGTACTCGTCGCGGTGCAGGGCGGTGAGCCGCTGCGGGTCGTCCGCGATCGCCTCCAGGAACATGTGGTCGAAGCCGGGGTTGACGAACCCGGCCCGCGTGCCGGCCAGCTGGTGCGACATCCCGCCGGTGCCGAGGATGCCGACGGTGCGTGCGCCGTCGTAGGAGGCCAGGGCGCGCCCGATCGCCTGCCCGAGCGCGTAGCAGCGGGCCGCGGTCGGCTGCGGGTAGCGGATGACGTTGACCATGATCGGGACGACCGGGCAGGGCCAGGCGTCGCCGGGGTCGGGCGTCCACACCGACAGCGGCACGGTGAAGCCGTGGTCGACGTCCAGCTCGGAGAACACGGTGAGGTCGAACCCGTCGTCGACCAGGTGCTCCAGCAGGTGGAACGACAGGTCCGGGTCCCCGGTGACGTCCGGCACCGCGCGCCGGCCGTACCCCTCGTCGGCGACCCGGTACCGCTCGGCCGTCCCGATCGCGAAGGTCGGCACGATGTCCAGGTCGACGCCGTTGGCGTGGTCGTTGTAGACCAGGATCGCGACGTCCGGGGTCCGCTGGGCCAGCCACGCCCGGGCCGGGGCGTAGCCGTCGAACAGCGGCGCCCACCGCGGGTCGGCCGTCAGGTCACGGTCCATCGCGGCGCCGATCGACGGCACGTGCGAGGTCCCCAGGCCCCAGATGACCTCAGACATCGGTCCGTCCCCCCGCCGCCATCGCGGCCGTGAACTCCGCCTCGGTCATGCCGGTGAACACACCGCCCAGGTACTGCATCGAACGTCCGTCCATCATGGCCAGCTTGTAGACGTAGAAGATGCTGCCGCCGAGGTCGAGCATCGCCTGCCAGTCGCGTTCCAGGACGGCCGTGGTCTGCTCCGCCGACAGCGCGAACCGCAAGCAGTACGCGGCCTCGTCGGCGCGGAAGTCCGTCCGCGCCTCCTCGGTGCACAGCGACTGCAGCATCCGGTTCAGCGGCCGCCCGAGGCGCCCGGCCGGACCGTCGAAGA
The DNA here is from genome assembly GCF_017312135.1 of Pseudonocardia sp. TMWB2A. Classification (NCBI taxonomy): domain Bacteria; kingdom Bacillati; phylum Actinomycetota; class Actinomycetes; order Pseudonocardiales; family Pseudonocardiaceae; genus Pseudonocardia; species Pseudonocardia sp. TMWB2A. The sequence goes on from NZ_QKQY01000002.1 coordinate 767,774, forward strand.
CGTAGGTCCCCCGTGGGGCACTCCTGCCGGTCATGCTGGTTCCCCCCGCGGTCGGCTCTCGGCACCGACGCTAGGAGCCGGGCGGGCCACGGCCATCGCCCGGATGTCCCGACCGGTCGCGGCCGCCGCGCCCCGTCCGGCCCGCGACGGATGACGTAGCGGCGGGTCGCTACGTCATCCGTCGCACCCGATACGGCCGCCGTGGCAGGGCCGCTGCCGTCGTTCCGCGCTGCCGTGACCGAGCCCGGCGTTCCTAGCGTGGGTCCGATCGTCGTCGAGGACTGGAGCACCATGAGCGCGAAGAACCTGCAGGACGTGCTGGACCGGGCCGGCGATACCGTCGACCTGCTGCGCAACGCCCAGCTCGGCGCCTACATCTACCCGGTCGTCCCCTCCGAGTTCAGCAACTTCCGGCGCGAGGTGCGCGCCTGGCAGCGCACCGCGGTGCTGTTCGACCAGACCCACCACATGGTCAACCTGTGGGTGTCCGGGTCGGGTGCGCTGCAGCTGTTCACCGACACCGGGATCAACAGCACCGCGAACTTCCCGGTGGACTCCGCGAAGCAGTTCGTGCCGGTCGCGCCGGGCGGCGGGGTGATCGGCGACGGCATCCTGTTCCGGCTCGCCGAGGACCGGTTCGTCTTCGTCGGCCGCGCACCGGTGGCGAACTGGCTGACCTTCCAGGGCCAGGGCTACGACGTCGACATCCGCCGCGACGAGCGCTCCCCGTCCCGCCCGTACGGCCGCGAGGTGACCCGCGACGTCTGGCGGTTCCAGATCCAGGGCCCGCGCGCCTGGGAGGTCATCGAGAAGGTCAACGGCGGCCCGCTGGAGAAGGTGAAGTTCTTCCGGATGGGGCACATGAACGTCGGCGGGGTGGCGGTCCGGACGCTGCGGCACGGCATGGCCGGCGCGCCCGGGCTGGAGATCTGGGGACCGTACGAGAGCTACGGCGCCGTGCGCGAGACGATCCTCGAGGCGGGCCGCGAGTTCGGGATCGAACCGGCCGGGGCGCGCGCCTACTCCTGCAACACCCTGGAGTCCGGCTGGATCCCGTCGCCGCTGCCCGCGATCTACACCGGCGACGAGCTGAAGGCCTACCGGGAGTGGCTGGGCGCCGACTCCTACGAGGCGAACAACGCGGTCGCCGGCAGCTTCGTGTCCGCCGACGTCGAGGACTACTACACGAACCCGTGGGAGCTGGGCTACGGCGGCTTCGTGAAGTTCGACCACGACTTCGTCGGCCGTTCCGCGCTGGAGCGGATCGACCCGGCGGCCGAGCGCCGCAAGGTCACCCTCGCCTGGAACGCCGAGGACGTCGCGACGCTGCTCGCCTCCCCCGTCTCGGACGGGCCGGAGTACCAGTTCTTCGACCTGCCCAACGCGAACTTCGGGTCGTCCAACTTCGACGCGGTGGTCGACGCCGACGACAACGTGGTCGGCCTGTCGATGTTCACCGGGTACAGCGCGAACGAGCGCAAGGCGCTGTCGCTGGCCACGGTGGACCCGGGCGTCCCGCTCGGCGCCGAGGTGCGGGTCGTCTGGGGCGAGCCGGACGGCGGGACCCGCAAGACCACCGTCGAGCCGCACCAGCAGTTCGCGGTGCGCGCGGTCGTCAGCCCCGCCCCGTACAGCGAGATGGCGCGCGAGGACTACCGGCCCGGCTGGCGGACCGCGACCTCCTGATCCGGTCCCGGTCCCGGTCACGGGGCGGGCGCGCCGGCGGCGCGCCCGCCCCGTTCTCACGCCAGGTGCCGGGTCAGGAAGGTGACCACGCAGGCGGGTTTGGCGGCGCCCTCGACGGTCATCGTCATCGTGATCGTGACCTGCAGGCCCCCGGTCACCTCGGTGACGTCGTCGAGGACCGCGGTCGCCCGCAGCGTCGACCCGGTCGGCACCGGCGACGGGAACCGCACCTTCTCGCAGCCGTAGTTCACGACCATCGAGAAGCCGTCCAGCCGCAGGATGTCCGGCAGCAGCCGCGGCACCAGCGACAACGTCAGGTAGCCGTGCGCGATCGTGCCGCCGAACGGTGTCCCGGCGGCCCGCTGCGGGTCGACGTGGATCCACTGGTGGTCGCCGGTGGCCTGCGCGAACAGGTCGACGTCGTGCTGGGTCACCGTGACCGGGCCGCTCTCGCCGAGCACCTCGCCGCGCGGCAGCGCCCGGACGCCGTCGACGCCGGTCGCGACCGTCGGGGCGCTCACCGGGTACCGCCGGTGGCCGCGGCGGGCAGCGCCTGGGTGAAGTCCTGCAGCGGCGCGTCCGCGAACTCAGCGGCCACCGCCTCGGGGCTCCAGCCGCCGTCGCGCCACCGCTCGGCGACCTCCTCCGGGTGGGTCCACAGCGCGATCCGGTCGCCGCCCGCGGCGATCGCCTGACCGGTCACGTGCGCGGACGCCGCCGACGCCAGCCACACGACGACCGGTGCCGCGTCGTCCGGTGTGCCCAGCCCGGTGCGCCGCACCTCCGGCGGCACCGGCTCGCCCCGGTCGACGGCCTCGACCAGCTCGCCGAGCCCGGGGATGGTCGCGACCATCCTGGTCAGCGCGGTCGGCAGGACCGCGTTGGCGGTGACGCCGATCTTCGCGTGCTCCACCGCCCAGGTCCGCATCATCGCGACGATCGCCCCCTTCGACGCCGAGTACGCGCTCTGGCCGAAGCTGGCCCGCTGCCCGGCGGGTGACCCGACCAGGATCAGCCGGCCGCCGTCGCCCTGCTCGCGGAACCGGGCGGCCGCCGCCCGGCCGCAGGTGAAGGTGCCGCGCAGATGGCTGCCGACGACGAGGTCGAAGTCCTCGTCGGTCGTCCTGCGCAGCGTCCGGTCCCGCAGCGCCCCGGCGTTGGTCACCATCGCGTCGAGCCGCCCGAACTCGCCCACGGCGCGTTCGACCAGCGCGTCGGCGACCTCCGCCGTCCCGACCGCGCCGGGCTCGGCGACGGCGCGCCCACCGGCGTCGGTGATCAGCGCGACCGTCTCCTGCGCGACGCCGGCGTCGAGGTCGTTCACCACCACCGCGGCGCCCGACGCCGCCATCGCCCGGGCGTACGCCCGGCCCAGCCCCCGGCCCGCTCCCGTCACCACGGCGACCCTGCCGTCGAGCATCCGTACCTCCTCGCCTGCCCCGCCGTGCGGGCGTCCGGCGCGGGAGCCGACGTGCGGGCACCCGGCACCGGCGCCCGGCGGGCGCTCCTCCGACCGCGGGCGTGGTCCGCCCCGGCGTCCGACGCTAGGGGCCGCGCGGGGCGACGGCGGCGGTCTGCCGTCCCGGCCGCCCTACGTCATCCGTCGTGGCCGCCCGGTCAGCCCTGCGGCGGGACGAGCCCCTGCCGGACGGCGACCAGCGCCGCCTGGGTGCGGGAGGTGAGCTGCAGCTTGCGCAGGACGTTGCTGACGTGGGTGCGCGCGGTCCGCTCGCTGATCACCAGCTGGTCGGCGATCTCCTGGTTGGACCGGCCCCGGGCGACGAGGACCAGCACGTCCCGCTCGCGGTGGGTCAGCGCGCCGAGCCCGCTCGGCGGCGAGATCATCTCCTTGGTCAGCTGCCGGGCGACGCTCGGGTCGAGGAACACGTCGCCGCGGGCGGCGGCCCGGATCGCGGCGATCACCTCGCCCGGCTCGGCGCTCTTGAGCAGGTAGCCCGACGCCCCGTTGCCGAGCGCGGTGTGCACCCGCTCCATCTCGCCGAAGCTGGTCAGCACGACGACCCGCACCCCCGGGAATCGCTCGGCCACCAGCGCCGTCGTCGCGGCGCCGTCGAGGCGGGGCATCAGCAGGTCGATCAGGACGACGTCGGGCAGCTCCCGGTGCACGGCCATCGCACCGAGCCGGTCCAGCACCTCCTGCCCGTCCCCCGCCTCACCGACGACCTCGACGTCGTCGAGGGACTCCAGGTAGGCCCGGATCCCGCGCCGGACGACGGCGTGGTCGTCGGCGACGAGGACCTTGACCGGGGTGGTCGTCGTCGGTGACTCGGTCGGTGCGTCCACTCGCAGCGCCTCCGCTCGGCCGTCCGGGCTCCGGCGCCCGGGGGTTCCAGCATGGCAGCAGGATCCGCGAGGTCCCCCGAACTACGTCATCCGTCTCGGTCCGCCGCGGCCGGACGACCACCCCGGTGACGGTCATCGGCCGATCGCCCGCCGGGTGGCCGGGTTCCTACGGTCGGTGCATGGACGTCGCCTTCGGCACCGTGTGGGAGGCCGTCGCCGCCCGGCTCCCGGATGCGACGGCCGTGTGCGAGCCCGGGGCACGCTGGACCTTCGCCGAGTTCGACGACCGCGCGTCGCGGCTGGCGACCGCGCTGGAGTCGGCGGGCGTCCGGGCCGGGGACACGGTCGCCTGCTACCTGTACAACGGCTCGGCGTACCTGGAGACGGTGTTCGCGGCGTTCAAGCTCGGCGCGGTCCCGGTGAACGCCAACTACCGCTACACCGCGGCCGAGCTGACCTCCCTGCTCGACGACGCGGGCGCCGCCGCGATCGTGTTCAGCGGACCGCTCGCCCCGAACGTCGCGCACGCCGCGGCGCACCTGTCCTCGCTGCGGCTGCTGGTCCGCGACGGCGACGCACCCGCCGACGACCCCGGTCCGGACGCGGCCGACCTGGCGACGATCCGCCGCGCCACCCCACCCCGCCCGCACGTCCCGCGGCCGGGAACGGACCGGCTGTTCATGTACACCGGCGGCACCACCGGACGGCCGAAGGGCGTCGTGTGGCGGCAGGTCGACCTGCTGCACAGCATCGCCGTCGCGGTCTTCGGGCCGCTCGGCCGCGACGCCCCGCCCGCCGACCTCGACGACGCCGTGGAGCTCGCGGTGTCCGCCCGGACCGGCGGCCGCTCACCGGTGACGCTGCCGGTGGTGCCGCTGATGCACGGCACCGGGCTGTTCAACACCCTCGGTGCGCTGCTCGTCGGCGGCCGGGCGGTGCTCACCCGGCCCGGCCGGCTCGACCCGCGCCACGTCTGGGAGACCGTCGCCGCGGAGCGGGTCGGGACGATCGTGGTGGCGGGCAACGCGGTCGCCGTCCCGCTGGTCGACGAGCTGGTCCGGGCCGAGTCGGCGGGCAGCCCGCACGACCTGTCGTCCCTGCGGGTGGTGCTGAGCTCGGGGACCGCGCTCGGCGACCGCACCAAGGAGGCACTGCACGCACGCACCGCGCTGACCGTCACCGACGCGATCGCGGCCAGCGAGGGCGGCCCGTTCGCGTTCGCGGTGACCCGCTCGGTCGACGACCTGCCGGCCCGGTTCCGGCCGGTGCCCGCCACCCGGCTGATCGCCGACGACGGCCGGGTGCTCGCCCCCGGCGAGCCCGGGACCGGGGTGCTCGCCTACCGCGGCCCGCTGCCGATGGGCTACCACGGCGACGCCGAGCGCACCGCCGCGACGTTCCGGTTCGTCGACGGGGTGCGCTACGCCGTGCCGGGCGACCTGGCCGAGCTGACCCCGGACGGTGTCATCCGGTTCCTCGGCCGCGGCGCCGGGGTGATCAACACCGGTGGCGAGAAGGTGCACCCGCAGGAGGTCGAGGACGTGCTGCTCGCCGACCCGGCGGTGACCGACTGCGTGGTCGTCGGGGTCCCCGATCCGGTGTGGGGTGAGCGGGTGACCGCGGTCGTCGCCTCCCCCGGCGCGGGTCCGGAGCTGCCCGGACGGCTGCGCGAGCGGGTCCGCGCGGTACTGGCCGGCTACAAGGTGCCGCGCGCGGTGGTCGTCGTCGACGAGCTGCCCCGCACCCCGACCGGCAAGATCGAGATCGCCCGGGCCAGGGAGCTGGCCGGGGCGGTCCCGTCCGCCGGGTGAGACTTCCTCGCCGTGCCCGTTCTCTGATACAAGGTGAGCCTCACCTTACCTGAGGAGAACGATGAGGCCCCGTGGATCCACGCTGCTCGCGGCGCTGCTCGGTGCGGCCCTGGTCCTGACCGGCTGCGGCGCGTCCCCCGGCAGCACCGGCACCGCCCCGGCGACGCCGACCGACGGGGCCGCGTTCCCGGTGACCGTCCGGCACGCCTTCGGCGAGACGACGGTGCCCGCACCCCCGCAGCGGGTCGTCGCGCTGGGCATGAACGACCTGGCCGTCGCCCAGGCCGTCGGCGCACCGGTCGTCGGCGCGGTCCGCAGCTCCGGCGACAGCGGTCCCGTGCTCCCCTATCTCGACCCCCTCCCGCCCGAGGTGCTCGCGATCGAGCCCGACGGCACGCTGCCGCTGGAGCAGATCGCGGCGTTCCGGCCCGACCTGGTCCTCGGGGTCTCGGCGTTCCAGATCACCGACCGGGCGGGCTACGAGGCGCTGTCGCGGATCGCGCCGACCGTCACCTACGCCGAGGGCCTGTACACCGCCTCCATGCAGGACGACGCCCGCCAGATCGGCCGGGCGCTGGGCCGCGGGGACGCCGTCGAGACCCTGGTCGCCGAGGCGGACCGCCGGATCGCCGAGACCCGTGACCGGCTGCCCGGGCTCGCCGGGAGGACCTACCTCTACGGGCAGGCGCGCGGGGAGATCCTGCCGATGGTGGTCGGCGAGCAGAACCAGTCCACGGTGTTCCTGCGGTCGCTGGGCCTGGAGGTGCCGGCGTCGTTCCGGGACGCGCCGGCGAGCGACGCGCTGGCCCCGGGCACGGTCGGGGTGTCCTACGAGGAGGTCGGCAGGCTGTCGGAGGCCGACCTGCTCCTGATGACCTTCGCGGGGGCGGGCGACCGCGCGAGGTTCGAGGGCGACGAGCTGGTGCGCCGGGTGCGCGCGGTGCGGCAGGGCACCTACACACCGGTGACGCTGGACCAGGCCATCGCCCTGCAGGCGCCGAACGTGGTGTCGGTGGGCTGGCTGCTCGACGGGCTGCGGCCCGCGCTGGAGAAGGTCGCGACGAGCTGACGAGCCCGGCTACCCGCCGGTAGGCTCGGGGCGTGAACCCACCCGACATCGCCCTCAAGGCCATGAACGCGGGCCACCGTCTGCTGATCCGGCTGACCGGTGGGAAGGTCGGCCACTCGGCGATGGGGATGCCCGTCGTCGAGCTGACCACCCGCGGCCGGCGCTCCGGCGAGCCGCGCACGGTGATGCTCACGGCACCGGTCCACGGTGACGGGAGCTACGTCGTCGTCGCCTCCCGGGGCGGCGACGACCGCCACCCCGCCTGGTTCCTCAACCTGCGTGCGGACCCGGACGTCGAGGTCGCCGTGCAGGGCGGGCCACGCGTGCCCATGCGTGCCCGGATCGCCGACCCGGCCGACCGCGCGACGCTCTGGCCGCAGATCGCCGGGAAGTACCGCAACTACGCCGGCTACCAGCGCAGCACCACCCGGGAGATCCCGCTGGTCCACCTGGAGCCGCGCGGCTGACCGGCCACGCATCATCAGGGCAGATGATTCCGGAGATCCGGATCATCTTCGTAGGGTCGGGGCATGTCCGGTCCTGCCGTGCCTGCGGAGGCGGTCCCCCCACAGGCGTCCCCACTGCAGCTCTCGGTCCTCGGAGGTGTGCGGGCGAGCCGTGACGGCGACGACCTGCCGCTCGGCGGGCCGCGCCCACGGGCCCTGCTCGCCGCACTCGTCGTCGCCGCCGGGCGTCCGGCCACCGAGGACCTGCTCATCGACGCCGTCTGGGACGGAGAACCCGCCCCGGCCGCGAAGCAGGCGCTGCACACCTACGTCGCCCGGCTGCGCGGTGTCCTGGAGCCCGGCCGCTCGGCCCGCGGGGCCGCGACGGTGCTGGTCCGCGGCAGCGGCGGCTACGCCCTGGCCGTCCGGCCCGAGCAGGTCGACGTGTGGGCGATGCGCGAGCTCGCCGCCCGGGGCGCGACCGCGCTGGCCGAGCGACGCCCGCACGAGGCGGTGTCCGTGCTGGACCTGGCGCTGTCCACCGGCGACGGCACCCCGTTCGGCGACCTCGCCGACCGCGCCTTCCTGGCCGCCGAGGTGGCCGCGCTGACCGAGCTGCGCGCCGGGATCCGCGAGGACCGGGCCGCCGCCGCGCTCGCCACCGGCGAGGACGTGACGCTGCTCGACGACCTGGCCGCACTCACCACCGAGTACCCGCTGCGCGAGCGCGCGTGGGAGCTGCGGGCCCGCGCGCTCTACCGCGCCGGGCGCCAGGCCGACGCCCTCGCCGTCCTGCGGACCGCGCGGGACCTGCTCGCCGAGGAGCTCGGCGTCGACCCGGGGCCCGGCCTCGCCGCGACCGAGCGGGCGGTGCTCGCCCACGACCCGGAGCTGCTGCACCGGGCCCCCGCCGCCGACGCCCCGGCGCCCGCCGCCGGGACCACCCGCAGACCGCTGCCGGTGCCGTCGACCGCGCTGCTCGGCCGCGACGACGACCTCGTCCGGCTCCGCGCCGCCCTCGACGCCCACCGGCTCGTCACCGTCGTCGGCCCCGGCGGGGTGGGCAAGACCCGCGTCGCGCTGGACGTCGCCGCCGCCGCGGGCGGTCCGGTGTGGTGGGCCGAGCTCGCCGATCTCGCCCCGGGGACCTCCGGCGCGCTGCTGGCCCCGGTCGTCGCCGAGGCCACCGGGGTGCTCACCGCGCAGGGCGCCGACCAGCTCGCCGCCGCCCTGGCCGGCACCCCCGGCCTGCTGGTGCTCGACAACTGCGAGCACGTCCTCGACGCCGTCGCCGAGCTGCTCACCACGCTGCTGCCCGCGTGCCCCGGCGTGCGGGTGGTCGCGACCAGCCGCGAGCCCGTCGACCTGCCCGATGAGCAGCTGCTGGAGCTCGCGCCGCTGTCCCCCGCCGCGGCCGAGCAGCTGTTCCTGGACCGGGCGGCGGCCGCGGCACCCGGCGCGGCCCCCACCGGCGACGACCGGGACCGCGTCGCCGAGGTCTGCGCCCGGCTCGACGGGCTCCCGCTGGCCGTCGAGCTGGCGGCCGCCCGCAGCCGCACCCTGTCGGTCGGGGAGATCGCCGACGCCCTCGACGACCGGTTCTCCCTGCTCGTGGGGGCCGGCCGGGGCACCCCCGCCCGGCACCGGAGCCTGGAGCACACCATCGCGCTGTCGGTCGACGACCTCGGCCCGGCCGACCGGCGGCTGTTCGGGGCGCTGTCGGTGTTCACCGGCGGGTTCGACGCGACCGCGGCCGCCGCCGTCGCCGGGGTACCGGTCCGCGACGGGCTGGCCACGCTCGTCGCGAAGTCCCTGGTCGGCGTCGACACCGGTGCGCCGGGCCCCCGCCGGTTCGCGCTGCTGGAGACCCTGCGGGCCTTCGGCGACACCCTGCTCGACGACGCCGCGCGCACCGCCGCCCGCACCGCGCACCGGCGCTGGGTCCTCGACGTCGTCACCGAGGCCGACGCCGCGTGGCTCGGCCACGACGCGGCCCGCTGGTTCGGGCGGGTCCGCGCCGAGCAGCCGAACGTGCGGGCCGCCTTCGGTGCCGCGCTGGCCGACGGCGGTGCCGCCGCGGTCGACGACGTGCTGCGCCTGGCCGGGGCGCTGGGCTGGTACTGGTACCGCTTCGGCCGGGTCGCCGAGGGCATCGGGTGGGCCACCGCGGCACTGGCCGCGGCCGGGCCGGACGCCGACCCCGAGGCCGTCGGGCTGGCGCACTTCGCCTCCGGTCCCCTGCGCTACCTGGCCGGTGACCCGGCCGGTGCGGCCGCCGACGTCGCGGCCGGGCTGGAGCGGATGGACCCGGCCCGGCACCCGACGAAGGTCGCCCGCGGGCTCGCGTTCCGCGCCTACCTGGCGGCGGCGACCGACCCGGCGGCCGCGCAGGCCCTGCTGGGCGAGGCGCTCGCGGTCTCGCGCGCCGCCGGGGACGGCCCCGGTGAGTCCGAGACGCTGATGGCCGCCGGGCACCTCGCGCGGCTCGGCGGGGACACGGCGACGGCGCTGGACGTGCTGCGGTCCGCGGTGGCCGTCGCGCGGCGGGCCGGGCACGGGTTCGCCGACGGGTCCTCGCGCTGGCACCTGGTGAAGACCCTGCTCGACCGCGGTGACCCGGCCGCGCTGGACGAGGCGGAGTCGCTCGTGCGGTTCCTCGGTGGCGAGCCCGACGTGACGTCCTGGCTGGTCGCGACGCACGCCCTCGCGGGCGCGCTGGGACAGTCCGGGGACGGCGTGCGGGGCGCCCGGCTGCTGGGGGCGGTGTCCGCGGTCGGCGGCGAGGTCGGCTACCGGCCCGAGGAGATGGACCCGCAGGACTCCGAGCGCAACGTCGCCCTGGTCCGGGCCGGGCTCGGCGGGTCGGCCGAGCGGTACGCGGCCGCGTTCACCGAGGGCGTCGCGGGTGGGCGGGCGGCGATCGCCGCGGTCCTCGACGAGCTCGGTGACGGCGGCACCGTGGCCGCCCGGGTGGTGGGCCGGAGCGCCTGAGCCGCACTCCCCGGGACCGCTTGCGCCGACCCTGCAAGGCCGCTGCAAGTGGATTGCCAGTGGCCCACCGCAGAGTTCGTGGTGTTCGCCCCACCGGCCGCCCGGGCCGCCGGGGCCACCACCCGAGGAGACACCATGAACGCCACCCTGCGCAGCCTCGCCCGGCTCGGCCTGGTCGCCGCGGCGACGAGCACCGTCCTGTTCGGCACCACGGCCTGCAGCCTCGCCTCCGTCCCGGCGGACAGCGTCGAGCAGCAGATCGTCAGCAAGCTGGGCGCGCAGGGCGTCTCCCTCGACAACGGGAAGGCCGACTGCGCCACCGACCTCGACGCGACCGTCGGGGCGAGCCAGACCTGCGAGTTCCACTCCGGTGGCCAGCCGGTCGGCGCGGTCGTCACCGTCACCGCCGTCGACGGGGACAACGTCTCCTTCGACATCACCACCGAGCCCCGCCCGGTGCCGAAGGCGCTGCTGCAGGACACCGTCGGCTCGCTCGTCGCGCAGAACGCCGGCGTCCCGATCGACACCACCACCTGCGACGGCGACCTCGCCCCCACCACCGGCCAGGCCGTCGGCTGCCGCGTCACCTCCGGCGAGGAGTCGATCGACGTCCGCGCGACCGTGACCGAGATCCAGGGCGGTCTGGTCAACTTCGATGTCGAGCAGGTCTGAGCCGTGCGCACCGCGACCTGGCTCTCCGCGCTCGCGCTGGTCGTCGTCGCCGGGGCCCCGCTGACCGCCTGCTCGACCGGACCGGAACGGCAGGTGTGCGGGGTCCTGGAGGCCGACGGCGACGACTACCTCGAGGTGGACCCGGCCGCCTGCCCGGCGCCCGAGGCGGTCGTGTCACCGGCCGGGCCGCGGTGGGTGCCGGTGTCCGCACTCGACGACGATGACCACGACCACCACCGCACGGTCGTCGCCCGGTCCCCGGGTACACCGCGGACCACCGCCGCACGGACCCCGGCACCCCGGGCGACCGCGGCGCCGCGGACCACGACGAAGACGACGACGAAGACGACGACGAAGACGACGAGTCCGAAGCGGACGACCCGGTCCCGGTGAGCACCGTGCCCCGGTCACCGCGGGCGGGCCGCCGGCGGGCCCGGGGTCCGCCGCCGGGCCGCCCGGGGACGCCGGGTGGGCCGGGGCACCGGGCCACGGGCTCCGCGCCGCAGCAGCGGTGCGGGACCGTGTCGCCCCGGGCCCGGCTCCGGGCCGTGTCCCCGCGTGTCAGCCCGTGGCCGGACCCCAGCGCAGCGTCAGCCGGGTACCCGCACCGTCCACCACGACGTCCCCCGGCCCGGCCCGGTCCACGCCGGGCCCGCGCTCCGGCCCGCCACCGGGACCGGCGAGCGACGGGACGACCGCCTCGATCCGCAGGTCCGCCGCGTGCGGGCGGCCCGCGTCGACCCACCCCGCGACCAGCCCGGCCAGCCGTTCGGCGGCGAGGTCACCGTCCGGCCCGCAGGCCCGCACCGTCGCCTCCGGGTCCGCCAGCAGCACCGCGCACCCGTCGCCCGCGACCAGGCCCAGCGTCGCGCGGACACCGCCGAGGTCGAACAGCGCCGGTGCGGCCCCACCCTCGGCCGGGCCGAACAGCCGCACCACCCCCGGGTCCGCGACCGCGCACCACAGCCCGAGCCCGTCCCACAGGTCCGCCACCGTGCCCGCCGCGGCCACCGGCCGGTCGGTGCCCGCACCGGTGGTCGCGCGGGCCAGCGCCCGCGGGTCCGGGACGTCGGCGTCGTCGGAGCCGCAGGCGGGCTGCACCCGCCACCGGCCGTCCGGCAGGGCGACCTCGGCACCCGGGTCGGCGCCCTCCCCGCGCAGCCGGACGAACGCGCAGCTGCGCACCGACCGCGAGTGCAGCCGTCCCGGGGCGGTGTGGGCGAACGCCACCGACAGCTGGCTGCCGCGCACCGTGAGCGGCAGCAGCAGCCGGCCGCCGGGCGCGAGCTGGGCGACCCACTCCGGCCGGACGCCGGTGGAGCCGACGGTCAGCTCGATCCGGTCGTAGGGCGCCGCGGGCGGGTACCCGAGCGCCCCGTCCCCGACGACGACGTCGACGCCGTCGAACCCGGCGGCGTCCAGGTTCGCCCGGGCCCCGGCGACCAGGTCGTCGTCGATGTCGAGGGTGGTCACGGCCCCGTCCGGACCGACCAGCTCCGACAGCAGCGCCGCGTTCCAGCCGGCCCCCGCACCGATCTCCAGCACCCGGTGCCCCGGCCCGGCCGCCAGCTGTTCCAGCATGATCGCGACCATCGACGGCTGGGAGACCGAGCTGACCGTCACGCCGTCGTCGACCTTGATCGGGACGGCGACGTCGGCGTAGGCCCCGCCGGGGTCGAGGGCGGGCAGGAACAGGTGGCGCGGCACCGTCTCCAGTGCCGCGCGGACCGCGGGGGTGCGCACCCGGCCGTCGCGGACCAGGGACGCGACCAGCGCGGAACGGGCGCGGTCGGCCGACATGCGGGCATTGTGCCCCTGCCGCCGTCTAGAGCAGAACGAGGTCGTCCGCGTGGACGAGCTCGCGCCGCTGCTCGGGCGGCAGCTCGCGGGTCCGGCGGCCGATCATGTGCGGCAGCTCGGTCGCGTCGTAGGAGACGACACCGCGTGCGATGGCCCGCCCGCCGGGGGCGAGCAGCTCGACGACGTCGCCGGCGTCGAAGTCGCCGGACACGCCGTGCACCCCGGCGGCCAGCAGCGAGCGGCGACGGCGGCGGACGGCCTCGACGGCGCCGTCGTCGAGGTCGAGGGCCCCGCGGACGTCGGCGGCGTGCCGCAGCCAGAACCGGCGGGCGCCCATCCGGGTCCCGGCGGCGCGGAACACGGTGCCGACCTTGGGGCCGTCCTCGGTGGCGGCCAGGGCGTCGGCGATCCGGTCGGCGGAGGTCAGCAGCACCGGGATCCCGGCCGCCGACGCCATCGCGGCCGCCTCGACCTTGGTGGCCATGCCGCCGGTGCCCAGTCCCGACCCGGGGCGGGTGACGCTGACCCCGGCGAGCTCGGCCGGGTCGTCGACCTCGGTGATCAGCGACGTCCCAGGGTCGCGCGGGTGGCCGTCGTAGAGGCCGTCGACGTCGGAGAGCAGCACGAGCGCGTCGGCGCCGACGATGTGTGCGACGAGCGCGGCGAGCCGGTCGTTGTCGCCCACCCGGATCTCGGCGGTGGCGACGGTGTCGTTCTCGTTGACCACCGGCAGCGACCCGAGCTGCAGCAGCCGTTCCAGGGTGCGCTGGGCGTTGCGGTAGTTCGAGCGGCGGATCATGTCGTCGGCGGTGAGCAGGACCTGCCCGATGCCCTGCCCGTGCCGGGCGAACGACGCCGAGTAGGCGTGGGCGAGCAGGAGCTGCCCGACCGACGCGGCGGCCTGCTGGGTCGCCAGGTCCCGCGGCCTGCGGCGCAGCTGCAGCGGCGCGAGGCCGGCCGCGATCGCCCCCGAGGAGACGAGCACGACCTGCGCACCGGCGGCGCGGCGCCCCATCAGGGCGTCGACCAGGGCGTCGAGCCGGGCCGGGTCGAGACCACCGGTCAGGCTCGTCAGCGACGACGACCCGACCTTCACCACGATCCGCTTCGCCGCACCCAGTGCGGCGCGCGTGCTCACGCGGGTCTCACTCCTCGATCTCGTGGTCCGACGAGTAGCGGGCGCCCGCGGCGAGCTCGGCGTCGGACAGGTGGTTCCGGCGCGCGACCCGGGCGCGCTTGCGCTCGGCGGCGCCGACCCGGTCGTTGCCCTCCAGCCGGATGTCGGTGCCGCGCCCGGTGAGCAGGGCGGCGACGCCGGCCGGGGTGGACGGCTCCCAGTCGAAGGTGACCTGGCCGATGGTGACCGGGCAGCCGGGCACGGCACCGGCCTTGGCCAGCGCCTCCTCCACGCCGAGCCGGGCGAGCCGGTCGGCGAGGTAGCCGACGGCCTCGTCGTTCTCGAACGCGGTCTGGCGGATCCACCGCTCGGGGCGCTCCCCGCGCACGACGAACCCGCCGTCGAGCTCCGGGTCGGGCGTGATGGTGAAGCCGGTGTCGTCGACGGCGCGCGGGCGCAGCACGATCCGGCTCGGCTCGGCCTCCGGGCGCGCGGCACGGGCCGCGGCGACCCGCTCGGCCATCGCGAAGCTCAGCTCCCGCAGCCCGGCCCGGGACGCGGTGGAGATCGCGTACACCGGCCAGCCGAAGCGCTCGGTCAGGTCCTCGCGGACCATGTCGACCAGGTCCGCGGCGTCCGGGACGTCGATCTTGTTGAGCGCGACCAGGCGCGGGCGCTGGTCGATCCGCTCCCCCAGCGCGCTGGTGCCGAGGGCCTCGGCGTAGTGCGCCAGCTCGGTCTCCAGCGCCTCGATGTCGGACACCGGGTCGCGCTCGGTCTCGAAGGTCGCGCAGTCCACGACGTGCACCAGCACCGAGCAGCGCTCGATGTGGCGCAGGAACTCCAGGCCGAGGCCGCGGCCGTCGGCGGCACCCGGGATGAGGCCGGGGACGTCGGCGACGGTGAAGGTGTCGTCGCCCGCGCTGACCACGCCGAGCTGGGGCACGAGGGTGGTGAACGGGTAGTCGGCGATCTTCGGACGGGCCGCGGACAGCGCCGCCACCAGCGAGGACTTGCCCGCGCTGGGGAACCCGACGAGGCCGACATCGGCGAGGCTGCGCAGCTCCAGGGTCAGCTCGACCTCGTCGCCGGGCTCACCGAGCAGCGCGAAGCCGGGGGCCTTGCGGGCGGCGGAGGACAGCGCGGCGTTGCCGAGCCCGCCCCGTCCGCCCTCGGCGGCGACGAACCGGGTGCCGACACCGACCAGGTCGGCGACGACCTCGCCGCGGGCGTCGAGCACGACGGTGCCGTCGGGCACCCGCAGCTCCAGGTCCGGGGCGTTCGCGCCCTGCTTGAACGCGCCCTGCCCCTGGGTGCCGCTCTTCGCCTCCGCACGGGGGCGGTGGTGGTAGTCGAGCAGCGTGTGCACACCCGCGTCGACGACGAGCACGACCGAGCCGCCCCGGCCGCCGTTGCCGCCGTCGGGGCCGCCGAGCGGCTTGAACTTCTCGCGGTGTACCGAGGCGCAGCCGTTGCCCCCGGCACCCGCGGTCGCGTGCAGCACGACGCGGTCCACGAACCGGGACATGACGGTGCTCCTGTCGTTGTGTCGTACCACGGCGGGGCCGCGGTGGGTGGTGACACGACGAACGGCGGGCCCCCCGTTACCGGGGTGACCCGCCGTCGGCGTCGCTGTGCTGGCGGGTCGCTCAGACCTCGGCCGGCACGATGTTCACGGTCTTGCGGCCGCGCTTGGAACCGAACTCGACGGTCCCGGCGGCGAGGGCGAACAGCGTGTCGTCCTTGCCGCGCCCGACGTTGACACCCGGGTGGGTGGCGGTGCCGCGCTGACGGATGAGGATCTCGCCGGCCTTGACCGACTGGCCGCCGAAGCGCTTCACACCCAGGTACTGGGCGTTGGAGTCGCGACCGTTACGGGAGCTGGACGCACCCTTCTTGTGTGCCATGACGCGGGCTCCTTACTTGCCGATCGCGGTGACCTGGACCTTCGTCAGGGGCTGACGGTGCCCCTGACGCTTGTGGTACCCGGTCTTGTTCTTGAACTTGTGGATCCGGATCTTCGGACCCTTGGTGTGCTCGACGACGGTGGCCGTCACCGCGGAGGTGAGGCCGCTGGCGTCGGTGGTCACCTGGTCGCCGTCGACGAGCAGCACGGCGGGCAGAATGATCTCGGCGCCGGGCTCACCGTCGAGCTTCTCGACGGTGACCACGTCGTCGACGGCCACCTTGTACTGCTTGCCGCCGGTCTTGACGATCGCGTACATCGCTGACGCACGACTCCTGAACATCGGGGGCGCACCTGGTGCGCTCGGGCTTTCACAGCTCGCGCCGGTCCCCGGCGCGCACACCACGGCCCCCGTGCCGAACACTGTCGTGTGCAGAGGCGTGGCTTCTGTCGGTCAAGGTTACGCGACCCCGTCGGAGTGCTCTCCGCCGGGGTCGCCGTCACCCTCCGTCCTGGGGCGGACCCGCCGGGCGGGAGGCCGCCCGGCGCGGACGACGGGTACGGGTGACGGCCGCGGCGGGCTCCGGCTGCGCGGCGACGGCCGGAGCGGCCGCCGTTCCCGCGTCGGCCGGTGCCGCCGTGGCCGCCGGCGGAGCGGACTCCTCCGGCGTCGAGGCGGTCGTGATGACCACCGCCTCACCACCGCGGACCGGGGCGCCGGCGGAGCGGCTGACCCGGCGGCGGCGCGGTGCGGGTGCGTCGGGCTCCGGGGCGGCGGGGATCGTCCCCGTCGGCTCCGGGGCCACGTCCTGGGCCGGTGCCGCGGCCTGCGGGGCACCGGTGGGCTCGGCGACCACCGGGGCGGCCGGACCGGTCAGCTCACCACGCGGCTCGGCGACGACGGTCTCGTCGTCGTCATCGGCCGGGGCCGGTGCGGGTGCGGCGTCGGTGACGGTGGTGTCGGCCGTGGCCGGCACGGAGACCCCGGTGGACCCGGCGGCCGCGCCGTCGTCGCCCTTCGGGGTGCTGCCCGCGGCGACGGCCGCGACTCCCGCGGCGGCGTCGACGCGCCCGGTGTCGCCGGAGCCGTCCCGCTCCTCGGCACGGTCGGAACCGTTGCGGTGCCCGGAGCCGTTGCGGTCGGAGTCGTGGCGGTCGGCGTCCTGACGGCCCGCGTCCCCGTTCCCGGAGTCGCCGTGGCCGGACTCGCCGTTGCCGTTGCCGCCGCGGCGACGACGGCGACGCCCGCCGCCGTCGGAGTCGCCGTTGCCGGCATTCCCGGAGCCGGACCCGTTGCCGGATCCGCCACCGTTGCCGCCGCCGTTGCCGGAGCCGTTGCCGTGCTGCGCGCCGTTGCCGGAACGGCCGTGCTGGTGGTCCGGCCCGGTGTCGGTCGAGACGATCACGCCCCGCCCGCGGCAGTGCTCACAGGTGGTGGAGAAGTGCTCCAGCAGCCCGCCGCCGACCCGCTTGCGGGTCATCTGGACCAGGCCGAGCGAGGTCACCTCGGCGACCTGGTGCCGGGTGCGGTCCCGGGCGAGGCACTCGGTGAGGCGGCGCAGGACCAGGTCCCGGTTCGCCTCGAGCACCATGTCGATGAAGTCGACGACGATGATCCCGCCGATGTCACGCAGCCGCAGCTGGCGGACGACCTCCTCGGCCGCCTCCAGGTTGTTGCGGGTGACGGTCTCCTCGAGGTTGCCGCCGGAGCCGGTGAACTTGCCGGTGTTGACGTCGACGACGGTCATCGCCTCGGTCCGGTCGATCACCAGGGTGCCGCCCGAGGGCAGCCAGACCTTGCGGTCCAGCGCCTTGAGCAGCTGCTCGTCGATCCGGTACTCGGTGAAGACGTCGGACGGGCCGGTGTGGCGGTGCATCCGGTCGGTGAGCTCGGGCGCGACGTGCCCGACGTAGCCGGACACGGTGTCCCAGGCGTCGGCGCCGGACACGATCAGCTTCGAGAAGTCCTCGTTGAACTGGTCGCGGACGACCTTGACCAGCATGTCCGGCTCCTCGTAGAGGAGCGTCGGGGCCTTGGGCGCGCCCGGGCCGGTCTTGTTCGCCTTCTCCTTGACGACCTCCCACTGCGCCTGCAGGCGGCGGACGTCACGCTCGAGGGCCTCGTGCGAGACCCCCTCGGAGGCGGTCCGGATGATCACACCGGCGTCGGCCGGGACGATCTCCTTCAGCATCTCCTTGAGGCGCTTGCGCTCGGTGTCGGGCAGCTTGCGGGAGATCCCCGCGGCACCGCCGGAGGGCACGTAGACCAGGAAGCGGCCGGCGAGGGAGATCTGCGTGGTCAGCCGGGCACCCTTGTGGCCGACCGGGTCCTTGGTGACCTGCACCAGCACCTGGTCGCCCGAGGAGAGCGCCTGCTCGATCTTGCGCGCCTTGCCGTTGAGGCCGGCGGCGTCCCAGTCGACCTCACCGGCGTAGAGCACGGCGTTGCGGCCGCGCCCGATGTCGACGAAGGCCGCCTCCATCGAGGGCAGCACGTTCTGCACGCGGCCGAGGTAGACGTTGCCGACCATCGAGCTGCCGGAGTTGCCGCCGGTGATGAAGTGCTCGACGAGGATGTCGTCCTCGAGCACGCCGATCTCGGTGCGGTCGGAGCGCTGGCGGATCACCATCTGGCGGTCGACCGACTCGCGCCGGGCCAGGAACTCCGACTCGGACAGGATCGGCGGACGGCGGCGGCCCGCGTCGCGGCCGTCCCGCCGGCGCTGGCGCTTGGCCTCGAGCCGGGTGGAGCCGCGCACGCCCTGGACCTGGTCGTCGGAGGACGACCCGGAGTCCTGGCGGGACTCGCTGCGGGCCTCGCGGACCCGGGTGACGGTGTTGGGCGGGTCGTCCTCGGAACGGTCCTCGACGTCGGACCCCCCGCGACGACGACGGCGCCGCCGGCGGCGCGAGCCGCCCGAGGACTGCTCGTCGGAGTCGTCGTCGGAGTCGTCGTCGGAGTCGTCCGAGGAGTCGGAACCGGTGGAGCCGGAGTCCTCGGAACCGGACTCGTCGGAGTCCTCCGCGTCGTCGCCGTCCTCGCCGGAGTCCTCGCCGCCCTTGCCGCGGCCGCGGCCACGACGGCCCCGGCGGCGACGACGGCGGTTGCCGTTCTCGTCCTCGCCGTCGTCGTCGGAGCCGTCGCCCCGGTCGTCGGCGTCGGTGGTCCCGTCGGCGTCGGTGTCGTCGGCGGCCGGGGTGGTGGCCCCGGTGTCCGCGGCCGGGGCCGCGGTGGTGTCGGTGTCGCGGTCCTTGCGACGGCGGCTCTTGCGGCCGCGGCGGGGGCCGCCGTCTGTGCCGTCCTCGCCACCGGACTGCTCGGCCGCGTCGTCGCCGGTGGGCTCGGCGGCCGCCGGGGCGGTCTGCGCGGCGCCCTGGGCGGTGGGGGCCTGGAACATCGGGACGGCGAAGACCGGCGCCAGTGCGGGCGCGGACCCGCCCCGGGCGGCACCGGAACCGGTGTCGAACGGGTTCGCCGGGACCTCGGTGGTCGCGTCCCCGGCGTCGGCGGAGCCGATGTCGAGTACGGCCGCGGCCTCGGCGAGGGCGGCGTCCGGCGTGTCGGCCGCGGGGGCGGGCTCCGCCGCGGCGGGCTCGGCCCCGTCGGCGGGCTCCGGGGAGGTGGCCCCGGCGGAGTCCGTGACCGGGCGCAGCGCCGCGACGACCTGCTCGGCCGTCGCACGGGTGACGCTGGACTGGGCGCTGCGGACCTCCTGGCCCAAACCGACCAGGGTGGCCAGGACATCGCGGCTCGCCGTGCCCAGCAGCTTGGCCAGGGCATGGACCCGCATCTTCTCCGGCAGCTCGGAGAGCCCGCCGGTGCTACCGGCGGGCGCGTCGTTCACGGACATTCAGCTCCTTCGCCCCCGGGCGCCTCACGTCGGAGGCGGCCGCTCAGGGACCTTGCGCGTACGTTCCGCAGCTCGCGCGGGTTGCGCGGTACGGCACATCTGGTGTCGCTCCCCGGTCTTCGGGGATGGTGCTCGACGCCGGACCGGAGGCGGGAAGTGCCGTCCGTGTCAGGAACCGTCCGGCCGGGCCCGGGTCGCCGGGACCGCACCGAGCGGATCCACCAGGTCGCCCCCGTCGTCGAGCAGGCCCTGCGCCAACCGGGTGGCCGTCACCGGTACCGGCGGCGCCAGGTCTGCGACGACGGTGAGCGCGCCCAGTACGTCATCGGGTCGGACGGTCGGTGTCGTCAGCCGTACGACCGCCGTCAGTATCGCACAGTCGGTGACCGACGCCGGGGAACCCGCCGCCCCGGACGGGTCATGATCGGCCGGTGTGCCGTTCACCTGCGGTTCGACCGACAGAGTCACGACGGCGGCGCGCACGTCGATCTCCTTGCGCCCGGACGGGGTCACCCGGGTCACCACGACCGAGGTCTCGGCGAGGAACCGCTCGACCGCGGACCGCACCTCGGCGGGGTCGAGCCCGCGGATCTCGAGCCGCCAGCGGGCGGCGTCGATCCGGTCGGCCAGGGCGGGCGGCGTCGCGACCGCCGCCGCGACGACGTCGAGCCCGTCGGGCAGCGCCCGGTCCATCGCCTCCCGGATCAGCTCCGGGTCGACCTCGCGGGTCAGCCCCATCTCGACGTACTCGGCCTCGCTGGCCGCCCCGGTCGGGGCGGCGCCGACCCAGGACAGCCGCGGGTGCGGGCTGAAGCCGTGCGAGTGCGAGACCGGGACGCCGGCCCGGCGGACCGCGCGTTCGAAGCTGCGGGCCACGTCGCGGTGCGAGAGGAACCGCAGCCGGCCGCGCTTGGCGAAGCGCAGGCGGACCCGCTGCACCGTCGGGGGTGCCGGGTTCGCTGCCGCTCCTGCCTTCACGCGCGCCATGCCCCGGAGTCTAGGAGGCCGCCCGGCCGCCCCGACCGGGACCGTCTACTGCTCCAGCACCAGCAGCGCGTCGCCGGCGGGCCGGAACCCGGCACGCCGGTAGAACGCGGCGCTGCCCGCGGTCGGGGCCAGCATCAGCCGCCGGTACCCGCGGGCCCTGGCGTGCGCGACGACCGCCGCGAGCAGCACCCGCGGCACGCCCGCCTCGGTGAACGCGGCGAGGACGAAGGCGTTGCCGACCTGCCCGGTGCGCGTGCCGCGGCCCCCGGGGCGGGGCATCTGCACGGTCTCCAGCACGTTGATCGACCCGACCGGTGTCCACCCGGCGCGGTCGCTGCCCGCCTCGGCCACCCAGAAGGCCCGGCGCGGCTGCTCGACCCGCCACCAGGCGGCGAACGACTCGGCGAACGACGGGTCCTCGACCGGCCGCCCGGCGCGCTCCTCCAGCCAGAGGCGGCGCAGCCGGGTGAGCGCGGCGACGTCGCGCTCGTCGGCGACCCGGACCCGCAGATGTCTGCCGCCGTACTCCCAGGAGGACCCGTCGGCGTCGGCGACGGCCGGGTCCGGGATCGAGGACAGTCCGTTCTCAGTCACCCGGGCGTGCGCCCCCGAGCGACCCCGCGGCCGAGGCCGTCGGGTTGACCACGGTCAGCGGCAGCAGGGTGGTCCCGCTGGGGCCGACCTCGATGTCGGTGCCGGTGGACGGGCAGACGCCGCAGTCGAAGCACGGCGTCCAGCGGCAGTCGTCCTGCTCGCGGCCGTCGAGCGCGTCCTGCCAGTCCTCCCAGAGCCAGTCGCGCTCCAGGCCGGAGTCGAGGTGGTCCCAGGGCAGGATCTCGTCGGCGTCGCGCTCGCGGGTGGTGAACCAGTCCAGCGACACCCCCTGCGGCTCCAGGGCCTCGGCGGCGGAGTCGACCCAGCGGCGGTAGGAGAAGTGCTCGGACCAGCCGTCGAACCGGCCGCCGTCGCGCCAGACCTTCTCGATGACGGCGCCGACCCGGCGGTCGCCACGGGCGAGCAGTCCCTCGATCAGCGAGGGCTCGCCGTCGTGGTAGCGCATGCCGATGTTGCGGCCGATCTTCCGGTCGGTGTTGACCGCCTCGCGCAGCTTGCGCAGCCGGGAGTCGACGACCTCGGGGTGGCACTGCGCGGCCCACTGGAAGGGGGTGTGCGGCTTCGGGACGAACCCGCCGATGGAGATGGTGCAGCGGACGTCGTTGCGCCCCGACGCCCTCCGCCCGGCCTCGATCACCCGGTAGGCCATCCCGGCGATCTCCAGGACGTCCTCGTCGGTCTCGGTGGGCAGCCCGCACATGAAGTACAGCTTGACCTGCCGCCAGCCCTGGGAGAACGCCTCGGCGCAGGTCCGGATGAGGTCGTCCTCGGAGACCATCTTGTTGATCACGCGGCGGATGCGCTCGGAACCGCCCTCGGGGGCGAAGGTCAGCCCGGAGCGGCGGCCGTTGCGGGAGATCTCGTTGGCCAGGTCGATGTTGAACGCGTCGACCCGGGTGCTCGGCAGCGACAGCGAGGTGTTGGTGCCCTCGTAGCGGTCGGCGAGGCCCTTGGTGATCTCGGCGATCTCGGAGTGGTCGGCGCTCGACAGCGACAGCAGGCCGACCTCGTCGAAGCCCGAGGCGCGCACCGCGGCGTCGACCATCTCGCCGACGCCCTGCAGCGACCGCTCCCGCACCGGGCGGGTGATCATCCCGGCCTGGCAGAACCGGCAGCCGCGGGTGCAGCCGCGGAAGATCTCGACGCTGGCCCGCTCGTGGACGGTCTCGGCCAGCGGGACCAGCGGCTTCTTCGGGTACGGCCAGTCGTCCAGCTCGATCGTGGTGCGCTTCTGGACGCTCGCGGGGACCCGCTCGTCGGCCGGGGTCACCGCGGCGATGTGGCCGTCGTCGGCGTAGGTCACGTCGTAGAGGGAGGGCACGTAGCAGCCCGGCGTCGACGACAGCCGCAGCAGCAGCTCCCGGCGCCCACCCGGGCGCCCCTCGGACTTCCAGTCCCGGACGACGTCGGTGATGTCGCCGACGACCTCCTCGCCGTCACCGAGCGCGGCGACGTCGACGAAGTCCGCGACCGGCTCCGGGTTGAACGCCGCGTGCCCACCGGCGACGACGACCGGGTGGCTCTCGTCGCGGTCGCGGGCGTGCAGCGGGACCGCCGCGAGGTCGAGCGTGGTGAGCAGGTTGGTGTAGCCCAGCTCGGTGGAGAAGGAGACGCCGAGGACGTCGAAGTCACCGACCGCGTGGTGGGCGTCGACGGTGAACGACGGCACCCCCGACTCGCGCATCAGGGCCTCGAGATCGGGCCAGACCGCGTAGCAGCGCTCGGCCAGTGCGTCGGCGCGCTCGTTGAGGACCTCGTACAGGATCTGGACGCCCTGGTTGGGCAGGCCGACCTCGTAGGCGTCCGGATAGAGCAGTGCCCAGCGGACGGCCGCGGAGTCCCACGGCTTGACCTGCGAGTTCCCCTCACCCCCGACGTACTGCACCGGCTTGGCGACGCGGGGCAGGATCGGCTCCAGGGCGGGGAATACGGAGGTGGGTGCCACGCTGCACCAGGGTAGCCACGTCCGTTCGGGACGAACCGGCGGGTCGTGTCCGACCGAACGCGGGGTGTGGAACCCGAGCAGTACACCGACGTCGGCGCGGTCCGGCTGTGCCACCAGTCCTTCGGCGACCCCGCCGACCCGGCGGTGGTCCTGGTGATGGGCCTGGGCCTGTCGCTGGACTGGTGGCGCGACGACCTCTGCGCCGCCCTGGCCGGCCGCGGGTTCCGGGTGGTGCGGTTCGACAACCGCGACGTCGGCCGCTCGACGCACCTGTTCGGCCCCGGGATCTCGGCGTGGGGGTTCCTGACCCGCCGGGCCCGGCCGGTCTACACCCTGGCCGACATGGCCGACGACACCGGCGGGCTGATCGCCCGGGTCGCGCCGTCCGGGGCGCACGTGGTCGGTGCCTCGCTGGGGGCCTCGGTCGCCCAGGAGACCGCGATCCGCCACCCCGGCCTGGTCCGGTCGCTGACCTCGGTGATGGGCCGCCCCGGCGACGGCACCGGGCGGACCGCGCCGCGGATGCTGCCGGAGTTCCTGCGGCCGCCGCCCGCGGACCCGGTCGAGGGCCTGGTCCGGTCGTTCCGCCGGATCGGCTCCCGCGACCGGACCGCCGTGGACGACGAAGACGTCCGCGTCACGTTCCGGCGGGCGCAGGCCCGCGAGACCGGCGACGGCAGCGGGTCCGGCAGGCAGCTGGCGGCGATCGTCGCCGAGCGGGACCGGACCGCGGACCTGCGGGCGCTGACCTGCCCGGCGCTGGTGCTGCACGGGTGCGAGGACCGGGTCATCCGCCCCGACGGGGGCCGTGCGACCGCCGCGGCCGTCCCGGGCGCCGAGCTGGTGGAGGTACCGGGGATGGGCCACGACCTGCCGCGGTGGGTGTGGCCGGAGCTCGTCGAGGGGATCGTGCGGACCGCCGCCCGGGCGCACGCCCGCTGAGGCACGGGTCACGGCGGGCGGGCGGGCCGGGCACCTACGCTGGCGCCGACCTGCTCCCCACGCGCGTCCCCGAACTCCCAGGAGACCCCCGTGCCCGTGACCGACGCCGAGCTGCACGCCCGGTTCCGCCCGCTGTTCGACGAGATCGCCGCCGGCGCGGTGGAGCGCGAGCTGACCCGCAGGCTGCCCGTCGACGAGATCGCCGCCCTGCGCGACGCCGGGTTCGGCGCGGTCCGGCTGCCGGTGGAGGCCGGCGGCGCGGGGGCCTCGCTGCGCCAGCTGTTCGCGCTGCTCGTCGAGCTGGGGGCGGCGGACTCGAACATCCCGCAGGCGCTGCGGACGCACCTGCTGTTCGCCGAGCTGTGGTCGGCCGGTGCCGCCGACGACCCGGTACTGCGCGGGCGGCTGGAGCAGGTCGCGGCCGGCCGGCTCGTCGGCAACGCCATCTCCGAGCGCGGCGGCGTCGCGCGCAACTCCTCCACCACGGTGCTGCGCCGCGACGGGGACAAGCTGCTGCTCGAGGGCGAGAAGTTCTACTGCACCGGCACGCTCTACGCCGACCTCGTCGACGTCGTCGCCCTCGACGAGGACGGCAGCCGGGTGAGCGTGCTGGTGGAGACCTCCGCGCCCGGTGTCGAGCGGGTCGACGACTGGCGCGGGTTCGGCCAGAAGCTGACCGCCAGCGGCACGACCCGGTTCACCGCGGTCGAGGTCGACCCGGCCCAGGTGCGGCCCGCGCCGACCGACGCCCACCAGCCGGTCCGGCAGGGGTTCCTGCAGCTGGTGCAGCTGGCGGCGCTGGCCGGGATCGCCCGCCGCGCCGCCGACGACGCCGCCGCCTACGTCCGCGACCGGCGCCGCAACTGGCCCTACGGCAACGCCGACCTGCCCAAGGACGACCCGCTGGTGCAGCAGGTCGTCGGGAAGGTCGACGCGGCCGCGTTCACCGTCGCCGCCGTCGTCGACGCCGCGGCCGCCTCGCTGGAGCGGGCGCTGTCCGAGCCCGGCCACGGCCCGGCCGCCGAGCTCGACGTGTACCGGGCCCAGTCGACGGTGCCGCAGCTGGTGCTGGACGCGACCTCGGAGCTGTTCGAGGTCGGCGGCGCGTCCACCGTCGACGTCGACCGGGCGCTGGACCGGCACTGGCGCAACGCGCGCACCCTCGCCGTGCACAACCCGATCGTCTACAAGCAGCAGGTGGTCGGGGCCTTCGCGCTGAACGGGACGGTGCCGGTGCTGTCGCTGTCCCCGGGCGTCGCGGGCTGAGCGGGGCTCACCGGCCTGCGCGGGCGGTGAGGGCGGCGCGCGTGGCGTCGTCGGCGGGCAGGAAGGTCTCCAGTGCCAGCTCGGCGAGGGTGACGTCGTGCGGTGCGCCGAAGGTCGAGACCACCGAGTGGAACCTCAGCGTGCCGTCGTCGGTGTCGAGGACCAGCGGCAGCAGCACGTCCGAGCCCGGCGACGGCAGCGCGGTCTCCTCGGGTCCGGGGTAGTCCCGGCACTCGGCGAGCAGCGCGACGAGCCGCCGGTCCGCGGTCATCCGCACCTGCCGTTCGAGCCGGTGCAGCAGGTGCTCCCGCCACTGGGCGAGGTTGCGGATGCGCGGCGCGAGCCCGGCGGGGTGCAGGCAGACCCGGTGCACGTTCGGCGGCGGCCCGAGCACGGCCGGGTCGAGGCCGGCGAGCAGCGCCGAGGCCGCGGCGTTGGCGAGCCGGACGTCGCCCCACCGGTCCACGACGAGGGCCGGGTACGGGTCGTGCGCGGCGACGAGCCGCGCCAGCGCCTCCCGCACGGGCGCGAGGTCCGGGTCGTCGAGCGACCGTTCGGCGTAGGCGGGGGCGTAGCCGGCGGCCAGGAGCAGCGCGTTCCGCTCCCGCAGCGGGATCTCCAGCGCCTCGGCGAGCGCGCCCAGCAGCTCCCTGCTAGCGCCCGAACGGCCGGTCTCGACGAAGCTGAGGTGCCGCGCCGAGACCCCCGCCGCGAGCGCCAGGTCGAGCTGGCTGCGCCGGCGGCGGCCTCGCCAGAACCGCAGCATCTCCCCCGGTCCCGCGGTGCGGGCCGGACGGACGTCGGTGTCGCTCACCGGGCCGACGCTAGCCGGACCCGGGCGTCGCGACGACTACCTGCGGGTAGGCGGATCCGGTTACCCCGCAGGTCATCGCGCCGCGGCGACGGTGGCAGCAGGCTCGGTGAGGTCCGAACCGCACCACCCAGGAGGTAGGGATGACCGACTTCACCGCCCTCGCCGAGCGCTACGTCGCGGCGTTCAACGAGGCCGACCCGGCGGCGCGGAAGGCCCGCGTCGCCGAGCTGTTCACCACCGACGTCCGCTACACCGACCCGCTCGCCGACGTCACCGGGCACGACGGCGTCGCCGGGTTCCTGGGCGCGGCCCGGGAGAAGCTGGCCGGGTTCGAGTTCCGGCTGCACGGCGAGGTCGACGCGCACCACGACCGGGCGCGGTTCCGCTGGCAGGCGGCCCCGCCGGAGGTCTTCGCGTCGGGCGCCGAGCCTCCGGTGGTCGGTTTCGACGTCGTCGTGACCGACGGCGACGGCCGGATCGCGCAGGTGCACGGCTTCCTCGACGTCGTGCCGGCCCTCTGACGGGCCGGGCCGGTCAGTGGACGACCGGCCCCGACGACGGGCCGTGCGCCCACGACGGCGGCGGGCCGGGCTCGGCCCGCCGCCGCGGGACGACGAACGCGGCCACGGCCAGCAGCCCGGCCAGGAGCATCCCGTACTGCAGGCTCAGCAGGTAGCCGAGCCCCCGGCCCAGCGCGAACGGCGCCTGCGGGTCGACCAGCGTCCAGGCCGAGGCCGACGCGAGCAGGACGGCCGCGGTCAGCGGCGCCGCCGGGGACAGCCGGGCGGCGAGGGCCACCCCGCCCAGCAGCAGACCACCGGCCAGCAGCAGGCCGGACCCGGACGGGACCCGGTCGAGGTCCATCCGCATCATGCCCTCGTAGGCGATGCCCATCCCGGCGCCGGCGACGGCGAGCGCCACCGCCGTCCCCGCGAGCCCGACCAGGATCCCCACCAGGTGCCGCACGACCGCCCCCCTCCGCCGATCCGGACGGATCGGACATCAGGGGAAGCTATCAGCGCCTGCCGTTCGGCAGGGCCAGTCGGTTGATCGTGCCCAGGACCTGCATGTACTGCTTCCACAGCGGCCCGGTCGTGTACTCCAGCCCGTACTCCCGGCACAGCTCCCGCACCTCGGGGGCGATCTCGGCGTAGCGGTTGCTGGGCAGGTCCGGGAACAGGTGGTGCTCGATCTGGAAGCTGAGCTGGCCGGTCATCAGGTGGAAGTACCGGCCGCCGTCGAGGTTGGCCGAGCCCAGCAGCTGACGGACGTACCACTCGCCGCGGCTCTCGTCCTCCAGCTGCTCCTCGGTGAACTGCACGGCGCCGGTCGGGAAGTGCCCGCAGAAGATGACCGCGTGCGTCCAGACGTTGCGCACAAGGTTCGCGGTGAGGTTGCCCGCGAGCACCGGCAGGAAGAACGGCCCGGCCAGCGCGGGGAACGCCACGTAGTCCTTGAGGATCTGGCGGCCGGTCTTGCGGCCGATCGACTTGATCTGCTGCCACACCCGGCTCAGCGGCTTCTCCCCCGCCACGACCTTCTCGACCT
This sequence comes from Pseudonocardia sp. TMWB2A, assembly GCF_017312135.1. Taxonomy (NCBI): domain Bacteria; kingdom Bacillati; phylum Actinomycetota; class Actinomycetes; order Pseudonocardiales; family Pseudonocardiaceae; genus Pseudonocardia; species Pseudonocardia sp. TMWB2A. Next base: position 795,544 of record NZ_QKQY01000002.1, read on the forward strand.
CGAGGTCGTGCAGCGCGACGCCGTACTCGAAGAACAGGCTGAGCAGGAAGTTGTAGAGCGGGTTGCCGAGGTAGTACGGCGTCCACCGCTGCTCCTCGGACAGGCGCAGGATCCCGTAGCCCACGTCGCGGTCCTTGCCGACGACGTTGGTGTAGGTGTGGTGCATGTAGTTGTGCGAGTGCTTCCACTCCGCCGAGGACGAGACGTTGTCCCACTCCCAGGTCGACGAGTGGATCTTCGGGTCACGCATCCAGTCCCACTGGCCGTGCATGACGTTGTGCCCGATCTCCATGTTCTCGAGGATCTTGGCGATCGAGAGCATCGCGGTGCCGGCGATCCAGGCCGGCGGCAGGACGCCGGCGAACAGCAGCGCGCGGCCGCCGATCTCCAGCGCCCGCTGCTTGCGGATGACGCCGCGGATGTACTCGGCGTCGGACGCGCCGCGCTCGGCGAGGACGCGGTCGCGGATCGCGTCGAGGCGGCGGCCGAGCTCCTCGATCTGCTCGGCGGTGAGGTCGGTGGTGGCGGCCACGTCCTCCCGGCGCGACGACGGCACGAGCTCCAGCACCGGGCGCTGCGGGTGCTGTTCGCGGCCGGTCTCCTCCGGGCCGGGCTCGGCGTGCGTGGGGTTCTCCAGGACGGCGGTCATGAGGACCTCCTTCGGTCGGAGCGGGTGTGTCAGGGAAGGTCGATGCGCGCGGGGCCGCACGCGGAGTTGATGCAGGTCTGGACCAGGTCGCCGGGCTCGCCGTGCGCCTCGCCGGTGCGCAGGTCGCGCACCCGGCCCTCGCGCAGCGGCAGCACGCAGCCGAAGCAGATGCCCATCCGGCAGCCGCTGGGCATGAGCTTCCCGGCGGCCTCCCCGGCCTCGAGGAGGCTCTGGCCGGACTCGACGACGACGTCGTCCCCGCCGAGGTCGACGGTGCCGCCGGTGCCCTCGGTGGCGCGGGCCGGCGGGGTGAAGCGCTCGGCCACGACGCCGTCCCAGGCGCCCTCCAGGGCATCGAGCAGGCCGTCGGGGCCGCAGGCGTACACGGCGCGGTCCGCCCGGTCGGCGACGGCGGCGTCGAGGGTCGTGGGGTCGAGCCGCCCGGAGACGGCGCTGTGGCGCAGCACGACCCGCAGCGACGGGTGCCGCGCGGCCAGGCCGGCCAGCTCGGCGCGGAAGATCGTGTCCTCCGACGTGCGGGCGCCGTGCACGAGCACGACGTCGGGCATCGTCCCGGCGCGGTCGAGCGTGCGCAGCATGCCCATCACCGGGGTGATGCCGCTGCCCGCGGTGACGAACAGCAGCTTCTCCGGGAGCGGGTCGGGCAGGACGAAGCCGCCCGCCGCCTGGTCGAGCTCGACGATCGTGCCGATCGGCAGGTCGCGGACCAGGGTCGGCGACACGGCGCCGCCGTCGACCTCCTGCACGGTCACCGTGAGGTGCTCGGCGTCCTCCGGGGAGGTCAGCGAGTAGCTCCGGGTGAGCCGGACGCCGTCGACCTCGACGCCGATGCCGACGTACTGGCCGGCGCGGTGCCCGGCCCAGGCGCGCCCGGGCTCGATGGTCACCGAGACCGCACGGCCGGTCTCGCGGCGACGGGCGACGACCCGGCCGCGCAGCGACGTGGTCGACCAGAGCGGGTCGACCAGCGTCAGGAAGTCCTCGGGCAGCAGCGGGGTCGTGAGGGCGCTCGCGGCGGCCAGCAGGCCCCGGCGGCGCGAGGTCGTGCCAGGAGCGGATCGGAACATGACATCGACTGTGCACGGTTTGATGTCACATAGCAACCGGGGCCTCTTGAATCCTGTGTCACATGCCTGCCTGTTATCCTCCGTGTCATGGTCGAGGACCCGGAGTCGGCGGACTGGCGCACCATCGACGAGCTGGCGCGGTCCAGCGGTGTCACGGTGCGCAACATCCGCGCCTACCAGTCCCGGGGGCTGCTGCCCCCGCCGCAGGTCAAGGCCCGGACGGGTTACTACGGACCCGGTCATGCGGCGCGTCTGGAGCTGATCCAGGACCTGCAGGACGAGGGCGTCAAGCTCGACACGATCAAGAAGCTGCTCGACACCACCGGTGGCTCCACCGAGCAGGTCGTGCAGTTCATCCGGACCGTCCGCGCGCTGTTCGCGCCCGAGGACCGGCAGATCGTGCACCTCGCCGAGCTCGCCGAACGGTACGAGAGCACCGACGTCGGCGTGGCCAGGCGCGGGGTCAAGATGGGTCTGCTGCGCGAGCTGGGTGACGACACCTACGAGGAGATCAGCCCGCGGCTGATGAACGCCGCCGCCGAGCTGACCGGTCTCGGCATCCCGATCACCCGCTCGCTCGACGTCGTGGAGCAGCTGCGCAAGCACGCCGACGCCGTCGCCCGGCTCTACGTCGACCTGTTCCTCGGCGAGATCTGGCAGCCCTTCGACGCCGAGGGCCGTCCCGACGACCAGTGGCCGCGCGTCTACGAGACGATCGAGCGGATGCGCCGCATCTCCGGTGAGGTCATGATCGCCGTGCTGGAGCTGGCCGTGGCCGAGCGGGTCGACGTCACCTTCGGCCGCGACATCGTGCGCAACGTGAAGACCACGAGCGCGGGCCCCACGGTCGCCCCCGATGCCGCGGAGCCGTCCGCGGACGGGGCGCCGTCCTGACCACCGGGCCGGTCAGCGCCCGCGCAGCGCGCGGGAGACCACGGCCCGGGTGTCGGCGGGGTCGATGACGTCGTCGATCTCGAACACCGTCGCCACGCTGAGCGCCTTGCCGCGCTCGTAGTACCCGGCGACGAGCTCGTCGTAGCGGGCCCGCCGCGCGGTCTCGTCGGTGATCGCGGCCAGCTCGTCGCGGAAGCCGAGGCGGACCGCGCCCTCCAGCCCCATCCCGCCGAACTCACCGGTCGGCCAGGCCACGGTGAGCACCGGCGCGTGCAGGTCACCGCCGGCCATCGCCATCGCGCCGAGGCCGTAGCCCTTGCGCAGCACGACCGTCACCACCGGCACCGTCAGCCGTGCCCCGGCGACGAACATCGCCCCGAACCGGCGGACGGTCGCGGTGCGCTCGGCGTCCGGGCCGACCATGAACCCCGGGGTGTCGCACAGCGACACGACCGGCAGCCCGCGGGCCTGGCACAGCGCCAGGAACGCGGCGGCCTTGTCCGCGGCGTCGCCGTCGATCGCGCCGCCGAGGTGCTCGGGGTCGTTGGCGATCACGCCGACGGCGCGGCCGTCGAGCCGGGCCAGTGCGGTGACCATCCCCGCGCCGAACCCGCCGCGCAGCTCGACGACGGAGCCGGTGTCGCACAGGGTGTCGACGACGCGGCGGACGTCGTAGGCGCGCAGCCGGTTCTCCGGGACGAGGTGGCGCAGCAGCCGCTGGTCGGCGTGCCCGCCGGGCACCGGGTCCCCGGCGACGTGCAGCAGGTACCGGCGGGCCGCGGCGGCCGCGGCCCGGTCGTCGGGCACCAGCAGGTCGACCACGCCGTTCGCCCACTGCATCGGCATCGGGCCGACGTCACCGGGTGCGACGACGCCGAGCCCGCCGCCCTCGATCATCGCCGGGCCGCCCATGCCGAGGCTGCTGCCCTCGGTCGCGACGATCAGCTCGCAGGCCCCGGCCAGGGCCGCGTTGCCGGCGAAGCAGTAGCCGGCGACGACCGCGACGGTCGGGACCCGGTCGCGCAGGCGGGCGAACAGCCGGAAGGTCGGCACGTCGAGCTGGGTGACGGCGGAGGTGTCGGTGTCCCCCGGCCGTCCACCGCCGCCCTCGGCGAACACGACGACCGGCAGCCGGTCGCGCTCGGCGAGCTCGAGGAGCCGGTCGGTCTTGCGGTGGTTGAGCACACCCTGGGTGCCGGCGAGCACGGTGTAGTCGTAGGCCAGCACGGCGACCGGGCGTCCGCCGACGGTCCCGGTGCCGGTGACGATCCCGTCGGCGGGGGTGCGGGCGACGAGCTCGGCGGTGCTGCGCCGGGCCCGCTGCGCCGCCAGGGTCAGCGCGCCGTACTCGACGAGGCTGTCGGGGTCGAGCAGGTCGGCGACGTTCTCCCGGGCGGTGCGCCGTCCCGCCGACCGCCGGCGTGCGACGGCGGCGGGCCGGCCGGCGTCGAGCCCGCCGTGGCGGCGGTCGCGGACCTCGGCCAGGTCGGGCCGGATCCGGTCGGGGTCGACGTCCTCGGCACGGCCCGGGGCGTCCGCGGGGTCGGCGTCGGCGAGGACGGCGAGCAGCTCCCCCGCCTCGACCGCGTCCCCGACGGCGACGACGACCGTCTCCACCCGGGCCGGCCGCTCCGCGGTGACCGGGTGCTCCATCTTCATCGACTCGAGGACGACGACCTCGCCGCCCGCGGCGACGACCTGCCCGGCCGGGGCGGGCAGCGCCACGACGACGCCGGGCCGGGACGCGCGCACGGCGGTCCGGTCCGCGGGGACCTCGACCGCCGGGCCCGGCGCCGATCCGTTACCCGCGGCGTCACCCGCCGCGGGCGCGCCGGTCTCGGGCGCACCGGTCGCGGGCAGCACGGTCTCGCGGGGCGCCGCGGCCAGCTCGACCAGGTGCCGGTCGACGAAGGTGGTGTCCAGTGTCCCGTCGACCAGCTCGGGGCGGGCGAGGACGGCCTGCAGCAGCCCCAGGGTGACCGCGACGCCGGCCACGTCGAACCCGGCGAGGGCACGCCGGGCGGCGGCGGCAGCGGCCTCCGGCGTCGCCCCGCGGGCGACGACCTTGGCCAGCAGCGGGTCGTAGCGTGGCCCGACCCGGTACCCGGCGTAGCCGTGGGTGTCGACGCGGACCCCGCGCCCGGCGGGCGGCTGGAAGCGGGTCAGGGTCCCGGCGGCCGGGACGAGGGCCCCGTCCGGCCCGACGGTCTCGGTCGTCACCCGGGCCTGGACCGCGGTCCCGCGCGGCGCGGGCGGGGAGGCGAGGCCGAGGTCGGCGAGCCGGGCGCCGTAGGCGACCCGCAGCCCCAGCTCGACGAGGTCGAGGCCGGTGGTCTCCTCGGTGACGGTGTGCTCGACCTGGATCCGCGGGTTGACCTCCAGGAACGCGATGTCCTGCCCGGCGAGCAGGAACTCGACGGTGGCGAGGCCGCGGTAGCCGTCGCACAGGCGCAGCGCGGCCTCGTGCAGCCGCGCGCGCACCGGGGCGGGCACGGCGGGGGCGGGCGCGATCTCGACGAGCTTCTGCCGGCGGCGCTGCGCGGAGCAGTCCCGGTCCCCCAGCACGACGGCGCCGGTGCCGTCGCCGAGGACCTGCACCTCGACGTGCCGGGCGGCCGGCAGGAGGCGTTCGACCTGCACCGCGCCGTCGCCGAACGCGGCGAGCGCCTCGGACGAGCAGCGGCGCACGGCGTCGTCGAGGTCGGCCGGGTCGGTGACCGGGCGCATCCCGCGCCCGCCGCCGCCGGAGCGGGCCTTGACCATGACGGCGCCGCCGGGGCCGAGGCGGGACAGCAGCGCGGCGCCGTCGGCGGGTTCGACGGCCTCCAGCACCGGTACGCCGAGCGCCCCCGCGTGGTCGCGGGCGGCGGCCTTGTCCCCGAACAGCTCCAGCGCCTGCGGCGACGGCCCGACGAACACCACTCCGGCGTCCGCACAGGCCCGGGCCAGCGCCGGCCTCTCGGAGGCGAACCCGTAGCCGGGGTGCAGCGCACCGGCCCCGGCGTCGACGGCGGCACACACCAGCGCGGCGACGTCGAGGTAGGCGGCGGCGCCGGTGCCGGGCAGCGCGACGGCGGCGTCGGCGCGGGCGACGTGCGCGCAGGCGGCGTCGTCGGCCGCGTGCACGGCGACCGTGCGCACGCCCAGCCCCGACGCCGTCTCCATGATCCGGACGGCGATCTCGGCGCGGTTGGCGACGAGCAGCGCCCCGGGGAGCGCGGGGCTCAGGACAGCAGACCCGCGGCCCGCAGCGCGGCGCGGACGTCCTCGTGGTGCCACTCGTCCAGCGGCACCAGCGGCAGCCTGATTCCGCCGGGCATGAGCCCCAGCTCGGCCAGGGCCCACTTCACCGGGATCGGGTTCGGCTCGGAGAACAGCGCCGCGTGCAGGCCCGCGAGGTCGGCGTCGAGCGCGGAGGCGGTCTCGGCGTCACCGGCGACGGCGGCCTTGCACATCCGGGCCATCGTCTCGGGGGCGACGTTCGCGGTGACCGAGATGTCGCCGTGGAACCCGGCGAGCATCGACGCGCGGGCGGTGCCGTCGTCACCGGAGTACAGCGCGAAGTCGTCCAGGCCCAGCGCGACGAGCTCGCGGACCCGGTCCAGGTCGCCCTTGGCCTCCTTGAGGCCGACGATGTTCGGGATCTCCGCCAGCCGGGCCACCGTCGACGGCAGCATGTCGCAGGCCGTGCGGCCCGGGACGTTGTAGAGGTACTGCGGGATGTCGACGGTCTCGGCGATCCGCTTGAAGTGCTGGTAGAGGCCCTCCTGCGGAGGCTTGTTGTAGTACGGCGTCACGAGCAGCGCGCCGTCGGCGCCGGCCGCCCGCGCGGCGCGGGTCAGGTGGATCGCCTCGTCGGTGGAGTTCGCCCCGGTGCCGGCGATGACCGGGACCCGGCCGTTCGCGACCTCGATGGTGCGCCGCATGACCTCGGTGTGCTCGAGCACCGACAGCGTGGACGACTCGCCGGTCGTGCCGACCGAGACGATCGCCGCGGTGCCCGCGTCGACCTGCCGCTCGACGAGCTCGCCGAGGGCCTTGTGGTCGACCTCGCCGCTGTCGTGCATCGGGGTCACGATCGCGACGATGCTTCCGGTGATCATGCCGGGCCTCCCTGGTACCGCTGCTCCTGCCGGTGCGACCGTAGCAAGCGGGACCGACGTCCCGGTGCGGGTTTCCTCTCAGCCGCCGGCTCAGCCCAGGGCCAGCCGGGCGGGCTGGACCGACCGCGTGATCCGGCGCACCGCCTGCACCGCGATCACCCCGGCCGCGACCGTCGCGACGACGGTGACGGCGATCGGCCGGTCGTTGGCCACGATGCCGAGCAGCGCCCAGCACAGCGCCCCGGCGAAGCCCGCGAACCCGGCGGTGGAACCGACGACCGACAGCACGACCGCGGTGAGGATCACGAGCAGCAGGATGGCCGCGACCTGCGGGAGCACCCCGTCGGACGGCAGCCCGACCGCGACTCCGGCCGCCATCAGGCCCAGCACCAGCGCGGCCGAGGACCAGCCGAGGTAGATCGCCAGCGGCAGCCGCATCGCCAGCCGTTCCGCCCAGCCGTCGGCGACGCTGCGGGACAGCCGTCCGTAGACGACACCGAGCGCGACGACGAGCAGGACCAGCAGCACCTCGGCGGTGACCACCCACCGGTTCGAGAAGGCCGCGATCCACAGCGGGTTGAGCACCGCGGTCGCCGCGACCCACCAGCCGACGCGGCGGTGCACCTCGCGGCCGCGCTGGCCGGGCAGCAGGGCGTAGCCGGCGTAGACCAGCACGCCCAGGTAGATCAGACCCCAGATCGAGAACGCCCAGCCCGCGGCCAGCAGCGGGGTGTCGTAGTCGCGCGCGACGGCGCCGATCCCCGACCCCCCGAACGCCGACACGAGCACCTGCAGGATCGCCAGGACCGCCACGACGACTCCACGGATTAGGTCCGCGGTCGTCGGGCGCGGGGTGAGCACGGTCATGGCCCACATGGTGGACCGCGGGGACGGCCTCTGCCATCCGGCCGTCGGGGGGAATCGATCTTCCCGCGGGCCGGGGGTCAACCGAGCGGCAGGTAGAACAGGTGGACGTCGCGCGCGTCCTCCGGGGAGAGCAGCACCCCGCCGGGCAACCTGCCGTACTCGACGAAGCCGCGGGCGGCGTAGAACGCGGGCAGCGGGGTGCCGCCGCGGGCGCCGAGGGTCAGCATCGCCAGGCCCGTCTCCCGGGCGTGGGCGACGGCGGCGTCGAGCAGGACCGTGCCGAGACCACGTCCCTGCAGGGCCGGGCGGACCATGAGGCGCTGCACGTCGGCGCGGTGCGCGGCGATGCCGGTGTTCGGGACCAGGAAGACCGTGCCCAGCGGGGCGGTCTCCTCCCCCAGCACGAACATCCGGGACGCGCCGGACCGGGCGGCGTCGACGGTCTCGACCGCCAGTGCGCGGACCTCGTCCGGGTCGGCGCCGGGCACGAAGTCCACGGCGCCGCCGGCCTCGGTCACGGCGATCCAGAGGTCACCGAGCGCGGCGGCGGCGCCGGGGTGGGGGTCGACGACCCGGCGGACGGCCGGGACGCCTGCGGTCACAGGTTCGGGAACCAGAGCTTGATCTCCCGGTCGGCCGACTCCGGGGAGTCCGAGCCGTGCACCAGGTTGGAACCGGTCTCCAGGGCGAGGTCGCCACGGATGCTGCCGGGGGTGGCCTTCTCCACCGGGTCGGTGCCGCCGGCGATCTGCCGCCAGGCGGCGATGGCGCGGGGGCCCTCGACGACCGCGGCCAGGACCGGGCCGGAGGTGATGAACGACAGCAGCTCCTCGAAGAAGGGCTTGCCGTCGTGCTCGGCGTAGTGCTGGGCGGCCAGCTCACGGTCCACCGTGCGCAGGTCGAGGGCCACCAGACCGAGGCCCTTGCGCTCGATGCGCGAGACGACCTCACCGACGAGCTTGCGCGCGACGCCGTCGGGCTTGACCAGGACGAGAGTGCGTTCAGTCACGCGCGACAGGGTAGCGACGACCCGGTGGGGGTCCGGCACCCACCGTCAGGACGGCGGCTCCGGCTCGTCGGTGAGCTCCGCCAGCGCGGCGGCGATCCCAGGAAGGTCATGCAGACTGCCCTCGGACACCGAGACCACCGACGTGAACACGGCGTCCTGGTCGACCCGCGGCGGATGCCCGTTCAGTACCAGGAACACCGCCGTCGTCGCCCAGGCCAGCCGCTTGTCGCCGTCCACCAGGGCGTGGTTGCCGCAGATGCTCTGGAGCAGCGCGGCCGCCTTGAGGTGGACGGTCGGATAGGCGTCTCGGCCGAACAGCACGGTCGCCGGCCGGGCCGGCGCGGACTCGAGCAGACCGAAGTCGCGGACCACCGGCTCCTGGCCGAGTGCGTCCGGGGCGAACCGCAGGACGTCGACCAGGGAGAGGTACCGGGTCACGCCCGCCCGAGCCGGTCGAGGGCCTCCCGGAAGTTCGTGGTGACCCATGCGGCTGCGTGGTCGACGTCGGCGTCGTGGTCGTGGCGGGCGACGTACTCCCGGACCGCGGACCGCGCGACCTCCTGCATGGAGCGTCCCTCCGCCTCCGCCCGGGCGCGGAGGGCGTCGGACTCGTCATCGGTCAGGCGGAGGGTCATGGCCACGACCGAGGACGATGCCGGAAGTGATACCGCCGGACTCAGTCCTGCTGCTGCGACGGCAGCGTCCCCGCCGCCATCCGCCGGGCCACCTCGCGCCGCATCCAGACCAGGACCGCCCACACGAGGATGAACACCACCGCGACCACGACCAGCGACGACAGGAACACCAGCGCCGCGACGAGCAGCGCCCCCTGCAGCACCAGCGCCGCGGTGAGCCCCCACGGCCGCCGCTGCACCCCGGACGCCAGGATCATGGCGACGGCGATGCCCGCCACCACCCCGAAGCCGAGCGCGGTCGACCCGGTGCCGAAGCGCGGGAGCACCAGCAGCGCCAGGAGGACGACGATCGCCTCCAGGATCAGCGTCGCGGCGAACACGCCGCGGGCGCCCTTCATGGGGTCGGTGGGCGGCGGCCGCACACCCTCGGGCACACCCGGCACGTCGCTCACTCCGGTTCCTTCCCGAACAGCGACCGCGCCTCGCCGACGGTGACGACCGACCCGGTGACGACGACGCCGACCCCGGACCCGCCCGCCTCCTCGGCGATCTCACGGGCCTGCTCGACGGCCTCGGCCAGCGACGGCTCGACGCTGACCCGCTCGGAGCCGAACACCTCGGCGGCGAGCGCACCGAGCGCGTCGGGGTCCATGGCGCGCGGCGAGGAGTTGGTGGTGACGACGACCTCGTGCAGCGCGGGCTGGAGTGCCTCCAGGATGCCGCGGGCGTCCTTGCCCTCCAGCACCCCGATCACGCCGACCAGCCGGGTGAAGCGGAACTCGGTGCCGAGCGCGGCGGCCAGCGCCGTCGCCCCGGCCGGGTTGTGCGCGGCGTCGAGCAGCACGGTCGGCCGGTCCGGCCCGCCCTCGACGGGCTCGAGCCGCCCGGGTGAGCGGACCGAGGCGAACGCGGCGCGGACCGCGTCGGGGTCGAGGGGCTGCGCGGTGCCGGCGCCGACGAGCGCCTCGGCCGCGGCCAGCGCGACCGCCGCGTTCGACGCCTGGTGCTCGCCGTGCAGCGGCAGGAAGATCTCGTCGTAGCGGCCGGACAGGCCCTGCAGCTCCAGGCGCTGCCCGCCGACGGCGATCTCGCGGGAGACGACGCCGAACTCCGCGCCCTCCCGCGCGACCTGCGCGTCGACCTCGGCGCAGCGGGCCAGCAGGATCTCGGCGACCTTCCGGTCCTGCGCGGCGAGGACGGCGACGGAGCCCTCCTTGATGATCCCGGCCTTCTCGCGGGCGATGTCGGTGATGTCGTCGCCGAGGTACTCGGCGTGGTCGAGCCCCACCGGCAGGACGACGGCGACGTGCGCGTCGGCGACGTTGGTGGCGTCCCAGCGCCCGCCGAGCCCGACCTCGATCACCGCGGCCTCGACCGGGGCGTCGGAGAAGGCGGCGAAGGCCATCCCGGTGAGCACCTCGAACTTGCTGAGCGCGGGCCCGTCGCCGCGCTTGGCGTCGACGAGCTCGACCAGCGGCTCCACCTCGCGGTAGGCCGCGACATAGCGCTCGGGGGTGACGGGCCGGTTGTCGAGGTTGATCCGCTCGGTGGCGCGCTGCAGGTGCGGGCTGGTGTAGCGCCCGGTCCGCAGCCCGATCTCGGTGAGCAGCGCGTCGACCATCCGGGAGGTGGAGGTCTTGCCGTTGGTGCCGGTCAGGTGCACGACCGGGTAGCCGCGCTGCGGGTCGCCGAGGGCGTCGCACAGGGCCTGCATCCGCTCCAGCGACGGCTCCATCACCGACTCGGGCCAGCGCCGGTCCAGCGCCGCGTCGACGGCGAGGAACTCGGCGTAGCCGGTCACCGTGGACTGGGCCGGGACGACGTCGGGGTCTCCCCCGCCGCGGATCTCGTCCAGGACGGCCGCGATCAGGGCCTCCTGGGTGTCCTCCGGTGCCGCGGCGGACGCCTCGGGGGCGTCGGAGCGGTCCTCGCCACCGGGCTCGTCGTCCTGCTCCTGCTCGGCGTCGCCGCCGGACGGCTCACCGTCGGGCGAGTCGCCGAACCCGCCCTCGGCCCACCGGTCGCCGCCGTAGGTCGGCGAGTCGGCCTCGGTGAAGTCGTCGAACTCGTCGTACTCCTTCGCCACGGCGGGATCAGGCCTCCGGGAGCGCGGCGAGCCGCGCGGTGATGCGGTCGATGTCGGCGACGGCGGTCGCGTGCCGGGCACGGATCCCGTCGACGACCTCGGCCGGTGCCTTCTCGGTGAACTTCGGGTTGGTCAGCTTCTTGTCCGCCTGGTCGCGCTCCTTCTCGGCGACGGCGAGGTCCTTGCCGAGCCGGGCCCGCTCGGCGGCGACGTCGATCGCCCCCGAGGTGTCCAGCTCGACGGTGACCGGACCGCCGGAGGTGGCGACCTCGAAGCTCGCGGTGGCGGCGAAGTCGTCACCGGCCGGGTCGAGGCGGTTCAGGAAGCGCAGCGCGCGCTCGTGCGCGGCCAGCCCGGCGTCGCCGAGGCCGGTGAGGCGGGCGGCGACGGCCTTGCGGTCGGGCAGCCCCTGCTCGGTGCGGAACCGGCGGACCTCGGTGATGACCTTCTGCGCGTCGGTGACCCGGGCCGTGGCGGCCGCGTCGACCGGCGCGCCGGTGCCCTCGGCCGTCGGCCAGGCCGCGGTCACGACGGTTTCGCCGCCGGTCAGCGCGGTCCACAGCGCCTCGGTGACGAACGGCGCGATCGGGTGCAGCATCCGCAGCAGCGCGTCGAGGACGTGCCCGAGGACCGCCCGGGTGCCCGGCTCGGTCGCCGGGTCGTCGAGCTGGGTCTTGCACAGCTCGACGTACCAGTCGGCCAGCTCGTCCCACGCGAAGTGGTAGAGCCCCTCGGTCGCCTTCGCGAACTGGTAGCCGTCGAGCAGCTCGTCGGTCTGCGCGCGGACCTCGGCGAGCCGGCCCAGGATCCAGCGGTCGGCGTCGGTCCGGTCGGCGTCCGCGGGCAGCGGCAGGCTGGCGTCCGCGCCCTTGGCCAGGGCGAACCGGGTGATGTTCCAGAGCTTCGTGGTGAAGTTCCGGGACCCGGCGACCCACTCCTCCGACAGCGACATGTCGGTGCCGGGGTTGGAGCCGCGGGCGATGGTGAACCGCAGCGCGTCCGCTCCGTAGGAGTCGATCAGCGCCAGCGGGTCGATGACGTTGCCCTTGGACTTCGACATCTTCTTGCCGTGCTCGTCGCGGATGAGCCCGTGCAGGTAGACGTCGCGGAACGGGGCCTTCCCCATCACGTAGGTCCCGAACATCATCATCCGGACGACCCAGAAGAACAGGATGTCGTAGCCGGTGACCAGGACCGAGTTCGGGTAGTAGCGCTCCAGGTCCGGGGTCTCGTCCGGCCAGCCGAGCGTGGAGAACGGCCACAGCCCGGAGGAGAACCAGGTGTCCAGGACGTCGGGGTCCTGGCGCCAGCCCTCGCCCGACGGCGGCTGCTCGTCCGGTCCGACGCAGACGACCTCGCCGTCCGGGCCGTACCAGACCGGGATGCGGTGCCCCCACCACAGCTGACGGCTGATGGTCCAGTCGTGCATGTTGTCGACCCAGTCGAAGTACCGCTTGGCCTGCTCCTTCGGGTGCAGGACGGTCTCGCCGGAGCGGACGGCGTCGCCCGCGGACCGGGCGAGCGGCTCGACCTTGACGAACCACTGCAGGCTCAGCCGCGGCTCGATCGGGACCCCGGTGCGCGAGTCGTGCCCGACCGAGTGCAGGTAGGGACGCTTCTCGGCGACGATCCGGCCCTGGGCGCGCAGCTCCTCGCGGATGGCCTCGCGCGCCTCGAACCGGTCCATGCCGTCGAACCGGGTGCCGGTCCCGGCGATGGTGCCGGCCTCGTCCATGATCGTCGGCATCGGCAGGTCGTGCCGACGGCCGACCTCGAAGTCGTTCGGGTCGTGCGCCGGGGTGATCTTGACGGCGCCGGAGCCGAACTCGGGGTCGACGTAGTCGTCGGCGACGACCGGGATCATCCGCCCGGTGATCGGCATCTCGATCTCGGTGCCGACCAGTGCGGCGTAGCGCTCGTCGTCGGGGTGGACGGCGACCGCGGTGTCGCCCAGCATCGTCTCGACCCGGGTGGTCGCGACGACGACCGAGGCGTCCCCGTCGCCGTAGCGCATCGAGACGAGCTCACCCTCGGTCTCGATGTGGTCGACCTCGATGTCCGAGATCGCCGAGCGCAGCGCCGGGGACCAGTTGACCAGGCGCTCGGCCCGGTAGATCAGCCCGTCGTCGAACATCTTCTTGAAGACGGTGGCGACGGCGCGCGACAGCCCCTCGTCGAGGGTGAAGCGCTCGCGGGACCAGTCGACGCCGTCCCCGAGGCGCTCCATCTGCCCCAGGATCGAGCCGCCGGACTCGGCCTTCCACTCCCAGACCTTCTCGACGAACGCCGCGCGGCCGATCGCGTGCCGGTCGGGCTCGCCCGCGGCGGCCATCCGCCGCTCGACGACCGACTGGGTCGCGATCCCGGCGTGGTCCATGCCGGGCAGCCACAGCGCGTCGCGCCCCTGCATCCGGGCGCGCCGGGTCAGGACGTCGATCAGCGTGTGGTCCATCGCGTGGCCCAGGTGCAGGCTGCCGGTGACGTTCGGCGGCGGGATGACGATGCAGAACGGGTCGGCGTCCGACGACGGGTCGGCCCGGAAGTACCCGGCGTCGACCCAGCGGCGGTACATGTCGCCCTCTACCTCGCCCGGGGTCCACTTGGCGGGCAGGTCGGCGGTACGCGCTGGCAGGGTCTCGGTCACATGTCAAGTCTACGAGTCGACACCGACAGCATTTCCGGCCCCCGCACCGTCGCGCCCGCGACCGGGACACGCGTCGCAGCCCGCCGGACGGGCACCCCCGCACGGCCCGCCGCCCGGTGATCGCCGGAAGTGGAGTCGCGGGTGCGGCCGACCCGCCCCGGCGCTCCACTCCCGGCGATCACCGGGCGGGTAGCAGCACCGCCCACGGTCGCGGCCACCCCAGCAGCCCGGTGACGGCGGCCGGGTCCCCCTGCCCGAACAGCTCCGGGTCGACGGCCCGCACCCGGCCGGAGCCGGGCTCGTAGACGCGCCACCGGCCGTCGCCGGACGGGGGCAGGACCAGCACCCAGTGCCGCGGCAGCCACCCGGACCCGACCAGCAGCGGGACCGGGACCCCGGCGTCGCGCACCCCAGCCAGCGCACCCGCGGTCGCCGGGCGGACGCGGTAGCGCCCCGCGGCGGGCGCGTGCCGGTGCAGCCAGGCCCGCATGCCCCACGGCGTGGTGCCGAGGGCGCGTGGCCAGAGCCGGTTGGCCTGCCGGTGCGCGGTGCGCTGGGCCTCGGCGAACCGGTCGGCCACGGCGCCGGGCCACCCGGATCCGGTCAGCACCGCGGTCACGACCAGCACCGACGGTCCGCAGGTGACGCCGTCGACCTGACGGCCGAGCAGGGTGCCGGGTGGGAGGTCGTCCATGACGACACCCTCCCCCGCGGCGGGCCCCGCGGTCACCGTGGCGCGCCCCGGCGCCGGTCGCGGCGCCCTAGGCTCGGTTCCATGACCGCTCTGAGCCACGAGGTCGTCGCGTTCCTCTCCCACGGCACCCGCACCGGCATGCTCGGCTGGACCGCGCAGGACGGGCGCCCGCTCGTCGCGCCGGTCTGGTTCCTCGTCGAGGACGACGCGATCGTGTTCAACACCGGCGCCGCGACCGCGAAGGGCCGGGCGATCGCCCGCGACCCGCGCGTCGTGCTCACCGCCGACCTGCCCGAGCCCCCGTACGGGTTCGTGCAGGTCCAGGGCGTCGCCGAGACCAGCCAGGATCCCGACGAGCTGCTGCGCACCGCGACCGCGCTCGGTGGCCGCTACATGGGTGCCGACCGTGCGGAGGAGTTCGGCCGGCGCAACGGCGTCCCCGGCGAGCTGGTCGTCCGGATCCGCCCCACCAAGGTCATCGCCCAGCTCGACGCGACCGCCTGACCCCCGGCTCCGTCCCCGGGACCCGCGCGTGCACCCGCCGGGATCCACACCCCCTGGCAGGCGTCCACACCCGTCGCAACAGGTGTGGGCGCCCGCCAAGGGGTGTGGACGTGGCCGGAGGAGTTGTCGCACCCCTACGGGGGTCGGCGCACCCGCCGCGGAGGGTGCGACGACCTCCGCCCGGGTGCGGCGGGCCGCCGGTGACCGCCACGGCCGCTCCGGTCGCGGAGGCCGGACGCCGCGGAAACCGGAAGCCGCCGAGGCCGAGGAGGCCGGGGCCGCGGAAGCCAGAGGCCTCTGGGCCCGCGGAAGCCGGGGCCCGCGGAAGCCGGGGGCCGCGGAAGCCGGGGGCCGCGGAGGCCCGAGGCCGAGGAGGCCGCGTCCCACGTGGCGGGTTCGGGCGACGACACCGGTCACCTCCCGCGGGCACCCCCCGGTGGCGCCGCACAGCTGTCGGCCACGCGGGGAGTGCGGACGCGGTCGTCAGGTCCGGCGCAGGGTGGTGGTCCAGAGGGAGGCGCCGGCCTGGTCGCGCAGGTGGACCTCCAGGGTCGTCCCGTCGGGGGCGATGTCGAGCTCCCCGAAGTGCTGGAACCCCTCCAGCGGGCTCGCGCCCTGCCGGGACGGTCCGCGCACGAACTCCGCCCGCGGACCGAAGGTCGGGTCGAGCTCGTTCGGACCGAAGGCACCGGCGTGCAGCGGGCCGGAGACGAACTCCCAGAACGGGTCGAAGTCGGTGAACGCGGCGCGCTCGGGGGCGTAGTGGTGGGCGGCGGTGTAGTGCACGTCCGCGGTCACCCACACCACGTTGCGAACCTTCCGCCGGCGGATCCCGGCGAGCACCCCGGCGATCTCGGACTCACGCCCGCTCGGCGGCCCCGGCACCCCGTTGGCGACGGCCTCCCAGGCGGTGTCGCCGTCGGGTACCAGCACCCCGATCGGCATGTCCGAGGCGACGATCTTCCAGGTCGCCCGGGAGGACGCGAGCGCGTCGACGAGCCAGCGGGCCTGGGCCTCCTCCAGGATCCGCTCGCCGCGGCCGGTGTTGGCGGAGTTCGCGCTGCGGTAGGTGCGCATGTCCAGCACGAACACCTCGACGTGCGGGCCGAACGGCACCCGCCGGTACACCCGTCCGTCGACGGCGAGGCGCGGGTCGACCGGCTGCCACTCGTGGAACGCGCGGAACCCGCGGGCCGCGAGCACGTCCACCCGCTTCTCGGTGTACTTCTCCCCCACCTCACCGGTGAGGATCTCCCCCGGGTACCAGTTGTTGGTGACCTCGTGGTCGTCCCACTGCACGATCTGACCGACCGAGGCCGCGAACCGGCGCAGGTTGTCGTCGCGCAGGTTGTAGGCGAACTGGCCGCGGAACTCGGTCAGGGTCTCGGCGACCTTCGCCTTCTCGGGCGTCATCTCGTTGCGCCACACCCGGCCGTCGGGCAGCGTGACGGTCTCGGTGAGCGGGCCGTCGGCGTAGACGGTGTCGCCGGAGTGCAGGAACAGGTCGGGGTGGCGGTCGGCCATCGCGGAGAAGATCCGCATGCCGCCGGTGGCGCGGTCGATGCCCCAGCCCTGCCCGACGACGTCGCCGGACCACTGGATCCGCACCGGCTCGCCGCGCCCGGGGACCGCCCGGAAGGAGCCGGTCAGCGGCGCGCTCGCGGGACCGCCGTCGAGCGGCTCGGCGACGACGCGGTAGTGCACCCGTCCCCGCGTCGCCGGGACCCGCAGCTTCCCGGTGAGGTCGGTGTCCGGGGTCAGCACCGGGCCGGGGATCCGCAGCGCCCGCCGGAAGTCCGGCGAGCCCGCGACCTCCACGACCATCCGCGACGGCCGGTCGGCGCGGGTCCAGACGAGCCCGGAGCCGGGCCGGACGTCACCGGCGGCGACGCCGTGGGTCAGGACCGGCCGGCCGGAGCGCACCAGGGCGGGTGCGGCCGCACCCGTCCCCGGCAGGGCGAGGGCCGCGGCGCCGGCGAGACCGCCGGCGGCCGCGGTGCGGAACAGGGAGCGTCGGGAGAGAACCACGCCCGCCGTTCTAACCCGGACGAGTGATCACGAACCGGACCGTACGGGTGAACGGCGGGCGAAGACTCAGCCGAACAGGGCGGGGATCTTCAGGACGAGCTCGTACAGCCCGTAGGCGAACGGGACGCCGACCCACACCCAGGCCAGGACGGCCCCGATCCACTGCACCGGCCCCCAGGTCGACGACCCGCCGGTCTCGGCAACGCTGCTCACGCGGTCTCCTTCTGGGTCGGGGTCCGGGCCGCCTCTGCGGACGGCTCGTGGTGCTTCGCGTCGACCGGCTTGATCAGCTCGTTGCAGACGAACGCGATGACCAGCAGCACGATCATGATGATGAACGCGGTCGTGTAGCGGGCCGGGCCCTCGACGCCGGCCTCGATCCGCGCGTCGGCGATCGCGTTGACGATCAGCGGGCCGAGGACGCCCGCGGTGGACCACGCCGTCAGCAGCCGGCCGTGGATCGCGCCGACCTGGTAGGTGCCGAACAGGTCCCGCAGGTACGCCGGGACGGTGGCGAACCCGGCGCCGTAGAACGACAGGATCAGCACCGCGGCGACGATGAACAGCGCCCGCGACTGGTTCGGGATCAGCGTGATCAGCAGGTACAGCAGCGCGCCGACGCCCAGGTAGATGCGGTACATGTTCTTGCGGCCCAGCACGTCGGACAGCGACGACCAGGCGATGCGCCCGGCCGAGTTCGCCAGCGACAGGATCGCGACGAACCCGCCCGCCGCCGCGGCGAGGGTGGCCGTGGCCCCGTTCTCCGCGAAGAAGTCCTGGAAGATCGGCGAGGCCCGTTCCAGGATGCCGATGCCCGCGGTGACGTTGAAGCACAGCACGACCCACAGCAGCCAGAACTGCGGCGTGCGGATCGCGTTGTTCGCCGAGACGTTCCCGGTCGAGATCATCCCGCTCTTCTTGGCCGTCGACGGGTCCCAGCCCGGCGGCGTCCAGCCCTCGGCGGGCACCCGGATGAGGATCCAGCCGACCGACATGAAGACCAGGTAGATCAGGCCCATCGTGAGGAATGTGGACCCGATGCCGGCCGAGGTGGCCCCGTCGCCGGAGCCGCCGAACGCCGACAGCAGCGAGTTCGTGAGCGGGGTCGCGATGAGCGCGCCGCCGCCGAAGCCCATGATCGCCAGGCCGGTGGACAGGCCCGGGCGGTCCGGGAACCACTTGATCAGCGTGGAGACCGGCGAGATGTAGCCGATGCCCAGGCCGATGCCGCCGACGAAGCCGTAGCCCAGCACGACCAGCCAGTACTGCTCGGCGTAGAGGCCGAGACCCGAGATCAGGAACCCGGCGACGAAACAGCTCGACGCGACGACCATCGCCCAGCGCGGGCCGTTGCTGTCGACCTTCGTGCCGAATAGCGCCGAGGACAGGCCCAGCATGATGATGCCGAGCGTGAAGGGCAGCGCCGTGGCGACGCCCGACAGGTCGAGTGCGTTTGCCAGCGGGGTCTTGAAGACGCTCCAGGCGTAGACCTGGCCGATCGCCAGGTGGATGGACAGCGCTGCCGGTGGGACGAGCCAACGGCTCCATCCGGGTGGAGCAACGATGCGCTCCCGCGTGAGAAATCCGGACATGTCGCCCCTCCGTCGTATGTTGACGGAGCAACGCTAAGTAGTGCGGAAGGGTGCAGCAACCCGAGCGGGTCTCGAAACGACAACGCCGGTCCCACCTGCTGGTGGGACCGGCGTCGGGTCGGTTCTCGCGGCGGCTCAGGCCGAGCGGTCGCGGCGCTCCCGGCGCTGCGGCTGGCGCGGGACGATCGTCGGGTTGACGTTGTCCTTCACCGTCTGCGCGGTCACGACGACCTTCGCCACGTCGTCGCGGCTGGGGATGTCGTACATGACCGGGAGGAGCACCTCCTCCATGATCGCCCGCAGGCCACGGGCGCCGGTGCCGCGCAGGATCGCCTGGTCGGCGACGGCGTCGAGGGCGTCCTCGGCGAACTCCAGCTCCACGCCGTCCATCTCGAACAGCTTGCGGTACTGCTTCACCAGGGCGTTCCGCGGCTCGGTCAGGATCTTGACCAGGGCGTCCTTGTCGAGCGAGGTCACCGAGGCGACGATCGGCAGCCGGCCGATGAACTCGGGGATCAGACCGAACTTGATCAGGTCCTCGGGGAGGGTCTCGGCGAAGCGCTCCGCGGAGTCCAGGTCCTTCTTCGAGCGGATGTCGGCGCCGAAGCCGATGCCGGACTGGCCGACCCGCTCGCCGATGATCCGCTCCAGCCCGGCGAAGGCGCCGGCCACGATGAACAGGACGTTCGTCGTGTCGATCTGGATGAACTCCTGGTGCGGGTGCTTGCGGCCGCCCTGCGGCGGGACGCTCGCGGTGGTGCCCTCGAGGATCTTCAGCAGCGCCTGCTGCACGCCCTCGCCGGACACGTCGCGGGTGATCGACGGGTTCTCCGACTTCCGCGCGATCTTGTCGACCTCGTCGATGTAGATGATGCCGGTCTCGGCGCGCTTCACGTCGTAGTCGGCGGCCTGGATGAGCTTGAGCAGGATGTTCTCGACGTCCTCGCCCACGTAGCCGGCCTCGGTGAGGGCGGTCGCGTCGGCGATGGCGAACGGGACGTTGAGCATCTTGGCCAGCGTCTGCGCCAGGTAGGTCTTGCCGCACCCGGTGGGGCCGAGCATCAGGATGTTCGACTTGGCGATCTCGATGCCGTCGGAGGCGTCGCCGCCCGCGGCACGGCTGCGCTCGCCGGCCTGGATGCGCTTGTAGTGGTTGTAGACCGCCACCGACAGCGTGCGCTTGGTGGTGGCCTGACCGACGACGTACTGGTCGAGGAACTCGTGGATCTCGGTGGGCTTGGGCAGCTCGTCGAGCTTGACCTCACCGGCCTCGGCCAGCTCCTCCTCGATGATCTCGTTGCAGAGATCGATGCACTCGTCGCAGATGTAGACGCCGGGGCCGGCGATGAGCTTCTTGACCTGCTTCTGGCTCTTCCCGCAGAACGAGCACTTGAGCAGGTCCCCGCCGTCGCCGATGCGTGCCATAGGTGTCGATCCCCAGTCCTGGTCCGGCGTTCTCGCGTCGCGCCCGTCGCCCCGTGCGGGTTGACGGTACCTGCCCGCGGCCCGCACGGGGACCGGAAGCGGTGTCCGGTTCCCCGGCGGGTCGCCGGGCGGTCACCGGCGGCCGGAACCGGCCGCCGGTGACCCGGGTGTCACTTGCCGCCGGCGGTACCGGACAGCTTGCGGCTCTGCACGATCTCGTCGACCAGGCCGTACTCCTTGGCCTCCTCGGCCGTCAGGATCTTGTCCCGGTCGATGTCCTCGCGCACCTGCTCCGCGGAACGGTTCGAGTGCCGCGCGATGACCTCCTCCATCCGCTTGCGGATGCGGGAGATCTCCGCCGCCTGGATCTCCAGGTCCGACACCTGGCCGTACACGCCTTGGGTGGCCGGCTGGTGGATCAGGATGCGGGCGTTCTCGACCGCCATACGACGGCCGGGGGTGCCCGCGCACAGCAGCACGGCCGCGGCCGACGCCGCCTGCCCGAGGCAGACGGTCTGGATGTCGGGGCGGATGAACTGCATCGTGTCGTAGATCGCCATCAGCGACGTGAACGACCCGCCCGGCGAGTTGATGTACAGCGAGATCTCGCGGTCCGGGTCGAGCGACTCGAGCACCAGGAGCTGCGCCATGGTGTCGTTCGCCGAGGTGTCGTTGATCTGCTCACCGAGGAAGATGATGCGCTCCTCGAAGAGCTTGTTGTACGGGTTCGACTCCTTGACCCCGTAGCTGGTGCGCTCCACGTACGACGGGAGCACGTACCGGGAGCGGGCCGGGTCCGGCGCCCAGCCGCCGGGGCCGCGCAGGTCGGTCATCGACTCCGGGTGGCGCGGGTCGAAGGTGCTCACTTGTCGCTCCCGTTCTGCTCGCCGATCCGCCCGGCGTGCGTCACGACGTGGTCGACGAAGCCGTAGTCCTTGGCCTCCGGCGCGGAGAACCAGCGGTCCCGGTCGGAGTCGCGCTCGATGGTCTCGACCGACTGACCGGTGTGCTGGGCGATCAGCTCCGCCATCTCCCGCTTGGTGCGGCGGAACTGCTCGGCCTGGATGGTGATGTCGGCTTCGGTGCCGCCGACGCCCGCGGACGGCTGGTGCATCATGATCCGCGCGTGCGGCAGCGCCGAGCGCTTGCCCGGGGTTCCCGCCGACAGCAGGAACTGCCCCATCGACGCGGCCATGCCCATCGCCGTGGTCGCCACGTCGCACGGGATCAGGTTCATCGTGTCGAAGATGGCCATGCCGTCGGTGACCGAGCCACCGGGCGAGTTGATGTAGAGCTCGATGTCCTTGTCCGGGTCCTCGGCCGCGAGCAGCAGCATCTGCGCCGCGATGCGGTTCGAGATCTCCGCGTCCACCTGCTGACCGAGCACGATGATGCGCTGCTGGAGCAGGCGGTCGTACACGGAGTCGGACAGCGACATCGCGCTGATGCCGGACCGCATCTGCGGCCCGGTGCCGCGGCCCGCGGACGGGCCGGTGTCCTGCTGGCTCACTTCACCCTGCTTTCCGAAGTCGGGCCCACCCCCGCGGCGCGGACGCCGCGGGAGAGGGTCCCGGAGTCTTCCTCTGGATCGCTCTCGGTTCTCCGGTGTCGGGTCTTGCGAACCCGTTCACGGTCCCGGTTGGGGACCGGTTCGGGGCCGACCCTACGCGGAGCGGATGCCCCGTGTAGGGAACGACGCCCGATGTTCGCCGACAGCGCACGACGTGTCGTGCGAGGCCGGGTGACGGCCGCCGATCAGGCCTTCGCGTCGGCCTTGTCGGAGGCCTCGTCGGCGGTGGTGTCCGTGGCGTCGTCGGCGGTGTCGTCGGCACCGTCCACGTCGGTCGCGGGGATCTCCTCGACGGTGGTCTCGTCCTCGTCCGGCCCGAGCAGGTCGGACAGGTCGACGGCCTCGCCACCCGGCAGGGTGACGGTCGCCGCGCGCACCGCGGTGATGAGCGCCTTGGAGCGGCGGACGTCCTGGTAGATCACGCCGAGCTGGCCGGCCTGCTGGATCTGCTGGACGAACTGCTCCGGGGCCATGCCGTACTGCTGGGCCTGGTAGACGATCCGCTCGGTGAGCTCCTGGTCCCCGACCGAGATCTCCTCGCGGTCGGCCAGGGTGTCGAGCACGAGGCGGTAGCGGACGGCCTTCTCGGCCTCCTCGCGCGTCTCGGTGTCGAACTGCTCGCGGGTCTTGTCCTGCGAGGAGAGGAACTCGCCGAACTTGTCCTCGTCGTGGTCGAAGGCGTGCACCGCGTCGTGGGTGCGGGTCTCGACCTCGGCGGCGACGACCGACTCCGGCAGCGGCACCTCGGTGTCCTCGACGAGCTTGTCCAGGAGACGGTCGCGGGCCTGCGCGGCCTGCTCCATCCGCTTGGACCGGCCCAGGCGCTCGCGCAGGTTCTCGGTCAGCTCGTCGAGCGTGTCGAACTCCGAGGCCAGCTGGGCGAACTCGTCGTCGGCGTCGGGGAGGTGACGCTCCTTCACGGTGGTCACCTTGACGGTGATCTCCGCGTCCTTGTCGGCGTGCTCGCCGGCGACCAGCTTCGAGGTGAAGGTCTTCTCCTCGTCGGCCGACATGCCCTCGAGGGCCTCGTCGATGCCGTCGATGAGACCGCCCTGGCCGACCTCGTAGGAGAAGCCGGTGGTGGTGGCCTCCTCGATCTCCTTGCCGTCGACGGCGGCGGAGAGGTCGATCTGGACGTAGTCGCCGGACTGCGCGGGACGCTCGACACCGGCCAGGGTGCCGAACCGGGCGCGCAGCTGGTCGAGCTGCTCGGTGACCTCGTCCTCGGTCACCTCGGTCTCGTCGACCTCGACGGTCAGGCCGTCCAGGTCGGGGAGGGTGATCTCGGGGCGGACGTCGACCTCGGCGGTGAACGCGATGCGCTCGCCGTCGGCGATCTCGGTGACCTCGATGTCGGGCCGGCCGATCGGCTTGACGTCCTCGGACGTCACCACGGCCTCCTGGTACTTGACCGGGATCGCGGCGTTCACGACCTCGTCCAGGACGGGGCCACGGCCGATCCGGGCCTCCAGGATGCGGGCCGGCGCCTTGCCCGGGCGGAAGCCGGGGATGCGGACCTGCTGGGCGATCTTCTTGTACGCGCGGTCGAAGTCGGGCTTGAGCTCGTCGAACGGCACCTCGACGTTGATCCGGACGCGCGTCGGGCTGAGGTGCTCGACGGTGCTCTTCACGGTGGAACTCCTTGGGCGGTACGAGTGCTGCAACGGGCCGCGGCACGCGCGGCCCCCGGTCGGTGGCCCCGCCCGCCGGCGCCGGACGATCCCGGCTCTGCGCCGGGCGTCCCGTGCCACCGGCCGCCGGGTACGTGGGACGCGCCCGGTGACGGCGGGGCTCGCGCGAGTCTAGGCGAGCCCGGTCACCGTGCGACGGCCCGGGCGCGGGTCACGGCGCGGCGGGGCCCTCGACGCCGCCGGCCGCACCGACGTCGGCGACGGTCACGTCGACGGCCAGGGTGTCGTCGCCGAGGACGGCACGGACCCGGTCGGCGACCTCGTCGGCGACCGCGGCGAAGGGCCTGCCCAGCCGCACGACGACGGCGATCTCCACCGGGTCGGCCAGCCGCACGCCCTGGACCCGGTGCCCCGGCAGGTACGACGCGACCGAGCCGAACGGGCCGCCGTCGAGCCGCAGCACCGACGGGTGGGCCAGCACGGCGTCCGCGACGGCCTGCGGGCCGGGTCCTGCGGCGGGGTCGGTCACGGGGCGGACCTTAGCCATAGAAGACGGCGGCGGCACCCCGCTGTGGGGTGCCGCCGCCGTCGTCGTGCGCGGGTCAGCTCTTGAAGGTGTCCTTGAGCTTCTCGCCGGCCTGCTTCAGGTTGCCGGTGGCCTGGTCGGCCTTGCCCTCGGCCTGCAGGTCCTTGTCGTCGGTGGCCTTGCCGGTGGCCTCCTTGGCCTTGCCACCCAGCTCCTCGGCCTTGTTGCTGATCTTGTCTCCGAGACCCATGGGGCTCACCTGCTTCCTGATCGCGTGTCCGGCGGGCGGGGGTGCGAGCCGGTCGCTACGGTCCTTGACGGGGTGGACTACCCCCACCCTCCACTTTCCAATCCCGACGGGGCGCTCATGGCGAACGCGCAGGTCAGCGGCCCACCGGCCGCCGGGGCCCCGGTCCCCGACGTGCCGTCGGCGCGGCCGGTGCGGGTGCCGTCGCGGGCCGCGCTGGACGAGACCACGCTGGTCGTCCGGGCCCAGGACGGCGACGTCGGCGCGTTCGAGGAGCTGGCCCGCCGCCACCAGAACGCCCTGTTCCGGGTCGCGGTCCGGGTGCTCGGCGACGCCACCGACGCCGAGGACGCCCTGCAGGACGCGCTCATCGACGCCTGGCGGCGGATCGGCACCTTCCGCGGCGAGGCGGCCTTCTCCACCTGGATGTACCGGATCGTCACCCACCGCTGCACCGCACTGGTCCGGCGGCGGCGACGGACCGACCCGCTCCCGGCCGACGACGGACCGGGCGCCCCGGCCGACGACCGCTCCCCCACCCCGGAGCGGGCCGCCGAGGTCGACGCGGAGATGGCGGCACTGTCGCGGGCCGTCGCGTCGCTGCCGGAGGACCAGCGCACGGCCTGGGTGCTGCGGGAGCTGGAGGGGCTGGGCTACAGCGAGATCTCGCAGATCACCGGGGCGGGTGAGACCGCCGTCCGCGGCCGGATCCACCGGGCGCGCGGGGCACTGGCGGAGAGGATGCGGGCATGGCGGTAGAGAGGACCGGGGCGGAGCGCGTCGAGCCGCTGGCCTGCGGCCGGGACGCCGCCGACGTCTGGGACCACGCGGAGGCGGGTGTGCTCGACGAGCACGAGCTGACCTGCCCGCACTGCGTGCGCGCCCACGCGGACCACGACCGGCTCGGTGGGCTGGTGGCGCGGATGGCGGCCGAGCCGCTGCGGCCGCCGCCGTCGGTGCTGGAGCAGGTGATGGGCGCGGTCGTCGCGGACCTGCGCCCGCACGAGCTGCTCGCCCTCGGGCCGGACGCCTGGCTGGGCAGGCCGACCGCGGAGGCGGCGCTGCGCCACGTCGTGGACACGATGGACGGGCTGCGGGCCCGCCGGTGCCGGATCGAGCAGCTGCGCGACCCGGACGGTTCCGCGGACGGCCCGGCCGCGGTGTGGGTGCGGGTGACGGTCGCGGCCCGGTTCGGGGTCGACCTCGCCTCGGTCACCGCGCGCGTCCGGCAGATGATGATCTCGGCCGGGGACCGCACGCTCGGCGTGCCGATCGCCGGGGTGGACATCCTGGTGGAGGACCTGTGGGAGGAGCCGGCATGAGCGGGCCGACGACGGTGTCCGTCTCCGACCTGGCCGTCGCGCGGGTGGCGGCGCGGCGGGTCCGGCGGGTGCCGGGGGTGGCTGCGCTGCTGGGCGACGTCGCGCAGACCCTGCTGGGGCTGGCCGCGGACTGGTTGCCCCGCGACCCGGTGCCCGAGGAGCTGCGGGTGCAGGGCCTGGTCGCGTCGGTGCACGGGCACGAGGCCGAGATCCGGGTGACGGTCGGGGTGCGGTTCGGCACGAACTGCGCCGAGCTGGCCGAGCGGGTGCGCCGGGAGGTGGCCGAGGAGGTCGCGACGGTGTGCGGTCTCGACGCCCGGGTGCGGGTGACCGTCGCCGACATCGCGCTGCCGGTCTGACCCTCCCCCGCCCGCGTGCGGGCCCGCCGGGGTCAGGCCCGGCCGACGAGCACGCAGTCGCCGCAGGTCCCGCCGCCGGGGGCGCGGACGTAGAGGCAGCAGGAGCGGCGCCGGAACGCCCACTCGGTGTCCGGGTCGGTGTCGTCGAGGCGGAGCAGGCGCCCGGTGGCCCCCGACGGCAGCGGCCCGCGCAGCACCGGGTGGTCGGCGAGCGCGTCGAGCAGGGCCAGGTAGCGGCGCCGGTCCGGGCGTCGCATGGCCTCCATGACCCGTGCCGCCCCGCCGATCGAGGACACCACGTTGCCGCGCAGCACCCGCGGCGACACCGCGGCCCGGGCGGCGACGGCGGCGTACAGCGGCTCGAGGTGGGTGGCGGCGAGCTCGCGGGCGAGCAGGTCCGCGGCGCCCGCCGGGTCGTCGGCGACGTCCGGGGTCTCGACGCCGGTGGGCCCGGCGGGCAGGCTCGGCGCCCACGGGTCGGCGGCGCCGGGGTCGCGGCGCAGCTCCCCCAGCGACGGGAGCACACCGTGCAGGGCCACGGCCGCGAAGGGCATCGACACGAGCCGCGCCGCGAGTCCCATCACCGCCACCGAGGCCCCGATCCGCCGGTCCCCGCCGAGCGCGGTGGTGACCTCGTCGATCCGCCGGCCGAGCGGGTCCGGGCCGCCGGGGACGGGCGCGGCGTAGAGCCCGTCCCACCGGACGGTGCCGGACGCGGCGGGCGTCGCCACCGCGAACCAGGGACCGATCGTGGCGACGTCGGTCAGCACGGCGGCGACCCGCTCGTCCGTCACCCGACCGGGTGATGGCGACGACGGCTCGGCGGCGGCGGGGTGGGACGGGGACGCGTTCATCGCCCCCAGTCTCCCCCGGGCCCCGGGCTGCGGTGCGTAACGGTTCGGACGCCCGCGGCGATCCCATGCAGTAGAAGGCCGCTCCCGACGGGTGGTCACGCCTTGCTCACCGTCCGGACACGGGACGGCAACGTTGACCTGCTCGCATGGTCAGCGATCCACATCACGGGACCGGTGGGCCGCTCTCAGTAGCGCACCGCGGTTGCGACGTGCGACTCTGTGCACTCGCCAGACCGCACTCGCCGGGGTGTGCGGTCGAACCGTGCCGCAGGAATGGCCGGGTACTGGAAGTCAGCGCCCGGCTGCTAGGCGTGCCCGGAGGAAGATTCCGTCCGCCGGTCACCCACCCGGCGGCACGGTGCACCTGAACGGCCCTCGTCGCACGTCCCACTCGGGCTGCGCGCTGTATTCTGAAAACCTTTTTCGGACCGCAGCGAGCTGCCCGGTCCGGGTCGTCCGATGCGGGTGGCTCCAGGTGCACCGAGACGACAGGAGGAGCAGTTGGCCGCGATCAGTGACCAGACGCGTCGCCCCTCGCCCGGTGGGCTGTACGCCGCCGATCACGAGCACGACGCCTGCGGTGTGGCCATGTTGGCCGACGTCACCGGCAAGCGCAGCCACGCCATCGTGCAGAAGGCCATCGAGGCCCTGCTGCGACTGGAGCACCGCGGTGCGCGTGGCGCCGAGTACAACACCGGTGACGGTGCCGGGATCCTGATCCAGGTCCCGGACGCGTTCTACCGCGAGGTCACCGACTTCGACCTGCCCGCGGAGGGCGCCTACGCCACCGGCATCGCGATGCTGCCGCGTGACGAGGCCGAGGCCGCCGCGGCGATCGAGCGGATCGACGCGCTCGCCGCCGAGGAGGACCTCACGGTCCTCGGGTGGCGCGAGCTCCCGACCGACCCCGACGCCGCGGACCTGGGCTCGATTGCCCGGGACGCGATGCCCGGCTTCCGCCAGCTGTTCGTCGGCGGTGTCGAGCTGACCGGGGACGCCCC
Source organism: Pseudonocardia sp. TMWB2A (assembly GCF_017312135.1). Taxonomy (NCBI): domain Bacteria; kingdom Bacillati; phylum Actinomycetota; class Actinomycetes; order Pseudonocardiales; family Pseudonocardiaceae; genus Pseudonocardia; species Pseudonocardia sp. TMWB2A. The sequence continues at coordinate 823,272 of NZ_QKQY01000002.1, forward strand.
GGAGAACGCGCCCGCCGGCATCGAGCTGGAGCGCCGCGCGTTCTGCTTCCGGAAGCGGGTCGAGCACGACACCGAGACCTACTTCCCGTCGCTGTCGCCGCGCACCGTCATCTACAAGGGCATGCTCGCCGAGCCGCAGGTCGCCGCGTTCTACCCGGACCTGAACGACGAGCGCGTGACCTCCGCGCTGGCGATCGTGCACTCGCGGTTCTCCACGAACACGTTCCCGGCGTGGCCGCTGGCGCACCCGTTCCGCTACGTGGCGCACAACGGTGAGATCAACACCCTGCGCGGCAACCGGAACTGGATGGCGGCCCGCGAGTCGCTGCTGGAGTCCGCGAACCTGCCCGGCGACCTGTCGCGGCTGACCCCGATCGTCACCCCGGACGCGTCGGACTCGGCCACCTTCGACGAGGTCCTGGAGCTGCTGCACCTGTCCGGGCGCAGCCTGCCGCACGCGGTGCTGATGATGATCCCGGAGGCCTGGGAGCACAACACCGAGATGGACCCCGCCCGGCGGGCGTTCTACGAGTACCACTCCACGCTGATGGAGCCGTGGGACGGACCGGCCCTGGTCGCGTTCACCGACGGCACCCAGATCGGCGCGGTCCTCGACCGCAACGGCCTGCGCCCGGCCCGCTACTGGGTCACCGAGGACGGCCTGGTCGTGCTCGCCTCCGAGGTCGGCGTGCTGGACGTCGCGCCCGACAAGGTCGTCCGCAAGGGCCGCCTCGAGCCGGGCCGCATGTTCCTCATCGACACCGAGCGCGGCAAGATCGTCGACGACGACGAGGTCAAGGGCGCGCTGGCCGCCGAGCAGCCGTACACCGACTGGCTGCACGCCGGTCTGATCCGGCTCGACGACCTGCCCACGCGTACCCGCGAGACCCCGACCCACGAGACGCTCAACCTGCGCCAGCAGGCCCTCGGCTACACCGAGGAGGAGCTCAACCTGCTGCTCCGCCCGATGGCGGTCACCGGGGCCGAGCCGATCGGCTCGATGGGCAACGACGCGCCGATCGCGGCCATCTCCGAGCGCCCGCGTCAGCTCTACGACTACTTCATCCAGCTGTTCGCCCAGGTCACCAACCCGCCGCTGGACGCGATCCGCGAGGAGCTCGTCACCTCGCTGTTCAGCCAGCTCGGGCCGGAGCAGAACCTGCTCGACGCGACGCCCGCGCACTGCCGCACGATCGTCGTGCCGTTCCCGGTGCTGACCAACGACGACCTCGCGAAGATCGTCCACATCAACGACGACGGCGAGTTCCCGGGCTTCAGCTCGCACGTCGTGCGGGGCACGTTCTTCGCCCGCGACGGCGGCAAGGGCATGCTGTCGCGGCTGGCCGAGATCAAGCAGGAGGTGTCCCGCGCGATCGAGGGCGGGGCCCGCCTGATCGTGCTGTCCCAGCGCGGGGTGGACGCCGAGCACGCGCCGATCCCGTCGCTGCTGCTCACCGGCGCCGTGCACCACCACCTGGTGCGGGAGCGTTCCCGTACCCGGGTCGGGCTGCTCGTCGAGTCCGCCGACGCCCGCGAGGTGCACCACATCGCGCTGCTGCTGGGCTACGGCGCCTCGGCGGTGAACCCGTACCTGGCGATGGCCACGGTCGAGGACCTCGCCGAGCGCGGCGACGTCCCCGGCGTCGACGGCCGGACCGCGGCCAAGAACCTGGTCAAGGCGCTCGGCAAGGGCGTCCGCAAGACCATGTCGAAGATGGGTGTCTCGACCGTCGCGTCCTACACCGGCGCGCAGATCTTCGAGGCCATCGGTCTCGGGTCCGAGGTCGTGGACTCGGCGTTCGTGGGCACCACCTCGCGGCTGGGCGGCGTCGGCTTCGACGTGCTCGCCGAGGAGGTCCTCTCCCACCACCGCCGCGCCTACCCGGCCGACGACGTCCGTGCCTCGCACCGGGCGCTGCCGGTCGGCGGCGAGTATCAGTGGCGTCGCGAGGGCGAGCTGCACCTGTTCAACCCGCAGACCGTCTTCAAGCTGCAGCACTCCACGCGGGCCGGGAAGTACGAGGTCTTCAAGGAGTACACGAAGGCCGTCGACGACCAGGCGCGGAAGCTGATGACGCTGCGCGGCCTGTTCACCTTCAAGGACGGCCAGCGCGAGCCCGTGTCGGTCGACGAGGTCGAGTCGATCGAGTCGATCATGACCCGGTTCGCGACCGGCGCGATCTCCTACGGCTCCATCTCCCAGGAGATGCACGAGACCCTGGCGATCGCGATGAACCGCATCGGCGGCCGGTCCAACACCGGTGAGGGCGGCGAGGACCCGGACCGCTTCACCCCGGACCCGAACGGCGACTCGCGGCGCAGTGCGGTTAAGCAGGCGGCGTCCGGCCGGTTCGGCGTCACCTCCGAGTACCTGGTCAACGCCGACGACATCCAGATCAAGATCGCCCAGGGCGCCAAGCCCGGTGAGGGCGGCCAGCTGCCCGGCGGCAAGGTCTACCCGTGGATCGCGACCACCCGGTACTCGACGCCGGGCGTCGGCCTCATCTCGCCGCCGCCGCACCACGACATCTACTCGATCGAGGACATCAAGCAGCTCATCCACGACCTGAAGAACGCCAACCCGCGGGCCCGCATCCACGTGAAGCTGGTGTCCCAGGTCGGCGTCGGGACCGTGGCGGCCGGCGTGTCCAAGGCGCACTCCGACGTCGTGCTCATCTCGGGCCACGACGGTGGCACCGGCGCCTCGCCGCTGTCCTCGATCAAGCACGCGGGCGGTCCCTGGGAGCTCGGCCTGGCCGAGACCCAGCAGACGCTGATGGCCAACGGGCTGCGTGACCGGATCACCGTGCAGGCCGACGGCCAGCTCAAGACCGGGCGCGACGTCGTCATCGCGGCGCTGCTCGGCGCCGAGGAGTACGGCTTCGCGACCGCCCCGCTGGTCGTGTCGGGCTGCATCATGATGCGCGTCTGTCACCTGGACACCTGTCCGGTCGGCGTCGCGACGCAGAACCCGGAGCTGCGCAAGAAGTTCAACGGCAAGGCCGAGTACGTCGTGAACTTCATGAGGTTCGTGGCGCAGGAGGTCCGCGAGATCCTCGCCGAGCTGGGCTTCCGCTCGCTCGACGAGGCGATCGGCCGGGCCGACGTGCTCGACGTCGACACCGCCGCCCAGCACTGGAAGTCCAAGCACCTGGACCTCTCGCCGATCTTCAAGATCGCCGACGTGCCGGACGACGCGCCGCGCAAGCGGACCCGCGAGCAGGACCACGGCCTGGACAAGGCGCTGGACAACACCATGATCCAGCTGGCCGAGGGCGCGCTGCGCAACGGCGACCGGGTCCGCCTGGACCTGCCGGTGCGCAACGTCAACCGCACCGTCGGCACGATGCTCGGGTCCGAGCTGACCCGGGCGCACGGCGGCAAGGGCCTGCCCGACGACACGATCGACATCACGTTCACCGGCGCGGCCGGGCAGAGCTTCGGTGCGTTCGTGCCCAAGGGCATCACGCTGCGGCTGGTCGGCGACACGAACGACTACTTCGGCAAGGGCCTGTCCGGTGGCCGGCTGACCCTGCGGCCGGACCCGTCGTCGCCGTTCACCGCCGAGGAGAACGTCATCGCCGGCAACGTGATCGGCTACGGCGCGACCTCGGGCGAGATGTTCATCCGCGGTGTCGTCGGCGAGCGGTTCTGCGTCCGGAACTCGGGCGCGGTGGCCGTCGTCGAGGGCGTCGGTGACCACGGCTGCGAGTACATGACCGGTGGCCGGGTCGTCGTCCTCGGGCGGACCGGGCGCAACTTCGCGGCCGGCATGTCCGGCGGCGTCGCCTACCTGCTCGACGTGGACCGGAACCGGGTCAACCCGGAGATGGTCGACCTCGACCCGCTCTCGGACGAGGACCGGTCGATCGTGCACGACCTCGTCGAGCGGCACCACGCCGAGACCGGTTCCGCGGTGGCGCATGCGCTGCTCACCGACTGGGACGCCGCCGTCGAGCGGTTCGGCAAGGTCATGCCCAAGGACTACAAGCGCGTGCTGCTCGCGACGGAGAACGCCGAGCGCGAGGGCCGCGATGTCAACCAGGCGATCATGGAGGCTGCTCATGGGTGACCCCAAGGGCTTCATGACCACTCCCCGGCAGACGCCCACCCGGCGGCCGGTGGACCTGCGGCTGATGGACTGGCGCGAGGTCTACGAGGACTTCCCGACGAAGACCCTGGAGTCCCAGGCCGGGCGCTGCATGAACTGCGGCATCCCGTTCTGCCACCAGGGCTGCCCGCTGGGGAACCTCATCCCCGAGTGGAACGACCTGGTCTACCGCCAGGACTGGCGGGAGGCGATCGAGCGGCTGCACGCCACGAACAACTTCCCGGAGTTCACCGGGACGCTGTGCCCCGCCCCGTGCGAGGCGGCGTGCGTGCTGGCCATCAACGACGACGCGGTCACGATCAAGCAGGTCGAGATCGAGATCGTCGACAAGGCCTGGGACGAGGGCTGGGTCGGCCCGCAGGTGCCCGAGGTGAAGACCGGCAAGAAGGTCGCCGTCGTCGGGTCGGGTCCGGCCGGGCTGGCCGCCGCCCAGCAGCTGACCCGGGTCGGGCACGACGTCGTCGTGTTCGAGCGGGCCGACCGCATCGGCGGGCTGCTGCGCTACGGCATCCCCGAGTTCAAGATGGAGAAGGCGCGCCTGGACCGGCGCCTGGAGCAGATGGTCGCCGAGGGCACCCACTTCCGGGCCTCGGTCGACGTCGGCACCGACATCACCGTCGAGCAGCTGCGGGCCGACTTCGACGCGGTCGTCCTCGCCGGTGGCGCGACGGCGTGGCGCGACCTGCCCGCCGACGGCCGCGACGCCGAGGGCGTCTACCAGGCGATGGAGTTCCTGCCGTGGGCCAACCACGTGCAGCAGGGCGACATGGACGCGCCGCCCATCTCCGCCGAGGGCAAGGACGTCGTGATCATCGGCGGCGGTGACACCGGCGCCGACTGCCTGGGCACCTCGCACCGTCAGGGCGCGAGGTCGGTGACCCAGCTGGAGATCATGCCGACCCCGCCGGAGCACCGCACCGACGGCATGCCCTGGCCGACCTACCCGATGGTCTACCGCGTCTCCTCGGCCCACGAGGAGGGCGGCGAGCGCCTGTTCTCGGTCAACACGACCGAGTTCGTGAAGGACGCCGACGGCAAGCTCGCCGGCATCCGGATCGTCGAGGTCACGCGCGGCGAGAAGGGCTTCGAGCCGGTCGAGGGCACCGACAAGGAGCTCCCGGCCCAGCTGGTGCTCCTCGCGATGGGCTTCGTCGGCCCGGAGAAGGGCGCCCTGCTGAACGACCTCGAGGTCGACCTCGACGAGCGCGGCAACGTCGCCCGCGACGACCGCTACATGTCCTCGGTCGACGGCGTGTTCGTCGCCGGTGACATCGGCCGCGGCCAGTCGCTGATCGTGTGGGCCATCGCCGAGGGCCGCTCCGCGGCCGCCGGTGTGGACGAGTGGCTCACCGGCCGCTCCGTGCTGCCCCGCCCGATCGACCCGGGCGACCGCCAGATCGCCTGACGTCGTACGCACGGACGAGGGGCCCGGCCGCACAGGCCGGGCCCCTCCCGTGTGCCGGGGTCAGTCCATGCGCTCCAGCTCGTACGCGTCGTCGCCGATCCAGATCCGCACGCCCTCGGCGTCGTCGGAGATGTAGCCGTCCTCCTCCTCGCCGAGCTCGCGGATCGCGCCGAGCGCGAGCCGGTCGAACTCCACGACGCCGTCGCCCACGTCGACCGGCCGGTACTCCCGGGCCAGCATCGCGGTGCGGCACTGCGTCGCCAACCACGTCGCGTTCTCCGTACCGACCTCGACCCGCCACCGCTCACCGCGCATGCGACGAGTATGGCCTGGATCACTCCGTCCGTCGCCGGTCCTCTACCGGCGATCGTGACGGAATGCTCCTCATCGGACGCACACCGCGATCCGCTCCCGCCCGTCGCGGGGGCGGCGCCGCTCACGGTGGCGGGCGAGACAGGGGCCACTGCACCCACAACCCGACGGCGGGTCGGGCGTTGAACCCCGTGACCGGCATCTGCAGAACCGGGAGCCCCTGTCGATGCCGGGCACCATCGGGTCATCGGGTACCGCGGCCACGCGCCGCGGGCCCGATGCCCGGTGGTGTATCCCCGCCCCGGTCGCCGCGCGAGGCGATGAGTTCTCCGGGTCCCGCCGGTCATAGGCGGTGAGTGCCCCGGAACCGCCGGGGCCGTGCCCGCGGAGGCCACCATGACCGCTCCCTCCCCCACCCGCCGTATGCCGGTCGCCGCACACCGTGCGCTGTGGGTGCTGCAGATCCTGCTCGGCCTGTTCTTCGTCCTGGCCTCGGCGCTGCCGAAGTTCTGGGGCGACCCGTTCGCCGTCGCGATCTTCGACGGGATCGGCCTCGGCCAGTGGCTGCGCTACGTCGTCGGGTTCCTCGAGCTGGCCGGCGGGATCGGCCTGTGCACCCGGCGCTTCGCCACCCCGGCCGCCACCGGGCTCGTCCTGCTGATGATCGGTGCGGCGCTCACCCAGGCATTCGTCCTGCACGGCGGGACGCTGGTCGTCACGCCGCTGGTCCTCGGCGCCCTGGCCGCCGTGATCGCGGTCGCGCGACGGAACGAGACGCTCACCACGCCTCGCTGACCTGCGTTTACGCACAGCGATCATCGGGCATCTCCGGGGAGAGAAGACCGATCCGGATACCCCGGTTCGCCCGAGTCAGTCCCGCAAGGGGGAGGAACCCGCCATGGCCGACCGCCACGTCAAGCCGGTCGACGACGGCTGGACCGTCGAGAAGGAAGACGCCCAGCGCCCGAGTGCCCGTACGAGCACCCAGGCCGAGGCCATCACCCGGGCGGTGGAGATCATCGCCAACGACGGCGGCGGCAACCTCGTCGTGTACGGCACCGACGGCTCGGTGCGCGAACGCCGCTCCATCGACTCCGACGCCGACGCCGGCACCGCCACGAAGGCCGCCGCGAGCGCCACCGCCACCGCGGCCGGCGACACCGCGTCGAAGGCCGCCGAGACCACCGGCAAGGCCGCCGACAAGATCGGTGCCGACACGAGGACCACCGCCAAGAAGGTCGCCGGCGAGACCGGTGACAGCGCGGCGAAGGCCGGCGAGACCGTCAAGAAGGGCGCCGACAAGGTCGTCGCCGAGGCCCGCAAGGTCGACGACCAGGGCAAGGACCCGAAGAAGGCGGGCAAGGCCGCCGCCGAGGCCGCGAAGGCCACCGGCGAGCAGCTGGCCGGGAACGCCCAGCGCACCGGCAAGCAGGTCGCCGGCGAGGTGTCGGCGTCCGCGGAGCGGTCCGCCGCCACCGTCAAGGCCGTCGCCGGACAGGGTGCCGACTCCGCGGTGCGCACCGCGGACCGGGCCGCGCGCGTGAGCGCCCGCGTCGAGGACGACCTCGACGACACCGGGGCCCGCCTGGCCCGCCGGCTCTACGAGAACGGCGAGCGTGCCGCCTCGCAGCTCGACGACCTCGCCCTGCGCGTCTACAAGCCGCTGAACCCGATCCGGTTCACCAGCCGCGTCGCCGCCGGGGCGGTCGCCACCGCGTTCGGCGTGACCGGTGCGGTCACCTCGCGCGCGGGCAAGCTGTTCCAGCGCGGGACCCGCAAGGCCGCCGGCCGCTGAGTCCCTGCAGTACCGCGACCGCGCCCCCGCCGACCTCGTCGGCGGGGGCGCGGTCGTGTGCGGTCAGGACGGCGGGCGCAGCACGTAGTCGCCGGTGTCGTCGCTCCACTCCATCGCGATGAGGTCCCGGGCGCGGGCCGCCTTCGCGAAGGACAGGAAGCTGCCGAAGCCGTAGCGCTTCTCGGAGAAGTCCGGCACCCGCTTGCGGAGCTGGTTCTTCAGCCCGGACAGCTGCGGCGGGTCTCCGGCCGCGGCGATCCCGCGCACCACGTCGACGAGCAGCGCGAACGCGTCGTGGTCGGCGTCCGGGTCGTCGGGCAGCGCCACCTCGGGGTCACCCTGCGCCGCACCGGTGGTCAGCGTGACCGCGCCGCGGTCCTGCAGGTGGCGCAGCAGCTCGCCGAAACCGCGGAAGCCGTGGTCGGCCTCGTCGAAGGTCGGGTCCTTGCGCAGGATCGCGCGCTTGAGCCGCGACGCCAGCACGGTGCCGTCGGCCTGCCGGGCGAGACCGCCCAGGGTGCTGACGACGAGCCCCGCGACGTCGCGCTCCTCGGCACCGGTGGTGGCGGTGTCGTCGCTGCCGTCGGAGAAGGTGACGTCGAACGGGTCCGGCGGGACGATCGGTTCCGGTTCCGGCTCCGGGACCGCGACCGGGGCGGGCGTCGACACCGGTCCCGCGGCCGCGGCGGCGGCCGGAGCCGGGCGGGGACTCCCCCGGCGACGACGCGGCGGCGCGGGCGCCTGGGTCGGCTCGACACCGGGGAGCCGGTCGTAGAACAGGAACTCGTCGCAGGCGGGCGGCAGCAGCGCCGAGGTCGAGGACTGCACCCCGATCCCGATCACGCGCTTGTCCAGCTCGCGCAGCTTGTGCATGAGCGGGGTGAAGTCGGAGTCGCCGGTGCCGATGGCGAAGGTGGTGATGAACTCCCGCTCGTAGGCGAGCTCGATCGCGTCGACGGCGAGCTTGATGTCCGCCGCGTTCTTGCGGGAGCCGCCGATCCGCTGCGGGATCTCGATGAGCTCCACCTGGGCGCGGGCCATCAGGCGGCGGTCCTCGTCGAAGGAGGACCAGTCGGCGTAGGCGCGGCGGACCACGACCCGCCCGCGTTCGGCGAGCGCGTCGGCCACCGGGCCGAAGTCGAAGGGGACGACCCCGAGCCCGTCGCGGGCGCCGATCGCGAGGTTCTCGTAGTCGAGCAGCAGTGCGATGCGTTCGTCCTCGTGGGCCACCGCGGAAGCCTAATGCGCTGGCCCGGGTGCCCGCCCGCAGGGCACGGTGCACCGATGCGCGCGGAGGACGTCGAGAACGCGGTGACGGTACTGGTCGGAGCGCTGGGGACGGTGCCCGACGACGGCTGGTCCGCCCCGGCCGGACCGCTGGACTGGTCGTGCCGCGACACCGTGGTGCACGTCGCGGACGACCTGTTCGGCTACGCCGCCCAGGTGGCGCTCGCCCCGCCCGACGACTACCCGCCGTTCGAGATCGTGGTGCCCGGCGGCGTCGGCACCGCCGGGCTGCTGCAGGTCGTCGCGACCGGCGGGGCGATGCTCGCCGCCGCCGTCCGGACCGCGCCCGCGGGGGTGCGCGGCTGGCACCCCTACGGCGACGCCGACGCGGCCGGGTTCGCCGCGATGGGCGTCGCCGAGGTCCTGGTGCACACCCACGACATCACCCGGGCCACCGAACCGGCGTGGGCGCTGCCGGCGGCGCCGTGCCGGGACGTGCTCGCCCGGCTGTGGCCGGACGTCGACGCGGGCGACGACCCGGCCGGGGCGCTGCTGCACCACACCGGCCGGGCGTCGTGGCGCGGTGTGCCCGCGCCGGTCCGGTGGCGCTGGTACGGCGCGCCGCGCTGAGGGCGGCGCCGGGCCTGAGGGGGCGCGGGCGGTCAGCCGCCGTCCGGCTCCCCCTGCGACCCGCCCAGCGGCTGCTCGGCGACCTGGCCGGTCCACGCGGCACGCGCCCCGGAGTCCCCGATCCGCACCGTCGTCACCACCGCCCCGACCGCGACGACGACGGCCAGCACGGCCACCACCACCGTCGCGACGGTCCCGCCGGGCGCCGTCCCGGCCGGGACCTCCGGGGCCCCGCCGCCGACCGTCGCGGGGACGCGGCGCCCGGCCCGGACCGCCGCGACGTGGCGCACCGCGACCACGACGGCGACCACGGCCAGCCCGGCGACCCACGGCAGCAGCCCGTCGCCCAGCTCGGTGTGGGCCCGGATGAGCGGGGTCCGCGGCAGCCGGTGCTCCAGCCACTCCCCCGCCTCGGTGGTCACCGGGACCAGGGCCAGGGTGGCCGCGGCGAGCACCACGGTCGGCCAGACCAGACGCACCCGCGCCGCGGGCCAGACCGCGACCAGCACCAGCCCGAGGGCGGTCAGCGGGACCAGCACCACGACGCCGTGCACCAGCAGGATGTGCGCCGGCAGCCCGGCGATCGTCGACTCCACACCGGCGACGCTAGGACCGGCGTCACCCCTCCGGACAGTGAACTCAGCAGATCCTCACCGGGTTCTCACCCGGGCCTCACAGCGGCAGGGGATGATCTCGCGGGCACGACACGAGGAGAACGGTCCATGGACGCCGGCACCACCGGGATCGACGCGGTCCCGATCACCACGTGGCAGTTCGTGACGGGGTTCGTCCTCGCCGGTGTGGTGGTCCTCGTGCTGGTCGTCCTGGGGGTGCGGCGGGCCGGGCGGTCCCGGTACCGGTCGCTGCGGATCCTCGCCCGGCTGGGCGCGACGGGCGTCGTCGGGGTGGTGCTGCTGTCGAACGCCCTGGTCGGGGTGAACGCCGGGCTGGACTACCTGCGGACCGTCGGTGACGTGGCCGGGACCGGACCGGTCGAGGGGATCGGGGTCGCCCAGCTGCTGCTGAGCCGGAAGGTCCCGGCGACCGGTCAGGTCGTGCAGATCCCGATCCCGGGGACGGCGTCGCACTTCGCCGCCAGGCCCGCGGTCGTGTGGGTGCCGCCGGCCTGGTACGAGCGGCCCCGGCCGCAGCTGCCGGTGATCGTGCTGCTCCACGGGACCCCCGGACGTCCGGTGGACTGGGTGGACTCCGGGGGCGCCGCCGACGTCGCGAACGCCTGGGCCGCCCAGCATCACGGGGTGGCGCCGATCCTGGTGATGCCCGACGTCAACGGCACCTACACCGCGGACTCCGAGTGCGTCGACACCTCGACCGCGAAGGTCGAGACCTACCTGACCCGCGACGTGCCCCGGGTGGTGAGCAGGCTGCTGGGGACGCGGCCGCCGGGGCCGTCGTGGGCGGTGGCGGGGTTGTCCGAGGGCGGCAGCTGCGCGGTGATGCTGGCGCTGCGCCACCCCACGGTGTTCGCCACGTTCGGTGACTACGCCGGGCTGCTCGGCCCGCGGGTCGGGGACTCCAACGGCGGGGTCCCGGACACCGTCGCCGGGCTGTTCGGCGGGTCGCAGACCGCGTTCGCCGCACACGACCCGGCGACCCTGCTGGCCGCGAACCGGGTCCCCGGGATCGCCGGCTGGTTCGAGGCGGGCGACGCCGACACCGACCCGGCCGCCGCCGCGCGCACACTGTCGGCGGTGGCGACCCGGGCCGGTGTCGAGAACCGGCTGGTGATCGTGCCCGGTGGCGGGCACGACTTCGACCTGTTCTCCCAGGCGCTGTCGGACTCCTACCCCTGGCTCGTGGGACGGGTGTCGGCCCCGATCCCCTGATCCGCGGTCAGGGCGCGCCGAAGCCGGCCGCCCCCAGGACCTGACGGCCCTCGTCGCCGTTCACGAACTGCACCCACTTCTGCGCCAGCTCGGCGTTCTTCGTGTTCTTCAGGACGACGATCGGGTACTGGTTGACCGCCTCCGACGCCTGCGGGATGTCGACGCCCTGCGTCTGCCCCTTCGACGCGGTGACGTCGGTCCGGTAGACGAGCCCGGCGTCGGCGTTGCCGGTGGTGACCTTCTGCAGCACCGACTTGACGTCCTGCTCCTCGGAGACGGGCGTGATGTCCACGCCGGCGGCCTTCTCGACCTTCTCCGTCGCCGAGCCGCACGGCACCTGCGGGGCGCAGACCACGGTCCGCAGACCGGGCTTGCTCAGGTCCTGCAGCGACGCGATCTGCTTCGGGTTCTGCGGCGCGACCGCGATCTGCAGGGTGTTGGTGGCGAAGACCTCGGGCTGCCCCTGGGCGTTGCCCGCGTCGGTCACCTTGGTCATGTTGTTCTGGTCGGCCGAGGCGAACACGTCGGCCGGGGCGCCCTGGTTGATCTGCTGGGCCAGGGCCGAGGACCCGGCGAAGTTGAACACCACGTCCGTGCCCGGGTTGGCGGCCTCGAACTTCTTCTCCAGGTCACCGAACGTGCCGGTCAGCGACGCCGCGGCGAACACCGTCAGCGTGCCGCCCTGCGCCTCGCCGCTCGGCTGCGCGGCGGTCCCGCCGCCCCCGGCTCCCCCGCCGCAGCCCGCCAGCGCGAACAGCGCCGTCGCCGCCAGCGCGGCGCCGGCCACTCGTCCTCTGATCCTCACGAACACCCTCCCGGGATCGACTCCTCGCGCCGTTCGCCGATCACGAACTGCGGCTCGGCGGGCATCTTATGCACGCAATCACCGGTTACGCACCATCGATCGGCACGCAGGACCGGATCTCTACCGCGCGGCTCGACTGTGGACTCTCAGTGATCGCTCAGCGTCCTCTGGGGTTGCTCTGCGCAACGACCGGAAGGGTCACCCACGGCGGCGGATCGTGCCGCCACGACGCAGGAGGACGACGGCGCATGGTGCTGGAGACGCTGGTCCCGCCGGGGGCCCCGGCCCCGGGGACGACGGCGGTGGGGTCGGCCCGCGGGCGGGACGGGTCCACCCCGGGTCCGGCGGTGCGGCGATGAGCGCGGTCGAGACCACCGTCGAGATCGCACCGCCACCGGGGCCGTCGCGGCGTCGCCGGCGCCGACGTCGGGCGGGTGCCGTGCTGGGGGTGCTCGTGGTGCTGCTCGGCGGCGCGGGCGCCGGGGTCGGCGCGGTGACGCTGGCCGCGCCCCCCGGGACCGGGCCGGTCGAGGCGACCGCCGAGTGGGCCCGCGACCACGGGCTGAACTGGCTCGTCACCGGCCTGGAGAAGCTCCAGTACGACGTGGACGCGCCGTCCGAGGGCGGCACCCCGGCCGGCGGGATCCCGCGGGCTCCGGGTGCGCTGTCCGACCCGGCGACGACGCCGCCGCTCGCCCCGGTCGCGGCGGGGGCCCCGCTGCCCGGGGAGGGCGTGTGGCAGACCGTCGTCGCCGACCACGGGCGGCCCGCGGTCCAGGTGACGACGCTGCGGGTCGACGACACCCACACCTCCTACCTCGCCGGGGTGCTGCGGATGGACCCCGCGCTGGTGCGGGGCACCCTGCACCCGGGCGTCGGCGAGCCCGCCGGGCACTGGCACGCGTCGACGTCGCTGGCCGGGCGGGCGGGTGACGGCGTGGCGGTGGCGTTCAACGGCGGGTTCAAGCTGTCCGACCCCAGCCACAACGGCTACTACGCCGAGGGCCGCACGGTCGCGCCGCTGCTGCCCGGCAAGGCCAGCCTGGTCCTGCACACCGACGGCCGGGCCGACGTCGGGGCGTGGGGCACCGAGGTCGGGATGGGGCCGGACGTCGCGAGCGTGCGGCAGAACCTGCTCCCGCTCGTCGACGACGGCGCGGTGAACCCGACGTGTGCCACCGGCGGCACCGCGGAGTGGGGCAGCACGATCGGCCAGAACGCGTTCGTCCACCGGTCCGGTTTCGGCGTGACCGCCGACGGCACCGAGGTGTACGTCGCCGGACCGGCGCTGTCGGTGTGCACGCTGGGCAGGCTGCTCGCCGACGCCGGCGTGGTCCGCGGCATGGAGCTGGACATCAACCCGGCCTGGGTCAGCGGGACCTACTTCCACGACCGGCCCGGGCACGCCCCGCAGGGGTTCGCGCTGTTCCCGGCCGAGCAGGTGCCGCCCACCCACTACCTCGCGCCGACGATGCGGGACTGGTTCGCCTGGTACCTGCGGTCGTGACCGGGCGGCGGGTCCCGCCCGGGACGGGTCAGTCCTCGGGCGGGGCCTCGCCCAGCTCGTCGGCCTCCGCACCGGCGGCGGCGATCTCCTCCTTGACCACCCCGTAGGCGACCCCGGGCCCGTAGCCCTTGCGCGCGAGCATGCCGACCAGCTTGCGGGCGCTGGACTGCCGCTCCTCGCGACTCCCGACGGGCAGGCTCCGCAGCCGCCGTACGACGAGCTCGCGGGCCCGGTCGCGTTCGGAGTCGTCGTCGATGCCGGTGAGCGCCTCGTCGGCGATCTCGCGGTCGACGCCCTTGCGGTGCAGCTCCATCGCGATCGCCCGTTTGCCGAGGCCGCGGTGGCGGTGCCGGGACCGGACCCACTGCTCGGCGAAGGCCTGGTCGTCGACGAGTCCGACCTCGTCGAACCGCTCGAGGACGCGGTGCGCGACCTCGTCGGGGATCTCCTTGCGGCGCAGCGCGTCGCCGAGCTCCTTGACCGTGCGGGCGCGGTCGGTGAGCAGGCGCAGGCAGATGTCGCGGGCGCGGGTCTCCTGCTCCTGCGGTGTCTCGACGCGTGGGGTGGCGTCCTCGCCCCGGCGTCTCCCCCGGCCACGGCCCTCTCCGCGGCGCCGGCCACGGGGGGTGGTGCTCTCCTCGACCGGGTCCGGCCCGGTGCCCTCGGGCGCGGCGGCCGCGGCGTCCGGGTCGGTCGGGCCTGCCGCGGCGGCCGGACGCCGACGCGGGGTCGCGCGGTCGCGACGGGGTCCGCTGCGGCGAGCGCCCCGTCCGGACAGCTCCTCGAAGGAGACCACACGGGGCGAGCCGGGTCCTGCATCGTCGACGCCGTCGTCGGCACTCCCGCCGGAAGCAGGGTCGGGGCCGGAGTCGGGGCCGTCGAGGGTCAGTCTGCGGACCGGGGCGGGGGCCGCCGCCTCGTCTGTCGCGCCGTCCGCCGCGGGGCCCGGGGACCAGGCCGCCGGCGGGTCGGTCGCCGTCGTGGGGGCCTCGTCGGCGCCGCTCAGCGCGGCGAACGAGACCTGGTGGGGGCTCGTGTCCCAGCCGGGGACCGCCGGGGGCTCGGCGACGGACTCGTCCGGCCCACCGCGGGTCGGGTCGGCGGTCCGGATCGCGGGCGGATCCTGCTCGTCGGTGACCGACGGGGTCACGCCGAACAGGTCGTCGAGCGGGACGGTGCGGGGCCTGGTCGGCTCCGCACCGTCCCGTCCGGACGTGCCTCCGGACCCGTCGCGCTCGCCGGTCACGCTCAGAAGTCGACCGGGGCCGGGAGGGGCTCGACCGGGCTGGTCTCCTCGGCGTCGACGACGGCGCCGATCCCCAGCTTCTCCTTGATGCGCTTCTCGACCTCGGCGGCGACGTCCGGGTTCTCCTTGAGGAACTTGCGGGCGTTCTCCTTGCCCTGCCCCATCTGGTCGCCCTCGTAGGTGTACCAGGCACCGGACTTGCGGATGATCCCCTGTTCGACGCCCACGTCGATCAGCGAACCCTCCTTGGAGATGCCGACGCCGTAGAGCACGTCGAACTCCGCCTGCTTGAACGGCGGGGCCACCTTGTTCTTCACGACCTTGACCCGGGTCCGGCTGCCGACCATGTCGGTGCCGTCCTTCAGGGTCTCGATGCGGCGGATGTCCATACGGACCGACGCGTAGAACTTCAGCGCCTTACCACCGGTCGTGGTCTCCGGGGACCCGAACATCACGCCGATCTTCTCGCGCAGCTGGTTGATGAAGATCGCGGTGGTGCCGGAGTTGCTGAGCGCACCGGTGATCTTCCGCAGCGCCTGGCTCATCAGCCGGGCCTGCAGACCGACGTGGCTGTCGCCCATCTCGCCCTCGATCTCGGCGCGCGGCACGAGCGCGGCCACCGAGTCGATGACGATGATGTCGAGCGCGCCGGAGCGGATCAGCATGTCCGCGATCTCCAGCGCCTGCTCACCGGTGTCCGGCTGGGAGACCAGCAGGTCGTCGGTGTCGACACCGAGCGCCTTGGCGTACTCCGGGTCGAGCGCGTGCTCGGCGTCGATGAACGCCGCGACACCGCCCGCGGCCTGCGCGCTCGCCACGCAGTGCAGCGCGACGGTCGTCTTACCGCTGGACTCCGGGCCGTAGATCTCGACGACGCGGCCGCGCGGGATGCCCCCGACGCCGAGCGCGACGTCGAGCGCGATGGAGCCCGTGGAGATGGCACTGATCGGGACGCGGGCCTGGTCGCCCAGGCGCATCACCGATCCCTTGCCGTGGTTCTTCTCGATCTGGGCGAGGGCGAGTTCGAGCGCCTTGCCGCGGTCCGGAGCGGACATCTCTTGACTCCTCGCTGGTGGTCGACGATCGGGTCCTGCTGGTGTCTTTCGGGGAGGCACACCACAACGGTATGGGGTACCCCTGACAGTTACGGGCCCGGATCGGCGCCTGTGGACAACTCGTCCGACACCGCGCCGCAGGACCGGTACCGCGAGCCCTGCCGGAACCGTAGACGAACACGCGTTCGATCCGACACCGCGACACGCCGACCGGGCACCCACGGGAGCCGAGCGGTCACCACGACCGCCCGGGGCGCCGCTACCGCCGTGCGGGTGGGACCTCGTAGGCCGCGCAGACCGCGCGCCAGACCCGGCGCAGGTCGAGACCCGCCTCGATCGCCTGCTCGACGGTCCGGCCGCCGAGGTCGGCGAAGACGTGGTCACGGGCCAGCGACGCCGCCCGCACCGGCCCGAACTCGCCCTCCATCAGTTCCCGGAAGTGGCTCAGTCGCACGCCCGCGAGGGTAGACGGGTCACCCGTTCCGTGCGGTGTCCGCCCGATGACGGCCCGGAGCCGGTAGCCTGGGTGATATGTCCGAACTGCTCGCCACCGTCCCGGTCGACGTCGCCGACGAGGTCCTCGCGACGACCGGCATCGGGTCGCCGCTGGCGTGGCAGGTCGTGTCGCTGCTCGCTCTGCTGTCCGCGCTGGTCGTGCTGGTGCGCTGGTGGCTCCACCAGCGCCGTCGCTGAGGGTCCCGCTCAGCCGGCCGCCGGGCGTCCCGTGCGGGCCGCGCGCGCGGCCACCAGCAGGAACGGCACCGTCGCCACGACCACCAGCGCGCCGAGCAGCGCGTAGGACGACACCGTCACGAGCACCCCGGCCACGATCCCGGCGGCGGCGCCGGCCAGGTTCATCGCCACGTCCACCGAGCCCTGCACCCGCGGCCGGTCGGCCACCGCCAGCGACGCCGTGAGCTGCGCCGACCCGCCCACCACCGCTGCCGACCAGCCCAGGCCGAGCAGCACCAGGCCTACCGACAGCAGGCCGGTCGCGGTCGGCGCGGCGAGGGCGCAGACCACCCCCGCCAGCGGCAGCAGCACCCCGGCACCGGCCAGCACCCGCGCCGGTCCGAGCCGGTCGGCGAGCCACCCGAACAGCGGGCTGAGCGCGTACATCCCCGCGATGTGCAGGCTGATCACCAGCCCGACGACCGACAGCGCCGCGCCGCCGTGGTCCATGTGCACCGGGGTCATCGACATCAGCCCGACCATCACCGCGTGCCCGAGCACGATGCCGACCGCGCCGAGCAGCGCGGGGCGCGAGGCCCGCAGCACCGCCCACGGCCGCACCGCTGTGGCCCCCGGCGCGATGGCCGGGGTGCCCGCGCGCTCCCGGGCCCGCAGCAGCGGGTCGGGCCGCAGACCCAGCCACCCGGTCAGGGCCGCCAGGGCGAACGCGACCGCGCAGAGCAGGTACGGACCGGCGACACCGGGCAGCCCGACCGACACGGCCACGGCGTCCAGCGGACCGAGCAGGTTCGGCCCGGCGACCGCACCGACCGTCGTCGCCCACACCACCAGCGCGAGCGCGCGGCCGGCCCGCACCGGCGCGGCCAGGTCGGTGGCGGCGTAGCGCGCGGCGAGCCCGACCGCCGTCCCCGAGCCCACCAGCAGCAACGACACCAGCAGCAGCGCCACCGAGCCGGTCGTGGCCGCGACGACGGCACCGACCGCGCCGAGCAGCCCCACCAGATGACCGCCGACCAGCGCGGGACGCCGTCCCCGGGCCTGGGCCACCCGTGCGACGACGGCGGCCGCACCCGCCGCGCCCAGCACGCTCGCCGTCGACGCGACGCCACCGACCGCGGGCGAGCCGGACAGCCGGGAGGCGACCAGCGAGCTCGCCGCGATCGAGGTCGCGACGGCCGTCCCACCGAGCACCTGCCCGATCGCGAGCACCGCCAGCAGGCGGGGCTGGGCGGGGTCCTGCGGCGGGGAGACGGCGTCGGGTGCGGCGGTCACGGACGGATGCTGCCGTGCGACGGCCGCCGCGCGCCAGGGCGTTACGCTCCGGCCCGGCCACACGAGCGGAGGACGGTGGACATGGCGGGCACGACCCCGAACACACGCAGGTCGGCGGGCACGGACGACGCGGAGCTGCAGAACGCCTACCGCATGGTCTCCGACGTGCTGGCCGGAGCGGTGCGCGAGACCCTCGCCACGCCGGGGCCCGACCCGGCCCGGTTCGCCGTGCGCCGGCTGACCGCGGTCGACCGGGACATGCCGCCGGACGCCACCCCGCCCGGCTGGTCGCTGGCCTTCCTGGTGCTGGCCGACTGGTACGACGCCGCCCGCACCGCGCTCGCCGACCACGACGACCGCTCCGAGCGGGCGCTGGCCTGGATCGGGAGCAACCTGGGCCCGCGCTACGCGGCCCGGGCCCGCTACACGGTCGCCCCGCTCGTGGATCCGGCCGACGCCCGCGAGACCTCGCACTACGTCGACGCGCTGGGCGTGGACTTCCTGGCGTCGATGGTCTGGACGGTCGCGGCGGTCGTCGCCGAGTTCCCGGCCGAGGACACCGCGGAGGTCTGGCCCCGCACGAGGGCCGACGCCGCCCGCTGACGTCGCAGGTCACGCCCGGTCCGACGGGCGCTCGACGGGTGACTGTCGGACCCCACCCGCATGATGGTCGGCGTGACCGCACTCGAGGGCTTCTCCCCCGCCACCCGCCAGTGGTTCGAGGGGGCCTTCGCCGCGCCCACGGCGGCCCAGGAGGGCGCCTGGTCCGCGGCGCAGGCCGGGCGCAACGCGCTCGTCGTCGCGCCGACCGGGTCCGGCAAGACCCTCGCCGCGTTCCTCTGGGCGCTGGACCGGCTCGCCGCCACCCCGCCGCCCGCCGAGCCGAAGCACCGCTGCCGGGTCCTCTACGTCTCGCCCCTCAAGGCCCTCGCCGTCGACGTGCAGCGCAACCTGCGCTCGCCGCTGACCGGCATCCGCCAGGCCGCGCAGCGGCTCGACGAGCCGGTCCCCGACATCACCGTCGGGATGCGCACCGGCGACACCCCGGCCGACGAGCGGCGCCAGTTCCAGCGCACCCCGCCGGACGTGCTGGTGACCACCCCGGAGTCGCTGTTCCTGCTGCTCACCTCGGCCGCGCGGGAGTCGCTGCGCGGGGTGACGACCGTGATCCTCGACGAGGTGCACGCCGTCGCCGGGACGAAGCGGGGGGCGCACCTGGCGGTGTCGCTGGAGCGCCTCGAGGAGATCACCGAGGCCACCCCGCAGCGGATCGGGCTCTCGGCGACCGTGCGCCCGGTGGACGAGGTCTCGACGTTCCTGTCCGGCACCCGCCCGGTCGAGGTCGTGCAGCCCGCGATCCCCAAGACGATCCGGGTCGAGGTGCAGGTCCCGGTGCCCGACCTGGCCGCGCTCGACGAGCGGCCCGCCCCGGGCAGCACCGACGAGGAGGTCGTCGGGTCCGCCGCGGGCACGGCGCGCAAGCCCTCGATCTGGCCCGCCGTCGAGGAGCGGCTGCTCGGCCTGGTGCGCGAGCACCGTTCGACGATCGTGTTCTCCAACTCGCGCCGGCTCGCCGAGCGGCTGACCTCCCGGCTCAACGAGCTCGCCGCGGAGCAGGAGGCCGCCGCCCTGGAGGAGGCCGCGGACCTCGACGCCGACGCCCCGGGTGCGTTCCCGGCCGAGGCGGTCGGGCAGTCCGGGGTGGGCGGCGGGGCCGCGCCGACGGTGGCCAAGGCCCACCACGGCTCGATGTCGCGCGACCAGCGGACCCTGGTCGAGGAGGAGCTGAAGTCCGGCGTGCTGCCGTGCGTCGTCGCGACCTCCAGCCTGGAGCTGGGCATCGACATGGGCGCCGTCGACCTGGTCGTGCAGGTCGAGGCGCCGCCGTCGGTCGCGTCCGGGCTGCAGCGGGTCGGGCGTGCCGGGCACCAGGTGGGCGCGGTGTCCGAGGGCGTGGTGTTCCCGAAGTACCGCGGGGACCTCGTGTCCTGCGCCGTCGTCGCCGAACGGATGACGACCGGGTCGATCGAGTCCACGCGCTACCCCCGCAACCCGCTCGACGTGCTGGCCCAGCAGATCGTCGCGATGGTCGCGATGGAGTCGTGGCAGCTGTCCGACCTCGCCGCGACGATCCGCCGGGCGGCCCCGTTCGCGGCGCTGCCGGACTCCGCGCTGCACTCGGTGCTGGACATGCTGGCCGGGCGCTACCCGTCCGAGGAGTTCGGCGAGCTGCGCGCCCGCATCACCTGGGACCGGGTCACCGACGAGCTGCGCGGCCGCCCGGGCGCGCAGCGCCTGGCCGTCACCTCCGGCGGCACCATCCCCGACCGCGGCCTGTTCACCGTGATGACCCCGGGCGGCGCGGACGGCGCCGGCTCGCGGGTCGGTGAGCTCGACGAGGAGATGGTCTACGAGTCCCGCGTCGGGGACACGTTCCTGCTGGGGACCTCGTCGTGGCGGGTCGAGGACATCACCCACGACCGCGTGATCGTCACCCCGGCGCCGGGGGTGCCCGCCCGGATGCCGTTCTGGAAGGGCGAGTCGATCGGGCGGCCGCTGGAGCTGGGCCGGGCCGTCGGCGCGTTCGTGCGCGAGATGTCCGGGCTGGCCGACGCCGACGCCCGCGAGCGCGCCACCGCGGCCGGGCTCGACGAGTGGGCCTGCGACAACCTGCTGTCCTACCTGCGCGAGCAGCGCGAGGCGACCCGGCACGTGCCGAGCGACCGCACGATCCTGGTCGAGCGGTTCCGCGACGAGCTGGGCGACTGGCGCCTCGTCGTGCACTCGCCGTTCGGGGCGCAGGTCAACGGGCCGTGGGCGCTGGCGATCGCGGCCCGGATGCGGGAGCGCCGCGGGGTCGAGGTGAGCGCGTCGGGCGCCGACGACGGGATCGTGCTGCGCCTGCCGGACGCGGTCGACGACAACGGCACCGAGGTCGTCCCGAGCGCCGAGGACGTGCTGCTGGAGCCGGGCGAGATCGAGCAGATCGTCGTCGCGGAGCTGGGGAACTCGGCGCTGTACGCGTCGCGGTTCCGGGAGTGCGCCGCGCGGGCGCTGCTGCTGCCCCGCCGCGACCCGCGCCGCCGCAGCCCGCTGTGGCAGCAGCGTCAGAAGTCGGCGCAGCTGCTGAGCGTGGCGGGCAAGTTCGAGCAGTTCCCGATCACCCTGGAGGCGATGCGGGAGTGCGTGCAGGACGTCTACGACCTGCCCGGGCTCCGCGAGCTGATGGGCGACGTCGCCTCGCGGAAGGTGAAGGTCGCCGAGGTCGAGTCGTCGCAGCCGTCGCCGTTCGCGCGCAGTCTGCTGTTCGGCTACGTCGGGATGTTCCTCTACGAGGCCGACGCGCCGCTGGCCGAGCGCCGCGCGGCCGCGCTGTCGCTGGACTCGACGCTGCTGGCGGAGCTGCTCGGCTCCGAGGCGATCCGGGAGCTGCTCGACCCGGAGATGCTGGCCGAGATCGAGGGCCAGCTGCAGCGCACCGACCCGGACCGGCACGCCCGTGACATGGAGGGCGCCGCGGACCTGCTCCGCTTCGTCGGTGACCTGTCCGAGGCCGACGGGCGGGCCCGCGGCGTCGACCCGGCGTGGCTGGCGCAGCTGGAGCGCGACCGCCGGGCGCTGCGGGTGCGGATCGCCGGCGAGGAACGGTTCATCGCGATCGAGGACGCCGGTCGCATCCGGGACGCGCTGGGCACGGCGCTGCCGGTCGGGGTGCCGGAGGCGTTCACTGAGCCGGTGCCCGACCCGCTCGGGGATCTCGTGCTGCGCTGGGCGCGCACGCACGGGCCGTTCACCGCCGCCGAGCTCGCCCGCCGCTTCGGGCTGGGTGTGGCCGTGGTCGCCGGGGTGCTGGAGCGGCTCACCGGCACCGGTCGGCTGATGAAGGGCGAGCTGCGCCCGCAGGCGTCGGTGCCCGCCGGTTCCGGCGGCGAGCTGGAGTACTGCGACGCCGAGGTGCTGCGACGGCTGCGGCGCGCGTCGCTGGCGAAGCTGCGGCACGAGGTCGAGCCCGTCGAGCAGCGCGCCCTCGGGCGGTTCCTGCCGCAGTGGCAGGGCGTCCAGGTGCGGTCGGGCTCCGAGCGGCGCGGCCGGGTGCGCCGCGCACCGGGTGCCGAGGACGTGCTCGGTGTGGTCGAGCAGCTCGCCGGGGCGCCGCTGCCGGCGAGCGCGGTCGAGTCGCTGGTGCTGCCGGCCCGGCTGCCGGGCTACACCCCCGCGCTGCTCGACGAGCTGACCGCCGCCGGTGAGGTGACCTGGGTCGGGTGCGGAGCGCTGTCCGGGCAGGACGGCTGGCTGGCGCTGGCCCCCGCCGACGTGGCGGACCTGCTGCTGCCCGCCCCCGACCTGGACACCGCGGGCACCCCGCTGCACACCGCGGTGCTGGCCGCGCTCGGGCTGACCGACCTGGCCGCGCTGACCGATCCGGAGGCCGCACCGGACTCCGGGGGCGGTGCGCTGTTCTTCCGCGAGCTCGCGACCCGTGCCGGGGTGCTGCTGAAGGAGCAGGACGAACCGGCCCCCTCCGACGACGACGTCGTCGCCGCCGTCTGGGACCTGGTCTGGGCGGGTGCGCTCACCAACGACACGCTCGGCCCGCTGCGGGCCCGGCTGTCCGGGGGCGGTGGGCGGCGTGGCGCGTCCGGGCGTCAGGGCGGGGCGCACCGCACCGCGCGGCGGCCGGCCCGCGGGCGCTACGCGCAGCTGCGTGCGGGGCGGCCGTCGATGCCCAGCCGGACCGGGCCGCCGTCGGTCGGCGGGCGCTGGTCGGTGGCCGTGCCGCGCGAGCCCGACGCGACCCGTCGTGCGCACGCGGCCGCGGAGGCGTTCCTGGAGCGCCACGGCGTGCTGACCCGGGGCGCGCTGGGCACCGAGCGGGTCACCGGCGGGTTCGCCGCGGTCTACAAGGTGCTCCGGGCGATGGAGGAGTCCGGCCGGTGCCGGCGCGGCTACATCGTCGAGGGGCTGGGCGCGGCGCAGTTCGCGGTGCCGGGCGCGATCGACCGGGTCCGGGCCCTCGCCGGGACCGACGGCGGCCCGTCCCCCGCCCAGCCGACCGGTCCGCGCCGCCTCGGTGCCGGGCCGGGCGCGGTCGTCGCCGATCCCACCGACCGCGCCGGGTCCGCCGACCCGACCGTGGACGGCGAGCCCCTGCCCGACGACCTCTCCGGCGACGTGGCCGGGTTCCCGGGGGGCGACGACCCGTACGCGGGGGTACCCGACGACCTGCGCGGCGGCCTGGGCGGGCTCGGCGGCGCGGGCCGCCACGGCGAGTTCGACGGCGGCGCCGGTCGCCGCCCGCAGGCGCCGCGTGAGGCGTGGCGCGAGCTGTCCCGGGTGGTGCTCGCCGCCACCGACCCCGCCCAGCCCTACGGCGCGGCCCTGCCCTGGCCGGACACGACCGGCGAGACCCGGCACCGCCCCGGTCGCAAGGCCGGCGCCCTGGTCACCCTGGTCGACGGGGCGCCCGCGCTCTACGTCGAGCGCGGCGGGAAGTCGCTGCTGTCGTTCACCGAGGACCGCGACGAGCTGCGCGCCGGGGCCGAGTCGCTCGCCGGGGCGGTGCACGAGGGCTGGCTCGGATCGCTCGCCGTGGAGCGGGCCGACGGGCAGGACTCGCTGGTCTCGGCGCTGTCCGAGGTGCTCACCGAGGCCGGGTTCCGGGTGACGCCGAAGGGGCTGCGGCTGCGGGCCTGACCGGCGACATCACGCACCGGGGTCAGTACCGACGGTTGGCCAGGACCGGGACCGCCCGGCGGGCCGCGGTCACCGCGTCGAGGTCGAGGTCCACGACCAGGGTCCCCGGCGCGGCGTCGAGCGCCGCGACGAGCGAGCCGGTCGGACCGGCGACCGCGCTCATCCCGATCCCGGTCGGGGCGCCACCGGGGACCGGACGTCCCGCCGCCTCCGGGTCCGCCTGGTCGCAGGCCGCCACGAAGGCCGTCGTGTCGAGGGCCCTGGCGCGCACCAGCAGCTCCCACTGCTCACGCTTGCCCGGCCCCGCGCCCCAGGACGCGGGCACGACGACGACCTGCGCCCCGGCGTCGCCGAGGGTCTGGAACAGGCCCGCGAACCGCAGGTCGTAGCAGGTCGCGAGGCCGACCCTCACACCGTCGACGGTGACCGTGACCGGCTGGTCCCCCGGGGCGACCGTGTCGGACTCGGCGAACCCGAACGCGTCGAACAGATGGATCTTGTCGTAGTGCTCCTCCACACCGGGCCCGGTGACGAGCAGGGTGTTGCGGACGCGGCCGTCGTCGGCGGGGGTGAACATCCCGGCGACCACGATGACGCCCGCGGCGGCGGCGAGCTCGCGGACCCGGGACGCCCAGGGGCCGTCGAGGGGCTCGGCGACCGGGCCGAGCGGCACCCCGAAGCGGCACTGGGTGGCCTCGGGGAACACGACCAGCCGCGCGCCCCGGGCGGCCGCGTCGGCGACGCCGTCGGCGACCAGGGCGAGGTTCTCCGCCGGGTCGGTGGTGGCGGCGATCTGGACGAGGGCGATCCGCATGCGTTCTCCTGGGGTGGTTCGGTGTATACGTGTCGTATGCCGACGTCACGGGAGTCCGGTCGCGAGCGCGCGTTGCACTACCTGCGCGAGACCGTCCTGGTCGATCCGCAGGTGCAGGGCACGTTCCTCAACGAGAACGAGCTCGCCGGCCGGATCGGGGTGTCGCGCACGCCCGTCCGTGAGGCGTTGCTGCTGCTCGTGGCCGACGGCCTGGTCGAGATGTTGCCCGGTCGCGGCGCCTACGTGCCACCGTTGACCGGCCGGCAGATCTCCGAGCTGATGGAGCTGCGCGGGGTCCTGGAGCAGCACGCCGCGCGCGCGGCGATGGACGCCTGCGGCGTCCCGTTCGAGGCGATGAACGCGGCCCTGGACCGGCAGCGCGAGCTCGCCGGCGCCGGCGGGGACCCGGCCGAGTTCATCGAGCTCGACATGGTCTTCCACCAGGCGCTCGTCGACGCCACCGGGAACGCGCTGCTCTCGCGGACCTACGCCGGGCTGCGGGTGCGCCAGCGCCGGGTCGGCGTGACCGCGCTGTTCCGGACCGAGGACCGGCGGCAGGCGGTCTGCACCGAGCACGGCCGGATCGTCGAGGCGCTGGCCGGCGACGATCCCGACGCGGCGGCGAAGGCGATCGACGAGCACCTGCAGCTGACCCTGCGCGTGCTGCTCAGGGCGTGAGGGCGAGGTAGGCCTCGTCCTCCTCGTGGTCCGGGTCGCGGCCGATGAGCAGCCCGACGACGGTCAGCGCGCAGGCGACTGCCAGGTAGGTCGCGACCGGCACCCAGTTGCCCGACCCGCCGGACAGCGCGGTGAACGCCAGCGGCGCGACCGCGCCGCCGACGACGCCGGCGATCGTGTAGGCCAGCGAGCTGCCGGTGTAGCGCAGCCGTGGTGAGAACTGTTCGGTGACGAACGCGGCCTGCGGGCCGTACATGAACGAGTGCAGCGCGAGCCCGACGACGATGCCGACGACGAGCAGCGCGAACGAGCCGCCCGAGATCATCGGGAAGAAGACGAACGGCCACACCGCTCCCCCGACCGCGGCGACGCCGTAGACGAGGCGCCGGTTGAACCGGTCGGTGAGCGCGCCGGCCAGCGGGATCGAGGGCAGCTGCAGCGCCGAGCCGATCAGGATCGCGCCGAGCACCTCCGACCGGGAGAACCCGAGCTGGGTGGTGGCGAAGGTCAGCACGAAGACGGTGAACAGGGCGTAGCTGACGTCCGGCCCGATCCGGCTGAGGATCCCGGCGAGCAGCGGGCGGCGCTCGGCGGTGAACACCTCACGCACCGGCGCCGACGGCCGGTCGCCGGACTCGGCGATCGCGCGGAAGACCGGGGTGTCCTCCAGCTTGAGCCGGATCCACAGCCCGAACGCCACCAGCACCGCCGACAGCAGGAACGCCAGCCGCCAGCCCCAGTCCAGGAACTGCTGGTCGGTCAGCAGCAGGGTGAGCAGGGCCAGGACGCCGTTGGACAGCAGGTTGCCCGCGGGCGGGCCGACCTGGGCCGCCGAGGCCCAGAACCCGCGCCGGCGCGGCTCGCCGAACTCGCTGGAGAGCAGGACCGCGCCGCCCCACTCCCCGCCGACGCCGACGCCCTGGGCGAAGCGCAGCAGCACCAGCAGGACCGGGGCGGCGACGCCGATCGTGCCGTAGGTCGGCAGCAGACCGATGAGGAACGTCGCGACGCCGATCAGCACGAGCGTGATGACCAGGACCTGCTTGCGGCCGATGACGTCGCCGAGCCTGCCGAACACGACACCGCCGAGCGGGCGCGAGACGTAGCCGACGGCGTAGGTCGAGAACGCGAGCAGCAGACCGGTGACCGGGTCCGCGGCCGGGAAGAACAGCACCGGGAACACCAGTGCGGCCGCCGCGGAGTAGACGGCGAAGTCGTACCACTCGAGCGAGGTGCCGGTGAGGCTCGCGACGAACGCCTTGCGCAGGTCACGGCGGTCGACCGGTGGTGACGAGGAGGCGGACGGCGAGGTCATCGCGGGCTCCCGGGGTCGGAGGTGGTCGGTGGGACGGGGCTCATACTTGCTGTATACACAGTGTGTGCGCAACCCTCGTGCACATCGGTTACGCGACGTACACATCTGACGGAGGTCCCCCGTGACGCTCGAACTGGCCCTGCCCGACGGCAGCACCCGCTCGGTGGAGGTCCACCGGGTCTTCAACGCCGGGTACGCCGGACGTGCCCAGGAGGAGGTCGCCGCGCACGTCGCCGAGCTGGCCGAGCTGGGCGTGCCGGCCCCGGACACGGTGCCGGCGCTGTACCCGGTCTCGCCGTACCTGGCGTCGCAGACCGACCGGGTCCCCGCCCAGCACGACCGGACCTCCGGCGAGGCGGAGTGGGCGCTGGTCGTCGGCGACGACGTCACCGACCCGCTGCTGACCGTCGCCTGCGACCACACCGACCGCGCTCTGGAGGTGCACGGTGTCGCGTGGAGCAAGAACGCGGGTCTCGACGTCCTGGGCCGGAAGGCCTGGCGGCTGTCGGAGGTCGCCGACCGGCTCGACGACATCACCCTGCGCGCGTGGGTCCGTCACGGCGGCGACCACGACGGCACCGAGGAGCTCGTGCAGGACGCGACGCTGGCCGCCCTGCTCCCGCCCGGGTACTGGGTCGACCTGCTGCGCGAGCGCGGCTGGCTGGTGCCCGGCACCGTCTTGCTGTCGGGGACCGTCGCGATGAGGTCGGGTGTCGACCAGTTCGCCGACGCCTGGCGGGTGGAGCTGCACGACCCGGCCAGCGGCGACACGATCGGCCTGGCCTACGAGGTCGACCGGCTCCCGGAGCCGATCGGCTGACGGCCGCCCCGGGCGGAGGGCCGGTCAGCAGGCCCGGTGGACGTATCCGGGATCGCCCGCGGGGACCAGCAGCCGGTCGCGGACGACCGTCGTCCGCGGACGCCGGCCCGGGTCCCCGCAGGCGGCGGGATCGGCGTCCGGGCCGTCGACGTACTCGACGTCGAGGACACGGTCCCCATAGGCGGCGGTGAAGGCGCCGCACTCGTCGAACGCGACGCACTCCTCGGCGACGGCGAAGTCGTAGCCGCGCGCGGGCAGCCGGTCGAGCAGGTCGGTGGCGTTCTTCTGCCCGACGGCGAGGCCCCGCGCGTGGACGACCCCGGCGAGGTCGACCGCGAGGGCCTCGGCGTCGTCGGCGGTGAACGCCCCGCCGGACCGGGTCCACGAGTCCAGGTTGTCGAGCTCCACGGCGTCGAACCCGGCGGCGGCGCAGCGGTCGACGACACGGGTGACGACCTCGGCGACGCCCGCACGACGCTGCGGGGTGGAGATGTCGAGCAGCAGCTCGTCGGGCCACCCGGGGTCGGCGACGGGCTCGCGGTCGCCGCCGCGCAGGACGAGGTCTGGGTGCTCGCGCAGCCACCGCTCCCGGTCCTGCGGCTGGGTCTGGAAGGCGTTGACGTAGCAGACCGACCAGGTACCGGGGGCAGGATCCGCGGTGCTGTCGCGCACGACGATCCCGGTGCCCGGCGGGGGCGGGTAGGCGCCGCCGAGCTGGTAGTCCGCACCCGCCCCGGCCGGGAACGCGCGGCGGAGGCCGGTCGCACCCGCCGGCGCGGACGTGTCCACGGCACCGGGGTCCGGTGCCCCGGGGGTGGGGACTGTCGCGCACCCGGCGAGCAGCACCGCCGCGACGGCGAGCGCCCCGCACAGCGCGAGCCGCCGGCACAGCGCGAACGGCAGGCACAGCGCGAGCGCCCGGCCGTGCCCGTCCACGCCGCCCGTCACCGCGCCCTCCCCCTGCCGCGAGCCCCACCGGCCCGCCGCGATCTCCGGTACCGCCGCACCCCACCGGGCGGGCACCGGTCCGCCCGTCCCTGCGCCACGTGTCGATCCTCCGGGCGGCACCGGTCCGCCGTCCGGAGGGCCACGGTGCCGATCCTCCCCCCGCGCGCACCTGGCGCCGACCGTGACGCCCGCCGCACCGGGGGGCCCGGCCGCCGCCCGTACCGGGTGGCACCATCGCCGTCATGATCCGTCGCTCCCCCGGCACCCCGTCCCGCGACCGGCGTCTCGCTCTCGGGCTCGCGGGGCTGCTCGGCACCGCCGCCGTCCTGCACGTGGTGCGGCCCGAGCCGTTCGACTCGATCGTGCCGCGCAGCCTGCCCGGGGAGCCCCGGTTCTGGACCTACGCCTCCGGGGCGGCCGAGGGCGCCGTCGCCGCGGCGGTCGCGCACCCGCGGACCCGGCGCGCGGGCGGCTGGGCCGCGGCAGCGCTGTTCGCGGCGGTGTTCCCGGCGAACGTGTCGATGGCGCTGCACTGGAACCGCAAGGACCCGCTGTACCGGGCGATCGGCTGGGGACGGCTGCCGCTGCAGGTCCCGCTGGTGCTGTGGGCACTGCGGATCGCCCGCAGCGCCCCGCGCGACTGACCGGAGGGTGGACCGCCGGTAGACCGAAGTCGATCGTCCACCGCCCGATGCCCGCTGCGCCGGACGGACCAGCCGGGGTCTGATGGCGCCGGGCCCGGGACCGCCGGTGCCCGTCGTCGCTCGGGGGGACACATGACGTCGTCGACCACGGTCCGGGACTCCGACGCCGCACCCGCGACCGTTCCGCCGCTCGCGCGGCTGCCCGTCGGGATCGTCGCCGGAGTGGTGGCCGTCGTGCACCTCGTCATGGGGGCGCTGGGGCGCGGGTACTGGTTCGACGAGGCGCTGATGCTGGCGATCGGACGGAACCACCTCGACTGGGGGTCGGCCGACCAGCCCCCGGTCGCACCGGCGCTGGCCGGGCTCGCCGACGTCCTCGCGCCCGGGGTGAACGGGGTGCTGCGGATCGTGCCGTCGCTGGCGACGGCGGGCGCGGTCGTCGTCGCCGCGCTGATCGCCCGTGAGCTGGGTGGCGACCGCCGCGCCCAGGTCCTCACCGCGCTCGCCCAGGCCACCGGGCTGTGGGTGACGCTGTTCGGGCACTTCCTGACGCCGTACTCGCTGGAGCCGCTGCAGTGGGCGATGCTGCTGTGGCTGCTGGTGCGCTGGACCCGGGTCCGCGACGACCGGCTGCTCCTCGCCGTCGGCCCGCTGCTCGGCCTGGCCGCGCTGACGAAGTTCCAGGTCATCCTGCTGGGCGCGGTGCTGGTCCTCGCGATCGGCGTGGCCGGGCCGCGGGCGATGCTGCGGCGGCCCGCGTTCTGGTGGGCCGCGCTGGTCGGTGCGCTCATCGCGGCGCCGACGCTCGTGTGGCAGGCCGTGCACGGCTGGCCGCAGCTGCGCATGACCTCGGTCGTCGCGCAGGAGTCGGTCCTGTTCGGCGGGCCGGGCCCCAACGCGGTGGCGATGCTGATGCTGGCCGGGCTGCTCGGCACCGTGCTCGTCGTGGTCGGGGTGGTCGCGGCGTTCACGACACCGCGGCTGCGGCCGTACCGCTTCGTCGCGGTGACCTTCCTCGTGCTGTGGATCGTGTTCGCGGTGACCGTGGGGCGTGCCTACTACCTGTGCGGTCTGCACGGCGCCGTCGCCGCGCTCGGGGCGGTGTGGTTCCAGGAGCGGCGCGGGACCGGGCGACGGCGGTGGTCCTGGGTGGCGTGGCCGGCGGGGGTGCTGTCGGTCGCCCTCGCCGCGGCGATGCTGTCCGCGAGCGCCGGGGCGGCCGACCCCGCCGTGCCGGAGCGGATCGTCGGCGAGGTCGCCCGCGTCCGCGACGGGCTGCCCCCGGACCAGCGGGACCGCGCCGTCGTGATGGGCGGCTCGTACATCTACGCCGCCTACGTCGACACCGCCGACCCCGCGCTCGGCCTGCCGCCCGGGTACAGCGGCAACCGCAGCTACGGCTACTTCGACCCGCCCCCGGACGACCACGACGTCGTGATCTTCCTCGGCAGGGACCCCGGCCTGCTCACCCCCACCGGGGTGGAACTGCGACCGGTCACCGACCTCGGCGACGGCAACCGCATCTGGCTGGGCGAGGGCATGACGCACCCGTGGTCGCAGGTGTGGCCGCAGCTGCGGACGCTCGTCGTCGACTGAGCCGTCGGCCGGGCCCGGGCCGGTCCGGGCCCGCCCGGGTAGCGTCGCGGTCGTGCCCGAGGGAGACACCGTGTACCTGGCCGGCAAGCGGCTGCACACCGCGCTGTCCGGGCACGAGCTTGTGCGCGGCGAGCTGCGCCACCCGCGCCTGGCCGAGCACGACCTGGCCGGGCTGACCGTGACCGGCGTCGTCTCCGTCGGCAAGCACCTGTTCACCCGCTTCGACGACGGCCGCAGCCTGCACAGCCACTTCCGGATGGACGGCTCCTGGCACCTGTACCGGCCCGGCATGCGGTGGCGCCGGGTCGCGCACGAGGCGCGCGCGGTGCTGGAGACCGCCGACCGGGTCGCCGTCGGGTTCGCCCTGCACGACCTGGAGCTGCTCCCCACCGACGACGAGCACACCCTCGTCGGGCATCTCGGGCCCGACCTGCTCGACCCGGACTGGGGCCCCGGCCACGACGCCGAGGCGCTGCGCCGGATGACCGCCCGGGCCGACCACCCGCTCGGGCTGGTGCTGCTCGATCAGCGGGTCATGGCCGGTCTCGGCAACCTCTACCGCAACGACATCTGCTTCCTGCTCGGGCTCACGCCCTGGGTGCCGGTCCGCGACGTGCCCGACCTGCCCGGGGTCATCGACCTGTCGCGGCGGCTGCTGTCGTCGAACAAGGACCGCCCGGAGCAGACGACGACCGGCTCGCTGGCCGCGGGCGAGGCGCACTGGGTGTTCGAGCGGCCCGGACGCCCGTGCCGCCGCTGCGGGACCCGCATCCGGACCGCCGACCAGGGCGACGACCACCGGGCCCGGGTCACCTACTGGTGCCCGCGCTGCCAGACGGGGCCGTCCCCGCGCCCGGTGCGCCGGGCCACCGGTCCGCGCCGCGGTGCCCCCGGGCGACCGCCACCCGGCGCCGCCCGCACCCGCTGACCCCTGCTGCGACGGGCGCCACCGGCGGACGGGCCCGGACACACGTCCGCCGCGGTCCCGGGGCGGGACCGCGGCGGACGGTGCGGAACGGGCGAGCGGCTCAGGCGGTGCCGGGCTGCTGCTGGTTCTGGGTGTTCTGCTGCTGCTGGGCCGGTGCCGGCGAGGACGGCAGCTGCTGCTGCGGCTCCCCCTGGCCCACCTGCGGGGCCTGCTGGCCCCCGGCGATCGGCGCCCCCGACATCGACGCCCGGATCTGCTCCAGCCGCGACATGCCGGCCATGTCGGTGGTCGACTGCTGGACCTCCAGCATCCGGCCCTGCACCGAGTTCTGGGCCAGCTCCGCGGACCCGAGCGCGGTGGCGTACCGCTTCTCGATCTTGTCGCGGACCTCGTCGAGCGAGGGCGCGTTGCGCGGCGCGGACAGCTCGCTCATCTGCTGCAGCGACTTCGCGGCCTGCTCCTGCATCTTGGCCTGCTCGAGCTGGCTGAGCAGCTTGGTGCGCTCGGCGATCTTCTGCTGCAGCATCATCGAGTTCCGCTCGACGGCCTGCTTGGCCTGTGCGGCGGCACCGATCGACTGGTCGTGCAGCGTCTTGAGGTCCTCGACGCCCTGCTCCGCGGTCACCAGCTGGGTCGCGAAGGTCTGCGCCGACTGCTCGTACTGCTGGGCCTTCTGCTCGTCACCCTCGGAGCGGGCCTGGTCGGCCAGCACGAGTGCCTGCCGCGCCGACGACTGCAGCTTCTCGATCTCACCCAGCTGCCGGTTCAGCTTCATCTCCAGCTGACGCTGGTTGCCGATCACCGCGGCCGCCTGCTGCGACAGCTGCTGGTGCTGGCGCTGGGCGTCCTCGATGGCCTGCTGGATCTGCACCTTCGGGTCGGCGTGCTCGTCGACCTTCGACGAGAACAGGGCCGACAGATAGCTGAAGAACTTGGTGAATCCGTTGGCCATCTCTGCGCGTCCTCCGCCTGCGTTCGCTCGCGACCGTGCCCGCCACCACGGCGGGCGTGCGGACCCCGGACCGACCCCGCGTTCCCCCCGTGGTCGGCACCGGACCTCCGGCCCTGTCCATCCTGGCATCGCTGCCGGTCTGTCCGCACCCTACCGCGCAGGAGCGGTCGGCCGGGGCGGGCCGTGCGATCAGGCGGCCGAGGCCACCGGCCCGCCCGAGGACGCCGGCGCGGCGACCACGGAACCCGGCCGCCCGGCCAGCCGCAGCTCGGCGTGCCGCTGCCCGATCGGGACGAGCACGTCGTCGCGACGGCCCGCGGCCGCGGCGGACGTCGCCGTCGCCGTCGCCATCTCGGCGGCGACGGTCGTCAGCAGGTCCGGCACGGAGACCCCGAGCGCCTCGCAGATCGCCGCGAGCAGCTCGCTGGAGGGCTCCTTGCGCCCGCGCTCGACCTCGGAGAGGTACCCGAGGCTCACCCGCGCGGCCCGCGAGATGTCGCGCAGCGTGCGCCGGCGCGCCGTGCGCACCTCACGCAGCCCACTGCCGATCGCTTCCCGCAGCAGCATGTGCCCTCCTCGACTGCTCCCCGGACACCCGGTGATGTCTCACCGTACCGACTTCCCCGGTTCCCACGCGCCGTGACGCTGTCCGCCCACGGCGAACACCTCAACGCCGCGCGGGCCCCGGATCGTCCCCGCAGGTCAGGCGGGCCGGGGACGGACGGCCTTGCGGACGTAGTCGGCGCCGGTCACCACGGTGAGCACCAGCGCGACGGCCATCACCGCCCACTGGAGGACGAGCACGGCGGTCGCGGCGGCGGTGCCGGGGCCCAGCAGCTCCGGCAGCGGCAGCAGGAACAGCCCGATCGCGACGGTCTGGGCGACGGTCTTGGCCTTGCCGCCGCGGCTGGCCGGGATGACCCCGCGACGGCGGATCACGACGAAGCGCAGCGCGGTGATGCCGAGCTCGCGGACGACAATCACGATCGTCACCCACCAGGGCAGCACCCCGAGGATCGACAGCCCGATCAGGGCGGCGCCCATCAGGGCCTTGTCCGCGATCGGGTCGACCAGCGCACCGAACCAGGTGACGAGCCCGCGGCTGCGGGCCAGCTGGCCGTCGAGCCGGTCGGTGGCCGCCGCGATCACGAACACGGCGAACGCGACCAGCCGCCACACCACGTCCTCGCCGCCGCCGACGAACAGCGCGACGACGAACACCGGGACGAGCAGCAGCCGCAGGACGGTCAGCGCGTTCGCGATGTTCAGCAGCGGCGGGTCACCGACTCCGGCGGTGCCCCCGGCCGGGTGCGAGCTCATCCGGCTGCGGAGGCCGCCGGGACGGCCGCGGCCGGCACACGCGGGTCGAGCAGCTCGCACGCCTCCACCAGCAGGTCGACGCCCTCGGTGTCCACGACGCGGCAGCGGACCAGGTCACCGGGACGCAGCGAGTCCGGCTCCGGGCCGTCCTGCGCCGCGGCGACGACGATGGACTCGCCGTCGGCGTCGGGGCCCTGGTGGGCGGCGCGGCCGGTGCAGTCGTCCTCGTCGCTCTCCGCGGACTCGACGAGCACGACGACCTCGGTGCCGATGCGTTCCTCGGCGCGCTGTTCCATCAGCTCGTCGACCAGCGCGGAGATCCGCGCGACGCGGGCCTGCACCTCGGCCGGGTCGACGTGGCCGTCGTAGCCCTCGGCCTCGGTGCCGTCCTCGTCGGAGTAGCCGAACACGCCGACGGCGTCGAGCCGGGCGCCGGTGAGGAACGCCTCCAGCTCGGCGAGGTCCTCCTCGGTCTCGCCGGGGAACCCGACGATGACGTTGGAGCGGATCCCGGCCTCCGGGGCGAGCGCGCGGATGCGCTCGCAGAGGTCGAGGAAGTCGGTGCGCGACCCGAAGCGGCGCATCCGGCGCAGCACCCGCGCCGACGCGTGCTGGAACGACAGGTCGAAGTAGGGCGCGACGCCCGGCGTGGTCGCGATGACCCGGAGCAGGTCGGGCCGCAGCTCGGCCGGCTGCAGGTAGGCGACCCGGATCCGCTCGACCCCGTCGATCCCGGCGAGCTGCGGGAGCAGGTCGACCAGGGCGCGGGTGCCGCCGGGGAGGTCCTTGCCGTAGCTGGTGGAGTTCTCGCTGACCAGGACGAGCTCGCGGACGTCCTGCCGGGCGAGCCAGGCGGCCTCGCCGAGCACGTCGGCCGGCGGGCGGGACACGAAGCTGCCGCGGAAGCTCGGGATGGCGCAGAACGCGCAGCGGCGGTCGCAGCCCGACGCGAGCTTCAGCGACGCGACCGGTCCGCCGGACAGGCGGGTGCGCGCGATGTCGGGCACCCAGTCGTGGCCGGGGACCGAGACGTCCGCCGTCGCGGCCGGGCGCTCGACCGGGGAGATCGGCAGGAGCTTGCGGCGGTCGGTGGGGACGTGCGGGGCCGGGGCGTGCCCGCCCAGGACGTCGCCGAGGCGCTCGGCGAGCTCGGGGTAGGCGTCGAAGCCGAGCACCGCGTCGGCCTCGGGCAGGTCGGCGGCCAGCTCGGCGCCGTAGCGCTCGGCGAGACAGCCCACGGCGACGACCTTCGCCCCCGCCGGGCGGGCCACGTCCGAGGCGGCCAGCACGGTGTCGATCGAGTCCTTCTTCGCCTGCTCGACGAATCCGCAGGTGTTGACGACGATGACGTCGGGGCTGCCGTCCTCGGCGTCGACCAGCTCCCAGCCGGACCCGGCCAGGCGGCCCGCGAGCTCCTCGGAGTCGACCTCGTTGCGCGCGCAGCCCAGCGTCAGCAGGGCGGCGCGCCGGGGTGCGTTCTCGGGGGAAGCCACGGGTACCAGGGTAGACGCCGGGTCCGACGGCCCCGGTCTAGGCTCTCCTGCCGTGCCCGAGCCCGTCCCCGCCCCGGTTCCCGACGTGATCGTCCGCCGTGCCCGCACCCGCGACGTCCGCCGGATCCGCGAGCTCGTCGACGAGTACGCGGGCACCGTGCTGCTGGCCAAGGAGACCGTGACCCTCTACGAGGCGGTCCCGGAGTTCCTCGTCGCCGAGGTCGACGGCACGGTCGTCGGCTGCGGCGCCCTGCACGTGCTCTGGGAGGACCTGGGCGAGATCCGCACGGTCGCGGTGTCGCCGTCGGTGCTGGGCCGCGGGGTCGGGCACCGGATCGTCGCCGCCCTGATCGACGGCGCGCGCGAGCTCGGGCTGGAGCGGCTGTTCGTGCTCACGTTCGAGAAGCAGTTCTTCGCCCGGCACGGCTTCGCCGAGATCGACGGGACGCCGGTGTCGGCCGAGGTGTTCGCGGCGATGCTGCGCAGCTACGACGCCGGCGTCGCCGAGTTCCTCGACCTCGCCCACGTGAAGCCGAACACCCTGGGCAACGTGCGGATGCTGCTCACCCTCTGACCTCAGCCGGTGGCGGCCTTCACCGCCGCGACCACGGCCCACACCAGCGCGGCGACGATCGCGACGACCAGTGCCACCAGCAGCAGCACCGGCGCCAGCGCCACGACGACGCCGATCAGCACCTTGGCCGCGGTCCCGAGCGCGGCGAACCCGCCCTTGATCGCGCCCCACACCGGGTTGTCGCCGCGGGCGAGGGCCTTGCCCGCGCCGAGCGCGGCGCCGAGACCGGGCCCGCCGTCGGCCGCCATCCGCTCCAGCGAGTCGGCGAGGCGGTCGACCTGGTCGCAGGCGAGCGCGGCGAGCCGGTCGACGAGTGCGGCCAGGAGCCGCTCCTCGGCGTCGCGCAGCTGCGTCATCGGGTCGGGCGGCGCCGGCGGGGTCGCCGGGCCCGGCTCCCGGGCCTGCGGGACCGCGGGGGCCTCCTGCGTCGCGGTGCTCATCGGGTCCTCGCGGGTACGGCCATGACGATCGGTCCTCTCGGTTCCGGGTGTGTGTCGGTTTCCGCCCGGGCGGGGGAACGCTGCGGTTCATCCCGACGAGCGGAGGGGGCGCGCCGATGCGGCCACCGGACCGGGCGACGCTGGATCTGCTGCTCCTCGGCGCGGTCCACGACGCCCCCGGCGACGGGGCCGCGGTCCGCGACGCCGTGCTCGACCGCTCCGGCGGCGCGCTGGCCCTGTCGGCGGGCCTGGTGTACCGGGCGCTGCACCGGCTCGAACGGAACCGGCTGGTGCGACGCCCGGCCGGCAGCCGCGGGTACCGGCTGACCGCGGGCGGGGAGCGCGTGCTGCGGTCGCGGACCCGCGAGTTCGAGGCGCACGTGCGGGCGGTGCGCGCGGTCCTGCCCGGCGGGGGTGTCACGAGCGGTGCCGGGGCAGCAGCGGACCGAGCGGGCCGAGCTCGAGGTTCAGGTCCGCCGCGGTCAGACCGAACTCCGCGGTGAGCTCGTCCATCGCCTCCTCGAGGTGCATGAGGGCGGTGCCGAGGTCCTCGACCTCGTCGTCGGTGAGGTCGCCCTGCTCGACGCGGCGCAGCGCCTGGCGCTCCATGAGCTGACGCAGCAGCTCGACGATCGTCAGCACCAGCTTCATGAGGTCGCGGCGGACGGCGTCGCGGTCGATGTCGATCCGGCCGCCGGGGCGCGGGTCAGGCGTCATCGGGCGGCTCCTCCCCCGCCTGCCGCCCGGCCGGGGCGATCGACACGATCAGCGCACGCAGCGAGATGCGGATCAGGTCAACCCCGGCCAGCGAGACCGTGACGTCCCCGGCCAGCACGACCCCGCCGGCGAGCAGCCGGTCCAGCAGGTCGACCAGGGCGACCTCGCGGTGGGCGAGGCCGGTCTCCCCCGTGCTCACCGCTCCTCCTCGACGAACGAGTACGGCACCCACGGCCCGGTGACCTCGACGGTGAGCCCGGCGCCGTCCGCGGCCCCCGTCACGGCGGCGCGCCAGGTGTCGCGGTCGGCGTCGTCGACCAGGTAGGCGCCGTTGAGGACCATCGGCTCGGTGCGTCCGGTCAGCGCGGGGGCGTGCAGCCGGTGCCGCCGCGTCGTCACCGCGGCCCGCGCCGCCGCCTCGTGCAGCCGCTGCGCCGCGGCGTGGGCGGCGTCGTCGTCGCCCGCGACGCGGTCGAGCTCCCGGCGACGGCGGCGCAGGTACTCGGCCCCCGACGACGCCCGACCGGCGTCGCGGCGCTCCGGCTGCGTCGTGGCGTAGGCCTTCACGCCCCACTCGGTGCGGCCCCGGAGCCGGTCCAGGACCTCGGCGAACGCGGTGTGCCGTTCGGTCAGCACGGCACGGACCCGCTCGTCGTCGCGGTAGACCGTCGCGAGGGCGAGCGGCGCGACGACCGTGCGCGCACCGAGCGCGTCGACGACGGCGTGGTGCTCCCGCGCGGTGGTCGCCAGCCAGGTCAGGTCCTCCAGCCGGGCGGTCAGGGCGTCCTCGCCGAAGTCGGACTCGGGGACGGTGCCGGTGGCGGCCCAGAGCGCGTCGCCGCCGGTCACCGCGTGCACCGGGCGGCCGCCGATGCCGGTGAGCCCGGCCAGGTCGGGCGGGGCCGCGTCGCCCACGGCGTAGACGTAGGTCAGGTCCACGGCTCAGTCCCTCCCGCGTGCCGGACGACGGGTGGTGGTTCCGCGTCGCCGCCGGGGTGCGGCGGGGCGGGTGCGACGCGGTGGGGCGTCGGGTGCGTCCTCGCCGGGCTCGTCGTCATCGGTCTCGTCGGCCGGTCCGTCGGCGGCGTCGTCGTCGGTGGTTTCGTCCGTCTCGTCGGCCTCGTCGTCGGTCGCGTCGTCGGTCTCGGCGTCGGTCTCGGTCTCGGTCTCGGTCTCGGCGTCGTCGACGGCCCGGTCGATCGACCTCTCGACGGCGGCGTCGTCGGCCCGGGCCGATGCCCCGTCAGGACCGTCGTGGGCGTCGTCGGACGACGCGGACCGCTCGTCGGCGGGGAGCAGGCGTTCGAGGCGTTCCACCCGGTCACGCAGCCGTGCGTTCTCCTCCTCCAGCTCCTCGCGGCCGCCCGACAGCGTCGGGTCGCGCTCCCACCAGTCGATGCCCATCTCCTTGGCGCGGTCCACCGAGGCCACGACCAGCCGGATCTTGATGGTCAGCAGCTCGATGTCGAGCAGGTTCACCTGGATGTCGCCGGCGATGACGATGCCCTTGTCCAGGACGCGCTCGAGGATGTCGGCCAGGTCGGTGCCCGACTGCTGGGGTGCTCGCTCGGTGCGGCGCTGCGGCGCACCGGGGCTGCTCCAGCGGACGGCGTCGCTCATGGTCCTCCCTCAGTCGTCGTCGCCGCGGCCGCGCGGGTAGCGCCGGACCCGCTGGTACGACATCAGCTCGGCCTCGTCGTCGAGCTCGGCCTCGTAGACGGCGAGCACGTCGGAGGAGTCGGGGATGCGCTCGGTCTCGACGACCTCCACACCGACCAGCCAGCTGTCGTCCTGCTTGCGGACGAACGTGACCCCCTCCGGTGCGCGGCCGGTCATCTCCGCGATCTGTTCGACGGCGGCGCGGGCGGCCGCGCGGGCGCCGATGCGGCGCCGGGGTGGGTCGGGTCGCTCATCCGGCTCCTCGTCCTCCGGCGCTGTGTCCTCCGGTGCGGTGTCCTCCGCTGTGTCGTCCACGGGTCCGGGCCCGTCCTCCTCGTCCTGCTCGTCGTCCTCGTGCCGGTCACGAGCGGGGGCGGTACGGCCCTGCTCGTCGGGCGGGTCGGCGGCGGTCTCCGCCTCGGGGGCTTCGTCCTCCGGTTCCTCGTCGTCCGTGACCTCGTCCTCGGCGACCTCGTCCTCCGGTCCCTCGTCCTCGGGGGTGTCGTCCTCGTAGTCGTCGTCCAGGGAGTCGTCCTCGTCGTCGTCCTCGTCGAAGCCGTCGTCCTCGTCGTCGGCATCGAGCTCGTCCTCGATCCCCTCGGGCTCGGGTTCCTCCTCCTCGAACTCGGGCTCCTCGTCGTCGGGGTCGGACTCGGGCTCCTCGCAGTCGAACTCGGACTCCTCGTCGTCGGAGTCGGACTCGTCGTCGGAGTCGTCCTCGTCGAGGTCGGTCTCCCGGTCGTCCCCGGTATCGGTGTCGGCCTCGTCGCCGGGCCGGACGTCGTCCCCGGTCCCGTCGTCGGCCCCGGTGTCGTCCAGGACCTCCTCGTCCTGGTCTCCCACCGGCTCCCGGTCCGGCTCGTCGCGGCCGGCGCGTCCCCGCCGCGGGCCTCCGCCCGCCGGGCGACGCCGCCGCTGCGGGGGCTGTTCCTCCGTGGTGTCACGGCGACGTCGCGGCGCCGCGGAGGCCCGGTCGTCGTCGCGGGGCCGGGTCCGGCGCGTGGGTCGCTCCCGGGGCGCACCGTCGTCCCCGGACCGGCGACGACGGGCGGGCTCGTCCCCGGCGGAGCGACGTCGCACCGGGCGCTCGCCGGTGTCGCGACGCCGCTCGGACCGGTCGTCCCGTGCACCGCGTCCGCCCCGCTCCGACGACGCGTCGGCGGCCCGGTCGTCCGCGGTGCCGGAGCGGCGGCGCGACGACCCACCGTCGGGCGGACGTCGTCGAGGGGGCGGCTCGTCCTCCCGCGGGCGACGGCGCGGCGCCCCGTCCCTCTCGCGGCGACGCGACGCGTCGCCCCCGGCCGGACGTCGCCGACGGGGCGGTCCCTCCCCGTCCGCCGACCGACGGCGCGGCGCGGCGTCGTCGTCCCCGGAGCGACGGCGCGGCGGCGCGTCGTCCTCCCCGGACCGACGGCGCCGCGGAGCGTCCCCGGACCGGCGCCGCGGCGCGGCGTCGTCGTCCGCCGACCGGCGGCGGGGCGGGTCCTCCCCGTCCCGCGACCGGCGGCGGGGCGGATCCTCCCCGTCCCGCGACCGACGCGGCGGAGCCTCCCCCGCGCGTCGCCGCACCGGGGCCTCCGATCCCTCCCGCCGACGGGCCGGCTCCCCCGACCTGCGACGACGTGGTCGCTCGTCGGACGACCGGTCCTCCGGCTCAGCCACGGCCGTCCCCCGGTCGCCCCGTCAGCCGGGCCAGCAGGACCTCCTGACGCGCGTCGCGGTCGGCCTCGGAGATCTCCCCCTGCTCGTAGGCCCGTTCCACCTCGTCGATCTGCCGGCGCACCGCGACCGGGTCGTAGAGCCGGGCGTGGGCCTGTTCCTGCAGCTGCTCCCCCACCCATACGACGCCGCGCAGCGGTGCGAGCGGCAGCCCGAGCAGGCCGCGCAACAGCCCCATCAGCCCTCGGCCTCCGGTGGCTCGGGCAGGAAGTCGTACGGCGCGACCGGGCCGATCAGGCGCAGCCGCACCCGCTCGTCCCACTCGTCGCCGAGCGCGTCGACGGCCTGCTCGAAGTCACCGACCCGGTCGCGGTGCACCAGCAGCGCCAGCTCGACGGCGCCGTCCTCGGCGGCGGGCTCCTTCACCGACGTCGCGACGGCGAACGGCCCCAGCCGCTCCACGGCGAAGTCCGCGTCGTCGGACCGGATGCGCTCGACGTGGCCCGCGATCGCCTCGCCGAGCCGGATGCGCTCGTAGTACGTGGCGTCCGGGTCCTTGCCGCGCACGGCCTCACCGAGCTGCTGGATCTCCCGGTCGGCCTCGACGATGCCCGCCACCAGGCGGTCCTGGTCGTAGCGGCCGGCCAGCACGAACTGCCGGCAGCCGTCGAGCTGCTCCAACGCCCAGGTGAAGTACTCCTGGTGCGCGGCGAGGAGCTCGTCGACGACGGCGCGGTCGTCGTCGACGACGCCGCCGAACCGCATCGGCAGCACGGTCGTGCTCCCGGCCAGGGTGTTCACGGTGCGCTCGTGGGCCAGGAGGTCCTCGCGGCTGCCCAGCGGGGCGTCGCGCGGGACGTCGCTGACGACCGCGGCGAGCCGCCCGTGGTCGATCACCGCCACCTCCTCCCCGCCGCCGACGGGGGTCAGCCCCTCGGGCAGGTCGATGTCGGCGGCGACGACGGCGTAGACGTAGGTCGCACTGCTCACCCGCTCTTCTCCTTCCGCGAGCGACGCTCACCCCGGAGGTCGTCGAACTTCTCCTTGCCCGCCTCGATCACTCCTTTGGTGGCTCCTTTCGAGACCCCTTTCGAGCCGCCCTCCGAGATGCCGCTGACGACCTCGCCGAGGTCCTTGCCGCCCTTCTGGTGCAGGTCGAGGCGGTTGGTGGCCTCCGCGAACCGCAGGTAGGTGTCCACGCTGGCGACGACGATGCGGGCGTCGATCGTGACCAGCTCGATCCCGACCAGCGAGACCTTCACGAAGATGTCGATGACGAGGCCCTTGTCCAGGATCAGGTCGATGACCTGGGCGAGGTCGCCCTGCGGGGCGCGGTCGACCCGGCCGCCGCCCCCCTGTCGCTGGCTGACGGTCACGGTGTCCGTCCCTCCGTTCGCGGGTGCCGGGCCGGGTCAGGCACGTGAGCCCGCCGTGCGACGGCGACGGCTCCCGGCCCGCCGGCCGCCGTCCTCCTCCGGCTCGGGCTCCTCGGCCTCGGCGTCCTCCGGCTCGGCGTCGTCGTACTCGGCGTCGTCGTACTCCGGGTCGGGGTCGTCGGCCGGTTCCTCGGCCTCGTCCTCGGCGTCGAGGTCGTCCTCGGCGAGGTCCTCCTCCGCGTGGTCGTCGTCCTCGGCCGGTTCCTCCTCGGCGAGGTCGTCGTCCTCCGCGAGGTCGTCGTCGGCGAGGTCGTCCTCGGCGAGGTCGTCCTCGGCGAGGTCGTCCCCGGCCTCGTCGTCCTCGTCGTACTCGGCGTCCTCGTAGTCGTCGTCGTACTCGGCGTCCTCGTCGTCGTACTCGGCCTCGCGCTCCTCCTCGAGCCCCTCCTCGTGGGTCTTGACGACCTCGCTGTCGCGGATCTCCCCGCGCCAGCCCTCCAGCTCCTCGCGGTTGAGCAGGGTCTCGACCATCACGTGCCGGCCGTAGTGCTTGAACTCCAGCCGGGCCCGGCGGCCGACGGCGCGCCAGATGTTGCCGGTCTTCTCGAACAGACCGACCGGGTAGTACTCGAGGATCAGCACGACGCGGGTCAGGTTCGGCGCGAGTTCGTGGAACGACACGCACCCGTTGGCATAACCCTTGGCACCCTGCGAACGCCAGATGATGTGGGTGTCCGGAATCTGCTCGATGATCGTCGCGCTCCAGGTGCGCTTCGACCAGAACACCTGGGCCTTCCAGTTCGTCTTCTCGTCGGACTCCTGGTCGACCGACTGCACCTTCTTCATGAAGGTCGAGAAGTCCGCGAACTGCGTCCACTGGTCGTAGGCGACCCGCACCGGGACACCGACGTCGAGGTGCTCGACGATGTTCATGAACTTGAACTTGCCGCGGCCCCCGCCGGAACCACCGCCGCCGGCGCCGCCGGCGCCGCCCTCGGAGTCCTCGGACCCGTCGTCGCCACCGCCGAGCCCGACGGCCCCCATCACCTTGTCCTTGACGGCCGAGAACCCGCCCTTCACCGCGTTCGTCACCGGATTGCCCCCCTCCTCCGAGCTGCCCCCGCCGAGTGCGGCGCCCAGGCCCGTCCCGCCGTTCTCGGCGACGCCCGTCAGCCGCTCGGTGAGTCCCTCCACCTGGTTCATCGCGGCGCCGACCGCACGGTCGGCGGCGGCCTTCAACAGCAGCTGCCCGGCCTGTTTGAGGCGGTCGGTGGGCAGCTGGTCCAGCACCGAGGTGCTGCCGTTCTGCTCCTCAGCCATCGGCCCGCGCCTCCGACTTCTTCGTCGCACGCCCGCCCGAGCGCGGCGCCCGGCCGTTGCGCGAGCCGCCCTTGCCCGACGAGCCCGAGGACGACGACGACTCGGAGCCGCGGCCCGAGGAGGACCGCGCGGTCCGCCGGGCCGGGGCCGCGCGGCCCTCGGAGTCGGAGTCCGCGCCGTCCGACGACGACCGGCTCGACGATCCCGCACGTCCCGACGACGATCCCGAGGCCGACGACCGTCCGGTCCGCCGGCGCGGGGGGTCCTCGGAGTCCGCGTCCGCCGACCGCGGACGACGCGCCTTCGACGTCGTGCCCGCGACCGCCCGGCCCGCTCCCCGCGTCGCCGACCCGGCCGCGCGGGTGGTGCCCTTCGCGGCCCGGCCGACCACCGGGGCCTCCCCGGCGGCGTCGCCGACGGCGTCGGTCGTGTCCCCGACGGCGTCGGTCGCGCCCTCCGCGGTGTCCCCGGCGGCACCGGCGGCCGCACCGGCGCCCTCGACGGCCGCGCCGGCCGCGTCACCGGTCTTCTCCACGCCCGCGCCGGCGGCGTCACCGGCGGCGCCGGCGACCTGCTCGACCGGCTTGCCGAGGTTCTCGACCCGCTCGACGAGCGAGTTGGTCAGCGCCTCGAGCCGGTTGCCGGCCGCGGACACCGCGGCCTGCTTGCCCGCCTCGAACAGCCGGCCGCGCACGGCGTCGGACAGCCGGGTCAGCTCCGGCGACCCCGCCACCACCTTCGACGCCTGCGACACGATTCCGGCCGGCGTCAGATTCAGTTTCCGCCCGGCGAGCGCACCCCCGAGCATGATCGCCAGCTTGGCCCTTTTCGTTCTTCCCAGCACATAGCCGCCGACGACGGCCATTCCGATCTTGGAGGCGTTACTCATGACCCCGTCCCTCTCCATTGAGCGATTACCGGACAGCACTCCGGAACGCCCCGCGTTCCCCACCCTGGATCGGAACCATGACACACCACGAACCGATCTGCCTCCCCCGACGAATACGGACCGGGAGATCCCGCAATTCCGATCTTGCCCACCCGGTGACTATTCGATCACCAGGGTGATCGAACAGACGTGGGATCGATTAAGGAAATGATTCATCCGAACGGAGCGATTGGGCGACGACCGCCCTAAGATCCATTCCGTGAAGAGCCCTGTCCACTACGGCGGACGGCCGTGTGCGACAACCGCTCACTTTTCGGCCCCGCGGCCGTTCTCAGGATCGCCGGGCACCCCCGGTGGACCCCCGTCGACCGTTCGACGAACGACCGCGGAACACCCGGCGGCGCGGGCGCGTCCGGGCGTCGCCGACGATCGTCCGTTCCGGACTCCCGGCCTCCCCGTCCCGGCGGCGCTACCCTGGCCCGCATGTCCGACGGGGCCCGGCGCTGGCGTCCCTCCGCCCGCCTCCGCCCGCTCGTGTCCGGGATCTGGTGCTGGTCCTCCCCCGCGGGCCCGGCAGGGACGCACCAGGGCGTGTCGAGCGCCCACCTGACCGTCGTGCTCTGCCTGGACGGTGCGGTCGACCTGCTCGCCGCACCGGACCCGCGACGCGGCCCGGGCCGGTTCACCGCCTCGGCGGCCGGCCTGCACGCCGCACCCGCGGTGCTCGCGACCGGCACCCGGCAGGCCGGGATGCAGCTGGAGATGACCTGGCGCGGCGCCCGCACGCTGCTCGGGCTGCCCGCCGGCGAGCTGGCCGGCGACGTCGTCGACCTCGCGCTGCTCCTCCCCGGCCTGGACACCCTGCTGGACCGGCTGCGCGCCGAGCCGGGGTGGGCCGGGCGCTGCGCGCTGCTCGACGCCGCGCTGTGCGCCGTCGCGGACGCCCGGGACCGTCCGGGCGACCCGCCGCCGGAGGTGGTGCGCGCCTGGGAGCTGCTGGCCCGCAGCGGCGGGACCGCGCGCGTCGCCGACGTCGCCGGGGAGGTCGGCTGGTCGCAGCGCCACCTCGGTGAGCGGCTGCGGCGCGAGACAGGGCTCGCGACGAAGGCCGCGGCACGGGTCATCCGGTTCGAGCGGGCGTGCACGCTGCTG
Source organism: Pseudonocardia sp. TMWB2A (assembly GCF_017312135.1). Classification (NCBI taxonomy): domain Bacteria; kingdom Bacillati; phylum Actinomycetota; class Actinomycetes; order Pseudonocardiales; family Pseudonocardiaceae; genus Pseudonocardia; species Pseudonocardia sp. TMWB2A. The sequence continues at coordinate 868,165 of NZ_QKQY01000002.1, forward strand.
CGCCGCCCGTCGGCTCCCCCGCTCGCCGAGCTGGCCGCGATCTGCGGCTACGCCGACCAGCAGCACCTGGCCCGCGACTTCCGCGACCTCGCGGGCACCACCGCGTCGACCTGGCGGGCCGAGCGGGTCCGGCCGGCGGCTCCGATTCGTCCACGACCGCGGCGCCCGGCCCCGGCACCCTCGCACCCATGAGCGACCTGCCCGGCCTCTGGCCCAGCCTGTCCAGCCCCGACCCGCGCGCCCTGGTCACGTTCCTGACCTCGGCACTGGACTTCACCGAGCGCGCCGTCCACACCGGCGACGACGGCGCGGTCGTCCACGCCGAGCTGGTGCGCACCGGGTCCACCGGTGCCCCCGGCGGCGTGATGCTCGGCCCCGCCCACGACGGGTGCCGCCCACCCGGCGGCGCGGCCGTCCACCTCGTCTGCGACGACCCGGACGCCCTGTTCGCCCGCGCCGTCGCGGCCGGTGCCACCGTCGTGCACGCACCCTTCGACGCCGACTACGGCAGCCGCCTGTTCGAGGTCGCCGACCCGGACGGCAACCACTGGAGCGGGGGCACCTGGTACGAGTAGCGCGTGGTCCGCCTCGCCCTGCACACCCCGGAGATCCCGCCGAACACCGGCAACGCGATCCGGCTCGCCGCGAACACCGGCGCCGAGCTGCACCTGGTCCGGCCGCTCGGCTTCTCCCTCGACGAGCGCTCGGTGCGCCGGGCCGGGCTCGACTACGCCGACCTCGCCGAGGTCGTCGTGCACGACGACACGGCCGCGTTCGCCGGCTGGGTGCGCGCCGCGGGGGCGCGGGTGTTCGCGTTCGTGCCGGGCGCGCCGGTCCGCTACACCGATGTCGCCTACTCCGACGGGGACGTGCTGCTGTTCGGCCGCGAGTCGACCGGGCTGCCGCCGGAGGTGGCGGGTGCGGACTGGGTGACGGGCACGGTGGCGCTGCCCATGCGGCCGTCGAACCGCTCGCTGAACCTGGCCAACGCCGCCGCCGTCGCCGTCTACGAGGCGTGGCGCCAGCAGGGGTTCAGCTGATCCCGTCGAGGAACCGCGCGATCCCGGTGTCGAGGACCCGCTGCAGGTCGTAGGGGTGGTCCCCGATCCGGCGCAGCGCGGGCCCGCCGTGGCGGCGCAGCGCGGTGCGCAGCCCGGGGTCGTGGTCGGCCCAGGTGTCGGCGTCGACGCCGGTGTCGGCCTGCGCCTCCTGCTCCGCGGCGAGGGTCAGCGCCATCCCTCGCACGAACCCGGTCAGCGCCAGGTGCAGGTCGAACCGCTCCACCGGGTCGGCGACGACCTCCTCCAGCGCGGCCAGCTCGAACTCGGCGAAGCGCAGCAGCGACGGCAGCGCCTGCGGACGGGACAGCGACAGCACCCGCGCGAGCCACGGGTGCCGCCGGTGCACCCGCCACTGCGCGTGCACCGCCCCCTCCAGCCGGGCCCGCCACGGCCCGTCGGCCGGGGGCAGCACCAGCTCGGCGAACACCGACTCGAGCATCGCGAGCAGCAGCTCGTCGCGGCTGCGGACCAGCCGGTACAGCGACATCGTCGGCACGCCGAACGCCCCGGCGAGGCGGCGCATGGACAGCGCGGCCAGGCCCTCGTCGTCGGCGATGGCGATCGCGGTCCGCACCAGCCGGTCCGTGTCCGGCGGCGCGGCCGGGCCCGGGTGTCCCGCCGGCCCGGCGACGACGGACCCGACCCGGGCCGTCGTGTGCAGCACCCCCTCCTCGCGCAGCCGGGTCAGCGCCCGGGCGGCGGTGGACATCGCGACGCCGTGCTCGGCCACCAGCGCGCGCACCGACGGCGCGCGGTCCCCGGGGCGCAGGTCGCCCGCCTCGATGCGGGCGCGCACCGCGGCCGCGACCCGGTCCGTCGGCGACCCGTCCACCGCACCTCCCTGTACCACCTGTACCGCTACAGGCCACGCGTCGTCCCAGCTCGCGGGGTCATCGTGGCCTCGTACACCGTACCGAGGAGGACGCATGACCGACATCCTGATCAGCGGGGCCGGCATCGCCGGGGCGACGCTCGCGTGGTGGCTGCGGCGGCACGGGTTCCGGCCCGTCGTCGTCGAGTCGGCGCCGGGACCGCGGCCGGGCGGGCAGGCCGTCGACGTCCGGGGACCAGCGCTGACCGTCGTCGACCGGATGGGGCTCGGAGCCGGGCTGCGGGCCGCGCGCACCGCGATGGACGGCATGTCCCTGGTCGACGAGGACGGCACCGAGGTCTTCCGCAGCACCGAGGTGACGCTCACCGGCGGGCCGGTCGCGAGCGACGACGTCGAGATCCTCCGCGACGACCTCGCCGCCCTGCTCACCGGCGCGCTCGACGGCGTCGAGCACCGGTGGGGCGACCGGGTCGTCGCGCTCGACCCGGACCCGGCGGGCGGTGCCCGGGTCCGCTTCGCGTCCGGCACCGAGGAGCACTACGACGTCGTGGTGGGCGCCGACGGCCAGCACTCCGGCGTCCGGCGTCTGGCCCTGGGCCCCGACGACGACGGCCGGCTGGTCCCGCTCGGCCAGCACGTCGCCGTGTTCACCCTGCCCAACACCTTCGGGCTGAGCCGCTGGCAGGTGTTCCTGCAGCGCCCCGACACGATGGCCGGGCTCTACACCGCGCACGACGACACCGAGGTCCGGGTGATGCTCGGCTTCTCCGACCCGGACGCCGGCTACCACCACCGCGACCTCGGGGCGCAGCGCGCCCTGGTGGCGCGGCACTTCGCCGGCGGGGGCTGGTGGCTGCCCGAGCTGCTCGACGGGATGGCCCGCGCCGAGGACCTGTACCTCACCCCGGTCACCCAGGTGCGGCTGCCGGTCTGGTCGCGCGGTCCGGTCGCGCTCGTCGGCGACGCCGCCTGGTGCCCCACGCTGCTGTCCGGCCAGGGCACGACGCTGGCCGTGGTCGGCGCCTACGTGCTGGCCGGGGAGCTCGCGCGCGCCGGCGGCGACCCCGGGCCGGCGGCCGCCGCCCACGAGCGGCGGATGCGCGGCTGGGTGGAGGCGAACCAGGAGCTGGCGCTGACCAACGCCGCACGGGTCCGGGAGCTGACCGCTCCGGACGCCGCCGCTCCCGGGCTCGCCGAGCACTGGGCCGCGACCGCCGCGACGGCCCTCACGCTCCCGGAGTACTGAGCACTCCGCCGGAGGTCAGGACTGCCGGATCGCCTGCACGTCGAGCTGGATCTGGATCGTCGACCCGACCACGGGCAGGCCCTTGGCGATGGTCTGCTGCCAGTTGAGCGTGTAGTGCTCGCGGTGCAGCTGGGTGGTGGCGATCGCGCCGACCCGGTCACCGTTCCACTCCGCGGTGCCCAGGAACGTGGTGTCCAGCGAGACGTCGCTGGTCAGGCCGTGCAGCGTGAGGTCGCCGTCCACGGTCCACCGGTTCCCGCCGTGCGCGACGAAGCGCACGCTGGAGAAGCGCAGGTCGGGGAAGCGTTCGACGTCGAGGAAGTCGGCCGAGCGCAGGTGCGTGTCCCGGGCGGCGACGTTGGTGTCGACGCTGGCCGCGTCGATCACGACGTCCACCGAGGACTCCTCGAACGGCTCGGCGATCCGGATCTGCCCCTGGAACCGGTTGAACCGGCCGTACACCTTGGACATGCCGATGTGCCGGGCGACGAAGCGCACCGAGCTGTGGTCGCCGTCGATCACGAAGACGCCGGGGCGCGGCGGGCGCAGCGCCGGGTCCTCGCCGAGGACGATGTGGCCCATGTCGGCGTGCTCGCCCCAGGACACCTCGACGACGTCGGTGACCTGCTGGTAGCCGCCCGCCTCGACGCGCACCCGGTAGCGGCCGGGCATCAGCGACGCGGCGAACCGGCCGAACGGGTCGGTCTCGACGTGCACCGCGCGCCGGTCGGCGGGGTCCATCACCGACACCTCGGTACCGGCCAGGGCACCGCCCTGCTGGTCGCGGACCTGGCCGGACAGCACGCCGCCGGTCAGCGGAATCGGGACGAGCGCGTGCCGGTCGGTGGTGCCCCGCGCCGGGCGACGACGGTCCTTCTTCCTCCAGAACACCAGCCAGAACCTCCTCTGCCCGGCGACGACGGGCAGCACGACGTGCGGTCGCCGGCCGGCGACCCCTGGTCACTCTGGCACGAACGTGACCGTCCCGTTAACCCGCCGGCCCGAAAAGTCGATCACCGACGGTGTCGGGATCATCACCGCCCCACGACCGTCACCCGCGGCGTCACTCGTCGTCGTCGGCGACCTCGCCGCCGTCGGCGGTCCCGCCGCCGCGGATCAGGAAGAGCGCACCCTCCAGCTCGTCCGGCTTGACCAGCACGTCGCGGGCCTTCGAGCCCTCCGAGGGGCCGACGATGTTGCGGGTCTCGAGCAGGTCCATCAGCCGGCCCGCCTTCGCGAACCCGACCCGCAGCTTGCGCTGCAGCATCGAGGTCGACCCGAACTGCGAGGTGACGATCAGCTCGGTGGCCTGCAGCAGCAGGTCGAGGTCGTCGCCGATGTCGGCGTCGATCTCCTTCTTCTCGCCGGCCTTCTGCGCGGTGACGCCCTCGGTGTAGCTGGGCTCGGCCTGCTCCTTGGTGAACGCGACGACCTTGGAGATCTCGTCGTCGTCGACGAAGGCGCCCTGCATGCGGACCGGCTTGCCGGCGCCCATCGGCAGGTAGAGCGCGTCGCCCATGCCGATCAGCTTCTCCGCGCCCGGCTGGTCGAGGATGACCCGCGAGTCGGTCAGCGACGACGTCGCGAACGCCAGGCGGCTCGGCACGTTGGTCTTGATCAGACCGGTGACGACGTCCACCGACGGCCGCTGGGTCGCCAGGATCAGGTGGATCCCGGCCGCACGCGCCTTCTGGGTGATCCGGACGATCGCGTCCTCGACGTCGCGCGGCGCGGTCATCATGAGGTCGGCGAGCTCGTCGACGATGCACATGATGTACGGGTAGGGCCGGTACACCCGCTCGGACCCGGGCGGGGCGGTGATCTCCCCGGTGCGGACCTTGCGGTTGAAGTCGTCGACGTGGCGGACCCGGTTGGCCTGCATGTCCTGGTAGCGCTGCTCCATCTCCTCCACCAGCCAGGACAGCGCCGCGGCGGCCTTCTTCGGCTGGGTGATGATGGGCGTGATCAGGTGCGGGATGCCCTCGTAGGGCGTCAGCTCGACCATCTTCGGGTCGATGAGGATCATCCGGACCTCGTCCGGCGTGGCCCGCGTCAGCAGCGACACCAGCATCGAGTTGACGAAGCTGGACTTACCGGAACCGGTGGAGCCCGCGACCAGCAGGTGCGGCATCTTCGCCAGGTTCGCGACGAGGTAGTGGCCCTCGATGTCCTTGCCCAGGCCGATGCCCATCGGGTGCTGCTCGGCGCGGGCGTTGCCCGAGCGCAGGACGTCGCCAAGGCGGACCATCTCGCGGTCGGTGTTGGGGACCTCGATGCCGACCGCGGACTTGCCGGGGATCGGCGCGAGCAGCCGCACGTTGTCGTTGGCGACGGCGTAGGCGAGGTTCCGCTGCAGCTGGGTGATCTTCTCGACCTTCACCGCCGGGCCGAGCTCGATCTCGTAGCGGGTGACCGTCGGGCCGCGGGTGAAGCCGGTGACCTGGGCGTCGACGTTGAACTGGTCGAGGACCCCGGTGATCGCCTCGATCATCGCGTCGTTGGCGGAGCTGCGGGACTTCGGCGGCGGCCCGGACTCCAGGGTGTCCGCCGGCGGCAGGATGTACTCGGTGTCGGACTGCGGCTCGCGGATCGCCATCGAGAGCTGCTCGCCCTCGAGCGGCTCGTCGGCGACCTGCGGGGTCTCGACGACGGGCTTGCGCGGCTTCTTCGCCGGCGGTGCGGCCGCGGCGGGGACGGCGGCGGGCACCTCCTCGTCCGGGACGCCGGGCAGCGACGGGTCCACCGGGGCCGGGGCGTGCTCGCCCTCCTCCGTCCGGAACGCGTCGGCCTCCGCGGCCCCCTGCCTGCGCCGCGACGGGCGCCGCTTCCTCGGTGCCTCCTCGGCGTCCCCGGCCTGCCCCTCCCGCTCGGCGACGGCGTCGGCCACCGTGCGCGGGCGGCCCGCACCGGTGTCCTCCTCGTCGTCCTGCTCGGGCGGCAGCTGCCCGGTGAGCCTGCGGAAACGGTCCGGCAGCTCCCGCACCGGGATGCCGGTGACCAGCAGGACCGAGTACAGCGTCAGCAGGACGAGAACGGGGACGGCCGTCCACAGGCTGAGCCCGGCCTTCAGCGGGGTCCCCGCGACGTAGCCGAGCGCGCCGCCGGCGCCGCGCCAGGCGTCGGGCTCGGCGGGCGCTCCGGCACCCAGGTGCACCAGCCCGAGCACGCCGAGGGCGAGCAGCAGGCTGCCGGTCACGATCCGCGGCCGGGCCTCCGGGTGCCCCTCGGTGGTGACCAGCACGATGCCGACGCCCAGCAGGATCGCCGGCAGCGCCACGCCGGCCTGGCCCATCACCGCCTGCACGAGGAAGGTGAACCAGTAGCCGACCGAGCCGCCCGCCTGCCACCACAGCCCGGCGGCGGCGATGACGGCGAGCACGAGTATGCCGAAGCCGATGCCGTCGCGGCGGTGCGCGGGGTCGATCTCGCGGGTGCGCCCGACCGCGCGCCCGGAGGCGCGGACGGTCTTCGCCACGCCCCGGCCGACCGCGTCGATCCCGCGGTCGACCAGGTCCGGGCCCTGGCGCCGGGCCGGCGGCCTGCGGCCTGCCGACGGGCGCTTGCGGGCGGTGGACGCGCGCGAGTCCGACCGCCCCGAGCCGCGGCCCGCGGCCGCAGTCGTGGTGGTCCTGCCCGTGCCCGTGCGTCCCGCCATGTCACACACGGTAGCCCGGTTCGGTGATCGAACCGGGGACCGACGCGGGTGTGGAGGGGTCGACGACCCCTCCACACACTCAGACGGCGATGACCGTGGGGACGATCATGGGGCGGCGGCGGTAGGTGTCCGACACCCAGCGGCCGACGACGCGCCGCACGCCCTGGGCGATCCGGTGCGGGTCGGTGACGCCCTCGTTCTCCAGCCGGGACAGCTCGTCCTCGACCAGCGACTGGGCGGCGTCGAGCGCCTTCGGGTCGTCGGAGAACCCGCGCCCGGACAGCGTCGGACGCGACAGCGCGCGGCCGGTCTTGTGGTCGATCGCCACGTTGATCGCGATGAAGCCGCCCTCGCCGAGCGCGATGCGGTCACCGAGAGTGGTCTCGCCCACGTCGCCGACCGACAGCCCGTCGACGTAGACCTGCCCGACCTCGACCCGGCCGGTGATCGCCGCGCGGCCGTCGACGAGGTCGACGACCACGCCGTTCTCCGCGATGACCACCGACTCCGCCGGCACACCGGTGCGCACCGCGAGCGCGGCGTTGGCCCGCAGGTGGCGCCACTCCCCGTGCACCGGCATGACGTTCGAGGGCTTCACCGCGTTGTAGAGGAACAGCAGCTCACCGGCCGGGGCGTGCCCGGACACGTGCACCTTGGCGTTGCCCTGGTGAACGACGGTCGCGCCGAGCCGGGTCAGCCCGTTGATCACGCCGAACACGGCGGTCTCGTTGCCCGGGATCAGCGAGCTGGCCAGGATGATCGTGTCGTCCGGGCGGATCGTGATGCTGCGGTGGTCCCCGCGCGCCATCCGGGACAGCGCGGCGAGGGGCTCGCCCTGCGACCCGGTGGAGACGAGCACCAGCTTCTCGTCGGGCAGGCGCATCGCCTCGTCGATGTCGACGAGCAGCCCCTCGGGGATGTTCAGCAGCGAGTGGTCGTCGGCCAGGCCCATGTTGCGGACCATCGAGCGCCCGGTCAGGCACACCTTGCGGCCGTGCGCGTGCGCGGCGTCGAGCACCTGCTGGACGCGGTGCACGTGGCTGGCGAAGCAGGCCAGGATGATCCGCGACGGCGCCCGGCGGACCAGGTCGGAGATGACCGGCCCGATGTCGGCCTCGGGGGTGACGAAGCCCGGCACCTCGGCGTTGGTGGAGTCGACCAGGAACAGGTCGACGCCCTCCTCGCCCAGCCGGGAGAACCCGCCCAGGTCGGTGAGGCGCCCGTCGAGCGGGAGCTGGTCGAGCTTGATGTCACCGGTGTGCAGCAGCAGCCCGGCGGGCGTGCGGATCGCGACGGCGACGGCGTCGGGGATCGAGTGGTTGACCGCGAAGTACTCGCAGTCCCACCCGCCGTGGGAGACCCGGTCGCCCTCCTTGACCTCCTGCAGGTGCGGGGTCAGGCGGTGCTCCTTGCACTTCGCCGCGACCAGCGCGAGCGTGAACCGGGACCCGACGACGGGGATGTCCGGGCGCATCCGCAGCAGCCACGGCACGGCACCGATGTGGTCCTCGTGGCCGTGGGTCAGCACGAGCGCGTCGATGTCGTCGAGGCGGCCCTCGATGGTCCGGAAGTCGGGCAGGATCAGGTCGATGCCCGGCTCGGAGTCGGACGGGAACAGCACGCCGCAGTCGACGACGAGCAGCCGTCCCTCGTACTCGAAGACGGTCATGTTGCGACCGACCTCACCGATGCCGCCGAGCGCGTAGACGCGCAGGCCGCCCCGCGCGAGGGCGGGTGGCGGGGCGTCCGGCAGCTCCGGGCGCTCGATGTTCTCCGGCGGCGCGGAGAGCGTCCGGCCGGGCCGGTTGCGTCGGTCGTTGCGCTGGGGACTCACAGGGGTTCGTGCCTCACATGGGTTCGTGTTCTCTGGTTCGTGTTCTCGGGGCCCGCTCGGGTGCGGAGCCGGCGCTCCTGCTCAGGTGCGGTGGTACGCGACCTCGGCGCCGATGTCGGCTGCGGTGCGTCCGCCCAGGGCGCCGTGGCCGGGCTGGTAGGCGGGGGCGTTCGGGCGGGCCTGCGGGTCCAGCGCCACCCCGGCGACGGCGAGGTCGCCGGCGATCGCCGCGACCTGCTCCTCGGTGGCGGGCGGCAGCGGCAGCCGGGTGTCGCCGACGTCGATGCCGCGCAGCCGCAAAGCGGTCTTGGCGAACACCGCGCCGCCGACCCGGCCCATCCCGCGGATCACCGGGAGCATCGCGTAGTGCAGCGCACGGGCCCGCTGGTGCTCACCGGCGTGGTAGGCGTCGATCATGGCGCGCAGCCGGTCGGCGACGACGTGGCCGATCACGCTGACGAAGCCGACCGCCCCGACCGAGAGCCACGGCAGGTTCACCGGGTCGTCGCCGGAGTAGTAGGCGAGCGTGGTGGTGGCCAGCACCTCGGTGCCGACGCGCAGGTCGTTGCGGGCGTCCTTCACCGCGACGATGCGGGGGTTCTGCGCCAGGCGCTGGAAGGTCTCGACGTCGATCCCGATCACGCTGCGCGGCGGGATGTCGTAGAGCATCACCGGCAGGTCACCCGCGTCGGCGACGGCGGTGAAGTGCGCGAGCAGGCCCTCCTGCGGCGGCCGCGAGTAGTACGGCGTGACCACGAGCAGTCCGTGCGCACCGGCGCGCTCCGCGCTGCGGGCCAGCTCGATCGAGTGCGCGGTGTCGTAGGTGCCCGCCCCGGCGACGACCGTCGCCCGGTCCCCCACCGCGGACACGACCGCGCGGATCAGCTCGGACTTCTCGGTGTCCGAGGTGGTCGGGCCCTCACCGGTGGTGCCGTTGACGACCAGCCCGTCGTTGCCGAGGTCGACCAGGTGGTTCGCCAGCTCCTCGGCCTTCGCCAGGTCCAGCTCACCGTCGGCGTCGAACGGCGTGACCATCGCGGTCAGCACCTCGCCGAACGGTCGGCGCGGCGGGTGCTGCTGGCCGCCGGGGGCGGAGTCGGGACCGGTGCTCATGACTGGTGACGGTACCGCCGGAGGACCGACGCTTCCCGGTCACATCCCGGACGGGGCGCCGCGGTAGGCCTCCACGTCGGCGGGCAGACCGGTCACCTCGACCCGCGCGGCGTCCCGGCCGAAGGCGTGCAGCACCAGCTCGGCGGGCTCACCGGTCACCGTGACCACGCCGAACCCGGTCGCGACGACCTGGGTCGCGCCCTCCGGACGGGCCAGCACCAGGCCGACCGGGCTGCGCCGGAACAGCAGCTTCGCCTGGTTCGCGAGCAGGTTCCACAGCTGCCCGTCGCGCTCCGGGTCCGACGGGCGCGGCTCCCAGCCGGGCTCCCCGCGGCGCAGGTCCTCGTGGTGGACGAAGAACTCCGCGCCGTTGGCGATCTCGTCGACCTTGCCCACCTTGAACGGCGACCACGCGGGCGGGCCCTTGCGCAGGTCGTCGATCATGTTCGGCCAGGCCGCCGACGCGTAGCCGTCCATCGCCTTGTCGGTCATGCCCGACAGTGCGGGCACCACGATCCCCGCGGCGTTCCACGGCTGCCGCTCGCGCACCAGCAGGTGGGTGAGCAGGTCGCGGGCGTTCCAGCCCTCGCAGAGGGTCGGGCGGTCGGGTCCGGAACGTTCGAACTCGGCACACAGGGCGGCACGTTCGGCGGTCGCGAGGCTCACCTCGCCCAACGTAGTGCCGCCCGCCACCGGCCGCACTGCCACGACGAACGGTCGACAGACGGTCGACGGAACGCACGTGTTTTGTAGCTAGTGATACAGATCTCATCCGCCGGTGTCCCGATACTCCGATCCGTCCCACTCATCGCTTCTCGACGGGGAGAACACACGTGACGAACGCTGCCACCACGCAGCCGCCGCGGTCGATGCGCCGGATCGCGCTCGCGAGCATGACCGGCACGGTCATCGAGTTCTACGACTTCTTCATCTACGGGACCGCCGCGGCCCTGGTGTTCAACAAGGTCTTCTTCCCCGAGCTCGGGGCGGCGGCCGGTACCGCGCTCGCGCTGGCCACCTTCGGCGTGGCATTCGTCGCGCGGCCGTTCGGGTCGGTGCTGTTCGGCCACTTCGGCGACCGGCTCGGCCGCAAGGGCACGCTGGTCACCACGCTGCTGCTGATGGGCTTCTCGACGCTCGCGATCGGCCTGCTGCCCACCACCGGGATGATCGGTGTCCTGGCGCCGATCCTGCTCGTGGTGCTGCGCATCCTGCAGGGCCTCGCCGTCGGCGGCGAGTGGGCCGGGGCGACCCTGCTCACCGCGGAGAACGCGCCGACGAAGGCCCGCGGCAAGTACGCGCTGTTCCCCCAGCTCGGCCCGTCGGTGGCGTTCGCGCTGGCGTCGGCGACCTTCCTGGTCACCGCGCTGACCATGAGCAACGAGGCGTTCCTGGCCTGGGGCTGGCGCATCCCGTTCATCGGGTCGGTGCTGCTCGTCGCGGTCGGGCTCTACGTGCGGCTCGCCCTGGAGGAGACGGCCACGTTCAAGAACAGCGGCCCGGTCTCGACGAAGCTCCCCATCACCGAGGTCTTCACCAGCCGTCCGGCCGCGGTGTTCCTCGGCGCCGGCTCGACGACCGCGGTGTTCGCCTTCTTCTACATCGGCGTCACCTACCTGACCAGCTACGGCACCCAGCAGCTGGAGCTGCCGCGGCCGTCGGTGCTGGCCATGGGCATCGTCGGCGGCATCGTCTTCGCGCTGACGACGATCGCCTCGGCGATCCTGTCCGACCGGGTCGGGCGCCGGAAGATGGTCGTCGGCGGCAACATCGCCTCGGTCGTCGCCGGGCTCGTCGCGTTCCCGATCATCGACATCGGGACGGTGTGGTCGTTCGGGCTGGGCCTGTCGCTGGTGCTCGGCGTCGTCGGCATCGCCTACGGCCCGATCGGCGCCCAGCTGCCGGAGCTGTTCCCGACCCGGTTCCGCTACACCGGCGCCGGGATCGCCTACAACCTCGCCGGCGTCTTCGGCGGCGGCGTGGTCCCGCTGTTCGCCGCGGCGCTGGCCGCGTCGACGCTGGGCAGCCTCGGCATCGGCCTGCTGCTCTCGGCGGTCTCGCTGATCAGCCTGCTCTGCACGCTGGCCCTGCCGCAGACCGACGCGGACTCCCTCGCCGAGCAGGACGCACAGCTCGCGGCCGTCTGACCGGCCACCGGGGCGGCCCGTCCGGGCGGGCCGTCCCGCACCCACCCGGTGCCGGCGGCCGCCGGCCGGCACCCCCCGGACCCGGACGGCCCGGACGCACCCCTCGGTGTCCGGGCCGTCCCGCCTACCCGCAGGCGCCCCAGCCCGCTACCGTCCGGACGGACCATCGGCGACGGCCGGGAGGCGGGACCATGAGCAGCGGCGCGGCGCGGCGGCCGGACGGCACCGTGCGTGCGCTGCCCGCCCCCGACCCCGACGACCACCCGGTCTCACCGTTCCTGACCGCCCCGTGGACGTCGCTGACCTCGCGGATCGCGCGGCTGGGCAGCCCCCGCCACTACGCCCGTGGCGAGCACGTCTACACCCAGGGCCAGCTGTCGTCGCGGTTCCACCTCGTCGTGTCCGGGCGGGTGCGGATCTACCTGCACCGGCCCGACGGCTCGGAACGCTCGCTGGCCTACGCCGAGCCCGGCGCCAGCCTCGGCGAGGCGGCCTGCGTCGACGGACGGCCGCGCCACCTCGCCTCGGTCTGCACCCGGCCGTCGGAGATCGTCTCGGTGACCCGCGACGCGTTGCTGACCGCCGCCCGCGACGAGCCGGAGCTCCTGCTCGAGATCACCCGCCGGATCGCCTACAAGCAGCGGGTCATGCAGCTGCACGTGCTCATCGAGGGGCTGCCCGCCCGGGAGCGGATCATCCTGCTGCTCGGCCACCTGGTGGAGGCCTACGGCGAGATCGCACTCGACGAGGTGGCCCGGCTGTCGATCCGCCCCGCCGTCGACGAGCTCGGGCTGCTCGTGGGGCTCACCCGGGTCACGACCAGCCGGGAGCTGTCCCGGCTGGTCGCGGAGGGCCTGCTGGAGAAGGAGGGACGCGGGTTCGTCGTGCGGGACCTGCCGGACCTGCGACGACGGGTGCATGCCGTCCTGGCCTGAGCCCGGCCCGACCGGGGGTTCAGCCCTCGGCCACCAGCGGGCTGGAGGCGATCTCGGTGCCGTCGGCGAGGGTCTGGATCTGGAAGTCCGCGAACACGTTCGGCACCTCGACCTGCAGCTGGCGCAGGCACTCGACGGCGAGGTTGCGGATCTCGACGTCGGCGGCCTCGGAGGCGCGCATCGCGATGAAGTGCCGCCACGCCCGGTAGTTCCCGGTGACGACGATCTTGGTCTCGGTGGCGTTCGGCAGCACCGACCGCGCGGCCTGGCGGGCCTGCTTGCGGCGCAGCGTCCCGTTCGGCACGTCGGCGAAGCGCGCCTCCAGCCCCTCGAGAAGCTTCTCGTAGGAGGCGAGCGCGTCGGCCGAGGCCTGCAGGAACAGCTCGTGCAGCTCCGGGTCCTGGGCGATGACGTCGGGCTCGACCATCGCGGCGTCACGCTCGGGCACGTAGCGCTGCGAGAGCTGGGAGTAGGAGAAGTGGCGGTGCCGGATCAGCTCGTGGGTCAGCGAGCGCGAGATGCCGGTCAGGTAGAAGCTGACCGAGCCGTGCTCGAGGACCGAGAGGTGCCCCACCTCGAGGATGTGGGCGATGTAGCCGGCGTTGGTCGCGGTGCGCGGGTTCGGCTTGGTCCACGACTGGTAGCAGGCGCGGCCGGCGAACTCGGCCAACGCCTGGCCGCCGTCGGCGTCGGTGGACCACGGGACGTCCGCGGGCGGGGTGAACTCGGTCTTCGCGACGAGCTGCACGGTCAGCGGGACGGTCTTCGGCGCGGTCTCCGGCATGCCGCGAGGGTAACGACCGGCGTCCCCGGCACCCGCCGGGCCCCGCGCCCGCACCCACTGTGGCGGCCACGGCACCCCCGGTGCGCTGCGACGTCGCAACCGACGCCACGAACGGGTGGCGTGATGTCAGGAGTGACGCCATAGTGGTGTCATGGACCTCACGCCGTATGTCGCGCAGCTGCGCGACGACCTCGCCGCCGCAGCGGCCGCGGGCGACGAGCAGACCCGTCGCACGGCGGCCCTGCTCGGCTCCGCGATCGAGCCCGCCGCCCGGCTCGCGATCATGAACGCACTGTCCGACCTGGCCTCGGAGGCGACCGCCGCACTCGGCGACCGCTCGGTCGAGGTCCGCCTGCACGGCCGGGAGGTGCGCGTGTCGGTGTCCGGGGGCGACCCGGAGCCCGGACACTCCCCCACCCCGGACCCGGCCCCGGCGAGCGAGGGGACGTCGCCGTTCGGCGGCTTCCCCTTCGGCGGCGGCACCTCCGGTGGCCCGGCCTCGGGTGGTTCGCCGTTCTCCGGTGACGCCGGGGACATCAGCCGGGTCACCCTGCGCATCGTCGAGCAGATCAAGGCCCAGGCCGAGCGCGCCGCCCAGTCCCAGGGCGTCTCGCTCAACACTTGGGTGTCCCAGGCGGTGCAGGGGGCACTGGCCGGCGCGGAGGGACGCACCGGCCGCCCGCACCGCGACGGGCGCAACCTGAGGGGATGGGTGCAGGGATGAGCGACGAGCGGACGGGCCCCGGGCCGGACGACGGCAGCGGTGACGCCACGCACGGCTGCGACGCCCCCACCGGCTCCGGCGGGCCCACCGGCACAGGTGGCAGCCCCACCGGGGCCGGTGACAGCTCCACCGGCGCAGGTGGCAGCTCCACCGGCGCAGGTGGCAGCTCCACCGGCGCGAGTGGCAGCTCCACCGGCGCGAGTGGCGGCGACACCGGCCACGCGCCGACCGGCGACACCGGCAGCGCCGGCCCCGGCAGCACCCCCTCCCGCAGCGAGCGGTTCGACTGCGCCGGCGCCGCCGAGATCGAGGTGACGACCGGTGCCGGCCGGGTCCGGATCGACCTGGTCGACGGGGCCGACGAGGTCCGCGCGGAGGTCACCGCCGACCGCAGCGCCGCGCCGTGGTCCGGCGGCCTCGGCGGGCTGCTCGACTGGATCGGCAGCTCGATGACCGGCGGCTCCGGCGTGCCCCGCGCCGGGGCGGGCTGGTCCGGCCGCGGGTTCGACCCGATCGTCGGCGCCCCCTGGGAGGCCACCGGCGACCCGTCGGCGGACGCCGTCGACGCCGTCACCATCGAGTGGTCGGCCTCGTCGCGACGCCTGGTGGTCCGCGGTCCGGAGGACCCGGCCCTCGGCGCGGTGCCGCTCGTGGTGACGGTCTCCGCCCCCGCCGGGTCGCGGCCCGCGGTGCGGACCGGCGCGGCCTCGGTCGAGCTGACCGGCCGGGCGTCCTGGGCCGCGGTGCGGACCGGGTCCGGCGCGGCCCGGGTGGCCCAGGTGCACGGCGACGCCGATGTCACCACCGGGTCGGGGTCGATCGACCTGGGCACGTGCTCGGGCCGGGCGCACCTGCGCGCGGGCTCCGGCGGCGTCGAGGCCGGGTCGCTCGGCGGCGCGTCGCGCATCCGGACCGGCAGCGGCGACGTCCGCGTCGGTGAGCTCACCGCGGACCTGGAGGTGCGCTCGGGGTCGGGGGACGTCGTCGTCGCCGACGCGGTCTCCGGTGACGTCCGGCTCGGCACCGGGTCGGGGTCGGTCCGGGTCGGGGTGCACTCCGGTGTGGCCGCCGAGCTGGACCTGTCGACCGGGTCGGGCCGCGCCCGCTCCGAGCTCGACGTCCGCCACGACACCCCGTCCACGGCACCGGCGGTGCGGCTGTCCGGGCGCACCGGCAGCGGCGACGTGCTGGTGACCCGGGCCTCCGCCGCCGCGGTCTGATCCCGCGACCGGTACCTCGTTCGTCGAGATGATCGGCGAGCGAGGTACCGGCGTAGGCTCGGTGCCGTGGACCGCACCGAGATCGCCGCGACGAACGCCTCCATGACCGCCCGGGTGCTGCAGATGCCCGCCACCCCCGTCCCCGACGGCGGCTACGCCCTGCGCGTGCTGCGTACCCGCGGGCGGCGCAGCGGGGAGCCGCGCGACACCCCGATCGGCGTCGTCGGGCACGGTGGCGCCAGCTACCTGGTCTCCCCCACCGGTGGGCGGGACTGGGTGCGCAACCTGCGGGCGACGCCGGAGTGCGCGATCCGCTCCGCCACGGGTGACGAGCCGCACCGCGCGGTCGAGCCCGGGCGCGCCGAGGCCGCGGCCGCCGTCGTCGGCTATCTCCGGGCGCTCGACGTGCCGTGGGCGCTGTCGGCGTTCCCGGTGCCGGCCGACGCCACCGAGGAGCAGGTCGCCGAGCACCTGGACACGATCGCCGTGTTCCGCCTCGACCCCGCCTGAGCGCTCAGCCGGCGACGACCTCGGCCCGGAGCTCGGCGGCCAGGTCGCCCCGCTCCCCCACGGCGACGCCGTCGAGCCCGAGCCAGCCCGCCATCGTCGCGAGCTCCCCGGCCAGCTCGGCCGCGATCCGCGGGCGCGGGGCGCCCGCCCCGGGCTCGGCGAACGCGCCGGGCACCCGCAGCACCCCGGCCGCCCGGTCGGCCTTGAGGTCGACCCGGCCGACGAGCTCGCCGTCGAGCAGGAACGGGAAGACGTAGTAGCCGTACTCCCGCTTCGGCTCCGGCACGTAGATCTCGATGCGGTAGCGGAACCCGAAGATCCGCTCGGTCCGGTCCCGCTCCCACACCAGCGGGTCGAACGGGCACAGCAGCGCCCGCCCGGTCACCGCGCGCGGCACCCGGGCCGCCGGGTCCCGGTAGGCGGGCCGGTCCCAGCCGCGCACGCTCACCGGCTCCAGGGCACCCGCGTCGACCAGCTCGGCGATCGCGGTGCGGGTGCGTTCCGGGCCGAGCCGGTAGTAGTCGCGCAGGTCGGTCTCGGTGCCGATCCCCAGCGCGGACGCGGACCTGGCCACGAGCTCGCGCGCGGCGTCCGCCGGGTCCGGCTCGGGCAGCGCCAGGATCTCCGGCGGCAGGACCCGCGAGGGCAGGTCGTAGCGGCGTTCGAAGTGCACGCGGGTGCCGACCGACAGCTCCCCCGTCGCGAACAGGTACTCGCAGACCCGCTTGACCTCCGAGCGCTCCCACCAGGTCGCGCCGGGCGGGCGCGGGCGCACCTCACCGGCCCGGCCGGCCGGGGCCAGCGCCTTCTCGATCGCCCCGGCGCCCATCGGCCCCGCCTCCGCGACGACGTCGAGGATGTCCCCGGCCAGCTGCGGGTGCTTCTCCAGCAGCGGCCCGTAGTGCTTCCACCACCGCCGCGGCAGCGTCTCGTGGGACAGCAGCGGCCGGTCGGTGACCGGGACGAGGCTCGCCTCGTGCGCCCAGGTCTCCACCAGCAGCCGCGGGCGGCGCGCGTCGGGCGACCAGGCGGCGTCGTCGAGGAGGGCGGCGGGATAGGCACCGAGCCTACTGAACAGCGGCATGTAGTGCGCGCGCACCGCGATGTTGACCGAGTCGAGCTGCAGCAGCTTCACCCGGTCCAGGACCCGTCCGAGATGTCGACGGGTGACCGGCCCGGACGGCCGCGGGTCGGTGAAGCCCTGGGCCGCGAGGAACGTCCGACGGGCGACGTCGGCTGAGATCGTGCGCACGGCCGGGATGCTGCCACGGGACACCGACAGGATCCGGTACCGCCCGGACCGGTGGCCGGGCCGCACCACACCGGGCGGCACCGGACCCGCGGCACCGCGCCGGGTGACATCCGGCCGGTCAGCTGCCGGGCGGCGGGCCGCCGGCACCCGGCCCGCCACCGCCCGGGGCGGCTCCCGCGGCCGGCTCGGTGGTGGGGTCGACGGCGGCGGTCAGTGCGACCGTGTAGCCCGTGGCCGGGTCGCCGGTGACGGTCGCGAGCTGGAGGGCGGCGCCGTCGTCGCCGAAGACGTTGTCGGACGCCAGGCTCAGCTCGGCCAGGTTGGACACCGACTGATCGTATCCCGTGGTGGCGTAGACGGTGTCGCAGTCGGCCTGCGGCAGGGCGACCTGCGAGGTGGCGACCGCGTTGGCGGCGTCGGTGATGTCGGCCTCGGAGGGGTAGACCTCGAAGTGGATGTGCGGCCAGCGCCCCTTGTAGCAGGCCGGGAAGATGCTGGTGAAGCGCACCTTCCCGTCGCTGCCGGCGACCTGGACCCCTCGCAGGTAGTTCTCGTCCTCCAGCCCCTCGGAGTACAGGGAGTACCGGCCGTCGCGATCGCAGTGCCAGACGTAGACCGCGGCACCCGCCATGCCCGCGGCGGCCATGTCGGTGATCGTCAGCTCGAGGGTCATCGGCACCCCGGCCGCGGTCGCCGAGCCGGTGCCGAAGCTCGACCGGATGTCGCTGCGCACCACCCCGGAGTCGGTGAGCACGTTCGCACCGTTGGAGCCGTCGCCGGGGTACGGGCCCGCCGTCTCGTCCGGGATCTCGCCGGTCGTGGTCGCGGTCGTCGCCGACGGGGCCGCGGTACCGCAGGCCGCGAGCCCGGCGGTGACGGCGCCGACGCCGAGCACGGCCAGCATGCGGCGCCTGCTCAGCAGGGTGCCGAGGTCGAACCCGAGGCCCTGGTCGACGACCTCGTCGTCGGGGCGGGGCAGGTCACGGCCCTGGTAGCGGGGCATGGCGGGTCCTCCGGTGCGTCGTCGTCGGGAACTGTCGTGCGGAACCGACGACGACGCTAGGGACCGGGGATGGGGCGCGGATCGCAACGACCTGTGCGGCCGCTGTGGACCCGGGCGGTGACGCGGCCCGCGGGGTCGCACGGTAGGCATGACCCATGGCCACCGCGACCGTCCGCCCCGCCACCGACGACGACGTCGGCGCGATCATGGCGATCCAGGACCGCACCTGGCGCACCGCCTACGCCGGGCTGCTGCCCGAGGAGGCGTTCGCCGGGCTCACCTCGGACGCCGCGCGCTCGCACTGGAGCGACGCCGTGCACGCCGGGGACGGCTTCCACCTGTTCGTCGCCGTCGAGGGGGACGAGACCGTCGGGTTCGCCGCCGCCGCCCGCTACGCCGGGGCCGACGGCATGGCGATCGCCGAGGTCAGCACGCTGCTCGTGGAGCCGCGCTGGGGCAGGCGCGGGCACGGCGGACGGCTGCTCGCCGCCGCCGCGGCCGCGCTGCGGGAGTCCGGCTCGGACTCCGGGCGCACCTGGGTGGCCGAGGCCGACACCGCCTCACGGAACTTCTACAGCCGCGCCGGCTGGGCGCCCGACGGCGCGGTGCGCACGCTGGACACCGGCACGTCGACGCTGCGCGAGGTCCGCCACGCCGGGACGCTGGACCTGCACCTGGTCGACTGAGGCTCAGCCGAGCCCGAGCAGCGGCTCCAGGCCGATCGTCAGGCCCGGGCGGTCGCGCACGGCGCGCACCGCGAGCAGCACGCCCGGCATGAAGCTGGTCCGGTTCATCGAGTCGTGGCGCAGCGTGAGCACCTCGCCGTCGGTGCCGAGGATGACCTCCTGGTGCGCGATCAGCCCGGGCATCCGGACCGCGTGCACGTGGACACCCTCGACGACCGCGCCGCGGGCGCCGTGCGGGTCGTCGGTGGTGGCGTCGGGGACCTCGCCGAGCCCGGCCTCGCGTCGTGCCGCGCCGATCACCGACGCGGTCCGCGCGGCGGTGCCGGACGGCGCGTCGACCTTGCCGGCGTGGTGCAGCTCGACGACCTCGGCGGAGTCGAAGAAGCGGGCGGCCTGCGCCGCGAAGTGCATCATCAGCACGGCGCCGACCCCGAAGTTCGGGACGACGAGCACGCTGCCGGAGCCGCGCTCGTCGAGGATCGCGCGGACCTCGTCGAACCGGGCGGCGTCGAAGCCGCTGGTCCCGACGACGGGTGCGACCCCGCGCGCCAGGCACTCGCGGATGTTGGTGATCGCGGCGCCGGGGTGGGTGAAGTCCACGGCGACGTCGGCGCCGTCGAGGGCGGACAGGTCGTCGCCCGCGTCCAGCGCGGCGACCAGCTCGGTGTCCCCGGCGGCCTCGACCGCCCGGCACACCTCGGAGCCCATCCGGCCCTTCGCCCCGAGGACCGCCACCTTGATCGTCCCGCTCACCCGTACACCTCGCGCACCTCGACGTCGTGGACCGCCGGGGAGTCTATGCAGCGGCCCGCCGTGATCACGGATCCGGCACCGGACCGGTCGCACGGCGACGCGGAGGGTTCCCGATCCGTGATCACGGGGCACCGCCGGCCGGGGCTCAGCCGACGACCAGGCCGCCGATCCACACCGCGACCGTCACCAGCCCGGCCGCGAGCTCGATGAGGATGCTCCAGCCGACAGCAGTGAGCGCCTCGCGTGCCGAGCGCCAGGCGGTGGCGGCGTCGGGCAGGCGGGCCAGCTCGGCCAGCCACACCCCGAGCACGAACCCGAGGAACAGCCCGACGACGGGCACGACGAAGAACCCGACGACCCCCAGCACGAGCCCCGCGAACAGGGTGCGCGTCGGGACCCCGGCGGCCTTGAGCCGGCGTCCCGGGAGCAGGTACTTCGCGACCTGACCGGCGACGGTGACGAGCACCGCGATGCCGAGCACCCACCAGCCGACCGCGTCGCCGCGCGGGACCGCCCAGACCGCCACCCCGCCGACGATCAGCAGCGGCCCGGGCAGCACCGGCAGCACGATCCCGGCCAGGCCGACGAGCATCATCAGGCCGGCGACGACGGCGAGGGCGGTCATGACACCCAGCCTGCCAGCAGGTCACACGCGCCGAGCGGACGAACCCGCGATGACGGCCGGGTGTCATCATCACGAATGGGTAAACGCTGTGAGCCGGGTCTACCGATTTCTGGTACTGGCGTGCCAGCCTCGATGTCACCCGAAACAGTGACACCCGCTCACCTGCGGTCGTCCCACCACCCGCGCGTGCCGGTCACCACCACCGCACCGCGGACGAACAGAGAAGAGCAGCGTGCTCCGGTACCTCCTGCGCAGGGGCGCCGGGTGGCTCGCGATGATCGTCGTCGCGACCAACCTGGTCTACTTCCTCGCGAACTCGTTCCTCGACCCCCGGGTCAACTACCTGCAGCTGCGGCCGCCGCGCACCGACGCGGAGATCGCCCGTTCGCTGGGCCAGTACAACCTGGACTCGAACGTCCCGGTCCTGGAGCGGTGGTGGATCTGGGTCACCGGGATCGTGACCCGGTGGGACTGGGGCACCAGCCCGATCGGTGACCCGGTGAACGCGCAGGTGGCGTTCCGCGTTGTGGTGTCCGGGCAGCTGGTGTTCTTCTCGCTGCTGCTGTCGATCGTGATCGGGGTGGCGCTCGGGGTCTACTCGGCCCAGCGCCAGTACCGGCTCGGTGACCGCGCCGCCCAGCTGACCTCGGTGTTCACCCTGAACATCCCGTCGGCGGTCGCGGCACTGGCGGTCGTGTTCGTCGCCATCGCGATCAACCAGGGTGTCGGCGGGACGCTGTTCTACGTCGCGGGGTCCGAGTCGCCCGGGGTCACCGGGTTCTGGCCGCTGCTCCTCGACCGGGCCCAGCACCTGGTGCTGCCGACGATCTCGCTGCTGGTCATCTCCTACGCGGGCTACCACCTGCTGCAGCGCTCGATGCTGCTCGACGTGGTCAACTCCGACTACGTGCGGACCGCCCGGGCCAAGGGGCTGACCCGCAGGCAGGCCATCCGCCGCCACGGGCTGCGCAGCTCGATGATCCCGGTCGCCACCCAGGTGGCGTTCGCGATCCCGGCGCTGTTCACCGGCGCGGTGATCACCGAGAAGACCTTCGCCTGGCAGGGCATGGGCGACTACTTCATCCGCACCATCTCGACCAACGACATCCACGGCGTCGTCGCCACGGCGGCGTTCGGCGCGGTGACGACGGCGGTCGGCGCCATGCTCGCCGACGTCGCGGTCGTCGCCCTCGACCCGAGGGTGCGGGTGGGCTGACATGAGCCTGAACATGCCCGAGCTCGCCCCCACGGTCGGCGACGGCGCCGACGGCGGCCCCGGGGCCACCGCGCCCCGCCGTCGCCGGGGCGCCCGCGCCGCACTGGTCTGGCGCCGGTACCGGCGCAACCGGCCCGCGATGGCCGGCCTGGTCGTCTTCGGCCTGCTGGTGCTGTTCTCCCTGGTCGGTGGGTTGCTCTCCCCCTACGACCACACCGACGTCGACTTCGCGGCGCTGACCGCGGCGCCGTCGCTGGACCATCCCCTGGGCACCACCGCCGGCGGCAACGACGTCTACGCCCAGGCCGTGCACGGCCTGCAGCGCTCGCTGACCATCGCCGTCACGGTCTCGCTGCTGACCACCCTGATCGCCGCGGTGGTCGGGGCGGGCGCGGCCTACCTGGGCGGCGGGCGGACGTGGGCGCGGCGCGGCGAGCGCGCCCTGCTCACCGTCGTCCACTTCCTGATGGTGGTGCCGTCGTTCCTGATCCTGGCGCTGGCCTCGCAGTGGGGGTCGGGCGACTACCGGATCCTGATCGTCGCGCTGACCCTGCTGGGCTGGATGACCACCGCCCGCGTGGTCTGGACGGTCGCGACGACGCTGCGCGAGCGCGAGTACGTCTCGGCCGCCCGCTTCATGGGCGTGTCCGGGCCGGGGATCGTGTTCCGCCACCTCATCCCGAACATCGGCTCGCTGCTCATCGTCACCTTCACCCTGAACGTGGCGGGCACCGTGCAGAGCGAGACGGCGCTGTCGTTCATCGGGTTCGGCGTGCAGATCCCCGACGTCTCGCTGGGCACCATGCTCGCCGACGGCGGCTCCTCGATGGCGACCGCGCCGTGGATCTTCATCGTGCCGTCGGTGCTGCTGGTGCTGCTGACGGCGTCGCTCGCGTTCGTCGGCGACGGCCTGCGCGACGCCCTCGACCCGACGTCCCGTGCGGGAGGCAGGGCATGAGCACCCCCGTGCTGTCCGTGCGCGACCTGACCGTCGCGTTCCCCTCCGAGGCCGGCCGGGTGGAGGCCGTCCGCGGTGTCGGCTTCGACCTGCTGCCCGGGCGCACGCTCGGCATCGTCGGCGAGTCCGGGTCCGGCAAGTCGGTGACCTCGCTGGCCGTGATGGGGCTGCTGCCCGAGACGGCGTCGGTGACGGGCTCGATCACCCTGTCCGGCCGCGAGCTGGTCGGGCTCTCCGACGAGGCGATGTCCGGGATCCGCGGCGACGACATCGGGATGATCTTCCAGGACCCGCTCTCCTCGCTCACCCCGATCTTCACCGTCGGCGACCAGCTCGTCGAGGCGATGCAGATCCACCGCGACATCGGCCGGGCGAAGGCCCGCGAGCGTGCGGTCGAGCTGCTCGACCTGGTCGGCATCCCCGACCCCCGGCGACGCGTGCGCGCCTTCCCGCACGAGTTCTCCGGCGGCATGCGCCAGCGCGTCATGATCGCGATGGCGATCGCGAACGACCCGACCGTGATCATCGCCGACGAGCCGACGACCGCCCTGGACGTCACCGTGCAGGCGCAGATCCTCGACGTGCTGAAGGTGGCGCGCGACGAGACCGGCGCGGCCGTCGTCATGATCACCCACGATCTGGGTGTGGTCGCCGGGGTCGCCGACGACGTGCTCGTCATGTACGCCGGGCGCCCGGTCGAGACCGCACCGGTGGACGAGCTGTTCGCCGCACCGCGGATGCCGTACACGATCGGCCTGCTGGGCGCGGTCCCCCGCGTCGACAGCGTCGAGCGACGCCCGCTGGTCCCGGTGCCCGGCAACCCGCCCGCACCGACCGACCTGCCGCCGGGCTGCCCGTTCGCGCCGCGCTGCCCGGTCGCCGTCGACGCCTGTCGCACCGCGGAGCCCCCGCTGGTGCCGGTCCCGGGCCGCGACGGCCACGCCGCCGCCTGCGTGCGGACCGGCGAGATCGTCGACGGCGCGATCGGTGGCGAGCCGGTGTTCGCCGTCCCCGACCTGCCCCTCGGCGACGACCGTGCCGGCGACCGCGAGGACCGTCCCGCGGTGCTGTCGGTGAGCCACCTGCGCAGGACGTTCCCGCTGATGAAGGGGTCCCTGGTGCGGCGCCGGGTCGGGACGGTGCACGCCGTCGCCGACGTCGACCTCGACATCCGCCGCGGCGAGACCCTCGGCCTGGTCGGCGAGTCCGGCTGCGGCAAGACGACGACGCTGCTGGAGATCATGAACCTGCTCCCGCCGGAGGGCGGGACGATCGAGGTCGTGGGCATCGACGTCGCGATGCTGCGCGGCCGCGCCGACGTCGCGGCGCTGCGCCGGGAGATCCAGATCGTCTTCCAGGACCCGATGGGGGCGCTCGACCCGCGCATGACGGTCGGGGACATCCTCACCGAGCCGCTGCGGGCGGCCGGCTGGACCGACCGGGGCCGGGTCGCCACCCGGGTCGACGAGCTCATGGCGCTGGTCGGTCTGGACCCGGAGCACGTGGAACGGTTTCCGGCGGCGTTCTCCGGCGGGCAGCGCCAGCGCATCGGGATCGCCCGCGCGCTGGCGACGAAGCCGTCGCTGCTGGTGCTCGACGAGCCGGTGTCCGCCCTCGACGTCTCGGTGCAGGCGGGGGTGCTGAACCTGCTCACCGCGTTGCAGCGCGAGCTGGGGCTGAGCTACCTGTTCGTCGCGCACGACCTGTCGGTGGTGCGGCACGTCGCGGACCGGGTCGCGGTCATGTACCTGGGCCGGATCGTGGAGTCCGGCGCGGTCGCCGACGTGTTCGGCAACCCGCAGCACCCCTACACGCAGGCGCTGCTGTCGGCGATCCCGGTGCCGGACCCGCAGGTGGAGCGCACCCGGCAGCGGGTGGTGCTCTCCGGGGACCTGCCCAGCCCGACCGACGACGCGCCGGGCTGCGCGTTCCTGGGCCGCTGCCCGCTGGCCCGGACGCTGTCCGAGCACGAGCGGTCCCGCTGCGCCGGTGAGACCCCCGCGCTGACGGTGAAGGACGGGGCCAGCGACGCCGACTCCGACCACCGCAACGCCTGCCACTTCCGTTGAACCACCTCCCACCCCGACACCGGGGAACCGAACGAAGGAGAGACATGCGCAGACCGATCCGACGCGGGGCGATGACCGCCGCCGTCGCGGCGCTGGCCCTGGTGCTGGCGGGCTGTGGCGGGGGTGGCTCCGGCGGGCCCGCGCAGACCGGCGAGTCGCTGTCCACGACGCCGTCGTACAACGCCCAGCCGTACGAGAACGTCAAGGACGGCGGGCAGGTGACCCTGCCGTTCCGTTCGGACCTGAACCCGCAGTTCAACGTCTTCCAGGGCGACTCGACCACGGACACCCGGCTCGCCTGGGGGTTCTACAACCCGATGGTCATCACCTTCACCCCCACCGGTGATCCGGTGATCAACCCGGATTACGTGACGAAGGCCGAGCCGGTCGACAACGCCGGGAAGACCACCGTCACGTACACGATCAACCCGAAGGCCGTGTTCAACGACGGCACGCCGATCGACTGGCGCGCGTTCGAGGCCACCTGGAAGGCGAACAACGGGAAGGACACCGCGTTCATCCCGAGCGCCACCGACGGCTACGACCGGATCGCCTCGGTCACCCGCGGCGCCGACGACAGGCAGGCCGTCGTCGCGTTCACCGGCCCGAACCCGTGGTGGCCGAGCCTGTTCAACAACCTCGTGCACCCGAAGGCCGCCACCCCGCAGGCGTTCAACCAGGGGTACCTGAACAACCCGCACGCCGAGTGGGGTGCCGGCCCGTACACCGTGGCGAACTACGACAAGCAGAACTCCACCCTCACCTTCGAGCGCAACCCGAAGTGGTGGGGCAAGAAGGGCAAGCTGGACCGCATCACGCTGGTCCAGATGGAGCAGCAGGCGAAGATCAACGCGTTCCGCAACGGCCAGCTCGACGCGACCGAGGCCGAGTCGGCCGACTTCCTCGCCCAGGCCCGCTCCGTGCCGGACGCCGACATCCGCATCTCCGGAACCCCCGCGAACTACCTGCTGATGCTCAACAGCACCACGCCGATCCTCAAGGACCCGGCGGTCCGCAAGGCCGTGTTCGACACCATCGACCGCGCGCAGCTCGCCAAGATCGCCTTCCAGGGCCTGGACTACACCGAGGACCTCGGCGGCTCCCTGACCCTGCAGCCCTACCAGAAGGGCTATCAGGACAACCTCGCGAGCGCCGTGACGTTCGACCCCGAGGCCGCGAAGCAGGGGCTCGAGGCTGCGGGCTGGGTCGCCGGTCCGGACGGTGTCCGCACCAAGGACGGGCAGAAGCTGACGTTCACCTACGTGCAGACCGGTGACACCCCGACCAAGCGGGCCTCCTCCGGAGCCATGGTGGCGATGCTGAAGAACATCGGCGTCGATCTGCAGGTCCGGGTCGTCCCGTCGACCGACTTCTCCAAGGTCCTGGCGAACAAGGAGTTCGACATGGTCTTCCTGGGGTTCAAGTCCACCGACCCGTACGGCGTGGCCTACATCTGCCAGCAGTACTGCTCGGACTCGACGCTGAACAGCTCCGGTACCGGCACCCCGGAGCTCGACGCCGAGCTGCGCAAGGTCAACACCCTGCCCACCGCCGACGAGCAGTACGCCGCGGCCGCCGCCGCGGAGAAGAAGGCGCTCGCCACCTACGGCGTGCTGCCGGTCTACTCCGGCCCGTCGATCTGGGCGACCAAGCCCGGTCTCGCGAACTGGGGTTCGGCGCTGTTCGCGTTCCCGCCGCTGCCCGAGACCCTCGGCTGGCAGAACGGTTCCTGACCGGCCGCCCCCGGACAGGCGCGGAGCCCCGGACCCGTACGGGTCCGGGGCTCCGTCCGTCTCGACGGCCCGAGGCCGGTGCGCCCCGGGGCCCGGAGCGTCTCGCCTCAGGCCAGGTCGCGCAGCGCGGCCGGCAGGTCGTCGAGCTCCGCGTAGGGCCCCACGACCGCCGCCGTCAGCGGCTGGGCCAGCAGGTCCGCCGCCAGCGCCGCGACCTCGCCCGGGGTGACCGCGTCGATGCGGGCCAGGCTGTCGGCCAGCGACCGCTGCCGCCCGTGGTCCAGCTCGGCGCGGCCGAGCCGGTTCATCCGCGACGCGGTGTCCTCGCAGCCCAGCACCAGTCCCCCGCGCAGGGCGCCCCGGGCGCGGACGACCTCGGCCTCGGTCAGGCCGTCGGCCGCGACCTCGGCGAGCACGTCCCGCACCACGGCGACGACCTCGCCCAGCCGCTCCGGGGCGCACCCGGCGTACACCGACAGCGCGCCGGCGTCGGCGTAGCGGACGGTCGAGGAGTAGACCTGGTAGGCCAGCCCGCGCTGCTCGCGGACCTGCTGGAACAGCCGCGACGACAGTCCCCCGCCGAGGGCGGAGTTCAGCACCGCCAGCACCGGCAGGCCGCGTCCGGCGCGGCCCGCGGTGGGCACGCCGAGCATCATGTGGGCCTGCTCGGAGTCGTCGTCGAGCAGGCCGAGGGCGCCGGTGCGCACGGGGCGGGCCCCGGTCGCCGTCCGCGGCGGCACCGGGCGGGCGCCGCGGTGTCCCTGCGTCGCCCGGTCCAGCGCGGCGGCGACGAGCTCCGCGACGTGGTCGTGCTCCAGGTTCCCGGCCGCAGCCACGACCATCCGCGGCGCCGTGTACTCCCCGCGCCAGAAGCTGTGCAGGGTGTCGCGGCTCATCGCCCGGATCGAGTCCTCGGAGCCGATCACCGGGCGCCCGAGCGGGTGGTCGCCGAACAGGGTCTCGTCGAACAGGTCGCCGAGCAGGTCCTCCGGGTCGTCGTCGCGCATCGAGATCTCCTCGAGCACGACGCCCCGTTCCAGCTCGACGTCGGTGTGCGCCAGCTCGGCGTCGGTGACGACGTCGGCCAGCACGTCCACCGCCAGCGCCACGTCGGTGTCGAGGACGTGGGCGTAGTAGCAGGTGTGCTCCTTGGCGGTGAACGCGTTCAGCTCACCGCCGACGGCGTCCATCTCCTCGGCGATGCCCGCCGCGGTGCGCCGCCGGGTGCCCTTGAAGAGCAGGTGTTCCAGGAAGTGCGCGGCCCCCGCCTGCTCGGGCGTCTCGTCGACCGAGCCGATCCCGATCCAGATGCCCAGCGCGACCGAGCGGACGCCCGGCACCGTCTCGGTGACGAGCCGGACCCCGCCGGGCAGGTCGCTGCGGCGGACCGTGTCGGTGGTGTCGTCGGCGGTGGCCACGGGCGGCGGGGACACGCGGGCGGCGGCCCGGGAGGAGTCCCGGGCCGCCGTCGCGTGGTCGTTCTCAGATGCCAACAGTTCAGCTCGGGTTGGCGGCCTCGGCCGGGGCCTCGGCGTCGACGGCACCCTCGGCGGGCGCCTCCGTGGCCGCGGACTCCTCGACCACCGGGACCAGCGAGATCTTGCCGCGGTTATCGATGTCGGTGACCTCGACGCGCAGCTTGTCGCCGACCTTGACGACGTCCTCGACCTTGCTGATCCGCTTCCCGTTGCCGAGCTTCGAGATGTGGACCAGGCCGTCCTTGCCGGGGACCAGCGAGACGAAGGCACCGAACGCGGCGGCCTTGACCACCGTGCCCAGGAACCGCTCGCCGACCTTCGGCAGCTGCGGGTTGGCGATCGCGTTGATCATGCCGATCGCCTCCTCCGCGGAGGGGCCGTCGTTCGCACCGACGTAGATCGTGCCGTCGTCCTCGATCGAGATGTCGGCGCCGGTCTTCTCGGTGATCGAGTTGATCATCTTGCCCTTCGGGCCGATGACCTCGCCGATCTTGTCGACCGGGACCTTCACCGCGGTGACCCGCGGCGCGTACTTGCTCATCTCGTCCGGGCCGTCGATGGCCTCGCCGATCACCTCGAGGATGGTCAGGCGGGCGTCCTTGGCCTGGTTCAGCGCGGCGGCGAGCACCTCGGACGGGATGCCGTCCAGCTTGGTGTCCAGCTGCAGCGCCGTGACGAACTCCTTGGTGCCGGCGACCTTGAAGTCCATGTCGCCGAACGCGTCCTCGGCACCGAGGATGTCGGTCAGCGCGACGTAGCGCGTCTGGCCGTCGACCTCGTCGGACACCAGGCCCATCGCGATGCCCGCGACCGGCGCCTTCAGCGGCACACCGGCGTTGAGCAGCGACATCGTGGACGCGCAGACCGAGCCCATCGAGGTCGAGCCGTTCGAGCCCAGGGCCTCGGAGACCTGCCGGATCGCGTAGGGGAACTCCTCGCGGGTCGGCAGGACCGGGATCAGGGCCCGCTCGGCGAGCGCGCCGTGGCCGATCTCGCGGCGCTTCGGCGAGCCGACGCGGCCGGTCTCACCGGTCGAGTACGGCGGGAAGTTGTAGTGGTGCAGGTAGCGCTTGCGCGTCTCCGGCCCCAGCTGGTCGATCTGCTGCTCCATGCGGAGCATGTTCAGCGTGGTGACGCCCATGATCTGGGTCTCGCCACGCTCGAACAGCGCCGAGCCGTGCGCCCGCGGGACGACCTCGACCTCGGCCGACAGCGGCCGGATGTCGGTCAGGCCACGGCCGTCGATCCGGACCTGGTCGGTCAGGATGCGGCGGCGGACCAGCTTCTTGTTCAGCGAGCGGAACGCGTTGCCGAGCTCGGACTCGCGGCCGACGAAGCGCTCGCCGAGCTTGTCCAGCACCGACGCCTTGATCTCGTCGGTCCGGGTCTCGCGCTCCTGCTTGCCGGCGATGGTCAGCGCCTGCGCCAGCTCCTGCTCGACGGCCTCGGAGACCGCCTCGAAGGCGTCCGGCTGGTAGGCCGGGAACACCGGGTAGTCGGCGGTCGGCTTGGCCGCGACGTCGGCCAGCTGCTGCTGGGCGACGCACAGGCTGCGGATGAACGGCTTGGCCGCCTCCAGCCCGTCCGCGACGACGCCCTCGGTCGGGGCGGTGGCCCCACCGGCGACGAGGTCGATGGTGTTCTCGGTGGCCTCGGCCTCGACCATCATGATCGCGACGTCGTCACCGACGATGCGGCCCGCGACGACCATGTCGAACGCGGCGCGGTCGAGCTGGTCGTGGGTCGGGAAGGCGACCCACTGGGTGTCGGTGCCCGCCTCGTTCGCGATGAGCGCGACGCGGACGCCGCCGACCGGGCCGGAGAACGGCAGGCCGGCGAGCTGGGTGGACGCCGACGCGGCGTTGATCGCCACGACGTCGTAGGGGTCCTTCGGGTCGAGCGACATGACCGTCACGACGACCTGGATCTCGTTGCGCAGGCCGTCCACGAAGGACGGGCGCAGCGGGCGGTCGATGAGGCGGCAGGTCAGGATCGCGTCGGTGCCCGGGCGGCCCTCGCGGCGGAAGAACGAGCCGGGGATCCGGCCCGCGGCGTACATCCGCTCCTCGACGTCCACCGTGAGCGGGAAGAAGTCGAACTGGTCCTTCGGCCGCTTCGAGGCGGTCGTGGCGGACAGCAGCATGGTCTCGTCGTCGAGGTACGCGACGACGGACCCGGCGGCCTGGCGGGCGAGCCGGCCGGTCTCGAACCGGACGGTGCGGGTGCCGTAGGTGCCGTTGTCGATGACGGCGGTGCTCTCGTGCACGCCGTCCTCGGAGATGACGTCAGTCATACGGGGGTGTTCTCCTCGTCGTTGGGAGTGGTCTTCGTCTACCCCCACCACCGTGGCGCCGGCTCGATCCCCTGCTGGGCCGGTCTTCGATCGAAGCCCCCGGCCGCGCGTCGCGCTCCGGAGGCCACTACCGAGGACCGGCGGATGTCCGGTCGCCCGAGTGGCGGGCTCTGTTCAGTTGTGTCGCTCGGTGTTACGGAACGACCCGGCACCGGGATCCGGTGCCGGGTCGGCCGGACGGGTCAGCGGCGCAGACCCAGCTTCTCGATCAGCGCGCGGTAGCGGGCGACGTCCACCTCGCGCAGGTACTTGAGCAGCCGGCGACGACGACCGACCAGCAGCAGCAGGCCGCGCCGGCTGTGGTGGTCGTGCTTGTGCTGCTTCAGGTGCTCGGTCAGGCCGACGATGCGCTGCGTCAGCAGCGCGACCTGGGCCTCGGGGGACCCGGTGTCGGTGGCGTGGGTGCCGTACTGCTCGAGCGTGCTCTTCTTCTCGGCGGTGGTCAGTGCCACTGCTCAACTCCTTCATCCTTGAGACGGTCCGTGGGGCCATGACGTCCGACGAAACCCGGATGAACCGGTGGGACGGCAGGAAGTCGGTCTCGGCCGCCACGGACTGCAGCCGGACCCGGTGTGAAACGGTACCAGCGACGGGTGCGCCGACCGCCGCCGACCCGCGTCACCCCGGTGTGTGGTCCGGTGTGCCGGGGCACAGCGGGACCCGGTGGACCACGGTGTAGCGCGCACCGGGGTCGCTGCGCACGAGCACCGCCTCCCCCGGTGTCCACCAGGGGCCCGCGGCGATGCCGTCGCCGGCCACGGTCGCGTCGCCGCGGCGCCGGTCCCACCGCGCCAGGGTGACGTGCGGACGGTACGGCCGCGGCCCCGTCGCACCGGCCCGGGCGGCCAGGCCGGGGAGGACGGGTCCCCCGCTCTCCTCGACCCCGGCCCACAGCACACCGGGGAAGGTGCCCGTCCCGGCGATCCGCAGCCGCGGCGCGACGGCGCGGGCCAGGGCGTCGTCCAGGGCCGAGGCGCGGGTGTCCGGGTCGTCGTCGCCGTGGAAGCACAGCGTCACGTGCCAGGTCGACGGGTCGGTCGGGCGCGCGCCGTCCGGGAGCCGGGGCGGGACCTCGTCGAGCGCGCGGGTCAGCGCCGCCACCGCCTCCGGTGGCGGCCACAGCGCGGTGAACAGCCGCATCCGCACAGCCTGTCAGCGCCGTCCGGCGGCGGCACGGCGCAGCACCTCCGCGATCTCCGGGAACGCCGGGGCCAGCTCGGCCGCCGCCGCGACGAGCCGGGCCGGCGCGCTCACCCCGCGCAGCGCGTCCTCCGCGGTCGGCTCGGCGGGGGCCCGTCGCGGCTGCGGCACCGCCTGCCCGGTGGCGGGGGTCTGCTCGGCGCAGCGGCAGCCGCCGGTGGGGCCCCACGGCGTCGGCTCCTGGCGGACCCGGGCCAGCAGCACGTCGCGCTCGGCGTCGGGCACCGGGCCGTGCGCGAGCCGCCGGTCCAGCGCGGTCATCCGGCCCAGCACCGCCGGGTCCCCGATCTTGACCCGGCGCCCGCCCGCCAGCTGGGACAGCATCGCCGGGCTCAGCCCGACCGCGGCGGCGAGGCGGGCCTGGGTGATGCCGAGACCGGTCGTGAGCCGGCGGATGCGCTCGTCGAGGGGCTCGCCGTAGATCGCGCTCTGGCGGTCGCGGTTGCGCGCGATCTCCTGCGCCACCGGGTCCGCGGTGCGGGGGTCGTCCATGCCGGACAGCGTCGGCGACCACGCGGTGCGGGCGTGGACGTTCGACCCCGGCAGGGGGTTTTCACCTAACCCGGCGCCCCGTCGGGTCCGGTCGCGTCGCCGGCCGCGGTGAGGATCTCGCGGCAGGTCGCGACGTCGCGGCCCATCTGCGCGACGAGCGCCTCGATGCCGTCGTAGTGCTCCTGGCCGCGCAGCCGCTCGACGAACTCGACGCCGACCTCGTGGCCGTAGAAGTTCTCGTCGACGTCGAGCACGTAGACCTCGACGGTGCGCACCCGCCCGGAGAACGTGGGGTTGGTCCCCACCGAGACGGCGCCCATCAGGCGGCGGTCGCCGATACGGAACCAGCCCGCGTAGACGCCGTCGGCGGGGATCGCCGTGTGCGGTGGGCTGGCGACGTTCGCCGTCGGATAGCCCAGGTCACGGCCACGCTTGTGCCCGTGCACGATCACGCCGTCCACCCGGTGCCAGCGGCCCAGCGCGTGCGCGGCGTCGCGGACGGCCCCGGCGTCGATGCAGGACCGGATGTAGGTGGAGGAGAAGGTCACGTCGTGGTCGGAGACCAGGTCGAGGGCCTCGCAGGCGAACCCGAAGCGACGGCCCAGCTCGGCGAGGGTCCCGACGTCGCCCTCTGCCCGGTGGCCGAAGGTGAAGTTGCTGCCCACGACGACGACGGCCGCGTGCAGCCGGTCCACCAGCACCTCGTGCGCGAACCCGGCGGGCGCCATCCGGGACAGCGCCTCGGTGAACGGGATGACGCAGAAGACGTCCGCGCCCGCCTCGGCCACGAGCTCCGCCCGCCGGTCGAGTGTGGACAGCCGCGCCGGGTGGGTGCCGGGCCGGATCAGCTCGGCCGGGTGCGGGTCGAACGTCACGACCACGGCGGGCAGGCCACGCTCGTGCGCCCGTTCCACCGCGCGGGCGATCAGCTGCCGGTGTCCCCGGTGCACCCCGTCGAACACGCCGACGGTGACGACGCACCGGCCCCAGCCGGGCGGAACCGCCTCCAGACCACGCCACCGCTGCACGGCCGCGAGCCTAGGCGAACCGGGTGGGATCCCGCGCAGCGGGCGACCGCGGCCGGCCCGGGGGGGGTCAGCCGGCCGGGGCGAGCACGACGACCGGGCGGGCGGCGGCGCCGCGGTCGGCCATCAGGGCCAGCGCGGCGCCGTCCGGGGCGAACACGCCGTAGGTGCCCTCGATCCCGGCCGCGGGCAGCGACTTGCCGAACCGCACGTCGGTGGCGGCGGAGGCGTCGAGGTCGACGCGGGGGAACGCCGTCGCGACGGCCGCGGCGAGGTCCAGCGACAGACCCGGGTCGTCGGCGAGCTGCCCGACGGTGCGCGCGTGCTCCAGGGTGAACGGTCCGACCCGGGTGCGTCGCAGCGCGGTCAGGTGACCGGCGGAGCCCAGCGCGGCGCCGAGGTCGCGGGCGAGCGCGCGGACGTAGGTGCCCGAGGAGCAGTCGACGGCGACGTCCAGGTCGCACCACGGCCCCTCGCGGCGCACCGCGAGCAGCTCGAAGGCGGACACGGTGACCGGGCGGGCCGGGATCTCGACGGTCTCGCCGTCGCGGACCCGCTGGTAGGCGCGCTTCCCGTCGATCTTGACCGCGGAGACCGCGCTGGGGACCTGCATGATCCCGCCCGTCAGCGCGGCCATCGCGGTCCGGAGAGCGGCGCCGTCGGCATCGACCGGGACGGGCTCGCCGACGGGCGTGCCCTCGGCGTCGTCGGTGTCGGTGGCCTGCCCGAGCCGCACGGTCGCGGTGTAGGCCTTGGTGTCCAGCGACAGGTGCCCGAGCAGCTTGGTGGCCCGCTCGATGCCGACGACCAGCACCCCGGTCGCCATCGGGTCCAGCGTCCCGGCGTGGCCGACCTTGCGGGTGCCCATGATCCGGCGGAGCTTCCCGACGACGTCGTGACTGGTCGGGCCCCGGTCCTTGTCGACGATCACGAGTCCGGGCGGCGGGGGCGGGTTGCGTGCGGGCACGCCGGGACGCTAACGCGCCAGCCGGTAGCCGACTCCACGGACCGTCACCACGACGTCGCGGGCGCCCAGCTTCGACCGCAGCGACGCCACGTGCGCCTCCAGGGTGCGTGCCGCGGAGGCGTCGGCGATCCCCCACACCTGCTCCAGCAGTTCGGTGCGCGGCAGCACCGCGC
The DNA here is from genome assembly GCF_017312135.1 of Pseudonocardia sp. TMWB2A. Classification (NCBI taxonomy): domain Bacteria; kingdom Bacillati; phylum Actinomycetota; class Actinomycetes; order Pseudonocardiales; family Pseudonocardiaceae; genus Pseudonocardia; species Pseudonocardia sp. TMWB2A. Next base: position 902,209 of record NZ_QKQY01000002.1, read on the forward strand.
CCTCGCGGCGGGCGAGCGCGGCGAGCAGGTCGAACTCCTTGCGGGTCAGCGCGACCTCGGCGCCGCCCGCGGTCACCGCGCGCCGGTCGAGGTCGACGACGACGTCGCCGACGCTCACCGTCGCGGCCACCGCGGCGCCGGTGGCACGACGCAGGACCGCCTCGATCCGGGCCACGAGCTCCTCGGTCGAGACCGGCTTGACCAGGTAGTCGTCCGCGCCCGAGCGCAGCCCCTGCACCCGCGCCGCGACGTCGCCGCGGCCGGTGATGGCCAGGATCGGCACCCGGGACCGCTCCCGGATCTCCCGGCAGACGCCGATGCCGTCGCGGTCGGGCAGGCCCATGTCGAGCAGGACGACGTCGGGCTCCCGCTCGGCGACGGCCGCGATGGCCGCGGATCCGCTGGTCACGAGGTCGGTCGGGTAGCCCTCGCGGACCAGGCTGCGCCGCAGGGCGTCGCCGAGGACCGCGTCGTCCTCGACCAGCAGCACCCGCACGCGCCCACCCTAGCGACGTTTCCTCAAAGCTTCCTCAAGCCCGGTGTCCCCGCGGTTGCCCCACGACACGCCCCGGCCCCATCGTTTCCCCACCGCACACGTCGAGGAGGACGGACATGGCCGAGGTCGCCAACGCAGACGGCTCGTCCGGGACGGGGTCCACCACCCCCACCCGGACCAAGAAGAAGGTCTACACCCAGCTCTGGTTCTGGGTCATCGTCGGCATCGTCTCCGGCATCCTGGTGGGCTTCTTCGCCCCCGGGTTCGCCAAGGAGACCAAGTGGCTGGCCGACACGTTCGTCCAGATGATCAAGGTCATCATCGGCCCGGTCATCTTCTGCACCGTGGTCGTCGGCATCGCCTCGCTGGGCAATCTGGCCCGCGCCGGCGGTCTCGCCGCCCGGGCACTGGGCTACTTCCTGGTCATGACCGTCATCGCGCTGGCGATGGGGCTCATCGCGGGCAACGTGTTCCAGCCGGGCGCCGGCTTCACCGGCCAGCCCAGCGCGTCCGACCTCGCGAAGGCCACCGACCAGGCCGCCACCGGCAGCCAGGAGTCGGGCGTCATCCCGTTCATCCAGGACTCGCTGCTGCCGCACAGCTTCTTCGGCCCGTTCGTCGACAACTCGGTCCTGCAGGTCCTGGTGCTGGCGATCCTGTCCGCCTGCGCCATCTCCTCGCTGAACCCGGCCCTGCGCAGCCGCCTGGTCGGCGGCATCGAGGGCATCGCCCAGGTCATCTTCGGCATCATCAAGATCATCATGTGGGCCGCGCCGGTCGCCGCGTTCGGCGGCATGGCCTACACCGTCGGTCAGATGGGCGGCGGGTCGCTGGTCAACCTGCTCAAGCTGATGGCCGTGTTCTGGGGCACCTGCGCGGTGTTCGTCGTCGTCGTCCTCGGCGCGGTCTCCTGGGCCGCCGGGTTCAACGTCCTCAAGGTCATCCGGCTGATCAAGGACGAGCTGCTGATCATCGTCGGCACCTCGTCGTCGGAGTCGGTGCTGCCGCGCTTCCTCACCAAGCTGCAGTCCGCCGGTGCGTCCAAGCAGACCGTCGGCATGGTCATCCCGACCGGCTACTCGTTCAACCTCGACGGCACCTGCATCTACCTGACCCTGGGTGCGCTGTTCATCATCCAGGCCGGTGGCGAGTTCCTGCCGATCGGCGCGCAGATCGCGCTGGCCGTGCTGATGGTGCTGACCTCCAAGGGCGCCGCCGGTGTCACCGGCGCCGGCCTGGTCACCCTGGCCGCGTCGCTGCAGGCCTTCGGCGGGGAGTTCTTCACCCCCGAGGCCATCGTCGTCGGCCTCGCGCTGATCGTCGGCATCGACCGCATGATGTCCGAGGGCCGCGCCCTGACCAACGCGATCGGCAACGTCGTGGCCACCCTGGTCATCGCCCGCTGGAACGGCGAGCTCGACCGTGAGCGGCTGGCCGCGGTGCTCGACGACCCGACGCTGGTCGAGGCCGACATGGAGGCCGCGCACGGTGGCGGCGCCGCGGACGCCGAGATCGACGAGGCCGCCGACGGCGCCGCGAAGCCGGACGCCGACGAGTCCCGCCGCGAGAAGGTCGGCGCGGGCTCCTGACCGGGCACGTCCTCCTCCCATGACCGTCGCACCCCCGCGGAGCCCCGAGGCCCGCGGGGGTGTCGACGTCCCGGCCGGTGCACGGGTCCCCCTGCCGCTCCCGCGGTGGCAGGCTGGGCCCGTGCGCCGGCCGTTCCGTTCCTCGCCGCCGCTGCGCCGGTCGCGGCTGGTGCGGCGGCTGTTCCTGCTGCAGGTCGTCACCGTGCTGCTGACCGTCGGCGGGCTCGCCGCGCTCGGCGGCTACGGCGCGAGCCGCCTGGAGCACGACGCCGCGGGCCGGCTCACCACCGCCACCGCGCTGTCGCTCGCCTCGGACCCCGAGGTCGTCGACGCCGTCCGCGACGGCGGCGGTCTCGCCGCCCTCTCCGCCCGCCTCCAGCCCGTCGCCGAGCGGGTCCGGCGGGCCACGAACACCGGCTTCATCGTCGTGATGTCCCCGCAGGGCGTCCGCTACAGCCACTACAACCCCGCCGAGATCGGCCTGATCTACCAGGGCAACATCGCCCCGGCGCTGGCCGGGGAGACCTCGACCGAGGTCTACACCGGCACCCTGGGGCCCTCGGTCCGCACCGTCACCCCGGTCCTGGTCGACGGCCGGATCGCCGCGGTCATCTCCGTCGGCGTGCTGCAGACCCGGATCAGCGACCTCGCGCTGCGCTCGCTGCCCGGGATCATCGCGGCCGCCGCGGTGGCGGTGCTCGTCGGCTCGGGGCTGGCGGTGCTGCTGGCCCGGCGGCTGCGCCGCCAGACCCTGGGGCTGGAACCCGAGGACATCACCGCCGCCTACACCCACCACGAGGCGGTGCTGCACGCCGTCGGCGAGGGGCTGCTGGTCGTCGACGGCGACGGGCGGCTCGTCGTCGTCAACGCCGAGGCCCGGCGGCTGCTCGGCCTGCCCGGCCACGACTCCCCCGACGACCCCGCCGTCCCGGGGCGGCCGCTCGCCGGGCTCGGCATGGACCCCGCCGTCGCCGCCGTGCTCACCAGCGGGCTGCGCTCGGACCTGCGCGACCGGGCCGCCCTGGCCGGGGAGCGGGTGCTGCTGGTCAACAGCAGGCACGCCGGGCCGGCCGCGGGACCGGGGACGCGGGTGTTCACCCTGCGCGACCGCACCGAGCTGGCCGGGGTGCTGCGCGAGCGCGACGAGGCCCGCGACACCGTCGCCGCGCTGTCCGGGCAGGCGCACGAGTTCGGCAACCGGCTGCAGACCGTGCTGACCCTGATCGAGCTGGGCGACACCGCCGACGCCGCCGCGGCCGGCACCGCCGCGCTGGACCGCACCCGCGGACCCGGTGCACGGGTCGTGGCCGAGGTCTACGACCCGGTCCTCGCCGCGCTGCTCGCGGACAAGGCGTGGCAGGCCTCCGAGCACGACGTCACCTTCGCCGTCACCGACGCCTGCGACCCCGACGTACTGCCGGACCTGCGGCTGCCCTTCGCCGCGGACGACCTGGTCTCCCTGGTCGGCAACCTCGTCGACAACGCGGTCGAGGTCGTCACCGGGCGCGCCGGGGAGCGGTCGGTCGCCGTCGTCCTGCGCACCGGGCCCGACGGCCGCGAGCTGCTCCTGGAGGTCGCCGACAGCGGCCCCGGGGTGCCCCCGGACACCGCCCGCGAGCTGTTCACCTTCGGGTTCAGCACCCGCGCGACGCCCGGCGGCCGCCCCCGCGGCATCGGGCTGGCGCTGGTCGACCGGATCGCCCGCCGCCTCGGTGGGTCGGTGACGGTCGGTACCCGCGACGACGGCAGCGGCGCCGTGTTCACCGTGCGGCTGCCCCTCCCCTCCCAGGACACGGGCCCGGAACCCGGTGCGGGCGTCACGCCACGGTCGTCGGAGGTGCCGGTCACCGACCGGACCTGAACCACGCCGGGGCCCGCGCTCCGCCGCACCCCACCGCATCGCGCCGCGCCATGGCCCGCCGCGCCCCGCCGCGGCCCCCGCCGAGTGGTACGTCACGTCCCTCCGGGCCCCACCGCCGGGTACGTGGTGTGCCACTCGCCGCGAAGAGCCCGGTGCCGCACCACCGCCGGTGTGGGACGGACGGTCAGGCCCGGATCTGGCCCGGGACCGCCCAGCGCCCCGACCGCGCCCGCAGCCCGACCGCGACCAGGCGCACCACCATGAACGCGGCGAGCCCGGTCCAGATCCCGGCCAGTCCCCACCCGAACAGCAGCGACAGCCAGATCATCGGCAGGAACCCGCCGAGCGCGGCGAGCAGCGTCGTGGTGCGCAGGAAGGCCGCGTCGCCGGCGCCGAGCAGCACGCCGTCCAGGGCGAACACCACCCCGGCGATCGGCTGCAGCGCGGTGAAGAACCACCACGCCGCGGGGATCGCCGCGAGGACCGCCGCGTCGCGGGTGAACACCGGCGGCAGGACGGGATAGAGCGCGGCGAACAGCACGCCGAACCCGCAGCCGAGCACGAGGCCGTAGCGGGTGACCCGGGCGGCGAGCGACCGCGCCGGCCCGGTGTCCGCACGGTCGCCGTCGGCACCGCGCCCGCCGTCCGCACCGTGTCCGCCGTCCGCACCGTGTCCGCCGTCCGCACCGTGTCGGCCGTCCGCGCCACCCAGGGCGGCCCCGACCAGCGACTGCGCGGCGATCGCGACCGCGTCGAGCACCAGGGACTGGAACACCCACAGCTGCAGCACGATCTGGTGCGCGGCGACGGACTCGGACCCGAACCGAGCGGCCACCGCCGTCGCGGACAGGAAGCAGGCCTGGAACCCCAGCGACCGCACGATCAGGTCGCGACCCATCGTCGCCTGCGAACGGAGCACCGCGGCGTCCGGGACGAAGCGGACCGGGTCACCGGCGGGCGCGCGCCGTCGTTCGACGACCAGCGCCCGCAGGAACAACGACGCCGCGACGGCCTGCCCCGCGACGTTGGCGACCGCCGAGCCCTCCAGCCCCCAGCCCGCCCAGTCCCCCGCCCCGTGCACCAGCAGCGGGCAGAGCAGCGCGGACAGCAGGTTGCCGCCGATCACGATCCACATCGGGCGACGGGTGTCCTGCACCCCGCGCATCCAGCCGTTGCCGGCCAGCGTCACCAGGACCAGCGGGGCGCCGAGCAGCGCGATCCGCAGCCACGACACCGCGCCCTCGGCGATCACCGGGTCCCCGGCGAGCAGCCCCGCCAGCGGTGCCGCGGCGAGCTGTCCGAGCAACACGACCAGCAGCCCGACGCCCAGCGCCAGCCAGGTCGCCTGCACGCCCTCCGCCACCGCGGCCGACCGGCGCCCGGCGCCGTAGAACCGGGACGCGCGCGCCGTCGTCCCGTAGGACAGGAACGTCAGCTGGGTCGTGACCTGCGCGAACAGCACCGCGGCGACGGCGAGCGAGGCCAGCGGCAGCCCACCCAGCCGTCCGACGACGGCCGTGTCGACCAGCAGGAACAGCGGCTCGGCCGCCAGCACCGGGAGCGCGGGCAGGGCGAGCCGGAGGATGTCACGGGGCCCGCCCGCGATGGGGGCGGGCCGGGTCACCGACGGGGACGACGGCAGAGGAAGCAGAACGCGGGCGGCAGGTTGCGCCACACCGTACGGGTCATCACGACCTCGTCGAACGTGTCGTGCAGGGCCGCCTTGAACCGCCGCGCCGAGGGCATCGGCAGGGTGTGGGAGTAGGCGAACGTCGCGAACGCGCCGGTCTCCCCCACCGCCCCGACGACCTGGTCGAGGATCTCCTGCTGCATCGTCCGGTCGAACAGCGACCAGGGCAGCCCGGAGATCACCGCGTCGACCGAGGTGATGTCGCGCTCGGCGAGCAGCGACCCCAGCTTGCGGGCGTCACCGTTCACGACCTCGACGCCCGGGTGACGGTCCTGCAGGAAGCGGGCCATCCGCGGGTCGAGCTCGACGGCCAGGTGCCGGCCCTCCGGCGGGAGCCGCCTGCCGACCTGCGTGGTGACGGCGCCGGTGCCCGGCCCCAGCTCCACGACGACCGGCGCGCCGTGCCCCGGCGCGATACGGGCCAGCTTCGCCGACAGCCGCGGCGAGCTCGGCCACACCGCACCCACCTGGGCCGGGTTGCGCAACCAGGCCCGGAGGAACTCCGGCCACCCGCTGGGCTCGTTGCCGTGACTGTCGTCGCCCCCGCGGGCCGCAGCGGGCTCGGATCGCACCGCACACCTCCTGGTCTCGCGGGACACGCTACGTGCCCCGGTGCCGCGACACCGGACCGCCCCGAGGTCCACCCGATCGTGGTGTCGCGGCGATGTACCCCGGATGAACCCGATCGACCGGGCACGTGCTCAGCGGGCCAGCTCCGCCCGGAGCAGCTCCAGGAGCCCGTCGCGGGTACCGGAGCGTTCGAACCCGGCGGCACCGGTGTGCCCGCCACCGCCGAGCGCCGTCGCCACCCGGGACAGGTCCGGGGACCCGTTGCCGCGCAGCGACACCGACCACTCCCCCGGCGCCGTCTCGGTCAGCAGCGCCGCCACCCCGCCCCCGGCCGCGGCCTGCAGCGGCCCGACCAGGGCGACCGTGCGGTCGCGGAACCGGGTCGCGGTCGCCACGTCGACGGCGGCCCACACCAGGTCCGCCCCCGCGGCGACGCCCGCCTCCCGGTGGGCCCCGGCCAGCACCGTGGCCTGCGCGGCGAGCCACGCGAACGGCACCGGACCGCCGATGTCACGCAGCAGCGGAGCGGGCTCGACGCCGGCGTCGACGAGCTCGGCGCCCAGCCGGAGCGCCTCCGCACCGCCGCGCCGGAAACCACCGGTGTCGGTGTAGAGCCCCGCGAACAGGGACCGGGCGAGGACCGCGTCCAGCGGGGTGCCCAGCTCGGCGAGCACCGCCCGGACGAGCGTCACCGTCGCCGGGGCGCCCGGGTCGACGAGGTACCGGTCCGTGAACGCCACGAACGACGCGTGGTGGTCCACCGCCAGCGACGACCCGGCCGTGTCCAGCACCGGCTCCAGGTCCCCCAGCCGGGGGGACGACGAGATGTCGCAGCAGACCAGCAGGTCCGGCGCGCGCGGCGCGTCCACCGAGGCGACGACCAGCCCGTCGGGGTCGAGGGTGTCGACCAGCCCGGCGGGCACCGGGTCCGGCCCGCCGAATGACACGGTGACCGGGGTCCCCGCGCGGTGCAGCGCCGTGGCCAGGGCCAGGGCGCTGCCCGCGGCGTCCGCGTCGGGCCGGACGTGCCCGACCACGAGCACGTCACGGGCCCGGCGCAGCACCGCCGCGGCCTCGGCCGGATCGACCGGACCGGGACCCGGGACGGTCTCGTGCGCGCCGCTGGTCACTCGGCGTCGGTCTCCCGCGGGGCCTTGTACGGGTCCGCCTCCCCCGCCGGCGACGCCGTGGCCGCCAGCCGGGCCACCTCCTCGTCGGAGGCGCGGGTGCGGGCCAGCAGCTCCTCCATCCGGCGGGCCGTGTCCGGCACCGCGTCCAGCACGAACGCGAGGCTCGGCGTGTGCCGCACCCCGGTCTGCTGTCCCACCCGGCTGCGGAGCACCCCGCTCGCGCTCTGCAGCGCGGCGGCGGCCCCCGCGGTGTCCGGCTCCTCCTCCAGCGAGGCACCCATGACCGTGTAGAACACGGTCGCCTCGCGCAGGTCGCCGGTGACACGGGTGTCGGTGATCGTCACCATCGCCAGCCGCGGGTCCTTCACCTCGTGCTCGAGGGCCTCCGCGACGATCTGCGAGATCCGCTTCGCGAGCTTGCGCGCGCGGGCCTGGTCGACCATGTCCTGCTCCTTCCAGCGGGTCGTGCGAGCCCGAGTCTAGGCACGGGTCGCGGGGTCACGCCGCGTTCGATTCTCGGTCCTGCTGGTCCGTCCCCCGGCCACCGCCGGGGCTCAGTCCTCGTCGGGGCCGAACAGCCGGGTCCGGGCCGACAGCAGCTCCAGCTCGGGGCGGGCGGCCACCAGCCGCTCGCACCGCTCCAGCAGGGCACGGACGTGCCCCGCGTCGGCGGCGACACAGCTCACCCCGATCAGCGCACGCCGGTGCAGGTCCAGATGGCCCGCCTCGACCGCCGCCACCTCGAACCGGCGCAGCTCGGCCAGCAGCGGACGCACCGCCGAGCGCTTCTGCTTCAGCGACCGGACGTCGCCGAGCAGCACGTCACAATCCAGGGAGCCGACGTACACACACACCTCCGCTGACGCCGACGGGGCGGCCGGTGACCGGCCGCCCCGTCGGAGCGCGTTCGTCAGCCGCTAGTCGCGCGGCTTCTCCCGCATCTCGAACGTCTCGATGACGTCGTCGACCTTGATGTCGCCGTAGGTACCGAGCGTCAGACCGCACTCGAAGCCCTCGCGGACCTCGACCACGTCGTCCTTGAACCGGCGCAGCGACGAGATCGGGAGGTTCTCGTGGATCACCTTCGAGTCGCGCAGCAGGCGCGCCCGGGCGTTCCGGCGGATCTCCCCACCCATCACCAGGCAACCGGCGATCGTGCCGAACTTCGAGGACTTGAAGACCTCGCGGACCTCCGCGCGGCCCAGCTCGACCTCCTCGTACTCCGGCTTGAGCATGCCCTTGAGGGCCGCCTCGATCTCGTCGATCGCCTGGTAGATCACCGAGTAGTAGCGGATCTCGACGCCCTCGCGGTTGGCCAGCTCCGTGGCCTTGCCCTCGGCACGGACGTTGAAGCCCATGACGATGACGTTGTCCGCGATGGCGAGGTTGATGTCGCCCTCGGTGATACCGCCGACGCCGCGGTGGATGACCCGCAGCTCGACCTCCTCACCCACGTCCAGCTTCATCAGGGCTTCCTCGAGCGCCTCGACGGTGCCCGAGTTGTCACCCTTGATGATCAGGTTGAGGGTGTTGGTCTCTTTCAGCGCGGCGTCCAGGTCCTCCAGGCTGACGCGCTTGCGACGGCTCGCCAGCTCGGCGTTGCGCTCACGGGCGCGGCGCCGGTCGGCGATCTGGCGGGCCACCCGGTCCTCGTCCACGACGAGGAACGTGTCGCCCGCACCCGGCACCGACGTCAGACCGATGACCTGCACCGGACGCGACGGGAGCGCCTCGGTGACGTCCTGGCCGTGCTCGTCGACCATGCGCCGGACGCGCCCGGAGGCGTCGCCGGCCACGACCGAGTCGCCGACCCGGAGCGTTCCGCGCTGGACCAGCACCGTGGCCACCGGGCCGCGACCGCGGTCCAGGTGACCCTCGATGGTGACGCCCTGCGCCTCCATCTCGGGGTTGGCCCGCAGGTCGAGCGCCGCGTCGGCGGTCAGCAGGACCGCCTCCAGCAGACCCTCGATGTTGGTGCCCTGCTTCGCGGAGATGTCGACGAACATGGTGTCGCCGCCGTACTCCTCGGCCACCAGGTTGTACTCGGTGAGCTGCTGGCGGATCTTCTGCGGGTTCGCACCCTCGACATCGATCTTGTTGACCGCGACGACGATCGGCAGACCGGCCGCCTGCGCGTGGTTGATCGACTCGACGGTCTGCGGCATCACGCCGTCGTCCGCCGCCACCACGATGACCGCGATGTCGGTGGACTTCGCACCACGGGCACGCATGGCGGTGAACGCCTCGTGACCCGGGGTGTCGATGAACGTGATGAGCCGCTCCTCGCCCTCGAGCTCGGCCGCGACCTGGTAGGCGCCGATGTGCTGGGTGATGCCGCCGGCCTCGCCCTCGCGGACGTTCGCCTTGCGGACCGTGTCCAGCAGCCGCGTCTTACCGTGGTCGACGTGACCCATGACGGTCACGACCGGCGGACGGGCCTCGAGCGCGTCCTCGTCGCCCGGGTCACCGAACTCGATGTCGAACGACTCCAGCAGCGCACGGTCCTCCTCCTCGGGGGAGACGACCTGCACGCGGTAGTTCATCTCCTGGCCGAGCAGCTCCAGGATCTCGTCCGAGACCGACGCGGTGGCCGTGACCATCTCACCGAGGTGGAACAACACCTGCACCAGCGAGGCCGGGTTGGCGTTGATCTTCTCGGCGAAGTCGGTCAGCGACGCGCCACGCGGCAGCCGGATCGTCTCGCCGTTGCCCTTGGGCAGGCGGACGCCGCCCACCGAGGGCGCGGCCATGGCGTCGTACTCCTGGCGCTTCTGCCGCTTCGACTTGCGACCCTTGCGGGCCGGACCGCCGGGACGGCCGAACGCACCCGCGGCACCGCCGCGACCACGCGCACCGCCACCACCGGGACGACCGCGGAAACCGCCGCCGGCCGGGGGCGGACCACCGGGACCGCCGCCACCGGGACGGAAACCGCCGCCACCGCCACCGGGACGACCGCCACCGGGGCCACCACGGCCACCGCCGGGGCCACCACGACCGCCGCCGGGGCCACCACGACCACCGGCACCGGCGCCGGGACGACCCGCAGCCGGACGCGCGGGCATCATGCCCGGGTTCGGCCGCGGAGGCATGTTGCCCGGGTTCGGACGGGGACCGCCCGCACCCGGAGCGCCACCCGGACGGGGCGGACGCGGCGGGGCCTCACCGGAACGCGCGGCCGGAGCCTCGGGACGGCCGCCGCCCTGCTGGCCGCCACCGCCCTGCTGGGGCTGCGGCGGGCCGGGACGCGGGCCCGGCTTGGGCGAACCCTGGCCGACGCCGAACGGGTTGTTGCCGACGCGCGGCTGGCGCGGGCCCGGACGGGCGCCACGCTCACCGGGCTGGCCGGCGGGACGCGGGGCGCCACCGCCCTGGCCACCCTGTCCCTGTCCCGGACGGGGCGCGGGGGCGGGCTTCGGCGCGGCCGGACCCGGCTTCGGGGCCGCCGGACCGGGCTTCGGCGCGGCGGAACCGGGCCGCGGCGCGGCCGGGGCCTCGGCGGCCGCGGCGGGGGTCTCGACGGCCGGAGCCGCCGGGGCCTGCGGGCCGGGCTTGGGCGCGGCCGGTCCCGGCTTCGGGACGTCGGTGCGCGCCGCGGGCTGCGCCGGCGACGGGGCACCCGGGGTGGGTGCCGCGGGGGCCGGCGGACCCGGACGCGGGCCGGGCTTGGGGGCCGGACCCGGGGTCGGGCGCGACGGCGACGGGGCGCCGGAGCCACCGGCGCGCGGACGACCGCCACCGGGCGCGCCGGAACCGCGGCGCTGACCGCCGGCGGCGCCCCCACCGGAGGCCATCGCGTCGCGCAGCTTGCGCGCGACCGGGGCCTCCACGGTGGAGGAGGGGGACTTCACGTACTCCCCCAGGTCCTGCAGCTTGCTGAGGACCTGCTTACTGCTGATTCCGAGCTCTTTCGCGAGCTCGTGCACGCGGGCCTTGCCTGCCACTGCTCTCCTCATCCTGACCGGAGGCCGGGCGGCAGCATCCCGCTCGACCTCGAACCTAGTGTCGAAGCACGTTCATGGTGCGATCTTCACTGCTGGCTCATGACTGGTCGACCTTGCTTTCTTCCGATGACGGGTCCGAGAGGTTCCCGGGCCCCAGCGGGTCGCGCGGCTCCTGCAGCCACCGCCTGACGGCGGTGACGTCCGGTGCCGAGCGGACGCGTAACGCCCGGGCGAACGCCGAGCGTCGCTCGGCCCTGTCCAGGCACCCCGTCGAGAGGTGCAACCAGGCACCCCGTCCGGGGAGGCGGCGGCGCGGATCCGGAATGCAACGTCCGTTCTCCACGACCACCCGCAACAGTACGTCGGCCCGTTCCCGGGTCCGGCACCCCACACAGGTCCGGATCGGAACCGACCGGGTGTGCGTGGGCGACGGTCCGCGACCGCGGGCCGATGACGAGTGTAGCGCAGGGCGATCGTCGGGCATTCCCTCGCCCGACCCCTGCTGTTGATCTCCGTCGGTCAGGACGGCTCCCCGGCGGGGTCGGCCGGCCCACCGTCGGGGGTGACCGGGTCGCGCGGGTCGGCGTCGCTGCGGATGTCGATCTTCCAGCCGGTGAGCCGGGCGGCGAGACGGGCGTTCTGCCCCTCCTTGCCGATCGCCAGCGACAGCTGGAAGTCCGGCACGACGACGCGGGCGATCCGGGCGCGCTCGTCGAGCACGGTCACCGAGACCACCTTCGACGGCGAGAGCGCGTTGCCGACGAACTCGGCCGGGTCCTCGGACCAGTCGATGATGTCGATCTTCTCGCCGGCCAGCTCGCCCATCACGCCGCGCACCCGGGCACCCATCGGGCCGATGCAGGCGCCCTTGGCGTTGAGCCCGGAGCGGGTCGAGCGCACCGCGATCTTGGAGCGGAACCCGGCCTCACGGGCCACCGAGACGATCTCGACGGAGCCGTCGACGAGCTCGGGCACCTCGAGGGCGAACAGCTTGCGCACCAGGTTCGGGTGGGTCCGGGAGAGCGTGATCGAGGTGCCCCGCGGGCCGCGGTTCACGCCGATGACGAAGCAGCGGATCCGGTCGCCGTGCTTGTAGACCTCGCCGGGCACCTGCTCGGCGGCGGGCAGCACGGCCTCGGTGCCACCGGAGAGCTCGACCACGACGACGCCGCGGGCGTTGGCGCGCGCGTCGCGCTGCACGATGCCCGCGACGACCTCGCCCTCCTTGGTGGAGAACTCGCCGTAGGTGCGCTCGTGCTCGGCGTCGCGCAGCCGCTGCAGGATGACCTGGCGGGCGGTGGTCGCCGCGATCCGGCCGAAGCCCTCGGGGGTGTCGTCGAACTCCGGGCCGGGGGTGCCGTCCTCGGAGGCGTCGGCCGCGTCGCGGACCATGACCCGCACCACACCGGTCTTGCGGTCGATGTCGACGCGGGCGTCCGGGTGGTGGCCGTCGGTGTGCCGGTAGGCGGTGAGCAGCGCCGTCTCGATGGCCGAGAGGACCGTCTCGAACGGGATCTCCTTGTCCCGCTCGATCGCGCGCAGCGCGGGGATGTCGACGTTCACCGGTTCTCCTCGTCGCGGACGGTCTCGACGGCGCCGCCGTCATGGGTCGTGGGGGCCCCGTCGGCCCCGTCGGTGCTGCCGGACAGCGCGTCCGGGTCGAGCAGTGCGGTCTCGGCGGGCGGGGCGGGCTTGAACTCGACCTGCACCTGGGCGTGGCGGATGTCCGCGAGCGGGATGTCCCGCCGTTCCGGCGCCTTCCGGCCGGGGACCGCGACGGCGACCGTGTCGCCGTCGAGCCGGCCGACCCGGGCCTCGACGACGGTGCCGTCGGTCAGGGTGATCCGCGCCAGGCGCAGGTAGGCCCGCCGCCAGTGCCGGGGCTCGGTGAGCGGCCGGTCGATCCCGGGCGAGGTCACCTCGAGCGTGTACGAGCCCTCGATGAGGTGCTCGTGCGGGTCCAGCTCCGCGGCCGCGGAGCGGCTGAGCCGGGCGATGACGTCGAGGTCGATGCCGGTCGCGGGCGAGGACTCGGGCAGGTCGACGACGAGCTTGACCGAGTGCCGTCGCCCGGCGGTGCGGACCTCCACGGCGTCGATCTCCAGCCCGGCCCCGTGGACCACCGGCTCGAGCACGCCGCGCAGCTGGTCTGCCAGCTGTGCGGGGTCCGGACTGCGCATCGGGTGACTCTCCTCGTGTCAGGGTGCCCGCCGTGGTGGTGACCGGTCGGCGGGGCTTCGGGTGGGCGTCGATCGTGGTGCCGCGACCGCCGGTGGGCGGGCACGTCGGACGCTTGCGGACGGCATACGACAGCGGCGCCGCACACCGCGACGCGTCCGGACGGGACCGGACGGTGCCGGTGACGGTGGGGACGGCCGACGAGCCTAGCGCGTCGGCCCGGCGGGCCGCCGGTCGGTGGCCCGTCGGTGGGCGGTCGTCCGCGGCCCGGGCGGGCACGGTCGGTGCCGGGCGGCCCGGCACGTGCTGGCAGCATGACCCGACGTGAACGACCGCGAGCCATCCGTGTCGCCCCGGGTGTCCCCGGCCGGGCCGCCGCCGTCGGTGACCCCGTCGCCGGTGACCGGCCGCGGCGGTGTCCGTCCGACGCGGCGCCAGGTGCTGGTGACCGCGGCCGCGGTGGCCGCGATGGTGCCGCTGGCGGGCTGCTCGAGCGCGACGACGCGCACCGAGGACGCCTCCGACGCCCTGCTCGCGCTCGCCGACGCCGCCCGGTCCGACGCCGCGCTGATCGTCGCCGCGGTGACCGGCGACCCGTCGCTCGCGGGCCGGCTGGAGCCGCTGCGCGCGGCCCGGATGGAGCACGCGGCCGCGCTAGACCAGGCGGGCGGGCGCACCCCGGGCCAGATCGCCGCCCCCGCGACACCGCCGTCGGGTGACCTCGCCGCGGTGCGCGACGCCGTCGCCGGGTCGGCCCGCAGCGCGGGCGAGGTCGTCCCCCGCGCCTCGGCGCTGCAGGTGGGCCTGGTCGCCGAGGTCGCCGCCTGCTGCGCCACCTACGCGGCCGTCCTGACCGGGGCGCCGGCGTGAGCGCGGGTCCGCGGCCGCGGCAGTCCTCCGACGACGAGCCGCAGGTCCCCCAGGTCACCGTCGAGGCACTGCAGCGGGCACTCGCCTGCGAGCACGCGGCGCTGTGGGCGTACAAGATGGCGCTCGCGTTCATCCCCCCGGAGTGGGCGACCCGGGCCCGCGGGGACATCGAGGCCCACACCACCCTGCGCGGCCAGATCACCCAGACCCTGTCCGACATCGGGCAGCGGCCGGTCTCGGCGCAGCCGGCGTACGCGGCCCCGCAGCCCGTCGTCGACGGGGTGTCGGCCGGGGCGCTGCTGGTGTCGGCCGAGACCGACGCGATCGCCGCCTGGCGGTCGGTGACCGAGCGGTCGTCGTCGGTCCCGCTGCGCGAGGCCGGGCTGAAGGCGATGGTCGAGTGCACCGGCCGGCTCGCGTACTGGCGCGGGGTCACCGAGCGGTCCCCGGTCGTGCCGGTGTTCCCCGGCCGCAGCTGAGGGGTCGCGGCGCTCAGCGGAGCGCCGCGGCGGCCGCCTCGACGTCGTCGGGGGTGGTCGACAGGTGGAACGCCAGCCGGGCGGCCCCGTCGCGCACGGCTGCGGTGATCCCGGCCGCGGCCAGCCGGTCGGCCGCCCCTTCGGCGCGCACCGACACGATGGCCGACCCGGCCGGCGGCATCCCGAGCCGCTCGCGCAGGGTGTCGGCGAGACCGACACAGTGCGCGCGCAGGCCGTCGGCGTCGAGCGAGGCCAGCCAGGGCAGCGTCACCGCGGCTCCGGCGTGGGCGAACCAGACCGGGGCCTCCTCGCCGCCGGCCGGTCCGGGCAGCGCGGGCGGGTCCGGGGTGTAGAGCCCGCCGCCCCAGCGGTGCCGGGTGCCGTACCAGCCCGCGGAGTGCGGGACGGGCTCCGGCCAGCGCGACCCGGCGGGCGGCCCGTCCACCCAGGACGGACGCCGGGCCAGCCAGGCGGTGCCGCGCGGCGCGAGCAGCCACTTGTACCCGGACCCGACGACGGCGTCGGCGTCGTGCAGGCGCAGCGGGAGCCACCCGGCGGCCTGGGTGACGTCGAACAGCAGCCGCACGCCGCTGCGGGCGCGGGCGGCGAGCAGCGCGTCGACGTCGGCGATCGCGCCGTCGGCGGACTGCACCACCGACACCGCGACGAGATCGTGGTCACCGGCGTGGGCCGCCAGCTCCGGGAGCGGCACCTCGGTCACCCGGACCCCGCGGTGGGCCTGCACCGCGAACGGCCGAGTCACCGAGGAGAACTCGCCACGGGCGACGAGCACGCGGGTGCCGTCGGGCACCGACGCGGCGAGCGGACCGATCAGGCCGGAGGTCGTGGCGCCCTGCGCGACGTCGGCGACCGGCACCCCGGTGATCGCGGCGAACCCGGCGCGGGCCGCCTCGACGTCGTCGTCGAAGTCCTTCGGCGAGGCCGCGCCGACCGCCCAGCGCGCCACGACGTCGGCGACCACCGCCGACGCCCGGAGGGGCGGGATGCCGATGCTCGCGGTGTTCAGGTAGCCGGGCCGGTGTGGCAGTTCCCACCCGGCGAAGGTGACCGTGTCGTCCACGCTGCCCGAGCGTAGTGAGCGTCCTAGTGTCGGGGGCGTGCACAGCGAGCTGATCGAGATCCGGACCGGTTCCGAGGAGACCGTCGTGGACCTGACGCACCGGATCGAACGCTTCCTGTCCGACTGCGGTGCCGGTGACGGCCTGCTCAACGTCTTCGTGCCGCACGCGACGGCCGGGATCGCCGTCATCGAGACCGGCGCGGGCAGCGACTCCGACCTGCTCGAGCAGCTGCGCGAGCTGCTCCCCGCCGACGACCGGTGGCAGCACCGGCACGGCAGCTCCGGGCACGGGCGCGACCACGTGCTGCCCGCGTTCGTGCCGCCGTCGACGACGGTGCCGGTGATCGACGGCCGCCCCGCGCTGGGGACCTGGCAGTCGATCTGCCTGGTCGACACCAACATCGACAACCCGACGCGGTCGGTGCGGCTGACGCTGCTGCCGGGCTGAGCCCCGCCGCACGCCCCGGACCGCCGGGCGACCGCGGTCGGCCGCCCGCCGGAACACCGCACCGGGGTCGCGCGACACCGCCGTACGCTGCGCCGGTGACCTCCGGCCGGACGACGACGACCGACCGCCCGGCTCCCGCGACACCGTCGCGCCCGGGCGACCCCTCCCCCGGTTCCGGGCGACGGCTGCGTCCCGCGCTGGCCGCCGCCGTCGCCGTGCTGGTCGTGGCCGGCGCGGTGGCCGGGCTCGGCGGCATCCGCCCGGACTCCACCACGGCCACCCCGGCCGGACCGGCCGCCCCCGCACCGGCCCCGGCTCCGGCCGCGGAGCCCGCCGCGTTCGCCGTCACGCCTCCGCCGGGGTGGACGGCCCCGACCGCCGGCGCGCCCGCCCTGGACGTGTTCGGGGTGCCGTTCGCCCGGCTCGCCGAGGCGCCGCCGTTCGCCGCGGGCGACTGCCCCGTCGGCGCCGCGCCGCGCGGGGTCGCCGCGGCCGCACTCGTCGCCGTCCCGGCCGGGACGACCGTCGAGCAGGCCGCGCAGGCGTTCGCCCGCGGCGCCGGGGAGTCGGCCTACGCCGGCTCCGCACCGCAGGTGGCGGTCGGGCCGCCCGGGCCGCGTCCGGGCAGCGGTGAGCCGGGGACGTGGGTCGAGGCCACGGTCCGCACCGACGGCACCGCGTCGGGGGCCGGCGGGTGCCGCGCCACCGACGGCGCGGTCGGTGTGCTGGCGGTCCCCCGCACCCAGGCCCGGGACGGGTCGGTCGGCGTCGCGATGCTGGTCGTCGCCGCGGACGCGGGCGGCGGTCCGGGCGACGCGGTCCCCCGCTCGGCCCTCACCGACCTCGCCGCCTCGGCGGTCCGCCCCGGCTGACCCCGGAACGCACGGAGCGGGCCCCTCCGGCGAGGGACCCGCCCGTGCGGTGGCGGTACGGCTCAGGCCCCGCGGACGATCCCCGCGACGAGCTCGGCGGCACCGGCGCGGTCGATCTCGCTCCGCTCGCCGGTGGCGCGGTCCTTGAGCTCCAGCTTCCCGTCGGCGAGCCCCCGCCCGACGACGACGATCGTCGGGACCCCGATCAGCTCGGCGTCGGCGAACTTCACGCCGGGGCTGGCCTTGCGGTCGTCGAGGACGACCGACAGGCCACGGGCCTCCAGCTCGGCGGCGACGGCCTCGCCGCCCTCCAGCAGCTCCGCGGACTTGCCCGCGACGACGACGTGCACGTCGAACGGCGAGACCGAGCGCGGCCACGCGAGGCCGGAGCCGTCGTGGGACTGCTCGGCGACCGCGGCGACCAGCCGGGACACCCCGATGCCGTAGGAGCCCATCGTGATCCGGACCGGCTTGGAGTCCGGGCCCAGCGCGTCGAGGGAGAAGGCGTCGGCGTACTTGCGGCCGAGCTGGAAGATGTGCCCGATCTCGATGCCGCGGGCGGCCTCCAGCACGCCGGTGCCGTCCGGCGACGGGTCCCCGGCGCGCACCTCGGCGGCCTCGATCGTGCCGTCCGGGGTGAAGTCCCGGCCCGCGACGAGGTCGACGACGTGGTGGTCGGACTTGTCCGCGCCGGTGACCCAGGCGGTGCCGGTGACGATCCGGGGGTCGACCAGGAAGCGGACGCCGTTCGCGGCGAGCGCGCCCGGGCCGATGTAGCCCTTCACGAGGAACGCGTTGCGCGCGAAGTCGGCCTCGTCGAGGAGCTCGACCTGGGCCGGCTCCAGCGCGGCCTCGAGGCGCTTCATGTCGACCTCGCGGTCGCCGGGGACGCCGATGCCCAGCAGCTCCCACTCGGCCGCACCCGGCTGCCGCGTCTTGACCAGCACGTTCTTCAGCGTGTCGGCCGCGGTGAAGGTGCGCTCGGTGTGCGCGTTGAGGAAGTCGACCAGCGACTCGATGGTCGGGGTGTCCGGGGTGTGGTGCACCTGCGCCGCGGGCAGCCCGTCGAGCGGGATCGCCGGGGGCGCGGGCGTGGTGACGGCCTCGACGTTCGCCGCGTAGCCGCCGGGACCGCGGACGAAGGTGTCCTCACCGGTCTCGGACTCGGCGAGGAACTCCTCCGACGCCGAGCCGCCCATCGCGCCCGAGGTGGCCGCGACGACGACGTAGCGCAGCCCGAGCCGGTCGAAGATCCGCACGTAGGCGTCGCGGTGCTTGCGGTAGGACTCGGACAGGCCCTCGTCGGTCAGGTCGAACGAGTACGAGTCCTTCATGAGGAACTCGCGGCCGCGCAGGATGCCCGCGCGGGGCCGCTCCTCGTCGCGGTACTTGTTCTGGATCTGGTAGAGGATGACCGGGTAGTCCTTGTACGACGAGTACTCGCCCTTGACCGCGAGGGTGAACAGCTCCTCGTGGGTCGGGCCGAGCAGGTAGTCACCGCCCTTGCGGTCCTTCAGGCGGAACAGGTTCGGGCCGTACTCGGTCCACCGGTTCGTCGCCTCGTAGGGCTCGCGCGGCAGCAGCGCCGGGAACTGGATCTCCTGGCCGCCCATGGCGTCCATCTCCTCGCGCACCACGTTCTCGATGCGGCGGAGCACCTTGAGACCGAGCGGGAGCCAGGAGTACACGCCCGGGGCCACGCGACGGACATAACCGGCGCGGACCAGCAGCTTGTGGCTGGGTACCTCCGCGTCGGCCGGGTCCTCACGCAGGGTGCGCAGGAACAGCGACGACATCCGGGTCAACACCTGGAGAAGAGTAGCGAGGCACACCGACAGGTCTCATCCCGGTTCCGGGCGGGCAGACTCGGGGCATGGGAGACGAACAGCACGAGCTGCTCGCTGGGGCACGCCAGGGCGTCCTCGCGACGATCAAGCGCAGTGGCATGCCCCAGCTGTCGCCGGTGACGCCGTACTACGACCGCGCGGCCGGCACGGTGCAGGTGTCGATGACCGAGGGGCGGGCCAAGACCGCGAACCTGCGGCGGGACCCGCGGGCGGCGCTGTCGGTGGAGAGCGCCGACGGCCGCTCCTGGGCGACGGCCGAGGGGCCGGTGGAGCTGGTCGGCCCCGACGACTCCCCCGACGGCCCCGCCGTGCAGGCGCTGGTCGACTGGTACCGCGCCGCGGCCGGGGAGCACCCGGACTGGGACGAGTACCGCGAGGTCATGGTCCGGGACCGGCGGGTGCTGATGACGATGCGGGTGCAGCGCGTCTACGGGGAGAACCTGGGCTGACGGCGGTCCGGCCGGGGCCGCGCCCGGTGGCGCGGCCCCGGCGGATCAGACAGCCTCGTCGAGCAGCTCGGCCAGCAGCCGGGCCACCGTCGGCGTCTCCACCAGGAACCCGTCGTGCCCGTACGGCGAGTCGATCACCTTGAGCGGGTCGGCGCCGGGGATGCCGTCGGCCAGCTCCTGCTGCTCGGCGAGCGGGTAGAGCCGGTCGGAGGTGACCCCGGCGACGTAGGTCCTGGCCCGGACCCGCGACAGCGCCGACGCCACCCCGCCCCGGTCGCGGCCCACGTCGTGGTGGTTCATCGCCTGGGTCAGCCGCACGTAGGACGCGGCGTCGAAGCGGTGCACCAGCTTGTGCGCGTGGTGGTCCAGGTAGGACTCCACGGCGTAGCGGCCGCCGTCGAGGGGGTCCTCTCCCGACTGCGGGTCACGGCCGAACCGGGTCGCCAGCTCGAAGCCCGACCGGTACGACAGGTGCGCGATCCGCCGCGCGACGCCCAGCCCGCGCCAGGGCCCCTCGGGCGTGTCGTGGTAGTCGCCGCCGTGCCAGTGCGGGTCGGAGGTGATGGCCTGGATCTGCGGGCTCGCCCAGCCGATCTGGTCCGCCGACGACGCCGCGGGCCCGGCGAGCAGGAACAGCCGCCGTACCCGGTCGGGCTCGGTGGCCGCCCACTCCAGGGACCGCATGGACCCCATCGAGCCGCCGATCACGCAGGCGAACGCGTCGATGCCGAGCGCGTCGGCCAGGTACTGCTCGGCGACGACCGTGTCCCGCACGGTGACCGTCGGGAACCGGCTGCCCCAGGTCCGCCCGTCCGGCGCGCGGGACGCCGGACCGGTGCTGCCCTGGCAGCCGCCGACCGCGTTCGGCGCGACGACGAACCAGCGGGCCGGGTCCAGCGGGCCGCCCGGCTCGATCAGCCCGGGCCACCAGCCGGACGTCGGGTGCCCGGGGCCGGCCGGGCCCTCCAGGTGCGCGTCGCCGGTGAGGGCGTGCAGGACGAGGACGGCGTTGGAGCCGTCCGGTGCGAGCTCGCCCCATGTCTCGTAGGCCAGGCGCACGCCCGGCAGCTCCCCGCCGGCCGCCAGCTTCAGCGGCGCGGGCAGGTCGAGGAAGTGGCGGCGGCCGGGGTCGTCTCCCTCCCGCCAGGCGCCGCTGGCGGGAGGGAGCTCGATGTCGTTCACGGACACCAGGTAATCAGATCCGCTCTCAGGCGCCCTTCGCGGCGCGGAACCCGGCGTCCAGGTCGGCCTTGAGGTCCTCGATGCCCTCGAGGCCCACCGACAGCCGGACCAGGCCCGGGGTCACACCGGAGGCGAGCTGCTCCTCCGCGGAGAGCTGGCTGTGCGTGGTGGACGCCGGGTGGATGACCAGGCTGCGGACGTCGCCGATGTTGGCGAGGTGGCTGTGCAGCTCGAGGGCGTTGACGAACTTCTTGCCCGCCTCGATGCCGCCCTGCAGCTCGAACGCCACGATCGCGCCGCCGCCCTTGGGCAGGTACTTCTGCTGGAGGGCGTGCCACGGGCTGGACGGGAGACCGGCGTAGTGGACCTTCTCCACCTCGTCGCGGGCCTCCAGCCACTCGGCCAGCGCCTGGGCGTTCTGGTTGTGCCGGTCCATCCGCAGCGACAGCGTCTCGATGCCCTGGATGATCAGGAACGCGTTCTGCGGGGAGATCGCCGGGCCGAGGTCGCGCAGCAGCTGCACGCGGGCCTTGATGATGTAGGCGATCGGGCCGACGGCGTCGGTGAACACCGCGCCGTGGTAGCTCGGGTCCGGGCTGGTCAGGCCGGGGAACCTGTCCTTGTTCGCGACCCAGTCGAACTTCCCGGAGTCGACGATGATGCCGCCGACCGAGGTGCCGTGACCGCCGAGGAACTTGGTCAGGGACTCGACGACGATGTCGGCGCCGTGCTCGATCGGCCGCACCAGGTATGGGGTCGGGACGGTGTTGTCGACGATCAGCGGGACCCCGGCGTCGTGCGCGACACCGGCGACGGCGGCGATGTCGAGGATGTTGCCGCGCGGGTTGCCCAGCGTCTCGCCGTAGAGGGCCTTGGTGTTCGGCCGGATCGCGGCCTTCCACTCCTCCAGGTCGTCGGGGTCCTCCACGAAGGTGACCTCGATGCCCATCTTCGGGAAGGTGTAGTGGAACTGGTTGTAGGTGCCGCCGTAGAGCGAGGCGCTGGAGACGATGTGGTCCCCGGCCTCGGCGATGTTCTGGACCGCGAGCGCCTGCGCGGCCTGCCCGGACGCGACGGCCAGGGCCGCGGCCCCGCCCTCCAGTGCGGCGACGCGCTGCTCCAGCACGTCCTGGGTGGGGTTCATGATCCGCGTGTAGATGTTGCCGAACTCGGCGAGCCCGAACAGGTTCGCGGCGTGGTCGGTGTCGCGGAAGACGTAGGACGTCGTCTGGTAGATCGGCGTGGCCCGGGCGTTCGTGGTCGGGTCGGGTGCGGCGCCGGCGTGCACCTGCTTGGTCTCGAACGACCAGTTGGCGGTGGTGTCGGGGTCGGTCACGGTGGGACTCCTCTTCGGGTCGACCGCCGGGTGTGAGCGTGCCGAGGCGGGCCGGGCCCGGGTCGGTCGATCGCGGCGGCTAATGGGCTGTGGCGGGGCGGACGCGTACGTGGGCCCTCGGACGAGCGCGGGTCAGCGGCAGGGGCGACAGGCCGCGCTCGTGATCCGCATGCAGTCGACGTGGATGCGCGCCACCAGGCAGGTCACGGGCCCGAACCTAGTGCGGTCCCCCGGCGGGCACAACGGGCGCGCGCGGCGATCACTACTCTGATGCGCCGTGCTCGTCCTGCTGCCGCCCTCGGAGACCAAGCGTGACGGCGGCGACGGCCCGCCGCTCGACCTCGCCGCGCTCTCCCACGACGCCGACCTCGGCCCCGTCCGCACGGACCTGTGCGACGAGCTCGTCGCGCTGGCCGGCGACCGTCCGGCCGCGCGCGCCGCGCTCGGGGTGTCGCAGCGCCAGGACGCCGAGATCGACCGCAACGCCGCGCTGCGCACGAACCCGACGCTGCCCGCGCTGGACCGCTACACCGGGGTCCTCTACGACGCCCTCGACGCCGGCTCCTTCACCCGCGCCACCCGGGACCGGGCCCGGTCCCGGCTCGCGGTGTGCTCGGCCCTGTTCGGGCTGCTCGGGGCCGACGACCCGATCCCGCCCTACCGGCTCTCGGCGGGATCCAGGCTGCCCGGCTCGGGTACGCTGGCCGCGCGCTGGCGCCCGACGCTCGACCCGCTGCTGGCCTGCATCGCCGACGGCGAGCTCGTCGTCGACCTCCGCTCCGGCGGCTACGCCGCGCTCGGCACGGTCCCCGGCGCGGTGACGGTGAACGTGCTGGCCCAGCGCCCGGACGGGAGCCGGTCGGTCGTCAGCCACCACAACAAGTCGCACAAGGGCGGCCTGGCCCGGCTGCTGGCGACCTCCCGGGCCGAGCCCGCCGACGCCGGCGCGGTGGCCCGGATCGCGCGGCGGGCGGGGCACCTCGTCGAGCGCGACGGCGACCACCTGGATCTCGTCATCCCGGCCTGAACCCGCGCACCGAGTTGGACATACGGCATGATCCGGGCATGGTCGAGCAGCTGAACCTGTGGGTCGACGCCCTGCACCCGGTGTGGCAGTTCCTGGCGGTGTTCGTGATCGGTGTGGTGCCGTTCCTGGAGTCCTACACGGGCACGCTGGTCGGGACGATCACCGGCATGCCGGTGCTCCTCGCCGCCGCCGGGGCGATCGCGGGCAACGTGCTGGCCCTGGTCGTCGCGGTGCGACTGGGCGACCGGGCCCGGCGGGGACTCGGCCGCCGCGCGTCGCGGCCGCCGTCGGAGCGGCGGCAGAAGGTGATCGCCCGGGTGGACCGCTACGGCGTCCCGGTCGCGTCGCTGCTCGCCCCGACCCTGATGGCCATCTCGCTGACCGCGTTCGGGATGGTCGCGGCGGGACTGGACCGGCGGCAGGTCGTGATCTGGCAGGTCGTGGCCGTCGTGGTGTGGGCGGCGCTGTTCGCCGCGATCGGGCTCGGCGCACTCAGCGCCTTCGGCTGAGCGCAGGGCCCGCGCGGCGCGGAAAACCGGTGGCGGGCCGGGACGGCGTCCGGCAGGGTCGCCACCGGCCGGAGGGACCGGTGGCGCGGCAGGGCTGCGCGGTGCGAGCGGGGAGGTGCGTACCGATGGCCGTCCGTCGTGTCCGGGTGCGCAGCGCGTGCCCGCCCGCACCGTCCCCGTCGCGCGGCACGACCGGTCCCTGAGGACCGGCTCCGCGCGGCACTCCCCGCCGCCTCCGGAGCCGCACGTGTACTCCTCCGACCGTCCCGATCCCGTCCGCCGTCGCCGCCGTTTCGACGACGACGAGCCCCGCCCCCGTCCCGGCCGCGCCGACACCGCCGCGCTCGCCCTGGACGGCCGGGCCGGGCACGACCCCGACACCGCCGAGGTCCCCGGCGGTGGTGACCGCTGGTCCACCTGGCCCGGGCTGCCCGCCGGTGCCCGTGGCCCGCACCCCCGCCCCGGCTGGCTGGTGACCGACGCCGGCGCCGTCGACCACGAGCGCGGGGTGCTCAAGACCGGCAAGGAGGCCGACGTGCACCTCGTCGAACGCGGTCTCCCCGGCCGTGACGGGGTGCTGCTCGCCGCCAAGCGCTACCGCGACCCCGCGCACCGCATGTTCCACCGCGACGCCGGCTACCTGGAGGGGCGCCGCGTCCGGCGCTCCCGGGAGACACGGGCGATGGCGCAGCGCACCGCGCTGGGCCGCGACCTCATCGCCGGGCAGTGGGCGGCGGCCGAGTTCGCCGCACTCGCCCGGCTGCACTCCGCGGGCGCCCCGGTGCCCTACCCGGTGTCGGTCGACGGGACCGAGGTCCTGCTGGAGTTCCTCGGTACCCCCGACGGGCGCGCCGCACCCCGGCTCGCCGCGCTGCGCCCGGACGCGGGCGCGCTGACCGCGCTGTGGCACGACCTCGTCGACGCCCTCGGCGTGCTCGCCGACCTCGGCTGGGCGCACGGCGACCTGTCGGCCTACAACGTGCTCGTCCACCACGGCCGGGCGGTGCTGATCGACCTGCCGCAGGTCGTCGACGTCGTCGGGAACCCGCAGGGACCGGAGTTCCTGGACCGTGACGTCCGACGCATCGGCGAGTGGTTCGTCGCCCGCGGGCTGGACCCCGCCGCACCCGGGCGTCTCCTCGCCGAGCTGCGGGAACGCGCCCTGCTGGGCTGACCCGGCCCGCCGCTCCCCCGGGGCGCGACGCGGCGTCACGCGTCGCGTCCCGGCGGCCCGGCACCGGGGAGCACGGGTACGGCGCGTAGTGTGGATCGACGAGCGCCCGGCCGCCAGAGCCGTCGGGCCGAGCCCTTCCATCACGGAGCGCGCACCGCGACGACGCGCCGCCGCGCCCGGGCCCGTCGGCCGAGCACACCTCCCCCGAGGTCTCCGCAGGACGTGCCACGTTCTCGAGGAGACCTGTCTTGACCAGGCCGCAGTTCCGCCCGCCGTCGTCCGACGCCGGCACCACGTCCGACCGTCCCGCCCGCCGGCGGGCCACCCGCCCGTCCGGGCCGTCCGCCGACGGCGGCGCCCACCGCGGGTCCGCCCGGCGCGACGACCGTCGCACCGAGACCCGCGGCGACGACCGCCGCGACCGTCCCACCCGGGACGACGACCGCCGTGACGCCCCACGTCCGGCCCGGGGCGCCCGCACCGGCGGCCCCGCCCGCGGCGAGCGCTCCGGCGCCCCCCGTGGGGACCGCCCCGCCCGGGGCGAGCGCTCCGGCGACGGCGGCGGCAACCGCGCCGAGCGTCGCGAGCACCTCCAGGACGGGAGCCGGGTCGACCGCGGCCCCGCCCGGTCCGCGCAGCGCGGCGGTGACCGTCCGGCCGCGCGCCGCGGCCGCCGCGGTGGTGGCGCCGCGGCGTCCCGTCCGGCCCCGGCCCGCGCCGCCGCCGTCGCCGCCCCTAAGGCGGAGCCGGAGCCGCAGTGGGTCGAGCCCGAGGACGGCATGCCGTCGTTCGCCGAGCTGGGCCTGCCCGAGCGCCTGACCAAGGCACTGGCCGAGCAGGGTTTCACCGCCCCGTTCCCGGTGCAGGCGGCCACGCTGCCCGACACCCTCGCCGGGCGCGACCTGCTCGGACGCGGCCAGACCGGGTCCGGCAAGACCCTCGCCTTCGGGCTCGCGCTGCTGGCCCGCCTGACCGGGGAGCGCTCCCGCCCGACCGCCCCGCGCGGCCTGGTGCTGGTCCCGACCCGCGAGCTCGCCACCCAGGTCGTCGAGGTCCTGAAGCCGCTGGCGAAGGCGGTCGACCTGCGGGTGACCGACATCGTCGGCGGGATGTCGATGAACAAGCAGGTCGCCGAGCTCCGGCGCGGGGTCGATCTGCTGGTCGCCACCCCGGGCCGGCTGTCCGACCACCTGCAGCAGCGCACCTGCGACCTGTCCGAGGTCACGATCACCGCGCTGGACGAGGCCGACCGCATGGCCGACATGGGCTTCCTGCCCCAGGTCCGCGCGATCCTCGACCGCACCCCCGCCGACGGGCAGCGCCTGCTGTTCTCCGCGACCCTCGACGGCGACGTCGACACCCTGGTCCGGCGCCACCTCACCGACCCGGTGACCCGCTCGGTCGCCCCGCCGACCGGCAGCGTCGCGACGATGGAGCACCACGTGCTCGTCGTCGACCGCGACGACCGGTCCCGCGTCGTCGCCGAGATCGCCGCCCGGGAGGGCCGCACGATCCTGTTCGTGCGCACCAAGCACGGCGCCGACCGGATGGTGCGGGTGCTGCGCCGCGAGGGCGTCGCCGCCGGGCCGCTGCACGGTGGCCGCTCGCAGAGCCAGCGCAACCGCGCGCTCGACGACTTCCGCTCCGGTGCGGTGCCGGTACTCGTCGCGACCGACGTCGCGGCCCGCGGCATCCACATCGACGACGTCGGGCTCGTCGTGCACGTCGACCCGCCCGCCGACCCCAAGGCCTACCTGCACCGCGCCGGGCGTACCGCCCGGGCCGGTGAGGACGGCGTCGTGGTGACGCTGGCGATGCCCGAGCAGCGCGCCGAGGTGGACCTGCTCACCCGCCAGGCCGGGGTCTCCGCCGAGGTCTCGACGGTCCGCCCGGGGCACCCTGACCTGGTCCGCGTGACCGGTGCGCGGGAGCCGTCCGGCGAGCCGATCGTCGTCGCCAAGCCGCCGAAGCCGGCGCCCCGCCGCCGCCCGGCCGCGGGCGGGGCCGCGCGCACCGACCGGCCGCGCCGCCGGCGCTGACCTCCCCCGGGTCGCGGCCGCATCCCCGGCCGCGACCCGTGCGGGTCAGCCCCGCCGCGCCTGCCGGCGCAGCTGCAGGATCCGGCCCGTCCCGGGCACGGCGACCAGCAGGATCCCGGCGATCGCGGCGAACAGCAGCGCCACCCCGGTGGGCAGCGTCCCGGTCAGCCACAGGAAGTTGATCGCGACCGGCTCGGTGTTCTGCAGGATGAACACCAGCAGGAAGATCAGCACGACCGCCGAGAGGATCAACGCGGCCCACAGCCCGCCGGTGCGGGTGTGCGGGATCGCGCGCTTCTCGGTGGTGGCCTCGGAGTCCGGGCCGCCGCCCTCCACCGGCACCGCCACGGTCGGCTGATCGGCCGTGGGGTCGGGCGTGCGCAGCGCCGGATGGGTCGCCGGGTCCGCCGTCGGGTCCTCCGGTCCGACCCGCCCCCAGGCCGGGGAGTCGCCGCCCCGTCGGTCGTCGCTCATCCGTTCCGCCTTTCTCTCCCAGCGTGTCCGCTCGTGCACCCTCTGGGTCCGGGCACGCGCGGGAGTATCGCGCACTCGGCGTCCCGGCGACGGCGACGCGCGGGGCACGCCCGCCGTCCGGTCGTGCGCCACCGGCCGAGGAACTACCGTCGGGCCGGCAGCGCCGCCGAACCCCGCGAGGAGCGCACGTGGACCACGCCGAAGCCGTCCGGATCTTCTTCGCCGCCGCACCGGAGGGGATCGAGGTGCCCGGCGCGGTGACCGGGGGCGCACCGGCCCGCCGGCTGCGCGACGCGCTCGAACCGGTCGCCATGCACGACGTCTGGTCCTCCCGGGTCGGCGACGCCGTCGGCGCCCGCGGCCTGGACTTCTTCACCGCCTACGTCGGCGGACGCGGCGGACCGTTCGGCGGCCGGGCGCCCGGGGCGCTGGTCGCCGCCGCGTTCGCCGTGTTCGAGCCCGGGTTCGTCGGCTCCACCTGGGAGGACGCGCTGCGTCTGGTCGACGTCGAGGAGCTGCAGCAGCTGCGCGACGCCGAGACCGCCGCGAGCCTGCGCGCGGTCCTCGGCGACGAGACCGACGCGGGCCGCGTCGCCGAGGTCGCCGGGATCCTGGAGCGCGCCGTCGACGCGGTGTCCGGCGCGGGCAGGCCGCTGTTCTCCGCCCTGCGTGCCCGGCCCCGCCCCCAGGACCCGGCCGGGCGGCTGTGGCGGGCCGCCGACCTGGTGCGCGAGCACCGCGGCGACGGCCACGTGGCCGCCTCCGTCGCGGCCGGGCTGGACCCGGTGCGGATGGGCATCCTCGCCGAGCTGTGGGTCGGCTACCCGCTCGGCGAGTACTCCGGCACCCGCGCCTGGCCGCAGGACATGGCCGACGCGGGCGCCCGCAGGCTCGCCGAGGAGGGCCTGACCACCTCCGCCGGGTCCGACGCCGCCCTCACCGACGACGGCCGCCGCTTCCGCGACCGGGTCGAGGCCGCCACCGACGCGTCCCAGGACGACCTGGTCGCCGCGCTGGGCGACGACCTCGACGGCGTCGCCGCCGACCTGGACCGCTGGTCGCAGGCCTGCATCGACGCCGGGCAGTTCCCGCCGGACCTGCGCAAGCGGGCCGCGGGCTGAGCCCCGCTCAGGAGCGGCGGCGCTCCATCGGGACGTGCGGGATGCCGTCCTCGACGAACCGCTCCCCCGCAGGCACGAACCCGTGCCGGGCATAGAACGGCTCCTGGACCTCCTGGGCGTCGAGCACGCAGGGGCGGTCGCCGACCTCGGCGAGCACCGAGTCCATCAGCCGGTGCCCCAGCCCGCGCCCACGCGCGTCGGCACGGGTGCAGACCCGGCCGATCCGCAGCACCCCGCCCGGGTCGGCCAACAGCCGCAGGGTCGCGACGACCGTGCCGCCGTCGGCCAGCCAGTGGTGCCGGGTGCGCGGTTCGAGGTCGCGCCCGTCGAGCTCCTGGTAGGGGCACTCCTGCTCGACGACGAAGATCGCGGTGCGCAGTGCGAGCAGCGCGTACAGGGTGGCCGGGTCGAGGTCGGCGGCCCAGGCGCGGTGCAGGGTCGGGGTCGTCGCCGCGGCCGGTGTGGGAACGGTCATCTGCAGAGGGGTACCAGAGCGTCGCGGGCCCGCGGAAGCGGTTAGCCTCGCGACGTGGCCCACCATGATCTGGTCGTCATCGGCACCGGTTCCGGAAACACCTTCATCGACGAACGCTTCGCCGGTCTCGACGTCGCGATCGTCGAGCACGGGGTGTTCGGCGGGACCTGCCTGAACGTCGGCTGCATCCCGACCAAGATGTACGTCTACGCCGCGGACGTCGCCGAGAACATCCGGCACGCGCACACCTACGGCGTCGACGGCACCGTCGACAAGATCCGCTGGACCGACATCCGGGACCGGGTGTTCGGGCGGATCGACCCGATCTCCGACGGCGGGCGCTCCTACCGGGTCGACCGCAGCCCCAACGTCACCGTGTACTTCGGGCACGCCCGCTTCACCGGCGAGCGCGAGCTGGGCGTCGAGCGCACCGACGGCTCCGGCACCGACACCGTCAGCGGCGACCGGATCGTGATCGCCGCCGGGTCGCGGCCGAGCATCCCGCCGCTGGTCGGCGACGCCGGCGTGCCGTTCGAGACCTCCGACACCGTGATGCGCATCGACGACGTCCCGCGCCGGCTCGCGATCCTCGGCGGCGGCTACATCGCCTCCGAGTTCGCGCACGTGTTCTCCGCGCTCGGCGCCGAGGTCACCGTGATCGCCCGCGGGCCGAAGCTGCTGCGCCACCTCGACGACACGCTGTCCGACCGGTTCACCGAGGTCGCCACCGCCCGCTGGGACTGCCGGCTGGGCCGCCAGGTCACCGCGCTGTCCGGCGACGGCAGCGGCGGGCCCGGCGAGGTCGAGATCACCCTCGACGACGGCTCCACCGTCGTCGCCGACACGCTGCTCGTCGCCACCGGCCGGATGCCCAACGGCGACCGGATGGACCTGGACCGGGGCGGTGTGACCGTGCACGCCGACGGCCGCGTCGCCGTCGACGAGTACCAGCGCAGCGTCTCCGCCGCGGGCGTGTGGGCGCTGGGCGACGTGAGCTCCCCGCACCAGCTGAAGCACGTGGCCAACCACGAGGCCAAGATCGTCGGGCACAACCTGGCGCACCCGGACGACCTGCGCGCCACCAACCACGACTTCGTCCCGGCGGCGGTGTTCACCGAGCCGCAGATCGCCTCGGTCGGCATGACCGAGACCGAGGCCCGCGACGCCGGGTTCGACATCGCGGTCAAGGTGCAGAACGTCGGCGACGTCGCCTACGGCTGGGCGATGGAGGACCGCACCGGCATCTGCAAGCTGGTCGCGGAGAAGGGCACCGGACGGCTGCTGGGCGCGCACCTGCTCGGGCCGCAGGCGTCGACGCTGGTCCAGCAGCTGATCCAGGCGATGGTGTTCGGCCAGACCGTCTCCGAGATCGCGACCGGGCAGTACTGGATCCACCCGGCGCTGCCCGAGGTCATCGAGAACGCCCTGCTGGGGCTGGAGATCTGAGGCTCAGCCGGCGGCGCGCTCGGCCGGGTCGAGCGGCTCGCCGGGCGCCTCCGGACGCGGCCGCGCCTCCGGGTCGTACGTCGTCGCGGGGCGGGTCTCGCCGCGCAGCTCCTCGAGCAGCCCGGTCACCGCGTCCATGATCTTCGCGGTGGCCGCGTCGAGGGTGGTCTTCGTGAGCGGCTTCCCGGCGAACTCCGAGAGGTCCACCGGCGGGCCGAGCGCGACCGTGACCCGCTTGCGCGGGAACGGCGTCGGCTTCCCGTCGGCGGGCAGGAAGTCCTGGGTGCCCCAGTTCGCCATCGGGATCACCGGGGCGCCGGAGCGCAGCGCGATCCGGGCGACGCCGTTCTTCGGCTTCATCGGCCAGTGCCCGGGGTCGCGGGTGTAGGTGCCCTCCGGGTAGATCGCGACGATCTCCCCGCGCTCCAGGGCGTCGATCGAGCCGGTGAACGACTCCGCCGCCCGCTTCGACGACCGGTACACCGGGATGTGCCCGCCGTGCCCGAGCACCCACTTCACCACCGGCACCGACCACAGCTCGCCCTTGGCCAGGAACCGCGGGATCCGGCCGTGCGCGGTGCCGAAGGCGATGTCGAAGATCGGGTCGGAGAACGAGACGTGGTTGCCGACCAGCAGGGCGCCGCCGGTGCGCGGCAGGTGCTCCGCGCCGCGCCAGCCCAGCCGGGTCCCGAAGACGACGAACGGCCAGATCACCGCGATCGCGAGCCCGAACCAGAAGCCCGACCCGCGACGCCGGCGTCGCACCGTCGCCACGACCTTCTGCCACACCGTCAGCTCCGGTGGCACGCCCATCGTCGTCGTCCTCCCCGCCCGTCCGTCCACGGCGCCCGGTCCCGGGCACACGACCATCTTCGCCCCTCACGACGACCGGGTGCGTCCGTGGTCCTACCCACCCCGGCCGTGACCACGGGAGGTGACGCACACCTCACCCGTTCGAGCGATCCCCGCGTACCGAGATGTCTCGACGAGCGAGATACCGCGGACCCGATCTAGGGTCGACGGGTACGCACCGGTCGCGGACCGTGTCCGGGCCGACCCGATGTGAGGACGGTCCCACCGACCGGCCACCACCGGGCCGCCGGACGAACACGCGCCGAGACCGTTCCGGTGCCCCGTGCACCCCGTCCCCTGCGAGGCGCCCCGTGCCCGATCCGAGTCCGTGGCTGGAGAACGCCGGCGACCGACACCCCGAACCGGCCGGTGTCGTGCTCGTCGCCCACGGCGGGAAGTCGCACTCCACGGCGCCCGCCCGGCGCGGGCTGGCCCTGCTGCGCATGCTGCCGTTCGCGCACTCCCTGGAGCGCGGCGGGCGCGCCCACCGGACCGAGGTGGGCTCGGGCGTCGCAGTGCACCTGCTGCGCTACCGGCTGAAGGGCTGGAACGGCCCGGCCATGGACGCCTACCGCGACGCCGAGTGGGCCGTCCACGAGCTCGCGCGCCGCTACCCGGGACGCCCGGTCGTGCTCGTCGGGCACTCGATGGGTGCCCGCGCGGTGCTGCGGGCGGCGGGCGCACCCGGCGTCGTCGCGGTGTGCGGGCTCGCCCCCTGGCTGGAGGGCTCCGACCCGGTCGACCAGCTCGCCGGACGGTCGGTGCTGATCGCCCACGGCGACCGGGAGCGGATGACCGACCCCGCCGCGTCCTACGCCTACGCCCTGCGCGCCCGGTCGGTGACCGACCGGGTCGCCCGCTTCGACGTGCTCGGCGACGGCCACGCCATGCTCCGCCGCGCCGGTGACTGGACCTCCCTGGTGCGACGTTTCGCACTCGGCGAGCTCGGGGCCGAACCCCGCGACCCGGTCATCTCGAACGCCATGGCGGAACCCGCCCCGGCCGGGCTGCGGGTCGCCCTCGAAGGAGTTGACAGGTGAGTGCACCGCAGGCGCGTCCGACCGTCGCCGTCGTCGGCAGCGGGGTGTCCGGTCTGACGGCCGCCTACCTGCTGTCCCGCAGCCACGACGTGACGCTGTACGAGGCCGACGCCCGCCCCGGCGGGCACGCCCACACCCACGAGCTGGCGTCGTCGGACGGAGGGACCACCCACGTCGACTCCGGGTTCATCGTCCACAACGACCGCACCTACCCGAACCTGCTGCGCCTGTTCGGCGAGCTGGGGGTGTCCACCCAGGACTCCGACATGTCGATGTCGGTGCGCTGCGACGGCTGCGGGCTGGAGTACGCCGGCGCCCGCAAGCTGGGCGGTCTGTTCCCGCAGGCCTCCAACGTGGCCCGGCCGGCCTACCTGCGGATGCTCGGCGAGGTCGTGCGGTTCCACCGGCACGCACGGCGGGTCCTGACCGAGGAGTCCGCCGGCGACGTGACGCTCGGGGCGTTCCTCGCGATCGGCGGCTACTCCCGCTACTTCGTGCAGCACTTCATGATCCCGGTGGTGTCCTGCGTGTGGTCGGCGGGCGCGGCGCTCTCGCTGGACTACCCGGCGCGCTACCTGTTCACCTTCCTCGACCACCACGGCATGCTCGGGATCGGCGGGTCGCCGCAGTGGCGGACCGTCACCGGCGGGTCCCGCTCCTACGTGGACCGTGTCGTCAAGCAGCTCCCGGCGGTGCGCACCGCGACGCCGGTCCGCTCGGTCCTGCGCTCGACCGCGGGCGTCGAGGTCCGCGACGACGCCGACACCGTCGCCGCGTTCGACCACGTCGTGCTCGCCACCCACCCCGACCAGGCGCTGGCGGTCCTCGGCGACGGCGCCACCGCCGACGAGCGGGCCGTGCTGGGGGCGTTCACCTACTCCCGCAACGAGACCTGGCTGCACCACGACACCTCGCTGCTGCCGCGCCGGCGCGGCGCCCGGGCGTCGTGGAACTACCTCAAGCCCTCCTGCGCCGACTCGACCGAGGCCCCGGTGCTGGTCAGCTACGACATGAACCGGCTGATGCGCCTCACCGACCCCGACGACTGGGTGGTCACCCTGAACGGCACCGGGCGGATCGACCCGGACACCGTCGTCGCGCGGATGACCTACGAGCACCCGGTGTACACGCCGGACTCGGTGGCCGCACAGCGCCGCCTGCCGGAGCTGAACACCCCGGTCACCGCCTACGCCGGCGCCTACCACGGCTGGGGCTTCCACGAGGACGGCTGCGCCTCGGGCGTGCGCGCCGCCCGCGCGCTCGGGGTGAGCTGGTGAGCACCCCGGCGCTCTACGACGCCGAGGTCCGTCACGCCCGCCGGCGCGACCTGGAGACGGCGTTCTCGCACCCGATCTACTACTGGCTCGTCGACCTGGACGCGCTGCCGCGGCTGCCGTTCTGGCTGCGCCCGTTCGCCCGCTTCGACGCCCGCGACCACCTCGGGGACCCGGGGCGCGGGATCCGGGAGAACGTCGACGCCTACCTGGCCGCGCACGGCATCGACCTGGCCGGGGGCCGGGTCCTGATGCTCGCCCACGCCCGGGTGCTCGGCTACGTGTTCAACCCGATCTCGGTGTTCTGGTGCCACCGCGCCGACGGCACGCTCGCCTGCGTGGTCGCGGAGGTGCACAACACCTACGGCGAGCGGCACTGCTACCTGCTGCACCCCGACCCGTCGGGGCGGGCGGGCGTGGACAAGGAGTTCTACGTCTCGCCGTTCCTCACGGTCGACGGCCACTACACGATGCGCCTGCCCGAGCCCGGCGACCGGCTCGGCATCGCGATCACGCTGCACCAGGACGGTGCGCCCGCGTTCGTCGCCACCCTGGCCGGGACCCGCAGGCCCGCGACCACCCGGCAGGTGGCGCGCACGGTGCTGCGCCGCCCGCTGGTCACCCAGCGGACCGCGGCGCTGATCCGGCGCCACGGCATCGCGCTGTGGACGAAGCTGCCGGTCGTGCCGAAACCGGCCCGGCCACCACAGAACCGCGCGGGCCTCCCCGACGAACACTCCACACAGGATCAGCACCAGGAAGGGGTCACGCGATGACCATGCAGCACGACGGGATCGCCGTGCCCACCCCCGGTGGCGTGCGCGGCACCCGACCCCGCACGCACGCCGTGCCCCGCCCCAACGAGGGTGTGTGGCCCGGTCTGGCGACACCGCCCGTGGCTCCGGCCAAGGCCCGGATCGCGGAGTCGCTGTTCCGCAACGCCGTCCGGTCGCTGCCGGTCCGTGTGGTGTTCCCCGGCGGGGAGCGCATCGGGTCCGGCGGTCCGTCCTCGCCGGTGATGCGGATCGAGCGGCCCTCGGCCTTCTTCCACCGGCTCGGCGCCGACTCGAAGATCGGTTTCGGCGAGTCGTACATGGTCGGCGACTGGACGACCACCGACCTGCCCGGGCTGCTCACCCCGTTCGCCGCCCGGCTGTCGACGCTGGTGCCGCCCGCCCTGCAGCGGCTGGGCCGCCGGTTCGCCGAGGCCCGCCAACCCACCGCCGAGGTCAACTCGGTCGAGGGGTCGCGGGAGAACATCCACCGCCACTACGACCTGTCCAACGAGCTGTTCTCGCTGTTCCTCGACGACACCATGTCCTACTCCGCCGGCTGGTTCGCCGACGGTTCCGACGACCTCGTCCTCGCCCAGGAACGCAAGATCGACGGCATCCTGGACATGGCGGGCGTCGAGGCCGGGATGCACGTACTGGAGATCGGCACCGGCTGGGGCGGGCTCGCGACGCGGGCCGCGCAGCGCGGCGCCCGGGTCACCACGCTGACGATCTCGCAGGAGCAGAAGACCCTCGCCGAGGCGCGGCTCGCCGAGGCGGGCGTGGCCGACCGGGTGCAGGTGCTGCTGCGCGACTACCGCGAGGCCCAGGGCTCCTACGACGCCGTCGTGTCGGTCGAGATGATCGAGGCCGTCGGCGTCGAGTACTGGCCGACGTACTTCGCCGCGCTGGACCGGCTGCTCAAGCCGGGCGGCCGGGTCGGCCTGCAGTCGATCACCATGCCGCACGACCGGATGATGGTCGCCCGCAACGACTACACCTGGATCCACAAGTACGTCTTCCCCGGCGGGATCATCCCGTCGGTCGAGTCCATCGAGGACAACCTCGCCCGGCACACCGGCGGGCTGCACGTCGCCGAGCGCCGGAGCCTGGGCTACGACTACGCCCGCACCCTGGGCCACTGGCGCACCCGCTTCCTCGAGCGGTGGGACGAGGTCGAGGCGCTCGGCTTCGACGAGACGTTCCGGCGGATGTGGGAGTTCTACCTCGGCTACTGCGAGGCCGGGTTCCGCGTCGGCTACCTCGACGTCTTCCAGTTCTCGCTGCAGCGCCGCCCGTCCTTCTGAGAGGTGCCCCCATGACCACCACCCCCGCGGAGCGTCTCACCTCGCTCCTGGAGGACGTCCTCGGCGCCCCGCTCCCGGTGCGGCTGCGCGCCTGGGACGGCAGCGAGGCCGGCCGGACCGGCACCCCCGACGACCCGACCCCGCCGACGGTGATCGTCAACCGGCGCCGGGCCCTGCGCCGGCTGCTGTGGGCGCCGGGCGAGCTCGGCCTGGCCCGCGCGTTCGTCTCCGGTGACCTGTCCTTCGACGGCGACATCGCCGACGGGCTGTCCCGGTTCTGGCAGCTCGCGAAGCCCGGGACCGGCGCGGTGCGGCTCGACCTGCGCCAGAAGCTCGGCGCCCTGGGCACCGCGGCCCGGCTCGGCGCCGTCGGCACCCCGCCGCGGCCGCCGGCGTCGGAGGCCCGGCTGGGCGGGCGGCGGCACAGCCGTCGCCGCGACCGCGACGCGATCAGCCACCACTACGACCTGTCGAACGAGTTCTACGCCTTCCTGCTCGACCCGCAGATGGCGTACTCGTGCGGCTACTGGACCCGCGACGAGGGGCCCGGCTACACCCTGGTCGACGCCCAGCGCGACAAGCTGGACCTGATCTGCCGCAAGCTCGGCCTGGCGCCGGGGATGCGGCTGCTCGACGTCGGCTGCGGGTGGGCCTCACTGCTCGTGCACGCGGCCGAGCACTACGGCGTGCACGCCACCGGCGTGACCCTGTCCGCCCAGCAGCGCGACTACGGTGTCGAGCGCGTCCGCCGGGCGGGGCTGTCCGAGCGGGTGGAGATCCGGCTGCAGGACTACCGCGAGATCTCCGAGCAGCCCTTCGACGCCGTGTCCTCCATCGAGATGGGCGAGCACGTCGGGCAGGAGAACTACGGCGTCTACGCCGCACAGCTGCACCGCATGCTGCGGCCGCACGGACGCCTGCTGCTGCAGCAGATGTCGCGCGGGTCGGTCGGGGCGAACACCGCACCGGGCGGCGGCGCGTTCATGGAGGCCTACGTCGCGCCGGACATGTACATGCGCCCGCTCGGTGAGACCCTCGGGTTCCTGGAGCAGGCCGGGCACGAGATCGTCGACGTGCACTCGCTGCGCGAGCACTACGTGTGGACGGTCCGGCCCTGGCTGGAGACGCTGCAGGCGCACCGCGACACCGCGGTCCGGATGATCGGCGAGGAGCAGTGGCGGATCTGGCTGCTGTACCTGGCCGGTGCCGCGCTGGCGTTCGAGGAGAACCGGATGGGCGTGCACCAGATCCTCACCGTGCGCCCCGGTGCCGACGGCACCTCCGGGCTCCCGCGCAGCCGCACCGGGATCCTGGGTCTCGACCCGGCCGTCGGGTCCGCCCCGGCGGGCGCGCCGTCGCCGGCCGCGACAGCATGACCGGGGTGAACCCCTTCCCCTGGGCGGCGTGGGCCGTCAACCTCGGCGTCACCGCCGTCGCCGTCGCCGTGCTCATGGCCCTCGCGTACGCGATCGGCGTGCGGCGCGGCCGGCACG
This sequence comes from Pseudonocardia sp. TMWB2A, assembly GCF_017312135.1. Classification (NCBI taxonomy): domain Bacteria; kingdom Bacillati; phylum Actinomycetota; class Actinomycetes; order Pseudonocardiales; family Pseudonocardiaceae; genus Pseudonocardia; species Pseudonocardia sp. TMWB2A. Next base: position 939,235 of record NZ_QKQY01000002.1, read on the forward strand.
ACGGCGTCGACGTCGTCTGGGGGCTCGGGTTCGTGTGGGTCGCGCTCGTCACCGCGGTGACCGCGACGGCCCTCGACCCGACCGGCGACGGCTGGCGGCGCGCCCTGGTCGTCGTGCTCGTCGCGGTGTGGGGCGGGCGGCTGGCCCGCCACATCGCGCGGCGCAACCACGGGAAGCCCGAGGACCGGCGCTACGTCGACCTGCGCGAGCGCGGCTCGATCGGCCGGCGCGTCTACCTCACCCAGGGCGCGGTGATGTGGGTCGTCTCGCTCCCCGTCCAGGTCGCCCAGTACGGCACCGCGGCCACGGGATGGCTGGTCGCCGTCACCGTGCTCGGCGTGCTCGTCTGGGCGGTCGGGTTCACCTTCGAGTCCGTCGGCGACGCCCAGCTCGCCCGGTTCACCGCCGACCCCGCGAACCGCGGCGAGGTGATGGACCGCGGTCTGTGGCGGTTCACCCGCCACCCCAACTACTTCGGCGACGCCTGCGTCTGGTGGGGCCTGGGCATCCTCGCCCTGCACCACCCGGCCGGGCTGATCGGCCTCGTCGGGGTCGCCGTGATCACGGCGAACCTGATGAAGGGCACCGGCGCGGCACTGCTGGAACGCGACATCGCCGACCGGCGCCCCGGCTACGCCGACTACGTCCGCCGCACCAGCGGGTTCCTCCCGCTGCCCCCACGTTCCTGACCCACCCCCGCACCCGCGACCCGAGGAGACACCATGGCCGTCGGCGACACCGCCACCGACTTCGAGCTGCCCGACGAGGCCGGCGCACCGCGCCGGCTGTCCGACCTGCTGGCCGCCGGGCCCGTCGTCCTGTTCTTCTACCCGGCCGCGATGACCGGTGGCTGCACCGCCGAGGCCTGCCACTTCCGCGACCTCGCGGCCGAGTTCGCCGAGATCGGGGCGCAGCCGGTCGGGATCTCCTCGGACCGGCCGGACAAGCAGAACATGTTCGCCGCCGCGAACGGCTTCGGGTTCCCGCTGCTGTCCGACGCCGACCACACCGTCGCGAAGTCCTTCGGTGCCTACCGCGCCTGGCTCCCGGGGAACTTCCACACCCGCCGCAAGACGTTCGTGATCGGCCCGGACCGCGCGGTCCTCGCCGAGATCGGGTCCGAGACCGACATGAACAAGCACGCCGACGAGGCGCTGGCCCTGCTGCGCGAGCGCGCCGCCGCATGACCCCGCACGCCGGGCGGCCCCGCCTCAGGGCAGGGTCAGGATCTCCGCGCCGTCGTCGGTCACCACGATGGTGTGCTCGAACTGCGCGACCCACGACTTGTCCTTGGTGACGACCGTCCAGTCGTCGTCCCAGGTGTCGTAGTCGATGCCGCCGAGGGTGATCATCGGCTCGATGGTGAAGGTCATCCCCGGCTCGAGGACGGTGTGCACGTCGGGCTGGTCGTAGTGCAGCACGACCAGCCCGGAGTGGAACTCGTGGGCGATGCCGTGGCCGGTGAAGTCGCGGACCACGCCGTAGCCGAAGCGCTTGGCGTAGGACTCGATGACCCGGCCGACGACGTTCAGCTCGCGCCCGGGGCGGACGGCCTTGATGGCGCGCATCGTGGCCTCGCGGGTGCGCTCGACGAGCAGCCGCGCCTCCTCCGACACCTCACCGGCGAGGAAGGTCGCGTTGGTGTCGCCGTGCACCCCGCCGACGAACGCGGTGACGTCGACGTTGAGCACGTCGCCGTCGTCGATCACGGTCGTGTCCGGGATGCCGTGGCAGATGACCTCGTTGAGGCTGGTGCAGCAGGACTTGGGGAAGCCGCGGTAGCCCAGCGTCGAGGGGTACGCGTCGTGGTCGACGAGGAACTCGTGGACCACGCGGTCGATCTCGTCGGTGGTGATGCCCGGGCGGACGGTCTCCCCCGCGAGCTGCAGCGCCTGGGCCGCGACCTTCCCGGCGTGGCGCATCAGCTCGATCGTCTCGGGCGTCTGGATGTCGCCGCGGCGGCTGCGTGCCGGGGCCGGCTTGCCGACGTACTCCGGACGCGGGATGTGCGACGGCACCTCGCGGATCGGGGTCGGGGTGCCGGGGACGAGCAGCGTGCGGGTCGACATGACCCCCATGGTACGTCCGGGGGCCTCAGCGGGTCGGGGTGCGCGGGGCCCGCATCCGCGCGACGGCGGCGGAGATCCCGCGCCAGCCCAGCAGCAGGACCGCGAGCGAGATCGTCGCGACGATCGCGAACGACAGCGGAAGCCGCCCCAGGAACCCCAGCCGCAGCAGGAGCCCGACGACCACGGCCCCGGCGAGCACGACCGCCCCGGCGCGCAGCGACGCGGGCGCCGACCGCACCCACGGCGTCGCCCAGGCCGCCGCGGCACCCAGCGCGAACGGCAGCGCGGTGCCGAGCAGGCCGAGCACGCTGTCGGCCTCGGCGTGGCTCAGCCTCCCGATGGCGGCGAACACCACGACGGCGACGAGGTCGGCCACGAACGCCAGGGCGGGGATCCGGCTGGGGTGCACGACGACCAGGGTAGGACGCCCCACAAGACGCCGTCCCGCCCCGGCCCGGCGGGCCCCCGCGCGCGGGCCGGGCCAGGGACGGCGTGGCCGTGGTCAGCGCGGGACGCCGGCCAGGAACCGCGCCGTCATCTGCACCGCGGGCCCGGACGACCCGCCGTCGACGATGAGGGTGGCGAAGGCCAGGTCACCGCGGTAGCCGGTGAACCAGCCGTGCGAGCGGTTGCCGCCGTCGGGGCCCGCGTACTCGGCGGTGCCGGTCTTGCCGTACACCTCGCCCTGCCCGGCGGCGGCCCGCGCCGTCCCGGAGGTGACGACGGCGCGCATCATCGGCCGCAGCTGGTCGAGCACCGCGCGGTCCGGGGTGCCGGGCGCGACGGCGGCCTCGGTCGTCGCCCCGCGGATCAGCGACGGCGTGACGGGCGCGCCGTGCTGGACGGTCGCCGACACCAGCGCCATGCCGAACGGGGAGGCGAGGACGTCGCCCTGGCCGAAGCCGTCGCTGGCCCGCTGCAGGTCGTCGGTGGCGGGCGAGACGGTGCCGGTGATCGTCGTCATCCCGGGGATCTTCCAGTCCGCGCCGAAGCCGAGCGCCTTCCCGGCGTCCGGGAGGCCGCCGGCGGGCAGGCCGAGGGCGAGCCGGGAGAACGTGGTGTTGCAGGACTGCGCGAACGCCTCGGTCAGCGGCACGGTGCCGAGCACGAAGGAGTCCTCGTTGGGGATGGTGCGCCCGTCGATGACGGTGGTGCCGGGGCACTCGACCGGGGACTGCGGGGTGAGGTTCTCCGCCGGCATCGCCCCGTACGCGGTGACGATCTTGAAGGTGGAGCCGGGCGGGTAGCGGCCGGTCAGGGCCAGCGTGCCGTCGCGGTCGGCGGCCGCGTTCTGCGCCACCGCGAGCACCGCCCCGGTGGACGGCCGGATCGCGACGATCATCGCCTGCTTGGAGTCGGCGTCGACGGCGGCCTGCGCCGCGTCCTGCACGGTGCGGTCCAGCTCCAGGGTGACCGGCTTCCCCGGCCCGGCGGGCTGCCCGGCCACCGAGCGGACGGTCTCGCCGCGGGCGCCGACGACGTCGACCGACCAGCCGGGCGTCCCGCCGGCGGCCTTCTCGATGTCGGCGCGGGCGCCCTGCATCAGCTGGCCCGCGAAGCCCTGGTCGGGCGGCAGCAGCCGCGTCGAGGACACGAACCGGACGCCGGGCAGGTCGTAGATGCGGTCGCGGACCCGCTGGTAGTCGGGCTCCCGCAGCACGACGACGGTGTAGGCCTGCCCGTCCGGCACGGCGTTCGCGCCCGCGGTGATGCTCGACGCCGTGATCGCGGGGTCGATCGTGCCCAGTGCGGAGCCGAGCCCACCCGCGGCCTGCCCGACCTGCGCCTTGTCCAGGGTGACGGTGACGACCGGGGTGGGCGCGAGCAGCGTGGCCCCGCCGGCGTCGAGGACGGGCGCCGGGGCGGCGGTCACGGTGCGGGTCACCGGGCGCTGGCCGTCGGTGAGCCCCGGCGCGAACGCCGCGGGCGACCAGTCGACCGCCCAGCCGGTGTCGTTGCCCGCGGCGTCGTCGGCGGCGACGAGCGGCAGGTCCAGGGTGTAGTTCCAGGCCCGGCCCTGCCCCAGGTCCCAGGCGACCTCCACCGTCGACGTCGCGCGGTCGCCGTCGGTGCGGGTGCCGGTCACCCGGGCGGTCATGCCGGCCGGGGCGAGGTCGTCGCGGGACTTCTGCAGGTAGGCGCCCGCCGTCTCCGCGTCCGTGGTGTAGACGGCCGCACCCGGCGCGTCCCCCGCGGCCCAGGCCGTGACGTACCGCTCGGCGGTCGTCCCGGCACCACCCCAGGGGCGCAGCAGCGCCACCACGACACCCACCGCGACGAGCACGACGATCGCGGCGGCCAGGACCAGGGGGCGCTTCCGCAGGGTGGCGATCACGATCAGCGAGTATGCCGCGCCCGGTGTGAGGCCCGGGTGTCCGGGCGCCCCGTCAGTCCTGCGCCGCGGCCAGGGTCTCGCGCACGGTGCGGTCGGATGAGCTCCCGGAGCGGGACGTCCTCGTCGGACACGGACCGACGCTGTCAGGCACCTGGTGGATGCCCGTCGCTCACAGCACCCCGGCGAACGCCAGCGCGACGACCTGGGCCATCGCGTTGTGCACCAGGTGCGTGACCACCCCCGGCCACACCGAGCCGCTGCGTCGCCGCAGCTCGCCGGCGACCAGGCCGACCACCAGGGCCGTCACGAACACCGCGTTCAGCCCGTGTGCCAGAGCGAACACCAGCGCGCTGCCCACCACACCGACGACGGCGCCGTAGCGCAGCAGCGCCGAGGTGACCACCCCGCGGAACAACAGCTCCTCGCCCAGCGGGGTCAGCACGGCGAGGAACAGCAGCGACAGCGCCACCGACCAGGCCCCGCCGCTGCCCGCGTCGGTGTAGGAGCCCTGGATGTTCTCCGGTTCCAGCCCGACCAGGACCATGCCGACGGCCAGCAGCCTGCTGACCACGAATGCGAGCAGCGCGCCCGCGACGCCGAGCAGCAGCCACCGCACCGTCGTCGAGCGGATCCCGAACCCGGACAGCGGGCGGCGACGGACGGCGACGGCCGCGGCGAACCCGGCGATGCCCGCGATCCCCGACAGCGCCGCGAGGAACAGGCCCCCGGCGAGCGGACCGGGGTCGAGGGTCCGCAGCACCAGCGGTCCGCCCCCGTAGGCGACGGCGGCCAGCACGACCAGGCCGACGACGACCTCCACCCACCCCGGGCGCGGACCGGTCCCGGTGGTGACCGGCGACGCGGAGCTGGAACGGGACACGACGACCTCCCTGCTCGTGGTGGCGCGGCGGATGTCCGCGACCACGGCCGAGTCGACACCGTGCCGTTGCGGCACGGTCAAGTACCGCCACTCGATCGTGGTCAGAACAGGACGGTGGCGAACCGTGCGACCTGGACGAAGCCCACCCGCTGGTACGCGGCCCTGGCCGGGGCGTTGAAGGCGTTGACGTACAGGCTGGCGCGGCGGCCCATCCCGGCGAGCGCGACGGCGACCGCCGAGGTCCCGGCCGTGCCGAGCCCGTGCCCGCGCCAGGCCGGGTTCACCCAGACCCCCTGGATCTGGCCGACGGTGCGCGACAGGGCGCCGATCTCGGCCTTGAACACGACCTCGCCGTCGTGGAACCGGGCGAACGCCCGCCCGGAGGTGATCAGCTCGGCGACCCGGGCCCGGTAGCCCGCCCCGCCGTCGCCCTCGCGGGGGTCGACGCCGACCTCCTCGGTGAACATCGCGACGGCGGCCGGCAGGTAGCGGTCGAGCTCGGAGATGCGGACCGGACGCACCCGGGTGTCGGGCGCGATCATCGGCGGCCGTTCGAGGGTCATCAGCGGCTGGTCGGGCCGGATCTCGCGGGCCGGGCCCCAGCCCGGTGCGAGCTCCTCCCACAGCGGCAGGACGAGCTCGGCCCGCCCCACCAGCGACGAGCACACCCGTCCGGCCCGGCGGGCCCGGTCGGCGAAGGCACGCAGCGCCGCCCGGTCACCGCGCAGCGGCACCAGGTTCGCCCCGGAGAAGCACAGACCGTCCGCCGGGGCCCCGTGGGACCACAGCTCACCGCCCAGCCGCCACGGGTCGAGGCCGACCGCCTCGATGCGGGAGGCGACCATGCACGCGGCGACCGGGTCGGCGTCGAGCACGTCGTGCACCCCGGAGCGGTGACGATCGTCGAGAAGCCGTGCTCCGGCCACCCTCAGCACGGGTTCATGATGCCACGCCGACGCCCGTCCGGTACCGGCACTCGCTCAGCCGACGGTCACCTGCGGTTCACCCGTCACACCGTCCACGCTGTCGCCCATCTCCTCGGCGAGCCGCGTGGCCTCCTCGATCAGCGTCTCCACGATCTTGTGCTCGGGGACGGTCTTGATGACCTCGCCCTTGACGAAGATCTGGCCCTTGCCGTTGCCGGAGGCGACGCCCAGATCGGCCTCGCGGGCCTCACCGGGACCGTTGACGACGCAGCCCATGACGGCCACGCGCAGCGGGACCTCCATGCCGGTCAGACCGGCGGTGACCTCGTCGGCGAGGGTGTAGACGTCGACCTGGGCCCGCCCGCAGGACGGGCAGGACACGATCTCGAGCTTGCGCGGGCGCAGGTTCAGCGACTCGAGGATCTGCTGGCCGACCTTGATCTCCTCGACCGGCGGCGCGGACAGCGAGACCCGGATGGTGTCGCCGATGCCCTGGCGCAGCAGCGCCCCGAACGCGACGGCCGACTTGATCGTGCCCTGGAACGCGGGCCCGGCCTCGGTGACGCCCAGGTGCAGCGGGTAGTCGCACTGCTCGGCGAGCAGCTCGTAGGCCCGCACCATGACGACCGGGTCGTTGTGCTTGACCGAGATCTTGATGTCGTGGAAGTCGTGCTCGGCGAACAGGCCCGCCTCCCACATGGCCGACTCGGCGAGCGCCTCGGGCGTCGCCTTGCCGTACTTCTCCATCAGGCGCTTGTCGAGCGAGCCCGCGTTGACCCCGATCCGGATCGGCGTGCCGTGGTCCTTCGCGGCCTGCGCGATCTCCTTGACCTGGTCGTCGAACTTGCGGATGTTGCCCGGGTTCACCCGCACCGCGGCGCAGCCGGCCTCGATCGCGGCGAACACGTACTTGGGCTGGAAGTGGATGTCGGCGATCACCGGGATCTGCGACTTCTGCGCGATCGCAGGCAGGGCCTCGGCGTCGTCGGCGGACGGGCAGGCGACGCGCACGATGTCGCAGCCGGCCGCGGTCAGCTCGGCGATCTGCTGGAGGGTCGCGTTGACGTCGGAGGTCAGGGTGGTCGTCATGGACTGGACGGAGATCGGGTGGTCGGATCCGACACCGACCGGGCCGACCTGCAGCTGCCGCGTCCTCCGGCGCGGGGCCAGGGTCGGCGCGGGCGCGGACGGCATACCCAGGGAGACGCTCACGACCTCCACTATCCCACCGCGCCGCGGGACCCGCCGTACCCGGTGAGCAGGGGCACTACGTGCGGCCCTGGTTCTCCTGCGCGTCCTGCAGCGTCGAGCTGTGCGGCAGCCAGGTCGCCAGCTCCACCGGCCACCCGTCGTCGGTCAGCACCCGCACCACGGCGGGGTCGTCGTCAAGGATCATCGCGATCTCCCGCTCACGGGCGAGCAGCCGCAGGACCTCGCGCTTGACGTAGCGGGCGGGGCGGTGGTCGTCGTCGGGGCGCATGAACAGCGGCCCGGTCGGCAGGCCGAAGCCCTTCAGCCAGGTCTCGGTCAGCCTGCGGTTCCGCTCGGGGCGGCCGGTCAGGTAGATGACGTCGTACTCGCCCTGGGCCGCGCGCAGCCGGTCCGCGCCCTCGTCGAGCAGCGGGTCGGCGTGCGCGGCGGCGAAGAACTTCTCCCACCGGTGCACGTCGAGGTAGTGCAGCCGGTGCGAGACGTCGGCGAGGACGCCGTCGATGTCGAAGACCGCCAGCGGGCGTGCGCCCTCGGGTGCTGCGCTCACCCGAACAGCCGCACCGGGTTGACGATGTCGGCGATCGCGACCATGACCGAGAACCCCAGGAAGACGATCACGAAGACGTAGGCGACGGGTAGCAGCTTGGCCGCGTCGACCGGCCCGGGGTCGGGGCGTCCGAGCAGCTTCGCGGTGTTGCGCTTGATCGCCTCCCAGATCGCCGGGACGATCTGGCCGCCGTCCAGCGGCGGGACCGGCAGCAGGTTCAGGAAGAACAGCGACAGGTTCACCGCGGCGAGCATGTTCAGGAACAGCGACACGTCCTGCTGCCAGGGCACGTTCTGCTGGGCGAGGATCTCGCCACCGATCCGGGAGACGCCGACGACGCCCATCGGGCTGTTCTCGCCCCGCTCCTCACCAAGGAACGCGGCGCCGAACAGCGCCGGGATCCGGGCCGGGATCTGGGTGATCGCCTCGGCGGTGCGGGCCATGCCGTCGCCGATCCGCCCGACCGTCTCCCCCGCGGTGAGCGGCTGGTAGTTCGTGTTCAGCAGCACGCCCAGGTAGCCGGCGGTGATCGTGGCGTTCGGGTCGTCCGACTCGCGGTCCGGCAGCGTGTTGGGGATGACGTCCACGGTCAGCGGGATCTGCTGCCCGTTGCGCTCGACGACGATCGGCGTGGGCCCGGACGACGCGCGGATTGCGTCCTGCACGGCCTCGCCCTCGTCCGCGCCGAACTCGCGGCCGGCGACGGCGACGATCCGGTCGTCGGGCTGCACGCCCGCGGCCAGCGCCGGGGCCCGCGGGGCGCCCGCCGGGCAGCGGTCGGGCGCGCCGTTCTGCACCGCGGTGACCGGGAGGACGCACTCCTCGAGCGCGGAGATCTGGGTGGTCGGGGTGAGCACCCCGACGCCCATCAGCGTCACGAAGAACAGCGCGATCGCCAGGATCAGGTTCATGAACGGCCCGGCGAACATGACGATGATCCGCTTCCACGGCGACCGGGTCCAGAACTGCCGGTCCGCGTCCTGCGGGAGCACGTCGGCCTGCGACTGGCGCCGCGCGTCGTCCATCAGCCCCTGGAAGGGACCGGTGCGACGGTTGCGGCCGAGCGTCCCGCCCTTCGCGGGCGGCAGCATCCCGATCATCCGGACGTAGCCGCCCAGCGGGATCATCTTGATGCCGTACTCGGTCTCGCCGCGCCGCACCGACCAGAGGGTGCGGCCGAAGCCGACCATGAACTCCGGGACCTTGATCCCGAACCAGCGGGCCGTGGTGAAGTGCCCGAGCTCGTGCCAGGCGATCGACAGCAGCAGCCCGAAGAAGAAGATCGCGATACCGACGACCGTCCAGACGATGGTCACGTTCCCGCCTTCTCGCGCGCGTGGGCGCGGGCCCAGGTCTCGGCAGCCAGCACGTCGTCCACGGTAGCCGGGTCACCCGTCCAGGCGTCGGCCGCCTCCAGTACCCCGCCGAGCAGGTCGGTGACGTCGGTGTAGCCGATCGCCCCGGCGACGAACGCCTCGACGAGCTCCTCGTTGGCCGCGTTGAGCACCGCGGGCAGGCAGCCGCCCGTGGTCCCGGCGGCGCGGGCCAGCCGCACACCGGGGAACGCGTCGTCGTCGAGGGGCTCGAAGGTCCAGCTCTGCGCGGTGTCCCACCGGCACGGCGCCGAGGCGCCGGCGATGCGGTCCGGCCAGCCGAGCGCCAGCGCGATCGGCAGCCGCATGTCCGGCGGCGACGCCTGCGCGATCGTCGAGCCGTCGGTGAAGGTGACCATCGAGTGCACGATCGACTGCGGGTGCACGGTGACGTCGATGCGGTCGTAGGGCACCCCGAACAGCAGGTGCGCCTCGATCACCTCGAGGCCCTTGTTCACCAGCGTCGCCGAGTTGATCGTGATGACCGGGCCCATGTCCCAGGTCGGGTGCTTGAGGGCCTGCTCGACGGTCACGTCCCGCAGTGACGCGCGCGACCGGCCGCGGAACGGGCCGCCCGAGGCGGTGAGGACCAGCCGGTCGACCTCGGACTCCCGTCCGCCGCGCAGGCACTGCGCGAGCGCGGAGTGCTCGGAGTCGACCGGCACGATCTGGCCCGGCGCGGCCGCCGCCGACACCAGCGGGCCGCCCGCGACCAGCGACTCTTTGTTCGCCAGCGCGAGCCGGGCGCCGGTGGCGAGCGCGGCCAGGGTCGGGCCGAGGCCGCGGGAGCCGGTGATGCCGTTCAGGACGATGTCGGCGCCGCAGGCGGTGACCAGCTCGGTCGCGGCGTCCGGGCCGTCGAGCACCTCGACGCCGGGCAGCTCCTCCCGCAGCCGCACCGCCGCCGCGGCGGACGCGACCGCGACCCGCCCGACCCGGTGCGCGCGGACCTGGGACACCAGCAGGTCCACGTCCGATCCGCCCGCGGCCAGCCCGGACACCGTGAACCCGCCGGCGCGGGTGATCACGTCCAGGGCCTGGGTGCCGATCGACCCGGTGCTGCCCAACACGACGAGTGACTTCATCACGGCACATCATCCTCGCCCCGCGAGCTGTGCGACGATGACCCCGCACGGAGCCGGACCAGGAGGAACCCCAGTGGCCAGCAAGGCAGTGGCGAGCAACGCAGTCCCGAGCAGGACGCGCGAGATCGCGATCAGGTCCGGCGTCGACCCGGCGGACGAGCCGTCGGTCGACTGGGGTTGGCACCAGAACTTCTCCAAGGGTCTGCCGATCGCGGCCGCCGTCGCCGGCATCGCGCTGCTGCTGTTCACGATCGGCCACCCGACCAGCTGGACCGAGTTCCTCTTCTCGGCCGTGCCCGCCGTCGTCTGCCTGATCGGTGCGGTCGCGCTCCCGGTCTACCGTCGGCGTCGCCGGCTCTGACCCCGTCGGGTGGCCGCGCGCGGTGCGGGTGAGCCGGTCGAGCTGACGATCGGCGACCGCGTGGTGCGGCTGTCCAGCCCCGACCGCGTCTACTTCCCGGAGCGGGGCGAGACCAAGCGGGACCTGGCCGACTACTACACCGCCGTCGGCGACGGCGTCGTCCGCGCGCTGCGCGACCGGCCGTGCATGCTGCACCGCTTCCCCACCGGCGTCACCGGGGAGAAGGTGCACCAGAAGCGGCTGCCGCGCGGCGCCCCCGACTGGGTCCGCACCGTCCGCGTGACCTTCCCGCGGTACAACCGCACCGCCGACGAGCTGTGCGTCGCCCACCCGGCCGACGTCGTCTGGGCGGTCCAGATGTCGACGGTCGAGTTCCACCCCTGGAACTCCCGCGCCGCCGACGTCGAGTCCCCCGACGAGTGGCGCATCGACCTGGACCCGATGCCCGACGCGTCCTGGGCCGACGTCCGCCGCGTCGCCGGTGTGGTGCACGAGGTGCTCGACGAGCTGGGCGCGACCGGGTTCCCGAAGACCTCCGGCGGCTCCGGGCTGCACGTCTACGTGCGCATCCCGCCCGACCACGGATTCGCCGACGTCCGCCGCGCCGCGCACGCGTTCGCCCGCGAGGTGGAGCGACGCTGCGACCGCGTCGACCTGTCCTGGTGGCGCAAGGACCGCGACCCGTCGACGGTCTTCGTCGACTACAACCAGAACGCCCGCGACCACACGATCGCCTGCGCCTACTCGGTGCGCGGCACCCCCGACGCGCGGGTGTCGGCCCCGGTGACCTGGGACGAAGTCGACGACTGCGAGCCCCGGGACTTCACGATCGCCACCGTCCCGGCCCGCTACGCCGAGCTGGGCGACCTGCACGCCGGCATCGACGAGGCCGTGTTCGGCATCGAGCCGCTGCTGGAGTGGGCCGACCGCGACGAGCGCGACGGCGCCGAGACGCCCGATCTGCCCGATCTCGACGGAGGCGGCCGCTAGGCTCGGCGCCCATGGACGACGGGCCACGCAAGGACAGGTTGAACCGACTCGGGTACGGGATCGGCGGCGGTCTCGCCGTCGGGTCCGCCGTGTGGGTGCTGTCCGGCACGTGGTGGTGGCTGCTGGTCTTCCTCGCCGTCGGCCTGGCGCTCGGGCTGTTCCTGCGCGCGACGACCCCGGGGGCCTAAACCGGCCCCTGCTCCCGGGCGCGGGCCCGCAGCCGCGCGAACTCGGCGACCATCGCCGCGCGCGACCAGTGCGCGTTGAGCCCCGAGGGGTTCGGCAGCACCCAGATCCCGGTCGCCCCCAGCCGGTCGGTCTGCTCCCCCACCGCCGCGTCGCGCCGCCCGAACGCGGTCCGGTAGGCCCCGATCCCGACGACGGCCAGCCACCCCGGCTCCCGCGCCGCGACCAGCGCGCGCAGCCGCTCCCCACCGGCGACGACCTCGTCGTCGGACAGCTCGTCGGCCCGCGCGGTGGCCCGGGGCGCCATGTTCGTGATGCCGAGCCCGAGCCGCGCCAGCTCGCCCTGCTCGGCCGGTGCCAGCAGGCGCGGGGTGAACCCGGCCCCGTGCAGCACCGGCCAGAACCGGTTGCCGGGACGGGCGAAGTGGTGCCCGGTCGCCGCCGACACCAGGCCGGGGTTGATGCCGCAGAACAGCACCCGCAGCGGCGGGTCGCCGGGCCCGGGCAGGACGTCGTCGATCGTCGCGTCCCGCGCCCGCTCCAGCGCCTCCCGGTCGGGCAGTCGTCCCACACCGATCAGTCTGGCCCACCCGGCCGGTCCCCCCTCGGACGGGCGAGCCGGGATGCTCGCGCCGACGATCGAGAGGAGACTCGTCCGCCGTGGACCTGCCCGTGATGCCCCCGGTGAAGCCGATGCTGGCCAAGCCCGCCCCGTCGATCCCCGAGGGCAGGCTCTACGAGCCCAAGTGGGACGGCTTCCGCTCGATCGTCTTCCGCGACGGCGACGAGGTCGAGATCGGCTCCCGCAACGAGAAGCCGATGACCCGCTACTTCCCCGAGGTCGTCGAGGCGGTGAAGGCGCACTTTCCGCCGCGCGCGGTCGTCGACGGGGAGATCGTCGTCGCCTCCGGGAACGCGCTGGACTTCGAGGCGCTCCAGCAGCGGATCCACCCCGCGGCCAGCCGGGTGACGCTGCTCTCGACCGAGACGCCGGCGTCGTTCGTGGCCTTCGACCTGCTGGCCCTCGGCGACGACGACCTCACCGCGCGCCCGTTCGCCGAGCGCCGCGCGCTGCTGGAGGAGGCGTTCGCCGGCGTCGCCCCGCCGGTGCACCTCACCCCGCTCACCGACGACACCGGCACCGCGCGCCGCTGGTTCGAGAAGTTCGAGGGCGCCGGGCTCGACGGGCTCATCGCGAAGGACCCGGCCGGGACCTACCAGCCCGACAAGCGCGTCATGACCAAGGTGAAGCACGAGCGGACCGCGGACTGCGTCGTCGCCGGGTACCGGGTGCACAAGTCCGGTCCGGACGCCGTCGGGTCGTTGCTGCTGGGCCTGCACGACGCCCGCGGGGTGCTCGTGTCGGTCGGGGTCGTCGGGGCGTTCCCGATGGCACGCCGCCGCGAGCTCATGACCGAGCTGCAGCCGCTGGTCACCGACTTCGACGACCACCCGTGGGCCTGGGCGAAGCAGCTGGAGGGCGAGCGCACCCCGCGCAAGTCCGAGACGAGCCGGTGGAACGCCGGCAAGGACCTGTCCTTCGTCCCGCTGCGCCCGGAGCGGGTGGTCGAGGTCCGCTACGACTACATGGAGGGCGAGCGGTTCCGCCACACCACCCAGTTCGTGCGGTGGCGCCCGGACCGCGAGCCCGCCTCGTGCACCTACGAGCAGCTGGAGCGCCCGGTGACCTTCGACCTCGCGGAGGTGCTCGCCGGGCGCGGGTGATCCTTCTCCGTGGAACCCGCACCGCCCTGCGGGGGACCCCGGACTCCGCGGAGAAGGATCACTACTGCGAACGGCTCCCCGCGTTCGCCCGTGGCGCGCGCGGCTCCCGGCCAGGGTGCGCCGCATGGACCTCGACACGGTGCTGCGCGGTCAGGACGGCGTGTTCTCCCGGGGGCAGGCGCTGGCGTGCGGGGTCTCGGCGAAGGCACTGCGCGGCCGGGTCGCCCGCGGCGCCCTGGTGGTCGTGGCACCGGGGGTGTACCGGGCGTCGTCGCACCGGCCCACCGCATGGGGACGGGTGGTGGCCGCCGCGTTGTGGGCCGGGCCGGGCGCCGTCGTCGACGGGCCCGCAGCGGCGTTCCTGCACCGGATGTCGGTGCCCACCACCGCGTTCCCGGTCGTGGGGGTGACCGTGCCCGCGCACGCGCGGCGCACACCGCCGGACGGGATCCGGGTCCGCCGGCGCACCCTGGACGCGGCGGACCGGACGGAACGGCGCGGTGTCGCCGTCACGGCACCGGCCCTGACCGCGCTGGAGACGGCCGTCGCCCTCGCCGACGGCGCCACCTTCCTCGACCGGGTGCTGCAGCGGGGACTGCCCTTCCCCGAGCTGCTCGCCGCGTTCCAGCGCGGGGTCGGCACCCACGGCTGGGCTCGGGCCCGCGAGCTCGTCGTCGAGGCCGCCGACCGGGCCGACTCGCGGGCCGAGCGGCGCCTCGTCGTGCACCTGCGACGGGCGGGGCTCACCGGGTTCGTCCTCGGATGGCCCTTCGGTCCGTGGCTGGTGGACGTCGCGTTCGTGGCGGAGCGGCTCGCGGTGGAGATCGACGGCTGGGCGTTCCACTCGGACCCGGCCCGATTCCGGGCCGACCGGCGCAAGCAGAACGCCCTGGTCGCCGCGGGGTGGACGGTGCTGCGGTTCACCTGGCAGGACGTCAGGGACAGGCCGGGCGACACGGTGGGTCGGATCCGGTCGGCGCTGCGGTGATCCTTCTCCGCGGAGCCCGGCGCACCCTGCGGGGTATCGCACGCTCCGCGGAGAAGGATCATGGTCGGCAGCCGCAGGACTCCCGGTGCACGAAGGTCGTCGGCAGCCGCAGCGAGCGCCGCTGCGCCTCGGGCTCGGCCATGCGGCGCAGCAGCAGCCGGACCGCCTCGCGCCCGATGTCCGCGAACGGCTGCGCGACGACGGTGAGGCGCGGGCTGAACGCATCGGCCCACGGGAAGTCGTCGAACGCGGCCAGTGCGAGGTCCCCGGGGATGCGCAGGCCCAGGTCGTGGGCGGCCTGGACGGCGCCGATCGTCATCGCGTTGTTGCCGGTGACCAGCGCGGCGGGCCGCCCGGGCGAGGCCAGCAGCTCACGCACGACGGCGCGGGCGGGCTCGCTGTCCGAGCGACCCTCCACCACCGGCCCGGGCGGGAGGCCGGCCCGGCGCATCCCGAGGCGGTAGCCCGCGAGGCGCTCGACGGTCGTCGCGAGCCCGGCCAGGCCTGCGACGAAGCCGATGCTCGCGTGCCCGGCCTCGGCCAGGTGGGTGACCAGCCCGGCGACGGGCTCGACGTTCTCCGAGCCGACCTCGTCCAGCTCGCCGTCGAGCATCCGGTCGACCAGTACCGTCGGCACGCCCTGCGCGGCGAGCGCCTCCAGGGTCGCGGTGGAGTTGCCCGAGGGGGCGAACAGCACGCCGTCGACGCGGCTGCGGAGCTGTGCGACGGCCGTCGCCTCGTAGCCCGGGTCATCGTGCGGGTCGGCGAGCAGCAGGGTGTGCCCGGCCGCGGCGGACTCGTCCTCGATCGCGTGCAGCAGCTCGCCCAGGTACGGGTTGGAGATCGCCGACAGCGCGAGCCCGACGGTCCGGGTGCGCGCGGTCGCGAGCGAGCGGGCGGCGGCGTTGGGCGTGTAGTGCACCTGCGCCATCGCGGCCAGCACCTGCTCGCGGGTGGTCTCCCGGACGGGCCGGGTGCCGTTCAGGACGTGGGACACGGTCGCGGTGGAGACCCCGGCGAGCCGGGCGACCTCGGCCATGGTCGCGATCACACACCTCCGAGGCGGGTCACGGGTTGGCGACAGCGTACAGGCAACCGGTTGCGCAAGCGGTTGCTCCACGCATACCGTGCACCGGTCATACCGGACGGACGTGTCCCGGACCACACCGTTGCACACCCGTCGGAGCCCTCGACGACGAGGAGAGTGCCCGTGCGCCCGAGAACCAGGTCGCGTCCCGCCGTCCTCACCGCGCTGCTGGCGGTCATCGGTCTCGCCCTCACCGGCTGCGCCGGGGCCGGCACGTTCGGCCTGCCCGAGGGCACGCGGATCGTGACGATCGCGATCGTGTCCAACCCGCAGATGGAGGACGCGATCGAGCTCAGCCCGCGGTTCGAGGCCGAGAACCCCGGCATCACCGTGCGCTTCGTGAGCCTGTCGGAGAACGAGGCCCGCGCGAAGATCACCGCGTCGGTCGCCACCGGCGGCGACGAGTTCGACGCCGTGATGATCTCGAACTACGAGACCCCCCAGTGGGCCCGCAACGGCTGGCTGGTCGACCTCGACCCGCTGATGGACGCCACCCCCGGCTACGACCGGGACGACTTCACCCCGACCATCCGCGGCGCCCTGTCCGGCCCCGACGGACACATGTACTCGGTGCCGTTCTACGGCGAGTCGGCGTTCCTGATGTACCGCAAGGACCTGTTCGAGCAGGCCGGGCTGACCATGCCCGCGAAGCCGACCTGGGACCAGGTCGCGCAGTTCGCCGACCGCCTCACCGACCGCGAGCAGGGCCGCGGTGGCATCTGCCTGCGCGGCAAGCCCGGCTGGGGCGAGGTCATGGCCCCGGTCGACGCGATGATCAACTCCTACGGCGGCCGCTGGTTCGACGACCAGTGGAACGCCCAGCTGACCTCACCCGAGGTGCGCAAGGCGGTCAACTTCTACGTCGACCTCGTCCGCCGCGACGGCCAGGCCGGCGCCGCGGGCTCCGGGTTCTCCGAGTGCGGCAACCAGTTCAGCCAGGGCAACACCGCGATGTGGTTCGACGCCACCGTCGCCGCGGGCCTGCTGGAGGACCCGGCCCAGTCCAACGTCGCCGGGAAGGTCGGCTACGCGCCGGCACCGACCGGCGTCGACGGCCTGTCCTCGGGCTGGCTGTACTCGTGGGCGCTGGCCATCCCCCGCACCACCGCGGAGAAGGGCCCCGAGCAGGTCGACGCGACCTGGAAGTTCCTGTCCTGGATGACGTCCAAGCCGTACCAGAAGATGGTCGGCGAGGAGCTCGGCTGGACCTCGGTCCCGCCCGGCGCCCGCCAGTCGACCTACCGGATCCCCGAGTACGTCGCGGCGTCGAAGGCCTACGCGCCGCAGACCATCGCCGCGATCAACGCCGCGGACCAGGACCGGCCGACCCGCGACCCCGTCCCGTACACCGGGCTGCAGTTCGTCGGGATCCCCGAGTTCCAGGACCTGGGGACCCGGGTCAGCCAGCAGATCTCCGCGGCCATCGCCGGGCAGCAGACCGCGGACGAGGCCCTCGACCAGGCCCAGCAGTACGCCGAGACCGTCGGCGAGTCCTACCAGCAGAGCGGGGGCGACCGGTGACGACCACAGAGGCACCACCGCAGGCGGCACCGGAACGGCAGACCTCACCGGCCGCGGAGCGCCGCGACGGCTGGATCCGCCGGGCCCCGCTGCTGCCCGCGCTGATCTTCACGATCATCGTCACGCAGCTGCCGTTCCTGGTGACGATCTGGTACTCGCTGCAGTCCTGGAACCTGGTGCGCCCCGGCAGCCAGCGCTTCGTCGGGCTGGAGAACTACGCGACGGTGTTCACCGACTCGCAGTTCCGCGGCGTCGCGCTGAACTCGATCCTGCTGACCCTGGGCGCGGTCGCGATCGCGATGGTGCTCGGGCTGCTGATCGCGCTGCTGCTCAACCGCGCGTTCCTCGGCCGCGGCATCGTCCGGACGCTGATCATCACGCCGTTCCTGATCACCCCGGTCGCCGGTGCGCTGCTGTGGAAGTCGGTGCTGTTCGACCCCACCTACGGCCTGGTGAACTTCCTGCTCTCGCCGTTCGGCGCCGGGCAGACCGACTGGGTGTCCACCTTCCCGCGGGCCGCGGTGATCATCGCGCTGGTGTGGCAGTGGACGCCGTTCATGATGCTGCTGATCCTCGCCGGGCTCGGCTCCCAGCCGCAGGAGGTCCTCGAGGCCGCCCGGATGGACGGGGCGACCGGGTTCGCGGTGTTCCGCGAGGTGACGCTGCCGCACCTGCAGCGGTTCATCGAGCTGGGTGTCGTGCTCGGCGCGATCTACCTGGTCAACACGTTCGACACGATCTACATGATGACCCAGGGCGGTCCGGGTACGGCGTCGGCGAACCTGCCGTTCTACATCTACCAGCGGGCGTTCCTGGGCTTCGACATCGGCGAGTCCGCCGCGATGGGCGTGGTCACCGTGGTCGCGACGATCATCGTCGCCACCCTGGCGCTGCGCCTGATCTTCCGCAGCTTCTCCGCCGCCGAGGAGGCGTGATGACCGCAGTCGCCGAACGGACCTCCACCCCCGCGACGACGCCGCGGAAGGCCCCGCGCGGGGCCGGGCCGCTGCTGAGCGTGCTGGCCTGGATCGTCGGGCTCGGGTTCTTCTTCCCCGTGCTGTGGATGGTGATGACCGCCTTCAAGACCGAGGCGCAGGCCGTCACGATCCCGCCGACGGTGTTCTTCGTCCCCACGTTCGACAACTTCGCCGAGGTGTTCGGCGGCGGGGTCGGGCCCTACCTGCTCAACTCGCTGTTCGCGACGGTCGCCTCGACGGTCCTGGTGCTCCTGCTGGGCACCCCGGCCGCGTTCGCGCTGTCGCTGCGGCCGGTGAAGAAGACCCAGGACGTGCTGTTCTTCTTCATCTCGACCAAGATGCTGCCGGTCGTCGCGGCGATCGTGCCGATCTACGTCGTCGTGAACTACCTGGGCGCGCTGGACAACATCTGGACGCTCGTCGTGCTCTACACGGCGATGAACCTGCCGATCGCGGTGTGGATGATGCGGTCGTTCTTCCTGGAGGTCCCCAAGGAGCTCCTGGAGGCCGCGAGCATGGACGGGGCGTCACTGTGGCGCTCGCTGCGCGAGGTCGTGCTGCCGATCATCTCGCCCGGCATGGCCGCCACCGCGCTGATCTGCATGATCTTCGCCTGGAACGAGTTCTTCTTCGCGGTGAACCTGACCGCCTCGCGGGCCGCGACCGTGCCCGTGTACCTCGTCGGGTTCATCACCTCCGAGGGCCTGTACTTCGCCAGTCTCTGCGCGGCGGCCACCGTAGCCGCGCTGCCGGTCGTCATCGCCGGCTGGATCGCCCAGAACAAGCTGGTCCAGGGCCTGTCCTTCGGGGCCGTCAAGTGATCGTGTTCGTGAACAGGATGGGAGCCCGCCGTGGCTGACGTGGTGTTCGACCAGGCATCTCGGATCTACACCCCCGGAGCCAAGCCGGCCGTCGACCGGCTGGACCTGACGATCGAGGACGGCGAGTTCGTCGTGCTCGTCGGGCCGTCCGGATCGGGCAAGTCGACGGCGCTGCGGATGCTCGCGGGCCTCGAGGAGATCGACGGCGGCTCGATCCGGATCGACGGCGAGAACATGGTCGGGGTCGCCTCCCGGGACCGGGACATCGCCATGGTGTTCCAGAACTACGCGCTCTACCCGAACAAGACCGTCGGGGAGAACATGGCGTTCCCGCTGAAGATGGCCGGGATCGACAAGGCCGAGCGTGCGGTCAAGGTCAAGGAGGCCGCCGAGATCCTCGGCCTGACCGACTACCTCGACCGCAAGCCGCGTGCCCTGTCCGGCGGTCAGCGTCAGCGCGTGGCGATGGGCCGGGCGATCGTGCGCGAGCCGCGGGTCTTCCTGATGGACGAGCCGCTGTCGAATCTCGACGCGAAGATGCGGGTGCAGACCCGCACCGAGATCGCGGCGCTGCAGCGACGCCTGGGCGTCACCACCGTCTACGTCACCCACGACCAGGTCGAGGCCATGACGATGGGCGACCGCGTCGCGCTGCTCGCCGACGGGAAGCTGCAGCAGTTCGCCAGCCCGGCCGACCTGTACGACCGGCCGCAGAACGCGTTCGTCGCCGGGTTCATCGGTTCGCCGGCGATGAACCTGTTCACCGCGAAGGTGACCGAGCGCGGGGTGACCCTCGCCGGGCGGGAGGTCGCGCTGCCCCAGGACGTCCGGTCGACGATCGGGGCGCACCAGCTCACCGAGGTGACCCTGGGCATCCGTCCCGAGCAGTGGACGGTCTCCCCCGACGGCGGCGAGGGCATCCCGGCCCGGGTCGACGTCGTCGAGGAGCTCGGGTCCGACGCCTACCTCTACGGCACCCTGGCCGAGTCCTCCGGTGACCTGTCGGCGACGGCGTCGCTGACCGGCTCGCGCGACGACGCCGTCGTCGTGCGGACCGCGGGGCGCACCGGGGCGCGGCGCGGGGACCGGGTGGCGCTGACCCCGTCGACCGAGGGGCTGCACCTGTTCCACCCGGAGAGCGGCGACCGGCTCTGAGCGGGTCCGCCCGGCGACGCGAGGGGGTCGCCGGGCGGGTCAGCCCGGGTGCGACGCGGCGAGCTGCCCGCAGGCCGCGTCGATCTCCTGGCCGCGGGTGTCGCGGACGGTGCAGGCGACGCCGGCAGCGCGGACCCGGCGCACGAACTCCTCCTCGACGGGCTTCGGCGAGGCGTCCCACTCGCTGCCCGGCGTCGGGTTCAGCGGGATGAGGTTGACGTGCACCCGGGACGTGCCGATGTGCTGCCGCAGGACCTTCGCCAGCATGTCGGCGCGCCACGGCTGGTCGTTCACGTCGCGGATCAGCGCGTACTCGATGGAGACGCGGCGGCCGGTCGTGGTGGCGTAGCGGCGGCCCGCGTCGAGGACCTCGGCCACCTTCCACCGGTTGTTGACCGGGACGAGGGTGTCGCGCAGCTCGTCGTCCGGGCAGTGCAGCGAGATGGCCAGCGTGACCGGGATGCCCTCCTCGCGGAGCCGGTCGATCGCCGGGACGAGCCCGACGGTGGACACGGTGACCCCGCGCGCGGAGATGCCCAGCCCGTCCGGGGCCGGCTCGGTGATCCGGCGGACGGCGGCGACGACCCGCTTGTAGTTGGCGAGCGGCTCGCCCATCCCCATGAACACGACGTTCGACAGCCGGGTCGGCTCGTCCAGCACGCCGTCGCGGGCCTGGGCGGCGGCGCGGCGGACCTGGTCGACGATCTCGGCGGTCGACAGGTTGCGCTGCAGGCCGCCCTGGCCGGTGGCGCAGAACGGGCACGCCATCCCGCAGCCGGCCTGGCTGGAGATGCAGACCGTCGCCCGGTCCGGGTAGCGCATCAGCACGCTCTCGGCGAGCACGCCGTCGTGGCCGCGCCACAGCGTCTTGCGGGTGGCGCCGCCGTCGCAGGCCTTCTCGGTCAGCGGCGTGACCAGCGGCGGGAGCAGCGGGCGCAGCTTCTCCCGGACGTCACCACCGAGGTCGCTCATGGTGTCGAGGTCGTCGGTGAGACGACCGAACCAGTGGCGGGCCAACTGGTCGAGGCGGAACCGCGGTACGCCGAGCTCCTGCGCGACGGCGGCACGGTCGGCCGGGTCGACGTCGGCGAGGTGGCGGGGCGGAGTACCGCGGCGGGGTGCGTCGAAGACGAGCGGGAGGCTGGACATGGCACCTCCAGTGTGCCAGCCCGGCCGCGGGTCAGCGGATCCCGGGGATCCGCACGTTGTAGCGCCGGGACAGGTCCTCCAGGATCCCGAGCCTGCGCGCGGCCGCGACCCACAGCACGATCCCGGCGCAGAGCCCGGTCACCGGCACCGCGGACCCGGTCCCCTGCCCCTGGTAGGTCAGGGCCAGGAAGGCGCCGAACGCGGCGATGAGCAGCACCAAGCCGCCGGTCGCGACGAGGCTGCGCTCCTCCAGCACGGTCGACGCCTGGATCAGCAGCACGCCGACGAGGGCGGCGGACAGGGCGGTGGCCAGCTCGCCGTAGTCGACCAGGGACAGCAGCGACGGCAGCAGCACGACCCCGGCGACGCCGATCACGACCAGCCGCTGCATCCGCCGCTTCCGCTCGGGGTGCAGGGTCACCGCCATCGCCGCGTTGCGCCGGCGCACGATCCACAGGTACGCGGTCAGGAAGATCCCGAGCGCGACGAGGACGGTGGCGAACCCGTTCCCGAGACCACCCGCACCGACCACCCAGGCCAGCAGGCCCAGGACGATCTCCAGGCTCGGCACGGGAACGCCCAGCGACGGCTGGCGCATCGTGTACGGCATGCACCCACGGTAGCGAGAGCGGCCCGGGACACGGCGCGGGTGTGGCGGAACGACACACCCGCCCCACCTCGAACCGGACATCATGGGAGGCTCGTCACGTGCCCGGGTCCCCGAACCCCGGGCCGCCACCACCACACCGCCGGGCCCCCGCCCGGCCTCCCCCAGGAGAGCCATGACCCTCCCCACGACGTCCTCCACCGAGCCCGACCCCGCCCCGCGCGCCGGCGGGCCCGCCCTCGGCCGCCGCGCGATGATCGCCGGTGCCGGCGTGGCCGCGATCGGCGCGGTCGCCGCCTGCGGTGGCGGCGGTTCCACCACCACCGACAACGGCGGGCAGGCCCAGACCGGGGACGCCCCGCAGGGCTCCCCCGGCACCGTCCTCGGCCCGGCGTCCGCGGTGCCGGTCGGCGGCGGCGCGATCTACGCCGACGCGCAGGTCGTCGTCACCCAGCCGCAGCAGGGGACGTTCACCGGGCTGTCCGCGATCTGCCCGCACCAGGGCTGCACCGTCAGCCAGGTCACCGACGGGCAGATCATCTGCCCGTGCCACAACAGCCGCTTCTCCCTCGACGGCGCCGTCGTCGACGGGCCGGCCCAGCGGCCGCTCGACCCGCGGCAGGTCACCGTCGCGGACGGGTCGATCACCCTGGCCTGAGGCCGCTCCCGGCGCCGCGGGCTCAGGACGGCAGGACGAGGCCGTCGGCGCGGCGCCGGGTGTGGAGCCGGTAGCCCACGCGCACGGTGCGGTCGGCGACGTCGTCGATCGCCCGGCGCGCGGTACGGGCGGAGAACTCGATGCGCAGGACCTCCTCCAGGTCCGCGCGGGTGTCGAACCGCCAGGTCGAGGTGACCCGGCGCAGCGCGAAGCCGTGGGCGGCGAAGAACCGGTCGACCGCGGGCGGGTCGTAGCGGGGCAGGTCGGCACGCAGCCACGTCCCGTACGGCCGCACCGTGAAGTCCAGGTCGACGACGGCGAGCACCCCGCCCGGGCGCAGCACCCGCTCGGCCTCGGCGAGCCCCGGTTCGCAGCCCGGCCCGAAGAAGTACGCGGTGCGGGCGTGGACCAGGTCCGCGCAGGCGTCGGGCAGCGGGAGCCGCTCGGCGCCCGCGGTGTGCAGGGTGATGCGGTCGTCACCGGCGACGCGCCGTCGTGCCCGCTCGACCAGCGGCGGGTGCGGCTCGACACCGGTGACGGTGGCGGCCTGCTCGGCGAAGCGCGGCAGGTGGAAGCCGTCCCCGCAGCCGACGTCGACGACGTCGGCCCCCGCCCAGCCGCCGGTCCCGTCCCACAGCGCGGCCCAGAGCTCGCCGTCGGCGTCCTGGGCGCGGTTCTCGGTCTCGTAGACCTCGGGCCAGTTCCAGATGTTCGGGCTGGGGATGGCCGGGCCGGGCTTCGGCTGGCCGCCGAACCCCTGGTAGGTGCGCTTCACGCGAGCGGGACGACGATCCCGAGGATCGCCCAGGCGACGAACGCGGTCGGCAGCAGCGAGTCCAGGCGGTCCATCAGACCGCCGTGCCCGGGCAGCAGGTTGCCCATGTCCTTGACGCCGATGTCGCGCTTCACCAGCGACTCGACCAGGTCGCCCAGGGTGGCCGTCGCGACGAGCAGCGCACCGACGAGCGGCCCCCAGTACCAGGGCGCGTCGAGCATCAGCCCGATACAGAGCGAGCCCGCCGCCATCCCGGCGACCAGCGAGCCCGCGAAGCCCTCCCAGGACTTCTTCGGGCTGATCGTGGGGGCCATCGGGTGC
Source organism: Pseudonocardia sp. TMWB2A (assembly GCF_017312135.1). Classification (NCBI taxonomy): domain Bacteria; kingdom Bacillati; phylum Actinomycetota; class Actinomycetes; order Pseudonocardiales; family Pseudonocardiaceae; genus Pseudonocardia; species Pseudonocardia sp. TMWB2A. The sequence continues at coordinate 962,983 of NZ_QKQY01000002.1, forward strand.
CGGCCCGCGACGACGCCCGCCGCGTACCCGCCGACGTCGGAGGCGACCACGCAGAGCAGGAAGGTCAGGACCCGGCCCACGCCGTCCGGGGCGACGGTCAGCTGCACGGCGAAGGCCACGAGCAGCGGGACGTACACCGCGACGAACAGCGAGGCGCTGATGTCGCGCACGAAGTGCGCCGCGCCGGTCCGCATCCGCCACAGCAGGCAGCCCAGCACCGTCGCGGCGAGGGCGACCGCGGCCCCGTGGAGGCCGAACGGCCAGGACAGCCAGACGACGGCCTGGCCTCCGACCAGCAGCACCGGCAGCGAGACCCGGATGTCGGCGCCCCGGCGCAGCGCGCCCGCGAGCTCCCACGTGCCCACCGCGGTGACGCAGGCGAGCACCAGGACGAAGCCCTGACGCTGGATCAGCAGGCTCAGCAGGATGATGACGCCGAGCCCGACGCCGACCGCGATCGCCGCGACGAGGTTGCGGCCCAGCCGGGACCGCTTGTACCCCTTCTGTCCCCGGACGGGCTTCGGCACGTCCGGGTTCGCCGACACACCGGCCGGCCCGTCACCGGGGAGGTCGGAGGTCACGGGGACGGCGGCGTCGAAGGAGGAGGGCACCGGTCTCAGACCTCGAGGAGCTCGGATTCCTTGTTCTTGACCAGCTCGTCGATCTGCGCGACGTAGCGGTCCGTGACGCCCTGCAGCTCCTTCTCGGCGCGGGCGACCTCGTCCTCGCCGGCCTCGCCGTCACGCTGGATGCGGTGCAGCTCGTCCATCGCCTTGCGGCGCAGGCCGCGGAGCACGACGCGCGCGTCCTCGCCCTTGCCGCGGGCGACCTTGACCATGTCCCGGCGCCGCTCCTCGGAGAGCTGCGGGATGATCACGCGGATGATCTGCCCGTCGTTCGACGGGTTGACCCCGAGGTCCGAGTCGGCGATCGCCTTCTCGAGCTGCTTGAGCTGGCTGGCGTCGTAGGGCTTGATGACCGCCATCCGCGCCTCGGGGATCGACACCGAGGCGAGCTGGTTCAGCGGGGTCCACGCGCCGTAGTAGTCCACGACGATCCGGGAGAACATGTTCGGAGTGGCCCGGCCGGTACGCACCGACGCCAGATCGTCACGGGCGACCGTGACAGCCTTCTCCATCTTCTCCTCGACGTCGAAGAGGGTTTCCTCGATCACGGTTGCATCCCCCGGCCTGGTCGTACTCGCTGGCGGTCACGATCCTCTCACCCTCCGCCCGGGCGGTGCGCGGAGCACCACCCGGGCGGGGGTGGGAAGGATCAGTTCTGGCCGACCTCGAAGCGCACGAAGTCGTTGATGGTCAGACCCGCCTCGTCGGCGACGGCCTTGACCGACTTCTTCGGGTCGACGACGGAGGCCTGCTCCAGGAGCACGACGTCCTTGTAGTAGCCGTTGACCCGGCCCTCGACGATGCGGGGCAGGACCTGCTCGGGCTTGCCCTCCTCGCGGGCGGTCGCCTCCGCGATCTTCTTCTCGTTCTCGACGATCTCGGCGGGGACCTGCTCACGGGTCAGGTACTCCGGCCGGGCCGCCGCGACCTGCATCGCGAGACCGCGGGCGGCCTCGGCGTCGTCGCCCTCGTAGGCGAGCAGGACGCCGATCTGCGGGGGCAGGTCGGTGGCGCGCTTGTGCAGGTAGACGGCCGCCTGGCCGGCGACCTGCGCGTAGCGCTTCAGCTCGAACTTCTCGCCGATGCGGGCCGACAGCTCCTGCACGGCCTCGCCGACGGTGGTGCCCTCGAGCTTGGCCTCACGGAGGGCCTCGAGGTCGGCCGGCTTCTGCTCGACGGCGGCGGCGAGGATCTTCTCGGCCAGCGCGATGAAGTCGTCGGACTTGGCGACGAAGTCGGTCTCGCAGTCCAGCTCGACCAGGGTGCCGCCCTCGGCGACGACCAGGCCGTTGGCGGTGGCGCGCTCGGCGCGCTTGCCGACGTCCTTCGCGCCCTTGATGCGGAGGAGCTCGACGGCCTTGTCGAAGTCGCCCTCGGACTCCTCGAGCGCCTTCTTGCAGTCCATCATCCCGGAGCCGGTGAGCTCACGGAGCCGCTTGACGTCGGCGGCGGTGTAGTTCGCCATCGGGTGTCTCTCGTCCTCTGGGTCGTGACGGGAATGGATCACCGGGTCGCGCCCGGCGGGCCCGCGGTGTGCGGGCCCGCCGGACGCGCGCACTCAGTTCTGGGTGCCGTTGCTGGTGGAGGCGGGGGCGGCCGCAGCCGCCGCACCGTCGCCACCGGCGGCGGAGAGGCTGGCACCGTCGGAGCCGACCTCGTTGCCCGCCAGGACGTCCTGCTCCCACTCGGCGAGCGGCTGCTCGGCGGCGGCCTCGCCACCCTCGCCCCGGCGCTGGCCACGGGAGACCAGACCGTCGGCGGCGGCCTTGGCGATGACCTTGGTCAGCAGCGCGGCCGAGCGGATCGCGTCGTCGTTGCCCGGGATCGGGAAGTCGACCTCGTCCGGGTCGCAGTTCGTGTCCAGGATGGAGACGACCGGGATCTTGAGCTTCCGGGCCTCGCCGACGGCGATGTGCTCCTTCTTGGTGTCCACGATCCAGACGGCGGACGGGACCTTGGACATGTCGCGAATACCGCCGAGGGTCTTCTCGAGCTTGTCCTTCTCACGGGTCAGCGTGAGGATCTCGCGCTTCGAGCGGCCCTCGAAGCCACCGTTCTGCTCCATCGCCTCGAGCTCCTTGAGGCGCTGCAGGCGACGGTGGACGGTCTGGAAGTTGGTGAGCATGCCGCCCAGCCAGCGCTGGTTGACGTACGGCATGTTGACCCGGGCCGCCTCCTCGGCGATGACCTCCTGGGCCTGCTTCTTGGTGCCGACGAACATGATCGTCCCGCCGTGCGCGACGGTCTCGCGCACGAACTCGTAGGCGCGGTCGATGTACGACAGCGTCTGCTGGAGGTCGATGATGTAGATGCCGTTGCGCTCGGTGAGGATGTAGCGCTTCATCTTCGGGTTCCAGCGACGGGTCTGGTGCCCGAAGTGCACGCCGCTGTCGAGCAGCTGCTTCATGGTGACGACGGCCATGGCCTGCGATCACCTCTCGGTCGGGCGCGGCGGATGCCGCGCAGGCGGTTCGTGGGCCCACCGGTCGGTGGACCACCCTGGCGCCCGCGGCGGAGCCGGACCTGCTCCCCCTGGTCACACGTGAGCGTGACGTCGGGATCGCAGGACCGCCCGGCCTCCGCTCCCGACGCCGTACCCTGGGGGAACGGCGCAACGGGCGAGCGGGCGCGCGAAGTCACCACGACGGACGTGGTGCGGGCTCCAGTGTACGCCGGGGCCTCCGGGCCGATCGCGGCGGAGCCCGGTTCCGGCGGCGGCTGTCCACAACCGGCCGGTACGTCCACAGGACGACGGTCCACCCCGGCGACGAGCGGTCGTCGCCGCAGGCTGGACGGGTGCCTCTCCCCTCGCCGTCCGCTCCCCCGCCCCGGGGCCCCCGTCACCTGTCCCGCCCGGGATGGCGGGCCGGGCTGCGGGCGGGCGCGGTGCTGCTCGCCGTGGTGGTGACCGGAGTGGCGCTCGTGCCGCCGGGGGCGGCGGTCGCCGCACCGGTGGTCCCCGCACCGGTGATCCCCGCACCGGTGGTCCCTGCACCGGTGGTCCCTGCACCGGCGGACGCGGCACCGGTGGTCGCGGCGCGGGAGACCGCCGTCCCGACCCCGGAGCCGCCTCCCGGGGCCGGCGGCCTCCCGCCTCCGCCCGGCGGCGGGCCCGCTCCGGGCGGGCCCCCGGACGGGACGGGCCCGGCGCCCGCGCCGCCGCGGCCGCCCGGAGCGGGGATCCCGGCCCCGGGGGCGGACTACGCGTGGCCGCTGCTCCCGCCCCCGGCGGTCACCGCGGTGTTCCGCAGGCCCGCGTTCCGCTACGGCCGCGGGCACCGCGGCGCCGACCTCGCCGGCTCCCCCGGGCAGGCGGTGCTCGTCGCACGGGAGGGGGTGGTGGTGTTCGCCGGGCGGATCGCCGGGCGCGGCGTCGTCTCCGTCGACCACCCCGACGGGCTGCGGAGCACCTACGAGCCGGTGACCGCCGCCGTCGTCGCCGGGGCGCGGCTCGCCGGGGGCGATCCGGTGGGGACGCTGGAACCCGGGCACACCGGGTGCCCGGTCGCGGCCTGCCTGCACTGGGGCGTGCGCCGGGAGCGGCTCGACCACCTGGACCCGCTGGTCCTGCTGCGGCCTCCCCGGGTGCGGCTGCTGCCCTGGGAGGGGGCGCCGGAGCCCGCGGAGGGCGCTCCGGACGGGGTCAGCCCGCCAGCGCCGGCTCCATCGTCGCCCGCAGCCGGGTGATCATCCGGGCGTGCAGCTGGCAGACCCGGGACTCGGTGACCCCGAGGACCCCGCCGATCTCGGCCAGCGTCCGGTTCTCGACGTAGTAGAGGCGCAGGACCAGCCGGTCCCGCTCCCCCAGCAGCCCGATCGCGGCACGCAGCTCCGCCCCGGTCTCCCTCCGGACCGCCGCGGTCACCGGGTCCACCGAGTCGTCGGCCGGGAGCGTCGACAGCGGCGAGCCCGCCGGGCCGCCCGCGCCGAGGTCCTCGGCGCTGACCAGGTACATCGGCCGCCGGGCCTGACGGAGGTCGCGCACCGCGACGCCCAGCTCCGCGGCGAGCTCGCCGTCGGTCGCGGGGCGCCCGGCGCGGAACTGCACCGCCTCACGGGCCCGTTCGACCTCGCGGCTGCGCGCCCGCACGGTGCGGGGCACCCAGTCCTGGGCACGCAGCTCGTCGAGCATGGCGCCCCGGACCCGCTGGGCCGCGTAGGCCTCGAAGCGGATCCCGCGTGCGGGGTCGAACCGGTCGACGGCCTCCATCAGGCCGAACGTCCCGGACTGCAGCAGGTCGGCGAGCTCGATCGACGACGGCAGCCGCACCGCCAGCTTCGTCCCCACGCCGCGCACGAGCGGGGCGTGGTGCTCGACCAGGCGTCGTCGCGCGGCGGGGGCGCGGGTGGCGAGGAACTCGCGCCACAGCGGCACGACCGCCGGCTCTACGGTCTCGTTCAGGTGACCCGGTGCGCCGTCGGGCGTGTCGCGGGGCGCCCGGACCGTCGCCGGGACGAGCGCGATGCACGCCGGGGCCGCGCCCGCCGGCGGTCGTCCGGTGGTGGCGTCGAGGGGGCCGCGGCGCGGGTGCCCGGGTGGGTCGGGGACCGGTCCGAGGACGGCCGCGCGGGGCGTGTCGGCCCCCGCGGCCCTCCGGTCGAGGGCCGTGGCCAGGGCGGTGGGGAACGCGTCGGGACGGCGGGACGTCGTGGGGGACGCCTCAGGCCCGAGGGTGCGCCTGGTCATGAACCACCTTCAACCGGTCGACGGTCACATGCGTGTAGAGCTGTGTCGTCGACAGCGTAGCGTGACCGAGTAACTCCTGTACGTAACGAAGGTCGGCTCCGCCCTCGAGCAGATGGGTCGCCGCGGCGTGCCGCAGACCGTGCGGTCCGACGTCGGGGACGCCCGGTACCGCCCGGATCGCGCGGTGCACGACGGTCCGTGCGACGCGCGGGTCCAGCCGCCCGCCCCGCACGCCCAGCAGCAGCGCCGGCGGCGACGACGGGGTCGCCAGCGCCGGTCGGCCGTGGTCGAGCCAGCGGCGCAGGGCGCGTGCGGCGGGGACCCCGAACACGACGGTCCGTTCGCGGTCGCCCTTGCCCCGGACCCGCAGCGTACGGGCGGACTCGTCGACCGCCCCGACGTCCAGCCCGCACAGCTCCGCGACCCGGATCCCGGTCGCGTAGAGCAGTTCGAGGACCAGCAGGTCGCGCAGCGCCTCCGGGGCGTCCTCCGCCGCTCCGGAGGTCACGGCGGCCAGCACCGCCGCGGTCTCCGCCGCGCCGGGCACCTCCGGCAGGACGGTGCCCGCGCGCGGCGACCCGAGCCGGGCGGCCGGGTCGTGGTCGAGCCGCCCGGTGCGCACCGCCCAGGCGCAGAACGTGCGGGCCGCGGCGGTGCGCCGGGCGACGGTGGCCCGCCCGGCGCCGGCGGCGTGCGTCGCGCCGAGCCGCCGGCGGAGGTGGTCCAGGTCGAGCGCTCCGAGGCCGGGGAGCCCGCGGAGCAGGTCGGTGAGGTCCGAGCGGTAGCCGCGGACGGTGTGCGGCGAGCGGTTCCGCTCGTGGCGCAGGTGCCCGGTGAACTCCTCGAGCGCGGTGGCGACGTCCGGCGCGAGCCCGTCACCCGCGGCGGCCCCGCCACCCCCTGTGGACCCGTCGCCCGCTGCGGACCCGTCACCCGCGGCACGGGCGCCCGCGGGACCCACGGCCGGCCCGTCGACCGCGCCGGGGACCGGCTCGGTGGCCGTGGGACCGGACGACCCCGCGGGACCGGAGGACTCTGTGCGCGCCATGCCCGGACGGTCCGCCGCCGCGGGGCCCCGGTCAAGGACCCGCCCGGCGTGCCGGACGCTGCCACAGCCCCTGGTGGTACTCGGCGAGCCCACGGTCCTCCAGCTCGGTCAGCGCCGCGCGCAGCTCGTCGGGGCCGACGCCCGCGGCCTCCCCGATCCGTCCCGGCGGCCACGCGGCACGGGCGGGCAGCGCGTCGTGGACCGCCAGCACCCGCGGGTCGAGCCCGTCGGTCGGGCGGGACTCCCCCTGCGGCGGCAGGGCGAGGTCCACACCCAACCGGCCGACGACCTCCAGGACGTCCTCGGGCCGCCCGACGAGGCCCGCCTGGTGGGTGCGGACCAGCTCGTGGCAGCCGACCGACATCCCCGAGGTCACCGGGCCCGGCACCGCCATCAGCGGGCGCCCGAGCGCGGTCGCGTCGGCGGCGGTGCGCTTCGTCCCGCTGCGTGCCCCGGCCTCGACGACGAGGGTCCCGACACCCAGTGCGGCCAGCAGCCGGTTGCGGACGAGGAACCGCAGCCGCCCGGGGATCGTGCCGGGCGGGTACTCGGTGAGCACCAGACCGGTCGCGGCGATCCGTTCCAGGAGACCGGTGTGCGCGGCCGGGTAGACGCGGTCCGGGCCGCAGGCCAGCACGGCGACCGTCGCGCCGTCGACGGCGAGCGCCCCGCGGTGCGCGGCCGCGTCGATCCCGAACGCGGCGCCGGAGAGGACCGCGACGCCGCGCCGGGCCAGCGTCGCGGAGAAGTCCGCGGCCACGTTCAGCCCGTACGGGGTCGCGGCACGCGACCCGACGACGGTGACCGACCGGTCGGCGAGCGTCGCGATCTCCCCCGGCCCGCGCGCCCACAGCGCGATCGGGGGCGCGAGGTCGGCCCGCGGGGCCTCGGCGAACGACCGGAACGGCCACGACGGCCAGCCCGGGTCCTCCGGCACGAGCAGCCGGGCCCCGGCGGCCGCGGCCGCCTCCAGGTCGGCCCCGGAGCGGTCGGTGCCCCGCCGGGCCGCCGCGGCGCGCAGCAGCTCGTCGGAGACGGCGCCACGACGCAGCCGGTCGGCCGCCTCGACCGGCCCGTACCGGTCGACCAGGGCGACGAGGTGCCGGTTCGGGGGTTCGACGCAGCGCAGCAGGTAGGCGCGGGCGCGCAGGACCTCCTCGGGCACCGCGCCGGCGTCGGTACCCGGGCGGACGGCCGGGACCGGGGCGCTCACGCGGCACCCCGCTCACGGAAGTACAGCGCCGCGTCGACCAGGCCGCGGTCGGGCCGGTCGGCTCCGGCGAGGTCGCTGAGCGTCCAGGCGACCCGCAGCGCGCGGTCCGCGCCGCGGGCGCTGAGATCGCCGGCCCGCAGCCGGGCCTCCAGCGGTGCGATCACCCGGGCGGGCAGCGGGAAGCGGGTGCGCAGGGCGGGGCCGGGCACCTCGGCGTTGCACCGCCACCCGTGCTCCGACCAGCGTGCGACGGCGGCGGCGCGGGCGTCGAGCACCCGGCGGCGGACGGTCGCGGTGTCCTCACCCCGCTGCTCGGTCACCCGCAGCGCGGTCACCGGCTCCATCGCCACCCGCAGGTCGACCCGGTCGAGCAGCGGGCCGGACAGCCGGGACATGTAGCGGCGGCGGACGTCGGGGCGGCAGGTGCAGTCGCGGTCGATCGGCGGTGCGCACGGGCACGGGTTCGCCGCGAGGACGAGCTGGAACCGGGCCGGGTAGCGCACGGTGCCGTCGGCGCGGGACAGCCGGACCTCGCCCTCCTCCAGCGGGGTGCGCAGCCCGTCGAGGACCGAGGCGGGCCAGTGCGGGCACTCGTCGAGGAAGAGCACCCCGCGGTGGGCCAGCGACACCACACCGGGCCGGGCGACGCCGCTGCCCCCGCCGAGCAGCGCCGCGGTCGACGCCGAGTGGTGCGGCGCCACGAACGGCGCACACGTGCTGAGCGCCCCGGTGTCGCCGAGCCGGCCGGCCACCGACCGGATCGCGGCGAGCTGCAGCGCCTCGGCGCGGTCGAGCTCGGGCAGCAGCCCCACCACGCGCTGGGCCAGCATCGTCTTGCCGGTGCCGGGTGGGCCGACCATCAGCAGGTGGTGCCCGCCGGCGGCGGCGATCTCCAGGGCGCGCCGGGCGTCGTGCTGGCCGAGCACGTCGGCCAGCTCGGGCGCCGCGACGGCCGGGGCCTCCTCCCGCCCGCCGTCGTGCCGGTGCAGCAGCCGGTTGCCCGCCGCCCAGTCCAGGACGTCGCCGAGGCTGTCGGCACCGAACGCCTCGATCCCGTCGACCAGCGCGGCCTCGGCGAGCGCGGCACGGGGCACGACGGCGCGGACCATCCCGGCGTCGCGCGCGGCGAGCAGACAGGGCAGCACGCCGATCACCGGGCGCAGCCTGCCGTCGAGGGCGAGCTCGCCGAGCAGCGCGGTGCCGCGCAGCCGGTCGGGCGGCACCGCGTCCGCGGCGACGAGGACGCCGAGGGCCAGTGCGAGGTCGAACCGGCTGCCGGTCTTGCGCAGGGTCGCCGGGGAGAGGGCGAGCACGATCCGCTCGTTGGGCCAGGTGCGGCCGGAGTGCACGATCGCGGACCGGACCCGGTCCTTGGACTCGTTGAGGGCGGCGTCGGGCAGGCCCACGAGGTGCACGCCGGGCATCCCGCCGCCGATGACCGCCTCGATCTCGACGGGGACGCCGTCGACGCCGTGCAGCGCCACCGACCAGATCCGTGCCGGGGGCCGCATCAGAACGCCGCCGGGTAGTGGGTGAGCGTGACCGGCCGGCCGGGCCGGATCAGGACCGCCACGACGTCGAACCTGATCTCGACCCAGCTCACCCGGTGGGCGGCCATGAACGCCTTCGCCAGCAGCCGGATCCGGCGGGTCTTGCGGCGGGTCACCGCCTCGGCGGGCTCGCCGTAGCGGAGCCCGGAACGGGTCTTGACCTCGCAGAACACCAGCCGTTGCTGCGGGTCGACCGCGACGATGTCGATCTCGCCGTGCGTGCACCGCCAGTTGCGGCTGAGCACGACCATCCCGTGTGCCCGCTCGAGGTACTCGGCGGCGGTGTCCTCACCGCGGCGGCCGAGCTCGTCCTTCGCTGCCATGGGTCCACGATCGGGCCGGGTGGGCCCGTCGCGGGGGTGGATCGGCCGGCTGTGGACGGATCCGCCGGTTGGGGATGGGCACCGCCGGCCGCGCCGCCGGAGCGGCGGAACCGTCGGTGGGGTCTGCTACGCGCTCATCCCGGGAACTGGTCGTCGTCGGGGAGCCGCAGGTCAGGGGTGTCGAGCTCCTCGATGTTGACGTCCTTGAACGTCACCACCCGCACGTTCTTGACGAACCGCGCCGGGCGGTACATGTCCCACACCCACGCGTCGGACATGCGGACCTCGAAGTAGACCTCGCCGTCGGCGTTGCGCGGGGCGACGTCGACGGAGTTGGCCAGGTAGAACCGACGCTCCGTCTCCACGACGTAGGAGAACTGGGCGACGATGTCGCGGTACTCCTTGTAGAGCGTGAGCTCCATCTCGGTCTCGTACTTCTCGAGATCCTCGGCGCTCACCGGCCCGCTCCTCCTGTGACGATCTCCAACGGCTCCCACGCCCCGACCGTGTCCTCCGGGTCTCCGGGGTCGGGTTCCTGCTCGGGGAGCGCCCCATTGTGGACCAGCCCCGCCGGGACCTCGCGCCCGGCCACCGCGGCGACGTTCGCGAAGGAGAACCGGTGCTCCGGACAGGGCCCGTGGGCGCGCAGCGCGGCCTCGTGGTCCGGGGTGCTGTAGCCCTTGTGCACGGCGAAGCCGTAGCGGTCGTGCTCGGCGTCGAGCGCAGTCATGATGCGGTCCCGGGTGACCTTGGCCAGCACCGACGCCGCCGCGATGCAGGCTGCCACCCGGTCCCCCTTCGGCACCGCGAGGGCGGGGCGGCCGAAGCCGCGGACCGGGAAGCCGTCGGTCAGGACGTAGCCGGGCCGGACCGCGCCCAGCGCGGCCACCGCGCGGCGCATGCCCTCGATGTTGGCCACGTGCACCCCGCGGCGGTCGACCTCGGCCGCCGGGATCACGACGACGGCGTGGTCCAGCGCCCGCGCGCGGATGCGGTCGTACCAGTGGTCGCGGGCGGCCGGGGTCAGCAGCTTGGAGTCGGTCAGCCCGTCGAGGGCCTTCGCGTCCGCGGGCCGCAGCACCGCCGCGGCGACGACCAGCGGTCCGGCACTCGCCCCGCGACCGGCCTCGTCGACGCCGGCGACCGGGCCGAGCCCGTGGCGCTGCAGGACCGTCTGCAGGGTCCAGGTGCCGCCGTCGCGGACGACGGCGCGCGGCGGACGCAGCCCGTCGGGCAGGACCCGTACGGGGCGTCGGCGGGTACGCGGCCGTCCGGTGGGACGGGCGCGGCTGGGCGGAACCGGCACGGTGCTCCCGGTCAGGCTCTCCGGCGCCACCCGTGCGGGGGGCGCGTCGCGGGCAGGAACCGCTCGGCCTCGGCACGGGCGAGCAGGGCGCGTCGCCGGCCGGCCGCGAGCGGCAGGGTCCCCATGATGCCCAGCGCCAGCGGCAGCCCGCTGGGTAGCCCCGGGAGCCCGGCCGCCTCGGCCGTGGTCTGCGGGTCGACCGCGCTGACCCAGCCGAACCGGTCGAAGGGCAGCACGATCAGCCGGACCTTGCCGATGATGTTGGCCTCGGGGATGGGGCCGTGCCCGGCCGCCCGGGAGTCCGCGGAGTTGTTCCGCGAGTCGCCCATCATCCAGTACTGGCCCTCGGGGACCGTGATCGGGCCGAACGGGATCTGCCGGGCCGGACCCGCCTCGGGCAGGTAGTAGATGTAGGGCTCCTCCAGCGGCTGCCCGTCGACGACGACCTGGTTGAGCGCGTCGCAGCAGGAGACGGTCTGGCCGCCGACGGCGATCACCCGCTTGACGAAGTCCTTCTCGTCGGGCGGGGCGATCCCGACCAGCGAGCCGAGCGACTGCAGGCCCTTGAGCAGCGGGTTCTCGGTGCCCTCGCCGCTGTAGGTCTCGCTGGCCCAGCCGTCGGTGCCGCGGAACACGACGATGTCGCCCGGGGTGATGTCGGTGAAGTTGTAGGTGACCTTGTCGACGAGCACGCGGTCGTTGTTGCAGCCGGTGCAGCCGTGCAGCGTCGTCTCCATCGAGCCCGACGGGATGACGTAGACCTTCGCGAGGAAGGTCTGGATGAGGACCGTCAGCAGGATGGCGACCCCGGCCAGGAGCAGGATCTCCTTCCAGAACGCCGTCTTGGGCTTCTCCTCGCCCGCCGCGGCCGCGGCGGAGCCGCGCCCGGTGAGGGCGGCGATCCGGCCGCCGATGCCGACGGGGCCGCTGCGGCGCGCGGCGCGGCCACCGGTGGCGCGCTCCGGCTCGTCCGTCGCGTCCTGCGGGTCGGCGGGGGTGTCGTCGGGGTCCTCGGCCGGTTCCGCCGGGGCCGCGGCCGGGCGACGGCGGCGCGGGGGCCGCGCCGGCGCGTCGGCGCCGGGGTACGGGACCGCGGCGGTCCCGGGGTCGGCGTCGACGTCGTCGCCGACCGGGGCGGCGGCCGCGCGGGCACGCCGCGGGTCGGCCTCCGGAGGCACCCGGCGACGCGTGGTCGCGGCGGCGTCGGGGTCCGGCGGGACCGGGCGACGGGTGGTCGGGGCACCGTCGGCGTCCGGTGGGACGGGACGGCGGGTCGTCGGGGCGGCACCGTCGACGGGCGGGCCGGCGGGCCGGCGACCGGGGACACCACCGTCGGGGCGGGGCTCCGGGCGGGCGCCGTCGGAGTACTCGGCGGACGGGCCGCGGACGGGCGGACGGCCGGGGGCGCGACCGCGCGGGTCGGGGCGGCCGTAGCCCTCGGGCGCGTACCCGTCGGGCCCGTAGGCCTCGGGTGCACGACCGTCCGGCGCGTAGCCGTCGATGCCGTGGCCGCGGGGGGCGTGGCCGTCGGGGCCGCCGGGCACGGGGCCGGAGGGACCGAAGCCGGGGGCGGCGGGGGGCCGGCCGTTGCGCCGGGGCGCGTCGGGGCCGCGGAAGGGCGGTGCGGCGGACGGGTCGAACCCGGCGGCCCGGCGACCGGGCCTGCCGTCGGGGGCTGGCTGGTCGGGGCCCGGGCGGACGCCGTGACGACCGGTGCCCTCGGGGCGCCCGGCCGGCGGCGCCGGATGACGGGGGTCCGGGGCCTGCTCCGGGCGGCTGCCGGGCGGCGGCCACGGCCTGCCGTTCGGTGCGGCGCCGGGCTCGGAGCCGTCGGGCCGGTTCAGCCGGGCCGCGTAGCGGGCCCGCAGCGTGTCCGGGCCCTCGGTGGCCGGGGCGGGCCGCTCCTCGGGGAGCGGGCCGCCCGCGTCGACGCCGTGCCGCCCGGAACGTCCGGCGGCGAGCTCGTCGAAACCGTTGCGGTAGCGACGCCCGCGGGGACGGGCCTCGTCGGCGCCGTCCTCCGGGCCCGCGTGCCGGGTACGGACCCCGCGCGGTGCGCCCTCGGGCTCACCGTCCGCGGAGCCGTCCCGGGCCGGCACCCCGTGCTGCAGCGCGGTCCCGAGCAGCCACTGCTGCTCGTCACCGCCCGGTTCACCACCGGCGGGCGGCGGGTCCTCGGGGGCCCGCCGCCGACCGGGGCGCTCGGGAACATCGCTGCCGCGATACCGCCGGGGGCGGGCCCGGCGGTCGTCGGGGAGCTCGGGGAAGGCCACGCGTCGAGATTACGTCACCGGTCCGTCACGACAGGGTGACGGTCAGGACGCGGTGGTCTCCCGACGCTCCTTGATCTTCGCGGCCTTGCCGCGGAGGTCGCGGAGGTAGTACAGCTTCGCCCGGCGGACGTCACCGCGGGTGGCGACCTCGATCTTCTCGATGTTCGGCGTGTGCACCGGGAAGGTGCGCTCGACGCCGACGCCGAACGAGATCTTGCGGACGGTGAAGGTCTCGCGGGCACCCGAGCCGTGGCGGCGGATGACGACGCCCTGGAAGATCTGGGTACGGGTGCGGCTGCCCTCGATGACCTTCACGTGCACCTTGAGGGTGTCCCCGGGGCGGAAGTTCGGGATGTCGGAGCGCAGGGTCTCCGCGTCCAGTGCGTCCAGGGTGTTCATGTCGACGGTCCGTCCTCGTGTGTCGTTCGTGCGGGTCGTGCGGTGCCGGTCCCGGGTCGATCCGGGATCGCGCCCGGGCCACGGGGCGGTCGTGCCGTACGGCGACGACGCTCCTCCGGTGGCGGGCTCGGTACGGCCGGCACCACCGGCGGGACCGGGGGCACACGTGACCGTCACCGGGCACCACACGCGGCGCTGGCAACCCGTCCATAGTGCCAGACGGACAGATCGCCCCGGACACCCGGTGGTGCGAGGGCCTCCGGAGCGGCTCCGCGGGCCCGGTCGTACCGGACGGACCGGGCACCGCCGGTCGCCGGTGGGGGCCCGCCGGGCGACGGCGGAACGGTCCCCCGCGCCGGCCCCGGAGCCGGGCCGGGGACGCCCACCGGCGGGAACGCTCAGGCGGTGGGGGCGTCGGCGTCGTCGTCGGGGCGCCCGGCGGCGAGCACGGCGCGGTCGGCGGCGTCCAGGGCGTCCGGTCCGAGCGCGTCGAGCAGGTCGGGGCGCCGGTCCCGGGTCCGTTCCAGGGCCCGGTCGCGCCGCCAGCGGGCGATCGCGGCGTGGTTGCCGCCGCGGAGCACGTCCGGCACGGCCAGCTCCCGCCACACCTCGGGACGGGTGTAGGACGGGCCCTCGAGCAGCCCGTCGGAGAAGGAGTCCTCGGCGGCCGAGCGCGGGTTGCCCAGCACCCCGGGCAGCAGCCGGGCGACGGCCTCGACCATCACGAGCACGGCGACCTCCCCGCCGACGAGCACGTAGTCGCCGATCGACACCTCGTCGACGGTGATGCCGCGGGCCCGGGCGTCGAGCAGCACGCGCTCGTCGATGCCCTCGTAGCGGCCGCAGGCGAACACCAGCCGCTCCTCGGCCGCCCAGGCGTGCGCGGTGGCCTGGGTGAACGGCCGTCCGGCCGGGGTCGGGACGACGAGCCGGGCGGGCAGGTCGGGGGTGGCCAGCACGTCGTCGAGGGCCTCGCCCCACACCTGGGGGCGCATGACCATTCCCGGCCCGCCGCCGTACGGGGAGTCGTCGACGGCCTGGTGCACGTCGTGGGTCCAGTCCCGCAGGTCGTGCACCGCGACGTCGAGCAGCCCGCGGTCGATCGCCCGCCCCAGCAGTGCCTCGCGCAACGGCTGCAGGTAGGACGGGAAGATGGTGACGACGTCGATCCGCACGGCGCGGATCGTCGCAGGCGCCCGTCCCCCCGTGCAGAAGGAGGTCATGCGATGTCGGAATCCTGGGCCGAGCCACTCTGGTCGACGGCGGCGCAGTGGAGCCTGCTGCCGCCGGTGCTGCTCGCCCTGCTGCTGACGACCGCGATCGGCCTGGAGCGCGAGGCCGGTGCGAAGAGCGCCGGTCTGCGCACGCACGTGCTGGTCGGCGTCGGCGCGGCGGTGTTCATGGTCATCTCGAAGTACGGCTTCGCCGACCTGCTCGCGACCGAGCACGTCGCGCTGGACCCGTCCCGGATCGCGGCCCAGATCGTGTCCGGGATCGGGTTCATCGGTGCCGGGCTGATCTTCGTCCGGCAGGACGTCGTGCGCGGGCTCACCACCGCGGCCACGATCTGGCTGGCCGCCGCGGTCGGGACGGCGTGCGGTGCGGGCCTGGCCCCGCTGGCCGTCCTGGCGACGGCGGCGCACTTCCTGGTGACCCGGGGCCTGCAGCCGGTCGCGCGGGTGGTGCGGCGGCACCGTCGTCGCCCGCCGGTGCTGCGGATCCGCTACGACGACGGCTACGGCGTCCTGCGCGGGGTCCTGGAGCGCTGCACCGCGGCCGGGTTCTCGGTGGCGGGGGTGGCCGTGCACCGCGGCTCGGTGGCCGCCGACGGCGTCCGGGTCGCGGCGCTGACCCTGCGTCTCGACGGCCGGGGCGACCTGCCCGGCCTGGCCGCCGCGCTGTCGGAGACCGACGGGGTGCGCTCGGCCGAGACCCGGGTGGACCCGACCGAGGACCCGGACGACCCGGACCGCGCCGACGACTGAGCCGGCGACCGGGCCGAGGACCGGGCCCGGCTCAGCCCGCCCGGCGGGGCCGCCGTCGCTCGACGGCGCGCCGGGTCCCGTACAGCGTCATCCCGTACCGGTCGAGCACCTGCGAGGCCGCGGTGTCCGGGTGCAGCAGCCCGAGCAGGACGTGCTCGGTCCCGATGAACCGGTCGCCCAGCCGGACCGCCTCCCGCAGCGACAGCTCCAGGACCTTCTTCGACGACTTCTCGAACGGGATGTGCCCGGCCCGGCGTCCGCGCCGGACCCGGTCGAGCGCCCCGGGCCCGAAGGCGTCCTCCGCGGCCCGCCGGACGGCGTCGAGGTCGATGCCGAGGGCGGCGAGCACCTCGCCGTCGCGGGCCGGGTCGGTGGCGTGCAGCGCCGTCACCACCGCGGCCGTGTCGACCCCGGCGTCGGCGAGGAGCTCCTCCCCCGGCGTACCGGGGCGCCCCAGGACCCCGAGGAGCAGGTGCTCCGGGCCGATCCGTGGCGCGCACCGCGTCCGCGCCTGCTCCTGTGCCGCGACGACGACCTCTCGGGCCTCGTCGGTGAACCGCTCGAAGAACACGTGCGTCTCCCCTCTACAGGCCGAGCCGGCGGTACTTCTTGTGCACCGCCTGCCGGCTGATCCGCAGTGCGTCGGCGATCTGCTGCCAGGACCAGCCCTGGTTGCGAGCACTGGTGACCTGCAGCTCCTCCAGGGACTCCTGCAGCTCGCGCAGGGCCACCACCGCCCGCAGCCCCACGGCCGGGTCCGTGCTGGACGCCGCCGCGGCCACCGCCGTCGCATCACTCATGACTGTCAACATAGGTTGACAATCCGGCGATGTCAACTCTGGTTGACATCGCGGCCGTGAGAACGGCCCGGCACCACGGGGGTGCCGGGCCGGGATCAGTCCTGCGGGTCGAGCAGCCCGTCGGGCGGGTCGAGGACCACGCGTCCGCCCGCCACGTCGACGGTGGGCACGATCGCCCCGACGAACGGGACGAGTGCCTCGTGCCCGGCCGGCCGCCGGACGACCAGCAGTGACCCGCCGGGGCCGTGGACGACGTCGGTGACGGTGCCCGCCTCGGTCCCGTCGACCAGCTCGGCCCGCAGACCGGTCAGCTGGTGGACGTGGAACTCCTCCGGGTCCTCCGGCTCGGCGAGCGCGGAGGTCGGCAGCCGGAGCTGGACCCCGCGCAGGGCCTCGGCGGCGTCGCGGTCGGCGACGCCCTCGAAGAGCACGAGCCAGCGGCCCGAGTGGGCGCGCGCACCGGTGACGGTGAGCGGCCCGGGGCCCGCGGCGCGGGGCCGGTGGCCCTGCAGGACGGCACCGGGCGCGAACCGCTCGGCCGGTGCGTCGGTGCGGGGCTCGACGACGACCTCGCCGCGCAGACCGTGCACACGCACGACGACGCCGACCAGGACCTGGCCGGCGTCGTCGGGTGCGGAGTTCGTCACCGGTCGGTGTCGACGACGTCGACGCGCACGCCGCGACCGCCCACACCACCGATGACGTTGCGCAGGGCGGTGGCGGTCCGGCCACCCCGGCCGATCACCTTGCCGAGGTCGTCGGGGTGCACCCGGACCTCGAGGATCCGACCGCGACGCCCGGTGACCAGGTCCACCCGGACGTCGTCGGGGTGGTCGACGATGCCGCGCACGAGGTGCTCGAGCGCGTCCGCCATGAGAGTCACGACTGGGTCGACTCGGTGGCCGGCTCGGCCGCGTCCTTGGTCGCGTCGGCGACGTCGTCGCTCTTCGTCGCGGCCTCGGCCGGGGCGGCGTCAGCGGTCTTGCCGACGCGGTCGCCACCCTTCTTCTTCGGGGTGGTGGCCGCGGTGGTCGGCTCCTCGTTCGCCGCCGCCAGCGCCTCGTTGAAGCGGGCCAGCTTGTCGACCTTCTCGGCCTGCGGCTTCAGGGTGCCCTCGGTGCCCGGCAGGCCCTTGAACTTCTGCCAGTCGCCGGTGATCTCGAGCAGGTTCTGCACCGACTCGGTCGGCTGCGCGCCGACACCCAGCCAGTACTGCGCACGGTCCGAGTCGATCTCGATCAGGCTCGGCTCGTTCTTCGGGTGGTACTTGCCGATCGTCTCGATGGCCCGGCCGTTGCGGCGCGTACGGGAGTCCGCGACGACGACGCGGTAGTACGGCTGACGGATCTTGCCCAGACGCATCAGCTTGATCTTGACGGCCACGCTGTGGTGCTCCTCGCGAATGTCGATTCGTGCTGCGATGAGTCAGCCGGCCTCGCGTGGGGTTACGGGCTCGCTCACTCGTAGGTGTCGGCCGTGGCAGGTAGAGGGCCGGCCACGGACCCGATCGGCCATTCTGCCAGACGTCGTTCAGACCGCGGGAAAGGCCCCGACCAGCATGAGGGCCAGGGCCAGCCCGGGCAGGAAGTTGTTGACCGCGTGGGCCACGATCCCGGCGGTGACGCGGCCGGTCAGCAGCCGTGCGACCCCCAGCGGCAGCGCGACGACGAACAGCAGCGGCGCACGCAGGAACTCCAGGTGGGCCAGCGCGAACACCGCCGTGGTCAGCACGAACACGACCCAGCGGTTGCCGACCCAGTGCGCGATGGCGTTCCACAGCAGGCCGCGGTAGACGATCTCCTCGCAGACCGGGGCGACCACGACGATGCCGACCATCACGGCCAGCGCGACCGGCCACGTCGTGCGGATGCCCTCGAAGGCGACGCCGACCGAGGTCGTCAGGTCCGGGCCGACCAGGTAGAGGTAGGCCAGCGCGGCCGGGATCGTCACGAACAGCCCGGCGACGCCGATCAGCAGCCCGATGCCGACGTCCTCCCAGCGGAACCGCAGGCCCAGGTCGGCCACGGGCCCGCTGCCGAACACCCGGGTCCAGACGACGCAGGTGAGCGCGGCCAGGATCGTCGGGACGACGATCGCGAGGAGGACCTCCTGCGCGGAGTCGACCTCCCCCAGGCCCAGCGCCAGCAGGAACGACGAGCCGAGGAACACGATCTCGACGACCAGGAAGGCGAGCAGCCCGCGGAACGGGCGCGGCGGGGGCGGCGACGGCTCGATCCCGAACAGCCCGCGCCGCGGCGGCGGACCGTACGGCGCGCCCGGGCCGTAGGGCCCGGGCCCGGCGGGGCCGTACTGCGCCGGCCCACCCGGCCAGCCCGCGGGCGGCCACCCGGCGGGCGGCGGCGCGGTGGCGTCGGACGGGGTGGAGCCGGCCGGGTCGTCGGCGGAGGCTCCGGGCGGTCCCGGCGGCGAACCGGGCGAACTGCTCATGCCCCCGTTGATACCCGACGTCCGCGGATCAGGACCACCGACGGGGCCCGCAGCACGCCGAGATCCCCCCGCGGGTCGCGGTCGTACACGACCAGGTCGGCCGGCGCGCCGGGCACCGGACCCGCCGGGCGGCCCAGCCAGGACCGCGCGGCCCAGCTGGCGGCGCCGATCGGGTCCGGGTGCCCGGCGCGGGCCAGCTCGGCGATCTCGTCGGCGATCCGGCCGTGCCGGATGCCGCCGCCGGCGTCGGTGCCCGCGTAGACCGGGACCCCGGCCTCGATCGCGCGTCCGACGGTCTCCCAGGCGTGGGCGTGCAGGTCGCGCATGTGGCCGGCGTAGCGGGGGTACTTCGTCGCCTTCTCGGCGATGCCGGGGAAGGTCTCGACGTTGATCAGGGTCGGCACCAGGGCGGTGCCGCGGGCGGCCATCTCGTCGATGAGCTCGTCGGAGAGCCCGGTGCCGTGCTCGATGCAGTCGATCCCGGCCCGGATCAGCCCGGGCAGCGCCTCGGTGCCGAAGACGTGCGCGGTGACGCGGGCGCCGGCCCCGTGCGCCGCGTCGATGGCCTCGGCGAGCACCTCGTCCGGCCAGAGCGGGGCGAGGTCGGCGTCGTCGGGGCCCGCCGCGCGGTCGATCCAGTCCCCCACGAGCTTCACCCAGCCGTCACCGCGGGCCGCCTGGGCCCGGACCTCGTCGACGAGCAGGCGCGGGTCGTCGAGCTCGGCGGCGAGCCCGGGGATGTAGCGCTTGGGGCGGGCGACGTGCCGCCCGGCCCGGATGATCTCGGGCAGGTCATCGCGGGCCTGCAGCGGCGAGGTGTCGACCGGGGACCCGCAGTCGCGCAGCAGCAGGGTGCCCGCGTCGCGGTCGGTGCGGGCCTGCGCCGCGCACTCCTCCAGGTCGGTGACCGGGCCGTCCGGGCCGAGCCCGACGTGACAGTGCGCGTCGACCAGGCCGGGGACGATCCAGCCGTCGGTGACCAGGTCCTCCGCCCCGGGCAGCGGCTCCGGGCTGATCCGCCCGGAGCCGTCGACGTACAGGTCGGCGCCCGCGGCACCGTCGGGGCCCAGCAGCGTTCCGCGGAGCCGCCACCCCGCGGCCGGAAGATCGGTCATGGGTGGCGACCCTAGCTACTTCTTCTTGCCGAAGTTCAGCTTCGACGGGTCGAAACCGGGCGGCAGCTGGTCGAGGTTGCCCAGTCCGGGCGGGAGCTGCTGCAGGCTCGGCGGCAGGTTCGACAGGTCCGGCGCCCCGGCCGCGGCGCGGTTCGCGGGGTTGCCGCTGCGCCGGCCCTTCTTGGCCTGCCGGGCCTTGCGCGGGTTCTTCGGGACCTTCTTGGTCGCGCTGCGCCCACCGCCGCCGAAGCCGAACTGGCCGGCCATCTGCTTCATCATCTTGCGGGCCTCGAAGAAGCGGTTGACCAGGTCGTTCACGTCGGATACCGACACACCGGACCCGGTCGCGATGCGCTGGCGGCGCGACGCGTTGATGATCTTCGGGTCCTCCCGCTCGGCGGGGGTCATACCGCGGATGATCGCCTGCAGGCGGTCGATCTGACGGTCGTCGACCTGCTCGAGCGCGGCCTTGGCCTGCCCGGAGTTCATCCCCGGGAGCATGTTCAGGATGTTGCCGATCGGCCCCATCTTGCGCAGCTGCAGCATCTGCTGGAGGAAGTCCTCCAGGGACAGCTCGCCGGAGCTGATCTTCGCGGCGGCGGCCGCGGACTGCTCGGCGTCGAAGACCTGCTCGGCCTGCTCGATGAGGGTGAGCAGGTCGCCCATCCCGAGGATGCGCGAGGACATCCGGTCGGGGTGGAAGACGTCGAAGTCCTCGAGCTTCTCGCCGTTGGAGGCGAAGAGGATCGGCTGGCCGGTGACCTCGCGGACGCTCAGCGCGGCACCACCGCGGGCGTCGCCGTCGAGCTTGGTGAGCACGACACCGGTGAAGCCGACGCCGTCGCGGAACGCCTCGGCCGTGGCCACGGCGTCCTGACCGATCATCGCGTCGACGACGAACAGGACCTCGTCGGGCTGCACCGCGTCCCGGATGTCCGACGCCTGTCGCATCAGCTCCTCGTCGACGCCGAGGCGGCCCGCGGTGTCGACGACGACCACGTCGTACTGCTTGTCGCGGGCGTGCGCGATGCCGTCGCGGGCGACGCCGACCGGGTCGCCGGGGCCCTCGGGGAGCTCACCGGAGCCGGTGGCGCCGGGGTGCGGCGCGTAGGTCGGGACGCCGGCGCGCTCACCGACGATCTGCAGCTGGTTGACCGCGTTGGGACGCTGCAGGTCACAGGCCACGAGCAGCGGGGTGTGCCCCTGCCCCCGGAGCCAGCGCGCGAGCTTGCCGGCCAGGGTCGTCTTACCGGCACCCTGCAGACCGGCCAACATGATGACCGTCGGCGGTTCCTTGGCCAGGTGCAGCCGCCGCGTCTCGCCGCCGAGGATCGCGACGAGCTCCTCGTTGACGATCTTGACGACCTGCTGGGCCGGGTTCAGGGCCTGGGAGACCTCCGTCCCCTTGGCCCGGTCCTTGATGCGCGTGATGAACCCGCGCACCACCGGCAGGGCGACGTCCGCCTCCAGCAGCGCGATCCGGATCTCGCGCGCGGTGGCGTCGATGTCGGCGTCGGAGAGCCGGCCCTTGCCGCGCAGGTCGCGCAGCGTGGATCCGAGCCGCTCGGAGAGGGAGTCGAACACCCTTACCAGCCTACTTGGCCAGCGCCAGTCCCCCACGGGCACCGGAGCGATCCGTGCGACGGACCGAGGACCAGCCGGTCTCGGTGCCCGCCCGCAGGGCGTCGGCGGTGTCGCGGGCGCGCCGAGCGTGCGCCGCGAACGGTCGTGACCGGACCACCCGTCCGCGGGCGTGCTGGCCGTCGAGTGCCTGGTCGGGGGCGGTGTCGAGCCACAGCAGGTGCGGTGCGCGGCCGCCGAGCCGGGCCAGCGTGCGGACCGCGGCGCGCACCCGGGGCGCGGTCGCGGGCAGGTGGACCACGACGGTGTCCGCGGGGCCGAGGGCCGCGGTGACCACCGACGCCCGGTGGGTCAGGTGGGTCAGCCACCGGTAGGCCGGGTACGGCGTCGCGGCCGGGAGCAGCCGCGCGAGCACGGCCCGGGTGGCCCCGGAGTCGAGGACCCGGGTGCCGGCCGGGGCGTCGAGCCCGGCGAGCAGCGTGGTCTTGCCCGCCCCCGGCAGGCCCGCGACGAGCAGCAGCGTCCGCCCCGGCAGCACGACGACCAGGGGGTCCGTCGCGCCGCTGTCGGACGGGTCGGGGACGGCGGGGCGGGGCTCGGTGTCGTGGGTCGGCGGGACGGCACCGGTCGGCACGGCACGGGCGGTTGTCATGTGCGGTGAAACGGTCCGGACGCCCGGATCGTTCCGATCACCCGGAGTGTCCGCCCGGTCGCCGGTGATGATCACCCGGTCGGCCGCAGGGCCACGGGGCGGCTACCGGGCGGTCACAGGGCGTCGGAGCCGCGCTCCCCGGTGCGGACGCGGACGACGTTCTCCACCGGGACGACCCAGACCTTGCCGTCGCCGATCCGGCCGGTGTGCGCGGCGTCGACGACCGCCTGCACGACCCGGTCGGCCTGCTCGTCGTCGACGACGACCTCGACCTTGACCTTGGGTACGAAGTCGACCGAGTACTCCGCGCCCCGGTAGACCTCGGTGTGGCCCTTCTGGCGGCCGAAGCCCTGGACCTCCGAGGTCGTCAGGCCCAGCACCCCGAGCTCCTCGAGCGCGTCCTTGACGTCGCCCAGGACGAACGGCTTGACGATCGCGGTCACCAGCTTCATCGGTCCCCCTCCTCGGTGATCCGCCCGGCCGGCCCGCGGCCCGCCGTGCGCATCGTGCTGAACTCGTACGCGGTCTCGGCGTGCTCGGCCTCGTCGATGCCGCCGTGCTCGTCGTCGGGGGCGGCGCGGAAGCCGATCGTCCGCGACACCACCCAGGCGATCAGCGCCGTCATCCCGAACGCCCAGACCGCCGCGACCAGCACCGACAGCGCCTGCCTGCCGAGCTGGGCGAGGCCGCCGCCGTAGAACAGGCCGTCGGCGCCCGCCGGGTTGACCGCGTCGGTCGCGACGAGACCCAGCATCAGCATGCCGATGACCCCGCCGATCCCGTGGATCGCGACGACGTCGAGCGAGTCGTCGTAACCGAACCGGTACTTCAGCCGGATCGCGAGCTGGCACAGCAGCCCGGCGAGCACGCCGATCGCCAGCGCACCCCAGGTGTCGACGTAGCCGCAGGCCGGGGTGATCGCGACCAGCCCCGCGACGGCGGCCGAGGCGGCCCCGAGGCTGGTCGGACGGCCGTCGAGCCGGTCCTCCAGGACCAGCCACGCGACGACGGCGGCGGACGCGGCGGTCATCGTGGTGACGAAGGCGTTGGCCGCGGTGGCCCCGGCGGCGAGCGCGGACCCGGCGTTGAACCCGAACCAGCCGAACCACAGCAGGCCCGCCCCGAGCAGCACCAGCGGCAGGTTGTGCGGGCGCATCGGCTCGCGCGGCCAGCCGCGGCGGGCGCCGAGGACCAGCGCGAGCGCGAGCGCCGAGGCGCCGGAGTTCACCTCGACCGCGGCGCCGCCCGCGAAGTCGAGGGCGCCGACGGTGTTGACCAGCCAGCCGCCGCGCTGCGACACCGCGCCGTCGACGGCGAAGGTCCAGTGCGCCAGCGGGATGTAGACCACGACCACCCAGACCGCGACGAACAGCGTCCAGGCCCGGAACCGGGCCCGGTCGGCGACGGCGCCGGACACCAGTGCCCCGGTGATCACGGCGAACATCAGCTGGAACATCGCGAACGCCTGCACCGGCACGTCGCCGACCAGCGCGTTCGGGTCGGTGATCCCGGCCAGCTCGAACCCGCCGATCAGCCCGCCGTGCGAGTCTCCGAAGGCCAGCGAGAACCCGAACACGACCCAGACGAGCCCGATCACGCCGAGGCAGACGATGCTCATCATCATCATGTTGAGCACGCTCTTGGCGCGGACCATGCCGCCGTAGAACAGTGCCAGCCCCGGGGTCATGAGCATGACCAGGGCGGCGCTGCCGAGCAGGTAGGCGGTGTTGCCGGTGTCCACGTCGACACTCCTCGTCGCACGCTGCACCGGGCGGGCCCGCACCGGCGACGAGCATGATCGTCGCCGGGCGGCCGCTGTTGCAAGGCGACACGACCCGCGTCACGTCGCGGGGCGGGCCTCCCCCCGCCCGGCGGCCACCGTGAGGACCGCCTTCTCGATCTCGCTGCGGGCCGACCGGTCCGGGGACCCGCCGATGCCGAAGGAGTCGACGACCGAGGCGCCGAGGGTCTCCACCCGGGCCCAGACGAGGTCGACCCCGGTCCGTTCGAGGGCGGCGGTGACGTGGTGGAGCAGCCCGATGCGGTCGGTGCCGCGCAGCTCCAGCACGACCGCGCCGGTGGCCTCGTCGTCGAACCACAGCACCCGCGGCGGGGCGGTCCGTTCCACCTCCGGCGTCGACGGCGCGTAGTCGCGTTCCTTGCGGGCCAGCGCCTGCACCAGGTCCAGCGACCCGGCGCGCACCCGCACCAGGTCGGAGCGGACCAGCGCCGGGTCGGGCAGGCCGCCGAACCGCGGGGTCACCGCGAACGTCTCGACCGCGACCCCGTCGGACACGTTCACGTCGGCGGTGTGCACCTGCAGCGAGTGCAGGGCGAGCACCCCGGCGACGGCCGACAGCACCCCGCGCCCGTCGGGCAGCGCGACGGTGACCGACGCGACGTCGTCCTCGCCGGCGAAGCGGACCTGCGGCTCCCCCGCCGCCGTGACGGCGTCGACCATCTCCTGGTGGGCCGGGTCCGGCGGGCCGGGCTCGACGAACGGACGGCCGTCGAGCGCGGACAGGCAGCGCCCGGCCAGCCCCTGGATCAGGGTGCGCCGCCACGGGCTCCACACACCGGGCCCGGTGCCGAGCGAGTCGGCCTCGGCCAGCGCGTCGAGCAGCTCCAGCAGCAGCGCCACGTCGGCGTCGCCCCGGCCGGCCGGTGCGACCGCCTCGCGCAGCGTCTCGAGCACCCGCGACACCGTCGCCGGGTCCTCCGGGTCGCGACGGGTCGCGGTGTGCGGCAGCAGCAGGTGGTGACGCACCATCGCCGCCAGCAGCACGAGGTCGCCCTCGCGCAGCCCGAGCCGCTCGCCGATCTGGCGGACCAGCGACTCCCCCACCACCGAGTGGTCACCGCCGCGGCCCTTGCCGATGTCGTGCAGCAGCGCGCCGACCAGCAGCAGGTCCGGGCGCGCGACCCGGGTGGTGAGCCGGGCGGCCTCGGCGCAGACCTCGACGAGATGGCGGTCGACCGTCCAGACGTGCGTGCGGTCCCGCGGCGGCAGGTCGCGGACCGCGCCCCACTCGGGGAACAGCCGCCCCCACAGCCCGGTGCGGTCCAGCGACTCGACCACCGCGACGGCGGCCTTGCCGGTCCCGAGCAGGGCGAGCAGCTCGGCCAGCGCGGTCCGCGGCCACGGCGCGCGCAGCTCCGGGGCGGTGTCGGCGAGCCGGGACAGGGTGCCCGCGGAGATCGGCAGCCCGGTGCGGGCGGCGGTGGCGGCGACCCGCAGGACCAGGGCCGGGTCCTTCGTCGCGGACGCGTCGCGGGCGAGCCCGACCTCCCCCGCGTGCTCGACGACGCCGGAGTCCAGCGGCCGGCGCACCGGCGGGCGACGGAGCGCGGCGAGCCCCCGGCGGGGCAGCGCGTTGCGGGCCTGGCGCAGCCCGACCTCGGTCGCGAAGGCGACCGCGCGGGCCGCCCCGGACAGGGCGCGGGCCAGGTCGAACCGGTCCCCGACGTCGAGGATCGTGGCGATGTCGTCGGCCTCCTGGGCGCGCAGGACATCGCGGGCCCGGCCGGAGAGCCGGTGCAGCTCGGTGCGCACGTCCAGCAGCAGCCCACGGGCGGCGACGACGTCGGCCCCCGGCCGGTCGACGAGCTGGGCGGTGGCCAGTGCGTCGAGCAGCTGCACGTCCCGCAGGCCGCCGTGGCCGTTCTTCAGGTCCGGCTCGATGCGGTGGGCGACGTCGCCGTTGCGCCGCCAGCGGTCGGTGGTGGTGTCGACGATCTCGTCGAAGCGGCTGCGCATCCCGGCCCGCCAGGCCGCGCGGACGGCGTCGCGGACCTTGCCGGTGAGCGTCGCGTCCCCGGCGACGTGCCGCAGCTCCAGCAGCCCGAAGGCCGCCCGCAGGTCGGTCGCCGCGATCTGGACGGCCTGTCCGGGGGTGCGCACCGAATGGTCGAGCCCGATCCCGGCGTCCCAGAGCGGATACCAGAGCTTCTCCGCGAGCGCGTCGACGTCGGTCCGGCCGTCGTGCAGGAGCACGAGGTCGAGGTCGGACCAGGGGCACAGCTCGCGCCGTCCGAGCGCACCGACGGCCGCCAGCGCCGTCCCGCTGCCCTCACCGCCGACCCCGAGTGCCGCGCACCGGGAGGAGAGCCAGAAGTCGTGCAGGTCGACCAGAGCGGCCCGCAACGCCTCCGGGCCGTGGTGGTGCCGGCCGTTGGATTCCAGGAGGACCGATTTCGCCTTGACCAGGTCCGCCGCTTCGCCCGACCCGAGGACCGTCATCGCCCCGCGCCACCCGCTTCCTGTTCGTTCGAGTAGTGGACCGCATACATGCCGTGATGTCCGATTCGAATCCGGACGGCGGACGGCCCGCCGCACTCCGGGAAGGGAGCACGACGGGCCGTCGCGAGGGACCGTCGGTCAGATGGCGTCGGCGCCGCGTTCTCCGGTACGGACGCGGACCACGGTCTCGACCGGGGTCACCCAGACCTTGCCGTCACCGATCTTGCCGGTGCGGGCGGCCTCGACGACCGCGTCGACGACCTTGTCCTGCAGCGCGTCGTCGACCACGACCTCGACGCGGACCTTCGGCACGAAGTCGACCGAGTACTCCGCACCCCGGTAGACCTCGGTGTGGCCCTTCTGGCGGCCGTAGCCCTGGACCTCGCTGATGGTCAGACCGAGCACGCCGATCTGTTCCAGGGCGCCCTTGACGTCCTCCAGGACGAACGGCTTGACGATGGCGGTCACGAGCTTCACGGGTCAGACCTCCTGCTTCGCGGCGGGGGTGGCCTTCGCCTCGGTGGCGGGCTTCGGCGAGGAGCCGAGACCGCTGCCGCCGCGCAGGCCGGAGAACTCGTAGCCGGTCTCGGCGTGCTCCGCCTCGTCGATGCCGGCCTGCTCGGCCTCGTCGTCGACGCGCAGGCCGAGGGTGGCCTTGACGATGAACGCGATGATCGCGGTCACGATGCCGCAGTAGATCAGCGTGGCGAGCGCGGCCACGGCCTGGCGCCACAGCTGGTCGACGCCGCCGCCGTAGAACAGGCCGTTGGTCTCGTCGGGGGCGATGTCGGTGGCGAAGAAGCCGATGGCCAGGGTGCCCCAGAGGCCGGCGACGAGGTGGACACCGACGACGTCGAACGAGTCGTCGAAGCCGAGCTTGTACTTCCAGCCGACCGCGTAGGCCGACAGCGCACCGGCGAGGACACCGATGGCGAGCGCGCCCAGCGGCGAGACCGAGGCGCAGGCCGGGGTGATCGCGACCAGACCCGCGACGATGCCGGAGGCGGCGCCGAGCGAGGTGGCCTTGCCGTAGCGGATCTTCTCGATCAGCAGCCAGCCGAGGATGGCGGCGGCGGTGGCGGCGATGGTGTTGGTGAAGGCGTAGGCGGCGGCCCAGTCGGCGGCACCGGACGACCCGGCGTTGAAGCCGAACCAGCCGAACCAGAGCAGACCGGCACCGAGCATGACCATGGTCAGGTTGTGCGGGCGCATCGCCTCACGCGGCCAGCCGCGGCGCTTGCCCAGGATGATGCAGAGGACCAGGGCGGCCATACCGGCGTTGATGTGGACGGCGGTGCCGCCGGCGAAGTCGAGCGCGCCCAGCGTGGTGGCGATCCAGCCCTGCTCCAGGTCGAAGACCCAGTGCGCGATCGGGAAGTAGACCAGGACGGCCCACAGGCCGGAGAAGAGCATCCACGCGCCGAACTTCATGCGGTCGGCGGCGGCACCGGCGATCAGCGCGACCGTCAGGATCG
Organism: Pseudonocardia sp. TMWB2A; assembly: GCF_017312135.1. NCBI lineage: Bacteria > Bacillati > Actinomycetota > Actinomycetes > Pseudonocardiales > Pseudonocardiaceae > Pseudonocardia > Pseudonocardia sp. TMWB2A. The sequence continues at coordinate 990,704 of NZ_QKQY01000002.1, forward strand.
CGAACATCGCCTGGAAGCTGACGAAGGCCAGCTGCGGCAGCGTCTCGGCGGCCTGGTCGTTCGCCAGGATCGCGGTGAGGCCGAAGTAGGCGAACGGGTCGCCCAGCAGGCCGCCGCCGAGGTCCGGGCCGAAGGTCATCGAGTAGCCGAACAGGATCCAGAGGACACCGACGAGGCCCAGCGAGCTGAAGCACATCATCATCATGTTCAGCACGCTCTTGGACCGGGCCTGGCCGCCGTAGAACAGCGCGACCCCCGGTGTCATGAGCAGTACGAGCGCGGCGCTCGCCAGGATCCAGGCGGTGTCGCCGCCGTTGAGGGCCTCTGCAGGCACTGTTCCTCCCATGTCCGTCCATCTGGCTGACTGGGGAGGAAGAATGGTGATCGCGTGTTTCGCATTCGGCGCCTGTCCGTTTCGTAACGGTTAACAGGCCGCCGCGCCGGATGACGGTTGGGTTACCCAACCGGATCCGGAGGACCGAAGGTCATCCGAATGGTCCGGTTCGTGACGTGGCGCACGGTGCGGGCCGTCCGGGACGGCCCGCACCGTGACTCAGTCGAGCAGTGCCTCGACGAACGCGGTGGGCTCGAACGGGGCCAGGTCGTCGGGGCCCTCTCCGAGCCCGACGAGCTTGACCGGCACCCCCAGCTCGCGCTGGACGCGGAACACGATGCCGCCCTTGGCGGTGCCGTCGAGCTTGGTGAGCACCACCCCGGTGACGTCCACGACCTCACCGAACACCCGCGCCTGGGTCAGCCCGTTCTGGCCGGTGGTGGCGTCGAGGACGAGCAGGACCTCGTCGACCCGGGCCTGCTTCTCGACGACGCGCTTGACCTTGCCCAGCTCGTCCATCAGGCCGGTCTTGGTGTGCAGCCGGCCCGCGGTGTCGAGCAGGACGGCGTCCACCCCGTCGTCGGTGCCGCGCTTGACGGCGTCGAAGGCGACCGAGGCCGGGTCGGCGCCCTCGGGCCCGCGGACGACACCGGCGCCGGAGCGCTCGCCCCAGGTGACGAGCTGCTCGGCGGCGGCGGCACGGAAGGTGTCGGCCGCGCCGAGGGTCACCCGGTGCCCGCCCGCGACCAGCACCCGGGCGAGCTTGCCGGTGGTGGTGGTCTTGCCGGTGCCGTTGACGCCGACGACCAGCAGCACCGCGGGGCGCCCGTCGTGCGGCAGCGCGTGCACCGAGCGGTCCTGGCCGGTGCCGAGGGCCTCGACGAGCACGTCACGCAGGGCGGCGCGGGCCGCCTCGGCGGTGCGGACGCCGCGGGTCGCGATCTGCTCGCGCAGCTTCCCGACGATCTCGGCGGTCGTCTCGGGGCCCAGGTCGGCCTGCAGCAGGGTGGCCTCGACGTCCTCCCACGACTCCTCGTCGAGGTCGCCGGCGCCGAGCAGGCCCAGCAGGCTCTGTCCGAGCCCGGAGCGCGAGCGGGACAGCCTGCCGCGCAGCCGGCCGATCCGGCCCTCGGCCGGGGCGATCTCCTCGGTGGGGGCGCCCGGGGCGACCGGGGCCTGCGGGTCCACCGTCTCCGGACGCGCGACCGGCTCGGTCGGGGCACTCGGGGCGGTCCCCGGGCGGGCGACCGGCTCGGTCGGGGTGCTCGGGGCCGTCCCCGGGCGGGCGACCGGCTCGGTCGGGGCACTCGCGGCGGGTGCGGCGGGTGGGGCCGGGATCCGCTCGGTGGTGCCGCCGTCGGGCGTCGCCACGGTCCCGGCGGCCCCGGAGGGGCCCTCGGGTCGGCGGAGCTGGCGGGTGGCCGGGTCCTTGCTGGCCTCGGCCGTGTCGATGACGCGGGCGTCCGGGGTGCCGGTGACGGTCCCGGTCTGCTCGGTGGGAACGGTCGGGCTGCTGGGCGGCGCGGTCGACGGGACCGGCGGGGCGGTGCTGACCGGGATGCCCCCGGGCGGGGTGCGGGCCTCGGTCGCCCCGTCGACGACGGGTGTGCCGCCGGGCGGGGTCCGGACCTCGTCGGCGGTCGGCGCGTCGGCGGCCTCGGCGGGCGGCGCCGGCGCGGCCGGGGTGGCGGGGGTCGGTGTGGCGGCGGTCGGGGCGTCGTCGCCGGGGGCGCGCGGCCGCTCGGGCGCGGTGGCCGTCCCGGAGGAGAACGCGAACCCGCCCCCGGCCTGGTAGCTGCCGCCGGTGCGCGGTGGCTCGTCCGTACCGGTCCCGAGCTCGCGCTGCTGCTCGTCGGACCGCAGGCTGATGCGCCGTCGGCGGGCGGTCACCAGCCCTGCGACGACGGCGATCAGCAACACCGCCACGACGATCGCGACGACGATCCAGAGGGTCTGCGTGGTCACGACGCCACCCTGCCACGCCCGGCCGGCCCGCCGTGCAGGACGGGCCGGTCAGCCGGTCAGGAGGCGGGGCGCAGGCGCTGGGAGATGACCTGGGTGATGCCGTCGCCGCGCATCGAGACGCCGTAGAGGGCGTCGGCGACCTCCATCGTCGGCTTCTGATGGGTGATGACGATGAGCTGGCTGGTCGTGCGCAGCTCCTCCATCAGCGAGATGAGCCGGCGCAGGTTGACGTCGTCGAGGGCGGCCTCGATCTCGTCGAGCACGTAGAACGGCGAGGGCCGGGCCCGGAAGATCGCGACGAGCAGCGCCATCGCGGTCAGCGAGCGCTCCCCGCCGGACAGCAGCGACAGCCGCTTGACCTTCTTGCCCGGCGGGCGGGCCTCGACCTCGATGCCGGTGGTGAGCATGTCGTCGGGGTCGGTGAGCACGAGCCTGCCGTCGCCGCCCGGGAACAGCGTCGCGAACACGGTCTCGAACTCGGCGGCGACGTCGTGGTACGCGGTCGTGAAGACCTCGAGGATCTTGTCGTCGACCTCGCGGACGACGGTGAGCAGGTCGCGGCGGGTGTTCTTGAGGTCCTCGAGCTGGGTGGACAGGAACTTGTAGCGCTCCTCCAGCGCCGCGAACTCCTCCAGCGCGAGCGGGTTGACCTTGCCGAGCAGCGACAGGTCCTTCTCCGCCCGCTTGAGGCGGCGTTCCTGGGTGGGCCGGTCGAACGGGACCGGCGGCGGCGCGGAGACCTGCTCGCCGCGCTCGCGGGCGGCATCGTACTCGGCGGTCTCGGCGGCCGACGGCGGCACCGGGACCTCGGGCCCGTACTCGGCGACGAGGTCGTCGACGCCGATGCCGTGGTCGCCCAGGATCTTCTCGGTCAGCTGCTCCAGGCGCATCCGGGTCTGCTGGCGCACCATCTCGTCGCGGTGGACGGCGTCGGTGAGCTTCTCCAGCAGCGCGGTGAGCTTCGTGGTGGTGTCGCGGGCCTCGGTGTGGGCGCGCTCGCGTTCGGCGCGGGCGGCCTGGATCTCGTCGCGCTCCGCGGCCGCGGCGGCCAGGGAGCGTTCGATCCGCTCGGCGGCGACGTGCCCGGCGTCGACGACGAGCCGGGCGACCTCCGAGGCCCGCTCCCGTTCGGCGGCCGCGGCGGCGGCCCGGGACCGGGCGAGGCGCTCGCCGTGCGCCTGGCGGCGCAGGGTCTCGGCGCGCCCGGCGATGGCGCGGGCCCGCTCCTCGGCGGTGCGCAGCGCGAGTCGGCACTCGACCTCCTCGGAGCGGACCTGTTCGACCCGCTCGGCGGCCTCGTCGCGCAGCTCGGTGTCGGGCTCGTCGTCGACCGGGGCGTCGGAGGCCAGCGACAGCTGGCGCTCGGCGGCCTCCAGCTCGATCAGCGAGTCCGACCGCCGCCGTTCGACGGTGTCGCGACGGTCGCGCAGCCGCTGGGCCTCGGCGCGGGCGGAGGTGACGACCTGTTCGAGCCGCCCGAGCTGGGCGGCGCCCGCCGAGCGGCGCCGGTCGGCGTCGGCGACGGCGGCGCGGGCCGCGGTCAGGTCGGCCCCGCGGGCGGTCTCCTCGGCGCGGGCGCCCTCGCAGGTGGGGCGCAGCGACTCCAGCTCGGCGTCCACGGCGTCGCGGGCGGTGACCGCGTCGTCGACGGCGGCCTGCAGCTGCAGCGCGCCCTCCCCGGCGCCGGTGCCGCCGCGGGCGGCGTGCGCTGTGAGCAGGTCCCCCTCGGTCGTGACCGCGGTCAGGCCCGGCCGGGCTCCGACGGCGGCGGCCGCGGCGTCCAGGCCGTCGACGACGACCACCCCGGCCAGCAGCTCCCCCAGTGCCGGGGCGAGCGCGGGCGGGGCGGTGACGAGCGCGGCCGCCCAGCGGCCGGCGGGCGGGGCGCCGTCGGGGACCGGGACCGGCACCCGCCCGGCGGCACGGTCGGCCCCGGCGGACCCGGCGCCGACGAGCAGCGCGGCCCGGCCCGCGTCACCGCGGCGCAGGGACCGCAGCGCGTCGGCCGCGGACACCACGGAGGCGACGGCGACGCCCTCGGCCAGCTCGCCCAGCGCCGCGGCGACCGCGGCCCGCCCGGAGGGATCGACCTCGACGAGCTCGGCGACGGCGCCGAGCACCCCGTCGTCGCCGGAGTCGAGCAGGGCACCGGTGCCGTCGCGGCGGACCAGGCCGACCTGCAGGGCGTCGACCCGGGCCCGCCAGTGCGCGCGGCGCTGCTCGGCGTCGCGTTCGGCGGCGACCAGCTCGGCGACCCGCTCGGCCGCGCTGCGGTGCGCGGCCTCGGCCTGCTCGACCCGGGCGGCGAGCGCGTCGGTGTCCGCCTCGTCCCCGGACACGCCGAGGGACTCCCGCGCGGTCTCCAGCTCGGCCTCGGCCTCGGCGGTGCGGGCGCCCGCCTCGGCGAGCGCCTCGGACAGCCGCTCGATCTCCTCCGCGGTCGCGGCGACCCCGGAGCGCAGCGCGTCGGCTTTCCCGGCGAGGGTGGCGATCCCGGCGCGGCGGTCGGCGATGGCGCGCACGGCGGCCAGGTGCTCGCGTTCGGCGGCGGCGAGGGTCCGCTCGCGCTCGGCCTTCTCGGTGACGGCCTCGTCGAGCAGGCGCCGGGCGGCGGCGACGGCGGCGACCAGCTCGTCCTCCTGCTCGGCGACCGCGTCGGCCTCGGCCTCGGTCTCGTCCGGGTCGCGGCCGGGGGTGCGCCCCGCCTCGGCCGAGGAGGTGAGGTGACGGACGCGTTCCTCGGCGAGGCGCACGGTGCCGCGCAGCCGCTCGGCCAGCGCGGAGAGCTGGTACCAGGTGTCCTGGGCGACCTGCAGCCGCGGCGCGTCCGCGGCGAGCGCGGTCTCCAGCTCGTCCTGGCGCTCGCGGGCGACGTCGAGCTGCTCCTCGACCTCGGCGCGGCGGCGCCGGGCCTGCTCCTGGGTCGCCTCCTCGCGCTGGGTCTCCTCGGACAGGGTCACGTAGTCGTCGGCGGCCAGGCGGAGCCGGGCGTCGCGCAGCTCGGTCTGCACGGCCTGGGCGCGGCGGGCGATCTCGGCCTGGCGGCCCAGCGGCTTGAGCTGGCGGCGCAGCTCGGCGGTGAGGTCGGTGAGCCGGGTGAGGTTGGCCTGCATCGCGTCGAGCTTGCGGAGCGCCTTCTCCTTGCGCTTGCGGTGCTTGAGGACCCCGGCGGCCTCCTCGATGTAGGAGCGGCGGTCCTCCGGCTTGGACTGCAGCACCCCGTCGAGCTGGCCCTGCCCGACGATGACGTGCATCTCCCGGCCGATGCCGGAGTCGCTGAGCAGCTCCTGCACGTCAAGCAGCCGGGCGCGGGAGCCGTTGATCTCGTACTCGCCGGCGCCGTCGCGGAACATCCGGCGGGTCACCGAGACCTCGGAGTAGTCGATCGGCAGGGCGCCGTCGGAGTTGTCGATGGTGAGGGTGACCTCGGCGCGGCCCAGCGCCGCCCGGCCGGACGTGCCGGCGAAGATCACGTCCTCCATCTTGCCGCCGCGCAGCGCCTTGGCGCCCTGCTCACCGAGCACCCAGCTGATCGCGTCGACGACGTTGGACTTGCCCGAGCCGTTCGGCCCGACGACGCAGGTGATCCCCGGCTCCAGGCGCAGCGTGGTGGCCGAGGCGAAGGACTTGAAGCCCTTCATCGTCAGCGTCTTCAGGTGCACGGGCGGGGATCTCCAGGTGCGCGGGGGCGACCAGGGTATCCGGGCGCACCCTCAGGTGGCGGGGGTGGAGGCGTTGACCAGCCAGCGGACGCCGAAGCGGTCGGTGAGCTGGCCGAACTCGTCGCCCCACATCTGCTTCTCCATCGCGACGTCGACGACGCCGCCCTCGGCGAGCCCGGCGAAGAAGCCGCGCAGCTTCTCCGGGTCGTCGCCGGAGAGGCTGACCGAGATGCCCGACGGGGCCCCGGTCGGGCGCCGCGGGTCGCCGTCGGAGGCCATGAGGGCGAAGCCGTCGGGGGTGCCGAGGTAGGCGTGCATGACGCCGTCCGGCGGCGGGACGGGGCCCTCGGCGCCCATGTCACCGAAGGTCATGACCTGCAGCTCGCCGCCCAGCACGGAGCGGTAGAACTCCATCGCCTCGCGCGCGTTGTCGTCGAAGTGCAGGTACGGGGTCATCTGGACGGGCATCGGGACCTCCGGGGTCGGTGTGGGCACAGGTGTAGACCCCCGCACCGACAGAACTGAGCGGTCAGGCCTCGACGAACCCGGAAAATGCGCCGGACGGCTCAGCCCACTGCTCCGACACCGACGTCACCCGCCCCGGGGTGTCCCCGCCGCGCAGCAGCTCCAGCAGGCGGTCGCAGGAGGCACGGTCACCCTCCGCGGTCACCGCGACCCGGCCGTCGGACAGGTTGCGGGCCTGGCCGACGAGGCCGAGCTCGAGCCCCCGCGACCGTGTCCACCAGCGGAAACCGACGCCCTGCACCTCCCCCTGGACCCATGCGATCAGCCGAACGGTCGAATCCGTGTTGCCACTCACAGTGCTGGTACGTTACGCGGCCGTGACCCGACGACGCACACCGCGCGCAGCGAGCGCCGTGCTCGGCGGGGTGGGGGCTGGCGCCGTGCTGGCCATGGCCGCCCCGCTCGCCGCACCGGCGCTCACCGCAGCGGGCTCGCCCGACGCCCAACGGCCCGGCGGACCGGTCTCCGACACCCAGCCGCTCCGGGCGGTCGGCGCCGCCTACGCGACGACGGCCCCGGCCCCGGCCGGTGACGGCGCCCCGGTCGACGGCGCCGCGCTCGTCCGCGGTGCGCTCGCCGCCGCCCCGGCCGACCCGGGCTCCTCCGCCCGGACCGCGCTGGACGCGCTCTCCGCGCACGAGGCGGCCACCGCCGCCTCCGCGGCTGCCGCGACCACCGCGGCGGCCGCCACCGCGGAGGCAGCACCCCCGGCCCGGGCCGCGGCGTCACCCGCCGGCGGCGCGGTCGCGGGGCTCTCCGGCGAGCTCGCCCGCGTCGTGGAGCTGACCAACGCCGAGCGGGCCGCCGCGGGCTGCGGTGCGCTGCGGGCCGACCCGCGGATCAGCGCGGCCGCCCAGGGCCACAGCGAGGACATGGCCGCCCAGGGCTACTTCGCCCACGACAGCCGCGACGGCCGGGACTTCGCCGACCGCATCACCGCGGCGGGCTACGACTCCCCCGGCGCGGAGAACATCGCGATGGGCCAGCCGGACGCGGCGACCGTCGTGCAGGACTGGATGGAGTCCCCCGGGCACCGGAAGAACATCCTGAACTGCTCGCTGACCACGATCGGCGTCGGGCTGGCCGACGGGTACTGGACCCAGGACTTCGGCCGCTGAGACCGGCTCAGCCGTCGAACCGGTACCCCATCCCCGCCTCGGTGATCAGGTACTTCGGCCGCGACGGCACCGGCTCCAGCTTCCGCCGCAGCTGGGCGAGGTAGACCCGCAGGTAGTGGGTCTCGGTGCCGTACTGCGGGCCCCAGACCTCGCGCAGCAGCCGCTTCTGCTCGACGAGCTTGCCGCGGTGACGCACCAGCAGCTCCAGGATCCCCCACTCGGTCGGGGTCAGGTGCACCTCGGCGCCGTCCGCGCGCGCGACCGTCTTGGCGGCCAGGTCGACGGTGAAGTCCGCGGTGGTCACGACGGCCTCGCCGTCGACGGTCGACACGGCGGCGCGGCGCACCGCGGCCCGCAGCCGGGCCAGCAGCTCGGACATCCCGAACGGCTTGGTCACGTAGTCGTCGGCGCCGGCGTCGAGCGCCCGGACCTTGTCGGTGGAGTCGGTGCGCGCGGACAGCACGATCACCGGCACCGTGCTCCAGCCGCGCAGCCCCTCGACGACCTCGGTGCCGTCGAGGTCGGGCAGCCCCAGGTCGAGCACGACGACGTCCGGGTGCCCGTCCGCGGCCGCCCGGAGCGCGGCGGAGCCGTCGGCGGCGACGAGCACCGTGTAGCCGTGCGCGGTGAGGTTGATCCGCAGGGCCCGCAGGATCTGCGGGTCGTCGTCGACGACCAGCACCCGCACGCCGTTGCCGCCCCCGCTCACCGGGCCACCCCCACCGGCGCGGCGGGCAGCGAGACGACGACGGTGAGACCGCCGCCCGGGGTGTCCTCCGCGGTCAGCTCGCCGCCCATCACCACGGTCAGCCCCTGCGCCACCGACAGCCCCAGGCCGAGCCCGGACGTCGCGTCGCGGTCGCCGAGGCGCTGGAACGCGGCGAACAACGCGTCGCGCTCGCGCGGTGCGACACCGCGCCCCCGGTCGACGACGCGCAGCTCGACCCGGTCGGAGTAGGCGCTGGCGCGCAGGAACACCTCGGTCCCGCCGTGCCGCAGCGCGTTGTCCACGACGTTGGCGAGCACCCGGTCGAGCAGGCCCGCGTCGGCGAGCACGTCGGGCAGGTCCTCGTCGATCTCGACCCGGACCCGGTCGGCGCCCTCCAGGCCGAGCAGCGCGGTGGCGGCGACCTCGTCGTAGCCGACCGGGGCCAGCAGCGGGGTCACCGCGCCCGCGGCGAGCCGGGAGGAGTCGAGCAGGTTGTCGACCAGGCCGGTGAGCCGGTCCGCGGACTCCTCGACGGTCGCCAGCAGCTCGGCGCGGTCGTCCGGTCCGAGCGGGAGGTGCTCGTCGCGCAGGCTGCTCGCGGCGGCTTTGATCGAGGTCAGCGGGCTGCGCAGGTCGTGCCCGACGGCCGAGAGCAACGCGCCGCGGGTCTCGTTGGCGGCCGCGCGACGCTCGGCGTCGGCGGCCCCGGCCTCGGCGCGCTGCCCGCGCAGCGCCAGCAGCGCCTGCCCGCCGACGACCTCCAGCAGCCTGCGGTCGGCCGCGGGCAGGGCCCGGCCGGTCCCGACCAGGTGCAGCCCCTCGTCGACGACGACGTCCACGTCGGCCTTCTCCGGCCGGTCGCACGCCCCGGCGTCGCCGGTGCAGGCGACCCGGCGCCACACCCGGTCCTCGCCCTGTTCGAGCAGTGCCACCGACTGCAGCGCCCAGGTCTCGCGGACCCGGTCCAGCAGCCGCGGCAGCGGGTCGGACCGGGTCAGGACGGTCCGCGCGAACGACGCCAGCAGCGCGGCCTCCGCCCGGGCCCGCGCCGCCTGCTCCGCCCGCCGGGCCGCCCGGTCGACGACGAGCGCCACCAGCACCCCCACCAGCAGCATCGTCGCCACGGTGATGACGTTGCCGGGGTTGGCGATCGCGAGGGAGTACAGCGGCGGGGACAGGAAGAAGTTCAGCAGCAGCCCGCCGAGCAGCGCCGCGAGCAGCGCCGGGCCGAGCCCGCCCGCCAGCGCGGCGAGCACGGTCGCGAGGAAGTAGAGGACGACGTCGGTGGACAGGTCCACCCAGTCGGTCAGCGCGATCCCGAGCAGGGTCGCCGCCGCCGGGGCGAGCACGGCGGTCGCCCAGCCGACGGCCTGCCGGCCCGCGGGCAGCCCGCTGCGCAGCCTCGGCAGCCGCAGGGCCCGCCCGGCGGCGGAGTGGGTGACCATGTGCACGTCGATCGGGCCGGACTCCTGCACCACCCGCGCCCCGATGCCGGGGTCGAACACCCGGGCCAGCCGGGAGCGCCGGGAGGTGCCCAGCACCAGCTGCGTGGCGTTGGCCCCGCGGGCGAAGTCGAGCAGGGCGTCGTCGACGGACTCCCCGACGACGGTGTGGAAGCTCGCCCCGACCCCCTCGGCCATCCGCCGCACCCGGTCCGCGGCGAGCACCGGCGCCCCGGCGCGGCCGGGGACCAGGCCGTCGCCGCGCAGCACGTGCACCGCCATCAGGTCGGCGCCGCCGGAGCGTTTCGCGATCCGCGCGGCACGGCGCAGCACCGTCTCGGACTCCCGGCCACCGGTCAGCGCGACGACCACCCGCTCGCGGGTCTCCCACACGTCGGACACCTGCTGCTCGGTGCGGTAGCGGCGCAGCACCACGTCCACCTCGTCGGCGATCCACAGCAGCGCGAGCTCCCGCAGGGCGACGAGGTTGGGCACCCGGAAGTAGTGCGCCAGGGCGGCGTCGACGCGTTCGGGCGGGTAGACGTTGCCGTGCGCGAGCCTGCGGCGCAGCGCCTCCGGGGTGATGTCGACGATCTCGATCTGCTCGGCGCGGCGGACCACGTCGTCGGGCACCGTCTCCTGCTGGCGGGCCCCGGTGATGGTCTCGACGACGTCGCCGAGGGACTCCAGGTGCTGCACGTTGACCGTGGAGATGACGTCGATGCCGGCGTCGAGCAGCTCCTCCACGTCCTGCCAACGCTTGGCGTGGCGCGAGCCGGGCGCGTTGGTGTGGGCGAGCTCGTCGACCAGCACGACCTGGGGGCGCCGGGCCAGGACGGCGTCGACGTCCATCTCGTGCAGCTCGGTGCCGCCGTGGAGCACGGTGCGCCGCGGGACCGTCTCGAGGCCGTCGAGCAGCCCCGCGGTGCGCTCCCGCCCGTGGGTCTCGACGACCCCGACGACCACGTCGGCGCCGCGCCCGAGCCTGCGGTGGGCCTCGCCGAGCATGGCGAAGGTCTTCCCGACCCCGGGCGCGGCACCGAGATGGATGCGCAGTTCTCCCCTCACCCGGCCATTGTGGTCCCGTCCCACTACCGCGCGTCCCGCACGGACAGGTTGAGTTCGGTGACGTCCACCCGCGGCTCCCCGAGGAAGCCCAGGGTGCGCCCGCTGGTGGCGTCGGCGACGAGCTCCTGGACCCGCGACAGCGGGAGCCCGGTGACGCGGGCGACGCGCGGCGCCTGGAGTGCGGCGTAGGCCGGGCTGATGTCGGGGTCGAGCCCGGAGCCGGACGCGGTGACGGCGTCGGTGGGGACGGCGGCGGGGTCGACGCCCTCCCGGGCGGCGATCACCGCCCGGCGCTGCTGCACCGACTCCAGCAGGCCGGTGTCGAAGCCGCCCTTGTTGGAGCCGCCGGAGGTCGTCGTGTCGGCCGGGCCGAGCCCGGCCTCGGCCGTCGACGTCGACGACGGGCGGGTGTGGAAGTAGGGGTCGGCCGCCGGGTCGGCGGCGACCGGGTCGATCCCGATCAGCGACGAGCCGGTGCCGCCGGGGAGCACCGAGCCCTCGGCCTGCGTGGAGAGCCCGGGGAGGCGGGAGACGCCCCAGATCGCGAGCGGGTAGACGATGCCGCACAGGACGGTCATGACGAGGAGCAGGCGCAGGCCGGTCGCGGTCTGGCGGCGCAGGGTGGTGAGCATCAGATCCCCGGGACGAAGCGGACGAGCAGGTCGATGAGGAAGATCCCGACGAACGGGGTGACGACCCCGCCGAGGCCGTAGATCAGCAGGTTGCGCCGCAGCAGCGACGCCGCCGACGACGGCCGGTACCGCACCCCGCGCAGGGCGAGCGGGATCAGCGCGACGATCACCAGCGCGTTGAAGATGACCGCGGAGAGGATCGCGGACTCCGGCGTCGCCAGGCCCATGACGTTGAGCAGCCCCAGCGACGGGTACAGCGTCACGAACATCGCGGGCAGGATCGCGAAGTACTTCGCGAGGTCGTTGGCGACCGAGAACGTCGTCAGCGCGCCGCGGGTGATCAGCAGCTGCTTGCCGATCTCGACGATCTCGATGAGCTTGGTCGGGTCGGAGTCCAGGTCCACCATGTTCCCGGCCTCCTTGGCGGCGGAGGTGCCGGTGTTCATGGCGACGCCGACGTCGGCCTGGGCGAGCGCGGGCGCGTCGTTGGTGCCGTCTCCGGTCATCGCGACGAGCCTCCCGCCCTCCTGCTCGCGGCGGATGTAGGCGAGCTTGTCCTCCGGGGTGGCCTCGGCGATGTGGTCGTCGACGCCGGCCTGGGCGGCGATCGCGGCAGCGGTGCGCGGGTTGTCACCGGTGACCATCACGGTGCGGATGCCCATGGCCCGCAGCTCGGCGAAGCGCTCCGCCATGCCGGGCTTGACGACGTCGGACAGCTCGATCACGCCGAGCACGGCCGCACCGTCACCGCCGGGGCCGGAGGCCCGGGCGACGACCAGCGGGGTCCCGCCGCCGTCGGAGATGGACTCGACCAGACGGTCCGCCTCGGCGCGGTCGGTGACCCGCGCCCAGTCCAGGACCGCGGCCGCGGCGCCCTTGCGGACGACACCGCCCGGCAGGTCGATGCCCGACATCCGGGTCTGCGCGGTGAACGGCACGAACTCGGCGACGGCCTCGGTCGCGTCGGCCTCCGGCGGGAGGCCGTGCTCGGCCGCGCAGAGCTCGACGATGCTGCGGCCCTCGGGGGTCTGGTCGGCGAGGCTGGACAGCCGCGCGGCGCGGGCGAGCTCCTCGACGCCGGTGCCGCCGACCGGGTGCAGCGCGGTGGCGCGCCGGTTGCCGAAGGTGATGGTGCCGGTCTTGTCGAGCAGCAGGGTGTCGACGTCGCCGGCGGCCTCGACCGCGCGTCCGGAGGTGGCGAGCACGTTGCGCTGCACGAGCCGGTCCATCCCGGCGATGCCGATCGCCGACAGCAGCGCCCCGATGGTGGTCGGGATCAGGCAGACCAGCAGCGCGGTGAGCACCAGCAGCGGCACCTGGGTCCCGGCGTAGGCACTCATCGGCGCGATCGCGGCCACCGCGAGCAGGAAGACGATCGTCAGCGCCGACAGCAGGATGGTCAGGGCGATCTCGTTCGGCGTCTTCTGCCGGGCGGCGCCCTCGACGAGCGCGATCATCCGGTCGACGAAGGACTCCCCCGGCTTCGTCGTGATCCGCACGACGATCCGGTCCGAGAGCACGGTGGTGCCGCCGGTGACGGCGCAGCGGTCGCCGCCCGCCTCCCGGATGACCGGCGCGGACTCGCCGGTGATGGCGGACTCGTCGACCGAGGCGATGCCGTGCACGACATCGCCGTCGCCGGGGATCGTCTCCCCCGCCTCGACGACGACGAGGTCACCGAGGCGCAGCTGCGCGCCGGGGACCTGCTCCTCGGCGGCGTCGCGGTCGGCGGGCGAGTCGGTGACCAGCCTGCGGGCGACGGTGTCGCGCTGGGTGGCGCGCAGCGAGGCGGCCTGGGCCTTGCCCCGCCCCTCCGCGACGGCCTCGGCGAGGTTGGCGAACAGCACGGTGAACCACAGCCACACCGCGACGAGCACCGCGAAGACGCTCGGGTCGGCGACGGCGAGCACCGTGACCAGCACGGACCCGACCCAGACGACGAACATGACCGGGTTGCGGGCCTGCACCCGCGGGTCGAGCTTGCGCAGGGCCTCGGGCAGGGCCGCCAGCAGCTGGCGGGGGGCGAACGCCCCGGCCGCGACCGGCGTCGCGCTCGGCGGCGCCGTCTGCGGCTCGGTCGTCACGGACACGGGTTCCTCCGACTCGGCGCGGTGGTGGTGGGTGGCGGTCACGAGAGGGCCTCGGCGATCGGGCCGAGCGCGAGCGCCGGGAAGAAGGTCAGCGCGGACACGAGCAGCACGGTGCCGCCGACCAGGCCGGCGAACAGCGGGCCGTCGGTCGGGAGCGTCCCGGCACCGGCCGGGACGCGGCGCTGGCGGGCCAGCGAGCCGGCGAGCGCCAGCACCGCCAGCATCGGCACGAACCGGCCGAACAGCATGGCCAGCCCCAGCCCGGCCTGGAAGAAGTCGCTGGTCGCGGTGAGCCCGCCGAACGCGGAGCCGTTGTTGTTGGCCGCCGAGGCCCAGGCGTAGAGGACCTCGGAGAAGCCGTGCGCACCGGTGTTGCCCAGTGCTCCCGCGGTGCCGGGCAGTGCGATGGCCAGGCCCGCGCCGATCAGGACGAACGCGGGCATGACCAGGATCGACACGGCGGCGTAGGTGATCTCGCGCCGGCCGAGCTTCTTGCCCAGGTACTCCGGGGTGCGCCCGACCATCAGCCCGGCCAGGAACACCGCGATGACCGCGAGCACCAGCAGGCCGTAGAGCCCGGAGCCGACGCCGCCGGGGGCGACCTCGCCGAGCAGCATGTTCAGCAGCGCGACGCCGCCGCCCGCCCCGGTGAGGCTGTCGTGGGTGGCGTTGACCGCCCCGGTGGACGTGCCCGTGGTGGACACGACGAACAGGGCGGAGCCGGGGATGCCGAAGCGCACCTCCTTGCCCTCCATCGCCCCGCCCGCGGCGAGCGCGGCCGGGCCGTTGGGGTGCAGCTCGGCGAGCCAGGTCGCGGCGAGGAACAGCGCCCACAGCCCGCCCATGACCGACAGCAGCACGACGCCCTGGCGGACCCGCCCGACCAGCACGCCGAACGTGCGGGTCAGCGCGACCGGGACGACGAGCATCAGGAAGATCTCGAGCAGGTTCGACAGCGGGTTCGGGTTCTCGAACGGGTGCGCGGAGTTGGCGTTGAGGATGCCGCCGCCGTTGGTGCCGAGCTCCTTGACCGCCTCCTGCGACGCGGCCGGCGCGAGCGCCAGCGTGTGCGTGCTGCCGTCGACGGTGGTGACGTCGACGCCGGAGCGCAGCGACTGCACCACCCCGGTGGCGACCAGCACGACCGCGGCGACGGCGGCGATCGGCAGCAGGATCCGGACGACGCCGCGGGTCAGGTCGACCCAGAAGTTCCCGATCCGGCCCCCCTCGTCGTCGCCGGCCGCGCCGTGGGAGACGAAGCCGCGGACGAGTGCGACCGCGACCGCCATGCCGACGGCGGCGGACACGATGTTCTGCACGGTCAGCCCGGCCATCTGCACGGTGTGGCCGAGGACCTGCTCGGGCACGTAGGACTGCCAGTTCGTGTTGGTCACGAACGACACCGCGGTGTTGAACGCCATCGCGGGCGACACCGAGGTGGCGCCGTCGGTGCCGCGGCCGAACCCGAGCGGGAGGAAGGCCTGCAGCCGCTGCATCAGGTAGAGCAGCGCGATCGAGACGAACGAGAAGCCCAGCACGCCCGCGGCGTAGGTCGTCCAGCGCTGCGGGGACGCGGCGTCGATCCGGCAGACCCGGTAGACGAGCCGCTCGGCCCGCCAGTGCCGGGTGTCGGTGTAGACCCGCGCCATCCAGTCGCCCAGCGGCTTCCAGGTCACGGCGAGCAGCGCCACCAGCGCCGCCGCCTGCGCGAGCCCCGCCATCAGAACCGCTCCGGGCGGAGCAGCGCGATCACCAGGTAGACCAGCAGGGCCAGGGCGAGCACACCCCCGGCGATGTTCGCGATCACAGCTTCTCCATCCCGCGCAGGGTGAGCGCGAGGACGGCGAAGGACGCCACCAGCAACGCGATGTAGGCCAGGTCGGCCACGGGACTCTCCTCGGTCGTGCCCACCCGCCGGCATGTCCGGCGGGCTGCGGGGATCGTGCGCCGCACCGGGGGTCGCGCCCACGGCGATGACGGCGGATTGACGCCCACCGGGTCGCGCGTTGACGCGTTCTTGACGCCCGGTGGTGGCCATCACGTCCCCCGGACGGGCGGTCGGTCTCAGGAACCCGTCAACACACGCGCGTGACGACGCCAACACCGCGTCAGGAGCCCGGCCGGTCCGCCGCCGGGGGCGCACGCTCCCGCGCATGCTGCAGCGCCGCCCCGCCCGTCCGGTCCCGCCGCCGCCCCTGTCCGGGGGCGCCGGTTTCGTCGCCGCGATCGCCACCGGCGTCGCCGCGGGGCTCGCCTCCGGTGCCGCGGGGGCAGCCGGTGCGGGGCCCGGCCTCGTCGCCGCGGTCGCGGTCGCCGTCGCGGTGGTGGGGACGGCGGCCCTCGCCGTCGCGACGACGGCGGCCGGTGCGCTGGCCGCCGCGGCGGTCTGCTGGGGGTTCGCCGACGGCTTCGGGCTGCACCGCCTCGCCGAGCTGCACACCGGCGCGCGGGACCTGGAACTCCTGGCCGGGCTGCTGGCGACCGCGCTGGTCACCCACCTCGTCCCGGCGGTTGCGCGGCACAGCGCTGGTTACCCTGCTCGGTGACGGCCCGGGCACCCGCCCGGCCGGCCCGGCGGGGAGGTCTGTGCATGTCGGTGATCGACAACGCGGTCTACGTCGACGGCAAGCGGGCGGCGGCGCCCGACTCCGTCGACAGCGCGGTCGAGGCGCTGCAGGGCTGCCGTGCCGACCACGGCGGCGACGCACCCGCGTTCTGCTGGATCGGCATGCTGCGGCCGGGCGTCGACGAGATCCACCAGGTCGCGGCGGAGTTCGGGCTGCACGCGCTGGCGATCGAGGACACCGTCAACGCCCACCAGCGGCCCAAGCTGGAGCGCTACGGCAGCACCGAGTTCGTGGTGCTGCGCCCGGCCCGCTACGTCGACTCCGACGAGGTCGTCGAGATCGGCGAGGTGCACCTGTTCCTCGGCCCGGACTTCGTCATCACCGTCCGGCACGCCGCCGAGCCGCAGCTCGGCGAGGTCCGCGACCGGCTGGAGGGCGACCCGGACCTGCTCTCGCACGGCCCGATGGCGGTGCTCTACGCGGTGCTGGACCGGGTCGTCGACGACTACTTCCCCGTCCTCGACGGCCTGCAGGACGACATCGACGAGATCGAGGTGCAGGTCTTCCGCGGCGACCCGAACGTGTCGCGGCGCATCTACCAGCTGACCCGGCAGGTCATCGCGTTCCAGCGGGCCGTCGAGCCGCTGCAGGAGATCTTCGTCGAGCTGCGGGCCCGGTTCGCCAAGTCCGGCGACGCCCCGGACCTGGAGCTGCGCCGGGCGATGCGCGACGTGATCGACCACGCCACCCGGGTGCGGGAGCGCGTCGAGGGGTTCCGCGACCTGCTCGGCAACATCCTGACGGTCAACTCCACCCTGGTCGCGCAGCGGCAGAACGAGGAGATGACCCGGCTCACCGAGGCGGGCTTCGCGCAGAACGAGCAGATGAAGCGGGTGTCGTCGTGGGCGGCGATCCTGTTCGCGCCGACCCTGATCGCCGGCATCTACGGCATGAACTTCGACGAGATGCCGGAGCTGCACTGGGCGCTGGGCTACCCGATGGCCATCGGGCTGATGCTGCTGCTCGGGCTGGGGCTGTACCTGGCGTTCAAGCACAACGACTGGCTCTGAGGGCCGGGCGTCCACCCCCCGTGGACGCCCGGCCCCCGGCTCAGCCGCCGGCTCCGGGTGTGGCCGGTGCCGGGGTCGCCTGCGGCGCGGTGGTGGGCGCCTGCGTGCTCGGACGGGCCGCCGTGGTCTGCGGGATCGTCACGACCAGCGGCGGCGGGGGCACGGTCACGCACTCCCCCGACGACGGGTCGGTCGTGCGCACACCCTGCGGGTACGGCCCGGGCGCCGGGGCGGTCGAGGTGGCCGCGGAGCCGTCGGTGGGGCAGTACCCGTCGTCGACGGCGAGCGGGCGGCCGTTCTCGTCGAACAGGTAGACCCCGGTCAGCGGCCTGCCCTTCGCGTCGAAGGGCCGCACGTCGGACACCGTGTTCCCGTCGAGGGTCAGCCCCGGCGGCGGCGTGTACGACGAGACGTCGGTGTCGCGGTCCTGCCCCTGGGCCAGCACCCCGGCCACCAGCAGGCCCGCGGCCAGTGCGTTCAGCGGCACCACGGCCCACAGCAGCCGGCGGTCGGCCGCGCTGCGGCGGCCGAGCAGCACCGACAGCGGAACCGCGGCGACGGCGAGGACGACGGTGATCAGCAACCCGGCGGACCCGCCCCCGCCGAACACCCATCCGACGAAGCCGGCCGCGACCAGCCCGCGCAGCACCCACCAGCCGGGCTGGAGGGTCAGGACGAACGCGCCGACCCCGCCGTCGTCGCGGGTCCGGGCGATCCGCTCCCGCAGCGCCACCACCGACGGCAGCGCCGCGACCGACGGCTGCCCCGGCCCGTCGGACCACACGGCGAGCGCCCCGGCCCCGGCGGCCAGTGCCGCGAGGAACATCGGGAGCGCCGCCGAGGGCCCGACCTGCCACACGGCGAGGCCCGCGAGGGCCATCAGGCCGGTGGCGCCGAGGAGCGCGATCACCGCGAACCACGCCCCGCCCGTGCGGGGGCGTTCGGCGGACGCCTGCGGGGCCGGATAGCCCGCGGCCGCGCGCAGCTCCGCCGCGTAGGCCTCCGGCGTGCCGAGGCGCTCGCGGACCGCGGCCCGGTCGAAGCCGGGTCCCAGCTCGTCGGAGAGGTCGGCGAGGTGGCCCCGCGCGTCCTCGACGATCTCCTCGACCTCCGCCGGGGGCAGGTCGGACAGCGCCTCCCGCAGCCCGAGCAGGTACTCGGTGCCGACCGGGTCGCCGATCCGGGTCGTGGCGGCGCCGTCGGGGCCGCCGGTGCCGTCGGTGCTCACGTGCCCACCAGGCCTTCCATCGTGGTGGCGAACGCGCGCCACCGGTCGGTCGTCTCCTGCAGCCGGGTCCGGCCCGGCTCGTTGATCGCGTAGTACTTGCGGTGCGGCCCCTCCTCACTGGGGACGACGTAGGAGGTCAGCAGACCCGCACCGTAGAGCCGGCGCAGCGTGCCGTAGACCGACGCGTCCCCCACCTCACTGAGCCCGGCCGCGCGCAGCGCGCGGACGACCTCGTAGCCGTACCCGTCCTCGCGGTCGAGCACGGCGAGCACCGCGAGATCGAGCACTCCCTTGAGCAGCTGACTGGTGTCCATCGCACCTCCTTGCGCACCGAAGAGTACTACGCAGTGCGCAGTAGTGCGCGCACCACTGCACCCTGTGCGTGTCAAGGTGCCGCCAGCGGTGGCACCGGCCGCGTCAGGGCGGCGTAGCGGGAGCGGGCACGGAGGCGCCCGCGGGGTGACAACGGAGGGGCACGGCGCCCGCACCGGGCGCCCGCCACCAAGGAGTCATCCCGGTGACCCTCGCCGACCTGCTCCCCTCCCTCCGCCCGACGCTGGCCGCCCGCCTCGAGCCGGGCCTGTGGCCGGTCACGACCCGCGCGACCTCCGACGGCGCCCTGCAGATCGGCGGGGTCGACCTCGCCGAGCTCGCCGCCCGCTTCGGCACCCCGGTGCAGGTGCTCGACACCGCCGACGTCCGCGCCCGCTGCCGCGCCTACCGGGCCGCGCTGCCCGACGCCGAGATCGTCTACGCCGGCAAGGCGTTCCTCTGCCGCGGGATGGCCCGCCTGGTCGCCGACGAGGGCTGCTCGGTCGACGCCTGCTCCGGCGGCGAGGTCGCGGTGGCCGCGGCCGCGGGGCTGCCCGGCGACCGGATCGTGCTGCACGGCACCGTCAAGACCGACGAGGACCTCAAGGCGGCGTTCGCCGCGGGCGTCGGGCGGATCGTGCTGGACTCGGCGGCGGAGGTCGACCGGATCGCCGCGCTCGCGCCGCACCGGCAGAAGGTGCTGCTGCGGATCAGCCCAGACGTCGACGCCGGCACCCACCCGGGGCTCACGACCGGCACCGCGTCGTCGTGGTTCGGGATGCCGCCCGCCGAGGCGTGCGAGGTCGCCGGACGGGTGCTGGCCCGCCCGGAGCTGGAGCTGGCCGGGCTGCACTGCCACCTCGGCTCGCAGGTGCCGTCGGTGTCGCGCTACGAGCGCGCCGCGGTCCGGATGGTGGGCGTGCTCGCGGCGCTGCGCGCGCGGTACGGGATCACCGTCGCCGAGCTGGACCTGGGCGGCGGCCACGCGGTCGGCTACGCCGAGGGCGAGCCCTGCCTGGACCCGGCGACCTTCGGCCGGGCCGTGCGGGGCACCCTGGCCCGGACCTGCGCGGCGCACGGGATCGACGAGCCGCGGCTGCTGGTCGAGCCGGGACGCGCGGTCGTCGCCCGGGCCGGGGTGACGCTCTACCGGGTCGGCGCCGTGCAGCGCTGCGGCGACGGCCGCACCACCGTGCTGGTCGACGGCGGCATGAGCGACGACCCGCGCCCCGCCCTCTACGGCGCCCGCTACCCGGTCCGGCTCGTCGGGCGCGCCACCCGGGCGCCGCTGGAGACGGTCCGCGTGGCGGGGCGGCACTGCGAGTCCTCCGACGTGATCGCCGACGGCGTCCGGCTGCCCGCCGACGTCGCGCCCGGGGACCTGCTGGCGGTGCCGGTGTCCGGCGCGTACCACGCGTCGATGGCCTCGACCTACAACCAGGTCCCGCGCCCGCCGGTGGTCGCCGTCGCCGCGGGGGCGTCGCTGCCGCTGCTGCGCCGCGACACCCCGGAGGACCTGCTGCGCCGCGACTGCTCCTGACCTCGGGCGCCGCTCAGCGACGGGGCCGCGGCGCCGGCTGGCACCGCGGGCAGGTGAACGACGAGCGGTTCATGAACGCGTCCCGACGGATCGGGGTGCCGCAGCGACGGCACGCCCGGTCCGCCTGGCCGTAGACGTTCAGGGAGCGGTCGAAGTAGCCCGAGGCGCCGTTGACGTTGACGTACAGCGCGTCGAAGGAGGTCCCGCCCTGGGCGAGCGCCTCGTGCATGACGGTCGTCGCGGCGTCGAGGACGGCGTGGCCCTGGGCCCGGGTGAGCTTCTCGGTGGGCCGGGTGCCGTGCAGCCGGGCCCGCCAGAGCGCCTCGTCGGCGTAGATGTTGCCGATCCCGGAGACGACGGTCTGGTCGAGCAGCGCCCGCTTGACCTCGGTGCGACGGCGACGCAGCGCCGCGACGGCGTCGTCGGCCGAGAACGCCGGGTCCATCGGGTCGCGCGCGATGTGCGCGACCGGCTCGGGCACCAGGCCGCCGCCCGCGGCCGCGGCGAGCGGGTGCACCGACAGCCCGCCGAAGGTGCGCTGGTCGACGAAGCGGAGCTCGGGGCCGTCGTCGTCGAAGCGGACGCGGACCCGCAGGTGCTTCTCGTCGGGCGCGTCCGGGGGCTCGACGAGCATCTGCCCGGACATGCCCAGGTGCGCGAGCAGCGCGTCGTCGCCGGGGCCTGCGGTGTCCAGCTCCAGCCACAGGTACTTGCCGCGCCGCGCGGCCGCGGACAGCGTGCGCCCGGTCAGCCGGCCGGTGAAGTCGTCCGCGCCGGTCGGGTGCCGGCGTACCGCGCGCGGGTGCAGCACCTCGACGCGGGCGATCCGCCGGTCCAGCACGTGGTCGGCGAGGCCGCGGCGGACGACCTCGACCTCGGGCAGTTCCGGCATCGACGGCTACCGGGAGGAGCCGGCGCTCTCGTCGGACAGCGCGTGCCAGGCGATCTCTGCCGCCTTCTGCTCGGCCTCCTTCTTGGTGCGCCCCTCGCCGCTGCCGAGGTCACGACCCCCGACGACGGCGGTCGCGGTGAACACCTTCAGGTGGTCCGGGCCCTCCTCGTCGATCCGGTACTCGGGCACGCCGTGCCCGCCGGCGGCGGTGAGCTCCTGCAGGCTGGTCTTCCAGTCCAGGCCCGCGCCGAGCAGCGGGGCACTGTGCAGCAGGTCCGCGAACAGCCGGTGGATCAGCTCGCGGGACGGCTCGAGGCCGTGCGCGAGGTACACCGCGCCGAGCAGCGCCTCGGTGGCGTCGGCCAGGATGCTGGCCTTCGACCGGCCACCGGTCAGCTCCTCACCGCGCCCCAGGTACAGGTACGCGCCGAGGCCGTGCGGCCCGTCGTCCGGCGTCGGCAGCGCCACCGCGACGGTGGCGAGCGCGTGCATGTTGACCACGCTCGCGCGCAGCTTCGCCAGCTGCCCCTCGGGCAGGTCCGGGTGGTCCCGGTAGAGCCGCTCGGTGATCACGATCGACAGCACCGAGTCGCCCAGGAACTCCAGGCGCTCGTTGGTCGGCAGTCCGCCGTGCTCGTAGGCGTAGGACCGGTGGGTCAGCGCCAGCGTGAGCAGCGCCTCGTCCAGGTCCACACCGAGTGCGGACAGCAGAGGTGACCGGTCCGTCACCGGACCGGTCACGCTCTTGTCGCCCACTGCTGCGATCAGGCCGGGCTGGTGACCTGACGGCCGTCGTACTGCCCACAGGTCGGGCAGGCGATGTGCTGCAGCTTCGGCTCACGGCAGGCGCGGTTCGAGCAGGCGACCAGGGTCGGCGCAGTGGCCTTCCACTGCGACCGGCGCGCACGCGTGTTCGACCGCGACATCCGGCGCTTGGGAACGGCCATGATGACACTCCTCGGTACTTCGAACGATCAGGTCTGCCCACCGGGGAGCGGGCTCACGAGGAGCCGCCGCTCAGTCGGTGGAGGGCAGGCGCTCACGGAGCGCCGCCCAACGAGGATCCAGTGTCTCATGCCCGTGATCCGACGGGAGATCGGCCCACCTCTCGCCGCACTCGACGCACAGACCGGGGCAGTCCTCGCGGCACAGCGGCGCCATCGGGAGCTCGGTGACGATCGCGTCGCGCACGGTCTGGGTGAGGTCGATGCGCTCGTCGACCAGGCGCGGGATCTCGTCGGCGTCGGTGGTCTCCTCGGTGACCGAGTCCGGGTAGGCGAACAGCTCGCCGATCCGGACCTGCACGTCCTCACCGATCGGCTCCAGGCAGCGCGAGCACTCCCCCGCCAGCCGGGCGTCGGCCGTGCCGGAGACGTAGACGCCCTCGGTCACCGACTCCAGGGACACGTCGAGCTCGACGTCGGACCCGCCAGGGACGGTGATCACCCCGGTCAGGCCGATCTCGGCGTCGCCCGACGGCGCGGGGACCGTACGGGCCACGGTGCGCTGGTTGCCGGGGCGGCGGGCCAGCTCACGGGTGGAGAGGACCCAGGGGTTGTCGTCGGGACGGTTCTGGCTGCGCGCGGTGTTCATCTCGCGGACCAGCGTACGCGGCCCGTTCAGTCGCGTCGTCGCACGTCGAACGCGTCGGCGACCAGGGCGCCCAGCTCCAGAAACGCGTCCGCGGTCGCCGGGCGGAGCCGGGCCGGGTCGACCCGGCCGCCGGTGGCCAGGTGCGGGTCGTGCGGGACCTCGACGACGCCGCGCACCCGCTGGGCGAAGTGCTCGCGGATCCGGGCGGCGTCGACCTCGGCGCTGCGCCGGTCGCAGGACAGCACAACCACCGCGTCGCGGACGAGGTCGCCGTGGCCGTGCGCGACCAGCCAGTCCAGCGTCTTGCTGGCCCGGCCCGCACCGTCGACGGTCGGGGCCCCGACGACGACCACCGAGTCGGCGCGCGCGAGGGTGCCCTGCATCGTGGAGTGCACCATCCCGGTGCCGGAGTCGGTGATGATGATGTTGAAGAAGCGGCCCAGGAGGTCGACGACACGCTCGTACTCGTCGCGGGAGAACGCCTCTCCCGAGGCGGGGTCCTGCTCCGAGGCCAGGATCTGCAGGCGCCCGGCGAGGCTCGTGTAGCGGGACACGTCGGTCCAGGTGCCGACCGAGTCCAGGTCGTTCAGCAGCTCGCGGACGGTGATCCGGGAGTCGCCGGTGAGGCGGTCGGCGAGCGTGCCGGCGTCGGGGTTGGCGTCGAGGACGACGGCCCGGTCCCCGCGGTGCTCGGCCAGCGCCTGTCCGAGGCAGGCCGCGACCGTGGTCTTGCCGACGCCGCCCTTCACCGACATGACCGCCACCCGGTGCGCCCCGGCCAGCGGCGCGCGGACCCGGGTCAGCAGCCCGGAGCGGAGCTCCTCGGCGTCGCTCGGGCCCGGGTTCACACGGCCGCCGGTGACGTCGTAGAGGGCGCGACGCCAGCCGGTGCGCGGCCGGTCGGGCCGCGCGCGCAGCATGGCGTCCTCACGCAGGTCCGCCGCGGCCGCCCCGGGGTTCCCGCGCGGGGCCTCGGAGCGGGGGAGCTCGGGACGCGGGGCCTCGGGGACCGCAGGGGCCGCGGCCTCGGCCGGGGGCTGCGCCGGGTTCGTCACAGGGGGTCCTTCCAGCCGGTGCCCGTAGCGTGCCCACCAGGTCGTCGGGTCGGGTTCGGGCCGGCGTGCCATGCGCGGGAGAGTAGTACGGCGGGTGACCTGGATTCCTGCGTCCGGCGTATCCGACCACAGCGACTGCGCGTGGTGAAGCACCTGTGTCGCAGCAGTACCCGTGATCACCCGGCCGCGCGGGCCGCCTGCCGGGTCGCGCCGGGCGTCTCGCCGAGCACCGCCCGGTAGCGACGGGTGAAGTGGGCCTGGTCGGCATAGCCGAGATCGGCGGCCAGCCCGGCCAGCGCGGTGTCCGGGTCGGTCCGGAGCACCGCGGCGGCGTGCTGCAGGCGACGGCACTCGATCAGCCACAGCGGGGTCAGTCCGATGTGACCGCGGACCAGGCGTTCCAGGGTCCGCGGCGCGACACCGACGAGCTCGGCGAGCTGGTCGGCGCGCAGGACGTCGGCGCGGGACTCGGCCAGCGCGCAGGCCCGGTTGACCAGGCGTCCGGCGTCGGTGACCCGGTCGGCCAGCGGGGCGAGCCAGTCCCGCACCGTCGCGGCCGGGTCGCCGCCGGCCACGGCCGCGGTGAGCTCCGCCACCGGCGCGCCGCGGACCTCCTCGGCGGTCCCGCGCAGCGCGGCGGGTGCGGTGGCCGTGAACAGCGAGGTCGCGCCGGGCCGCAGCAGGACGCCGACGACCCAGGACCGCCCGGCCAGCTCCCGGACGTCGACGCCGGTGCGCGGCCCGTGCAGCGTCGCGGTGACCGGGTCGGTCACGAGGTTGAACGCCGGGTACTGCAGCACCCGCTGGCGCACCGTGCGTCCCGGCCGGACGTCCCAGCGGGCGGTCCAGACCCACCGGACGAGGTCGTCGAGCCCGATGGGCACCCGGTCGAGCGTGACCTCGGGGGCACCCGGGTTCAGGTGTCCGCGCGACTCGACGGTCATCGGCCACCCCCCTTGTCGGCAATGTTCAATCCGCGCCGCCGCGGGGCGGGGAGGCTCGTCGTATGGAGCTCACGAGCAGCGTCACCGGCGCCCACACCACCGACGGCCGTCCGCACGGGGTCACCTCACTCACCCCGCACCTGGTGGCATCGCCCGCCCGCGCGGCGATCGAACTCTACTGCGCCGCCTTCGGGGCCCGGGTGCTCTCGGTCACCGAGATGGGCGGGATGGTCGGGCACGCCGAGCTGGAACTGGCGGCCGGCCGGTTCACCGTCTCCGACGCGATGCCCGACTACGGCCTCGTCGCCGCCCCGGCGGGCGACCACCCGGTGTCGCTGTCGCTCGCGGTGTACGTGCCCGACGTCGACGCGGCCGTCGCGACGCTGGCCGAGGCCGGGTCGACGGTGCGCGAGCCGGTCTCGACGTTCGTGTCCGGGGACCGGTTCGGCTCGGTCGTCGACCCGTACGGGGTGCGGTGGGCGGTGATGACCCGGGTGGAGGACCTGTCGCCGGAGGAGAGCGGGCGCCGGGTCGAGGAGTGGGCGGCGCAGCAGGGTTGAGGACGCGGCGGCCCGGTCGGCATCGCGTTGTGGGGGGCTCGGTCGCGATCGAGGCTTCGGGGTCCGGTCGCGCGGGCGCCGGCGCGGGCACTCGCCGGGTCGCGGGGTGCCAGGCGCGCGGCCCGGGGCGCGCGGTCGCAGGGTGGGGCGGCGGGCGCACTCCCGGGCTCGGGCCCCGATCCGGCGATGGACTCGGTTCGACCGGGCTCATACCGCGGTCCTGGTCGGACAGCGGATCTGGACGGGCGCGGGAGCACCTCGGGAAGTTTTCCCGCAACCAGACGCACCTACCCGGCCTTGAACGCGCCCTCGAGCCCCTGCCCAAGGCTCGGGCTGCAGTGCACCGCGCTCGTGGTCTCGTTCGCGCGGCACGGGCGCGGCCCGTCCCCCGCACCGACGATCAGCACCTCCCGGACGACGACGACACCGACGTTCCCACAGCTCATGAATTCGCAATCGCGAACGGAAACTAGCGATCGAACACACGTTCGAGCATCCTCGATGGTGTGACCGCGACCCAGGAGCCACCCGCCCACGCCACCGGCGTGCCCGGCGGCGGGTTCCCGTCCGGTGACCTCACCCTGCTCCGGTTCCTCGTCGAACAGGCCCTGAGCGCCGACACCTGCGCGTGGTCCGAGGCCGAGCTGATCGACCAGATCCAGGAGATCGAAGCCCTCCAGGCCTCCCTGGCCGCCCTCCAGGCGAGCCGGATCCGGGTCTTCGCCCAGGCCCATGTCGAGAACCGGCGTGTCGACGACCGGAGCGACTTCGACAAGATCCACCGCAGCGTGATCGCCCAGGTCCAGCTGGCCTGCCGGGTCTCCACCGCCGAGGCCCGCACCCGCGTCGCCGACGCCCGCGACCTGCACGCCGGGCTCGACGACATCCGACGCCTCCATGAGGCCGGGCAGCTCAGCGCCGCCAAGGTCACCGCGATCGCCGTCGAGTGCCGCGACCTCAACACAGCTCAGCGGGCGCGGGTCGATGCCCGGCTCGCCGCCGTGCGTGACCTGACCCGGTACGGGATCGGGCGGCTGCGGGCGATGACCCGGCGTCTGGTCGCCGAGATCGCCCCCGACCGGTTCCGCGCCCGGGTCCACGCGGCCAAGGCCGAGCGCCGGGTCACCCTGCGACCCGCGCCGGATGCGATGAGCTACCTGACCGCCTACGTGCCGGTCGAGCAGGGCGCCGCCTGTCTGGCCGCGCTGCAGAAGGCGTTCGTCGAGGTCCAGGTCGACCCCGAACCGCTGACCCGCACCCGTGGGCAGGTCCTGGCCGACACCCTGGTGGAGCGGGTCACCGGTCAGGCCACCGCGACGGCGGTGAACCTGGACGTACAGGTCACCGTCCCGGTCCAGGCCCTGCTCGACTCGCAGTCCCCGCTCCCCGCGGAGATCCCCGGCTTCGGTCCCGTTCCGGTAGACCTGCTCGCCACCAGCGAGGGGACGAAGTCCCTGCGCCGGCTGCTCACCGACCAGGGCATCGTGATCGGCGGGGACTCCCGACAGCGCACCTTCACCGGACTGCTCGCCACACTCGTGAAAGCCCGGGCGCAGAACCGGTGCACCGAGCCCTACTGCGACGCACCCGTCCGCCACGTCGACCACATCCAGCGGGATGCCGACGGTGGGCGGACCGAGCTGGACAACGGACGCGGGGTCTGCGAGTTCCACAACCACGTCCGCGAACAACCCGGCTGGCACATCGCCCGGGCCCCGGACGGGACGGTGGTCACCAGGACCCCGACCGGGCACACCTACCGCGGACCGGACTGACCCGGTCGTCGGACGGTGTGCCGCGGGCCCTCCGCTCCTGGATGCCGTTCCGGAGCGCCTAGTCTCGGACGGTGATCTGCGCTGCTCCGCCGTCCGTCGTCCCGGCGACCTGAGACCGGTGTTCCGGCCCCGATCGCTCCCGCTGGCCTTCGCGACGGCGTCGGTGTCCTTCGTGGTGGTCTGCGCCGCGGCCGGGGTGCCGGCACCGCTCTACGTCGTCTACCAGCGGTCCTACGGCATCTCGACGGTCGCGCTCACCGGGGCGTTCGCCGTCTACGTCGTGCCGCTGCTGGCCGCCCTGCTGTGCTGCGGCAGCCTGTCCGACCACGTGGGCCGGCGCCGGGTGGCGGTGCCCGCGCTGATCGTCGGCGCGGTGGCGTGCCTGGTCCTCGCGACCGTCGACTCGTCCGTGCCGTTGATCATCGGGCGGGCGGTCCAGGGGGTGTCGGTGGGGCTCGCGCTGGCCGCGCTCGGCGGCTACGTCGTCGACCTGGCGCCCCCGACGCGTCCCGGGCTGGCCGGGGCGATCACGAGCGGCGCACCGCCGGGCGGCATCGCGCTCGGCGCGCTCGCCTCCGGAGCCGCGGTGCAGCTCGCGCCGGGCGGCGCACCCGTCTGGTCCTTCGTCGTCGCAGCAGGACTGCTCGTCGTGGCCGCCGTGGCGCTCGCCCTGCTGCCGGAGACCACGGCCCGGCGGCCCGGGGCGCTGCGGTCGCTGCGGCCGGAGGTCCGGGTGCCCCGCGCCGCGCGCCGGGTGTTCCCGATGGTGTGTGTCGTCGTCGCGGCGACCTACGTCCTCGGCGGGTTCACCCAGGCGCTGGCCCCGTCGCTCGCGACCTCCGTGCTGGGCCGCGACGACCTGTTCAGCGGCGCCCTGGCCGTCGCGGTCTACCACCTCGCGGGACCGGCGGCGGGGCTCGCGGCCGCCCGGCTGCCCGCTGCCCGCGCGCTGACCGGCGGGGCCGTCGTGCTGGCGGCCGGCACCGCCGGGTTCGTCGGCGCGATCGCCCTCGGCAGCTTCGCCGCCTACCTCGCCGCCGCGGTCGTGGCCGGGGCCGGGTTCGGTGTCGCGTTCGCCGGCGCGATCCGGGTCCTGCTCGACCGGAGCCCGGAGGGCACGCGCGCCGGCACCCTCGCCGCGGTCTACCTGTACTGCTACCTCGCGGCCGCCGTGGCGAGCCTGCTGGCGGGGGCCGCGGTCGACGTGTGGGGCCTGGCGCCGGTGGCGTCGGTCCTGTGCGGTGTGGTCGTGGTGATGTCGGTCGTGGGCGCCGCCGGGGCCGCGCTCCGGCTCCGCGGCACGGTGGACCCCGGGTGAGCGCCGCGCCGGCGCGCCGCCGGGACTCCCCGGGCCGCCGCGGCCGTCAGTCGATCAGGTCCATCCCGGTGCCGGTGCGGCCCTGCTCCGGCGGCCGTCCGCCGCCGTAGTTCGGGCCGTACTGGCCGCGCCAGATCTGGCTGCGCCCGCGCCCGACGACGCCGAGCGCGTTGTTCAGGGTGGTCTCCAGCTCGCCCAGGGTGGTGTCGACGTAGTCGTCGCACTCCCGGCGCAGCCGGTCGGCCTCGGCGTGCGCGCCGTCGACGATCCGGCCGGCCTCGGCGTGTGCGGAGCGGACGACCTCGGTCTGGGACACCAGCCGGGTCTGCTCGTTCTGCCCGTCGGCGATGAGCCGGTCGTGCGCGGCCCGGCCGGCGTGGCTCATCCGCTCGGCCTCGTCCCGGGCCCGGTCGGTGACCTCGGCGTACTGGCGGCGGCCCTCGGCGACCGCGCGCTCCGCCTCGTGGCGGGCCTCGGCCAGGGTGCGCCCGGCCTCCTCCTGGGCCTCGGCGACGAGCCGCTCGGCCTCGGTGCGCGCGTTCTGCAGCGTCTCCTCGGCCTCGGAGTTCGCCGCGGTCCGGGTCTCCTCCGCCTCGCGCTCGGCCTCGGACACGACGTCGTCGCGCCGGTCGAGCACGTCCTGGGCGTCGTCCATCTCGCCCGGGATCGCCTCGCGGACGTCGTCGAGGAGCTCCAGCACGTCGCCGCGCGGGACCACGCAGTTCGACGTCATCGGGACGCTGCGCGCCTCCTCGACGATCGTCACCAGCGCGTCCAGCGACTCGAAGACCCGGTACACGCGACGGATCCTCTCACCGTCACGGGCGCGGACCCGTTATTGGGCGCCGCTCCCGCGTGTCAGGCGAGCCGGTCCAGCAGCCGGGTGTGCACGCTCGGCGGGAGGAACGCGGTGACGTCGCCGCCGCCGCGGGCGACCTCCTTGACCAGCGAGCTCGACACGTAGACCTGGCCGGGCGCACCGGGCAGGAACAGCGTCTCGACCCCGGTCAGGTGCCGGTTCATGTGCGCCATCGGGAGCTCGTAGTCGTAGTCCGTCGCCCCGCGCAGGCCCTTGACCATCGCCCGGGCGCCGCGCTCGCGGCAGTAGTCGACGACGAGACCCTGGAACGACTCGACCCGCACGCCCGGCAGGTCCGCGGTGATCTCGGTGAGCATCGCGACGCGCTCGTCGACGGAGAACAGCCCCTCCTTACGGGGGTTCACCAGGATCGCGACGAACACCTCGTCGAACAGCGCCGCGGTGCGGGCGATGACGTCGAGGTGACCGACCGTCGGCGGGTCGTAGGAACCGGGGCAGACGGCGCGACGGACCTCGGGCATGGCCGGAACCTATCAGCCGGTGATCACCGGTCAGGCCCAGCTGCGGTCCAGCGACATGTGCAGCTCGTAGCGGTCACCGCGGTAGCGCGACACGGTGTACTCGACCGGCCGGTCGCCGGAGCTGGAGGTCCGGTCGAACACCAGGATCGGGTGCCCGGCGGGGATCCCGAGCAGGACCGCCGAGGCCTCGTCGGCCTGCTGGGCGGCGACGGTCTGCTCGGCGCGGTCGATGGGGAGCCGGTAGTGCTCCTGCAGGATCCCGTAGACCGAGCCGCTGAGGTCGTGGACGTCGAGGTCGGGGACCTGTTCGGCGTCGTACCAGGCGTCGTCGATCGACATCGGCACCCCGTCGGCGACGCGCAGCCGCCGCAGGTGCCAGCACCGGCCGTCGGGCCCCTGGCCGAGCGCGCGGACGGCCTCCGGCGGTCCGGTGGTGAGCGCGACCTCGAGGACGACCGTGGTCGGGGTCAGCCCGAGCCGGCGCATGTCGTCGTGGAAGGACGCGAGGTGCAGCCGGGAGCGCGCGGTGCGGGCGGCGACGTAGGTGCCCTTGCCGCGGACCCGGGTCAGCAGCCCGTCGCGCTCCAGCTCGCCGACGGCGGCGCGCACCGTCACCCGGCTCACGCCGTGGTCCAGGCACAGCCTGCGCTCGCTGGGGAAGGCGTCGCCCGGCGCGAAGTCCCGCGCGATCGTCTCCGCGAGCAGGGTGCGGAGCTGCTCGTGCTTGGGGACGACCCCGTCGCCGATCCGGACCTCGCCGTTCATGGTGCTGTCCACCGTAGCCACTACCGCCCCCGTCCCGGTGCGCCGACCTGCCCGGCCGCGACGGGCCCGGCCCGCTCCCCGGCGGCCGCCCGGTCGAGCACGAGCGTGCAGTGCGGGTGGCCGCGCAGCACGGTCGCGGGCACGTCGGTCGTGACCGGTCCGGACACCGTCGCCGCCACGGCCGCGCGCTTGCCCTCCCCGGTCGCGACGAGCACGATCCGCCGGGCCTCCATGATCGTGGCCGGCCCCTGGGTGAGCACCCGGTGCGGCACGTCCGCGGGGCGGTCGAAGAAGCGGGCGTTGTCGGCGCGGGTCCGCTCGGTCAGCGTCGCGACCCGGGTGCGCGAGCCGAACGCCGAGCCGGGCTCGTTGAACCCGATGTGCCCGTTGCCGCCGATGCCGAGGATCTGCAGGTCCACCGGGCCGGACGAGGCGAGCAGCCGTTCGTAGTCCGCCGCGGCCTCGGCCGGGTCCGCGCGGGTGCCGTCCGGGGCGTGCACCGCGGCCGGGTCGATGTCGAGGTGGTCGGTGAGCTCGCGGCGGATGACCTCGCGGTAGGACTGCGGGTGCCCCGCGGGCAGGCCCAGGTACTCGTCGAGCAGGAAGGCGCGGGCCCCGGCGAAGGACAGCCCCTCGTCGCGGTGACGGCGGACCAGCTCGGCGTAGGCGGGCAGCGGGGAGCTGCCGGTGGCGAGCCCGAGGGTCGCCGGCCGGCCGGTGTCGCGGGCCAGGACGTCGGCGACGGCGTCGGCGACCGCCCGCCCGCAGGCCCGCGGGTCGTCGAGGACCACGATCTCCATCACGCACCCCCACCGGTGACGGGCAGGCCGGCGCGCAGCACCTGCTGCGGCCGCAGGTCGGCGTCGGTGACGAGCACGTCGGCGCGGTGGCCCGGGGCCAGCGACCCGACCTCGCCGTCGAGCCCGAGGAGCCGGGCCGGGGTGCGGGTCGCGGCGAGCACCGCGTCCTGCAGCCGGACCCCCGCGTCGCGGACCGTGGCGCGGACGACGTCGACCAGGCACGCGGTGCCGCCCGCGATGGGCCCGTCCGGGATCCGGGCGACGCCGTCGTCGACCCGGACCTGCATCGTGCCCAGGTGGTAGCGGCCGTCGGGCATCCCGGCCGCGGCCATCGCGTCGGTGACCAGCGCGACCCGGTCCGGCCCGACCAGGTCGAACACCGCGGCGACGGTGTCGGGCGACAGGTGCACCCCGTCCGCGACGAGCTCCACGACGAGCTCGCCCCGGGCGGCCGCGGCCAGGCACGCCGCGACCGGCCCGGGCGCCCGGTGGTGCATCGGGGGCATCGCGTTGAACAGGTGGGTGGCGCTCATCGGCGCGCCGCCCGCCCGTGCGATCCCGGTCGCGGTGGTGCGGGCGTCGGCGTCGGTGTGGCCGATGCTCGGCAGCACCCCGTGCGTGGCGAGCACCGCGAGCAGGTCCGCCGCGTGCGCGGTCTCCGGCGCGTAGGTCACCGACGCGACGGCGCCGTCGGCCTTGGTCAGCAGCTCGTCGAGCAGCGCGGGGTCGCCCGGGAGGATCGCGCGCGGGTCGTGCGCACCGCACCGCGCGGCGGCCAGGAACGGGCCCTCCAGGTGGATCCCGGCCAGGTCCCCGGCGACGACGAGCGGGCGCAGCGTCGCGATCCGCTCCGCCAGCACGGTCGGCGGGGCGGAGACCAGCGAGGCGACCGTCGTCGTCGTGCCGTGGGCGCGGTGGTGGGCGACGGCGGCGGCCGCCCCCGCCGCCGTCGCGTCCGGGAAGCCGTGCCCGGCGCCGCCGTGGTCGTGCACGTCGACCAGCCCGGGCAGCAGCAGCGACGACGACGCCGGTAGGAGCGGACCGTCGTACGCCGCGGCCGGGAGGACCGCGACGATCCGGTCCCCCGCGACCGCGACGACCGAGTCCGGGAGCAGCCGGCCGTCGGTGACGACGGTGCCGCGCAGCACGCGGTCACGCATCACGCGTCGTGGTCCGTCTCGAGCAGCGTCACGAGGCCGTCCAGCGCAGCCGGGGCGCCGTCGCCGTCGGCCCGGAGCACGACCTCGTCGCCGAAGACGACGCCGAGGGTCATGAGCCCGAGGACGCTGCGCGCGTCGACCGGGTCCTTCCCGTCGGTCGCGACGGTGACGGGCAGCCCGGTGGCGGCGGCGGCGCGGGCGAACAGCGCGGCCGGGCGGGCGTGCAGCCCCACCCGGGACGCGACGACGGCGGTGCGGGTGTGCACGGTGCTCTCCTGCTCCTCGGCGGCGGTCACCGGTCGGTCCGCCCTGCGGTGTCGGTGCTTCCGGTGGCGCCGGCGGTGTCGGTGGTCCCGGCGCGCTCGGTGTTCGCGGTGGTGACGGTGGCCGGTGCGGTCTCAGTGCCGGTGGTCTCGTCGTCCTCCCGGCCGGGGGTGCGCAGGTTCCAGCGACGGATCACGAAGCGGAACAGCACGTAGTAGACGACGGCGTAGGCGAGCCCGATCGGGATCAGCCACAGCGGCCGGGTGGACTGGCCGAAGTTGAGGACGTAGTCGATGGCGCCTGCGGAGAAGCTGAACCCGCTGTGGATGTCGAGCGCGTTCACCAGTGCCAGCGAGGTGCCGGTGAGCACCGCGTGGATCAGGTACAGCGGCCACGCCACGTAGACGAAGGCGTACTCGAGCGGCTCGGTGATGCCGGTGACGAACGAGGTCAGCGCGACCGAGACCATGATCCCGCCGACGACCTTGCGCCGCTCCGGACGGGCCTCGTGCCAGATCGCCATCGCCGCGGCGGGCAGCGCGAACATCATGATCGGGAAGAAGCCCGTCATGAAGGTGCCCGCGGTCGGGTCGCCCGCGAAGAACCGGGACAGGTCGCCGTGCACGCCGTTGAAGTCGCCGACCAGGAACCAGACGACCGAGTTGATGATGTGGTGCAGCCCGACCGGCAGCAGCAGCCGGTTGACCAGGCCGAAGACCCCGCCGCCGACGACGGCGTTCTCCCCGACCGCGTTGCCCAGCCCGGTCAGCCCGGCGTTGAACACCGGGTAGACCAGGCTCAGCACCGACGCGATCACCATCATCGACACGGCGGTGAGGATCGGGACCAGCCGGCGGCCGTTGAAGAAGCCGAGGAAGGTCGGCAGCGTCGTGCGGTGGAAGCGCTGCCACAGCACCGCCGCGACCAGGCCCGCGACGATGCCGCCCAGCACCCCGAAGTCGATCGTGGCCTGCTCGCCCTTGGAGTCGAGCACCCCGGGCAGCAGCACCGGGGACAGCGCGGTGAACACGCCGTCCATGACGAGGTAGCCGACGAGGGCGGCCAGCGCGGTGGACCCGTCGGAGCGGCGTGCCCAGCCGATCGCGATGCCGAGCGCGAAGATCATCGGGAGGTGGTCGAACAGCGCGCCGCCGGCCGCGGCGAGCACGGCCGCGGGCTGCTTCAGCGCCTCGACGCCGCCGAGCAGGTCGTCCTGCCCGAGGCGCAGCAGCAGGCCGGCCGCGGGCAGGACGGCGATCGGGAGCATCAGGCTCCGGCCGAGCCGCTGCAGCCCGGCCAGTCCCGGCCGTCGTCGTACCGGCTCCGCCGTGGAGGTGTCAGTGCTCATGGACTCGCACTCCTCGTCGAGTATCGGCGACCGGACGGGCTCGGCGGGCGTTGTGGAGCCGCCTCGACAACCGGTACGGTCTGGTTATAACCAGTGAGGGTGCGGGCGGAACGCGGCACTGTCAAGACACTGGTCATAACCAGTAGGTACCGGAGGTGGAGAAACCCCATGAGCAGGGCCGACGACATCGTGGCGGGGCTGGGCGGGCCCGGGAACATCACCGACATCGAGGCGTGCATCACCCGGCTCCGGACCGAGGTCGGCGACCCCGGCCTGGTCGACGACGCGGCTCTGAAGGCCGCCGGGGCGCACGGTGTGGTCCGGTCCGGGACCGTCGTGCAGGTCGTGATCGGGCCGGAGGCGGAGAACCTCTGCGACGACGTCCGGGACCTGCTGTGACGTCCGTCGTCGCACCCGTCGACGGCGCGGTGGTCGGCCCCGCGGGGGTGCCCGACCCGGTCTTCCGCGACGAGCTGCTCGGCGGCGGGACGGCCGTCGAGCCGCCCGCGGACGCCACCGAGGCGGTCGTGCTGGCCCCGGTCGCCGGCACCGTCGCGGCGCTGCACCCGCACGCCTTCGTGATCACCGCCGACGGCGGCCCCGGGATCCTGGTCCACGTCGGCATCGACACGGTCTCGCTCGGCGGGGCCGGGTTCACCACGCACGTCGCGAAGGGCGACGCGGTCGAGCGGGGCGCGCCGGTGCTGACCGTCGACCTCGCCGCCGTGCGGGCGGCCGGCCTCGCGCCGACCTGCCCGGTCGTCGTGCTGGACTCCCCCGCCGGCTCGGTGAGCGCCCCCACCGGGCACACGGTCCGCGCCGGCGACGAGCTGTTCCGCCTGTGACGGGCACCGTTCCCGACGGCGCCCCGGTCGTGTTCGACCTCGACGGCACCCTCGTGCGCAGCGAGCACGTGCACCGCCGGACCTGGGCCCGGTTCTTCGCCGAGTGGGGCGCCGAGGTCGACGACGAGACCTACCGGCACCGGTTCATGGGCCGCCGCGCGGCCGACGCGCTGCGCGAGGTCGACGGGCCGTGGCGCGACACCGACCCCGACGAGCTCGCCGCGCGGCTGGCCGGGCACGGCACCGCCCTCGCCGACGACGTCGACGTCGTCCCCGGCGCTCCCGCGCTGCTCCGGTCGCTGGCCGGGCGCGGGCACCGGCTCGCGGTGGTGACGAGCGCCCGCCGCGGCTGGGCCGACCGGGTGCTGGGCGACGTGCTCGGTACGGCACCGCTGGTCGAGCTCGTCGTCACCGCCGAGGACGTCGTGCGCGGCAAGCCGGACCCGGAGGGCTACCTCACCGCGTGCCGCCGCCTCGACGCCGACCCGGCCGGCTGCGTCGCGTTCGAGGACTCCGTCGCCGGGGTGTCCTCGCTGGTCGCGGCCGGGATGGGCACCATCGTCGGAGTCCGGACGACGGCCGGGGACGCGGAGCTGACCGCCGCCGGGGCGCACCGCACGGTGCCCGACCTGACGCCCGGCCGGCTGCTGGGCCCGGCGGCCTGAGCCGGGCTCAGCCCGCGAGCGAGCCGTGGTGCAGGACGGTGTCGCCGTAGCGGCGGGACCGGCCCGCGGTGAACCCGGCGGGCCAGCCGAACCCACCCGACGACTTCGCCCGCTCGACGACGACCGCCGCCCCGGGCGCGAGCCAGCCGTGGGTGGCGGCGGCGGTCAGCCAGCCCGCGACCTCGTCGTCGGGCACCGCGTAGGGCGGGTCGACGAGCACGACGTCGAACGCCCGCGGCGCGGGCCCGGCCAGCACCGTCCCGGCCCGCCCGGTGACGACCGACCCGCCGAGCCCGACCGCGGCCAGGTTGCGCCGCAGCACCCCCGCGGCCCGCTTGTCCGACTCGACGAACACCGCGTCGGCCGCACCCCGCGACAGCGCCTCCAGCCCGAGCGCGCCGGACCCGGCGCACACGTCCAGCACGGCGGCACCGCCGAGGCCCGGGTCGTGGTCGAGTGCGGAGAACAGCGCCTCACGGACCCGGTCGGAGGTCGGCCGGGTCCCCGACGGCGGCACGGCGAGCCGTCGTCCGCCCGCCGTGCCCGCGATCAGCCTGGTCATCGCTCCATCGTGCCGTGCGGCTCAGTCCAGCTCGACCAGCAGGTCCCCGCCCTCGACCTGGGTGACCTGGCCGATCGCCAGCCGCTTGACGGTGCCGGCCCGGTGCGCGGTGATCGACGCCTCCATCTTCATGGCCTCGATGGTGGCGACGGTCTGGCCGTCGTCGACGGTGTCGCCCTCGCCGACCTGCAGCGTCACGACCCCGGCGAACGGGGCGGCGACGTGCGCGTCGTTCCCCTTGTCGGCCTTCTCCGCCGCCTTCACCTCGGTGGCGACCGACTCGTCGCGCACCGCCACCGGGCGCAGCTGCCCGTTGAGCGTGGTCAGCAGGGTGCGGTAGCCGCGCTCGTCGGGCTCGGAGACGGCCTCCAGCTCGATGATCAGCGTGACACCGGGCTCCAGGTCGACGGTGTGCTCGAGGTCCTCCTCCAGCCCGTAGAAGAAGTCCTTCGACGACAGCACCGCGGTGTTGCCGTACTGCTCGCGGTGGCTGTCGAAGTCCTTCGTCGGGCCGGGGAACAGCAGCCGGTTCAGCGTGCGGCGACGCTCGTCGCGCAGCCCGCGGCGGTCCTCGATGGACAGCTCCGCCTTCTCCGCCTCCGGGCTGCGGCCCTCCAGCGCGCGGGTCCGGAACGGCTCCGGCCAGCCCGCGGGCGGCGAGCCCAGCTCCCCGCGCAGGAACCCGATCACCGAGTCCGGGATGTCGAACGACGCCGGGTCCTTCTCGAAGTCGGCGGCGTCCACCCCGGCCCCGACCAGGTGCAGGGCCAGGTCCCCGACGACCTTCGACGACGGCGTCACCTTCACCAGCCTGCCCAGCATCCGGTCCGCGGCGGCGTAGCAGTCCTCGATCAGCTCGAAGCGGTCGCCCAGGCCGAGCGCGATCGCCTGCTGGCGCAGGTTCGACAGCTGACCGCCGGGGATCTCGTGGTGGTAGACCCGCCCGGTGGGGCTGGCGAGGCCGGACTCGAACGGCGCGTAGACCTTCCGCACCGCCTCCCAGTACGGCTCCATGTCCCCGACCGCGGTCAGGCTCAGCCCGGTCGCGCGGTCGGTGTGGTCGGTGGCCGCGACCAGCGCCGACAGCGACGGCTGGCTGGTGGTGCCGGCCATCGAGGCGACCGCGCCGTCGACGGCGTCGACCCCGGCGTCGATCGCCGCGACCAGCGTCGCGAGCTGGCCGCCCGCGGTGTCGTGGGTGTGCAGGTGCACCGGGAGGTCGAACCGCTCCCGCAGCGCCGTGACCAGCTTCTTCGCCGCGGGCGGGCGCAGCAGGCCGGCCATGTCCTTGATCGCCAGGACGTGCGCGCCCGCGTCGACGATCTCCTCGGCCAGGCGCAGGTAGTAGTCGAGGGTGTAGAGCTTCTCCCCCGGGTCCGACAGGTCCGCGGTGTAGCAGAGCGCGACCTCGGCCAGCGCCGTGCCGGTGCTGCGGACGGCGTCGATGGCCGGGCGCATCTGGGAGACGTCGTTGAGGGCGTCGAAGATCCGGAAGATGTCCATGCCGGTGTCCGCCGCCTCCTGCACGAAGGCGTCGGTCACCTCCGTCGGGTACGGCGTGTAGCCGACGGTGTTGCGCCCGCGCAGCAGCATCTGGGTGCAGATGTTGGGCGCCGCGGCCTTGAGCGCGGCGAGCCGGTCCCACGGGTCCTCGGCGAGGAAGCGCAGCGCGACGTCGTAGGTCGCGCCGCCCCAGCACTCCAGCGACAGCAGCTCGGGCATGGTCCGCGCGACGTAGGGCGCGACCGCGAGCAGGTCCCGGGTCCGGATCCGGGTCGCCAGCAGCGACTGGTGGGCGTCGCGGAACGTCGTGTCGGTGACGGCGACGGCGGTCTGCTCGCGCAGCCGCCGCGCGAAGCCCTCGGGCCCGAGCTCGCGCAGCAGCTGCGCGGAGCCGTCCGGCGCGGGCGTCTCCAGGTCGACGCCGGCGGGCAGCTTGTCGACCGGCTCCACGACCAGCGGCCGGTCGCCGTTCGGCTTGTTGACCGTGACCTCGCCCAGGTACTGCAGGATGCGCGAGCCGCGGTCGGCCGACGGGCGGGCCTTGAGCAGGTGCGGGCGCTCCTCGATGAAGCTGGTGGTGACCCGGCCCTGCTTGAAGTCCTCGTCCTCCAGCACGGCGGCGAGGAACGGCAGGTTCGTCGCCACGCCGCGGATCCGGAACTCGGCCAGCGCGCGCCGGGCGCGCCGGGCGGCGTTGGCGAAGTCGTGGCCGTGGCAGGTCAGCTTGACCAGCATCGAGTCGAAGTGCGCGGAGACCTCGGCGCCGACGTGCACGGTGCCGCCGTCCAGGCGCACGCCCGGGCCGCCCGGGGAGCGGTAGACCGACAGCGTGCCGACGTCGGGCCGGAACTCGTTGGCCGGGTCCTCGGTGGTGATGCGGGTCTGCATCGCCGCACCGGTGAGGGTGATGTCGTCCTGGGTCAGCCGCAGCTCCGGCAGCGTCATGCCCGAGGCGATCCGCAGCTGGGCGATGACGAGGTCGCGGTCGGTGACCTGCTCGGTGACGGTGTGCTCGACCTGGATGCGCGGGTTCATCTCGATGAAGTGGTGCTTGCCGCGCTCGTCGAGCAGGAACTCGACGGTGCCCGCGTTGACGTAGCCGATCTTCCTCGCGAAGTTCACCGCGTCGGCGCAGATCCGGTCCCGCAGCTCCGGGTCCAGGTTCGGGGCCGGGGCGATCTCGACGACCTTCTGGTGGCGGCGCTGCACCGAGCAGTCGCGCTCGTAGAGGTGCACGACGTTGCCGTCGGCGTCGGCCAGGATCTGGACCTCGATGTGCCGCGGGTTGACGACGGCCTGCTCCAGGAAGACGGTGCCGTCGCCGAACGCGGACTCCGCCTCCCGGCTCGCGGCCTCGATCGCGTCGCGCAGGTCGCCGGGCTCGGTGACCCGGCGCATCCCGCGTCCGCCACCCCCGGCGACGGCCTTGACGAAGATCGGGAAGTCGATGTTCTCGGCCGCCGCGAGCAGCTCCTCGACGTCCGACGACGGCTCGGAGGACTCCAGCACCGGCACGCCCGCCTCCCGGGCGGCGGCGACGGCGCGGAACTTGTTGCCCGTCAGGTGCAGGACCTCGGTGGGCGGCCCGACGAAGGTGATGCCCTCGTCGGCGCAGGCACGGGCCAGGTCGGGGTTCTCCGACATGAAGCCGTAGCCGGGGTAGACGGCGTCCGCGCCGGCCTTTTTCGCGGCGCGGATGACCTCCTCCACCGACAGGTAGGCGCGGACCGGGTGGCCCGGCTCGCCGATCTGGTAGGACTCGTCGGCCTTCGCGCGGTGCAGCGAGTTGCGGTCCTCGTACGGGAACACCGCCACCGTCGAGACACCCAGCTCGAACGCGGCCCGGAATGCCCGGATGGCGATCTCGCCCCGGTTGGCCACCAGCACCTTGCGGAACATCGTTCTCCTCATCACGATCGGCGACGACGCCCGCCGCGACGGGGGTTCCCGCGCGACGGACGCGTGATCCTGACACGGATCGCGCGATCGGGACCACCGTTCGGGACGCGGTGCCCACGGAGCGGGACATCGTCGTGCGCGGGAGTGCCGACGGGGGCCCGCGACGTGGCACGACGTGCCGGGACGGCATCCGGGCGCATGGCGCGATCCGGACGGCTGGGGCACCGTGGGGAGCGGGACCGGCCCCTCGGCCGGCGCGGAGGGCGGTGGTGACGGTGGTGGCCGTGGTGTTCCAGCTGCTGTCGTTCGCGCTGCTCGTGATGGCCGTGGTCGGCGCCTACCGGCGGCTGCGCGCCGACCGTGGTCCCGGTCCCGGCCCCGCCCCGGAACCGGCCGCGCGTCCCGTGCTGTCGTCCGAGGCCGTCGCCGCCGAGCAGGCGTGGCGACGCGCGCGGGCGGAGTTCCAGCGGCTGCGCGCGGAGTTCGCCGCGCACGAGGCCGACCCGCTGGCCGTGCTGCGCCGCCCCGCGCTGTCCGACACCACGGTGGCGGCCACCGCACGGTTCGTCGACGCGTTCGCCGAGGCCCAGGCACTGGACACCGACGGCTACCCGGGCGAGCCGCACGCCGGGACCCACGTGCGCGCCGTCGACGCCGCCCGCCGCGCCTGGACCGCCGCGGTGGACGCCGCCGACCGGATCCGGCTCGCCGGGCTGGACCCCGAGGAGCGGCGCACCGTCGAGCGCGTGGTGAAGC
Source organism: Pseudonocardia sp. TMWB2A (assembly GCF_017312135.1). NCBI lineage: Bacteria > Bacillati > Actinomycetota > Actinomycetes > Pseudonocardiales > Pseudonocardiaceae > Pseudonocardia > Pseudonocardia sp. TMWB2A. The sequence continues at coordinate 1,031,011 of NZ_QKQY01000002.1, forward strand.
TGCTGACCACCGCGCGGGACTCCGACTCCGAACCCGAACGGCTCGCCGCCTACGGCCGCGTCCGCGTCGAGCTGGACCGGCTGGAACGGTCCGGGCGGGTGCACCTGCCCCGCCCGGCCCGCGCCCGGCTGGACGCCGCGGCCCGCGGCGAGCTCCCCGGGCCGTGACCGGTCAGGACTTGTCCAGGTAGGCGGCCCGCTCCTCGTCGCCGAGGGTCTCCCCCACCAGGTCCCGCAGCCGCGGGTGGCCGGCCAGGCCCGGGTCCTCGGCGACCAGGTGCCGGGCGTACACCTGGGCCTTCTCGATGACCTCGCCGTGGCGCAGCAGCGACAGCAGCTTGAGCCCCGAGCGGGAGCCGGACTGGCTCGACCCGAGCACGTCGCCCTCGCGGCGCAGCTCCAGGTCGAGGCGGGCCAGCTCGAAGCCGTCGGTGGTCCCGGCGATCGCGTCGAGCCGTTCGCGGGCGGCGGTCGCCGCGGGCATGTCGGTGACCAGCAGGCACAGGCCGGGTGCGCTGCCCCGGCCGACCCGCCCGCGCAGCTGGTGCAGCTGGGACAGGCCGAAGCGGTCCGCGTCGAGCAGCACGATCCCGGTCGCGTTCGGCACGTCGACGCCGACCTCGATCACCGTGGTCGCGACGAGCACGTCGAGCTCGGCGCGTTCGAAGGCCCGCATCACGGTGTCCTTCTCCTCCGGCGGGAGCTTGCCGTGCAGGATCCCGACCCGCAGCCCGGCCAGCTTCTCCTCGATCAGCGGGGCGATGTCGAGCACCGCGAGCGGGGCGCGCCGCTCCTCGCCGCCGTCGTCGTCCGGCGGGGGCTCCTCGGCGTCCTCCTTCTCGGCACCCTCCTTCTCGGCACCACCGACCCGGGGGCACACGACGTAGCACTGGTGGCCCGCCTCGACCTCCTCGCGGATCCGCTGCCACACCCGCTCGATCCACGACGGGTGCTCCGCCAGCGGCACGACCGTCGTCGCGACCGGGGAGCGGCCCTTCGGCAGCCCCTTCAGCTCGGACACGGCCAGGTCGCCGTAGACGGTCATGGCCACGGTGCGCGGGATCGGCGTCGCCGTCATGACCAGCATGTGCGGGGCCTTCTCGCCGCGGGCGCGCAGCGCGTCGCGCTGCTCCACCCCGAACCGGTGCTGCTCGTCGACCACGACCAGCCCCAGCTCGGCGAACCCGACGGTGTCCTGGATCAACGCGTGGGTCCCGACGACGATCCCCGCCGCCCCGGACTGCGCGTCGAGCAGTGCCTGCCGCTTGGCCTTCGCACCCATCGACCCGGTCAGCAGCGTCACCGCGGTCGCGTCCTCGCCCGCGCCGAGCTCGCCGCCGCGGCCGAGCGCGCCGAGCATCGCGCGCAGCGAGCGGGCGTGCTGGGCGGCGAGGACCTCGGTGGGGGCCAGCATCGCGGCCTGGGTGCCCGCGTCGACGGCCTGCAGCATCGCCCGCAGCGCGACGATCGTCTTGCCCGCGCCGACGTCGCCCTGCACGAGGCGGTTCATCGGGTACTCGCGGGCGAGGTCCGCGGCGACCTGCTCGCCGACCTCCTGCTGTCCCTCGGTCAGCGGGAACGGCAGGTCCGCGTCGAACGCGGCGAGCAGGCCGTCGTCGCGGCGCGGGCACACCGGGGCCGGCCGCGCGACGGCGGCCTCCCGCCGGAGCGCGAGCGCCAGCTGCACACCGAGCGCCTCGTCCCACACCAGGCGGTGCCGGGCGGCGAACAGGTCGGCCTCGGTCTCCGGCACGTGGATGCGCCGCAGCGCCCGCCCCAGCTCGGGCAGCTTCTCCCGCTCGCGCAGCGACTCGGGCAGCGGGTCGGTCGGGTCGTCGATCTGCTCCAGGACCTGGCGCACCGAGCGCGCGATGGCCTGCGAGGTCACCTTCGCGTTCGCCGGGTAGACCGACAGGAACGGGCGCAGCGAGTCGCTCTCCTCGATCTCTTCGAACTGCGGGTGGGTCAGCTGCAGCCGGTTGTTGAACACCCCGACCTTTCCGGAGAACACGCCGACGACGCCCTGCTTGATGAAGCCCTGCAGCTTCCAGCCGTTGAAGAAGGTGGCGTCGAGCTCGCCGCCCTTCTCGTCCCGGATGACGGCCTTGAGCATCTTCCCGCGCCGGTTGCGCATCTCCCGCAGCTCGGCGCGCGCCACCGCCGCGACGACGGTGACGTGCTCGCCCGCGACCAGCCCGGCGATCTCGGTGAGCCGGCCGCGGTCGACGTAGCGCCGCGGGTAGTGCCGCAGCAGGTCCCCGACGGTCTCCAGCCCGAGCGGGGCCAGCGCGTCGGCGGCCTTGCGCCCGAGCGGCCCGTCGAGCCGGCTGTCGAGGTCGAACCCGTCGTCCATCTACTCCACTCCCAGCACCAGCGGGTAGTCGCCCTGCTCCCCCCGGTGCACCACGACGTCGACCTCCGGGTGGGTGCGGCGCAGGTCCTCGGCGAACCGCTCGCCGAGCTCGTCGGGGGCGGCCGAGCCGAGCAGCACGGTCACCAGCTCCCCACCCGGAGTGAGCATGCGGTGAGCCAACCACAGGGCACCGACAGCGAGATCCGGGGCGATCAGCACGACCTCGCCGTCGGAGATCCCGAGGATCTCCCCCGGGCGGCAGGGACCGGCCCAGGTGAGCGCCTCGGCCTCGGCGACGGCCAGCCCACCGGTCCGGGTGGCGGCCGCGGCCTCGGCCATCGCGACGACGTCGTCCGGGGCGCGACGGGCGGGGTCGTGCACCGCGAGCGCGGCCAGGCCCTGCAGCACCGAGCTGGCCGGGATCACCACGACGTCGATGCCCTCGAACCGCACCCGCTCGGCCGCGGTCTCGGTGACCGTGCGCCGGTGCGTGGCGCACGGCAGCACCACGACGTGCTCGGCGCCGGTCGCGCGGATCGCGGCCAGGACCTCGTCGACGGTCGGGTCCGGGTCGGCGACCAGCACGTTCCCGCCCGCGGCCCGGGCCAGCGCACCGGCCCCGCTGCTCTCGATCATCAGCAGGACGGCGCGGTCCCGGGTCGGCGGCGCCGGCGGCAGCGCCTCGATCCGGATCCCCGACGGGCGCCCCACCGCCAGCCCCGCCTCGACCGCCGGCCCGGCCTCGGTGGTGTGCACGTGCACCATCACCCCGCCACCGCCGTCGCCGGCGAGACCGACCGAGTCCCCGAGCCCGGCGAGCCGGGCACGCAGCGTCTCCAGCGCGGCCGGGTCGGGCCCGGGCAGCCAGTAGGTGACCTCGTAGACCGGCTGGGGCACCCACGGCACGAGCTCGCCGTCGGCGGTGACCGCCGAGGCCGGACCGGGCGTCCCCACCTGCGACGACGGCGGCGGTCCCGGATCACCGCCCGCCGCGGCGACCAGCGCGTCCAGCACGACGACCAGGCCCAGCCCGCCCGCGTCGACGACCCCGGCCCGCACCAGCTCCGGCGGGCGCCCGGTGGCCCGGGCCAGCGCGGCCCGCGCCGCGTCCGCGGCCACCCGGGCGGCCTCGGCGAGCGCACCGGTCGTGTCGAGGCCCCCGCCGTCGGGGTCGGCGCGGTGGGAGGGGTCGGCGACCCGGGTGAGCTCCGCACCGGCGGCGGACGGCCCGGTGGCCGCCCCGGCCGCCACCCGCGCCGCCACGGCCGCGGCGGCGGCGTCGAGCACGGTGAGCGCGGTCCCCGGGCGCGGCGCGGACACCGCGACGGCCGCCAGCGCCGCGGCCCGCCGCAGCGCCCCGGCGAGCAGCTCACCGGCCGGGGTGTTCGGCCGTCGTGCGGCCGCGGCCTCCAGCTCCTCGGCCAGGCCCCGGAACAGCTGGGACAGGATCAGGCCGGAGTTGCCGCGGGCCCCGCGCACCGCGGCCGCGGCCAGGGCCGCCGCGGCGCGCACCGGCCGGACATCCTCGGCGGCGGGGTCCGCGGCGGGGGCGTCGGCGGCCGGGGCGTCCCCGTCCAGCGGGGCCGAGGCCGCCGCACGGGCGGTCAGCAGCAGGTTCGACCCGGTGTCGTGGTCGGCGACCGGGAAGACGTTGATGCGGTCGATCTCGGCCCGCCCGGCGGTGAGCCGCTCGGCGGCGGCGTCGATCCAGCGGCGCAGCAGCGCGGGGTCGAACGGCGAGGCCACGGGCCCCACACTAGGTGCGCGGAGGCCCCCGGTGCCGCGGGACGGCCCCGCGCGCCGGTCACCACACGGGCGTGGCTAGAATTGAAGGCCGAGCCTCGGCACGTCCGTGCCGAGAATCTGTTCGTGAATCTGTTCGTCAACCCGAGGAGTGTCCGACGTGGCTGCCGTCTGCGACGTCTGTGGCAAGGGTCCGGGCTTCGGCATGTCCGTCTCGCACTCGCACCGCCGCACCCACCGCCGCTGGAACCCCAACATCCAGACGGTGCGCGCCGCGATCAACGGCGGCAACCGCCGTCGGATCAACGCCTGCACCTCCTGCCTGAAAGCGGGCAAGGTGACCCGCGTCTGAGTGCGCGAGACCCGAACCACGATCGAGGCCCGGTCCCCTGGGGACCGGGCCTTCGTCGTTCCCGGGGGCCGGTTCAGCCGACCACGGACCGCCACCAGCTGCGGCGTGCCCCGCGCACGGTGACCGACCCCATGCCGACCTTGCCGTGCACCACGAGGTGCGGCCCGGCCGCCCCGGGCGTCGAGGGCACCCGGGTCTTCACCTCGCCCCAAGACGCCTTCGTGCCGTCGACGTCGGCGGTGCCGCCCTCGGGCAGGACCAGCACGACCTCGCCCATCCCCAGTGCGACCTCGACGTCGATCCGCGGCGGCAGCGACCGAACCTCGGACAGGTCGAGGTGGATGGTCCCCATCGACGACGACAGGTGCAGCGCCGCGGGCACCTGCCAGTCCCCGGTGCGCTTGATCGTCCCCGCCGCGGTCGTCAGCCGCACCCGCTCCGACGGCGCGGGCGGACGCGCGGGGACGGGCGCCAGCGCGGTGACCGACGGCGGCAGCCCGCCCGGCAGGTCCGCCAGCGGCGGCTGCAGGTCCCGGGCGACGCGCGCGGCGTAGACCGCGTCGAGCCGTTCCTCCAGCTCGCTCAACGTGATGCGGCCCTCGCCGACCGCGTCGTGCAGCCGGCGGGCCGCCGCCTCGCGGTCGGCGTCCGATATGCGCATGTCCCCCGGGTCGTCCACCCGGTCCAGCCTAGGGCAGCTTCCAGTCGACGGGTTCCCCGCCGATCTCCTCCAGCAGGTCGTTGGCCCGGCTGAAGGGCCGCGACCCGAAGAAGCCGCGGTCGGCCGACATCGGCGACGGGTGGGCCGACTCGATCGTCGGCACGTCCTCCAGCAGCGGAGCGAGGTTGCGGGCGTCGCGGCCCCAGAGGATCGCGACCATCGGCTCGGCGTCGCGGGCCACCAGGGCGCGGATCGCCTGCTCGGTGACCTCCTCCCAGCCCTTGTTGCGGTGCGAGGCCGGCTCCCCGGGGGCGACGGTCAGGCACCGGTTGAGCAGCAGCACGCCCTGCTCGGTCCACGGGGTCAGGTCACCCGAGGTGGGCGCCGGGTGCCCGAGGTCCTCGGCGTACTCGCGGAAGATGTTCTGCAGCGAGCGCGGGAGCGGGCGGGTCTCGGGGGCGACGGAGAACGACAGCCCGACCGCGTGCCCCGGGGTCGGGTACGGGTCCTGCCCGACGAGCAGCACCCGGACCTCGTCGAAGGGCTGCTGGAACGCGCGCAGCACGTTCGCCCCGGCGGGCAGGTAACGACGGCCCGCGGCGATCTCGGCGCGCAGGAACTCGCCCATCGCGGTGATCGTCTCGGCGACCGGCTCCAGGGCCTGGGCCCACCCGGCCTCGACGACCTCGTTCAGCGGCTTGGCCATCAGCCCTCCAGCCGGCGCAGCTGCGACGCGAAGCGGCGGCCCCGGTCGACGTAGGACTCCACGGCGTGCCGCCAGCGGTCGGCGGGCACCTCGTAGCCGTCGCGGACACGGGCGGGCACGCCCAGCGCCATCCGGTAGGCGGGCACGTCGGCCTTCGGGGAGACGACCGCGCCGGCGGCGACGATCGCGCCCTCGCCGATCGTCGAGCCGTTCAGCACCACCGAGCCCGACGAGATGAGCGCCCGGTTGCCGATGGTGGCGGCCTCGATGTGCACGTTGTGCCCGACGGTCACCTCGTCCCCGATGATCGTCGGCTGCTCCAGGGTGGTGTGGATGATCGACCCGTCCTGGATGCTGCTGCGGGCACCGACCTCGATCCGGCCGTCGTCGCCGCGCAGCACCGCGGTGGGCCAGACCGTGGACTCCGGGCCCAGCGTCACGTTGCCGATCACGACGGCGTCCGGATGGACGTAGGCGGTCGGGTGGATGTCCGGTTCGGCGTCACCGAGCGCGTACAGAGGCACACCGCGAGGGTACGAAGCGCCCGCGGGCCGCCACGCCGGGGGCCCACCCACCCGCGGAGACGTGCGCGGCGCAACCGATCGGGGTGACCGGAAACGTCGGTGTGGAAACCCCGTCGAACGGGTAGAAGCTCCCGAGTCATGATCAGGGTGCGCGGCACCCCCGGCCCCCTGGACGGAGGCGCTGCCCGGTGATCCCCCTGGTCACCCTGGGCGGGGCGGTCGCGCTGGCGCTGCTCGCCCCGGTGCTCGCCCGGCTGCTCGGCCGCAACGCGGGCTACCCGCTGGCCGCAGGTCTCGCCGCACTGGCCGTGTACGCGAACACCGCCGCCGGCGACGTCGTCCGCGGGGAGGTCCTCACCGCGGGCGTGTCCTGGATGCCGTCGCTGGGCATCTCCTTCGGCCTGCGCATGGACGGCCTGTCGCTGCTGTTCGTGACGATCGTGCTGGGCGTGGGCGCGCTGGTGATGGCCTACTGCCCGCGCTACCTGGAGGCGTACTACCCGATCGGCACGGTCTACGGCCTGCTCGCCGGGTTCGCCGCCGCGATGATCGGCCTGGTCACCGCGAACGACCTGGTGCTGCTCTACGTCTTCTGGGAGCTCACCACCGTCCTGTCGTTCCTGCTGGTCAACACGGCCGGGCCGGCGGCGGCACTGCCCGCGGGCCGCGCGCTCGTCGTGACGGCGATGGGCGGCTTCGCACTGCTCGGCGCAGTGGTGATGATCGGCGTCGCGGCCGGGAGCACCAGCCTCGACGTGGTCCTCGCCGACCCGGGCGCGGTGCTGCGAAGCCCCCTGGCCCTGCCCGCGGGGGCGCTGCTGATCCTGGCCGCGGCGACGAAGTCCGCGCAGCTGCCGTTCACGTTCTGGCTGCCCGGGGCGATGGTCGCGATGACCCCGATCAGCGCCTACCTGCATGCCGCGACGATGGTGAAGGCCGGCATCTACCTGCTGATGCGCTTCACCCCGGTCTACGTGCCGTCGGTGGCCTGGTCGGCGGTGCTGGTCCCGCTCGGGCTGGCGACGGCCGTCGTCGGCGCGGTGCTGGCGCTGCGCGAGCACGACCTGAAGGCGGTGCTCGCCCACTCCACGGTGAGCCAGCTGGGCCTGCTCACCGCCGCGATCGGCGTCGGCACGTCCTACGCGCTGTCCGCGGCGGTGCTGCACACCTTCGCCCACGCCCTGTTCAAGGCGACGCTGTTCATGCTGGTCGGGATCATCGACAAGGAGGCGGGCAGCCGCGACGTGCGCGAGCTCGGCGGCCTGCGGAAGGTCATGCCGGTCACCGCGGTGCTGACCGGGGTCGCCGCGCTGTCGATGGCGGGGGTGCCGCCGCTGCTCGGGTTCGTGTCCAAGGAGAACCTCTACGAGGGCTTCCTGGAGGCCGACTTCGCGCCCGGCGCCGGGCCGGTGGCCGCCGCGGTCGCGGTCGTGGCGTCGGCGCTGACCTTCGCCTACTCCGCCCGGATCGTGCACGGCGCGTTCGGCGGCAGGCTCAGCCAGCCCGGCCTGTACGAGCCGTCGTGGGCGTTCCTGGCCCCGGCCGCCGTCGCTGCGCTGCTCGGGCTGGTCCTCGGGCCCGCCGTGCGGGTGCTCAACCCGCTGACCGACCGGGCCGCCCGCGACCTGGACCCGGGTTCGGAGCCGGTGACGTTCGTTCTCTGGCCCGGCTTCGGCACCGCGCTGGTGCTGTCGGTGCTCACCATCGCCGGCGGCTACGCGCTGTTCCACTGGCGCGACCGGGTCGACCGGGCGCTGGAGCGGCTCCCGGTCCCCGACGGCGCCGCGGTCTTCGACCGGATCCGGGCCGGGGTGCTCGCCCTCGGCGCCCGGGTGGGGCGCCCCGACACCGACCCCTCCCCCGCCGCCGTCCTGGCCCGCCCGGTGCTGGCGCTGCCGGTGCTCGCCGTCGCCGCCGGGGTGGCCCTGCCCGCGCTGCCGCCGTTCCCCGGGCCGGTCACCCGGCCGCTGGACTGGGTGGTCGTCGTGCTCGTGCTGGCCACCGTCGCCGGGGCCGTGACGACCCGCTCGGTCACCGCGGCGCTGGCGCTGACCGGCTTCGGCGGGCTGGCGACGGCGCTGTGGCTGCTGCTCGCCGGCGCCCCGGACGTCGCGATGACGCTGCTGCTGGTCGAGGTGCTGACCACCGTCGTCGCGGTGCTGGTGCTGCGCGGGCGCGGGGTCCGGCTGCACCGCCCGGCGCAGTGGCGGCGCGCCCCGGCCGCGGTGGCCGCGCTGGCCGCGGGCCTGTCGCTGGGGGCGGCCACCTACGTGCTGACCGGGCGCCGCGAGCCGTCGCCGGTCGGCGGGTACCTGCTGGACACCGCGGAGGCCGCCACCGGCGGGACGAACGTGGTCAACACGATCCTCGTCGACTTCCGCGGCATGGACACCTTCGGTGAGGCCGTCGTCGTCGGGGCGGCGGCGCTGGGGCTGCTGGTGTTGATCCGGCGCGGTGAGGCCGGTGCGGAGGGCAGCACGCGGCAGCGGGTGGCCACCGACGGCCCGGCCGACACGATCGTCATGCGGGTCGCCAGCCGCGTGCTGGCCCCGCTGATGCTCGTGATGTCGCTGTTCCTGCTCTGGCGCGGCCACGACGAGCCCGGCGGCGGGTTCATCTCCTCGCTGGTCGGGGGCGTCGCGGTCGTGTTCCTGCGCCTCGCCCACCGCGGCGACGCGTGGGCGCTGCGCCTGCGGCCCGAGCCGCTGGTCGGGTCCGGGCTCCTGCTGAGCCTGCTCACCGGGATCGCGGTGTACCCGCTGGGACTGCCGTTCCTGACCCCGGTGTACCTGCCGGGCGGGGTGCTGTTGTCGTCGTTCGTGTTCGACCTGGGGATCTACCTGATGGTGGTGGGGCTGATCGTGGCCGCGACCGACCGGATCGGCGGGCGCGCCCGCACCGGCTCCCTGCTGGGGAGCTCCGAGTGACGGCCGCGGTCGTCGTCGCCGTGCTCGTCGCGGGCGGGGTGTACCTGGTCCTGCAGCGCGAGCTGCTGCGCACGGTGCTCGGGTTCGTGCTGCTCGGGCACGGCGTGAACGTCCTGATCATCTCCGCGGGCGGGATGGCGACCCGTGAGCCCGCGCTGCTGGGTCAGCAGGACCGGGCGCAGATGGCCGACCCGCTGCCGCAGGCGTTCGTGCTCACCGCGATCGTGATCGCCTTCGCGATCACGGTGTACCTGCTGGCGCTGCTCAAGGCCGGCGACGAGGACGAGGGCGGGGACCCCCGGTGACCGGCCTCGAGGCGCTCGTCGTCGCGCCGATCCTGGTCCCGCTCGCCGCGGCGGGCCTGCTGGTCCTGCTCACCGCGCGCCCACCGGGCGGGGGCGGGCCGTTCCTGCTGCCGATGACGGCGCGGCGGGGCGTCGCGTTCACCGCGCTCGCCGCGTCGACGGCGGTGTCCGCGGTCCTGCTGGCCGCCACCGCGGACGGCGCGGTGATCGTGCAGCGGCTCGGGAACTGGCCGGCCGGCATCGCGATCCCGCTGGCCGCCGACGCGTTCGGCACGATCATGCTGACCGTCACCGGGGTGCTGGGGATCGCCTGCCTGGCCTTCGCCGCGGTCACCGGCTCCGACACCGACCGGGCGTTCCTGCCGCAGTCGCTGCTGCTGCTCGCCGGGGTGCACGGCGCCTACCTCACCGCGGACCTGTTCAGCCTGTTCGTGTTCGTCGAGGTCATGCTCGTCCCCAGCTACGTGCTCATCGCGACCGGCCGGGGCCCGGAGCGGATCGCGGCGTCGCGGCTGTACCTGACGGTGAACCTGCTGGCCTCGACGGTGTTCCTCGCCGGGCTCGGCCTGGTCTACGGCGTCGCCGGGACCGTGCAGCTCGGCGACCTCGCCGGGCGCGCCGTGACCGACCCGGCGCTGGCCGCGGCGACCGCGGTGATCCTGCTGGCGCTGTCGGTGAAGGCCGCGCTGGTGCCGCTGCACAACTGGCTGCCGCGGGCCTACACCGCCGCACCGGCCGCGGTCACCGTGCTGTTCTCCGGGCTGCTGACCAAGGTCGGCGTGTACGCGCTGTTCCGCGTCTACGCCGTGATCTACGACGGCGACCCGCGCTTCCTGCCGATCGTGCTGGTGGCGGCGCTGCTGACGATGGTCGTCGGGGTGCTCGGCGCGGTCGGCGCCGGCGGGATGCGCCAGATCCTGACCTTCCACATGGTCAGCCAGATCGGCTACATCGTGCTCGGCCTGGCGATCTCCACCCCGGCCGGGCTGGCCGCGGCGATCTACTTCCTGGTGCAGTACGTGCTGGTCAAGGCGGCGCTGCTGATGGTCGCCGGTGCCGTCGAGCAGTACGTCGGCACCGACACGCTGTCCCGGCTCGGCGGGCTCGCCGCCCGCAACCCGGCGACCGCGGTCGCGTTCGCGGTGTCGGCGCTGAGCCTGGCCGGGATCCCGCCGCTGTCCGGGTTCGTCGCGAAGCTCGCCCTGGTGCTCGGCGCGGTCGACGCGGGCATGGTCACCGCCGCGCTCGTCGCGGTCGGGGTCAGCGTGTTCACCCTGCTGTCGATGCTCAAGATCTGGAACGGCGCGTTCTGGGGCGGCGACGCCCCCGAGCCGGACCCCGGTGGCGGTGCGGGCACCGTGGTCTCACTGCGGGTCCCGGTCCGCGCGGTGGTCCCGGCGCTGGCGCTGGGGGCGCTGTCGCTGCTGCTCGGGCTGTGGGCGGAGCCGCTGCTGGCGCTCTCGTCGGTCGCCGGGCAGGGTCTCGCCGACACCGCCGCCTACGTCGGGGCGGTGGGGGCGCCGTGACGACCCGCCGACGCGCACCCGGCCGCGGTGGCCGCCCGCGCGCCGCGGTGGGGTTCCTGCTGTGGTTCACCGGCGAGTTCTTCCGCGCCAACGCCGTCGTGCTCCGCGAGGTCCTCACCCCCGGGCACGGCATCGACCCGGCGGTGGTCCGGGTCCGGCTGCGGTCTCGGAGCATGGTCGAGATCGCGTCGATCATGAGCCTGCTCAGCCTCACCCCCGGCACCCTCGCCCTGAACCTGACCACCGGCTCGCGCAGCCCGGAGCTGCTCGTGCACGGCATGCACGCCTCGGACCCGGAGCAGCTGCGGGCGAGCGTGTACGAGATGGAGGACCGGTTGCTGGCGTTCCTGCGCCGCCCCGCCCCGGGCGCGGTCGACCGCGATCCGGAGGAGACCCCGTGAGCACCCTCTTGCTGGACGCCGGGATCGTCGTGCTGGCGCTCGGCCTGCTCGTCGCGGTCGGGCGGGTCCTGGCCGGGCCCACCGACGCCGACCGCGGGCTGGCCGTGGACTACGGCTTCGTGGTCGTCGTCGGGCTGATCGCGTTGCTGGCGCTGCGGCTGGGGTCCACCGCGATGCTGGACCTCGTCGTCGTCGCGACGCTGGTCGGGTTCCTGACCACGGTCGCCGTGGCCCGGCTGATCTGGGCGGAGAAGGGGGCGAAGCGGTGAGCGTGCTCGTCGGCGGACCGGTGCAGAACGCGATCGGCGGGATCGTGCTCGGCGCCGGGGTGCTCCTGGTCGCCGCGGGCGCGGTCGGCATGGTGCGCCTGCCCGACGTCTACAACCGCACGAACGCCGTCACCAAGGCCGCCGGGCTCGGGATCGTCGCGATCCTCGTCGGGGTCGCGATCCTGGTGCCCGAGCCCGGGGTGCTGCTGACTCTCGGCGTCGCCGTGGCGCTGCAGCTGTTCACGATCCCGATCGCCAGCTTCGCGATCGGGCACGCCGCCTACCGCTCCGGTGCCCCCTCGACCTCGTCGACGCTGCGCGAGGACGACCCGGGCTCCGCGGACTCCCGGGGCGACGGCGGCTGAACCGTCCGCACCTCCCGGGCGCGCGCGTCGGCGTCGATGTCCTCCCCCAGGTCGTCGACGACGAGTGCGTCCCGGTCGATCGCGCCGCTGCGGTAGGCCGAGCGCCCGACCACCTGCGAGATGACCGGCGCCGTCAGCACCTGGAACAGCACGACCAGGATCAGCGTCGAGGAGTTCTCGAACTCCAGGTTCACCGCGACGCCCAGCAGGATCAGCAGCAGCCCCAGGGTCTGCGGCTTGGTGGTGGCCTGCAGCCGGGCGGGCAGGTCCGGCAGCCGGACCAGCCCGAGCGCGCCGAGCAGGCAGGACAGCCCGCCGGCGAGCATCAGCGCGGCGGAGACCACGTCGAGCACGTCGTGCACGCCCATCAGCGGTGCCGCTCCCATCGTTCGACCAGACGGGCCGCCGTCGCCGAGCCGACCAGCGCGATCAGCGCGACCGCGGCCAGCAGCGGGATGTTCGACCCGTCGGAGTAGATCGCCGCGTACACCGCGGCCGCGGCCACGATCAGCACGACGAACACGTCCAGGGCCGCGATGCGGTCCAGCGTGGTGGGGCCCTTCAGCAGCCGCCACATCGTCAGCGCCGCCGCGGCGGTCAACATGATCAGTACCAGCGTGTGGACGACGGTCACCGGTCGTTCCTCCCCGCGTCCTCGGCGGTGACCGCGGCGACGGCGGCGGCGCACCGGTCCCGGTCCTCCTGGCTGCCGACGGCGTCGATCACCCGCATCTGCAGCCGCATCATGTCCCGGCGGAGCCGTTCGACGGCGCCGGGCCGGTGCAGGCCGAGTGCGTAGACGTACCAGCGGTGCCGGGCCCGGTCGATCTGCAGCGTGAAGCTGCCCGGGGACAGCGCGCAGGCCGCGACGATCGTCGTCGCGGTGCGGTCCGAGCCGGTGCACAGCGGCAGCCCGACGATCCCGGACCGGGCGCGCGGCCCGTGCCGCAGCGTCACCATGCTGACCCGGATCCCGGAGACGACCAGGTCCGAGGCCAGGAACGCCAGCAGCCGCAGCAGCTTCCACGGGCGGAACGGGAGCCGCTCGGGCAGCAGCGGCAGCGGGAAGATCGCCGTCACCGCGGCGCCGACGAGCATCCCGCCGACGACCGCGGCCGGGGACACGCTCCCCCACAGCAGCACCCAGACCAGCGCCAGCGCGAGCACCTGCGGGATCCGCCGGCGCACGCTCCCGCCGCGGGCGGAGCCGCCCATCGGCTCGGCGACGGTGTCGGGGACCGGCGGGGGCACCCGGGCGGGGGTGCGGTCGGTCTCGGGTGTCTCGCCCGCCTCGGCCGCGCCCATCTCGCGGTCGCGGACGGCCTCCGGGGAGGTCTCGGCGTCGTCGAGTTCGCGCGGGTCCGGTCCGTCGGCCGTGCCCGCGCCACCGCGGCTCGGGGTCTGCTCGCTCACGGGGTCACCTCCGGGGTATCGCCGGCCGCGGTCCGCACGGTCGCGTTCCCGTCGACGCCGCCGGACCGTCCGCTGGCGCTGATGGTCCCATCGCTGCCGGGGTCGGCGCCCGGCCCGAGGACGGCGTCGGTGTAGCCGGTCCGGTCGTGCAGGTCCACCCCGGCCCGGGCGGTCACCCCGGACAGCGGGCCGGCGAACAGCGCGATCGCGACGCTGACCACGACCAGCGCGGACGCGCCGACGTACATGCCGCGGGCGCTGCGTGCGGTCCCGACGACGAGCTCGTCGTTCGGGTCGTCGTCGGCGAGGGGCTCCTTGGGGGCGCCCCAGAACACCCGCACCCAGACCCGGGCCACGGCGTAGAGGGTCAGCAGGCTCGCCAGCACGACGACGGCGGCGACCAGCTCCCCGGCGAGGCCCGCGCCCGCACCGGCCTGCAGCAGCGCGAGCTTCGCGACGAACCCCGAGGTCGGGGGCAGCCCGGCCAGGGTGATCGCGGGGATCGCGAACAGCACGGCCAGGTGGGGCGCCTGCTGGGCCAGCCCACCCATCTGGGAGATCGACACCGTCCCGGTCCGGCGGGTGATGAGCCCGCTGACCAGGAACAGCGTCGCCTGCACCGTGATGTGGTGGACGACGTAGAGCCCGGTCCCGGCGATGCCGTCGGGGGTGTGCAGGGCGAGCCCGAACACCATGAACCCGATGTGGCTGACCAGCAGGAACGACAGCAACCGGTTGAGGTCGTCCTGCGCGACGGCGCCCAGCGCGCCCACCACCATCGTCACCGCGGCGATCACCAGCAGCAGCGTCGACGGGCTGTCCTGCGGGAACACCAGCGTCTGGGTGCGCAGCAGCGCGTAGATGCCGACCTTGGTGAGCAGGCCCGCGAACAGCGCGGTGACCGGGGCGGGGGCGTTCGGGTAGCTGTCGGGCAGCCAGAAGTGCAGCGGCACGATCGCCGCCTTGATGCCGAACACCACGATGAGCACCAGGGCGAGCACCGCGCGCAGGCCCTCCGGCAGCGCGCCCATCCGCCCGGCGAGGTCGGCCAGGTTGACCGTGCCGGTGGCGGCGTAGACGAGCCCGACCGCGGTGAGGAACAGCAGCGACGAGGTCAGCGACACGATCACGTAGGTCATGCCGGACCGGATCCGCGACGCCGACGTCCGCCGGGTGATGAGCACGTAGCTCGACGCCAGCATGATCTCGAACGCGACGAACAGGGTGAACAGGTCGCCGGTCAGGTAGGCCAGCGACACACCCGTCGACAGCAGCAGGAAGATCGGGTGGAAAGTGGTGCTGGCGGTCTCCCGGCCGTAGTCGGAGATCCGCTGGTCGATCGCGTAGACCAGCACCGCCAGCGTCACCACCGACGAGATGAGCAGCAGCAGCGCCGACATCCGGTCGGCGACGAGCACGATGCCCATCGGGGCGGGCCAGCCGCCGAGCTCGGCGACGACCGGCCCGTGGGTGTCCGCGGCCACCAGCAGCACCGCGCCGACGACGCACACCAGCGCCAGGGTCACCACGCCGATGACCCGCTGGGCCGAGGCGCGGCGGCTGACGACGACGCTGGTCGCGGCGCCCAGCATGGGCAGCAGCACCGGCAGCGTGACCAGGGCCTGCAGCGGGGTCACTTGCGGCCCTCCTCGAGCTCGTGGGAGTCGGCGGTGTCCTCGGGCTCGGCGTCGGTCTCGTCCGCGGTGCCCTCCTCCATCGCGCCCTTGGGCTTCTGCCGGTCGGCGATGCGGCGGTCCTCCACGTCGTCCTGCACCTCGTCGTGCCCGACGAGCACCCAGGAGCGGTAGCCCAGCGCCAGCAGCAGCGTGGTCAGGGCGAAGGTGATGACGATGGCGGTCAGCGCCAGCGCCTGCGGGAGCGGGTCGGCGATCTGCTCGGGCAGCACCGCGTCGAGGATCGGGGCGCGGCCGGGCGGGCCGCCGGAGACCTGCAGCAGCAGGTTCGCGCCGTGCCCGAGCACCACGATGCCGATCAGGATGCGCATCAGCGACCGCTGCATCAGCAGGTAGAACCCGACCGAGTACAGCACCGCGAGCACGATCGCCATGCTCAGGTTGATCGTGGTGTTCATCCGCGGCCACCTCCGCCCGGGACGTCCTCGCCGGCCTCGCGGGCGTCGCGAGCGATGCCGGAGCCGAGCGAGCGCAGCAGGTCGAGCACCACGCCGATGATCAGCAGGTAGACGCCGACGTCGAGCAGCAGGCTGCTCACGATGTCGAGGTAGCCGAACGGGCCGAAGGTGATCGTCCACTTGACCGAGGCGAGCACGGGGTCGCCCCAGGCCACCGGGGCCAGTGCGGTGAGCACCGCGACGATCAGCCCGGTGCCGACGAGCACGGGCGGGCGGATCCGGAACCGGGAGCCCAGGTTGTCGTCGCCGCCCGCGATGTGGCGCAGCACGAACGCGAGCCCGGCGACCAGGCCGCCGGAGAACCCGCCGCCGGGGCCGTAGTGGCCCTCCAGCAGCAGGAACACCGAGAACACCAGCACCACGGGGAACAGCAGCCGGGCCGCGGCCTCCAGCACGAGGGTCCGCTCGCGGACGTCCGGGCAGGTGCCGGGGAGCATCCACCGCCCGCTGGGCTGGTCCATCCGGGCCCAGCTCTCGGCGTCCCCCGGCGGGGGTGCGGGCTTCTCCTGCGAGGCCGTCATCCGAGCACCTCCTTCTCGTGCTTCGGCGACCCCGAGCCGCTGCGCACGACCTTGCCGCCCTTCCTCTTGTCGTAACGGGTCGCGAGCACCAGGCTCGCGGTGCCGGACGCACAGATCAGCAGCACGGTGATCTCACCGACCGTGTCGAGCGCGCGGAAGTCCACCAGGATCGCGCTGATCAGGTTGGTCGCGCCGGCCTCCGGCGCGCCGGCGATGAACGGCCCGGTGGTCGCCGGCGGCAGCGTGCGGGCCCCGGAGAGCACCACGGCCATCCCCGCGACGAGCAGGCCGCCGACCGCGGCGACCGCGGCCTTGGGGGCGCGGACGCGGCGCTCGCTGTCCGGCTCGTCGAAGTGGGCGGGCAGGCGTCGCAGCACGAAGACGAACGCCACCAGGGTGAGCGTCTCGACCAGGAACTGGGCGAGCGCCAGGTCGGGGGCACCGTCGATGACGAACAGGCCGCCGATGCCGTAGCCGACGGCGCCGACCAGCAGCACCGCGGTGAACCTGCGGTGCGCCAGGCACAGCGCGATCGCCGCGACGATCACCATCAGCCCGACCGGGACCTGCATGATCGAGTGGTAGGGCGCCTGGTCGGTCGGGAACGTGCCGGTCACGGCGAGGACCGGGCCGGGCAGCGCGATCAGCGTCGCGAGGATGCAGCCGAGGTAGACCGGCAGCGAGCCGATCTGCAGCCGGCCGGTGACCGTGATCGCCGAGCGCTCCAGCCCGGTCACGACGGCCTCGTACCCCCGCTGGGCGGACACGTGCGGCACCGAGAGGTGCCCGGTCAGGGTCTGCCCGTAGCGGTGCAGGAGGAGCCCGCCAGCCAGCGCGACGCCGGTGAACAGCAGCGGCAGCCCCGGGGTGTGCCACAGGGCCAGCTCGTAGCGGGCGGCGTAGGCGTCGCCGAGCGGAGGCAGCGACGCGGCGTAGGAGGCGGCGAGCTGCTGGACCAGCGGCGCGGCGAACCCGGCCGCGATCCCGGTCAGCGCGCACAGCCACGCCGGGCCGGACAGACCGAGCGGGACCGGGTCGCCGCCGGTGGGGTGCAGCCCCTTGGTGGAGAACGCGCCCCACAGGAACCGTGCGGTGTAGGCGACGGTCAGCAGCGAGCCCGCGACCAGGCCGATCGCCGCGATCCAGCCGCGGACGCCGCCCTCGAGCACGAACGCCTCGAAAGCGGCCTCCTTGCCGACGAAGCCGAGCATCGGCGGGAGCCCCGCCATCGACAGCCCGGCGAGCGTGGCGACGACGGCCAGCCCGCGCCGGCGGCGCCCGAGCCCGCACAGCTCCCGCAGGTCACGGGTGCCGCAGGCCTTGTCGATCGCCCCGACCACCATGAACAGGGGCGCCTTGAACAGGCCGTGCGCCAGCAGCATCGCGATGCCGGCGAGCCCGGCCACCCGCGAGCCGGACCCGAACAGCACCATGAGGAACCCGAGCTGGGAGACGGTGCCGAAGGCCAGCAGCCGCTTGAGGTCGGTCTGGCGCATCGCGCGCCAGCCGCCCAGCACCATCGTCGCGAGGCCGAGCACCATGACCGGCGCCCACCACACGGGGTGCACCGAGAACGCGGGCCCGAGCCGCGCGACGAGCACGACCCCGGCCTTCACCATCGAGGCCGCGTGCAGGTACGCCGAGATCGGCGTCGGGGCGGCCATCGCGTAGGGCAGCCAGGGGTGGAACGGCAGCTGCGCGGACTTGGTCAGCGCGCCCAGCAGGATCAGCACGAGCGACACCGACAGCGCGACCGGGCTGTCGGGGGCGAGCGTGCCGGAGGTCGCGGCCGCGGTGATCTCCGGGATCGAGTACGTGCCGGCCAGCTGGCCCAGCAGCACGATCCCCAGCAGCATCGCCAGCCCGCCGAACACGGTCACGACGAGCGCCTGGACCGCGGCGCGGCGGTTCTCCCGGTACTGGCCGCCCTGCCCGACGAGCAGGAACGACGTCAGCGACGTCAGCTCCCAGAACACGTAGAGGGTCAGCAGGTCGTCGGCCAGGACCAGGCCGAGCATCATCCCGGCGAAGGCGACCAGCAGCGCCGCGGAGCGGGCCGCGTCGGTGGAGCGCGGCCCGAAGTACCAGGCCGCGTAGATCATGATCAGCGCTCCGACGCCGGAGACGAGCACGATCATCGCGATCGCGAGCGCGTCCATCCGCAGGCTCAGCGTCAGCCCCAGCTCGGGCGCCCACTCGATGCGGTCGGTCACCCCGCCGGAGAGCGCGGTCGAGGCCTGCGTCATCGCCCACACGAGCGTGGCGGCGAGCAGGGCGGCGCCGGCGCCGAACGCCAGCCGCCGGTGGTACCGGGCGAGCGCGGGCAGGCACAGCGCCAGGACGAGATGGGCGGCCACGACGGCGAGCACCGACACCTCCTGGAGTCACGGGGTCGTTCGGACCAGCGGTTCCGCTCACGTCACGGCCGGACCCGGGGAGCGCCGGAAGAGGCCGCCGCACGATCACCGGAAGGGACGCGGCGACGACGCCGGGGTCATCCTATCGGCGCAACCGGACGTTTCGCCCGTGACCGTACCGAGGCTCACGCCGGGAGCGGTTTGGCGAAGCACCGGGAGCGGGGGTCGTTCCGGTACGCACCGAAGTTGCTGGTCCGACGGTATCCGCTGGTCTCGTACAGCGCGATCGCAGCGGGCTGGCCGTCACCCGTCTCGAGGATCATGCGACGACGCCCGGCGGCGGCCGCCGCACGCTCCAGCGCGACGAGCACCGCCCGGGCGTGTCCCCGCCCGCGGGCGGCGGGCTCGACGTACATCCGCTTCAGCTCGGCGTCGCCGTCGCGGCGCGCCGGGTCGGCCGGGTCGGCGTCGACGGCGCGCCACGCCCCGGTCGCGACGGGGACGCCGTCGTCGTAGCCGACCAGGAACAACCCGGACGGGGTCCGGAAGTCGGCCGGGTCGACGGGGGTGGCGTCGCCGTCGCCGTAGACCTCGCCGTAGAACGCCTGCAGCCGCCGCATCAGCGGCATCACGTCCGGATGGTCGAGCCCCGCCACCCGCAGTTCGAGTTCCCCCACGTCCTCATGATCGGTCCCAGGTGACCGGCAGCGCGCGCAGCCCTCCGGTGAGCACGTCCGAGCGCAGCTCCAGCTCGGTGCGCGGCACCGCCAGGCGCAGCGACGGGAACCGGGCGGGCAGCGCGCGGAACACCTCGGTCAGCTCGACCCGGGCCAGGCTCGCGCCCACGCAGAAGTACGGCCCGTGCCCGAACGCGAGGTGCGTCGGCTTGCGGTCGGCGTCGAACTCCGCGGCCCCGTCGAAGTGGCGCGGGTCCCGGTTCGCCGCGCCCGGGGCGAGCAGGATCGCGTCGCCCGCCGGGATGTGCACCCCTGCGATGTCGACGTCGGCGTGGGCGTAGCGCGGGATGCCGCCGTTGCCCCCGCTGGGCACGGCCAGCCGCAGGACCTCCTCGACCGCCCCCGCGGCGCGCTCCGGGTCCGCGGCGAGCGCCGCCCACTCCCCCGGGCGGTCCAGCAGCAGGACGGTGCCGGTGTCGATCCGCCCGACCGTGGTCTCGTGCCCGGCGAACAGCAGCCCGGCACCGAGACGGGCGAGGCCGTCGCGCTGTGCGGGCTCCGAGCCGAGCGCGGCGAAGTCGGACAGGACGTCCTCCCCCGGCTCGTCGTCCTTGCGGTCGATCAGGCCGCGGACGTAGGCGAACAGCGCCTGCGCGGCGGCCTCGGCACGGGGCCGGTCGTGGAGCAGCCCGAGTTCACCGGACCAGCGCCGGAACTCCTCGCGGTCGTCGTAGGGGACGCCGAGCAGCTCGCAGATGACCAGCACCGGCAGCGGGAAGGAGAACAGCTCGTGCAGGTCGGCGCCGGGACCGGCGGCCTCGACGACGTCGAGCTGCCGGGCCACCAGCTCCGCGACGTGCCCGGAGAGCCTGCGCATCCGGCGCGCGGAGAACGCGGGCGCGAGCAGCTTGCGCATGAGGGTGTGGTTCGCGCGCTCGGTCTCCGGTGAGTCGCCGCTCGGCCCGCCGAAGATCATCGAGTCGGAGATGCGCGCGGCCCGCTCCGGCTCGGGGTGGCTGCGGCCGAGCCGGTCGTCGGCGAACAGGGCGCGGGCCTCGTCGTAGCCGGTGACCAGCCACGCGACGTCGCCGGCCGGGGTCCGGACCGGGGTGATCGGGGACCGCTCCCGCAGCCGGGCGAACAGCGGCGGGAGCTCGAGGACGTCGTGGCGCGGGAACGGGAGGCGCGGCAGGTCCGTGGCGTCGGGACCGGTGGTGGTGGTCACCCGTCCGACGGTACGAGCGACGGCCGGTGGCCGCCTCCGTCCCGGGGTGGACATCGGGTCGATCCTCGGCCGGTGGCGTGATCCGCACCGCGCGCGGTGATCCGCCGTCCGAGCGTGCCCGGACGTGCGCGCGGAGCGGATCAGCGCGCGAACAGCGATCAACCGATCGTCGGCGCACGTGAGACGGGTGGCCGATGCGGCGACGCACCGGAGTGTGACCGCGGGTCAGGCCACCGCCGGCTGCTCCGCCGCGACCGGCGCCACCCGGCGCGCCCCCACCCACACCAGGCCCAGGCACACCGCCTGCACCGCGGCGACGACGAGCAGCAGCACCGGGTACCCCGTGACCCCCGTCAGGGCCGAGAGCAGCATCGGCAGCAGGAACCCGACGTAGGTCAGCGAGTAGAACACCGCGGTCAGCCCGGCCAGGTGCTCCGGCGCGGCGATCCGCTGGACCTCCTGCAGCCCGGACAGCAACACGAACCCGTAGCCGGCGCCGAGCAGCGCGGCCGCGACGACGGCGGCCGGGACGCTGGGCAGGCCCGCCGCGAGGGCGGCGACGAGCGTCCCCGCGACGACGAGTGCGAGCCCGACCCGGGTCGCGGCCAGCGGCGAGCGGGCGTCCACGAGACGCGCGGCGGACTGGGCCAGGACCCCGCAGCCGAGCGCGACGGCGGTCAGCAGTGTCGCGACGAGCAGCCCCCACCCCTCGGTGATCCCGTCGAGCGTGGTCGGCAGCACGGCGTAGGCGAGCGCGGCCGCCCCGAACACCCACGGCGCGGCGGGCAGCACCAGCCACACGAACCGCGGGTGCGCGACGGCGGGGACGCGCAGGTCCTTCAGCCAGGACCGGGAACGGCCCGGCTCGACCGTCTCCGGCGCGGCGAGCAGCCACCAGGTGACCGGCACCGTCAGGACGATGTGCACCAGGTAGGGCAGCTCCATCGGCAGCGGCGCGAACTGCGCGAGCAGCCCGGCGACGAGCGGGCCGAGCCCGAACCCGGCGGTGAGCGCGAGCGCGGCGCGCCGGGCGCCCTGTCCGGGCCCGGACAGCTCCTTGACCCACGTCGTCGCCACCGCCATCGCGACGCCGACGCACACGCCGAACAGCAGACGGCCGGCGAAGAGCAGTGCCTCGGAGAACGCGCCGAGGGCGAGGACGGCGCTGGCCGGGATCGACGCGGCCGTCGCGGGCAGCAGCACCCGGCGGCGGCCCCAGCGGTCCGACGCGGGCCCGCCGACGAGCAGGCCCGGGGCGAGACCGAGCACGTAGACGCCGAAGAACGCGGCGACCACGGTCGCCGAGTAGTGCCCCTGCTCGCGGTACATGACCATCAGCGGGCTGAACTGGTTGGCGCCGTAGCCGACGCCGAACAGCACGGCGGCCGGCCGCATCCACGGCTTCACGATCGGTCTCCTCCTCGGAACGCGACGACGCCCCCGGGAACCGGTCCCGGGGGCGTCGTCGTCGACGGTGGTGGTGCGGCCTAGGCCGCGGCCTTGGCCCGCTGACGCCAGCGGGTGAGCGTCCGCTCGGTGTAGCCGTTGGGCTCGGTCGCCCCGCTGAACACCAGCTCCAGCGCGGCCTGGAACGACTCGCTGGACTCCAGATCCTTCGCCATCGCGGGGTAGCCGTCCTCGCCGGCGTTCTGCTCGTCGACCACGGCGGCCATCCGGGCGAAGGTGTCGCGCACCGTCCCCTCGTCGACGACGCCGTGCTGGAGCCAGTTCGCGACCAGCTGCGCGGAGATCCGCAGGGTGGCGCGGTCCTCCATCAGCCCGACGCCCTCCAGGTCCGGCACGGTGGAGCAGCCGATGCCCATGCCGACCCAGCGCACCACGTAGCCGAGGATCGACTGGGCGTTGGTCTCCAGCTCGTGGGTCACGTCCTGCGCCGACAGCGACGACGCGTCGGTCACCGGGACCTCGAGCAGCTTGCGACGGTCGGCGGTGGTGCGGGAGGCGATCTCGTCCTGCACCCCGTGCACGTCGACGCGCAGGTAGTGCAGCGCGTGCAGGGTCGCGGCGGTCGGCGACGGCACCCAGGCGCAGTTCGCGCCGGCCTTCGGGTGGCCGATCTTCTGCTCGATCATCTCGGCCATCGCGGCGGGCTTGGCCCACATGCCCTTGCCGACCTGCGCGGAGTGCGCGAACCCGGCGGCGAGCGCGACGTCGACGTTGCGGTCCTCGTAGGTCGTGAGCCACGTCGTCGTCTTCATGTCGCCCTTGCGCAGGACCGGGCCCGCGGTGAAGCAGGTGTGGATCTCGTCGCCGGTCCGGTCGAGGAAGCCGGTGTTGACGAAGATGACCCGGTTCGCGGCCTCGGCGATGCAGGCGGAGAGGTTGACCGTGGTCCGCTTCTCCTCGTCCATGATGCCGATCTTGAGGGTGTTCGCCTGCAGCCCGAGGGCCTCCTCGACGGCGCCGAACAGCTCGACGGTGAGCGCGACCTCCTCGGGCCCGTGCTGCTTGGGCTTGACGATGTAGACGCTGCCCGCGCGGGAGTTGGTGTGCGGGCCCTTCCCCTGCAGGTCGTAGAGCCCGGCGACGGCCGAGACGAGCGCGTCGAGCACGCCCTCGGCGACCTCGGTGCCGTCGGCGGTGCGCACCGCGTTGGTCGTCATGTGGTGGCCGCAGTTGCGGACCAGCATCAGCGAGCGCCCGGGCAGGGTGAGGTCGGAGCCGTCGGGCGCGGTGTACTCGCGGTCCGGGTTGACCCGGCGGGTGACGGTCTTCCCGCCCTTGCGGAACTCGGCGGTCAGGTCGCCGCGCAGCAGCCCGAGCCAGGTGCGGTAGGCCAGCGCCTTGTCCTCGCCGTCCACGGTCGCGACGGAGTCCTCGAGGTCGACGATCGTGGTGACCGCGGACTCGAGCACGACGTCGGCGACGTCGGCGTGGTGCTGGGTGCCGACCTGGGTGGTCGGGTCGATCGTGATCTCCAGGTGCAGCCCGTTACGGGTCAGCAGGACCGCGCCGCGGCCGTCGCCGTCGACCGGGCGGAACCCGGCGAACTGCGCGGTGTCGGCGAGCCCGACCGTGCCGTTCGAGGTGGTGTCGACGACGAGCCCATCGGTCGAGGCCCGGTAGGCGGTGGCGTCGGCGTGGCTGCCCTTCGCGAGCGGGAACAGCTCGTCGAGCAGCTCGTCGGCGGCGGTGATCACCTGCGCGCCGCGGCGCTCGTCGTAGCCCTTCGCGAGCTCGCCGTCCTGCGGGAGCGCGTCGGTGCCGTAGAAGGCGTCGAACAGCGAGCCCCAGCGGGCGTTGGCGGCGTTGAGCGCGTAGCGCGGGACGGTGGAGGGCACGACCAGCTGCGGGCCGGGGACCTCGGCGATCTCCGGGTCGACCCGGTCCACGCCGATGGTCGGCGACTGCTCGGGGAGCAGGTAGCCGAGGTCGGTGAGGAACTTCTCGTACTCCTCGACCGACCCGACCCCGTGCTCGCGGTGCCACTCGTCGATGCGCGACTGGATCTCGTCGCGACGGGCCAGTGCGTCGGCGATCCTCGGGGCGAAGCGCTCCTGGAGCCTGGCCAGGGTCGCCCAGAAGTCGTCCGCCGTGAGGTCGACGTCGGACAGGAGCTCGCCCTCGACGAAGGACTTCAGGTGCTCCTCGACCTGCAGGCCGGCGGTGTCGGCCATCTGTGACCACCCTCTCTGCGTGGATGACGGGACTGGTCGTATTTCTACCAGTGGATTATCTTTTCCGCATCACGGAAGTGGTGGCGGTCCCCCTCCGTTCGCAGAGCGCGGACCGTCACGGGGTCGACGTACCCTCCCGTGAGCCCCGCCACGCGCAGCAAGGGAGTGCAGCGATGCCTCTGGCCCGCTCCATCCACGACGAGTTCGTCGCCCTCCTGGGCGCGGCGGACGTGCTCGACGACCCGGTCCGTACCCGCACCTACGAGTGCGACGGCCTGACCGGCAGCCGGGTCGTCCCCGAGCTGGTCCTGCTGCCCCGCACCGCCGACGACGTCGCCGGCTGCGTGCGGATCTGCGCCCGGCACCGGATCCCGTTCGTCGCCCGTGGCGCCGGGACCGGCCTGTCCGGCGGCGCGCTGCCGGTGGCCGAGGGCGTCGTCATCGGGCTGAACCGGCTCAACCGGGTGCTCGAGGTCGACCCGGAGAACCGGCGCGCGGTGCTGGAGCCGGGCGTCACGAACCTGGAGATCACCGCGGCCGCGTCGCCGTACGGGCTCTACTACGCCCCGGACCCGTCGAGCCAGCAGGTGTGCACGATCGGCGGCAACGTCGCGGAGAACTCCGGCGGCGCGCACTGCCTCAAGTACGGCTTCACCACCAACCACGTGCTGTCGATGGAGGTCGTGCTCCCCGACGGCGAGGTGGTCACCCTCGGCTCGGACACGATGGAGCAGTCCGGGCCCGACCTGCGCGGGGTGTTCCTCGGCTCCGAGGGCACGCTCGGCATCGTCACGAAGGTCACCGTCCGGCTGCTGCGCACCCCCGAGGTCATGCGGACGCTGCTGGCGGACTTCCCGTCGGTGTCGGCGGGCGGCCGGGTCGTCTCCGACATCGTCGCGGCCGGGATCGTGCCCGCCGCGGTCGAGATGATGGACGCGCTGGCCATCGAGGCCGCCGAGGGCGCCACCGGCGCCGGCTACTCCCTCGACACCCCGGCCGCGCTCGTCGTCGAGCTGGACGGGACCGTCGAGGAGTGCGAGGAGCAGTTCGCGCTGGTCAAGGAGATCTGCGACCGGCACGGCTGCACCCGGCTCCACATCGCGGGCTCCCCCGAGGAGCGCGCGAACATCTGGCGGGGCCGCAAGGCCGCGTTCGCCGCGGTCGGCCGGATCTCGCCGGACTACATCGTCCAGGACGGCGTGGTCCCCCGGACCCGGCTCGCCGAGATCCTCGAGCGGATCGACGAGATGGGCTCCGAGGCCGGGCTGCGCGTCGCGAACGTCTTCCACGCCGGCGACGGCAACCTGCACCCGCTGGTCCTGTTCTCCGCCGCCGAGGGCCAGACCGAGCAGGCCGAGCACCTGTCGGCGCAGATCGCGGAGCTGTGCGTCGAGATGGGCGGCTCGCTGTCGGGCGAGCACGGCATCGGCACCGACAAGGCCTGCTCGATGCCGCGGATGTTCGGCGAGGACGACCTGGCCGTCATGCGCCGCATCCGCGACGGCTTCGACCCCGACCACATCTGCAACCCCGGCAAGCTCCTGCCCACCCCCCGGCTGTGCGGCGAGAAGCCGGGGCTCTACCGGCCGCACCCGCTGGAGGAGGCGGGCCTGATCGAACGGCTGTGACCCGTCCGGCCGACCTGTCCGACCGACCCGTACGAGACCCGGAAGGGCCCGACGACATGACACGCGCTGCTCCCACCACGCTGCGCCCCACCTCGGCGAAGGAGGTCCGGGACGCCGTCCTGGACACCCCCGGCCGCCTCGCGATCACCGGCGCCGGCACCGCCACCGGCTGGGCCGGACGACCCGCCGACGACGTCGCCGCGACGCTCGACCTCTCCGCGCTGTCCGGGGTGATCCACCACAACCCGGGCGACATGACCGTCTCGGTGCACGCCGGGACCCCGGTCCGCGCGCTGCAGGAGCAGCTGGCCGAGCACGGTCAGCGCCTCGCGTTCGACGCCGCCCGGATCGCCCGCGGCGCCACGGTCGGCGGGCTGCTCGCCACCGCCGACGCCGGCCCGTCCGCCCTGGTCTGGGGCGGTCTGCGGGACCTGGTCATCGGCACCACCTCGGTACTCGCCGACGGCACGATGGTCCGCTCCGGCGGGCACGTCATCAAGAACGTCGCCGGCTACGACATGGCCAAGCTGATGCACGGCTCCTACGGCACCTTCGGCCCGCTGGTCGAGGTCGTCCTGCGGCTGCACCCGGTCCCGAAGGCCGTCGCCTGCGTGAGCGTCGACGGCCCGGTGGCCGAGGCCGCGTCGCGGGTGCTGGAGCTGATGGCCAGCCCGCTGGAGCCGATCGCCGTCGAGTGGGTCTCCGGTGACCCGGGACGCCTGCTGGTCCGGTTGGAGGGCGGCGCGGAGACCCTGCCCGCGCGGGTCGCGCGGCTGCGCGAGCTGCTCGGCGCCGACGCCCGGGAGGCGGGCGCGGACGTGTGGGACGTCCACACGTCGCTGACCGACGGCCCGCACGCCGGCGGTGACGGCGACGGGCCCGCCCTCGACGGCGCCGTCGTCCGGATCGGGTGCGCCCCGACCCGGCTGGCGCCGCTGGTGGAGCAGCTGCCCGCCACCGCCGTCACGGCCGGCCTCGCGACCGGCGTCGCGACCGTCACCGTGCCGGGGGCCGCCGTCGCGGAGGTGCACGACGCCGTCGCCGCGGTCGGTGGCACCAGCGTGCTGCGTGACCGGCCCGAGGCCCTCGACGCCCCCGCGTGGGGCCCCGCACCGTCCGCACTCGCCCTGCTCAGGGCCGTCAAGACGCAGCTCGACCCCGAGGCCCGGTTCGCCGCCGGTCGCTTCGCCCCCTGGATGTGAGGCACGCATGACGAGCACCCACGAGCCCGCAGGCACCCCGACCGGGGCGGCCGAGACCAAGATCCCCCAGCAGGGCCCGAGCGCGTTCGACGACGTCCACCCGCCGCAGCGCGAGCTGCTCGACGACTGCGTCCACTGCGGCTTCTGCCTGCCGACCTGCCCCACCTACGTGCTGTGGGGCGAGGAGATGGACTCCCCGCGCGGCCGGATCCTGCTGATGGACCTGGCCGAGAAGGGCGACATCGGCCTCGACGGGCCGTTCACCGAGCACATGGACAACTGCCTGGGCTGCATGGCGTGCGTGACCGCCTGCCCGTCCGGGGTGCAGTACGACAAGCTGCTGGAGTCGGTGCGCCCGCAGATCGAGCGCAACGTGCCCCGCAGCGCGTCGGACAAGCTGTTCCGCGACGCGATCTTCGCGCTGTTCCCCTACAAGCGACGGCTGCGGGCGGCCGCCCTGCCCGGCGCGCTGTACCAGCAGCTGCGGAAGGTCCCCGCGATCCGGAGGCTCGCCGAGAAGCTGCCCGGTCAGCTCGCGGCGATGGAGTCGCTGCTGCCGCCGGTCTCGGTGCGCGAGGCGTTCGCGACGCTCCCGGTGCACACCCCCGCGGTCGGCACCCGCCGGGCCCGGGTCGCGCTGCTCACCGGCTGCGTGCAGGACGTGTTCTTCCACCGGGTCAACGAGGCCACCGTGCGGGTGCTCGCCGCCGAGGGCTGCGACGTGCTCGTCCCCCGCGACCAGCAGTGCTGCGGCGCGCTGGAGGTGCACGCCGGGCGCGAGGAGTCCGCGCTGGACCGGGCCCGGCGCACCATCGCCCGCTTCGAGACCCTCGACGTCGACGCGGTGGTCACCAACGTCGCGGGCTGCGGCTCGTCGATGAAGGACTACGGCCACCTGCTCGCCGACGACCCCGCCTGGGCCGACCGCGCGGCGCGCTTCTCCGCCCGCTGCCGCGACGTGCACGAGGTCCTGGCCGAGCTGTACTCCCGGGAGGACGACGGCGGCCCCCGCGCCCCGCGCACCCCGGTCACCGGCCGCGTCGCCTACCACGACGCCTGTCACCTCGGGCACGCCCAGGGCGTCCGCAACCAGCCCCGCGAGGTGCTCCGGACGATCCCCGAGCTGGAGCTCGTCGACATCGCCGAGGCGTCGCTGTGCTGCGGCTCGGCCGGCATCTACAACATGGTGAAGCCGGACGCGGCCGCCGACCTGGGCGTGCGGAAGGCGGAGAAGATCCGCGACGCGAAGCCGGACGTCGTGGTCACCGCGAACCCGGGCTGCCTGCTGCAGATCGGCAAGTACCTGCCGAACGAGGACTTCGCCGACGTGCCGCTGCTGCACCCGGTGCAGCTGCTGGACGCGAGCATCCGCGGGGCGGCGGTGCCGCAGCGCTGACCCCCGCCCCCGTTCAGGAGGGGCGCCGCCGGGTACGGCCCACCGGGCGCCGGTGCGACCGGCGCCATGCCGTGGCGCCGGCCGTCCGGGTACGTCCGGGCGTCCCGCCGGCCGGGACCGGGACCCCGGGGTCGGACACGGCGGGGTCGGACGGCTCGTCCGGCCGCCGGTGCAGCGCCCGCAGCTCCGCACGCAACGCGACGATGTCCCACTTGCGGGCGGTGTGCTCCCGCTCGAGCTGCTCCAGCCGCCGGTGGGCCAGCACGAGCAGCACACCGGCGGCGATCCACCCCGCCAGGGCGGCCCACGCCACCACCGCCACCAGCCCCGACACGCCCGCTCCGTCCACTCGTCCCACCTGCTCGGCACTCACCGTAGCGAGCACCCGGGTGTCCGACGGCGTGCCGGGTGAGCCACCGCACACGTCTCCGGCGCACGTCACGTCGGTACCCTGGGTGTGCAGGCACCGCCGCCCCGCGCTCCCTCCCGGGCCCGGCTGGTGGCCCGCACCGGATGCGGCCCGCGCGGGTGGACCCCGGCCCCGGCGGGTACGGGTCCCGGCGGTGCGCCCCGCCCGAGACCGTGAGGAGGCCGGAGATGCAGCAGGCCGTCGGTAACGATCCGACCACCGCGAGCGATGGACCGGCCGTGGAGGAGACGACCGTGCACCCCGAGAAGACCCCGTCGCCCGATGCGCGCCACTTCCCGCAGACCCTGGTCGCGATGGACCCGCCCACCCTCCCGGCGGCCCACCTGACCCCGCCGCCCGCGGAGTTCCGGCAGTTCCCGGCCCCGCAGCGGTCCGTGCCCGGTCACCCGACCCTGCGCAGCCGGCTGCGCCGGGTCCTGCTGTTCTGGCGGCGCGGCGCCTGACCCCGATCCCGGCCGACGGCCCGGTCCCCCTCCGGGGACCGGGCCGTCGCCGTATGTCGGGTGTCTCAGTAGCGGGAGAAATGGACCCAACCGGCGGCGCCGTCGTAGGGACGGCCGTCGACCGTGACGCCCGGCCCGTCGGCGTCGGGCGCCTCGACGGCCCCGACCTCGGTCCACCCCTCGGGCAGCGGCGCGTCCCCGGGGAAGGTCGCCGCCAGCGCGTGGTCCTCACCGCCGGTCAGGACCCAGCGCAGCGGGTCCAGGCCCAGCGCGGACGCGATCTCCGCCATCCGCGGGGCCACCGTGAACGCCCGCGACCGCAGCCGCAGCGCCACCCCCGAGGCCCGCGCGACGTGTGCCAGGTCGGCCAGCAGGCCGTCCGAGACGTCGATCATGGACGTGGCGCCGGCGTCGGCGGCCTGCGGACCGGCGGAGTAGGGCGGTTCCGGGACCCGGTGCGCGTCGACCAGGGCCGCCGGGGAGCGGAACCCGCGCCCGAGCACCGCCAGCCCGGCCGCGGACCAGCCCAGCCGCCCGCAGACCGCGACCCGGTCTCCCGCCCGCGCACCGGAGCGCAGCACCGGGGCCCGGCCCTGCAGGTCCCCCAGCGCCGTCACCGAGACGACGATCACCGGCGCCGAGGTCAGGTCGCCCCCGACGAGCCCGGCACCGGTCGAGCGGGCCTCGGCCCACAGCCCGTCGGCCAGCTGCTCCAGCTGGGCCGCGGGCGTCGACGAGGGGCAGGCCAGCCCCACCAGCAGCGACGTCGGCACCGCCCCCATCGCGGCGATGTCGGCCAGGTTCGCGGCGGCCGCCTTGCGCCCGACCTGCTCGGGGCTCGACCAGTCGAGCCGGAAGTGCACGCCCTCGACGAGCACGTCGGTGCAGGCGACGACCCGCCCGTCAGCGGCGGTGACGACGGCCGAGTCGTCCCCGGGCCCGAGCTCCGTCGTAGCCGGTTGGACACGGTCCGTGGTGACCCGGTCGATCAGTGCGAACTCACCGACCTCCCGGAGTGAGACACCGGTCTCGGAACCGCCCTCGGGCGTGATCGCGGATGGGGACACGGGGGCGGCCTCCGGTAGGTTCTGCGTCCGACATTCCTGCCGCCAACCATCCGGCAGGTCGGCAGTTACCGGAAAGGGGCACGCCGTGGTGCAGGCATACATCCTCGTCCAGACCGAGGTCGGCAAGGCCGCCTCCGTCGCCTCCGAGATCGGGGGTCTGCCGGGCGTCGTCTCGGCCGAGGACGTCACCGGCCCGTACGACGTGATCGTGCGTGCCGAGGCGGACGACGTCGACGAGCTCGGCCGGCTGGTCGTGGCCCGGGTGCAGAACGTCAACGGGATCACCCGGACGCTCACCTGCCCCGTGGTCAAGCTCAGCTGAGACGGGCGGAGACGTGGCAGGGGCACGCGTGTCACCACCGGTCGTGGTGGCGATCGCGCTGCCCCTGCTGCTCGCCCTCGTCGTGGCGGGGCTCGCGGTCTGGGCCCGCCTGACGACGGGGCCGGACACCGGCCCCCTGGAGCTGCCCGCGCAGGCCGCACCGCAGGCGTCGTCGACGTCGTGCGACGCGGTGCTGCGCGCGCTGGGGGCGGGCATCCCCGGCGACACCGGGGACCTCGCGCCGCGCGAGATCGACCCGCCGGTCCCCGGCGCGCGGGCGTGGGTCGCCGAGCCGGAGCCGGTGGTGCTGCGCTGCGGCACCGAACGGCCGGCCGAGCTGGGGCCGACCTCGCCGCTGATCGTGGTCAACGGGGTGAGCTGGCTGCCGCTGGCGACCCCGCAGGGCGCGCTCGCGACGACCTACGCCGTCGTCGACCGCGGGGTGTACCTGGAGCTGTCCGCGCCCGCGGAGACCGGTCCGGGGCCGCTGCAGGCGGTGTCCGACGCGGTCGTCGACACCCTCCCGCCGCAGCCGGTGCGGGTCCGGTAGCTACCGCAGCCCGGTCCCGCGGGCCAGCGCGGTGTCGACCATCGTGCTGAGCAGCTCGGAGTAGTCGAGCCCGGTGACCGCCCACATCTTCGGGAACGCCGAGCTCGGGGTGAACCCGGGCATGGTGTTGACCTCGTTGACGGTGATGTCGCCGTCGTCGGTGACGAAGAAGTCGACCCGGGCCAGGCCCTGCACGTCGAGCGCGCGGAACGCGGTGATCGCCTTCCAGCGCAGCGACTCGGTGATCTCGTCGTCGAGCTTGGCGGGGATCTGCAGCTCGGAGGTGTCGAGGTACTTGGACTCGAAGTCGTAGAACTCGCCGTTGTAGCGCAGCTCGGCGGGCAGGCTGGCGCGGACGCTGCCGTCGGGGAACTCCAGCACCGCACACTCGATCTCGCGGCCGGGCACGGCGGCCTCGACGAGCACCTTCGGGTCGTGCCGGCGGGCCTCGGCGACGGCGGCGTCGAGCGCGGCCGGGTCGGTGACCCGGGTGACGCCCATCGAGGACCCGGCGCGGGCCGGCTTCACGAACAGCGGCAGCCCGAGCCGGTCGCGGTCGGCGAACCCGATGTCGGTGCCGGGGCGGAGCACGACGCCGTCGGCGACGTTCAGGCCCTCGGCGCGCAGCAGCTTCTTCGCGAACTCCTTGTCCATGCCGACCGCGGAGGCCAGCACGCCGGCTCCGACGTAGGGCAGCCCGGCCATCTCCAGCAGACCCTGGATGGTGCCGTCCTCGCCGAAGGCGCCGTGCAGGATCGGGAAGACGACGTCGACCGAGGTCAGCGCCTCGCGCGCGTCGAGGCGGACCAGGCCGCGGCCCGGCTCGCCGGGCAGCACCAGGGCCTCGGCGGTCCCGTCGACCTCGGGCAGCTCGCGACCGGAGATCGCCAGCCGGGCGGGGTCGGACGGGCCGACCACCCACGCGCCGTCCGGGGTGATCCCGACCGGGACCGCCTCGAACCGCTCCGGGTCGAGGTGGGTCAGCACGCTGCCCGCGGACACGCACGAGATCGCGTGCTCGGAACTGCGGCCGCCGAAGACGACGGCGATCTTCACCCGGTCGGCACTCATGGGGCCCGAGGGTAGGCGGCGGCTCCGCGGGGGCGCGCAGCCGGGCGTCGGCCCGGGGGGCCGCTCACCCCACCAGCGCCGCCAGTGCGGCGGTCAGCTCGGCCCGGGTCCCGGCGGCGTACCCGACGACCAGGCCGGACGTGCCGGGTCCGTCCCGGTGGTAGTCGGCCAGCCCGCGCACGGCGACGCCCCGCCGGGCGGCCGCGGCGATCGCGGCCCGCTCCCCCTCGGGCGGGCGGAGCACGAGGTGTGCCCCGGCCGGGTCCCCCTGCGCGGCCCAGCCCGCCGTGCGGGCGGCGTCCAGGACCAGGGCCCGCCGCTCTCGGAGCTCGCGGCGCAGCCGTCGCAGGTGCCGGGACAGGTCGCCGTGTGCGGCGAGCGCGGTGAGGACCAGCTGCCCCGCGGGCGACGGCCGGGTGCCGGTCCGGGCGCGCAGGTCCCGCCACGCGTCGACGACGGCGGGCGGCGCGACCGCCCAGCCGACCCCGAGCGTCGGGCTGAGGATCTTGCTCGCGGTGCCCAGGTGCACGACGTGGCCGGGTGCGAGGGCGGCGAGCAGGGGCAGCGGGGCGACGTCGTAGCGGAGCTCGCCGTCGTAGTCGTCCTCGATGACCAGGAAGTCCTCGGCGCGGGCGCGCCCGACCAGGGCGACCCGGCGGGCGGCGGACAGGCGCACCGCGGTCGGGAACTGGTGCGCGGGCGTGGTGTAGACCGCCGCGCAGCCGGCCGGGACGGCGTCGACGACCAGGCCGTCGTCGTCCACGGGTACGCCGACGACCCGCAGCCCGGCCGCCAGCAGCGCGGTGACCGCGCGCGGGTAGCCCGGCTCCTCGACGGCGACGGTCGCGCCTGCCGGCAGCAGCCGGGCCAGCTCGGCGACGGCGGCGGAGGTCCCGGCGGTGGTCAGCACGGTGTCCGCGGGCGGGGTGAGGCCGCGGTGGCGCAGCAGGTGGCCGGTGACGGCGTCGTGGAACGCGGGCAGCCCGTCGGCGCGGGGCCGGTCGTCCGGGGGCGGATCGGCGGCGGCCCGCCAGGCGCGGCGCCACATCGCGGGGTCCAGCGCCGCGACGCACGGCCGCCCCGGGTCCAGCACCGACGGCTCGGCCTGCGGCGGGGGCCCGGCGGGCGCGGCCGGGCCCGTGGGGGCGGGCCCGGGGACCGCGGTCACGAACGTCCCCGCTCCGACCCGGCCGGTGACCCAGCCCTCGGCGAGCAGCTGGTCGTAGGCCGCGGCGGTGACCGTCCGGCTCACCCGCAGCGTCGTCGCGAGCCCGCGGGTCGACGGCAGCCGGTCGCCGGGCCGTAGTGCCCCGCCGGCGGCCGCGGCGCGCAGGCCGTCGGCGAGCTGGACCGCCAGCGGCGTCGCCCCGGAGCGGTCGAGGACGATCGGGAGATCCTGCACAGTGGCCTTTCGTTCACGAGCGGAAGTGGCCGTTCCAGGATGCCACTGCCGACGGCCATCCTCGGGAGGTGACGCTCTCCCCCACCACCCGCAGCACCCTGGGCCGCATGCGCGACCGGGCCGCCGTCGACCGCTCCGACCTGCACGCGGTCCTCGACGACGGCCTCGTCGCCCACCTGGGCTTCGTCCGCGACGGCGCGCCCGTCGTCCTCCCGACCGCCTACGGCCGCGACGGCGACACGCTCTACCTGCACGGCTCGTCCGGGGCCCGCTACCTGGCCGGGGACACGCTGCCGTGCTGCGTGACCGTGACCCACCTCGACGGCATCGTGCACGCCCGCGCACTGATGCACTTCTCGATGAACTACCGCAGCGCGGTCGTCCACGGCGACGCCCGCCGCGTCACCGGGGACGACGAACGTCTGCACGCGCTGCGGGTGATCGTCGAGCACCTCACCCCGGGCGCGTGGGACCACGCCCGCCGCCCGGACCGCCGGGAGCTGGCCGCCACCGCGGTGTTCGCGCTCGATCTGACCGAGGCCAGCGTGAAGAGCCGCTCCGGGCCGCCGTCCGACGACGAGGCCGACGTCGCGGCCGGTCTCGCCTGGGCCGGCGTGGTGCCGCTGCGGACCGTCGCCGGGCCTCCGGAAACCGCCCCTGACCTGCACGGACACCAGTCGGTTCCGGACCACGTGCGCGACCGTCGTCACACCGGAGGGTGACGTAGCCTCGGGGGTTCCGACGCAGCCCTCACCGCCCCCGAGGAGGACTCGTGACCCCCGTCGTGCTGCCCGACGTACCCCTGCAGAACGTGACCCTGATACCGGACTGCGTGCAGGACGCCGGTTCGTGGTGCGCCACGCTCTACCGCTGGACCAGCAACGACTTCCTGGCCCAGCACGCGGACACCCTGGTCAGCAGGACCGTGGCGATCACCGTGATCGTCGTGGTCGCGGTGCTGTTCCGGTGGCTGGCGCACCGGGCGATCGCGCGGATGGTCGACGGCGCCACCAACGGCCGGTTCACCGCGCTGGTGGGCCGGGCCCGCCGGCTGCGTCCGGGTGGCGGCGCCGCCGTCGCGCCGGCGGCGGACCCGGGCACCCAGCGACGGGCGCAGCGGGCACGCACGATCGGCTCGGTGCTGCGCTCGATCGTCTCGGCGGTCGTGCTGCTCGTCGCGGTGATGATGGTGATGAACGAGCTCGGCTACCCGCTGGGCCCGCTGCTGGCCGGTGCCGGGGTGATCGGGCTCGCCATCGGTTTCGGTGCGCAGAACCTGGTGCGCGACTTCCTGTCCGGCATGTTCATGCTGCTGGAGGACCAGTACGGCGTCGGTGACGTCGTCGACGTCGGGGAGGCCGTCGGCACCGTCGAGGCGGTCGGCCTGCGGATCACCACGATCCGCGACATCAAGGGCACCGTCTGGTACGTCCGCAACGGCGAGATCCTGCGCGTGGGCAACATGAGCCAGGGCTACGCGGTCGCGGTGGTCGACCTGCCGATCGCGCACCACGCCGACGTCGAGGAGGCCACCGAGCTGGCCGGGAGCACCGCCACCGAGCGCGCCTCCCAGGACGACATCGCCGGTGACGTGCTGGAGGCCCCCGAGGTGCTCGGCGTCGACAAGATCGGCCCGGAGGGCGTCACGCTGCGGATCACCGTGCGGGTCAGCCCCGGCCGGCAGTGGGCGGTGCAGCGCGCGCTCAACGGCGCGATCACCGACGCCTTCGACGACCACGGCATCCCGCGGCCGATGGTCTTCCCCGGCGCGGCCTTCGACGGCCAGGCGCAGAAGCAGAACTGACGACTCCTGGGAGACTGGTCGGCGTGAGTGCACCGCAGAACTTCTACGCCGAGGTGGGTGGCGCCCCGGTCTTCCACCGGATCGTCCACCGGTTCTACGAGGAGGTCGCCCGGGACGAGGTGTTGCGGCCGCTGTACCCGGAGGAGGACCTCGGCCCGGCCGAGGACCGCCTGCGGCTGTTCCTGGAGCAGTACTGGGGCGGCCCGCGGACCTACTCCGACCAGCGCGGCCACCCCCGGCTCCGGATGCGGCACGTGCCGTTCAAGATCGGCCCGATCGAGCGCGACGCCTGGCTGCGCTGCATGCGGATCGCCGTCGACGAGGAGAACCTCTCCCCGGAGCACCGCGAGCAGCTGTGGAACTACCTGCAGTACGCCGCGGTGAGCATGCAGAACTCCGAGTTCTGACCCGAGTAGGGGCATTACCACACAGTGTGATCGTTAGCCCGTCCGTCCGGCGGCCATTCGAGTGGCATTCGGGCGCTTTACGGGTTGATCCAGCGCTGAACGTGACCGAACGCGTCCGGTCTCGTTGGACGGGACGCCGCCCCGGCACGTCGGGCGGCTCGTAGTCACCCGTCTTGGGGGTTCATCGTGAGCGTCTCTCCCTCGCTGTCCGGTCCGCATCGGCACGAGCCGGTCAACGGGTCGTCGCGGCACGCGCACCGCAGCGGCGACTCCGGGGCCCACCCCGACCGCCACGAGGGCGAGGACGGCTCCTGGTTCACCGTCGTGCTGCGCGGCTACGACCGCGGCGAGGTCGACACCCGGCTGGCCGAGCTCGACCACCGCATCCACGACGAGATCCGCCGCGCGGACGCCGCCGAGCAGTCGCTGTCCGCGGCCCGCGCGCAGGTCCGGCGGCTGCAGGAGCAGCTGGAGAACGACTCCGCCGCCCGGGCCGGTGAGGAGCGCCGCGCCGAGGAGGCCGGCTTCGGCCGCCGCGTCGAGCGCGTCCTGCAGGCCGCCGAGCAGGAGGCGGCCGAGCTGCGCGAGCGTGCGGCCGACGAGGCCGCGGAGATCGTGGAGCGCGCCCGCCGCGAGGCCGAGGACCGTCGTTCCCGCACCGAGGAGGCGCTGCTCGGCCGCGCCGCCACCCTGGACCGCGAGTTCACCTCCCGCAGCAGCACCCTCGACGACCGCGAGCACGACGCCGACCGCCGCGAGCGCGACCTCGCCGAGCGGGAGCGCACCGTGTCCGACCGGCTGTCCGGTGTCCACACCGAGGCCGAGCGCATCCTCGCCGACGCCCGCTCCGACGCCGAGCAGACGCTGTCCACCGCCCGCGCCGAGGCCGCCGCACTGCTGCGCGACGCCGAGCAGGGCGCCGGGGAGCGACGGTCGGCGGTCGTGCGCGACGTCGAGCGGCTGGCCGCGCTGCGCGACGACGTCCGGGACGAGCTGACCCGGGTGCAGCGCACCCTCGCCGAGGAGCTGGACCGTGAGCCGGTCTCCGCCGCCCTCGACGACGCCCTGTTCGGCCCCGCGCCCGTCTCCCTGCCGCCGGTCTCCCCGTCGCCCATCTCCCTGCCGCCCGTCTCCCTGCCGCCCGTCTCCCGGCCGCCCTCGACCTCGACGTCCTCGAGCCTCTCCTCGTCGTCCTCGGCGCCGGCGTCGGACGAGGGTTCGATCGCCTCGGTGTCGGAGCTCGGCAGCAGGCCGTCGGCCGACGCCGCCGGCTCCCGCTCCGAGGCCGGCGGTCCCGCCGAGGACGAGGACGCGGACGCGCCCGCCACCGGTTCCCTGCTCCTCGGTCCCGGGCACCGCCCGGCCGAGGAGGACCCCGACAGCACCACCGTCGGCCGCATCCCGCCGATCTCGCTCACCTCGATCGGGGTCCTCCCGTTCGGTGACCTCGGAACGGGGCGTGACCAGCCCCGGACCATGACGGACGTCGCAGGTGGGACGACCAGGACGGGCCGGGGGGCCACCCGGGGTCCGGGCCCGGGGCGACGCTCGCGATAATCGAATCGTTATGTGCACCCGACCGCCGCAGAACGCATGACGTCGGCGCCCGGTCACCCGGGCCCCGACGACCGCTCCCCCCGGCGTGCCGACGGCCCGCCGGACCCCGAACCGAACCCCGACGGGCTCGGCGAGGCGATCCGGACCGGCCGCGTGCCGGTGGTCCCCGGCTCCCTGGTCGACCTGGTCATGCGGTCCGGCTCGGGCGAGGAACCGGAGCCGGAGGCCACGTCCGAGGACGACGGCGCCCGGCGCGAGCCGACCCCGACCGGGTTCACCGAACTGGTGTCCCGCGAACGGGGTCCCGCGCCCGCCCCACGTCCCACCCCGGGTCCGCGGCCCGCCGCCCCCGAACCGTCGTCGAATGCGGGTGACTACGCCGATCTCGGCGACCTCGGCGACGACCCGCTGGGCGTCGGGCCGCTGCCCGACGAGCCCGGCGACGACGGTCTCGATCCCCTGCACACCCCGGCGGACCGCTTCGCGCCGCCGCCGTCGTTCGCGCCGGGCACACCGGGCGGGACGACACCGCCCGCGACCGGCGGCGCCCCGACCGCGCCCCGCCCCGGCCCGGCCGACGCCACTCCGGCGTCGTCGCGGCCGGACTCGGCGGACGGCGGCCCGTCGTCACCCCGGCCCGGCCCGGCGGACGCCATTCCGGCGGCTCCCCGGTCCGGCTCGTCGGACGTCTCCCCGTCGGCTCCCGTGTCCGACGCAGCGGGCGCCGTCCCGTCGGCGCCCCGGCCGGACTCCACGCCGACGGGGCGTCCCGGCCCCGGCGCCGGTGCGAGCCGGCCCGACCCCGCCGCCACCCCGGCGGAGGGCGGTCGTCGCACCGATGCCGGTCCCGGGCCGGACGGTGTCCCGGTGACCGCACCCGCACCGACCGTCGTCCCGCCGATCGCGCCCACCCCGCGCCCGCTCGGCGACGGCACCCGCTCCACCACCGGCTCCACCCCGGACCAGGACGCCACTCCGTCGCCCTCGGCCGGGGACGCCACGGAGTCCGGCGGCACCGGCTCCGGCGACGCGGACCGGGACACCGCGGGACAGCACACCGCCAAGCGGTGGCCGCCGCGCCCGGCGCGCAACGGCGCCGACGGCCCGGAGACCGACATCCTGCCGCCCGGCGCGCTGATCGGGCACTACCCGAGCGCGGACCCCTCCGACGACCGGACCGAGCAGCCGCCCGCGCGGCCCTCGACCCCGCCGTCCGGGAACCGTCCGACGATGCCCGGTCGCAGGCCTCCCGCACCCGCGGGCCCGGAGCAGCGTCCGGTGCGTCGTCCGGCGATGGGTGGGGCCCCGTCCGGTCCGGCGATGGCCGGGCTGTCGGGCAACGACCTGTTCGCCACCGCCGGCGGTGACTCGGGCAGCGGCTTCGGCCGGCTCCCGGGCCGTGCCGACACCGCGGCCTCCGCACCCGACACCGACGGGTCCACCCCCGACGACGTCGACCGTGACGACACCCCTCGTGACGACACCGCCGGTGAGGGTCCCGCCCGTGAGGGTTCCGCCCGGGACGACTCCTTCCGGGACGACTCCTTCCGGGACGACTCCTTCCGGGACGACTCCTTCCGGGACGACTCCTTCCGGGACGACTCCTTCCGGGACGACTCCTTCCGGGACGACTCCTTCCGGGACGGCGACGCTCCCCGGGGCACCGACCCGGGCCCGGACGGCGGTCCGGGTTCCTCCGTCGGCGGGCCGTCCGCGTGGGACCGGGACGCACCGGCGTGGGACGCCGGCCGCCCGCCCACGGGCGACGCCGCACCGTCCCGCAACGGCGCGTTCCCGACGCCGGGGTCGTACGGCGACACGCCGTCGCGCTCCGGGTCGGCCGCGGCCCCGGGCCGCGCAGCCGCTGCGTTCTCCGGACCGGCGCGGACCGGGGCGTTCCCCGCCCCCGGCACGGGCCCGGACGAGCGGCCCGGCGGACCGGGCACGGACGGGTACCCGGCCGGTCGGCCCGACGGGCAGGGCACCGGGGTGTTCCCCACCGGCCGACCCGGCGGACCGGGCACCGGCGCGTTTCCCACCGACCGGCCCGCGGGACAGGGCACCGGGGCGTTCCCGGCCGACCGACCCGGCGGACCGGGCACCGGAGCATTCCCCACCGACCGACCCGGCGGACCGGGCACCGGCGCGTTTCCCACCGACCGGCCCGCGGGACAGGGCACCGGCGCGTTCCCGACCGACCGCTCCGGTGGTCCGGGCACGGGGGCGTACCCCGTCGACCGCCCCGGCGGGCAGGGCTCCGGTCCGTCTCCGACCGACCGGCCCGGCGCCCACCCGTCGAACGGCGCCCCCGGCGCCCGTTCCTGGGCCCCCGCCCCGGACCGCCCGGGGCCCGGAGGACCGGACGGACGGCCCGCACCGCGACCGGACGCCCCGTCCGAGAACGAGACCACCGTGGTCCTGCGGCCCGTCGGCACCGACGGCGAGCCGCCCACGCTGCAGGGCCTCACCCCGGTCACCGGACACCCGGACGCCCCGGCGACGGACGACACGGCCGGCCCGTCGGACCCGGACCGGCCGGACGCCTCGACGACCAGCCGCAACGCCGCCGCCGCGGCCTCGATCGGGGCCGTCTCGGTGGCCGCCGCCCGTGCCGCGTCCGGCCGGGACGGCACGGTCAGCGACACCGGTCCGGGCACCGCGGTCCAGCCCGCGGCCGCGGAGGCCGCCGCCCACGCCGCGGTGACCGGTGAGAAGCCGCCGGTCACCCCGCGCCGCGAGGCGATCATGTCGGCGAAGCCGCGCAACGGGCGTCGCAGCCCGTCCGCGGCCGGGCTCGCGATCGCGCTGGCGATCGTGCTGCTCGGTGCGCTGACGCTGTGGGCGATGCTGTCGCCCAGCCAGTCCGACCCGGGCGCGAACGCGACCCGGCCCGCCGTCTCGGCCGGTCCGGGCACGGGGCCGCGTCCGGACGCGGTCGCCGCCGGGGCGAGCCTGGCGCAGCCGACGGTGCGGGCGACCGTGCCCGTCGGCGGCGCCCCGGTCGCCGTCGCGGCCGCCCCGGACGGCGCGACGGCCCTCGTCGCGGTCCGCGACGCGAACCGGCTCGCGGTCGTCGACACCGCGACCGACGCGGTCACCGGGGAGATCGAGCTCCCGGCCGCCCCGCAGGGCGTGGTGACCTCCCCGGACGGCACCCGCGCCTACGTCAGCACCGCCGGTCAGGGCGGCGGGCAGATCGCCGTCGTCGACGTGCCGGGGCGGAGCGTCGTCTCGACCGCCGCCGTCGGCAGGGACCCGGCCGCGGCCGCGGTGTCCCCCGACGGCCGGTTCCTCTACGTGCCGTCCCGCGCGGACGCCACCGTGCAGGAGCTCGACCCGAACGCGGGCACCGTCACCCGGACCGTGCCGGTGTCCCGCGACCCCTACGCGAGCGCCACGAACGACGCGGGCGACCGCGTCTACCTCGCCACCCGCGGCGCCGACCAGCTCACCGTCCTCGACCCGGACAGCCTCACCGTGCTCGGCAGCTTCCCGGTGCGCGGCGGCGCGGAGTCCCTGGCCGTCAGCCCCGCGTCGGTTCCGCGGACCGTGGTCGCGGTCGGCGGTCCGGAGTCCGGCACCGTGACCGTCCTGGACCCCGCCGACGGCCGCGAGATCGCGACCGTGCAGGTCGACGGCGGCGCCACCGGCATGGCCTTCGCCCCCGACGGCCGCCACCTCTACGTCGCGACCCGGCAGGGTCTCGTCACCGTCGACACCGGGACCTGGCAGGTCACCGGTACCACCGACGTCGCCCCGAACCCGACCGCCGTCGCGGTCGCCCCCGACGGCCGCACCGGCTGGGTCACCGGCGACGGCGCGGTCAGCGTGCTGAACCTGAGCTGAGCCGTCCCCGGCTGCGGGCCCGGTCCGTCAGCGCGCGACCGACAGCGGCAGCGACACCACGCGCCGCTTCACCACCGCCCCGTACCGGGCGTCGAGCCGCATCCACGACCCCGACGCGGACACCCGTACCCGCGGACCGTCGGTCTCCTGCGGCGCCGAGCCGAGGAACCCCATCCCGGACATCGCGAACAGCACCCGCATCGGCACGGTCACCGGGCGGCCCGCGTCCGGCGGGGACACCGTCAGCACCGTCTGGTCCAGCAGCGACGCCGGCGGTCCCATCGGGCCCGCGTGCTCCCGGGCCAGTGCCAGCCCCCGGTCGGCGAGCTCGTCGAGCTCCGCGGCGGGGACGTCGTCGACCCGGGACCAGCCGTCGTCGGGCGGGAGCTCGTCGAGCCACGGCGCGGGCCGGCCGGGGTCGACCGCGGCGGAGCGGTCGACGGCCAGCGCCGTCAGCAGCGTCGACGCCTGCGCGGTGACCGGCAGTGCCGGGTCGAGCTCCCCGGCCACCGACCGGGTCACGAGCACGTCGAACGGGGTGCGGGCCCACGCGGTGACCCGGCCGGCACCGGCGGTGAGCCGGATCGCGGCGGTCTGGTCGAGCCGGGCGACGCGCGCGGTGAACGCGCCGAGGTCGTCGCGCTCGGTCGCGTCCGCCAGTCGCAGGGTCACGACACGTCTCCCAGGTGGCGCTTGAGGAAGTCCCGCTCGTCGGCGGTGAGCCGGCGGACCCGGTCCGCCTCGAGGTCGTAGAGGGCCATCCGGGTCCAGGCGGTGACCGCGACCGGGTCGTCCGCGCCGGGCCCGTCGTGCAGGGCGTAGTCGAGGACGAACGACGCGGCCCGCAGCTCCCGCACGGTGATCGCACACCGCAGCGGCTCGGGCCGCCACGGCAGCTGCCGCTTGTACTCCACGTGCAGCCCGGCGACGAGCAGCCCGGAGGAGAACCCGGCGAGCCCCTCCCGCCCGGCGGCGGTGAAGGCCAGCGCGACGCGGGCCTCCTCGATGAGCGTGACTATCCGGGCGTGGTTGACGTGCCGGTAGGCGTCCTGGTCGGTCCAGCGCAGCGGGACCTCGGCGACGAAGGCGGTCACGGGGAGCTCCTACCGGGCCAGTCCGCGCAGCTGACGCGAGATCACCGACAGGGTCGCGAGGTCCAGCGACGCCGACGCCCCGATCTCCTCCAGCGCACTGCGGGCGCGCGCGAGCTTCGAGGAGTTCGCCTGCTCCCAGGCGGCGATCGCGTCGTCGACACCCGTGCCGGGCGGGGTCTCGCGCAGCGCGTCGAGGGTGATCGAGCGCAGCGACCCGTAGAGGTCGTCACGCAGTGCGAGCCGCGCCAGCGCGTGCCAGCGGTCCCCGCGGTCGAGCCGGGACACCGCGGTCAGCGCCTGGTCGACGCCGAGGTGCTCGGACAGCGCGTAGTACAGGCGGGCCACCTCGGCGCCGGGCCGCGGCTCGGCCTCG
The DNA here is from genome assembly GCF_017312135.1 of Pseudonocardia sp. TMWB2A. NCBI lineage: Bacteria > Bacillati > Actinomycetota > Actinomycetes > Pseudonocardiales > Pseudonocardiaceae > Pseudonocardia > Pseudonocardia sp. TMWB2A. The sequence continues at coordinate 1,073,717 of NZ_QKQY01000002.1, forward strand.
CGGTCGGACAGCTCCACCAGCTCGACGACGTCGAGCAGCCCGTAGGCGTAGAGCGACAGCGCGGCCGACTCCACCATCTCCTCGGGCACCCCGCAGGCGCGCAGCTCCGCGGCACGTTCCTGCACCGCGTCGAGCTCGCGGCCCTGCAGCAGCTCGGGCAGCCGGGCCCGCAGCTCCGCGATGGGGCCGGCGAACCGGTTGACCTCCGCGCCGACGGCGAGCGGCTGCGGCCGGTTGGTCAGGAACCAGCGCGACACCCGGTCGAGCAGCCGCCGCGACTCCAGCACCACCGCGTCGGCGATCGGGACGGGGACCTCGGCCCGGCGGACGGCCTCCCAGAGCGCAGGCAGCCCGAACACGCGGGTGGTGACGGTGTAGGCGCGCAGCACGTCGTCGGGGCCCGCGGAGATCTCCTCGCCCAGCCGGAATGCGTAACTGATCCCGGCGCCGTCGACCATGTCGTTGACCAGCGACGTCCCGATGATCTCGCGACGCAGCGGGTGGTTGCGCACGGCGTGGTCGAAGCGCTCCCGCAGCGGGTGCGGGAAGTAGCCGGGCAGCGTCGGCGCGAACGCCGGCAGGTCGGGCAGGTCGGTCTGCAGCAGCCGGTGGGTCAGGTCGAGCTTGGTGTGGGCGAGCAACGTCGCCAACTCGGGGCCGGTGAGGCCGAGACCGTCGGCGGCCAGGCGGGCGAACCCCGCCTCGTCGGGCAGGACCTCCAGCGTGCGGTCGAGCCCGGTGCGCCCGGCGAGGTCGGTGACCATCCGGGCGTGCACGCCGACCATGCCCGGGGCGTGGGCGCGCGCGACGCCGAGCACCTCGTTCTGCGCGACGTTGTCGGCGAGCACGAGGGCGGACACCTCGTCGGTCATCGACGCGAGCAGCTCGTTGCGGGCGTCGCGGTCCAGGGAGCCGTCCGCGACCGGGCGGTCCAGCAGGATCTTGATGTTGACCTCGTGGTCGGAGCAGTCGACGCCCGCGGAGTTGTCGATGGCGTCGGTATTGACCCGGCCGCCGGCGCCGTCCGGGCCGCCGAGGCGGGCGAACTCGATCCGCCCGCGCTGGGTGAGCCCGAGGTTGCCGCCCTCCCCGACGACGCGCACCCGCAGTGCGCGGCCGTCGACCCGGATGGCGTCGTTGGCCTTGTCCCCCACCTCGCCGTCGGTCTCGCCGGACGCCTTGACGTAGGTGCCGATGCCGCCGTTCCACAGCAGGTCGGCGGGGGCGAGCAGGATCGCGTGGATCAGCTCGGGCGGGGACATCGCGGTGACCGTGTCGGCCAGCCCGAGCGCGGCCCGGATCTCCGGCCCGACCGGCACCTTCTTCGCCGTCCGCGGCCACACCCCGCCACCGGCGCTGATCAGGGAGGTGTCGTAGTCGGCCCACGAGCTGCGGGGCAGCTCGAAGAGCCTGCGACGCTCGGCGTAGGAGGTCGCGGCGTCCGGGGTCGGGTCGACGAACACGTGCCGGTGGTCGAACGCGGCGACGAGCCGGATGTGCTCCGACAGCAGCATCCCGTTGCCGAACACGTCGCCGGACATGTCGCCGACGCCGACGACGGTGAACTCCTCGCGCTGGGTGTCGACGCCCAGCTCGCGGAAGTGCCGCTTGACCGACTCCCACGCGCCGCGGGCGGTGATGCCCATGGCCTTGTGGTCGTAGCCGACCGAGCCGCCGGAGGCGAACGCGTCGCCCAGCCAGAAGCCGTAGGACTCGGCGACGGAGTTGGCCAGGTCGGAGAACGTGGCGGTGCCCTTGTCCGCGGCGACGACGAGGTAGGAGTCGTCGCCGTCGTGACGCACCACGTCGGTGGGCGGCAGCGTCTCGGTGGCGCCGTCGGCGTGGGTCAGCAGGTTGTCGGTGATGTCGAGCAGCCCGGAGATGAAGGTCCGGTAGCAGTCGCGGACGTGCTCGGGCGCCGGTCCGGGCCTGCGCACGACGAACCCGCCCTTCGCCCCGACCGGGACGATGACGGCGTTCTTCACCGCCTGGGCCTTCACCAGGCCGAGCACCTCGGTGCGGTAGTCCTGCTGGCGGTCGGAGAAGCGCAGACCGCCGCGGGCGACCGGGCCGAACCGCAGGTGCACGCCCTCCACCGCGGGCGAGTACACGAAGATCTCGAACCGCGGGCGGGGCAGCGGCATGTCCGGCACGGCGGCCGGGTCCAGCTTGAAGGAGAAGAACGGGCGGCCCCGGAACCAGTTGGTCCGCAGCGTCGCCTCGATGACCGCGAGCAGGCCTCGCAGGATGCGGTCGGCGTCGAGACCGGAGACCTGGTCGATCAGGGTGGTGACGTTCTCCAGGGCCCGCTGGTGGGCGGCCTCGCGCTCGTCGGCGTCGGTGGTGGCCGGGTCGAACCGGGCCCGGAACAGGGTGATCAGACCCTGCGCGACCTGCGGGTGCGCGACCAGGACGCCGGCCGTGTACTGCAGGGTGAACAGCCCGCCGAGCTGGCGGGTGTAGCGGCTGTAGGCCCGCAGGACGGCGGCCTCGCGCCAGTGCAGACCGGCCCGCAGGACGAGCGCGGAGAACCGGTCGGACTCGGCGTCGCCCCGCCAGGCCGCGGCGAACGCCTCCTCGAAGCGACGACCGGCGTCCTCGACGGTGACAGTGGGGACCGCGGGGGCACCGGCGGGCTGCGGGGGCCGGAGCCCGAAGTCGTAGAGCCAGCAGCGACGGCCGTCGGGGCGGCGGAACTCGTAGGGCCGCTCGTCGACGACCTCGACGTCGAGCTGCTGCAGCAGCGGCAGCACACCGGTGAGGGTGACCGGGTCGTCGCCGACGTAGAGCGCGAACCGGATGTCGCCCTCGATGCTGCGGTACAGCCGCAGGTCGAACGCGTCCTCGCCCTTCTCCCCCAGCGTCATCAGCCGCCGCAGGTCCTCGACGGCGCGCAGCGGGGTCACCGTCGCCTTGTAGGACTCGGGGACTCCGGCCAGCATCGGCCGGGCGGCGGGCCCGGCGTCGCCGAGCGCGGCGACGAGCAGGTCGTCCCAGGTCCGGGTCGCCTCGGCGACGTGGTCCTGCAGCTCGGCCAGGTCCACCGTGGCCGGCTCGGCGCCGGGGTCGGTGGTGATCGTCAGGTGCAGCAGCGCCAGCTCGACGTCGCCGACCTGGGCGGTGTAGCTGACGTCGGTGCCGCCGAGCCGGGTGCGCAGGATGTCGGTGATCCGCAGCCGGGTCGCGGTCGTGTAGCGGTCACGCGGCAGGTAGACCAGGCAGGACAGGAAGCGGCGGTAGGGGTCGGGGTGCACGAACAGCCGCACCGCGCGGCGGGCGCCCGCCTCCAGTACGCCGACGGCGGTGTCGTGCAGCCGCTCCTGCGACGAGGTGAACAGCTCCGCGCGCGGCAGCTGGGAGAACACCTCGAGCATCTGCTGCCCGGAGTAGGAGTCGGCCGGGAAGCCCGCGCGCCGGATGGCGCCACGGATGCGGCGGGCGACGACCGGGATGTCCAGGACCGACTCGTGCCGGGCCGGGACGGTCAGCATCCCGAGGAAGCGGTGCTCGCCGGTGACGGTCCCGTCGGCGTCGCGGGTGCGGACACCCACGTAGTACGGGTGCACCGCGCGCAGCACCCGGCTGCGCTCGCTGGCGCGGGTGAACAGGAGCAGGCCCGCGGGGTCGGCGGCGCCGGTCTCCTCGGGGAGGAAGACGTTCGCGCCGGCGTCGCCGGGGCGCAGCACGCCGAGACCGGTGTCGGTGTCGGGCCGCAGCCGCCCGTCCGGGTCGCCCCCGCTGTCGGTGCGCCGGGAGTAGTGGCGGTAGCCGACGAAGACGAAGTGGTCGTCGACCAGCCAGCGCAGCAGGTCCGCGACCTCGGCCGGGTGCACGTCCCCCTCGTCGGCGTCGGCGGCCGTGGCGGCACCGGTGCCGGAGAGGTCGTCGGCGAGGGCGCGGGCGCGCAGGGTCATCGCGGCGGTGTCGTCGACGACCTGCCGGACCGCGGCGAGCGTGTGCTCCAGCTCGGCGTGCAGCGCGTCGGGGTCGAGATCCCCGGAGGACACGACGTCGACGTGCATCCACGACTCGACCGAGGCCCCCTCGGTGGGGTCGGTCGGGTCGGCGGCGGTGTCGACGCCGGTCAGCGTGCCGTCGGCGGCGCGGTGCACGACCAGGATCGGGTGCACGACGCGCCGCGCGGTGCCGCCGGCCCGGCCGATCCCGGCGAGCGCCGACTCGACGATGTAGGGCATGTCGTCGGTGACGATGTCGACCGTCACCGCGTCTCCCCCGGCGGCGGCCACCCGGACGGCGGCCCGGCCGGGTTCGCGGTGCGCACCGAGCGCGAGATGGGTGTCGACGACGGTCGCCGGCCCGGGCAGCTCCGCGCCGCCGGTCGCGTCGGTCTCGGGGGTGTGCCGGGCGTAGAGACGGACGAGGTCCGCGGCGGCACCGCTCCCGGGGCGGGGATCACCGCCCGGCCCGTCGGTGCTCGTGGTGTTCCCGGTCTGCCCCGTCGTCCCGCTGCTCACGATCCACTCCGGCCCCGTGCGTGTGCTGACGGCCGTCACCCTATCCCGAGGTACCGACACCATCGGCGGACCGGGACGGCCGCGTCCGCGACGACCGGGCGAGCGGTTCCCGGCGGCCGGTCAGATCTCGCGGTAGGCCGCGAGGGCCCCGGCGAGGAGATCGGCGAGGCCCATGTCCTCGGGGATGCCGGCGGGGTCGGACGGGGCCGGCGTGGCCGGGGCGCCCGGTGTGCCGTCGGCCGGTGACGACGTCGTCCCGGGGGCGTCGGCAGCGCTGTCCTGCCGTCCGGTCGTCACGGGTGACGCGCCGTCCCGCGTTCCGGCCGGGGTAGGTGCGTCGTCGCGCGGGGGCCCGGTCGACGGCTCGTCCCTCGTGGCCGGGCCGTCCTCCCGGTCCGCGGCGTCCGACGGCACCGATCCGTCCGCGGGGACCGCTCGGCGGGAGCGGGCCCGTCGGGTCGCGGGACCGGCGCCCGGCGTCCGGCGTCCGCCTGCGTCCGGTCGGTTCCCGCCGGGTCGGTTCCCGCCGGGTCGTACGTCCGTCGTCGGAGTGTGGACGGCCCCGGTCGCCGGTTCGTCGTCGCCGCTCGCGGCAGCGTCACCGCGCGCGAAAGCGTCACCGCGCGCGGCAGCGTCGCCGGTCGCGGCAGCGTCGCCGGTCGCGGCAGCGTCGCCGGTCGCGGCAGCATCGCCAGTCGCGGCAGCATCGCCGGTCGCGGCAGCATCGCCGGGCGTCGGGGCGAAGACGGCCGCTGCGCCCCGCACCACGGTCGGTCCGGTCGCGGTACGCAACGTCCAGGTCCCCGCGCCCACGCCACTGCCGTCGGGCTCGCCGGACGCACGGTGGCCGGCGACCCGGGCGGACGTGGTCCCGCCCCCGTCGAACAGACCGGCGGTCCCGCCGTGTCCGTCATCGGCCGGTGGGGTGGTGTCCCGCCCACGACGACGCGGCAGCGCGGACTCCCCCGCTCCGTCGTCGACCCCGGACCACCGCACCGGCAGCCCGGAACGTTCACGGGCCGGGCCGTCGTAGCGGGAGGCGGCGCCGTCCGGCCCGAGGAGGTCGAGGTGGGCCCGGACCGCCTCGGCGAGGCGCCGATCCGGCTCCGGGGGCAGCGCGAACCGGGTGTCCAACGGGTCCGGCACCGACATGGGGTCCGCCGGGGCGGAACCGCCCCACACCTGCGCCCGCTCATCGCTCGCCGGTCCGGTGGGGTCGCCGCCCGCAGCGCCGCGGGCCCCGTCTCGGGCCTCCTCGCGGGCGGAGGGGTGCGGCTCGGCGAGGTGTCCGGGGCCACGATCCCGGGCACCGGAGTCGCGGGCGGCCGGGCTCCGGACGGTCCGGTCGTGGGCCGCCGGGTCCCGGACGGCTCCGTCGGAGCGCCGCCGCCCGCCGCTCCCGGGCCGCACGGTGAGACCGACGGCGCTCAACGACGCCGTCCCGTCGCCGGCGGCCCGTCGCCGCCCGCCCCGGGCCGCGCGCTCGCCGGACAGGTCCAGCGGCGTCGCCAGCGCCGGCCCCGCGACCGGCTCCGGGGCGGCCGACGGCTCACCGGCACCCGACCCCGCGTCCCCGGTCTGCGCGGCGCCGGAGTGCCCACCGACCCGGGCCGAGGGCGCCTCAGGGAGGGGCGCCGGCGTGTCCGGCCCGGTCAGCTCGGTGACGATCTCGTCGCCCTCGACACCGTGCGGTCCGACGGCCTGCATCCGCAGGGACGTCCCCGCCGGCAGCCCGCCCCGGCGCACGCGACCGCCGAGGTGCGTCGCGAGCGACCGTGCCCAGAGCAGGACGGTGACGTGGTCGACGTCGGGCAGGGTGACCCGCACCGTGTCGTCGTCGCGACGTGTGGTCCCGGACGGCGGAACCAACCGGCGGGCCCGGGTGACCACGTCGTGCAGGGCCCCCACCGCCGCCGTACCGGTGACGGTCTCGAGGTCGCCGTCGACGAGGTCGAGGACGATCGACCGCTCCGCCGGACCGGGTGGACCCGTCGGGGCCGCGGGGGCGGTCGGTGCCGCTGCCGGGCCGCTGTCCGGGACACGGGCCGCGGCGCGCGCGCTCGCCCGACCGGACCTCGGGTCGGCCTCGGCGAGGGTCGACTCGCCCGCAGCCCGCTCGGCGACGACGGCCGGCTCGTCCACAGCCCGCTCGGCCTCGACGGCCGGCTCATTCGCAGCCCGCTCGGCGGCGACGGCCGGCTCCGGAGCGGGAGCCCCGTTCCGGTGACCGTCGACGGGGCCTGGCCCGGCTGCCGGGTCGGCCCCGTCGCCGTCGCCGGACCGGTGGGCCCCGTCGTGCCGCGCTCCGTTCCGCGGAACGACGTCAGCCGGGCCGTGGGACCCGTTGCGGTGCGTGGCCGCAGGCGGCTCGGGGGCGCGCCACTCGGCCAGGAGGGCGTCGGCGAGCGGCGAACCGCCTGCCGCGTCGGGGGTCCACGACGGCCCGGTCCACGACGGGTCCCGGGGTGCCATTGGTGCCGGCCCGTCCGCGAGGAGCCCGGAGACGCCCAGCGGGTCGGCGGGGTCGATGCCCGCGGGTCGTCGACCTCCGGTGTCCGTCGTGTCGTCCGACGCCCGGTCAAACGATCCTGCGGCGCCCGTCGTGTCCGACGTACCGGTGGTCCCTGTGGTGTGGGTCGTGCCCGGCGTACCGGTCGCCGACGACGCATCCGTCGTGAGGCCGGCCTCGCCGGGACGGTGACCGTTCCGGTTCGCGCCGGTGGACCGCTCCACGGTGCGGTCGGCGGGCGACGGGTCGGCGGTTGCGGCACCGTTCGTCGTGCCGGGGCCCAAGAGCAGGCTCTCCGACGGCGCCCAGCGCACCGGGAAGCGTCCGGCCGCGGGGAGGTCGTTCGCCGGACGGCCGTTCGTGGCCCCGGCTCCCGTGGCGCCGTCGTCCCCGTCCCCGGCTCCGGCTCCGGCTCCGGCTCCGGCTCCGGCTCCGGCTCCGCGACCGTCCCTGCTCACCGTGGCGGAGGACCGGTCGGCCCGTGGCCGATCGTCGGTCGGGCGATCGTGCTCGGGCTCGGTGTGGCCGGTTCCGGCGGGGCGGTCGGTCCCGGCACCGACCGTGCGTTCCTCGACGGGCGTCCGGGCGGGAGGGTCGTCTCCGCCTCGCTGGTCCCCGCCGGAGGACGACTCCGCACCGCCGGAGCGGGACGCGGCGAACCCCGGTTCCGGCGTACCGCGACCGACGCTGTCCCGGGTACCGACACCGGGCCCGCCCGTCGGAGCACCGGCGACGGCGCCTCCGGTCGCAGCCGGACGCTCGGCGGGTACGGCCGGCGCTCCGCCCGTGCGCGGGAACGGGGTGGGTCGCTCGGCGGTGCTGGTGCGGACGGCGGCGAGCGGCAGTAACGCCGCCACCGCGGCGCGGAAGCGCGTCCCGCGGTCGCGATCGACCTGGTCGGCCTCCATCGCGGCCCGCATCGTCTCGAGGGCCTCGCGGTACCTGCCCGAGCCCTCGTGCAGCTCGGACTGGGCGGTTCGGCAGGCTGCAACCAGCGCGGAAACGCCCGCCTGTTCGGCGCCGTCGGCGGCCTCGACCAGGGCGCGGGCTGCGTGGTCCGCGCGCCCCGCCTGCACCCGGGCGAGCGTGAGCCGCAGCAGCACGCCCTGACGACCGGCGTCCCCGGCGTCGCGCTGCACGGCGGCCGCGGCGACCGCGTCGGGCGGGACGTGCCCGGAGTCGAGCAGCGCAGTGATCCACTGGCTGAGCAGTGCCGCGGCGAGGTGGGTCGACAGCGGGCGGGACCCGGGCCGTTCCGGTGTCCATCCGAGCTGGGCCAGGCCGCGCAGCGCGCGGTCCACGGCGGCGTCGTGTTCGCGCCGGGCCCGGTGCACCGACCCGACGACGAGGTCCGCGTACGCCGCGGGTTCGCCACCGAAGCCGGACCCGCAGGCGTCGACGTCGCTGCGCAGCCGTTCGAGCTCGGCGGCGGAGGCGCCGGCGAGTGCGCAGCGCACCTCGACCGCGAGCCGGTCGAGGCGCAGCAGCCCCTGGTCCTCCCCCGGGGCGTCGTCCGGCAGTCCGACGACGAGTGCCCGAGCCGCCTCGAGCTCCCCGTCGGCCTGGGCGACCCCGGCCAGCTCCACCCGCAGACGGGCGCCCTCGGGACGGGTGAGGACCTCGGTGCCGGGCGCGCGGAGGGGCACGGGGACCGTGCTGTCACCCGGGTTGACATGACCGGTCACCCCGGCGACGACGGCGGTGGCGACGTCGCGGGCGTCCCCACCCGCGGCGTGGCCGTCGAGCAGCCAGCCCGCGGCCTGCAGCCAGCGCAGATCGTCACCTTCTGCGACGGCTCGCGCGCACGCCTGCTCCGCCAGTTCCGCGGTGAGCAGGGGCCGCTGCCAGCGCAGGGCCGCCGCCGTGCGCAGTTCGGCCGTCGTCGCGCCGGCGGCCCGACCTCCCAGGTCGAACGTCACATCGCCTCCCCTGAGTGACACCACCGTCCGGACCTCCCGAGGGAGCCGGTCACCCGTCGCCGGGGCCGGCCCGACCGGATGGGGAGGTCCGGACCGGGCGGTGATCAGTCGCGGGTGAGCTTACGGTGGGTGACCCGGTGCGGTCGCGCCGCCTCCGCGCCGAGGCGCTCCACCTTGTTCTTCTCGTACGCCTCGAAGTTGCCCTCGAACCAGAACCACTCGGCCGGGTTCTCGTCCGTGCCCTCCCACGCCAGGATGTGCGTGCAGGTCCGGTCGAGGAACCAGCGGTCGTGGGAGATGACCACGGCGCAGCCGGGGAACTGCTCGAGCGCGTTCTCCAGCGAACCGAGGGTCTCGACGTCCAGGTCGTTCGTCGGCTCGTCGAGCAGGATCAGGTTGCCGCCCTGCTTGAGCGTCAGCGCCAGGTTGAGGCGGTTGCGCTCACCACCGGACAGGACCCCGGCCGGCTTCTGCTGGTCCGGGCCCTTGAAGCCGAACGCCGCGACGTAGGCGCGCGACGGCATCTCGGTGTTGCCGACCTGGATGTAGTCGAGCCCGTCGGAGACCACCTCGAAGACGGTCTTCTTCGGGTCGATCCCGCCGCGGTTCTGGTCGACGTACGACAGCTTGACCGTGTCGCCGATCTTGACCTCGCCGGAGTCCGGGTGCTCCAGACCGACGATCGTCTTGAACAGCGTCGTCTTACCGACACCGTTCGGACCGATCACGCCGACGATGCCGTTGCGCGGCAGCGTGAAGGAGAGGTCCTTGATCAGCTGGCGGCCGTCGAAGCCCTTGTCGAGGTGGGAGACCTCGACGACCTGGCTGCCCAGGCGCGGGCCCGGCGGAATCTGGATCTCCTCGAAGTCGAGCTTCTTGTGCCGCTCGGCCTCGGTCGCCATCTCCTCGTAGCGGTCGAGCCGCGAGCGGCTCTTCGCCTGGCGGGCCTTCGGGTTGGAGCGGACCCAGGCCAGCTCCTCCTTCAGGCGCTTCTGGAGCTTCTGGTCCTTCTTGCCCTGGACGGCGAGGCGCTCGCCCTTCTTCTCCAGGTAGGTGGAGTAGTTGCCCTCGTAGGGGAAGGTGCGTCCGCGGTCGAGCTCGAGGATCCAGCCTGCGACGTTGTCCAGGAAGTACCGGTCGTGGGTGACCGCGAGGACGGCGCCCGGGTAGCTCGCGAGGAACTGCTCGAGCCACAGGACGCTCTCGGCGTCGAGGTGGTTGGTGGGCTCGTCGAGCAGGAGCAGATCGGGCTGGGACAGCAGAAGCTTGCACAGCGCGACGCGCCGGCGCTCACCACCGGAGAGGTGGGTGACCTCGGCGTCCCCGGGCGGGCAACGCAGTGCGTCCATCGCCTGCTCGAGCTGGGAGTCGATCTCCCACGCGTCGGCGTGGTCGAGCTCCTCCTGGAGCTGGCCCATCTCCTCCATCAGCTCGTCGGTGTAGTTGGTCGCCATCTCCTCGGCGATCGCGTTGTACCGGTCGAGCTTGACCTTCACGTCGCCGAGGCCCTCCTCGACGTTCCCGAGGACGGTCTTCTCCTCGTTGAGCGGGGGCTCCTGCTGGAGGATGCCGACCGTCGCCCCGGGCTTGAGGAAGGCGTCGCCGTTGTTCGCGTTCTCCAGCCCTGCCATGATCTTGAGGACGGTCGACTTCCCGGCGCCGTTGGGGCCCACGACGCCGATCTTCGCCCCCGGCAGGAAGCTGATCGACGCGTTCTCCAGGATGACCTTGTCGCCGTGCGCCTTACGCACGTTCCGCATCGTGTAAATCAGATCCGCCACGATGCGATGGTAGATCGGGCCCGCTCAGCCGCTCGAGGCCGGTGCGGTCGCCAGCCTCGCGAGCTCGTCGAGCTCCGCACTCTCGACCTCGTCCGGGGCGTCGTCGTACCCGTCGTGGTCCGGCTCTTCGGTGGGCGGGGTGCCCCATCGCATGGCGGCGTCGTCGGTGCCCCGGGCCTGCGGCACCGACGGCCCCTGTGACACCGACGGCCGGGGCGCGACGGCCGCCGGGGAGAAGCGGATGTCGAGCCCGACGCTGGACGGCTCGATCCGGATGCTCTGCCGCACGTCGCCCTCCCGGCCCGTCCACTCCTCGACGTACATCCGGCCGATGACGATGACGCGGTGCCCCTTCTCGAACGTCCGCACCGCGTGCTCGGCCAGGGTCCGCCAGCACGTCACCGTGTAGTAGGTGCACGCGACGTCGTGCCACTGCTCGGTCATCGGGTCCTTGCGACGGTGGTTGACCGCGACCGTCAGGTCCGTGACCGGGATGCTGTTCGCGGTGTAGCGCAGGACGGGGGTGCGGGTCAGGTTGCCGACGATGGTGGCGGTGTTGTCGCTCATCGGATCCTCCGAGGCTCTGGGGTGCGTTGTCCCCATGAGCTTCACCCGCCCACGCCCCGTCGACGGGGTCACGTCAGAGCCTGTGGACAACCGTGCCCGTTGGGGATGACCGGCCGTCCCGACCCGCTTCGGCCACGACGACTGTCGGTCCGGTGTGCTTCCCCCCACCCGGACATGTCCATCCCCGTAGCCGGCATCCCGGGGCGGTGACACCGCGGCCGCACGGATCCCGCCGTCACGTCATCTATCCCCTGCCGACCGGAGACACGGGCCCTGGGGACCCCGCCGCCTGATCGGAGCGGACACCATCGCCCGCCCGACGCCTCCTGCTCCCTCTCGCACCGGACGCGGACTCTCGATCGCACAGCATCGAGCCTCCGACGCTCAGCGGCGTGCCCCGACACGATTCGTCGCAGGCCGCCGACCGTGGACGTCACGGACGCGGGCGGCGGCCGCCCCGGTGGCGGAGCCGTGTGGCCGCCACGAGCCGCGCACCGCACCCGACGGACGTGCCCGGCATCGGCCGACGGGCCCCGCGGCGCACACAGCGCTCTCCGGGCCACCCTGTGCCGCCTCGCACAGCCTTCGTCGACCTCGCACGCTCTGCGACTGAGAGCAGACGGCACGACCCCGCTCGTCGGCACCGTGTCCGCTCTCGCCGGCGGAGGAGCTCCCTCGGCGGAACGAGTCACCGATACCGCGCTCCTACAACGGAGCCTTCGCGCACGCCGCACCGGGCACCGCACGTCGCACACGTTCCTGCGACCTCGCAGCCCCTGCAGAGGGTGCGAGGTCGCAGGAAAGCGTGCGAGGCGCGCCGGCCCACCGGTGGTGCGGGACCGGGTGCGACTCCACGAGGGAGCACGCGCCTCGACCCCCGGCCCCGGAGGACCCGTGCCAGGGCCCGGGAACGGATGCACCGATCCCGCCCCGGACCGGCATAACGCAGCGGAGCGAAAAAGGGTCCGGAAATGAGAAATGCCCCGGACTCGAAAGTCCGGGGCAGATCCCATGAAGTTGAATGTCGGCGACGACCTACTCTCCCACACCCTGGCGAGTGCAGTACCATCGGCGCTGGAAGGCTTAGCTACCGGGTTCGGAATGGGACCGGGCGTTTCCCTACCGCAATGACCACCGACAACACTATCCAACTATCACCCCACCCCCAAAAACCTAGGGGCAGGGGTCGAGCACACACACCACCCCACAACCCCCGGTGTCAACCAGGGGATGTGGATGGTTGTGGACTCAGGGTCACACAGTGGATGCGAACAACTCGTTGTGGCAAGCCCTCGGCCTATTAGTACCGGTCAACTCCACCCCTCACAGGGCTTCCATCTCCGGCCTATCAACCCAGTCATCTACTGGGAGCCTTACCCACTCGAAGGTGGTGGGAGACCTCATCTTGGAACAGGCTTCCCGCTTAGATGCCTTCAGCGGTTATCCCTCCCGAACATAGCCAACCAGCCGTGCCCCTGGCGGGACAACTGGCACACCAGAGGTTCGTCCGTCCCGGTCCTCTCGTACTAGGGACAGCCTTCCTCAAGTCTCCAACGCGCGCGGCGGATAGGGACCGAACTGTCTCACGACGTTCTAAACCCAGCTCGCGTACCGCTTTAATGGGCGAACAGCCCAACCCTTGGGACCTACTCCAGCCCCAGGATGCGACGAGCCGACATCGAGGTGCCAAACCATGCCGTCGATATGGACTCTTGGGCAAGATCAGCCTGTTATCCCCGGGGTACCTTTTATCCGTTGAGCGACACCCCTTCCACAAGGTGGTGCCGGATCACTAGTCCCGACTTTCGTCCCTGCTCGACCCGTCAGTCTCACAGTCAAGCTCCCTTGTGCACTTACACTCAACACCTGATTGCCAACCAGGCTGAGGGAACCTTTGGGCGCCTCCGTTACTCTTTGGGAGGCAACCGCCCCAGTTAAACTACCCACCAGGCACTGTCCCTGAACCAGATCATGGCCCGAGGTTGAGACACCCAATTCGACCAGAGTGGTATTTCAACAACGACTCCACCACCACTGGCGTGGCGATTTCACAGTCTCCCACCTATCCTACACAAGCCGAACCGAGCACCAATACCAAGCTATAGTAAAGGTCCCGGGGTCTTTCCGTCCTGCCGCGCGTAACGAGCATCTTTACTCGTAGTGCAATTTCGCCGAGTCTGTGGTCGAGACAGCGCCCAAGTCGTTACGCCATTCGTGCAGGTCGGAACTTACCCGACAAGGAATTTCGCTACCTTAGGATGGTTATAGTTACCACCGCCGTTTACTGGCGCTTAAATTCTCCGCTTCGCCCCCAAAGGAGCTAACAGGTCCTCTTAACGTTCCAGCACCGGGCAGGCGTCAGTCCGTATACATCGTCTTGCGACTTCGCACGGACCTGTGTTTTTAGTAAACAGTCGCTTGGGCCTGGTCTCTGCGACCGGCCGTCCCTAGCCCGCAAGGAGCCTCAAGACAACCGGCCCTCCTTCTCCCGAAGTTACGGAGGTATTTTGCCGAATTCCTTAACCACAGTTCGCTCGATCGCCTCGGTATTCTCTACCTGACCACCTGTGTCGGTTTGGGGTACGGGCCGCAACAGCACTCGCTAGAGGCTTTTCTCGACAGCATGGGATCACCCTCTTCGCCTCAATCGGCTACGCATCACCTCTCACCCTTTGATGAGCCCCGGATTTACCTAGGACTCGGGCTACAGGCTTACACCACGACAACCACCGCGTGGCGGAGCTACCCTCCTGCGTCACCCCATCACTTGCCTACTACCAGATCGGATCCCACGCTCCCCCACAAACACAACTCCCGAAGGAGCCGAGGTGGGTTCGGATGGTTAGCATCACCAGATTCAGCATGGACGCACTGTCACGAGCACGGGAATATCAACCCGTTGTCCATCGACTACGCCTGACGGCCTCGCCTTAGGTCCCGGCTCACCCTGGGCGGAACAACCTGGCCCAGGAACCCTTGGTCATCCGGCGGCAGAGATTCTCACTCTGCATTCGCTACTCATGCCTGCATTCTCACTCCCACACCCTCCACCCGTAAATCACTCCCGGGCTTCACCAGATGCAGGACGCTCCCCTACCCAACAACACCATAAGTGTCATTGCCACGGCTTCGGCGGTGCGCTTGAGCCCCGCTACATTGTCGGCGCAGGACCACTTGACCAGTGAGCTATTACGCACTCTTTCAAGGGTGGCTGCTTCTAAGCCAACCTCCTGGTTGTCCGGGCGATCCCACATCCTTTCCCACTTAGCGCACGCTTAGGGGCCTTAGCCGGTGATCTGGGCTGTTTCCCTCTCGACCACGAAGCTTATCCCCCGCAGTCTCACTGCCGCGCTCTCACTCACCGGCATTCGGAGTTTGGCTGACTTCGGTAAGCTTGTCGGCCCCCTAGGCCATCCAGTGCTCTACCTCCGGTGAGAAACACACGACGCTGCACCTAAATGCATTTCGGGGAGAACCAGCTATCACGAAGTTTGATTGGCCTTTCACCCCTACCCACAGCTCATCCCCCAGGTTTTCAACCCTGGTGGGTTCGGGCCTCCACGACGTCTTACCGACGCTTCACCCTGGCCATGGGTAGATCACTCCGCTTCGGGTCTACACCCCGCGACTACAGCGCCCTATTCGGACTCGCTTTCGCTACGGCTACCCCACACAGGTTAACCTCGCCACGAAGCATAACTCGCAGGCTCATTCTTCAAAAGGCACGCCATCACCCTGTACCACAAAAGCACTGCAGGCTCTGACGGCTTGTAAGCACACGGTTTCAGGTACTATTTCACTCCCCTCCCGGGGTACTTTTCACCTTTCCCTCACGGTACTTGTCCGCTATCGGTCATCAGGTAGTATTTAGGCTTGACGGGTGGTCCCGCCAGATTCACAGCGAATTTCACGGGCTCGCTGCTACTCGAGAACACGCCCACAACAGAACCCAGTGTTTTCGCGTACGGGGCTATCACCCACTACGGCCGACCATCCCAGAGTCGTTCCGCTAACACAGGCTCTTGCTGTCCCATCCTCGGCAGAAGATGAACGACACGTCTCACAACCCCGCACCCGCAACGCCTGCCGGCTTGACACGGACACGGTTTAGCCTCTTCCGCTTTCGCTCGCCACTACTCACGGAATCACTATTGTTTTCTCTTCCTGTGGGTACTGAGATGTTTCACTTCCCCACGTTCCCTCCACGCACCCTATGAATTCAGGTACGGGTAACGCCCCATGACGGGCGCTGGGTTTCCCCATTCGGACACCCTCGGATCACAGCTCGGTTGACAGCTCCCCGAGGCCTATCGCGGCCTCCCACGTCCTTCATCGGCTCCTGATGCCCAGGCATCCACCATGTGCTCTTAACAACTTGACCACAACAAGATGCTCGCATCCACTATGCAACACTCAACCCACAACCACACCCGACCAAGAAACAACCACCACCCACACACAAGCAGGCGTTAGGAAGCCCCCGACCAGAGCGGCCAAAGAAGAACCACCGTTCCGAAGAACCGCAGATGTCTTCTCAGGACCCAACAGTGTGCCAAGCCAAACGGTCCGACGTGCTGCGTTCCACCCAACGCACCCAACCCACGAACGGGGCCGCTGATGCGATTCAATGAAGGAACCACAGACACCCAAAATGAGCACAACTCACTTACGAGCGTGTGGTGCCCCATCACATGATGGGACTCCTTAGAAAGGAGGTGATCCAGCCGCACCTTCCGGTACGGCTACCTTGTTACGACTTCGTCCCAATCGCCAGTCCCACCTTCGACAGCTCCCTCCACAAGGGTTGGGCCGCCGGCTTCGGGTGTTACCAACTTTCGTGACGTGACGGGCGGTGTGTACAAGGCCCGGGAACGTATTCACCGCAGCGTTGCTGATCTGCGATTACTAGCGACTCCAACTTCACGGGGTCGAGTTGCAGACCCCGATCCGAACTGAGACTCACTTTAAGGGATTCGCTCCACCTCACGGTCTCGCAGCCCTCTGTATGAGCCATTGTAGCATGTGTGAAGCCCTGGACATAAGGGGCATGATGACTTGACGTCATCCCCACCTTCCTCCGAGTTGACCCCGGCAGTCTCCCATGAGTCCCCACCATTACGTGCTGGCAACATGGAACAAGGGTTGCGCTCGTTGCGGGACTTAACCCAACATCTCACGACACGAGCTGACGACAGCCATGCACCACCTGCACACCAACCACAAGGGAAGCCCTATCTCTAGGGATGTCTGGTGCATGTCAAACCCAGGTAAGGTTCTTCGCGTTGCATCGAATTAATCCACATGCTCCGCCGCTTGTGCGGGCCCCCGTCAATTCCTTTGAGTTTTAGCCTTGCGGCCGTACTCCCCAGGCGGGGCGCTTAATGCGTTAGCTGCGGCACAGAAACCGTGGAATGGTCCCCACACCTAGCGCCCAACGTTTACGGCGTGGACTACCAGGGTATCTAATCCTGTTCGCTCCCCACGCTTTCGCTCCTCAGCGTCAGTATCGGCCCAGAGACCCGCCTTCGCCACCGGTGTTCCTCCTGATATCTGCGCATTTCACCGCTACACCAGGAATTCCAGTCTCCCCTGCCGAACTCAAGTGATGCCCGTATCGACCGCACGCTCAGAGTTAAGCCCCAAGTTTTCACGGCCGACGCGACACACCGCCTACGAGCTCTTTACGCCCAATAATTCCGGACAACGCTCGCACCCTACGTGTTACCGCGGCTGCTGGCACGTAGTTGGCCGGTGCTTCTTCTCCAGGTACCGTCAATTGCTCTTCGTCCCTGGCGAAAGAGGTTTACAACCCGAAGGCCGTCATCCCCCACGCGGCGTCGCTGCGTCAGGCTTCCGCCCATTGCGCAATATTCCCCACTGCTGCCTCCCGTAGGAGTCTGGGCCGTGTCTCAGTCCCAGTGTGGCCGGTCGCCCTCTCAGGCCGGCTACCCGTCACCGCCTTGGTAGGCCATCACCCCACCAACAAGCTGATAGGCCGCGGGCCCATCCCCCACCGAAAAAACTTTCCACCACCAACCATGCGATCAGTGGTCCTATCCGGTATTAGACCCAGTTTCCCAGGCTTATCCCAGAGTGGAGGGCAGGTCACCCACGTGTTACTCACCCGTTCGCCGCTCGTGTACCCCCGAAAGGGCCTTACCGCTCGACTTGCATGTGTTAAGCACGCCGCCAGCGTTCGTCCTGAGCCAGGATCAAACTCTCCAACAAAACCCTGACTTGCAACAAACAACTGGCCACAACACCCGACGGGATCGAATGCTGCAACCAAACAAACAATCTGGCACAAAACGCCAAACCGAATAAATAGCTCGACACACTGTTGAGTTCTCAAAAGACACCCGCACCGCAATCACCCGGACTCTCCAAGAAGAACGGGATCCTGAAGGCGGATCGCCTTGACCCACAAAGATAACCACACCGAGAAACTCGGTGAACCACCGGGGGTCGCTGTCCGCGGGGCCTGTTGACCGAGCCTCTCAGGGCCCGGTCTGTCCGGCTCACTCGCTGACAGGAAGAAAGTTACGGCATGGCATTCGGGCACGTCAAACCGGGGTCGGAAACCCGTGCTGACCTGGGGAAACCCGTCTCCGGGCCGCACAGCACCACGGTCGAGCCCGACCCTGTCGAGCGACGAACGGTCGCCCTGACGAGCTCACTCCGGATATTGGTTGACCAGCGCCGATCGCGCAAGTCGAAGCTCGCGACGGGGGCCGGAACCAGCGCTCCACCCGTCGTTCGTCCCGCGCCCTCCTGCCCGCCAACTAATTTCAAGATTTTTTTCGACCGTCCGTCGTGGCGTCCGGTCGCGACGAGCGGTCGGCAGGCGGGAGCTCGTCCTCGACGGGGACCGGCCGGGGCGGGTGATCACGATCGTCGTCCGCGGGTGGCCGTTCGTCGTGGTGCCCCGTGGGAGCCGTCCGTTGGCACGCGAGACTCGGCGCGTGCAGCCCGACGGAGACGTCCTCCCGCCCGTCCTGCACCGGCTGCGTGCCGGAGCGGAGCTCACCGCAGCGGCCTGGTGCCGAACCCCGGGTGCGACGAGTCGGGTCCGGGCGACCGTCGTCGCCGGGCGGCTGGTGGTGGAGGCGGGGAACAGTGAGCCCCTGTGGATCACGGCGTCGCCCGTGGCGCTCCCGCTGCGGACGCGGTCGGTGGACCGGGTCGCCGTCCCGATGCTGCTCCCCCACCTACGGGACATCGACGGTCTGTTCGCGGAGCTGCGGCGGGTACTCGCCCCGCACGGGCTCATCTCGGTCCTGGTGCCGGCGCCCCGGTCGTTCGGCTGGGGTGGGGGCGCGCTGCGGAAGGCGGTGCGTGACGCATGGCGGCACCGGTCGGCCGTCGAGCACCCGGAGTGGCTCGCGGCCGCCGCGGACTTCGCCGTGCTCGCCGACGACCGTCTCGACTTCACCCTCGACGGGGTCGAACCGTCGGACGGGGCGGACGAGCTGTGCGCGGCCGGCGTCTACCCGCCCGATCTGCCGGAGCGGGCCCGGGCGGACCTCGCGGCGCACCGTTCGGCGGTCCGCACGGTGCGGCTGCGCCGGGTGGTGGCCCGGCGCTGAGGGTCAGTCCGCGGTGGCGATCTCGGCGACGGCCCCGGCGATCCGCAGGTCCTGACCCGGGCCGTCGACGTCGTCGATTTCCACGACGTCGGCGACGATCGCGGTGATGTTGTCGGGCCCGCCGCCCTCGTTGGCGAGCGCGATGAGCTGGGTGACGACCTGGTCCGGCTCGGCGCCGGAGGCGAGCTCGCGGTGCAGGGCCTCGTCGTCGAGCACCGCGGTGACGCCGTCCGAGCAGAGCAGGTAGCGGTCCCCGGCAAGGATGTCGACACGGTCGAGGTCCGGGTCCGGCGCGTGGTCGGTGCTCAGCGCACGCATCAGGACGGATCGGCGCGGGTGGTGCGCCGCCTCCTCGAGGGTGATCTGGCCCTGGTCGACGAGCTGCTGGACCATCGTGTGGTCGTGGGTGAGACGGCTCAGCTCGCCACCCCGCAGCAGGTAGATGCGCGAGTCGCCGATGTGGGCGAGCGCGAGCTGGTCGCCGGTGAGGAGCAGCGAGACGACGGTCGTGCCCATCCCCCGCATCTCCGGCTCGTCCGCGGCGCGGCGGGCCAGCCGGTCCGTGGCGTCGTTGAGCGCCTCGGTCAGCTCGGCGGCGAGATCGATGTCGGTGAGGTCCTGCGGGAGGCGGGCCTCCAGCTCGGTGAACACCGACACCGTCGTCGCACTCGCGATCTCGCCGTGGGCGTGACCGCCCATCCCGTCGGCCACGATCAGCAGTCGGCCGGTCGTCGCTCCGGAGTCCTGGTTCGACGTCCGGCGACGGCCCACATCCGACCCGAGCGCGGATCGCAGTCCCAGCACCATGGGGACAGTATGGACGTCACGGTCCGTCAGCGTCGCAGGCGAGGCCCGTTCGGCGTGTGCTTCAACCGGTCGGATGGCACTCCGCCCAGCACACGGGCCGGATCGGGTGGTTCCTGACGGCGGTGCCGCGGCCGTGATCGCTTGCCCTCCTCGCTACGGTGGGAGCGCACCGGACGAGGTCCGGGGCGGCCGGCCCTCGTAGCTCAGCTGGATAGAGCAAGAGCCTTCTAATCTCTAGGTCGCAGGTTCGAGTCCTGCCGGGGGCACACTTTCCGCACACGACCGTGCCCCGCCGGATCACGACGGGGCACGGCCGGTGGCGGGTCCGCGGGTCAGCGCAGGCGCACGCTCGCGTCCGGCTCGACGGCGCGGAAGGTGAAGCTCTCCTCCAGGTAGAGGTGCACCTCGCGGGCGTCGTGGTCGGAGTAGCCGATCGCCAGGTCCTGGCCGACGTCGAGCAGGAAGTCCCCGCCGCGCTGGCTGACGACCACGGCACCGTCGAGGCCGTGGGCGCGCAGGATCTGCCCGCCGAGGATCCGGCTCAGGTGCTCGAACAGCGGGTAGCCGCCGTGCTCGGCGGTCTCCACGATGCGGGTGTAGCCCTCGGGCGCGATCGCCATCGCGTAGGGGCCCTCGATGCCGTTGCGGCGCAGCTGGTCCACCGCGCGGGCGACGGCGCCGGGGTAGGTCTCGGGGTTGTCGCCCAGGGCCACGGTGTCGTAGGGCGAGACGTCCGCGATTCCCTCGAAGCCGGCCTCCGGCCAGCCGTGGAAGATCGCGCGGTTCTCGATCGCGGCGGCCGCACGGGCGGCGCGGGCGAGGTCGTCGAACTCCGGGTCCTGCGCGCCGCGCTGCAGGTCGTCGATCTCGTCGCGGGACACCGTGAACGGGACCCGGAACTCGGCGAGCGGCTGCACCCGGCGCAGGCGGGCCGTGATGCCGTCGACGGCGACGCCCGGCGGCGGCCCGTCGAGCCGCTGCGAGCGACCGAGGTCGACCGACGACGTCTGCCAGCCCGCGGTCCCGGTCCAGTCCGCGAGGCGGCGCCCGGCCAGGAGCGGGGTCAGGCGCTCACGCGCCTCGTCGTCGACGGCCTTCCAGGCGGTCGTGGGGATGGGTGCCTTCTCCCGCAGGAGGTGGTCGTGCACGGCCATGTCTACTTCCCCTTCAGACTGCCGATGCCGAGCCCGTCACGGGTCGGGTCGGACGGGTCGATCTCGGCCTGGACCTCCTCGACGTAGCCCTCGGGGTCCTTGTCGGAGTTGTCGAGGCCCGCGGTGGTGGGGTGGGCGTCGAGGAACTCGGCGAACTGCCGGCCGAGCGACTCGCGCAGGCCGGTGGTGGCGTTCAGGCGGAAGTTGGCGAGGCCCTCGTTCTCCTCCTCGCCCATGTGCTCGTCGTTGGCGCGGCGGGCGGCCCACACCCCCTCCCACCACTGGCCGCTGCCGACCGGGCTGCGCTCGGCCTGCGCGACGCCGTCGCGGATCTCGTTGTGGTCCCCGATGGCGTCGAGCGTCTCGTCCTCCGGGTCCTCCCCGTGCGCGAGGAGCTGCGGGTAGAAGATCTTCTCCTCGGCGAGGGCGTGCACGTCGAGGCGCGCGGCGAGCGGCTCCCAGAGGCCGGCGAGCTCACGGGGATCGGAGTCGCGGGCCTGGAGCTCGTCCAGCGCGGCGAACTGTCGACGGAACCAGGCGTGGTCGTCGAGGATCAAGGTGGTGATGTCCGGCACCCGCGCAGGCTACGACGGTCCGGGGCCGCCGTCTCGCCGAAGATCCGGCGGTCGTCGGGGGTGCCGGAGGCGGAGGGCGAGGTCGGCGGCGGCCGGCCGCTCCTCCGGGTGCCGGCGGGTCGCGTCGGACAGCGTCCGCCGCAGCCGGGCCGGCAGCTCCTCCGGGACGCGCGGTGGCCGGTGCAGCCGGGCGACGGCGGACTCCACCGTGGTCCCCGGGTACTCCCGTTCCCCGGTGAGCGCCTCGAGCAGGACAAGGCCGAGTGCGTGCACGTCCGCGGCGGGCCCGACGGTCTCACCGGCGACCTGCTCGGGCGCGAGGTAGGCCGCGGTGCCCAGGACGGCGTCGGTCCGGGTCAGCACGGAGTGGCCCAGCACGCGGGCGATGCCGAAGTCGGTGAGCCGCGCCCGGCCGGTGTCGGAACAGAGCAGGATGTTGGCGGGCTTCACGTCGCGGTGCACCACCCCACGGGCGTGCAGGTGCGCGAGACCCGACGCGATGTCGGCGCCGATCCCGACGACCCGCTCGACCGGCAGCGGGCCACGGGCCAGCCGGGCCGCGAGTGTCTCCCCCTCGACGAGCTCGGACACCAGGAAGGGTCGGCCGCGGTCGACTCCCCCGCCCAGCAGCCGCACCAGGCCCGGGTGGTCCAGGTGCGCCATGGTCCGCAGCTCGCGGCACTGCCGGTCCACGCCACCGGCGTCGCAGCGGTCGAGGAACAGCTTGACCGCGACCACCCGGTCCTCGTGCGGGTCCCACGCCCGGTACACCGTCGCCGTCGACCCGATACCGACATGGGTCGCCAGGATGTAGCGGCCGGCGATCACGTCGGTCTCCGGGACCGGAGAACGCATCACTGCCATGACAGACGGTGCCGTCGACACCTGTGCACGTGTCCAGACCGGAGCCCGTCGATCACTCTCACGGGCACCCGTAAACGACCCGATGAGGCCATTCCCGACGGCGGACCGGCATCCGGCGCGGTCCGCGTCGGACCCGGATGGCGTTGCGGGACAGCGGCAGGACGACGGGTGTCCACCGCCCCGCCGCGCGCGACCGGAGGACCGTCGACGGCGGGCGGTGCCGGTGCGCCGGAGCCGCGCGACCGCCCTCGCGCCACCGGCCGACGACGCCGGGCGGGTCGTCGCACACCCCGGCCGCGGCCGGGCGGGTCGCCGCCGGGCCTGCGACGCTCGGACCGACCCGTCCACCGTCCGAGGGAGCCCGCAGCGCCATGGCAGTCGAGACGACGGCCGGGGTCTCCGCGGCGTCGGCCCTGCTGGACGCGGGGACGGCGCCCGGCTCGGCGCTGCTGCTGCGCGCGCTGCTGGAGGCCGCGCGGCTGCGCTACGTCGGACGCCCGACGACGCTGCGTTCCCGCGGGTCGGAGGTACGGCTGGTGCCGACGGCCGTCGCGTCGTCGGGGCTCGGGGCCCGGGCGCTGACGACCGGGCGGTTCGCCACGGTCACCCTGGCCGCACGCGACGTCGTCCGGCCCGGCCTCGCGCTGCGCGGGCTCACCGTGACCGCCGCGGACGTGCGGCTGCGCCCCGGCCTCACCCCGGAGCTGGTGGCCGGTCCGGTGGAGATCGAGGCCGAGCTCGACCCGGACTGGGTCGCCGGGCGCCTGCGGGAGCACGTGCCGCAGGTCGAGGTGGGTGTCGACGCCGACGGCGTCGCCCGGGCCCGGCTGCGTCGCCGTCCCGCGCTCGGGGCCGCCGACCTCGCGGTGACGGTGGACGGGCACACCCTGTCCTGGAAGGTCACCGGCCTGACCGTCGCCGGGCGCTGGATGGGGCCACCCCGGTCGGCGGACACCCGTCGCTCGGTGCGGGCGATGGTCGACCGCAGCCCGCTGGCGGCGATCCGCTCGGGCCGGGTCGAGCTGCCCGGGCTGCCCGGTGCGCTGCGGCTGCACGGGCTCGATCTGGCCCCCGGTCGGATCCTGGTGCACGGCGGGCTCGACGGGTGGCGCCGCACCGTCCCGCTCACGCGGATCGACGACGTGCTGCGCGGCGCGCTGTCCCTGCTGGACCTGAGCCGCTGACCCGGGACGGCCGCCCGGCTGCCCGTAGGCACCCGCGAGCCCGTGCCCGGCCGTCGATCAGCACCTGAGCGTCGTCGTCCGGCGGCGGGACAGCGCTGAGGTACTGATCGACGGGCGGGGTGGGCGGTCAGCTGCGGCGGAGCCGCCGGGTGATGGCTCCCAGGCGCGAGGCCGGGCGGCGCGACGGGAGCCGGCCGGCGACGGCGTCGTCGAGCAGGGACCCGACGGTCTCGGCCGCGCAGGTGCGGTTGGTGCCGATCCCCCCGGACGGGCCCCGCTTGATCCAGCCGACGACGTAGTGGCCGGGACGGCCCTCGACGCGGCCCGCGTCGTGCGGGACGACGCCGCGGTCGTCGTCGAAGGGCAGGCCGGCGACCGGGCGGCCGCGGTGCCCGACGGCGCGCACGACCAGGTCGGCCGGTATGTCGGTCCCGTCGGCGGTGTGCACCCCGCGGGCCCGGGTGGTGCCGTCGACCCGTTCGGGCGCCGAGTGGAACCGGAACACCACCCGCGGGCGCTCCGCGGGCACCGACCAGTCGATCTTCTCCCGGCGGGCGCCGCGCAGCAGCGCGTGCGACGGGGACGCCGCGGGGCCGTCGAGGGACTCCGCGATGCGGGGGTCGTGCTCGTCGACCACGACCTCGACCGTGCTGCGGCCCAGCAGCTCGCGCAGCTCCGGCGCGGTCGCGGCGACCGCCTCCGGGCCACGGCGGGCGAGCAGCACGACCTCGGTGATCGCACCGGTGCGCAGGGCGGCCAGCGCGGCGGGGTCGATCGGGGTGCCCTCCAGGTCCGCGGCGGGCGCGGTGAGGACCCGGGCGACGTCGATCGCGACGTTGCCGGTGCCGACCACGACGACCCGCTCCACCGCGGTGTCGACGGCGTCACGTGGCACGTCGGGGTGGCCGTTGTACCAGCCCACGACGGTGTCGGCGGCGATGCTGCCGGGCAGCCCCTCCCCCGGCAGGCCCAGGTCACGCGGCGCGGGCGCGCCGACGGCCCAGACCACGGCGTCGTGCCGGGCGGCCAGCTCCTCGGCCGAGACGTCCCGGCCGACCTCGGTGCCCAGCCGCATCCGCACCCGCGGGTGGGCGCGGAACCGGGCGAAGGACTCCCCGATCCCCTTCGTCGACGGGTGGTCGGGCGCGACCCCGAACCGCACCAGCCCGCCCGCGACGTCGAGCCGGTCGTAGAGCGTGACCGTCGACGAGGTGTGCAGCAGCAGGTCCTGGGCGGCGTACATCCCGGCGGGCCCGGTCCCGACGACGGCGACGTCGAGCGGGGCCATGTCCGCGGGCAGCGACCGTGTGAACGTCAGCGGGTACCAGTCGTGGAACAGCGGGGAGTCGCCCTCCAGCTTCCCGGCGACCGGCTTGCCCTCGTAGTAGTCCGCGTTGACCTCGGCGTACCCGGCGAGCGACGCGCTCAGCCTCTCCACCGGGAAGATCGCGTCGACCGGGCACGCGTCGGCACACGCCCCGCAGTCGATGCACGCCCGCGGGTCGATGTAGAGCATGTCGGTCGTGGCGAAGTCCGCCTCGTCGGGCGTCGGGTGGATGCAGTTGACCGGGCAGGCCGCGACGCAGGACGCGTCGGTGCAGCAGGTCTGGGTGATCGCGAAGGGCACGGCCGGCTCCGGGTCAGATCAGGTTCGCGCGACGGTAGAAGTACAGCGCGGGCTTGGTCAGCAGGCCGCAGGATCCCAGGAACTCCATGAGCCCGGCGCAGGAGGAGCGCAGCAGCGCCTTGTGGTGCTCGTTGGCCGCCGCCTCGCGCAGGGCACGCCCGGTGTCGAGGCCGACGTTGGCGTAGACCTTCTCGTTCCACATGCTGGTGACGATGAAGTACGCGGCCATCGCGACGGCCAGCGCCTGCCAGTGACGACGGACGGGGCCGGCGCCGCGCAGGTTCTCCTTGGTCTCCTCGCGGGCGAACTTCATGTGCCGCGACTCCTCCACCACGTGGATGTTGGAGATGGTCCGCACGAACGGGGCGACCCGCTCGTCGCGCATCCAGTCGCGCTGCATGACGTCGAGGACCTCCTCGGCGACCAGGATGGAGGCGTAGGCGGCCTCGCCCCGCCAGGTGGCGGCGCAGAAGCGGCCGAGCGCGACCGTGGAGCGCTTCGGGACGTACGCGGGGGCCCCGAGCTTCGCCGAGCCGCGGGCGAACATGATCGAGTGCCGGCACTCGTCGGCGATCTCGGTCAGCGCCCACTGGAACGACGGGTCGGTCGGGTCCTTGGCGTAGAAGTCCCGCAGGACCAGCTGCTGCAGGATCATCTCGAACCAGATGCCGGTCGAGGCGACCGAGGCGGCCTCGTGGCGGGTCAGCTCCTTGCGCTTCGCCTCGGACAGCTCCGCCCAGTAGTCGGTGCCGTAGAGGCTGCTCCACTCCGGGCTCATGCCGTGGTCGTCGGGGTTCAGCGGGGTCTCCCAGTCGACCTGCGTGGCCGGGTCGAACGACAGCTCCGCGGACGAGCGCAGGAGACGCTCGGCCGTGTCGTGACGCTCGGCGGTGTGCCGGTCCGCTGCGTGCCGGACGTCCCCGGCCTCGAGCCCGTGCTCCGGAACGGTGGCGGTCATGTCGACTCCTCGCAGACAACGACGTCAGATGCTGTAACCGCCGGTAACGTTACCACCGGTTACACGTGACGCAAGTCCCGGGACGCGGCACGGCACGATCACCGGCCGACGACACCGGTGCGGGTGACGCACCGTCCACCCGGGAGGGTTATCGTTGCGATACGCAACTAACCTGGGAGGTCGCGACGTGACACCGGAACGGGACGGACCTGCGGTCGTCGGCACCGTGCGGGGGCGCTCCGGCACCCCCGTGCCGGGCGCGACCGTCACCGTCACCGACCTCGACGGGCGCCAGCACGGGCGGGCCGTCAGCGGCGGCGACGGCACCTACGCCGTGGCCCTGACCACCGGCGGGACCTATCTGGTGGTGACCCGCACCGACGGTGCCGGGCCCGACGCCGGGCTGGTCGCCGTCGTCGCCTCCCCCGCGCGGCACGACGTGACCGTCGCCGGCGGCGGCACGGTGCGGGGCACGCTGACCGACGCCGCGGGCCGCCCGGTCGGGGGCGCCGCCGTCACGCTGATCGACACCGCGGGCGAGGTCGTCGCGCACACGCCGACCGACCCGGCGGGCCGGTTCCTGGCCGAGACCCCCGGCACCGGCCCGCACACCCTCACCGCGACCGCACCCGGGCACGGGCCGCTCGCCCGCACGGTCGACGCCGACCCGGCCGGACCGCCGGTGGAGCTGCGGTTCCCGGCCCTGGCCGGGATCGCCGGCATCGCGCGCAGCGGCGACGGCCGCCCGGTGCCCGGGGCGCGGATCGTGATCGGCGACAGCGACGGGCGCACCGTCGCCGAGACCACCACCGGCCGGGACGGCAGCTACGAGCTGCACGGGCTCCCGCCCGGACGGCACGAGCTGACGGCGAGCGGCTGGGCGCCGGTCGTCGTCGCGGTGCAGGTGGCGCGCGGCGCGACCACACCGGTCGAGGTGCGCTTCGGCGCCCCGGACCCGACCGACGACCGGATCGGCGACCCGACGAGGACGGAGCAGGGACGTGGCTGAGCTCTACGGACGGCTGAGCACCCCCGACGGCTGGCCGGTGACCGGCGCGACGGTCACCGTCATGGACGCCACCGGCGTGCAGCGGGGCCGGGCGGCCAGCCGGGCCGACGGCGGGTTCGCGGTGACGGAGCTGGCGTCGGGGCCGCACACGGTCGTCGTCGCCGCGGCGGGGTACGAGCCGTCCGCGCGGGCGGTCTCCCTCGCCGGGGACGGCACCGACCTGGGCCGCGTCGAGCTCGCCCGGGCGGGCGGCGCGGTGCTGCCCACCCCGGGCCTGTGGCGGATCGACCCGCAGCACTCCAGCATCCGGGCCACCGCGCTGCACCTGGGTATGAGCCGCATCCACGGCAGGCTGCGCCGGTTCTCCGGCGACCTGCGGGTGGCCGACCCGTTCGAGGCCAGCTCGGTGAGCGTGTCGATCGACGCGGGCTCGGTGGACTCCGACGACCCCGACCGTGACACCCACCTACGGACCGCGGACTTCCTCGACGTCGACACCCACCCGGCCATCGGCTACGAGGGCGACGGCCTGACCCGCGTCGACGCCACCCGCTGGACGGTGCACGGGATGCTGGCGCTCAAGGGCGTCAAGGCACCCGTCGACCTGCACATGACCTACGGCGGCACCGGCCCCGACCTGTGGGGCGGCACCCGGGCGGCGTTCACCGCCACCACCGAGATCTCCCGCGACGAGTTCGCGATCGACTGGAACCAGTCGGTGCTGGCCGGGGTCCTGGCCGTCGGCCGGACGCTGCGGATCGACCTCGACGTGCAGGCCGTCCTGCAGGAGGACTGACCCACCCCCGGCGCACGGCCGCCCCGCCCGGACACGTGGTCCGGGCGGGGCGGCCGGCTCGGCCCGGGCGGCCCTGTGCACAGCGGCCCGGGGCGGGTCTCAGCTCAGGCCGTCCAGCACGCCGAACGCGGGCGCGGTCAGGTCGACCGGCTTGAGCAGGTCCTCGGGCAGCGGCGCGGCCGGGACGTCCCGGAGCAGGTACACCGCGGTGTTCCCGTCCTGCCGGTCGCCCGCGGACGGGGCCGGGTCGGCCGAGTCGGCGGGGTGGGCCTCGCCGTCGTAGTGCCAGACGGAGCCGTCGTAGTGCGCGCCGCCGTGGCGGCCCTCGTGGTGGCCCTCGTCGGCGTGCGCGAGGCCGCCGGCCAGGGTGGCCAGCGCCCCGGCGCCGGCGACGGCGGCCAGCGCGCGGACGGTGGTACGTGCGGTCATCGTGTGAACCTCTCTGGTGGGGGGAGCGTCCGGCCGGCTCAGCAGAGCGAGTCGGCCGGCTTGGGGTTGGTCAGGCCGAAGACCGGCCGCAGCCGCAGCCCGACCCAGGTGCCGCCGAGTGCGACGACGGCCCAGATCCAGCCGTGCAGGCTGAACGAGGCGATGCCGGAGAAGTAGGCACCGATGTTGCAGCCGCCCGCGAGGCGCGCGCCGTAGCCCATGGCGATGCCGCCGAGGACCGCGCCGAGGGCGAGCTTCCACGGGATCCGCTTGTGCAGCACGAACGCGCCGCCCACCGCGGAGGCCACCAGCGCGCCGATCATGATGCCGACGTCGAGGTTGGAGATGCGGTCGGCCAGCACCGGGGCGGCCAGCGACCGCGCATTCGCCGGGACCTGCCAGTACGCCAGCCCCGCCATGTCGAACCCGACGGCCTGCAGCAGCTTCGAGCCCCACAGCGCGAACGCCGAGGTCACGCCCCACGGGGCGGCGGAGACGAACAGGACCGCCGCGTTGAGCACGGCGAGCACGACCGCGCCGACCCACATCGGCCACGAGCCGCGCAGGACCCGCGCGACGCCGCGCGCCGAGGGCGGGCGCTCGACCGGCGGCGGGGTCCGCCGGCGGGCGACCACCCAGGTGACCGCGGTGATCGCGGCCGTCACCAGCAGGGTGACGGCGACGGCGCCGGGGTAGCCGAGCAGCTGGGCCAGGTTGACGCTCGGCCCCTGCGGCACGGTCTGCGTCCAGAAGGTGTGGGTGAACACCGCGAACATCGAGCCGACGACGAACCCGAGCAGGGTCAGCACGATCGCGGACTGCCCGCTGCCGACGGCGAACAGCGTGCCCGAGGCGCACGACCCGCCGACCTGCATGCCGACGCCGAACAGGAACGCGCCGACGACGAGCCCGATGCCGATCGGGTTGGTGAACCCCTTCGGCTCGCCGGCGAGGGCGAACCCGGACGAGAGGATCACCGCGAACAGCACCGACGCCGTCGCCAGCATGACCATGTGCGCGCGGATCGCGGCGCCCTGCCCGACGGCGACGAGCTGACGCCAGCCGGAGGTGAAGCCGAACCGGGAGTGGAACAGGGTGAAGCCCAGGGCCAGGCCGAGCGCGGCGGTGCCGACCATCGTCGCCGGGGCCACCGTGCCCACCCCGACCAGGAACAGCAGGGCCAGGACCAGGCCGACGGCGACGACCCGCCACTGCGGCGGGGCGGCGGCGCGGTCCTGCGGGCCGAACGCGGTGCGCCCGCTGCCGGGCAGCTCGCGCAACGCGCGGGCCAGTGTCCCCGGCGACCGGCCGGGCGGGTCCTTCGTGATCGACACGGGAGTCTCCTCGTGGGTGGTGCTGGTCAGGGGGTGGGTCCGGCGGGGGCGCCGGTCCCGGGGTCGGTGTCCGCTCGCCCGGGCTCGGTCAGCGCGGAGCCGATCCGGACGATCGCGCCGCCCGGGAACCAGGCGGCCTCGTTGGGGGCGCCGTGGTGCCCGCCGCCGTCGTCGTCGGCGGTCATCGGCACGCTCACCGGGGCGGCACCGTACAGAGCCGGTGCCGGGTCGGTGTAGGCCTCTCCGGTCGTCGCCGCCCAGGCGCGCAGCCCCGACAGCGACGGGGCGGACCCCGGTGCGACGGCGGCGAGCGTCCGGACGTAGCGCTGCGGGACCTGTTCCTGCGGGCCGAAGTCCAGCGGGAGCAGGGTGCCCGGGCTCTGCCCGAGCACTCCCCCGGTCAGCAGCCACGGCGCGAGGTAGGTCCCGCCGAGCGCGGTCGGCGTGGTCTGCGCCGCGCGGGCGGTGTCGCGGACCGTCGTCGCGGCGTGCTGCCAGCCGGAGACGACGACCAGGGCGTCGTCCGGGCCGGGGGCCGGGCGCACCGGCAGCCCGGCGGCAGCGGCCGCGGTGCGGACGACGTCGGCGGCCGCCCGGGAGCGGGGCGACACGTCACCGGCGATCGCCAGACCCGGAGCCCCCTGGGAGGCGAGCGCGCGGACGGTGCCGCGCAGCGCCCGGGCGTCGGCCGGGTCGAGCCCCTCCGACGGGCACGGGCCGAGCACGGGGTCGCCCCCGGCCAGGATCCGCCCGACGGCGGCGGACAGGCACTCCGGCCCGTCGGCACCGCTCGCGCCGGCGGGCGCCGTCCGGTCGGTGCCGACGTCGACCGGCACCGCGCGGGCCAGTCCCCCGGCGGTGACGGTGATCGAGGTGGCGCCCTCGGGCAGGTCGACCAGCGCCCAGCCGCCCGGGGCGCCGGAGCGGGCCGTGAACGGCACGTCCCGGTCCCCGGTGCGGACGGCGTAGCCGGCGGGGGCACCGGTCTCCCCGTGCCCGGCGGGCATCGTGGCGTCCGGCCCGGTCACGGTGACCCCGGCGCCGGTGAGCTGCACGAGGTTGGGGCCGGGCCGCATCGGGGCGACGGCCAGGGTGAGCGGTCCGGTGCCGAGGTCGACCGAGCGCAGCAGGGCCTGTCCGGGGACGGCCGCGGGCGCCGGCGCCGGGAGGGCGGCGAGCAGCGTCGCCGCACCGACGGCGACGACCGCGGCCAGCGCGGCGGGGGTGCGGACGCGGTCGCGCACCTCGTCGGCGCGGACGCGGTGGACCGCACGGCGGGTCAGCACGCTCTCGGCGAGCAGCAGGGCCGCGACCGCGGCCGGGGCCACGACCGTCACCAGCGCGGCGCGGCCGAAGCCGGTGCCGTGCACGTCGGTGAGCGAGAACGGCCCGGCGACGGCGAGCCGCACCGCGGCGAGCACGGCCCCCACCGTGCCCGCCGCGATGCCGAGCACGCGCACCCGGGCGGGCCGCGCGTCCTCGTCGGTGCGGGTGGTGACCAGGTGCACCGCCGCACCGGCGGCCAGGGACCCGGCGACGGCGTACCCGGCGTCGAGCGCGAACCACGGTGCGACGCCGGGGGTACCGGCGAGCTGGAGGACCAGCAGCGCGGTCACCGCGAGCGCGGGGACCACGGCGAGGACCGGGCGCGACCCGGCCAGCAGGGCCGGCACCGCGACCGTGGCCGCGAGCAGGAACAGGGTCCAGCCGGTCGGCCCGGCGCCGGACCGGGTCACCGCGGCAACCGCGGCGGAGACGGCGACGAGCGCCGCGACTCCCGCGACGACCCGCTCGGCGCGTCCGGGCGCGCCGGCCAGGACCCGGACCAGACCGGTTCCGGCCACCACGGCGAGCGCGGTGAGCAGGACCAGCCGCAGGGCCGTGTCCGCGAACGGCACGCCGTCCTGGGGTCCCCGGGCGAGGACCGCCGGGGCGGCCCCCGCCACTGCACGGAGCAGGGCGGGGGCGTCCCCGGCCGGGCCGGCGGGCAGGAGCCCGCCGGCCGGCACGAGCGTCACGATCGACGAGGGGGACATCATCAGTCCTTGATGTCCTCGTCGGCCGCGACGAACAGCATCGAGTGCGGCTTGGCGTTGCCGAAGTCGCCGTGCGGCCAGTGCTGGCGGTTGAAGCTCAGGCACGTGTCGCCGGTGTCCTCGTCCTTGAACGTCTCGTCCAGGCTGAGCTTGCCGTCCTGGGCGATGTCCACCATGCAGACCCGGTGGTCGCCGTCGAGCCCGGTGCGGGCCACGAAGTAGTTCGCGGTCGCGAGGCGCTTGGGCTGGTCGGTGTGGTGGTAGTAGCCGTCGTCACCGCGCTCCAGGTTGTCCAGCGCGCCCCAGTGCGGGCCCGCGCCGGTCTGGTCCGGGTTGATGCCGACCGTGCCCTTGAGCGTCGGGCAGTCGCCCTCGGCGCCACCGGCGGTGGTCTCCTCGATGGTGTCGATCGAGCAGCCCGGGGTCGGGCCCGAGGCCAGCAGCTTCTCGATGTCGAGCGCGATCACGCCGCCCGCGGTGCCCTTGTCGTCCGGGCCCAGCGTGCCGGCCTTCCGGCCGATCGTGGCGTGGTAGAGCGTCCGGTCGTCGGCGCTGGTCTGGATCCAGCCGCCGTTCGCGCTCGGGCCGCCGTTCTCGCCACCGACGCCCAGCTCGGGTGCGGAGGTCGCCAGGTCGAAGACCTCTCGCCACTCGGGGTTGTCGGCGGTGATGTCCGGCGTGTAGAAGATCGCGCCGCCCTGCATGGTCATCGCGAACGCGCCCTTGTGCTCCGGGCGGTTGGTGACCGTGGTCTCCATGACGGCGCGGTTCTCGTTGCGCAGCGGGTCGACGCCGTTGCTGCGCGGACCGGTCGGCAGGTACTGCACCGACTTGACCTTCGGCTTGTTCAGGTCGGAGATGTCCCAGGTCCGCACGGTGGGCCGGCGCAGGTACGGCGACGGGTTCTTCACCGGGTCGAGGATGATCGTCCGCGGCTCCGCGTAGTCACTGGTGACCATGGTGTTCAGGTCCTCGCGGACCTGGATGCCGTGCGGGTTCGCGCAGGTCGGGTTGCCCAGGGCCGGCATGTTGAGGCACTGGGTCGGGTCCTCGGGCGTCTCGGTCGCGGCCGGGGCCTCGACGAGGTTCTTCCCCTCCTGGTCGAACCGGACCACCGAGCCGGGAGAGCCCGCGAAGCCGTTGCCGGTGCGGACCTCGCCGTTGGTG
This sequence comes from Pseudonocardia sp. TMWB2A, assembly GCF_017312135.1. Lineage (NCBI taxonomy): Bacteria > Bacillati > Actinomycetota > Actinomycetes > Pseudonocardiales > Pseudonocardiaceae > Pseudonocardia > Pseudonocardia sp. TMWB2A. The sequence continues at coordinate 1,106,494 of NZ_QKQY01000002.1, forward strand.
TAGCGGCACGGACCCGGGGCGACGGGGCCGCCCATGTAGGTGCCGTAGGCGGTGCCGTCCTTCAGGACCCAGTAGGCGTCCGGCACCGAGCCGCAGAGCGTCTGCGACGGCAGCGAGATGCCGGACAGCTTGATCTCCGGCAGCGCCGCGACGTCGAAGACGTAGGTGGCCGCGGAGAACAGGCCGCCCGCGTAGATCTTGTCGCCCTTGCGCCACGAGTACTGCATGTGGTGCGGCTCGTTCTCCACGAGCGGGCCGACGGTCGCGGTGTTGACCACCTTGCCGTAGTCCGGGGTGCCCTTGGTGACGTCGACGACGGCCAGGAAGTCCGGGCCCGGCGCGGCGTCGCGGACCTTGTCGACCGGGTCGAGCAGCGACCCGGGCAGGTTGCGCACGTCGGCGACCGCGGTGTCGGCGACGTTCTCGTCACCGGCCCAGACCAGCGCGTACTCCTTCTTGGGCCCGTCGGCGGACTGCTGACGGGCCTCCGGCGTGAGGTTGTTCTCGACCCAGTAGTTCTTGCCGTCGGCGCCGGTGACCTCGGACTTGACCTTGTCGATCGTTCCCTGGGCCGACGCGGGGATCGCGACGACCCCGGCGACGACGGCGGCGCTCGCGAGGGCGATGAGCCCCCGCCGCGCCCAGCGGGACCTCGGGAGCAGGCTCATTCGCCCGCCCCGCCGCTGAGGAAGGTCGGGGTGATCTGCTTCGGCGCCTTCGACACGACGTCGACCAGGCCGGCGGCGGGGACGCCCGCGGGGGCGAAGTCGCGCAGCTGCTGGATCGGCTGGTCGGAGTCGAACGCCTCGTAGGACGACTCGACCGGGGGCGCGGTCGGCGCCGGGTCGGGCTGGTCGTCGTTCGGGGCGCTGAGGATCGGTCCGAGGTCGGGGACCAGGTCCGGGGTGGCCGCCTGGGCCGCGCCGGACAGGCCGATCAGGGCGGTGCCGGCGAGAGCGGCGCCGCCGGCGATCAGCCGGGCCCGGGACGCGGACCGTGCGCGGTGCTGAGGCACGACGTGTCTCCTTCTTTCGTGACGGGGAGCGAGGTGGAGTCCGATGTGGACATCCGCCGAGCGGCGAGCCGGGGCGTCGTCCGTCGTGGACGGCGCCGCGGGGCGCGGGCAGGTGCGGGCGTGCGCTCCGAGGGGCGTCGGACTCCGCCCTCCCGGGCCGCCGGGAGGGCGGGGCGGGAGGTCCGCGCGGGGGCGCGGTGGTGTGTCGGGGAGTGCTAGGGGCGGTCCCGTGGCTACCGCGGCTGCGGACCCCGTGCCGGGGTCGGCGTGCGGCGGAGCGCGGGCGCGCCCCGGGAGCCGGGCGCGGTCAGGCGCCGGAACAGAGCGCGCTCGCCTGGCGGCGCAGGTCGACGTGACGCCGAACCGCGAACCGGGAGACGAGGTGCATGGGAACCAGTAAACAGACCCGTTCGGACCAATCCGACACCGGACAGGTCCACATCATGGGATCGGGCCCACGGGGCCCCGGGATCGGGCGCGGGGAGTGACCTGGGCTACCCGGTACGGACCGGGACGACCCGCCCCGGCGCATCGGAACCGGGCGAAACGAATCACCCGATCGTGTCAACGGCGTCGGGAACCGGTCCGGCACGAGGCGCTGACCTGCGACGACGCGGGCCGCGGCAGCCCGTGCGGGAACCGGTCCGGACAACCCGGCCGCCGCCCCCGCCGGTCGGTACGGCGGCGGGGGCCGGCGCCGGTCACCCCAGGCCGAGCATCCGGACCGCGTTGTCCTTGAGGATCATCGGCCGGACCTCGGGCTTCATCTCGAGGGTCTCGAAGTCCGCGCGCCACCGGTCCGGGGTGATGACCGGGTAGTCCGAGCCGAACAGCACCTTGCGGCGCAGCATCGTGTTCGCGGCCCGCACCAGCTGCGGCGGGAAGTACTTCGGCGACCAGCCCGACAGGTCGATGTACACGTTGGACTTGTGGGTGGCGATCGAGATCGCCTCGTCCTGCCAGGGCACCGACGGGTGGGCGAGCACCACGGTGAGGTCGGGGTGGTCGGCGGCGACGTCGTCGAGCAGCATCGGGTTCGAGTAGCGCAGCTTGATGCCGCGCCCGCCCGGCAGCCCGGCGCCGATCCCGGTCTGTCCGGTGTGGAACAGCGCGGGCACGCCGAGCTCGGCGATGGCCTCGTAGAGCGGGTAGAAGCGCGTGTCGTTCGGCTCGAACGCCTGCAGGCTGGGGTGGAACTTGAAGCCGCGGACCCCGTGCTCGGTGACCAGCCGGCGGGCGCGGGCGACGGCGGCCTTGCCGGTGTGCGGGTCGACCGAGCCGAACGGGATGAGGATGTCGGCGTGCGCGGCGGCGGCGTCGGCGATCTCCTCGCTGGACAGCGGCGGGTGCCCGGTGCCCGACGGCGCGTCGACGGTGAACACCACCGCGGCGATCCGGCGTGCCCGGTAGTGCTCGGCGATCGCGTCGATGGTCGGCGTGCGGTCCTGGTCGGCCTTGAAGTACTTCGCCGAGGCGTCGAGCAGCTCCTGGTCGAGGGCCAGACAGCCGTGGCCGTCCTGTTCGACGTGGACGTGCACGTCGATCGCGTCGACGGCAGCGAGGTCGATGGGCATGGGGGAACCTCCGTCAGGGGAGCTCGGTACGGGACTTGGCCTCGAGCAGGGCGGCGAGGACGGTGTCGCGGCGGGCGGCGAGCGCGGGGCCGTCGAGGTCGCCCAGCTCGTCGCGGACGCCGTCGACCAGCGTCGCGGCCAGCTCGGGGGTGAGCGTGACCCGGCCGAGGTCGCGCCACCACCGCTCGGTGGGCGGACCGAGGTGCTCCAGGATGTGCGCGAGGCCGCCGGGGCCGCCGGACAGGTGCTGGTTGGCGAACGGGCCGAGCACCGCCCAGCGCAGGCCGGGGCCGTGGGAGATGGCGGCGTCGACGTCGGCGACCGTCGCGACACCCCGCTCGACCAGCGAGTACGCCTCCTGCCACAGCGCGGCCTGCAGCCGGTTGGCCAGGTGGCCCGGCACCTCGGCGCGCAGCCGGACCGGCCGCTTGCCCAGCGCGGTGTAGAAGGCGAGCGCGGCCTCGACGGCGGACTCCGCCGTCCGCTCCCCCGGCACGACCTCGACCAACGGGATGACCTGCGGCGGGTTGAACGGGTGCCCGACGAGCACCCGCTCGGGGTACCGGGCGGCGCCGCGGGCGATCGTCGTCGGCAGCAGGCCCGAGGAGCTGGACGCGAGCACGACGCCCGGGGCGGCGGCCTCGTCCAGCTCGGCGAACAGGGTGTGCTTGAGGTCCTCGCGCTCGGGGCCGTTCTCCTGCACGAACCCGGCGGGCCCGGCGGCGTCACCGGCGCTGCCGGCGAACACCAGGTTCGCCACCGGCAGCGGGCCGTCGTGGCCGGGGAACGGTCCGAGCGCGGCGAGGTCGGCGCGCAGCCGGTCCTCGGCGCCCGGTGCGGGGTCGAAGGCGCGCACGTGCAGGCCGCGGGCCAGGAACAGCGCCGTCCAGCCGACGCCGATCACCCCCGTCCCGACGACGGCGACGGTGCCGACCCCGGCCACGGCACCGGCGCCGCCGGGGGTCCCGGGCGCGCTCACGCCGGCGTCCCGGAGGCGAAGCGGACGAACGCGTCGAGCGCGGTCGGGTCGGCGAGCACGTCGCGGGAGGCGACGTCGTCGACGGCCGCGCCGAGCAGGATGCGCTTCACGGGGACCTCCAGCTTCTTGCCGGTGCGGTTGCGCGGCACCACCGGCACCGCCTCGACCCGGTCCGGGACGTGGCGCGGGGTGAGCTCGCCGCGCAGCGCGGTGCGGATCCGGGTGACCAGGGCGTCGTCGAGGGGGGTGCCGTCGGCGGGCTGCACGAACAGCAGCAGCTCGCCGTTGCCGCCCGCGGGGTCCTCCAGGTGCACCACGAGCGAGTCCTCGACCCCGGGCAGCTCCTCGACGACGCGGTAGAACTCGGCCGTCCCCAGCCGGACGCCGCCCCGGTTGAGGGTGGCGTCGGAGCGGCCGGCGACGACCGCGGAGCCGTCGGCGGAGAAGCGGACCCAGTCGCCGTGCCGCCACACCCCGGGCCAGGTGGCGAAGTAGGTGTCGCGGTAGCGGCTGCCGTCGTCGTCGCCCCAGAAGCCGACGGGCATCGACGGCATGGGGGCCCGGATGACCAGCTCGCCGAGCTCGTCGACGACCGGGCGGCCCGCGTCGTCGAAGGCGGCGGCGTCGACCCCGAGGCAGGGCCCGGAGATCTCGCCGGACCACACCGGCTGGAACGGGCTCCCCTGCACGATGCCCGAGCACACGTCGGTGCCGCCGCTGCCCACGTTGAGCAGCACGTCCGGGCCGAACTGCTCGGCCACCCAGCGGTAGCCCTCCGGCGGGAGCGGGCTCCCGGCGGCGCCGATCTGGCGGACCGCGGACAGGTCGTGCTCGGCGGCCGGGCGCAGCCCCGCGGCGCGCGAGGCCATGAGGAACCCGGGGCTGGCACCCAGCAGCGTCGCGCCGGTCTCGGCGGCGAGACGCCACTGCCACCCGAGGTCGGGGTGGGCCGGGTTGCCGTCGATCAGCACGATCGAGGCCTGCCGCAGCAGCCCGGACACCAGCGCGTTCCACATCATCCAGGCGGTCGTGGAGTACCAGAGGATCCGGTCGCCGGGGCCGAGGTCCCAGCTCAGGGCGTGGTTCTTGAGGTGCTCGACCAGGATGCCGCCGTGGCCGTGCACGATCGCCTTGGGCAGCCCGGTGGTGCCGGAGGAGAACAGCACGCACAGCGGGTGGTCGAACGGGACCGGGTCGGCGCCCGGCTCCGGGTCGGCGGCCAGCAGCTCGTCCCAGGTCATCGCATCGGGCACGGTGTGCGGCCCGTACGGCACGGCGACGACGTGGCGCACCCCGGGCAGCCCGGCGCGCAGGGCGGCGACCTCGTCCTGGCGGTCGACGTCGCGTCCGGCCCAGCCGTAGCCGCCGACGGTGAGCAGCACGACCGGGTCGACCTGGCCGAACCGGTCGAGCACGCTGCGGGCGCCGAACTCGGGGGCGCAGCTCGTCCAGACCGCGCCGAGCGAGGCCGTCGCGAGGAACGCGACGACGGTCTCGGGCAGGTTCGGCAGGTACGCCGCGACGCGGTCGCCACGGCCGACGCCGAGCCTGCGCAGCCCGGCCCGGGCGCGGGCGACCTGCTCGCGCAGCCCGCCCCAGGTGAGCTCGACCTTCTCGCGGGTCTGGGAGTACGCGACGACGGCGACGTCGTCCTCGGGTCCGTCCAGGGCGTGCGCGGCGTAGTTCAGCGTCGCGCCGGGGAACCACTGCGCGCCCGGCATCCCCCGGCGCCCGAGCACCACCCGGGGCGGGGTGTCGAACCGGACGCCGAGGTGGGTCACGACCGCGGACCAGAACGCCTCGGGCTCGGTCACCGACCAGCGGTGCAGCGCGGCGTAGTCGGGCAGGGTCAGGCCGTGCCCGCGCTCGACGGCGGTGACGAACCGGCCGATCTCCGTGGTCTCCCGGACGTCGTCGGCGACCGGGCGCAGCAGCTCGCTCACCGGCGGACCTTCCCACCGCGGCCGTCGAGGAAGGCCCGCATCCGTTCCTGGGCCTCGGCACTGGACGAGGCGACGGCGGCGACCAGCGACTCCATCATGAAGCCGTGGTCCGGGGAGGCCTCCGCGATCCGCGGCAGCGCCTGGAGCACCGCGACGTTGGTGATCGCCGAGTTCCCGGCGACGGTGCGGGCCAGCTCGCAGGCGCGGGCCAGGCCCTCCCCCGGACCGGTGCGGTAGTGCGACAGGCCCAGCGTGTGGCCCTCGTCGGCGTCGAGGACGCGGCCGGTCAGCATCATGTCGGTCATCCGGTGCACGCCGATCAGCCGCGGCACCCGCACCGACCCGCCGCCGCCGACGAACAGCCCGTGCTGGCCCTCGGGCAGCGCGTAGAAGGTGGAGTCCTCGGCGACGCGCAGGTGGGTGGCCGAGGCCAGCTCCAGCCCGCCGCCGACGACGGCGCCCTTGAGCACCGAGACGACCGGCAGCCGTCCCTCGGCGAGCCGGGCGAACGCGCGGTGCCACATCCGGGAGTGCTCCATCGCCGCGACGACGTCGCGGTCGCTGAGCTCGGACAGGTCCAGCCCGGCGCAGAAGTGGTCGCCCTCGGCGTCGAGGACGACGGCGCGCACCCCCTCGGGCGGGCGGGCGAAGAAGTCCTCGATGCCGAGCACGGTCGCATCGTCGAGGGCGTTGCGCTTGCGGGGCCGGGACAGGCGCAGCACGGCCACCTCGTCGTGGCGTTCCACGGTCAGCGACTCGGGCAGAGAGTTCACGACAGCTCCTCGGCGACGGCCGCGGCCGCGCGCAGGTCGACGCGCCGGACCTTGCCGGACGCGTTGCGGGGCAGCTCGTCGACGAACCGCACGTACTTCGGGACCTTGTAGCGGGCCAGCCGCCCGGCGAGCAGCGCGCGCACCGCGTCGGCGTCGAGGTCGGCGCCGGGGCGCAGCTGCACGTAGGCCGCGCCGACCTCGCCCCAGCGCTCGTCGGGGACCCCGACGACGGCGCAGTCGGCGATGTCGGGATGGGTGACCGCGACCGCCTCGACCTCGGCCGGGTACACGTTCTCCCCGCCCGAGATGATCATGTCCTTGACCCGGTCGACGGCGAACGCCCAGCCGTCGTCGCCGGCCCGGAGCACGTCGCCGGTGCGGAACCACTCCCCGCGCCGCGACGCCGCGGTCTCGTCCGGGCGGTTCCAGTAGCCGGGACTGACGTGCGGCCCACGGACCAGCAGCTCGCCGGGCTCGTCGTCGAGGGGGACGAGCTCGCCGTCGCGCTCGACGGCGACGTCGGTGAAGAAGTGCGGCACCCCGACCGAGGTCGGCGGGTGCGCGGCCGTGCCGGCCCGGGTCGCCATGTGCACCCCGGGCGAGGCCTCGGTCATCCCGTAGCCCTGCTGCAGCGCGACGCCGCGCTCCAGCCAGGCCCGGGCGACCCGCTCCTGCACCGGGGACCCGCCGTAGACCACGGTGCGCAGCGACGACAGGTCCGTGCCCGCGAACGACGGGGACTCGCACAGCATCTGCAGCATCGTCGGGACGGCGGCGAAGCTGGTGATCCCGGCCTCGGCGATCCGGCCCAGGACCGACGCCGGGTCGAACCGGGCGACGAGCTCGACGCTGCCGCCCTTGAACAGCGTGGGCAGCGTGACCTGGGAGAGCCCGACGCAGTGGAACAGCGGCGAGATGCACAGCGTGCGCTCGTCGGAGCAGACGTCGACGTGGGCGAGCTGGTTGACCGTGTTCCAGGTCAGGTTGCCGTGGGTCAGCACCGCCGCCTTCGGACGGCCGGTGGTGCCGGAGGTGTAGAGCAGCACGGCCGGGTCGTCGAGACCGGCACCGGCGTCGTCGCGGGCGGGCCCGCAGGCGAGGTCCTCGACGCCGCGCACGACCGGGATCCGCGGCGCGGTCGCGGCGACGAGGTCGTCGGCGTCCGGGCCGTGCACGAGCAGCGTCGCGCCGCAGTCGTCGAGCATGTAGCCGACCTCGGCGGGGGCCAGGCGGTAGTTCAGCGGGACCGCGACCGCGCCGAGGCGCCACGCCGCGAAGCAGGTCTCCAGGGTGGCGACGGCGTTCACCCCGAGCCAGGCGACCCGGTCCCCCGGCCCGACGCCCCGCTCCGCCAGACCGCCGGCGATCCGGGCGGCGCGCCCGGCCAGCTCGGCGTGGTCGACCGCCCGCTCCCCGTCGGACAGGGCCGGGGCGTGCGGACTGATCCGCGCGCGGCGGGCGGGCCAGGTGCCCAGCCCGAGGCCGGGACCGGTGATCGGGCTCATGGGGCTCCCTCGCTCCTTGATATCAAGCAAGTTGATAGCAAGGTGCTTGCCATGGGGTCAAGCGTCGCCGTCCGGCGGGATCCCGTCGCGACCGGCCAGTGCGGCGAGGCACCGTTCGAGGGCGTCGGCGAACACCTCGGCCTGGTCGGGCTCCAGCGCGTCGAGCATCCGGCGCTCGACGACCCCGGCCGCGGTGTGACAGCGGGCCAGCGTCGCGTCGCCGTGCGGGGTGAGCCAGACCTGCAGGATCCGGCGGTTGTCCGGGTCCGGCCGGCGCTCGACGATCCCGTCGCGCTCCATCGCGGCGACGAGCTGCTGCATCGCCTGCGGGGTCACGAAGTGCCGCCGCGCGAGCTGCGCCGAGGACAGCCCGCCGCGGCGCTCCAGCACGCTGAGCGCGGTGTACTGGGCCAGCGTCACGCCCAGCGGACGCAGCGCCTCCTCCATCCGGGCCCGCTCGGCCATCTGCAGGCGCTTGACCAGGTAGGTCAGCCGCTGCCCCCGCGTCCCCGTCGGTACCGACGCCGCATCCGTCACGTGTGCGATCCTAACGATCGTGGCGCGGATCACAAGGTACTTGCTATAAAGCTGCTTTCCATCTCACGGAAGGCAGGGAGCTGCGATGACGCACCCCCGGTTCTCCCCGACCCAGCGCCGGCGCGCGGTCCTGTCGAGCTACCTCGGCAGCCTGATCGAGTACTACGACTTCCTGCTCTACGCGACGGCCTCGGCCGTCGTGTTCAACGCGGTCTTCTTCTCCGACCTCGACCCGCTGGTCGGCACCGTCGCCGCCTTCGGCACGCTGGCCACCGGCTACCTGGCCCGCCCGCTCGGCGGGATCGTGTTCGGCCACTTCGGGGACCGGGTCGGGCGCAAGAGGATGCTGGTCATCAGCATGGTGCTGATGGGGGTGGCGAGCACCCTGATCGGCCTGCTCCCCACCTATGCGCAGGTCGGCGCGCTGGCCCCGGTGCTGCTGATCGTGCTGCGGGTCGTGCAGGGCGTCGCGGTCGGCGGGGAGTGGGGCGGCGCGGTCCTGATGTCGGCCGAGCACGCGTCGTCGCGGCGGGGGCTGTGGGCGAGCTTCACCAACGCGGGCGCGCCGAGCGGCATGGTGCTGTCGACGCTGGTGCTGGCGCTGTCGGCGTCACTGACCGGGGACGCGTTCCTCACCTGGGGCTGGCGGATCCCGTTCCTGCTCAGCGTGGTGCTGCTGGGCATCGGCCTGTTCGTCCGGCTGTCGGTCACCGAGACCCCGGTGTTCGCCGCGGCGGCCGCCGCACAGCCGGCGACGCCGGCCCGCGCACCGCTGCTGGAGGTGCTGTCCCGGCCGCGCAACCTGCTGCTCGCCGTCGGCGTGGGGTTCGGGGCGTTCGTGGCGCAGGGAACGCTCACCACGTTCCTGATCTCCTACGCCGTCGGTGCCGGGTTCGAGCGCCAGACCGTGCTGAACGCGCTGACGCTGTCCTCGCTGGTCGCCATCGTGGGGATCATCGGCTTCTCCGCACTGTCGGACCGGGTCGGACGACGGCCGGTCGTCCTGGGCGGGGCCCTCGCCACCGGGCTGTGGTGCGTCGCGATCTTCCCGATGATCGACACCGGCTCGGCGGTGCTGCTCACCCTCGCCGTGGTGGTCGGGCAGGGCGTGACGCACGCGGCCTGGTTCGGGCCGTCCGCGGCGCTGTACTCGGAGATGTTCTCCACCGGCTCGCGCTACACCGGGGCCTCACTGGGCTACCAGATCTCCGGGATGGGCGCGGGCCTCTCGCCGGTGCTGTTCGCGTCGCTGCAGGCCGCCGGGTTCGGCACCGGGGTGCTGTCGGCCGTGATCGGGGTGCTGGCGCTGGTCTCGGTCGGGTCGGTGCTCGCGCTGCGCGAGACCTCCCGCGACGGGCTGAACGACCCGGACGTCCCCGCCCCGGCCGGCACCACCGAGAACACCCCCACGCGCTGACCCGCCGCGCCGCCGCAGCACCCCGTCACCTGCCGCGGCGGCCCATCGCCTGCTGCGGCACCCCACACGCGGGGTGCCACGCGACGTCACGGGTCGCCACGAGACGGTTCCGCACGACGGCGGGGGCGGGGGTCAGGCGCGGGCGTCCTGCGGGGCCGCGGTGGGCGCCGGCAGGCGGGACGCGGCCACCGCGACGACCACCGTCACCAGGGACACCCCCGCCGCGACCAGGAAGGCCGCGTGCACCCCGGCCGCATCGACCCCGGCGCCGGCCGAGGCCAGCGTCATGACGGTGATGAACAGCGCCGTCCCCGCCGCGCCCGCGACCTGCTGCAGCGTGGTGAGGATGGCGCTGCCGTGCGAGTACAGCTCGCCGGGCAGCGAGCCGAGCGCGTCGGTCATCAGCGGCGTGAACATCAGCGCCAGCGCCGCGGACAGGCCCACGTGCAGCACCACGACCAGCCAGATCGGCGTCGCCGCGGCCAGAGTGGTGAACCCCCACATCACGATCGCGAGCAGCACCGAGCCGGGCAGCACCAGCGGACGGGCGCCGACCCGGTCGTAGGCCCGGCCGACGAACGGGCCCAGCAGCCCCATCGCGAGCCCGCCCGGCAGCACCACCAGGCCGGCGACGAACGCGCTGTCGCCCAGCACCTCCTGGATGTAGAGCGGCAGCAGGATGATCGCGCCGAACAGCGACATGAACCCGGTCGCGACGAGCACCAGCGACAGCGAGTACCGGCGGACCGCGAACGGACGCAGGTCCAGCAGCGGGGCCGTGCCGGTGCCGCGCTGCAGCCGGACCTGGCGATGCACGAACACCGCCAGCGCCGCCGCCCCGAGCACCAGCGGCACCCACGGCGGCACCGCGGTGTGCGCGCCCCCGGCGGCGGACTCGCCGATCGCGGACAGCCCGTAGACGATCCCGGAGAACGCGACCGCCGAGATCAGGACCGAGGCGACGTCGAGCGGGGTCCGCGTGGTCTCCGCGGCCACCCGCAGCCGCAGCGCCCCAGCGACCAGGGCGACCAGCGCGATCGGCAGCACGATCCAGAACATCCAGCGCCAGCCCAGCGCGGAGAGGATCACCCCGGAGAGCGTCGGGCCGACCGCGGGCGCCACCGCGATGACGATCGAGATCGTGCCCATCGTCTGCCCGCGGCGGCTCGCCGGGACCAGGCGCAGGATCGTCGTCATGAGCAGCGGGATCATCACCGCGGTGCCGGTGGCCTGCACGACCCGCCCGGCCAGCAGGAACCCGAACGCGGGCGCGACCGCGCACAGCAGGGTCCCGGTGCTGAACAGGCCCATCGAGGCGAGGTAGACCGACCGCGGCGGGAACCGCCCCAGCAGGTAGCCGGTGATCGGGATGACCACGGCCATCGTCAGCAGGAACCCGCTGGTCAGCCACTGTGCGGTGGCCGGGGTGACCCGCAGGTCGGCGATCAGCGCGGACAGCGCCACGCTCATGATCGTCTCGTTCAGGATCATCACGAACGCCGAGCCGACGAGCAGCGAGATGATCAGCAGGGCTCCGGCGGGCAGCCGCTCGGCGTCGCGGCCGGCGGCCGGCTCGGTGGTCACAGCGTGCTCCTCGGTACGTGACGGACGCGCCCACCCGCGGCGGCGGCGCACGGCGCGGCCGGGCGACGGGGTGGCGGTGTGCGAGTGCACCACGGCCGGGCGGGCGGTGGCGAGCCGTTTCCGCCCGGGCGCGGAGGGGACAATGGCGCCATGTCCACCTACGACGTCGTCGTGGTCGGGGCCGGTCCCGCCGGCTGCGCCGCGGCACTCAACGTGCTGCGGCTGCGACCGTCGGCGTCGGTGCTCCTGCTCGACGCCGCGGCCTTCCCCCGCGACAAGACCTGCGGCGACGGCGTCGCGGCCGAGGTGTTCGACCTGCTCGACGAACTGGGCGCCACCGGGGTCCGGGCGCTCGGCGTCGCGGCACCGCGGCTGCGCCTGCGCACCCCCCAGGGCCGGGTCGTGCACCGCACCGCGCCCCGGCCGAACCGGGTGGTCACGCGGCTGGAGCTGGACGCGGCGCTGGTCGACGCGGCCGTCGCCGCCGGGGCGCAGCTGCGCCGCCACCGGGTCCGCACCGTCGTCCCGCACGGGGACCGGGTGCTGCTCGACGACGACGTCGTCGCGAGGGTCGTGATCGGCGCCGACGGGGCCCACTCGGTGGTCCGCCGCGCGCTCGGCGCGCCGGGCGTGCCGCCGTCGTCGACGGCGGTGGCGATCCGCGGGTACGCCCCGGTCGCCGCCGAGCCGGGGACGCTGTCGATCGAGTACGCCGGCGGCGCCGTCCCGGCCTACGCCTGGTCGTTCCCGATCGCGGGCGGCGGCGCGAACGTCGGCTACGGCGTGTTCGACGAGCGCGGCGCCGGGAACCGGGCGTCGCTGCTGGAGCGGCTCGCCGCACTGCTGCCCGGCCAGGAACCGGACCCGGCGACGCTGCGCGCGCACCACCTGCCGCTGTCCACCGCGCCCCGGTTCCAGCCCGACGGCCGGGTGCTGCTGGCCGGCGACGCCGCGGCGAAGGTGAACCCGCTGACCGGCGAGGGGATCTTCGACGCCGTCGCCTCCGGGATCCTCGCCGGGCGCAGCGCGCTGCGCGGCGACGACGCGGGCGCCGCCCACCGCGCCGCCATGGAGCGGACCTTCGCCCGCCACCACCGCCACGTCGGGGCGCTCGCGCGGCTGGCCGCGCGTCCCGCGTTCCTCGACGCCGCGATCGGCGCCGCCGCCCGGAACCAGCGGGTGTTCGACTGCGCGGTCGGGCTGGGGCTGGCGCGGGGCACGGTCTCCCCCGCCGCGCTCGCGGTCGTCGCCGCGCACCTGCCGGGTGCCGCGCTCGGCGGCGCGGTCCGGCGCCGCGCGGCCGCCCGCTCCGGGGTGTGAGCCGGTACCGGCCGACGGGCCGCGGCCGCCGGGCTCCGGTAGACAGGACGGCATGGAACAGGTCGTGCTGCTGGACGACGACGGCAACCCGGTCGGCGTCGCGGACAAGGCCACCGTGCACGGTGCGAGCACCCCGCGGCACCTGGCGTTCTCCTGCTACGGCGTCGACGACGCCGGCCGGCTGCTCGTGACCCGGCGCGCCCGCACCAAGACCGCCTTCCCGCTGGTCTGGACCAACACCTGCTGCGGGCACCCCGCCCCCGGCGAGGACATGGCCGACGCGGTGCACCGCAGGCTGGCCGACGAGCTGGGCATCCGCGCGACCGAGCTGCGGATGGTGCTGCCGGACTTCAGCTACCGGGCGTCGCAGGACGGGATCGAGGAGAACGAGCTGTGCCCGGTGTTCGTCGCCCGGATCAGCGGCGAGCCCGAGCCGCGCCCCGACGAGGTCGAGGACGTGGCCTGGTGGAGCTGGTCTCGTTTCCGCGCCGCCGCCGACGACCCGGCCTCCGGGCTGTCGCCGTGGGCGCGGATGCAGGCCCCGCTGCTCGACGTGCTGGCCGACCCGCTGCTGGTCGGCGCCCGGGGCTGAGCCCGGGACTGGTGGAATGGGCGGGTGGTCCCCGACCTGTCCCCCGACCTGTCCGGCGCGCTGGGCGCCGCCCTCGACGACGCGCTCGACCGGGTCCCCGCCGCGCGGCTCGCGCCGGTGGTCGACCGGCTGATCCGCGACTACCGCAGCGGCACCGTGCCCACCGCGCCGATCCTGCGCACCGACGACGACGCGGCCGCCTACGCCGCGTACCGGATGCCCGCGACGCACGCGGCGGTCGTCGACGTGCTGGAGCGGGCCGCCGCGCGGGTGCCGGAGCCGGTGTCGCTGCTCGACCTCGGCGGCGGGACCGGCGCCGCGGTGTGGGCCGCGGCGCAGGTCTGGCCGTCGCTGGAGCGGGCCACGGTGCTGGAGGCTGCCGCGCCGGCCCGGGCGCTGGGCCGCAGGCTCGCGGGCGGGGCGCCGTCGGCACTGCTGCGCGGGGCCCGCTGGGAGGCCGCGGTGCTCGGCACCGCCCCGGCGCTGCCGGACACCGACCTGCTGACCGCCTGCTACCTGCTCGGGGAGCTGCCGGTGCCGGTGCGCGACGCCGTCGTCGACGCCGCCGCCCGGGCCGCGCGGGTGGTCGTGCTCGTCGAGCCGGGGACGCCGGCCGGGCACGCGCGCATCCTCGACGCCCGTGCCCGGCTGCTCGCCGCGGGCCTGACCGTCGCCGCGCCCTGCCCGCACGACGGCGCCTGCCCGGTGACCGGCGACGACTGGTGCCACTTCGCCGTGCGCGTCGGGCGCAGCTCGCGGCACCGGGTGCTGAAGGCCGGCTCGCTGGGCCACGAGGACGAGAAGTTCTCCTACGTCGTCGCCGCGCGTGACGACGACGGCACCGTCGGACGGGCCCCGGGCCGGGTGATTCGGCACCCGCACACACGCAAGGGACTGGTGACGCTGCGTGTCTGTGAGGCGGACGGGACGCTGCGGGACACCCCCGTCCCGCGCAGTCGCAAGGAGCTGTTCCGGCACGCCCGTGACACCGCGTGGGGCGACGCCTGGCCACCCGGGTGAGCCCTCCGGGTTGCTCGCAAGCGGGGGAGGCGAACGTCACAGCCCGGACGCGCCGAAGAACGTTGTGAATCTGTAACACCGACCGGCATCGTGGGCGACTGACCGGGCGAGACGGCCATCAGGTGGGCCGCGAGCAGCAGCATTCTCACAGATCGAGCACGACCATGAACGACTTCGTCGCCGGCGCCCCCGCCGACCGCCTGCCCACCCTCGTCCGCACCCGTACCGGATATCGCGTGTACGACCCGGCCCTGATCGCCGGCACCGACTACGTCGTCGACGACGCGGGCGACCTCGTCTACACGAAGCTCCCGGCCGGTGCGATGACCGGCTCCGCCGTCGTCGCCGCCGCCGTGGTGGCGCTCACCGTGGGTGAGAACAGCTGGTCCTGGTCGGCGCTGGCGTTCCTCGTCTGCCTGCCCGTCGCGCTGGGGCTGGCGATCGGGGTGCTCTCGGTCATCCACGCGGTCACCGACCCGGTCCGGCCCTACCGCGCCCGCACCGGGCACACCCGTTTCGCCCGCGACATCGCCGCGACCGACCCCGCCTCCTGGCAGCTCTGCGTGCGCGCCGAGCGGCTCGCGGCGACGCCGTCGTGGCAGGCGGGCCGGATCGACCCGACCCGCACCCTCGGTGTCCTGCTGTGGACCGCCGTCGCCGGTGGGGAGGCGTGGGCCGCCGAGGCGCTGACCCAGCTGGCCGAGCCGGCGACGGGCCCGGACCTCACCTCGGTCTGAGCCCTCCCCGGGGTCGTCAGGTCGCGTAGCGGGCGACCGGGAGCAGGGCGTCGGCGTCGCGGCGGTCGGTGTCGGTCGCGACGCAGGCCCGCAGCGACCGGTGCAGCGCGTCGGAGTCCAGCCCGGTCCCGATCAGGACCAGGGTGGTGCGGCGGGGCTCGTCGGTGTCCCACCGGCTCCGGTGGAACCGCACGTACCGGCCGACGGTGTGCAGGTCCCAGCGTTCCCGGTCGGGGGCGGCGGCGAAGCGCACCGAGCCCTTGATCCGGTACAGCCCGGACGGCCGGGCGTCGAGGAGGTCCTGCAGCCGGGCGGCGTCGAGCGGCTCGTCGCACAGGAACGTCAGGCTCTGGTAGCCGGCGTGCAGGTGGTGCTCATGCGGCTCGTCGACGCGCTCGCCCAGCATCAGCTGCCTGCCCGGCACGATCTCGATGTCGAACAGCAGCGCCGGGTCCACCGCGCCGTCGCGGACCGGGACGATCGGGGCCCGCGGGTTCGCCTCGCGGCAGAGCCGCCGGACCCGCCACAGCGGCCCCGGCCCCACCCGGTCGATCTTGTTCAGGACGACGAGGTCGGCCATGCCGACGTGCTTGTCGAGCTGGGGGTGGCGGCGCCGCGAGTCCTCGAACTCCGCGGCGTCGACGACCTCGACGAGCCCGCCGAAGCTCAGGTGCTGGCCCAGCGCGTCGAGCACGAGCTGGACCAGCGTGCCGGGCTCGGCGATGCCGCTGGCCTCGATGACGACGACGTCGATCTCGTCGCGGCGGCGGGTCAGCTTCTCCAGCACCGAGGAGACGCCGCCCTCGCCGACCTCGCAGCACAGGCAGCCGTTGCCGAGCCCGACGACGTCGCCGGCCTGACCGGCCACGCGCATCGCGTCGATGCCGACCGACCCGAAGTCGTTGACGACCACGCCGATCCGCGCGTCCCCGCCCGCGGCGAGGAGGTGGTTCAGCAGTGTCGTCTTGCCGGCTCCGAGGAATCCGGCCAGCACCACGACCGGGATCTTCCGGGGCATCCGTCATGCCTACCACGTGCGTGTCGACGCACCGTGACGTGGTCGTGACCCGTCACGGACCTGTCCGGGGACCCCGATCGGACCACTACAGTGCGGCCATGCCCGACACAGCTGCCGGACGCCCGCCACGCGGAGTGATCGCCGTCGCCGGAGAAGCCCTCGTCGACATCGTCCCCGCCCCCGCGCACGGGTACTGGGAGCTCGCGCCCGGCGGCAGCCCGGCGAACGTCGCGGTCGGGCTGTCCCGCCTCGACGTGCCGGCCCGGATGCTGGCCCGGCTCGCCGACGACCTGCTCGGGCGCAAGCTGCGCGACCATCTCGCGGACAACGGCGTCGACCTGTCGCACTCGGTCGAGGCGGACGAGCCGTCGTCGCTGGCGATCGTGGAACTGGCCGCCGACGGGCAGGCGTCCTACGACTTCCGGATCGCGGGCACCGCGGACTGGCAGTGGACCGACGACGAGCTCGCCGGGGCCCTCGACGACGGCCCGGCCGGCCCGGTCGTCGCCGTCCACTCCGGATCGCTGGCGCTGACCACCGCGCCCGGTCACGAGGCGCTGCGCGAGCTGCTCGCCTCCGCCGTGGACACCGCGACGGTGAGCTACGACCCGAACTTCCGGCCGCTGCTGATGGGCACGCCGGAGGAGATCCTGCCCGGCGTGCACGAGCTGCTCGGCGTGGCCGACGTGGTGAAGGTCAGCGAGGAGGACCTGGGCTGGCTGCACCCGGGCCGCGAGCCCGGCGACGTCGTCGGCGAGTGGCTCGAGCTCGGTCCGGCGGTCGTCGTGGTCACCCTCGGGGCGAACGGGGTGCTGGCCGGGACGTCGTCGGGGCTGCACCTGGTGCTGCCCGGCCGCACCGTCGAGGTCGTCGACACCGTCGGTGCCGGGGACAGCTTCTCCGCGGCGCTGCTCGCCGGTCTGCACCGGCGCGGGCTGCTCGGCGCGACCGCCCGCGACGACCTCTACCGCATCGACCGGCCGACGCTGGAGGCCGTGCTGACCGAGGCCGTCGCGGCGTCGGCGATCACCTGCTCGCGGCACGGCGCGAACCCGCCCACCCGCGCGGAGCTCGACGCCGCGGTCTGAGCCTCAGCGGTGCTCGCGGGCGAGCATCGCGGTCTGCGCCTGCTGCTCGGGCCCCGACAGCTCGCGCGGCTTCCGGTCGGGGAAGTCGCGGGGCTGCCCGGTCGCGGCCGAGCCGGGCGGGAGGCTCAGCGTGGCCACGGTGCTCTGCGGCAGCGCCCACTGCCGGGCCCAGTCCATGTGCATGGCGGTGGGGCCGCCGGCGTTGCCGAAGTAGTCCAGCTGCATGGTCATGTTCATCGGGCGCGGCGGGAACTGGTCGGTGTCGGTGTTGGAGTACCACTCCTTCCCGTTCACGTACGCGGTGATCTTCTCCGGGGTCCACTCCAGCGCGTAGGCCGACCACTGCGTCGAGTCGTGCTTCACCGACCCGTAGTCCTGGTCGTTGCCCGGTCCGTAGTGGAGGAAGAAGCTGGTCTTCTGGCGGGAGTCGTCCATGATCTCCATCCAGTCGACCTCGCCGCCGACCGGGAAGTCCTCGGCCACCGGCCAGAGCAGCAGCAGCGCGTTGATCCCGCCCCGGCCCTCGTCCGACTTCACGCAGGCCTCCCAGCGGCCGTACTTCTGGCCGGGGTGCCAGCTGACGGCACCGGTGTTGCCGTCGGCGTCGGCGGAGATGGTCATCGCCCCGTCGGCGACCGTGACCGCCTCCGGGGTGCGGGTGCCCTTCTTGTTGTGGCCGGGCTCGGGGCCGTAGGGGTGCCAGTCCGGCGGGACCGTGGTGCCGTCGAAGTCGGACTCGCGGGTGGGAGCGCCCCAGCCGAGCTCCTGCGCCGCGGTCTCGGTGCAGTGCGACGACGCCGGGGGTGCGGCGGGGTCGGCCGGGGCCGCCTTCGCCGTCCCGCCGGCCGGGTCGCCTCCCGGGGTCGCGGTGCCCGCGGCCGGGCCGGTCGGGTCTCCGCCGGCCGGGTCGGTCGGGTCTCCGCCGGTCGGGGTGGGCGCGGCCGCGCCGCTGCCGTCCCGCGGGGGCGCCGGGTCGTCGGCGACGGTCCGGGCCACGGCGCTCGCCGGCGCCGCGGGTGCCGCCGACGCCGCCGACGCACCGGCCGTCGTGACCGCCGACAGCGTGAGCGTCGCGGCGAGCACCGCCACCGTCGTCCTGGTCCTGGTCCGCACCGTGGATCACTCCCGTCACTCGGTCACCTGCGGTCCCATCTCACGTGCGGTGGGTGAGGAGCACCAGTCGAACCACCCGTCCGGGGAGCGCGCGGACGGGTGGGATGCGGTCGTCAGTGGACGGAGGGTGATTCTCCTGCGGGCACCGGTGACGACGGGTGACCGTCCCGGTGCGCGGAGGCGGCTGTGGCGCCCCGTCGCGGCGCGGGGCACCCCGCGCGCGGGGTGCCGGGCGCGGTGGCGGGTCGCCGCGCCTCGCGCGCCCGCCGGTCGGCGCGGTCGCGGCGCCGACACGCACCCGGGCCGGTCGGCGGCCGCCGCCGCGGAGCACCCGGGTCCGCCGACGCGGCCGGCCCGGAGAGGCGGCGCGGTCCGGCGTCGCACCCCGCGGACGGAGGTGTCGCACCCCGGCGGGGGCTCCCGCACCCGCCGCGACGGGTGCGGCGACCGCACCAGGGGTGCGACGCGCCCCCGGGGGCCGATGCCCCGGGGCGCTGCGAGGTGGGGGTCCGGGAGGGACTGCGCGTCCGCCTGCCAGAGTGGCGGCGTGGCTCGCCCCGACCTCGCCGTCGCGCTGGACCTCGCCCCGCACCCGGAGGGTGGCTGGTACCGGCGGACCTGGACCTCACCGGTCGTCGTCGGGACCCCGTACGGTCCACGCCCCTCGGCGACGGCGATCCTCTACCTCTTCGACGCCCCCGGCCGCTGGCACCGCGTCCGGTCCACCGAGCTGTGGTGCCGGCACTCGGGCCCGGAGGCGGACCTGGTCCTCGGTGGTGACGGGCCGGACCCCGTCCCCGGGGCCCGGTTGCGCCTCGGGCCGGCCGGCCCGCAGCAGGAGGTCCCGGCCGGGGTGTGGCAGCGGGCGGACCCGGCGGGGCCGGGGGCGGTCCTGGTCAGCTGCGTCGTCTCCCCCGGCTTCGACTTCGCCGACTTCGAGCTGCGCTGAGCCGGGCGCCCGCCGGCACAGGAGGTCAGCGGCGCAGCAGGCCCGCGAGGTCGCGGGTGTTGCGGATCCGCTCCGGGTCCACCCCGCAGGCGACGGCGCGGGCGCAGCCGTGGTCGAGCCAGTCGAGCTGTCCGGGGGCGTGCGCGTCGGTGTCGATCGTGAACTCGCACCCGGCCTCGACGGCCAGGCGCAGCAGCCGCTTCGGCGGGTCGAGGCGCTCGGGCCGGGCGTTGATCTCCACGGCGACGCCGTGTTCCGCGCAGGCGGCGAAGACGGCGTCGGCGTCGAACTCGGACTCGGGGCGCTTGCGGCGGCCGGTGACCATCCGGCCGGTGCAGTGCCCGAGCACGTCGACGTGCGGGTTCGCGACGGCGGTGAGCATCCGCTCGGTCATCTCGTCGCGGGGCATCCGCAGCTTCGAGTGCACGCTGGCCACCACCACGTCGAGCGCGGCGAGCAGGTCCTCGGACTGGTCGAGGGCGCCGTCGTCGAGGATGTCCACCTCGATGCCGGTGAGCACCCGGAAGTCCGACCCGGACGCGGCGATCCGCTCGTTGAGCTGCGCGATCTGCTCGACCTGGCGGCGCAGCCGGTCCGCGGACAGCCCGTTCGCGACGGTCAGGCGTGGCGAGTGGTCGGTGACGACGAGGTAGTCGTGGCCCAGCCCGATCGCGGTCTCGGCCATCTCGGCGAGCGGGGAGCCGCCGTCGGAGGCGTCGGTGTGGCTGTGGCAGTCCCCGCGCAGGCCCTCGCGCAGCCGCAGCGCCGCCTCGGCCAGGGGCACCCCGGTGGCGTCGGCGCGGGCGACGGCGTCCTCCAGCCGTCGCAGGTAGACCGGTTCCTCCCCGGCGACGGACTCCCCCACGCAGCGCGCGGTCACCTCGCCGACGCCCTTCAGGTCGGTGAGGCCGCCCGCGGCGTGCAGCCGGGCCAGCTCCTCGGTGTCACGGCCGCGCAGCGCGGCGGCCGCGGTCCGGAACGCGCGCACCCGGTAGGTCGACTCCTGGGCGCGTTCGAGCAGGAACGCGATCCGGCGGAGGTCGGCGACGGCGTCTCTCACCCCGCGCAGGCTAGCGGCGCATCCACCGGCGGGCGCGCCGCGTCCACGCCGTCTCCCACACCGTGGGCAGCCTGCGCTCCAGGTCGAGCATCGTCGCGGTGTCCCGGCCGTGCAGCACGCCGAAGGTGAACCCGTTGTCCCGCTCGGCGCCGGCGCGGGCCCCGAGGGTCCGCAGGGTCTCCCGGGAGACGACGGCGTCCTGGTGCTCGCCGAGCACGTCGGAGACCTTCTTGAGCCGCTTCGCGAACGCCCGCGCGTCCTTCCCGACGCCGGGCCGGGCGACCTCGGTGGCGTAGCGGAGCTGCTTGCCGGTCTTGCGGGCGTCGTGCAGCGAGTCGGGGGCGACCCGACCGGCGTCGAGGTCGGCCAGTGCGCGTTCCATCCGCCGCTCCAGCTTGCGGGCCGTGCGGCCCACCATCGCGGGCAGGACCGCGGTCGCAGGCCTGCGGGCCCGGCGCGACAGCGGCGGGTCGGCGAGCAGCCGGCGCAGCGCGCCCTGCAGCGCGGCGTAGCGCTCCCCGTCGACGACGTCGAGCACCGCCGCGCCGGTCTCGGCGCGGGTGCGGGCGAAGTGTCGGGTGACGGCGGCCTGCACCGGTCCCAGCAGCAGCTCCGGCTCCAGCGCGGTCAGCCGGGCGTTCAGGCGCTCCTCCTGGACCTCGGCGTCGCGCTCACCGGCCAGCGCCCGGCCCAGCCAGCGCAGCTCGGCGACCACGTGCGCGGCCCGCGGGCCCTCCAGGAGCCTCGCGTAGGTGCGCAGCGCGCTGCGCATCCGGCGGGCGGCGATGCGCATCTGGTGCACCGCGTCCGGGCGGTCGGCGCGCAGGTCCTGCTCGCGTGCGGCGAGCGCGTCGACCTGGTCGCCGAGGTAGCGCAGCAGCAGCGCACCGGCGCTGCCCTTGCGCCCGGTCCGCCGCGGCGGGTCGACGGGCGCCGCCTCGGCCAGCAGCGCGGTCAGCCGGGCGTACCCGCCGCGCGGGGCCCGGACGAGGCCGGTGGTACGCAGGGCGTCGTCGAGCTGCTGCAGCAGGGCGGTCCCGGCCGTCCCAGGTTCGACGACGGCCTCGGTCCAGCTCTCGACGGTCGCCGACCCGCCCAGCGTCGCGACGTCGACCTGCTCGCGGGTCAGGGTGGCCAGGTCGCGCCCGGCGTCGTCGCGCAGCCTGCTGACGGTGCGGGTGACGTGCACCCGGCCCACCGGCACCAGCGGCGCGTCGCCGCGGATCCGGCGGACGAGCGCGTCGATGCCGTCGGGGACCGACCGGTCGGCGACGCCCTCGACCTCGCTGCCGGACAGCGGGACGCGCAGGTCGTCGTCGGGGCCGGCGTCGGGCAGCCGCAGCACCCAGACCGAGCCGGGCGCCACCACCGAGGCCCGGTCGGGCACCACGTGCTCGACGACGAGCTCGATGCCCGCGGAGAACAGCCGCAGGTCGGCGGTGTCGAGACGGTCGACCTCGCGGACCTCGGCCGCCACCACCGCCACCACCTCGTGCACGCCGTCCACGCCGGACAGCCGCGGCGCGCCGGTGTGCGCCGGGCCCCGGTAGGTCAGGGCGAGCGCGGACGGGACCAGGGCCGGGTCGGTCGTACTCATCCTCCGGGGTTCCCCGGCGCAGGGACGATCACGCGCGGCCATCCGGGCGACGCATCCGGTTCAGACGGCCTTGCCCGGGTTCAGGATGCCGTCCGGGTCCAGGGCCGCCTTCACCGCCCGCTGCAGGGCGAGCACCTCCGGGCCGAGCTCCCGCTCCATCCCGTCGCGCTTGAGCAGGCCGACGCCGTGCTCGCCGGTGACCGTCCCGCCCAGCTCGACGGCCGCGCCGATGATCTCGTCGAACGCGGCGCGGGTGCGGTCCCGGGCGTCCGGGTCGTCGTGCGGGGTGAGCATCAGCGGGTGCAGGTTCCCGTCGCCGGCGTGCGCGACGGTCGCGATCCGGACCCCGCGGCGACGGCCGATGTCCTCGATCCGGGCGAGCATCTGGGCCATCCGCGGCCGGGGGACGCAGACGTCCTCGGTCAGCATCCCCATCCCGAGCTGCTCCAGCGCCGGGTAGGCCATCCGGCGGGCGGCGAACAGCGCCTCGGACTCGGTCTCGTCGGTCGAGGCCATCGCCTCGGTCGCCCCGTGCGCGGTGAACGCGGCCAGGATCGCGTCGGCCTCGGCCTGTGCGGCGGGCTCGGGCAGGTCGGTCTGGGCGATCAGCAGCGCCGCGGCGCCGGTCGGCAGGCCCGCGTTGCGCCACGCGTTGACCGCGGCCAGGCACTCCCGGTCGACCAGCTCGAACACCGCGGGCTGCAGCCCCTGCTCGGTGACGGCGGCGACCGCGGCCCCGCAGTCGGCGAGGGAGTCGAAGAACCCGACGACGGTGCGCGGCGCGGCCGGGCGGGCCGGGCGCAGCTTCACGGTGATCTCGGTGATGATCCCGAGCGTCCCCTCCGAGCCGACCATCAGCCCGGCGAGGTCGTAGCCGACGACGCCCTTCGCGGTGCGCCGCCCGACCCGCACGACCTCCCCGGTGGCGGTGACGACCTCGAGGGCGAGCACGTAGTCGCGGGTGACGCCGTACTTGACGCAGCACAGCCCGCCCGCGTTGGTCGCGACGTTGCCGCCGATCGTCGACCAGGGCGCCGACGCCGGGTCCGGCGGGTACCAGAGGCCCTGCTCCGCGCAGGCGGCCCGCAGGTCGTCGTTGACCACCCCCGGTTCGACGACGGCGAGCCGCTCCCCCGCCGAGATCTCCCGGATCGCGGTCATCCGTTCCAGGCTGACCAGGACGCAGCCGTCGACGGCGTTCGCCCCGCCGGAGAGCCCGGTGCCCGCGCCCCGCGCGACGACCGGGACCCGGTGGGCGGCGCAGGCCCGCACGGTCGCGGCGACGTCGGCGGTGGTCCGTGCCCGCACCACGCAGAGCGGTGTGCCGTACTCGGCCCACTCGGCCTCGTCGTGGACGTAGGGGCGCACGACGTCGGGATCGGTGAGGACCCGGTCGGCGTCGAGCGCGGCGGCCAGCTCGGCGAGCACCGCGCGCCCGGCGGTGTCCGGGCCGGAGGCGTCGAGCTCCGCGGGCGCGGTGGACCCGCCGAACGGCCGTCCCTCCGGTTCGACGACGACGGGGGCGGCAGCGGTGGCGCGGTCGGGCATGCCCACGACGGTAGGTCGCCGACGCCGACGCGGCCAGGGCTCAGCGGCCCGGGCGCCCCGCGAGCTCCCCGGCCAGCTCCAGCCCGGACAGCCAGGCCGTCTGCACCCGGGACCGGCCCCAGCCGTCCCCGGCGAGGGCGATGCCGTCGTCGCCGAGGTGGAAGGTCTGCTCCCGCGTGCCGGCGGGGGCGGCGAAGCGCCAGCGGTGCACGTGCGTCCAGTCCGGCTCCGCGGTGATGCCCAGCAGCTCCCGGACGGCGGCGGTCATCGCGGGCACCGCGCCGGCGGGGTCGGCGTCGTGGGCGCGGGCGAGGTCGCCGGTGGAGTGCGCGACGAGCACCGGGGCGTCGTCGCCGCGACGGTCGCCGTCGTCGGCGACGAGGGACAGGACGGGGTGGTCGTTGACGAACGCCGCGGGCAGCCGCGGCCAGTCCCGCGCGGCGAACCCGGCGGTCAGGGCGAGCACCGGGTTCCACGCCCGCCCGGCGACCGCGGCGCCCGCGGGGGTGTCCGGGTCGAGCAGCCGGGCGGCCTGCGGGTCGGGCATCGCCAGCACGACGGCGTCGGCGCGCTCCCCGTCGACGGTCGGGCCGTCCGGGCCGGGGCGGACCCGCTCGACCGTGTGGCCGGTGCGGACGTCGAGGTCACGGGCGGTGTCGGTGACCAGCGACCGCAGCCCGGCGGGCGCCGCGAACCGCAGCGGGCCCGGGTTGTCCGCGCCCCGGGCGGCGCCGTCGAACACCGCGAGGGTGTCGGTCCACCCGCGGACCAGGCCGTCGTCGCGCCAGCGGCGGACGCGGGCGTCGAACCGGTCGTCGGAGACGGTGAAGTAGGCGGCGCCGATGTCGGCGGGACGGCCGTCGTGGCGGTGCACCGCGAGCCGTCCCCCGGCTCCGCGGGCCCGCTCGTACACCGTCACATCCACGCCGCGGGCGGCCAGCTCCGCGGCGCAGGTCACCCCGGCGATGCCGGCCCCGATCACGATCACGCCCACACCGGGACCCTAGGCGGGGGTCGCCCCGGGAGCACGTCCACGGTTAGGGTGGCCTAAGAACGAGGGGGATGCGATGGAACACGTGACCGACGAGGCCAGGCTCCGGGAGATCATCGGCGAGGTGCCCGAGTTCATCCGGGACAAGGCGCGCGACCGGGTGGACCCGGTGACCGCGGAGTTCCTGGCCGCGTCGCCGTTCTTCCTGCTGGCGACGACCGGGCCGGACGGCGTCGACGTCTCGCCGCGGGGCGACCCGGCGGGCACGCTGATCGTGCTCGACGAGCACTCGGTCGCCTTCGCCGACCGCAAGGGCAACCGGAAGCTCGACTCGATGCGCAACATCCTGCACGACCCCCGGGTCGGGATGATCGTCGTCGTGCCGGGGTCGAACGACACCGTGCGGATCAACGGGCGGGCCCGGATCGTGTACCGGCCGGACTTCGCCGACCGGCTCACCGTGAAGGGCTCGACCCCCGAGGTGGCGATCGTCGTCGAGATCGACGAGCTGTTCCTGCACTGCGCGAAGGCGTTCCTGCGCTCGTCGCTGTGGGACACGGCGACCTGGCCGGGCAAGGCCGCGGTGCCCAGCGCCGGGAAGCTGGTGAAGGGCCAGTACCAGGTGCCCGGTCCGGCGCGGGCGATCGACGCGGCGCTGCGCCGCGACGGGCGGGTCAACCAGTACTGACCCGGCCGGCGCCGGTGGCCGCGTCGAGCAGGGCGGCGACGCGGTCGTGCCGGTCGCGCCACCACGCGGCGCGGTCCGGGGCGGCGGCGACCCCGGCCCGGTGCACCGGCTCGGGCGCGACCCGCGGCACGGGCAGGTAGCCCCGCTGCGGGGCGAGCGGCTCGGCGACGACGTCGGCGGCCAGCAGCGAGACCGTCCCGAGCCCGCAGGCGTGGTGCAGCTCCGGCAGCGCCCCGGCCAGCGCGAGCCCGGCGGCGAGCCCGACGCTCGACTCCACCGCCGAGGACACGACGACCGGCAGCCCGACCTCCTCGGCGATCCGCAGGGCCCGGCGCACCCCACCCAGCGGCGACACCTTCAGCACGACGACGTCGGCCGCCCCGGCCCGCACCACCCGCATCGGGTCCTCGGCGCGGCGGATCGACTCGTCGGCGGCGATCGGCACGTCCACCTTCCGGCGGACGGCGGCGAGGTCCTCGACCTCCCAGCAGGGCTGCTCGACGTACTCCAGTCCCCCGGCGGCCCGGTCCAGCTCGCCGATCGCGGCGACGGCCGTGTCGACGTCCCAGGCGGCGTTGGCGTCCACCCGGACCAGCCCGGCGGGGCCGAGCGCGTCGCGGACGGCGGCGACGCGCTCGACGTCCCCGGACAACGGCGCGCCGGCGTCGGCGACCTTGACCTTCGCGGTGGTGCAGCCGGAGGCGCGCACGATCCGCTGCGCGTGTTCGGGGCCGACGGCGGGCACGGTGCAGTTGACCGGTACCCGGTCGCGCACCGGCTCCGGCCAGCCCACCTCGGCCGCCTCGCGGGCCGCGGCCAGCCACGCGACGGCCTCGCGGTCGTCGTACTCGGGGAAGGGGCAGAACTCCCCCCAACCGGCCGGGCCGGACAGCAGCAGGCCCTCGCGCACGGTGATCCCGCGGAACCGGGTGGTCATCGGCAGGGAGTAGACGTCCATTCCGCTCACTTCCTACCGTCGGTAACTTACTGCGGGTAAGCTCTCGCCCGTGACCGCGCAGACCGTACCCGGCCCCCGCCGCCGCGTGCCCAGGGCGGAGCGGGAGCGTCAGATCGTCGACGCGGCCGTCGCCGTCTTCGGCGAGCGGGGCTACGCCGAGGTCTCGATGGAGCAGGTCGCGGAGCGGGTCGGGGTCACCAAGCCGGTGCTCTACACCCACTTCGGGTCCAAGGAGGGCCTGCTGCTGGCCGCGATCGCGCGGGCCCGGTCCGAGCTGCTCGACGTCGTCGCACAGGCGGCGGGGGCCGCGGACTCGCCGGAGGCGATGCTGCGGGGCGGGACGCTGGCCTTCTTCCGCTACCTCGACCGGCGGGCGCCCGCCTGGCAGCTGTTCTGCTCCGAGGCCGGGGTCACCGACACCGCGCTGGAGGAGATCCGCGCCCAGCAGACCGACTTCACCGCCGCCCTGCTCGCCGCGCAGGTCCCCGGCACCGAACCGGCCCGGCTGACCGGCTGGGCGCAGGTGATCGTCGGGGCCTGCGAGCGGCTCGCCGTCTGGCGCGGCCAGGACGGGTCGGTCACCGCCGAGCAGGCCACCGAGTACCTGATGGACCTGGTCTGGACCGGCCTGGCGGGCCTCGGCCACCGGGCCTGAGCGCGCGTCCGGGACAATTCCCGGCCATGAGCACGACCGCACCACGCCTGCTGCAGGTGGCCCGCACCGAGCGGGTCACCCCCGGCATGGTCCGGGTGACCCTGACCGGCGAGGAGCTGGCCGGGTTCCCCGGGCACGGCCCGGACCGCCGGATCAAGATGTTCTTCCCGGTCGAGGGCCAGGAACGGCCCGCCGTGCCGCGCGCCTCGACCGGCGGACCGGTCTGGCCCGCCGGGGAGGCCCGCCCGGCGATCCGCACCTACACGGTGCGCCGCTTCGCCCCCGACGCCGGCGGCCACGGTGAGCTCGACGTCGACTTCGTCGTGCACGCCGGGCACGGCCCGGCCGCCGCCTGGGCCGTGTCGGCCGCCCCCGGGGACTGGGTCGGGGTGTCCGAGCCCGGCGGGCGCTGGGAGCCGGACCCGGCCGCCGCGCACCACCTCGTGATCGGCGACGAGTCCGCGCTGCCCGCCATCGCGACCGTCTGCGAGACCCTCGCCGAGGACGCGCCCGGGGTGCCGGTCCGGGTCGTCGCCGAGGTCGCCGACGCCGGCGAGGAGCAGACCCTGCCCGGCGACGTCGCCGTCACCTGGGTGCACCGGGGCGACGCCCCGGCAGGTGAGCCGCTGGTCGCGGCGGTGCGGGCCGCACAGCTGCCCGACGGGCGCGGCCAGGCGTGGCTGTCCGGCGAGTCCGCCGCGGTCAAGGAGCTGCGCGCGCACCTGCTCGGCGAGCGGGGGTTCGACCGGCGCGCCGTCTACGCCACGGGGTACTGGCGCGCCCGGTGAACCGACAGCCGGTGCACAGCCGTCGCACAGGTTCGTGCGGTGTGCTCCTAGCATGACCGAGGTGATGGACCGGGACGCCGACCCGCTGCGCCGCGCCGACGGCGGCCCGATCCGGGTGCTCGTGGTGGACGACGAGTCGACGCTGTCGGACCTGCTGTCGATGGCCCTGCGCTACGAGGGCTGGGAGGTCCGCGCCGCCGCCGACGGCATGTCCGCGGTCCGCCACGCCCGCGAGTTCCGCCCGGACGCGATCGTGCTGGACGTGATGCTGCCCGACTTCGACGGCTTCGAGGTGCTGCGCCGGGTCCGCGCCGACACCCCCGAGGTGCCGGTGCTGTTCCTGACCGCGCGCGACGCCGTCGAGGACCGGGTCGCGGGCCTCACCGCGGGCGGCGACGACTACGTCACCAAGCCGTTCTCGCTGGAGGAGCTGGTCGCGCGGCTGCGCGGGCTGCTGCGCCGCGCCGGGATGGCCGCCGCCCAGCGCTCCTCCGAGCTGGTCGTCGGCGACCTGGTGCTCGACGAGGACGCGCACGAGGTGTCGCGCGCCGGCGACCCGGTGGAGCTGACCGCGACCGAGTTCGAGCTGCTGCGCTACCTCATGCGCAACCCGCGCCGGGTGCTGTCGAAGGCCCAGATCCTCGACCGGGTGTGGAACTACGACTTCGGCGGCCAGTCCAACGTGGTCGAGCTCTACGTCTCCTACCTGCGCAAGAAGATCGACGCCGGGCGCCGGCCGATGATCCACACGGTGCGCGGCGCGGGCTACGTGCTGCGTCCCGCGGCGGAGTGACCCGGTGGTCGTCACCCGCGTCTCCGGCCGGGTCCGCTCGCTGCGGGCCCGGCTGGTCGTCACGGTGCTGCTGCTGTTCACGGTGGCGTGCGTGGCGATCGGCGTCGCGACGACGCTCTCCCTCGACCGCTACCTGTCCACCCGGCAGGACCACGAGCTGTCGTTCTCCCTGGAGGGCTTCGTCGCCCAGCAGACCGGGCGCGCCCCCGGGCCGCTGACCCAGGACGAGGGCGACGGGACCGGCGCCCCGTCCGGCGACGGCGGCCGGCGCTCCGGCCCGCCCGACGGGGTGTTCCTCGGCCCCGGCCCGAGCGCGAACGCGATCGGCGCGGTGTTCGACGACGGCCGTGTCGTCGTGGCCCGGCTCGCCCAGCGCGGCGGCACCAGCACCGCGGTGTCCGACGACGACCTCGGCGCGCTCCGGTCGGTGCCCGCCGACACCGCACCGCACGACGTCACCCTGTCCCTGGGCGACTACCGGGCGATCGGCTGGACCGAGGGGACGACGACCTACCTGATCGCGCAGCCGGACAACGCCGGCGCCACCGTGACCAGGCTCGTCGTCACCGAGCTCGTGGTGCTGGGCGGGGCGGTGGTGCTCGCGGGCATCGCCGCGGCCGTGCTGGTGCGCCGCGAGCTGCGCCCCCTGGAGCGCGTCGCCGGCGTCGCCGCGCAGGTCGGGGACCTGCCGCTGGACCGGGGCGAGGTCCACCTCGCCGCCCGCGTCCCCGACCCCGACCCCCGCACCGAGGTCGGCCAGGTCGGCACCGCGCTCAACCACATGCTCGACAACGTCGAGGGCGCGCTCGCCGCCCGCCAGGAGTCCGAGACCCGGCTGCGCCGCTTCGTCGCCGACGCCAGCCACGAGCTGCGCACCCCGCTGACGGCGATCCGCGGCTACGCCGAGCTGTCGCGCCGCGAGCGCGACCCGGTCCCGGAGCGGACCACGCACGCACTGGCCCGGATCAGCTCGCAGGCCGAACGCATGTCCACCCTGGTCGAGGACCTGCTGCTGCTCGCCCGGCTCGACGCGGGCCGCCCGCTGGAGCGCGCCGAGGTGGACCTCACCCGGCTGGTCCTCGACGCCGTCGGGGACGCCCACGTGGCGGGCCGCGACCACCGCTGGTTCCCGCAGCTGCCCGACGAGCCGGTCACGGTCACCGGCGACGCCCACCGGCTCGCCCAGGTGGTCACCAACCTGTTCGCGAACGCCCGCACCCACACCCCGCCCGGCACGACGGTCACCGTCTCCCTCGACCGGCCCGTCCCCGGCCGGGTCCGGCTGCGGGTCGCCGACGACGGCCCCGGCATCGCCCCGGACGTCCTGTCCCGGGTGTTCGAGCGGTTCGCCCGCGGCGCGGAGGGACGCACCCGCGCCGGGAACGACACTCCCAGCACCGGGCTGGGCCTCGCGATCGTCGCCGCGGTCGTCGCCGCCCACGACGGGACGGTCGGGGTCGACAGCGCCCCCGGCCGGACGGTGTTCACCGTCGACCTACCGGTCTGAGTACGGCTCCGCGGCCCCGGGGCCGACGGGCGGGTCGGCCGGGGCGAGGTCGGTGGACAGCCGGCGGATGAAGTCGTCCATCGCCTGCTGCATCGTCTGGCGGAAGGCGCCCAGCAGCGACTGGGTGGCGACCGGCTGCAGGGCCTCGACCGCCGTGCGCAGGTCCGCGACGCCGCTGCGGGGCAGCCCGGCCGCGACGTGCGCCGCCCAGACCTGCTCCCGGAACAGCTCGACGAAGATCTCGGCGATCTCACGGGTGCGGGTCAGCAGCTCGTCGCCGACCTGCTGCACCGCCTCCGGGGCCAGGCCGAGGGCGACGGCGTGCGCCCCGGACCGGACCATCGACGGGTTGAGCACGCGCAGCCGCCCCGGGCCGGTGCGCTCGATCATCCCGGAGGCGACCAGCTGCCCGACGAACTCCGGGGACGTCCGGGCGCCGGCCCACTCGGCCAGGTCCTCCTCGGCGAGCTCGACCGGCTCCTCCGGCTGCCACGGGGCGAGCATGCCGCGGTAGAGGCGCAACGCCTCCTCGGCGCTGCCGGAGGGGGTCTGGTTGATCAGCACACCGATCGCGGCGAGCGAGAACCCGCGCCGCTGCAGGCCGGCGATCAGCTCCAGCCGGGCCAGGTGGACGGGGCCGTACCAGGCGGTGCGCCCGCGCATCTCCCCCGGCTGCAGCAGCCCGCGGGACAGGTGGGCGCGCACGTTGCGGACGGTCATGCCGGCACGCGCGGCGAGCTTGTCGATCGGGAACTCGTCCCCGGCCGTCGGAGTTCCGGACATCGGGGCGGATCCTACCCGGGGTAGCCGGGCGCGCACGGCGACGACGGGCGGGCCGCAACCACCCCGTGACCCGCGGCGACGACGGTCGCGGGCACTCACCCGACGATCAACGATGTCATCGGTTGCCCGATCCGCACCGCGACATCGAGCTGACACCGACCCACACCCGGTTCCTGCTGGTCATGGGCGCAGCGTAGCGGAACGTTGACACGAGTACGTGGCGGGATAGTACTGTTCATGGGTGTCGTCGTCATCACGGTCGACGCGCCCGACTCCGGTCGCATGCCCGCGACCGGTGCACGCCGGGCCGGCCGACGGGTCCCCCTCCCTGCCGGCCGGTCCGGTCCGCTCAGCGCGGTCCGTCGACGGTGCGACCGAGGTGCTCGCGCTGCAGCACCGCCATCCGGTACGCGTCGTGGTAGCGGCCGCTGGCGAAGTACTCCTCGCGCAGCTCGCCCTCCACGACGAAGCCGGTGCGTTCGTAGGCGCGCACGGCGCGGGCGTTGTCGACGTCGACGACGAGGTACACCTTGTGCAGGTTCAGCACGCCGAAGGCGTAGTCGAGGGCCGCGGCGGTGGCGCGGGCGGCGAGACCCCGGCCCTGGAAGGCGGGGGCGACGATGATCTGGAACTCGGCGTTGCGGTGGATGTAGTCGATCTCCACCAGCTCGACCAGGCCGGCGCGCTCGCCGGCGCAGTCGATGATGAACCGCCGCTCGCGGTTGTCGTGCACGTGCCGGGCGAAGATCTCCTGCAGCTCGACGAGCGACTCGTAGGGCTCCTCGAACCAGTACGACATGATCCCGGAGTCGTTCGACAGCCCGTGGACGAACGGCAGGTCCTCGCGCTCGAGGGCGCGCAGCCGCATCTCGGGGGTGGGCGTACTCATGGGGCCTCCGCGGTCGACGGGCCCGGTGCCCGTCGACCCGGGAACCTACGAGGCCGGGGCGTTCAGCGCCCGGCGCGGGCCCGCTGCGGTGTGCAGGACGGACAGTCGCGCCACGGCAGGGCGCGCGCGTCGGCGGGCCGGGCCGCTCCGCAGCGGCAGACGCCGGCGAGGCCGCCGAACCCGGGCATCGACTTGGTCGGACGTCCCGCGCGGACCAGGGTGCGGCCGGAAGTGGACGTGCGTGTGGGCAGGTAGAGGCGCATCAGGATCCCCGACGGTGTGTGGTGGAGAGTTCGGCGACCTGTGGGTCACCGAGGGACACATCGTCTTCACCCTACGAAACATGACGGACATGCTCAGTGACCTCTGACACAGATCCCCGGACCGGACCCGACGCGGCTGCGGGTGGCCCTGCCAGACTGCGCCGCATGGCTGGCTCCCCGCTGCTCCAGAACCTCTCCGGCACCGCCCGTACCGCCTACGAGCTGGGCAGCGGCACCGCCCGCGCCGCCGTGGCCCTGACCCGCTCGGGAGTCGTCCGCCCGCTCGGCCCCGGGAAGCTGTACGGGATGGGCCGGGCCCTGGTGCGCTACGGCAACAGCATCACCGCCGCGTTCGCCGTCGGGGCGGCCCGCCACCCGTACCGGCTCGCCGTCGTCGACGACGACGGGGTCACCACCTACGCCGAGCTGGAGGCCCGCACCGACAGCCTGGCGCTGGCGCTGCTCGACTCCGGCGCCGGGCCGGGCGCCCCGGTCGGGGTGCTGTGCCGCAACGCCCGCGCGCCGATCGAGGCGATGGTCGCGGCGGGCAAGGCGGGCGCCGACGTCGTGCTGGTGAACACCGGGCTCTCGGCCGAGCAGATGCGCGGGGTGCAGGAGCAGCAGCAGCTGCACACCCTCGTCGCCGACCCGGACTTCCTCGACATCGTCCCGGACGGGCCGCGCGTCGTGCTGACCCGCACCCCGGACGGGCCGCGCCCCGCGGGCGACCGCGCGCTCGACGACCTCGACGCGATGGTCGAGCGCGGCGGGCCGGGCGAGCTGCCGTTCAAGCCGGAGCCGTCCCAGCAGATCGTGCTGACCTCCGGGACCACCGGGACGCCGAAGGGCGCCAAGCGGCCGCACCCGTCGACCCTCGCCCCGGCGGCGTCGATCCTGTCGGCGATCCCGCTGCGCGCCGGTGAGCCGACGCACATCGCCGCGCCGCTGTTCCACACCTGGGGCAACGCCGGGCTGCTGCTCGCCTCGCTGCACGGCGCGACCGTCGTGCTGCGCCGCAGGTTCACCCCCGAGGGGTTCCTCGACGCCGTGCGCGAGCGCCGGTGCACGACGGTGTTCGCGGTGCCGGTGATGCTCCAGCGGGTCCTGGAGTCCGAGGCCGAGGGCTGGGGCGACGACGAGGGCCCGCGGATCGTGGCCGTCTCCGGGTCGGCGCTGCCCGGCGGGCAGGCCAACCGGTTCATGGACCGCTTCGGCGACTGCCTCTACAACCTCTACGGCTCCACCGAGGTCTCGTGGGTCTCGATCGCCGGACCGGAGGACCTGCGCGACGCCCCCGGCACCGCGGGCCGCGCCCCGGCCGGGACCACCCTGGTCATCCTCGACGACGACGACCGGCCCGCCGCGGCAGGCGTCGACGGCCGGGTGTTCGTGGGCAACGACCTGCCGTTCGAGGGCTACACCGGCGGCGAGGACGGCCTGGAGGAACGCGACGGGCTGCTCGGGACCGGCGACGTCGGACACCTCGACGAGCAGGGACGGCTGTTCCTCACCGGCCGCGCCGACGACATGATCGTCTCGGGCGGGGAGAACCTGCACCCCGGCCCGGTCGAGGAGCTCGTCTCGGGGATGGACGGGGTGCGCGAGGCCTGCGTGCTCGGGGTGGACGACGACGAGTACGGCCAGCGGTTCGCCGCCTGGGTGGTGCTCGAGCCGGGAGCCGACGTCACCGCGGACGCGATCCGCAGCCGGGTGAAGTCCGACCTGGAGAAGTTCGCCGCCCCACGGGACGTGCACTTCCTGGACGAGCTGCCGCGCAACCAGACCGGGAAGGTGCTGCGGGCCGAACTACCCGGCCGGGGGTGACCCGTCCGAGGGGCCCGACTTGAAGTTAGGCGACCCTTCTCTACACTGGCCCGATGACGGACCCGCCGGCCACCGACGCGTCGCGCGGCCCCACCCCGCGGGCGACGGCCGGCTGTGCGGGTCTCAGCGAGGCCGCGGGCGAGCCCCAGACCGGGACCGCTCCCCACGTGCGACGGCTGGTGGCCGTCGAGCACGTCGGCGCGTGGCCGCGGGCCGTCGCCGACCATCCCGACCCCGCGGTCGCCGCACTGTGGGCACGGCTCCGCGCCGACGACGTGACGCTGCTGCTGATCCGGCGCACCGGACGGGCGGGCAGGTGTGCCGCCGACGACGCCCGTACCGTGTACGTCGCCGACCTCGCGCCGGGCGCCTCACTGGCCTGGTCACGCACCGTCCGTAGCACCGACGACCTGGCCGGGATCGACCTCGACCCGGCCGCCGGCACTCCGGTCACCGACCCGGTGATGCTCGTGTGCGCACACGGTCGGCGCGACGTGTGCTGTGCCGTCCTCGGCCGCGCGCTGGCCGGGGACCTGGCCGCCGAGGGCGCAGACGTCTGGGAGTGCACCCACCTCGGTGGGCATCGCTTCGCGCCGACCGCGCTGGTGCTGCCGACCGGCTACGCCTACGGCCGTCTCGACACCGGCGCCGCGCTCGCCGCGCTCAAGGCCGCGGCCGGTGGCGGCGTCGACCCGTGGGCCTGCCGTGGACACACCGGCCTGGACCCGGCGCAGCAGCTGGCGGAGCTGGCGGTGCGCGAGCACACCGGGATCGGGGACGCCGGCGCCCTGCTCGTCGACCCCGTCTCCCCCACCGACGGCGGACCCGTGACCGTGACCGTGCGCGCCCGCGACGGTCGGGTGTGGACGGTCCCGGTCCGGGCCGGCGCCGCGCTGCCGGCGCGGCCGCCGTCCTGCGGGGCCGCCCTGGAGCCGGCGGTGCCGATGGTCGCCGGTGTCCCCGTCCTGCGCCGGCGGGTGCGGCGCACCGCGACGCGGGTCCGGTCGGTCGTGCGCGCCCGGGTGAGCACCGCGCGCCACTGACCATCCCGGCGCAGCTCCCGGCCCGGCCCACGATCCGGACCGGCCCGGGCTCGGGGACCGGGCTCAGCCGAACGCGCGTTCCAGGGCGTGGGCCAGGCCGTCGTCGGCGACGGTCGCGGTCGTCTCGTCCGCGTCGGCGTGCACCTGCGGCGGGGCCTGGCCCATCGCGATCCCCCGGCCCGCCCAGCGGAGCATGGCGCGGTCGTTGTCACCGTCGCCGACGGCGAGGACCTCGGACCGGTCGATGCCCAGCCGGTCCGCGACGCGGGCCAGCCCGGACGCCTTCGACACCCCGGCCGGCACCATCGTCACCCACGGCAGCTCGTGGTCCAGCGTCGGCTCGGTGCCCTCGACGTGCAGGTCCGCGGCCCGCGCTGCGGTCTCGGCCGGGCTGTGACCCGGCCAGTACATGATCAGCTTCGGGGTCGGCTCGTCGAGCAGACCGGCCGGGCCGACCTCGCTGACCGTGCCGGCGAGGATCCCGTCCGGGAACGGCGCGGAGATCCGCTGGCCGACACCGACGTGCTCGCAGGCGAACACCGCGCCGGGGAACAGCGCCGTCATCCGCTCCAGCGCGTCGGCGACGACCGCCCACTCGAACCGGGCCACGGACAGGACGCGCCGGGTGCCGGTGTCCATCTCCACCGCCCCGTTGGACGTGAGGGTGACGCCGCGGCTCAGCCCGATCGCGTCCAGGGCGGGTGCGACCCCGACGACGGTCCGGCCGGTGCAGAGCATGACCTCGGCCCGTGAACCGGCGAGCGCGATCGCGTCGAGCACCCGGCGGGTGGGCGGGCGACGGCCGTGGACGACGGTGCCGTCGATGTCGAGTGCGACGAGCCTGATCACCCGTCCGACCCTAACCGCGGTGATCACCGGTCGGGCAGTCCATGGCGCGGTGGGCGCGCGCTGTGCTCCCCGACCGGTGATCGTGCGGGATCGGGACGGGTCAGCCGGCGGTGCCCTGGGTCGCCTCGCCGCCGCCGGCGACGGACGCACAGGCCGCCTGCGCCTTCTCCCACACCGTGGCGTCGACGCCGGGCGGGGCCTGACCGCCGCCGGCTCCGGCCTGCGGCGCACCGCCGCCCTGTCCGCCCTGCTGGGCGCCGCCCTGGCCGGCCTGTCCGTTCGCGGCCGGGGCGCCGCTCGGCGGGGTCCCGCCGCCGGAGCCGCCGCCGTCCGGCGGGGCCGGGACGCCGTTCTGCTCCAGGCAGGCCATCAGCGCGTCGTCACCGGCGGCCCCGGACTGCGTTCCCGACGACGCCGCACCGGACTGTGCTCCCGACGACGCGGTGTCGGCCGATCCGGTCGAGGCGGCCGAGGTGCCGCAGGCGGCGGACCCCAGCAGGACGACGGCGATGGCGGTCCCGGCGGCGATCCGGCGGCCACGACGCAGCCGTGGGGTGGGTGACCCGTCGGCGTCGAGGACGTCCGTACGGGCGGGGGTGGTCTCGGGGGACATGGGGTGATGACTCCTCTTCCGGTCACGCGGGGCGGGCACGATGCCCGCGGCGCGCGACCGGCACCCACGCTGGTGGTCGTGCCTGTGCGCAGGCTGTGCGCGACATCGGAATCCGCCCTCCGTCCCGGTCTCCGGCGACCGCGACGACGACCGAGACGACGACCGAGACCGCCACGGCCACGGCCACGGCGATAGGCACGGCGATAGGCGCGGCGATAGGCACCGCGCGGCCGCGCGGCCCGGGGGCGGGTCCGCACAGCTGGTTCACAGGTCGATCACCGGGTCCGCACAGCGGTCGGCGGGAGCGTCGGCCGGGTGACGAGCACCCTGTCCCGGTCCCGACCGGTCCCCGCGCCCGATCCGTCCCCGCCGCCGCGACGGCTGCTCGGCCGGCTGCCGCTGGTCGTCCTGCTGGCCGGGACGGCGGCCCTCTACCTGTGGGGGCTGTCGGCGTCCGGCTGGGGCAACGCGTTCTACGCCGCGGCCGCGCAGGCCGGCGGCGAGAGCTGGTCGGCGTGGTTCTTCGGGGCGTCCGACGCCGCGGGCGGCATCACCGTCGACAAGGCGCCGGGCGCGCTCTGGCCGATCGGGCTGTCGGTCCGGCTGTTCGGGCTGTCGAGCTGGAGCGTGCTGGTCCCGCAGGCGCTGATGGGCGTCGGTGCGGTCGCGCTGCTGCACGCGTCGGTGCGCCGGGTCGCCGGGTCCGGCGCCGGGCTGCTGGCCGGGGCCGCGCTCGCGCTGACCCCGGTCGCGGTGCTGATGTTCCGCTTCGACAATCCGGACGCGATGCTCGTGCTGGTCCTGACCGGCGCCGCGTACGCGCTGACCCGGGCCGTGGAGCGGGGCCGCACCGGCTGGCTGGTGCTCGCCGGCGTGCTCGTCGGCTACGGCTTCCTCACCAAGATGCTGCAGGCGTTCCTGGTGCTGCCGGCGTTCACCGCGGTGTGGCTGCTCGCCGCGCCGGTCGCGTGGTGGCCGCGGATCCGCGGCCTGCTCGCCGCCGCGGCGGCGCTGGTCGTGTCGGCGGGCTGGTGGGTGCTCACCGTCGAGCTGTGGCCGGCGGCGGACCGGCCCTACATCGGCGGGTCGCAGACGAACAGTGTGCTGGAGCTGGTGTTCGGCTACAACGGCGTCGGCCGGCTCACCGGCGACGAGGTCGGCTCCGTCGGCGGCGGCGCGGGCGGGCGGAGCGGGGGCTGGGGCGAGACCGGACTGCTGCGGCTGTTCGGGTCGGAGATGGCCCGGGAGGCGTCCTGGCTGCTGCCCGCGGCGCTGCTGCTGCTCGGCGTGCTGCTGGTGCGGACCCGGCGCGCCCCGCGCACCGACCCGACGCGGGCGGCGGCCCTGCTGTGGGGCGGCTGGCTGCTGGTCACCGCTCTGACGTTCAGCCTGATGGCCGGGATCATCCACAGCTACTACACCGTCGCGCTGGCCCCGGCGGTCGCCGCGCTGGTCGGGATCGGCGGCGCGTCGCTGTGGCGCGACCGCGGCTCGCTCGCCGCGCGGCTGTCGCTCGCGGCGGTCGTCGCGGTGACGGCGGTCTGGTCGTTCACGCTGCTGCCCTCGGACTGGCTGGCGTGGTTGCGCTGGACGGTGCTGGTCGTGGGGCTGCTCGCGGCGGCCGCGCTGATCGGGGTGCACCGGATGCCGCGGGTGGTCGCGGTCGGGGTGCTGACCGCGGCGCTGCTCGCCGGTGCGGGCGGTACGGCGGCCTGGGCGGTGGCGACGGCGGGGACCGCGCACAGCGGGGCGATCCCGAGCTCCGGGCCCGAGGGCTACGGCACCGGTCCCGGCGGACGCGGCGGTCCGGGCGGTGGCGGTCCGGGCGGTGGCGGCGGGTCCGGAGGCTTCGGCGGGATGCGCGGCGGCCAGGGCGGTCCCGGTGGCGCACCGGGCGGCGGCACGGCCCGGAGCGGCGCCGCACCGAGCGGTACGACACAGGGCGGCACGACACAGGGCGGCACGACACAGGGCGGCACGACACAGGGCGGCACGACACAGGGCGGCACGACACAGAACGGTGCGGCCCAGAACGGTGCCGCCCAGAACGGTGCCACGCAGGGTGGCGCGCCCCAGAACGGCATCACGCAGAACGGCGCGGCACAGGGCGGTGGTCGCGGCGGGGGTGCCGGCGGGCGCGGCGGTGGCCCGGGCGGCATCCTCAGCGCACCCACGCCGTCGTCGCAGGTCACCGCCCTGATCCAGCAGGACTCCGGCACCTTCACCTGGGCCGCGGCCGCGGTCAGCTCGATGCAGGCCGCGGGCTACCAGCTCGGCGCGGACGCGCCGGTGCTCGCCGTCGGCGGGTTCAACGGGACCGACCCGTACCCGACGCTGCAGCAGTTCCAGGACCTCGTCGCCGAGAAGAGGATCCACTGGTTCGTCGGGTCGTCGGGCACCGGGATGATCTCGACCGACTCCGGTGGCAGCGACGCCGCGGCGCGGATCGCCGAGTGGGTGGAGGCGACGTTCCCGGCGACGACCGTGGACGGCGTCACCCTCTACGACCTGAGCGCGTCGTGACCGGGCCGGCGGCGGGGCGGGAGCTCACAGCGGAGGGGCTCACAGCCGGCGCACAGGTCGATCACACGGCCGCGACAGCGCACGCGCCCAGTGTCGACGGCATGACCACCCTCGTCGCCGGCCCCGAGACCGGCACCGACCCGGCACCCGGCCGACACTCCCGGACGGTGCTCGACATCGTCGTCCCCGTCTACAACGAGGAGGGCGACCTCGAGTCCTCGGTCCGGCGGCTGCACGCCTTCCTGACCTCCGGGTTCCCCTACTCGTTCCGGATCACCATCGCCGACAACGCGAGCACCGACGCCACCCCGGCGATCGCGGCCCGCCTCGCCGGCGAGATCGAGCAGGTCGTCGCGGTGCGGCTGGAGCAGAAGGGCCGCGGCCGGGCGCTGCGCCACGTGTGGAGCGGCTCGGACGCCGACGTCCTCGCCTACTGCGACGTCGACCTCTCCACCGACCTCGGCGCGCTGCTCCCGCTGGTCGCGCCGCTGGTGTCGGGACATTCCGACCTGGCGATCGGGACCCGGCTGGCGCGGACCTCGCGGGTGGTGCGCGGGCGCAAGCGCGAGTTCATCTCGCGCAGCTACAACCTGATCCTGCGCGGCGCGCTGTCCGCCCGGTTCTCCGACGCCCAGTGCGGTTTCAAGGCGATCCGGTCCGACGTCGCGCGGCGGCTGCTGCCGCTGGTCGAGGACACCGGCTGGTTCTTCGACACCGAGCTGCTGGTGCTCGCCGAGCGCGCCGGGCTGCGGATCCACGAGGTCCCGGTGGACTGGGTGGACGACCCGAACTCCAGTGTGGACATCGTGGCGACCGCGACGGCCGACCTCAAGGGCGTGTGGCGGGTCGGGCGGGCGCTCGCGACGGGTGCGCTGCCGATCGCCGACATCCGGGCCCAGCTCGGCCGCGCCCCGCTCGCCCCGGCCCCGGTCCCGGGGGTACCGCGGGCGATGCCGTTCCAGCTGGCCCGGTTCGCCGCGATCGGCGTCGCGTCGACGGTGGCGAACCTGCTGCTGTTCCTCGCCTTCCGCGGGCTGTTCGGTGCGATCACGGCCAACGTCGCCGCGATGCTGATCTGCGCGATCGCCAACACGGCGCTGAACCGTCGGTTCACCTTCGGCGTCCGCGGCCGGGACCGGGCGGTCACCCACCAGTTCCAGGGCCTGGTCGTGTTCGGGCTGGGGCTCGGGCTGACCACCGGTGCGCTCGGCCTGCTGGCGCTGCTCGCGCCGGGGGCGCACCTGGCGGTGGAGGTGGCGGTGATCGTCGTCGCGAACCTGGTCGCGACGGTGCTGCGTTTCGTGCTGTTCCGTTCCTGGGTGTTCCGGGGCGCCTCCGCGCCGGCCACCGCCCCGCTCGAGAAGGCGACCGCTCTGTGACCAGCACCCTCGACCGGGACACCGTCCGGTCCGACACCGCGCCCGCCCCCGCCGGCCGGGGGTGGGCGCGGCCCGCCTCGGTCGCCGCGCTGCTCGCCGGCACCGCGGTGCTCTACCTCTGGAACCTCAGCGCGTCGGGCTGGGCGAACTCCTTCTACACGGCCGCGGTGCAGGCCGGCGCAAACGACTGGACGGCGTTCTTCTTCGGGTCGCTGGACCCGGCGAACGGGATCACCGTCGACAAGCCGCCGGCGTCGCTGTGGCCGATGGAGCTCGCCGCCCGGATCTTCGGGTTCTCCTCGTGGAGCCTGCTGGTGCCGCAGGCGCTGATGGGCGTCGCCGCCGTAGGGGTGCTCTACGCCGCGGTGCGCCGGGTGTCCGGGCACGGCGCCGGGCTGCTGGCCGGGGCGCTGCTCGCGCTGACCCCGGTCGCGGCGCTGATGTTCCGGTTCGACAACCCCGACGCGATGCTGACCCTGCTGATGGTCGTCGCGGCGTACCTGGTGGTGCGGGGGCTGCAGGACGGCCGGACGCGCTGGATCGCCGGGGCCGGTCTCGTCCTCGGCCTGGCGTTCCTGACCAAGTCGCTGCAGGCGTTCCTGGTGCTGCCGGGGATGGCGCTGGCCTGGGCGTGGGCCGCGCCCGGCCGGCCGTGGCGACGGGTGTGGCAGCTGCTGGTGGGGGGCGCCGGGCTCGTCGTCGGGGCGGGGTGGTGGCTGCTCGCCGTCGCGCTGTGGCCGGTGGACGCTCGGCCGTACATCGGCGGGTCCGGGGACAACACCCCGCTCGGCCTGGCGTTCGGCTACAACGGGCTGGGCCGCATCACCGGCAGCGAGGGCGGCAGGGGCGGCGGGGGCATGCCGGGCGGCGGTGCCCCCGGTGGAGCCGGCGACGCCGCGGGCGGCGGCATGCCCACAGGCAGCGGCATGCCCACGGGTGGCGGCATGCCCACCGGCGACAGCATGCCCACCGGCGGCGGGATGTCCACGGCCGGCGGCATGAGCGGTATGGGCGGCGGCGGTATGGGCGGCGGGCCCGGGGGCGGCGGGTTCAGTGGGCAGTCCGGGCTGCTGCGGATGTTCGAGTCGTCGTTCGGCACCCAGATCTCGTGGCTGCTGCCGGCCGCGCTGCTGCTGTTCGTGGCCGCGCTGGTCGTGCGCGGACGCCGGTCGCGCACCGACGCCGTCCGCGGGTCGCTGCTGCTCTGGGGCGGCTGGACCCTGGTGACGGCGCTCGTGCTGTCGTTCATGGAGGGGATCGTCCACCCGTAC
Organism: Pseudonocardia sp. TMWB2A; assembly: GCF_017312135.1. NCBI lineage: Bacteria > Bacillati > Actinomycetota > Actinomycetes > Pseudonocardiales > Pseudonocardiaceae > Pseudonocardia > Pseudonocardia sp. TMWB2A. The sequence goes on from NZ_QKQY01000002.1 coordinate 1,147,680, forward strand.
TACTCGGTGGCACTCGCCCCCGGGATCGCCGCGCTGATCGCGATCGGCGGGCGCGAGGTGCTGGGCGAGCGGGACCGGTGGTGGGCTCGCGGAGTGCTCGCCGCCGCGACCGCGGGCACCGCGGTGTGGGCGTTCACGATGCTCGGCTGGTCGCCGGAGTTCCTGCCGTGGCTGCGGTGGGCGGTGCTGGTGGTCGGCGTGCTCGCCGGGGTCGCCCTGCTCCTGCCGGGCCGAGGACGCCGGAGGCTCGCCGTGGTGCTCGGGGTGGCCGTCCTGAGCGGGGTGGCGGCCCCGGCCGCCTACGCCGTGCAGACCGCCGCGACGACGCACGCCGGGTCGATCCCGACCGCGGGCCCGTCGGTCGCCGGTGGCGACGGCGGTGGTGGTCCGGGCGGGCGGGGCGGCCGGTTCCGCGACGGCGACCGGGCCGCTGCCACCTCGGGCGGCGACGCCGCGGGCGCCGGAGCGACGGGTCGGCCGGGCGCCAGCGGACAGAACGCCTCCGGGCAGAACGGCATGGCCGGACAGAACGGTGCGGCCGGACAGGGCGGCGCGGCCGGACAGGGCGGCGCGGCCGGACAGGGCGGCGCGGCCGGACAGGGCGGCGCGGCCGGACAGGGCGGCGCGGCCGGGCAGCAGGGCGGCGGGCGTGGTGGTCCGGGCGAGGGACGTGCGAGCGCCCAGGTCGCGGCGCTGCTCCGCGACGCCGGACCGGCCCGCTGGGCCGCGGCCACGATCGGTTCGCAGAGTGCGGCGTCGCTGATGCTCGCGGCCGGTGGCGACACCGCCGTGCTGGCAATCGGCGGCTGGTCGGGCAGCGACGAGTACCCGACTCTCGCGCAGTTCCAGCAGTACGTGCACGACGGCGAGATCCGCTACCTCGTGAGCGGTTCGGGTGGCGGCCCCGGCGGCGACCGCGGGGTCGGCGCCGAGATCACCACCTGGGTCACCGAGCACTACACGGCGACGACCGTCGACGGCACGACCGTCTACGACCTGTCCGCCCCGTCCCGCTGAGCCCGGCCCGAGCCCCCGTCGAGTGGCACGTCAGGTACCCGGCACCCTCCTGCCGAGGTACCTGACGTGCCACTCGGCGGGGTAGCTCGGTCTCTCCTCCGGCCACGGTCGCGCATCGCCCGGCGTGCTCGGGTGCTGCGCGCACGACCGTTCGGCAGAGTGGGGTCATGACCGCCACCGGCCCCCGCACGACCGGCGAACCCGGCCCCACCGGGGCAGCGCTGCCGCTGCCGCTGCGCCCGCCCGCGAACCGGGTCGACCCGCGCGCGATCTGGTGGTGGCGGCTGTCCGCGCTCCCGCTGCCGGTCCTGCTGCTGGTCGCGCAGGGTGTCGGCGCCTACCTGCTGCCGGCCCGCCCGTGGCACCCGCTGCTCGCCGTCGCGGCGGGGCTCACGGTGCTGTGGCTGCTGGTCGGGACGCTCGTCGTGCCGTCGCTGCGCTACCGGCTGCACCGCTGGGAGGTGACCGACGACGCCGTCTACCACCGCTCGGGCTGGCTGGTGCGCGAGTGGCGGATCGCGCCGATCCCGCGGGTGCAGACCGTCGACACCGAGCACGGCCCGCTGCAGCAGGCGCTGCGCCTGGCCACGGTCACGGTCACGACGGCGTCGGCGCGTGGACCGGTCCGGATCGCCGGGCTCGACGCCGAGGTGGCGAGCGAGCTGGCCCGCCGGCTCACCGAGACCACCGGCCGGTACGCCGGGGACGCGACGTGAGCGAACCCGGCCACACCGGGCACCGGGACGAGCCTGCCGACCGGTACCGCGGCGGCCCCCCGCCGGCGCACGACCACCCCGCCGACCGGTACCGCAGCGAGCCCGCGCCCGCGCCCGACCACCCCGTCGCCGGGGCCGACCCCGGATCCGGCGGGTTCTCCGAGTCCCCCTGGCGGCGGCTGCCGGGCCGGATGCTGCTCGTCGCGCCGGGCACCGCGCTGCTGAGGCTCGCGCCCGCCCTGGTCGTGCTCGTCCTGTTCGGTGCGGGCAGCGGACACCGTGCCCAGGTGTGGATCGCGGGTGCGGCCGTCGTGCTCGCCGTCGCGGCGGGCGTCGTCCGCTGGCGCACGACCCGGTACCGGATCACCGACGAACGCGTCGAGCTCCACAGCGGACTGCTGAACCGACAGCGCCGCTCGGTACCACGGGACCGGATCCGCACCGTCGACCTGACGACTCCGTTGCTGCACCGGATGGTCGGGGTCTCGGTGGTGAAGGTCGGCTCCGGACAGGGCGGCCGGGACTCCGGCCTGGACCTCGACGCCGTCACCACCGACGAGGCCGAACGGCTGCGCCGCGAGCTGCTCGCCCGTCCCGGCCCGGCACACGGACGGGCCGGAGCCGATAACGGGACCCCCGAGAACGAGACAGCCGAGAACGGAACCGACGGGGACGCACGCGTTCCGGTCGGTCCGTCGGATCCCGCCGAACCCGGGGGCGAGCGGCTCGACCGGATCGACTGGTCCTCGCTGCGCTACGCCCCGCTGACGGTCAGCTCGCTGGCCGCGATCGGCGCGCTGGCCGGCGCCGGCTGGAACCTGCTGAACGAGACCGGCCTCGACCCGCGCTCGCTGCCCGGCGCGGACGCCGTCGCCGGGGAGCTGTCGGCCGCACCGGTCTGGGCGACGGTGCTCGTCGCGGTCGGGCTCCTGCTGCTGGTCATGGTCGCCGGCAGCATCGTGCTGTTCGTGGAGCGCTGGTGGGACTACCGGCTCAGCCGCGAGCCCGACGGCACGCTGCGGGTACGGCGCGGCCTGCTGACCAAGCGGTCGCTGTCGGTGTCCGAGCAGCGGCTGCGCGGGGTGACGGTGTCCGAGCCGCTGCTGGTGCGCGCCCTGGGCGGCGGCGCCCAGGCCGGGGCGCTGACCGTCGGGCTCGCCGGGGAGGACAAGGGCTCCGGCGGCGGCGCCCTCGGCCCGCCGGTGCGCCGCGCGCACGCCCACGCCGTCGCCGCGACGGCCGCACGCGCGACCGGCCCCGTCACCGACGGCCCGCTGCGGGCGCACCCGGCGCGGGCCCGGACCCGGCGGCTGGTCCGCGCGGTCGGTCCGGCGCTCGTCCCCGCCGCGGCGCTCGGGGTGCTCGCCTGGTTCGACGCCGCGGTGTGGCCGGTCGTGGTGGGTGTGGCACTGGTGGTGCTGGCCGTGCCGCTCGCGCTGGACCGTTACCGCGCCCTGGGCCACCGGCTCGACGAGCGCTACCTCGTCGCCCGGCACGGGTCGCTGCTGCGCACGACGACCGCGCTGCGCCGCGACGGCGTCATCGGCTGGCGGGTGCGGCAGAGCCTGTTCCAGCGCCGCGCCGGGGTGCTGACGCTGGAGGCGACCACCGCCGCGGGCGGCGGCGCGGTGCAGGTGCTGGACCTGAACCCCGCCGACGCCGTCGCGCTGATGGCCGCGGTGACCCCGGACGCGGTCGCCCCGTTCCGGGCCTGACCCGGGGGTCAGCGACGCCGGCGGGTCCCGAACAGGCTGCGGGTGATCTCGCGGGTCACCGTGTTGGTGAGCTGGCGGCCGGTCGGCGACTGCAGGAAGTCCCCGATCTTGGAGAGGAACCCGCCGCCCGGCGAGTCCTGCGGCGGAGGCGGGGGCGGCGGGGCCTGGCCCGGCTCCGGGGCGGGTGCCGGGGGCGCCTCGACCGGCGTCGCCTCGCCGCCCGGCCCGGCCGCGATGCTCGCGGTGAGCTTCTCGTAGGCGGACTCGCGGTCCACCATCTGTCCGTACTTCGCCTGCAGCGGTGAGGCGGCGGCGTCGGCGCGGACGTCGTCGACCGGCAGGGCGGCCATCAGCGAGCGCGGGGCCCGCAGCCGGGTCCAGGCGACCGGGGTGGGCGCGCCGCGCTCGGACAGTACCGTCACGACCGCCTCACCGGTGCCCAGCGAGGTCAGCGCCGACTCCAGGTCGTAGACGTCGGACTTCGGGTAGGTCCGCACCGTGCGCGACAGCGCCTTCTGGTCGTCCGGGGTGAAGGCCCGCAGCGCGTGCTGGATCCGCGCGCCCAGCTGGGACAGCACCTCGTTCGGCACGTCGGTGGGCAGCTGGGTGCAGAAGAACACGCCGACGCCCTTGGACCGGATGAGCTTGACGGTCTGCTCGATGCGGTCGAGGAACGCCTTCGAGGCGTCGGTGAACAGCAGGTGCGCCTCGTCGAAGAAGAACACCAGCTTGGGCCGGTCGAGGTCGCCCGCCTCGGGCAGCTCCTCGTACAGCTCGGCGAGCAGCCACATCAGGAACGTGGAGAACAGCACCGGGTTCGCGGCGCGTTCGGCCAGCTCCAGCAGGGTGACGACGCCCTTCCCGTCGATCTGACGCATCAGGTCCGCGGGGTCGAACTCGGGCTCGCCGAAGAACTCCTCGCCGCCCTGGGCCTCCAGGTTGACCAGCGCGCGCAGGATGACCCCGGCCGTCGCCGGGGAGACCCCGCCGATGCCCTTGAGGTCGGCCTTGCCCTGGTCGGAGGTGAGGTGCTGGATGACCGCGCGCAGGTCCTTGGTGTCGAGCAGCGGCAGCCCGCGCTGGTCGGCCCAGTGGAAGATCAGGCCGAGGGTGGACTCCTGGGTGGCGTTGAGGCCGAGCACCTTCGCCAGCAGGATCGGGCCGAACTGGGTCAGCGTCGCCCGCACCGGGACGGCGACGCCGCCGTCGCCCAGCGACAGGAACTGCACCGGGTACGCGGTCGGGACCCAGTCGTCGCCGGTGTCGGTCGCGCGGGCGGTGACCTTGTCGTCCGGCTCGCCCGCACGGGCCATGCCGGACAGGTCGCCCTTGACGTCGGCGAGCAGGACCGGGACCCCGGCGTCGGACAGCTGCCCGGCCAGTGCCTGCAGGGTCTTGGTCTTGCCGGTGCCGGTCGCCCCGGCCACCAGGCCGTGCCGGTTCAGCGTCGCGAGCGGGATCCGGACCCGTGCCTGCGGGTCGCACACCCCGTCGACCAGGACGGTGCCGAGCTCCAGCGCGGCCCCGTCGGTGGCGTATCCGGCGGCGATGGTGCGAGCAGGTGTGTCGTCAGCCACGGCGCGAGCCTAGGGCACTCCCCCGACGGTGACGGGCGAGGCTCGCACCCGTCGCACCGATGTCACCTAGGCTGTGGCGATGACCGATCGGCTGGTGTGGATCGACTGCGAGATGACCGGGCTGGATCTGGGCTCCGACGCCCTGATCGAGATCGCGGCACTGGTCACCGACGGCGACCTCAACATCCTCGGCGAGGGCGTCGACGTGGTGATCGCCTGTGACGACGCGAAGCTCGACGCGATGCCCGACGTCGTGCGCGACATGCACGCCCGGTCCGGGCTGACCGAGGAGGTCCGGCGCGCGACGGTCACGATCGAGCAGGCCGAGAAGATGGTGCTCGACTACGTCCGCACCCACGTCCCGGACGCCCGCTCCGCGCCGCTGGCGGGCAACTCAATCGCGACCGACCGCGGCTTCATCGCCCGGGACATGACCGAGCTCGACGGGTACCTGCACTACCGGATGATCGACGTCAGCTCGGTGAAGGAGCTGGCGCGGCGCTGGTTCCCGCGGGTGTTCTACGCGAAGCCGGAGAAGGGCCTCGCGCACCGCGCGCTCGCCGACATCCGCGAGTCGATCCGCGAGCTGGCCTACTACCGGCAGGCGCTGTTCGTGGCCCCGCCCGGTCCGACGACCGAGCAGGCGCAGGCCGCGGCGGCCGCGGTCGCGCACGTCGCGGCACCCCCGGAGGGCGGTACGACCCCCGCCTGACACCCCCCGGAGCGGGCGGGCTACAGTAGTCCAGCGCTTCCGGGAGTGCCCGGGAGAACGCATGGTGGGTGTAGCTCAGTTGGTAGAGCACCTGGTTGTGGTCCAGGGGGCCGCGGGTTCAAGTCCCGTCACTCACCCGGTCGCCGCCTCGGCGATCGATCCCACCGCACGTCCGGGATCGATCCTCCGTGCGTGGGCGAGGCACGACAACTCCACACGCGCCGTTAGCTCAATTGGCAGAGCAGCTGGCTCTTAACCAGCGGGTTCGGGGTTCGAGTCCCTGACGGCGCACGCAGTACCACAACTGAACACATGCGCCGTTAGCTCAATTGGCAGAGCAGCTGGCTCTTAACCAGCGGGTTCGGGGTTCAAGTCCCTGACGGCGCACCATCACGACGGCCGCCCTCCACACGGAGGGCGGCCGTCGTCGTCGTGGGGCACGGTCCACGGTTTTCTAGCGAGACTTAGAAACGGTCGTTATGCTCGCCGCGTGACCGACCCCGCACCCCCGCCCTCCCCCGGCCCCCGCCGGTGGGTCCTCGTCGCCGGAGGGTCCGGTGGGATCGGCGCCGCCGTCTGCACCGCGCTCGCCGACGACGGCTGGGACGTCGCCCTCACCTACCGAGCGAACGCCGGCCGCGCCGAGGAGACGGCGGCGGCCGTGGCCGCGCGCGGCGCGCGCGTCCGGACCGAGGCGCTCGACCTGCGCGACGCCGGGGCGACCGGCGCGCTGGTCGACACCCTCGCCCGGGAGCACGGGCTGGCGGGCGTCGTCTACGCGGCGGGCCCGCACATCCACATGGACTACGTCGCGAACACCTCCCCGGAGCGGATGCGCGACCAGCTCCACGACGACACCCTCGCCTGCTACACGCTGCTGCAGGCGTCGCTCGCGGCGCTGCGGGAGACCTCGGGCGCGATCGTCGCCGTGTCGACGCCTGCGGTCGTCCGCTACCCGAAACGCGACCTGCTCTCCTCCGCCCCCAAGGCGGCCGTCGAGGCGATCGTGCGCGGGATCGCCGCCGAGGAGGGGCGCTACGGGGTGCGGGCGAACTGCGTCGGGCCGGGCCTGATCGAGGCCGGGATGTGGCACGACCTGAACGAGCGCGGCGACTACACCGAGCGCGCCCTGGAGATCGCCCGCTCGAACATCGCGCTGCCGCGGCTCGGGACGGCCGAGGACGTCGCGCACGCCGTGGCGTTCCTGCTCTCGGCCCGGGCGGGCTGGGTCACCGGCCAGACCCTGTACGTCGACGGCGGGTACAGCGTGTGATCCGGGCGACCCCGCGGACCGTCACGATGACGGCCGGCGACGATGAGCTCCGGACCGCGCTGGAGTCGGCGAACCTCCCGACGCTGCTGCTCGTGCTGGAGCGCTTCACCGGCGACCCGCGCTGGCTGGCCGACCCGTACCGGCCGAGCCGGACCAAGGGCCTCGACGACAACGACGACGGCGGGTTCCCCCCGGAGGTCCGCGACCGGATCCGGGAGGCCGCGTTCACGGTGCTGACCGAGTGGCGCGACGGCCGGCGCGCACTGCCGGAGCCACCGCCGGACTCCGCGATCACCGGGCTGCTGAGCGTCTCCCTGGGCGAGACCGTCCCGCCCGAGTACGGCCCGGGCATGGCCGCGGAGGCCGGCTTCCACCCGCGCCTGGAGGTCCGCTGGACCGCGGGACGCCCGGCGGCGGCGGACCGGATGCACGTGCTGGTGGTCGGGGCGGGGCCGTCCGGGGTGGCGACGGCCGCGACGCTGCGGGAGCTCGGCATCCCCCACACCGTCGTCGAGCGGGGCGGCGACGTCGGCGGGGTCTGGGCGCAGAACGACTACCCCGGCGCCGGGGTCGACACCCCGACCCACCTCTACAGCTACTCGTTCCTGCCCCGGCCCGGCTGGACGCGGTACTACGCGAAGCAGCCCGAGATCCTCGGCTACTTCCGGCACGCCGCCGACGAGCTCGGGATCCGCCCGAAGGTCCGGTTCCACACCACGGTCACCGACGCGGAGTGGGACGAGGCGGCCGCCCGGTGGGACGTCACGCTGCGCGGACCGGACGGCACGACCGACCGCATGCGGGTCACCGCGGTCATCAGCTGCGTCGGCGTGCTCACCGAGCCGTCGGTCCCGGACCTGCCCGGGGCGGACACCTTCGCGGGCCCGCTGTTCCACTCCTCCCGCTGGGACCACGCGCTCGACCTCACCGGCAGGCGGGTCGCGGTCATCGGGACCGGGGCGACCTCGCAGCAGATCGTCCCGGCGATCGCCGACGCCGCGGGCCGGGTGCTGGTCTTCCAGCGCACGCCGCAGTGGGTCGCCCCGAACCCCAACTACCGCCGCGAGGTGCCCGAGGGCGCCCGGCTGCTGCTGGAGCAGGTCCCCTACTACGGCGCCTTCTACCGGATCCGGCTGGTCTGGCAGTTCCAGGACAAGCTGCTCGCCACCCTGCACCGGGACCCGGGGTGGGAGCACCCCGAGCGGTCGGTCAACGCCGCCAACGACCGGCACCGGACCTTCTTCACCCGGCACCTCGAGGCGGAGCTCGGCGACCGCACGGACCTGCGGGACAAGGTCCTGCCGGACTACCCGCCGTACGGCAAGCGGATCCTGATGGACAACGGCTGGTTCCGCACCCTCCTGCGCGACGACGTCGAGCTCGTCACCGACGCGGTGACCGGCTTCGACGCCCACCACGTCCACACCGCGGACGGCGGGCGGCACGAGGCCGACGTCGTCGTCCTGGCCACCGGCTTCCGGACCAGCGCCATGCTGGCCTCGATGCGCGTCCGGGGCCGGTCCGGGGCGACCCTGCGCGACCACTGGGGCGACGACGACGCCCGCGCCCACCTCGGGACGACGGTGCCGGACTTCCCGAACCTCTTCCTCGTCGGCGGGCCCAACACCTTCCTCGGCCACGGCGGCAGCACGATCCACGTCACCGAGTGCTCGGTCGCCTACATCGCCCAGCTGCTGGTCCGGATGGTCGAGGACGGGATCGCGGCGCTGGAGGTGCGGGAGGACATGACCGCCGCCTACAACGCCGAGATCGACGCCGCGCACGAGGGCCTCGTCTGGACCCATCCCGGCACCACCAACTGGTTCCGCAACCGGGCGGGCCGGGTGGTCGCGCTGAGCCCGTTCCGCGGCGTCGACTTCTGGGCGCGGACGCGGACACCCGACCTCGCCGACTTCCACCTCACCCCGGCGGAGCCGGACCCCGCGGCGGGGTGAGACCGGTCGCCGTCGCGGGCCGGGCGCCGCGGGGCGGTCTATCGTCGACCCCGGTTCGTTAGCTCCGGACAAGGAGATGCCGTGGGGAACGACGTCGTCGTACCTGCCGGGCCCGCCGGACGCCGGCACCGGCTGCTGATCCTGGCCGTGCTGTGCACGAGCATCCTCGTCGTCTCCATGGACGTCACGATCATCAACGTGGCGCTGCCCGCGCTCGTCGCGGACCTGCACGCCTCGATCACCGAGCTGCAGTGGACCGTCGACGCCTACACCGTCGTCCTGGCCTGCTTCCTGATGCTGGCCGGTGCGACGGCCGACCGGGTCGGGCGCCGCCGCATCTTCCAGACCGGGCTCGTCCTGTTCGGGATCGGGTCGCTGCTGTGCAGCCTGGCCCCGACGGTCGGCTGGCTGATCGGGGCGCGGGTGGTGCAGGCCCTCGGCGGCGCGATGCTCAACCCGGTCGCCATGTCGATCATCACCAACGTCTTCACCGACGTCCGGGAGCGGGCCCGCGCGATCGGCGTGTGGGGCGCGATGGTCGGCATCTCGCTGGGCGTCGGCCCGGTGCTCGGCGGGCTGCTCGTGGACACCGTCGGCTGGCGGGCGATCTTCTGGGTGAACATCCCCGTCGTGCTGGCGGCCTGGGTCCTGACGGCCCGGCTCGTCCCGGAGTCGCGGGCCGCCCGTCCGCGGCGGGCCGACCCGGTGGGGCAGCTCCTCGTGGTGGCGCTGCTCGGGTCGACGGTGGCGGCGGTGATCGGGGGCCCGCGGCTGGGCTGGTCGTCGGCGGGGGTGCTCGGGCTGGCGGCGCTGGCCGTCGTCGCCCTGGTCTCCCTGGTGGTCTGGGAGCGGCGCCACCCCGAACCGCTGGTGGAGCTGCGGTTCTTCCGGAGCGCCCCGTTCACCTCGGCGACGGTGATCGCGGTCTGCGCGTTCGCGGCGTTCGGCTCGCTGCTGTTCCTGTCCGCGCTCTACCTGCAGGACGTCCGCGGGCTCGGTGCGCTGCAGGCCGGGCTGACCCTGCTGCCGGCCGCCGTCGCCACCACGGTGGTCGCGCCGCTGTCCGGGCGGATGGTCGCCGCCCGCGGGGCACGCCTGCCGCTGGTGCTGGGCGGGAGCGCGATGGTGCTGGTCGCGCTCACCTTCTCCCAGCTCTCCCCGACGACGCCGCTGTGGCTGATCCTGCTCGCGCACGGGGTGTTCGGCTGCGGGTTCGCCCTGCTCAACCCGCCGATCACGAACACCGCGGTGAACGGGATGCCGCCGGAGCGGGCCGGGGTCGCCGCCGCGGTGGCCTCGACGAGCAGGCAGGCCGGGCAGTCGTTCGGCGTCGCGGTCAGCGGGACCGTGGTCGCCACCGCGGCGAGCACCGCCGCCGGGGTCGCGACGGCGTGGGCGGTCGTGACGCCGCTGACCGTGGCGGTCGTGGTGCTCGGTGTGCTGGGGACGACGGCGCGGGCCTGTGCCTCCGCGGCACGGGTCGCGGCGCTGTTCCCCGCGGCCCCGTCCCCCGCCCGCGCGTCCTGAGCGGGGGACGGCGGCGTCACCCCCGCGGGCCGGCGGTCGCGGCCGCGTCGACCGAGTGGTCCAGCACCACCATGTGCCCGGCCGCGTGGGTGAACACGTACTCGGCGCCGCTGCCGGGCAGCGCCAGCTGCGGGGTGACGCCGCAGCCCCAGAAGACCGGGACGTCGCCGTCCTCGACCACCGGCGCCGGGCCGAAGTCCGGTGCCGCGAGGTCGGCGATGCCCAGCGCGGCGGGGTCGCCGACGTGCACGGGCGCACCGTGCCCGGTCGGGTAGCGCGCCGTGACCTCCCGGGCCCGGTCGACCAGTGCGGCGGGCACCGCGCGCATGCTCACCACGAGCGGCCCGTGGACGCGGCCCGCGGGGACGGTGGGCCGCGTCGTGACGTAGACCGCGGGCGCCGCGGACTCCGGGTTGCGCCGCACCGGGACACCGGCCCGCTCCAGGGGCTCCTCGAAGGTGTGGCTGCACCCGAGCAGGAACGCCACCGAGTCCTCACGCCACCGGTCGCGCAGGTCGGTCGGCCCGCCGTCGTCGACGCCGTGGTGCCAGGTCCGGTAGCGCGGGAAGTCGGTGCGGACGTCGACCCGGGTGTCCCCGACGGTGACGACCGGGTCGCCGGTGTCGCCGACGCCGAGCAGCGGGCACGGCGTCGGGTTCCGCACGCAGAACAGCAGGAAGTCGTACGCCGCCGCCTGCGGGACGACCACCAGGTTGGCCTGCTGGTACCCGCCGAACAGGCCCGCGGTGGGCCCGGTCCAGCGCCCGGCGGCGGCCAGTGCCCGCAGCTCGGCCGGGGTGGTGGGCGCCGTCGTCGCGGCGGTCACCGGGCCAGCTCCCGGCGGGCGGTCTCGCGGACGGTGAGCAGGGTCAGCAGCGCGACGACCGTCGCGACCATCAGCAGGTAGCCCGGAGCGAGGGGGTCGCCGGTGACCGACGTGAGCCAGGTCGCGAGGAACGGCGTGAGACCGCCGCCGATGATCGTCCCGCCGTTGAAGGCCAGGGACAGGCCGGTGTAGCGGACCCGGGTCGGGAACTGCTCGGCGTAGGTCGGGTAGGTGACGGCCTGGACGACCGGCATGGGCAGGGCCAGCAGGAACATGCCGACGACGGCGAGGGTGAAGTCGCCGGTGCCCATCAGCGCCATCGTCGGCAGGACGAGCACCGAGTAGCCGAGGAAGCCGACGACGATGAGCTTCTTGCGGCCGTAGCGGTCGGACAGCGCGCCGGCGATCGGCATCAGGCAGGCCACGAACAGCCCGATCGCGGCCATCAGCCAGAACGTGCTCGACTTCGGGTAGCCCAGCTCCGAGGTGAGGTAGATGTTCATGAAGATCAGGCCGATCCAGTAGCCGGCGTTCGACCCGGTGGCCAGCAGCAGCACGGTCACCAGCGCGCGGCGGTGGTGGGTGAACACCTCCCGCACCGGGGCCTTGGGCAGCTCACCGGAGGCGCGGCTCTGCTCGAACTCCTCGGAGTCCTCCAGCCGGTGCCGGGCGATGAGCGTCAGCACGACCAGCGGCAGCGCGAGCAGGAACGGGATCCGCCAGCCGAACGCCGACAGCTGCTCGGTGGTGAGGACGGTCGAGGTGATGCCGGCGACCAGCGCGGCGGTGCCGCCACCGAGCGCGACCCCGACCGGGGTGAAGGACCCGAAGAAGCCGCGACGGCCGGCCGGGGAGGACTCCGCGAGGTAGGTGGCCGACCCGGTCACCTCGCCACCGGCGAAGAAGCCCTGCGCGAGCCGGGCGAGGACCAGCAGCGCCGGGGCGAGCAGACCCGCGGTGGCCGCGGTCGGCAGGAGCCCGACCAGCGCCGTCGCGGTGCCCATCCCGGTGATCGTGAACACCAGGACGGGCTTGCGGCCGAGGCGGTCCCCGAGCTGGCCGAGGACGATGCCGCCGAGCGGGCGCATCAGGAACGCGCTGCCGAACACCGCCAGCGTCGACAGCAGGGACGCGACCGGGTCGGCGCTGGGGAAGAACAGCGGCCCGATGACGACGGCGAGGTAGCCGTAGACCCCGAACTCGTAGTACTCGACGGCGGTCCCGGACGCGGCGGCGAGCGCCGCGCGGCGGGACCGGGCCGGGCTCGGCGGGGCGACGGGCGCCGTTCCGCCGGACCGCCCGGTGGGGGCGTCGCTTGATAGGGTCATGGTGGTCTCCCGGTGAGGAACGCCCGCGGGAGCGGGCAGGCGTGATCGCGGTGTGGTGGGCGGACGAACCCGGCGCGCGCGAGACGGCGACACCGGCGGCACAGCGGGTCATCGGTGGGCGGCATCCCGCCGATGACCCGGCCGCGGACCGTCCGGGGGACGGGCCGCGACCGTACGGGGACCTCCCCGCCGTCAGACGGCGAAGAGCTGCTCCAGGTCGGCGAAGGCCTTGAACTCCAGCGCGTTGCCCGCGGGGTCGAGGAAGAACATCGTCCACTGCTCCCCCGGCTCGCCCTCGAACCGCACGTAGGGCTCGATGACGAAGTCGGTGCCCGCGGCGGTGAGCCGCTCGGCCAGCGCGCGGAACTCCGGGACGCTCAGGACCAGGCCGAAGTGCGGGACCGGCACGTCGTGGCCGTCGACGGGGTTGGTCCCGGCCACACCGGCGCGCGGGGTGTCCGACGGCTCGCCGACCTGGTGGGTGACGACCTGGTGCCCGGCGACGTTCCAGTCCGTCCAGCGCTCGGCGGAACGGCCGCGGCCGAAGCCGAGCAGCGTGCCGTAGAACTCCCGGGCCGCCTCGATGTCGTCCACCGGGATCGCCAGGTGGAACGGCGGGCGGACGGACGTGACGATCGCGGGGGTTTCCGTGGTCGGTGCGGACACAGGGGTACCTCTCATCCTTCGGTGTCGCGCCCGGACACGATGGCGTCCAGACGCAGGGGGTCCCCGGGCCGGAGCTGGCCGAGGAGGTCGATGTCGGCGTCGGCGACGACGCCGACCACCGGGTAGCCGCCGGTCACGGGGTGGTCGGCGAGGAACAGGATGGGCTCGCCCGAGGGCGGGACCTGGATGGCGCCGAGCGGCACACCCTCGCTGGGCAGCGAGCGGTCGCCGACCGCGAGGGTGGCGCCGGTGAGCCGGATGCCGACCCGGTCGCAGTGCCCGGAGACCCGCCACGCGGCGCGCCGGAGCAGGGACCGGTCCGCCGGGCCGAGGACCGCGTCGCGAGGGCCCCAGTGGAACCGGACCCGGGTGCCGGGGCCGGGGAGCCGGGGCACGACCAGCTCGACGGGGACGGCGGGCGGCTCGCCCGGCGCCGGGCCGAGCGGCAGGTCGGCCCCGGGGCCGACGACGGGCGGGCCGAGGCCGGTCAGCGAGTCCCGGGCCCGCGAGCCGAGCACCGGTGCGGGGCGCACCCCGCCGCCGACGGCGAGGTAGCTGCGCAGACCGTGTCGCGGGGTACCGAGCCGCAGCTCGGCACCGGCCGGGACCCGCAGGCACCGGGGGTCGGCGACCGGCCGGCCGTCGAGGGTGACCGGGACCGGGGCGCCGGTGACCGCGACCCAGCGCGGCGTGTCCAGCACGACCGCCAGGCCGCCCAGGGTGACCTCGATGGCCGCCTCCTCCGGCGGGTTCCCGACGAGCCGGTTCGCGGTGGCGAACGCGGCCCGGTCGACCGGCCCGGAGGCCGTGACCCCGAGGTGGGCGAGCCCGGGCCGGCCGGGGTCCTGCACGCTGCAGCCCGGCCGGACCTCGAGCACCCGCAGCCGGGCCCCGACGGCGGACGGGCCGGCGGGTCGCGCGGCGCGGGCGGGCGGGTCGAGCAGCGTGGTCATGCGGGCACCTCCACGAACCGGACGCGGTCGCCGAGCGCCAGCCGGTTGGGCGGGGTCGCGTCGACGTCCCAGAGGACGGCCGTGGTGGTGCCGATCCGGTGCCAGCCACCGGGCGTCCCACCCGGGTAGACGACGGTCTGGTTCCCGGCGATCGCGACCACCCCGGCTGCGACCCGGGGCCGGGGCGTGGACAGCCGCGGCAGGCGCAGCGCGTCGGGGAGCCCGTCGAGATAGGCGAAGCCCGGCGCGAACCCGAAGAAGCCGACGTGGTGCTCGGCGGCGGCGTGCCGCCGGGCGACGAGCTCCGGGGTCGTCCCGAGCCGCTCGGCGACGGCGGGCAGGTCGGGGCCGTCATAGCGGACGGGGACCTCGACCGTGCGGGGCCCCGGGACGGGTGTCCCCCGGCCCCGCGGGGTGCTCCCGGCGAGGGCGCGCAGGTGGCGGCGCAGCGCCGCCATCCGGGCACCGGGGCGGGCGACGACCAGCACGGTGCACGCGGCCGGGACGACGTCGGTCACCCAGGCGTCCCACCCGTCGGCCGCGGCGCCGTCGGCGACCTGGCGGACGGTCCCGGGGGGACAGTCCACGATCCACGCCCGGTCGCCCGCGCGGTGCACCGCGGGCGCGGTCACCGGAGGGCCCCGGTGACGGGGGCCAGCGGCTCCGGGCCGCAGCCGAACCCGGCGGCGGTGAGCGCGGCCCGCGCGGCCCGCGCCAGGGCGTCGGCGCCGGGGGTGTCGCCGTGCACGCACAGCGCGGCGACCGCGCCGCCCGCCGGGCGTACGGACACGACCGTCCCGTCGACGGCGGTGACCCGGCCGTCGCGGGCGATCGAGACGGCCCGGGCGGCGGCCTCGGCCGGGTCGCGCACCAGGTCGCCGGGCTGCCCGCGGGGCACCAGACCGCCGGCGGCGGTGTAGCCGCGATCGAGGAACGCCTCGGCCCGCGGGCTCAGCCCGGCCGCGCGGGCCCGCTCCCACACCTCGGTCCCGGGCAGGCACACCAGCGGCAGGCCCGCGTCGACCAGCCGGACGGCCTCGACGAGCGCGTCGGCGTGGGCCGGGTGCGTGCCGCTGGCGTGGTAGAGCGCGCCGTGCGCCTTCACGTACCCGACGCGGGTCCCCGCGGCCGCGGCGAACGCCGTCAGGGCACCGATCTGGTAGACGATGTCGTTCACCAGGGAGTCCCGGGCGACGTCGACGAAGCGGCGGCCGAACCCGGCGAGGTCGCGGTAGGACACGTGCGCACCGACCGCGACGCCGCGGCGCGCGCAGTCGTCGCAGGTGCGGCGCATGACGTCGGGGTCGCCGGCGTGGAAGCCGCAGGCGACGTTGGCCGCGTCGACGACGTCGAGCAGCGGGCGGTCGTCGTGGACCCACGCGCCGAAGCTCTCGCCGACGTCGGTGTTGAGCGCGATCGCGGTGCTCACCTCGCCTCCCGTGCCGCCCAGAACGCGGAGAGCTCGCCGCGGTCGGCCGACCAGGCCGCGTGCAGGCCCTCCTGGCCGCCGTCGATGTGGGCCAGCACGAGACGGCCGAGCTCGTCGGCGTCGCCGTCGGCCAGTGCCTGGACCATGCCCCGGTGCTCGTCCTGCACGCGGTCGTAGGCGCCGGTGCCGTGCACGTAGAACCGGGAGTAGGGCTCCAGGCGGTGGTAGAGCTGGGAGATCAGCTCGTAGCGCAGCGGCAGCCGGGCGAGCCGGTACATGTCGAGGTGGAAGGCCAGGTTGGTGCGGGACCACTCGGCGGCACCGGTCCGGGCGACCTGGTCCATGTCGCCGGCCATGCCGTCGAACCGCGCGACGTCGCGCCGGGACACCCGGTCCGCGACGTGCGGGGCGAAGCTCGGCTCGACCATGCGCCGCAGGTCGTAGATCTCGTCGATCTCGGCCAGGTCCAGCTCGGTGACGAAGGTGCCGCGGCCGGCCTCGCTGCGCAGCAGGCCCTCGCCGACCAGGGTGCGCAGCGCCTCCCGCAGCGGGATGCGGCTGACGCCGTAGCGGTCCGCCAGCTCCTCCTGCACCAGCCGGTGGCCGGGCGGGTACACGCCTTCCACGATTGCGCGACGCAGGGCGTCGACCAGCGCGTCATCCGGTGCCATGTGCTCTGTATACGGTGGATACAGCGTGTACGGAAGCCCCTCGGCGATCGCTTTACAGGAACGACACCGACCGACACACGCCCGTCGCCGGGTGACCCGGATCGCCCGGACATGACCGGGACCGCGCGAACGGCCACGATGTACCGCATGGGCCGACCCGACCACGCCGTCTTCCTCAAACGCTCGTTCTCGAAGATGGACCAGCTCGCGACCCCGTTCCTCACCGGACGGCGGCTGTGCCGCCAGCTCGCCGCCGTCGTCCCGCGCGGGACGAACGGCGTCGTCGTCGAGCTCGGCGCCGGACCAGGGGTGCTCGCCGAGCCGATCCGTGAGCGGCTCGGACCGCACGCGCGCTACCTCGCGATCGAGATCGACTCCGAGCTGGTCGCGCACCTGCGCCGGCACAAGCCGTGGCTGGAGGTCGTGCAGGGCGACGTCGCCGACCTGGACCGGATCCTCGACGAGGCCGGCATCACCGAGGTCGACGCGTTCGTCTCGACCCTGCCGTGGGCGGTGTTCCCGCAGACCCTGCGCCTGCAGGTCATGGGCACGATCGCGCGCCGGCTGGTCCCGGGCGGGGTGATGAGCATGATCATCACCTGGATGGCGCTGCCGAACCGGGTGCGGGTGCTGCGCGACCTGCTCGACACCCACTTCGACGAGGTCGTGGAGACCGCGACCGAGTGGCGCAACCCGCCGCCCGCCCGCACCTTCCTGTGCCGCCGACCGCTCCCCCAGTTCAACTCTCTCGACGAGCGAGACACTCGTTCGGCGAGCTAACATGGCCGGGTGACCGCGGAACGGACGATCGTCGCGGGCGGTGGCCCCGGCGGCATGCTGCTCGCCTACCTGCTGGCCCGGGCGGGCCTGCCGGTGACACTGCTCGAACGCCACCGGGACTTCGACCGCGACTTCCGCGGCGACTCCCTGCACCCGTGGACGCTCGAGCTGTTCGACCGGCTCGGGCTCGCCGGACGCCTGCTGGAGCAGCCGCACGTCCCGGCCCGGCGGTTCCGTTTCCGCACCGGTCGCGGGACGGTCACCACCACCGACTACGGCCTGCTCGACACCCCCTACGACTACGTCGCGCTCATGCCGCAGGCCCGGTTCCTCGACTTCCTCGCCGCCGAGGCGGCGACCCTGCCGACCTTCGAGCTGCGCACCGGCGCCGCGGTGAACGGCCTGCTCGGCGCGGGCACCGACGACGACCCCGTCCGCGGGGTGACCCTGCGGTCCGGGGAGCGGATCGACGCCGGGCTGGTCGTCGCCGCCGACGGCCGGTTCTCCCGCCTGCGCACCCTCGCCGGGCTGACCGCGGAATCCCAAGGAGCCACCACCGACCTGCTGTGGTTCGCGCTGCCCCGCCACGACGACGACCCGCCCGACGCCGCCGTCGACCTGTTCCTCGGCACCCGCAGCTACGTCGGGCTGCTCGGCGGCGAGGAGCGCTGGCAGGTCGGCCTGTCGCTGCCCAAGGGCGGCTACCCGGCGCTGCGCGAGGCCGGGGTGGAGCACGTGCGCCGCGAGGTCGCCGGGCTCGTGCCGTGGCTGGCCGACCGGGTCGGGCTGCTCACCGACCTGAACGACGCCACACTGCTGTCGGTCGACATCTCCCGGGTGCCGACCTGGCACCGGCCCGGCCTGCTGCTGATCGGCGACGCCGCGCACGTCATCTCCCCCGTCGGCGGCAACGGGATCCTGATGGCCCTGCAGGACGCGCTCGCCGCGGCGAACCACCTGGTCCCCGCGCTGCGGGCGGGCACGGTCGGCACCGCGACGCTCGCCGCGGTCCAGGCCGAGCGGGAGCCCGCGATCGTGTCCGTGCAGAGCCGGCAGGTCCGCATCGAGCGGGGCGTCGCACGGGCCCGCGAGCGCGGCCGCACCATCGCCCCGCCCGCGTTCGTCCGGCTGCTGATGCGCCTGCCCGCCGTGCGGCGGCGCTCGGCCCGGGGCAACGCCTACGGTCCCGTCCCGGTGCACCCGACGCCGGAGCTGGCACGGGAGCTGGGTCTGGCCCCGGTCCCCGCCTGAGCGCCCGCCGCGGCGGACGTAGCGTCGGCCGCATGAGCACGCCCGGCCCCGTCCCACCCGTCCCGCCCGTCCTGGCCGCCGCCGTGCCGCTGGCCGTCGTCGAGCGGGAGGGCACCGTGGAGTCGGTGCACCTGGGCACCGTCGCGGTGCACCACCCCGGCGGCACCGTGACCGGCTCCGGCGACCCGGACGTGGCGTTCCTGCCGCGCTCGGCGCTCAAGCCGGTGCAGGCGGTGGCGATGCTGCGGGCCGGGCTGGACCTCGACGGCGAGCTGCTCGCGCTGGCCTGTGCCTCGCACTCCGGCGAGCCCGGCCACGTCGACGGCGTGCGGCGCATCCTCACCGGTGCCGGGCTCGACGGGTCCGACCTGGACAACACCCCGGACCTGCCGCTGGGGCCGGCGGCCGCGGCGGCCGTCCGCGCGGCGGGGACGGGACCGTCGCCGGTGCTGCAGAACTGCTCGGGCAAGCACGCCGCGATGCTCGCCGCCTGCGTGGCCGCGGGGTGGCCGACGGCCGGCTACCGCGACCCCGCGCACCCGCTGCAGCGGCTGGTCCGGGAGACCGTCGCCGAGCTGACCGGGGTGCCGGTCGGCGTCACCACCGTCGACGGCTGCGGCGCGCCGCTGTTCGGCACCACACCGGCCGGGCTGGCCCGGGCCTTCGCGACGCTGGCGACGGCCGCCCCGGACACCGCCGAGGGGCGGGTCGCGGCCGCGGTCCGCGCGCACCCGTGGTGGGTCGGCGGCACGGACCGGCCGGTGACCCGGCTGGCGGGCGCGGTGCCGGGCCTGGTCACCAAGGACGGCGCCGAGGGTGTGCTCGCGGCCGCACTGCCCGACGGGCGGGCGTTCGCCGTCACCGTGCTGGACGGGTCGCCGCGACCGCTGCCGGTCGTCGCACGCGCCGTGTTGGAGTCCCTCGGCGCCGGATCCGACGCGCTCACCGCCGCGACCCGCACCGACGTGCTCGGCCACGGCACGCCCGTGGGCGCGGTCCGCGCCCTGCTCTGAGCGGCCCGGTCAGCCGCCGCCGTTCGCGCGCGCGTGGTCTGCGGCCCGCCCGAGGCGGGCGGCGACCGCGTCGAGGTGCTCCACCAGCTCGACCGGCTCGACCACCTCGAAGTCGACGCCGAAGAAGCACAGCCACACCGCCAGCGACTCCAGGGTCCAGGCCCCGGCCGTGAGCTCGCAGCGGTCCCCGCCGAGGTCGGTCACGATCCCCGACGCCGGGGTGACGTGCTCGGCGATCCGCTCCGCCGGGGCGTGGAACACGATCCGCGCCCGGTGCGGGTAGGCACCCGAGGAGATCCCGCGCTGGGCGAACGCGGCGAGCCCGCCCTCCGGTTCCGGGCGCGGGGCGAAGCGCGGCCCCGCGGGCAGCTTGGGCCGCATCCGGTCCACCCGGAAGGTGCGGCGGTCGTCGCGGCCGGTGTCCCAGGCGACGAGGTACCAGCGGCGCCCGGTGTGCACGAGCCCCTCGGGCTCGGCGACCCGGCGGGTCTCGGTCCCGTCCCCCGCGATGTAGTCGAACCGCAGGACCTCGTGGTCGCGGCAGGCGGCGGCCAGCGCGGACAGCACGTCCGCGTCGACGGTCGGGCCGCGCGCGGCGAGTGTGGACGTCGCGGTGCCCAGCGCGGCGACGCGGCGGCGCAGCCGGTTCGGCAGGACCTGCTCCAGCTTGGCCAGGGCACGGACCGAGGTCTCCTCGATGCCCGAGACCGACCCGCCCGCGGCGGTCCGGAGCCCGACCGCGACGGCGACGGCCTCGTCGTCGTCGAGCAGCAGGGGTGGCAGCGCGGCCCCGGCGCCGAGCCGGTAGCCGCCGGTCACCCCGGGTGTGGAGTGGACCGGGTAGCCGAGGGTGCGGAGCTTGTCGACGTCGCGGCGGACGGTGCGCACGTCGACGTCGAGGCGCTCGGCCAGGGCGGGCCCCGTCCAGTCGCGCGGCACCTGCAGCAGCCCGAGCAGGCGCAGCAGCCGCGCCGATGTCCCCATCACGACGACCAGTGTGCCGCCGATTCCGGTCGGATCCTGTCCTGGATGGCGGCGGGCGGATCGGAGTAGACCGGAACCATGGCATCCGAGGAGATCGTCGGCACCACCTCCGGACCGGTGCGCGGCGTCCGCACCGGCGACGTCGTCCGGTTCCGGTCCGTGCCCTACGCGGCACCGCCGGTGGGCCCGCTGCGCTACGCAGCCCCGGCCGCCGCCCCGGTGTGGGAGGGGGTCCGCGACGCCTCGGGCCCGCCCGGCCCGAACGCCCCGCAGCCGCCGCGCATGATCGCGGGCGGCCTGGACATGAGCCCGGTGATCGGCACCGGGCGGCGGCCCGGCGAGGACTTCCTGACCGTCGACGTGTGGACCCCCGACCCCGGCGCGGGCGGGCTGCCGGTGCTGGTGTTCCTGCACGGCGGCGCGTTCGTCGCGGGTGAGTCCTCGGCCCCCGCCTACGACGGGGCCGTGCTCGCGGCGGGCGGCGCCGTGCTGGTCGCGGCGAACTACCGGCTCGGTGCGGAGGGGTTCCTGCCGCTCGGGGGCGGCGCGACGAACGTCGGGCTCCGCGACCAGCTGGCGGCGCTGGAGTGGGTGCGCGACAACGCGGCCGCCTTCGGCGGGGACCCGGACCTGGTCACCGTGGTCGGCGAGTCGGCGGGGGCGATGAGCATCGGCCTGCTGCTGGCCTCGCCGCGCTCGGCCGGGCTGTTCCGCCGCGCGGTGGTGCAGTCCGGGGGCGCCGAGATGTGCCGGTCCGCGCCGGAGCGGGCGGCCCCGCTGGCCGCGGTGCTGGCCGCCGAGCTCGGCGTCGCGCCCACGGCGGATGCCTTCCGGTCCGTCCCGGTCGACGACGTCATGGCCGCACAGGCCCGGGTGGACCTGCCCGGCCGCCGCGGCGACCTGCGCGAGCCCGACGGCGGCGACCCCGGCTTCGGCCTGGCCGGGTTCCTCCCGGTCCTCGGCGACGACCTGCTGCCCGCCGACCCGCTCGCCGCGCTGCGCGCCGGGGCGTCGGCCGGCGTCGACCTGCTCGCCGGGAGCAACGCCGAGGAGATGAACCTCTACCTCGTCCCGACCGGGGTGCTCGACGCGCTCACCGAGGACCAGGCACGGGGCGCGCTCGCCGCCGTCGCACCGCAGGTGACGCTGCCCGGCGGCGGCACCCCCGGCGAGCGCTACGCCCGCGCCATGACCGAGCTGGTGTTCGCCGGACCGACACGGCGGCTGCTCGACGCGCACACCGGACGCCGGTTCGGCTACCTGTTCGCGCACCGCTCCGACGCCTGCGACGGCCGGCTCGGCGCGGCACACGCGACCGAGCTGCCCTACGTGTTCGGGACGCTGGACTCCGCGTCCGGCCCGTCCGGGCTCGCCGGGCACCACCCGTCGGCGGAGCTGTCGGAGCGGATGCGCGCGACGTGGCTGCGGTTCGCGGCCACCGGGGACCCCGGATGGTCCACCTGGGACCCGGCCGCACCGGTGCACCGCCGCTTCGACGGCCCCGGCGACGCCGACGAGCCCGCGGGCTGAGCCCGCCCCGACCCCGGGGCGCCGGGAGGGGCCGTCTACGGTCGCCGCCGTGGACACGAGCGAGCGGGTCGGCCGGTACGTGCGGATGGTGGCCCTGGAGGGACAGGGGACCGAGCTGGCGGGCGCGCTGCTCCGCGTCGCCGACGACATGGCCGCCCAGCCCGGCTGCCTCGCCTACGTCGTGAACGCCACCCCCGACGAGCCCGACGTCGTCTGGGTCACCGAGATGTGGTCCGACGCCGCGTCGTCGGAGGCGGCGCTGAGCCGCGACATCGGCGAGAGCGGCCTGGGCGACGTGCTGGCGCTGCTCACCGCCCCGCCGGACTACATCGAGGTCACCCCGCTCGGCGGGCCCGGCCTGGCCGGCCTGCCCGGCTGAGCGCCGGGCCGGCCGGGCCGGCTCAGTCGCGCTGCTCGGAGCGCTCCTTGCGGGCGCGCAGCGACCCGGCGTGGGCGGTCATCGACGGGTCGCCCTTGGTCTTGACGAGGCTGGCGACGGTGACGACCGCGAGGATCCCCAGGATCACGACCAGGCTGACCATGGTCGGGATCTCGGGCACGGCCGGCGAGATGTCGACGTGGAGCCAGTGCAGGATCAGCTTCACGCCGATGAACGCGAGGATGACCGCGAGCCCGGCCGACAGGTAGACCAGCCGGTCCAGCAGGCCCTTGACCAGGAAGAACAGCGCCCGCAGGCCGAGCAGCGCGAAGGCGTTGGCGGTGAAGACGATGAACGCCTCCTGGGTCACGCCGAACACCGCGGGGATCGAGTCGAGGGCGAACAGCAGGTCGATGCCGCCGATCGAGACCAGCACGATGAACATCGGGGTCGCGACCCGGCGGCCGTTGTCCCGGGTGAACAGCTTCCCGCCGTCGTACTCCTCGGTGACCGGGAAGAGCCTGCGCGCGCCCCTCACGACCATGTTGTCCTCGATGTCGGGGTCCTCGTCCTTGTGCCGGTAGAGCTGCACGGCGGTCCACAGGAGCAGCAGACCGAAGACCAGGAACATGAACGAGAACAGGTTCAGCAGCGTCGCCCCGACCGCGATGAAGATCGCGCGCATGATCAGGGCGAGCACGATGCCGAAGGTCAGCACCTTGTGCTGGTGCTCCTCCGGCACCGCGAACGTCGTCATGATCACGACGAAGACGAACAGGTTGTCGACCGACAGGCTCTTCTCGACGATGTAGCCCGTGAAGTACTGGGTTCCGAAGTCCCAGCCGTGGATCGTCGCGAACACCAGTCCGAACGCGATCGCGACCAGGATGTAGAACACCGACCAGGCGGTGGCCTCCTTGAATCCCACCCGGTGCGGCCGCAGCCAGCCCAGGACGAGGTCGAACGCGAGCAGCGCGATGATCACGCCGATCGTGACGGCCCATTCGAGACCGCTGATCTCGAGCACCGGGGGTCCTCCTGCAGGTCACCGCACCGACCACGGCGGTCGGTTGCGGAGCGCACCATATCGGGCAGTCAGGACACCGCGCCCGTCCTGGGGCCGGGCGCGGGCCGTGATCAGCCCTTCGGACGCGCCGCGAAGACCCCCTCGGCGGGGAACGCCCCGTTCGCCAGGGCCGTCCGGACGAACGCCCCGCCGAGCTCGCCGAGCCGCGTGGCCCCGTCGGCGCCGAGCGCGGACCACGGGGCGGCACCGAGACGGTGGGTGTCGTTCTCGATCCGCTTGCGCAGCGCCGTGCCCTCCTCGGTCAGGACCGGTTCGACGGCGTCGTCCCCGGCCGTGTCGGCCGGCTGCAGCAGGCCGCGGTCCGCGAGTCCGGCGACGGCGGCGTTCCACTCGGCGGCCGACCAGCCGCGGCTGCCGCGGGCGAAGGCCACGGTGAACCCGGTGCCCGTCGCGGTCGCGGTGACCAGCGCCTCCAGCCCGGACAGCCCGGCCTCGACCAGCAGCGCGATGTGCCCGTCGCCGCGGTGCTCGCGCAGGATCGACAGCGCGTGCCAGAGGACCAGGTGCGGCGCGGTCGGCCAGGGCACGTCGAGGTGGCCGGCGGCGAGCGGGCGCCCGTCGGGGGTGACGGCCCCGGCCGCGGTCCGGGCCAGCCCGGCGGCCTCGGCCATCTCGGGCGAGGCGACGGCGTCGTCGCCCAGGGTGCGGCGCAGCGAGGCGTCGGCGACGGCGAACCGCACGTCGAGCAGATCCGGTGCGGACACCAGCTCCCAGGCCCGCGGGACCGACCTCGCGACCAGGCGCGGGGAGAAGTTGTAGAACGTCGCGGTGACCACCGAGGCTCCGACCGCGCCCATCGGTGCGGCCCGCGGGGCGAAGTAGCTCATCCGACCCGGCTCCAGCCCGGCGGCGGTGTAGGCCGGTTCGCCCTCGGGGGCGAAGTAGACCTGGGAGTGCAGCGGTTCCAGCCCGCGGGCGAGGCGCCCGGCGGCCACGGCGGCGTCGTTCATGGCCGCGACGCTAGTCGGGCGGGTCAGAGGATGCCGGGCAGCACGAGCAGTGCCCAGGCCAGCAGCGGACCGACCAGCACGACGACGCCGGCGTAGGCGAGCATCTGCCGGTAGAAGCGGTCCCGGTCGACGTCGGCGGGCGCGTTGGCGAGCACCAGCGCCCCGTTCGTGGAGAACGGGCTGACGTCGACGACGGTCGCGGCCACCGCGAGCGCCGCCACCATCCCGACCGCGGACACCTCGCCCTGCTGCAGGAACGGCAGGGCCAGCGGGATCGCGACACCGAGGATCGCCACCGAGGACGCGAACGCCGAGAGCACGCCGCCGACGTAGCAGAGCAGCAGCGCCGCGAGCAGCGGTGCGCCGATCCCGCTGATCCCCGAGGAGACCAGGTCGACCGCGCCGGCCTCCAGGAGCACGCCGACGTAGGTGACGACACCGCAGATCAGCAGGACGGTGGACCAGGAGATCTTCCCGACGACGTCCGGGCGGCGCGGGGCGGCTAGCCGCAGCACGATCGCGACGGCGAGCGCGACGACGCCGACGTCCCAGCCGAACGCGGCCGAGCCGACGGCCATGAGCGCGATGCCGGCCAGCGTGATGCCCTGCTCCAGCCCGACCCGGCCGACGACCGGGGCCTCGGTCACGGTGCCGGTCGCGGCGCCGCTCCCGGTCCCGGTCCCGGCGTCCCCGGCGGGGGCGGCGTCGTCGCCCGGTGCCTCGACCGGGTCGACCGTGCGCCCGACGAGCGACCGGCCGCCGAGCACCAGGAAGATCCCGACGGCGATCACGACGTTGACCACGAGCGGGGTCAGGAACAGCGCGATCGGGTCGCTGGGCAGGCCCACGGTCGCCATCGTCGAGTTCACGAACGCGCCGTAGACGGTGATCGGCGAGAACGCCCCGCCGAGCGCGCCGTGCACGACCATCATGCCCATGAGCAGCAGGTTGATGCCGTAGCGCCGGGCGAAGGGCATCGCCAGCGGCGCGACGATCGCGACCGCGAACAACGCCCCGAGCGCCGAGAGCCCGCAGGAGATCGCGAAGAACACGAACGGCGCGAGCACCAATCGTCCGCGGACGGCCCGCATCGCCCAGTGGACCAGCAGGTCGACGGTGCCGTTGGCCGTCGCCAGCGCGAACAGGTAGGTCAGCCCGACGAGCAGCAGGAACAGGTCTCCGGGGAAGCCCGCGAGGACGTCGTCGAGGCTCAGCCCCAGCACGCCGATCCCGACCGCGGCCGCGGCGAGGAACCCCAGTGCGCCGAGGTTGACCGGCATCGTCGTGGCGATCACGAACATGACCACCAGCACGGCGATCGCGATGATCTCGGGCCCCATCGGCCTCGCTCCTCGGTGTCGACCGGCCCGGACGGCGGTGACCGGGCCGGTCGACACCGTGACAGATCGCCCACATCGTGAGCAAGCCACCACATCGCGACTTTCCGTCGTCCGGTCGACCGCAGACAGCCGATCGCGACTGTGAAGCATCGCGCCGCGTTCCAGGCCGTCCGGCCCGCCGAGCTGGTAGGTGGACCCGGTGACCGCCGATCCCCCGCCTCCGATGGAGGACTCCCTCTTCGGAAACCCTTCACGGCGTGAACGGTTCTCCGGCCACCACCCCCGCTCGAGCCCCGACTCCGACTCCGGCTGTCCGGACGGCACCACCGAGCCGGAGTGGACTCCCCGAGATGGTTCATCGCATGAAGTGTTTCCACCGACATGGGGCCTCGACCCCGACCAGGTCGACCGCGTCGTCGCGCTCGGGACACTCCTCCCCCGCTGGGAGCTGACCGCGCTCTACCGGCTCCGCGTGGTCGCAGCACGCCTCGACCTCACCCTGAACGAGCTCCTCGTGGTCGCCGAGCTGCTGGTACGGGACCGGACCCTCAGCGGGGCGGAGATCGCCGGGATCGTCGGCCTCGGGGCACCGGCCGTCACCGCGATCCTCGCGCGACTCGAGGAGCGTGATCTCGTCCACCGCGATCCGGACCCGCACGACGCTCGACGCCAGGTCGTCGCCGCCTCGCCGGAGGCACGGACGATGCTGCACCGCGCCCTCCACGACCACGACACCCGACACCTCCTCGACGGTCTGTCGGCCGAGGCGGCGGACGGGGTGCTCGTCGCCGTGGGGCGGGCGGCCGACCACGGTCTGCGCCGGGTGCAGCGTGACCGCGACCGCTGGGCGGACGAGCGGATCCGGCGGTCCCGCCTGGACGCACCGCGGGCGTGAGCCTCAGTCCGGGCGCGCCCACCCCGTGCTCCGCTGCACCGCCCGCTTCCAGTTGTCGTGCTCGCGGCGGCGCAGGCCGGGGTCCATCGTCGGCTCCCAGGCGGCCGCCCGGTGCCAGTTGCGGCGCAGCACCTCCGGATCCGGCCAGTAGCCGACGGCCAGGCCGGCCGCGTAGGCCGCGCCGAGCGACACCGCCTCCGACCCGAGGGGGCGTTCCACCGTGAGGTCCAGGACGTCGGCGACGCACTGCATGAGCAGGTGGTTCGCGGTCATGCCGCCGTCGACCTTCAGGCGGGTGACGGGCAGGCCGGAGTCGGCGTTCATCGCGTCGAGCACCTCGCGGGTCTGCCACGCGGTCGCCTCCAGCACCGCGCGGGCGAGGTGGCCGCGATGGATGTAGGAGGTCAGGCCGACGATCACGCCGCGGGCGTCGGGGTACCAGTGCGGGGCGTAGAGACCGGAGAAGGCGGGGACGACGTAGCAGCCGCCGTTGTCCGGGACGGTCAGTGCGAGCGTCTCGATCCGGGCCGCCGTGGAGATCATGCCCAGCGCGTCGCGGAACCACTGCACCAGCGAGCCGGTCATCGCGATGGAGCCCTCGAGCGCGTAGACCGGGTGGTCGCCGAACAGGTAGCCGACGGTCGGGATCAGGCCGGCCTCGGAGCCGGCGATGCGGGAGCCGGTGTTCTTCAGCAGGAACGCGCCCGTGCCGTAAGTGCACTTCGCCTCGCCGGGTGCGAAGCAGGTCTGGCCCACCAGCGCCGCCTGCTGGTCGCCGAGGGCACCGGCGACCGGCACCCCGTCGAGCAGACCGGAGCACCGGCCGTAGACGCGGGCGTTCGGCACGATGGTCGGCAGCATCCCCCGCGGCACCCGCAGCGCCGAGCACAGCGCGTCGGACCACTCCAGCGTGCGCAGGTCCATCAGCATCGTGCGGCTGGCGTTGGTGACGTCGGTGACGTGCACGCCGCCGTCGGGGCCGCCGGTGAGGTTCCAGATCAGCCAGGACTCCATCGTCCCGAACAGGACCTCGCCGCGTTCGGCGCCGTCGCGCGCGCCCGGCACGTGGTCGAGCAGCCACTGCAGCCGCGGGCCCGCGAAGTACGTCGCCGGGCCGAGCCCGCTGACCCGGGCCCAGCGGGCGGCGTCGGTGTCGGCGGCGAGACCGGCGACGATGTCGGTGGTCCGGGTGTCCTGCCAGGTGATCGCCCTCGCGAGGGGGACCCCGGTGCGCCGGTTCCAGATGACCGTCGTCTCGCGCTGGTTGGCGATGCCGAGCGCGACGACGTTCTCCGGCCCCAGCCCGGCCCGGCGCAGTGCCGCGGGCACCACCCGGGTCACCGCCCGCCAGATCTCCGACGCGTCGTGCTCGGCGCGGCCCGGGCTCGGGAAGTGCTGCCGGTGCTCGCGCTGGGCGACCGCGACCATCCGGCCCGAGCGGGTGAACAGCAGGCAGCGCGTCGACGTCGTCCCCTGGTCGATCGCGGCGACCACCCGCTCCCCCGACGACAGGCCGCTCACGTCAGTCCCTCCAGCCCGTCGGCGATCTCGGCGGCCGCGGCGACGAGCTCGACGACGGCCTCCGGGCGGGCGCGGCCGTCCGCGGCGAACAGCTCCTCGACGGGGGCACCGATCCCCAGCGCCGCGACGGTCAGCCCGCCCCCGCTGCGGACCGGCACCGCGAGCCCGCCGACGCCCGGCTCCCAGCCGCCGGCGTCGGCCGCCCAGCCGCGCCGCCGCATCGCGGTGATCTCGCGGGTCAGCGCCGCCGGGTCGGTCACGGTCGCCCGGGTGTAGGTCTCCAGCGGCTCGACCGCCCGCACCGACGCCGGCGCGAACGCCAGCAGGCACCGCCCCCACGCCGTCGCGTGTAACGGCTGGGTGGTGTTGGTCCGCAGCCGCTGCGGCGTGTCGTCGGGCCGGAACACGTGGTGCACCACGTCGACCCCGGCCCCGTCGGCGGACGGCACGCCCAGGTACACCGCGCAGCCGGTGCCCGCCGCCAGCGCGTCGGCCCAGTTCATCGCCCGGGCGCGCAGGTCGTGCCGGTCCCACGGGGTGCCCAGCCGCCCCAGCCCCTCGCCCAGCAGGTAGCGGCCCGACGACGACTCCTGCGCCACCAGCCCCTCCTCGCGGAGGGTGCGCAGCAGACCGTGCGCCGTCGGGCGCGGCAGGTCCAGGGCCGCCGCCAGCTCGGCCAGCGCCAGCGGGCGCCCCGCGCCGCCGAGCAGCCGCAGCAGCGCCGCCGCCCGCTCCACCGACTGGATCGCCCGTGCCACGCAGCGATCGTAGGCCGTCCGGACGCTCCGCGGACTGGATCATGGACCGATCGACCCGCAACGTTCGGCATCGTCGAACGATCCTCGTTGCCCGCGACCGCGCGCGCTCCTAGCGTCCTACGTCACACGGCGGGGCCGCCCGGTCCCGTGAGGGGGACTCACCAGGAGGGGGTTCGATGACGAGCTCCGAGAACACCGCGGCCGATCCCGCACCCGCGGCACGGACCACACGGGCGACCCCGGCGGCCGCCGCCAAGGCGCCGTCGCTGATCGGCGAGCTGAGCGCCGAGTTCGCCGGGACGATGATCCTGATCCTGTTCGGCGTCGGCGTCGTCGCACAGGTCGTCACCACGCCCGACGGCTCGAAGGGCGCCTACGACTCGATCGCCTGGGCCTGGGGCTTCGGCGTGATGCTGGGCGTCTACGTGGCGGGCCGGATCTCCGGCGCCCACCTGAACCCGGCCGTCACGCTGGCCTTCGCCGTCTACGAGGGCTTCCCGTGGCGGAAGGTCGCGCCGTTCGTACTGGCCCAGACCCTCGGTGCGTTCGTCGCCGCGCTGATCGTCCGGTTCGTCTACGCCGACTTCATCCGCTCGGTCGACCCGAACCTGACCGACACCCAGGGCATCTTCTCGACCTCGCCGGGCGACCCGACGACGATCACGACGGCGTTCTTCGACCAGGTCGTCGGCACCGCGATCCT
Source organism: Pseudonocardia sp. TMWB2A (assembly GCF_017312135.1). Lineage (NCBI taxonomy): Bacteria > Bacillati > Actinomycetota > Actinomycetes > Pseudonocardiales > Pseudonocardiaceae > Pseudonocardia > Pseudonocardia sp. TMWB2A. The sequence continues at coordinate 1,177,236 of NZ_QKQY01000002.1, forward strand.
GGTGTTCGTGATCTTCGCGCTGGTCCACCCGCGCAACAAGGGCCCGCTGTCCAACATGGCTCCGTTCATGATCGGCATCCTGGTCGTGGGCATCGGCATGGCCTGGGGCGCGAACGCCGGCTACGCCATCAACCCGGCCCGCGACTTCGGCCCGCGCCTGGCATCGTGGATCACCGGGTACGAGACCGCGTGGGTCACCGGTGACGGCACGCCGTACTGGTGGCTGCCGATCGTCGCGCCGCTGGTCGGCGCCCTCGTCGGCGGCGGCCTGTTCAAGCTGCTGATCGACCGCTACATCCCCGTCGAGGACGCTCCGCAGGAGGTCGGCGACGTGCGCTGACCGCACCCGCCCCCACCCCCGAACCACCCGCTCGAGACACACAGGAGAACTCATGGCCGAGTTCGTCGGCGCCGTCGACCAGGGCACCACCTCCAGCCGCTTCATGATCTTCGACCACAGCGGCAACGAGGTGGGTCGCCACCAGCTGGAGCACGAGCAGATCCTGCCGCAGGCCGGCTGGGTCGAGCACGACCCGATCGAGATCATCGAGCGCACCAACACCTGCCTGCAGCAGGCGCTCACCAAGACCGGACTGTCCGCGTCCGACCTGGTCGCGCTGGGCATCACCAACCAGCGTGAGACCACCGTCGTGTGGAACCGGCGCACCGGGCGCCCGTACTACAACGCGATCGTCTGGCAGGACACCCGCACCGACCGGATCGCGACCGCACTCGACCGCGACGGCCGCGGTGACGTCATCCGCCGCAAGGCCGGTCTCCCGCCCGCCACCTACTTCTCCGGCGGCAAGATCCAGTGGATCCTGGAGAACGTCGACGGCGTCCGCGAGGCCGCCGAGAACGGCGACGCGGTCTTCGGCAACACCGACACCTGGGTCATCTGGAACCTCACCGGCGGCACCAACGGCGGGCTGCACGTCACCGACGTGACCAACGCCAGCCGCACCATGCTGATGGACCTCGAGAGCCTCGACTGGGACGACGAGCTGCTCGGCTTCTTCGGCATCCCGCGGCAGATGCTGCCGGAGATCAAGCCGTCGTCGTCGGCGACCGCGTTCGGGAAGACCCTCGCGAACGGCCCCCTCGGCGGCGAGGTCCCCATCACCGGTGACCTGGGCGACCAGCAGGCGGCGACCGTCGGCCAGGTCTGCTTCGCCCCCGGCGAGGCCAAGAACACCTACGGCACCGGCAACTTCATGCTGCTCAACACCGGCACCGAGCTGGTCCGCTCGGAGTCCGGCCTGCTCACCACGATGTGCTATCAGTTCGAGGGCGAGCGTCCGGTCTACGCGCTGGAGGGCTCCATCGCGGTCACCGGCTCGGCCGTGCAGTGGCTGCGCGACCAGCTCGGCATAATCTCCGGCGCCTCGCAGTCGGAGTCGCTGGCCCGCCAGGTCGAGGACAACGGCGGCGTGTACTTCGTCCCGGCGTTCTCCGGCCTGTTCGCGCCGTACTGGCGTTCCGACGCCCGCGGCGCGATCGTCGGCCTGTCCCGGTTCAACACCAACGCGCACCTGGCCCGGGCCACGCTGGAGGCGATCTGCTACCAGTCCCGCGACGTCAGCGACGCCATGACCAAGGACTCCGGGGTGACCCTGGAGACGCTGAAGGTCGACGGCGGCGTCACCCAGAACGAGCTGTGCATGCAGATCCAGGCCGACGTGCTGGGCGTCCCGGTCTCGCGGCCCGTCGTCGCCGAGACCACCGCGCTCGGTGCGGCCTACGCGGCCGGGCTGGCCGTCGGGTTCTGGAAGAACACCGACGAGTTGCGGGAGAACTGGAACGAGGCCCGGCGCTGGGAGCCGACCTGGTCCGAGGAGCAGCGCAACGAGGGCTACGGCCGCTGGAAGAAGGCCGTCGAGCGGACCCTGGACTGGGTCGACGTCCAGTAGGACCACCCGCCCGGTGTCGCCCTCACCACACGTGGGGGCGACACCGGGCACACCCGCGATCGGACGGGTGTTCAACGGGTAGTCCCCCGGCGGGACAGCACGAGCACGAACCACTCAGGAAGGTCTGATCATGAAATCGGTGGCGCTCTCCCCGGAGGCCCGTACCACGGCGCTGCAGGCGATGGGCGACCGCGAACTGGACGTGCTGGTCGTCGGCGGTGGCGTCGTCGGCGCCGGTGCCGCCCTCGACGCGGCCACCCGTGGTCTGTCGACCGGGCTGGTCGAGGCCCGCGACTTCGCGTCCGGCACGTCGAGCCGTTCCTCCAAGCTCATCCACGGCGGCCTGCGCTACCTGGAGATGCTCGACTTCCGCCTGGTGGCCGAGGCGCTGCAGGAGCGGGGGCTGCTGATCCAGACCCTCGCGCCGCACCTCGTCCGCCCGGTGCCGTTCGTCTACCCGCTCAAGCACCACGTGTGGGAGCGCTTCTACGCCGGTGCCGGCGTCGCGCTCTACGACTCGCTCGGGCTGCTGTCCGGCCGGGCCCGCGGCCTGCCCCACCACCGGCACCTCACCCGTCGCGGCGCCCGCAAGGTCGTGCCGTCGCTGCGCAAGGACGCCCTGGTCGGGGCCCTGGAGTACTACGACGCCCAGGTCGACGACGCCCGCCACACCATGGAGATCGCCCGTACCGCGGCCGCCTATGGCGCGCACGTGGCGACCCGCGCCCGCGTCGTCGGGCTGCTGAAGGACTCCGGCCGCGTGATCGGCGCGACCGTGCAGGACCTGGAGTCCGGCGACCGGTTCGACGTCCGCGCCAAGGAGGTCATCAACGCCACCGGGGTGTGGACCGACGACACCCAGGGCCTCGCCGGCGAGCGCGGCCAGTTCAAGGTGCGTGCGTCCAAGGGCATCCACCTGGTCGTCCCGCGCGACCGGATTCGCGGCGACGCCGGGCTGATCCTGCGCACCGAGAAGTCGGTGCTGTTCGTCATCCCGTGGGGCCGGCACTGGATCATCGGCACCACCGACACCGACTGGGACCTGGACAAGGCGCACCCGGCGGCGAGCGCGGCCGACATCGAGTACCTGCTCGCGCACGTCAACGAGGTGCTGGAGCAGCCGCTGACCCACGAGGACGTCGAGGGCGTCTACGCCGGCCTGCGCCCGCTGCTGCACGGCGAGTCCGAGGCGACCTCGAAGCTGTCCCGTGAGCACGCCGTCGCCACCCCGGTTCCCGGGCTGGTCGTCGTGGCCGGGGGCAAGTACACGACCTATCGCGTGATGGCCAAGGACGCCGTCGACGCGGCCGTGCACTCGCTCGACGCGAAGGTGCCCGCCTCCTGCACCGAGAAGGTCCCGCTGCTCGGCGCGGAGGGCTTCACGGCGCTGCGCAACTCGACCCACCAGCTCGCCGCGCGCAGCGGGCTGCACCCGGTGCGGATCGAGCACCTGCTCGGCCGGTACGGCTCGCTGATCGACGAGGTTCTCGACCTCCTCATCGCCGACCCGACCCTGGCCGAGCCGCTCACCGGCGCCGAGGACTACCTGCGGGCCGAGGTCGTCTACGGCGCCTCGCACGAGGGAGCGCGGCACCTGGAGGACATCCTCGCCCGCCGCACCCGGATCTCGATCGAGACCTTCGACCGGGGCGTGGGTGCCGCCGAGGAGACCGCGAAGCTGGTCGCCCCGGTGCTCGGCTGGAACGACGAGCAGATCGCCCGCGAGGTCGACCACTACGTCAAGCGGGTCGAGGCCGAGCGGGAGAGCCAGAAGATGCCCGACGACGCCACCGCCGACGCCGCCCGCCTCGGCGCGCCGGACGTGGTGCCGGTCAGCGGCTGAGCACCGCCGCCACCCCGTGAGCGAACCCGAGCGGACCCCGGACGGCCGGTACATCGTCGTCCGGGGCCGCCGGTGGCGCGCCACCGATCCGACGATCCCCGACGACGTGCGGTCCGCGCTGCAGCAGCACCTCGGGAAGGCCCGCGCCGAGGTCGGGGCCGGTAGGCGGACCGGCGACGACGACCGCGTCGCCGCCGCCCGGACGCGGGTGTCCGCGGCCAAGCACGGCCTCGGCGAGCGCGGCACCCCCTGGTGGGACCTGGACGACGACGCCCGCCGGGAGCGCTGGGAGACCGCGCTGCACGATCTCGACGACTGATTCCGGAGACGCCCCTGATCGAGGACCGGATCCGTCCGCGATCGGTCCTATCGTCGTTCCCGTCGGACCGGGACGGACCCGGTCCGCGGACCCCGAGAGGCGGCCCCGGAATGAACGCCACCGACGAGAAGCAGGCCCTGACCGGCGAGCGTGCCGAGCTGATCGCCACCCTGGAGCGGCACCGCGGCTTCCTGCTGCAGACCGCCGACGGGCTGACCGAGGAGCAGGCGCGCACCCGCAGCACGGTGAGTGCGCTGACGATCGCCTCGCTGCTCAAGCACGTCGCGGACACCGAGGAGCAGTGGTTCCGCTTCGCCGTCGAGGGCGCCGCCGCGTTCGGTGACGTCGAGGTCTACAACGAGTCCGTCGACTGGGGCGCCGTCGACGCCGAGGCCGACGCGAACGGCGGTGACTGGTCCGCCTCCGGCGAGGAGTGGGTGGACACCCGGTTCGTCCTGGCCGACCACGAGACCCTGGAGTACCTGCGGGCCCGGGTCGAGCAGGTCGCCGCGCGCACCGAGGAGGTGCTGCGGACCGCGGACCTGGACGCGGCGCACGCCCTGCCGGTCGCGCCGTGGTTCGAGCCGAACACGTCCTGGTCGGTGCGCCGGGTCGCGATCCACATGCTCGCCGAGACCAGCCAGCACGCCGGGCACGCCGACATCATCCGCGAGGCGATCGACGGCGCGCGGACGATGGGCTGAGCCCGGGCCCGGTGCTCCGGACGACCCGCACGAACGGCGCCGAACGGATCCCGGGCGGGTTCGACGCAGTCGTGCCGACCCGCCCACCGTCCCTTCCACGGCGGTCCGGAGCGGCGCAGGATGACGCCGTGACCTGCTCCCCCGCGGCCCGACGGTGACGGCCGCCGCGCTGCTGCCGCCGCTGACGGCGCTCCGGCTGTTCACGACGTGGCGGTTCGCGCCCCTCCTGCTCGGGGCGAGTGCCACGGCGGCCGCGGGCTACACGGTCGCCGCCCGGGGCCGTCCAGGATGGCCGCGGGGCCGTGCCGTCGCGTTCGGCGCCGGGCTGGTCGTCGCCGTACTGGCCGGGTCGTCGTTCGTCGGGGTGTACGACGACACGCTGTTCTGGGTGCGCGCCGTGCAGAACCTGCTGCTGCTCATGGTGGTGCCGATGCTGCTCGCGCTCGGTGCGCCGCTGACGCTGCTGGCGGCGGGCGTGCCGGAGGACCGTCGCCCGGCCTGGCGACGGGTGCTGCGCTCCCGGGTCGCGCGGGTGCTGACCGGCCCGTTCGCGGCGACCGTGCTGCTCGTCGCGCCCCTGATGGTCGTCTACCTCACCCCGCTCTACGCCATGACCCTGCGCGACGGCGTCGTGTCCGGTGCCGTCGGAACCGGCCTCGTGGCCTGCGGGTTCGTCTACTTCTGGACCCGGCTGCGGATCGACCCGACACCCGCGTCGACGCCGTACCCGGTGACCCTGGTGCTGACGATCGCCGAGATGGTCGGCGACGCCGTGCTCGGGATCGTGCTGTGGCTGGGCCCGGCCGTCGCGGCGGCGTACTACCTGGGGCTGCACCGCGGCTGGGGCCCGGACCCGCACACCGACCAGGTGCTCGGCGCCGGGGTGCTGTGGATCGGCGGCGACGTGGTCGGGCTGCCGTTCCTCGGGGTCGTGCTGTGGCTGTTCTCCCGGGAGGACGCACGCCGGGCCCGCGCGACCGACGCCGAGGTCGACGCCGCCGAGACCCCGGCTCCTGCGTCCGGCCCGGAATCCGGAGCCGACGCCGCGCCCGCCCCGTCCCGGCTGTGGTGGCAGGACGACCCGCAGCTCGCCGACCGCTTCCGGCCCCGGACCTGACCGGGCCCGGCCGCGGGGCCGGGGTTACGTTGCGGCGGTGGCGGACCGGGTGAGCATCGCAGACATCGAGACGGCGGCGGAGCGGATCGCCGGGGGCGTGGTGCGCACCCCGACCGTCCCCTCCCCCGGGCTGTCCGCGGCCCTCGGCGCGCCCGTGCTGCTCAAGCTGGAGCACCTGCAGCGGGCCGGGTCGTTCAAGCCGCGCGGGGTGCTGGCCAAGCTCGCGTCGCTGACCGACGTCGAGCGCGCCGCGGGCGTCGTCGCGGTGTCGGGCGGCAACCACGGGCTCGCCGTCGCCGAGGTCGCGGGCGCCGCGGGGGTGGACGCGGTCGTCGTCATGCCGCGCACCGCGCCGGCCCGGTCGGTCGCCGCGGCCCGCGCCGCCGGTGCCGACGTGCGGCTCACCGACGACATCGCGGCCGCGTTCACGCAGGCCGGGGAGCTGCAGCGGGCCGGGCGGACGCTGGTGCACCCGTTCGACGACCCGGTGATCGTCGCCGCGCAGGGCACCGTGGGGCTGGAGCTGGCCCGCGACGCGGTCGCCCTCGGCGAGCCGCCGACCGACGTGCTGGTCTCCATCGGCGGCGGGGCGCTGATCTCCGGGGTCGCCACGGCCGTCCACGCCCTGCTGCCCGGCACCCGGGTGTGGGGTGTGGAGACCGTCGGTGCCGAGGCGATGTCCGCCGCCCTGGCCGCGGGCGGCCCGACGCCCGTCACGATCTCGTCGGCGATCACCACGCTGTCCGCGCCGTCGGCGTCGCAGCTGACCTACGACCACGTCCGCGCGCTGGTGCACGAGGTCCTCGTCGTCGACGACGCCGAGGCCTGCCGCGGCACCCTCGCCCTCGCCGAGCACGCGGGGATCTGGGCCGAGCCGGCCGCGGGCTGTCTGGTCCCGGCCGCCCGCCGGATCGTGGAGTGGCACCCGGACGCCCGGCTCGCCCTGGTCGTCTGCGGCGGCAACGCCGACGTCGCCGACGTGGTCCGCGCCGCGGCGCAGCCGTGATCACCGGTTGTGGAGCGCAGCGTCCGCGAGGCGGGCGTGATGCTCCACAACCGGCGATCACCGCGGGATGACCGGATGCGGCCGGGGCGTTGGCCCGGATGTGGAGCGGACCGGGGTCGTGGTGATCGGCGCGGGCCAGGCGGGCCTGTCGGCGGCGGCCGGGCTGCGGCGCGGCGGGCTGGAGCCGGGCCCCGGCTTCGTCGTGCTCGACGGCGAGGACGGCCCCGGCGGCGCGTGGCGGCACCGCTGGCCGACCCTGCGGATGCGCACGGTGAACGGCATCCACGACGTCGCCGGGGTCCGCTCCGGCTTCGACGACCCGGGCGCCGACCCGGACCTGCCCGCGCGGGACGCCGTCCCGGCCTACTTCGGGCGCATCGAACGCGAGCTGGACCTGCGGGTCGTGCGCCCGGTGCACGTCCGCCGGGTGTCCGACGCCGGCGGGCCGCCGGACGTCGACACCGACGGACCGCTGGCGGTCGACACCGACCGCGGCACCTGGGTCGCCGACCACCTGATCAACGCCACCGGCACCTGGACCCGCCCGTTCGTGCCCGCCTACCCGGGCCTCGCGACGTTCCGCGGCACGAGCCTGCACGCCCGTGGGTACCCGGGTCCCGAGGCCATGGCCGGCCGGCGGGTCGTCGTGGTCGGCGGCGGGATCACCGCGGTGCAGCTGCTGCTGGAGATCGCCCCGTACGCCGCCGCGACGACCTGGGTCACCCGCCGGGAGCCCGAGTGGCACGACGGGCCGTTCGGGCCCGGGCAGGGGCGCGCCGCCGTCGCCCGGGTCGAGGAGCGGGTCCGGGCCGGGCTGCCACCCCGCAGCGTCGTCGGTGTGACCGGGCTGGGGCTCACGCCCGGGGTGCGGGCCGGGATCGCGAGCGGGGTGCTGGCCCGCAGGCCGATGTTCGCCCGGGTCGTGCCGGACGGGGTGGAGTGGTCCGACGGCACCCGCGAGCCCGCGGACGTGCTGCTGTGGGCGACCGGCTGGCGGCCCGCGCTGGGCCACCTCGCCCCGCTGCGGCTGCGCGGACCGGGCGGCGGGATCGTCATGGGCGCCCCGCTGGACACCGGCGTCGTCGCCGACCCGCGGGTGCACCTGGTCGGCTACGGCCCCTCGGCGAGCACGATCGGCGCCGACCGGGCCGGTCGCGCCGCGGCGCGCGCGGTCCTGGAGCGACTACCCGTCGCGGCCGGCGCCTGAGTCGGCGGCCTCCCGGCCGAGCAGCCGGTACTCCCGGATCACCATCACGATGATCGCGATGTCGAGCGCGGCGAGGAACGGCAGCACGATGGAGTGCGTGTGCCAGGCGTGGACCAGCTCGTACACGACGAACACCGCGAGGATCACCACCGCGGGCGGGTAGGCGGGGCGCCAGCGGGTCAGCAGCGCCGCGACCAGGCCGAGCTTGAGCACGCCGTGCAGCCCGAGGTAGACGATGACGAAGGTGCGGTCCCCGCCGGCGAAGCGGTCGACGCCCTCGGTCAGGTGCCGGGCCAGGGTGCCGTCCGGCGGTCCGATCAGGTCGCGGGCGAGGATCTGCGCGACGACCCGGTGCAGCCAGTCCCCCGACACCAGCACCAGCGCGACGGCGCCCAGCAGCTCCGCGGCCCCGTCGATGCCCTTCACGACCAGGGCGACACGGAACAGCTGCTCGGTCCGGCGGGCCGAGGTCGTCGTCGCCGTCGGTCCGGCGGTCACCGGGTGATCCCGGTGTGGCCGAGGGAGTAGCGGCCGGGCTGCGGCCACACGCACAGCCCGTGCGGGCCGTCGCCGACCGGGATCCGCCGGATCAGGTGCCCGTCGTCGGTGGAGAGCACGTACACCTCCCGGTCGTAGCGCCCGGACAACCACAGGGTCCGGCCGTCGGCCGAGACGTTACCCATGTCGGGACTCGCCTTCCCGGGGATCCGCCAGAGCGCCTTCGTCGCGCCGGTGCGGGAGTCCAGCACCGAGACGCTGCCGTCGTGCCGGTTGGTGACGTAGAGGTCGCGGGCGTCGCGGGAGAGGTAGAGCCCGTGCGCGCCGGCGCCGGTCGGGATCTCGCGCAGCACGCGGGTGGCGGCGCCGTCGAGCACCCAGACGCCGTTCTCCTCGGAGTCGGCGATGTAGAACACCGAGCCGTCCGGGGCGAGCTTGATGTCCTGCGGGCCCATCATGGTGTGCCGCACCGGCATGTCGACCATCCGCAGCAGCCGTCGTCCCGGGATGTCGACGACGGCGACGCGGCCGGCGAACTCGCAGGTGAACACCGCGGTCCGGCCGTCGGGGGTGAAGTCGGCGTGGTCGATGCCCGCGCAGTCCGGGGTCGGGATCTCGGTCTGGCGGGCCCAGGTGTGCGGGTCGTAGAAGTCCAGCTTCCGGCGGGCCTCCGCGACCGAGATCGCCGAGGCCCCGTCCGGGGTGAAGTACATGTTGTAGGGGTCCTCGACCGGGATGTTCCGGCCCGGCAGCCCGGTGCGCGGGTCGAACGGGGTGATCTTGTTCGTGGTGTCGTCGGTGGCGTAGAGGGTCTGCATGTCCCACGCCGGGACCACGTGCTGCAGCTCCCCGCCGAGGCGGTAGGTGCCGACGGTGGCGAAGGCCGCCGGGTCGATCACCCGGACCTCCCCCGACTTCGTGTGCGGGACGTAGACCAGCGGCTTCGCCGCACGGGCGGCGTCGGAGAGCATGTTCGCGCCGGCGGCCGCGTCGACGTTGCCGGGGTCGGTCACCGGGGGCATGCCGGGCAGCCCGGCCTGCTCCGGCGCGGCCTGCGCGGCCGACGGGGCCGGGGACGCCCCGGGGGTCGTCGGCGCGGGGCCGGAGCAGCCCGCCGCGAGCGCGGCGAGGGCCAGCAGGACGTACAGCGGGCGGCGCACGGGTTCCCTCCGGGGTGGGCGGGTCATGCCGGGGCCAGCAGGCGGGTCGCGGTGACCGCGCGCAGGCCGCGGGCGTCGAGGTCGTCGAGGACGGCGGGGAGCGCGGCGAGCGTGCCGGGGTGGCCCAGGTGCATGCTCACGACGCTGCCGGGCCCGGCCGTCCGCACCCGGGCGGCGACGGCGGCCGGTCCGGGGTCGGTGAAGTCGCGGGAGTCGACGTCGTAGGACAGGGTCACCGGGTAGCCCGCGTCGGCGGCGAGGCGGCGCAGCAGCGGGGTCGCGTGCTGGGCCTGCGAGGGCCGGAAGAACGCCCCGGGCCCGCCGGTGGCCGCCGCGATCACGTCCCGGCAGCGCTCGATCTCGACGCGGGCGGCGGCCTCGCCGAGGCCGTCGACGTCGCCGTGGGACCAGGTGTGGTTGCCGATCTCGTGGCCGAGCCCGGTGACGATCCGGGCGGCGTCGGGGCTGTCGGCGAGCCAGGTCCCGACGGCGAGCACGGTCACCGCGGCGCCCCGGTCGTGCAGCAGCGTGAGCACCCGGCGGGCCAGGTCGAGCTCGCCGGCGCCGTGGAAGGTGAGCGCCAGCTCGGGGCGCCCGGTGCCGGCGTGCGCGACCTCGGTCCCGGCCGGGTCCGGGGCGGGCGTGGTGGTCGGCGGAGCGGACGGGGTGCCGGTCACCGGGGACGGCGGCGGGGATGCCGCGGTGCCCGTGGAGCACCCGCCCGTCGCCGCCAGCAGGGCTGCGGCGGCCGCCGCGCGCAGCACCTCGCGCCGGGTCGTCCCGGCGGACGGCTCCACCCCTCGCCACCTCACGCCGCGGACTGTAGACCCCGCCCGACCTGGGAATTCCTTTACCCGAGGGAGGATCGGGACGGACCGGACGAGCCGGGCGAGACCGTGGCGCGAACGCGCACCGGAGAGCTACAGTTATTAGCGATGCTCAACAAATCGGGACCGGCCGACCGGTACAAGTGGGTCGCACTGTCGAACACCACGATGGGCGTGCTGATCGTGACGATCAACATGTCGATCCTGCTGATCGCGCTGCCGGACATCTTCCGCGGCATCGGGATCGACCCGCTGGCGCCGGACAACATCGACTACCTGCTGTGGCTGATCATGGGGTACCTGGTCGTCACGGCGGTGCTGGTCGTGAGCTTCGGCCGGCTCGGCGACATGTACGGCCGTACCCGCATGTACAACCTGGGCTTCGCCGTCTTCACGGTGTTCTCGGTGCTGCTGGCCGCCACCTGGATGCAGGGCGACGCCGGCGCGGTCTGGCTGATCACCATGCGGGTGCTGCAGGGCGTCGGCGGGGCGCTGCTGCTCGCCAACTCGACCGCGATCCTCACCGACGCGTTCCCGGTCCACCAGCGCGGGCTCGCGCTCGGGATCAACTCCGTCGCGGCGATCGCCGGCTCGTTCCTCGGGCTGGTCGTCGGCGGGGTGCTCGCCCCGGTGAACTGGCACCTGGTGTTCCTGGTGTCGGTCCCGGTCGGGGTGTTCGGCACGATCTGGGCCTACGCCCGGCTCCGCGACACCGGCGCCCGCCGCGCGGCGCGGATCGACTGGTGGGGCAACCTGACGTTCGCGGTCGGGCTCGTCGCCGTCCTGATGGGCATCACCTATGGCATCCAGCCCTACGGCGACGACGTCATGGGCTGGACCAGCCCGCTCGTCCTCGGCCTGATCCTCGGCGGGATCGCGGTGCTGGCGCTGTTCACCTGGATCGAGCGCCGGGTGCCCGAGCCGATGTTCCACGTCTCGCTGTTCTCGATCCGCGCGTTCACCGCGGGCAACATCGCGAGCCTGCTGGCCGCGCTCGGCCGCGGCGGGCTGCAGTTCATCCTGATCATCTGGCTGCAGGGCATCTGGCTGCCCGAGCACGGCTTCCCGTTCGAGACGACGCCGCTGTGGGCGGGCATCTACATGGTCCCGCTGACGATCGGGTTCCTCGTCGCCGGACCGGTGTCGGGCATCCTGTCCGACCGCTACGGCGCCCGCGCCTTCGCCACGGTCGGGATGCTCGGCGCGGCCGCGACGTTCCTCGCGCTGCTGGCGCTGCCGGTCGACTTCGACTACCGGGCGTTCGCGCTGCTGCTGGCGCTCAACGGCCTGGCGATGGGCCTGTTCAGCTCCCCGAACCGGGCGGCGATCATGAACTCGCTGCCCGCGCACCAGCGGGGCGCCGGGGCCGGCATGACCTCGACCTTCCAGAACGCGGCGACGGTGCTGTCGATCGGGGTGTTCTTCTCGCTGCTCATCGCGGGCCTGTCGACGACGCTGCCCACGTCGCTGCACGACGGGCTCATGGCCCAGGGCGTGCCGGAGCTCGCGGCGGACCGGGTCGCGGCGCTGCCGCCGGTCGGGATCCTGTTCGCGGCGCTGCTGGGCTACAACCCGATCGCGACGCTGCTCGGCCCGCAGGTCCTCGGCGCGCTGGCGCCCGCGCAGTCGGCGTACCTGACCGGGCGGGAGTTCTTCCCGCAGCTGATCTCCGGCCCGTTCGCCGACGGGCTGACCTTCGCCCTCGGCTTCGCCGCCGTCGCCTGCCTGGTCGCCGCGGTGGCGAGCGCGCTGCGCGGCGGGAAGTACCACCACGTCGACGACGAGGCCGACGTGGTGGCCCCGGTCCCCGCCCGGACCTGACCCCCGGGGCCGGGCGGGGACCGCGGGCGTCAGTCCGCGGCGACCTCGCTGCCGTCCTGGCTCCAGCGGGTGTGGAACTTGCCGTCGGCGTCGGTGCGCGCGTAGGTGTGCGCCCCGAAGTAGTCGCGCAGCCCCTGGATCAGGTTGGCCGGGCCGCGCTCGCGGCGGTAGCCGTCGTAGTAGGACAGGCTGGAGGAGAACGCGGGGATCGCCACGCCCTGCTCGGTCGCGGTCACCACGACCCGGCGCCACGCGTCCTGTGCGTTCGCGACGGCCTCGGTGAAGTACGGGACCATCAGCAGGTTGTCCAGGTCCGGGTGGGACTCGTAGGCCTCGGTGATCCGGTTGAGGAACTGGGCGCGGATGATGCAGCCGCCGCGCCAGATCCGGGCCATCGCGCCGAGGTCGAGGTCCCAGTCGTTGGCCTGCGAGGCGGCACGCATCTGTGCGAAGCCCTGGGCGTAGGCGACGACCTTGGACGCGTAGAGGGCCTGGCGGATGTCCTCGACGAGCTCGTCGCGGTTCTTCCCCGAGCCCGGGGTCGGGCCGCCCAGCGTGGTCGAGGCCTCCCGGCGCTCGTCGCGCAGGTTGGACAGCGTGCGGGCGAACACGGCCTCGGTGATGCCGGTCAGCGGGACGCCGAGGTCGAGCGCGTCGATGGCCGTCCAGCGGCCGGTGCCCTTCTGCTCGGCCTGGTCGACGATCACGTCGACGAGCGGCTTCCCGGTCCTCTCGTCGGTCTTGGCCAGCACGATGCCGGTGATCTCGATGAGGAAGGACTCGAGGTCGCCCGAGTTCCACTCCTCGAAGATCTTGCCGATCTCCGGCGCGGACAGCCCGGCGACGTGCGTGAGCAGGTCGTAGGCCTCGGCGATGAGCTGGATGTCGGCGTACTCGATGCCGTTGTGCACCATCTTCACGTAGTGCCCGGCGCCGCCGGGGCCGACGTGGGTGCAGCACGGGGTGCCGTCGACGTTCGCGGCGATCGCGGTGAGGATCTCCTCGACCTCGCCGTAGGCCTCCTGCGGGCCGCCGGGCATGATGCTCGGCCCGTTGAGGGCGCCCTCCTCGCCGCCGGACACGCCGATGCCCATGAAGCGCAGCCCGCGCTCCTCGCAGTACGCGGCACGGCGGTCGGTGTCGGGGAAGTGCGAGTTGCCGGCGTCGATGATGATGTCGCCCCGGTCGAGCAGCGGGGCCAGCTCGTCGATGACGGCGTCGACCGGCTTGCCCGCCTTCACCATGACGACGATCTTGCGCGGGGTCTCCAGCGCGTCGACGAACTCCTGCAGCGACTCGGTGCCGGTGAAGGCACCCTCGTCGCCGTAGTCCTTCATGAACTCGGTCGTCTTCGAGGTGGTGCGGTTGTGCACCGCCACCGGGAAACCACGGCGGGCCATGTTGCGGGCGAGGTTCGCCCCCATCACCGCCAGCCCGGTGACCCCGATCCGGCTCTTCTCCGCCATCAGTGCTTCCTCCGTGTCGTTCGGACGCCGCTGTACCCGACCCATCCTGGCCCGCGGCCCCCGGCAGCGCAGCGAGGAGCGCGTGTCCCCTCGGTCACCCTGCGAGGAAGTCGGCGAGCAGGGCGCTCGCGGTCTCCGGCGCCTCCTCCGGGATCCAGTGCCCGCAGCCCTCGACGAGCTCGAAGCGGAAGTCGTCGACGTACGCCGAGGACCCCCGCATCTGCCCCTCGGTGAGCGCGAGGTCGCCGTCGCTCCACACCCCCATCGTCGGCACCGTGATCCGCGGGGGCTGCGGGATCGTGGTGGGCACGAACGTCGCCGGGTCGATGTTGGCGCGGTACCAGTTCAGCGACGCCGTCAGGGCGCCCGGCCGGGACAGGTCGGCGAGCTGGCGGACGGCCATCGGGTGCCCCTCGGGCAGGGTCGCGTGCAGCCAGCCGCGCAGGAACTGCCAGTCGTCGGCCGGGACGACCTGCTCGGCGACGCCGGGGAACTGGAACCAGAGCATGTACCAGGACATCGCCTTCTGCCGGAACCCCGCGGTGGCGAACGCGGCCGGGTGCCCGACGGAGAACGCGGCGTAGCGGGTCACCCGCGGCGAGGCGAGGGTGAGGGCCCAGCCGAGCGAGGCGCCCCAGTCGTGCCCGGCGAGGGCGAACCGGTCGATCCCGAGAGCGTCGGCGACGCCGAGGACGTCGGCGACCAGGGCCCGCATCCGGTAGTGCTCGACCTCGGCGGGCCGGTCGGAGTCCCCGAAGCCGCGCAGGTCCGGGACGACGACGCGGTGCCCGGCCCCGGCGAGCGCGGCGGCCTGGTGGGTCCACAGGGCGGCCCGGTCCGGCCAGCCGTGCAGCAGCAGGACGGGGCTGCCGTCGCCGCCGGTGTCGTGCACGGACAGGGTGATCTCGGGCAGGGTCGTGCCGGGGACGGTGATCCGCTGCGGGGCCGGGAGCGTCATGGGCCGACCGTATCCCCGATTCCCGCCCGCTGGGACGCCGCGCACGGCGGGACCGCCGGTGGGGTGACACTGGCCCGATGGTCCGCCTCTCCCCCGACACGGACCGGGACGGCCGGGCCGTGCCGGTGGGCGTGATCGGCCTGGTCGGCGGTGTCGTCGGCGGGCTGATCGGCGGCGGCAGCGGGGTGCTGTTCGTGCCCGCGCTCGACCGGTTCACCGCGATGTCGCGGGCCCGGATCCACGGCTCGTCGACGATCGCGAACATCGGGGTCTGCGTCGCCGGTGCGGCCGCCTACGCGCTCGGCGGCGGGACGCTGGACCTGCGGACCGGCGCCGGGCTGATCGTCGGCGGCACGGTCGGCGGGTGGATCGGGCCGAAGCTGCTGGCGCGCGCCTCGGAGACGCTGCTGCGGGTGCTGCTGGTGGCCGTGCTGGTGCTGACGGCGGCGAAGCTGCTCGTCGACGCGCTGGGCGTGCCGCTGCTCGGCGGGGCGGTGGTGCCGGCGTCACTGGTCGCCGATCCCTGGTTCCTGTACCCGACGGCGACGGTGGTCGGCCTGGTCATCGGGGCCTGGGCGGGTGCGATGGGACTCGGCGGCGGACTGCTCGCGGTTCCGGCGATGGTGCTGCTGTTCGGCACGGACCTGCACGTCGCGGCCGGGACCTCGCTGCTGATGTTCATCCCGAACTCGATCGTCGGGACGGTCGCGCACCTGCGTCAGGGCACCGCGTCCGGGAAGTGGGGCACGGTGCTGGCGGTGACCGCCGCGCCGGGCACGGTGGCGGGCGCGTTCCTCGGCCTGGCGCTCAACGCGGTCGTGCTGGGGCTGGTGTTCGGCACGTTCGCGACGGCGATGGCGGTGCGCGAGACCGTCGGGCTGGTCCGCCGACGACGGGAATGAGTGCGCAGGGAACCGGGGGCGCGCTACCCTGTGGGGTGCGCTCAGAACACGAGAACGTGGACCTGCACTTCAAGTGTAACACGGATGGCAAGACCCCGGCGACCACCGACTCCGCCTACGAGGTGGAGCTGATCCGCGAGACCCGGCACCTCCGCGGGCTGCACGCCCTGCTCGACGACGAGCTCGCCGCGGCGGACGCGCAGGCCCGGGGCGCCGCCGCCGAGCGCGCCGGGGAGCAGCTCAGCGCCCGCTGGGAGCGCGACGTGTCGGTGCAGCGCGCCTCGGAGCGGGTGCGCACGCTCACC
Source organism: Pseudonocardia sp. TMWB2A (assembly GCF_017312135.1). NCBI lineage: Bacteria > Bacillati > Actinomycetota > Actinomycetes > Pseudonocardiales > Pseudonocardiaceae > Pseudonocardia > Pseudonocardia sp. TMWB2A. The sequence goes on from NZ_QKQY01000002.1 coordinate 1,193,279, forward strand.
GCGGCCCGCGCGGGACTGTGCTTCGGGCGTCTGGACCACACCGACGGGGCCGCCCCGACCCGGGTCGGCCGGATCGGGCTGACGGACCCGGCCGACGGCGAGAGCGCGCTGGTCGACTGGCGGGCCCCGGCCGCGCAGCCGTTCTACTGCGCCACCCCGGTCACCCCGCTCGGGGTGACCCGGCGCCGGCACTACACCGTCGCCGGCACCGCCCCGCACGAGCGGGTCGCCGGCTTCCACGACGACCTCCTCGACGGCGACGGGCCCGGCACCGGGACCGTGTCGGCGTCGGATCCCGCGCTCCTCGCCGCCCTCACCGCGCCGCGCGGGACCCGCATGCGCGACATCGTCACGACGATCCAGTCCGAGCAGGACGAGATCATCCGGCTGCCGCTGTCGGGCACCGTCGTGATCGAGGGCGGCCCCGGGACCGGCAAGACCGCCGTCGCGCTGCACCGGATCGCGTACCTGCTCTACACCCACCGCGACCGGCTCGCCCGCAGCGGTGTGCTCGTCGTCGGGCCGAGTGCGGGGTTCGTGCACTACGTCGGCGGGGTGCTGCCCGCGCTCGGCGAGTCCGCGGTCGTGTTCACCACCCCGGGACGCCTCGCGCACGGCGTCGTGGCGGAGACGACCGACCCGCCGGGGACGGCCCGGCTCAAGGGCGACCTGGCGATGGTCGACGTGCTGCGCCGCGCCGTCGACGACCGCCAGGAGCTGCCCGGGACACCGGTCGCGATCGAGATGGACGACGTCACCGTCGAGATCGACACGCCGCTGGCCGCCGAGGCGCGCCGCCGGGCCCGCGCCACCGGGCAGCCGCACAACACCGCCCGCACCACGTTCCGCGACACCCTCGGGCGGCTGCTCGTCGACCAGGGGCTGGAGCGGCTCGAGGTCGGTCTGGAGGACCCGCCGGAGCTCGCGGAGCTGCTGGCGGGGCTGGACATCCCGGAGATCGAGCCCGCCGGGGCGGCCGAGGTGTCGGCCGAGATGCGGGCCGAGCTGCGCGACGCCGTGCGCACCGACCCGCGGTTCCACGCGGCCGTCGAGCGGCTGTGGCCGGTCCTGACCCCGCAGCGGGCCCTGACCGAGCTGTACGCCGACCCGGACCGGCTGGCCGCCGCGGGCGCTCCGGAGTCGCTGCGGCGGGACCCGGGCACGCCGTGGACCGTGGCCGACGCGCCCCTGCTCGACGAGCTCGCCGAGCTCCTCGGCCCGGTCCCGGACGGGACACCCGCCGCGGCGCCCGAGCCGGACAGCGCCTACGCCGCCGAGGTGCTGACCGTGCTGGAGTCCGCGGACCGGTCGCTCGCCGGGGAGGACCCGGACGAGCTGCGCCCCACCGACTTCGTGACCGCGGACATGCTCGCTCAGCGGCACGTCGCCGGGGTGCCGCTGACCGTGGCCGAGCGCGCGGCAGGTGACCGGGACTGGCGCTACGGGCACCTCGTCGTCGACGAGGCGCAGGAGCTGTCCGCGATGGACTGGCACGTGCTGCTGCGGCGCTGCCCGGCGCGGTCGATCACCGCGGTCGGCGACCTCGCCCAGCGCAGCGCCCCGGCCGGCGCCCGGGCCTGGGCCGACGTGCTCGCCCCGCACCTGGCCGGACGCTGGACGCACCGCACGCTGACGGTGAACTACCGGACGCCGTCGGAGATCATGGACGCCGCCGCACGGGTGCTGGCGACCTACGCCCCGGACCGTCGCCCGCCGGAGTCGGTGCGCAGCACCGGTGAGCAGCCGTGGACCCGCACGGTCCCGGCCGGGGAGCTCGCCGCCGCGGTCCGCGCCGCCGTCGACGACGAGCGGGCCCGCACCGCCGACGGGACGGTCACCGTGATCGCCCCGCCCGGCACCGACCTGGGGTCACCCGGTGTGCCGGTGCACACCCCGGTGTCGTCGAAGGGCCTGGAGTTCGACGCCGTCGTGATCGTCGACCCGGAGCGGATCCGGGCGGCCGACCCGGCGGACCTCTACGTAGCGATGACCCGCGCGACGCAGCGGCTGGGGCTCCTGGAGGTGACCGGTTAGAACGCCGGCCAGGGGATGGCCGGGCCGTAGCCGTCCGGGCCGGGGAAGCGCGGCTCGGCGAGCAGGTGGTCGATCCGGGAGCGCAGCGCCGCGACCTCGCGGCGGGTGACGTGCTCGCCGAGGACGTCGGCGAACTCCCCCGCCAGCCGCGCACGCAGCTCCTTCAGGACGGCCGTGTGCTCCTCGCCGAGCTCGTCGCCGACCCAGCCCCACAGGACGGTGCGCAGCTTCGGCTCGGTGTGCAGGGTGAGGCCGTGGTCCACGCCGTAGACGTCGCCGTCCCCGGCGAGGATCACGTGCCCGCCCTTGCGGTCGGCGTTGTTGACGACGACGTCGAACAGCGCCATGTCCCGCAGCTGCGGGTGGTCGGCGTGGACCAGCACGACCGGATCCCCCGCGCCGTCGCGGGCACGGAGCACCGGCAGCCAGCCGCCGGGGATCTCGTGCGGCTCGCACAGCTCGACCAGCGACTCGGTGGCGAGCTGGATGGTCTCCTCGGTGATGTCGCCGTCCAGCTCGTCGCCCGCGTCGTCGGCGGGCGGCTCGGACAGGGCGCTCTCGTCGCCCGAGGAGACCCAGGCCTGCACCATGCCGGTCCCGAACGGGGCCTGGTCGCGCAGCACCGTGGGCGGGACGACGTCGAGCCCGGAGATCTGGGAGACGAGGAAGGCGCCGACCTCGCGCCCGGCGAGGGTGCCGTCCGGGAAGTCCCACAGCGGGCGCTCCCCGCGCACCGGCTTGTAGACGCAGCGCAGCTCGACGCCGTCGAGGGAGACGGTGCCGAACAGGGTCGCGTTGGAGGCGTCGACCATCCGGCCGGTGATGTCCATGCGGCCGGTGCGCAGGACCTCGAACACCGCGGGGTCGCGCAGGTCGAGCGTCACTCCGTCCCGGCCACGGGGTTGCGGTCGTGGTAGCCGTTGAGGCGCACGCAGACATGGCCAGCCGGGTCCAGCGGCTCGGCGCACAGCGGGCACGGGGCACGGCCGGCGTCGACGACCTTCTCGGCGCGCTCGGCGAAGGCCTTCGCCGCCGTCGGGGACAGGAACACGCGCAGCGCGTCCGGGCCCTCCTCGGTGTCGTCGAGGACGACCGACTCGTCGATCTCCTCCTCGGTGACCGCGAGCAGCTCGACGACGATCGAGCTCGAGTCGGCGTCCCAGCCCAGGCCCATGGTCCCGACCCGGAACTCCTCCTCCAGCGGGACCGCGAGCGGGTCGTTGTCCGAGGACCCCGTGGTCACGGTCGCGCCGAGCAGGTTGTCCTCGCCGAAGCGCTTGGACACCTCGCCCAGCAGCGCCGTGATGCGTTCGGCCAGCACCGAGACCTGCTGTTTCTCCAGCAGCACACTGATCGTGCGGCTGCTCTCGATCGCCTGCAGGTAGAAGGCGCGATCGCCGGGCTCGCCGACGGTCCCGGCCACGAAGCGGTCGGGTCGGCGGAAGACGTGGATGACGCGTGCCATGACCCTTCCCAGGGTAGGCGTATCCGGCTGCGGGGGCATCCCCGCGGTCACCTGTGGGTGCGTCCACCAGGGACGATGCGAGGTGGATCACCCCGCCTCACGCGTTCGTGGAACCCCCGACCACGGCGTCGGAGGCGTTCACCGGCTGCTCCTCGCCCTCGGCGGGCTTCGGCTTCGGGACCAGGCTCGCGACGTCGCCGGACTGCTCGTTCATCCGCGCGACGAACGGCCGCAGCTCGGTGTAGGTGACGACGCTCACCGAGCAGGTGTCGACGACGATCCGCTGGAAGTTGTCGAGGTGGCTGGCCAGCGCGTCGGCGAGGATCGCCTTGATCACGTCACCGTGGCTGCAGGCCAGGACGATCGCGTCCTCGCCGTGCTCGGCCCGGACCCGGGCGACGTGGCGGCGCACCGCCGCGACCGAGCGGGCCTGCATCCCGGCGAGGGACTCGCCGTCCGGGAAGGTCGCGGCCGACGGGTGCGCCTGGACGACCTTCCACAGGTCCTCCTTGATCAGGTCGGTGATCTTCCGCCCGGTCCACGCGCCGTAGTCGACCTCGGCCAGGTCGTCCTCGACGACCGGCTCCAGCCCGCGGGCCGCCGCGAGCGGCGCGACGGTCTGGCGGCACCGCTCCAGCGGGGAGGTCACGACCGAGGCGATCGGCAGGGCCGCGAGCCGGTCGACGACGGCCGCCGCCTGCTCCCGGCCGCGGTCGTCGAGCTCCACGCCCGGGGTACGCCCGGCCAGCACGCCCGCGGTGTTCGCGGTGGACCGGCCGTGCCGCAGCAGGATCAAGGTCGTCACGCCGACCGAGGCTACGGGAGTGACGGCGGTCAGTACGCGCTGACCGCGCCGAGCGACAGGGCGGCGAGCAGGGCGACACCCAGCGCGATCCGGTAGGCGACGAACACGTAGACGGTGTTGTTCTGCACGAACCGGAGCAGCCACGCGATCACCGCGTAGCCGACGACGAACGCGACCACCACCGCCACGAGCATCTGCGCCCCGGACGGGCCGTCGCCGGCGAACACGTCGGGCAGCGTGAACAGGCCGGCCCCGAACACCGACGGGATCGCCAGCAGGAACGAGTACCGCACGATCGCGGGCCGGGTCAGCCCCAGGAACAGGCCGGCGGTGATCGTGCCGCCGGACCGCGAGACACCCGGGATGAGCGCCATGGCCTGGGCGAAGCCGAGCAGGATGCCGTCCTTGACGGTGATCCGTTCGACCGGCTTGACCTGCTTGCCGAAGCGCTCGGCCAGGCCGAGCAGGACACCGAACACGATCAGTGTGGTCGCGACCAGCCAGAGGTTCCGGGCGACGCCCTCGATCTGGTCCTTGAACAGCACTCCGAGCACCGCGATCGGGACCGACCCGATGATGACCAGCCAGGCCAGCCGGTAGTCGTCGGTGGCGCGGACCTCCGCGTCGCGGAACCCGCGCACCCAGGTGATGAACAGGTGCCAGATGTCCTTGGCGAAGTAGACGATCACCGCGGCCTCGGTGCCGAGCTGGGAGACGGCGGTGAACGCCGCCCCCGGGTCCCCGCCGAAACCGACCGCCGAGACGATCCGCAGGTGCGCCGAGGAGGACACCGGGAGGAACTCGGTGAGCCCCTGGACGATCCCGAGGACGACGACCTCGAGCCAGCTCACGAACGGCTCCCGTCGCGGCCGCGGACCGGGGTGCTCCGGTCCGGGGTCGTCCGGTCCTGGCGGCTCGGCTCCTGGTTGATCACGGGCCGTCACCGTACTCGCCGAGACGGGGGTCACTCTGCGCGCCCTCACCGGTCCCGCGGGCCCGCGCGCCTAGGCTCGACGACCGTGCAACGCAGACCGGTGGGCAGCAGCGGCCTCGAGGTGTCGCGGGTCGGCCTGGGCACCATGACCTGGGGCGAGGACACCTCCCCGGCCGACGCCGCGGACCAGCTGCGCGCGTTCGTCGACGTCGGCGGGACCCTCGTCGAGACCGCCGAGGACTACGGCGGCGGCGCCGCCCAGCAGGTGCTCGGCGGGCTGCTGCGGGGCACCGTGCGTCGCGACGACGTCGTCCTCGCCGGGCGCGGCACGGCCGCCCCCGACGCGGGTGAACGGGCCTCGCGGACCGCGCTGCTGCGCTCACTGGACCGCACGCTGCGCCGGCTGGGCACCGAGCACCTGGACCTGTGGCAGTTCCCCGGCTGGGATCCCCGGGTGCCGCTGGACGAGACGCTGTCCGCGGTGCAGGTCGCCGTCTACTCCGGACGGGTGCGCTACGCCGGGCTGGTCGCCCCGGCCGGCTGGCAGCTGGCGACCGTCGCGGGCGGCGCCACCGCCGGGCCCGACCCGGCCGTCTGCCGTCCGGTGTCGGCGCAGGTGGAGTACTCGCTGCTCGCCCGGGAGCCGGAGGCCGAGCTCCTGCCCGCCGCCCGGCACCACGGCCTCGGGCTGCTGGCCTGGGCCCCGCTGGGCCGGGGTGTGCTGACGGGCAAGTACACCGACGGCACCCCGGCGGACTCCCGCGGCGCGAGCGCGCTGCTGGCCTCGTACGTGGAGGCGCGCCGCACCGAGCACTCGGCGCGGATCGTCCAGTCGGTCCTCACCGCCGCCGACGGGCTCGGCACCTCGCCGCTGTCGGTGGCGCTGACCTGGGTGCGGGACCGCCCGGGGGTGGCCTCGGCCGTCGTCGGGGCGCGGGACGCGGCCCAGCTGCGGGCCTCGCTCGCGGCCGAGGACCTCGTGCTGCCCGCCGAGATCCGCACCGCGCTCGACGACGTGAGCGACCCCGTCTGACCCTCCCCCGCCGGCCCGGGTGCCCTTTACAGTGGGAATGCCCGACGCGACACCCACCGTTCACCCGGTGGGCACCGACGAGCACGGCACGACCGGGAGGCACGCATGACCGAGGGCGCTGGGAACGGGTCGGAGGACTCCGCCGCCGGGAATCGGGTGGCCGGGACTCGGGACGGCGACGGCTGGACCGACGACCGGTACGAGTACCGCCCGGTGCGCATCGAGGGGGACGTCTCCCGGCTGACGGCGTCGGTGCGGCTGGCGATCCAGGCCGAGTTCTCCGGCTGGGAGCTGTCCCGGCTGCGCCTCTACCCCGGTGGCGTGCGCAAGATCGTGCTGCGACGACGGCTCGGTGCCCAGCAGGGCCTGCTGCCCGAGCCCACCTTCTGACGGTCCCCGCCCGTCAGCCGCCGTAGGGCACCGTGATGAGCTCCATCCGGTGCCCGGACGGGTCCTCGAAGTAGACGCCCCGGCCGCCGTCGTGGGTGTTGATCTCGCCGGGACGGCTCCCGCCGGGGTCGGCCCAGTACTGCTGCCCGCGGGCGGTGATCCGGGCGAACGCGGCGTCGAACTCGTCGTCGGAGACCAGGAACGCGTAGTGCTGCGGGACGATCGTCGCCGGGTCGGCGTCCATGAAGTCCAGGTCGACGCCGTTCGCGACGCGCACGACCCGGAACGGCCCGAACGACGTCGGCTCGGGCAGCCCCAGGATCTCGGTCAGGTACGCCGCCCCGGCGCGCTTGTCACGGGAGTGGACGATGGTGTGGTTCAGCTCGGCCATGCCCCCAGGATGTGACCTGCACCGCGGTTCAGGTCAAGGCCCGCCCGTCTCAGGCGTCCTGCCAGCCGACCTCCGGTGGCGTGCCCGCCCCCCGCGGGCTGGGCACCCCCCGGAACCCGTAGGGCGCGGGCTCGCGGCCGGGCTGCACGTACCAGCACTCCCCCGGCTCGCCCCGCTCCAGGATCTGCTCGACGGCCGCGGCGACGTCGTCGGCCCCCAGCAGCGGGAAGTCACCGAACTGGGCGCGGACGTTGCCGATCAGCGGGGTGTCGGCGAACCCGGGGCACACCGCGGTGACCCGGATGCCCTCCCCCGCCAGCGCCGGGCCCGCGGCCCGGACGTAGCCGACGACGGCGTGCTTGGTCGCGGTGTAGAGCGCGTCGCCGGGCAGGCCGATCAGCCCGGCCAGCGACGCGGTCGCCACCACGTGCCCGCCCCCGGCGCGGCGCAGCGCCGGAACGGCGGCGTTGAGCCCGAACACCACGTGGTCGAGGTTCACCCCGAGGATGCGCCGGTAGCCGTCCAGGTCGAGGTCCTCGACGCCGGACTGGCCCGCCGTGATGCCGGCGTTGAGCAGCACGATGTCGAGCCGCCCGAAGCGCTCCTCGGCCGCGGCCACCGCGGCGGCCATCGCCGCGGGGTCGGTGACGTCGGCCGCGTGGGCGAGCCCACCGGCCTTCTCCGCGACGGCCGCGGCGCCGTCGGCGTCCCGGTCGACGACCACGACCTGCGCACCCGCCGCCACCAGCCGGTCGACCGCGGCCGCGCCGATGCCCGACGCGCCCCCGGTGACCAGGGCGACCTTCCCGGAGAGATCCATGGAGGTCACCCTGCCACCCGGCGACCGGTGCCGTCATCCGTCCCGGCGCCGGGCAGCGGCTCAGGCCGTCCGCAGGCCCCGCCCGATGTTCCTACTCACGCTGTTCGCAGGCCCTGCCCGATGTTCCTGCTCACGCTGTGCGCAGGAAGCGGTCGAGCACCCGGGTGCCGAACCTCAGCGCGTCCACCGGCACCCGCTCGTCGATGCCGTGGAACAGCGACGCGAAGTCCAGCTCCGGGGGCAGCCGCAGCGGCGCGAAGCCGTAGCACTTCATGCCCAGCGTCGAGAACGCCTTCGCGTCGGTCCCCCCGGACAGCATGTAGGGGACGATCTCGGCGGTCGGGTCCTCGGTGCGCAGCGCGGCCTGCATCGCGTCGGTCAGCGCACCCTCGAACGGCGTCTCGACGGCGGGCAGGTCGGTGACCCACTCCCGCTCGACGTCCGGGCCCAGCAGCTCGTCGACCTCGCGCAGGAACGCCTCCTCGCGGCCCGGCAGCACCCGGCAGTCGACGACCGCCTCGGCCGTCGACGGGATGACGTTGGCCTTGTACCCGGCGCTGAGCATCGTCGGGTTCGCAGTGTCCCGGACGGTCGCGCCGATGATCCGCGAGATCGGGCCGAGCTTGGCCAGGGCGCCCTCGAGGTCGTCCTCCGGGTACTCGACGCCGGTCAGCTCGGTCATCCGGTCCAGGAACGCCTGCACCGTGTCGGTGATCGTGAGCGGGAACGTGTGGTTCCCGAGCCGGGCGACGGCCTCGGCCAGGATGGTGACGGCGTTGTCGTCGTGCAGGAACGAGCCGTGGCCGGGCTTGCCCTTGGCCCGCAGCCGCATCCAGGCGATGCCCTTCTCCGCCGCCTCGATCAGGTACGCCCGCTGGTCCTCACCGAGGGTCAGCGAGAAGCCACCGACCTCGCCGACGGCCTCGGTGCAGCCCTCGAACAGGTCCGGCCGGTGCTCGACGAGCCACTGCGCGCCCCACTTGCCGCCGGCCTCCTCGTCGGCGACGAAGGCCCACACGATGTCCCGCGGCGGGACGACGCCCTCACGCTTGAAGCGGCGGGCGACCGCCAGCATCATCGCGTCCATGTCCTTCATGTCGACGGCGCCGCGGCCCCAGACGTAGCCGTCCTGCACGGCCCCGGAGAACGGGTGCACCGACCACTCGCTCGCGTCCGCGGGGACGACGTCGAGGTGGCCGTGCATCAGCAGCGCGCCGCGGGAGCGGTCCGCGCCCTCGAGCCGGGCGATCACGTTCATCCGCCCGGGCATGCCGGACTCGACGAGCTCGACGTCGTAGCCGACCTCGCGCAGCTTGTCCGCCACGTAGTCGGCCGCCTCGGCCTCACCGACGAGGGTCTCCGGGTCGGCGGTGTTGGTCGTGTCGATCCGGATCAGCTCCGAACACAGCTGCACGACCTCGTCCTCGGCGCTGCTCGGGTCGTCGTTCGCTGAAGCGGTCATGGGCGTCGTTCTACCACCGGCGGCGCGTGCCGACCCCGCCGCAACCCGGCCGCGGGCCTCGGCTATGCTTCCCCCACGACGCGATCGAGAGATCGCGACGTCCGAGTGGCGGAATGGCAGACGCGCTAGCTTGAGGTGCTAGTCCCCGTATAAGGGGGTGGGGGTTCAAGTCCCCCCTCGGACACACATCCTCCGAAACCGGTCACGGTCCTCCGTGGCCGGTTTCGTGCGTTCCGGGCCCGTCGCCCTCCGTAAGGGGGGATCGGCACGCCGTGGTTGTCGCCGGGCGGCGCAACTAGGAACGACGTCATGACCACATCGAACGGAGCTCCTCCGGTACCCGGGCGGGCCGTCGGCCTCGCCGCCGCCCGCACCCGCCACGGCGACGACGTCGACCTGCTGCTGCGGATGCTGCAGACGGGCGACCCGCTCGCCGACGCCGTCGTCGCCGAGTTCGACGAGCTCGGCGCCCCCGCCCGCGAGGCGCTGCAGCGCGGTCTCGTCGCGGGGCGGGCCGACGTGCCGGACGTCCCACCGGCCGTCGACGCGCTGCTCGCCCAGGTCGAGACCGTGCCCGGCTGGGTCTCACCGGAGCTGCTGGACACCGGCGACCGGATCTCGCTCGCCGTGCCGCCGCACTGGAACCACCTGGCCTTCGCCGGCGGATCGCTGACCCACACCTACAGCTCGCCCTCGATGGCGAGGCTGCTGGTGGGGACCGGCCGGCTGACCGCGACCGCGCCGCGCCGGCTCGCCGAGACCGGGATGTGGGCCGCCGCGGCGACCCTGCCCGGCGGTCTGCGCCGCGGCGCCCCCGGCTACGTCCAGACCGTGCAGGTCCGGCTGCTGCACGCGCGGGTACGGGCCTCGGCCACCCGGCACGGGTGGGACGCCGACCGGTGGGGGGCGCCGGTCAACCAGGCCGACGTCGCCCGCACCTGGCTGGACTTCACCCTCGTGCCGTTCACGCTGCTGGCGGGCATCGGCCACCACCTCACCGCCCACGAGCAGTCCCGGCTGTACCGCTACTGGTGGTACGTGGGCCACCTGCTGGGCCTCGACGAGCGGCTCTTCCTCGGCATCGAGGACCACGAACGGGCCCGGACGCTGCTCGACCTGCTCGACTCGACCGCCGACGCACCGGACGCGAACAGCAGGGCGCTGGTCGAGGCCCTCTACACCGCGGCGACCGCCGACCTCGCCGCCGCGCCGGGCTCACCGATGGACGCGGCGGGCTGGCGCGACCTGCTCCATGCCGTCGCCCGCAGCTGCCACGGCGAGGAGGTCGCCGCGGCGCTCGGCATCCCGGAGTCCCCGTTCACGCCGTTGCTGCCGCTCCTGGCGGCGGGCGAGGCGACGGCGCGCCACCACCGGCGGCAGGTCCCGGGGGCGATGCGGCAGGCCGAGGAGGACGGCATCGCCGCCCGCCGCGGGCTCGTCGCCGTGGTCACCGGCAGCACTGCGTTCCAGGACCACATCACGCACCCGTGAACACCCGGGTGACGCGCCCGACCGTCCACGTTCTGTTTGACGACTTAGGATAGTCGTCAAACGAGGAGGTGGGCGCCGGTGTCGCTCGACGACCGACGGACCGAACCGCTGTACCGGATCAAGGCCGAGCTGTTCAAGTGCCTCGCCCACCCGGTCCGGATCCGGATCCTGGAGGAGCTCGCCGCCGCGGAGGGCGACGCGGTCGCGGTGTCCGAGCTGCTCACCGTCACCGGGTGCGAGGCCTCCCAGCTCTCCCAGCACCTCGCCGTCCTGCGCCGGGCCGGGCTCGCCACCTCCACCCGCAGCGGCAACGCCGTCGACTACCGGCTGGCGGCACCGCTGGTGGCCGAGCTGCTGGTCGTCGCCCGGGCGTTCCTCCTGGCCGGTCTGGCCCGCGACGAGACGCAGCTGGCCGCCGCACGGGCACTGCCCCCGCTGCCCGGGGCCAGCGCGCGGGTCCTGCTCGAGGCGGGCGACGCCCCGGCCGGGGCCGAGGCCGGCACCGCGGCGCTGCGGTGAACGTCGCCGACCTGCTCCCCCGTCGCGAGGACTACGACCTCCACCCCCGCACGCTGCGCGCCGACCTCGCCGCCGGGGTCACGGTCGGCGTCGTCGCCCTCCCCCTCGCGCTGGCGTTCGGCGCGAGCGCCGGGGTCGGGCCGGCGGCGGGCCTGGTCACCGCGGTCGTCGCCGGGATCGTCGCCGCGGTCCTGGGCGGCTCGAACGTCCAGGTGTCCGGCCCGACCGGTGCGATGGCCGTGGTGCTCGCCCCGATCGTCGCCGCGCACGGTGCCGGCGCGGTCGCGCTCGTCAGCGTGCTCGCGGGGCTGATCGTCCTGGTCGCGGGCGTCGCGCGGCTCGGCCGGGTCGTCGGCTACCTGCCGTGGCCGGTGGTGGAGGGCTTCACCCTGGGCATTGCCTGCATCATCGCGCTCCAGCAGGTCCCGGCCGCCCTGGGCGTGCACGCCGAGGCCGGGCACGACACGGTCGTCACCGCGGTCCGGGCCGTCGTCGCGGCGGCCGGGTCCGCGTCGCCGACCACGGTCTGGACGCTCGGCGCGGTCGCCGTGGTGGCGGTGCTCGTGCCGGTCCTGTCGCGGCTGCACCCGGGCATCCCGTCCTCGTTGGTCGCGGTCGTGGTCGTCACCGTGGTCGCCGAGCTGACCCACGCGCCGGTGCCGCGGATCGGTGCGCTGCCGGACTCGCTGCCGTTGCCGGTCGTCCCCGGGTTCGACGTCGCCACGCTGCGTGAGCTCGCCGGTGCCGCACTCGCCGTGGCCGCGCTGGCCGCGGTCGAGTCGCTGCTCTCGGCCCGGGTCGCGGCGTCGATGACCCGGACCGGGTACCGCGCGGACCGCGAGCTCGTCGGCCAGGGGCTGGCCTCGGTCGCGAGCGGGCTGTTCGGCGGGATGCCCGCCACCGGCGCCATCGCCCGGACCGCGGTGAACGTGCGCGCGGGCGCCCGGACCCGGCTCTCGGCCGTCGTGCACGCGCTCGTCGTGCTGGCCGTCCTGTACCTCGCCACCGGGCCGGTCTCCCGGATCCCGCTCGCCGCGCTGGCCGGGGTGCTGCTCGTGACCAGCGTGCGGATGATCCCGGTCGCGACGGTCCGGGCCGTCGTCGGCGGGGGCCGGGCCGCGGCGTTCACCTTCGCCGTCACCGCGGTGCTCACCGTCGCCGTCGACCTCATCGTGGCGATCGAGATCGGGATCGGGATCGCCGCGTTCTTCGCGCTGCGGCACCTGTCCCGCGACGCCGGGGTGCGCCGCGAGCCGCTGCCCGGCCCCGCCGAGCCCGGTGACGAGCACATCGCGCTGTTCCGGCTGCAGGGCGCGCTGTTCTTCGGCGCCGCCGACCGGATCCTGACCACGGTGCTGGAGGGGACCGCCGGGACCGGGGCGCAGGTGGTCGTCCTGCGGCTGTCCGGGCTCGGCATCCTCGACGCGACCGGCGCCCGTGCGCTCGGCGAGCTCATCGACACGCTCGAGGCGGGCGGCCTCACCGTGATCGTCAAGGGGGTCCGCGGGGAGCACCGCGACGTGCTGAGTGGGGTGGGGGCGCTCACCGGGCTGCGGCACCCGTCGCACCTGCACACCGACCTCGACGAGGCGGTCGCGCACGCGCGCACGCACGTGCGGCGCCCCGTCGTGGACGGCACGGGGCCCCGGTAGAGCCGGGTCAGCGCGGATCACGGACCCGGGTGCCGACGGCCAGCACCGCCCCCACCGCCGCGGCCCCGGCGAGCACCGCGAACAGCTGCGGGTAGCCCCCGAGCGGCCCGGCCAGCGCCGCACCGGCCCACGGCGAGACCGCGACCGCCACCGTCGCGGGCGCCGACAGCAGCCCGCCGAGCCGCCCGTAGAACCGCGACGGCCACCGGTCCGACACCGCTGTGGCCTGCAGCAGGGTCGTGATCCCGCGGGCCGCGCCGGTCAGCACCGCCGCGCCGACCAGCAGCCACGCCGGGCCGGGCAGCAGTCCCAGCAGCGCGGTCGACGCGGCCAGCGCCGCCAGGACGAGCACCGCCCGTGCCGGTGGGGCCAGCCGTCCCACGGCGCGGGTGTAGAGGGCCCGCCCGGCGACCTGCCCGACCCCGCCGAGCCCGAGCGCCCAGGCCGCCGTCTGTACGTCGAGCCCCCGCTCGATGAGCAGCGGCACCTGGTTCACCGCGACCGCGAACCCGCAGAACGTGCCGAGGAACACCGCGGCCACGGTCAGCAGGAACGGGCGGCTCCGCGCGATCGCGCCCGGGTCGGCGTGCTCGGGCGGGGCGGGGGCCTCCGGCCACGGGCCGCGCAGCCCGAGCAGGTGCGCGGGAACCGTCACGACCAGCAGGACGACGGCGAGCACCAGGTAGGTGCCGCGCCAGCCGAACCCGCCGAGCAGCGCCGCCGACAGCGGCGCGAACACCGTGCTGGCCAGGCCGCCGGCCAGGGTGAGCCCGGTCAGCGCGCGCACCCGGTCGCTCCCCCACCAGCGGGTCAGCGCCGCGAACGCGGGCGGGTACAGCGTCGCCGACTGCGCGAGCCCCGCGACCAGCCACGCGGCGAGGAACCACGGCCACGACGGTGCGACGGCGATCCCGACGACGGCGGGCACCCCCAGCAGCGACCCGGCCGTCATCACCCAGCGCGGGCCCCACCGGTCCAGCAGCCGTCCGACGACGATCCCGGCCAGCGCGGACACCCCGAGGCCCGCGGAGAACGCGCCGGTCACCGCGCTCACCGACCAGCCGGTGTCGGCGGAGACCGACGGCGCGAGCACCGGGAACGCGTAGTAGAGGACGCCCCAGCTGGTGATCTCGGTCAGGCACAGGACGAGCAGGACCCGGCGGCGGAACCCCGCGCCGGGCGCCGTCCGGACCTCGACCACCGTGCCACCTCGCAACGCCTCGTGCGGCGACCGTATCCCGAGGGTCGCTGGACCGCCCCGGGCCGCGTCGGCGACGATCGGACCCGCAGGACCGACGCAGGACGACCCGGAAGGCGGCATCCGACGGTGCGACTCGACCCCACGACGGCGGCCGGCAGCGACTCCCCCATCGGCGCGGCCCTCACGCTGGCCGGCGAGCGGGACCCGGCGCGGAACGCGACGCACCCGTTGCTGGACCTGTCGCAGGCCGCGCCGCCGTACCCGCCGGCACCGGAGGTCGTCGAGCGGGTGGTGGAGGTCGCCCGGGACCCGGGGCTGTCCGGCTACGCGCCGGTGCCCGGCATCGCCCCGCTGCGCCGCGCGGTCGCCGACGAGCTGACCCGCGACTACGCCGGCGGGATCTCCCCGGACGACGTCGTCGTGACGGCGGGCTGCAACCAGGCGTTCGCCGTGGTCGCCGACGCCCTCGCCGGCCCGGGCGACGAGGTGATCTCGCCGCTGCCCTACTACTTCAACCACGACATGTGGCTGCGGATGCGCGGCGTCACCCCGGTGTACCTGGAGCCCGACGCGGACCTGGTCCCCCGGGCCGCCGACGCGGCGGCGCTGATCACGCCCCGCACCCGCGCGATCGTGCTGGTCACCCCCGGCAACCCGAGCGGGGTGACGGTGCCGCCGGAGGAGATCGTCGCGTTCGCCGAGCTGGCCCGCCGCCACGACCTCGCGCTGGTCCTCGACGAGACCTACCGCTCGTTCCGGCCCGACGCGCACGCGCACGCGCCCGCGCACCCGCTGTTCGCCGACCCGTCGTGGCGCTCGACCGTGGTCAGCCTGCACTCCTACTCCAAGGACCTGGCCATCCCGGCGTACCGGGTCGGATCGGTGATCGCGGGCCCCGAGCTGCGACGCCAGGTGCTCAAGCTGCTCGACTGCATCGCCATCTGCGCGCCGCGGACCGGGCAGGAGGCCGCGCTGGCCGGGCTCACCCGCGCCGGGGCGTGGCGGGCCGACCGGGTCGCGGAGATCGCCCGGCGACGGGAGTGGGTCGGTGCCGCACTCGCCGACCGGCCGGGTGGGTTCGAGATCGCCGCGCTCGGCGGGTTCTTCGCCTGGGTGCGCCACCCGTTCCCGGAGCGCCCGACCCTCGACGTCGTCCGGACACTACTGCTCGACCACGACACCCTGACCATCCCGGGCACCGCGTTCCTGCCCGACGACCGGCAGATGCTGCGGCTGTCGGTGGGGCGGGTGGACGAGGCGGCCGCGGCGCTGCTGGCCGAGCGGCTCACCGAGGCCGGGCGGCGGGCGGGGGTGGTCACCGGCTGACCCCGGGGCCCGGCGGCGGAAGAGACCGGGACGTCCCGGTGTTCGCCGACCATGGACACCGGACTGCGCACCGGCACCGCGGCCGGCCGCTGGGTCATCACGGCCTGCGTGCTCGGCTCGGGCATGGCGATGCTCGACAACACCGTCGTCACGATCGCCCTGCCCCGCATCGCCGAGGATCTCGGCGCCGGATTCGCCGGTCTCCAGTGGACGGTCAACGGCTACACCCTGACCCTGGCCGGGCTGATCCTGCTCGGCGGCTCGCTGGGCGACCGGTTCGGCAGGCGGCGGATCTTCGTGACCGGGGCGGTGTGGTTCGCGCTGGCCTCGCTGCTGTGCGGGCTGGCGCCGAGCGTCGAGGTGCTCGCCGCGGCCCGGGCCCTGCAGGGGGTGGGCGGGGCGCTGCTGACCCCGGGCAGCCTGGCGCTGATCTCGGCGTCGTTCCACGGGGCGGACCGGGCGGCGGCGATCGGGGCCTGGTCCGGGCTCGGCGGGGTCGCGGGGGCACTGGGCCCGTTCGTCGGCGGGACGCTCGTGGAGTGGTCGTGGCGGGCGGTGTTCCTGATCAACCTGCCGCTCGCGGCGGTCGTCGTCGCGGTGGCGGTGCGGCACGTACCCGAGTCGCGTGACCCCGACGCCGCGCACCGGCTCGACGTCCCGGGCAGCGTGCTCGCCGTCGCCGGGCTGGCGTTGCTGACCTGGGCCGGGACGGCGGCCGGCGCCGGTGCGTCGCCCGGGCTGCAGGTGTGGGGCGCGGGCCTCGCCGGGGTGGCGGCACTGGTGGCGTTCGCGCTGGTCGAACGGCGCAGCCGGTCCCCGCTGGTACCGCCGGAGCTGTTCACCGGCACCGGCGACGCCGGGGACGGGCGCCGGTTCACCGGCGCGAACGTCGTGACCGTCGCCGTCTACGCGGCGCTGGGGCTGCTGTTCGTGCTGCTCGCCGTGCAGCTGCAGATCGTGGCCGGGTTCTCCCCGTTGCTCGCGGGGACCGCGACGCTGCCGGTCACCGTGCTCATGCTGCTGCTGTCGGCCCGCGCCGGACGGCTCGCGACGCGCACGGGCCCGGCGCCGCTGGTCACCGGCGGACTGCTGCTGGCCGCGGCCGGGATGCTGCTGGCGTCGCGGATCGGGCCGGGCGCGGCCTGGCTCACCGACGTGCTCCCGGCGACGGCGCTGGTCGGGCTGGGGCTGTCCGCGGCCGTCGCGCCGCTGACGACGGCGGTGCTCGACGCGGCGGCGGACCGGCACGCGGGCGTCGCGTCGGGGGTCAACAACGCGATCGCGCGGGCCGCGGGCCTGCTCGCGGTGGCGGCCGTGCCCGCCATCGCGGGGATCCGCGGGGACGCCCCGGCCGACCCGGCGTCGTTCGGGCCGGGGTTCACCATCGCCATGACGATCGGGGCGGCACTCCTCGTGACCGGCGCCGTACTCGCCGCTGCGCTACTCCGGGGACGACCTGCGACTCACACCACACCTACGCTCCAGTAATCAGTACCCAGCGTATACCTTAGAGGCAAGCGTTACTGCAAGAGAGTGAGGCGTGTGTGCGCGGACTCGGACCGGATTCCCCGGCCGTGCTCGACGCCGCGGACCGTCCCTCACGGACCGTCACCAAGCCGCTGCTCGACGCGCTCGCCCGGGCGACCGAGGAGTTCGCGCTCGCCCCGTCCCGGGACCGGCCGATGGCCGTCGTCGGGCTCTTCCAGCGGTCGGAGTACCTCGGGCCGGTGCTCGGCGCCTGGGACCGGCTCGCCGCGGCCTGCGGGGACGGCGCCGTCGTCGCCACCGTCGGTGCGACCCCCGACGGGCTCCCCGACGGCCTCGGGCACGTCCGTCTCACCGACGGTGAGGACGCGGCCCGCGAGTGGAGCGTCACCGTCCTGACGCCGCGGTCCGGGGCGACCGTCGTCGCCCACGACCTGGAGGCCGTCGACGGGTCGGCGCGCTCGCTGGAGCGGGGCAGGCTGTTCTCCGCCCGCTGGTCGTTCCGGCACGCCGACGCCCACTCCGAGCTGCTGCGGCTGCGCCACCAGCTCGGCGCGCGGCTGGGCTCGCGGCACACCGGCGGGCTCGACGAGGTGCTCTCCCGGGTCGTCCCCATCCCCGGCACGGCCACCGACCACCGCTACGACGCCGCCGCGGACACCCTCGCCCGTGAGCTGTCGCTGGAACGCCGCCGCGCCGACGCCGCGCAGACCCGGCTCGACGAGCTCGAACCCGGCGCCGAGCGCGACCCGCGCAGCGGGCTGCCGACCCGGGCGTTCCTGGACCGCTGGCTCGACGGGTCGGCGCCGGGCACCCTGCCGCTGGGCCTGGTGCTGCTGCGGGTGCACGGGCTGGGGTCGATGACCCGGCGGCACGGGTTCCGCGCCGAGACCGCGGTGCTCCGCGGGATCGCCCGGCTGCTCACCGGGCAGGTCGGGTCCGCCGGGCGGCCGGTGCGCGTCGGGCGCGAGGAGTTCCTCCTCCTGCTGCCCGGCACCGACGTCCGGTCCCTGGCCGCGGCTGCCCAGCGGCTGTGCGAGACCGTCGCCGGGCTGGCGGCGGTGTTCCCGTTCGTCCCGACGCCGTCGCACGCGGTGATCACCCGGACCCGGCACCGCCCGCTGCCCCTCGAGGAGATGTGGGCGGCGCTCGACGACGCCGGGACCGGCGTCACGCTGCTGCGCGGCTGACCGCGCGGGCTCAGCCCCGGACGTCGGCCGCGATCAGCTCCGCGGTCCGGCAGGCCAGCGCGACCAGCGCCAGCGTCGGCCCGACCGCCCCGGCCGACGGGAACACCGCGCTGGAGGCGACGTGCACGTTCGGCGTGCCGTGCACCCGGCACTCCGGGTCCACGACGCCGGTGCGCGGCGAGTCCGACATGCGCAGCAGCCCCATCTGGTGGGTGCCGTCGGTCATGTCCATGTCGTGCACGCGCTCCACGTCGGACAGGTCGACGTGGGCGAGCCCGGTCCGCTCCAGCTCCTTGCCGATCAGCGACAGCGACGTCGCGATCGCCTCCCGGTCACCCGCGGAGACCCGGTAGTCGACCCGCAGCCGGTGCTGGCCCAGCGCGTCGCGCTCGCGGTCGAGCGTGACCCGGTTCGCCGGGTCGGGGGTCTGCTCGGCGTCGAACCGCAGCCGGCAGTGCGCGGAGTCCAGCGGCATGAACGACGGCACCCGCCGCTCCCCGGTGATCCGCGGCCGCGCCCATCCGCGGGCGAAGCGCGCCACCCGCAGCGGGTCCGCGGCCACGTTGCGCATGTGGTGGCCGATGTCGGTGGTGTGGCTGTACTGGGCGTGCGTCCCGGCGGCCTTGAACCCGGCACGGAGCTTGCCCAGACCCCAGTAAGTCAGCGCGAACGTCGACAGCAGCGCGTCGCCGTGCTCGGCGTCCTTGGGGTCGGCGAACCACAGCGCCGCCTTCAGGTTGCCCAGCCGGTGGTCGGCCTGGACCTGCGGGGACAGCGAGAGCATCCGGCGGGCGTAGACGCCGTCGTCGGTGGGCAGGTAGCCCAGGCCCAGCGTGCGCCCGGCCGTGGTCAGCCGCAGCCGCCCGACCTCGCCCACCGGGTGGGTCATGTAGTGCCGCCCGACCTGGCCGTACTCGTCACCGATCCCGGCTCCGGTCCCGGTGCCGCCGTAGCCGTCGGAGGCCAGCAGGATCCGGACCGACTCCAGACCCCCCGCCGCGACGACGAAGTGCCGCGCCCGGATCCGGATGTCACACCCCGGCCGCGGGACGACGACGGCCTCGGTCGCGTTGCCCGACACCGGGTCGCGCTCCAGGCGGGCGACGGTGGCGTGCAGGAACAGCCGGATCCGGCCGGCCTTCGCCATGTTCTCCACGGTCGGCGCGAACGACGTCGGCGGGCTCCAGCGCCACAGGTCGTCCCAGCGCAGGGTGTCGCTGCGGATCCCGGGCGGGGGCGCCGGGAAGCCCGATCCGTCGGCCGAGTACTCGCAGGCACCGGCGTCGAGGTGCCGCTGGGCGGCCGGGTACCAGGCGCGCAGCTCCTCGTGCGGGATCGGCCACGCGGCACCGGGCATCCACTCGCGGTCGGAGAAGTCGACGTCGTCGAGCGGGGCGCAGCGGCCGCCCCAGACCAGCGAGGTGCCGCCGAGGCGCTTCTGCCGGACGGCGTCGACCGGGTCGTGCTTGCCCCGCCCGGTGATGCCCCGGTACGTGTCGCGGGCGGTGCGGCTCAGGCCCGGGCCGCCCCCCTCCAGGACGACGACGCGCAGGCCGCGGTCGGCCAGCTCGGTCGCGGCCGCGGCCCCGGCCGGACCGCTGCCGATCACGCAGACCTCGGCCTCGAAGATGGAGCCGGGGAGCGCGCGCCGGGTGTCGATGAGCATGGAGGGCGGTTCCTTCCGAACGTGGTGCGGTACTGCCACCGATGGTGCCCCGGCTCCGCTGTGAGGACGCTGTGGCTGCTCCCACCCTCCCGTCCCCCGGTCGCGCCGACCCCGCCCGGTACGGTCGTGTCCGGTTCACACGGTTCGCATCCGGAGGAGCACGGTATGGGACTCGCCGCCATGGCGACGACCGCACGGGGGATGGCCGCGACGGTCCGGGTCCTCGGGCGCGGGGAGCTGGGACGCTTCACCGGGGGCGACCGCTCGGAGGTCGCACGGTTCGAGTCCGAGCTCGCCGGGTTCCTCGGGACCCCGCACGCGCTGGCCGTCAACAGCGGCACCAGCGCCCTGGTCGCGGCACTGGTCGGTGCCGGGGTCGGCCCCGGCGACGAGGTGCTCGTCCCCGCCTACACCTGGGTGTCGACGGCCGCCGCGGCACTCGCCGTCGGCGCCGTGCCGGTCCTGGTCGAGGTCGACGCCTCGCTCACGATGGACCCGGCCGACCTCAAGGACCGGATCACCCCGCGCAGCCGGGCGGTGCTGCCGGTGCACATGCTCAACCACGTCGCCGACATGGACGCGATCATGGACGTCGCGGCCGCCCACGACCTCGTCGTGATCGAGGACGCCTGCCAGGCCATCGGCGTCACCTACCGGGGGCGCCCGGCCGGGTCGATCGGCCACGCCGGGGCTTTCAGCTTCAACCAGCACAAGAACATCCGCTCCGGCGAGGGCGGCGCCCTGGTCACCCGGGACCCGAAGCTGTTCGAGCGGGCGTCGATGTACCACGACGTCGGCAGCTACGAGCGCGCCGGATTCGCCGGGGCCGACGCGGACCTGATCGTCGGGGTCAACCTTCGGATGCCCGAGCTGTCCGCGGCGGTGCTGCGTCCGCAGCTGGCCGGTCTGCGGGCGCAGATCGCCCGGCGCGGGCGGCACCGCGACATCATGCTGTCGGCGCTGGCGGACCGGATCGGGCGCGACCTGGAGCCGGTGCCGCACCACGACCCGGCGAACGCCGCCGGCCTGGCTCTGGCCTTCCGGACCCCCGAGGAGGCGGCGGAGTTCGGTGCCCGCCGCGGCGTGCACCGGCTCATCGACACCGGCCGGCACGTCTACACGAACTGGCGCTCGCTGCGGGCCCGCAACCCGCTGCACCCGGGGTTCGACCCGTACGCGGCGAACGGCACCGAGATCGACCACGGCCCCGGCGCCTGCCCGGGCACCCTGGAGATCCTGGCCCGGACCTGTGTGGTCGACCTCGCCCCCGAGCTGCCGACGCCGGCGTTCCGGCTGCTCGCCTCCCGCACCGCGGGCTGAGCCGCCCGGCGGCCCCGGCCCGGTCTCAGCCGGCCGGGGCCAGCACGGCCTGCACGTGGCCGTCGCGGGCGACGGTGCCGGTGACCGCGACCGGCACCTCGTGGGCGAACCCCGGCCCGTCGGTGACGAAGGTGTGGAACTCGCCGTTCTCCCCGCACGGGTCCACTCCCGGTGGCAGCGCGGCCAGGAACTCCGCGTCGAAGGCGGCCCCGGCGAGCCGCGCGGGGACCCGGTCCGGGTCGACGGCGACGACGACCGCCCGCAGCCCGGCGTCGAGCATCCCGGCGGCCAGCGCGCCGGTCGCCGCGCCCCACAGCGGGAACACCCCGGTGAGCCCGGTGCCGTCGAGGACCTCCTCTCGGAACGCACGGACGTCGGCCAGCGCCAGGTCGCCGTGCACCAGCCCCGTGACACCGGACGCGGCGGCCGGCGCGAGCGCGGCCCGCAGCCGGGCCCGGTACTCCCCGTCCGGGCACGACGGCGGCAGCTCCACCCGGTGCAGCGGCAGGCCCAGCGCGTCGGCCTGGGCGGCGACGAGCGCGGCGCCCACGCCGTGCACCGCGATCTCCGCGCCACCGGGCCCGGCCGTGACGGTGCTGAGCAGCCCGGTCACCCGCGTTCCGGCCCGTCGCGCGGCGGCCAGCGCCGTCGCCGCGTCCTTGCCCCCGGACCAGCTGACCCACATGTCGGACACTCCGCGACGGTAGCGTCCGGACAGCATCGATCCGGTCACACACCGTGTTCCCACGGAGCGGACGGTGACCGGGTCGGGCTTCTGCCCCGCACGGCCGACGGCTACCGTGACCAGCGTGCCCGAACGCCACGACGACGCCACCGTGACGGCGTGGGCGTTGGCCGCGGGTGCCGGTGACACCGCCGCGCTCGCGGAGTTCGTGCGGGCGACCCAGGTCGACGTCCACCGCTTCCTCGTCCACCTCGCCGGTCGCGACGACGCCGAGGACCTCGCGCAGGAGACGTTCCTGCGGGCCCTGCGGTCGCTGCCCTCGTTCGCGGGCCGCTCCACCGCCCGCACCTGGCTGCTGTCGGTCGCCCGCCGGGTCGCCGTCGACGCGGTGCGCACCGCGGTCCGCCGGCCCCGCGTGCGGGACCTGGGCGAGGACACCCAGGAGGTGCTGGAGCGCGCGGTGCCCCGCACCGGCGCGCAGGAGGCCGTCCTGCTGCGGACGCTGGTCGACGCGCTGCCCGACGACCGTCGCGAGGCGTTCGTCCTGACCCAGGTCCTGGACCTGGGCTACGCCGAGGCCGCGCAGGTCTGCGGCTGCCCGGTCGGCACCATCCGGTCCCGGGTCGCCCGGGCCCGCGAGGACCTGCTGCGCGCGCTCGGCGAGGACGGGACCGGGACCGCCGGGGCGCCCGCATCCGGCGTCCGGCGCGCCGCCCGCCCCTGAGGCCGCGCCGCACCCGACGCGTCCCACCCTGCCGCCGCCCCGACCGCCGCGGCATCCGGCCGCATGCCACCCGACCACCGCCGTCCGACGGTCACGACGGGAGTGACCGGCGTCGCACCCACCGGACCGGTACGGGCGGGAACCGGACGGGCCCCGCCGGCGACCACTTCCGGCGTGCGCCCCCGCACCTCCCCCGCCCCCGAGGAGTACCTGTGATCTCGTCGTTGCCGCTGGCCTGGGCCCTGACGGCGGTGTTCGCCGCCACCGGGTCCTACGCACTGGCCCGCTGGGCCGCCGCGGTCTCGGAGCGCCGCTCCGCCGCGCACCGCACCGCGGAGCTCGCGCACCTGCTGATGAGCGCGGCGATGGTCGTCATGACCTGGACCTGGTACGGCAGCGCCGGGCTGTGGACCCAGATCGTCCTGTTCGGCGTGCTGGGCGTGTTCTTCCTGGTCACCGCGTCGCGCGGGGTGCCCTGCGGGCCGTCGGGGCGGGTCGCGGGCGCGGCGCACGCGCTGATGGCCGCGGCGATGGTCTGGATGCTCGCCGCGATGCCGCTGATCATGGCCTCGCCGGTGGCGGCCGCGGGCGGCGGCGGTGCCCACGCCCACCACGGCGGCGACACCATGGACATGTCCGGGACGGCCCACGCCGCGGGCCCGGCCGGATGGGCGGTCGCGGTGACCGTGGCGCTGTGCGCCGTGCTGCTGGCCGCCGCCGGCTACTGGGGTGCCCGCGCGCTGAGCCACGACCGCGACGCCGGGGACCCGCTGACCCCCGACGACGCGTCCACGGCCGCTGAGGCGACCGACCTGGCCGCCTGCGACTGCGCCGACCCCGCGGCGGCCCCGCAGGCCGCGCAGGCCGCGCAGCCGGTGCCGGCCGAGGCGGCGGGGGCGGCGGGGGCGACCACCGCGCTCGCCGAGCGGGTCGGGGCGCCCGCGCGGCCGGCGGGCCGGCTCGGCGCGCGCTCGGACGCCGCCTGCCACGCCGCGATGAGCGTCGGCATGGTCGTCATGCTCGCGGCGATGGTGGCGGGCTGGTGAGCGCCGGCCTCGACACCCGGCCCGGGGCGCCCGTCCCGCCGCCGGAGCGGCCCCCGCTGTTCCGGGGCCTGAAGGGCCTCGTCACCCGGATCCACTTCTACGCGGGCCTGTTCGTCGGCCCGTTCCTGCTGGTCGCGGCGCTGACGGGGCTGCTCTACACGCTGTCGCCACCGATCGAGCGCTGGATGTACGCCGACGCGCTGACCGCCCCGGTCAGCGGCCCGGAGCTCCCGCTGTCCCGGCAGGTCGAGGCGGCCGTCGCGACCCAGCCCGGCCTGCCCGTCACCGAGATCCGGCCGTCGCGCGAGCCCGGCGCGACGACCCGGGTGTCGTTCGACGCCGACCTGCCCGAGAGCTACAGCCGCACCGTGTTCGTCGACCCGTACACCGCGCAGGTGCGGGCCACCCTCGACACCTACGCCGAGTGGCTCCCCGCCCGCGGCGTGATCGACAACCTGCACCGCTCGCTGCAGCTGGGCGCCCCCGGGCAGGTCTACACCGAGCTCGCGGCGTCCTGGCTGGCCGTGCTCACCCTGTCCGGCCTCGTGGTGCAGGTGACCCGCCGGGTACGACGACGCCGGGAACGGCTGCTGCCGCGGACCGGCGGGTCGTCGCGGTCGCGGCTGCGGTCCTGGCACGGCGCGGTGGGCGTCTGGGCCTCGGTCGGGTTCCTGTTCCTCGCCGCGACCGGCCTGACCTGGTCGCAGTTCGCCGGGGCCAACGTGGGCGCGCTGCGCACCGCCCTGGACTGGACGACGCCGTCGGTCAGCAGCACGCTGCCCGCCGCCGGTGGCGACGCGGCCGCGCCCGTGACGGGTGCCGCGACGGCACCGGTCGCCCCGCGGGCGGTCCCTGCCGTCGCCCAGCGGGTCCTCGACGCCGCGCGCGCCGACGGCCTCGTCGGACCGGTCGAGCTCACCCCGGGCGAGGCCGGGGAGGCCTGGAAGGTCCAGCAGACCGTGCGCAGCTGGCCGTCGCAGCAGGACTCCGTGGCGGTGGACCCGGCGACCGGGACGATCACCGACCGGCTCGCCTTCGCGGACTGGCCGGTCGCGGCGAAGCTCGCCCGCTGGGGCATCGACGCGCACATGGGCCTGCTGTTCGGCACCGTCAACCTGGTCGCGCTCGCCGCGCTCGCGTCGGCCGTGGTCGTGCTGGTCGTGTGGGGCTACCGGATGTGGTGGCTGCGCAGGCCGACCCGGCCGGACGGGTCGCGTGCGCTCGCCGGGCCGCCCGGGTCCCGCGAGCGGCCCTCCCCCGCCGCGGTGGCGCTGGTCGGGCTGGCCGCGGTGGCGGCCGGGCTGGTGCTGCCGGTGCTGGGGGTCTCGCTGATCCTCTTCCTGCTCGTCGACGCCCTGGTCGCGGCCCGGCGGGACCGGCCGGCCGCCGAGGTGGCGGGCTGACCCCTCCGGGGTGCGGGCGGGTGGGACCCGGCCGGAGCGGGTAGACCTGGACACCCGTTCCCCGTGAAGGAGTCACCCCGTGTTCCGGACCTCACCCGCCCCCTGGACGACGGCGGACATCCCGCCCCAGCAGGGCAGGACCGTGATCGTCACCGGCGCCACCAGCGGGCTCGGGCTGGAGACCGCCCGGGCCCTGGTGCACGCCGGTGCACGCGTCGTGCTGGCCGTGCGGAACACCACGCGCGGCGAGGAGATCGCCACCGAGCTCGGCGGGGCGGCGTCGGTGCGCCGGCTCGACCTGGCCGACCTCACCTCGGTCCGCGAGTTCGCCGCCGGGTTCGAGGGCACCGCCGACGTCCTGGTCAACAACGCCGGGCTGATGGCGGTGCCGTTCTCCCGCACCGCGGACGGCTTCGAGACCCAGCTCGGGGTCAACTTCCTCGGCCACTTCGCCCTCACCGGGCTGCTGGCCGACCGGATCACCGAACGCGTCGTGACGCTGTCCAGCCTCGCCCACCGGATGGGCCGGATCGGCATCGACGACCTGAACTTCGAGCGCCGCCGCTACGAGCGCTGGACCGCCTACGGCCAGTCCAAGCTCGCCTGCCTGATGTTCGCCTACGAGCTGGAGCACCGGTTCGTCGCCGCCGGGTCGCGGCTGCGGTCGATGGCCGCCCACCCGGGCCTGTCCTCCACCAACCTCATGGGGCGCACCGAGTCCTTCCAGGACACGATCATGTCGGTGTTCACCCCGCTGGTCGCCCAGCCGGCGCCGATGGGCGCGCTGCCGACGCTGTTCGCGGCGACCGTGCCGGACCTGCCGGGCGGTGCCTACATCGGACCCGACGGGATCGGCGAGGCACGCGGCAACCCGCGTCCGGTGGGGTCCACGGCGGCCTCGCACGACCGCCGGATGCAGCGGGCGCTCTGGGAGCGCGCCGAGGAGCTGACCCGGGTCACGTACCCGCTGTGAGCAGGCGGTGGTGCGGGGGCCCGGTCGCGCCGGGCCCCGCACCACCGGGTGTCTCAGAGCTTCGAGACGCGGGTGAAGTTCTCCGGGACGATCAGGTCGTCGCGGGAGAGCTCGTGGATCGACTTCTTGCCCAGCCCCAGCAGCGCCTCGTCGATCCCCTTGTAGAGGATCGAGAGGACGTTGGTGACCCCGCGCTCGCCCTGCGCGGCCATGCCCCACAGGTAGGCGCGGCCGATCAGGACCGCGCGGGCACCGAGCGCGAGCGCCTTGACGACGTCGGCGCCGCGGCGGATGCCGCCGTCCATCACGACCTCGACCTGGTCCCCGACGGCATCGACGATCGCGGGCAGCGCCCGGATCGCGGCCGGGGTGCCGTCGAGGTTGTTGCCGCCGTGGTTGGACACCGAGACCGCGGTGGCGCCCGCGTCGACGGCGCGACGGGCGTCGTCGGGGTGCATGATGCCCTTGACCATGAACGGGCCACCCCACTTCTCGCGGAGCCAGGCGATGTCGTCCCAGGTCGGGAGCGGGGTCGTCCACCAGACGCCGTAGGCGCCGAAGAAGGTGGGGGCGTCACCGCCGCCGGGGGGCGCCATGTTCGGGGCCTTCAGGTCCGGGATCCTCCCGGACTTCGCCCAGTCCAACAGGTAGCGCGGCTTGGTGATCATCTCGGGCGCGAACTGCAGCGCGGCCTTGACGTCGACCTTCTCCGGGATGGGCGGGCTGCCCCAGTCGCGGCGGGTGGCGAAGGTCCAGTCCAGGGTCACGATGAGGCCCTTGGCGCCCGCCCGCTTCGCACGCAGGGCGCGCTCGAGAATGTCCTCCTTGGACCCGGCCCAGTAGACCTGGAAGAAGACCTTGTCGTGGACGGCACAGACGTCCTCGACGGAGCGGGACGCGAACGACGACAGGCCCATCGCCGTCGACACGGTCTGGTCGGGGTTGAGCGGGTTCTGGATGTTGGAGCTGTGCGCCGCCCGCGCGACGGCGACCTCGCCCTCCGGGTCGACGGCCTGGACGCCGGTCGGCGAGATCAGGACCGGGAAGTCGATCTCCTGGCCCATCACGGTGGTCTTCTGGTCCCGCTGCGGCGGCAGCCCCGCGATGTGCGGGCGGAAGCCGAGCTCGTCGAAGGCGGCGACGTTGTCCGCCAGCGTGATCCCCTGCTCCGCGCCGGCGACCAGCGCGTAGTAGACCGACTTCGGCAGACGCTTGCGCGCCCGTCGCTGTGCCTCCGCGACCGTCTCGAACCAGTCCTTCGTGCTCGCCATGCCTGCCCCTTCGCAGTCGGAGGTTTGCGCCCGGCCACCGTCGGTCGCGGCCGGTCCGACACGCCGACCGGGTACGAGACGGTCCCACGTGGCGGGTCTCACGGCACGGTAGCGTTTCGGCACCGAGTGCCACAATGGCACCCGCCCGCAGCCCGTCCGATCGGCGGGGGAACGACCCTCCGCCCGACCAGCCACGACGCCGTCCCCGGCCCGTCCCACGGCCGGAGGACGCACCGCGTCCACGACCGGCTGCCACGACTCGTGACGCTCCGCTGTCACGTCCACTCCGACGGCCCACCCCGGATCGTGTGGAACGAGAGGCCGGACCGGCCGTCGGTGACGCTCCGCTGTCTCGATACGGTGTGCCCGCAGTCACCGGTCAGCGGGCGGTGTGCCCGCGGCAAGGAGGAGCCGTGTACAGCCACGCGCGGGGTGGGCACGCTTCGGGCGCGACGCCCGCCGGCCCGGTCGGCCACGTGCTGCAGCCCGGGTACGGCGCCGCGAGCAACCACCGGCCCATCGGGGTCCCGGGACAGCTCCGCGCCCCGGAGCCGCCGCAACCACCGCCTGCCGCCGCGGCGGGGACACGGCTCACCGTGCTCGCCGTCGACGACGAGGAACCGGCCCTGCTCGAGCTGGCGCACCTGCTCGGCGAGGACCAGCGGGTCGCGACCGTGCTGACCGCACCGGACGCCACCGAGGCGCTGCGCATCCTGCACGGCTCGCAGGCCGACGCGAACACCCCGACCGTCGACGTCGTGTTCCTCGACATCCGGATGCCCGGCCTCGACGGCCTGGAGCTCGCCCGGGTGCTGAACGCGATGGCCGACCCGCCGCCGGTGGTGTTCGTGACCGCCCACGACGACCGCGCCGTCGACGCCTACGAGGTCGGCGCCGTCGACTACCTGCTCAAGCCGCTGCGCACCGAGCGGCTGTCCGGCTCGCTGGACCGCACCATGGCGCTGCGCGCGGCCCGCCGGGCCGCCCCCGGCCCACCCCCGGCGCCGCCGCGCCACGGCGCCGAGCAGGGCGGCAGGCCCGACCCCGCGGCCGCCCGCCGGGGCGCCCCCGCCGCGACCACCGACGACGAGGTGGTGCCGGTCGAGCTGGCCGGCACCACGAAGCTCGTCCCCCGCTCCTCGATCCGGTTCGTCGAGGCCCAGGGCGACTACGCCCGGCTGCACACCAACGAGGGCAGCCACCTGGTCCGGATCCCGGTCTCGGTGCTGGAGGACCGCTGGGGCGAGGCCGGGTTCGTGCGGATCCACCGCGCCTACCTGGTGTCGCTGCCGCTCATCACCGAGCTGCGCATGTCCGGGTCGGGGTACGTGGTCCGCCTCGGCAACGGGCCGGGTGCGGTCGAGCTGCCCGTCAGCCGGCGGCACACCGCGGGCCTCAAGCGGATCCTGCGGGGACGTCCGCCGCGTCCGCAGCGCGGGCCCGAGGACGGCCCGGACGGACCCGTCGTCCCGCGCTGACGCGGGGCTCACGACCGCGGCGGGTCACGGCCCGTCGCGTGGCCGACACGCCCGGTCACCGTCCGTACTGCCGTGCGCGATCCTGTCGCCTAGCCTGGTGACCGGTGTCCATCTCGGGTGAGTCCTCGCACGTCCTGTCCGTCACGAACCGTCGCCGCCCCGCGCGTCGCACGCGTCCGCCTGCGCTGCTCGTGGCGCTGCTGACCGCGTGCGCGCTGGTCGCGGGCTGCTCCGCGAGCGCCGCCGCCCCCGCCCCGGCCCCGGCCGCCCCGCCGTCCCCCGCGCGGCCGGCGCCCACCTCCGCCGCGCCCGCGGTGCCGGAGCTTCCCGGTGGTGGCACCGAGGTCTTCCCGGGCCGCCGGATGGCCGCGCTCTACGGCCACCCGGGCACCCCGTCGATGGGGGTCCTCGGCGAGCAGGACCTGCCGCGCTCGATCGCCCGCGCGAAGGACCTCGCCGCCGACTTCCAGCCGCTCGTGCGCGAGCCCGTCGTGCCGGCGTTCGAGATCATCACGACGGTCGCCGACCGCGCCCCCGGCCCGGACGGCGACTACTCGGCGGAGATGAGCGTCGACGAGCTGCGGCCGTGGGTCGAGCAGGCCGGGAAGGCCGGCGTCTACGTGGTGCTGGACCTGCAGCCCGGGACCACCGACTTCCTGACCCAGGCCGAGCGCTACGCCGAGCTGCTCGCGCAGCCGCACGTCGGGCTCGCGCTCGACCCCGAGTGGCGGCTGAAGCCGGGCCAGCGCCACGGCGTGCAGGTCGGCTCGGTGACCGCGGCCGAGATCAACCGGACCTCGGAGTGGCTGGCCGGGCTGGTGCGGGAGAAGAAGCTGCCGCAGAAGGTGTTCCTGATCCACCAGTTCCGGGTCTCGATGATCTCCGACCGGCAGACCGTGGTCACCTCCCACCGCGAGCTCGCGACCGTGCTGCACGCCGACGGCTACGGCACCCGCCAGGAGAAGACCGAGACCTGGAACGCGCTGCACGCCGCACCCCGTCCGCCGGGTCTGTGGTGGGGCTGGAAGAACTTCATCGACGAGGACAGGCCGACCTTCACCCCGCGCGAGACCTACGCCGTCCGGCCCGAGTCACCCGTCTTCGTGTCGTATCAGTGACGGGTATGTCCACCCTGTCCGGCGCCACCCACCGGGGTGGGTGGCCGCTCACCGAGATCGTGATCACGGCAAGTACCCTCACCGGGACCCGAGCGCCGTCGTCGCCGCCGGGTGCGCAGGCACGTGCCGCGGCTCCTCCGCGCGGCACGGCCACCCCGCCCGTGCCGACCAGTGAAGGGGGTGCCCCGGGTGGACGAACGACCGCAGGAGGGCTCCCGCCCCACCGGTCCGGACCGGCCACGACGACCCGGCCCTCCCGAGCGCGCCCGCCGCGACGACCGCCCGCACCTGCGGGACGAGGCCCGGCGCGGCACCCCGCCCCGGGACCGCGGTGAGACCCCGCCGCCGAACGACCGTCGCGACACCCCGCCGCCGTCCGCCCGTGGCGGTGCCGCACCCCCGCCCGGCCCCGCCGGGCCCCCGGCCCCGCAGTCCGGCAGGCCCGGCGACCGCAGACCCCCGCAGTCCGGCAGGCCTCCCCAGGAGCAGCCGTCGGGCCCCCGGCGACGACCCGGTCCGCCCGCCCCCGGTGCGCCACGCCCGCCCGCCGGTGACCCGCGCCCCGGGACCGGTCCCGCGGCGCGTCCCGGTGGCAGGCCCCCCGGCCCGCCGGACGGTGCCGGGCGCCCCGCCGAGGACGAGTCCTGGCTCCCCCGGCGCGAGCGCGAGGCCCGGGCCGCGGCCCGGCGGGCCGCCGCCTGGTCGTCCCGCTCGACCCGGGACGAGACCCCGGGCCGTGGTGGGCACAGCGACAGCAGGCCCACCGACATCCGTTCCATCCGCGCGACCCGTCGTGGCATCGGTGAGACCGTGAAGGTCCCCGGCCGGCCGGACACCGCCGCGGAGCACCGGCGGCACCGCGCGTCCGAGCCCGACGCCCCGCCGGAGGAGCGCGACCGCGCGGCCCGGCTCAGCGGTGAGCTGCCGATCGTGCCGCGCCGGCCCGGCGACCGTCCCGGTGGCCCTGTCTCCGGCGGCGCAGCGTCCGGTGGCGCAGTGCCCGGCGGCGCCGCACCCGGTGGCGCCGCACCCGGCGACCGTCCCGGTCGCGCGGTGCCCGGCGGCCGTCCCGGTGGTGCCGTGTCCGGTGGCCCCGTGCCCGGTGGTGCCGGTGCGTCCGCGCCCGCGGGTTCGCGCCCGGACGCACCGTCGCGCCCCGGGGGCCCCGCGGTGCCGAGCGGTCCGGGTCAGTCGGGTCCAGGCCAGGCGGGTCCGGCGTCGGTGCCGCCGGGTGGCCCCCGGCGCCCCGGTGAGACCCGTCCCGGCGGTCCCGACCCGCGCTCCGGCGGCCGGCCCGACACCGGCCCGCAGGCCGTACCGGGCCGTCCCGCCGCGACCGGGCAGCCCGGCGGCGCCACCGCGGCGCCCTCCGGTGCGCGGCCGTCCGGTGCCGTCCGCCCGGACGGCACCCCCGGCCGCCCCGACACCGGCCGACCGGACGGCCCGCAGGGACGCCCCGCCGACGCACGCCCGGCAGGTCCGGGCGGGTCCGCGCCGGAGGCCCCGCGCGACACCGCACGTTCCGCTCCCCGGCGGCCGCCGCACACCGGCCTCGCCGCCGGTGCCGCGGCGGGCACCGCCGCAGCAGGGTCCGCAGCGGCGGGAGGCTCCGTGGCGAAGGCCCGGGGTCGCCGCGGCGACGCGCGCGACGAGGACACCACGCTGTCCCCGCCCGCCGGCCCGTCGGCCGCACCCGACCCCGCGCGGCGCACCCTCGCCGCCGCGCTCGGCCTCACCGCGGCATCCACCCTGGTGCCCGGCAGCGGACACCTCGCGCTGCGCCGCCGTCGTACCGGTGGGCTGATCCTCGGCACGCTGGTCGCGATCGTCGTCGGGCTGGCGGCGCTGGTGCTCCTGGCCCGCCGCTCGACGCTGCTCCAGAACCTGCTGTCGACGACCACGCTGACCGTCATCGCGGGCGCGCTGGTGGTCGCCGGGATCGCCTGGATCGCCCAGGTCGCGCGGACCTACGCACTCGCCCGGCCGCGCGGGATGCCACTCGGCCGGAAGATCCTCGGCACCGGGACCGCGGCCCTGCTGTGCCTCACCGTCGCGGTGCCCTTCGGCTACGGCGTCGAGCTGGTGAACTCCCAGCGCGGGCTGCTGAACTCGCTGTTCCAGGGCGGTGGGACCTCGGCGGCCGAGGCGCTGGGCAAGCCCCGGCTGAACGTGCTGCTGCTGGGCAGCGACGCCGGCGACGACCGGACCGGTACCCGTACCGACACCATGATGGTCGCCAGCATCGACACCCGTTCCGGCCGGACGACGCTGTTCAGCCTGCCCCGCAACATCCAGCGGGCCGAGTTCCCGCCGGGCAGCCCGGCCGCGGAGAAGTTCCCGAACGGCTTCCACGACCCGTCGCAGCCGCTGTCGGGCGACTACCTGCTCAACGCCATCTACGCCTACGCCCAGCAGCACCCCGAGATCGCGCCGTCGGGGCCGACGTCGTCGCCGGGCATCAACCTGCTCCAGTCCTCGATCGCGTACATGACCGGCCTGCCGCTGGACTACTACCTCGAGGTCAACATGGCCGGGTTCTCCTCGATGATCGACGCCGTCGGCGGGGTCACCGTGAACGTCGGGCCCGAGCCGATCCCGGTCGGCGGCGTCACCGCGTTCGGCAGGCACGTCACCCCGGACCGCTACATCAGCCCCGGGGTGCAGACCCTGGGCGGCGAGGACGCGCTGTGGTTCGCGCGCTCCCGCCGCGACGGCACCGACTACCAGCGGATGGGCCGCCAGCGCTGCCTGATCCAGGCCGTCATCTCGCAGACGACCGCGACCGAGCTGATCTCCCGGTTCCAGAGCATCGCCGCGGTGACCCGGGACAACGTCGCCACCGACATGCCCCAGCAGGTGCTGCCCGCGCTGGCCGTCCTGGCCGACGAGGGGTTCCGGCTGGAGAGCGTCGCGTTCGACCCGTCGCTGCCGGACCCGAACTCCTCGACGGGTTACTTCGTCACCGCCGACCCCGACGTCTCCTACATGCGCGAGGTCGTCCGCAACGCCATCGCCGACCCGGCCCCGGAGCCGGCGCCCGGGACCGCCCCGGCGCTCGCCGCCCCGACGACGCAGCCGTCCCCGAGCACGGAGTCGTCGCGGTCGTCCTCGGCGAGCGCGTCGCCGACCCCCGACCCCGCCGCGGCCCTGCCGCAGTCGGTCGAGGAGTCCTGCGCCGCGACCGGTGCGGCCGACGTCCCCGCCGGGGGCGAGCCCGGCACGTCGCAGGACCCGTCCGCGACCGGTTCGACCGGGGTCTCCGGCTCCGACCAGGTCGACGGCCTCCGCCCCGACCAGAACTGAGCCCCTGCCGCCGGGCCCGCCGTACCGGGGCCGCCCTGCGGCAGTTGTGGCGCAGACGGCTGCGGTCCGCTCTTCCGTTCGCCGCACCCGGGATGATGAAGTGAGGGTCACCTGTTCAGTGGAAAGGCGGCCCTTACTGTGCGTCGAACGCTCCCCCTGTTCGCCGGTCTGCTCACCGTGCTGATGGTGCTGGCCGGATGCGGCTCACCGGGACCCGCGCCCGCGCCCGGGACGGCTCCGTCCGGGGACGGCGCGTTCCCGGTGACGATCCCGACCGCGTTCGGCGACGTCACCGTCCCCGAGCAGCCCCGCCGGGTCGTCGCCCTGGGGTGGAGCGACGCCGAGACCGCACTGGCCCTGGGCATCGAGCCGGTCGGGGCCGCGGACTGGCTGGCCGTCGGCGGCGACGGCCTGGGGCCGTGGGTGCAGGCCCGCTACACCACCCCGCCGCAGATCCTCGGCACGCTCGAGGTCGACCTGGAGGCCGTCGCTGCGCTGGACCCGGACCTCGTCCTGGACACCCGGGCGTCCGGCGCCCGCGACCGCCACGACCGGCTGACCCAGCTCGGCGTCCCGGTGGTCGGCATCCCCGCCGGCGCCGAGAACTACAAGACGACCTGGCGCGACCAGCTCCGTATGGTCGGCGCCGCCCTGGGGAAGCCGCAGGAGGCGGCGCGCGCGCAGGCCGACCTGGAGCAGCGCTTCGCCGACGCCCGGGCACAGCACCCGCAGCTGCAGGGCGCCACCGTCGTATCCGGGGCCCGCAACACCCTCGGCGAGTACGCCGCCTACACCGGTGACTCCGGGCGGATCGCGTTCCTGTCCGAGCTCGGCATGGTCAACGCCCCGCAGATCGCCTCGCAGCGCACCGACGGCTTCTCCGTCCCCGTCTCCCGCGAGCGGATGAACCTGCTCGACGCCGACGTCACCGTCATGCAGGCGATCTCGAAGGACACCTCCGAGATCGCGGCCGACCCGCTGTGGCGGGCCGTGCCGTCGGTGGCCGCCGGGCGCGGCGTGCTGCTGTCGGACCGCGACGTGTCCCAGGCCTTCTCCAGTGCCTCGGTCGACGGCTGGCGCTACGCCCTCGACCGCACCGTGGGCCCGCTCGCGGACGCGGCGGCGAAGGCGCGGTGACCGCCCCGGCGACCACCGCCCCCGTCCCGCCCCCGCCGGGCGCACCCGCGACCGTGCGGCGCCGGCGGTGGCCCGCCGCGGCCGGCCTGGCCGCTGCGCTGCTGACCGTGGCCGCGCTGAGCCTGCTGGTCGGGGCCCGGCCGCTCGCGCCCGGGTTCGTGTTCGACGTGCTCACCGGCGCCGTCGACCGGACCTCGCCGGAGGCGCTCGTCGTCACCGAGGTGCGGCTGCCGCGCACGGTGCTGGCGGTCCTCGCCGGGTCCGCGCTCGGCGTGGCCGGGGTGCTCGCGCAGGGCATGACGCGCAACCCGATCGCCGAGCCCGGCATCCTCGGGCTCAACACCGGCGCCGCGCTCGCCGTCGTGCTCGGGATCGCGCTGCTCGGCGTCGACACCCTCACCGGCTACGTCTGGTTCGGCTTCGCCGGGGCGGCGGTGGCGGCCGTCGTCGTCGCAGGGGTGGCCGGGATCGGCCGGCGCGGCAGCGTCTCCCCCGCGACGCTGGCCCTGGCGGGCGCCGCGCTCGCCGCGGGCCTGCAGTCGATCACCACCCTGTTCCTGCTCACCGACCCCCAGGCCTTCGACGACTACCGGTTCTGGCAGGTCGGCTCGGTCGCCGGGCGGGACCTGGGGATCGCCGCGCAGGCCGCGCCGTTCGTCGCCGCCGGGCTCGCACTGGCCCTGACCTGCGGGCCGCGGCTCAACGCGCTGGCGCTCGGCGACGACGTCGCCCGGTCGTTCGGCCGCGCGGTCGGGACCGACCGTGCCGTGTGCGGAGTGGCCCTGGTCGTACTGGCCGGGGCGGCGACCGCCGCCGCCGGACCGATCGCCTTCCTCGGGCTGGCCGTGCCGCACCTGGTGCGCCGCCTCGCCGGGACCGACCACCGGGTGGTGCTGCCGCTGGCGGCGCTCGCCGGGCCCGTCCTGCTGCTGGCCGCGGACGTCCTCGGGCGGATCGTCACCCCGCCCGGCGAGGTCCAGGCCGGGGTGGTGACGGCCGTCGTCGGCGCCCCGCTGTTCGTCGCGCTGGTCCGGCGGCGGAGGTTCCTGCGATGACCGCCGCGACCCTCGGCGACGACCCCACCGCGGTGCTGCGCCGGATCCGGGCCCGGTCCCGGCGCCGGCGCGCGACGGCCGGGCTCGCCGTCGCCGCGGCCGCGCTCGCCGCGTTCGTCGCCTCCCTCTCGGTCGGCGCGCAGGGCCTCGGCCCCGGCGACGTGCTGGCCGCGCTGGCCGGGATCGGCACGCCGCGCACCGAGCTGGTGGTGCTGCGGCTGCGGATGCCGCGGGCGCTGACCGCGCTGCTGGTCGGCGCCGCGCTCGGCCTGGCCGGGGCGCTGTTCCAGCGGGTGCTGCGCAACACCCTGGCCAGCCCGGACGTGATCGGCGTGGGTGCCGGTGCCGCCGTCGGTGCGGTCACCGCCTCGGTCGTGCTCGGCCTGTCCGTCACCGGGACCTCGGCCGGCGCGGTCGTCGGCGCCGTCGCGGCGGCGCTGCTCATCAGCGTCCTGGCCCGCCGCGACGGCCTCGGCGGCACCCGCTTCGTGCTGGTCGGGGTCGGGATCGGGTCGGCGGCGATGGCCGTCGTCTCCTACCTGATGATCACCGCGTCGCTGACCACGGCGCAGCAGACGCTGGTCTGGCTGACCGGCAGCGTCACCGAGACCGGCTGGTCCACCGCCGTCCCGCTGGCGCTCGCCTGCGCCGTGCTCGTCCCGGCCGGGCTGCTGCTGGCCCGCGCGCTGCCCCGTCTGGAGCTCGGCGACGACACCGCGACCGCGCTCGGGCTGCCCGTCGGCCGGGCCCGGGCCGCGCTGCTGGCGGTGGCCGTCCTGCTGGTCGCCGCCGCGGTCGCCGCGGCCGGGCCGGTCTCGTTCGTCGCGCTGGTCAGCGGGCCGCTCGCCGCCCGGCTCGCCGGCCCCGGGCGGGCGTCGCTGCCGCACGCCGCCGGGGTCGGGGCCGCACTGGTACTGCTCGCCGACGTCGTCGCCCGCACCCTGATCGCCGAGGTCGCGCTGCCCGCGGGCGTCGTCACCGGCGCGATCGGCGCCCCCTACCTGCTGTGGCTGCTCGCCCGCTCCCGGACCGGAGGAATCCCGTGACCACGCCCGCCACCGCCCCCGCCGGGCCCGCGCTGGACGCCGACGACCTGGTCCTGCGCTACGACGAGCGCGTCGTCGTCGACGGTCTGACCGTGCACGTCCCGCCCGGCCGGATCACCGTGATCGTCGGCCCGAACGCCTGCGGCAAGTCCACCCTGCTGCGCGGGCTGGGCCGCATCGTCGCCCCGGCCGCCGGGACCGTGCGCCTCGACGGCACCGACCTCCGGACGCTGCCCGGCCGCGAGCTGGCCCGGCGGCTCGGGCTGCTGCCCCAGTCCCCGACCGCCCCGGACGGCATCACCGTCGCCGACCTGGTGGAACGCGGCCGGTCGCCGCACCAGGGCTGGTTCGGCGGCCGCGGCGACGCCGACGACGCCGCCGTCGCCGACGCGATGCGCGCGACCGGGGTGCTGGAGCTGGCCGACCGCCCGGTCGACGAGCTGTCCGGCGGTCAGCGCCAGCGAGTGTGGATCGCGATGGTGCTGGCCCAGGACACCGGGGCGCTGCTGCTCGACGAGCCGACCACGTTCCTGGACCTGCCGCACGCGGTCGAGGTGCTGGACCTGCTCGTCGACCGGAACCGGGAGCGGGGCAGCACGGTCGTCGTCGTCCTGCACGACCTGAACCTTGCCTGCCGCTACGCCGACCACCTGATCGCGATGGCCGACGGCGCGATCGTCGCGCAGGGCCCGCCCGCGACGACGATGACCGCCGACCTGGTGCGCCGGGTGTTCGGGATGGAGTCGCGGGTGGTGCCCGACCCGGTCGCGGGCACCCCGATGGTCGTCCCGGCCGGCCGGCACCACCCGCTCGCCGCACCGGGCACCGGCGCGGCCGACGGTTCCGGGATCCGGACCGAGGAGGAGCTGCGCGCCGTCGTCGCGGAGCCGCACCCGCTGGTCGCGGGCAAGTCCACCGACCGGGTCGACGAGGTCGCCGCCCGGTTCGTCGCCGCGTCGCCTCTGGTCTTCCTCGGCACCACCGCCCCCGACGGCACCGTGACGGTGACCCCGCGCGGCGACGCACCCGGTTCCGTGCGGGTCCTCGACGGCGGTCGCCGCCTCGCCGTCCCGGAACGGCCGGGCAACCGCCGCGTCGACAGCATGCGCAACCTGCTCGCCCGCGACGGCGTCGGCCTGACGTTCTGCGTGCCGCGCTCGGCCCACGTGCTGCGCGTGCACGGCCGGGCCCGGGTCACCCGGGACCCCGAGGTGCTGGCGCTGTGGGGGCCGTCAGACGCCGACGCCCAGGGCCCGGCGGCCCACCGGCCACCGCCGTTGGCGCTGCTGGTCGACGTGCACGACGCCTACGTGCACTGCGGCCGTGCGCTGACCGCGGCCGGGCTGTGGGATCCGGACAGCTGGGGCGACGGCCACGACACCCCCGGCCTGAAGGAGCTCGCCGACGCGTCCCGCGCCGACCGGGCGGCCCGGGGCTGACCCGGGGCCGCCCTGCGGCTCAGGCCGTCGCGAACGCCCCGAGCACGTGGTCCGGCCGGATCCCGTCGAAGTGGGTGCGCCAGATCCCGTGGTAGAGGACCTCCTCCTCGCTGCGCAGCGGCCAGGAGTCGGACGGGTGCTCGGGCACCCCGTCGGTCACCCCGGCGTCGGCCGCGGCGGCGGCCTTGCGGGCGGCCAGCTCGGCGAGCACGGTGCCGGCACCGGAGCCGTCGCCGAACTGCTCCTTGCCGCGCCACAGCAGGTCCTCGGGCAGCCAGCCCTCGAACGCCTCGCGCAGGATCGCCTTCTCGGGGCGGCCGTCCGGGCACTGCTTCCACTCCGGCGGCAGCGCCAGCGCGGCCCGGACCAGGCCGGAGTCGAGGAACGGCTCGCGGGCCTCCAGCCCGAAGTACATGGTGGTGCGGTCGCAGCGCTGCAGGTTGAGGTGGTGCAGCTGCTCCAGCGAGCGGACCAGCTCGGCCTGCAGGGTGTCCGGGTCGGCGTACTCGGGTCCGTGGATGTAGGAGTAGCCGGCGAACAGCTCGTCGGCGCCCTCCCCGGTGAGCACGACCTTGACCTTCTTCGCCGCCTCGCGGGCGAGGATCAGGTTAGGCACCGCGCTGCGGACCAGGGCCGGGTCGTAGTGCTCGATCACCTCGACGGCGTGGTCGAGGGCCTCGGCGATGTCCTCGGGGGTCACCAGGATCTCGTGGTGGTCCGACCCGATGTGCGCGGCGACCTTGCGGGCCGCGATCAGGTCACCGGACTCCGCGGTCCCGACGGCGAAGGTGGGCAGCTGCTCGCCGCGGGCCCGGGCCTCCTGCGCGGCGATGGCCGCGACCAGCGCCGAGTCCAGGCCACCGGACAGGAACACGCCGACACCGACGTCGGACATCATCCGGCGGCGGACAGCGGACACCACGGCCTCGCGCACCCGGGACAGGTCCGCGTCGTCCCAGCCGGGGCGGATCGCGCGACGCGCCGGGCGGACCTCGACCGGCACGGCGTCGGCGAACCGCACCAGCCCCGATGACGGGCTCCACAGACAGCCGGGCGGGAACGAACGCACGTACGGGCGGTCCTCGGGGTCGAACGCGCGGAGCTCGCTGGCGAACAGCACCGTCTCCGAGGGGTCCGGCGCGGTGTACGGGACGTCGTCGCCACCGGTCTCGGTCGGCGGCACCCAGTACAGCGGCTTCACGCCGAACGGGTCCCGGGCGACGAGCCCGGCGCCGTCGGTGCGCCCCATGGCGACGGCGAACATGCCGTTGAGGGAGGCGACCGCGGCCTGGCCGTCCCACATCACCGCGTGCAGCGCGGCCTCGGTGTCGGACTTGGTGCGCACCGTGCCGTCCGGGAACGCCTTGGCGATGCGCTCGTGGTTGTAGATCTCGCCGTTGCCGACGATCCACGCGGTGCGGGCGGCGTCGGACATCGGCTGGTGCCCGCCGCTGACGTCCATGATCGACAGGCGCTGGTGGCCGAGCCAGGTGTTCCCCACGACCTGCACGCCGGTGTCGTCGGGCCCGCGGTGCGCCACCCGGGCGAGCATCCGCTCGTACTTCCCGGGGTCGGCGGGCTCACCGCCCGGCCACGCCGTGGGTCCACCGAACGCCGCCACGATCCCGCACATGGGCCCCATCGTCGCACGGTCGTGCGAACCCGCATCCGGCTTCCGCTCCCCCACCGTGTGAGTTCGGACTCTGAAAGGCGTTTCCGGAGCGATCCGAATTGCCCCGGCGGCCGTGGGTTCGTACGGTCGGAGACCGGCCAGGACGGCCGCCGTCCACCGCCGACACCAGGACTCAGGGTCCGGAGGCGGGGACCGACACCGGCCATCGAGCAGGTGCGCGGTGACGCCGCGCCAGGACCGACCGACAAGGGGCGGACTCAGGTGAGCACGGCAGAGCACGACGAGCGGCAGGGCCGGCACAAGGTCGTGATCGTCGGCGGAGGGTTCGGCGGTGTGCAGGCCGCCAAGGCGCTCAAGGGCGCCGATGTCGACGTGACGATCGTCGACCGCACGAACCACCACCTCTTCCAGCCGCTGCTCTACCAGGTGGCGACGGGCATCCTGTCCCCCGGCCTGATCGCCCCGGCCCTGCGCCGGGTGCTGAAGAAGCAGAGCAACGTACGCACCCTGCTCGCCGAGGTCGGCGACATCGACCTCGAGGCCAAGGTCGTCCACGCGGCCGCGCCGGACGGGCAGCGGATCGTGCTGCCCTACGACACCCTCGTCGTCGCCGCGGGCGCCACGCACGCCTACTTCGGGCACCCGGAGTGGGCCGAGCACGCGCCCGGCATGAAGTCGATCGAGGACGCCCGGCTGCTGCGCTCGCGCATCCTGGGTGCCTACGAGCTCGCCGAGGTCGCGACGACCGAGGAGGAGAAGCAGGCGTGGATGACCTTCGTGGTCGTCGGCGCCGGCCCCACCGGCGTCGAGCTCGCCGGTCAGCTCGCCGAGCTGGCGCAGTACGTGCTGCCGCGTGAGTACCGGTCGATCGACACCCGCTCCGCGAAGATCATCCTGCTCGACGCGGCGCCGGCGGTGCTTCCGCCGTTCGCGAAGAAGCTGCAGAACTACACGCGCAAGACGCTGGAGAAGAAGGGCGTCGAGGTCCGCCTGAACACCATGGCGACCGGGATGGACGCCGACTCCATCACGGTGAAGGGCCCGAACGGCGAGGAGCGCATCACCGCCCGCACCAAGGTGTGGGCCGCGGGCGTCCAGGCGTCGCCGCTGGGTGAGCTGCTGGCGAAGGCCTCCGGCGGTGAGGTGGACCGCGCGGGCCGTCTCACCGTCGACCCGGACTGCAGCCTGCCGGACCGCCGCGACGTGTTCGCGATCGGCGACATGGTCTCCACCATCGACCGGCTGCCCGGCGTCGCGCAGGTCGCGATGCAGCAGGGCACCTACGTCGGCAAGCTGATCAAGGCGCGGGCGAAGGGCGACGACACCACCCCGGCCCCGTTCAAGTACTTCGACAAGGGCTCGATGGCCACCATCGGCGCCCGCGAGGCCGTCGCCGACGTCCGCGGCATCAAGCTCACCGGCTGGCTCGGGTACTTCATCTGGTGCTACGTGCACGTGATGTTCCTGATCGGCTGGGGCAACCGCTTCGGCACGCTCTACAACTGGCTGCGGTCGCTGCGCTACGCCCGCTTCCGCGGGCACCGGCTGATCAGCGTCACCGCCTCCTACGACAAGGCGGTCGACCCGGAGAAGCCGCTGGGCGAGAAGACCGACGAGCGCGCCGAGCTGGACCCGCGGGTCTCGCCCGGCACGCCGCCCGCGCCCGAGGAGCGACCGGCCGCCACGGCCTGAGTCGGCCACGCACCACGACCGACGCCCGGGGGCATGTGCCCCCGGGCGTCGTCGCGTGCGCGGGTGGGCCGGGGCGTGGCACCGTGATCGGGTGACCCCGGCGATGCAGGTCCTGATGCGCGACATCGCACGGCTCTGGGACACCGCGGCCGACGCGCTCTACGACGCGGGCGACCCCGGTCCGGCGACGGCGGCGCTGGCCACCGATGTGAGCTGGACCGAGCTGCCGACCGGCGCCGGGGGCCACGGCCGGGACGCGGTCGCCGCGCACCTGGCCGCCGTCGCCGCGGCCCGGCCGTCCGGGCTGACCCGGACCCGGGTGTCGCGCACCGTCGACGTCCGCCGGGTGGTCGACGAGGTCCGCGTCGGCTTCACCCACGACCGGGAGCTGCCGTGGCTGCTGCCCGGGATCGCCCCCACCGGGCGCGCGGCGGAGGTGCTGGCGGTGCAGCTGGTGCGGGTGCGGCAGGGCCGGATCGACGAGGTCCGGACCCTCTGGGACGTCGCGGGACTGCGCTCCGTGCTCGACGGGTGAGCCCATCGTCACCGCTTTCGCGTTTTCATGCCGCTGACCTGCGGCAACAGTCCCGACCCCGCGTCGTGCGACGGGCGGTCGCCCGGGTGCGGTGAGCAGCGCCACGGACGGCCCCGAACAGGGCCGACACGCCCTGAAGAGGGGGTTCCCGCAGGTCGTGGCGATGTCTCTGCCAGTCTGTACCGCGATCGGAGATGGCAGTCCACCCCGGTGAGCGGGGTGCGTGAACCGAGAGGAGTTGTCAGCGATGGCTCTGCCCACCCTGACCCCGGAGCAGCGCGCCGAGGCGCTCAAGAAGGCGGCTGCGGCCCGTACCGCCCGCAAGGAGCTCCGCGACAAGATCGCCAGCGGCGAGGAGACCATCCCCGCGGTGCTGGGTCGCGCGAAGACCGACCAGATCGTCGGGAAGAC
Organism: Pseudonocardia sp. TMWB2A; assembly: GCF_017312135.1. Classification (NCBI taxonomy): domain Bacteria; kingdom Bacillati; phylum Actinomycetota; class Actinomycetes; order Pseudonocardiales; family Pseudonocardiaceae; genus Pseudonocardia; species Pseudonocardia sp. TMWB2A. The sequence continues at coordinate 1,235,412 of NZ_QKQY01000002.1, forward strand.
CAAGGTCGCGGACCTGCTCAAGAGCGTCCCGGGCTGGGGCCCGGCGAAGGTCTCCAAGGTGATGGAGGAGGCCGGCATCGACGTGTCGCGCCGTGCCGCCGGCCTCGGCGACCGTCAGCGCGCCGCGCTGATCGAGAAGGTCGGCTGACCTTCCCCCAGCGCCTCGCGACGGCCCGGTACGCACACTGTGCGGACCGGGCCGTCGCGCGTTCTGCGGGTCAGGCCCCGATGAGGCCGTGGCCGGCGAGGAACTGCTGGGCGACCGACGTGGCGCTGCGGCCCTCCAGGTCGACCAGCCCGTTGAGCTCGATCATCACCTCGACGGTGAGCAGCTCGCCCAGCGTCGCGGCCAGCGTCCGCAGCGGCGGGTACCGGTCCACGGTCTCCGCCCGGCAGGTCAGCGCGGCCAGCTGGGTGGTGAAGAAGTTCCGGTCGTCGGCCAGCACGACGAGGTCGAGCGAGCGGATCCGCGCGTCGGTCGTGAACACCTCCGCGAGGTCGCACGGGCTGGACCGGGCGACGTTGACGAAGTTCAGCGCGAAGTCGTTCTGGTAGGTCTGCGCGGCCGGGAACGTGATGCCGTAGGCGGCCTGCATGTCGGCGAACTCGCGGTCGAGGAACTCCGCGGCCCCGCAGAACGTCGCCCGGGACTCGTCGGCGGCGAAGTAGGGCCCCAGGTCGGACAGCGTCCGGACCTCACCGAGCGGGCCGTCGGCGTCGCCGCGGCGGGCGACGGCGTACTGGTTGCCGAAGCGGGCGGGCCCGAGCCAGGCGACGTCGTTGCGCTCGAGGTCCTGGGCGGCGACGGCGTCGTAGAGCGCCCGCTCACCGGGGATGGTCGTGTCGTTGCCCAGGAACAGCGTCCAGCCGGTGCCGGCGTACTCCCAGTAGACGTCGACGTCGCCCTGTTCCAGGGCCGCACGGACGATCGTGGAGCCGGACAGGCCGGTCCGGTCGACGGTGCGGGCCCCGCAGGCCTGCAGCGCGAGCAGGGTGATCGCGCCGAGCACCCGCTGCTCGGTGAACTCCTTCGAGCCGACGGCCAGCTCGGCGCCGGACAGGTCGACGTCGCGGGCCAGGGACCCGCCGCGCAGCTGCTGCGGCGACGGGCCGGCGACGGCGGCCGCGGCGCCGCAGCCCGAGACGAGCGCCGCGACCCCGGCGAGCAGGCCGGGCAGCGCGCGGCGCGGGAAACGGGTGGTCATCTCAGAGCCCCTTCGGGTGCAGGACGTCCTCGGCGAGGCCCGCCAGCCAGTCGATGAGCAGCGCGAGCGCCGCGACCAGCACGCTGCCGGTGACCAGGACGAGGGTGCGGTTGGACGCCAGACCGTTGGAGATGATGTCGCCCAGCCCGCCGGCGCCGATGAACGTCGCGAGCGCGACGGTGCCGGTGGTGATCGTCAGCGTGGTCCGGACGCCGGCCAGGATCACCGGCACCGCGAGCGGCAGCTCGACGGAGAACAGCACGCCGCGGCGCGTCATGCCCATCCCGCGTGCCGCCTCGATCACCGAGCGGTCGACCTGCTCCAGCCCGGCGATCGTGTTCCGGACGATCGGCAGGATCCCGTGGAGCACGAAGGCGAGCACCGCGATCACGGTGACCGGCAGGGTCAGGAACGCCACCGCGAACAGCACGATGAGACCGATCGACGGGATCGCCTGGCTGATGTTGGCCACGGTCAGCACCGGCCCGGCGAAGCGACGGGTGGCCTCCCGGGTCAGCAGCACGCCCAGCGGCACCGCGATCACCAGCACCAGCACCGACACGACGGCGGTCAGCCAGACGTGCTGCCAGGTGCGGCTCGCGATGTAGGCGGCGTCGAGGCTGCGCGCCTCGATCGAGTCGAGCTCGCGGGAGGACACGACCAGGTACAGCGTCGTCAGCGCGACGACGACCACGAGCGGCCGGGCGAGCAGCGCCGCCCACCGCCGGGCCGGGCGGGCGGTCCCGTCCGGCCGCGGCCCGGTCGTCGCGCCCGGGCGGGCGGCGGTGACGGTCATCGGGCGACGCTCCGGGTGTCCTGGCCGGCCGGGGCCGCGCCCGCGGGCCGGTGCACGGTCGCGAGGATCGTGTCGAGGTCGAGCACGCCGCGGTGCACGCCGTCGCCGTCGACGACGGCCACGGCGTTCGCGTTGCCGGCGAGCATCGCGTCGAGCGCGGTGTGCAGGGTGTCGTCCGGGCCGATCCGGGTGACGACGGGCAGCCCGTGGTCGAGCACGTCACCCGAGGCGTCGCGGGGCAGCCAGCCCAGGGGGCGGCGGTCGTCGTCGAGGAGCAGCACGAACTCGTGCTCCCCCGCGTGCAGTGCGGCGAGACGCTCCTCGCGGGTCGTGCCGCGCCCGACCGTCGGCCGGACGGGCACGTCGACCTCGCCGACCCGGGTCAGGGTGAGCCGCTTGATCGTGGCACCCGCCCCGACGAAGTCGGCGACGAACTCGCTCGCGGGCTCGGTCAGCAGCTTCTCGGGGGTGTCGAACTGCTCCACCCCGGAGCCCGCGTCGAACACCGCGATCCGGTCGCCCATCTTCACGGCCTCGTCGATGTCGTGGGTGACGAACACGATCGTCGTGCCGAGCTCGGCCTGAATGCGCAGCAGCTCGTTCTGCAGGGTCTCGCGGGTCAGCGGGTCGATCGCGCCGAACGGCTCGTCCATCAGCATCACCTCGGGGCCCGCCCCGAGTGCGCGGGCCACGCCGACGCGCTGCTGCTGGCCACCGGAGAGCTGCTTGGGGAAGCGGCCGCGGAACTCGTCCGGGTCGAGCCCGACCAGGGTGAGCAGCTCGTCGACGCGCTCGGCGGTGCGGCGGCGGTCCCAGCCGAGCATCTTCGGCACGGTCGCGACGTTCTCGGCGACGGTGCGGTGCGGGAACAGCCCGGTCTGCTGGATGGCGTAGCCGATCCGGCGGCGCAGCTGGTCCGGGTCGACGGAGGTGACGTCGTCGCCGTCGAGCAGGATCCGGCCCGAGGTCGGCTCGATCAGCCGGTTGATGAGCTTCATCGTGGTCGTCTTGCCGCAGCCCGACGGGCCGAGGAACACGACGAGCTCGCCGCGCGGCACCTCCAGGTCCAGGCGGTCGACGGCGGGCCGCTCCTGCCCCGGGTAGCGCTTGGTGAGCTGTTCCAGCCGGATCATCGGCTCAGGCACGGATTCCCCTCGAGGTGGTCAGGCGGGTGAGCAGGGCGATCGCGGCGTCGAACAGGACCGCCAGCACGACGATCCCGGCGATGCCCTGCACGGTCAGGTAGATCGCGAACGGGGTGCCCGCGCTGGACAGGCCGGACAGGATCAGGTTGCCCAGCCCCGGCCCGTTGACGGCCGCGGAGATCGCGGCGATGCCCAGCAGCAGCTGCGCGGCGACCCGGACCCCGGCGAGCACCACCGGCCAGGCCAGCGGCAGCTCGATGCCCAGCAGCAGCCGGGTGCGGTCCATCCCGACGCCGCGGGCGGACTCGGTGACCGCCGGGTCGACCGCGCGGAGCCCGACGATCGCGTTGCGGACCACCGGCAGCAGGCCGTAGAGCATCAGCGCGACGACCGCGGGGCCCCACCCGAGCCCGAGCAGCGGGATCAGCAGCCCGAACAGCGCGTAGGACGGCACCGTCATGATCAGCGACGACCCGTTGACGGCGGCGGCCCGGCCGAGGTCGGTCCGGTAGGTGGCGACGGCGAGCGGCACGCCCACCACCACCGCGAGTGCCAGCCCCACCACGACGAGCGCGGCGTGCTCGAGGGTGTACCCGAGCACCTCGCCCCAGTTCGTGGAGAGATACTCCCAGAAGCCCATGACCGGCATTCTCTACGCACACCGGACCAACCCCCCACCCGGTCGGCGGAGGCGGACCGTCACCGGTCTGGCAGCCTGCGCATGTGGAGATCGCCGGCACCGTACGCGAGGTCGAGACCGAGCCGGGCGTGACCCTCTGGGTGCAGGACCTGCCCGCACACCGGCCGACTCCGGCGGCGCCGGTGCTGCTGGTGAACGGGGCGGGCTCGGCGGGGTACGGCTGGCCGGACGCGCTGGTCGAGGTGCTGCGCGAGCGGCACCGGGTGGTCCGCTACGACCATCGCGACACCGGCCGCTCGACCCACGCGTTCGAGGACCGGCCCTACGCCGTCGCCGACCTGGCGACCGACGCGCTCGCGGTGCTCGACGGCTGCGGGATCGACCGGGCGCACCTGGTCGGGATGTCGCTGGGCGGGACGCTGGTCCAGCTGCTCGCGCTCGACGCGCCGCACCGCATGGTCAGCGCGACGCTGCTGTGCACCGCAGCGCTCGACACCGGCGACGCCGACCTGCCCGGCCCGACCCGGGACGTGCAGCGGATGTGGCAGGAGCTGGGCGACCCGCGCGACGAGGCCGGGGAGCTGGCCTGGCGGGTCGAGTACTGGCGACGCGTCTCCGGCGGGGTGCTGCCGTTCGACACCGCGGAGTTCGCCGCGCGCGAGCGGCGGATCATGGACCACACCGGGCGGGTCGAGCCGTGCACCGCGCACGCCCAGGCCGACCTCGACGGGCTGGACCGCGGCGCCGAGCTGGGCTCGGTCACGGTGCCGACGCTCGTCGTCGAGGCGCCGGAGGACCCGGTGCACCCGCCGCCGCACGCGGACCACCTGGCGGCGCGGATCGGGGCGGCCGCGCAGCTCGTCACGGTGGACGGGATGGGGCACGCCCTGCCGGACCTGCTGTGCGAGCCGATCGCGGCGGTGCTGCTGGAGCACGCCGCCGAGGCCGAGGAGGCAGAGGCCGACCCGGTGGCACCGCAGGCGGAGGCGGACCCGGCGGCTCCGCGGGCGGAGGCCGATCCGGCGGCTCCGCGGGCGGAGGCGCTGCGGGGCGCCGGTCAGCCGACCCAGCGGTAGCGGCGCTCCGGGCGGCCGGTGCCGCCGTAGCGCAGCCGTACGGTGACCTGCCCGGTCGACACGAAGTGCTCCAGGTAGCGGCGTGCGCTGACCCGGGACAGCCGGGTGGCCTCGGCGCACTCGGTCGCCGACAGGTCCGCCTCCGCGTCGGTCCCCGAGTGCTCGCGCAGGGTGCCCGCGACGAGCTCCGCGGTCGGGGTGGTCAGCCCCTTCGGCATCCGTTCGGGGCCGCCGGGGGTGCGGGCCGGGGCGGCACCGGTGCCGCCGAAGAGCCGGTCGATGTCGGACTGGTCGCGGACCCGGTCCAGGTCGCGCCGGATCCGCGTCGCCCGGTGCACCTGGGCGGCGAGCGCGGCGGAGTCGAACGGCTTGACCAGGTAGTGCAGCGCACCGCCGTGCAGGGCGGCGGCGACCGTGTCGGAGTCGTCGGCGGCGGTCACGACCAGCACGAACGGGTCGTCGGCGGCGCCGGTGCGCAGCCGCGTCAGCACCTCCAGGCCGGACATGTCGGGGAGGTAGACGTCGAGCAGCACCAGCTCCGGGCGGAGCCGGGCGGCGGCGTCGAGGGCGTCGGCGCCGTTGTGCGCGACGCCGACCACGGTGCAGCCCTCGATCCGCTCCACGTAGCCGGAGTGGACCTTCGCGACCATGAAGTCGTCGTCGACGACCAGGACCCTCACACCCGCACCCCCGTCGGCGCCACCGGCAGCACCGCCTCGAACACTGCACCGACCCGGCCCGCCGGTGCCGGCCGCACCGCGATGGTGCCACCCCGGCGCAGGCACGCCTGCCGGGCCAGGGCCAGGCCGAGCCCGCGGCCGCCGATCTCGGCGGCCTTGGTCGAGTAGCCGGCCCGGAACACCTCCTCGGCCAGCTCGGAGGCGATCCCGGGGCCGGAGTCGCGGACCTCGACCCAGACCTCGTCGCCGTCGGTGTCGCCGCCGCCGGCGAGCCCGATCTCGATCCGGCGCGGGCCGTCCCGCCCGGCGGTCGCGTCGATCGCGTTGTCGATCAGGTTGCCGAGCACGGTCACGAGGTCGGCGGACAGGTCCGGGTCGTGGTCGGGGTCGGTCGGGTCGAGCCGGGACTCCGGGTCCAGGGCCAGCTCGACGCCGCGCTCGGCGGCCTGGCTGTTCTTCGCGACGAGCAGCGCGGCCGTCGCCGGGTCGCCGACGCTGGCGGTGACCTCGCGGCGCCACCCCTCCGAGGCGGCGACGATCCCGGCGACGAACCGGCGCACCTCGTCGTGCTCGCCGAGCTCGGTGAGCCCGGCGATGGTGTGCAGCCGGTTGGAGAACTCGTGGGCCTGGGCGCGCAGGGTGTCGGTGACGGTGTGCGAGGCGTCGAGCCGGTGCTGCAGGGTGGTGAGCTCGGTGCGGTCCCGCAGGGTGACCACGGCGCCCACGTCGCGGCCGTCGACGCGGACCGGGCGGCGGTTGAGCACCAGGGCCCGGGTGTCGCGCAGCACGAGCTGGTCCTCGCCGTCGGCGGCACCGGTGAGGACCTCGCGGAGCCGGTCGTCGAGGCCGAGGTCGGCGACGGCGTCGCCCTCGCGGGCGCCGGGCAGCTCCAGGAGCTCGCGGGCGACCAGGTTGAGCAGGGTGATCCGGTCCGCGGTGTCCAGCCCGACCACGCCCTCCTTGATCCCGAGCAGCATCGCCTCGCGGCGCTGCACCAGCTCGACGATCTCGTCGGGCTCCAGGCCGAGGGTCTGGCGGCGGATTCGCCGCGCGAGCAGCAGCGACCCGAGGACGCCGACGCCGAGCGCCAGCCCCAGGAGCGCGCCGGTCTCCGCGCGGGCCCCGGCGAGGGACTCCCACAGCGACGGCGCGCGGATCCCGGCCGACACCAGCCCGGCGACGGCGCCGCGGTCGTCGATCACCGGCACCTGGGCGACGACGGTGCGCCCGTCGGGGTTACCGACCCAGGCCCGGCCCTGCGGCGCGGTGCTGGCGCCGGGGTCGAAGCGCTGCCGGACCCGGGACGGGTCCGGTGAGGTGCGCACGACCATCCCGGCGTCGACGATCTCGATCTCGTCGGCCCCGGACAGGTTCTCCGCGCTGCGGGCGAACGACGGCAGCAGGTCGTAGCGCCGGGTCTGCAACGCCTCGCGGACGGTCGGCACGGACGCGACGTCCTCGGCGACCGACAGCATCCGGCGCCCCTGGGTCTCGCGGAACGACTCCGAGGACTGCACGGCGGCCAGCGCCGCGACCGCGGCGAGCAGCACGACCACGACCACCAGCTGCCAGACGAGGAACTGGCGGGCCAGCGGTCCACCCGTACCCCCGGCGCGCCGTCGCATGCGCCCAGCGTAGGACGCGCGGCGACGGCGGCGGCCACGCGAGGCGGTGGGACCACGACGCGTCGCGCGGCTCACCCTCGGTGGACCGGCCCGGCCGCGGACGCGCAGACTCACCGGCGGCGGCACGGCGACGGGCGGGTGGGCATGGCGGGGACGGTGACGCGGCCCGGCGGGCCACCGGTCGCCCGCCGCGCCCGCCGGGGTCCGGTCGTCGCGCTGGTCGCGGTGCTCGTGCTGGCCCTCGCCGCGGTCGTCGTCCCGATCGTGCTGACCGACGGGCCGCGGCCGTTGTCCGACCTGCGCATCCTGGTCCCCAACCCACCCGGCGGCGGCTACGACGTCACCGCGCGCAGCGCGGCGAAGGTGCTGTCCGACACCGGGATCGCCGGCCCGGTCGAGGTGTTCAACCTGTCCGGTGCCGGCGGGATCGCCGGGCTCGGCCGGGTCGAGGGCGAGGCCGGCAACGGCAGGCTCCTGATGAGCATGGGGCTCGGGATCGTCGGGGCGACCGCGTCCCGGGACACCCCGCTCTCGCTCGCCGACACCACGCCGATCGCGCGGCTGACCGAGGAGTCGGAGATCGTCGTCGTGCCCGCGGACTCGCCCTACCGCGACGTCCGCGCGCTGCTCGACGCCTGGCGCGCCGCCCCCGGCGGGCTCACCGTCGGCGGCGGCTCGACCGTCGGTGGGCCGGACCACCTCGCCACGATGCTGCTCGCCGAGGGCACCGGCATCGCCCCCGCCCGGGTCCGCTACGTGTCCTACGAGGGCGGCGGTCCGCTGCTCGCGGCGGTGCTGCGCGGCGAGGTGGCCTTCGCGGTGTCCGGGGTGGGCGAGTTCGCCGACCAGATCGGGTCCGGGGACCTGCGGGTGCTCGCGGTGACCGCGGGCGAGCGGGTGCCCGGCCTCGACGTGCCGACGCTGCGCGAGTCCGGGGTGGACGTCGAGTTCAGCAACTGGCGCGGGCTGGTCGCGCCGCCCGGTCTGTCCGACGCCGACCGCGCCGCGCTGGCCGACGCCGTCGCCGCGATGCGCGGCACCCCCGAGTGGCGGCAGGTGCTGGCCGCGAACGGGTGGCACGACGCCTGGCTCCCGGGCGCGGACTTCGCCCGGTTCACCGCCTCCGAGAACGAGCGGGTGGAGCACGTCCTGGGTGAGCTGGGCCTGCGGTCGCGCTGACCCCGTCCGGCGCGACCGAAACGACCACAACGACCGTTGTGGCCGTTACGGAGACACCGGACGGGTGACTCCGCACACTTCAGCGCGTTCGCTTCGCAACGGTGAGATCGGACGCACATGCCCCAGTCGACGGCTCCTCCGCAGTCGCAGGAACCGCCCTCGCAGCACCGGCCCACGCCGGACGACCCCGCGCCGCCCGTGCCGCGGCCCCGGGTCGGACCTCTCCTCGGCACGGTGGTGGCCGTCCTGGCCGCGCTGCTCCTCGTCCCGCCCGCGGTGGGCGCGATCGGCGGCGGCGGCGACGGCACCCAGCTCCGCGGACTGCGGATGCTGGTCCCGAACGCCCCCGGCGGCGGCTACGACGTCACCGCCCGCAGTGCGGCAAAGGCCATGGAGGACGCCGGGCTGACCGGGTCGGTCGAGGTCTTCAACCTGCCCGGTGCGGGCGGCACGGTCGGGCTCGGCCGGACCGTCAACGAGGCCGGCGACGACCGGCTCGTGATGAGCATGGGCCTGGGCGTGGTCGGCAGCGTGTACTCCAACGACTCGCCGGTCACGCTCGAGCAGACCACGCCGATCGCGCGGCTCACCGAGGAGACCGAGATCGTCGTCGTCCCCGGTGACTCGCCCTACCGGAACCTCGGCGACCTGCTGGCCGCCTGGCGGGCGGCCCCGGGGAAGACCCCGGTCGGCGGCGGCTCCTCCCCCGGTGGCCCGGACCACCTGGCCCCGATGCTGATGGCCGAGGGCGCCGGCGTGGACCCGCGCGCGGTCAACTACATCTCCTACGACGGCGGCGGCGAGCTGCTCGCCTCGGTCCTCGGCGGCAAGGTCGCGTTCGGGGTGTCCGGGCTCGGCGAGTTCGCCGACCAGATCGCCTCCGGTGACCTGCGGGTGCTCGCGGTGACCGCGGGCGAGCGGATCCCGGGCCTCGACGCGCCGACGCTGCGCGAGTCCGGCATCGACGTCGAGTTCACCAACTGGCGCGGCGTCGTCGCGCCGCCGGGGCTGGACCCCGAGGGCGTCGCCGAGCTGGAGCGCGCCTACGCCGAGCTGCACGCGACGCCGGAGTGGCGCGAGGTGCTGGCACGCAACGGCTGGCAGGACGCGTACCTGCCGGGGCCGGAGTTCGGCCGGTTCCTGGCCGACGAGGACGCCCGCGTCGAGCGGGTACTGACCGGGCTGGGGCTGACGTGACGACCATCGGGGACACCGGGAACACCGGGAACACCGGGACCGCTCGCTCCTGGTGGAAGGAGCACTCGGAGCTGGGTGTGTCGGTGCTGCTGGCCCTCACCGGCCTGCTGGTGCTCGGCGACACCCTCGCCGAGGGCGGCGGCGGCAGCGCGTCCGACCCGCTCGGACCGCGCACCGTCGCGTTCGTGCTCGGCGCGGCGCTGCTGGTGCTGGCGGCGCTGCTGACCGTCGACGTCCTGCGCGGCGGCCGCGGCGAGGCCGAGGGCGGCGAGGACGTCGACCTCGACGTGCCGATGGACCTGCGCACGGTCGGGATGCTGGCCGGGGTGATCGTCGCGACGGCGGCGCTCATCCCGCTCGCCGGCTGGCCGATCGCCGGGACCGTCCTGTTCGCCGGCGCCACCTACGCGCTCGGCTCGCGCGCGGTGCTCCGCGACCTCGGCATCGCCGCCGGGGTCTCGCTGCTGACCTGGGTGCTGTTCGACGCGGTCCTCGGCGTCGACCTGCCGGGCGGCCCGCTGATGGGGGTGTTCGGCTGATGGGCACGTTCGACCTGCTCATGAACGGGTTCGCGCACGCGCTGACCCCGCAGAACCTGCTGTTCGCCGCGTTCGGGGTGCTGCTCGGCACCGCGATCGGCGTGCTGCCGGGCATCGGCCCGGCGATGGCGGTGGCACTGCTGCTGCCGGTGACCTACGCGTTCGACCCGACCGGTGCGTTCATCATGTTCGCCGGCATCTACTTCGGGGCGATGTTCGGCGGGTCGACGACGTCGATCCTGCTCAACACCCCGGGCGAGTCCGCCTCGGTGATGGCGGCCATCGAGGGCAACCCGATGGCGAAGTCCGGGCGCGGCGCCCAGGCGCTCGCCACCGCCGCGATCGGGCACTTCATCGGCGGCATCGTCGGCGTGACCGGGCTGGTCCTGGTCGCCCCGCTGATCGCCTCGGTGGCCGTCGACATCGGCGCCCCGGACTACTTCGCGATCATGGTTCTGGCCTTCGTCGCCGTCAGCGGCGTGCTGGGTGCCTCGCGGGTCCGCGGGTTCGCCGCGCTCGCCCTGGGCCTCACGATCGGCCTGGTCGGGCTCGACCCGATCTCCGGGCAGCCGCGGCTCACCTTCGGGGTGCCGCAGCTGGCCGACGGCATCGACGTCATCATCGTCGCGGTCGGGCTGTTCGCGATCGGCGAGGCGCTGTGGGTGGCCGCCCACCTGCGACGACGCAAGCAGGAGGTCATCCCGGTCGGCCGTCCGTGGCTGGGCCGCGAGGACCTCAAGCGGACCTGGAAGCCGTGGCTGCGCGGCCCGTTCATCGGGTTCGGCTTCGGCTCGATCCCGGCCGGCGGCGCCGAGATGTCGACCTTCATGGCGTACGTGACCGAGCGGAGGCTCTCGAAGCACCCGGAGCAGTTCGGGAAGGGCGCCATCGAGGGCGTCGCCGGGCCGGAGTCCGCGGCCAGCGCGTCGTCGGCGGGGACGCTGGCGACGATGCTGACCCTCGGCCTGCCGACGACGGCGATCGCCGCCGTCATGCTCGCCGCGTTCCAGCAGTTCGGCATCCAGCCCGGCCCGCTGCTGTTCCAGAAGGAGCCGGACCTGGTCTGGACGCTCATCGCGAGCCTGTTCATCGGCCTGGTCATGCTGCTGGTGCTGAACCTGCCGCTGGCCCCGGCCTGGGCGAAGCTGCTGCGGATCCCGCGGCCGTACCTCTACGCGGGCATCCTGTTCTTCGCCTGCGTCGGCGCCTACGCGGTCTCCGGCCAGCCGGTCGACCTGCTGGTGCTGCTCGCGATCGGCGGCATCGGGTTCCTGATGCGCCGGTTCGGGCTGCCGGTGCTGCCGGCGATCATCGGCGTCATCCTCGGTCCGGACGCGGAACTGCAGCTGCGCCGCGCCCTGCAGATCGCCGACGGCGACGTCACCACGCTGGTCTCCACCCCGCTCGCGATCGTCGTGTACTCGCTGATCGCGATCCTGCTGGTCGCCCCGGTCGTGCTCCGCGCGGTCCGCGCCCAGCGCGGTGACCGGGAGTCCGAGACGGTCTGACCCGGCCGGCACCCCGACACGCCCCGCGGCCGCACCGACCGCGGGGCGTCGTCGTGCGCGCGGTGATCCGTGCGCCGCGCGCGTCCGGACGCACGCGCGGCACGGATCACCGCGCGCGCAGCGGATCACGTCACGGCAGGATCGGGTCATGGGGTTCGACGCCGCCCGCGCGCTCGCCGAGACGCTGCTGGCCCACCAGCGCCCGGAGCTGTGGGAGCGCGCGCAGCGGGCGGCGATCGCGGCCCGCACCGCCGCCGAGGACGGCGGGCACGACCGGGACCTGCTGATGACGGCCGCGGTGCTGCACCCCATCGGGCACTCGCCGGTCGCCCGCCGGACCGGGGACCCGCAGCGCGACGCCGCCCGGTTCCTCGAGGTCCGCGGCTACGACGCGCGGGTCGTCGAGCTCGTCGCCGGGCGCGGCCCGCTCGCCGGTGCGCTGCGCGCCTGCACCGACGCGGCCACCATCACCCCGTCGGATACGGACGATCCGCCCGGAGGAGCGGCGCCGACCGTGTCGTAGCGCAATCCTGGGCCGGTGGCGATCACCGAGACCCCGCGGCGGGTCCGCAACCGGGTGGGCTCCTGGCTCCTGCAGGACGCGCACCGCCCCGACCGGCAGGGCCCGCACGCCCGGCCCGAACCGGAGCACCCACGCCACGCCTGGTGGAAGGTCATGTGCCTGACCGGCGTCGACTACTTCTCGACGCTGGGCTACCAGCCGGGGATCGCGGCGCTCGCCGCCGGCGTGCTCTCCCCCGTCGCCACCCTCGTCCTGGTGGCGGTGACGCTGCTGGGCGCGCTGCCGGTCTACCGCCGCGTCGCCCGGGAGAGCCCGCACGGCGAGGGCTCCATCGCGATGCTGGAACGGCTGCTGCCCGGGTGGCGCGGGAAGGTGTTCGTCCTGGTCCTGCTCGGGTTCGCGGCCACCGACTTCCTCATCACGATGACGCTGTCCGCGGCCGATGCGACCGCGCACCTGGTGCAGAACCCGCTGGCCCCCGCGGCCCTGCAGGGGCAGAACGTGCTGATCACGCTGCTGCTGCTCGCGCTGCTCGGCGGGGTGTTCCTCGCCGGGTTCTCCGAGGCCATCCGGATCGCGGTCGCGCTGGTCGCGGTCTACCTGGTGCTCAACGCCGTCGTCGTGGTGGACGGGCTGGTCCGGATCGTCGCGGCGCCGCACGTCGTCGCGGGCTGGTCGGCGCTGCTCGTGTCCCGCCACCCGGACCCGCTGCTCATGGTGGGGGTCGCGCTGATCGTGTTCCCGAAGCTGGCGCTGGGCCTGTCCGGGTTCGAGACCGGGGTGTCGGTGATGCCGCTGGTGCGCGGCCGCGACGGTGACACCGAGGACCGCCCGGAGGGCCGGATCGCGGGCACCCGGCGGCTGCTCACCGTCGCCGCGCTGGTCATGAGCACCTTCCTGGTGACCTCCAGCGTCGTGACCGTGCTGCTGATCCCCGAGCCGGAGTTCGCCCCCGGCGGGCAGGCGAACGGGCGGGCGCTGGCGTTCCTGGCCCACCGCGACCTGGGGAACGTCTTCGGCACCGTCTACGACCTGTCCACGATCGCGATCCTGTGGTTCGCCGGGGCCTCGGCGATGGCGGGCCTGCTCAACCTGGTGCCGCGGTTCCTGCCCCGCTACGGGATGGCGCCGTCCTGGGCGCGGGCGGCGCGGCCGCTCGTCCTGGTCGTGATGGTGGTCGCGTTCGCGGTCACCCTGCTGTTCGACGCCGACGTCGACGCCCAGGGCGGGGCCTACGCCACCGGCGTGCTGGTGCTGATGACCTCCGCGGCGGTCGCCGTCGCGCTGTCGGTGCGGCGCACCGGGAGCCGCCCGGCCGTCGTCGCGTTCGCGCTGATCGCGCTCGTGTTCGTCTACACGACGGTGGCGAACGTCGTCGAGCGGCCGGAGGGCGTGAAGATCGCCGCCTGTTTCATCGCCGGGATCCTGGTGGTGTCGCTGCTGTCGCGCACCCTGCGCGCGTTCGAGCTGCGCATCACCGACGTCACCCTCGACGACACCGCCCGCGGGTTCCTCGACGAGTGCTCCGGCTCCGGCAGGCCGCTGCGCCTGGTCGCGCACGAGCCCCGCCCCGGCGAGCGGGACAGCGTCGCCCGCGACGAGGAGTACCGGGAGAAGCTGGCCGAGGAGACCGAGGACCACCACATCCCCGACCCCGGCCGCGTGGTGCTGGTCGAGGTCACCGTCACCGACCCGTCGGAGTTCGAGTCGGGCATCGCCGTGCGCGGGGAGCGCCGCGGCCCGTACCGGGTGCTGACGACGTCGGCGCCGTCGGTCCCGAACGCGATCGCCGCGCTGCTGCTGCACCTGCGCGACGTCGGCGACCGCGCCCCGCACATCTACTTCGACTGGACCGAGGGCAACCCGGTGCGCCACTTCGGCCGGTACCTGTTCACCGGCGTCGGCGAGGTCGCCCCGATCACCCGGGAGATCCTCCGGGAGGCCGAGCCCGACGTGGCCCGGCGCCCCGTGGTGCACGTCGGCTAGGGCGGCCCGTAGTGGCCGGCGTGGGTCTCGCGGACGACGTTCTTGCGGATCTTCCCGGTCGAGGTGCGCGGCAGCTCGTCGGCGACGATCACCGCCTTCGGGACCTTGTAGGGGTCGAGGTGCCCGCGCAGCGCGGCCAGCAGCGCGTCCGGGTCGACCGTCGCGCCGGGCCGGGGCACGACCACCGCGGTGATCGCCTCGCTCCACCGCTCGTGCGGCAGCCCGACCACGACCGCCTCCGCGACGTCCGGGGCGGCCGCGTAGACGGCCCGCTCGACCTCCAGCGAGGCCACGTTCTCGCCTCCCGTCTTGATCACGTCCTTGACCCGGTCGGCGAACCACAGCACGCCGTCCTCGCCGAGCCGGCCGACGTCGCCGGAGTGGAACCAGCCGTACCGGAACGCCTCGGCGGTCGCGGCGTCGTCGTCGAGGTAGCCGTTCATGGTGGACGGGCCGCGGTAGACGATCTCGCCCTCCTCCCCCGGGCCGAGCAGGGTCCCGCCGGAGTCCATGACCGCGACCCGGACCCCGGTGATCGGGGTGCCGACCGCACCGATGTGGGTCAGCTGGTGCTCGGGCTGGAACAGGGTGGTGCACGGGCTCATCTCGGTCTGCCCGAACAGCAGCGCGAAGTCGCAGCCGAAGCCGTCCAGGCAGGCCCGGATCAGCGGCTCGGGCATCGGCGCCATCGCGTACACCGCGCGCCGCAGCGACGACAGGTCCCGACCGGCGAACGACGGGTGCTCCAGCGCCGCCCGGTACATCATCGGCAGCCCGAACACCTGGGTGATCCGCTCGCGCTCGACGGTGTCGAGGAACGCGGCGGGCTCGAACCCCCGGGCGAGGTGGATCGTCGCCCCGACCAGCACCGCCGGGGTGCAGAACGCGTTGAGCTGCGCGGTGTGGAACATCGGCATCATCGCCAGGAAGCGGTCCGCCGCCGACCAGCCCGAGTCCAGCGCCGCGGAGAACGACTCCAGGGTGACCGCCAGGTGCGAGGTGACGACGCCCTTCGGGAACGACGTCGTCCCCGAGGTGTACAGGTAGGACAGCGGGTCCCGGTCCTCGACCAGCACCTCGACCGGCCCGGCGCCGTCCCCTCCCCCGGCCTCGACGTCGGCCAACGGGACCCCGGCACCGGCCACCCCGCCGGTGCCGGGCGCGACGAACACCTCGGTCACCGCGGGCACCTGCTCCCAGGCGGGCGCGAGCGCCGCGACCAGCTGCGCCTCGACGACGATCCCGCGGGCCCGGGAGTGGCCCAGGACGTAGGCGACCTCGTCCGGACGCCAGCCCAGGTTCACCGGCACGCAGACCAGGCCGAGGCGGGCGCAGGCGTAGTAGACGGCGAGGAACTCGGCGCTGTTGCCCGAGGCCAGCGCGAGCGCGTCGCCGCGGGTCCAGCCGCGCACGGCGAGCCCACGGGCCAGCCGGTCCACCCAGGCGTCCAGCTCGGCGTAGGTCCAGGACCGCTCCCCGTCGACGACGGCGGTCCGCCCCGGCCGGGCGGCCGCGCTGCGGCCGAGCGCGTCGGCGACGTTGACCCGCCCGATCAGGTTCCGGTCGAGCTCGCCGGCACCCATCAGTACGACCTCGGCAGCCCGAGCCCGTGCTGGGCGACGTGGTTGAGGATCATCTCGCGGTTCACCGGCGCGACCTGCATGAGCCGGGCCATCCCCCAGTACGGGATCAGCCCGTACTCGCTGGCCAGACCGTTGCCGCCGTGGGTCTGCATGGCCGCCTCGACGGCGTGCGTCGCCGCCTCGGCCGCCGCGTACTTGGCCATGTTGGACTCCTCGCCCGCGGGCATCCCGCGGTCGTGCAGCCAGGCGGCCTTGCGGGTCATCAGCGCCGCGAGCTCGGTCTCGATCCGGGCCCGCGCCAGCGGGTGCGAGACGCCCTGGTGGGCGCCGATCGGGGTGTCCCAGACCTGCCGGGTGCGGGCGTAGTCGGCCGCCTTGGCCAGCGCGAACCGGGCGATGCCGACGCCGAGCGCGGCGCCGGTGATCCGCTCGGGGTTGAGGCCGCGGAAGACCTGGCGGAACCCGTCGCCCTCGGCGCCGACCAGGTTGCCCGCCGGGACGCGGACGTCGTCGAAGTGCAGGACGTGCTGCTTGTCCGGGGCGATGAGGTCCACCGGCAGCGGGGTGCGGGTCAGCCCGGGCGAGTCGACCGGCACGACGAACAGGCTCAGGCGCGCCTTCCCGTCCGGCGCCTTCCCGGTCCGCGCGACGACCAGGACGGCCTCGGCGTCGTCGGTGCCGGAGATGTAGTGCTTGGTGCCGGTGAGCACCCAGTCGTCGCCGTCGCGGTCGGCGCGGGTCGCCATCCGGTGGGTGTTGGAGCCCGCCTCCGGCTCGGTGATCGCGAAGACGACCTTGGTCGAGCCGTCGGCGAGCCCCGGCAGCCAGCGACGGCGCAGCTCCTCGGAGCCGAACTCCCCGATCACCTCGGCCGAGATCGCCGCGGACACCAGCACCAGCAGCAGCGGGGCGCCCTGCGCCGCGGCCTCCTCGCAGACGATGGACAGCTCCACGAGCCCGCCGCCACCGCCGCCGTGCTCCTCGGCGACGTTGACGCCCAGGAACCCGGCCTGCCCCATCGCCTTCCACAGCTCGTGGGTGTGCCTGCCCTCCCGGGCGCACCGCAGGTAGTACTCGCTGCCGTAGGAGGCCGCGATGGCGGCGACGGCCGCCCGCAGATCGCGTTCCTCGTCGGTCTCGGTGAAGTCCACGCCGACTCCCTAGTGATCCGTTGTTCACTTGTGGCGGACCGTACCGCGCGGATGCGATGCTGGAAAGATGCCGACGCGAACCAGCTCCGGAACCGCGGGACCCCCGCGGCGGCGCGACCCGGAACGCGGGGAGCGGATCCTCGAGGCGGCGGCCCGGCTCGCGGCCGGTCGCGGCTTCCACACCGTCGGGATGGCCGAGATCGGCGCCGAGGCCGGCATCGTCGGGTCCGGGATCTACCGGCACTTCGCCTCCAAGGAGGCGGTCCTGCTCGCCCTGCTCGACCGAGGCATGGCCCGTCTGGAGGCCTCCGCGGCGGCGGCGCTGGCCGCGGGCACGCCCGAGCGCGAGACGCTGACCGTGCTGGTGGCCGACCACATCCGGCTGGTGACCGAGAACCGCACCGAGTTCGCCGTCTACTACGGCGAGGTCCACACCCTGCCCGCCGAGGCCCGCCGCGACCTGC
The DNA here is from genome assembly GCF_017312135.1 of Pseudonocardia sp. TMWB2A. Taxonomy (NCBI): domain Bacteria; kingdom Bacillati; phylum Actinomycetota; class Actinomycetes; order Pseudonocardiales; family Pseudonocardiaceae; genus Pseudonocardia; species Pseudonocardia sp. TMWB2A. Next base: position 1,252,709 of record NZ_QKQY01000002.1, read on the forward strand.
GGCGCCGTCAGCGCCACCACGTCGAGGACTGGGTGCACGTGCTCGCCCCGCTGCGCCCGGACCTGTCCGACGGCGAGCTGCGCGTGCTGGTGCACGCCTGCGTCGGCGCGATCCAGTCGACGCTGTTCTTCCGCAGCGGCCTGGACCAGCACCGGCTCGTGGGGCTGCTCGGCGGGCTGGCGCACGGCCTGCTCGGGGTCGACCCGGTCCACCGGTGAGGACCCGTGGTGATCTCCCCGGCATCCGGTTGACAACAACCGGCTCCGCGGGTTCGGTGGGAGCGTGACCGGCTTCCTGCTGACCCGACGCCGTCACGTCGACAACCTCGTCGTCGTGAGCCAGGCCTGTCGCTGATCGCGTCACCGCAGGTCCGTTTCCTCCCTCTTTCCTCTCTTTCCGGCGCCGTCGCGCGCCCGTCTGCCGTGCCCGGCACACCCCCGAGGAGTCTCCCGTGTCCGATGCTCTCGCCACCACGCCCAACACCCGGATCCAGGAGCCGCTGAAGTTCGCGTACTGGGTCCCGAACGTCTCCGGCGGGCTGGTCACCAGCACCATCGAACAGCGCACCGACTGGGGCTTCGAGTACAACCGGAAGCTGGCGCAGACCGCCGAGAACAACGGCTTCGAGTACGCGCTGTCCCAGATCCGCTACATGGCCAGCTACGGCGCCGACCACCAGCACGAGGCCACCGCGTTCTCCCTCGCGCTGGGCCTGGCCACCGAGCGGCTCAAGGTGATCGCCGCCGTCCACCCCGGCCTGTGGGAGCCCTCGGTGCTGGCCAAGTGGGTCGCCACCGCCGACCACCTGACGAACGGCCGGCTCGCGGTCAACGTCGTCTCCGGCTGGCTGAAGGCCGAGTTCACCGCGATGGGCCAGCCGTGGCTCGAGCACGACGAGCGCTACCGCCGCAGCAACGAGTTCATCCGGGTGCTGCGCGAGATCTGGACCTCCGACGGCGGCGCCGAGTTCGCCGGCGACTTCTACCGGATCCGCGACTTCGACCTCAAGCCCCGCCCGGTCGACGTCCCCGGCCGTCCGCACCCGGAGATCTTCCAGGGCGGCAACTCCACCGCGGCCCGCTACAACGGCGGCACCGTGTCGGACTGGTACTTCTCCAACGGCAAGGACTACGACGGCTTCTCCGAGCAGGTCGAGGAGGTCCTCGGCCACGCGAAGACCGCCGAGCGACTGCAGCCCGTCCGGTTCGGCCTCAACGGCTTCATGATCGCCCGGGACGGCGAGAAGGAGGCCCGGGACACCCTGCGCGAGATCATCGAGAAGGCCAACCGGCCCGCCGTCGAGGGCTTCCGCGACGCCGTCCAGCAGGCCGGCAACTCCACCGGCGACAAGCGCGGCATGTGGGCGGACTCGTCGTTCGAGGACCTCGTCCAGTACAACGACGGCTTCAAGACCCAGCTGATCGGCACCCCGGAGCAGATCGCCGACCGCGCGATCGAGTACAAGCGGCGCGGCGCGAACCTGCTGCTGCTCGGCTTCCTGCACTTCCAGGAGGAGGTCGAGTACTTCGGCGCGAAGGTGCTGCCGGTCATCCGGGAGAAGGAGGCCGAGCTGGCCGCCCGCGAGCCGCAGCTCACCACCGTCTGACCGACACCGTCCGCACGGGCCCGGCGACCGTCGTCGCCGGGCCCGTTCGCGTTCCCGGGGCCCGTCCTGACCGGACATCCCGCGCCGCGTCCCATTTCCGGGAACGTCTCGTTGACTTCCACCGTGATCTCCCCGAACACTGGGACCGTGCTGTTCACCGAGCTCACCCGTCGACGCCACGTCGACCTCTCGCGTGTGACCTCGTCGCTCTGTCGCTGACCGGCATCCCCGCGGAGCAGGCCCTCTGACCTGCGCCGCGGCCGGCGACCCCGGTCGCCGGTGACCGCCCCGACAGTTCCCTCCCGTCCGGGCCCACCGTTCCTCCGCCGATTCGGTGCGCATTCCCGCGCGTATCCGCCGAATCGTGCGCCGCCGTGCCCGGGCGCCATTCTCCGACGACGAGGAGACACACCGTGACCACGACCGAGAACCGTTCCGAGCCCACCACCGTCGAGTCGCTCGACTGGTCCGCCACGCCCACCGACGCCGCGGGCTGGCTGGCCCGGGCCCGCGACGTCCGCCGCGTCCTGGAGCGTGACGCCGCGGCCCGCGACCGGGCGGGCGCCACCCCGCACGACGAGGTCGCCCTGCTCAAGGACTCCGGCCTGGTCACCCTGCTCGGCCCGGTCGAGCACGGGGGCGGCGGACAGGAGTGGCCGCTGGCCTACCGGGTGATCCGCGAGGTCGCCGCGGGCGACGGCTCCATCGGCCAGCTGCTCGGCTACCACCTGCTCTGGTTCTGGGCCGCCCGGCTCGTCGGGACGCCCGAGCAGATCGCGGCGGTCGAGGCCGACGCCACCCGCAACCGCTGGTTCTTCGGGGGCGCGGTCAACCCGCGCGACGCCGAGCTGACCATCCGCGACGACGGCGACGAGCTCGTGTACTCCGGCCGCAAGTCGTTCTCCACCGGCAGCAGGGTCTCCGACGTCACCGTGCTGGAGGGGGTGATCGAGCGGACCGACACCCACGTCTTCGCGATCGTGCCGAGCCACCAGGAGGGCATCGTCTTCGCCGACGACTGGGACAACATCGGCCAGCGCCTCACCGAGTCCGGCAGCGTCACGATCACCGACGTCCGGGTGCCGTGGGCGGCGGCCGCCGGGTTCACCGACCGGGTGTTCACGCCGCGGGTCTACAACACGCTCAACGTGCCGATCATCCAGCTCGTCTTCGTGGCGTTCTACCTCGGGATCGCCCGCGGGGCGCTCGAGACCGCGGCGCGCTTCACCCGCGAGCGGACCCGGCCGTGGCTCCACGGCGGCCACGAGCGCGCCGTCGACGAGCCCTACCAGCTCGACCTCCACGGCGACCTGCACGCGAAGCTGTGGGCGGTCGAGGCGCTGGCCGACGCCGTCGCGCAGGAGCAGCAGGTGATCCACCGCGACGCCGACGGCGTCACCGCCGAGCAGCGCGGTGAGCACGAGGTGCGGGTCGCCGCGGTGAAGGCGCGGGCCACCGACGTCGCGCTGGAGATCACCTCGGGGATCTTCGAGGGCCTCGGGGCCCGCGCGACGACGACGGAGCTGGGCTTCGACCGGTTCTGGCGCAACGTCCGCACGCACACCCTGCACGACCCGGTCGCCTACAAGCGGCGCGAGGTCGGGGCGTGGGTGCTGCGCGACGAGCTGCCCGAGCCGACCTGGTACTCCTGACCCCGCCCGCGGTGCCCGCCCCCGTCCGGTCGGGGCGGGGCGGGCACCGCGCCGGGACCGCGGCGGCGCCTCAGGTCAGGGCGGCGCGCAGCGACCCGGCGTGCTCGGCCGCCCAGGCCTCCACGGTGGTCCCCGGCCGCCCGGTGACCTGCTCGACCACACCGTTCGGGGCCGCCGCGCCGGCCCGCAGGAACTCCCCGAGGACGGTGTGGACGACGACGCCCGCCCGGTCGGCGTCCATCGACCCGGCCAGCACGGCGGCCGCCTCGTCCGGCGTGACCTGCTCGAACCCGATCGGCACCCCGGTCGCCGCCGCGATCGCCGCGACCCACCGGCGGCGGGTGACCGCCTCCGGGCCGGTGAGGGTGAGCGCGCGCCCGTGGTACTCCTCGCCCGCGGTGAGGGCGACGGCGGCGACCTCGGCGATGTCGGTCATCGCGGTCGGGGTGCTCGCCAGGTCCGGCCACGGCTCCCGGACCACCCCGTGCGCCGCGATCTGCGGCAGCCACATCCGGCAGTTCTCCACGAAGTCCGCGGGCCACAGGTGGGTCCACGGGACCGGCGCGGCCTCGACCGCGGTGACGACCGTCCCCCACCAGCTCTCCGGCTCACCGGACAGGTCGACCACGTGCCCGACCCCGGCGGCCGCCGCCCGGTCGAGGACCTCGGCCACGGTGGGCACGTGCGGTGCGAGGTAGACCGCGCGGACGCCGTCGAACACCCCGTCCAGCGACGCAGGCCGGTGCAGCGAGCCGCGCACGACCTCGACGTCGCCGGGCAGCGCGGCCCGGACCGGGTCGACGGTGAGCGCGCGGACCGGCTCGTCGGTGCGCGCCCGCAGGTGGTCGACGACCATCCGGCCGATGTTGCCGGTCGCGCCCGTGACCAGGACCGTCATGACCCCACCGTACGACGGCGCGAGCCCCCCGACACGACACCGCCCGCCCCGGTCGCGCCGGGGCGGGCGGTGTCGTCGCGCGGCGCTGCCGCGGTGTCGCGCTGTCGGCGCGTGCCGGTGCGGTGGTGCCGCCAAAGCGGCGCCGCGGTGCCGGGACGCTCAGCCGACGGTCGTGCGGTCGCCCTCACCCGCGGGGGTGCGGTCGGTGCGGACCCGCGGGAGGAACCGGCCGGTCCGGGCGCGGTACTCGTCGTACTCGGCGCCCAGTGCGCTGCCCAGGCCGGGCTCGTAGACCGCACGGGCCTGGATCTGCACCGCCACCAGGATCAGCACCCCGGCGAGCACGCCGAGCAGGGTCGGGGCCATGAACAGCATCCCGGCGCACCCGACGATCAGGCCGGTCAGCGCGGGGTTGCGGACGCGGCGGTAGATCCCGCCGGTGGCGAGCACCGGGCGTCGTGCGGCGTCCGGGTCACCGGCCGCGGCCGCCCCGGCCTCGGTGGCCGAGCGGCGCCACACCGTGCCGAGCTGCAGCATCGCGACCGCGACGACGGCGAAGCCGAGCAGCAGCAGCCCCGCCCCGACGACGGCGACCGCCGGCCGGGCCAGCACCGAGATCGGCTGCAGCACGTCGAGGGCGACCAGCAGCGGCGCACCGAACCCGAGCACCGCGGCCAGCACGAACAGCGTGCGGGCCCACCAGGCCGGGCTGCCCGGGGTCCGGGCGACGTCGAGCCTGCGCTCCCCGCGGGCGCGGTGCGCCCGACCGCGGAACCACAGCCCGGCGCCGACGGCGAGCGCCCCCAGCACCAGCGCGGCCCAGCCGAGCCCGTGGTGCCCGGCGACGTCGAACACGCGGCCCCAGGCGTCCTCGCCCCACACCTGCGGGACGGCCTCGTAGAGCAGCCAGGCGCCGAAGACGAAGAACATCACCGCGGCGCCGATCGAGATGGCCCGCTCCGGGAGCCGCTTGCCGAGCTGACGCCCGACGACGATGGCCAGCCCGTCCGCGGCGACCATGCCGACCGTGGACCCGGCCCAGATGCCGATCGACCCGGCGAGGGTGTCGTGCTGGGCGGCCAGGGTGATCGTCGCGAGCATCGTCTTGTCACCGAGCTCGGCGAGGAAGAACGCGACCGACGCGGCGACGACGGCGGACCCGCCGGCCCGCTTGGCCTTCGCCTCCTCGTCCTCGGAGAGGCTGTCACCGCGCAGTGTCCAGGCGCCGAACGCCAGGAAGGCGACCGCGGCGACCAGCGCGATCCAGCCGGTCGGGATCGACGCGCCCAGGCCGTAGCCGACGGCGACCGACACGAGGTGGGTCACCGAGGTGGCGATCGTGATCCCGATCAGGACCGGGATCGCGTTGAAGCGCGTCGCGAACGTGAGGGCCATGAGCTGCGACTTGTCGCCCAGCTCGGCCACGAAGATGACGCCGAAGCTGATCGCGAACGCGATCAGGAAACCGTTCATGTCCATCCCTCGATCTCGACCGGACCGAGGTGGGGGTGCCCTCGACCCGGAGTATCCGGATCGAAGGTCTCGCTCGCCTGGTGGTGGTCAGGCCGCTGCACCCGGGTCGGCCGTCGGAGTACGAGGCGGACCAGTATGTCGAGCGCAGCGTTGGGAGCTACTCCCCTTCGCGTACGCCGGAGACGGTACCTCATCGATCCAGAGCGTCTCGACACCTGATGCACATACGGCGCTGTGATCGCCCTCTCAGCGCCGACCCCCTCCGATGGCTTAGCGTCGCGAACGAGTCGTGTCACCGGTGACCAGGAGGACCCCCATGCCCGAGGCCGTCGTCTGTGCCGCCGTCCGCACACCGATCGGGAAGCGGAAGGGGTCGCTGGCCGAGGTCCACCCGGTCGACCTGTCCGCCGCCGTCCTGAGCGCCCTGGCCGAGCGGACCGGGATCGACCCCGCCGTCGTCGACGACGTCGTGTGGGGCTGTGTGAACCAGGTCGGCGACCAGGCCGCGCAGATCGGCCGCTACGCGCTGCTCGCCGCGGGCTGGCCGGAGACGGTGCCCGGGGTGACGGTGAACCGCGCGTGCGGGTCGAGCCAGTCCTCGTTCGACTTCGCGGCCGGGATGGTGCTGGCCGGGCAGTACGACGTCGTCGTCGCCGGTGGGGTGGAGTCGATGACCCGGGTGCCGCTGGGCGCGGGCCGCGACCTGGGACGTCCCTACGGGCCGCTGGTGCGCGAGCGCTACCGCGCCGACCTGGAGTCCGGGGAGTTCCCGAACGGGGACTTCAACCAGGGCGTCGGCGCCGAGCGGATCGCCCGGGGCTGGGGACTGTCGCGGACCCGGCTCGACGAGTACGCGGCACGCAGCCACGAGCTCGCCGCCGCCGCGATCGACGCCGGCGTGTTCGACGACCAGCTCGTCGACGTCCCCGGCGCGCCCGGGTTCACCGCCGACGAGGGCCTGCGCCGTGGCACCACCGCCGACACCCTGGCCGCGCTGAAGCCGTCGTTCTCCGCGGACGGGGTGATCCACGCCGGGAACAGCTCGCAGATCTCCGACGGCGCGTCGGCGGTCCTCGTGACCACCCCGGAGCGGGCCCGCGAGCTCGGCCTGACCCCGATCGTGCGCTACCACTCCGGGGCCGTGTCCGGTGCGGACCCGCTGCGGATGCTGACCGGGCCCATCCCGGCGACGCAGAAGGTGCTGAAGCGTTCCGGGCTGTCGATCGGTGACATCGGCGCGTTCGAGGTCAACGAGGCGTTCGCGCCGGTCCCGCTGGCCTGGCAGGCCGAGCTGGGCGCCGACGACGCCGTGCTCAACCCGCTCGGCGGGGCGATCGCCGTCGGGCACCCGCTGGGGGCCTCGGGCACCGTGCTGCTCACCCGCCTGGTGCACCACATGCGCGACCGCGGGATCCGCTACGGGCTGCAGACCATGTGCGAGGGCGGCGGCACCGCCAACGCCACGATCGTGGAGCTGGTCGCCTGACCTGCTAGGTTCCGCCCGTGCTGTGGGTGGGGATCATCGCGCTGCTGGCCGGGGCCGCCTGCATCTGGGTCGCGGTCCGCACCCAGCGCCGGGTGCACGCGATGATGGCGGCCGAGACGCTGTCGGTGCCCGAGCTGCTCGACCTCGCGGGCGTCGCGGCGGAGCTCGCCGGGCGGCCGGGCACGTTCCGGAAGGTCTGCGAGGTCGTCGGGCAGACCGCGCCCGCCCCGGTCGGGGTGCTGCACTCCGACCTCGCGGGCGTCGACTGCGTGTGGCACATGCAGCGGGTCGAGCGCCGGTTCGAGCGCCGTGAGCGCGACGACGAGGGCCGCACCCGGACGCAGACCCACACCGAGACCGTGTCCGAGCGGACGTCCCCGCACGGCTGGGCGCTGCTGCGCGACGGGCACACCATCGGCGTCGACCCGGGCGGGCGGCACCCGGACCCGGTGGAACGGGTGCTGGACCGGTTCGACCCGGCCGACGACCGGGGCCGTGGCGGGGACCGGACCGTCGGCTACCGCAACCAGGAGTGGGTGCTGCGCCCCGGCGTCGCGATGTACGTCCTCGGCGAGGTCGACGACCGCGACGGGCCACTGGTGATCCGGCCCCCGCAGGACGCCGGCGGAACCTTCGTGCTGTCCACCCGCACCGAGGCCGAGCTGACCGAGTCCGACCGGCGCGCGCAGCGGCTGTGGGCCCGCGGCGGGGCCGCCCTCGCGGTGCTGGGACTGGTGCTCACGGTGGTCGGCGCGATCTCCTGACCTGCCCGGACCGCCGGTGAGGACCCGCGTGCCGGGCACTCTCACCCGATGCCCGAGCGATTCCCAGCGCGGTCACAGGGTCGTCTCAGGGTCACGGCGCACAGTTGCCCCATGACCGAGAACGGGCCGGGAACGGGCGAGTCGTCCGACGGACGGACCTCCACCGGAGGCGGCGCCACCGACCCCGTCCGGCCCGCACGGCGTCACGAGGGGGCGGTCCCCGCCCACCCGGCCGGCGACGACGGCACCCACGCACAGGAGGCGACCACCGTGACCGACACCGACCACCGGCAGCAGGGCGGCAGCCAGGGGGGCGACCCGGGCGGCAGCCACGGGGCCCAGACTCCCCCGCCGTGGGCGACGACGAGCAACCCCACGATCCCGGCCTACGGCGCGGGGAGCCCGCCCACCTCGGTGTACCCGCCGTTCCCGCAGCAGGGTCCGGCTCCGAGGCCGCCGCGCCGGTTCGGTGCGGGCCTGGCCGCCGTCGCGCTGACGGCCGCCCTGGTCGGCGGTGCGGCCGGCGTCGGCGGCGCCTACCTGGTGCTCGACGGCTCCTCCACCCCGGCCACGCTGACCAGCGCCGCCGCCCCCGGCACCCCGGCCACCCCCGCCGACGGCTCGATCGCCGGTGCCGCGGCCGCGATCACCCCGAGCACGGTGGACATCCAGGTCCGCACCGCGCAGAGCGTCGCCGAGGGGTCCGGGGTCATCCTGACCTCCGACGGCCAGATCCTCACCAACAACCACGTGGTCGCGAACGCCACCGACGGCGGCCGGATCACCGTGTCCACCGCCGACGGGAAGCAGTACACCGCGACCGTCGTCGGCACCTCCCCCAGCTACGACCTCGCCGTCATCAAGCTGCAGGGCGCCAAGGACCTCAAGCCCGCCACCCTCGGGGAGTCCTCGAGCGTGCAGGTCGGCGAGCAGGTCGTCGCGAACGGCTCGCCGCAGGGCCTGTCCGGCACCGTCACCGCGGGCATCGTCTCGGCGCTGAACCGGACCGTCACCGCGGGCGGCGACGGCCAGGCCCCGGTCGTCTACAACGGCCTGCAGACCGACGCCCCCATCAACCAGGGCAACTCCGGCGGCCCGCTGGTCAACCTGGCCGGGCAGGTCGTCGGCATCAACTCCGCGATCGCCACCGCCGGGCAGAGCTCCGGCTCGATCGGGCTGGGCTTCGCGATCCCGGTCGACACCGCCAAGCGGGTCGCCCAGGAGCTGATGGACTCCGGCGTCGCGACCAAGCCGCAGCTCGGCGTGCAGGGCTCGGTGTCGGCCTCCGGCAGCGCCCCGAGCGAGACCGCGGGCGCGCAGATCACGACGGTGGAGCCGAACTCGCCGGCGGCCGCCGCGGGCATCAAGGCGGGCGACGTCGTCACCAAGGTCAACGAGTACCCGGTGTCGAGCTTCGCGGACCTGATCGCCCGGGTCGGCAACTTCACCCCCGGCCAGCAGGTCACGCTGACCGTCGGCAGTGGGTCCGGTGCGCGTGAGGTGCCGGTGACGCTCGGCAGCGTGCGCGACACCGCCGCCGCGACCGCCCAGAACGGGGCGCGCACCGTGCCCGAGGGCGGCTCCACCGGCGAGCTGCCGTTCGGCATCAACCCCTTCGGCGGCGGCAACTGACCTGATCCCCCCGGGGCGACGCCACGCCCCGGGCACCCGCTCCGGCCGGGCGCGACATCCCCCTCCCGTCGCGCCCGGCCGGTTCCGTGTGCGCGGGTGGACGAGCGTGCCGGCCGGCGGGGCCGCCGGGGATCAGCCGGTGGGGTGGCGGGCCCGCAGCCGGGTCCGCACCCGCCCGGCCAGCGCGGTGACCGCCGCGACGACGGCCACCAGCCCGACCGCGAGCAGCGCGGCCACCAGCGGGGAATCGGTGAGGTTGCCGGTCAGCACCCCGAGCACGCCGTAGAGCAACGTCCACAGCACCGCCCCGGCCGCGACCGCGGGCACCAGCTTCGCCCAGGTCATCCCGGAGACCGCGGCCGCGATCAGGGTCGGCACCCGCCCCGCGGGGGCGACCCGTCCGACCAGCACGACCAGCCAGCCGCGCTCGGCGAACGCGCCGCGCATCCGTTCGATCCGGGCCGCGGTGCGCTCGCCGCCGAGCCGCCCGCCCGCGACCGCGGCGCGGACCGGGTCACCGGCCAGGCGGGCGACGGCGAAGGTGATGACGTCACCGAGCAGGGCCGCGGCGAAGGACAGCAGCAGCACCACCGGCAGCGACAGCGCGGAGCTGGTCATCGCCGTCGCGGCGGCGGCGCCGACGATCGCACCGGTCGGCACGACCGGCACCACCGACCCGAGCAGCACTCCCCCGGCGACGACGAGGTAGGCGATCCGCCCGGCGTCCGGGCTGAGCTCGGCGTCGAGCCACTCCTGCGCGGACGCGGCCAGCAGGTGCGGCGCGCTCACGCCGGCGTTCCGACGGCGGCGCCGGGCGGGAGCACGAGGGTGCGGGTGGGCAGCCCGGCCGCGGCGACGGCGTCGGCGAAGTCGTACGGCGGGCGCACGAGCAGCTCCCGCATCCGGGACCCGGTCCGCCCCGGGACCGAGCACAGCCCGGCGACGGCGAGGGTCCCCCAGTGCACCGGCAGCGCGACGGCCGGTGCGAGCCGCCGGACGGCCTCGGCGGCACCGGCCGGGTCGAGGTGGCCGGGTCCGAGGTTCGGGCCCCAGCCCCACACCGGCAGCGCGGCGAGGTCGATCGGGCCCTGGGCGGCGACGTCGTCGAGCCCGGGGAATAGGCCGGTGTCCCCGGCGACGTAGACGCGCAGCCCGTCGCCCTCCAGCAGGTGCCCCATCGCGTCGGCCTGCGGGCCGTGGGTGAACCGGGGCCCCCACCGGTGCCCGGAGTGGTCGGCCGGTGTGCCGGTGACCCGCAGCCCGTCGAAGACCCGCGTCTGCCCGACGGCGAGCTCGGAGACCCGGGCGACGCCGCGGCGGCGGAGCCAGTCGCCGGCGCCCGCGGGCACCACGACCTCCACCGCGCGCGGCAGCCGGCGCAGCGAGGCGAGGTGCAGGTGGTCGGCGTGCAGGTGGGAGATCAGGACCAGGTCGGCCCCGGCGGGCCACTCCGGGTCGACGGCCGGCGCGGTGCGGCGCAGCGGCCCGACCGACCGCCCCAGCACCGGGTCGGTCAGGACGGTGCGCCCGCCGATCCGCAGCCGCAGGGTGCTGTGGCCGAGGAAGGTCGTCTCCGGCAGGTCCACACCGGCGAGTATCCCCTCAGGCGTTGCCGAGAACCCGGTCGACCGCGATCTGCAGCACCACCCGTGCCGGGTTCTCCCGGGGCTGCTTGTACTCGGCGGCGTAGCGGCGCTCGGCGTCGGCGACGACGTCGGGCTCGTCCCGCACGACGGCGCGGCCCTCCAGCGTGGACCAGGTGCGCCCGTGGACGACGGTGACGCTGACCCGGGCGCCGTCCGGCCCGGCCGCGGCGACGTTGCGCGCCTTCTGCGACCCGCCGCTGCAGATCACCCGGGCGGTGCGCTCGGCCACGTCGACGGTCACCCCCACCGGCACCGCGTGCGGGGTGCCGTCGCGGCGCGGGGTCACCAGGACGCACGGGCGGCGCTGGGACCAGAGCTCGACGAACGCGTCGGAGACGGCGTCGTCGAGGGACCGGCGGCGGCGCCGGGGCGGTTCGGGGGTGGTCGTCACGGTCGCCATCCTGGACGTCGTGCCGGGCCCCGCGCGCCCCGGCACGCCGAGGCCTCGGTCACTCCGGGCGACGCCACCCGCCCCGGTGATCCCCGTACGGGCGACTTCCCTGGCCCTCTCGACCGGGTGTCGCTTCACTCTCCGCCATCGGACAGGGCGTCACGTTCGCCCCACCGGTCACCAGGATCACGTTCGTCACAGGGAGTGGATCATGACCGCACGTTCGCTCGTCCGCCGCACCGGCGCCGTCGCCGCGTCGCTCACCCTCGCCGCGCTCGCCGGGGTCCCGCTGGCCGGGGCGGCGTCGGCCGCGGAACCGGCCGTCACCCCGGTGGCGAGCGCCGTCACGGCCCCGGCCGCCGTCGCCACCGCGGGCCCGGTCGTCGCGGCCCCGGCCCAGGAGGACACCGAGGAGCCGCCCGCCGAGGAGCCCGCGGACGACGCGACGCCGGCCGACGAGGACCCCGACGCCACCGACCCGGACGCGACCGATCCCGAGGAGTCGGCGCCCGGGGAGACCGCGCCCGAGGAGACCGCCGCGGCCCCGGAGGCGACCACCCCCGCGGCCGGGGCCCCCGCCGCCGGGCGCGGCAGCGACCTGGACTGCGTCGACCTCTCCCGTGCCCAGGCCCAGGCCGTGCTCGCCGCCGACCCGTCGGACCCGAACAACCTGGACCGCGACAACGACGGCCGGGCCTGCGAGGGCTCGGACCTCGTCGCGGCCGCCGGTACCGGGCAGGTGCGCGCGGTCCCGGGCGGTGGGGTCGAGGCCGGTGACGGCTCCGGCGGCGCCGGGGTCGACCCGACGGTGTTCCTGCTGGTCGGGACGGGCGCGGTCCTCGCCACCGGGGCGGGCGTCGTCGTGTGGAACGGGCGTCGCACCGGCCGCGCCGCACTCCCCCTGACCACCCGCCACTCGTGACCCCCACCCCCACCCCCGCCCCCGCACCCGCGCACCCGTCGGGACACCGGACGCGCACCGGTCCGGAGAACGCGCTCCCGATCGGGGACGCGTCCTCCGACCCCGCGCGCGTCCGGGATCCGTGGGGGCCGCTCGGGCCGCGTGGGTCGCGCGGGCCCCGTGCGGTGCGACGGGTGTGGTGGGGGCTGCTCGTCGTGCTGGCGCTGGCCGTCCCGCTCGGGGCGCCGCCGGTGGCGCTCGGTGGGGCGGTGCCGCCGCTGCCCACCACCACGCTCCGTCCGGCGGCGGCCCCGCTGCCGCCGTCGGAGCCGGTGCGGGTGCGGGCGCCCTCGATCGGGCTCGACAGCGGGCTCGTCCCGCTCGGCCTGACCGGGCGCGGAACCCTCGAGGTGCCGCCCGACGGCGCCGACAGCGGCTGGTACACCGGCGCCCCCACCCCGGGCGCCCGGGGACCGGCGGTGCTCGCGGCGCACGTCGACTGGGACCACGAGCCGGGCCCGTTCCACCGGCTGCACGCGCTGGCCCCCGGTGACCTGGTGTCGGTCGACCGCGCCGACGGCACCACCGCGACCTTCGAGGTCCAGGCGGTGCGCCGCTATGCCAAGGACCGCTTCCCCACCGCGGCCGTCTACGGCGACCTGACCGGCGCGGGCCTGCGGATGATCACCTGCGGCGGGACGTTCGACCGGGGCGTGCGCAGCTACACCGACAACGTCGTGGTGCTCGCCTCGCTGGTCGACCCGGGCCGCGGCCCGGTGTAGACGCCGGTCGGCCGGAACCGCAGACCGGGCTCGGCGTACTCCTCCAGGGCGTGCGCCACCCAGCCGACCGTCCGGGCGCAGGCGAACAGCAGCTCGCCGGCGTCGGGGCGCAGGTCGTGGGCGTGCATCAGCGCGGCGAGCGCGAGGTCGACGTTCGCGGCGGGTCCGTCGCCACCGCGGTCCATCCCCGCGACGACGGCGTCGACACAGGCCATGACGCGGTCCGCGGCCGGGTCGGCGCGCAACCGGTCGAGCAGCACCGTGGCCCGCGGGTCGGTGCCCCGGTAGACCGAGTGCCCGAAGCCCGGGACCCGCTCGCCGGCCCGCAGCCGCTGGGCGAGCGCGCCGGGCGGGTCCTCCAGCGCGTCGGTGAGGAAGCGGTGCGCGAGCCCGCTGACCAGGCCGTGCCGGGGCCCGTCGAGGGCGCCGAGCCCGGCCGAGACGACGGCGTGCACGTCGGCCAGGGTGCTCGCGGCGACCCGGGCGGCGACCGTCGACGACGCCAGGCCGTGGTCGGCGAGCAGGACCAGCGCGGCGCGGAGGTGTCCGGCCGTCGCCGGCGCGGGTGCCCGGTCCGGGTCACGGACCAGCGCCGGCAGCAGCCGCTCCGCCAGGTCGGACCGGCCGGACCCCGCGGGCACCGGCTCCGCCCCGTGACCCGGCTCCCCGCCGGGCCCCGCCCCCACTGCGCCCCGTAGCCCGCCCGCGGCTCCCGGGTCCCCGGCGAGCGCGGTCACGACCGTCCCCAGCAGCGACGACGCCGTCGCCACCACCGCTCCCGGCCGGGCGTCGGCGCGCAGCGGGTCGGCCGCGGCCACCGCGGCGACGGCGAGCCGGAACCGGTCGGTCGCCCGGGCCCCGGCGGGGGCGGCGGCGAGCACGGCACGCGCCGGGGCGAGCAGGTCCGGGGCGGCGTCGAACGGCACCCGGCCGGGGACCTCCCACAGCAGCGCCGCGACGTGCTCGAGGTCCGAGGACGCCGCGAGCGCGGGCACCGCCACCCCGCGGAACCACGGCCCGTCGTCGGCGACGAGTGTGATCCGCGTCCTGATGCGCTCGACCGTCCCGGACGGCTCCCCCGACTCGCGGCCGCGCGCGGCGAGGGCCTCCACCTCGTCCTGGGCGAACCGGCTCCCCCGCCGCTGCGCGCCGCGCACGCTGGTCAGCAGCCCGCGGCTGGCGTAGGCGTACACGGTCTCCCGCTTCACCCCGAGGCGTTCCGCGGTCTCGGCGACGGTCAGGTACTCCACGACGTGGACCGTATCAACATTGACTGCATCAATATTGACAATGGTTCCCGACGGGCGGACGGTCCGGTCATGACCAGCACCGACAGCATCGGCGCCGCCGTCCCGCAGGTCCCACCGGGCCTGCGCGGCGTCGCCGTCACCAGCACCCGCATCGGGGACGTCCGCGGCGACGAGGGCTTCTACCACTACAGCCGGTACTCCGCGGTCGACCTCGCGCGCACCCGCACCTTCGACGACGTGTGGTTCCTGTTCGTCCACGGCCGTCTCCCGGACGCGTCCGAGGCCGCGGAGTTCGCCGCCGCCACCGCGGAGCGCCGGGTCCTGCCCGACGCCGTCGCCGCGCAGCTGCCCGCGATCGCCGACGCCTGCGGGCCCGACCTGCTCGCCGGGCTGCGCACCGCGCTGTCGCTGCTCGGCCCGCAGCACGGGATGCGCCCGCTCTGGGACGACCCGGCGGCGGGCACCCGCGACGCCGCGACCGTCTGCGCCGCGACACCGACCGTCCTCGCCGCGCTGCACCGGCTGCGGCACGGCCTCGACCCGGTCGCGCCGCGCACCGACCTGTCCTCCGCCGCGAACTGGCTGTGGATGCTGGACGGGGCCGAGCCCGCGCCGGCGCACGTCCGCGCGCTCGACGCCTACCTCGTCGCGACGGTGGACCACGGCTTCAACGCCTCCACCTTCACCGCCCGGGTGGTCGCCTCCACCGGCGCCGACGTCGCGTCCTGCGTGGTCGCCGCGCTCGGGGCGTTCGCCGGGCCGCTGCACGGCGGCGCCCCCGACCGGGCGCTGGAGAGCCTCGACGCGATCGACCGCGACGCCGGCGGCTCGCCGGAGCGCTGGGTGGCCGACCGGCTCGCCGCGGGGATGCGGATCATGGGGTTCGGCCACGCCGTGTACCGCGGGCCGGACCCGCGCTCGGCGCTGCTGCGCGAGGTCGCCGCGGAGCTGGGCGGGCCGCTGCCCGCGCGTGCCGCCGACGTCGAACGGCGGGTGGCCGCCACCCTCGCGGAGCTGCGCCCGGACCACCCGCTGTTCGCGAACGTCGAGTTCCACGCGGGCGTGGTGATGGAGGGCTGCGGGATCCCCCGCAGCATGTTCACGCCGACGTTCGCGGTCAGCCGGGTCGTCGGCTGGTGCGCGCACGTGCTGGAGCAGGCCGCCGAGCGACGCCTGATCCGGCCCTCCGCGGTCTACGACGGCCCGCCGCCGCCCGAGCCGGTCCCCGCGCGCGGGAGGTGACCCGGCTTGCCGGACGGGTGACCGGCATGCTCATCTGATGGGTGACTCCCGCTTCAGCGGGGTCGTCCGCAGGCACGATCTGTCACCCACCACGGAGGTCGAGTGTTCCGGGCACGCCGTCCGCACCAGCAGCCCGAGAGCACCCACCCCGAGGGATCCGCACCGGCGCCGCCGCGCCCCGGCGTCGCGATCGCCGTACTGGCCTCGTGCGGGCTGCTCGTCTCGCTGGTCCAGACCATGGTCGTCCCGCTGCTCCCGCGGTTCCCGGAGCTGCTCGACGTCAGCGGGTCGACGGCGTCGTGGCTGATCACCGCCAACCTGGTCGCCGGCGCGGTGTCGGCGCCGGTGCTGGGGCGGCTCGGCGACATGTTCGGCAAGCGGCGGATGCTGCTCGTCGCGCTCGGCCTGGTCGGGGCGGGGTCGCTGCTCGGCGCGCTGGCGCCCGGGATCGGGCTGCTGCTCGTCGCCCGGGTGCTGCAGGGCGCCGCGTTCGGGGTGATCGCGCTCGGGATGAGCCTGATGCGCGACGTCCTGCCCGCCGACCGGGTCGGGTCCGGGGTCGGGCTGATGTCGTCCTCGCTCGGCTTCGGCGGGGCCATCGGGCTGCCGATCACCGGCGTCGTCGCCCAGTTCGCGAGCTGGCGCTGGCTGTTCGCCGGGGCCGCGGTGCTCGGCGTCGTGCAGATCCTGCTGGTCCGGCGGCTGGTGACCGAGTCACGGCTGCGCACCGGCGGCCGGTTCGACGTGCCCGGGGCGCTCGGCGTCGGCGCGGCGCTGGTGTGCCTGCTGCTGGCGATCTCCAAGGGCAACGACTGGGGCTGGGCCTCCCCGACCGTGCTCGGTCTGTTCGCCGGCACCGTGGTTCTGGTGGCCGCGACCGTCCGGTGGGAGCTGCGCGTCCCCGCACCGCTGGTGGACCTGCGGGTCTCGGCACGGCCCGCGGTGCTGCTCACCAACCTGGCCTCGGTGCTGGTGGGCTTCGCGATGTTCGCCGGCTTCGTGCTCGCCACCCAGATCCTCCAGGCACCGGTCACGACCGGCTACGGGTTCGGGCTCTCGCTCGTCGTCGCCGGGCTGGTGCTGCTGCCGATGGGCGGGTCGATGGTGGTGTTCTCCTCGGCCTCGGCGCGGCTGTCGCGGCTGCGCGGCCCGCGCACCACGCTGGTGATCGGCACGCTCCTGCTGGGGGCGGGCAACTTCGCCTTCGCCGCGATGCCCTCGACGGTGCCGCTGCTGATGGCCGCCTCCACCGTGGCCGCGGTCGGCGCCGCGCTCGCCTACTCGGCGATCCCGCTGACGATCATGCGTGCGGTGCCGGAGTCGGAGACCGCCGCGGCGAACAGCCTCAACACTCTGGCCCGCCAGCTCGGCACGAGCTCGTGCACCGCGGTCGTCGCGGCCGTGACGGCGACCTACGTGCTCGGCGACGGCGGACCCCCCTCGGCGACGGCGTACACGATCTCCTTCGTCGCGGCGGGCGCCGCCGGGCTGCTCGCCACGGTGCTGGTGCTGCTCACGCCCGCTCCGGCGGCGGAGACCGTCGAGGCCCCGGCCCCGGCCACCGCCCACGGCTGAGCACCGGACCGCCCGGGAACGGTGCGCCGGGAATGGGGACCGCATTCCACCGACGCATTCCCCCCGGGTGCCGTCCCGGCCGCGTGCCGCTGCCCGCGCGCGACCGTCCACATCGGAGGCGGGGCCGCGTCCTCCCCCGTTCGGACGATGGCGCACCCCACCAGGTGCGGGTGACGATCACCGCACGGGCTGTGACGCCGACGACCACGCTCCTGCCTGCATGTGCACGCGTCGGGACCGACCGGCCACGCCCGGTGATCATTCCACTGTGGACGACCTCCGCCCGCCAACCTGCGGATCTGCGGAATTCTTTCGGGGAACCGACGAGTAGAACCGACCGGTAACATTCTCGCCGGTAACAGTCCGAGTTGACCGACCATCCGTGAGAGCGCACACTCGGCGGCTGGATCACATTCCGATCGTGACTGTTCATCGATAGCGTTGCAGGCACCGCAACCGATCCGATCGACCAGGCCGCACCGCGTCCCGCCTGGCGATTCCGCCGGTCGACGCCGCTGCTGGAGGTCGTCACATGAAACCGTTCGTGGTCAACAACCACGACCGACTGGTCTTTCCCGCCAATTTTCTCGGAGAACTCGACTTCTCCGTCATCGACGATATGGAGCAGTTCACCGCCATCGTCGGTCGCGATTTCGAGGCAAAGGCGCCCACCGGCACCGACATCCTCGAGCGGGTCACCAGCGGCGCCTACGAGAGCCGCTTCGCACTGCTGCGCGACATGAGCCAGAACCTGTTCTGGGTCAACCGGTACACGCTCACCATGTTCGAGAAGCGTCCGACCCGCTGGCGTGACCTCCCCCGCCACCGCAACGACGTCTTCCTCCCGCTGCTCACCCCGTGGCGCGACGGCGACAAGAAGGTCCGGGCCGTCGCCGACGCCTTCGCCGCGCTCCCCAGCACCTGGGACGAGGCGACCGAGCGCCGCATCTTCGACCTCCTCTTCGACGTCTACGGCAACCGTCGCCACCACGCGACCGAGCTGCCGGCCGTCAAGCCGACCGTCGAGCAGTTCCTCACCACGCCGGGGGCGCAGACCTTCGTCGTGCCGCAGCACGACCCGGACTACCCGGTCTTCTCCTTCAACGAGATCCTCGACGCGCACGCCGAGCGTCCCGAGCTCGAGGCCCTGACCCGCTGGGCCATGGTGCTGCACAACCAGTACCCCTGGGACCGTGCCGCCACCGAGCTGCGCACCGCCGACGAGATCGGCGACGACGAGTACGTCATCGCCTTCCACCCCCGCAACCGCGACGTCGAGCAGTTCCTGGACCGCGCCACCGGCACCCGCCCGGCGCGCCGCGGCCGGCTCTCCACCCAGTCCGACCCGGTCGAGCCCGCCACCCCGCTGCCCCCGATCCGGGTCCGTGAGGCGTTCGCGGTGCAGCCGAGGATCGAGGCGCTCGCCGTCGTCCGGGGCGAGCACGTCTGCTCCAACGACGACGTCGTCCGCAACTCCGCGTTCTCCTGGTCGCCGATGAGCGCCGACGAGATCTCCGCCAAGACCGGCATCGACCAGCGCCGCTACACCGAGCTGGACATCGAGGACCTGGCCTGGGCCGCCGCGGTCCGCGCGCTGGAGCACTCCGGCCGCGACCGCTCCGAGATCGGCGCCGTGCTCGTCGCCACCTGCACCAGCGAGCGGCTCATCCCGTCGCTGTCGACGTGGCTGTCCGGGCGGCTCGGGCTGCTCCAGACGCACTGCTCGGCCGACATCGTCGCCGCCTGCGCCGGGCTGCCCTACGGCCTGTCCGAGGCCGTGCGCCA
The DNA here is from genome assembly GCF_017312135.1 of Pseudonocardia sp. TMWB2A. Taxonomy (NCBI): domain Bacteria; kingdom Bacillati; phylum Actinomycetota; class Actinomycetes; order Pseudonocardiales; family Pseudonocardiaceae; genus Pseudonocardia; species Pseudonocardia sp. TMWB2A. The sequence goes on from NZ_QKQY01000002.1 coordinate 1,271,792, forward strand.
GCTGCAGGAGGTGAACCGGCCGGTCCTGCTGGTCTGCGTCGAGAAGTTCTCCGACAAGATCGGCAACGTCCGCACCTCGCGGATGATCTTCGGTGACGGCGCGGCCGCGATGGTCGTCGCCCCGGCCGCCGAGGGCGAGCGTGGCGACATCGACCTGCTGCAGACCTACGCGTCGGGCCCGGACACCCAGGTGAACTCGATCATCTGGCCGAACCCGGAGTTCGACAACGACATCACCGTCTACGGCCCCGAGGTCAAGGCGCTCGTCGCCCGCTACCTGTCGCAGATGATCGGCGAGCTCACCGAGCAGGCCGGCCCCGACGGCGAGGGCTCGATGCTCGACGCCGTCGACCTGATCGTCCCGCACCAGGCCAACAAGACGATGATCCTGCAGCTCGCGGGCAAGGCGGGGCTCTCGGCCGACCAGCTGTACTTCAACATCGAGTCGATGGGGAACGTGTCCGCGGCGTCCATCCCGATCGCGCTGTTCGACTCCGTGGCCGACGGCGTCGTGTCCGGCCGGACCCGGGTCTTCGCGCCCGGCTTCGGGGCCGGCGCGGTGGGCGGCTACGCGGTGCTGGAGGTCGACCCGACCGTGATGGCACCGGAGGTCCACCTGGACCCGACCGCCGCCGCACTGGCCGAGCCGGCCGCCGCACCGACCTCGGACGACGTCCGCATCGCCTTCGGCGAGTAGGCACGACCGGGTGACACGGGCCACAGTGGGCGGGAAGATCCCTGTCCGAGAGGTGAGCCCGCCCGCATTCCGGCACCGACCGGGCCACCGTCCGTACCGACCCGCCGACCGCACGACGACGATGTCGATGCGGCACACCGCCGCCGTCCCGTCGTCGCACCCGTAGGAGCAGTGAAGCCCAGCCATGTTCTCGCGCATCGCCATCGTCAACCGCGGCGAACCCGCCATGCGGTTGATCAACGCCGTCCGTGAGTGGAACGCCCAGAACGGGCCCGACCGCCGCCTGCGCACGATCGCGCTGCACACCGCCGTCGACCGGCGGGCGATGTACGTCCGTGAGGCCGACGAGGCCGTCCTGATCGGGCCGGACGACCCGGACCACATGGGCGCCAGCCCCTACCTCGACCACGCCGAGCTGGAGCGCGCGCTGCGCGCCACCCGCGCCGACGCGGTCTGGCCGGGCTGGGGCTTCGTCTCGGAGAAGGCCGACTTCGCCGAGCTGTGCGAGCGGCTGGGGATCACCTTCGTCGGCCCGTCGGCCGAGGTGATGCGCCGACTCGGGGACAAGATCGCCTCCAAGCAGCTGGCCGAGTCGGTCGGCGTGCCGATGGCGCCGTGGTCCGGCGGTCCGGTGGCCGACGTCGAGACGGCGCGCAAGGCCGCCGAGACCGTCGGCTACCCGCTGATGGTGAAGGCGACCGCGGGCGGCGGGGGCCGCGGCATCCGCTACGTGCCGGGCCCCGAGCAGCTCGACGAGGCCTTCGAGCGGGCCGCGTCGGAGGCGTCGAGGACCGCCGGGGACGCGACCGTGTTCCTGGAACGCGCGGTGTCGGGCGGACGGCACGTCGAGGTGCAGGTCGTCGCCGACGCCACCGGTGACGTCTGGACCCTCGGGGTGCGCGACTGCTCGGTGCAGCGGCGCAACCAGAAGGTCATCGAGGAGTCGGCGTCCACCGCACTCGACCCCGAGCAGGAGGCGCTGCTGCGCAGCTCGGCCGCCGAGCTGGCCCGCGCCGCGGGCTACGTCAACGCCGGCACCGTCGAGTTCCTCTACCAGCCCGAGGAGAAGCTCCTCTCCTTCCTCGAGGTCAACACCCGGCTGCAGGTCGAGCACCCGGTCACCGAGGCGTGCACCGGCGTCGACATCGTGAAGCTGCAGCTGCACGTCGCCGCGGGCGGCACGCTCGCCGAGGTCGCCCGCGAGGTCCCGGCGGCCCAGGGCTGGGCGATCGAGGCCCGGCTGACCGCCGAGGACCCGGAGCGCGAGTTCGCGCCCGCCCCGGGGCGCATCGAGCACCTGGCGCTGCCGTCCGGTCCGGGCATCCGGGTCGACACCGGCGTCGCCGCGGGTGACGTCATCCCGCCGCAGTTCGACTCCATGATCGCCAAGGTGATCGCCTGGGGCCGCGACCGCGACGAGGCCCGCGCGCGGCTGTCCCGTGCGCTGCGCCAGACCTCCGCGGTGATCGACGGCGGCTCCACGAACAAGGCGTTCCTGCTGGACCTGCTCGACCGCGACGAGTTCCGCTCGGGTGAGCTGCAGACCACCTGGCTCGACACGATGATGGCCGACGGCTACGCGCCGCCGCGCCGCCTCGACGTCGCGCTGCTCGCCACCGCCGTGCAGAGCCACGACGGCCACGTCGCCCGCCAGCAGGAGCGGCTGTTCCGCTCCGCCGAGGCCGGCCGGCCCGAGGTGGGCTACGAGACCTGGCACCAGACCGATGTCACCGTCGCCGGGCAGTCCTACAAGCTGAAGGTCGCCCGCACCCGCGCCGGCCGCTACACCGTCGAGCTGGACGGCGTGTCGGTCGACGTCGACGTCGAGCGCAACGGCGCCTACGAGCGCCGGCTCACCGTCGGCGACCTGTCCTGGACCGTGCTGTCGGTCGCGCAGGAGGCGGACTACCTCGTCGAGGTCGACGGCGCCGTGCACCGCATCTCCGGCGGCGAGGCCGGCATCGTCCGCGCCCCCGCCCCGGCGATGGTCGTCGCGCTGCCCGTCACCGCGGGCCAGACCGTCTCCGAGGGCGACACCCTCGCCATCGTCGAGTCGATGAAGCTGGAGACCTCGCTGCGGGCGCCGTTCGACGGCACCGTCGCCGAGATCCTCGTCCCGGCCAACACCCAGGTCGACGGCGGCACGAAGCTCGTGCGGCTGGAGCCGTCGGCCGACGCGGACTCCACGGTCCCCAGCGGGGAGCGCGCCGACCTGTCCGCGTTCGCCGCGGCCGGCGCCGACACCGACGCCGCCGCGACCGCGGCCGACGCCCTGTCCGCGCTGCGCTTCCAGGTGCTGGGCTTCGACGTCGACGAGCGCCAGGCCCGCCCGCAGCTGCGCCGCCTCGCCGGCGCCCGCGAGCAGCTGGCCGCCGACGACCCGGCCGTGCTGGCCGGGGAGACCGCCGTCCTGCAGATCTTCGCCGACCTCTGCCAGCTCTCGCGCAACCGGTCCGAGACCGACGACGAGACCGGCGAGACCGAGCGCAACCCGCAGGAGTACCTCTACGCCTACCTGCGTTCCCGCGACGCCGACGACGAGGGCCTGCCCGAGTCGTTCCAGACCAAGCTGCGCCGGGCGCTGGCCCACTACGGCGTCACCGAGATCGACGGCGGGACCGGCCGCGCCGACGACCTGGGCCCGGCGCTGTACCGGATGTTCCTGGCCCACCGCCGCGCGCCGCAGCAGGTGCCGGTCGTGCTGGACCTGCTGAACTGGCGGCTGCGTCACCCGGAGTCGGTCGCGAACCTCTCCCCCGCGGCGCGCGAGGACTACCTGCGCACCCTCGACGAGGTCGTCGTCGCCACCCAGCTGCGGCACCCCGTCGTCGGGGACACCGCGCGGCTGGCCCGCTACCGGGCGTTCGACGCCCCGGTCGTCGCCGCCGAGCGGGACCGGGCGCTGGCCGAGGTCCGGGAGAGCCTGGACGTGCTCGCCTCGGACCCGGAGACCGCGGACCGGGCCCGCCGGATCGACACCCTCGTCGGGTCCTCGGAGCCGATCCTGGGCGTGTTCGGGGAGCGGCACGACGCCGTCCTGCTCGAGGTCATGACCCGGCGCTACTACCGGGTGCGGGTGCTGCGCGACCTGGAGCTCGTCGAGCACGCGGGCAAGCCGCTGCTGACCGCCCGCTACCAGCACCTGGGCCGGGACCGCACGGTCTTCGCCTCGGTGATCGACAACAACGACCCGGCCGCCGCGCAGGCCGTGTCCGACGAGCTGCGCCGCCGCGTCGGCGAGCTCGACGGGGACCGCACCGCGCTCGTCGACCTCTACGTCACCTCGACCAAGGCCGACGACGGCGGTGACCCCGACGCCCGCGCCGAGCGCGTCCGCGCCGCCCTGGGGAAGGTGCCCGCGCACCTGCACCGGGTCGCCGTCGCCGTCCGACCGAACCCGCGCGCCGCGGGCACGGCGAGCGACGAGGCCGAGCCGCCGACCTGGTTCACCTTCCGGCCCGACGAGACCGGCGAGCTGGTCGAGGACCGCACGCTGCGGGGCATGCACCCGCTGGTCGCGGACCGGCTGCGGCTGTGGCGCTTCCGCAACTTCGAGCTGCACCGCCTGCCCGCCGCCACCGACGTGCACCTGTTCCGGGCCACCGGCCGCGAGGTCACCGCCGACGACCGGCTGGTCGCGATGGCCGACGTCCGCGAGCTGACCGTGCTGCGCGACGAGGAGACCGGGAAGGTCCGCTCGCTGCCGCAGTTCGAGCGCGCGCTCGACGCCTGCATCAACTCGCTGCGTGCCGCCCGCGCCGGGGACCGCACCCTGGCCCGGATGTCGTGGAACCGGATCGCGCTCTACGTGTGGCCGGAGGTCGACGTCCCGCTCGCCGAGCTGGACTCGGTGGTCCGCCGGCTCGCGCCGCGCACGGCCAACCTCGGGCTGGAGCAGGTCCTCGTCGAGTTCCGCACCGCCGACGCCGCCGTCACCGGCGGCCAGGGTGGTCCGCGCTCGATGCTGCTGCGCATGTCGCGCCCGCCCGGCGCGGGGCTCACGGTCAAGCTCGACCAGCCCCCGACCGAGCCGATGCGCGAGCTCGACGCCTACGACCAGAAGGTGCTCAAGGCCCGTCGCCGCGGCGCCGTCTACCCGTACGAGATCGTCCCGCTGCTCACCGCCCCGGTCGACGCCGGCCCGGGCACCTGGCAGGAGTACGACCTCGTCGACCCGGCGGACCCGGCGCTGCCGGTGCCGGTCGACCGCGCGCCCGGCGGCAACAGCGCCAACCTGGTGCTCGGCGTCGTCTCGGTGCCGACCCGGCGCTACCCGGACGGGATGAAGCGGGTCGTGCTGCTCGGCGACCCGACCCGGGCGCTCGGCGCGATCGCCGAGCCGGAGTGCCGCCGCGTGATGGCCGCGATCCACCTGGCCCGCGAGCTGGACGTGCCGATCGAGTGGTTCGCCGTCTCGGCGGGCGCGAAGATCGCGATGGACTCCGGCACCGAGAACATGGACTGGATCTCCCGGGTGCTGCGCGGGATCATCGAGTTCACCCAGGACGGCGGGGAGCTCAACGTCGTCGTCACCGGCATCAACGTCGGCGCCCAGCCCTACTGGAACGCCGAGGCCACGATGCTCATGCACACCAGGGGCATCCTGGTGATGACGCCGGACTCGGCCATGGTGCTGACCGGCAAGCACTCGCTGGACTTCTCCGGCGGCGTCTCGGCCGAGGACAACTTCGGCATCGGCGGCTACGACCGGATCATGGGCCCGAACGGGCAGGCGCAGTACTGGGCGCCGGACCTGGGCGGCGCCGTGGGCGTGCTGCTGGCGCACTACGCCCACACCTGGACCCAGCCGGGCGAGCGGTTCCCGCGGCCCGCGCCGACCACCGACCCGGTCTCCCGCGACGTCACCACGGCGCCGCACTCCGGGCCGAACTGCGACTTCACCACGCTCGGCGAGATCTGGGCGCCGGAGACCAACCGGGAGCGGAAGAAGCCGTTCGACATCCGCTCGGTGATGCGCGGCGTCGCCGACGCCGACCACCCGACGTCGGAGCGGTGGGCCGACATGCACGACGCCAACTCGGTCGTCGCGCTCGACGCCCACCTCGGCGGCCAGCCGATCGCGATGATCGGCATCGAGTCGCGGCCGCTGCCGCGGCGCGGGCCGCGCCCGGTCGACGGGCCGTCGCAGTTCACCGCCGGGACGCTGTTCCCGCGCTCGTCGCGCAAGTGCGCGCGGGCCATCAACGCCGCGTCGGGCAACCGGCCGCTGGTCGTGCTGGCGAACCTGTCCGGGTTCGACGGCTCGCCGGAGTCGCTGCGCGGCCTGCAGCTGGAGAACGGCGCCGAGATCGGCCGGGCCATCGTCAACTTCGACGGCCCGATCGTGTTCTGCGTGGTCTCCCGCTACCACGGCGGCGCGTTCGTGGTGTTCTCCGGAACGCTGAACGACAACATGGAGGTCGCCGCGATCACCGGCTCCTACGCCTCCGTGCTGGGCGGGGCGCCCGCCGCGGCCGTCGTGTTCGCCGGCGAGGTCAACGACCGCACCGCCAAGGACGAGCGGGTCACCGACCTGGAGACCCGGATCAAGCAGGCCGTCACCGACGGGGACGAGGCGACGGCGGCACGGCTGCGCGGCGACCTCGCCACCCTCCGCCCGGACGTCCGCTCCGAGAAGCTCGGCCAGGTCGCGGACGAGTTCGACACCAAGCACTCCATCGAGCGGGCGCAGTCCGTCGGCTCGGTGCACCGGATCGTCTCCCCCGACCAGCTCCGGCCGTACCTGGCCGACGCGGTCCAGCGGGGCATGAAGCGCACTCTCGACACCCTTGGAGGAAACGCATGACCGCTATCACCGATACCCACCCGGAGCAGCGCGTCGCCATCGTGACCGGGGGTGCGCGCGGGATCGGCGCCGCGATCACCACCGCGCTGGCCCGCACCGGGGTGCACGTCGCCGCGGGGTACTCGTCGAACTCCAAGGCCGCCGACGAGCTGAAGGGCAAGCTGGAGGCCGAGGGCGCGTCGATCTCGGTGCACCAGGGCAACGTCGGCTCGCCCGAGGACTGCCAGCGGGTCGTGTCCGAGGTCCTGGAGCAGCGGGGCCGCGTCGACTACCTGATCAACAACGCCGGCATCACCGTGGACAAGACCGTCCGCAAGCTGACCGTCGACGACTGGCACGCCGTGCTGCGGATCAACCTGTCCGGCGCGTTCTACATGACCAAGGCCGTGCTGGAGCACATGACCGGCAACGAGTTCGGCCGGATCGTGAACATCTCCTCGGTGATCGGCCAGACCGGCGCGATGGGCCAGGCCAACTACGCCTCGTCGAAGGCCGGCCTGATCGGCTTCTCGAAGTCGCTGGCCCAGGAGGTCGCCCGCAAGGGCGTCACCGTCAACTGCGTCGCGCCGGGCTTCATCGAGACCGAGATGGTCGCCGCGGTGCCGGAGAAGGCGCTCGAGAAGATCGTGTCGAAGATCCCCGTCGGCCGCCTCGGCCAGGCCGACGAGATCGCCCGCGCCGTGCAGTTCCTCGTCGACGACCGCGCCGGCTACGTGACCGGCTCGGTGATCAGCGTGAACGGCGGGCTGGACATGGCGTCCTGACCGTCGTTCTCCCCGGCCGAGGGCCTCGCACAGTGTCGTGCGGGGCCCTCGTGCGTTCCGCGGGAGCGCTCAGCCGCGGCTGCAGAGCCCCTTGGCCGCCAGCACCCGCGCGACGGCGGTGTCGTTGGCCTCCGCCGTGATCCGCCCGTCGGCCAGCGCCTTCTCCGCGGCATCGAGCAGCGGGGCGACCGGGGTGACGTTGGAGAACAGCGCCATGTCCGCGCCTGCGGTCAGGGCCCGGGTGGTGGCCTCGGCGAGCCCGAAGCGGTCGGTGATCGCCTTCATCGCACCGAGGTCGTCGGTCATGGCGAGGCCGTCGAACCGGTAGTCCTCACGCAGCAGCCGGTAGGCGGCCGGGGCGATGCTGGTGGGCACGTCGGTGGTCAGGCCCGGGACGTCGAGGTGGCCGAGCATGACCCCGACCCGCCCGTCGAGCGGCTTCCCCGGTCCGACGAGGTCGGCGTAGGGCCGGAGGTCACCGGCACGCAGCCGGTCCAGCGGCGGCGTGCTCACCGAGCCCTTGTGCGAGTCACCGGAGCTGTGCCCGTGGCCGGGGAAGTGCTTGAGGACGCCGAACACCCCGCCGGCCTCCTGACCCTCGGCCCAGGCCGCGGCGTAGCGGGTGACGGTGGCCGGGTCGTCGGAGAACGAGCGGTCCCCGATGACGGCGGTGCGCGGCTGGTCGGAGACGTCGACCGACGGTGCGAGGTTCCAGGTCACGCCGCGGGCCTTCAGCTGCCCGGCGCGCTTGCGGGCGATCTCGGTGACCTGCTCGGGGGTGTCGGACGCGGCCATCTGCCGGGCGCTGGGGACGTCGCCGTCGAGCTCGTCGATGCGCTGGACCCGGCCACCCTCCTCGTCGACGGCGACGGCGAGCGGCGTGCGGGACACCTTCTGCAGCGCCGCGAGCCGGTCGTCCTGCAGCAGCGCGGTCGCGTTCCCGCCGAGGAACACCCCGCCGACCTGCGAGTCCCGCACGATCGCGGTGGCACCGGCCGGGTCGGCGGCGTCCACCCCGACCATCAGGCGCTGGGCGAGCCGGTCACGCGGGGACAGCGCCGCCACCATCGGGGCGCAGGTGTCCGGGTCCGGAGCAGGCTGCGCCGCCGGTGCCGCCTGCGACGCTGCGCCCGGCGGGGCGGCGTCGGTGCTGTTCGCGGTGAGCTGCGGCCCGGCGACGGCGACGAGCCCCGCCGTCAGCGCGCCCACGACTGCGGCGGTGAGCAGTCCGGTGCTGCGACGGCGTCGCTGCCGGATCACGGGGTGGGGTCGTCCAGGCACTCGCATCGCGACCATCGTGACAGGCCCGCCGCGGCCCGGCGCCCCCGCCGCGCCGCGGTCACCGGCTGCCCCGGCCCGACCCGCTCCGCCGGATGCGGGGCTCAGCCGATCGCGGGGACCCGCTCGGACTCCGGCGGCGGGCCGGGCGGGGTGCCGTCGCCGAACGGGCGCCCGCCCAGCTCCTCGCGGCCGTGCGCGGTCGTCCAGCCGGCGGTGTCGGGCCCCTTCGGGACGATCCCGGTCGGGTTCACCGACGCGTGCACGCCGTAGTAGTGCTGCTTGACCTGCTCGAAGTCGATGGTGTCGCCGAAGCCGGGGGTCTGGAACAGGTCCCGGGCGTAGGCCCACAGCACGGGGAGCTCGGTGAGCTTGTGCCGGTTGGCCTTGAAGTGGCCGTGGTAGGCGGCGTCGAAGCGGACCAGGGTCACCCACAGCCGGATGTCGGCCTGGGTGATCGAGTCACCGACCAGGTAGCGGCGCGTCGACAGGTGCTCGGACAGCTCGTCCATCCGGGACCACAGGGCGTCGTAGGCGCGGTCGTAGGCAGCCTGGGACGAGGCGAACCCGCACTTGTAGACGCCGTTGTTGACGTCGTGGAAGATCCCCTTCCCGATCTCCTCGATCGCCTCCGGGTCGGTCCACAGGTCCGGGGCGCCCTCGCGGTGGAGCCCCCGCCACTGGGTGGACAGGTCGCGCTCCAGCAGCGCGTACTCGTTGGTGACGACCTTCCCCGAGGCGACCTCGACCATCGCGGGGACGGTGACGCCCTCGTCGTAGCCGGGGACGGCCTTCTCGTAGGCCTCGCGCAGGTACTCGATGCCGAGCACGGGGTCGACGTCGCCTGGGTCGAGGTGGAAGCGCCAGCTGCGCTCGTCGTGCAGCGGGCCCGCGACGCCCATCGAGATCGCGTCCTCCAGCCCGAGCAGCCGCCGGGTGATGATCACCCGGTTCGCCCACGGGCAGGCGCGCGCGCCGACGAGGCGGTAGCGGCCCGCCTCGACCGGCCACGGCGACGACCCGTCGGCCGTGATCCGCTCGGCCACCCCGAGCGCCTCCCGTACGAACTCACCGCTGCCCTGGTCGGTCCCCATGCCCGCCAACGCTAGCCCTGTGGTCGGATGGGCGCATGGGCGTCGACGGTGACCTCGCACGCGGCCTGTCCGAGCTGGTCACACCGGGTTCCCGGGTGGCGCTGGCCGACGGGTGCGGGCTCCCCTACGCGCTCGCCCGCCCGCTCTCGGCGGTCGCGGCCCGGGCCGGGGGTGTGCGGCTCGTGCTGGGCTGGGTGCCCGGCCCGGCCCCGGACCTCGACCCGGCGGCGTTCGCCGACATCCGGACCGTCGTCGGGGGGCCGGGGGCGCGGGCGCTGATCGAGTCCGGGCACGCGCACCGGGTCCCGGCCCGGCTCTCGGCGACGCCCGCGCTGCTGGCCGGTCCGCTGCGCCCGGACCTGCTGCTGGCGACCGTCGTCCGCGACGACCGCGGTGAGCTGCGGTTCGGCGCGGAGGCGTCCTGGATGCGCGGCCTGTACGACGCCGGGGTCCCGGTCGCGGCGGTCGTGTCCCGCTCCGCGCCGCACGCCGACGCCGGTCCCCCGCTGGCCGGGGTGGAGGTGCTCGGTGAGGTCGACGGGCCGGACGGGGCCCCGCACACCGTCGCCACCCCCGCGCCGGGCGACGCCGACCGGGCGGTGGCCGCCGCGGTCGCGGGCCTCGTCCCGGCCGGGGCGCGGATCCAGTTCGGCCCCGGGCGGCTGGCCGCGGCACTCGTCGAGGCCCTGGACGTGCCGGTCGCGGTGGACTCCGGGCTGCTCGCCGACGCGGTCGTCGACCTGGACGAGCGCGGGCTGCTGCGCGGGACGCCGTCGGCGACGGCGCTCTACGGCAGCTCCCGGCTCTACGACTGGGCGGACCGGCTGGGCCGCGCCGGGCACGGCACGGTCCGCCCGGTCGAGTACACCCACGACGTGTCCCGGCTCGGCTCCGATCCGGGCCCGCTGGTCGCGCTGAACACCGCCCTGGAGATCGACCGGGCCGGCCAGGTCAACGTGGAGGGCGTCGCCGGCTCGGCGGCCGGGATGATCGGCGGGCACCCGGACTTCGCCGCCGCCGCGGCCCGCGGGCCGGGGCTGTCGGTGATCGCGCTGGCCTGCACGCACCGGGCCGCCCGACCCTGGTGGAGCGGCTCGGCGGACCGGTGACGACGCCGTCGCACGACGTCGACGTGGTCGTCACCGACCGGGGCGTGGCCGACCTGCGGGGGCTCGGCCGCGGGGAGCGGCGACGCGCACTCACCGCGCTGTGGGGTGGCACCGTTGCGACGGACGGGTGAAATCCGATCCGTGCTGTGACCGGGAACACAGATCACCCGGGGTAAGCGACGGGGCCTCGCGACACGCCCGGAGACCGCCGTCGGTGACCGGTCGTCCATAGCGGACCGACGCCGTGTGACGTCCGGGTAACACCACTGGTCGGCGCGCGCGCCACCCGCCGCCGAGCGCGTCGGCCGTGCGATGTCCGAAAACGTCCCCGATGACCGGCCGAGTTGCGTATAACACAACTCCTGGGCCCGATCCAGGCCCGCGGCCGGGGACCGGACGGGACGCCCGTCCCCGCCCTACGGTCGGCCCGCCCCGCACCCGACACCTTCGACGAGGAGGCGCGGTACATGACGGCCGACCAGCGCAGCGGACCACCCGGGCTCGACGGCACCGTGCAGGAGTTCGGCGACTCGCCGACCGAGGTCCGCGAGTCCACCCACTACAAGCAGGAGTATGTCCAGTCCTTCGTGGACAAGTGGGACGAGCTCATCGACTGGCGCGCCCGCTACGCGAGCGAGGGCCGGTTCTTCGTCGAGCAGCTGCAGCGGCGCGGTGTGCGGAGCGTCCTCGACGTCGCGACGGGCACCGGCTTCCACTCGGTGCGGCTGCTCGAGGAGGGCTTCGACACCGTGGTGTCGGCCGACGGCAGCGCCGAGATGCTGGCGAAGGCCTTCGACAACGGCATGCGCTTCGGCGGGCACGTCCTGCGCGTGGTCCAGGCGGACTGGCGGTGGCTCAACCGGGACGTGCACGGCGAGTACGACGCGATCATCTGCCTCGGGAACTCCTTCACCCACCTGTTCTCCGAGCGCGACCGGCGCCGGGCGCTCGCCGAGTTCTACGCGATGCTCTCGCACGACGGCGTGCTGGTCCTCGACCAGCGCAACTACGACGCGATCCTCGACAACGGCTTCACCTCGACGCACCGGTACTACTACTGCGGTGACGACGTCGTCGCCGAGCCGGAGTACGTCGACGACGGCCTCGCCCGGTTCCGCTACCGGTTCCCCGACGGGTCCCAGTACCACCTGAACATGTTCCCGCTGCGCAAGGACTACACCCGCCGTCTCATGCACGAGGTCGGGTTCCAGCGGGTCGAGACCTTCGGCGACTTCCAGTCGACCTACGCCGACGACGAGCCCGACTTCTTCGTGCACATCGCCGAGAAGGCCTACCTCGACCAGGAGGACGCCGAGTGACACGGACGACCCAGGACACCGCCGAGCACACCGCCCGGTCCTACTACGACTCCGACGACGCCGACACCTTCTACTCCCGGGTCTGGGGCGGGGAGGACATCCACGTCGGCGTCTACCGGGCACCGGACGAGCTGATCTCGGTCGCCAGCGCCCGCACGGTGACCCGGATGGCCGAGGTCGCCGGGGTCGGCCCAGGCACCCGGGTGCTCGACCTCGGGGCGGGCTACGGCGGCGCGGCCCGCCGGCTGGCGGTCGCGCACGGGGCCACGGTGCACTGCCTCAACCTCTCCCCGGTGGAGAACGCCCGCAACGAGCGGATGACCCGGGAGCAGGGCCTGGACGGTCGGGTCGAGGTGACCACCGGCAGCTACGAGGACGTGCCGGTCGAGGACTCCTCGGTCGACCTGGTGTGGTCGCAGGACGCGTTCCTGCACTCCGGCTCCCGCGACACCGTGCTGGACGAGATCGCCCGGGTGCTCCGCCCCGGCGGGCAGGTGGTGTTCACCGACCCGATGGCCGTCGACGGGCTCGACCAGTCCTCGATCCAGCCGATCCTCGACCGCATCGCACTGTCCACGATGGCCACGCCCGGCTTCTACACCGGCGGTCTGGAACGGCGGGGCTTCACCGGGGTCCGGTTCCTCGACCACGCCGAGCACCTGCCGACCCACTACCGCCGGGTACGCGAGGAGCTGGTGGCGCACGAGGAGGAGCTGTCGTCGTCGATCTCGGGGCCCTACCTGACCGCGATGAAGGCGGGCCTGCAGCACTGGGTGGACGGTGGCCGGGCCGGGAAGCTGACCTGGGGGATCGTGCACGCCGTCCGCGGCTGAGCGCAGTCCGCGGTCGGGCCCCGGCCGCGGCTCAGCCGCCGAGGAAGGCGCGGACCGCGGCGGTGGTCGCGGCGGGCTGCTCGTCGACCAGGAAGTGCCCGGCCCCGGTGACCGCCTCGCCGGTGACCAGCGCGGGGTCGGCGGCGGCGCGGCGCCAGACGTCGAGCGGGCTCTCGTCGTTCGCGCCGACGACGCCGCGCTCGCCCCACAGCACCAGTGTGGGAGCGGCGATCCGCTCGTGCGCGGCGGCGGAGGCGGCGTCGTGCTCGAGGTCGATCGAGGCCCCGGCGCGGTAGTCCTCCAGCATCGCGTGCCGGGCCGCCGGGTCGGCGAACGCGCGCTCGTAGGTGGCCAGCGCCTCGGGCGGGTGCGCGTCGAGCCCGGAGCCCCAGCCGCCGAGCAGCGAGTGCAGGTAGCCGATCGGGTCCCCGGCGATGAGCCGCTCGGGCAGGTCGGCGGGCTGGATGAACAGGAACCAGTGGTAGTACGCCGTCGCCAGCGCCCGGTCGGTGTGGGCGTAGACGTAGGCGGTGGGGAGGATGTCGAGCAGCGCCGCCCGCGCGACGCGCTCGGGGTGGTCGAGCAGCATCCGGTGGGTGACGCGGGCGCCGCGGTCGTGGCCGACCACGGCGAAGCTGTCGAACCCGAGCCGCGCCATGACGTCGACCTGGTCGGCGGCCATCGCCCGGAACGAGTAGCCGGCGTGGTTCTCGCCGTCGGCGGGGCGGCCGGACTCGCCGTAGCCGCGCAGGTCGGTGGCGACGACGGTGTGGTCTCGCGCCAGGTCCGCCGCGAGCGGCCCCCACATGGCGTGGGTCTGCGGGAAGCCGTGCAGCAGCAGCACCGGCGGGCCCTCGCCGCCGCGCACCCCGTGGACGACGACCCGCTCCTCGGGCGGGCCGACGGTCAGGTCGAAGGCGTCGAAGTCGACTGTTCCGGGCACGGGTGCCGTCCTCCCTGGTCGGGTCGCGCGCCGGCGGCGGCCGGCCGTGCCACATCGAACACCCAGAACCGCAGCACCGCGAACCGCAGCAGCCCGCCGGCGAGGCTGGCGGCCGCGACGACCGCGGCCTCCTCCCCCGGCGTGGTGGCCCCGGCCAGCTGGTGCAGCGCGAGCAGCACCGCGGAGGTGTAGGTCGCGTAGAACGCGACGGTGCCCGCGTCCTGCACCCACTCGCGCAGCCGGTGCGCGGGGGCGCCGTCGAAGGCGAAGCGGCGGCTGGCCTCGGTGCTGATCGCGGTGGTGAGCACCAGCGCGACCAGGTTCGCCGGGACGGCCGGGAGCACCGGGCGGAACAGCAGGAACAGCGCGGCGTTCAGCGCCGTCGCCCCACCGCCGACGGCGGCGTAGCGGGCGAGCTGCGCGGCCAGCGGGTACCGCCGCGACAGCGCGACGACGGCACCGGTCACGGGCCCGGGGACCCGGGCCGCGGAGGTCGCCGGGTCCCCGAACGGCACGTGTGCCGCCGACTGTGCTGCGTCCACCGGTCCTCCCGCCCCTGCTGGGTAGATCTTCGCAGGAGTACCCCCGACGGATCACCGGGAATCAACCGGACGCGTCACACCTTCACGGGGTGATGCCCCGGGCGGGTGCGCGCGCGGCCGGGCACCGTCACAGTGCGAGGAACACCGTCTCCCCCTCGCCGCGCAGGCGGATGTCGAACCGGTACCGGCCCGGGCCCTCCGCGACGGCGACGAGCGTGTGCCGGCGCGCCTCCGGGACCGCCGCGAGCAGCGGGTCGGTGGCGTGGGCGTCGGCGTGCTCGGGGAAGTAGATGCGGGTGACGACGCGGTCGAGCAGGCCGCGGGCGAACACCGAGACGTTCACGTGCGGAGCCTCGGCGGAGCCCGCACCGGAACCGTCGGGCAGCGCACCGGGCAGCACGGTGCGGATCCACCACCGGCCCTCGTCGTCGGTGGGGCAGCGGCCGAAGCCGCGGAGGCCCTCCACCGTGGACTTCGCCGCGCCGCGCGGGTCGTCGGGGTGGTCGAAGCGGCCGTCCGGGTCGGCCTGCCAGGTCTCGACCAGCGCGTCGGGCACGAGCGCGCCGGTGCCGTCGACCACGGTCCCGCCGATCAGGACGGCGCCCGGGGTGCCGTCGGGCACGACGTCCGGGCCGTCCGGCCAGGGCAGGCCCAGCGACAGGTACGGGCCGACGGTCTGGGTGGGGGTCAGCGGCAGGCTCATGCGTGGGGCTCCTCGAACGGAGTGGCGCCGCGGCCGCGCAGCACGATGTCGAAGCGGAAGGCCAGCGCCCACTCGGGGCGGGTCGCGTCGAGGTCGAAGGTGGACACCAGCCGACCGCGGGCCTCCTCCGGCGTCGCGTTGTAGATCGGGTCCTGGCCGAACAGCGGGTCGTCCGGGAAGTACATCTGGGTGACCAGCCGCTGGGTGAAGGCCCGCCCGAACAGCGAGAAGTGGATGTGGGCGGGGCGCCAGGCGTTGTGGTGGTTGCCCCACGGGTAGGCGCCGGGCTTGATCGTGGTGAACGAGTAGTTGCCCTGCGCGTCGGTGAGGACCCGGCCGCCGCCGGTGAAGTTCGGGTCGAGCGGGGCGGGCCAGTTGTCCCAGCGGTGGGCGTAGCGGCCCGCGGCGTTGGCCTGCCAGACCTCGACGAGGGTGTCCGGGACAGGGCGGCCGTCGGAGTCGAGCACCCGCCCGGCGACGACGATCCGCTGGCCGAGAGCCTCGCCGCCGGCGCCGACGGTGAGGTCGTCGTCGCCGGGGCGGACCGGGCCGGTGAGCAGCGGGCCGGTGATCTCCGTGAGCCGCTGGGGCAGGATCACCGGCTGCTCGGACGGCGCCCGCAGCGTGGTGCTGCGGTAGTCCGGTGAGAGCAGCGGTGCGTGGGTCCCGGCCGGGACGGGGGCGTAGCCCTGCATCGGCGGTCCTTCCTCGTGGTGGGTGGGGTCTAGACGGCGCCGTGCGGGAGGCCGACGTAGTTCTCGGCGAGGCTCGTCGCGGCGGCGCGGGAGGTCACGGTGTAGCGCAGCTGGGAGCGCTGCAGGCCGACGCCGAACGCGTCGCCGCCCTCGGTGGCGGGGTCGAAGCGGTGCAGCATCGAGGTCATGAACCAGGAGAAGTGCTCGGCCCGCCAGACCCGGCGCAGGCAGGTGTCGGAGTAGGTGTCCAGGCCGCCGGTGTCGCCGTCGCGCAGCGCGCGGACGACGGCGTCGGCGAGCACCCGGACGTCGGCGATGGCGAGGTTCATGCCCTTCGCCCCGGTGGGCGGGACGATGTGCGCGGCGTCGCCGGCGAGGAACAGCCGTCCGCGGCGCATCGGGGAGGCGACCATGCTCCGCATCGGGGTGACCGAGGGCTTCTCGAGGAACTCGCCCTCGTGCAGGATGAAGCCGTTGCAGGCCAGGCGGGTGTGCAGGGCGTCCCAGATGCGGGCGTCGGACCAGTCGGCCGACCTGGTGTCGTTCGGGACCTGGACGTAGAGCCGGGTCACCTCGGGGCTGCGCATCGAGTAGAGCGCGAAGCCGTCGTCGTGGTGGGCGTAGACGAGCTCGTCGGTGGTGGGCGCGGCTTTTGCGAGCACCCCGAGCCAGGAGAACGGGTAGACCCGCTCGGCGACGTCCGGGGCCACCAGCGGGCGGGAGACGCCGTGGAAGCCGTCGCAGCCGGCGATCACGTCGCAGCGCAGGACGTGCTCGGCGCCGTCGGCGTCGGCGTAGGTGACCGACGGGGTGTCGGTGTCGACGTCGTGCAGGGCGACGCCGGAGACGCCGAACTCGACGGGCAGGCCCGCGTCGTCGACGCGGTCGGCGAGCAGGTCCTTCACGACCTCCTGCTGGCCGTAGACGGTGATCCCGGTGCCGACGAGGTCGGCGAAGTCGATCCGGTGGTCGGCGGCGGGGGCGCCGGGGGCCTCGGCGAAGCGCAGCGAGATGCCGGTGTGCGGCATGCCCTCGCGGTCCAGCCGTCCGGCGACGCCCATCCCGCGCAGCAGCTCGACCGTGGGTGCCTCCAGCACCCCGGCGCGGACCCGGGCCTCGACGTAGCCGCGGTCGCGGGCCTCCAGCACGACCGAGTCGACACCGGCCAGCGCCAGCAGCTTCGCCAGCACGAGCCCGGCAGGGCCCGCCCCGACGATGCCGACCTGGGTCCGGGACTCGCGTCGCTGCGTCATGGGACCCACCTTCCCGTTCCCGGGCGCGGCCATTCGACCGAGCTTCCGCTCTACGGAAGAATGCCCGGTCATGACGACGCGTCCGGTCCGCTCGGGGGTCACCGCGCGGGTGCTGGACGTGCTGGGCGCGTTCAGCGCGCAGGCCCCGGTGCTCGGGCTGACCGACATCGCCCGGCGCACGGGGCTCCCGCTGACGACGGTGCACCGGATCGCCGGTGAGCTCGCCGCGGGCGGGGCGCTGGACCGCGGCGACGACGGCCGCTACCGGATCGGGCTGCGGCTCTGGGAGATCGCGCACCTGGCCCCGGCCAGCCACGGCCTGAGGGAGGCGGCGATGCCGTTCCTGGAGGACCTGCACGAGGTCACCCGGCACAACGTGCAGCTCGCCGTGCTCGACCCGGACGACGCCGGCGAGGTCGTCTACGTCGAGCGCCTGTCCAGCCACGACGCCGTCTCGATCGTCACCCGGACCGGGTCACGGCTGCCCTCGACGGCGACCGGGGTCGGGCTCGTGCTGCTCGCGCACGCCGACCCGGCCGCGGTCGAGGCCGTGCTGGCCCGGCCGATCCGCCGGTTCACGCCGTGGACGGTGTGCCGCGCCGACGGCGTCCGGGCTCTGCTCGCCCAGGTCCGGACCAGCGGTTTCGTGGTGTCCGACCGGCAGATCGAGGAGGTGTCGATGTCGGTGGCCGCCCCGGTGCGCAGCGGGGACGGGCCGGTCGTCGCCGGGCTGTCGATCGTCGTGCCGGCCGCGACGAACCCGCACACCCTGGTGCCCGCGGTGCGCGCGGCGGCCCGCGGGATCAGCCGGGCGCTCGCCGCATCGTGATCGTTCCGATGCCGTGGCCGGTACGCCCGTCGTGGCGTTCCGTGCCACCGTGACGACGTGCGCGAGTTCCGGATCGAGATCCCCGACGCCGAGCTGGACGACCTGCGTGAGCGGCTCGCCCGCACCCGCTGGCCGGACCCGGGGACCGTCGACGGCTGGTCCCAGGGCGTCCCGCTGGACTACGCCCGCGAGCTGTGCGAGTACTGGCGCACCCGCTACGACTGGCGCCGCGTCGAGGCCGAGATCAACGCGTGGCCGCAGTACCGCACCGGCCTCGACGGCGGCGGCGACGACTCGGTCGAGATCCACGTGCTGCACGCCCGCTCGAAGCACCCGGACGCGATGCCGCTGCTGCTCACCCACGGCTGGCCGGGCTCGCTGGTCGAGTTCCTCGGCGTGCTGCCGGCGCTGACCGACCCCGAGGACCCGGCCGACGCCTTCCACGTCGTCGTGCCGACGCTGCCCGGGTTCGGGTTCTCCGGCAAGCCCACGACGACCGGTTGGGGGGTCGAGCGGATCGCCGTCGCCTGGGCGCAGCTGATGGACCGGCTCGGCTACGAGCGTTTCGCCGCGCAGGGCGGCGACTGGGGCTCGATGATCACCTCCGCGCTGGGGACCGCGGCCCCGGAGATGCTCTACGGCATCCATCTGACGATGGCGCTGGCCCCCAAGCCCGACGACGCCGCCGAGCTCACCGCGCAGGAGAAGGCCGACATCCGCTTCTCCAAGGAGTTCTCCCGCTACGGCTCCGGCTACTCCGCCGAGCAGTCCACCCGTCCGCAGACCATCGGCTACGGGCTCGCCGACTCCCCCGCCGCGCAGTGCACGTGGATCGTGGAGAAGTTCTGGGACTGGACCGACTGCGCGGGCCACCCGGAGAACGTGATCAGCCGGGACCGGCTGCTGGACAACGTCATGCAGTACTGGCTGGGCTCGGCCGGCGCGTCGTCGGCGCGGATCTACTGGGAGAGCTTCGCCCGCCGCCGCCTCGACGACGTCGAGGTCCCGACCGGCGTCGCCCAGTTCCCGCACGAGATGGTGAAGCTCCCCCGGTCCTGGCTGGAGCGCCGCTACACCGACCTGCGCTGGTTCTCGCGTCCCGACGTCGGCGGGCACTTCCCGTCGCTGGAGCAGCCCGAGTCCTTCGTCGACGAGGTGCGGGGGTTCTTCCGCACCCTGCGCTGAGGTCTCAGACCACCAGCACGGACGCGGTGAACGCGTGCAGGTGGTTGCCCGGCCCGACCGGTCCGATCTCCCCGGCGGCGAAGAAGCCGGCCACCCGGGGACCGGCCGCGTCGCCGGACCCGCTCGCGTGCGGGTCGAGGCCGACGCGCACGGCGTGCACGTCGTGATCGGCGTCGCCGAACATGCCGGCGCCGCGGCCGTTGCAGGAGAACAGCAGCGCGCCCGCGGCCGGCGCGGCGCGGCGCACCGGGGCGAGCAGCTCGTGCAGGTCCTGGGCGGCACCCGCGGCGTCGCGGACCTGGAAGCGCACGGTGGTGCCGACCTCGACGACGTCGCCCGCGATGACGGCGCCGTCGCCGACGTCGACGGCCAGCACCGCGCGGACCAGGAAGTCCCCGCGGTCGTGGGACTCGGCGTACTCGTCGACGGCGACGCCCAGATGCAGCCCGGTCAGCGCCTGCTGCTGCTCCTCGGGCGGCAGCGCGGTGACGATCTCGCGCAGCCGCTCCGCCGCGGGCCGCCCGGCGAGCTCGGCGATCCGGTTCTCCTCCGCGCGGGTGACGACCATCGGCGGCCCGATCGGGCGGCATCCCTGGCTCACGACGACCCGCGCGTCGGACGTGCCGCCGAGCAGCACCCCGACCGCGCCGCCGTGGTGCACGGTGCCGCCGGCGAACAGCCGGTTGGCCCCGGGACCGCCGGGCCCGCTGGCCAGGCCGCCGATCACCGGGAAGCCCGGGTTCGTCGAGGCGAGCCGGTCCAGCACCCCGCTGACCGGGAACGCGAACGGGTCGGCGAGCAGGACGGCGACCCGGTCGTCCTCGGCGGGCGGGACCAGGCCGCGCACGCCGATCGCGTCGCGGCCGTCCGGTCCGGCGCCGGGGCGGCGCTCGGCGACCGGGAAGATCGTCCGGACCCGGGTGCCGGGCAGCGACGCCGCCCAGACGGCGACGGCGGGCTCGCCCTCGACGCCGCGGCCGTCGGCCATCACGCCGTGCGCGGTGGTCCCGATCGTCGCGCCGGGCGCGGCGAGCTCCATCACCCGCAGCCCCGCGGCCTCGACCTCCTCGACCGGCGCGGCGGCCCCCGCACCGGGGCAGACGAAGAACACCACGAGGTCGGGGACGACGCCGAGCGCGGCCAGCGCCTGCCCCGTCGCGACCTCCGCGGCGCCGACGAGATCCGGCCCGACAGCCAGCCCGTCCCCGACCTGCACGACGCCACCCACCACCATGGCTCCCGACGCTACGTCAGCCGGCGGCTCCCGCACGGGTTCGGGCGTCCCGCACGGGATCGGGACCCGTGTGGGACGCCGGATCCCGTGCGGGACTCAGCGGCGGAGGGCGGGGACCCGGCCGGGGCGAGGCCAGAGGCGGTGGCGGGCGACGGCGTGGACGCGGGCGGGGCCCAGGATGGCCGAGTCCGTGGAGCCGAACGGGTTGTCGCCGCGGACGTGCCAGCCGTCGCCGTCGGGGTGCACGGCCCGCTTCACCGACAGCTGTCCGGGGCGGGACTCCCAGGTCACGAGGACGACGTCGCCGGACCGGACGGGTGCACCGAAACGGACCAGCACGACGTCACCGTCGGACAGGGCCGGGGACATCGACGGCCCCCGCACCGTCACCCTCCGCAGACGCATCACGGACTCCCTCCAGAGTGGATCTCTCGTGACGCGGTCGTCCTGCCCGACCACCGCCGCGAGGGTAGGGTCGCCGGTGCCAGAACGATCACCCCACCAGGGAGGACACTCATGCGGCTGTCCCGCATTCTCCGTCCGCGACTGGAGGCCACCGCGCACTGCGACCTCCCCTGCGGCGTGTACGACCCGGCC
Organism: Pseudonocardia sp. TMWB2A; assembly: GCF_017312135.1. NCBI lineage: Bacteria > Bacillati > Actinomycetota > Actinomycetes > Pseudonocardiales > Pseudonocardiaceae > Pseudonocardia > Pseudonocardia sp. TMWB2A. The sequence goes on from NZ_QKQY01000002.1 coordinate 1,292,673, forward strand.
CAGGCCCGGATCGAGGCCGAGTCGGTCAAGGCGATCCAGGAGAAGTACCAGGGCAACGAGGACGTGGACTTCCGGGCCCGCGCCATCGAGATCAAGGAGCAGCGCTCCGACCTGGTCAAGCACCACCTGTGGGTGCTCTGGACCGACTACTTCAAGCCGCCGCACTTCGAGAAGTACCCGGAGCTGCACGAGCTGTTCAACAAGGCCACCAAGGCCGCCGGCGCGTCGGGCACCAAGGGCTCGAACGACCCGGCCACCGGCCAGGAGCTGCTCGACTACATCGCCCAGATCGACAAGATCTTCTGGGAGACCAAGCAGGCTGCCTGATCCAGGCGCACGACGGCGCCGGTCGGCGGGGAGCGATCCCCCCGGCCGGCGCCGTCCGCGTTCCGGGGGCACCCGACCGCGCAGATCCGGCCGGGGCCCCGGGGTACGGTCGCCCGGTGATCATCTGGCTCAACGGCGGGTTCGCCGCGGGGAAGACCACGCTGGCCCGGGAGCTGCACCGGCGCCTCCCCGACGCCGTCGTGTACGACCCCGAGGACGTCGGCCTGATGCTGTGGAAGTGGCTGCCGCCGGGCGAGGACTTCCAGGACCTGCCGAGCTGGCGGGAGCTGGTCGTCGCGACGGCCCTGTCGCTGCGCAGGCACCACGCACGGACGCTGGTCGTGCCGATGTCCCTGGTCCGCGACACCTACCGGGCGGAGATCCTCGACGGCCTGGCCGACGCGGGCGAGGACGTCCTGCACGTCTTCCTGGACGCCGCCCCCGAGGTGCTGCGGGACCGGCTCCGCGCCCGTACGCCGCCACCCGGTGACCATCGCCCGGACGGGTCGGCGCTCGACTGGGCCCTGAGCCGGCTGGACCCGGCGGCCGCGGGCCGGCAGCCGGCGGGGACCCTCGTCCTGCGCTCGGACCGGCTCACCCCGGCGGAGCTCGCCGACGCCGTGCTCGCCGCCGCCGACCGACCGTCGTGACCGTCGTCGGCGTCAGGTCGGCTCGTCGTCGACCTGCGCGGTGAGGTCGTCCACCATCCGCCCGAGCAGCCGGGCGAGGTCGGTGCGGTCCTGCTCCGACCAGCCCGCCATCGCGCCGGAGAACCACCCGAGCACCTCGCGCAGGTAGCGCCCGACCGCGTCGGCGCCCCCGGGGGCCAGCTCGACGAGCCGGGCCCGCTGGTCGGCCGGATCCGCGACGCGGTGCACCAGGCCGCGGCGCTCCAGCTCGTTCACCTGCCGGGTGACGTGCGGCCCGACCACCTGCATCCGGGTGGCGATCTCCCCCACCCGCAGCGGGCCGCCCGCCGTCTGCAGCGTGATCAGCACCGACAGGGCGGGACGGTCGACGTCGATGCCCGCAGCGGCGACCGCGCGCTCGACCACGCGTCCCCGGCTCAGGACGGCGCTGAGCTGGGTGATCCGCGGCAGCAGCGCGGCCAGCACCGGGTCGTCGGACACACGTCCCCCTTGATAGATACCTAAGTTAGGTATATGTTCGGCGTCGTCGGAAAAGGATACCTAAGTTAGGCAGGTACGTCATGAAGGGGACGATCCTCGTGTCCGGGGCGAGCATCGCGGGGCCCGCGCTCGCCTACTGGCTGCACCGCCGGGGCTTCGGCGTCACCGTCGTCGAGCGGGCCGGTGCGGTCCGCGGCGGCGGCTACCCGATCGACGTCCGCGGCACCGCGGTCGAGGTGGTCGACCGGATGGGCCTGCTCCCCCGCGTGCGGGCGGCGCACGTCGACTCGCAGCGGCTCACCTTCCTCGCCCCCGACGGCACGCCGATCGCGACCGTCGACCCGGAGGCCGCGACCGGCGGGACGCACGGTCGCGACGTCGAGCTGCGGCGCGGCGACCTCACCGGCGCGCTGTACGACGCGGTCCGCGACGACGTCGAGTTCGTCTTCGGCGACTCGATCGCGAGCCTGACCGATCACGACCACGGCGTCGACGTGACCTTCCACAGCGGAGCCGAGCGGAGGTTCGACCTGGTCGTCGGCGCGGACGGGCTGCACTCGGCCACCCGCGCGCTCACCTTCGGGCCGGAGGAGCAGTTCCACCACTACCTCGGGTACTGCTTCGCCGGGTTCACGATGCCGAACCATCTCGGCCTCTCGCACGAGGGCGTCCTGTGGAACGTGCCGGGCCGGGCGGGCATCCTCTACGCGACGGGCGACGCCCCCGAGGTGCACGGCTTCCTGAACTTCGCCCGCACCGACCCGCCGTTCGACGCCTTCCGGGACCCGCAGGCCCAGCGCGACCTCGTCGCGGAGACGTTCGCCGGGGACGGCTGGGAGATCCCGCGGATGGTCGCGTCCATGCGCACCGCCGACGACCTGTTCTTCGACGTCGTCAGCCAGATCCGGATGCCACGCTGGTCGTCGGGCCGGGTGGCGCTCGTCGGCGACGCGGGTTACGCGCCGTCGTTCATGAGCGGGCAGGGGTCGAGCATGGCGCTCGTCGGGGCCTACGTGCTCGCCGCCGAGCTGGCCGCGGCCCCCGACCACGCCTCCGCGTTCGCCGCCTACGAGGACGGGCTGCGCGGGTTCGTCGAGCTCAACCAGGCCCTCGCCACCGGGGGCGGCGGGCTCGTCGCACCCCGTACGACCGAGGACCTGGAGCGGCGCAACGCGGCGTTGCGCGAGCCGGTGGGCCCCACCGGTGACCGCATCCGCGAGGCGGCCTCGGCCTTCACCCTCCCGGCCGCCGCGTAGACGCGGCACCATTCCCGGCGTGCGTACCCACGTCGCGCTGCTGCGCGGGATCAACGTCGGCGGCCACGGGAAGGTCCCGATGGCCGACCTGCGCCGGGTGCTCGGCGAGCGCGGCTGCGCCGACGTCGTCACCCACATCCAGTCCGGAAACGTCGCCCTGACCAGCCCCGCGGGCGACGACGAGGTCGTCGCCACGGTCGCCGCGGCGCTGGTCGAGGAGTTCGGCGTCGAGCGCCCGGTGGTCGTGTTCGGCCGCGAGGACTACCTCGCCGCGGTGGCCGCGAACCCGTACCCGGAGGTCACCGACCCGAAGCAGCTGCACGCCCTGTTCCGGGCCGGCCCGGTGTCCGACGACGACCGCGAGCGGATCGCGGCCGCGCTGGCGGCCGAGCGGGCGAAGGGCGGGCGGGGCGACGCCGTCGCCCACGGGCGGGTGGTCTGGCTGCACCTGCCCGACGGGCTGGGGCGCAGCGAGCTCGCCACCCGGCTGGCCGCCCGGACGAGGGCCGGTGACCAGGGCGGGACGATGCGGAACCGGGCGACCGTGGAGAAGCTGGCCGAGCTCCTGGGCTGAGCCGGACACGCGACGGCGCCGCGGCCGCGTCCGGTCGGACGTGACGCACGGCGCCGTCGACGGTGGATTCGAGCTGCCAGAACGATCCCCACCGCGTCACCCGCATTCCTGCAAGTGACTTGCAGAAGAGTACATGTGGCGAATCGCTGCGTCCATGCGTGCGCGTCACCCGTCGCGAGTGGGCGGCAGTTGCTACATAGTGGCAAGTGACCACGCGTGGCGTCCCGCCGCGCGTCCCCGACGAGGAGAGGACCCATGGCCGAGTACACGCTTCCGGACCTGCCCTACGACTACTCCGCGCTCGCCCCGCACATCGCGCCCGAGATCATGGAGCTGCACCACTCCAAGCACCACAACACCTACGTCCAGGGCCTCAACACCACCCTCGACAAGCTCGCCGACGCCCGCGACAAGAACGACTTCGGCGCCGTCGTCGGACTCGAGAAGACCCTCGCCTTCAACCTCGGCGGCCACGTCAACCACTCCGCCTTCTGGAACAACCTCTCCCCCGACGGCGGCGACAAGCCCACCGGCGACCTCGCCACCGCCATCGACGCCGACTTCGGCTCCTTCGACGGCTTCCAGGCCCACTTCACCGCCGCCGCCACCACCATCCAGGGCTCCGGCTGGGCCATCCTCGGCCACGACCAGCTCGGCGACCGCCTGCTCATCCACCAGCTCTACGACCAGCAGTCCCAGCTCCCCGCAGGCCAGACCCCCATCGTCCTGCTCGACATGTGGGAGCACGCCTTCTACCTGCAGTACAAGAACGTCAAGCCCGACTACGTCGCGGCCTGGTGGAACGTCGTCAACTGGGCCGACGCCGCCGAGCGGTTCGCCGCCGCGAAGGGCTGAGCCTCCCCCGCACCGCCACCGCGCCCCGCCCGGGAACCCGGGCGGGGCGTCGTGCCCTCAGCGGTGCGCACCCGGCCCGGTGACGCCGGTGGCGCGCAGCAGCAGGTGCATCGCCAGGTCGACCGAGCGCTCGCGGACGTCGGCGCGCCCGCCGGGCAGCTGCGGGTCGCGCGCGATGACCTGGCCGTCGGCGGTGGCCACGCAGAAGCAGACGTAGCCGACGGGCTTGGCCTCGGTACCGCCGCCGGGGCCCGCGACGCCGGTGACACCGACGCCGACGTCCGCCCCGAACCGCGCCCGCGCACCGTCCGCCAGTGCCCGCGCGACCTCCGGCGACACGGCCCCGTGCGCCTCGATGAGCGCGGCGGGGACGTCGAGCAGCGCGGTCTTGGCCTCGTTCGAGTACGCGACCACACCCCCGGCGACGTAGGCCGACGACCCGGCCCGGTCGACGAGCCGCCCGGCCAGCAGCCCGCCGGTGCAGGACTCGCCGGTCGCGACCGTCCAGCCCTTCGCGCCCAGCGCCGCGGCGAGCAGCTCGTCGGTGGTGCTGCCGTCGTCGCTGATGAGTGCGCGGCGGTGGCGGTCGACGATGCGGGCGGCCAGCTCGCGGGCCACGGGCTCGGCGCCGGGCAGCGGGTGCAGGTCGACCTCCAGCTCCGAGCGTCGCAGGCAGGTGGTCACCTCGACCCCGGACATGTCGAGCTCGGTCTCCAGGACGCGCAGCGTCTCGGCGATCTCGGACTCCGGCAGCCCGGCGAAGCGCAGGAGCGTGGCCTCCGCACGGGGCACCCGGGTCAGCAGCTCCGCCACGGGCGCCGACTCCAGCGCGGCGGGCCACATGCCCTGCAGCTCGCGCGGCGGCCCCGGCAGCACGACGACGAGCGGCCCGCCGGAACGCGTCACGGCCAGCCCCGGCGCGGTCCCGACCGGCTCGAGGACGCTCGCGCCGCGCGGCACCCTGGCCTGCTTGGCCGTCGCCGCGTCGAGCGCGGGCCCGGCCCAGCCGGCGCGGCTCGCCCAGCCGGCGACCCGGTCGTGGATCCGGCCCTGCAGCGCGGTGTCGACCTCCATCTCCGCGCCCGCGAACCCGGCGACGACCTCGGCGGTCAGGTCGTCGGCGGTCGGCCCGAGCCCGCCCGAGGTGACGACGAGGTCGTCGGAGGCGACGAACTCCAGCGCCGAGCGCAGGTCCTCCGGGCGGTCCCCCACCAGCAGGACCCGCGAGACGGCGAAGCCGAGCTCGCCGAGGGAGCGGGCGACGAAGGGACCGTTGGCGTCGGCGACGTGGCCGGTGAGCAGCTCGCTCCCGGTGACCAGGACCGACGCGGTGGGACGGGACTCGCTCATGATCCGAACCTACCCGCGCCGGGACGTCCGCACCCTGTCGCGCGCGGGGTCACCATCGGTGCAGGTCCGGGGCGTCGGGACGCCGTCCGGAGTGGACTCGCCACCCGTTCGGGTGATGGTGGTGCGCGACACGCCCGGAACCGGACCACTCCGGCGTGTCGTCGCATCGCGAATGCCGCTCGTCGTGCCCCCGGACGGCTGCGGGCAACCGCCCCGCGCGGCCGCCGTCGTCACCCGTACGGCGCACGATCGGGCGGCACGGCTCCGACCTGCACCGACGCCGTCCGTCGCACCACATCCGGTGAACTCCGTGACCGCGCACACGCACAGTGTCCGTTTTCCGGCAACTGCGCACTCTCAGTGTGAGCACAGCGGGCGTACCCGACACTGTGTCCCATGTCAGGGATGTCTGCGCCGAACGACGCCGCGACCTGGGTCGGTGAACTGGACCGGCTCGGCCCGCTGCGTGATCTGCGGGTCGACCCGGCCTTCCACGCCGCCCGTCTGCTCGTCACCGTCGGTGGCACTCCGCAGGGCCAGGTGACCGTGCCGCTGCGTGGCGGTCGCGCCACGATCGCGGAGCTGCGGTCCGCACTGATCACCCTGGGGTCGCCCGAGCAGGTGGCCCCGGCGCCGGTCGCGGGCGACCCGGTGACGGTGGTGATCGCGACCCGCAACCGGCCGGACTCGCTGGCCCGCTGCCTGCGCGCGGTCCTCGCCTCCGACCACCCGGCGCTGTCGGTCGTCGTCGTCGACAACGACCCGCCGGACGAGCTCACCCGCGACGCCGTCGCCGCCGCCGGGTCCCCGCGGGTCCGCTACGTCCGCGAGCCCCGCCGGGGCGCGTCGGTCGGGCGCAACCGGGGTCTCGCCGAGGCCCGCACCGAGATCGTCGCCTTCACCGACGACGACACCGAGGTCGACCCCGCCTGGGCCTCGCGCATCGCCGGCGCGTTCGCCGCGGACCCCGAGCTCGCCTGCGTCTCCGGCCCGGTACTGGCCGCCCGCCTGGGCAGCCCCGAGGAGCGCGCCGCCGACGTCGCCCTGGCCTGGAACAAGGGCTTCACCCCGCGCCGGTTCACCCTCGCCGAGCCCCCCGCGGACTCCCCGATCTTCCCGTTCGCACCCGGCCTGTTCGGCATCGGCGCCAACCTCGCCGTGCGCGCCGGGGCCGCCCGCGCCGTCGGCGGCTTCGACGAGGCCATGGGCCCGGGCACCCCCACCCACGGCGGCGAGGACTGCGAGTTCCTCGTCCGCATGATCCTCGCCGGCAACGTCCTCGGCTACGCCCCGGGCGCCTACCTCTGGCACCACCACCGCCCCGACCAGGCCGCGCTGCGCAAGCAGATGGAGGGCTACGCCGTCGGGCTGGGCAGCTTCCTGGCGAAGGTGGCGCTGTCGCCGCAGGGCCGTTCGGTCGCGCTGCGCCGGCTCCCCGCGGCCGTCGCCCGGCTGCGCCACATCTCCGACCGCGAGGCCGGCGCGGGCGTGGCGATGCCCGCCGACGCCGACCAGACGCGCAACCGGGGCCTGCTGAACGGCCCGCGGGCCTACCTCCGATCGCGCCGCGCGGTGCGGCGGGCCGGCGGAGCGGTGCCGCCGCTGATCGGGCCGGCGCGGGCCGGGACGACCGCCCCGCACAAGATCCTCGCGACCGGCGGCCACCCGGCCGTCACGCCCGCCCGGCCGCACGGCACCGACGGGTACCCGGCCGTCGCGCCGGCCCGGCCCCAGGGCACCGGGGGCCACCCGGCCGCCGTACCCGGGCGGCCGCAGGACACCGGCGGGTACCGGCCCGTCCCCGCCCGCACCGGCGGCCCGTACGGCGCCGGCCCCGCCCGGCGCGGCTGAGCCGCCCGCGGGGCCGCGGCGACGACCCGCGCCACGACCCGCGCCACGGCCCGCGCTACGACGTGGTGACGTCCGGACCCGGCCCCAGCAGGGCCGGGTCCGACGACGCGGCCACGAGCCTGCCGTGCGGGTCGGCGACCAGCCGTCGCGTCGTGGTGTCGAGGACCCCGAGGGTGCACTCCACCTCGGCCGCGAGTTCGTCCGTCCGGGCCCCGTCGGCCGCGGCCACCCGGACGATCCGGTGACTCATCGTGAACGGCTTGCGCGCCGTGAACGCGATCACCGAGTCGATCCGCAGCTCGTCGCCGGCGCGCAGCTCGGCCCGGAAGTGCGCCGTCGTCGACAGCAGCACGATCGTCAGGCCGTGCGCGCCGAGCGCGTGCTGGGACAGCCCGGCGGCGCGGAAGTGCTCCATCCGGGCGTGCTCGCCGTACTGGTGGTAGACGGCATGGTTGACGTGCCCGTTCACGTCCATCTCGTAGCTGCGGACACCGATCCGGACCCCGAACGGCGGAGACTGCTCGACGCTCATGGTCCACACCCTGCCAGCCGGGCCGGACCACCCCGGGCAGCGCGCCCGACCGCGTCGCGGAACGTTTGTGCCACCTACGACCGCGGTCGTAGGGTGGGTGGCCGCGCTGACTAGGCTGGTGCGGAGGCAGCACGAGCGGTACGTCAAGCAACGGCGGCCGGTTGTCACTCACGGTGAAGTCGATGGCGCGTCCGGGAACGGACCACGAGCACGTCGACGGCGCCGACGGCGACGACTCGCGAGGGAGCACGACACATGAGCAGTGAGACGCCCACCGGGGTGGGGGGAGACCAGGGCCCCGACGTCGGCGAGGTCGTCCGCTTCGAGGTGGTCGAGCACGGTGACGGCGCCGTCGTCGTCCACGTGCACGGCGAGATCGACACGATGACCGCGCCCGTGCTGAGCGAACGACTCGCCGAGCGGATCGGCTCCGCGAGCCTGCTGGTGGTGGACCTGACCCGGGTCACGTTCCTCGGGTCGGCCGGGCTGGCGGCCCTCGTCGAGGGCAAGGAGAAGGCGGAGAACGCCGGCAGCCGGCTGCGGCTGGTCTGCGGCTCGCACGCCGTCACCCGCGCGCTCGAGGCGACCAACCTGATGTCCCTGTTCGACGTGGCCGACGGCGTGCCGGAGGCGCTCCGCACGGCCTGACGACCCGGAGGCGTATGGGTGCCTGGTGGCCCCCGCGGTCTTCAACACCGACGTGGCCGAGCATCTCGGCCAGGCGGGTTCGATTCCCGTCCGCCTCCGCCGACCACCACCCCCGACGACCGGGACGACGAGCCCCACCGCGATGAGCATCCTGCACCTGGACGAGCTGTCCCCCACCTCGGGTGACGGCCCGTCCGGTGTGCCGGAGCTCGCGGCCGCGGTACGCGAGGGACGGCTGAGCGCAGCCACCGTCGCCGAGCGGCTCCTCGCCACCCCCGACGACACGGTGCCCGTGGGCGCCGGGCTGGTGGTGGATCCCGGACCGCTGCGCGCGGCCGCCGCGGCGCTCGACCGGCGCACCGACCGGTTCGCCCTGCCGCTGGCAGGCGTCCCGGTGGTGGTCGAGGACGGCATCTCCGTGGCCGGGCGCGGGGACGAGATCGTGCGCAGGCTGCGGGCCGCGGGCGCACTCGTCGCCGGGCGGGCGCGGACCGCCGAGCACGAGGTGGGCCTCGACGCCACCCCGGGCGGCCGGGCCACCGCGACCGTGGTCGCCTCCGGCGTCGTCCCGCTCGGGATCGGTGTCGACGGCGACGGCACCCTGCGCTGCGCCGCCGCCGCGCACGGGATCGCCGCGCTCAAGCCGGGCCGCCGGGTGCTCCCGCTGCCCGACGCCGCCGAGCGACGCTGGTGCGGGCTGGCCGAGCCGACCCTGCTCGCCGGGCGCGCGGAGGACCTCACCGCGGTGCTCGACGCGCTCTCCCGCGGCACCGGCGGGCCGCCCGCGCCGTCGTCGGTGCTGCGGCTCACCACCCCCGCCGGTACCGGCCCCGGGCCGGCCGCGGCGCCCGTCTCCTCGCTGGCCGCGTCGCTGCGCACCGGCCGCACCCGGCTCGCCGGGCCGGACTCGGCGTCCGCGGTGCACGCGGCGATCCGGATCCTGCAGGACGCCGGGCTGGGCCTCGTCGCGGCCGACCCGCCGTACCGGGCCGTGCTGGTCGTGCACTCGGCCCGCCGCCGTCAGGCCGGGCTCGCCCGCCGGGTGGAGGACCTCGGCCTCGACCCCGCCGAGCTGCCGCGCAGCGCCCGTAGCCTCGTCCGGCGCGGCCGCCGGGTCCGGCGCCTGGGCGGGCTGCGTCCCGCGACGCCCGCGTCGTGGCGGCAGCGGATGGTCTCCTGGCTCGACGACGCCGGCGCCGAGGCCGGTCTGCTGCCCGCCCCGCCCGGGGCGTCCGGCGCCGGGTCCACCGGGGTGGCGGCGTGGAACCTGGCCGGGCTGCCGTCGCTGGTCGCGCCGGTGCACCGGCCCGGGGAGCACGGCTGCGTGCAGCTCGTGGGCCGGCCCGGGTCGGAGCGGCGGCTGCTCGCGACCGCCGCCCTGCTCGCCGGGGGATGAGCCCCGGCCCGGCTCAGTCCGCGGGCGGGGACCAGACCCCGGTCGCGACGAACCGGTCGAGCGTCTCCCTGTAGGGCGCCAGGTCCATCCCCTGGGCGGCGACCCAGGCGTCGTCGTAGTAGCTGTGGCGGTAGCGCTCGCCGCCGTCGCACAGCAGCGTCACGACGCTGCCCGCGCGTCCGGCGCGGAGCATCTCCGCGACGACCTGGTAGACGCCCCACAGGTTGGTGCCGGTCGACCCGCCCGCCCACCGGCCGGTGCGGTCGCGCAGGTGCCGGGCGGCGGCGACGCTGGCCGCGTCGGGCACCGGGACCATCCGGTCGATCACCGACGGGACGAAGCTCGGCTCCATCCGGGGCCGCCCGATCCCCTCGATCCGCGACGCCGCCCCGGTCGCGTACGACGGGTCCCCCGCCGTCCAGCCGGGCAGGAACGCCGACCCCTCCGGGTCGACGACGGCCAGCCGGGTCGCGAGCCGCCGGTAGCGCAGGTAGCGGCCGATCGTGGCCGAGGTGCCCCCGGTCCCGGCCCCCACGACGATCCACTCCGGCACCGGGTGCGGCTCCTCGGCCAGCTGGGCCAGGATCGACTCGGCGATGTTGTTGTTGCCGCGCCAGTCGGTCGCGCGCTCGGCGTAGGTGAACTGGTCGAGGTAGTGCCCGCCGGTGTCCGCGGCGAGCCGCTCGGCCTCGGCGTAGACCTCGCCGCCGTGGTCGACGAAGTGGCAGCGCCCGCCCTCCCGCTCGATCAGCGCGATCTTCTCCGGGCTGGTCGAGCGCGGCATGACCGCCACGAACGGCACCCCGAGCAGCCGGGCGAAGTACGCCTCGGAGACCGCCGTCGACCCGGAGCTGGCCTCGACGACCGTGGTGCCCTCGGTGATCCAGCCCGACGCGAGCGCGTAGAGGAACAGCGACCGGGCCAGCCGGTGCTTGAGGCTGCCGGTGGGGTGCACCGACTCGTCCTTGAGGTAGACCTGCACGCCCCACTCGGCGGGCAGCTCCAGCACGTGCAGGTGGGTGTCGGCGGAACGGTTCGCGTCCGCCTGGACGCGGCGCATCGCCTCGTCGACCCAGGCGCGGGTACGGGCACAGGAACGGTCGACGGGCTGCACGCCCCCGACCCTAGATCGGGCTCAGAGCCGGACCAGCCCGGTCCCCTCGGTCACGCTGCCGATCCGGGCCGCGTCGTGCCCGCGCCCGCGCAGCCACGCGACGGCGGCGTCGCCGCGGCCGGGGGCGGCGCCGAACAGCAGCCCGCCGGAGGTCTGGGCGTCGGACAGGACCAGCAGGTCCTCCTCGCCCGCGGAGCCCGCGACGACCCGGTCGTCGATCCAGGCGCGGTTGCGCAGCGTGCCGCCGGGGACGACGCCGTCGGCGACCAGCTCCCGCACCCCGCCGAGCAGCGGCACCGCGGCGACGTCGACGTGGGCGTCCACCCCCGAGGCGACGGTCATCTTCGTGAGGTGCCCGAGCAGGCCGTAGCCGGTGACGTCGGTGCAGCCGGTGGCGCCCGCCTCGCGGGCGGCCGCGGCGGCGTCGGCGTTCGGGGTGGTCATGACGGCGACGGCGGCGTCGACGTCCGCGGGCACCCCGCGCTTCACCGCGGTGGTGGTCACGCCGATCCCGAGCGGCTTGGTCAGCACCAGCTCGTCGCCCGGGCGCAGCCCGGCGTTGGTCAGGACCCGGTCCGGGTGGACCTCCCCCACCACGGCGAGGCCGTACTTCGGCTCCGGGTCGTCGATCGTGTGCCCGCCGACGACGGCGAACCCGCACCGCCGCCCCACCCCCGCGCCGCCCTCCAGGACCGCGGCCAGCACGTCCGGCCCGAGCTGCTCGGACGGCCAGCAGACCAGGTTCAGCGCGAACAGCGGGGTGCCGCCCATGGCGTAGACGTCGGAGACGGCGTTGGTGGCGGCGATCGCGCCCCAGGTCCCCGGGTCGTCGACGACCGGGGTGAAGAAGTCGGTGGTCGCGACCAGCGCACGGTCCGCGGACAGCCGCCAGACCGCGGCGTCGTCGCCGGTGTCGGTGCCGACCAGCAGGTCCGGGTGGGACGGGGGCGTGACCGCCGCCAGGACCTCCCCCAGCTGGGCCGGTCCGAGCTTGCAGCCGCAGCCCGCGCCGTGGCTGAACTCGGTGAGACGACGGGCGACACCGGTGTCGGACATGTCCCCATCCTGGCAGCGTCGCTCCGTGATCGCCTGCGTCACACACCGTCGACCGCCGGACTGCCGCCGTCCGCCGAACGGGGGCTGTCGGGCTGCGCCACGGGCACGGAGACTGACGCACCGTGAGCAGCTGCACGGGGGGTACGACGAGGTGACCGACGGTGTCACGGATACCGGTGCCGAGGTGACGGCCGAGGACGTACGCGACGACGAGACGACCCGCTCCGGGGACGCGGTCCTCCCGACGGGACCCTTTCCCGAGGCCGTGCTCCCTGCGACGACGGCCGCCGGACTGCCGCAGCGCGCCCCGCGCGGCGGCGACGGCGCCCGCAGCGTCGAGCACACCGTCGAGGACCTGGTGGGCCGCCTCGCCGCGGCCGAGCACGCCCGCGACGCCGCCGAGCGCCGGGCCGAGGCACTCGCCGCCGCCCTGGAGGACGCCCGGTCCCGGCCCGCCGAGACCTTCGGCATGCGCGCGGACAAGGTGCTGCGGATGGCCGAGCACGAGGCCGCGATGCGGCGGCGCACCGCCGAGACCGAGGCCGCGCAGCTGGTGGACGCCGCCCGCGACGAGGCCACCCGGATCGTCGACGACGCCCGCGCGGAGGTCGACCGGCTGCGTGCGGCCGGGGTGGCCGCGCGGCGGGACAGCGAGCTCGTCGCGGACACCGCTGCGTCGATGCACGCCCACGTGTCCGCGCTGCGCTCGTCGGTGCGCGAGGAGATCGCCCGGCTGCACGGGATGCTGGGGTCCGAGCTCGGCAGGCTCGACGCGTCCGCCCGCGCCGCGCGCGGCGCCGACCAGGGCGAGCGTGTCCGGCGCCCGGTGGGCGGTCCGGCGCACGCCCTGCGGACCGGGGAGGCCCCCGGGGCCGACGGGGCACCCGTCGCCGACCCCGCCGTGGTCGAGGACCACGACGAGGAGGCCGTCGACCTCCCGGCGGTGGTGCTGCCCGAGCAGCGGGAGCCGGAGCCGCCGGCCGATGCGGCCCCGGCGACCGGCACCGCCGCCACCACCGAGGGCAGCGGGCAGCGGACGTCCTGACCCCGCCCCGGAGCGCGACGGCGCGGAGCACGGGACAGCACGGTGTGACGGGGGTTACGGTGCGCCGGTGACCCCCGCCGAGCCCGACCCGCGCCGGCGCGTCCCCCGGACCGACGTCGTCCTGGCCGACCCGGCGCTGGCCGGGGCCGCCGCACGGTTGGGCCGGCCGCGGGTCAAGCGCGCCGTCGTCGCGGCGCAGCAGGACGCGCGGGCGGGCCGGATCGCGCCCGAGGAGGTCGCCGCCGTCGCCGGGGCGGCGCTGCCCGCCGCCGCGACCGGGATCCGGGCGGTCCTCAACGCCAGCGGCGTCCTGCTGCACACCAACCTGGGCCGGGCCCCGCTCTCGGCCGCCGCCGTCGACGCGCTGGGGGTGGCCGCGGGCACCTGCGACGTCGAGCTGGACCTGGCCACCGGGCGGCGCGGGCCACGCGGCACGGACGCGCTGGCCGCGCTGCGCGACGCCGTCCCGGGTGCGGGGGCGGCCTGGGTCGCGAACAACGGCGCCGCCGCCCTCGCGCTGGTCTGCGCCGCCCTCGCCGGCACCGGCCGCGAGGTCGTGGTCTCCCGGGGCCAGCTCGTCGAGATCGGCGACGGCTTCCGCATCCCCGAGCTGATCGAGTCCACCGGGGCCCGGCTCCGCCCGGTCGGCACCACCAACCGCACCCACCTGCGCGACTACGCCGGCGCGATCGGCCCGGACACCGCGTTCCTGCTGGTGGTGCACCCGTCGAACTTCGTGGTGACGGGGTTCGTCTCGGCCGTCGGAGTCCGGGAGCTGGCCGGGCTGGGGCCACCGGTCGTCGTCGACATCGGGTCCGGGCTGCTGACCCCGCACCCGCTGCTGCCCGACGAGCCCGACGCCGCGGGCACCCTCGCCGACGGCGCCGACCTCGTCACCGCCTCCGGGGACAAGCTGCTCGGCGGCCCGCAGGCCGGTCTGCTCCTCGGCGGCGGGGACCGCGGCGCCGCCCTGGTCGAGCGGGTGCGGCGCTTCCCGCTGGCCCGGGCGATGCGCGTCGACAAGCTGACCCTCGCGGCGCTGGAGGCGTCGGTGGCCGGTCCGCCGACGCCCGTCCGGGAGTTCCTCGACGCCGACCCGGCCGCGCTGCGGGCGCGGGCCGACGCGCTCGCCGCGGCCCTGGCCGCCGACGGGATCGACGCGACCGCGGCGGACACCGTCGCCGGGGTCGGCGGGGGCGGCGCACCCGGGGTGGAGCTGCCCAGCGCCGCGGTCGCGCTGCCCGAGCGGTACGCGGCCGCGCTGCGCGCCGGTGACCCGCCGGTGCTGGGCCGGGTCGCCGACGGGCGCTGCCTGCTCGACCTGCGGGCGCTGCCGCCGTCGGCGGACGCGACGCTGGCCGGGGCCGTGCGCGCGGTGCCCGTGCGTCCGGAGGACTGAGCCGTGCACGTGCTCTGCACCGCGGGCCACGTCGACCACGGCAAGTCCACGCTGGTCCGGGCGCTGACCGGGATGGAACCCGACCGGTACGCCGAGGAACGCCGCCGCGGGATGACCATCGACCTGGGCTTCGCGTGGACCGAGGTGCCGGGGGCGGGCACGGTCGCGTTCGTCGACGTCCCCGGGCACGAACGCTTCGTCGCCACGATGCTCGCCGGGGCCGGCCCGGTCCCGGCGGCGCTGTTCGTCGTCGCCGCGGACGAGGGCTGGATGCCCCAGTCCGGGGAGCACGCCGACGCGCTCGCGGCCGCAGGCGTCACCGACGGACTGCTCGTGGTCACCCGCTCCGACCTGCTCGACCCCGAGCTGGCCCTCGACGACGCCCGCGCCGCGCTCGCCGCCCGCGGGCTCGGCAGCTGGCCCTCGGTCGCCGTCTCCGCCCGCACCGGCACCGGTCTCGACGCGCTGCGCGGCGCGCTGGCCGCGCTCACCGCCCGGCTGCCCGCACCCGACCCGGACGGGCCGGTGCGGCTGTGGGTGGACCGGGCGTTCACCGTCCGCGGGGCCGGGACGGTCGTCACCGGCACGCTGCGCAGCGGCACCGTGCGCCCCGGCGACACCCTGGAGCTCGACGGCGTCGCCGGCCGGGCACCGGTGACCGTGCGCGGGGTGCAGGAGCTCGGCGAGCCGGTCGACGCCGCCGCCGCGGTCGCGCGGGTCGCGCTGAACCTGCGGGGCGTCCCCCGCGACCGGGTCGACCGCGGCGACGCGCTGCTCGGCCCGGGGTCGTGGCCGGTGACCGGGGAGGTCGACGTCCGGCTGCACGGGGTCGGCGGGCCGGTGCCGCTGCCGTCGTCGCCGGTCGGGCTGACCCTGCACGTCGGCTCGGCGGCCGTGCCGGTGCGGGTCCGCCCGCTCGGTCCCGGACCGGCGGGCGGCGAGCCGGTCGTGCGGCTGACCCCGGCACGGCCGCTGCCGCTGCGGATCGGGGACCGGGCGGTGCTGCGTGACCCGGGTGCCGGGCGGATCGTGGCCGGGGTGACGGTGCTGGACCCGGCACCGCCGCCGTTGCGCAGGCGCGGCGCGGCCCGCCGCCGGGCCGACGAGCTCGCCGGGGTCGGGGCCGTCCCTGACGCCGACGCCGAGCTCGCCCGGCGCGGCACCGTCCGGGCCGACGACCTGGTGCGCTGGGGCGTGCCCGCCGGCGAGGTGGCCGCGCTCGCGGCCCGGGTCCCCGGCGCGGCGGGCCGGCTGCTGCACCCGGCCGCCGCCGCGTCGTCGGCCGCCGCACTGGCCGTCGCCGTCGCCGCGCACGACGCCGAGGACCCCCTCGACCCCGGGTTGCCGCTCGCCGCGGCCCGGCGCGCCGCGTGGCTGCCGGACGTCGCGCTGGTGGAGGCCGTGCTGTCCGCCGTCGGCGGGGCCGGTCTCGTCCTGCGCGACGGGCGGGTGCGGGCCGCCGCGGACACCGGCCCGCCCGCGGCCCTGCGCGACGCCGCGGCCCGCGTGCGCGCCGACCTCGACGGAGCCCCGTTCGCCGCGCCGGGGGCGGCCCGGCTCGCGGAGCTGGGGCTCGGGCCGCGGGAGCTGGCGGTGCTCGACCGGGCCGGGGAGCTGCTGCGGGTGGCCCCGGAGGTCGTGCTCGGCCCCGACGCGCCGGAGCGGGCGGTCGCCGCGCTCGGTGGGCTCGACGGCGCGTTCACCGTCTCCGCCGCCCGGGAGGTGCTCGGCAGCAGCCGCCGCGTCGTCGTGCCGCTGCTGGAGCTGCTGGCCCGCAGGGGCCTCACGGTGCGGATGCCCGACGGGACACATCGCCTGCGCTGAGCGGGCTCCGAGTGGCGACGCCGTGCCGCGGTGCCTACCGTCGACCCAATGACCGACCCCCGTCCGCCCGCCGCCGGCACCACCGACGGCTCGGGCGGGACGTCTCCCGATGTCACCGACACCTGCGACGGGCTGCGGCTGGAGACCTCCCGGCCCGCGGACGGGACGGTCGTCGTCGCGGTGACCGGTGAGCTGGACATGCTGACCGCGCCGGAGCTGCGGCACGCGGTGGCCGAGCAGATCTCCGTGGCCTCGCTGGTCGTGCTGGACCTCGACGGGGTCCGTTTCCTCGGCACCTCCGGGCTGGCGGCGCTGATCGAGCTGCGGGAGCAGGCCCACCGGGCCGGGGTCGAGCTGCGTCTGGCGTGCACCGAGCGGCGTGTCCTGCGCCCGATCGGCATCGCCGGGCTGCACCATCTGTTCGACATCCACGACGACGTGCAGGCCGCACTCGACTCCTGAGTAAGTGACCTGAGTCACATCTCGGCGTGCCCGGATCCACCCGTCTTCGCGGCGCCGCTCGCGGCGCGGAGGTGCGTGGCGGTGTCGTGAACAGGGGCGATGCCCGGTCCGTCCGACCGGGCGGCCGGCCCCGGACACCTCGCACGGCCCGTCGCTAGCACCGATCCCGACATCGCGCAGGTTTGATCTCGAACCCCCTCGGGAACCGGGGTGAGGAGCCAACCCGGTCCTCCCGGGCCCCGAGCGACGAGGTGAGCACGTGAGCGACGTTTCCCGGCTTCCCGGCCCGATGGACGACGTGTGGCAGTGGCAGCGACTGGGTGCGTGCCGCGGCATGGACAGCGCCGTGTTCTTCCACCCCGACGGGGAGCGCAACCCCTCCCGGTCGCGTCGCACCGAGCGCGCGAAGCAGGTCTGCCGGGGATGTCCCGTGCTGCAGGAGTGCCGTCGCTTCGCGCTGGCCAGCCGTGAGCCGTTCGGCGTGTGGGGCGGGCTGGGCGAGTCCGAGCGCCGCGCCATCATCGAGCGTCGCGACGCCGAGCGCATCGTCGCCGAGCAGGGCCCCGGCCTCGCCGCCGTCGTCTGACGGACCACGTACGACGGATCACCGATCCGGCACGGCCCGCCCGGGATCCGGGCGGGCCGTTCTGCTGCCCGGGCTGTTCCGACCGCTCGGCCGGCGTCACACCGCCGAGGGCAGCGCCTCCGGCTCCGGGACGTCCTCCGCGAGGGGCCCGGCGGGCCGGTAGGGCAGCACCGGCAGGCCGTAGACCCGGGCGACGCGGCGCACCGCGCGGCGGACCACCTCGATCTCCGGGTCGTCCACCGGCCCGGCGGCGGCCGGGGCCACGCACCAGGTGTCGTCGTCGGGGTCGAACCCGACCAGCTCCGAGAGCGCCGCGACGAGGTCCGCCTCGTCGCCGTCCTGCACCGCCCAGCGCAGCCCGAGCCGGTGCACCCGCACCCGCTCGACCGGCAGCGCCTCGACCGGCACGTCCTCGGTGTCGTCCTCGGCCGCCAGCAGCTCCCGCGCCTCGGCCGGTGTCAGCGGGCGCCGGGTGGGGGCCGGGTCGTCCCGCACGACCAGCAGGTCGGTCTCCCCCGCCTCACCGGAGAGCGCCGCGAGCGGGCCCCCCGCACGGGCGGACTCCGCCGCGGTCAGTGCCACCGCGACCAGCCTCCGCGGTCGCGTCGTCCCCTGCCTCACGCTCGCCCCCGTCGATCCCACACGTCGTCGTCCCTCGAGTACAACGCCCGGATCCCCGATTCGGGCGCCGATTACCCACCCGGACGGACGAGTGGGGTCACCCGGTCCACGAGCGGGAGACGACCCCCTGTCCGGAACCCACGGACGGCGCCGACCGCAACAACGCCGTGACCTCGGCCCGCCCACCGGTAGCACGGATGGGCCGGGCGGTCGAACGGCGCAGGCCCGCCGCCGGGCGGGGCACCGCCGGTGAGAGGCCGCCCCGGACGGTCGAACCCGGACGCCCGACGCGGCCGGAGCGGTCGACTCCGCCGGCCGGGGCCGCCGACACGGGAGACCGGCCGCCGATCGGGTCGGCCGGTGCGGCCGATCGGGGCGGTCCGTGCCGCCGGTCCGGGCGGTCGGCGCAGCCGGTCGACCGGACCGTCAGGCCGGGTGGTCCAGCCGGATCGCGAGCAGGGCGATGTCGTCGTCGAGCCGGTCCGGCAGGCACACCTCGAGCACCCGCTCCACCACCCGCTCCGGGTCGGCGTCGGACGGCAGCTCCTCCAGCGTGCGCTCGATGAGCTCGGTGCGGGCGTCGGCGTCCTCACCGACGATGTCGGTCAGCCCGTCGGTGTAGAACACGAGCAGCGACCCGGCGGCACACGGGACCGTGGCGCCACCGCGGTGCGCCCCGGCGGCCCGCCCGAACTCCGGCACCGCGCCGAGCATCGGCGAGTGGTGCGCGTCGAGCCGGTGCAGCCGGCCCTGCGGGTCGCGCAGCAACGGAGGCGGGTGCCCGGCGTTGGCGTAGGTCAGCTCGCGTCCGCCGTCGGGGCCCGCCGGCCCGAACCGGGCGTAGACCGCGGTCGCCATCGCGGCGATGTCCAGGCCCTGCACCAGCTGGTCGCAGCGGTCGAGCACCGGCCCGGGCGCATCCCCGCCCCAGGCGTAGGAACGCAGCACACCGCGCAGCTGCCCCATCGCGGCCGCCGCCGACAGGTCGTGCCCCACGACGTCGCCCACCGCGGCGCCGACCGAGCCGTCCGGCATCGGCAGCACGTCGTACCAGTCCCCGCCCACCTGGTTGCCGTCCGCGCCGACCAGGTAGCGGGCCGCGACCCGCATCCCCGGGACCTGCGGCAGCGCCGGGAGCAGGCTGTGCTGCAGGGTCGCCGCCGCGGCCCGCTCCACCTCGTAGAGCCGGGCGTTGTCGACGGCCAGCCCGGCGCGGCCCGCCAGGTCCGAGGCCAGGTGCACGTCGCGCTGGGTCCAGCGACGGCCGTAGGGGAACTGGGTGGACAGCGTCACCAGGCCGAGCACCCGGCCGCGGCCGAGCAGCGGGACGACCATCGCCGAGCGGATCCGCAGCCGCTCGTAGGCCTCGGCCGCCTCCGGATCGTCGGGGTAGACCTCGCGGCCGTCGTCGGGCAGCTCCTGCACCAGGTACGGCTTGCCGGTCCGCACCGCGGTCTCGGCCTGCTGCTCGATCCGCACGGCCCCCAGTGGACCGGACCGCGACAGCAGCGCCTCGTCGTCGGCGTCGCGGGCGGCGACGGCCATCCGTTCGCGGGTCGCCCCGTCGGGGGTGTCGAGCAGGTCCACCGTGCACAGGTCGGCCAGCTCCG
Source organism: Pseudonocardia sp. TMWB2A (assembly GCF_017312135.1). Taxonomy (NCBI): domain Bacteria; kingdom Bacillati; phylum Actinomycetota; class Actinomycetes; order Pseudonocardiales; family Pseudonocardiaceae; genus Pseudonocardia; species Pseudonocardia sp. TMWB2A. The sequence goes on from NZ_QKQY01000002.1 coordinate 1,312,309, forward strand.
GCACCACGATCCGGGAGAAGCGGCGGCAGGCGTCGGCCACGTCGAGAGCCGTCGTCATCTGGGTGGTCGCCTCGGCCAGCAGCCGCAGCTGGGCCCGCGCGGCCTCGGCGTCGGCGAGCGCCGCCCGCCGCTCCTGCTCGACGACGACCCGCTCGGTGACGTCGCTCTGCACGCCGACGAAGTTGACCAGCTCGCCGTCGCCGTCGTGCACCGGCGAGATGGACACCTGGTTCCAGAAGGCGGTGCCGTCGCGCCGGTAGTTGAGCAGCACCTCGGTGATCGCCCGCCGTTCCCGCAGCGCCTCGCGCACCCGGCGGACCGCGGACCGGTCGGTGTTGGGGCCCTGCAGGAACCGGCAGTTGCGCCCGACGACCTCGTCGAGGGGGTATCCGGTCAGCCGTTCGAACGACGGGTTCACCCAGGCCAGCGGGTCGTCCTCACGCTGCGGGTCGGAGATGGTGAACGACATCTCGGTGGCGAGCACCGCACGGTCGCGCAGGAACCCCATCCGGTCGCGGTCCTCGCCCTGGCCGACCTCGGAGTCCGACAGCGGCAGCAGCACGGCCAGCGCCCGGCCGGGCCCGGTGGCCGAGGCCTGCGCGAACGTGCCCTGGCCCTGGGCACCCGGGTCCGCCAGCGCGAACCCGGTCACCCAGACCAGGGTGCTGGACGCCGTGGCCCCCTCCCCCGGGACCGGGACGCCGTCGCGGTCGGGCATCAGCCCCGGCCCGTGCAGCGCGACCGGCTCGCCGGACACCGCCTCGCCGGAGGCGATCCGGGCCAGCGGGGACCCGTCGCCGGTGTACGGACGGCCGTCCAGGTCGGTCAGCCGCGCGGCCTCGCTCCACTCGCGGACCCCGATGGGCAGCCGCACCGGGCGGTCACCGGCCAGCTCCAGCGCGGTGGTGTTGGCGTAGACGATCCGCCGCTCGGAGATGTCGATCATCAGGACGGCCACCTGTGCCCCGCCGCGCACGTGCGGCATGGCCGGGGTGCTCGGCTGCTCCCCGAAGGACTCCACCGAGGTCGCGACCGCCTGGTCGACGGCCCGGTCCACCGCGTCGCCGGGGGGACCGGCCGGGGTGTCGGGGCCGAGATCGGAGTACCGCGTCACCCGGGCGAGCCTAAGGGCAGGCGCCGTGCCGGGCCCGCCGAGCCCGGCCGGTATCGTCGGGCCCGGTCTCCTGTCGTGGGTGGACCGGACCCGGCGCGGGCCAGGACGGCCCCGCCGCGACCCCGGTGCGTCGTGCGGCGCGAGAAGACACCTGCCCGTCGAGAGCACGGCGGCGCTCCGCAACGCTTCCGCGCCGCCCGGCGCCCGACACGGAGGTGATCACCCTGCCCGGATCCGCGCCGGCGCAACCGTCCCGGGGGGACGGGGACGCCGAGCTGGACGGCACCGACTCCGCCCACCTCGGCGTCGGCTTCTCCTCACCGCGCAGCGGCCTGACCGTGCTCACCGTGCGCGGCGAGGTCGACACCCTGACCGCACCGCGTCTCGAGACCGCCCTCGACGAGCTGCTGGACCTCGCCCCCGACGGCGACGGCCGCGACCTCGCCGTGGACCTGGAGGGCGTCACGTTCCTCGCCTCCAGCGGCCTCGGCGTGCTCATCCACACCGCCCGGCGGGCCGCCCGGGACGGACGGCGGCTGTTCGTCGTCGCCACCAACCGGGCCGTGCTCCGGCCGCTCGAGGTCACCGGCTCCGCCCAGCTGTTCACCGTCCTGCCCGACCAGGAGGGCATTCCCGGCGCCTGAGCGGGCACCCGGTCCTGCACACCCCCGCCGGAGGCGACATGATCCGGCCCGACACCCCCGTCGCACGAAAGGACTCGTCAGCGTGGCCCAGGAGGACGTGGCAGGCACGGCGCACGGCGCCGGCACCGACAACACCGTCGAGATCAGGGTCGCGGCGCGGCCCGCGCTGATCCCCACGGTCCGTGCGGTGGCCTCCGACCTCGCCGCACGCGCGGACTTCGACCTGGACGCGGTCTCCGATCTGCGGATGGCCGTCGACGAGGCGTGCGCGACGCTGGTCGCGATGGCCGCCCCCGGCTCGCCGCTGCGGTGCACCTTCGCCGTCTCCGACGAGCGGATCGAGGTCGCCGCCCGGGTCGAGACCGGCACCGGTGCGCAGTTGCCCACCGACTCCTTCGGCTGGCGGGTCCTGCAGACCCTGGCCGACCACGTCGCCGTCGAGTCCGGTGAGGAGGACGGCGGGCGCCCGGCCCTCACCATCCGCCTGCACAAGCTCGCGGGTCACGGGCTGTGACGTGACGTCGGACCCTCAGTACGCCCACCTCACCCCGCTGCTCGAGCAGTACGCGGGTCTCGACGACGGCGACCCCCGCCGGGACCGGCTGCGCGAGCAGCTCGTCACCGGCTACCTGCCCGTCGCCCAGCACATCGCCCGCCGGTTCAACCACCGCGGCGAGCCCCTCGACGACCTCGTGCAGGTCGCGACGGTCGGGCTGATCAACGCCATCGACCGGTTCGACCCGGAGAAGGGCGGCGAGTTCTTCTCCTTCGCCGTGCCCACGATCTCCGGTGAGGTGCGCCGGCACTTCCGGGACCAGAGCTGGTCGATGCGGGTGCCGCGACGGCTCAAGGACATGCACGTGTCGATCAACGGCGCGGTGTCCGAGCTGTCCCAGACCCTCGGTCGCGCGCCCCGCCCCTCGGAGCTCGCCGAGTACCTCGACCTGCCCGTCGGCGAGGTCCTGGAGGGACTGGAGGCCGCCGAGGCCTACCGCAGCTCCTCGCTCGACGAGATGCTGTCGTCGGAGGACGGCAGCGCCACCGTCGGCGAGCTGGTCGGTGACGCCGACGCCGAGCTCGATCGGGTCGACTACCGCGAGTCGCTGCGCCCACTGCTCGCCGAGCTGGCGCCCCGCGAGCGGACCATCGTGATGCTGCGGTTCTTCGGCAACCGCACCCAGACCCAGATCGCCCAGGAGGTCGGCATCTCCCAGATGCACGTCTCCCGGCTGCTCGCGCAGACCCTGTCGCGGCTGCGCAACCGGCTCGACCCGGAGGACCGCACCTTCTGACGCCCGGGCCGCGCGGCGGCGCCGTGCCCCGTCCGCGAGGATCGGGGCGGGACCGGCGCACCGTCCGGGCCCGGAGCGGGGAGGTAGGAGATGAGCGTGCCGGAACACGTGCTGGTGGTCGGCGCAGGACTGGCCGGGCTGCGCACGGTGGAGAACCTGCGCCGGGACGGTTACGAGGGCCGGATCAGCCTGGTGGGGGCCGAAGAGCACCTCCCCTACGACCGCCCGCCGCTGTCCAAGCAGTTCCTGGCCGGTGAGTGGGAGCGCACCAAGGTCGACCTGTGCACCGCCGAGGACCTCGACGAGCTCGGCGTGCGCACCCACCTCGGCCGCTCCGCGGTCGCCCTGCGGCCCGCCGGGGACCCGGCCGACGGCTCCGAGGTCGAGCTCGACGACGGCACCGTGCTGCACGCCGACGCCGTCGTCCTCGCCGTGGGGGTCACCTCCCGGGTGCTCGACGACCAGCCCGACTCCGCGCACCTGCTGCGCGCCGTCGACGAGTCCGAGCAGCTGCGCGACGCGCTGGCCTCGGCGTCGTCGCTGCTCGTGGTGGGTGCCGGGTTCATCGGGGCCGAGGTCGCGAGCACCGCGCGGGACCGGGGTGTCACGGTCACCGTGGTCGAGACCGGCACCGTGCCGATGGCGCGGCTGCTGGGCGAGCAGGCCGGCGCGGTGGTGGCCCGGCTGATGAGCGACGCCGGGGTCGACCTGCGCACCGGGGTGTCGGTGGCGGAGCTGACGGACGCGGGCGCCACGCTCTCCGACGGGTCGACGGTGACGGCCGACGAGATCGTCGTCGGCGTCGGCGGGATGCTCGACCTGGGCTGGCTGGAGGCCACCGGCGTCGACGTCGCCGACGGCATCCCCTGCGACCACCGTGGCCGGGTCGACGGGCTGCCCGGGGTGTGGGCGGCGGGCGACGCCGCCGCCTGGACCGACCCGGACACCGGCGAGCGCACCCGGCTGGAGCACTGGACCTCGGCGAGCGACCAGGCCGCCGCGGTCGCCGCGGACATCACCGGCACGACCCCGCCGCCCGCCGCGGTGCCGTTCTTCTGGTCCGACCAGTTCGGCATGAAGATCCAGCTCGTCGGGCGGCCGGACCGCGCGGACTCGCTGCTGCCGCTGCACGGCGAGGGTCTCGACGACGGCCCGGTGAAGGGCACGGTGCTCGGCTACCTGCGCGGCGACGACCTCGTCGCCGTCGCCGGGTTCGGCGCGGCCCGGCTCGTCGCCCGCTACCGCCGCCCGCTGGCCGAGGGCGCCGACCGCGCCGCGACGCTGGAGCTGCGCGACTCGCTGTCCTGACACACGAACGCCCGGCCGGTGCGCACACCGGCCGGGCGTGACGTGCAGGCGGTCTAGCGGAAGATCGAGCGGACGATCGCCAGCCCGACCAGCGCGCCGACCGCGATCAGCGAGTACTTGACCTTCGGGTCGGCGAGCCGCTCCGCGAGCTGCTCCTTGCCGCCCTCGATGAGGTTCTTCGGGTTCGCCCGGTCCGCCAGGGCGTCCAGACTCTCGGCCAGCGCGTCCCGGGTCTTCTCGATCTCGCGCTGGATGTTCTCGGGGTCGCGGGCCACCACGTCCACCTCCGGTTCGGCCGGTACGCGTCCGCGCCCGGGACTCCTGCTGCTCGCGCCCGACGCTGCCCCGACACCGACGTCCGGGCACCGCGAGCGGCGTGGCACACACCGTAGCCACCGCACGGCCCGGTCCGCGCGCCCGGCCACCGGCGCGCCGCCGATCGGGTCGGCCCGACGGTCGTCCGCGCCGCATCCGTCCACAACCGGCCGGTACGTCCACAGGCACCGCACTCGGGTCCGCGGCCCGCCCGGCGGGTGGCACGCTGATCGTCATGAGCACACGGCTGCAGGCGGGCGACACCGCCCCCGACTTCACCCTCGACGACGCCGACGGCACGGCCGTCTCCCTGGCGGACTACCGCGGCCGCAAGGTCGTCGTCTACTTCTACCCGGCGGCGAGCACCCCGGGCTGCACGAAGGAGGCCTGCGACTTCCGCGACAACCTCGCCGAGCTGAACGGTGCGGGCATCGACGTGCTGGGCATCTCCCCCGACAAGCCCGCCAAGCTCGCGACCTTCCGCGACAACGAGAAGCTGACCTTCCCGCTGCTGTCCGACCCGGACCGCGGGGTCCTCACCGCCTGGGGTGCCTTCGGCGAGAAGAAGCTCTACGGCAAGACGGTCACCGGGGTCATCCGGTCCACCTTCCTGGTCGGCGAGGACGGCACGATCGTCGACGCGCAGTACAACGTGAAGGCGACCGGGCACGTGGCGAAGCTGCGCCGGGACTGGAAGGTCTGATGCCCGTCCGGCCGGCGGGCGCGGGGTGAGCGGACGTGCCCCGCGCCCGCCGGTGGACCGACGAGGAGCTGGTCGCGGCGGTGGCGGCGGCGCGGACCCTGGCCGAGGTGTGCCGGGCCCTCGGGCTGCGCCCGGGCCGCTACGACCGGCTGCGCGCCCACATCGCACGGGTGGGCGCCGACGCGAGCCACCTGCCGGGCCCGGTGGAGGGCCGCCGACGCCACCACTGGACCGACGACGACCTGGCCGCGGCCGTACGCGATGCGGAGACGGTGTCGGCCGTCCTGCGCCGTCTCGGCTACGCCCCCAGCGGCGGGATGCACCGGCTGGTCGTCGGGCACATCCGGCGTCTGGGACTCGACACCACCCACTTCCGCGGCCAGGCGTGGTCACGCGGACGATCGACGGCGACCCGGGCCCCACGCCCGTTGTCCGAGGTGCTCGTCCGGAACTCGCCGATGCGCAACACCGGTCACCTGCGCAAGCGCCTCGTCGCCGCCGGGCTGAAGGAGGCCCGGTGCGAGCTGTGCGGGCTGGACCGGTGGCGGGACCATCCGTTGCCGCTGCAGCTGGACCACGTCAACGGTGACCACACCGACAACCGGCTGGAGAACCTCCGTATCCTGTGCCCGAACTGCCACGCCCAAACGACGACGTGGTGTGTCCGCAAGAGCCGGCCGGCGTAGCCCAACGGCAGAGGCACGGTCTTTAGGTGGCCGCGAGTGCGGGTTCGAATCCCGCCGCCGGCACGCGTCGCGTCGCCCGCCTCACCCGGCGGGCGGCGCGGTCCCGGCCGGCTCCGCGCCCCCGGGCGCGACGCCGTCGGCCTCGTCCGGCAGCGGCCGCCGGGCGGCGAGCAGCACCCCACCGAGCCCGAGCACCGCGCAGATCCCGGAGACCAGCAGCAGGGCCGGCGGTACGTGCCCGGTCACGGCGTCGCCGAGCGCGACGACGGCGATGGTGCTCGGCGCCGACCCGATCACGGTGCCGACCAGGTAGGGCCAGAACCGCACCTGGGACAGCCCGGACAGGTAGTTGAGCACCGCGAACGGCACCATCGGGATCAGCCGCAGCGACGTCACCGCCAGCACGCCGTGGTGGTCGAGCCTGCGGCGCACCCACACCGCGCGCGGGTGGCCGGCGTAGCGGGCGACGAGCCGCCCACCGGTGGCCCGGACGAGCGCGAACGCCACGACCGCGGACAGCGCGGTCGCGAACAGGGTCAGCGCCGCACCGCCGACGGCGCCGAACAGCACCCCGGCGGACACGGTGAACACCGTCCGGGGGAAGGGCGGGACGTTCAGCGCGACCTGGAGCAGCACGAACACGACCGGGCCCCAGATCCCGGCGGCCTCCACGGCCCGGCGCAGCTCACCGAACCGGGGGACGGCGGACAGCCCCAGGGACCGGGCCACGAGTACGACGAGTGCGGCCGCGAGCACCAGCCCGAGGCAGCCCAGCAGAAACCGCCACCACCGCACGGAGATCACGGTACCGAGACCCGCGCCGGTGCCGTCGGCCGCGGTCGTCGCACGTGACCGGGCTCCCCCGTGTGCGCCGCCGGCCGCGGCCGACCGCGCGGCCGGGCACCTCCGGGCGCGCCGCCGGGCGCGGCCGGCGCAGGTGCCGCCGGGGCCGGCCGTGAGAGGCTGCCGACCATGAGCGACTCGGGTATCGACCCCGCCGAACTGGACGCCGACGGGCTGGCCGTGCGCCGCGAGGTCCTCGGCTCGGACTACGTCGACGCGGCGCTGGGCCGCGTCGACGACACGACCGCGGACTTCCAGAAGCTGATCACCCGCTACGCCTGGAACGAGATCTGGACCCGCCCTGGGCTGGAGCGCCGGATGCGCTCGGCGGTGACGCTGACCGCGCTCGTCGCGCACGGGCACTGGGAGGAGTTCGAGCTGCACGTGCGGGCGGCCCGGCGCAACGGCCTGACCCGCGACGAGATCGTCGAGATCATCCTGCAGACCGCGATCTACTGCGGGGTCCCGGCGGCGAACTCGGCGTTCCGCATCGCGCAGCGCGTCCTGGCCGAGCCCGCCCCCGAGTAGTCCTCAGCCGTCGGCGAGCAGCGCCTGCAGGTGCGGGACGAGCGCGCGCAGCGCGGTCCCCCGGTGCGAGGCGGCGTCCTTCTCCTCGGCGCTGAGCTCGGCCGAGGAGCGGCCGTCGCCCTCCGGGGCGAAGATCGGGTCGTAGCCGAAGCCGTTCTCCCCCCGCGGGGCGCGCAGCAGGGTGCCGCGCCACGTCCCGTGCACCACGGTGCGCCCGGGCACGGAGGCCTCCGCGTCGGGGCCGCCGGTGCCGTCGGTGCCGCCGGAGGCGGGGTCGGAGTCGAGGCCGGCGGCGGCCGCGTCGGGCGTCACGAGCGCGGCGGCGCACACGAACGCGGCGCCGCGGCGCTCGTCGGGGACGTCGGCGGTCTGCCCGAGCAGCAGCTGCAGGTTGGCCTCGTCGTCGCCGTGCCGGCCGGACCAGCGGGCGGAGAAGATGCCCGGCATGCCGTTCAGGGCGTCGACGGTGATGCCGGAGTCGTCGGCGATCGCCGGCAGCCCGGTCGCGGCGGCGGCGTCGCGGGCCTTGGCGAGCGCGTTCGCGGCGAAGGTCGCTCCGGTCTCGGGGGCCTCCGGGAACTCGGGGACGTCGGCGAGCCCGACGATCTCCACCCCGGAGAGCCCGGCGGCCTCGGTGATCCGGCGCAGCTCGACGAGCTTCTTGGCGTTGCGGGTGGCGAGCAGGATCTTCACGCCTCGCCCTCCCCCGCGGTGTCCGGGGCGTCGGCGGCGGCCTGCGCGGCGATCTTCGGGTGCGGTGCGGCGAGCACCTCGACCTGCAGGCGGGCCAGCTCGGCGATCCCGGCGAGCGCGGAGTCGAGCATGGCGTCGAGGGTCGAGCGGGAGAACGTGGCGCCCTCGCCGGTGCCCTGGACCTCGATGAGGGTGCCGGTCTCGGTGGCGACGACGTTCGTGTCGACCTCGGCCCGCGAGTCCTCCTCGTAGGGAAGGTCGAGCCGGACGCGGCCGTCGACGACGCCGACCGACACCGCGGCGACCTGGCAGGAGATCGGCTTGGGGTCGGACAGCTTGCCCTGCTCGCCGAGCCAGGTGACGGCGTCGCACAGGGCGACGTAGGCGCCGGTGATGGCCGCGGTGCGGGTGCCGCCGTCGGCCTGCAGGACGTCGCAGTCGATCGCGATCGTGTTCTCGCCGAGCGCGCGCAGGTCGATGCAGGCGCGCAGGGACCGGCCGATCAGCCGGGAGATCTCGTGGGTGCGGCCACCGATCCTCCCCTTCACCGACTCCCGCGACGAGCGGGTGTCGGTGGCCGAGGGCAGCATCGCGTACTCGGCGGTGACCCAGCCGAGGCCGGATCCCTTCCGCCAGCGCGGTACCCCGTCGGTGACGCTGGCGGCGCACAGCACCTTCGTGTCACCGAACTCCACCAGCACCGATCCCGCGGGGTGCTTCTGGAAGCCCCGGGTGATGGTCACCGGCCGCATCTCGTCGTCGGTCCGGCCGTCGGCCCTGCCCTCTGTTCGTGTCACCCGGCCATCGTAGGAAGCCGGTTCAGACCTCGAACACCGCGTCGGGCCGGGCGAGCTCGACGGTCCCGCCGAAGGCCGCCTTGGCCTCGGCGCCGAGGGACTCGCGGTCGAACCAGGCCGGGACGTGGGTGACGACCAGGCGCCGGGCCCCGGCGGCCGCGGCGTGCTCGCCCGCCTCCCGTCCGGACAGGTGCACCCCGGGCGGTCCGGCCTCGGCGTGCGGCCAGCTGGCCTCGCAGAGCAGCAGGTCGGCGTCGCGGGCGGCCTCGACGAGCCCGGGGCAGGCGGCGGTGTCCCCGGAGTAGGTCAGGACCCGGCCGCGGTGCTCGAGCCGCAGCGCGTAGGCGGGGCAGACGTGCACGACCTCGTACGCGGTGACGGTGACGGCGTCCTCGCCGGTGCCGACGGTGAACGGCTCCCCCACCACGAGGTCGTGGAAGGAGAAGACGTCGGTGAGGTCGGTGCGGGCGTAGTCCTCCTCGGTGACGGCGTCGGCGCGGGCGAAGCGGGTGTGCGCACCGGCCGGGGCGTGCACGGCCAGCTTGCGCGCGGTCGCGTCGAACGGGGGCCGGGGGTGGTAGCGACGGTGCACCACCAGCGACGGGAAGTCCGAGCAGTGGTCGGGGTGCAGATGGCTGAACACCGCGGCGTCGAGGGAGAACGGGTCGGCGTGCCGTTGCAGGGCGCCGAGGGTGCCGTTGCCGAGGTCGAGCGTGAGGCGGGTCGCCCCGGCCTCGACGAGGTAGCCCGATGCCGGGGACTCGGGTCCGGGGCCGCTGCCGGAGCACCCGAGAACGATCAGCCGCATGCGCGACCCTAACCCGTTCGTGAGGTACGCCGCAGCCACCAGAGCCCGACGAACGGCAGCACCAGCGGGACGAAGCCGTAGCCGGCGCCGAAGTGCGACCAGACCGTCTCGCGGGGGAAGTCGGCGGGGACGAACGTGGTGAACGCGCCGACGGCGAGCACGCCGACGAGTTCGAAGACCACGGCGGACCAGGCGAGGCGGCGGAAGCCGGGGCCGGTGCCCGCCAGACCGACGGTGGCCAGGATGTAGACGAAGCCGGCGAGCGCGGACAGCGAGTACGCGAGCGGCGCCTCGCCGAAGCGTTCGGCGATCTGCACGCCTGCCCGCGCCGAGGCCGAGAGCGCGAAGATGCCGTAGACGGCGATGAGGATGCGGCCGGGGCCGGTGGCGGTGGCGCGGGGCTCAGGCACCGGGCACCCCCGGGATCCACAGGCCCTGCAGGCGCAGCACGGCGACGAGCGTCCCGATCGCGCCGACGGCGATCACGGCGCCGCCCCAGCGGCTCGGCTCGGCGGTGGCGAACTGCAGTGCGATCACCGGGACGCAGACCGCGACGGCGAGGTAGATGAGGAAGGTCGACTGCTCGGGCAGGGTGACCCCGCCGAGCAGGACCCGGTACGCCGCGATCGCCGCCTGCACGACGATGAGCGCCACACAGATCCCGACGGCGACGGTGTGCACCCGGCTCGGGGGCCGGTTCAGCGCCGTCGTGACCAGACCGAACAGCGCGGTGGCCGAGAGCGCCACGGTGATCACCAGGACGAGCGTTCCGATCACGGCGGGAACGCTACCCCCCGCTCCCGGTACGGCGCGGAGGACCCGCCCGTCGCGGCCGGTGGTCAGGCGGACGGGAGCGCGGCGCCCGCGCGGCCCACGACCGAGCCGATCTCGGGGCCCAGGAAGCGGCGGCCGAGCCGGGCGAAGGGTTCCGGGTCGCCGGTGGCGAGGAAGCGGTGCGGCGCGGGCGGGGTCGTGTCGTCGCGCAGCAGGTCGTGCGCGTGCAGGGTCCGGACCAGGGTGCGGGCGGTCTCGTCGGCCGAGGACACCAGCGTCACGTCCGGGCCGAGGACGATCTCCAGCACCCCGGACAGCAGCGGGTAGTGGGTGCAGCCGAGGACGACGGTGTCGACGCCGGCGCGCTGCAGCGGCTCCAGGTACCCCTGGGCGACGCCGAGGACCTGGCGTCCGCTGGTGGTGCCGCGCTCGACGAAGTCGACGAACCGGGGGCAGGCCACCGAGGTGATCTCGGTGTCGCGGGCGGCGTCGAAGGCGTCGGCGTAGGCGCCCGAGGCGATGGTCGCGGCGGTGCCGATGACCCCGATCCGGCCGTTGCGGGTGGTGGCGACGGCGCGGCGCACGGCCGGGCGGACGACCTCGACCACCGGCACGGGGTAGCGCTCGCGGAAGTCGGCGAGACAGGCCGCCGAGGCGGAGTTGCAGGCGATGACCAGGGCCTTGACCCCGGAGTCGACGAGCTCGTCGCCGATCGCGAGCGCGAGGCGCCGGATGTCGGCGAGCGGGCGCGGCCCGTAGGGGCTGTGCGCGGTGTCGCCGACGTAGACGATCTGTTCGGCGGGCAGCAGGTCGATGACCGAGCGGGCGACGGTGAGCCCGCCGACGCCCGAGTCGAAGATCCCGATCGGTGCGTCGATACCGGGTGCGTCGCTCACACCCGCGAGGGTAGGCGGTCCGCCTTGGCGACCCAGTAGGCGGCGACGACTCCGCCGATCGCGCCGAACAGGTGGCCCTGCCAGGACACCATCGGGTCCGAGGGCAGGACGCCCCAGAGGATCGACCCGTAGATCAGGAACAGCACGATCGCGAGCAGGATCTGTCTGCCGTTGCGGGCGTAGAAGCCGCGGGTGAGCAGGAACAGGAACCAGCCGAACACGATGCCGGAGGCGCCGAGGACCGGGGCGGGCGAGGTCAGCCAGACGCCGAGCCCGCTGACCAGCCAGATCGTGGCGGTGACGGCGACCCACTGGACGGGGCCGCCGGACATCGCGAGGAACCCGAAGATCAGGAACGGGAGGCTGTTCGCGGCGAGGTGGGCGTAGTCGGCGTGCAGCAGCGGCGCGGTGAGGATCCCGGACAGCCCGTCGACGTCGCGGGGGTAGATCGCCGCCGCGGAGTCGACCATGCCGCCGGAGGCCTGGTCGACCGCCTCGATCACGTAGAGCGCGGCGGTGAACGCCAGCATGATCACCGCGGCGCGCACCGGCGCGGGCGGCAGCACACGGGCGGGGCGGCCGTCCGGGAGTGCGGTCATGTCACCCACGGTACCGGCACGGCCGCCCGTTATGCCCGTTGTGCCCGGTTCAGGCCCAGAGGTGCCCGTCGATGCCCTGCGCGGCGGTCCCCAGGTCACCGGAGTAGGCGCCGGTGGACAGGTACTTCCAGCCGCCGTCGCAGACGATCATGACGACGTCGGCGCGCTGCCCGGCGTCGAGCGCCTTGTTCGCGACGCCGAGTGCGGCGTGCAGGATCGCGCCGGAGGAGATCCCGGCGAAGATGCCCTCCTGCTCCACGAGCTGGCGGGTGCGGCGCAGCGCGTCGTAGGAGCCGACCGAGAACCGGCCGGTCAGCACGGTCTCGTCGTAGAGCTCCGGGACGAAGCCCTCCGACAGGTTCCGCAGGCCGTAGACGAGCTCGCCGTAGCGGGGCTCGGCCGCGACGACCTGCACGTCGGGCTTGTGCTCGCGCAGGTAGCGCCCGGCGCCGACGAGGGTGCCGGTGGTGCCGAGCCCGGCGACGAAGTGGGTGATCGACGGCAGGTCCCGCAGGATCTCCGGGCCGGTGCCGCGGTAGTGCGCGTCGGTGTTGGCCGGGTTGCCGTACTGGTAGAGCATCACCCAGTCCGGGTGCTCGGTGGCGAGCTGCTTGGCGACGGCGACGGCCTGGTTCGACCCGCCCGCCGCCGGCGAGGAGATGATCTGCGCGCCGTACATGGCGAGCAGCTGCCTGCGCTCCTCGGAGGTGTTCTCCGGCATCACGCAGATGATCTCGTAGCCCTTGAGCTTCGCGGCCATCGCGAGCGAGATCCCGGTGTTGCCCGAGGTGGGCTCCAGGATCGTGCAGCCGGGTGTGAGCAGCCCCTGCTTCTCGGCGTCCTCGATCATCGCCAGCGCGGGCCGGTCCTTGATCGAGCCGGTGGGGTTGCGGTCCTCCAGCTTCGCCCACAGCCGCACGTCCTCCGACGGCGACAGGGACGGCAGCCCGACCAGCGGGGTGTCGCCGACGGCGTGCAGCAACGAGTCGTAACGCACGGGTTCTCCTCACACGACGGCACCGGGCGGGGACGCCGCCCGGTGCCGGGGTCCGGTGGGGCTCAGCGACCGCCGGCCACGGCCGGGAGGATCGTGAACGTGGAGGACTCCTTGACCGGGGCCTCCAGGCCGCCGGCGAAACGGATGTCCTCGTCGTCGACGTAGATGTTGACGAAGCGGTGCAGCTTGCCGTCGGTGATCAGACGGTCCTTGATGCCGCTGTGCCGCGACTCCAGGTCGTCGATGACCGCCGAGACGGTGTCGCCCTTCGCCTCGACGGTCTTCTCACCGTCGGTGTGCGTGCGAAGGATGGTGGGGATGGAGACGGAGACGGCCATCTCGGTGATCACTCCTGGTGGGTCGCTCTGGCGTGGATTTCTCACGCGCGACAACGCGGCCGGAGTACGGCGACATTCCCGCGCGACCTCCGGCGCGGGTGCGCGAGAGGGTCGATCAGGCCCGGTCGGGCACGTCGTCGGAGCCGGTGTGGGAGAACATGTAGGACTCCACGACCGCCAGCTCGTCCTCCACGACCTCGCCGTCGGCGAGGTGGTAGGAGCGCACCTCGGGCTCGGCGTCGGCGGTGGCGAGGCCCACGATCAGCCAGTGCTGGTCGGGGGTCCACTCCATCTGGGCGACGTCCTTGGGCGACGGGTAGGCCTCGGGCAGGCCGGTGTGCGCCACCGGCCGCCGCGGCAGCCGCGTGTGGGAGTGGACGACGAGCATGCGGCGCTCACCGGCCGCGTCCAGCTCGCGCTCCAGGCGGATGTCCTCGGCCGGGGAGAAGGCGAAGTCGCTCGCCACCTCGTCGGCGTTGGTCATCGGCACGTAGCGCTCGGGGTGCTCGCCGGTCTCGGGACCGACGAGCTGCCCGCACGACTCGACCGGGAAGTCCCGGCGGGCGTGCGCGACGAGCGCATCGACGAGGTCGGACCGGAGGACGAGCACGACCCGAGGATACGCGGCCCCGGCCGCGGGACCGAACACCCGCCGGGCGGGAACCGGCCGTTCACGCACTCGACACCACGGTCTGTGATCCCGGCCACGGCCTCCCGCTCGGGGGTACGTCCATACTGCCCTGCGTGCCCTCCTCCGGTCGCCGTGTCGGATTCGTCCTCGCCGCCGTGCTCGTCGTCGTCCTCGCGGTGGGGGTCACCGTCGAGGCGGTGACGCTCTCGGGCCGCCCCGCCGCGGGCGCGCCCGGCTCCGGCACGGTGCGGCTCATCGCGCTCAACGACCTGCACGGCAACCTGGAGCCGCCGTCGGGGTCCTCGGGCCGGGTGACCGACGACGCCGGCGCGCAGGTCGAGGCCGGTGGCGCCGCGTTCCTGGCCGCGCACGTCGCGGCGCTGCGGGCGCAGGCCCCGGCGAGCGTGGTGCTGTCCACCGGCGACAACGTCGGCGCGTCCCCGCTGGCGTCGGCGCTGTTCCGCGACGAGCCGACCGTCGAGGTGCTGGAGCGGGTCGGCGTCGCCGCGTCCGCCGCGGGCAACCACGAGTTCGACGAGGGCATCACCGAGCTGCGCCGGCTGCAGCGCGGCGGCTGCCACCCGGCCGACGGCTGCCGCTTCACCCCGTCCTACGACGGCGCGTCGTTCCCGATCCTGTCGGCGAACGTGACCGAGGGCGGGAAGCCGGCGCTCGCCGCGTCGACGGTGGTGGAGGCGGGCGGCGCCCGGATCGGTGTCATCGGCGCCACCCTGTCCGAGCTGCCCGACCTGGTGTCCCCCGACGGCATCCGCGGCCTGGAGGTCGGCGACGAGGTCGCCGCGATCGACGCGGCGTCGCGCGAGCTGACCGCGCAGGGGGTGCGGGCACAGGTGCTGCTGCTGCACCAGGGCGACGAGGCGACCGGCGACGGCGGCCCGGACGCCTGTGCGATCGAGCCCGGCGGGCCGGGGTCGCGGATCGCGGCCGCGGTGTCCGCCGACGTCGACGCGGTGTTCTCCGCGCACACCCACCAGCAGTACGCGTGCTCGGCGACCGACCCGGCCGGGAACCCGCGACCGTTCGTGCAGGGCCTGTCGTTCGGCAGGCTGCTGTCGGTGGTCGACCTCGCCCTGACCGGCGACGGCGACGTGGACCGCGGCGCGACGACGGCCCGCAACGAGGTCGTCACCCGCGACGTCACGCCCGACCCGGCCGTCGCCGACGTCGTCGACCGTGCGGTCGCGCAGTCGCGACCGCTGGCCGAGCGGCCGGTCGGGACGGTGGCCGGGCCGCTGCTGCGCGCGGCCGCGCCGACCGGGCTGTCCCCGCTCGGCACGGTCATCGCCGACGCCCAGCTCGCCGCCTCCCGCGGCGACGGCGCCCAGCTCGCCCTCACCAACCCCGGCGGGGTCCGCGCGGACCTGGTGCCCGGCGCGGGCGGGCGGGTCACCTACGGGCAGGCCTACACCGTGCAGCCGTTCGGCAACATCCTGCAGACCATGACGCTCACCGGCGCCCAGCTGCGCGCGGTGCTCGACCAGCAGTTCACCGTCGACGACGGCCCGACGGTCCTGCAGAGCTCGTCGAACCTGCGCTACACGGTGGTGGCCGGGAACCGGGTCGGTGACATCTCGATCGGCGGCGTCCCCGTCACCGACGACGGCCGCTACCGGGTCGCGACGAACAACTTCCTGTCCGCGGGCGGCGACGGCTTCGACACCTTCACCGCCGGGACCGAGCTGGTCGGCGGCCCGGTGGACCTCGACGCGTTCGTCGCCTACCTGGGCGCGAACCCGGGCCTGGCCGCGCCGTCGACCGACCGGATCGTGCGCCGCTGAGGGTGGGCCCGGCGGTCAGAGCCCGCGGACGCGGACCCGGACCAGGGAGTCCTGCACGTAGGTCAGCCAGTGGTAGACGCCGAGGTGCTGGGCCCGCGGGTCGTCGTCGGGCAGCTGCTCGGGCATGTCCTCGTTCACGTCGAGGGCGGTGCCGAGCGCGAGCCGTACGTCGTTGAGGGCGGCCAGCCAGGCGTCGACCTGGGCCTCGGTGAGCTCGAGCCGTCCGCCCGCCTCGGGCAGGGTGTCCAGCACGGTCGCCGCGGCGGTGTCCTTGGCCTCGATCAGCGACGGCTCGTGCAGCGAGCGCATCCCGCCGGCGAGGTCGGAGTCCTCGGTGGTGAAGTCCGGGAGCAGCCGGGCCAGCACCCGGTCGGTCGGCCGCGACGTCGGGCCGGTGCGGATGCCGGTGAGCTCGGCGAGCTCGTCGGTGGGCGCGAGCTCGGCACGACCGGCGAGCATCTGGCGGATCTCGACGAACAGCCCCCGCAGGACGACGGCCTCCTCGCCGGAGAACCCGGACGTGTAGCGGACGCGGTCGCCCCGGCCGCTGCGCTTCCAGCCGTTCACGCTCAGGCCCGCTGCATGGTGGCCCACAGGCCGGCCGCGTGGAGCTGGGCGACGTGTCCCTCCACGGTGTCCTTGTCCCCCGCCGACACCGCGGCGCGTCCCTTGTGGTGCACGTCGAGCATCAACGCGGTGGCCTTCGGCTCGGGGTAGTGGAACACCTTCTGCAGCACGTAGGTCACGTACGACATGAGGTTGACCGGGTCGTTCCAGACGATGGCCTGCCACGGCGTGTCGGGGCCGGCGGACTCGTCCAGGTCGGGCGCGACCTGCTCGGTGGGCGCCGGGGACGGCGCTGGGGACGGCGCGGACATGCGCCCCATGGTGGCACAGCCGGGACAGCGGTCACGGCCCGACCGCACGGCCGCACGGCCCGCGGACGGCACCGGCCACAGCGGCACCGACCACGACGGCGCGGGCGGCCGTAGGCTCCCGGCCATGACCGGCACGGCCCTGCTGACCGACCGCTACGAGCTGACGATGGTGGCGGCGGCCCTCGCCGACGGCACCGCGGAACGCCACTGCGTCTTCGAGCTGTTCGCGCGCCGCCTGCCCGACGGGCGGCGCTACGGCGTCGTCGCCGGGACGGGGCGGCTGCTGGAGGCGATCGAGCGCTTCCGCTTCTCCGACGCCGACCTGGAGTTCCTCGCCCCGGTCGTCGACGCGGCGACCCTGGAGCGTCTGCGCGACTACCGCTTCTCCGGCGACGTCGACGGCTACCCGGAGGGCGAGCTGTACTTCCCCGGCTCCCCCGTCCTCACCGTGACCGGCACCTTCGCCGACGCGGTGATCCTGGAGACCGTCGCCCTGTCGATCTTCAACCACGACAGCGCGATCGCCTCGGCGGCGGCCCGGATGGTGACGGCGGCGGCCGGCAGGCCGCTGATCGAGATGGGCTCGCGCCGGACCCACGAGGAGGCCGCGGTGGCCTCCGCCCGGGCGGCGTACCTGGCGGGCTTCGCGACGACGTCGAACCTCGCCGCGGGCGCCCGGCACGGCATCCCGACCGCGGGCACCGCCGCGCACGCCTGGGTCCTGCTGCACGACGACGAGCCGGCCGCCTTCGCCAGCCAGGTCGCCGCGCTGGGCACCGGCACCACGCTGCTCGTCGACACCTACGACATCCGCCGCGGCATCGAGCACGCCGTCGCGGCCGCCGGTCCCGGGCTGGGTGCGGTCCGCATCGACTCCGGGGACCTCGGCGAGCTGGCCCGCCAGGCCCGCGAGCAGCTCGACGCGCTCGGTGCCACCGGGACCCGGATCGTGCTGTCCGGCGACCTCGACGAGTACGCGATCGCCTCGCTGCGCGCCGAGCCGGTCGACTCCTACGGCGTGGGGACCTCGGTGGTCACCGGGTCGGGCTCGCCGACGGCCGGGATGGTCTACAAGCTCGTCGAGGTCGACGGGCGCCCGGTGGCCAAGCGGTCGAGCGCCAAGGAGTCCCGCGGCGGGCGCAAGGCGGCGCTGCGCCGGTTCAAGCCGACCGGGACCGCGGTCGAGGAGGTCGTGTACCCCTACGGCACCGACCCGGTCCTCGGCCCGCACGACCGGGCGCTGCCGGTGCCGCTGGTGCGGGACGGGAAGGTCGTCGCCGACGACGTCGTCACCGGGCTGGAGGCCGCCCGGGAGCGGCTGCGGACGGCGCTGGTCGCCGTACCGTGGGAGGGGCTGAAGCTGTCCCGCGGCGAGCCTGCGATCCCGACCACCTTCCTCACCGGGAGCTGAGCCATGGCACGAGCGTTGATCGTCGTCGACGTCCAGAACGACTTCTGCGAGGGCGGCGCCCTCGCGGTGGCCGGCGGGGCCGTCGTGGCCGCCGGGATCGGGCCGCTCGCGACCGCCGGCCGCGACGGGCGGGTCTACGACCACGTCGTCGCCACCCGGGACGTGCACGTGGACCCGGGGCCGCACTTCTCCGACACCCCGGACTTCGTCGACTCCTGGCCGCCGCACTGCCGCGCGGGGACGCCGGGCGCGTCGTTCCACCCGGCCCTGGACGTGGCGCCGATCGAGTGCGTCTTCGACAAGGGCGCCTACACCAGCGCCTACTCCGGGTTCGAGGGCGCGAGCGGGAACGAGTCGGGCACGCCGCTGGGCGACTGGCTGACCGAGCGCGGGGTGACCGAGGTCGACGTCGTCGGCCTGGCGACCGACCACTGCGTCCGGGCGACCGCGCTCGACGCGTCGCGGCTCGGGCTGGCGACGACGGTGCTGCTGCACCACTGCGCCGGGGTGGCCCCGGAGACGACGGAGCGGGCGCTGGCCGCGCTGGCCGAGGCCGGGGTGGAGCTGCGCACCGCCTGAGCCGGGCACCGGCCGGGAACGCGTCCCGGCCGGTGCCGGTGGCTCAGCGGCGCTCGGCGGTGGCGACCGGGGTGGCCCGGTCGTCGTCGGCCGGGGTGGCGCCGTCGTCGCCGGAGCGCTCCGGGGCGGCCGGGACGCCAGGCGGGTCGACCGCCCCGACCGGGACGGGGCCCGCGTCGGTGTCCCCGTCGTCGTCCTTGGCGAAGGAGCCGACCTTCACGTAGAAGTCGTCGCCGTGGTTGTCGGTCGCCCAGTCGACGGCCTGTTCCATCACCTCGGCGCTCTTGACCGCGCGCAGGATGACCTTGTCGCGGCGCACGTCGCGGTGCAGGGCCACGCACAGCAGCACCATGATCACCACGAACGGTGCCGCGACCAGGATCGTGAGGTTCTGGATGCCCGACAGAGCGTCCTCACCCCCCGTGACCAGCATCAGCACCGCGACCGCGCCCATCGCGGCGCCCCAGAAGACGACCACCCACCGGCTCGGCTCGATGGTGCCGCGCTGGGACAGCGTGCCCATCACGATCGACGCGGCGTCCGCGCCGGACACGAAGAAGATCGCGACCAGGATCATCACCAGCAGGCCGGTGGCGGTGGCCCAGGGGTAGGCGCCGAGCATCTGGAAGAGCTGGACGTTTGAGTCGTCGGAGAACTGCGCGCCCTGCTGGGCCTGCTCGACGGCCGTGCCGCCGAAGATGCAGAACCAGACCAGCGAGACCAGGCTCGGCGCGAGGATGACGCCGCCGACGAACTCACGGATGGTGCGCCCGCGCGAGATCCGCGCCAGGAACATGCCGACGAACGGCGTCCACGAGATCCACCACGCCCAGTAGAAGACGGTCCAGCTGGACAGCCACTCCAGCATCGGCTCGCCGCCGACGGCCTCGGTGCGCCCGACCATCTCGAAGAACTGCGCGAAGTAGGCGCCCAGCGCGGTGGGCACCAGGTCCAGGATGATCACCGTCGGGCCGACGACGAACACGAACAGCGCCAGCGCCCCGGCCAGCACCATGTTGGTGTTGGACAGCCACTGGATGCCCTTGGCGACCCCGGACACCGCGGAGAGGATGAACGCCGCGGTCAGCACGACGATGATCGCCGCGAGCACGCCGGCCCCCGGCACCCCGTCGACCCAGCCGACGGTCTGCATGCCGCCGCCGATCTGGAACGCGCCGAGACCGAGGGACGCGGCCGAGCCGAACAGCGTCGCGAAGATCGCGAGGATGTCGATCGCCTTGCCGATCGCCCCGTCGGCGGCCTTCTGCCCGATCAGCGGGACGAACGCCTGGCTGATCAGCTGCCGCCGGCCCCGGCGGAAGGTGGAGTAGGCGATCGCGAGCCCGACGACGGCGTAGATCGCCCACGGGTGCAGCGTCCAGTGGAACAGCGACGTCGCCATCGCGACCTGCATCGACTCGGTCGTCGCCGGCGCGGCGGACCCGGGCGGCGGGGACCGGAAGAAGGTCAGCGGCTCGGTGACCCCGAAGAACATCAGCCCGATGCCCATGCCGGCCGAGAACATCATCGCGATCCAGGAGACCGTGCGGAACTCGGGCTCCTCGTCGTCGGCGCCGAGCCTGATCCGCCCGAACCGGCTGAAGGCCAGGAACAGCGCGAAGGCCACGAAGGCGGTCGCGGCGAGGATGAAGCCCCAGCCGCCCCCGCGCATCAGGGCCTCGATCATCCCGGACGCGGTCGTGCGCAGGCTCTCCGGCGCCGCGACCCCCCAGACGACGAACAGCAGCGCCAGCGCGGCGCCGATCCCGAAGACCGTCCAGTCCGTGCGGGGGCGTTCCGGGGGTGCTCCGGGGTCCTCGGTACACGACCGGGGATCGACCTGCGTCATGACGTCTCCACCTCTGTCCGGGTGCGGGGGAAGTGCGGTACGTGCGCCGCTCCGTGGGTCGTGCGGGCCCGCCGCCGGGATCGCCGGCACGACGGGGGGCGGGGAGCGGGTGCCGCCGGCCCGGGAGAGGGGCGGCGGACGGGCGGCGATCGGCCAGGGTCGCGACCCGGCAGCACCTGCTCCCCATCAGATACTCGATTAATATATCTGTGCACGTTATGATGAGGCCGAAGCGGCGGTCAAGCCCCGACCAGCCGCCCGGAGCCCGACGACACCGGAGTCGCCACCGTGCCCCCAGCAGTTCCGTCACCCCACCCGCGGCGACCGGCCCACGCCCCGGGCCTGCACGAACACCACCGCTGCGGCCCCTTGACACCGACCCGGGAGACGCGCTCCCATCGTGGTGCGCATTGAGCGACTCGTTGCTTGTTACGCAACAGTTTCCGGTATTTCTCGTGTGTTTCCGCGGTCCCGATCGCCGCCGTCGTCCTCGTGTCGGAATCCCACTGCAGGAGGTGATCCGCTGTGCCGCAACGTTTCCACCGTGACCGCACGCCGGTCGCCTCCGGCGCCCGGCCGTCGCGCGGGCCCCCGGTCCCGCGGCGCCGGCCTCCGTAACGCACCGATGCCGTCGCACCGATCCCGAGCTCGGCCCGCGAGGACGTCACCTCGTCGACGCGCCCGACCTCGACCCGACCCGCCAGCCGCCCCATCCCGACCGTCGCCCACGAGGAGTACCGCCATGACGACCGGCGAGTTGTCGAACCCCGCCACCGGGGGTCAGAGCCTCCCGGACAGCCTGCGAGAGACGCTCGCGGGCCACTACTACACCGACCCCGCGATCTTCCGGGCCGAGCAGGACAACATCTTCCACAAGACGTGGTTCTGCGCGGTGCTGGCCGCGGACCTGGACAAGCCCGGCGCGTTCGAGACCGTCCAGATCGGGCGGGAGAGCGTGATCGTCACGCGGGCCAGGGACAACTCCGTGCGGGCCTACCTCAACGTCTGCCGGCACCGCGGCGCGCGGCTGTGCACGGAGGAGAAGGGCGAGGTCAAGCGCTCCTTCCAGTGTCCGTACCACGCCTGGACCTACGGCCTGGACGGCAAGCTCATCGCGGCGCCGAACCTGAGCTCGATGCCCGACGTCGACAAGGTCGAGTACGGCCTGCACACCGTGCACGTCCGCGAGTGGCTGGGCTACGTCTGGCTGAGCCTGGCCGAGGAGCCACCCTCGTTCACCGACACGGTGATCGGTGACGTCAGCACCCGGCTCGGTTCGCCGGACGCGATCGTCGGCTACGACGTCGAGAACCTGAAGCTCGGCCGGCGCATCTCCTACGACGTCAAGGCGAACTGGAAGCAGATCGTCGAGAACTTCATGGAGTGCTACCACTGCGCGACGATCCACCCCGAGCTCACCGAGGTGCTGCCGGAGTTCGCCGACGGCCTGGCCGCCCAGTACTTCGTCGGGCACGGCGCGGAGTTCGGTGAGGAGATCCAGGGCTTCACCGTCGACGGCTCGGAGGGGCTCGCCCGCATCCCGGGCGTCGCGCAGGAGCAGGACCGCCGCTACTACGCCATCACCGTGCGGCCGTCGGTGTTCATCAACCTGGTCCCCGACCACGTGGTGTTCCACCGCATGTTCCCGCTGACCGCCGAGCGCACCCTGGTCGTCTGCGACTGGCTGTACCTGCCCGAGGTCGTCGACTCCGGCGCCGACATCGACCGCTCGGTGGAGCTGTTCCACCGGGTCAACGTCCAGGACTTCGACGCCTGCGAGCGCTGCCAGCTCGCGATGGACTCGCGCTCCTACGAGAAGGGCGGCGTGCTCGTGCCCAGCGAGCACCACATCGGCGAGTTCCACGACTGGGTGCGCGACCGCGTGGGCTGATCCCCCGCACCACCACGGACGCCCCGCCCGGCCCCGCCGGCGCGGGGCGTTCGTGCGCTCCCACTCCCCCACCCGCCACCGGCCGGCGGCACCGGGCAGGAGCGCACGGCCGCCGTGGCACCCCACCACGACGCGTGGCACCCCACGCATGGGGCGCCACGAGACGCGAGGAGTCGCCGGGCCGGGCCGGGGCGCCGGGCCGGCCGGGTCGCGACGGGCTAGGCGGCAGCGGGCCGGGCGGCGGCAGGCGGGACGACGGCGGGCGGAACGCGGAACGGCCCCGCCCCCGCGGTGCGGGGACGGGGCCGTGGGCTCGCGGAGCGGGCGCTACCGGAAGACGACCGTGCTGCCGCCGGTCAGCAGCACCCGGCGCTCGCAGTGCCAGCGCACCGCGCGGGACAGGGCGAGCGCCCCGGCGTCGCGGCCGACCATCTGCAGCGCCTTCGGGTCGTAGGAGTGGTCGATCCGGATCACCTCCTGCTCGATGATCGGGCCCTCGTCCAGGTCCGGGGTCACGTAGTGCGCCGTGGCGCCGACCTGCTTCACGCCGCGCGCGTAGGCCTGGTGGTAGGGGCGGGCGCCCTTGAAACCGGGCAGGAACGAGTGGTGGATGTTGATGGCCCGGCCCTCGAGGGCCTTGCAGGTCTCGTCGGAGAGCACCTGCATGTAGCGGGCGAGCACGACCAGCTCGGCGTCGAACTCGTCGACGAGCGACAGCAGCCGTGCCTCGGCCTCGGGCTTGGTCTCCGCGGTCACCGGGACGTGCACGAACGGCAGTCCGGCCGCCTCGGCCATCGGGCGCATGTCCTCGTGGTTGGAGACGACCGCGACGATGTCGGCGCCGAGGCTGCCGGCCCGCCAGCGGAAGATGAGGTCGTTGAGGCAGTGGCCGAGCTTGGAGACCATCACCAGGATCCGGGCGGGGACGCCGTCGGTGAAGGTGAAGCTCATGCCGAACTCCGCGGCGACGGCCTCGAAGTCGCGGCCGACGGCGTCGAGGTCCACGTCCTGCTCCGCGCCGACCTGGGTGCGCAGGTAGAGGCGGCCGCGCAGCGGGTCGTCGAACTGCTGGTACTCGCCGATGTCGCAGCCGTGCTCGAACAGGAAGGCGCTGACCGCCCGCACGATGCCGGTGCGGTTCGGGCAGTCCAGGGTCAGGATGAAGGAACGGGACACGGCGGCCTCTCCTCGGTCGGACGCGCTCCGCGGAGACCGCGGCACGGTGTAGATAGTGCATTGATATATCAGTCATAGTCAAGAGGTGTGGGCACGTCCGGCGACTGTTAGGCACGTCTGTCGCGTTAACATGCGACCGTGACCGCATTGCCCGACGACGCCGAGCCGGAGTACACGTCCCTCGCCGACAAGGCGTACACGGTGATCCGGGATCGGCTGATCATGCTCGACATCCCGCCGATGACGGCCATCGACGACGTCGCCCTCGCGAAGTCCCTGGAGGTCGGTCGCACCCCCGTCCGGGAGGCACTCAAGCGGCTCGAGATCGACCGGCTGGTCGTCTCCTACCCGCGTCGCGGGACGTTCGCGACCGGTGTCGACATCACCGACCTCGCCTACATCTCCGAGATCCGTGTGCAGCTGGAGCCGCTCGCCGCGCGGCGCGCCGCCGAGTACGCCGGCCCCACCACGCGGGCCGACCTGGCCGAGCTGGCCGACACGATCGACCGGATCGACGTGCGCACGCTGGACCGCGACGAGCTGATGCGCTGGGACCTGCACGTGCACCGGACGATCTACGAGGCGGCGGCCAACCCACACCTCGAGGACACCCTGATCCGCTACGACAACCTGGCGACCAGGATCTTCTGCCTGTTCCTGGACCGGATGACCCACTTCGACCAGCACGTCGGCGAGCACTCGGGCCTGCTGCGGGCCATCGCGGGCCAGCAGGCCGACGAGGCGGCCGACCGGGCCCGCGCGCACGTCATCGGGTTCGAGAAGGCGGTCCGCGAGGTCGTCTGAGCCCGGCTCAGACGTGGGCGCGCGCCGAGCGGACGGTGTGCGTCAGCAGCAGGGCCGTGGTCACCGGTCCGACACCGCCGGGCACCGGGGTGAGTGCCCCCGCGCGGGTGGCGACGTCGGCGGCGTCGACGTCGCCGACCAGGCTGCCGTCGGGCGCGGTGTTGGTGCCGACGTCGACCACGACCGCGCCGTCGGCGACGTGCTCGGCGCGGATCAGCCCGATCCGCCCGACCGCGACCACGAGCACGTCCGCGGTGCGGGTGTGCTCGGCCAGGTCCTTGGTGTGGCGGTGGCAGATGCCGACCGTCGCGTCGCGCTGCAGCAGCAGCTGTGCGGTCGGCTTGCCGACGACCAGCGAGCGCCCCACGACGACCGCGCTGCGCCCGGCCAGCTCGACGCCGTGGTGGTCGAGCAGCTCGAGCACCGCGGCCGCGGTGGCCGGCGGGTAGGCGGGCAGCCCCGCGGCGAGCCGGCCCGCCGACAGCGGGTTGGCGCCGTCGACGTCCTTCTCCGGGACGATCGACGCGGCCAGTTCCTCGACCCGCACGCCGTCGGGCAGCGGGGTCTGCAGGATGATGCCGTGCACGGTGTCGTCGCTGCTCAGGCGGGCCAGGGTGCGGCCGATCAGCTCGGCGTCGGCGTCCGGGCCGAGGTCGACGACCTCGCACTCCACACCGACCCGGCGGGCGGCGCCGGACAGCGAGCGGACGTACCAGCCCGCGCCCTCGTCGGCGGTGGCGACGACGACGGCCAGCCGCGGCGCGACGCCGAGGACGGTGAGCGCGGCGGCCTCGGCCTGCACGCCCTGGCGCAGCTCGCGGGCGCGCGCGGTGCCGTCGAGCAGCACGTGGTCGGGGTGGGGGGTGGGTGGCGGGGTCATCGGCGGATCTGCTCCCGTACGTCGTCGGTCACCTTGTCGGCCCGGCGCAGCAGGTCGTCGACGCCGGTCAGCGCCGCCTCCAGCTCGCTGCGCGCCGGCGGGTCGGTGAGGCCCGCCAGGTTGATCTCGACGTTGAGCCGGGCGGTGCTGGCCGCGGCCCGTGCGGCGTCGGCCGCCGCGCCTACGTCGCTGATCACGTTGGGGTTGCCGATCGGCCGCAGTCGCTCGGCGAGGTCGACCACCTGCTCGGCGGCACGGATGACCTGCGCCGGGATCCGGCCCGCCTCGACCAGTGCGGCGGCGATCGCGGCGGTGCGGGCCCGCTTCGCCTCGTCGGTGTCGCGGGGCAGCGTGTAGGCCGCGCCGACGGCGCCGAACGCACGGGCGTCGTCCTCGGCGAGGCCGAGGCCGGTGATGCGCAGCTCGTCGGCCCGGTTGCGGACCGCCAGCACGGTCTCGGCGTGCTCGGCGTAGCGCTCGCCGTCGGTGTAGCGGGCGACCATGCCGAGCAGGGCGGCGGCCTGCGCGAGGTGCAGGCCGGCCGTCGCGCCGCCCCCGGGGGCGGGGACGCGGGCGGCCAGGTCCCAGAGGAACCGGTCGAGGGTGTCGGTACGCATGGGGGTCCTTCCGTGCGGCGGTGCGACGGGCGGGGTGGCACGTCGACCCCGGGGCCCGGCCGGGTGGGCCGGGCCCCGGGTCGTGCGGGTCAGCGCCGGATGCGGCTCATCTCCGGGTCGAACAGCGGCTCGGCCGCGACCGAGGCCCGGATCCGGCGGTCGAAGTACTGAATCTCGACCGTCGATCCGACCGGCAGCCCGGCGGGCAGCCAGGCGTAGGCGATCGGGGTGCCCAGGGTGTAGGCGTACGCCGCGGAGGTGACGTAGCCGGCCGGCTCCCCGTCGACGAGCACGGCCTCGTGACCGAGGACGACGCTGCGGCCGTCGTCGATCGTGAGGCAGGTCAGCCTGCGGGTGACGGCGTCCGGGTCGATCTTCTCGACGGCCTCGCGGCCCACGAAGTCGCCCTTGGTGTGCGGGCGGACGGCGAAGCCGAGCCCGGCCTCGTAGGGGTTGTGCTCGGTCGAGACGTCGGCGCCCCAGGAGCGGTAGCCCTTCTCCAGCCGCAGGCTGTTGAACGCCGCGCGCCCGGCCGCGACGACGCCGAGCGGGCGCCCGGCCTCGTACAGCACGTCCCACAGCTTCCGGCCGTACTCGGCGCTGGTGTAGATCTCCCAGCCGAGCTCGCCGACGTAGGACAGCCGCATCGCGGTCACCGGGATGCCGGCGATGTGCGCGGACATCGCGCGGAAGTACTTCAGCCCCTCGTGGGAGAAGTCGTCGCGCGACAGCGGCTGCACCAGGTCGCGGGCCAGCGGGCCCCAGACACCGATGCAGCAGGTACCGCCGGTGATGTCGCGGACGACGACCGAGTGGTCGTCGGGCAGCGCGCGGCGCAGGTGGTCGAGGTCGAGGTTGGAGTTCGCGCCGACCTGGAACAGCTGCTCGCCCAGCCGGGCGACGGTGAGGTCGCTGCGGACGCCGCCGGCCTCGTCGAGCATCAGCGTGTAGGTGACCGCGCCGACGGACTTGTCCATCTTTCCGGTGGTCAGACCCTCCAGGAACGCGCAGGCGCCCGGCCCGGACACCTCCAGGCGCTTCAGCGGGGTCATGTCGTACATCGCGACCGCGGTGCGGGTCCTCCACGCCTCGACCGCGACGACCGGCGAGTGGAACATCGCCGACCAGGCGTCGCGGGACGGGGCGCGCCACTCGGCGGGCATGTCCTTCGCCAGGGCGGCGTTGGCCTCGTACCAGTGCGGGCGCTCCCAGGCGTGCGACTCCAGGAAGAACGCCCCGAGCTCGCGCTGGCGGTCCACGAACGGGCTGGTCCGCAGGTCGCGCGGGGACAGCTTCGGCTGCAGCGGGTGCAGCACGTCGTAGATCTCGACGAAGTTCTGCTGCGAGGTCTCGTCGACGTAGGCGTCGGTGGTCTCGACCTCGTCGAAGCGGTGCACGTCGCATCCGTGCAGGTCGAGCTCGCTGCGGCCCTCGACGAGCAGCTGCGCGACCGAGCGGGCGACGCCCGAGGAGTGGGTGACCCACACGGCCTCGGCGATCCAGAAGCCGGCGACGTCGGCGGACTCGCCGATCAGCGGCCCGCCGTCGGGGGTGAAGGAGAAGACCCCGTTGAAGCCGTGCTCGATCTTGGACCGCTGTAGGCCGGGCAGCAGCTGCGTGCTCTGCTCCCACTGCTGTGCGAAGTCGTCGGAGGTGAAGGGCAGCATCGAGGGCTGGGTGCGCTCGCCGACCTCGCCGTCGCCGACCTCGGGCAGCTCGGAGATCGACACCGGCATCGGGCGGTGGGCGTAGGAGCCGATGCCGATGCAGTCGTTGTGCTCGCGGTAGTAGAGGTCGGCGTCCTGGTGGCGCAGGATCGGCAGCCGCGCCTCGACGAGCTCGTCGTTGCGTCCGACGAGCTGCTCGACCTGGGTGGTGCGGGCGTACTGGTGGGCCAGCGGCAGCAGCGGCACCCGCATGCCGACGAGCTTGCCCAGCTCACGGCCCCAGAACCCGGCGCAGGACACGACGATGTCGGCGGGGACGGTCTCGCCGTCGGCGGTCTCGACGCCGGTGACCCGGCCGCCGGACTGGGCGATGCCGGTGACGCGCACCGAGCCGCGGAAGACCGCGCCGCGGGACTCGGCGCGCCGCGCCAGCGCGACGACGGCGCGGGCGGCCTTGGCCAGGCCGTCGGTCGGGGTGTGCAGGCCGCCGAGGACCTGACCGGCGTCGAGCAGCGGGTGCAGGCGGGCGCACTCGGCGGCGTCGACGACCGACGCCGGGACCCCGCGGGAGACTGCCCAGCCCTGCTTGCGGTGCAGGTCGGCGAGCCGCTCCGGGGTGGTCGCGACCTCCAGGCCGCCGACCTGGTTGAAGCACCAGCCGCCGTCGACGTCCAGGCTCTTCAGCTTCTCGACGGTGTAGGTGGCGAACGCGGTCATGGTCTTCGACCCGGTGGTCTGGAAGACCAGGCCGGGGGCGTGCGAGGTGGAACCGCCGGTCAGGGGCAGCGGCCCCTGGTCCAGGACGGTGACGTCGGTCCAGCCGCGGGTGGTGAGCTCGTCGGCCAGGTTCGCCCCGACGATCCCGGCTCCGATGATGACGACGCGGGGGGTCATGGTGGTCTCCTTCTCGGTGGTCGTCGGGCGGTCAGCCGGCGAGGGCCCGCGACGCGGCGGGGTCGGCGGCGGGGTCGGGGCGGAACTCCAGGGCGGCGTCGAGCAGCCAGTCGGCGAGGTGGCCGGCGAACGAGCTGCGGACGTGCACGTCGAGGACCGCTCCCCCGTCGGCGTCGGCGGCGGCGTCGCGGGCCAGGAGGATCACCCCGGCCCCGCCGAGCAGCGTCTGGGCGCTGCGCCCGGCCGGGAATGAGCGCGGGTGCAGGTCCAGCGAGCAGCCGAAGGACAGCAGCTCGCGGGCCAGTCGCCCGCCGATCCGCAGCACGACCCGCTGGGCGGAGGTGTCGACCGCGGCGCCGCCCGCCTCCCCGGCGACGAGCTCGCGCAGCGCCGCCTCGGAGACCGCGGCGTTCGGAGAGCGGCTGGTGACCAGCCACTCGTCGGGGCCGAGCCAGACGACCTCGCCGTCACCGGCGGCGGCCCAGGTGTTCGGTCGGGTCGGCAGCGCGGTGCCGAGCGCGGCGTCGACGCCGGCACGGGCCGGGCCGGCCGGGTCGAGCCGCAGGGTGACCGACTGCGCGGTCGGCAGGACCTCGACCGAGAGGCCGCCGCCGGTGTCCCGGGCCGGCCCGGTCAGTGCCGGGGCGTACGCGTCGAGCGGGTGCGTGGTGGCGAGCTCAGCCGTCACGGCGGGCTCCTTCCGGGTCGACGAGGACGGGTCCGGTGATCTCGACCGGGACCAGCGCCCCCTGGTGCGGGACGTGCACGACGTCGCCGATGCGGTCGCGGCCGCCCGTGAGCAGGGCCAGGGCGAAGGGCCGCGCCAGCTCCGCGGACAGGTAGCTGGAGGTGACGTGGCCGAGCATCGGGACCGGCGGCGGGGGCAGGGTGCCGTCGGGCGAGAACTCGACGATCTGCGCGCCCTCGGGCAGCCGGGTGCCGCGGTCGGTGGGGAGCAGCCCCACCAGGTGCTTGCGCATCGGGTCGGTGTTGGAGGCGCGGGCGAAGGAGCGCTTGCCGACGAAGTCGACCTTCTTCTTCGAGACCGCCCAGCTCATCCCCAGGTCGTGCGGGGAGACGGTGCCATCGGTGTCCTGCCCGATGATCGGGTAGCCCTTCTCGGCGCGGAGCACGTGCATCGTCTCGGTGCCGTAGGGGGTGATGCCGTACGGCTCGCCGGCGGCGATCAGCCGCTCCCACACGGCCAGGCCGTACCGGGCGTCGACGTTGACCTCGAAGGCCAGCTCGCCGGAGAAGGAGATCCGGGCCAGCCGGACCGGGACGCCGTCGAGGTCGGTGTCGCGCCAGGTCATGAACTCGAACGCCTCGGCGGAGGCGTCGACGCCGGGGAAGACCGCGGCGACCACGTCGCGCGAGCGGGGCCCGACGACCGGGAACACCGCCCAGTGCTCGGTGACCGACGCGAGGTTGACCCGCAGATGCGGGACCTCGGTCTGGCGCCAGTCCTCGAGGTGGTCGAGGACCGAGGCCGCGCCGCCGGTGGTCGTGGTGAGCAGGAAGCGGTCCTCGGCGATGCGCAGCACGGTGCCGTCGTCGGTGACCATGCCGTCGTTGCCGCACATGACGCCGTAGCGGACGCGGCCGACCTTCAGGCTGCTCATCAGGTTCGTGTAGACGAGGTCGAGGAACGCCCCCGCGTCCGGACCCTGGACGTCGATCTTGCCCAGGGTGGAGCCGTCCATGATCGCGACGTCGCGGCGGGCCGCGGCGCACTCGCGCAGCACGGCGGCGTCCATGTCCTCGCCGGCCCGCGGGAAGTGACGGGGCCGCTTCCACTGGCCGACGTCCTCGAACACCGCGCCGTGCGCGACGTGCCACGGGTGCACCGCGGTGGTGCGGACCGGGTCGAACAGGTCCCCGCGCTCGCGGCCGGCGAGCGCGGCGAACGACACCGGGGTGTAGGGCGGGCGGAACGTGGTGGTCCCGAGGTCGCCCGCCGGGCGGCCCAGCAGCTCCGAGGTGATCCCGGAGGCGATGGTGCCGGAGGTCTTCCCCTGGTCGTGGGCGGTGCCGATGGTGGTGTAGCGCTTCACGTGCTCGACCGAGCGGAGTCCGGCGCCGACGGCCCGCTCGATGTCGGCGACGGTCGCGTCCCGCTGGACGTCGACGAACTGGCGCGCGGAGTCGCCCGCGGTGCGCCACAGCACCAGGCCGGGGGTGCGCGCGGGCTCCGGGGCGGAGCTCGGGGCGTCGCCGCCCGCGCCCTCGGCCAGGCAGCCCGCCAGGTCGAGGGTGCCGTTCGCGGCGCCGATCACCTCGGTGCCCGCGATGTCGGCGCCCGGCCGGAAGGCTCCCAGACCGGAGTCGTAGACCAGCTGTCCGCGCACGTGGCTGAACAGGTGCGCGGTGGGCGTCCAGCCGCCGGAGACCAGCAGCAGGTCGCAGGGCAGCACCTCGGTGGCCCCGCCGTCGGCGACGTGCGCGGCGCGGACCCGGCCGGCGTCGTCGGCGTCGGACCCGACGACGGTGGCCCCGGCGCGCAGGGTCACCCCGGCCTCGGTGCACTCCCGCGCCCGCTCGGCGGGCGGCGCGGTGCGGGCGTCGACGAGGGTGACGCGCGCCCCGGCCCCGGCCAGGTCGGCGGCGGCGAGGTAGGCGGCGTCGTCGGTGGTGAAGACGACGACCTCGCGCCCGGCGAGCACGCCGTAGCGGTGCAGGTACTCCCGCGCCGCGGAGGCGAGCATGACGCCCGGGCGGTCGTTGTCGGCGAACACCACGGGGCGCTCGATCGCGCCGGCCGCGACGACGACCCGCCCGGCCCGGATCCGGTGCACCCGCTGGCGGGAGCGGTGGGTCGGGGCGGCCGCGCCGAGGTGGTCGGTGCGCCGCTCCAGGGCCAGGACGAACCCGTCGTCGTAGTGGCCGAAGGCGGTGGTGCGCTGCAGGTGCAGCACCTCGGGGTTCTCCGCGAGCTCGGCGACGACGTCGGCGACGAACCGGTGCGCGGCGCGGCCGTCGATCCGGTCGGTCGGGACCAGGGAGCCGCCGGCCTCCGGACGGTCGTCGACGAGCACCACGCGGTCGCCGCGGCGGGCCGCGGTGCGCGCGGCGAGCAGCCCGGCCGGGCCGGCGCCGATCACCAGGGTGTCGCAGTGGGCGTGGCGGCGGTCGTAGCGCGCGGTGTCGGGGACCGTCGCCAGCCGGCCCTGCCCGTTCAGGCCACGGGCGACCAGGCCGTCGTACAGCTCGACGGTGGCGGCCTGCAGCATCGGCTCGGGGAACGGCTCCTCAATCTGCACGAGGCCGACCGGGTCCTCGGTCCAGGCCCCGCCGATGCCCCGCGGGCGGCCGAGCTTGACCGAGCCGCCCAGCACGGTGACACCGTTCGCGAGCAGCGCGGAGGCCAGCGTGTCG
Source organism: Pseudonocardia sp. TMWB2A (assembly GCF_017312135.1). NCBI lineage: Bacteria > Bacillati > Actinomycetota > Actinomycetes > Pseudonocardiales > Pseudonocardiaceae > Pseudonocardia > Pseudonocardia sp. TMWB2A. Next base: position 1,344,095 of record NZ_QKQY01000002.1, read on the forward strand.
CCCGGGTGGCCGGTGTGGGTGGTGCCGTCGAAGACGAAGGTCAGGGTACGGGTCCGGTCGACGCGACCGAAACCATCGATGCGGGTCATGCGCGGGTCCCCGGGATCTGCGGCCGGGCCTCGCCCATCGGGTAGACGGCGAGGAACCGGTAGGTGTGGGTGTCACGGACGGCGTTGAACCAGCGGCGGCAGCCCGCGGAGTGGCTCCAGCGCTCGGCGAACGGGCCCTTCGGGTTGTCCCGGAAGAACACGTAGTGCGCCCACTGCTCGTCGTCGAGCTCGGCCGGCGCGGCCGGGTACTCGACGTGGGCCTGGCCGCCGTAGTGGAACTCGACCTCCTCGCGGGGGCCGCACCAGGGGCAGTCGATGAGTTGCACGTCGGGCTCCTGGGGTGTCAGTGGGCGACGCCGGCGGCGCCGTGCTCGTCCACGAGCGCGCCGGTGACGAACCGGTCGAGGGAGAAGGGGGCGATGTGCGGGTGCAGCTCGTCGGTGGCGATGGTGTGGGCCAGGCACCAGCCCAGCCCGGGCGTCACCTTGAAGCCGCCGGTCCCCCACCCGGAGTTGACCAGCACGTTCGCGTACGGGGTGCGGCCCACGATCGGCGACGCGTCCGGGGTGACGTCGACGATGCCCGCCCAGCTGCGCAGCAGGTGCGCCCGCGCGAACACCGGGAACAGCTCGACCGCGGCGGCCATCTGGCGCTCGATGATGTGGAAGGCGCCGCGCTGGCCGTAGCCGTTGTAGGAGTCGACGCCAGCGCCCAGGACGAGCTCGCCCTTGTGCGCCTGGGAGACGTAGACGTGCACCGCGTTCGACATGACGATCGTCGGGTGCACCGGCTCCAGCAGCTCGGACACCAGCGCCTGCAGCGGGTGCGACTGCAGCGGGGTGTCCACGCCGAGCCGGTCGAGCAGGGTCGAGGTGTGCCCGGCCGCGCAGAGCGCGACCTGCCCGCAGGCGATGTCCCCGCGGCTGGTGCGGATCCCGGTCACCTTCGCGGTGCCGTCGGCCACCGACCCCTCGGTGAGGAAGTCCAGCACCTCGCAGTCCTGGATCAGGTCGACCCCGGCCTCGTCGGCGCGGCGGGCGAAGCCCCAGGCCACGTAGTCGTGCTTGGCGATGCCGGCCCGGGGCTGGTAGGTCGCGCCGAGGACCGGGTAGCGGATGTCGTGCGAGACGTTGACGATCGGGCAGATCTTCGCGACGTCGTCGGGGCCGAGGTACTCGGCGTCGATCCCGTTGAGCTTGTTCGCCTCGACCCGGCGGACCGAGTCGCGCACGTCCTGCTCGGTGTGGGCGAGGTTCAGCACGCCGCGCTGGGAGAACAGGATCGGGTAGCCGAGATCCTCCTCCAGCCCCTCCCACAGCTTCAGGGCGTGCTCGTAGATGAAGGCCGACTCGTCCCACAGGTAGTTGGAGCGGATCAGCGTGGTGTTGCGGGCCATGTTGCCGCCGGCGAGCCACCCCTTCTCCAGCACCGCCACGTTGGTGATCCCGTGGTTCTTGACCAGGTAGTGGGCGGTGGCCAGCCCGTGCCCGCCGCCGCCGACGATGACCACGTCGTAGGAGCGCTTCGGCTCGGGGTTGCGCCACAGGGCGTCGGGGTGCTCGGGCAGGTGCGCCCCGGGAGGCGTGTTCCCGGTGCCGGTCTTCTCGGTGCTCATGCCGTCAGCTCCGGGTAGAGGGGGTGGCGGTCGGCGAGGACGGTGACGCGGGCGGCGAGCTCGTCGAGCTCGGCGTCGCCGGCGGCGGGGCGCAGGGCGCGGGCGATGATGTCGGCGACCTCGGTGAAGTCCTCGGCACCGAAGCCGCGGGCGGCCAGCGCGGGGGTCCCGATCCGGACGCCGGAGCTCACCATCGGCGGGCGCGGGTCGAACGGGACGGCGTTGCGGTTGACGGTGATGCCGACCCGGTGCAGCCGGTCCTCGGCCTGCTTGCCGTCGAGCTCGGAGTCGCGCAGGTCGACCAGGACCAGGTGGACGTCGGTGCCGCCGGAGACCACGCCGACGCCGGGCTCCTGGACCAGCCGCTCGGCGACGATCCGGGCGCCCTCCAGGGTGCGCTGCTGGCGCTCGGCGAACGCGGGCTCGCCGGCGAGCTTGAACGCGACGGCCTTGGCCGCGATCACGTGCTCCAGCGGGCCGCCCTGCTGGCCGGGGAAGACCTGGGAGTTGAGCTTCTTGGCGAGCTCGCCGCGGGCCAGGATGATCCCGCCGCGCGGGCCGCCCAGGGTCTTGTGGGTGGTGCTGGTGACGATGTCGGCGTAGGGCACCGGCGACGGGTGCAGCCCGGTCGCGACGAGGCCCGCGAAGTGCGCCATGTCGACCATCAGGTACGCACCGACCGCGTCGGCGATCCGCCGGAACTCGGCGAAGTCGAGCTGCCGCGGGTAGGCCGACCAGCCGGCGATGATCAGCTTCGGGCGGCGCTCGTGGGCCAGGCGCTCCACCTCGGCCATGTCGACGCGGTGGTCCTCGGCGCGGACGTGGTAGGCGGCGACGTCGTAGAGGCGGCCGGAGAAGTTGAGCCGCATGCCGTGGGTGAGGTGCCCGCCGTGGGCCAGGTCGAGGCCCAGGATGGTGTCGCCCGGGTCGAGCAGCGCGGCCATGGCGGCGGCGTTGGCCTGGGCGCCGGAGTGCGGCTGGACGTTGGCGTAGTCGGCGCCGAACAGCGCCTTCACGCGGTCGATGGCGAGCTGCTCGATGACGTCGACGTGCTCGCAGCCGCCGTAGTAGCGGCGGCCGGGGTAGCCCTCGGCGTACTTGTTGGTGAGCACCGAGCCCTGCGCCTGCATGACGGCGAGCGGGGCGAAGTTCTCGCTGGCGATCATCTCCAGGGTGCCGCGCTGGCGACCCAGCTCGGCGGCGACGGCCGCGTGCACCTCCGGGTCCACGTCGCGCAGCGTCCCGTCGAGGACCCCCGTCGCACCGTTCGACGGACCCCGATCCACGGCGAACGTCGTCATGGGCACCTCCAGATATCTTCTCCAGCGGACTGATATATCAACTGTCTGCGTTCAGCGTCGCACGGCACTCCCGGCAGGTCAAGAGGCTGATCGTGGTCCGTGCGACCGGGCTGCGACCGGCCCCGGACACGCCTGCGGCGCAGGTCCCCACGAGGACCTGCGCCGCAGGTGACGTGCCGGGTCAGCGGAGCCGTTTCGCCAGCTCCCGGCGCATCCGCCCGAAGGGCCGGGGACGGTCGACGCCGAGCACGCCGACGGCCTCCCCCGCGGCGTCGAGGAACACGGCGAGGAACCCGCCGTCGGCCCCGGGGTCGCCGTCGTCGATCCGGACCGAGCCGTCCGCGGACCGGTGTCCCGCGAACTGGATGCTGTGCCCGTACTGGTCGGACCAGAAGTAGGGCACCGCGTGGTGGGCCGGCAGCGAGTGCTCGGTCCCGAGCAGCGCCGCGGCCGCGACGGCCGGTTGCTGCAGCGCGTTGGTCCAGTGCTCCAGGCGCAGCCGGGAGCCGGTGTAGTCGCGATGGGTGCTGGCACAGTCCCCCACCGCGACGACGCCGGGCAGGTTCGTGCGGCCCGCCGCGTCGGTGACGACGCCGTCGTCGAGGTCGAGGCCGGAGCCCTCCAGCCACTCGACGTTCGGGATCGCGCCGATCCCGACCACGACGACGTCGGCGGGCAGCTCGCGGCCGTCGGTGAGCTCGACCCCGGTGACCCGGGGCGAGCCGACGAGCCGGGCCACACCCGTCCCGAGGTGCAGCGGCACCCCGGCGGCGGCGTGCAGGCGCCCGCAGGCGGTGCCCATCTCGGGCCCGAGGGCCCGCTGCAGCGGCACCGGGGCGGCCTCGACGATCGTGACGTCGAGGCCGAGGCCGTGCGCGGTCGAGGCGACCTCGGCCCCGACGAACCCGGCGCCGACCACCACCAGCCGCCGGCCCGGGACGAGGTCGGCGCGCAGGGCACGGGCGTCGTCGAGGGTGCGCAGGGTGTGCACCCCGCCGGGCAGCTCGCCCGGCAGGTTCCGGGCGCGGGCGCCCGTGGCGAGGACGACGGCGTCGGCCGAGAGGGTCGAGCCGTCGTCGAGGGTGACGGTCCGGGTCGGACCGTCGAGGGCGAGTGCGGTGCGACCGAGGCGCCACTCGACGTCGAGGGCGGCGTCGTCGTCCTCGGTCAGGGCGATGGCGTCCTCGTCGGAGCTCCCGGCGAGGAACTCCTTGGACAGCGGAGGGCGGTCGTAGGGGGCGTGCTTCTCGTCGCCGACGACCGTGATCGTCCCGGCGAAGCCCTGGGCGCGCAGGGCGCGCGCCGTGGCGAGGCCGGCGAGCGAGGCGCCGACGACCGTGACGTCGCGCATCAGGTGCCGGCCTGTACGCCCGGGCGGACGCCGGTCGCGGCACCGGAGGCGGGGACCGACTCGACGACGTGGACCACACCGTCGGCGATCACCACCTGGTGCGTGCGGACGGGTGTCTTCGCGGGCGGGCCGCTCGGCATCCCGGTCCGCAGGTCGAAGCAGGCCGCGTGCAGCGGGCACTCCACCGCACAGTCCTCGAGCCATCCGTCGGACAGCGAGGCGTCCTGGTGGGTGCACGTGTCGTCGATGGCGTAGAGATCGCCGTCGACGTTGAAGACGGCGATGGGCACCGTCCCCTGGACACGAACGGACTCCCCGACGGGGATGTCGGACAGCTCGCCCACGAAGATCATGCTTCCTCCACTGTTGCCTATCGCGAAACTCGCCATGCCATGCGCAACCGTATGGTGAGGCCGCAGGTCGCAGCCGTCAACGAGCGATTTTTCGGCCGGCCCGGGACGGGGCATCGGCGTCACGACGTGGAAATGTGAGCGGCTGTCCCCGGTGACCGAAAGGCCCCGAAAACCGGCACCGGCACACTCCGGGCCGCCCGTCGACGAAAGATATATCACTCGTGGACACGTGACACCATGGCCGCGAGAATGATGGTGTGGCGATACTGCATCGCCACGTCGGCGTGGCTGCCGCGGCGCGGCCGATCGATCCGAGGAGACCCCATGACCGACGGACCGCGCAGGCCCCGACGCCGCGGTCCGGTCGCGGTCGAGGAGGAGCGCACGGTCCGGCGGGCGGCCGCGGCGGCCTCGGTCGGCAACGTCGCCGAGTGGTACGACTTCGGCCTCTTCTCCTTCCTCTCCGCGGTGGTGCTCAACCGGGTCTTCTTCCCGGAGGCCGGCGAGTGGTCGCTGGTGCTGACGCTGGCGACGTTCGCGGCCGCGTTCGTCGTCCGGCCGCTCGGCGGGTTCGTGTTCGGCCCGCTCGGGGACCGGATCGGCCGCACCCGGGTGCTCGCGTTCACGGTCCTGCTGATGACCGTCGCGACGCTCGCGCTGGGCTTCGTGCCCTCCTACGAGACGGCGGGGATCGCCGCGCCGCTGCTGGTGCTGCTCATCCGGATGCTGCAGGGCTTCTCCGCGGGCGGGGAGTACACCGGCGCGCTGACCCTGGTCGCGGAGTACGCGCCCGACCGCCGTCGCGGGTTCTTCGGCAGCTGGCTGGAGTTCGGCACGATCACCGGCTACACCCTCGGCGCCGGCGTCTGCGGCGTGCTCGTCGCGGTGCTGCCCGAGGAGGACCTGCTCGCCTGGGGCTGGCGGATCCCGTTCCTGCTCGCCCTCCCCCTCGGGATCGCCGGCATCTACCTGCGGATGCGCCTGGAGGACACCCCGGCGTTCCGGCAGCTGATGGAGCGCTCCCCCGCGCTCGCGACGATGCCCTACCGGCGGGCGATGCAGATCCTGGTCCGCCGCTACCGGGCACCGGCCCTGGTGACCGCGGCGCTGGTGGTCGCCTGGAACGTCACCAACTACGTGCTGACCAACTACATGCCCACCTACCTGACCGGGACGCTCCCCCGGCACGGCCAGCACGGCGCCTCCGGGGCCGCCACCGGCGCCATGCTCGTCGCGGTCATGCTGGTCATGCTGTGCGCGATCACCGCGGTGGGCAGGCTCAGCGACCGGGTCGGCCGCAAACCGGTCCTGATGGTCACGAGCCTGGCCCTGGTGGCCGTCGGACTGCCCGCGGTCTGGCTGATGCGCGACGGCATGATCGGCCAGTTCGTGGGCCTGCTGCTGATGGCCACGGTGCTGGTCGGCTTCGCCGCGGTGCTGCCGTCGACACTCCCCGCACAGTTCCCGACGATGGTCCGCTACGGCGGCCTGGGCGTGGTGTTCAACCTGTCGGTGTCGCTGTTCGCGGGCACCGCACCGACGCTGATCGAGACCGCCGTGACCGCCACCGGCAACCTCGACTGGCCGGGGTACTTCCTCGTCGCCGCGGGCCTGGTCGGCGTGGTCGGCGTGGCGTTCCTGCCCGAGACCGCGGGCCGCCCGCTGGCCGGCGCGGCACCGCTGACCTCCAGCGCGGACCTGCCCCCGCCGCCGATGTCGTCCGACGGCGTCCCGCTCGAGCAGCCGTACGACCACACGCACTGACCCACCCGCACCGGCCCACCCGCACCGGCCCACCCGCACCGGCCCACCCGCACCCGGCCCACCCGCACCCGGCACGAACCGCCCGTCGCCCGCCTCTTGGCACGATTGATATATCAGTCTAACATCGTCGGCATGACCAGAGCCCGGCGTGGATCGGAGCGACCGTGAGCATCTCCGTGTTCGACATGTTCAAGGTCGGGATCGGACCCTCGAGCTCGCACACCGTGGGCCCGATGCGGGCCGCGGCCCGGTTCGTCGCGCGGCTCGCCGCCTCGGGCGAGCTGCCCCGTACCGCCTCGGTACGGGTCGAGCTGTTCGGCTCCCTCGGCGCGACCGGGCACGGCCACGGCAGCGTGAAGGCCGTCGTGCTCGGGCTCGCCGGGCACGAGCCGCACCTCGTCGACCCGGTCGGAGCCGACCCGATGGTCGCCGACGTCCGCGCCGGGGGCCGGATCCGCCTCGGCGGGATCCACGAGATCACCTTCGCCCCCGACGACGACGTGGTCCTGCACCGCAACCGCCGGCTCGACTTCCACTCCAACGGCATGCTGCTGCAGGCCTTCGACGCCGACGGCGCCGTCCTGGACAAGCGCGAGTACTACTCGGTGGGCGGCGGCTTCGTGCTCGACTCCGACGAGGCGGGCCGCCCCGTCCTGGTGGAGGACGCGACCCCGGTCGCCTACCCCTTCACGACCGGCGACGAGCTGCTCGGTCTCACCCGCGCCCACGGCCTGTCGATCTCCGACGTCATGCTGGCCAACGAGCTGTCCCGGCGCACCGAGGACGTGGTGCGCAGCGAGCTGCTGCACATCTGGTCGGTGATGCAGGAGTGCGTCGAGCGCGGCGCCCGCACCGGCGGCACGCTGCCCGGCGGGCTGAAGGTCCGGCGCCGGGCGATGGCACTGCGCGAGCGGCTGGAGGCCGCGACCGGCGAGCCGGACGCGCTGCACGCGATGGAGTGGGTGACGCTCTACGCCCTCGCCGTGAACGAGGAGAACGCGGCGGGCGGGCGCGTCGTCACCGCCCCCACCAACGGCGCCGCCGGGATCGTCCCGGCCGTGCTGCACTACGCCGAGCGCTTCCTGCCCGGCTTCGACGACGACTCCGTCGTCCGGTTCCTGCTCACCGCGGGCGCGGTCGGGCTGCTGTTCAAGGAGAACGCCTCGATCTCCGGCGCCGAGGTCGGCTGCCAGGGCGAGGTCGGGTCGGCCTGTGCGATGGCGGCCGCCGGGCTCGCGGAGATCATGGGCGCCACGCCGGAGCAGGTCGAGAACGCCGCCGAGATCGGCATCGAGCACAATCTCGGGCTGACCTGCGACCCGGTCGGCGGGCTCGTGCAGATCCCGTGCATCGAGCGCAACGCGGTCGCCTCGATCAAGGCCATCACCGCGGCGCGGATGTCGGCGCACGGCGACGGGATGCACCACGTCTCGCTGGACAAGGCCATCAAGACGATGCGGGAGACGGGCGCGGACATGAAGGACAAGTACAAGGAGACCGCCCGCGGTGGTCTCGCGCTGAACATCGTCGAGTGCTGAGCCGTGTTCTCCGAACAGGACGAGCTGGAGCGGTTCCTGCTGTCGCGCCCGGCGACCGGGCGCCGGAACGGCACCGCACCCGACGCGCCCCGGGACCGCACCCGCGAGGTGCTGGCCGGGCTGGGTGACCCGCAGGAGGCCGTGCGGACCGTGCACGTCGCGGGGACGGCGGGCAAGGGGTCGGTGTGCGCGTTCGTCGCGTCGCTGCTGACCCGCCACGGGTTCCGGGTCGGCGTGCAGGCCTCGCCGCACGTCTACGGCATCCGCGAGCGGTTCCGCATCGGTGACCTCGCGGTCCGCGCGGACGTGCTCGACGACCGGCTCGCCGCCGTCGCGCGTTCGGTGGCCGCGGTCGAGGCGCGCCGGGGCGAACGCTGCTCGTTCTTCGAGGTCGTGACCGCGCTCGGGTTCGCCGCCGTCGCCGGGCGGGCCGACTACGCCGTCGTCGAGACCGGTATCGGGGGCCGGCTGGACCCGACGAACGTCGTCGCCCGGCCGGACAAGCTGGCCGTGCTCACCGCGATCGGCCTGGACCACGTCGACATGCTCGGCAGCACGCTCGGCGAGATCGCGACGCAGAAGGCCGGGATCCTGCCGGTCGGCGGCCGCGCGGTGCTGGCCCGTGGCGGCCCCGAGACCGACGCCGCGGTGGCCCGGGAGGCGGTGCGCCGCGACACCCTGGTCGACGTCGTGGACGTCGCCGCCGCGGCCGCGCTGGCCCGGACCGGTCCGGCGGGCACCACGGTGGACCTGGCCGGGTGGTCGGACGTGCCGCTGGGCCTGCACGGCAGGCACCAGGCCGGGAACGCGGTGCTGGCGCTGCACGCGGTGTCGGTGCTCGCCCGGCGCGACGGCTGGCGGCTCGACCCGCTCGCCGTCCGTCAGGGGCTGGCGCTGACCTCGCTGCCGGGGCGGTTCGAGCGGCGCACCGTCGCGGGCACCCCGGTCGTCCTCGACGGCGCGCACGACGCGCTGAAGCTGTCCGCGCTGGCCACCACGGTGGCCGAGACCCACCCGGGCCGCCCGGTGACCTGGGTGCTGGCGCTGGCCCGGGACAAGGACCTGGGCGAGGCCGTCCGGGCGGTCGCCGGGGCCGGGGCGCGGGTCGTCGCGACCGGGCTGCCGGGCGGGGAGCACGCATCGCGGCACTGGAGCCCGTCCGAGATCGCCGCGGCCGCGGGGGCGGCCGGGGTGCCGGCCGTCGCCGTCGCGGACCCGGCCGACGCCGTCGACCACGCCCTGGCGACCGGCGGGGGTGACCCCGTCGTGGTGACCGGGTCGTTCCGGCTGCCCGGCGCGGTCGCGTCGCGGCTGGACCGCCTGGCCGTCCCCGAGGGGCAGCCGGCATGACGATCACCGAGGACGTGCTCGTGGACTTCGACAGCCCGCGGTCGCTGGCCGACCGGGCCTACGTGGCCATCCGGGACCAGCTGATCATGCTGGAGATCCCGCCGCTGGCCCCGATCGACGACGAGGCGCTGTCGACCCGGCTCGGCCTGGGCCGGACCCCGGTGCGCGAGGCGCTCAAGCGGCTGGAGACCGAGCGCCTGGTCGTGTCCTACCCGCGGCGGGGGACGTTCGCGACCGCCGTCGACATCTCCGACCTGCGCGACGTCTGCGAGGTCCGGACCGTGCTGGAGCCGACCGCCGCGCGGCGGGCCGCCGTCGTCGCCCCGCGGTGGCGGCGCGACGAGCTGCGCGAGCTGGCCGTGCGGGTCGCCTCGCTGGAGGCGCCGCGGATGGGCCGGATCGAGCTCATGCGGTGGGACGTGACGGTGCACCGGTCGGTGTACCGGGCCGCCGGGAACCCGTACCTGGAGGACACGCTCACCCGCTACTACCACCTGGCCACGCGGATCCACTGCCTGTTCCTGGACCGAATGGACCAGGTCGGCCACCACGTGCACGAGCACGGGGCGCTGCTGACCGCGATCGCCGACGGCGACGCCGACCGCGCCGAGGCCGTCAGCCGCGACCACGTCGTCGGCTTCGAGACCGCCGTCCGCGCGGTCCTCTGAACCCGCTCCCCTCCACCGGAAGGAACCACTGTGCCGCAGCGTGTCCAGGGCGTCGTCGCCCTCGAGAAGGGCAAGCCCGTCTCCGTCGAGACGATCATCGTGCCGGACCCCGGTCCCGGCGAGGCCGTGGTCAAGATCCAGGCCTGCGGGGTCTGCCACACCGACCTGCACTACAAGCTCGGCGGCATCAACGACGAGTTCCCCTTCCTGCTCGGCCACGAAGCCGCCGGCATCGTCGAATCCGTCGGCGAGGGCGTCACCGACGTCGAACCCGGCGACTACGTCGTCCTGAACTGGCGCGCCGTCTGCGGCAACTGCCGGGCCTGCAAGAAGGACAAGCCCCAGTACTGCTTCGACACCCACAACGCCGCCCAGAAGATGACCCTCGACGACGGCACCGAGCTGTCCCCCGCACTCGGCATCGGCGCGTTCATCGAGAAGACCCTCGTCCACTCCGGACAGTGCACGAAGGTCAACCCCGACGCCCCCGCCAAGGTCGCCGGCCTGCTCGGCTGCGGCGTCATGGCCGGACTCGGCGCCGCGGTCAACACCGGCGGCGTCGGACGCGGCGACTCCATCGCCGTCATCGGCTGCGGCGGCGTCGGCGACGCCGCCATCGCCGGCGCCAAGCTCGCCGGCGCCACCACCATCATCGCCGTCGACACCGACCCCCGGAAACTCGACTGGGCCCGCGAGTTCGGCGCCACCCACACCGTCAACGCCAAGGACACCGACCCCGTCGAGTACATCCAGAGCGTGACCGACGGCAACGGCGCCGACGTCGTCATCGACGCCGTCGGACGCCCCGAGACCTACAAGCAGGCCTTCTACGCCCGCGACCTCGCCGGCACCGTCGTCCTCGTCGGCGTCCCCACCCCGGACCTGCAGGCACCCGAGATCCCGCTCATCGACTACTTCGGCCGCGGCGGCGCCCTCAAGTCCAGCTGGTACGGCGACTGCCTGCCCTCGCGGGACTTCCCCACCTACATCGACCTCTACCTGCAGGGCCGGTTCCCGCTGGACAAGTTCGTCTCGGAGACCATCGGCCTGCACGACATCGAGGGCGCGTTCGACAAGATGCACGCGGGCGAGGTCCTGCGCTCGGTCGTGGTCCTCTGATGGCCCCGGTCGACCACGTCGTCACCTCCGGCACCTTCAACCTCGACGGCGGATCCTTCGACGTCGACAACAACGTCTGGATCGTCGGCGACGACCGCGAGGTGTTCGTCATCGACGCCGCCCACGACGCCGACGCCATCGCCACCGCCGTCGGCGACCGCCGCGTCAAGGCCGTCGTGTGCACCCACGCCCACGACGACCACGTCAACCAGGCCCCCGCCCTCGCCGACCGGTTCTCCGCACCGATCCTGCTCAACCCCGCCGAGCAGGTGCTGTGGGACATGACCTGGCCCGACCGCAAGCCCGACCAGGAACTCGCCGACGGCCAGGTCCTCTCCGCCGGCGGGATCGACCTGACCGTGCTGCAGACCCCCGGCCACTCACCGGGCTCGTCCTGCCTCTACGCACCCGAACTCGGCATCGTGTTCACCGGCGACACCCTGTTCCAGGGCGGACCCGGCGCCACCGGACGGTCCTACTCCAGCTTCGACACGATCATCGAGTCGATCCGCACCACCCTGCTGCCCCTGCCCGCCGACACCCGCGTCCGCACCGGACACGGCGACTCCACCAGCATCGGCGACGAGGCGCCCCACCTGGAGGAATGGATCCGCAACGGATCCTGACCCCGCCCCTCGACGGCGGGATCCGTCGCCGAGATGCAGCTCAGCGGGGTGTGGAGATCCACAACTCCCGCTGGGCCGCATCTCGGTGCACGTGCGGGGTCAGTCCCGGAAGCGGAACGGGGCGAGCTTCTCCGCGAGGAGGACCGGGTCGCCGTCCTCACCCGGGGCGTGGTGGAAGCCCTCGGCCTCGGCCAGGCCGATGAGCTCGCGGTCGTGGAACAGGCCGCAGACGTAGCGGACGGTGTCCTCGCCGATCTCGGTGACCGCGACGCGCATCTGGTAGATGCCCGGGTAGTGCACCTCGGCGAGGTACTGGACCGACAGCGTCGACGGGGAGAGCCCGTCGAGCGGGCCGCCCGCGGGGTAGCCCAGCACGTCGGAGTGCAGCTCGGCGAGGCCGTCGAGGTACCAGGAGGCCAGCGCGACGTTGTTCACGTGGCGGTTGGTGTCCAGGTCGGTGAAGCGGGTGCGGACGTCCCAGCGGAACGGGTAGTTCTCGCGGACGGCGCGGGCGTCGCCGCGCTCGGGACGGACCGGGGCGGGGGCCTCGATGCGCAGGGTGGTCAGCGCGCCGCGGACCTCGTCGGTCAGCGGGGCCGGGGCGTCGCCGTCGGTGTGCACCGAGGTCGACTCGCCGGTGGCGACGCACTCGTCGCCGGCGAAGACCGCGTACCGGTAGGAGAACGACGTGGTGCCGATGTGGCTGACGCCGACACCGATCCGGTAGGAGCCGGTGACCCGCAGCGGGGCCAGCACGTCGACCCGGATGGCGGCGAGCAGCAGCCGCACGCGGGACTGCAGGCGGGCGACCAGGTCGGCGCCGAAGGTGTCGCGCTCGACGGCGACGCGGGCGTCCTCGAACCAGCGCACCAGGGCGTCGCGGCCGATCCGGCGGCTCGGGTCGAGGTCGGCGTAGCGGGCCTCGTGCTCGATCAGCACCGGGAACATCCCCGGCTCGGGCACGGTCGGCGTCGTGATGGTTGCTGTCACCCCCCCATCGTGACGCTGTGTCGCCGCTCACCGGCAACCGGCCGTCCGATATCACACCCGGTGAGCTGCCCGGGTACGCCGGGTGCGCGGTCCCGGGTGCCGGGCGGCACGGTCACGGCCGGACCTGTCGGGGGCGCTCGGTAACCTGCCGGACGTGCCTCCCCCCTCGACGGCCCCCGTGCGGACCCAGGACCTGCCCGGTGTGCACGAGCTGCTCGAGGTGGCCGTCACCTCGGTCGGCGGGTCACGCCGCGAGGGCCAGGACCGGATGGCCGACGCGGTGCGCCGCTCGCTGTCGTCCGGGGAGCACCTGGCCGTGCAGGCGGGCACCGGCACCGGGAAGTCGCTGGCCTACCTCGTGCCCGCGATCCGGCACGCGATCGCCCGCGACACCACGGTCGTCGTCTCGACGGCCACGATCGCGCTCCAGCGCCAGCTCGTGGACCGGGACCTGCCGCGCGTCGCGAAGAGCCTCAAGAAGGTGCTGGGCCGCGAGCCCACCTTCGCCATCCTCAAGGGGCGGCGGAACTACCTGTGCATGAACAAGCTCCACGGCGACATGGACGACGATCCGGGCGACGAGCAGCTGTTCGACGCGTTCGCCATCTCGGCGCTCGGGCGGCAGGTGAAGCGGCTGCACGAGTGGTCGTCGGACACCGAGACCGGGGACCGCGACGAGCTGGTCCCCGGCGTCCCGGACTCCGCGTGGCGGCAGGTGTCGGTGACGGCACGGGAGTGCCTCGGCGCGAGCCGCTGCCCGGTCGGTGAGGACTGCTTCGCCGAGAAGGCCAAGGCCGAGGCGGGGCGGGCGGACATCGTCGTCACCAACCACGCCCTGCTCGCGATCGACGCGATGGGCGAGGCACAGGTGCTGCCCGAGCACGACGTGGTGATCGTCGACGAGGCGCACGAGCTCGTGGACCGGGTCACCGGCGCGGCCACCGCCGAGCTGACCGCGGGCACCGTCGCGACCGCGGCCCGGCGCTGCGGCAAGCTCGTTGACCAGGACACCGCGGACCGGCTCGCGGAGGCCGGTGAGGGTCTCGCCGCGGTGCTGGAGGACATGACTCCCGGGCGCTGGGAGTCGCTGGGCACCGCCGCCGCGGGCGCACTGAACGCGATCCTGTCGGCCGGGGCGGGCTGCCGGCAGTCGATGGGCGCGAACAAGCGCAGCGACGACGCCGACCCCGAGGGCGCCGCCGCCCGCAAGCTCGCCCAGGCCGTGCTCGACGAGGTCGTCGACACCGCCGCGCGGCTGCTGGAGACGTTCAAGGAGACCGACGCGGCCAAGCGCCGCGACGTCGTCTGGCTGGGTGAGCAGGGGCCCGACGGTTCCCGCCACAAGGTGCTGCGGGTCGCGCCGCTGTCGGTGGGCGGGCTGCTGCGCGAGCGGCTGTTCAACACCCGCACCACCGTGCTGACCTCGGCGACGCTGGCCCTGGGCGGGTCGTTCGACGCGTTGGCCCGGCAGTGGGGCCTGCCCGCGTCGCAGCCCCGGGAGGCCGGGTCCACCCCGCCGTCGAGCGTCGACGAGGGGCACGGCCCGGTCCAGGACCCGGAGGCGCCGCGCTGGCAGGGCCTCGACGTCGGGTCCCCGTTCGCGCACGCCAAGTCCGGGATCCTCTACCTCGCCCGGCGGCTGCCCAGCCCCGGCCGCGACGGCCTCGCGCCGGAGACCCTCGACGAGATCGAGGGACTCGTCCGCGCCGCCGGGGGCCGCACGCTGGGCCTGTTCTCCTCCACCCGCGCGGCGAAGCAGGCCACCGAGGCGCTGCGCGGCAAGCTCGACACGCCCCTGCTGTGCCAGGGCGACGACTCCACGATGCTGCTGGTCAAGCGGTTCGCCGAGGACCCGGAGACCTCGCTGTTCGGCACGCTGTCGCTGTGGCAGGGCGTCGACGTGCCCGGCCCGTCGCTGTCCTGCGTGATCATCGACCGGATCCCGTTCCCGCGCCCGGACGACCCGCTGATCGCGGCCCGGCAGAAGGCCACCGACGCACGCGGCGGGAACGGCTTCCTGTCGGTGTCGGCGACGCACGCGGCGCTCCTGCTCGCCCAGGGCGCCGGACGGCTGCTGCGCGCCACCGACGACCGCGGCGTCGTCGCGATCCTGGACCCGCGGATCGCGACCGCGCGCTACGGCGGCTTCCTGCGGGCGAGCCTGCCCCCGTTCTGGGAGACCACCGACCGGGAGAAGGTGCACGGCGCGCTGCGGCGGCTGCGCGAGTCGTCGTGACCGGCTCCATACGGCGGACGACCCCCGACCCGAGATAGGTTGTGTGCAACCAATCGAGTCCGGAGGAGCACCCATGGCGAACTACACGACCGAGGCCACCTCGACCGGCGGCGGCCGCGACGGCCACATCCGCAGCGACGACGGCTTCATCGACCAGGACCTGAAGATGCCGCCGGAGCTGGGCGGCCCCGGGGGCGCCACCAACCCCGAGCAGCTGTTCGCCGCGGCCTACGCGGCCTGCTTCCACGGCGCGCTGCGGATGGCCGCCCGCAAGGCCAAGACCGCCGTCCCGGACGACGCCCAGGTCACCGCGACGATCCAGCTGGCGCCCGACGACGTCAGCTTCCACGTGGCCGCCGACATCACCGCGCACCTGCCGGGTCTGGACCAGGCGGCCGCGGACGAGCTCGTCGAGGCCGCCCACCAGGTGTGCCCGTACTCCAAGGCCACCCGCGGCAACGTCGAGGTCACCCTCACCGCGACCGTCTGACCACGGGGCCCGGGTGGTCACGGTGCCGGGGGGATCTCCGGCGCCGGGATCTCGAAGGCGTTGAGCAGCGCCGACACCGACAGGTACATGCCGGTGAGGTGCACGGTGTCGAGCACCCCGTCGCGGCCGAGCGCGGCCTCGGCCGCGGCGTAGGTCCCCTCGGACACCCGGTGCGTGCGGACGAGCTCGTCGACGAACCGGTGCACGACGAGCTCGTCGCCGGTCAGCACGTCGGCGGCGGTGCCGTCCTGCAGCGCCCGCACCGCGTCCTCGGCCAGCCCCACCGACCGGGCGACGGCGGTGTGCGCGTACAGCTCGTACGCCGCGCCCCAGGCCGCGCCGACGGTGAGGATCACGACCTCGCGCACGGTCGCCGACAGCGAGGAGTCCCGCTGGTCGGTGCCGACCCAGCGGTTGAACGCCTTCCCGGGGCCGGGCCGCAGCACGAAGGCGTTGAACGGGCCGATGAGGCCACCGTCGTCGTCGGTGGCGGCGAAGCCGGACTCCTCGGCCCACCGGACCGAGCCGGAGCGGAGCCGCTCGGCGGCGGCGCGCTGCTCGTCGTCGAGGTCGAGGGTCTCGTTGCGGGGCAGCCGGCCGCCCCAGTCGCGGGCACCGGCGGAGGGATGTGTGGTCACACCCGGTGGATCACCGCCCGGCGGTCCCGGCAAACGCGGCCCGGGCCAGCGCGAGGCAGGTCATGGTCCCCGGGTCGACCTCGGTGAAGCCGGCGTCGCGCACCCCGACCACGCCGTCGGTGCCGTCGTCGGCGGCCGGGCACAGCCGGTCCCAGGCGGCCCGGTCCGCGGTCCGCACCGCGCACACCGGTGCCGCGCCGACCGGCCAGCCGAGGGCCGCACCGAGCAGCATCGTGGCGTGCCCGACCTGCGCGGCGGCCTTGCCGACCGTCATCTCCGCGTACGGGGACAGCAGCACCAGCGGGGCTCCGGGATCGGGCGGGCCCGGCTCGTCGACGGGCAGCTCGGTGCCCCCGATCTGCAGCCGCGAGACCACCTTCGGCGCCTCGTCGACCGGTCCGGGCAGCAACGCGCGGGCCTCGGCGTCGCCGACCCGCACCGTCACGCCGGGCAGCTCCTGGACCGCACGCCAGTGCGCGCCGCGCGCCCGGCGGGCGATCTTGCGGATGCGCCCGTCCACCCAGGGGGCGACGGCGTCGGACCACTCGCCGCCGGGCTGGGCCCGCGGGTCGGTGCAGACGGCGACCGCGGCCGTCGCGGCGGCCTCCAGCAGCGCGGTGCGTCCGGGGAGCGGGTCGCGCTCGATCCGCAGCACGACCGGCATCGCCCGGACGACGCCGTCGGCCTCCGGCGCGATGTCGCGCTCCCGCGCCCCGGCCCCGTAGCGGCCCGCGAGCAGATCCAGGATCGGTGCGGGACCGGTCACGCCAGCGGGACCCGGCGGAGCACACCCTCGGCGGCGTCGGCGGCCTCGACCTCGGTGCGGGTGATGCCCAGGACGAACAGCACGACGTCGAGGTAGGGCACGGACACCGAGGTGTCGGCGATCTCGCGCAGCGCCTGCTTGGCGTTGAACGCCACCCCGAGCCCGGCGGTGGAGAGCATGTCGATGTCGTTCGCGCCGTCGCCGACCGCGACGGTCTGGTCGAGCGGGATGTCGTGGGTCTCGGCGAAGCGGCGCAGCGCGACGGCCTTTCCGGCCCGGTCGACGACCTCGCCGACGACCCGCCCGGTGAGCGTCCCCCCGGAGATCTCCAGCTCGTTCGCGGCCACGAAGTCGAGCTTGAGCTCGCGGGCGAGACCGGCGATGACCTGGGTGAACCCACCCGAGACGACGCCGCAGCGGTAGCCGAGCCTGCGCAGCGTGCGGATCGTCGTGCGGGCGCCGGGGGTCAGCTCGATCCCGGCGGCCACCTCGTCGACGACGGAGGCGGGCAGCCCCTCCAGCGCGGCGACGCGGCGGGTCAGCGACTCGGTGAAGTCGAGCCGGCCCGCCATGGCCTCCTCGGTGACCCGCCGGACCTCGGCCTCGACGTCGGCCCCGGCGCGGGCGGCCAGCATCTCGATGACCTCGCCCTGGATCAGGGTGGAGTCGACGTCGAACACGATCAGCCGCTTGCTGCGCCGGGCCAGCCCGGCCCGGGCCACCGCGACGTCGACGCCCGCCTGCCGGGCCACCCGGACCAGCCGCCTGCGCAGCGTGCCGGGCGGGTAGGCGTCGGCGTCGCCCTCGGGGACCGGGGAGACGAGCAGCTCCAGCCCGGTCACCGGGTAGTCGGCGACCCGGCGGATGGAGTCGATGTTGGCGCCGACCGCGGCGAGCTCCGCGGCGATCGCGCCGAACGCGCGGGCCGTGATCGGCCTGCCCAGCACCGTGACGACGTGCGTCGACGGCGTCCGGGCGGCCTGGCGGCCGTCGCGCTGGATCTCGATGTGCACGGTCATCGCGATGGAGTCCATCGCCGCGCCGACCGTCTCCTGCAGGTCCTCCGGGTCCCCCGCCGGCACGACGAGCGCCCCCAGGGTGAGCCGGCCGTTCACCACGACCTGCTCCAGGTCGAGCAGCTCGACACCGGCCGCGGTGAGCGCGGTGAACAGGACGGAGCTGACACCAGGCCGGTCCGGCCCGGTCACCGTGACGAGCACGGTGGGCCGGGCCGGACCGGGAAGTACTGGGGCCACTACTTCGACTTGGGGTCGCTGTCCGGCTGCGACTCCTTGCCGACCGACTGTGCGAGGACCTCGGTCGGGTGCGCCCGGTTGCCGACGTGCGCCTCGGCGCGCGCCTTCTCGACCAGGTGCGGGTAGTGCAGGTCGAACGCCGGGCGCTCGGAGCGGATCCGGGGCAGCTCGGTGAAGTTGTGCCGCGGCGGCGGGGACGAGGTCGCCCACTCCAGCGAGTTGCCGAAGCCCCACGGGTCGTCGACGGTGCAGACCCGGCCGAACCGGTAGCTCTTGAACACGTTGTAGAAGAACGGCAGCGTCGAGGCACCGAGGATGAACGCGCCGATCGAGGAGATCGTGTTCAGCGTGGTGAAGCCGTCCGAGGGCAGGTAGTCCGCGTAGCGACGCGGGTAGCCCTCGTTGCCCAGCCAGTGCTGCACCAGGAACGTCAGGTGGAACCCGACGAAGGTCAGCCAGAAGTGGATCTTGCCGAGCTTCTCGTCGAGGAACCGGCCGGTCATCTTCGGGAACCAGAAGTAGATCCCGCCGAAGGTCGCGAACACGATCGTGCCGTAGAGCACGTAGTGGAAGTGCGCGACGACGAAGTAGGTGTCCGACACGTGGAAGTCCACCGGCGGCATCGCGAGCAGGATGCCGGTCAGACCACCGAAGAGGAACGTGACCAGGAAGCCGACCGAGAACAGCATCGGCGTCTCGTAGGTGATCTTGCCCTTCCACAGGGTGCCGATCCAGTTGACGAACTTGACGCCCGTCGGAATGGCGATGAGGAACGTGGTGAAGGCGAAGAACGACAGCATGATCGCGCCGGTGGCGTACATGTGGTGCGCCCACACCGCGACCGACAGCGCCGCGATGGCGATGGTCGCGAAGACCAGGCCCTTGTAGCCGAACAGCGGCTTGCGGGAGAACACCGGGAAGATCTCCGAGACGATGCCGAAGAACGGCAACGCGACGATGTAGACCTCCGGATGGCCGAAGAACCAGAACAGGTGCTGCCAGAGCACCACACCACCGTTGGCCGGGTTGAAGATCTGCGCACCGAGGTGGCGGTCCGCGGCCAGCGCCAGCAGCGCTGCGGTCAGGATCGGGAACGCGATCAGCACCAGCAGCGCGGTGATGAAGATGTTCCAGGTGAAGATCGGCATCCGGAACATCGTCATGCCCGGCGCGCGCATGCAGACGATGGTCGTCACGAAGTTGACGCCACCGAGGATCGTGCCCAGACCGGAGACGACCAGACCCATGATCCAGAGGTCACCGCCCGGCCCCGGCGAACGCACCGCGTCCGACAGCGGGGTGTAGGCGAACCAGCCGAAGTCCGCCGCGCCGCCCGGGGTCAGGAAGCCGGAGACGACGATGAGGCCGCCGAACAGGTACAGCCAGTACGAGAACGAGTTGAGCCGCGGGAACGCGACGTCGGGGGCACCGATCTGCAGCGGCACGATGTAGTTCGCGAAACCGAAGACGATCGGCGTCGCGAACAGCAGCAGCATGATCGTGCCGTGCATGGTGAACAGCTGGTTGTACTGCTCGGTCGACAGGAACTGCAGCTCCGGCCGTGCGAGCTCGGCGCGGATCAGCAGCGCCATGACCCCGCCGACGGCGAAGAAGCCGAACGACGTCGTCAGATAGAGGATCGCGATGTCCTTCGGGTCCGTCGTCCTCAACATCTTGAGGAACGTGGATCCCTTGCCCTCACGCCGCGCCGGATACGGGCGCGTCGAGATCGGCTTGGGCTCGACGGCTGTCACCTGGGCCTCCATGCACTTGCCTGACCTGAGCACGTCCTCGCGGACGGGCAGACTGTACTTCCCGACCGGCGAGCGGCGCCCGTCCGGTCCGGGAGATCCACTTCGTGGGTCCCGGCTCGTCGCACGGCGCGCGCCGATTGTGCTCTACGGAGAGTAGAACCGACACCCCCCGACCGCGCACTCAGGGCGCCCTTCACCCGGATCAACAGGTCGCCGGCGGTGTGCGACGGTGGAGATGTGGTGGTTCCGACACCCCCGCCGGGCACCCGTCGCCGGGAGCCGGGCTGGGACGTACTGCGCAGCACCTTCGTGCTGCTGGTCGTGCTCTACCACGCCACGCACCTCGGACCGGTGCTCCACCCGGAGCTGGCGCCGCGCAGCCTCTCCTTCGACCACCAGGTCGGGGCGAGCCTGCTGCTGGTCGTCTCGGCCTACTTCGCCTGCGCGACGCTCGGGCGCCACTCCCCCGGGCGCTACTGGTGGGGCCGGGTCGCGCGGCTGCTGCCGGCGTTCGTCGTCGCGGTGCCGCTGGCCTGGGTGGCCCTGCGCTTCGTGTCCCCGCCGGACTGGGCGTCGCCGCCGGCACGGGAGATGGTCGTCAACTGGCTGATGCTGGGGAACTGGGACACCGAGCGCTACCCGTGGCTCGACCCGGCGTTCTGGACGCTGCCGCTGCAGCTGATGGCGTTCACCGCCGCCGCGGTGCTGAGCGTGACGCGCTGGGGGTACGGGCCACGGCTGCGGGTGCTGCTGTGGGCGATGGTGGTCGTCCCGCTGCTGCTGTGGCCGCTGCGGGCGCGGCCGGGCGACGTCGCGGACCCGCCGTGGTGGTACCGGACCGTCGTCGACGGGCTGGGGTTCCACCGGCTGCACCTGTTCGTGGCCGGGATCGCGGTGTGGCTGTGGTCGACGCGGCGGATGCGCACCCCGCACTCGATCGCCCTGCTCGCGGTGTGCGGCCTGGCCCAGTTCGTGCACGGCCTCGAGCCGGGGCCCGACGGCGTCGTGCGGATCGACCTCGACCACCTCGACGCGGTCGCCGCCGCGCTGGTCTGCGCCGGGATCGCGCTCGTCGCCGTGGTGGCCCGGCTGCCCCGGCCGGGCTCGCGGATGCCCGCCCCGCTGGCGACGGCGGTGCGCAGGCTCGCCGGCATCTCCTACGGCGTCTACCTGGTGCACCAGACCGTCGGCTACGTGCTGATGCGCCGGCTGCAGGACCTCGGCGCCGGGCCGCTGGCGCAGTCCGCGGCGATGCTGGCGACGGCGGTGCTGCTCGGCTGGGCGCTGACCCGGCTGGTGGAACGCCCGGCCCACGCCGCGCTGATGCGGGCGTGGGACCGGCGCGCGGGCGTCACCTGAGCGGCTCGAAGACCTCGGTCCAGATCTCGGGCGCGGTGGCCGGGTTGGGCTGCGCGTCGACGATGTAGAACTCGGTGCCCAGACCCATCGCGAACACCGGGTCCGGCATCGTCAGCATGAAGTGGTCGGGGCCCATCTGGCTGGCGTGCGCGCGCATCGAGGCCCGCTTGGTCTCGGCGTACTCGACGGCCTCGACCCGGTGGGTGATCTCGGACTCGGGCTTGCCGAACGACCCGTCGTCGGGGATCTCGGGCATCTGCCAGTCGCCGCCGCGCTCCTTCTGGAGCCCGCGCATGCCGCGGAGCAGCCAGTCGCGGTTGGTGGTGTTCTGCGCGACGACCGGGACCCCGGCGAGCTCCCCGGCGCGGGCACCGACCCGGTGCACCTGGATGTGGTCGGGGTGGCCGTAGCCGCCGTTGTCGTCGTAGGTGGTGAGGACGTCGGCCTCCTCCTCCTCGAGGATCAGCGCGAGCCGCTTGGCCGCGTGCTCCACCGGGGCCTGCCAGAAGCAGTAGGGGGCGTCGTTGCTGGGCTCGCCCATCATCCCGGAGTCGACGTAGCCGAGGAACTCCACGCGGGCGACGCCGAGGGCGCGGGCCGAGGCGTGGCACTCCGCGGAGCGGCGGACCGGCAGCTGCTCCCCCTCGGCCAGGACGCCGGGTACCGGCTCCCCCAGCTCGCCACGGGTGGCGAAGACGAGGACGACGCGGTGGCCGAGCGCGGCGGCCTTGGCGAGCGTGCCCGCGGTGCCGATCGACTCGTCGTCGGGATGGGCATGGAAGCTGACGAGGGTCCCCACGGACGGTGAGCCTAGGAGCCGGTCCCGGCCGCCCCGCACCGGGCCGTCGTCGATCTACAAACCGTTGACGCGCCGTCCGATGTGTGTAGCATCACAGGTCCCCGAACCGGCACAGGAGCCACCCACCATGGCCGATGTCGTCAGCGTCGACAACGTCGATCCCGCCCACACCACCGTGCCCGTCCCCCGCAGCGCGCAGCAGGCGCCGGAGGCGTTCAACGCCGCCGCGCACCTCACCGCCGCCCGGGTCGGGGCCGGGGACGGCGGCCGCACCGCCGTCCGGTTCCCCGGCGGCTCGCTCACCTACGCCGCCCTGACCGACCGGGTCCGGCTCGTCGCCGGGGCCCTGCGCCGGGCCGGCGTGCGGCCCGAGCAGCGCGTGCTGCTCGTGATGCCCGACGACGTCGAGCTGTTCACCGCGATCCTCGCGACCCTGTGGGCGGGCGCGGTCGCCGTGCCGTGCTCGACGATGCTGACCGGGCGCGAGCTCGCCGTGCTCGTCCGGGACTCGCGGGCGACCACCGTGATCGGCGGCGAGGCGTTCGCCGCGCACCTCACCGAGGCCGTCGCGGGGGCGCCCGACCTGGAGCGCGTCGTGCTCACCGGGGCCGACCCGCTGGTCACCGGGGTCACCTCCCTGACCTGGGACGCCCTGCTCGACGGCGCCGACCCGCTGCCCGAGCCGCACCCGACCTGGGCGGAGTCCCAGGCGCTGTGGCTCTACACCTCGGGCACGACCGGCAAGCCCAAGGGTGCCATGCACCGCCACGACGACATCCGGTTCGTCGCCGACACCTACGGCCGCCAGGTCCTCGGCATCCACCGCGACGACGTCTGCCTGTCGGTCGCGAAGCTGTTCTTCGCCTACGGCATCGGCAACTCGATGTTCTTCCCGCTCTCGGTCGGCGCCTGCGCCGTCCTCGAACCGTCCCGGCCGAACCCCGAGCACTACTCCCGCCTCGCCGAGCAGCACGGCGCGACGCTGTTCTTCGCCGTCCCCAGCTTCTGGGGCCCGATGATCGCCGCCGAGCTGCCGCGCGAGCGGTTCGCCACCGTGCGCCGCGGCGCCTCGGCGGGCGAGGCGCTGCCCGCGCGGATGTTCCACGGCGTGCTCGACCGCTACGGCTTCGAGGTCCTCGACGGCATCGGTTCCACCGAGGCGCTGCACATCTTCATCTCCAACCGGCCGGGCGAGGTCGTGCCGGGCAGCTCCGGCTTCCCGGTCCCCGGCTACGAGGTGGAGCTGCGACGACCGGACGGCAGCGTCATCGACGGCCCTGGCGAGCAGGGCATGCTCTACGTCGCGGGCGACTCGGTGTGCACCGGCTACTGGTGCCGCACCGAGGTCAACCGCGCAGTGTTCCAGGGCCGCTGGATGCGCACCGGCGACCAGTACGTCCGCGGCGAGGACGGGTCGTGGACCTGCCTGGGCCGGGCCGACGACGTCCTCAAGGTCGGGGGCATCTGGGTCTCCCCCGGCGAGGTCGAGACCCGCCTGCTGGAGCACCCGGGGCTCGCGGAGGCGGTCGTCGTCGGGATCCCGGACGACGACGGGCTGGACAAGCCGGTCGCGTTCGTCGTGCCCCGCGACCCGGCGGCGGCGCCGTCGGAGGCCGAGCTGGTCGCGTTCTGCCGCGAGGGGCTGGCGTCGTTCAAGCGGCCGCGCGCCGTGGTCACCGTCGACGAGCTGCCCAAGACCCCCACCGGGAAGATCCAGCGCTACCGGCTGCGCGCGCACGCCGCCGCGCTGCCGGGGGCCACCGGGCACCCCGGCGACCCGGAGACGGTGGTCTGAGGATCGTCCGGAGTGTCTCGATGTAGGACGTTCGCTCGACCCGGGCCGCTCCGCCGGGGTTCACTCGGCGGACACACCGACGGCGAGGAGGCCGGCGTGGACACGTGGGACTGGATCCCGGAGACCCCCGCGACCTGGGACGACCGGAAGGGCCGGGTGCTCGACGGTCTCGACCCCGCGCTGTTCGGCCTCGGCCGCCCCGGCGACGGCGACCCGCTCGGCGACGAGTGGTGGCGCGTCGAGGACGCCGACGGCACGACCGTCGCCTACGGCCGGCTCGACGGCAGCTGGGGTGACGCCGAGATCCTGGTCCTCGTCGCCCCCGCGGCCCGGCACTCCGGCGTCGGCTCGTTCGTGCTGGAGCGGCTGGAGGCCGAGGCCGGCCGGCGGCGGCTGAACTACCTCTACAACGTCGTGCCGCACGGCCACCCCGACCCCGAGCCGGTGACCGCCTGGCTCACCGCGCGCGGCTTCGCCCGCAACGACGTCGGCGAGCTGCGCAAGCAGGTCCCGGCCGCGCTGGTGCAGAACCAGGGCTGAGGCTCAGGCCGCGCCCGCGGTGCGCAGCGCGGTCGAGACGATCTTCCGGGCCGCGCCGCAGGGGTCGGACGGGGCGGAGCCGACGACCGACAGCATCCCCGATCCGGCGTCGACGACCACGAGGCAGACACCCTCGGTCTGCGACACCGCGGCGCGGCGACCGTCGAGGGTCTCCTCGGTGACCGCGGACCCCTGGGTGCGCATCTGCGTGAGCCCGGCGTCGAAGGCCCCGGGCTGCGCGGCGACGAGCAGCGTCGTCGGCACGGAGAAGGAGAACCCCGCCGTCCCGCCCCCGGTGCCGACGGTGTCCCAGCGGCAGCTCGGCGCGGGCTCGCCGGTGGCCGTGCCCGGCCCGGTCAGGCCGAGCCCGGCCAGCTCGCCCTCCGGGACGTACGAGCACGGCGGCGCGGACAGGTCCAGGGCCGGCGCGGCGGCCGGGGTGGCGGCCCCGGGCCCTCCGGAACAGCCGGCGAGCAGGGAGAGGGACACGGCGGCGAGGGCGAGGCCCACGAGCGGGGATCGATGCACGAAGTGGATCATTCCCGGACCGGTCCGGCGCCGGGGCGGAATGCGGAGGTCCGGCGGTCGTGGCCGTCACACCGGTCGGCGCGAGCCGGTCCGGCGGCTCGCCGTGATCGCAGACACTCCACACTCTTCCGTCGCCACGTCATCTGGTTGTAGTCTTTAGTGGCCGCAACGACGCGAGGAGGAGCGGAGTCCATGAGCAGTGCAGACCCGTCCGTCGACCCGGACGACGGCGCCGTCCCGCGGGTGGACTTCGACCGCGACCCGTCGGGCTACCGTCACTGGAAGCTCGCGCTCGACCCGGACGACCCCACGGTCGCGTACGTGAAGCTCGACGTCGACGAGGCGGGCGGCCTCGTCCCCGGCTACGAGCTGAAGATGAACTCCTACGACCTCGGCGTCGACATCGAGCTCTACGACATCACCCAGCGGCTGCGGTTCGCCCATCCGCAGGTCAGGGCCGTCGTACTGACCAGCGCCAAGGACCGCAACTTCTGCGCGGGCGCGAACATCCGGATGCTCGCCGGGTCCTCGCACCCGTGGAAGGTGAACTTCTGCAAGTTCACCAACGAGACCCGCAACGGCATCGAGGACGCGACCGCGTACTCCGGCCAGACCTGGATCGCCGCCGTCAACGGCACGGCCGCCGGCGGCGGCTACGAGATGGCGCTGGCCTGCGAGCGGATCCTGCTGATCGACGACAACTCCTCCACCGTCGCGCTGCCCGAGGTCCCGCTGCTGGGCGTGCTGCCCGGCACCGGCGGCCTCACCCGCGTCACCGACAAGCGCCGCGTCCGCAAGGACCGCGCCGACGTGTTCGCCACGAGGTCCGAGGGCTTCGGCGGGAGGCAGGCCGTCGAGTGGAAGCTCGTCGACGAGGTGATCCCCAAGCGCCGCTGGAACGAGACGGTGGCCGAGCGGGCCGTCGAGGCCGCGGCGGCGTCGACGCGGCTGCCCGCGGACGAGGGGATCGAGCTGGCCCCGCTGGAGCGCACCGAGACCGCCGACGGCATCACCTACCCGCACGTGCGCGCGGAGTTCGACCGCGACCGGGGCCTGGTGGAGATCACCGTCGACGGGCCCGAGGGCGGTGTCCCGGAGAGCATCGAGCGCGTGCACGCCCTCGGCGCGGACTTCTGGCCGCTGGCCATGACCCGCCAGCTCGACGACCTGGTCCTGCGCCTGCGCAGCAACGAGCCGGAGCTGGGCACCTGGGTGATCCGCACCCGGGGCGACGTCGAGGACGCGCTGGCCTTCGAGCGCGTCATCGAGCAGCACTCCGGCGACGACTGGCTGGTCAACGAGATCCGGCACTACTTCAAGCGCACCCTCAAGCGCCTGGACGTGACCAGCCGCAGCCTGATCGCGCTGGTCGAGCCGGGCTCCTGCTTCGCCGGTGCGCTGCTGGAGCTGGCCCTGGCCTGCGACCGCCAGTACATGCTCGACGGCACGATCGAGGGCGACGAGCAGGGCGACGAGGCCCAGATCATGCTCACGGCGTCGAACTTCGGCACCTTCCCGATGCCCAACGGACCGTCCCGGCTCGCGAGCCGCTTCCACGGCGACGACGACCACGTCGCCACGCTCCGCAAGGAGGTGGGGCGCCGCCTCACCGCGGCCGAGGCGCTGGAGCTGGGTCTGGTCACCGACGCGCCGGACGACATCGACTGGGACGACGAGGTCCGCATCATGCTCGAGGAGCGGGCCTCGCTCTCGCCGGACGCGCTGACCGGGATGGAGGCCAACCACCGGTTCGTCGGGCCGGAGACGATGGAGAGCCGCATCTTCGGCCGGCTCACCGCCTGGCAGAACTGGATCTTCGTGCGCCCGAACGCCTCCGGGCCGGAGGGCGCACTGCGCAAGTACGGGACGGGCCGCAGGGCCGACTTCGACCGCAAGCGGGTGTGAGCCATGAGCATCGACTACTCCGAGAAGATCCCCAACAACGTCGACCTCGCCGGGGACCGCAAGCTGCAGCGTGCCCTGGAGTCCTGGCAGCCCAACTTCCTCACCTGGTGGAAGACGATGGGCCCGGCCGTCCCGACCCAGGACGTCTACCTGCGCACCGCCGTCGACGTCGGCAAGGAGGGCTGGGCGCAGTTCGGCCACGTCGCGATGGAGGAGTACCGCTGGGGCGTGTTCCTCGCCGAGCGCTCCGACGACCGCCGGATCGCCTTCGGCGAGAACCGCGGCGAGCCGGTCTGGCAGCAGGTCCCCGGCGAGTACCGCGCCGACCTGCAGCGCCTGATCGTCATCCAGGGCGACACCGAGCCCGCCTCGGTCGAGCAGCAGCGCCGCCTCGGCGAGACCGCCCCCAGCCTCTACGACCTGCGCAACCTCTTCCAGGTCAACGTCGAGGAGGGTCGCCACCTCTGGGCGATGGTGTACCTGCTGCACGCCTACTTCGGCCGCAACGGCCGCGAGGAGGCCGAGGCGCTGCTGCAGCGCAACTCCGGCGACCTGGACAGCCCCCGCATCCTCGGCGCGTTCAACGAGGAGACCCCGGACTGGCTGTCGTTCTTCATGTTCACCTACTTCACCGACCGGGACGGCAAGTACCAGCTCGGCACGCTGAAGGAGTCCGCCTTCGACCCGCTCTCGCGCACCTGCGAGTTCATGTTGAAGGAGGAGGCCCACCACATGTTCGTGGGCACCACCGGCATCGACCGGGTGATCCAGCGGACCTGCGAGCTGATGCGCGAGCACGACACCGCCGACATCGCCCCGCACGGCGGCATCCCGCTGGACGTGATCCAGAAGTACATCAACTTCCACTACTCGGTCAGCCTGGACCTGTTCGGCTCCGAGCAGTCGACGAACGCGGCGAACTACTTCACCGCCGGACTCAAGGGCCGCTGGCAGGAGGAGCGGCGTCGCGACGACCACGTGCTGACCGAGGACGGCTTCGGCATGGAGCAGGTCCGCGACGGCGGCGTCGTCACCGACGAGGTCCCGGCCCTGCTGGCACTGAACCTGGACCTGCGCAACGAGTACGTGAAGGACTGCCAGTCCGGGCTGAAGCGCTGGAACCGCATCCTGGAGAAGAACGGGTTCGACGACCGCGTGTACCTCCCGCACGTCGGGTTCAACCGGCAGGTCGGGCTGTTCTCCTCCCACGAGCTCACCCCGAAGGGCGACCTGATCTCCGCCGACGTGTGGGCGTCCCGCCAGGACGACTGGCTGCCGTCGGAGGCGGACCGGACGTTCGTGCAGAACCTGATGCGCCCGGTCTACGAGCCCGGGAAGATCGCGGGCTGGATCGCGCCGCCGTCGAACGGGATCAACGGCAAGCCCTTCGAGTACGAGTACGTCCACCTCGCCTGATCGTCCACACCGGACCGTTCACCGAGAGTGGTCACCGTTCGCCGACCGGGTGGCCGTTCGCCGCCCGTCGCGCTCGCGTGACCCCGGATCGGGCCCGTTGACTGACCCCGTGGTGACAGGACGGGGTGCGGCGGGCACACAACGCGACGACGACACCGGCGACACCGCCGACCGGGTCGACGACCGGGTCGGCGGCGCGGGTGTGGCCGCCCGCTTCGGCCGCGGCGCCGACGACGACGCGTCGCCCCCGGTGTTCGGCACCGCCCCGTGGGGCTACCGGCGGGCCGAGGTCGACGCCTGGGCGAGCTGGGTCGCCCGGCTCGTGGAGCAGGGCCGCCGGGAGACCGTCCGGGCGGACAGCGCGGAGGCCACCCTGCAGGCGACCCTGCAGCGCCTCGACGCGCTGGAACGACGGCACGACCCGGCCCCGGCCACGCTGGACACGGGTTCGCCGGACACGGGGTCGCCGGACCCGGGGTCGACCGCTCCGGCCACGTCGGGCACCGGCGCCCCGGCCGCGCTGCCCCGTCGTCGTCCCGGTGCGGCGGGCGCGCCCGTGCCGCCCGGCAGCGAGGAGGGGCAGCGCCTGCGGGTCGTCGAGACGACCCTCGGCGAGGTCATGGCGCTGCTGCAGCGTCTGGCGCCCTGACCCGTCCGCCCCGCCCGACCGGCCCGGACTCCCGGACGCGTCGTCAGCCGAAGTTCTCGACGTGCACGCGCCGCTCCGGCACCCCGGCGTCGAGCACGGTGCGCCGGACCATCGCGGTCCACCGGCCGGGTCCGCACACGTACACCTCGCGCACCGCGATGTCCGGGATCCGGGCCCGCAGCGCGGCGAGGTCGTCGGCCCGGCCCGCGTCGGCGCCCCACCACGACCCCGCCCCCCGGCGACGCCCGGGCGAGGCCACCACGTGCAGGTTCCGCTCCCGGGCGAGGCGGGTGAACTCCCGCGCGAACAGCGGCTCGCGGGTGAAGCGGTGCACCACCACGACGTCGGCGGACTCGTTGAGGAACTTCTCCGCCAGCGCCCGCAACGGGGTCATCCCGACGCCCGCCCCGATCAGCGCGACCCGCGGGCTGGTCCGGGTGCGCGGGGTCAGCCTGCCGTAGGGGCCCTCGATGTAGACCCGGGTGCCCTGCCGCAGGTTCGGGACGGCGGCGCTGCCGTCGCCGAGCTGCTTGACGGTGATCCGCAGCGAGCGGGCCGTCGGCGGCGCCGACAACGAGTACGGGTTGCCCGCGGGCCAGCCGCGCCCGGACCGGAACCGCCAGACGAAGAACTGCCCGGCCGAGGCGCCGAGCTCGCGCAGCCGCTCGCCGGTCATGTGCACCGACACGCTGCCGTCGCCCTCGGGCAGCACCGCGGCGACGGTGATCCGGTGCCGGCGCGACCGGAGCACCGGGACCGCGACCCGCCAGACCACGACGGCGAGCACCGCGACGATCCACAGCCCCCACCAGAACACCGTCCGCGACGGCGAGGTGGTGAACTCCCGCCCCGCCCACAGCTGGTGCGGCAGCGCGAGGAACACCCCGGCATAGCCCCACAGGTGCAGCAGGTGCCACCACTCGTAGCGCAGCCGGGTGCGGATCCACCGCGCGCTGGTCACGACGACGAGCACCACCAGGACGGTGCCGAGCGAGGCCACGACCATCCCGGGCCAGGTCCACGTCAGCTGCCAGAACCCGGCGGGGACGCGACCCGCACCGGCGGGGCCGTGCGCCCAGCTCGCGCAGCCGACGTGCGCCAGCATCCCGGCGAACGAGGCGATGCCGGTACCGCGGTGCAGCGCGATGAGGTGCCGCTGGCCGAACGCGTGCTCCAGCAGCGGGATCCGGGCGGCGAGCAGCACCTGCCCGAGCAGCAGCAGCGACGCCAGCAGCCCGCAGAGCCGTCCGGTCTCGGCGACCGCGCGGGTGCCGCCCTCCAGCAGCCCGGCGGGGCCGCCGCCGTCGACCCACCAGGCGAGGACGAGCAGCACCGCCAGGGCGGCGAGCACCCCCGTCGCACGGCGGACCCGGCGGTCGGCGCGGGCGACGTCGCGCGCGGGGACCGGTGGGTCCGGCTTGAAGCGGCCACCGGGCACCCGGACGGTGGGGGCGGAGAGGGACGACACAGTGCCGCCATCCTCCCCGACCACCGGGCGGCGCCGTCGACGGACCCGGTCCGGCGCACCGGGGCGACCGCCGACCGCCACGACCGGGTGGCCGCCCGTTCCGTCCGGGGCCGGTCCGCGGGGCGGGGAGAAGGATCGTCGTCGATGTCCGACTCGTACCTCACCCTGCTCGTGACCGTCCTCGCGGTCGTGCTGCCCGTCGTGCTCGCGGTCGTCGTCACCGTGTTCACCGTGCGGCGGATCCGGCGCGACCCCCGACGGCTGGGCAACGCCTACTGGCTGCTGGCCACCACGCTGCTCCTCGGGTGGGTGCTCGGTGTCGCCGGGTCCGGCGGGAACCCGGTGTTCGGCGCGCTCGGGCTCCTCATCGTGCTGTCGCCGCTGATCACGGTGGTGTTCGCGGTGTTCTGCGTCCTCAACGGCGCGGTGATGCTGCGCCGGGAGCGGTTCTCGCTCGGCAACTCGCTGTCGCTGCTCACCGGCCTGGCGATCATCGGCCTGCTCGTCGCGGTCTGGCCGGTGCTGGCGCTGCACTCGCTCGTGCTGCGCGCGCTGTGGCTGGCCTGCCTGCTCGCGGCGGCGTTCCTGGCGTTCCAGTTCGCCGCGTTCCTCGGCTACGCGCGGCTCTACCGGTGGCTGGTGCGCGACCGGCCCGCGGACTGGGTGGTCGTGCTCGGCTCCGGGCTGCACGGCAGCGAGGTGCCGCCGCTGCTAGCGTCGCGGATCGCGACCGGGATGGACGAGCTGACCCGGCGTGGGGCCGGACGGCTGGTGCTGTCCGGCGGGAAGGGCGACGACGAGCGGCTCGCCGAGGGCGAGGCGATGGCCCGCTGGGCCGCGGCGCACGGCGCCGACCCGGCGGTGCTGACCGCGGAGACCGCCTCGCGGACCACCGAGGAGAACCTGCGGTTCAGCTCGGCGCTGGTCGGCGACGGCCCCGGCGTCATCGTGACCAGCAACTACCACGCGTTCCGGGCCGCGCTGCTGGCCCGGCGGCTCGGCGTCGACGCCCAGGCCGTGGGGGCGCCGACCGCCGGCTACTACTGGCCCAGCGCGGTGCTGCGCGAGTTCGTCGCGGTGCTGCGCGAGTACCGGGTGGCGAACGCGGTGCTGCTGGCCCTCGTCGCCGTCCCGGTACCGCTGGTGCTCGTGCTCGTCGCCGGCTGAGGCCGGCTCAGCCGCCCACGGCCGCCGGGGACGGCGGCGGCAGCGGCGGGCACTGCTTGTCCGACCGGTCGCCGCCGGTCCGCTTCGGCAACGCGCCGGTGAGCAGGTAGTCGGCGACCGTGTCGTCGGTGCACGCGATCCCCGACAGCGACGACGAGTGGGTGTGACCGCCGACGCCTTCGACCAGCGACGAGCCGGGGAAGGTCCGCCGGGCCTGGAGTGCGCCCTCGTAGGGGGTGGCGCCGTCGTAGGTCTCGGAGATCAGCAGCGGACCGGTCTTCAGCTTCCCGGCGACCTTCGGCGCGGGCCCGGGCTTCACCGGCCAGTCCCGGCACGGCGCGTTGTACCAGGCGTTGCCCCAGGTCTCGAACGGCGCCTTCCGGTCGGTGGCGGTGTTGTCGCGCTTCCAGGTGGCCCAGTCGTGCGGGAACGGGGCGTCGGTGCACTGGGTGGCGAGGTAGACGGCGTAGTTGTTGTCGTCGGTCGGCGAGCCGGCCTGGTCGTAGGCGGCCTTGAGCTTCGCCGCGTCCTTCTTCGTGCCGGCGACGAACGCGTCGGCGACGGAGGTGTACTCCCCCACGTTGTAGCCGGCGCGCAGGAAGATGTCGGTCCACTCGGAGGACCCGATCTTCCCGCCCAGCGGGGCCTTCCGGAACTCCGCGGCGAGGTCGTAGAAGCGCTTCTCGACGGCGTCGCCGGTGTTGCCGAGGTGGTAGGTGGCGTCGTTCTTGGCGACCCAGTCGAAGAAGGTCTCGATGTTGCGCTGGAACGCGACGTCCTGGTTCAGGTTGGCCCGGTACCACCAGTCACGGGGGTCGACGACGCCGTCGAGGACCATCCGGCGGACCTTGTCCGGGAACATCGTGGCGTAGACCTGGCCGAGCATCGTGCCGTAGGAGAAGCCGTAGTAGTTGATCTGCTTCGCGCCCAGGGCCTGGCGGATCAGGTCCATGTCGCGGACGGTGTCCTCGGTGCGCAGGTGCGCGAGCAGGTCGCCGCCGGCCTTGCCGCAGGCCTGGGCATACGCCTCGACCTTCGGCAACCACGCCTTCTCGGCGCCGTTCTCCGGCCGGTAGTCGGGGCGGGCGTAGCCGCCGTAGTCGGCGTCGCAGGTCAGGGCGGGACGGCTGGTGCCCACCCCGCGCGGGTCGAAGCCGATCCAGTCGTAGGCGGCGCCGGCGTTCTTCGGGACGGCGCCGCCGAGCCGGGACAGGCCCAGCCCGGGGCCGCCCGGGCCACCGGGGTTGACCAGCACGACGCCCTGGTACCGGGCCTCGGGCACGGTGTGCCGGATCCGCGACACCGCGATCTCGATCTTCTTGCCGGCGGGCTGCGCGTGGTCCAGCGGGACCTTCAGGAAGCCGCACTCGGCCTTGGCCTGCTGCAGCGACGGGCTCGTGCACGGACCCCACGTGATGCCCTGCCCCGGCGGCGGCGCGGGCGGGGCGGGCGCGGCGAGGGCCGGACCGGCCGTCCCGAGCGTCACCCCGACGGCGACGAGCAGCGTGATGATCGTCCTGCGCACCGGCTCCACCTCTCCGGGCGCACGCGCCCGCCCCCCGACCGAGAGGCAGACGTTGCCATTAGCAACGCTGTGTCCACAATCGCCACGCCCGACGGTGCCCCGAACGGACCAGCGGGGGTCGGGACGGGCTCAGCGGCGTCCCCCGCAGCCACCGACGAGTGCGCAGGCCGCGCACAGCGCGGAGGGCGCCAGACCCTCGACGACGTCCGCGGCGGCCGCGGCCCCGCCGGCCGCCCGGGCGGTCGCCTTCTCCTCGGCGCAGCGGCGCGCGACGGTCTCCGACGACGACACCCGCAGCACCGCCTCCCGCAGCGTCTCCGGGGTCACGTCACCGGCGGGCAGGTGCTCCCCCACCCCGAGCGCGGCGATCCGGTCGGCGTTGCCGAACTGGTCCACCGCCTGCGGGACGGCCACCATCGGCACCCCGTGCCAGAGCCCCTCGGTGCAGCCGCCCATCCCGGCGTGGGTGACGAACGCCGACGCGTGCGCCAGCACGGCCAGCTGCGGCACCCACTCGCGGACGGTGACATCGTCGGGGACCGCGTCGAGGTCGTCCGCGGATACGTGCGGGCCGGTGGCGAGCACGGTCTGCCAGCCGGTGCCGGTCATCGCCTCGATGCAGGCCCGCCAGAACTCCGGCCGGTCGGTGTAGGCCGAGCCGAGCGACACCAGCAGCAGCGGGGCCTTCGGCTTCGGCCACAGCCCCTGGTGCGAGCGGTCGCCGATGACCGGGCCGACGAAGGTGTAGCGGTCGCGGTCGACCCGGTCGAGCTCGGGCTGCATCGCCTCGGGGATCAGCGCCACCGAGCGGTCGGGGTGGCCCAGGAACTCCCGGTTCCCGACGCCGGCGCCGACCTCGTCGAGCCAGGCGTCCAGCTCGGCGCGCCAGGCGAGCCCCTCGGGGGTCTCCAGGAACGCGAAGGCCTCGGCCATGTCGGTCTCGAAGCCGTCCCAGGCCACCATGTGCGGGGACAGCTCCACCCGCGGGATGCCCCGGACCCGGGAGAACGCGTGCCCGGCCCAGCCGCTGCCGTCGTAGCAGACGACGTCGGGGTGCTCGTACTGCAGCGCGTCGGCGATCTGGTCGTAGGCGGAGCGGGCCTCGGCCGAGAACAGCCGCATGGCCTCGATCCCGCCGTCGGGCCACTGCTCGCCCTTCGCCGGGTCGGGCAGGTCGGTGCGGATCCGCAGCGGCGTCGCCCCGGTCGCGGCGACGGCCTCGGCGAACCGCTCCGGGACCGGGTAGGTGACGCGGTGGCCGCGGGCGACCAGCTCGGCCATCACCGGCAGGTTCGGGTGGACGTGGCCGTGCGCGGCGGTGGTCGACATGAGGACGTGCACGACCAGAGTGTGCCTTGACCGGCCGGTCGCGCGCCGACGAGGATCACCGGAATGGCCCGGCTGCGCTGCGACGTCGTCGCCGACTCCCTCGGACTGGCCACCTCGGTCACGGTGCTGCTGCCCCAGCCGTCGCGGACCCGGATCGGCGCCGGGGTGCGCGACCTCGACGCCCCGCCGCCGGTGCTCTACCTGCTGCACGGCCTGTCCGACGACGACACCGCCTGGACCCGCTACACCGCCGTCGAGCGGTACGCCGACGAACTGGGTCTCGCCGTCGTCATGCCGCAGGTGCACCGCAGCTTCTACACCGACCAGGCCTACGGCGGCCGCTACCGCACCTGGGTGACCGAGGAGCTCCCGGCGCTGGTGGCGCGGTTCTTCCGGGTGTCGGCCGACCCGGCGGAGACGTTCGTGGCGGGCCTGTCGATGGGCGGCTACGGCGCGCTGTCCTGGGCGCTGGCCGAGCCCGGCCGGTTCGCGGCCGCGGCGTCGCTGTCCGGGGCGCTCGACCTCGCCGCGCTGGCCGCGGGCCCCCCGCGCGAGGAGGACCCCCGGATCTGGGAGCGGATCCTCGACGGCGCCCCGGTGGCCGGCACCGACGCGGACCTGTCCACCCTGCTCGCCCGGCTCGACCCGGCCACCGCGCCCGCGCTGTACGCGTGCGCCGGCACCGAGGACCCGCTGCACCCGCAGTCGGTGCGCTTCGTCGAGCTGGCCCGGGCCGCCGGGGTGTCCGTGACCACCGCGTTCGGCCCCGGCGAGCACGAGTGGGGCTACTGGGACGCCCGGATCCGCGACGTCCTGGACTGGCTGCCGCTGCCCCGCTGAGCCCTCGCGTGCCCGTTCACCAGGGCAGCGGGCCGTGCCGGTCGGAGTAGGAGCCCGACGCCGCCGCCGCGTCCCCGGTCGCGGCGGCGACGATCGCGTCGGTGCCCTCCTCCACGGTCTGGGTGCCGGAGTTCCCGTTGAGGTCGGTCCGGGTGTAGCCGGGGTCGACCACGGCGACGTGGACGTCGGGCAGCTCGGCGGCGTACCGCGCGGCGACCATGTTCAGCGCCGCCTTCGACGACTGGTAGGCGAACCCCGGCACCCGGGACTCGATCCGCTCCGGGTCGGCGGTCAGCCCGTGCGACCCCAGGCCGCTGGACACCATGACGATCCGCGGGGCCCGGGCCGCCGCGAGCAGACCGAGCATCGCGTGGGTGACCCGGACCGGGCCGAACACGTTGGTCTCGTAGGTCGTGCGGACCAGGTCGGCGGTGGTGTCCGCCGCGGCCGAGCGGCCGCCGACCACGCCGGCGTTGTTGACCAGGACGTCCAGGTGGCCGTACTCCGCCCGGATGCGGTCGGCCGCCGCGGTGACCGACGCGTCGTCGGTGACGTCGAGGTCGACGGCGACGGCGTCGATCCCCTCGGCGGCCAGCTTCCCGGCGGCCTCGGTCCCGCGGCCGTGGTCGCGGGAGCCCAGCAGGACCGTGTGGCCCAGCGCGCCGAGGCGCCGGGCGGTGGTGAGGCCGAGGCCCTTGTTGGCGCCGGTGACGAGGACGATCGTGGAGTCGGTCATGGCACGAGCCTGCGCCCGGCCGGTGGGTCCGGCCAGGCACGGCGTAGCCGGGGACCGGTCGTACCAGGCTGGGGACGGCCGGCGCGGGCATCCTGGAGCCGTGGACCGTACGGAGCTGGGACGGGTGCTGCGGACGTGGCGGGAGCGGCTGCGCCCGGCCGACGTCGGGCTGCCCGCGGGCTCCCGTCGCCGGACGCCGGGCCTGCGCCGGGAGGAGGTCGCCGCGCTCGCCGGGGTGGGCGTCGACCACCTGACGCGGATCGAGCAGGGCCGGGGCGCGCATCCGTCGGAGTCGGTGCTCGGCGCGCTGTCCCGGGCGCTGCGCCTGGACCGGGCCGAGGCCGAGCACCTGTACCGGCTGGCCGGGGCCGCCCCGCCGGGGCCGGGCCGGATCGGCCGCTCGGTGCGCCCCGCGGTGCTGCGGCTGCTGGACCGGTTCTCCGACCTGCCCGCGGTGCTGCTGAACGCCCGGATGGACGTCCTGGCCTGGAGCCCGCCCGCGACGGCGCTGCTGGGCGATCTGTCCGCGCTGCCGGAGGAGCGGCGCAACCTGTGGGTGCAGCACTTCCTCGACAGGGCCGACCGGGTCGTCGTCGCCGACGACGACGAGCGGGACCGCCGCGACCTCGCCCTGGTGTCCGACGCCCGCGCGGCGCTGGCCCGCCATCCCGGCGACCCGGAGCTGGCCGCGCTGGTGGACCGGCTGCGCCGCGGCAGCCCCCGGTTCGCGTCGCTGTGGGAGGAGCGCACGGTCGTCGAGCACCTCGACGACCGCAAGACCTTCGCCCACCCCGCGCTCGGCGCGCTCACCCTGGACTGCGTGCTGCTGCGCATCGACGACGACGACCAGCGCCTGCTCGTCTACTCCGCCACCCCCGGCTCACCCGACGCCGACGCGCTGGCCCTGCTGCGGGTGCTGGGCACCCAGGAGGTGGCCGCGCCGGTCGCCCCGCCCCGGCCCTGACCGGCCCGGTCCCGACCGCGCCGGGCCCCGGTCAGCGCACCAGCCGGACGGGGGCGCCCGCGGTTCCGTGCAGGAGCAGGTCCGGCCCGTCGGCCTCGGCGTGGACGGCCTCGGAGACCCAGCGGGCGACCGGCACGTTCTCGCAGGCGATCTCGGTGCTCGGGCCCGCCGTCGCGCGCAGCCCGCCGTCACCGTCGAGGGTCCAGTCGCCCCCCTGCCCGTTGCAGCCGTCCGAGCCGGTCCAGGTGCCGTCCGGGGCGAACTCGGCGAACGCCCGGCCCTGCGCGGCGCCGTCGGCGGGCAGCCAGCGCACGCCGGTGAGGTCGGCGGCGACGGCGGCCCGCGGCCCGGGGGCGCCGGCCCCGCCGGCCCCGGCCTGCGCACCGCAGCCGGCCAGGACCAGCGCCGCGAGCAGCGCGGGGGCCAGGAACCTACTGCTCGTCGTCACGGTGGGCGGCACCGATCTCGAAGGCGGGCAGGCAGACGGCCACGTACTCCGCGCCGTCGGGGCCGGGCGAGCTGTAGCGCACCCACTCCCCCGGCGCGGTGTGCACGGCCTGCCCGGCGGCGACGTCGAGCTCCCCGCCGTCGAACTCGACCCGCAGCGCGCCGCGCAGGACCAGGGTGTACTCGTCGAACTCCGGGGTCTGGCCGGGCTCGGCCCAGCCCGACGGGCTGCGCATGTGGGCGACCGAGACCCGGCCGTCGCCGGAGTTCACCCGCCCGACGTACTCGTCGATGGTCTTCGGCGGGGTCCCGGCGGCGGTGACCCGGCTGGCGTTCTCGATCAGCTTCGGCACGGCACCATCCTGCCGCCTCAGCGCTCGGCGGGCGGCCGGGGTGCGGGCAGCGCCGGTGCGGGGCGCCCGTCCACCGGCTCGGCGGGGAACGGTCCGCCGTGCGCGGACAGGTCGATGCACACCGACCAGGCGTGCGGCAGGACGAGCACCGTCTGGTCGGCACCGGGCCGCATCGGGTGCCGGTAGTGCGCGGCGACCCAGCTGCGGTTGCGCCAGTGCCCCTCGACCCGGACCACGCCGACCACCTCCCGTGGTGTCCCCGCGGGACGACCACGACGGTACCCCGCGCGGCCCGTCGACCGGGAATACCCTGGGGGGGTATATGCGCTGCAGCGGGCGTCCACGACGTCGGGAGGTAGACGATGCACGACGGGCCACGGGCGGCCTCCGCCCCGCAGGAGCACGGGACGCACCTCGGCGGCGCCCCCGGGACCCACGGCGGCCACGCCGGGCACGGCGGCCACACGGGACACGGGCATGCGGGCCACGCGGCGGTGTTCCGGGACCGGTTCGTCGTCGCGCTGGTGCTCGCCGTCCCCGTCGTCGGGTTCAGCGCGATGACCGGGATGCTGCTCGGGTACTCGCCCCCGGCGTGGTCGGCGTGGATCCCCCCGGTGCTCGGCACCGTGATCCTCTTCTGGCCGGGGTGGCCGTTCCTGTCCGGCGCCGTCGCCGAGATCCGGGCGCGCCGGCCCGGGATGATGCTGCTCATCGGCATGGCCGTGGGCGTGGCGTGGGTGGCGAGCATGCTGAGCTCGCTCGGCGTCGGCGGGCTGGACTTCTGGTGGGAGCTGGCGCTGCTGGTCGTGATCATGCTGCTCGGGCACTGGCTCGAGATGCGTGCGCTCGGGCAGGCGTCCGGGGCCCTCGACGCGCTGGCCGCGCTGCTGCCCGACACCGCCGAGCGGGTCGGCGCCGACGGCACGGTCGGCACGGTCGCACCGGCCGACCTGACCGTCGGCGACGTCGTGCTGGTCCGGTCGGGCGCCCGGGTGCCCGCCGACGGCACGGTCGTCGACGGTGCCACCGAGGTGGACGAGTCGATGATCACCGGCGAGTCCCGGCCGGTCCCGCGCGGTACCGGCGACCGGGTGGTGGCGGGCACCGTCGCCACCGACTCGGCGCTGCGGGTCCGGGTCGACGCCGTCGGCGAGGACACGGCGCTGTCGGGCATCCGCCGCCTGGTGAAGAGCGCGCAGGGTTCTCGCTCCCGGGCCCAGGCACTCGCCGACCGCGCGGCGGCGCTGCTGTTCTGGTTCGCCGCGGGTGCCGGGGTGGCGACCTTCGCCGCGTGGACGCTGCTCGGCGACACCGCGCAGGCGGTCACCCGCACCGTCACCGTGCTCGTCATCGCCTGCCCGCACGCGCTCGGGCTGGCGATCCCGCTGGTCATCGCGATCTCGACGGCCCGCGCGGCACGCTCCGGGGTGCTGGTCACCGACCGGCTCGCGCTGGAGCGCACCCGCACCGTCGACACCGTGCTGTTCGACAAGACCGGCACGCTCACCACCGGCAGCCCGCGGGTCGTCGGGACCGCGGGCGCTACGGACACCCTGGCCCTGGCCGCCGCCGTCGAGGCCGACAGCGAGCACCCGCTGGCCCGCGCCGTCGTCGCCGCGGCGGACGGGCGGGCCGTCCCGGCCGCACACGGGTTCCGCTCGCACACCGGACGCGGGGTGTCCGCCACCGTCGACGGGCGGCCGGTCTCCGTCGGGGGTCCGGCGCTGCTGCGCGAGCGTGATCTCGACGTGCCCGCCGAGCTGACCGGCGACGTGCGCCGGTGGAGCGACGACGGCGCCACCGTGCTGTACGTGGTGGCCGGTGCGGATCCCGGCGAGGTGGTGGGCGCGCTCGCCCTCGCCGACGCGGTCCGCCCGGAGTCCCGGGCCGCGGTGGACGCCCTGCACGCCCGCGGTGTACGGGTCGTGATGCTCACCGGTGACGCGCGCCCGGTGGCCGAGGCGGTCGCCCGCGACCTGGGCGTCGACGAGGTGGTCGCCGAGGTGCTGCCCGAGGGCAAGGACGAGGCGGTGGCCCGGCTCCAGGGCCGCGGCGCGGTCGTCGCGATGGTCGGCGACGGCGTGAACGACGCCCCGGCGCTGGCCCGGGCCGACGTCGGGATCGCGATCGGGGCCGGCACCGACGTCGCCGTCGCCTCGGCCGGGGTCGTCCTCGCCTCCTCCGACCCGCGCGGGGTGCTGTCGGTGATCGCGCTGTCCCGCGCCGGGTACCGGAAGATGCTGCAGAACCTGTGGTGGGCGGCCGGCTACAACCTGGTCTCGGTGCCGCTCGCGGCCGGGGTGCTCGCCCCGGTCGGGTTCGTGCTCCCGCCCGCGGTCGGCGCGCTGCTGATGAGCCTGTCCACGGTCGTCGTCGCGCTCAACGCGCAGCTGCTGCGCCGGGTGGAGCTGCGCCCGGACCGGCTGGTCAGCTGACCCGGGGTGGCGCCGTCGTCGCCCGGACCACCAGCCGGGTCGGGACCTCGACGTCGCCGGGGACGTCCCCGCCCAGTGCGGCGAGCAGTGCCCGGGCGGCGAGCTCGCCCTGGCGGCGGACCGGCTGGGCGACCGTGGTGAGCTCGGCGACGGCGGCCGAGTCGTGGTCGTCGAACCCGACCACCGACACCTGGCCCGGCACCGTCACGCCGGCGCGGCGCAGGGTGCGCAGCACGCCGACGGCGAGCTCGTCGGACATCGCGAACACCGCGGTCGGCATCACCGGGAGGGAGAGCAGCTCGGCGGCCGCGGCGTCGCCGTCGGTCACCCCGGCCCCCGTGGCGACGACGGGGCCGCGGGGCCGCCCGGCCTCGGCGTGCGCGTCGGCCCAGCCGTCGCGCCGGTCGGTCGTCGTGGCGCGGCCGTTGGCCTCGTCGGGGTCGAACGACACCAGCGCGACGCCGCGGTGGCCGAGCCCGAGCAGGTGCCGGACGGCGGTCCGGGCACCGGCGCGGTCGTCGATGCCGATCCGCGGCCGTCCCGGCATGTCCCCGCCGAGCACGACGACCGGGATCCCCAGCGCGTCCAGCGCCGCGGCCTCGGTGGTGTCGATCGCCGAGGCGACGACGATCAGCCCGTCGGCGCGCCCGCGCACCGGCAGCGTCGCGAAGAAGTGCGCCCGCGCGTCCGGGTCGCCGAGGTTGTGGAGCTGGGTGACGTGCCCGGCCGCGGACAGCACGCCCTCCACCCCGGCGACGGCCTCGGCGAAGAACCAGCGGGTCGGGAAGCGGGCGAGCACGGCGACGGTCAGCGGCCGGACGGGGACGGAGTAGCCGAGGGAGGCCGCCGCCCGGCGTACGCGTTCGCGGGTGTCGTGCGAGACGGGGGTGCCCTCGCGCAGGGCGCGCGACACCGTCGCCGGGGAGACCCCGGCGAGTTCGGCGACCCGCCGGACACCCACCCGGCGTACGACCTCGCGCACCGGCTCGTCCGTCACGGGGGTCATCGTGCCCGCGCCTCGACAGCGGTTGCAACCGGATGAAACACTCTGCAACACCGCCCCGCCCCACGATCCGTACCCGGGAGCATCATGTCCGTGCACGAGCAGGACTGGTGGCGCAACGCCGTCGTCTACCAGGTCTACATCCGCAGCTTCGCCGACGGGAACGGCGACGGGACCGGTGACCTCGCCGGTCTGCGCAGCAGGCTCGACCATCTCGCCCGCCTGGGCGTCGACGCGATCTGGATCAACCCCTGGTACCCGTCGCCGCTGGCCGACGGCGGCTACGACGTGGCCGACTACCGCGCGATCAACCCGATGTTCGGCGACACCGCGCAGGCCGAGGCCCTGATCGCCGAGGCGCACGCGCGCGACATCCGGGTGCTGCTCGACATCGTCCCGAACCACCACTCCGACGAGCACGTGTGGTTCCGGCAGGCGCTGGCCGCGGGCCCCGGCTCGCCCGAGCGCGAGCGCTACCTCTTCCGTGACGGCCGCGGCGAGAGCGGTGAGCTCCCGCCGAACAACTGGGAGTCGATGTTCGGCGGGCCCGCGTGGGAACGGGTCGTCTCCCCCGACGGGACGCCGGAGCAGTGGTACCTGCACCTGTTCGACATCCGGCAGCCGGACGTGAACTGGGAGCACCCGGAGGTCCGCGCCGACTTCGAGGAGACCCTGCGCTTCTGGTTCGACCGGGGCGTGGACGGGTTCCGCGTCGACGTCGCGAACTCGATGGTGAAGGAGCCCGGGCTGCCCGACATCGTGAAGGGCGTCAACGACGCCCAGGACGGCGGCCACCCCTACCTCGACCGCGACGGCGTGCACGACATCTTCCGGTCGTGGCGCCGGATCGGCGACACCTACGACCCGCCGCGGGTGTTCGTCGCCGAGGCCTGGGTGCCGGACCCGCAGCGCCTGGCCCGCTACCTGCGCCCGGACGAGCTGCAGACCGCGTTCAGCTTCAACTTCCTCACCGCGGCCTGGCTGGCCGACGACCTGCGCGCCAACATCGACGACGCGATCGCCGAGAACACCCGGGTCGGCGCGCCGGCGACCTGGGTGCTGTCCAACCACGACGTCTGCCGGCACCCGAGCCGGCTGGCCCGCAAGCCCGAGGCCGGGCGCGGCTGGAACCTCGACGACGTGCTCGCCCTGCCCGCCGACCCCGAGCTCGGCCTGCGCCGGGCTCGCGCGGCGACGCTGCTGATGCTCGCGCTGCCCGGCACCGCGTACCTGTACCAGGGCGAGGAGCTCGGGCTGCCCGAGGTCGAGGACATCCCGACCGACCGTCTCGACGACCCGACCTGGGAGCTGTCCGGGCACACGCTGCGCGGCCGCGACGGCTGCCGCGTCCCGCTGCCCTGGGCCGCGGGCGAGCCCGGCTTCGGGTTCGGCCCGTCCGGGACGCCGTGGCTGCCGCAGCCCGACGTGTTCGCCCGGCACGCGGCCGACGTGCAGGAGGCCGACCCGGACTCGGTGCTGCACCTCTACCGGGACGCCCTGGCGATCCGCCGCGCGCACCCCGCGCTCGGCGGCGGCGCGCTGACCTGGCAGGAGTCGCCGGAGGGCACGCTGGCGCTGGCCCGCACCTCGGACTCCGGCGACGGCGGCTTCACCTGCCTGGTGAACGTCTCCTCGGCGCCGGTGTCGCTGCCCGAGGACGCCGAGGTGATGCTGTCCAGCGGCCCGCTCACCGCCCGCGGCGAGGTCCCCGCCGACACCGCGGTGTGGCTGCGTCACTGACCGGCGCCACCGGCCGGTCCGCGGCGGCCGGGCCGGGCGGACGCCCGGTCCGGCCGCCGGCGGCTCAGGCCACGATCGGCAGCCCGGCGAACCAGACCTCGCGCAGCGTGCGCTCGGTCCAGCGCCAGACCCGCCGTGCCGCGACCGGGTCGAGCGCGTGCGTGGCGACCCCGCCCGCCACGCCCGGCCCGGCCGGTCCCGCCTCCGCGAGCCCGGCGAAGTAGCGCCCGCTGATCCCCCCGACCAGCGGCGACGCCGCGGCCAGCACGACCGTGGCGGCCCCCTGCTCGGGGTCGGTCCCCACCGGGCCGGGGTCGGCGGCGTTCACCGCGATCCCGTCGCCCGACCAGCGGCGCGCGGCCTCGACCGCGTGCAGCAGCGCCGCACTGCGGGACCGGGCGTGGGCGAGGTGGGCGTCGTAGCGCTCGTCGGAGAAGTGCGGGTCCTCCGGGTCGAACGCCGCGTCCCGGTGGGCGGCGGAGGTCACGGTGACCACCCGCGCGCCGTCGACCGCGGTGAGCGCCCAGTGCAGCCCCGAGGTGAGCGACGCCGGCCCGAGGTGGTTGACGGCCAGGTGCAGCTCCCATTCGTCGACGGTGCGGGTCAGCGGGGCACCGGTGACGGCCGCGGCGTGCACGAGCATGTGCAGCGGGCCGTCCCACAGGCGCACGAAGCGGGCGATGGAGCGCTGGTCGGACAGGTCGAGCTCGCCGACGGCGACGCGCTCGTTGCCGGTGTCGGCGACGATGCCGTCGCGGGCGGCGGCACCGGCCTCGGCGTCGCGCACGGCGAGGGTGACCTCGGCCCCGGCGGCGGCCAGTGCGCGGGCGGCCGCGAGGCCGACCCCGGTGGTCGCACCGGTGACGACGGCGCGCCGGCCGGTGAGGTCGACGCCGGCGAGCACGTCGGAGGCGGTGGTCCCGGCCGGTGCGGCCGGCAGGACGGCACGGGAGGTGCCGGTGGTGGACAGCGGACGGGATCGGTCGGTCGTGGAGCGGAACAGCATGGCGTGATCCCTTCTGAGCACCGGGTACGCGGTCGGTGACGTCGTCGTTGCGTCGCCGTGTCCCCGGGGACAAGTAAACGGAGGATCCTCCGTATGACTCGGGACTCTATCCGGAGCATCCTCCGGATCGCAAGACGTATCGTGGGATCGTCAGTCCCACCCGAGGAGGCACCGTCATGGGCACCAGCACACGTTCCGGCCTGCGTGCGGACGCCGCACGCAACCGTGAGCTGCTGCTGGCCGCGGCCGTGCGCGCGTTCACCGCGGAGAGCCGTGGCGGCCCCGCCACGACCCTCGACGGCATCGCGAAGGACGCCGGCGTCGGCATCGGCACGCTCTACCGGCACTTCCCGAACCGGGACTCCCTGGTCGAGGCCGTGTACCGCAACGAGCTCGACCGCCTCTGCGCCGCGGCCGAGGAGCTGCGCACCGAGCTGCCCGCGGACCGGGCGCTGCGGGCCTGGATGGACCGCTTCGTCGACTACGTGATCACCAAGAAGCACCTCGCGGACTCGCTGCACGCACTCGTCGCCTGCGGGCACAACCCGTTCGCGCAGA
This sequence comes from Pseudonocardia sp. TMWB2A, assembly GCF_017312135.1. NCBI lineage: Bacteria > Bacillati > Actinomycetota > Actinomycetes > Pseudonocardiales > Pseudonocardiaceae > Pseudonocardia > Pseudonocardia sp. TMWB2A. The sequence continues at coordinate 1,388,522 of NZ_QKQY01000002.1, forward strand.
GCCGCGAGCGGATGGTCGAGGCGGTCCGCCTGCTCCAGAAGGCGGGCATCGCCGACGGCACCCTGCGTGACGACGTCGACGCCGCGGACGTGCTCGTCGGCACCAGCGGGATCTGCATGGCCGTCGCCGACCCGCAGGGCCGCGAGCAGGCCGGACGCCTGCTGGACCTGCTCGTCGACGGCCTGCGCCCGCGCTGAGCCCCGGCCCGGCCACCCCGGGTGATCGTCCGGACACGTAGGATCTCCCGCGGACGAGGGCCCCGGCCCGGACGAGCACGGAGGCATGATGGGTGAGCTGTTGCGGCGCGGAACAGGCGTCGCACCCGCTCCCCCGGCCGACCTCGTCGCCGCCCCCGGCTACGGCGCGCGCCGGATGTACCAGGCCTACCTCGCCGCCTGGAGCCGCCACGTCGACCCGGTGCTGACCGGCCCGCAGTTCGCCGTGCTCTCGGCGATCCGTGCCTACCCGGAGTCCGACCAGAGCTCGCTGGCCGGCGCCGTCGCCCTGGACACCTCGACGATGGCCGACGTCTGCCGCCGGATGGAGCGCCGCGGACTGATCGAGCGCACCGAGTCCCCCCGCGACGCCCGGCGCAAGATCCTCTCCCTCACCGACGACGGCGCGGCCGCCCTCGCCGAGGTCACCCGCCGGACCCGGCGCCTGGACGCGGAGCTGCTGGCCGCGGTGCCCGAGGACCGGCGCTCGGAGATCGCCGGTCTGCTGAACACCCTCGGCGCCCACTGGGAGGCGGTCGCGGAGCGGACGTCGTTGCCCGACAACGACTGAGTCCCGGCCGCCCGGGTTACGTCCCGGTTTCCCTTCCGGGTCGTTCGCACGAAAACCTTGCGTATCCGGATAGTACGTGCTCGGATTACTTCTCGTGCGGGCCACGTCACAGGCCCGGCGGACGCGAGGAGGTAGTCGTGGCACCCAGCCAGTCCCTGGAGATCACGGTCACGGGCGGCGGTCTCGGCGGGCTGACCGCCGCACTGGCCCTGCGCCGTCAGGGCTTCCGGGCCACCGTGCTGGAGGCCGCGCCGCAGCTCGGCGAGGTCGGTGCCGGCATCCAGACCGCCCCCAACGCCAGCCGGATCCTGTTCGGCCTGGGGCTGCGCCGGTCGCTGGAGCGGATCCACACCGCCCCGCAGGACCAGGTGCGCCGCCGCTGGGCCGACGGCTCGATCATCGCCCAGCTCCCGCTCGGGCAGCAGGTCGTCGACACCTACGGCGCCCCGTACTGGCACTACCACCGCGCCGACCTGCACCGGATCCTGCTCGAGGCCTGCCTCGACGCGGACGGCCCCGGCCCCGCGGTCACCGTGCACACCGACGCGAAGGTCGTCGAGCTCGACCGCACCGACCCGGAGCGCCCGGTCGCGGTCACCGCGCGCGGGCTGCGCGTCGCGGGCGACGTGCTGGTCGGCGCGGACGGAATCCGGTCCGGTGTCCGCGACCTCGCCGGGTTCGACGACACCCTCGTCTTCTCCGGCGAGATGGCCTACCGCGCCCTGATCCCCGGCGAGCTGATCGCCGCGGACCCGGCGACCCGGTTCCTGCTCGACCGCTACCACTCCACGATCTGGTACGGCCCCGGCAAGCACCTGGTGCACTACATGATCCGCCGCGGCGAGTACCTCAACGTCGTCGCGATCGTCCCCTGCACCGAGCAGGTCGAGCGCGACTGGAGCGCCCCGGCGACCGCCGAGGACCTCGTCGCCGACTTCGCCGACTGGGACGACCGCGTTCCGGCGATGCTGTCCAAGGCCAAGGACGACGTCTCGGTGTGGGCGCTCTACCGCCGCCGCCGCGACCCGGTCTGGATCGACGGCCGGGTCGCCCTGCTCGGCGACGCCTGCCACGCGATGCTCCCCTACCAGGCCCAGGGCGCCTCCCAGGCGATGGAGGACGCCGCCGTGCTGGCCGAGGAGCTCGGCGCGGTCGGCCGCGGCGGGATCGACACCGCGCTCGCCCGCTACGTGCAGCGCCGCGCCAAGCACGCGGGCGTCGTGCAGGACGCCTCGCTGCAGAACATGGACTTCTACCACCTGCCCGACGGCCCCGAGCAGCGCGAACGCGACGAGAAGCTGCGCCGCTTCCAGGGCGAGTCCGACGTGTCGTACGACTGGCTGTGGCGGGGCTCCCCGCTGAACGACCCGGACGACGAGTCCGTCACCTACCCCTTCGCCCGATAGAGGAGCACCGACATGCGTACCGGAGACCAGGTCGTCCAGGACCTGCCCTGGCGCTGGGGCGTCCAGGGGAAGATCTTCCTCATCGGCGGCCTCGGCTACATGTTCGACGCCTGGGACGTCGCCCTCAACGGCTTCCTCACCCCGCTGCTCGGCGTCGAGTTCGACCTCTCGACCGGCCAGCGCGGCCTCGTCGCGACGGCCAACCTCATCGGCATGGCCGTCGGCGCCGTCGCGTTCGGCACGATCGCCGACCGGATGGGCCGCAAGCGGGTCTTCAGCATCACCCTGCTGATCTTCGCCCTGTTCTCGGTGCTCGGCGCCTTCTCCCCCAGCTGGGAGATCTTCCTGGCGCTGCGCTTCCTGGCCGGCATCGGGCTCGGCGGCTGCATCCCGGTCGACTACGCGATCGTCAGCGAGTTCTCACCCCGGAAGTACCGGGGCAAGGTGCTCGCCGCGATGGACGGCTGGTGGCCGATCGGCACCACCCTCGCCGGGCTCTCGGCGACGCTGCTCGTGCCGGTCGAGGGCAACTGGCGCTGGATGCTCGCGCTGATGGTGCTGCCCGCGCTGCTGCTGTTCTGGATCCGCCGCGGTGTCCCGGAGTCCCCGATCTACCTGGCCCGCACCGGCCGCGAGGCCGAGGCCCGCACCGTCATCGACGACATGGTCCGCCGCACCGGCGCCCCGGTGGAGCAGTACGCGATCACCGCCGCCGCACCGGAGCCGACCACCTCGCGCCGCCGTGGTCTCGGCGCACTGGGCGAGCAGCTGAAGATGGTGTGGGCGTTCAACCCGCGCATCACCGGCGTCGCCTGGTCGCTGTTCATCACCGTCATGGTCGTCTACTACGCCGCGCTGTCCTGGATGCCGTCGATCCTGCGCGCCCAGGGCATGGGCGAGGTCGCCGCGTTCGCGTCCACCACCGTCATGAACGCGGTCGGCATCCTCGGTGTCATCACCTCGGTGCTGCTGGTCGAGGTCGTCGGCCGCAAGTGGGTCATCGGCGTCGCCGGTCCGTGCGCCGCGCTGTCGCTGGTCGTGTTCTCGCTGGTCATGGGCTCGCCGACGGCGGCGGTCGCGATGATCGCGGTGTTCGGGTTCTTCGCCCTGGTCGTCATCCCGGTCATGTACGCCTACGTCTCCGAGCTCTACCCGACCGAGCTGCGGGCCTCGGGCTTCGGCTGGGCGTCGTCGTCGAGCCGGGCGGTCACCGGGTTCGTCCCGCTGATCTTCGGCAGCCTGCTGTGGCCGGTGCTCGGCCTGCCGCTGACCTTCACGCTGATGGCGCTGCTGGTCTTCGCCGCCGTGACCTTCATGGCCCTCGGCGCCCCCGAGACGCGGGGCCGCGAGCTGGACCGCATCACCGGCGACGAACAGACGCTCGACGCGCCGGCCGTGGAGCGGGTGGAGAAGGCGTGAAGCCCGCCGCGTTCACCTACCACCGGGCGTCGTCGGTGCGCGGGGCGGTCGACCTGCTGACCGAGCTGGCCGACGACGAGCCCAAGCTGCTCGCCGGCGGGCAGAGCCTGGTCGCGATGATGAACTACCGGATGGCCCGGCCCGGGCACCTGATCGACCTCACCCACGTGCCGGGCCTGGCCGGCATCCACCACGCCGACGGGGCGCTCCGGATCGGCGCGCTCACCACCCACCGGGCCGTCGAGCGGGCCGACCTCGGGCCGGACTTCGCGGTCCTGTCGGCCGCGATGCGCTGGGTCGGGCACCTGCCGATCCGCACCCGCGGCACCGTCGGCGGGTCGATCGCGCACGGCGACGCCACCGCCGAGTGGTGCCTGCTGGCGGTGCTGCTCGACGCCGTGGTCGTCGCCGAGGGGCCGGGCGGGCGCCGTGAGGTCCGGGCCCGGGAGTTCTTCCTCGGCCCGTTCACCACCGCCCTGGACCCCGACGAGGTGATCGTGGAGATCGTCTTCCCCCGTCCCGCGCCGCGCGCGGCGCTCACCGAGTACGCCGACCGCCGTGGCGACTTCGCCGTCGTCGCGGCGGGGGCGGACCTGGACACCGGTGAGGTCGTGCTCGGCGGGGTCGGCGCCGTCCCGGTGCTGGTGCCCGACGCCGGCACGCCGGACGAGGTCGCCGACGGTCTGGAGCTGCGCGACGAGGCCGGGATCCCCGCGGGATACCGCCGCGGGCTGGTCCGCACCCTCGTCGCCCGGGCCCGGGAGGAGGCCGCCCGTGGCTGAGCCCGGATTCCGCCGCGACGGCAGCTGGGTCGGCGCGTCCGTCCCGCGCCGGGAGGACCCGCGGCTGCTCACCGGACGCGGCCGCTTCGTCGACGACATCACCCTGCCTCGGATGCTGCACGCGGCGTTCGTGCGCAGCACCGAGGCGCACGCCCGGGTGGTCGACGTCGACCTGTCCGAGGTCCGGCAGGTGCCCGGCGTCGTCGCCGCGTTCGACGCCGCCGACCTCGCCCTCGGCGACATCACCGCGCTCCTCGACCGGCCCGTCGAGGAATTCGTCCCCACCTCGATGCCCGTGCTGGCCGGCGACAAGGTCCGCTACGTCGGCGAGCCGCTCGCGATCGTGATCGCCACCGACCCCTACGCCGCCGAGGACGGAGTGGAGGCCGCCGTCGTCGAGCTCGACCCGCTCGACCCGGTGGTGACCGAGGCCGCCGCGCTGGCCGCGGCCGGTCCCCCGGTGCACGACGAGGCCCCCGGCAACGTGCTCGTCGACGTGTCGCTGTTCGCCACCGAGGGCATCGACGGCATCTTCGACGAGGCGCACACGGTGGTCACCGTGGAGGCCCGCACCGGGCGGCAGAACGCGCTGCCGCTGGAGACCCGCGGCGTCGTCGCCGACTGGGACGACCGCGACGAGCAGCTCGTGGTGCGCACCTGCACCCAGGTCCCGCACCAGGTCCGCACGGTCCTGGCCCGCTGCGCCGGGCTCGACGAGAAGCAGGTCCGGGTCGTCGTGCCGGACATGGGCGGCGGGTTCGGGCAGAAGTGCGTCGTCGGCCGGGAGGAGATCGCCGCCGCGGCCGCCGCGCGGCGCCTCCGCCGTCCGGTGAAGTGGATCGAGGACCGGCGCGAGGCGCTGACCGCGAGCTTCCTGGCCCGCGAGCAGCACTACACCGCCCGCGCCGCGTTCACCGCCGACGGGGAGATCCTCGCCCTGGAGTCCGACGTCGTCTGCGACATGGGCGCCTACTCCTGCTACCCGTTCACGGCCGGGATCGAGCCGCTGATGGCCTCGGCGGAGATGCCCGGCGTCTACCGGGTCCCCGCCTACCGGGTGCGCGGGCGCGCGGTCACCACGAACAAGGCGCCGACCGCGCCGTACCGCGGGGTGTCCCGGCCGCAGTACGTGATGGTGATGGAGCGGCTGATGGAGCGCGCCGCCCGCGAGCTCGGGCTCGACGCGCTGGAGGTCCGCCGGCGCAACCTGATCACCGAGTTCCCCTACCGCGGGGTCAACGCCATCACCTACGACCCGGGCTCCTACCGGGAGTCGCTGGACCTGTGCGAGCAGGTGCTGCGCGACGAGGGCTGGCCCGGGCGCACCCTGCCCGACGGCCGGGTGCTGGGCATCGGCTACTCCTGCTTCTCCGAGCGCACCGGCTACGGCTCCGGCGCGTTCGCGGCACGGAAGATGCAGGTCGTCCCCGGGTTCGACCTGTCCCAGATCACGATGGACCTCGACGGCACGGTCACCGTCACCACCGGCACGCTGTCGCACGGCCAGAGCCACGAGACGACCTTCGCCCAGATCGTCGCCGACCGGCTCGGCCTGCCCTACGACAAGGTCAAGATCGTCCAGGGCGACACCGACCGGATCACCTACGGCTGGGGCTCGTTCGCGTCCCGCTCGGTGACGATCGGCGGGTCCGCGGCGGCCGCGGCGGCGGTGAAGCTGGGCGACCAGCTGCGTGCGCTGGCCGCCCACCTGGCCGACGCCGACGTGGACTCGGCCGAGCTCGACGGCCGCGGCGGGGTGCGCGCCGGGGACCGCACGTTCTCCTACGCCGAGCTGGCCGACGTCGCCTACCTGCGCGCGCACCTGCTGCCCAAGGAGGTCGGGCCGGGCCTGACCGCGACGGCGAGCTTCGACGTCGGCGGCGACGGCACGTTCTCCAACGCCACCCACGGCTGCGTCGTCGCGCTCGACCCGGGCACCGGCGGCGTGGAGATCCTGCGCTACGTCTGCGTCGAGGACTGCGGCGTCGCCATCCACCCGCGCGTCGTCGAGGGGCAGGCCCGCGGCGGCATCGCCCAGGGCATCGCCGGGGCGCTGTTCGAGCAGGTCGTCTACGACGAGCTCGGCCAGCCCCTCGCGCCGAGCTTCATGGAGTACAAGGTCCCGACCGCCGCGGAGATCCCGGACGTGCGCATCGAGCACCTCGAGACGCCGTGCGCGTTCACCGCCGACGGCGCGAAGGGTGCGGGCGAGGGCGGCACCATCGGCGCGCCCGCGGCCGTGCTCAACGCCGTCAACGACGCGCTGCGCCCCACCGGCGTCGAGCTGGACTCCACCCCACTGTCGCGCGCGGACCTGTTCGCCGCGCTGAACCGGGAGGCACCGTGACCGACATCCAGCTGGTCGAGCTGACCGTCAACGGGGAGCGTCACGAGCTGGCGATCCCGCCGCGCCGCACGCTGGCCGACGTGCTCCGCCACGACCTGGGGCTGACCGGCACCCACGTCGGCTGTGAGCACGGCATCTGCGGGGCGTGCACCGTGCTCGTCGACGACGCGCCCGCCCGCGCCTGCCTGCTGTTCGCCGTGCAGGTGGAGAACTCCGCGATCCGCACGGTCGAGTCGCTGTCCGGTCCCGACGGCGAGCTGTCGGACCTGCAGCAGTGCTTCGGTGAGCACCACGGGCTGCAGTGCGGGTTCTGCACGCCCGGGTTCCTGATGCTGGCCGAGGGCTACCTCGCCGAGGAGCCCGACGCGAGCCGCGAGGAGATCCGCGAGGTCGTGGCGTCGAACCTGTGCCGGTGCACCGGCTACCAGACCATCGTCGACGCCGTGGAGGACTGCGCGGGCCGCCGCCGCGCCGCGCTGCAGTCCGCACTGGACTCCGCTCCCCTGTCCGCAGCGCAGCCCGCAGCGCAGTCCGCCCCGCAGTCCGCCCCGCAGTCCGCACTGGACGGAGCATCCGCATGAGCCCGCACCCCACCGGTCTGCACGGGGCCGGTACCGACGCGACCTACGCGACCGCCGGGTTCGGCGCCGCCGCCCGGCGCGGGACCCGGCCCGCGGTCGTCGTCGTGGACCTGACGGTCGGGTTCACCGACCCCGCGCTGCCCACCGGCAGCGAGCTGTCCGAGGTCGTCGCGGCGACCTCGACGCTGGTCGAGGCGGCCCGCACCCTCGGCGCGCCGGTGGTGTGGACGACGATCGCCTACACCCCCGCCGAGCTCGACACCCTGCCCTGGCTGGTGAAGGCGCCCGGCATGCGCTCGCTCGTCGAGGGCTCGGCCGCCGTCGGCTTCGACCCCCGGCTCGACGTCCGCGGCACCGACCACACCCTCACCAAGAAGGGCGCGTCGGCGTTCTTCGACACCGGGCTCGCGACCCTGCTGCGGTCGTCCGGTGTGGACACCGTTCTCGTGTGCGGGGCCACCACCTCGGGCTGCGTCCGCGCGACCGCCGTCGACGCCGTCCAGTCCGGGTTCGGCGTGCTGGTGCCGCGCGACTGCGTCGGCGACCGCGCGGCCGGGCCGCACGAGGCGAACCTGTTCGACATCCACGCGAAGTACGGCGACGTGGTCGGTCTCGACGACGCGCTCGCCTACCTGAAGGGACTCCTGTGACCGTCACGTCCACCCTGGTCCGGCAGGTCCGCCAGGACGCGCTCGCCGACCTCGCCGACGTCCCCGCCGTGTCCCGCTGGGTCCGGCACGGCGACCTGGCGCTGCACTCCCTCGACTACGGCGGCGACGGCGCCCCCGTCCTGGTCCTGCCCGGCATCACCAGCCCCGCGGTGACGATGGACTTCGTCGCCCGCGAGCTCGTCGACCTGTGCCGCCCGGTGGTGCTCGACGTCCGCGGCCGCGGGCTGTCCGACACCGGGGACTCGTGGACCCTCGACGACTACGCCGGCGACGCACTGGCCGTTCTCGACGCGCTGGACCTCGGCCCCGACACCATCCTGTTCGGGCACTCGATGGGCGCCCGGATCGCCGCCGTCGCCGCGACGCGACGGCCGGTCGGCGGCGCCGTGCTCGTCGACCCGCCGCTGTCCGGCCCCGGCCGCGCGCCGTATCCGACGACGCTGGAGGCGTTCCTGGGTCAGCTGCACGAGGCGCAGCGCGGCACCGACGCCGACGGGGTGGCCCGGTCCTGGCCGCGCTGGCCACGCCGCGAGCAGGAGCTGCGCGCGCGCTGGCTCTCCTCCTGCGACGAGGCCGCGATCGCCGCGACGCACGCCGGGTTCGAGTCCGAGGACTTCTTCGACGCGTGGCCGCACGTCCCGGCGCCGGTGACCCTGCTGTACGGCGCGGACTCCCCCGTCGTGCCCGCGTCCGGAGTCGCCGAGATCGCCGCCGCCCGGCCCGACGCGCGGCTCGTCGCCGTCCCGGACGCCGGGCACATGGTGTTCTGGGACAACCCGGCCGAGGCGCTGGAGCTGCTGCGCGGGGCGCTGGGCGGCCCGGCCCGGGGCTGACCCGCTCCGGGCCCGGCCGCTGCCCCGGGCTGCGATTCGGGGCACACCGGTGCCGAACCGCCGGTACCGAACCGCCGGCGGCGAACCGCCGGTGCCAGGCCACTGGTGCCGGGCCGCTGGTGCCGAACCGCCGGTGCCGGGCCGCTGGTGCCGGGCCGCTGGTGCCGAACCGCCGGTGCCGAACCGCCGGTGCCGAACCGCTGGTGCCCGTCCGGCTGCCACGGGGTCGGCCGGCGCCGTTCGACGACCCGGGCCGCCGGGCCGGAGCGGCGGGGCGGAGCGGCGGGGCGGAGCGGCGGGGCGGATCGGACGGGCCTACCGTCGCGGTGTGCAACCGTGTCCGCGCCCGACCACCTCCCTGCTGCGGGCGGCCACCCTGCTGGTGGCCGCCCTGCTCCTCGCCGGCTGCTCCGCCGACCGCCCCGCCGCCTCGTCGGCGAAGGACACCCAGCCCTGGCCGGGACAGACCGCCTCGGAGCGCGTCGGCGCCCCGGGGCTGGAGGCGCTGCGGACCAAGTTCCGCTTCTACGCCCAGGACCCCTGCTGGTCGAGCGACCCGGCGAAGGTCTTCCCGCGCTGCGGCCGGTTCACCACCGAGATCCGCAACGCCCTGCCCCAGGTCCGCCAGGACGCACCCGCCGCGGCCGCGCAGGCCGACCTCGTCGGGAAGGCGCTGGACGACTTCGCCGCGAAGGGCTGCCAGGCCGACCCGGGCACCCTCGCCGAGAGCGACGCCGCGGTCTGCGGCCCGGCCTTCCGCGCGGTCCAGGAGACCGCCCAGGGCATGGCGACGGCCGCCGGCGCCGGGACCTGAGGGCCCCTGCCCGTCCATGATCACCGGTTGTGGAGCCAGGAGTGCGCTCGACGACCTCTGCGCTCCACAACCGGTGATCATGGACCGGGTGGAGCCGCGCCGGCAGTGAACGGCGAGTGGGCCGCCGCACGCCACGGACCAGGCACCCCATCGACCCGGCACCTCGACCCGCGACCCCGTCCATGATCGCCAGGAGTGGAGCCGGGAGTGCAGTCCGCAGCCCTGTGCACTCCACACACCGCGATGATCGAGCGACGACCCCACACCCGCCCGCCCGGCCCGACGTGCCCGCGCCGGCACCCCACCCGCCCGGGAAGCATCAGACCATGATCGCCGAGTGTGGAGTTCGGAGCGCAGTCCACCGGCCGCCGCGCTCCACTTCTGCCGATCATGGAGCGACGACCCCGCGCCGACCGGCGGCCCGCACCGTGCCGACGGACGCGCCCTGCCGACGGAGCTCCCTGCCGACGAGGCGCGCCCTGTCCGACGGAGCGCAGCCAGCCCGACGGAGCGCAGCCAGCCCGACGGAGCGCAGCCAGCCCGACGGAGCGCAGCCAGCCCGACGGAGCGCAGCTCGCCCGACGGAGCGCAGCTCGCCCGTCGGAGCGCACCGTCACCCCGCGGCGGCCCCGGCGAGGAAGGCGTCGAGCTCCGCCCGGGTCGGCGCGGTGGCCGGCCCGTACCGGGTGACCGCGAGCGCCGCGGCCGCACCGGCCCGCGCGACCGCCTCGGACCACCCGGTGCCGCGCAGCAGCTCCGCGGCCAGGACCCCGCAGTGGGCGTCCCCGGCCCCGTTGGTGTCGACAGCGTCCACCACCGGCGCCGGGACGGTCTCCACCACCCCGTCGCGGACGACCACGCAGCCCGCGGCACCGTCGCGGACGACCACCGCCGCGTCGTCTTGCAGCCGCCGGGCCAGCGCCCCGGCGGCACGCGCCGCGGTCGGCTCCCCGGTGAGCAGCCGCGCCTCCCGCGCGTTGGTGCTCAGCACCCCGGTCGCGGCGAGCATCCGCTCCCACAGCGCCTCCGGCACGTCCGTGACCAGGGGCCCCGGATCGAGCAGGACCGTCGCCGAGGACTCCGCGGCCGCGGCGACCAGCGCCGCGGCCTTGTCCGGGACGAGCAGGCTGTAGCCGGAGACGTAGAGCACGTCGTCGGCGGTGGTCGCCGGGAGTCCGGCGGGCGCCGCGGTCTCGACCCCGCTGCCGGTGACGAAGGTCCGTTCCCCGGACGGGTCGACCAGGGTCACGCAGATACCGGTGTCGCCGCCGGGGTCGGGCGGCGCGGTCGCCGTGACACCCTCCGCGGCCAGCGCGGCCCGCACGAGGTCACCGTGCGGACCGGTGCCGTGCCCGCCGGCGTAGAGGACCTCGGCCCCGGCCCGGGCGGCCGCGGCGACGACGTTGAACCCGCCGCCGGGCAGCATCGTGGTGCCGGTGGCGAGCACGTCGCCGCCGGGCGGGGGCAGCGCGGGCACCCGCATGACCAGGTCGACCAGGACCTGTCCGGAGTGGACGAGCCGGCCGGTCACCGCTGCTCCCGGGCCCCGCCCAGCGCGGCGTACACCCCGGCGGCGACGACGAAGGTGATCACCCAGGCCAGCCCGTTCTCGCCGAACCAGGTGCCGGCCAGCGGCCCGGTGAACCACGGCTCGGCCGACGGCCCGACGGTGGCGAACAGGTAGCCAACGACGATCGCCAGCGCCCAGGCCGCCGTCGCCCGCGGCTCGATCCCGCCGCGGTACCAGTAGCCGCTGCTGCGCGAGGTGTCCATCAGGGCCACCGGGTCGTAGTGGCGGCGACGCAGCATGTCGACGGCGAACACCCCGACCCAGGCGGTGATCGGGACCGCGAGGGCGCTGATGAAGGCGATGAACGGCGGGTAGAACCCGTCGGCGATCAGCATGAAGTAGATCGCGCCGGCGAAGGTCACCAGCACGTCGACGACGACGGCGTACACCCGCGGCAGCCGCACGCCCAGGGTCAGGGTGGTCAGCCCGGCCGAGTAGACCGACAGGTGGTTGGACAGCAGCAGCCCGCCGAACGCGGCGACCAGGTACGGGATCGCCATCCACGCCGGCAGCAGGTCGCGGATCGCGGCGACCGGGTCGTCGGCGGTGGCCAGGGTCGGGTCCCCGGCGGCGAGCAGGCTGCCCAGCGAGATGAGCAGGACCAGCGGGATGCCCGCACCGGCCGCGGCCGAGGCGACCAGGGAACCGGCCCGCACCGACGGGGACTGGTAGCGGGACATGTCGGCCGAGGCGTTGGCCCAGCCGATCCCGGTGCCGGCCGCGATCACCCCGACCGCGGCGACGACCGCACCCGACGGCGCGGGGGCGGCCGCGGCGACCGCGGCCCAGTCGACGGTCGCGACCAGGAACCCGCCGACGACGATGTTCAGCGCACCGAACACCCAGGTCGCCCAGCGCTGCACCGCCACGAGCACCGCGTGCCCCAGCCCGGCGACGAGCACCGTGCACAGCACGAACACCGCGATGCAGACGATCGTGATCACCGGGTGGTCCTTCGCCGACGGGCTGGTGCCCGCGACGATCGTGACCAGCGACAGCAGCGCGAACGCGGCCGTGGTGGTGTTCACCGTCTCCCAGCCCAGCCGCGACAGCAGCGACACCAGGGTCGGGCCGATGTTGCCGCGGGCGCCGAACACCGCGCGCGACAGGGTCAGGCCGGGCGCCCCGCCGCGCCGACCGGCGATCGACACCGCGCCGACGATCGCGAACGACCCGACGCTGCCGAGCACCGCGGCGAGCACGGCCTGGGTGATGTTGAGCCCGGACGCGACCAGCGTCGCGCCGAGCGGGAGGCCGAGGATGGAGATGTTGGCGGCGAACCAGACCCAGAAGAGCTGGCCCGGGCGGCCGTGCCGCTCGGCGACCGGGACGGGCTCGATGCCCCGGGTCTCGAGCGTCCCGTTCCCGGCGGTGCCGGTGTCGGTCGTGCTGGTGGCCATGGCGGCCTCCTGTCAGGAGGGAAGGCGGAGGCGGAGCAGCCCCTCGACCACGTCGTCGAGGGGGTCGAGCAGGGGCGCGTTGACCCGGCGGACGGTGCCGACGAGGTCGGCGGGCAGTGCGGCGGCGCCGTGCACCGCCCCGAGGACCGCCCCGCAGATCGCGGCGACGGTGTCGGTGTCGCCGCCGAGGGACGCGGCGGTGACCAGCGCGGCCCGCGGGTCGTCGCCGAGGGCGGCGGCGAGCCCGAGGGCGGCGACGACGGACTCGGTCGCGGTGACCGAGGTGCCGACGACGTCGGTGAGGGTGTCGGCGAGCGCGGCCCGGTCGAGCCCGGGCAGGATCCGGAACGCGACGTCGAGGCGGGCGGCGACGTCGGCGCCCGCCGCCCAGCCGCCGCGTCGCGCACCGGCCCGGGCGGCGTCGAGCGCGGCGTCCAGCGCGGCAGGGAGCCCCGCGCCGGACACCCCGGCCGACACCGCGGCGGCCACCGCGGCGGCGGCCGCGATCCCGGGTGCGGTGTGGTGGGTGACGACCGCCGACTCGACGACGGCGTCGAGGAGCCGCGGGCCGGTGTGCGCGACGCCGACCGGCGCGACGCGCATCGCGGCGCCGTTGGTGACGCCGTCGCGGCCGGCGAGCTCGGGGGGCTCGCCGTCCGCGAGCCGGGTCAGGGCCCGGCGGGTGGAGGGGCCGAGCAGGTCCAGCGACCCGCGCCGGATCATGTCCTGCTCCCACGCCTCCAGGGCACCGGCGAACACCCGGGCCGGGACGTGACCGTCGTGGTCGAGCAGGATCCGGGCGAGCAGCAGCGCCTGCTCGGTGTCGTCGGTGACGGTGCCCGCCGGGAGCTTCGGGGCGATCGGCTGGTCGTCGGCGCCGTCGAGGAGCCGGTCGACGACGCCGTAGCGCTCCGCGATCGCGGCCCGGGACAGCGACTGGGTGGGCATCCCGAGCGCGTCGCCGACGGCGAGACCGAGCAGCGCGCCCAGCGCGCGGTCGTGCGGGTCGCTCACCGGTTCTCCCCGAACGCGAGGTGGAACCGGAAGCGCTGCGGGTCCAGCAGGCTGACGACGTGCTCGACGAGCCCGCCGCGGGCGTCGCGGGTGACCCGGACGGCGTGCAGGAACAGCTCGCCGGGCTCGCGTTCGAGGGTGACGGCGTCGGCCGTGTCGAGCGGGGCGACCGCGATCCACTGCTCCCCCGCGACGCCGAGCAGGCCCGCCGCGGCGAGGGTGGCGGTGATCGAGCCGTCGACGAGACCGGTCTCCGGGAGCCGCGCGAGGTCACCGGTGGCGGGCAGCGAGGCGGTCTCCAGCGAGACCGGGACGGCCCCGGCGCGCCGCAGCCGGCGCACGGTGACCAGCGGCCCCTCGTATCCGGTGGGACCGGGGTCGCCGCCCGCGGTGATGCCGAGCAGCTCGGTGCCGACGGCCGCGCCGGACGCGGCGAACGCCTGGGCCCAGCCGAGCCGCTGGTCCAGGGGCGACCCGTCGAAGGTGACGAACGAGCCGACGCCGGTCTCGGTGGTGATGAGGTCGCGCCGGGCGAGCTCGGCCAGCGCGCTACGGACCGTGCCGCGGGAGACGGCGTAGGTGCGGGCGAGCTGGTTCTCCCCCGGGAGCTGCTCGCCGTTCGGCAACCGGCCGGAGCGGATCCGCCCGGCGAGGTCCTCGACGAGGCGCGCCCTCTTGGAACGCCCACCCTGTTCAGACATGTACAAACATGTACAGCACCGAATCAGGCGCGTCCACCCCCTGCGCCGGACGGCCGGCATCCCGTGATCCTTCTCCGTGGAGCCACGAGCGCCCGCCGGGGACGCCGGCACTCCTCAGGGAAGGATCATGGCCCGCGGACACGACGAGGACCCGCGTGCCGGCGCGGCACGCGGGTCCCGGTCGTACGGCCTCAGCCGGCGAGCAGCGCCCCCGCCCCGGGCACCCGCGGCTCCAGCCCGAGCCCGGTGAGGATGCGGTGCGTGGTCGCGGTGGCGGCGGACAGCACCGGGATGCCGGCCGCGTCCTGCACCGCCTCGATCGACGGCAGCGACGGCATCTGCACGCACGCGCTGAGCACCAGCGCGTCGGCGCCGGCCAGGTCCAGCCTGCGCCAGTGCTCGCGCAGGTCGGCCGGGTCGAGCCGGGCGACGGCGAGGTTGTCGGGCACCTGCAGCGACAGCGAGTCGACGACCTCGACCCCCGCGTCGGTGAGGTAGTCCACGACCGCCTTCGTCAGCGGCTCCATGTACGGGGTGATGATCGCGACCCGCTTCGCGCCGAGCGCGGCGATCCCCGACAGCAGCGCCCCGGCGCTGGAGACGACGGGGGCGTCGGAGCCCTCGGCCCGCAGCGCGGCGGTGATGTCGTCCTCGGCGGTGCAGTGGTAGCCGGGGCCCTGCGCCATGATCGCGACCAGGCAGGCCGTCGCGACGACGTCCGGCCGGGCGTCGGCCAGCTCGGCCGCGGCCCGCTGGGCCTGGGCGTTCATCGCGCGCAGCTGCTCGGGGGTCACGTGCTGCATCCGGGCCCGCGCCGCGTGGAAGACGAACCGGTCGTCGGGCAGCACGTCCTCACGGGCGCGCAGCATCCGCGGCAGCTCGGTCTCCATCGTCAGGTTCGAGCTCGGCACGATCATGCCGATGTGGTGGTCGCGGGGGCTCACCGCCGGTTCACCGGCTTCATCTCGCGCACGGTCAGCTCGCCGGCGTCGACGATCAGCTCGTCGTCGAGGAACAGGGAGTTGCCGCGCATCGGGATGTCGAAGTGGCAGGCGGTGTCGTTCGGGCCGCCGAGCTCGTTGTTCGGGCCGATGGAGAACATGACGTTGCCGTAGAAGCTGCGCAGCTCCATGCCCATGCCGCCGCCGAACTGGGTCAGGCCGTGCCAGTGGGCGCGCTCGTCGAGGCCCCAGCCGACATGGCTCATGCCGTAGCCGCGCGGGTCGTCGAAGGACTCGATGTAGGAGCGGAGCAGGTTCGCGTCGAGACCGGAGGAGCCGGCGCCGCCGCGGATGTCGCGGATGAAGCCCTGCTCGATGGTGATCTCGACCGGGGTCTGCACGTAGGTGTTGAACGGCAGCAGCACGTCCCCGGGGGCGAGGACGATCTTCCCGTCGACGCCGTCGTCGGAGCCGCCGGTGAACACGAACGCCGCGGGCCAGTGGTCCCAGCGACCGGGGGTGTCGGTGTAGCCGTACTCGCTCAGCGTCGGGTACATGCCGAGCTGGTAGGTCACGTCGGTGCCGTGCGGGCTGGTGATCCGCATGGTCGAGGCCTTGGCCAGCAGCTCCGCGCCGGTCTCGACGCGTTCGCGCAGCTCGGTGGTCGGCATCAGCCGGGCCAGCAGCTCGGGCGGCTCGACCGCGGTGAGGATGCGGGTGCCCGCGTCCTGGATGGCGAACTGCTCCTTGCTGAACAGCAGGAAAGTGCAGTCCACGACCATGTCCGCGGCCTTGAGGGCGTCCACGGCCAGGGGGATGTTCCCCAGGCCGGAGTCGCCGACCGCCCAGGCGCCGCCCGCGCTCGCCGGCGACGGCAGCCGCATGTGGTAGCCGGTCGCGCCCAGCTTCTGGATCGCCCAGAGGAACGCGTCGGCGTACTCGGTCCGTTCCGCGCCCCGGGTGAGCACGACGACCGTCTCCCCCTCGTGCACGCCCGACAGCGTCAGCTGCTGCAGGCAGATGTCGTTGAACAGGTTCTGGTCCATCGCGCACCTCCGTGTCTCGTCCCATTAATCCGAGCACGTACTATCCGGATACGCAAGACCTTCCGACGAGCGGAAACGGCACCGTCACACGGGGCGGATCAGCCGGGGGCGCCGTCGCAGACGGACTTCAGCGACCGCCCGAGGGCGTTGCGGTGGACCTCGTCGAGCCCCTGCGCCTGCTCGACCGCGGCCTGGGCCAGGGTCGACGGGCACTCCTCGTTCGCCCGGGCCGGTCCGGCCAGCTTCAGGGCGGCCACGAGCTCGTCGCCGATCCGGTCGAGCTGCGGCCGCACCTGGGCCAGCTCGGGACGCTGCGCCGGACGCGTGTCGGGCCGGTCGGTCCACTGCCGGATCAGGTCGTTCTGCACCTGGGTGCTCGCCGCGATCTGGTCGGCGACGATCCGGGCCGTCCAGTCGGGGTCGACGCCGTCGCGGGTCGCGTCCGCCCGCGCCTCGGCGACGACGGCCGCCTCCCGCGCCGGGTCGGTGACGGCCGCCCCGGTGCCGAACTTCGCCGCCGCGACCTGGTCGGAGACCTGGGCGCGCTGCGCGGACAGCTGCACGACCCGGATGAGCCCGTCGGCCGGGGACGCGCCGGGCGGCCCCTCGGTCAGCGGGAGGGGCTGGTCGCCGCACCCGGCCAGCAGGCCCAGGACCAGGAGCGACCCGGCCAGTGCGGTACCGCGTGTGCCGATCACGGTGACGAGCCTACGACCGCAGCGGTCGCGCCCCACCGCCGCCTGCGGCGATGCTGGCGGGCGTGGACACCGCGGTCATCCTGGAAGTGGCGCTGAACGGCACGACGACGCGGGAGCGCAACCCGCACGTGCCCCGCACCCCGGCGGAGGTGGCCGAGCAGGCCGTCGACGTCCTCGACGCGGGCGCGGCGATCGTGCACCACCACAACGACGAGCCGATGTTCACCGTCGACGGGGTGCACGCCGTCGAGCCGTACCTGGCGGCCTGGGACCCGGTCCTGGCCGCGCACCCCGACGCGCTGCTCTACCCGACGATGGCGGCCGGGGCCCGCGACATCCCGGTGACCCGGCGGTGGGCGCACGTCGAGGAGCTGGGCCGGCGCGGGCACATGACACTGGTCGACCCCGGCTCGGTCAACGTCGGCCTGCTCGACGACGGCACGTGCCCGGACGCGGCGGCGCCGGAGCCGTACCAGAACTCCTTCGCCGACACCGAGTACATGTTCGCCCGCACCGCCGAGCTGGGCGCCGCCCCGAGCATCTCGATCTTCGAGCCGGGGTTCCTGCGCACCACGCTGACCCTGCACCGGCACGGGCGGGTCCCGCCGGGCGCGATCGTGAAGCTGTACTTCGCCGACCGGCTGCAGTTCGGGCTGCCGCCGACGCCCGCCGCGCTGGAGGCCTACCTGGAGCTGCTGGAGCCCTCGGGCCTGCCGTGGTCGGTGGCCGTGCTGGGCGGTGACGTCGTCGCCTCCGGGCTGGCCGAGCTGGCGGTGCGCCGCGGCGGGCACCTGCGGGTTGGCCTGGAGGACTTCGACGACGGCCGGGGCACGGCGCCGTCGAACCGGGAGCTGCTCGACGGCGCACTGCGCGTGCTGGACCGGGTGGGCACGACACCGGCCTCCCCCGCGGCCGCCCGCGACATTCTCGGAATCCGGCCGCGCGGGTGATCCTTTCGCCGTGACACACCACGGGGGTGCGTTTCCGGTCCACCCGGACACGCACCCCCGCGGAGAATTCGACGACGCCGGCCGTCACCCGGTCCGCGGATTCCCGCGGCCGGGTCCGGCCGGCCCGGTCAGAACCAGGCCTTCCGCCCGCCCACCGGCCGTCCGATCGCTCCCAGGATCAACAGGACCACACCGACGATGACCAGCAGGCCACCGAGGTAGTAGAGAATGGAGATGCTGGTGAAATACCCCACCAGCAGCAGGATCAGACCGAGAATGATCATTTCGTGTCCCCTCCCAGGAATGTGAGGGGAAAGTACTCACGTCCGGGGGATTCCGCAGCGCGGGAATCGATTCCGATGCCCGAGTCGTGACCTGCCGTGCGCCGGACGGTGCGCGGGGACCGTCACACACCGCAACGGTTCGACCTGGCTCCACAGGGGGAACACGGCCCTCGCACCCGAGCGCGAGGAGGACGACATGGGCCGCACCGTGGCCGACCAGATGATCGAGCTGCTGCACCAGGCCGGCGTCGAACGGATCTACGGCCTGGTGGGTGACAGCCTCAACCCGATCGCGGACGCGATCCGCCGCGACGGCCGCATCCGGTGGGTGCACGTGCACAACGAGGAGGCCGCCGCGCTCGCGGCCGCCGCGGAGGCCCAGCTCACCGGGCGGCTCGCGGTCTGCGCCGGCAGCTGCGGCCCCGGCAACACCCACCTGATCCAGGGCCTGATGGACGCCCACCGCACCGGTGCGCCGGTGCTGGCGATCGCCTCGCACATCCCCTCGGTCCAGATCGGCACCGGCTACTTCCAGGAGACCCACCCGGAGCGGCTGTTCACCGAGTGCTCGGCGTACTGCGAGCTGATCTCGCGGCCCGAGCAGATGCCCCGGATGCAGCGGATCGCGATGCAGACCGCGCTCGCCGAGTCCGACGTGGCGGTGCTGGTCCTGCCCGGCGACGTCAGCGCGCTCGACGCCCCGAACGACACCGGCACCTCGCACCTGTCCCCGCCCACCGGCGTCGTGGCGCCGTCGGAGGAGCAGGTGGCCGAGCTGGCCCGGCTCGTCGACGCCGCGGACACCGTGACGCTGTTCGTCGGCGCCGGGATCGAGCACGCCCGCGAGCAGGTGCTCGCCCTCGCCGACCGGGTGAAGGCGCCGATCGGCCACTCGCTGCGCGGCAAGGAGTGGATCCAGTACGACAACGCCCACGACGTCGGCATGTCCGGGCTGCTCGGCTACGGCGCCTGCTACGAGGCGACGCACGAGGCCGACCTGCTCGTCCTGATCGGCACCGACTTCCCCTACGACTCGTTCCTGCCGCAGGCGCGGACCGTGCAGATCGACACCGACCCCGCGCGCCTGGGCCGTCGCACGCTGCTGGAGCTGGGCGTGCACGGCGACGCCGCGTCCACCCTGGACGCGCTGCTGCCGCGGATCGCGGAGAAGACCGACCGCTCCTTCCTGGACCGGATGCTGCGCAGGCACGCCGAGGCGCTGGAGAAGGTGGTCGGCGCCTACACCCGCAAGGTCTCCGACCTGCGTCCCGTCCACCCCGAGCACGTCGCGGCGGTCCTCGACGAGGAGATGGCCGACGACGCGATCGCCACCGTCGACACCGGCATGTGCAACGTGTGGGCGGCGCGCTACCTGTCCCCCAACGGCCGGCGCCGGATCATCGGCTCCTATCGGCACGGGACGATGGCCAACGCCCTGCCGCACGCGATCGGCGCCCAGTTCGCGTACCCGGACCGGCAGGTGGTGTCGCTGTCCGGCGACGGCGGGCTGACGATGCTGCTCGGCGAGCTGCTGACCGCGGCCGAGCACGACCTGCCGCTCACCGTCGTCGCGTTCAACAACGGCTCGCTGGGCATGATCCGGCTGGAGATGATGGTGGCGGGCTACCCGTCGTTCCAGACCGACCACGGCCCGGCCGACCTGGCCGGGATCGCCCGCGCCGCCGGGCTGTACGCCGAGGCCGTCGACGACCCGTCCGACGTGCGCGCCGCGCTGCGCCGGGCGCTGGACCACCGCGGCCCGGCCCTGGTCGACGTGCGCACCGACCCGAACGCGCTGTCCATCCCGCCGCACATCACCGCCGCGCAGGTCCGCGGGTTCGCCCTCGCCGCGACCCGCACGGTGCTCGACGGCGGCGTCGGGAAGATGGTCGAGCTGGCGCGCAGCAACCTGCGGTCGATCCCCCGGCCCTGAGCGGGACGGGTCAGCCGGCGCGGGCGGCGAGCCCGGGGGCCGAGACCGCGTGGTCCAGCGCGATCGCGGCGGCACCCCGGAGCACGCCGTCCTCGCCGTGCGCGTCGTCGTGCACCGGCGGCGCGACGGCGCGGCGGAAGGCCATCAGCCCGGCGTCGTAGGCGACGGCGAACGCCTCCGGCGCCGCGGCCCGCAGCGCGGGCCCGAGCCCGGCCAGCACGACGACCTCCGGGTCGTGCGCGTTGACCAGCCCGGCGATCCCGCGGGCCAGCGACGCCGACGCCGAGGTCACCGCCGCCGACGGGCCGGGCTCCCCGGCGGCGGCGCGGTCGAGGACCGCGCGGGTGTAGGTGTAGGGCGCGTCCGGCTGCGGTTCGCCGAGCATCACGGCGAGCGCCCGGCCGTCGACGCCGGTCGTCCAGCAGCCGCGGGCGCCGCAGACGCAGT
This sequence comes from Pseudonocardia sp. TMWB2A, assembly GCF_017312135.1. Taxonomy (NCBI): domain Bacteria; kingdom Bacillati; phylum Actinomycetota; class Actinomycetes; order Pseudonocardiales; family Pseudonocardiaceae; genus Pseudonocardia; species Pseudonocardia sp. TMWB2A. The sequence continues at coordinate 1,409,145 of NZ_QKQY01000002.1, forward strand.
CCGCACCGGGGTCGCCGAACGGCAGGTGCCCCAGCTCCCCCGCGGCGCCCCGGGCGCCGGTCTGGGCGCGCCCGTCGAGCAGCAGCGCACCGCCGATGCCGACCTCGACGGTCACGAACAGCGCGGTGCGCGCACCGGCGGCGGCGCCGTCGCGGACCTCGGCGACACCGGCGAGGTTCGCGTCGTTGCCGACCAGCACCGGCAGGCCGAGCCCGGCGCCGATCCGGCGCACGTCCAGTGGGCTCCAGCCCTGGCCGCCCCCGACCTCGGCGATGTGCTCGTCGACGACGGTCGCGGCGATCCCGATCCCCACCGCCACCACCGGGCCGGCCGCGGCGGCCACCAGCTCGGCCACCACCCCGTCCAGCTCCGCGGCGACGGCGTCGGGGTCGCGACGGCGGTGCCGCCCCGAGCGCACCGCGACCGGGGTCCCGTCGAGCCCGGCGAACCCGGCCCGCCAGCCCTCGAACCGCACGTCGACGGCGACGACGCCCGGCCCGTCCGGGTTGGGCGTCAGGGTCGTGGTCGGCCGCCCGCGCCCGCCGCAGGGGGCGCGCTCCTCGGTGACCCAGCCGAGGTCGCGCAGCCGGGCCGCGATCTCGGTGGCCGAGCCGCTGGCCAGGCGCAGCCGCCGCGCGAGCTCGACGCGGGTGAGGCCGGGTTCGCGGCGGACCTCGTCCAGGACCTCGGCGGTGGCGCGCCAGCGGTCGGTCTCGGCGCGCCCGGGCGCATCCGTGCCGGAACGTGAACCGGCCGACATCGACGTCATCCGGTTTGACACCTCCGGCCTCCCGAGATTTATCCTCGTGTCGCGATGAAAAAGGCTCTCACCTCGTCCCAGTCTCCCACCACCGGGCCCGCGCTCGCCGCGATGGCCCTCGGCGGTCTGGCCATCGGCACCACCGAGTTCGCCTCGATGGGTCTGCTGCCGGCCTTCGCCGCCGACCTCGGCGCCACCGTGCCGCAGGCCGGCACGGCCATCAGCGCCTACGCGCTCGGCGTCGTCGTCGGCGCGCCGGTGCTCGCCGTGCTCGGCGCGCGGTGGCCCCGCAAGCACCTCGTCCTGGCCCTGGCGGGCGCGCTGGCGGTGACCAACGTGGCGTCGGCGTTCGCCCCGACCTTCGGCACCTTCGTCGCCACCCGGTTCCTGGCCGGCCTGCCGCACGGCGCCTACTTCGGCACCGCCTCGGTGCTCGCCGCCTCCCTGGTCCCCCGCGAGCGGCGGCCACGGGCGATCGCGACGGTGATGAGCGGGCTGATGATCGCCAACATCGTCGGCGTGCCGGGCGCGACCTGGCTCGGGCAGAACGCGGGCTGGCCCGCGGCCTACCTGACCGTCGGCGCCGTCGCGGCGCTCACGATGCTGGCCGTCTGGCGCCTGGTCCCCGACGTCCGCGACGAGCGCCGCGGCTCGGTACTGGGCGAGCTGTCGGCGCTGCGCCGCGGCCAGGTCTGGATCACGATGGCGGTCATCGCGACCGGGTTCGGCGGCTCGTTCGCCGTGTACAGCTACATCACCCCGGTGCTCACCGAGGTGTCCGGCCTGGCCGTCTCCGCGGTGCCGCTCGCACTGGCGGTGTTCGGGGTCGGCATGACCCTGGGCAACCAGGTCGGCGGCCGGCTGGCCGAGGCCGCCCCGGTGCGCACGATCGCGGCCGGGCTCGCCTCGGCCGCGGTCGCGATGGCCGTGTTCGCGGTGACGGCGTCGTCGCCGGTGCTGGCCCTGCTGGCGCTGTTCGCACTGGCGTTCACCACCACCGCGACCACCCCGGCGCTGGCGACCCGGCTGATGGACGCCGGTCGCGAGGGCCCGACCCTGGGCGCGGCGCTGCACCACGCCGCGTTCAACGTGTCCAACGCCCTCGGGGCCGCACTGGGCGCCCTGGTGCTGGCCGCCGGATGGGGCTGGACCGCGCCCGCCGCGGTCGCGACCGTCCTGCCGCTGCTGGGACTGGCCGCACTGGGGGTGGCGGTCCGGATGGAACGCGCCGAGCGGCGCGAGGAGCTCGCCCTGGCCGCCTGAGGACCGCCCTGACAGGTCACACAAGCGAGAGGTGTCGATCAGATCACCTCCGGGAAGCCTGCCCTCGAGTTGATCGTTGCGTAAGACAACGATCCCGTCGAGAGGAGCCCGGACATGTCCGCCGGTCTGGACCGCGCCACCGCGCCGCGCAACGACACCGCCACGCAGAGCGGGACCGCCCTGCACAGCGACGTCGAGGAGCTCCTCGACGCCCTCGCCGCCGACCGCGGCCGCGAGGCCCTGGTGCACCGCGACCGCAGGATCACCGCGGGCGAGCTCGTGGACTCCGTGCACCGGCTCGCCCACGCCCTCGACGACCGGGTCGAGCCGGGCCGGGTCGTGGCGCTGCTGGCCGGGAACACGCCCGAGGCGATCGTCGCGCGGCTCGCGGTGACGCTGCTCGGGGCCGGCATCGCCCAGCCGCACGAGGGCCTGTCCGCCGCCGCGCAGGCCCGCATCGTCGACGACGTCGAGGCGCCGCTCATCCTCGTCGACGCCGACGCCGCGGCGGCCGCCGAGCCCGTCCTCGCGCTGGTCCCCGGCGTCGACGTGCTCTGGCTCGGCCCGCACGGCACCGACACCGACGTGACGGCCGAGGCCGCGACGGCGTCCACCGCACCGGTCCTGGGCCGCGCCCGGCCGGACGCCGTCGAGCAGATCCGGCACACCGGCGGCACCACCGGCCACCCGAAGGGCATCACCTACACCTTCGACCACCACCGTCGCGGTGCCGCGATGCGCCGCGGGGCAGGCGGGTTCGGCAGCGGCGACACCGGCGCGCGCCTGCTCGTCGCCACGCCGGTCGCCCACGTCGGCGGGGCGCTCGCCGACCGCACCCTGGCCGACGGCGGCACCGTCGTCCTGCAGGACGACTTCGAGCCCGGCGCCTACCTCGCTGCCGTCGAGCGGGAGCGCATCACCCACGGCTTCCTGCTGCCGCCGCTGATCTACCGCCTGCTCGACCACCCCGACCTGGACCGGACCGACCTGTCGTCGCTGCGGTCGCTGGTCTACGGCGGCGCCCCCGCCAACCCGCGGCGCATCGCCGAGGCGCTGCGCCGGATCGGCCCGGTGTTCACCCAGTTCTACGGCCAGACCGAGGCCGGCGGGATCAGCGTGCTCACCGCCGAGGAGCACCGGAACCCCGACCTGCTCGGCACCGTCGGGCGGCCGATCCCCACCACCACGATCGCGATCACCGACGCCGACGGCCGCCCCGTCGCCCCGGGCGGGCGCGGTGAGCTGTGGGTGCACACCGGCATGGAGATGGACGGCTACTGGAAGCAGCCGGAGCTGACCGCCGCCACCGTCGTCGACGGGTGGGTACGGACCGGCGACGTCGCCCGCCAGGACGCCGACGGCTACCTGCACCTGCTCGACCGGGTCAAGGACATGATCGTCGTCGTGGGCGGGCACGTGTACACCTCCGAGCTGGAGGACCTGCTCATGGAGCACCCGGCCGTCCGGCACGCCGCGGTCTTCGGGGTACCCGACGACGACGGCACCGAGACCGTGCACGCCGCCGTCGTCACCGACTCCCCGGCGCCGAGCCCGGACGAGCTGACCGGCCTGGTCGCCGACCGCGCCGGCGCGATGTACGTGCCGGACACCGTGGAGTTCGTCGAGCGGATCCCGCTGACCGGGATCGGCAAGACCGACAAGAAGCGGCTGCGCGCCGAGCTCGCCGGTCAGCCGCGCTGACGGACCGCCTCGTAGAGCACCACGGCCGCGGCGATCGAGGCGTTGAGCGAGTTGACCCGCCCGCGCATCGGGATGACCACCGTGGCGTCGGCCCGGTCGAGCCACGCGTCGGTCACCCCGGTGGCCTCGGTCCCGATGACCAGCGCGGTCGGCCCGGTCAGGTCGGTGCCGGCGAGCCCGGTCGTCCCGGCCGGGGTGGTGACGAGGGTGGCGATGCCGCGCCGGTCGAGCCAGTCGAGGACCTCGGTGGTGGGCGCGGACGCGACCGGCACCGCGAACACCGTCCCCTTCGACGCCCGCACCACGTTGGGGTTGGCGAAGTCGGTGCCGCCGCGCTCCGGGGTCGCGATGACTACCGCGTCCACCCCGCACGCCTCGGCGGTGCGCAGCATCGCCCCGACGTTGCCGGGCTTCTCGACGCCCTCGGCGACGAGCACGAGCGGGTCCGGGCCGAGGTCCAGCTCGTCGAGCGGGCGGCCGGGGGCCGGGGCGACGGCGAGCCAGCCGTCCGGGGACTCGCGGTAGGCGATCCGGGCGAACACCTCGCGGGTCACCGAGAACACCCGCGCCGACGGCATCCGGGCCAGCAGCGCGTCCGACCGCACGAGGTCCGGCGCCCAGTACACCTCGGCCGGCTCCACGCCGGCGTCGAGCGCGAGCGCCAGCTCGTCGTGCCCCTCGATCACGGTGACGCCCGCGGCGTCGCGGTGGCGGCGGGTGCGCAGCCGGACCAGGTTCTTGACACGCGGGTTGGCGGTGCTGGTCAGGTCGGGCACCCGACGAGCCTAGGACGGCGGGGCGTCCGGGGACCGGCCGGGACCGCGTGCCCGGTCCGGGTCCCCGGAGCGGACCGCGAGCCACCCGGCGGTGACCGCGGCCGCGACGGCGAGCACCGCCAGCGGGGCGGCGAGCGCCGTCGTCGCGACGAACGCGGTGGCCAGCCACGGCGCGGCGAACCCGGTGTAGGCGGCGGTGTAGAACAGCCCGTTCACTGCGCCCCGCCCGGACGCCGGCGCCAGCCGGCCGACGCGGGTGAGCCCGGCGTTGAGGCAGAGCCCGCCACCCGCGCCGAACAGCACCCCGGCCACCGCGACGCCCGCGACGGCGGCCGGTCCGGGTGGCGCGAGCAGCGCGGTGAGCGTCGCGGCGGCGGCCCCGAGGGCGCCCAGCCCGGCCCCGGCGGGCCCGGTGCGGCGGCCGAGGCGGTGCGCGAACGGCTGCACCAGCGTCCCGGTGCCCAGGGTCAGCGCGGCGAGCAGCCCGGTGAACGCGACCGCACCGGAGATCCCGGGCAGCAGCAGCGGCAGCACGGTCACCGCGACCGACGGGAACGCGTACACGCACACCGCGGTCGGCACGACCACCCGCACGAACACCCGCCGCGCGGCCGGGGTCAGGCCCGGCCGGGGCAGCAGGCCGCGGGACGGCGGCCCGGCCGGGCGGGTCCCCGTCCCGACGGTGGCGAGCACCGCGGCGACCGCCACCACCAGCAGGGCCACGTGCACGAGGTAGGGCAGGGCCAGCGGCAGCGGCCCGGAGGTCGCGAGCAGCCCGGAGGTCAGCGGCCCGAGGCAGAAGCCGGCGGTCTGGGCGACCGACGCCGCCCGCGCGGCCCGCGGCGCGCCGTCCGGCCCGGCGAGGTCCTGCAGCCAGGCGCTGCCCACCGAGAACACCGCACCGGACGCCAGCCCCTGCAGGAACCGGGCCGCGAACAGCAGCCACAGTGCCGACGCCCCGCCGAGGAACAGCAGCGACGCCCCCGCGACCCCGGCGGCGACGGGCAGCAGCACCCGCACCCGACCGAACCGGTCCGACGCCGGCCCGCCCAGCAGCAGCGACGGTGCGAGCCCGAGCGCGTACACCCCGAAGATCGCGGCGAGCGTGCTCGCCGACAGGTCGAGCTCGGCCCGGTAGACCAGCAGCAGCGGGGTCGGGACGTTCGTGCCGAACGCCGTCGCGAACAGCAGCCCGCAGGCCGCGAGCCACGTCCGGTCCCCCCGGCCTCCCTGCCGCACCGCCGCATCCTGCCAGCCGGGGGTTACCTACCGGTAGCCTCCGCAGCGAGGACCGGCGACGAGGACGGAGTGACGCGACATGGGTGAACCGACGGGGATCGCGGTCGAGGTGGCGGACGGGGTCGCGCGACTGCGCCTGGACCGCCCGAAGGCGGCGAACGCGCTGCACGAGCCGATGTGGTTCGGGCTGCGCGACGCGGTGCGCGAGCTGGACGCCGACCCCGCCGTGCGGGTCGTGGTGATCAGCGGCAACGGGCGGCACTTCTGCTCGGGCATCGACGTGTCGATGCTGGGCGGGCTGCGCGAGACCGCGTCGGACGACTCGATGGGGCACGGCGCCGACGCGCTGCGCCGCACCATTCTCGACCTGCAGGACTGCCTCACCGCGATCGAGCGCTGCCGGAAGCCGGTCGTCGCCGCGATCCAGGGCGTCTGCATCGGGGCCGGCCTGGACCTGGCCGTCGCCTGCGACCTGCGCTACGCGACCGCCGACGCGTCGTTCGTGCTGAAGGAGGTCGACATGGGCCTGGCCGCCGACGTCGGCGTGCTGCAGCGGCTGCCGCGGATCGTCGGCGAGGGTGTGGCCCGCGAGATGGCCTACACCTGCCGGCCGGTGTCGGGCACCGAGGCGAAGGAGCTGCGCCTGGTCAACGGCGTGTACCCCGACGCCGACGCCCTCGAGGCGGGCGTCGCCGAGCTGGCCGCGTCGCTGGCCGCGAAGTCGCCGCTGGCGCTGCGCGGCACCAAGCACGCGATCACCTACGCCCGCGACCACTCGGTCGCCGACGGGCTCGACCAGATCGCCACCTGGAACGGCGGCCAGCTGGTCTCGGCCGACCTGACCGAGGCCGTCAGCGCGTTCATGGAGAAGCGCCAGGGCGTCTACCGGGACTGACCCGGCCTACCGTCGCGGGACGACCTCCCCGACGACCGCGTACATCCCGGCGGGCGGCTGCCCGTCCTCGGCCCGCCAGTCGCTGACGTCGACCAGGCCCGGTTCCAGCAGCTCCAGCCGGTGCCCGGGCCGGTCGACGAGCAGCCTGCGCAGCAGGGCGCGGTCCCGGGACCGCGCCGGCTGCGCGGTGTCCCGGGTGAACCGCTCGATGGTGCGCATCCGCTCGGCGGTGTGCGGGTCGTCGACGTCGGTGCTGCCGTGGGACACGACGAGCATGCTGCCGGGCCCGAACGCCGTCACGTATCGGTCGAACAGGGCGCCGAGCAGGTCGTCGTCGCGGACGAAGTGCAGCACCGACACCGCGAGCACGGCGACCGGCTCGGCCGGGTCGAGCAGGCCCGCCACACCCGGCGCGGCGAGCACGGCCTCGGCGTCGGTGAGGTCGGCGGCGGTGATCGAGACACCGTCCACACCGGTCAGGATCTGGCGGCTCATCGCGACCGAGACCGGCTCGACGTCGACATAGGCGACGCGCGCCGCCGGGTCGGCGCGGTGGGCGATCTCGTGCACCGGCTCGGCGGTGGGGATGCCGGAGCCGAGGTCGAGGAACTGGCGCAGCCCGCGGTCGAGGCAGGCCCGCACGGCCCGGCCGAGGAAGGCCCGGTTGGCGAGCGCGAGCTCCCGCGTGTCCGGGAGCACGGCGAGCACACGCTCGGCGAACTCGCGGTCGGTGGCGAAGTTGTGGGCGCCGCCGAGCATGTAGTCGTAGACGCGGGCCGGGTTGGGGAGCGACAGGTCGATCTCGTCCACCGGGTCGGGCACGGGCTCCGGGGTGGTCATGGGCGTCACCCTCTCGCCGGTGTCTCCCGGGTCGCAAGTCCCGATAGGACATCGTGCAGCTCCGCCGCCGTGCCGGGGGCCACGCCGGGGTGCCCCGCCAGCGCGAGCAGCCGCGCGACCGCGGGTGCCCAGGCCGGACCGAGCCGGGCGTCGGCGAGCAGCGCGGCATCGCCGAGGATCTCCGCGGCCGGGCCGCGCCGGACCCGCCCGCGCGCGACGACGGCGACGTCGTCGGCCCAGCGGTGGGCGAGGTCGACGTCGTGTGTGGACAGCACGACCGCGGTCCCGGCGCGCTGCAGGTCCGCCAGCACGACGACGAGCTCCTCCACCCCGGCCGGGTCCAGGCCCGCGGTCGGCTCGTCGAGCACCAGCACCCGGGGCCGGACGGCGAGGGCCCCGGCGATAGCGACCCGCTTGCGCTGCCCGAACGACAGCCGGTGCGTCGGCCGGTCGGCGAGGTCGGCGACGCCGACGGCGGACAGCGCCTCGTGCACCCGGGCGTCGACCTCGGCCTCGTCGAGACCGAGGTTCAGCGGGCCGAACGACACGTCCTGCGCGACGTCGGCGGAGAACAGCTGGTCGTCGGGGTCCTGCAGGACGAGCTGGGCGGACTCGCGCAGCCGCACCAGCCCGCGGCGGGTGCGGCGGACCGGCTCGCCGTCGAGCAGGACCTGCCCGGCCGACGGGGCGAGCAGCCCGAGCAGCAGCCGGAACAGGGTGGTCTTGCCGCCGCCGTTGGGGCCGAGCACCGCGAGCCTGCGCCCCGGGTCGACGACGAGGTCCGCCCCGTCGAGCACAACCGGCCCGTCCGGGTAGGCGAAGACCAGCCCGCGGGCCTCCAGGACCGCGGTCACGGGACGACCACCAGGGCCAGGACCGGCACGGCGACGAGCAGCACCGCGCTCGCCGCGACGAAGGCGGGCGAGACGGTGCGGGCGGGTACCCGGACGCGCAGCGAGCCGTCGTAGCCGCGGGAGGCGAGGCCGGCCTCGAGGCGGCGGGCACGATCGAAGGCGCGGACGAACACGGCCCCACCCTGCCCGGCCAGCGACCGGAAGGTGGTCCGCCGCGTCCGGAACCCCATCCGGAGGGACTGGGCCTCCCGGACCGCGGTCAGCGAGTCCAGCAGCAGGAACAGCATCCGGTACACGAGCAGGGTGATCTCCAGGACGGCCGGCGGCACCCACCGCAGCCGGGGCAGGGTGTCGGCGAGCGGCGTCGTCGCGGCGAAGAGGATCAGGCAGGACACCGCCGCCAGCGAGCGTCCGACGAGCGCGGCCGCCCGGGCCGGCCCGCCCGACGCGAGCGCGAGCCAGGGGTCCCCGCCCACGGTCACCAGCAGGGGCAGCGCCCCCACGATCACGAACCCGAGGGGCAGCGCGAGCAGCCGCAGCGCGGTCCGCCACGGCACCCGGGCCCCGGCCAGCAGCAGCGCCAGCGCCGCGGCACCGGTCAGCACGGCCCCCGGCCACGGCGGGAGCGCGACGGCGAGCAGCAGCAGCCCCAGGGCGAGGAACGCCTTCTCCCCCGGGTGCCGGGACCGCCAGCGGTTGGCGTGGGCGGTCTCGTCGATCAGCAGCATCAGGTCTGCCGGGCGGCCTTCTCCCGGCTGCGGGTGCGGGCGACGCCGATGCAGTAGCCGAGCACGCCCGCGCCGGCCGCGGCCTGCATCGCGAAGATGCCGGACTCGATCTCGCCCGACGGCGGCTCCCACACCGGGCTGAACCACGGCTCGTAGCCGGTGGCCTCGATGGCCTCGCCCGCCTGGCCGTCGGACCCGGCGTACTCGCCGGGCACGAACAGCACCGGCACCGCGAACAACGCGACGACGGCGACGACCAGCAGGATGTTCACGACGGTCGAGCGGCTCACGCCGACGCCTCCTTCTCGGTGGTGGCGGTGGGACCGGTCGCGGCGGTGGTCGCCGGGCGCAGCACGCCGAGGCGGCGCAGCTCGTCCGGGGTGATGCGCACGAGCAGCCGCACGACGAGCACCGTCAGCAGCCCCTCGGCCACGGCCAGCGGGATCTGCGTGATCGAGAAGATCGAGGCGAAGGTGACGAACGCTCCGCCGAACCCGGAGGTGGGGTCGGGGAACGCGAGCGCGAGCTGCGCGCTGGTGATCGTGTAGGTGCCGAGGTCACCGAGGAAGGCCGCGGCGAACACCGCGGGTCCCAGCGAGCCCCCGAGCCTGCGGACCACGACGTAGGCGCCGTAGGCGATCCACGGCCCGGCGATCGCCATCGAGAAGGCGTTGGCGCCGAGCGTGGTGAGCCCGCCGTGGGCGAGCAGGACGGCCTGGAAGAACAGCACCACCGTCCCGAGCAGGGCCATCACCGGTGGTCGGAACAGCACCGCGCCCAGCCCGGTCCCGGTCGGGTGCGACGACGACCCGGTCACCGACGGGATCTTCAGCGCCGAGAGGACGAAGGTGAACGCGCCCGCCGCGGCGAGCAGCAGCTTGGTGTCCGGGTCCTCCCGCACGCGGCGCACCACGGCGCGGGCGCCGTGCACGACGAACGGCGCGGCGACGACGGTCCAGGCCGCCGCGTGCAGCGGCGGCAGATAGCCCTCGGCGATGTGCACGGGCGAACGCTACGGCCACGTCATTCGATCGTGCAAGCCTGAACATCCGGTCAGGTGTGCAGGCCCTGACACACGGCGACGCCCGGACCCGGCCGGGCCCGGGCGTCACCGGTGGCTGCGGTGTGCCGTCAGAGGCGCAGGCCGTTGGTGTGGTGCACCTCGGCGGGGCGCTCGGCGGTGGCCTTGTGCTCGGCCGCGGCGGCGAGCCGGCCCGCCTCCTGCTCGGCCTCGCGACGACGGTTCTCCCGCTCGGCGGGCGTGGTCTCGGGCGTACCGACCCCGCTGCCCGGCCGGCCGGCGACGACCTGCTCCTTCGCCAGCCTGCGGGCCTTCTTCTCCGCCTTCGCGGCGGCGTCGCGCTTGGCGACCTTCTCAAGCCGCGCTGCCTTGGCCTTCTTGGCGGCCTTCTTCTCCGCGGCCGCGGCCTTCTCCTGCTCCGCACGCTCGGCCTTCGCCTGCTTGCGGGCCTTCTTCTCGGCCTTCTCGGCGGCGCGGACGGCCTTCTCCGCGTCCTTCTCCTCCGCGCGGCGGGCCTTCTTCGTGTCGGCCTTCGCGGCCTCGACGGCCTTCCGGCCGCCCTTCTTGTCCTTCTTGCCCTTCTTCGCGTCGGCCTTCTTCCCGGCCCTCGCGTCCTTCGCCGACGGGCCCGACGTCCCGGCCTCCTGGGCCGAGCCGGCGGCACCGGCCGCGATCAGCGCGGCCTGCTGCGCCTTCGCGGCGGCCCGCTCCGCCTTGGCGGCCGCCACCTCGGCGCGCCCGGCGGCCGCGGCCGACGACCGCTCCGCCTCCTTGCGGTCACGCTTGGTGGCGAACATCTTCTCCTGCACGGCCATACCCGGGTCCTCTCCTGTCGTCGCGACCGACGGCACGCCGCGGTACCGGTCGGTGGGAGCACCGACCGGCCGCGCACGTGCGGGTGACGGGTCGCGGGACGACGGTCTCGCTGAATGTCTCGGTGTGCGCGACACCGTGGCCCGGTGGACGGACGACGGCGTGCGCGGAACACGACAGGGTGCCCCGGGAGGCCGGTGGGGAAACGCGCAGGTGACGGCGAGGTGATCAGGACCGGCCCGGTTGCCCCGGTCGGACCACCACGGCCACCCGGTCGTCGTAGCGGGCGGGCGTCAGCCGGCCTCGGGGACCCCGTCGTGGTGGGTCTGCTCGTCGGCGAGGTGGCCGCGCAGGGTCACCAGGGTCCGGGCGAGCAGCCGCGACACGTGCATCTGCGACAGCCCGACCTGGGCGGCGATCTGGGTCTGGGTCTGGTTGCCGAAGAACCGCAGCATGAGGATGGTCCGCTCCCGCTCGGGGAGCTTGCGCAGGGCGGGTCGCAGCGACTCGCGGGCCTCGACCGCGTCCATCCCGGCGTCGATGCCCCCGACGATCTCGCCGAGCGGGTTGTCGGTGTCGCCGACGAGCTGGTCGAGCGAGTCCGACCGGTAGGAGTCCTGGGCCTGCAGGCCCTCGATGACCTCCTCGCGGCTGATGCCGAGGTGCTCGGCGAGCTCGGAGACCTTGGGGGCGCGGCCGTGCCGCGAGGCCAGCTCCTCCTGGGCGCGGGTCATGCGGCTCTGAATGTCCTTGAGCCGCCGCGGCACGCGCATCGACCAGGTGCGGTCGCGGAAGTACCGGCGGATCTCCCCGGTGATCGTGGGGACGGCGTAGGCCAGGAACGGGGTGCCCTGGCCCGGGTCGAACCGGTCCAGCGCGTTGATCAGCCCGATCGTGCCGACCTGCTCCAGGTCCTCGACGGGCTCGCCGCGGTGCCGGTAGCGCCCGGCGATGTGCCGGACCACCGGGTGGAAGCCCCTCGCCAGCTCGGAGCGCAGCCGCTCCCGCTCCGGGTCGTCGGGGTCGGCGGCGGCGAAGGCGTGCAGGGGCGCGAGGAGGTGGGCGTACTCGTCGGGGCGGGTGTCCGCGGCCTCGTGGGCGGGCCCGGTCGTGCCGTCGGCGGTGTCGCCGCTCGTGCCGTCCACCGGGTCCCCCACCGTGTCGTCGGCGCGCGACGCCTCGGCGTCCGTGCTCGGCTCAGCCATGCCGTCTCCGCGGCCGGCGATGATCGACTGTCATCACCGACCGACGGTAGGCCGGGTGTCGCCGGCCCGCATGTCGAACTTCGCGTGACCTGGTCGAGTTTCGATCGACGGTCACTCCGATGAGTTGCACGGCGACCTGGTGGGTACTGCTCTTCCATGTCCCCGACTCTGCGTGTCGAGCTGCCCGTCGAACCCGGGTCGGCAGGTCGCTCCCGCCGGGAGACCGGGAGGTGGCTCGCGTCGCTGTGCGGGACCGACGAACAGTGCCCGACCGTGCAGGATCTCGTCCTCGCGGTGAACGAGGCCGTCTCCAACAGCATCGAGCACGCCTACGGGGCCGCGGGCTCGGACGGGGCCGCGACGGTCCTGCTGCGCGGTGAGGCCGAGGGGTACCGGGTGCGGATGGAGGTCAGCGACCGCGGGCGCTGGCGCGACCCGCCCACCGACCCCGGCCACCGCGGACGGGGCATCGGGATGATCGAGGCGGTCGCGGAGGACGTACGGGTGGAGCCGGGTCCCGACGGGACCACCGTCTCGTTCCAGGGCCGGATCGGCCGCTGTCCGGGGCTCTGCATCCCCGCGTCCTGACCGGTCCGGGGACCCCCGCGACGACAGGGTCGCCGCACCCCACGCCCGAGGGCGGGTGACGGCGACCGGTTCTCATCGGGCCCGATCCGGCTGCGGACCAGGCGTGGTGGTGCGAGTGGTCAGTCCCGCATGGAGGTGGACGGGTCGTCGGACCGGTGTCCGCGGTGCCCGGCACGGGCGACCGGGGTGTAGCGCCCGTCGTGGCGGGCCTGCTCGCTCTCGGGGTGGGGCCAGGTCGTGTTCGCGTGCTGCGTGCTGCTCTCACTCATGGACACAGAGTGCCCACCGGACGTTCCGGGCAAGCGGAGCGCAGGAGTCGGCTCGGTAACACCTGCGCCCCGCCCGGGTGAAGTCGCCCGCCGGTCAGCCCGACTTCGCGAGGCTCTTGATCGAGGACAGGATGTCCTGCACGCGCTCCTTGGCGTCGCCGAACAGCATCTGGGTGTTGTCCCGGAAGAACAGCGGGTTCTGCACGCCCGCGTAGCCGGTGGCCATCGACCGCTTGAACACGATCACGTCCTTGGCGTCCCACACCCGCAGCACCGGCATCCCGGCGATCGGCGAGCCCGGGTCCTCCGACGCGGCCGGGTTGACCGTGTCGTTGGCGCCGATGACCAGCACGACGTCGGTCTCGGCGAGGTCGTCGTTGATCTCGTCCATCTCGAGGACGATGTCGTAGGGCACCTGGGCCTCGGCGAGCAGCACGTTCATGTGCCCGGGGAGCCGCCCCGCGACCGGGTGGACACCGAAGCGCACGTTCACGCCGGCGTCGCGCAGTGAGCGGGTCAGCTCCGCCACCGGGTACTGGGCCTGGGCGACCGCCATGCCGTAGCCGGGGGTGATGACGACGCTCTCGGCGTTCGCGAGCAGCTCGGCGACGCCGTCGGCGTCGACCTCGCGGTGCTCGCCCTCCACCGCGGCGGCCGCCGAGGAGGTGGCCCCGAAGCCACCGGCGATGACCGAGACGAACGACCGGTTCATCGCCTTGCACATGATGTAGGACAGGTAGGCACCGGAGGACCCGACGAGCGCGCCGGTGATGATCAGCAGGTCGTTGCCGAGCAGGAAGCCCGCCGCCGCGGCGGCCCAGCCGGAGTACGAGTTCAGCATCGACACCACGACCGGCATGTCACCGCCGCCGATCGAGGCGACCAGGTGCAGGCCGAGCAGCAGCGCCAGCACCGTGAGCACGGCCAGGATCCACACCTGCGGCGAGACGACGAAGAACACCGTCAGCACCGCGAACGCCACGAGCGCGCCGAGGTTGAGGACGTTCTTGCCGGGCAGCATCAGCGGCGCCGACTTGATCTTCGCCGACAGCTTCAGGTAGGCGATCACCGAGCCGGTGAAGGTCACCGCACCGATGAAGACGCCGACGGCGACCTCGGCGTGGTGGATGCCCAGCAGCGAGCCCTCGAGCTGCAGGTGACCGGACTCGACCTCCAGGAAGCCGTTCCAGCCCACCAGCACCGCGGCGAGGCCGACGAAGCTGTGCATGAGCGCGATGAGCTCGGGCATCCCCGTCATCTCGACGACGCGGGCCCGCCAGAGCCCGATCGCCCCGCCGACGACGACGGCGACCAGCAGCAGGGCGACGCCCAGCCCGGACGCCTGGCCGAGCGCGACGACGGCCGTGGCGACCAGCGCGATCGTCATGCCGGCGATGCCGAACAGCACCCCGGAGCGCGAGGTCTCGTGCCTCGACAGCCCGGCGAGGCTGATCACGAACAGGATCGCGGCGATCAGGTACGCCGCAGTGGTCCACGTCTGCACGGCTCAGCTCCTCGTGAACATCTGCAGCATGCGGCGGGTCACCGCGAAGCCACCGACGATGTTGATGGCGGCGAGCAGCACCGCGACCGCGGCGAGCCCGATGACCAGGGCGTCGCCGCCGGTGCCGATCTGCAGGATCGCGCCGACAACGATGATCCCGGAGATCGCGTTCGTGACCGACATCAGCGGCGTGTGCAGCGCGTGGTGCACGTTGCCGATGACGTAGAAGCCGATGACGATCGCCAGCACGAACACCGTGAGGTGCCCGGCGAGCTCGGCCGGGGCCAGCGCCGTGACCGCGAACAGCGCCAGCGCGCCGACGATCCCGGCGGCGAGCCCCGCGTACGGGGACCGCGGCTTCTCCGGCTCCTTCTCCTTCGGCTCCTCGGCCGGCTGGGTCGCGGGCGCCGCGCTCACCTTCACCTCGGGCGGCGGCCAGAGCGTCTCCCCCGCGTGCGCGGTGGTGATGCCGCGGACGACGGTGTCGTCGAGGTCGAGCGCGAGCCGCCCGTCCTTCTCCGGGGTCATGAGCTTGAGCAGGTTGAGCACGTTCGTGCCGTAGAGCTGCGACGCCTGCGCGGGCAGCCGGGCGGCCAGGTCGGTGTAGCCGACGACCGTCACACCGTGGTCGGTGACGACGACCTCGCCGGCCACCGAGCCCTCGACGTTGCCGCCCTGCGAGGCCGCCATGTCGACGACCACGCTGCCCGGGCGCATCGACGCGACGTCCGCGGCGGTGATCAGCTTCGGCGCGGGGCGCCCCGGGATCAGCGCGGTGGTGATGATGATGTCGCAGTCCGCGGCCTGCTCGGAGTAGATCTCGGCCGCGCGCTTGTCGTAGTCCGCCGAGGTGGCCTTGGCGTAGCCGTCGGTGGAGGCCTCCTGCTCCACCTCGACCGCCAGGTACTCGCCGCCGAGCGACCGCACCTGGTCGGCGACCTCGGAGCGCGGGTCGGTGGCCCGCACGACCGCGCCCAGGCTGTTCGCCGCGGCGATGGCGGCGAGCCCGGCGACGCCCGCCCCGGCCACGAGCACCTTCGCCGGCGGGACCTTGCCCGCCGCGGTGACCTGACCGGTGAAGAACCGGCCGAACACGTGGGCCGCCTCGATCACCGCCCGGTAGCCCGCGATGTTGGCCATCGACGACAGCACGTCCATCGACTGGGCCCGCGAGATCCGCGGCACCGCGTCCATCGACAGGGCGGTGACGCCCTGGGCGGTGAGCGCCTCGGTCCGCTCGGCCTCGAAGCGCGGCGCGAGCATGGCGATCAGTACCGAGCCCTCGCGCAGCTTGCCGATCTCCTCGGGCGCCGGCGGGTTGATCATCACGATGATGTCGCTGTCCCACACGGGACCGTCGACGACGTCGGCACCGGCCTCGGCGTAGGCCTCGTCGGTGAAGCCGGCGTGGGCACCGGCCCCGGACTCGACGGTGGCGGCGTAGCCGAGACCGACGACCTTCGCGACGGTCTCGGGGCTCATCGCCACGCGGGTCTCGGGCTCCGCCTCCGCGGCCACGCCGATCCGCATCGCCGGTCCCGACGGCTCAGGGCTGTCGCTCATGCACTCTCCTCGATCTCGCGCGCGCGTCGTCGCTCGCGCCGGTCGCGGGCCTTTCGGAAGGTAATGCCGGAACCGGGCGCGTGCAGTCACGACTGCGTCACAGGCCAGGATCCCACCCCTTCGTACGGGCAGGCGGTGCCGGGCGGGAGCGTATCGCGAAGATCGTGCGTGCGGACCCGTCGTCGGGAGGGGCCGACCGTCCCGGGCCGGGACCGGTCATCCCCCGGGATGCACGATCCGGTCGACGACGATGGTCAGGAGCAGCCGCGTCCCGGCCCCACCGCCGAAGCCCGGGTACGGCCGGCCCAGGTACTTCTGCGACAGCTGGTCGATGTGCTCGGCCGCACCGTCGGTGGTGGCCGCGACGCACCGCCCCCGCACGCTGATGTAGCGCATGGGCTGGTCCGGATCGGCGACGGCGACCGAGACCCGGGGGTCGCGGGCGAGGTTGCGGGCCTTCTGGTGGGTCTCCACGGTGTTGATCAGGATGTGCTCGCCGTCGGTGTCGCACCAGGTCTGGGCCAGCTGGGGCGAACCGTCGGGCATGGTCGTGGCGACCCAGCACGGGGACGCCCTCCGGAGGAGGTCGACCAGGTCGTCGGGCAACGGCGGGGGTGCGCTCATGGGGCAGCCTCCCGGGGATCCGGTGGACGTCGGCGGGGCCGTCGGCGCGGACGTCACGGTAGTGGCCCCGGGCGGCCGCCGCCCGGATCCGGTTCTCCCCGCCGTCGACGTGGAGGTCGGCGCCGAGCCCGACGCGGGCCGCACGGGTACTCAACGTGCCGACCCGTGCCCGGCGGACTGCTCCAGCTCGGCGCGGACCCGCTCGACAGGCGCTGCCTCCAGGACCTGCTCCGACGTCGGCTCCCGTGCCGAGCGGAGCTCGTCGATGAGGGGGCAGATCATGCCCGGACCGCAGTGCGGGCCCGGAACCGACGGCAACGAGCGCCGGTTCGGTACCGGGCGCGGCCGGGGTGCCGTGGGCATCGGTGGAGCCGGCGTGGGCGCCGGCCCCGGACCCGACGGTGGCGGCGAAGCCGGGACCGACGACCTTCGGGACAGCGGGCCCCGGTCAGGGTCTCCCCCGACGAGCCCAGGTGCGGCAGCGGCCACCGTTCCCGGCAGCTCGACCGACCAGTCCGGGCAGCACGACCGGCCGACGGTCGTCGAGCAGGATCACAGCTCTGCCGGGCTGGTCCGTCGGCCGGTGAGGACGGCGAGCGCCGCGCCCGCGGCGGCCATCACGGCGCCGACCGCCAGCCAGCCGAACGCGCCGGTCGCGAGTACGAGTGGCAGCACGAGCGCCGGTCCGACGATCCGGGCGAGCGAGGCCGCCATCCCGAACACGGCCTGGTACTGGCCCTGGGCGCCGTCCGGGACGGAGCCGAACGCGGCGAACCACGTCGCCGCCCCCGCCCCGATCTCGCCCGCGGTCAGCACCGTCACCCCCATGAGCACCAGCACCGCGGGCAGCACCACTCCGCCCGCACTGCCCGCGAATCCGATCAGGACACATGAGACGAGGAGCGCTGTCCCTGCGACCACGGCCGAGCGCCGGGCGGCCGCGGCGGTGACGATCCGCGCCGCCCAGGCGGTCTGGACGAGCAGGACGAGGACCGTGTTCAGCCCGAGCGCGACGGCAGCGATCCATTCCGGGGCGCCGGTCCGTGTGGCCACCCAGAGCGGCAGGATCACGCTGAGCACCGGCATCGTGAGCTGCAGCAGTGCGGACAGGCCGGTCACCGTGACGAACCGGCCGTCGCGCAGGGCGGTGAACCCGGGCCGTCGGCCCGCTGCGACCCCGCCCGCGGTCCCGGCCGAGGCGGGCAGCCCGGCGAACAGCACCGCGCAGGCGAGTGCCGCGACCGCCCCGCCCACGAACGTCGCCCGGTAGAGCACCGCCGAGTCGACGGCCAGCACCACTGCGCCCCACACCGTGCCGAGACCCATCCCGGCGTTGAGCAGTGTGTGCAGTACTGCCCGGGCGCGTACCCGGTCCTGCGGCGGCACCATCGCGGCGACGACGGCCTGGCGGACCGCGCCGATCCCGGCCTGCGCGACGACGAAGCAGATCGCTCCGGCGGCGTAGGAGACGAGCCCGCCGGCCAGCGCGTAGACCACGAGCGCGACGACCACCAGCCCGCTCAGCCCGACGCCCGCCCGTCGCAGACCGATGGCATCCGCGAGCACCCCGATCGGCACCGACAGTGCCAGCGCACAGGCTGCGGCCGCGGCCAGCACGATCCCGACCGTCTCCGCGGCCAGGCCGACCCGTGTGCTGAAGTACAGCACCGCCGTGGCCAGTACTGCGCCGTCCACTGTGGACCCGACGAGCTGGGTGATCCGGACCCGGCGGACGGTCCGCGTGACCTCGCTCACCGGGGAATCATCGGGCCGCGCCCGGGATCGGGGCAAGCAGGATCGCCTCGGCGCCCACGTCCGGCCCCGCCCGCAGATCACCGAGAACCGGTGGTTCGCTGCCCGTCGGGCCTCGAGCGAGGACGATCACGCAACGGCCACCGTCTACCGGATCCCCGGTGGATCGGTGTCGTCCCCGTCGGCGACGGCACCGGCGTACCGTCCCGCCAGTTTGCGCAGCTCGGCGGCCAGTTCCGGGGAGTCGTGCACGGAGAAGTCCAGGTCGAGCATGGACAGGTATCGCAGCAGCGTCGCCGGATCGTCCGCGCCGGTGTCGAGCCAGCACGATCGGGCGTCGATCGTGGTGAGTGTGCCGGCCGTGCGCGGTAGTCGCTGCGCCACGGCCTCCATCGGTGCGTGCAGCCGGATCCGCGCGAAGAACTCCCACGTCGCGCGAGCAGCGCCGTGAGCGACCAGTTCGTCCATGCCCTGCGGCGGTGGAGGGCGGGGGACGAATCGCGGCCCGTTCGGTACGCACGGGGTCAGACGGTCGACGCGGAGGACCCGCCAGTCGGCCGATCCGCGGTCGTAGGCGGCGAGGTACCAGCGGCCGAGCAGGTGCGCGATCTGGTAGGGCTCCACCACCAGCCGGGTCGTCGCGCCACTGTTGTCCACCAGGTCGACGCGTAGGCATTCGTGGTCCCGGCGGGCCGCCACCAGCGCCGTCAGCACGGCCGGGTCGACGGTCGCGCCACCGGGCAGGCCGGTCAGCGAGCCCGGCACGGTGACCGTGTGCGCGAGCAACGTGCCGATCCGGTGCCGCAGCCGGGACGGCAGCACCGTCTCCAGCTTGGCCAGCGCCCGCACCGCGGTCTCCTCGATGCCGGCCACGGTTCCGCCGGCGGCGGTCCGGAGGGCGACGGCGACCGCGACGGCCTCGTCGTCGTCGAGCAGCAGCGGAGGAAGGGACCCACCCGCACCCAGCCGGTAGCCTCCGCCGACCCCCGGTACGGCCTCCACCGGATAGCCGAGTTCACGCAGCTTCTCCACGTCGTTGCGCACGGTGCGGGCGGAGACGCCCAGTTCCCCGGCGAGGTCCGCGCCCGTCGACGGGTGGGCCTGCAGGAGCGAGAGGAGGCGGAGCAGACGCGCCGAGGTCGACATCATCGACGACGAACCTAGCCGCTCGCGGAACGAAATCTGCCGCATTGGCTCCTACCGTTCCGGACATGACGAACAACGGCATCCACCCGTTCCGGATCGACGTCGCGCAGACCGAACTCGACGACATGCGGGCGCGTATAGCGAACACCCGCTGGGCCCGCGAGCTGCCCGGGCTGGGCTGGGGCCGGGGCGTGCCGACCAGCTACCTGCGCCGGATCGCCGAGTACTGGCAACACACGTTCGACTGGCGCGTGGCCGAGACCCGGCTCAACGCGCTGCCGCAGTTCGTCACGGAGATCGACGGGCAGCCGATCCACTTCGCGCACGTGCGCTCCCCCGAGCCCGAGGCGCGACCGATGCTGATGCTGCACGGGTGGCCCAGCTCGTTCGCCGAGTTCCTCGACGTCGTCGGCCCGCTCACCGACCCGGTGACGCACGGCGGCCGTGCGGAGGATGCGGTGCACCTGGTGCTGCCCTCGTTGCCCGGATTCGGGTTCTCCGCGGTCACCGAGGCGGGCTGGGGAGACCTGTTCCGGGTCGCCGGGGCGTTCGCCGAGCTCATGACGAGGCTGGGCTACGACCGATTCCTCGCCCAGGGGACCGACGTCGGCTCGGGCGTGGTCGCGATGCTGCCGATGGCCGCGGCCGGACGGGTGATCGCCACCCACGTCAACGGTCCCACCCCGTTCCCGCTCGGCCCGGAGGTGTCCCTCGACGGGCTGGCGGGCGGCGACCTCGACCGCGCGCAGCGGTTCAACACGTTCCGCGACGACGGCACAGGCTACCTGCACATCCAGGCCACCCGGCCACAGACGATCGCCTACGGGCTCACGGACTCCCCCGTCGCGCAGCTCGCGTGGATCGTGGAGAAGTTCGCGGAGTGGACCGA
This sequence comes from Pseudonocardia sp. TMWB2A, assembly GCF_017312135.1. NCBI lineage: Bacteria > Bacillati > Actinomycetota > Actinomycetes > Pseudonocardiales > Pseudonocardiaceae > Pseudonocardia > Pseudonocardia sp. TMWB2A. The sequence goes on from NZ_QKQY01000002.1 coordinate 1,429,575, forward strand.
TCCGTCGCACGAGCTGCCCGAGGACGCCGTCGACCTCGACCTGCTCCTCACCACCGTGAGCCTGTACTGGTTCAACGAGCTGGGCTGGTCGACCGCGCACACGCTCTACGAGGGGATGCAGGCGTACAAGGCCTTCGCTCAACCGGCCGGGGACAAGGAGGTGGGCTGGGGCGACTCGGGTGGGTGGAGCGACGCGGGCGGATGGACGCCGCCGCCCGCCCCGCCGTCCGCGGTGTCCGTCTTCGCGGCGGATCTGTCGGTCCGTCGCGAGGTGGACCCGGCTGGTGCGCACGCAGCGTGGACGGAGCACGACCGCGGTGGGCACTTCCCGGCGATGGAGGTGCCGGAGCTGCTGGTGACCGACATCCAGGAGTTCTTCCGCGGACGCGATTGACGTGGATCGGGCCGCACGGGCCACCGGGCATCCGGTCCTGACCGGCCTCCCGCCCCGGGATCGGATCCTCGTCACGGCGTGGCGGACCGCCGGTGCACGATGCGGAAAGAGCTCACCACGGCCACAACGTCAGAACCCCGACCTCTGAAAGAGATCGGGGTTCTGATGATTCGTCTCGGGTGGAGCTGAGGGGATTCGAACCCCTGACCCCTTGACTGCCAGTCAAGTGCGCTACCAGCTGCGCCACAGCCCCTTGCGACATGAAGAACACTACACGGGCCGGTTTCCGGCTCGGAAAGGGGGGTGCCCCGGGCGGCACCGGCACCTACCGTCGGCCCCGTGCAGCCCTCTGACATCGGACGACTGGTCACGCTCGGCGCCCCCGCGGTGTCCCCGGACGGCACGGTCGTCGCCGTCGCGGTCCGCCGCGTCGACCTCGGCGCCAACCGGTACCGCACTGCGATCTGGCTCACCCCGACCGACGGGAGCGGTCCGCCGCGCCGGCTGACCGGCTCCGAGCACGGCGACTCCTCCCCCGCCTGGTCGCCGGACGGGACGCGGCTGGCCGTCGTCACCGGGCGGGAGGGCGGCGGCGCGCAGCTGCGGGTGCTGCCGATCGGGGTCCCGGGCGAGCCGGTGGTGGTCTGCGAGCGTCCGGAGCCGGTGTCCGAGCCGGTGTGGTCGCCGGACGGCACACGGATCGCGTTCGTGTCCCGGGAGCGGGCGGCCCGCTGGGCCACCGGCGACGACGACCGGGCCCGCGAGCCGCGCCGGATCGACCGGCTGTTCAGCCGGCTGGACGGTGAGGGGTGGATCATCGACCGGCCGTCGACGGTGTTCGTCGTCGACGCCGGGGGTGGCGACCCGGTGGCCGTCGCGGGCGGGCCGTACGAGCACTCGTCGCCCGCCTGGTCGCCGGACGGGCGGACGCTGGCCGTCGTCGCGGACCGCGAGCCGGACTGGGACCTGGACGAGACCGCGCGGATCTACTGGTCGACGCCACGGGCGGCGGGGACGGGCCGCGGCGGCTCACCCGCACCGGACGCCATCACACGCACCCGTCCTGGTCGCCGGACGGCACCCGGCTGGCCACCCCGGCCTCCGACGACCACCTGGCGACCCCGGCGCACGCGTCGCCGGCGGTGGTCGACGTCGCGACCGGGCGGGAGGACGTCCTCGCGACCGGCATCAACCGCACCTGGCGGCCCTTCCCCGGCGCGCGCCCCCCGATCTGGGACGACGGTCACCTGCTCGTGTCCTGCGAGGACCGTGGCGGGGTCCACCTGTACCGGGTCGCGGCCGACGGCGCGGGGGCGGGCACCGCGCAGGCGCTGCTGACCGGCGAGCGGGCGGTGACCGCCTACGACCGCGCGGGCGGGACCACCGTCGTCCTGGTCACCGACCACGACCATCTCGGCGAGCTGCACGTCACCGACGACGGGTCGCTGCGCCGGCTCACCTCGCTCACCGAGCCCTTCCACGACGCCGTGCCGCGCGGGCGCACCCCGGTGCGGCTGGCCGTGCCGTCCCCGGCCGGGGACGGCGACGTCGACACCTGGGTGCTGCTGCCCGACGAGCCCGCCACCGGCGACGGCGGGCGGATCCCGGTGCTGCTGTCGATCCACGGCGGCCCGATGACCCAGTACGCCGACGCCTGGTTCGACGAGTTCCGGCTGTGGGCGGGCGCCGGCTACGCGGTCGTCTGGTGCAACCCGCACGGCTCGACCGGCTACACCCAGGACCGGGTCCGGGCGATCCGCAGCCCGCTGGCGGAGACCGCACCCGGGACCGGGTGGGGCGGGATCGACGCCGACGACGTGCTCGCCGCGCTCGACGGCGCCCTCGCGGCCGTCGACCGGCTCGACCGGGACCGGGTGGGCGTCCTCGGCGGGTCCTACGGCGGCTACCTCACCTCGTGGCTGGCCGCCCACCACTCCGCCCGGTTCGCCGCCGCGTGCAGCGAGCGGGCGGTGAACAACCTGGAGTCGCTGGACTGGAGCTCCGACGCCGCCGGGTGGTTCGGCCACGAGCTGGGCCGCTCGCTGCTGGACGCGCCGGAGGAGTACCGGCGGATGTCTCCGCTGCACCACGTCCGCGGCATCGATGTGCCGATGCTGATCCTGCACTCCGAGGACGACCTGCGGTGCCCGGTCGAGCAGGCCGACGCGCTGTTCGTCGCGCTGCGGCTGCTCGGGCGGGCGGTGGAGTACTGGCGGTTCCCGGAGGAGAGCCACGGGATGTCACGCGACGGGTCGCCGCGCCACCGCGTCCAGCGGGCGCAGATCATCCTCGACTTCTTCGGCCGGCACCTGGGTGGGCGCAGGCCGGAGCAGGTGCCCGCGGGCTGAGCCCCGGGGCCGCTCAGCCGGCCCGGCTCCGGTCGTCGTCGTCCTCGTCGGTCCCGTCGGCGCCGTCGAGGTCGCCGACGGTGTCGGTCTCCGGGCCGACGGAGCGGGGCGCGCCGTCGGTGGCCCGGACCGGCTCGCCGACGGGCTCGCGGAGCCGTCGCAGGGCGGGGTCGTCGACCCAGAACTCGTCGAACCCGTGCTCGGCGAACCGGTCGGCGACGCGGTGGATCGCGATGTCGTGGCGCACGTAGAGGTGCGCGAGCAGCACCGCGGCCGGGTCGTCGGTGTAGAGGCCCCAGGTGCGGTCGGCGGTGAGCCCCCCGATCACGGCCTGGTCCCGGTCCGCGACGACGATGAGCATCCGCCGACCGAGGTTGTCCTCGACCGCCGAGGGCTCGGAGTAGCGGTGCTCGGTGTGCCAGCCGACCGGGTCGTCGTCGGGGCCGAAGACGACCGTGGCCACGTCGACGCCGTGCTCCTCGGCCCGGCGGATCGTGGGCTTGAGGGCCTCGACGTCCTCCGGCCAGCCGAGCACGTACAGCTCGGAGCGGGCCGCGGCGGCGACGTCCTCGGCCCGCTCGAGCAGCATGCGCCGCTCGGTCAGCGAGTGCACCAGCCGCACCTGCGGTGGCGCGGTCAGCCGCGGGATCTCGTTCTGCAGGATGCCCAGCGTGCGGTCGAAGTCGCGGCGCATCCGCTCCAGCAGCGTCGCGGGCGGCAGCGGGACGTAGCCGGTGCCGTCGGCGGCCCGCACCTCGAACGCCGCGCCGCGGCCGACGAGCTTGCCCAGCGTCTCGTAGACGGTGCTGCGCGGCACCCCCGACCGCTTCGCCACCTCGTAGCCGTTCACCGCCTCGCCGGCACTGACCAGGGCGACGTAGGCCTTCGCCTCGTACCCCGACATGCCCAGACGTTGCAGTTCTTCCGTCACCCGCCGTACGGACATTGCGAGATCATCTCACTCATTCGGCACCGTCCCGCGACGTGGTGCCGCGGCCCCGTCGCACACGACGGTCTCCCCTATGATCGATTGCGGACGACGGATTGATACGTCCGAATCCGCACCATCATCACAATCGGGGACCCGGAGCGCGCGCCACACCGGCCCGCATCGCCGCGTCCGCCTCACGCAGGATCTCGCGCATCGCCGCTCCGGCACCCGCCGGGTCACCGGACCGGACGGCGTCGGCGACGTCGCGGTGCAGCCGGATCGCGTCCGGCTCCGGCCGGCTGGGCATCAGGTGGTGCCGGGTGCGCCCGGCCAGCACCTCGGCGACGACGTCGCCCAGCGCGGCCACCATCTCGTTGCCCGAGGCCGCGAGCAGCGTGCGGTGGAACACGACGTCGGCCTCCAGGTAGGCCAGCAGGTCCCCGGACCGCCCGTGCACGGTCATGTCCATCACCGCGCCGACGAGCACACCGCACTGCTCGGGGGTGGCCCGGTCGGCGGCCAGCTCGGCGGCCAGCGGCTCCACCCCGCAGCGCAGCTCGGACAGCGACCGCAGCTGCTCGTCGCGGCCGGGACCGTCGAGCCGCCAGCGGATCACCCGCGGGTCGTGCACGTTCCACTGCTCCCGCGGGGCGACCGTCGTGCCGACCCGGCGCCTGCTGCGCACCAGGCCCATCGACTCCAGCACGCGCACGGCCTCCCGGACGACGGTGCGCGACACGCCGTAGCGCGCGACCAGCTCCTCGGCCCGCAGGACCTCGCCCGCCCCGATGGTCCCCGCGGCGATCGCGGTACCGAGCCGGTCCAGGACGTCCCCGTGCAGACCCTCCGTTGCGCCACCCACGAGCCGAATCGTGCCACTATATCGTCGCAGCGAGGCGATTCGACATACCTGAACCGATTCGGTATTGAAAAAGTACTACTTATGACCGACGCTGGTCCCGCAACGGGCGGGGTACCCCCGGTCCGTGTGCCGATGCCGCCACACCCGTGAGGAGCCGATGCAGTGACGCAGCAGCCACCCCGCCCCCTCGTCGTCGTGATGGGGGTGTCCGGCTCCGGGAAGTCCACCGTCGGCGCCGCCCTCGCCGACGCACTCGGTGTCCCCTTCACCGACTCCGACGGCCTGCACCCGGCCGCGAACGTCGCGAAGATGACCCAGGGGATCCCGCTCACCGACGCCGACCGCGAGCCCTGGCTCGACGCCGTCGGCGCCCGGCTGGCCGAGCACACCGGCACCGGGCTCGTCGTCGCCTGCTCGGCGCTGCGCCGCGCCTACCGCGACCGGCTGCGCTCGCACGCGCCGTCGACGGTGTTCGTGTACCTGTCCGGCGACGCCGCCGTGCTCGCCGAGCGCATGGGCGGGCGCTCCGGGCACTTCATGCCGACCGCGCTGCTCGACTCCCAGCTGGCCACCCTGGAGCCGCTGGCCGCCGACGAGGCCGGGACGACGCTGGACATCCGCCGGCCGGTCGACGAGATCGTCGCGGGCGCCGTCGCCGTGACCGGGCCGGAGGTGGCCCCGCGATGACGCTGCACCCCGCACTCGTCCTGGCCGCGGAGCAGGCCCAGCCGGTCGCCTCCGCCGGTCGCCTGGTGACCGCCGCACTGGTGGGCATCGTCGCACTGGTCCTGCTGATCACGCGGTTCTCCCTGCACCCGTTCCTCGCACTGACCATCGGCTCGCTGCTCGTCGCGGGCGTGGCGGGCATGTCGATGGGCGACGCCGTGGAGGCCTTCTCCGACGGCTTCGGCTCCACCGCCGCGAGCGTCGGCACGCTGATCGCGCTGGGCGCGATGTTCGGCAAGCTGCTCGCCGACTCCGGCGGTGCCGACCGGCTGGTCGACACGATCGTCTCCCGCTCCGGCCCGCGGACGCTGCCGTGGTCGATGGCCGCCGTCGGCGCGCTGATCGGCCTGCCGATGTTCTTCGAGATCGGCCTGGTCATCCTGATGCCGGTCATCTTCCTGGTCGCGCGCCGCGCCCAGGTCTCGCTGATCGCCGTCGGCATCCCGGCCCTGGCCGGGCTCTCCGCCATGCACGGCCTGGTCCCGCCGCACCCCGGCCCGCTCGCCGCGATCGGCATCCTCGACGCCGACCTGGGCATCACCCTGGTCCTCGGCGTGCTCGTGTCGATCCCGGTCGTCGTCCTGGCCGGGCCGCTGTTCGCCAAGGTCGCGGCCCGCTGGGTCGACGTGTCCCCGCCCGCGCTCTTCGAGTCCCGGGTCGCGGCCGGGAGCAGCACCGCGTCCGGCGGGTCGGCCGGCGCCACCACCGGCACCGACCCGGACACCGGCTCCGGCAGCGGCTCCGGCGACGACGCCGCCGTCGACCGCGACGCCCCGGACGGCGGGCCCACCCGGCGCCCCGGGTTCGCCGCCACGCTGCTCACCGTGCTGCTGCCGGTCGTGCTGATGATGGGCAAGGCCGTCGGCGACATCGCCGCGCCCGAGGGCAACCCGGTGCGCGCCGCGCTGGACTTCGTCGGCACCCCGCTGGTCGCGCTGCTGCTGTCGGTGCTGGTCGCGATGGTCACCCTCGGCACCGGATCCGGCATGAACCGCGCCGGGATCATGGGCTCGCTGGAGAGGTCGCTGCCCGCCATCGCCGGCATCGTGCTGATCGTCGCCGCGGGCGGCGGGTTCAAGCAGACCCTGGTCGACACCGGGATCGGCGCGATGATCGCCGGCTGGGCCACCGGCGCCGGCATCTCCGCGCTGCTGCTGGGCTGGCTGGTCGCGGTGGCGATCCGGCTCGCGACCGGGTCGGCGACCGTCGCGACGGTGACCGCCGCGGGCATCCTCGTCCCGCTGCTGCCGACGCTGGACCCGACCCAGACCTCGCTGCTGGTACTGGCGATCGGCGCGGGCTCGCTGTTCTTCTCCCACGTCAACGACGCCGGGTTCTGGCTGGTCAAGGAGTACTTCGGGCTCACCGTCGGCCAGAACATAAAGACCTGGTCGATCATGGAGACCGTCATCTCGGTCTCCGGCCTGGTCCTGGTGCTGCTGATCGACCTGGTGATCTGACCCCGCTCAGACGACGACGCCGGCCCGGGTCGCCGGGTCGGCGCCGGTCGTCCGGCCCGGCCCGGCGACGTCGCGGGCGGTGCGGGCCAGGCGCCGTACCGCCTCGGCCGTCACAGGCCCGGGGTGGGTGAAGGGCACCCGCAACCGGTCGGTGAACGCGTGCCCGGCCCCGAACCGCGGCCCGGGCGCCAGCACCAGACCGTGTCGCGGGGCGGCCGCGGTCAGCGCCGTCGAGACGTGCGCACCGAGGTCGCACCACAGCGCGAGCCCGCCGTCGGGGACGGTGAAGTGCCAGTCCGGCAGGGCCGCGGCGAGCTCGGCGACCAGCACGTCGCGCCGGGTGCGCAGCACCCCGACCCGTTCGGCCCGCAGCACGTCGAGCCGCTCCAGCACCTCGACGGCGACGAGCTGCTCCAGCACCGGCAGCGCCAGCTGGGCGCGGGCCAGCCGTCGTCGCATCCGGGCGGCGCGCTCGCGGCCGGCCCGGATCCAGCCGATCCGCAGCCCGCCCCAGGCGATCTTGCTCAGCCCGCCGACGGTGACGACGTCGTCGGGCCCGGCGGCGTGCGCGGCACACGGCAGCGGCCCCGTGGCGCCCTCGCGCAGGTCCAGCTCGGCGAAGGTCTCGTCGACCAGGGCGACGGTGCCCTGGCGGGCGAGGCGCTGCACGAGCCGGGCGCGGGCGTCGTCGTCGAGGAGGCGGCCGGTGGGGTTCTGGAAGTCCGCCATCAGGTACGCGACCCGCGCCGCGGTCTGCCGGGCGGCCCGCGGCAGCACGGTCTGCGGGGTCGCGTCGGCACCGTCCGCCGACACCGGGACGGCGACCGCCCCCGCGTCGGCGACGACGTCGAGCGCCGACGGGTAGGTGGGGTGCTCGACGAGCACCCGGTCGCCGGGCCCGGCCAGCTCGGCGACGACGATCCCGATCGCCTGCAGCGCCCCGCCCGTCACGACGACCTGCTCCGGCCCGGTCGGGAGCCCCCGGGCGGTGAACCGGTCGGCGATCGCGGCCCGCAGCGCGGGCAGGCCGTCCGGGCCGTAGCCGTGTCCGGCCAGCTCCGCGGCACCCCGTTCGACGGCGCGGGCGACCAGGTCGGGCAGCACCGCGGGCGCGGCGGGCGCGGCGTGGGCGAGGTCGATCGTGCCGCGGTCGACCGGCCCCGGCGCCCAGACCCCGTCGACGCCCCCGGTGCGGTCCGGGAGCCGTACCCAGGTGCCCGACCCGTGCCGGGCGTCGGCCCAGCCGTCGTCGCGCAGGTCGCGGTAGGCGCGGGCGACGGTGACCCGGCTGACGCCCAGCGCCTCGGCCAGCGCCCGCTCCGCCGGCAGCCGGGTGCCCGACGGCAGCCTGCCGTCGCCGGTCAGCACCCGCACCGCGTCGGCCAGCACCCGGTACGCCGGGCCGCGCCCGCCGTGGACGTCGCCGCACAGCGCGGCGAGGCGCTCCGCCCCGATCCCCTGCGTCATTCCCGATCCACTTTCGTTCGAGTGGCACGGTGACGACAGGCCACCGACAGAGGCAGCATGCCATCTCGTGACGATCGGCAGCTCCCGCTGGTCGCTGCGGATGCCGCGGCGCACCCGGCGGCTCACCCAGCTCGTGGCCGGCCTGGTCGCCTACGCGGTCTCGATGACGCTGATGATGCGCGCGGCCCTCGGCTCGATGCCGTGGGACGTGTTCCACCAGGGCGTCGCCGGCCGTACGGCCCTGTCGGTGGGCGCGGTGACCGTGGTCGTCGCGGTCGGGGTGCTGCTGCTGTGGATCCCGCTGCGGGAACGGCCAGGACTGGGGACGGTGGCGAACGTCGTCGTCATCGGGGCCACGGTGGACACCGCGCTCGCGGTGCTGCCCGCCCCGGAGGCGCTGTGGCTGCGGGTGGCGTACGCCGTCGCCGGGATCGTGCTGAACGCGGCGGCGACGGCGGCCTACATCGGGGTCGGGCTGGGGCCGGGCCCGCGGGACGGGCTGATGACCGGGCTCGCGGCCCGCACCGGCCTGTCGGTGCGGCTGGTGCGGACCGCGATCGAGGTGACGGTCGTGCTCGTCGGGTGGGTGCTCGGCGGTGTCTTCGGCCCGGTGACGGTCGTCTACGCGCTCGCCGTCGGGCCGCTGGTGCAGTGGTTCCTGCCGCGCTTCACCGTGGGTGCGGTCAGCCCGTCACCTTCGACAGCCAGTCCCCGTTGCTCAGATCCATCTTGACCCCGTTCACCATCACCGTCGGGGTCCCGAAGCGGCCGCCGGGCGCCACCGCCGGGTCGGCGACGGCCGCCTTGGTCGCGTCGGCGATCGCCTGGCTGTTCGCCTGGCGGGTGACGCAACCCGCGAAGTCGCCCTTGGCCCCCAGCTCGGTGCCGAGCGCGGTCAGCTCCTGCACCGTCTTCCCGGCACTGCCCTCGGTGGGCTGTTCGGTGTAGAGGCGGGAGTGGTACGCGGGGAAGATCCCGGCGTCGGCGGCGCACAGTGCGGCGTTGCCGGCGCGGGTCGAGTAGCCGGGCGGGGTCGAGCGCTCGTCGAGGATCACGATGTGGTGATAGTTGATCTTCGCCTTGCCCTCGTTCACCGCGGTGGTGAGCTGGTTCCCGACACCGCTCTCCAGCTGCTGGCAGGCGGGGCAGAGGTAGTCCTCGTAGAGGTCGACGGTCACCGGTGCCGCCTGGTTCCCGGCCTTCACGACGACGCCGTCGCGGGTCACCGGGTAGGTCGCGACGGTCGCCCTCTGGTAGTTCTGGTACAGCACGTAGACGCCCGTGGCCAGGGCGATGACCAGCACGAGCGCGCCGATCCCGAGGTTGCGACCGAGCCCGCTCGAGGTGCGTGCGGAGCTGATCCCCGCCGCCTGCAGCCGGGCCTGCGCGGCCTGTCGGCGCTCGCGCTCACTCTGTCCCATCAGTGCTCCTCCGTCGCGTCCGCCGGCGCCCGCCGGTCGTGGTCGTGTGCCGCGGCCCGGTCCCCGCGCCCGTCGAGGGAGAACAGCGTCCGCGGGCGCGCCACCAGGTACACCGCGGCCGCCGTGAAGGCGAGGTCGCGCAGCAGGGACAGGCCGTAGCCGGTGTCGTCGGGGTCGACCGGCCCGCCACCGCCGAAGCAGCCGCAGTCGATCGCCAGCCCGCGCGCCCACGCCTGCACCAGCCCCGCGACGAACGCGAGCAGCAGCACGGTGCCCACCACCGCGGCGAGCCGGGTGGCGAGGCCCGCGAGCAGCAGCAGGCCGAGTGCGATCTCCAGCGGCGGCAGCAGGGTCGCGACCGGCACGACGAGCGCGTTCGGCAGCACCCGGTAGGCGGCGACGGCGACGGCCGTGGTGAACGGCTCGGACAGCTTCACCGCCCCCGACACCAGCCAGACCGCGGCCAGCCCCAGCCGCAGCACGGTGCCCAGCACGTCGAGCGGGCGGGCTGCGGTCACGACCGGGAAGCCTAGCGAGCCCGCCGGTTCAGAACTCCTCGCGGGCGGACTCCTGCTCCAGCAGCGCGTCGAGATCGGTCAGCCGCTTCATCGTGGCGACGGCGCGGGCGGTGCGGTTGTTGCCCGCCATCATCTCCTCGTGGCGGTGCACGAACTGCCAGTAGCCCGCGGTGAACGGACAGGCCTTCTCCCCCACCCTCACCTTCGGGTCGAACGCGCAGCCCGAGCACAGGTCGGTCATCCGGTCGATGTAGGCGCCACCGGAGGCGTAGGGCTTGGTGGCCATCCGGCCGCCGTCGGCGTGCTGGCTCATCCCGATCACGTTGGCGGGCATCACCCAGGCGAACCCGTCGACGAACGCGGTCGCGAACCAGTCGTTGAGCTCCGCAGGCCGGTAGCCACGCTGCATGGCGTGGTTGCCGAGGATCATCAGGCGCGGGATGTGGTGGGTCCAGCCGCGGTCGCGGACCCCGCCCAGGGCGTGCGACAGGCAGTTCGCGGTGACGGCGTCGGCGTCCAGGTCGGTCCACCAGTCCGGCAGCGGGGTGCGGGCCCGCAGGTGGTTGCGACGCGTGTAGCCGCGCCCGAAGCGCCAGTACAGCTGCCAGACGTACTCCCGCCAGCCGAGGATCTGCCGGACGAACCCCTCGACGCTGGACAGCCGGGCGTCCCCGTCGTGGTAGGCCTGCTCGGCGGCGTGCACCGCCTCCAGCGGGTGCAGGGCGCCCAGGTTCATCGGCACCGACAGCAGCGAGTGCGCCATGGCCCAGTCCTGCTCCAGCACCGCGTCCTCGTACGGGCCGAAGGTGTCGAGGCGGTGCCGGACGAAGTGCCGCAGCGCCCGGGTGGCCTCCTCGTGGGTGACGGCGAAGCGGCGCGGCCCGTCGTTGCCGACCGTGGGGTACCCGGCCGCGTCGAGGTCGGCGCGGACCTGCTCGTCGATCCCGTCCTCGCGGGGCTTCCAGGGCGCCTTCACGTCCAGGCGCTCGGCGCCCTTCGGCGGGGACTCGCGGTTGTCGTGGTCGTAGTTCCACTTCCCGCCGACGGGCTTCTCCCCGTCCATGAGCACGGAGAACCGCTCGCGCTGGGCGCGGTAGAACTCCTCCATCCGGAAGGTCTCGCGGTCGCCGGCCCAGTCGTCGAACTCGTCCTTGCCCAGCGCGAAGGTCGGGGTGGGCCGGACCTCGGTCACGAGGCCCTCCTTCACGAAACGGCGCACCATGTCCGACGCCGGGAACGACGTCGGCTGGTGCACCACCACCGGGCGGCCGACCTGCTCCAGCGCCTCGCGGTAGGTGTCGGTGCGCAGGTAGGTGGCCCGGTCGCCGAGCTGCTCGGCGAGGTGACGCATCCCGGACAGCACCAGGTGCAGCTTCTGGCGGTGGTGGCGCCGGCGGCCCAGCGCCCGGGTGGACTCGACGATCACGACCTCGCGGTCGGCGAACTCCTCGGTGTCCCACACGTGCGGGCCGAGCTGGTCGGCGAACAGCCAGAGGGGGGCCGTGTCATCGGACGACATCGGCTCAGTGTCGGTGTGGTCGCACACCTCCGCGCGGCGAGCGCGGTCGTCCTATCGTTGCAGGCGTGAACGATCCGGAGCTGGAGGCGGAGCTCGCCGACCACAGCCACGACCACTCCCATCGGGACGTCTCGGGCGGCTGGCTGCGCGCCGCCACGTTCGGCGCGATGGACGGCCTGGTCACCACGATCGCGCTGGTCGCGGGCGTCGGCGGGGGCGGGGCGGACCGCGACCTGATCGTGCTGACCGGGCTGGCGGGCGTCGTCGCGGGGGCGTTCTCGATGGCGCTGGGCGAGTTCGCCTCGGTCGGCACCCAGAACGACGCGCTCGACGCCGAGGCCGCCGTCGAGCGCCACGAGCTCGCCCTGCACCCGCGCGCCGAGGAGCACGAGCTGGCCTCCCGGTTCCGCGAGATGGGGCTGACCGGGCAGACGGCGGACGCGGTAGCCCGCGAGGTGCACCGGGACCCGGAGCTGGCGCTGCGGATGCACGTCAGCCAGGAGCTGGGCGTCAGCCTGGACGACAAGCCCTCGCCCTGGGTGGCGGCGACGTCGTCGTTCGCCGCGTTCGCGGTCGGCGGGCTGATCCCGCTGACGACGTTCCTGCTCGGCTACGGCTCGCTCGCGCTGGGCCTCGCCGTCGGCGGCGTCGGCCTGCTCGTCGCGGGGGCGCTGACCTCGCGGTTCACCTCCCGCTCGTGGTGGTCGGCGGCGCTGCGCCAGCTGGCGTTCGGCGCCATCGCCGCCGGCGCCACGTACCTGGTCGGCATGCTGATCGGCGTCAGCGCCGCCTGAGGGTCAGTCCTCCACGCTGATCACCCGGGCCGGGCACACGTGCTCGGCCTCCTTCACCGCGTCCCGGTCCCCCTCGGCGGGCGAGTCGGTCAGCAGCTCGACGATCCCGTCGTCGTCCTGGTCGAAGACGTCCGGCGCGGTCACGACACACTGACCGGCCCCGATGCACAGTTCCTTGTCCACGATCACGCGCATGGCCATCAGAATGCCACCGGCAACGCGTGCACGCCGTAGATCGCCATGTCGTCGCGGAACGGGATCTCCGAGTCCGGCACGGTGACCCGCAGTCCCGGGAAGCGCCGCAGCAGCGCCGGGTAGGCGATCTGCAGCTCCAGGCGGGCCAGCGGCTGTCCCAGGCACTGGTGCACCCCGAACCCGAACGCGACGTGCCGGTTCGTCCCGCGGGACACGTCGATCTCGTCGGGGTGCGGCCACTGCCGGGGGTCGCGGTTGGCGGCCTCGGCGGCGAGCACCACGCCCTCCCCCGCCCGCACCGTGACCCCGCCGATCTCCAGGTCCTCGGTCGCGACCCGGCGGCGGCCGATGTGGGTCACGGTCAGGACCCGCAGCAGCTCCTCGACCGCGGCGCGGACCTGCGCGGCGTCGCCGTCGCGGACGACGGCGAGCTGGTCGGGGTGGTGCAGCAGGGTCAGCGTGCCGAGCGCGATCATGTTCGCCGTCGTCTCGTGCCCGGCGACGAGCAGCAGCAGCGCCGAGGCGCTCGCCTCGTCGACGGTGAGGTCCCCGGCCGCAACCCGGGCGGCCATCCCGCCGAGCACGTCGTCGCGCGGCTCGTCCAGCCGCGCCCGGACGAGGCCGGCGAGGTAGTCCTGCAGCGCGTCCGACGCCGCGGCCGACGCCTCCGCGCCCGAGGTCAGGTCGACCATGATCCGGCTCTGCGACTCGAAGAACGCATGGTCGGCGTAGGGGACCCCGAGCAGGTGGCAGATCACCAGCGACGGCAGCGGCAGCGCGAACGCCTGCACCAGGTCGGTCGGGTTCTCCCCCGCCTCCATGGCGTCCAGCAGCTCGGTGACGGTCTGCTCGACCAGCGGCCGGAGACGCTCGATGCGGCGCACGGTGAACTCACCGATGAGCATCCGCCGGTGCCGGGCGTGCTCGGGGCCGTCCATCATGATGAAGCTGCGCCGGCGCCCCCGGGAGCGCACGCGGCGCGACCGCGACGCGGCCGGGTAGCCGTCGCGGTCGGCGTCGGCGGACAGCCGCTCGTCGGCGAGCGCGGCGCGGACGTCGTCGTAGCGGGTGACGAGCCACGGCGTGCTGCCGTCCCAGATACGGACGCGGGCGATCCCCGGCCCGGCGGGGCACTCGTCGTCCCGGATGCGGGCGAGCTCGGCGGGCGGGTCGAAGGGGCACCCGCGCGTCATCGGGTAGGTGGGCACGGGATCGGTCACGGCGGTCATCGGCATCACTCCCACCAAGGATGTTAGCAATGCACAGTTTCATCGCGCAACGATCTTCTCCGGAAACAGGAACGGCCCCGTCCCGGGGTCGGGACGGGGCCGCTGGGCGGTGGAGGTGCCGGGAATCGAACCCGGGTCCTCCGTCGGTTCACGAGGGCTTCTCCGTGCGCAGTCCGCTAGGTCTCTACTCGGATCCACCGGTCACGCGAACAAGCCGGTGTGACGATCCCAGCCGCTGTTGGATGTCCCCTGCGGTTCCGCGGCCGGACCGCAGGGTGAGTCCCCTGAATGATGTCGGGACCCGGAGCGGGGACGCCTCCGGCCCGACAGCCCCTACCTGAAGATCAGGCAGCGAGCGCGTAAGCGCTCTGGGCAGTGCGACTGTTGTCGGCACTTATTTTTTTGCGACGCATGGTTAACGAGATCATCGTCGCCTTCCTCGGCACGCTTCACCTCGATCAACGATCGGAGTCGAAACCGTTCACCCCCTGGTCGGGTCCCGGAGGACCCGCAGTCCACCTGCACTCCGCCCGGACGTACCCGGGCGGACGCACAGCATAACGCCCCGCGCCCGCCCGATCATCCCGGTTACCGGTGGCGTGTCACCCCGCCGCGACCTCGTAGGTGTGCTCCGCGGCCCGCAGCCGGTCGACCAGCACGTCACCCAGCGCGGTGGCCGGGGTGAGACAGCCCGCGCGGTCGGGCAGCGCGGACCCGCCCAGGGCCAGCGCGAGGCCCGCCTCGCCGAACATCACCGCGGTGGCCCCGTAGCCGGGGTCGCCGGGACCGGAGACCCGCACCCGGTAGCGACGCCCGGACTCGGTCTCGGCACGCACGTCCATCCGGAACCAGCCGCGCTCGCGGGTCCGCTCCGACGGCCCGGTCCCGGGCGCGGGCAGCACCCGGTCGAGCAGCGGGCGGATCGGCGGCACCATGAACGCGCCGACCAGCGCGCCGAGCCCGCCGGTGACCACACCCGCGGTGATCGCCCCGGACACCCCGCGACCGCAGCCCTGGAGCTCGCCGTAGCGCAGGCCGCGGCCGTAGGCGTGGTCGAGCAGCGCGTTGGAGCGGCGCACGATCCGGGTGTTGTAGGACGCCATCACGAACGGCGCGGTCCAGGTGCCGTCCGGGAGCCGGGCGGGCGGTCCCGCGTCACCCGGCTGCGACGGCGTCGGCTCGGCCGAGGGGTCGGGGCTCAGCGAGTGCGGGCGGGCGGCCAGGCGCCGGGCGTCGCGGTCGGTGCGGACGGTGTCGAGCTGCCCGCGCAGCGAGTCCACCGTGCCGCCCGAGACCCCGCCGCGCATCGTCGCGACCGTGCGGACCTCGGTGAGCCCACCCGCACCGTCGGCCTGTGCGGCCCGGTGCGCGAGGAACACCCCCAGGTCGGAGGGGACGGAGTCGTAGCCGCAGGAGTGCACGATCCGCGCGCCGCTGGCGCGGGCGGTGTCGTGGAAGCGGTCGATCGCCTCGCGGACGAACAGCACCTCACCGGTGAGGTCGGCGTAGTGGGTGCCGGCCCGCGCGCACGACCCGACCAGCCCCAGGCCGTACTTCGCGTACGGGCCGACCGTGCTCAGCACGACGCGGGCGCCCGCGGCGAGCCGGTCGGTCGCGGCCGGGTCGGCGGCGTCGGCGACGATCAGCGGCCAGTCCCGCGCCGACGCGGGCAGCGCCGCCCGGGTCGCGGCGAGCCTCGCCTCGGAGCGGCCGGCCAGCGCGATGCGCACCCCGGGCGGGGCGTGCTCGGCGAGGTGACGGGCGATGAGGCCGCCGACGAAGCCGGTCGCACCGTAGAGGGCGATGTCGACCGGGGCGGCCGCGCCGTTCCCGTCGTTCTGCGGGCTGACCATGTCTAGGAGCTCCTCGGGGTCTCGGCCGCGGGGCCGGGGGTGGCGTGTCGGACGGGGTCGACGCCCAGCAGCGCGGCCGGGGCGTCGTACAGGACCGAGCGCAGGAACGCCGCGCCGAGGCGGGGCTCGGCGGCGGCCCAGCCGGCGATCGCGGCGAGCTGCTCGGCGTAGGCGTAGGGGATGTTGGGGAAGTCGGTGCCGAGCACGATCCGCCCCGGGTGCTCGGCCAGGCGTGCCGGCCAGTCCGGCGGCAGCGGCGCGATCCGCTGGGAGAACGCGGTCCCGACCATCGTCGTGTCGAGCACCAGGTTCGGGAACCGGTCCAGCAGCTCCAGCGCGCCCCGGAAGTCCGGCATGCCCGCGTGGGCCAGCACGATCCGCAGATCGGGGTGCGCCGCCAGTACCTCGGCGAAGATCCCGAGGCCGGTGTGCTCGCCGGGGATCGGGCCGTCGCCGCAGTGGACGACGGCGGGCACACCCGCGTCGGCCAGCAGGCCCCAGGCGTCGCGCAGCAGGGGGTCGCGCGGGTCGAACCCGCCGACCTGGACGTGCACCTTGACCATCCGCGCCCCGTCGGACACGGCACGGCCGAGGTAGTCCACGACGGACGGTTCCGGGTAGAGCGTCACGGTGCGCACCGCGCGCGGGTGGGCGTCGGCGAACCCGCCGGCCCAGCCGGTGAGCCACTCCCCCATGCCCGGCTTGTGCGGGTAGGTCAGGGGCGCGAACGCGAGCACCCCGAGGCGTTCGAGGATCGCGTACCGCTCCTGTTCGGGCAGCCGGTACTGCACCGGCCACGGGGTGCCGTAGTGGGTCTCAGCGGCGTCGAAGTAGGCCCAGACCTTGTCGAGCATGCGCTGGGGCAGGAAGTGCACGTGCACGTCGACCAGGCCGGGCAGGTCCAGCTCGGCGGTCCAGCGGGGCACGTCGGCGTCGTCGGAGGGTGGCACGGGGAGATCCACGGCCCCACCCTAGGCGGGCCGTGGCTCAGCCGCGCAGGTCCCGGGCCCGCCCCTTGGCCGCACGGCCGACGGCGCGCGCGATCTCCTTCTGGGCGTCCTTCTTGGCCAGGTCGCGGCGCTTGTCGTAGTCCTTCTTGCCCTTGGCGAGCGCGATCTCGCACTTGACCTTGCCGTCGTTGAAGTACAGCGACAGCGGCACCAGGGTGAGCCCGCCCTCGCGGGTCTTGCCCATCAGCCGGTCGATCTCCCCACGGTGCAGCAGCAGCTTGCGGGTGCGGCGCGGCTCGTGGTTGGTCCAGCTGCCGCGCACGTACTCCGGGATGTGCAGGTTGCGCAGGAAGATCTCGCCGTCGTCGATGGTGGCGAAGGCGTCGACCAGCGACGCCCGGCCCAGACGGAGGCTCTTCACCTCGGTCCCCTTGAGCGCGACCCCGGCCTCGAACTCCTCCAGGATCGCGTAGTCGTGCCGGGCCCGACGGTTCTGCGCGATCACCTTCCGGCCCTGTTCCTTCACACGACCAGCCTACCCGCGCACCGCCACCGGTATCCGACCGCGGCATCGCCGGAGCAGTGCTCTTGCACTTCGGCGGCGCCGAGTGCAGACTCAGTTGTGAGAGCAGTGCTCTCGTATCAGATCGGCGATCACAGGAGACGGGCATGACGACGACGGTGCTGGTGACCGGGGCGACCGGCGGGATCGGCGGGCACCTGCTGACCGCGCTGGCCGGTCGTGACGTGACGGTGCGGGCGCTGGTCCGCGACCCCGACCGCCTCGGCGACGCCGCCGGCGTCGAGGTCGTGCGGGGCGACCTGCGCGACCCGGACGCCGTCGCCACGGCGCTGCACGGGGTCGACGCGGCGTTCCTCAACTCGCCCTCGGCCCCCGACGCCGCGACCACCCAGATCGCGGTGGCCGACGCCGCCGCGACCGCCGGGGTGTCCCGGCTGGTGCTGCTGTCGCAGTTCGCGGCACGGGCGGACTCCCCGGTGCGGTTCCTGCGCTGGCACGCCGCGGTGGAGCAGCACGTCCACGACCTGGGGATCGGCCACGTGGTGCTGCGGCCGAACCTGTTCATGCAGGGCCTGCTGGCCTTCGCCCCCCTGATCGCCGCGACCGGCCGGTTCGGCGCCCCGATCGGCGACGCCGCGGTGAGCGCGGTCGACGTGCGCGACATCGCCGACGCCGCCACGGCCGTGCTCACCGGCGCCGGACCGGACGGTGCGGTGCACGACCTCACCGGGCCGCGCGCCGTCACCCACGCCGGGATCGCCGCGGCCCTGACCCGGGCCACCGGGCACCCGGTCGCGTTCGACGACCTCACCCCGGAGGCGTTCGCCGCCGTCCTGGACGGGGTGCTGCCGCCCTGGCAGGCCGCGGGACTGGTCGAGGACTACGCCCACTACGGGCGGGGCGAGGCGGCGCGGGTGGACGACGCCGTGGCCGTCCTCACCGGCCACCCGGCCCGCACCCTGGAGGAGTTCGCCCGCGACCACGCCGCGGCGTTCGCCCCCGCGGGGTGAGCGCTCAGACCTTCACATAGGCGCGCAGGGTCACGTAGCCGGTGACCCCCGCGACGAGGGCCCCGGTGGGCACGAGCAGCGCCGAGACCACCAGCACGTCGGTGATCCGGACCGGCGGGATCACGCCGGCCTGACCCATCGCGGTGAACAGGTCGTCGACGACGGCGTACTTGGCCGCGACCAGGCCGATCCCGGCGAGCGCCCCGCCGACGGCCCCGGCGATGGCGGCCTCGACCAGGAACGGCAGCTGGGTGGTCCAGCGCGTCGCCCCGACCAGGCGCATCACGCCGACCTCGGTGCGCCGCATGAACGCCGAGACCTGCACCGTGTTGGAGATCAGCAGGATCGCCGCGAGCGCCTGTACGACGGCGAGCGCGAACGCCACGTTGCGCACCCCGTTCAGGAAGTCGAACAGGGTCCCGACGACGTCGCGCTGGTCGATCACCCCGCGCACCCCCGGCCGACCCTCGACGGCGGCCCGGGCGGCCGCGGCGCCCGCCTGCTGGTCGGTCAGGGTGACCCGCAGCGTGGCGGGCAGCGACTGCGGCCGGGCGACGTCGGCGACCGACTGCCCGGCGAACAGCTCACGGAACCGGGTCCAGGCCTGCTGCTGGGACTCGAACGAGACCGAGCCGACGCCCGGGGCGGCCTCCAGCGCGCTCCGCACCGACGCGCACGTCGGCCCGCTGCAGTCCGGGTCGGTCTCCGAGACGTCCGGGGTGAGCGCCACCTGGATCTCGAGCCGGTTCGTGTAGAGCGCGGAGATGTCGTCGATGGTGCGCAGCACGAGCAGGCCCGCACCGACCGACATCAGGGTGACCGCGGTGGTCAGCACCATCGCGACGGTCATCGTGACGTTGCGGCGCAGACCGGAGGAGACCTCGCGGGTGAGCAGGGCGGGGCGCATCTACCGGCCCGCCCCGTACACCGCGCGGGCCTCGTCACGCAGCACGCCGCCGTCGGCCAACTCGATCACCCGGCGGCGCATCGCGTCCACGATGGACGAGTCGTGGGTGGCCATCAGCACCGTGGTGCCCGCGCGGTTGATGCGCTCCAGGACCTGCATGATCTCCCGCCCGGTCTCGGGGTCGAGGTTGCCGGTGGGCTCGTCGGCCAGCAGCAGCGGGGGCCGGTTGACCGACGCCCTGGCGATCGCGACGCGCTGCTGCTCACCGCCGGACAGCTCGTGCGGCAGCCGCTCGGCCTTGCCCTGCAGCCCCACCATCTCCAGCAGCTCCGGGACGGCGATCCGGATCTCCGACGGCCTGCGCCCCAGCACCTCGAGCGCGAACGCGACGTTGCCGGCGACGGTGCGCTTGGGCAGCAGCCGGAAGTCCTGGAACACGCAGCCGATCCGCTGGCGCAGCTTCGGCACCTTGCGCCGGGGCAGCCCGGCGACGTCGAGGCCGTCGATGAGGATGGATCCCGAGGTGGGGACGTCCTCGCGCAGCAGCAGCCGCAGCAGCGTCGACTTGCCCGACCCGGACGGTCCGATCAGGAACACGAACTCGCCCGCACCGACCGTCGCGGAGACCCGGTCCAGCGCCGGACGCCCGGACGCCGGGTAGCGCTTGGTGACGTCCCGCAGCTCGATCACGGAGCGGGACGGTACCGCCGCCCGGAGTACACGGGCCGTGACGACACGCCCGTCAGACCGGTCCGGCGGCGACCGGGTCCCGCGACGGGTCGAGCGCACCGGCGAGCCGGTCCAGGACGGGGGCCGCCGCACGCAGCGCGACGGCATCGGTGCCGTCCAGGTCGCCGAGCGCACGCCGGATCTGCCGTGTCCAGGCCGCGTCGAGGAGCTCGCGGTGCCGGGCGGCCCGTGCGGTGGGGTGGAGCAGGGCGCGACGGCCGTCGGCCGGGTCGGTCCGGCGCTCCACGAGGTCCCGCTCGACCAGCGACCGGACGGTGGTGCTGACGTTGCTGGCCTGCAGGCCGAGCCCGCGGGCCACCGCCGAGACGGGGTGCCCGGGGCGCGCGGAGACCCACCGCAGGACCTCGTGCTCGGACCCGGTGATCGCGTCCAGCCCGACCGCGCGCTCCCCCGCCGCCCGCAGGACGCGCGACAGGTCGTGCACCGCCTCGACCAGCGCCGCCCAGTCGTCGTCGTGCTCCTCGACCTTCGTCACAGTCGCAATACTACTCGATAATTCATATATAGTTTCATAGCTGATTGCCGTGCGAGAGGACCGTCATGACCGTGGGGACCGAGCAGGCCGCGCCGAGGACGACGCGGGGGCGCGCCGTGCCGGACGGCGTGTGGATCAGCGTTCTCGCGCTGCTGACGGCGGTGGCGCCGCTGGCCACCGACATGTACCTGCCGGTGCTGCCGACGGTGGCGACCGAGCTGGTGGCGTCGGCGTCGGCGGCGCAGCTGACCCTGACCGCGTTCCTGGTGGGGCTGGCGGCCGGGCAGCTGGTGATCGGCCCGCTCTCGGACAGCTGGGGGCGGCGACGACTGGTCCTCGCCGGCACGGTCCTGCTGTTCGTCGCGTGCCTGGCGAGCGCGGTCGCGCCGTCGGTCGCGGTGCTCGTCGTCGCCCGGTTCCTGCAGGGGTTCGGCGGGGCGGCCGGCCTGGTGCTGAGCCGCGCGATGATCTCCGACCGCACCACCGGCGCGCGGACCGCGCAGCTGTTCTCCCTGATGATGGCGATCAACGGGATCGCACCGGTGGTCGCACCGGTGATCGGCAGCTCGCTCGGCGGGGTCGTCGGCTGGCGGGGCATCTTCGTGGCGCTCGCCGGGCTGGCGCTGCTCATGCTGGTGTCGTCGCTGCTCGCGGTGCACGAGACGCTGCCGGCCCCGGCCCGTACCTCCGGCGGTGTGCGACGGACCTTCTCCGACGTCGGGGCGCTCCTGCGCCGCCGTCGCTACGTCGGCTACGTGCTGGCCTTCGCCACGTCGTTCTCGATGATGTTCGCCTACATCTCCGGGTCGCCGTTCGTGCTGCAGCAGACCCTCGGCCTCTCCACGACGCAGTACGCCCTCGCCTTCGGGGCGAACGCGGCCGGGCTGGTGCTGGGCAACATCGTCAGCAGCCGGCTCGCCGCACGGGTCGCCCCGCGCCGCCAGCTCGTCGTCGCCGTCGGGGGGCTGGTCGTGCTGTGCGCGGCGCTGCTCGTCGTGGTGCTGCTCGGCGCCGCCCGTTGGCCGGTGCTCGTGCTGCTGTTCGCGACCCTGGCCACGCTCGGGTTCGTGATGGGCAACAGCGCGGCGCTGGCGACCGGCGAGGTCCGCGACCGCGCCGGGACGGGCTCGGCCCTGCTGGGGGCCACCCAGTTCGGCCTCGGCGCCCTGGTCTCACCGCTGGTCGGGTCGAGCGCGACGGCCATGGCCGTGACCATGCTGACCGCGGCCACGCTCTCCGCCGTGTCGCTCGCCGCCCTGACCCGCGGGGCGACCACGCCCCGCTGAGCCCGCCCCGCGCACTCGTCGGCCCGGCCGCCGCGACGCCGAGATGCAGCTCAGCGGGAACTGTCGATCTCCACGGCCCGCTGAGCTGCATCTCGGTGCACCGCGCCGACCCGGGGCGAGGCGCGCGGGCGACGGGACGCGGGGCCCGTCGTCAGGGGGCGGTGATCTCCACCGGCAGCCCGGGCTCGCTGAAGGAGACGGTCACCGCGCCCGGGACCGCGGCGCCGGCGTCCTGCGTCCCGGTGGCCGGGGCCTGCGGCTCCAGGCGCAGCCGGAGCAGCCGTCCGCGGTCGGCGGGGGCGGCGTCGGGGGCACCGAGCCAGGCGGTGAACCGCGGGGTCGGCGAGACCAGCCCGGCGAGCTCGTCGAGCCGGGTCCCGACCGCGGGGTCCGGGGCGCCGGCCCGTGCGGCGGCGAGGTCCACCGACCCGGTGTACGTCGTCGCGGCGACGCCGTCGACGTCCGTGGTCCCCGGCGCGGCGACGACGTCGCGCAGCCCGGGCGCGGCGTGCAGCATCCCGCCGACCGCGCCGACCGGGAGGAGCCCCGTGGACAGCGGCTGCCAGCGGTCGCTGCCGCCGAACCGGACCCAGGCGCGGTCGTCGAGCACCCTGACCTGGGCACCACGGGTGCCGAGGGCGACGGTGAGGTCCGCGGCGAACGGGGTGAAGCGGGCGGGGCCGGAGGCGCGCACCGGGCCGGTGACCGAGTCCAGCTCGACGTCGACCCGCGCCGACCCGGCGTCGGCGAGCGCGGTGCCCGCGGCGGCCACGGTGTCCTGCGCCGACGGCGCGGCGGACGCGGGCGGCGCCCCGTCGGCGGACGGCTCCGGGGACCCCGTCGTGCATCCGGCCAGGGCGAGGACGAGGAGGGCGCCGCAGACGGCGGACGCCCGGCGACCCCGGCTCACGAGGCCGATTCGGTCTGCTTGCGCCAGCGGATGCCGGCCTCGATGAACTCGTCGATCTGGCCGTCGAGCACCTGCGAGGGGTTGCCCTCCTCGTGCTCGGTGCGCAGGTCCTTCACCAGCTGGTACGGGTGCAGCACGTAGTTGCGCATCTGGTTGCCCCAGGAGGACCCGGCCTCCTTGAACGAGTCGCGCAGCTCGCGCTCCTCCTGCCGGCGCCGCTCCAGCAGCTTCGCCTGCAGCACGGCCATCGCCGACGCCTTGTTCTGCAGCTGGGAGCGCTCGTTCTGGCAGGCGACGACGATCCCGGACGGGATGTGGGTCAGCCGGACCGCCGAGTCGGTGGTGTTGACGCCCTGGCCGCCGGGCCCGGACGCGCGGAACACGTCGACCCGCAGGTCCTTCTCGTCGATCTCGATGTGGTCGGAGGTCTCGACGACCGGGGCCACCTCGACACCGGCGAACGACGTCTGGCGCCGCCCCTGGTTGTCGAACGGCGAGATCCGCACCAGGCGGTGGGTGCCGGCCTCGACCGACAGCGTCCCGAACGCGTACGGCGCGTGGACGGCGAAGGTGGCCGACTTGATGCCGGCCTCCTCGGCGTAGGACGTCTCGTAGACGTCGGTGCCGTAGCCGTGGCGTTCGGCCCAGCGCAGGTACATGCGCAACAGCATCTCGGCGAAGTCGGCGGCGTCGATGCCCCCGGCCTCGGACCGGATGGTCACCAGGGCCTCGCGCTCGTCGTACTCGCCCGAGAGCAGGGTGCGGACCTCCAGTGAGGAGATCTCGCTGCGGAGCTTCGCGCGCTCGGCGTCGGCGTCCGCGACGGCGGACTCGTCGCCCTCGTCCTCGGCGAGCTCGTAGAGCACCGGCACGTCGTCGAGGCGGCGGCGCAGGTCGTCGAGCCGGCGCAGGTCGCCCTGGGCGTAGGCCAGCCGGCTGGTGATCTGCTGGGCGGCGTCGACGTCGTCCCAGAGGTCCGGCCGGCCCGCCTGCTCGGACAGTTCCTCGATCTCCTGGCGCAGCCGGGGCACGTCGGCGACGGCCTCGATGCTGGACAGGGTGGTGTCGAGGTCCTTCAGGTCGGCCTGGACGTCGGAGTTCACAACCGTCGAGGGTACGCGGGGTGGGCCCCGGTTCAGTCCTGGGGGATCGCGTCGATCAGCTTGATCATCGCCCGGGTGTGGGCGACGGCGAAGTCCGCGACCGGACGGCCGTAGGGGTCGTCGGTCGCACGGGCGGCGGCGCGGGCCACCGCGAGCCGCTCGGCGTAGGCCTCACGGGCGGCCGCGACGAGCTCGGTGCGCTGCTTGACCGTCAGCGTCCCCGCGTGCAGCAGCCGCAGCACCAGCGGGCTGCGGACGGCGTCGGCGTCGCCGCCGGTGGCGAGCCAGTGCTTGAACGACCGCTTGCCGGCCGCGGTGATCACGTACTGCTGGCTGGCCCGCGGGCCCTGCTTGCCCAGGCGCAGCAGCGCCTCCTCGGTCAGCGCGGGCAGCTCGCGGTAGACCTGGCTGCGGGTGACGGAGAAGAACAGGCCGAACCGCTCACCGGCCGCCGCCACCAGCTGCCCGCCGGTCATCGGCCCGCCGTGGAGCAGACCGAGGAGGGCGGCGGCGGTGGCGTTGACCGGTGTGACGGGTGCCATCGTCCGACGGTCCCACGTCCGCGCCGGGCGCGCGAGTCCACAGCGCACATCCGCCCTGAGCAGACGGGGTGCACTGTGGCCTCACGCGGCCCACGGACGGGTCAGGCCCCGATGGTCAGGGAGGCGATCCGCTCGCGGGAGACGGCGACGTCGCCGTACTGGCCGGCGAGCCGCTTGGCGCGCTTGTAGAAGAAGTGCGCCTCGTGCTCCCAGGTGTAGCCGATGCCGCCGTGGAACTGGATCATCGCCGCGGTCGCCTGGAGCGCCACGTCGCTGCTCTTGGCCTTGGCGACGGCGACGGCGAGCTCGGCACCGTCGAGCCCGGTGTCCACCGCGTGCGCGGCGTAGAGCGCCGCGTGCTCGGCCATCGTGACCCCGACGTGCAGGTCGGCCAGCGCGTGCTTGAGCGCCTGGAACGACCCGACGGGCACCCCGAACTGGGTGCGCTCGCGGTCGTAGGCGACGGTGCGGGTCAGCGCCTCGCGGGCGATGCCGACCAGGTCCGCGGCGACCAGCACGGTCGCCCGGTCGGTCAGCTGCCTCTGCAGCTCGACGGTGGTGCCGGGCAGCGCCTCGGCGGTCCCGCCGCCCAGCGACGCGAGCCGGGTGGTGCCGTCGTAGCTGCCGACCGGCGACGCCGTGGCGCCGGTGACCAGCGCCAGCCCGGGCAGGCCGTCCTCGGCCGGGGCGACGACGACGTCGGCGACGGCGCCGTACTCCACCACCGGCAGGCCGGTCGCGGCGCTGCCCCGGGTGGTGAACGCGCCGACCGCCTCGCCCGCGGCGAGCTTCGGCAGCCAGGCCGCCTTCTGCTCGTCGGAGCCGGCGAGCCGGATCGCGTCGGCGGCGAGCACGGTGCCGCGCCACGGGCCGGGGGCGACGCCCGCCCCGAGCGCGCGGGCGATCACCTGGGCCTCGACCAGGCCGAGGCCGAGGCCGTCGTGGTCCTCGTCGACGGTGACCGCGGTCCACCCCTGCTCGCCGGCGGCGCGCCACAGCGACGCCGGGTTGCCGTCGTCGGACGGGTTCTCGACGACCGTCCGCACGGCGGCGAGGTCGAAGCGCTCGGCCAGGTAGTCGCGCACCGCGGTGCCGAACTCCTGCTGGTCCTGGGTGAGTGCGAAGAACATGTGTCCGCTCCCCTTACCGCGGCAGGCCGAGCACGCGCTCGGCGGTGACGTTGCGCTGCACCTGCGACGAGCCGCCCCAGATGGTGACCGAGCGCGACCACATGGCCTGGGCGTGCAGCGGGCGCAGGTCGGTGCCGTCGGGCAGTGCGTCGAGCGTGGCGTCCTCGCCGAGGATCCGGTCGTAGACCTCCCACAGGTCCTGGAACGCCTCGGACCACTGCAGCTTGGTCATCGACGCCTCGAAGCCGAGGTCGCGGCCCTGCTCGACCTGGGTGAGCACGTGCATCGAGTGCAGCCTCAGGCACTCCAGCTCGACCAGGACGCGGGCCAGGTCGTCGCGGATCACCGGGTCGGTGTCGCGGCCGAGCCTCCGGGCGACGGCGGCGATCTCGTCGTACTGACGACGGAACTCGGTGTACTGGGAGATGCCGGACGCGCCGCGCTCGAACGAGAGCAGCAGCATCGCGGTGCGCCAGCCGTCACCGATCTCGCCGAGGCAGTCGACGGCCGGGACGCGGGCGTCGTCGAAGAAGACCTCGCCGAACTCGCTGGCCCCGCTCATCTGGCGCAGCGGGCGCGCGGTGACGCCGGGCTGGTCCATGTCGATGAGCAGCATCGAGATGCCGCGGTGCTTCTCCGACCCGGCCTCGGTGCGGACCAGGGTGAAGATCTTGTCGCCGTGCACGGCGTTGGTGGTCCAGACCTTCTGGCCGTTGACGACGAAGTCGTCACCGTCGCGGACGCCCTTGGTGGACAGCGCCGC
The DNA here is from genome assembly GCF_017312135.1 of Pseudonocardia sp. TMWB2A. Classification (NCBI taxonomy): domain Bacteria; kingdom Bacillati; phylum Actinomycetota; class Actinomycetes; order Pseudonocardiales; family Pseudonocardiaceae; genus Pseudonocardia; species Pseudonocardia sp. TMWB2A. Next base: position 1,455,641 of record NZ_QKQY01000002.1, read on the forward strand.
GAGGTCGGAGCCGGCGCCGGGCTCGGAGAAGCCCTGGCACCACACGACCTCGTTGCGCAGCAGCGGGCCGATGATCTCCTTCTTCTGCGCGTCGGTGCCGATCGCCATGACCGTCGGCGCGAGGAAGGTCAGCCCGAGCGGGTTGACCGTGCGCGGCGCCTGGGCGCGGACGGTCTCCTCGTCGTAGATGGCCTTCATGCCGGGCGTACCGCCGCGGCCGCCGTACTCGACGGGCCACTGAATGCCGGCGAACCCGGCGTCGGCCTTGTCCCGCTCCCAATCGCGCCGCAGCCGGAAGCTCTCGGAGTCCTCCAGGGACTCCCAGAACCCGGGGCGGGTCCACTCCTGCGGGATGTGGGCGCCGAGCCAGGAGCGCAGTTCCGTGCGGAACTCCTCCTCGGCCGGGGTGAAGGTGAGGTCCATGGATGAGCACCCGTTCTTCGTGTGAGGTCGGCACTGTCCCGCCCCGGAGCCTTCCATACCCGCCGGTAACCTGCTGTCCGCGGCGTGTCCGTGGCCCGGGCGGTATGCAGGGAGTAGCCTTTCGGTATGCGCAGCGAGCGGGTGACGGTCACGCTGCCGGCGGAGCTGGTGGCCGAGGCGAGGGACGCGGTGTCCCGCGGATCGGCGGCGAGCCTGTCCGCCTACGTGGCGGAGGCCGTGCAGGCACGGCAGGACCGGGACCGTTCCCTGGCCACCCTGGCCGACCTCTACGGCGGTCCCCCGCCGGCCGACGAGCTGGATGCCGCGCGCCGTTCGCTGCGCCCGGTCCCGCCCGTGGCCGTCGGCTGAGCCCGCGATGATCGGCGGACGCGTACTCGACTCCTCGGCTCTGGCGGCCTTCGCGACCGGTCGCCCCGTCTACATGCGTGCCCTGGTCTGGGCCGCGGTGGAGGAGAACATCGTGCTCGCGGTGCCCAGCGCCGCCCTCGGCCGCGCCTGGTCGATGGTCGACGCCGAGCACCACGCCGCACTGCAGGTCCTGCTGGGCCTGCCGAACACCGTGATCCACGAGCTGTCCCCGGAGAGCGCCCAGGAGGCCGGGCTGCTGCTGGCCTCCCAGGGGCTCGACGACATCGTGACCGGCCAGGTCGTCACCGCCGCCCGGCGACGGGGCTGGCCCGCGGTCACCGGGGACCCGGGGTCGCTGCGCAAGCTCGACCCGATGGTGCCGATCGAGGAGCTGCCCTGAGCGTGCTCAGGCGCTCCCGTCGCGCAGCCGGGTCCGGAGGCGCGCCAGCTCGTCATCGGTGAGGCCGTTCTTGCGCAGCCAGCCGACCGGGCCGCCGTGGCGCTCGTCGAGCAGCCGCAGGAACTCGGCCATGACCTCGGCCCGCGGGCGGTGCCGGTCGATCTCCTCGGCTGGCGGCATCGGCTCACCGGAGGCGGTCGTCCACTTCCGGAACAGGGCGTCGATCCGGGTCGCGGACAGCGCGTAGTCGGCGGTGATCTCCTCCCGCGGCACCCCGACCGCGGCGCACACCAGCGCGACGAGCACCCCGGTGCGGTCCTTGCCCGCGGCGCAGTGCACGACGGTCGTGCCGGAGTCCAGGGCCGCGATCCGGCGGACCCCGTCGACGACGTACTCGCCGCGGCCCTCCAGGTAGGCGAGGTAGTGGCCGAGCATCGGATCGACCGCCGCGTGGGTGTCCTCGATCTCGGGCAGCGCGATCCCGGTCTCGGGGATGAAGCTGAGCCGGTGCACCGGCACCCCGGCGTCGGCGAGCGCACCGAGGCCGTAGGTCGTGCGTTCGTGGTCGGTGCGCAGGTCCAGCACCTGCGCGACGCCCAGCTCGTCGGTGAGGTACGCGACGGCGGCCGGGACCAGCCCCTCCAGGGACTCGGTGCGCAGCAGGACGCCGGTGCGGACGCGGCCCCCGCCGTCGAGCGGGAGGCCGCCGACGTCACGGGCGTTGGCGAGGCCGTCGACGGTCAACCAGCGGTCCGGTACGAGATCGGTCACGACCCCAGGTTAGGCAGCCCGGGGCGCCACGGCAGCGGTCGCGACGCAGGGTTCACCGGCCGTGCACCGGCGGGCGGCGCAGCGCGGCGGGCAGCACCCGGGCACCGTCGCCGTACGCGGCGGCGGCGTCGCCGGGGTTGACCAGCCGGCAGGTCGTCATCGACAGGCAGCCGCAGCCGATGCAGCCGTCGAGACCGTCGCGCAGGGCGGTCAGCGCGTCGATCTGCTCGTCGAGCCTGCCGCGCCAGGACCGCGACAGCCGCGCCCAGTCCGACCGGGTGGGCGTGCGGTCCGCGGGCAGCGCGTCGAGGGCGGCGCGGACCTCCTCCAGCCCGATCCCGATGGACCGGGCCGCCCGGACGAAGGCGAGCCTGCGCAGCACGCTGCGCCGGTAGCGGCGCTGGTTGCCCGAGGTCCGGGTCGCGGAGATCAGCCCCTCGCGCTCGTAGAAGCGCAACGCCGAGTGCGGGAACCCGCTGCGCTCGACGATCTCCCCGATGGTCAGCAGGTCGCCCGTGTCCATCCCCGTCCCCCGTCCCGTTACCCCGCCGAGGCCGCCCCCACACGCCGTTCCGCGCATCGGGACGGCCCGTACAAACCTCGAGCCGACTCCAGTATTGCGCCGTTCGTCGTGAGCCCGCCACCTGCGGGGACCGCCGTCCGTCGGCCGAGGCGCACCGTCCACCGGGTTGCGTCCCACACGCCCTCAAGATCACGAAACCGGTGAACGGTGTCTGTCGCGCGGCGACCGACGACCCCGGGGCTGGACCCCCGCGGCGGGGCCCTCTACGGTCATCCCCAGTCATCACGGCCCGATCACGAGCGGGCTGGAGCCGGACTCCCCGACCGGCTCACCCGGGACCCCCGACCCGGCCGTTCGTGCGCGGCGCCGTCCGTGATCTGAAAGGCGTTTCCTTGCCCGGACACCGCTCCCCCGGTGGCCACCACGGGTTCCCCCGACCCGTGGCGACCACACCCGCAGCGACGGCCGCTGCACCGTCCCTCCGTTCCCCGCGGCACGGCGGCCCCGCGCACGCCGCGCGTCGTGCGGGCACCCGCACGGCCGCCACCGGCGCCGCGTTCGGCGTGCTCGCCTCCGGCGCGTTCGCCGCGATCGTCCCGACCACTCTGGACGGGACCTCGACGCAGGCCGACGCCGAGGAGGGCGGCACCACCGCCGCCACGACGCTGGCCGCGTACTCCGCGAACATCCCCTCGGCCACGAAGGCCACGGACGGCTCGACCTCCGGCTTCTTCAGCCCGGTCTCCTTCGCCCAGCCGTCCGCCGCGTCGGGCGCGCTGCAGGCCGCCGCCCCCGCCCAGGACGCCGACCTCGCGTCCATGGGCAAGGCGCACGAGATCGCGACGAAGATCGCCGCCGAGCACGCCAAGGCCGCCGCGGCCGAGCAGGCGCGCCAGGCCGAGAAGGCCCGGATCGACGCGATCGTCGCCCAGGGCGGGCTGGACGGCTGGATCGCCGAGGCCCTGGACCACATGGGGCTGTCCCAGTCCTACGCGACCGGGCTCAAGCGGATCATCCTCAAGGAGTCCAACGGGAACCCGCACGCCATCAACAACTGGGACTCCAACGCCGCGGCCGGCAACCCGTCCGAGGGCCTCATGCAGGTCATCCCCTCGACGTTCGCGGCCTACGTGCACCCGGACTTCGCGGACCGGGCGATCACCGACCCGATCGCGAACATCACCGCGGGCGTCCGCTACATGATCGACCGCTACGGCATCGACACCCTCGACGCGGGTGGCCGGGTCGGCAGCCACGGCGGATACATCGGATACTGAGCGAGACCCTGACCCCACGAGCGGCGGTCACCGGGGGAACCCGGTGGCCGCCGTCGTCGTTGTAGGGGTCGAATCGTAAACTTCCCTTTACCCAACCGTGCCCGAACGAGGAGCTGCCACTCGTGACGTCCCCCGGTGGAGCACCCGCCACCCGCACCGGAACGACGGTCGGGGGCGCCACGCGTTCCCGGTTCCGCCCGGAGCTGCAGGGCCTGCGCGCCCTGGCGGTGCTGCTGGTGGTCGTCTACCACGTCTGGGTCGGCCGGGTCTCCGGCGGCGTCGACGTGTTCTTCCTGATCACCGGCTTCCTCATCACCGGTGGCCTGTACCGGGCGGCGGCGCGGGGCGGGGTCGACGTGCTCGCCACCTGGCGGCGCCAGTTCTCCCGGCTGCTGCCGGCGATCACGGTCGTCCTCACGGCCGGGGTGGTGGCCGGGTTCTGGCTGCTGCCGGAGAACCGGTGGATGCCGACCGTCCGGGAGACGGTCGCGTCGCTGCTGTTCCTGCAGAACTGGGAGCTGGCACACAACTCGGTCGACTACGCGGCCCGTGACAACGCGGCGAGTATCGTCCAGCACTTCTGGTCGCTGTCCATCCAGGGCCAGTTCTACCTGCTCGCGCCGCTGGTCGTGGCCGGTGTCGCGATCGCGACCCGGCGGGACGGGGCCGACCTGCACCGACGGCTCACCGGCACGCTGCTCGCCGTCGGCGGGGCCTCGTTCGCGTACTCGGTGTACCTGACGCTGGTGAACCAGCCGCTCGCCTACTTCCACTCCGCGACGCGGGTCTGGGAGTTCGCGCTCGGCGGGCTGCTGGCGCTGTGGATCTCCCGGATCGAGGACCGGCCGGAGCTGACCCCCGGCACCCGCGCGGTGCTCGGCTGGGGCGGCGTGGCCGCGCTGGTCTCCTGCGGGATCCTGCTCCAGGTCGACCGCGCGTTCCCCGGCTGGGCGGCGCTCTGGCCGACGCTGGCAGCGGCGATGGTGCTGGTCGCCGGGCGGTCCGGGCACCGGTTCGGCGTCGACCGCCTGCTGTCGGGACGGGTGCTGCGCACGATCGGCGACATCTCGTTCCCGCTGTACCTGTGGCACTGGCCGATCCTGACGCTCACGCTGGTGCGCACCGGGCAGGACCGGCTGGACCTCGAGCAGGGTGCCGCCGTGATCGCGGTGTCGTTCGTGCTGGCCTGGCTGACCCACCGGTTCGTCGAGCAGCGGGTCGCCGCACTCGACGTGCGCCGCGCGCTGCGCACCGGCGGGGTGCTCGCGCTGACCGTGCTCGTCGCGGCGGGCTCCTGGTACGGGCTGGCCGCCGCGCGGGCGTCGACGCCGGTGCTGGCGGGCTCGCCGTCGCACCCGGGCGCGGTGGCGCTGTCCCCGCAGTTCGACCTCGCCTCGCTCGACCCGGCCGACGCCGAGCTGACCCCGTCGCTGGTGCAAGCGCCCGACGACTGGAGCTACCACGGCACCAGCTGGGACTGCGGGCCCTCCGAGCACGGCGCGGAGCTCGAGGTCTGCACCGTACCCGCGCCGGACCCGGAGACCTCGGAGCGGACGGTCGCCGTGGTCGGCGACTCGCACGCCCAGCAGTACGCCGCCTCGCTCGCGGTGATCGCCGAGCAGCGCAACTGGTCGATGGTGGGCATGTTCCGCGGGGCCTGCCCGATGTCGGTGCGCTCGGAGACCGTCGCCGACGACCAGGGCTGCACCGACTGGAACGCCGCGGTGCACGACCAGCTGGTCGAGATGCACCCCGACGCGGTCCTGACCCTGGCCAGCCGCGACGTGCGGCCCGGGCTGCACGAGCAGACCCCCGAGGGGTTCGTGCAGGCCTGGCAGCGGCTCGACGCGGCCGGGATCCCGGTCGTCGCGGTCCGCGACAACCCGCGGTTCGACTTCAACGTGGTCGACTGCGTCGCCACGCAGGGCCGGGGCGCACCGGACTGCGAGGTCGACCGGCACACGCTGTACCAGCCGTACCCGCCGTGGTCGGCGGTCCCGGGCGTCCCGCCGAACGTGGTGTTCGCCGACGTGGCCGACGGCATCTGCGACCCGGCGGTCTGCCGCAGCGAGGTGGGCAACGTGCTCGTCTACATGGACGACAACCACCTGACCGCGACCTACGCCGAGACCCTCGCCCCGACGCTCGCGACGGCGTTCGACCACCTCGGCTGGTGAGCCTCAGGCCGGGCGGACGCTCCGCCCGGCCACGGAGACGACGTCGCCGCGCCGGATCTGGGCGCCCCGGCGGTGCTCCGGTGCCCCGTTGACCGTGACCTCGCCCGCCTCCAGGATCTCGCGGGCGTGCACGCCGTCCTCGGCGAGCCCGGCGAGCTTCAGGAACTGGCCGATCCGGATCGGCTCCTCACGGATGGGCACGTCCTGCGGGGGCTGTGGCGTCCTCATGTCCCCAGTGTCCCCGCCGTAGCATCACCCGGCGTGGGTGACCACTACTTCAGCGCCACGCCGTCCGTCGCGAGCCACCGCGGGTCGGTCCGCCTGCACACGTCCGACGTGGACCTGTCGCTGGTGACCGACACCGGGGTCTTCTCGCACAGCCGTCTCGACCGCGGGACGAAGGTGCTGCTCGACACCGCACCGATGCCGCCGGTCCGCGGCCCGCTGCTCGACGTCGGCTGCGGCTACGGCCCGATCGCGCTCACCCTGGCCAGCCGGCGCCGCCGGCTGCCGGTGTGGGCGGTGGACCTCAACGAGCGCGCGCTCGGCCTCACCCGGGAGAACGCCGACGCGGCCGGGCTGGGCAACGTGACCGCCTGCCGGCCCGAGGAGGTCCCCGACGACGTCACCTTCGCCGGGATCTACTCCAACCCGCCGATCCGCTCCGGCAAGGCCGCGCTGCACGAGCTGCTGCTGCGCTGGCTCCCGCGGCTCCTCCCGAACGGGCGGGCGTACCTGGTGGTGGCCAAGAACCTGGGCTCGGACTCGCTGCAACGGTGGCTGAGCGACGAGCAGGGCTTCCCGACGACCCGCCTGGCCTCCGAGCGCGGCTACCGGGTGCTGGAGGTCGCACCGGCGCCCTGAGCGGGCGGGAGCAGCCCGTCGACGAGTGCGTCGACGACGGTGTCGGTCGGGGTGTCCGGGTCGATGGACAGGGTCAGCCGGTCCAGGAGCAGGCCGTCGACCGCGTAGTGGAACAGCGCGATCTCCGCGGGCCCGCCGGGCAGCCCCGCGGCCCGGTTGTAGGCGACGTCGGCGGCGAACCCGGTGCGCAGCCACTCCCCCATGACCTCGGCGACCTCCGGGCGCCGGGCGGCCTCCAGGCGGAGCTCGAACAGCGCCAGCGTCACGTCCCGCTCGGCACCGAGCCGGCGCACGATGTCGCGGATGTGGTCGGCGAACATCGCGGGCCCCGCCTCCCCCGCACGCAGCCCGGCGACGGTGTCCGGGTCCGGCGCCAGCCGCTGCCCGATCCGGTCGGCCAGCGCGCGGACGAGCTCGGCGCGGGTCCGGAAGTAGTTCGACGCCGTGCCGGTCGGGACGCCGGCCTCCCGGTCCAGCGCGCGGTGGGTCAGTCCCCGGGCGCCCTCGCGGGCCAGGACGGCCAGCCCCGCGTCGGCCAGCCGCTGCCTGCGGTCGTCGTTGCGTGCCATGCGGGCACCCTAGACGAACCACGACGTCTGTTGTACTTTCGATGACCACGACACCCGTCGTGGTTCTTTCGACCCGGAGGTCCGCGCATGCGCGAGCTCGTCTACTACGTCGCGGTCTCGCTCGACGGCCGCATCGCGGCCCCCGACGACACCTTCGACGCCTTCCCGCAGACCGGCGACCACATCGACATGATCCTGCGGGAGTGGACCGACACGGTCCCCGCCGTCGGACTGGAGATGCTCGGGCTGACCGCGGACAACAGCCGGTTCGACACCGTGCTGATGGGCTGGAACACCTACGCCGCGGGCCTGGCGGTCACCGCCGACCCGTACCCGCACCTGGAGCAGTACGTCTTCTCCCGCAGCCGTCCCGCCGACGCGGTACCCGCCGGGATCACCCTGACCGGGCGCGACCCGGTGGAGCTCGCCCGCGAGCTGAAGCAGCGCGACGGCGCCGGCATCTGGCTCTGCGGGGGCGGGCGCCTCGCCGCCGCGCTGGCCGGTGAGATCGACCGGCTGGTGCTCAAGGTGAACCCGGTCGTGCTCGGGTCGGGCAAACCCCTGTTCGACGACGGCGGCGGGTACCACCCGCGGTCGTGGGAGCCGGTGCGGTCGACCCCGTACCGCTCCGGCGTGGTCGTCGCCGAGTACGCGCGGACCCCCTGACAGGACGAAGGCCCCCGGGGTGTCCCCGGGGGCCTTCGTGAGTGGTAGCGGGGGCAGGATTCGAACCTGCGACCTCTGGGTTATGAGCCCAGCGAGCTACCGAGCTGCTCCACCCCGCGCCGTCCGGGACCGCGTGCGATCCCGTCTGTGTTGTGTCACCACCGTACACCGGACGTTCACCGACCCTCCCAGGGGGGTCGCTCCCGGCGACCGGGCCGGAACCGGCGAAAGACGAAGGCCCCCAGGAGATCCTGGGGGCCTTCGTGGATGGTAGCGGGGGCAGGATTCGAACCTGCGACCTCTGGGTTATGAGCCCAGCGAGCTACCGAGCTGCTCCACCCCGCGCCGAACGGAACCGCGTGCATTCCGTCTGTGTTGTAGGCACAACCTTACACACCGGGCCGGACCCCACCCGCAGGGGGGTCCGGCCCGACGATGATCAGCCGCCGGCGCCCTGGAACGCCGCGACCGCGCGGTCCAGCGCGGCCAGCGCCTCGCCCTGCTTGGCGAAGTCACCGGACTGCTGGGCCGCCTTGAGCTCGTTCAGCGCCGCACGGATCTGCTGCGCCGCGGTCGCCTGCGCCGCGTTGGGCGCCGCCGGGGTCTGGGCGCCCTGGCCGTTCGGCGTGGTCGGCGTCGTGGGCGTCGTCGGCTGGGCGGGCTGCCCGGTGGTCGGGGCGGCACCGCCCGCGGCGGCACCGGCTCCGGCGCCGAACACCTCGTCGAGGGCCCGGGACAGGCTCGCGTCGTAGCCGAGCCGGTCGCCGTAGAACACCAGGACGCGGGCCAGCTGCGGGTAGGTCGAGTTGTCCTGACCGCCCGCCCGCTCGATGTAGACCGGCTCGACGTAGAGCAGACCACCGGCCACCGGCAGCGTCAGCAGGTTGCCGTAGTCGATCGTGGTCTGGTTCTGCCGCAGCAGGTTCAGCTCGGAGGACACCTCGGGCGAGCCGAGGAACCGGGCCTGGACCTGCTGCGGGCCGAGCGTCTGGGTCTCGTTCGGCAGCTGCAGCACGGTCAGCTTCCCGTAGGTGTCCGGGTCCGAGCTGGCCGAGACGTACGAGGCGAGGAACTGCCGCCGCAGGCTCACCAGCGCGCTGGTGAGCTGGAACGACGCGCCCTCCTGCCCCGGCAGACCCGCGTAGATGTAGTACGGCGGCTGCGCGTCCTGGCTGCCGCCGTTGCCGCCCTGCACGGTCGGGTCGGACGGGACGTCCCAGAACGACACGGTGGAGAAGAACTCGTTCGGGTCGTCGACGTGGTAGCGGGTCAGCAGCTCACGCTGGACCTTGAACTGGTCCTCCGGGTAGCGCAGGTGGGCCTGCAGGTCCGGGGTGATCGCCGAGCGCGGCTCGACCGTGCCCGGGAACGCCTTCTCCCAGGTCTGGAGCACCGGGTCGGACTCGTCGAAGGCGAAGAGCTTCACGGTGCCGTCGTAGGCGTCGACCGTGGCCTTCACCGAGTTGCGCAGGTAGCTGATCGTGTCGTTCGGCAGCTGCTGACCGTTGGGCCCGAGCCGGGAGTCCGACGTGGCGTCACCCAGCTGCACGCGCTCGGCGTAGGGGAAGTTCTGCAGCGTGGTGTAGCCGTCGACGATCCACTGCACACGCCCGTCGACGACGGCCGGGTACGGGTCGTTGTCCAGCGTCAGCCACGGGGCCACCGCCTGCACGCGGTCCCGCGGGTTCCGGACGTACATGATCTTCGAGTCGGGGTTGATCGAGTTGTTGAACAGGATGTTCCGCTCGCCGTAGGCCAGCGCGAACACCGAGCGGTTGAACAGCCCGCCGATCGGGACGCCGCCGGCACCGGTATAGGTGTACTGCGCCTCGTCGGAGTCGTACTCCCGCGGCGCGGTACCCGGCTCGGCACCGACGATCGAGTACTGGTTGTCGAGCAGCTCGCCGTAGTAGATGCGGGGCTGCTGGACGGGCACGAAGCCCTGCTGCTGGGTGTCGGAGACCTGGAAGTTCGGCAGGCCGCCGGAGCCGCCCGCGTCCTCCAGCGCCTCGTTCACCTGGTTCGCCGGCGCGGCCACGATCCCGTTGCCGTGGGTGTAGACCAGGTGCCGGTTGATCCAGTCCTGCTGGTTGTTGACCAGGCCGTTGGCGTTCATCTCGCGCGCCGCGACGACGTAGTCGCGGGTCTGCCCGTCGACGGTGTAGCGGTCGATGTCCAGGTTGGGCGAGAACCCGTAGAAGTTCCGTCGCTGCTGGAGCTGGGTGAACGTGCGGTTGAGCTTGCCCGGGTCGAGCAGCCGGATGTTGGGGATGGTGTCGGTGTCGGCGCGGACCTGGGCCGGCGTCGCCTCGGACGTGCCCGCGTAGGGCTTGATGTCGACCTTGTCCGGCCCGATGCCGAAGGCGTCCCGGGTCGCCGCGATGTTGCGTTCGATCGACGGGGCCTCGTTGACGTTCGCGTTGGGCGCGACGACGAACTGCTGCAGCACCAGCGGGAACGCCGTGCCGACCAGGATCGAGGAGACCACCAGCATGACCACGGCGACGGCCGGGATCTGCAGGTTCTGGCGGAACGCGGCGACGAAGAACGCCAGCGCGCAGATCACCGCGATGACCAGCAGGATCAGCTTGGCCGGCAGGACCGCGTTGAGGTCGGTGTAGGTGGCGCCGTAGAACGTCTGCGCGTTGCGGTTGGACCACAGCAGGTCGTACCGGTCGAACCAGTAGGCGACGGCCTTGAGCAGCACGAACACCCCGGCGAGCACGGCGAGCTGGGCGCGCGCGGCGGTGGAGACGAAGCCGGAGCGGCCGGACAGCCGGATGCCGCCGAAGATGTAGTGGGTCACCAGCGCGAGCACGAAGCAGATCGCGACGGCGACGAACAGCCAGTTCAGGCTCATCCGCAGGAACGGCAGGGTGAAGGCGTAGAACCCGATGTCGTTGCCGAACTCGGGATCGGCGCGGCCGAACGGGGTGCCGTGCAGGAACATCTGCACGGTCTGCCACTGCGTCGGCGCCGCGAGCCCGGCGATCAGCCCGATCACGACCGGCACGCCGACGGCGAACAGGCGCAGCCGCTGGATGATCGTGGTCCGGTAGCGCGCGACCGGGTCCTCGGGGCCGGACACCGGCACGAAGACCGGGCGGTACCGGTAGGCCAGCCACAGCGTCAGCGCGACCAGGCCGCCCACCACCAGGGCCACGACCCCGAAGAGCACGATCTGGGTGAACAGCCGGGTGAGCTGGACGCTCCGGAAACCGACCTCGCCGAACCACAGGTAGTCGACGTAGAAGTTCAACAGCCGTGAGCCACCGAGCAGAAGCACTACGAGGACGCCCGCGGCGACCAGCAGGATCCGGGTTCGGCGGGTCAGCGACGGCGCTCCCACAGGGGGCCGCATGGACGACACGGGCACACTCCACAGTTCGGGTACGACACGTGGAGAGCGCGGCCGGCTGGGGGGACGGCACGGTTCTCCGAGGGCAACTGTACGGAGGTTCGGTGAAGTCGCGGTCGGGTCCCGGCGTGTCGGGACGAAAACGACACATCGGGCGGCTCTCCATCGGCGCCCCGGCCCGCATCGTCGCAGGACGGACCGGGGTCGGGCGCGCCGTCGTCGTCGCACGATCGTAGGGTTCCGTCCCGTGGGCGTTCGATCTTCGACGTGGGTGACCGCGGTCCTCGTACTGCTGGCCCTCACGGCGGTCGGGACCGTGGTCCCCGCGCCGGTCGTCGCCCTCGGGCCGGGGCCGACCTTCGACACCCTCGGCGAGGTCGAGGGCACGCCCGTCGTCTCCGCGGAGGGCCTGCCGACCTACCCGACGACCGGGCACCTGAACATGACCACCGTCGGCGTCACCGACGGGATCTCGACGCTGCGGGCGCTGGGCATGTGGGCCTCGGGCACCTACCGGCTCGCGCCGCGCTGGTCGCTGTACCCGCCCGGCGAGTCCACCGAGCAGGTCACGCAGGCCAACCAGCAGGAGTTCGACGGCTCGATCGCGAACGCCGAGGCCGCGGCGCTGAACCACCTGCACCTGCCGACCCGGGTCACGGTCGGCGCGCTGACCGACGGCTCGCCGTCGGCGGGGGTGCTGGAGCCCGGCGACGAGATCCGCGCCGTCGGCACCACCCCGGTGACCTCGGTCCAGGGCCTGCTCGACGCCATGGGGACCGCGCGCCCCGGGCAGCCGGTCACCCTCACCATCCGCCGCGGGGACGCCGCACCGCGCCAGGTCACCGTCACCCCGGCCGCCCACCCGGACGACCCGGCGCGGGCCTTCCTGGGCATCACCCCGGCCACCTCCCCCGCCGAGGGGCAGAAGCTGACCATCACCCTGGGCGACGTCGGCGGCCCCTCGGCCGGTCTGATGTTCAGCCTGGCGCTGGTCGACAAGCTGACCCCGGGCCCGCTGACCGGCGGCCGGTTCGTCGCCGGCACCGGCACCATCGACGCCGAGGGCCGGGTCGGGCCGATCAGCGGCATCCGGTTCAAGATGCTGAAGGCCCGCGAGGTCGGTGCGCAGACGTTCCTGGTGCCCGCCGCGAACTGCACCGAGGCCGCCGAGGACGCGCCCGACGGGCTCCAGCTCGTGCGGGTCGGGACCCTCGACGAGGCGGTCGGCGCGCTGACCACCCTCGACACCGGCGGTACGCCCGCCGGCTGCTCGTAGTTCCCCGGTCCGCTCGCAGCGAACACCGCCCCACCAGGCCCGATCCACCGGCTGTCGGGGCGGCGACCACCCCCCGGGCCCGCGTACGGTGGACGCCATGAGCGACGTCCCCTTCGGCTTCGGCCCCGCCGACCGTGACCGCGACCGCGAGCCCGGCGACCAGCCCGACTCGGGTTCCGGCGACGCCTCCGGCAAGGACGGGGGCACGTCGGGCAAGGACGGGAAGGGCGAGCCCGAGGGCCCGAAGGACCCGTTCGGCTTCGGGTCGCACCCCCAGTCCGACGACCCGTCGGGCGCCTCCGGCGGCGCGGGCCAGAACCCGTTCGCGGCGTTCGGCATGGGCGGGATCCCCGGCATGCCGGGCATGCCCGGCGGGGGCCAGTTCGACATGAGCCAGCTCGGGCAGATGCTGTCCCAGCTCGGCCAGATGCTCTCCAGCAGCGGCTCCTCCGACGGCGGCCCCGTCGACTACGACCTCGCCGCCCGGATCGCCACCCAGCAGCTCGCGCAGTCGACGTCGTCGCTCACCGACGCCCAGCGCACCGGGGTCGCCGAGGCCGTGAAGCTCGCGGAGCTGTGGCTCGACCCGGCGACGTCGTTCCCCTCCTCCGGCGGCGAGGTGAAGGCCTGGACGCCGTCGGACTGGGTGCGGGCCGGCATGCCGACCTGGAAGCGGCTCTGCGACCCGGTGGCGACGCGGCTGTCCTCGGCCTGGGTCGAGGGCCTGCCCGAGGAGGTCCGCGGCGCGGCGGGCCCGATGCTGGGGATGCTCGGCAAGATGGGCGGGATGGCGTTCGGCAGCCAGCTCGGCCAGGGCCTGGCCCAGCTCGGCAAGGAGGTGCTGACCTCCACCGAGCTCGGCATCCCGGTCGGCCCGGAGCGCACCTCCGCACTGCTGCCCGAGGCCGTCGCCCGGTTCACGGAGGGCCTGGACCGCCCGGCCGGTGAGGTCACGCTGTTCCTCGCCGCGCGCGAGGCCGCCCACCAGCGGCTGTTCACCCACGTGCACTGGCTGCGCGAGCGGCTGCTCGGCGCCGTCGAGGAGTACGCCCGCGGCATCACCGTGGACACCTCGCGGATCGAGGAGCTCGCCCGCGGGATCGACCCGTCGAACCCGGAGTCGATCCAGGAGGCCATGCAGTCCGGCATGTTCGAGCCGGAGGACACCCCGCAGCAGAAAGCGGCGCTGGCCCGGCTGGAGACCCTGCTCGCCCTGATCGAGGGCTGGGTGGACACCGTCGTCGCCGAGGCGCTGACCGAGCGGCTGCCCGGGGCCGAGGCGATGCGCGAGACGATGCGCCGCCGCCGTGCCTCGGGCGGGCCCGCGGAGCAGGCGTTCGCGACGATCGTCGGGCTGGAGCTGCGGCCGCGGAAGCTGCGGGCCGCGGCGGACCTGTGGAAGCTGCTGGGCGCCGAGCGCGGCGTCGAGGGCCGCGACGCGGTCTGGGCGCACCCGGACCTGATCCCCTCGGCCGACGACCTGGACGACCCGGCCGCCTTCGTGCGCGGCGGAGCGACCGGCGGGGCCGTCCCGGACGACCCGATCGCCGAGCTGGAGCGCCAGATGGCGGCCGACGCCGAGAAGCGGAAGGCCGAGTCGTCCGGGGCCCCGGAGGAGCCCGGGGCCTCGGAGAAGCCCTCCGCGGAGGACACCGACGGCGAGGACGGGACGGACCGGAAGGACTCCTGAGCCCGGCTCAGGTCCCGGTCGCGCGGACCGGCTCCATCCCGGGGCCGGTCCCGCCGAACCCGCCGACCTCACCGTCGGCGTCGGCGACCCCGTCGGTCTCGTCGGCGGTGGCCGGGTCGCCGTCGACACCGGTGATGCCGAGCTCCGCGGCGGCGTTGAGGCCCTCCAGGTAGCCGATGGCCCGCTCGGTGCGCGGGTAGCGGCGCACCCAGGACCAGAAGACGTCGTCGTGCGCGGCGGACAGCAGGTGGGCCAGCTCGTGCACCAGCACGTAGTCGACGACCCAGCCCGGCGCGTCCCGCAGGCGCTCGCTGATCCGGATCGTGGCGTCGTCGGGGGTGCAGGACGCCCAGCGCGTGCGCATCGTCGGCACCCACCGGATCGACGACGGCCGCGCCCGCCCCTCGAGCCAGCGCTTCGACAGCTCCTGGCCGCGGCGCATCAGGGCCTCGTCGTTGTTGCGGCCCGGTGAGCGGCGGCGGGCCTCGCTCGCCTCGACCCGCTTCACCATCTCCGCGACCCAGTCGCGTTCCTGTTCGGCGGACATCCAGCCCGGGATGAACACGACGAGCCGTTCCCCCTCCCGCCGGGCACTGACCATGCGCTTCCGGCGGGCGCTGCGTCGGACCTCTACCGGGGGACTCGCCATGGCCCCAGGGTAGGCCGCCCCGGTTCGCGGATGCGAACGGCGCGGACGCGTTCCGGCCCCGTCGCCGCACGGACCGGGCACCGTGGCGCCGGTGACCGGACTGCCCGCACGGCTCGCGCTCGCCGCCCACCTCGCCGTCCTCCCGGCTGGGCCCCGCGCCCGCCGGATCGGGTCCGGCCCACCACGGGCCCGACTGCTGGAGGAGCTGTCCCCCGCCGCCGTCGCCGCACTGGACCGGCTCGCCGACGGTCCGTGCCCGACCGGTGCGCTCACCCGGGGCGACGACGAGGTCGCGGTGCTGCTCGCCGTCCTGTGGCGGGCCGGGCTGCTCGCCGACCCGGACGTCGAGGACCGGGTCCGGCGGCGCCGGGAGGGCACGCTCGTCGAGGTCCGCGGCGACGGCGCGCTCGCCGTGGCGGTCGTCGCCGGGCTGGCCCGGGCCGGGATCGGACAGCTGTATCCGCAGGTCGGCGGGGTGACGGGCGCAGACGACGTGCTGGCCGGGCTGCCGGTGGGGCCGGGCCGGGACCGCGGGGACGAGCTGCGCGCGTTCCTGCGCGACGCCGGTGCCGACACCGATCCGCCCCGGCGGGTGCCCGCGGACCTGGTGGTGCTCACCGGCGACGGGCCGGTGCCGCCGGAGGCTCCGTCGGAGCACCTGTTCGTGGCCCTGCGCGACGGCCGCGGCGTGGTGGGGCCGCTCGTCCTGCCGGGCCGGGGGCCGTGTCCCGGCTGTGCGGGGGCGCCCGGGGCGGCCGGCGGGCCGTCGTCGGCGGCACCGCACGTGCTGGTCGCGACGGCGGCGGTGGCGGTCGGCCAGGTGCTCGCCGCCGTCGACGGGCCGGTACGCGGCGGCCGGCCGCCCGCGTCGTGGGGAGCGGTGCTGGAGGTCGACGCGGACGCGGCGACGGTCGTCACCCGTCCGGGGTTCCGACGACCCGGTTGTTCCTGCGGCACAGCGGCTGCGGCGGTACCGGACAGCGCACCGGGGCCCACCGCGGCGTGCGGGACTCCCCCGGCCGGGTGGACAATCACCGTGTGAGCGACATTCCCCGAAGAACCGCCTCGCGCACCGCCAAGCTCGCCGGCCTCCCGCTCGGCGTCGCCGGACGTGCCGCAGCAGGGTTCGGGCGCCGTCTCACGGGTGGTGACCGCGACGAGATCGCGGCCCAGCTCGCGGCCAAGAGCGCCGAGCAGCTGTTCGAGGTGCTCGGTGAGCTCAAGGGCGGCGCGATGAAGTTCGGGCAGGCGCTGAGCGTGTTCGAGGCGGCCGTGCCCGACGAGTACGCCGAGCCCTACCGCGAGGCGCTCACCAAGCTGCAGTCCGCGGCGCCACCGATGCCCATGGCCGACGTCGACTACATGCTCACCCAGCAGTTCGGGCGGTCCTGGCGGTCCCGGTTCGCCGACTTCGACGAGACACCCGCCGCCTCGGCCAGCATCGGCCAGGTGCACCGCGCGGTCTGGAAGCGCGACGGCCGCGAGGTCGCGGTCAAGGTGCAGTACCCCGGCGCCGAGGAGGCGCTGCGCTCGGACCTGCGTCAGCTCGGGCGGATGAGCCGCATCCTGCAGCCGCTGGTCCCCGGCATGGAGATCAGGCCGCTGGTCGCGGAGCTCAAGGACCGCATGGAGGAGGAGCTCGACTACCGCGACGAGGCCGCGTACCAGCGCGAGTTCGCCGCGTTCTACGAGGACGACCCGGACGTGAAGATCCCCCGCGTGGTCGGGTCCGCACCCAAGGCCGTCATCACCGAGTGGGTGCAGGGCCGCCCGCTGGCCTCGATCATCCGCGACGGCACCCGCGAGGAGCGCGACCACGCGGGCAACCAGCTGGCCCGTTTCCACTACTCGGCGCCGGACCGCGCGCACCTGCTGCACGCCGACCCGCACCCCGGCAACTTCGGGATCCTCGACGACGGCCGCCTGCTCGTCCTCGACTTCGGTGCCGTCGCCCGGATGCCCGACGGCATGCCCCCCGAGCTGGTCACGATGACCAAGTACGCGCTCGAGGGGCGCAGCGGCGACCTGATGGCCCTGATGCGCTCGGCCGGGTTCGTCCGCGACGGCGCCCGGATCGAGTCCGAGCAGATCCTCGGCTACCTCGCACCCTTCACCGAGCCGCTGGGGTCCGAGGAGTTCCACTTCAGCCGCCGGTGGATCCAGAAGCAGGCCGAGCGGGTCGGTGACCTCCGCAGCCCGGAGGCGGCGATCGGCCGGTCGCTGAACCTGCCCCCACGGTTCCTGCTGGTGCACCGGGTGACGATGGGGACCGTCGGCATCCTGTGCCAGCTCGACTCCCACGTGCGGCTGCGGGAGATCGTCGCCGAGTGGCAGCCGGAGATGTTCGAGCCGGACGCCCCGACCGGCTGACCCCTCCCCTCCGGTACTCCGGTCCTGCGGGACGGGGGTGTCCTGTCGTCGCTTTGCTCTGCTCACCGATACGCAGCAGCGCAGGTCGGCGCCGCGTGCGGGGCTTTCGGGGGCGTCGTGGGGTCAGGGGCGGACGCGGAGCCCGTCGAGCACCCGGTCGAGCGCGGCCCGCGCCGCGGCCCGGTCGTCCTCGCGCTCCCCGGTCCGGTCGTCGTCCCGCCACCCCGTCGTGGGTCCGGTCCGCCGGTCGGTGGTTCCGCGCCGGTCCCGGCCGGTGACACCGGGCCGCTCCCGGTCGGCGCCGGCGCCGGGTCGCTCCCCTGGGCCGTGCCGGGCTCGGCGAGCCACATGGCGAGCTCGTTCATGGCTCCCCGACAGCAGTCGGGCCAGCGGCTCGACCGGCTGCGCCGCCAGCTCCCCGCGCTCGACGAGATCGGCCAGCGCCTCGACGAGGTGCCGCCCCGACGACTCGGCGTCCAGCTCGCGCCAACGCGCCCAGCCCAGCACGGCGGGCCCGTCGACGAGCATGATCCGCGCCGCCGACGGCTCCGTGCTGGCGTCGAGGAACGCCCGGCACCCGGCGACGAGCCGTCCCCACGGGTCGGGCACCGCCTCCGCCGCGTCGACCACCCGGCCCGCGACGCGGCCCGCCACCCGCTCCAGGACCGCGGCGAACAGCGCCGCCTTGCCGTCGACCTGGTGGTAGAGAGCGCCCTTGGTCACCCCGGCCCCGGCGACGACGGCCGGCAGCCCGACCGCGCCGTACCCGTCGCGGGCGAACAGGCGCTCCGCCTCGTCCAGCAGCGCCTCCCGGGTCCGCTCGCGCTGTTCGGACCGAACTCCCATGCCACCTTCCCGATTGACGTACCGATGGTACGTCGATAGCTTTCACATACCGCTGGTATGCGAAACAGGAGGGTGCCGTGCTCCACAGCTGCTACCCGGTCCTCGCGACGGCCGACGTCCCGGCCGCCCGCGCGTTCTGGACCGGGCCGATGGGATTCGAGATCGTCTTCGACACCGACTGGTACGTCAGCCTCCGTCGCGGGCGCTTCGAGCTCGCCGTCCTCGACCGGGACCATCCGACGATCCCGGCGGCGTACCGCGGCCGGTCCGCCGACGGGATGCTGGTGAACCTCGAGGTCGACGACGTCGACGCCGAGTGGGACCGTCTCGTCGTCCGCGGTGGGCTAGAGGCGCTGCTCCCGGTACGCGACGAGGACTTCGGGCAGCGGCACTTCGTCGTCGCCGGGCCGGACGGGGTGCTGGTCGACGTGATCACCGAGATCGCCCCGTCGGCGGAGTTCGCCGACGCCTTCACCGGGTCGTCGGCGCCCTGACCTGGGGTGCTGCGTATCGGTGAGCAGAGCAAAGCGACGAGCAGCCACCCTCTCCCACCGACGGACCGGCAGGTCCCGGACACGACGGTGCCCCGCCCGGACGCGGGGTCCGGACGGGGCACCGATCGCATCGGTCGGCGGCGGGATCAGCCGGCGCGCAGCCGCGCCCGCTCGGCGCGGGAGGCGGCCCAGGCCGCGATCCGGGACCAGCCGCGGCCCGCGGTGAGCCGGCGTGCGAGCCGGTGCTCGGCCGCCGCCCGTTGTGCCTCCTGCTGATGGGATCTCGCCAGCGCTTCCTGGATGAGCGTCATCACGTTCTCCTGGTTCACGAGGTGGGACGAACGGTCGGTGCGGGAAATCGGTCGCACGGCCGGTGCCGGCTTCAGGTCGTTCATGTCTCGGTCTCCTCGGGTCTGGTGGGTCGGCGGCGCCGCGGTGCGCGTCGCGCCGGTACGGCTGTGGTCAGCGGCTCGCGGCCAGGGCCAGGGCCCGGTCGCGCTCCAGGTCGGCCTTGCGGGGACGCCCCCTCGGGCGCTTGCGCGGGATCACCCGACCGTGGTCGAAGATCTCGCCTCCCCACACGCCCCACGGCTCGGCGCGCTCCAGCGCGCCGTCCAGGCAGGCCTGCCGGAGCGGGCAGCCGCCGCAGCGGGACTTCGCCTCCTCCAGCTCGGCCGGGGCCTCGGCGAACCACAGGTCGGCGTCGCCGTTGCGGCAGGGCAGGGCCGAGCCCACGCTCGGCACGGACCGCAGCCGCACCTCGTCGGGTCCGGCGCCGCCGCCGGACTGGTCGGTGATCATTCCGCCGTCACACGGAACGGATCGCACGTACACGATCGACCTCCTCGATCGAACTTCTCTGCATCTGGTCAGACCGGTCTGGTCGGGATCTGTCATCTCTCGGGACGGAATCGGGGACAAAAAAATCGAGGCCGCGGAACCCGTGTGCGTGGGTTCCGCGGCCCCGATGGGACTCGCTGGGTGCTGAGGGTCAGGTACCCCCTCGGCGCCCGGGAACGAACGCAGCTGTGCACTTGTCATCGAAGATCGGGCCGGCGACCGCGACCGGCATGCCGCCCAGCGGGTACACCTCACCCGTGGCGCGGAGCGTCGACGGCGCGAGCAGCGCCACCCCCTGCCGGCGACGACGGACGCCGGACTCCGCGGTGACCGCGATGCCCGCGTGAGCGACGTCGTGCGCGACGACGGTCTGCTCCGGGACGCGCACCGGGGCCGGGACGGACAGGGTGGTGCCGATCAGGTCGCTCGTGTCGATCGTGCCCATCTCGTCACCTCCTCCGGTTCCGTCCGCGGTCTCCCGCGCGACGCGTCTGTGTCGGGAGCATGGCGCTCCACCTGGTGCCGACGACATTAGAAGTGCTGCGCACGGCGCTGCAACCGATTATTCGAAGTCTCGCCGGAAGTTCACGCCGATCCCTACCGAAGAGGGGGTCGCGAACCCTCCGCCGCGTGCTCGGCGAGCACCCGCAGCACGTCGTCGCCGTAGCGGTCCAGCTTGGCCGCGCCGATCCCCGGGATGCCCACCAGGGCCGACGGTCCGGCGGGCCGCTGCTCCGCGATCGCGGTGAGCGTGGCGTCGGTGAGCACGACGAAGCCGGGCACGTCCTGCGCCTTCGCCGCCGCCGACCGCCACTGCTTGAGGCGGTCCAGCAGCTCCAGGTCCACATCGGACGGGCAGTCGTCGCAGCGCAGGAGCTTGGTGGCGGTGGTCCCGAACAGCGGGGTCCCGCAGACGCGGCACTTGGGCCGGGCCCCCCCGGGCCGGCGCTCGCCGGCCACCCGGGACGCCGGGTGCGAGTCCGGGATCAGTCCGTACAGGAACCGCGAGCGGCGTCGCTTCGGCCCGCGCCCGGAGGCCCGGGACAGCGACCACGACATCGACAGCACCCGCCGGGCGCGGGTGACGCCGACGTAGAACAGCCGGCGTTCCTCCTCGACGGCCGCCTCGTCGTCGCCGGCGTGGCCGATGGGGAGGGTGCCGTCGGCGAGTCCGACGAGGAACACCGCGTCCCACTCCAGGCCCTTCGCGGCGTGCAGCGACGCCAGCGTGACGCCGTTGACGACGGGCGCCTGCGCGTGGTCGGCGCGGGTCTCCAGCTCCCCGCACAACCGGCGCAGGTCGGCCTGCGGCTCGACCGCGGCCAGCTCCTCGGCGACGCCGACCAGCGCCAGCAGCGACTCCCACTGCGCGCGCAGCGTCGCACCCTTCGGCGGCTCGTCGGTCAGCCCGGCGCGGGCGGTGAGCACCGCGCGGGTGACGTCGACGAGGTCGGTGCCCGGCCGCTGGTCCGGCGCCGCGGTGCGCAGCGCGAGCATCGCCCGGCGGATCTCGGGCCGGTTGAAGAACCGCTCGCCGCCGCGGATCTGGTAGGGCACGCCGGCGTCGGACAGGGCCTGCTCGAACGCCTCGGACTGGGCGTTGATCCGGAACAGCACCGCGATCTCCGACGGCTCGGTGCCGTCGTTGATCAGGGTCAGGATCCGGCCCGCGACGGCGGCGGCCTCCCCGGCCTCGTCGTCGTGCTCGGAGAAGTCCGGGTCGGGGCCGGGCGGGAGCTGCCCGATGAGCTGCAGCCGGGACCCGGCGGGCCGGTTGCGGGCGGCGCCGATCAGCTGGTTGGCGCAGCCGACGATCTGCGGGGTGGAGCGGTAGTCGCGCTGCAGGCGCACGACCGCGGCGTCGGGGAAGCGGCGCGGGAACTCCAGCAGGTACCGGGGGGAGGCGCCGGCGAAGGTGTAGATCGTCTGGTTGGCGTCGCCGACGACGGTGAGGTCGTCGCGGTCGCCGAGCCAGGCGTCGAGCAGGCGCTGCTGCAGCGGGGTGACGTCCTGGTACTCGTCGACGACGAAGCACCGGTAGCGGGACCGGAACTCCTCGGCGACGCCGCCGTGCTCCTCCAGCGCGATCGCGGTGTGCAGGAGCAGGTCGTCGAAGTCGAGCTGCTCGCTCGCGTTCTTCAGCTCCTCGTACGCGGCGTAGACGGCGGCCACCTGCTCGGCCGGGCCGGGGGTGTCGCGACGACGGCGGGCGACCTCGGCCGCGTAGTCCGACGGGGCGACCAGGGTCGACTTCGCCCACTCGATCTCGGAGGCGAGGTCGCGCAGCGCGTCGGAGTCGGTGCCGGCCCGGGCGCGGGCGGCGGCCTGGCCGACGAGCCGCAGCTTGCCGTCGAGCAACGGCCACGGGCTGCCACCGACCATCTGCGGCCAGAAGTAGCGCAGCTGACGCAGCGCCGCGGCGTGGAAGGTGCGGGCCTGCACCCCGGAGGCGTCGAGCGCGCGCAGCCGGGTGCGCAGTTCCCCCGCGGCGCGGGCGGTGAAGGTGACGGCGAGGACCTGGGTGGCGGCGACGTGGCCCGAGGTCACCAGGTGGGCGATCCGCCGGGTGATCGTGCGGGTCTTACCGGTACCCGCCCCCGCGAGGACGCAGACCGGGCCGCGCGGCGCGTGCACCGCGGCCCGCTGCTCGGGGTCCAGACCGTCCGCGCCGATCGGGGCCGCCGGATCCGGCACGGCGCGGGTCGCACGGGCGGGGCGGGCGGTGGATCGGGACGGCACCCACCCATCCTGACACCCACCCCCGACGGTCACGGGTCGCCCGTCCCGCCCGTCCGGGTGCCGGGCAGGTCACAGCGGGGCGGGAAGAATCCCGCGGGCGGGCCCGTTGCACCCGGTATGGCGGACCTGACGATGTACACGACCAGCTGGTGCGGCTTCTGCCGTCGTCTCAAGCTGCAGCTCGACCAGGCCGGCATCGGCTACCGCGAGATCGACATCGAGCGCGAGCCGGACGCCGTGGCGTTCGTCGAGAAGGCCAACGGCGGCAACCGCACGGTGCCGACCGTCGTCTTCCCGGACGAGTCGGTCGCGACGAACCCCAGCTTCTCCGAGGTGAAGACCCGGCTCGGGGTCTGACACCTCCCCTGATCTCCCACCACGGAGCGCGGCGGCCCGCCACCGGTACCTCACCGGGGGCGGGCCGCCGCTTCGTCTGCGGGATCAGTCCCCGGCGGCCGCCCAGGACTCCAGCATGGTGCGCGCGATCGAGACCTTCCCCGGCAGCATGACCACCGGTCCGTCGGTGGGGTCGGGCTCGTCCCGGGTGCCCCAGTCGCCGCGGGCCAGTGCCGCCCGCAGCGTGTCCCGGGTGATCCACAGGGCGTCGGCGATCTCGCCGTCCTGCGGGGTCAGCGGGACCTCCGGGTCCCCGATCGCGTGGAAGCCGACCATCAGCGACCGCGGGAACGGCCACGCCTGGCTGCCGAGGTACCGCACGTCGGACACGGCGATGCCGACCTCCTCGGAGATCTCGCGGTGCACGCACGCCTCCAGCGACTCGCCGGACTCGACGAACCCGGCGAGCACCGAGTAGCGCCCGGCCGGCCACACAGGCTGGCGGGCGAGCAGGACGCGGTCCGCGCCGTCGTGCACCAGGCAGATGATCGCCGGGTCGGTGCGCGGGTACTCCTCGTGGCCGTTGTCGCAGACCCGGGCCCAGCCCGCGTGGTGCGGGCGGGTGCGGGTGCCGTCGATCGCGCAGAACCGGGCCCGGTCGTGCCAGTTCAGCGTGGCGACCGCGCCGGTGAGCAGCCCGGACCCGAGCGGGTCGAGGAACGCGCCCGCGGCGCGCAGGTCCGCCCACTCCCCCTCGCCGGTGAAGATGTCGCTGTCGGCGGTGCGTTCGGTCCCGACGCGCACCGCCCAGTACGGGACGCCCTCGCGCTCGCCGAGCAGCACGGCCTCGGCCGGCGGCTCCGCGGCGACGTCGGTGCCCGCGCGGGTCCGGACGTGCCCGCCACGGCCCGCCGCGTCGTCCCAGGCGGCGGCGTCGACCTCGCGGAACTCGCGGCCCGGCTCGACCTCCCAGTCCACCGGGGTGCGTCCGGACTCGTCGACGACGACCACGCGCGCCTTCGCCCACGTGTCGCGCACGTAGCCCGGGTCCAGGCGCCGGTTCTCGTCGCGGGACAGCGCGTTGCGCGACAGCACCGGCTCCTCGGTCAGCGAGAAGTCCCCGGGGCTCATCGCCCGCCTCCGCGGACCACGCCGCCGAGCGCGGCGAGCGGTGGCCCGACCACGTCGGCGTCACCGACGACCACCCCGGTGAACCGGGTCGGCGCGAACAGCGCGGTGGCGGCCGCGGCGACCTCGTCGACGGTGACCTCCTCCAGCCGGCGCGGCCGGTCCCGGAGCCAGTCGACGTCGAGCCCGGCGGCGTGCAGCGCGGACAGGGTGCCGGCCAGCGCGGACTGGCTGTCCAGCGAGATCAGCAGCGAGCCGATCGCGTAGCGACGGGCCGAGGTGACCTCCTGCTCGGTCGGCGGGACCGCCACCATGCGGCCGAGCTCGTAGCGGGTCTCGAGCAGGGCGGCGGCGGTGACGTCGGAGGCGACGTCGGCGTCGAGGCCGAGCACCGCGCCCCCGGGGACGAACTCCTGCCCGGAGTGCGCGCCGTAGGTGTAGCCCTTGTCCTCCCGGATGTTCTCCATCCAGCGCGAGGAGAAGTAGCCGCCGAACACGAGGTTCGCGAGCTGGAACGCGGTGTAGCGCTCGTCTGTGCGGTCCAGGCCGGGCGCGGTGAGGCGCAGCTGGGACTGCACGGAGCCGGGCCGGTGGACCAGCTCCAGGTCGCCCGCCTGCGGCACCGGCGGGGCGGACAGCCACCGGGCGGGGTGGTCGCCGGTCCACCCCCCGAGCCGGCGAGCGACCTCGGCGATCGCGGCCTCGGGGTCGATGTCGCCGACGAGGACCAGGCTCGCCCCGTCCGGGACGACGACGTCGGCGTGCAGCTCCCGCACGCGCTCCGGGGTGACCGCGGCGACGGCCTCGGCGGTCGGCATCTCCGAGACGATGGGGTGGTCGCCGAAGCGGCGGCGCATCAGCGCCTCGCGGGCGACCGTGCGCGGCTGCGCGCGGGCCACGGCGATCCGCTCGGCCAGCCGGGACCGCTCGCGGGCGACCTCGGCGTCGGAGTGGCTGGCGGCGGTGAGGACGTCGGCGAGGACGTCGAGGACCGTCGGCAGACCAGTGGCCAGCGCGGAGCCGCCCGCCTGCAGGTACTCCGGGTCGACGGCGACGCCGAGCTCCCCGCCGACCGAGGCCAGCGCGTCGTCGATGCCGATCCGGTCGCGGCCCGCGGTGCCGGTCAGGATGGTCTCGGCGAGCACCTCGGTGCCCGCGGTGCGGGCGGCGTCGGCGACCGGCTCCGGCGAGGCGGCCGGGATGCGCAGGACGGTCTCGACCAGCGGGACCCCGGGGCGGCGCGCGGCCAGGACGGTCAGCCCGTTCGGCAGGGTCTCGGTGAGCACGTCCGGCAGCGGCACCTCCTTGGTGCGGCCGAGCGCGGGCAGCGGGCGCGGGCCGCGCTCGGTGCGGCCGATCTCCTCCGCGCTGCGGTGTGTGCGGGCGGCGCTCACGCGGAGCCCCCTTCGGTGTGGTTCACGGTGCCGGGACGGGTCGGGGCGCTCACGCGTCGCCGTCCCCGGTCGGTTCGGCGGCCGGCTCGACCAGCAGGACGGCCCGCCCGGCCGAACGCAGCCGGGCGGCCGCGGCGGCGACGTCGGCACCGGTCAGGGCGGCCAGCCTGCCGGGGAGCTCCACGGCGAGCTCGGCGCGGCCGTAGAGCAGCTCGCGGGCGCCGAGCCCGAGCATCCGGTACATGACGCGGTCGTCCTCGCGGTGCAGCGCGGCGACCCAGCGGGCGGTCTGGCGCTCCAGCTCCTCGGTGCCGGGGCCCTGCTCGGCGAGGCGGTCCAGCTCCTCGTCGACCGCGGCGGTGACCCGGTCCGCGGACACCTCGGCCGGGTGCACCGCGGTGATCGTGAAGGTGTCGGGGTCGCGGGCGTCGAACGGGCCGCCCATCAGGCCGTTGGACGCCGAGACGTCGGTGACCAGGCCGGCTCCGTCGGCGCCGCCGTGGACCAGGCGGCGCTGCAGCCGCGAGGCCTCGCCGTCGGCCAGGACGGTGGCGAGCATGGCGTGGGCCAGGTAGGCGTCGGGCTCGGCGGCCGGGTCGGGGACGCGGTAGCCGAGCGCGAGGGCGGGCAGCGGGGCGTGGGCGTCGGCCACGGTCTGCCGCCGCTCCGCTCCGGGAGCGGGCTCGGCGAACGACGGCCGCTGCGGGACGGGCCGGGCCGGGATGTCCCCGAAGTGGCGCTCGACCAGGGCGAGGGTGCCGTCGACGCCGTGCTCGGACAGGTCACCGTGCACGGTGACCAGCGCGTTGCCCGGCGCGTAGAAGGTGTCGAAGAACGCGGCCGCGTCGTCCAGGCTCGCCTGCTCCAGCTCGGAGAAGTCGCCGTAGCCGTTGTGCGCGTTCGGGAAGGTGTCGTAGAGGACCGGCGGCAGCAGGATCCACGGGAACCCGCCGTAGGGGCGGTTGTGGACGTTGAGCCGGATCTCCTCCTTCACGACGTCGACCTGGTTGCGCAGGTTCTCGACGGTGAGCTTCGGGGCGCGCAGCCGGTCGGACTCCAGGAACAGCGCCCGCTCCAGCGCCGCACCGGGCAGCACCTGGAAGTAGTCGGTGTAGTCCTGGTGGGTCGAGCCGTTGAAGATCCCGCCCGCGGACTGGACCTGCCGGAAGTGCTCCAGCTTCTCCAGGCTCTCGCTGCCCTGGAACATCAGGTGCTCGAACAGGTGCGCGAAGCCGGTGCGGCCCTCCGGCTCGGAACGGAAGCCCACGTCGACGTGCACCGAGACCCCGACCACCGGGGTGGCCGGGTCCGGGACGACGAGCACGCGCAGCCCGTTGGCCAGCGTGGCCCGGTGCAGCTCGAGAGCGGATTTGTCGGCGATCACGGACACGGGAGCGAGGCTATCCCCCACCCCCGACAACCTGCCCGGTCAGGCGTGCTCGGGCGGCAGGATCACGAACTGGCGCAGCCCGAGGTCGCGGTAGGTGACCGGGCCCCGCGGGCCGGGGGTGTGGTCGACGTTGATGCCGGTCTCGGGCAGCCCGAGCAGCTTGTAGCCGTCGAGCAGCCGGGACGGCGCGTTCCAGAACACCCCGGTGCCGGTGTAGCGGTCGATGAAGCGCCGGGCGACCTGCTCGTCGGCGGCGCAGATCGTCGCGGCCAGGCCGGAGGTCTCCCGGGCGGCGGTGTCGGCGGCGTCGTCCGGCCCGTCGACGACGGCGACGGTCACGTGCGCCTCCGCGCCGGAGTCCAGGGCCCACTCGTGGCCGAGCGGGTGGTCGTGCGGGGGCAGCGACAGCGCGACGCCGCGGGCGTCGAGGGCGGCCTTCGCGACCGACAGCAGGGTGTCGTAGACGGGCCGGTCGATGAGCAGCAGGTTCAGCCGGTTGCAGACGCCGAGCCGGTCGGTCGAGTCGGTGACCAGGCGGGTGACGTCGGCCTCGGTGGCGCTGGCGTCGAGGTAGAGGACACCGCCGCCGTCGGCGTGGGCGAGCACCCGGGTGCCCGCGGTCGCGCCGAGCACGGACAGCTTGCGGGTGACGTCCCCCGACCCGCGGACGACGACCAGCGGCACCAGGTCGGGCAGCCCGACGAGGGCCTCGGCGCCGGCGTGGCCGGGCAGCGGGACGAGCTGCACGGCGGCCTCGGGGAGCCCGGCGTCGGCCACGGCGGGGCGCAGCACCTGCTCGACGAGCGCGGTGGCGCTGCCGAGCGCGGCGGACCCGGTGCGCAGGAC
This sequence comes from Pseudonocardia sp. TMWB2A, assembly GCF_017312135.1. Lineage (NCBI taxonomy): Bacteria > Bacillati > Actinomycetota > Actinomycetes > Pseudonocardiales > Pseudonocardiaceae > Pseudonocardia > Pseudonocardia sp. TMWB2A. The sequence goes on from NZ_QKQY01000002.1 coordinate 1,483,036, forward strand.
GGCGGCGCTGCGGGCCTTGAGGACCTGCGAGGCGACGTCGACGGTCACGTTCGGCCGGGCCTCGAACACCGCGCCGATGACGCCGACCGGGATGCGCCGCTCGAACACCCGCTCGCCGGTCTCCAGCGTGCGGACCGGCCACTCGGTGGGCGGCTCGGGGGTCGCGGCGAGCACCTCGAGCTGGGTGGCGATGCCGGCGAGCCGCTCGGGGTCCAGACGCAGCCGGTCGAGCAGGCCCGCGGCCATGCCGTTCCGCTCGGCGGCGGCGACGTCGGCGGCGTTGACGTCGAGCAGCTCGTGCGCCCGGTCCCGGATCAGCGAGGCGGCGGCGCGCAGGGCGTCGTCGATCCGGCCCTCGCCCGCGGCGCGGACGGCCGGGGCGGCGGCCCGGGCGCGCTGCGCGGCCTCACGGACGGCGGCGAACTCCGGCGCCTCGGTCGTCTCCTGCGGGGTGGTCACGGTGCTGCTCACGCAGGTCAGGGTAGGCGGTCGCCGTCGCGGGCCCGAGTGGGTATCCGGGAGGCTCTGCTCTGCTCACCGATACGCAGCAGCGGCCGCCCGCTCGTCCCGGACGCCGGACCGTGCCCGCGCGTCGAGATGCAGCCCAGGGCCGCCGCCGGGCCCGGTGGGGAACCCTGAGCCGCATCTCGACGAGTGCGTGCGGCCCCGGCAGTCGCCGAGATGCAGCTCAGCGGGATTTGTGGATCTCCACCGCCCGCTGGGCTGCATCTCGGCGCTGCGCACCGCGTGGCCCGGCAGCGGGGTGAGGCGGGATGGCTCAGGGCGCAGCGGTCGGCACGGCGTAGACGACAATGTTCGACTCGTAGCTCCCCGCGGCCGGGTCGAACACCCCGCCGCAGGTGATGAGGACGAGCTGCGGGTCGCCGTCCCGGCGGAACACCTCGCGGGGCAGGTCGTGCTTGCCGTACTCACGACGCGCGACGACCCGGTAGGCCGCGGTGCGACCGTCGGCGCCACGGACGACGACCGGCTCACCCGCGACGAGCTGCGGCAGCACCGACAGGAACCCGATGCCCTGGGTGCGCGAGTCGACGTGGCCGGCGATCACGGCGCTCCCGGACGCGCCGCCCGGGAGGACACCGGGGGCCCACCAGCCGACCGTGCGCACCTGGTCGGGGACGACCATCCCGCCGTTGGGGGCGGTGCCGACCGCGTCGACGGGGGCGGACAGGCCGCGGGCGGGGAGCTCCAGGACGGCCGGGACGACCGGCGGCGACGCGGCGCCGGGCTCGGTTGCGGGCAGCGGGTAGACCGCCGAGACGGTCCACGGCTCGCGCGGCGCGATCGGCGCCGGGCCGGTGGAGCGGGGCGGGGGGCCGGTGCGGTCACCGGGACCAGGGAGCGGGTCAGAGGCGGGCGGGGCGGCAGACGCACCCGGGAGCGGGGCGGGCGCGGGCGGAGCACCGGGCGCGGGCAGGGCGGCAGTCACGCCGGAGGGACCCGGAGCAACCTCCCCCGGCAGCGCCGCGGCGTCGGGCGCCCCGGTCACCGGAGCCGGGTCGGGCGGCGCCAGGACCGGCAGCGCCCGGGCCACCGGCACCGCACGCGTCGCGGCGGGGACGGGTCCCGCGGGCACGGCGCCGAGGTCGCTCGCCTCGACGCGGGCGTCGTCACCGAGTGCGAGACCGGCACCGGCGCCCAGCAGGGCCGCGCCGAGGAGCAACAGCGCGGCCGCTCCCCGTACGCCCCCGGCCGGGCGCCGGCGCCGCGGGGTCACGCGCGGGCGCGACGCAGCCGGACGGCACCGGCGAGGAGCAGCAGCAGCCCGGCACCGCCGAGCGCGACGGGCAGCGCGGCGTCGGACGCCGACGCGGCCTGACCGCCGGTGCCGGCGTCGACGGCGGGCGCGCCGGAGCCGCCCTGGCCCGCGGCGTCACCGGAACCGGAGGCCGAGCCGGTGCCGGTGCCGTTGCCGGCACCGGGCGCGGTCCCGTCGCCGGACCCGGCGGCGTTCCCGTCGGTGCCGTTCTCGGCGGGGTTGTCCGAGCCGGAGCCCGGGGTCGTGGCGCCGGCCTCAGCCGCGGCCTGGTCCAGCTTGGTCTTCAGCTCACCCAGGTTCGTGAGCTGCGCCCGGGCCTGGTCGAGCTGCTCCGGCGGCAGGCCGGGCACGTTCAGCAGCTGCTGGGCCTGGTCGCTGAGCTGTCCGACCTGCTCCTGAGCGGCCTGCAGCCAGCCCTGGTCGAACTGCTCGCCGGTGCGAGCCTTGAGGTCGTCGACCTGGGACTGGATCTCCGGGGAGACCTGGTCGGGCAGCGAGACGCCGACCGAGGACGCCAGCCCCCGCAGCTTGTCGTCGATCTGCTGGCCCTCGCCCTGCACCTGCGGCGCGAGCTCCTTGACCTTGTCGCCGACGCCCTGCTCCAGGCCGATGCCGCCGAGCGCGGCGAGGCCGAGGGCCTTCTGGTGCGCGTCGCCGAACGCCTGGCGCGGGTCGCCGACGCCCGGGACCTGCGGGAGGTTGTCGGGCAGGTTCGGCACCTGCGGCGTCTCGCCACCGCAGGCGGTCAGCCCGACGAGCGCGGCCGCGGCGACGGCGGCACCGACGGTGCGGCTGATCCGGCGCGGGTGGTTCGTGGTCGTACGCATCATGCGAGTCATCCCCCGGAGAGAGCGGTGTACGCCTGATGGGCTATCGGCTTGCTCCGAAGGTTGCAACTCGAACCACACGACGGGTCCCCACGCGGGCGGCGAGTGGCTATCGCCGACGGCTGAGCGGCGCCGGGGCCGACGGCGGCGGGACGACCGGGCCGACGTCGCCGTCGGGGGCCTCGTCGAGGTCCAGGACGACCGGGGCGTGGTCGCTGGGCGACTTCCCCTTGCGCGCCTTGCGGTCCACCCACACCGCCGCGCGACGGTCGGCCGGGCCCGACCCGGCCAGCACCAGGTCGATCCGCATCCCCTGGTCCTGGTGGAACCGGCCGGCCCGGTAGTCCCAGTAGCTGAACACGCGCTCGTCGGGCCAGCGCTCGCGCAGGACGTCGCGCAGCCCGGTCCCGAGCAGCGCGGCGAGCGCGGCCCGCTCGTCGGGGGTGACGTGGGTGGCGCCGTCGAACAGGGAACGGTCCCAGACGTCGTCGTCGGTGGGGGCGATGTTGACGTCCCCGGCGACCACCGTCGAGTCCGGGTCGCCCGCCGCGACCTGCTCACGCAGCGCGGCGAGCCAGCGCAGCTTGTAGGCGTAGTGCGGGTCCTCCGGGCTGCGGCCGTTCGGCACGTAGACCGAGGTGACCCGCAGCCCGCCGCAGGTGGCGGTGACGGCGCGCGCGTCCGGCTCCGCCAGCCCGCCCTCGGTGAAGACGGGCTCGTCGGGCAGGCCGCGCACGACGTCGTCGAGCCCGACCCGCGACAGCAGGGCGACGCCGTTCCAGCGGCCCTGGCCGTGGTGCGCGCTCGCGTAGCCGCGCTCGGCCAGGGCCTCGTCGAAGCTCGCGGCGAAGTCGTCGTCGGAGAGCTTGGTCTCCTGCAGGCAGACGACGTCGGGTGCCCGTTCGTCGAGCCACGGCAGCAGCCGCGGCAGCCGGGACTTCGCGGAGTTCACGTTCCAGGTGGCCAGACGCACGGCCCCGACCCTACGAGAGGAACCGCGTCACCGATCGCCGGATGCCCGCGACGTCCAGGCCGTGCGCGGCGTCGTGGTCCTCCGGGCTGCCGTAGCGGCGCAGCTCGGCGGCGCCGACCCCGAGCCCGAGCACCCGGTGCCGCACGTCGTGCAGCGCCTCGGCCACCGGCCGCACCGAGGTCCCGGCCAGGTAGGGCTCGACGAGCACGACGTCCGGCTCGGACAGCGTGGCGCGCAGCGTGGCCGCGTCGAACGGGCGCACGGTCGGCGCGTAGAGCACGGTGACGTCGAGCCCCTCGACGGCGGCCAGCGTCCGGTCCGCCAGCGGCCCGACGGCGACGACCGTCCCCCGGCCCCCGCGGCGCAGCACCGTCATCGACGGCCCGGTGCCGTACGGCCGCGCGTTGGACGCACCCGACAGCCGGACGTAGACCCGGTCGTCGCCGGGCAGGGCGGCGCGCAGCTGCGCCTCGGCCTCGTCGGCGTGCCCGGGCACGTGCACGGTCCAGCCCTCGAGGGTGTCGAGCAGCGGCACGTCGCGCGGGCCGAAGTGGGTCTCCCCCGCGCCCGCCATGTCGTAGGACCCGCCGGCCGACACCAGCAGCGCCCCGACGCCCTGGTGGCCGAGGTCGAGCTTGAGCTGCTCGTAGGGCCGTTCGACGAGGAACGGCGCGAACGTGTGCACGACCGGGCGCATCCCGGTCAGCGCGAGCCCACCGGCGGCGGAGACGAGCAGCTGCTCGCGGATGCCGACGTTGATCACGCGGTCGGCGAGGTCGGGCGGGACGTCGACGTAGCCGGCGCCGATGTCGGCCAGCAGCGCGACGGCCCGCGGGTCGGAGGCGACCAGCTCGGGCAGCAGGCCGTAGAAGCGTTCCCGCTGGTCGGGCGGGGTCACGGGCTCGGAGGTGGTGGCGTGCTGCGTATCGGTGAGCAGAGCAAAGGCACTCATCGCGGGCTCCCCTTCGGTTCGACGTGGGCGACGACCGCGAGCGGCCGGTCGGGGTGTGCGGTGCGGAAGGCGCGTTCGAGGTCGTCGTGGTCGCGGCCGTCGGCGTCGACGGCGGCCCAGCCCTCCGCGGCGAAGCGGCCGGCGATCCCGCCGGGCCAGCCGTGCGAGGCCGAGCTGTTGTCGACGACGACGGCGCTGAGCCCGGACAGCCCGGCGCGGCCCGCGTACTGGATCGCCTCGAAGTTGGAGCCCTCGTCGAGCTCGGCGTCGCCGACGAGGACGACGGTGCGCGCGTCGCGGCCCTGCAGCCGCAGCCCCGACGCGGTGCCGACGGCCAGTCCGAGCCCGTGGCCGAGCGAGCCGGAGGAGATCTCCACCCCGGGCACGAGCGTGCGGTCGGGGTGGTGCCCGAGGGTCGAGTCGTACCCGGCGAACCGGTCGAGCAGGTGGTCGTCGAGGAACCCGCGGGCGACGAGGACGGCGTAGAGCGCCATCGGACCGTGCCCCTTGGAGACCAGGAAGCGGTCGCGGTCGGGGTCGTCGGGATGCTGCGGGTCGACGCGCAGGATGCGGTCGTAGAGCACCCACAGGACGTCGAGGGTGGAGGTCGCGGCGGGTTCGTGCTTCTCGTCGCCGGTCATCCGGGTCATCAGCCCGGCGAGGTCGGCGTAGCCGGTCGGTGATCGCATGTGACCACCCTGTGACCTGAAGTCGACTTCAGGTCAAGGGGCCGAGCTACTCCTCGTCCGGCGGGGTCGCCTTGCGGACGTAGAGCAGCTGGTCGCCCCGCTCCAGCGCGTCGACGGCGGCCGAGTCCACCCGGTAGAGCTGCTCGCCGCGCACCACGCCGAGCACGATGTCGGGCAGGTGCCGCGGGGAGCCGCCGACCTCGGTCGGCTCGACCTGGCGCTGGGAGATCGCGAAGCCGGCGTCCGGGGTGAGCAGGTCCTCCACCACCTCGACGACGGCGGGCGAGCGGGTCGCGACGCCGAGCAGCCGCCCGGCCGTCTCGTCGGACACGATCACCGAGCTGGCGCCGGACTGACGGAGCAGGTGCACGTTCTCCGCCTCGCGCACCGCGGCGACGATCGAGATCGACTTGGACAGCTCGCGGGCGGTCAGGGTGACCAGCACCGCGGTGTCGTCGCGGTCCAGGGCGACGACCAGCGTCGTCGCCAGCTGCACCCCGGCGATGCGCAGCACCGCGGAGCGGGTCGCGTTGCCGGACACGGTGACCAGGCCCAGCCCGGAGGCCACGTCCAGCCGCGCCCGGTCGGTGTCGACGACGACGATCTTCCCGGGGTCCACGTCGTCGCCCAGCAGCGTCTCCACCGCCGCGCGCCCCTTGGTGCCGTAGCCGACGACGACGATGTGCTCGCGCACGCGCGACCTCCAGCGCTGGATCCGGAACGACTGCCGCGAGCGCTCGGTGAGCAGCTCGACGGTCGTACCGACGAGGACGATGAGGAACAGCACCCGCAGCGGGGTGATCACCGCGATGTTGATGGAGCGGGCCATCGGGCTGACCGGCACGATGTCGCCGTAGCCGGTCGTCGACAGCGACACCGTCGCGTAGTAGAGGGCGTCGAGCAGCGAGATCTCGCCCGCGCCGTTGTTGTCGAGGTAGCCGTCGCGCCCGAAGAAGACGATCAAGGTCGTCGCGCCGAGCGCGAACACCGCGATCGCCAGGCGGGTCACCAGCGAGCGCACCGGGCCCGACCGCGGGTCCGGCATCCGCAGCGCACCCTCGACCTGGGGATCGAGTTCGCTGAGCCGGGTGGAGCCGATCACGTGCGAAGGCTAGCGCCCAGGTCGCGCCGCACCGACCGCACGGGCCCTATCCTCACTCAGGTGTCGGCCGAGGGGGACCACGAACGTGCGACGCCGGCTGCGCGCACGTCGCTGCGGCCGCGGCTGAGCGCGCGCCGGTTCCGCGGCGCCGCCGCGCCCGGGCCGGACCCGACGGAGGCCCTCGAGACGGGCGTCGCCGTCGCCGCGGGCCTGCGCGAACCGGCCGGGTCCGCCGCCGCGACCGAGGCGCTGCGCCGGCTCGCCGGGCTCTGCGGTGCCGAGGCGGCGGGGCTGGTCCGGCCCGGCCTGCCCGACTCGTGGTGGGGCCCCGGCCGCGCCGACGGCGTCGCGCTCGCCGGGCGGGCCCGCGGGCGACGGCTCACCGAGGCCGGCCGCACCGCGCTGCCGGTCGGCGACGGGCCGGTGCTCGTCCTGGCCGGTGGGGTCGGGTCGGCCGCCGCCCGCCGGGCCGCCGCCTTCGTCGCCGACGCCCTCGAACGCGCCCGGCTGGCCGACGGCGAGACCGAGGCCGAGGCCGCCCGGCTGCGCGCGCTGCGGGCCCAGATCTCGCCGCACTTCGTCTACAACGCGCTCACCACGATCGCCTCGTTCGTCCGCTCGGATCCGGCGCGCGCCCGCGACCTGCTGGAGACCTTCGCCGAGTTCATCCGGCACTCGCTCGCCGCGCGCGGCGACTACGTTCCGCTGGCCGGGGAGTTCCGCTCGGTCGAGGCCTACCTGACCCTCGCCCGCGCCGTACTGGGCGAGCGGCTGCGGGTGCAGGTGCGGGTGGCGCCGGAGGTGCTGCCGGTGCCGGTCCCGGTGCTGGCCCTGCAGCCGCTGGTGGAGAACGCGGTGCAGCACGGCGTCGAGCGCTCCCCCGACGGCGGGCTGGTGCAGGTCAGCGGCGAGGCCGAGGGGGACGTCTGCGTGATCACCGTCGACGACGACGGGCCGGGCATGAGCCCCGAGCACGCCCGCGCCGTGCTGGCCGGCACCGCCGAGGGCGCCGGGCTGGCGCTGGTGAACGTCGACCGCAGGCTGCGCGCGGTCTACGGCCCCGACCACGGCCTGGTCATCGAGACCGCGCCCGGCGCGGGCACCCGGATCGTGCTGCGGATCCCGCGGTTCCAGCCCGGGGTGGTGATCTGAGGTGACCGCCTCCGCCGAGCCGCTGCGCGTGCTGGCCGTCGACGACGTCGCCCCCGCCCTCGACGAGATCTGCGCGCTGCTGGCCGACGCGCCCGACGTCGGCGAGGTCGCCCGGGCCGGCGGCGCGGTCGAGGCGCTGCGCGCGATCCCCACCGGCCGGTTCGACGCCGTCTTCCTCGACATCACCATGCCCGGGATGGACGGCCTGGAGCTCGGCGGTGTGCTGGCCGCGATGGCCACGCCGCCGGAGATCGTCTTCGTGACGGCGTTCGAGGAGCACGCCGTCGCGGCGTACGGCCTCGGCGCCGTCGACTACCTGCTCAAACCGGTCGGCGCGGACCGGCTCGCCGACGCGCTCGGCCGGGTGCACCGGGCCCGGGCGGGCCGCTCGGCCGCCGGGCCGGGCACCCCGGGCACGACCGCACCGGAACCGTCCGGGCCCGCGCTGCCCCGCGTCGACGAGCTCGCCGTGCTGCCGGTCGAGGCCGCCGGGCGCACCCGCTACGTCCGCCGCGAGGACGTCCGCTTCGTCGAGGCCCACGGCGACTACGTGCGGCTGCACCTGCCCGGGGGCTCGCACCTGGTGCGGATCCCGCTGTCCCGGCTGGAGGAGCACTGGGACCCGCACCGCTTCGTCCGGGTGCACCGCAGCTTCCTGCTGCACCTGCCCGCGGTCCGCGAGCTGCGCAGCGACGCCGGCGGCGGCCTGCTCGCCCACACCGACGCCGGGGACGTGCCGGTCAGCCGTCGTCACGCCCGGGACCTGCGCGACCAGCTGCTCGCCGCGGCCACCGCCGGGGCGCTCGACGGCCACCGCGCCCCCGACGGCGACGGCCCGGGAAGCGGCCGGGGGCGGCCGTGACCGCCCGCCCGCGCCGGGTCGCGGTCAGCGCACCGCCCGAGCGGGGGACCGCCGTACCGCGCCCGCAGCCGGCCGCGTCGCTCGACCCGGGGCTGGCCGAGCGGGCCCGCGGGCTGCGCCGGGCCCAGCTGCGGCGTGCCGTGGTCACCCTGGCCTGCGCCGCGGTGCTGCTGTTCGGGCTGCCGGTACTGCTGCGGCTCGCGCCGGACCTGGCCCAGTGGCGGGTCGGGGGACTCCCGCTGGGCTGGATCGCGGTCGCCTGGCTGCCGTACCCGCTGCTCGGCGTGCTGGCGTGGTGGCACCTGCGCCGGGCCGAACGCGCGGAACGCCCGTGACGGCCGCCGCGGTCGTCGCCCTGCTGCTGGTCACGGTGCTGATCGGGGCACGTGGCGTCGCGGCGATGCGCACCACCTCGGACTTCCTCGTCGCGTCCCGGCGGACCTCGCCGATGCTCAACGCGGCCGCGGTCTCCGGGGAGTACCTGTCGGCCGCGTCGTTCCTCGGCGTCGCCGGGCTGGTGATCAAGGAGGGCACCGGGGCGCTCTGGTACCCGGTCGGGTTCGCCGCGGGCTACCTGCTGATGCTCGCGCTGGTCGCCGCGCCGATGCGCCGTTCCGGGGCGCTGACCGTGCCCGGGTTCGCCGAGGCCCGCCTCGGGTCGCGGTCGCTGCGCCGGTTCTGCGCGGTGGTCGTCGTGGTGATCGCGGTGCTCTACCTGGTGCCGCAGATCGTCGCGGCCGGGCAGCTGCTCACGCTGGTGTCGGGTGTCGACTACTGGGTCGGGGTCGTGGTGTCCGGGCTCGCCGTCGGGCTGACCCTGGCGCTGGGCGGGATGCGCGCCGCCACCTACGTGCAGGCGTTCCAGTTCGCGCTCAAGCTCCTGCTGTTCGCCGGGCCCGCGATCTGGCTGCTGCTGCTCGCCGGGCCGCAGCTGCGCGCCGACATGGCCGCACCGCCGGAGTTCACCCGGTTCACCGCCGAGACCCCGGTCGACTTCCGGCTCGACACCGAGCTCGTGCTGACCGAGCCGACCGTCGTGGTCGTCGACGGGGTGCCGGTCCCGCTCGCCCCCGGCCCGCACCACGCCGCCGCCGACGCCGTCTGGGTCTTCCCCGACGGTGCCGCCGTGCCCGAGCTGGGCGGCGACCGGGCGTCGCTGCCCGTCCCCGGCAGCGCCGACTGGGCGCTGCCGCTGCTCGGCACCGCCGACACCTCGCCGCTGCTGACGACCTGGTCGGTGCTGGTCGCGACGGCACTGGGGACGATGGGGCTGCCGCACATCATCGTGCGGTTCCACACCAGCCCGGACGGGCGCGGCGCCCGGCGCACCGCGGCGATCACCGTCGCGATGCTCGGCGCGTTCTACCTGTTCCCGATCGTCTACGGGCTGCTCGGGACGGTGCTCACCCCCGAGCTGTACCTCTCGCAGGGCACCGACACAGCGATCGTCACGCTGCCCGGCCGCGTCACCGGCGGCGGCACCGCGGCGGCGCTGACCGCGATGCTCACCGCGGGGGCGTTCGCCGCGTTCCTGGCCACCTCGCTCGGGCTGCTGCTCGCGCTGTCCGGCGCGCTCGCCCACGACCTCATGCCCTCGGGGCTGCGCCGGCTGCGGCTGACCGCGCTGGCCGCGTCGGCGGCCGTCGTACCGGCGGCGCTGCTGATGGTGCGCGTCGACGTCAGCGCGGCGGTGACGTCGGCGTTCACCGTCGCGGCGTCGACGTTCTGCCCGCTGCTGGTGCTCGGCCTGTGGTGGAAGGGGCTGACCGCACGCGGCGCGTACGCCGGGATGGTCACCGGGCTGCTCGCGACGGTCGGGTCGATGGCGCTGGGCGCCACGCTCGGGCTCGGCGGGACGGCGGGCATGCTGCTCGCCCAGCCCGCGCTGTGGTCGGTGCCCTGCGCGTTCCTCGTCATGATCGCCGTGTCACTGGGCGATCACGTTCCGTCGGACGCGGAAGTTACGATGCTGCGGCTCCATCTGGCCGATCGGGAGTGAGCGCTTTAGCGTAGCGGCGACATCGGCGTCAAGACCGCTCGTCGTTCGGTGCCGCGCTCGATCGTCCGGTCGTCGGCCGCTCGCATCTTGGGCCGCCCGGAGCGTGCGTGTGGGGTTCCGCACACGGCCCGAAGGCCCTTTCCTGGGTCCGGTCCCGTGGCCGTGCGTGGCTTGTGCAAGGAGGCATACGTGAGTACGACCGAGTCCGACGAGCAGCCCGGTGGTCCGACGCCGGACACTCCCGACTGGGCCGCCGTGCAGGCGAGCCCCGACTTCCAGGAGCTGCGCAAGCGGCTGCGCGGGTTCGTGTTCCCGGTGACCGCCGGGTTCCTGGCCTGGTACCTGCTGTACGTGCTGCTCGCGACCTTCGCGACGGACTTCATGGCCACCCCGGTGCTCGGCAACATCAACCTGGGGCTGATCCTCGGGCTGCTGCAGTTCGTGTCGACCTTCGCGATCACCGTGGTCTACATCCGCTACGCCGACCGCGTGCTCGACCCGCTGTCGTCGAAGCTCCGCGGCGAGATCGAGGGGACCCGATGAGCCCGACAGTCCTGGCGGCGACGGCGGACAGCAACCCCGCGCTCAACATCTCGATCTTCCTGGCGTTCGTCATCGTGACGCTGGGGATCGTGTTCTACGTCAACAGCCGGCACGCGAAGAAGACCGCGGCCGACTTCTACACCGCAGGCGGCGGCTTCTCCGGCACCCAGAACGGGTTCGCGATCGCCGGTGACTACCTCTCGGCGGCGTCGTTCCTGGGGATCGCCGGCGCCATCGCGATCAACGGCTACGACGGCTTCCTCTACTCGATCGGGTTCCTGGTCGCGTGGCTGGTCGCGCTGCTGCTGGTCGCGGAGCTGCTGCGCAACACCGGCCGCTTCACCATGGGCGACGTCCTGGCGTTCCGGATGAAGCAGCGCCCGATCCGCGCCGCGGCGGCCACCTCGACGCTCGCGGTGTCGTTCTTCTACCTGCTCGCGCAGATGGCCGGTGCCGGTGCGCTGGTCTCGCTGCTGCTCGGCATCTCGGGCGGCTTCGCCCAGGGCGTCGTGATCGCGGTCGTCGGCGTCGTGATGATCGCCTACGTCCTCATCGGCGGCATGCGCGGTACGACCTGGGTCCAGATGATCAAGGCGGTGCTGCTCATCGCGGGCGCGCTGGTCATGACGATCTGGGCGCTGGCGCTGTTCGGCTTCAACTTCTCGTCGATCATGCAGGCCGCCGCGGACGGCTCGCCGAAGGGCGAGGGCCTGTTCGCCCCCGGCCAGCAGTACGGCGCGTCGCTGACCTCGCAGATCGACTTCATCTCCCTCGGGATCGCGCTGGTCCTCGGCACCGCGGGGCTGCCGCACGTGCTGATGCGCTTCTACACGGTGCCGACGGCGAAGGAGGCCCGGAAGTCGGTCGAGGTCGCGATCTGGCTGATCGGCCTGTTCTACCTGTTCACGCTGGTCATCGGCTTCGCCGCCGGTGCGATCGTCGGGCCGGAGGCCATCCAGGCCGCGCCGGGCAAGGTGAACTCCGCAGCGCCGCTGCTCGCCGCCGCCCTCGGCGGACCGGTGCTGCTCGGCATCATCGCCGCGATCGCGTTCGCGACGATCCTGGCGGTCGTCGCCGGGCTCACGATCACCGCGTCGGCCTCGTTCGCGCACGACGTCTACATCAACGTGATCAAGCGGGGCGAGGTCAAGGACACCGAGGCCACCCAGGTCCGGGTCGCCCGGCGGACCGCGATCGTGATCGGCGTGGTCGCGATCGTCGGCGGCATCCTCGCGAAGGACCAGAACGTCGCGTTCCTCGTGGCGCTGGCCTTCGCGGTGGCGGCGTCGGCGAACCTGCCGACGATCCTGTACTCGCTGTTCTGGAAGCGGTTCAACACCACCGGCGGCCTGTTCTCGATCTACGGCGGCCTGATCAGCACCCTGGTGCTGATCGTCTTCTCGCCGGTGGTCTCCGGGAAGGAGACCTCGATCTTCCCGACCGTGGACTTCGCCTGGTTCCCGCTGGCCAACCCCGGCCTGGTCTCGATCCCGCTGTCGTTCCTGCTCGGCGTGGTCGGTACCTACATCGGGCAGAAGCGCCACGACGGCAGCAAGTACGCCGAGATGGAGGTCCGGTCCCTGACCGGTGCCGGCATCGCCAAGGCCGAGTCGCACTGACCCGAGCCACCCCACGCGGAGAGCCCGCGTCCCCGTCGACGGGGGCGCGGGCTCTCCGCGTTCCGGGGTGCCGGGGCGGGGTTCAGCCGCGCACGATCCCGGCCTGCTGCAGGAACGTCAGGTTGTCCTCCAGGTGCCAGTCCTCGACGATCCGCCCCGACCGGCCGATGTGCTGGACGTCGATCGCGCCGAAGTCGATCACCTGCCCGTGGCCCCGCACCCCCTCGTACCCGCCGGTGAACCGGCCACGGAACACCAGCCGAGCGGTGACCGTGTCGCCGGTGACGTACAGGTCGGCGAGCTCGCAGTGCAGGTCGGGCACCGCGGCCCGGAACCCGGCCGAAGCGGCCACCGGGCCGTCCGGCCCCTGGGGGCGTCCGGCGGGCAGCGTCCGGTCGACGAACGACGGGTCGACGGCCCGGTCCAGGTGGGTCCGGTCGCCGGTGTCCCAGAACGTGTAGAGCTCCTGCGCGACGCCGACGGCGTGCCGGGCCGCCTCGGTGTCGAGCGATCCGTCCACATGGACCGTGCCGGGCTCGACCAGCCCGTGCGTGCGGTCGACCAGGTCGGCGTCGTCGGCCGGGCGGGGTGCCGCGCCCACCGGCGCGGCCGTCGTCCCGGCGCCGGAGTCCGCCGGGCCGGTCGTCCCGGTCGCCGCCGCTCCGCCACAGCCCGCGAGGACGGCCACCGCCACTCCCGCGGCCGCCACGGTCCCGATCGTCCTGCGCGCCCGCATCGCCGTACTCCTTCCGGGCCCGGTACCTCCGTGCCCGTCCGGTACAGCGCGCCCCGGCCGCGGAGCCATCCCGTCGCGCCGTCGATGCTCCGACGGTTCGCGATAGACGATGTCTATACCTCGGCCGAGGCCGTCGGCACCCCCGCGACGAGGTCGTGCAGCGCGCGGGCGTCGAGCAGGTCGGCCGGGCGGAGGGTGACGCCGTCGCGAACGTAGTGGAACGCCGCCCGCACCCGGTCCGGCTCGACGTCCTGCAGTGCCGCCCACGCCAGCCGGTACGCGGCCAGCTGCACCCCGACCGCCTGCCTGCGGTCCTCGGCGGGCAGGCCACCGGTCTTCCAGTCCACGACCGTCCAGCCGCCGTCGGGGTCGGCGAACACCGCGTCCATCCGGCCGCGCACGGCGACCCCGGCCAGCACCGTCTCGAACGACACCTCGACGTCGACGGGCAGCCGGTCCGCCCACTCCGACGCCTCGAACGCGGCCTGCAGCTCGGCGAGCTCGGTCGCGTCGGCCTCCGAGGAGACCGACTCGTCGGCGGCGCCGGGCAGCTCGTCGATGTCCAGCAGGCGTTCCGCGCCGAAGCGCTGCTCCAGCCAGGCGTGGAACGCGGTGCCGCGGCGGGCGTGCTGGTTGGGCGGCATCGGCACCGGACGGCGCAGCCGCACGGCGAGCGCGTCCGGGTCGTCGGCGAGCTCGACGAGCCGGCTCACCGACAGCCGCCCGGGCAGCGACACCGTGGGCCGCTGCGCGGCGGCGGCCCGCTCCGCGAGCAGGACGTCGACGTCGGCGGCCCAGCCCTCGGGGTCCCCCTCGGCGTCGACCACGCCGGCCCTGGGCTCCGCGTCGGGAGCCGAGGGCAGCTCCAGCGCGAGCTGGTCGGCGGGCGCGGCGCGGCGCGGCCGCTTCGGGCGCCGGGCCCGCAGCGCGGCGCGGACCAGGTCGGCCCCGGAGCGCACGTCGTCGGCGCGGTCGCCGAACGGGTCCGGCGGCCACTGCGCGGTCCGTTCGACACCCAGCGCCGGGTTGCCGGTGCCCAGCTCGGGCGGCGGTGCCCACTGCTCCAGCACACCGACCTCGGAGCCGCCGGGACCCTCCAGGATCTCGGCGAGCTCGGTCAGGAACACCGAGGGCTCCTTCGGCTTCTCCCCCGTCGCGGGCCAGCGGTGCCCGGACACCAGCAGCACCCGTTCGGACCGGGTGAGCGCGACGTAGAACAGCCGGCGCTCCTCACCGAGGCGGCGCTCGTCGAGGGCGTCGTCGTGGTCGTCGAGGGCGGTCTCGACCTGCTTGCGGTCGGCGCCGGGCGGGGGCAGTGCCAGGCCGGGCAGGTCGTCGGCGTCGCCGCGCAGCGGCACCGGCAGCGCGGCCGGGTCCTTGAGCCAGGAGCCGGACATCTTGCGGCCGGGGAAGACCTGGGCGACCAGGTGCGGGACGGCGACGACCTCCCATTCGAGCCCCTTGGCCGCGTGCACGGTCAGGATCTGCACCCGGTCCGGGGCGACCTCCACCTCGCCGGGGGTCAGCCCCTCCTCGGCCTGCTCGGCGGTCTCCAGGTAGTCGAGCAGACCCGGCAGCGACGGCACGTCCGCACCGGCGGCGAAGTCGGCGACGACGTCGGCGAACGCGTCGAGGTGCGCCCGGCCGGTGGGGCCGGGGCGGGCCATCGTCTCGACGTCGAGGAGCAGGGTCCGCTCGACGTCGGCGACCAGGTCGGTCAGCGGGGCCGCGGTGCGGGCGCGCAGCTGGGCGAGCTCACGGCCGATGCGCCGGATCCGGTCGAACCCGGCCGGGGAGTAGCGCTCCGGGCCGCCCGGGTCGTCGAGGGCGTCGACGAGACCGGCCTGCTCGGCCTGCTCACCGGGAAGTGCGCCGAGCGCCAGGTCGGCGGCCGACAGCGGCCCGGGGCGGGCCGGGCGGTGCGGGACGAGCTCGCGGGCGCGCTGCCACAGCGCGGCCAGGTCGGCGATCCCGAGCCGCCAGCGCGGCCCGGTCAGCAGCCGGACGGCGGCCGGTCCGGCGAGCGGGTCGGACACCACCCGCAGCGCGGAGACGAGGTCACGGACCTCGGGGGTGGACAGCAGCCCGCCGAGCCCGACGACCTCCACCGGGACCCGCCGGTCGCGCAGCGCGGCGGCGAGCGCGTCCATGTCGGAGCGGCGCCGGACCAGCACGGCCGCGGTGGGCGGGGTGCCCTCGTCGTGGCCGGCGTGCCAGCGCTCGGCGATGCCGTCGGCGGTCCAGGCCACCTCGGCCGCGACGTCGGGCAGCAGGGCGGCCCGGACGTCGCCGGGGCCGGCGCCGTCGAGCGGGCGCAGCTCCCCCACCCGCACGGTGCCGGGCGCGGTCCGCAGCGGCTCGGAGACCCGGTTGGCCAGGACGAGCACCTCGGCCGGGTTCCGGAAGCTGGTGAGCAGCCCGTGCACGGGCGCGGGGTCGCCGCCCGCGGCGGGGAAGTCGGTGCGGAAGCGCGCGAGGTTCCCGGCGCTCGCGCCCCGCCAGCCGTAGATCGACTGGCAGGGGTCGCCCACCGCGGTGACCGAGCGGTGGTCCGGGCCGTCCTCCGGCTCCGGGGCGAGCCCGGGCGGCACGCCGAACAGGGCGCGGAGCAGCACCCGCTGGGCGTGCCCGGTGTCCTGGTATTCGTCGAGCAGCACGGCCCGGTACTGGGAACGCTCGATCCGCCCGACCTCCGGGTCGGCCTCGGCGATCCGGGCCGCGAGGGCCATCTGGTCGGCGAAGTCCATGGCCTGCTCGGCCTGCTTGCGCCGGGCGAACTCCTCGACCAGCGGCAGCAGCTCGCAGCGCATCCGCTGCCCGGCGATGCGGGCCTTGTACCCGGCCGAGGGCTCGGCGCGCTGCCGCTTGCCGGGCGGGGCGTGCTCCAGCACCGGCAGCATCCGCTCGGCGAGGCGCCGCACCTGGTCCGGCTCGACGAGGTGCTCCCCCAGCTCCCCGGCCAGCGAGAGCAGGTAGCCGGTGACCGTCGCGGGGACCCGGTCGATCTCCAGGTCCGCGGCCCAGGTGGAGACGACCCGGTGGGCCAGCTGCCAGGCCGCGGTCGGGCCGAGCAGCCGGGCGGCGGGCTCGGCGGGCAGCCGCAGCGCGTGCTCGCCGACCAGGCGCCCGGCGTAGGCGTGGTAGGTCGCGACGGTGGGCTCACCCGCCAGCAGCGCGGCGCGCCGGGCACCGGACGGGTCCAGGTCGTCGAGCAGCCGGGCCCCGGCGAGGCGGCGCAGCCGGGACCGGACGCGGGTGCCCAGCTGCTGGGCGGCCTTGCGGGTGAAGGTGAGCCCGAGGACCTGCTCGGGCAGCACCCGGCCGGTCGCGACCAGCCAGACGACGCGGGCCGCCATCGTCTCGGTCTTGCCGGCCCCCGCCCCGGCGACGACGAGCGCCGGCCCGGCGGGGGCGGCGATGACCGCGGCCTGCTCCTCGGTCGGCGGGTGCAGACCGAGCGCGTGTGCCAGCTCGGCGGGGGTGGGGTCCACGCGGACCGTTCTACCCGGCGTCACCGACAGGTTCGCCACCCGGCGCCGTCCCGGCCCGGCCCCGGCGGCGGCGGGTCAGCGTCCGGCGTCGTCGACCGGTGCGAAGACGCGGGCCCAGTCGACCTGCAGGCGTACCTCGTCGGGGGTGGTCGCGTCCGGGCCGGGGATCCACTTCGCCGCCGGGCCCTGGTCGAGCTGGATGGCCAGGTGCATCGGGGTGGTGGGGATCGCGCGGCGGTCGGTGACCTCCCACTTCTTCACCCCGTCGACGTACCAGGTGATCCGGTCCGGCAGCCAGTCCAGGGCGAAGGTGTGCCACTGGGTGAAGTCGCCGGGGGTGTCGGTGGACAGGATGTGGTTCTGCGCGCCGTAGTGGACGAAGGCGGTGGCCGCGTGCCGGTCGCCGAACGGGATCTCCATCATGTCGAGCTCCCCGTCGTCGGGGAACCGCTCGGAGTCCGGCCAGAGCAGGATCGCGGGGCTGTAGCCGTTGCCGACGTCGGTGCGGGCGCGGAACTCCCAGCGGCCGTAGAGCTGACCGTCGTGCATCGCGACGCCGCCGGAGACGCCCCCGCCCGCGGCCCGGGGGCGCGCGGTCACGGTGAGCAGGCCGTCGCCGACGCCGACCGCGGACGGGCGGCGCAGTCCGTTGCCGAACCCGCCGGGCGAGTTGTAGACGCTCCAGATGGAGCGGTCGACGCGGGAGCCGTCGAACTCGTCGCCACCGACCTGGCGCCACTGCTGCGGCGGGGGTGGGGGCGGCGGGGGCGGCAGCTGGTTGTCCAGCGCGGAGGTCGCCGGGTCGGCGGCGACGGCCGTGCCGTCCGGCGGGACGAGCACGGTCCAGGTCAGCCCGGCGACGGCGACGAGCACCAGCGCCATCGCGCCGGCGCCGTGCGCGATGCGGCGGCGCAGGCCGGTGACGGCGCGGTCCGGGCGCTCGCGGCGTCCGGCACGGCCCGCCCGTCCGGCACGGCCCGGCCGTCCGGCGCTGTCCGCCCGTTCGGCACGGTCCGCGCGCTCGGCGCGGACGACCGTCGCCCGGGCTCTGTGTTCGGTGGGGCGGATGCGGGAGGTCGTGGCGACCGGCTCCGGCGTCGCGGGGACATACGCCGCCGGGGTCGTCGCTGCGGGGGTCCTCGCTGCGAGGGTCCGGACCGCGGAGACCGGTGCCGCGGCGGCCGGAGGCCCGGGCGCTCGGCGTGGGCCCGGGACGGTGTCCGGGGAGCCCGTCCCCGGGGCGGGGCGCGACGGCGCGGGCACCACGCGACCGGGGCGGCGGGACTCCGGGACACGGTCGACGGGGGTGCGGTCCGCGGCGGGCAGGGCGACGGTCGACGCCACGATGTCCTCGGGGCGGGCGACGGGTCCGCGGGCGGTGGGCCGGGCGGGCTCGGGGCCGGCTGCCGACGACGTCCGGCGGACCGGCGGCACCGGCCCACGGCGACCGGCGGTCGGCCACGCGGCGTCCACCGGGCCTGCCGCCGCGGGCGCCGGGGCCACCGCCCGGTGGGCGACCGGCCGCGGCACGGGCGGGACCGCGGGTGCCGTCGTCCGGGGCGTGGACGACGCGGCCCGCCGCCCGGTCGGCCACGGTGCGGCGGCACGACGTCCGTCGACGGCCGGCTCGGGCGAGCGGTGCCGACCGGAGTCCGCGGTGTCCGGCCGGTCCTCGGAACGGTGGGAACCGGGACGGCGGGCGTCGGCCCCGGCGGGGGCGGCGTGGCGCGACGTGTCCGGGCGTTCCCCGCCCCGCGACACACCACTCCCCGATTTCTCCACGCAAGCAGGACGCGCGGGCCCCCGTTCGGTTGCCCCGTCAGGAGGTCGCGCGCGTCACCCCGCCTGCGAACCGGGATCAGGCCGGCGGGGTCCCGACGGTCGCGGGGGCGCCGTAGGACCGCAGCACCTCCGGCACCGTGACCGTCCCGTTCGCGTCCTGGAAGTTCTCCATGATCGCGAGCATGGCGCGGGCGGTGGCGCCGGTCCCGTTGAGCGTGTGCACGTTCTCGGTCGGCGCTCCGGCCTCGCGGCGGAACCGGACGTTCAGGCGTCGTGCCTGGTAGTCGGTGGTGTTGGAGCACGAGGTGATCTCGCGGTAGCGCTCCTGGACGGGGAACCAGGCCTCGATGTCGTACTTCTTCGCGGCCGGGTTGCCGAGATCGCCGACGGAGATGTTCTGCACCCGGTAGGGCAGCCCCAGCTCCTGCACGATCGACTCCTCGTGGGCGAGCAGCTCCTCGTGCACCTCCTGGGAGTTCTCCGGCAGGCAGTAGACGAACATCTCGACCTTGTCGAACTGGTGCACCCGGAACATGCCCTTGGTGTCCTTGCCGGCCGCGCCCGCCTCGCGGCGGAAGTTCGTCGAGAACGCGACGTAGCGCGCGGGCAGCGTGTCGAGCTCGACGATCTCGTCCATGTGGATCCCGGCGAGCGCGACCTCGGAGGTGCCGGTGAGGTAGAGGCCGTCCTTCTCCAGCTCGTAGAGGTTCGACGCCTCGGTCGGCAGGAAGCCGGTGCCGTACATCGCCCGCTCGTTCGCCAGGACCGGGCCGAGCACCGGGACGAAGCCCTCGCCGGCCAGCTTGTCCATGACGTAGCGGAACAGGGCCATCTCGAGCCGCGCGA
Source organism: Pseudonocardia sp. TMWB2A (assembly GCF_017312135.1). Taxonomy (NCBI): domain Bacteria; kingdom Bacillati; phylum Actinomycetota; class Actinomycetes; order Pseudonocardiales; family Pseudonocardiaceae; genus Pseudonocardia; species Pseudonocardia sp. TMWB2A. Next base: position 1,502,389 of record NZ_QKQY01000002.1, read on the forward strand.
CATCGCCGAAGCGGTAGGCGAACCGCGACCCGGACAGCCGCGCGCCGCGGGCCATGTCGACCCGGCCCGTCGACGACGCCAGGTCCAGGTGGTCGCGCGGGGTGAAGTCGAAGACCGGCGGCTCGCCCCAGGTGCGGACGGTGACCGCGTCCTCCTCGGCCATGCCGTCGGCGGCCGTCGGGTCGGGCAGGTTCGGGATGCGGGCGAGGAGCTCGGAGCGCTCGACGTCGGCGGCGGCGAGGGCGTCCTCGGCGGCGCGCAGCTCCTCCTTCTCCTGCTTGAACTGCTCGACCTGCTCGGGGGTGGGTTTGCCCTTGGGCCGCTGCTTGGCCGCGGCGCGCAGGCTGCCGACGCGGTCGGTGGCCTCCCGCCAGCGGGCGTCGACCTCCAGCAGGGCGTCGAAGTCCGCGGACGCACCGCGACGGGACAGCGCCGTGCGGAAGGTGTCCGGGTCCTGTCGGGCCGCCTTGAGGTCGATCACTGCTGTTCCAGCCTCTCGCGTAGTGGAGGGGCCCATCGTAGGACCGGGAATGATCGGGCCCGCGCGGTGGTACTCACCACCATGAGTGTTTCCCTCGGCCGGTACGGCGTCTGGCGGCACGAGACCGGGTTGTCCCCCGATCTCGCCGCGGAGATCGAGAAGCTCGGGTTCGGTGCGGTGTGGGTCGGCGGCTCCCCGCCCGGGGACCTCGCACTGACCGAGTCGCTGCTCGACGCGACGACGTCGCTGGCCGTGGCCACCGGCATCGTGAACATCTGGGCCACCCCCGCCGACGAGGTCGCGGAGTCCTTCCACCGCATCGAGGCGCGGCACTCGGGCCGGTTCCTGCTGGGGATCGGCGTCGGGCACCCGGAGGCCACCAGCGACTACACCCGCCCGTACGCGGCGCTCGTCGCCTACGTGAACCGGCTCGACGAGCTCGGCGTCCCCGCCGAGGGGCGTGCCCTCGCGGCGCTGGGCCCGAAGATGCTCGACCTGGCCCGTGAGCGGTCCGCCGGGACGCACCCGTACCTGACCACACCCGAGCACACCCGTTCGACCCGCGAGCGCTACGGCACCGGACCGCTGATCGCGCCGGAGCACAAGGTCGTGCTCGACGACGACCCCGCCGCCGCCCGCGCCCTGGGCCGCCCGGCCGTCGAGAAGCCCTACCTGGGCCTGGTCAACTACCGGAACAACCTGAAGCGGCTCGGCTGGGCCGAGTCCGATCTCGACGACGGCGGCAGCGACGCCCTGATCGACGCGCTCGTCGCGCACGGCACCCCCGAGCAGGTCGCGGCCCGGCTCGACGAGCACCTCGACGCCGGCGCCGACCACGTCTGCGCCCAGATCATCACGCGCGGGATGGCCGAGCCGGAGGGCGACCTGCGGCGGCTGGCGAGCGCGCTGGGGCTCGGCAGCGCGGGCTAGCCTGGGCCGGGTGCGCCCCACCCCCGACGCCCCGTCCCTGCTGGGACCGTTGCGACGGCCGGCGCCACTGATCGTGGCGGCGGCCGTCGCCGTCTTCGCGGTCCTGGCCTGGGCCTACCGCGGCGATGCGACCGCCGGGCGGATCGACCGGGGCGCCGACACCGCGGTGGACGCGCTGGGGCACCGCTCGGGCTCCCTGCTCGCCGATGCGGTGACCTTCGGGTCCCCGCCGACGGTCGTGCTGTGCGCGCTGCTGGTCGCCGGGCTGGCCCTGTACCTGCGACGACGGCGCCTGGCCGTGCTGGCCGTCGTCGGCCCCGGCCTGACCGGCGTCGCGACGACGGTGCTCAAGCCGCTGATCGGCCGGACCATCGGCACCGCCACCGCGGACGGCTACGCCTTCCCCTCCGGCCACACCGGCGGCGCGGTGTCGATCGGGCTCCTCGTCGCACTGCTGCTGGTGGGGCTGCTGCCGGTGGCCCGCACCGGGCCCGCCGTCGCCACCCTGGCCGCGACGGCGCTGCTGGCCGGCGGCACCGTTGGCGCCGGCATGGTGCGGATCGGGGCGCACTACGCCACCGACACCGTCGGCGGGTTCTGCGCCGCCGTCGCGCTCGGGCTGGGCGCGGCGCTGGTCATCGACCGGGTCGCCGACCGCCGGGTCCGGCCCGTCCGCACGACCTGACCGGGGTCCGGCCCCACAGGTGTGGAGCCCGGGCCGGCTGCACGACCCGACCGCGGGCCCGGCAAGGCCGGGTGCGTGGCCCGTGCCGGTACGCGGCCGGACCCGCTCACCCGTCCACCACCGTCCGGCCGGTCTCGACCGCGGGGCAGCTGGTGCGGACCGGGCACCGGTCGCAGTCCGGCCCGGCGCGTGCGACGAACACCGCCCCCGCCGAGTCCTCGGCGCAGGTCATCAGCACGTCGCGCCAGTGCCCCATCTCCTCCGGGCGCAGCGCCGCCTGCTGCGGCTCCTTCGCCTCCCCGTTGGCCTTGCGGTCGGCCAGGAACAGCAGCCGCGCCCCGCCCGGCTCCACCCCACCCCCGACGAGCTGGTCGAACGCGCCGAGCGAGGCCGCGAGCTGGTAGACGGCCAGCTGGTGGTGCTCGGCGGTGGCCCGGGCCGAGGTGGCCGTCTTCCCGGTCTTGACGTCGACGACGACCGGGCGCCCCTGGTCGTCGCGTTCGAGCCGGTCGACCCGGCCGCGGAGCCGGACCCGCCGGGCCGCCCGCGCGGCCCCGCCGCCGCGCCCCCCGGCGCCGTCGCCGTCGGTGTCGACCGGCAGGAGCGCGGCCCCCGCCGGGTCGTCGTCGCCCGCACCGATGCCGCCGGGAGGCAGGCCCGGGTCGTCGCCCTCGCTGTCGTCCTCGCCGTCCAGGTCCAGCTGCACCGGCTGCTCGACGGCCACCAGCTCCAGCCCCTCGGTACGGCTGCGGCGGACCCAGTCGTCGAAGGCGGCGAGCATCTCGCGCACCCGGACCAGCTCGCGGCGCCCGAACCACGGCGCCCCGGAGTCCAGCCGCCGCCACGCCGAGCGCAGCGCCTCCTCCAGCTCCACCGGGTCGGCCCCGGCGGCGCGGGCCTGGACCAGCGCGTGCACCAGGGACCCGGTGACCGCCGCCAGCGCGCCGGTCTCGTCGCCGCCGTGCCGGGACAGCACCCAGCGCAGCGGGCAGCCGGCGATCGTCTCGACGTCGGAGGGCGAGATCGGGACGAGCTCGCCCTCGGCGCGCAGCGGGGCGCCGTCGGACAGGTCCGCGACGCCGTACCAGTCGTCGGGGTGGGCACCGGGGACGCCGTCCGCGGCGAGCCGGGCCAGCTGGGTCGCCGCCCGGTGACGACGTGCGGCGCGTGCCGGGTCGCCGTGGTCGGGCTCGGTGACGGCGCGCCGCAGCTCCCCGACCAGCTCGGCCATCACCAGGGAGCGCTCGGGCCGGTGCATCGGGCGGGCCTCGGCGGCGTCGGCGGGGCGGGGGTCGAGCTCGTCGAGGAACCGGGAGGGCTGCTCGTCCTCCCCCTGCACGGCGCTGACCAGCAGCGTCGTCCGGGCTCGGGTGCAGGCGACGTAGAACAGCCGCCGCTCCTCGGCGAGCAGTGGCGCCGTGCGGGAGACCGCGTCGTCGGGGGCGGCGACCCCGCCGACGAGGTCGACGAGCCGTTCGTGGCCGAGCAGGCTGCCGCGCAGCCGTACGTCGGGCCACAGCCCCTCCTGCACCCCGGGCACCGCGACGACCGTCCACTCCCGGCCGCGGGCGCCGTGTGCGGTGAGCAGCTCGACCGCGCCGCCCCGGGGCGCCTGCGGGGCCAGGGTCTCCCCCGGCAGCTGCTGGTCGAGCAGGTACTCCAGGAACCCGCCGACGTCGGCGCCGGGCAGCCGGTCGGTGTAGCGGGCGGCCGCGTCGAACAGGGCCAGGACCGCGTCGAGGTCCCGGTCGGCGGCCGCGCCGCCGGGGCCGCCGCGGGCGCTGGCCTCGCTCCAGCGCTTCGCCAGGCCGGTGCGCCGCCACACCTTCCACAACGTCTCCTCGACCTGCTCACCCGCGCCGATCGAGCGGGCGGCGGTGTCGAGGAGGCGGCCCACGTCGCGCATCGGGGCGGCCTCGGCGGGCGAGAGCATCGGCAGCGGGTCGGGCCGGCCCGCGACGGCGTCGCGCAGCATCCCGACCAGCAACGGGTCGCTGCTCGCCGCGGCCGGGTCGACCTCGCCCGCCTCGACGCGCTCGTCGTCGGCGAAGGTCCGCACGTCGTGCCCCGCGGCGGCGTGCATCCGCAGCAGGCCGCGACGCAGCCGACGCATCCGCATCGGGTCGCCACCGCCCAGCGGTGAGGTGAGCAGGGAGGTCGCGAGGTCGGCGTCGACCGCGGACGGCCGCCACGCCGCGCGCAGCACCAGCAGCAGCGGCACGACGGCGGGCTGGCGCGGCAGCGGCACCTCGTCCGGTGGTGCGGCCAGCGGGACCCCGGCGGCGGCCAGCGCCCGGCGCAGCGCGGGCAGGGTGCGCCGCGCGGACCGGGACAGCACCGCCATGTCCGACCACGGCACCCCGTCGACGAGGTGTGCGCGCCGCAGCCGGTCGGCGATCCAGCCGGCCTCCGCGGACGGCGACCCGAACACCCGGACCTGCAGCGCCTCGCCCACCCCGGCCCCCTCCGGGACCTCGGGGGCCGGGTCGTCCTGCTCCGGGCCGCGCCGGGTCCGGGTCACCCCGGAGCCGGGCAGCTTCTCCGCCACCCGCAGGCCCGCCGCCCGCACCCCGGGCCGCTGGCGGTGGTCGACGGTGAGGACCTCGGTGGGCGCGTCGAGCACGGTCAGGCCCTGCGGGTCCGCGCCACGGAAGGTCAGGACCGCCTGGTCGGGGTCGCCCGCGAGCAGCGTGGACCCGGCGTGCTCGGCCAGCGCCGCGACCAGCTCCATCTGCTGCGGGTCGAGGTCCTGCGCGTCGTCCACCAGGAGGTGCCGGACCCGGCGCCGCTCCTGCTCCCGCAGGTCCGGGTCCGCGGCCAGGGTGTCCAGCGCGGCGGCGACGAGCTCGGCCGAGTCCAGCGCCGGGGCCGTCGCCTGTGGCGCACCCCGCCCCGCTGCCCCGCGGAGCAGCGTGACCTCCTCGTAGGTGCGGAAGAACCGGGCCGCCGCGACCCACTCCTCGCGCCCGTGCTCGCGCCCCAGCTCGGCCAGCTCGCGTGGCCCCAGCCCGCGCTCGGCCGCCCGCAGCAGCAGCTCCCGCAGCTCCGCGGCGAACCCGGGCAGCCCGAGGGCCGGGTCGAGCCGTTCCGGCCAGCCCGAGCCGGGGACGGTGCCGCCCCAGCCGTCGATCTCCCCGGCGAGCAGCTCGCGGACCACCACGTCCTGCTCGGCCGAGGCCAGCAGCCGCGGCGGCGGGTCCTCGTAGCGCGCCGCGTGCAGCCGCAGCACCCCGAACGCGTAGGAGTGCACCGTCCGCACCAGCAGCTCGCGGGTGGTGCGGACACCGAAGTCCCCGGCGAGCTCACCCCCGCCCGCGGTCAGCAGCGACGTGAGCCGGCCGCGCAGCTCCTCCGCGGCCCGGCGGCTGCCCACCAGCAGCAGCGCCGACCCCGGCGGCTCCCCGGCCCGGATCCGGCGGACCACCGCGTCGAGCAGCAGGCTCGTCTTGCCCGTGCCCGGCCCGCCCAGCACCCGCAGCGCACCGCGCTCGTGCGCGAGCACCCGCGCGGCGGCACCGGACCACTCCCGCACGGGAGCGGGCCGGGGGTCCGCACGCACCAGGCGCGGCGACGCCTGCTCGGTGGCTGTTCGGCTCATGGGGCGATGAGACCACGGGGCACCGACAACGTCAGACTGCAGGCGTGGACGAGGAGACCCTGGAGCGGGTGCGTGAGGTCGTCCGGTCGATCCCGCCCGGGCAGACCCTCAGCTACGGCGAGGTGGCCGAGCTGGCCGGGATCCGCTCGGCGCGCCTGGTCGGCCGGATCCTCGCCGAGGACGGCCACGACCTGCCGTGGCACCGGGTGCTGCGCGCGGACGGGCGCTCGGCCCCGCACATCGCCGCCGAGCAGGCGGCCCGGCTGCGGGCCGAGGGGATCCTGATGGTCGACGGCCGGCTGCCCCGCGAGCACCGCAGGCGCTGAGCCGGTTCAGGCCCGCCGGCGCGCCCCGATCCCGGCGACGATCGCCTCCACCCCCCAGGTGAAGGTCTCGACCGGCAGCGCGGCGACCTCGTCGCTCAGCGCGTGGGTCAGCGGCTGGGCGTCGGGGTCGAGCCGGGCCCGGCGCCGTTCGGCGGTGTAGGCCGCACCCCGGACCGGGTCGTGTCGCTGCTGCTCCTCGATGACGTGCCCGACGACGAACGCGTTCACCGTCGTCAGCGCCCGTTGCGCGTCGAGCGGGGTGAACCCCTGTGCGACGAGAGCGGCCAGCGGCACCTCCAGCGAGCGCAGGGCCGCGTCGTCGAGCAGGTAGGTGCCGGCCACGAGCAGGGCGCCGTCCCGGTGGCCGAGGAGCGTGTCCCGGCTCGTGGTCGCCGCCGACCGCAGCAGGTCCACCCAGCCCAGTCCGGCGGCCTCGCCCACCCGTTCCAGCATCCGCCGCACGATGCGCGTCGCCATCTCGTCGCGCAGGGCCGCCATGTCCGGCAGGTGGTAGTAGAGCGCCCCGGCACGCACGCCGAGCCGGGTCGCGAGCGCGCGGGCGGTGATCGCGTCGAGGCCTCCCTCGGCGAGCAGGTCGAACGCGGCGTCGACGATCGCGTCGCGGTCCAGAGCCACGCCGCCCCCTTGACGTTGAACAGTGTTCAGAGGAGTGTAGGCGACATCGGATTTGAACACTGTTCAACGGAGGTGTCCTCATGAAGGCAGCCGTCGTCTCGACCTTCGGCGCGCCGCCTGCCTGCGCCGACTTCCCCGATCCCGTGGCCGGTGACGGCACCGTCGAGGTCCGGATGCTCGCCGCCGGGGTGCACCAGCTCGTGCGGTCCGTCGCCGCGGGCACCCACTACTCCGCCGGGGACACGCTGCCGTTCGTCGCGGGGGTGGACGGGATCGCCGAGCTCGACGGCCGCCGGATCTACACCGGCGGCTGCCCCACCCCCTACGGGACGATCGCCGAGCGCACCGTGGTCCCGGCGGGGTGGGCGGTGCCGGTGCCGGACGCGCTGCCGACCGAGCTGGCCGCGGCGGTGGTGAACCCGGCGATGTCGTCGTGGATGCCGCTGGTCGACCGGGGCGTCCCGCCGGGTGGCACGGTCCTCGTCCTCGGCGCGACGGGCGCCTCCGGCGGGCTCGCCGTGCGGATCGCGCTGCACCACGGCGCGGGCCGGGTGATCGCCGCGGGGCGCAACCCCGCCGCGCTGGAGCAGGTCGCCGACGACGACCGGGTCGTCCCCGTCCGACTCTCCGACGACCCCGCCGCGACGACCGCCGCCCTCGCGGCCGTGCTCGACGGCGGTCCCGACGTCGTCCTCGACTACCTGTGGGGACCGGTCGCCGGGGCGACCTTCGAGGCGCTGCGGTCGGGCAGCCTCCGGCACGGCGGCCGACCGGTGCACTACGTGCAGATCGGGGCGCTCGCGGGCCGGACCGTCGCCCTCGACGCGGCGATCCTGCGTGCCCGCCGGATCGACGTGTCCGGCAGCGGCGGGGGCAGCATCGACCCCGCGCTGCTGTTTGCGGAGCTGCCGCGCCTGCTCGACGCCGTCGCGGCCGAGGGGCTCCGGATCCCACTGCGGGTGGCGGAGCTGGGCGACGTGGAGCGGGCCTGGACCGCGGACGCTCCCGGACGCCTGGTGGTGACCACAGGCTGAGCGCTCTGCTCACCATGACGCAGCAGTCGCCCGCCGCCCGATCGAGGCGCACGTTCTCGCCCTCGCCGGGGCGGAAACGTGCGTCTCGATGCGCCGGGCGGTGATCGACGGGGCGGCTGGGCGGGCTGCTGCGTATCGGTGAGCAGAGCAAAGCGGGAGACGAAGCCCCCGGTCAGACCGTGACGCGGCCCTGCACCCAGGTCGCGTCGCGGTCCTGGTCGTGCCCGATGCGCGCGACGAGGCCGTGCCCGCCGAACACCTGCGCCAGCACCGGAGCCTGGGCCGTGCCCGTCTCGATCAGCAGCGCCCCGCCCGGCGCGAGCCACTCCCCCGCCCCCGCGGCCACCCGGCGGGCCGGGTCGAGGCCGTCGCGGCCGCCGTCGAGCGCGGTGCGGGGCTCGTGGTCGCGGGCCTCCGGGGGCATCGAGCCGATCGCGCCGCTGGGCACGTAGGGGGTGTTCGCGACGAGCACGTCGACGCGTCCCCGCAGCCCGGTGGGCAGCGCGGCGAACAGGTCCCCGGTGTGCACCGTCCCCACCCCGGCCAGGTTCTGCGCGGCACAGGCGGTGGCGACCGGGTCGGCGTCGGCGGCGTGGAGCTCGACGGCGGCCCGTCGCGCGACGGCGAGCCCGAGCGCCCCGCAGCCGCAGCAGAGGTCGACCACGAGCGGGCGCCCGGGATGCGCGGAACCCGGCAGCGCGGCGACGGCCGCCTGCACCAGCGCCTCGCTGCGACGGCGCGGCACGAACACCCCCGGGGTGACCCGCACGGTCAGCCCGTCGAAGTCCACCCGGCCGAGGACGTGCTCGAGCGGCTCCCCGGCGACGCGGCGCCGGACCAGCGTCTCCAGCTCCGGCCCGTCGGCCGCGGCCGCGAGCAGCGCGGCCTCGTCCTCGGCGAACACGCAGCCCGCCGCCCGCAGCCGGGCGACCAGGTCCGGGTCGGGCCGCGGCACGGTCAGGCGGCGAGCACTGCGGCGGCCCCGGCGGCGTAGCGCTTGAGGACGGCGGTCACCACGTCGTCGTGCACGCCCAGCGGGTCGGCGACGACGTCGGCCCCCGACCCGAGCAGCCGCGTCTGGAAGACGCCGGGGGCCAGCAGCCAGGACGCGACCGCGACCCGCTGCTCCCCGGCGTCGTGCAGCCGGGCGACCAGCTCGGTCACCGACGGGCTGCCGGTGGCGGCGAACCCGACCGGGACCGGACGGCCGACCCGGCGGGCGAGCATCCCGGCGCTCGCGTGCACCTGGGCGACCGCGGACGGGTCCGACGAGCCGGCGGCGGCGAGGACGACGGCGTCGCCGTCGCGGTAGCCGGCCGTGCGCAGCCGGTCCAGGGCCGCGGCGGCGAGCAGCGGGTCGGGACCCATGGAGCGGGTGACCGGGAACCGGGCCGGGTCGGCGCCGACCTCGGCGAGCTGGGCGGGCAGGTCGGTGCGCACGTGGTAGCCGGCGGCGAGGAACGCGGGGACGACGACGGCGCCGTCGTGGCCGCGGTCCTGCAGCCCGATCACGGCGTCGACGACCTTGGGGCCGCGGACGTCGACGTAGCAGACCTCGACCTGCGGGCCGCGTGCGGCGACGGCCGCGGCCAGCGACCGGATCACCGCGTCGGCGGCGTCGGAGCGCGACCCGTGCGCGACGAGGAGCAGCGGGAGCCCGGTCACCGGGTCACCTCCGGGTCCTCGGCGCAGTGCGCGCCGTGCTCGGGTTCGAGTGCGAGCCGGTAGCCGCGGCGCACCACGGTCTGCACCAGGCCGGGGACGCCGAGTGCCGCGCGGAGCCGGCCGATCGCGTTCTCGACGGCGTGCTCGTCGCCCGCCCCACCGGGCTGCGCGGCGAGCAGCTCGGCGCGGGACACGACCCGGCCGGGGCGCTTGGCGAGCAGCCGCAGCAGCGCCATGGGCGTCGGCGGGAGCGGGCACAGCGTGCCGTCGACGAGCACCGCGTGTCCGCGCAGCTCCAGCTGGTGGCCGCCGACCGGGAGCCTGCGGGCCCGGGCCGGGGCGACGGACTCGCAGGTCCGCACCATCGCGCCGAGCCGGGAGCGCTGCGGCTGCACGGTCGGCACGTCGAGCGCCTCCAGCGGTGCCGCGGTGACCGGGCCGACGCACAGCGCCAGCACGGGGCCGCGCAGCGCGGTGAGCAGGTCCTCGCGCAGACCGCGTTCCCCGGCGCGGGCGAGGATCCCGGCCGCGGCGGGGGCGCTGGTGAACGCCAGGACGTCGATCCCGCCGGCCAGGGTGGTGTCGATCAGCCGGTCCAGCGGGCCGAGGTCCAGCGGCGGCGCCCACCGGTAGACCGGCACCGTGACGACCTCGGCGCCCGCCATCTCCAGGGCGTCGACGACGTCGGGCAGCGGCTCGCCGTGCAGCTGCACCGCGATCCGGGTGCCCTCGACGCCGCGGTCGAGCAGGTGCTCCAGCACCTCGGCGGTGGACTCCGACTCCGGGGACCAGGCGTCGACCAGGCCCGACGCGCGGATCGCGCCACGCGCCTTGGGGCCGCGGGCGAGCATCTCCGAGCGGCCGAGCGCGGCGAGCAGGTCCTCGCCCAGCCCCCAGCCGTCGGCGGCCTCGATCCAGCCGCGGTAGCCGATCCCGGTGGTCGCGACGGTGATGTCCGGTGGTGCGGCGACGAGCTCGCGGGTGCGGTTCTCGAGGTCGGCGTCGTCGGCGAGGGCCACGATGCGCAATGCGGGCCCGTGCTGGATGCTGGCGCCGCGGCGCTCCAGCATCGTGGCGAGCTCCTCGGCGCGCCGGGCGGCGGTGATGCCGACGGTGAACCCGGCCAGCGGTGGCACCGCGGCCGCGTCGGGCGCGGCGGCGGTGTCTCGTGCGGCGGATCGGGTCACCGGTTCTCCGTTCCTCCGATACCCCGGCCGGCCGGCGCGGAGGACGCGCGGAGGTCGCCGGGAGCGTCGCGGGTGGTGGTGGGCACGACGGTGCGGGAAGGCCCGTTCACCGTAGCCCGACCTGCAGCGCGTCGCCCATGGACCGCACCGCGAACGCGGGCAGGCTCACAGCCTCGCCGTCGGCGCCGTCGAGGCAGCGGCCGTCACGCAGGGCGAAGACCTGCTTGTACAGCGGCGAGGCGACGGTCGGTTCGCCGCCGCGGTCGCCGACGATGCCGCGCGAGACGACCGCGGCCCCGGTGAACGGGTCGATGTTGCCCAGGGCGTACACCGAGCCGTCGGCGAGACGGAACAACGCGACCTGGGTGTCGCCGACGAGTGCGGCGGCCCCCCGGCCGGGCAGCAGCCGGTCCAGCGGGCAGACCGTGAGCCAGCCGGTGGGCTCGGTCCCGGCCGGGGCGGGGACGGCGGCCGTGGTGGTCGTGGTCGTGGTGGTCATCGCGAGGACACCTCCGGAAGGCCGATCAGGACGGGCTCGTCGGGACGGCCGGGGGCCGGGACGTTCTGTCCCCGCTCCTCGACGAACCGGACGGTGGGGTCGGGGGTGTCGGGCGCGTTGACGAAGGAGACGAACCGCTCCAGCTTCTGCGGGTCGGCCAGGACGCCGGCCCACTCGTCGGCGTAGGAGTCGACGTGGCGGGCCATCGCGGCGTCGAGCTCGCCGCAGATGCCGAGGGAGTCGTCGACGATCACGTCGCGCAGGTGGTCCAGCCCGCCCTCCATCGCCTCGATCCACGGCGCGGTGCGCTGCAGCCGCTCGGCGGTGCGGACGTAGAACATCAGGAACCGGTCGATCGTCCGGACCAGCGTCGCGGTGTCCACGTCGGACACGAGCAGCTCGGCGTGGCGCGGGGTGAAGCCGCCGTTGCCGCCGACGTAGAGGTTCCAGCCGTGCTCGGTGGCGATCACGCCGAAGTCCTTGGAGCGGGCCTCGGCGCACTCGCGTGCGCAGCCGGAGACGCCGGACTTGAGCTTGTGCGGGCTGCGCAGCCCGCGGTAGCGCAGCTCCAGCTCGACGGCGAGGCCGACCGAGTCCTGCACGCCGTAGCGGCACCAGGTCGTGCCGACGCAGGACTTCACGGTGCGCAGCGACTTGCCGTAGGCGTGCCCGGACTCGAACCCGGCGTCGACCAGGCGTCGCCAGATCGCCGGCAGGTCCTCGACGCGGGCGCCGAACATGTCGATCCGCTGCCCGCCGGTGATCTTGGTGTAGAGCCCGTAGTCGCGGGCGACCTCGCCGATGACGATCAGGCCCTCGGGGGTCACCTCGCCACCGGCGATCCGCGGCACCACCGAGTAGGTGCCGTTGCGCTGCATGTTCGCGAGGAAGTGGTCGTTGGTGTCCTGCAGGGTCGCGCGCTCGCCGTCGAGGACGTGCTCGTTGTAGAGCGTCGCGAGGATCGACCCGACGACCGGCTTGCAGATGTCGCAGCCCGACCCGCGGCCGTGCCGGGAGATCAGCGCGGAGAACGAGGTGATGCCCGCCCCGGCGACGATCTCGAAGAGCTCGGCGCGGGAGTGGTCGAAGTGCTCGCACAGGGCCTTCGAGACCTCGACGCCCTGCTGGGCCAGGATCCGGGCGAGCGCCGGGACGCACGAGCCGCAGGTCGTCCCGGCGCGGGTGCAGGCCTTCAGCTCCGGCACGGTGTGCGCGCCGTCGGCGACGGCCGCGCACAACGCACCCTTGGTGACGGCGTTGCACGAGCAGATCTGCGCGGAGTCCGGCAGCGCGGACGCGTCCGGTTCGGCCCCGCCCTTCGAGATCAGGGTGACCGGGTCGGCGGGCAGCCGGGCCCCGACCAGCGGGCGGAGCGAGCCGTAGCGCGAGGCGTCGCCGACCAGGACCCCGCCGAGCAGCGTCGACGCGTCGTCGGAGACGACCAGCTTGGAGTAGGTGCCCTCCACCGGGTCGTTGACGACGATCTCCAGCGCGCCCTCGGTGGTCGCGTGGGCATCGCCGAAGCTGGCCACGTCGACGCCCAGCAGCTTGAGCCGGGTGGACATGTCCAGCTCCTCGGGCGTCATCCGGGCCTGCCCGCCGAGCAGCCGGTCCGCGACGACCTCGGCCATCGCGTAGCCCGGCGCGACCAGGCCGTAGGTGCGGCCCTCCAGGGCGGCGCACTCGCCGATCGCCCAGACGGCGTCGTCGGAGGTGCGGCAGCGGTCGTCGACCCACACCCCGCCGCGCTCGCCGACGGGCAGGCCGCAGTCGCGGGCGAGCCGGTCGGAGGCACGGATGCCGGCGGAGAACACGACGAGGTCGGCGTCGAGCTCGACGCCGTCGGACAGCGTCCCGACCAGCCGGCCGCGGTCGGTGGACACGCCGGACAGCGACACCCCCGTGCGGACGGCGATGCCCTGGCCGGTGACGAGACGTTCGAGCAGTGCGCCGCCGCCCTCGTCGACCTGGACCGGCATGAGCCGCGGTGCGATCTCGACGACCTGCGGGGACAGCCCGAGCAGCCGCATCGCCCGGGCTGCCTCCAGGCCGAGCAGCCCGCCGCCGACGACGATCGCCGACGGCCGTCCCTTGCGCGCCGGGTCGTCCGCGGCGGCCGCGGCGGCGGCCTTGATCGCGTCCAGGTCGTCGAGGGTGCGGTAGACGAAGCAGCCGGGCAGGTCCTTGCCGGGGACCGGCGGGACGAACGGGTACGAGCCGGTGGCGAGCACCAGCGCGTCGTAGGTCAGGGTGCGGCCGGACGCGGTGGTGACGCGGCGGGCGTCGCGGTCGATCGACGCCACGGCGTCGCCGAGGTGGTAGGTGACGAGCGGGTCGCCGCGCAGGTCGTCGTCGTCGAGGCGCAGCTCCTCCTCCGACGTGCCGTCCACATAGGAGGACAGGGCGACCCGGTCGTAGGCGCGGCGGGACTCCTCGCCGAGGACGGTGATCTCCCAGTCCCCCGCCGTGTCCCGGTCCCGCACGGCGGCGACCAGGCGGTGGCCCACCATGCCGTTCCCGACGACGACCAGACGGCTCATGCTCTGCTCCTTCATGCCGCGCTCTCCTGCGGCGGGTCGATGTCGGCCAGCCAGTCCCGGATCCCGCAGACGACGTCGCGGCAGCTCCCGCAGCCGGTGGCGGCCCGGGTGCGCCGCGACAGCGCGTCGACGTCGTGGGCACCCGCGCGCCACGCGGTGACCAGCGCGTTCTTGGTGACGCTGTTGCAGCGGCAGACCACGGCAGCGCCCGGCATCCGGCCCGGGTCGGTGGCGGGCGACGTCTCGCCGGGCAGGGCCCGGCCGAGCAGCAGCGCGAGCCGGTCCTCGGGAGCGGGGGCGCCGGAGTCGTAGAGCCCGGTGATCATGGCGGCGGCGTCGGGCAGTCCCATGAGGACGGCCCCGACGACGCGGTCGTCGCGCAGCGCGAGCACGCCGTAGCGGCCGCGCCGGGGGTCGGAGACACTCAGCTCCTCGTCGCCCGCAGTGGGGTCGCCGAGGGCGGCGAGGTCGATGCCGCGGGCCTTGAGCCGGGTGACCGGGCGGGTGCCGCGGTAGCGCGCGGCCGGGTCGGTGCCGGTCAGCAGGTCGGCGAGGACGGCGGCCTGCTCCCAGCCGGACTGCACGAGCCCGCCCGGGGCGCCGGAGTGCTGCGCGCAGTCGCCGAGGGCGTGCACCCGGCCGTCGTCGGTGGCGAGGCGGTCGTCGACGAGGATCCCCCGGTCGACCGCGAGCCCGGCGTCGGCGGCCAGCCCGGTGTTCGCACGCACCCCGGCGGCGACGACGACGTGGTCCGCGGCGATCCGGGAGCCGTCGTCGCAGTCCAGGCCGGTCTCGGGGTCCCAGGCCTTGGCGCCGACACCGCAGCGGACGTCGACCCCGAGCCCGCGCAGCGCGGTCGCGAGCACGTCGCCGGCGCCCGCGTCGAGCTGGCGCTCCATCAGGTGGGTGCGCGGGTGCACGAGGGTGACGGCGACGCCGCGTCCGGCGAGCCCGCGGGCGGCCTCGACCCCGAGCAGCCCGCCCCCGACGACGGCGATCCGCGCGCCCGGCACGGCCGCGTCGAGGATGCGCTCGCAGTCGTCGAGGTCGCGGAACAGGCTCACGCCGCGGGCCGGGACCTCCGGGGCGCCGGGGTCGGCGAGACCGTCGACCGGCGGGAGCCAGGCGCGGCAGCCGGTGGCGAGGACCAGCTCGTCGTAGGGGTGGACGGTGCCGTCGTCGGCGTGGACGACGCGCGCGGTCCGGTCGAGCGCCGTCGCCGCGACGCCGGTGTGCAGGACGATGCCGTCGACGACGGGCAGCGCGACCATGGCGGGCCGCAGCCCGCCGGCGAGCACGGTGGACAGCAGCACCCGGTTGTACGCGGGGCGGGGCTCCGCGCCGAGGACGGTGAGCGTCACCCGCTCGCCGTCCGGGTCGCGCCGGCGGGCCTCCTCCACGAAACGGGCACCGACCATGCCGTGCCCGATCACCACCACGCGCCTGCTCATGACACCGACGGTAGGAACGGGGGGTTACGGGCAGAACGCCGGCCATTGCACGGGCGTTACGAGGTCCTCATTCTCGGCGGGCGCCGTCCGTGAGCCGGGACCTCGCAGCGGTTCCGCCCACCTCGCAGCCTCTGCAGGGCATGCGAGGTGCGCCTTCGCGGTGCGCGGGGTGCTGCGCTCAGCGGTCGAGGACGGCGGCGACCCGGGCCGACCACCGCTCGTGCGCGGACTGGCGGGTGATCCCGGCGGCGCGGCCGACCGTCTCCCAGCTGACCCCGATGCGGCGGAGCCCGACCAGCTGCGGCAGCGGGTCGAGCCCGGCGGCCAGGGCGATCCGGAACGCGGCCAGCTGCCAGGCGGTCTCACGACGGGCCGGGCCGTCGGTGCCCTGCTCGGCCTCCCACTCCGGCGTGCCGGGCAGCGGCGGGACACCGGCGACGGCGTCGGCGCGGCGGTCCAGCTCGGCGACCGCCGCCGCGGTGACGGCCCGGGCCGCCTCGGTGACGTCGACGACGAGGGCGTGGTCGACGAGGGTGCGGTGCTCGGATGCGGACATGTCTGTCAGGGTATCCCTGACAACGCACGACAGCTACGCGATTTCCGGTGCACGCCCGGGCGGCTCCCCCCGGCAGCGGGCGCGGCGCCCACCGCCCGCGTCATGATCCGCCGAGCGCGCGGTGATCCGCAGAGCGCGCGGTGATCCGCGGCTCGCGCGTGTCCGGACGCGCGCGGGCAGCGGATCAGCGCGCGGACCGGCCCGCGCCGGTGGGACTCAGCTCGGCGGCGGTGCCGGTCCCGGCTCCGGGGCCGGCGGATGTGCCCCGTTCCGTCGAGGCGGGTTCCAGCCGCACCGCGGCCACCTTGAACTCCGGCATCCGGCTCACCGGGTCCAGGGCCGGGTTGGTGACGTTGTTCGCCGCCCCCGCCCCGCCGAAGTGGAAGGGCAGGAACACCGTGTCCGGCCGCAGCGAGGCGACGCAGCGGACGCGCGCCGTCGTCGTCCCGCGCCGGGACACGACGTCGGCCAGGTCGCCGTCGGCGAGACCGTGCCGGGCGGCGGTGTCCGGGTGCACCTCGACGAACACCTCGGGCGCGACCTCCGCCAGCTCGGCGACCCGCCGGGTCTGCGCGCCGGACTGGTAGTGCACCAGCACCCGCCCGGTCGTCACGGTCAGAGGGAAGTCGCCGCCCGTGCCCTCGTCCGGCTCGACGTGGTCGACCGGCAGCATCCGGGCGCGTCCGTCGGGGTGGCCGAAGCGCTCGGTGAACAGCCGCGGGGTCCCGGGGTGGTCGTCGGCGGGGACCGGCCAGTGCAGCGCCTCGCCCGCGTCGAGCCGGGCGTAGGACACGCCGGCGTAGTCGGCGATGCCGCCGGCCGAGGCGCGGCGCAGCTCGTCGAACACGGTCCGCGGGTCGCCGGGGAACTCCCCCGGCGCGTCGAGGGCGGCGGCCAGCCCGGCGATCACCTCGAGGTCGGTGCGCACCCCGGGCGGCGGGGCGAGCGCGCGGCGGCGGCGCAGCACCCGTCCCTCCAGGTTGGTCATGGTCCCCTCCTCCTCGGCCCACTGGGCGACGGGGAGCAGGACGTCGGCGCGCAGCGCGGTCTCGCCGGGCAGCACGTCGGCGACGACGAGCAGGTCCAGCGCGTCCAGCCGCTCGGCGACGGCGCGGGCGTCGGGCGCGGAGACGAGCACGTTCGAGCCGAACACCAGCAGCGCCTTCGGTCCGCCGGGGCGGCCGAGGGCGTCGAGGAGCTCGACGGCGCTGCGGCCGGGCCCGGGGATCGAGGGCTCCGGCACCCCCCACACCCGTGCGACGTGTGCGCGGGCGGCCGGGTCGCTGATGTGCCGGTAGCCGGGGAGCTGGTCGGACTTCTGTCCGTGCTCGCGCCCGCCCTGGC
The DNA here is from genome assembly GCF_017312135.1 of Pseudonocardia sp. TMWB2A. Lineage (NCBI taxonomy): Bacteria > Bacillati > Actinomycetota > Actinomycetes > Pseudonocardiales > Pseudonocardiaceae > Pseudonocardia > Pseudonocardia sp. TMWB2A. The sequence continues at coordinate 1,519,321 of NZ_QKQY01000002.1, forward strand.
CGTTGCCCTGCCCGGTGATCGTCCCGAACCCGGAGCCGGGGCGGCCGGGCAGGCCGAGCGCCAGCGACAGGTTGATCCACGCGGCGACGGTGTCGACGCCGTGCGCGTGCTGCTCGGCGCCGCGCGCGGTGAGGACGTAGCGCCGCGCGGACTCCGCGAGCCACCGCACGACGGTGCGCATGTCGGTGGCGGCGACCCCGCAGACCCGCTCCGCGCGCTCGGGCCACCACTGCGAGGCGATCGCCCAGACGTCGTCGAAACCGGTCGTCCGGTCGTCCACGTAGGACAGGTCGAGGTGCCCGTCGACGACGGCGGCGTGCAGCATCCCCAGCGCCAGGACCAGGTCGGTGCCCGGGCGCGGCGCCAGGTGCAGCCCGCCGGAGGCGAGCGCGCGCTCCGCGGTCGGGGTGCGCCGCGGGTCGACGACGACCAGGCGCGCCCCGCTCAGGTGCGACATCAGGGGCGGCATGGTCTCGGCGACGTTCGCGCCGGCGAGCACGACCAGCTCGGCGTCGTCGAGGTCGGTGACGGGGAACGGCAGCCCGCGGTCGACCCCGAAGGCCCGGTTGCCCGCGGCGGCGGCCGAGGACATGCAGAACCGTCCGTTGTAGTCGATCTGGCTGGTGCCCAGCGCGACCCGGGCGAACTTGCCGAGCAGGTAGGCCTTCTCGTTGGTCAGCCCGCCCGCGCCGAACACCGCGACCGAGTCCGGGCCGTGCTCGGCGCGCAGCGCGGCGAGCCGAGCGGCGACGCCGGTGAGCGCGTCGTCCCAGCCGGTCTCGACGAAACCGGCCGTCCGCGAGGTCCTGACCAGCGGCGACGTCAGCCGTTGCGGATGGGTGAGCAGAGCGCCCGAGGTCCAGCCCTTCTGGCACATGCCCCCGGCGTTGGTCGGGAAGTCACGGGCGTCGACCTCGCCGGACGGGCCGACCCACTGCCCGCACTGCAGGGCGCAGTACGGGCAGTGGGTGGCGGTCCGGTCGTCCGGACCCACGGCTCAGACCCGGGCCATCGCGGCGGCCTCGGTGCTCCCGACCAGTGCCGGGCGCGGCCGCAGGTACACGGCCCAGGTGACACCGATGCAGAGGACGTAGAAGGCCAGGAAGCTCCAGAACGCGGGCGTGCCGGACTGCACCGTCATGAACGACTGGCGGAAGGCGAGGTTGATGAACAGCCCGCCCAGCGCGCCGACCGCACCGGCGATGCCGATGACGGCACCGGACAGCCGTCGCGCGGTGTCGAACGAGGTCCCGCGGTCCGCGCCCCCGGCGATCGCGACGCGCGCCCGCCCGGTGAAGATCGCCGGGATCATCTTGTAGGTCGACCCGTTGCCGACGCCGGACAGCGTGAACAGGGCGATGAAACCGATCGTGAACAGCGTCAGCGACCCGATCCCCGAGGCGAAGATGATCACCAGCGTGGCGACCGCCATGCCGACGAAGTTCCACAGGGTGACCACCGCGCCGCCGAACCGGTCGGCGAGCTTGCCGCCGTAGGGGCGGATCAGCGACCCGATGAGCGGGCCGATGAAGGTGACCGCGGCGGCCTGCAGCGGGGTCCGCTCGAACTGGTTCTGCAGGACCAGGCCGAAGGCGAACGAGTAGCCGATGAACGACCCGAACGTCCCGATGTAGAGGAACGACATGATCCAGGTCTGGCGGTCGCGGCAGGCCTCGGTGAAGGCGCCGGTGTCGTTGGACATCGCGGCGATGTTGTCCATCCGCTTCCAGGCCAGGAACGCCGAGATCACGATGAACGGCAGGTAGACCGCCAGCAGCACCCGCGGGGAGCCCGCGCCGAGGGTGGCGATGACGAGCAGGCCGAGCAGCTGCGCGACCGGCACGCCGAGGTTGCCGCCGCCGGCGTTGAGCCCCAGCGCCCAGCCCTTCTCCTTCTCCGGGAAGAACGCGTTGATGTTCGCCATCGACGACGCGAAGTTGCCGCCGCCGACGCCGGCGACCGCGGCGACGACCAGCAGCGTCGTGTACGACACCCCCGGCTCCAGCACGACCATCGCCAGGATCGTGGGCACGATCAGCAGCGACGCCGCGAAGATCGTCCAGTTGCGGCCGCCGAAACGGGCGACGGCGAAGGTGTAGGGCAGCCGCAGGATCGACCCGACCAGCGTGGGTACCGCGACCAGGAAGAACTTCTGCGCCGCGGTGAACCCGTACTCGGGCCCCATGAACAGCACCAGGACCGACCAGATGGTCCAGATCGAGAAGCCGATGTGCTCGGAGAAGATCGACTGCCACAGGTTGCGACGGGCGATCGCCGAGCCGGTGCGCTGCCAGAACCCCTCGTCCTCGGGGTCCCAGTGGTCGATCCAGCGGCCGCCGATGCGGCGCCCCGGGGCAGAGGTGGTGGTCACGGATCGGTCTCCTGATCGCCGGCGGTCACGTCGTCGACGACGCTAGGGAGCCCCAGTTTCCGACGGGTGGCCCCGTGTGACACCCCCGCAACGCTTATCTCACACGGGTGTCGCGACGGCTGTGAGCCGCCTCAGCGCATCGGGACGCCGAGCGGGGCGTCGCAGAACGCGCCGCCCACCCGGTGGTGCACCGGGTCGGCCGGGTCCGGCTCGGTGCCGCCGAGGAGCTCCCCGGCGAAGACCTCGGCGTCGTCGCGCGGGTGGTAGCCGATCGCGGCGCCCTCCTCCAGCGACCACCAGCGACGGGTGTTGGCCGACACGCCCCACACGACGTGGTGGCCGCGGGTGCCCGGGTCGACGGCCGCCTCGACCAGGCGGGCGGCGTCGTCCGGGGACAGCCAGGTCGCGAGCATCCGGGGGTTCGACGGCCGGGGGAAGCAGCTGCCGATCCGCGCGGAGACCACGGTCAGGCCGAACCGCTCGTGGTAGAGCCGGCCCAGTCCCTCCATCGCGTGCTTGGACCAGCCGTAGAAGGTGTCCGGGGCGTGGCCCACGTCCGCGGGCAGCGGGACGCCGTCGTCGCGGGTCCGGAAGCCGACGGCGTGGTTGCTGGACGCGAGCACGACGGTCCGCACCCCGGCGGCGACCGCCGCGTCGAGCACGGTGCGGGTCCCCTCGACGTTGACGGCGAGGATGTCGTCCCAGCCCGCCTCACCGCTGATCCCGGCGAGGTGGACGACGGCGTCGGCACCGGTCGTCGCGGCGGCGACCGCGTCCGGGTCGGTCACCGAGCCGGTGCGGACCTGCTCGCCGGGACCGGCCTGCAGCTCCGCGGTGTCGAGCAGGCGCAGGGTCCGGCCGTCGCGGGCCAGCCGACCCCGCAGCAGCGTCCCCATGTTCCCCGCGGCGCCGGTGAGCAGCAGCGTGCTGGGAGCGGCCACGTCAGAGCCGGCGGCTGACCAGGCTCGCGACCCGCTCGATCCCGGCGAGCGACTCGGTCGTCGCGTCCGGGTGCTGGGCGTGCAGGGCCAGCCGGTAGAGGACCGCGCGCAGCAGCGACTGCGGCCACTCGGGCAGCTCCGACCAGCGCTCGATCAGCTCCTCGTCGGCACCGCCCCAGGCGACCGCGTCGACGACGACGACCGCCGCCGCCCACTCCGCGGGCCGCCAGAACGGCACGAGGTCGAGCACGGCGGGCCGCCCCGTCGGGTCGAACAGCATGGCGCCGAACAGCTCGCCGTGCACGACCTGCGGGGTGAGCCGGATCGTGCGGCGGTGCGCGGCGAGCTCGGCGAACAACCGGCCGCCGGTCTCGGGGTGCAGGTCCAGGCGGCGCTCGCCGAACGCGGCGGCCGCGGACCGGGACAGCAGGTCGTCGCGGTCGTCGAGCAGGCGCGGGCGCAGCACGGTCGCGGTCGCGGCGTGCAGCCGCAGCGACGCGGCGACGACCTCGTCGTGCCGCGGCTCCGGGACGCCGGGCACGTGCCGGGACGCGGCCCAGCCGCCCACGACCCACCGGCCGTCCGAGCTGCGGACGGGGCGGGCGAGGCGGACGCCGTCGACCTCGAGGTTCTCCAGGACCGTCGCCGACCAGGCGGCGACGACGTGGTCGGACACCGGCCGCAGCAGCACGTCGCCGCACTGCCAGGCCCGCTGGCCCGCCCACACGACGGGACGGGGGGACGTCTCACGCACGCCGAAGGCGGTGCGGACGTGCTCGGGCAGGACGCTCGCGGCCGGCGCGGTGGCGAGCGTGCGGGCAGCGGTCACAGCGGGGACGGTACCCGCGCCACCGGCCCACGATCGTCGCGCCACGCCCGAACCGCGCGACGCGCCACGACCGATCGGGTGAACGGTGGACCGATCGGGGCCGGTGGGGCGGGGCGGGCGGGGCCGTCGGCCGGGCGAGGCGGTCGGTCCCGTGACGCGGTCGGTCCCGTGACGCGGCCGGTCCCGTGACGCGGCCGGCCCGGTGAGGCGGCCGGCCCGGTGGCGCGGCCGGCCAGGTGGCGCGGCCGGCCCGGGTGGCCGGCTGTGTGGGAGCCGGCCACCGCGGGCGACACCGTCAGTACCAGGAGCTGCCGCCGCCCGAGTCCGACCCCGAGTCCGACCCGGACGACCGTGAGCCGGAGTCCGAGGACGAGGAGCGGGAGTCGTCCGAGCTGCTGCTCCGCGAGGACTCCCCCCGCGACGACCCCGAGCCCGAGTCCGAGGACCGCGACTCCGAAGAGGACGAGGAGCCCGAGCCGGACGACCGGGAGGACGACGAGCCCGGGTCCGACGACCGGGAGGACGACGAGCCCGGGTCCGACGACCGGGAGGACGACGAGCCCGAGTCCGACGACCGGGATGCCGACGAACCGGAGTCCGAGGACCGGGACGACCGTGACTCCGAGGACCCGGAGTCGGAGTCCGATCCGGAGGAGCGGGACCCGGAGGACCGCGAGTCCGATCCCGAGCCGTCGGAGGAACCGGACGAGCCGCCGGACCGGGACCCGGAGGACCCGCTGCGCTCGGCCATCTGCTCGGCCGCCTGCCGGTCGGCCTCCGCCAGCACCGGCGCCGCCGCCTCCCGCCCCATGGCGGACTCGACGTAGGACCCGGCCACGGCGCTGACGATGCCGCCGGAGCCGCGGCTCCCGCCGGAACCCTGCGACCCCGAGCCGGAGCGCTCCGTGCCGGAGCCCTCCGACGGGGCGGGCGAGATCGGCGCGGGCGCGGCCGCCCGCGGCGCAGACTCCTCCCGCGGCGCGGGCTCCTCCCGCGGCGCGGGGGCGGACGGGGCCGGAGCCTCGTCGGACGAGCCGGAGGACCCGGCGTCCGAGCCGCCGGAACCCGAGCCGGACCTCTTCCCGGTCAACCCGCCCGCGACGTCGTCGACACCCCTGCCCAGCGACTCGGCGGTGTCCCCGACGCCCTGCGCGGCCTCGCCGACGCCGTCGCCGACCTTCTTCACCGGACCCTCGGACGACGCCGGTGCGACCTCGGCCCGGTCGGCCTTCTTCGCCCCGCCCGGACCCGCACCGGAGCCCGCGCCGTCCCCGGGGCCCGGCTCGCCGCCGGTCAGGCCGGCGACGCCGTCGGCGGCACCGGAGACGGCACCGCCCAGCTTCTCCCCCGGGCCCGCGTCCCGACCGGGTGTGCTGCCCGCACCGCGGGCCGAGGCGCCCTCCGGTCCCTCCGCCCGCGGCCGGGTCTCGTCCAACGGGCCCCGCGGGTCGGGCGGGCCGCTGGTGCCGACGTCGTCGCGCTCGCGGTCCCCGCCGGTCTCCCGGCCCCCGGCCAGGACCTCGGGGTTGCGGCGCACCCCGGACGGCTCGGGGGTGGCGGGGTCCTCGCCGCGGGCGAGGGCCAGCACGTCGTCGGAGACCTTCTCGGTCTCGTCGCCGTCGCCGGGCAGCGGGGCGGTTCGGGCCCTGTCGATGCCGTCGTCGATGGCGGCCAGCCGCTCCGCGCAGGCGTCGCGGTTGCGGGCGCGCAGGTCGCGCTGCTCCTCCAGCGACGCGGCCGCGGCCATCTGGTCGGGAGTCCGGCGGGTGGCCGGCGGGAGGTCGGCGACGATCCGGTCCATCTCGGCGAGCTGCTGCTCGGCGGCGGCCAGCGCGTCCACGGCGTCCTGCCGGGAGGTGTAGACCTGCAGCTGCGACTGCAGGGCGGCGCGCTGCTGGAGCAGGGTGTCGCGCTGCTGCTGCAGCTTCGCGACCGCGGCCGGGGTGCGGTCCGGCTCGTGCGCGGACGCCTGCCAGGTCCGTTCGCTCGCGTTGAGCGTCCCGAGCTTGTCGTCGAGCGCCGCCAGCGCGATCCGGGCCTGCCCGGCCCACTGGTCGGCGGTGCGGTCCTGCGGCGCCGGGACCCCGGTCACCGCCGGGGAGGTCGTCAGCGCGTACCCGCCGAGGAGCACGGCCGTCGCCCCGATCAGGGCCAGCGTGCGCCGGTGCCGCAGCGGGCTGCGCGGGGCACGCAGCGGTCCGGGGCGGTCCGGGCCCGCCGACGCGGCCGGGCGCGCCACGACGGGACGGCGGGTCGCCGTCCCCCGCCGGGCGGTCGCCACGCGCTCGTCGGCCTCGACGGCCTCGGGCTCACGCAGCCACGGCAGCGTGTCGGCGAGCCGCTGGTCCCCCGCCGCCTGCGCCGCGGCGCGGCGGACCTGCCGGGCTGCCAGCCGGTGGGCGGCGGAGCAGTAGCGCCGCTGTGGACGGTCGCCGGACACGTCCCCCGTGGGCTCCAACGGTGCGTCGCACCCCTGCAGGGCGCATGTGCGCAGCGAGTCCTCCACCGAGCGTCCTCCCGACCTAGTGATCGCGTGCATCCCCATGTCGCGGCGATCGGTCGACATGTTTCGCCCAACGGGCGAATTACAGGGCTGAACGGACGATGTTCACTCGGACGGTCGTGTGCGATCGACGAGCGGTCACGCTGTGCCACACCAGGAACGGCGACGGCCGCCGTCCCGGGTGTACCGGTGACGGCGGCCGTCGGTGTAGGGCGGAGCGGGTCGGCCCCGGTCAGTAGGTGGGCTGCGACGGGTCGATCTGCTTGACCCAGGACAGCACCCCGCCGCCGACGTGGACGGCGTCGCGGAACCCGGCCTTGTGCAGCGCGGCGAGGGCCTCGGCGGACCGGCCGCCGGACTTGCAGTGCAGCACGACCGGCTTGTCCTGGGCGATCTCCGACAGCGCGGCACCGGACAGGATCCGGTCCTTCGGGATCAGGACCGAGCCCGGGATCTTCACGATCTCGTACTCGTGCGGCTCGCGGACGTCGATGAGCTGGAAGTCCTTGCCCGCGTCGATCATCTGCTTGAGCTCGCCGACTGTGATCGTGCTGCCGGCGGCCGCGTCCTGGGCCTCCTGCGTCACGGTGCCGCAGAACGCCTCGTAGTCGATCAGCTCGGTGATCTTCGGCGTCTCCGGGTCCTTGCGGATCTTCACCTGGCGCCAGGTGGTCTCGAGCGCGTCGTAGATCACCAGGCGGCCGAGCAGCGGCTCACCGATGCCGGTGAGCAGCTTGATGGCCTCGTTGACCATGATCGAGCCGATCGACGCGCAGAGCACGCCCAGCACGCCGCCCTCGGCGCAGGACGGGACCATCCCGGGCGGCGGCGGCTCGGGGTAGAGGTCGCGGTAGTTGAGGCCCTGCCCGTTCGGGGCGTCCTCCCAGAAGACCGACGCCTGACCCTCGAACCGGAAGATCGAGCCCCAGACGTAGGGCTTGCCGAGCAGCACCGCCGCGTCGTTCACCAGGTAGCGGGTGGCGAAGTTGTCGGTGCCGTCCAGGATCAGGTCGTAGTCCCGGAAGACGTCCAGCACGTTCTCGCTGGTGAGGCGCTCGTTGTGCAGGCGGACGTCGACGAAGGGGTTGACCTCGCGGATCGAGTCGCGGGCCGACTCGGCCTTCGGGCGGCCCACGTCGGACTGCCCGTGGATGACCTGACGCTGCAGGTTCGACTCGTCGACGACGTCGAACTCGACGATGCCGAGGGTGCCGACGCCCGCGGCGGCCAGGTACAGCAGGGCGGGCGAGCCGAGGCCGCCCGCGCCGACGACGAGCACCTTCGCGTTCTTCAGGCGCTTCTGCCCGTCCATCCCGACGTCGGGGATGATGAGGTGGCGGCTGTACCGCTCCACCTCGTCCTTGGTGAGCTCGGCTGCCGGCTCCACCAGTGGCGGTAGCGCCATCTCGTCCACTCCTCGCGGGTTGCGTGCGGGTCTCAGGGCGTCTCAACGCGCCACGTGCGCGTCATCTTCCCGCACCCGCTCCGACCGGCACCGCGTCCCACAGCGCGGCGACGGCGTCGGCCACCGCCGCGGGCCGCTCGATCTGCGCGACGTGCCCGGCACGGGGCAGCACCAGCAGCCGTGCCCCGGGCAGCGTGGCCGCGGTCCGCGCGGCCAGCCGCGGGGACACGATGCGGTCCTGCTCGCCCCACACCACCAGCGACGGCACCCGCACCCGGGCCATCCGGCGCCAGATCTCGCGCCCGGCCCACAGCCCGAGCAGACCGCGGGTGGCGCCGTCGGTGGCCGCGCCGGCCCACGGCAGCGTCGCGCGGTGCTCGTGCTCGGAGATCAGCTCCTCGAGCCGGCGGGCGGAGCCGCGCTGCGGGTCGGCGAAGCAGACCTTCACGATCCGCTCGGCGCGGGCCCGCAGCGGCTCCTCGGCCAGCGCCCGCCGCGCGCCGCGCCCGAGCAGCGGCACCATGGCCAGCGCCATCCGCGGGTCCGACAGGCGTCGCGGGTCGGGGCGCCGGTCCGGCACCGCGGGCGAGACCAGGGTGAGGCTGCGGACGAGCTCGGGACGGCGGGCCGCCACCGTCGTCGCGATCACGCCGCCGAGGGAGTTGCCGACCAGGTGCACCGGGCGGTCCCGCCCGGCCAGCCAGCACAGCAGCGCGTCCGCCATGCCGTCCGGGCCGAAGTCGGCGACGGCGGTCGGCTCGGACAGCCCGAACCCGGGCAGGTCGACGGACAGGCCGGCGGCCCGCGGCGCGAGGAGCCCGGCGAGGTCGGTCCAGTTCGTGGCCGACCCGGCGAGCCCGTGGACGTAGACGGCGTCGGCGTCGCCGGAGCCGGGGGTCTCGCGCACGTGCAGGGTGACCCCGCCGGAGGTGACCGCGCGGCCCGGCCACGGCGGGCGCTCCGCCGGAGCCCGGTCCGCGTCCGCCGCTCCCGCCGCACCCGGGGACGTCGCGGCACCCGGCGCCGTCACCGGCGCGGGCACGGTGACGGGCGGGTGAACGGACATCGACGGGGCGGCGACCATCCGACCAGCATGACGTGTCGTGCGCGTCACCCGCCGCGCCGGGTGATCCCCGTCTCGCTGTGATCACCGTCCGCATCCGGCGCTCCACGGAGCGCAACGAGATCGCCCCCCGGACGTTGTACCCCGTGGACGACGCGACGGAGGAGGTGGGCATGGGGCGGATCGCGGGATCGGCCGCGGCCCGGCTTGCCGGTTTCGGCGCCGCGTCGGTGCTGGTGTTCACCGCGGCCTGGACGGCGGGCGGTGCGGTGGGCACCCTCTCGGCGACCCCGGCCGCCGACGCGCGGGCCGGCGGCGACCCCGGCGACGAGCGCGGCGACGACGGCGTCCTCGCGGCCGGCCTGGCCACCGGCGACGCGACGACCGGCGCGGGCGGCGTGCTCACCACCGCGGCCGGCTACACCCTGACCCCGGTCGGGATCGTCTACCCCTGGCGCGAGCCCACCGAGGTCGCGTTCACCGTGACCGGCTCCGACGGCGCCCCGGTGACCCGCTTCGACGCCTCCTCCGACGGCTCCGGGGTCATGGACGTCGCCGTGCTGCGCCGCGACGTCGCCGGCTACATGCGGCTGCGCGCCACCCAGGGCCCCGACGGCGTGTGGCGGGCACCGGTCCGGTTCCCCGGCCAGGGCGTGTGGCGGCTCTACGCCGGGTTCACCCCGACCGGCGGCCCGCACCTGGACCTCGGGACCGACCTGCACGTCCCCGGCACCTACGGCGCCTTCACCTTCCCGACCGAGAACCGGGCGGGGCTCTGCGGGGGCAGTGACCAGCAGGTCCGTCTCGACGGCGCCCTGGTACCCGGCGGAGAGTCCCGGCTGTTCGCGACGGTCGGGCGCGACGGCACCCCGGTCACCGACCTCGAGCCCGTCGACGGCGGCGCGTTCGGCCGGATGACCGCGGTCCGCCAGGGCGACCTGGCCCGGTTCCCGGTCCGTCCCGAGATCACCGGCGCGGCCCCGACCGACCGGTCCGGCCCCGGGGTGGCGTTCGCGGTGTCGGTCCCCGCCCCGGGCAGCTACCGGCTGTTCCTCGACTACCGCTCCGGCGGTGTGCTGCGGTCGTGCGAGTTCACGCTCCCGACCGCCCCGGGGAGCTGACGGCGGTTGCGTCCGGTCCTGCGGGCCGTCGCCCCGCCGGTGGCGGCCCTGCTCGCCCTGCTGCTGCCGGTCGCCGGCCCGGCACTCGCCGGCGCGGCCTGGGCCCCGCCCTGCGCGGCGGCGGCCCTGCTGGTCGCCCTCGCCGTCGTCGCGACGACGGGGCGCCCGGGTCTGCGCGTCGCCGGGCGTGGCCTGCGGGAGGGCACGGTGACCGCCGAGACCGGCGTCGCGGCGGCCGTGCTCGCCGCGCTGGGGTGGTCGGCCGCGGTGCTGGCCGTCGCGGCGGTCTCGCCCGCGGGTCCGGACGCGGTGCCGGCCGACCCGCTCGCCGGGCCCGTCCTGCTGCCCGGCGCCGCCGCGGTGCTGACCGTCGTCGCGGCCGCGGTGCAGCGCACCGGCCGCCCGGCCGACGGGGACGCCGACGAGGTCCGCGCGGGCCTGCGCACCGTCGCGGACCGGTGGAGCGCCCTGCTCACCCCGCCCGCGGCGCTGGCCGCGGTCGCCGTGACCGCGTTCGCGGCGGGCACCGGCACCCCGTGGCCCGTCGCGGTCCCGGCCGGGATCGCGGTGCTGGTCGGGGCCTGCCCGTTGCCGCTGCTGGCCGCGTTGCCCGCGGCGCTGCGGGCCGCGGACCGGGCGGGCGGCGACGCGGTGCGGCTGCCGTCGCCGCTGCCCGGGCGTCGCGAGCCGGTGGGCTGGACCGGTCCCGCGGGCGGCCCGGGACTCGTGGGCCGGGTGGACACCGTCGCGCTGGCCGGGCCGGACGTGCTGACCGGCACCGGCCCCGGGACGGTCACCGTGCACGCGGGCCGGGGCGAGGACCCGGCGCTGGTGCTGCGGCTGGCCGCGTCGGTCGCGGCGGGTGCGCGGCCCGGGTCGGACCTGCGCGTCGCGGCGCGGGCGCTGGCCGACGCCGTCGAAGGCCCGGTGCCCGACGTCGCCGAGGCCGACGAGCAGCCCGGCCTCGGGGTGTCCGGCCTGGTGGCCGAGCTGCGGGAGCCCGGCCCGGGCGACGGCGGCGCCACGGTGACCGTGGTCGCGCACGCCGTGCTGCTCGGCGGCCCGGACTGGCTGGCCGAGCACGGGATCCGGGTGCCCCCGCCGCTGTCGGTGGAGCGGGAGCGGGCGGTGGCCGAGGGCCGTGCCGTCCTCGTCGTCGCCTGGGACGGGTGCGCCCGCGCCGTGCTCGCGCTGCCGCGGGCGCCGCACCCCGCGGCCCGCCCGGGGGTGGCGGAGCTGGCCGCGGCCGGGGTCGCGCCGGTCCTGCTCACCCCCGACGACGACGGCGCCGCCCGTGCCCTCGCCGCGGCGACCGGTCTCGACCCGGCCGACCCCGACGCCGTCCGCCCGGGGCTGGACGCGGCGGCGCGGGCGGCGGCCGTCGCCGGGCTGCGGGTGCGCGGCCGCACGGTCGCGGTGGCGGCCGACCCGGCCACCGACGAGGCCGCCCTGGCCGCCGCCGACCTGGCCGTGGAGCTGGTCCCCTGGCCCGCCGCCGACGGGGCAGGCCCCGGGTCCGCGGACGACCCGGACGACGCTCCGGACGCGCGGCCGGACCCGGTCGTGGTGCCCGCACCCGGATCGGAGAGGATCTGCGCCCGTGGCGGCCCCGCGGAGGTGGCCGCCGCCCTGCTGATCGCCCGCCGTGCGCGGGCTCAGGTCCGCTCGTACGTCCGTGCGGCCGTGGTGCTCGCCGTCGCCGGCGTGGTCCTCGCCGTGCTGGGGACGCCCGCGGTCGTGGTGGCCGCCGTGCCGGTCCTGGGTGCGCTCGGGCTCGCCGCCCGGGGCCCGCACCGCCGATCGTGAGAGGTTGTCACCCTTCTGCGGAGAAGCCCGTTCACGGATCGTTCGTCAACGCGGTTACCTGCTAGTAGGGTATTCCCACGACGGGTGAGAGGTAGGGGGCCCATGACCGGAACCGCCACGCCACGGGGCGCACGACTGTCCCGCGGTGCGCGGCGCGCCCAGCTGCTGCTGGCCGCCCGCGACGTGTTCGCCGACCAGGGCTACCACGCCGCCGCGATGGACGACATCGCCGAGCGGGCAGGCGTCTCCAAGCCCGTGCTGTACCAGCACTTCCCCGGGAAGCTGGAGCTGTACCAGGCGCTGCTCACGACCTACGCCGAGGAGCTCGTCGAGCGGGTCTCCAACGCCATCGAGCGGACCGAGCACAACAAGGAGCGCGTGCAGGCCGCCGTCGCGGCGTACTTCGACTTCGTCGCCGGCGAGGGCAAGGCCTACCGCCTGGTGTTCGAGTCCGACCTGCGGGGCGACCCGGAGGCCGCGGCGCTGGTGGAGAGCGCGCTGGACCGCTGCATCGACGCGGTCGCCGGCGCGGTCACCACCGACGCCGGGCTGGACCAGGACCGTGCGCGGCTGCTCGCCGTCGGGCTCGTCGGGCTGAGCCAGGTCGGTGCCCAGTTCTGGCTGGACTCCGACCAGCGGGTCCCGCGCGACGAGGCGGTGGCGCTGATGGCCTCGCTGGCCTGGCGCGGCATCGCCGGGTTCCCGAAGCAGGGCCTCGACCAGATCTGACGACCCGGCCCCGGCGGCGGGGCGGGCGGCTCAGGCCGCCTGCTCCGCCCCGGCCCGGCGCACCAGCGCGGCGATCCGGCCGGTGACCCCGCCGACCCGCTCCACCGGGAGCATGTGCCCGGCGCCGGGGAACACGGTCAGCTCGGCGCGCGGCAGGCTGCGGTGGATCCGCCGGGCGAACCGCGGCGGCGTGAGCCGGTCCCGGGTCCCGACGAGGATCTCCACCGGCAGCGACGAGAACGCCGCCAGCGCCTCGTCGCGCTCGTGGGTGGTGAGGGTCGGGGTGAACCCGGAGACCGTCGTCGGGCGGCAGTCGGCGATCGCCTCGCAGGTCGCGCGGACGGCGAGCCGGTCCGGCCGGGTGCCGAGCAGCAGCGGCTGCAGCCCGGCCCGCAGCAGGGTCGGGTGGGTCGACAGCGACCGGCGCCCGGTCCACAGCGGGCTGACGGTCACCTTGTCCTTGCCGGCCAGGAACATCTTCGCGGGCCGCCCGGTCATCCCGAGCGTCGCCGCCGCACCGAGGCCACCGCTGGCCGTCGCGACGAGCGCGACGCCGGTGACCCGGGACGCGACGAGCTCGGGGTGGCGCTGGGCCAGCGCCATCGCCGTCATCCCGCCCATCGAGTGCCCGGCGATCACCAGCGGCCCGGTCGGGGCGAGCCGGGTGATCACCTCGGCCATGTCGTCGGCGAGGACCTCGAGGGTCTTCAGCTCGTCGGGGGTGTCGTCGGAGCGGCCGTGCGCGCGGTGGTCGTAGCGGATCACCCGCGGCGCGGGGCCGCCGCCGGGCGCGCCGACGGCGAGGGCGTCGGCGACCGGGGCCCAGCAGCGCTCGTCGAGGGTCCAGCCGTGCGCCAGCAGCACCGTGACCGGCGCCGACTCCGGGCCCGAGACCCGGGCGAACAGGCCGGTCCCGTCGCGGGTGACGATCCGTGTGCTCATCGCGGGGTGCCTCCTCAGATCAGGTGGGCGCGCTTCCACAGGGTCTCCGTCGGGCCGCCGACGATCCCCTGCTCGCGCAGGAACGGCACGAGCTTGCGCGAGGACCAGCGCAGCATCTCGTGGTGGTGCGGGTTGGCCAGCGCCGCCTTCCGCCCGACCGCCGGGGCGATCCCGACGCTGCGGTAGACCTCGGGGTGGATGAGGTTGCGGGCGACGACGAACGCGATCCGCGCGGTGAGGTAGCGGGCCCAGGCGCGCTCGGCGCGGTTGGTCCTCGGCATGATCCGCTGCAGCTCCTCCCGGGCGTAGCGGACGTGCCGCGCCTCCTCGGTGACGTGGATCTTGTTGATCATGCGGGACAGCGGCTGGACGCGCTCGTCGCGCATGCCCTCCCGCTGGAGCTGGTCGAGGATCTCCTCGACGTAGAGGGTGCCGGCGAACATCGCCGGACCGGTGCCGATGGTCTTCATCAGCCGGCCCTGCTCGTGGGTGAGCCGGCGCGGGGCGTAGTCCGGCACGCCGTAGCGCTCGGTGGCCTTGGCGAACATCATCGAGTGCCGGCACTCGTCGGCGATCTCGACCAGCGCGTACTGGATGTGCGCGCGGCGCGGGTCCCGGTCGTAGGCGTAGCGCAGCAGCATCTGCATGAGGATCATCTCGAACCACAGCCCGATCCGGGCGACGCTGCAGAACTCGTGCACCGACAGCGTGATCCGCTGCTCCTCGGTGAGACCGTCCCACAGCGGCGTGCCGTAGAGCGACACGCGCTCGGGGACGATGCCGTACCTGCCCTCGACCAGCGGGGCGTCCCAGTCGATGTCGATCGACGGGTCGTAGGAGGTCGTGACCGAGCTCTTGAGCAGCCGTCGGGCGGTGTCCTCGCGGTCGGCGAGATTGGTCTTGCTGCCGGTGCGGGCGGGAGCGCTCATCGGTCGCGCCTTCCTGCTGGGAGGGTCCTGTGGTGGCGGGTTCCACACCCGGAACCCTTGCTGTTACCGCCGGTAACGGTTACCACTGGTAACGTGCCCCAGGACACGAGGGATGTCAAGCCGGACGCGCGCAGCCGCCGACGGGAGGAACGGCGGACCGAGATGGTCTCCGCCGCCGTCGAGGCGATCCGCGAGCACGGTCCGGGGGTCTCGGTCGCCCAGATCGCGGCCGCGGCCGGCATCACCAAGCCGGTGCTCTACCGGCACTTCGCCGACCGCGCCGACCTGCAGCGGGCCGTCAGCGAGCACGCCGCGGACATGCTGCTGCAGCGGATCTACCCGGTGCTGGCGATCGAGGCCGAGCCGATCGAGCACGTCGCCGCCGTCATCGACGCCTACCTCGGGATGATCGAGGACGAGCCCCAGCTGTACCGGTTCGTCGTCGCGAACCCGGCCGAGCCGGTGCCGGGCGCGGAGATCGCCCAGGACGTCCGCGGCCAGATCGGCGCCCTGCTCACTACCCTGTTCGGGGAGCGGCTGCGCGCCGAGGGCCGCGACTCCGGCGGCGCCGAGGCGTGGGCGCACGGGATCATCGGGATGGTCCAGACCGCGGGCGAGTGGTGGCTGGAACGCCGGACGATGAGCCGCGACGCGCTCACCAACTACCTGTCCGCGCTGATCTGGGGCGGGATCGCCGGCGTCGCCGGGATCGACTCCCCCACCGCGAACGCCGACATCCTGCGGCTGGTCCCCGAGCCGCAGGTGCCCGACGCCTCCGGGGGCGACCGGTGAGCGGCGACCACGATCACGACGAGGGCTACCGCGGCCCCGCCACCCTGGTGCTCGACGGGGAGACCGTCGACGTCGAGGTGCTGCTCGACGCCCGGCACGAGCCCTTCGACGGCAGGCTGCACTGGTCCGGCCGGGTCGCCGCACACCCCCGGCTCACCGCGCTGCTCGGCAGCCGCGGCGGCACCGCCGAGGTCCGGACGCCCGGGCACGCGGCCGTCGGCACGCTGTCCGAGCCGGACGTGTGGGACCGGTTCCGGATCACCGGCACCGGCAGGCCGCCGTTCGCGCTGGACGGGCCGCCCCCGCCGGAGACCGACTGACCCGCGCCCACCGGCCCCGGACACGCGTCGGGCCCGGTCCCGCGGACGGGTACCGGGCCCGGACGACTCCGTGTGCGCTCAGCCGCTGAGGCCGAACCCGACCCGGCGCTCCTCGGACGGGCCGATCTCCACGTAGGAGATGCGCGCGACCGGGACGACGTAGCGACGGCCCTCGTCGTCGGTGAGGTCCAGCAGCCCGTCGTCGGACTTCATCGCCCCGCTCACGAGCTGGGCCACCTCGTCCGGCGTGCGGTCGCTGGACACCACGAGCTCCCGCGGGGTCTCCGCGATGCCGATCTTGACCTTCACCGGTGGTCCTCCCGATCCGTCACTTCTGATCACCTTGCCCGCGCCAGGCTAGTCCAGATCGGGCCGGAGCATCGGCGAGCCGGGAGCGGACCGCCGGGCCGGGGCTCAGGAGAGTCCGAGCCTGCCCATCCGGCGGCCGTGCGCGGTCTGCACCGTCCGGATGAGCCCGGCCACGCCGCCCTTCTCCCCCGAGCCGAGCACGATGAACTCGGCCAGCTCGTCGCGCTCGGCGACGACCCGCTGGGCGTGGGTGACCGCCTCGCCGAGCAGCCGCCTCCCCCACAGGGCCAGCCGGTCGCGCTGCGCCGGGTTCGCGGCGCAGGCGGCCTGCACCTCGCGCTCGGCGAAGGCGGAGTGCCCGGTGTCGGCGAGCACGCGCTGCACCAGGTCACCGGTGGCGGGGTCCACCCAGCCGGCGACCTCGCGGTAGAAGTCGGCGCCCAGGCCGTCACCGAGGTAGGCCTTGACCAGCGACTCCAGCCAGCTCCGCGGCGCGGTCGAGGCGTGGTAGCTGTCGATCAGCGCGACGAACGGCGCCATCGCGTCGGCGACGGCGATCCCGCTGCCGCCCAGGTGGTCCTCGATGAGACGGAAGTGGCCGATCTCGGCGGCCGCCATCGTCGACAGCTGCGCGCGGCCGGCCAGCGTCGGCGCGGCCCGGGCGTCCTCGGCGAGCCGGTCGAACGCCGACAGCTCGCCGTAGGCCAGCACGCCGAGCAGCTCCACGGTCGCGGCCGTCGGCGCGTCGCCTCCAGTGGTCATGACCATCACCCTAACCGGGCCGTACGGGCCCGCCGGGCGGCCCGCGACGGCCGCCCCGGCCACGGGGCGAGACAACTCACCACACCCGGCGACGCCCGCGCCGTCGTGTTCGGGCGCCGCGGCGGGTACCATGCGGGCAGCGCGTCACCGGATTTCGGGCTCATGGGACTCCATGCGGACGCGCCTACCGCGCGGGGACCGGGTAACGGGACGAGCGGCCGACACGGCCGAGCACGTCTCACCGGGACCCGCACCCGAACTGGTGCGCGCAGCGCCTCGGCGGCTCTCCCGCCCGGACCGTCCCCGACGGCCCGGGGCCGGTCGACGAGCCACGCCACGGCTCCTGTGCGCGGAGAGAGGCGATCACACTGTCCCGAGTCGACAGCACCGACACCCCCGAGGCCGACCCGGGCTTCCTGCCCACCGGCATCACCCCCAGCGAGACCCCGCTCGGCGTGACCAACCCCGGCGGCGAGAAGCTCCCCCCGACCTTCGCCGAGCTCGGCGTCCGGCCCGAGATCGTCTCCGCGCTCGCGGAGAACGACATCGTGCGCACGTTCGCGATCCAGGAGCTCACCCTCCCGCTGGCGCTCGCCGGCGAGGACGTCATCGGCCAGGCCCGCACCGGCACCGGCAAGACGCTGGGCTTCGGTGTCCCGCTGCTGCAGCGGATCACCCCGCCCGGTGAGCGCGCCGCCGCCACCGCCGAGGGCGAGGCCGCCGACCGCACGAAGGACGTCCCGCAGGCGCTCGTCGTCGTCCCGACCCGCGAGCTGTGCGTGCAGGTCGCCCGGGACATCGCCGCCGCGGGCAAGAACCTCGGCGTGCGCGTCGTCGCCATCTACGGCGGCCGTGCCTACGAGCCGCAGCTGGAGGCCCTGCGCAAGGGCGTCGACGTCATCGTCGGCACCCCGGGCCGGCTGCTCGACCTCGCCGAGCAGCGCCACCTGGTCCTCGGCCGGGTCAAGGCGCTCGTCCTCGACGAGGCCGACGAGATGCTGGACCTGGGCTTCCTGCCCGACGTCGAGCGGATCCTGCGCATGCTCCCCGAGGAGCGGCACACGATGCTGTTCTCGGCGACCATGCCGGGCCCGATCGTGCAGCTGTCCCGGGCGTTCCTGACCCGCCCGACGCACATCCGCGCGGAGGAGGCCGACCAGGGCTCCATCCACGAGCGGACCAAGCAGCTCGTCTACCGCGCGCACGCGATGGACAAGGTCGAGCTGGTCACCCGGGCCCTGCAGGCCAAGGACCGCGGCCTGACGATGATCTTCACCCGGACCAAGCGGACCGCCCAGCGGGTCGCCGACGACCTCGCCGAGCGCGGCTTCGCCGCCGCCGCGGTGCACGGTGACCTCGGCCAGGGCGCCCGTGAGCAGGCGCTGCGCGCGTTCCGCGCGGAGAAGGTCGACGTGCTGGTCGCGACCGACGTCGCGGCCCGCGGCATCGACGTCACCGGCGTCACGCACGTCATCAACTACCAGTGCCCCGAGGACGCGAAGACCTACGTGCACCGGATCGGCCGCACCGGCCGCGCCGGGCGCGAGGGCGTCGCGGTCACGCTGGTGGACTGGGACGAGACCCCGCGCTGGAAGATGATCTCCGACGACCTGTCGCTGGGCATCGACGAGCCGGTCGAGACCTACTCGACCTCGGACCACCTGTTCACCGACCTCGACATCCCGACGACGGCGTCCGGGCGGCTCCCGCTGTCCGCGCGCACCCGCGCCGGGCTCGACGCCGAGTACATCGACTCCGAGGGCGACCACCAGGGCGCCCGCAAGCCGCGCGGCAGCCGTCGTGACGGCGCCGGGCGCGACGGCGGCGGCCGCGAGGGCAGCCGCGACGGCGACGGCGACGAGGGCGGTCGCCGCCCGCGGCGCAACCGCTCCCGGTCCCGGACCCGCGGCGGGGTCGCGGTCGAGGCGGGCGCCTCGGCCCCCGCCGAGGGTGCCGCCTCCGCGGGCTCCGCCGAGGGCGCCCCGCAGAACGGGCCGGACGCCGGCGCGTCGGCCGAGGGCGGGGCGGCCAAGCCGCGCCGCCGTCGTCGCCGCGGCGGGTCGCGGCGCGGACCCGGCGGCGGCGAGTCCGCCGACGGGGCCGACGCGGCCGCCAGCTGACACCACGCGTGCTGCGCGGCCGACCTCTGCGGGACCGGCTCCCGCTCCCGGGCGTCCCCGCCGAACGACGACACCGCGGCGACCGACTGGTCGCCGCGGTGCTCGTGCTGCTGGTCGCCGGGGTCGCGGTGCTCTACGCCGTGCAGAGCCCGGCCGCGCACACCGAGTCGGTGACGGCCGCGACCGCGCCCACCCCGCCGCCGCCGGTCGGCCCGGTCCCGGCCGGGTTCACCGAGCTGTGGCGGGCGGCCAGCCCGGACACGCCGGTGCCGCTGGCGGTCGGGGACGGCGTCGTCGTCGCCGAGGGGTCGCGGGTATCCGGGCACGACGCCCGCACGGGCGCCGAGCGCTGGAGCTACGAGCGTGACCTGCCGCTGTGCACCACCGGGTTCGCCGACGGCCGCGTGCTCGCGCTCTACCGCAACGACGAGTACTGCTCCGAGCTGTCCACGCTCCAGCCCGACTCCGGGGCCCGTGGACCGGCCCGGACCCTCGACGCCCGGCCCGGCACCCGGCTGATCGGCCAGGACCCGGTGCTCGCGACCGGCCAGGACTACGTCGAGACCTTCCGCTCCGACCTGGTCCGCACCGCCGAGTACGGCACGGTGCGCGCGCTGGAGGAGCCCGGCTCGCAGCCGCGGTCGGGGTGCACGTTCCGCTCCTTCGCCGCCGCCGAGGACCGCGCCGCGATCCTGGAGCGCTGCCCCGGTGAGCCGTCCGAGCGGCTGACGGTGCTGCGTCCCAGCGGGACCGAGGGTGACCGGCCCGCGTTCGACTCGTCGTCGGTCACCGGGACCGACGGCGCCCAGGTGGTCGCCGCGTCGTCCGAGCGCGTCGCCGTCCTGCTCCCGGGTGCACCCCGCCTGGCCCTCTACGACCGGTCCGGGCGCAGCATCGGCGAGTTCCCGGTCGACGCGGGCGCGACGGTCGCCACCCCCGCCGACGGCGTCGCCCGCACCACCGCCGACGACCAGCGCCGCTACTGGTGGACCGGCGGCGCGACCGTCGCGCTGGACACCCGCAGCCTCCAGCCGCGCTGGAGCCTGCCCGGCACCCTCGGCCCCGGGACCCGCTACGGCGACCGGCTGCTCGTGCCCGTCCCCGGCGGGATCGCCGACGTCGACCCGGCCACCGGCGTCGTCGCCCGGACCCTGCCGGTGGACCGCGGCCCGGTCACCGCGCCGATCCTGCTCGCCGCCCAGGGCGCCCTGCTGGTCGAGCTGCGCGGCGACGAGCTCGTCGTGCTGGGGCCCGCCGGCTGAGACGCACCATTGCCATAGTGTCTTCGACACTAGTATCGTCGACACCATGACGCAGCGGTCCGGCCTGGCCCTCGCCGTGCTGTCCCTGCTCACCGAGGAACCCATGCACCCCTACCGGGTGCAGCAGCTCGTCCGGGAGCGGGGCAAGGACGACGTGGTCAACGTCGGGCAGCGGTCACAGCTCTACAAGACGATCGACCGTCTCGCGCGCGACGGCCTGATCGTCGAGCACACCACCGAGCGGGAGACCGCCCGCCCGGAACGCACCCTGTACGCGGTCACCGACGCGGGCCGCGAGACCGCCGAGGAGTGGACCCGGGAGATGCTGGCCGTGCCGCGGCCGGAGTTCCCCGAGTTCGTCGTCGGCCTCGCGCACCTGCCCCAGCTCACCCCGGCCGACGCCGCCGCGGCCGTGGAGATCCGCCTCGGCACCCTGCGCCGACGGCTGGCCGGCGCCCGGGCGAGCCACGACGCGGTCGCGGGCCTGCTGCCGCGGGTCGTGCTCGTCGAGCTCGAGTACACCATCGCGATGCTGGAGGCCGAGACCTCCTGGGTCGCCGCGCTCGTCGACGACGTCCGCTCCGGCCGCCTCACCTGGAACCGCGAGGAGCTGCTGCGCCTGGCCGCCGAGCGCAGCGGCACGGCACCGCCCGACCGCCCCTGACCGGGCGCCGGGCGCGTCCCGGCCGCACCGCACACCGCACGCACGGCCGTCGCGTCCGCGACCGGCCGCGATCCGCCCTGCTCCGACACGGAGGTCCACCATGTCCGTCCGAGTGATCGTCGCCGGTGCCGGTACCGGCGGCCTGTGCCTGGCCCAGCGGCTGCACCGGGCCGGGGCGCAGGTCGTCGTCCTGGAACGCGACACCGACCCGCGGCCGGCCGGGCTGCGCGGCTACCGGGTCGGGATCTCCCCCGACGGCTCCCGCGCCCTGCGGGCCTGCCTGCCCGCGGAGCTGTACGCGGTGTTCGAGGCGACCACGGCCGCGTCGTACGACCGGCTGCTGATGTGCACCGAGCAGTACCGCGAGCTGCTGTCGCTGCCGTTCGCCGAGATGCCCGGCGGCGGGGCCGAGGAGTTCAACGTCAGCCGCACCACGCTGCGCCGGGTGCTGCTGACCGGCATCGGGGACACGGTGCGCTGGGGCAGCCCGTACGTCGGCCACGAGGTACGCGACGACGGCACCGTCCTCGTCCGCACCGGGGACGGGGACACGGTCACCGGCGACCTGCTCGTGGGCGCCGACGGCGCGCACTCCCGGGTCCGCGGACGGTTCCTGCCCGGTGCGGGCCACACCTCCACCGGGCTCGTCGCGATCGGCGGCCGCGCCCCGCTCGACGCCGCCACGACCGCGCTGCTGCCCGGCGCCGACGGCATGGCACTGGTGTTCGGCCGCACCGGGACGATGGGGATCACCCACGTCATGCGGATGCCCTGGGACGCCGACCGCGTCCCGCGCCCCGGGACCGACCCGGCCCGCGCCGCGGCGCTGCGCGCCTGGCCCGGGCTGGCCGGGGACCCGACGGACGACTTCGTCTCGTGGGGCGTCACCGTCTCGCACACCGTGCTGCCGGGCGGGCGGCCGGTGTCCGCGGACGGCTCCGCTCTGCTCACCCTGGCGCAGCAGGTCACCGCGGACTGGGACCCGCGCTGGCGCGCGCTGCTCGGCCGGTCGGACCCGGCGTCGGCGTTGTGGATCGACATCCGCACCTCCGACCCGCTGCCGCACTGGGAGCCCGGGCCGGTCACGCTGCTCGGCGACGCCGCGCACACCATGACCCCCGGCCGCGGCGCCGGCGCCAACACCGCCCTGCGCGATGCCCGTGAGCTGGGCGAACGCCTGGTCCGGGTGCACGACGGCGGCCTCGACCTGCGCACCGCCGTCGGCGGCTACGAGGCGGAGATGCGCCGCTACTCGGCCGTCGCGGTGCGCGAGTCGCTGCAGCAGATGCACGACGACTCCGATCGCGGCCCGGTCTCGCGGGCGCTGGGGACCGCCGCGCAGCGGACCGGGCTGCGCCTGGTGAACCGGGTCCCCGCGCTGCGACGGCGGCTGGCCCGCGGCATGCAGCGCGTCCGGGACTCCGAGCGCGCCTGAGCGGCTACAGGAACCAGCCGAACCCGAGCACCAGCGACGCCGTCACGACCACCCCGAGCGCGGCGAGCAGCCCGGTGCGGTCCCGCCGCCGGTCCGCGACGACCTGGCCGACGACGGCGACGACCGCCGCCCCGACGTGCGCGACGATCGCGCCGGAGCCGGGCCCGGGGACCCCGCTGTTCCCGGCCACCCACTCCACGACGACCAGCCCGAGCGCGAGCACGACCAGCCCGCCGGCGAGCACCCCGGCCAGGCCGCGCAGCAGCCGGGCCCCGGCGCCGTCGACGTCGGGTCCGGGGGTGCGGCGCCGTGCCCGCCGCTCGCCCTCCTCGGCGCGGCGGCGGTCGGCCCGCCGGCCGGGCGCGCGGGCGGCGGGGTGCTCGTCGGCGCGCGGCGGCTCGCCCGCGCCGGAGGACAGCCCGCGGCGCGACCCGGCGTCGCCGCGGCGCGGTGCGCGGCGGGACTCGGGCAGGGCCTCGGTGGGCCGCGGACCCGCCGGGGGCCCGACGCCGCCGCGGCGCCCGGGCGGGCCGGACGGCGGGACCGGCGGGCGGGGGCCGTAGCCGTCGGGGCCGGGGTGCGGGCGGCCGTGCGACGGCCCGGCGCGGTACGGGGCGGGCGCGCCCGGCGGGCGGGGCGGGAGCGGGGGGCGGCCGCGGGGCGGCGGGCCGGGGAACTGCGGGTCGGCGGTCACGGGGCGAGCAGGTCCCACGGTCGCGGCTCCGGGACGGCGGCGCGGCCCGGAGCGCAGTTCCGGCGGACCGCGCAGGTCCCGCAAAGCGCACCGGTGCGGGCCGGGAAGAGCGTGTCGGCGTCGCCGCCGTCGGCCAGCGCGGTCGTCGCCCCGGCGGCGGCGTCGGCGGACTCCGCGGCCGCGGCGACGTGCCGGTCGAGGGAGGCCTGGTCGTGGGTGTGCGCGGCGACGGTCCCGGTCGGCACGTGGTGCAGCTCGACCGTGCGGCAGGGGCGGCGGAACACCGATGCGGTGGCGACGGCGTAGAGCGCGAGCTGCCGGGAGTCCGCGGCGTCGGCCGCGGTCGGCACCCGGCGCCCGGTCTTGAAGTCGACGACGACGGCCTCGCCGTCGCGCGCGTCGATCCGGTCGACCCGGCCCTCGACCAGCAGCGGCCCGGCGGGGGCCCGCACCCACCGTTCGACGGCGAGCGGCTCGTCCCGCCCGGCCGGGCCGTCGACGGCGGCGGCCAGCCAGTCCCGGGCGCGCTCGCGGTACCGGGCGGCCTGGGCGTCGTCGGCGAACCCCTCGCCGGTCCAGTGCCGGTCCACCAGGGACGCGGCCTGCTCCGGGGTGCGCCGCTCGGCGGGCAGGGCCGCCAGCGACCGCAGCGCCAGGTGCACCACCGCTCCGAGCGTGGTGTGGGCGAACCCGCCGCCCCGCGGCGGGGCCGGCCGGTCGACGTGCAGCATCCGGTAGCGGCGCGGGCAGGCGTCCCAGGTGTCGAGCCGGGCCGGGGTGACCCGGTGCAGCGCGGTCGCACCGAAGCCGGGGTCGAGCAGGTCCAGGCCGAGCTGACCGTCCGGGGTCCCGGTGGCGGGAGCGGTGGTCCGGGCCATGGGCGCCACGGTACTCTCGGACGGTCACCGACCGTCGATCACTCCCGGCGACGCACCGTCACGCGGTGCCGCCGGATCCGCCGTGCAGCACGGGGACGCCGGTGGCCCGTTCGGTCAGTGCCGCGTAGACCTCCGGGTCGGTCGTCTCCTCGGCGAGCGGGGTCGTCTTGTTCGTTCCGTGGTAGTCGCTGGAGCCGGTCGCGAGCAGGCCGTGCTCGGCGGTGATCCCGCGCAGCAGCTCGCGGTCGGCCGGGGCGTGGTTCGGGTGGTCGACCTCGATCCCGCCCAGCCCCCAGCCGACGAGGTCCACGAGCACCGACGGCTCCACGACCACACCGCGCCTGCGGGCCAGCGGGTGCGCGAACACCGCGACCCCGCCCGCCGCGACGATCATCTCGACGGCCGTCTCGACCCGGGTGTCGGCCCGCGGCACGTAGTAGGGGCTGTCGTTGTGCAGCAACTCGGCGAAGGCCTCGTCGACCGACCCGACGACGCCGGCCGCGACGAGCGCGCGGGCCAGGTGCGGCCGGCCCGCGCTGCCGCCCTCGGGCAGGTGCGCGAACACGGTGTCGACGTCGACCGGGTACCCGTCGGCGGCCATCCGCCCGATCATCGTCTCCAGCCGCTGCACGCGCTCGGACCGGAGCCGCTCCTGCTCCGCGACGATCGCGGCGTGCTCCGGGTCGAACAGGTAGCCGAGCAGGTGCACCGAGCAGCGCGGCTCGCCCGTGCGGCCGGTCGGGCTCAGGCAGGAGAACTCCGCGCCGCGCACCAGCGCGAGACCGGCCGGCAGCGCGGCCCCCGCCTCGGCCCACCCGGCGGTGGTGTCGTGGTCGGTGATCGCGACGACGTCGAGCCCCGCGGCCCCGGCCGCCCGGACCAGCCCGGCCGGGGAGTCGGTGCCGTCGGACGCGGTGGAGTGGGCGTGCAGGTCGATGACGGACACGCGCCCGACCCTAGCCCCGCGCACCGCCGACGCACCCCGGACGGGGCGTCTACTCCCCCGTCGGGCGGGACGACCCGGTCCAGTCGGCCAGCGCGGTCCGGACGTGCGCGACCGCCTGCTCCGACGACATCGGGGGCACCCCGCGCAGCCGTTGCAGGGCCAGCCCGTCGACCAGCGCGACGAGCCGGGCCGCGGTGCCGTCGGGGTCCGCGCAGCGCAGCGAGCCGTCGGCGACCCCGGCGAGGACCAGGTCCCGCAGGACGGTGTGCCAGCCGGTGTAGCGCTCGTGCTGGGACCGTTCGTCGTCCCACACGCCGTCCTGCCAGCACTCGAACCACAGCCGCCAGTGCGGCCGGGTCTCCTCGTCGAGCGAGGCGGCGAGCAGCAGGTCCAGGCCGTCGCGCGGGGCCAGCGCCGCGGCCCGCTCCCGCAGCGGGTCGTAGTAGGCGGCGAGCTGCACGGTGAGGGACTCGGCGAGGATCTCCCGGACCCCGGAGAAGTGGTAGGTCAGCGTCCCGACCGACACCCCGGCCGCGGCGGCGATGTCCCGGATGCCGGTGCCGCGCACGCCGCGTTCGGCGACCAGGGCCGGGACCGCCTCGAGCACCATCGCGCGCCGGACCTCGGTGGGCTGGCGGCGCCGCGCGGGCCGGGCGCTCATGCGCCCCGCCGCGGGATGGTGCGGTGCCAGCGTCGCTCGGCGACGACCTCGTCGCCGTGCCGGGCGACCAGCGAGCTGTCGGCGACGAAGTCGGTGGCGGTCGCGGTGAGCACCGAGCGGGTCTCGACGTCGGTCCGCCAGTCGCCGCGGCCGATCGCGATCGTCCAGGCCGACTCGGCGCGTGCCGAGAGCGGGTCGCCGTCGGTGATCCGGTAGGTCTCGCGGGTGTCCTCGGCGTAGGACAGGCCGTCGGGGAAGGTGCGCGAGCCGCCGTAGCGGGGGTCGACGCGCAGCTCCCAGGTGCCGGTGCCGACGTCGTGGAGGACCTCGCGTTCGGGACGGTCCGGCGGCGGGGTGGTCGTCACCGGCAGCGGCGGCGCCTGCTCGGGCGGGCCGAACGTCGTCGCCGGGAGGTCGGTGCCGGTGTTCAGCGGCAGGGTCAGCGAGCTCCTGTCGGGCACGACCGTCAGGCGTACCGGCTCGGGGTGCGGCCACACCCACGGCCAGTACGTCTGCGAGACCGCGACCCGCAGCCGCCCGCCGGCGGGGACGGCCGAGCCGGTCGCCATCAGCGGCACCTCGACCGTCTCGGGGACGCCCGGGGTCCACGGCACGGTGCGGTCGCGGCCGTGGCGGCGGGTCAGGTTCAGCACGCCCCGGGTGACCAGTGTGGACGCGCCGTCGTCGTCCACGGTGCACAGCCGGACGACGACGGCGGCCGCGGGCCGGTCGGCGTCCAGGTGCAGCCGCACCACCGGCCTGCCGAGGATCTCGACGCGCTCGGGCAGCGGGCCGAGGTCGAAGCAGACCGAGCGGCCGTCCTCGGCGCGCTGGTCGGGCGGCAGGTCGGTGGGGTTGCCGAAGGGGAAGTAGCGCCCGGCGTCGATCCCGGTGTGGTCCGGCGCGGCGACGACGACCGGCTCGCTCCCGCTGCCCAGCACCAGCTCACGGACGGTCTCCCCGACGGCCGGGGCGCCGACCCACCGCCCGGGGCGCTCGGGGTAGGTGGTGGCGGGCCGGACCGGTTCCTGGATCCACG
This sequence comes from Pseudonocardia sp. TMWB2A, assembly GCF_017312135.1. Classification (NCBI taxonomy): domain Bacteria; kingdom Bacillati; phylum Actinomycetota; class Actinomycetes; order Pseudonocardiales; family Pseudonocardiaceae; genus Pseudonocardia; species Pseudonocardia sp. TMWB2A. The sequence goes on from NZ_QKQY01000002.1 coordinate 1,545,842, forward strand.
CCCGCAGCGGCGGGTCGTCCTCGACGCCGGTGGGCTCGTCCTTGAGCCAGCGGTCCCACCAGCGCAGCGTCTCCTGCAGGAACCCGATCGCGGGGCCGGGCGGCAGCTCGATGTCGGGGTAGCGGTGCGCCCACGGGCCGACGATCCCGCGCACCGGTGCGTCCAGTGTGGACAGCAGGCGGAGCACGGTGTCGCGGTACGGGTCGTTCCATCCGCCGACGGCGAGCACCGCGGCCCGGATCGCCGAGGGGTCCTCGCAGACCGAGCCGTGCCGCCAGTAGTCGTCGCGCTCGGGGTGGGCCAGCCAGTGGTGCAGGAACGGTTCGGCCGCCTCCAGGCGCTCGCGCCACATCGGCAGCCACCGCTCCCCGACGACGGCCGGGTCCGGCGGCCGGGCGGTGAACGCCAGCATCGTGCCCGACCAGCCCGCCATGTCGATGCCGAGCACGGCGCCGCCGGTGTAGTGCACGTCGTTGTCGTAGCGGTCGTCGGTGGAGCAGACGGTGACGACCGCCTGGAGCGCGTCGGGGGCGAGCGCGGCGACCTGCAGGGCGTTGAACCCGCCCCAGGAGATCCCGAACATCCCGACCCGGCCGGTGCACCAGGGCTGTGCGGCCAGCCACTCCACGACGTCGACGCCGTCGGCCAGCTCGGCCGGGGTGTACTCGTCGAGCAGCAGCCCCTCGGAGTCGCCGGTGCCCCGGACGTCGACGCGCACCGAGGCGTAGCCGTGCCCGGCGTACCAGGGGTGGCGGGCGGCGTCGCGGGGCGCGGTCCAGTCGTCCTTGCGGTAGGGCAGGTACTCCAGCAGGGCGGGCACCGGGTCGTCGAGGGCGTCGACCGGGAGCTGGATGCGGGCGTGCAGCCGGGTGCCGTCGCGGGTGGGGATCCAGGCGTCGACGGTCTCGGTGCGGCGCGGGAACGCGTCGCGGTACCTCATGGTGCGGGGGTCTCCTCAGGACTGCCGAGATCGGTGTAGCGGGCGGCGGTGAGCAGCTCGCGGGTGTAGGGGTGCTGCGGGTCGGCGAAGACCTCGGCGGTCGGCCCGTGCTCGACGACCCGGCCGTGCCTCAGCACCAGCACCCGGTCGGCGAGGCCGCGCACCACGGCGAGGTCGTGGCTGATCAGCAGCACGGCGAGGTCGCGCTCGCGGCGCAGGTCGTCGAGCAGCGCCAGCACCGAGGCCTGCACCGACACGTCGAGCGCGGTGGTCACCTCGTCCGCGACGACGACGGCCGGGTCCCCGGCCAGCGCGCGGGCGATCCCCACCCGCTGGCGCTGCCCGCCCGAGAGCTGCGCCGGGAGCCGCCCGGCGAACGACGCGTCGAGCCGCACGTCGGCGACCAGCTCGGCGACCCGGCGGGCGACGCCCGCGCGCCCGGTCGCCGTGCCGAACAGCCGGACCGGCCGGGCCAGTGACGAGCCGACGGTGCGGCGCGGGTTCAGCGCGGTGTCGGCGCTCTGGAAGGCCATCTGCAGGGCCCGGCGGACCTCGACCGGCCGCCGTCCGGCGGGGCGGGACAGGTCGCCGGCCGGGGCGCCGTCCGGGGTGCACAGCCGCAGCGTCCCGCCGGCCGGGGTGACGAGGCCGGCCAGCGCCCGGGCCAGGGTGGACTTGCCGCTGCCCGACTCCCCGACGATCGCCAGGACCTCGCCGCGGCGCACGGTGAACGACACGTCCTCCACGGCGACGGTGCCGCCGTAGGTGATCCGGGCGCCGTCGACCTGCACCGCGACCGGGCGGTCGCCCGCCGGCGCGCCGGCGGCCCGGTCGCGGACGGTGCGGGTGCCGTCCTCGCCGACCTCGGCGAGCCCGGTGTCGGTCAGCCGCGGCACCGAGGCGAGCAGCCGACGGGTGTAGGCGGTGCGCGGGTCGGCGAACAGCTCCGGCGCCGGGCGCTGCTCGACGGGCTCCCCGTCGCGCAGGACCAGCACCTCGTCGGCCATCCGCCGCACGACGCCGAGGTCGTGGCTGACCAGCACGCTCGCCAGGCCGTCGGCCTCGGCGAGCTCGGCCAGCAGCCGCAGCACCTCCTCCTGGGTGAGCACGTCCAGCCCGGTCGTCGGCTCGTCGAGCACGAGCAGGTCCGGCCGGGCCGCGACGGCCATGGCGATCGAGACCCGCTGCTGCTGCCCACCGGAGAGCTGGTGCGGGTACCGCGGCGCCAGGGCGGGGTCGAGCCGGACGCGGTCGAGCAGCTCCGCGACCCGGGTGTCCCGGTCGCCGGTCCCCTCGGGCAGCGCCTCGGCGAGCTGGACGCCGATCCGCATCGACGGCGTCAGCACCGCCCCGGAGTTCTGCGCGACCATCGCGACGGTCCCGCGGCGCAGCGCGCGCACCCGTCGCGGGCCCGCGGCGAACACGTCCTCGCCGTGCAGCGCGACGGTGCCCGCGGTGATCCGGGACCCGCGGCGCAGGTGGCCGAGCAGCGCCGCGGCGACGGTGGACTTGCCGCTCCCGGACTCCCCGACCAGGCCGAGGGTGCACCCCGGCTCGACGGCGAAGGACACCCCGCGCACGACGGGCACATCGGCCCGGCCCGCCCGGTAGGCGATCCCGAGACCGGAGACCCGGGCGACCGGGGCGCTCACCGGCGGGCCCCCGCGGTCATCCGGTCGACGCCCCACCGGTTCGCCAGCCCGTCCGCGGCCAGGTTCAGCCCGATGACCAGCGTGGCCAGCGCGAGGATCGGGGCGAGCACGCTCCACGGCACGACGGTGACGGCGGTGCGGTTCTCGGCGACCATGAGCCCCCAGTCCGGCGTCGGGGGCGCGGCCCCGAACCCGAGGAACGACAACGAGCTGATCAGCAGCACCACCCAGGACGCGCGCAGCGCGAACTCCACCGCGACGACCCCGACGACGTTCGGCAGGACCTCGCGGACCAGCACCGACCCGGTGCGCTCGCCGCGCATCCGGGCCGCGGCGACGAAGTCGAGCCGGACCACCGACATCGCGGCGGCGCGCACGACGCGGACCACCGCCGGGGCGTAGGTGACGGTCACCGCGAGCACGACGACCGCCGGGCCGGCGCCGAGGACGGACACGACCACGAGCAGCGCCAGCACCGGCGGGACCGCCAGCACCGCGTCCAGGACGCGCATGACGGCGTCGTCGAGCCAGCCGCCGCGCAGGGCGACCAGGCAGCCGAGCAGGGTCCCCAGCCCGACCGCGGCGACGGTGGCGGCGACCGACACGGCGAGCGCGTACCGGCCGCCGTACAGGACCCGGGCCAGTACGTCGCGGCCGTAGGCGTCGGTGCCCGCCCAGTGCGCCCAGGACTGGTCCTGCAGCGCCGCCGCCGGGTCGCTGACAACCGGCGAGTACGGCGACAGCAGCGGCGCGGCCAGGGCGAGCACCAGGTGCAGCCCGACCAGCGCGGCCCCGACGAGCAGCGGCGCCCGGCTCACCGGATGCTCCGCAGCCGCGGGTCCAGCGCCATCGCCGCGAGGTCGGCGGCCAGGTTGACCACGACGTAGACGACCGCGCCGAGCACGGCGACCGCCTGCAGGGTCGGGACGTCGCGGTTCTGCACCGCGCGCAGCATCAGCGTCCCGACGCCCGGGTAGTTGAACACCGCCTCGACCACGACGGCTCCTCCGATCAGCCAGGCCAGGTTCACCGCGATGACGTTGAGCGTCGGCAGCAGCGCCGAGGGCAGGACGTGGGCGAGGACGATCCGGACGCGCGGCACGCCCTTGAGCGTCGCGGTCGTGACGAACTCCGAGCCCATCGTGTCGATCACCCCGGCCCGGGCCATCCGCACGATGTAGGCGGCCATGACCGTGGTGAGCGCGATCGCGGGCAGCCAGATCGCCCCGGCCAGGTCGGCGACGGGTGCGGTCGGCCCGTCCAGCACGACGGCGGGCGCGAGCGGGACCGTGATCGCGAGCAGCAGCACCAGCACGGTCGCGACGACGAACTCCGGCACGCTCATCCCGACCAGGCAGATCGTGGAGATCACCAGGTCCGGCGCGCGGTCGCGGTACAGCCCCGCGACGACGCCGAGCGCCACCGCGAGCGGGATGCCGACGAGCACCGCGGGCCCGGCGACGAGCAGGGTGTTGCGCAGGTGCACGGCCAGGTCGGCCGTGACCGGATCCCCGCTGACCAGCGACGTCCCGAGGTCACCGGTGAGCGCGGCGCCCAGCCAGCCGAGGTAGCGCTCCCAGGCGGGCCGGTCGAGGCCGAGCTGCTCGCGCAGCGCCGCGACCGCGTCGGGCGTCGCGTCGCGGCCGAGCAGCTGGGTGGCGAGGTCCCCGGGCAGGGCCTGGAGCGCGACGAAGACCAGGACCGAGGCCAGCAGCAGGGTCAGCACCGAGACGCCGAGCCGGCGCAGCACGTAGGCGGTCATGCGAACCCCAGCCCGCGGTAGTCGAACTCGAACCCGTGCTCGCGGTAGCCGCGGACGTCGCGGGACATGCCGACCAGGCGGTCGGCGAACATCGGGGTGAGCGCGGAGCCGTGGGTGGCGACGTAGCGCTGGGCGTCCTGGTAGAGCGTGCGACGGCGGGCGGCGTCGGTCTCGGCCCGGGCGGCGTCGAGCATCGCGTCGAACCGGGGGTCGGCCCAGGCGGACTCGTTGTACGACGACCCGGACCGGAAGATCTGGTTGAGCAGCTGGTCGATCGGGCGGCCGGTGAACCAGTACGACACGCACAGCGGGCGGGTCATCCACACCTGGGTGTAGTAGGAGTCGGCCGGGGCGGTGACCAGCCGGGCGCGGATCCCGGCGTCGGCGAGGGAGTCGGCGAAGGCGACCGCGACCGGGGTGAACAGCGGGTCGTAGGCCGAGGTGTAGACGTCGAGCTCCAGTCCCTCGGCACCGGCGCGGCGCAGCAGCGACCGGGCCCGGTCGGGGTCGCGCGGGCGCAGCGTCGAGACCCAGTCCCGCTGTTCGGGCGGGACCGGGTTGTCCCCGCCGACGACGCCGGCGTCGCGCGCCGCGGTGTCCAGCACGGCCTGCGGGTCGTAGGCCAGCCGGACGGCGTCGCGGACCGCGGGGTCGGTGAACGGCGCGGCCGTCGCGAGCATCGGGACCGTGTACCACTGGGCGTTGCGCGAGCGCGCCACCGTGGTGCGCGGTGAGGACGCCACCACCCGGGCGGTGGCGGTGTCGAGGTTGGTCTGCATGAGCAGGTGCACCTGCCCGGCCAGCAGCGCGTTGGTGCGGGCCTGGGCGTCGGCGACGGAGGCGAACGCGATCTCGTCGAGGTGCGGGCGGCCCGCCCAGTGGTCCTCGTGGGCGGTGACGCTGCCGCGCCCGGCCGGGGTGAACCCGCCGAGCACGAACGGGCCGGTGCCGACCCCGATCTCCCCCGACGCCGGCAGCACCCCGCACTGGTAGCCCGACAGCAGCGACGGGAGCTCGGCCGCGGGCTTGGCCAGCGCGACCTGCAGCGTGTACCGGTCCGGGGCCGACAGCCCGGCCGGCTCCAGCAGCCCGGCGAACACCCCGGCCATCGGCGACGACGTCGCCGGGTCCAGGATCCGCCGCAGCGTGTGGACGGCGTCGGCGGCGGTGAGCTCGCGCCCGTGGTGGAAGGTGACGCCGCGGCGCAGCCGGAACCGCCAGGTGCGCGCGTCCGGGGTCGACTCCCAGGACTCGGCGAGCCCCGGGACGGCGGCTCCGGTGTCGTCGAGCACGACGAGCCGGTCGTAGAGCGCGCCGAGGTACTCGTAGGCCGACAGCGAGCTCGCGGGGTCCAGTGTCTCGGCCCCGGACGCGGGCGGCCGGGCGATGACCATCCGCCCGCCGCGACGGGCCGGTCCGGCCGGTCCCGCCTCCGGGATCGCCGTCGTCGCGGGGGCGCCGCCGCAGCCGGTGAGCCCCGCGGCACCGAGCCCGGCCAGTCCCAGCCCGGCCAGTCCGCCGCGCAGGGCGGCCCGGCGGGTCAGTGTCACCGGCACGCGCCCACCCCTTCTCGTTCACTGAACGATTGATTCGTTCCGTGAACGATAAGGCGCTGCCGGCGTACGTCAAGTGCCCCGGGCCCGCGACCGCACCCCGGACGCCGGGCGCGCACACGACGACGCGGGGCCGCGCACGGTGCGCGGCCCCGCGTCGGGACGGCCGTTCCGGGCGCCGGTGCGGCGCTCCCGGGGGAGGTGGCGGCGGGTCAGCGCCGCCAGCGCGGTTTGGCGAGCATGCCGGTCGCGCGGGTCTTGCCCTTCTCCCCGAAGACCAGCTCGGAGAGCGCCTCGTAGATCTCCTCGGGGCGCGGCATGTAGTCGATGCGGTTCAGCGCCTGGATCTGGCCCGCGGACTCGACGACCATCGTCCCGTAGCCGAGCATGCGCCCGGACAGCGAACGCTGGAACGTCAGGTCGGTGACCTTGCCCAGGGGCATCATGCCGACGTTGTGCACGATGATCCCCTGGGCGATCATCACCCGCTTGTCGGTGATCACGATCCGCTCGATCCACCACAGGATCGACAGCGCCGTGTAGCGCAGGACCGCGACGACGACCAGGTAGAACGCCAGGTTGTCGATCACGACGTCCAGCACCGGGTCGATCCCGGGCCGGTCGAGCAGCTGCTCGACACCGATCACCACGATGATGAACAGCGCCGTCTGCCAGATGTGCTTGACCATCACCGCCCAGTGCTGGCGCACACGGATGACGCGCCGCTCCGTGGGGAGCAGATACTCGTCGATCTCCCGGGGCGCGAGCACGGGCTCAGATCAGGTTGGTGACGAAGGTCGAGACGGACTGCGCCGCGTCGTAGAGGATGTTGCCCACGTTCGAGACCGAACCGGCTGCACCATTGGGATTGGTGATCACCAGGAAGATCCCCAGCGCCACCGCTACCAGGATCAGGATCTTCTTCACGTTCCCTGCCCACCCGTTTCTCGGTGTGTCGGACACACAGACATGTCATTGGTACCGGAGGGCCGACTGGCCCCGGTACCGGCACCCGAGCAGCGTACCGTCGTTCCGGATGACCGACAGTAGCCGACACGTCGCCTGCGTGGGTGGAATCGTGTTCGACCCGGACGGACGATTGCTGCTCGTCCGCAGGGCGAACGAGCCTGGTCGGGGGCTCTGGTCGGTCCCCGGCGGCCGGGTCGAGGCGGGCGAGAGCGAGCACGAGGCCGTGGTCCGCGAGCTCGCCGAGGAGACCGGTCTGACGGTCGTCCCCGGGCGCCTGGCCGGGGTCGTCCTCCGCGGCCCGTACCGGATCGCCGACTACGTCTGCACCCTCGCGACCGGCGACCGCACCCCGCGGGCCGGCGACGACGCCACCGACGCCCGGTTCGTCGACCGTGCGGACTACGCGGCGCTGGCCGTCGTCGAGGGCCTCACCGAGACCCTCGACGGCTGGGACTGCCTGCCCCGGACCTGACCGCCACGGCGGGTGCCCGTCCGGCCCCGCGGTATGCGTGTGGGTGACACACGACGGCCCCCGCTCCGGGACGGAGTCGGGGGCCGGTGCCGGCGTGGTGTGCCGCGGGTCAGACCTGCGGCGTGGGGCGGCCGGGCTGCTCCCCGCCGCGGCTGTCGCCGTAGGACCGCTTGGGCACCATGACCTTGCGGCGGAAGGTGCACACGACGGTGCCGTCCTGCTTGTAGCCGATCGTCTCGACGTGGACGACTCCGCGGTCGTCCTTCGACTTCGACTCGGTCTTGTCGAGGACCGTGGTCTCGCCGTAGATCGTGTCGCCGTGGAAGGTCGGCTTCGTGTGCTTGAGCGACTCGACCTCGAGGTTGGCGATCGCCTTGCCGGAGACGTCGGCGACGGACATCCCCAGCAGCAGCGAGTAGATGTAGTTGCCGACCACGACGTTCTTGCCGAAGTCGGTCGTCTCCTCCGCGTAGTGCGCATCCATGTGCAGCGGGTGGTGGTTCATGGTGAGGAGGCAGAACAGGTGGTCGTCGTACTCGGTGACCGTCTTGCCGGGCCAGTGCTTGTAGACGGCACCGACCTCGAACTCCTCGTAGTAGCGCCCGAACTGCACCGTTCACGCTCCCATCACGCTGTCGATTCGTTGCGGGAGTAATCTATCCGGTGGCCCGCGCGAGGAAGGGCGGTCCGGCTCACACGTGCGCGGTCGGGGATGTCACATCACAGTGACGTCCACGGGCGCACGGACGAGACACAGGACGTCCGCCGAACAGCAGGGAGGTGAGTGCGGTGTCCGAGTCCCAGACACCGGCGAGCAGTAGGTGCCGCCTCCCGCTGCACACGGCCCCGGAGTACGTCACGGGCTGATCCCGGCGGGAGGCGAGTTCCGGCCCGGCGGCCGCCCTGCGCGGTCGCACCGTTCCCCGGTGCCGCTCGCCCCCGAGCCGCACCGGCACGCCCGGAGGTGGTCCTCGTGATGCCCTCGCTCTCCCAGCTCCGCCCCACCATCCGCCCGTCCCGCCGCGCCGAGCGCGCCGCGGCGCGGGCCGCCGCGAGCCCGCCCGTCCGGCTGCGCGTCCCGCTGTCCGCCTACGTCGTCGACTGCGCCGTCTACGTCGACGGCCGGCGGCTCCCCGGCCGCTGGACCCACGACGAGGCGATCGCCGAGGTCCGCGAGCGCGGTGAGGGCTTCGTCTGGATCGGGCTGCACGAGCCGGACGAGGAGCAGATCTCCGGCGTCGCCGAGACCTACGGGCTGCACGAGCTCGCCGTCGAGGACGCGGTGCACGCGCACAACCGCCCCAAGCTCGAGCGCTACGACGACACGCTGTTCATGGTGCTCAAGACCGTCCGCTACGTCGGGCACGCCGACCCGACGACGTCGAACGAGATCGTCGAGACCGGTGAGGTCATGGCCTTCCTCGGGCGCGACTTCGTCGTGACCGTCCGGCACGGCCGCCACACCGGCCTGCGGGAGGTCCGGCGACGGCTCGAGGACGACCCGGAGCAGCTGTCCCTCGGCCCGGCCGCGGTGCTGCACGCGATCGCCGACCACGTCGTCGACTCCTACATCGAGGTCTGCGGGCAGATCGAGGACGACATCGACGCCGTCGAGGCCGAGGTGTTCTCGCCGCGCTCGACGATGAACCCCGAGCAGATCTACGTCATGAAGCGCGAGATCCTCGACCTGCGCCGTGCGGTGATGCCGCTGGTCGGACCGATGCGCAAGCTCGCCGAGGGCTACAGCGCGCTGGTCCCGCACGACGTGCGGTCGTACTTCCGCGACGTCGACGACCACCTCGGTGGCGTCGCCGAGCAGGTGGCCGGCTTCAACGAGCTGCTGACCACCCTGGTCGACGCGGTCCTCGCGAAGATCAGCATGCGGCAGAACAACGACATGCGGAAGATCACCGCCTACGCGGGCCTGATCTCGGTGCCGACGATGATCGCCGGCGTCTACGGCATGAACTTCGACTCGATGCCCGAGCTGCACTGGGACTTCGGCTACCCGATGGTCCTGATCGTCATCGCGACGCTGTGCGGGCTGCTGTACCGCAACTTCCGCCGCAACGGCTGGCTGTAGGCCCGGGACGCCCGCCGGTCGGACCCGACGGGTGCCCGTCGACGGGGTCGGTCCCGCCGGTCAGACCCGGCGGGTGCCCGTCGGCGGGGTCGGCGGCTCGTCGTCGTCCCCGGCGGGCGGGGGCGCGTCCCCGGGTCGCGGCCGCGGAGGGCCGGGGCGCCGGAGCCCGACCGGGCGACGCGGGCGGGGGCCGGGTGTGGGGCGCCGGGGGCCCGTGGCGCCGGGTCCGGCGGGTCCGGGCTCGGCAGCGCCGCGGTCGGGTCCGACGGCACCGGGGTCGGCTTCGGCGGCGCCGGGGTCGGATTCGGCGGCGCCGGGGTCGGAGGGGTCGGGACGGGAGCCCGGCAGCCCGTACCGCAGCGCCCGGGCGACGGCGTGGCCGCGCGGGCGCGTGTCCGGGTCGTCGTCCTCGGCGGGGGCGGGGTCGTCCACCGCACCGGGCACACCCCGGTCGGGGTCGATCGCGGCGGGGACACCGGCATCGCGGTCACCCGGCGCACCGTCGGCGCCGGACCGCTCGCCCGGCGTGCGGTCGGCGCCGTCACGGTCGGCGGGGCCGTCGGGGCCCGTGGGCGCCGCACCGGACGGGTCCGGGTCCGCGGCGACGTCGGCGTCGCCCTCCCCCACCTCGACCCCGTCGCCCTCGAGCACCTGCTCCGGGAGCGTCTCGGCGTAGCCGGGGTCCTCGGGGCCGCCCTCGTCGACGGGCTCGGTCGTGTCCTCGGGAGCCGGGGCGGGCTCGTCCCGGAGGGGCCGCCACCCCGCGGCGGCGATGGCCGAGCGGCGGGCGCGGCGTTCCTGGCGCTCCCCCACCACGTCGGGCTCGTCGGGGCGCCGTCCCAGGAACGTGTGCACGAGGTGCTGCTGGACCCCGCCGACGGTCTGGACGCGGACGTCGTCGAACCCGGCCCGTTCCATCCGGTGCACCATCTGCTCGGGCCCACCGGCCGTCGCGATCCGCCTGGCCCGGTACCGGGCGAGGTCCGCGGCCCCCCAGCGCAGCGAGGCCATCGGGAGCATCCAGGTCCAGTTCGCCGTCGTCCAGCGCATCCGGCTCCGGCCGCCGACGGCGTAGTCGTGCACCGCCAGCGGGGCGCCGGGCGCGAGCAGGCTCAGCAGCCGGCGCAGGCCGTGCTCGGCGTCGGGCAGGTTGGACACCAGGAAGGACGCGAGGATCCCGTCGAACGGGCCCTCGATGCCGGCCTCGGCGAGGGTCTCCAGCCGGGAGTGCACGAACGTCACCCGGGGCGACCAGTTCTTCTTCCGGGCGACGGCGAGCATCTCCGCGGACGCGTCGACCGCGACCACCTCGGCACCCCCGACGCTGGTCAGCAGCGCCTCGGTGGACACCCCGGTCCCACAGCCGGCGTCGAGCAGACGCAGACCGTGGCCGTCGCCCAGGCCCATCCGCGACGCCGACACCCGCAGGTGGGTGCGGTAGCCCGGCAGGGTCGCGACGAAGGCGTCGAAGCCCGCGGCACCCCGCCCGTAGGCACGGTGCACCGTGGCCGGGCGGATCTGGTCGCTCTCCTGCCACGCCTCGCCGCTCACGGGGCCTGATCCTGCCCGCAGCGGCCCGTGTCCGGAACCCGACGCGCCCTCCCCGGTGGGGTGTGACACCCACCCGGGAGGGCGCGCTGGGCCGAACGTGGAGCCCCGGCCACCCGTGCGGCGCAGCGGGTCCGGCCGGAGGCGGGGTGCCGCCTCAGCAGCAGCGGCCCTGCGGGTTGCTCTCCTGGTACGCGGTGCGGGCCCGCCAGTACTCCCGCTCGGTCATCGGCGGGTGGTCGTGCCCGCTGCGACGGTGGTGGTCGAGGTAGCGGTCGTACAGGTCCGCCCCGATCACCCCGCGCCACCAGCCGTGCAGCGCCCGCAGCCGGGCCAGCGTCGTGGCCGCCACGGTCGGTGCCGCCACGGTCAGTGCCCCGACCGGGCCGGGGTGCCGACCGTCTCGGTCCACTGCTTCTCCAGCTCCTTCTCCGCCGGGGTCGCGACCAGGCCGGCCGGGGCGTAGAGCCGCGAGGGCACCGGCTCCTCCTCGTTGTCCGGGCGGCCGCCCATCGAGATCGACCTCCAGGCGGCCAGGACCGCGGCGACGATCACGACGATCGCGAGCGTCACGAACAGGATCGACAGCGTGCCCTGGACGAAGGTGTTGCGGACGACGGCCGCCATCGCCTGCGGGGTGCCCGCGGTGCCGAAGCTCGTCTCCCCGGACGCGATGGCCTCCCGGAAGGCGAAGTGCTGCGCCCAGTACCCGATCTTCGGGTTCGAGGAGAAGATCTTGTACATCGACGCCGTGACCGTCACGACGGCGGCGAACGCCAGCGGCACGACGATGATCCACAGGTAGCGCACGTGCCCGCGCCGGGCCGCGATCGCCAGGCAGACCGCGAGCGCGATCGCCGCCAGCAGCTGGTTCGCGATGCCGAACAGCGGGAAGAGCGTGTTGATCCCGCCCAGCGGGTCGGTCACGCCCATCAGCAGGATCGCGCCCCAGGCACCGACCATCAGCCCGGTGCAGATCCAGGCGGCCGGCCGCCACGAGGTGTCCTTGAACTTCGGGGCGACGGTGCCGATCGCGTCCTGCAGCATGAAGCGCGCCACCCGGGTGCCGGCGTCGACGGCGGTGAGGATGAACAGCGCCTCGAACATGATCGCGAAGTGGTACCAGAAGCTCATCATCCCGGGCCCGCCGATGAACTGCTGCATGATGTTCGCCAGGCCGACCGCCAGCGTCGGCGCACCCCCGGTGCGGGAGACGATCGACTCCTCGCCGACCAGCGCCGCGGTCGTCGCGAGCTGGTCGGGGGTGACGTTGACGTTCATCAGGCCGAGCGAGTTCACGAATGCGGCCGCGCCCTCGACGGTGCCCTCGGTCAGCGACGCGGGGACGTTCATCGCGAAGTAGAGCCCGCGGTCGATCGACAGCGCCGCGACCAGCGCCATGATCGCCACGAAGGACTCCATGAGCATGCCGCCGTAGCCGATGAAGCGGGTCTGGCGCTCCTTCTCGACCAGCTTGGGCGTGGTGCCCGAGGAGATCAGGGCGTGGAAGCCGGACAGCGCGCCGCAGGCGATCGTCACGAACAGGAACGGGAACAGCGACCCGGCGACGACGGGGCCGTCGTCCCGGCCGGCGAACTCGCTGAACGCGGGCGCCGCGAGCTCGGGGCGGACGACGATGATCGCCACCGCGAGCAGCACGATCGTGCCGATCTTCATGAACGTCGACAGGTAGTCGCGCGGGGCGAGCAGCAGCCAGACCGGGAGCACTGCGGCCACGAAGCCGTAGACGATCACGCCCCAGGCGATGGTGGTCCGGTCCAGGGTGAACAGCGCCTGGCCCCAGCCGGTCTCGGAGACCCAGCCGCCGGCGACGATCGCGCCGATCAGCAGCACGAAGCCGATCCAGGAGACCTCGGAGACCTTCCCGGGCCGCAGGTACCGCAGGTAGACGCCCATGAACAGGGCGATCGGGATGGTCAGCGCCACCGAGAAGACGCCCCACGGGCTCTCCCCGAGCGCGTTCACCACGACCAGCGTGAGCACCGCGATCAGGATGATCATGATGGCGAGGGTCGCGATGATCGCCGCGATCCCGCCGACCCGGCCGAGCTCCTCGCGGGCCATCTGGCCCAGCGAGCGGCCGCCGCGGCGCATCGAGAAGAACAGCACCAGGTAGTCCTGGACCGCGCCGGCGACGATGACGCCGACGATGATCCAGATCGTGCCGGGCAGGTACCCCATCTGCGCGGCCAGGACCGGTCCGACCAGCGGACCGGCACCGGCGATCGCGGCGAAGTGGTGGCCGTAGAGGACCCGCCGGTCGGTCGGCAGGAAGTCCTGGCCGTTCTCCTTGTACTCGGCCGGGGTGGCGCGCCGGTCGTCCGGGCGCAGCAGCTTGTTCTCGATGTAGCGGGAGTAGAACCGGTACGCGATCGCGTAGGTGCTCACCGCGGCGAACACGAACCAGATCGCGTTGACCGTCTCCCCGCGCACCAGCGCGAGCATCACCCACGCCAGACCGCCCAGCAGGGCGATGCCCGCCCACACCGCGATCTTCAACGGTGTCCACGTCCGCTGTTCGGCGAGGAGCACCTCCTCGTCCACCGCCGCCGGCGGGAGCTCACGCTCCGCCGGTCCGCCCGACACCTGTGTCATCGCGCCCCTCCGATATGTCCGACGCGCGAACTATAGGAGGCGGTGTGCCGTGTGGGAACAGATGTCCGCTTGCCGACGCACGACGGCCGCCGCCACCCGGTCGGGTGACGACGGCCACGGGGTCGTGCGGGCGGGCCGGGAGCCGGTCAGAAGCCCCCGCCGGGGCCGCCCATCGCCAGCTTGGCCAGCATCTCGCGGGCCCGCTCGGCGTTGCGCGGCTCGCACAGGACGTCGTAGCGCCCCGCCACCATCTGGCTGGCGGACTGGAAGTCCCGGCGGCCCTTGCTCGCGCTGTAGCTGACCGCGGCGAAGGCCATGAAGAACACCGCGCCGGACACCAGACCGACGACGATGGGCAGGAAGTTGCCGTCCGGGGAGAACACGAACAGCAGGACACCGACGAACAGACCCAGCCAGGCGCCCTGCGCCGCACCGGAGGCGAGCACCCGGCCCCAGGTCAGGCGGGCGATGACCCGCTCGACGAGCATCAGGTCGACGCCGACGATCGTCACGTCGGCGACCGGGAAGTCGGAGTCGGCGAGGTGGTCGACGGCCCGCTGCGCCTCCTCGTAGGTGGCGTAGGAGCCCACCGGCCACCCGGTCGGCGGAGTGGGCAGCTGCGGCAGGCCCGGAGCCGGACGAGTCTGGCCGCCGAAGGGGTTGGTCATGGCGTGCTCCTCGTAGAAGATGTCCTGTCTCGTCGTCGGTGCAACGTTCGACCGGACCGCGACGTGCCCCGAACACTAGTCGCGGAGCCGCAGGTCACACCCCACCGACCGGACGACACGGCCCCGCACCCCGGGACGGGGTACGGGGCCGTGGCCGCGGGTGCGGTCAGCGCAGCTTGTAGTCGCGCAGCAGACCCCGGGAGATGATCGTCTTCTGGATCTCCGAGGTGCCCTCGCCGATGAGCAGGAACGGCGCCTCGCGCATGAGGCGCTCGATCTCGTACTCCTTGGAGTAGCCGTAGCCGCCGTGGATGCGGAACGCCTCCTCGGTGACCTCCTTGCAGTACTCCGAGGCGAGCATCTTGGCCATGCCGGCCTCGACGTCGTTGCGCTCGCCGCGGTCCTTCAGCCGTGCGGCGTTGACCATCATCAGGTGCGCGGCCTCGACCTTGGTCGCCATCTCGGCGATCTTGAACGCGATCGCCTGGTGCTGGACGATCGGCTTGCCGAAGGTCGAGCGCTGCTGGGCGTACTCGACGCCCAGCTCGAAGGCCCGGATCGCGATGCCGCAGGCACGGGCGGCGACGTTCACGCGGCCGACCTCGACGCCGTCCATCATGTGCGCGAAGCCCTTGCCGCGCTCCCCGCCGAGGATCTGCTCACCGGAGATCCGGTGGCCCTTGAACACCAGCTCGGTGGTGTCGACCCCCTTGTAACCCATCTTGTCGATCTTGCCCGGGACGACGAGGCCGGGAGCGACCTCGCCGTAGCCGGTGGGCTTCTCGACGAGGAAGGTCGTCAGGTTCTGGTGCGGGCGCTCGGCGCCCTCGTCGGTCTTCACCAGCACCGCGGTCAGGTTCGACGTGCCACCGTTGGTCAGCCACATCTTGGCGCCGTCGATGACGTAGTCGTCGCCGTCCTGCTTCGCGCGGGTCTTGATCGCCGCCACGTCGGAGCCGAGGTCCGGCTCGGACATCGAGAACGAGCCGCGGGTCTCGCCCGTGGCCATCCGCGGCAGGTACTTCTCCTTCTGCGCCTGCGTGCCGTGCTGGCGGAGCATGTACGCCACGATGAAGTGGGTGTTGATCACGCCGGAGACGCTCATCCAGCCGCGGGCGATCTCCTCCACGACCAGGGCGTAGGTGAGCAGCGACTCGCCGAGGCCGCCGTACTCCTCCGGGATCATGAGGCCGAACAGCCCCATCTCCTTCATCCCGTCGACGATGTCCTGCGGGTAGGTGTCCGCGTGCTCCAGGGCCGTCGCGTGCGGGATGATCTCCTTGTCCACGAAGCTGCGGACGGTGGACAGGATCTCGGTCTGGATGTCGGTCAGACCGGCGGTCTGGGCGAGCCGGGCCATGCTGGTTACTCCTCGGTGAGCGTCGTCGGTGGCGGGCGGTCGGGGCTCAGGCCTCCGGCGGGGTCCACTTGTCGGTGCGGGTCATGCCCGCGGCCCGGCCCTTGCCCGAGATCACCAGCGCCATCTTGCGGCTGGCCTCGTCGATCATCTCGTCGCCGATCATCGCCGCGCCGCGCTTCCCGCCGGCCTCGGAGGTGAAGTACTCGTAGGCGTCGAGGATGTTCTCGGCGTGGTCGTAGTCGCTCTGCGCCGGGGAGAAGGTCTCGTTGGCGGCGTCGATCTGGCCGGGGTGCAGGACCCACTTGCCGTCGAAGCCCAGGGCCGCGGAGCGGCCGGCGACCCGGCGGAACCCGTCGACGTCCTTGATCTGCAGGTACGGCCCGTCGATGGCCTGCTTGTCGTGCGCGCGGGCCGCCATCAGGATCGACATGAGGATGTGGTGGTAGGCGTCGCCCACGTCGTAGCCGGGGGGCTGCTCGCCGACGACCAGGGACTTCATGTTGATCGAGGCCATGAAGTCGGCCGGGCCGAAGATGATCGTCTCGACCCGCGGCGACGCGGTGGCGATGGCGTTGACGTTGGTCAGGCCCAGCGCGTTCTCGATCTGCGCCTCGATGCCGATCTTCCCCACCTCGAGACCGTTGGTCTTCTCGATCTGGGTCAGCAGCAGGTCCAGCGCGACGACCTGCTCGGGGGTCTGCACCTTCGGCAGCATGATCGCGTCGAGGTTGGCGCCGGCGCCCTCGACGACCTCGACGACGTCGCGGTAGGTCCACTCGGTGGTCCAGTCGTTCACCCGGACGACGCGGATCTTCTCGCCCCAGCCGCCCTCGTTCAGCGCCTCGACGATGGTCGTCCGGGCACCCGGCTTGGCCAGCGGGGCGCAGGCGTCCTCCAGGTCCAGGAAGACCTGGTCGGAGTTCAGCGTGCGAGCCTTGTCGATGAACTTCTGGCTCGATCCGGGCACGGCCAGACAGGACCGGCGGGCGCGGAGGGTGGTGCTCACAGGCGGGCTCCTCGTCGAGATCGTCCTCGCCCGCGTCGCGGCGACGACGTCGTCACGACACGGGCGCTCGGGCTGGGGACTGATGCTGGCACGACGACGGCCGCGGCGCCCCGTCCAGGTGATTGGTTTCTCACCCGCCGGTGGTCAGGTGGGGTTACCCGTCGGTCACCCCTGTTCGGGAGGTGGGGTCAGGGAGCCCCTGGCCACCGCGACGACGGTCCCGCCGACCCAGCTCCCGACGGCCCGGCCGCCCTCGGTGCGCACGCCGGCGTAGAGCGTGGACGGACGGCCCATCTCCACCCCCTGGGTCACGACGAAGGAGTGCTCGCCGTCGTCGGTGACCAGACCGCGGTCGGCGAGGAAGATCCCGAGCGCGACGGCGGCCGAGCCCGTCGCCGGGTCCTCGGGCACCCCGATCCCGATGCCGAACATGCGGGCGTGGACCCGCTCGGCGGTGGCGTCGACGGTGGCGACGAGCAGCCCGGTCGCGCCGCTGTCGGCGACCGCGGCGGCCAGTGCCGCGGGGTCGGGCACCGCGCGGGCGACCGCGCCGGCGACGACGAGCAGGATCGCGAAGTCGGTCCCGGCACCGGCCACACCCGGCACGGCGGCGCCGTCGACGTCGTCGGGGCCGAGGCCGAGCGCGGCGGCGAGGCGGACGGCGTTCAGCTCGGCGCCGACCGACGGCGTGCCGCCCCACACCCGGGCGCCGGTGTCGTCGACCCGCACGGGCAGCAGCCCGGCGCCGCACTCCTGCACGCGGTCGCCCTCGCCGATGACGCCGTCGCGGGCCAGCACCCAGGCCGTGCCGACACTGGGGTGCCCGGCGAAGGCGAGCTCGGAGAGCGGGGTGAAGATCCGCACCCGGTAGTCCGCACCGCCCTCGCCGTCGCCGGTCGGGGCCAGCGGGAAGGTCGTCTCCGACAGGTTGAACTCCCGCGCGATCGCCTGCATCCGGGCCGTGGACAGCGCCTCGGCGCCGTGCACGACGGCCAGCGGGTTACCGGCGTAGGGACGGTCGGTGAACACGTCGACGATGTCGTAGCGGAGGGGTTCGGGGTCCTGGCCGGGATCGTGCTGCGGCTCGTTCACGGCGGGCGAGCCTAGTCACACGGCCGGGGCGGCCGCGGTACCGCCGGGGGTTCTAGTCTCGGCGCCATGGCCTCGGTACGGGTGTTCGTCGCGCGGATGGCCGGCCTGGCCGTCTACGGCCCGGACGGCGAGCGGATCGGCAAGGTCCGCGACGTCGTGGTGTCGCTGCGCGTGGACAGTCATCCACCGCGGGTGCTGGGCCTGGTCGTGGACCTGTCCGCACGCCGCAGCATCTTCGTGCCGATGCTGCGGGTCGCCGACATCGCGCCGACCGCGGTGACGCTGGCCAGCGGCTCGGTGAACCTGCGCTCGTTCGACCAGCGTCCCAACGAGACCCTCGTGCTCGGGCAGCTGCTCAACTCCCCCGCGACCGTGCGCGAGGGCGGGACCGAGGGCTCGGTCGTCGACGTCGCGGTCGAGCCGAGCCGGACCCGGGACTGGGTGATCACCAAGGTGGCGCTGCGGTTCCGGCGGACCCGGCTGGCGCGCAGGCCGCGGGTCGAGGTGTACGGCTGGGAGGCCGTGTCCGGGCTCGACGTCGCCGCCGCGCAGGGTGCGGACCGGCTGCTCGCGGTGTTCGACTCGATGCGCCCGGCCGACGTCGCCGCGGCGCTGTCGCGGCTGCCCGACGACCGGCAGCGCCACGTCGTCGACGCCCTGGACGACGAGCGGCTCGCCGACGTGTTCGAGGAGCTGTCCGAGTCCGACCAGCGCGAGCTGCTCGGCTACCTCGACGACGACCGTGCCGCCGACGTCCTGGAGGCGATGAGCCCGGACGACGCGGCGGACCTGCTCGGCGAGCTCGACGACGACGAGGCCGGGCGGCTGCTGGAGCTCATGGAGCCCGACGAGTCCGAGCCCGTGCGCCGCCTGCTGCGCTACGAGTGGGACACCGCGGGCGGCCTGATGACCCCGGAGCCGATCACGCTGGGGCCGGACGTGACCGTCGCCGAGGCGCTCGCCCGGGTGCGCAACCCGGAGGTGCCCCCGGCGCTGGCGTCGATGGTGTTCGTCGTCCGCCCGCCGACCGCGACCCCGACCGGGCGCTACCTGGGCTGCGTGCACGCCCAGCAGCTGCTGCGGGCGGCGCCGTTCGAGCTGGTCGCGGGCATGGTCGACGCCGACCTGCCGCAGCTGGGGCCCGAGGCGGGGCTCGGCGAGGTGACCCGCTACTTCGCCAGCTACAACCTGGTGGCGGGCCCGGTCGTCGACGCCGAGGACCACCTGCTGGGCGCGGTCACCGTCGACGACGTGCTGGACCACCTGCTGCCGCAGGGCTGGCGCGACCGCGACCTCGCCCCGGGCGAGGTGCACGGCGGCGCGGTGCGGGCCGCGAACGGCGCCGGCGACCGTACGCACGACGGGGAGGTGCACGGTGCCTGAGCCCGGGATCGGACGGCGGCTGGACCAGCCGCGCGTCGGGCGTCGGCGGTTCGAGGTGGACCCGGACGGCTTCGCCCGCTTCTCCGAGCGGATCGCCCGGTTCCTCGGGACGGGCCGCTTCCTCGCGATCCAGACGGTGATCGTCGTCGTGTGGATCGCGCTGAACCTGGTCGCCTGGTCGATCCAGTGGGACCCGTACCCGTTCATCCTGCTCAACCTGGCGTTCTCCACCCAGGCCGCGTACGCCGCACCGCTGATCCTGCTGGCCCAGAACCGGCAGGACGACCGGGACCGGATCGCGCTGGACGAGGACCGGCGCCGCGCCGAGCGGACGAAGGCCGACACCGAGTTCCTCGCCCGGGAGCTGGCGGCGCTGCGCCTGGCCGTCGGGGAGACCGCGAGCCGGGACTACCTGCGCGGCGAGCTGGAGAAGCTGGGTGACCGGCTCGACGACGCCGTGGCCCGCAGCCGTGGTGAGGAGCTCCCCCTCGATCCGGGTGCCCGGAAGAAGATGCGCAAGAAGGAACGCTGAGCGCTCGGGGGCGTTCAGGGGACCAGGCGGCCCATGATGCGCTCGAGCGCCGCGAGGTCGTCGGCGTCGAGCCGCTCGACGAAGTGCGCGCGGACCCCGCGCAGGTGGGTGACCGCGGCGGTGCGCAGGCGGTCGTAGCCGGTGTCGGTGAGCCGGGCGGTGACCCCGCGGCCGTCGTCGGCGACCTTGGCCCGGGCGACCAGCCCGACCCGTTCCAGCCGGTCGACGAGCCGGGTGACCCCGGAGCGCGAGAGCAGCACGGCGTCGGCCAGCTCGGTCATCCGCAGCCGGTGGTCGGGCGCCTCGGACAGCTGGACCAGCACGTCGTAGGCGGCCAGGGACAGCTGCTGCTCGCCCTCCAGCTCGGTCTCGAGCTGTTTGGTGATGCCCGCGTGCGCGCGCAGGAAGCTGCGCCAGGACGCGAGCTCGGCCGGGGTCGGGACCACGCGGCGGCGCGCCGGGTGCTCGCGCGTCGGGGTGCCGCTCGTCTCGTCCATCGCAGGGATGCTAGAGAAACCCGCACCACCTCGTCAGCGCGGACGTGCCGGGCGACACCGCCGGTGACCCGGAGCCCCCGGAACCACCCACGTAGCATGGGGTGACGCGAGAGGAAAGAGGTCGTAGGAGCCCATGTCCGTCACCGGCAGCACCAGCACCGTCGTCGAGGCCGTGCGCGCAGCCCTCGGCACCGTCGAGGACCCGGAGATCCACAAGCCGATCACCGAGCTGGGGATGGTCAAGAGCGTCGACGTCTCCGCCGACGGCCTCGCCCACGTCGGGGTCTACCTGACCGTCGCGGGCTGCCCGATGCGCGAGACGATCACCTCCCGCGTCACCGAGGCGGTCTCGAAGGTCCCCGGCGTCGAGCGGGTCGAGGTCGAGCTCGACGTGATGAGCGACGAGCAGCGCACCGAGCTGCGCCGTTCGCTGCGCGGCGACGCCGACGAGCCCGTCATCCCCTTCGCCCAGCCCGGCTCGCTGACCCGCGTGTTCTGCGTGGCGTCCGGCAAGGGCGGCGTCGGCAAGTCCTCGGTCACCGTCAACCTGGCCGCGGCCATGGCCCGGCGCGGGATGAAGGTCGGCGTGGTCGACGCCGACATCTACGGCCACTCGGTCCCGCGCATGATCGGTGCCGCGGACCGGCCCACCAAGATCGAGAACATGATCATGCCGCCGCAGTCGCACGGCGTGAAGGTCATCTCGATCGGCATGTTCACCGACGGCAACACCCCGGTCGTCTGGCGTGGCCCGATGCTGCACCGCGCGCTGCAGCAGTTCCTCGCCGACGTGTTCTGGGGCGACCTGGACGTGCTGCTGCTCGACCTGCCCCCGGGCACCGGCGACGTGGCTATCTCCACCGCCCAGCTCGTGCCGAACGCCGAGCTGCTGGTCGTCACCACCCCGCAGCAGGCCGCCGCCGAGGTCGCCGAGCGGGCCGGGTCGATCTCCACCCAGACCCGCCAGCGCCTGGCCGGGGTCGTGGAGAACATGTCCTGGATGGAGATGCCCGACGGCTCGCGCAACGAGATCTTCGGCTCCGGCGGCGGGCAGATCGTCGCGGACTCGCTGAGCCGCACGGTCGGCACCACGGTGCCGCTGCTGGGCCAGATCCCGCTCGACGTCGCGCTGCGCGAGGGCGGCGACGCCGGCACCCCGATCGTGCTCGGCAAGCCCGAGTCGGCCGCGGCGCAGGCCCTCGACGCCATCGCGGAGAAGCTGACCGTGAAGGCCCGCGGTCTGGCCGGGATGAGCCTGAACATCTCCCCCGTCGGGCGCTGACCCGCACCTCCGACGACGAGGCCCCGCACACCGGCCGGTGTGCGGGGCCTCGTCCGTTCCCCCGGGGCGGATCTCAGGACAGCGCGTCGTTCAGCGCCTTGGTCCAGAGCGCCAGGCCCTCGTCGACCTGCTCGGCGGTCACGACGAGCGCCGGGATCATCCGGACGACGTTGCCGTACACGCCGCAGGTCAGCAGGAGCAGGCCCTGCGCGGCGGCCGCGGCGTGCACCTTCGCGGCGGTGGCGCCGTCGGGCTTGCCGTCGGCGTCGACGAACTCGATGCCGACCATCAGGCCCCGGCCGCGGACGTCGCCGATGGCGGCGATGCCCTGCGCGGCGTCCCGGACGCCGGCGAGGAGCTTCTCGCCCTGCACGCGGGCGTTCTCGACCAGACCCTCGCCCTGCACGACCTCGAGCGTGGCGAGCGCGGCGGCGCAGGCGACGGCGTTGCCGCCGTAGGTGCCGCCCTGCGAGCCGGGCCACGCCTTCTCCATGAGGGCCTTCGGCGCGGCGATGGCCGAGAGCGGGAAGCCGGACGCGAGCCCCTTGGCGGTGACGATGATGTCCGGGGTGAGGCCCTCGGCGTGCTGGTGGCCCCAGAACTTCCCGGTACGGCCGTAGCCGGTCTGGACCTCGTCGGCGATCAGCAGGATGCCGTGCCGGTCGGCGCGCTCGCGCAGCCCGTGCAGGAACGCGGGCGGGGTCGGGACGTAGCCGCCCTCGCCGAGCACCGGCTCGACGATGAACGCGGCGACGTCGGACGCCGGCGCGGTGCTCGCCAGCTGCCGGTCGAGCTCGGACAGGGCGAACGCGACGGCCTGCTCCTCGGACCAGCCGTAGCGGTAGGCGTAGGGGAAGGGCGCGAACGCGACCCCGCCCATCATCGGGGCGATCCCGGCCCGGATCTTCGCCCCGGAGGTGGTGAGCGCCGCGGCACCCATGGTGCGGCCGTGGAAGCCGCCGTCGAACGCGACGATCAGCTGCCGGCCGGTGGCCTGGCGGGCCAGCCGCACCGACGCCTCGACGGCCTCGGAACCGGAGTTGGTGAAGAACACCGAGTCGATGCCCTCGGGCAGCACGTCGCCCATCCGCTCGACCAGCGTCAGCAGCGGCTGGTGCATGACGGTCGTGTACTGGCCGTGGATCAGCGTGGCCACCTGCTCCTGCGCCGCCGCGACGACCGTCGGGTGGCAGTGCCCGGTGGAGGTGACGCCGATGCCGGCGGTGAAGTCGAGGTGGCGGCGCCCGTCGGTGTCGTACAGGTAGACGCCCTCACCGCGGGCGGCCTGGACCGGGGTGGCCTGCTTGAGCAGCGGGGACAGCTGTGCCATGGGTTCGCAGCTCCTGATGCGTCGAGGGTGGTGCGTCTCGGGTTGTCGAGTTGTCGACAATCCTAGGGAAACACGGGCGAGTGGGTCCGGGCAAGGGTCGGTCGGGCCCGCCTTTGCTCTGCTCACCGATACGCAGCACGCGCCCGGACCGCCCCGGCGCCGGGGCCCCGGACGGGCCCGCGCGGCCGGCCGGACAGCCGTCGGCGGCGTCGAGATGCAGCTCAGCGGGAGTTGTCGATCTCCACCGCCCGGTGGGCTGCATCTCGGCGCAGGCGCGACGCGGGTGGCCGGCGCGCCGTGGAGCCTCCCGGCGCCGACGCGGGGCCGGTGTGGGGCCGGCGCTGCGTATCGGTGAGCAGAGCAAAGGGACGAGCGGAGGACCCCCTCGTGCCGGACGTCGCGACGAGGAAGGCGCTGGTCAGGTCAGCAGGGCGGCGATCACCAGCAGCACCGGGACGGCGACGACGGTCGAGGCCAGCGCCACGTCGCGGGCCAGCGGGACGGCGCGGTCGTAGCGCACGGCGTAGCCGAACACGTTCTGCGCGGTGGGCAGGGCGGCCAGCACCACCGCGGCGAGCAGCGCCGGGCCGGTCAGGCCGAGCACCCCCGCGGCGAAGGCCCAGGCGATCAGCGGGTGCAGCACGTTCTTGATCAGCACGGCGGTCCACACCGAGCCCGCGGTCTCCCCCGTCCCGGGGCGGCGGGCGCCGTGCAGGGAGATGCCGAACGCGAGCAGCATGGCGGGCACCGCGAGGTCGGCGAGCAGCTCGACCGGGGCGGTCACCGGCTCCGGCAGCACGACGCCCGTCGCGGAGACGGTCAGCCCGGCGGCGGTGGCGATCGCGATCGGGTTGCGCAGCGGGGCGAGTGCGACCCGGACCCACCCGGGGCGCTCGCCGCGGCCGTCGCCGGGGAGGACGTCCATCAGGGTCGTGAACAGCGGGGTCAGGATCGCGAGCTGGAACAGCAGCACCGGGGCGACGGCGGCGGAGTCGCCGAGCACGTAGGCCGCGATCGGGATGCCGAGGTTGCCCGCGTTGACGTAGCCGGACGCCATCGACCCGACGACGACCTCGCCGGCCGGGCGGCGGCGCAGCAGCGCGACCGGCACGAACAGCAGGCAGGCCAGGGTGCTGGTGAGCGCGGTGACGACCAGCCCCGAGGACAGGACGGCGCCGACGTCCGAACGGCTGAGCGTGGTGAACAGCAGCGCGGGCGTCGCGACGAAGAAGGCGGTGCGTGCGAGGACCTTCGAGCCCTGGTCACCGAGCAGGCCTCCGCGGCCGAGGACGTACCCGACGACCACGACGACGCCGATGACCAGGAAACCTTCGAGGACGCCCACCACGTGCCGTCATGTTACGTATGCGAACTAGTCCCCGGGGTGTCCGGCGGTGCGGTTCACAGGCGCTCAGGCCGCCCCGGGCATCGCGGCGAGGATGCGGGTGACTGCATCGTCCATGTGGGCGGCCAGCCGGTCGAGCAGCAGCTCCGTGCGGCCGTCGCGCAGGGCGTCGCGCAGCCGTTCGTGCTCGGCGAGCAGCGCCCGGGCGGGCGGGGCGGTCTGCTGGAACGCGGCGAGACACATCCGGGTCTCGACGAGCAGACCCTCGGTCATCCGGCGCAGCCGCGGGCTCCCCGACGCGGCGACGAGCGCGGCGTGGAAGTCGTGGTCGGCGTCGGCGAGGGCCACGGCGTCGCCCGCCTCGGCCGCGGCGGCCATCACCCCGAGCGGGATCTCCAGCGCGACGACGGCGGCCGCCCGGTCACCCTCCAGCACCTTGAGCGCCGCGGCCCGCTCGACGGCGGTGCGGGCCAGGTAGACGTCACGGACGTCGTCGGGCCCGAGCTCGCGCACGAACAGGCCGCGGTGGCGTTCGCTGCGCAGCAGCCCCTCGGCGACGAGGCGCTGCATCGCCTCGCGCAGCGGGCCGCGGCTCACCCCCAGCCGGTTCGCGAGGTCCACCTCGCCGAGCTGGGTGCCCGGTGCGAACGTGCCGCGCATGATCGCCGCACGGATCCGGTCGGCGACGATCTCCGCGGTGGAGCGCCGGCTCACCGGCTCGAGCTCCGAGACGTCCAGGCCCACGACTCACCCTCTCCGGAACAGTGTCCCCAGGCCGGGACGGTCGACGTCGGCCCCGGCCAGACGCAGGCCCTGCCAGATGCTCACCTGGTTCGCGGTCAGCACCGGCCTGCCCACACGTGCGTCCAGCGCGTCGAGCACGTCCACGGTGTGCAGCGCGGTGTCGGGCAGCAGCACCGCGTCGGCGCCGGGCGCGTCCGAGGCCACCGCGGCGGCGAACTCCAGCACGGTCTCCGGCGGCAACGTCCCGACCTCGGCGGCGGTGATGATGTCGCGGGCGGACAGCGTGTGCACGGAGATGTCGTGGTGGGTCAGGAAGTGCACGAAGGCGCCAGCGACGTCCGGCGGGTAGGTCGCCCCGACCGCCACCGAGCGGATCCCGAGCCGCCGGCAGGCGTCGACGAAGGCGAACGACGTGCTCGACGTCGGCACCCCCGACACCCGTTCCAGCGCCGCGACCTGCCGGGCGGCGCCCTCGGGGCCGAAGATGAACGACCCCGAGGTGCAGGCCCAGACGACCGCGTCCAGCGGGCCCGCCTCCGCGGCGACCCGGCGCGCGCCGTCGGCGAGGACCTCGTCGCCGCCGATGGCGAGCAGCGCGTCCTCGCGGTGGGCGTCCTCGGGCATCTCGGTGTGGACGAGGGCGAGCCGGCTGCCGTCGGTCAGCAGCTTCTCGGCGCGCGGGTAGTCGTCCTCGGCAGAGAAGCCCGGGTAGAGGAATCCGACCGTGCTCATGTTGTCGACAATCCTACAGAGACCCGGGTCACCGCAAGGGTCACGACGCCCGCGAGTAGACGAGCCGCTCCCCCACGCTGCCCGCGCGCCACACGTCGTGGCAGGCGGTCGCCATCGCGTCGAGCCCGTCGACGATGGTGGCGAACACGTTGCCCGGCACCCAGCCGACGTCGCCGTTGAGCAGCAGGTTGTTGCGCCCGTAGAAGATCGCGAGGTCGATCCCGCCCTCGGCGGCGTCGATGCCCTGGTCGTCCTTGAACGCGCTGTCGAGCATCCCGCCGTGGAAGTCGAAGTAGCAGACGTCGCCCGGGATGGGCGTGACCGTCGGGTTCTCCTGCCCGATCCGCGGGCCGAACCGCGGGACGATCGTGTAGACCTCGTTCCGGGCGTACTTGGCGTGCTGCGCGTCGCCACCCTGCGGGCCGTCCGCCAGCGCCTCCCAGACCGCCGCGGCGGTGCGCGGCGCCTCGGCCTCCAGCAGCCTCGCGGTGCACGCGACGCCGCGCTTCGCGAGCTCGATCCTGATCAGCTTCGTCATCCGATCCCCCTGTCCGATACGCGGATTGTTGACAATCGTAGGTGCGCTTCCTAGCGTGTCAACGCCGCCCGACCTCCCTACCGACAGGATCTCCCGTTGCCGGTTTTCGCTGGTCAGGACCCCATCACCGTCGCCGTGCTGCACGGCGGGGATACCCCGCCCGGCCTCGAGCGGCACGCCGGTGACGCACGTCTCCGCTTCGCCGCCGACGCCGGCGAGCTCGCCGCCGTACTGCCCGGCAGCGACGTGCTGCTCACCTGGGACTTCACCTCCGACGCCGTCAAGGACGTCTGGGACGCCACCGACACCGCCGCGCTGCGCTGGGTGCACACCGCCAGCGCCGGCGTCGACCGGGTCGCCTTCCCCGCCCTGCTCGCCTCGGGTGCGACGCTGACGAACTCGCGCGGGGTCTTCGACCGCCCGATCGCCGAGTTCGTGCTCGGCGCGGTGATCGCGTTCGCCAAGGACACCGCCCGCTCGCTCGCGTTGCAGCGGGAGCGGACCTGGCGCCACCGCGAGACCGAGACCGTCGCCGGGAAGGTCGCGACGGTCGTCGGGAGCGGGCCAATCGGGCGCGCCGTCGCCGACCTGCTGGGCGCGGTCGGGATGCGGGTGCGGCTGGTCGGCCGGCGCGCCGCGGACGGCGTGCACGCCTTCGACGAGCTGCCCGGCCTGCTGCCCGACACCGACCACCTGGTGCTCGCCGCCCCGCTGACCGACGCGACCCGCGGGATGCTGCACGCCGGGACGATCGCCCTGCTGCCCGAGCGGGCGCGGGTCGTCAACGTCGGC
The DNA here is from genome assembly GCF_017312135.1 of Pseudonocardia sp. TMWB2A. Classification (NCBI taxonomy): domain Bacteria; kingdom Bacillati; phylum Actinomycetota; class Actinomycetes; order Pseudonocardiales; family Pseudonocardiaceae; genus Pseudonocardia; species Pseudonocardia sp. TMWB2A. Next base: position 1,572,738 of record NZ_QKQY01000002.1, read on the forward strand.
CGGGGCGCGCTCGTCGTGCAGGACGACCTGACCGACGCGCTCGCGACCGGGCGGCTCGCCGGCGCCGCGCTGGACGTGTTCGAGGTCGAGCCGCTGCCCGCGACCTCGCCGCTGTGGGCGATGGAGCACGTGCTCCTCTCCCCGCACATGTCCGGTGACGTCGTCGGCTGGAAGGACATGCTCGTCGAGCTGTTCGCCGACAACCTCGCGCGCTTCCGGGACGGCCGGGAGCTGCGCAACGTGGTGGACCCCGAACGCGGGTACGTGAGCTCATCCGCAGGAAAGGTGTGACTGCTGTGACGACTGCAGACCTCAGCGCGACCGAGCTGCTGGTGGGCTACCGCAGCGGCGAGATCTCGCCGGTGCAGGCCACCCGGGACGCGCTGGACCGGATCGAGGCGCACGACGGCGCGGTGAACGCGTTCTGCCTGGTCGACGCCGACTCGGCGCTGTCGCAGGCGAAGGACTCCGAGGCGCGCTGGCAGGCCGGGGAGCCGGTCGGGCCGCTCGACGGCGTCCCCACCTCGATCAAGGACATGCTCCTGACGATCGGGTGGCCCACCCGCCGCGGCTCGACGACGACCTCACCGGACGGGCCGTTCGAGGTCGACGGCCCGCCGGTGGCCAGGGTCCGCGCCGCGGGTGCGGTGCTGATCGGGAAGAACACCACGCCCGAGCTGGCGTGGAAGGGCGTGACCGACTCGCCGCTGACCGGCGTCACCACCAACCCGTGGGACCCGACGAGGACGGCCGGCGGCTCGTCCGGTGGCTCGGCGTCGGCGGTCGGGCTGGGGATGGGCCCGCTGTCGCTGGGCACCGACGCGGGCGGCTCGGTCCGCATCCCGGCCGCGTTCACCGGCACCGTCGCGCACAAGCCGACCTACGGCCGCATCGCGCACTACCCGGGCTCGGCGTTCGGGACGCTGGCCCACGTCGGCCCGATGACCCGCACCGTCGACGACGCCGCGCTGCTCCACGACGTCGTCGCCCAGCCCGACACCCGCGACCCGTGGGTGTTCGACGTGCCCCGCGAGTCCGCCGTCGAGCGGCTCGCCGGGGGCGCGCAGGGCCTGCGGATCGCGTTCTCCCCCACCCTCGGGTTCGTCGACGTCGACCCGGAGGTGGCGGCGCTGGTCGCCGAGGCGGTCGCGGTGTTCGCCCGTGAGCTCGGCGCGACCGTCGAGAACGCCGACCCCGGCTTCGCCGACCCGATCGAGCCGTTCCACACGCTCTGGTTCGCCGCGGCCGCGAAGTCCCTGGAGCCGATCGGCGCCGAGGCCAGGAAGGCCATGGACCCGGCGCTGGTGGAGATCGCCGAGCAGGGCGCCGGGGTGTCGGCGCTGGACTACCTGGGCGCGATGGCCGTGCGCAACGAGCTGGGGACGCTGATGGGCGCCTTCCACTCCGAGTACGACCTGCTGCTCACCCCGACGCTGCCGATCACCGCGTTCGAGGGCGGCCGGGAGGTCCCCGAGGGCTGGCACGACCCGCGCTGGACGTCGTGGACGCCGTTCACCTACCCGTTCAACATGACCCAGCAGCCCGCGACGTCGGTGCCGTGCGGCTTCACCTCCGCCGGGCTGCCGGTGGGGCTGCAGGTCGTCGGGCCGCGGCACGCCGACGCCACGGTGCTGGCCGCCGCGCACGCCTACCAGCGCGCGACCACGCACCACCTGCGCCGCCCGCCGCTGCTGGGCTGACCCGGCCCCGCCCACGACGACGGCGCCGCACCCGAGCCGGGTGCGGCACCGTCGTCGTACGGAGGAGGAGCCGGGTCAGGTCGCGTCCGGGTCCACCGGGGGACGTTCGTCCGCGGCCAGCGGCGGCTGCGGCGCACGGACCGGGGGCGGGGTGCTCGCCGCGGCCCCGCCCAGGGCGGCGGCGCCGGCCGTGGCCGCGCTGCCGGCCGGGCCCGGGGCGAACCCGTTGGGCTTGACCGGCGGGGTGGAGACGTCGTCGGAGAACAGGCTCCGGGTGATCGCGGTCCGCGGGTTGAGCGAGCGCAGGCTGCGCAGGTCGTTGAGCGGCTGCTGGATCTGGTCGAACTCGGGGCCCAGCTCCTTCTTCAGGTGGTTCTGGGCGCCGCTCGCGAACTCCTTGATCTGGCGGACCGCGCGACCGACCCAGGCCGCGGCCTCGGGCAGCCGTTCCGGGCCCAGGATGAAGAGCCCCGCCACGACCAGGACGAGGATCTCCGGCATGCCGATGTTCTCGAACACGACGCCAGCGTACGGGTCTCAGCGCTGCCCGAGTGTGACGGTCACGGTGAGCGGTCGTCCCTGACGGACGAGACCGACCGGGACCTGCTCGCCGGGGGCGTGTTCGCGGACGGCGACGACGAGCTCGTCGGCGCTGGCGATGGGGCGCCCGGCGACGTCGACGACGACGTCGCCGTCGGCGATCCCGGCCGCGGCCGCCGGTCCCCCGGCGACGACGTTCTGCACCTGGGCGCCGTCGGTGGCGCCGTCGGTGACCGAGCGGGCGTTGACACCGAGGTCGGCGTGCGCCACGCGGCCGGTGCGGATGAGCTCCTCGGCGATGGCGCGGGCGTCGTCGATCGGGATGGCGAAGCCCAGGCCGATCGAGCCGCCCTGCGCCCCGGACTCGGCGCTGCCCGCGCTGCGGATCGCGGTGTTGATGCCGACGACGGCGCCGGTCGCGTCCACCAGCGGGCCGCCGGAGTTGCCGGGGTTGATCGCGGCGTCGGTCTGCACGGCGTCGATCACCGCGTCGCCCGCACTGCCCTCGGGGTCGAGCCGCACCGGGCGGTCGACGGCCGACACGATCCCCGTCGTCACCGTGCCCGCCAGGCCGAACGGCGACCCGATCGCGATCACCGCGTCGCCGACGGCGAGCTCGCCGGAGCGGCCGATCGCGGCGACCGTCGGGTTCGCGACGGGCACCTTGACCACCGCGAGGTCGGTCATCGGGTCCGCGCCGACCACGGTGGCCGGGACGCGGGAGCCGTCGGAGAACAGGGCCTCGATGGTGCCCTGGCCGGGTCCGGTCGCCGGCGCGACGACGTGGTCGTTGGTGAGCACGTAGCCCGCGGGGTCGATCACGACGCCGGAGCCGTTGCCCGCCTGGTTGCCGACGGTCACCTCCAGCGAGACGACCGCGGGCAGCACCCGCGAGGCGACCTCCGACACTGAGCCGGGCGGCCGTTCCCGGGCGGGCTCGGTCGCGCTCAGCACGGCTCCGGGGCTGGTCAGGGCGCCCGCCGCGGCGGCGGTCCAGTGCCCGACCAGGCCGCCCGCGGCACCGACGACGAGGGCGAGCACGCCGAGCAGCGCCAGCGCGCGCGGCTGCACCCGCTTGCCGAACAGGACCTCGCGGACGCTGAGCCGGGGCCCGTCGGGCCGGGGACCCTCACCGGGGTCGTCGCCGTCGCCGGGGGGTGGGGCGGCGACGACCGGCGTTCCCGGGTCGCGCCACGGATCGCCGGTCGAGCCGCCGGGCCAGAACGGGTCCTGCTCGGCGCTCTGCTCACCCCCGCGCAGCGCGTCGCCCGAGGCACCGGGCGGACGCTGCAGACCACCGGCGGGGTCGCCGTCCGGTACACGGTCCGGGCGGCCGAACGCGCGGGCGACCGCGGCGGTCGGCGGGGGCACCGTCGGCAGCGACCCGTTCGACCCGAGGTGCGACGACGGCGGCGCGAACGAGCTGCCGACGCCGTCCGGGCGGCCGAACGCGGCCTGCTCGCCGGGGTCGGTCTCGGGACGGTCCAGCGGGCGGGGGCGCAGCCGCGGCGGGGCGGAGCCGGGGGCCTCCGGGTCGGCCGCGCCGTCCGGGCGGGCGCCGCGGTCGTCGCTCACCGGGTCACCCCGGAGCCCGGGGAGACTGCTCCCGACGATCGATCAGCCGGCACGGCGTCCACCCAGTACACCCGCACAGCCTGCCCGGCGGGCGGTGAAGTCGGTGTATCGGTGACGCGTCAGGGCGTCGGGGAGATGTCGGCGTCACCGGTCGGCGTGGCCGAGGTCGTCGGCGACAGCGGCGCCCCGGTCGAGCCCACCGTGGTGGCGGCCGGGAGGGCCGTCCGCCGCGACGAGGCGGGCACCGGGGTGGCCGCGAACCGGGCGACGGCCGCGGCACCCGGGCCGGGCACGGTCGGCCCGGTCGGGGTGCCGGTCGTGGCGGCGGGCAGACCGAACGCGAGCGCGCCGAGCGCCAGCCCGGACACGGCGGCGCCGGTGCCCAGACGCACCCGTCGCGACCGGCCGGCGCGACGGCCGTGGTCGCCCTCGACCGGCGCCGGGCGCAGCACCGACACGAGCTGGCCGTCCGGGGTGAGCGACAGGCCCGCCGGCGGCGGGGGCAGCTCGGTGTCCTGCGGGATCGCGCGCAGCGTCGACATCAGCGACGGCGGCAGCGTGGGGGCGTCGGCACCGCGCAGTGCGGTGCGGGCCCGCCGCTGCTCGGCGACCTCCACCGCGCAGTCGGGGCAACGCTCGAGGTGGCGGGTGGCGCGGTCGTGCGGACCGGCGGCCAGCTCGTCGTCCACGAAGGCGACGACCGCCTCGAGCGTCAGGTGGGTCGTCCCCCAGTCCGGGGGGACGACCTGGAAACGCCGTCGCTCGGTCACGGAACCAACTCTGCCACCGGACCGCGGTCGGATGCCACCGCCTGCTCCTCCGCCGCGGCCGCCCGGTGCCGCTCCAGCGACGCCCGCAGCGCGGTCCGGCCCCGGTGGATGCGGCTGCGGACGGTGCCGAGCTTCACCCCGAGGGTGGCGCCGATCTCCTCGTAGGACAGGCCCTCGACGTCGCACAGGACGACGGCGACCCGGAAGTCCGGGGGCAGCTCGTCCAGCGCGGCCTGCAGGTGCGGGTCGAGGTGGTTGATCGCGAACACGGTCTCGGGCTCGGGACCACCGCCCGGGAGACGGTCGGTGTCCTCGGGCAGGCCCTCCATCCGCAGCCGGGCGCGGCGGCGGACCATGTCGAGGAACAGGTTCGTGGTGATGCGGTGCAGCCAGCCCTCGAAGGTGCCCGGCTTGTAGGACGCCAGGGACCGGAACACCCGGATGAAGGTCTCCTGGGTGAGGTCCTCGGCGTCGTGCTGGTTGCCGGACAGGCGGTAGGCGAGGCGGTAGACGCGGTCGGCGTGCTCCCGGACGACCTCGTCCCAGGTGGGCGGGGTCCAGTCGGCACCCTCACCGGGGCGGGTACCGGCGGCGGCGTCCCGGAACGGGGCGTCGTCGGTTGCGCGAGGGGCGGACATCGGGGCGGGCACCTCCGTGGGTCGCGACCGTGTCGTGGTGTCGATCGGCCGCGAGACTTCGTTCGTTGCAGCACAGACTGCCCGCCACCCATGAGGAGGATGTGAAACCCGTCTGAGAGAAGTCTGTGAAATCGTCCCGCGGGGCTCCGGCGATAATCTTGTTCCATGAGCACACCCGCGGGGGCGGCCGCGTACGCCGAGGGCTACCTCGCCGAGGACGACGCGTGCGGCGAGGCCCGCGCACTGGGCACGGCGGCGGGCGCGCACCCCATCTCCGCGGCGGGCGGGGCGGCGCTGTCGGTGCTGGCCGCGACGATCTCCGCGCGGGCCGTCGTCGAGATCGGGACCGGGGCCGGGGTGAGCGGGCTGTACCTGCTGCGCGGCATGGCCGGCGACGGGACGCTGACCACCATCGACGTCGACCCGGAGCTGCAGCGCTCGGCCCGGCGCACCTTCCTCGCCGCCGGGTACGGGCCCGGGCGCGCGCGGCTGATCAACGGGATGGCGCTGGAGGTGCTGCCGCGGCTGACCGACGGCGGCTACGACCTCGTCGTCGCCGACGCCGTCCCCGCCGAGTACCCCGGCTACCTGGCCGAGGCGATCCGGCTGCTGCGCCCCGGCGGGGTGCTGGTGCTGGAGGGTGTGCTCGACGGCGGCCGGGTCGCCGAGCCCGGTGCCGCGCACGGCCCGGGCACGGCCGCGCTGCGCGAGACCGCCGCCCTGGTCCGCGACGACGAGCGCCTGCTGTCGGCGCTGCTGCCGGTCGCGGACGGGATGCTCTGCGCCGTCCGCAGGTGACCTCGGCACCCCGGGTGAGCGCTACTGCGCGGTGACGCCCTTGCCCAGGACGACGACGCCGCCGTTGGAGACGGTGTAGCGGCTGCGGTCCAGGTTCAGGTCGACGCCGATCAGTGCGCCGTCGGGGACGACGACGTTCTTGTCGAGGATCGCCCGCCGCACCACCGCGCCCCGGCCGATCCGGGCACCCGGCAGCACGACCGAGTCCGAAACCTCCGCGCCGCCCGACACCGACACGTTCGGGCTGATCACCGACCGGCGCACGATCGCCCCGGAGATGATCGTGCCCGCGCCGACGATCGAGTCCTGCGCGATGCCGCCCTCGACGAACTTCGCCGGCGGCAGCGCGGGCACCGCGGTGCGGATCGGCCAGCGCTGGTTGTAGAGGTTGAAGATCGGGTGCACCGAGACGAGGTCGGTGTGCGCGTCGTAGTAGGCGTCGATGGTCCCGACGTCGCGCCAGTAGCCGGCGTCGCGCTCGGTGGCGCCGGGGACGACGTTGTCGGCGAAGTCGTAGACGTGCGCGTCACCCTTGGCGACCAGCGCCGGGATGATGTCCCCGCCCATGTCGTGGTCGGAGTCGGCGTTCGCCGCGTCGGCCTTCAGCGCGTCGAGCAGGGCCTCGGTGGTGAACACGTAGTTGCCCATCGAGGCGAAGGTCACCTCGGGGTCGTCCGGCACGTGCGGCGGGTCGGACGGCTTCTCGAGGAACTCGGTGATGCGGCCGGTCTCGTCGGAGGCGATGCAGCCGAACGCCTTCGCCTCGGCCCGCGGCACCCGGATCCCCGCGACGGTGACGCCCGCGCCGGACTCGGCGTGCTGGGCGATCATCTGCGCCGGGTCCATCCGGTAGACGTGGTCGGCGCCGAACACGGCGATGTACTCGGGCTGGTCGTCGTAGACCAGGTTGAGGCTCTGGAAGATCGCGTCCGCCGAGCCGGTGTACCAGCGCCTGCCGAGCCGCTGCTGGGCCGGGACGGTGGTGATGTACTGGTCGAGCACCGACGACAGCCGCCACGTCGTCGAGATGTGCCGGTCCAGCGAGTGCGACTTGTACTGGGTCAGCACGCACAGCCGGTCCATCCCGCAGTTCACGAGGTTGGACAGCACGAAGTCGATGAGCCGGTAGTTGCCACCGAACGGGACGGCGGGCTTGGCACGGTCCGCGGTGAGCGGCCAGAGCCGCTTCCCCTCGCCACCGGCCAGCACGATGCCGAGAACCCTTCCGGGAAGACGTCCGGACGCGGTCGGTCGCATGGCGTGAACACTAGTGGGCGCCCGGTGGCGGGGCCATACGTCCGGCCCCGCCGGGCAGGGTCGGACGCAGCGACCGCCCGGCGGACTCCTCGCGCCGCGTCCGCCCGCCCCGGTAGCGTCCCGGCCCGTGCGCGTCGGCCTTCTCACCCGTGAATACCCGCCCGCCGTCTACGGCGGCGCCGGAGTCCACGTGGGACATCTCGTCCCCGCCCTACGGGAGCTCGTCGACGTCGACGTGCACTGCTTCGCCGAACCGGGCAGCGACACACCGGCCGACGCCCGCGCGCACTCCGCGCCGCCGCTGCCGGACGGGGCGAACGCCGCGCTGACCACGCTCGGGGTGGACCTGTCGATGGCCGCCGAGCTGGAGCGCTGTGACGTGCTGCACTCCCACACCTGGTACGCCAACATGGCGGGCCACATCGGCGGCCTGCTGCACGGACGCCCGCACGTGGTGACCGCGCACTCGCTGGAGCCGCTGCGGCCGTGGAAGGCCGAGCAGCTCGGCGGCGGGTACCGGCTGTCGTCGTGGGTGGAGCGGACCGCCTACGAGGCGGCGGACGCCGTCATCGCGGTCTCCCACGGCATGCGCCGCGACGTGCTGAACGCCTACCCGGCGATCGACCCGGACCTGGTGCACGTGGTGCACAACGGCATCGACACGCAGTTCTACGCGCCCGACCCGGCGCGCGACGCGCTGCTCGCCCACGGCGTCGACCCGGACCGGCCGCTCGTGGTGTTCGTCGGCCGGATCACCCGGCAGAAGGGCCTCGGGCACCTGGTCGCGGCGGCGCACCGGTTCGACCCGTCGGCGCAGGTCGTGCTGTGTGCGGGCGCCCCGGACACGAAGGAGATCGCGGCCGAGACCGAGCGGGCGGTGGCGGAGCTGTCCGCCTCGCGCGACGGCGTCGTGTGGATCCAGCGGATGCTCGCCACCGCCGAGGTCCGCCAGCTGCTGTCGGCGGCGACGGTGTTCGTGTGTCCGTCGGTCTACGAGCCGCTGGGCATCGTGAACCTGGAGGCGATGGCCTGCGGCACGGCCGTGGTCGCCTCCGACGTCGGCGGGATCCCGGAGGTCGTCGACGACGGCGTGACCGGCCTGCTCGCGCACTACGACCCGGCCGACACCGCCGCGTTCGAGGCGGCGCTGGCGGAGGGGGTCAACGCACTGGTCGCGGACCCGCGGCGGGCCGCGACGATGGGCGAGCGGGGCCGGGAGCGCGCGGTCGCCGAGTTCGCCTGGGCCGAGATGGCCCGGCGGACGCTGGAGATCTACGAGTCGGTGACCTGAGGCCCGTCGCCGGGCCCCCCGGGTACGACGACGGCGGGACCGGTTCCCCGGCCCCGCCGTGTCGTGTCCGTTCGGTCGGCCGTCAGCCGACGGTCGACTTCAGCGCCTCACTGAGGTCGGTGGCCTCGTCCGGGGTCATCTCGACGACGAGACGCCCGCCACCCTCGAGCGGGACGCGCATCACGATGCCCCGGCCCTCCTTGGTGACTTCCATGGGCCCGTCGCCGGTGCGGGGCTTCATCGCGGCCATTCGTCCGTCCTCCGTCAACATCCACAACTGTCGTTCCCCGGTGCGCGCTCGGGGCACGCGCCGACCGTGGGACCACATTGTCCCCCATCACCGGCGTCGAGGTGCAACCGAGGCGATCACGGCTCGGCAGCGATACCCGCGGCGTTCACGCAGCGCAACGGCCCGGCGACGCTACGGCGACCCCGGTCCGGTCCCCCGCGGGTCCTCCGGGGCGGCCCCGGCACGCCAGCAGTACGCGACGTGGTCGTCGACCAGACCGGTCGCCTGCATGAGCGCATAGCAGGTGGTGGGACCGACGAACCGGAAGCCGCGCTTCTTGAGCGCCTTCGACAGCGCCGTCGACGCGGGCGTGGAGCCGGGGACGTCGGACAGCCGTGCCGGGCGCGGGTGGTCGGCCGGGTCGGGCGCGTAGGAGGCGAGGAACGCACCGAGGTCGTCGCCGGCGTCGAGGAGGTCGAGCACGGCGCGGGCGTTGGAGATCGTGGCCTCGATCTTCATCCGGTTGCGCACGATCCGGGCGTCGCCGAGGAGGCGGGTCACGTCGTCGTCGCCGAAGCGGGCGACCGTGTCCGGGTCGAAGCCGGCGAAGACCTCGCGGAACGCCGGACGCTTGCGCAGCACGACGATCCAGGACAGGCCGGACTGGAACCCCTCCAGGCTCATGCGCTCGAACCAGGCCGCGGTGCCGTGGACGGGGCGGCCCCACTCGTCGTCGTGGTAGGCGACGTAGTCCGGTGCCGAGAGCGCCCAGTCGCAGCGGGGGCGGTCGTCGTGGGCCGCGGGGTCGGGCGATGTCACCGGCCGGCCCGGTACCGGTCCTCGGTCCGCTCGGCCATGCCGCGCAGCGAGTGCGCGACCCCGGCCCGGAACGCGGGGCGCACCAGCGGCCAGCCGAACCGGCCGAGCGCACCGAGCGGCAGGTCGAGCAGCTCGGTCCACAGGAACCGCGACCGCGCCGGGCCCAGCCCGACGACGGCGAACACGCCGTCGCCGCGGATCACGGTGCCGGTGTGGGTGACGACGATCCGCCGCTCCCCCGTCGCACCGGCGGGCGGTTCGGTCCACTCGGTGACCCGCATCGTGTCGGCGACGCCGAGCGGCCCGACCCCGGTGACCGCGCGCAGCTCGGTGCCGACCGAGCGGCCGTCGCCCGCGGTGATCTCGACGGTCGTGCCGAGCATCCAGTCCGACTGGCCCTCGAGGTCGGAGACGACCTCCCACAGGACGTCGGCGGGCACGTTGACGTCGACCGGGACCGTCAGCTCCACCCGGCCGCCACCGGCCGGCCGCACGCCCGGGGTGCGGTCGCCGACCCCGCCGTCGCGGCCGTCCCCGCTCCTGCCTGCGGTACCGCCGTCACCACCGCCGTCGTTGCTCGTCACCCGGGTCCTCCTCGGCGCGCATCCGCGCGATCGTCGCCTCCAACCGGGCCACCCGGTCGGCCAGCTCGTGCCGGTCGGTCCGGACCCGGTCCAGCTCGCCGGCCAGCCGGTCGAGTGCCCAGTCCACCTCAGCCATCCGGTATCCGCGCAGCACCTGCTGGAAACGCAGGTCACGGACGTCGGTTCCGGAGACCTCGCGGGCGGGCAGCCGGGTGGGTGTCGCGTCCGGGGCGAGCGGGGCGAGTTCCTCCCCGCGGCCGAAGACCGCGGCCGCCAACACGAAGACCAGCGCGGCGACGCCGGCCAGGACGAGCACGTACGCGAGGGCGGTCCCCATGCCGCCATCTCATCACGCCGGTCCGACGGCGGGTCTCACCCCACGCGGGCGGCGGGTGCGGCCACCGGCTCGGCGGACCCTCCGTCGCGCACCCGGCCTGGTGGGGGCCGGTCCACCTGGCGCAACGGACGGGTCTCGGTGCGCCATCCCGTCTCCGCGCCGTGCCCGGTGCGGACGTGGCCGGGGAGGACGTCGTCGGGGAGGAACGCGGTGAGCCCGGCGCCGGAGTCCTCGACCCCGCAGCGGGCCAGGGCCGTGGCGAGGACCTCGCGGGAGGTGCGGCCGAGCTCGTGCAGCGGGCGGTTGCGGTGCCGGCGCACGCCGAGGTCGGCCTGCGCGATGGCCGCGGTCCCGCCGACGACGGTGTCGGCGTCGGTGTCGAGCAGCAGGCCGATGTCGACGCCGTAGCCGGTCGCGAACGGGAGCCGGTCGAGCAGCTCGCGGGTGGCGGCGTACTCACCCCCGATGGGCTGGCGGACGTGCCGCAGCCCGGGGCGGAGCGCGGCGAGCAGGGGGCGGGCGAGCAGCTCGGTGACGCGGCCGCCCTCGTGCCCGCTCGCGTCGTCGGGGCCGCCGGCACCACCGGGGCCGGTGAGCGGGCGCCGGTGGTAGCCCTTGACCAGCGCGGTCCCGGGCCGGGTGAGCAGCGGCGCGAGGAGCCGTTCGACGAGCTCGGGGTGCGGGTCGACGAGGTCGGCGTCGACGAAGCAGACCAGGTCGGCCGGGCGCGGCCCGTTCCCCAGGGCGACGACGGCGCGCCACATCGCCTCGCCCTTGCCCGGCAGCACCGGGACGCCGGGCACCGCCCGCTCGCGGCCGAGCACCCGTGCCCCGGCCGCGGCGGCGTACTCCGCGGTGCGGTCGGTGCTCCCGGAGTCGAGGACGACGAGGTCGTCGACCAGCGGGGACGGGCCCTCGCACAGCCGGGTCAGCCCCGCGACGAGCGGACCGACCGTCGCCTCCTCGTCCAGGGCGGGCAGGACGACGGCGATGCGACGGCCGTCCTTGCGGGCGGCGAGCCGGGCGGAGAGGGTCACGGGCTCAGGTGAGCGGACGGGCGCACTCGTCGAGCGCCGCGCCGGCCAGCCCGGCGGGGTCGGCCGGAGCGGAGTCGTCGCCGCGGACCTGGCGCAGCCGCTCGATCGGGGCCCGCGAGGCGAACCCGCGGTCGGCGAGGCCGGCGACCCAGTCGACGAGGCCGTCCCAGTGGCCGTCGGGGTCGAGCAGCACGACCGGCTTGCCGTGCAGGCCGAGCGACCCGGCCGTCCAGACCTCGAACAGCTCCTCGCAGGTCCCGATGCCGCCGGGCAGCGCGAGGAACGCGTCGGCGCGGTCCTCCATCTGCTGCTTGCGCTCGCGCATGCTCTCGACGACGAGCAGCTCGTCGCTGTCGTGGTCGGCCCACTCGCGCTCGACCATGGACCGCGGGATGACCCCGACGGTGCGGCCGCCGGCGTCCCGGGCGCCGGCCGCGACCGCACCCATCATCGACTTGCGGCCCCCGCCGGACACCAGCGTCCAGCCGCGGGCGGCGACCGCACGGCCGACCTCCCGGGCGAGGTCGAGGTAGTGCGGGGCGACGCCGTCGGAGCTGGCGCAGTAGACGCAGACGGCGAACCCGGGCTCCGGACCGGCCATCAGTGCGTCTCCTCCCAGGCGTGGTAGGCCTCGTTGACCACGTCGACGGCGTCGTCGATGTCGTCGGTGACGTGCAGCAGGTCGAGGTCCTTCTCGCCGATCTTGCCGTCGGCGAGGACGGTCTTGGCGATCCAGTCGTAGAGGCCGCCCCAGTAGTCGCTGCCGAGCAGGACGACCGGGAACTTGGTGACCTTCTTGGTCTGCACCAGGACGAGCGCCTCGAACAGCTCGTCGAGCGTGCCGAACCCGCCGGGCAGGCAGACGAACGCCTGCGAGTACTTCACGAACATCGTCTTGCGGGCGAAGAAGTAGCGGAAGTTGATCCCGAGGTCGACCCACGGGTTCAGGCCCTGCTCGAACGGCAGCTCGATGCCGAGCCCGACCGAGAGCCCGCCCGCCTCGGAGGCACCGCGGTTCGCGGCCTCCATCGCGCCCGGGCCGCCCCCGGTGATCACGGCGAACCCGGCTCCGGCGAGCCGCGCCCCGAGCTCGCGGCCCAGCTCGTACTCCGGGGAGCCGCCCTGCGTGCGGGCCGAGCCGAACACGGTCGCCGCGCGCGGGAGCTCGGCGAGCATCCCGAACCCCTCGACGAACTCGGCCTGGATCCGCAGCACCCGCCACGGGTCGGTGTGCACCCAGTCGGCCGGGCCACGCGAGTCGAGCAGCCGCTGGTCGGTGGTGGTCGGCTCGATGCTGCGTTCGCCGCGCAGCACCACCGGGCCACGCTGCTTCTCGGGCTGCTTCTCGTGCAGCGTCCGGGGATCGGCGTTCTCGTCGGCCATGGCGATCACGGTATTCGGGCGGCGACGACCCGGCCCCGCCGGTGGGGTCGTCGCCGCTGTCGTCGGCGCTGTCGTCGGCGCGGGCCCGGCCGGCCGGCTCCGGTCAGGCGGGGTGGCCCGCGAGGTAGCGGCGCAGCACCGCGGTACAGGCGGTGATCGCGTCCTCGGCGACGTGCTCCTCGCGGGTGTGGGCGAGGTTCGGGTCGCCGGGCCCGTAGTTGACCGCCGGGATACCCAGCGCGGCGAAGCGGGAGACGTCGGTCCAGCCGTACTTCGCCCGCGGCACGGCCCCGGTCGCGGCGACGAACTCCGCGGCCGCCGGCGCGGACAGGCCCGGCAGCGCACCCGGCGAGAGGTCGGTGACGACGAGCGGGAACCCGTCGAACACCTCCCGGACGTGCTCGACGGCCTGCTCGGCGGACCGGTCCGGGGCGAACCGGAAGTTCACGGTGACGACGCACTCGTCGGGGACGACGTTGCCCGCGACCCCGCCGCCGATCCGCACGGCCTGCAGACCCTCGCGGTACTCGCAGCCGTCGATGTCCACCCACCGCGGCCGGTACGCCGCCAGCCGCGACAGGATCTCCCCGGCCCGGTGGATCGCGTTGTCCCCCAGCCACGACCGCGCCGAGTGCGAGCGTCGTCCCGAGGTCCGCAGCTCGACGCGGAGGGTGCCCTGGCAGCCGGCCTCGAGGGTGCCGTCGGTGGGCTCGCCGAGGATCGCGAGGTCGGCGTCGAGCCAATCCCGGTGCTCGCGCTCGATGCGGCCGAGCCCGTTGCGCTCCGCCTCGATCTCCTCGCAGTCGTAGAAGACCAGGGTGAGGTCGTGGCGCGGCTCGGCCAGCGTGGCCGCGAGGTGCGCGAAGACGGCGTCGCCGGACTTCATGTCCGAGGTGCCGCAGCCGTGCACGATCCCGTCGGCGCGGCGCGACGGCACGTTGTCCGCGATCGGCACGGTGTCGATGTGCCCGGCCAGCAGCACGCGGTGCGGACGCCCCAGATCGGTGCGCGCGAGCACCGCGTCACCGGACCGCAGCACCTCCAGGTGCGGTGCCTGGGTCCGCAGCGCGGCCTCGAGCGCGTCGGCGAGGCGCCGCTCGTCCCCGGACACACTGGCGATGTCGACCATCGCGGCGGTCAGGGTCACCGGGTCGGACGTGAGGTCCAGCGCGGGCAGCGTCATCGTCACCGGCCCGACGCTACCGACCCGCCCGGGCGCTCCTCCCCCGCGACCCGGCCGTTCCCGGGCACCCCGGACCGCCCCCGTGGCGCCGGATCGACGTCCCGGCCCGGTGCCGCGGCGCCGGGGGTGGCTCCCTTGTCGTCGCTTTGCTCTGCTCACCGATACGCAGCACGGGCCCACAGGCGCCTCTCACGCCCCTCCCGTCGGCCCCGGAACCGGGCAGGGTCGGGGGTCTGAACGGGCTCCGTTCGCCTCCTGGGGGCGTCCTCGGGCCTGCCCGCTGCGTATCGGTGAGCAGAGCAAAGCGACGCACGGACGGCCACCTCCCGGACGGCCGCTCCGGGCCGCGGGCCCGCCGCCTCGATCATCACCGGCACCGGCGTCGGCCCGGTTGTCCACAAGTGCACGAGTTGTCCACAGATTCGCAGGTCACCGGTGCATCCCGCGCTCGCGGACGCAGGGTCGGTGCATGGACATCATCGAGGGCGACCGGTTGCCCGCGGAGCCGCCGCCGGCGCCGGTCGACGTCGTCGTCCCGGATCTGTCCGGCCTGGTCCGGCGGGTGCGGCGCAGCGCGGACCTGTCGCAGCGGGAGCTCGCGGAGCGGACGGGGCTGGCGCCGTCGACGATCGCCCGGATCGAGAGCCGGTCGCTCGCGCCGGCGCTGGACACGCTGGCCGCGATCCTGTCGGTCGCGGGGCTGCGGCTGGTCGTCGTCGACGCGGAGAACCGGCGGGTGCCGCCGATGGAGGACCCGCCGGGTGACCTGCGGGACGGGGCGGGGCGCAGGTTCCCGTCGCATCTGGACGTGATCCTCGACCCGCTGCCCGGCGAGTGGTGGGGCGACCGGTACGGCTGCGCCCGACCGCCGGAGACGTTCCACCGGGACCGGCCGCTGCGCGACGCGATGCGTCGGCGCAGCGTGTGGGAGGTGCGGGTCGCGCAGTTCCGCACCGTGCCGCCACCGCCGACCATCGAGCACTGGATGCTGATGCAGGCCCGGTGCCGGGCGTGCGGTCGGCTGCCCGACCCACTACCGCCGCCGTTCGCGCCGACCGCGGTGCTCCGCTACCTGAAGGCCGCGGCGTTGCTGCTCTCGGTACGGGCAGCCGATCATGAGGACGTGTCCCGGCGCACCCACCGCGGCGCGCCGTGGGCGACGGCGGGACGGTAAGTTCGGGGCCCGTGAGCACCGAGTACCGCCGCGAAGGCGCTTCCGGAACCGGCCTGGCCACGGTCACGACCGACGGCACCGTCCTCGACGTCTGGTACCCGGCGCCGGTGCTGGCCGGGGGCACGTCCGACGACGCCGTCGACCTGGCGCCCCTCGTCGGGACCGACGAGCTGCGTGGGGTCCGCACCGAGGTCGTGCGCACCGAGATCGCCTCGCTGGCCGACGCGCCCGCCGACGCCGCCGACGTCTACCTGAGGCTGCACCTGCTCAGCCACCGCCTCGTCCAGCCGCACCAGGTGAACCTCGAGGGCCAGTTCGGGCTGCTCACCAACGTCGTCTGGACCAACCACGGCCCGTGCCCGGTGCCCGGGTTCGAGCTCACCCGGGCGAAGCTGCGCGGCCGCGGCCCGGTGACCGTCACCCACGTCGACAAGTTCCCGCGGATGGTCGACTACGTGATCCCCGCCGGCGTCCGCGTCGGTGACGCCGACCGCGTCCGGCTCGGCGCGCACCTCGCCGAGGGCACGACCGTCATGCACGAGGGCTTCGTCAACTTCAACGCCGGCACCCTCGGCGCGTCGATGGTCGAGGGCCGGATCTCCGCCGGTGTCGTCGTCGGGGACGGCTCGGACGTCGGCGGCGGTGCCTCGATCATGGGGACGCTGTCCGGTGGCGGCAAGGAGGTCATCTCGATCGGCCGCCGCTGCCTGCTCGGCGCGAACGCGGGCCTGGGCATCTCCCTCGGCGACGACTGCGTGGTCGAGGCCGGTCTCTACCTCACCGCGGGCACCAAGGTCACGCTGCCCGACGGCAGCACCACCGCGGCGCGCGAGCTGTCCGGCCAGAACGGGCTGCTGCTGCGCCGCAACTCGGTGTCCGGCGCGGTCGAGGTGCTGGCCCGCACCGGCGACGGCATCGCCCTCAACGCCGCGCTGCACGCCAACTGACGGCCCGGCAGCGGTTCGCGGCGGAACGACCCACAGAAGCAGGACGGCAGGGACATGGTGGGTATGGACGGGGCTGCGCAGCTTCCGGGGAACCTCTACGGCGCCGCGGACCTCGGTGAGCCGCTGACCGCGGGACCGCAGGACCCGGCGGTGGCGCACGTCCGCGCGCTGCTGGACAAGCGGCTGCGCGCGATGCTGCGGCACGAGCCCGGTGTGCGCGACGGGTCCGAGATCGAGGACCTGCACCAGATGCGGGTCTCCGTGCGGCGGATGCGGGCGGCGCTCAAGGCCGCCCGCCCCTTGCTCGACCACACCTGGGCGGACCTGCTGCGGGCCGAGCTCGGCCGGCTCGGCCGGGCGCTCGGCCCCGTGCGCGACCTCGACGTGATGATCGCCCGCCTCCGCGGTGAGGTGGCCACCCTGCCGTCGGCCGAGCTGGCCGCCGGTGAGCGTCTGGTCGCGGTGCTGGAGGCCGAGCGGGTCGGTGCGCGGGCCGAGATGCTCGACGAGCTCGACTCCGACCGGCACGCGGCACTGCGTCGCTCGCTGGTCGAGGCCGTCTCCGCTCCGCTGCCGGAGCCGCCGGAGGAGGTCGCCCGCCCCGAGCTGATCGAGCTGGTCCGGGCCGAGACCCGCAAGCTCGTCAAGGCGGTGCGCCGGGCCGGGCCGAACCCGCCGGACATGACCCTGCACGACCTGCGGATCCGCACCAAGCGGCTGCGCTACACCGGTGAGCTCGTCGAACCGGCGATGCGCGACGCGGACGGGTCCCGCACCGACGACGCCCGCCAGGTCCGCCGGATGCTCAAGGCCGCCGCCGGGCTGCAGGAGGTCCTCGGCGACCACCAGGACGCCTGCGTCGCCGAGCACCGCATCCGCGCCCTGCTCGACGAGCTGGGCCCCGGCCCCGACGCCCATGAGGTCTTCGTCGGCGGCCGGCTGGTCGAGCGCGAGCGGGCCCGCGCCGAGGCGCTGCGCGACCGGTGGTGGGCCGCGTGGGAGCACCTGGCCGAGCAGGCCGAGGCACTCTGAGACGGCGCCCGCTCAGCGCGGGCGGTCCCCGATCCGGACCACCGCGACGCCCTGCAGCACGGCGCCGATCAGGAGCAGCCCGATCGCGGGCGGGAACCCGGCGGAGTCGATGACCACGCCCATCACCAGCGGCCCGATCCCGGCCGAGAAGTAGCCGATCCCGAGTCCGAAGCCGCTCACGGCGGCGCTGCGGGCCGGGGTCGGCGTCCGCCACGCGATCACCGTCAGCCCCAGCGGGAACCCGGCGCCGACGCCGATGCCGATCAGGACCGCCCACAGCCACGGCAGCGGCGTCCCCGGTGCGGGGGCCAGCAGCACCCCGAGCGTCCCGGCGGCCGAGCTGACCACGGTCAGCGCCGCCCAGAACCGCCACCGGCGTCGGCGCTCGGCCGCGGCCGGGAACAGCAGGGCCGCGGGGATCTGGGCGATGCTCCACGCCGCGAGGAGCAGCCCGGCCGCCTGCGGTGACCAGCCCTGCGACTCGTAGAACGGGGACAGCCAGGTCAGCCAGCCGTAGAAGATCGTCGACGAGCCCGCCAGGTAGCAGGCGATGCGGCGGGCGAACGGGTCGTGACGGACCCGGACCTCCTCGGCGACCGACGGGCCGTCGTCGGCCGCTCCCGGGGCGCCCGCGGAGGGACGGGCGTGACCGATGCGGCTCGCGACCGGCGCCCACACCGCGACGGCGAGCACCGCGGGCACGGCCCACACCGCGAGCGAGAAGGACCAACCGCCCAGGGCGACGGCCAGGGGCACCGCGACGGCGGAGGCGACCGTCGCGCCGATCATCATCGAGACGACGTAGGCGCCGGTCACCGCGCCCGCCCGCTCGGCCAGGTGCTCCTTCACCACCCCGGTGAGCAGCACCCCGGACACCCCGATGCCGAGCCCGACCAGCACCGAGCCGCCGACGAGCGCGGGCAGCGCCACGACCGACCGCAGCAGGCTGCCCACCCCGATCGTCGCGACGGCGACACCGAGCAGCCGCTCACGACCGACCCGGGCGGCGACGGCGGCGGCGCCGAACGAGCCCGCCGACATCATTAGCACCGCACCGGCCTGCACCAGCCCGGCCGCGCCCGCCCCGATCCCGAGGTCGGCCCGCGCGGTCTCCAGCAGCGGCGGGTACCCGGCGAGCCCGGCCCGCAGGTTGACCGCGAGCGCGAGCACCCCGAGCAGGACGAGCGCGGGCCGGACGACCGGCCGGGACCGGGCCGCGGGGGCCTCGGGCCCGGCGTCACGGGGCGCACCCGGACCGCCGGGACGCGGTGCCTGCATTCGACGGCTCCTTCGCCTGCCGGGTCCACCGGATCGCTGCGCCGGCGTCGTCGCTACCGGGCCGATCCTCTCCCGGGGTCCTTGCTCATCGCAACGACCGTGGGGTTCAGGCCGCGTCGAGCCGCTCGACCGCGGCGTCGATCCGCTCGTCCGGCGCGGTCAGCCCGACCCGGACGTGCCGGGCGCCCGCGGGACCGTAGAACTCGCCGGGAGCGACGAGGATCCCCAGGCCGGCGAGCCGGTCCACGGTCTCGCGGCACGGCTCGTCCGCGCTCGCCCACAGGTAGAGCCCGGCCTGCGAGTGCTCGATCGTCAGCCCGGCCTTCTCCAGCCCGGCCCGCAGACGGGTACGACGGGCGTCGTAGCGGGCGGCCTGCTCGGCGACGTGGGCGTCGTCGGAGACGGCCGCCTCCAGCGCGGCCTGCACCGGGCGCGGCACGATCATGCCGGCGTGCTTGCGGACCTCCAGCAGCCCCGACACCAGCGCCGGGTCCCCCGCGACGAACCCGGCGCGGTACCCGGCCAGGTTCGACACCTTCGACAGCGAGTGGACCGCCAGCAGCCCGGTGGTGTCGCCGTCGCAGACGTCGGGGTGCAGCACCGACCGCGGCGCCGGGTCGGCGTCGCCGGGCAGGCCGAGGTAGCACTCGTCGGAGGCGACGACGGCGCCCCGCTCCCGTGCCCAGGTCACGACCTTGCGCAGGTGCTCGACCGGCAGGACCTGGCCGGTCGGGTTCGACGGCGAGTTCAGCCACACCAGCCGGACCCGGGCCGGGCCCGCGGCGGTGAGGCCGTCGGAACGGACGTGCCCGGCCCCCGCCAGCCGCGCCCCGACCTCGTAGGTCGGGTACGCGAGCTCCGGGATGACGACGGTGTCGCCCGCGCCGAGGCCCAGCAGCGTCGGCAGCCACGCGACCAGCTCCTTGGAGCCGATCGTGGGCACCACCGCGGCCGGGTCGACCCCGGACACGCCGAAGCGCCGCTGCAGCGAGGCGACGACCGCCTCGCGCAGCGACGCCGGGCCGTGCGTCGTCGGGTAGCCGGGCTCGGCGGCGGCCGGCCCGGCCAACGCGTCGCGCAGCACCCCGGGGACCGGGTCCACCGGGGTGCCGACCGACAGGTCGACGATGCCGTCCGGGTGCGCCGCCGCGCGCTCACGCGCACCGGTCAGCGAGTCCCAGGGGAAATCGGGGAGGTCGAGCCTGCTCACTCGTCGTGTTCCTGCGGGGGCAGGCTCTTCGCCGGCTCCACGTCACGGTCGACCTTGCCCAGCTTCGAGGCGCCGCCGGGCGAGCCCAGCTCGTCGAAGAAGTCCACATTGGCCTTGGTGTAGGCGGCCCACTGGTCGGGGACGTCGTCCTCGTAGTAGATGGCCTCGACGGGGCAGACCGGCTCGCACGCACCGCAGTCGACGCACTCGTCGGGGTGGATGTAGAGCATCCGTCCACCCTCGTAGATGCAGTCCACCGGGCATTCCTCGATACACGCCTTGTCGAGCAGGTCGACGCAGGGTTCGGCGATCACGTAGGTCACTTCGGTGGTCCTCCACTCGGAGCAGCGGGCACCCGGAGATCATGTGGTGGCGGGGCGCCCGGTCAAACTGGGACGCCCGCAGGTTAACCCGCGCCCCCCGGCGGGGCAGGAGTGAGGTGGTCGGCTTCATGCTCGACGAGCTGGCAGGACGGCGGGTGGCCCTGCGCCACCGCATCGCGCCGGAGGGCGCACCGGGCCCCGGACTGACCGACGCGGTCGGTGAGCTGGAGCCCGACGGGCCCGACGCCGTCGTCGTCCACACCCGGTCGGGGCCGGTCCGGGTGCGGCGCGACGCCGTCGTCGCCGTCCGGGAGGTGCCGCCCGCCCCGGCCCGGCGGGCGTCCCGCGCGGCGGTGGACCGGCTGGAACGCGTACGGGCGGCGGCCTGGCCGGCACCGGTCGTCGAGGAGCTGGGCGGGTGGCTGCTGCGCGCGGCCGGCGGCTGGACGCGGCGGGCGAACTCCGCGCTCGCCCTCGGGGACCCGGGGATGCCGGTCGACCACGCCCTGGAACGCGTGCGGGAGTTCGCCCGGCGGCACGGCATCGCCCCGGCGGTGCAGGCCCCGGTGGACGCGCCCTGGTCGAACCGGGTGGCCGAGGCGGGCTGGGTGCGGGCCGACAGCCCGGGGACCTGCACCGTGCTCGTCACCCGCGCCGCGTCCGACGGCCCGGCGCCGCGGTGGCCCGCGACGCCCGGACCGGACTGGTGGGCCGCCCAGGGCGAGCCGGAGCCCGGGCCCGGCGCGCCCGCGTGGGCGGTGCTGACCGGGGTGCTGCGTCCCGGTGAGCAGAGCACAGCGACGCAGACGGACCCCGTCGAGATCGGGTTCGGCACGCTCCGGGACGCCGACGGGACGCCGGTCGCGTCGGTGCGCGCCGCCGTCGTCGACTCCCACGTCTACGTGTCACGGCTGTGGGTCGTCCCGGCCGCGCGGCGCGGCGGGCTCGCGGCCCGGCTCACCGGACAGGCGCTGTCCTGGGGCGCGGCGCACGGGGCGCGGCACGGGATGCTCGACGTCGCCGACGACAACACCGCCGCGCTCGCCCTCTACCGCCGCACCGGCTGGACCGACCACCACCGCTACCACTACCTGGTTCCCCCGGATCCGGCCTGACCGGAGGGTCAGGGGCTCAGGCGAACCCGCGGCGGAGCAGCCAGGCGCGGGCCTGCTTGGCGGCGCGCTTGAGCCCCGACCACTCCCCCAGGTACTTCCCGACGACGCCGACGACCGGCAGCAGCCCGAGCCACTGGTGGTAGAAGCGGCCGTGCGGACGCTTGTCGAGCTCGTCCTCGACGCCCCACAGGGCCCGTCCGAGACGCCACACGGCGCTGCCGACGCGCTTGAGCGTGGCCCGCTTGCCGTCGCCGGCGAGGTCACCGGTGAGCTCCTCGGCGCGGGCGTCGGCGTCGGCGTCCTCGGCCGCGGTGAGCTCCCGGGCGGCGAGGTCGAGCTCCCGCTGGAACAGCACCGACGCCAGCAGCTCGACGAGCCGGTCCTCCGAGCGGACGCCGTGCTCGCCCGCGATCGCGACGAGCAGCAGCCCCTCGCCCGCCGCGCCGACGGCGTCGGACACCGGCAGGGTGCGGGCCAGTGCCCCGCCCAGGCCGGGGGTCGCGGCGATCAGCGTGGTGAACCGGCCGACCCGGTAGACCCACCAGTCGGTGCGGGCGGGGACGTCCATCGCCGCCCAGGCCGAGGTGCCGGGGACCTTCACCGACGCCAGCGCGTCGAGGATCTTGTCGGCGAGCGAGCGTTCCTCGTCGGTCGCGTCCTCCGGACGGTCCGAGCCGGGCGTCACCCGGGCCCGCAGGCCGAACGGGTCGGACTCGCGCAGACCCTCGAGCACCGGCCGGGTGGCCCGTACGAACGGGCGCAGGACCCGCACCAGGTCGTCGTCGGAGATCGTCATCGGGTCACCCTCCGGTCGTCGCGGCTGTCCGCCAGCCGGTCGAGCGCCCTGCGGAACGACACGACGCCGGTCACGGCACCGGCGACGAGCAGCAGCAGCGACTCCCAGTTCACCGGGAGCAGGAGGTCCCCGCCCGGGCCGAAGAAGCCGAGCACGAGCACCGCCGCGAACCACACGACCAGCGGGGCGGCCGCACCCGCCGGGGTCGGGAGGATCTCGGTGGCCGTGGTGTGGATCAGCCACGGCAGCGAGACGACCACGATCACCGTGCCCAGCGGCACCGGGACCGGCCCGATGTAGAGCATCTGGAACATCAGCTCGAAGGCCACCAGCAGCAGCGAGATCACCAGCAGCACCAGCGCGAGCGGGAGCCTCGTCACGTCGCTCACCCGTCGACCCCCTCGAACAGATCCGACTCCGTCGTGCCGGGCGGCGCGCCGGCGAGCACGTACTCCTCGACGCCCAGCAGCGGCTGGACGATGCCGTTGCTCATCGCGAACGCGACCCAGCCGTCGCCGCCGCGGACGTCGATCTGGGTGGCGTGCGCCCGCATCGCCGCGACCCGCTCGTCGTCGTGGGCGTCGACGTCGACCCGGGTGGTGACGGCGGCGGCGTCGTGGCCGGGGTGCTCGTCGGGCTCCGGCCAGCGCAGCCCGGTGCGGTCCGGGTCCCCGCCGAGCGCGGAGAGCAGCTCGGTGAGCCCGTCGTCGAGCAGCGCGCTCGACCGCACCGCGAAGTACAGCTTGGCGACGACGTCCGGGCGCGCCCCCGCCGCGGCGACGACCAGCTCGTGCGCGCGGACGTGGTCGGGATGGCCGTAGCTGCCGTCGGAGGCGTAGGAGACCAGCACCTGCGGGCGGACCTCGTCGATGATCTCCAGCAGCTGGGCGAGCTGGGTGCCGAACGGCTCCGGGGCGGCGAATGCCCGCGGGTGCAGCTCCGGCGGGAGCGCGGCGCGGGTGCCGTGCCCGGCCAGCACCATGCCGGAGTCGCGCCAGCGCCCGGGGCCGCCGAGCCAGCGGTGCCGGGGCCCACCGAGGGCGGCCAGCGCGGCGTCGAGCTCGCGGATGCGGTAGCCGCCGAGCTGGTCACCGCGGTCCGGGGCGAGCTCGGCCAGCTCCGGACCGATCACCTCGCCCTCCTCACCGAGGGTGCAGGTCACCACGGTGACCTCGCAGTCGGGGTCGGCCGTGTAGCGGGCGATGGTCCCGCCGGTGGTCAGGGTCTCGTCGTCCGGGTGGGCGTGGACGAGCAGGAGGCGACGAGCAGGCACGCCGGGAGCCTACGGTGCGATGATCGACCCCGCCGCGGCGTGGGGGACGACGGGCAGCGGGAACTCCGCCGCCTCCCCCGTCGCCGGGGGGAACGTGATCGTCGCGCCGGTCAGCGGGACGGTCGGGACGGCGGTCCCGGCCAGCCCCGCGGGTTCGACGCCGTCGCGGACCAGCAGGTCGCCCAGGGCCGCGATCATCGCGCCGTTGTCGGTGCACAGCCGGGGCACGGGCACCCGTAGGGTGATCCCGGCACCCGCGCAGGCGCGCTCCATCTCGGTGCGCAGCACCCGGTTCGCCGCGACCCCGCCGACCATGAGCAGGGTGTCCGCGCCGCGCTCGGCGCACGCCCGCAGCGCCTTGCGGACCAGGACGTCGACGACGGCCATCTGGAACGACGCGGCGACGTCCGGGACCGGGACGGCGCGGCCCGCGTCCTGGGCGGCCTCGACGTGCCGGGCCACGGCGGTCTTGAGCCCGGAGAAGGAGAAGCCGAACGCGGCGTCGCGCGGGCCGGTCATCGGGCGCGGGAACGCGATCGCGGCCGGGTCGCCGTCGAGTGAGGCCCTCGAGACCGACGGACCGCCCGGGTAGGGCAGGCCCAGCAGCCGGGCGACCTTGTCGAAGGCCTCCCCCGCCGCGTCGTCGACGGTGTCGCCGAGGTGCTCGACGGGGTCGCGGGCCAGGTCGCCCAGCGCCAGCAGCGAGGTGTGCCCGCCGGAGACGATCAGGCAGACGCAGCGGTCGGGCAGCGGCCCGTGCTCCAGGACGTCGACGGCGGCGTGCCCGGCCAGGTGGTGCACCCCGTAGAGCGGCACGTCCAGCGCCGCCGCGTACGCCTTGGCCGCCGCGACGCCGACGTGCAGCGCGGGCGACAGCCCCGGCCCCGCGGTGACGGCGACGGCGTCGACGTCGGACAGCGACACCCCGGCCGCCTCGACGGCGGCGCGCACCATCGGCGTCACCGCGCTCACGTGGGCGCGGGCCGCGACCTCCGGGACCACACCGCCGAAGCGGGCGTGCTCGTCCGCCGACGACGCCAGCCCCTCGCCGAGCAGCACCCCGTCCCGGACGAGACCGGCACCGGTCTCGTCGCACGACGTCTCGATCCCCAGAACCAGCGACACGCCACCCAGTTTCGCACCGGGTGGCGTGTCGCGGCCGTGGGGTCCTGCTCGGACGGGTCGTGCGCGGTCAGGTCCGCAGCAGCGCGCGCTCCTCGGCGAAGTGGCAGGCCACCCGGTGCCCCGGGCCGGACGCGATCTCCAGGACCGGCTTCTCGTCGATGCAGCGCGCCTTGTCGGCGTCGGACAGCTCCAGGTGCTTCCAGCACCGGGTGCGGAACCGGCAGCCCGACGGCGGATCGGCCGGGTTGGGCACGTCCCCGGTCAGCACGATCCGCTCCCGCACCCGCTCGACCTCCGGGTCCGGGACGGGCACCGCCGAGATCAGCGCCTGGGTGTAGGGGTGCTGCGGCCGGTCGAACAGGTCGTCGCGGTCGGCGACCTCGACGACGTTGCCCAGGTACATCACCGCGACGCGGTCGGAGATGTGGCGCACCACCGACAGGTCGTGGGCGATGAACAGGTAGGTCAGGCCGAAGTCGCGCTGCAGCTGCTCGAGCAGGTTGAGCACCTGGGCCTGGATGGACACGTCCAGGGCCGAGACGGGCTCGTCGAGCACCACGAACTTCGGGTTGAGCGCGATCGCCCTGGCGATGCCGACGCGCTGGCGCTGCCCGCCGGAGAACTCGTGCGGGTAGCGCTCGGCGTACTCGGCCGAGAGCCCCACGGTCTCGAGCAGCTCCGGGATCGTGGAGTCGGTGAGCTCGCCGCCGAGCAGCTCGTACTTCTCCGACAGGATCGACCGGACCGTCATGCGCGGGTTCAGCGACGCGTACGGGTCCTGGAAGACGATCTGCATGTCCTCCCGGGCCGAGCGCAGCTCGGACTGCCCGAGCGCGGTCACGTCGCGGCCGTTGATGTGCACACTGCCGGCGGTGGGCTCGTGCAGCCGCAGGATCGCCCGGGCCGCGGTCGACTTGCCGCAGCCGGACTCGCCGACCAGCGACAGCGTCTGTCCCTCGGGGATCTCCAGGTCGATGCCGTCGACGGCCTGCACCACACCGACGGTGCGCTGGAACAGCACGCCGGAGCGGATCGGGAACGACTTGGTCAGCCCCGCGGTGCGCAGCATCGGCTCGCCGGTCGCCGTCTCCGCGACGTGCGCCTCGGACCCCGGCACGACCGGCTCGCGCGGCGTGGCGGCGGCCTCGCCGACCTCGTCGGAGTGCAGGCAGGCGTGCAGGTGACCGGGCCGGTCGGTGAGCTGGACCAGCTCCGGGGTCTTCTCCGCGCAGGACGACGTGGCGAACCGGCAGCGCGGGTGGAACGCGCAGCCCGACGGGACGTGCGCGAGGTTCGGCGGCTGCCCGGGGATCGGCTCCAGCTTTTCCGGCCGGGCCTGGTCCATCCGCGCCAGCGATGACAGCAGCCCGTAGGTGTAGGCGTGCCGCGGCTCGGCGAAGATCTCGTCGTTGGTCCCGGTCTCGACGACCCTGCCCGCGTACATGACCATGATCCGGTCGGCGTGCGCCGCGACCAGGCCCAGGTCGTGGGTGATCAGGACGATCGCCGTCTCGCGCTGCTCCTGGAGCTTCTCGAGCAGGTTCATGATCTGGGCCTGCACCGTGACGTCGAGCGCGGTGGTCGGCTCGTCGGCCAGCAGGACCTTCGGGTCGTTCGCGAGCGCCATCGCGATCATCGCGCGCTGGCGCATCCCGCCGGAGAACTCGTGCGGGTACTGCGACGCCCGCGCGGCCGGGTTCGGGATGCCGACCTCGCCGAGCAGGTCGACGGCGCGGCGGCGGGCGGTGACCTTGCCGGCCTGCCGGTCGTGCGCCCGGATCATCTCGGCGATCTGGTCGCCCACCTTGTAGACCGGGTTCAGCGCGGTCAGCGGGTCCTGGAAGATCATCGCGATGTCCTTGCCGCGCAGCTTGCGCTGCTCGGACTCCGACATCGTCAGCAGCGAGCGGCCCTCCAGCAGCACCTCACCGCTGGGGAACGTCGCCGGCGGGGTCGGGACGAGGCCCATCAGGCTCATCGCCGACACCGACTTGCCGGAGCCGGACTCGCCGACGATCGCCAGGGTCTCGCCCCGGTCGACGTGCCAGCTGACGCCGTCGACGGCCTTGACCACACCGGCGTCGGTGGAGAAGTGCACCCGCAGGTCGCGGACCTCGAGCATGTGCTCGCTTCGGTTCTCGGTCACGGGTCAGTTCCTCCCGCGCAGCTTGGGGTCGAGGGCGTCGCGCAGGCCGTCGGCCACGAACGCGAAGCCCAGCGTGGTGATCGCGATGGCGGCGGACGGGAAGATCCACAGGAAGCTCTTGCCCGGCACCGACAGGTACTGGGACGCCTGCGAGATCAACCGGCCCCACTCGGGGACGTCCGGCGGGACGCCGACACCGAGGTAGGACAGGGTCGCCATCGCGACGACGACCACGCCGATCGAGGTGAACGAGTACACGAGCACCGGCGCCACGGCGTTGGGCAGGATGTGCCGGGTCAGGATCCGCCGGGTGCCCGCCCCGATCGAGCGGGCCGCCTCGACGTACTCGGCCTCCCGCAGGGCCAGCACCTGGCCGCGCATCAGCCGGGCGGTCGTCATCCAGCCCAGTGCGACGAGTGCGATGACGACCGGCAGCGTCCCGCCGCCGACCGCACGGACGATCACCAGCGCGCCCACCAGCGGCGGGAACGCGAGGAAGATGTCGATGATCCGGGCGATGACCGCGTCCCAGGCACCGCCCTTGAACCCGGCGAGCGCACCGAGCGTCAGCCCGAGGACGAGGGAGAAGAAGACCACGGACAGACCGACGATCATCGCCAGCCGGACGCCGTAGATGATCCCGGAGTACAGGTCGCGGCCGAGGACGTCGGTGCCGAAGAAGTGCGCCGACGACGGCGGCTGCAGCGTGTTGAGCAGGTTCTGCTCGAACGGGTCGTAGGGCGTCGAGAACGGCGAGATGATTGCCATGACGATCTCGAACGCGACGATGATCAGCCCGGCCATCGCGAGCTTGTTGCGGCGGTAGCGCCGCCAGATCTCGGCGAACTGGCCGTTGGACCGCGCGCGACGGGAACCGTCGGGCGCCGGTGTGACGGCCTCGGCGGGGTCGCCGCCCGGCAGTCCGAGCGCGGCGGCCGGATCGGTGGCCGGCGCGCCGGGGGTGGGTGGTGGGTTCATGCGAGGGATCGCCTCACTCAGTCAGCTCAGGCGGATGCGCGGGTCGAGGTAGGCGTAGAGGATGTCGACGAGCATGGAGAGCAGCACGTAGGCCACCACGCTGTAGACGACCACCGCCATGATGACCGGCGCGTTGTTGTTCGTGATCGCGCGGGCCAGCAGGAATCCGGCGCCGTTGTACTGGAACACCGTCTCGGTGACGATCGCGCCGCCGATGTAGGTGCCCAGGGTGAGCCCGACGAACGTGACGACGGGCAGCAGCGACGTCCGCATGGCGTGCCTGCCGATGACCGTCCGCTCGGACAGCCCCTTGGCGCGCGCGGTGCGGATGTAGTCGGCCTGCAGGACCTCCAGCATCGACCCCCGCATCAGCCGGGCGACGAACGCCGACTCGATGATCGCGAGGGTGAACGCGGGCAGGATCACGTCCCAGTACCAGGGCACCTCCTCCAGGAAGCTGCGCGGTACCGGCGGGAACGGCCCGACCCCGGAGACGTTCGCGACCAGGAAGATCGCGACGACGAACACCGGGACACCGATGCCGATGGTGGAGACGACGGTGACGAACACGTCCCAGAACGAGTAGCGGCGCACCGCGGCGATCACGCCGGCCGTCACCCCGAACAGGACGAGGAACAGCAGCGCGACGACGGCGAGCAGGATCGTGTTCGGGACGGTCTCGGCCAGCAGCTGGGAGACCGGGCGCCG
Source organism: Pseudonocardia sp. TMWB2A (assembly GCF_017312135.1). Classification (NCBI taxonomy): domain Bacteria; kingdom Bacillati; phylum Actinomycetota; class Actinomycetes; order Pseudonocardiales; family Pseudonocardiaceae; genus Pseudonocardia; species Pseudonocardia sp. TMWB2A. Next base: position 1,600,984 of record NZ_QKQY01000002.1, read on the forward strand.
CTGGTCGAAGTCGAGACCGAAGTCGCCGGTGACCATGTTGCCGAGGTAGTTCACGAACTGGACCGGCAGCGGCTGGTCGAGACCGAACTTGGCGCGGTTGATCGCGGCGACCTCGGGCGGGACGACCTTCTCCCCGGTGGAGGCGAAGGGGTCACCGAGCGAGAACGTCGCGATGAAGATCAGGAACGCGGTGACGACGACGACCAGGATCCCCTGGAGCAGCCGCCGAAGGATGAATCTGCCCATGGAAGCACGGACTTTCGTGTGGTGGGAACGCCGCACGACGGCCCGCGTCCCGGGGTCACCGGGACGCGGGCCGCGTCAGCGGGACGTCACTTGAGGGTGATCGTGTCGAACGTCGGGTCCTCGGAGAAGTCCATGTTCACGTTGCCGAACTTCTCGGTGTTGACCAGGCGGGACTGCTGGCGGAACCAGAGCGGGATCAGCGCGAGGTCGTCGCCGATGGCGATCTTCTCGGCCCGCTTGTAGAGGTCGTTGCGGGCCGCCTCGTCCTGGGTCTGCGCGGCCTGCGCGAGCAGCTTGTCGAACTCCGGGTTGGAGTAGCGGCCGCGGTTGTCGCCCTGGGCCGGCTCGCTCGGCGAGGTGGCACCGATCGACTGGGTGGCCAGCAGCGGGAACAGGTAGTTGCCCGGGGTCGGGTAGTCCGCGCTCCACGCCGCGCGCCAGAGGCCGGAGGCCTCGGGCTGCTGCTCGTTGTCGAGCAGGTCACGGAACGGCACACCGGTGTAGGTGACCTTCAGCCCGAGGTTCTGCTCGAGCTGCTGCTTGACCGCCGCGGTCCACTCCTCGTGACCGGCACCGGTGTTGTACTGCAGCTTCACCTCGGTGCCGGGGGTGAGACCGGCCTGCTGCGCGAGCCGCTTCGCCTCGTCCGGGTTGTAGGTGCACGCGGTGCAGACGCCCGGGGTGTAGGCGTCGGGGAAGTTCGGCGGGATCAGCGCGTCGGCCGGCGAGGTCGAGTTCTGCAGCACGCCCTGCACGATCGCGTTGCGGTCGATCGCCATCGAGACGGCCTTGCGGGCGTCCGCGCTGTTCAGCGGCTTGGTGGTGACCGAGATCAGCAGGTAGTTGTTGCCGTTGGTCTTCTTGTTCAGCCACTTGCCCTGGGGCTCGTAGGTCGACTTGGCCTGGTTCAGCACCGGGGTGGGCATGCGCGCCCAGTCGAACTGACCGTTCTGGAAGCCGTTGTACTCGGCGGTCACGCCGCCGCCCTCACCGGACGGGACGATGGTGATCTCGACGGAGTCGAGGTTCGCCTTGGTCCCCGCGGTGTAGGCGTCGTTGCGGACCAGCCGGATGCCGCGGTCGTGCTGCCAGGGGCCGTCCATCTTGAACGGGCCGTTGCCGACCGGCAGGTCGTTGTAGGTCTTGTTGTCCGCCGCGCCCGCGGTCGAGGGGACCGGGCTCAGCGCCGGGTGGTAGGTCCGCAGCTCGAACTCGCAGTCGGGCTTGGACAGCGCGACCTTGAGCTGGTTCGGGTTCGTCGCGTCCACGCCGGACAGCGCGTTGGCGGTCCCGGCCTGGATCTGGTCGTAGCCCTGGACCTCGTCCAGGTGGTACGAGACCTCCGACGCCGAGGCCTTGGCCGCGGTGCGCTCCCAGCCCCGCTTGAACGAGGTGGAGTTCAGCGCCTCGCCGTTGGAGAACTTCTGGTCCGGCTTGAGGTCGAACACCCACTGCGTGCAGTTCTGGTTGGGCGTCCACTTGGAGGCCACGCCGTCGTAGACGTCGCCGTTGGGCTTGACCCGGATCAGGCCCGTGAACAGCGCCCGGTTCACGAGGGTGCCCTCGGACTCCTGGGTGTTGTACGGGTCGATCGCGGTCGGCTCGGTGATCGCCAGCCGGAACGTGCCGCCCGGCTTGCCGGGCACCTCCGGCTGGTCAGGGGTCTCCTCGAACCCGGCGGCGGTGTTGCCGCTGCCCCCCGTGTTGCTCTGCTGGCTGCAGCCGGTGAGGACGAGCCCCACGACCGCGGTCAGGGCGATGGCCGAGGCGGCCGCCCTTCTTCCCCTCATCTGCCGTGCCTCTCGAGATGTCGTGGGTGCACGCCGTTGTCGCACCCGTCCGGGACGCGACGGACCACCGGATGTGTGCCGGGGCCCGTCGGGAGGCACGCTAGGAATCGCGGCCCTCCAGCAGCGAGGTCCGACGCCGATCGTGGCGAAACGGTGACCATTGAACGGCGTAACGGGCTCGCAGCCGAACCGGACAGTAACAACGGGACCGTTGCGTCGCACAGCCCTCGATGCACGCCGAAACACAGTTGGTACTTACGTACCACTCGCCGTCACCGTGCAGCAGCGGAGTGCGTCCGAACGGACGCGTCCGTCGGTGTCAGTTCGGGTCGTCGTCGCCGGTCGGGCGCTCGCCCGAGCCCTCCGGCTCGGCCCAGGTCCGGGCGCCCGACATCGGGCCGGTCTCGATCGGGCCGGGCGTGACCCGGGTGGCCGCGTCGGTCTGCGGGTTGCTGATGACCAGACCCTGCGCCTGGTACAGGGGCAGCGCGGGCAGCTGGCGCCACAGCACCCGCTCGGCCTCGGCGACGACGGCCGGGTCCGGGCTGTCGGCGACCAGCAGCTCGTCGAGCAGCGGCTGCAGCGCGGGGAAGCAGGCCACGCCCGGCAGCTCGCCGGGCACCGCGTCCGCGGGGCAGCCGTAGTCGGAGTCCAGTCGCGGCCCGATCGCGCCGTAGGCGGCACGGGGGGCGACGAGCACGTCGACGGCGACCGGGGTCCCGGAGTCGGGGGAACCGGACGTCGTCGGGGCGGCGGTCGTCGTGGTCGGGGCCGCCGGGGGCGTGGTGACCGGTGCGGCGCTGCCGCCGGGGACCGGGCCCGCGCCCGGGGCGGGGGTGGTGGTCGGGGTCGGCGTCGTCGGGGCGACGCTCGGGTCGGTCAGCAGGTCCGGTGCCGACGGGGCGACGATCGTCGCGCCGATGCCGCCGGCCTTGAGCTGCTCGGCCACGACGCGGGCGACGTTCACGTCCTCGGTCCGCTCGGCCCCGGCGCCGATGACCACGCCGAGCGGGCGCCCGCCGAGGGTCCACCGGCCGTCCTGACCACGGACGTAGCCCGCCTCGGTGAACGCGGCCGCGGCCGCCGCCGCATCGGGCCGGCCGGGGGCACCGGCGGGGGCGGTCGGCGCGTAGCCGGGGTCCGACGGGGCGGCGCCGAAGGCGTTCACGGCCACGGCGTCGGGGTTGACGCGCTCGCGGATCGCGTCGCGGTCCAGCAGCGCCGCGATGCCCTCGCGGACCCGGGGGTCGGCCAGCGGGCCGTCGGTGGTGCGGAACTCCAGCTGTTCGACGGCCGGGCGCGGCCCGCGCTGCACCGTCGGCGGCTTGGGGCCGCGGGCCAGGACGTCGAGGGCCTGGGTGATCTCCGGCCGGGCGTCGGGCAGGGCGAGGTCGACGCCCTGGCTCTCCAGCGCCGTCGGCAGGGAGTTCGCCGGGATGCGGCGCAGGATGATCTCGTCGACGACCGCGGCGGTCGCCCAGTACGGGTCGTTGCGGGCGAGCAGGACCTCGCCGCGGAGGCGGTCGACCTGCATCAGCCGGAACGGGCCGCCCGAGGCGGGCACCCCGTTGGCGAACGGGGCGGTCCAGCCGCCCGGCGCGTCCTTGAGCAGGTGCGCGGGCAGCAGGTTGCCGAACAGCTCCCGCCAGTGCGGGTAGGGCTCGCGGAACACGACGTCGACGGCCTTGCCCGCGGCACGCGAGCGCACGTCGGTGATCTCGCGGTAGCCCGCGGCGCCGATCGTGTTGGGCCGGCTGCGCATCTGCTGCCAGAGGTAGACGAAGTCCTCAGCGGCGATCGGGGCGCCGGTGGACCACCCGGCGTCGCGGTTGAGCTCGTAGCTGACGGTGAACGGGCTCTGCGAGGTGACCGTCGCGGACGTGGCGACGGTCGTGTCGAGCTGCGGCACGCCGCGGTCGTCGGGCCGGAACACCGACGGCAGCGTCATCGACGCGATCGCCGTGGTGACCGCCGACTGGTCCGACCGCAGGTGCGGGTTGAACCCGGGCCCGAGGTCGTCGACGCCGACCACCACCCGGGTGGGGACGGTGACCGGCTCGGTCGGGCGGTTCGTCTCCGGCGGGGGTGCCGGCTGCGGGTCCGCCGCGCAGCCCGTCAGCGCCAGCAGGGCGACCAGCAGGAGCGCCGGGAGCGCCCGGAAGCGTCGACGTGCTCTCACGTCCGCAGTATCCCCACCGGGGCGGGCACGCCCGCCGGACGGGGTCCGGCGGGCGCCTCCGCTCTGCTCACCGATACGCGGCGGGGCCGGGTGTCGGCGAGGCTTTGCTCTGCTCACCGATACGCAACACCGCAGCGCACGGGCCGTACGGGTCACTTCGTGGCGTTGGCCGCGGCCTTCGCGCGGGACCGGGCACGGGCCCGCAGGTTCGGGTCCAGCTCGATCTTGCGGATCCGGACGTTCTCCGGGGTGATCTCGACGCACTCGTCGGTCGCACAGAACTCCAGCGACTGCTCGAGGCTCAGGATCGTCGGCGGGATCAGCTTGACCAGCACGTCGGAGGTCGACGAGCGGATGTTGGTCAGCTTCTTCTCACGGGTGATGTTGACCTCGAGGTCCTCGTTGCGGGTGTACTCCCCGACGACCATCCCGCCGTAGACCAGCGTGGTCGGCCCGACGAACAGCGTGCCGCGGTCGGCGAGCTGGTCGATCGCGTACGGGGTGACGGGCCCGGAACGGTCCGAGATCAGCGAGCCCTTGTTCCGGGTGCGGATCTCGCCGACCCAGGGGCCGTAGCCGTCGAAGACGTGGCTGGCGATGCCCGCGCCGCGGGTGATCGTCAGGAACTCGGTGCGGAAGCCGATCAGGCCGCGGGACGGGACGCGGAACTCCATCCGGACCCGGCCGTCGCCGTGCACCATGTCGCCCATCTCGCCCTTGCGGGCGGCGAGCAGCTGGGTGACGGCGCCGAGGCTGTCCTCGGGCACGTCCACCGACAGCTGCTCGAACGGCTCGTGCAGCTTGCCGTCGACGGTCTTGGTGACCACCTGCGGACGGCCGACGGTCAGCTCGAAGCCCTCGCGGCGCATGGTCTCGACCAGGATCGCCAGCGCGAGCTCACCACGGCCCTGGACCTCCCAGGCGTCGGGGCGCTCGGTCGGCAGCACGCGGATGGACACGTTGCCGACCAGCTCGGCGTCGAGCCGGCCCTTCACCAGGCGGGCGGTCAGCTTCTTGCCCGGGTGCGGGTCGCGGCCGGCCAGCGGCGAGGTGTTGGTGCCGATCGTCATCGAGATGGCGGGCTCGTCGACGTGGATGCGCGGCAGCGCGACCGGGGACTCCGGGTCGGCGAGGGTGTCGCCGATGGTGACCTCGGCGATGCCCGCGACGGCGACCAGGTCACCGGCGCGCGCCTCGTCGGCGGGGACGCGGGTCAGCGCCTCGGTGCGCAGCAGCTCGGTGATCTTGACGCGCGGGGTGGTGCCGTCCTCGCGGCACCACGCGACCTGCTGGCCGCGGCGCAGCACGCCGGCGCGGACGCGGCAGAGCGCGATACGGCCGAGGAAGCTGGAGGCGTCGAGGTTGGTGACGTGCGCCTGCAGCGGGGCGTCGATGTCGTCGGCGGGCGGCGGGACGACGTCGAGCAGGGTCTCGATGAGCGGCTCGAGGTCGTCGGAGTCCGGCAGCTCGCCGTCGGCGGGCCGGATGCGGGAGGCCTTGCCCGCGCGCCCGGAGGCGTAGACGACCGGGAGGTCGAGCAGGTGCGCGGTGACCGACTCGTCGAGCTCCAGCTCGTCGGCCAGCTCCAGCAGCAGCTCGAGGGACTCGTCGACGACCTCGGCGATCCGGGCGTCGCCGCGGTCGGTCTTGTTGACCACGAGCATGACGGGCAGGCCGGCGGTCAGGGTCTTGCGGAGCACGAAGCGGGTCTGCGGCAGCGGACCCTCGGAGGCGTCGACGAGCAGCACCACGCCGTCGACCATGGACAGGCCGCGCTCGACCTCACCGCCGAAGTCGGCGTGGCCGGGGGTGTCGACGACGTTGATCGTCGTGCCGTGCCAGTTCACCGCCGTGTGCTTGGCGAGAATGGTGATGCCCTTCTCGCGCTCCAGGTCGTTGGAGTCCATGACCCGGTCGACGAGCTCGGCGCGCTCGGCGAAGGCGCCGGACTGGCGGAGCATCGCGTCCACGAGCGTGGTCTTGCCGTGGTCGACGTGCGCGACGATCGCGACGTTGCGCAGCTCGGGTCGGCCGGCCCGATCGGGCACGGCGTCGCTCTCGAGCGAGGAACGAGCGTCGAGGGCCGAGGCGGAACGAGGGATGGTCACACCTCAACGGTATCCGCTGCAAGTCCTTCACCCTGCCCCGGGCGCAGGTTAGCCTGACCTCATCATGGGCAAGGTCAAGAAGAAGTGCTGCCGGTCCAAGCCGAAGCGGTGCAAGAGCTGTCCGGTCGTCGCACTGCGGCTGCGCAAGGCGGGTGCGGACGATCTGAGCGGCAAGGCGCTCACCCGCGCGATCAAGATCGCGCGCATCTACTGAACGGACGTATGACCCGCTGACCTGCGACGACGTCGCGCTTCGGGTTGCGTGCGCACCGCCGGTCCGGTAGGACGGCGGCAGGTCGGTCGACGTCGTCCGGCAGGTCCGGGTCTTCGTGCGCCCGGACCCCGGACCGGCCTTCATGATCACCCCGTGCGCTGCGACGACGCATCCGGGGCACGGTGTCGGCATGGCCGGAATCACAGTCGTCCGAGTGGTCCGGTGACACCGTGTGTGGTGGCGTTCGCCGGCCGTTCACCCCGCGGCCCGTCCCGCGGCACCGCCGGGCCCCGCCGGGTGCCCGGTCACGGCCTCGCGGAGGCGGTCCAGGAGCTCGTCGGGGCACCGGAGCTCCGCCGGTCCGACGACGAGCGTCCGCCACCCGTGCCGGCGCAGCACCGCCCGCCGCCACGCGGGCCCGCAGCCGTCGGCTCCGGTCCCGGCGTCGACCGGGTCGTGCACCTCGACGGCCAGCCGGGCCGCGGGGAACGCGAGGTCGAGCAGCACCCCGGCCACGGTGACGTCGGTGCGCCAGGCCCGCACCCCCCTGGCGGTGAGCAGCGCCCGCAGCCCGTGCCGGGCCCGGACGGCGACCCGGCGGGACGCCCCGGCCAGCATCCGGCCGACCGGGCCCGACCCGTGCGCCCCGAGGTTGCGGGCGTGCGCCTCGATCAGCTCGGCCGCACCGACGGAACCCGTGGTGAGCACGTGGTCGAGCAGCGCCTCCCCGGGTACGGACGGGTCGGCCGCGGCCTCCAGCACCGCGGCCGCGGGCCGGGCGACGACCGTCCCGTCGTGGGTGACGAGGTCGCGCGGGTCCAGGTCGCGGCGCCGGACGAGGACCCCCGCCCGCGGCCGCGGAGCCCGCCGGCGCGGCACGGTGACCGTGACGACCGCGGGTGCGGACGGGAGCAGCCCCCACCACCAGGCCGCGGCGGCGCCGGTCAGCACGGCGTCCTCCCCCGCCCAGAGCGCGGCGGCGCGGACCCGGGACCGCTCGCTCGGCGGGTGGGCGGCGTGCCGGTACACGCGGGGGTGCACGGGGATCCAGCGCCGTGCGGCGAGCCTGCGGTCGACCTGGTCGGTGGACAGGCCGTGGGCCAGCGCCTGGGCCCGGGTGACCAGGCCGTCCTGCGCGGCGACGAGCCGGGCGAGCGGGTCGGTGCCGCGCGACGTGCGGCGGCGGGCCGCCCCGTGTGCGGCGGGCGGGAGGACGGACGGGACGGGGGCGGTGGCGTTCCGGTTCATGCGGCTTGGACGACGCCCGGCCCGGATCGGTTCCACCGAACCGGCGGTGATCGTCGTTGCGGCACCGGGGACCGCGCGTCAGGTCCGCAGCAGGTCCACCAGCTCGGCGACGACGGCCCGGTCGGCGTCGAGCCAGCCCAGGGCCGCCACCTCGTGCGGCCCCACCCAGCGCAGCGCCCGGTGCTCGCGAGCCTCCGGCTCGGGGGAGCCGGCCGCCACCTGTGCGGTGTGGATCCGCAGCACGCGTCGCCCGATCGGCAGGTCGGTGCCGAGCCGCTCCCCGACCACCACCCGGGCGCCCAGCTCCTCGGCGCACTCCCGGACCAGCGCCTGCTGCTCGCTCTCGCCGTCCTCGACGCCGCCGCCGGGCAGCTCCCAGCGTCCGGCCAGCTCGGCCGGGTAGGAGCGCTGGGCGACGAGCAGCCTGCCGTCGCGGACGATCGCCGCCCCCACGACCACCCCGGCCCGGCCCAGCTCCGCGACCCGCTCGGCGAGCACGTCGCGGCGGGCCCGGAGCAGCCGCTCCCCGTAGTGGCGCAGCACCGGGTCGGAGAGGCGGCCGAGTACGCCGAGGGGCGGCTCCCAGGTGAGCTCGTCGTGGACGTGGCTGCCGCCGCCGTCCGCGGGCGTGACCCGGGTCGAGTGCCGCAGCACCGCCGCGGGACCCGCCGCCAGCTCCGACCACAACCCGTCGGCCCCGGCGCGGGTGATCCGGGTCCGGCAGGCCGGGAACCCGCCGGGCAGCGCGACCCGGATCTCGTCCCCGGCCACGAGCAGCGCCGACGGTGCGGTGAACCGGGCTCCCACCCGCGCGACCGCGCGGGCCGAGGGGACGGATTCGCGCAGCACCCCCGCGACGAGTCGGGGCGGTCCGTCCACATGATGGTCCAGGCTCAGCACCGGCACACCGCTGATCCTCGCAGCCGGGCCCGCACCCGGCCGGGCCGACCGATCTCGCCGAAACGGCCCGCTCGCGGCGCCGCACGGTCACGCTGGGTCCCGTGTACCGGACGTCCGCCCCCGCCGACTCCCCCGAGCCGCCCGTCGCGCCCCGCCCACCGGCCGTGCGCGCGATCGGCCTGTCCCGCGGTTTCGGCGCGGTGCGCGCGGTCGACGGGGTGGACCTCGACGTGCCGATGGGCGCGGTCCTCGGGCTGCTCGGCCCCAACGGCGCGGGCAAGACGACGCTGATGCGGATGCTGCTCGGGCTGCTCGCCCCCACCGACGGCGAGGTCGAGCTGCTCGGACGGCGGCTGCCGTACCGCGCGTCGGAGGTGCTGCCGCACGTCGGAGCCCTGGTCGACGCGCCCGCGCTGCACCCGCACCGCACCGGCCGGCAGAACCTCCTGCGGGCCGCGGCCGCCGAACCGCTGCTGGACTCGGCGCGGATCCCGGCCGCCGTCGACGCCGTGCTGCGCCGGGTCGGGCTCGCCGAGGCGGCCGACCGCCGCGCCGTCGAGTACTCCTCGGGGATGCGGCGGCGCCTCGGTCTGGCCGTGCCGCTGCTGACCCGGCGACGTCTGGTCGTGCTCGACGAGCCGACCGACGGGCTGGACCCGGCGGGGACCCGCGAGGTGCGCCGGCTGATCGCGGAGATGAACGCCGCGGGCGCGACGGTGATCGTCAGCTCGCACCTGCTCGGGGAGATCGAGGCGACCTGCAGCCACGTCGCGGTGCTCCGGGCCGGGCGCCTGCTGTGCGCCGGCCCGCTCGACGAGCTCGTCGACTCCGGCCCGTCGGCGCTGGTGGTGACGACGCCGGACGGCGAGCGCGCCGTCGCGGCCCTGCTGGCCCGGGGCATCGACGCCGAGCCGGGAGCCCGGGACCGGGTGTTCGTGCCGGCCGGGCCCGCCGCGCCGGACGTCGTCGCGACGCTGGTGCACGCGGGTGTCGCCGTGCACGGGGTGACGCGGCCCGCCGCCCGGCTGGAGGAGTTCTTCGCCCGGCTCACCGAGGAACCGGCCCCGGCGGGTGCCGGGTACGGAGCGGGACGGTGAGCGCGGGCGTGCGTCCCGAGCACACCTGGGGCACCGCGGCTTCCCGGCCCGACGACGACTGGGCCGCCGGGCCCCTCCCCCGGACCGGGTCGTCCCCCGCGGAGGCACCGGCACGGGTGCGGTCCGCGAGCTCCACCCGCCCGCGCTCCGGACCGATGGCCGGCCGCGCGGCACGCCGCCCCACCTCGGCGCCCTTCGGCCGGCTGCTCCGCTCGGAGCTGGAGCTGGCCCTGCTGCGTCCGCGCACCGCGGTCGTCCTCGCGGCGGCCGCGCTGGTGCCGCTGCTGGCGACGATCGCGCTCGCCACCGACGCCGGCCGCCTGTCCTTCGCCCTCGGGACCCTGACGGTCGCGCTGTCCGAACCCGCGGCGTTCGCGCTCGGGATGCCCGTCGTGCTCGTGGCCGCCGACGCGTTCGCCGCGGAGCGGGCCCGCGGCACCCTCGACGCGTTGCGGCTGTCCCCCGTCGGCCCGGGACGGCTGCTCGGGCTCAAGGCCGCCGCGGTCGCGGTGACCTCGCTGCTCGCCGCGGCGACGACGGTCGTCTCCGCCCTGGTCTGCGGCGGGCTCGCCCTGGGTGCGGGCCCGTTCGGGGCGGGCGCCACCGTGGCCCGGGCCCTGGTGCTCACCGGATGGGCCGCGGTGCAGCTGTGCGGCCTCGGGATGCTGCTGCTGGCGATGTCGGCGCTGGTCCGGCGACCCGCCGGGGTGGTCGCGACCGGTCTGGCCGCGCTGACCGTCGCGCCGCTGGCGACCGTGCTGTGGGAGCCGGTCGCGCCGGTCCTGCCGTCCGGGCACTGGCACGAGGTCCTGGCCGGGATCCTCGCGGTGCCCGCCGACCCGTCGGCCCTGTGGGCGACCACGGCGCGGGCGGCCGGCTTCGCCGTCGCCGGGGCGGGTGTCGTGGTCTTCGCCCTGACCCGCCGCGACGGCTGAGCGCTCCCGACCGGCCGCCGCCGCACCGGGAGCGGGCTGCTCCACCGGGAGGATTCGGACACCCTCCACCGCGACGGGGTGCGCCGTCTGCGCCACGATGGGGCGATGCCCACCCCGACGCTGACCGACGCCGAGATCGCCGACGCCCTGCAGAAGCTGCCCGGTTGGGACCGCGACGGCGACTCCATCGTCCGCACCGCCACCCTGCCCGACTTCGAGGCCGCGATCGCGGTGGTGGACCGGGTCGCCGAGGACGCCGAGGCCGCCGACCACCACCCGGACATCGACATCCGCTACGCCACGCTGACGTTCCGGCTGTCCACGCACTCCGAGGGCGGGCTGACCGCGAAGGACGTCGACCTCGCCGCGCAGATCTCCGACCGCCTCAGCACCGCGGGCGGCTGAGCCGCCCCGGGCCGCCGCCGCACCGCCGAACGGCCGGACGCGGCTCAGAACCGCCGGTTGGCCAGCACCGGGATCTGCTCCCGCACGGTCGTGGCCGCCGCCGGGTCCACGTCGACCACGAGCAGCCCGGGCTCGGCGCCGAGTGCGTCGACGACCTCGCCGCGCGGGCCGGCGACCAGGCTGTACCCGATCCCGGTCGGCGCCTTGCCGTGCTCGTGGCCGACCGTCGTCGGGTCTGCCTGGTCGCACGCGACGACGAACGAGCCGGTGTCCAGCGCACGGGCCCGCACCAGCAGCTCCCACTGCTCGCGCTTGCCCGGGCCCGCGCCCCAGGAGGCGGGGACCAGCAGCACGGTGGCGCCGTCGTCGGCGAGGCGCTGGTACAGGCCGGGGAAGCGCACGTCGTAGCAGGTGGACAGGCCGACCGTGACCGGCTCGTCGCCGCCCACCCCGACCACGACCGGCTCGGTGCCGGGCTCGACGGTGTCGGACTCGGCGAAGCCGAACGCGTCGAACATGTGGATCTTGTCGTAGTGGGTGTCGACCCCGCCGCCGGTGGCGAGCAGCGTGTTGCGGACCCGGCCGTCCCCGGACGGGGTGAACATCCCCGCGACGACGGTGGTCCCGGCCGCCGCGGCGACCTCGCGGACCCGCGTCGCCCACGGTCCGTCCAGCGGCTGCGCGACCGGGCCGAGCGCGACCCCGAAGCAGCACATGGTGGCCTCGGGGAACAGCACGAGCTGCGCACCGGCGTCGGCGGCCGCGCGGGTGCGGCGCTCCACCTCGGCGAGGTTCTCCTCGGGATCCGGGGTGGACACGATCTGGGCGAGGGCGATCCGCATGTGCCGGTGGTACCACGCCTGCCGTCGGCGTGGGGTACGGTCGCCGCGTGCTGAACGCGTACTACTGGTTTCGCCGGCCGGCCCGGGATGGGCTGGCAGGTGCCGTAGCGCGCTGACCTCCATCCCCTCGAGCCGGCATTCCAGACCGGCTCGGTCGAGGTGATCCGGGGCGGTCCGCCGGGTAAGGACCACCGTCTCCGATGAGTGCGAGCACCACCCCCCTGCAGGTCGCCCCGACCGACGACCGCCGCATCGAGCGGATCAGCCCGCTGATCTCGCCCGCGCTGCTGCGGCACGACCTGCCCTGCGACCCCCGGGTCGCCGAGACCGTCACCCGCGGCCGCGCCGCGGTCACCGACGTCCTCGACGGCGACGACGACCGGCTGCTCGTCGTCGTCGGGCCGTGCTCGGTGCACGACCCGGACGCCGCCCTGGACTACGCCCACCGCCTCGCCGCCCGTGCCGAGGAGCTGTCCGGCGAGCTGTGCGTGGTCATGCGCACCTACTTCGAGAAGCCGCGCACGACCGTCGGCTGGAAGGGCCTGATCAACGACCCGGGCCTGGACGGCACCTTCGACGTGAACCGCGGGCTGCGCACCGCGCGCAAGCTGCTGCTCGACATCTCCGCGCTCGGGCTGCCTGTCGGCTGCGAGTTCCTCGACCCGATCACCCCGCAGTACATCGCCGACGTGGTCACCTGGGGCTCGATCGGCGCCCGCACCGCGGAGAGCCAGGTGCACCGCCAGCTGGTCAGCGGCCTGTCGATGCCGGTCGGGATCAAGAACGCCACCGACGGCGACATCCGCGCCGCGATCGACGGGATGCGCGCGGCCGCGGCGTCGCACGTGTTCATGGGGGTGAACGCCGACGGGCTCGCCGGCCTGGTCACCACCACCGGCAACCCGGACACCCACGTCATCCTGCGCGGCGGGGCCACCCCGAACTACTCGGCCGCCGACATCACCGCGACCGTCGACGGGCTGCGTGCGGCGGGCCTGCCGGAGCGGGTCGTCGTCGACGCCAGCCACGGCAACAGCGGCAAGGACCACGTGCGGCAGGCCGGCGTCGTCGCAGAGCTGGCCGAGCGGATCGCGGGCGGCGAGCGCGCCGTCACCGGGCTGATGATGGAGAGCTTCCTGGAGGCGGGACGCCAGGAGCTGGGCCCGGACATGGTCCGCGGCCGCTCGGTGACCGACGCCTGCATGTCCTGGGGCACCACCGACGAGCTGCTGGGCACGCTCGCCGACGCCGTGCGCCGCGGCCGCCGCTGAGCCCGGGCCGCTCACCCCGGGCCGTCCAGCCGGTCGAGGACCCGGCGGCGCAGCAGCTCGTACTGCGCGCGGCAGCGCCGCGGCGGGCCCTCCGGGCGCACGACCACCCGGGGCGGGTGGACCGTCTCCCCCGGGCCGAACTGGTCCCGGGTGAGGTCCACCTCGGCGCCGCCGGGCAGCCGGTTCCACCAGTGGTAGCCCTGCAGCCGGCCGTCGGCGTGCCACACCTCGGCCAGCAGCAGGTCACCGCCGAACAGGTCGTGCAGGACCAGGGCCGTCGCCCCGCACTGGCCCCGCGACGGACGGTCCGGGGTCCGGTCGGTGACGTCCGCGACGTCGCACGTGTCGCGGCTCCAGGAGGCGCGCAGCGCGGCCGCCACCCGGGCCGGGACGGGTGGCGAGGCCGGGGGCGACGGCGGGGCGGTGGTCATGGCGGCGACGCTACGACCGACCCCCGACAGTTCCGCGTCGCCGCAGCTCAGCCGCCCGGCGGAGCGAGGTGCCTGGCCATCAGGACGTCGTCGACGGCGACCCCGTCGACCACGAATTCGGCGCGCAGCACGCCCTCCTCGACGAAGCCGCAGCGGCGGTACAGCTCCCGGGCCCGGGTGTTCGGGCCGAGGACCCGCAGCGTGACCTTGCGGCCGCCGCTGTCGCGGGCCCGGGCCACCGCGGCGTCGACCAGCGCGCGGCCGACGCCGCGGCCGGTGTGCCCGGGGTGCACCGCCAGACCCCCGATGTAGCGGACGTGGTCGTGCGCCGGGATCGCGGGCGGAGCGGCCCCGACGATCACGTACCCGGCCACGGCGCCGTCGTCGTCGGCGACGAGCACGTCCCCGACCGGGGTCCGGTCGAGGAACGGTTCGGGCCGCGGCTGGGCCGGGCTGACCTCCGCGGTCCAGGTCAGGGCATCGATCCGGGTCAGCCCGGGGTCGTCGGAGGGTGCCGCGGGCCGGACGGTCAGCACCGCGGGGCCGGACGGCCGACGGGCCGGTCCATCCGGGTCTCGCTGATGCCGTCGGGCCGCTCGACGACGCCCCGGTCGACGAACCCGAGCCGCCGGTAGAAGGCCGCGGCGCGGTCGTTGCCGATCACCACGTGCAGTGCCAGCGTCCGCGCGCCCCACCCGGCGGCGCGGTCGAGGACCGCGTCGACGAGCGCGGTCGCGGCGTCGCCCCCGCGCGCGTGCGGGGCGACCCACAGGGCGATGAGGTCGGCGACGCCGTCGCCGTCCGGCGGGACGGCCACGACCTGCCCGGCGGGGCGGCCGCCGACCTCGACCACCAGGTACCGGCCGGGCGCGGCCAACCGGTCGCGCCACTCCTGCTCCCCCGCGCCGAGCCAGTCGGTGAGCCGGCTGTGGAACGCGTCGGGTGCCTCGGCCAGGGCGGCGAGGCGCAGGTCGCGCCAGGTCTCCCAGTCGTCGGGCCCCAGCTCCCGGACGGTGATCACGCATGGCCTCCCGGACGGACGGAGGCGCCGAACCTAGCAGCGCGCCGGAGCGGTCCCGCCGCGTGTCCGGCGATCGACAATCCTGATGAGGTTGGTCCGGACGGCGCAACATCGGCCCGCTGTCCGGCCAGTGGACCGGCATGACCGCGCCGCGCCGCCGCACCCGTCCCACCGGACCCCGTCTGCTGCTGGCCGGCGCCGTCCTCGCGCTCGCCCTGTTCGGGACCGGGGTCGCCGGGCCCGCCGCCGCGGGCACCGGCTGTTCCGCGGCCTGGACCGCGGCCGGATGTCCCTGATCCCGCCCGAGAGGCAACCGGACGCCCGATTCGGTACGAACTCCAGTCATGCTGCCCGAACCGCGCCACCGCGCCCGGACGCGCCTGTCCGCCTGGTCCTCCGGCCGACGCCGCACGATCGCGATGCTGACCGTGCTGGCGCTGGTCGTCCTCGGGGTCGTCGGGGGGCTGACGATCGGCCGAATGACCGACGAGCCGGCCGTGGCCGGCGAGCAGGGGGCGGCGGCCGCGCTCGGCCCGCTCACCGGCCCGCCGACGCTGTACGGGCGGGTGCAGCGGGTCGTGGACCCGGCGACGGTCGTGGTGAACGTCGGGGGCCGTCCGGTGACGGTGTCGGTGATCGGCGTGGACACCGCGTCGACGCCGCCGTGCGCGCGGGCCGACGCGCAGCGGTTCGCCCAGGGGTTCCTCGACGGCCAGGAGGTCACGCTGGTGCCGGACCCGACGCTGCCCGCTCCGGCGGCGGACGCCCCGACGTGGCCCGCGTACCTCGTGGTCGGGACGCAGCAGTCCTACACCGACGCGGCGCTCGTCGCGGGCTGGGTGGGACCGGGGCAGGGCCGCTACCGGCCGGGCTTCGAGGCCGGGCAGCGCATCGCGCAGGACCGGCGGGCCGGCATGTGGGGGCCGCCGTGCAACCGGACGTCCTGACCGGACGGCGACGCGGTGGGCCGCCGCAACCGGGTGTCACCCGTTCGGCAGAATGGTGAGCGTGGATCCCCGGGCGGTGCGCACGCGACGACGTCTCCAGGACGCGCTGCTCGCGCTGGCCAGGGAGCGCACCCTCGAGTCGATCACGATCGCCGACGTCGCGGAGCACGCGTCGGTGAACCGCAGCAGCTTCTACCAGCACTACACCGACAAGGAGATGCTGCTGGCCGACGCGCTCGCCAACCGGGCGGCGGACGCCGGGGCGGACCTTTCGGACCTGTCGATGGACGACATCGGGCCCGAGCCGCCCGCGGCGCTGCTGCGCTGGTTCATCCATCTGGCCGAGCACGCCCCGTTGTACCGGCAGGCGCTCGGCGGTGCCGCGGCGCCGGACGCCGCGGCCGGGATGCGCCGGCGGATGCAGTCGGTCGTCGCCGACACGACGGTGCGGCTGGGGATCTCCGAGGACGCGTTCGGCATGCCGCTGGACGTGTTCGCCGCCGGCCTGACCTGGACACTGCTCGGGGTCGCGGCCAGCTGGCTGGAACGCGACCCGCTGCCCCCACCCGACGTCGCGGCCGGGTGGGCGTGGCGGATGCTGGTCCGCCGGGACTTCTGAGCTCCGCTCGGAGGGACCGGTCGGCCGTACCGCCCGGGCCGGGTCAAGCGGCCCGGGCGGTACGCGCCTCGCGGGTGTCCCGCGGAGCTCAGCCCTGGACGATGCCGGAGTTGCTCTGGTCGACCGTGGTGGTGGACTGCGACACCGGGCCGCTGGACAGCAGGCCGCCGATGTTGATCGACGGGTTGACGGTGGCCGCGACGTCGATCAGGCCGCCGCGCTGCGAGGCGTGCCCGCCACCGCCGTGCTTGCCGCCGGACTGCAGGATCCCGCTGTTGGAGTCGTCGACGGTGGTGGTCGACTGCTGCACCGGGCCGGAGTTCAGGATGCCGCCGATGTTGGCCGACGGGCTGACGTCCAGGCCCAGCCCGACCAGGTCGTCGACCTGCACGGCGTCGCCCGCGCCGCAGCCGCTCTGCACGATGCCGGAGTTGGACCGGTCGAGCTTGGTGGTGTGCTGGGAGACCGCACCCTGGTTCAGGATGCCGCCGATGTTCAGCTGCGGGTCGACGGCCGCGTCGAGGCCGAGCAGGCCACCCTTCTGCGAGGCGGACGACGGCGCGCAGTCGCGGCCCTTGTCGTGGTGCTTGCCGCCGTCGCCGTAGTCACCGGCGAAGGCCATTCCGGCCGAGCCCAGGACCAGCGGGACGGACAGGACGCCGGCGGTGGCGATCCGCCGGGCGTTACGACGGGCGGGAGTCGTCTCGGGGGCGTTCATGGCACTCCTTCTGTGGCGATGTGATCCGGCCGTCGCACTGACACTCCGTCACTGGCCGGTGCCGCAGAACGTACGGACGCCGATCACCGAAGCGAGAGCACCCCCTCGTTCGAGCGGCGTTATGCCTGTTTCTGTGCGCCCGGACCGACCGTTCGCCGCTGATCAACTACACACAGTGCTATCCGTCAGGTGTCGTTTAGCTACTCTCCGTAGAAGATCGACAGCTCGCCGATCGTTACAGAAAGGCCCCGGGAAGTGGGATGGATCATAGCCGCGCAACGACGGGGCAGAACGGGCGTCTCTAGCTCCCGGAGTCACCACCGGACCCACCCGGTAGCCCCTCGACACCCGCGACCACCTGCGGGAATGGGCCGTACGGCGCGACCGGACTCGACCGTTCGTCGCGCGGGGTGCGGCCGTCGGGTGTGTATCGATCGCCGAACGGCGGCACGGCACGGGACTGGACAGCACTTCGCACCAGGCTGTCGCACGCCGGCGCGGTCCCTCACGATGGTCAACGACGTGGTCCGTCCGGAGTAACGCTGTCGGTGCAGATCACTCCTCGGGAGGGGTCACCCGGACGCCGCACGGACGACGACGGTGCCCGCCAGGTGGTCCCCGATCCGCTGCCGGCGCCGCGAGCAGAGCATCACGACGAGGCCCAGCAGCCCGCCGAACGCGGTGTCGAGGACCAGCAGCAGCGCGCGCACGAGGTGCTGCGCACCCGAGACCGGGCCGCCGTCGGCGCGCCGGATCCGCAGCCCGAACAGCGCCATCATCGGCGTCCGGCCGGTCCGCACCGGGACGAGGACGAACACCAGGAACAGCGCGAGCGGCGCCGCGAGGACCGCGACCACCGAGTACCAGCCGCCGGCGTCGGCCATCAGGTGGGGCAGCTGCACCATGGTGGCCTCGCCCTCGTACCGGAACCGGCCCGCCGGCAGCAGCCAGGTGATCAGCCACCACAGCAGGGACAGCACCAGCGACGCGACGAACACGTCGAAACACAGCTGGAAGACGCGCCGCACCGACACCCGGGTGTCGGAGGACGCCTCGCCCGCGACGGTCATGGTCGGTGAGGGTGGCAGCGCCTCCGGCCCGTCGCAGGCCGGAAACCCGGTGTCGCACCGGACGGGTGACCGCGATCCTGGGCGGGTGCACATCGGACTGAGGCGCCTCGACGAGCCCCTGCTGGCGGCGCTGTGCGACACGGCGGCCGCCGGGGCGGACCCGCTCGAGGTGATGCCGCCGGTGCCCGGTCCGCCCGGGTGGACGACGCGGCGACGCGCGGCGTTCGTCGCGTTCCACCGGGAGCGGTCGGTCGCGGCGGAGGTGCCGGTGGAGCGGACCTGGGCCGTCGTCGTCGACGGGGAGGTGGCCGGGGCGGCGCGGCTGGAACCGGTCGAGGGCGGCGAGGAGGCCGGGATCTGGCTGGCCCGGCCGTGGCGGGGCCGCGGGGTCGGCGGGGCGGTGCTGCGGATGCTCGTGGCACGCGCCGACGGCCCGGTCGTCGCGGAGACGACCCCGGGCAACACCGCGGCGGTCGCGGTGCTGCGCGGGCTGGGGGCGGACGTGACCGTCGACGACGACGCCGTGCACGGCCGGCTGGGCTGAGCCGGCCATGCGTCATGGCGGCATGGGCGTCCTCGCCGCGGGCCGGCGGCACTCGGCCGGGCTGCGGGCCGACGGGACCGTCGTCGCGGTCGGGGACGGCCGCGCCGGTGAGTGCGCCGTCGACGGCTGGACCGGCGTCGTCGCCGTCGCGGTGGGGAACGTCCACACCGCGCGCAACACCGGCCGCGCGCACACCGTCGGGCTGCGCGCCGACGGCACGGTCCTGGCCACCGGCCGCGGCGACGACGGCGAGTGCGCCGTCGCCGGCTGGCGCGGGGTCGTCGCGGTCGCCGCGGGGTGGCGCCGCACGCTGGGTCTGCGCGCCGACGGCACCGTGCTCGCCGCGGGCCGCGCCGCCGAGGGTGCGTGCGCGGTCGACGGGTGGCGCGGGATCCGGGCCCTGAGCTGCGGCGACTGGCACTCCGTCGGGCTGTGCGACGACGGCACCGCGGTCGCGACCGGCAACGACCGGTACGGCCAGTGCGCGGTCGGCGGATGGCACGACCTGGTCGCGGTGTCCGCCGGGTACCTGCACACCGTGGGGCTGCGGGCCGACGGCACGGTCGTGGCGACCGGGCGGGGCGGCGGCGACGTCGCGGGATGGCACGCCGTCGTCGCGGTGTCCGCGGGCAGCGGCCACACGGTGGGGCTGCGTGCGGACGGGACGGTCCTCGCCGCCGGGGACGACGACCTCGGGCAGTGCGCCGTCGGGACCTGGCGGGACGTGGTGGCCGTCGCCGCCGGGTCGGCGCACACGCTCGGACTGCGGGCCGACGGGACCGTCGTCGCCGCGGGCGAGGGCTCCGGCGGCCGCTGCGACGTCGACGGCTGGACCCTCGCCGTCACCCCACCGGGTGGATCGCCAGGTGCGCGATCAGCTCACCGCGGAAGGTGAGGTCGAACGCCAGCCGGACCGGGCTGCCCGGGAAGTCCCCGGCGACGTCGGCCGTCGCCCGGGTCGCCCCGCCGGCCGGCGCGACGTCGACGACGGTGCAGGTCACCGGCGGCACGTCGGCCCGCCAGGCCCGCAGGGCCGCGGTGCCCCGGTAGGTGTGTCCCTCGTCCTCGGCGACGGCGTCCGGGGTGAACAGCGCGGTGTAGGCGTCGAGGTCGGGGGCGGCGGCCCGGGCGAAGTAGCGGTCGACGAGTGCGGTGGTGTCCATCGGTTCCTCCTGGGTGTGTGCGGTGTCAGACGGTGCGGACGGTGCCGCCGTCGATGCGGTGGTCGGCCCCGGTGATCGCCGACGCGCGGTCGCCCACCAGGAACGCGACGAGCTCGGCGACCTCGTCCGGGCGGGCCGGACGGCCGAGCGGGATGCCGCCGAGCGAGTCCATGAGCCGGCCCAGCGCGGCGTCGCGGTCGCCGTCGAGACCCTCGGCGAGCCGGGTGACCAGCGCGTCGGCGGCCGGCGTGGCGATGAAGCCGGGCGAGACGGTGTCGACCCGGACCCCGTGCGGGCCGACCTCGGTGGCCAGGCCCTTGCTGTAGACGGTGAGCGCGGCCTTCGCCGCCGCGTAGCCGAGCGTGGCGTCGGGCAGCGGCATCTCCCGCTGGATCGAGGCGACGTGCACCACCGCGCCCCGGCCCGCCGCGACCATCGCCGGGACCAGCGCGCGGTCGAGCCGCACCGCGGTCAGCAGGTTGAGCTCCAGCTCGTCGTACCAGGTGGTGTCGTCGAGCGCGGCGAAGCCGCCGGGGGCGGCGTGCGACCCGCCGACGACGTGGACGACGCCGTCGGCCCGGCCCCACCGCCGCGCCACCTCGGCCGCGACCCGCGCGGCCCCGCCCGGGTCGGTGAGGTCGGCCGCCACCGTGTCGGCGGGGTCGGTCGGTCTGCGGGCGACCCCGAGCACGGCCGCCCCGGCGTCGCGGAGCCGGGTCAGCACCGCGCCCCCGGTCGCGCCGGTCGCCCCGGTCACGACCACGCGACGCCCGTCGAGGTCCTCGTTCCGTTCGGTCATGGCCCGACCGTGGCGTCTCCCCCTGCCGGAGGGTCCAGACTCCGTGACCGTGACCGCGTTGCTCTCGATCGGCGAGTTCGCCACCGTGACCCACCTGAGCGTGAAGACCCTGCGCCACTACCACGACGTGGGCCTGCTCGAACCCGAGCACGTCGACCGGCACACCGGCTACCGCTACTACGCGGCGACGCAGATCCCCCGGGCCCAGGTCGTCCGCCGCTTCCGGGACCTCGACATGCCGGTCCGCGACATCGTCGCGCTGCTGGGCGCCGACGTCGACCGGCGGGCCGCGCTGCTCACCGAGCACCTCGCCCGGCTGGAGCGGCGCCTGGCCGCCACCACCGGGGCCGTCGGGTCCCTGCAGCGCCTGCTCGCGCCCGCGCCGCGCCCCGAGGTGGTGTTCCGCGACGAGCCGGCCCGCACCGTCACCGCCGTCACCGGCCACGTCGACGGCGACGACGTGCTCCGCTGGTACGCCGCGGCGATGGCCGAGATCGACGCGGCCGTCGCCGCCGCGGGCGCCCGTCCGGCCGGCCCGCCCGGCGGGCACTACGACAACGCGCTGTTCACCCACGGCGCCGGACGGATGACGGTGTTCGTCCCGACCGACCGGCCCGTGCGCGCGGGCCGTGTGGCGCCGCTGGAGCTGCCCGCCCGGGAGCTCGCGCTGACCGTGCACCACGGCGCGCACGACGACATCGACGTCACCTACGGCACCCTGGGCGCCCACCTGACCGAGCACGCGCTGCGCGTCGACGGGCCGGTGCACGAGACCTACCTCGTCGGGCCCCGCGACACCGGCGACGCCGCCGCGTGGCGCACCGAGATCGGCTGGCCGGTGTTCACCACCCGGCCCGGGTGACCGATCAGTTCCGGACGCCCGCCCGGTCGTACCGGTCATGTCCTCCGCACACACGGCACGCCGCATGTTCGGGCTGACCGAGCCGATCTGCCTGGCCACCTACCTCGCCGACGAGCCGAACGAGGAGCTGGCCGCGCTCGGCCACCGCACCTACTGGGACGGCTACTTCGCGAGCCGGGCCGCGCCGCTGGGCCGGGTCCCGGCCGAGGTCGTGCACGCGGCGTTCTACAGCTTCGCCGACGGCGAGGCCGCCCGGCACATCCCGAGCGCCTGGGCGACGGTCCCGCCGGAGGAGTCCTTCGCCGCGTGGCGACGGGGCAGCGTCGCGGCGCTGCGCCGGATCCTCGGCGCCGAGCTGTCCGGCTCGCCCGGCGTGGCCCGGGCCGCCGACCTGCTCACCACCGCCGCGACGAGCGCCCCCACCGAGGGCCGGGTGATGTACGCGGGGATGCGCACCCTGGAGGTCCCCGGCGACCCGCTGACCCGGCTGTGGCAGTCCGCGACGACGCTGCGCGAGCACCGCGGCGACGGGCACGTCACCGCCCTGCTCACCGAGCGGGTCGGTGGCACCGAGGCCCACCTGCTGTCCGCGCTGGACATGGGCATCCATCCGCCGGAGACGTTCGGGCGGGTGCACCACCTGCCGGCGGCCCGGCTGGCCGAGGTCATGGCCGGGCTGCGGCGACGCGGTCTGGTCGACGACGACGGGTGGCTCACCGACGCGGGCCGGGAGGTCAAGGCACGCGTCGAGGCGCTGACCGACGAGCTCGCCGCGCCGCCGTACGCGGCCCTGTCCGACGCGGAGCTCGACGAGCTGGTCGCGGAGCTGGAGCCGCTGTCCACGGTGATGACGGCGGCCTGGTCGCAGTGACCGCCGGTCAGGGCAGCAGCGCCGCCACCGCCGCCCGCGCCTGCCGCGCCGGAT
Source organism: Pseudonocardia sp. TMWB2A (assembly GCF_017312135.1). Classification (NCBI taxonomy): domain Bacteria; kingdom Bacillati; phylum Actinomycetota; class Actinomycetes; order Pseudonocardiales; family Pseudonocardiaceae; genus Pseudonocardia; species Pseudonocardia sp. TMWB2A. The sequence goes on from NZ_QKQY01000002.1 coordinate 1,623,318, forward strand.
CCGGGCTCCCGCCGATCGCCGCGGTCACCATCGCCCCCTCCGCGAGCAGGCAGACCGGCTCGACGGGGTCCACCCCGGCCGCCGTCGCCCACTCCCCGAGCTGCCGGTGGAACAGCTCCTTGTGGCTGCGCACCTCGCGCAGCACCGGCTCCGAGGTGCTGCCGAGCTCGCCGTAGGCGTTGATCCACGCGCAGCCGCGGAACCCGGGCCGGGCGAACCACTCCCCCAGCCAGTCGAAGACGGCGAGCAGCCGCCGCCGCGGGTCCCCGACCCGGGTCACGTACGCCGCCAGGTCGCCCCGCCAGCGCTCGTCGCGCCGGCGGAGCACCGCGACGACGAGGTCCTCCTTCGTCGCGAAGTCGCGGTAGATCCGCTTGAGCGGGAGCCCCGACGCCGACCTGACCTGATCCATCCCGACGGCCCGGATGCCGCGTTCGTAGAACAGCAGCTCCGCTGCGTCCAGCAGGCCGTCCCGGTCGAGACGGGCCTGTTCCTCGGTGATGGCCGCGGGCACCGATGACCTCCTTGACATCGAGAACGATTGTTCCCTACGTTACCGGAGCAGATCGAGAACGTTCGTTCTCGACTGACCGAGGAGGCAGTCGTGGCCGAAGGCCGTCCGCCCTACCCGCCGTTCACCGCGGAGACCGCGCGCCAGAAGGTGCAGGCCGCCGAGGACGCCTGGAACACCCGGGACCCGGAGCGCGTCGCGGGCGCGTACACACCGGACTCGGTGTGGCGCAACCGCGACACCTTCGCCACCGGCCGGCAGGAGATCGTCGAGCTGCTGACGGCGAAGTGGCGGCGCGAGCAGGACTACGCGCTGCGCAAGAGCCTCTGGGCGTTCGACGACAACCGCATCGCCGTCCGGTTCCAGTACGAGTCCCGCGACGCCGACGGCCGGTGGTGGCGCAGCTACGGCAACGAGCTGTGGGAGTTCGACGAGCTGGGACTCATGCGGCGGCGCGAGGCCAGCATCAACGACGTCCCGATCACCGAGGCGGAGCGGCGGATCCACGGTCCGCGCCCCGAGTCCGAGCGGGGTGTCGACATCCCGCTGCGGTGAGCCGGGTCAGACCGAGTCCGCGCCGATGGTGTTCCGCATCCGCGTGAGCAGGTCCTGCTGCTCCCGCCCGGGCCGGTCCGGCGCGGCGGGCCGGATGCGCCCGTCGACGTCGTGCAGCGGGATGTCCGAGCGCCCGATCGGGGAGATGCGGGCCATCGACCAGCGGGAGAACACCCGCGACTCCGCCGTCGTCGACTCGACGACCGCCACATCGGTGTGCCGGTCGTCCTCCCTGATCGTCTCGAACAGCCGGGTGACCACGGCCTCGTCGCCCTCCAGGGTCTGGACGAACCAGTTGTCGGAGATCAGCAGCGCCCCGGTGACACCGGCCTTCTTGTTCTTCGACCGGGCCACGTCGAAGATCTCGGCGAGGACCTCGTCGCGGCGGTCGCGGGGCACGGTGCTGTGGCTGCGGTAGATCAACCGGTGGACCTGCTCGGCCATGTGGCTTCCCCCGTGTCGGTCGGGCCGCGTCACCGGGTCGGGCGCGGAACCGTCACGAGCCCGGACCCCGGGTGATCGTCACGGATGATCCGATGGTAGTGGCGTGGGACACACTCCGGCGTCGCGATATGAGACAGCCTGTCGGAAGATCGACCGTCAGTGGGCCCCGTCGAACCGGACGTCCACCCGGACCTGCCGTCCGTCCCGCACCGCCACACCGTGGCCCGGCCGTTCCGCACCGTCGACCCGGACCCGCAGCGGCGCGCCCTCGCCGGTGAAGTTGCGCCACCAGTTCTTGCGGTCCGGCAGCTCGACGCGGATGACGCCGCCGTCGCCCTCGGGCCGGAAGGCCACGGGGAGCCGGAACTCGGTGCCGGAGCGGCGGCCGGCGTAGCTGATCTCCGTCATCGCGCCGAGGCGGCCGGAGCGCGCGAGCGGCGTGACGACGGTGTTGACGACCCGGGCCATGCGCTGGAGGAGGTTCACGTTCCGCCAGGGTAGCCGCGGGCGACCGGAGCCGTCCGTGCCGCGACGGGTCAGCAGTCGCCCCGGGGCGCCAGGCCCCGCTCGCACAGGTACTGCATCTGGGTCTCGCCGCTGGTCGGCGCCCGGCCCGCGGACGTGCCCGGGTCGAGGTACCCCTGGTAGGCCGAGCACGACGGGTCGAACCGGCCGGCCGCCATCGCCCGTGCCGCGCAGTCGTCGCCGGACGCCCTCGCCCGGCTCTCCTCCGCCGCCCGCACCTCGGCGGCCGCGGCCCGGTCCATCGCCCGGCGGGCCGCGACGATCGCGCCGTCCACCGCCGCCCCCGGCACGGACGAGCCCGTCCCGGCCCGGGGCAGCACACCGGTGGCGGGTGCGAACGACGCGGACACCGCGGCGGCCGCGGGCTCCGGGGTGGTGGCCCGCTCGGCGCCGGACGCGGCGGCGCACGCACTGGTGGCGAACACGGCGGCGACGACGGCCGCCACGGCGAAGCGGCCCATGCCCATCGTCGTCCCCCCAGCCGGTCACGCCGGCCCCGCCCCCCGGGGCCCGGCCCACAGTGTCGTGGGTGGCGCGACGACGGTCAGCGTGTACGCCGGATCCTCACCCCTTCTGATGAGCGCGACGCGCGGGTGGGAGGCGCGGGTCAGACGTTGAAGCGGAACGAATCAGCGCGATCCGCGGACCTGTGGCGTGCGCGATCCAACATGCCCCGACCAGCGTGAACCTGCTCGGACGACTGTCGGTGTCTATCGCCGTCGGTGGACGCGCCGACGAACAACTACCTCGCTGCGGGGCCTCTCGGCAGACTGCCCCGATGTCGCCTGCTCCCCCACCGATCGCGGCCGTCATCGACGCGCTGGTCGACAATCCGGTCCGCACCGAGGACGTCCACGCTCTGGCGCCATCTGCTCCGGGTCTCTACGCCTGGTGGGCGCCTCCTGCCATCCTGCCTGCACTGCCGGGTCGTCCCCACCCCGTGGTGCCAGGCCTGAGGCTCCTCTACGTCGGCCTCGCGACGAAGCTCCGGGCACGGCTCGCCTCGAACCACCTGAGCCGGAGTGGCAGCTCCACCCTTCGACGCACACTTGCCGGCCTACTGCTCGATGAGGAGGAGTACCGAACACGCTGGTCCGATCGCGTCGTTCTCGTCGACGACGACGAAGCCCGGCTCACCGAGTGGATGGGCGAGAACCTGCGTGTGTCTTGGTGCGAGCACCCAAGCCCGCGTGACGTTGAAGCCGATGTCATCCGGGCTCTCCGACCGCCTCTCAACGTCGACCACGCCTCGGGTCCCATCACCCAGGTCGTCAAAGCAGCTCGCCGCCGCTACTACGACAGTGCGGGGACTCGTCCCTGAGCCACGACTTGCTGGACCCTCAACCCGCGGAGACAAGATCCACTACTTCCGCCGATGCTCGACGTCCGTTATAAGCCCTCGTGCGTTGCACGGACTCGCTGACGCGCCCTTCACGGGCGACGGTCCATCGTCGGCTTCTGCCGTTGATTCCCGGGGATTACCCGGGGCCGAGCCCGCTCCCCCGCGCCTTCCGAGTGTCATCCGTCGACCTGTCGCCAGACCGACCGTACGGGTGCCCGTGGGCGGCCCTCGACGCGAACCGACCCGACCATGCCACGCTCCGTCCGTGCGGTACGCCCTCCGGGAGGTCGGCGGGATGGCACGGCGCCACCATCCCGGAGATCTGCCCGCCCGGCGAGGGCGCAGTTGATCCCTTTGCCTGTCTGGCACTTGCACAACGACCTGGAGGAGGGTCGCTACTTCACCGGCCGGTCCGACGGGCTTGCCACCTCATGGGGCGAGGAGTTGCTGGTCGCACGGACGTGAACGGGCGGGAGACATCACCGCGAGGTCGGCGTCAGCCTGCGGCCTTCTCGACGAGTGCGGCGACAGTCCTTCCGGCGTCGTCGTTCAACTCGGTCACTGCGAACGAGGTGGGCCACAGGCCGCCGTCGTCGAGGCCGGCCTCGGGGGTGAAGCCGAAGGTCGAGTAGCGCTCCTTGTCGTCGTGGCCACTACGGAAGAAGCACACGACCTTCCCCTTCCGTGCATAGGCCGGCTGGCCGTACCAGAGCTTCGGTGACAAGCCCGGGGCTCTGCTGGTGACAATGGCATGGATACGTGCGGCGATCGCTCGGTCCGGATCGACCATGCTCTCGATCTTCGACAGCACGTCGGCCTCGTCGGCGGCCGCCTTGTTGCCCCGACCCCGGCCCGCCTGCGCCCTCAGCTCGGCCGAGCGTTCCCGCATGGCGACACGCTCCTGCTCGGAGAACCCCCTACTGTCGTCGGTGGTGGTCTTGTCGGACGTGGATTCCATCTCTGCTCTCCCCTGTGGTCGGGCGCTGCGTGCTGTGTGGACGCTACGGAGGTCGGCGGCAGCGGGCTTCTCGAATCGTGATCGATATCGAGGTATCACGTCAGGGCCGAGCGACCGGGCCGGAGATGCGACGATGCCGTGGTGGCTCCTGGTCGCGCGCAGGCGCAGCGGTTGCGGGACATCGTGGTGATCCGCCGGGTCCGGGACCGGATCGACCGCGAGTACGCCCAGCCGCTGAACCTCGAGGCCCTCGCCCGCGGCGCGAACATGTCCGCCGGTCACCTGAGCAGGGAGTTCCGCCGGATCTACGGGGAATCGCCGTACGCGTACCTGATGACCCGGCGGGTCGAGCGCGCGATGACGCTGCTGCGCCGCGGGGACCTCACCGTCACCGAGGTGTGCTTCACGGTGGGCTCCTCGTCGCTGGGGACGTTCAGCACCAGGTTCACCGAACTGGTGGGCGTGCCGCCGAGCGTCTACCGCCGCGACCACTCCCGAGCAGCTGAGGGCATCCCGCCGTGCCTGGCCAAACAGGTCACCAGACCGATCAGGATTCAAGAAGCAGAAGCTCGGCAGCCGGATCTAGCGTGAGCGGCATGGACATCACCATTCACTACGCCTTCCTCCCGCACACCGACGCCGACGCCGCGCTGGGGTTCTACCGCGACGCCCTCGGTTTCGAAGTCCGTAAGGACGTCGGCTACGAGGACATGCGCTGGATCACCGTCGGCCCGGCCGGGAAGCCGGACACCTCGATCGTGCTGCACCCTCCGGCCGTCGACCCCGGTATCACCGACGACGAGCGCAGCACCATCCTCGAACTCATCGCCAAGGGCACCTACACCGCCATCACCCTGGCCTCGGACGACCTCGACGGCCTCTTCCAGCGGCTGGAAGCCACCGGCGCAGACGTCGTGCAAGAGCCCACCGATCAGGACTACGGCGTCCGGGACTGCGCGTTCCGCGACCCCGCCGGCAACCTCGTCCGGATCAACCAGCTCCCCTGACCGGGCCGGCCCGCCGCAGGCACCGTACGGATCGGCACGAAGGAGTCATCCACGTGGCACTCTCGCTCGACATCATCACGCTCGGCGCCGCGCACCCGCAGACGGCGAACGCCTTCTACACCGCCGCGTTCTCACCCACGACCACCGGCGACGGCCTGGACCTGCACGGCACCGGCCGGCTCACGTTCCGGCCGGTCGGCGAGCTTGCCGGTGAAACCGGCACCGACCCGGCGACGTCCGGGTTCCGCGGCTACGTCCTGTCCGCCATCGTCAACCAGCCCGACGAGGTCGAAGCCCTGCTCGACCTCGCCATCGCGAACGGCGCCACCGTCGTCAAACCCGCCAAGAAGAAGCTATTCGGCGAGTTCACCGCGGTCTACCGGGCACCGGACGGCGCGCTGTGGAAACTGGCCGCGGCCACGAAAAAGAACACTCGCCCTGTTCCCGATCCGATCGCGCCCACCGAGACGGCGATCTACCTCGGCGTGACCAAGCCGACGGCGTCCAAGACGTTCTACGAAGCGCTGGGCATGCGCGTCGAGAGGGACTATGGCGACACGTTCATCGACTTCACCATCACCCACGGGGTGTGCCGCCTTGGCTTGCTCCCCCGCAAAGCCCTCGCCAAGGACGCCGGCGTCGACGCGCACGGCGACGGCTTCTCCGCCGCCATGCTCACCCACACCGCCGCCTCCCGAGACGACCTGGACGGCCTCCTCAAAGCCGCAGACGCCGCCGGGGGCACCGTCACGGCCCCGGCGACCCGAACCGACGAAGGCGACCACGTCGCCCGCCTCACCGACCCCGACGGCTTCCACTGGAAGATCACCGCGCCGGCGTAAACCACTGCCCTGAGCACGCCCTGGTTCACCTGGTGCAAACACCGCGAGCACGTGGCCGAGCAGCAGAGCGCGAACGTCATAGTCGGCGCAGGGAGTACGGGTGTTGAGCTCGTCGGGGCGTACCGCCGCGATCTCTCACTCGGATTTGTCCAGTGCGTGGGCGGCCCCGGACACGACGCCCCCGGCGGACGCGATTCGTGGACTGGCTCTGCCGTCATGATTGCAGGCCTACGAGCGCACCCCGACAGCTATGCGCTGCAAGCAGGCGCCGCCTACCGAGGCATCCTACCTCCGCCTCGTCCCCGTCGTGGCGCGCACTGGTTCGCGGTGCCGCTCCCGGGGTCGCCAGCGCGCGGCGCACGGGGACCGGCCGGAGGCCGCACGCCCCGTGCACCGCTTGCGCTGGTGTCGGCCCTGTCCCGGGAGCGGCGCCGCAGGCGCCGCCTTGATACCGAATGGAGAATCTGGACACGGCGTGCCCGGTCGCCGTTGGAAGTAGCTTCTCCTCGTCAGGGCGAGATGACGGTCGTACGGTCGTGGGCTCGGGAGCGTGGTCCCAGGATGAGGGCATCGAGGCCCCAGACGGCGTAGGCAGGCATCGTGCGCTGCTGGACCTCATCGACCGTGAGCCACTCGACGGGTGCAGCGGGCGGACAACCAGGCCGTCGAGATCCGGGCGCCCGAGTACGGCAGCGAGCGCACGGTCTTCCTCGCCGACGGCCTGGTCGCCATCGTCCGCGCGCACCTTGACGGGTTGGCCGGCCGCGGATCGAAACGATGGCTGTTCCGGGGAGAGAACGGCAACCCGGCGCGACGCCGAGCACCCGACGAGCTGCCTGCACGACCTGCGGCGCTTCTTCGCCTCGGGGCTGATCGCGCGGCCGGCAGCGACGTGGCGACCGTGCACATGCGCTCGGACACTCCAGCGCGACCGTCACCCTGAGCACTTACGCGCACCTGTGGCCGACCGCGGAGGACCGGACACGAGCCGCTGCGGACTCCATGCTGACGGCCGTCCTCGGCACTACTGACGAACCGGTGACGAATACGCCGGAGCCGTAAGGCTCTGACCAGGGGAATCGGAGCCGGGTCAGACGTTGAAGCGGAACTCGACCACGTCGCCGTCGTGCATGACGTAGTCCTTCCCCTCCATCCGCACCTTCCCCGCGGACTTCGCGGCGTTCATCGACCCCGCGGCGACCAGGTCGTCGAAGGAGACGATCTCGGCCTTGATGAAGCCCCGCTCGAAGTCGGTGTGGATGACCCCAGCCGCCTGCGGCGCGGTGGCGCCCTGCGGGATCGTCCAGGCCCGCGACTCCTTGGGCCCGGCGGTCAGGTAGGTCTGCAGCCCGAGGGTGGAGAACCCGGCGCGGGCCAGCTGGGCCAGGCCCGGCTCGTCCTGCCCGATCGACTCCAGGAGCTCGGCGGCGGACTCGTCGTCGAGCTCCAGCAGCTCGGCCTCGACCTTGGCGTCGAGGAACACCGCCTGGGCGGGGGCGACGAGCTCGGTGAGCTCCTTGCGCCGGGCGTGGTCGGTGAGGACGGCCTCGTCGGCGTTGAAGACGTAGAGGAACGGCTTCGTGGTGAGCAGGGTCAGCTCGCGCAGCAGCTCGGTGTCGGCCTTCGCCTGGAACAGCGTCCGGCCCTCGTTGAGGATCGCGACGGCGGCGTGCGCGGCGTCCAGGACCGGCTTGCGGTCCTTCTGCGTGCGGGCCTCCTTCTCCAGCCGCGGGATCGCCTTCTCCAGCGTCTGCAGGTCGGCCAGGACCAGCTCGGTCGCGATCGTCTCGATGTCGCTCGCGGCGTCGATGCGGCCGTCGACGTGCACCACGTCCGGGTCGTCGAAGACGCGCACGACCTGGCAGATCGCGTCGGACTCACGGATGTTCGCGAGGAACTTGTTGCCCAGGCCCGCGCCCTCGGACGCGCCCTTGACGATGCCGGCGATGTCGACGAAGGACACCGACGCCGGGATGATCTTCTCCGACGAGAAGATCTCGGCCAGCTTCCCCAGGCGCGCGTCGGGGAGCGGGACGACGCCGACGTTGGGCTCGATCGTCGCGAACGGGTAGTTCGCGGCGAGCACGTCGTTGCGGGTCAGCGCGTTGAACAGGGTCGACTTGCCGACGTTGGGCAGGCCGACGATGCCGAGGGTGAGGGACACGGACGACCAGGGTAGTCGGGTCCGTTCAGCCCGGTTCGAGCCGGTAGCCCGCGCCGCGCACGGTCGCGATCCAGCCGGCGCCGAGCTTGCGGCGCAGGTAGCGGACGTAGACGTCCACGACGTTGGACGACGCCCCCGACTCGGCGGGCCCCCACACCAGCCGGAGCAGCTGGTCGCGGGACAGCACCTGGCCCGGGTGACGCAGGAACGTCTCGGCCAGCGCGCACTCGCGCGCCGACAGCTCGACGGTCCGGCCGTGCACACTCACGTGCCGGGTACGGGGGTCGAGCTCGAGCCCGTGGAAGGTCAGCACGTCCGGGTCCGGGACGGGGCGGGCGCGCTCCAGCCGCAGCCGGATCCGGGCCACCAGCTCCTCGAACCGGAACGGCTTGGCCATGTAGTCGTCGGCGCCGCCGGTCAGCCCGGCGACGGTGTCGTGCACGCTGTCGCGCGCGGTCAGGATGATCACCGGGACGGCGCTGCCCGCCGCCCGCAGCCGGCGCAGGACCTCGAAGCCGTCCATCCCGGGCAGCCCGATGTCGAGCACCAGCAGGTCGAACCCACCGGTCACGGCGTGGTCGTGCACACCGGCCCCGTCGGCGACGACCGTGACCTCGAACCCGGCCCCGACCAGGCCCTTCTTCACGAACGACGCGATGCGCGGCTCGTCCTCGGCCACCAGGATCCGGCTGCTCACGTCTCGCTCCTCGGCAGGTCCAGCGTGAAGGTCGCCCCGTGCCCGGGTGTGCTCTCGAGCAGCACGCGGCCGCCGTGCGTCGTCGCGATGGCCTCGACGATGGACAGCCCGAGACCGGCGCCGTCGGAGCGGGGCGCGTCGTCGCCGCGCGCGAAGCGCCGGAACACCCGGTGCCGGTCCTGGGGTGCGACGCCCGGTCCGGAGTCGGCCACCCAGATCCGCACCCGCCCGTCGACCGCCTCCGAGCCGAGCGCGATCCGGTCGCCGTCACCGGTGAACCGGGTCGCGTTGTCGGCCAGCGCGACGACGGCCTGGGTGATCCGCTGCGGGTCCATCCGGCACCACACCGCGGCCACCGACTCCAGCCGCCAGTCCCGGTCGGCGAGGCCGGTCAGCTTCTCGAACAGCTCCCGGGTCAGCACGCCGACGTCGACGGTCTCGGTCCGCAGCAGCGAAGGCTGCTCGGCCCGGGTCAGCGCGAGCATCTCCGACACCAGCCGGTTCATGCGCTCCAGCTCGTCGTCGACCAGGGCGACGGTCTCGGCGACGTCGTCGGGGTCGTGCGGGTCGAGCACCCCGAGGTGCCCCCGGACGATGGTGATCGGGGTGCGCAGCTCGTGCCCGGCGTCGTCGACGAACCGCCGCTGGGACACCATCCCGCTCTGCACCCGGTCGAGCATCGCGTTCAGCGTGATGGCCAGCTCGGCGATCTCGTCGCGGGCCCGGGCGCGCTGGGGCACCCGGCGCGACAGGTCCCGCCCGGTGATGGTGCGGGCGGTCGCGGCGACGTCGCGCAGCGGCCGCAGGATGCGCCCGGCCACCAGCCACGCCCCGACCGCGGACAGCAGCGCCGTCCCGAACCCGACCAGCCCCATCAGCCGCGCGGCCTCGTGGGCGAAGTCGTGCTCGCGCTCGGTGAAGTAGCCGATCACGATGACGCCGCGCTGCGGGTCGCCGGCGAGCCCGACCGGCAGCGCCGACCAGCGCACCTCGCCCGCCGAGCTGAGGTAGGAGCCGCGGGTCGGACGGCGGACGTCGGCGACCAGCGCGGCGAACGCCGGGTCCTCGCGCAGCAGCACCCGCGGGCTGGTCCGCCGGGACTCCCAGCGGAAGCGCCCGTCGAGGTAGCCGAGGAACTTCTCGTTCGGCCGCGCCACGTTGGCGGCGATCACCGACCGCAGGATCTCGTCGACCGAGGAGTACGGCTGGCCGGTCGTCGGGTTGACGCCGGTCTCGGTGACGCGGGCGAACTCGGCGATCTCGGAGTTCAGCGCGCCGTCGATCCGGCGGTCGGTCTCGTCGATCAGCAGCATCCAGGTCAGCAGCGTGACGACGCCCAGCGAGGCCAGCACGAGCAGCAGGACCCACCCGACGATGCGGGTGCGGGCCGCGGTCGCCCGCCCGGCGCGACGGGGCCCGGGGCCGGACTCGACGGCCTCGGTCGCGATGATCGCCTCCAGTTCGTCCGTGCCGACGACCATGATCCCGTACCCGCCCCGGGGCCAGGACACGACACCCACCGCGGACGATCACCGTCAGTCGCCGTCGTTGCTCCGTTGGGCGTAAGGCATACTCCGTCGCACGACGCACAGGTGACGCACAGCCATCGTCGAACCGCTCCCATCACCCGGACGGCCGTGCACCACATCCGTCCGGGCCGAGCTTCGACGACCGAGACCGAGGGGGACGTCGTGCGCCTGCCCGGAATGCACGCCCTGCTGACCGCGGGGGTCGCGGTCCTGACCACCGCCGGGACCGTGTCCGCGGTGTCGCTGACCGCGGCCGGCCAGGAGGAGCCCGCGTTGCCCCCGGCACCGCCGGCCGCGCCCGCCCCGCCGGCGCCCGCTCTCCCGCCGCTCGTCCCGGCCCCGGCACCGGCTCCGTCGGGCGGGAGCGCACCCGTCGTGCGCGACGACACCGGCGGCGTCACCCGGGAGCGGGAGACGGCGGCCCCCGAGCCGGTCGAGCCCGCCCCCGTCGCGACCACGGCCCCGGCCGACCCGCCGCGCACCACCCCGGAGCGGACCCGCGAGCGCCCGTCGGGGGTCCCCGACCGGGACGCCTCGCGCGAGGAGGAGGTCCGCTTCGCCTGCCAGCAGGGATGGGTGTCGGGCGCGCTCTGCCCGTAGACCGGACCCCGGACACCGGTGACCGATTCCCGCCAGTGACGGCGGCTGCGGAGTGGCATCGTCGGTGCCGTGCTGCTCGACCACGACTCCTGTTACCGCGCCGTCGCCGCCAAGGACGCACGGTTCGACGGCCAGTTCGTCACGGCCGTGCGGACCACCGGCATCTACTGCCGCCCGTCCTGCCCGGTACCGCCTCCGCGCTCGCGCAACGTCGAGTTCCTGCGGACCGCGGCCGCCGCGCAGACCGCGGGCTACCGGGCCTGCCGGCGGTGCCTGCCCGACGCCGTCCCCGGCTCGCCGGAGTGGAACCTGCGCGCGGACGCCGCCGGGCGGGCCATGCGCCTGATCGCCGACGGCGTCGTCGAGCGCGACGGGGTCCCCGGGCTCGCGTCGCGGCTGGGCTACTCGCCCCGCCAGCTCGGCCGGATCCTCACCTCCGAGGTGGGCGCCGGGCCGCTGGCCCTGGCCCGCGCGCAGCGCGCGCACACCGCCCGCATCCTGGTCGAGACCACCCCGCTCGGGCTGGCCGACGTCGCGTTCGCCGCCGGGTTCGGCAGCGTCCGCCAGTTCAACGACACCGTCCGCGCCGTCTACGGCGTCCCGCCCTCGCAGCTGCGCGCCGAGGCCGCCCGCCGGTCGCGGACCCGTGAGCCCGGCCCGCCGGGTGCGCTGGTCCTGCGGCTGCCCTACCGGTCCCCGTTCGACCCGCACGGCCTGCTCGACCACCTCGCGGCCCGCGCCGTCGACGGCGTCGAGACCGTCACCGGCGGCACCTACCGGCGCACGCTGCGGCTGCCGCACGGACCCGCCGTCGTCGCGCTGGACCTGACCGCGCGGGCCGGGGCCGTGGTGGCGACGCTGCGGGCGTCCGACCCGCGGGACGTCGGGCCCGCGGTGTCCCGGCTGCGCCGGCTGCTCGACCTCGACGCCGACCCGCTCGCCGTCGACGCCGTGCTGGGCGCCGACGAGGCACTCGCCCCGCTGGTCGCCGCGACGCCCGGGATCCGGCTGGCGGGCACCGTCGACCCGGCCGAGACGGCGGTGCGGACGGTGCTGGGCCAGCAGGTGTCGGTCGCCGCCGCCCGCACCGCCGCGGCCCGTCTCGCGGCCGTGCACGGGACGCCGCTGCCCGCCGAGCTGCGCGACGACGACGGACCGCACCTGCTGTTCCCCGGGCCGGAGACCCTCGCCGACGCCGACATCGCCGGGCCGGCGCGGCGGGCGTCGTCGCTGCGGGGGCTGTGTGCCGCACTCGCCGACGGCACCCTCGCCCTCGACCCCGGGCGCGACCCGGACGGGCTGCGCGCCGAGCTGTGCGCGCTGCCCGGGATCGGTCCGTGGAGCGCCGGCTACCTGGCCATGCGCGTCCTGGGCGATCCCGACGAGCTGCTCGCCTCCGACCTCGCGGTACGCCGCGGCGCCGAGGCGCTCGGACTGCCCGGCGACGAGGCGGCGCTCACCGCGCGCGCCCACGCCTGGGCCCCCTGGCGGTCCTACGCCGCCACCCATCTCTGGCGGGCCGCGACGTCCGCCGCCACCACCACTCCTCGGAGGAGCGCATGAGTACCGCAACGTGGTCCACACAGGACACCCCGGCCGGGCCGTTCACCGCCGTCGTCGACGACGACGGACACGTCCTCGCCTCCGGCTGGACCGCCTCGGTCGACGAGCTGCTCGCCCTGGTGCACCGCTCGCTGGCCCCGGCGACCGTGGTCGAGGGCGATCTCGGCACGGTCGGCGAGGCGGTCGAGCGCTACCACGGCGGCGACCTGTCGGTGATCGACGACGTGCCCGTCCGCCAGCGGTCCGGCCCCTACCGGGAGCTGGCGTGGGACGTGTTGCGGACCGTCCCCGCGGGGGCGCCGGTCACCTACACCGGCTACGCCGAGAAGACCGGCCGCCCCGCGGCGGTGCGGGCCGCGGCGGGCGCCTGCGCGTTCAACGCGGCGGCGCTGTTCGTCCCGTGCCACCGGGTGCTGCGCACCGACGGGAGCCTGGGCGGGTTCCGCTACGGCCTGGCCGTGAAGCGGTGGCTGCTGGAGCACGAGGCGGTCTGAGACCGCCGCGGCGGCCGCGGATCGCGCACCGCGGCCGCCGCGTGGCCGGTGGTCCGGGGCGGCGCCCCGGGTCAGCGCTCGGTGACCGGGCCGACCTGGATGCCGGCGTCGACGCCGATCGGTCCCCGGGCCAGGAAGCTGCCCGGGATGTCACCGCCGGGACCGTGCAGCGAGAACTCCAGCTCGTTCGCCCGGGCGGGCCCGGCGGAGTCGCGGACCTGCACGTCGAACTGCACGGGCTCGCCCGGCCCGAACTCGACGGCGCGGGTCTGGTCGCCGTAGGGCACCGCGACCTCGGAGGCGCGCGGCGAGCCGTTCAGGCTGAACACCAGGTCCGACGGCGATCCGGACAGCAGGCACGGCGACGTGCCCGGGGCCGCGCTGAGCACGACCGTGTAGTGGCGGTGCCCGGCGCTGCCCGGGGCCGGGTGGATGGTCGCCTGCTGGTTCGCCGGGCGGCAGGCGCTGGGCGCCGGGTCCCCCGCCGGCGTCGCGGGTGCGGCCGAGGCGACCCCGGCCGGGACGAGCACGGCCGCGGCGGCGACCGCCAGGGCGGCGGTGGTCGTGGCGGCCGTACGGCCGATGGTGCGGGCGAGTCGGGTGGTCATCACAGGTACCTCTCTCACTCTCGCGGTGCGCCCGGGCCCCCCGGCCCGGACCGTCGGCCCCCCGAAGGTCCGACACCGGGAAAGACGTGTGCATCGCGAACCGGTTCGCCCGGCGTGGCATCCGCCTCGCCGGGGCAACCCGGCCGGCCGACGGCCGTCCCCCGTGCGTGCCCGTGCGAAACACCCGGCTCCGGACACGCCGCTGAGCTGCGGCGACGCGGAACTGTCAGGGGTGCGGTGCACGCTACGGGGGTGGACGTCCTCAGCCTGCTCCTCGGATCGCTGCTCGGTGCGGCGGTCGCCGCCGCCGTGGTCTGGTCGGTGGCCGCCGCCCGGTTCCGGGCCGAGGCGGCCGAGGCGGCCCGGGCCGCCGCGAACACCGCCGCCACCACCCGGGCCGACGCGGCGGGCCTGCGCGCCGAGCGCGCCGCGCTGCTCGAACGGGTCGAGGAGCTGCACGAGTCCCTCGACGACGCGACGATCCGCGCCCGGCGGGCCGAGTCCGACGCCGCAGGAGCCACCGCAGCGCTGCGCGCCGAGCGGGAGGCCCGGGCCGGGGCCGAGGCCGCGACGGTGCGCCGCGAGGCCGAGCTGAAGGACTCCTTCGCCGCGCTGTCGCAGGACGCGCTGGCCCGCAACAACGAGGCGTTCGTGGCGCTGGCGGAGAGCAGGCTCAAGGAGGCGACCGCCGCGCTCGCGGCGAAGGCCGACGGCGACCAGGCCGCCCGCGCGAAGGCCGTCGAGCAGCTGCTCGACCCGGTCTCGGCGGCGCTGGGCCGGGTCGAGGGACAGCTGCGGACGGTGGAGAAGGAGCGCGAGTCCGCCTACGCCGGGCTCCGCGAGCAGGTCAGGGCGATGGCGGCGAGCTCGGACAAGCTCGGCACCGAGACGAAGGCGCTGGTCAACGCGCTGCGGGCGCCGCAGGTGCGGGGCCGGTGGGGCGAGATGCAGCTGCAGCGGGTCGCGGAGATGGCCGGGATGCTCGAGCACTGCGACTTCTCCACCCAGGTGTCCGCCGCCGGGGAGGACGGCGGGGTCCGCCCGGACATGCTGGTCCGGCTCGCGGGCGGCAAGCAGGTCGTCGTCGACGCGAAGGTGCCGTTCGCGGCCTACCTGCAGGCGGTCGAGGCCTCGGACCCGGACGTGCACACCGAGCGGCTCGCGGCGCACGCCCGGCAGCTGCGCACGCACGTGGACCAGCTCTCGGCCAAGGCCTACTGGGAGTCGTTCGAGCCGACACCGGAGTTCGTGGTGCTGTTCGTGCCGGGCGACCCGTTCCTGGAGGCGGCGTTGCGCTCGGACCCGGGGCTGCTGGAGTACGCCTTCGGCCGCAACGTCGTGCTCTCGACGCCGACCACCCTCGTCGCGCTGCTGCGCACCGTCGCCTACGGCTGGAAGCAGGAGGCCCTGGCCCGCAACGCCGCCCAGGTGCACCGGCTCGGGCGCGAGCTGCACGGGCGCCTCGCGACGATGGGCACGCACGTCGCGAAACTCGGCCGCAGCCTGGACGCGGTGGTGGACAGCTACAACCGGACCGTCTCCTCGCTGGAGGCGCGGGTCCTGGTGAGCGCCCGGAAGTTCACCGAGCTGCAGGTGTCCGACACCGAGCTGGGGACGCCCGCGACGGTCGACCGGACCCCGCGCGGCGTCTCCGCGCCCGAGCTGGTCGCCTCCGCCGGGGACTCGCTGGTGTCCCTGGAGGACCTCGGGCGGCCCGACCACAACCGGTCGGACGGCACCCGATCCGGCGGTGGCCGACCCGACGGCGCACATCCGGGCACGTTCGGCGACGGCGACACGGCACGCGACGAGGCGGCCGGGACACCGTGGCGGGAGGGGTTAGGCTGACCGGGTGACCACGGCCCGATCGAGCTCGGCCCGCCGGCCCGGCCGGGGGCCCGCCCCTGCGCGCGGTGGCTGGCCGGTGCGTGAGCGGTCCCTGCTCCCCCCGGTCCTCGGTGTCCCGCCGCTCGCGGCCACCGGTCTGGCCGTCGGCACCACCGCCCTCGGGGTCCTGGTGGACCTGCTGCGGATCGGCACCGTCGGCCGGGTGTTCGAGGTCTGCTACCTGCTCGGCTGCGTGCTCGCGGTGTCCTGGGTCCGCCGGCGCAGCCTGTTCCTGCCGGCCGTGCAGCCGCCGCTGCTGCTCGCCGTCGTCGTGCCGCTGGTCGCGGTGCTGATCGGCGCCCCGTCCGGCGGTGGCACGGCGCAGAGCCTGCTCATGGCGGGGGCCCCGCTGATCAACGCGTTCCCGGCGATGGCGGTGACCACGCTGGTCGTGCTGCTCGTCGCCGGTCTGCGCGTTCTGCGTCAGCGGCTCGGCCCGGACGACGCCGTCGGCCGGCTGCGGCAGCGCCTGGGCCGCGACCCGGGCGGGTACGACCCCGACGGCCCCGGCGGACGGACCCGGGCACCGCGCGGAGCGGGCACCTCGACGACGACCGCGGCCCGGTCCCGCACGACCGGCACCGCCCGCACCGGCTCGACGACCGGTACCGCCCGCACCGGCTCGGCCCCGACCGGTTCCGCCCGCCGCGACACGGCCCGCACCGGGTCCACCGGGCGTACCGGGTCCACCGGCACCGGGGTCTCCCGCACCGGCTCGGCGGCACGCTCCACCGGGACCGCGCGCTCCGGCTCCTCGCGCGCCGGCTCCTCCCGCTCCGAGCCCGACCGCGGGTCGACACGCGGCGCGACCGGCCGGACACGCCGCGACACCCGCTGACGGCCGTCCGGCGCAGCCACGGCCGTCCGGACGCATCCGCCCAGGTGGACGGCCGGAACGTACCCCGCAGACCGCCCGGGTGACGACGGATCGGACAATGGGAGCAACCCACTGCCCTCCCGAGCGTCTTCCCATCGGGGGCACGGCGTGACCCCGCCGCTCCCCGACGCACGCCGGAACCACTGGAGAGCCATGTCGACCACCCGCAGCCCCCGCAGGACGCGACCCGCGATCGTCGTCGCGCTGGTCACCGCGGCCGTCGCGCTGATCGGCGTCGGCACCGCGATCGCCGGGACCCCGGCCGCGCAGGCCTTCCGGGACCAGCCGCTCGTCGAGGGCACCCCGTGCACCGTCACGGCCCGCGCCTGCGTCGACCTCGACACCCAGCGCTCCTGGCTGCTCACCGACGGGAAGGTCACCCACGGGCCCGTCCCGGTCGCCATCGGCGGCCCGGGCAAGGAGACCCCGGTCGGCCACTCCCTGCGGGTCTACCGCAAGGAGCAGCTGCACAAGAGCGGCGAGTACACGATGACCAACGGCGAGCCCGCCCCGATGCCGTGGGCGGTGTTCTTCCAGGACGGCGGCATCGCCTTCCACGAGGGCCGTACCGACACCCCGTCGGCGGGCTGCGTCCGGCTCACCCCGGAGAACGCGAAGCTCTGGTTCGACACCCTGCAGATCGGCGACCAGGTGCAGGTCGTGTCGGCGAAGCAGGTCCAGGCGGACCGCGCCGCGGGCTGACCGCCCCCGTACACACGTGAGGCCCCGGACCGAGTCGGTCCGGGGCCTCCGTCGTGTGTGCCGCGGGTCAGTTCACCGGGGTCAGGCCCAGCGACCGGCCGCGCGGCGGGCGCAGCTCGCGGGGCAGCGAGAAGGTCAGCGTCTCCTCGGCGGTGTCGACCTCCTCGACCGAGCCGAAGCCACGCTCGGCGAGGTACTCCACGACACCCTGCACCAGGATCTCCGGGACCGACGCGCCGCTGGTGATCCCGACCGTCGTGACGCCGTCGAGCCAGGACTCGTCGATCTCGCGGGCGTAGTCGATCAGGTACGAGGCACCGGCCCCGGCGCCCAACGCGACCTCGACCAGGCGCACCGAGTTCGACGAGTTCCGCGACCCGACGACCAGCACGAGGTCGCAGCGCGGCGCCATCGTCTTCACCGCGACCTGGCGGTTCTGCGTGGCGTAGCAGATGTCGTCCGACGGCGGGTTCTGCAGCTTCGGGAACCGCTCGCGCAGCGCACGGACGGTGTCCATCGTCTCGTCGACGCTCAGCGTGGTCTGCGACAGCCACACGACCCGCTCGGGGTCGCGGACGGTCACGGAGTCGACGTCGGCGGCGGACTCGACGAGCTGGATGTGCTCGGGCGCCTCACCGGAGGTCCCCTCGACCTCCTCGTGCCCGGCGTGCCCGACGAGCAGGATGTCGTAGTCCTCGCGGGCGAACCGCTTCGCCTCCTGGTGGACCTTGGTCACCAGCGGGCAGGTCGCGTCGATGGTCTGCAGGTTCCGGCCCTTGGCCTCGTCGCGGACCGCGGGCGAGACGCCGTGCGCGGAGAACACGACGTGCGCGCCCTCCGGGACCTCCGACGCCTCGTCGACGAAGATCGCGCCGCGCTCGCGCAGCGTCTCCACCACGTGCTTGTTGTGCACGATCTCCTTGCGGACGTACACGGGGGCGCCGTACTGGTCGAGCGCCTGCTCCACCGCCTCGACGGCACGGTCGACGCCCGCGCAGTAGCCGCGGGGCTTGGCGAGCAGGACCTGCTTGGCAGAACCGGACATGGCCCCCAGGGTACGGACCGGTCCGGGAGCGGGCAGCCGTACGTGACCGGCCCGACCGGGTCCCGGCGCGCCCGGCGCGACAGGCGGCCGCGGATCAGGGGACAATGGCGTGCATGTCTCCGCTGCCGTTCCCCGTGCGGATCGCCGCCGGCCTCGTCGTGACCGCCGTCGAGCAGGCCCGAGAACTGCCGCGGCACGCCGTCGAGCTGCCGGTGACCGCGGTCAGCCAGGCGCTGCAGGTGTCCATGCGGCTCCAGCAGCGGATCACCGAGCTGGCGATCAAGGGCGACCGCGCGCTGGGCACCCTGCGCCCCGCCGACGACATTCCCAGCTGGGCGACCTTCGACGACGACCTGGCCGACGGCGCCGACCTCTCGCTGCCCGACCCGGAGCCGATCGCCCCGCCGCTGCCGCCCGCCGCTCCCCCGGCCGGGCGCAACGGCACCGTGTCGTCGCTGCGGCCCGCCCGCACCGGCATCCCGATCGACCGGTCGCCCGCGTCGCCGCGTCCGGCGTCGGCGTCGAACCGGGCCGAGGCGAGTGCGACCGCGCCCGCCGTGCTACCCGAGTACCCGACGATGACCGTGCCCCAGCTGCGCGGCAAGCTCCGCACGCTGAGCCTCGACGACCTCGCGGACCTCCTCGCCTGGGAGACCGCGCACGAGAACCGGCCGCCGTACGTCACGATGCTGACGAACCGGATCGCGACGGTGTCCGAGAACCGTTGAGCGCCACGACCTCCGAGGAGGACCCGTGGCCGGTCCGCACGGTCGCCCGCAAGATCGCCGAGTGGGTCGACCGGCTCGGCGCGGTGTGGGTCGAGGGCCAGCTCGCCCAGGTCAACGCCCGCTCCGGGACCGCGTTCCTGACCCTGCGTGACCCGGCCGCCGACATCTCCCTGCAGCTGACGGCGCCGTCGTCGCTGGTGCGCGACGCCGGCGGCGCCGTGACCGAGGGCAGCCGGGTGATCGTGCACGGCAAGCCGTCGTTCTACCTGGGGCGCGGCACGCTGTCGCTGCGCGTCGACCGGATCCGCGCGGTCGGGCTCGGCGAGCTGCTGGCCCGCATCGAGCGGCTGCGCAGGCTGCTCGCCGCCGAGGGGCTGTTCGACCCGGCCCTCAAGCGGCGCCCGCCGCTGCTCCCGCACACCATCGGCCTGGTCACCGGGCGCGACTCGGCCGCCGAGCACGACGTCGTCCGCAACGCGACCTCGCGCTGGCCCGCGGTGCGGTTCCGGATCGAGAACGTCGCGGTGCAGGGCGGGCTCGCCGTCGAGCAGGTCGTCGGCGCGCTGCGGGCCCTCGACCGTGACCCGGACGTCGAGGTCATCGTGCTCGCCCGCGGCGGCGGCAGCGTCGAGGACCTGCTGCCCTTCTCCGACGAGACGCTGTGCCGCGCCGTCGCCGCCTGCCGGACCCCGGTCGTGTCGGCCATCGGGCACGAGCCGGACACCCCGCTGGTCGACCACGTCGCCGACGTGCGCTGTTCCACCCCCACCGAGGCCGGACGCAGCCTGGTGCCCGACCTCGCCGAGGAGACCGCGCGGATCTCCGGGCTGCGCGACCGGGCCCGCCGCGCGCTGCACGGCTGGGTCGACCGCGAGCAGCACCGCCTCGACGACCTGCGACGACGGCCGGTGCTGGCCGACCCGCTGCGCATGGTCACCTCCCGGGAGGGCGAGATCGCCGACGCCCGCGCCGCCGCTCACCGCGCGGTGCTGCGCCGGCTGGACCGGTCGTCGTCGGAGCTGGAGCACCTGGGTGCCCGGCTCGCCGCGCTCGGCCCGACCGCGACCCTGGCCCGCGGCTACGCGATCGTGCAGCTCGCCGACCGCACCGACGACGACGTGCCCCCGCTGCTGCGGTCGGTCGCCGACGCGCCCGCCGGCACCGGCCTGCGGATCCGGGTCGCCGACGGCGCCGTCGCCGCCACCGTGACCACCACCCCCGACCCGGAGACCTGATGAGCGACCGACCGGCAGTGGAGACCCTGGGCTACGAGAAGGCCCGCGACGAGCTCGTGGAGGTCGTGCGCGCGCTGGAGGTCGGCGGCCTCGGCCTGGACGAGTCCGTTGCGCTGTGGGAGCGCGGCGAGGCCCTGGCCAAGCGCTGCGACGCCCAGCTCGCCGGCGCCCGCACCCGCATCGAGGAGAAGCTGGCCGACGCCGAGTCCGACGACGAGGCCTGAGCCTCCCGCACGGGATCCGGCGTCCCACACGGGTCCCGATCCGGTGTGGGACGCCGGATCCGGTGTGGGAGGTCATCGGGTCGGCAGCCTGGTCCGGAGGCGGGTCAGGAGGGCGGCGGGGTCGTCCAGGTCACGCCAGGTCCACCGGACGACGTGCAGTCCCAGGTCGCGGAGCCGGTCCTCGCGGATCTTCTCCTCGGTGATCACCTGGCCCGCCGTCCTCCCCGGTGGGAGCAGACGCCCGTACTTGATCTCGCCGTCGAACTCCCCGACGACGGGTGGACAGCCGTCCCACCAGAAGTCGACCGTCGCGAGCCACCGGCCGGCGGGGTCACGCACCTCGCGCTGCAGGTCGGGTGCGGGGAGTCCGGCGGTGTGGAACAGGACCCGGCTGCGCGACTCGCCGGGGCCCGCGGCGCGCCCGTCGGCGAACCGGGCGACGCGCACCGCGGCCGCCGTCCCCCGGCGACGGCGGTCCGGGCGGGCCGCGGTCAGGAGCTCCGCGGTCCCGAGCCCGTGTCGCCGGGCGAGAGCGTCCGCGACGACGACCGCCTGCCCGAACGGCACCGTCCTGGCGACGTCGACGACGGTGCGGGCGGGGCTGGTGACCGGGAGCCCGCGCACCCGGACCGTCTCCGCGGGGTCGAGGGGCAGCGCGTGGAGGACGAGGTCGTGCCCCCTGCGGGCGCCGGTCGGCACCGACCGCGTGACGTGCACGCGGTCCAGCGGCACGTCCCAGGTCTCGGCGCCGTGCACGACCGCGGCGGAGACGTGGCTGACGACGGCGGGCGAGTCGAGCCGACGCAGCACACCGCGCACGGCGCGCTCGTGCGCGGTGACGAGCTCCTCCCCGCGCCCGCCGGGTCCCGTCACCGCCCCGGGCAGTACGGCACCGCGGTACATCCCGCGGCAGACCCGCACGATCGCCCCCGCGCCCAGGGCCTGCCGGATCTCGGCCTCGCTCATCCCCGCGGCGATCAGCTCCGAGCGCCGCACGGGCGTCGTACCGGGCAGGAGGTCCATGCCCCGACCCTGCCCCGCCACACCCCGTCCGCCGGCCCCACCCGGGCCCCTGTGGACAACTCCCCGCGATGTGGACAACCACGTCCCGCACGGGATCCGGCGTCGCACACGGGATCGGAGCCCGTGTGGGACGCCGGAACCCGTGTGGGACCGGTCCTCAGGACCCGGGCGGGAAGACGCGGGCGGTCGTCAGGGCGGTGGCCAGGGTGGTGAACTGCTCGTCCGACGCGGACCCCGTCACCAGGACGCGGACCTCCGGCCGGCCGGGCAACGTCGCGATCCGGAAGGGCTCGCCGCCCTCGGCGCCGTAGACCTCCCAGGTCAGGCCGCCCGCCTGCACGGTGCCGCGCATCGTCGGCGGGCCGTCGCCGCGGCCCGCGGAACCGGACTCGGTGGCGAGGACCCCCTCGACCGTGCCGTCGGTCTGGACCAGGCTCAGGAAGTCCGCGTCGGGGGTGACGAAGCCGATGCGCACGGCGGTGCCGCCGCCCTCCACCGGGCCGCGGTCGGTCGAGTTGACCCGGAACGGGACGTCCGGCAGCCGCAGCGGGAAGGTCGAGCCGCGGGCGTACTCGGCGAGCCGGGCCGGGGCGTCGACGGTGGGGGCCGACGCGGCGTCCTCGGCCGGGGTGCCGGGCGAGAACGAGCAGGACCCGCCGACCGAGAAGATCAGCAGGGCGACCGGGACGAGGATCAGGCAGGCCCAGATCAGGTCGCGCACCGACGTGTCGCCGCGCCCGGGCTTGTGCATCGCCTGCGGACCGGCCTCGGGGATCCGGCGGGTCACCGGAGGCGGCTGCGGCCTCCCGGACCGGGCCGCACCCGCGGGAGCCGCGGCGACGGCCGGGGTCTCGGCCGGGGCCGGACCCGCATCGGGGCGAGCGCCCGGAGCCGGGGCCGACGCCGGGTCCGACGCCGGAACCGTGCCCGGGACCGGGTCGTCGGCCGCAGCCCGACCGGCGGAGGCCGCCCCACCGGGGGACGCGTCCCGGTCGGCGGCCCCGGCGGTACCGGAGGTCGCGGCCGGGTCCGGGACAGCCGGGGGCCCGGCGGGCTCCGAGGAGTCCGGCGACGGCGTTCCCGGGTCAGGTCGTGCGCTCACGTGTCCATCGTCCCAGGCATGGCGTCGGTCGCTCATCACTGCTCCCCCGGCGTCCCACGTGCGAGGATCGCCGGGCGCCTCCCCGTACGCCCGTGGGAACCCGGACGAGGGGACGTCGCCGACGAGCACGCCGCCCGTGAATGGAGACGTATCCGTGAGCCAGCCCGCCAGCCCCGCCACCCCCCGCCGTCGTGAGGCGCCCGACCGCAACCTGGCGATGGAGCTGGTCCGGGTCACCGAGGCCGCCGCGATGGCCGCGGGCCGCTGGGTCGGCAAGGGCGACAAGAACGGCGGTGACGGTGCCGCCGTCGACGCCATGCGCCAGCTCATCTCCTCGGTGTCGATGCGCGGCGTCGTCGTCATCGGCGAGGGCGAGAAGGACGAGGCCCCGATGCTGTTCAACGGCGAGGAGGTCGGGAACGGCGAGGGCCCGTTCTGCGACGTCGCCGTCGACCCCATCGACGGCACCACGCTGATGGCCAAGGGCATGCCCAACGCGCTGGCCGTGCTCGCCGTCGCCGAGCGGGACGCCATGTTCGACCCGTCCGCCGTCTTCTACATGGAGAAGATCGCGGTCGGGCCGGAGGCCGCGGACGTCATCGACATCACCGCACCGGTCGCGGAGAACATCCGCCGGGTCGCGCGGGCCAAGGAGATCGACGTCGCCGACGTCACCGTCTGCGTGCTCGACCGCCCCCGCCACGAGCAGATCGTCACCGAGATCCGCGAGGCCGGAGCCCGCATCGCCTTCATCTCCGACGGCGACGTCGCCGGTGCCATCGCCGCCGCGCGTCCCACCTCGGGCGTGGACATGCTCTACGGCGTCGGCGGCACCCCGGAGGGGATCATCACCGCGGCCGCGCTGAAGTGCATGGGCGGCGAGATCCAGGGCCGGCTGTGGCCCAAGGACGACGCCGAGCGCGAGAAGGCCCTCGCCGCGGGCCACGACCTCGACAAGGTCCTGACCACCGCCGAGCTCGTGCGCGGCGAGAACGTCTTCTTCTGCGCCACCGGCATCACCGACGGCCCGCTGCTGCGCGGCGTCCACTACCGGGGTGGCGGCGCGACCACCCAGTCGATCGTGATGCGGTCGAAGTCCGGCACCGTCCGGCTGATCGACGGCTACCACCGTCTCACCAAGCTGCGCGAGTTCTCCTCCGTCGACTTCGACGGCGTCGAGGGCGAGGCCCCGCCGCTGCCATGAGGTTAGGCTCACTTAACACTGCGGGACGGGTCGTGGAGGAGTAGACCTTCGCCCATGAGCGAGGACTTCCGCATCGAGCACGACACCATGGGCGAGGTCCGGGTCCCCGCCGACGCGTTGTGGCGGGCCCAGACCCAGCGCGCGGTGGAGAACTTCCCGATCTCGGGCCGCGGCCTGGAGCGCGCCCAGATCCGCGCACTCGGCCTGGTCAAGGCGGCCGCGGCCCGGGTGAACGGCGAGCTGGGCGTACTGGACGACGACCGGGCCCGCGCGATCGCCGCGGCCGCCGACGAGGTGGCCGCGGGCGGGCACGACGACCACTTCCCGGTCGACGTCTTCCAGACGGGCTCGGGCACGTCGTCGAACATGAACGCCAACGAGGTGATCGCCTCGCTGGCCGCCCGCGCCGGCACCGACGTGCACCCGAACGACCACGTCAACGCCTCGCAGTCGTCGAACGACGTCTTCCCGACGACCATCCACCTCGCCGCCACCGAGGCGCTGGCGACCGAGGTCGTCCCGGCGCTGCAGCACCTCGAGGCCGCGCTGCGCCGCCGCGCGGCGGACTGGTCGGAGGTCGTGAAGGCCGGCCGCACCCACCTCATGGACGCCGTCCCGATCACCCTCGGCCAGGAGGCCGGCGGCTGGGCCAGCCAGGCCGGCTACGGCGCCGACCGCGTCCGCGACGCGCTCCCCCGCCTCGCCGTCCTGCCGATCGGCGGGACCGCGGTCGGCACCGGGCTCAACGCTCCGGACGGGTTCGGCGCCGCGGTGGTCACGAAGCTGCGCGAGGCGACCGGTCTGGAGCAGCTCGCCGAGGCCACCGACCACATCGAGGCCCAGGGCTCCCGCGACGGCCTGGTCGAGGCCTCCGGCGCGCTGCGCACCGTCGCCGTGTCGCTCTACAAGATCGCCAACGACCTGCGCTGGCTGTCGTCCGGTCCGCGCACCGGGCTGGCCGAGATCCACCTGCCGGACCTGCAGCCGGGCAGCTCGATCATGCCGGGCAAGGTCAACCCGGTGATCTGCGAGGCCACGATGATGGTCTGCGCGCAGGTCATGGGCAACGACGCGACGGTCGGCTTCTCCGGCAGCCAGGGCAACCTGGAGCTGAACGTGATGATGCCGGTGATGGCGCGCAACGTGCTGGAGTCCGCCCGGCTGATCGCGAACGCGGCGCGGCTGCTCGCCGACAAGGTCGTCGACGGGATGGAGGCCGACCTCGAGCGCACCCGCGAGTACGCCGAGTCCTCGCCGTCGATCGTCACCCCGCTCAACTCCAGGATCGGCTACGAGGAGGCGGCGGCCATCGCGAAGCAGGCGCTGAAGGAGCGCCGGACGATCCGCGAGGTCGTGATCGAGCGCGGGCACGTGGCGAACGGGACGCTCACCGAGGCCGAGCTGGACCGCGCCCTGGACGTGCTGGCGATGACCCGCGGCGAGAAGCGCTCCTGACCCCCGGCTGCGCCCGGTCACCGGCCGGGCGCACCGGGTCAGTCCATCCGCTGTTCACCTCCGCGTCCCCGTTCGGTCCACATCGACGTGACACCGTGTGTGCGTCAGTCGATCACTGTCACTCGAACGGACCTCTCCCATGCCCGACCAGCGCTTCGCGTACGTCCCCGTGCACGATCTGCGCTCCGGTCGCTGCACCGGGGTCGAGGTCGTGCCGCGCCTGCACCACGACGCGGTGGCCGTCGCGGCCCGCGACCGCGGCTGGGACGCCCGCCGGATCGCCGAGCTCAACGCGGGCACCGCGGTCTCCGCGGTCGCGTCCGCCCGGTCCTGGGCTGCCGCCGTCCCGGTGCAGGTCGACGTCGCCGCGGACACCGTCCTGCACGCCCGCGGACGGCTGCGCGCCATGCTCGGCGGCACGTCCGACCCGGTCGCTCCCCTGCTGGAGGTCGGCCCGCCGATCGCCGCGGCCGCCCCGGCGGAGCACCTCGTCCCGGCACTGGCCGAGCTGCGGCGCTGGGGGTTCCGGATCGGTCTCGACGGGGCCGGGCGCGCGTTCGGTCCGGAGCTCGTAGCCGCCGTCCGGCCGGACGTGGTGAAGCTCGAGCCGGACCTCTGCGACGGGGTGCTCGACACGGGGGCCGGCGCCGCCGTCCGTGCCGTGGTCGAGGTGTCCCGCGCGGTCGGGGCGCCGGTCGCCGCGACCGGGGTCCGCGACGCGGCCCGGCTGACGGGGCTGTTCGCGATCGGGATCGCGTTCGCCCAGGGCCCGTTGCTGGGTGGGACGCGCGCCGCGCCCGAGGCCGACCCGGCGACCCGCGCGGAGCTGCTCGGCCTGCTGAGCGCGATGCCACAGCCCGCCGCCGGCCGGACCGCCGCCGTCCGTCCCGTCCCGGGGCGGCCCGGGCCCGGCCACCCGGCGCCGGAGCGCGGCGAAACGCCGGAGCCCGCCGCCACCCCGGTACCCGTCCCGGCCGGTCCGCCGGTGCGCGGGCTCGCGGTGCCGGCCGTGACTCTGCCCGCCGACGCCGTCGGCGACACCGCCCGCGAGGCGCTGCGCGCCCGCCCCGACTCGGCCGGGATCGTCCTGGTCGACCGGGCGCACCGGCCGGTCGGCTACCTCGACCGCAGCCGCGTCCTGCTCCAGCTGGCCGGCCGGTTCGGGCACGCGCTGTGGGCCGAGAAGCCGGCGGCCGAGCTGGCGGACCCGCCACGCACCGTCGACGAGCGGACCCCGCTGCACCGCGCGATGGAGATCGGTCTGTCCGGCGACCCGGCCCGCGGCTACGACGACCTGGTCGTCGTCGCACCGGACGGCACCTGCCGCGGGGTCGTCCCGGTCGCCGAGCTGTGGCGCCGCGCCATCCTGCCGCCCGCCGCGTCCGGCCCAGGCCCCGTCCCGGTACCGCAGGCCGCGCGCACCGCCTGATCCGACGACGCGCGAACTGTCGGGGGTCGCTGCTTCACTGACCCCGTGCTGTTCACCGACGTCGTCACCACCTCGGCCGCGGTCGGGGCGACCCGCGCGCGCAAGGAGAAGACCGCCGCGCTCGCCGGGCTGCTGCGCACCGCCGCGCCGGCCGAGGTCGTGCCGGTCGTCGCCTGGCTGTCCGGGGTCCCCCGGCAGGGCCGGATCGGGACCGGCTGGCGGACCCTGTCGGGCGTCGACGTGCCGGCCGCGGCGGAGCCGTCGCTGACGGTGGAGCGGGTCGACGCACTGCTCGACGAGCTGGCCGGCACCGCGGGGACCGGCTCGGCGGCCCGGCGCCGCGAGCTGCTCACCGAGCTGTACGGCGCCGCGACCACCGAGGAGCAGCGCTTACTGCACCGCCTGCTCACCGGCGAGCTGCGCCAGGGCGCCCTCGAGGGGCTGATGGTGGACGCCGTCGCCGCCGCCTCCGAGGCACCCGCGCCCGCGGTGCGCCGCGCGTTCATGCTGTCCGGCCGGCTGCCGGAGACCGCGGCCACCGCGCTGACCGGCGGACAGGACGCGCTCGCCGCGATCGGGCTGGAGGTGGGCAGGCCGATCCGGCCGATGCTCGCCTCCCCCGGCGACTCGCTCGACGCCGCGCTGGCCGGGCTCGGCACCGACGTCACCGTCGAGCACAAGCTCGACGGCGCCCGCATCCAGGTGCACCGCCGCGGCGACGAGGTGCGGGTGTGGACGCGCACGCTGCGCGAGATCACCGACGGGGTGCCCGAGCTGGTGGAGCTGGTGCGCGGGCTGCCGTGCGACACCGCGGTGCTCGACGGCGAGACCCTCGCCCTCGACGACGACGGCCGCCCCCGCCCGTTCCAGGACACGATGAGCCGGTTCGGCACCGAGGAGCGGGTACCGGACGTCCTGCTGTCGCCGTTCTTCTTCGACCTGCTCCACCTCGACGGCCGCGACCTGGTCGACGAGCCCGCCGAGGTCCGGCTCGACGCGCTCGCCGGGCTGCTCGCCGCGGACACCCACGCCGCGCTGCGGATGCCGGGGGTGCGGCGGCCGTCGCCGGAACAGGCGGCCGCGGTCCTCTCCGAGGCGCTGTCGGCGGGGCACGAGGGCGTCGTCGTGAAGGACCTGGCCGCGCCGTACGCGGCCGGGCGGCGCGGCAAGGCCTGGCAGAAGGTGAAGCCGGTGCACACCCTGGACCTGGTGGTGCTGGGCGCCGAGTGGGGCTACGGGCGGCGGACCGGGTCGCTGTCGAACATCCACCTCGGCGCCCGCGACCCGGACGGCGGGGAGCCGGTGATGGTCGGCAAGACGTTCAAGGGGATGACCGACGAGCTGCTGGCCTGGCAGACCGCGACCTTCCCGGAGTACGAGACGGCGCGCGAGCCCGGCGTGGTGCACCTGCGGCCCGAGCTCGTCGTCGAGATCGCACTCGACGGCGCGCAACGCAGCACCCGCTACCCGGGCGGGGTCGCGCTGCGCTTCGCCCGGGTGCTGCGCTACCGCCCGGACAAGACCCCGGCCGAGGCCGACTCGCTGGAGGCGGTGCGGGCGCTGCTGTCGGGCTGAGCGGCCGCGGCGCCGTCGCGGGCCACCGGGACCGTGCCTGACGGGTCGGCGCGCAGCACGCTGACGGCGAGGACCCGGCCGTCGTCGCCGGTCAGGGTGCGTTCGGCCCCCAGCAGCGGGGCACCGGCGGCGACGCCGAGCAGCGCCGCCGAGTCGGGGTCGGCGGGCACCGGGCCGGACCGGGTTCCCGCCCGCGCGGGACGCAGCCCGGCGTCGGCGAGCTGCCGGTCGAACGGGCCGGTCCCGGGCACCGCGAGCAGCAGCGCCGCGGCCTCGGTGGCCAAGTAGTGGGTCTCCAGCACCGCGCCGCCACCGGCCGTCGCCGAGACGCACTCGGTGCGCAGGCACGGCGTGCCGACGGGGACACCGAGCCAGTCGGCGAGCACGTCGGGCGCGGCGATCCCGGTGCGTTCGAGCCAGCGCGGGACCCGGGTGCCCGTGCCCGTGACGGCGGTCCGGCCGGGGTAGTGCGGGCGGGCGACGATCCGGTGCGCGGTCGGCCCGGGCCGCAGCAGCCCCTCCTCGCGGAGCAGCCCCAGCGCGGCGCGGACGGCGCTGCGCGGCACACCGTGGCGCACCATCAGCTCGTCCTCACCGGGCAGTAGGTCCCCGGGGCGCCCGCGCCCGGCGACGGCGATGCGCAGCAGGTCCCGGAGCCGGCGCGCGTCGGACGCCCGCACGTGGTGGGACGGCGACGGCACCGGCATGTACCCGACGGTAGGCACACGGGGTTGCCCGGCGGTTCCCCTCACATGACGGACGCGTGACAACGCCCCGGGGCGTAGCATCCCGACATCGTGCGCTTCCTCGACGACCGCCGGCCCGAGCACGACCTGACCTACGACGACGTCTTCCTCGTCCCGCGCCGTTCCACGGTGACGTCCCGGTTCGACGTGGACCTCACCGCCCCGGACCGCTCCGGGGCCACGGTGCCGGTCGTCGCGGCGAACATGACCGCCGTCGCCGGCCGCCGGATGGCCGAGACCCTCGCCCGCCGCGGCGCCCTGACGGTGCTGCCGCAGGACGTGGCGACCGACGCCGTCGCGGAGATCGTGACCTGGATCAAGTCCCGGCACCCGGTGTGGGACACCCCGCTGGTGCTGCGCACCTCCGACGCGGTGGCCGACGCGCTGAACCTGCTGCCCAAGCGGGCCCACGACGCCGTCGTGGTCGTCGACGACGGCGGCCGCCCGGTCGGGACCGTGTCCGAGGCGCACTGCGCGGGGGTGGACCGCTTCACCCGGCTCGCCGACGTCCTCGACCCCGACCCGCTGGCGCTGCCGCTGGGCACCGAGCCGCGGGAGGTGTTCGAGCAGCTCGACGCCGGTCGGAAGGCGGTGGCGCTCGGCCTCGACGGCGACGGCCGTCTCGCGGGCCTGCTCACCCCGCTCGGCGCGATCCGGGCCGGGATCTACTCCCCCGCCCTCGACGGCGCGGGCCGGCTGCGCACCGCGGCCGCGATCGGCATCAACGGCGACGTCGCGGTGAAGGCGAAGGCCCTGCTCGACGCCGGTGTGGACGTGCTCGTCGTCGACACCGCGCACGGCCACCAGGAGAAGATGTTCGAGGCGCTCGGCGCGGTCCGCCGTGTGGTCGACCAGGCCGGGGCCGCGGTCCCGGTCGCCGCCGGCAACGTGGTCACCGCCGAGGGCGTCGCCGATCTGGTCGACGCGGGCGCCGACATCGTCAAGGTCGGCGTCGGCCCCGGCGCCATGTGCACGACCCGGATGATGACCGGCGTCGGGCGCCCGCAGTTCTCCGCGGTCGCCGAGTGCGCCGCCGCGGCCCGCGAGCGCGGCGCCGTCGTCTGGGCCGACGGCGGGGTGCGCCACCCGCGCGACGTCGCACTCGCCCTCGCCGCGGGCGCGGCCTCGGTGATGATCGGCTCCTGGCTGGCGGGCACCTACGAGTCCCCCGGCGACCTGCTGCGCGACGAGCACGGCCGCGCGTACAAGGAGTCGTTCGGGATGGCCTCCAAGCGCGCGGTCAGCGCCCGCACCCGCGGGGACAACGCGTTCGACCGGGCCCGCAAGTCGCTGTTCGAGGAGGGCATCTCGTCCTCGCGCCAGCGGCTGGACCCGGACCGGCCGGGCGTGGAGGACGTGCTCGACGAGATCTGCTCGGGCGTCCGCTCCGCGTGCACCTACGCGGGCGCGCGCTCGGTCGACGAGCTGCACGAGCGCTCCGTCGTCGGGGTGCAGACCACCGCCGGGTTCACCGAGGGCACCCCGCACGGCCGCTGAGCCACCGCTTGACCCGGGGCGTGATCCGGCGCACGGTCGGGTCATGGCCGCCCCCACGCAGGACACCACCACCAGCAGCTCCGGTACCGCCGCCCTCGGCGGCGGTGGTACCGGCGGTCTGCCCACGCCGCCGACGTTCGCCACCTCCGCCGAGGAGCGGCTGCACCGCAAGCAGCAGCTCGCCGGCGCGTTCCGGATCTTCGGCCGGTTCGGCTTCGGCGAGGGCATCGCCGGGCACATCACCGTGCGCGACCCGGAGGACCCGGAGATGTTCTGGGTCAACCCGTTCGGCATGAGCTTCCGGCACATCCGGGTCTCGGACCTGATCATGGTCGACCACCACGGCACGGTCCGGCACGGGAACCGCCCGGTGAACCAGGCCGGGTTCGTCATCCACTCGGCCGTGCACGCCGAGCACCCGCACGTCGTCGCGGCCGCCCACGCCCACTCGGTGTACGGCAAGGCGTGGTCGTCGCTGGGCCGCCCGCTGGACCCCATCACCCAGGACGCCTGCGCCCTCTACGAGAACCACGGCGTCGTCCACGAGGGCGCGGGCGCGGTCGTGCTCGACCCGGAGGCGGGCCGGGCGCTGGCCCGCGGCCTGACCGACCGGAAGATGGTGTTCCACCAGAACCACGGGATCTTCTCCGTCGGTGAGACCGTCGCCGAGGCCGCCTGGTGGTTCATCTCGACCGAGCGCAACTGCCAGGCGCAGCTGCTCGCCGAGGCCGCGGGGACGCCGACGCTCGTCGACCACGCCAACGCGCGGTTCACCGCCGAGCAGACCGGTACCCCCTACGCCGGCTGGTTCTCCTACCAGCCGCTGTGGGACGAGGTCGTCCGTACCGACCCGGACCTGTTCGACTGAGCACACGGCCCCCGTCCGCGGCTGCGGACGGGGGCCGGGCCCGGCACCTCAGGAGTTGGGTCCCTCCAGCATCTCCGTGACCAGCGCGGCGATCGGCGAGCGCTCGCTGCGGGTCAGCGTGACGTGCGCGAACAGCGGGTGGCCCTTGAGCTTCTCGATGACGGCGTTGACGCCGTCGTGCCGTCCGACGCGCAGGTTGTCGCGCTGCGCGACGTCGTGGGTGAGCACGACGCGCGACGCCGTCCCGAGCCGGGACAGCACCGTGAGCAGCACGTTGCGCTCCAGCGACTGCGCCTCGTCGACGATCACGAAGGTGTCGTGCAACGACCGGCCGCGGATGTGGGTCAGCGGCAGGACCTCCAGCAGCCCGCGGGCGATGACCTCGTCGATGACGTCCTGGCTGACCATCGCGCCCAGGGTGTCGAAGACGGCCTGCGCCCAGGGCTGCATCTTCTCGACCTCGCTGCCGGGCAGGTAGCCGAGGTCCTGCCCGCCGACGGCGTAGAGCGGCCGGAAGACGACGATCTTGCGGTGCTGGCGTCGTTCCAGCACCGCCTCCAGACCGGCGCACAGCGCGAGCGCCGACTTGCCCGTCCCGGCGCGGCCGCCGAGGGAGACGATCCCGACCTCGTTGTCCAGCAGGAGGTCCAGCGCGATCCGCTGCTCGGCCGAACGGCCGTGCAGCCCGAACGCCTCCCGGTCCCCGCGCACCAGCTTGACCCGCTTGTCCGCGGTGACCCGCCCGAGCGCGTTCGACGCCCCGACCAGCCGCAACCCCGTGTTGCAGGGCAGGTCGCGGGCCTCGTCGTGGTCGATGACGCCGTCGCGGAACAACGCGTCGACGTCCTCGGGGGTCACCTCCAGGTCGGTCATCCCGGTCCAGCCGGAGAACAGCACGTCCTGGCCGTGGTACTCGTCGGCGTCCAGACCGACCGCGGCGGCCTTGACCCGCAACGGCATGTCCTTGGTGACCAGCGTGACGTCCGCCGGTGCGGCCGGGTCCGCCTTGAGGTTCAGCGCACAGGCCAGGATCCGCGAGTCGTTCGAGTCGGTGCGGAACCCGGCCGGCAGGACCGTGGGGTCGGAGTGGTTCAGCTCGACGTGCAACGTGCCGCCGGACTCGCCGATCGGCACGGGTGCGTCGAGACGGCCGTGCTTGACGCGCAGCTCGTCGAGCTGGCGCAGCGCGGTCCGGGCGAACCAGCCCAGTTCGGGGTGGTGACGCTTGGCCTCCAGCTCACTGATGACGACGAGCGGCAGGACGACCTGGTGCTCGTCGAAGCGCTGCAGCGACCAGGGGTCGGACAGCAGCACGGACGTGTCGAGCACGTAGCAGCGGGTGGTACCTGCCGGTGCGTCCCCGACGGACCCCTGGGGTGCGGAGGTCGGGTCGGTGAGGGCGGGACGACGATCGGTCACGGGTGCTCCCTCGCAGGCGCGGCACCGCGCCTGCTCTGCGTCGGGCCGGCCGGCCCCGGTGCGGGCCGCGACGACGCGGAGGGACCATGGCGGTCCTCCGGCCGGCACGCCCGCAAGGGCCGGGTGCCGGCCCTCTCGGGTGCGTGTGACACCACTCCAGGGCCTCCCGAACGGGCCGCATCGGGTACAGCCCGTCGTCATGGACGCTACTAGTGGTCACCCTCGTGCGGTCAATAGCAACTCTGCGTCGGATCCCTACGTTGACCCCTGATGGAACAGTCGTAACGTGCCGTTCATCGTGTGATCGGTACCGTCCGACGTCGGATCGGGTATCAGCGCCTCGTTCGGTGGCGAGCCGTTCGGCTCAGCCGAGGCGCGGCGGACGGAGTACTCCAACCGCGGCGGGGGGCGGTCCACCGCGTTCCGGACCGGGCGCGGCGCCACCGTCGGTGACCAGATCCGACGGCAGGACCGGGGTGTCGAGCAGCGTCGCCAGTGCGGCGGCGGGGCCCTCGGGGTCGGTGGCGAGCCGGGCGCGCACGAGCGGGCCGCCCTCGGCGTAGGTGACCGGGTAGGTGCGCCACTGGGGGTGGTCGAGGAAGTCGAGCATGCGCCGCGCCCGGTCGTCGTCGACCAGCAGCCAGCGTGAGAGGTGGGCGAGCACCGCGTCGGGGCCGGCGCCGTCGACGTGACGCATGAGGGCGGCGTCGAGCCGGACCCGGCCGAGCAGGTCCAGCTCCAGTTCGATCCGCTCGGCCGCCGGGCCGTCGAGGTGCACGCCCGCGCCCGCGAGGACGCGTTCGGCGACCGCGCCCCAGCCGGGGCCGGGCACCACGGCGACGGCGGCCTCCGCCGCTCCCTCCGCGACCAGCCCCTGCGGGCTGTGGACCAGCCGCAGTGCCAGCTCCGGGTACCGCGCCGATGCGACCTCGGCCCGGCAGTACTGCAGGTGGTGGCCGGGATAGGCCTCGTGGGCGAGCAGCGGCAGCAGCGACCCGGCCCGCACCCGGCCCGTCGTCGCGACCGAGATCCGGCTGCGCAGGCCCCCGCGGTAGCGGGTGAACGCCGTCCAGGGGCGGGCGCCGACGAGGTCGACGTCGGCGTGCTCGCCGTCCGGGAGCCCCAGCGTGTCGCGGGTGCGGCGACGCAGCTCGGCGACGACGGCGGTGACCGCACCGGCCAGCCGTTCCGCCGGGACGACGTCGGCGGCCCGGTGGTCCCGCATCCGGGCGGCCAGTGGGCCGCGCCCGGGCAGCACCGTCGCCAGCCTGCGGTGCGCCTCGTGCAGCTCGTCCGGCTCGCTGCGGCGCGGGAGCACCCCGAACAGGTCGCGGACCTGCTCGACGTAGCCGACGTCCTCGCCGGCGAGCAGCCGGGCCCGGCACCGCAGCGCGACCAGGAGCGCGTCCAGGTACCGGCGACGACCGTCCGGGAGCCCCGCCGCCGCGACCTCCGCACGCAGCCGCCCGGCCGTGACGACCAGCGCCGCCGGGTCCTGGACCGGCTCCGCGGCCACCCGCCGGGCGATCGACGGGTACGGCGGCGGCCCGTCCAGCACACCCGGCCGCAGCCGGTCCACCCGCGACGCGAGCTCCGCCGTCGCGTGCAGCAGGTCCATCCCCGGAGCGTAGGCGGGCCCGGAGCGGAACGACGGCGAGGGCCGCCGGTGACGCGTCCGTTCGGACGTACCCGACCACGCAGGGTACACGATCCGTGTCGGCGACAGCTCGGTCGCACGGAACCGGAACAACCTATTTGGGGAGTATCGGAACCGTCAGTGAAAGTGTACCTCGATAGGGTCACGAGATTTGTTTCGCAGGAATAACAGCGGTAGCTTTTCTCGCAGTCGGTACGGGCTCCCCCTCGTCAGCGTGCCGGCACGCGTGAGACCGGCTTCGGGCGGACTCGAGACTCAACAGGAGAAAACTGTGCTGAAGAAGGCTGGAATCGTGGTTGCGGCCTCCGCCGCGTCCCTGCTCGCCCTGTCCCCGCTCGCCTTCGCCGGCGACAAGGACGGCGACCACGGCCACAAGGGCGGCCACCACCACGGTGCCGAGAACGTCATCGACAAGGACGCCAAGGGCCTCATCGCCGGCCTGAACGGCAACAACGTCAACGTGCCGATCCAGGCCTGCAACAACAACGTCCCGGTCAACGTGCTGGGCGTGCAGGTCCCGGTCGAGGACGCCTCCGCCCTCAACGGCGTCACCGGCGCCCTGGGCATCCTGGGCAAGGCCCAGGCGAAGTCGGGCGACTCGACGACCGACCAGTCGGACAACTGCGGCCAGGAGGCCGGCGCCGGCGACTCGATCGGCTGATCTCCTCGCAGATCTGAGAATGCCCCGGAGCTTCTGCTCCGGGGCATTTTCGCGTTCCGCCCCGAGTCCACTCCCGGGTGGCCGGGATTCCGTCGGGTCACCGTTTTCCGACCCCCGGCGGACGTGCTCACCCCGTCGTGTCGAGACCTGCGGGCGCTACTCCGATTCCTCGGCTGCGCGACCACGCTCCGTGCACGAAGCCCGTCTCCCCTCGTGCCCGGCTGTCCTCGCCCCCCGGCCGCGCTACCACCCGGCGACACCCGCGCCCGGCGGCGCTCCTGCCGCCCGACCTCCTTCACGCCGGCGGCCGTGAGGCCGTCCGACGTCCCAGCACCCCCGCACGCGACTGCCGCTCAGCCGCCCAGCGGCCCTCGGTCGCGACAGATCGGGTCGCCCGCCGTCCCAGCGGCCCCGCGCCCGGCCACCTCCGGCGCCCCGGCTGCCCCGGCCGCCCGACGGCCCTCGCGGCCGACCGCCCCCGCGTCGACCGCTGCCGTCCCGGCCCGTCCGCGCTACCTCCGGCGCTCACGACCTCGTACGAGACGCCGGACGTCGGACGCCCCCATGATCGCCGGTTGTGGAGCGGAACGTCCGCGTCGCGGACGCCTGACTCCACAACCGGTGATCATGCGGCCGGACCAGGAGCCGAACCGGGTCGCCCACACCGGTTCGGCACCTGCGGCACCTCGGGTTCGCCCGCCGACCTGCGCCCCGCTCCGGCGCGGCCCACCTCTGAGGCCCACCTCCGAGGCCCACCCCGCTCGACCGTCCCGGCCGGCGCCGAACCCGTGAAGTCGATGCCCACCCGCGCGGCGGGCCGCACAGCCGGATCCCGGTACCGCCGACACCGGCCGCACGCCTCCCCCGAACGGCTCCCACCCCGCTGCCCCGACCGCCGCAGTGCCGACACGCCCGCACGCCACGCCGACCGCGCTGCGATGGCGGTGACGAATCCCCAGGTACACGAATGGTTCGCCGACTCCCTCGAAGAATTACGCAGGGTCAGATTGTCGAGCGCGAAAGCGTCCGTTAGATTGACACGCAGTCGATGCGGGCTCCCCGGTTCGAGCGTCGACAGGTACTGAGAGTTGCGCACCTTGGTCGGGCGCGCTCTCCGACTAACAGGAGACGGACTGTGCTGAAGAAGGCTGGAATCGTTGCCGCGGCCGGCGCCGCGTCGCTCGTCGCGCTGAGCCCGCTCGCGTTCGCGGGTGAGCACGGCGGCGACACCTACATCAAGGACAGCGGTAACACCAAGTCCCACGAGAGCTACTTCAGCGGCAACAAGGCCAAGGCCTCGACCGTCGAGGACTCCGAGGGCGTCGCGCAGAAGAACAGCGCCGGCCTGGTGAACCTGTCCAACAACAACATCAACGTCTCGCCGCAGGCCTGCGGGACCGCCCTCAACGGCAACAGCCTGGTCCAGGGTGCCCTGGGCGGTCTGTTCAGCGAGGCGTACAACAAGTCGGGCGTCAAGTCGGACAACAGCGTCGACTGCACCAACGCCGCCGACAACGGCGACAAGGTCGACATCGACGGTGGCAAGCACCACGGCGGTGGCAAGTAAGACCTCGCGTCACCGACGCGCGGAAGGCCCCGGGAGTCCGCTCCCGGGGTCTTTCCCGTTTCCGGGGATCGCGATCTCCGTTTCCGGGGCTTATATAACGAGCGAGTCGGCCGGAGGTTACGGTCGATCTGAATTCATCCGCCGAAACGTCGGTGCCGTGCGCCGAAGTCGCGCAGTGCCCGCAGGAAATCGACGCGGCGGAACTCGGGCCAGTAGGCCTCGCAGAACCAGAACTCCGAATGGGCCGACTGCCACAGCAGGAACCCCGACAGCCGTTGCTCGCCGCTGGTCCGGATGACGAGGTCCGGGTCGGGCTGTCCGGAGGTGTAGAGGTGCTCCGCGATGTGGTCGACGTCGAGCGACTCCGCGAGCTCCTCGATCGTCCGTCCCGCCTCCGCCTGGGTCAGCAGCATCTTGCGGACGGCGTCGGCGATCTCCTGGCGGCCGCCGTAGCCGACGGCGACGTTCAGCTGGATGCCCCCGCGGTCGCTGGTACGGGCGACCGCCGCGGTCAGCCGGTCGGCCAGGCTGCTCGGCAGCAGCTCCATCGCGCCGACCACCCGCAGCCGCCACGGGGTGTCCGGGCCGGAGAGGTCGTCGACGACCCCGGCGATGATCTCCAGGAGGTCCTTGAGCTCCTCCGGGGAGCGGGTGTCCAGGTTGTCGGTGGACAGCAGGAACACCGTGACGACCTCGACGCCCGCCTCGGAGCACCAGCCGAGCATCTCGGCGATCTTCGCCGCGCCGGCACGGTGCCCCTCCGCGGGGTCGGCCAGACCGGCCTCCCGCGCCCAGCGGCGGTTGCCGTCGAGGATGAGCGCCACGTGCCTGGGCTGCTCGGCCCCCGCGATCTGACGCAGGATCCTGCGCTCGTACACCGTGTAGAGCAGGTCTCGGAGGGCCACGTACAGGGAGCCTAGTCCCGGGTGTGGCGTTCGTCCGCCGGACGGGACCCCCGCCGTCGCGACCCGTAACGTCGGGGTGCGTGAGTATCGCCCCGTCCGCCCCGCTCAAGCCCCGTATGCGGGGCTGGCTGCACCTGTGGAGCCTCGTCGGTTCCGTGTTCGCGTGCGCCGCGCTCATCAGTGTCGCGGGGGCGCTCGTCGGGGCCTCCGCGGCCGCGGCCACGGCCGTCTACACGCTGACCACGTTCGGCCTGTTCGGGATCAGTGCGCTGTACCACCGGCAAACCTGGGTCGACCCGGCCCGGCGACGGCTGATGAAGCGCCTCGACCACTCGATGATCTTCCTGTTCATCGCGGGCACCTACACGCCGGTCTCGGTGCTGGCGCTCCCCGCGGCGACCGCCACCTGGGTGCTCGCCGTCGTCTGGGGCGGGGCGCTCGCCGGGGTCGCGCTCAAGCTCGCGTGGCCGACCGCGCCGGCCTGGGTCGGGGTGCCGATCTACGTCGCGCTCGGCTGGGTCGCGGTGTTCGTGCTGCCCGGGCTGCTGGCCGGCGGTGGCGTGGCCGCGCTCGTGCTGCTGCTCGCCGGCGGGGCCCTCTACACCGTCGGCGCGGTCATGTACGCGCTACGACGGCCCGACCCGTGGCCCGCGACGTTCGGCTACCACGAGTTCTTCCACGCCGCGACGGTGCTGGCCTGGGCCTGCCACCACGTCGCGATCTGGCTGGTGCTGCTGCGCTGACCCGCTGCGTCCGCGGGTCGGCGGCTCAGGAGCGGGCCGGTCCCGGCTCGCCGCGGTCGGTCGCGGTCCCGGATGCGGTGCCGGCCGGGTCGGATCCGCCCTCCGCGGTGTCCTCACCGTCGAAGGACTCCGGGAGCCGGGTGATCCGCTTGCTCATGTTGCGGATGAGGAAGACCGTCGCGAGCAGCAGGAGCAGCACGATCGCCAGCCCGGCGGGAGCCGCGTTGCCGAACTCGGGCAGCTGCCCGGGGGGCGGGGGCCGGTCCTGCATCGGGACGAGCAGGCCCGTCACGACCTGGTTCACCACAGCCGTCACGTTCTCGACCTGCACCGCCACGCGCCTCCGTACTCCGGTTCCCGGATCACCGGCACCACCCCGCAGCTGCGGGAGGGGCCGGTGACCAGGCTACCCGCGGAGCCCGCGCGCCCTCATCCGGCGCGACGGCGCTCCCCGCCGACCTCGACGGGGATGCCGGCGAACAGGTCGTCCTCCGGGACCTCGGTGTCGACCAGGGACTGGACCAGCTCGTAGTCCTCGGTGGGCCACACCCGGGCCTGCACCTCGAGCGGGGTGAAGAAGAACCTGCTGTCCGGGTCGATCTGGGTGGCGTGTGCGCGCAGCGCGTCGTCGCGCCGGCCGAACCAGTCCGAGCACGGGACCTTGGTGGTCACCCGGGTGCCGGGGTCGGGCCGGTCGCTCTTCCAGTTCTCCAGCCACTCCGCGTACGGCGACTCCTGGCCGGACTCGACGATCGCGTTGTGGAAGGCCTCCAGCCGGGCCTTGGAGAAGCCGTGGCCGTAGTAGAGCTTCATCGGCTGCCACGGGGCCCCGGCCTCGGGGAAGCGTGCCGGGTCGCCCGCGGCCTCCCAGGCCGCCATTGAGATGACGTGGGTGCGGATGTGGTCCGGGTGCGGGTACCCGCCGTTCTCGTCGTAGGTGACGATCACGTGCGGGCGGAACTCGCGGATGACCTTCACCAGCGCCGCGGTCTGCTCCTCGACGTCACCCAGGGCGAAGCAGCCCTCGGGCAGCGGGGGCTTCGGGTCGCCCTCGGGCAGGCCGGAGTCGACGAAGCCGAGCCAGACGTGCTGCACGCCGAGGATCTCGGCGGCGCGGGCCATCTCGGCGTTGCGGACCGCGGTCATGTTCTCCAGGACGTCCGGCCGGTCCATCGCGGGGTTCAGGATGCTGCCCCGCTCACCGCCGGTGCAGGTCACGACCATGACCTCGTGACCCTCGTCGACGTACCGGGCGGTGGTCGCCGCGCCCTTCGACGACTCGTCGTCGGGGTGGGCGTGCACCGTCATCAACCGGGGACGCTCGCCGGGCGCAGGCGGCTGGACCGGGCGCGGGGCGGACGGGGTGTACTGCGTAGCCATCGGGGCGGGTTCCTCCACGGTCACCGGACTCGGGTCCCGCACCGGTGGTCTGCCGGCGGCGGGCGGCGAGGTCGTGCTCAGGGACGATCCTGGCAGAGGGGACCGACAGGAACCGCGCCGAGCACGGGCTCCGGCATCGGCAACGCCGTCACCCGCACCATCTGTTCCCGCCGGGGCGCCTGTCTGCGACGGACGGTTGACGCCGACGCGACCGGGGCGGCGGCGTGGGCGTCGACAACCCCGTTACCTGCGAATATTCCTCGACAGGGAACTATCCGGCACGCGCGCCCGTTCACCGAAAGGCTGCGATGAGCGGCACGCTCCGTGGTAAGGTGAGCCCCACACGACCCGCAGGCGGGTCGTGTTTTTCCTTACTCGGGGCGTGCCGCTCGGAGCCGCCACCCCCGTGTGCCCGCCGGGCGCCAGGCGTCCCGGCGGTGACACGTCCTGTTTTCCTGGAGGAGTTGATGACGGTGACGGACACCCAGGCCACCTGGCTGACCCAGGACGCCT
This sequence comes from Pseudonocardia sp. TMWB2A, assembly GCF_017312135.1. Lineage (NCBI taxonomy): Bacteria > Bacillati > Actinomycetota > Actinomycetes > Pseudonocardiales > Pseudonocardiaceae > Pseudonocardia > Pseudonocardia sp. TMWB2A. Next base: position 1,663,599 of record NZ_QKQY01000002.1, read on the forward strand.
ACGACCGGCTGAAGGCCGAGCTGGACGGGTTGATCGAGAACCGGCCCGTCATCGCCGCGGAGATCAACGCCCGCCGCGAGGAGGGCGACCTCAAGGAGAACGGCGGCTACCACGCGGCGCGCGAGGAGCAGGGCCAGCAGGAGGCCCGGATCCGTCAGCTGCAGGAGCTGCTGCGCACCGCCCAGGTCGGCACCGCGCCGTCCAGCTCCGACGAGGCCTCCCCCGGGACCGTCCTCGAGATCCGCTACGAGGACGACGACGAGACCGAGAAGGTCCTGCTCGGCTCCCGCGAGGAGGGCAGCCACGGCGACCTGCAGGTCATCTCCCCGAACTCCCCGCTCGGCGCGGCGCTGCTCGGCGCGAAGCCGGGTGACACCCGCGAGTACCAGCTGCCCGACGGCGGAACCATGAAGGTGACGCTGGTGTCGGTGGAGGCCTTCACCGGCTGACCCACGACCACCCGCGGGACGGGCCCGGCCGGTCGGCCGGGCCCGTTCGCGTGTCGGAGCCGGTCGGAGCCGGTCTCCGAACGGGTCAGGGCGGTCGCAGCGGGCCAGGGCGGGTCAGGGCGTGGCGACGGCGTGCCCGGCCTCGCGCAGGTCGGCGACGATCACGTCGCGGTGCTCGGGCCCCCGCGTCTCCACACTGAGCTCGACGTCGACCTCCCCCACCGCGAGCGCGCCGCTGATCCGCGAGTGCGCGACGTCGGTGACGTTGGCCCCGAGCCGACCGACCCGGGCAAGGAGCTCTGCGAGCGCGCCGGGGCGGTCGGGCATCCGCAGGTGCAGGGTGAGGTAGCGGGACGAGGCGACCAGCCCGTGCCGGATGACCTGCAGCAGCACGAGCGGGTCGACGTTGCCGCCGGACAGCACGCACACGACCGGTCCCGGCCAGCGGTCGGGCTGCTCCATCAGTGCGGCGACGGACGCGGCACCGGCCGGCTCGACGAGCATCTTCGCCCGTTCCAGGCAGTGCAGCAGCGCCGCGGACAACGCGTCCTCCGACACCGTGACCATCTCGTCGATCAGGCTGCTGACCTGCGCGAACGTCACGTCGCCCGGGCGTCCGACGGCGATCCCGTCGGCCATCGTGCGCATCCCGCCGACCGGCATCGGCTCACCCGCCGCCAGCGACGACGGCCAGGCCGCGGCACCCGCGGCCTGCACCCCGACGATCCGGATGTCCGGGCGGGCGGCGCGCAGGACCGCCGCGGTCCCGCCGAGCAGCCCACCGCCGCCCGCGGAGATCAGCACGGTGCCGGCGTCGGGGACCTGGTCGAGGATCTCGCAGCCGACGGTGCCCTGACCGGCGATGATGTCGGGGTGGTCGAAGGGGTGCACGAACACCGCACCCGACCGTTCGGCGGCCGCGGTGGCGGCCGTGACGGCCTCGTCGACGGTGCGGCCGGTGAGCACGACCTCGGCGCCGTAGCCGCGGGTCGCGTCGACCTTGGGCAGCGCCGCCCGCTCGGGCATGTACACGGTGGCGCGCACGCCCAGCAGCCGTGCGGCGAGCGCGACGCCCTGGGCGTGGTTGCCCGCCGACGCCGCGACGACGCCGCCTGCGCGCTCGTCGTCGGAGAGGCGGGCGATGCGGGTGTAGGCACCGCGGATCTTGAACGAGCCGGTGCGCTGCAGGTTCTCGCACTTCAGCCGGACCGGGGTACCGGTCAGGTCGGACAGGGCGCGGGCACCGGCGACGGGCGTGGTGCGCACGACGCCGGAGAGCAGTTCGCGGGCGGAGAGCACGTCGTCGGCGGTGACCGGGGGGATGACGGGGGCGGCCATCCCGGCAGTCTCGCACCGCCCCGGGTAACCTCGCCGATGTCTCACCGGGCGTGACGTCTCCTGCGCGCCCGGTGTCGGGAGGGACTCGCGAATGACGCGTCTGCGCACGACAGCACCGCTGCTGCTGGCCGCCGGACTGGCCGCGCTCGCGGTGGCGACCGTGCATGACGCGGGCTGCGCCGACCCGGGCCGCTACGAGGCCCGCGGCGACGGCACGTGGTCGCTGGTCGGCGGCTGCGTGGACCCGGGTGACCTGGTCATCCCGCCGCCGCCGGTGGTCCAGCCCCCCGCGCCGTCGCCGGAGCAGTCGCGCAGCTGAGCCCGCCCGGCGCCGCTACCGGACCGCGTCGAGCGCGGCCCGCAGGTCGTCGAGCAGGTCGTCGGCGTCCTCGATGCCGACCGACAGCCGGACCAGCGAGTCCGGCACCTCGAGCATCGACCCCGCGGTCGAGGCGTGGGTCATCTCGCCCGGGTGCTCGATCAGCGACTCGACCCCGCCGAGCGACTCGGCGAGGGTGAACAGCCGGGTGCCCGCGCAGATCTTCAGCGCCGCGTCGCGCCCGCCCGCGGCGAGGAACGACACCATCCCGCCGAACCGGCGCATCTGCTTGGCCGCGACCTCGTGGCCGGGGTGCCCGGGCAGGCCCGGGTAGAGCACCGAGGCCACCGCGGGGTGCGCGGAGAGCATCTCGGCGACGCGCTCGGCGTTGTCGCAGTGGCGCTCCATGCGCACCGCGAGGGTCTTCGCGCCGCGCAGGGTCAGCCACGCGTCGAACGGGCCGGGCACCGAGCCGGTGGAGTTCTGGACGAACGCGATCTGCTCGGACAGCGCGTCGTCGTCGGTGACCAGTGCACCGCCGACGACGTCGGAGTGGCCGCCGACGTACTTGGTCGTGGAGTGCACGACGACGTCGGCGCCCAGCGCCAGCGGCGTCTGCAGGTACGGCGAGGCGAAGGTGTTGTCGACGACGAGCCGCGCGCCCGCCTCGTGCGCCACCCCGGCCAGCGCCGCGATGTCGGCGATGCCGAGCAGCGGGTTGGTCGGGGTCTCGCACCACACGACCCTGGTCGTGGGCCGCAGCGCCGCGCGCAGGGCGTCGTGGTCGGCGAGGTCGACCGGGGTGTGCTCGACGCCGAACCCGGACAGCACCTTGTCGACCAGCCGGAACGTGCCGCCGTAGGCGTCGTGCGGGATGACCAGGTGGTCACCGGGCTTGAGCAGGATCCGCAGCAGCGTGTCCGTCGCCCCCATCCCCGAGCCGAACGCGTGCGCGTGCCGGCCGCCCTCCAGGGCGGCGAGCTGGTCCTGCAGCACGGTCCGGGTCGGGTTGGCGCTGCGGGAGTACTCGTACCCCCCGCGGGTACCGCCGACGCCGTCCTGGGCGTAGGTCGAGCTGGTGTGGATCGACGTCGTCACCGCGCCGGTCGTCGGGTCCGGGACCTGGCCGGCGTGGATCGCGCGCGTGGAGAAGCCCTGCATGGGCGCCGAGGCTACTCCCGGCGCCCATGCGGGCCGGATCAGGCGTTGCCGCCGAGGAAGGCGATCACGTCGGACCGGGTGACGACGCCCGCGGGCTTGCCGTCCTCCAGCACCAGCGCGGCGTCGGCCTTGGCGAAGGCCTCCATCGCGTCCTGCACCGACTCACCGGCGCCGAGGGTCGGCAGCGGCTCGGACATGTGGTCCTCGAGCCGGTCCGAGAGCTTGGCCCGCCCGGTGAACAGCGCGTCGAGCAGGTCGCGCTCGCTGACAGACCCGGCGACCTCGGCCGCCATGACCGGCGGCTCCGCCTTGACCACCGGCATCTGGGAGACACCGAACTCGCGCAGGTAGAGCGCGGCGTCGGCGACGGTCTCGTTGGGGTGGGCGTGCACCAGCGCGGGCAGCGCGCCGTCCTTGCGCCGCAGCACGTCGCCGATGGTCGCGCCCTGCGACGGCGGGAGGAAGCCGTAGCTGGCCATCCAGCGGTCGTTGAAGACCTTGCCGAGGTAGCCGCGGCCACCGTCGGGCAGCAGCACGACGACCACCGCGTCCGCGGGCAGCGTCGCGGCCACCCGCAGGGCGGCGACGGTCGCCATCCCGCAGGAACCGCCGACGAGCAGCGCCTCCTCGCGGGCGAGGCGGCGGGTCATCTCGAACGAGTCGGCGTCGGAGACGGCGACGATCTCGTCGCAGACGTCGCGGTCGTAGGTGGTCGGCCAGAAGTCCTCGCCGACGCCCTCGACCAGGTAGGGGCGCCCGGTGCCGCCGGAGTAGACCGAGCCCTCCGGGTCGGCGCCGATGATCCGCACGGCGCCGTCCGACTTCTCCTTGAGGTACCGCCCGATGCCCGAGATGGTGCCGCCGGTGCCGATCCCCGCCACGAAGTGGGTGATCCGGCCCTCGGTCTGCTCCCAGATCTCCGGGCCGGTCGAGTGGTAGTGCGACTCGGGGTTGGCCGGGTTCGCGTACTGGTTGGGCTTCCAGGCGCCCTCGATCTCGCGGACCAGCCGGTCGGAGGTCTGGTAGTAGGAGTCGGGGTGGTCGGGCTCGACCGCCGTCGGGCACACCACGACCTCGGCGCCGTAGGCCTTGAGGACGTTGCGCTTGTCCTCCCCGACCTTGTCCGGGCACACGAACACGCACTGGTAGCCCTTGCGCTGGGCGACCATCGCCAGCCCGACCCCGGTGTTGCCCGAGGTCGGCTCGACGATCGTGCCGCCCGGGCGCAGCTCACCGGAGGCCTCGGCGGCCTCGACCATCCGCAGGGCGATGCGGTCCTTCACCGATCCACCGGGGTTCAGGTACTCGACCTTGGCCAGGACCGGCGGGGCGATGCCCGCGGCCGTCGCTCCCAGCCGGACGAGGGGCGTGTTCCCGACCAGGTCGACGACGTGCTCGACGTAGCGCATGCACGCATCCTCGCACCGCTCACTCGCGCGAGACCTCGTGCATCCCGCCACCGGGGGTCCACCAGCGCACCACGAGACGGTTCCGCTCGTCGTTCAGCCCGGTCCAGACGACCTCGGTGAGATCGACGCGGAACGCGTCCCCGGTGACCGGCCCGGACAGCGGGCCCTGCAGCACCGCCCGGCCCGACACCTTCAGGTCGCCGTCCCCGAGGTCCCCGCCGGACTGGTCGGCCGGTGCGGCGTGCAGCGCGAACCGCGGGTCCCGCCGCAGGTCGGAGCCCTTGCGGGCGCCCGGCATCGACCCGAAGGAGAGCTCGGTGTCACCGCTGGCGTCGTCCAGGACCACCTCGATCCCGGAGACGCGCGGTGACCCGTCGGCGCGCAGCGTCGCGATCACGAGCGCGATCCCCCGCCGCAGGATCCGCTCGGACAGGTCGGCGAACGCGGGCTCGGCCCGCCGGAAGTCTCCCCACGACGTCATGGACCAGAGCATGCCGCGGACCCCTGACGGTTTCGTCACGCCGTCTCCCGATCATCGGTTACCGACGAGTAGGGTCGGTTCGAGAGGTACCTGCGATGGAGGAGGACGTCCCATGCCCGAAGCCGTGATCGTCGCCGCGGCCCGGTCCCCGATCGGCCGCGCCAACAAGGGCTCCCTGGCCGGGATGCGCCCGGACGACCTGACCGTACAGATGGTCCGCGCCGCCCTGGGCCAGGTCCCGCAGCTGGACCCGGCCGAGATCGACGACCTGATGCTCGGCTGCGGCCTGCCCGGTGGGGAGCAGGGCAACAACCTGGCCCGGATCGTCGCGATCCAGCTCGGCTACGACTCGCTGCCCGGCACCACCATCACCCGGTACTGCTCGTCGTCGCTGCAGACGACCCGGATGGCGCTGCACGCGATCAAGGCCGGTGAGGGCGACGTGTTCGTCTCCGCCGGTGTCGAGACCGTCTCCCGCTTCTCCCGCGGCACGTCGGACTCCTGGCCGGACACGCACAACCCGCTGTTCGCCGACGCCGAGGCCCGCACCGCCGGGACCGCGGAGAAGGGCGCCGAGAGCTGGACCGACCCGCGTGACCAGAGCCTCCTGCCGGACGCCTACATCTCCATGGGGCAGACCGCGGAGAACCTGGCGCGGTACAAGGACGTGTCCCGCGAGGACATGGACCGCTTCGCGGTGCAGTCGCAGAACCGCGCCGAGAAGGCCATCGCCGACGGCTTCTTCGCGCGCGAGATCACCCCGGTGACGCTGCCCGACGGCACGGTCGTCGACACCGACGACGGCCCCCGCCCCGGCACCACCTACGACAAGATCTCGCAGCTCAAGCCGGTCTTCCGCCCGGACGGCCGGATCACCGCCGGCAACGCGTGCCCGCTCAACGACGGCGCCGCCGCCCTGGTGATCATGTCCGACACGAAGGCCGAGCAGCTCGGCGTCACGCCGCTGGCCCGGGTCGTCTCGACCGGTGTCACGGGGCTGTCGCCGGAGATCATGGGCTACGGCCCGGTCGAGGCCTCCCAGCAGGCGCTGCACCGCGCCGGGCTCACGATCGACGACATCGACCTGGTCGAGATCAACGAGGCCTTCGCCGCGCAGGTGCTGCCCAGCGCCCGCGACCTGGGCATCGACGAGGCCAAGCTGAACGTGCACGGCGGCGCGATCGCGTTGGGCCACCCGTTCGGCATGTCCGGCGCCCGCATCACGACGACCCTGATGAACGGCCTGCGCAGCACCGGCGGCCGCTACGGGCTCGAGACGATGTGCGTCGGCGGCGGCCAGGGCATGGCGCTGGTGATCGAGAACCTCGCCTGACCCACGGCGTCCCACGAACGGGCCGGTCCGCCTCGTGCGGGCCGGCCCGTCGGCGTCACGGGGTCAGGCCGCGTGGCCGGGCGGGTCGATGCGCACGCCGGTGGCCTCGATCTCGGCCTCGGTCCGCAGCCGCGCGAGCTCACGCTCGGCGTCGAGCGCGCCCTGGGTCCCGCCCGCCTCGACGTGGGCGCGCAGCGGCGGGTCCTCGACGCCGACTGCCCGGCAGACGTCGAGCAGGACGTCGTCGTAGGCGGCCAGCAGCGCCAGGCGCCGGACGCGGGTGGCCGGTTGCGGCCCGCGGCGCAGCCGGTCGAGGCGGCGCAGGTCGGCGACGAGCCGTTCCAGAGGCGGCCCGATCGGGCGCGGCGGCGCCGGGCGGCGGTGCCGCGCGGCGACCCAGCGCACCAGACGGGGCAGGCGCACCAGCAGCCCCACCAGCACCGCGGGCCCGAACGCGATCCCCAGGAGGATGGCGATCCCGGTGACGACCGGGTCGTTCCCGGGCACGACACCGACGCTACGACTCCCGGCCCCGCCGGACCACCCCCGGACACGACGACGCCGCGGACACCGGAGGTGTCCGCGGCGCGCGCGACCGGAGGGGGCGATTCCGGCCGCACCCGGCCCTCACGGGCCGGGTCGTGGGTGACCGGTCAGTCCTGGCGCAGGTAGCTCAGCAGGCGCAGGATCTCGATGTAGAGCCAGACGATGGTGGTCATGAGCCCGAACGCGAGGTACCAAGAGTACTTCGCCGGGACACCGGCCTTGACCGCGTTGTCCGCGGCGTCGAAGTCGAGCAGCAGGCTGAACGCCGCCACACCGATCACGACGATGCTGAACAGGATGGCCAGCGGGCCGCCGTCGCGGAGGCCGAAGCCACCCTCCATGAAGAAGCTCGCGACCAGGTTGGCCAGCATGAGGACGACGACGCCGATCAGCGCGCCCATCATCCACTTGGTGAACCGCGGGGTGACCCGGACGGCACCGGTCTTGTAGACGACCAGCATCCCGAAGAACACACCGGCGGTGCCGATCACGGCCTGGACGCCGATGCCCCGGAGGTTCGGGTCCATCTGCATGAACCCGGTGATGCCGCCGAGGGCGACACCCATCGAGCCGGAGTAGAGCAGCGTCAGGACGGCGCTGGGCTTCTGCCTGAAGATGACGATCAGGGACACGACGAACCCGACGATGAACGCGGGCAGCGCCAGGATGTAGAGCCCCGACAGCACGGTCAGGGTGCCCGCGACCAGAGCCAGGGCAGCGCTGATGGCGGTCTTCTGGACGACGTCGTCGACCGTGATCGGCCGGCCCGTGTCCTGGGTGGCCTGGGTCGGGTCGACGTAGGACGACTGGGAGCCGGCCATGGCGGCGCCCCCGCCCATCATGCCGCCACCCGAGCGGTCGAACGTGGCGTAACCGCCCTGCTTCTGTGTGGGCAGGTTGCGGAACGCCGGGTTGCTCGTGGAGCGCACCTGGATCCTCCTCGACGGACGTGTGCGGGGCCCACCTCTGGCAGGCCCTCACACGTGTGCAACGCCGAGGGAGCGCCGGGGGTTCCCGCTGGTAAAAGAAAATTTACCGCGTCCGGGGCGTCCGGCGTCAGTCCCGTCTCCCACAACGGGCGATGATCACCGCCCCGGGTGTCTCACCTGCGGGAACGTCGACGTCGGCGGCAGCGGTTCGGCACGCACCGCCGGCATCTCGGGCGTGGTGTCGAAGCGACGGTCGTCGGCGGTGTCGGCACGCCCGTCGGACAGCGGCGCGTCACCGCGCATCTCGGCGCGGATCAACGCGGGCCAGCGTCCGACCGAGCCGAGCGCGGCCACCGCGGCACGGCGACCTGCGGGGCTGACCAGGGCGGCGACGACGAGCAGCGCGACGGCGACGACCACCACGCTGCCGGAACCCGGAGCGAACACGGGCGAACCTCCTCGCAGAAGCGGGCGCCCGGCCGGGGGCAGCCGGACCCACCCTCACGTCGTACAACGATCCCGTCGCGGGTCGGTCACGGGCCGTCACCTCGCAGCGGGCGCACCCGGGCGGACCACACTACTGTCGGCGCGTCCGGCGACGGCGCCTCCGTCGCCCCAGTGAAAGGACGGTCCGGACATGTGGGCCCTGCTCTCCCGGCACCTGCGCGTATGGCTGCTCCTGGCGGTCGGTGCACCGTTGCTGGCCTGGCTCCTGGGCAAGATCGGCGACGCCGTCGAGCGCCGCCGCGGCCCCAACACCCTCAGCAAGCTGACCCGCTCGGGTCGCCGCTACCTGGAGAGGCGCACCCGGGGACCGCTGCGCCGCCACGAGCAGACCGACCCGGAGCGGCTCGCCCGCTGACAGGTCCCGCTCCGGTACCGGACGACTCAGGCCGGCAGTACCCGGCGCAGGCCCCAGCCGCGCCGGCGGGCGGGGCGCCGCGACGTCTCCTCCGCGGGTGGCGTCGGGTCGAGCTGCACGCAGCGGCCGCACGGGGTCCCGGCGACGTCGATCAGCGGGGCCGGGGACACCAGGTGGCCGCACAGGGCCGCGTACCGGCCGGTCCGCATCGAGTGCGGTGCGCAGAGTTCCGAGTCGGTCACCTTGTGTGCACGACCGTCGAGAACGGACGTCACCGTGAGGACATCGGGCCCGCCGGCCCCGTTCGTCCGTCCGGCGGTCACGACGACATCCACCCGACGGCAGATCCGTGCGTCGACCGGCGCATTCACGGGCCCCCTCAGCGTGTCGGTCGTTCCATCGTCACGGATGACACGTGCGGATGCAAGATCGCTTGCACAGTCTTTCGACACTCTCCGCAGTCAAACGGACGCAGCGGACACATCCGGAGGTCCCCATGTCCCACCCGAACGGCACGCGCGCAGCAGATCTCGGCCCCGTGACGTGGCGCCGCCCGGCCGGCGGGACCGCCGACGGGCAGAACGTGGAGTTCGCCGTCCTGGACGACGGCCAGGTCGCGGTCCGCAACGCCCGCGACCCCGAGGGCCCGGTGCTCGTCTACACCCCGGCCGAGATCTCCGCGTTCGTCGACGGCGCCAAGAAGGGCGAGTTCGACGACATGGTCGACCCCTTCCGCGACTGAGCCGGGCTCAGGGCAGCAGCGGATCCGCCTCGCGCCACAGCCGGGCGACGACCTCGGACGCCGGGTCGGTCGTCGCACGTCCGGCGGCCTGCCCGGCCCAGTGGTTGACCCGGTCGACCGCGCCGGGCTCACCCGCGCGGTAGCGGGCCACCAGGCGTCGCTGGTGGGGGTAGGGCGCCGGGGCCGGGGCGCCCGGCACGGTCCAGGCGCGGACGTAGTCGGTGGCGATGCCGCGGGCCAGCCGGCCGGTGTAGGCGCGGGTGGTCGTCGTGCCGGTGGGGTCCAGGCCGTCGAGCCGGGCGGACCAGCCGTCGTCGATCCCGGCCTCGGGGCTGCGCAGCAGCGCCGTCCCCACCTGCACCGCGCTCGCGCCGAGGGTGAGCGCGGCGGCCAGGGCCCGGCCGTCGCCGATCGCGCCGGCGGCGACCACCGGGACACCGACGGCGTCGGCCACCCACGGGACGAGCGCCAGCAGCCCGACCGAGACGGCCTCGGCGTCGGCGGGGTCGGTGGTCCCGCGGTGCCCGCCGGCCTCCATGCCCTGCACGACGACGGCGTCGGCCCCCGCCCGCTCCGCCGCGAGGGCCTCGGCGCGGGTCGTGACCGTCGCGAACCAGGCGCAGCCCGCACCGTGCACCGCGGCGACCTGCTCGGCCGTGAACAGCCCCATGATCGTCGAGACGGCCGCGGGCCGGGCGGCCAGGACGGCGGCGAGCTGGTCGTCGAACGACGGTCCGGGGCCGCCGGGCGGTGCGGGTGTGCCGCCCAGGGTGTCGAGGTAGGCGGTCTGCAGGCCCACGTCGTCGTCGGCGGGCGGGTCGGGGATCCACAGGTTGAGCTGGAACGGCGCGGTCCCGGCGAGCGCGCGGAAGCGGGCGGCCCAGTCGGCGATCGCCTCCGGGGTGTCGTTCACGACGCCCGCGGCACCCATGCCGCCGGCCGCGGCCACCGCGGCCGCCAGCTCCGGTGGGCAGGCCCCGGCCATCGGGGCCTCCAGGACGGGCACCCGCAGCCCGTGGCGTGTGCAGAAGGACTCGGCCCGGCTCCGTGCGCTCACCGTTGCGAGTGTGCCATTCCACCGCGGGTGGACCGGGGCGCCGCGGACGGGAAGGATCGGCCCCGTCCCCGCCCCGCAGTGCGAAGGAGCCCGCTCCCCCTCATGACCGGACCCTCGTTCCTCGATCAGCTGCGTGCGCACGCCCCCGAGCTGCTGCCCTCGCACCTCCCGCGCGACCCCACCCAGCGGGTCCCCGCCGACCTGGACGTCCCGCACGGCACCACGATCATCGCCCTGACCTGGGCCGACGGCGTGCTGCTCGCCGGTGACCGGCGCGCCACCTCCGGCAACCTGATCGCACAGAAGGACCTGGTGAAGGTCGTCGGCATCGACGACACCTCCGCCGCCGGGTTCGCCGGGTCGGTCGGGCACGCGTTGCAGATGCTGAAAATGTTCGCGGCCGAGGTGGAGCAGTACGAGAAGGTCGAGGGCGCGCCGATCAGCCAGGACGGCAAGGTCCGCAGGCTGTCGAGCATCGTGCGGGAGAACCTGGGCGCGGCGATGCAGGGCTTCGTCGCGCTGCCGCTGTTCGTCGGCTACGACCCGACCGACCCCGACCCGGTCCGCATCGTCACCTACGACCCGACCGGCAGCATCAGGCGCGCCCGGTCCGGCTACGTCGGCATCGGGTCCGGCTCGCAGTTCGCCGAGGCGTCGCTGAAGAAGCGGCACGACCCGGGCGTCGACCGGGCCGGCGCGATCGCGCTCGCGGTCAACGCGCTGTGGGACGCCGCCGACGACGACACCGCCACCGCAGGCCCCGACCTCACCCGGGCGATCTTCCCGAACCTGATCACGGTGACCGCCGACGGCGTCGAGGAGATCGGTGTCGACGAGGTCCGGGCCGCGACCGAGCGGATGCTCGCCGAGCGGGCGGAGCGTCCCGGAGGCTGAGCCGGTGGGTCAGGGCCGGGGCGGGCCGCCGGCCCGGCCGATGATCTCCTCGACGACCGGTCCCTTGGCGTCGGCGTAGAGGTTCATGTCGGCCCACTCCCGTCCGGCGAGGCCGCGCTTGTGCGCCTCGTAGCGCGCCCGCTCCTCGTCGTGGGCGCGGAGCCGGTCCCGGAACACCAGGTAGCGGGTGATCTCCGGGCTGCCCTGCGCGTAGCAGTGCAGGTTCACCGGCAGGTCCCCGACGGCGCCGCGCAGGCAGCGGTGCCCGGGCTCGCAGACCCGCAGGTCGTAGCCGTCGGCGAGCAGGTCGGGCAGGTAGGCCGCCTCGTCGTCGGGATCGTCGAGGGCCACGACGACGTCGATCACCGGCTTCGCCGCGAGCCCCGGCACCGAGGTGGAGCCGATGTGCTCGATCCGGTGGGCCCGCTCCCCCAGCGCCGCCCGCAGCCGGGCCGCCGCCGCGTCGAAGGCCGCGGGCCAGGCCGGGTCGGGCTCGGCGAGCTCGACGACAACCGGACGCATCCCGTGCACGAGTGCCCGGTTCAGCTCGTCGTGGCGTCTGGTCACGGCGGCGAGCATGCGGGCAGACTGCCTCGGTGTCCACGCTGCGCTCGGTCGCCCCGGTCTTCGCCACCACCGATCTCGACCGGTGGCTGGACCACTACCGGGCGCTCGGGTTCACCGTCGAGCGCTACGACGACGGCTACGGCTTCGCCGTCCTCGGCGGCGTCGAGCTGCACGTCTCGGTGCTGCCCGACCACGACCCGGCCCGCACCGCGGGCTGCGCCTACCTGCACGTCGACGACGCCGACGCGCTCCACACCCGCTGGTCCGCCGTGGCCGGCGGCCGCGAGGTGGCGCCGGTCGACACCTCCTACGGGCTGCGCGAGGGCGCGCACCACGACCCGGACAACAACCTGCTGCGCTACGGCTCGCCGCGGCAGGACTGACCGGCTCGCCCCCGCCACGGCGCGCGGGCCGGCCGGCGACCCGGAATGATCCGGGCGGTGCGCCCCTGGTTCCCGCTCCTCGCCGGTTCGGTGTTCTACGCGTTCGCCCTGGTGTGGGCGGCCGGTGAGCTGCCCGAGGACGGGGTGCCGCTGCACTTCGATCCCACGGGCGTGCCGACCGCGTTCGGCAGCCGCGCCTGGTTCCTGACGCTCGGCACGCTGTTCGGGCTGCTCGTCGCCGGGATCGGTGCCGGGCTCTACCGCCTGGTCGCGACGGGCCCGCTGGCGCGGGTGTCGGTGCCGCACCGCGACTACTGGATGCGGCCGCAGCGGGTCGGACGGCTGCGCCACATGCTCGCCGAGGACATGGGCCGGACCTTCGGCGCGACGCTGTTCCTGCTCACCGTGGTCCCGGTGACGGCGGTGTACGCCACCCGCACCGATCCGCCGCGGCTGCCGGTCGGACCGGTCTGGGTGGTGCTGGCGCTGCTCGTCGCCGGGATCGTCGGGTACTGCGTCTACCTGGCGCGCTACCGGTACCGCCCGGCCTGAGCGCCCGTGATCACCGGTTGTGGAGCGCAGCGACCGCCTCGCGAACGCTCCGCTCCACAACCGGTGATCACGCGTCGGCGACGGGCTGGCGCAGGATGGTGCGCAGCTTCTCCGGGGCGGTCCGGCGCGGGTCGCCGAGGTAGATCTCGTGGTGGCGGCCGGTCATGCGCAGCCCGTGCTCCGGGATGAACTCGGTGTGGATGCGGTGCAGGAGCGGGGCCTCGTCGTCGTAGGGGCCGACGTGCAGGGCCTGCACGCAGCGGCCCTCCGACAGCGGCGCGAACCGGACGTCGTCGATCCGTTCCGGCGCCTTCTTCCGCCGGACGGTGGCGACGGCGTCGTCGACCATCGCCTCGGGCACCCAGTCCGGGATCATGATCATCATCGTCCACGACCAGCGGGTCTTGTCCCGGGACAGGGTGAAGGAGTCCATGTCCTCGGCCCACCAGAGCCCCTCCAGGGGCATCACGACGTGGTCGCGCCCGAGCTCGCGCCTGCTGGCGAACTTGCAGGTGTAGGCGACCGGGTACAGCGCCTCGACCGCCGCCGTGTAGACGGGCGTGTTCGGGTCGCCGTGGCCGTCGATCATGAGGAACCGCAGGTCGGGGACGTCGACCAGCTCGGGGGTGTCGCGGCGCGCGGCGTAGCAGGGCAGCTCGCGCTTGAGGTCCACCGTCGTCGGCACGGCCCCATCCTGGCGGAGGTGCGCGCGGTACGGGAAGGTGCTGCGGTGGCACGGATCGGACCGGGGGACGTCACCCTCACCATGGCCGACCTGCGGGTCGTGACCCGGTTCGCCGCGGAGTGCGCCGCCGAGGCCCTCCCCCTGTTCGACGGGCCCGACGACGGCCGCCCCCGCGCGGCGCTCGACGCGGCGTGGGCCTTCGCCGACGGCGCCGAGCGGTCGCGGCTGCAGCGGGTGACCGCCGTCGACGCGGCGCGGGCGGCGAAGGAGGCCCGCACCCCGGCCGGCAGGCACGCCGCTCTGGCCGCCGCCGACGCCGCCGCGTCCGCCTACCTGCACCCGCTGGCGAAGGCCACCCAGGTCGGCCACATCCTGCGGGCGGCCGCGCACGCCGCCCACGCCGTCGAACTGGCCGACGGCGACGCGCCCCGCAGCGGCGACGCGCAGCTCGACCGTGCCCGGCGGCGCGCGACACCGGAGCTGGTCGACGTCCTGGGCCGCTACCCGCGCGCGGCGGCCGGCAGCAGCCGCGTCGCCGCGCTGACCACCGCACTGGACGACGCGCTGCGCGACCGATGAGTCCGGGGCCGCGCGGCGGTCCCTCCTGCATGCTGATCGTCGCGGGCCACCTGCTCACCGACCCTGCCGACCGGGACGCCCTCGTCGCCGAGGGGACGCGGGCGGTCGCGCTCGCGCGCTCGGCCCCGGGCTGCCTGGACTTCGCCCTGACCGCGGACACCCTGGACCCGGCGCGGGTGAACGTCTTCGAGCGCTGGGCGTCGGAGGAGGAGCTGCTCGCGTTCCGCGGCTCCGGGCCGGACGGGGACACCGCGGCCCGGATCCTGGGCGCGGACGTGCGGCGCTACGCCATCTCCTCGGTCGGCGACGCCTGACGCTCACGCGCCGCGGGCGACCCCGGCGGGTGCGGCCTTCGCGATCGCCTCCGGCGTCCGGGTCAGGGCGCGCTCCCGTCGACGGTCGTCGCGAGCCGGCGCAGGAACCGCACGACGACGTCGGCCTCCGCGGGCGACAGGTCCCGGCAGACCTCGTCCATCCGGCGCACGAGCGGGATCCAGGCCTCGAGGTTGGCCCGGCGGGCGGCGTCGGTGGCGGTGATGGCCACCCGTCGCCGGTCGACGCGGTCGCGGACGCGCTCGGCGTGCCCGGCGCGTTCGAGCCGGTCGACCAGCGCCGTCGCGGAGGCCGACCGGATCCCCAGCCGGTTGCCCAGCTCGACCACCCCCATCGGCCCGAACTGGACGAGCAGGCCGACCGCGGTCATGTCGGTGACGTTCTGCCCGGTGGCCTGGGCCGTCCGGCCCGCCAGCTGCTGGGTCGCGGCGACCAGGTCGCGGACCGCGAGGGTCACCTCACCCAGCTCCGAGAGGTCGTCCGGACCCGTCTGCACACGATCGGCCATGCGGGTGAGTACACCACTCGACTTGCCGCCAGTCCATCTAGTCGCTAGTTTCTCTACTTATACGACGACGAGGGAGACCCCGATGAGCCCGCACGCCCTGATCTCCGGAGCCGGTATCGCCGGCCCGGCGCTGGCCCACCAGCTGCACGCCCGCGGCTGGCGCACGACCGTCGTCGAGCGGGCCACCGAGCTCCGCGAGGACGGCCAGAACGTCGACGTCCGCGGCACCGCCCGCGAGGTCGTCCGCCGGATGGGGCTGGAGGAGGAGATCCTCGCCGCCGGCACCCGCGAGGAGGGCACCCGCTTCGTCGACGACGCGGGCCGCCCGGTCGCCGAGTTCGCCGCGGGCCGCGACGACACCCGCGGTCTGACCGCGGAGGCCGAGATCCTGCGCGGCACGCTCGCGCGGCTGCTGCACGACCGCACCCGCACCGGCACGGAGTACCGCTTCGGCGACCGCATCGTCGACGTCCGCCAGGACACCGAGGGGGTCACCGCCACGCTGGAGCGCGGCGGCACGGTCGAGGCCGACGTCCTCGTCGTCGCCGACGGCACCCGGTCCCGCACCCGCGACCTGGTGTTCGACGACGTCGTCCTGGAGGAGCTCGGCCTCTACGCGGCCTACCTGACCATCCCCCGCACGGCCGACGACGACCGCTGGTGGACCGTCCTCAACACCACCGGCTCCCGCGGCGTGAGCCTGCGTCCCGACGACCGCGGCACCACCCGCGCCGCCCTGACCTTCCTCAGCGGGGTGCGCGGGCTGGAGGCGCTCGCCCCGGAGTCCCGGACGGCCGTCCTGCGCCGCACCTTCGCCGACGCGGGCTGGCAGACCTCGCGCGTGCTCGACGCACTCGACGCGCCGTACTACATGGACGCGATCGCCCGGGTGCACGCGCGGAGCTGGAGCGCCGGGCGGGTGGTCCTCCTCGGCGACGCCGCGTGGTCCACCGGGCCGTTCGGCACCGGCACCAGCCTGGCTCTGACCGGCGCCTACGTGCTGGCCGCGGAGCTCGCGGACGGCTCCGACCACCGGTCCGCCCTGGCCCGCTACGAGCAGGTCGTGCGGCCCTTCGCGATGAAGGCCCAGGGTGTCACGGCCACCCAGCTCCGCGCCGCCAACCCGAGCAGCCGACTGGGACTCGCGACCCAGCGGGCGGTGCTGCGGGTGGCCGCGTCGGCGCCGCTGCAGCCGCTGGTGGAGCGGCTGGCCGCACCGCCCGCCGACACGATCACGCTGCCCGCGCGGTACGGGTCGCCGGCGCCGGCCCGCGTGGCCTGACCGGGCTCAGAGCCCGAACGCCCCGCCCTCGACGAGGATCAGCACCCCGACCCCAACGAGGACGACGGGCAGCACCACGTGCCCCCACCGGGCCAGGGCCCGCGCGACCGGCGGCCGTGTCGCGAGGAACCGGCCGAGGGCGCACCACACCCCGACGAGCACGAGGAACACGACGACGTGGGTGACGATCCCGGCCGTCCCCGCGGTGGCGAACAGCGGGACGTAGACGCCGAGGTTGTCGCCGCCGTTCGCGAGGGTCACCAGTGCGACGGTCGCGACGCCGACCCGGCCGCCCCCGGGCCCGGACTCGTCGTCGGGGTCGTGGTGCTCGCGCCACGCCGCCCGGGCGGCGCGCAGGCCGAGCAGCAGCGGCACCAGACCGAGGTAGGGCAGGGCCTGCTCGGGGAGCAGCCCGGCGACCAGCGCACCCGCCACGGAGGCGGCGAGGATCCCGGCGAACCCGAGGTACTGCCCGGCGACGACGGCCGCCACGCCCCGGCGCCCGTCGGCGACCCGGGCGAAGAACAGTGCCAGGACGAGGAGGTCGTCGACGTTGGTGGCCGCGAACACGGCTGCCGCCTGGGCGATCACGGACGGCTCCCGAGTGGCGGCGACGAGGACGGTAGGAGTCTCCGGGACGCCCTGTCCGGTGCCGCGACCGGATCCGGCCCGGGTCAGCGGACGCGCTGGTAGCGCAGGTGCACGGTCCCGCCGTCGAACACGCGCTGCTCGACCAGTCGCAGCCGCAGGTCCGCACCGAGCGGCAGGTACCGCTTCCCGCCGCCGAGGACGACCGGCACCACCCGCGGGCGGAACTCGTCGATCAGGTCCAGCAGCGACGCGGCCAGCCCGGGCCCGCCCACGGCCAGCTCGCCGTCGGTCTCCTCCTTCAGCCGGACCACCTCCGCCCGGGCGTCGGCGCGGCGGACGAGACGGCACCCGGGCGCGACGGAGGTCAGCGAGTCGGAGAACACCACCCGCGGGATCGCGGTGTAGAGCTGCGCGAACTCCGCCTCCACGGGGTGGCCCTCGGCCCGCTCGGGGGCGGTCCAGAAGTCCTCCATGATGTCGTAGAGGTTGCGGCCGAACAGGAACACCGACGTCGCCCGGGTCTGGTCGTTGGACAGCCGGTGCACCTCCTCGTCGGGGTCGCCGAAGGCGATGCTGCCGGTGGGGTCCTCGACGAAGCCGTCGAGGGACATGCTCATGGAGTAGCTGAGGAATCCCACGGGTGTCAGACCTTCCGGTTCCAGAACTGGTGGATGCGCCCGCTCGGCGAGGCGACCGACTCGACGGTGAACCGGTCCTCGACGCCGGTCAGCCCCTCCCACGGCGACACCCC
Organism: Pseudonocardia sp. TMWB2A; assembly: GCF_017312135.1. Lineage (NCBI taxonomy): Bacteria > Bacillati > Actinomycetota > Actinomycetes > Pseudonocardiales > Pseudonocardiaceae > Pseudonocardia > Pseudonocardia sp. TMWB2A. Next base: position 1,681,350 of record NZ_QKQY01000002.1, read on the forward strand.
ACGCCCCAGCACGATCGGCAGGATCACCACGTGCATGACGTCGACCAGGTCGGCGTCGAGGAACTGCCGGATCGTCGAGGGTCCCCCGCCGAGCCGGACGTCCAGGTCGCCCGCCGCCTCCTGCGCGACCGTCAGCACCTCCTGCGCCGACCCGTCGACGAAGTGGAAGCTCGTCCCGTTCGCGAACTCGATCGGCGGCCGCGGGTGGTGGGTCATGACTAACACCGGGGTGTGGAACGGGGGCTCGTCGTCCCACCAGCCCTGCCAGCCGTCGTCGGTCCAGGGGCCGGTCTGCGGACCGAACTTGCGCCGCCCCATGATCTCGGCGCCGATGCCCTGGGCCCACGTGCTGGTCAGGGCGCGGTCCAGGGTGACGGGGGCGTCCACCCCGCCGATCCCGTGGATGAACCGCCCGTCGAACCCGGCGAAGAGCCGCCCGGCGTCGCCGATCGGGGCGTCGAGGGTCACGTGGTCGCCGGCGGCGTAGCCGTCGAGGGAGATGAACAGGTTGTGCACCCGGGTGCGGGGCATGGGGCCTCCTCGGTGAACGCGCGGACCGCGTCGCGACGGTGGACCGCCGGGGGCGGCGGAACTCATCGGTCGACGCGGGTCCGGCTGCTGGCTAGCGTCGTCCGGGACCGGCTCGTCGTCGAGGGGTGGGGCGCGGTCCGGCACGGGCCGATGCCCGGACGACCGAGAGGGAGCGCATCGTGGACACCGTCGTGGCCGGACTGGCCGAGCAGCACCGCGTCCTCGACGAGCTGATCACCCCGTTGACGCCGGACCGGTGGGACCGGCCGGCCCCGGACTGTCCGGGATGGACGGTCGCCGACGTCGTCCTGCACCTGGCCCAGGCCGACGAGTGGGTGGTGGCCGGACCGACCGAGGGCAACGCGGCCGCGGCGGCCCGGATGGCGGGCGGCCCGCCGGCGCCGGGTGGGACGACCGACGACACGGTGGACCGCATGGTCGCCCACGAGCGCGGGGCCCCGCCGGAGCAGCTGCTGGCCCGCTGGCGCGCGTCGTCCGGCGCGCTCCGGGAGTTCTTCCTCGTCCGGGACCCGCGCGACCGGCTTCCGTGGATCTTCGGCGACCTGCCCGCCCGCACCCTCGCGACGACGCGGATCGTCGAGTGCTGGATCCACACCCGCGACGTCGCGAACGCCCTGGGCACGACCGCGCACGACGGCGACCAGCTCTGGCACGTCGCCCGTCTGGCCTGGCGGACGCTGCCCTTCGTGTCCTCGCAGGCCGGGCGTCCCGCGATCCCGCCCGAGTCGGTACGGCTCGAGCTCACCGCCCCCGACGGCGGCGACACCTGGACCTTCGGTCCCGAGGACGCCCCGACCGCGATCCGCGGGCCCGCACTCGACTTCTGCCTGGTCGCGGCGCGCCGGGTGGAGCCGTCCGCGACGGCGCTGGCCGGGCAGGGGCCGGACGCGGAGGCGGCGCTGTCGGTGGTGCGCACCTGGGGCTGAGGCGCCCCGTCGCCGCGTCCCTTCCGCGTCGACGACACGAGCGCGATGCCGGGCCCGACGGAACGGGAGGTGGTCGACGGTGAGCACGGATCCGTACGCCGTTCTCGGGACCGGCTACGCCCTGCAGCGCCGCACCGACCCGCACATCGACCGCCACATCCGGGAGGCGTTGCGCGGGTGCCGGCGTGTCGTCGACGTCGGTGCGGGCGCCGGTTCCTACGAGCAGCCCGGCACCGTGCTGGCGATCGACCCGTCCGCCACGATGCTCGCCCAGCGACCCGCCGGCGCCGCGCCCGCGGTGCTCGCGTCGGCCGAGGCCCTGCCCGTCCGGGACGACGCGGCCTACGCCGCGCTGGCGGTACTCACCACGCACCACTGGCGGGCCCCGGCGGCGGGCGTCGCCGAGCTCGTGCGCATCGCGCGGCGGCAGGTCGTGCTGACCTGGGACCCGGTCCTGTTCGCACGCACCTTCTGGCTGGTGGCGGACTACCTCCCCGAGATCGGTCACCGTGAACGGCACCTGGCCTGCCTGGACACGGTCACACGGCTTCTCCGGCGGCACGGCGCCACGATCGAGACCGTTCCCGTCCCGGTGCCCGCCGACTGCGTCGACGGCCTGCTCGCGGCGCACTGGAAACGTCCACACGCCTACCTCGACCCCGCCGTCCGAGCCGCGGCCTCGGGACTCGCCGGCCTCCCCCGCGACGTCGTCGGGCCCGCACTGGCCCGACTCTCCGACGACCTCGACACGGGACGGTGGCAGGAACGCCACGCGGACCTCGACGGGCTGGAGCACCTCGACGTGGGCTACCGGCTCATCGTCGCGACGCGGTGAGCGGGCGGCCCGGGGCCCGGCCGACGCTCCCGTGTCACGCGGCGCCCGGGCACGGCGGTTGCCGGCCCTGTCGGCCACCGCATTCCGCCGGGAGGTCGCCGGGTGGCGCACCCTCGTGGGAGACCCGACCGTCGGCACGACGCTCCGGACGCTCGCGGCGGTCGACACCGGCGGCCGGGGGGACACCGACCTGCTCGACCGGGGCCGGCATCGGCGGCCGGGGCCTCGGCCGACGCGGTCACGCGGAAGCCGGGCCGCTCCGGAGCTCGCGTTCGAGCGACGCCGACACCTCACGGAACCGGCTGACGGGGACGAGGTGCACTCCGGCGAACGCTCCCGTGTCACGCAGCGCCCGGATCTGCTCGCACGCCGCGTCGACCCCTGCGGACGGACCGTGCGCGACGCGGTCGACCAGCTCGTCCGGGATCTCGATGTCGGGGATGGACGCCCGCAGCCTCGTCGCCATCCCGGCACTCGCCAGGACCATGACGCCGGCGTAGACGGGCAGGTCGGTCGGGTTGTCCTCGCGCCACCGCAGGAACGCCTCGACCGAGTAGCCGACCTGGACGAACACGAAGTCGGCTCCCTGCTTCCAGGACGCCATCCGGCGACGATGACCGGCGGTCACCCCGAGGCGGAAGGGTGCGATCCCGGCGAACGGCTCCTGGTCGGTGGCCGCACGCGCTTCCTCGATCATGGCCCGCACGGTCAGCTCCCCGGTGCGGGCTCCGACCGACGGCTTGTCACCCTGCACGAACAGGAACTGGTCCACGCCGTAGGCGGCAGCGGTCAGGAGATCGCGGCGGAAGCCGAGCAGGTTGCGGTCGCGGGAGTTCACGCAGGCGATGCTGGTCCCGCCCATGGCCCGGACCTCGTTAGCCACCGCGATGCTCGACACCGTGGCGCGACCGATGTGGTTGTCGGGGATCAGGAACGCATCCGACACCGGGGTCAGGACGCCGATCTGGTGACGGGCGTGCGTCAGGTCGGGCCTGGTCGGCGGCTCGATCTCGCAGATGATGCGGAATCCGTCGGTCACGGTCCGACGATAGGGCCCGGGTCACCGGGAACCGGAGCGAGCGACGCCGCGACACACCGCTACCGGGCCGTCCCCCGGAACAGCCACCGGGTGGCGGCCACCTCGATGAGGGCACGGGGTCCTGAGCCGTCGTCGGCCTCGACGTCCCACCCGTACTTCCGGTCGAACAGGGCGACGACACCGGCCGGGAAGCCGCACGTCAGGACGGTGGCGACGCCCTCCGCCACCACGGGTGCCCGACCACCGTCGAGGGCCAGGGCGACCGCCGGCTGCGTGCGACAGTTCCTGACCTTCACCGACGTCGCGTTGCAGCCGACCCACCAGGTCGAACGATCGACGACGAACCACACGGGCGTGACATGAGGGGTTCCGTCGGGACGCACTGTCGTCAGCCATGCGATCTCGTCGCTCTGCAGTCGACGTCGGACCGTCGCGTCCGGCTCGTCCATCCCCGGAGTATCGCGAGTGCAGGAACCGACGGTGGCCACGACGGAGGTCACCGACGGCCCAGACGCTCGTCGAGGTGGACGGTGACGGTGTCCCCGGCCTGCTTGCCGATCGCCGTCCGCACCGCCGCGGTCACGGGCAGCTTGTGCGTCCCGTCGCCGAGCGCCATGAAGGAGCTCTGGAACGGGTGGCCGTCGATGGTGCCCCGGACCTTGACCAGGCCGCGGGTGGCGAAGAACTCCGCCGACCAGTCGGTGCGCAGGTAGACCCACCCGCCCGGTGCGTCGCTCTTCTCGAGCGTGGCGGTGAACGTGTGGTCGAGGGCGTGGGGGGCGACGGGATCGCTCATCGGGGTCTCCTTGTCGGGATGGCTGTCCGCGGGTCTGCCCGACCTGGACGATGAGGGAGACCGGCACGGGGCCGAGGAATCATCGGAGGCGGCTCCCACCCCGGAAGCCGGCACCTGCACCGTCGGACGACATCATCTCGACATCGGCGGGGTCATCGCTGTCCAGAGGGCCGGATCGATCTTGCGTGCGCGCCGTCAGCTGAGGAAGTGTGCAGCTCGTGAAGGCGTCTACCGCACGTGGGATCGTTCGAGGCCTGCTCGCGGGGTCCGGAAGCGTTGCGATCGGCACCGCTGGAGCCGTTGTCGCCAGGGGCACACGCGCGATCCCGGGCGGCGGTACCGCGACCGCGAGCACGGACAGCGTGTTGCGCTTCTACGCGACATGGTGGGGCGGTTCAGGGATCGCGATGCTCGCCGCGGCGCGGGAACCGAACCCGAGCACGGCCGTCGTCCGCGGCGTCGCCGCTGCGACGTTCGTAGGCGGGCTCGCCCGCCTTGCCGCTGCCCGACGGAGCGGACGACCCCATCCGCTGTTCCAGGCACTGACCGTGATCGAGCTTCTGACTCCGCCGGCGCTTCTCCTCGCACGACAGAAGTCCGAGTAGCCCACTCGCTCCGAGCGCCTGCGGCTGTGGACCCGCGGATCTTGGACCCGTGATCGCATCCGACCGGCGACATGGATGTCGAGACTCGGAGTGCACACCGGCTTCGGAACGCATTCGACACGAAGCTCGACAACACCTGGCTGACCGGCTGTGAGCCAGGGCGGATCGGATAGGGTGCGGCTACAGGCCACTGCGTCGAGGATCCAGGTTGTAACGGGCACCGCCCCGAGTTGCCGCCCCTTGCATGGAGCCGAACATGAAGGAAGCACCCTTCGGTCAATTCGGTCGAATCGCCGCAACCCTCCCCGTCGCAGACGTGGACCGGGCAGTTCGCTTCTACAGCGAGACCCTCGGCATGACCGTGACGTTCACCAACGGCGACCCCACCGGGTTCGTCATCGTGCGGCGCGACGAGGCTGAACTGCACCTGACGCTCGTCACGGGGCATCGGCCCGGTATTCACAACGTCGCGCACATGATGGTCGCGGACGCAGCCGGCTTCTACGAGCATCTGACGAGCAACGGAGTGCGGATCATCAAGCGGCTGCGTGACGCTGACTACGGACTGCGTGGATTCGTCTTCTGCGACCCGGACGGCAACCGCATCGACGTGGGACAACGCGTCGGGTCGCGTCGGCCCTGCTCGTCCGACGACCATGGATGACAGGGACACAGCGCCGTCGCAGCAAGGCCGGACAATCAGGCCTTCTCATTCCTCCGGGTCGGCAGTTCGTCGCGCAGGCCCTACGTGCTGGACCGTGATCGCGCCGCCGACCTGCGCTGATGCTCCTCGACGGGCGCGTCAAGCGGCAGCTGTTCCGTACCGGGTCACGTAGCAGCGGCGCGATCTCGTGATTCGGCCGTTCCTCTCCGATTCCCTCGTCCTGGCCGCATCGCTCCTCGGTGACAGGGACAAGAGTGGCGAACCATCGCGAAGCGACGCTGCAGGCGCCTTCGTGGCCGTCACCGCGGCGTGGATGATCGCGATCGAGGGGATGCAACCGGTGCACCGGAAGCAGTGAACTGGCGCCGTAGGGAGAACGCTCGTGCCGTAGGTCCGTACGTCCGAAGGTGACGGAGTCGATGTGTTGCGTCATCCGCGGTGGGTCGCTCTCCGGTGGTCACCCACCACAGGACCGTGGACGGCTGTCGGGTCGTGTCGAACCAGCGGTCCCGTTGACGCAGGAGGTCTCCATGCCGGCTGCGGTAGACGAACTGGTGCAGCGATCGGTAGTCGCGCCAGACCGAGAGGTTGAGGAAGGCCGGGCCGGTGCCGTCGCGGATCACGCAGAGACCGTGATCGTCGCCTGTCCGGAGGCGCCAGAGGAAACCGTCGCTGTGCTCGGCGAGGTGGTGGATCGGCGCGAGCGCGGTCAGGAATCCGCGCATCCTGGGGTCGTCGAGTGGCGCGCGCAGACTGGCGACGTTGGCCTGTGCGAGTTCAGGCATCCTCGCAGCGTACGACTCACGGAGGCGTGATCGGGTCAGGCGGATTCGCCCTCTGATCGGACGTCTCCCTACTGCTGGGGGCCTGCGTGGTCGGCCCGCGCGCCGCCGGAGGCCGGCCTGAATCGACACCGGCCGCCGTCGTGAGGAACGCGGGTCGAAGCACCGGGCGGTCGGCGAGACCGGCCGTGACTGAAACGTCGACACCTAGTCGAGACGGCCACCCGGTGGGCACCGGTTCCCGCCGGTCACAGCCGGACAGCCAGATCACGACCTCGACGGGCGAACACGCTGGTCAGAGGCGTAAAGTCGCGGTCGGAACGGGTGCCCCCGGTGGGAGTCGAACCCACACCGGTGACCCTTTTAAGGGGAGCTATCGTCCTGCCCGGCGCGGACCGCTGACCTGCGATGACCGCTCCGGCCACGCCTGTTCAAGCCGGACTTCGACACGTATTCGGCACGGCGCCCTCGCGGGGGCCTCTGGTGCGAACCTTTATGTGCGTCTACGCTTACGGTTCGTGGTGGCTTACGGAGATGCGGGACTGGGCCTGCTGGGGGACCCGAACCGTCGCGCGATCTTCGAGATGCTGGCGCGGCGTCCGTGCTCGGTGCAGGAGCTGGCCGATCGCCTCCCGATCAGCCGCCCTGCGGTGTCCCAGCACCTGAAGCTCCTTCGCGACGGCGGCCTGGTGGTGAGCAGCTCGGAGGGCACACGCCGGATCTACCGACTGAACCCGGAGGGTGTGACGGCACTGCGGTCGTGGTTGGACGGCGTGTGGAACGACGCCCTGACCGCGTTTCAGAAGCTCGCCGACGCCGACACCGCCATCCCCGTAGCCGAACCTGACCCTGAGCAGGAGAGATCATGACCAGCGCTGCCCCGATCCCGCCCATCACCGGCACTGTCACCGTGGGGGTCCCGCAGGCCCGTGCGTTCGAGCTCTTCACCGGCAAGGTCAATTCGTGGTGGCCGCACCAGTTCCACATCGGGGCCGCCGACATCGAGGAGGTGATCCTCGAACCACAGGTTGGCGGGCGCTGGTATGAGCGCGGTGTGGACGGCAGCCAGTGTGATTGGGGACGGGTCCTGGTGTGGGAGCCTCCGGATCGGGTGGTGTTCACCTGGCAGATCAACGGCATGTGGCAGTTCGACCCGGACCCCGAGCACGCCAGCGAGATCGAGGCCCGCTTCCGCGCCGACGGCCCGGACGCGACGATCGTCGACGTGGAGCACCGCCACTTCGAGCGCTTGGTCGGCGGGCAGAGCATCCACGAGGGCATCACCGGTGGCGGCGGATGGGCGTTCCTGACCGACGCCTTCGCGAAGATGGTGGCGGACCAGCGATGACGGCCGCCGTGGACACGATGGACCTGGCCCGCCAGGAGCGCACCGACCTGGCCGAATTCCTGGCCACGCTGACGCCGGACCAGTGGGATGCCCCGACCTTGTGTGAGTTGTGGCGGGTCCGGGACGTGATCGCGCACGTGTACAGCTACGAGGATCTCGGGTTCGGCCGGCTCGCCGCCCGGATGCTGCGCGTTGGCCTGAACGGTGACAGAGCCAGCGCCATCGGGGTCGCCGAGCACGCGCAGAAGTCGCCGGAGGAGCTGGTGGCCCTCGCGCGCGACCACATTCAGCCCAAGGGCTTGACCTCAATGATGGGCGGCCGGATCGCGCTGACCGACGGCATGATCCATCACCAGGACATCCGCCGACCGTTCGGCATGCCGCGCGAGATCCCCGCCGACCGGCTCATCGCCGCGCTGGACACGGCGAAGTCGGCGCCCACGATCAAGGCGTCCCCGCGCATCAAGGGACTCACCCTCACAGCCACCGACCTCGACTGGAGCATCGGCGACGGTCCGCGGGTTGAGGGGCCGGCCGAATCCCTGCTCATGGCGATCGCCGGCCGGAAGGGCATCACGCCGGAGCTCTCCGGACCTGGCGTGGCGACTCTCGTCGAGCGGATCGGTACCTGATACCAACGGATTTACAGAGAGCTGCCATACCGGCTCTGACCTGCGGCGCAAGCGCGGACTACCCGTCTGCGTCCGCGTATCGTCCGTGAGCCGTACCGCGGGGGTTGTGCCCGCTCCTCCCCCGGCCCCTCGTACAGGCCGATCTGCTCGTCGTGGGGTCGGGGGCAAGGGTGGCGCAGCCATCGCGGAGCGACGCCGTAGGCGCCCTTGCGGCCGGCCCCGCGGCGTGGACGATGAAGGCCGAGGGGCAACCACGTCAGCTTGGTCTGGTGGGGCCTGCTGCTCATGTCAAGGCGCGTCCGCTCTATTGTGTGACGGTGTTCGACGATGAGCTTGGGTCCGTGCTACACGTGGCGGTACGGGCTACGGGCGTTGAGTTGCTGGTGTCGGTCACCGGTGAGCTGGATGGTTCGACCGAGCATCAGCTGCGATCGGTACTCGACGAAGCGTGGAGCGGTCCTTCTCGGGGGCCTGTGATCGTCGATCTGACTGGGCTGTCGTTCTTCGGTTCCGGTGGCATCTCGGACATGCTGGTGGCAACGGAGCGAGCGGCGAGCCAGACCCGGTTTCTCGGTTATGTGGTGGGCAACAACCGGTCGGTTGTCCGGCCGCTGAGCGTGATCGGGCTCCTGGATCGCCTACCGGTTTATGCGACCGTCCAGCAGGCGAGAGCGGCTGCGGCCCCTGACGACCTCTCAGGCGTCGGAGTCTCGTCCCTGTGACGCAGGCGTCCATTGGGCGTGGCCGAGGTCGTTGACGGTCTGGCATCGGCCGCATCGCAGAAGCACGTCACGATGCTCCTCGCCGGGGCTGAAGCCGTCTACGAGGACGAACCCGCAACCCCCGCAGGCGAACGCCTGGCCGCTCCGGCCGCGCGGCAAAGATGATCTCAATACGCGGTCCGCATCTTCGTCTACGACTGTGCCGGCGTAGTAGCCCCCGGCGTGGCGGTGGTTGCGCACAAGTAAGTAGAGCACCGGCCTGGAGTCGGCGCGCGTCATAGATTCGGCTCGCCGGGTCATCGCGTAGGCATCGGAGACCGCTTGTGCTGGCTCCGGGTCTGGGACAGGCGCTACCCCGGGGGGCGGGGCCGGGTAGACGGTCCACGGCGCCGCGAACGGGCCGGAGGTGTAGCGAGCGAGCGACGGGGGCCGGCGTGGCCGGCCCCGCGCCGCCGGAGGCGGCGCCTTGATCCCAAAGAGCCGGATTCGGCAGCTTCACGGAGCGGAGACCGACCGTAGTGACCCCGTAACGCCGACGGCGTGGCGAGCGACCCTGTAGCTGACGGGGGATGCTCGACGCCCACTTGGGCGAACCTTGCCATCCGAGGCAACGCGGCCGAACCTTACGTAGTGTTCAGCCGTTGAGGGAGCAGGGACGGACAAGCTGGCCGTGGGGCAAGACTGCGAGAAGGTTGGGCCCAGCACCGATGGGATCATGTATCGGTCGTGCGGTGGCACGCCCTACCTGTCGCTCCACTATCACCGATCAGCGACAAGCACCCGGGACGCCAAGAGTCTCTGGGACATCGATCGTAGATCAGAGTGCAGCGTCTTCTGTCATTCGGAGCAGTGGGGCTGGACGTCATCTGACCATGCAAATTGGTCTATTGCGTCTCCCGATGAGCCCAACTACGGAAAAGACGGGGAGCGCCTTGCATACTTCCCCGCCTCGTCAAACGTATCGGACCCACGCCACGGGTACCCTTTCCTGCGGCGAGGAAGCAAGCCGCATAGATGCCCTCCTGACGAGCTTCTTGAACGCTGGGAGAAAGAGGGCCGAATCTCGTACGTCGAGCGTCGCAAGATACTTAAGGCAAGATTCTAATGACTCGGATTAGCCGCCTCAGAATGCGGATACCTGGAGAGTTTCGCGACGTCTGGCTCTACAAGGGACATCTGTACGCCTGGAGTCGAGATGGCGTGCTCTACGAGATCGAACTTGAGCGTGCCTACGACTACATCGAGAGATTGCACGGTCCGGCAACAGCAAATCTCGCGAACGCACTTTTGTTTCGCAATGACTGGAAGCACGGTCAGCAGTTTACCAACCTCATGAAAGCTCCAGAGATGGAGCGTCTTTTCCTTGCGCCATTTAAAGATTTGGACTCCCTCTCTGTAGAGTTGCCTTTCGGTCTACTCACTAAATCTGAGTCGGAAGCGTATGGCGGAACAGTACTCGATACAGCCATCTACGCTGACCACGTCTTCCTTGCCACTGCGGAAGGCCTTCTTCAGTCTTTCATTGACCCAAGGGACGCGGACTACTCAACGCGCCTCTATCAGCATAATGATGTTCGGGCCCAGAATGTGACCGTCCGCTACGGCTCAATCAACGTGTCGGCGGAAGAGAATGGCCTGCTCTTCGGATCTATGAATCCGAAGAGCTTCGAAGAACGCCAGTTCTACCCCACACACTTGCGTCCCGTTGCATCCTTCTCCCGGCACACCAGTTTCGCTGAGCGAGACCTCCTCAACTATTCATCCGCCCCCGCACCAGAGTTGCTCAGGGCCAATGTCACCGAGAGAGAGCTAAGCCCTCGAACGCAGGAAAAGTACCAGGTGACGGGCTATCGCGACGCGGCTGCGCTCGATTCTCTGACTCACACTGCGACCATCACACGGAAGAAAGTGTCAAGTCGTGGGCTGACCGAGAAGCAGGATGGCTCCGATCTCGACGGTGACTTCGAAGTCGTGGGGAACCACAATAATCAGCTGCTCGTCTCATGGAATGGGCGCCTTCGTGTCATCAGCATGACCGTCGAAACCTCGGTAGCAGGTGACACCCCTGACGAGATCCTGGCCAAGCCAGCGTCAGGCTATAAGAAGAACTTGTGGGAACAGGTCGACCCATCGGACATCCTGCAGACTCTTCCAATTCGCAGCGGCTTCGTAGTCGAGTACCCCAACTCTCTCCGCCTGATCACCAAAGACGGTTCATTCTCGCTGTCCGACGAGTCGTTTGCGGAAGTCAGAACGTTTGCCACCTCAAAGCAATTCAAGGACGTAGTCGCTGCAGTTGAAGAGTCTTGCCTGTCACTTACCGGCTACTACCTGACCGAAGATACGTTGTTCTAGCGAAGCATCAATCAAGACGGCCTGATAGCGATTTTGCGCACGTCTTAAGGATCACCCGCAGACCGGTGCCGGCGACGACAGCTAACAGGTACTCCTCGAAAACACAAATACTGCAGCCGATTCGGTCAGGTCATTGCCATGATGGTGGACGATGTCGCCCAGACGTTTGCCGCCGAGTCGTTCATAGAGCCGGATGGCCTTGCGGTCCTTCACCATGACGTCAAGCGCAGCGGAACGCCCTAGTTGGTGCGCGTGGTTGAGAGCTGCGACCATGAGCATCCGACCAGCCCCGACGGTGCGGTGCTCGGGGTCGACAAATAGTCGAACAATGATCGCCAACTTGCTCGCCTCCTCGCCGGTGTGCGCTATCCACACTCGGGCTGCGTCTTCGTCGGGATCCGCCGAAGACATCGTGACCTGCCCGACCGGTGCGTCATCGATGACAGCCGTCCAGCTCGCCAGAGCCCGCGGATGGTCGAGCCATCCGACCGGGTCATCCACACCCTCAACGGGGTAGCCGTCTCGCTGGTGAACCCGAACGAGCATAGCGGCCAGTGCAGGCAGGTCCTCGGCTCGCCGGGGTCGGACTGTGCAGCTCACTGGTCCTCCACTGGCATGTCGTAGTCGAGGGCGGAGTAGTCGGCACGCATGACGAAGCGGGTGACCTCGAACGGTTCTCTGTCGACGTCGATGCCGGTGTGCCACAGCTCGATCACCGGGACCCCATCGGGGATTGTCATCCGCTGGGCTTCGTCGCGAGTCGGCATCCGCGCTGAGATCTCCTCGCGCACATGAGCGATCACGTGTCCGAGTGCGGCGAACTGGCCATAGATGCCCTCCGGGCCCAGGTCGACGGAGTCTCCCAACGGGTTCCCCTCGACCAGACTCCACGCTGCGTAAGTGACGCCGATCTGCAACGGCTCGTCGTCGGCGAAGTACCAGTTCTCCCGCTGCACAACCGAGGCCCCAGGGTCGATCCTGAGCCGTTCGGCGACCTCGGCGGGCGCCTCGACCCGTGTGATCCGGGAATCGACGTGTGGCGTCCGGCCCTGCGCGACAGCCTCGGCACCAAACGGGCCGAGTTCGTTGGAGGAGCGCATCGCAGCGCTGTAGCGGCGCCGGCCGAACCGCATCCACCGCGGCTTACTGCGGACGAACACTCCCCGGCCGTGCTCGGCGCTGACCAGGCCCTCGCGGCGCAGTGCGGCGATCGCCTCGCGGGCGGTGTTGCGAGCGGCTCCGTGCTGCTCGGCCAGTGCGCGCTCTGAAGGGAGCTTGTCGCCGGGCTGGTACTCGCCCGAGGTGATCGCCTCGCGCAGCTCGTGCGCGATGGCTCGGTAATCGCTGTTGGCGCCTCGCGGCGCCCGTGCCGAAGACGTCATGTCTTCACGATAGCGAACTGGCATGAGCCAGTCACTTGACCCACTGGCTCAAGCCTGCTGTACTGGCTCAAGCCAGTAAGGCTGATCACACAACCAGGAGGCCAGTCATGGCGATCACCAACAAGTTCCCGGTCGCGATGGGCGATGTGTTCCCGCACGGCGCGTTCGTCGTCTCGGAGGTCGAGCCGGTGCGCGACTTCGACAAGTCCGCCCCGGGGCGCCCGGTGCAGCAGCTCGACAAGGAGTCCGGTCTCCCGGTCTGGTCGGTGTCGGTCCTCGACGCCGACCCCGCCGCCCGCCGGACGGACAAGACGGTGACGGTGAAGATCGCGGCGCCGCACCAGCCGGTCCCGCCCGAGGCCGCCGCGGGGCTGCCGTTCCGCCCGGTGGAGTTCGACGGGCTGACCGTGACCCCGTACGTGCAGGAGTCCGGGGGCCGGCCTCGGGTGGCCTACAGCTTCCGCGCCGCCGGGATGCGCGCTCCCGGGCATCAGCGCCCCGGTCCGGGCAAGAACCAGGACGCAGCCTGACCTGCGCATACGGGTGGAGGGGGGCCCGCAGCAACGGGCTCCCCCTCCGGATCTCCCTCACCCCACGCCCTAGCCAGGCATCTGAGTTCGGAAGGACACCGACCCTAGATGAACGCCCACCCCGCACCTGCGGCCCCCGCCCCGGACAACACCGCGACCGTCATCCCGGTGGCCCGTCTCGTCGAGGCCGGCCTCCATCGCACCGATCGTGCGATCCGCGACACCGCACGCCCCCCGGCCGGAGACCGGCTCGCCCACGCCGCCCGCGCCCGGCGCCTCGCCGAGCTCCACACCCGTCGCGCCCGCTGGTGGGCCATCCTGCAGCGCGACACCGCCACCAACCGGGTGCCGATCGTCTACGTCCGCGCCGTCGTCACCGCGGTGCTCGACAACGAGCGCCAGGCCCGCTACTGGAACGACACCGCCGACGACTGGCAGGCCCTCGCCGACCGCCGACCCACCTCCGACGTCGCCGGGGCCATGTCCAACTGGGCCGACCTCGGCCTCACCGACCCCACCGCACCCGGGCTCTCGGCGGTGGCCCGATGACCGCCCAGCCGACCGGCCGTCCGCTGCTCCGGCTGATCCCGATCACCGATCCCGCCGCCACGACGACCGGCAACCGGTGGCGCGACGAGGCCGCGTGCGCCGGGCTGGACACCGAGCTGTTCTTCCCCGTCGACGACCGCACCACCTCGATCGAGACACCACGCCGGGTGTGCCGGGGCTGCCCGGTCCGCGCCGCCTGCCTGGCCGACGTCCTGGCCACGGAGGACCCGGCACGGCGCTACGGCATCGCTGGCGGCACCACACCCGGTGAGCGCCGAGTTCTGCACCGCGCCGGACTGACCCTCTCCGTCTCGACCGTCGGCGGTGATGTCGCGTGAGCACCACGCCTACCCCGCGCCCACCTCGCTGCGAGGTGTGCCGAACCCCGCTCCACGAGCGGCCCGACCCGCGACGACGTCGCTGCGCCGATCACGTCGGCCAACTCGCCCTGGTCCCGCTGTCCGCCGTCCGCCCAGCCCGGCCCACGGGAGGCCGCAAATGATCACCGCCGCTGCCCCGTCGGCTGACATGCCGCTGTCGGCGAACCAGATCCTCACCGTCGGCGGCGCCCTGCTCGCGGTCGCCGTCTACCTGCTCTACAAGCTCGGCCACTACCTGGCCCGAGTTCTGGAAGCCCTCGCGACCGCCGCCGTCGTGTTCATCGCGCTCTACCTGGCCGTGAAGGGGCTCGTCCTCGCGATCGTGTGGGCGGCCCGGCACTGGCGCACCACCACGACCGTAACCGTCGTGTCCCTGTGGTGCTGGTGGTGGGGCTGGCTCTCCCTCCTGCTCACCCTCACCACCGTCGCGACTGCACTGGGGGTATGGCGGGTCGCGTCCCTGCCCTCGTTCGACCGATGGGCCGGGCGTCACCTCCGGTCGTGGTGGCAGCGCTGGCTGGTCTACGCCCCGCGAATGCCGCGCTGGCTGCGCTCCTGCGGCCTGACGGTCCCCGACCGCGGCGGGGCCACTGTCATCCAGGTCAACCCGCTCCGACGCACCGCCACCGCGCCCCGGGAACGCCCACGGCGCGACCAGCTCCCCCGCATCCTCTCGGTCCGCTCCGGGCCCTCGTGGGACGAGGTCAAGGTCCGCCTGGTCCCCGGACAGACCCCGGAGGACTTCGACCAGGCCGCCCGCGCCCTCGCCGTGGCCCGCGGGGTGAACCGCTGCCAGGTCCGCGAACTCGCACCCAACGTCGTGTCGATCGACTACCAGCGCCGCAACCTCCTCGACGCCACCGTCACCGCACCCGACCTCAACGCCATGGCCGGCCTCCCCGGGGACGCGATCGACCTTGACCGGGTGCTGTCCGGGGCGACCGAGTACGGCACCGCATGGCGGCAGTCGATCCGCGGTAGCCACACCCTCATCGGCGGCGCCACCGGCGCAGGGAAGGGCTCCCTGATGTGGGCGCCCCTGCTGTCGGTCGCCCCGGCCATCCGCGACGGTCTGGTGCGAGTCAACGGGATCGACCCGAAGGGCATGGAACTCGCCTACGGCCGCGACGTCTTCCACCGCTACGCCGTCACCAGCAAGGACACTCTGGCGCTCCTCGACGACCTGGTCGACCAGATGGAGACCCGCAAGCGCACCCACGCCGGAACCACACGCCTCGTCCCGATCACCCGCGACACCCCGCTGGAGATCGTCGAGTTCGACGAGATCGGCGCCCTGCTCCGCTACGTCGGCGACCGCAAAACCCGCGAGGCCATCACCGAACGCATCGCGCTGCTGACCACCCAGGGCCGCGCCCTCGGGTTCACCGTCCGCGGCTACGTCCAGGAACCCACCAAGGACACAGTCCCCGTGCGGGAGCTGTTCCCGCGCCGCATCTGCCTGCGCGTGGCCTCCAAGTCCCACGTCGGGATGGTGCTGGGCGATCAGGCGTACGACCGGGGTGCGTGGGCGAACCGCATCGGCGAGTCCGAGGCCGGCGTCGGGTATCTGTTCGGCGAGGGGGTCCGCGAACCCCTGCGCGTCCGGGCCGCCTGGGTTCCGGATGAGGCGATCAAGGCTCTGGAGCGGTTCGTCGCCGCGCCCTCGCCGGATCCGGCCCGGAGGCCTGCGCCGGTGTTGCCCTTCCGCCCCGGCACGCCCGCTCTGCCCGCCGGAGGTGCCGCATGAACGCCACCGAGACCGCACCTGAGACCGGCCCCGTCCCGATCGACCAGGACAAGCTCACCCGAGCACAGAAAGCCATGCTCGCGCTCTCGAACGAGGTCGCCACCCAGCTCGCCGAAGACCACGGCGTCTGCGTCCGCCCGCTGGCCATGCGCCGCATCGACCAGAGCAGCGGCCGGGTCGACGTCGTGCCCGTCCCGTGCGGGTCGACGCGGGAGGACCAGTGCCGCCCCTGCGCGGAGAAAGCCCGACGCCTGCGCATGGTCCAGTGCCGCGAGGGCTGGCACCTCGAGAACGAACCCATCGCCAAACCCGCCGACCCGACCGCCGCACAGAAAGAACTCATGACGGTCCGGGCGGACCTGCACGCCGCCTACACCGACGCCCGCGCCAAGAACGACGACGCCGAGTGCGAGGAGATCCGCGAGACCGTCGCCGAGGTGGACCAGGAACTACGCGCCCTCGGCATCCGCGGGCGCCTGGCCCCGCTCGACCCCGCACCGCAGACCGTGCGCCGGACGACCCGCCGTCGGCAGGACGCGCCGAACCTGCCCCGACGCCCGGTGGAGGACCGCACCGTGGGCCGGGTGTTCGGCGGCAAGTACCGACCGTCGACGTTCCTCACCCTGACCCTGGACACCTACGGGCGGGTGGACAAGCACGGCGCCGCCCTCGACCCGGAGTCCTACGACTACCGCCGCGCCGCCCGCGACGCGATCCACTTCCCCAAGCTGCTCGACCGGTTCTGGCAGAACACCCGCCGCTGCGTCGGCTGGGACGTCCAGTACTTCGGCACCGTGGAGCCACAGAAGCGCGGAGCACCGCACTTCCACGCCGCCATCCGCGGCACCATCCCCCGCTCCGAACTCCGGGCGATCACCGCCGCCACATACCACCAGGTCTGGTGGCCGCCCCACGACGAACTCGTCTACAGCGGGGACCGGCTGCCCCGCTGGGACAACCACCACAAGGCGTTCGTCGACCCCGACACCCGCGAGCCGCTGCCCACCTGGGACGAGGCCACCGACCCCGACGCCCTCGCGGCTCCGGCGCACACGGTGGTATTCGGGCCGCAGGTCCACGTCAAGGGCATCCTCGGCGGTTCGGAGGAAGCCGGACGCCACATCGGCTACCTGACCAAGTACCTCACCAAGTCCGTCGGGCAGGCCGCCGGCCTCGACGAGTCCGCCACCACCCGCCAGCGCGAGCACGCACGCCGCCTCGCCGCCGAACTGGCCATCACGCCGTGCTCGCCGCGCTGCCCCATCTGGCTGCTCTACGGCATCGAACCCAAGGGCGCCCGACCCGGCACAACGCCGGGGCATTGCAAGGGCAAAGCGCACAAGCCCGAACACCTCGGCATCGCCGGGCGCCGGGTCCTCGTCTCGCGGAAGTGGTCCAACAAGTCGCTCTCGGACCACCGGGCCGAGCGGACCGCGTTCGTTCGGCAACTCCTCGACCGCGCAGGGGTCCAGCCCGCCTACGCCGTCGACGACGGCCCCTTCACTTGGGAGACCACCAAACCCGGGGACTCGGACGTGCCACCCCGCACGGTCCTGCTACTGCACGCGATCAACCAACGCTCCCGATGGCGCGCGGACTACGACGCCGCCGTCCTGGCGACCAGCGACGCACCACCCGACGACCGTTCGGCAACCGAGGGAGCAGCGGCATGAAGGCCAAGGATCGGACGCCGGTCGCGGGCGTGGAGCAGTTGACGGTGGAGCAGCTGTGCGCGGAGTTGCAGGTGGCTCGCTCGACCTTCTACCAGTGGCGTCAGCTCGGGAGGGGTCCGCGCTGCGTCCGGCTCCCGAACGGTGCGATCCGGGTCCGCCGGGCTGATTTGGATGCCTGGCTCGCTGCTCTGGCGGACGCGGCATGAGCGACGAGGAGCCGACGACGTTCGACGTCCGGGTCTGGTCGGTGACGAAGCGGGTGCGCCGGGACGGGCCCCGGTACCGGGTGCGGTGGATCGTCGCGGGCAAGGAGTGGCACGACACGTTCCCGACCCGGGCTCTCGCCGACAGCTTCCGCTCCGAGCTGGTGAGCACCACCCGTCGTGGGGAGGCGTTCGTCATCGCCACGGGACGACCGGTGTCGTGGCGGCGCCCCGAGGAGCAGGTGACGAGCTGGTACGAGCACGCCCTGGCCTATGTGGACATGAAGTGGCCGCACGCGGCTGGCAAGAGCCGTCAGGGAATCGCCGAGTCCCTCGCGACGGTCACTCCGGCGCTGTTCGCCGACGCCCGGAGCCGACCCGCTGCCGCAACCGTTCGGCAACTCCTCTACGGCTGGTCGTTCAACGCCCGCACACGGGCCGCCGGTCCTCCTCCGGACGAGCTGGTCCGGGTCGAGCGCTGGGTCTCCGCGCACACCGTGCCCGTGACGGCCCTCGCGGACCCGACCGTGCTCCGGCCCGCCCTGGACGCCCTCGCACTGCGCATGGACGGCAAGCCCGCCGCTGCGTCGACGGTGAGCCGCAAGCGGGCGATCTTCTACAACGCCGTGGAGTACGCGGTGGAGCTCGGCCACCTGCCCGGCAACCCGATCACCTCGCTCCGCTGGCGCGCCCCGAAGATCACCGAGGCGGTGAACCCGCGGGTCGTGATCAACCACCGGCAGGCCCGCGCGCTCCTCGACGCTGTCCGTGGCCAGCGGTCCGGGCCGCCACTCGTCGCGTTCTTCGGTGTCATGTACTACGCCGCCCTGCGTCCGGGTGAGGCCGTCGAGCTGCACAAGGAGGCCCTGTCACTGCCCGAGCGCGGGTGGGGTGAGCTGTACCTGAACGCCTCCGCCCCGTCGGCCGGCCGGGCATGGAGCGAGTCCGGAACCCGCCGAGAGCCGCGCCAGCTCAAGCACCGGGGCACGGAGGAGGTCCGGGTGGTCCCGTCCCCTCCCGCGTTGACCGCCCTGCTGCGGCGGCACCTCGACGAGCACGGCACCACCACGGAAGGCCGGCTGTTCCGCGGTGCCCGGGGTGGCCCGCTCTCGGAGAGCCTGTACGGCCGCCTGTGGGCCCTCGCCCGTACCGAGGCACTGACCGCGGAGGAGGCCGCGTCGCCGCTCGCACGGCGCCCCTACGACCTCCGGCACGCAGCGGTGTCCACCTGGCTCAACGGCGGTGTCCCCGCCCCGCAGGTCGCGTCCTGGGCCGGACACAGCGTGGACGTCCTGCTGCGGGTCTACGCCAAGTGCATCGCCGGTCAGGACGACGCGGTCCGCCGTCGCGTGGAGGACGCGCTCCGCGACCAAGATCAGTCCGTGCATGGTCCGTGAACACCCATCACGAGCCGTCCGGAGCCGGACACACCCGGACAACGAAAAAGACCCCCGGTTCCAGCGTTTCCGCTGGTCGGGGGTCTCTTTCACCTGCTGTGGCTGGTCCAGGATTCGAACCTGGGAAGGCTACGCCGACGGATTTACAGTCCGCTCCCTTTGGCCGCTCGGGCAACCAGCCGGGGTGCACGTCGCTCTCGCTGAGTGCGTGAACGAGGATACGACACGACCGACGGCCCCCGACGAGGGGGCCCCGACCGACCCCGAGGGAGTGACCGATGGCCGACCCGTCGTTCGACGTCGTGAGCAAGGTGGAGCGCCAGGAGGTGGACAACGCCCTGAACCAGGCCGCCAAGGAGCTGTCGCAGCGCTTCGACTTCCGCGGCACCAACACGACGGTCGCGTGGGCCGGCGAGGAGGCCGTGGCCTTCGAGTCCGACACCGAGGAGCGGCTGCTCGCCGGGATCGAGGTGTTCAAGGAGAAGCTGATCAAGCGCTCGATCAGCCTGAAGGCCCTCGAGGTGGACGAGCCCCAGCTGTCGGGCAAGGCCTACAAGGCCGGCGGCAAGATCCTGCAGGGCATCGCGCAGGACAAGGCCAAGGAGATCAGCAAGGCCATCCGCGACGAGAAGCTCAAGGGCGTCCAGGCCCAGATCCAGGGCGACCAGCTGCGCGTCTCGGGCAAGAAGAAGGACGACCTGCAGGCCGTCATCGCGCTGCTCAAGTCCAAGGACTTCGGCATCGCGTTGCAGTTCACGAACTACCGGTAGCCGGGCCGGCCCCGGCACTGCCGGACACCTCCCGCCCGCCCCGCCACACGCCCACGATCGACGGACTGTCGCCGATCGTGGTGGTCGGGTCGCGGGCGGGCGGGCGGACGGGCCGGAGCGGGCCTGGTGCGGGATCCTCGGCGCCCGTTGTGTCAGCTGTCACCGGGGCCGTTCACAGCCCCGAGGCGAGGCCCAGGATCACCGTCCCGTGCGTGAGGGTCGCGGCCAGCACTCCGTGCCCGTGGCGCACCCACGCGCACACCAGTCCCTCCGCGGCGGTGAACACCAGGATCGGCCATCCGAGGTCGGTCACGGTCGTGGCGAGTACGACGTGCCCCACCGCGAAGAGCAGCCCCGACGCGACGACGGCGCGCACCGCGCCGAACGCCAGTGGCCCCGCGAGGTGTCCCTGCAGGAGCCCGCGGAAGAGGACCTCCTCCAGGAGGTTGCCCCCGAACGCGAGCACGGCCAGCGCCGGCAGCAGCCCGACCGCCACCGCGCCTCCGCGCTGCTCGACGGGGACCGTCCACAGCACGGCGGTCAGCGGCACCAGCAGAACCGCGGCGCCACCGAGCGCGGCGAGCAGCGACCGCGGCCCGAGCCGGCCCCACACGACCAGCCCGCGCAGGTCGCGGGGGCCGTAGGCGACGGCGAGCGACGCCGCGACCCCCACCGTCCCCATGCCGAGCAGCACCACCGGGTCCGGGGACAGCCGCAGCCACAGGAGGCCGTGGGGCGCCGGGCCGATCGACCACAGGCCGAGCGGTGTCATCGCGTCCCGCACCAGCACGAACCCGGTCACGAGCAGGACGATCCGCAGCAGCGGGGACGACCGTCCGATCAGGACGAAGGTCGCCCCGACCACGATCAGGCCGGGCAGCAGCCGCAGCAGGTAGTCCACGAGGAAGGTGCTGGTCACCGCTCCAGCGTTCGTGCTGCGATGGGCCGCGACAACTCGCGTTCGCGGGCGGCACACAGGGGGGGGGACGTGCGGAGAACACCAGGTCAGGAGCGGTCGCGGGCGACCGTGGAGTTCGTCCTGACCGCCGCTGCTCAGGTTTTCGCGCGGGAGGGGCTCGCCGCGACGACCAACCGCATCGCGGCGCGGGCCGGTGTCGCCGTCGGGTCGCTGTACCAGTACTTCCCGGACAAGCAGGCCCTGCTCGACGAGCTGGTCGCCCGGCACGTCCGGGAGGCCCGGTCCACTCTGGACACGGTCTGCGCCGAGCTGCGGGCGGACCCGCCGGAGCCGCGCACCGCGTTGCTGCGGATCGCCGACACCGCGGTGGCCCTGCACGCCGACCACCCGCGTCTGCACGCACTGTTCGCCGCGTTCGCGACCCGCACCCCGCACGGCGTCGCGGCCGTCGAGGCGCTGCGGGAGGACTGCGTCCGGGAGGTCGCGTTCCACCTGTCACGGCGGCCCGGCACGGCGGACCCGGACGGGCTCGCGCGCACCCTGGTGCACGCCGTCGACGGTCTGCTGCACCACGCCCCGGCCGCGGCCGGGGTGCAGCGGGAACGGGTGCGGGAGCTCGCGCGGCTCGTCGGCCCCTAGACCGCGGGCCGCAGGTGCGCCCACGGCCGCGCCCGCTCCAGCTGCGCCGCCAGGGCGAGCAGCAGCGGCTCGGACCCCGGCCGTCCGACGAACTGCACGCCCAGCGGCAGCCCGGACGCCGTCCGGTACAGCGGCACCGACGACGCGGGCCGCCCGGTCAGGTTCGCCAGCTGGGTGTAGGGCACCGGGGCGAAGTTGTCGTCGACCAGGCTCTCGACCAGGCCGAGCCGTCCGAACAGGCCGGACGCGCCGGCCCGCAGCAGCGCCTGCGCGCCGATCCGGGCCGGGGCGGGCAGCGCCAGCTCCCCGATCGGCCACGGCGGCCGGGCCAGGGTCGGGGTGAGGAGCAGGTCGTAGCGCTCGTGGAACGCGGCCAGCGCTCGGGTGTGGTCCTGGCGGCGGGCGAGCGCGGCGAGGTAGTCCGGCGCGGGGGTGGCGCGGCCGATCGCGGCCATGACCCGGGTCTCGATCTCGAAGGCGTCGTCGCCGCAGCCGGTCAGCGCCCGCGCCGAGGCCACCTGGGCCGAGATCGTGGAGAACCAGGTGGTGAGGAAGTCGGTGGCCAGCGCCCGGCCGTCGAGGGCGGGGGCGGACTCCTCCACGACGTGCCCGAGCGAGGTCAGCAGCTCGGCGGCGTCGGTGGCCGCGGCGACCGCCTCGGGGTCGACGTCGGTGCCCAGCGGCGACGCGGTGGCCAGCCCGATCCGCAGCGGCGCCGGGTCGTCCCGGACGGCGTCGGCGTAGGGGCGCTCCGGCGGGCGCACGACGTAGGGGCCCTCCGGTTCCGGCCCGGCCGTCACGTCGAGCAGGGCCGCCGAGTCCCGCACGGTCCGCGACAGCACGCCCTGCACCGCCGCGCCGTGGAAGCCCTCGGCGACGTCCGGACCGGACGGCGTCACGCCACGGCCGGGCTTGAGTCCGAACAGCCCGCAGGCGGCGGCCGGGATGCGGATGGAGCCGCCGCCGTCGCTCGCACCGGCCGCGGGGACGATCCCGGCGGCGACGGCCGCGGCGGACCCGCCGGAGCTGCCGCCGGGGGTGCGGCCGGGGTCCCACGGGTTGCGGGTCGGGCCGCCGAGCGCGGGCTCGGTGACGGCGCGGGCACCGAACTCGGGGGTGGCGGTCCGTCCGAACACGACGAGACCGGCCTCGGTCCAGCGCCGGACCACTGTCGACGTCTCGGGGCGCGGGTGGTCGGCGAGCGGACGGGAGCCGGACGCCGTCGGGACCCCGGCGATGTGCTGGGCGAGGTCCTTCACCAGGAACGGGACGCCCGCGAACGGCCCGGTCAGCGGGCCGCGTGCGCGGGAGCGGGCGGCGTCGTCGAGCCGCAGCCGGATGGCGTTGAGGCCCGGCTCGACGGCGTCGGCGCGGGCGACGGCGGCCTCCAGCAGGTCGGCCGCGCTCACCTCACCCGCGGCGACGAGTGCGGCCAGCCCGACGGCGTCGTGGCTGCGGTAGTCGTCCCAGGAGATCCCCACGGCGGGGATACAAGCAGATCGGTCAGGGGGTGGACACCGGGGCGGGCGCGGGCGCCGGCGACGCGTCGGACGTACCGGTGACCCCGGCGACGACACCGAGGGCCAGGACGACCGCGGCCGCCGCGCCCAGGACGGCGGGCAGCACCGGTCGGGTGCGGGCCGGGAAGTCGGGCAGCCGGAAGCCACCGGAGGTCCGGGTGCCGGCGCCCTCGGGCAGCGGCGCCGCGCGGAACGGCTCGGGGAGCCGCTGGACGGCCGGGGCCTGTGCCGGGGGGCCCGACGGGAACCTCGCGGGCGGGCGCTGCATCGCCGGGGGCCGGCCCGCCACGGGGTGCCGGGGCGCCGTCGGCCGGGACGGGTGTCGCGGGGCCGCCGCGGCGTACTGCCCGGGGACGTAGGCGCCCGGGGCCTGCCGGGGCGGGACGCCGACCGGCCGCTGCCGGCCGGGACCGGCCGCGTCGCGGGGACGCGGGACGACGGGCAGTGCGGTGGTGGGTGCGTCGTCGGAGGACCCGCCGCCGGGCGCCGTGTCCGGCGCGGCCGCACGGGGGGCACGGGGCTCCGGCGTCTCCGGCTCCGCGTCCGGGGTGGGCGCGGCCGCGGTGTCCGTGTCGGTGTCCGGGGCGGAGGAGGCCGAGACGTCGGCGGCGACCGGCGCGTCGGCGTCCGAGGACGACCGGGCCGACGGCAGCGCGACCTGCTCCCCCGGGCCGGTCCCGGTGACCACGTCGTCCCCCGGGCGAGCCGGTGACGGCACCTCGACCGGGCCGCCCTGGAGCGGCACCGACGGCGTCCCACCGGTGTCGGTGAGCGCGTGGCGGGGCTTCTGGGACGGGGTCTCGCTCATGGGTCCTCTTCCGCAGGGGGAGCTCTGCTCTGAGAGTTCCATCGCTCGCGGTACCCCGAACCGTTACGGAACAGCGACCTGGGGACACGCAACCACCCCGAACGGTCCCGTCAGCGGCGGGCCATCTGCTGGAGCCGCGCGATCCGGTCCTCGATCGGCGGGTGCGTGGAGAACCACTTCGCCATCTTCTCGCCGGGCCGGAACGGGTTGGCGATCATCAGGTGCGACTGCGCGGTGAGACGCGGGTCCGGGGGCAGCGGGGCGGCCGCGGTGCCGTACTTGAGCTTGTGCAGCGCCGAGGCCAGGCCCAGCGGGTCCCCGGTGAGCTCGGCGCCCGACGCGTCGGCCTGGTACTCACGGGACCGGCTGACGGCCATCTGCACGACGCCGGCCGCGATCGGCCCCAGCATCGCGACCAGGATGATCGCGATCGGGTTCGGGCGGTCCTCGTCGCCGCCGCCGAAGATCGAGGCGAACATCGCGAAGTTCGCGAGGAACGACACCGCCGAGGCGAGCGCACCGGCGATCGAGGAGATCAGGATGTCGCGGTTGTAGACGTGGCTGAGCTCGTGGCCGATGACGGCGCGCAGCTCGCGCTCGTCGAGCAGGTGCAGCAGACCGGTGGTCACGCAGACCGCGGCGTGCCGCGGGTTGCGGCCCGTGGCGAACGCGTTCGGCGCGTCGGTCGGGCTGATGTGCAGCGACGGCATGGGCTGGCGGGCCCGCTGGCTCAGCTCGCGGACGATCCGGAACAGCTGCGGGTACTCGGCCTCGGTGATCGGCTGGGCGTGCATCGACCGCAGCGCCGTCTTAGCCGAGTTGAAGTAGGCCCACCCGTTCACCGCGAACGCGATGACGAGCGCGATGACCAGTCCGCCGCGCCCGCCCAGGACCCCGCCGATCGCGAGGATCAGGGCGCTCATCGCGCCGAGGAGGACGGCCGTCTTCAGACCGTTCATGTGGCTGTGCACGCCGGGGTCACCTTTCCGTGCGGTCCTGCGGGGGTCACCCGGGTCAACGGACGAACCGGGCGGTGCGTTCCCGGGTGTGACCCGCCCCGACCGCGGCTCAGCGCGCGTGTCGCTCCCGGAAGCGGGTGCCCTCGGGGGCGTACCGGCGGAAGTGGTCGAGCGTGACGCCGAGGAAGAGTGCCGTCGCCGACACCGCGACGGTGCCGTCCGGGGCGTCGAGCCTGCCCGTACCGCGGACCCGCAGCTTGCGCCCGTCGACCGACTCGATCACCGCGTCGAGGTGCAGCGTCGTGCCGAGCGGCACCGGGGCCCGGTAGCGGGTGGTCAGCTCCGCGGTCACGTAGTAGCCGTCGAGGTGGTGCTGGAGCGCGCCGAACAGCTCGTCCATCGCCGTGGCCAGCACGCCGCCGTGCACCAGGCCGGGCGCGCCCTCGTGCGCGTCGGCGACGACGACCGTCCCGGTCACCCGGGCCCGCCCGTCGGAGTCGGGGCCCGGATCGGTGAAGCGCATCCGCAGCCCGCCGGGACCGTCACCGCAGGCGAAGCAGCCGGGGTGGTGGCGGGGCAGCTCGGCCCGCCCGGTCACCTGTGCACCCGTCACGTGCGGGAGGCTAACCCGGCGTGGAAGAGTCGGGCCCATGAGCGACGGCGATGTCACGACAGAGGTCCGCACCGAGGTCACCGACGGTGTCGCGGTGCTCACCGTGTCCAACCCGGCACGACGCAACGCGCTGAACCTGGACCTCTCGCAGAAGCTCGTCGCCGCCGTCGAGGCCGCGAACGCCGACGACTCGGTCGGCGCGATCGTCGTCACCGGGCAGGCACCCGCCTTCTGCGCGGGCGGTGACCTCGCGGAGCTGCAGGAGGCCGACCCGGCGACGCTCAAGCGCGTCTACTCCGGATTCCTCGCCATCGCCTCGTCCCCGCTGCCGACCCTGGCCGCGGTCAACGGCGCCGCCGTCGGCGCCGGGATCAACCTGGCCCTGGCCTGCGACGTCCGGCTGGCCGGCCCGACCGCGAGGTTCGACGTCCGCTTCATGCAGCTGGGCCTGCACCCCGGCGGCGGCTACACGTGGATGGCCCAGCGCGCCCTCGGCGCCCAGGGCACCGCGGCGATGACCCTGTTCGGCGACGTCCTCGACGCCCGCGAGGCCGAGCGCGTCGGCCTGGCCTGGCGCGCCTACGACAGCGACGAGGACCTGATGGCCGGCGCCCGCGAGCTCGCGGGCCGGGCGGCCGCCGCACCGCGGGACCTGATCGTCAACACCAAGGCGACGATGCGGATCACCTCCCGGCTCGCCGCGCACGCCGACGCCACCGACGTCGAGGTCCGCGCGCAGGCCGAGACGGTGCACTCCGAGGCGTTCGCGGAGCGCGTCGCGGCGCTGCAGAAGAAGATCAGCAAGAAGTGACTGTTGTCACGAACGTAATCCGGGTTATGTGACGTGATCCCGGGTCTCCGGACAGGGGGCCGAACCGGGAGTTAACCTCGATGTATCGAGGGACAATTCGACGCCGAACTGGGGACCATCAGCCCATGACGACCAGCGACACTCCCGTCGAGGCACGCGACTCCGAGGTCGTGCAGCGCGACCGGGTGGTCATCCGGTTCGCCGGCGACTCCGGTGACGGTATGCAGCTGACGGGTGACCGTTTCACCTCCGAGACCGCGAACTTCGGCAACGACCTGTCGACGTTGCCGAACTTCCCCGCTGAGATCCGGGCTCCTGCCGGGACGTTGCCGGGGGTGTCGTCGTTCCAGCTGCATTTCGCGAACTACGACATCCTGACCCCCGGTGACCGTCCGGACGTGCTGGTCGCGATGAACCCGGCCGCGCTCAAGGCGAACATCGCCGACCTGCCCCAGGGCGGGGTGTTGATCGTGAACACCGACGAGTTCACCAAGCGGAACCTGACCAAGGTCGGCTACGCGGCGAACCCCCTCGAGGACGGCTCCCTGGAGCCCTATGCGGTGCACGGGGTCGCGATGGCGACCCTGACCCGCGGTGCCCTGGAGGAGACGGGGCTGTCGAAGAAGGACGCCGAGCGGGCGAAGAACATGTTCGCCCTCGGGCTCCTGTCGTGGATGTACCACCGCCCCTCGGAGTCGACCGAGCGGTTCCTGCGGGAGAAGTTCGCGAAGAAGCCCGACATCGCCGAGGCCAACATCCTGGCCTTCCGCGCCGGGCACGCCTACGGCGAGACGACCGAGGCGTTCGCGGTCACCTACGAGGTCGCCCCCGCCCGCCTCGCCCCGGGGACCTACCGGCAGATCACCGGGAACGTCGCCCTGGCCTACGGATTGATCGCCGCGGGGCGGACGACGAGCCTCCCCGTGTTCCTGGGCACCTACCCGATCACCCCGGCCTCGGACATCCTCCACGAGCTGTCCAAGCACAAGGCCTTCGGCGTGACCACCTTCCAGGCCGAGGACGAGATCTCCGGAGTCGGCGCCGCCCTGGGCGCAGCCTTCGGCGGGGCACTCGGTGTCACCACCACAAGCGGGCCGGGGATCGCGCTCAAGGCCGAGACCGTCGGCCTGGCCGTCGCGCTGGAGCTGCCGCTGCTGGTCATCGACGTCCAGCGCGGTGGGCCCTCGACCGGTCTGCCGACCAAGACCGAGCAGGCCGACCTGCTCCAGGCCCTGCACGGGCGCAACGGGGAGGCGCCGCTGCCGGTGATCGCCCCCTGCACCCCGGGGGACTGCTTCCTCGCCGCGGTCGAGGCCGCCGCGATCGCGGTGAAGTACCGGACCCCGGTCATGCTGCTCTCGGACGGGGCGCTGGCCAACGGTTCCGAGCCGTGGAAGATCCCCGACGTCGAGACCCTGCCGACGGTGGATCCGGGGTTCGCGACCGAACCCAACGCCCCCGACGGGTCGGGCGAGTTCTGGCCCTACCTGCGTGACCCCGAGACCCTGGCGCGGCCGTGGGCGATCCCGGGCACCGCCGGGTTGGAGCACCGGGTCGGTGGGCTGGAGAAGGCCGACGGACGCGGCTCGATCTCCTACGATCCCGACAACCACGACCGCATGGTCCGCCTGCGCCAGGCCAAGATCGACGGCATCACCGTCCCCGACCTGGTCGTCGACGACCCCGACGGCGACGCGGACTTCCTCGTCATCGGCTGGGGCTCGACCTACGGCCCGATCAACGCCGCGGCGCGGCGCGTGCGCAAGCTGGGCCACTCGGTCGCCACGGTGCACCTGCGCAACCTCAACCCGATGCCGGCCAACCTCGGCGAGATCCTGGGCGGCTACCGCACGGTGCTCTGCCCCGAGATGAACCTCGGCCAGCTCGCCATGCTGCTGCGCGCCGAGCACCTGGTCGACGTCAAGAGCTACACCAAGGTCGCCGGGCTCCCCTTCGGCGCCGAGGAGCTCCAGGACGTGTTCCTGGACTACCTCACCGGCAAGCACCCGGAGTCGGCGTCCGACATCGCCAACGAGACCACTGGAGCGCAGGCATGACCGCCACCGACCTGGGCCTGCCGTCCATCGGCGGCCTCGACGGCGTCCCGACGACGGACGCGAAGCAGACCGCGAAGGACTACACCTCCGACCAGGAGGTCCGCTGGTGCCCCGGCTGCGGCGACTACGCCGTCCTCGCCGCCGTCCGCCAGTTCCTCCCCACCCTGGGCATCCGCCGCGAGAACACCGTCTTCGTCTCCGGCATCGGCTGCTCGAGCCGCTTCCCGTACTACCTCAACACCTACGGGATGCACTCCATCCACGGCCGCGCCCCCACCATCGCCACCGGCCTCGCCACCAGCCGCGAGGACCTGTCGGTCTGGGTCGTCACCGGTGACGGCGACGCCCTCTCGATCGGTGGCAACCACCTGATCCACGCGCTGCGCCGCAACGTCAACATCAAGATCCTGCTGTTCAACAACCGCATCTACGGGCTGACCAAGGGCCAGTACTCCCCCACCTCCGAGGTCGGGAAGGTCACCAAGTCCACCCCCATGGGATCACTGGACCACCCGTTCAACCCGATCTCCCTGGCCCTGGGCGCCGAGGCGAGCTTCGTCGGGCGGGCGCTGGACTCCGACCGCAAGAGCCTCACCGCCGTGCTCCAGGCTGCCGCCGAGCACCGCGGCTCGGCCCTGGTCGAGATCTTCCAGGACTGCCCCATCTTCAACGACGGCAGCTTCGACGTCCTGCGTAAGGGCGACACCGAGAACCGGCTGATCCCCATCGTCCACGGCGAGCCGATCACCTTCGGCACCCCGGGCGAGGACGGCCGCGGCTCCCACGCCGTCGTCCAGGACGGGTTCAAGCTCGCGGTCGTCGAGACCGCCTCGGTCGACCCGGGACAGATCGTGGTCCACGACCAGGCCGACCACGAGCTCGCCTTCGCCCTGTCCCGGCTCTCGGACCAGGACCTCACCCACACCGTCACCGGCGTCTTCCGCAACACCGACCGCCCCACCTACGACGACGCCGCCCGCGCCCAGGTCCAGGCCGCCAAGGACGCCAAGCCCGACGCGGACCTGCAGGCCCTGCTCAACGGCCGCGACACCTGGACCATCGTCTAGATCCGGCCCGCGACGGACGACGGCCCCGGTACTCCTCGGAGTACCGGAGCCGTCGTGTGTCCGGGGGTGGCGGCCTCAGCGGGCCCCGGGACGTTCGTGCCACGCGATGAACCCGGCCGCCCGTGCGGCGCCCTCCGCGGTGAAGTACAGGTCCGCGCGGGTGCGGACGTAGTACGGCGACTCCGGCGGGTGGAACCGCCGCGACCCGCTGTGCACCTTCACCCGGTGCGTCTCGGGCGGGTCGCCGCCGTCGGTGGGTGCGAGCACCGAGTCCGGGTACGGGCCGGGACGCACGCCCGGGGGCAGCGGCGCGGACGCCGCGGACGGGCCGATGATCCGGGAGTCGAGCGCCGCCAGCGCC
Source organism: Pseudonocardia sp. TMWB2A (assembly GCF_017312135.1). Lineage (NCBI taxonomy): Bacteria > Bacillati > Actinomycetota > Actinomycetes > Pseudonocardiales > Pseudonocardiaceae > Pseudonocardia > Pseudonocardia sp. TMWB2A. Next base: position 1,710,991 of record NZ_QKQY01000002.1, read on the forward strand.
GAGCCACCGGCGCCCTGTCGCGGCCGCGACGGGATCGGCAGCGGTGCGGGCGGACCGTCGTCGGCCGGCGCCGGGCCCGGCTCGGGCAGCGGGGCCGGTTCGACATCGTCGCGCAGGGCGTGGCGACCGGCCGGCTCGCCGTCCTCGGCCGGTCCGTCCTGCGGCGCGGGGTCGCTCTCGGGGCGCGGGAGGGGGACCGCGGGGGCCGTGGCGCCGTCCGCGGTCGCGGCGGCGCCGCCCGGCCCGCCCGGAGCCGGGACGGGGTCGGCCGCGCCCTCATCAGCCGGAGCGTCGTGGGCCGCGCCGACCTGGGCCACGCCGTCGTGGGCCGCGCTGTCGTGGACCGCGCTGTCGTGGACCGCGCTGTCGTGGACCGCACCGTCCGGGGCTGTGCCGTCGTGAGCCGCACCGTCCGGAGCTGTGCCGTCGTGGACCGCACCGTCCGGAGCTGTGCCGTCGTGGACCGCACCGTCCGGGGCCGCGCCGTCGTGGACCGCACCGTCCTGGGACAGGGCGACGGCACCGCCGGTCGTGGGCCTGTCGGCGCCGCCCGGACCGGTCCCGCCCGCGGTGACGCCGTCCCCGTCGGCTCCGTCTCCGTCGGCACCGCGACCCGACACCTCCGGACCGGACCCGTCCGGGGCCGTCGCCGTGGCTCCGGGCGCGACGTCCGCCGGCCGGGTCCCGGGCGCCGGGTCGGCCCCCGTCCCGCCGGCCGGCCCGTGCCCGCCCGGTGCATCGCCGGTCCCGGTGGGCCCGCCCGCGGTCGCCCCGGGGCCGGACCACTCCCCCGCACCGTCCGCCGGGGAGGGCGGCGCTGCGACGTCCGGCGACGGCGTGTGCGCCCCGGCCGCCGCGGCGGAGGGGTCGACCACCCCCGCGGTGTCGAACAGCCCCACGGTCCCGGGGTCGCGCCCCGGGCCCGGCCCGTCGGGCACCTCAGCCGTGTCGGGCGTCCCCGTGGCCTCCGGACCGCCCTCGACGGTCCCCCCGCGGCGACGGGACACCAGTACCCCCGCCGCCACCAGAACCACGAGCACCGCCAGCAGTACCCACATCCAGCCCATGCCGGACCTCCGTCCGCCCGGGACCGTCCCGGACCGCTGTCGCCGTGCTTGGTATCACGGATCGTGCCCGCCCCGCCGTCGTCTCGCGCGGGAGCACACCCGTACCGGATCATCGTGCCCTTGACCGACCACCCGAAGCGACCATGACCACCGCCCGTTCCCCCGAACGAACCACACCCGAACGGAGTGAGCGGAATCCCGCCGGGCTCACCGCGGGCGTCGGCGCGTACGTCCTGTGGGGCCTGTTCCCGGCGTTCTGGCCGCTGCTGGACCCCGCGGCGCCGCTGGAGGTGCTCGCCCACCGCGTGCTGTGGACCGCGGTGCTGATGTCGCTGGTGCTGACCGTGCTGCGCGGCTGGGGCGACGTGCGCGGGCTCGGTGTCCGCGGATGGCTCGCGACGGCCGCCGCCGCAGTGTTCATCGCGGTGAACTGGGGCCTGTTCATCTGGGGCGTGTCGGTGGGGCTGGTCGTCGAGTCCGCGCTCGGCTACTACATGACCCCGCTGGTCGGGGTGCTGTTCGGCGTCCTCGTCCTGCGGGAGCGGCTGCGGCCCGCGCAGTGGGTGGCGCTGGGGCTGGCGGCGACGGCCGTCGTCGTCATCGCCGTCGGGAACGGCACGGTGCCGTGGCTGTCGATGGCACTGGCCTGCTCGTTCGGGATCTACGGGCTGTTCAAGGCGACCGCGCCGCTGCCCGCCGCGGCCGGGCTGACCGCGGAGGGCCTCGTGCTCGTCGTGCCGGCCGCGGTGTTCCTGGTCGTCCTGCAGCTCTCCGGCGGCGGCACGTTCACCGGGCACGGCCCGTGGCACCTGCTGCTCATGCTGTCCGCGGGCCCGGCGACGGCGCTGCCGCTGCTGCTCTACGGCTCCGCGGCGCGACGGCTGCCGCTCACGACCCTCGGGGTGCTGCTCTACATCAACCCCACGCTGCAGTTCCTGTGGGGCGTGCTGGTGGTCGGGCAGACGATGTCCCCGGCCCGCTGGGCCGGGTTCGCCCTCGTCTGGCTGGCGCTGGTGGTGTTCACCGTCGACCTGCTGCGACGGCGACGCCCACCGGCGCCTCAGCCCACCCGCTCCACCGTGTAGTCGGTCAGCGTCCGCAGCGCCTCGATCGCCGGGCACGGCGGCAGCACTGCCAGCTCGGCGCGCGCCCGGTCGGCGTACCCGGCGACGGTCTCCCGGGCCTTGACCAGCGCGTCACCGGAGCGGAGCAGCTCCAGCGCCTCGGCCACCTCGTCGTCGTCGCTGATCGGGGCGGCCAGCAGCTGCCGCAGCCTGCGCGCGTCGGCGGAGTCGTCGCCGTCGCGCAGGGCGTAGAGCATCGGCAGGGTGTGCACGCCCTCGCGCAGGTCGGTGCCGGGCGTCTTGCCCGAGTCGTCCGACGGCGACGCGATGTCGATGATGTCGTCGGAGATCTGGAAGGCCGCCCCGATGACCTCGCCGAAGGTCCGCAGCGCCTCGACGTGCTCGGCCGGTGCGCCGGAGAACATGCCGCCGTAGCGGCCCGAGGTCGCGATGAGCGACCCGGTCTTCTCCGCGACCACCCGCAGGTAGTGCTGCACCGGGTCGTCGGACGCCTTGGGGCCGCGGGTCTCGCGCATCTGACCGGTCACGAGCAGTGCGAACGTCTCGGCGATGATCCGCACCGCGTCCGGGCCCAGGTCGGCGACCAGCCGCGACGCGTGCGCGAACAGGAAGTCCCCGGTCAGGATCGCGATCGAGTTGTCCCAGCGCGAGTTCGCGGACTCCGCGCCCCGCCGCATGGACGCCTCGTCCATCACGTCGTCGTGGTACAGCGTCGCCAGGTGGATCAGCTCCACCACGGCGGCCGCCGTGATCACCTCGTCGCGTTCGGGATGCGGTCCCACCTGCGCCGCGAGCAGCGTGAACAGCGGACGGAACCGCTTGCCCCCCGCGTCGATCAGGTGCAACGAGGTCTCGGTGACGAACTCGTAGTCGCTGTGCACCTCGCGGTGCAGCAGGTCCTCGACCCGCTTGAGCCCGTCAGCGGTGGCCTCGGCCAGGACCGGATCGGCCATCCGGATCCCGGCCACACTCTGTGTCTCCACCCCCACAGCCTACGAACGTCAGCCCGAGAACGCGCCGCTGGCGGCCCATTCGAGGACGGGTGTGGGAAGAATCCCGAGAACGAGGGTCGCCAGCGTGCCCAGAGTGATGGCCACGGTGGTGAACGCCCCGGGCACGACGACGGCCGGACCGTCCTCGGCGGGCTCCCGGAAGTACATGAGCACCACGATGCGCAGGTAGAAGAACGCGGCCACCGCGGACGCGACCAGCGCGATCACCACCAGCGGCACCATGCCGTCCGCCGACGCCGCCGAGAACACCGCGAACTTGGCGGTGAACCCGCTGGTCAGCGGGATGCCGGCGAGCGCGAGCAGCAGGAACGTCATGATCCCGGCGACGAGCGGCGACCGCTTCGCCAGGCCCGCCCAGGCCGCCAGGTCCGAGGCCTCGCCGTCGCCGGTGCGGACCAGCGAGATGATCCCGAAGACCGCGACCGTCGTGAAGCCGTAGGCCAGCAGGTAGAACAGCAGCCCGGACGTGCCCTGCGGGGTCAGCGCCATCGCGCCGAGCAGGATGAACCCGGCGTGGGCGATCGAGGAGTAGGCGATCATGCGCTTCACGTCGGTCTGGGTGAGCCCCAGCACCGCGCCGACGACCATCGAGACGACCGCGACGACCCACAGCACGCCGCGCCACTCCCAGACGGTGCTGCCGAAGCCGACGTAGAGCACCCGGGCGATCGCGCCGAACGCGGCGACCTTCGTGCAGGCCGCCATGAACGCCGTGACCGGCGTCGGGGCGCCCTGGTAGACGTCCGGGGTCCAGGTGTGGAACGGGGCGACCGAGCCCTTGAACAGCAGCCCCACCAGCAGCAACGCCAAGCCCGCGAACAGCAGCGTGTCCGACGCCAGGGTGCCCGCGGCGGCCTGGGAGATCGCCGAGAGCCGCACCGAGCCGGCGTAGCCGTAGAGCAGCGCGATGCCGTAGAGGAAGAACGCCGAGCCGAACGCGCCGAGCAGGAAGTACTTGACCGCGGACTCCTGCGACAGCAGCCGGCGGCGCCGCGCCAGCCCGCACATCAGGTACAGCGGCAGCGACAGGACCTCGAGCGCGATGAACATCGTCAGCAGGTCGTTCGCCGCGACGAACGCCATCATGCCGCCGAGCGCGAACAGCACGAACGGGAACGGCTCGGTCTGCATCGTCGGCGTCTCGTCGGGCGCCCCGTAGGAGCGGTCGACGTGCTCGCCGCCGGCCGGGGTGGCCGGGCCGCCGCCGGAGCGGACCGCGGCCCGCTCGGCGGCCGAGGCGACGAACACCCCGCCCGGCTCCACCGACCGGTCCGCGATCAGCAGCAGGCTGGGGATCGCGAGGACGATCAGCGTGCCCCACAGGAACAGCGAGGGCGCGTCCACCGACAGCGCGGTGCCGAAGGTCAGCACCGCCGCCGGGGACCCGAGCGCGTACCCGGCCAGCGCGACGAGCGCCGCGACCAGGGTCAGCCCGGTCAGCACGACCTGGACGGGCCAGCGCTGGTGCCGCGGGAGGAACGCCTCCAGCAGCACCGACACGCAGGCACCCGCGAACACGATCCACAGCGGCGCGGTGGCCGCCCAGTCGACCGCGGGCATCTCGATCGGAGCCACCTGGGCGGGGAGAACCAACGAGCTCATCGAGCGATCCCTCCAGCGACGACCGGGTCGGGCAGGCCGAGCTCGGTCATCGTCGCCGTCACCGACGGGTTGATCAGGTCGAGCACCGGGCCCGGGTAGAAGCCGAGCACCACGATCGCGACGATCAGCGGCACGAGCACGCCGATCTCACGACCCGTGAGGTCGGGGAAGCCGGAGCCCTTGCGCTGCGCGGCGACCGCCGGGTCGATCATCGACCCCGGGCCGCCCGCGCCACCGCGCTCCAGCGCCGCCATGACCGCGGTGCCGCGCACCGGGCCCTGCATCGTGCGCTGGTAGAACCACAGCACGTAGAGCGCGGCGAAGATGATGCCGATCGTCGCGATCACGGTGAACACCGGCCGGTTCGGGAACGAGCCGACCAGCACCAGGAACTCCGAGACGAACGAGTTCGTGCCGGGCAGCGCCAGCGAGCTCATCCCGGCCAGCAGCAGGCAGCCCGCCATCACCGGGGCGAGCTTCGCGACGCCGCCGTAGTCGGCGATCCGGCGCGAGCCGCCGCGGCTGATCAGCACGCCGACCATGACGAACAGCATGCCGGTCGAGAGACCGTGGTTGACCATGTAGAGCGTCGCGCCGGCGAAGGCCTGCGAGGAGAACGCGAACACCCCGAGCGCGATGAAGCCGAAGTGCGCCACCGAGGTGTAGGCGACGAACCGGCCCATGTCGGTCTGGGCGACCGCGAGCAGCGCGGCGTAGACGATCCCGGCGACGGCGAGCACCAGCACCAGCGGCGCCAGGGTCTGCGACGCCTGCGGGAACAGCGGCAGCAGGTACCGCAGGAAGCCGTAGGTGCCGACCTTGTCCAGCACGCCGACCAGCAGCACCGCGCCGACGATCGGGGCCTCGGCACCGGCGTCGGGCAGCCAGGTGTGGAACGGCACCAGCGGCGCCTTGATCGCGAACGCGACGAAGAAGCCGAGGAACAGCCAGATCTGGGTCGACTCCGGCACGCTCGACGCCATCGCCTGCAGGTCGGCCCAGGTGAACGTGCCCTGGCCCAGCTGCTGCTCGCTGACCACGAACAGCCCGATCAGCGACGCCAGCATGATGAGGCCGCCGAGCAGCGAGTACAGGAAGAACTTGACCGCCGCGTACTGCCGGCGCGGCCCGCCGAAGCGGCCGATCAGGAAGTACATCGGGACCAGCATGGCCTCGAAGAACACGTAGAACAGGAAGACGTCGGTGGCGGCGAAGACGCCGACCAGCGTCGCCTGGGTCGCCAGCAGCAGCGCGAAGTACCCGGCGGCCGAGCGGCCCTCGGGCAGCTTCTCCGCCCACGCGAACAGCATCAGGCCGGGTACCAGGAACGCGGTGAGCCCGATCAGCGCCAGCGCGATGCCGTCGACGCCGAACGCGATGTGCGTGCCGAACGCGGGGATCCAGGACATCGAGAACTCGAGCTGGAACCGGGCGCCGGCCTGCGCCGCGGGGATGGAGTAGAGCGCCCACGCGACGACGACGAGCACCAGCTCCAGCAGCGCCGTCGCCATCGCGACCGCCTTCGCGAGCCCGGTGTTGGCGCGCAGCGGGTACATGACCAGCGCGCCGACGACCGGCACCAGCAGCAGGACGATCAGGAACGGGTTGCCCCCGGAGCCGGGGACGATGGGAGCCGTGTCCAGGGGGGTCATGAGACGAACCTCACCGCCAGCATCGCGGCGACGACGATGACCGCCCCGCCGAGCATCGAGAGTGCGTAGGACCGGACGAAGCCGGTCTGGAGCCGGCGTAGGCGGCTGGAACCGCCGCCGAACGCCGACGCGGTGCCGTTGACGGCCCCGTCGATCCCGCGGTCGTCGAACCAGGCGAGCGCCCGCGTGAGGACGATGCCGGGCCGCTCGATGAACGCCTCGTTGAAGGCGTTCGCGCCGAGGTCGGCACGGGCCGCGGCGACGACCGGCGACACCCGCTGCGGGCGCTCCACCGGCACCGGGGAGCGGCCGACGAACAGGTAGCCCGCCAGCACGCCGAGCAGCGAGACCCCGACCACCAGCCACGGGATCACCGCGTGCGGCAGGGCGCCGCCCTCGAGCTCGAGGCGCTCCCCCACGACCGGGGCGAGCCACTCCGGGATCATCCCGTAGAGCACGCCGCCGCCGAAGACGGAGCCGACCGCCAGCACGATCATCGGGACGGTCATCGTCGCCGGGGACTCGTGCGGGTGGTAGTCGCGGCCGTCGGTGGACTGCACCGTGCGCCAGCGCTCCGCGCCGAAGAACGTCATGATCATCAGGCGGGTCATGTAGAAGGCGGTGAGACCGGCCGCGAGCGTCGCGAGCCCGCCGAACACCCAGCCCTGCCAGCCCTCCTGGGCGAACGCGGCCTCGATGATCGCGTCCTTGGAGAAGTAGCCGGACAGGAACGGGAAGCCGATCAGCGCGAGGTAGCCGAGGCCGAAGGTCACGAAGGTGACCGGCATCTTCCGCCACAGGCCGCCGAAGCGGCGCATGTCGACGTCGTCGTTCATGGCGTGCATGACCGAACCGGCGCCGAGGAAGAGCCCGGCCTTGAAGAAGCCGTGCGTCAGCAGGTGCAGGATGCCCAGCGCGTAGCCGGCCGGCCCGAGCCCGACGGCGAGGATCATGTAGCCGATCTGGCTGACCGTGGAGTAGGCCAGGACCTTCTTGATGTCGTCGTAGGCGCAGCCGATGATCGCGCCGATCATCAGCGTGATGACACCGATGATCGCGACGACCAGCCGTCCGGTCTCGGACAGGTTGTAGATCGGCGAGGCCCGGGCGATGAGGTAGACGCCCGCGGTGACCATCGTGGCCGCGTGGATCAGGGCCGAGACCGGGGTCGGGCCCTCCATCGCGTCCGGGAGCCAGGACTGCAGCGGGAACTGGCCGGACTTGCCGCAGGCACCGAGCAGGAGCAGCAGCGTGATCGCGAGGACCGTGCCGCCGCCGACCTCGCCGATGCGGGCGAAGACCTCGGTGTACTGCAGGGTCCCGAGCTCCAGCCAGAGCAGGAAGATCGCGATCGCCAGGCCGACGTCGCCGACCCGGTTCATCAGGAACGCCTTCTTCGCCGCCGTCGCCGCGGAGGGCCGGTCCTGGTAGAAGCCGATCAGCAGGTACGACGCCAGACCGACGCCCTCCCAGCCGAGGTAGAGCATCACGAAGTTGTTGCCGAGGACCAGCACCAGCATCGCGGCGACGAACAGGTTCAGCTGCGCGAAGAACCGCCGCCGGTTCGGGTCGTGGCTCATGTAGCCCACCGAGTAGAGGTGGATGAGCGCGCCGACCCCGGTGATCAGCAGGACGAACGTCAGCGACAGCGTGTCGATCCGGAGCCCGAAGTCGACCTCCAGCGCACCGGAGGACATCCAGGACCACAGCGACTGCTCGCGCAGCCGCTCGTCGGCGGGCAGGCCGAGGGTCTGCAGGAATATCGTCACACCGACGACGAACGCGCCGACGACGGTCGCGACGCCGAGCCAGTGGCCCCAGGCGTCGGCCCGCCGTCCGGCGAGGAAGAGCACGAGTGCACCGGCCGCGGGGAGCGCGATCAGCAACCAGGCCAGCGAGGCGGCGCCGGTCGCCTGCGGGGCGGCCTGTGCGAGAAGGACGGTCACCAGCGCGCTCCTAGTACTTCAAGAGGTTCGCGTCGTCCACCGACGACGACTGGCGGGTGCGGAAGATGGCCGTGATGATCGCGAGCCCGACGACGACCTCGCAGGCCGCGACGACCATCACGAACAGGGCCATCACCTGGCCGTCGAGGTTGCCGTTGATGCGCGAGAACGTGACCAGGGTCAGGTTCACCGCGTTCAGCATGAGCTCGATGCACATGAACACGACCACGGCGTTGCGCCGCACCAGGACGCCGACGGCGCCGATGGTGAACAGCAGCGCCGAAAGCAGCAGGTAGTACTCGGGCCTCATCGGTGCTCCCCGGTGTCGGCGGCCTCACCGGAGGCGGCGGTCCGGTCGGGTGCGGGGCGGCCGGTCAGCGCGTGCGCGTCCGGCGTCGTCGTGTCCGGCACGTCGACCGCGACCGACTCGATGATCTCCGACAGCGACTCCGGGGCGATCGAGCCGTCGGGCAGGATCGCCGGGACCGCGACCGAGTTCGCCGTCGCGTAGACGCCGGGGCCGGGCAGCGGGGAGATGCGGGCGTGCTCGCCGCGCAGCCGCTTCAGCACCGTCGCGCGCTGGCCGATCTTGGTGTGCTGGCTGCTCTGCGAGCCGGACAGCACCATCGCGCCGAGCGCGGCGACCATCAGCAGGGCCGCGGTCAGCTCGAACGCCAGCAGGTAGTCGGTGAAGATCAGCCGGCCGAGGCCGGGGACGTTGCCGTTCCACCCGAGCCCGCCCTGCGCCAGCCCCGCGGGGGTGACGCTGGTCAGGCCGCGGGCGAGCCCGCCGACCAGCAGCGCGGCCAGCGCGACGCCGAACACCAGCGCCGCGGCCCGCTGCCCGCGCAGCACCTCGATCACCGAGTCCTTGGAGTCCCGTCCGACCAGCATGAGGACGAACAGGAACAGCATCATCACGGCGCCGGTGTAGACGATGATCTGCACGAACCCGAGGAACGGGGCGGACTGCACGATGTACAGCACCGCGATCGAGAACATCGTCAGGACCAGCAGCAGCGCGGCGTGCACCGCGTGCCGGGCGAAGACCAGGCCGAGCGCGCCGGCCAGCGCCACCGGTCCGAGGATCCAGAACGCGACCGCCTCGCCGGTGCTCACCTCGCCCGCGGCCTGGGCGAGCACCGCGGTGGTGCTCATCGCGCCTGCTCCTTGGTCTGGTCCTGCGCGCTGACCTTCGCGAGCGTCGGGCCGGAGACGTAGTAGTCCTGCTCGTCCTCCCCGAGGCGCATCGGGTGCGGCGGCTGCTCCATGCCCGGCAGCAGCGGGGCCATCAGCTGCTCCTTGGTGTAGATGAGGTCCTGCCGGTTGTCGTCGGCCAGCTCGTAGAAGTTCGTCATCGTGAGCGAGCGCGTCGGGCAGGCCTCGATGCACAGGCCGCAGCCGATGCACCGCAGGTAGTTGATCTGGTAGATCGCGCCGTAGCGCTCACCGGGCGAGTACCGCGCCTCCTCGGTGTTGTCCCCGCCCTCGACGTAGATGGCGTCGGCCGGGCAGGCCCAGGCGCACAGCTCGCAGCCGACGCACTTCTCCAGCCCGTCCGGGTGCCGGTTGAGCTGGTGGCGCCCGTGGTAGCGCGGCGCGGCGGGCGGGAAGTCCTCGGGGTACTCCTCGGTGACGACCTTCTTGAACATCGTCGAGAAGGTGACGCCGAATCCCTTGAAGAAGTCGAACATCTAGCGCGCGTCCTTTCCGGCCGTGACGGCCTTCCGACGCTTCGGGGGTGAGTCGGGGACCACCAGGTCCAGCGGCGGGACGGGGTAGTCCGACGCCGGTTCGACCGGTGGCGCCTCGGTCTGCCGGTCGGGCAGCAGGAACGCCACCGCCAGGACGACGGCGAGCGCGAACCCGATCAGCGACAGCAGCAGCACGTAGTTGTCCGAGCCGGTGTTGACGAAGGCCCGGATGCCGAAGATCGCGACGATCCAGACCAGCATGACCGGGACCAGGACCTTCCAGCCCAGCTTCATGAACTGGTCGTAGCGGAACCGCGGCAGCGTCCCGCGCAGCCAGATGAACACGAACAGGAACAGCAGCACCTTGATGATGAAGGCGAGGAACTGCATCCAGCCGTACTCGTTGAGGAAGCTCAGCGGCCACGGCCACATGCCGCCGCCGAGGAACAGCGTCACCGCCATCGCCGAGACGGTGACCATGTTCACGTACTCGGCGAGGAAGAACAGCGCGAACTTCAGCGACGAGTACTCGGTGTGGAACCCGCCGACCAGCTCCGACTCGGCCTCGGGGAGGTCGAACGGGGCCCGGTTGGTCTCGCCGACCATCGCGATCACGAAGACCACGAAGCTCGGCAGCAGGAGCCAGAAGTACCAGCCCGACGCCTGCGCCCCGACGATCGTCGCGGTGGACAGCGAGCCGGAGTAGAGGACGACGCCGACGACGGCCAGACCCAGCGCGATCTCGTAGGAGATGACCTGGGCGGCCGAGCGCAGCGCGCCGAGCAGCGAGTACGGCGAGCCCGAGGCCCAGCCGCCGAGCACGATGCCGTAGACGCCGATCGAGGAGCAGGCCAGCACGACGAGCACGCCGACCGGGACGTCGACGAGCTGGAGCACCGTCTGCTCGCCGAAGATCGTGACCTCGCCGCCGAACGGGATGACGGAGAAGGCGACGAACGCCGGGATCGTCGAGATGACCGGGGCGATGAAGTAGACCTTCTTGTCGGCCATCGCCGGCATGATGTCTTCCTTGAACGCCAGCTTCAGACCGTCGGCGAGGCTCTGGAGCCAGCCGCCGGGGCCGGTCCGGTTCGGGCCCGGACGGTGCTGCATCCGGCCGACGACCTTGCGCTCCCAGTTGATCATGAACAGGGTCAGCACGACGCCGAGCGCGAACAGCCCGACGACCTTGATCAGGATCAGCCAGATCGGGTCGTCGGCGAGCAGCGCCTGGGTGTGCGTCAGCTGGTCCACCGGGGTGGGCGGGACCTGGGACAGGTTCACGACGCGCTTCCGTTCCCGGCCGGACCGACCGTCACGAGGTCACCGTGGCCCACCCCGAGCGTGGGGCGGACGTGCGAGCCGGGCGAGCAGGTCGGCAGCCAGACGACGCCGTCGGGCAGGTCGGTCAGCGCGACCGGCAGGGTGATCGCCCCGCGGTCGGTGCGGACCGTCGCCTCGGCGCCCTCGACCAGCGCGAGCCGCTCCGCGGTGGCCGCGTTGACCTTGACGTAGGGCCGCCGTGCCGTGCCGGCGAGCGCGGGCTCGTCGATCTGGAGGCTGCCGTCGTCGATCATCTGGCGCGAGGTGGCGAGGACCGCCTGGCCGTAGCCGGGACGCCGGGCCTGGCCCGCCGTGTGGTCCGGTGCGACGCCGCCGGCGCGGCGCGAGCCGAGCCGCTCCAGCTCCCCGGCCGCGGCGGCCGGGGTCTGGGTGAACAGGTCCGCGTCCATCTCGACGCCGAGGGTGTCGAGCACCCGGCAGTCCGGGAGCACGCCGGTCGCGTCGAGTGCGACGCCGAACTCGCGGCGGCGGCCCTCCCAGTTGACGTAGGCACCGGAGCGCTGGGCGTCCGGGGCGACCGGGAGGACGACGTCGGCGAGCTCGGTGACCGCCGAGGTGTGGATCTCCAGGCTGACCAGGAAGCCGACCTCGCGCAGCGCGGTGATCGCGGCCGTCGGGTCGGCCATGTCCTGCGGGTCGACCCCGCCGACCACGAGCGCGGCCAGCTCACCGGACGCGGCGGCGGCGAGGATCGCGTCGCCGTCGCGGCCCGGGGCGGACGGGACGGGGGCGCCCCAGACCTGCTCCAGCTCGGCGCGGGCGGCGGCGTCGGTGACGAGCCGGCCGCCGGGCAGCAGGGTGGGCAGCGCGCCCGCCTCGACCGCACCGCGGTCCCCGGCCCGGCGCGGCAGCCAGCCGATCGCCGCACCGGTGCGGGCGGCGAGCGCGGACACCGCCGAGTACAGGCCCGGCGACTCCGCGGCCCGGTCCCCGACCAGGATCACCGCGCCCGGCTGCTCCAGCGCGGCGACGACGTCGGCGCCCGGGTCGGCGACGACCGCGGCCTCCGCGCCGGGCACCGCGTGCAGCACGGTGGCGCCGGTCTTCTCGGCGCCGTAGCTGGTGAACGGGCCGACCTGGAAATGGCGCAGCCCGCGCTTGCGGTACGCCTTGCGCAGGCGCAGGAAGACGATGCCCGACTCCTCCTCGGGGTCGGTGCCGACGGTGAGCACCGCGGGGGCGTTCTCGACCGCCGTGAAGGTCACCGAGTCCTGAGGCGTTCCGCCGGCGACGTGTGCGGCGAGGAACTCCAGCTCCTCGCCCGAGTGCGGGCGGGCGCGGAAGTCGATGTCGTTGGTGCCGGCGACGACGCGGGCGAACTTGGCGTAGGCGTAGGCGTCCTCGACGGTCAGCCGTCCCCCGGGCAGGACGCCGATGCCGCCGGCCGCGCGGGCCGCGAGCAGCCCCTCCGCGGCGACGGCGAGCGCCTCGGTCCAGGAGGCCTCCTCCAGCGTGCCGTCCGCGCGCCGGACCAGCGGCCGGGTGATGCGGCCCTGGCTACCGGTGTAGCGGAAGGCGAACCGGCCCTTGTCGCAGAGCCACTCCTCGTTGACCTCCGGGTCGTTGCCCGCCAGCCGGCGCAGCACGGTCCCGCGACGGGAGTCGGTGCGCGAGGCGCAGCCGGAGCTGCAGTGCTCGCACACGCCCGGGGTCGAGCGCAGGTCGAACGGGCGCGACCGGAACCGGTACGCGGCGCTGGTCAGCGCCCCGACCGGGCAGATCTGGATCGTGTTGCCGGAGAAGTAGGACTGGAACGGCTGGTCCTCGGCGATGCCGATCTGCTGCTTCGCCCCGCGCTCGAGCAGGTCGATGAACGGGTCGCCGGCGATCTCCTCGGAGAACCGGGTGCAGCGCTGGCAGAGGACGCAGCGCTCGCGGTCGAGCAGCACCTGGCTGGAGATCGGCAGCGGCTTCGGGAAGGTCCGCTTGGTCTCGACGAAGCGGGAGTCCGACCGGCCGTGCGCCATCGCCTGGTTCTGCAGCGGGCACTCGCCGCCCTTGTCGCAGATCGGGCAGTCCAGCGGGTGGTTGATGAGCAGCAGCTCCATCACACCCTGCTGCGCCTTGTCGGCCCGCCCGGAGGTGTGCTGGGTCTTCACCACCATCCCGTCGGCGACGGTCATGGTGCAGCTGGCCTGCGGCTTCGGCATCGGCCGGCCGCCCATCTCCACCTCGACCAGGCACTGGCGGCAGGCGCCGGCCGGGTCGAGGAGCGGGTGGTCGCAGAACCGCGGGATCACGATGCCGAGGCGCTCGCAGGTGCGGATCAGCAGCTCGCCCTTGGGGGCGTCGACGACCTGGCCGTCGATGGTGAGGCGGACGTGGCCCTCGGGGACGGGTGTCTCCTCGGTGGCGTTCCGCTCCGGTGTGAGGGTCATGCGCTCGCTCCGGTCAGTGCGGCCAGCTGCTCCGGGCGGTCCACATCGGGCTGTTCCGCGATGAGGTCCAGGAACTCCTGGCGGAAGTACTTGATGGCGCTGGTGATGGGGCTCGTCGCGCCGTCGCCGAGGGCGCAGAAGGAGCGGCCGAGGATGTTGTCGCAGACGTCGATCAGGGTGTCGATGTCGGTCGAGGTGCCCTCGCCGCGCACCATCCGCTGCAGCACCTGGACCAGCCAGTACGTGCCCTCGCGGCACGGGGTGCACTTGCCGCAGCTCTCGTGCTTGTAGAACTCGGTCCACTTCATGACCGCCCACGGCACCGAGACGGTCTCGTTGAAGACCTGCACCGCGGTCGTCCCCAGCATGGAGCCGGCCTCGGCGGCGCCCTCGAAGTCCAGCGGGACGTCGAGGTGCTCGGCGGTGAACAGCGGCGTCGACGAGCCGCCCGGGGTCCAGAACTTCAGCGGGATCCCGTCCTTCATCCCGCCGGCGAGCTCCAGGAGCTCCCGCAGCGTGATGCCCAGCGGGGCCTCGTACTGGCCGGGACGCTCAACGTGCCCGGAGACCGAGTAGATCTTCGGGCCGGGCGACTTCTCGCGCCCCATCGAGCGGAACCAGGCCGCACCGCCGTTGACGATGGCGGGGACGCTGGCGATGGTCTCGACGTTGTTGACGACGGTCGGGCAGGCGTAGAGCCCGGCGGTCGCCGGGAACGGCGGCTTGAGCCGGGGCTGACCGCGACGGCCCTCGAGCGAGTCGAGCAGCGCCGTCTCCTCGCCGCAGATGTAGGCGCCCGCACCGGCGTGCACCACGATCTCCAGGTCGAAACCGGAGCCGAGGATGTCGCGGCCGAGGTAGCCCTTCGCCTTCGCCTCGCGGACGGCGGCGCGCAGCCTGCGGATGCAGTGCAGCGCCTCACCGCGGACGTAGATCGCGCAGAAGTTCGCGCGGATCGCGTAGCTGGTGACGATGCAGCCCTCGATGAGCGAGTGCGGGTCGGCCATCATCGTCGGGATGTCCTTGCAGGTACCCGGCTCGCCCTCGTCGGCGTTGATGACCAGGTACTTCGGCTTCGCGCCGGGGCCCGTGCCGCTGCCGTCGTCCTGCGGGATGAACCCCCACTTCATGCCGGTGGGGAACCCGGCACCGCCGCGGCCGCGCAGCCCGGAGTCCTTCACCAGCTGGATGAGCTGGTCGGGGTGGGCGGCGAACGCGGTGCGCAGGGAGGTGTAGCCCTCCAGCTGCTCGTAGGTGTCGATCGACCAGGACCGCGGCGACAGCCAGCGCTTGGTCAGGACGGGCGTGATCGGGTCCGGCTTGCGCACAGGCTCTGTGGTGCTCATGCGATCACTTCTTCTCCGGTAGCGCGGGCATCGCCGGCGGCTCGTCGGGCAGCGCCGGGGCGGTCCAGCCGTTCTCCTCGGCCATCCGGGCCCCGCGCACCGACTCGATCGCACCGGACGGGCCCTCGACGCGGGCCGTCGTGTCGACGGTCGCGGCGTCGTCGGTGAACCCGGCCAGCTCCAGCTCGACGGTCCGCAGGTCGGTCAGCGGCGCCCCGCGGGTCGGCTGCGGGCGCTCCCCGCGACGCAGGGCGTCGACGAGCTCCACCGCGGACTCGACGGTCTGGTTGTCGAAGTACTCGTAGTTGACCTGCAGCACCGGGGCGAGGTCGCAGGCCGCGAGGCACTCGGCGTGCTCGAGGGTGACCGAGCCGGTGCTGCCGGGCTCCCCCGCCGTCTCCTCGTGGCCCAGCGGACGGTCCTCGGTGCCCAGCTGCGTGCGCAGGCGGGCGTAGATGTCGTCGCCGCCCAACGCCGCGCACAGCGTGTTGGTGCACACGCTGACCAGGTGCTCACCGCACGGGGTGCGCTTGTACATCGTGTAGAACGTCGCGACCGCCGACACCTCGGCGGTGGTCAGCTCCAGCGCCTCCGCGCAGTAGCGGATGCCGTCGGGGCTGACGTACCCCTCGACCGACTGGACCAGGTGCAGCAGCGGCAGCAGCGCCGACCGGGACTCCGGGTAGAGGGAGATGATCTCCGTCGTGCGCTGCCGGGTCAGCTCGTCGAACACCGGCGAGACGGGGCTCTTCTCCTGCGGGGGGACCGTCATCGGTCGCAACCTCCCATCACGGGATCGATCGAGGCGACGGCCGCGATGACGTCGGCGACCTGGCCGCCCTCGCTCATCGCGGGCATCGTCTGCAGGTTCACGAAGCTGGGGTCCCGGACGTGGATGCGGACCGGGCGGGTGCCGCCGTCGGACACGGCGTGCACCGCGAGCTCCCCGCGCGGGGACTCGACGGCCGCGTAGGCCTGCCCCGGCGGGACGTGGAAGCCCTCGGTGACCAGCTTGAAGTGGTGGATCAGCGACTCCATCGACTGACCCATGATCTTGCGGACGTGCTCGAGGGTGTTGCCCATGCCGTCGCTGCCGACCGACAGCTGCGCCGGCCAGGCGACCTTCGGGTCGTCGACCATGACGCGGCCCGGGCCGAGCTCGTCGAGCTTGGTCACCGCCTGCTCCATGATCTTGAGCGACTCGTGGATCTCGGCGACGCGCATCCGGTAGCGGGCGAAGCAGTCGGCCTCGGTGGCCGTCGGGACCTCGAAGTCGTACTGGTCGTAGACCGAGTACGGCATGTGCTTGCGCAGGTCCCAGGCCAGCCCCGCCGAGCGCAGGATCGGGCCGGACGCGCCGAGGGCCAGGCAGCCGTCGACGGGCAGGTAGCCGACGCCCTCCAGGCGCTGCTTCCAGATCGGCTGCCCGGTGAGCAGCCGGTCGTAGTCCGGCAGCCGGGAGTTCATGACCTTGAGGAAGTCGCGGACCTTCTCCTGCCAGCCCTCGGGCATGTCCTGGGCGAGGCCGCCGGGCCGGATGAACGCGTGGTTCATCCGCAGGCCGGTGAGGAACTCCAGCAGGTGGAGCACCTCCTCGCGCTCGCGGAAGCCGGAGGTCATACCGGTCAGCGCGCCCAGCTCCATGCCGCCGGTCGCCAGCGCGACCAGGTGCGAGCCGATCCGGTTCAGCTCCCAGAGCAGCACCCGCAGGTGCTCGGCCCGCTGCGGGACCTCGACGCCCAGCAGCTTCTCGACGGCCATGCAGTAGGCGCCCTCGTTGAACAGCGGGGACAGGTAGTCCGCGCGGGTCACGAAGGTGACACCCTGGGTCCAGGTCCGGTACTCGCAGTTCTTCTCGATACCGGTGTGCAGGTAGCCGATGACCGCGCGGCCCTGGGTGACGGTCTCGCCCTCCAGCTCCAGGACCAGGCGCAGCACCCCGTGCGTCGACGGGTGCTGCGGGCCCATATTGATGACGATGCGGTCGTCGTGCTCGGCCTCGAGCAGGTCGTCCCAGTCGCCGCCGGTGACGGTGTAGACCGTGCCCTCGGTGGTCTCCCGGCCGGGCGCGGCGTACGGGTCGGTGGTGGCGTCGGCGGTGGTGGGGTCGGCGTCAGTCGTCACGAGTAGGCCCTCCGCTCATCGGGCGGGGGGATCTCCGCGCCCTTGTACTCCACGGGGATGCCGCCCAGCGGGTAGCTCTTGCGCTGGGGGTGGCCGTCCCAGTCGTCCGGCATGAGGATCCGGGTCAGCGCCGGGTGGCCGTCGAAGACGACGCCGTACATGTCCCAGGTCTCGCGCTCGTGCCAGTCGGCCGTCGGGTAGACGTCGACGACGCTCATGACGTGCGGGTTCTCGATGTCGAGCGCGACCTCCAGGCGCACCCGGCGCCGGTAGGTCATCGACAGCAGGTGGTAGACGACGTGCAGCGGCCGGTCGACCGGAGCGCCGTCCGGCGCCGAGTAGTCCACACCGGACACGCCGGAGCAGAACTCGAAGCGCAGGCCCGGGTCGTCGCGCAGGGTGCGGGCGACCTCGTGCAGCCGGGCGGGCTCGACGTAGAGGGTCATCTCGTCGCGGTCGATCGTGACCTGCTCGATCGCGGCGCGCGGGACGCCGCGCTCGTCGAGGGCCGCGCCGAGCTCGTCGGCGAACTCGTCGAACCAGCCGCCGAAGGGCCGCTCGGCCGGGGCCGGGGCCCAGCCCTGCAGGCGCAGGCCGCCGTAGCCGGAGGTGTCGCCGGAGCCGCGGACGCCGAACATGCCCGAGCGCGTACGGGTCTCGGTCATCTTCTGCGCGGGGCGGGCGCCGCCCAGCGCGTCGGAGGGGGTGGCCGCGTCCTCGGGAGCGGCCAGGTCGCCGGGGGCCTCGCCGCCCGCCGCCCGCTGCTCCTCGGCCGCGGCGCCGCTCTCCTGCGACGACGAGTGCGCGCCGCCGGTGGGCTCGGCCCCGTCCTTGGAGGTGCCGGTCGGCTCGGTCACTTCGCGTCACCTCCGCGGGCGGCGTCGGCCAGCGACGGCAGCTCCAGGGTCTCCCCCGGCGCGAGCGCGTTCGGGGCCGGCTTGGGCTGCGAGCCCGGCTCCAGGTAGTTCGGGACGTCCGGGGTGTGCGTGGTCTTCAGCGCCCCGAGCTGCTTGTGCTTCGGCGCGTACTTGACCGACGAGGGCACCATCGGCGTCCGGTACCCGGACTCGGCGAGCTCGGCGGCCCGCTTCGGGCCGAGCGGCTCGTCCATGATCTTGGCGTGGATCTTGAGGATCGCGTCGATCAGCATCTCCGGCCGCGGCGGGCAGCCGGGCAGGTACATGTCGACCGGGACGACGTGGTCCACGCCCTGGACGATCGCGTAGTTGTTGAACATGCCGCCGGAGCTGGCGCACACGCCCATGGCGAGCACCCAGCGCGGCTCGGGCATCTGGTCGTAGATCTGGCGCAGGACCGGCGCCATCTTGTTGCTCACGCGGCCCGCGACGATCATCAGGTCCGCCTGGCGCGGCGAGGCCCGGAAGACCTCCATGCCGAACCGGGCGAGGTCGTAGCGCGGGGCGCCGGTGGTCATCATCTCGATGGCGCAGCAGGCCAGGCCGAACGTGGCAGGCCAGAGCGACGACTTCCGGGTCCAGTTGACCAGTTTCTCGACGTTGGTCAGCAGGACGCCGCTGGGCAGGTTCTCCTCGAGTCCCATGACGGCCTCAGCTCCACTCGAGCCCGCCGCGACGCCATTCATAGGCGTACGCGAAGGCGATCGTGGCGATGTAGAGCGTGATGGCCACGAACCCGAAGACGCCGACCGCATCGGCGACGACGGCGTACGGGTACATGAACACCAGCTCGATGTCGAACAGGATGAACAGCATCGCCGTGAGGTAGTAGGCGACCGGCACGCGACCGCCGCCGACGACCGGCTGCGGCGAGGGCTCGATACCGCACTCGTAGGAGTCCAGCTTGGCCCGGTTGAACCGGCGCGGACCGATCAACGGCGCGGAGGCGACCGAGAACACCGCGAAGCCCGCCGCCAACACGAACAGCAGGACGAGCGGGAGATAGGGATCGAGCATTCCTACACCTTCGTTGTCGCGGCGCCACCGTCGTTGGTGGTGATCGACGAGCCGGTCGCGGCGACCCTATGTCCGGTCCCCTGTGACCAAGAACCCAGGCGAGCCTTACCTGTGACGGGGTACGGGTCACATGTGATCCGCATCCGCGCAGGTCGGCGCGCTCCGGGTCGCGCGTCTCCCACCACCCTTGTGAAAAAGTTCACGAACTGCGCGAGCAGTGTAGGACGACACCGCCGTGATCGCGTGGGCGGATCGGGCGATGGCGCGGGACTCCTTGCGGCGCAACGCCCTTCGACGCGGGGTCAGTGGGTGGTGACGGCCGGTGCGCGATCCGCGGGCCGGCGGGGCCGCACCGGGCCGACCGCTGCGCCGCTGATCGCCGCGCGCCTCGCCGCATGGCAGGGGGACGCCATCCCGGGCCCTCCCTGCTCTGAACTCGCTTACCCGGTAAGCGGATTCGCCCGACCGGGGCCCTGACCGCGCGGAGACCCTTCACCGTGTGAAGGGTTCTGCAGCGGAGTGGGCCCGCTGTGGGGGCGCGAGCCGGTGCACGGACAACCGCCCGGCCGCCACCGCGACCACCCGTGCACAGCGCGCCCGGCTCCGTCACGACGTCGGCCCCCTGTGCCGCAGGCCCCTCCGCAGGGCCCGTCCACGAGGAACGGGGCCGGGCAGGGCAGGGCGGCGGGGCTCAGGCCGGCTTGTACGCCCGGTGCAGCGCGACGGCGCCGAAGGTCAGGTTCCGCCAGGCGGGGTGCTCCCAGCCGGCGTCGGCGATCTTCCCGGCGAGTGCGGGCTGGTCGGGCCAGTCCCGGATCGACTCGGCCAGGTACAGGTAGGCCTCGGGGTTCGAGGAGACCGTCCGGGCGATCGCCGGGAGGGCGTGGCCGAGCACCGCGTTCTGGTAGAGCACGCGGAAGGGAGCCCAGGTCGGCGTCGAGAACTCGCAGACGACCAGGCGGCCGCCGGGGCGGGTCACGCGGGCCATCTCGCGCAGGCCGGCGACGGTGTCGTTCACGTTGCGCAGGCCGAAGGAGATGGTGACGGCGTCGAAGCTGCCGTCGGCGAAGGGCAGGTGCAGCGCGTCGGCGGCGGCCTTCGGGACGTCGCGGCGGGCGCCCGCACGCAGCATGCCGAGGGAGAAGTCCGCGGCGACGCACCAGGCGCCGTCCTTCGCCAGCTCGACGGTCGAGACCGCGGTGCCCGCGGCGAGGTCGAGGACCTTCTCGCCGGGGCGCAGGCCGAGGGCCCGGCGGGTCTGGATCCGCCAGTAGCGGTCCTGGCCGCCCGACAGCGCGGTGTTGGTCAGGTCGTAGCGCCGGGCGACGCCGTCGAACATGCGGGCGACGTCGGTCGGGTTCTTGTCGAGCTCGGCGCGGGACACGGGCACAGCCTACCGACCCGGCCGCCGCCTCACCGCTGCCCGAACTGCTGCCCGAACTGCTCGCGCAGCACCTCACGCAGGCCGCTCAGGTAGTCGGCGCGGACCCGGGCGGCGACGCCCGCCCACTCGGCCGACGGCGTGCTGACGCCGTTGCCGTCACCGGTGAAGGCGCCCATGCCGTGCAGGGCGATCCAGCGGTGGTCGTAGTCGTGCGGCGCCGCCCGGTCCCAGGCGACGGCGCGGATCGCGGCCCGGCGGACCCGGGCCGGGTCGGCGAAGGCCCAGCGGTTCACCGGCTCACCGAACCGGTCGCGCAGCACGGCCAGCGCCTGGGCGGCGGTGGTGTCGGTGCAGCGGCAGGCGTCGTAGCGGGCCCGCAGCTGGCCCGCGTAGAACCAGCGGGCGGCCTCGGGCATCGCGCCGTCGGCGACGAGGTTCTCCGACAGCGCGAACAGCACCGGCGGCATCTGCCGGTGCGGGGCGTCGAGGACCTCGGCGCGGGCGGCGGCACGGACCGCGGGCGCGGGGTCGAGCAGCCGGGACATCAGGCGGACGGTGGCGGAGGTGTCGACCGTGGCGAGCTCACCACGGGGCGCGACGACGACGGTGCGACTCATGGGTCCACCGTCGCCGCCGGGCCGCGGTCATGGATCCGCACGACTACGGAGCCCGCCCGGCCTCGGGTCAGGCCGCGACGCGCTCCGGGGCCGCGGCGCGGAGCACGTCGCCGTAGTGGGCGAGCAGCTCGTCGCCGACCGCGGTCCAGGTGCGGCGCAGCACCGACTGGCGGGCGGCCAGGCCGAACTCCCGGTTGCGCTGCGGCTCGCACAGCGCGGCGACCGCCCCGACCAGCTCGCGGTCGGCGGCATCGGTGGCCGGGTCGCCGGGCTCCCCGCCGTCGGGGCGGGGCGCCACGAGGTAGCCGGTGCGGTCGGGCAGCACGAGGTCGCGCGGGCCGCCCGCGTCGGGCGCGACCACCGGGACGCCCGAGGCGAGTGCCTCCTGCACGGCCTGGCAGAACGTCTCGGCCTGCCCGGTGTGGACGAACACGTCGAGGCTGGCGTAGATCTGCGCGAGCTCGTCGCCGCCGCGGTGCCCGAGGAACGCCGCCGAGGGCAGCCGCTCGCGCAGCCCGTCGGCGCTGGGGCCGTCGCCGACGACGACCAGCCGCGTCCCGGGCAGCTCCCCCAGCACGGCGAGCCGCTCGACCTGCTTCTCCGGGGCGAGGCGGCCGACGAAGCCGACGAGCCGCTCGCCGTTCGGGGCGAGCTGTCGTCGCAGTGCGTCGCTGCGCTTGGACGGGGTGAACCGGCGGGTGTCGACGCCGCGCGCCCACTGGTGCACCCGCGGGACGCCGCGCTCGCGCAAGGCCCCGGTCGCCCAGCTCGACGGCGCGAGGGTCCGGTCGGCCATGCCGTGCAGCCGGCAGGTCCAGCGCCACGCGGCCCGTGCGGTCAGCCCGAGCCCGTACGCGGAGGCGAACCCGGCGACGTCGGTCTGGTAGATCGCGACCGTCGGCACGCCGAGGCGCCGCGCCGCCGCCAGCCCCCGCGCCCCGACGACGAACGGCGCCGCCAGGTGCACCACGTCCGGCCGGAACCGGCGCAGTGCGGTCAGGATCCGCCTGCTGGGCACCCCGACCGGCATCGAGTTCACCACCGGCAGCTCGACGGCCGGGATCCGGACGACCGGGATCCCCTCGTGGGAGTCCGGCTCCCCGGTGCCCGGCGCGATCACCACGACGTCGTGACCCCCTGCCCGCAGGTGCTCGCACACCCGCAGCACCGAGTTGGTGACGCCGTTGACCACCGGCAGGAAGCATTCCGAGACGATTGCGACGCGCACGGCCGGAACGGTGACGGGGGCGGGACAGCGGGCCGGGTCCCTGGCGTGATCAACCACCCAACCCTGGGCGAACATCGGGTGGGCGGGTCACGAGTTGGCACGTCCGGCACAAGGTGGACACCCGCGCGTCGTCGCCGGGACATCACCCGCCCGGACACTCGGGTCGCATGACGGCCGTGCCCCACACCCCGCCACACGCGGCGCCGCCCCCGGTGCCGTCCCCCCGGCCGGTGGACCCGGCGCTGCTCTCCCGCGCGCTCGAGACCGCGGGCCGGCTGGCCAACGACGCCGCCGAGGTGATCACCGCGACGCTGGGTCGCGAGCACACCGGATCGCTCGACGCGTCGGCCAAGGCCAACCCGTTCGACTGGGTCACCGACACCGACCGCACCCTGGAGCGGCACACCCGCCGGGTGCTGGCCGCGGAGTTCCCCGGCTGCCCGGTCGTCGGCGAGGAGTTCGGCGCCGACGCCGGTGCCGACACCGCACCGCTGCGCTGGGTCGTCGACCCGGTCGACGGCACCGCGAACTATGTCGCGGGCCTGCCCTGGTGCGCCTACAGCCTGGCCCTGGTCGACGGCGACGGCCCGGCCGTGGGCGTCGTCGCCGACCCGGGCCGCGGGCAGATCTACGCCGCCGCCCGCGGGCGCGGCTTCCGGGCCAACGGCGTGCCGGTGCCGTCGCGGCGCACCGCCCGGGTCGCCGGGTCGCTGATCTGCGCCGAGGACCCCGACCCCGGGTTCGTCGAGCGCGCCCGCGCCGCGCACGTCGGCGTGCGGGTGCTCGGCTCGGCCGCGCTGGCGATCACCCAGGTCGCGCTGGGCAACGCCGTCGCCGCGGTGCTGACCCGCTACCACGAGTGGGACGTCGCCGGGGCGCTCTGCCTGGCCACCGAGGCCGGCGCGCTGGTGCTGGGCCGCGACGGCCGGTCGACGCCGCTGCCCGAGGGCGGGCTGCTCGTCGCCGCACCGCAGGTCGCCGCCGAGGTCGGGGCGCTCTGGCGGGGCTGAGCCCGGTGCGGGCGCCGTCAGACGGTGCCGGTGCGGGCCCGGCGGCGGCGCAGCCACACGTACAGCGGCCCGAGGAGCACCCAGCCGCCCGCGATCAGCCCGGCGACCGGGAGGATCCCGTCGACGGCGGTGCGGCCCGCGACGCGCACGTGCGTCGGGTCGGCCGTGTCGTACTCGACGTAGATGTTCTCGCCCGGGGTGAGCCCGACCGGGTAGGAGATGCCCGCGGCCGGGGTCTGCAGCCGGCCCTCGTCGTCGACGAAGCTGACCAGGGTGCGCCAGTAGTCCGAGCCGTCGAGGACGGTCGCGGCGGTGGTGCCGCGGTTGCCGTCGATCGCCGCGTCCTCCAGGAACGCACCCCCCAGCGCCACCAGCGCGACCAGCGTCCACGCCAGCGCGACGGCCAGGACGATCTCGGGCAAGTGGTACCGCGTCCGGCCGATGAGCCGGGCCGCGACGGCCGAGGTCTCGGTCAGCACATCGCCGGTGGGACGGCCGCTCGGACTGGTCACGGGACCCGATTCTAGGAGCGCTCCGGCACCCGGGTGTGTCCGGTGCCTCCCACCCTGGCGCCCGCCCCCGCGGAGGAAGTTGCCTACTCTCGAAGGGTGACCGTCGCACCGGCCAGCACCGCGTTGCGCGTCCGGACACGCCCGCTGCGACTCGACGGGCGGCTGCTGGACGTGCTGCCCGCCGACGCCGGGGCGCTGTCCTGGGTGCGCGACGGCGAGGGCGTGGTCGCCTGGGGCGAGGTCGCGCGGTTCACCGCGTCGGGACCCGAGCGCTTCGCCGAGGCCGAACGCTGGTGGCGCCGCGTGGTCGACCGGCTCGACGCCGGCGCCGGCTACGACGACGTCCGCCTCCCCGGCACCGGCGCCCTCGCGTTCGCCTCGTTCACCTTCGCCGACGGCTGCCCGGGCTCGGTGCTCGTCGTGCCGCGGGTGATCGTCGGGCGGCGCGGGCACCGCGCCTGGATCACCGAGATCAGCCCCGCCGACGCCCCGGAGACCCCGGGCAGGCTGCCGGTCCCGTCGCCGGTGCGCCCCAGCGGACGGCTGCGCTACGCCGACGGCCAGGTCTCCGCGCACCGGTACCGGGCCGCCGTCGCCGCGGCGGTCGGGCGGATGCGCGACGGGGAGCTGGAGAAGGTGGTGCTCGCGCACGACCTGCTCGCCGTCGCCGACCGCCCGCTGGACCCCCGGTTCCTGCTCCGCGGCCTCGCCCGGCGCTACCCGACGTGCTGGAGCTACGCCGTCGACGGCCTGGTCGGCGCCACCCCCGAGCTGCTGCTGCGGCTGCGCGGGCGGACCGTGGAGTCGCGGGTGCTGGCGGGCACGATGTGGCCCGGCTCCGGACCGGACGCCGACACCGCGGGCGCGCTGATCGGCTCGTCGAAGGACCGCCGCGAGCACGCCTACGCCGTGGACTCCCTCGCCGCGTCGCTGCGCCCGCTGGTGGCCGAGCTGCACGTGCCGGACGCACCGTCGGTGCTGACCCTGCCGAACGTGTCGCACCTGTCCAGCGACGTGCACGCCCGTCTCGACCCGGCCCGGCCCGCGTCGCTGCTGACGCTGATCGGCGCGGTGCACCCGACGGCCGCCGTCGGCGGCACCCCGACCCCGGACGCGACGGCACTGATCTCCGAGATCGAGGGTCTCGACCGCGGCCGCTACGCGGGCCCGGTCGGCTGGGTCGACGCCGAGGGCGCGGGCGAGATGGGCATCGCGCTGCGCTGCGCCGAGCTGCAGGGACGCACGGCGCGGCTGTTCGCCGGGTGCGGGATCGTCGCCGACTCCGAGCCCGACGGCGAGGTGCGCGAGGCCGCCGCCAAGATGCGCGCGGTCCGCGAGTCCCTGGAGGGCTGAGCCCGGCACGGTCCGGTGTCCCGTCCGGCCGGACCCGGCGGCGGGCCCGGGACGCGGGCGGGACCGGCTCAGTCCAGCGCCGCGGCGACCACCCGGCGGAGCTCGGCGTGCGCGTCGCGCAGCCCGGCGCGGTGCGCCGCGACCCGGACCAGCCGCCGTCCCGAGCCGGGGCGGGCCGCGAGCTCGCCCGCGTCGCCGCCCCAGTCGGCCGCCCGCCAGCCCGCCGCCCGGGCCAGGGCGACGAGGTCGACGCCGGTCGGCGTGCCGAAGACGCGCTCGAAGGCGTGGGCGTGCGCCGGGCCGCCCTGTTCGAGCAGGTGGAAGATGCCGCCGCCGTCGTCGTCGAGGACGGTGACGGTCAGGTCCGGGGACGGCTCCCCCGGGCCGACGACCAGCCCGGTGGTGTCGTGCAGCAGCGTGAGGTCGCCGAGCAGCAGCGCCGTCGGGCCCGGGTGGGCGAGCGCGGCGCCGAGGGCGGTCGACACCGTCCCGTCGATGCCCGCGACCCCGCGGTTCGACCGCACGGTGAGCCCGGGGCGGGGCACGGCGGCCAGCGCGACGTCGCGCACCGGGTTCGACGAGCCGAGGACGAGCTGCCCGCCGTCGGGCTGGGCGGCGACGAGGTCGCGGGCCAGCCGCAGGCCGGGTGCGCCGGCGGCGGTGCCGTCGTCGAGCGCGGTGTCGAGGGACTTGGCCGCGGCCCGGTCCGCGTCGCGCCAGGACCGCACCCAGTCCTCGGGCGGGGACAGCGCGGGCAGCGCACCGACGGCCCGGACCGTGCCGGCGACGTCGGTCCACGGGGCGCCGTCCGGACCGGGGTCGGCGAACACCGCCACCGACGGGTCGGCGAGCAGCGCGGCGACGCCCCGGTGCAGGGTGGGCCTGCCGAGCACGACGACCTGGGTGGGACGCAGCTCCGGCCGGTCGAGCAGCCACGGCCCGGTGCGCAGCGCGTGCGCCCACCAGCACGACGACGGCTCCGCGACCACCGGGGCCCCGCCGAGCAGGCCGGGGTCCGCGGCGGGCCCGCCCGCCCCGGCGACGACGAGCGTGCGCGCCCCCGGGTCGAGCTCCAGCGGGGGCAGCGTGCGGACCGGGCGGGTCACCGCGGTCCACGGCGCACCGCCGGGCCGCCCGGCGGGCAGGTCCGCGCCCGGCAGACCGGCGTCGTGGTGCCCGGTGTCCGGCCCGGCCGGGTCGTCGTCGGGCACGAGCGGGTCGGTGTAGGGCAGGTCCAGGTGCACCGGACCGGGCGCGCCCGCACCGGCACCGGTGGCCGCGGCGAGCATCCGCGCGACGACCGCCCGCCAGCGCCGCGCCTCCGGCTCGGTGGTGCCCACGGGCACCGGCAGCGCGCCCGCCCAGCGCACCGCGCCGCCGTACAGACCGGTCTGGTCGACGGTCTGGCTGGCGCCGGTGCCGACCAGCTCCGGCGGCCGGTCCGCGGTCAGGACCAGCAGCGGGACCCCCGAGTGCGACGCCTCCAGCACCGCGGGGTGCAGGTTCGCCGCGGCCGTCCCGGACGTGACGACGACCGGGACCGGGCGGCCCGACGCCAGCGACAGCCCGAGCGCGAGGAAGCCCGCGGCGCGTTCGTCGATGCGCACGTGCAGCCGGACCGTGCCCCGCTCGTCGGCCCGGGCCAGCGCGAACGCGGGTGGCGCGTTGCGGGAGCCGGGGCACAGGACCGCGTCGGTGACACCGGCCCGCGCCAGCTCGTCGACGAGGACGCGCGCCTGCGCGGTCGAGCCGTTCACCCCATCACCCCTCACCACGACGGTACCGGCGTACTGCCCGCGATCCCCACCGAGGCCGGTCGGCTGAGGCGCGGATCATCGGTGTTCCGGCCGGTTCAGGGCCGCAGGTACTCGAACGGGGTGGCCGCGGTGGCCCCGGGCAGCTGCTCCGCCGTCCGCTCGGCGGCCGCGCGCAGGAACGTGCCGGGGTCGGTCATCGGGCCGCCGCCCAGCCCGTCGAGGTAGGCGCGGTGCGCGGACAGCGACGCGACGGCGGCGTCGAGGTGCTCGGAGATGTCGACGGCGTGCCGCGCGGCGGGCGAGGAGGCCGCGGCGAGGCCGGTGACCCCGTCCCAGCGCTCCCCCGCCTCGGGGAACAGCCAGCGGTTCGCCGCGTCCCGGACGGCGTCGACCGTCGCCCGTCCGACCGCGACGTGGTCGGCCTGGTTGAGCGTCTCGCCGGCGTCCCAGAACTCGCGGAAGTTGCCGGTCACCACCAGCTGCGGGCGGTGCCTGCGGATCGCGGCGGCGATGTCGCGGCGCAGCGCCACCGAGTACTCGACGAGCCCGTCGGGGTGGTCGAGGAACTCGCACGTGGTGACGCCGACGGCGGCGCAGGCCGCACGCTGCTCGGCCTCGCGCACGCGTCCGCACTCGGCGGGGTCCATCGTGTCGATGCCCGCCTCGCCACGGGTCACCAGCAGGTAGACGACCTCGCGGCCCTGCGCGGTCCACCGGGCGACGGCGCCGGAGCCGCCGTACTCCATGTCGTCGGGATGGGCGACGACGACCAGCGCCCGGTCGAAGTCCTCCGGCAGGGGCAGCAGGTCGGCCATGTGGCCCAGTCTGCCGCGCAGTCGCGACCGGGTGTGGCCGGGGCACGTCACGGTCGGGGTACCGATGTGGCCGGAACCGGTGAAAACGGCGCACGACGGCCCTACCGTGACGCCACCGCAGAAGTCCGTCGACGGGGAGGGACCGTGTCCGACACGCACGCCGGCGCCACCGCGCCGGGATCACCGACGCCACCGGCGTCCGACCAACCGCACACGCCGATCGCGAAGGTCGTCGCGGGGAGCATGCTGGGTACGACCGTCGAGTGGTACGACTACTTCCTCTACGGCGTCGCCGCCGCCCTGGTGTTCCCGGCGGTGTTCTTCCCCGAGTCCGACGGCGCGACCGGGACCCTGCTGTCGCTCGGCACGTTCGCCGTCGGCTTCGTCGCGCGCCCGGTGGGCGGCCTGGTCTTCGGCCACTACGGCGACAAGATCGGCCGCAAGAAGCTGCTGGTCCTGTCGCTCATGATGATGGGCACCTCGACGTTCGCGATCGGCCTGCTCCCGGCCTACGCCACGATCGGGATCGCCGCGCCGCTGCTGCTCGTCGTGCTGCGGCTGGTCCAGGGCTTCGCGCTGGGCGGTGAGTGGGGCGGCGCGGTCCTCATCGTGTCCGAGCACGGCAGGCCCGAGCACCGTGGATTCTGGGCGAGCTGGCCGCAGGCGGGTGCCCCGGCCGGGCAGCTGCTGGCCAACGGCCTGCTCGCGATCATGGCGCTGGTCCAGTCCGAGGAGGCGTTCCTGGCCTGGGGCTGGCGGATCCCGTTCCTGCTGTCCGCGGTGCTGGTGCTCATCGGCCTCTACGTCCGACTCGCCGTCGAGGAGTCGCCGGTCTTCCGGGAGGCGCAGGCCAGGGCGGCCGCGCGGGCCGCGGCCGGCGAGAAGGACACCATGCCGATCCTGGACGTCCTGCGGCTCTACCCGCGCGAGGTCCTGACCGCGATGGGCGCCCGGTTCGCCGAGAACGTCTCGTACTACATCTTCACGATCGTCATCTCGACGTACGTGAAGGAGCAGTTCGGGCTGCCGTCGTCGTTCGTGCTGGGCGCGGTGCTGATCGGTGCCGCGGTGCACCTGGTGACCACCCCGATGTGGGGTGCGGTCTCCGACCGGGTCGGCCGCAAGCCGGTGTACCTGTTCGGCGCCGCCGGCGTCGGCATCTGGGCGTTCGTGTTCTTCTTCCTGGTGGACACGCAGAGCTTCGCCCTCACCGCCGTCGCGGTGACGGTCGGGCTGGTGCTGCACGGCGCGATGTACGGCCCGCAGGCGGCGTTCCTGTCCGAGCTGTTCGGTACCAAGGTGCGCTACTCGGGCATCTCGATCGGCTACCAGCTGGCGTCGGTGTTCGCGGGCGGCCTGGCCCCGCTGATCGCGGCGTCGCTGCTGGTCGCGACGGGTACCGGCTACTCGATCGCGGTGTACATCGCGATCGCGTCGATGGTCACGATCATCGCCGTGGCGAGCTACTCGGAGACCCGCACCCGGCGTCTCGACGACGACGACGCGCTGACCAGGACCTGATCCGGCACGTACCACCCGAACCGCGCCGCGGTCCGGCGGAACGGCTCCCGGGGGCGTAGAACGGGTGCGACCCGTCGATCACCCCCGGGAGGCCGGACCCGTGCCGCGCACCGACTTCACGATCAGCACCCCCGACGGCGACGCCGCCGCCACCCTGCACACCCCGGACGGCGACGGCCCGTGGCCGGGCGTGCTCCTCTACCCCGACGCCGGCGGTGTCCGGCCGGCCATTCACGACATGGCCGCGCACCTGGCGTCGCTCGGGTACGCGGTGCTGCTGCCCGACGTCTACCACCGGCACGGCGACTGGGCCCCGTTCGACTTCGCCACCGTGTTCTCCGACAAGCCCGAGCGGGCCCGGCTGATGGGCATGGTGGGCTCGCTGACTCCCGAGTTCGTCGCCGTCGACGCCGAGGCGTGGGTGACCGCGCTGCTGGAGCGGCCCGAGGTCGGCGGCAGGGCGGTCGGCACCACCGGCTACTGCATGGGCGGGGTGATGAGCCTGCGCACCGCCGCGACGCAGCCCGAGCGGGTCGCGGCCGCGGCGTCGTTCCACGGGGGCAACCTCGCCACCGACGACCCGGCCAGCGTGCACCGGCTCGCCGACCGCATCCGGGCCGAGGTCTACGTGGCCGGCGCGACCGACGACGACTCCTTCCCCGACGAGCAGAAGCGGCGCCTCGGCGACGCGCTGTCCGCGGCCGCGGTGTCGGCGACCCTGGAGACCTACCCGGCGGCGCACGGCTTCGCGGTGCCGGACGCGCCCACCCACGACGACGACGCCGAGCAGCGGCACTGGGACGCCCTGCACCGGCTCTTCGGGGCGAACCTGTAGGGGTAGCGTCTGCGCTCGACATGAGCGCGACCCTTCACGTGACGGGCCTGGCCGCGGGCCACGGCGACCGACCCCTGTTCTCCGGGCTGGACCTCGTCGTCGCGCCCGGCGACGTCATCGGGCTGGTCGGTGCCAACGGCGCCGGCAAGTCCACCCTGCTGACGGTGCTGGCCGGCTCGCGGCCCCCGGACGACGGGTCGCTGACCCTCGCCCCGCCCGACGCGACCGTCGGGCACCTGCCGCAGGAGCCCGACCGGCGTCCCGGGGAGACGGTCGCCGGGTTCCTGGCGCGCCGGACCGGCGTCGCCGACGCGCAGGCGACGATGGACGCCGAGGCGGAGGGGCTGGCGTCGGGCACCCCCGGCGCCGACGACCGCTACGCCGCCGCGCTGGACCGCTGGCTGGCCCTCGGCGGCGCCGACCTCGACGAGCGCTCCGGTGAGGTGCTGCGCGAGGTCGGGCTGGCGGTCGGCCCGGACGCCCCGATGACCGGGCTGTCCGGCGGGCAGGCGGCGCGGGCGAACCTCGCGGCGCTGTTGCTGTCGCGCTACGACCTGCTGCTGCTCGACGAGCCCACCAACGACCTCGACCTCGACGGCCTGGAACGGCTGGAGCGGTTCGTGGGCGGCCTGGCCCGGCAGGGCACGCCGACGGTGCTGGTCAGCCACGACCGGGAGTTCCTGGCGCGCACGGTGAACCGGATCGTCGAGCTGGACCTGGTCCAGCAGCGGATCGACGTCTACGACGGCGGCTACGAGTCCTACCTCGCCGAGCGCGAGGTGGCCCGCCGGCACGCCCGCGAGGACTACGAGGAGTACGCCGGGAAGCTCGGGACCCTCCAGCAGCGCGCGGTCATGCAGCGCAACTGGATGGCCCAGGGCGTGCGCAACGCCCGGCGCAAGACGAAGGACCCGGACAAGAACGTCCGCGCGCAGCGCCAGGAGTCCAGCGAGAAGCAGGCCGCGAAGGCCCGGCAGACCGAGCGGGCGATCGAGCGGCTGGAGGTCGTGGAGGAGCCCCGCAAGGAGTGGGAGCTGCGGATGGAGATCGCCTCCGCACCCCGGTCCGGGTCGGTCGTCGCGCGGGCCGACGCCGCCGCCGTGCGGCGCGGGGACTTCGCGTTCGGCCCGGCCACGGTGCAGGTGGGCTGGGCGGACCGGGTCGTCGTCACCGGCGCGAACGGGGCGGGCAAGTCGACGTTGCTCGGGCTGCTGCTCGGCCGGATCGCCCCGGACTCGGGCTCGGCGGGGCTCGGCTCGGGGGTGCTGGTCGGCGAGATCGACCAGGCCCGCGGCGCCTTCCTCGGGGACGCGACGCTGCTGCGCGCGTTCGGCGAGCAGGTGCCGGACTGGCCCGAGTCCGAGGTGCGGACGCTGCTCGCGAAGTTCTCCCTGGGCGCGGACCAGGTGCTGCGGACGGCGTCGTCGCTCTCGCCGGGCGAGCGGACCCGCGCCGCGCTGGCGCTGCTGCAGGCGCGCGGGGTGAACCTGCTGGTGCTCGACGAGCCGACCAACCACCTCGACCTGCCCGCCATCGAACAGCTGGAGCAGGCGGTCGAGGACTTCGACGGGACCGTCCTGCTGGTGACCCACGACCGGCGGATGCTCGACACGGTGCGCGCCACCCGCCGCTGGGACGTCCGCGACGGGACCGTCACCGAGCTCTGAGACGGCCGTGGCCCCACCGGGTTCCCGGCGGGGCCACGACGTCGGTGTCGGGGGTGGGTCAGGCGGTCTCGGGCTGCTCGACGATCGCGAAGCGCAGCTCCTGCTCGCCCTGCTCGGTCGCCACGGGCTGGACGTCGAGGACCTTGTCGTCCAGGAGCTCCGCCGCGGCCGGCTCGAGGAAGACGGTGATGCCCTCCCCGCGCAGCACGGTGTCCTGCGTGTCGCCCTCCTGCGCGAGGGCCAGTTCGAGGCCCTGCGCCGGGTCGGGCGCGGAGATGCGCAGGCCGCCGTCGTCGGGCAGCTCCGCGTCGGTGCTCAGGGTCCTGATCGCCTCGGCGGCGTTCTCGGTGATCGCCAACATCGTCCCCACCGTACGGACGCGGGCGCACACGTCCACCGCGCCGGCCCGTCCGCGTCCCCGGTCGGGTGACCCGTGGCGCCGTGCCCTCCGCAGATGCCGGACGGTGACACCCGTCACCCCCACCGGATCAGCCGAAGTCGTCGGGGTCCGGGCCGATGCGCTCGCCGGTGTGGAGCTTCTCGACGGCGGCGATGTCGTCCTCGCTCAGCGCGAAGTCGAAGATCTCGGAGTTCTCCTTGATCCGCTCCGGGTTGTTCGACTTCGGGAAGACGATGTTCCCGAGCTGGATGTGCCAGCGGAGCACGACCTGCGCGGCGGACTTGCCGACCCGCTCGGCGATCTCCTTCAGCTCGGGCGCGTCGAGCAGGCCCTTGCCCTGACCGATCGGGCTCCACGCCTCCAGCGCGATGTCGTGCTGCTGGAGGTACTCGCGCAGCTCGCGCTGCACCAGGTGCGGGTGAAACTCGATCTGGTTGATCGCGGGGACCGTGGAGGTCTCCTCCGCCAGCCGGTCGAGGTGGCCGGGCTGGAAGTTCGAGACGCCGATCGACAGCGCTTTGCCCGCCTTCTGCGCGTCCTCGAGGCCCTGCCAGGTCTCGACGTAGCGGTTCTCCTTCGGGCGCGGCCAGTGGATGAGGTACAGGTCCACGTGGTCGAGGCCGAGCTTGGTGAGGCTCTCGTCGAGCCTGCTCACCGCCGCCTCCCGGCCGTGCCCGTCGTTGTTCAGCTTGGTGGTGATCCACAGCTCGTCGCGCGGGATGCCGGAGTCGGCGATGGCCTTGCCGACGCCCTCCTCGTTGCCGTACATCTGCGCGGTGTCGATGTGGCGGTAGCCGACATCGAGGGCCGCCCTGACCTTCTCCGCGGTGTCACCGGGCTCGATCTGGAAGACGCCGAAGCCGAGCTGGGGGATCTCGCGGCCGTCGTTCAGCTTGATCGTGGGAACAGTCATGGCCCTCGGCTACCCGGGCCGTTGCGCGCTCATGCGACCCCGTGGGATCGGTCTCCGGCAGGAATACGTGCCCGGGGCAGTGCGAGCGTGAGCAGGACGGCGACGACGGCGATGCCGAGCAGCAGACCGGTCCAGACGACGGGCCCTGCGGCGGCCGCGGCACCCGCGGCGGCGGTGCCCACCGCCCCCAGCACGAACTGGCACGCCCCGAGCACCGCGCTCGCCGACCCGAGGCCCTCCGAGCGGGCGTTCATGGCCGCACCCATCAGGACCGGCTCGGTGATCCCGAGCCCGGCCAGGGCGACGGCGAAGGACACGGCGAGCACCCCGATCGGCAGCCCGGCGACGGCGGCGAGGGCGGCGCCGACCGCCCCGGCGACGATCAGCGCCGCGCCGAGCACCGCGTTCGTCCGTCCGGGGAGCCGGTCGGCCAGCACGTGTGCGGCGCCGGCCCCGACGGCGACGGCGACCGCGGTCGCCCCGAACAGCAGCCCGAACTCCGAGGCGCCCAGGCCGTAGGCGCCGCGGTACACGTACGACGCACCTCCGATGTAGGCGAACAGGAAGCCGAAGACGGTGCAGATCGCGGCGGCCGGTACGACGAACGCACGGTCGCGCAGCAGCGAGCCGTACCCGCGCAGCGTCGCCCCCGGCCGGAACGGCGTGCGCGCGCCGACCGGCAGGGACTCGGGCAGGAACCGGGCCGCCGCGGCGAGGGTGAGCGCGCCGAGCACGGCCAGCGCCACGAAGACCGCGCGCCAGCCCGCGGCGTCGTCGAGGGCACCGCCCGCCGCGGGCGCGATGATCGGCGCGACGGCGACCACCACCATCAGCGCGGCGTAGAGCCGGGTCGCGGCGTCGCCCTCGGCGCGGTCGCGCACCGAGCTGTTGGCGACGACGACGGTGACCGCGCCGCCCGCGGCCTGCAGCAGCCGGGCGGCCACGAGGACCGCCATGGACGGGGCGAGCGCGGCGACGACCGAGCCCGCGGTGAACAGCGCGAGCCCGGCCAGCAGCGGTGTGCGGCGGCCGACGGCGTCGGTCAGCGGGCCGGCGAACAGCTGCCCGAGGCCGAGCACCAGCAGGTAGCCGGTCAGCGTCAGCTGGGTGACCCACACCGGGGCACGGAACTCGGCCGCGATGTCGGGCAGCGACGCGAGGTACATGTCGATCGCGAACGGGCCCAGCCCGACGACGACGGCGAGGGTGAGCGTGAAGGAGCGCGGAGGCGCGGTCATGGAGCACCAGGTCCTGGTCGGAGCGCCCGCTCGGCGGGAGACGATCCCAGGGTAGGGAGAATTGATGCACCTGCACCACTTTTTGCGGTGTGGTGTGCTCCGCGACACGACCGCGGCTACTCCCCGTCGAGGGCGGCGGCCAGCTCGTCGGCGACGAACCCGGCCAGGCCGGTGCGGCCCTGCACGGCGGCGGCGAGCAGCGCGCCGTCCATGAGCAGCAGGTAGCGGCGGGCGGAGCGCTCCGGGCGCCCGCAGGCCCGCAGCGTCGCCGCCACGTCGTGCTCGGTGCCCGCCCACTGCTCGGCGAGCTCGCGGGCCAGCCGGGGGCTCTCCCGGGCCGCGTCGGCGAGCGAGCCGACGACGCCGCGCAGGGTGTCGTCGTCGAGCGGGGCCCCGAGGCCGCTGCGGACCAGCCGGTCGACGAGCTCGGCGGTGCCGGGGGCGGCGCCCGCCGGCACCGTGGCGGCCTCCCGCGCGGCGTCGCGCCGGGCCCGGTCGAGATCGGCCAGGACCGCCGAGAGCAGGTCCTCGCGGGTGGAGAAGTAGTAGCGGATCGCCCCGCCGGGGACCCCGGCCCGGGCGGCGACGTTGCGGTGGGTCACCGCGCTCATCCGCTCCCCGACCAGGATCTCGGTGGCCGCGGTGAGGATCGCGCGCTGGCGCTCGTCGCTGCGTTCCTGCCGGGTCCGGCGCGGGGGCACCGCGGGCTCAGCCCCAGACCCGCGCGACCTCGGCGGCGACGTCCGCCGCCTGCGCCCGGCCGGCCCGCGCCGAGCCCGGACGGCGGGCCGGGTCGAGCGGGTTGCGGCCGAACGCGCGGCGCGAACGCCGGTCCGGCTCGACGACCGCGACCCGGGCGAGCGCGCCGAGCGCCTCGGCCTGGACCCGGGGCGGCGCGGCCCCGCCGAGCCCGCCGGACAGCGGCGCCACCACGACAACGCGGCCGTAGCCCGCGGCGAGGTCGGCGTTGGCCATGGAGCGGACCCCGCCGTCGATCCACCGGGTGCCCGCGGCCGTGACCGGCGGCCAGACGCCGGGCACCGCGCAGCTGGCGGCGACCGCGGTGGCGAGCTCGACGCCGTCGTCGCGGCCGAAGACCCGGAACGCGCCGGTGTGCGCGTCGACGGCGGTGACCCGCAGGTCCCGGTCGGCGGGCCAGTCCGCGCCGTCGAGCCGCGACCGGATCACCGCGATCCGCTCGGCCTCGTCGACCGTGTCGGTGTCGAGGGCGAGACGGCCGATCCGGGCCCGGACCCGGGTCGCGTCGCGCGGTCCGGAGAGCGCGGCGACGCCGTAGCGGACCGCCAGCCGCAGCCCGAGGGTCGCGGCGATCTCCCCGGACGGCGGGGCGAGCTGGGTCGCGGCGAGCGCGGCCGGGTCACGCCCGACGGCCAGGTTGGTGCCCACCACCGACCCCGCCGAGGTCCCGACGACGAGGTCGACGTCGCGCAGGTCGACGCCGTCGGCGAGGAGCCCGGCCAGCAGCCCGTACATCCAGGCGATGCCGGTCAGCCCGCCGCCGCCCAGCACCAGCGCCCGTCGGTCGTCGGCCATGGGGTCCTCCCTCGTCGGTCTCCCGCACGATCGCGGGAGGCGATCACCCCCGCAGGGCGCGGGCCGCGATCTGGGCCAGGTGCACCGGCTCCCGCTCGCCGGCCTGACGGACCTGGGTCCGGCAGGAGTAGCCGTCGGCGAGCAGGTCCACGGACTCGTCGGCGGCGCGCAGCGCGGGCAGCAGGGCCCGCTCGGCGCACGCCATCGACACGTCGTAGTGGCCGTCCTCGAACCCGAAGTTGCCGGCCAGGCCGCAGCAGCCGGAGTCGAGCACGGTGGCGTCGACGCCGAGCGCCGCCAGCACCGCGCGGTCGGGCTCCGAGCCCAGCTCGGCGTGCTGGTGGCAGTGGATCTGCACCAGCGCGGCACCGTTCCCGGTCCCCGCGACGGCCGACAGCTCGTCGGCGTGCCGGGCCAGCAGCTCGGCGAAGGTCGACACCTGCCGCGCCAGCAGCGGCACCCGCGGGTCGTCGGGCAGCAGCTCCGCGGCGTCGCTGCGCAGCGCGGCGGTGCAGGACGGCTCCAGCCCGACGACCGGGATGCCGGCGTCGAGCGCCGGGCCGATCGCGCGCAGGCTGCGCGCCAGCACCCGGCGGGCCGCGGTGACCTGGCCGGTGGAGGTCCAGGTCAGGCCGCAGCACACGTTCTTCGGGGGCAGCTCGACCCGGTACCCGAGCCCGGTGAGGACCGCGACGGCGTCGGCCGCGATCTCCGGGTCGAAGTGGTCGGTGAAGGTGTCGGTCCACAGCAGCAGCGGGCCGCGGCTGCCGGGCGCGACGCCGAGGTCCGGCACCGTCGACATCGGCAGCCCGCGGGCGGCCTGCGCCGTGTAGGTCTCCCGGGCGATCGGCGGGATGGCGCGACGGGCGTCGATACCGCCCGCCTTCTTCGCGACCTTCGCCAGGAACGGCACCTGCGCGAGCCGGTTCAGCCCGTCGACGGCCGCGGCCGGCAGCACCCCGACCGCGCGCAGCCAGCGCGGGAGCGCCCCCATCGAGTAGTGCGCGCGCGGGCGCAGCTTCCGGTGGTAGCGGTTCGCGAGGAACTCGGTCTTGTACGAGGCCATGTCGACCCCGACCGGGCAGTCGGACTTGCAGCCCTTGCAGGACAGGCACAGGTCGAGGGACTCGGCGACCTCGTCGGACTGCCAGCCGTCCTTGATGATCTCGCCGTTCGCCATCTCGAACAGCAGGCGGGCGCGGCCGCGGGTGGAGTGCTTCTCCTCCTTGGTCACGTTCCAGCTGGGGCACATGACCCCGGAGCCGGTGTCGACGGCGCACTTGCCGACGCCCAGGCAGCGGCGGGTGGCGCGGTGGAAGGAGCCGCGGTCGTGGCCGAAGGCCAGCTTCGGCTCGTCGGGCATGGTCGGCATGCCGAGCTGGACGCGCAGGTTCTCGTCCATCGTCGCCGGGCGCACGACGCGGCCGGGGTTCATCCGGTCGTCCGGGTCCCAGATCCCCTTGAAGTCCTCGAACGCGGCGATGATCTGCGGCGGGTA
Source organism: Pseudonocardia sp. TMWB2A (assembly GCF_017312135.1). Classification (NCBI taxonomy): domain Bacteria; kingdom Bacillati; phylum Actinomycetota; class Actinomycetes; order Pseudonocardiales; family Pseudonocardiaceae; genus Pseudonocardia; species Pseudonocardia sp. TMWB2A. The sequence continues at coordinate 1,748,478 of NZ_QKQY01000002.1, forward strand.
CATCCGCGGGAGCAGCTCGGCGCGGGCCTGGCCGTCGCCGTGCTCACCGGACAGCGACCCGCCGTGCGCGACGACGAGGTCCGCGGCCGCGGTCATGAAGTCCCGGAAGTTCTGCACGCCCGGCTTGGTGAGCAGGTCGAAGTCGATCCGCACGTGCAGACAGCCGTCGCCGAAGTGGCCGTAGTAGATGCCCTTGCGGCCGTGGGCCTCCAGGACCTTGTCGAACTCGCGCAGGTAGGCGCCGAAGCGCTCCGGCGGGACGGCGGCGTCCTCCCAGCCGGGCCAGGCCTCGCCGCCCTCGGGCGAGCGGGTCAGCAGGCCCGCGCCCTCCTCGCGGATCTTCCACAGCGCGGCCATCCGGGCCGGCTCGCCGACGACGACCGCACCGGTCGTCCAGGCCTTCATCGCGTCGGCGACGGCCTGCGCGGCTGCCTCCGCCTCGGCGCGGGTGGCCCCGCCGGTCTCGACGTAGAGCCAGCCCTTGCCCTCGGGGAGCATCCGGCTCGTCGTCTCGTTCGGGCGCAGGGCGCGCAGCGAGGCGATCAGCCCGGCGTCCATGCCCTCGATCGTCAGCGGCGAGTGCTCGCGGACGATCATCACGTTGTCCGCGGCGTGGTAGGCGTCGGGGAAGCCGAGCACGGCCAGCGCCCGCGCGGGCGGGGACTCGACGAGGTCGACGGTCGCGGACAGGATCGTCGCGCAGGTGCCCTCGGTGCCGACCAGCGCCTTGGCCAGGTTCACGTTGCCCGGGACGAGCTGGTCGAGGTTGTAGCCCGACACCCGCCGGGTCAGCTCGGGCACGTGCTTCTCGACGTCGTCGGCGACCCGCGCGCCCAGCGCACGCAGCGCGTCCGGGATCGTGCCGGTCTCGGTGCCGTCGCCGCCCAGCACGAGCCGCTCGCCGCGGTAGGTGAGGACCTCCAGCGATGCGACGTTGTCGACGGTCTTGCCCCAGGCCACCGAGTGCGAGCCGCAGGCGTTGTTGCCGATCATCCCGCCGATCGAGCAGCGGTTGTGCGTCGACGGGTCCGGGCCGAACGTCAGGCCGTGCGGCTTGCCGGCGTCGCGCACGGCGTCGCAGACGGCACCCGGCTGCACGGTCGCGGTCCGGGCGTCGGGGTCCACGGACAGGATCGCGTCCATGTGCGTGCGGAAGTCCATCGCGACCGCGGTGTTGACGGCCTGGCCCGCGATGGAGGTGCGCGACCCGACCGGCAGCACCGGCACGTCGTGGGTGCGGCACACGGCGACGGCGGCCTCGACGTCGGCGGCGTCGCGCGGGCAGATCACGCCGATCGGGACGCCCCGGTAGTTCGAGGCGTCCGCCGACCACATCGCGCGGCTGCCCGCGTCGAACCGGACCTCACCGCCGATGGCGGCACGCAGGTCGTTCTCCAGGGCGCGGTACGCGGTGCTGCTCGTGGAGCTGCTCGCGGTGGTGGGACGCGCGCTCTCGATGGTCACGGGGCTCCTCTCGGCCGTCCGGGGCACCCGAGACGCTACCCCGCGCCCCCCGGGGCCCCGCCCGTGCCGGGACGGCGGTTGCGGTGATCCGGATCGCCGCACCAGGCTGCCCCGGTGCACCGCGACGAGCTCGCCGACACCGTCGTCCGGGTCTGGGGCGACCGGGGAGCGGCCTGGCTCGCCGGACTCGGCCCGCTGCTGGCCGGGCTGGCCACCGAGCTGGACCTGGAGCCCGGCCCGGCGCTGCCGCAGACCTACCACGCGGTGCGGGCGGTGACCTGCGCCGACGGGACCCCGGCCGTGCTCAAGGCGGGGGTCCCCGACGGGCACCTCGACGCCGAGATCGCCGCGCTGCGCGCCTGGGACGGGGACGGTGCCGTCCGGCTGCTGTGGGCCGACCCGGCCCGCGGGGCGCTGCTGCTCGAACGCGCGTGTCCCGGGACCGAGCTCGCCACCCGGCCCGACGACGACGCCGTCGACGTCGTGGGCGGGCTGCTGGCCCGGCTGCACGCGGCCCCCTTACCGCCCGGGGTCGACCACGTCGCGGCCGAGCGGGCCGCGTTCGACGCGCACCTGGCCCGCCCCGCCGCGGTGCTGCCCCGGCCGCTGGTGGAACGGGCGGCGGCACTGTGGACGCAGCTGTGCGGCTCCGCGGAGCGCGAGGTGCTGCTGCACGGCGACCTGCACCAGCACAACGTCCTCGCCGCGACCCGGGAGCCGTGGCTGGCGATCGACCCGCACGGACGGACCGGCGACCCCGGCTACGACTGCGGCCAGCTGCTGTACAACCCGCTCGACGCCGACCCGGCCGAGCTGGCCCGCCGCGCGCCGGACCGGCTGGAACGGCTCGCCGACGCCGTCGGGATCGGGTGGGACCGCGCCGTCGCGTGGGGGTTCGCGGTGTGCGTGCTGTCCGAGGTGTGGGACGCCGACGGCGACACCGGGTGGGACGGCCCGGGCCCCGCACTGGCCGTGGCCCGACGGCTGGCGCCGCTCGTCGCGGAGTGAGTCCTTAGGGTTCGGCCATGACCGTCTCCGAGACCTTCGACCCGGACGCCTGGACGCCGGTCGACGGGTTCGACTTCCGCGACATCACCTACCACCGCGCCCGCGCCACCGGCGCCGTGCGGATCGCGTTCGACCGTCCCGAGGTCCTCAACGCGTTCCGGCCGGGCACCGTCGACGAGCTCTACCGCGCCCTGGAGCACGCCCGGACCAGCGCCGACGTGGGCGCGGTGCTGCTGACCGGGAACGGCCCCTCCCCGAAGGACGGCAAGCGCGCCTTCTGCTCCGGCGGCGACCAGCGCATCCGTGGCCGCACCGGCTACCAGTACGCCTCCGGGGACACCGCGGAGACCGTCGAGCAGGGCCGGGCCGGGCGGCTGCACATCCTGGAGTGCCAGCGGCTGATCCGGTTCATGCCGAAGGTCGTCATCGCCGTGGTGAACGGCTGGGCCGCCGGTGGCGGGCACTCGCTGCACGCCGTCGCCGACCTCACGATCGCCTCCCGCGAGCACGCCCGCTTCAAGCAGACCGACGCCGACGTCGGCTCGTTCGACGGCGGCTACGGCTCGGCGTACCTGGCCCGCCAGGTGGGGCAGAAGTTCGCCCGGGAGATCTTCTTCCTCGGCCGCACCTACAGCGCCGAGCAGATGCACCACATGGGCGCGGTCAACGCCGTGGTCGACCACGCGGACCTGGAGACCGAGGCCCTGCAGTGGGCGTCGGAGATCAACGGCAAGTCACCGCAGGCCCAGCGGATGCTGAAGTACGCCTTCAACCTCGCCGACGACGGTCTGGTCGGCCAGCAGCTCTTCGCCGGTGAGGCGACCCGGCTGGCCTACATGACCGACGAGGCGGTGGAGGGCCGGGACTCGTTCCTGGAGAAGCGGGACCCGGACTGGTCGCCGTTCCCCTGGCACTACTAGGTCGTCACTCCGCGGCGGGGCGCGGCCGGGGCACGGGGACCGGCCGCGCCGCGACGACGGCCCGCGGGCCGCTCTGCTGCGGGACGGCGACCGCCGGGCGCTGCGGCGCCGCGGCCGGGGGTACCGGGCCGGACGGCACGTCGAAGGCCAGGGCCGCGAGCTCGCCGGCGACCGCACGGTGCCCGGAGCCGGCGGGCCGGCGGCAGCGCAGCGAGCGCGGGCTGCCGGTCGGGGACGCGTCGGCGGTGGCGGTGTACGGCATGGTGAGCTCCTTCGAACCCGTGACCGGCGGGCGGGTGCGCCGCCGCTCTCACCCCCTGAGTCGGGTGGGAGGCCCCCCGCGTTGCACCTCCCCTACACCGTTCCCCGAATCTGATGAAAGACGCCGTTCGGACGCCGCTCCCGGTGCGTGCGTCACGACAGACAGGGTTGACAGCATGACTGTGCGTGCACTTCCGGTGGACGGCTCCGCGGAGTCGGTGACCCGGCTGGCGGCCGCGCTGCGGGCCGCCGTCGACGGCACGGGTCCCGCGGTGCTGCCCGTGCGGGCCGAGCCGGGCCCGGGCCCGGGTGCCGCGGGGCCGGACACCGCCGGGTCGGATGCGCTGCCCGGGCCGGTGGCGCGGGCCGCCGCGGCCGGGGAGCTGCCCGACGGGCTCGCCGCCGTCGTCGCCACCTCGGGGTCGACCGGGGAGCCCAAGTACGTCGCGCTCACCGCGGACGCGCTGCGGGCCTCGGCCGCGGCGACGCACGCCCGCCTCGGCGGCCCGGGGTCGTGGCTGCTCACGCTGCCCGCCGAGCACGTCGCCGGGGTCCAGGTGGTGCTGCGCGCCCTGCTCGCGGACACCGCCTGCGTGGTCCAGGACGTCCGCGGCGGCTTCCGGCCCGACGGCCTGGCCCGCGCCACCGGGCGGATGGCGCACGGCACCCGTCGCTACACCAGCCTCGTCCCGACCCAGCTGGCGCGGATCCTCGACCACGGCGGTGCCCCGCTGTACGCCCTGGCCGGGTACGACGCCGTGCTCGTCGGCGGGGCCGCGCTGGACCCGCGGCTGCGCGGGCGCGCGCTCGCCGAGGGGATCCGGGTGGTCACCACCTACGGGATGAGCGAGACCTGCGGCGGCTGCGTCTACGACGGCGTCCCGCTCGACGGCGTCGAGGTCACCCTCGACCCGGCCGACGGACGGGTGGTGCTCGGCGGACCGGTCGTCGCCGGCGGGTACCTGGGGGCGCCGGAGGCGACCGCGGAGGCCTTCGTGTCCGACGGGGGCGTCCGCCGGTTCCGGACCGGGGACCTCGGCGCGCTCGCGCCGGACGGGACGCTGACCGTCCTGGGCCGGGTCGACGACGTCGTCAACACCGGGGGCGAGAAGGTCGCGCCGGCCGCGGTGGAGCGGGCGCTCCTGGCGGTCGACGGCGTCCGCGCGGCGTGCGTCGTCGGCCTCCCCGACGACGAGTGGGGCCAGATCGTGGCCGCGCTCGTGGTGCCCTCCGAGGCCGCACCGGACGATCACGCTCTGTGTGCCGCGGTCCGCGCGGCGTGCGGCCGGGCCGCCGTGCCGCGGCTGCTGCTGCGGGCCGACACCGTGCCCGAGCGCGGGATCGGCAAGCCCGACCGCACCGCCGTCGCGGAGATCCTGGCGGGGGCGCGCCGCACCTGACCGCTCACCCAGCGGAGTTGTCGGTCACGGTGGGCAGTCGGATCACGGCGTTGCGTCACGGTCTCCACCACCCGATCCGTGTACACACCTTGGAGTTGGTTCACGCAGCGTGCGTTGCGCGCACCCCTCAGATCGAGTGTGCTTCGACCACTGGCGACACAGAGCCCTCACCCATCACAGGGCTCCCCGTCGTCACACGAGTCACAGCGATCAGCGGGGGTTGTCCATGCGCAGCATCACGCGGGCCGGGCTGCGGGCCATCGGTCTGCTCGCCGCGACCGGCGCGCTCTGTGCCGCCGCCACGGTCCCGGCGATGGCCGACGAGCCGGGCACGACGTGGCAGCCGGAGCTGAGCGAGGGCACCGGCAACGGTGTCGTCGTCTCGCCCGACGGGGCCCGGTTCGACCGGTCGACGGCCTTCGGGGCCCCGGCGGACGAGGGGGACACGGAGTCCTCCGCCGACCCGGCCGAGGTGGTCCCGACCGGGCTGCTGACCCTCGCGCCGCGCACCCTGGACGCCCCGACCCGGGAGGTCGACTCCCGGCTCGTCGCGGACACCCCGCCCGGCTCGACGGCGTCGGTCGACGTCCGCGGGAAGCGGACGGGCGGCGGCTGGACCGAGTGGATCCCCGCCCAGGACTCCCGCATCGAGCTGCCGGAGGCCGTCACCGAGGTGCAGGGACGCCTGGTCCTCACCGCCACCGGCGCGGCCGACCCGACCGTCCGGGAGCTCACCCTCACCGCGACGCCCGGCTCCGGCGCCGAGAGCGAGCCGGTCACCGAGGCCGCGCCGCGCAGCTACTCGGTGTTCGCCACCCGCGAGGGGCTCGTCGGCGGCACCACCGCGAACGGCCACAAGATCGTCAACCGGGACCGCTTCGTCGCGCTGCCCTCGCGCCGGGCGCTCTCGGCCAACGGCAAGACCGACTACTCGGTCAAGGTCTGCGCCCCCAACGGGCGCTGCGCGATCGCCCCGGTCTGGGACATCGGCCCGTGGAACACCAAGGACGACTACTGGAACCCGTCGAACCAGCGGGAGATGTGGAAGGACCTGCCCCAGGGCGTGCCGCAGGCCGCGGCCGCGCGCAACGGGCACAACGGCGGCAAGGACCAGTTCGGGCGCCGGGTCGCCAACCCGGCGGGCATCGACCTGGGCGACGGCATCTTCTGGGACGTCCTCGGCCTGAAGGACAACTCGCAGGTCCAGGTCGACTACCTGTGGACCGGGTCGCAGCGGCTGTCCGCGATCCGCACCGAGGGCACCCCGGACATCCAGATCCTCGCCCGGCCCGAGGCCGGCGCGGAGTCGGTCGGGATCGCCGTCGACGCCACCGAGGTGCCGGTGCAGTGCACCTCCGGCGCGTTCGTCCGGATCGGCGACGGCCAGTACCTCCCGGCGACGGCATTCACCGGGCTGCCGGGCGACGTCCCGGCCTGCGACGCGGCGGCCCCGTCCGCACCCTCGCCCGCGGCCCCCGCGGCCCCCGCGGCCCCCGCCGCCCCCGCCGCCCCCACCGCGCCCGACGCCTCCGCTGCTCCGTCGGCGCCCGGCACTCCCGCGGCTCCCGGCACCTCCGCGGCTCCCGCGGGGCCCGACGCCTCCGCCGCGGTGGGCGGTTCGCCGGCTCCGGTCCCAGCTGCCCCCGCCGCACCGTCCGCGGCCACCCCGTCCGCGTCTGCACCGTCCTCATCGACGCCGTCCGCACCGCCCGCGCCGTCCGCACCGCCCGCGCCGTCCGCACCCTCCGCGGCGACGGGGCCGGGAGCCGGGGCACCGGCCGCCGGCGGGTCCACGGCGGGCACCCCCTCACCCGGGTCCTCCACCGCGCCCACGCCCGCGACCGGCGTCCCCACCGGCGACAACCAGGCCGCCCGCGTGACCCCCGGCTCGGCCCAGCGGGCACCCTCCGGCACCTCCTGACCGTCCTGCCCGGCAGCCACACCCCTGCGCCGGTCCGCACACCCGTCGCAGCGGGTGTGGCGACCGGCGCAGGGGTGTGGTCGTGCCGTGGGACGGCCCCGTCGGACGGCGGCGCGGCGGGATAGGTTCCCGGGGTGGCCACCACGGCAGAGTGGGTCGAGGGCGCGCGGCCGCGCACCCTCCCCACCGCGATCTCCCCCGTCCTCGTCGGCACCGGCGCCGCGCTCGGCGCGGGCGCCCTCGCCCCCGGCTCCGCGCTGCTCGCCCTCCTGGTGGCGGTCGCGCTGGTGATCGGGGTGAACTTCGCCAACGACTACTCCGACGGCATCCGCGGCACCGACGACGACCGTGTCGGCCCCCAGCGTCTGGTCGGCTCCCGGGCCGCCGAACCGGCCACGGTGAAGTCCGCGGCGTTCGCCTGCTTCGGGGTCGCCGCCGTCGCCGGGCTGGTGCTCACGGCGGTCTCCGGCCAGTGGTGGCTGCTGCTCGTCGGGGCGCTGTGCATCGTCGGCGCCTGGTACTACACCGGCGGCTCGCGGCCCTACGGCTACGCCGGGCTCGGCGAGGTCGCGGTGTTCGTGTTCTTCGGCCCGGTCGCAGTGCTGGGCACCATGCTGACCCAGGCCGGGCACGTCGACGCCGCCGCCGTCGGGGCCGCGGTCGGTGTCGGGCTGCTGACGTGCGCGGTCCTGGTCGCGAACAACCTGCGGGACATCCCGGGCGACCGGGTCGTCGGCAAGCGGACCCTCGCGGTGCGGCTCGGGGACCACGGCACCCGGATGCTCTACCTCGCGCTGGTGCTGGTGCCGTTCGTCGTCGCGGTCGGTGCCGCGTTCGACCGGCCGGGCCTGCTGGTGGCGCTGTTCGCGCTGCCCGCCGCCGTGCGGCCGGTGCGGATCGTCCTCGGCGGGGCAGAGGGCCCCGCGCTCATCCCGGTCCTCAAGGACACCGGCCTGCTCCTGCTGGCCTGGGGCCTCGCCGTGGCCGTCGGGCTCGCCGTCGGCTGAGGTCGCTCCCGCTCAGCGGGCCGGGCCGTCCCCCGCCGGGGAGGCCGTGTCGGACCCGGTGGACCCCTCGGCGCCGTCCGCAGCGGCGGCGGCCGACGGGGACGCGCCCGCGGACGGAGCGGCCGACGGGGACGCGGGCGCGACGGGCGTGTCCGGGGACGGCGGCGGGCCGACGTCGCCGCGCAGCTGGGCCCGCAGCGACGCCCGCTCGGACGACCGGCGGGCCGTCGACGCGGCGATCGCCCGGTCCAGCCGCTCCCGCAGCCCGCGGAACAGCACCATCGACAGCGGCAGTGCGACGACGAGCGCCACGAGCAGCGCGACGAGCCACGGCACGCCGATCAGCGCGAGGACGACCGTCACCACGGCGAGCAGACCGAGCCGCGCGAGCGTGTAGAGCGCCACCGTGGTGGCCAGCCCGGGCTCACCGGCGCGCTCCCGCGCCGCGGCCTGCGGCGAGGTCGGAGACGTCATGGCCTCCAGGGTACGGGCCGGACCTGCCGGACCGCGGCTGCCCGGTTCCACCCGGCCCCGTCCCGGACGTCCGGATCGCGGCCACCCGCCCGGGCGGCGGTCCCTCCCCGGGCGTCCCCGACTGTCCGGTTCGAGTTGTTCACCGGCTTTGCCCTTTAAGAACCCTTTACTCACACAACACCGTTCGAGTACCCGGGGTCTGAGGTGTCACGATGGCCCGGAAACCGAGAGCGGTACCCGGCCGGATGCCTCCGGCGAGCACCGTGACACATACTCCACGTGCACTTCGGGAGGATCCCCATGGCAGCTCCGACTCAGGCACCCGAGCGTCTCCTCACCCCGGGCGAGGTGGCCACGCTCTTCCGCGTCGACCCCAAGACCGTGACCCGCTGGGCCTCGGCCGGGCGGATCGGCTCGATCCGCACGCCGGGCGGCCACCGCCGGTTCCGCGAGTCCGAGGTCCGCGGCCTGCTGGCCGACCTGACCAGCGAGGCGAACACCGGTCTCCGCTGATCCGGAGCGCACACATGGGGTGAGGGTCTCGACTTCACCCGTACGTCAGGCCACCTTCGCTACGCTGGACAGCGGAGGTGGCCTGATGTTGTTCTTCCTGATCCTTCTTGTCGGCGCGGCCGTGGTCGCGGTGCTGCTCGTGCGGACCCTGCGGTCCGAACAGGTGGTCTCCGACCGCATCCCACGCGCGGAGTTCCCCTGGTCGTCGGGCCAGCGGGCCGAGAAGCCGCGCGCGACCGGCCCCGACGACGATCCCGACTTCCTGCGCGAGCTCGACGAGAAGGTCCGTAACCAGGAGGACCCGCCCGAGCGTCCCTGAGCGGGTCGCGCCGGCCGGCACCTCCCCAAGACGCCTTTACCGAAGGGCGGTCCACCCCACCGGGCGGACCGCCCTTCGGTGTCTCCGGTCACATCCGGGGCGGCGACGGGGACCGTCGCGGCCCGGGATCAGACCGGGAAGCCGTCGGCGACGGCCGCCGCCAGCTCCAGCAACGCCGTCCGGGTCGTCTCCTCCAGGCGCTCCAGGTCGATCTCCGCGCCCTCCTCCAGGTGCGGGTCGAACGGCACCTTGACCACGGCCCGGCACCGCCCCGAGAAGTGCTCGGCGACGCGGTCGAGGTCCACCCCGCCACCGGCCCGCCGGTAGACGGTGTTGATGACGACGACGGCGTTGCGGACCAGCGCCCCGTAGCCGTGGGCGTCGAGCCAGTCCAGGGTCGCCGAGGCGCTGCGGGCGCCGTCGATCGAGCCCGACGACACGACGACGATCTGGTCGGCCATCCCCAGCACGCCGTACATCGCGGAGTGCATCAGGCCGGTACCGCAGTCGGTCAGGACCAGGTTGTAGAAGTGCTCCAGCAGGTCGACCGCGCGCCGGTAGTCGTCCTCGCTGAACGCCTCCGACACCGCCGGGTCCTGCTCGCTGGCGAGCACCTCGAGCCGGGACACGCCCTGCGAGGTGTAGGCGCGGACGTCGCTGTAGCGGCGGACCCGGTCGGCGTCGCGCAACAGGTGGCGGACGGTCGCGGTGGTCTCCAGCGGGATCTTCTGGCTCAGCGTGCCGCGGTCGGGGTTGGCGTCGACGGCCACGACCCGGTCGCCCCGGTGCGACGCGAACGTCGCCCCGAGGGTCGCGGTGACCGTCGTCTTCCCGACCCCGCCCTTGAGGCTCAGCATCGCGATCTTGTGCGAGCTGATCAGCGGCCGGTTCGCGCGGGCCACGAGGTCGCGCCGGTGCAGCTCCGCGGGGCTCTCCCCCGGGTTCACCAGGCCGCCGGTGAGCACGTAGACCCAGCGACGCCACCCGCTCGTCGGCGGACGGCCCGCGCTGCCGTGCCCCGTGCGCGATGGCGCGAGGTCCAGCCCGCCGTGCGGCTCGTCGCCGCGGCGGTGCTGCGCGGCCCGGGCCTCGATCGCCTCGGGGGCCGTCCAGCGGGGCCGCTTCACCCCCGTCTGCGGCCGGCCGCGCGGCGGGGTGAGGGTGCGCTGGGGCCCGGTCTCCGCGGACTCGTCGTCCCAGGCCGCGCGCCAGGGACGGTCCCCCTGGCGGGGGCGCCGGTCGTCGCGGGAACGGTCGTCGCGGGAACGGTCCGTCCGGGGGGTCCCGGTCCGGGCGGGGGCCGCCGGGGCCGCCCCGGTGGACTCCCGTGTCCCCTCGGTGGGCGGCGCGGCGTCGGCACGGGCGCTGCCGTCCGCCCGCGCGGTCGCCGGGTGCCGTGCGGCCTCGGCGGGCCATGCCGGACCCGTGTACCCGGAGCCCTCGCCCGGCGACGGTTCCGGGGCCGGATCGGCGTAGGGCGGGTACCCGTCCCGCACCGCGCGGCCGCCGTGCCCCGCGTGCGCCGGACTCGTGGGCGCCGGAGCGGCGGGGCCGGAGTGCGGCGGATCGGCGGACACGGGCGCGTCGTCGTACCCGGCGGTCGCGGTGCGGCCCGGGGAGTCGTCCCCGGAGGCCGGGGCACGGTCCGGGAGGTCCGGGCCCGCGGCGCCGCCCTCCGGCGGGTGCCCGGTGGTCGCGGCGTCACCGACCGGGGAGTGCCCGGGGGCCGTGGCGTCGCCGTCCGGGAAGTGCCCGGGGGCCGCGTCGCCGTCCGGGGAGTACCCGGGGGTCGTGTCGTGGTCGCCGGTGTCGTCCGCCGTGCGGCCCGCGGACCGGTCGGCGCGCCAGATGAGGTCCGCGTCGGGGTCGTCGTCGGGCACCGCGGAGGCGGGCACGGCCCACCACGGCTCGGGGTCGGTACCCGCGGCGCGGTAGAGACCGGTGTCGTCGGGGCCGTGGTCCTGCACGGCCGGGTCCGGGGCGGCGTCGTCGCGCCGGTGCCGGGGGTCGCCCGCGGAGGCCGGGGCGGGCTCGTCGTCGGGGTCGGCGACGGTCGCGGAGCCGGAGGAGGCCGGGCGCGGGGTCTCGCGCAGGGCGGACAGGTCCATCCCGTGCGGCGGGGTGGACGGGTCGATCTCGTCGACCAGGTCGTCGTCGATCTCGGGCAGCTCGCTGCCCCACGCCGAGCCCGCCGGCGGGGTCTGCGTCCCGATGGCCGCGCGGCCCGGGGCGGGCGCCGACGCGGCGCGTTCGGCGGCCGACGGGGTCCGCGGCGGCGTGGTACCGGCGTCGGGGACCTGCTCCGCAGCGTCGTCACCGCCGGTCCGCCTGCGCCGTCCGAAGGACCGGCCGGGGGACTCCGTCGTGGCCCAGCGCTCCCGCACGTAGCGGCCCACCGACCCGTCGGGCTGCTCGCCGGAACCGTTCTCACTCACGGGAAACGACGGTAGCCGCGCGGAACCCGGTGGTCGAGGCGCCTCACACCCCCGCGTACGAGTGCAGTCCGGCCACCACCATGTTGATGAAGAACAGGTTGAACACGATCGTGGCGAAGCCGGCCGTGTTGATCCAGGCCGCGGCACCGGAGTTCTTCCACCCCGCGGTGGCCCGGGCGTGCAGGTAGGCGGCGTAGAGCACCCACGCGACGAAGGCCACGGTCTCCTTCGGGTCCCAGCCCCAGAACCGGCCCCAGGCCGCCTCGGCCCACACCGCGCCGGTGATGATGCCGAAGGTGTAGAGCGGGAACGCGAGCACCGTCACGCGGTACGCCAGCCGGTCGAGGGACTCCGCCGACGGCAGCTTCGCGGCCCACGACGCCGGCTTCCCGTTCCGCTTGACCAGGAACAGCAGGCTCGCCACACCGGGCACGAGCAGCAGGCCGGAGGCCAGCGTGATCGTCGTGACGTGGATGATGATCCAGTACGACTGCAGGGCCGGGACGACCGGCGCGGCGTCGAGGTAGAGCACGGTGCCGGTGACGAACATGAGCAGCACGACCGGCGTCAGCACGAACACCCCGGCCGGACGCAGACCCGGGTGCCGGCGCACGAGCACCAGCCACGCCCCGACCGCCATCAGGCACAGCGCCGAGGTGAACTCGTACATGTTGCCCAGCGGCCACCGGTAGGCGGCGAAGCCGCGCAGCACGATCGACCCGAGGTGGGTCAGGGCCGCCAGCACCATCAGCGAGATGCCGATCCGGCCGTAGCGGTCGGCACGGGAGCGGCGGCCGTCGTCGGACGGGGGCTCCTCGGGCGCCGCGACCGCCGTGGACCCGGCCCCCACCGGGGCGGGCTCCTCCGCGCGGGCCGCGGCCCGCGCGACGCGCCGGGCCGCGTACTCCAGCGACGCGAACACCAGCGCCAGCAGCAGCACGACGAGCGTCGCCTGGAACAGGCGGTCGCTCCACATCGCGGTGATCGGGTCGACGAGCATCTCGGGTTAACCGTCCTTCTTGTCCGTCGGGTCGAGCAGCTCGGTCGCGAGCCGGTCGAACTCCTCGCCGTAGCCTGCCCGGTCGGTCCGGGCCAGACCACCGAGGGCGATGTGACCGCCCCCGCCGTCGCGCGGGGACACCCGCACCCAGAACCGGCGGCGCGTGACCGACAGCGACAGCGCGAGGCCGCCGACCATCAGCACCGCCGCGGCCAGCACCCAGGACTGGCCGGGGTCGTGGCCCACCTGCAGGTTCACCCACGGGGTGACGCCGTCGAACCGGACGACCGTGCCGTCCGGCAGCCGTGTGGTGTCGCCGATCCCGAGCCGCGCCGTCCTGACGGAGCGCAGCTCGCCGTCGTCGATCTTGCTCTGGTCGACGCTGAAGATCGACTGGCCGCGGCCGTCGTCGATGCCGAGGTCGCCGAGGAGCACGTCGACGTCGGCGGTCGGCGAGCGCAGGTCCGGGTGCACCGACACCAGCTTGCCCTCGGGGTCGACCGCGCCGGTCGGTGCGAAGGTCCCGGTGACGGCGAGCTGCGTGGTGCGCCGCTGCTCCGGGTCGGTGATGCCGGGGCGCTCGAACTTCGTCGCCCCCTCCGACAGCTGGGTGCCGGACTGGTCGACCGGGCGCCACTGCACCTCACCGGTGCGGCTCTGCCCGTCCGGCCAGGTCACCGTGAACTCCGGCGCGTAGCCGTAGCCGGTCAGGTAGACGCGGTCGCCGTCGGTGCGCAGCGGGTGGTTGACCGCGATCTCGTCGGGGCGCCAGGTGCTGACGCCGTCGCGGACGTCCTGCCCGGTCTGGAACCCGACCGAGGCGCCGAAGGTCGACGGCTGGCCGTTCGGCAGCCAGGTGCCGTCGAACCGGTCGACCTTCACGCAGAAGTCGTTGAGGTCGGTGCCGTCGACGCGCAGCCCGGCGCGGAAGCTGTCGTAGCCGAGGATGGAGCTGTTGCAGAACTCGCTGCCGTCGGCGCGGACGATGACGTCGCCCTCGTAGCCGTACATCTTGCCGCCGGCCAGGCCGAGCAGGATGCCGATCAGGCTGAGGTGGAAGACGAGGTTGCCGGTCTCGCGCAGGAACCCCTTCTCCGCCGAGATCGTGCGGGAGCCGTCGTCCTCGGTGCGCTCCACGGTGCGCCAGCCGCGCAGCAGCCGCCGCGCCCTGGCCAGCCCGTCGTCGACGCCCGCGGTCGTGTCGCCCTCGGCGTGGTGCGGCAGCCGTGCCAGGTTGCGCGGCGTCATGACCGGGGGCTGACGGACCGAGCGCAGGTACTCGCCGGTGCGCGGGAACACGCAGCCGACCAGCGAGATCATCAGCAGCAGGTAGATGGCGGCGAACCACGGGCTCGCGAACACCTCGAACCCGCCGACCGCGTCGATCACCGGCGCGATGGCGGGGTTGTCGCGGTAGAAGTCCTCGACGAGGAACGCGTTCAGCGACCGCTGCGGCAGCAGGGCCCCGGGCATCGCGGCCAGCGCGAGGAGGAACAGCAGGACCAGCGCGGTGCGCATGCTGGTCAGCCCGCGCCAGGTGTTGCGCAGGAACGCCAGCACGCGGGCGAGCGGCCCGGGCCGCGGCGACGACGGGGGCACGCCGTCCGGTGTCGACACGGACGGCTGCGGCGGGGCGTCGGGCGGGGAGCTCATCAGATCGGCGGGGTGAATCCGGCGATCGACACCTGCAGCTTGACCAGCCACTGGGACCACAGACCGGAGACCAGCAGCGCCCCGACGAGGACCAGCAGCACTCCCCCGGCGATCTGCACCGCCCGGGTGTGGCGGCGCAGCCAGCCCAGCGCGCGCACCGCACGGGTCGCGCCCAGCGCGATCAGCACGAACGGGATCCCGAGCCCGGCGCAGTAGGCCAGGATCAGCACGATCCCGCGCACCGAGCCGCCCCCGGTACCGGCGGCGACGGCGACGACCCCGGCCAGCGTCGGCCCGATGCAGGGCACCCAGCCCAGGCCGAAGACCGCGCCCAGCAGCGGGGCGCCCGCGAGACCGACCCGCGGCGTCCAGTGCGAGCGGTACTCGCGCTGCAGCGCGGGGATGGCACCGGCGAACGCCAGCCCCATCACGATCATCACGACGCCGCCGATGCGCTGCAGCAGCGCCTCGTTGTCGATGAGGACGTCGGACAGCCACACGACGCCGACCATGATCGCGCCGAACACGACGGTGAACCCGCCGACGAACAGCAGCGCGGCCCCGGCGACCCGCCAGCGGCCGTCGTCCCGGACCGGTGCGGCGGTCACGGCGGCGGCACCCGCGACGCCGTTCTGGACGCCGTCCTCGGGCGCGGTCGCGGTCGGGCCCCGGCGGGCGGCGGCGCGCTCGGTGGCCTCGGCCGGGGTGACCGGCGGGGACTGCGCGCCGACGAGCCCCGCGAGGTAGGCGAGGTAGCCGGGGACCAGCGGGACGACGCACGGCGACGCGAAGCTCACCAGCCCGGCGGCGACCGAGACCAGCACTGCGAGCAGCAGCGGCCCCGAGATCGCCAGCGTCGTCGTCGCGTCCATCGCATCCCAGGGTAGAAGCCCTGCTCGGGGTGCCGCGCGGCGGGTTCTACAGCGTGTAGTTCACCGGGCGGGGCGCGACCGCGCGGTCACCCGGGGTCAGCGGGACGAACCGGACCTCGGCTCGGCGGCGAGCCGGGTGATGAGCGGCAGCAGGTCCGAGCTCCCGACCGGGACCAGGAACACCGCGGCCACCCGGGCGTCGCGGTCGAGCACGATCGTCGAGGGCACGACGTTGCGCGGGTAGCCGTCGAGCCGGGCCAGGGTGCGGCCGGGCGCGTCGTAGATCGAGTCGTAGGTGATGCCGCGGTCGGTCACGAAGTCCAGGGCGGCCTGCCGGTCGTCGCGGACGTCGATCCCGAGGACGACGGCCTTGCCCCGGGCCGCCTCGGCCACGGCCTGCAGCTCGGGGGCCTCGGTCCGGCACGGGCCGCACCAGGAGCCCCAGATGTTGATGACCCGCACCGTGTCGGGGAAGTCGCCGATGCCGACCTGGGTGCCCTCGCGCAGCAGGCTCTCGCCGCGCAGGTCGGTGATCGGCTGACGGCTCTCCGGCGGGTCGTAGGTGATGCGCACCTGGCCGCCCGGGGCGACGAACTGGAAGTCCTGGCCGGGTCCCCCGCCCGCGGCGTCGCGGCCGACGCCGCACCCGGCGACGAGCAGCAGCCCGAGCAGGGCGGGCAGCAGGCGTCTCATGCCCCGGTCACCATCGCGCCGCTCGGGCCGGCCGGCTCGGCGTAGCTCAGCCCGGTCATCCGGGTACCGGTGAACTCGATGCTGGTCAGCGAGGCGAGCGCGCACTGGCGGCGGCGCGGGTCGTGCCAGAGCCGCTGGCCCATCAGGTAGCGGCGCAGCGTCCAGATCGGCAGCTGGTGGGACACGCACACGATCTCGCGGCCGGGTGCGAGCGCCCGCGCGGCGTGCACGGCGCCGAGCATCCGGTGCGCGATCGCGAGGTACTGCTCGCCCCAGGACGGGGTGAACGGGTCGCGCAGCAGCCGCCACACCTGCGGGCGCTTGAGCGCGCCGTCGCCGACGCCGAACCGCTTGCCCTCGAAGAGGTTGCCGGACTCGATCAGGCCCTCGTCGGTGTGGATGTCGACGCCGTGGGCGTCCGCGATCGGGCGTGCGGTCTCCTGGGCGCGCTGCAGCGGCGACGCGACGACGGCGGCGACGTCGTTGCCGTCGAGGTACGCGGCGACGGTCTTGGCCTGGGCCCGGCCGTGGTCGGACAGGTGGTAGCCGGGGATGCGGCCGTAGAGGACGCCCTCGGGGTTGTGCACCTCGCCGTGGCGCAGCACGTGCACCACGGTCACCGGTCCCGAGGCGGGCGGGCTGGTCCGGTCACCCATGCTCAGGCCCCGTCCGGGCGGGTGGCGGAGGCCGCGGCCCGCGCGGCTGCGGCCAGGCCGGTCTCGATCCGCTCGAACGCCTCGTCGTCCAGCGCGGTGGAGACGAACCAGCCCTCGAAGGCGCTCGGGGGCAGGTAGACGCCGTGGTCGAGCATCGCGTGGAAGAACGCCGGGTAGCGCCAGGTCTCGGCGGCCTTGGCCCCGGCGTAGCCGGTGACCGGGGTGTCGGTGAAGAACGGCGAGAACATCGTGCCCGCGTACTGCAGGGTGTGCGCGACGCCCTCCCGCTCCAGCGCCGCGGTGACCAGCGCACCGATCCGGTCGGCGTTGGCCTGCAGGGTGACGTAGGCGGCGTCGTCGGCGTGGCGCAGCGTGGTGAGCCCGGCGGCGACGGCGACGGGGTTCCCGGCCAGCGTGCCCGCCTGGTAGACCGGCCCGGCCGGGGCCAGGTACGACATGTGCTGCGCCGACCCGCCGAACGCGGCCGCGGGCAGCCCGCCGGACATGACCTTGCCGAAGGTGTAGAGGTCGCCCGCGACGCCGTCGCAGCCGAACCAGCCCTGCCGCGACGCGCGGAACCCGGTCATCACCTCGTCGATCACCAGCAGCGCGCCGTGCGCGTGGCACAGGTCGCGCAGCCCGGCGTTGAAGCCCTCGACGGGCGGGACCACGCCCATGTTGCCCGCGGCGGCCTCGGTGATCACGCAGGCGATGTCGGCGCCGCGCTGCTCGAAGACCTGGCGGACGGCGTCGAGGTCGTTGTAGGGCAGGACCACAGTGTCGGCGGCCTGGGCGCCGGTGACGCCCGGGCTCGTCGGCAGGCCGAGGGTGGCGATCCCGGAGCCGGCGTCGGCGAGCAGCGCGTCGACGTGGCCGTGGTAGCAGCCGGAGAACTTCACGATCACCGTGCGACCGGTGATGCCCCGGGCGAGCCGGATGGCGCTCATCGTCGCCTCGGTGCCCGAGTTGACCAGCCGGACCTGCTCGACCGGGGTCCGGTCGACGATCTCGGCGGCGAGGTCGATCTCGCCCGGGGTCGGCGTGCCGAACGACAGCCCCTGCGACGCCGCGGACCGCACCGCCTCGACGACGGCCGGGTGCGCGTGCCCCAGGATCATCGGCCCCCAGGAGGAGACGAGGTCGACGTAGGTGGCGCCGTCGGCGTCGGTGAGGCGGCAGCCCTCACCCGAGACCATGAACCGCGGGGTGCCGCCGACCGAGTTGAACGCCCGTACCGGGGAGTTCACCCCGCCGGGGATCAGCTCGGTCGCCCGCTCGAAGAGGCGGGCGGACTCCTTCGGTTCCGGGTTGCTCACGGCGGTCCCTGCGCTTCCGGTGCTCACGTCCCCAGTCTCGCAGCCGGTGTCAGGACCGGCTCGCGGCCCCGAGCTTGCGGGTGGCGTACCACTCCTTCGCCGGGCGTCCGAACAGCAGCGCGACCCCGGCGACGGACAGCGCCACGACGAGCACCGCGAACAGCGGGATCGTCGGCGCCATGAGCAGCAGGAGCGGGATCCCGTAGACGCCGGCCAGCACGGCCAGCGCGATCCGGGCGCCACCGGCCCCGAGGAACGCGACGACGGCCAGCGCGATCCACACCAGCGCCAGGACGAGGAAGACCCCGCCCATCACCCGCACGAACTGGGTGAGCTGGTCCATCGTCAGACCGGTCTGGGCCAGCGCGGCGTCGATGTCGGCACGCGGGAGCCCGGTGTCGTTGAGGACCGCGTCGTTGATCGTCGCGAACATCGCGCCGATGCCCATGACCACGAACGGCAGTGCCGCCGCGATCAGCGCGACCAGCGCGGTGACCACCTGACGCGGACGGGCCGGACGTCCCTGCGGCCCGCTGCCGAGCCCCGCCGGGGGCGGCCCCCAGCCCGGCGCGGTGTTCCACTGCGGGCCCTGCCCGGCCTGCTGACCGGGCCCCGGCTGCGGCGCGGCGCCCGGCTGCGCGGTGGTGCCCGGCTGCGGCGCGGGCGCGGCGGGTGTCTGCTGCGACGGCGCCGGCGGCGTGGCGCCGCCGTGCCAGCCGTGGGGGTACGGGTTCTGCGGGTACTGCGGGTAGCGCCCCGTCGACGGCCCGGGCCGGTAGTACTGCGGGGCGTCGTGCTGTCCGGGGTTGCTGCTCACGACCTCCACGGTAGCCGTGCCGGTGTCCGGTTTGCCACGTTCGGCGGTACCCGGCGCCGCGATTCACCCCTCACCGAGCGACCGACCGGCACCACACGGCCGGGTCCGGCCGGGCCCCGCGATGCCGTTCCCCTCCGGGACGCGGCGTCGGACCCCGGTCTCGTCGAGGCCCCACAGGGAGTGCGGCGAATTCGCTTACCCGGTAAGCGAATTCACGAGCAGGGGGCCCCGGGGGGTCGCCACCCGGCGCCGCTCTTCTCCGCGGAAACCCGTCACCGCGTGAACGGTCTCCGTGAACACCGTCCCGGATGGGCGTGCCGCCGACCCCGGGTGGGCGGGGTCAGCCCCGGTCGAGCCAGGTCGCGGCCTCGGTGGCCCAGTAGGTCAGGATCACGTCCGCACCCGCGCGGCGGATCGAGGTCAGCGTCTCCATGATGGTCCGCTCGCGCTCGAGCCAGCCCCGGGCGACGGCGGCCTCGACCATCGCGTACTCCCCGGAGATCTGGTACGCCGCGACGGGCACGTCGGCGACGTCGGCCACCCGGGCCAGGATGTCCAGGTAGGCCAGGGCGGGCTTGACCATCACCATGTCGGCACCCTCGTCGAGGTCGAGTGCCAGCTCGCGCAGCGCCTCGCGGGCGTTGCCGCCGTCCTGCTGGTAGGTCTTGCGGTCGCCCTTCAGCTGCGAGTTCACCGCCTCGCGGAAGGGCCCGTAGAACGCCGAGGCGTACTTGGCGGTGTAGGCGAGGATGCCGGTGTCGGTGAACCCGGCCTCGTCGAGCGCGGCGCGGATGACGCCGACCTGGCCGTCCATCATCCCGCTGGGGCCGACGAGGTGGGCGCCCGCGCGGGCCTGCTCCACGCCCATCCGGGCGTAGATCTCCAGCGTCGCGTCGTTGTCGACGCCGCCGTCGGCGTCCAGCACGCCGCAGTGCCCGTGGTCGGTGAACTCGTCGAGGCACAGGTCGGACATGACGACCAGGTCGTCGCCGACCTCGGAGCGCACGTCGCGCAGGCCGACGTTGAGGATCCCGTCCGGGTCGACGGCGCCGGAGCCGGTCGCGTCGTGGTGCTCGGGGACCCCGAACAGCATCACGCCGCCGACGCCCGCGGCCGCCGCCTCCGCGGCCGCCTTGCGCAGCGAGTCGCGGGTGTGCTGGACGACCCCCGGCATCGAGCCGATCGGGACCGGCTCCGTCGCGCCCTCACGGACGAACATCGGCAGCACCAGCTGCCGCGGACGGACCTCGGTCTCGGAGACCAGCCGCCGCATCGCGGGGGTGGTCCGCAACCGTCGGGGACGCTGCGCCGGGAAACCCATGCGGACCAGGCTACGACCGCCCCGGACACACGTCGGCCCCGCACCACCTCGGGAGGCGGTACGGGGCCCGACGGGAGCAGGGCTCAGCGGCGGCGCGCCTTCACCTTCTTCGGCGGCGGCAGGTTGCCCTCGGCGCGCAGCTTCGCGGTGTGGCTGGCCAGCGCGTCGACCAGGGTCGGGACGCGGGCCTCCTCCGGCTGCACGTCGACCCGCAGGCCGAACTCGCGCGCGGTCTCCGCGGTGGCCGGGCCGATGCAGGCGACCAGGGTCCGGGCGTGCGGCTTGCCGGCGATGCCGACCAGGTTCCGCACCGTCGACGACGAGGTGAAACACACCGCATCGAAGCCGCCGGTCTTGATCGCCTCACGGATCGGCGCGGGCGGCGGGGCGGCCCGGACGGTCCGGTAGGCCGTCACGTCGTCGACCTCCCAGCCGCGCTCCTGCAGCCCGGCCGACAGCGTCTCGGTGGCGATGTCGGCGCGCGGGAGCAGCACCCGGTCGACCGGGTCGAGCACGTCGTCGTGCGGCGGGAAGATGTCCAGCAGGCCCTCGGACGTCGAGGACTGGGCCTCGTCGATGTCCGGGACGAGCTCGGGCTCGATGCCGAACTCGCGGACCTTCTCCGCGGTCGAGCGGCCGACGCAGGCGATCTTCACACCGGAGAAGGCGCGGGCGTCGAGGCCGAACTCGTGGAACTTCTCCCAGACGGCCTTGACCGCGTTGGTCGAGGTGAACACGACCCACTGGTAGCGGCCGTCGACGAGGCCCTTGACCGAGCGCTCCATCTGCGCGGGCGACCGGGGCGGCTCGACGGCGATCGTCGGCACCTCCTCCGGGATGGCGCCGTGCATCCGCAGCCGCTCGCTCATCACGCCGGCCTGGTCCTTGGTGCGCGGCACCAGGACCCGCCAGCCGTAGAGCGCGCGCGACTCCCACCAGGACAGCTCGCCGCGACGACCGGCGGCCTCGCCGACGGTCAGGACGAGGGCGCCCTCGAGGTCACCGCCGTCGGCGGCGATCCGCCCGACCGACGACGAGATGGTCCGCTGGGTGGAGGTGGTGCCGCCCGCGGTGATCGCGACCGGCGTCTCGTCCGGGACGCCCTGGGCGGTCAGACCGGCGGCGACGTCGCCGAGCAGCGCGCTCGTCGCGTGCAGCACGACCGGGCCCGGGCTCGCGGCCAGCGCGGCCCAGTCGACGCCCGCGCGGACGTCGGCCTCGACGTGCGCCGACCCGAGCGCGACACCGGCGTAGGCCGGGACCGCGGTCGAGGACGGGACGCCGGGGACGACGTCGAACGGCGTGCCCGAGGCGGACACGGCCATCGCCTCGGCGACGACGGCGTCGTTGGTCAGCGGGTCACCGGAGACCAGCCGGGCCACCGAGCGGCCCTGGCCCGCCTCGGTGAGCAGGTCGCTCGCGATGTCGGCGGGCTGGCCGACGGCCGGGCGCACCTCGGCGCCGTCCGCGGCCAGGGCGAGGATGCCCTCGGGCACGTCCGGGTCGGTGATGACCAGCGGCGAGCCGGCGAGCACGTCCCGGGCGCGCACGGTGAGCAGCGCCGGGTCCCCCGGTCCGCTGCCCACGAAGGCGATCCGCCCCGAGGTGTTGGCAGGTCCTGTCATTGAAGAAACTCCCGAATCAGCGGTTGGCGGGACCACCGGGACCTGCGGGGGGCAGGTCCTCGGCTCCCAGGTCGAGAAGCTCGAGGGCGACCGCGGCCCCGATCTTCTCTGCGTCGTCCATGTCTCCGGTGGCGGAGGCGCGCACCACGTCGCCCCCCGCGATGTCCCCGATCCCCAGCGCACCGCGCAGCGACAGGCGGTCGACCGCCCGGCCGTCGTCGTCGAGGTCGGAGACGACCTCGGCGAGCGCCCCGACGGGGGTCGTGCACTCGGCCTCCAGGCCCGCCAGCACCGCACGCTCGGCGGTGACGGCGAAGCGCACGCCGCTGTCGTCCAGCACCGCGGCCAGCACCGACACCAGGTCGGTGTCGGCGGTGCGGCACTCGATCGCCAGCGCACCCTGGGCGGGGGCGGGCAGCATCTGCAGCGGGTCGATCAGCTCGTCCGCCTCGTCGATGCGGCCCAGCCTGCGCAGCCCGGCGGCGGCCACGACCACCGCGTCCAGCTCACCCGACCGCACCTTCCCGATCCGGGTGTCCACGTTGCCGCGGATCGGCAGCACCTCCAGGCCCTGGCCGAGCGCGTGCAGCTGCACGGTCCGGCGCGGGGACCCCGTCCCGACGCGGGCACCACGGCCCAGCTCGCCGAGCACACGACCGCCGGTGACCAGCGCGTCGCGGACGTCCTCGCGCTCCGGGATCGCCGCGATCGTGAGCCCCTCGGGCTGCGCGCTCGGCAGGTCCTTGTACGAGTGCACCGCGACGTCGATCTCGCCGGCGTAGAGCGCGTCGCGCAGCTGCGAGACGAACACCCCCACCCCGATCTGCGGGATCGGCGCCGACGAGCGGTCACCGCTGGTGGAGATGGTGACCAGCTCGCACGGGTGGCCCGCGGCGACGAGCCGGTCGGCCACGGTGGTGGACTGCGCGACCGCCAGCTTCGACGGCCGGGTGCCGATCTTCAGGACGCTCACGAGATCTGCTCCGGGGGACGGGACCCGATCGACGGGGTGGCGTCGAACGGCGCGGTGGGGTCGCCGAAGCGCAGGGCGGCGGTGACGTCGCCGCCGTCGACGCTGGCGTCGGCGCCCCGGACCGGGGCGGCGACCGCGGCGGCGGCCTGCGGGTCGAGCTCGAACAGGGTGCGCAGCGCCGCGGCGTAGCTGTCCCCGTCCGGGCCCTCGGCCAGGCGCTTCACCTGGACCGTGGGCGTGTGCAGCAGCTTGTCGACGACGCGGCGGACGGTCCGCGAGAGCTCCTCGCGGACGTGGCCGTCCAGGTCGGGCAGCCGGGAGTCCAGGCGCAGCAGCTCGGCGTCGACGACCTCCGAGGCGCGCCGGCGCAGCGCGGTGACCGTCGGCGTGACCTCGGCCGAGCGCTGCCCGGCCAGGTACTGCTGGGCCTCGGCGTCGACCATCGTCTGGGCCGCGGCGACGGAGCCGCCGTCGGCGGTGTCGAGCAGCCGACGCTGCAGGGTGATGAGGTCGACCATGCGCACGCCGGACAGCTCGCCGACGGCCGGGTCGACGTCACGCGGCAGGCCCAGGTCGCACACGACCAAAGGTGAGGTGCGGCCGGTCAGCGCCTCGGCGACCGGGGCCACGTCGACGACGTGCCCGATCGCGCCGGTGCAGGCCAGCATCAGGTCGGCGTCGCGCAGCTCGTCGGCCAGGGACTCCATCGGCGCGTAGCGCGCGGTGGTGCCCTGCTCGGCGTGCTCGAGGACCTTCTCCACGAGCCGCTCGCCGCGCTCGGCCGAGCGGTTCAGCACGACGATCTCGCCCGCCCCGGCACGACGCAGGTGCGCGGCGGCCAGCGCGCCCATCGCCCCGGCGCCGACGATCACGGCGCGGGTCCCGCCCAGGCCGACGCCGCCGAGCTCACGGTCGGCGTCGCGCAGGGCCTCGGACACCACCGAGGCGCCCGCCTCGTCGATGCCGGTCCCGGCGTGCACCCGCTTGCCGACGCGCAGTGCCTGCTGCACCAGCTCGTGCAGGACCTTGCCGACGGCGCCCGCGGCGTCCGCGGCCGCGTAGGCGCCGCGCAGCTGGCCGAGGATCTGCGACTCGCCGACCACCATCGAGTCCAGGCCCGCCGCCAGCGCGAACAGGTGCTGGACCGCGGAGCCCGCGTAGTGCACGAACAGGTGCTCGGACAGCTCGCCGATGGGGAACCCGGCGTGGGTGCCGAGGACGTCGGTGACGTCGCCGAGGCCGCCGTGGAACGCGTCCACGACCGCGCAGATCTCGATCCGGTTGCACGTGGAGAGGACGACCGCCTCCTCGACGTGCGTGCGGTCGAGCATCTCCTCGAGCAGCTTGGGCACGTCACCCGGAGCGACCGCGAGGCGCTCCAGCACCTCGACCGGCGCGCTGCGGTGCGACAGGCCGACCACGAGGACGCTCATGGCTCTACGACACCACCGATTCGTTCGTCTTGTCCGTCACCGCGGCGGCACCGGTGTGCCGTCGCGCCACGTGGAACGCGAGGACCTGCAGCTCGACCGACAGGTCGACCTTGCGGACCTCGACGTCGTCCGGGACCGTCAGCAGCACCGGAGCGAAGTTGAGGATGGACTGCACACCGGCCGCCACGAGCAGGTCGCAGACCTTCTGGGCCGCCGGGCCCGGCGTCGCGATCATCCCGATGGTGACGCCGCCACCGGCGCACACCTCGGGGATCTCGCGCACGTGCCGCACCCGGATGCCGTTGATCTCGCTGCCGACGAGGTCGTCGTCGACGTCGAACAGGGTGCTGACCGGGAAGCCGCGGCCGGCGAAGCCGGTGTAGCCGGCCAGGGCGTGGCCCAGGTTGCCGACGCCGACCAGCGCGACCGACTGCCGGTGGTCCATGCCCAGCTCGCCCTGCAGCCGTCCCTGCAGCGAGGTGACGTCGTAGCCGACGCCGCGCACGCCGTAGGACCCCAGGTAGGACAGGTCCTTGCGGAGCTTGGCCGAGTTGACCCCGGAGGCACCGGCGAGCTCCTCGGACGACACCGTCTCGACGCCGGCCTCGCGCAGCTCGCCGAGCACCCGCAGGTACACCGCGAGCCGGGACACGGTGGCCTCCGGCACCGGGCGCGCGGGGCGCTCGCCGTTGCCGTCGGGCGCGGCGGCACCGGACTCGGGCGGCAGGGTCACGGGCCGTCCTCCTCGGGCGTCGGTCGCGGGCGGCCGGGGTCCCGGTGCCCGCTCCTGCTCGCGGGGGCTTGTCCGCGAGCGGTCGGTCATCGAAACTGGGCGTGCTCCGGTCGGGGGTGTGCAGGTGCCGGTCGTCGGCGCGCTCGTGGCACGCCCGCGAACCGGCCGGACGGGCCGGTCGGGCTGCGGACGGACGAGGCCCGGCGTCCTCGGCGCCGCGGGGGCACCGTGCCACCGGGTCCGGCGACGGGAACCCACGGTAGCCGCTTGTGAAGGCACGCACAAAGTTGCGATCTTGGTCCTCTCCGTGCTCGACCGGGGCCCCTGACCTGGAGCTACCGGTGATCGACGGGCAGGAACCGCTCGTCGTGCGACGAGCGCCACGTCGTCCTCCACGACACCACCGTCACGCATACCTCGCGACCGCCCGTGACACACCTCTCCGCCCGGGACGGCGCGACGAGGCTCAGGTCACGGTCACTCAGGTCACGGTGACGGTGCGGGTCGGCCAGCCGGTCGCCGCGCCCGGCAGCGGGGAGCGGCGCTCGGAGGTCTGGACGACGCCGTCGCCGTCGGTGGCGCGGCACACCAGGGTGTACCCGCCCGGCGGCAGGTCCAGCTCGGCGCGCCACTGACGCCAGGTGGCCCCGCCGGACGGCACCGGCGCGAGCTCCGCGGTGACCCAGGACCCGGCCGCACCCCCGTCCTGCACCCCGACCTCGACCCGGCGGATCCCCCGGGGCACCGCCCAGGCGGAGCCGGTGACCACGACCCGGCCGGCGGGCACGCTCGCGTACGAGGCGGGCGACTCGATCCGCGCGGCGGTCTCCATCGGCCCGGGCGGCGCCCACCCGCGGTCGCGCCAGTAGTCGGTGCGGGCGGCGAACGTCGTGAACTCGATGTCGGTGACCCACTTGGTGGCCGAGACGTAGCCGTAGAGCCCGGGGACGACGATCCGCACCGGGAAGCCGTGCTCGGGCGGCAGCGCGACCGGGCCGTCCGGTCCGGCCATCGCGACCGCGAGCAGCGCGCCGCGGGCGGGGTCGAGCAGCAGCGACGACGGGCTGCCCGCCGTCCAGCCGTCGGTGGAGGTGGACAGTGCCTGGTCCGCCGCCGGGTCGGGCGCGGCGGCCGCGAGCAGCGGCGCGAGCTCCACCCCGGTGAACCGGGTGGTGGACACGAGGTCGCCGCCGACGTCGTTGGAGACGCACGCCATCGTCACCCAGCGTTCGACGAGCGGACGGGCCAGCAGGTCGTCGAGGGTGAGGGTGAGCTCGCGCCCGACCCGCCCGTGCACCCGCAGGCTCCACGACGCCGGGTCGACCGACGGGACCCGCAGCGCGGTGTCGATCCGGTAGAAGTCGTCGACGGCGGTGGTGAACGCGGCCGCGCCCGGCACCTGGGCCCCGGCGGGCAGTGCCGGGGCGGGCGCGATGCGGCCCTGCGCGGCGAGCGCCCGGATCCGGGCGGTCAGCGCGTCGCGTTCGGGCCCGATCCGGCCCGAGGGCAGCAGGGGCGCGGCGACCGCGGCCCCGGTGCCCAGCACGACCCCGCCCGCCCCCGCCAGCGCGGTGGTGCGCAGGAACCGCCGCCGGGTCAGCGACGACCGGACGGGCCGCCCGTCGGGCAGCGTCCCGGCCGCGGTCGGGACGGGGATCCGGGCCGCCAGCGCGTGCAGCTTCCGGAAGACCGTCACCGCGACGACGGCCGCGGCACCCGCCGGGACCATGTCGAGCTGACCGGCTCCCGACGCCGTCGCCGCGGCGACGACACCCAGCAGCCCGAGCGCCGCGAGCCCCCACGCCCCCGGCCACGGCGAGCGGCGCGACAGCGCCCCGAGCCCGGCCGCGGCCAGGGCCAGGACCACGAGCACCCCGGCGACGACGGTGTAGCGGCTGCCGATCCCGGCCCCGACGGTCGCCGCGCCGGCCAGCGCGGGCGGGGTGAGTGCCACGACCTGCTCGGCGACGGCGTTCACCGGCCCCGCGGCCGGGGCGACCAGCAGCGCGAGCGCCTGCCCCGCGCCGACGCCCAGGGCGGCCGCGGCGAGCCCGGCCAGGGCGGTACGGGCGGCCGGTGCGGTGCGGACCGGCGCGGGGTCCGCGTCCGGGGCCCCGCCGGCCGGACCGTCGGGGGCCGGGCTCACGGCCGGGCCAGGTCCGCGCGCAGGCGCTCCTCGTCGACCCGGAACGAGTCGTGCTCACGGCCGTCGAGCAGCACCACCGGCACCTGGTCGCCGTACTCGGCGCGCAGCTCGTCGTCGGAGTCGACGTCGACGGTGTCCCAGCCGGTGCCCGTCTCGGCGCACACCCGGGCCAGCACCTCGGCGGCGTCGTCGCACAGGTGGCAGCCCACCCGGGTCAGCAGTCGTACCCGCATCTCACATCCTCGCCAGTGTCCTTCGGGCGATCTTGCCCGTCGGGGTGCGGGGCAGCTCGTCGGCGAAGGCGACGACCGCGGGCCGCTTGAACCGGGCGAGCCGGGCCGCGCAGTGAGCGGCGACCGTCTCCTCGGTGAGCTCGGCGCCCGCGACCGGCACGACCACCGCCTTGACCGCGGCGCCGGTCCGGTCGTCGGGCACCCCGACGACGGCGACCTCGGCCACCGCGTCCAGCTCGGCGACGACCTGCTCCACCTCGCGCGGGTAGACGTTGAAGCCGTTGACGATGACCAGGTCCGAGGACCGGTCGACGAGGTGCAGGTCGCCGTCGGTGTCGAGGTAGCCGACGTCGGCGGTGACGAACCAGCCGTCCTCGCCGGGGCCGCCGGAGCCGTCGGGCCAGTAGCCGGAGAACAGGTTCGGCCCGCGCACCGCGATCAGCCCGGTGTCGTCGGACGGGTCGGAGCCGTCGTCGTAGTCCAGGTCGTCCAGCGGGTCCTCGCCGCGCGGCTCGGGCTCCGGCGCGGGCCTGCGCTCCATCGGCTGCCCGTCGGCGTCGACCAGGCGCAGCTCGACGCCGGGCAACACCTGCCCGACCGAGCCGGGCTTGGCCGGTCGGCCCAGGTCGTTGCTGGTGACGACGGGCCCGCCCTCGGTGAGGCCGTAGCCCTCGTGCAGGTCCAGCCCGCTCGCCGCGCGGAAGTCCGCGAGCCAGCCCGCGGGCAGCGGCGCCCCGCCGGAGGTGCACAGCCGCACCCCGGCCATCGCGGCGCGCAGCCGCTCGGGCCCGAGGTCGAGCAGCATCCGGAACATCGACGGCACCCCGGCGACGACGCTGACCCGCTCCTCGACGACCGTCTCGGCCAGCCGGTCCGGGGAGAACCGGCCGGGCAGCACGACGGTCGCGCCGGTCCAGCAGACCTGCAGCAGCCCGGCGGCGAGGCCGTAGACGTGGAACAGGGGCAGCGCCAGCAGGACCCGGTCGACCCCGTTGACCGGCGCCGGGCGGAGCGCACCCGCCTGCTCGCGGTTGGCCAGCAGCGCGCGGTGCGACAGCTGCACCCCGCGCGGGCGCCCGGTGGTGCCGGAGGTGAACACGACCAGCGCGATCCGCTCGGGGTCGGCGGGGGCCCGGTCGACCGGGGCGTCCGGGACCGGGGCGGCCAGGTCCGGGGGGCCCAGCAGCGTCGCGCCGACACCCTCGGCGCAGCCGGCCGCGACGGCGTCGTCGGGCCGGGCGACGACCGCGACCGGCCGGGCCTGGTCGAGCACGACCTCCAGCTCGCGGGTCACCGAGCCCGCGCCGAACGGTACGACGACCGCGTCGGCCCGCAGCGCGCCGAACAGCGCCACGCAGTAGTCGGCGCCGTCGGGCAGGCCGATCGCGACCCGGTCGCCGTGGCGGACGCCCGCCGCACGCAGCCGGGCGGCCTCGGCGGAGACCGCGGCGTCGAACGCCGACCAGGTCAGGGTGAGCGGTGCGGCGCCGGACAGGTCACGGACGGCGTCGTGCCCCGGACGCTCGGAGGCGTTGCGCGCCACCAGGTCGGAGAGGTGGGTGGGCCGGTCGGGACGGTGGCCCGGCACGGGGTCGGAACTCGGCACGGCGGTCTCCATCCTCGGACCCCGCCGGGGCGGGGTCGGCTCGTCGGCACGCGTCGCCGCCAGTGTTCCAAACCCGGCCGCGGCCGTCGTGTTCCGAGGGACCGCTCACCGCTGTGCACGCCACGTGTCGATTCGGACACGCTTCGCGCACAGTTCGTCCACCGCGCGTATCGGGCCGCTCGCCGGAACGGCACGCGACGAGAGGCGGCGAGTGCGTTGCGCCACTCGACAGACGTCTATGCTCCGCCGCTACATGAAGTTCAACGCGTGAACCGCCGGTTCGTCGCGCGACTCACCCGAGGGAGTGGCATGCAGCTCGACGCCAGCGCGCCACGGCGCACACCGCGCCGCGCCGCGCGGGACGCGCCGGCGGTCCCCGCCGGCCGGGTCGCCCGCCGAGCCGTACCCCGTCCGACCCCCCGGGATCCATGACCCGGCCGATGCGACCGCACCGCCTGCTCCGACAGCAGCGCTCCGAGACCATCCCCGAGACCGTCCGTCCGACCCGGGCCCCCGAACCCGGCCAGGACAGACCCGACACCGTCCGCCCCCAGCCGGACGGGGAGGTGTCCGTGACTTCAGCGACCTCTGCACCGTCCCAGCCGACGGGGCCGATCGCGTCCGCTCCCCTGGTCGACGCTCCCCCCACGTACCCCGCAGGCCCCGCCCTACACCGCCCGGACGGCCGGACCACCCGGTCGGGTCCGCCCGGCCGTACCGAGCAGGACATGCCGATGCCACGACAGGCACCGCAGATCTCGCAGGAGCTGCAGCGCCCGGAGGCCGACCCGGCCGACGAGGCCGCCCGCGCCGTCGAGGACGCGAACAGCTCCTGGGCCCTGGTCGAGGCCTGCCAGGCCGGCGACGCGGCCGCGTTCGGCGAGCTCTACGAGCGCTACCACGACGTCGTCTACCGGTACGTGCTGTTCCGGATGGGCGACCGGTCCTTCGCCGAGGACGTGACGCAGGAGACGTTCGTCCGCGCCCTGCGGCGGATCTCCTCGGTCAGCTACCAGGGCCGCGACATCGGGGCCTGGTTCGTCACCATCGCCCGGAACCTGATCTTCGACTACGTCAAGTCCAGCCGGTTCCGGCTGGAGCAGACGACCTCGGAGATCGTCGAGCTGTCGCCCAGCACCGGTGGTCCCGAGCAGCAGGTGCTCGACATGGCCACCAACGACGAGCTGCTGGCCTCGATCGCCAAGCTCAACTCCGACCAGCGCGAATGCATCCAGTACCGGTTCCTCAAGGGCCTGTCGGTCGCCGAGACCGCCGAGCTGATGGACCGCAACGAGGGTGCGGTCAAGGCGCTGCAGCACCGCGCGGTGCGTCGTCTCGCGCAGCTCCTCCCGGACGGTCTGCGGTGAGCGGGTCTGCCGCCGGATCAGCCGGAACGCGAGAGGGTGTGTCGATCACTGCGCCGAACGCACTACTCGATGCGGTGAACGGTTGGAAGGCCGTAACCTCGTCCGCAGTCGGTCGTTGTACAGACCGGCGTGCACTGACGGCGCCACACGCGCCGACGAGCAGCGCGAGACTGCAGTGAGGACGGACGGCATGCCCAGGGCATGGGACGACGGGTACCCCGGCGACGACGGTTTCGACCGTGCGCCGGCGGGTGCCCCTGCATCGGAGGAGCTGGCGCACGAGATCGCGCTGGCCGCCGCGCTGGACCGTTCGCGGCGTGATCTCTCGCCCGATCCGCACGCCTCGGCCCGGATGCGGGCCCGGCTGTTCGAGGTGCTCGCCCAGGAGGGCGTCGGACAGCAGTCCGGCGGCTCCCCGTTCGGCGACCGGTTCGACCGCGTCGACCAGGCCGACCTCACCGCGCCGATCGGCCCGCCGATCGCCGACGACCTCGACTGGGACGCGGTGTCCAACCGCCGCGCCGCCGGCGAGCACGCCCCGGCCGCGGACGACCCGACCGGTCGCAGCAGCCGTCCGCGCCGCGGCCGCCACGTGCTGCCGTCGGACCACCCGGACCACCCGGAGCAGGTGGGCGCCCCGGCCGGACCGGCCCGCGACGCCGAGGCCGGCCCCGGCCGCGACGACTCCGCCCGCCCGGCGCAGTCCGGCGCCCGGATGCTGGACCGCCGCCGCCCGAGCGTGCGCAAGCGCTTCGGCGTCGTCGTCGGCGGGTTCGCCGCGCTCGCGGTGATCGCCGGCGTGACCTCGACCGCCAGCCGCGACGCCCTGCCCGGCGACGCGATGTACGGCATGAAGCGCGCCAGCGAGAGCGTCGGCGGGGTGTTCACCGTCGGCCAGCAGGCCGAGGCCGCCCGCCAGCTCGACCTGGCCCGCTCCCGGGTCGACGAGCTGGAGAGCCTGGTCGCACGGTCCACGCCGCCGTCGCCGGACGCGGTCGCGTCCGCGATGGGCGACTTCGACCGGGCCACCAGCACCGGCAGCAGGCTGATGCTGACCGGCGCGGGCACCGACGGCGCGGACACCTCGCGCCTGGCCGAGCTGCGGACCTGGGCGGCCGCCCAGTCCGGGCGCATCACCCGTCTGCAGTCCGACCTGCCCGCCGAGAGCCGCGGGGAGACCTCGGAGGCGATCCGCCTGCTGGACCGGGTGCTGTCCCGGGCCGAGGCACTGCGGGCCGGCACCGGCTGCGCCGCGGACAGCGGCGGCACCGTCGACGACCTCGGCCCGGTCCCCGGCGAGTGCCGCACCGCGGGCGGGCCGTCCTCGGCGCAGGCCGTCGAGCAGTCCGCGCCGGTGACGCCGTCGGAGACCGCGACCGGCACGCCGTCGCCGTCGCCGACCTCCGGTCCGGCGACCTCGACCTCGCAGGCCCCGACCACCTCGGGGTCCTCGCAGCAGGGCGGCGGGCTGCCGCTGCTGAACGGGGGTGGCTCGACCACCTCCGACAGCGGGTCGGGCAGCTCGTCGGAGTCCTCGTCGGAGCAGGACCGCCTGCTGCCGCCGATCACCATCCCGCCGCTGCTGCCGGGCCTCGGCCCGGTCACCCTCGGCTGATCCGCTCCGGACACCACGGGTACGGGCCCGGTCCCCGGTACGTCGACATGTGTCACGTACCGGAGGCCGGGCCCGCTCCCGCGTTCCGGCAGTAGGCTGGGGCCGCGCCCCGATCCCCTCGGGACGCGAGACGCCGTCGCACCAGGAAGGCCGCCGTGGTGAGTGATCCCGGGTCCGTCCCCCCTCTCGACCAGAGCGGGACCCGCGAGTCTCACCCGCCCACCCACACCGGGCTCTCCGAGGAGCCGGGGGTGCTGGAGCGGGCGACCGCACTCGACTCCGCGCAGCGGGCCGGTCAGGCCTCCGCCGCCGCGGCCGTCGCCGCCGAGGCCGACGACCACCCCGACGGCCCGGAGGGCGGGGACGGCGCGCCGCCGGACCTCACCGCCGCCGCGTTCTTCGACTGCGACAACACGATGATGGTCGGCGCGTCGATCTTCCACTTCGCCCGCGGCCTGGCCGCGCGCAAGTTCTTCACCACCTCCGACATGGCCGGCTTCGCCTGGCAGCAGATCAAGTTCCGGGTCGGCGGCCGGGAGGACAAGGGCGGCATCGCGGGACACCGCGACACCGCGCTGTCGTTCGTCGCGGGCCGTCCGGTCGACGAGGTCGTCGCGCTCGGCGAGGAGATCTACGACGAGCTGATGTCGGACCGGATCTGGGCGGGGACCCGGGCGCTGGCCCAGATGCACCTCGACGCCGGCCAGCGGGTCTGGCTGGTCACCGCGACGCCGATCGAGCTGGCCCGCATCATCGCGCGGCGGCTCGGGCTGACCGGGGCGCTGGGCACCGTCGCGGAGTCCGTCGACGGGCTCTACACCGGACGGCTGGTCGGCGAGATCCTGCACGGCCCGGCGAAGGCGCACGCGGTCCGCGCGCTGGCCGCGTCGGAGGGGCTGGACCTGCGCCGCTGCACCGCGTACTCGGACTCGGTGAACGACGTCCCGATGCTCTCGGCGGTCGGCACCGCGGTCGCGGTGAACCCGGACTCCGAGCTGCGCGACGTCGCGAAGGCCCGCAACTGGCAGATCCGCGACTTCCGGACCGGCCGCAAGGCCGCCCGGATCGGGGTGCCCTCGGTGCTCGGTGCGGGCGCCGTCGCCGGTGCGGTGGCGGCCGGGATGGCCTACCGCAAGCGCTGACCCGCCCGGCCGCTCAGGGCGGCGGGGCCCCGCGGTAGCGCTCGGCGTAGCGGCGGGCGGCCTCGGCCCGCTCGTCGGCGGTGGCCTCCCGCCGCGTCGCGCGGGCGGTGCCGGCGGGGTAGCCGGCCTTCATCACGCGGTGCTCGACGGACTCCTCCATCACGAACAGCGCGTACTGCAGCGACACCAGCCAGCCCAGCAGCAGGGCGGTGAGCCGCAGCCACAGCGGGCCCGGGACGACGAGCACCAGCGGCACCGACAGCAGCGTCAGCACCGCCGCCGTGCGCGCGAAGTGCCGCAGGTGCCAGGTCCGGCAGGTCGTGTCATGCAGCACCCACCCGCGGTACCGAGCGGGCAGCCGTCCACCGGCGGCGTACCAGAGCCACCGCAGCGGGTCCGGCCGCCGGATCATCCCAGGAACACGTTGCGCCGCTGGGACAGCAGCCGGTACAGCGTGTGCTGGATGGTCTCCCGGACCTGGTCGGTCAGGTTGAACACGAGCATCGGGTCGTCGACGTCGGCCGGGGTGTGGTCGTCGGTGCGGATCGGCTCGCCGAACTCGATGTACCACTTCGACGGCAGCGGGATCAGCCCCGCCGGGCCGAGCAGCGGGAAGGTCGGCGTGACCGGGAAGTACGGCGCCCCGAACAGCCGGGCCAGCGGCGCCAGGTCGCCGATCTTGGGGTAGATCTCCTCGGCGCCGACGATCGAGCACGGGATGATCGGGACCCCGGTGCGCAGCGCGGCGGAGACGAACCCGCCGCGGCCGAACCGCTGCAGCTTGTAGCGGTCCCGGAACGGCTTGCCGATCCCCTTGAACCCCTCGGGGAACACGCCGACGAGCTCGCCGGAGGTCATGAGCCGCTCGGCGTCGGGGTTGCAGGCCAGCGTCGCGCCGGCCTTGCGGGCCAGCGAGCCGGAGACCGGCATGGTGAACATGAGGTCGGCGCCGAGCAGCCGCAGGTGCCGGTGCGACGGGTGGTCGTCGTGCACCGCGACGGTCGTCATCACCGCGTCGAGCGGCAGCGTCCCGGAGTGGTTGGCGACGATCAGCGCGCCACCGGTCTCAGGGATGTGGTGGGTGCCGATGGTCTCGACGCGGAACCAGCGCTTGTAGAGCGGGCGCAGGGCGGGCAGCACCATCGCGTCGGTGAGCTCGCGGTCGAAGCCGAACTCGTCGATCGGGTAGTCGCCCGCGAGCCGGCGGCGCAGGAACTCCAGGACCTGCTCCAGCGCGGCCTCCCAGGCCGGGCCCTCGTCGTCCTCGGGCTCGGGTGCGGAGGCGACCGGCGCGGGCCGCGACGGCTCCTCGGCCCGCGCGGGCCGGGCAGGCCCCCGGTTGCCCCGGATCGGGATCACCCGCGCCTCGGCCATGCCGTCGCCCTTCGTCGTACCACCGCGGCCGCCCGGCCGTCCCTGCTCGCGTGCCCGCATGCCGCCGTCCCGACCCGTCACCGCAGCGACCGGGCCAGACCGAGCACGCCCCGTTCGAGCGAGGCGATCCGCTCCGGGCCGAGCACCGGCGCCAGCGCCTTGCCGCGCACGAAGTCGTCGAACGCCTGGGTGGTCGTCCACCGCGGCACGAAGCCGAAGTCGTCGATCAGCCGGGTGAGGTCCACGACCCTGCCGAAGTTGAGGAAGCGCATCTGCTCCGGGGAGAAGTCGACGACGCGCGCGCCGCGCAGCACCCGGCTGACCGGGCCGACCGCGCCGCTCGGCACCGGGACGGCGATCTTGCCCGCGCGCCGGATGGCCTGGGACAGCATCAGCACCCCGTGCGCGGCGACGTTGAACACGCCCGGCAGCTCGTGGGTGGCGGCACGCTCGAGCACGGCGAGGCCGTCCTCCTCGTGCAGCAGCTGGATCCGGGCGTCGTAGCCCAGCACGGTGGGGACGACCGGCAGCGCGAAGTAGCGCGACAGCACGGTGTCCATCCGCGGGCCGATGAAGTTGGCGAACCGCAGGACCGTGGTGGTGACGTCCGGGCGACGACGGCTGAACCCGCGCAGGTAGCCCTCGATCTCCGCGGCGTCCTTGGCGTACCCGCCCGAGGGCAGGTCCTTGGCCCCGATGGCCTCGTCGAACACGGCGGGGTCGCGGGAGCTGGAGCCGTAGACCGCGGTCGTCGACTTGAGCACGACCCGGCGCACGCTGGTCGCCTTCTGGCACGCGGCGAGGAGCTGCATCGTGCCGATGACGTTCATCTCCTTCATCGTCGCCCGGCCGCCCGACGAGGCGGGGCTGGCCGAGAGCGACGCGTGCACGACGGTGTCGACGTTCGCCGAGGAGATGACCTTCGCGATGAGCGGGTTGCGGATGTCGGCGCGCACGAACTCGGCGCGGCCCATCCGCTTCAGCAGGTCCCGGGGCGGGGGGACGGTGTCCACGCCCAGCACCCGGTCGATGGCCGAGTCGGCCGCCAGCCGGGCCGCGAGGTGCCCGCCGAGGAAGCCGCTGACCCCGGTGACCAGCACGACGTTCGGGGTCGGCCGGTCCATGGGCGCTCCGTTCACCGGGGGCTGACGCGAGATCGTGCCGATCGTAGTCCCGCCCCGTCACACCGGGCAGGTACGCGGACACGTGAGGTGCGCGACGCGTCCGTCCGGGGGACGGAGCGCCACAACGACACCGGCCGCGCACCCGCGGGGAGCGGGGGCGCGGCCGGTGCGCGAGTCACTTGCCGAGCTTGCGGCGCTGCACCCGGGTCTTGCGCAGCAGCTTGCGGTGCTTCTTCTTCGACATCCGCTTGCGGCGCTTCTTGATGACCGAGCCCATGTGGGTGCTCCTCCTGTGTCGACGCAGATCGTCAGCGACCGCTCCACCGGGTGACCTCGGAGTGGGCCGCCCGCACGATCCG
Source organism: Pseudonocardia sp. TMWB2A (assembly GCF_017312135.1). Taxonomy (NCBI): domain Bacteria; kingdom Bacillati; phylum Actinomycetota; class Actinomycetes; order Pseudonocardiales; family Pseudonocardiaceae; genus Pseudonocardia; species Pseudonocardia sp. TMWB2A. The sequence goes on from NZ_QKQY01000002.1 coordinate 1,784,258, forward strand.
TGCACGTGGACACGAGGCGCGGGCCGGGCGACGCCCGCCGGAGCGGGGCGACGACGCGATGCGACCGGTGGGGGTCGGCAGCCGGTTCACCAGTCTACCCGGGCGTACCGGCCTTCACCCCACCGGGGATCAGCCCGCGTCGAAGTAGGCGTTGCGCAGGTAGTCCTCGACCGCGCGCTGCGGCACGCGGAACGAGCGACCGACCCGCGCGGCGGGCAGCTCGCCGGAGTGGACGAGCCGGTACACGGTCATCTTCGAGACGCGCATCATCGACGCGACCTCGGCCACCGTCAGGAACTGGACCTGGGACGGCCGCAGGGGCTCGGGACGTTCCGCCGCCATGGGGCACCGCCTTCCTCCCCCGAGACGGGTTCCCCGGTTCGCCCGGTGGTGGGGGATGCAGGTGCAGTCTACCGGGGCGGATGTGACGATCGGTCCGCCAGAGGGGGCCCGATCGTGCTACAGCACGGCGCGTCCGTGTGACTTTGCGTCATACGATGAGCTGAACGAGGTACCGGCGGCCCGGGTCAGCCGCGACCGAGCGCCACCGAGCGGTCGTGCGCCGCGGTGACCGCGTCGGCCAGGGCCGCACGCAGCCCGTGCCGCTCCAGCTCGCGCAGGGCGGCCGCCGTCGTCCCGGCCGGCGAGGTGACGTTCTCCCGCAGCACCGCGGGGTGCTCACCGGTCTCGCGCAGCATCCGCGCGGCACCGAGCGCGGTCTGCACGGTCAGCTCGGTCGCGTCCGGGCGGGTCAGGCCCAGCCCGACGCCCGCCTCGATCATCGCCTCGGCGACCAGGAAGAAGTACGCGGGCCCGGAGCCGGACAGCGCGGTCGCGGCGTCCTGCTTCGCCTCGTCCAGGCACAGCACCGCGCCGACGGTGGACAGCAGCGCCTCGGTCTCGTCGAGGTGCGCGGGGGTCGCGTGCGCGCCCGGGGAGATCGCGCACATCGCCGCGCCGAGCAGCATCGGGGTGTTCGGCATGACCCGCACGACCGGCGTGCCGTCGGGCAGGGCGCCCTCGAACAGCGAGGTCGGCAGGCCCGCGCACAGCGACACGACGAGCGCGCCCGGCTCCAGCGCCCCGGCGACCTCGCCGAGCAGCGTGACGACGTCCTGCGGCTTGACGGCGACGACGACCGTCCCGGCCCCGCGCACCGCCTCGTCGACCGGGGCCGCGGTGACCCCCAGCGACGCGGTCAGCTCCTGCGCCCGCGCCGGGTACCGCTCGGCGACCACCAGGTCACCGGCGTCCCGCCCGGCCGCCAGCAGCCCGCCGAGCAGCGCCTCGCCGATCCGTCCCCCGCCCAGTACCGCGATCCTCGTCATGGGGGCAGCGTAGGAACCCCTCAGCGGGCCAGCGGGGCCAGGGCGAGCTGGCGGGCCTGGCAGACGGTGCGGCCGCGCGCGTCGACGACGGTGACGTCCTCGTCGAACTGCGCGCTCGACACCCCGACGCCGGCGGGCGGGCTCGACACCGCACGCGAGCGGGACCCGACCCGCAGCCAGCCCGGGGCGGGGCGGGCCCGCAGCAGCGCGGTGAGCTGCACCGTCGGCGCCCAGCCGAACGTCCCGCCGAGGTTGAACACGGTCGGGGGCAGGATGTCGCCGGCCATCAGCGCGAACAGCACGTCCGGCTCCTCGCCGCGCGGACGGACCCAGCCGGTCATCTCCGGCGGCCCGGTCTCGCCGCGCAGGAACGGCAGCGCGCCGCGCGGGTAGCGCAGCTCGCAGGCGGCGGCGAGGCCGCGCGCGCCGCCCTCGGCCGAGGCCGGGTCGAGCGCGTCCGGGTCCGGTTCGACGGCGAGCGCGGAGCCGTCGTCCAGGCGCGGGGCCTCGGTCGGCAGCACGCCGGCGGTGACGGTGGAGTGCAGCATGAGCCTGCCCTCCTGGTGCAGCCGCACGGCGACCGTGGACACCGTCCGCCCGATCTTGAGCGGGTCGGTCGTGATCTCGACCGGGCCCAGGTCGGGCGCGCGCAGGAAGTCCACGGCGACGGCCAGCGGGTCGGGCGCGGGTGCGTCGTCGGCCGCGAGGCGGGCCAGCCCGGACTTGGCCATGAGCACCATCAGCAGGCCGCCGAAGGCCTTGTCCCCGATCGCCCAGGTCTCGTCGAGCCGGGCGCGGAACCGGCCGTCCCCGAGGTGCTCGATCACGTGCGAGTCGGCGAACGGCCGGACCGTCGTACTGCTCATACGGGCATGTTACCCACGGGTAGGAGCGACGGCGGACATCGTCGGTGTGAGGTGCAGCCGGGCGAACAGCAGCGACTCGGCGAGCAGCGCGGTGCGCTCCTGCCGAGTCCGGCAGCGCCGGGTCGACACCTCCAGGACGACGGTGCCGCCGTCCGCGGCGAACCGGGAGTCGGCCAGGCGCTGGCACACCTCGGCGCACGGCTGCGCCCCGCGGCCGGGGACCAGGTGCTCGTCGCGCGGGGCGCCTGAGCCGTCGGTGAGGTGCAGGTGGGTGAGCCGGTCCCCCATCCGCTCGGCGAGGTCGAGCGCGTCGACGCCGGCCGCGGCGGTGTGCGACAGGTCCAGGGTGTACGCGCCGAACCCGGTGCCGGTCGGGTCGTGGCCCAGCGCGTAGGGCACCGTGCTGATCCCGCCGCGGGTCACCGGGAACATGTTCTCCACCGGCAGCGTGACGTCGTGGACCTCGTGGGCGCGGGCGACCTCGTCGGCGAAGACGTCGGCGTAGCGGCGCTGCCAGCGGAACGGCGGGTGCACCACCACGGTGCGCGCGCCCAGCCGGGCGGCGACCTCGACGGTGCGCCGCAGCCGGTGCACCGGGTCGGCCCCCCAGACCCGCTGGGTGACGGCCAGGCAGGGCGCGTGGACCGCGAGGATCGGCACCCCGTGGCGGTGCGCGAGGCGCTCGACCGCGCGCGGGTCCTGGCTGACCGGGTCGGTCCAGATCATGAGCTCGACGCCGTCGTAGCCCAGCTCACCGGCGATCTCGAACCCGGCGGCAACGCCCTCCGGGTAGACCGAGGCCGTGGACAGCGCGACGGGTGCCGACCCGGGCAGGTCGGCGGTGGACAGGCGCGACGGTGTCACGAATCGTGGAGTCGTCACACCGTCGCTCATCGTTACCGGTCCAACAACACCAGGATCGCCGGGGACACGGTCAGCAGCAGTCCGACGAGCACCGCGAACAGCGTGGTCTTCAGGTCGTCGTTGCGCAGCAGGGCCCGCACGCCGAGCACGAGCCCGACGGTCAGCACGACCGCGAGCGACAGCGCCACGATCGGCAGCGAGGTCCACAGGTAGCGGAACAGCACCCAGATCGCCGCGCCGGCGACGGCGCCGCCGATCCACTGGGCGATGACGACCGCCCAGGCCTGGCCGGTCCCGGCCGCACCGGTCGACGCGTCGTCGTCGAGGCCCGCGGGCGGCTGCTCACCGCTGTCGGTGACGGCGCCGCGGCGCCCGAAGCGGCGACGCGGGGGCTCGTCCTCCTCGACGGCGCCGGCGGCGAGCTCGCCGTGGTCCTCGTAGTCGTCGTAGTCGTCTTCCTGCGGGCGCTCGGGGGCGAGCACGCCGGTGCGGCCGCCGTCGGCGGAGCCGGGTCCGTCGTCGTACCCGGCGGGGCCGTGGCGGTCGTCGTAGCGGGGGTCGGCGTCGTAGCCCCGGTCGTCGTAGCGGGGGTCGGCGTCGTAGCCCCGGTCGTCACGGCCCCGGTCGTCGTAGCCCTGCCGGTCGTCGTAGTCGTCGGCGTACGGGTCGTAGGCGCCGGTCGGCGGGCCCGCGTCGGCCGGATGCGGACGGGGGCCGTCATGCTCGTCGTCCAGCGGCGGGGCGCCGAACTGGGTGGGCGGGCCGCCGTCGTCGTCGGCCGTGGGGGCCGGGCGGCGGGCGCCGAGCCGGCTGGTGGGGATCTCGTCGGGGACGTCGTCGGCCGCGCCGGAAGGGGGGCCGTACGGACCGGACGGGCGCGGGGCGTCGCCGCGGGGACCCCAGGCCTGGGTGGCGGGGCCGTCGTCGTGGCCGTAGGGGCGGCCGTTCGGCGGGCCCTGCGGCTCGGGCGGGAGCGGACGGGCCTGCGGGGCCGGGCCGGGACCCGCGGACCACTGGCCGGGGGGCGGGCCCTGCGGCCTGCGGGGCGGGGCACCGTTCGGGGCGCCGCCGAAGGCCGTGGCCCCGTGGGGCGCAGCACCGTTCGGGCTGCCGCCGTTCGGGCTGCTGCCGTTCGGGGCGCTGCCGTTCGGGGCGCCGCCGTGGGGAGCACCGCCGTTCGGGGCGTTGCCGTTCGGTACGAACGGCTCCGGTGCGCGCCCGGCCGGCCCCTCGGAGGGGTCGGGGCGGCGCGCGGGCGGGAACGACGGGTGCTCGGTGGGGGGCGGACCGTCGCCACCGCGCGGGGCGAACCCCTCGGGCGGGCGGACACGGTCGGCGGCCGCGGGGCGGCGCGGCGGGGCCGCCACGTCGGTCCGCGCGGGTGCCGCGGGCGACGGGGCGACGGGCCCCTCGTCGTCCTCCGCGGCGCGACGACGGCGGCGTCGTCCGGGCTGCTGGCCGCCGTTGGCGGCCAGGAGCTCCGCGACCGTCCGCTGGCGAGGCTCTCCGCTGTCCACACTCATCACGACCACCGTGCCCTGTGTGTTGTCAAGGGTCCAAGCCCGCCCGGGGATGTCTGCGCCGAGCGGTCGTCCCCGTTCGTCCCATCGAGCATGTCGAAGCGCCGGAGGATCACTCCCTCGCGCAACGCCCACGGACAGATCTCGAGTTCGGTCACGCCGAGGGCGTCCATCGCGGCCTGCGCGACGACCGCCCCGGCGACGAGCTGGTGCGCCCGGCTGGCGCTCACGCCGTCGAGCTCGGCGAGGTCGGGACCCGACATCCGGGTGATGAACGCCGACAGCTGGCGCAGGCCCTGCGCGGTCAGCGTGCGGCGGGCGCCCGGCCCGGCGCTGGACGGCGCGGCACCGGCGAGCCGGGCCAGCGTCCGGAAGGTCTTGGAGGTGCCGACGGCCCGGTCCGGGCGCCCCGCGGCACGCAGCCGTCCGGCGACGGGGGCGATCTCGTCGCGGACGCGCTCGGTCAGCGCGGCGACCTCCGCCCGCGACGGCGGGTCGGAGGTGAACGCGTCGCGGGTCAGCCGGCCCGCGCCCAGCGGCACCGACGCGGCGACGTCGGGGGTCTCGTCGCGCCCGACGGCCAGCTCCAGCGAGCCGCCGCCGATGTCGAGCACGAGCAGCCGCCCGGCCGACCAGCCGCACCAGCGGCGGACGGCGAGGAAGGTCCAGCGGGCCTCGTCCTCGCCGGGCAGGACCTCCAGCGCCACCCCGGTCTCGCGCTGCACCCGGGCGAGGACCTCGGCGGAGTTCGTCGCGTCGCGCAGCGCGGACGTGGCGAACGCCAGGAGGTCGTCGCAGCCGGCGGCCCGGGCGGTATCCCGGGCCCGGTGCACGCTCTCCAGCAGCGCCTTCACGCCGTCGCGGCCCAGCGCGCCCTTGCGGTCGAGGTGCTCGGCCAGGCGCAGCTGGTCCTTCTCCGACGACATGGGCTTCGGGTGGGCACCCCGGTGGGCGTCCACCACCAGCAGGTGAACGGTGTTGGACCCCACGTCGAGAACTGCCAGGCGCACCCGATCAGGTTACCGAGCCGTTATCGACTGCTGCGCAACCCTCCGACCAGACGGTGTGGCCAGCACGAGTGCGACCGGAGACGTGCCGAGCGCGGTCGCGATGGACTCGACGTCGTTCGTCGTCATGGGGATCACGCCGGCCAGCCGCTTCGTCAGCCAGGACGGTTCGCGCCCGATGTCGAGGGCGAGTCGGCGGCGGGACATCCCGAGCCGTGCGATCTCTGCGCGGATCTCGGCGGCCAGCTCTTGACCGAACGAGCCGTCGGGGTCGTTCACGTTGGGTGCGGTCGCTGCAGCAGTGGTCATGCGCTCACAGTAAAAGTTGAGCTGTGAGCGCGTCAACGTGGCGTGATCGAGCACAGAGCGTAGTGGTCGATGGCGACAGCCCATCCGCTTGACGAACGTGGCTCTCAGAGCACTATAGTGGCCCCATGTCCACCGACCGCGCACTCGTAGCAGCAAGAGTGCGGACGGAGATCACTGCGGCCGGAACCTCCGGTCTGCAGCTTTCCGAGCGCCTGGGCGTGCCCTACCACGTCATGTCGCGGCGCCTCCGAGGCGTCGTGCCGTTCGAGGCGGACCAGCTCATGGCGATCGCCCGCGAGCTCGGCGTCTCGCCCGCCGTGTTCGTCGATCCCGACTCCGCGAAGACCCAGCAGCCCGCCTGACCCACAACAAGAAGGACCGGCAGCCCGTGCAGGGGCGGCCGGTCCATACCCACCGGAGAGACTGATGATCGAATCCGAAGGGCGCACCCCGAGTGTAGCGCCCGACCAGCCGAAACCCGAGCTTCCGCTGTGGGTGGAGTGGCTGGTGAAGCTGTGGTCGTTCCTGATCCGCGCTCGCCGCGGGCTGCTGCTGATCGGCGGCATGTCCTACGAGGTGGCGCTGCGCCGTGTGGGCCCGGCTCCGGTGGCGGACCCGTACCCGGGCATGGGCCGGGACGCGGCCCGCCGCTACGAGGCCTCGGTCGACCAGGTCCTGTCGCTGCCCGCCACGCACGGCCTGCAGCTGCTGCACGGCGACGACCTGGACGACGTCGTGGAGCACCTCGTCGCGTTCGGCGCGGCGAACGCTCTGGTCACCGCGGAGGCCGGCGGCTGGGCGGTCACGTCGCACCGCGTGGACGAGCTGGCGGAGACGGTCGCCCCGGCCCGGGTCGAGGCCGCGCACCGCTGGCTCGACGAGCGGCGCATCGAGATCGTCCGGAGGGCCCGATGATCACTGTCGACACACCTGTCCTGGTCCGGCTGCTCGTCGACGTCCGCGAGGCCGCGAGCAAGGACCGCTCGCTGCCGTTCCTCGCCGGCGTCGCCCTGATCGTGGCCGAGCGCGACGATCGGCACGTCCTGGTCGCCACAGCGACCGACCGGTTCATGGCCCTGCAGGGATCGGTCCCCGTCGTCGCCGACGGACAGCTCGGCCAGCGCCTGTTCCTGTCCCACCAGCAGCTGGCCCAGCTCCTCGCGGCCCTGCGCCCCCACACCGCGCGCAGCCTGAACTCCGTCGCGCAGACCACGATCACCGTGGAGGACGGCCAGGTCACGTTCTCGCAGGCCTCACTCGGCGACCTGGCGTCGGTGTCCGTGCAGTTCGCGCACAACGCAGCTGACGGCTTCCCCGACATCGGCAAGGTGATGGCCCAGTGCCTGATCAAGGACGTCGCCGCCGAGCCGGTCTTCGTCGCCGCGTCCAAGCTCGTCGTGTTCGCGCGGATCGCGGCGCGGCGCGGGGTGTCCCTGAGCTTCCGCAGCACCGGCACCAAGCAGGCCGTGGTCCTGGGCATCGGGAACCTGGTCGGCATCCTCATGCCGCGCGAGCCCGGCACCGACGAGACCGTGCTGCCCGACGACATGACGATCTACCCGACCGTGTCGGTGCTCGAGGCCGAGCAGCCCGTCGGAGCGGCGTCGTGAACCGCGTGTGGTGGAAGACCGAGCAGCGCGAGGACGGAGCCGACCGTGGCTGAGCAGACGACTGCCCCGCTGCCGGAGTCGCTGGCCAAGTACCGGATGGCGGCCAACTTCGCCCCCGGCCAGTGGTGGCACGGGACGTTCGAGAAGGAGGACGGCACCCCGATCACGATCTGGTGCGAGGTCCGCCTCGTCATGCACAAGGAGCAGATCGGCACGGGCCGGAAGTTCGTGCACGTGATGGGCGTGGCGACCGACGGCCTCGGCGGCGAACTCGTCGCCGCCCGGGGCGACGAGTTTCTGTCGCTGACCGCGAAGCAGGCGAAGAAGTGTGGCCTGGCCGTCGTGTCGACCGTCGAGGCCGAGGGTGGTGCCCGGTGAGCGCCCCGCGGACCCCGGACCAGGTCGAGGGCGCGTGGGACGAGGTCGGCGCGGACATCGAGCGCCGGCAGCGCGCGCTGGCGCAGCACACCTACCGTGAGTCGCTGCCGGCTGAGGAGGTCGCCGAGCACGCGGTGGCGATGCTGGCCGAGGCTGCCCACCTGGCGCGGCTGGCCGAGGTGTACGTCGTCCCGTGGGCGCTGGCTGCGGTCCGGGCGGGGGTGCCGCTGGCGGATGTAGCGGTCGCTGCGTCGCGGGATGTCACCGAGCTGCGGAAGGTGCTGCTGGACGAGGTCGCGCTGCAGGTGCTGGTGCACCAGCGGCCCGGATCTCGCTACGGGATGGACCCGGTGGTGGCCGAGCAGGTCCGCGCGCTGATCAGCGGGGCGTCGTCGTGACGGCCCCGGTGAACGCCGCCGTGGTCGGCCAGGCCGCCGAGCTGGCCGTCCGCGCGGCGGACGGGCTGATGACGTGGGAGGCGCAGGCGCCGCGCGGGGACCTGACCCGCGAGGACCTGGTCCGGATCGCGGCGCAGCTTCGCTCGGCGGCCGACCTGCTCGCCCCGACGGTCCGGCCGGCGGACCGCTGCTACGAGCTGACCGACGCGGGCCGTGCTGCCGCCGAGGAGCTCGACCAGACGGGCGGCCGCGGTCTGCTGGTCCTGGTGGACGGGGGTGCCGGGTGACCCGCACGACGACGTCGCGAGGACCGCGCCCGCACGGGCTGTCGCGGTACATCGCGGAGAAATGCAAGTGCGACGTCTGCGTGAGCGCTCGCCGCACGTACGAGCGTGGCCGCCGCCGGCGCCTCGCCTACGGCACCGTCACCTTGGTCGACGCCGACCCAGTACGCGACCACGTCAACGCACTGCGCGCTGCTGGGATGGGCCCGGAGCGGATCTCGGAGCTGTCCGGGGTGCCGGTCGACACCATCAGGACCCTCATCTACGGGAAGCCGTCGCAGGCGCTGGTCCCTTCGCAGCGGGTTCGCCCGGCCACGGCGGACCGGCTGCTCGCGGTGCGGCCGGATCCGGCGCTGCTGGCCGGCGGCGCGGTCATCGACGGCACCGGCACGGCCCGACGTCTCCAGGCTCTGGTCGCGATGGGACACACCGTCCCGTCGATCGCCGCCCGCCTCGGGATGCTGCGCGCACAGGTCACGGCGCTGCTCCGGGCATCCAAGGTGACGGCGTCCATGGCCCGTCGGGTCTCGGACGTCTACGACGCCTTGTCGATGTCCGCGCCGGTCACCGACACCCTGTCCCGCAAGCAGATGGCAGGCCGGGCCCGGGCCACCGCGGCCCGGCACGGATGGGTACCGCCACTGGCCTGGGACGACGACACGATCGACGACCCGGCCGCGGTGCCGGACCTCGGCGTCGCGCCGCAGTCCGCGGTGGACCTGGGCGAGGACGAGCACCTGCGGCTGTCCGGTGTCCCGGACGAGCAGATCGCCGCACGGATGGGTGTGACCCGCGACGCCCTGGTGCTGGCGCGTCGTCGAGCTCGGCGGCGGGAGGCGTCATGACGTCGGACCCGACGGCGTGGATCGCCGCGAATCTGTTCGGCTGGCAGGCGACCGCTGCGCTGGCGTGCAACGGCCTGTCCGCGGGGATGGACGCGGCCCGCGCGTTCTGCGCTGGTGACCGCTCGTTCGGTGCACCGCACCCGGACGGCGGGACTCACCGGGCGGCGCTGCGGGCCAGCTCGGTGGAGTACACCCGCCGCCACCCTGACGGCCGGACCGAGGCGACCCGGCACCGGCTGCGCGCGATCGCCCGGCACGTGGACCGCGGCCTGACCGACGCCGACCGGGGCCGGTTCGCCGAGCTGCTCGAGGAGTACACCGGGGTCCTGCACGACACCCGGGGGCACTCCAGTCGCCCGGGCACGGTCATCTCCGCGGACCTGCGCGCGCTCACCGCGGCGGTGCTGGACCGCGCCGCGGCCCGTCAGGCGGCGCTGTCGTGACCGCCGACCTGGACCGGGTCGCGTTCGCCGGCCCCCGCGCGGGCATGTCCGACACCCAGACGCGTGGCGTCGGCCGGGTCCTGACCCGCTGGTACGACGAGGGCGCGACCGAGCTGCACCACCAGGGCGACCTGACCGGTGTGCAGCTGGTCGACCACGCCGCCCGCCACTACCTGGACCTGTTCGTCGTCGCCCACCCCGCCGCCGGCCAGACCCGGCCGGTCGAGCGGGCCGGGGTGAACGACGAGATCGCGATCCCGCTCCCCGCCGATGGCCGCGACGAGCACCTCGCTGCGCTGTGTGGGCGGGTGCTCGTCGCGGTCGGCGGCCCGGCGTTCTGGGAGCGCGCCCCGGTGTGGCGTCTCGCCGCCCGCGCTCATGACCTCGGCCGTGTGGTGGCCGTGGTCGACCTGTGGGGGCGGGAGCTGCACGACGTGTCGTGGCCCGCCCCGGACACCACCAGCAAGGCCGCCTCGCGGGCGGCCGGAACGACGGAGACCTGATGCCCACGAGGGCGACGAACGCGAAGAAGGGCGACCCGCTGTCGCACCGGGAGGAGCAGGTGCTGCGCCTGCTCGCGGCCGGGCTGACGAACGCCGAGGTGGGCCGCCAGCTGTACCTGACCGAGAACACCGTGAAGACCTACCTGCGGCGCGTCCTGATCAAGCTGGGCGCCCTCAACCGCACCCAGGCCGTCGTCGTCGGTGTCGCGATGGGGCACATCCCGCTCCCGGCGGGGTCGGTCCCGGTCGTCGAGGCGCTGGTGCGCCCGGTCGAGATCCCGGCGGTGGGCGCGTGAGCATCGCGGTGATGACCCTGGTGTGGGCGTCGGACGTCCCGGCGCCGCAGCGGATGACGCTGCTCGCGCTGGCCGACGCCGCGAACGACGACGGCGTGTGCTGGCCCTCGATCCGGCTGCTCGCGTCGAAGACCCAGGCGGGCGAGTCGACGGTGCGCCGGCACCTGCAGTCGCTGGAGGCGGACGGGCTGCTGTCGTCGCAGCAGCGGTTCAACGCCTCGGCCGTCTACCGGATCGACGTGGCCGCGCTGAAGGGGCGCCCGGCCCGGGAGATCCGGACCCGTTCGGAGTCCCCGATCCCGGCCTCAGCACCGGCTGCCGCGCCGTCGCCTACCCCCTCCCAATCTGGCACCCCCTCTCAGATTGACACCCCTCCCGATCTGAGCGGACCCCCTCCCAATCTGAGCACGACCCCCCTCCAATCTGAGCACCTAACCGTCATTGACCCGTCAGTTGAACCGTCATCGCCGCCTGACGGCGGCGACGCGCGCGAGCACGCCCGAGCCGGCGCCGAGGGCCCCGCCGCGGTCACCTCGCTCGGCCGCCGCCAGCGGCGCCGCGACGCCGGGCACCGCCGCATGGCCGAGACCGCCCGCTCCGGCGCCGCCGTCGCGATCGTCGAGACCTGGGCCGCCACCTGCACCCGCCGCCCCGGCCCCCGGGTCACGACCCGGCTCGGCGTCGAGGTCGACGTGCTCCTCAAGCGCGGCTGGCCCGACGACCTGCTGCTCGACGCCCTCGCCGCCTGGGCCAGCAAGGGCCTCGGCGAGACCGCGTTCCAGTCCGTCGCGAACGAGGTCGCGAACCGCCAGACCGCCCCGACCCGCACCGAGCGGGCCGCCGCCGCCGCCGACGCCGCCTGGGACGAGTACGAGCGCCGCCACGGCGACGGACCGCCGGTCCTGCGGATCACCCAGGCAGGGAGCTGACCATGGACATCCCGATCGAGCACAACCCGGTCACCGCCGCCGACTTCCGCGCGGTGTTCCGGATGCTCGCCGCCATCGACGGCCACGACCGCAGCCCGGTCGACGCCGAGACGTGGATGGCCGCGGCTGCAACCGGCCGCTGGTCCCGCGCGCAGGTCGCAGCCGCGACCCTCGCGCTCGCGGCGTCGTTCACCGGGTTCCGGGTGCAGCCCGGGCACCTGGCCGAGCAGATCACGGCGAACCGGATGCGGATCCGCGCGCTGTGGGAGTGTCCGCCCCCGCCGCGGGAGCTGCGCGACGACCCGGCCGCCGAGCTCCGCTGGCGCCGCCGCGCGGCCCGCGACTTCACCGACCGCGCCCTGCTGGCCCTCGCCGGCGGCGGGGACCCGGCGGAGGTGCCGCTGCTCGCCGCCCCGGCCACGGAGCCGGAGCGGCTGCTCCTCGCCGACGCCCCCGCCGCGGTCCGCGCCCAGATCGAGTCCGGGATGGCCGCGGTCGGGTCGCTCCCGGAGCCCCGCCCGACCCCGCGCCGGGCACCGCGGGCGGCGATGGACCCGGCCCGTCGGGCGGAGGCCCGCGCCGAGCTAGACGCCCGCCGCCCCGCCGACACCACGACTGACCTGCGAGAGGACGCGACCGCATGAGCGTCGAACAGGGTGGACGCCACCACCAGCCGGTGCATACTGGACCGGCGGCCGAGTATGCACCGCCGACCGGAGGGGGTGGCCGCGATGCGCAGCCACCGCGACCTGTCCATGGTGCAGCACGAGCGCATCGCGGAGTCCCTGCTGGTGGACTGCGACCCGCCGGGCCGGCTCGGCCGGTTCCGGGGCTGTGGAGCCCGGGCCGGGGAGCGCTGCACCAGCCTCGCCACCGGAGCACCGCTGGAGGGCCTGGGGGCGCACGTCGACCGGCTGCGTCGGGCCCGCGAGGCACCGCGATCCTCCCCGCCGTCACCCCGACCGTCGACCGAGGACAGCCCCGCGGTGTCGCCCAGTACGGGCTGACCCGCCGGGAGGCCGCGGTCGTGTTCGCGACCGCGGCCCAGCTGATCGAGCGTTGCGGGCATCACCGCGGCGAGTGGTGGCCCGACTACCCGCAGCCGTGCCCGGACGGTGGCCCGCTGGGTGTGCTCGGCGCGATCGCGGTGGCCCGCGGCGCGGTCGACGCCGCGCCGGCGCGGCTCGCGGTGACCCCGGCGATGCGCACCACGCTGACCGAGTGCCTCCCGGACCGGCACGTCGTGGCCGGCGTCGCCGGGTACAGCGGCGGGCACGGCCTGGCCGAGCTGGTGGTGGCCGAGACCCTGCTGGGTCGGTGGTGGCTGCGGCGGCGCACGGTCGCGCTGCTGCGTGCTGCGGCTGTCCGGGCGCGGGAGGGGCAGCGATGAGCGCCGTCGAGGTGTCCCGACGGTTGACCGCCGCGCTGCTGGTGGTTGCCGCCGCGTCGGTGCTGCCTGCGTGCGGGCCCGGGAAGTGCGTCCGGACCGTCGTCGAGGCCGCTCGGCTCGCCGACGCCGAGCAGGTGCAGGCCGGTGTGATCACAGTCGACGAGGCCAAGGCGCGCGAGGCCGACCGGGTCAGGACGTGCGGGCGATGAGCGACGACGCGGAGTGGGTCGTGGACGCGGCAGCCGACGAGCTGGACCGTCTGCGGGCGGAGCTGGACCGCCACCGGGTGGCCGGGGACGGCGTCGCCGAGTCGACGAACGCGCTGCTGGCGAAGCTGCCGTACTTCGTCGGGAACAAGGTCGCGCAGGCCGAGCGAGAAGCGTGCGTCGAGGCGGACAACGCGTGGCGGTCGGTCCGTGGTGACGCACCCGCGGCCGCTGCTGCAGATTCTGGAGCTGCTGGGAGCAACTTGGAGGACGCCCCGGCCGCTGGGCGGGATCTGACGGCGCTCGACGTCGCCGATGCGTGGGCGTTGAAGCCGCCCGGTCTGCCTATGGACGGCGACCTGGTCGCCGACTACCTGAACCGGATCACCCGCCCGGCTGCCGCTCCCACGGACGAGCCGACCACAGCGGCCGGATGGGGGCGGCACGACGGCCTGGTCGCCTACTTGAAGCGGTCGAGCTGGACCATCGACCGGGCCGACGACCCGATTCCGCCTGCGGGCGCTGAGGGAGTCGTGGGCGCGTGGTTCGAGCGAAAGCTGCACTCGATCGCTCACGCCATGATCCGCGACGGCTTCATGCGCTCCGGCGCGGCTGCCGCTCCCACGGACGGTCAGGCCCGCCGGACCGACGTCGGCCGCTGCGGCGCCCGGCCCCCGAGCCCTCTGTACGGGTGCACGACGCTGACGACCGTCTGCGAGCTGGACGCCGGGCATCCCGGGTGGCACCGCGATGGGTCGAGCGAGTGGGGTCCGGCCGCTCCCACGGACGGGCAGGCCCCGGCCGACATGCCCGACGAGTTCGGGCCGTACCTGCGCGCTGCGATGCAGCGCCCGGAGTTCCGACGGGCACTCGACGACGTCCAGGTCCGCGACGAGCTGAGAAGCGCAGCCTGGGAGGCGTTTCAGCACCCGACGGGGTTCGACGACGGCGCACCGGAGAACGTCCAGGAGGCGGTCGAGGTGGCCGCCGATGCCGTCATCGATCTGCTCGCCGAGCGCACCGCCGCGGCCGCGGCCGACGACACCGCCGCACCGACCGGAGTAGCCGCCCTGTTTCGCCGCTGCGAGGAGATCGACCGGACGACGTGGCGCGCTGACGGCGACCCGGCAGGCGGCGGACAGATCAGCACCGCCGAGGTCTGGCAGCTGCTCGCCGCACCGGCCGACGACACCGCCGCACCGGACGGCCTGGTGACGCTCCCGATCGACGAGCTCGTCTGGGTGAAGGAGTGGAAGACGCGCCCGACGGCGTCGTGGCGGTGCCTGCTCGCCAAGTCGACGCAGGACGAGGGCTACGTCTCGGGGGCGTGCCGGTTCGACCACCAGCACGACACCCGCGAGGACGCCTACGCCGACGCGCTGGACCACCTGCAGCGCTGGCACCACCTCGCCGGTCAGCCCGTCCGGAACAGCCAGGACGGGGCGGGGTCGTGATGGCCGTCGTGATCGTCGCGCTGCTGGTCACCCTGGTGAACCTGGGCCTGCTCGGCGTCGCGTTGAAGCTCTACACCGAGGTGTTCAAGGAGCTGGCCCAGCGTGGTCGCGCCGCTGCCCGCCCGGTCCGGGACGGGGAGACCGGCGATGCCTGACGGACGTGACCGCGCCCATCGCATCGTGACCGCCCTGAACCGGCCGCAGTGGTGGTACGAGGACGGCCACGTTTTGACCGTTCAGGGCCCGGTGAGCGACTACGTCATCGAACCTGCCCGCTGGGACCTCGGCCTGGACCGGGTCCAGATGGTCGACGTTCACCTCGCAGACCTGGTCAGGAGCGGTCGCTCTCCGGCGCCGAATTGCTACGGCGACAGCGACTACGACGTGCTCCTCGAAGCGCGACGCGCGTTCGCCGCCGTGTCCGCCCCCACCACCGACACCGAGGAGCGCGCCGGTGAGTGACTCGATCCGTGACCTGCTGGCCCGGTCGTCGTTCGGCTGCCCCAACGACACCGACGGCTGTCGCGCGCTGATCCATGAGCACGACCACGACGGCTACGACGGCGACGGGGACCCGATCAACCCGCGCTGCCCCACCGACACCGCCCAGGAGGGCACACCATGACGCTGAGCACGAACGTCGCCATCGGGAAGCCGCACAACGTCCGCGAGGTCTTCGAGTTCTGCCGCGGGCTGCTCGGCACACCGGACGGCACGCCGGTCCGTGAGGGCGCCGGCTACCTGGACGAGCGAACGAAGCGGATCGGGAACCCGATCGGGATCGGCCTGCCCGCGCTGCTCGACATCACCTACGGCCCCGACGGCCCACTGACGCACCGCTGCGACCGCTTCTGCTCCACCGAGCTGGGCGGCGAGTTCGACACCACGCAGGAGCAGATCGACGACCACACCCGGTACGTCGCCGAGAGTCCCACCCAGAACGGCTGGGCGGCGATGATCGTCGACTTCGACACCGCCTACGGCTGGCGCGGTGAGGGCGGTGAGACCTGCTCGGACCTGCACGCCCGCCTCGTGACCGCGCTCGGGCAGTGGCTCGACGCCCGCGGTCTGCCGTGGAAGTGGCAGAACGAGTACACCGGCGAGTGGTTCGACCGCTACGACGGCCTGGCCGAGTTCGGGAACGCGCACCGCGCGACCGGCGCCGACGCGTGGTTCCGCAACCAGGTTGTCCCCGCGATCCAGGCGCACGCCGCGGTGTCGTCCGCTGTCCCCGGGGAGCCGACCGAGGGCGGGGCCGACCGATGAGCCTCCGCGACTCGATCACCGCCACCGTCGTCGCCGAGCTGGCGACCGCCTGCGAGAAGTTCGCGCCGATGAACAGCGCCCACGAGGGCTGGGCCGTGATCCTGGAGGAGGTCGACGAGCTCGGCGAGGAGTTCGAGCAGATCAACGGCCTGACCCGGGGCATGTTCCAGTCCGTCCGGAAAAACGACCCCGGCGCCGCCCGCGCCGAGGCTGAGCTGATCGCGCTGGTCGCGGAGCGCGCCGCGGTCGAGGCCGTGCAGGTCGCCGCGATGGCGAAGCGGTTCCTCACCGACGTCCCGGCGTCCGACCAGCCGACCGAGGGCGGGGCCCGCGATGCCTGAGCTCGGGACACCGGTGAGCGCCGCTGAGACGAAGGCACGGCTGACCAGCCCGGGCGAGTACGGCGTCCACGGCAGCGTCGACCACCCCAACCGGGCCGCGGTCCTGCTGCCTGGCCGGTTCCGGAACCGGCGCCGGTGCCCGTGCGGCTGTGGGAACAACGCGTCGCACGCCGGGATGGCGAACGGGGTGTGCCTCACGTCTGGGTGCGAGCTGTCCATGCGCAGGTGGGTCAAGGACGCACGCGCCGAGATCCGCCGCTGGAACGAGGGCCCGTCCGGTGTCGTCCCGGCGCCCGGCCAGGACGGGGGCTCGTGATGGCCGAGCACCTCGTGTGGGCACTGATCGGCGCCGCCGTGGCGCTGCTGGTCGCTGCGGTCCCGGCCGTCGTGCTGTGGCGCCGTCGAGCACGGGCGGCGTCGGCCGAGCTCGCCGGCGCGTGGGCTGCCGCCGACCGCCGGAACGACGCGCTGACCGCATTCCAGGCCGACGTGGAGCGTGCCCGCCGCGCTGGTGGCCCGTGGCCGGAACCGACATCGGAGGCCCGCCGCCTGGTCGACCAGGAGGAATCGGACCGGCGCAACGCCGCTCTGTGCGAGGCGATGACCCAGCGGCTGCGGGCTGGCGCGCAGGTGATGCTGTCGGCGCTGCTCAACCCGCGCGCCGGCCAGGACGGGGGCGACCGTGGCTGACCGACCGCCCCTGCGCGTCCCGGAGGCGACCGCGCAGCACGCCGTCGGCACTCGGCGGACGACGTCACGCTCGGCCCCGTCTCTGACCGACGCGTTCTGCGACACGTGCGGCGTGATCGCTGGTCCGCTCTGGGCCGATGAGGCGTCGGCGTGGGTGTGGGGCCACCTCGCGGCCGGGCTCCCGTCGTCGCTGCCTGCGGTGCTGTCGTCGGTGGAGGACGTCGCCCGGGTGTGCGAGGCCGCCGGGCTGACGAGGTGGGCGGCGCAGCCCTCCGACGCCGTCACGCCGATCTGGCGCGGTGGTGACCACGACGGCGTCGTCATGTTCCAGGTCCACCGGGTGCTGGTGTACCACGCCGTACTCCGCGCAGTTCCGGTCATCGTGCCGATGACGGGCTGGCCAGCGGCCGTGCTCTACGCCGCGATCCAGGCCGCCCGGGGCGGTGAGCCCGGGTGACCGGCATGGGCCGGCTCCGGTCGCTGCGCCGCCGGGTGGAGCGCGCGGTGGCGTCGGCGGAGGAGCTGGGCCGACTGCGGGATGAGCTGGCCGAGGTCCGGGCGGAGCTCGCGGCGGTGCGGGCGGCGTACGCGCGCGACGCGGCCCTGTTCGTGGCGCACCGGGCGGCGTGGGAGAGGGAGCGGGCGCGGCTGGTGGCTGGTCTGCCTGGCGTCCCCGTGGTGGCTGACACCCGGGCGGCGGAGCAGGCGCTGCTGGAGCTGCGGGACAACTTGATCAATCTGGACGAGAGGCGAGCACGATGATGATGCAGCAGGAAGCCCCGGAGCGCCCGGCTCGCCGCTCGGTGTGGGAGCGGTACCCGTCGGTGGAGGCGATGATCGACGACCTGCTGTGCAGGCGGTGCGGTAGCTCGCGTGAGGCGCGGGTGTGCCGGTGCGCGGGCCCGATCGCGCCGATCTCGCGGCAGGCGCCGCGCCGGTCGCCGGGTCGGCGGTCGTGATGCGCCGGCTGACGTTCCACATGCTCGGTCAGGTCGAGCTGTCGGCGACGGTGTCCCGGGTCCGGGCGGCGGAGATCGTGGAGCAGTGGGAGCTGGTGCAGCGCAGCGACTCGGTGCAGATGGACGAGGCCGTGGTCACGATCAACGGCAGCCCGGAGTTCCACATCGCCCTGGGTGCCTGCGTCGCGATCACGGTCGCGACCGTCGATGGCCGCGAGGTGGCCGCGTGAACGACGTCCCCGACGGCCTGTACCTGCTCATCGGGTCCGGCCCCGAGCCCGAGCCTGGCCCCGGGGCTGACAAGCGGCGGCGGGAGCTGAGGGAGCTGCGGGGGCGGACGGTGCGGTTCGAACGCAACGTCCCGGTCGCGGTGTGGCTCATCGGCGGGTGGGCGCCGCTGTCCCGCGGGCAGGTGGCGCTGGTACGCGCCTATGCCGACTGCGGCGCCCTGGCTCCCACGTGGGAGCCAGTCCCTCGCGTCCGGAAGGCGACCGACGAGCTGCGCGAGCTCCGCGCGATGGAAGCCTCGATCCGGCGGGTGTGCCGGGATCGGCGCATGCGAGACGACCGCGGTGACGTGGTGCTGGTCGCGGACATCGAGGCGGTGTTGCCGCTGTGACCGCGACGCGGACCCGCTATCGCCGTCAGCGGGTGACCCGCGCTGACGGCTCGGTGGCGGTGCAGTCGAAGCCGCCGCGGGCCGACGTGCTCTACCACCCGCGCACGGGCTGGACGACGGTCCTGGTCCGCCGCACCCACGACATCGAGCTGGCGCGGGCGATGGCGGAGCGCCGGTGGCAGGACGTCGCCGACGACCGCCCGCTCGCGCAGGCCTGCCGGGTGGGGTGGTGGCGCACGACCGGCCGCGCCCGGCTCGTCGACGCCGCCGAGGACGCGTCCGGCCGCGGCGTGATGTTCACCCGCAACGACCGGGACCCGGCGGCCGGCCCTGGCGTCGAGTTCCGCCCTGAGACGGCCGAGGAGACCCGGCTACGTGAGGAGGCAGCACGGTGAACCTGGAGGACCGCAACCGCGTCCACAAGCTGCGTGAGGCGGCGTCCCGGCTCGATCCGGGCTACGACGCCCCGACGGAGGCGTACGACGTCGAGGTGACCCCGCCGGCCCGGGACGGATCCGGTGCGCTGCTGATGCCGGTCCGGCTGGTCCTGCCCGCCGTGCTGCGCCGCCCGGTGGCCACGCTGCTGCATCGGGCGGCGGACCGGATCGAGTTCGCCGGCTGGTCCCTCGGCCAGCACGTCAGCGGGGCCCTGGACATCGCGGGGGCCATCGTCGGCGAGGACCTGAGCCATCACCGCGTTGGCGAGCCCCTCGGCCAGCCCCTCGTCGACGAGATCCACCGCTACCGGAGGCCCACGAAGTGACGTCCGCTCTGCTCCCCCGCCCGCTCCCCGGCCCGCTGGAGGCTCCCCGCATGTCCGCCCCCCACACCGACACCGAGCAGACGGTGGACCCCGCCACGGCGGCGCTGGAGCTGCAGGTCGCGATCGACCAGCTGACGAAGCCGACCCTGCAGCACCTGAACCGGGACGAGCCCGCCCCCGGCTCGGACGCGTGGCAGCAGCTCGCCGACGACCGCGACCTGGAGCAGGCCAGCTGGAACCGGCTGTCGGAGGCCTACCGGCTGCGGGACACCTCCATCGCGCACGCCGCGTTGGACACCATCGGCCTGATCGAGCGTCGCCGTCACGCCCGCACCGTTCCGTCGGTCGCGGTCCCCGCGCTGCTGCACCAGCTGCAGGACGAGATCCCGAACGGCTCGGACTCGGCGCACTCCGCGGGCGGATCGGGTGCGTCCCGGTCCCCGCTGGCCCTGGCCGCCCTGGACCTGGTCACCGAGGTCGCCACCGTCACCCGCTACCGGCCGGGCCCCGGGGTGACGCTGATCGAGCACGTGGGCGCGTGGTGCGCGGCGGTGTGCGCCGACGAGACGCAGCTCCCGCGCGCGGTCGAGGTGGCCGCCGGCTGGCCGGACCGGGCCCGCGCGGTCCTCGACCCGGAGAACCACTGGACCATCCCGGGCGCGTGCCCGGACTGCGGCAACACGACCGCCTACGTCGCCCATGACGGCGACACCGTCCGCCGCCCCACCCTGACCCTGGACACGTCGGCGACGCCGCAGCGGGCCCGCTGCCTGCGCTGCCCGGCACGCTGGGTCGGCGAGTCCCAGCTGCAGCAGCTCAACCGCGTCCTGGCCGAGGCGCGAGCGGCGAAGCGCCCTGCCCGCGACCACACTGCGCTCGGCTACCGAGTGGACCCGGCCACGCTGTACCTGGTCGAACGCGCCGAAGGCGACGACCGCCCGCCGGCGTGCCCGATGTGCAAGGCCGAGGTGGTCGTCGAGCTGCGCGACGTCAGAGGCTGGTCGTGCCCGAACGCGTGCAAGCCCACCCCGACCACACCATCCGACGGGTGAGCGCCCTCTTGCGCCCACCCCAGGTCACAGCGCTACAGTGACGCCACTCAGTACACGTGTGCCCAGGCCCAGCCGACTACAGATCGGCTGGGCCTGGCCCGTTTCCGGACCCTGCTGTGACCGCGCCACCGTGAGGACGAGGTGGTCGCCGTGTCCAGCCTGGAGCGCCGCACCCCCCTCAGCCGCAAGACCCCGATGCCCCGGGGCAACGCAGAGCTGAAGCGCACCGAGCTGCCCCGCGTCGCGACCCGCTCCCGCCGGGGCCGGCCCACCGACATCCCGCCGTCCATCCGCCGCCAGGTCCTGGCCCGCGACGGCAAGGCCTGCGCCCGCTGCGGCGTCTCGATCATCGGGATCCCGTACTCGCTGCACCACCGCAAGCCCCGCTCCCAGGGCGGCGAGCACAGCACGATCAACCTGGTGACCCTGTGCGGCATGGGCGGCGACACCCGCCGCTGCCACGGCCACGTCGAGAGCCAGCGCGAGCAGGCCCGCGAGGACGGCTGGCTGGTGCCCCGTGCCGTCGACCCCGCCGCGCGCATGGTGCGCACCTGGGCTCACGGCTGGGCCTGGCCCGGCGACGAGTGGCTGGCCGCGTACTGATGCCCCGCCCGGGCAGCTCCACCGCTCGCGGGTACGGCGCCGAGCACCAGGCGGCAGCGCGAGCGCTCAAGGACGAGCTGCGCCGGGATGGCGAGGGAACCTGCTGCCGATGCGGTCGCACGCTGTACGCGTGGCAGCTCGACGTTGACCGTCACGACATGCGCGGCATCGACGCCGACCATCACGGCCAGGCGCGCGTGCTCGGCGGCGCGCTGCCCGACGCGCTGGCCTGTCGCCGCTGCAACCGAAGCGCCGGCGCGGTGCTGGGCAACCAGCTGCGCGGCGCGTCGGGTCGGCATGCACGGCCCCGCCTCAGGCAGTGGTGATCCACACCGAGGATCACAACGCGTCCGCGAATCGGACATTGCGGACGCGCACAACGTGATCATCGAGCAAGGCTCTGACCTGCGGAAACGCGACGCAAGATCGGCGATCATGCTCCTGACCTGGGAAAATACAGAGAAGCCGGCGTCGACCCCGCTATGAAACTTTTTTCTCCCCCCGGGACACCCCGAACCGGGCCGGTGACCGGTCACACGTGAGGTCACATGGCCTCTGACCTGCAACTACGAGGCACGTGACCATGGCCGAGACCTCCGCCGAGAAGACACGGCGCTACCGGGCCCACAAGCGCGGCGACCACTCGCTGTGCGACCCCAAGCGCCGCTGCGAGGCCGTCGAGGCGGTCGAGCAAGCCGAAGCGGCAGACCTGCCCGACCCCGTCGCGCCCGGCGCCCGCGGCCCACGCGCCCGAGCGCTGTGGGACGACATGCACGCCGGGCTCGGCCCGGCCCACCGCATCCTGCTCGACGAGGCATGCCGCCTGGTCGACCGCCTCGACCGCATCGACGCCGTGCTCAACGACCGCGACTGGTTCCGGCTGCGGGTCTCCGAGCACGACGACGTCGCCCGGGTCACCGTCGACTCCGCCCTGGCCGAGGCCCGCCAGACCGTCACCACGCTCAAGGGCGTCGTCACCGAGCTGCGCAACGCCGCGCCGAAGGCCGTCACCGGCGGCCCCGCCGCCACGACCGTCCCGGAGCCGGCGACCTCGCCGCCGGCAGACCCCGAGCTCGACGAGACCGACGACGAACGGCCACCGCGCCGCCGCAGGAGCCAACGCCAGGGGGTGGTCCATGACATCGCCGCCTTCGCCGCTAGCCGGACCGCTTCGACCGCGGGTTGAGCACCTACCCGCCGACTACGACCCCGATCTGCGGACCTTCGGCCCGCAGATCAGCGACCTCGCCGAGATGGCCGGGCTGCCGCCGGACCCGTGGCAGGCCGACGCCCACGACCTGATGGGCGCCTTCCGCCCGGACGGCAACTGGTGCGCCCGCAACTACGCCGAGTGGGTGCCCCGCCAGAACGGCAAGTCCGGCGGCATCGGCGTGCCGCGCGCCCTGGCCGGGCTGCTGCTGTTCCCCGAGCGGCTGCTGCTGTGGTCCGCGCACGAGTACAAGACCTCGACCGAGGCGTTCGAGCTGGTCAAAGAGGCCCTGCTCATGCTCGGCGACGAGGTCAAGACCGACCTGATCGTCATCCCGCCGCTCGACATCCCCGGCGCCCCCCTCAAGCAGGACCTCTACGTCAAGGTCTCCACGACCAACGGCAAGGAGGGCTTCCGGACCTGGACCGAGGACCGCTCCCGGGAGTGGCGCAAGCGACTGCGGTTCGTGGCCCGCTCCAAGAGCAGCGGCCGCGGGTTCGCCGGCGACCTGAACGTCATCGACGAGGCGTTCGCCTACACCCGCGCCCAGCAGTCCGCGCTGGCCCCGACCGGGCTGGCCAAGCCGTTCTCCCAGACCGTGTACCTGTCCACGCCGCCGCTCAACGGCGCCGAGGGCGAGGTCATGTACCGGCTACGGGAACGCGCGATCGTCGAGCGCGACCCCCGCCTCGGCTACCGCGACTGGGGCCTGGCCATGACCCTGGACGAGCTGGGGAAACTCCCCCGCGCCGAGCGCCGCGACTTCGTACGCGACCCGGCGAACTGGGCGTCGGTGATGCCTGCCCGCGGCTACGGCCGCGTCACCGACGAAGCGATCCGCGACCTGATCAACCAGTTCGTCGACGACACCGACGCCGCCCGCGAGCTGCTGTGCATGTGGCCCGAGCAGATCAGCGTGCAGGCCCGCTGGCAGGTCATCTCCGAGCAGGACTGGGCCGACCGCGGCCACGGCCACCCCGACGACTGGGACGACAGCGCCGAGGTCGCCTTCGCAGTCGCGATGCCCCCCGAGCAGGACCGGGCCGCGATCGTCGTGGCCTCCCGCAGCCTGCGCACCGGCGAGATCCAGATCCAGGAGGTCGGCTACCGCGACGGCGCCGCCTGGGTCGAGGACCGCATCGTTGAGCTCACCGAGCGGCACCCGCTGTCGATCGTCGCGATCGCCAAGCAGGGCCCCGCCGGGTACCTAGTGCGCCAGCTCGACCAGGCCGGCATCGAGGTCGTCACCCCGAACGAGGTCGAGAACGGTCAGGCCGCCCAGCGGTTCGTCGAGCTCGTCGCCAAGCAGCCCGTGGTGCGCCACTGCAACCAGGAATCCCTCGACATCGCGGTCAAGGCCGCACTGCCCCAGCAGCGCGGCGACGTCTGGCGCCTCATGCGACGCACCGGCACCGACATCAGCCCGATGGAGGCCGCCGCTCTCGCGGTCTGGGCGCTGGAGGACGGGGGTGGCCCCGTGTCGCAGCCGCTGCCCGTTCCCGCAGGTAGCGCAACTGGGATGAGCGGCGTCGGTGATCTTTCGGATGTCGGGTTCTGATCGGAGGTGAACGCATGAACGCAGTACCCACGGCCGAGCTCGGCTCGGGACAGGTCAACTCGGCCGCCTGGTGGGGTGGCATCGAGGAGAAGACCCCCGAGCTCCAGTGGCCCAACAACGTCCGCATCTACGACCAGATGCGACGCACCGACACTCAGGTGCAGTCGGTGATGCGCGCGGTGACCATGCCCGTGCGTCGCACCAGCTGGCGGATCGCCCCGAACGGTGCCCGCGACGAGGTCGTGGCCCAGGTCGCCGAGGACCTCGGGCTGCCGATTGACGGTGCTGACCCGGCGCCGCTGCCCCGGTCGCGGGATCGGTTCTCCTGGACCGAGCACCTGCGGATGGCGCTGCTGCAGCTGGTGTTCGGGCACATGCCCTTCGAGCAGGTCTGCCGGATCGACGAGCGCGGCCGGGTGCGGCTGCGCAAGCTCGCCCCGCGGATGCCCGCCACCATCTCCGAGTTCGACGTCGCTCGCGACGGCGGTCTGCGATCGCTGGTCCAGGACCCGCCGGCGTCGGTGTCTCCGACCGACCTGCTGCGCTACGCCTCTCCTGCCCGCGCAGTGCGGATCCCGGTCGAGCGGCTGGTCATGTACAGCAACGACCGCGAGGGCGGCAACTGGCAGGGCCAGTCCATGCTCCGGCCCGCCTACAAGTTCTGGCTGCTCAAGGACCGGATGCTGCGGGTACAGGCCATGTCGGTCGACCGCAACGGCATGGGCATGCCGCTCTACACCGGCGCCCCGCGCGAGGACCTGAAGAAGGGCCTGGAGATGGCCACCAACTGGCGCTCCGGTGAGGCAGCAGGTGCCGCCGTACCCAACGGCGCCGACCTCAAGCTGCGCGGCGTCGAGGGCGATCTGCCCGATGCGGACAAGGTCATCCGCTACTACGACGAGCAGATCGCCCGCGGTGCGCTGCTGCACTTCCTCAACCTCGGCACCCAGACCGGCAGCTGGGCCCTCGGCAGTACGTTCGCAGAGTTCTTCACGATGTCGCTGCAGACGGTTGCCGATGACGTCAAGGCAGTGGTCAACCAGCACGTCATCGAGGACCTGGTCGACTGGAACTGGTCGATCGACGAGCGAGCGCCCCTGCTGATCTGCGACGAGATCGGGTCGCGGAACCCGGCCACGGCCGAGGCGATCAAGGCGCTCATCGACTGCGGCGCGATCCTGCCCGACCGCGAGCTCGAGGAAGCCGTCCGCCAGCGCCACGGCCTGCCCCCCAAGGGCAACTACAGCAAGCCCGCGGGCCCGGCACCGGCACCGGAGCCGGGCCAGCGGCCCCAGCGCCGCGCCGTGGCGTCCCTGCTGCGCGACGTCATCGCCGAGCTGGAGGACCCCGAGCCCGAGCCGGAGCGGCCATGCGACTGATCGACCTGGCCGGACAGTCGTTCGGCAAGCTCACCGTGTTGCGCAGGGCCGCCAGCCGCGGCGGGAACACCTACTGGACGTGCCGCTGCGAGTGCGGCGTCGAGAAGGCCGTGAAGGGCAGCCACCTCACCTCCGGCGCCACGAGGACCTGCGGATGCTCGGCCAGCGCCGCTGCCCGGCGCCGGGTCGCCGCGCACGGAGTGCCTGACAACACCCGGCATGGACACGGCAGCGGCCGCGCCGGAACGCGCACCCGCACCTACGTGGTGTGGATGAACATGATCCAGCGCACCACCAACCCCCGGAACCCGGCGTGGGAGCACTACGGCGGACGCGGGATCACCGTCTGCGAGCGCTGGCGCGACTACGCGCTGTTCCTGGCCGACATGGGTGAACGTCCCGACGGTCTGACCCTCGACCGCATCGACAACGACGACGACTACGAGCCCGGGAACTGCCGCTGGGCCACCTGGAGTCAACAGCGCCGCAACCAGCGCAGACGCAACCGGAAGGTGCACTCGTGACCAGACCGAGCAGGGGCTGGTACCAGCTCGACCGCCCCACCAACGACAGCGGTGACCGCCGCGCGGTCGTGCGGATCTACGACGCGATCGGCGGCTGGTTCGGCGCCGATCCCCAGATGTTCGCCGACGAGCTCGACCAGCTCGACGTCACCGAGATCGAGCTGCGGGTCAACTCGCCCGGCGGCGACGTCTTCGACGGCCTGGCGATCATGAACACCCTGCGCGCTCACCCCGCCCGGGTCGTCGCCCACATCGACGGCCTGGCCGCCTCCGCGGCCAGCTTCATCGTCGTCGGCGGCGCCGACGAGGTCGTCATGGGGCTGGGGTCAGAGCTGATGCTGCACAACCCGCGCGCGATCACCATCGGCCCGTCGAACCTGCACCGCGACACCGCGGACCGCCTCGACAAGATCGCCGACAGCCTCATCGCGGTCTACCAGAACAAGGCCGGCGGCGACCTCGAAGCGTGGCGGGCCGTTCTCGCCGCCGAGACCTGGTACTCGGGCCAGGAAGCCGTCGACGCCGGTCTCGCCGACCGGCTCGACCCCGACTCGGCCGCCCCCGAACCGGTGTCCAACCGACTCGGGATCCGGTTCTCCGCCTACGCCGGTCGCCAGCAGGCACCGGACCCGGTGATGCCGGGCCGTCAGAACCCCGCCGCCCGCGCGGGACACCCCACCCAGGAGAGGAGCCGCGCCGTGGCATTCAGCGACGAGCAGCTCAGCACCATGCGTGAGCGGCTGGGAATCGCCGCCGACGCCGACGAGGCCACCATCGTCGCCGCCCTGAACGAGGCGCTCGACGAGCAGGCCGACCCCGCCCCCACACCGGCCCCGACGCCGCCCGCGGGGCCCCCGCCCGGCGTCGTGCAGGTCTCCCAGGACGTGTTCGACCAGATGCGTGCCGACGCCACCGCCGGCCGCGAGGCCGCGAACCGTCAGGCCCGCGAGGACCGCGAGCGCGTCGTCGACGCCGCCGTGGCCGACGGCCGGATCCCCCCGGCCCGACGCGAGCACTGGATCGGCGCCATCGCCGCCGACGCCGGCATGGGCGAGGTCCTCGCCGGGCTGCAGGCCGGGCTGGTCCCGGTCGACCAGCCCCGCGGCCACGCCCAGGAGGCCAACAACGACGACCCCGCACAGACCGACGACTACTGGTTCCCCGGCGTGACCAGCGCCGCGGCGAGCCGGGAGGGCTGACCGATGGCCAACGAGCTGCACCCGTTCAAGGAGCCCGGCGCCGACGTCACGGGCACCACCTCGGCGGCTGTCACCGGCAAGCGGTGCCTGGCCATCACCGGGAACATCCAGGCCGACGGCACCCTGACCGTCGCGCACGCGACCGCCGGTGGCCGGATCTGCGGCGTCGCCAAGTACGACGCGGCCTCCGGCAAGCGCGTGGGCATCGCCCGCGGCCCGAAGGTCGTCCCGATCGCCGCCGGCGGCGCCATCGCGGCGTTCGCCGAGGTCGAGGTCGGGGCCAACGGCCAGGTCATCACGAAGGCGTCCGGTGTGGCCATCGGCTACGTCGAGACCGCCGCCGCCAGCGGGTCCGACGCCCGCGTGAACCTCTACTGAGCGAGGAGCCACCATGCCCCCCAGCCCCGCCCCGGTGTCCTACCCGCTCGGGCCGCCCTCCTACCAGGGCAACACCCTCACCGTCGACACCGCGCTGCAGCAGCCCACCCGGGTCACCCGACGCATCGCCGACCTGACCCTGCAGCGGTTCATCGTCTCGGAGATCTTCGCCAACGACGGCGGCGTCTCCGGCGGCGCCGTGGTCTACGACCAGGCCCTGCTCAACGAGCTCTACCTCGCCCGCGACGTCGAGCGCGTCAACCCCGGCGACGAGTTCCCCGTCGTCACCTCCGAGCGCCAGGCGCCGCGCGTGGCCGAGGTGGAGAAGTGGGGTGGCAAGTTCTTCATCACCGACGAGGCCCGTGACCGCAACGACGTCGCCGCCTTCAACAACCAGGTCACCCAGCTGGCGAACACCATCGTCCGCAAGCTCAACACCCGCGCGATCGAGACCCTCGAGGCAGCGATCGCCGAGCTCGGCGGCGCCGGGGTCATCACCGGCGGCAACTGGGCCTCGGTCATCACCGCAGGAGCCTCCCAGTCCAACGCCACCGCCTGGCCCGGCGCGGACTTCGCGAAGGCCCAGCTGGCCGCCGACCGCGAGGAGCTCGGCGTCGAGTACAACCTCTGGCTGGTCAACCCGGTGGAGAAGGCCAACTTCTACATCACCTACGGCTCCGACGCGGCCGAGGTCCTGGCCGCCAACGGCGTGTCGATGTTCCCGTCCAACCGCGTCCCCCAGGGCACCGCCTACGCGGTCGCCCGCGGGCAGGTCGGCGGGATCCGGATCGAGAAGCCGCTGAGCACCGAGACCTGGCGCGAGGAGAAGACCCAGCGCAACTGGGTGCAGTCCTCGGTGCGGCCGGTCATGTACGTCACCAACCCGTACTCGATCAAGAAGGTGGTGGGCCTCGGTGGGTAAGCACATCGTCTCCGGCTCCCTGGTGGACTACTACGTCACCGACAGCGCCGGAGTCCGCGAGCGCCGGATGGCCTTCCGCGGCGACGAGATCGAGCTCGACTCCGCCGAGGCCAGGCGCCTGAACGGCCTCGGCGTGCTGTCCAAGGAGTCGATCGCGGTACCGGGCCCTGTGCACTACCCGGCCCTGCCCGGCGACGGCACGCCCTCGACCGAGCCGGTCGTCACGACCGACCCGGCGGATCCGGCCGTCGACCGTCCCGCGAACACCGACAGCGTCGCGGTCTGGCGGGAGTACGCCGTCAAGCGCGGCGTGACCCCGGAGGAGGCGGCCAAGCTCGACCGTAAGGTCATCATCGAGCGGTTCCCGGCCACCCCGCCCGCGGAGTAGCGCGTGCCGGGGCCGCTCGACGTGCTGCCCCTGGAGAAGGCCAAGCAGCACCTGAACCGCACCGTCAACCGGCAGCCCGGCGAGGAGGACGAGCTGATCGACATGATCGGCGCCGCCGTCGATCGGGTCGAACGTCACCTGGGCCGCTTCCCGGTCGTGGGCAAGGTGATCGAGCAGCTCGCCTGCAAGGTCGTCCTCGCCGAGTACTGGGAGACCCAGCGCCCCGACACCGGCCGCACCGGCTACCCGGGGGCATCCGGCCCGGACAGCGACGACGGGCCCACCTCGCAGAAGTCGATCCGGGTCAAGCTCACCGAGCTGCTGGGCCCCCCGGCCGCGGACACCGGTGGCAGCCCCCAGGGCCTGTTCCCGCCGCCCCGGGCATGGCCGGACCCCGTCGACCAGGTGGCCCGGTGGTGACCGGGCACGCCGCCGTCGAGGCCGCCGTACGGCTGCACGCCGTCGCGGTGGACCTGTTCGCCGGGGAGCCGGTCAACGTCGGGTTCGGGCCCCGCCCGGGCCCGGTCGAGGCCCTCGACACCGTCGCGATCGCCTACAGCGAACCCGACATCCCGATGATCACCGGCACCGTGGACTACCAGGGCATCCAGGCCCAGCGCGACCAGATCGAGGTCAGCTGCCTGGTGTCCTCGCTGACCGGTGACGAGGACGACGGGCCCGCACGGCTGGCCCGCTGCTTCGAGCTCATGACCCGGCTCGCCCAGCAGGTCCTCGCCGTCCAGAACCCCGCTCCGACCAGCGGCCTCGTGCAGGTCGTCCCGACGGCGGCGGGCGCCCACCGCATCACCTGGTCCGGCATCAGCCGCTACCAGACCCAGTGGATCCGCGACTCCAAGCTCACCGGTGCGCAGGTCCTGTTCCCCCTCGCGGTCGCCGCCCACGGCTCCGCCATCACCGGATAGAAGGAGGCCCCCGTGGCCGACAAGGACCCGAACGAGGAGATCTGGGCGAAGCACCCGGTCGCCGACCAGCCCAAGCGGATGCTGCGCAAGAAGTTCGAGCTGCTCAGCGGTGCCGACAACCGGTGGGAGGAGGTCGACGCCCCGGACGTCGACGTGCCCACCGGCATCGTCCGCCACCCCGACCTCCCGGCCGAGCAGCAGCAGGACCCGGCACCGGCCGAGCAGGCGGCGGGGGCGCCGCCGCAGCTGGACCCGGCGCAGGACCAGACCGCGGGCGACCAGACCGGCGCCGACCAGACGCCGTCGGCGGCCCAGCAGCAGGCCCCGGCCGGCGGTAAGGACCAGAAGAAGGAGACGGGCCGATGAGCCAGCCGACCCCCGCCAACCAGCCCGCGCTCGCGCTCGCCGCGCCGGCGTACTTCACCTCGCGCGGCATCGCGAAGTTCTGCTGGTGCGACGTCCTGACGAACATGTACACGCCGACCGCGGCGCAGCTCAACGCCGCGACCGACCTGTCCCCCGCCGTCGGCGGGTCCGACGGGTGGGACCAGGAGTCCGAGACCCTGACCGCGACCCCGCTCAACGACCGCAAGGACAAGCAGGTCGCGGGCCCCATCTCCTACTCCGACAGCTCCCTGGAGCTGTACGCGTCGCTGGCCGACGAGGCCGCGCTGACGCTGATGCCGCAGGACGACTACGGCTACATCACCCGCTACCCCAAGGGGTTCGGCACCGGTAAGCCGCTGGACATCTTCAAGGTCCGCGTCGCGGTCGCGACGCGGCTCATGGAGATCCAGGGCTCCGACGTCGACCGGCTGCGGTTCCAGTACTCGATCGAGGACTCCGTCATCGGGCTGACCGTCCCCGCCGCGGCGTGAGCGACGGTCTCTGGGAGCGGCTGCAGGCCCGGGCGCTCCCGACCGAGACCGTGCGGTTCCCCGCCGACCGGGCCGCCGCCGACGCCGCGAACGCCCGGCTCGTCGACGCCGCCGCCGCGGTGCAGGACTCCCTGCGCCGCGGCGGCCCGACCGAGGACCAGGCCGCCGAACGGGACGCCGCGCAGGCCGCCGTCGACGACCTGGCCGTGCAGGAGTGGACCGTGCGGGCGCTGCCGCCGCACGAGTGGGAGCTGCTGGTCGCCGAGCATCCCGCCCAGCCCGGCGCCGCCCACGGTGAGGACTTCGACCCGGGCGCGTTCTACCCGGCGATGCTCGCCGAGACCGTCACCGCCGGCGGTGGGGAGACCCTCACCGCCGCCCAGTGGGCCCAGCTGTTCGCCAGCGGCGCCGGGCTCACCCTCGGCGAGAAGAACACGCTGATCAACACGGCGTTGTCGCTGAACCTGTCCGCGCCGGTGGTGTCGGAGCATGTGGGAAAAGGCTCGGGGCGGACTCCGCCCTGAGCCTGGAGATGTCGGTGTGCGAGCTGTACCGGATCCGGCACAGCGAGTTCCTGCGCTGGCCGACCTCCGACCGCCACAAGGCGGTCATGTATCAGCTCCGCAAGGGCGAGTGCTGCCCCGACTGCGGCACCCACCCCGACCTGACCGACCCCCGCCGCGGTGGTCACCCCGACGCCGTGGTGATGGCGCCGGTGCACTGCCGGGTCTGCGAGATCCGCGAGCGCGGCATGCAGCGCTGGGAGCGGGACAAGAAGAACTACCCGGCCGGCACCACGCTGCGCGTCCAGCCGGCGCCCCCGCCCGGTGAGGCCACCGACGCGGAGCACCACCACGATCACGACGTACCGAGGAGCACCAGCCCATGACCGCCGCCACCGACGCGGGCATCTTCCGCTTCACCATGCAGATCGCCGGCAAGGAGCAGTACCTCGAGCTGGACCCCGACATCACCAAGTTCACCGGTGAGGAGGTCCTGCTGGTCGAGACCCACGGCAAGTGCCGGCTGCGCGACTGGTTCGAACGCGTCGCCAACACCGAGCGCTCCACCGGAACGGACCTGCTGCTGATCGGGTTCCTCGCGTCCAACCGGGCCCAGATCGCTGAGCACGGCACGAGCAACCTGGACTGGGCGGAGTTCGCCCGGGTCGCAGCGCCCCTGACCTTGCGCAAGGCCGACGCGTCCGCCAACGCGGACGCTCCTGCGCAGAACTAGCAGTCCCGGGTGTCGTCGATCCGGGTGCGGATGGCCGGCACCAGCGCGTGGAAGGACCTGCATCGCCGCCTCAAGGCCGCGTCGAACGGCCGGGAGCTGCGCCGCGAGCTCAAACGCGAGATCGAGCTGGAGTCCCGGTTCGCGATCGCTGATGTCCGGGCGTCGGTCCTCGCGGTCGAGGTCGACTCCTCCGCCGGTGGTGGCGGCTCGACCGGGCTACGGGCTCGGATCGCCGCGGCGGTGTCGGCGAAGGCCCTCGCGTCCGGGGTCCGGATCTTCGTGTCCGGGGTCAAGGTCGACCGGCGCTACGGGCGGACCCTGGCCCGGCTGATGAACAACACCGGCGGGCGGGCGTGGATCCACCCGCTGTTCGGCAACCAGGAACACCAGCACTGGCAACGCGGCCGGGACTACTTCGCGACCTCGATCCGCCCGCACGCCGCCGAGTTCCGCCGTGGCTGTGAACGGGCCATGGCCAAGGTCGCCGCCATGATCCGCGGCTGACCAGCACGACCTGAACGGGGCGCACGGCTGTCGTGCGCCCGTCCCACGCCCCCGGCCGTACACCGGGGGAAGCGCCGACCCCTGGTGCCGCATCCCGGGGGTCGGCGCGCCTCGATGCGGAGACGGCGAGCACGCCCGTGTCCGAAGCCCTCCAGTTCGACATCCTCGCCGCCGACCGCGCCTCCCAGGTGTTCGCCAAGGTCGCGGACTCCGTCGGCGACGTCACCGACGAGATGCGCAAGCTCGACCGCCAGAAGGCCGAGCCGAAGATCGACGTCGACACCAAGCGCGCCGAGGAGAAGATCGCCCGGTTCGCGAAGAACCTGCGCCGCCGCGTCGAGGCCGCGGTCAAGGCGCTGCCCGACGTCGAGATCAACGCCGACTCCTCCGACGCCGACCGCGAGATCGCCCAGGTCCGCCGCGAGCTGGCCGAGCTGGGCAACAAGGAGATCGGCGTCGACATCGACGCCGCCGCGGCCGAGGCGAAGCTGCGTGAGCTCACCGCCCGCCTGCGGCGGATGAACGCCGAGTCCGTCGACGTCAACGTCAAGGCCAGCACCCTCGCCGCGGTCCAGGCGCTGTCGAAGGTGAAGCTCGACGCGATCAAGCTCGACGTCGACACCGACCCCGCCGGACGGCAGGTCGGGGCGTTCGTCACCGACATGCGCCGCCGGATCGAGGCGGCGGTCAAGACGCTGCCCGAGCTGGAGATCGACGCCGACTCCAGCGACGCCGACCGCGAGCTCGCCCGGATCCGCGCCGAGCTGATCTCCCTGTCCGACGCCGAGATCGGCGTCGACATCGACGCCGCCGAGGCCGACGCCCGCCTGCGCGAGCTCAAGGTGGCGCTGGAGCAGCTGGGCGCGTCCAGCGCGGACGTGCGCGTGCACGCCGACACCGCCGCCGCGATCGCGGCGCTGCGGATCGTCGACGAGCAGGTCGACGCCCTCGACGGGCGCACCGCCCGGGTCAAGGTCGACATCGACCGGTCCCTGTCCGACACCCTGATCCAGGTCGCCGCCCTCGGCCGCGCTCTCGGTGTGCTCGCGCTGCCGGCCGGGATCGTGGCCGCGACGCCGCAGATCGCCGCGCTGGGCGCCGCCGCGGTCACCGCCGCCGGCGCGGTCGGGCTCATCCCCGGCGTGGCCGCCGCGGCGGCCGGCGGGATCGGGACCCTGGCGATCGGGTTCCGCAACTTCGGTGACGCCGTCACCGAGGAGGACCCCGCCAAGGCCGCCGAGGCGATCGGGAAGCTCGCCCCGCAGGCCCAGGAAGCGGCGCGGGCGATCCGCGGACTCGGCGACTCGTGGGGGGAGCTGCAGCTCGCCACCCAGAACCGGCTGTTCACCGGTCTCGGGCAGGTCATCTCCGACGTCGGGCAGCGCTACATCCCGATCCTCGGGGACGCCACCGAGCGGATGGCCGAGCACTTCAACGGCGGCGCGCACGAGCTGGCCGCGTTCCTGCAGCAGGCCCGGACCGTCGAGCTGGTCAAGTCGCTGTTCTCCGACGTCGAGAACACCGTCGAGCAGCTCACCGGCACCTTCGCCCCGCTGACCAGCGCGGTGCTGGACCTGTCCGCGGGTGGCACCGAGGTCCTGCACGAGCTGTCCCGCGGAGCCGGTGAAGCGGCGATCGGGTTCGCCGCGATGGTGCGCGAGGCCCGGGAGTCGGGCCGGTTGCAGGACTGGGTCCGCAGCGGCGTCACCGCGCTCGGGCAGCTCGTCTCGATCACCGGGAACGTGGCGTCGTCGCTCAACTCGATCTTCGAGGCCGGGGAACGGGCGTTCGGCGGGAGCTTCCTGACCAGCCTGGACCGCGGCGCCGCCGCGATGGCCGACTGGCTGTCCTCCGCTGACGGGCTCTCGACGGTCACCGCGGTGTTCCGCGGGATCGACGACGTCGTCGTCGCGCTGTGGCCCGGGCTGCGGGACCTCGGTGGGGCGCTGCTGAGCGTCATCGGGATGCTCGCCCAGTCCGGGGTGTTCACCGGGTTCGCGACCGCGCTGGCCTCGATCATGACCGCGGCGGCGCCGCTGCTGCAGATCCTCGGGGCGCTGGCCAGCACCGTGCTCCCGCCGCTGCTGTCGATCGCGTCCGCGCTCGCCCCGGTCCTGGTGCCGCTGGCCGCGGGGCTGCTCGCGATCCGCGCTGCCGCCGCTGGGGCGGGGAAGCTGCGCGAGTTCACCAGCTCCCTGACCGGTGCCCGCGCCCAGACCGTCGCCGCGCTGTCACCCGCCGCGCAGATGGCCGCCCAGCTCCGCGGACAGGCCACCGCCGCGGGGCAGGCCGGTGCGGCGCACACCGCGCTCGCCGGGCAGACCTCCCGCCTCGCCGCCGCCGCCGGAGCCGCCGCCGCGGCCGGGGCGTCGATGGCCGACAGCTACCGCTCCACCTCCGGCGCGGTGCAGAGCTTCGCCGACCGGGCCGCCGCATCAGCGCAGCGGGCCGGTGACGCACTCGGTGAGCGTCTCGCCGCCCGGGTGTCCCGCGGGGTCGAGGCCGTCGTCGCGATCCCCGGCGCGGTCGCCGACGCCTCCCGCCGCGCCGCGTCGGCCGCCGCCGATCTGGGCCGGTCCCTGTCGGCCGGTCTGCAGACCGGGGTGATCTACGCCCGCGAGACCCTGCGGGACCTGCCCAACATCGCCGACCAGGCCATGGAACGGCTCCGGACCTCGCTCTACGACGGAGCCGTCGGCGCCCGCGAGGCCCTGGGGAACCTCGCCCACGATGCCCGCCGGGCCTACGCGATCGCCGCGGACGGCGCCGCCAACATGGGCAGCCGCATCCGTGACGGGGCCCGCACCGCGACAGCTGCGCTGCGCGACGTCTCGACCCGCGCGGTCGAGACCGGCCGGTCGCTGCGCACGGGCCTGGAGACCGGGGTGATCTACGCCCGGGAGTCGCTGCGCCAGCTCCCCGCCGACGCGATGAACGCCGGGCGGGCGTTGCGCACCGGGCTGGAGACCGGGGTGATCTACGCCCGCGAGTCCCTGCGCCAGCTCCCGGCCGACGCCGCGAACGCGGGCCGCCAGCTGGCCTCCGGGCTGCGTACCGGGGTCGCGTCTGCCGGTGACGCGGTCCGCTCCTTCGGGCAGACCGTCGCCGCCGGGGCCCGCACAGCCGGAGAGGGCATGGCCTCAGGGCTGCGCTCGATCCCCGGGCACGTGCAGACCGCGTTCTCCAACGCCGGGCAGCACGTCTCGGGGTTCATCCAGGGCCTCGGCCGGCTCGGAGGTGCCGTCGCCGGCGCCGGATCCGCGATCGGGTCCGGGCTGTCGCGGGGCCTGCTCGGCGCGAAGGTCGAGATCGACGGGATCCAGACCCGCATGGGCGGGCTCGTCGGGTTCCTCGGCGGCCCCTGGGGGGTCGCCCTCACCGTCGCCGGAGGCGCGCTGTCGCTGCTCGCGTCGAAGCAGCAGGAGGCCGCGCAGAAGGCCGCTGAGCACCAGGCGGCGCTGCAGTCGGTCACCTCGACCCTGGACCAGCAGACCGGCGCGGCGACCCAGGCCACCAGCGCCGAGGTCGCCAAGCAGCTCGCCGCCGACGGCAGCCTCGACAAGCTCAACGCGCTCGGGGTGTCCACGGCGGACTACACGAAGGCGATGACCGGCAACAGCCAGGCTATCGACACCGTCACCGGGCAGCTGCACGCCCAGACCGCAGCCAGCATCGGTGCCTCGAACCAGTACAAGGAACTCGCCCCGATCCTCGACCGGGCCGGGATCAGCCTGGACACCGTCGCCCTGGCGGCCGAGGGGAACGTCGACGCCCAGAACAAGATCAAGGACGCGGTCACCAACGCTGGGGCCGCGACCACCAATCAGATGGGCCGGTTCCAGGGGCTCGCCCGCGGCATGATCGACGCGGGCGGTGCCTCCGCCGAGCTGCAGGGCCGCCTCAACGAGACAGCGGGCGCCATCGAGCGCCAGCGCACCGCCCTGCAGGCCGCCGCCGTCGCTGCGGGCGACTTCTCCGCCGAGCTGCAGACCGTCACCCCCGGGTTCCAGGCGCTTTCCCAGGGCGCGGCGATCACCCCGGTCCTGCAGGGCCACTTCGACAGCCTCGCCGACGCCGCGCGGAAGAACGCTCAATCGGTCGCGGAGAACGCTCTCCAGTTCGGCAACGTCGAGACCGCCGGTGCGGCCGCCGCCCAGGCGATGCAGAAGTCCCGCGACGACTTCATCGCCGCCGCCACCGGGGCCGGGATGACCGGGGACGCCGCGGCGAAGCTGGCCGATCAGCTCGGGCTGATCCCCAGCAAGGCCCGGGTCGACTTCGAGACCAACGCCATGACCACTCGGCAGCAGATCGGCTCGATCAACACCGAGATCCAGAAGCTGCCCCCGGGCAAGTCGGTCACCGTCGACGCGATGACCGGGGCCGCCGAGCAGGCGCTGAGCGCAATCGGGGTCAAGGTCGAGCGGATGCCCGACGGCACCGTGAAGGTCACCGCCGAGACCGCAGAGGCCCAGACCCGCCTCGACCTGTTCACCCGCGGCGCGAACGAGAAGCGCGCCGAGGTGCAGATCGACGGCCAGACCGTGAAGGCCGAGACCGCCCTGGGCAGGGTGCTGCAGCAGATCGGTGACGGCGCCGCGGTGGTCAACATCGACGGCAACTCCTACCCCGCCCAGGACGTCCTGGCCTACCTGCTCGGCACCGTCGGCGGCGCCAAGGGCGAGATCCAGATCGGCGCGAACAAGGTCCCCGCCGACCAGGTCCTCACCGCCTACCTGGCCGCGGTCAACTCGGGGTCGGCCATGGTCGACATCCACGGCAACAAGATCCCGGCCGACCAGGTCCTCAGCGCCCTGGTCGCGCAGGTCATGGGGACCGGCGCCCAGATCAACCTCGGTGCGAACGCGGCCGGGGCGAACTCCACCATCCAGGCGACGGTCGGGGTCGGGAACAACGCCAGCGCGACGATGACGTTCCAGGCCAACAACAACCCGGCGACCGGGACGATCAGCACCACCGCGGCGATCGGTAACCAGACCATCGCGTCGATGACGCTGGACGCCAACAACAACCCGGCCACCGGGAAGATCAGCTACGCGGTGAGATACGCCGACGGCTCGACCGGCGTCATCACCGTCAACGCCAACGATCGTGCCGCCCTGGCCGCGATCGCGAACCTGCAGCGCCCGACCAGCTCGACCCACACGATCCGGGTCATCCAGACCGGGCAGGGGCAGGTCTACCAGGGCAAGGGCGGCTTCATGCGTGAAGCCGACGGCGGGATCCTCAAGCCGATGGCCAAGGGCGGCGTCCTCGGTTACGCCGGGGGCGGCACCGCGACCCGCCGGACCCGGCCGATGCGCAGCGGCTACGCGCAGAAGGTGCCGCCGAACACGTGGCGCCTGATGGGCGACAACATGCGCGTCACCGAGTCCTACATCCCGTGGGACAACTCGCGCCGCTCCAACGGGATCCTGCGCGACACCGCCACCCAGTTCGGCTACGACCTGGTCCCCCGCGCCGGGACCAAGGCCATGGCCGACGGCGGGATGCTCACCGCGGCCCGCCACATCCTGGGCCGGATGAAGTCCGGGCAGCAGCTGTACGAGGACTGGAGCTGGCGAGGCGCACCGGCCGAGGTCGGCCGCTACAACGACGCGCTGCACAACGCCCGCAAGCGCGCCGGGTACAGCTACGCGCAGGGGCGGGCGTTCCTGGAGGACTACATCCGCCGCGGCGCGGTCAGCTCCCCGGGCGCGGTGTCGCGGCCGCAGTCGGGTGCGGTGGCCGCGAACGTCCAGCAGGCCCGCGCAGCGAACGCGTCGGTGCAGGCCGCCAACGCGTCCGCGCAGACCGCGGCCGCGTCAGGGCTGGCGGAGCTGCGGGCCCTGATCGGGCGAGCGGACACCCAGATCAACGTGCTGCAGGCGCTGCGCGGCGACGTCGACGCCGGTGGGCAGGGCTGGCCTCAGATGCTGGTCGAGCTGCGCAAGCTCCGCGCCCAAGTCGGGGGCAGTGGCGGCGGGTCGGTCGCGGAGCAGGCGATGGCCTCGCGCACGGTCGGCGCGTTCGGGCTGTTCGGAGGGGGGACGGTGCGCACGTGATCAGTCAGGACCGGCTGTTTGCCGACGGGCTCGACCTGCTCCCGACCAGCGGATGGTGTCACGCCGAGGACCTGTCCTCGGCGATGGCGGGCCCGGCGCTGCTCGGCGACGGTGTCGTGGTCGCCCGCTCGCACGGCACGAAGCGGCCCTCGGCCCGCTACTACGGCTCCAACGAGTTCGAGATCCCGATCTGGGTGTACGGGATCGACCCGGTCACCGGGCTGCTGCCCTCCGACGGAGGGCACCGGCAGCTGCACCTGAACATCGACCGGATCAAACGGGTCTTCGCCCGGCCCGGTCTGCGTCTGCTGCACTCCTGGGCAGGTCAGGGCGCCCGAGTCGCGGTGCTCGACCCGGCCGCGGACACCGTCACCGTGGTCCGGCAGCGCAGCTCGCCACCCACCGCCCGCCTGGTCATCCCGGTCCGCACCGCCGGGGACCCGTTCTGGGCCGACGAGGACCCCGTCACCCAGGAGTTCAGCGGCCCGACCGGCACGATCGTCGACCTCACCGCGTTCGCCGGGGCGACCGCACCGATCGCCGACCTGCAGATCGTGCTGCCCGGCCCGGTGTCGAACCCGCTGCTGGTCCACGGCCGCCGCACCCAGCAGTGGAACGGGGTCATCCCCGCCGGGCGGCAGCTGCTCGTCGCGACCGCCAGCTGGACGGTGTCGGCCGGAACCGGGGCTGCGTGGTCACCGGACTTCCGCCAGCTCACCTGGTCCGGCGGCGGGCTGCTGGAGCTCGACCCCCGCCTCGACCCGTTCGCGCTGGAGTTCCACCACACCGGCGGCGGGTCCGCGGGCGGGTTCATCACCGCCCGACGCAAGTACTTCAACCCCTGAGCAGGAGGAACACCGCATGGTTGCTGGACGCGACGTCGCACGCGGTATCGAGCCGGTCGTGCGCCGCATCATCACCCCGAAGGACGCTGCGCTGGAGCGGGCCCGCGCGGAAGGCCTGCAGGTCCTGGAGGGCCGGTACCGCGTCGAGAAGTACCGCGGCGACTCCACCGACCCCGCCGACCTGGTCGAGGTCGTCGAGCTCGCCCCGAACCTGTTCCTCACCGCCGGTCTGACCGCGCTGTGGAAGCTCGCCGCCGGTCAGAGCGCGACAGCGTTCGGCGCCAACACCCGCCTCGCGGTCGGAGACGGCACCACCGCTCCCGCCGCGGCGCAGACCGACCTGGCCGGGACGAACAAGTACCGCCAGCAGCTCGACGCCGCACCCACCGTCGCGGGCAACCAGCTGCAGATGGCGGCGACCTTCGGCACCGGTGTCGCGAACTTCCCGTGGCGGGAGGTCGGCGTCGTCAACGCCGCCTCGGGCGGAGACATGGTCTCGCGCGCCCTGGCCGACCTCGGCACCAAGACCACCTCGGCGACCTGGATCCTGAACTGGGCGCTGGCGATCAACTGACCCGCTGACCACCCGCCGTCCACCAGGGGGTCCCCGCGCCGATGGCGACCAAGAAGTTCTACCTCAGCAACACCGCCGCCGCGGTCACCCCCGCGATCCCCTCCGGCTACTGGGAAGACACCACCCAGAACACCGCGCTGGCGATGACCGACGCCCCGGCGGGCACCAACGCCGCAGTGTCGCGCGCGGAGACCTCGACCAGCTCGGCGTTCGACGTGCTGCTGCGCCGGTGGGTGTCCCCGCCCATCCAGCGCGCCGGAACACTCGAGCCCGACGGCGCCGGCTACGTCGTCAACCTGATCACCGCGACCCAGGCCAGCGCGTCCGCCGCGGACTTCCGCAGCTCGTTCCGGATCTACGTGCTCGGCTCCGACGGCACGGTGCGCGGCGAGTTCATCGCCACCTCCGGCGGGTCGGCATGGCCGACGACCCTGACCGGGAAGCTGGAGACCACCCCCGGC
The DNA here is from genome assembly GCF_017312135.1 of Pseudonocardia sp. TMWB2A. NCBI lineage: Bacteria > Bacillati > Actinomycetota > Actinomycetes > Pseudonocardiales > Pseudonocardiaceae > Pseudonocardia > Pseudonocardia sp. TMWB2A. Next base: position 1,824,225 of record NZ_QKQY01000002.1, read on the forward strand.
TACCTCGCCGAGCCGGTCGCCGTGCAGCCCGGTGACCGGGTCGTGCTCGAGTTCGGCTACCAGGCCCGCAACAGCAGCTCCACCAGCTACACCGGCACGATCCGGGTCGGCGGCACCGCGACCACCGACCTGGCATCGGGGGACACCGGCACCAACGCCACCAGCCGGCCACCGTCGATCACCTTCACCGGCGCGAACAGCTCCGACCTGTGGGAACCGGCGACCACCGTCGAGAACAAGAGCGGCGGCGACACCGCCGGGGGCGGCGAGGCCGGGTCGGTCACCGCGCAGCCCACCGGCGGAGACGCCGGCGCCGGGGCCGAGTCGGGCACCGTCGGTGCCCGTCCGGGCGGCACCGACACCGGCGTCGGCACCGAGAGCGGCGCCACCACCGCGACCCTGTCCGGCGGGGACACCGCCACCGGCAGCGAGAGCGGCTACGTCGGTGTGCCCATGTCCGGCGGCGACACCGCGACCGGCAGCGAGAGCGGCTACGTCGGGTCCGGCTACACCGGCGGCGACAGCGGCGCCGGCACCGAGACCGGCTCCGTGGGCGCCACCGCCGCCGGCGGCGACACCGGCTCCGGCGGGGAGTCCGGGACCGTCGCGGCGACCCATACCCGCCGCACCGACACCGCCACCGGCACCGAGACCGGGTACCTGCGCATCCCCGGCGGCGGTGACACCGCCGCCGGCGGTGAGCAGCTGGGCGGGCTGACCGCACGCCCGGGCGGCGGTGACACCGCGGGCGGCTCCGAGGGCGGCTACGTCGAGACCCTCTTCGGGGACCTCGACGTCATGCTGTTCGCGGTCCACCCCACCACCGGGGCGCTGGAGCCGCTGCCCGACCTGCAGGACTTCGAGATGACCCCGGAACGCAACGGGTACGGGTCGCTCACCTTGAAGTACCCGAAGGACCCCGCCGTCGGTCGCAACGCCGACCGGATCGGTGCCGCCACCGCCGCCGGGCGGGACCTGCAGATCGAGATCTGGACCATCGGCTCGGCGAGCGGGGCCTACCGCGCCTACCTGTTCGACGTCTCCAGCGACGACGTGCGCGACACCGGCGCGGACGACGTCTACACCCTGGCCGGGACGTTCCTCGAGATCCGCATGTTCGAGGCCCGCGTCTACCCCCAGCCCAAGGTCGGGCTGGACTCGCTGGGCGACAACGTCACCGTCAAGAAGTCCACCGTCACCGCCGCCCAGTGGACCCGGCTCACCGGGCCGCTGGCCTACGTCCCCTCCACCGACGCCGACCCCACCGTATCGGTGCCCCAGAAGGTCCTCGACGCGGTCAAGGCCGGCAGCGTCGACGTGCCCGTGCTCGCCGACCCGAAGCGGGAACTGGTCCTGGCCGCGGCCACCCCCGGCGCGGTCATGCACCTGCTGCTCGCCCAGGCCCGCACCCGCGGCGCGCTGACCGACATCGTCACCAGCTTCACCGCCGACCGCGACAGCGCCGGGAAGCTGTGGGGCGGGCGGGTCTCGGCGAAGATCTCCCCCGGGGCGAAGTACGGCGACGTGCTGAACCTCATGGTCGGCCAGGGGCAGGCCGAGTGGTCTGTGTCGTGGAACGGCACCGCTGCGTGCCTGAACCTGTGGTCGGCCGGCGGCCGCGGGGTGGACCGCACGCTGGGCAACCGCCCGGTCCTGCTGCGCGCCGGACGCAACCTCACCGAGGCGCCCCGCAAGTACTCGGTGCGCAACAGCCCGACCGCGATGGGCGCCGCCGGCGCCGAAGGGGTCTACGCCGAGACCAACGACCTCAACGCCCAGGCCCGCCGCGGCCGGCGTATCGAGGGCTGGACCAGCTCGCAGAACCTCACCACCGGCGACGCGGTCCTGGCCTACGCCCAGCGGCGCCTGTCCACCGACAGCGTCCCCGAACTCGAGGTGTCCCACGGCCTGGCGATGCTGCCCGGCGAGCCGCGCCCGATCGTCGCGTTCGACCTCGGCGACTGGGTGTACTCCACCTCGGGCACGGAGAACGAGCGCTACCGGGTCGTGGAGTGGTCCCTGGCGGTGAACGCCGACGGGCAGATGAGCGCGCGGGTCACTCTGCACGACAAGTTCGTCAACGAGCTGGCCCGCCAGAAGCTGCTGCTCGACGCGATCACCTCCGGGGAGGTCGTCACCGGCACCTCCCAGCCCGGCCAGGACAGCGGCGTCCCCGCCACCCCGACCGGGCTGGTCGTGGCCAGCCGCGCGTTCACCGAGGGCAGCGACGCCTACGCCGCGGTGACCGCCTCCTGCAACCCGGTGGAGATCAACCGCGACGGGACCGCCGCGACCGACCTGGACTCCTACGAGTGGCAGTGGGCGCGCGAGTCCGACCCCGACGTGTGGCTCGACGGGGCGGTCACGACCGGCCCGACCGGGTCGTTCACCACCACGATCGCGCTGCCCATCCGGGTGCGGGTCCGGGCCCGCGACCGATCCGGGAACCGCTCGGACTGGTCGCCGTACGTCCTGCACCTCACCGACGACGCCCTCACCCCGCCCCCGGTCGCGTCGACGCTGACCGGGCAACCGTGGCTGGGCAACTCGATCCGCTGGACCTGGGACGGCAAGACCGCCGCCGGCGCCGACATGGCCGCGGTGTTCCCGCGGTTCTCCCACGTCGAGCTGCGCATGGGGACCTCGGCCAACGTGGCCGACTCCAGCTACGTCGTCGAGCTCTACGCCGGTCAGAGCTGGACGGTGAACAACCTTCCCGACGGCGTCACCCAGTACGCGTGGCTGGTCGCGGTCGAACGGTCCGGGCTGCGTGCGCAGCCCTCCGGGCGGGCCCAGGCCACCCCGCGCAAGCTCGTCGCGCTGGACTTCGGCCCCGACTCGGTCGAGCGTGCCGCGATCAAGGCCGCCGCGATCGGGACCCTGCAGCTCGACAACGGCGCGGTCAACTCGCTCAAGGTCACCGAGCTGTCGGTCGCACTGCTGACCGGCGGTGTGCTGTCCGCCGACGTCATCATGGCGGGCTCGTTCATGTCCGGCACCACCGGCCGCCGGACCCGCATGGGCCCCGAGGGCTTCCAGATGTGGGACGCGTCGGACCAGCTGGTCACCGCGTTCCTCACCGCGGATGCGTCGTCGCTGCTCACCGGGCAGATCCAGACCGCCCTGGCCGGGTCCCGGATCGTCTTCAACTGGGGCCGCTCCAACCCCGCCGAGGCTCGCTTCTACCCGACCAGCACGAACCAGTACGCGCTGCTGCGGCCGCTGACCTCGGTGTCGACGACGTTCCCGAACCAGGCCGGTATCGGGGTGAAGGCCTACAGCCCGCGCAGCGACAAGCAGTCCGGGGAGCTCTCGGCGTTCCCCGGCTACTCCCGCATGGCGTTCGGCGCCGAGCAGGACGGCGGCACGATCAGCTCGACCGTCATCACCGAACGCCACCAGGTCGGCATGGGCGGACCGCGCGTCACCATCACCTCCTCGCCGCTGTCGAGCAACGAGGTCGGCGACACCGGCATCGTGCGGATCGGCGCGACCGACCTCAACAACGCGTTCATCCAGAACGCACTGCTGTCGATCTTCGGGTCCGGTGGGAACCGGACCGGGAACGTGAAGGTCGGCTGCGTGGACCGCTACTCCTACTGGCAGTACGACACCGGCATCCTGTCCGCGGTCAACGACACCACGTTCATCGACGTGCAGGGCAACCGGTTCGTCCCCCAGTCCGAGCGGAAGTCGAAGAAGGACCTGGTGGCCAACCCGTTCGACCCGATCCCGGCGATCTGCGAGGCCGACTGGTACTCCTACCGCAAGGTCGGCCAGCTCGTCCCCGGCAAGGACAACCCCCTGCAGCTGGGCCTGGTCGTCGACGAGGTCCCCGAGGTCCTGCGCGTCTACAACGAAGACCACGACTCCTGGGGCATCGACCTCTACGGCGCCACCGCCGTGCTCTGGGGCGGCGCCCGCGCCCACGAAGCCCGCATCGCCGAACTCGAGCACCAGGTGCAGCGCCTCCAGGCCCGCCTCGACGGCCCCCACCTGCACCTCGCCGCCGCCGCGTGACCCCTGAACCGGAAGGACACCCCGCCATGCCCGCCACCTACATCCACTCCTTCGCGCCCCGCGGAGTCAGTGGCAGCCCCGCGCCCGCCTGGCACCACACCAGCGCCGACACCGACACCGCGCTCACCACCTGGGCCGAGACCAACATCCCCGCCGACGGCGATCCCGGCTGCGGGGACTTCACCGTCGACCGGTCCGGCCCGGCCCCGCGCCTGACGTGGCGGCACTTCGAGTCCACCTACGACCCATCCACCGGTGACTACGTGCGCACCCCCACCGGCACCGGCGATGCCGTCGACCTCGTCGACGGGCAGCTCTACATCGGGTGGAAGAACCAGCACTCCCAGCCCTGGCGGGTCGCCTCCGCGGCCACCGTCACCGGCGGCTACTGGGAGTCCGACCAGCACGGACGCCCGTTCGACCTCGACGACCTGCTGGCCGGATCGTGAGCACCCCGCCCGAGGCCGCCGACACGGTCACCGACGAGCAGCCCCGCCCGCTGATGCTCGACACCCAGGACGTCATCGACGAGCTGCTCAAGATGCCCGCGGCGCGCCCGTTCTGGGAACTCGCCCAGGAACGAGCCACGACCCGGGCCCTCGGCCAGCACGCCCAGCAGCAGGCCCAGCACGCCGTCACCCAGCAACAGGAGATCGACCGGCTGCGCAACGAGCTCGCCCGCCGCGACCGCGACGACCGCACCGCCGAGGCGCCGGCCGAGACCGCCGCGACCGAGCCGGGTCCCGCCACCGAGCCGGAGCCCACCGGCGGTGTCACGCACCGGGAGCTGTGATGGGCGACCAGCCACGCACCTACCGGCCCCTGGACACCGACGGGCGCCCCGATCACGACCGGGTCCAGGTCGAGCTGTTCCAGCACCGCCCCGGACAGACCGACGCCCTGGTCGGCTGGTCGGGCGGACGCCGTCTGCTCGTCAACGCCATGCCGTGCGTGGTGCTGCCCAACGGCGACCCGGTCGGGCTCGGCGACTACGCGCTGCGCTTCCCCTCCGGCCGGCTGCGGCTGGAGCCCGCCGACGGTCTCGCCACCCGCTACAGCCCCGTCGAGGAGGTGACCGATGGCAGCTCGCCACCATAGGCCCGACCCGGAACCCGACCCGCAGCCCGAGCCGGTCCGGACCGACCGGCATGCGGGCGAGGTGACCGCGTTCCGGCCGGGCGCCGAGCTCGACCCCGTCCTGGCCGAACAGCTCAAGCTGCTGCGGGCCCGCGTCGACCGCTACCTGGTGTGGCTGCAGTACGCACTGGCCAGCACCAACCTGATCGCCGCGATCGCGCTGCTGGCCAACGCCCCAGGCCTGTCCCCGGCGATGCTGTTCCTCCAGGTCGTCGCCCCGCTCCCCGTCTGGTCGGTCCTCCCCGCGCTCGCCGCGGTTCTGCTGCTGCTCGGCGCGGTCGGGTTCCCCGTGCAGCCCTACGCCCACGCGGTCGGGATGTTCGTGTGGGCGGCCATCACCGTCGGCACCGTGATGGGCCTGGCGACCGCGACCACGACCAGCCCGTCGGCGTCGCTGCTGCTGACCGGGCTGCTCACCGGGACCACGGCGTGGCACGCGGGGGCTCTGCTGTTCCGCCGGCGGCTGGCCCGCCTGCGCTGAACCTGAACGAAGGGGGTTCGCCTCGGGTGTCGTCCACACAGCCCCAGCCACCCGGCATTCCCGACCTGGAACAGCTCCGCCTGCTGCACCCGGCCGTCGCGATCACGTTCCTGATCTTCCTGGCATTGGTGGTCGTGCTCTGGTACTTCGGCGCGACCATCCGCGACCGGCTCACCCCCAAGCGCCCCAGCCCCCCGGCCGGTGAACCGCCGGCCGAGCGCGCCGGGGTCGCGCAGGCCATCGCCACCTCCGCCCCACCCGTGGCGACTGCGTCGTTCGACCGGGCCGCCCAGGTCGAGGACCTCTACCGGGGCAACCTGCTTGCCCAGATCGAGAAGCTGGAGGCACGGGTGGCCGCCGTCGAACGCAAGAACGAGGAGCTCGACCGCAAGAACGACGAGCTGCACCGCGAGAACGTGCAGCTGCGCGCCGACCTCGACCGGGCCCGGTGGCAGCGATGACCACGCCCGAGCAGCCCACCCGCCGCGACGTCGAGACCGCCCGCGGACAGGCCCGCCGCGACGCCGAAACCACCGACCAGCGGGCTGAGCTCAACACCGCCGAGGTGCGCAAGCTCGTCGACGGCCCCGCCCGCCGCGCCGGGCTCGCCGCGATCGGGTTCTCGGTGCTGGTGTCGGTCGTGTTCGGGCTGCTGTTCCTCAGCCTCGCCGGGAAGGTCGGCGTCGCCGAGGCCGCCCGGCAGCAGGACCAGCGGGAGACCGACGCCGCACTGGAGTCCCTCCAGCGCGACAGCTCCACCCTGCAGTCCCGCGGCCAGCCCGCCGTCCCGGTCCCCGCATCCGGGGACCCCCGCGAGATCGAGGTCGCCGCGCTGGTCGCGAAGGCGCTGCTGCGCCTACCGCCGGTGCCGACCGCCGAGCAGGTCGCCGCCGTCGTGGGCCCGGCCGCGGAGGCGCGCGTCACCGGCCCACCCGCCCAGGACGTCGGCGACCAGGTCGCCGCCTACCTCGCCGCGAACGCTGAAGTCCTGCGCGGGCTGCGCGGCGAACGCGGCCGCGACGCCCCTGCCCCGTCACCGGAGCAGATCCGCACCGCTGTCGCCGCCGAGCTCGCCGCGAATCCCCCGCCCCCGGGGCGCGATGGCCGCAACGGGGAGAAGGGCGACCAGGGCAACGCCGGCCCCCCAGGTGTGAGCTTCGACGGCCAGGAGTTCGTCCGCGACGACACCGGCGCGTGCGTGTCCCGGGTCCGCGACTCCACCGGCGCCGTCACGACCCGCCCAGCCGGGGACGCCGCCTGCCCGAACCGCCCGACCGAGCCGAGCACCACGCCGCCGACGACCGAGGAAGGGGGCGTGATGATCCCGTGACCGACGACCTCCGAGCACAGCTCGACGCCGAGCTGGCCGAGCTGCACCGCCGCGAGAACATCATGCGCGAGGCCCGCCGAGCGCTCACCCGCGGCGAGTCCATCGCCGCACAGCGCGAGACGTTCCGCCAGACCGTGCTCGTCCTCGCGCTGCGAGACCTGTGCCCGTTCGCCCGCCCGCTGGGCGAACGCGGCCGAGAGTTCGACCCGAAGAACTGGCCGATCCCGGCCGCGCCCCGGGTGCGGATCCCCGCCCAACGCGCGGCGCCGATGGCCGAGACCCGCCGCCAGCCGGTCCCGCTCACCGCCGCTCTGTTGCGCCGGGCCGAGCCCTACCTCGACGCCGGCTTCGGCTACCGGCGCCTCGCCACAGAGCTGCGGATCGACGGCAACCTCGCCCGCCGGGTCGTCGAGCACTACCGCCAGCACGGAATCCCAACCTGATCGGAGCCCACGATGACTCGCCTGTTCCCGACCGCTCTCGCCGCCGCCGCGGCCATCGCCCTCATCCCGACCGGGGCAGCGCTGGCCGCGGCCCAGCCCACCCCGAACGTCGCCGTCGACCTGTGCCTCGACGTCGACGCCGCGATCGACGCCGGCGACACCCGCCTGGTCGACCTCGACACCGACCTGCGCGCCCGCATCACCGCCGCGCTCGACGCCACCGACGACCTCACCGACACCACCGCGCTCGCCGCGGTCCGCGTCGAGCTCGGCTGCACCGACCAGCCGGGGCCCACCACCCCGGCCCCGACCCCGGAGCCCACCGCCGAGCCGACCGGCGAGCCGGAGCCGACCACCCCCGCGCCGGAGCCCACGACCACCACCCCGGACACCACCGACAGCCCCACCGACACGGGCAGCGACGTCGACACGGGCAGCTACTCCCAGCTCGACGACGTCCCCACCGGGGCGGCCGAGACCGGCGGGGGCCCGGCATGAGGTCCGTGCGGGAGGAGACCAGCATCGCGATGCTCAGCGTGGTCGCGGACCTGTCCGACGAGCTGGCGAAGAGCCTGGACCAGCAGGCTGCTGTGTGGCAGATCCGCGGCGAGTACGACCGCGGCTACGTCGCGGCCCTCGAGGGAACCGCGGACGTGCTGCGCGGCCGGTCCCGGCGCGCGGCCGAGCGGGTCGGCGAGCTCAAGGCTCGGACGGAGTAGCCGTGGCCGAGCTCGTCACCGACGCCGCCCGAGCGCTGCTCACGCTCGCCCTACTGGCGATCCTCGCAGCTTGCGGCGCCACCACCGACGGCGCGAACGGCCGGAATATTATTCCTGCATCCGTCGCCCCGGCGGTCACGGAGCCGACGTCGCTCCGGATCCCGGCTCTCGGCGTCGACACCGACCTGGTCCACACCGGGTGGGAACCCGACGACCCCGCCACCCCGCAGGTGGAGCGGGTCCCGCAGGTCCCCCCGGACACCGACCCCGGCCAGGCGTCGTGGGCGGACTGGTCCCCGGAGCCGGGGGCGGTCGGCCCGGCGGTGCTCTACGGCCACGTCAACGGCTCCGTGAACGGGCAGCGCGGGGTGCCCGGGGTGTTCGCCCGCATCGACCAGATGCAGCCCGGACAGGAGATCCTCGTCGCCCGTGAGGACGGCACCACCGCGGTGTTCGCCGTGACCCGGGTGAAGACCTGGGCCAAGGCCGACTTCGACCGCGACGGAGACGCCCGCCGAGAGGTCTACGGCGACACCCTCGGGCCGGAGCTGCGCCTGATCACCTGCGGCGGGGAATTCGACCACTCCGCGCACAGCTACCTCGACCAGGTCGTGGTGTTCGCGACCCTCGCCGGGGACACCCGATGACGGCGCCAGCCGCTGCGCCGCCGCGGGAGTGCGCACCGTCGGTCCCCGTCGGCCAGCGCCCGCACCGCATCAGCGACGGCGCCGGCCGGGCGACCCTGCTCGCCGAGCAGTGCCGCCGCGAGGTCGCCCACCGGCTCCGGGTCGACGTCGTCGACGTCGCGCTGCTGCCCGACGCGCCGCTGCCGAAGATGCGCGGCTGGGTCCTCATCCGTGCCCAGTGGCTCCCACCGTGGCGGCAGGCGTGACCAGCGGCTGGTGCGAGTGCGGGCACCCCGTCGACTGGCACGACCACCTGCGACCCGGCACCGACTGCGGGACCTGCGGCGCCGCGGCGTGCGCGGAGTTCCGCCCGGCCGGGCACCAGCCCGCCCTGCGCCCCGGCCTCGGCCGGGCCCTGGCCGTCACCGCCGGGATCCCCCTGCTGGTGTTCGGGCTGATCGCGGCGACGCTGCCCGGCGCGGCGTGGGCCGGGTACGCCGCCCTGACCGTCCTCGTCCTGGCCGCCGCCATCGCCGTCGCGGCCCGGACCCGATGAGCGACGACGACCCGCCGCTGCTGATCTACCAGCAGACCGCTGACCACCTGCTGCTCAACCCCCGGCCCGGACCGCGACACGCGCTCCGGGCCGACCCATATCCGAGGAGGCCCACCGTGCCCGACAACCCGGCGACGTTCACCACCGACGACGGCGACACCTACGAGCGCGTCGACCCCGACGAGTTCGACGACTGCGACGACGTCGACTCCACCACCATCACCGACCCGGGCGCCCCGACCGAGGCGCCCACCGAGGGTGGCGAGCACTGATGGCCGTCGTCTCGCAGAACGGCTGGTCGGCCAACGACCGGTCGGTCATCGGGTCCTACACCATCCCCGGCACGACCCGCCGGATCGCGCTCCGCAAGGGCGACGTGTCGGTGGTGCTGCTCGACCTGTTCGCCTGGATCGACGCCAACATCAGGCCGATCGACACCGGCGAGCTCGACGACTGGGGCTTCGCCGTCCGCCCCATCCGCGGCCAGACCGCGACGCTGTCCAACCACGCGTCGGGCACCGCGGGCGACATCGACGCGCTGCTCCACCCCCTCGGTAAGCGCGGCACGTGGGGCACGGCGAAGGCCCGCATCGACGAGCGCCTCAAGCTCTACGAGGGCGTCATCCGGTGGGGCGAGAACTACACCGGTCGCCCCGACGGGATGCACTTCGAGGTCATCGGCAGCGCCGCTGCGGTCGCCCGGATCGCGGCGAAGCTGCGCCGCCTGGTCGGCGGTGCCGCACCCGCGCAGGCCCCGCCCGGACAGCGGTTCCCCACGATCCGCCGCGGCTCGAAGGGCACCGCGGTGTCCGCGGTCCAGAAGCGGCTCGGCATCACCGTCGACGGCGACTTCGGCCCGGCCACCGAGCGGGCCGTGGCCGCGTTCCAGAAGTCCCGCGGCCTGATCGCCGACGCGATCGTCGGCCCCGCCACCTACCGGGCCCTCGGGCTGTCCTGATGCCCGGCCCGCCCTATCCGGCCTGGCCCGCGATCCGGGCCTTCGGGTGGCGCCGCTGGGCCGCGGTGCTCGGCGTCGGGCTGCTGTGCGCCCTGCTCGTCATCGGCGCCGCGATCGACTCCGTCACCCGTATCGACCACGACCACGACGCCGTCCTGCGCCAGCACGACGGCGAGAAGTACTGACCCGAGAGGACCCACCATGTACACCACCCGGTTCTGGCGCGACGCCGCCGAGCGCTCCGGCAAGAGCTTCGCCCAGGCACTGCTGCTGCTCTGGGCCGCCGACGGCGGCTTCAACGTCCTGTCGATCGACGTCCCCGCAGCGTTCGGCGTCGCCGCCGGCGCCGCTGTCCTCTCCCTGCTCACCTCGGTCGTGTCGGCCCCGGTCGCCGACACCGGCACCGCGTCGGTGGTGTCGGCCGACCCGCCGCCGCCCTACGTCGAGCACTGACCGCGGGCCAGCTGGTCCCCCGCGCCGCCACGCGACACCAGCCGCCCACACCACGAAGCGCCCCGCACCGCCCCACTTCCCCCGGGGCGGTGCGGGGCGCCTTCGTCGTCCCCGGCCGTGGCATCCTGACCGTCCGCGCTTCCCCCGCGGTCCGATCCGCTCAACCCGGGGGAGAGCCGTGCCCGACACCGACAAGCAGACCGTCGCCGACGGGGCCGCCGCGCTCCGGCACGCCGCGATCCAGGACCGCTACGCCGGGGCCGGCCCGCCCGACACCGCGTTCGGTCTGGCCTCGGTCCTCGACGTGCTGCACGTGCACTGGCACGACCTCGACGGGGAGTTGCGCGCGGAGGTGTTCGCTGTGTGCAGGGCGCTGACTACCGAGGGCACATGTGGGTCACGGCGGCCTGCGCGATGACGCGCGCTTGTGTGTAGTCCAGCGCTGCGCGCTCCGCCTTCAGCACCACCGACATGTCGTAGACCGATCCCGGCGCCGAACAGGCGATGGCCCCAAGCGTCACCAGTTGCTGGTCGGTCCAGGGCGGTCCAACCGCGTTCCGCGCTTCGGCAACGAACGGACTGTCGGCGAGCGGGGACTTCTCTTCGCTCTGACAGCCGGCCGCACCCACCAGAACAGCTACGGCGATGACCACCCGGAGGATCGACATGCCAGTCACAACGTCTGGTCGCGACACGGTGTTACGGCGCCTCCCCCATCGTGATGATCGGTAGGTGAGCAGGGCGGCCGGGTAGGTGATCACCTACCCGGCCGCCTACCGGCCTGACCTGCGGGAACGCTGCCGGGTAGGTGATCGGGTGCGTCATGGCGCCGTGCGCGAATCAGCAGGTCACACCTGTTCGGGGCCCCGCGGGCAGGCTCGCCTACCCGGCCGCCGCCTCGCCGTCGTCGCGGGCTGCGGCGACGTCTGCGGCGCGCACGCCGCTGGTGTTGCGGCCCTCGATCTTCACCCCGGGCGTCGGGACGCCGGCCTCGCGCAGCTGCTGGCCGAGCGCGTCGACGGTCAGCGTGGACCAGGTCGTCGAGCGCAGCAGTGCGAGCCGGGCCCGCAGGTCGCCCAGGTGTATCCGGTCCACCCCGGCGTCGGTCAGGACCTTGTGCGCGTCGTCGAGCAGGCTGGGGGCGTCGGCCTCGGCGGGCAGGTCCGCCGCAGCACCGGTGAGTCGGCCCGCCGCCAGCCGTAGCTGCCGGGCCCGGTCGGCGACCTTGTCCGAGGTGACGGCGTCGAGCCCGAAGACGGTGCGCACGATCTGCGCGTCGGCGCCCTCCCCTCGGAAGTACGCGATCCCCTTGTCCTCGAACGCGAACTGCGTCGCCTTGAGCCCCTCCTTGTGGGACGAGTCGCCGAGCACCTGGTCGTTCGACTTCCACCCGTTGACCTTGAAACAGACCCGCGCGGACGCGTTGTCCTTGATCGCGGTCGGGATGGCGTTCGCGTCGGGCTTCTGCGTCGCCCACACCACGATGATCCCCAGCGCGGGGCCGCGTTTGACCAGGTCACGGCAGATCCCGATGAACTCGTCGCGGACCGCCTTGTCCGGGAACTCCTCGAACCACACCTGGCACTCGTCGATGCACACGACGATCGGCCCGTACTTGCCCGGATCGGCGGTGGCGAGCGCGTCGGTGACCTTCCCCTTGTCGGGGTTCTGCTCCAGCGTCAGGTCCCTGACCAGCGCCGATCGGCGGCGCATCTCGTCGCGGACCCACTTCATCCGGCCCAGCTGGTAGGCGATGTCCTCGGGCTCGTCGCCGACGGAGTACACGTGCGCGAACTTCGCCAGCGGCGACAGGTCCCCGGTGCCCTTGAGGTCGAACACCAGTACCCGCGCCCGGGTGTCGAGGCCTGCGACCAGCCCGAACTGGCGCACGAAGAACGTCTTGCCCATGCGCGGTACCGCGCCGACGATCCACGCGGTGTAGGCGATGGTGGTCTCCACCCACTGGTTGCGCTGGTTGGTGAACATCGGCACCGGCCGGAACAGGTTCACCTGCCCGGCCTTGAGCAGCGACCACGGGGCCTGCCGGGCGGTGTTCATCGGCTGGTCGGACACGAACACCGACAGGTGCCCCGGGTGGCGTGGGCCGATCGACGGCCACACGCAGCCCAGCTCGCGGCGCAGCGCCGCGGCGAACTGCTCCCGCCGTTCCATCACCCACGACGCGGCGACACCGGGCGGGAGCTCGAGATCGATCTGGTAGCCCGGCCCGTGCCGGGCGACGTCCATCAGCAGCCGGATGCTGTCGGGCTCCTTCATCTGAGAGGAGCCGAGGTCGCACAGCGCCCGGGTGACGACGTCGGCCCGGAGCGGGAGGACCACCCCGGGCGACACCCGGGTGTCGGCTACCAGGTGCCGGTCCCGGTTCCGGCCGTGCCAGCCCAGCACCAGCACCAGCACCGCTCCCGCAGCGACCAGCGGCCACGCGGGTGGGCGCGGGATCGTCGCCAGCACGCCCGGCCCCCACCACGCGATCGCCCCGGCGACCGCAGCGCCGACCGTCAGCTCTCCCAGCCCGCGCCCGGGGATCAGCTTCACCACCCACGCACCCGCCAGGACCCCGACCGCGATGCACAGCGCCTGCGGCGCGACCAGCGCCAGGACGGGGCCGGCGACGAGCAGCACCACCGTCCCCGCGACCACCCACCGGGCGTGGAGGTTGGTGCGGCGGGCGGTGTGCGCCCGCTGGTACTCCGCGGTCTGGATGTTGCGGGCGTGGTGGTGACGCAGGTCGGCGGTGTCCTGGTCGTACAGGTAGCGGGCGACCGCCCCGGTCACCCGGGCGAGCCCCCGCGGGCTGTAGGCGACCAGCATCACCAGCACCCGCGGGAGCGCCACCAACGCCCGCCCGCCACGCCACACCCACCGGTGGGCGAGGACCTGGGCGGTCGCCCGCAGCGTCTCCCGGTCGGTCGCCCACGGCGGGAGGATCGGCTCCCGGTCGCCCGCCCGCCCACCACCCGGTCCGGGGCCCTGCTCGGTGCTCGTCATCGACGTCGCCTCCCGCGCCGCCCACCGCGACGCTTCCTCTTCACCGGGGTCAGGACGAGCGTGAGGCGACCCTTCCGGTCGCGCTGCAGGATCCCGCCCACGATCTGCCTGCTGGTCTTCGACCGAGCGGCCACGATCACCGCGGCCAACGCCAGACACAGCCACACCACCTCCGAGCTCACCCCGCTCACGCCGCCACCCGCTCCCGGTAGGCCTCGATCAGCAGGCGGGCCTCGTGCTCGGACAGCCCAAGCTCGCGCGCGATCCGCCGGCGCCCAGCGCCCGCCTCGATCAGCTCGGTCACCCGCTCCGCGGGAACCACCTCCGCGGCACCCACCGCCGGCGCGACCGGCGGGCCGACGGGCTCGGTTCGGATATCCAACTCGGCAGCAGGGCCAGGCGTCTCCGCCAGCACCTCGGTGTCACCGTCGCTGGCGCTCAGCCCGGGTCGCTCGGCGCGGCCGGCGAGCACGGCGAGGTGCACCATCGCGAACAGCACGGCCGGGGCCACCGCACCCACTCCGACCGCGACGCCCCAGTGCGGCACCGTCCCGGCTGCGGCCAGGCCGTGCCCGAGCGCGTTCCCTCCGACCGACAACGCCAGCAGCGCCAGCGCGAGCCACCGGCCGAACCGGCGAGCCGGACCGGTGCGTGCCATCCACGCCAGCGTCCCCGCCGCCGCGCCGGCGTCGACGACCACCGGGATCAGCCACGCCGTCCAGGTCGGGAACCGGCACAGCATGGCGAGCTGCTGCAGCGTGGTGAACGACAGCACGACCGCGGCGCCCGCCACGATCGTGATCAGCCCGTAGAGCGTGGCCTTCACCGCCGGTCCCGCTTCCCGCCCCAGGTGACGCCGCCCGGCCCCGGGGTGTCGAGACTGTGGGTGCCGCGGGTCGCGTTCCACGACCACGGCCCGATGCGCACACCCCAGCTGGAGAACCCGCGGTGGGTGAAGTTCAGCCGCAGCGGCCCGATCCTGATCGTCTTGCGCGCCCGGTAACGCATCAGCACCACCGCCGGTTGCGGTAGTTCGCCTGGCCGCGCACGGCGGCCCGGCGGGACTCCTCGGTGAACATCGACCGCTGAGCCGGGTTCGCCTTGAGCGCCCGGTCCTGCAGCTTCCGCCACTCCTTGTCGGAGATCGTCGCCGCGGCGGACGCGTCCCCGTCGTCGGGCTTCGCAGTGAACCAGCCCATCAGTTCAGCCGTCCCTTGGCCTCGCGCAAGTTGCGCACCCGCGCGCTCTGGTCCTCGGTGTCGAGCCCGTTGATCCGGCGCTTCGACAGGTCGGCCGCGGCGTCGCGCAGCTCTCGGCTCATCTGCCGGCCGCTCTTGCCGATGTGGCCGTAGTCGGTCGGGTCGTCGTCGCGGGCTGGTGTGCCACCCCACTTCGCGAAGAGGCCCATCACCGACCACCCGCCGGCGCGGTGCCGGAGCCCCGGCACTCGGGGCACGTCCGCCGAGTCGGCTGCCCGGTCTGGCGGTCGTGGGTCGCCCAGCCGCCGTCCCCGTCGCAGACCTCACACATCACCACCACCCCCGGACGCGACCGTCGCTCTCGATCTCGTCGGCATCCCGCTCGTGCAGGGACGCGGCCCGGGCGGAGTGGGCGGACATCTTCTTCATGCCCAGATCCGAGTAGGTGTCGGACATGTTCTTGCAGCTCTTGGCCGAGGACCGGTGCCAGACCACCTCCTCGGCGGCCTTCTCTTGCTCGGTCTTGTCCTTGCTGAACCAGCCCATCGATTCATCTCCTCCAGGTCTGCAACACGAAGTTGCCACCCAATGTTGCACAGCGGCGGAGCGCGGTGCAACATCAGGTGGCAACCTGACCTGTCAAGATTCCGAGCTGTGGAGAACGGGGACGAGATGAGCCGCGTGCGCACTGCCGCCGGTCGGTACACCGACGCGAAGGCGACGACCGAGCAGGCCCGTCAGGAGCTGCACGCCGCGATCCTCGCCGCCCTGGCCGCGGGCTTGCCGATCGGGAAGGTCGCTGCCGAGTCCGGCTACGACCGGGAGCACGTGCGCCGGATCCGCGACGGCGCGTAGCTCACTCGTCCGGTATCCGGTCGCCCGCCGCCCGGATCCCCTCGCCCAGGTGGCGCCGCAGCCGGGCGGCCGTCTGGGTCGGCAGGAGGACCGCCTTGCCGCCGCTGACGTGTAGGAGCAGATGGCCGGTCGCGGCGTCGACCTCTGTCACGATCGCGCAGTCCCGCGACATCAGGTCCACGCACCGCAACACCCACCGGTGTCGATCAGGCATAGGTCCACTGTCGGATCAGGCTGTGTCGCACAGCCATTCGAATCGTGTAGCACGATCCGGTGATCGTTACGCGGCGGGCGGCATCCGGTCCGGCCGAAGGCGCCGGGTCGTCAGCATCTCGATGAACTCGACCGCGTCGATCGGCTCGGTCGCGGTGTAGCCCAGGGTCGTGTCCACTGACCGGTGCCCCATGAGGCGAGCCTGCCGGAACACGTCGCCGTCCTCGCGGTGGTAGTCGGACCCGAACCGGTGCCGGATCTGGTGCGCCGTCTCGTCGATGCCCAGGCCCCGCAGGTGCCGGTTGATCAGCTGCGACACCCGATCCGGCGTGTGCGCCCGGCCGTCGCTCGTCCGCCGGAACATCGGTCCCCGCCGCTTGACCAGGGACGGGCGCAGCAGCCTCATCACCGCGGTCCCGATGGGCACAGGACGCACCTTCCCGCCCTTGCCCTCGAACCTCAGCATCGCCTGCCCACTGGGCAGGGGCGTGACGTCGGTGACCTGGAGCCACGCGATCTCGCAGCAGCGCAGTCCGGAGCAGCCGGCCAGCGCGAGCCACGTCAGCATCTCCGGATCGCCCTGGGCCCCCAGCAGCGCGAGCTCGTAGTTCGAGTCGAGCATCGGGCGCGGCAGGCGGATGGGCACCCGGGGCCGGTCGAGGATGGCGGCCGGGTCGTCGATCCGGATCCTGGGCCGGGACCGCGACGACATCCACCGGTAGAGCCCGCGGACGGCGGCGATGTAGGACGCGCGGGTCTCGGGTGCGCCGCGCAGCCGGACCGCCCACTCGTAGAGGTCGTCCTCGGTGGCGCTGCACAGGAGGGCCGGCGCGATGGCGTCGGCGACGACGCGGAGCTGGATGCGTCGGAGGCGCTGGGTGCCGGGCCGCCAGCGGTCGGAGTGTGCTCGGACGTAGTGCTCGATCAGCTCACCGTTGCGTAAGGGAGTCATGCCGTGACTCTGCGCCAGGTGTGCGATGGGGCGGTAGCCGTCTGCGTTGCCTGGATCACGCTGCGAGCGCATGATGCTCCGTCTGTCCGGAATCCGATCGGGTGCCCGGAGCGCAGCTGTGCCCGTCGGGCGGGCTGGGCGGCCACGGTCGATCAACCGGTTGCACCGGGACGGGTAGCGCGATGACCTGCGCGTCGTCCCGGTGCGTTGTCGGCGTTCGTGTTCGACACCGAGCCGTTATCGACCCTCGGGCAACCCCTGGCTCACACGTCGAACTTGTAGCCGAGCCCGCGCACCGTGACCAGGTGCTTGGGTGTCGAGGGGTCGCCCTCGACCTTGGACCGCAGCCGCTTGACGTGCACGTCGAGGGTCTTGGTGTCGCCGACGTAGTCCGCGCCCCACACCCGGTCGATCAGCTGGGCGCGGGTGAGTACCCGTCCGACGTTGCGCAGCAGGTACTCCAGCAGGTCGAACTCCTTGAGCGGGAGCGCGACCTCGTCGCCGTTGACCGACACGACGTGCCGCTCGACGTCCATCCGCACCGGGCCGGCCTCCAGCACACCGGTGCCGCCCTCGGTCTCGCCGCCGGTCTCGCCCCCGCGGCGCAGCACCGCGCGGACGCGGGCGATGAGCTCGCGCGCCGAGTAGGGCTTGGTGACGTAGTCGTCGGCGCCGAGCTCCAGCCCGACGACCTTGTCGATCTCGCTGTCGCGGGCGGTCACCATGATCACCGGCACGGCGGAGCGGGAGCGCAGCGCCTTGCAGACGTCGGTACCGCTCATGCCGGGCAGCATCAGGTCCAGCAGCACGATGTCGGCGCCGTTGCGGTCGAACTCGCTCAGCGCGTCGTTGCCGTTGGCCGCGACGGCGGTGGTGAACCCCTCCTTGCGCAGCATGAACGCGAGCGGGTCGGCGAAGGACTCCTCGTCCTCGACGATCAGCACCCTGGTCATCTCATCCTCCGGTTCCGGCGGTCTGGGGGGAGCTGCCGGCGGCAGCCTCACCGTGGGGGGCGCCGCCGATGCCCATCCGGGCGGGCAGGCGCATGGTGAAGGTCGATCCGGTGCCGGGGCGGCTCCACAGCCGCACCTCGCCACCGTGGTTGGCGCAGACGTGCTTGACGATCGCCAGGCCGAGACCGGTGCCGCCGGTGGCCCGCGAGCGGGCCGGGTCGACCCGGAAGAAGCGCTCGAAGACCCGCTGCTGGTGCTCGGGGGCGATGCCGATGCCGCGGTCGGTCACGGCGATCTCGATCGAACCGTCGACCGAGCGCCGGCTCACCGACACCGACGAGTCCGCCGCGGAGTAGGCGATCGCGTTCTCCAGCAGGTTCGTCAGCGCGGTGACGAGCAGTGTGCGGTCGCCGTCGACGACCAGCCCCGAGGTCTCGTCGGCGGTGATCTCGACGGCGTGCGACTCGGCGGAGGTGCGGCTGCGGGCCAGCGCCTCGGAGACGACCTCGTCGACGTCGACGGCGGCCAGCGCGGGCAGCCGTTCGGCGCCGGTCAGCCGGGACAGCGCGATCAGCTCCGAGACCAGGTTCCCCATCCGGGTCGCCTCGCGCAGCAGCTTGTCGCCGAACCGGCGGACCTCGCGGACGGCGTCGGGGTCGGGCTCGCCGCCGTCGGCGGGCTCCAGGCCGTCGAGGCTGTCGAGCAGGGCCTCGGCCAGCAGCGCGACCGCGCCGACCGGGGTCTTGAGCTCGTGCGAGACGTTGGCGACGAAGTCGCGCCGGGTCGCCTCCAGCCGGGCCACCTCGGAGGTGTCGACGGCCTCGACCAGCGCGAAGCCGTCCCCGAGGGAGCGGACCCTGGCCTGCACCGCGACCGGGCCGCGGGGCGTGCGGTCCAGCGGCGAGAGGTCGACGGTGTAGTCGCCGGAGGCGAGCAGCCGGTCCCCGCCCTGCACCCGCCGGCAGGCGGCGAGCGCGCGCGGGTCGAGCCGCTCGCCGGTGACGGCGCCGAGCGCGGCGGCCCGCGGGTTGTGCAGGAGCACCTCGCCCCCGGCCCCGACCACGGCGAGCCCGGAGCTCGACTGGCGGAACGTGCGGTGCAGCAGCTCGCCGAGGGTGGGTCCGTCGGCGGCCACGGGGTCCGCCGGGGGGCGGCCGGTGCCGGGGCTGGGTCGGCCGTGCGACGGCCGTCGCGCCAGTGCCGCCCCGGCGAGGAGACCGAGGAGCAGGGCGAGGGCCGGGATCAGCCACGCGAGCGTGGTCACGGGTGCATGGTAGGCAGCCGGGGGTACCCCCTGACCAGCGCCGGACACCGGATGGTGACGCCCGCGACCCCTTCGCGCGACACTGTTCGGTCCCCGTTCACCGTGGGTTCAGCGAACCCCGTCCGTGCCCCCCGGCGCTCCCGGCGCCGGAGGGCACGGCGACGGGTCACCGACCCTGGTTCGCCACTCCGGCGATGGCCTCCTGGGCCGCGGCCGGGTCGAGGTAGCGCCCGCCCGGGTTCGTCGGCTTCAGGTCGTCGTCGAGGTCGTAGACCAGCGGGATGCCGGTGGGGATGTTGAGGCCGGCGATGTCGGCGTCGGAGATGCCGTCGAGGTACTTCACCAGCGCGCGCAGCGAGTTGCCGTGCGCGGCGAGCAGCACGACCTTCCCCTCGCGCAGGTCCGGCACCACGGCCTCGGTCCAGTAGGGCAGGAACCGGTCGACGACGTCGGCCAGGCACTCGGTCAGCGGGGCGTCGACGCCGGCGTAGCGCGGGTCGGCGTCCTGGGAGAACTCCGAGCCCTTCTCGATCGCGGGCGGCGGGGTGTCGTAGGAGCGGCGCCAGAGCATGAACTGCTCCTCGCCGTACTGCTCCAGGGTCTGCTTCTTGTCCTTGCCCTGCAGCGCGCCGTAGTGGCGCTCGTTGAGACGCCAGTCGCGCTTGACCGGGATCCAGTGCCGGTCGGCGGCGTCGAGGGCGATGTTCGCGGTGGAGATGGCCCGGCGCAGCAGCGAGGTGTGCACGACGTCGGGGGCGACGCCCGCCTCGGCCAGCAGCTCGCCGCCCCGGCGGGCCTCCGCCTCGCCCTGGGAGGAGAGCGGCACGTCCACCCAGCCGGTGAACAGGTTCTTCGCGTTCCAGTCGCTCTGACCGTGACGCAGCAGTACGAGGGTCGGCATGGCGGACAGCCTGCCACCTACCCCCGGGAAAGGTCCCCGAGCGCGGCCCCGAACGTGTCCACCAGCACGTCCACCTCGTCGTGGGTGACCACCAGCGGCGGGGACAGCCGCACGGTCACGCCGTGGGTCTCCTTGGCCAGCACCCCGCGCCGGGCGAGTGCGACGCACACGTCGCGGCCGGTGCCGATGCGCGGGTCGACGTCGACGCCGGACCACAGCCCCACCCCGCGCACGGCGGTGAGCCCGGGCAGCGCGCGCAACCGCGCGTCCAGGTGCGCGCCGAGCTCGCGGGCCCGCGCCTGGTACTCCCCCGTCGCCAGCAGCGCGCACACCGCGGACCCGACGGCGGCGGCGAGCGGGTTGCCGCCGAAGGTGGAGCCGTGCTCGCCGGGGCGCAGCACGCCGAGCACGTCGCGCCGCCCGACGACGGCGCTGACCGGCACGATCCCGCCGCCGAGCGCCTTGCCGAGGGTGTAGAGGTCGGCGCGCACCCCGGACAGGTCGGCGCACAGCGTGGCCCCGGCCCGGCCGAGCCCGGACTGGATCTCGTCGCAGACCAGCAGCACGCCCCGCCGCTCGGTGAGCTCGCGGACCGCGCGCAGGTAGCCGGGCGGCGGCACGAGCACCCCGGCCTCGCCCTGCACCGGTTCGAGCAGCACCGCGACGGTGTCGTCGGTGAGCGCGGCGGCCAGCGCGTCGGCGTCGCCGTAGGGGACGCGGTCGAAGCCGGGGGTGAACGGGCCGAAGTCGTCGCGGGCGACCGGGTCGTCGGAGAAGGAGACCACCGTCGTCGTGCGGCCGTGGAAGTTCCCCCCGGCGACGACGATCCGCGCCGCCCCCGGCCGCACGCCCTTCACCCGGTACCCCCAGGCGCGGGCGACCTTCACCGCGGACTCGACGGCCTCCGCGCCGGTGTTCATCGGCAGGACGGCCTCGGTGCCGGTCAGCGCGGCGAGGTCGCGCTGGAAGGACGGCAGCCGGTCGTTGTGGAACGCCCGCGCGGTCAGGGTGAGCGTGTCGAGCTGGGCGTGCGCGGCCGCGGTGAGCGCGGGGTGGCGGTGCCCGAAGTTGAGCGCGGAGTAGCCCGCGAGCGCGTCGAGGTAGCGGACGCCGTCGACGTCGGTGACCCAGGCGCCGTCGCCGTGGGACAGCACCACCGGCAACGGCGCGTAGTTCCGGACGCCGAATTCCTCGGCGAGGGCGATCTGCGGGTCGGTGCCCGGGACCACGGCGGTCACGACCGCAGCTCCAGCGTGGCGCACTTGATGCCGCCGCCGCCCCGGCGCAGCTCCGAGGTGTCGACGCCGACGGTGCCGAACCCGCGCTCGGCCAGGTCGGCCGCGAACTTCTCGGCCTGCGGCGCGTGGACGACCGTGCGCCCGTCGGAGAAGCAGTTCAGGCCCAGCACCGCCGCGTCGTCGTCGGAGACGACCACCGCGTCCGGGAAGCGGAACCGCAGCACCTCCTGGGAGGCGTCGTCGAACGCGCCGGGCAGGTAGGCGACCGCGCCCGGCCCGCCGGCCGGGTCGAGCACCGCGAACGCGGTGTCGAGGTGGTAGTAGCGCGGGTCGACCAGCTGCAGGGACACGACCTCGCGGCCGAACACCTCCGCGGCCTCGGCGTGCGCACGCGGGTCGGTGCGGAACCCGGTGCCGGCGTAGACGGTGTCGCCGACGAGCAGCAGGTCGCCCTCGCCCTCGTTGACGTGGCGGGCCTCGTGCACGGCGAACCCGGCGGCCCGGAACCACGCGCCGTACGCGGGCCCCTCGGCGGCGCGCTCGGTGTGCCGGAACCGGGCGGTGAGGGCGGTCCCGTCGATCACGGTGCCGCCGTTGGCGGCGTAGACCATGTCCGGGTACCCGGGCAGCGGGTCGACGAGCCGGACGTCGAACCCGAGGTCGCGGTAGACCGCGTGCAGGGTCTCCCACTGCGCCAGCGCGAGCCGGGTGTCGGTCGCCTGCTCCGGACGCATCCACGGGTTGATCCGGTAGCTCACCGTGAAGTGCTCGGGGCGGCACATCAGCACAGAGGTCATGGGCACAGCATGGCGCGCCCACCCCGTGCGTTTCCCGGCTTCGAGCGCACGATCCGCGCGTGCCATCCCGGTTCGGCACCGGTTCCGCGCGCCCCGGTCTAGCATCCGGCGTCGTGGACGGGATCGACGCGATCGACCGCAGACTGCTGGACCTCCTCCGGGTCGACGGACGAGCCGGCTGGGCCGAGCTGGGCGAGCGGGTGGGCCTGTCGGCGTCGGCGGTGCGGCGCCGGGTGGACCGGCTGACCGCCCGCGGCGTGGTGCGGGGCTTCACCGTGCAGGTGGACCCCGACGTCGAGCAGGGTCCGGGCGTGGAGGCCTACGTCGAGCTGTTCTGCCGCGGCACGGTCGCCCCGGCCGAGCTGCAGCGGATGCTGTCGGCGGTGCCGGAGGTCGTCACGGCGGGGACGGTCACCGGGGAGGCCGACGCGCTGGTCCTGCTGCGCTCGCGCGACGTGCGGTCCCTGGAGGACGCTCTGGAGCGGCTGCGGCTCGCGGCCAACGTCGACCACACCCGCTCGGCCGTCGTCCTGACCTGGCTGGTGACTCGTTGAACTCTCACGGGTCACCGCGTACCGTAGTCGGTTGAGAGTTCAACCAAAGGAGCAGCCGTGCCCGTCCAGCGCCTCAACCACGCCGTCCTCTACGTCCGCGACGTCCCGCGCAGCGTCGGCTTCTACCGCGACACCCTCGGCTTCCGCCCGGTCGTCGAGCTCCCGGGCGGGCGCGGCGCGTTCCTGCAGGCCGAGGGCTCGACCAACGACCACGACCTCGCCCTGTTCGGGATCGGCGCGCAGGCCGGGGCCTCGCAGGCGGGCCGCGGCACCGTCGGGCTCTACCACCTGGCGTGGGAGGTCGACACCCTCGGCGAGCTCGCCCGGATCGGCGAGCGGCTGCAGGCGGCCGGGGCCCTGGTCGGCGCCTCGGACCACGGCACGACCAAGGCGCTCTACGCGAAGGACCCCGACGGTCTGGAGTTCGAGGTGTGCTGGCTGGTCCCGGCGGCCCTGATCGACGGCGACGACCACGACATGCGCATCGCGCCGCTCGACATCGCGGCCGAGATCGCCCGCTACGGCGCGGACACCCGCGGCGGGATCGGCGTCTCGGTCCCGGCCTGAGCCGCGCCTCAGCCCGGCTCGTTGAGGTCCACCCGGTAACCCGAGCGGGACGAGAACTGGGCGGTGACCGAGAACCGGTCGCCGCGGACCAGGGTGTGCCGCCACTCCACGGGGCGCCCGGCGGACAGGCCGAGCCGCTCGATCGACAGGGCGGCGACGCCCTCGTCGATGCCGAGCAGCTCCCGCTCGCCGCGCCCGGGCAGCACGGCTCGGATGTTCTCCATGCCGCCGTCGACACGGATCCCGCAGCGGCGCCGGTACTCGGGGTAGATGCCGGTGTGGGTGAAGTCGACGTCGAGCAGCGGCGCCGCCAGCTCCTCGGGCAGCCACACCCGGTCGACGGCGAGCGGCTCGGCGTCGGCGAGACGCAGCCGCTCCAGGTGCACCAGCGGCGTGGACTCCTCCAGCCCCATCCGGGCCGCGACCACGCCGTCGGCGCGGACCTCGAAGGTCCGCACCACGCTGCGCTGGGTGCGCCCGGCGGACTCGACCGCCACGTAGAGCGAGTACGGCTCGTCGAGCGGCTGCTCGATCTCCGAGCGCACGGTCGGGCGGGCGACCCGCCCCCGCCCGGCGACGACGGCGCCGTCCTCCCGCAGCCGGCGCAGCGCCTCGCGCACGGTGTGCCTGCTGACCCCGTAGTCGGCGGCCAGCGCGAACTCGCCGGGCAGGGCCTCGTCGAACTCGCCGTCGGAGAGCCGGCGGCGCAGGTCCGCCAGCAGCTGCTGCCACAGCGGCATCGCCCCGTTGCGGACCAGTGCTCGCGCCGTCATCGCCCCACCCCCTCGCGCGTGATCACCGTAGGCGAGCGCCGTGGGGTCACCGCACGGCGGCCCGCGCGCGACGCCGGGTGAGCAGCACGCCGACACCCACGACACCGGCCGCGATGAGCGCGGTCATGCCCAGCTCGAAGCGCGAGCCCTCGCGGGTGGCCATGTAGACGAGCACCACCGGGATCACGACGATCACCGCCCAGGTGAGCACCGGGTAGCCCCACATCCGCACCGGCATCGCGACGCCGTCGCGCTCCAGCACCCGGCGCATCCGCAGCTGGGACACCGCGATGACCAGGTAGACCAGCAGCGCGATCGCGCCGGAGGTCGCGAGCAGCGCGGCGAAGACCTCCTCCGGGAAGGCGTAGTTCGCGATCACCGCGACGAACCCGACCAGCGTCGACCCGAGCACCGCGAACCGCGGCACGCCCTGGGAGGTGGTCCGGTTGACCAGGTCCGGGGCCTGCCCGCGGCGGCCGAGCGAGAACAGCATCCGCGACGCCGTGTACAGCGCCGAGTTCAGGCAGCTGGCGACGGCGACGAGCACCACGACGTCGACGATCAGCTTGGCCGACGGGACGCCCAGCGCCTCCAGGGCCGCCTGGTAGGAGCCGACCTCGGGCAGCCGCGGGTCGTTCCACGGCACGATCGCGACGACGAGCAGGATCGAGGCCAGGTAGAACACCGCGATCCGCCAGATCACCGAGCGGGTGGCCCGGCCGATCCCGCGGGCCGGGTCGCCGGACTCCGCGGCCGCGATCGTGACGATCTCGGTGCCCATGAAGCTGAACATCGTCACCAGCACCGCGGCGACCACCGCGCCCGGCCCGTTCGGCAGGAACCCGCCCTCGGACACCAGCCGGGACAGCCCCGACACCGACGAGTCGTCGCCGACGAAGCCGGGCAGCAGGCCCAGCACCGCCAGCACCCCGACGACGATGAACGCGATGATCGCGACCACCTTGAGCAGGGCGAACCAGAACTCGAACTCGCCGTAGTTGGCGACGGAGAACAGGTTGGTCACCGTCAGCAGCACGGTGACGGCCAGCGCCCAGCCCCACTGCGGCACCCCGGGCAGCCACGAGTTGAGGATGACCGCGGCCGCGGTGGCCTCCACCGGGATCACGAGGACCCAGAACCACCAGTACAGCCAGCCGACGGTGAACCCGGCCCACGGCCCGATCGCCCGGTCGGCGTAGGTGGAGAACGAGCCGGAGTCCGGCTGCGCGGCCGCCATCTCGCCGAGCATCCGCATGACCAGCACGACCAGCGTCCCGGCGAAGAGGTAGGCCAGCAGCACCGCGGGGCCCGCGGTGGCGATCGCGCTGCCGGAGCCGATGAACAGCCCGGCGCCGATCACCCCGGCGATGCTGATCATCGTGACGTGCCGGTCGCGCAGCCCCGCCTTCAGCTCGCCACCGGCCTCCGGCCGGTTCGCGGTCTCCGTCATGGCGCCTCCCCCTCCTCGGTGCCACAGCCGGCGGTGGCCGGTGCGTTGCGCAATGGTCACCCGGGCGTCGCCCGTTGTCACACCCCGGGCCGCGTCCGGGGGAGGCGCCTAGCCTGGGCGGCATGGGATTCAGCGCGCAGCTGCGCGAGTCGACGGCCGCGACCTGGGACGCGGCGGTCGGGCACCGGTTCGTCGACGAGCTGTGGTCCGGCGCTCTGGACCGCGGCGTGCTGCGGCACTACCTGGAGCAGGACCTGCAGTTCGTCGACTCGTTCCTCGCGCTGCTCGGCGCCGCCGTCGCGACGGCCGACCGGCCCGGCCCGCGGGTCCGGCTGGCCCGTCAGCTCGGGCTGGTCGCGGGCCCGGAGAACGACTACTTCGAGCGCTCGCTCGGTGAGCTGGACGGGAACGCCGAGCCGGAGCGGACCGCGCCGACCGTCGGGTTCGTCGACCTGATGGACGAGGCCCGCGACGCCGGGTACGCCGAGACCCTCGCCATGCTGGTCGTCGCCGAGTGGCTGTACCTGGACTGGGCGACCCGGCCGGGCGCCACCACCCCCGACGACCGGATCTCCCGCGAGTGGATCGAGCTGCACCGCGGCGTCGAGTTCGAGGAGTGGGTCGCGTTCCTGCGCGACGAGCTCGACCGCGCCGCCGACCGGCTCGACCCCGTCCACCGGGAGCGGGTCGCGGCGCTGTTCGTCCGCGCGGTGGACCTGGAGCTGGCGTTCTTCGACGCCGCCTACCCCGGCTGAAAGCCGACGACGGCCTTCACGACCTGGGCCCGGGCGACGACGACGCCGTCGCAGACGGCCGTCACCGAGGTGAACGCGGACCGGCCGGTGCGCCGGTCGAGCGTTCCGCGGAACGCGACCTCCCGGCCCCGCGGGGCCTGCGCGGGCAGCGTGACCGCGGTGGACACCGACACCGCGTGCTCGGCCTCGGTGAGGTGCGGCAGGACGGCGAGCAGCGCGGCCACCTCCAGCCCGACGGCCAGCGCACCGGCGTGCGCGCCGCCCGCGCCGCCGTCGGCGAGCTCGTCGACGGTGAACGCGACCCCGGCGGCCGGGTCGGCGTCGTCGAGCAGCCGGGCGCCCAGCGCGGCCTGCAGCGGGACGGCGAGGACGAGCGCGGCCCGGCGGGCCAGTGCCGGGCCGGTCAGCAGCGGTGCGGTCACCGGGCCGAGTGTGCGCCCCGGGGGTGGCCGGGCGCCGACGTCCGGATGACGATCCGGGGCCTGTGGCTGCGAGGATCGCCGGCATGGGAGGCAACCGACGGGCGGTGGTGGTCGGCGCCGGGATCGCGGGCCTGAGCTGCGCGGTCCGGCTGCGGGAACGGGGCTGGTCGGTGCGGGTGCTGGCCGACGCGCCGGTGGAGGCGTCGACGTCGCACCTGGCCGCGGCCGTGTGGTTCCCGACCCGCGCCGGGCCGCGGGAGAAGGTCCTCGACTGGGGCCGGCGCACCTTCACCGAGCTGGCCCGCCAGGCCGCCGACGGCGTCCCCGGCGTCGTGATGCGGGAGTCGCTGACCCTCTACCGGGCCGAGCCGGAGCCGCAGTGGTGGGCCGGCGCCGTCGGCGAGGTCCGCCCGGCCCGGCCCGGCGAGCTGCCGCCCGGCTACGCCCACGGCCTGCGCTTCACGGTGCCGCTGGTCGAGATGCCGGTGCACCTGCCCTGGCTGGCCGCCGAGGCCGGGCGCCGCGGGATCGTCCTGGAACGCCGCCGCGTCACCTCGCTCGACGAGGCCGGGCGGGACGCCGACCTCGTCGTGCACTGCTCCGGGATGGGCGCGCGCACCCTGGTCGGTGACACCACGGTGACCCCGGTGCGGGGGCAGATCGTGCGCGTCACCAACCCCGGTCTGACGATGTCGGTCCGCGACGAGGCGCACCCCGACGGACGCGCGTACGTGCACCCCCGCGCGCACGACTGCGTCCTCGGCGGCACCCTCGACGACGGCGTCTGGGACGCGACGCCGGACCCGGCCGCGGGCGAGGCGATCCTGCGGCGCTGCCGCGACATCGTCCCCGCCCTGCGCGACGCGGAGGTCCTGGAGCACCTCGCGGGCCTGCGCCCGGCCCGCCCGGAGGTGCGGCTGGAGGCCGAGCCCGCCACCGCGACCCGGCCGCGGGTGATCCACGACTACGGGCACGGCGGCTCCGGCATCACCCTGTCCTGGGGCTGCGCCGACGACGTCGCGGACCTCGCCGACGCCCCCTGACCCGGTCAGGACATCCGCGGCTGCCCGTTCGACGCGGACAGCCCGCCGTCGACGGGCAGGTTGACCCCGGTGACGAACCGCGCGTCGGGCCCGGCGAGGAAGGCGATCACGTCGGCGACCTCGGCGGGGTCGCCGCCGCGGCCCATTGGGATGCGGTCGGCGAAGCGGGCCATCAGGTCCTCGTCGCCGGTCATGCCCTCGGTCATCTCCGTGTGGGTCAGCGACGGGCTGACCGCGTTGACCCGGATCCCCTCGCCGCCGTGGTCGAGCGCCATCGCCCGGGTGAGGTTGACGACGGCGCCCTTCGCCGAGTTGTAGGCGACGTTCGCCCAGTCCCCGCCCAGCCCGGACACCGAGGTCACGTTCACGATCGAGCCCCGGGTCGCGCGCAGGTGCGGCACCGCGGCGCGGGACGCGAAGAAGACCCCGTCGACGTCGACGGCGTGCACGAACCGCCACTGCTCGGTCGAGGTCTGCTCCGCGGTGCCCGGCCGGGCCACCGCCGCGTTGTTGACCAGCGTGTCCAGCCGCCCGAAGCCGGACGCGACCTCGTCGACGAGGTGGGTGATCGCCTCCTCGTCGGACGAGTCGGCGACCAGCACGTGCATCCGGTCGGCGACCGCCGGGTCGGCGCCGGCCACCACGTCGTCGAGCTTCTCCTTCGTCCGCCCGGTCAGCACGACCGTGGCCCCGTCCGCCGCGAACCGCCGCGCGGTGGCGGCGCCGATGCCCGAGCCCGCTCCGGTGACGATCGCGACCGTGCCGTCCTTCGTTCCCATGATCGGCGGATACCCGCGGTGGGCTCACACGATGCAGAAGTCGTTGCCCTCCGGGTCGGCCATCCACAGGTGGTCCACATGTGGAGAACCCGGGGACAGGTGCTCCTCGACGACCCGGGCGCCGAGCGCACACAGCCGCCGGGCCTCCGCCGCCAGGCGCTCGCCGCGCAGCTCGGCGGGCAGGTGTCGGCCGCCGGAGACCTGCAGGTCCAGGTGCAGCCGGTTCTTCACCGTGCGCGGCTCGTCGACCCGCAGGAACGAGATCCGCGGGCCCGCGCCGTCCGGGTCGCTGATCGCGGCGACGTCGCCCCACTCGTCGGCGGGCACCTCGTGGTGGACCATCCACGCCTCCCAGGTCTCGAACCCGGTCGGCGGAGGGGCGGCGGCGTAGCCGAGCGCGGCGCTCCAGAACTCCGCGAGCAGGCGTGCGTCGGCACAGTCGACGGTGATCGTCCAGGGGGTCGCCATGGGTGGAGGCTACGGCCGGGCCCCGACCCTTCCGCGGTGACGCGGGTCGCGCCGACGCCCGGTGGCGGGGTAGCTTTCCGCATCCGATCACCCGGTGCACCGGTGGAGGGCGAGTGAACGGACAACCGCCCGGCAACGGAGTGCGACGCCTGAGCCTCCGCATGGGGTCGGCGGCCGACGTCGAACGGTTCGCCGCGGAGTTCTACGCGGGCGCGGTCGTCCGGCCGATGGGCGACGGCCGCGACTTCGAGGTGGGGAACGAGACCGTCGCCGCGCCGGGGTTCTCGCTGAGCGACCTGTGGGTCACCGCCGAGATCGACGCGACGGTCGACCCGGTCGAGAACGACTTCATGATCGACCTGGTCCAGGGCGGACGCATGCGCCTGGACACCGAGGCGTACGGCACCGTGCTGCTGCAGCCCGGCGACGTCGGCGTGCTCCCGCCCGAGGGCCGCTTCCGGGACCTCGCCGAGGACATCGACCTCGACGTCGTCGCCCTCGACACGGCGGCCCTGACCCGCTGGGCCGGGCAGGTGCACGGCGTCGCGGTCGACCGGGTGCGGCTGTCCGGGATCACCCCGCTGAGCGGGGCGCACGCGCAGCGCTGGGCCGCGACCGTGGTGCACGTGCGCGACCGGGTGCTCGGCAACCCGATGCTGCTCGACGGGTCCGTCGCCGTCGACGAGGCGTTCGGGCTGCTGGCGTCGCGGTTCCTGGAGACGTTCCCGAACACCGTGCTCGACGAGGTCACCCGGCGCGGCCGGACCCGCACCCCGGCCCTGCCCGCCCGGCTGGTCCGCCGCGTCACCGAGCACCTGCGCGCCCACGCGCACCGCCCCGTCGACCCCGCGGAGCTGGCCCGGCTGACCGGGGGCCCGGCCCGCGCCGCGGTCGCCGGGCTGCGCCGGGCCGGGACCGACCCGGGCGCCGTGCTGTGGCGGGCCCGGCTCGACGGCGTGCGCGCCGACCTCCGCGCCTCCGGCGACGCGACGTCGGTCGGCCGCATCGCGGGCCGGTGGGGCTTCCTGCGCCCGGGCGGGTTCCGCGTGGCCTACACACGCGCCTTCGGCGAGACCCCCGAGCAGACCGCGGGCCGCTGACACGCGCCCGTCACGCCGAGAACGACGTGCGGGCCTTGGTCAGGTGGACCAGCTCGTAGGTGCCGGCACCCGTCCGGTGCGTCTCGACGTAGCCGGCCCGCCGGTACAGGCGGAGGTTGCCCGCGCTGTGCTCACCGGTGAACAGCGCGACCGTCGTCACGGCGTCGCCGAGCCGGCCCTCCGCGAACGCGAGCAGCCCGGACCCGAGGCCTGCGCCCTGCCGGTCCGGTGCGACGACCAGGCGGTTCACCCGGGCGACGTCGCCGCGCACCTCGACCCGCACGGCGGCGACGAGCCGCCCCCGGTCGTCGCGGACGCCCCAGGCCGTCACCGAGGCGCGGCCGAGCTCCTCGCGGACCGCGGGCAGCTCCTCGGTCAACGGCGGGAGGGACAGGTCGTCGTGCGCCCGGGCCTCGGTGACGTAGGCGGCCCGCTGCAGCGTGAGGACCTCGCCCGCGTCGGACGGGCCGAGTCGCACGGGGGTGGGGGCGTCGGCGGTCATGGGTACAGGACAGCACGCCGGCGCCGCCGCCCCGCGGATCACCGCGCCCGCCCCGCCGGGTTCGGACGCCGGTGTGCATCGAGCCGGCGCCTGATCGACGTCGGGCCGACCGAGCACGCCGTCGCGACCGCGTCGATCAGTACCTGAGTGCTGTCCGGCCGGGCCGCGAGAGCGCTCAGGTACTGATCGACGTCCCGGATCCGTGCCGGCAGCCCGGGTGCGGGGCCGGGGAAGGGTGTGCCGACGACGGAACGGCGCCGCCCCCGCATCGCTGCAGGTCACGGCGCCGTCCCGGCCGGTCATGCGGGTCAGGCCTTCTCGTTCTCCCGGGCCCGCAGGTCCTTGCGCAGGATCTTGCCCGAGGCCGACTTCGGGATCTGGTCGATGAACTCGACCACGCGCACCTTCTTGTGCGGCGCGACCTTCTCGGCGACGAAGCTCATGACGTCGTCCTCGGTCAGGTCCTCACCCGAGGCCTGCTTCACCACGAACGCCTTCGGGACCTCCTCGCCGTCGGCGTCCTTGACCCCGATGACCGCGGTGTCGGCGATCTTGTCGTGGGTCAGCAGCAGCGCCTCCAGCTCGGCGGGCGGCACCTGGTAGCCCTTGTACTTGATGAGCTCCTTGACCCGGTCGACGATCGAGTAGACGCCCTCGTCGTCGACGACGGCGATGTCACCGGTGTGCAGGAAGCCGTCGGCGTCCTTGGTGGCGTCGGTCGCCTCGGTGTTGTTGAGGTACCCGACCATCACGTTCGGGCCCTTCACCCACAGCTCGCCGCGCTCGCCGACGCCGACCTCCTTGCCGGACTCCGGGTCGACCAGCTTGCACTCGATGTTCGGCAGCGCGAAGCCCGACGAGTTCAGGTCGAGGTCGCCGCGGTCGTCGGGCATGCAGTGGCTGACCGGGGACAGCTCGGTCATGCCGTAGCCCTGCAGCACGGTGCAGTCCAGCCGCTTGGCGACGGCGCGGCCGAGCTCGCCGTCCAGCGGGGCGGCACCGGAGAAGATCGTCTTCACGCAGGACAGGTCGAACTTGTCGATGATCGGGTGCTTGGCCAGCGCGACGGCGACCGGCGGAGCGATGTAGAGCCGGTCGACCTGCAGGTCCTGGGTGATGGTCAGGAACTGCTCGAGGTCGAACTTCGGCATGGTGACGACGGTGGCGCGCGCGTGCAGCCCCTGGTTCATCATCACGGTCATGCCGTAGATGTGGAAGAACGGCAGGAACGCCATGATCTTGGTCTCGCTGGTCACGTCGCCCATGACCTGGATCTGGAGCAGGTTCGCCACCAGGTTGCGGTGGGTCAGCACCACGCCCTTGGCCAGGCCGGTGGTGCCGGAGGAGTAGGGCAGCACCGCGGTGTCGTCCGCGGAGGTGGTGAGCTCCGGTGCCGGCGCGCCCGAGGAGACGAGGTCGCGCAGCGAGTCGTGGCCCTCGGTGGCGTCGATGGTGAGGACGACGTCCTCCGACAGCCCGGCCTCCTTCGCCCCGGCCACGGCGCGGTCGAGGAACGGCGAGACGGTGATGACCATCTTCGCGCCGGAGTCCTTGAGCTGGTGAGCCAGCTCGCCACCGGTGTACATCGAGTTCGCGCTGGTCACGATGCCGTTGGCGCGCAGGATGCCGTGGAACAGCGCCGCCCACTGCGGCAGGTTCGGCGCGAACAGCGCGACGACGTCGCCGGTGCCGATGCCGCGGGCGGCGAGCCCGCCGGCGATCTTCTCGACCAGGCCGTGGAACTCGGTGTAGGTCAGCTGGTCACCGGTGGTGCCGTCGAGGATCGCCGGCGCGTCCGCCCGGTCGCCGAACCCGTCGGCGAACAGGAACTCGGTGAGCGAGACGTCGGGGATCTCGACGTCCGGGTACGGGCTGCGCAACGACAAGGTTCGCTCCTTCGCGAGGTCCTGCGGGCCGGACGTAACGGACGTCCGGTCGGGGGTCCGCGCCATGCTAGGCGCACCCTCCGTGTGCCGTCCGCGTAGCGCGGTGAAAAGTTACCCGTGGGTCACTGGAAGAGGTGCTCGAACGCGGCCAGGTTCGCGGTCGACTCGCCGTTCTCGCTGCGCCAGGCGTACTCGCGGCGGATGGAGGAGGCGAAGCCCAGCTCCAGGAAGGTGTTGAAGTCGCCGTCGGCGGCCTCCAGCACCGAGCCGAGGACACGGTCGAGCTCGTCCGCGGTGACGGCGTGGCGCGCCAGCCGCCCGACGAGGTGGATGTCCCCGACCCGGTCCAGGCAGTAGTGCACGCCGTACAGCTTGGCGTTGCGCAGCAGCATGAACCGGTAGACGCCCTCGTGGTTCTCGTCGGGCCTGCGGCACACGAACGCCTGCACCGCGAGGGTCTGCTCGCGCAGGATCAGCCAGGTCTGGGTCTGGAGCCGGGCCTCGCCGGGGAGGGTGACCAGCCACTGCCCGGGCCCGCGGTGGACGTGCTCGGCGCCGGAGTCGGCCAGCGCGGCCCCGATCCGCTGCTCCAGGTCGCTCATACGTCCCTCCGTCGCCGCGCCGCGAACTCGGTGCGGGCCTCGTCGTAGGCGCCCAGCAGGGCGTCGGTCGTGCGGTCCCAGGAGAAGCGGTGCGCGTGCGTCGCCGCGGTCCGCCCCATCTGCTCGCGACGGCCCGGGTCGAGCGCGAGCTCGCCCAGCGCGTCGGCCCAGTCGGAGATGTCGTGCCCGGTGACGAGCAGCCCGGACCGGCCCTCGGCGACGGCGACCGGCAGCCCGCCCACCCGGGTCGCCACCACCGGCGTCCCGCAGGCCTGGGCCTCCAGCGCGACCAGCCCGAAGGACTCGTTGTGACTCGGGACGGCGACGACGTCGGCCGCCCGGTAGACGGTCACCAGCTCGTCGCCGGCCCGCGGCGGCAGGAACCGGACGAGGTCGGTGATCCCCAGCTCGGCGGCCAGCTCGTGCAGCGACGTCGGCTCGGCCAGCCCGGACCCGGACGGACCGCCCGCGACGAGCACGACGAGGCGCTCCCGCAGCCCCGGTGCGCGCGCGGCCAGCTCGGCGGCGGCGCGCAGCAGCACGTCGGGGGCCTTGAGCCGCTGGATGCGCCCGACGAACGCCAGCACCACCGCCTCGGGGGGCAGGCCCAGCTCGGCGCGGGCCGCGGCGCGGTCCCCGGGCCGGAAGCGGTCGGTGTCAACCCCGGGCGGGATGGTGACGGTGCGGTGCGGGTCGGCGTCGTAGAGGTCCAGCAGCTGCTTGGACTCGATCTCGGTGTTCGCCACCAGCCGGTCGGCCTCGGCGACGACCTGGTCCTCGCCGATCACCCGCACCCGCGGCTCGGGGGTGTCCCCGGCGGCGAGCGCGGCGTTCTTGACCTTGGCCAGGGTGTGCGCGGAGTGCACCAGCGGCACCCCCCAGCGGTCCCGGGCCAGCCAGCCGACCTGACCGGACAGCCAGTAGTGGGAGTGCACGACGTCGTACCAGCCCGGGTCGTGGCGGGCCTCGGCCCGCAGCACCCCGGCGGTGAAGGCGCACAGCTGGCTCGGCAGGTCGTCCTTGCCGAGGCCCTCGAAGGGGCCCGCGGCGACGAACCGGACCGTCGCGCCCGGCTCCAGCTCGACCGTCGGTGGCTGCTCCGACGACGTGGCGCGGGTGAAGATCTCCGCCTCGACGCCGCGGCGGGCCATCCGGATCGCCGTCTGCGCGACGTAGACGTTCATCCCACCGGCGTCGCCGGTGCCGGGCTGCTCGGTCGGGGAGGTGTGCACCGACAGCACCGCGACCCGTCGGGGCAGTCGCTCACTCACCGGAGCATCCTGACACGGCGCCGGACCGCCAGCGCAGCCACCAGCGCCCGCAGCGGGTCCGCGGCGTGCCAGTCGTCGCCGCGGCCGGGCCAGGCCGGGACGGTCACCGTCCCGCCGTCGTCGAGGTCGACGACCAGCTCGTCGTGCCGGTGCAGCCGCCCCGGGGGCGCGGTCTCCCCCAGCGCGGCCAGTGCCAGGACGACCTCGGGGTCGGCGGTCCACGGGCCGGGGGTGCCGGTGCCGCGGGCGGTCCCGGCGACCCGGTCCGAGGCCAGCGGCACGTCGAGCAGCTCCGCGAGGGCGGCGGGGTCGGGCCCGCCGGGGACGGCGGGCAGCGCGTCCAGCGCGGGCAGCACCCACGGCGCGTCGAGGACGACGGCGCGGTCGGTCGGCGCGACCGACCCGGTCACCGTGCGGACCCGGTCCGGCGGGTCGACGTCGTCGAGGTCCACCCGGCCGTCGGCGACGGCCGCGGCGAGCGCGGAGTAGGCGGCCGCGGCCACCTCCCCGGTCACCGTGCGGGCCGGGTCGGCGAGCCGGTCGAGCAGCTCGGTGACCTCGTCCGGCCCGTCGACGACGACCCGGTCCCGGACGCCGACGGCGGCGAGCACCGCGTCGTCGACGCCGGGCAGGGCCCCGACCTCGTCGTAGAGCCCGGTCAGCCCGGTCGCCGAGCGCAGCCGCCACGTGCCGGCCAGCCGGCCGTCGAGGCGGACGTGGCGCGACAGCCACCAGGCGGTGTAGCCGGTGAGCGCTGCGGCCCGGGTGTCGCGGTCGCCGGCGAGCAGGGCCAGCGCCGCGGGCCAGCGGTCGTCGGCGACGAGGTCGAGGTCGCGGACGGCGGGCGGCGGGTCGCCGTCGCCGGGGTAGTGCTCGGCGTCGTGCAGCACGTCGGGGTCGAACGCGACGACCGTGAACCGGTCCAGCACGCCCGCGGCGACCAGGGCGTCGCGGGGCACGTCGGCCCACTCCGGCCCCAGCACGCCCACCGGGGCGTCCGGGTCGAGCAGGTCCCGGACGGCGGCGTCGGGCAGGACGAGCTCGTCGGCACGGGCGGGGCGGCCGTCGTCGTCGGTGAGGGCGAGGGCCCCGAACCGCGGGTCCGGCGCGGCGGCGGGGGTGTCGAGCAGGGCGAGGACGGCGCGGGCCGCCGCGGTGGTGTCCAGGCCCGCCTCGGCGTCGTCGACGGACCGCTCGACGGCGGCGTGCAGCGCGGGCGCGT
This sequence comes from Pseudonocardia sp. TMWB2A, assembly GCF_017312135.1. Taxonomy (NCBI): domain Bacteria; kingdom Bacillati; phylum Actinomycetota; class Actinomycetes; order Pseudonocardiales; family Pseudonocardiaceae; genus Pseudonocardia; species Pseudonocardia sp. TMWB2A. The sequence continues at coordinate 1,859,723 of NZ_QKQY01000002.1, forward strand.
CGAGCAGGGTGTCGCGGTCGGCGTCGGCGGCGCCGAGGCGGCGCAGCAGCGGGTGGACGGCGTCGGGGTGGGCGATCCGCAGCTCGGGGAGCGCCGCCGCCCCGGCCGGGTCGCCCCCGACGGGGAGCAGCACCGAGGCGGGTCCGGGCACCAGGCGGCCGTCGACGAGCGGGACGGGCAGCGCGCCCAGCTCGGCGGCCAGCCCCGGGACGGTGTCGGCGGCCGGGGCGAGCGCCGCGTACAGCTCCCGCCATCGGCCCGGATCCACCTCGACGCCGGTGAGCCGCTCCGCCAGCGCGGCGGGGCCGACCCGGTCCACGCCGAGCCCGGCGGGCGGGACGACCCCGGACGCGACGAGCCGGGCGAACGCCGGACCGGTCGCGGCGAGCAGCTCGGGCAGCCCGTCGGCGGGCACGTCGAGCCACTCGGCCCGCTCCGGTGCGAGCACGTCCGCGTCGCCCGTGGCGGCGGGGAGCCACGGGGTGCGGGTCAGCGCCGCGGTGACCGCCTCGCGCAGCCGGCCGTCGAGCGGCGAGCGCGGGAAGCCCGGCTCCGGCACCAGGGCGGTGCGGTCGGCGGGGCCGACACGCCGGACGAGGTCGGCGTAGGCGGCCGCCGCGGCGTCGACCAGCACGTCGACGCCCGGGTCGTCGGCACGGATCCGACGGCGGTCCGGGTCGAGCGGGAACGGTGCGACCAGCCGGGCGGGCAGCGACAGCTGCTCGGCGCTGCGGGTGGGGGCGTGCAGGACCTCGCCGTCGTCCGGGCCGTACGGGGCGGGCCGGTCGCCGTGCAGCGGCAGCGCCCAGCGGACGCCCGCGTCCCCGGTGACCAGCAGGTACCCGGCGTCGCCGACACGCACCCGGCCGTCGCCGAGGTCGGTGCGGGCGACGGTCACCGGGCCCGCCGTGACCGACTCCAGCCCCGGCAGGGCCAGCAGCAGGTCCCCGGCGGTGCGGGCGAGCTCGTCGAGCAGGTCGTGCGGGTCGGTGCCGGGCGCCGGGCGCAGCCGGACCTCGGTGGCGAACCCGGGCGGCGGCGGTTCCTCCTCCGGCGCGGGCCAGGCCAGCCGCAGCACCGGCACCCGGGCGTCGCGGGCCAGCTCGGCGGCCGCGGCACCGCCCAGCCCGGCCACCTCCACCGCGGTCCGGGCCGCGGAGAACGCGACGCCGCCGGCGGCGGTCACCAGGCGGGGCGCGGTGCAGACGGCGAGGACCGCGGCGAACCCGACGCCGAACCGGCCGGTCGCGCCGGCCGCGTCCCGCTTGGCCGAGGCGCGCAGCGCGGCGAGCGCGGCGACCCCGGCGGCGTCGAGCGGGGCACCGGTGTTGGCGACGCGCAGCTCACCGTCCACCACGACGGCCCGGACCCGGCCGGGAAGGTCCGCGGCGAGCGCGGCGTCGGCGGCGTTCTGGAGCAGTTCGGCGACCCAGGTGTCGGCGTACCCGCCGCGGCGCAGGTCGTCCTCGGCGTTGACGTCCTCCCGGAACCGGGTCGGCGACGACGACCAGGCCGCCAGGACCCCGTCCCGCAGCGCCGCCGTGCCGAACGGGTCGGTGCCGCCCGCGACGCCGGTCGGGCTCAGGACCCGACCGGCTCGAGGTCGACGCCGTCGTCGTAGACCAGGGCCGAGACGTGGACCGGGGAGCCGGACGGCTCGGCGACCGAGGAGTGCGCGCCGCAGCCGAAGCCGACGGCGACGACCTGGGCGTCGGCCGGGGAGGAGCCGTTCGCGCAGACCCCGAACACGCCCTGCAGCGACCCGGCGAGCGGCACCAGGAACCCGCAGGTCCCGCAGGACGCGGGCGCGGACCGGGCGAGGTCGGCGGCCGGGCCGCGCTCCCCGTCCTGCCAGCGCTCGGCGGCGGCGATGCGGCCCTCGAACGACAGCACCCGCTCGCGGCCCAGGCCGACCTCGCGGGCCAGCGCGTCGACGGCCGGGTCCCCGGAGTCGACGTATCCCGGCACCAGGCGGGGGTCGTCGGCCGGGGTGGGCAGCAGGTCGCCGGGCTTGAGGTCACCGGGGCGCACGCGCTGGTCCCACGGCACCCAGTCGGGCGCGACGAGTGCGGTCGAGCCGGGCAGCAGCACCGACTCCGAGACCGTCACCGGACCGTCACCGGCCGCGGCGGCGACGGTGACCGCCCAGCGCCAGCCGCGGTAGCCGGGCAGGTGCGCGGCGAAGGAGTGGGTGACCGAGCCGTCGTCCTCGACGGTCGTGCCCAGGTGCGCGCCGACGGCGGCCACGGCCGCCTCGCCACCCAGCTCGTCGGCCGCCTCCTCGACGGCCGCGGCCCGCGCCTCGTCCACCGCGTCGAACAGGTGCGACGGCGCGGGTGTCACCCGGGGCTGCGGCGTCTCCGCCCGCTCGTCACCGGAGTCGCCGACCTCGACACCCACCTCACCAGTGCTCACCTCACCAGTGTGCCACCCGTGCCCGGGCATCCTGGGCGGGTGCCCGCCCGAGCGCTGCTCCGCCGCCCCTCCGTGACGGGGCTGCTCCCCCTCCTGCTGGCCCTGGCGGCCTGCGGGGCCGCCGCACCGGCGCCGGGTCTGCCCGACCCGGGCCCCGTTCCGGTGGTCCGTCCGCAGGTCCTCGCCGAGATCCCGCACGACCCGCAGGCGTTCACCCAGGGCCTGGAGCTGCGCGACGGGACCCTCTACGAGGGGACCGGCCGGGTGGGGCGCTCGCAGCTGCGCGCGCTGGACCCGGCGACGGGCGCGGTGCGGGCGGCGAGCCCGCTGCCACCGGCGTACTTCGGGGAGGGCATCACCGTCGTCGGGGACCGGATCTGGCAGCTGACCTGGCAGGACGGGGTGGCGGTCGAGTGGGACCGGGCGACGCTGCGGCCACTGCGCGAGGTGCCCGTCGACGGCGAGGGCTGGGGGCTGTGCCTGCTCTCCGGCGGCTCCGGCGACCGCGTGGTGCGCTCGGACGGCACCGACCGGCTGTTCTTCCACGACCCGGCCGACCTGGCGCGGACCGGCTCGGTGGCCGTCACCCTGGACGGCGCCCCGGTGACCCGGCTCAACGAGCTGGAGTGCGTCGGGGACCGGGTGTGGGCCAACGTCTGGCAGACCGACGACCTGGTGCGGATCGACCCGTCGACCGGGGTGGTCGACGCCGTCGTCGACGCGACCGGGCTGCTGCCGGCCGGGCAACGGGCCGGGGCCGACGTGCTCAACGGCATCGCCCACGTCGACGGCGACGAGTACCTGCTCACCGGAAAGCTGTGGCCGACGACGTTCCGGGTGCGGCTCCCGGTGCCCCCGGCCTGACCGGCGCTGCGCCGGGCGGGTGACACCACCCGGCGGGATCGCCGGAACCGTCGGTGCCCGCCTGCACAATGACCGCGTGGCACCGAACCCGTTCCGCAGCCGCCGCCGGGCGGCCGGGTCGAGACGTGGCCCGGACCCGCGCACCGCCCCGATCGCCTCGGACCCGGCGCTGCGCCGTGCGCGCTCCGCCGGTGCCGCCACCGACGAGCTGCCCCGCCCCGGCCCGGCCGCGGTCCCCCGCAAGCTGACGGTCACCCGGGTCGCCGTGCACCGCACCCGCGAGCTGGGCGGGCGCGCGGTCGCGCTGTTCCGGCGCGCCGCGACCGCCGACGGCGCCGACCGGTCCGGGCTGACGGCGCTCACCTACGCCACGATGCTGACCTACGCGCTCGACGCGGCGGTGGCCGTCGCGCTGGCGAACACGCTGTTCTTCGCGGCGGCGACGGCGGAGTCCACAGCGAACGTGGCGCTCTACCTGGCGATCACCGTCGCGCCGTTCGCGCTGGTGGCGCCGGTGATCGGCCCCGCGCTGGACCGGTTGCAGCGGGGCAGGCGGATCGCGATGGCGGTGTCCTGCGCCGGCCGTGCGGTGCTCGCCGTGGTGCTGGTGTTCCACCTCGACGACTGGCTGCTCTACCCGGCCGCGCTGGGGATCATGGTGCTGTCCAAGTCGTTCCTTGTGCTCAAGGCGGCCGTGACCCCGCGGGTGCTGCCGTCGACGATCACCCTGGCGACGACGAACTCCCGGCTCACCACGTTCGGGATGGCCGCGGGCGGGATCGCCGGGGCCGTCGCGGGCGGTGCGGCGCTGGCCGTCGGCGGGGCCGGGCCGCTGTGGTGGACGGCGGTGCTCGGCGTCGCCGGTGCCGTGCTCTGCCTGCGGATCCCCCGCTGGGTCGAGTCCACCGCGGGCGAGGTGACCGCGGCGGTGCCCGCCACCCGGCCGGGCAAGCGCCGGTCCCGCGCCCCCGCGACGCGGGCGGTGCTCGTCGCGCTGTGGGGCACGAGCACGGTGCGGGTGCTGACCGGGTTCCTCACGCTGTTCGTCGCGTTCGTGGTGAAGGCCGGGGCCGAGCAGTCCCCCGACGGCGATCCCGCGGGTCAGCTCGTGGTGATCGGGATGGTCGGCGCGGCCGCCGGCGTCGGGCTGTTCGCCGGGAACGCGGTGGGGGCGCGCAGCCGCTTCTCCCGGGTCGAGCCGGTGGTGCTCGCGGCGGCCGCGGCGGCGGTGCTGGCCGCGGCGGCGGTGGCGCTGCTGCCGGGCGTCCCGACGGCGGTGGTCGCGGCCCTGGTCGCGTCGACGGCGAGCGCGCTGGCGAAGGTCTGCCTCGACGCGGTGGTGCAGCGCGACCTGCCCGAGGACGCGCGGGCGTCGGCGTTCGGGCGGTCGGAGACGGTCCTGCAGCTGGCCTGGGTGCTGGGCGGCGCGATCGGGGTGCTCGCCCCGCACGACACGTTCCGCACCGGGTTCGTGATCGTGACCGGGGTGGTGGCGGTGTTCGCGCTGCAGGCCGCGCTGGTGCGCCGCGGCACCTCGCTCGTGCCCGGTCTGGGGCCGCGCCCGGCCGTCGCCCGCTGAGGGCCCACCCGCGCGCCGGGCCCGGATCCGTACGCTGGTCGGCGTGATCACCCGCCCCCGACCGCGCCCCCGCCCGTCCGCCGGTGCGCTGGCCGGGACCCTGGCCGCGGCCGCCCTCGTCCTCGCCGGGTGCGGCGGCGAGGCCCCGACGGTGACGTTCGACGTCGGCGGCACCTCGCTGACCGCCGCGCCCACCCAGTTCTGCGACACCAGCCTGCAGAACTGCCAGGACGCCCCGAACGCCCGGGTGACCGCGCAGGTCCCTCCCGGGACGGAGGTCCGCATCACGGTGCCCGAGGAGGTCTCCTCCGCGCCCTGGCAGGTCGCCTACGCGTTCACCCGCGGCACCGACCCGACCCCGGTCCAACAGCGCAGCGCGATCGCCGCGCCGGGCACCCGCACCGACTTCACGCTGTCCCTGCCCGAGCCGGGCGACCGGCTCGTGACCGCGCAGGTGCAGGTGTTCGGGGCGCCGCCGTCGATCGACCCGGAGAGCACCGACATCCAGTTCCCGGTCCGGGCGACCTGGGTACTGGTCGGCGAGCAGGGCTGAGCGGGCGACCCGGGGCTCAGCGGCCCGCGCCGAGCAGCCGGGCCAGCGCGGCGTCGGAGTCGGCCTGCGCGTCGCGGTCGTGGGTCGAGGAGAACACCAGCAGCTCGTCGGCGCGGGTGCGGGCCACGAGGTCGTCGAGCCGCTCGGCGACGGTGTCCTCGTCGCCGACGATCGCGTTCGCCAGCGCCCGGTCCACGGTCTCGCGCTGGCGCCGGGTCGTCGCGCGGTGCGGGTCCGGCGGCTCCAGCGGCGGGAACTCCCCGGTGGTGCGGGCCGCGGCGTGCGCCCACGCCTCGGACAGCGCCAGCTGCGGGTCCCCGACGAGCACGTCGGCGGACACCACCAGGTGCGCCGCGTCCCCGGCCCGCTCGCGGTAGTACGCCAGTGCCGCCGGGTCGTCGAGCACCGGACCGCCGACGACGGCCGGCAGCCCCAGGTCCCCGGCCAGCCGCAGGCCCGCGCCGGTGGCGAGCAGAAACAGCGGGACGGCGTGCTCCAGCCGCGGCCGGGCCGTCACCGGGCCGCTGCCGTCGAGGAAGGAGCGGAGCTCGTCGAGGGCGGCGCGGAACTCCGCGTCGCCGGCCCCGCCCGCGCGCAGGGCGCGGCGGACCGGCTCGGTGAACCCGGGCGAGCGGCCGATGCCCAGGTCGATCCGCCCGGGGTGCAGTGCCTCCAGCAGCGCGACCTGCTCCGCGACGACGAGCGGCTGGTGGTTGGGCAGCATGATCCCGCCCGAGCCGACCCGGATCCGCGAGGTCGCCGCGCCCACCGCGGCCATCAGGACCGGTGGGCTGCCCGACGCGATCCCGGGCACGGCGTGGTGCTCGGCCACCCAGAACCGGTGGTAGCCGAGCTGCTCGGCGCGGACGGCCCGCGCCACCGTGCCGCGGACCGCGGCGGCGTCGGGCTCCCCGGCCCGCGTCCGCGAGCGGTCCAACATCGACAGGCGCACAGTCGCCCCAACACCGTCCGTACCCGCCGCCATTCCGCCGCCTGCGCGGCACCCCGCCACGTTCCGCGGCACCCCACGCACGGGTCGCCGCGCACCGCGCCGGGTCGCCACGCAGCTGCCGGGGCGCGGCGCGACGGGGCGGGGCGGGGCGGTCAGCCGTCCAGGTCGCGGGCGACGGCCCGCACGACCTCGGCGGCCAGCTTGCAGGTCTTGCGGTCCGGGTAGCGCCCGTGCCGCAGCGCCGGCTGGATCTTGTTCTCCAGCAGGCCCATCATGTCCTCGATCAGACCGTGCAGCTCCTCGGCGGGACGGCGCGCGTTCTCCACCGCGGACGCCTGCTTCTCGACGATGCGCACGGAGAGCGCCTGCGGCCCGCGGCGGCCCTCGGCCATCCCGAACTCGACCCGCTGGCCGGACTTGAGCGCCTCCACGCCGGACGGCAGCGCCGCCTTGCGCACGTAGACGTCCTCACCGCCGTCCTGGGAGAGGAAGCCGAAGCCCTTCTCCGCGTCGTACCACTTCACCCTGCCGGTGGGCACCGTCGTCCTCGATTCCTGCTTGCTGTGTTGCTGCGTGCACGACAAACGCGCCCGGGCTCGCCGGACGCGCCGTCACCGATGGTACGCCTGGGGACCCGTCCGGGGTCAGGCGTTTCGGACGTTCGCCGCACTCTCCAGGTCGAGCAGCCCGACCGACTTCTCCCGCATCTCGACCTTGCGGACCTTGCCGGTGACCGTCATCGGGAACTCGTCGACGACGAGCACGTAGCGCGGGATCTTGTAGTGCGCCAGCTTCCCGGTGGCGAACTCGCGCAGCGTGTCGGCGGTCATGGGCGCGGAGCCCTCGCGCAGCACCACCCAGGCGCAGAGCTCCTCGCCGTAGCGCTCGTCGGGGACACCGATGACCTGGGCGTCGACGACGTCGGGGTGGGTGTAGAGGAACTCCTCGATCTCGCGCGGGTACACGTTCTCGCCGCCGCGGATGACCATGTCCTTGATCCGGCCGGTGATGTTGACGTAGCCCTCGTCGTCCATCACGGCGAGGTCGCCGGTGTGCATCCAGCGGGCGCGGTCGATGACCTCGGCGGTCTTCTCCGGCTGCTCCCAGTAGCCCAGCATCACCGAGTAGCCGCGGGTGCACAGCTCGCCCGGCTCGCCGCGCGGCAGCGTGCGGCCCGTCTCCGGGTCGACGACCTTGACCTCCAGGTGCGGGTGCACCCGCCCGACCGTGGAGACCCGGCGCTCGACGGAGTCGTCGGCCCGGGTCTGGGTGGACACCGGGCTGGTCTCGGTCATGCCGTAGGCGATGGTCACCTCGGTCATGCCCATCCGGTCGACGACCTGCTTCATCACCTCGACCGGGCACGGCGAGCCGGCCATGATCCCGGTGCGCAGGCTGGACAGGTCGTAGTCGCCGAAGGCGGGGTCGTTGAGCTCGGCGATGAACATCGTCGGCACCCCGTAGAGCGAGGTGCAGCGCTCCTGCTGCACGGCGTGCAGGGTCGCCTTCGGGTCGAAGCCCTGCGCCGGGATGACCATCGTCGCGCCGCTGGTGGAGCAGGCGAGGTTGCCCATGACCATGCCGAAGCAGTGGTAGAAGGGCACCGGGATGCAGACCCGGTCGGCCTCGGTGTAGCCGCAGGTCCGGCCGACGTAGTAGCCGTTGTTGAGGATGTTGTGGTGCGACAGCGTCGCGCCCTTCGGGAACCCGGTCGTCCCGGACGTGTACTGGATGTTGATCGGGTCGTCGGCCGTCAGCGACGCCTGCACCTGCGCCAGCTCGTCGCGGCGGGAGGCGTCGCCCGCGGCCAGCGCGTCCCACTCGGGGGAGCCGGTGATCACGACGCGCTGCAGGTCGGGGCAGTTCCCCCGGACCTCGGCGATCATCTTCTCGTAGTCGGAGGTCTTGAACGACGACGCCGACACCAGCGTCGAGATCCCGGCCTGCTTGAGCACGAACTCCAGCTCGTGGGTTCGGTACGACGGGTTGATGTTGACCAGGACGACGCCGATCTTGGCCGTCGCGAACTGGGTCAGCGTCCACTCCGCGGTGTTCGGCGACCAGATCCCGACCCGGTCCCCCACGGCGAGACCGGCGGCGAGCAGCCCGGTGGCCAGGTCGTCGACGGCGGTCCGCAGCTCGCGGTAGGTCCAGCGGCGCCCGGTCTGCACCTCGACGAGCGCGTCGTTGTCCGGCACCCGGGCGGCGGTGCGGTCGAAGTCGTCGCCGATGGTGTCGCCGAGCAACGGCGTGTCCGAGGTCCCGGACGCGTAGGACGGGACGGCGGGGGCTGCGGCGGCTGAGGTCACGACGTCGTACTCCTCGGGCGGTTCGGTGCGGGTCGTCACATCCTCGCCCCCGGACAACGCGGTTGCCAACACCCGTCGGTCAGGACGAGGACAGGCGTCGCCGCCCCGACTCGGCGACCTTCGCCGCCCCGCGCCGCGCCCCGTGGGCCGCGCGGCGCAGCGGCCGCGGCGACGGCTCCGGCCACGGACCGACCGGCACCAGCACCCGTTCGGCCGGGGCGAACCCGGCGGGGTAGCCGGGCACCCGCCAGGTCCCGGCCGGCGCGTCCGGCGGCAGCCACTCCGGGCGCCACATGCCCAGCGCGAGGTCCAGGTCGGCCAGCCGGGGCGCGAGCTCGTCGGTCAGCTCGGTGCGCAGGTGCTCGGCCCACAGCCGTACCCGCAGGTCACGCACCTGGTCGCCGGTGGTGACGAACGCCGTCGACAGCTCGGTGTCGGTGCCGCGCATCGAGCGGGAGAAGAAGTTGGCCGACCCGATGGAGGCGAAGACGTCGTCGACCAGCGCCAGCTTGGTGTGGACGGTGAGGTCCTCGATCCGGTGCATGATCACGTTGCCGCGGTCGCCCGGGTCGAGCTGGTCGATCACGCCGCGCTGGACGTCGCCGGTGACGCGGCGGCGGAACTTGTTCACCCCGGCGTCGACCGGGTCCTTGCGACCCGAGCAGACGAGCACGACCTTCACCCCGCGGGCGGCGGCGTCGCGCAGCAGCCCGTAGAGCCGGAACGCCCGTCGCCCGCCCGGGACCTCGAAGAAGTACTGGTCCTCCAGGTAGACGTAGCGGCGGGCGCCGCGGATCGCCGCGGACAGGGTGTGGAAGACCTCCTGCGCGCCGTGCCGCGGGAGCACCGTCCAGTGCCGCCGGTAGAGCATCCCGAAGTGGTCGATCTTCCACGGCCGCAGCGAGCGGAGGACCTGCACCGCGGTGCCCGGGGCGGGGCGCGGCGGGGCGGGCGGCGACGGCGGCAGGTCGGCGGCGAACGGCTCGGGGTTCATCGGTTCCCAGTCGGTGGGGCCGACCATGAACCGGCGCGGCGGCAGCGTCGCGGCCTCGGTCCAGCGACCGCGGTAGACCTCCCAGACCCGGGCGGCGCCGGGCCCGCGCAGCGCGGCGGCGCCGTCGTGCCAGCCCCAGCGCTCCTCGCCGATGGACAGCCGGTCGTGCGGCTCGGCGTCGAACCGGTTGGCGGACAGGTCCAGCCCGCCGACGTACGCCGTCAGCTCGCCCCCGACGTGGGTGAGCACCACCTTCTGGTGGTGGCAGCCGATCCCGGAGCCGGACCAGTCGAGCAGCACCCGTCCGGCCAGCTGGGGGCGGCGGCGCAGCTCCAGCGCGGCGAACGCGTTCGCCCGGAACGGCCCGATCGCCACCCCCGGGACGGAGCCGGAGAACAGCGCGGCGGTGAGCAGCACGCGCACGTCCACGCCGGCGTCGACGAGGCGGGCGAAGCGGTCGGCGAGCGCCTCGTAGCCGTCCTCGTCGGGCGCCAGGCCGTGCAGGTCCATGTCCGGTTCGAGGTTCAGCCCGGTGACCAGCACCGTGTCGCCGGGCCCCGCCCGGTCGAACAGCTCCCGCAGCCGGGCGAAGTAGTCGACGCCGTCGACGATCGGCTCCCACTCGGTGTCCTCGACGAACGTGGGGCACTCGGGGGTGGCGGGGGCGAGGTAGCGACGGGTGAGGGACGCGAGGTCGGCGGGGGGCTGGCCGGGCATGCGCCGGACGCTATCCGGATCACCGGGGGTCGCGCCTATCCTGCGGGCATGGCTCGCCCCGGCACGGTCGACCGGATCTCCGCCGCGATCGCACTGGCGGGTGCGGTGGTGGTCGGCGGATGGTTCGTGGTGACGGGGGTGCAGATCGAGCTGGTGGGACCGCCGGGCCGCGGTCCGCTGGACCGTGCGTTCCCGTTCCTGCTGGCCGCGGCCGCGGTCGCGGTGTTCGGGCTGATGGCGTGGCGGTCGTGGCGGGCGGCGGACCGCGCGGACGCGGCCGCGCCCCCGGTCCCGGCGCCGGTGGTGCTGCCGACGCCGCTGCCCGGGGCGCCGACGACCCCGGCGCCACCGGTCGCGGTGCGGGTCGTCCCGGACCTGTCGGCCGAGGGCCGGGACCGGCTGGCGCACACGATCGCGGTCCTCGTGGACGCGGGGGTGCTGCCGTCCGGCATCGCCGAGCCCGACGCGCTGGCCGGCGGGGTCGCCGACCACGGCGAGCCGGTCACGGCCGGGGCCGTGCTGGGCGCGCTGGGAGAGGCCGACCCGGACGGCTGGGACGCGTTGCTGGCCCCCCTCTCGACCTGGGCCGAGCAGGACCCCGCCGAGCACACCGCCGCGCTCGACCGGCTCGCCGGTCCGGACCACAGGGTCTCAGTCGCCGGGGCGTCGGTCGAGGTGGACGGCGCCGTCGTCGCGGTCGTGACCCCCGGTCACCCGAAGGCCCTCGACCCCGGCCCGCTCGTCGCCGCCGCCCGTGCCCTGCACGATCGCGGCGCACCCCGGATCGCCTGGCTGTGGACCGACCAGGTGGTGTGGCTCGCGACGCCGTCGGTCCCGCCCGCCGAGCTGAACGACCTGCTCGACCAGCCCGTGTACGAGCTGTGGGAGTGGGCCGACGAGGCCCGGGCCTAGAGTCCGCCGGTCTGCAGCAGCCGGTTCGGGGTACCGCCGGTGCCGCCGCCGTCGATCTTCCCCGGCACCGCGTTGTCGACGATCCACTTCTTGACGGTGGTGGCCGGCGCGTCGCCGCGGGCCTGCTTGTACAGCGCCGCCACCCCGGCCGCGAACGGCGCGGCCATCGAGGTCCCGCTGTAGGAGGCGGTGCCGCCACCGGGGACCGGCGCGACGATCCGGGTGCCCGGCGCGTAGAGCGAGACGCAGCGGCCGGTCGAGGAGTTCGACGAGCGCTTGTCGTCGATCGTCGAGTTCGCGACGACCAGCACGTCCCCGATCGCGCGGGGCAGCGCGGTGCAGTCGTCGCCGCCGGTGTTGCCGGCCGAGGAGGCCGCGAACACCCCGGAGTCGATCATGCGCTGGACGGCCTGCTGGAGGATCGGCGAGCCGCCGTAGCTCCACGACATCACCGCGACCGCGGGGCCGCGCTTGTTCTTCGACACCCAGTCCAGACCGGAGATCAGCGACGACAGCGTCCCGGTGCCGTTGCAGTCGAGCACCTTCACCGCGCGCACGGTCGCGCCCGGGGCCACGCCGTAGTCCTTCGACGCGGCGATCCCGGCGACGACGGTGCCGTGCCCGTCGCAGTCGGTGTCGGTCCGGTCGATCGTGTTGAGCTCGAGCTTCGCCCGGCCGCCGAACTCCGGGTGACTTGCGTCGACGCCGGTGTCGAGGACGAACACGTCCACCCCGGCGCCGGTCGCGGTGTGCCGGTACTGCCCGTCCAGCGGCAGGTTCGGCTGGTCGATGCGGTCGAGCCCCCAGTTGCCCGGCGCCTGCTCGGCACCCGCGGGCGGGCCGACCGGCGCGTCCTGGTGGACGGCCTGCGGGTCGAGCGGGGAGATCGCGCGGTCCTCCTCCACCCCGACGACGCCGGGCCGGTCGCGCAGCTCGGCCGCCTGGGCCGGGGTGAGGTCCGCGGCGAAGCCGTGCACCACGCTGTCGAAGGTGACCTTCGGCTCGACGCCGACGGACTCCGCGGCGGCCCGCGTCTGCCCGTCGGTCGCCGTCTGCACCAGGTACCCGGCGGGTGCCGACGGCGCCGTCTCGGCGGCGGACGCCGTCGGTGCGAGAGGAACACCGAGCGCGACCGCCAGGACACCGGCAGTGACCAGACGGGCGGCGCGGGGACGCATGGGGCTCACAGACAGCGACGCTATGCGTCTGTGACGCCTGGTGCGAGAGACACGATGGTGGCCCGGGTGACACCTGGGACCACCCGGGTGACGGAGCGTTTCGGTACCGGCGGTGCCGGGGACGCCTGCCGACCGGGGCCCGGCAGGGCTCCGAGCTGCACGATCAGCGGATCGGCCGCGGCCCTCAGGCGTGCCGGCCGTGCACGGCGACCTCGGTCGCCTTCACCGCGAACCACACCTCGTGACCGGGTTCGACACCCAGTTCGGCGACGGCGGCCGGGGTGACGTCGGCGGCCAGCCCGGACACCCAGTCCGGCCCCCCGGCGACGGGCGCGGCCCGCAGCCGCACGGTGTCCCCGCGCGGCTCCAGCGCGGCGATCCGGACCGGGAAGACGTTGCGCGGGCTGCCCTCGGGCCTGCTCGCGTGCACCGCGACCGCGGACGGCGGGAACACCGCGACGGCGGGCTCCCCCTCGGCCACCTCGACGACCCGGCCCCGGATCTCGGTCCCGTCTGCGGTGCGCACCCCGGAGCCCTCGGCGACGCCCGGCACCAGGTCCAGGCCGGCAATGCGGGCGGAGAACGCGCTCCGCGGACGGGCCAGGACGTCCCGGGCGGGGCCGGACTCGACGATCCGGCCCCGGTCCAGCACGACGACGCGGTCGGCGAGCACGAGGGCGTCGAGCGCGTCGTGGGTGATCAGCAGGGCGGTCTGCTTGCCGTCGGCGATGACCCGGCGCAGCAGGCTGCGCATGGCGGGGGTGGCGTCGACGTCGAGGGCGGCGAGCGGCTCGTCGAGCAGCAGCAGCCCCGGCCGGGGGGCCAGCGCGCGGGCCAGCGCGACCCGCTGCTGCTGTCCGCCGGACAGCTGCGCGGGGCGGCGGGCGGCGAGCCCGCCGACACCGACGGCGTCGAGCAGCTCGCGGGCCCGGGAGTCGGCCGCGGCGCGGGGCGTGCCCTGGGCCCGCGGCCCGAACGCGACGTTCGCCAGCGCCGACAGGTGCGGGAACAGCAGCGGCTCCTGGGCGAGCAGCCCGACACCGCGCCGGTGCGGCGGCACGAAGGTCCCGTCGGCGGTGTCGAGCAGGGTCCGGCCGTCGACGCGCAGGTGCCCGGAGTCCGGGCGCAGCAGCCCGGACAGGATGCCGAGCATCGTGGACTTGCCCGCCCCGTTCGGGCCGAGCACCGCGAGCACCTCGCCCGCGGCGACCGACAGCTCCAGGTCCAGGGCGAACCCGTCCCGGTCCAGCCGCGCGGCCATCTCCACCCCGCTCATCCGCGGCCGTCCAGCCCGCGCGGACGCCCGATGACGATCACGACCAGCGACACGACGACCAGCAGCAGCGACAGCGCGACCGCCCCCGCGACGTCGGTCTCCCCCTGCAGGTAGACCAGCAGCGGCAGGGTCCGGGTGGTGCCCTCCAGGCTGCCGGCGAACGCGATCGTCGCCCCGAACTCGCCCATGCAGCGGGCGAAGGCCAGCACCAGCCCGGACGCCAGTCCGGGCAGCACCAGCGGCACGGTGACCCGGCGGAAGGCCAGCCCCGGCGACGCGCCGAGGGTGGCCGCGGTCGCCTCGTAGCGCTCCCCCGCGGTCCGCAGGGCGCCCTCCAGCGACACGATGAGGAACGGCATCGCGACGAAGGTCTGGGCCAGCACCACCGCCGCCGTCGTGAACGGGATGAAGATCCCGAACGCGGTGTCCAGACCCTGCCCGACCAGGCCCTTGGCTCCGAGCAGGAACAGCAGCGACAGCCCGCCGACGACCGGCGGCAGCACCAGCGGGAGCAGGACGACCGAGCGGATCCCGCGCATCAGGCGGGGCAGCCGGTTGATCCGGCCGCGGGCCAGGACCACCGCGAGCGGCCCGCCGAGCAGCAGGCACAGCGTCGTGGAGATCGCCGCGGTGAGCAGCGACAGGCGCAGCGCCGACAGCGCGGCCTCGCTGGTGAGCAGGCGGGGGGTCTCCGCCCAGTCGGCCTCCCACAGCAGGCCGAGCACGGGCAGCGCGATGACCAGGAAGCCGATGCCGGCCGGGACCCACATCCAGACCGGCAGTCCGACGCCGGTGCCGTGGCGGTCGGCCGCGCCCTCGCGGCGCCGGGTCGGGGCCGGCGCGGGGGCGGTGCCGGCCCCGGGGGTCACAGGTGCCCGCCCGGCGTCTCCACCACCACGTTCGTCGACTTGATCACCGCCACCGCGAGCGCGCCGGGCTCGAGACCGAGGTCGCGCACGGCCTCGCTGCTCATCAGCGACACCACGCGGTGCGGGCCGCACTGCATCTCGACCTGGGCCATCACCGTGTCGGCCAGCACCGAGGTGACCAGGCCGACCATGCGGTTGCGGGCCGAGCGCTGCACCACCGAGGGGTCCGGCGGGGCGGACGCGTGGTCGCGGGCGAACGCGGCGAGCGCGGCGCCGTCGATGACCTTGCGGTTCGACGCGTCCGCCTGCACCGGCAGCGTCCCCGCGTCCACCCAGCGGCGGACGGTGTCGTCGCTGACGCCGAGCAGTCGGGCGGCCTCGGAGATCCTGAAGTGCGGCACGACCCGGATACTATGGTCGCGCCTGCGGTGGTGCCACGCTGGATACCCCGCGGGATGTCGGGATCGCGCGCTGCCGGGTGCCGGGGACCTGTGGTCTGATCGGTGACGTGGACTTCGCACCCAGCGCCGTGGCGGCCGACTACACCGCGCGCATGCGCGCCTTCCTCGACGAGGAGGTCCTCCCGGCCGAGGCCTCCTACGACGCGTTCCGGGCCGAGCGGCGCGGCACCCCGGAGGAGTGGGCCCTGCCCCCGGTGGTCGAGGAGCTGAAGGCGAAGGCCCGCGGGCGTGGCCTGTGGAACCTGTTCCTGCCGGACGTGTCGGGGCTGTCGAACCTGGAGTACGCGCCGGTCGCGGAGGTCTCCGGCTGGTCCCCGGTCATCGCGCCGGAGGTGATCAACTGCCAGGCCCCGGACACCGGGAACATGGAGACGCTGCACCTGTTCGGCACCGACGAGCAGAAGCAGCAGTGGCTGGAGCCGCTGCTCGACGGCGAGATCCGCTCGGCGTTCGCGATGACCGAGCCGGACGTCGCGTCGTCGGACGCCACGAACATCGAGACCCGGATCCGGCGCGACGGCGACGACTACGTCATCGACGGCCGCAAGTGGTGGATCTCCGGTGCCGCGGACGAGCGCTGCCGGATCTTCATCGTCATGGGCAAGACCGCCGACGACAGCGACGACACCGTGTCGACGCACCGCCGGCAGTCGATGATCCTCGTCCCGCGCGACACCCCCGGCCTGACGATCGAGCGGCACCTGCCGACGTTCGGCTTCCAGGACCAGCACGGGCACTCCGAACTGCGCCTCGAGGGCGTGCGGGTGCCGGCGTCGAACCTGCTCGGCGAGGAGGGCGGCGGGTTCGCCATCGCCCAGGCCCGGCTCGGCCCGGGCCGCATCCACCACTGCATGCGGCTGATCGGCATGGCCGAGCGGGCGCTGCACCTGATGACCGAGCGCGCGCAGGCGCGGGTCGCGTTCGGCAAGCCGCTGGCCGAGCAGGGCGTGGTGCGCGAGCAGATCGCGCTGTGCCGGATGGAGATCGAGCAGGCCCGGCTGCTGACGCTCAAGACGGCGTGGTTGATCGACAACCACGGCGCGAAGGGCGCGGCCACCGAGATCGCCGCGATCAAGGTCGTCGTGCCGCGGATGGCGTGCACCGTGATCGACCGGGCGATGCAGGTGCACGGCGGCGCCGCGATGAGCGACGACACCCCGCTGGCCTACTTCTACGCCTGGGCGCGCGCCCTGCGCTTCGCCGACGGACCGGACGAGGTGCACATCCGCTCGGTCGCCCGGCAGGAGCTGAAGGCCCACCGGAAGTAATCGTGTCCCTATCCTTTCGACTAGGTACACGATGACTAGTTCCGCACCTGCGACGGCGTGACCCCGGCCACGTCCGCGGGTGCGGATCATCGGTCTGAGCTGCGGAAACCCGCCCTGGGCGGGCGCGGGCGACGGCGGTTAGCCTCGGGCCCATGACCACCGAGCTCGGCCTGCCGTCGCTACGGGGCGGCACGTCCCGGGACCCGGCCCGACCGGCCGACCCCCGTCTCGTCGACGGGTTCGGCCGGGTCGCGACCGACCTGCGGATCTCGCTCACCGACCGCTGCAACCTGCGCTGCACCTACTGCATGCCCGCCGAGGGCCTGGACTGGATGCCGCGCTCGGAGCAGCTGACCGACGACGAGCTGAACCGGCTCATCGCCGTCGCGGTGCGCGACCTCGGCATCGAGGAGCTGCGGTTCACCGGCGGTGAGCCGCTGCTGCGCAAGGGCCTGGAGGAGATCTTCTCCGCGGCGTCGGCGCTGGAGCCCCGCCCCGACATCTCGCTGACCACTAACGGCATCGGGCTCGCCCGCCGCGCCGAGGCCCTCGCGGCCTCCGGGGTGAACCGGCTCAACGTCTCGATGGACACCCTGCGCCCGGAGCGGTTCGCGCAGATCACCCGACGCGACCGGCTGTCGGACGTCATCGACGGGATGGCCGCCGCGCACGCCGCGGGCCTGTCCCCGGTGAAGATCAACGCGGTGCTGCTGCGCGGCGTGAACGACGACGAGGCCGCGGACCTGCTGGAGTTCGCGCTGACCCACGGCTACCAGCTGCGTTTCATCGAGCAGATGCCGCTCGACGCCCAGCACGGCTGGCGCCGCACCGAGATGATCACCGCCGACGAGATCCTGGCGCGGCTCGAGGAGCGCTTCGTGCTCACCCCGTCCGACGAGGACCGCGGCGGTGCGCCCGCCGAGCGGTTCGTGGTGAACGGGGGCCCCGCCACCGTCGGGGTGATCGCCTCGGTGACCCGCCCGTTCTGCGGGGCCTGCGACCGGACCCGCCTCACCGCCGACGGCCAGGTCCGCACCTGCCTGTTCGCCACCGGCGAGACCGACCTGCGCGCCATGCTCCGCGGCGGCGCGACCGACGCCGAGATCGCCGACGTCTGGCGCGACGCGATGTGGGGCAAGAAGGCGGGCCACGGCATCGACGACCCCGGATTCCTGCAGCCCGCGCGCCCCATGAGCGCGATCGGAGGATGAGCATGACCCTGTCCCTGGAGACCAGGACGCTGACCGTCCGCTACTTCGCCGCCGCCAAGGCGGCCGCCGGCACCGGCGAGGAGACCGTCGAGCTGCCCGACGGCGCGACGGTGGCCGACGCCGTCGCCGCGCTCGGCACCGCGCACGGCCCGGAGCTGGGGCAGGTGCTGCTGCGCTGCAGCTTCCTGCTCGACGAGGTGGCGGTGCGCGACCGCTCCGCCGCGGTCGGCGGAGCGGCCACGCTCGACGTGCTCCCGCCGTTCGCCGGCGGCTGAGACCCCGGCACGGTCCCCGAGGGGATCAGTCCTCGGGGACGGTCGCGACCCGGCCGGTCGGCACCCCACCGGCGCAGCCCAGCGTGACCCGGACGTCCGGGACGTCGTCGCCGTCGAAGACGACCTCGGCCGGGCCGATGTCCTTGTCGTCCTCACGCTCCCAGCCCTGCGCGGGGTTGACCGACACGATCCGCGGGGTCGCGCCGTCGCAGCGGACCAGGACGTTCCCCGCCGACCCGGCCTGCACCACCGCGGGCGGGGCGGCGGCGGGTGCCGTCGTCGGGACGGGCGCGGGTGCCGGTGGCGCGGCGGTGGCGGCCTGCTGGGCCAGGCGGGCGTCCACCTGCTCGGCGCTGAGCGGCTGCGTCTGCGTGCCCGCGAGGTCGCTGCCGATGCTCCCGACGGCCGTCAGGCCCAGGAGCAGGGCACCGGCGGCCGCGGCGGTCCAGAGCGCGATCTGCAGGACGGGGCGCGTCGGTCGTTCCACGCGCACAGCATGCCCCGGACCCCGGTTAACGGATCCCTAAACGGGACACAAGCGACGGCTGTGCCCCACCGCGGGCGGGGTCGCGGCGGATAGGTTCTCCCTCCGTGGCCCAGATCCTGATCGTCGAGGACGACCCCGGCATCCGCGGTGCGCTCATCCGCGGGCTGACCGAGCGGGGGCACGCCGTCGACTCCGCACCGACCGCGATGGCCGGGCTGGAGCACGCCGTCGGGAAGCGGCCCGACCTCGTGGTGCTCGACCTCGGCCTGCCCGACATGGACGGCACCACCATGCTGCGGATGCTGCGCGGCGCCAGCACGGTGCCGGTGATCGTCGCGACCGCCCGCGACGACGAGACCGAGATCGTCTCCGTGCTCGACGCGGGCGCCGACGACTACCTGGTCAAGCCGTTCGCCGCCGCCCAGCTCGACGCCCGGATCCGGGCGGTGCTGCGCCGGCTCGGCGACGGGGCGGCCGACCCGACGGTCGTCGTCGGCGGGCTGACGGTGGACCCGCGTTCGCGGCGCGCGGTGCTCGACGGCGCCGAGCTGGAGCTGACGCCGCGCGAGTTCGACCTGCTGCACCACCTCGCCGCCCGCGCCGACCAGGTCGTCAGCAAGCGGGAGCTGGTGACCGAGGTCTGGCAGCAGCCCTACGGCGGCGCCGACAAGACCGTCGACGTGCACCTGTCGTGGCTGCGCCGCAAGCTCGGCGAGACCGCGCAGGCCCCGCGCTACCTGCACTCGGTGCGCGGCGTCGGGGTCCGGCTGTCCGCGCCGTCCGCGCCGTCCGCGCCGTCGGCGACGCCCGCGCCGCCGGGGACCGGGCCGGGCACCGCCTGATGCGACGGCGCATCCTCGTCCTCGTCGGGGCGACCGTGCTGCTGGTGCTGGTCGCGTTCGCGGTCCCGCTCGCGACGCTGATCCGCTCGGTCGCGGAGAGCTCGGCGGTGTCCGCGGCGACCGTCCAGGCCCAGGTGCTGACCCCGGCCGTCGCGGGCGGGGACCGGTCGGTGCTGGTCCCCGCCGTCCAGAACGCCGACGGCCGCGACGCCTCCGACGTCTCGGTGTTCCTGCCCGACGGCACCGTGCTCGGCGCGCCCGCACCGCGCAGCCCGGTGGTCCGCCTGGGACTGCTCGGGACGAGCGCGTCGACCGAGGCGGCCGGCGGGCGCGAGCTGGTGTTCGCGGTGACCGGCGCCGCGGGCGGCAACGCCGCGATCCGCGTGTTCGTCCCCGACGCCGAGCTCACCCGCGGGGTGACCCGCTCCTGGCTGCTGCTGGGCGGGCTGTCGCTGGTGCTGCTCGCCGGCGGGCTGCTGCTCGCGGACCGGCTGGCCCGCACCCTCGTCGACGCCACCACCGACCTGTCCGGGGTGTCGGAGCGGCTCGCGGCCGGGGACCTGTCCGCGCGCGCCGACGCCGGCGCCCCGGCCGAGCTCGGTGTCGTCGCGGGCGCGCTGAACGGGCTGGCCGGGCGGATCTCGGAGCTGCTGCGCGAGGAGCGGGAGAACGTCGCGGACCTGGCGCACCGGGTCCGCACCCCGCTGACCGCCCTGCAGCTCGACGCCGAGGCCCTGCGCGACCCGGACGAGTCCGCACGGCTGTCGGCCGGGGTCGACGGCGTCCGGCGCGCGGTCACCGGCGCGATCAAGCAGGCCCGGCGACGCGGCGGCACGACCCGCAGCGCGGACGCGGCGGCCGTCGTCCGGGAGCGGGTGGAGTTCTGGCGGGTGCTGGCCGAGGACACCGACCGCTCGGTGACCCTGCACCTGGCCGACGGCCCGCTGCCCGTGGCCTGCGCACCCGGCGACCTGGAGGCGTGTGTGGACGCGCTGCTGGGCAACGTCTTCGCGCACACCCCGGACGGCACGGCCTTCGGCGTGGAGCTGTCGGCCCGGACCGGCGGGGGCGCCCGGGTCGTCGTGCACGACGACGGCCCGGGGCTGCCGCCCGGGACCGACCCCACCTCCCGCGGGGTCAGCGGCGGCGGCTCGACGGGGCTGGGCCTCGACATCGCCCGGCGCACCGCCGACCAGGGCGGCGGGTCGCTGACGGTGGACTCCCCCGCCGGGGGCGGGCTGCGGGTCGAGCTGGAGCTGGGGCCACCGGCGGGCTGAGCCCGGCCGCTCGGGGCCTCCGCCCTCACCGGACCGCGGCGGCCGCGGCCAGCAGGGCGTCGCGCACCGCGGCGCGGTCACCCGCGTGCAGCGCGTCCACCAGCTGTCCGAGGGTCCGCGCGACCGTGCCGCGCCCGGTCGGCGCGGTCACCGTCCATCCCCCGGGCACCGCCCGCACGCGGACCCCGCCACCCGGCCCGGGACCGTCGGCGGCCGGGGCCCGCACCAGCCGGGTCGCCGCCGCGGCGACGGCGGCCCGCCGCCGGGGCCCCGCGACGAGTGCGCCGTCCGGGTCGTGCGGACGCCCGCAGGCCCCGCACATCAGCGGCGCGGGTGCCGGGTGAGGAAGTCCCGGGCGATGCCGTCGAAGGTGGACCAGCGCACCCCGTCGTGGCCGGAGATGTGCTCGATCAGCCGTTCCAGCATGAGCAGCACCTGCGGGCGTCCCGAGACGTCCGGGTGGATCGTGATCGTGAAGACCGCGTAGTCCTGCTCGCGGTACACCCAGTCGAACTGGTCGCGCCACATCTGCTCGATGTCGCGCGGGTTCACGAAGCCGTGCGAGTTCGGGCTGGACTTGATGAACATCATCGGCGGCAGGTCGTCGAGGTACCAGGACGCGGGGATCTCGACCAGGTCGGTCTCCTCCCCGCGGACGAGGGGCTTCATCCACTCGCGGGCGGGCCGGTCGTAGTCGATCGGGGTCCAGGAGTCGCCGACGCGGACGTAGTACGGCTCGAAGTCGCGGTGCATCAGCGAGTGGTCGTAGGTGATGCCGCGTTCGAGGAGCAGCTCGTTGGTGACCCGGGAGAACTCCCACCACGGCGCGACGTAGCCGGTCGGGCGGGCCCCGGCCCGGTCGGTGATCAGCCCGATGCAGTGGTCGAGGATGTCGGACTCCTGCTCCCGGCTCATCGCGATCGGGTTCTCGTGGGAGTAGCCGTGCACACCGATCTCGTGCCCGGCCGCGACGACCGCGTCGAACTGCTCCGGGAACGTCTCGATCGAGTGCCCGGGCCAGAACCAGGTCGACGGCAGGTCGTAGCGGGCGAGCAGCCGGTTCAGCCGCGGGACGCCGACCTCCCCGGCGAACACGCCGCGCGAGATGTCCCCCGGCGAGTCCTCACCGCCGTAGGACCCGAGCCAGCCGCCGACCGCGTCGACGTCGATCCCGAACGCCACGAAGATCTCTTTACCGGCCACGTCCGCACCTCCGCACCCGCGCCGCCCGGTCGGCGGCGACACCCGATGCGACCACGGTCACACCGTCGGCGCAGATCCTGAGGTGGCGTTGGGAACCGCTGATCCGGACCGGGTGGGCCCTCAGGCCGGGGTGAGCCCGTCGCGCCAGTCCGGGTCACCGGCCAGCACCGTGACCCCGACGGCCTCCTGGGCCAGCCGCGCCCCGGCGGCGAACAGGTCACGGACGGGACCGCGCAGCCGGGCGTCGAGCCACTCGACGTCGCTGTGGTCCACCGTTCGCGACGACGCCGGACGCCCGTGCCGCAGCAGCGCCCGGTACAGCCCGGTCGCGGGCCGCACCGGCGGCAGGCCGTGCGCCTCGGCGAGGTCGGAGGCGGCACGTGGGATCCGCAGCCCGGCGGCGTCGAGGTCGCCGAAGTAGCGGACCGCCGCGGGCGGGTCGTCGCGCAGGGCGAGCACCGACGCGGTGAACGCGTTCCCCGCGCCCCAGGCGAGGCCACCGACCGGGCCGGGGTCGGGCGCCAGGGCGCGGCGCAGCGAGTCCAGGGTGTCGGCGTTCCCGACGACGAGCAGCACCGGCCCGTCGCCGGGCAGGCGGTCGCGGTGCAGCGGCGGGACGACCCGGCGGGCCCGCAGGACCTCCGGGGTCAGCCCGCCGGGCAGCGGGCCGTCGAAGGCCTTCTCGTCGCCGGTGATCTCCAGCGCGCGCTCGCGCAGCGGGACCTCGGCCGCGCGGGACGCGTGGGCGAACAGCCAGTCGTTGACCTGCAGCAGCACCCGCGACGGCCGTCGCAGGTCCGCGGCCCCCGACAGCGCGGGATGCCACGGGCCCCGGTCGGCCGTGGCCGGGGCGACGTCCGCGCGCGCACGGACCAGCCGTACCGAGTTCGGCAGCGGCGGCACCCCGTCGTCGGTCCGGTCGGTCGGCTCCAGCACGCCCGCGGCGGCCAGCTCGGCCAGGACCCCGGCGAGGTTCCGCCGGGCGTCGACGCTTCCGGCCATCGTGGGGTCCGCCTGCAGGAACGCCGCTCGCACCGCCGAGCGCGGGATCCGGGTCCGCCCGGAGGCCGCCAGCAGCTCGGCGAGCCGCTCCGCGACGGGCCCGGGCGGGGTCATCCGGCCGACCCCGCGCCGTCGTCGCCGGTGCCGGCGGCCACCGCGGCCTCGGGGCGCCGGTAGACGCGGGCGGCGGTGATCCGGCCGCCGGGGGCGTCGGCGTCGGGCACCGACCGGGTGACCCGCTCGTCGACGGACAGGTACTTGCGCCCGGCGCGCAGGTCGGCGTCGTTGCGCAGCCGCACGAGCAGCGGGAACGACGACAGCGCACCCGCGTCGAACAGTCCGGTCGTGTAGACCAGCTGCACGCCGAGCGCCTGCGCCACGCCGAACTGCAGCTCCAGCAGGTACCCCGCCGACGCGCGCCCGATCGGGTTGTCGAGGAACAGCACGCCCGCGTGCGCCCGCCTGCCCTGCCCGCGCTGGTGCGCCCGCAGCGCCGCCATCGTGCAGTACAGGACGATCGCCGCGGTCAGCTGCTGCCCGCCGGAGAACACGTCCTTGATCGCGGAGACGCGCAGCCGCTCGGTGCGCAGCACGGCGTCGGGCTTGAGCATCTCGACCCGGACGCCCTTCGGCATCGCCGCCCGGACCCCGCGCAGCAGCATGGACATGCCGTCGCGCCGGTCCTTCGCCTTGCCGCCCGCCATGCCGGTGGCGGTGCGGTCGACGACGGCGCCGAGCTCGTGGCGCAGCGCCGCGTCGGGCAGCTCCTCGAACCGGATCCGCAGGAACTGCTGGCCCGACCAGTCGCCGAGGCCCTCGGGCAGCTGGGACAGCCGCTGCGCGAGGCGCACCGTGCGCAGCGCCTCGCCGACCATCCCGGACAGCCGGGTGACGATCCCGGAGCGGTGCCGCTCGATGTTGCCGAGGTCGTCGTCGAGGGAGCGCAGCCGCGGGCGCAGCGCGGCGATCCACTCCGCGGCGAGGCCGGGCATCTCCGACCGGTCGACGCCGCCGATGTGGCGGTGCACCGGGGAGCTCAGGGTCGCGAACCGCGGGTCCTGGGCGAAGCGGGCGACGGCGTCGACCCCCTCGCGGACCTTCTTCTCGGCCCGCGTCCGCTCCCCCGCCGCGTCGCGGACGGCGTTCTGGTGGCGCTTGAGCGCGGCCTGGGCGGCCTCGACGTCACCGTCGAACGGCACCCCGGCCGGCTCGGGCGTCTCGTCCAGCGAGGACACGACCAGCCCGAACCCACGGGCGAGGTCGGTGGCGGTGCGGTGGGCGTCCTCGGCGTCGGTCCGGGCCCGACGACGGCGTTCCAGGTCCTTGCCCGCCGCGTCCAGGTCGGCCGTGGCGCGGGCGACCAGCTCACGGCCGTGCTCGGCGTCGCGGGGCGGGTCGTAGGGGTCGATCGGCCGCTCGCCGCCGGTGAACCGCTCCAGCTCGCGGCGGGCGACGGCCAGCTCGGTCGCGGCGTCGGCGCGGCGGCTCTCGGCCTCGTCGTAGGCGGTCCGGGCCTGGTCGGCGGCGGCGCGGCGGCTGGCGGCGTCGGCACCGTCGGGGGTGTGCAGGAACGCCGTCGCGGCCTCGACGACGGTGCGCGGCAGCCCGTCGACGGCGACCCGCCGCTCCCGCGCGTCGGCCTCGGCCCGCTCCAGCGCACCGTGCAGGTCGGTGTCGACGGAGGCCGAGGCGTAGGCGTCGCGGGCCCGCTGGAACTCCTCGCGCAGCTCGGCCAGCGACCCCTCGGGGGTCCCCTCCGGCTCCCCGTCCTGCCCGCCGACCTCGTCGGTGGAGACCGGGAGGGCCGCGGCCTCGTCGCGCAGGGTCGTGCCGATGCCGCGCTGCCGGTCGCGCGTCTGCTGGGCGTCGGCGGCCTCGCGACCGGCACGGTCGGCGGTGGTCCCGGCGGCGTCGGCCTCCTCGCGGGCCCGCGCGGCGTCGGCCTCCCCGGTGCGCATCCGCTCCTCGTGCGTCGCCCGGCGGGCGAGCTCGGTGCGCAGCGCGGCCAGCGCGTCCGCCCGGCGACGCGTGTCCCCGGCGGTCCGCTCCAGACCCGGCCGGTCGACGGTGAGCCGGTCGGCGCGCTCGTCGAGGTCCTCGACCTCGGCACGGGTCGCCTCGTGCTCGGCGACGGCGGCGGCCCGCGTGGTCTCCGCGGCCTCGGCGGCCCCGGTCAGGTCGGCGAGGGTGGGACGACGGTCGCGCAGCGCGGCGAACCGGTCCCGCAGCCTGCGGTCGTCGTCGAGGACGGTCTCCAGCTCGGCGAGCCGGGCGGCGCGCTCGGTGGTCTCGGCGACGAGCCGGACCCGGACCTGCTCGGCGGCCTCCTCGTCGTGCAGGGCCGGGTTGGGCGGCACGACGAAGTCGATCCCGGGCGCCGCGTCGGCGTCGGCGCGCAGCGCGGCGGTGGTGCCGACCGCGACCAGGCAGGCCGGCAGCAGCCGCGCCGCGTCCAGCTCGGCGCGGGCCCGCTCGGCGTCGCGCGCGTCGTTGAGCAGCACCCCGCCCGCCAGGTGCGGCAGCCGCGCCAGCACGGTCTCCCGGTCGGGGGCGGGCAGCTTCGCCAGGTAGCGACGGCCAGACCAGGCGGTGATCCCGGCCGCCTCCAGCGCCGCGAGGACGTCCTCGATCTCCGTCGGGTCGGGCAGCAGGCCGCCGTCACCGAGCGCGGCGAGCGCACGTTCGTCGCGGCGCTGGTCGCCGTGCAGGGTCGTCCGCTCCCGCTCGGCGCCGCGGATCGCGGTGGTCAGGGTGTCGACGACGAGGCCCGCGTCGGTGTCCGGGCGGATCTCGTCGAGCCCGAGCAGCTCCGCGGGCCGGACCTCCCCGGCGAGCGCGACGGCGTCGGCCTCCGCGGCGGAGCGCGCGGCCTCGGCGGTCGCGGCGTCGGCGCGGGCGGCGGCCGCCGCGTCCTGGGCGGCGGTGCGGCGGGCCTCGGCGGCCCGTCGCTCCTCGCGGATCGTGGCGGCCGCGGTGTCGGCGTCGGCGAGCGCGGTGGCGCACCGCTCCGCCTCGGTCCGGGCGGCGGCCGCGGAGTCCTCGACGTCGGCGGCGGTCGAGCCCGCCTTCAGGTGCCCGGCGGAGACGGCGGCGGCGACCCGGGTGTCGAGGTCGTCGAGGGCCTCCCGGGCGGTGGTGGCGGCGCTCTCGGCGCGGGCGGCGTCGGCGGTGCGGGTGACCTGCTCGCGACGGGCGGCCGCCGCGCGCTCCTCGGCGTCGGCGCGGTGTTCCTCCGCCGCGTCGGCGGCGGCGTCGGCCTCCGCGGCGACCCGGGCCAGCGCGACCGCGAGCGCGCGGGCGGCGTCCTGCCGGGCGGCGAGCGCGGGCCGGGCCTTCTGCTCCTCCTCCTCGACGCGGGCGCGCAGCCGCGCGGCCTCGGCGGCGGCGACGCGGTGCGCCAGGACCGGTTCGACGGCGTCGCGGGCCATCGAGACGGCCGACGCGGCGTCGCGCTCGCGGGTCGCCTCGGCCGCGGTCCGCTCGGCGGCCTCGACGGCGAGCCCCGCGGTGAGTCTGCGCAGCTCACCGACGGTGTCCTGCAGCCGTTCCGCGGCCCGGGCCGCGGACTGCTCGGCCTCGACCGCGCCGGTGGCCTCCTCGGCGGCGGTCACCGAGCGGGCTTCCTCGGCGATCCGGCGGGCCGCGATCCGCGACGCGGTCGCCGCCAGCTCGGTGCGCGCGGCGGTCTCGGTGTCGCGGGCGGCGGTCGCGGTGGCCTCGGCGTCGACCATCGGCTCGAGCCGGGACAGCGTGCCGTCGACGAACTCCCGCTCGGTCTCCAGCTCCTCGCGCTGGGCGAGCCGGTCAGCGTAGCCGGCGACGAGCTCGGCGACGTTCTGCGGCTCCGCCGGGTCGAGCACCGCGCGCAGCAGGAAGTCGACGAACGCCTCGTCGGAGGAGAACGAGAACGCCTCGGCGGCCTCGCCCTCGCCGGCGTTCATCGCGCGCTGGTAGCGGAACAGCTCCGGGTCCAGCCCGACCTCGACGAGGTGACGGGTCCAGTCCCGGTGCCCGGTCTCCCAGGCGAGCTCGGCGTCCGGGTGCTCGCGGTGCGCGGTCTGCAGGCGCTCCCGGAAGGCGGCCAGGGTGACCCGGCGCCCGTCGTGGGTGAACGGCAGGTCGTCGAGGCCCATCCCGGGGACCGGCCGGAAGGAGAACCAGGCGTCGGCCAGCTTCTCCGGGTCGGTGGAGGCGACGTGCCCGCGCCACTCCGACACCTTCCCGGTGACCAGCAGCCGTCCGGTGCCGACGTGCATCCACTCGCAGACGACGTGCGCCACGTCCTCGGCCAGCACGAAGTTCTCCAGCACCGTGGTGCTGGTGGTCCCGACGACCTGGCGCCGCCCGGGCAGCAGCACCGAGAAGATCAGCTTGAGCAGGACGGACTTGCCGCCGCCGTTCTCCAGGAACAGCACCGACGCGGGCGATGGCCGGCGCGGCGTCGTGCGGTCGAGCGCGTCCGGGGCGAACAGGTCCTCCTGCACGGCGACCTTCACCGGGGCCCCGACGCCCCGCAGGTCGAGCGCGACGTCCTGGTAGCGGGCGGCGGTCGGACCGACGGAGAACAGGCGGACGCGGGTCAGCTCATACATCGCGGTCCTCCGTGGGGTGGTCGGTCGGCGGGGTGCTCGACGGGTCGGCGGCGGCCGGATTCGCACGCTCTGCACCCGCGTCGGCAGGGTGACCTTCCTCGGCCGCATCGCCACCCCCGGCGATGCCCTGTGCGAGTTCGCTTACCGGGTAAGCGAACTCTGCGGACGCAGCGTCGTCGACAGAGCCGGTCGGGCCGCCACCCCCGGCACCGTTCCCTGCGACCTCGCCCGCCGGAACGGTGGGCTCATCGGCCGGCCCCACCGCCGGTGCCGGATCGGGCCGCGACGACGGCCCGGCGGCCTCCCCCGAGTCCGACGGGTCGTCGAGGTCCGGGTCGCTCCCCGCCCCGGGCGTGTCCTCCGGACCAGGCCCGTCGACCGAGCCGGAGACGCCGGACGCGCCGGCAGCACCGTCGGGACCGGGCGTGCCGGGAGCACCGGAGCCCGGCGCGTCGAACACGCCGTCGTGCTCGGTCACCAGGGTCCCGGCGGCGGTCGCGGCGGGCAGGACGTTCAGGGCCAGCAGCTCGTCGAAGGCCCGCTGGGCCGCGAGCTCGCGCACCTGCACCTGGTAGCGCGGCGTCGTCCGGTAGGCGCCCTCCGCACCGACCGGGACGAGGAAGCCCTGGTCGGCGAGGAACCGCAGCGCCTTGCCGACGATCCCGCGGGTGGTGGACTCGCCGACGCGGCCGTCCTTGGTCGCGGTGGCCTCCGGGCGGCGCTGCCAGACCCGCCAGACCTCCTCGAGCTGCGGGGCGTCGGACTCGGGGTCGGCGGGACCCGCGGCACGCTCGTTCAGCACCCGGCAGGCCTCGCGGACGGCGCCGTCGACGAGCTCCACCGAGACCCGGCCGACGTAGGAGTCGTCGCCGAGGTCGTCGGGGCGGGGGAAGGCCAGCGCGGCGACGGCGAGGTGCGCGATCCCGTGCAGGACCTTGTCGGCGCCCCGGTTGGCCAGGGCAGTGCGGCGGGCGTACTCGTCCATCCGGATCTCGAACACCGAGCCCTCGGTCGCGGCGAGCACGATGCCCGGGCCGGTGTCGACGGCCAGCACGACCAGGCCCAGACCGGACGCCACGCGCTGCACGGTCGTGCGGAACTCGTCGTCCTCGCGGTAGCGCCGGACCAGGTCGGCGTAGTCGGGGTCGCGGCCGGGCAGCGCCTTGGGGCGCATGCCGTAGCCGACCAGGCGGGCCGCGGTCTCGGTGTCACTCATGTCTGCGCCGTCCGTCGGTTCGTCTGTCCGCCCTGCACCCCGGCCCGCGCCAGCAGCAGGTCCGCGCCGCCGAACTCGGGGTCGTCGAGGACCGTCCCGTCGTCGACGGCGACCAGCACCGACGGGTCGCCCTGGGTCCGTGCCGTGGCCACCGCCGTCCCGACGGCGTGCATCGCCCGCAGCGCGACCAGCTGCGGCAGGTCCGCCCCGGCCGCGCGGGCCGCCGCGAGCGCCGCGGACAGCCGCACCGGGTGCTCGACGTCGGCGGGCAGCACCGCGTCGGCGGCCGCCCACGTGTCCACCCCGAACCGCTCGCGCGGCTGCGGTGCCAGCTCCGGCTCGGGCACCTCGGCGCCGAACGGGTCACGGTCGCTCGGCGGTGTCAGCAGCGTCTCGACCAGCCCGCCCAGGCTCGGCACCGACGGGTTCCGCACGCCGGCCCCGGCACCGAAGTAGCCGGTCACCGGGTCGTGCGCCGCCTCGACGGTCAGCGCCAGCGACGGCCGCAGCAGCTGCCCGAACACGTCGACGGCGGCCCGCTTCGGCTTCCCGGAGAACTGCTGGCGGTCCTGCTCGGCGCGGAACGACGCGCCCGCCTCCTGCAACCGCGCCTGCAGCTGGGTGTGCCGCTGGATGCAGTCGTCGACGACGGTCACCAGCTCCGCGGCCTGCCTGCGGCGCCCGGGCTCGGTGGCCTCGTCACGGGCGTCGGCGATGTTCGCCTTGATCATCGTCTCGGCGCGGTAGCGGGACTCGATGTGGGTCAGCGCCTCGTCGAGCAGCTGCGGGACGGCGTCGAGCCAGTCCACCGAGCGGACGTCGCGCCGGGTCGCCTCCAGCTTGCGCCGCAACGACTCCGCGTACTGCACGGTCCGGTAGCGGGCCTGCTCGGCGGCCAGCCGGGCGTCGCCGAGACGACCGCGGACGATCAGCGTCTCCAGCTTCGTCTCGGCCGCCTCCTGGGCCGACTCGACGTCGGTGTCCAACGCCCCGACCAGCACGTTGATCGCCTCGTCCGAGGCGCGCAGGTAGATCCCGCCGTCCGGGGCGGCCACCTCGACGAGCAGCTTGAAGTCGAACCGGCGACGCACGTAGCGGCCGTCGTCGTCGGTCGTGCCGTACTCCACGGCGAACCCGCGGTCGATCGACCCCACGTTGATCAGGTTGTCGATGACCCACTGTGCGACGCGGACATACTCCGACCGCGGCGCCCCCGGCACCTGCGCGCCCACGAACGGCAGCAGCCGCCGGACGACCTCCGCGTGGTCCGCACCGTGGTCGAAGTCCATGGCCAGGGTGACCTGGTCGATCGCCTGCAGGCCGATCTCGGCCATCTGGTAGCCGGTCGCGTCCCAGTCGAGCCGCCCCTTGCGAGCGTCGAGGTCGTGCAGCGGCGCCGTGCAGGCCAGGGCCTTCAGCCGGCGCGCCACTCCCTCGTCCGGGCTGATGGTCGACACCCCGACGACTGTAGTTCGGCCGCTCCGGGCCCTAACGCCGCCTTAGGGCTCACGCAGCGCGACCTTGGGGCGGGCGGCGGCACAGTTCCCACCAGCATCCGGGTCGCACCGACCCGGACCAGCCGGAACCTCTCGGAGGAAGATCACCGTGCGTACCCCGCTCACCGTCGCCGCCGTCGCCGCCACCGGTCTCCTGCTCGTCGGCGGGGGCACCGCCCTCGCACTCGGCGCGGGTGGCGCCCCGGACGAGCTCACCGTCGTCCCGACCGGCGCCGCGATCGCACGCACCGCCGACCTGCTGCCGCCGGAGCTGCCCCGCACCGCCGCGGCCACCGCGCCGGCGGCCCCCACCCCCGCCGCGCCCGCGGTCGACCGTGCCGCCGCCGAGCGCGCCGCACTGGCCGCCGCGGGCGGGGGCCGGGTCACGAAGAGCGAGTGGGAGAGCGCCGACCGGGACGACCGCGACGACGACGGCAGCGACGACCGGGACCACTGGGAGGTCGAGGTCCGGAACGGCACCACCGAGCACGACATCGACGTCGACGCCGCCACCGGCCGGGTCCTCGACCACGACGTCGACCACCACGACGGCGACGACCGGGACGACGACTGACGGCGGCGGGGCGCGGGCCGGGCCGGTCAGCCCCGGCCCGCGGTCCCGTCGGCCGCGGCCAGCACCGTCGCCCGCAGCAGCTCCCGCTCCCCGGGTGGGGCCACGGCGTCGAGCAGCTGGTCGAGGGTGTGGCAGAGCGTGTAGTAGCCGCTGAGGAACGACACGGTCCACCCGTCGCCGAACGCGCGCACGTCCACGCCCCGCACCACGTCGTTCACCGCCCGGGCCGCCGCCCGCCGCCGGGGCAGTCCCACCAGACGCACCGCGTCCGGGTCCGGCGCGGACGGCGGACGCGGGGCACGCGGGCGCCCCAGCCACGGGTTCGGCGCGCTCACGGACCCACCAGGAGCGACGAGTACGACGGCCGGTCCGGCGCCGGTTCCGCCGCGAGCAGCGCGTGCGCCACCGCCCGCGCCGTCACCTCCGCCGCAGCCGCCTGCAGCGCGAACACCCCGGCGACGTCCGGCGCGGCCCGGGTGCCCGTGGCCAGCGCGAACGCGCAGTCGCCGTCGCGGATCGTGTGCACCGGCGAGATCGACCGGGCCAGGCCGTCGTGCGCCATCGTCGCCAGCCGGGTGCAGCCGACCTTGTCCAGGGCCGCATCGGTGCCGACGACGACCAGCGTCGTCGCCGTCCCCAGCGGGTTCACGTGCCCCGCGTACAGCTCGGCGAGCCGCTCCGGCGGGGCGAGGACCGGGGCCACCCCGGCGGTGAACTCGCCCGGCAGACCGTGCCGGGCGCCGTACACCTCACCGGTGGCCGGGTCCGCGGCCGCACCGGCGGAGTTGAGCACGACCAGGGCCGCGATCGTCGTCCCGGCGGCAGAGCCCTCGGTGAGCACCGCGGACGCCGACCCGATCCCGCCGCGCAGCCCGCCGGACACCGCGCCGGTGCCCGCCCCGACCGAGCCCTGGACGACCGGGCCGGCGTGCGCGTCGTCGTAGGCGGCCGTGCCGGTCACCGCGGTCGGGCGGGCCCGGGGGTCGCCGCCGCGGCCGAGGTCGAACACCACGGCGGCCGGCACGATCGGCACGACGGCGCCGGGCACCGGGAAGCCCTCGCCGTCGCGCTCCAGCCGGGCCATCACCCCGGAGGCGGCGTCGAGACCGAAGGCGCTGCCCCCGGACAGGGTGACGGCGTGCACCCGCTGGACCGTCGCGACCGGGTCGAGCAGGTCGGTCTCCCGGGTGCCGGGCGCGGCGCCGCGTACGTCCACGCCGGCGACCGCGCCGCCCGGCGGGGCCAGCACG
The DNA here is from genome assembly GCF_017312135.1 of Pseudonocardia sp. TMWB2A. Taxonomy (NCBI): domain Bacteria; kingdom Bacillati; phylum Actinomycetota; class Actinomycetes; order Pseudonocardiales; family Pseudonocardiaceae; genus Pseudonocardia; species Pseudonocardia sp. TMWB2A. The sequence goes on from NZ_QKQY01000002.1 coordinate 1,891,495, forward strand.
ACCGTCGTCCCGCTGCGGGCGCCCGGCCCGCTCACCGCCGCGTGCCCGACCCGCAGGCCCTCGACGTCGGTCAGCCCGTTCCGCTCGCCCGCTCGCACCGCTCCATCCTGCCCCGCAACGCCACGGGCCGGCACCGCGGAACGCGGTACCGGCCCGGAGGGACGTGCGGGGGACTCAGCCCTTCGCGCCGCGCAGACGCCGGATCAGCACGAACAGCAGCACCAGCGCACCCACGCCGCCCAGCACGGGCGCGAGGCGCTTGAGCACCGGGGCACCCGCCGAGTCGAGCAGGTCGATGGCCTCGACCGGGCTGCTCTGCGGCTGGTAGGTGCGCTTCACCGGGGCGGGCGCGGCCTGCTCGCCCGGCGCCGGCGGGACGGCCGGGATCGGGCTGGTCTCGTCGGCCGCGTGCTTCGGGCCCGCGCCGTTGGAGGTCGCCGCACGGGGGCCGGTCAGCTTGTCCGCGACGCAGCTCGAGAACTGTCCGATGATCTTGTCGGCGACGTCGGAGATGACGCCCCGGCCGAACTGCGCCGGACGACCGGTGACGGTCATGTCGGTGACCATCGTGACCGAGGTCTTGTCGGGACCGTCGGCGACCATCGTGCCGGTGACGATGGCCTTGGCGGTGCCGTTGCCGCGGGCGTCGCGGCCGGACGCGTCGATGACGACCTTGTGGTTCGCGTCGTCACGCTCGATGTAGGTGCCCTTGCCCTTGTAGGTGAGCGAGATCGGGCCGAGCTTGACCTTGACGGTGCCCTGGAACGAGTCGCCCTCGTACTCGGTCAGGGTCGCCCCGGGGAAGCACGGAGCGATGAGCTCCGGGTCGTTGAGGGCCTTCCAGGCGTCCTCGATCGGCGCCGCGATCGTGAACTTGTTCTCCAGCTGCATCTTCTCTGCCAAGCCTCCTCGAACGAACGCCGGCGCCGGTCCCGGGGTTCCGGGGCCGACGCCGGCGTCGGTGTGTTCCTCGGGTACGTCAGCCGGCCGCGGCCAGCACCGCACGACCGGTGAGAACCTTCGCCAGGTGCTCACGGTAGTCGGCGGCGGCGTCCGCGTCACTCGGAGCGGACGTGCCCTCGAGCGCGTGCTCGGCGGCGGCCTTCGCGACGTCCGGACCCGCGGCCTTGCCCACCAGGGCCGCCTCGACACCGGTCGCCCGGATCGGCACGTTGCCCATGTTGGTCAGGCCGACGCGGGCCTCGGTGATCGTCCCGCCGTCCACCTTCAGCGCGACGGCGACGGCCACCATCGACCACGCCTGGGCGACCCGGTTGAACTTCTCGTAGTGGCTCTTCCAGCCGGTCCGCTTCGGGAACCGGATCATGGTGAGGATCTCGCCCTCGCCGATCGCGGTCGTGAAGTAGTCCTGGAAGAAGTCAGCCGCGGTCACCAGGCGGGTGCCACCGGCACCCAGGATGACGAACTCGGCGTCCATCGCCAGGGCGGCCGCGCCCAGGTCACCGGCCGGGTCGGCGTGCGCGAGCGCGCCGCCCAGGGTGCCGCGGTGGCGGACCTGCGGGTCGGCGACGGTCTCGGTCGCCCGGGCGATGAGCTCCACGTGGGTGTTCACCAGGTCGTTGCGCATGACCTCGTGGTGGGTGGCCATCGCGCCGACCATGACGTACTGGTCGTCCTCGCCGATCCGCTTGAGCTCGGGGATGCCCCCGAGGTCGATGATCGTGCTCGGCGCGGCCATCCGCAGACGCAGCACCGGCAGCAGGCTCTGGCCGCCCGCGAGGATCTTGGCGTCCTCACCGGCCGACTGCAGGGCCGTCACGGCCTCCTCGACCGAGGAGGGCCGGACGTAGTCGAACTTGGCCGGGATCACTGGACCTCTCCCTTGGGGTTGTTCGGGTCGATGGAGCCGAGGCCGGCGCCGGGCGAGTGGGTGTCGCTCGGGGTCTCCTGCGGGCTCTTGCCCTTCGCGACCTGGAGCGCACGCCACACGCGCTGCGAGGTGGTCGGCATCTCGATCTCGTCGACGCCGAGGTGCCGCACCGCGTCCAGCACGCCGTTGAGGATCGCCGGGGTCGAGGCGATGGTGCCCGCCTCGCCGACGCCCTTCACGCCGAGCGGGTTGCTCGTCGCCGGGGTGGAGACCGTCTCGGTGGTGAAGCTCGGCAGGTCCGCCGCCGACGGGATCGTGTAGTCGACGAACGTGGCGTTGACCAGGGTGCCCTGGTCGTCGTAGTTCGCCTCCTCGAACAGGGCCTGCGCGATGCCCTGGGCAAGACCGCCGTGCACCTGGCCCTCGACGATCAGCGGGTTGATGACGTTGCCGATGTCGTCGACGCAGACGTACTTGCGCAGGTTCACCCGGCCGGTGTCGGTGTCGACCTCGATCGCGGCGAGGTGGGTGCCGTGCGGGTAGGAGAAGTTCTCCGGGTCGAAGACGGCGTCGGAGTCCAGCGACGGCTCCATGCCCTCCGGGTAGTCGTGCGCCATGAACGCGGCGAACGCGATCTCCTGGATGGCCTTGCCCTTGTCGGTGCCGCGGACGGTGAACTGGCCGTTCGCGAACTCGATGTCGTCCTCGGAGGCCTCGAGCAGGTGCGCGGCGATCTTCGTCGCCTTCTCGATCACCTTGTCCGCGGCGTTGACGATGGCGACACCGCCGACGACCAGCGAGCGCGAGCCGTAGGTGTCGAGGCCCTTCGGCGCCACCTGGGTGTCGCCGTGCAGGATCTCGACGTCCTCGAACGCGACGCCCAGCTTGTCCGCGACGATCTGCGAGAACGCCGTCTCGTGGCCCTGGCCGTGGGCGGAGGCACCGGTGGTGACCTCGACCTTGCCGGTGGCCAGCATCCGGATGCTGGCGGCCTCCCAGCCGCCGGCGCCGTAGTCCAGCGAGCCGAGCACGCGGGACGGGGCGAGACCACACATCTCGGTGAAGGTCGAGATGCCGATGCCCAGCTGGACCGGGTCACCGGACTTGCGGCGCTCCTCCTGCTCACGGCGCAGACCGGCGTAGTCGAACAGGTCCATCGCGCGCTGCGTGGCCTGCTCGTAGTTGCCGGTGTCGTAGGTCAGGCCCACGACGGTCGTGAAGGGGAACTCCTCGTGCTTGATCCAGTTCTGCTCGCGCAGCTCCATCGGGTCGCGGCCGAGCTCGACGGCCAGCTCGTCGAGCATGCGCTCGACGGCGAAGGTCGCCTCGGGACGGCCGGCGCCGCGGTAGGCGTCGGTCAGCGTCTTGTTGGTGAAGACGTTGGAGCAGGTGAACTTCAGCGCGGGGATCTTGTAGATCGCGTTGAACATGAACGCGCCGAGGATCGGCACACCCGGCCCGACGAGGCCCAGGTAGGCGCCCATGTCGGCGTAGAGGTGGATGTCGAACCCGGTGATGGTGCCGTCCTTCTTGGCGGTCATCACGAGGTCCTGGATCTGGTCCCGGGCGTGGTGCGCGGTGAGCATGCACTCGCTGCGGGTCTCGGTCCACTTGACCGGCTTGCCCAGCTTCTGCGCGAGCAGCACGCAGAGCATCTCCTCGGGCAGGACACCGATCTTGCCGCCGAAGCCGCCGCCCACGTCGGGGGCGATGACGCGCAGCTTGGACTCCGGCACCCCGAGGGTCACCGTGGTCATGGTGCGCAGGATGTGCGGCACCTGGGTCGCGGCCCAGATGGTCAGCTGCTCACCGGTCGGGTCCACCACGCAGGAGCGGGGCTCCATAAACGCGGGGATCAGGCGCTGCTGGCGGAAGCGGCGGCGGACGACGACGGAGTCGCTGTCGGCCTCGGCGGCCTTGATGGCCTCGGCCACGTCGGCACCGGTGCCGGCGGCGGCGGAGTCGAACACCCAGGTCGCGGAGACGTTGGTGCCGAGGTCCGGGTGGACCAGCTCGGCACCGTCCTGCGCGGCGGCCTCCATGTCGAGGACCGGGTCGAGCGGCTCGTAGTCGACCTCGACGAGCTCGGCGGCGTCGCGCGCGGCGGCGGCCGACCGGGCGACGACGACGGCGACGCCCTCACCGGAGAAGTTGACGCGGCCGACGGCGAGCACCGGGCGCTGCGGGGCCTTCTGGTCCGGGGTGATCGGCCACGCGCAGGGCATGCCGACCTCCTCCGCACCCAGGTCGGCCGCGGTGTAGACGCCGAACACACCCGGGGCCTTCTCGGCCTCGGACTTGTCGATCGAGGTGATGGTCGCCCGCGCGATCGTCGACCGGACGACGGCGATGTGGACGGTTCCCGGAGGCGTGATGGAGTCGGTGTAGCGGGACCGGCCGGTGATGAGGCGCTGGTCCTCCTTGCGGACCCGGGCCTTGCCGATCTCGCCGGTCGTGGTGGGTTCGGCGGTCGTCGTCACGTCAGTTACCTCCCGCAACCGGGGCGGCCTGGCCGGAGGGCTGAGCGGCTCCCGGCTTCATGTTCTTCGCCGCGGTCTGCACGGCACGCACGATGTTCTGGTAGCCCGTGCACCGGCAGAGGTTGCCCTCGATGCCCTCACGGACCTCCTGCTCGGACGGGTCGGGGTTGTCCCCGAGCAGGTCCACCGCAGCCATGATCATTCCCGGCGTGCAGTACCCGCACTGCAGACCGTGGCACTCACGGAAGGCCTCCTGCACCGGGTGCAGCTGACCGTCGCGGGCGAGACCCTCGATGGTGGTGACCTCGGCGCCGTCCGCCTGGACCGCGAGCACCGAGCAGGACTTCACGCTCTGCCCGTTGAGATGAACCGTGCAGGCACCACAGTTGCTGGTGTCGCAGCCGATCAGCGTCCCCGTCTTGCCCAGCGTCTCCCTCAGGTACTGCGCGAGCAACATGCGGGGCTCGACGTCGTCGGCGTAGTTCACGCCGTCGACGGTGACCCGGACCTCTGTCATGAACTCTCACTCCTCGTACGCGACCACGCACGCTCCGAAGCGCGGGGTCTGACCGGGGACTTCGTCCGAGGAACGCCGTTCGCCGTCGCCTGACTCGCGACCACGCCGGCGCGCCCGGAAAAGTTGCCGCACGTCTCGTGTGGCAGCGCCCACATCACACTCCCGATCTTCCTGGGGTGCAAGGAGCCGGGAACGGGGCGACCGGAGGTCGGGTGGCGTGTTGCCGACGTCACGGCGACAGCCTGTCGTGCGCAACCGCAGGCGCGGAGAAGGTGGGCGAGAGACGCCCTCAGAATCGGATCCGTGACGCAACACGAATCACCCGTTCAGACCAGTCCAGACGGAGTGGTACGACACCGGAGGTCAGGGAAGCCTAACCTGCGTCAGCGTCGTGCGCCAGGACCGGTCGGGCGCAGCGGGGCGGAGGTCCAATGCTCGACGGCCCCCCACCACAGACCGGCACCGTAGGCGAGGTCGTCGAGCCGGTGCGCGAGCAGGTGCAGCAGCGGCCCGGTCCGGACCCGCGGGTCGCGGTCGCGGTGGCGCCACCAGTCGGTCAGCCCCTCCACCAGCGCCGCCGCGACGACCGCGCGACGGGCCCGGCGCGACACCAGGCAGGCGAGCGCGGCGACCGGCCAGAAGTGCCGGGTCAACGCCGACGCCGTCTGCCACAGCGCCCCGGACAGGCCGAGCGCGGTGAGCAGCGCCGCCCCGCGCCGCGGGTGCTCGAGCCGGGGCAGCTTCCGGGACAGCCGTTCGGTCGCGACCCCGGTGACGACGGCGGCGAGCGCCGTCGCCCCCCGCCGCTGGGCGAGCAGGAGCAGACAGACCGCCGCCGTCCAGGGGGAGAGGATCACCGGCGGGACCGCGCCCGGGTGCCTGCGCGCCAGCGGCGCCGCCCCGGTGCCGTAGAACGCCTTGCGCCGCAGCCACTCCCCCGGATGGGTGCGGTGGTCGTGGGCGACCCGCGCGACGGGTTCGAAGCGCATCGCCCAGCCGGCCGCGTGCAGGCGCAGGACGAGGTCGACGTCCTCGGCGACGTGCATCCCCGGGTCGAACGCGACCGGCCCGACCGCCGAGACCCGGACGAGCATCGCCGCGCTCGGCACGTAGGCGACACGGGACCGCGGCACGATCAGCGCCGGGTCGGGCCCCAGGTCCAGCGACGACCGCACCGCCTCGTAGCGCCCGACCGCCCCGCGCAGCCCGCCTCCCCGCTCCGGGTCCGGCGCCACGATCCGCGGTGCGACGAGACCGACCGCGGGGTCGGCGAGGTGGGCGAGCAGCGGGGGCAGCCAGCCGGGTTCGGGGACGACGTCGGAGTCGAGGAACACCACGAACGGGGTGGTCGCGGCGGCGAGGCCGGCGTTGCGGGCGGCCGCCGGGCCGCGCGGGGTGGCGTGCCGCAGGACCGTCCCCCCGGCCCGCTCGACGGCGCGGCGCAGCGGGGCCGGGTCGGCGGACCCGTCGTCGACGACGACCGGGCCGGCCACCCCGGTCCCGGCCAGCGCGGCGAGGAGCCGGTCCAGCGGCCGGTCCTTCACCGGGACGACGACGGTGACCTCGGCCGCGGTGATCCCGGCCGGGGCGTCGGGGACGGGGTGGGCGAGCCCGGCGTCGAGCAGGGTGCGGGCCAGGGACCGCTCAGTGGGGCCGGTGACGACCAGCGGCCGCCCGGGGGCGGGCAGCAGCGCGCGGGCCCGCGCGGACAGGTGCATCAGCCGGGGCGGGGCGCCGCCGAGCAGCGCCGCGCCTCCGTCGAGCCGCCGGGTGCGACGGTCGAGCAGCACCCGGAAGCCGTCCGGGAGCCGCCGGTCCGCCGGGCCCGAGGGGGTCGTGGCGGAGGGACGGTCGGGGTCGGTCCGGGCGGCGGTCACCTCCGGGAGCCTTCCATCCCCGGCCGTCGCGGGTCGACACCCGCACCTGCCCGATCGGCGTGGTCCGCACGGGTCCTGCCGTGCAGACTCCGGGGCATGCCCGAGGTCCTCCCCCGCTACGGCTCGGCGACGCTGGCCGACGTCCTCCCCGCCCTGCTGCACGCGATCGGCGCCCCGCTCGACGACCGGCCGCCCGCGTTCGGGCTCCCGCGGGCCGGGGCGGCGGTGCTGCTGCTCGTCGACGGGCTGGGCCACGAACTGCTGCACGCCCACGCCGCCGACGCGCCGGTGCTGGCCGGGCTCGCCGACGCCGGCCCGCTCACCGTCGGGTTCCCCTCGACCACCCCGATCAGCCTGACCTCGCTCGGCACCGGGTTGCCGCCGGGCGCACACGGCACGCTGGGGCTGCGGTTCCGCGTCGACGGCGAGCTGCTCGACGCGCTGGGCTGGTCCTCGGGCCGCCGGGACCTGCGGGAGCGGCTCGTCCCGGAGCGGGTGCAGCCGGAGCCGACCGTGCTGGAGCGGGCCGCGGCGGCGGGCGTCGCGGTGCGGTCGGTGTCGCCGCTGGAGTTCCGGACGTCCGGGCTGACCCGGTCGGGGCTGCGCGGCGGCGAGTACCGCGGGGTCGCCGCGCTGGGCGACCTGGCCGTGGAGATCCTCGCCGGGCTGGAGGGCCCCGGTCCGCGGCTGGTCTACGGCTACCACGCCGACCTGGACAAGGTCGGCCACCTGTACGGCCCCGGGAGCCCCGCGTGGCGCTGGCAGCTGCGCCAGGTCGACGCGCTGCTCGCGATGCTGCTGGACGCGCTGCCCGCGGGGACCCTGCTGGCGGTCACCGGCGACCACGGCATGGTCACCGTCGACCGGACCGTCGACGCCGACACCACCCCGGCACTGTCCGACGGCGTGGCGCTGCTCGGCGGGGACCCGCGCGCCCGGCACGTCTACGCCGAGCCCGGGGCGGCGGCCGACGTGCTCGCCGCCTGGCGGGCGGTGCTCGGCGACGACGCCGCCGTCGTCACCCGGGAGGAGGCGGTCGCCCGGGGCTGGTTCGGGCCGGTCACCGACCGGGTGCTCGACCGGGTCGGCGACGTCGTCGCCGCGATGCACGGGACGGCCGCGGTGGTCCGGAGCGAGGCGGAGCCGTTCCTGTCCACGCTGCCCGGCCAGCACGGCTCGTTCACCACGGCCGAGCAGCTCGTGCCCCTGCTGGTGCACCCCGCGGTGTGACCCCGCGCTACGCCGGCGGCGGGCGGAGGCGTCCGGTGCCGGGGTCGGGGTCCCACGCCGTGACCGCCGCCGACGCCGTCGCCGTGATCGCCGCGAGCAGCCGCAGCCCCTCCCCGGCCGTCGCGCCGGCCGGGTCACCGAGCACCCCGTTCGGGCTGACCGCGGCGATCCCCCCGGCCCGCAGCTCCCCGATGACCTCGCGCAGCGGCCGGGTGTCGCCCGCCTGGGCGCGGTCGGTGCGGACCAGGCCGGGGTGCAGGTGGGCAAGCAGCGAGGTCTCGTAGCGCCCGGCGTGCGCGTCCAGCGGCACTCCGGGGACGTCGGCGACGCAGGACAGCCAGCCCGCGTCGCGGCCCTCGTCGCGCAGCAGGGTCACCGCCGAGCGGAGCGCGGCGACGTTGCCGCCGTGCCCGTTGAGCAGCACCAGCCGCGACGCCCACCGGCACGCCGAACGGCCGTACTCGACGAGGACCGTGCGCAGCGCGTCCTCCCCGATCGACACGGTGCCGGGGAAGCCCTCGTGCTCACCGGCGGCGCCGTAGGGCAGGGCGGGGGCGAGGACGAGCCCCGGGTCGGCGTCGTGCAGCGCCGCCGCGACCGCCGACGCCACGGCGGTGTCGGTGCCCAGCGGCAGGTGCGGGCCGTGCTGCTCGGTGGAGCCGACCGGCACGAGCAGCGTGTACGCCGCGGCCGGGTCGAGGTCGGGCCAGGTCAGATCCGCGAGGAGCACGGTCCCAGCCTGCCCGCTCAGGCCCCGGTCCGGCGCAGCGCGGTCAGCGCGAGGACGACGGCGCCGGTCAGCAGCCCGGCGGCGATGAGCCCGACGACGCCGATCCCCGCGGTGTAGGCGTCCCGGGCGGCCGCGAGCAGCGCGTCCCCGCCGGTGCCGGGCAGCCGCGCGGCCGCGGCGACCGCCCCCGCCAGGCTCTCCCCGGCCCGGCCGGCGACGTCGGCGGGCAGCCCGCCGGGCAGCACCAGCCGTCCGGTGTAGACGGCGGTGAGCACGCTGCCGGTGACGGCGACGCCGAGCGCCACACCCAGCTCGCCCGCCGTCTCCGAGATCGACGCCGCGGACCCGGCGCGGGCGCTGGGCACCGAGCCGATGACCAGGTCGGTCGCGAGCACGCCGATCGGGCCCAGGCCGAGCACGGTGCCCGCGGTCAGCGCCACCAGCGCGACCGGCCCGGAACCCGCGCCGACCAGCCCGACCAGCAGCGCGCCGACCGCGGCGAACGCGGCCGACCCGGCGACGACGGCCGGCACCCCGAACCGCCGCGACAGCACCGGCGTCACCAGCGACCCACCGACGGTGGCCAGTGCGAGCGGCAGCATCCAGACCCCGGCGGCGAGCGCGGACAGGCCGGTCACGAGCTGCAGGTACTGCGGGAGCACGAAGAACAGGCCGTTGACGGCGAGCAGTCCGATGAGCAGCACCGACACCGCCGCGGTGAACGCGGGCCGGGTGAACAGCGCGACGTCGAGCAGCGGGTCGGGCAGCCGGCGCTGGCGGCGCACGAACGCCGTCCCCGCGGCCAGGCCGACGACCCCGGCGACCAGCACCCCGGGCCCCGGACCGTGAGCGGCGAGGTTCTTCACCGCGTAGACCAGCGGCAGCATCGCGGCCAGCGACAGCACGACCCCGGCGACGTCGAACCGCCCGCCGCCGGCGGCACGCTCCTCGGGCAGCAGGAACGGGCCGAGGACGACCAGCGCGAGCATGGCGGGGACGCCGATGAGGAACACCGCGCCCCACCAGAACGACCCGACCAGCGCCCCGCCGACGAGCGGGCCGATCGCGATGCCGACCGAGAACGTCGTCATCCACACCGCGACCGCGAACCGCCGCTGGGTGGGGTCGGGGAACATCGTCGAGATCAGCCCGAGCGTCGAGGGCATCAGGGTCGCCCCGGCGACGCCGAGCAGCGCGCGGGCCGCGATCAGCAGCTCGGCGGTGGGGGCGAAGGCCGCCAGCACCGACGCCGCGGCGAACGCGGCGCCGCCGACGAGCAGCAGCCGACGGCGGCCGATGCGGTCGCCGAGGGTGCCCATGGTGATGAGGAACCCGGCGATCAGGAAGCCGTAGATGTCGAGGATCCACAGCTCCTGGGTGGCGGTCGGGGCGAGGTCGGCGGCCAGTGCGGGCGCGGCCAGGTAGAGGACGCTCACGTCGAGGGCGAGGACGAGCAGGGGCAGCGCGAGGACGGCCAGACCGGCCCACTCACGCGGTCCGGCGCGGCGGGCCGGGATCTCGGTGGTCACCGGACGACCGTAGGAACTCGCCCCGGCTCCAGGTCGACGAGGCGGCCCTCACGGATCGCGGCGTCGAACCGGCGCGGGGTCAGCGCGTCGCCGATCCGGTGCACCGGCCACGGCCCGCCGGCCAGCGCGGTCCACAGGCGGGTGGCGGGGACGGTGGCCGTCGCGGCGACGACGGCGCCGACGGCGCGCCGCTCGGTGCGGCCGGTCGGGTGGTGCAGCAGCTCCACGGTGCAGCCGGGCTCGGCGCGGCTCTGTTCACCACGGCTCTGTTCACCACGGCTCTGCTCACCGCGGCTCTGCTCACCACGGCTCTGCTCACCACGGCTCTGCTCACCCCTGCGCAGCACCCCCAGCACGGCGAGGTCGGTGCGGCAGCGGATCCCGGCGGCGTGCGCGCGGCGGCGGAACCCCTCGCGGTCCAGGGTGAGCCCGAGGTCCTGCCCGACGACCAGCGCCGGGGTGACGACCTCGACGGCGTGCCCGCGGGCGGCGAGCAGCTCGGCGACCGAGGTGGCCTGGTGGAACCCGAGCTCGTCGACGACGAGCACCGGGCCCGCGGGCAGGCGCACCCCGGCCAGCACGTCGTCGACGGGGACGGTCAGCCGCTCCGGGTCCCACGACGGGACGGCAGGCACCGACCCGGTGGCGACGACGACCGCCGCGGGCTCCAGCTCCTCGACGAACCCGCGGTCGACGGTCGTGCCGTACCCGATCTCGACCCCGGCCGCGTGCGCCTCGCGCAGCAGGTCGGCGACGACGTGGCCGAGCTCGGCCCGCCCGGGCGCGGTCGCCGCGAGGGCGAGCCGTCCACCGGGGGTGCCGGCGCGTTCGGCGAGCAGCACCCGGTGCCCGCGCCCGGCGAGCGAGGCGGCCGCGGCGAGCCCGGCCGGCCCGGCCCCGACGACGAGCACCCGCCCCGCGCCGGGATCGGCGGCCCGGGCGGGCGGGACGAGCCGTTCGCGCCCGGCAGCCGGGTCGACCGCGCAGCCCAGCGGCAGGTTCAGCCCGACCCGGCCGATGCAGTCCTGGTTGCACCCGACGCACCGGCGCACCGGGCGTCCGGTGAGGGCCTTGTTCGCGAAGCCGGGGTCGGCGATCTGCCCGCGGGCGACGCCGACGAGGTCGCACTCCCCGCGGTCCAGCGCCGCGGCGGCCTGGTCGGGCGTGGTGAACCGGCCGACCCCGATCACCGGGAGGTCCGCCCCGGCGGCACGGACGGCGCGGCGCAGGGTCGCGGCGAGGTGCCCGGCGTAGCCCGGCGGGGTGTGCATGGACGGCTCGATCAGGTGCAGCGTCGAGGTGGCGACGCCGATCGAGGTGTTGAGGTGGTCCACCTGCCCGGTCGCGGCGAGACGGCGGGCGAGGTCGGCGCCGTCGGCGGGGGTGATGCCGCCCTCGATGCGCTCGTCGACGCCGATCCGCAGGCCCAGCACCGGGTCCGGGCCGATGGCCGCGCGGACGGCGGCGACGACGTCGAGCACCAGCTTCGCCCGGTCGTGCCCCCAGGCGTCGGTGCGACGGTTGGTGGCCGGGGACAGGAACAGCCGCAGCAGCGAGGCGTGCGAGCACTGCAGCTCGACGCCGTCGAACCCGCCCTCGACGCAGCGCGCGGCGACGTCGGCGAAGGAGTCGACGATCGCGCCGATCCCGGCCGCGTCGAGCTCGGCGGGGACCTCGCGGAACATCGGGTCGGGCACCGGCGACGGCCCGACGACGGCCGTGCGCGAGTACATCCCCGACCCCTGCGCGCCGTTGTGGTTGAGCTGGGCGAGCACGAGGGCGCCGTGGGCGTGCACCGCGTCGGTGAGGGCGCGGTAGCCGGGCAGCACGGCCGGGTCGTGCCCGCGGATCAGCCGCTCGTAGGGCCGGTCGCCGGGGTGGACGGCGTGCTCCTCGGTGATCACCAGTCCGGCGCCGCCCGCGGCACGGGCCGCGTAGTAGGCGGTGTGCCGGTCGGTCGGCATGCAGCCCTCGGCGAAGCCGGTCAGGTGGGCGGTGAAGACGATCCGGTTCCGCAACGTGGCGCGGCCGAGGCGCAGGGGGTCGCCGAGCCGGGGCCGCGGATGCTCCCGGTCCGCCGCCTCCTGCGTCGCGACCGCGACGGGCCCGGGGTGCGGCGCCACGCTGCTGCGGGACCCGGGGGCCACGCGCGACGGGAGCGCGGACTCCGGGGACGCGGACTCCGGTAGGGCGACGGCCGAGCGCGCGGGGGCCGGGGGCGCGGCGGTCGGGAGCGCAGCAGTCGGGAGCGCGGCGGTCGGGAGCGCGGCGGTCGGGAGCGCGGCGGTCGCGGCGTCGGCCGCGGGACCGGCCGTGCTGCCCGCGTCGGCGTCGGCCAGGGCGACGCCGGCCCGCCGCCCCTCGCGCACCGCTTCGGCGAGCGTCCGCGGCGCCACCCGGTCCCCCGCGGCCACGCAGCCGGGCAGCGCCGGCAGCGCGTCCTGCGGCAGCCGCGGTCCACAGTCGACGATGGCCGCGCACGGCACGGTCGTCACCGCTCCGGTGTGGACGTCCACCAGCTCCGCGACGCCGCCACGGACGGCCCCCGGCCGGGTGAACAACGCCCGGCGGACCCCGGCCCGTTCCAGCCGCGCGTTCGCCGCGGCCATGTCGCCGCAGCGGCCGAGCTGGTGCCCGGCGACGGCGTCCGGCGTGGCCAGGACCACGGGATGCCCGGCTGCGGCGAGCAGCTCCGCGACCCCCGGTCCAGTCCAGTCCCCGAGCGGGTCGACGACGAGCACCGGCGCGTTCCGCGGAACGCCCGCGGCGGCGAGCACCGCGACGACCGGGTCACGGTGCCCGGCACGGAGGTCGTCGTCCTGCTCCTCCCGGTCGTGGCGTTCGCGTTCCTCTCCGTGCTCCGCCGCGCGGTCCGCGCCACCGCCACCACCGACCGGGGCTGCCAGGGACGGGGCTGACCGCGCCACCCCGGCGCACAGCTCCGCCGCGGTGAGCACCGGGACGTCCGTGTCCCGCACCGACGGCGACGGCCGCGAGCCCGTCGCGAGCACCACCGCGTCGCCGCGCGCGCGGGCCGCGTCGAGCACGGCGGTGTCCACCTCGGATCCCAGCACGACCCGGACGCCGAGCCGGTCGAGCTCCGCGGCCCACCACGGCACCGGCAGCGCGAGCCGGTACCGGCCGGGCAGTACCGCGGCCGCGGGGAGCAGGCCGCCGAGCCGGTCGGTGCGCTCGTGCAGCGTCACCGGGTGCCCGCGCAGCGCCAGTGTCCGGGCCGCCTCGAGCCCCGCGGGCCCGCCGCCGACGACGAGCACAGGTCGTCGCGCCCCTGCGGTGCGTTCCGCGGAACGCGCCCCGGCACCCGCGACGGCGTCCCGATCGCGTTCCGCATCGAGGTGTTCGGGGCCCCCCGCGGCGTCCGGACCGCGTTCCGCGGAACGCGGCTGATCCGGGGCCGGGTCCGGGTCCGGGTCGGTCCGTTCGTGCCCCGACCGCGGTTCCAGCTCGTCGCCGACCACGGGGTTGCGCGGGTCCCGGGCCGCGGCGAGGGCGTTCGTCAGCAGGCACGGCCGGATGCGCTCCGGCGTCCCGGCCCGGGTCAGCGCGACGAGCCGCGGGTCCGCTATCTGCGCTCTCGTCATCTCCACGATATCGGCGTCGCCGCTGCTCAGGGCCTCCTCGGCGACGGCCGGGGTGACGACGCTGCCGGCCAGGACGACCGTCGTCGCACCGCCGAGGGCACGCCGCAGCTCGCCGCACCGGGCCCGCAGGAAGGCCTCGGGCGTGTGCAGGTCCGGCCGGGTCGCGGCGACCGACAGCGCGCTCCCGACGACGGGGACGAGCAGGTCCACCCGGTCGGCGACGGCCCGGGCGAGGGCGAGGCCGTCGCCGGGGGTGATGCCGGCCCAGGGGGCGAGCTCGTCGACGCACAGCCGCAGCGCCAGCAGGGGGTCCGGCCCGATCGCGGCCCGCACGGCGTCGAGGACCTCGCGCAGCAGCAGGGTGCGGTCGCGGCCGTACGCGTCGTCACGGTGGTTGGTCAGGCCGGAGCAGAACTGGCGCAGCACCGAGTGCTGCCCGGCGGAGATCTCCACACCGTCCACACCACTGTCCACAGCCGCGCGGGCGGCGGCGGCGAAGCCGCGGACCACGGCGCCGATCTCCGCGGACCCCATCGCGAGCGGGACCTCGCGGGACACGACGTCCGGGACCGGCGACGGCGCCCACAGCGGGTGCCCGGAGTGCGCGGAGCTGCCCTGCCCACCGGCGTGCGCGAGCCCGGCCAGTACGAGCGTCCCGTGCGGCCGGCACGCCGCGACGACCGCCGCCCACCCGGCCGCGGCGGGCACCCGCGCGCCGTCCCGGTCGCCGAGATGCAGCTCAGCTGGCGCGAAAGATCCACGACTCCCGCTGAGCTGCATCTCGACGCGCCCCGACGCCGCGGCCGAGCCGGGCGACGCGGCGTGGGGGACGGCGGGGAACGCGGCGGGGGCGTAGGCGTAGGGGTGGTCCGAGGCGTGCACCGACGCCGGCTCGACCACGACGATCCCCGCGCCCCCCGCGGCCCGCGCCGCGTAGTAGGCGACGTGGTCGGCCGTGATCCCGCGTGCGGCGTCGCCGAGGTTGGTCTCGTGCGGCCCGAACAGCACACGCGACGGAGCCCGCCGACCGCGCAGGTCGACGGGCCCCGTCAGCAGCAGGTCCGTGTCAGCTCCCCGCGACCGGCTGCGCCGCGGGCACGGCGTCCGGCGCGAACCCGGCGAGCGGGTTCTCGTCGCAGGCCCGGTCCGGCCGGCGCGGCGGCGGGGTGAGCGAGAGCATCGTCGGCTGCTTGGGCGCACGGGTGTTGCGTGGCGCGGAGCGCGAGTGGTCGACGTCGGACTTCGGGATGACCGTCCCGCCGTCCCGCGCGGCCAGCATCGCCTCGCCGTAGCCCTGCACGCACTCCGGGTCCGGGCCGTCGAGCGGCAGGCCGGTGAAGAACTTCGCGGCCATGCACCCGCCCTGGCAGGTGTCGTAGTGCGAGCACGACGCGCACGCCCCGCCGGTCTGCGGCTGGCGCAGCTCGGTGAACAGCTCGGAGTGCTCCCACACCTCCTTGAAGCCGCCCTCGTCGCGGACGTTGCCGGCCAGGAAGTTCTCGTGGATGGCGAACGGACAGGCGTAGACGTCGCCGACCGGGTCGATCAGGCAGACCACGCGGCCCGCGCCGCACAGGTTCAGCCCGGGCAGAGCCTCGCCGTAGGCGGACAGGTGGAAGAACGAGTCACCGGTCAGGACCTGGTCCCCGTGCGCGACCAGCCAGTCGTAGAGCTGCTTCTGCTGGGCCTGGGTCGGGTGCAGCTCGTCCCAGACGTCGGCACCGCGGCCGGACGGGCGCAGCCGGGTGATGCGCAGCTGGGCGCCGTACTTGTCGGCGATGGCCTTGAACTCGTCGAGCTGGTCGACGTTCTCCCGGGTCATCACGACCGAGATCTTGGGGTGCTTGAACCCGGCCTCGGCGAGGTTCTCCAGCGCGGTGATCGCGGTGTCGAACGAGCCCGGGCCACGGACGTAGTCGTTGACCTCGGCCGTCGCGCCGTCCATCGAGATCTGGATGTCGACGTAGTCGGTCGCGGCGAGCTGCGCGGCCCGCTGCTTGTCGAGCTTGACGCCGTTGGTGGAGAACTTGACGCCGACGTCGTGGGCGATGGCGTAGTCCAGCAGCTCCCAGAAGTCCGGGCGCACGGTCGGCTCGCCACCACCGATGTTGATGTAGAAGACCTGCATGCGCTGCAGCTCGTCGATGACGGCCTTGGCCTCGGCCGTGCTCAGCTCGCGCGGGTCACGCCGCCCGGAGCTGGACAGGCAGTGCACGCACGCGAGGTTGCACGCGTAGGTGAGCTCCCAGGTCAGGCAGATGGGCGAGTTCAGGCCGTACTGGAAGTGGTCGACCAGCTTCACGGGCACCTCACTGTGGTGGTCGGCGGGGCGGGCGGGACTAACGGGCGACGATCGTGCGGGACTTCAGCAGTCCGGCGAGGGCACGCAAGTAGGCGTCGTGCTGGGGCTCCTCGACGCCGGCGGCACGGACCGCCGAGCGGGCGTCCGGCTGGTTCTCCAGGTCGCGCACGACCGAGACCAGCTGGGGCGTCTTGAGGAAGGAGAGCTTGCGGGTCACGAAGTCGTACACCAGGGCGCCGAAGGGCTCCGGACGCAGCGAGACGCTCTCGCTGAGCCGGTACGGCGCCGCGGGGTCGAAAGCCCCCGCGGCGCCGTCCGGAACCGTGGTGTCGAGGGGCTTAGTAGACACCGCACATGCCGTCGATGGAGACCTCCTCGACGAGGGTCTCCTCGGTCAGGGCGTCCTCGTTCTGGTGCTCGCTCATGCGCAACCTCCGCTGGATCCGACTCTCGGCGAGAGAGGTGGTGAACCGCCCCGCCGGCCGGCGGTGGCAGCGGATCGGACGCTATTGGCACCCGGTGCCGGAAATCAATACTCGATGTCCACGCCCGTCCGATCGGACGGGCGGGCAGGCTGTCTCCCATGACGGTCGGGACGGTCCTGCTGCACCTCTGCACCCCTGGTGAGTGGCGGAGGTGGCTCGGCACGGGAGCCGTGGCGCCCCCCTCCCTCGACGAGGTCGGTTTCGTGCACCTGTCGACGCCCGGACAGGTCGCCCTGCCCGCGCAGCGCCTGTTCGCGGGCCGGACCGACCTGGTCCTGCTCGTCCTCGACCCGGCCCGGATCGACGTCGCCGGGGTCGACGTCCGGTGGGAGCCGGGGGTGCCGACCGACCCGTCGTCGATGCGGTTCCCGCACGCCTACGGGGCGGTGCCGGCGTCGGCGGTGCTGATGGTGCTGCCCTACCGCCCGGGCCCGGACGGCTTCGCCGCACCGGAGGTCCCCGAGCCCGGCGCGGCGGCGCGGGCGATGGGGTTCGAGCCGTCGATGCTGCGGCGCGGCGCGACCGCGGAGGAGCCGGTGACCGGCGGCGTCGCGGTCCGGACCGACGCCTGGCCGGTGTCGCGGATGCACAACCAGCTGCTGCTCGGCCGCCCGGACCGCACCGACCCGGCCACCGTGCTCACCGAGGCCGACCGGGCGCTCACCGCGCACGGCCTGCACCCGGGGGCGCTGATGTGGGGCCCGGGCGCGGACGAGCTCGCCGACGGCCTCCGCGCCGCCGGGTGGTCGGTCTCGGCGAACGAGGCCATGACCGCCCCCACCGCGACCGGCACGGCCACGGGTGCGGGCGCGCCGACGGTCACCGAGCTGGACCACCACGAGCTCCGCGGGTTCCGGCGCGCCTCCTGGGCCCGGGACCTGCCCGGCACCGGCCCCGGCGACCTCGACCAGCTGGTCGACCGCGACACCGGCGACGACCGGGTGCTGGCCCTGCACCGGCTCGCCGTCGTCGCCGACGACCGGGTGGTGGCGGCCGCGACCCTCCGCCGCGACGGGGCCACGGCCTGGCTCGACGCCCTGGAGACCGACCCGGCCCACCGCGGCCGCGGGCACGGCCGGGCGCTGCTGGCCCGCTCCCGCGAGCTCGCCGCCGAGTACGGCTGCGACCTGCTCGCGCTCGGCGCCGACGCCGCCGACTGGCCGCGGGACTGGTACCGGCGCAGCGGGTTCACCCCCGTCGGCACCCACCTCGAGGCCTCCGCCCCACGCCGGTGACCCCTCCGGACGGAGGGTGGACCTGCCCCGGCGAACGGCCGGGTGGTCAGGTACCCATCTGTAGCTGTTGCCAGTAGTTCGCAACAACCATGGTTGTGCTCGTCCGCCAGCCGACGACGCCGTCGAGGAGAGCCAATGGCCATCGAGCTCAACCAGATCTGGGACTTCCCGATCAAGGAGTTCCACCCGTTCCCCCGGGCCCTGCTGGGGGTGGGCGCGCACGACATCCTGGGGGTCGAGGCGAAGAACCTCGGCATGACGCGGGCGCTGTTCGTGACCACCGGGCTGCGCGGCTCCGGGATCATCGACGAGCTCAAGGGGAAGGTCGAGTACCAGGGCGTCGACGTGGTCGTCTACGACCAGGTCGAGTCCAACCCCAAGGACTACAACTGCATGGACGCCGCCGCGCTCTACACGAGCGAGCGCTGCGACGGCATCATCTCGATCGGCGGCGGCTCCTCGCACGACGCCGCGAAGGGCGCCCGCGTCGTCATCGCCCACGACGGTCGCAACATCAACGAGTTCGAGGGCTTCTCCAAGTCCACGACCATGGAGAACCCGCCGCACATCGCGGTCTCCACCACCGCGGGTACCGGCTCGGAGACATCCTGGGCCTACGTCATCACGAACACCAGCGACATGGAGAACCCGAAGAAGTGGGTCGGGTTCGACGACGCCGTCGTCACCACCCTGGCGCTGGACGACCCGCTGCTCTACTACAGCTGCCCGCAGCACTTCACCGCGTACTGCGGCTTCGACGTGCTCGCGCACGGCTCCGAGCCGTTCGTCTCGCGGCTGGACTTCGAGCCGTCGCTGGGCAACGCGCTGTACTCGATCGAGCTGGTCGGGCAGTACCTGCGCGAGGCCACCTACGAGCCCCGCAACCTGCAGGCCCGCTCGAAGATGATGCACGCGCAGTACATCGCCGCGCAGGCGTTCAACTCCGGTGGTCTGGGCCTGGTCCACTCGACCTCGCACGCGGTGTCGGCGTTCTTCGACACCCACCACGGGCTCAACAACGCGATCGCCCTGCCCCGGGTCTGGGAGTACAACCTCCCCTCCCGCTACGAGCGCTACGCCAAGATCGCGACCGCGCTGGGCGTCGACACCCGGAACATGACCACCGTGCAGGCCGCGGACGCCGCGGTCGAGGAGGCCATCCGGCTGTCCAAGGACGTCGGCATCCCGGACAACTTCGGTGTGCTGCGGTCCGACAGCTACGACAAGAACCGGATGAACACCGGGAAGTACGCCGGTGTCGGCGACACGATCCCGACCGACGGGGACACCGTCCACCGGATCGCCGAGCACATGATGGGCGACTACTGCACCCCGGGCAATCCCCGCGAGTGCACGGTGGACGCCCTGGTCCCGCTGGTGGACCACGCGTTCAACAAGTCCTACTAGGACGACCTGCAGGAGCTCCCCGCCGCGCCCGGATCAGCCCCCGGGCGCGGCGGGTCCCTGTCCGTGCACACCCGCTGAGGAGACCGGTGTTCGACAGCCCCGAGACGCTGACCGAGGCCCTGGCCGGCGAGAACTACGTCATCGACCCCGAGTTCGCCGTGGTCGTGCACCTGGCCACCGCGCTGGAGCGGCCGCTGCTGCTGGAGGGCCCGGCCGGTGTCGGCAAGACCGAGCTGGCGAAGTCCCTGGCCGCGGCGAGCGGCCGGACCCTGATCCGCCTGCAGTGCTACGAGGGCCTCGACGACGGCCGGGCCCTGTACGAGTGGGACTACGGCAAGCAGCTCATGCACGTCCAGATGCTGCGCGACCGCATCGGCGAGCTCCTGTCGGGCACCGCGACGATGGCCGAGGCCTCCGCCCGGCTGCGCGCCGAGGACACCGGTCTCTACACCGAGGACTTCCTGCTCCCCCGCCCGCTGCTGGAGGCGCTGCTGTCGCCCGAGCCGGTGGTGCTGCTCGTCGACGAGGTCGACCGCACCGAGGAGTCGATGGAGGCACTCCTGCTGGAGGTGCTGGCCGAACGCCAGGTGACGGTGCCCGAGATCGGGACCTTCACCGCCCGCTCGACGCCGTGGGTGGTCCTGACCTCCAACGACACCCGAGAGCTGTCCCCCGCGCTCAAGCGCCGCTGCCTGCACTTCGGGGTCGGCTTCCCGACGGCCGAACGCGAGACCGCGATCGTGTCCCGGCGCGCGCCCGCGGTGGCCGACGACGTCGTCGCCGACGTCGTCGAGCTCGCCCGGCGGCTGCGGGACCTCCCGCTGCGCAAGGCCCCCTCGATCTCGGAGGTGATCGACGCCGCCCGCGCCGCCGCCGTCCTCGGGTGCGGGTCGGCCGGGGAGGCCGCGAAGGTCCGGTCCGCGCTGCTCGCCGCCCTGCTCAAGTACGGCTCGGACCGCGAGCTGGCCCTCGCCCGGCTCGACGGCGACGACGGGGCGGGCGGCCCCGCGGCGGAGCCCCGGCCGGGCCGCCCGGCCGACACGACGTCCGGGGCGTTCGGGCGGGGACGCGCGGCCTCGTCGGCGGGCGGGGCGACCACCGGCGCCCGCGCACAGGCCGACCGGGCCCGGCGCGGCCTCCGATGAGCGGCCCGTCCCCCGGGAGCGTCGCGGCCCGGCTGCTCCCGGTCCTCGCCGCGGCGTTCTGCCGGGTGCTGCGCACCCGGCGGGTCCGGGTCTCGCCCGCCGAGTCGATCGAGGTCCACCGGGTGCTGGCGATGGTCGGGGGCGCCGACACCGACCGGCTGCGGGCGTCGCTGCGCGCGGTCACCGTCAAGTACGCCCACGAGCGCCCCGGGTTCGAAACGGCGTTCGACGCGTTCTTCGGCCTGCTCCCCGACGACGGGCCCCCCGGGCGGGGCGGCGGTCCCGGCCTGCGCGGGCCGGGCGCGGAGGGGCTGCCGGACGCCCTGGAGCTGGCCGAGGTGGGCGACGCACTCGGGCGCTCCGCCGACGACGACCCGTCCGCGGCCGAGGTCGGCGACCTGCTCGACGCCGAGGAGACCGAGAAGGGCTTCAACCCCCACCGCGACGACGACGTCTCGCTCGGCGGATCGGACAGGGACCTGTCGGTGTCCTCCGGCGAGGACCGGGGACGGCGCGGCACGACCTACACCGTCGACCTGGACCGGGCCGGTGCCGCCGTCGGGAGGGAGCTGACCTCCGGGGCGAGCACCCCGGTCTCGGGGTCGATCTCCTTCGACGACCCGGAGACCGTCCTGGCCTGGCTGGCCGCGTACGACCCGCACGACGTCTACGCCGACGGTCCGCCGGGCGAGGAGCTGTCGGCGGTCCAGCTCGACCGGCTCGTCGAGGCGATCACCGAGTTCGTGGGCCGGCTCGCCGACCGGGTCGGGGCCGGTGGGTCCCGGCGCCCGGACCCCGACGGCACCGGCCCCGACACGACGGGCTCCGCGGACATGGCGTCGGCCTGCCACGAGCTGCTGCACCGCATGCGGGGCGCCCCGCGGCGACGGCCGCGCGAGCACGCGCACGGCCCGCTCGACGCGCGGCACACGATGCGGCGCAGCATGCGCAGTGACGGCGTCCCGTTCCACCTGTACCACCGGGCGCGGGTCCCGGACCGGGTCCGGCTGCTGGTCGTCGTCGACGTGTCGCTGTCAGTGCGGTCGATCACCGCGTTCGTGCTGCGGCTGGCCCGGACGCTGCACCGGCAGGCGTTCCGCTGCCGGGTGGTCGCCTTCACCGACTCCCCCGTCGAGGTCACCGACCTGCTGCTGCGGGCCCACGACGACCACGCGCTCGCCGCGGTCCTGGCCGCGCCCGGCATCGACCTGGACGCGAGCAGCGACTACGGCCGCGTCCTGCACGAGCTGAACGAGCGGCACCGCGACGCCGTGGACCGCCGCACCGCGGTGCTGGTCGTCGGCGACGGCCGGTCCAACGGCCTGCCCCCGGGCACCGCGGAGCTGGAGACCCTCGCCCGCCGGGCCCACCGGGTCGGGTGGATCACCCCGGAGCCCGAGCGGTACTGGGACCAGGCGTCGTGCGCGATGCGCGACTACGCCCGGGTGCTCGACCACGTGCTCGTCGCCCGCGACGCCGACGAGCTCCGCGCCGGGGCCGGGGAGCTCGGCCACGCCCTGTCCTGATCCGGTCCGGACGGGGCGGTCACCCCTCGCGCAGGGAACGGCGCGGGATGTCCGGGGCGGCCGGCCCCGCGGCACCGCGGGGCACCGCCCGCGCGAACGCGACGACGGCGTCGGCCAGGTCGTGCAGCCGCTCGCGGACGCCGTCGTCGGTGAGGTCGCCGCCGGTGAAGTGGGTGTTGTTCGCATACACCGCGCCGGGCACCGCCCAGGCCCGGAAGAACCCGACGAGCGGCTTGAGCTCGTGCTCGACCGCGAGGAAGTGGTGGTCGGTGCCCCCGGTGGCGACGAGCCCGACGGGCTTGCCCGCCAGCGCGTCGTTGGGGAGCACGTCGAACAGGTTCTTCAGCCGGCCGGTGTAGCTGCCGCGGTACATCGGGGTGCCGACGACGAGCGCGTCCGCCGCGACGACCCGGTCGATCACCGCGCGGGTGTCGCCGGTGTAGTCGGCGGGGTCGCGGCCGTCGGAGAAGACGACGTCGTGGTCGCGCAGGGCGAGCAGCTCCGCCGACACGCCGTCGTGCGCGGCGGCTCTGGCCACCGCCAGTTCCAGCAGCAGCGCGGTCTTCGACGGGTCGGACGGGCTGCCGGAGATCGCGAGGAGATCCATCCCGGCGACCCTAGCCGCCGCCCGACCCGGCACCCTGGTGTCGTGCAGCTGAGCCGTCGTTCGTTCCTGCGGGCCGCCGGCGCGTCCGCGGCGCTCGCGGGGATCCCGGCTCTGGCGGCGTGCGGCGCGCCAGCCGACGCGGCGTCGCCGCGGCTGGTCACCTCGTTCGCCGGGACCGGCCCGCTCGGGGCACCCGACCCGCACCGGGTGTGGCGGCCGGTGGACCGGGCGCGGGCGGCCGCCGTCGCCGACACGCTGCTGGTGTGGGACCAGGACATGACCCCGCGCCCGCACCTGGCGGCCTCCGCGGCACCCGACCGGACGGGGACGCGCTGGCGGATCCGGCTGCGCGACGCCGTCGCCCACGACGGGCGGCCGCTGGCCCCGGCCGACGTGCTCACGTCGCTGCGCCGGGTGCTCGACCCCGCGACCGGGGCGACGGCCGCGCCGATGCTCGCGCACCTGGACCTGACCGCCAGCCGCGCGGTGTCGGCGACCGAGGTGGAGCTCGTGCTGGGCCGTCCCGACTTCCTGTTCGCCCTGGCCCTGGCCGCGCCGGGGACCGGCATCGTGCGCGGCGGGCGGGGGGACGTGCCCGTCGGGACCGGCGCGTTCCGCTTCCTGCCCGGCTCGCCGGACGCCCTCTACCGGCACGACGGCCACTGGGCCGGCCGCCCGCCCGCGCCCGCGGTGGAGTTCCTGGTCGACGACGACGAGGAGAACCGTTACCAGTCCCTGGTGGACGGCTACGTGCACTGGGCGCACGACCTGTTCCCGCACAGCGCACGACGGCTGCTCGGGCGGACCGGGACGACCGTGCTGTCCGCACCGGGCTCGGTGACCCGGTTCCTCGACACCGGGCCCGGCCCGCTCGCCGACCCGCGGCTGCGCGAGGCGGTGCGGCTCGGGATCGACCGGGTGGAGCTGGTGCACGAGATCCTGCTGGACCTCGCGCAGCCCGGCGACGACCTGTTCGGGGCCGGGCTGGCCCACCACCCGGACGGGGTCGCGCCGGTGGTGCGCGACGTCGCGCGGGCCCGGGAGCTGGTCGTCGCGGCGGGGGCCGATGGGGCGCGGGTGCCGCTGTTCTTCGACCCGTTCGACCCGATGTCGCGGCCGACCGCCGACCTGGTCGTGGAGCAGCTGGCGGCGGTCGGGCTGCGGTGCGAGCCGCGCGAGCCGGAGCCGCCGGACGTCGAGCCGACCCCGGGCATCCGGTTCCGCCGTGCCGCGGCACAGCCGATCCCGCTCTACCTGCAGGCCGTGGCCGCGGTGCCCCGGGCACCCGGGGACGACACCGCGGGCGACACCGGGGACGACACCGCGACCGACGGCGCGGCCGGTCCCGGGACCGGCGGGGCCGCCGGGAGCGGGGACGCCGCGGGGGGCCGCCCCGACGTGCGGGCGCTGCTCGCCGTCGCCGCCCGGGCCCCGGACGAGGCGCGCCGGACCGACGCCCTGCGCCGCGCCCAGCTCCTGCTGCGCGACGACGCCACCGCCTGGTCGGTCGGGGACGAGCACGTCGGCGTCACCGCGGACCTGTCGGGCGTCGAGCCCGCCCGCCCGGACACCGGGACCTGGGCCCGGTTCCACCGCGCCCGCCTCGGCTGACCGCCTCCGGCGCGGCACTTGTCCCGGCCCCGACGACTGTGATCCTGTTCAGGTGACCAGGAGACGGAGGGGCGGAGTGCTGCGTGGCATCGGCCGGTCCGGGCGGGCCGCCGTCGCGGCCGGGCAGCTGCTCGCCGCCGTCGTGGCGATCTTCGCGCTGACCACGCTGCTGCCCGGCGACGCCGCCGACGTCGTCCTGGGACCGGACGCCACCGACGAGCAGGTGGCGCGGCTACGCGACGAGCTGGGGACCGGGCTCCCCGCGACCGAGCGGCTCGCCGGCTGGCTCGGCGGGCTCGTCACCGGGGACCTCGGCCGGTCGCTGGTGACCGGCCGGCCCGTCGTCGACGAGGTGGCGGGCCGGCTCGCGAGCACCGCGCTGCTCGCCGTGCCCGCGCTGGTCCTCACCGTCGCGCTGGCCGTCGCGATCGGCACCGCGACCGGCCGGCGGCCCGGCAGCACCCTCGACCGGGTCTCGACGGCGACGGTGTCCGCGCTGGCGGCCGCCCCGCAGTTCGCGACCGGGCTGCTGCTGGTCGGGCTGTTCTCGCTGCAGCTCGGGTGGCTCCCGGCGACCGCGGGCGGCGGGTCGCTGCTCACCCCGGCGGTGCTCGTGCTGCCGGTGGCCGTGCTGGTCCTCGCCCAGCTGGGCAGGCTGTCGCGACAGGTCCGCCAGGGCGTCCTGCAGACCGACCGGTCCCCGCACGTCACCCACCTGCGACGGCTGGGCCTGCCCGAGCGCGACGTGCTGCTGCGCCACGTGCTGCCCGGCGGGCTCGCGCCGTCGGTGCAGCAGCTCGCCCGGATCGTCGGCGGGACCCTGGGCGGGGTCGTCGTGGTCGAGTCGCTGTTCGCGCTGCCCGGGGTCGGGGCCGGGGTGGTCGACGCGGTGCAGAACCGCGACATCCCGCTCGTCCAGGGCTACGCGGTGCTCGCCGCGGTCGTCACGATCACGGTGAACCTGGCGGCCGACGCGACCGTCGCGCGGCTGAGCCCGGTGCGGGAGGAGCGGGCGTGATCCGGGTGCCGGTGGGGACTCTCATCGCGGCCGCGCTCGCCGGGGTACCGCTGCTGTGCGCACTCGCCGGGCCGTTCCTCGCACCGCTGCTGCCGGCCCCGGACGGCGCCGGCGCGCTGCTCCCGCCCGGGCCGGGGCATCCGCTGGGCACCGACGCGCTGGGCCGCGACGTGCTGACGCTCGCGCTGACCGGCGGCACCACCGTCGTCGCGCTCGCCGTCGGCACGCTGGTCCTGGCCTACGCCGCCGGGGTCCCGCTGGGGCTGCTGCTGGCCGCGTCGGGGCGACGGTGGGCGGTGCTGCTCACCCAGCGGGCCCTGGACGTGCTGCTGGTCCTGCCGTCGCTGCTGGTGCTGCTGGTCCTGGCCGGGACCGGGCGGCGCGGGGTCGGCCCGATGCTGGTCGCGACGGCGCTGCTGCAGCTGCCCGCGGTCGTCCGGGTGGTCCGCGGGGCCGCGGGGGCACCGGCGCGGCGGGTGGCGCTGGAGACGATGACGCAGAACGGCGAGCGGTGGTGGCGGGTGCACCTCGTCGAGACCGGGCGGTTCGTCGCCGGACCGGTGCTCGTCGACGCCGGGACCCGCGGCGTGCTCGTGCTGACCGTGCTGACCGGCGCGAGCTTCCTCGGGGTCGGGCTGCCACCGGACACCGTCGACTGGTCGGTGGTGATCGAGCAGAACTCGTCGTCGCTGTTCCTCGCACCGTACGCGCTGCTGGTGCCGGCGGGTCTGCTCGTCGCGCTCGCCGCGGGGACGAACGTGCTGGTGGACCGGCTCGCGGACCGGACGGGGGCGGTCGTGTGAGCGCGCTGACGGTCCGCGGGCTGACCGCGCGCACCGCCGACGGGACGGTGCTCCTCGACGGCGTCGACCTGGACCTCGCGCCCGGCGCGGTGCTCGCCGTCGCCGGGCCGTCCGGGGCGGGGAAGTCGACGCTCGGGCTGGCGCTGCTCGGCGGGACCGCGACCGGGGTGGAGCTCGCCGGGTCGGTCCGGGTCGGCGCGGCCGAGCTGCTCGGCGTCGGCCCGCGGGAGCTGCGGGCGCGCCGGGCCGGGCGGGTCGGGTACCTGCCCCAGCACCCGGGCCAGGTCCTGGACCCGGTGCGCAGGGTCGGACCGGTCCTCGACGAGCTCGCCGCCACCGTGCACGGCCGCGGGCGACGGCACCGGGCCGCCCGGGCCCGGGCGGTCGCCGAGGCGTGCGAGCGGGCCGGGCTCGGCGCCGAGCCGCACCTGCTCCGCCGCCACCCGCACCGGCTCTCCGGGGGTCAGCAGCAGCGGGTCGCGCTCGCCGGGACGCTGGTGACCGGCCCGGACGTCGTCGTGCTCGACGAGCCGACCACCGGGCTCGACCCGGCCGCCACCCGCGCGGTGACCGACCGGCTCGCGGCGCTGGCCGCGGGTTCGACGGCGCTGGTGCTGCTCACCCACGACCTCGACGTGGTCCGCAGGCTCGCCGCCGCCGTCCCGGTGACGCTGCTGGAGCTGGCCGCGGGCCGGGTCGTGCGCACCGGCCCGGCCGCCGCGCTGCTCGGTGCACCCGTCCCGACCGCGCCCCCGCCACCACCGGCGGCGGTCGGGGCGCTGCTCGAGGTGACGGACCTGGGGGTCCGGGCCGCGGGCGGGGCGCGGCTGCTGTCCGGGGTGGACCTCGCCGTCGGGCGGGGCGGGTTCGTCGCGCTGACCGGGCCGTCGGGGGCGGGCAAGACGACGCTCGGCCGGGCCCTGGCCGGGCTGACCCCCTGCTCGGGGACCGTCCGGGTCGGCGGCCGGGACCCCGCGGGCGACCGGCGCGCCGTGCAGTACGTCCACCAGGACTGCCGGTCCGCCTTCCTCGACCACCGCCCCGTCCTCGACCAGGTCGCCCGGCCGGCCGTGCTGCTGCGCGGGCGGTCCCCGGCCGACGCCCGGGCCGCCGCCGTCGCGCTGCTGGAGCGGCTCGGGGTCCCCGCCGCGACGGCCGCGCGCCGCCCGGGCGGGCTGTCCGGCGGTCAGCTCCAGCGCGCCTCGGTGGCGCGGGCCCTGCTCGCCGGGCCCGCGGTGCTGGTGGCCGACGAGGCCACCTCGGCGCTGGACGGCGGGCACCGCGCGCTGCTGCTCGCCGAGCTGCGGCGCTCCTGCCGCGAGGACGGCACCGCGGTGCTGCTGATCAGCCACGACCCGGTCGCCGTCGCGTCGGCGGACCGGATCGTGACCCTCGTCGACGGCCGGGTGGCCGCGGCACCGCAGCCGGTCCCGGCCGGCTGAGCCGGACCGCTCAGGCGCCCGCGTGCTCGCGCAGCAGCTGCGCGGTCTCCCGGGTGATCTCGGCGTGCAGCCGGCAGTGCTCGTGGTGGTCGGCGTGCGCGCCGCAGGCGGCCGAGCTGGCCTCGCAGGCGAGCGCGGCGGCCGACGCGGCGGCCTCGCCGACCGCCTTGTCCCCGGTCCGGCGGCCGAGCACGCTCGCGGCCGCGGTGCAGAGGTCGGCGGCGTCGAGGGCGAGGAGCACCTCGGTCTCCATGCCGCCGGAGGCGACCATGGCCGAGGCACAGGCGGTGCTCGCGCGGGCGGCGTCGTGCAGCTTCTCGACGACGGTGGCCGGGGTGCTGACGCCGGCGGCCTCGAGGACGTGGTGGCTCATGGGGATCTCCTGGTGTCCGGGGTGTGGGACCGGAGGGTTCCCGCGTGGCGGTGGCCGCACTCACCTAGTTGTCGACCTCGACGTCTGAACAACCCGTCATACGTCACGTAGGGTCGGATCATGTCTGCGCTGTCCGCCGTCACCGTCTGCCGGGGGTGCTGCTGCGGCTCCGGTCGCAAGCACCCGGGCCTGGACCGGCCCCACCACGACAGGCTGCTCGACCGGCTCACCCGGGGCACCGAGGGCCACGCGCGGCTGCGGACCAGCGAGTGCCTCGGCCCGTGTGCCGACTCCGACGTCGTCGTGGTCGGACCCACCCCGGCCGCGCGACGGGCCGGTGCGCGGCCCGTGTGGCTGCGTGCGGTCCTGGACGCGGCGACGACCGACGCCGTCGCCGACTGGGTCCGCGCGGGCGGGCCGGGTACGGCGCCGCGCCCGGCCGTCCTCGACGGGCACGTGTTCGCCCCCGGCCTGCGCGCCTCGGACACCGGGCGGGCCGCCGGATGACCCCGCCCGAGCTGTCCCGGCGCCGGGTGCTGACCGGCGCGCTCGGCGTCGCCGCGCTCGCCCTCACCGGCTGCTCCGGCGGCGGGACGGGCCAGGAGCGGCTGCGGGTCGTCTTCGCGACCGGTGGCTCGCGCGAGTCGCTGGACCCGCACGTCCTGCCGCTCTACGTCGACCAGGCCCGGGCCAAGGCGTGCTTCGACACCCTCACCGGGTGGTCGCAGGACATGACCCCCGAGCCGCGGCTGGCCGAGTCCTGGGAGAGCGACGCGACCGGGCGGCGGTGGCGGATCCGGCTGCGCGCGGCCCGCTTCCACGACGGCTCCCCGCTCACCGCCGATGACGTGCTCGCCACCCTGGCCCGCATCACCGACCCGGCGACCACCGCGATCGCCGCGACCCTGTTCCGCGACCTCGACGCGGCCGCCTCGCGGGCGGTGTCTCCGACCGAGGTCGAGCTGGTGCTGACCCGGCCGAACACGCTGTTCCCGCTGGCCTGGGGCGCGCCCGGCACCGAGATCGTCAAGGCCGGGACGACGTCGTTCGACCGTCCGAACGGGACGGGGCCGTTCCGGCTCGCGTCGTTCACCCCGGGCGGGTCCACCGTCTACACCGCGTCGGAGGACCACTGGGACGGCGCGCCCGGCGTGCGTGAGCTGGAGTTCCTGCCCGTCGACGACGAGGCCGCCCGGATCGGCGCACTGCTGTCCGGTCAGGTGCACTACGCCCACGACCTCACCCCCACCGGCGCCGCCCGGCTCGACGGCGAGCAGCGCGCCTCGGCGCTGTCCGCGCCGGCCTCGGCGAGCCAGTTCCTGGTGATGCGGGTGGACCGGGCACCGTTCTCCGACCCGCGGCTGCGCGAGGCGGTGCGGCTGGGCATCGACCGCGAGGAGCTCGTGCGGGTCGTGCTGCTCGGGCGCGGCCGGGTCGGCGACGACATGTTCGGCCAGGGGCTGCGCTACCACCCGGCGGGGGTGGGCCCGGTGGCGCGCGACGTCGCACGGGCCCGCGCGCTCGTCACCGAGGCCGGGGCGCAGGGGGCGGCGATCGAGCTGCAGACCAGCGGCGCCGACCCGACCTTCGACGCCGCCACCGCGCTCGTCGCGCGCCAGCTCGGCGAGGTCGGGCTGCGGGTCACGGCGCGGCCGCTGCCGTCGTCGGGCTACTTCCGGGCCATCCGGCAGCAGGGCGTGTTCTCCCAGAACAGCACCGGCTCGCTGCCGATCCCGGACTACATCGGACGCCGGATGCTGACCAGCACCCCGACCTACGACTTCACCGGCTACCGCAGCCCGGAGATCGACCGCCTCTACTACGCCGCCGTCGCCACCACCGACGACGCCGCGCGCACCGACGCGTTCGCCCGGATCCTGGGTCTGCTGCGCGCCGACTCGGGCGCCCTGGTGTGGGGTGTGCGGGACTGGAACGTCGGCGTGGCGGCCGGGCTCACCGGACTGGAGGCGGCCCGGCCGAACACGTTCGCCTGGGCGAACTTCGCGCGCGCCCGGCTCGGGTGATCAGCGGATCGCGACCAGGGTGCGCCGGTCGAAGGTCTGGGTGAGCGTCCCGACCTCGGCGAACCCGGCGCCGGACAGCGCCTGCTCCCAGGCCGGCAGCGACGACCCGCCGGTGACCCGGCCGGCGAAGCGGCGCTCCCGCTCGGCGAACCCGTCGGCCAGGGCCGGCTCGTCGGCGAGCGCGTCCCACCAGGTCCGGAAGTCCTCGCCGGTGGCCAGTCCCCGGTCGGTGCGCTCGACCCGCAGGGCCCGGGTCAGCTCGGCCAGGCGCGGCTGCTCCGGGTCGGCGAGCACGGTGTCGACGTTCACGAACACCGCGCCGGGGCGCAGCACGGACGCGAGGCGCTGCGCGAGCTCGGGCAGCGCGGGCTCGGGCAGCCAGTGCAGGGCGGTGGCCGAGACGGCGGCGTCGAACGGCCCGCCGACGGCGTCGGTCCACCCGGGACGCGAGAGGTCGGCGTCGACCCAGTGGACGCGCTCGCCGGTGGTCCGCCGGGCCAGCTCCAGCATGACCGGGTCGACGTCGACGCCGACCACCTCGGCACCGGTCCAGCGCGCCGCCGCGCGGGCCGCGAACGACCCGGGCCCGCAGGCGAGGTCGAGGAGCCGTGCGGGGGTGCCGGCGAGCCGGTCGACGACGTCGAGCGCCAGCGCGAACAGTTCCTCGCGGTCGGGGATGTAGCGCTCCTGCTGGGCGTCCCACCGGCGCAGCCAGTGCTCGGCGTCGAGGTCCGTTCCGGTGGTCATCGCACTCTCCTGCACAGCGGTGGCAACAGTGCGGCCGACGGTATCCGCGCGGACCCGCCGAACGGAAGGGACCGCCGGGCCCGTGACCGGCGACGTTCACCGTGCGTGACTCAACGGTCGTCGAAACCGGAACCGATAGGGGGGTCGATCGTGTCCGGACCCCAGATGTAGTGTCCGGGGCGCTGGTGGTTCACCGGTCCGCACGGGCCGGTGAGGCAAGAGGGAACCCGGTGGGAATCCGGGACTGCCCCGCAGCGGTGAACGGGAACGACCGCCGTCAACAGCACTGGGAGCTGCTCCCGGGAAGCGACGGCCAGTAGGTCTGAGCAGTGCGCCCGTGAGTCCGAAGACCTGCCACCGGCGCGCGTGCCGACCGGTGCGCGCTGCTCCGGGGCCTCGTGGGACGGCGCCAGGGTGTGGTGGGCCATCGCGGTCGTTCGGTCCCACCGCCTCCTCGCACCGCTCCGCCCCCCGGGGACGACGGCGACTCGCGAGGAGAGAGCCCGTGACGGCTTCCACCGCTGCACCGGCAACAGCACCCCCGGCCCTGCGCGTCATCCGGCGCGACGGGTCGGAGACCGGTTTCGACGCCACCAAGATCTCGGTGGCGATGACCAAGGCCTTCCTCGCCGTCGAGGGGGACGCCGGTGCGTCGTCGTCGCGGCTGCACCACCTCGTCGCCGGGCTGACCGACCAGGTCGTCGCGGCACTGGCCCGCCACCCCGCGCACGCGGTGCACGTCGAGCAGATCCAGGACCAGGTCGAGCTCGCCCTGATGCGCGGCGGGCACCACCGGGTCGCCCGCTCCTACGTGCTCTACCGCGAGCAGCAGGCCCAGGCCCGCGCGCACGACGGCGGGGACACCGCCGCGGACGCCCCGGTCGTGCACGTCACCCACCCGGACGGCAGCCGGGCCCCGCTGGACCGCGCCCGGGTCGCCGCGGTGCTCGACGAGGCCTGCGCCGGCGTCGAGGACGTGACCCCGGAGCCGGTGCTCGCCGAGCTGGACCGCACCGTCTACGACGGCATCACCGCCGACGAGCTGGCCCAGGCACTCGTCCTGGCCGCCCGCACCCTGGTCGAGCGCGAGCCCGCGTACTCGCTGGTGGCCTCGCGGCTGCTGCTGGACCGGCTGCGCGCCGAGGCCGTGTCGCACCTGGCCGGCACACCGTCCACCCCGGACCACGCGGAGATGGGCGCGGCCTACGCCTCCTACTTCCGTGACTACCTGCGGCACGCGATCGCGGTCGGCCTGGTCGACCCGGAGCTGGCGACCTTCGACCTGGAGCGGGTCACCGCGGCGATCCGCCCCGAGCGCGACCTGCAGATCGGGTTCCTCGGCCTGCAGACCCTCTACGACCGCTACTTCCTGCACGAGCGCGGCGTGCGCTTCGAGCTGCCGCAGGCGTTCTTCCTGCGGGTCGCGATGGGGCTGGCGGTCCGCGAGGTCGACCGCGAGGCGCGGGCGGTCGAGTTCTACGAGCTGCTGTCGAGCTTCGACTTCATGGCCTCGACCCCGACGCTGTTCAACTCGGGCACCACCCGCCCGCAGCTGTCGTCGTGCTTCCTCACCACCGTCGACGACGACCTGGAGTCGATCTTCGGCGGCTACCGCAACAACGCGCTGCTGGCGAAGTACTCCGGCGGGCTGGGCAACGACTGGACCCCGGTCCGGGGGCTCGGCGCGCACATCCGGGGCACGAACGGCGTCTCCCAGGGCGTGGTGCCGTTCCTCAAGATCGCCGGGGACACCGCGGTCGCGGTGAACCAGGGCGGCAAGCGCAAGGGCGCCGCGTGCGCCTACCTGGAGACGTGGCACGTCGACATCGAGGAGTTCCTCGACCTGCGCAAGAACACCGGCGACGACCGCCGCCGCACCCACGACATGAACACCGCGAACTGGGTGCCCGACGAGTTCCTGCGCCGCGTGCAGGCCGACGGCGAGTGGACCCTGTTCTCCCCGGACGAGGCCCCCGACCTGCACGACCTCTACGGCACCGCGTTCGCCGAGCGCTACCGCGCCTACGAGGCGGCCGCGGCCCGCGGTGAGGTCCGGGTGCACCGCACGGTGCGCGCGGTCGAGCTGTGGCGGCGGATGCTGACCATGCTGTTCGAGACCGGGCACCCGTGGATCACGTTCAAGGACCCGTGCAACCTGCGCAGCCCGCAGCAGCACGCGGGCGTGGTGCACTCGTCGAACCTGTGCACCGAGATCACCCTCAACACCCGTGCCGGCGACGAGGGCGAGGTCGCGGTCTGCAACCTGGGCTCGGTGAACCTCGCCGCGCACGTCACCGCGGACGGGCTCGACGCCGACAAGCTGCGCCGCACGGTGACCACCGCGGTGCGGATGCTCGACAACGTCGTGGACATCAACTTCTACACGATCCCCGAGGCCCGCCGGTCCAACCTGCGTCACCGCCCGGTCGGGCTGGGCCTCATGGGCTTCTCCGACGCGCTGTTCACCCAGCGCATCGCGCCCGGCAGCGACGCGGCGGTGCAGTTCGCCGACCGCAGCGCGGAGGCGCTGTCCTTCCACGCGATCACCGCGTCGTCGGACCTGGCGGTCGAGCGCGGCCGCTACGCCAGCTTCGACGGGTCGCTGTGGAGCCGCGGGATCCTGCCGCTGGACTCGGTCGAGCTGCTGGCCGCGGCCCGCGGCGACGGCGAGCTCGACGTCGACCGGTCGTCCACGCTGGACTGGGCGTCGCTGCGGGAGAAGGTCGTCGCCCAGGGGATGCGCAACTCCAACGTCCTCGCGATCGCGCCCACCGCGACGATCTCGAACATCTGCGGGGTCGGGCAGTCGATCGAGCCGATCCACCTCAACCTCTACGTGAAGTCCAACATGTCCGGCGACTTCACGGTGATCAACCCGCACCTGGTCCGCGACCTCAAGGACCGCGGGCTGTGGGACGAGGTGATGGTCGCCGACCTCAAGTACTTCGACGGGTCGCTGGCCGAGATCGACCGGGTCCCCGCCGACCTGAAGGAGCTCTACGCGACCGCGTTCGAGATCGAGCCGCGCTGGCTCGTGGCCGCCGCGTCGCGCCGGCAGAAGTGGCTGGACCAGGCGCAGTCGCTGAACCTCTACCTCGCTGCCCCCAGCGGCCGGGCGCTCGACGAGCTCTACCGCCTCGCCTGGCGCTCCGGGCTCAAGACCACCTACTACCTGCGCACCCGCGCGGCGACGTCGGTGGAGAAGTCCACCCTCACCGGCACCGACGGCCGGCTGACCGGCGTGCCGAGCACCCCGGCCGCCGCCCCCGCCGCGTCGCCCGCGGCGACCGTGCCCGCGGTCCCGGCCACCGCCGTGCCCGCCACAGCCGTGCCCGCCACCGCCCCCGACCTCGATCCGGGCCGTGCCTGCTCGATCGACGACCCCGACTGCGAGGCCTGCCAGTGACCACTCTGCAGCCCACCGGAAGCACCGAGAACGCCAGCGGCCTGGGCGAGATCGCCCGCGGCGCCGCCCCGATCGACGCCGACGACAAGCGCATGATCAACGCGCGCGCCGACGTCAACCAGCTCCTGCCGCTGAAGTACACCTGGGCCTGGGAGAAGTACCTGGCCGGCTGCGCCAACCACTGGATGCCGACCGAGGTCGCCATGCAGGCCGACATCGCGCTGTGGCGCTCCCCCGGCGGGCTCACCGACGACGAGCGCCTCATGCTCACCCGCAACCTCGGGTTCTTCGCCACCGCGGAGTCGCTGGTCGCGAACAACATCGTGCTCGCGGTGTACCGCCACCTCACCAACCCCGAGTGCCGCCAGTACCTGCTGCGGCAGTCGTTCGAGGAGGCCGTGCACACCCACACGTTCCAGTACGTGTGCGAGTCGCTCGGGCTCGACGAGGGGGCGCTGTTCAACGCGTACCGCGAGGTCCCCTCGATCACCGAGAAGGACGCCTGGGCGCTGCGCTACACCCGGGCCCTGTCCGACCCGGACTTCCGGACCGGCACCCCGGAGAACGACCGCGCGTTCCTGCGTGACCTCGTCGCGTTCTATGTGGTCTTCGAGGGCATGTGGTTCTACACCGGGTTCGCGCAGATCCTCTCGCTCGGCCGGCGCAACAAGATGGTGGGCATCGCCGAGCAGTACCAGTACATCCTGCGCGACGAGTCGATCCACCTGAACTTCGGCATCGACTGCATCAACCAGATCAAGATCGAGAACCCGCACCTCTGGACGGCCGAGTTCGCCGCCGAGATCCGGACGATGCTGCACGAGGCGTGCGAGCTGGAGGTCGCCTACGCCCGCGACACCATGCCCCGCGGGATGCTCGGGCTGACCGCCGAGTCCTGCGAGCGCTACCTGCGGTTCATCACCGACCGGCGCGCCGAGCAGATCGGGCTCGCCCCGCTGTTCGGGGAGCCGGAGAACCCGTTCCCGTGGATGAGCGAGGCCATGGACCTGCGCAAGGAGAAGAACTTCTTCGAGACGCGGGTGACCGAGTACCGGACGGGTGGGTCGCTGGACTGGGACTGAGGGGGTGGGCCGGGCCGGGTGACCGGCCCGGCCCGCGGACCTGACCTTTCGGGGAGGGATCAACCCGACAGACGCGGACCTCTGTCGCCATTCCCGGGCAACAGCCATGACAACGCGGGGTGGACGGCGCACCGTCACGGGGTCACGACGCCGACCGCTCCGGCCGGCCGCCGAGCCCAGGAGAGCCCCCGATGTCCGCCCCCCGCTCCGCCCCCGCCCGCCGCTTCCGGGCCGATCTCGACCGGCACGACCGCCGCTCCCTGGCCGGGATGGCCGCGTTCGTCGCGCTGCTGCACCTCGCCGGGTTCGGGGTGCTCGTGTTCCTCGTCGCCCCGGCGCACTACAGCCTCGGGGCCACCGGGGTGTTCGGCATCGGGATCGGGGTGCTCGCCTACACCCTCGGGCTGCGGCACGCCTTCGACGCCGACCACATCGCCGCCATCGACAACACCACCCGCAAGCTGCTCGCCGACGGCGGCCGCAAGCCCCTGTCGGTCGGGTTCTGGTTCTCCCTCGGGCACTCGACCGTCGTGTTCGGTCTGACGTTCCTGCTGGGCGTGGGCGTACGGGCGCTGGCGGGGCAGGTCGGCGACGACAGCTCGGTGCTGCACGCCGTGACCGGCGTCGTCGGGTCCTCGGTCTCGGGCGTGTTCCTGTGGATCATCGGCCTGGTCAACCTGGGCGTGCTCGTCGGGATCGTCGGGGTGTTCCGCCGGATGCGCCGCGGGGAGTACGACGAGGCCGAGCTCGAGGAGCACCTCGCGAAGCGCGGCGTCATGAACCGCTTCCTCGGCGGCCTGACCCGCGCGGTGCGCCGGCCGTGGCACATCTACCCGATCGGCTTCCTGTTCGGCCTCGGCTTCGACACCGCGACCGAGGTGACGCTGCTCGTCCTCGCCGGGGGCGCCGCGGCGTTCGCGCTGCCGTTCTACGCGGTCCTCGTCCTGCCGGTCCTGTTCGCCGCCGGGATGAGCCTGCTCGACACCGTGGACGGGGTGTTCATGAACGTCGCCTACGGCTGGGCCTTCGCCCGGCCGGTGCGCAAGGTCTACTACAACATCACGATCACCGGGCTGTCCGTCGCGGTCGCGCTGGTCATCGGCACCATCGAGCTCGTCGGGGTGCTCGTCCAGGAGACCGGCACCACCTCCGGGCCGCTCGTCGCGATCGCCGACGTCCCGCTCGACGACGCCGGCTACGGCATCGTGGGCCTGTTCGTCGTCGCGTGGCTGGTCGCGATCGCGGTGTGGCGTTTCGGCCGGGTCGAGCAGCGGTGGTCCGCCACCGGTGCCCCCGAACCGGCGGCGGAGGCCTGAGGGCCGCCCGCGCCGACCGGCCCGGAGTCCTCGCTCACCCGGCGGCGGCACCGTCCGGGGCGGGCAGCTGCTCGGCCACGTCGGCCATGTCCTGCTCGGTGGGGGCGTCGTCCTGGGTGAGGTCGCGACGCCAGTACCCGGTGAAGGCGACCCGCCGCCTGTCCAGCCCCCGCTCGCCGACCAGGTGCCGGCGGACCGCCCGCACCGCCGAGGCCTCCCCGGCGACCCAGGCGAACACCGGCCCCTCGGGCAGCTCGACCGCGCGCACCGCGTCGGGCAGCGAGCCGCCACCGCGGTGCACCCAGTGCACGTCGGCCCCGGGCAGCTCCTGCTCCTCGGCCGGGCCGTCCACCTCGACCACCGCGACCGCCCGGGTCCCCGGCGGCAGCTGCTCGACGATCGCGGCGATCGCGGGCAGCGCGGTCTCGTCCCCGACGAGCAGCCGGACCGGCTCGCCGTCCGGGCTGCGGTACCCGGCGACGGCCGGCCCCAGCACCCCGACGACGTCGCCGATCGCGGCGCGGGCGGCCCAGCGGCTCGCCGGGCCGGCGTGCCCGCCGCCGGGCTCGCCGTCGCCGTGCAGGACGAAGTCGACCACCATCCGGCCGGCGTCGGGGTCCAGCGCCCGCACCGTGTAGGACCGCATCCACGGCCGTCGCTCCTCCGGCACGGCCAGGTAGCGGACGTACCAGCCCGCGACGCCGCTGCCGTCCTCCGGCGCGGCCGGGATCTCCGGCACGCCGCCGTCGCGGGCCAGGAAGATCTTCACCTGCTGGTCGGGTGCGACCGGCCGGGCGCCGAGCAGGTCGTCGGAGGCGAGGGTGATCCGGCGCATCCGCGGGGTCAGCGGTTCGACGCCGACCACCCGGCAGAGCGCGTACGAGGGCAGGTCCTGGCTCACGGGGTCTCCGATCCGATCAGCCGCCAGCCGCGGGCGCGGCGGCGGGACTCCCAGAAGGCGGCGTAGCGGCCGCCGCGCTCCAGCAGCTCGGCGTGCGTCCCGGCCTCGGCGATCCCACCGTCGTGCAGCACGACGATCCGGTCCGCCGCGACGACCGTCGGCAGCCGGTGCGCGATCACCAGCACGGTGCTGCGCCGGGCCAGGACCCGCATCGACTCCGTGAAGAACCGCTCGTTCTCCGGGTCGAGCGCGGCGGTGGCCTCGTCGAGCAGCACGATGTCGGCGTCCTTGAGCAGGGCGCGGGCGACCGACACCCGCTGGCGCTCCCCGCCCGACAGCGAGGTGCCGCCCTCGCCGACCCGGGTGGCCCAGCCGTCCGGGAGCCGTTCGACGATCTCGGTCACCCCGGCCAGCCGGGCCGCCTCCGCGACGTCGGCGGCGGAGGCGTCCGGGCGACCGAGGCGGACGTTGTCCTCCAGGGTCCCGTCGAACAGGTAGACGTCCTGGAAGACCAGCGCGAGCTGGGCCATCAGGTCCTCGGTGGTCTGGTCGCGCACGTCCGCGCCGCCGACCCGGACGGTGCCGGAGCCGACGTCCCAGAACCGTGCGACCAGCCGGGTCACGGTGGTCTTGCCCGAGCCGGACGCCCCGACCAGGGCGACCGTCTCGCGCGGCGCGACCCGCAGCGTGACCTCGCGCAGCACCGGCGTCGACGGGTCGTAGCCGAAGCCGACCCCGTCCAGCTCGACGGCGCCCCGCTCGTGCCGCTGCGCCGACCACCGCGGCTCGGGCAGCGGCTCCTCGCGCAGCACCGCGACCAGCCGGCCCAGGTCGTTGCGGGCGATCCGGACGACGCCCGCGTAGTCGCCGACCTCGGCCAGCGGGCCGGTGAACCGGGCGGCCAGCGCGAGCAGCGCGACCATCCGGACCGGGTCGAGCGAGCCGCCGAGCGCGAGGTGGGTGCCGGTGAGGATCAGCGCGCTGAACGCGACCTGCACCGCGAACCCGCCCGCGACGATGCCCGCCGTCGCCAGCCACACCGACCGGCGGCCGGCCCGCTGCTGGGCGTCGATCGCGTCCTCCAGCGGCCGGTGCCCGGCGGCGCCGCGGCCGAAGGCCCGCAGCACCCGCTGGGTGCGTGCGAACTCGACGACCCGGTTGCCCGCCTCGACCGCGGCCGCGTCGTCGAGGGCGTCACCGCGCCCCACCCAGGACGCCGACGCCCGGAACGCCAGCCACAGCACCGGCACGCAGACCAGCGCCGCGAGCGCGAGCAGCGGGTCGAACAGCAGCATCGCCAGCACGATCGTCGCCGGGGTCACGACCGCGACGACCAGCGGCGTGAGCAGGTGCGCGAACAGTCCGGCGACGGTCATCGTCCCGCCGGTCGTGATCCGGGACAGCCTGCCGACCCGCTCGGCGGAGAACCAGCCCAGCGGCAGCGCGGACACGTGGTCGCCGAGCCGTTCGTGCAGTGTCGTCAGCACCACCAGCGCGACGCCGAACCCCGCCATGGCCTGGACGTGGTAGAGCACGCAGGCCGCCACGACGGCCACCAGCAGCGCCCCGGTCCAGACGAGCGCGGCCGCGGTGTCCCCGGCGAGCAGCGCCTCCAGGAACGGCACCAGCAGGACCGTCGCGACGCCCTGGACCACCCCGAACGCGGTCACCCACGCGAGGTAGCCGAACAGCCGCCGCCGGTGGGCGGGACCGAGGATCAGCAGCAGGTCGGTGATCACGAGAGCTCCTCCCCCGCCCGGTGGGCGGCCCACATCGCGGCGTAACGGCCGTCTCGGGCCAGCAGCGCGTCGTGCGCGC
This sequence comes from Pseudonocardia sp. TMWB2A, assembly GCF_017312135.1. Taxonomy (NCBI): domain Bacteria; kingdom Bacillati; phylum Actinomycetota; class Actinomycetes; order Pseudonocardiales; family Pseudonocardiaceae; genus Pseudonocardia; species Pseudonocardia sp. TMWB2A. The sequence goes on from NZ_QKQY01000002.1 coordinate 1,930,539, forward strand.
CCGACTCGCACACGACCCCGCCGTCGACCACGGCGATCCGGTCGGCGCCGGCGATCGTCGAGAGCCGGTGCGCGACGACGATCACCGTCCGCCCGCGGGCGAGCCCGGACAGCGCGTCCTGGATCTCGGCCTCGGACTCGGGGTCGGCGAAGGCGGTCGCCTCGTCGAGCACCAGCACCGGGGTGTCGGCGAGCAGCGCGCGGGCGATGGACACCCGCTGCGCCTCGCCCCCGGACAGCAGCGCGTCCTGCCCGACCACGGAGTCGTAGCCGCGGGGCAGCGCGAGGACCCGGTCGTGGATCCGCGCGGCCCGGCAGGCGGCGTGCAGCTCGTCCTCCGTCGCGTCGGGCCTGCCGAGCCGGACGTTGTCGGCGACCGTGCCGTGCACCAGCTGCACGTCCTGCAGGACGAAGCCGACGTGGCGGTACAGCACCTCGGGCGCGATCTCCCGGACGTCGACGCCGCCGATCCGCACCGCACCCGCGGTGACGTCGTGGAACCGGGCGACGAGCGTGGCCAGTGTGGACTTGCCCGCACCGGACGGCCCGACCAGCGCGGTCACCGTCCCCTCCGGGGCGTCGAGGTCGGTCCCGCGCAGGACCTCCGGGCCGCCGGGGTAGGCGAACCGGACGCCGTCGAGCTCGACGCGGTGCCCGTCCGGGACGCGCGGCGCGGCGGGGACCGGCAGCACCGGGGTGGCGAGCAGGTCGTGGATGCGCAGCGCGGCCGCGGCGGCGGTGCGCCGGTTCGCGGCACCGAAGCCGAGGGCGGTGATCGTCGTCGGGACGACCAGCGAGACCAGGATCCCGGTCATCGCCTCGACCGGGGTGACCCAGCCCGCGTCGACGAACCACAGCACCCCCGCACACGACACGAGCAGCACGACGGGTGCGGAGATCGCCATCGTGGAGAGGGCCTCGAGCCGCAGCATCGGGCCGACCCACTCGGCGTAGAAGCGGCCGAAGTCGCGGGCGGCGTCGGCGTAGCCGCGGTGCGCGCGCCGCGCCTGGCCGAAGGTCTTGACCACCGCGATGCCGGACACGAACTCGACGACCGCGGAGCTGATCCGGGCGTTCCCGGCGTTCATCTGCTCGACCTTGGTGGCGTAGCCACGCATCATCCAGGCGTAGGCCGCGGCGTAGAACGGCACCGTGGCCAGCGCGAGCAGCGCCAGCCGCCAGTCCAGCCAGGCCAGGTAGCCGACGCCGGCGAGCGGCAGCACCCAGGCCGCGACCCACTCGACGGGATGGTGGGCGACGACCTGGTGCAGGTCGTGCACGTCGTCCTGGGCGGCCTTGCGCACCACCCCCGAGGTGCGCTCGGAGAACCAGCCCAGCGGCACCCGTCCCAGGTGGGCGGTCATCCGGCGGCGCAGCACCGCCTGCAGCCGGACGTCGGCGAAGTGGGTGATCGCCAGGGCCAGCCCGGTGATCCCGCCGCGGGCCCCCAGCCCGACGACGATCAGCCACACCGCCCCGGTGACCGCCCCGCGGTCCACCGGCCCGGGTGCGAGCAGCGCGTCGGCGAGCCCGGCCAGCGCGACGAACGGGACCAGCCCGGCGACGGCGCCGACCGCGGCCAGTACCTGCGCGACCCGGATCCGGCCGGCGACCGGGCGCAGCAGCTCGGACAGCGCCGACGCCTCGGCCCGGGGGCCGGACGGCGGATCGGGCGGAGCGGCCGCCGGCGCGGCGACCTGGTCGGTCAGGGTGGTCACGATGCCTCCAGCAGCGGACGCAGGGTCTCGATCAGGGCGGGGGTGGAGGCCGGGTTCGGCGTCAGCAACAGGGCGGCCACATCGGTGGACACCAGGTGCAACCGGCCCTCGCGGACGAGCGGTCCGCGGGCGACCAGTGGTCGCGCGGTGAGCGCGGCGCCGTCGGCCCCGGTCGGGACGCCGACCAGCGCGACGTCGGCGGCGTCGAGCAGGCCGAGCTGCTCGTCGGGCAGCTGGGAGATGCCGGCCTGCCACGGCGGCAGCGCGGCGACCGCGAGTGGGAGCCGCAGTCCGATGCGGTCGAAGAACCGCACCGACGGTCCGTCCGCGGCCGTCACCAGGTAGGCGGTCCCGCCGACGTACTGCCCGAAGACGTAGCTGCGCCCGGCGGGCAGCTCGGCCCGGAACCGCGCCAGCTGCGCGTCCGAGCGTGCGATCAGCTCCGCCGCCGCCTCCGGACGGCCGAGCGCGGCGCCGATCATCCGGGTCAGGTCCTCCCCCGGGTCCTGCAGCAGCGCCGTCCGGTAGGACACGGTCGGCGCGATGGCCGCGATCCGCGGGTAGGCCGCGGCGAACGTCGGCTGGGCGGTCGTCATCAGGATCAGGTCCGGCCGCAGTGCGGCGACGGCCTCCAGGTCCGGCTCCAGGGAGTCCAGCGTGGACACCGCGGCCGGCAGCGGCGGGTCGACCCCGCGCCACGACCCGTCCGGCGACGCGGGGTTGCGCACCGCGCCGACGACCGGGGCACCCAGCGCACTCGCGATCTGCGCATCGCCCGCCCCCAGCACGACGACGCGCCGTGGCGCGGCGGGCACGACGGCCTCGCCCTGCCCGTGCACCACCGTCACCGGGAATGCGGCGTCCGCGGCCGCGCCCCGGACGGGTGCACCGGAGTCACCGGCCCCGCACCCCGCGAGCACGAGTACCCCTGCCACGACCAGGACGGTCGATCGGATCAGCACGGCCCACCTCCTTGAGTAAGGCAAACCTTAGCTATCCATGAATCGCGTTCGCAATCCCCTCCGTCGTACGGTCGTCGGGTGACACCCACCTCCGGTGCGCGGGCGGGCAACCGTCCGGGACCCAAGCCCCGTCTGACCCGCGAGGAGATCGTCGAGGCGGCCGTCGAGGTCGGCGTCGACCGGCTGTCGGTCGCGGCGGTGGCCGACCGGCTCGGCGTCGCGCCGGGCACGCTCTACCGCTACGTCGACGGCCTGGAGGAGATCGCCGCCGCGGCCGTGGCCCTGGTGTTCGCCCGCACCGCCCTGCCGGACACGACGCAGGGTTGGCGGGCGTTCCTGGAGGCCGAGGCGGCGCTGGCGTTCGACCTGCTGCTCCGCTACTCCGGCCTGATCCAGGACCTCGGGGCGGACCTCAGCGCGGTCGCCGGGGACCGGATGCGGCGGATCGTCGCGGCCCTGCACGGCGCGGGTTTCGGGACGTCGGCCGCGGTGCGGGTGGCCGACGCCGTGCTCGACATCGTCGCCGACGGCGCCCACCAGACCCGCTGGGTGCGCGGGCCCGGCGGCGGCCCCGGCGATCTGTCCGACCCCGCCCGGGCCTATCTCGACTCGCTCGACGAGCAGGTCCGCCCCGGCGTCGAGGCGATCATGAACGAGCCGCGCGAGCACGTGCTGGACAAGGTCGCACTGGTGCTCGACGGCGTCGAGCACCGGCGGGCGACCGGCAGGCCGGGGTACGCCGGGATCGGCTGAGGGCCGTCAGCCGGCGTTGCGGTCGCCGCTCGGGTCGAGGAGCCCGTCCGCGCCGGTCCGGCCGCGCCAGGCGTCGAGCACAGCCGGGTCCGCCCCACCGGCGACGGCGAGCACCCGCAGCGCGACCGCCTGCGCGGCCCGGCCGGGCGCCGTCGCCGGACGCGGCCCGGGCGCCTCCCCCGCCGCGACCGCCCGGACCACCCCGGCGGTCACCGCCCACTGGTCCGGGTCGCCGAACCGCTCCAGCAGGCCGTCGAAGGCGGCCGCCCGGGTCGGGTCGAACGGGATCGGACGCCCGGTGAGGTCGGTCAGCGGGTGCGCCGGGTAGAGGTGCGCGCAGGGCAGGTGACCGGCGGGCACGGGCACGGTCGCCGCGTGCGTGCGGCCCTCGCGCAGCACGTGCGGGAGCAGGTGGGTGTGCGGTCCGTCCGGGGAGCGGCCCTCGGGCGGCGGGATCGCGGCGTACACCTCGACCCGGCCGAGCGCGGTGGTGAACACGCGGTGCGGGCCCGCCGCGACCAGTGCGGCGGTGAGCGCGCCGTCGAGCGGGCCGCCCGCGGCACGGTGCAGCAGCCCGAGCAGGTCGGGATCGGCCGTGCGCACGCAGGCGTCCACCGTGGTCGTGCCCAGCCCGAGGTCGACGAGCACGGCGTCGCGGTCGGCCCGCCGCAGCGCGGAGCGGTCGGGCCCGAGCACGGTGACGGCCCTCCGCGCGGCCCCGCGGGCCGCGGTCGCGGGCAGGCAGAGCGCGACCGCGTGGTTCCAGTGCTCGTGCGGGCCGACCGGCGTCCGGTAGGCCAGCGGCCGGGTCGCCGGGTGCGGCTCGATCCGGATCCCGCCGCGCGCGGTGACGACCGCACCCGGCCCGGACGGCCCGACCGGCTCGTCGGGGGTCCGCACGAACTCGGCGATCGCGCCGGGCGCCCCCATGCTCCAGCCCGAGTACGGGTCGGCCAGGTACGCGCTCAGCAGCCCGGCCACGTCGTCCACGTCGTCCCCATCACCCACGTCCCTCACCCTGCCCCTCCGACCGGACGGTTCACACCCCGACACACTCTGTTGCACAGTGATGGCAACAACGATCGGGAGGCATCGTGGACGAGCACCCGCACGACGGCCCGGAGTGCGCCGGCTGCGACTGGGAGGGCAGGCCGGAGGCGTTCCGCTGGTTCCCCGAGCTGGGCAGGCCCCTCGAACCCGCGGGCGGACAGGTCCACGCGGCCTGAGCTCACCGGGCACCCACCCGTTCCCACCGGCGCCCCCACCACAGGGCCGTCCCGGCCGTCAGCACGACCGCCAGCGAGGGCACGAGCACCACCTGCGGCGCGCCGAACAGGTACTCGCGGCCCTCCGCCACCATCGCGCCCCACTCCGCGGTCGGTGGCTGGACGCCGAGCCCGAGGAACGACAGCCCGGAGACGGTGAGCAGGGTGCTCGCGAACCGGACGCAGGCGTGCGCGGCCAGCGGCGGGACGAGGTTCCGCGCGACGTGGCGGGTCAGGACCCGCGCGGGCCCCGCGCCGAGGGCGACCGCCGCCGTCACGTACTCCCGCTGCCGCTCGGCGAGCGCGAGCAGGTAGGCCTGCCGGGCGAACGGCGTCCAGGCGATCACCGTGACCGCCACCACCAGCGACCCGACGCCCGGACCGAGCGCGACCGCGGCGAGCAGCCCGAACAGCACCACCGGGATCGCGGCCAGGACGTCGACCACCCGCATCGCCGCCCGCCCGACCGGGCCCGCGACCGCGGCGAGCGACCCGACGGCCACCCCGAACACCCCGGTGACCAGCACCGCGGACAGCGCCAGCCCGACCGTCAGCCGTCCGCCGTGGACGGTGCGCGCGAGCAGGTCCCGGCCCAGCTGGTCGGCGCCCAGCGGGTGCGCCGCGGACGGCCCGGCGAGCATCCCGGCGAAGTCGACGGCGTCGGGGTCGGGCAGGAGTGCCGGCGCGGCCAGGGCCAGGGCGGCCACCCCGGCCGCGACCCACCACGCCGTCCGCGCCCGGGGCCTCACCGTGACCCCGCCGAGCGCAGCACCGGGTCCAGCGCCGTCGCCAGCACCTCCACCAGCACCCCCGCGACCACCGCGACCGCGACGACGAGCAGCGTGCCCGCCTGCACCACCGGCAGGTCCTGCGCGACGACGGCCCGGTGCAGCAGACGCCCCAGCCCCGGGATGCCGAACACGACCTCGACCACCACCGAGCCGCCCAGCAGCCCGGCGACGAACATCCCGGCCAGGGCGGTCACCGACGTCGTCGCGAGCCGGGCGCCGTGCCGCCACAGGACCCGGTGCTCACCGAGGCCCTTGGCCCGGGCGACGAGCACGTGCGGCCGGGTCAGCACCCCGGCGGTCTCGGCGCGGACGAGCTGCGCGGCCAGCGCCCCCGGGTAGGCGGCGAGGGTCAGCACCGGCAGGACGAGGTGGGCGGGGTCGCCCCAGCCGAGCGCGGGCAGCGCCCCGGCCCACACCGCGAACACCAGCACCAGCCAGGGCGCGAGCACGAACTCCGGCACCGCGACCCCGGCGACCGTGCCCAGCCCGAGGAACCGGTCGAGCAGCCCGCCGGGACGGCGCGCCGCGTAGGCCCCGGCGGGGATGCCGACGACCGCCGCGAGGGCGAGCGCGAGCACCGCGAGCAGCCCGGACACCGCCGCGGCGTCGGCGACCTGCCCGGCGACCGGGGTCCGCGCGACGTAGCCGTAGCCGAGGTCGCCGCGCAGCACCCCGCCCAGCCAGCGCAGGTACTGCTCGGTGACCGGCGCGTCCAGCCCCAGCGAGGACCGCAGCCGCGCCTCGGTCGCCGGGTCCGGCACCGCCTCGGCGCTGCGGGCCCGCAGGACCGCCCGCGCCGGGTCGACGCCGACCAGCCGCGGCAGCGCGAACACGAGCACCGACGCGGCCAGCAGCACCGGCCCGACGACGACGAGCCGGCGCAGCAGGAGCCCGATCACCCCGTGGTCGGGGAGAGCTGCGGCAGCACCGGGCGGATCTGCAGCGGGTCGGGGACGAAGCCGGTGGCGCCGCGCAGCACGGCGGTGTTGCGCGGGTGCACGACCATGACGCCGACGGCGTCGCGGGTCAGCATCGCGGCGGCCTCTCCGAACAGCTGCTGGCGGGCCGCCGGGTCGACGGTGGCGTTGAGGCGGTCGACCAGCGCGTCGTAGGCGGGACTGCAGTACTGGTCGATGGCGTAGCTGCCGTCGCAGGTGTAGTCCGAGGTCAGCGTGCTCGCCGCGTCCGGGAAGTCGGACAGGTAGCTGCGCGAGTTGAGGAACATGTCGTAGTCACCGGCGAGGACCTTCGGCTCCTGGGCCTCGTAGTTCCCGACGGTGATGTCGACCTTCACCCCGGCGGCACCGAGCATCGCCTGGATCGCGTTCGCCAGCGCGGGCAGCTCGGGCCGGTTCGGGAAGGTCCACAGCCGCACGGTCAGCGGGTTCTGCTCGGTGTAGCCGGCCTCGGCGAGCAGCTGCCGGGCGCGGGCGACGTCGGCGCCGGGCGGCGGCGCGGTCTCGCCCCACGGCACGGCCGCACCGAACAGGTCGGCCGCGGGCGCGGCGCCCCCGGCGAGGACCTGCTGGGCCAGCACCGGGCGGTCGATCGCCGCGGTGACGGCCTGGCGGACCCGCAGGTCCGAGAACGGCGCCGCGGACTGGTTGAGCTGCAGCGGCACGGTGCGCGCGTTCGGGTACTCGACGACCTCGGCCCCGGCCGAGCGGACCTGGTCGAGCTGGGCCTGGGGCAGGCCCTCGGCGAACTGGACGTCGCCGGACTGGACCGCCAGCGCACGGGCCTGCGGGTCCTCGACGTAGCGGACGGTGACCCGGGCGGCACCCGCCGGCTCGCCCCAGTAGTCGTCGTTGCGGACCAGCTGCGCGGAGTCGGCGCCGCTGACGGAGTCCAGCACGAACGGGCCGGTCGCGGTGCGCAGGTAGCGCGGCGCCCCGCCGCCGGCGTACGCGGCGGGCGCGAGGATGCCGAGGTTGCCGCTGGACAGCCGCAGCGGCATCACCGGGTCGGGCTCGGTGGTGGTGATCCGGACGGCGTCGGCGCCGTCGGGGGCGATGGCGAAGCCGATGCCCCGGATCGCCCGCGGCGGGGCCTCGACGCCCGCGACATAGCGCAGCGCCGTGACGACGGCGTCCGGGGTGAGCGGGGTGCCGTCGTGGAACCGCACGCCCTGGCGCAGGGTGACCCGCCAGGCGTTGCCCTGCTGCTCCCAGGCCGTCGCGAGCATCGGCGCCGGGCGGGCGTCGGCGTCGACCGTGGTCAGGGTCTCGGCGACGCCGAGGGACTGCAGCCGGGCGCCGTCGTCGGCGTCGAAGGCGTAGTCGGCGCGCGGCGGGAATTGCAGGGCCACGGTCAGCTCACCGGCCGGGTCCGGGGTCCCGGTGCCGCCACCGCCGGCTCCACAGCCGGTCAGCACCAGGGCGGCGGCCGCGAGCAGCGCGGCCATCTTTCGTGCGATCACCCCATATGACTACATCTGACCACCTGTTCATTCAATGGAGCGTGAGCAACGCCCCGCGGCCGGGAGCCGCGGGGCGTCGCGACACGGGCTCAGCCGGTCGTCGCCGAGTCCCGGACCCGGTGGGCGGCGGCGACCAGGTTGGTCAGGGCCGCCACCGTCTCGGTCTCACCGCGGGTCTTCAGCCCGCAGTCCGGGTTGGCCCACAGCCGGTCCGGTCCGATGTGGCGCAGGGCCGCGCCGAGCTGCTCGACCAGCTCGTCGGTGCCGGGCACCTCGGGCGAGTGGACGTCGTAGACGCCCGGGCCGAGCCCGCGCGGGACCCCCGGCCCGAGGTCGGCCAGCACCTCCATCCGCGACCGGGCCGCCTCGACGGTGGTGACGTCGGCGTCGAGCCCGTCGATCGCCCCCACCACCTCGCCGAACTCGGAGTAGCAGAGGTGGGTGTGGATCTGGGTGGCGTCGGTGACGGCCCCGACGGCCAGCCGGAACGCGTCCACCGCCCAGTCCAGGTACGCGGGCCGGTCCCGCTCGTGCAGGGGCAGCAGCTCGCGCAGTGCGGGCTCGTCGACCTGGATGATCCGGATCCCGGCGGCCTCCAGGTCGAGTACCTCGTCGCGCAGGGCCAGCCCCACCTGCCGGGCGGTGTCGCCCAGCGGCTGGTCGTCACGCACGAACGACCAGGCCAGGATCGTCACCGGGCCGGTCAGCATCCCCTTGACCAGCGCGTCGGACAGCGACTGGGCGAACCGCGCCCACTCCACCGTGATCGGCCGGGGCCGGGACACGTCCGAGTGCAGGATCGGCGGGCGCACGCACCGCGAGCCGTAGGACTGCACCCAGCCGTGGTCGGTGGTGGCGAAGCCGTCGAGGTTCTCGGCGAAGTACTGGACCATGTCGTTGCGCTCGGGCTCACCGTGCACCAGGACGTCGAGCCCGATGTCCTCCTGCAGCCGCACCACCCGGACGATCTCCTGGCGCATCCGCTCGGTGTAGGTGCCGGTGTCGATCGTGCCGGAGCGGTGCGCGGCCCGGTCGCGCCGGATCTGCGCGGTCTGCGGGAACGAGCCGATCGTCGTCGTGGGGACGACGGGCAGGCCGAGCGCCTCGCGCTGGACCTTCGCCCGGACGTCGCCGTGGCTGCGCCGGTAGTGGTCGGGGCCGAGCGCGTCGAGCCGGGACCGCACCCGCTCGTCGCGGCGCGCGGTGGCGGCGACCCGCTCCCGGGTGGCCCGTGCGGCGTCGAGCTCCGCCGCGACCGCGTCGGGTCCCTCGTGCAGGGCGCGTCCGAGCAGCACGACCTCGGTGACCTTCTGCCGGGCGAACGCCAGCATGTCGACGACGTCGCCGGGCAGGGCCGTCTCGGCGGCCAGGTCGTAGGGGACGTGCAGAAGCGAGCACGACGTCGAGACCTCGACCCGCCCCGCGGCGCCGACCAGCCGCTGCGCCGTCGCCAGCGCCCGGTCCAGGTCGGTGCGCCACACGTTGCGCCCGTCGACGACGCCGGCCAGCACCACCTTCCGGTCCAGCCCCGGGACCACCGGGCCTCCGGAGTCGAGGGCGTCGAGGTCGGCGGCCCCCGCGACGAGGTCGAGCGCCAGCCCCTCGACGGCCGTGGCGGCGAGCGCGGGCAGGGCGGGTCCCAGCTCCCCGAAGTACGACGCGACGAGGATCTTGGGCCGCCGGGTCGCCGAGGCGAGCCGGTCGTAGGCCCGGCGCAGCGCCGCGACCTCCTCGGGCGTCCGGTCGGCGGCGAAGGCGGGCTCGTCGAGCTGCACCCACTCCGCACCCGCCTCGGCGAGCTCGGCGAGCAGGTCGCGGTAGACCTCGACGAGCGGCCCGAGCAGGTCCAGCGGGCGGAAGCCCTCCGGTGCGCCGTCGGCCGGCTTGGACAGCAGCAGGAAGGTCACCGGCCCGACCAGCACCGGGCGGGTGGTGATCCCGCTGCGCAGGGCCTCGCGGAACTCGTCGAGGGCCTTGCGGCTGCCCGGCGCGAGCCGGGTGTCCGGGCCGACCTCGGGGACCAGGTAGTGGTAGTTCGTGTCGAACCACTTGGTCATCTCGCAGGCCGGGGCGCCGGTGCGGCCGCGGGCCATCGCGAACAGCCGCTCCAGCGGGTCGGTGACGCCGGCGAAGCGCTCCGGCACCGCCCCGACCGCCAGCGCGGTGTCCAGGACGTGGTCGTAGAACGAGAACGTGTTGCCCGGCACCGAGCCGAGCCCGGCGTCACGCAGCCCGGTCCAGGTGTCGCGGCGCAGCCCGGCGGCGACGTCGTGCAGTGCGGACGCGTCGGTCCGCCCGGCCCAGTACGACTCGGTCGCCCGCTTGAGCTCCCGGTCCGGTCCGATCCTGGGGTACCCCAGGACGGTGCTGCCGATGGTGCTGCTGGAAGGAATGCTCACGGCCCTCTCTCCTCGCGAGTGCGGTGGAGGACCCGTCGCCGGCACGGGGCGCCTGCGACCGCCGGGCACGGCGGTGCCCGGTCGTCCGCCCGGCCCTCCCGCGAGGCCACGGATCCGCGCACGCCGGACGGCGCACGCACCGGCGGCAGGTCTTCGGACTCACGGGCACACTGCTCAGACCTACTGGCCGTCGCTTCCCGGGATGGCTCCCAGTGCTGTTGACGGCGGTCGTTCCCGTTCACCGCTGCGGGGCAGTCCCGGATTCCCACCGGGTTCCCTCTTGCCTCGTGACGTCCCGTTCCCGGGCCGGCACGAACCGTCGGCGACCCGACACTACCCCGGGCCCGACGGCCGAACTGTTGCCGAACGATCCTTGTTGCCATAGTTTGGCATTACTTTCACACCCTCCCCGTCACCCGGGTCGAGGGCGACCTCACCCTGCGCCCCTCCGTTCGGAGGGGGAACCTGCCCGGTCTCCCGAGGGGTAATGGCGATCACCCCTGTGCCCGCGGCCACAGGGGTCATAGCGTGCGGTCTCGACCCATCCACCTGCCTCAGAAAGGGCTGACATGCAGGTAGACGAGCTGCTCAAGCCGTTCCCCATCAAGGAGTTCCACCCGTTCCCCCGTGCGCTCATGGGTCCGGGGTCGCACGAGCTCATCGGCCCGGAGGCCCTGAAGCTGGGCTTCAAGAAGACCCTGGTCATGACGTCGGGCCTGCGCGGCACCGACATCGTCAACAAGATCGTCGAGTCGATGAAGTACCACGGCCTCGAGGTCGTGCTGTACGACAAGGTCGAGTCGAACCCCAAGGACTACAACGTCATGGACGCTGTGGGCCTCTACCAGCAGAACAACTGCGACTCCTTCGTCTCCATCGGCGGCGGCTCCTCGCACGACGCCTGCAAGGGCGCGCGCATCTCGGTCGCGCACGACGGCCGCAACGTCAACGAGTTCGAGGGCTTCAACAAGTCCGAGAACCCGTCCAACCCGCCGCACATCGCGGTCTCCACCACGGCCGGCACCGGCTCGGAGACCTCGTGGGCCTACGTCATCACCGACACCACGACCGACCCCGACAACCCGCACAAGTACGTCGCGTTCGACGACCAGTCGGTCACCACCCTCGCGATCGACGACCCGGTGCTGTACTACGACTGCCCGATCGACTACACCGCGCAGTGCGGGTTCGACGTGCTCGCGCACGCCTCGGAGCCCTACGTCTCGCGTCTGGACTTCCAGCCGTCGCTGGGCAACGCCCTGCACGCCATCAAGCTGACCTCGCAGAACCTGCGCAAGGCCGTCTGGAACGGCCAGGAGCTCTCCGGCCGCGAGGGCATGATGTACGCGCAGTACATCGCCGCCCAGGCGTTCAACTCCGGTGGCCTCGGCATCATCCACTCGATCAGCCACGCGGTGTCGGCGTTCTACGACACCCACCACGGCCTGAACAACGCCATCGCGCTGCCCCGCGTGTGGGCGTTCAACATGCCGGTCGTCTACGAGCGCTTCGCCGACATCGCCGAGGCGATGGGTGTCGACACCCGCGGCATGACCAAGCCGCAGGCCGCCGACGCCGCGCTCGCCGCCTCCATCCGGCTGCTGCGCGACGTGGGCATCCCGGAGAAGTTCGCCGACGTCAAGCAGGACACCTACTCGAAGAACCGGCTGGGCATCGGCCCGACCAAGTTCTACGAGAACGCGCCGACCATCATCGGTGACGCGGCCGACGTCGACCGGATCACCAACCACGTCCTCGGCGACGCCTGCACCCCGGGCAACCCGAAGGAGTGCACGTTCGAGACCGTCCGCCCGGTCGTCGACCACTCCATCAACGGTGACCTGGACGACCTGCTGACCTGATCCGCAGGTCAGGACGTCCACCGTCGCACCAGCGGGCCCAGCCATCCGAGGTGATACTCGGATGGGTGGGCCCGCTGGCTGCGGTCCCGCTCTTCTCCGCACCAGAGCCGGTGCGGCCCGCGAAGGAGATACCCGCGTGTCCGAGGCTGTCGTCCCCACTGTGACCGAGGCGGCGGACGCCGTCGCCTCGACCGGTCCGTTCGAGTCCGTCGACCAGGTGATCGAGACCCTGCGGGAGCAGGGCTACATCGCCGACACCCGCCTGGCCACGACGGTGTTCCTGCTGACCCGGCTGGACAAGCCGCTGCTGCTGGAAGGGCCCGCCGGGGTCGGCAAGACCGAGCTGGCGAAGATGCTCGCCGTCGCCACCGGACGCCGGCTGCTGCGTCTGCAGTGCTACGAGGGCCAGGACGAGACCAAGGCCCTGTACGAGTGGGACTACGGCAAGCAGCTCATGTACACCCAGATCCTCCGCGAGAAGATCGGGCAGCTCGTCGAGGACGCCCCCGACCTCGCCTCCGCGGTCGACCGCATCGGGTCCCAGGAGAGCGTGTTCTTCTCCGAGCGCTTCCTCGCGCCGCGCCCGCTGCTGGAGGCCATCCGCTCCGAACAGCCCGTCGTGCTGCTGATCGACGAGGTCGACCGCGCCGACGAGGCCCTGGAGGCCGTGCTGCTGGAGACCCTGGGCGAGTTCCAGATCTCCGTGCCCGAGATCGGCACCTTCGTCGCCGAGCAACGGCCGTACGTGCTGCTGACCTCGAACAACACCCGTGACCTCGCCGCCGCGCTCAAGCGCCGCTGCCTGCACCTGTTCCTCGACTACCCGTCGGCCTCGCGCGAGCTGGAGATCGTGAAGTCGAAGAAGACCGGGCTGTCGGACCAGCTGGCCGAGGAGCTCGTCAACGTCGTGCGCGGGCTGCGCGAGCTGGAGCTGCGCAAGTCGCCCTCGATCTCGGAGACCATCGACTGGGCGCGCACGCTGGCCGTCCTGGGGGTCGACGAGCTGAGCTCGCAGATCCTGTCCGACACCGTCTCGGTCGTCGTCAAGTACGACAAGGACGTCAAGAAGGCGCTGGACGCGCTGCCGAACCTGGTCGACCCGAACGCGGTCGTCGCCGAGCAGGGCCACGGACACGGACACGGACACGGGCACGACGGCGACCACAGCCACGACGAGCCCGCGGCGCGCTCCACCCGGCACGACACCACGGATCCCGACGACGGTGACGTGGACGGCCGCGGGAAGCGGACCGGCAAGGACAACGCGGGCCGCCACCACGACGGCTACGGCAACAAGGCCGCGGCCGGCAACCCCAACGCGGCGCAGAAGGTGCGCACCGTGAGTCCGGGCCAGGGCGCCCGTTCCTTCGGCGGCTCCCGCAAGCGCCCGGTCTGATCGGGGCGTCGGCGTGGAAGCGAGCATCCACCGCTTCGTCCGGCTCCTGCGGATCCGGTCGGTGCGCATCTCGGTCTCCGAGGCGCTCGACGCGATGGCCTGCGCCGCCCAGCCCGGGGTGCTGTCCGACAAGTCGGTGCTGAAGGAGGCGCTGCGCATCGCGCTGGTCAAGGACCGCCGCGACGAGGCGACCTACGACGAGGTCTTCGACCTGTTCTTCTCCCTGGTCAGGGTGGGCGAGGCCGACACCGGCCACGGGCACGGCCACGGGCACGGGGACCTGAGCGACGACACCCCGCTGGAGAACTTCACGCTGTCCGAGGAGCCGTCGGAGACCCCGCAGGAGGGGCACGACCACGGCTCCCCGGTCGACATCAAGGAGTTCTTCGATCCCGAGGACCTGGCCGAGCAGTACAACCTGCACCAGGAGGCCAACAAGATCGACATGGCCTCGATGACGGACGAGATCGTGCTCTCGAAGGAGCAATCCAACGACGTCACCGACGGCCAGCGCGTGCAGATCGAGACCGACCGGTTCTCCGGCGGCGGTCAGCCCGGGGACATCTCCCAGCAGCAGGGCACCAAGGTCGACGCCGACCTCTCGGTCGCCCAGCAGGACGCGCTGCTGGGCTGGCTGAACTCCGAGGAGGACCGGCTCTCGGAGGAGGAGCAGGGCACCGAGGACGACGCCGCCGCGCTGCGCCGGCGTCTCACCGGGGTGCTCGACAACCTCCCCGAGCTGCTCAAGGCCCACCTGGAGAAGCTGCTCGCGATCGAGCAGCGGATCGTCGAGGGCCACGACGACGCGGAGCGGGTCGCCGAGGTCGACCGGGCCAGCGAGACCGAGCGCATGCAGCTGGAGGACTCGTTGCGGCGGCTCGCGAAGTCGCTGCACGGCGCGCTGACCCACCGCAGGCGGGTCTCGCCGCGGGGCCGGATCGACTCGGCCCGCACCATGCGCAAGAACATGCGCTACGACGGCGTCCCGTTCTCCCCGGTCACCGTGCAGCGTCAGGAGGACAAGCCGCGCCTGGTGGTGCTGGCCGACGTGTCGCTGTCGGTCCGGGCCACCGCGCGGTTCACCCTGCACCTGGTGCACGGTCTGCAGGACCTGTTCGGCCAGGTGCGCTCGTTCGCGTTCGTGGCCGACCTGGTCGAGGTGACCGACCTGTTCGCCGACCACCCCGTCGAGCACGCCCTCGGGCTGATCTTCGGCGGCGACCAGCTCGACGTCGACGCCAACTCCAACTACGGCCTGGCCTTCGGCCAGTTCCTGGAGGACCACGGCTCGGCGGTCACCCGCCGGACGACGGTGCTGGTGCTCGGCGACGGCCGCGGGAACGGCAACGACCCCAACATGGAGGCGTTCGTCGAGATCACCCGGCGGGCCCGGGAGACGATCTGGCTCACCCCGGAGCCGCGGTACTCGTGGGGGCTGGGCCGCTGCGACCTGCCCGCCTACGCCGAGTACTGCGACCGCGTCCGCGTGGTCCGGGACCTGTCCGGTTTCGAGGCGACCACGAACGAGATGGCCGGCGAGCTGATCGGCCGCTGACCCCGCCGGTGGGTGGTGCCGGTGTCCGCACCGGGGCCACCCACCGGGGGTCCGCCTACCGCTCGACCACGATCTTCCCGACGGTGCCGCCGGACTCGACGAGCCGGTGCGCCTCCCGCAGCGACGCCGCGGTCAGCCCCTGCAGGCGCCGCGTCTCGGTGGTCCGCAGCTCCCCGACGTCGACGAGCCGGGACACCTCGTCCAGGATCTCCCGCTGCACCGTCGAGCCCGGCTCCGACAGCGGCCGGGTGAACATCAGCTCCCAGTGCCAGGCCTGCGACTTCGTCTTCAGCGGGAGCGTGTCCAGGCCCTCCGGCTCGTCGATGGCGACGACGATCCCGCGCGGGGTCATCAGCTCCGCGTAGGCCTCGACGTTGCCCGCCGACACCGGCGAGAACACGTACTGCACGCCGTCCGGGGCGACCTCGCGCACCGTGCCGACGAGGTCGTGGTGGTCGGCGACTTCGTGCGCACCCATCTGCCGCGCCCAGTCCGCGGACTCCGTGCGGGAGGCGGTGCCGACCAGCGTCAGCCCGGTCCGCCGGGCGAGCTGCAGGACCATCGACCCGACCCCGCCCGCGGCGGACACGACGAGCAGCGTCCCGGTGGTGTCGGCGGTGACGCGCAGGTGGTCGTGCAGGCACTCCCACGCGGTGATCGAGGTCAGCGGCAGCGCGGCCGCGGCGGCGAAGTCGAGGGTCGACGGCTTGCGCCCGACGATGCGGGAGTCGACGAGCTGGCGGTGGGCGTTGCTGCCGGGCCGGTCGATCGCGCCGGCGTAGTAGACCTCGTCGCCGGGGGCGTACCCCTGCACCCGGTCGCCCACCTCGACGACGACGCCCGCGGCGTCGAAGCCGAGGACCTTCGGCCCGTCGGCCGGGTCGAACGACGACCGGACCTTGCCGTCCACCGGGTTCACCGAGACGGCGCGGACGTCGACGAGCAGGTCGTGCGGGCCGGGCGCACCGACCTCGATCTCGGCGTCGACGAGGCACTCGGGGTCGTCGACGGGCAGCGGCCGGGGCGCCACGACGGCGGGTACGGAAGCCATGACCGGACGCTATCCGCGCCACCGGGCCGCCGCCCGCCGCACCGACGACCCCGGCTGGGCCGATCGGCCGATTTCGTGCCGCCGCGGGGGCCGCCCGGAGTACGATCGGGCGTCCCCTTCGGGAAGGAGGGCCGGATGTCGGACGGTGGCGGAGCGGTCCTCCGGATCGTCGGCCGCGTGTGCACCGCGCTGTGGGGCTACACGCCGGGCGTGATCCCGGCGATGGTCGCCACGATGGGCAGCGGGCCCGCGTTGCGCTGGTTCGCGTCCAACTTCCCGCGCTTCCTGGTCACCCTGCGCGTGCTGGGCCCCGTGCGCACCCACCTCGCCGGGCTCACGATCTCCCTGGTGAACGGGTGCACGTACTGCGCCTACGGCCGTGCGCACGCACTCGAGCTGATCCACCTGCGCGACCGGGACCTGCTGTTCCCGCTCGACGCCCGCACCCTGGCGAGCTGGAACGGGCTGTCCCGCCGCGAGATCGGGCTGCGGCTGCGCGGTGTGCTCGAGGAGGCCGGGATGCACGCCGAGGTGATCTGGGTGGACCGCACCCTGGCCCTGCTCGACGGCGCCCCGCCCGTCGACGCCGACGAGCGCCGCATCGCCCACCTGTGCCGGATGGTCGGCACCATGAACGCGATCGCCGTCGCCGCGGGGACCGTCCCGGACGGCGCCCACGACCCGGTCAACAAGGACGCCGCGCTGAAGGCCCGGCTGCTCGCCGCCCAGGGCGCCTGAGCATCCCGGCCGGCACCGGAGCCCACCCCCACCGTCCGGACGGGGAGGGCCCCGGCCGTCGGACGTGGTGCGGCGTGCCCGTGACCGCCTAGCGTGGAACGGGCCCCCGCACGCACAGGAGCGATCCATGATCGGAACCGACCGGCTCTCCAACGACCTCGCCGGCTGGCTGGACCGCACCCTGGTGCAGCCCGGGATCCTGCCGGCCGAGCGTTTCGAGGAGGCGTTCGTCGCCTGCGTCGCGAGCGCCGCGAAGGACCCCGACCTCCCGGACGACGCGTGGCTCGCCTTCTACCGCAACACCCTCGACGCGCTGGCCGGTGAGCCCGAGCCGGGCGGCACCAACGCCGAGATGGCGCCGGTGCACGCCCGCGCCCGCTCCCTCGTGCTGGGCGAGGAGGTGCTGGAGCTCGGCTGCTGCTTCGGCTTCCTGTCGCTGCAGCTGGCCCGCGACGGCCACCGCGTCACCGCCACCGACCTGACCGGCGGCACCGTCGAGCTGCTGACCCGGATGGCGCCACAGCTCGGCGCCGATGTCGAGACCCACGTCGCCGACGCGCGTGCCGTCGCCCTGCCCGACGGCTGCGCGGACACCGTGTTCGCCGTGCACCTCGTCGAGCACCTGTCCGAGTCCGACGGCGACGAGGTCGTCGGCGAGATGCTGCGCCTGGCCCGGCAACGGGTGGTCGTCGCCGTCCCGTTCGAGGACGAGCCGAACCCCGCCTGGGGTCACGTCCGGGTCTTCGACGAGCGCGTCCTGACCCGGATCGGGGAGCGCACCGGCCATCCGTTCACGGTGTCCGAGCACCACGGCGGCTGGCTGGTGATCGACCTCTGAGCAGGGCGTGGGTGAGCGCCTCCAGCGGCCCGCGGTCGTGGCGGCGCAGCCACCACCCCGCCGTCGCGGCGGACCCGGCGACGACGAGGGCCCACACCCCGACCACCGCCCCGGTCCGCAGCGGCGCCGCGACACCGGCGAGCGCCCCGGCCAGGCCGAGCCCCCAGGCGCCGAACAGCACCGCGGCCACGACGTTCTGGCCGACGTAGCAGGTCATCGCGGTCCGGCCGAGCGCGGTGAGCCCGCGCCGCACCGGGCCGGCCGGACCGCGCAGCCGGGCCAGGACCTCCGGAACCAGGCCGAGCAGCCCCAGCGCGACCAGCGGGGCCACCAGGTAGCGCTCGACGAGGAACCACGGGCCGCCGCCGAGCGTGGTGAGCACGGTGAGCACCGCCCCGGCCACCCCGGTGCCGATCAGCCGTCGGCGCAGGGTGACGGCGCCGGCGTCGAACAGGCCGGCGCGGAGCAGCGCGGATCCGGCCAGGAACAGCACCACCGCCGACGGGACGATCAGCACCAGCTCGACCCGGTACAGCAGCGGGTCGGCCAGCCGTGCGGCCACCTGCCCGGTCCAGGTCGCCGGGTACGGCGGGAGCGGCACGTCGGCGCCGGTGCTCCCGGCCGTCGCGGCGGTCGCACCGCCCACCAGCAGCACCGTGACCACCCCGGCGACGCAGGCGGCCGCCACCCGCACCCGCGCCGACCGCCCCACCAGCCATGCGACGAGCACCGAGGCGATCGCGTAGCCCATCAGCACGTCGAACTCGAAGACCAGCACGTAGTGCAGCAGTCCCTCGGTGAACAGGATCGCGGCGCGGGCGAGGTACCGGCCCGGCCACCGCAGCCCGCGGCGCACCGCGGAGCGGTACTGCAGCTCCATCCCGATCCCGAACAGCAGCGTGAGCAGTGCGAGGAACTTCCCGTTCGCGACGGCGCGGAGCGCGGTGTCGAGCCACCAGCCCCCGGCGAACCCGGCGAACACCGCGCCCGGCCCGCGCGGGTCGGCGAACACCCAGACGTTCGTCGCGAAGGTCCCGGCGATCGCGAGGCCGCGCAGCACGTCCGGGGCGGCGAGGCGGTCACCGGACACCGGTGCGCTCCCGGTCCCCGGTGCCGGGGAAGACGGTCGCCCACAGCGGCCCCACGACGAACCAGATCCCGGCGACCAGCGACGCCGTCGCGAGCCAGGACCACATCGGGTCCTCCGGCCAGGCACCAGGCGCCGGGAACGCGCGGCCGCCGGCCACCGACAGCAGGACCAGCACCGCCGCCGTGACCACCCAGGCGGCGACGACCTTGCCGTACTCGCGCCACTCGTACCGCGTCCGGGCGACCCCGCCCCGCGGCGGGCGCACCGGTGCCGGGCCGCCCGCGAAGCGGTGGGCGACCCGGACGTCGGCCCAGCGCACCAGCGAGTGCCCGAACGCGACGGTGATCCCGAGGTAGAGCGCGGCCAGCCCGTGCACCCGCGACGGTGCGCCGCCCGTCGCCAGGTCCACCGTCGAGGCGGTGACCAGCACGAGGTCCATCAGCGGCACCCCCAGCAGCAGCACCGCCCCCAGGCCCCGGCGGCGCAGCACGTAGCGCGCCCCCAGCCCGGCCAGCAGGAACACCCAGAACCCGATCTCGGCACCGCCGATCAGCCACAGCAGCGGCTCGGCGAACAACGACTCCCCCATGGCCGGTGATCGTGCCGACCCGGCCGCGGCGACGCGTCCGGCGTGCGACCGATCCGCGCATACCACCTTCGACGGACGCCGCGCGGGCGCCGGGCGTGCTGGGATGGGGTGTGATCACGTACCTGGTGAACCGCGACGGCGGCGCACCCTCGGTGCTGCGGGACGCCGGTACCGGCGTGGTGTGGTTCGTGGTCGGGCTGCTGCTGATCTGGGCACTGCCCGACGCGGGGATCACCTGGTGGGGCGCGGACACCGGGGCGACGGCGGCGTCGCTGCTGGTCATGGGGCTGGGCTGCGCCGCGTCGACCGTGCGCCGGATCGCAGTGCCCGCCGGGCTGCTGGTCGGCACGGCGGCCCTGGTCGCGGGCCCCGTCCTGGGCGGCCGCACCGAGATCGGGACCGTGCTCGTGTTCACCGACCTGCTCTACTGCGCCGTGGTGTTCCCGCCGCGGCGCACCGCGCGGGCGGTCGCCGTCGCCGCCGGTGGGGTCGCCACCGTCCTCGGTGTCGCGGCGCTGCTCGTGGCGGGCACCCGCACCGGCACCTACGCCGTGCTCAACCTGACGCTGGTGGTCGGGCTCCCGCTGGTCTGGGGGCTGGAGGTGCGCCGGTTCCGGGACCTGGCGGCCGTCGAGCGGGAGCGGGCCGTCGCGGTGGAGCGGACGGCGGCCCGGGAGCGGGACGCCGCCGTCGCCGCCGAGCGTGCCCGGATGGCCCGCGACCTGCACGACGTCGTCGCCGGGCGGCTGTCGGCGATCGCGCTGCAGTCCGAGGCGGCACTGCAGCCCGGCGCCGACCCGGCGCTGGTCCGGCGGGTGCTGGGGACGGTGCGGTCCTCCGGCGTCGCCGCGCTCGGGGAGATGCGCACGATGATCGGGCTGCTGCGCGACGGCGACACCGCCGACCCGCCCGGGGCGCCCGCCCGGCTGTCCGAGGTCGACGCCCTGCTCGACGAGGCCCGCGCCGCCGGCCTGTCCCCCGTCCTGCGCGACGGGCGCGGCGCGGCCCCGCTGCCCGCCCCGGTCGACCTCGCCGGGTACCGGATCGTGCAGGAGTCGCTGACCAACGCGGCGAAGCACGCGCCCGGCTCGGACGTGACGGTGCGCCTCGCTCTCACCCCCGATGTCGACGACCGGCTGCTCGTCGAGGTGCGCAACGGTCCCGGCCGGCGTCCCGCGGCGGGCCCGGGGCTGCACGGCGGCACCGGGCTCGACGGCCTGCGCGAGCGCGCCCGGGCCGTCGGCGGCACCCTGCACGCGGGCCCCGACGACGACGGCTGGCTGGTCCGGGCCGACCTGCCCCTCGGCCCCGAGATCCCGGCGGAGGTGGAGCGATGAGCATCCGGGTGGTCGTCGCCGACGACCAGGAGGCCGTCCGCATCGGGCTCGTGCTGATCCTCGGCTCGGCACCGGACATCGACGTCGTCGCCGAGGTCGCCGACGGGCTCGCCGCGGTGCGGGCCGCCGCCGAGCACCGGCCCGACGTGGTGCTGATGGACATCCGGATGCCCGGCATCGACGGCATCGAGGCCACCCGGCGGATCCTCACGGAGGGGTCCGCGCAGGTCCTGGTGCTGACCACGTTCGACCTCGACGAGCTCGTCGACGGCGCGCTCGCGGCGGGCGCGGGCGGGTTCCTGCTCAAGTCGGTCGACGCGACCCGGCTCACCGACGGGGTCCGGGCGGTCGCCCGCGGCGAGGGCGTGCTGGCGCCGGAGGTGACCCGGCGGGTGATCCGCCGCTACGCGGGGGCGCCGCGGCCGTCGTCGGTGCCGGGGCTGGAGAGGCTCACCGCACGCGAGACCGACGTGCTCGCCGGGCTGGGCCGCGGGCTCTCGAACGCGGAGCTGTCCGCGGAGCTGGTGATCTCGGAAGGGACGACGAAGACGCACGTCTCCCGGGTGCTGGCGAAGCTGGGCCTGCGTTCCCGCACCCAGGCCGCGATCGCCGCCCAGGAGGCCGGGCTCGTGTGAGCCCGGCCCCCCGGAGGTGGCTCGGCGTGCCGGCTCAGCCCTGGCCGCGCGCCGTCTCGAGCGCGCGCCGGGTCAGCACCTGCACCAGGTGGGTGCGGTAGGCGACCGACCCGTGGGTGTCGGCAGGCGGCTCGGCGCCCTCGGCGGCCAGCGCGGCCGCCTCGGCGACCGACTTCCCGTCCTTCAGCGCCTGCTCCGTCGCGGACGCCCGCAGCGACGTCGACCCCATGTTGACCAGGCCGATCCGGTCGTCGGACACGGCGACGGCGACGATCGCCCAGTCGTTGCTGCGACGGGTGAACTTCTCGTACGCCCAGCCCTTGTCCCCGCAGCGCGGGATCCGGATCTCGACGATCAGCTCGTCGGGCTCGCGGACCGTGGTGAACACGCCGGTGTAGAACTCGCCGATCGGCACGGTCCGCTTCCCGCGCGGCCCCTGCAGGACGACGGTGGCGTCCAGCGCGAGCAGCGCGGCGGGCAGGTCCGCGGCCGGGTCGGCGTGGGCGACGGTGCCGCCCAGCGTGCCCCGGGCCCGGATCTGCGGGTCGCCGACGGTGCGGGCGACGGCCCCGAGCAGCGGGACCTCCTTCGCGACCTCGGCCGAGTCGACCACGTCGCGGTGCTTGGTCGCCGCACCGACGGCGAGCTCGTCGCCCTCGACGCGGATGTAGCTCAGCTCCGGCAGCCGGCCGATGTCGATCAGGAACTCCGGCGCGCCGAGGCGCACCTTCATGACCGGGATCAGCGAGTGCCCGCCGGCCAGGACGCTGGCGTCCTCACCCTTCTCGGCGAGCAGCGCGATGGCGTCGTCGAGGGTGTCGGGACGGGCGTAGTCGAACGCGAGGGGGATCATGCGCCGGCCTCCCCACGGGAGAAGGCGGGCGCGGTGCGCAGCGCGTCGGACTCGGCCTCGGCCTTCTGCGCGGCGTCCGGGTCCTTGCCCGCGGCGACGAGCACCGCGCGCACGATGTTGTGGTAGCCGGTGCAGCGGCAGAGGTTGCCCTCCAGGCCCTCGCGGACCTTCCGCTCGTCCAGGTCGTCGTCGTGGCTGATCAGCGACACCGCGGACATGACCATGCCCGGGGTGCAGAAGCCGCACTGCAGCCCGTGCTCGGACCGGAACGCCGCGGTGACCGGGTGCTCGGGGCGGCCCTCGGACGCGCCGTCGAGCCCCTCCATGGTGGTGACCGACTGCTGGTCGGCCTGCACCGAGAGCACGGTGCACGACTTGACCGCGTCGCCGTCGAGCAGCACGGTGCACGCGCCGCAGGACGTGGTGTCGCAGCCGATGTTGGTGGCCTTCAGCCCGACGGTCTCCCGCAGGTAGTGCGCGAGCAGCTGGCGGGGCTCCACGTCGGCGCTGGTGGGCTCACCGTTGACGGTGATCTCGACCTTCACTTGGAGGCCTCCTGAATGGCTTCCCAGACCCGCATCGGGGTCAGGGGCATGTCGATGTGCGTGACGCCGAGGTGGGACAGGGCGTCGATGACCGCGCTCTGGGTGGCGGGGGTGGAGCCGATCGTCCCGGCCTCGCCGATGCCCTTGTAGCCCATCGGGTTGACCGGCGTCGGGGTCGTCATCTCGACCAGGTCGAAGCTGGGCAGCTCCGCCGCCGACGGGATGCCGTAGTCGGCGAAGGTGCCGGTGAGGGGCTGGCCCTCCTCGTCGTAGATGACCTCCTCGAGCAGCGCCTGCGCGATGCCCTGGGCGATCCCGCCGTGCCGCTGCCCGTCGCAGAGCAGCGGGTTGAGGATGGGACCCGCGTCGTCGACGGCGACGATCTTCTCGACCGTCACCTTGCCGGAGTCGGTGTCGACCTCGACGACGCAGACGTGCGAGCCGAACGGGAAGGTCGGCTTCTTGCCGTCCCAGGTGGTGTCGACCTTGAGCTGCTCGGCGGCCGCCAGCTCCGCCAGGGTCACCGACTTCGCGCCGGGGACGCCCTTGACGGTGATCGCGGCGTTCGCCGGGTCGAGCTCCAGGTCCTCGACGCTCGCCTCGAGCAGGTCGGCCGCGCGCTGCTTGGCCAGGTCGATCAGCTCGGCCGAGGCCTGGTGCACCGCGACGCCGCCGGTCTGCAGCGACCGCGACCCCATGGTGCCGCCGCCGCGCGGGACGAGGTCGGTGTCGCCGTGCTTGACGGTGATCTTCTCGATCGGGACGCCCAGCTGGTCGGACGCGAGCATCGCCCACGCCGTCGCGTGGCCCTGCCCGTGCGGGGAGGTGCCGGTCAGCACGGTCACCGAGCCGTCCGGGTGGACCTCCACCGAGGCGTCCTCGGCGTACGCGCCGCCGCCGGTGATCTCGACGTAGGAGGAGACGCCGATGCCGAGCTGACGGGCGTCGCCGCGCTCGCGGCGGGCCTTCTGCTCGGCGCGCAGCCCGGCGTAGTCGGACTTCTCCAGGGCCAGGTCGATGGCCTTGGCGTACTCGCCGGAGTCGTACTCGACGCCGCCCTTGGTCTGGAACGGGAACTTGTCCGGCGAGACGACGTTCATCCTGCGGACCTCGGCCGGGTCCTTGCCGATCTCGGCGGCGAACAGGTCCATCGCCCGCTCGATCGCGGCGGTCGCCTCCGGACGCCCGGCGCCGCGGTAGGCGGCGATCGAGGTCGTGTTGGTGACGACGGTGCGCGCCCGGGAGTCGACGTTCGCGATGTCGTAGGTGCCGGGCGCCATCATGCGGGTGAACATCGGCAGGAAGGTGCCCAGGCGCGGGTAGGCGCCCAGGTCCTGCACGACGTCGATCCGGTAGTGGGTGACCCGGCCCTCGCGGGTGCCGCCGATCGTGACGGTCTGACGCTGGGCGCGGCCCTGCACCATGCCGGTCATGTTCTCGGAGCGGGACTCGTTCCAGCGGACCGGACGGCCCTGCCGGCGCGCGAGCCAGGCGACGAGCCCGAACTCGGGGTCCGAGCCGATCTTCGCGCCGAAGCCGCCGCCGACGTCGGGCAGGACGACCCGCACCTTGTCCTTGTCCAGGCCCAGCCAGCCGGCGATCTCGTCGCGGCCGCCCTGGGCGTTCTGGTTGGACATGTAGACGGTGAGGTGGTCGCCCTCCCAGAAGGCGCTCGCGGCACGCGTCTCCAGCGGGGCCGCGGCCAGGCGCTGGTTCACCAGGTCCCGGGTGACGACGACCTCGCAGCCGTCGAAGAACGAGGCGTCCTGCTCCTCGTCGTGCCCGTAGGCGGCCGCGGTGTTGGTCCCGGCCTCGGGGAACAGCAGCGTCTCGTCGCGGGCGGCGGCCAGCGGGTCGATCACCACGTCCAGGGGCTCGTACTCGACGTCGACCAGCTCGGCCGCGTCCTCACCCTGGTAGAACTCCTCGGTGAGGACCGCGGCCACCGGCTCGCCGACGAACCGCACGCGGTCGGTCGCCAGGAACGGGCGGGTCATGGCCTTGTTCGCGCCCGGGAACAGCAGTGCCGGTGCGATGTCGAGGTCGGCCCCGGTGACGACGGCGACGACGCCGGGCGACGCGAGCGCCGCCGAGGTGTCGATCGACGTGATCGTCGCGTGGGCGAGCGGGGAGCGGACGAGCGTCAGGTGCAACGCCCCGGTCAGCCGCTCCTCGGTCAGGTCGTCGGTGTAGGTCGCGCCGCGCGTGAGGAAGACCGGATCCTCGGTGCGGACGACGCGGGTGCCCAAGATGCTCATCGGACGCGAGCGTATACATCTCCACCGGCCTGTGCGATGCAGACCACAGCGCCCGATCCGCAGGTCAGGGCACCCTTCGCGGAGCGACGCGCGGGTCCGGGACCGCATCTGCGGCACGCTGCGGCCCGACCGCCCCCGTCCTCGGGGTTGTTGAGATCGCATCCATCCCGCGGGCGAGGGTCAGTCGCGTTCGTCCCACCACGGCCGTACGGCCCACAGTGCCGAGACCGGGCCGTGCCCGGCGCCCAGCGGGTAGGCGTGGCGGACCGCCTCGACGATGTAGCGCTTCCCGAACCGGACCGCCGACTCCAGGTCGAGCCCGCGGGCGAGCCCGGACGCGATCGCGGCGGCCAGGGAGTCCCCGCCGCCGTGGGTGTGGCCGGTGTCGAAGCGCGGGCCGGGCAGCTCGACGGCGGTCTCGCCGTCGTAGAGCAGGTCCAGGCAGCCGTCGGTGTCCTCGGCGAGGTGGCCGCCCTTCACCAGGACCGCGCGCGGGCCGAGCGCGTGCAGCGCCTTCGCCGCGGCGTACTGGCCCGCGCGGTCGTGGACGTCGTGCTCGACGAGCAGCCGGATCTCGTCGAGGTTCGGGGTGACCAGCGTGGCCCGCGGGAACAGGGTGTGCCGGTAGGCGTCGAGCGCCTCGGCGGCCAGCAGCGGGTCCCCGTGCATCGAGGCCGCCACCGGGTCGACGACGAACGGCGTCGCCAGACCCGCGCCGATGCCGTTCTCGTCGCAGGCCCGCGCGACGGTCTCGATGATCTCGGCGTTCGCGAGCATCCCGGTCTTCGCGGCCTGCAGCCCGATGTCGGAGGCGACCGTGGCGATCTGGCCGGCGATCGTGTCGACCGGGACCGTGTGGACGCCGGTGACGCCCACCGAGTTCTGCACGGTCACCGCGCAGACGGCGAGGCAGCCGTGCACCCCGCAGGCGGCGAAGGTGCGCAGGTCCGCGGCGATGCCCGCGCCGCCGCCGGAGTCGGTGCCGGCGATCGTCATGACCCGCGGGGGTGTGGTGCCGACGGTGGGTTCCATGGACGTGTCCTCCCTGGCCGGCATTACCCGGCCGGTCCGCGGTCGGCGGCGCCGGTCCCGGTGGGACCCAGCCGCCCTCTCAGCCCGCTCGCTCCGCGAGCTCCCGCGTCGTGCGTGTCGCCGGAGACGGTAGCCCGTGCCGGCGCGGCGCCGGCCACGTCACCGGCGGGCCGGGTGCCGCGGGCGACGCCACCCGCGGCACCCGGCGTCGTGCCGCTACTCCGTCGCCGCGATCGGCAGGTACACCCGGCCGCCCTCGTCACGGAACTCCCCGGACTTCTCCGCCATCCCGGCCTCGATCGCCTCGACGCTGGTCAGCCCGTGCGCCTCGGCGTAGTCCCGGACGTCCTGGGTGATCTTCATCGAGCAGAACCTCGGCCCGCACATGGAGCAGAAGTGCGCGGTCTTCGCGGGCTCGGCCGGCAGGGTCTCGTCGTGGTAGGCGGTCGCGGTGTCCGGGTCGAGCGACAGCGCGAACTGGTCACGCCAGCGGAACTCGAACCGGGCCTGCGAGAGCGCGTCGTCGCGGGCCTGGGCGTGCGGGTGCCCCTTGGCCAGGTCCGCGGCGTGCGCGGCGATCTTGTAGCTGATCACGCCGACCTTGACGTCGTCGCGGTTCGGCAGGCCCAGGTGCTCCTTCGGCGTGACGTAGCAGAGCATCGCGGTGCCGGCCTCGGCGATCCGCGCCGCGCCGATCGCGGAGGTGATGTGGTCGTAGCCGGGCGCGATGTCGGTGGCCAGCGGACCGAGGGTGTAGAACGGCGCCTCGTCGCACCACTCCTCCTCCAGCCGCACGTTCTCGACGATCTTGTCCATCGGGACGTGGCCGGGGCCCTCGATCATCACCTGGACGTCGTGGCCGCGGGCGATGCGGGTCAGCTCGCCGAGCGTGGCGAGCTCGGCCAGCTGCGCCTCGTCGTTCGCGTCGGCGATGGAGCCGGGCCGCAGCCCGTCGCCGAGGGAGAAGGTGACGTCGTAGCGGCGCAGGATCGCGCAGAGCTCGTCGAAGTGGGTGTACAGGAACGACTCGGCGTGGTGGGCCAGGCACCACGCGGCCATGATCGACCCGCCGCGGGAGACGATCCCGGTGACCCGCTTCGCGGTGAGCGGCACGTGGCGCAGCAGCACCCCGGCGTGCACGGTCATGTAGTCGACGCCCTGCTCGCACTGCTCGAGCACGGTGTCGCGGTAGACCTCCCAGCTCAGCCGGGACGGGTCGCCGTCCACCTTCTCCAGCGCCTGGTAGATCGGCACGGTGCCGATCGGGACCGGCGAGTTGCGCAGGATCCACTCGCGGGTCTCGTGGATGTCGCGCCCGGTGGACAGGTCCATGACCGTGTCGGCGCCCCACCGCGTCGCCCACACCATCTTCTCGACCTCCTCGGCGATCGAGGAGGTCACCGCGGAGTTGCCGATGTTGGCGTTGACCTTGGTGAGGAACCGCTTGCCGATGATCATCGGCTCGCACTCGGGGTGGTTCACGTTGGCCGGGATCACGGCCCGGCCGCGGGCGACCTCGGAGCGGACGAGCTCCGCGTCGCACCGCTCACGGACGGCGATGTAGGCCATCTCGGGGGTGACGGTCCCGGCCCGCGCCCAGGACATCTGGGTCCCCGGCTCCCGTGACCCGACCCACGGCTCCCGCAGCCGGGGCAGCCCGGTGTGCAGGTCGACGGTCGCGTGGGAGTCGGTGTACGGGCCGGAGGTGTCGTAGACGTCGTGGTGCTCACCGTTGGAGAGGGCGATCCGCCGGACCGGGACGGTGATGCCGTCGGGTCCTTCGATCCAGGCCTTGGCCGACCCCTGGATCGGGCCGGTGGTGACCTGCTGCGGACGCACTGGTGCCGTTGTCATGACGGTCCTCCCTGGCCGGCATTACCCGGCCGGTTCTGCGGTCGGCGACCGGCGAGTCGCCCTCTCAGCCCCGCGCGACGGAGCTCCCGCGTGTTCAGTTGGTCGTGCACCCGCACCGTAGGCACCGTCCGGCGACGCGCACCAGCCCCTCACCCGGCTGCGAGGAATGATCACCGGTGGTATCGGGTTCCCCACCGTTATGACGCAGAACGCTGAGCTCTCCCCGACCGACTGGGTCCGCGAGCAGACCGAGAAGATCCTCGAGAACGGCACCACCGAGGGCGTCACGGTCATGGACCGTCCGATCATCCTGGTCACGACGACCGGCGCGAAGTCCGGCAAGCAGCGCTACGTGCCGGTGATGCGCGTCGAGCACGGCGGCTCCTACGCGATGATCGCGTCAAAGGGCGGCACCCCGGAGCACCCGGCCTGGTACCACAACGTGGTCGCGAACCCGCAGGTCCAGGTGCAGGACGGCACGCAGACCGGCACCTTCGTCGCCCGCGAGGTCACCGGCGACGAGCGCCAGGAGTGGTGGGACCGCTCCGTCGAGGCCTACCCGCCCTACGCCGAGTACCAGCAGAAGACCTCCCGGGTCATCCCGGTGTTCGTGCTGGAGCCCGCGAGCTGAGCCCGGCGCCCGCGGGCCCGGTCCGAACCGGGCACGCGGGCGGCCCTCAGGCGGCGGCGACGCCGTGCGCGGGCTCGACCCGTCCGGCGCGGCGCATCGGCCCCACCGAGGCGACCACCGCGACACCGACCACCACCGCGGCCAGCCCGGCGAGCTGGCCCAGCGGCAGCGCCGTGAGCGCCCCGATGCCGGTCGCCCTCAGCGCCAGCAGGCCGTACACACCCCCCAGCACCACGCCGAGCACCGCCGCGACCGCACCGGCGAGTGCCGCCTCGAACGCCACCGCCCGCCGAGCCGCGGCCCGGGACAGGCCGAGCGTGCGCAGCAGCGCGATCTCCCGGGTCCGCTCGCTGACCGACAGTGCGAGGGTCACCCCGACCCCCACGACGGCGACGAGCAGCGTGATCCCCACCAGCCCCAGCCCGACCCAGCGGACGGCGCCGACCGCGACCTCGGTCTGCTCGCGCAGCTCCGCGGTGAAGGTGACGGGTGCCTCGCCCGCGGCCCGCACCACCGCGGTGCGCACCGCGACCGGGTCGGCCCCCGGCGCCGGGTCGACGAGCAACATGCCGTCGGACGGCCGCGCGGTCAGCTCGGGTGCGGCGTCGAGCCGGGTCGCGAGCGTCGCGGCCTGGCCGTCGTCGCCGGCGAACACGACGATGTCGGCCGGGTAGTTCCGCTCGATCGACGCCGTCGCGTCGGCCGAGGCGCCGGCCACGGCCACCAGCAGCGCCGCGGTCAGGCCCACACCCAGCGACAGGACCGTCGTCATCGCCGCGGTGCGCCGCGACATCCGCCGCGCGTTGCCCACCGCGATCCGCCCCGGCGCCCAGCGTGCGACGACCGGCGCCACCAGCGCCGCCGCCCCGGACACTACGAACGGTCCGGTCACCACGAGCGCCGCGAACACCAGCATCCCGGACAGCGCGGCCAGCGCCGTCCCCGCCAGCGGGCTGCCCATCCCCACCCCGGCGACGGCGAGGACCACGGCTAGGACGAGCGCGACCGCGGCGAGCGGCAGCCGCACCCGGGCCCGCGGTGCGCGGGCACCGCTCGCGTCCGCCGCGCCGAGCGCCACCACCGGCGGGGTCCGGCCGGCGGCGAGCGCCGGGGCCAGCGCGGCCAGCACCGTCACGACGACCGCCAGCAGCACGCATCCCGCGAGCCGACCCCACGGCACCACGAGCGCCGGTACGTCCACCCCGGCCGCGCCCGCCGCCGCCAGGGCGGCCCACCCGCCCGCGACGGCCACGAGCGCCCCGGCGACCCCCGCGACCAGCCCGGTGAGCGCCGCCTCGACCAGCACCGACCGCGTCACCTGCCCGCGGCCCGCGCCGACGCAGCGCAGCAGCGCCAGCTCACGGGTGCGGCGGGCCAGCACGATCCGGAACGTCGAGGCGACCACCACGGCCGCGGCGACCAGCGCCAGCCCGACGAACACCGACAGCCCGGCGAGCAGCGCGTCCGCCGACGCCGACGCCGACGCCAGGTCCTCGGTGCGCTGGTCGTCGGCGGTCCGGACCCCGGTGACGCCCGGGACGGCGGCGAGCGCGGCCGGGTCCGGGTCCCCCGCGACGGCGGTCCGGTAGCCGGACAGACCGGCGGCGGCCGGGTCGTCGTCGCGCACGACGAGCACGTCGCCGTACTCGGACCGGACCGGCACCACACCGGTGACGGTCAGCGTGCGGTCGCCGAGGCCGACGGTGGCGCCGGGGGCGAGCCCGGTGCGCTCCGCGGTGCCCGCCCCGATCAGCGCCTCCCCCGGCCCGGACGGCAGGCGACCGGCCGTCACCGGCTCCAGTCCCTGCAGCGGCCCGGTCATCGGGTCGGTGCTCAGCAGCCAGCTGCCGCTCGCGCCACCCGCGACGACGGCGGCCGTCCCCGACCGGGCGGTCGACACCGCGGTCACCCCGGGCACCGCGCGCAGCCGATCCTGCAGCTCCGTGGTGGCGGCCCCGGCGGAGGTGTCGGTCTCCACGGCGAAGGTCGCGCCCGCGGGCACCGAGGACGTGCTCCCGACGAGGTCGGCGCGCAGGCTCGCGGTCAGCAGCACCGCACCGGCGGCGAACACCGTCGCCACCAGCACGGCCAGCCCGGTCAGCAGCAGCCGGCGCGGACTGCGCCGGGCACCGGCGACCGCGGCGCGGGTGGCGGGGTTCACCGGGTCACCGGCCCGGTGGCCGTGACGTCGGACAGGGCGGGGTCGTCGGCGCCGGTCAGCGCGCCCATCGCGGACAGCACCCGGTCCGGGGTGGGCCGGTCCAGCCGGCCCGCGGCACGGCCGTCGCGCAGCAGCAGGACCTGGTCCGACGCGGAGGCGGCGATCGGGTCGTGGGTGACCATGACGACGGTCTGGCCGTAGTCGTCGACGCAGGCTCGCAGCAGGCCCAGCAGCTCGCGCCCGGAACGCGTGTCGAGCGCACCGGTCGGCTCGTCGGCGACGACGATCTCCGGGCGCCCGAGCAGCGCCCTGGCCACCGCGACGCGCTGACGCTGCCCGCCGGACAGCTCCGAGGGCAGGTGGGTGAGCCGGTCGGCGATGCCGAGCCGTTCGACGAGCTCGGCCCGCCAGGCGTGGTTCGGCCTGCGCCCGGCCAGGGAGGCCGCCAGGTCGATGTTCTCGCCCGCGGTGAGGTGCGGCAGCAGGTTGCCGTCCTGGAAGACGAAGCCCATCCGGTCGCGCCGGACCCGGGTCAGCGCGGTGTCGTCGAGGCTCCCGAGGTCGGTCCCGCCCAGTAGCACCTGCCCGGACGTCGGCCGGTCCAGCCCGGCCAGGCAGTGCAGCAGTGTCGACTTGCCCGACCCGCTTGGGCCCATCACCGCGGTGAACCGCCCCGCGGGCAGCCACAGGGTGACGCCGTCGAGCGCGCGGACCGTGGCGCGCCCCCGCCCGTAGGTGCGCACCAGGTTCACCGTCGCCGCGGCGACCTGCGACGGCACGTCGGCCGGATTCCTCAACCCCTCGATCATGACGACGAGGCTGCCGCTCGACGGGGGTCCGGGGCATCGGCCCGTGGTAGGGCGTTGCCCGACCGGGTCGTCGTACTTCCGACCGAGGTCGACGGGCCCGGACGCGTCCTACGGTGTGATCCATGCGCACCGCAACCCGCCGTGGCCGCCCCGTCCTGGTCGGGCTGGAGCTGCTCGCCTACCTGTTCTGGGCCGGGTGCGACGTCGCGCTCGGCCTCGGCTACGGGACGACGTGGGCGCAGAGCGGCGCGGTCTACGGCCTGCTCGTGGCGGGCGTCGTGCTCACCCGGCACCGGGTCGACGCCGGGCCGCTCGGCGTCCCGGTGGTGGCGGTCGCGCTGTCCGCGGGCGGCTCGGCCGCCGCGGTGTTCCTCGGCGGGATCCCGTTCGTGTCGCTGACCGAGCTGTTCGCGCTGGCCGTGGTCACGGTGGCGACGGTGCGGACCGCTCCGGTCCGGGTCGTCCTCGGCGCGGCGGCGGTGTCGCTGCTGGTGATCGTGGGCATGCCGCTGCTGCGGGTCCCGGGGAACGACAGTGAGGTGTTCGCCAGCCTGACCGTCGTCGGCTGGGCCGGGACGATGGTCGTCGCGACCGCGGCGCGCGAGCTGACCCAGCGCCGCTCGGCCCGGCTCGCCCAGGCCCGCAACGACGAGCGCCTGGAGCTGGCCCGCGAGCTGCACGACACCGTCGCCCACCACGTGACCGCGATCGTGGTGGCCGCGCAGGCCGGGGTCGTCGTCGCGGGGAGCCGCCCGGAGGAGGCCGGCCGGGCGCTGGAGTCCATCGAGCGGGCCGGCGCCGAGGCCCTCGACGGGATGCGCCGCATGGTCGGGGTGCTGCGCGCCGGTGCCGACGGCGGCGCCGACCGCGCCCCGGGTCACGACATCGCCGACGTCGAGGACGTGGTCGCGCGGTTCGACCCCGAGCGGACCCGCACCCGGCTGGAGATCGCCCCCGAGGTGCGGACCGCCGTGCTCGGGCCCGCGGTCGCGGCCACCGCGTTCCGGGTGGTGCGCGAGGCCCTGACCAACGTGCACCGGCACGCCCCCGGCGCGACGACGGTGTCGGTCGGCGTGCACCTGCAGGCCGGGAGACTGGTGACCGTGGTGCACAACGACGGGACCGGGACCGAGAACCCGCTGCGCGACCCGGGCGGGTTCGGGCTGGCCGGGATGCGTGAGCGGGTGGAGGCCCTCGACGGCTCGCTGCACGCCGGGCCGGACGGGCCCGGCCGGTGGATCGTCGTCGCCGAGGTGCCCGCCGGGGCGGGTCGGTGATCGCGATCCGCGTCCTGCTCGCCGACGACCAGGAGATGGTGCGCACCGGCTTCGGGCTGATCCTGTCCGCCGAGGACGGCATCGAGGTCGTCGGCGAGGCCGCGACCGGCACCGACGCCGTCGCCATGGCCCGCGAGCTGCGCCCGGACGTCGTGCTCATGGACGTCCGGATGCCGGGGATGGACGGGATCGCCGCGACCCGCGCGCTGAGCGCGGACCCGTTCCCCCCGCGGATCGTGGTGGTGACGACCTTCGACCTCGACGAGTACGTCTACGGCGCGCTGCGCTCGGGGGCCTGCGGGTTCCTGCTGAAGACGGCGGGCCCGCGGCTGCTCGTCGAGGCGGTCCGGGCCGCCGCGGCGGGCGACGCGCTGGTGTCGCCGTCGGTCACCGTGCGGCTGCTGGAGCGGCTGACCGAGCCGGAGCCGGCCCGCGCCGAGGTCCACGCCACGCTGTCGCCGCGCGAGCTGGAGGTGGTGAAGGCGGTGGCCCGGGGCCGGACGAACTCCGAGATCGCCGGGGACCTGTTCGTGTCGCTGTCCACGGTGAAGACCCACATCGCGAACATCGGGTCCAAGCTGGACGCCCGCAACCGGGTGGAGATCGCGGCGTGGGCCTGGGAGAACCGGCTGGTCGAGTAGGGCCGGGCCCTCAGGCCCGGGCCGCGCTCCGGCCGACCGGGGCGAGCGGGCCGCGCGGCGCGGGGATCCGCAGCGGTGCGGCGACGTCGCCGAGCGCCTCCGGGTAGGCGGCCGGCACGACCGGCAGCGCGGGGGCGTCGGAGTCGAGCACGGCACCGGCGGAGCGGGCGCGGTCGTGGTCGGAGGCGCGGGCGTCCCACAGCTCGAACAGCGGCTGCGCGGCCATGACCAGCAGCACCGCGAGGACGGGGGCGACGGCGAGGATCGAGAGCAGCATGGGGACCACGGTGCCCGCCGGGGGCACCCCGCCACATCGGCCGCGGGGCCGGTCTCGCAGGTCGACCCCTAGTACCGGGGTATGACTCCCGGGGTCGGACCCGGGGTCATCCCCGGGGGACGTCCTCGGCCTCGACGGCCGACGGGTCCCACGAGTCCGACGGCGAGCCCCAGCCGTTGCGCTTGAGCATCTTCTTCGCCGCGCGCTGGTGGCGGCCCATCAGCCGGTCCAGGTACAGGTGGCCGTCGAGGTGGTCGGTCTCGTGCTGCAGGCACCGGGCGAAGAAGCCGCGCCCCTCGTAGGAGACCGGCTCGCCGTCGAGGTCGGTGCCGGTGACCCGGGCCCACTCCGCCCGGCCGGTCGCGAAGTTCTCGCCGGGCACCGACAGGCAGCCCTCCTGGTCGTCGTCCGCGTCGGGCATGACCTCCGGGATCCCGTCGGTCTCCAGCACCGGGTCGACCACGACACCGCGCCGCATCGTGCGCGTCTCCTCGTCGGGGCAGTCGAAGACGAACAGCCGCAGGTCCACTCCCACCTGGTTGGCCGCGAGCCCCACGCCGTTCGCCGCGGCCATCGTCTCGAACATGTCCTCGACCAGCGTCCGGACCGTGTCGTCGACCGTGCCGACGGGGCGGGTGGGGGTGTGGAGCACGGGGTCGCCGACCATGCGGATGCGCAGAACCGTCACCGGAGCAGCCTACGGTCGCCGCCGGACGTGACCCGGCCGGGCGGTTTCGGTGTCGTCCAACCCGCCCTCCAGGCGCGTCGCAGCCCGGGACCGTCGGTCCCCTGTGGTTGAATCCGCACCGCGAATGACAGACGTGTCGTTCGTCGTCGCGGCGCCCGGGCGGGGCCGCCGCAGCACGAGATCGTCGTCCGCTCGAGGAGCGTGATGGAGTCCGCCGGGTCCCTGCCGGAACGCCGCGGAGCGCACCGGCGCACCGCTGCCGCGTCCCCCCGCGAGCTCGACCGTCGCGAACGCGAGATCCTCGCGTTCGAGGCCCAGTGGTGGAAGTACGCGGGTGCCAAGGAACAGGCGATCCGCGAGCTGTTCGACATGTCGGCCACCCGCTACTACCAGGTGCTGAACGCCCTGGTCGACAAGCCCGAGGCGCTGGCGGTGGACCCGCTGCTGGTCAAGCGTCTGCGCCGGCTGCGTTCCAGCAGGCAGCGCACCCGCGCCGCCCGTCGCCTCGGCCTCGAGCCCTGACAGCCAGGAGGTCACGATGACCGCACCCGCGTCCGGCGGGCAGTCACCGCTGAAGATCGCCGGTATCGCGCTGATCGGCGTCGGTGTGGTCGCCGCTGTCGTCGGCCTGATCGGCCTCACCGGCGGCGGTGAGGACGGCGGCAACCAGGCCGCGCCCCCGTCGGCGTCGGCCGAGCCCGCCCCGGCCCCGGCCCCCGCTCCGGGGGACGGCACCGGCGACGGCGCCGCGCCCGGCACCGGCGGCACCCCCGCCCCGGGCACCCCCGGGGAGACCTCACCGTTCACCCCCGGAGCGCCCGGCACGCCGGGCTCCCCCGGGTACGACGGCGCGGGCCCGGCCGTCGCCGCGCCGCCCGCCGCGGGCTCCGGCTCCGCGGGCCAGGGCGGCTCCGGCTCCGCCGCCGGTGAGGGGTCCGCCGTCGCGGCCCGCCCGGTCGTGCGGATCTACAACAACTCGACCATCCGCGGTCTCGCCGAGAAGGCGGCCGGGGAGTTCCGCACCAACGGCTGGACCGTGTCCCAGGTGCAGAACTACTCCCAGGGCGTCATCCCGACCACGACCGTCTACTACCGGCAGGGCACCGGCGAGAAGGCCGCGGCCGAGGAGATCGCGAAGAAGTTCGGCATCCGTTCCGAGCCCCGCTTCGACGGCATCCAGGACGCGACGCCCGGCGTCATCGTCATCGTGACGCGGGACTTCTCCGCCGCCTGACCCCGACGACCGCAGCGGCCCCGGACGATCCCGTCCGGGCCGTTCTGCTGTCCCGGTGCCGCTGTTCCGGTGCCGCGCCCCTGCGACGGCTCAGCCGTCGCTGCGGCGGCGGGCGTAGGCCTCCAGCTCGGCGACCTGCGCCGGGTCCAGCGACGCCCGCACCGTGCGGCGCGCCGTCGCCAGGTGCGCGGCGGTCACCTCCCCCGCGTCGAGGGACTCGCGCATCGCGGTCAGCGCGGACTCGCGCAGCAGCGCCGCGCAGTCCGCGGCCGAGTAGCCGTCCAGTTCGGACGCGAGCGCGTCGAGGTCCACGTCGTCGGCCAGCGGCACGTCGCGGCCCGCCGCGCGCAGGATGTCCGCCCGCGCGTCGGCGTCCGGCGGCGGGACGAACACCAGCCGCTCCAGCCGACCAGGCCGCAGCATCGCCGGGTCGATCAGCTCGGGCCGGTTCGTCGCCCCGACCACCACGACCTCGCGCAGCGGTGTCGCGCCGTCCAGCTCGGTCAGCAGCGCGGCGACGACGCGGTCGGCCACCCCGGCGTCGGTGGAGCCGCCGCGGCGCGGGGCGAGCGCGTCGACCTCGTCGAGGAAGATCAGTGCGGGGGCGGCCTCGGCCGCCCGGCGGAACAGCTCGCGGACCGCGCGCTCGGACTCGCCGACGTACTTGTCGAGCAGCTCGGCGCCCTTCACCGCGAACACGTTGAGGTCACCGGAGCCGGCGAGCGCACGCAGCAGGAACGTCTTGCCACCACCCGGCGGGCCGTAGAGCAGCACCCCGCGCGGGGCGTCGACCCCGAGCCGGGCGAACGAGTCCGGGTGGCGCAGCGGCCACAGCACGGCCTCGGTGAGGGCCGCCTTGACCTCGGTCATGTCACCGACGTCGTCGAGGGTGAGGCCGCCGCTGCCCAGCGTGCCGCCACCGGACAGCGAGATCGGGCGGACCGAGCCGACGGCGTCGAGCAGGTCGGACTGGCGGACCTGCTCGGTGGGTTCGGAGCCCGTGCCGCGCAGCGCCGCGCTCACCGCGGCCTCCCGGCGGACCGCCGCGAGGTCGGCGACGACGAAGCCGGGCGTGCGGGCGGCGACCGCGCCCAGGTCGACGTCGCCGGCGCGGGGCACGTCGGCCAGCAGCCGCTCCAGGAGCGCGCGCCGGGTCGCGGCGTCCGGCAGGCCTACCGACAGCTCGCGGTCGACCAGGTCGGGCGCCCGCAGCCGCGGGTCCAGCGCCTCCGGCTCGGCACTGGTGACGACGAGCGCGGGCCCGCCCGGCGCGGTCGCCGCGCGCAGCTCGTCGAGCACCAGGGTGGCCAGCGGCGGCGGGTCGGTGGCCGGGAGCAGGGCGTGCGCGTCGTGCACGAGCAGCACCGCGGGTGCGCCGGTGCCGGTCCCGCCGGTGCGGGCCTGCGCGATCGCCGCCCGGACCCGCTCGGCCGCGGCGGCCGGCTCGACGGCGGCGACGGCCGGGGCCACGAGCTCGACGCACCGGGCGCCCGCCGCCGCGGCCGCGCTGCGCACCAGGGTCGCCTTGCCCGCGCCCTCCGGCCCGGAGACGAGCACGCCGAGCCGGGCGTCGCCGCCGAGCCGGGTCAGCAGCTCCGGGCGCCGGAACATGAGCTCGAACCAGTCCAGCAGGCGGCGGGCGACGGCCTCGTTCGCGGCGAGGTCCTCCAGCGGCAACACGGGCTCGGCGGGTCCGGCGGGCGCGTCGGCTCCGGCCGCGGCTCCCGTGGCTCCCACGACGGAGGGGGCGGCGGCCCCGCCCGGGCCGGGGACACCGGGCCCGGGCGCCGCCGGTCCCGCGAGGGCCGGGCCGCCGTTCCCGGGGACGCCGGAAGCGGGGATGCGGAGCGCGCCGGCCGCGGCCGGTGCGGGGTCGCCGGTGTCGCGGCCGCCCTGCCAGCCCACGACCGTCGACGGCGTCACCACGACCGGCCCCGCCGGGTCGGCGACCGCCACGGTCAGCAGCTCCGAGGTCCACGTCCCGCCGACGGCCGCGGCCAGCGCACGGCGCACCGAGCGGACGTCGGCCCCGGCCGCCGGGGCGATGTCCTGCGGGAGCAGGGACACGGCGTCGCCGCGGACCAGGACCTTGCCCATCAGGGCGAGCCGCAGCGTCGCCGGGGCGACCGTCGCGGTGGTCAGCGCGGACCCGACCAGGCGCACCTCGCGGGCCGCGGTGACCGGCGCCGGCGCGACGACGACGGTCGCGCCGTCGGTCAGCCCGGCGTTGGACAGGGTGACGTCGTCGA
Source organism: Pseudonocardia sp. TMWB2A (assembly GCF_017312135.1). NCBI lineage: Bacteria > Bacillati > Actinomycetota > Actinomycetes > Pseudonocardiales > Pseudonocardiaceae > Pseudonocardia > Pseudonocardia sp. TMWB2A. Next base: position 1,968,445 of record NZ_QKQY01000002.1, read on the forward strand.
AGCGGGCCTGACCGTGCGGGTCGCCCGGCTCACCGGCGACGGCGAGCGCCGCGGTGACCCGGGCCCCGGTGAGGGTCACCGCGTCCCAGGAGCGCAGGCCGAGCGCGGCGAGCACCTCGGGGTGCAGCCGGACGACGCCGCGGCGGGCGTCGGCGGCCGCGGGGGCCAGTCGGGCGACGAGCTCCAGCACGGGCGGTCCTCCGGGGGATCGGGTCAGCGACGGCGCAGGCCGAGGCGGCGGCCGGAACCGCGGGGCGCGGCGGCGACGCCCGGACCGCGCGGGTCGCGGACGGCACCGGTGTCGCGCATGCCGTCCCGGCGGGCCTCGCCCTCCGGGTCGAGCCGGCGCCGGACACCGCGGGCCACCGCACCGGCACGGCCGGCGACCCGGCGGCGCAGCGGCGGCCGCAGACCGAGCCGACGGGCGGACCGGGCCGCGCGGGCGACGGCGCGACGCTGACGGGTCGGCACGTCCCACGCCTCGGGGTGGCGCGACAGCCAGCGGTAGCGGTAGGCCGTCCAGGGCAGGAGCAGCAGGTAGGCGAGCCCGGCGACGGCGATCCCGAGGAACGGGATCGTGATCAGGATCGCGACGACCGCGGCCACCCCGACGAGCAGCCAGCGGGTGGTGCGCGGGGAGACCCGGACCGTCTTGAGCGACAGCGTCGGGATGCGGCTGACCATGAGCCCGGCCGTGACCAGCGCCCACACCGCGACCAGCGGCCGCTCCGACCACCAGCCCTGGCCGAAGTGCAGCCACAGGTAGATCGGGATGCCCGCGGTCAGCGCGGCCGCGGGTGCCGGGACGCCGACGAAGAACTCGCGGGCGAACGGCGGGGCGCTGTCGTCGTCGATCAGGGTGTTGAAGCGTGCCAGGCGCAGCGCCATGCACACCGCGAACACCAGGGCCACCATCCAGCCGGCCCGGGTGCCCTCGAACGCCCAGATGTAGATGACCAGGGCGGGGGCGACGCCGAAGGACACCAGGTCGGCCAGCGAGTCGAGCTCGGCGCCGATCCGGCTGGAGGCGTCGAGCAGCCGGGCCAGGCCGCCGTCGAGGGCGTCGCAGAGCGCGGCCGCCAGGACGGCGATGATCGCGAAGTCGAAGCGCGACTGGAGCGCGAAGTAGACCGCGGTCAGGCCCGCACAGAGGTTGAGGACGGTGACCGCGTTCGGCAGCAGCCGCACGCCGGCGGGATAACCGCCGGCGGGGCGGGACATCCCCACGACCTCAGCGCTCCGCCGGCCCGGCCACCAGGCCGAGCACGGTCTCCCCGCCCACGGTCCGCTGGCCGGGGCGGACCAGCGCGGTCGTCCCGGGCGGGAGGTAGGTGTCCACGCGCGAGCCGAACCGGATGAGGCCGAACCGCTCGCCCGCGGCGACCTCGTCGCCGTCGCGCAGGGCGCAGACGATCCGGCGGGCCAGCAGGCCGGCGATCTGCACGACCCCGACCCCGACGCCGTCGGCGCGGACCACGGTGATCGCGTTGCGCTCGTTGTCCTCGCTCGCCTTGTCCAGGTCCGCGGACAGGAACGTGCCGGGCGAGTACCGGACCCGCGCGACCCGGCCGTGCACCGGGACCCACTGGACGTGCACGTCCAGCACGGTCAGGAAGATCGAGACGCGGGTGTGCGGGACGCGCGGCAGGTCGAGCTCGGCGGGCGGGACCGTCTCGGTCACGGTGGCGACCGCGCCGTCGGCGGGGGCCAGCACCGCGTCGGTGCGCAGCGGCGGGGTCCGGACGGGGTCGCGGAAGAACAGCGCGGTGGCCGCGGTGGCGAGCAGGCCCGGCAGGGTGCCGCGGCCGGTGAGGGCGCGCACCCCCGCCGCGGCGAGCGCCACACCGGCGACGATCGGACGCCCGCCCGGGTGCATCGGGGGGATCGCGTCCCGGACCAGTCGGGCGATGTGGGTCGGGGAGGTCCCGGTTCCTTCGGCCATGGTGGGTCGTCGGCTCCTGATGCTCCGGTGGGGGATCACCAACGCTACGCGGGCGCCGCGGACGGCTGTCCGGCGGGACGACCGGGACACGCCGAGGATCCGGGGGTCCCCGTACCGGGACGGAACCGGTGGCACGATCGTCGGTTCGTACCCGGCGCCGTCCGCACGCGGTGCGCGACCCCGCGGGCCGGTCGGGGGCATTAAAAGGGCCGGGGCCGTCGTCCCCCGAGACGACGACCCCGGCCTTGGAACCGCTCGTCCGCTCCCCAGCGACGGGCGGTGGGTCTTGTGCTGTAAAGGGTCTACCCCTTCACACCAGAAAGTATTCCTCTCCGACGACCGGCAGTCCAGATCACGACGGATGTCCGCCGTGATCTACCTCTTTCGGCCGAACGGACACCCCCTAGGACGTCGCGCGCGGTGAGATCGTTGCCCCGACTGCCTATGAAACAGCTCACACTTTCGGCGCAGCCGCACGTCCGCGCGAGTGGTGGGCCCGTCGCAGAGCGCGATCCTGCTCGCGACACCCGGACGCCTTTCCGGCCCGCCCGGCTCCGCGTGTCACCGCCCGGCGCGCCGGGCGGTGACCGCCGGCCGCCGGGTCACGGGGCGTCGAGCAGCCAGACCGCGACCTGCTCGCCGTCGGCGACGGAGGTGGTGTCGGCGGGCAGGTCGATCAGGCAGTCGGCCCGGGCGAGCGCCGCGATCAGGTGCGACCCGGTGGACCCCACCTCGGACACGGTCCCGGCGGCGGCGTCGAGCAGGCCGCGCCGGAACTGGCGGCGCCCGGCGGGCGAGGACAGCGCCCCGGACAGCCGGGCGGTCACCACCGGCCGCTCCGGTGCGGGGTGCCCGGCCGCCGCCCGGAGCGCGGGCCGGACGAACACCTCGAACGAGACCTGGGAGCTCACCGGGTTCCCGGGCAGGGTGACGGTGGCGACCTCGGTCCCGCCCAGCTCGAGCCGCCCGCAGCCCTGCGGACCGCCGGGCTGCATCGCGACCTTGCCGAACTCCACGCCGTGGCCGGTCATGGCGTCCTTGACGACCTCGTAGGCGCCGGCGCTCACGCCGCCGGAGGTGAGGACGAGGTCCACGCCGTCGCCGACCTTCTCCGCGAGCACGGCGCGGAACCGCTCGACGTCGTCGGGGACGAAGGACAGCTGCTCGGCCGTCGCACCGGCCTCCCGGACCGCGACGGCGAGCATCGTGCCGTTGGACTCGTAGATCTGCCCGGGCTCCAGCGTGCCGCCCGGGGCGACGAGCTCCGAGCCGGTGGACAGCACGAGCACGTGCGGGCGGCGGCGGACCGGCAGCTCGGCCCGGCCGACCGCGGCGGCGAGCCCGATCTGGGGCGCGGCCAGCACCGTCCCGGCGCGCAGCACGACGGCACCCGACGCGGCGTCCTCACCGGCCCGGCGGACGAACGCGCCCGGCTGCGGGGCCTCGTTGATCCGGACGCGGTCGAGCCCGCCGCCGGGACCGGCGTCGGTCTGCTCGACCGGCACGATCGCGTCCGCGCCCCCGGGGACGGGGGCGCCCGTCATGATCCTGGCCACCGTGCCCGGCGCCAGTGCGGGGACGTCGGTGCGCCCGGCCGGGATGTCGGCCGCGACCGGGAGCTCCACCGGCGAGGCCACCGAGGCGCCGGCGAGCTCGGCCGCGCGGACCGCGTAGCCGTCCATCGCGGAGTTGTCGAAGGGCGGCAGCGCGACGCCCGCCGTCAGGTCCTCGGCCAGTACCCGGCCGCTCGCGGCGGCCAGCGCGACCGGCTCGGTCCCGGTCGGCGGCAGCAGGGCCGCGACCGCCGCGGCGTGCTCGGAGACGGTGCGCGGACCGGCCTGCGACCAGGTGCTCATGGCCCCATCCTGCCCGCCGTCGCGGACGGCCCGCAGCCGGGCAGGGTCCGCTTGCACTCACCACGGGCGAGTGCTAGAAACGGGCTCAGCATCCACTGGCACTCGTGTCCGTGGAGTGCCAAGGTCGGGTCGGTGAGTCCGGCGCAGGGTTGCCGGGCGTCCGTCGCGGGCACCGCATCCGATCACTCGACTCACCTCTATCGGAGGGCAACACCCCCATGGCGAAGCAGATCGCGTTCGACGAGGAGGCCCGTCGGGGCCTCGAGCGGGGCATGAACACCCTCGCCGACGCCGTCAAGGTGACGCTGGGCCCGAAGGGCCGCAACGTCGTGCTCGAGAAGAAGTGGGGCGCGCCGACCATCACCAACGACGGTGTGTCGATCGCCAAGGAGATCGAGCTCGAGGACTCCTGGGAGAAGATCGGCGCCGAGCTGGTGAAGGAGGTCGCCAAGAAGACCGACGACATCGCGGGCGACGGCACCACCACCGCCACCGTGCTGGCCCAGGCGCTGGTCCGTGAGGGCCTGCGCAACGTGGCCGCCGGCGCGAACCCGATGTCGCTCAAGCGCGGCATCGAGAAGGCCACCGAGGCCGTCTCCCAGGCGCTGCTGAAGTCGGCCAAGGAGATCGAGACCAAGGAGCAGATCGCTGCCACGGCCTCCATCTCGGCCGCCGACCCGCAGATCGGTGAGCTCATCGCCGAGGCGATGGACAAGGTCGGCAAGGAAGGCGTCATCACGGTCGAGGAGTCGCAGACCTTCGGGCTCGAGCTCGAGCTCACCGAGGGCATGCGCTTCGACAAGGGCTACATCTCGCCCTACTTCGTGACCGACGCCGAGCGCATGGAGGTCGAGCTCGAGGACCCGTACGTCCTCCTCGTCTCCTCCAAGATCTCGACCGTCAAGGACCTGCTCCCGCTGCTGGAGAAGGTCATGCAGTCGGGCAAGCCGCTCGCCATCATCGCCGAGGACGTCGAGGGCGAGGCCCTGGCCACCCTGGTCGTCAACAAGATCCGTGGCACCTTCAAGTCCGTCGCCGTCAAGGCCCCGGGCTTCGGTGACCGCCGCGAGGCGATGCTGGCCGACATGGCCATCCTGACCGGTGGCGAGGTCATCTCGGAGAAGGTCGGCCTCAAGCTCGACACCGCCGACCTGTCCCTGCTGGGCACCGCCCGCAAGGTCGTCGTGACCAAGGACGAGACCACCATCGTCGACGGCGCCGGTGACGCCGACCAGATCGCCGGCCGGGTCAACCAGATCCGCGCCGAGATCGACCGCACCGACTCCGACTACGACCGCGAGAAGCTCCAGGAGCGCCTCGCCAAGCTGGCCGGCGGCGTCGCCGTCATCAAGGCCGGCGCGGCGACCGAGGTCGAGCTCAAGGAGCGCAAGCACCGCATCGAGGACGCCGTCCGCAACGCGAAGGCGGCCGTCGAGGAGGGCATCGTCGCCGGCGGCGGCGTGGCGCTCATCCAGGCCGGCGCCGGTCTGTTCGAGGGCCTCGGCCTGGACGGTGACGAGGCCACCGGCGCGAACATCGTCAAGGTCGCGCTGGAGGCCCCGCTCAAGCAGATCGCGGTCAACGCCGGCCTCGAGGGCGGCGTCGTCGCGGAGAAGGTCCGCAACCTGCCCACCGGTGAGGGCCTCGACGCCGCCACCGGCGAGTACAAGGACCTCATCAAGGCCGGGATCATCGACCCCGCCAAGGTGACCCGCTCGGCGCTGCAGAACGCGGCCTCCATCGCGGCCCTGTTCCTCACCACCGAGGCGGTCATCGCCGACAAGCCGGAGAAGGGTGGCGGCGCCCCCGCCGACCCGACCGGTGGCATGGGTGGCATGGACTTCTGATCGGTCCTGCCTCACCAGGCACACAGCACCACCCCGCGGGGGCGGTACCGGTTCGCCGGTGCCGCCCCCGCGGCGCGTCCGGGGGCCGCCGTCACCCCAGGGCGACGACGGCCGCGCGGGCCCGCTCCCGCAGCGCCGTCACCAGCTCCGGCGGGTCCAGCACCCGCACGTCCGGCAGCAACGGCCACAGCACCCGCCCGGCGTGGACGAGGTCCCCGAACGCGGCGACGACCTCGGTCGTCCCGTCCCGTGTCCGCTCCTCGTCGACGGTGACGGCGGACAGCGCGTCGCGGCGGTCGGCGGGCAGCGCGAGGCGGACCCGGATCCCGGGCCGCCGCGCCCGGAAGTCCTCCCGGCGGCGCAGCCACAGCTCCTCCAGGTCGACGCCCTCGGGCCGGTGCGCGGGCTCGGCCAGCGGCTCGGCCTGTTCGATCCGCGACACCCGGTAGGTGCGGTCCTCCCCGTCGCGCAGCGCCAGCAGGTACCAGCGCCCCGACGCCTGGACCAGCCCGACCGGGTCGACGACGCGTTCGGCGGCGGGCCCGGGCTCCGCACCCGGCCGGGTCCCGGTCCGGTAGCGGATGCGGAGCCGGACCCCGCCGAACACCGCGCGCTGGACGGCGGTGAGCACGTCGGTGGTCGCGCCGTCGTCGGAGTCGCGCAGCCAGCCACCGCGCCGGACCAGCACCCGGCCGGCGGCGTCGGTGGCCTGTTCCCGGGCGGCGTCCGGCAGCGCGGCGACGATCTTGCGCATGGCCGAGGCGAACTCCGGCCCCAGCCCGAGCGCGCCGGGCGTCGACGTCGCGCCGGAGCCGAGCAGCGCGACCGCCTCCCCCGGGGTCAGGCCGGTGAGGTCGGTGGTGAAGCCCGGCAGCAGCGCGAAGCCGCCGTGCCTGCCGCGTTCGGCGTAGACCGGGATGCCCGCGGCGGACAGGGCCTCGACGTCGCGCAGCACGGTGCGCTCGGAGACCTCCAGCTCGCGCGCGAGCACGGCGGCGGTGGTCCGGCCGCGGTGGCGCAGCAGGAGCACGAGGGACAGGAGCCGGTCGGCGCGCACGTCCCGGAGAATGTCACGGAATCACGACAGGAGGTGTCGGGTATCGCGGGCACGCTGGCGCCCATGACGAACCCGACGCTCACCACCGACCCGCGCCCCGCCTACCTGGCCGCTCTCGACTGGGTCGCCGGCCTCGCCCGGGCCGTCCCCGCCGACCGGATGGCCGACCCCACCCCCTGCGACGACTTCGACGTCCGCACCCTGCTCGCGCACCTGGTCACGACGCTGCGCAGGCCGGCGGCGCTGGCCGCCGGGACCGACCCGATGGCCGCCCCGCTGGTCAGCGACGACGTCCTCGACGACCCGGTGTCCGCCTACGTCGACGAGGCGGCGGCACTGCAGGCCGTCTGGTCCGGCCCGGACGGCGAGGCGCTGCTCGACCGGGTCGCGCGGCTGCCGTTCGGCGAGGTCCCGGCGCGGGCCGCACTGGCCGTCTACCTGAACGAGACGCTGGTGCACGGCTGGGACCTGGCCGTCGCCACCGGGCAGGACCCGGAGGCCGACCCGGAGCTGGCGACGACGGCGCTCGCCACCGCCCACGCGTACCTGCCCGCCGAGCGGCGTGGCGGCCCGGTGCCGTTCGGCCCGGTCGTGGAGCACCGCCCGGAGGCGGGGCCGACCGAGCGGCTGGCGAACTGGTCGGGCCGGGTGTCGACGGGCTGGGTCGGCTGACGGGCCGGGTGGGCTGACGCCCTGAGTGGACCGGGGCTCCGGCGTCGCGGCTCCCCCTCGTGAGCCGCGACGCCGACACCCCGCCCACCCCGCCGGCTCAGGCGGCCGGTGCGATCAGCCAGACGGCGAGGTAGACCAGTGCCGCCGCGCCTCCGGTGAACAGGGTCAGGACGAGGACCGCGATGCGCAGCAGCGCGGCGTCCGCACCCAGGTCGGCGGCGAGGCCGCCGCAGACACCGCCGAGCATCCGGTCGGTGCTGCTGCGCCGGAGCCGGAACGCGGCGACGCGGTCGCCGATCGCCTGCGCCGTCGTCCGGGTCCCGGCGCCGCCGTACGGCGCGCCCGCGGTGTACGGCGCCCCGGTGCCCGGACCGGGGTGGGCGGCCCCGGGGTGCGGAGCGGCGGCCGGGCCCGCGTCGGAGGGGCCGGTGCCGGTGGGCGGGACCTCGGGTCCCGCGGTGCCGGTGCCCTCCGGCATGCCGGGGGTGGCGCCCCCGGCGGCGCCGAGCGTGTCGGGACCGGTGGCCGCCGCGGCGACCGGAACCCGGGCAGTCACCCCGGCGTCGTCGGTCCCGACGGCCTCGGTCGAGGCGTCGTGGACGTCGGTCCCGGTCGGTGCCGTGCCGGTCGTGCTCGCGTTGTTCTCCATGGCTCCAGGCTGTCGTCCCGGCGCGCGCCGGGACTCGGGACGAGCCCGGAGACCGACCCGGAGCCGGGACGGTCCCGTCTCAGGGGCGCGGCCCCGCGCGTCCCGGGGTCGCGGTGCCGCTCAGCCCGGCGGGCGGGGTTCGGGCGGGCGGGATCCGGGCGGGAGGTGGCCGGGCGGCGGCTCGACCGGGCCGCGCTGCTCCGGCGGGGCCGCGGACGGCGGGCCCGGCCGGGGCGGCGGGTCGGGCACCTGCCGGTCCCGCATGCGCACCACCCGGCCGAGCACCAGCGCGACGACGACCGACAGGACCAGCCACGCCCCGATCCCCACGAGGATCCACAGGGCGGTCGACATGTGCCCTCCCCGGCCGTCGCGAACGGCACCAGTGTGCCCGTGATCGGCGCCGTACGGAGGCCCCCGGTCCGGGTGAGCGGGCTCAGCCGGCGTCGGGCAGGGCGGGGCCGAGGAGGTCGTCGGCGTCGACGATCCGGTAGGCGTAGCCCTGCTCGGCGAGGAAGCGCTGCCGGTGCGCGGCGTAGTCGGTGTCCACGGTGTCGCGGGACACCACCGAGTAGAAGTGCGCCTGGCGGCCGTCGTTCTTCGGGCGCAGCAGGCGCCCGAGCCGCTGGGCCTCCTCCTGTCGGGACCCGAACGTGCCGCTGACCTGCACCGCGATCGTCGCCTCCGGCAGGTCGATGGAGAAGTTCGCGACCTTGGAGACGACCAGCGTCGCGATCTCACCGCGGCGGAACGCGTCGAACAGCTTCTCCCGCTCCTTGTTGCGGGTGGAGCCCTGGATGACCGGGGCACCGAGCTTCTCCCCCAGCGCGTCGAGCTGCTCCAGGTAGGCCCCGATGACGAGCGTCTGCTCCCCGGAGTGCCGGTCGAGGATCGCCTGCACGACGTTGAGCTTGGTGTTCGCCGTCGACGCCGTCCGGTAGCGCTCCTCGGAGTCCGCCGTCGCGTAGGACATCCGCTCGGCGTCGGTCAGCGTGACCCGCACCTCGATGCACTCGGCGGGCGCGATCCAGCCCTGCGCCTCGATGTCACGCCACGGGGCGTCGTAGCGCTTCGGGCCGATCAGGGAGAACACGTCGCCCTCGCGGCCGTCCTCGCGGACCAGGGTCGCGGTGAGGCCGAGCCTGCGGCGGGACTGCAGGTCCGCCGTCATCCGGAAGACCGGCGCCGGGAGGAGGTGCACCTCGTCGTAGACGACCAGGCCCCAGTCGCGGGAGTCGAACAGCTCCAGGTGCTTGTACTCGCCCTTGGTCTTGCGGGTGACGACCTGGTAGGTGGCGATGGTGACCGGGCGGATCTCCTTCTTCTCGCCCGAGTACTCGCCGATCTCCTCCTCGGTCAGCGACGTCCGCGCGATCAGCTCGCGCTTCCACTGCCGCCCGGAGACGGTGTTGGTGACCAGGATCAGGGTCGTCGCGCCGGCCTTGGCCATCGCGGCCGCACCGACCAGCGTCTTGCCGGCGCCGCAGGGCAGCACGACCACGCCCGAGCCGCCCTCCCAGAACCCGTCGACGGCCTGCTGCTGGTAGTCGCGCAGCGTCCAGCCGTCCTGCTCCAGGGCGATCGGGTGGGCCTCGCCGTCGACGTACCCGGCGAGGTCCTCGGCAGGCCAGCCGACCTTGAGCAGCGCCTGCTTGAGGTGCCCGCGCTCGGACGGGTGCACGACGACGGTGTCGTCGTCGAGCCGCGCGCCCAGCATCGGGCTGATCTTCTTCTGCCGGAGGATCTCCTCCAGCACGGCGCGGTCCAGCGCGGTGAGGACGAGGCCGTGCGCGGGGTGGTTGGACAGCTGCAGCCGCCCGTAGCGCCCCATCGTGTCGACGACGTCGACCAGGAGCGGCTGCGGGACCGGGTAGCGGGCCCAGCGGACCAGCGCGTCGACGACCTGCTCGGCGTCGTGCCCGGCGGCGCGCGCGTTCCACAGGGCCAGCGGGGTGACCCGGTAGGTGTGGACGTGCTCGGGTGCCCGCTCCAGCTCGGCGAAGGGCGCGATGGCCGCACGGGCCGACGCGGAGTCGGGGTGGTCGACCTCGAGCAGCAGCGTCTTGTCGGACTGGACGATCAGGGGGCCGTCGGTCACGGAACGAATCCTCTCGAGGCCGGGGAACGGAGCGGTGCGGGTCCGCCGGACGCCGAGCGGAGACGAGCGGTCGGCGTGTGTCACGTCACGTGACCATGAGGCAACCGGCCCTACGCCACTCGGGAGACGGGGGTTCCGGGGGCTAGACTCGGCAGCCGTCCGTCACGCACAGACGGGACCCGGCACGATCATATCCGTCCGACTCCCCCGGGACGCGGCAACCGCCGCCCCGTGTCGGTCGTGGTGTGGTCGAGCGGTTCCCGTCGTGACCCCGAAAGGCGCACCGGACCAGCTGATGCTCCCCGACCTCGTGCCCGCCGCGCCGCCCGTCCCCGGACCGGAGACCGACAGGGAGATCTCGCCGTGACCACCGTGACCAGCACGGAACGCCCGAGCACGTGGTCGGAGCGACTCGACCCGCGGAACTGGAGCCTGGTCGCCAAGCTGGCGGTCGTCGGTCTGGTGCCCACGGTCCTCGCCCTGTCCATCGGCGCCGTCCGCGTCGTCGACCAGGCCAACGTGGCCGAGGAGCTCGGCCGCGGCAGCGGCCTGGTCGACGTGCACCGCCAGATCGAGACGCTGACCGGCGCACTGCAGACCGAGCGCGACGCCGCGGTCCGCTTCGTGGCGGGCAACCGGCTCGGTGACCGGGCCGCCGTCGACCGGGCGCAGGCCACGACCGACCAGGCGCTGCAGGCCACCACGGCGGGGCTCGACACCGCCGAGCAGCAGGCCCCCGACCTGGCCACGGCCCGCCGGCAGGCGGACACCACGCTGGGCCAGCTGCCGGTCATCCGGTCGCAGGTCGCCGAGGGCCCGACCGCGGCCGCCGACCTCACCGGCCGCTACACCGCGGTCGTCCAGCGCACGCTGGGGCTGGACCGGGCGCTGGTGGGGCGGCTGCAGACCGCCGACACCGCCGGCCTGACCACGGCGATCGCCGCCGGGTCGAGCGCCCGCGAGGCCCTGCAGCTCGAGCGCACCGTGATCGGTGGCGCGCTCGCCGCGGGGACGCTGGAGGAGCAGCAGCGCGCGCAGGTCACCGGGGCCGAGGCCTCGTTCCAGGCCGCGGCCGGTGACTTCCAGTCGTCGCTGACGCCGGAGCAGGCCGAGTCCTTCGGGAACTTCGGCGCGGGCCAGGCGAACGGCGAGCGCAACGCGCTGCGCGACCAGGCACTCGCGGTCCCGCCGGGGGTCGCGCCGCCGGTCGACCCGAACGCGTGGAACGCCGCCGTCGACCGGTCCGTCGCCGCGGTGGACCAGTCCACTGCTGCCGCCGAGCAGGCGTTCGTCGACGGCCGGGCCGCGGCCGCCGAGCAGGCGGGCAACACCGCGGGCCTCAACTCCGTGCTGCTGATGCTCACGATCCTGCTGACCGCGGGCATCATCCTGCTGCTGGGTCGTCAGATGGTCCGTTCGCTGCGCCTGCTGCGCAGCTCGGCGCTCGAGGTCGCGGAGCAGAAGCTGCCCGCGGCGGTGCAGAGCATGCGCTCCGGGCAGGCACCGAACGCGCTCGTCGAGCCGGTCCCGCTGGACAGCCGCGACGAGATCGGCCAGGTGGCACGGGCCTTCGACGCCGTGCACGGCCAGGCGATCCGCCTCGCCGCCGACCAGGCCGCGCTGCAGCAGAACGTCAACTCGATGTTCGTCAACCTCTCCCGCCGCTCGCAGGCGCTGGTCGAGCGCCAGCTGCAGCTGATCGAGCAGCTGGAGAGCAACGAGCAGGACCCGGACCAGCTGTCGAACCTGTTCCAGCTGGACCACCTCGCGACCCGTATGCGCCGCAACAGCGAGAACCTGCTGGTCCTCGCGGGCACCGACCTGGCGAAGCGGAACGTGGCGCCGGTGCAGGTCGTCGACGTCCTGCGGGCCGCGGTGTCGGAGGTCGAGCAGTACCAGCGGGTCGTCGTGCAGACCCCGCCGAACGCGACGATCGCCGGTCGCGCCGCGAACGACCTCGTCCACCTGCTCGCCGAGCTGCTGGACAACGCGACGAACTTCTCGCCGCCGGACTCGCAGGTCGTCATGTCGACGACCCGCACCGCCGACGAGTCGCTGCTGGTCGAGATCTCCGACCGCGGTGTCGGCATGACCGACTCCGAGCTGGTCGACGCCAACCAGCGTCTGTCCGGTCCGGCCGAGGTCGACGTGTCGGCCTCCCGGCGGATGGGCCTGTTCGTGGTCGGCCGGCTGGCCGCACGGCACCGCGTCGGCGTCCGGCTCGCCTCGGCCGCCGTCGGCGGCGGCTCCGGTGGGCTGAGCGCGTCGGTCACCGTCCCGCCGCAGCTGGTGCCCTCCGCGCAGCTGCCCGAGCAGCGCCGCGACGGCGACCCGGGCACCTGGGGCGGCGTGCCGCCCCAGGGTGGCGAGCAGCAGGCCCCGCAGCTGCCGGCCCCGGCGCTGACCGGCGGCGGAGCGCCCGACGGGCCCCGCCCGGACTCCCCGGTCGCGGTGAACGGGAACGGTCGCGGTGGGTCGCTGCCGTCGATGGTCGCGGGCTCCGACGGCCCGATGACCCCGACCTTCGAGACCGGCACGCCCTCGTCCACGACGGCGCGCAACGGCTCGGGCTCGAGCCTGCCGACGCGCCGTCCAGGGTCGTCGCTGACGAAGAACGCGGCCCCCGGCGACGCCGGCGTGCAGACCGCCGACGGGTCGGCCCCGACCCTGAACGGGTCCGCCCCGCAGGGTCTGTCGGCCTTCGCACCGTCGCAGGACGGCGCGCGCGACGGGCGTACCCCGGCCGACGTCTTCACCCCGGCCGACGAGGCCGGCTCCGGTCCCGCCGACGGCGACGCCCCGCGCGGCGCCGAGGCGTTCCGAGCCAGCGGCCCGGCCCCGTCCGGCGACGGTGACGGCCCGTCCGGCGACGCGGGCACCGGCGCCGGGTCCCTCACGGACACCGAGGACACCGAGGCCGCGGTCCCCGCCGACGGCACCGACCACACCGACCCCGACCACACCGGCGTCGACCACACCGATGCCGACGGCACCGACGACGCGGACCGCTCCGGCGGCACCGCGGCCCCGTCGGCCGCCGCCGCGCTCGGGCTGGCGGGTGCCGCTGCGGCGGCCGCCGCGGCCCGGGCCCGCGCCGACCGCGACATGGACGACACCGTCGTCCTGGACCGGGCGATCGGTGACCGTCCCGAGGACCAGCGGCGGACCCCGGCCGACGACGAGGGCTCCGCGGAGGCCGACGCCGACACCGAGGCCGGTCCGGACGCGACCGACCCGGACACCGACGGCTCCGAGGCCCCCCGGGCCACCGACACGGTCGCCGACCGGGACGCCGACGGGGACACCGAGGACGCCACCGACCGGGACGCCGTCCGGGACACCGACGGGACCGCCCCGGAGGAGACCCCGCTCGCGGCCCGGACGAACGGCATCGCGCCGTTCCCCCCGGCCCCCGGGGACCGCACCGACGCCCGCGGGACCGACGGTCACGCCCACGACGGGACCGGGACCGCGGACGCGACCGGAACCGACGTGAGCGCCCCGTCCGACACCACCGCGTCCGACACCACAGACGTCGACGACACCGCCGACACCACCGCGGACGACACCACCGGGGCGGCCGCGTCCACGGAGGTCCCCGGGACCGGCGCCGACGGCGACCGTCCCGCGGACACCGCATCCGTGGACGGCTCGGCAGCGGACGGCGGGTCCGGGGAGACCGGATCCGGGGACGGCGGCTCCGCCGGTACCGACCCCGAGACCGCGGCCCTCCCGACGATCCGCCCGTCCGGCCGTACGCCGATGGGCGGGCCGCTCCCGGCCCGCACCAACGGGTCCCGCCCCTCCCCGTCGCGACGCCCGGTCATGCCGGCCCGCGGCGCCGGACCGGCGCTGCCCACCCGTGGGCCCGGCCGCCAGGGCCCGCCCCCGGCACCGGCCCGCGGACCGCAGCAGCCCGCCTCCCAGCAGGCACAGCCGGTCCAGCAGGCTCAGCCGGTCCCACAGGCTCAGCACCCGGAGGCGCCGCAGGAGCGTCCGGTGCAGCAGGCGCCGGGCCGGCAGGCACCCGCACCGCTGCCGAAGCGGGAGAGTGGCCGGGCCGCGGGCCCGGCGAGCCTCGCCGCGAACGCCGCCGGTTCCTCGCAGGACGAGCTGTTCGCACCGAAGGTGCCCGTCGAGGGCGACCGGGGTCAGCTCCGGCGCCCCGGGGCGGTCGAGTCGGCCCGGGCCCAGACCGGGTTCGACATGGGTCAGACCACCCCGATCTTCGACGACATCGCCTCCGCCTGGTTCCGCTCGAACCGCTCGGTGCCGGTCCGCTGGCAGGACGGTGCCGGCCCGAACGGCGGCGCCCCGGCCGGTGCTCCGGCCCCCGCCGCGGCCGACGCCCCGGCGCCCCCGTCGGGCTTCGCCTCCCCCGCCGACGACGTCTGGCGGCAGGCCCGCGAGGCCACCGACGGCGACGAGTCGGAGACCACCGGTGACGACCTGACGACCGCCGGACTGCCCAAGCGACGCCCGCGGGCGCGACTGCTCCCGGGCAGTGCGGCAGGATCGACCGTGCTCAGCCCCGCTCCGGCGGAGCCGAGGGACGCCGAGAGCGTCCGTGGCCGTCTCGCCAGCTACCAGCAGGGCGTGCGTCAGGGCCGGGAGAGCGCCTCCGGTGTCCGCCGCAACGCACTGGCCGGCACGACGGACACGGTCGACGGCGACTCCGAGCAGCACGACCCGCAGGACCAGCACGACCGGCAGGGCACCCGTGCCCCGCAGGACACCACCGCGACCGGCACCCCCGAGCCCGCCGCGGACCGACCGAACTCGTCCGACCCCGAGGAGAACCAGTGAGGGCACCGCAGGCACAGCCGAGCCAGAGCCGTTTCGGCTGGCTGGTCACCAACTTCGCGGAGCGCGTCCCGGGTGTCGCGCACGCCATCGTGGTGTCGACCGACGGGCTGCTGCTGACCGCGTCCGACCGGCTGCCGCGCGACCGGGCCGACCAGCTCGCCGCCGTCGCATCCGGTCTGGTCAGCCTGACCCAGGGCGCCGCGCGCTGCTTCGACGCCGGTGGCGTCGTGCAGACCGTCGTCGAGATGGACCGCGGGATCGTGCTGCTGATGTCGATCAGCGACGGCTCCTGCCTGGCCGTGCTCGCCTCGCCGAGCTGCGACATCGGCCTCGTCGGCTACGAGATGACGCTGCTGGTCGACCGGGTCGGCCAGCTGCTCACCCCGGAGCTGCGCGCGGAGCTGCAGGGTTCGTTCGGGCCCTGAGGCCGCGACTCCGGACCCCCAGGACGCGTTACCGTCATGCACCCCATCCCAGGATCGACCAGAGCGGGTGAGATCCGATGACCCAGGACCCGGGCGGACACGGCCCCGAGCCGACGTTCGCCGACGTCATGAACGGGTTCAGCCTGGACTCCAAGCGCAAGCCGAAGAAGCGCCGATGGGGGCGCAACCGTCCGGAGGACGACGTCGAGCCGGAGGTCGCCGCCCCCGGGCGGCCGGTCCCACCGCCGGACCCGGCCGAGGTGACCGGTCCCATCGGTGGGTCGGCGGCCTACGGGCTGCCGCCCACCCCGGCCGAGCTGGAGGCCCAGCGGACCGGTGACCGGCCGGACCGGCCGGCGCCGTCGCCGTACCCGGCACAGAACACGGGGCCGAGCCCCGCGCACGACCCAGTGGCAGCGCCGCCGCCGGTGCCCCCGTCCGCGGGTGGCGCCGCCTTCGTCCGGCCCTACGCCTGGACGCGGGGACGGACCAAGTCGGGCTACGAGCTGGCCGTCGAGACCCTGGTCTCGGTCAGCAACCGGGCCCGCAGCCAGCTGGAACGGCTGCCGATGGAGCACCGCTCCGTCGCCGACCTGCTGCTCGAGCAGACCCGCTCGGTGGCCGAGGTCGCGGCGCTGCTGTCGCTCCCCCTGGGCGTGGCCCGGGTGCTGCTCGGGGACATGGCCTCGAACGGCACGGTGACCGTTCACCAGACCGCGAGCACCCCCGGCAACGCGCCGGACCTCGCGCTGATGGAAAGGGTGTTGAGTGGACTCCGTCGGCTCTAGGCCACAGCCGCCCCAGCCCGCGGCCGGGATGGCCCGTGCCGCGACGATGTCGGCCAAGATCGTGGTGGCCGGTGGGTTCGGCGTCGGGAAGACCACCTTCGTCGGATCGGTCTCGGAGATCATGCCGCTGACCACCGAGGCGGTGATGACCGAGGCGAGCGCGTCGCACGACGACCTCTCCGCCACCCCCAACAAGCGGTCCACGACCGTCGCGATGGACTTCGGCCGCGTCTCGCTGGACTCCGACCTGGTGCTCTACCTGTTCGGTACGCCGGGCCAGCAGCGGTTCTGGTTCATGTGGGACGACCTGGTCCGCGGCGCGATCGGCGCCGTCGTCCTCGTCGACACCCGGCGCCTGGCCGACTCCTTCGCCGCGATCGACTTCTTCGAGGACCGTGGCCTGCCCTACGTCGTCGGGGTCAACGCCTTCGACGGGCAGCTGCAGCACACCCTCGACGACGTGCGCGAGGCGATGTCGATCGACCCGGCCGTCCCGATGGTCGTGTGCGACGCCCGGCACCGGCAGTCGACCAAGGAGACCCTGATCGCGCTGGTGCAGCACGCGATGCACCAGCGGATGGCCGCTGGCGCGCGCTGACCCGTACCCGGCCGACCCGGACACCGCGGCGGCGCCGGCACCTCGCGTGCCGGCGCCGCCGCGGTACCGCGTCCGGGGCTAGTCGCGTCCGGCCGGTTGCTCCGATCCGGCGTCCACCGGCGCGATCGAGGTGATGCGGTGCAGCTGGATGCGGCGCAGCTCGCCGTCGAGCGCGTCGCGGCCCTCGACGTACCCGCCGCCGACCGAGACCGGCGCGAGCACCCGGTCCCCGGCGACGCCGTGCGCGTCGACGTAGCCGATCCACACGGTCCGGCCCTCGCGCACCGCCTCCTGCAGCGAGGCCAGGTTCCCGGTCGCGCCGGTGAGCTCACGCCGCCCGGCGACGCTGTCGCGCACCCCGGCCAGGCGGTCCCCCGCCCGCAGCCGCTCGACGAGCTCCTCGGCCCGATTCGTCGGGGACCGGTCGACGACCCGGCCGGCGTCGCGGGTGCCGCGACGCAGCCGCGGCTCGGTGCGCCGCCCCTTCGGCCCGAGGTCGACGACGGCGCCGCCCGCGTCCTCCGCGGCCGGGCTGAACCCGGCGGCCCGCAGCCCGTCGAGCACCTCGGCCAGCGGCAGCGAGCTGACCACGACGGTCGGGGCGATCCGGCGCAGCCCCAGCTCCTCGGCCGCCTCGTGCGCGAGCACCTCGGACAGGAGCACCTCGTCGTCGGAGCGCAGGAAGCAGCTGACCGCGCCGCCGCGCAGCCTGCCGTGCCGGCGGGCGACGTCGTCCACGAGATAGGTCAGGGTCTGCGGGACCGGGGTGCGGGAGCGGGCCTCGAGGATCGCGCGGACGTCGTCGGCGGTGCGGCCGGTGTCCAGCGCCCGGCGCAGGCTGCGCTCGGTGAAGCGGTACACCGTGGCGCCGCCCGCGGACTCGACCTCGGCCAGGATCGCGAGCTCGTGCGCGAGGTCCGCCGACAGCCGCCCGGGTGCGACGGCGGTCAGGTCGGCCTGCAGCAGGATCTCCTCCACCGGGGCGGGCAGCGCCGCGTGCAGCGTCGCGGCCAGCTCGGTGGGGTGCCGGGTGGGGTGCGCCGGGTCCGGGCGCAGGGCCGGGTCGAGCAGCACCCGTCCGGCCGTGGTGAGCGCGTCGAGGGCGACCACGCCGATCGCGGTGGCCTCGGCGACCGTCCAGCCGACCGTCTCGTCGCGCAGCCGTCCGCCGCGCCGCGGGGCGTGCCAGGCCAGTAGCCGCGCCAGGTCCTCCGGCGACCCCACCGAGGTGCCGGGCGCGAGGTCGGCGAGCGCGTCCAGGACCCGGCGGCGGTCCCGCGCGGCCGGCGGACGGCGCGGCCCGTCGGACAGGGCGGTGATCGGCTTGCCGGTCTCGTCGCGGCGCCCCACCAGCCCGGGCAGCCGCGGCAGCTCCAGCCAGGCCTGGGCCAGCACCGCCCAGCGGGACTCCTCCGGACCGGTCCCCCAGACGTCCCACGTGGTGGTCGGCAGCCACTCCGGGGCCACCGACTCGGTCGCCCCGACCAGGTCCGCGGCGTGCAGGATCTCCAGGATCAGCGCGGCGGTCGGCTCGTCGGTGTCGGCCGCCTTCGCCGCACGCTTGAGCTCGCGGACGCCGAACCCGCCCGAGCGCAGCACCGGCACGGACTCCCGCGCCAGCCACTCCAGGAGCAGGTCGGTGCGGCGCAGGAACTCCAGCGCAGCCCCCGCGCCGGTGCCGTCGACCAGCGAGGTCTCCCGCGCGCGCAGCGGGACGTCCGGCCGGGACAGGTCCAGCGGCCCCATCGGACGGTCGCCGCGCAGGGCGAGCGCGACCTGGCGGGGCAGCTCGACGGTGTCGGCGTCGCGGCGCACGAGCAGTCCCTTGTCGACGAGCGAGCCGACCGGCCCGGTCGAGCCGTTCGCATTGCGGGAGCGGCCGACCGGCGGGCCCTGGGCGAGCACGTCGAGGACCTTGCGCTCGTCGTCGCCCACCCCGGCGAGCAGCGTGTCGAGCTCGGGGCCCGCCGCCGCACCGGTGGCGGGGGCGCCGAGCCCGGCGGGCCACGGCCCGACGACGTCGGCGGCCGCAGGGACCAGCGACACCGCGTCGTCCGGACCCCAGGCCAGCGCGCGGTCGCGCAGCGCGGCGAGTCCCTCGGCGACGGTGGCCGCGTCGACGTCGGCGCCGAGCCAGCCGCGCAGGCCCGCGCCGGGCGTCGTCGCGTCGGCGGGGGTCCGCCAGGCCGTCGCCAGCACCAGCGCGTCCAGCACGGTCAGCGCGACGGTGCCCAGGTCCTCACAGGCGCGCTGCACCGACGCCCGGATCGAGGCGCGGGTCGCGAGCACGGTGAGGTCGCCGGGGGGTGGGACGGCGAGGTCCGGACGCGCGCGCAGCAGCGCGGCGAGGAACCCGTCGTCCTGCCCGCGCAACCACTCGACCAGGGACGTCTGCATCATCGCCAGGGTAGTCGGACGATCGCGGGCGCACCGGGGCGGACAGCCGCGCCCGCGTCCGCGATACTGGGCACAGGAGACTGCCGCGGTCCCGCCCGGGACCGGACGACGACGCTGGAGGACGCGATGGCCGCCAAGCCCGCGAAGCAGGACCGGATCCACCCGGAGTGGCCGCACTCCGAGGACGGCGACCACCCGGTCACCGAGCTCCTGGGCAGCGTCCAGGGAAACATGTCGCCGTTCGGTGACATCGAGTTCCCGGTCGCGAGCGTGCCCTACGAGCACCCGGTCACCGAGATCAACCGCTGACCGTGGTCGCCGGCCTGTTGCTCGCGGGCGGCGCCGGGCGCCGCATGGGCACCCCGAAGGCGCTGGTCCGACTGCACGGTGAGCCGCTCGCGGTGCGGGCGGTGAAAGCGCTGCAGGCGGGTGGGTGCGGCCCGGTCACCGTCGTGCTCGGCGCCCGCGCCGACGACGTCACCGACGTGCTGCGCGGCGCCGGCCTCGGTACCGACGGCAGTGACGTCGGTGTCGTGGTCGCCGAGGACTGGGACGAGGGCATGGGTGCGTCGCTGCGGCGCGGGCTCGGGTCGCTGACCCACCTGCCCGGCACCGGCGCGGCGCTGGTGCACCTGGTCGACCTGCCGGGCATCGGGCCGGAGGCGATCCGCCGGGTCGTCGACGGCGCCGGGCCGTCGTCGCTGCGGCGCGCCGCGTTCGACGGCGTCCCCGGGCACCCGGTGTTGCTCGGCCGGGACCACTGGTCCGGGGTCGTCGCGCTGTCCTCCGGGGACTCCGGCGCCCGTGACTACCTGGCCGGCCGCTCCGACGTGGAGCTGGTCGAGTGCGGCGACGTCGCCGTCCCGGACGATGTCGACACCCCGGGGCAGCTGCGCCGCCTCGCCGGTACCTGAGCCGCAGCACCGGCCCCCGACACACGCGTGCCCCGGTCCCTCGCGGAGGGACCGGGGCATCGTCGTACCGGGATCAGGTGTTGATGACCTGGCCGGGGGTGATCAGGTGCCCGGCGCCGAGGCCCGGGTTCTTGGACAGCAGGTCCTTCCAGTTCGCGATGCCGTGCGCGGCCGCGATCTGTCCCAGGGTGTCGCCGGACTTCACCGTGTAGGTGCCGCCGGACGACGCCGCGGGGGCGCTGGCCTTCACACGCTCCGGGGCCCGGGTGCCGGTGTCGGTCTCCAGGGTCCGCGGCGTGGCGGACCCGGACGCGCCGGTCTTCGACGAGCACGACGGCCAGGCGTTCCAGCCCTGGGCGGCCAGGACCTTCTCGGCGACGGCGATCTGCTGGGCCCGGGTGGCCTGGTGCGCCGACGTGGCGTACTCGCCGCCGCCGTAGGCCTTCCAGGTGCTCGGGCTGAACTGCAGGCCGCCGTAGTAGCCGTTGCCGGTGTTCGCGGCCCAGTTCCCGGTGCTCTCGCAGTGCGCGAGCGAGTCCCAGGTGGAGTCGGTGGCGGCGTTCGCGGTGCCCACGACGGCCAGCATCGGGGCGCCGAGGACGGCACCGGCGACGGCGGTCCGGACGATCGTGCGGCCGGCGGTGCTCGGTTTACGGTGTTTCCCACGGTAACGAGGCATGGCAGGTCTCCCGCGTGACGCGACCCGAACCGCACCCGGGGAGTGGGTGCCCGTTCCGGCGGCCGGGGGAGCGGCCACCGATCCGTCTGACGATCGGCCCTGTCCCACACCGATACCTCGGGGGCCGGTGGACCGCCGGACAGGGAGCGTTGCGGCACCGGAGCCCGGCCGCATGGGGGAGTCGGCCGAGCCGGGACCGAAGGTAGGTCACGTCAGGACGACGCGAAAGTCGACGGCGACACGGCGTGGCGTCGGACGTACCGGACACATGATGTTCGGGCCCTGCGTTTGCGCAGGTGACGAGCCCCGATCACGAACGGGAAACGTTCGCGCAAACAGTGCGATCGGTTCCACAAACGTGATACAGATCACAGTCACTGGGCCATCCGGGGGCCTCGGTCCGTGCACACGGAGTGGCGGGGGCCACCCTACCGACGCCCCCCGTACTGTCGGGGTCGTGACCACCGAGCACAACCGGCCCGGCCCCGCGCTCAGCCACGTCGACGACGCCGGGGCGGCCCGGATGGTCGACGTCTCCGACAAGCGGCCCGGCCGCCGCGCCGCCGTCGCGACCGGGACCGTGCACACCACGGCCGAGGTCGTGCACCTGCTGGAGACCGACGGCCTCCCCAAGGGCGACGCGCTCGCCACCGCCCGCATCGCCGGGATCATGGGCGCCAAGCGCACCCCGGACCTCGTCCCGCTCTGCCACCCGATCGCGATCAGCGGGGTGACGCTGGACCTGACCCCGGCCACCGACGGCGACGCCGGCCGGGTCGCCATCCGCGCCGAGGTCCGCACCACCGACCGCACCGGGGTGGAGATGGAGGCGCTGACCGCGGTCGCCGTCGCCGGGCTCACCCTGCACGACATGATCAAGGCCGTGGACCCGGCCGCCGTGCTCGACGCCGTGCGCGTCGAGCGCAAGGAGGGCGGCAAGACCGGGCTGTGGGAGCGCGGGGCATGACCGCCGCGCGCACCGCCCGGGTCGTCACCGCGTCCAACCGCGCCGCGGCGGGCGTCTACACCGACCGCGGCGGGCCGCCGATCGTCGCCTGGCTGCGCGAGCGCGGCTACGACACCCCGGACCCGGTCGTCGTGCCGGACGGCGAGCCGGTCGGGCAGGCCCTGCGGGCGGCCGTCGCCGACGGGGTCGCGGTCGTCGTCACCACCGGGGGCACCGGCATCTCCCCCACCGACGCCACCCCCGAGGTCACCCGGGCCGTGCTCGACCACGAGATCCCGGGCCTGGCCGACGCGATCCGCCGCGCCGGGGAGGAGAAGGTGCCCACCGCGGTGCTCTCCCGCGGCCTGGCCGGGGTCGCGGGCCGCACCCTGATCGTCAACCTGCCCGGCTCCCCGGGCGGGGTGAAGGACGGCCTCGGCGTACTCGCCGGGGTCCTCGACCACGCGGTCGACCAGCTGCACGGAGGAGACCACCGATGACCGATCCCGCGACCACGCGGACCGCGACGGTCCTGCGTGCGGCCGTCGGCGAGGAGCCGCTCGACGTCGACGAGCACGCCCGCCTGGTCGAGCACGCCGCGGCCGGCGCGGTCGTCACCTTCGCCGGCGTCGTGCGCGACCACGACGGCGGGAAGTCGGTGCACGGGCTGGAGTACAGCGCGCACCCGACGGCCGCCCGGATCGTCGCCGAGGTCGCCGAGCAGGTGGCCGCGCACTCCCCCGGCGTCCGGGCGCTCGCGGTCAGCCACCGGGTCGGCCCGCTCGACATCGGCGAGGTCGCCCTCGCCTGCGCCGTCGCCGCCGAGCACCGCGGGCAGGCGTTCACCGCCTGCGCCGAGCTCGTCGACGAGGTGAAGCGGCTGCTGCCGGTCTGGAAGCACCAGCGGTTCGCCGACGGCTCCGACGAGTGGGTCAACTCGACCTGAGCCCGGCCGCGCACCCCCGGAACGACGGAACGGCCCGGGTCCGCCTCCCCGCGAGGGGAAGGGGACCCGGGCCGTCGTCCGCCGGGGCGGGTGCTGGGGACACCGCGCGCCCCGTGCCGTCCGTCCCGGATGGCGGTCCGGGGACGGTCGGCGGGATCAGCCGAGGTTCAGGACCTGGCCGACGCTGATCACGTTCACGTTGCCGATGCCGTTCGCGGCGGCCAGCTTCGCCACCGAGGTGCCGTGCGCGGCCGCGATCCGGCCCAGCGTGTCGCCCGACTTGACGGTGTAGCCACCAGCGGCCGGGGCGGCGGCCTTCTTCGGCGCGGCGGCGGGGGCCGACGCCTTCACACGCTTGTTGGTGTCGGCCGAGTAGCCGGTGATGCCCAGCTTCTTCGAGCAGGACGGCCACGCGCCCCAACCCTGGGCGGCCAGCACCTTCTCGGCGACGGCGATCTGCTCGGAGCGGCTGGCGTTGTACGCCGAGCCCTGGCCGCCGTAGGCGGACCAGGTGGACGGCGAGAACTGCAGCCCGCCGTGGTACCCGTTACCCGTGTTGATCGACCAGTTCCCGCCGCTCTCGCACTGGGCGAGCTGGTCCCAGACACTGTCCGGGGCGGCGTTGGCGGTACCGGCGATCGCAGCCGTCGCGCCGACCGCGACGACACCCGCCGCAGCCATGCGCAGGAGACTTCGGCCCTTGGGTCCCTTGGTCATCGTTTCGCTCCCACCGCGCCGTCCCGAGGACACGCACACTCCGCGCAGGAGGTCCCCAGGGCACAGTTGTGCCCACCGTGTCGTCGCGGGTGCGTCGATCGGGACCGGGGAGCGACGTCCATGACGCCCGCGGAGGTGGTCTCTCTCGTCCCCGTCCCGTTCCGTTTCCTCGACGGACCGGACAGCCGCGGGACGGGGGTGGTTCGGCGCGGCGGGTCCGGATGTGTGACTCGTTCAGGCGGCCGCTCCGGTGGACCGGCCGACGAGAAAGGTGAATGCGCGGAAAGAATTCGTCAATGAAGGGACCCGTGAGCGGAATCACTGTAACAACGATGTAATTATCAGATTCTCCCTAAACGCACTGGTCAACGGCTTCACATCACGGACCTATCTCGCGGTCGTGAACATTTCTGATCCGGAAGCAACTCGAACCTTCCGGGCCCCTCGTTCGTCTTCACGGGGAGGTCCCGGACCCGCCCGCGCGGTGAGGAGGGGCCCTCCTGGTGTGGCCGCGTTCACCGCTCGTCCTGCATGCTGGTTCGGTGAACGAACCCGCACCCGGCCCCGGGAGCCCGGACGAGCTCGCCGACGCGCTGCGCGCGACCGGCTACCTCGCCGACGACGGTCTCGCGACGGCGGCCTTCCTCGCCATGCGCATGAACCGTCCGCTCTTCTGCGAGGGCGAGCCGGGGACCGGTAAGACCGCGCTGGCCCAGGCACTGGCCGCCACGCTGGACGCACCGCTCATCCGCCTGCAGTGCCACGACGGTATCGACGCCGGTCAGGCCCTCTACGACTGGGACTTCCCCCGGCAGCTGCTGCACCTGCGCACCCTGGAGGCCGCGAGCGGGCGCGACGGGTTCGACCCGGACAGCGTCGAGGCCGGCCTCTACGACGAGCGCTTCCTGCTGGCCCGCCCGATCCTGCAGGCGCTGCGCACCAGCCCGTCGGTGCTGCTCATCGACGAGATCGACCGCGCCGACGACGAGTTCGAGGCCTTCTTGCTGGAGGTCCTCACCGAGCACGCGGTGACCATCCCCGAGCTCGGGGAGGTGCGCGCCGCGACGCCGCCGGTCGTCGTCCTCACCTCGAACCGGACGCGCGAGGTGCACGACGCGCTCAAGCGGCGCTGCCTCTACCTCTGGCTGGAGCACCCGAACATCGAGCGCGAGATCGAGATCCTGCACAGCAGGCTGCCCGAGGTGCCCGAGCGCCTCGCCGCGTCGGTCGCGCGGGCCGTGCAGAAGCTGCGCCACGCCGACCTGATCAAGCCCCCGGGCGTCGCGGAGACCCTGGACTGGGCCCGGGCGCTGCAGCTGATCGGTGCCCGGCACCTGGACCCGGAGTCGGCGGCGCGCACCCTCGGGGCCGTCCTCAAGTACCGGGAGGACGCCGACCGGGTCCACAAGCAGCTCGACACCCTGCTGGCGTCCTGACCCGGCCGCGATGACCGTCCCCCCGAGCCCGTCCCCGGCGGCCCCGCCACGGCCGCCTGCGGCGGAGCCCACCGGCACCACCGACGAGCTGCTGACCGGATTCGTCGGGTTCACCGAGGTCCTGCGCGCGGCGGGGGTCCCGGTCACCCAGGACCGGGTGACCGCCTACCTGCAGGCGCTCGACACCCTGGAGGTCACCGACCGCGACCAGGCGTACTGGGCCGGCCGGCTGACGCTGTGCGCCGACCCCGACGACATCGTCCGGTACGACCTGGCGTTCCCGTCCTGGTTCGAGCCGACCAGCAACCGCCCGTCGAGCAACCGCGACGACCGCCCGCCCGCACCCCCGAAGCTGGCCGCGCTGCTGCCCGGCAGCGAGGGCGGGGAGGACGACCCCGACGACACCGACGGCCCGCAGATCAAGGCCGCCGCGACCGGCGCGGAGATCCTCCGCAACCGCGACCTCGGCGAGCTCTCCCCCGCCGAGCGCGAGCACCTGCGCCGGCTGATGACCCTGCTGAAGCCGGAGCCGCCGACCCGGGCGTCGCGGCGCCGCAGGCGCAACCGGCACGGCGAGGCCGACCCGCAGCGCACGCTGCGCGCGGCGCTGCGCAACCAGGGCGAGATCTTCCGGCTGGCCCGGCGCGACACCTCGCGCCGGCCGCGCAAGGTCGTGCTGCTGATCGACGTCTCGGGGTCGATGGAGCCCTACGCGGACGCGCTGATGCGCTTCGCCCACGTCGTCGTCCGCCGCTCGCCGCGCTCGGTCGAGGCGTTCACCCTGGGCACCCGGCTCACCCGCATCACCCGTGAGCTGCGGCTGCGCGACCCCGAGCACGCGCTGCGCGCCGCGGGCAGGGCCATCCCGGACTGGTCGGGCGGCACCCGGCTGGGCGAGGTGCTGCAGGCCTTCGTCGACCGCTGGGGACGCCGCGGCGCGGCCCGGCGGGCGGTCGTGGTCGTCTTCTCCGACGGCTGGGAGCGCGGCGGCACCGAACTGCTCGGCACCCAGGCCGAGCAGCTGTCCCGGCTGGCCCACCGGCTGATCTGGGTCAACCCGCACGCGGGCAAGGACGGCTACGCCCCGGTCCAGGGGGGAATAGTCGCGGCCCTTCCGCACTTGGACGACCTGCTGGCCGGGCACAGCCTGGACACGCTGGAGAAACTGCTCGAGGTGGTGCGCAATGCGTGACGTGATCGACCAGCTCGAAGGCTGGTGGAAGAACGGTGAGCCGGCCGCGCTCGCGACGGTGGTCGGGACCTTCCGGTCCGCACCGCGCCAGCCGGGGGCATCGATGCTCGTCGGCCCGGCGGGCGAGGCCGTCGGCTCGGTCTCGGGCGGCTGCGTCGAGGGCGCGGTCTACGAGCTCGGGCAGCAGGTGCTGTCCGAGGAACGACCGGTGCTGCAGCGCTACGGCGTCTCCGACGACGACGCGTTCGCCGTCGGCCTGACCTGCGGCGGCATCCTCGACATCTTCGTGGAGAAGGTGACCCCGGAGACCTACGCACAGCTCGGCCGGATCGCCGAGGCGATCCGCGACGAGGACCCGGTCGCGGTGGCCACGGTCGTCGCGGGCCCCTCGGAGCTGCTCGGCAGGCGCCTGATCGTCTGGCCGGACCGGACCGAGGGCGGCACCGGCTCGGACCGGATCGACGACGCCGTGCGCGACGACGTCCGCGGTCTGCTCGACTCCGGCCGCAACGCGACGCTGACCTACGGCGTCCACGGCGAGCGTCGCGGGGAGGGTCTGCAGATCTTCGTCGAGTCGTTCGCGCCGCCGCCCCGCATGATCGTGTTCGGGGCGATCGACTTCGCCGCCGCGGTGGCCCGGATGGGCACCTTCCTCGGCTTCCGGGTGACCGTCTGCGACGCCCGTCCGGTGTTCGCGACCGCGAGCCGCTTCCCGGGGGCCAACGAGGTCGTCGTCGAGTGGCCGCACCGGTACCTGCAGGCCGAGGCCGACGCGGGCCGGATCGACCAGCGCACCGCGCTGTGCGTGCTCACCCACGACCCGAAGTTCGACGTGCCGCTGCTGGAGGTCGCGCTGCGACTGCCCGAGGTCGGCTACATCGGGGCGATGGGCTCGCGGCGCACCCACGACGACCGGCTCGAGCGCCTGCGCGAGCGGGGCGTGACCGAGGCCGAGATCGCGAAGATGTCGTCGCCGATCGGGCTGGACCTGGGCGCCCGCACCCCGGAGGAGACCGCGGTGTCGATCGCCGCGGAGATGATCGCCCAGCACTGGGGCGGCGAGGGCATCCGGCTGGCCGAACGCGAGGGGCCCATCCACGCGTCCTGAGTCCCTCCGCTTTCGGTCAGGACGGGGCCGGTCCGGACACCGGCCCCGACCTGCGGTCCGTTCTGCCGCCCGCCGATCGAGCAGGTCCGGGGAGGGGGTGTCCCTGTACCGTGGGCCACACGCTCGTGACCGAGCCGCTCGTCGCCGTCGTCGAGCGGCGAGTCGAAACGTGCAGCAGCAGGAGGAGGGCAACGTGGTCCTCACCGGTTCGGCCGGCTCCGTCGCCCCTGACCACGGGCACCGCGGGACCGTGCGACGGGAGACCGTTCTCGTGCTCGACGGGGAGACCGGCACGTCCGGCACCGACGAGGGCTACACCGTCCGCGCGGCCCACAGCCCGCGGGAGCCACGGCCGCGGCTGTCCAAGTTCCACGCCCCCGAGATCGTCTTCGGGCCGGACTCGCTGCCGGAGACCGCGCACGCCGCACTGCGACTCGGCGCGCGCCGCCCGTTCGTCGTCACCGACCCGGGGGTGACCGAGGCCGGGTGGCCCGCCGAGCTGCTGCGCCACCTGCGCGCCGCGGGCCTGCGCCCGCAGCTGTGGAACGAGATCACCCCGAACCCGAAGGACCACGAGATCCAGGCCGGGTTCGAGCGCTACGAGAGCTCCGGCTGCGACGTGGTGATCGGCGTCGGCGGCGGCTCGGTGATCGACGCCGCGAAGGGTGTCGCCCTGCTCGCGGCCAACGGCGGCACGATCCTCGACTACGAGGGCATCGACCGCATCGCCAACCCGATCCCGCCGCTGGTGATGGTGCCGTCGACCTCGGGCACCGGCGCCGACGTCTCCCAGTTCTGCATCATCACCGACACGGCGCGTCTCACCAAGATCACCATCATGGGCCGGGCCCTGGTCCCGGACGTCTCGGTGATCGACCCGCGGCTGCTCGTCACCATGCCGGACTGGCTCAACGCCGCGACCGGCCTGGACGCGCTCACCCACGGCATCGAGGCGTTCGTGTCACTGGCCCACGGCCCGCTGACCGACACCCACGCGCTGCACGCGGTCGCGCTCGTCCACGCCAACCTGCCGACAACGATGATCCGCCGCCACGACGACGGCCCCCGCACCGCGATGGCGCAGGCCGCGCTCGAGGCGGGCCTGGCGTTCACGAACGCGATCCTCGGCGCCACCCACGCGATGAGCCACCAGGTCGGCGGCATGCTCGACCTGCCGCACGGCCTGATCAACGGGGTGCTGCTGCCGCACGTGATCCGGTTCAACGGCTCGGCCTCCGACGCCGACGCGGCGCGCTTCGTCCCGATCGCCCAGGCCATGGGGCTGCCCGCCCGGCCGGGGATGCCCGGCGACGAGGCCGTGGACATGGTCGCGACCGAGGTCCGCAAGCTGGCCGACGAGGTCGGTGTCCCGACCGGGCTCGCCGCGATCGGGGTGCGCGAGGCCGACGTCCCGCGGCTGTCCCGGCTCACCCTCGGCGACGCCTGCCTGACCACCAACCCGCGCACGGCGAGCGTGGAGCAGATCGAGGACCTGTTCCGGGAAGCGCTGTGACGCCCGCACGGAGGCCCTCGCGGTGACCGCCGCCGCCCGCTTCCCGCGCCGCCGCACACCCGCACCGCCCTCGTCGCCGGCCGCCGGGGGCCGGGTCCGCCCCGACCTCGACCAGCTCACCGGCCTGCGGACCGGCAAGCCGTCGTTCTACCCGGAGTACCGCGAGGGGGCCGAGCGGCTGCGCCGGGTCATCCTCGCGCTGGACCGGATCTCGGCCGCGCTGGTCCGCACGATGGAGGGCTCCGAGGCGCTGGTCCGCGCGGTCGCCGACGCGGCCGCCGACCACCTGTCGGCGGACTGGGTGGTGCTCGGGCTCGTCGACGGCGAGCTGCCCGACGCCGCGCCGCGGCACGTCGTCCTCGGGCCGGACGGCGTCGAGTGGGCCGACCTGGGGTCGGTGCCCGAGCGCGTGCGCCGGCACGTGGAACGACTGCACGCCGGCGACGGCCACCACCATCACGACGACGACCCGCGCCCCCGGCACCTGCACGTCCCGATCCGGCTCGACGGCCGCACCGTCGGCGGGTTCGTCGCGTGGACGCCGCCGGAACGTCACATCGACGACACCGACCACTCGGTGCTGCGCATCCTGGCCGGTCAGACGGCGTCGGCGCTGCAGAACTGCGCGCTGCTGGAGCGGGCCGAGCGGCTGCATGCGCGCACCGCGGCCCAGGCCGAGGACCTGCGCGTCCGCAACGACGAGCTGATGCTCACCCAGCAGGCACTCGGCGCGGCCCGCCAGCGGGAGGTCCTCGACAACGAGCGGCACCGCATCGCCCGCGAGCTGCACGACAGCGTCACCCAGTACGCCCTGTCGGCCGGGATGCACATCGAGCTGTGCCGGTCGGAGATCACCGAGCCGGACCTGCTCCAGCACCTCGACACGGCCAAGGACCTGACGCGGCGCGCCGTCGAGCAGCTGCGGTCGGCGATCTACGCACTCAACGACGACGACCACGCCGACAAGGACCTGCCCTCGATGCTGCGGCAGCTGTCCACCGTGCACATGCCCGACGAGCTGCGGGTCGAGGTGACGATCGGCGGGGCCCCGGTGCCGCTGCCGCACGAGCACGAGCAGTCGCTGTTCCGGATCGCCGGCGAGGCGTTGTTCAACACGGCGATGCACGCGTCGGCCTCGCGGGCGGTGGTGCGGCTGGCCTACGCCGACGGCCGCGTCCGCCTGTCGATCTCCGACGACGGCGGCGCCTCCCCCGAGCAGATCCGCCGCACGCTGCGTGCGGCGTCGGTCCGCGGCCCCTCCGGGGAGCACCGCGGCCTCGTGAACATGGACGCCCGCGCCCGCGAGATGGGCGGGACCCTGCGGTTCCGCCGCTCGCGGATCGGTGGGCTGCAGGTGCAGGTGGACGTCCCGATCGGGACGCCGGGGAAGGAGCTCGGATGAGCAGCGGCACACGGACCGCCCCGGGAGGTCCCGGGCACGCCACCGGCGGCGCCGCCCGGGGCCGCACCGGCACGGACGCCCGCAGCGGCGGCGGACCGGATGCCCGCGGCGGGGCCGGTGTCGGCGCGCGCGGCCCCGGCCACGGCGGTGGTCACGGGGGCGGTCACGGCGGTGGTCACGGCATCCCCGGTCAGGCGGGCCCCGGGCAGGGCGGCGGGAACGCGCCGGGCGGCGGGATGCACGGGTCCGGCGGGACCGCGGCGACCCGCACCGGTCCCGGTCCCGCGGGCGTCGTGGCGCGGCCGATCCGGATCGTGCTGGTCGACGACCACTCGATCATGCGCCAGGGGCTGCGCGCGGTCCTGGAGCGCGAGGACGACCTGCGCATCGTCGGCGAGGCGGGCAGCGCACCGGAGGCGTTCGCCGCCGTCGCGACCGGCCGGCCGCAGGTGGTGCTGCTCGACCTCAAGCTGGCGTCCGGCCCGCAGACCGACGGTCTCGAGGTCTGCCGCAAGCTGTGCGCCGACCACCCCGGCATCGGGGTGCTGGTGCTGACGACCTTCGCCGAGGACCGCCTCGTCGTCGAGTCGGTGCAGGCCGGCGCCCGCGGCTACGTGGTGAAGGACGTCGACACCACCGAGCTCGTCCGCGCGATCCGCGCGGTGTCCCGTGGGGAGAGCGCGTTCGACGCCCGGTCGGCGTCGGCGATGGTGCGGTCGCTGTCCGGCGGGATGCCCGACCGGGAACGGCTGACCGACCGTGAACTGGACGTGCTCCGCCTGCTGGCCCGGGGGCTGTCCAACCGCGCGATCGGTGCCGAGCTGTTCATCTCTGAGACGACGGTCAAGTTCCACGTCGGCAACCTGATGCGCAAGCTGATGGTGTCGCGTCGTGCCGAGGCGGTCTACGCGGCCACCAAGCTCGGCCTCCTCTGACCCCGACGTCCCGGCCACCCCTCTCCGCCCGCCCTTCCTCACGTCACGGCGGCACAGCGGCACAGCGGCACAGCGTGAGGGTGCGGAACGGGCGCCGGCTCCGACCTGTCGGACGCCGGGAGGGCGGACGGGGCCACCACGTCACCCGCCGGGAACACCGGTCCGTGGGACGGCACGGGGAGCCGGCCGGTCGCCGTCGCCGCTCCGGAGTCGCACGGACAAGCCGAGCCGGACGATCCTCCGCGGGCCGCGGCCGGGCCGGACGCCGAGCAGGTGCTCCTGGACCTCGCGCTGGGCGGGACCGCGAGCCATGTCGAGACCGTCGTCCGGGCGGTCCGCCGACGCTGCGCGCCGCCGCGCGACGTCGCCGCCCGGCGTGGGGTGAGCTGGCACCACGACGTCGACGGGTCCCTGGTCGTACGGGCCCGGCTCACTCCCGAGGACGGCGCCCTCCTGGTCGCGGCGATCGAGGCCGGGGTCGCCGCCGCACGCCCGGCTCCCGCCGACCCCACCACGCCGCCCGGCGACGACGACACCGACGATCCGGCCGCACGTGAGGGCGACGGTCGGGATGGGACGGGCCCGATCCGCACGAACAGGCCCGCCGCACGGAGGAGCAGGCACCGGGCGCCGTCGTCGACACCCTGGCCGCCCGGCGGGCCGACGCCCTGCTGGACCTGGTCGTCCGCGAGCCGGGAGCGGCCGGTGGCGCGGTGGTGGAGCGGGGCGCGGCGCGGGTGACGGTCGTCGTCGACGCGGGGACCGGCACCGCGCGGCTCGCCGGCGGCCCCGAGATCGCCGCGAGCACCGCCGAGCGCCTGGCCTGCGACGCCCGGGCCCGCGTGCTGCTCACCGACCGCGCCGCGAACCGGATGTACCTCGGCCGGAGCAGGAGCCTGGCGAGCCCGGCGCAGATCGCCGCACTGACCGCCGACGGCGGCAGTTCCTGCCGGTTCCCGGGGTGCCACCACACCCGCCACCTGCACGCCCACCACGTCCGGCACTGGCTGCGGGGCGGGCCGACGGACGTCGACAACCTGGTCCTGCTCTGCTCGTTCCACCACCGGCTGGTGCACGACCACGGCTACCTTCTCCTGCGCCCACCCGGCGAGGACTGGCTGTTCCACCGGCCCGACGGCACTCCCGTCAAGGCCACGGGCAGACCGCTGGACGGCAGCGCCGAGTCCCTCGTCGAACGGAACACGCGGGCCCGGCTGCGGATCGATCGCAGCACCCTCAGCCCGGACTGGTACGGCGACCGGCTCGACCCCGAGCCGATCCTCGACGCCCTGCTCCCGCCCGGCACGACGGCTGCCGCGGCCTGAACCCCGCCGGTCCTCCGCCGGGCGGCCGAGCACGCACCCGGCCGGGAGCCGACGCGGACCGCAGCGCACCGGGCCGGCAGGAGATCGGCGCGGAACCGGCGCGAGCCAGGGCACGGACCGCGTTCCGCGGAACGCGACGTCGGCCCACCCACCCGGCATCCACGCCCGGACCGGGTCGGCGCACCCGTGACCGGCCAGGTCAGCGCGTCGCCTGGACGGTGAAGCTCAGTGGCACGTCGGGGAGGCCGTCGGTCACGTGCCACTCGCCGTCGTCGTCCTCGGCCATCCGGCCGGGCAGGGCCTCCCAGGGGACGGTCCGGTGCTCGGTGAGACCGGTCAGCGTCAGTCCCTGGTCGAGCAGCGCGGTGACGATCTCACCGAGGCCGTGGCTCCACTCGTGGGTCACGGTCGCGGTCAGGGGGCGTGCGGTGGCGACGTAGCTGCTGTCGTCGTCGAACTCCAGCGGTTCGGTCGTCTCGAACCAGGGGTGGCGGACGGCGAGGTGCTCGTCGAGGGTCCCGAGGAACGGGTGCATGTCCCGGACGAACAGCCAGCCGCCGGGCGCGAGCAGCCGGGCGACGACCGCCGCCCACCGGGTGACGCTCGGCAGCCAGCAGAGTGCGCCGATGCCGGTGTAGACCACGTCGAACCCGTGGTGCGGCAGGACCTCGTCGGCGCGCAGGACGTCGGACTCGACGTAGTCGATGTCGGCTCCGGCGCGGGCCGCGAGGGCGCGGGCCTGCTCCAGCGAGGCCGGGGAGAAGTCCAGGCCGGTGACCCGGGCGCCGAGCCGGTGCAGCGACAGCGTGTCGGTGCCGATGTGGCACTGCAGGTGCACGACGCGCAGGCCGGCGACCGGGCCGAGCCGGTCGGCGTCGAAGCGGACCACCCCGGACAGCCGTGCGGGATCGGCGACGAGCGCGTCCACGCCGTAGTCGGGGCTCTGCGCGTGCAGCGGGGCGCGGTCGTCCCAGGAGGCGCGGTTGAGCGAGAGCGAGCGGTCCACCCGCCCAGCAGAGCACGGGCGGGCCGCGGGGACGACCGGTTTCCGGCCCCGGTAGACAGGACCGATGCGCTGGTACGCCGAACGTCCCGACCGGATCGCCCGCCAGGTCGTCGCCGACGTCGTCGCGCTGCTGTGGACGGTCCTCGCCGTCACCGCCGGCGTGGCCGTGCACGACGGGCTGTCCGCGCTGCGGGGGCCCGGCGACTCGCTGGTCGTCGCGGGCGGGCGGGTCTCCGACGCCTTCACCGGGGTCGCCGGGGCGGTCGGGGCGATCCCGTTCATCGGGTCCGACCTGGCCCGCGCGCTGGATCCGGCCGCGGGGGCGGGCACCGAGCTCGTCGCGGCGGGGCGGGAGTTCGGCGACGCCGTCGGCACCCTCGCGACGGGGGCGCTGGTCGTCGTCCCGCTGGTGATGCTGCTGCCGGTGCTGCTCGGCTGGCTGCCGCTGCGGCTGCGCTACGCCCGGCGGGCCGGTGCCGCCGTCGCCGCGCGGGCCGCCGCGCCGGACCTGCTGGCCGTGCGGGCGCTGTCCCGGGTGCCGGTGTCGCGGCTGGTCCGGGTCGCGCCGGACCCGGCGGCGGCGTGGCGGTCCGGGGACCCGGCCGTCGTGGCCGCGCTGGCCGCGCTGGAGCTGTCCGACCTGGGCCTGCACGCGCACCCGCACGACTGAGCGACGGCACGACGACGACCGGGCGAGGACGCAACGACCGGGCGACGACGCGGTCTCGTTACCGACGGGCACCGCGGCGGGTGCGAAGCTGTCGACCATGCCGCTGTTCGCCCTGGAGGGCCTCTCCCCCACCGTGCACCCGGACGCCTTCGTCGCCCCGACCGCGACGCTCGTCGGGGACGTACGCGTCGAGGAGGGCGCCTCGATCTGGTACAACGCCGTGCTCCGCGCCGACCTCGGGCCGATCGTCGTGCGCGCCGGCGCCAACGTGCAGGACGGGTCGGTGCTGCACGGCGGCGACGACCCGGTCACCGAGATCGGCGAGGGCGCCACGATCGGGCACCTGTGCGTGGTGCACGGTGCCGTGATCGGGGCACGGGCGGTCGTCGGGAACGGCAGCACCGTGCAGGACGGTGCCCGGATCGGCGAGGGCGCGATGGTCGCCGCCGGGTCGACGGTCGCGCCGAACTCCGAGCTGCCCGCCGACCGGCTGATGCTCGGCTCCGCGGCGAAGGAGCGCGGCGAGCTGACCGAGCAGGCCCGCTGGTGGGTGCGGACCAACCCGGACTTCTACCGCGCCCTGGCCCGGCGGCACGCCGACGGCGTCACCCCCGCCTGAGGCCTCCCGATCGGTTCCGGCGCGTTCCGCGGAACGCGCCGGACCGTCAGTCCTCGCGTTCGGGGGAGCTCGCCTGTGCCCGGTAGCGGCGCGGGATCCGGCCGGCGTGCCGGGCGTCCCACCCCGCCTCCACCCCGCGGCGCATCGCGCGCGCCATCCGCTCCGGGTCGGCGGCGCGGGTGACCGCGGTGGCGAGCAGGACGGCGTCGCAGCCCAGCTCCATCGCCAGCGCCGCCTCGGAGGCGGTGCCGATCCCGGCGTCGAGCACGACCGGCACGCCGGCGGCGGCCACGATCATCTCGATGTTGTGCGGGTTGCGGATGCCCAGCCCGGTGCCGATCGGCGAGCCCAGCGGCATGACCGCGGCGCACCCGACCTGCTCCAGGCGACGGGCGAGGATCGGGTCGTCGTTGGTGTAGGGCAGCACGGTGAAGCCGTCGTCGACGAGCTGCTCGGCGGCGTCGAGGAGCTCGACCGGGTCGGGCAGCAGGGTCGTCTCGTCGGCGACGACCTCCAGCTTCACCAGGTCGGTCTCCATCGCCTCGCGCGCCATCCGCGCGGTGAGCACCGCCTCGGCGGCGGTCCGGCAGCCCGCGGTGTTGGGCAGCACGGCGATCCCGAGGCGGCGCAGCAGGTCCAGCAGCCCGGTCCCGCCCGCGACGTCGACGCGTCGCAGCGCCACCGTCGTCAGCTCGGTGCCGGACGCGACCAGCGCCCGCTCCAGGATCTCCAGGTTCGCGGCACCACCGGTGCCCATCACCAGCCGCGAGTCGAACAGGTGGTCGCCGAACGCGAGCTTGTCGGTCTGCACAGCCATGCTCATCCTCCCTGTACCGCGGTCAGGACCTCGACCCGCGCGCCGTCGGCGGGGCGGTGCCCGGCCCACGACGTACGCGGCACGACCTCCCCGTCGACGGCGACGGCGATCCCCCGCTCCGGCAGCCCGGCCTCGGCCAGGATCCGGGCGAGGTCGGCGCCGTCGTCGACGTCGCGGTGCTCGCCGTTCAGCACGATCCGCATCAGTGGTTCCCCTCCTCGCGTGCCCCGGCGGCGGCCGGGGCGAACCGTCGCGGGTCCGCCGCGCGGACCGGTTCCGGCACGTCGTCGCCGCGCAGCAGCGCCGCGACGGCCGCCGCGGTCACCGGTACCAGCAGCATCCCGTTGCGGCCGTGCCCGGTGGCCGCGATCAGCCCGTCGGGCCCGGTGCGCCCGATCAGCGGCAGGTTGTCCCGGCTGCCCGGTCGCAGCCCGGCGGCGGTCTCGGTCAGCGCGTACTCGGCGATCCCGGGCAGGATCCGCTCGGCGTCGCGCAGCAGGTCGCGCACCCCGCCGACGGTGACGTCGGTGTCGAAGCCGTTCTCCGCCGTCGTCGCGCCGACGACGAGGTCGCCGTACCCGGGCAGCGTCCGCGGCACGGCGTAGACCGGCCGCCCGTCGACGAGTGCCCGCACCGTCCGCGACGGCGGCGGCAGCGCCCCGGCGCGCCGGGTCAGCCGCAGGATCTCGCCCTTCACCGGGCGGACCAGCCCGTCGAGCACCGGGTGCAGCGACGACGAGTGCGCCCCCGCCGCGACGACGACCGCGTCCGCCGCGACCTCGGTCCCGTCCGCGAGCCGCACGCCGGTGACACGGGCGCCGTCGTCGAGCACGCGCGCGACCCCGCGGTCGGAGACGACGACCCCGGCCCGCCCGGCCGCGGTCGCCAGTGCGGCGAGCAGCCGCCGGTTGTCCACCGACGGGTCGTCGGGCACCGACAGGCCGCCGCGGACCTCCGGGCCCAGCGCGGGTTCGAGGCGGCGCAGCTCGCGGCCGGTCAGCCGGTGCACGTCGCGGCCGAGGGACTCCAGGTAGTCCGCGAGCGCGGTCAGCTCGGCGCGGTCCCCGGACCCGGTCGCGGCGACGACGGTGCCCTCCGGGTGCATCCCGGCGTCGGTGCCGGCGTCGGCGGACAGGGCCGCGGCGAACTCCGGCCAGCGTGCGACCGAGTCCAGCCCGAGGGCGAGCAGGTCCTCCTCGCCGGGCCAGGCCTCGGTGACCGGGGCGAGCATCCCGCCCGCCACCCAGGACGCGCCGCGACCGGGCGCCGGGTCGAACACCGTCACCGACCAGCCGTCGCGGGCCGCCGCGCGGGCGACGGACAGGCCGACGGCCCCCGCACCCGCGACGACCAGCCGTCCGGCACTCGCGCTCATCGGATCCACCTCACTCCCTGCGCCGGCATGACCCGGATCAGGTTCGACGGTCGGGACCGCGTCGCGGATCCCCTCTCAGCCCGCTGCCCGGGCTCCCGTGGTTCGTCGTCGTCCGGGGCCCAGGCTACGCCGTAGCCTGCGAGCCGTGTCCGACACCGATACCCGTCCCGGCACCGGCGACACCCGGCGCGCCCGGCTCGACGGCCTCACCGACGCCCGTCTCTACCTGTGCACCGACGCCCGCACCGCGCGCGGTGACCTGGCGGAGTTCGCCGACGCCGCGCTCGCCGGCGGGGTCGACATCGTCCAGCTGCGGGACAAGGGCGGGCCCGACGGGCCGCTGGAGGCGAGCGCCGAGCTCGCCGCACTGGAGGTGCTCGCCGACGCCTGCCGCCGGCACGGCGCGCTGCTCGCGGTGAACGACCGCGCCGACGTCGCGCTCGCCGCGGGCGCCGACGTGCTGCACCTCGGCCAGGACGACCTGCCGGTGGCGTGGGCGCGCCGGGTCGTCGGCGACGACGTGCTCATCGGCCGGTCCTCGCACAGCCCCGCCGAGACCCTGACCGCCGCCGACGAGGACGGGGTCGACTACTTCTGCGTCGGACCGTGCTGGCCGACCCCGACCAAGCCGGGACGCCCGGCACCCGGCCTGGACCTGGTGCGCACGGTCGCCGGACGGGCCCCGGCGCGGCCGTGGTTCGCGATCGGGGGCATCGACGGCGACCGCCTCGACGAGGTCCTCGACGCCGGTGCGGACCGGATCGTCGTCGTCCGGGCGATCACCGAGGCCGAGGACCCGCGCGCGGCCGCGGCGACGCTGCGGGCCCGTCTGGGCTGAGCCCGGCCCCGCGGCGCCGGGATCCGGCGCCGCGGGGACGCGGGTCAGTTCTGCGTGCCGGACCCCTGGCCCGAGCCCTGGTTGCCCGAGCCCTGGCCGCCGGAGTTCTGCCCGCCCGAGTCCTGACCCGACTGGCCGGAGCCCGGCTGCTGGGTCGGCAGGACCCGGTTCAGCCCGTCCTGCAGCGGGTTCGACGAGCCCGACCCGTCCTGACCGGAGTCCCGGTCACGGGTGCTGGTCGACGACTCCGACGTGCTGGTCCCCGACTCCTCAGTGGAGGTCGAGCTCGACGACGACGTCGACGAGTCGCCCCCGGAGCCCTCGCCCCGGTCGTTCTCCTGCTGGGCGGGGGGAGCACCGCCGCGGACGACGTTGCTCACCGAGGTCCCGGACGAGCCGGACAGCGACGAGCCCTTCACGAACTCGATGCCGGAGATCAGGAACATCGACACCGCGAAGGTGACGACGCCGAGCACCGCGGACACGATCACCGTCTTGCGGGTGACCCGGACCCGGCGGAACCGGCCGTGGCCCGCTCCGGCGGCGCGGGTGGTGCCGCCGGGTGTCTGCCACGGGTCCAGCAGCACCGTCTCCTCGCCGGTGGGCCCGGCGAGACCGTGGCCGGCACCGTTCTGCGCGGCGACCGCGGTGCCCTCGGCGACGCCCTTGCCGCGCCGGGTCGCCTTGTCCTTCAGCTCGAGCGCCTTGTCCTTGCTGACCTCGAGCGAGCGGGTGAACAGCGTGGTGGCCAGCGTCGAGATGATCGAGCCGAGCGCCGCGCCGATCACCGTGCCGACCGCGCCGAGGAACGAGCCGAGCACCGCCGTGACGATCGCCGCGCCGGCGCCGGCTGCGATCTTCGTCGGGCTGAGGTCGGCCTTGAGGCCGCTCGCCTTCGTGGTGTCCGACGAGGCGTCGCCGGAGCCGTCACCGGACCCGCCCGAGCCTCCGGACCCACCGGGCCCGTTCGGTCCACCGCCGACCGGGCCCACCGGACCGCCGGGACCGGCCGCGCGGGTCGTGTCCGACGCGGGCGGCAGCACCCGGGTGCGCGGACGCCCGCCGGGCGGGGTCCCGTCCGGCACGCCCGGCCCGGGCACGACCGGACTCACCGGACGGCCACCGGGCGGGGTCTGCGTGGTCCGGCCGCGGACGGTGCCCGAGGGCGGCTGCGGGACCCGGCCGCCGTGCGTGCGGGGCGGGTGCGCGGTGCGCTGGCGGGGCAGCCGCGGGGCGTCGGAGGCGGCCACCGGGCGACCGGTGCCGGGTCGGGGAGCGGACGGCTGGGCGGGGGGACGGGCCGGGCCGGGGACGCCACGGGGGGCGTCGCCGAAGCCGGGCTCCGGGGGGCGCTGGTGTGGCATGGCTCCTTGCAGTGATCGTCGGTGCGGCGGCTCGCCCCGGGGGAACGTCCGGGAGGCCACGATTGCGCCGGACGATCACCCGAAGTGGTGACCTTCACACGACCGAGCGAAGGTCACGGGAAGATCACGATTCTAGCGCTACCAGGTGTCAGAGTCTGTCACCGGGGGTGACGGATGCCCGGGTGATCGGCCGGCAGGGCCGTACGCAGCAACGGCCACGACACGAGCACGCTCAGCCCGACCAGCACCGGGCTCAGCACGGTCCGCGCGACACCCAGGAGCACGACCTGGTCGGCCGCCCACAACGGGAGGAACACCGACAGCCGCAGGACGTACTGCGCCACCCACGCCCACGACGCCCGCTGGTACCCACGGAGCAGGTCCGGGTCGCGCCGCCACCTCGTGCGCTGCCCCAGCAGCCCGCCGACGACGACCCCCAGCAGCGGCCACCGCACGACGATCGAGATCGCCCAGGCCAGGGCGCTGCCGACGTTGGACACGATCTGAACCAGGAAGAAGTCCGACGCCCGCCCGGTCACCAGCGCGATCCCGGCCGCGACGACGACCCCGGCCAGCCCGAACAGCACCGCCCGCGGCCGCCGGCCCCGGTACAGCCGCCACCCGGCCACGACGGCCCCCGCGACGATCGCCGCGCCGGCCCCCCAGTTGATCGGGAACGCCGACCCCGCCGCCCCCGCGACCACCCAGGCGAGCACGAACGCGACCACCGGTATCGAGGCGTCCACGGCACCGGCCCGGCCACCGAGCAGTTCGGCGAGCCTCGGGTCCTCCCGGGACGCGGTGTGCGGAGCGCGATCGGACGTCACCCCGCTAAGGGTGCCCTATCCCGCGCGCCGGGTCGACGGGATCCGATTGGCGGACAGCCCGGAACAGGGTGATCATCGGCGTAACACCGGACATCGTTGCAGTGAACAACAGACAAGGCACGCGGAGGACCGGGGACGAGAGGGGGGCCGTGCCGATGCACCAGCAGACGCACGCACAGCACCGGAGCTACGTCGCGATCGGCGACAGTTTCACCGAGGGGCTCGACGACCTCACCCCCGACGGCCGGGCCCGCGGCTGGGCCGACCGCGTCGCCGAGACCCTCGCCCACCGCCGCCCCGGCTTCGGCTACGCCAACCTCGCCGTGCGCGGGAAGGTCCTGGACCAGATCGTCGACGAGCAGATCCCGGTCGCCGAACGGATGCGCCCCGACCTGGTCACCTTCTGCGCGGGCGGCAACGACATCATCGGCTGGTCCTGCGACGTCGACGACCTCGCCGCCCGCTTCGACGCCGCGCTCGGCAGGCTGGTCGCGACCGGCGCCGAGGTGCTCATCTTCACCGGCTTCGACCTGCGCCGGATGCACCCGTTCATCCGCAGGCTGCGCGGCCGGATCGCCTGCTACAGCGAGGAC
The DNA here is from genome assembly GCF_017312135.1 of Pseudonocardia sp. TMWB2A. Lineage (NCBI taxonomy): Bacteria > Bacillati > Actinomycetota > Actinomycetes > Pseudonocardiales > Pseudonocardiaceae > Pseudonocardia > Pseudonocardia sp. TMWB2A. The sequence continues at coordinate 2,008,802 of NZ_QKQY01000002.1, forward strand.
ATGCGGGCCGCCGCCGAACGGCACGGCTGCCGCGTCGTCGACCTGTGGGCGATGGACTGCCTCGCCGACCCGCGGGCCTGGGGGCCGGACCGGCTGCACCTGGTCCCGCACGCGCACGAGCGGGTCGCCTGGCGGGTGCTCGAGACCCTCGGCGAGCAGGCCCCGGACTGGCGTGGGCCGTGGCCGGAGCCCGAGGACGGGCCGGCACCCTGGACCGCGCGCCAGGCCGAGGACCTGCGGTGGGTCACCCACCACGTGATGCCGTACCTGCGCAGGAGGCTGCGCGGCACGCACACGTGGGACGACTACCGGCCCAAGCGCCCGGAGCTCTCACCCCTCCAAGGCGCCTGAGCGCGGGACCGCTCAGCGCACCGGGGAAAGGTCCCGGGCGGCGATGTGGGACGGCCGCGGTCGCGGGGCGGAGAACGGCGCCACACAGGCGTTCTCGACGCTGTTGAACACCAGGAAGATGTTCGAGCGTGGGTACGGGGTGATGTTGTCCCCCGACCCGTGCATGCAGTTGGAGTCGAAGAACGTGGCGCCGCCCGCCTCGCCGGTCATCATGGCGATGCCGTGGCGCTCGGCGAGCTTCGCGATCGACCCCGGGTCGGGGGTGCCGATCTCCTGCTCCGTCAGCGACGTCAGGTGGTAGTCCTCCGGCGTCTCGCCGACGCAGGACACGAACGTCCGGTGTGAGCCCGGCATGATCATCAGACAGCCGTTGAACGCGTGGTTGTCGGTCAGCGAGATCGAGCAGCTCACCGCGCGCGGGCCGGGCATGCCGTCCTCGGCGTGCCAGGTCTCGAAGTCGGAGTGCCAGAAGAAGCCCCCGCCGCCGAGCCCGGGCTTGTAGTTGATGCGGCTCTGGTGGACGTACACGTCGGAGCCGAGGATCTGACGGGCCCGCGACAGTACCCGCTCGTCGCGCACCAGCCGGCCGATCGCCTCGGAGATCCGGTGCACCTCGAAGATCGAGCGGACCTCGTCGGAGGACTTCTCGACGACGCAGCGCTCGTCGGCGCGGACCGCGGGGTCGTGGGCGAGCCGGTCCAGCTCGGCCTGGTACTCCGCGACCTCGTTGGACGTGAGCAGGTCCGGCACCTGTACGAAGCCGTCGCGCTCGTGCGCCTCCAGCTCCTGGGCGCCGAACATGCCCGCGCTCGCCCGGTCGCTCCAGACGGTGGGCTCGGCGCGGTCGATGAAGGCGGGGGTGCTGGAGACGCGGGTGGGGTAGCGGTCCGCGGTGGCGCACGCGAGACGCGGTTCGTCGTTTCCGACCGGTGCGGTCATGGACCCTCCTGTGAGTCGCTGTGGGTTTGGTGTCCCTTCGGATGGATGTCGTGTGAACGACCGCGAGGGGCGTTCCCGCTGTCACACAGCGGAAACACCCCTCGCGATGTCGATTCTGGGGACGGAGGTTCAGTCCTCCGTGATCAGCGGGTACACGCCGTTCTCGTCGTGCACCTCCCGACCGGTGACCGGCGGGTTGAAGACGCACACACACTTGATGGTGGTCTTCGGGCGGAGCTGGTGCTTCTCGTTGCCGCTCAGCACGTAGATCGAGCCCGGCTTGAGCTGGTACGTGACGTCGTTGTCCTTGTCGTAGAGCTCGCCCTCACCCTCGGTGATGAAGACGGCCTCGATGTGGTTCGCGTACCAGAAGTCGTTGACCGTCCCGGCCTGCAGGGTGGTCTCGTGGACCGAGAATCCCACCTTGTCGTTGGCGAGAACGATGCGCTTGCTGCGCCACTGCTTGTCCTCGGAGATCACGTCGCGCTCGGTGTCGGTGATCTCGTCGATGGTGCGGACGATCATGGTTGTTGATCAGCTCCCGATTACGGTCTTGACGGACTCGGCGATGATCGCAATTCCCTCGTCGAGCTCGTCGTCGGTGGTGGTGAGCGGGGCGAGGAGCTTGAGGACCTCGTCGTTCGGGCCGGCGGTCTCCAGCAGCAGCCGGTGCTCGAAGGCCTTGGCGGCCACCTTCTCGGCCAGCCCTTCGCCCTCGAACTGGATGCCCCGCGCCATCCCACGGCCCTTGGTGAACATCTCGGTGCCCTGGTTGTCACCGATGATCTTGTTGAAGGCCTCCTCGACCTTCTCGCCCTTGCGCAGGGTCTCCTTCTCCAGCGTGTCGTCGGTCCACCAGTTCCGCAGCGTGTGCGTGGCGGTGACGAACGCGGGGTTGTTGCCGCGGAACGTGCCGTTGTGCTCGCCCGGGCCCCACTGGTCGTACTCCGGCTTGATGAGCACGAGCGCCATCGGCAGCCCGTAGCCGGAGATGGACTTGGAGATGGTGACGATGTCCGGCTGGATCCCGGCGATCTCGAAGGAGAAGAACGGGCCGGTCCGGCCGCAGCCCATCTGCACGTCGTCGACGATCATGATGATGCCCTTGCGGGTGCACAGCTCGCGCAGGCCCTGCAGCCACTCGATGCGGGCCGGGTTGAGCCCGCCCTCGCCCTGCACGGTCTCGACGATCACGGCCGCCGGCTCGTTCAGGCTGGAGCCGGTGTCGTCGAGGACCTTCTCGAACCACAGGAAGTCGGGCATCTTGCCGTCGAAGTAGTTGTCGAACGGCATCGGCGTCGAGTGGACCAGCGGGATGCCCGCGCCACCGCGCTTCATCGAGTTGCCGGTCACCGACAGCGCGCCCAGCGTCATGCCGTGGAAGGCGTTGGTGAAGTTGATCAGCGCCTCCCGACCGCTGATCTTGCGCGCGAGCTTCAGCGCGGACTCGACGGCGTTGGCTCCGGTCGGGCCGGGGAACTGCACCTTGTACTGCAGGTTCCGCGGCTTGAGGATGACGTCCTCGAAGGTCTGGAGGAACTCACCCTTGGCCGAGGTGTACATGTCCAGCCCGTGGGTGATGCCGTCACGGGTCAGGTACTCGATCAGCGGCTTCTTGAGCACCTCGGGGTTGTGCCCGTAGTTCAGGGCACCCGCGCCACCGAAGAAGTCCAGGTAGGAGTGGCCGTCGACGTCGGTCAGACGGCTTCCCTTCGCCGTGTCGAAGACGACGGGCCAGTTGCGGCAGTAGCTCCGGACCTGGGACTCGAGATCCTCGAAAACGGTCATGTGTTCCCACCCTTGTCTGCTGCGATCGGGCCGATGAGATACAGGTTCTCCGGCTCGTGCTCGTCACCGAGCAGGTCGGGACCGAAGAGGTCCTCCCGCTCGATCGTCATGTCGTGGCGCTCCGCGAACTTCGTGAAGAGGCGGATCGAGGAGGCGTTGTCCGGCGTGATGGTGGTCTCCATCCGCTCGGCGCCCGCCTGGTCCCAGACGGCGTCCAGCAGCCGGCCGGCCAGACCGGCCCCGCGTGCCACCGGGTCGACGCACACCTGCCAGATGAGCAGGGCGCCGTTTTCCGGACGCAGGTAGCCGGTCACGTAGCCGACCGCGCGGCCGTCGTCGCGCCGGGCGATGACCGAGGTGCGCGCGAAGTCGCGGCACCACAGGACGTAGGCGTAGCGGGAGTTCGCGTCCAGCGTCCGCGCCTCCACCGCCAGCCGCCACATGTCCACCCCGTCCGCCGGGACCGGGGAGCCGATCTCGTACGAATGGTCACCGTCGGCGTCGGCCGCCGGCGCGGGTGCGCCGGTCGCGGCGTCCCCGTCCGGAACCGTGGACGCCCGAGGAGGAGCCTGTTCGGGAGCGGTCATGACTGGCGAGATTAGTGCCGTCGGGCGCACGTCGCAGCCGCTGACGACGGGCGGCGGCCCCCGGGGCCGTGATCCACGTGACCGGCGCCACAGCCGGGCCCGGCCCGGTGGCACCCGGTGTCCGCCCTGGAAGACACCGTGATCACCGGCCCGCCCGGACGGCGCCCGGGACCCCCGTCCGGAGCGGCCGGGGGCCCGACGTGGCGCTCACCACGCTCCGCGACCACCCGGGCGCACGTTCGGCCAATCGTGCGGATGCACTTGCATCTGCACCGCTGCGGGGTGACGATGGATACTCCGTCGAATCGTGCCCGGAGGAGCTGCCGTGTCGGTGACACCCGCCAGTACGCGCCCCGTGGCCGTGGCGACCGCGCCGGTCGAGGAGCAGACCGTCACGGTCACCTGCGCCCGCGACAGCCGCAGCCACGTCGTCGCACAGGCGGTCCTGGCCGACTCGCTCGCCGCCGGGACCGGCCACTGCACCGCGCTCTGCGGGCACGTGGTGCTGCCGGCGTCGCTGGCCTCCCCGCCCGGGGACGGGTGCCTGCTGTGTGCCGAGACCTCCGGGGCCGGGCGCCGTGCCCGCCGCCGCGGGCGGATCGGTTTCGGACGCTCGGCCCGCGCCGCCTCCTGAGCGCCGCCGCCGACCGCCGTCCACACAGCCGGTCCGTTCCCCCACCGCCGGCCGGGCCCCGACCCGCGCCGGTGGCCCCCCGACCGTCGGCTCAGCGCCCGCCGGACACGTCCAGCACGGCCCCGGTGACGTAGCTGGCCTCGTCCGACAGGAGCCAGGCGATCGCCGTCGCCACCTCGTCGGGGTGACCGGCGCGGCCCATCGGGATCGACGGCGCCATCCGTTCGATCCGCCCCGGCTCGCCGGCCCGGGCGTGGAAGTCGGTGTCGAGCAGGCCCGGCCGGACGGCCGCGACCCGGATCCCGTCCGCGGCGACCTCCTTCGCGAGCCCGACGACGAGCGCCTCGACCCCGGCCTTCGCGGCCGCGTAGTCGTTCCACTCGTCGGGCGAGCCGAGCACCGCCGCGCGGGAGGTGACGTGCACGAGCACCCCGCCCGCCCCGCCGTAGCGGGTGGACATGCGGTGCACCGCCTCGCGCGAGCACAGCAGCGCCGCGCGCAGGTTGAGCGCGACGACCTCGTCGATCCGGGCGTCGCTCATGTCCTCGAGCCGCTGCCGCGAGGGGGCACCGCCGGCGTTCGCGACCACACCGGTCAGCGGCGACGGCATGGCCGCCGCCGCGTCGAACAGCCGCTCGACGCCCTCGGTGCGGGTGACGTCGGCGGCGACCGCGTCGGCGTGCACCCCGGCCGCCCGGCACTCCGCGACGACGGCCGCGGCGTCCTCCGGTGAGGCCCGGTGCCCGACGAGGACGTCCTGGCCGCGGCCGGCCAGCAGCCGGGCGGTGGCCGCGCCGACCCCGCGGCTGGCCCCCGTCACGAGCACCGTCATGCGTCGTCCGTCCTGCGGTGTCAGGCCCGGTGGGTCTCGGGGCCGGGCTCCGGGCGGGCGGTGCCCTCCGGCGTCCCCGGCTGCCGGGTGCCGGGGTCACGGACCTCGGTGTCGGCACGGGTCGCGCCGCCGGGTCCGATCTCCCCGGGGCGCTCGTCGTCGTCGCGCAGGCCGCGCATCTCGCTCTTCAGGATCCGGCTGGACCGACCGACCGACCGCGCCATCTCCGGCAGCTTCTTCGCGCCGAACAGCAGGACCAGCACGACCAGCACGATCAACCAGTGGGTGGGGCTCATAGCTCCCATGACAGCCTCCTCGCTCGCCGACGGGATCAACGAACCATCCTCCGCCGGGGTTCCCTCTCGCAAGAACAGCCTCCCACGGCGCACGGAAACTGATCGCTCAGTCACTCACCGTTGATCCGGCGACGTCGAACGGGTTTGGATGACGGTGACACCGTGGGCGGCACCGGCGCTGCCCGGGCACGAAGGAGCTGATCCGTGCAGCCGACCGCACTCGCGGCCCCGCAGGAGCTCGACCCGGTCGACCTGACCCGCTACCCGGTGCACGAACCGGGCTCGTCCGGGTGGGAGGACGCGGTCCGCCGGGCCCGCGCCCAGCTCGCCGCCGACGGCTGCGCGGTGCTCCCCGGGTTCGTCCGGGCGTCGTGGCGGGATCGGCTGCGGACCGAGGGCGAGGCGGTCGCCCCGCTGGCGCACTACGAGACCGCCGTGGTCAACGTCTACAACACCGACCCCGACCCCTCGCTGCCCGCCGACCACCCGGCGCGGGTGCCGATGGAGCGGGGCAACGCCTTCGTCGCCCGCGACCGGATCCCGGCCGCCGCGGTGGTCCACCGCCTGTACCCGCAGCCCGCCTTCCGCGCCTTCCTCGCCGCCTGCACCGGCGTGGCCGAGCTGCACGAGCTGGCCGACCCGCTGGCCGGGCTGTGCCTGAACGTCGTCGGCGACGGCCGGTCGCACCCCTGGCACTTCGACACCAACGAGATCGCGATCAGCCTGCTCACCCGCGCGCCGGAGGCCGGTGGGGTCTTCGAGTACTGCCCGGACATCCGCAGCACCTCCTCGGAGAACACCGCCGACGTCGCCGAGGTCCTGCACGGCAGGGGCGGCGACCGCGTCCGACGGCTGGTGCTGCGCCCCGGTGACCTGCAGCTGTTCCGCGGCCGGTACTCGCTGCACCGGGTGACCGAGGTGCGCGGCGACACCGCCCGGCACACGGCGATCTTCTCCTACAGCACCCGCCCCGGGGTGGTCGGCAGCGCGGTCCGCACCCGCCAGCTGTTCGGGAGAACACTGTCCGAACACGGGGGGTCGCGCGCCGTGCGCGTCGACGGGCTGCTGGACTGATGCCCGTGACCACCACGTTCGCGGCCGACGACGACCTGCCGAAGGTGCCGCTCCCGACCCTGTCCGCCTCGGTCGACCGCTTCCTCGAGTGGTGCGCCCCGCTGCTCACCCCCGACGAGTACGCCCGCACCGAGTCCGCCGCCCGCGAGCTGCTCGCCGAGGGCGGCCCCGCGTCGGTGCTCCAGGCCGACCTCGAGCGCTTCGACGCCGGCGCCCACAGCTGGCTGGACGCGTTCTGGCCGTCGCGCTACCTGGGCCGGCGCGACCGGATCGCGCTCAACGCGAACTTCTTCTTCCTGTTCGGGCCGGGCCCGACCACCGACCCGTGCGAGCGGGCCGCGCAGCTCACCGTGGCCGCCCTCGGGCACAAGGCCGACCTCGACGCCGGGACGTTCCCGCCGCTGCTCAACCGCGACGTGGCGCAGTCGATGGACCAAAGCCGCCACATCTTCTCCACCACCCGCATCCCGGGCGACCCCCAGGACAGCGTCCGCACCCCCTACAGCGACGACTGGCCGGGCCCGTCCACCGAGCGGCACGTCGTGGTGCTGCACCGCGGCCGGATCCACCGCCTCGACGTGATCGGGCCGGACGGGGCGGCGCACACCGCCGAGGAGATCGCCGGCGCGCTGCGGGAGATCCGCGACGCCCACCCCGAGCGGGCCGCCACCGGCGACGCGGTCGGCGCGCTGACCACCCTGGCCCGCGCCGAGTGGGCCGCGGTGCGGGACCGGCTGACCGGGCTGGACCCGGCGAACGCCGAGGCCGTCGACCTCGTGGAGCGGGCGCTGCTCGCGATCTGTCTCGACGAGACCGACCCCGCCGACGAGGAGTCCGCCGCGCGGACCCTGCTGGCCGGGGACTCCGGTGACCGCTGGTTCGACAAGGCGCTGTCGATCGTGGTGCTCGCCGACGGCACCGCCGGGATCAACGTCGAGCACTGCGAGCTGGACGGCACGACCGTGCTCACCCTGGTCGACGCCATGTTCGCCGACCCGGTCGAGGTGCACGCCGAGCGGATCGGGACCCGCCCGCAGGGCGCCCCGCCGCACGGCGAGCTGCGGTTCGTCCTCGACGACGACCTGCGCGCCACCGTCACCCGCGCGCACGACGCGTTCGCGGCGTTCCTCGACGCCACCGCCACCGAGCTCGTCGCCTTCGACGACTTCGGCGCCCGCGACGCCAAGGCCCTGAAGTGCTCCCCGGACGCCTTCGTGCAGGCCTGCTACCAGGTCGCGCACCGGCGGGCCAAGGGCGTCACCGGGGCCACCTACGAGTCGATCGCGACCCGGCAGTTCCGGCGCGGCCGCACCGAGGCGATGCGGGTGATCACCCCGGAGATGGTGACCTTCGTCGACACCATGGGGGACCCGCTGGCCTCCGACGCCGACAAGGTCGACACCTTCCGGGCCGCCGCCGCGGCGCACGGCGCCCGCGCGAAGCAGTGCCAGCAGGGCGACGCGCCCGAGCAACACCTGTGGGAGCTGGACTGGATCCGGCGCCGTCGCGGGGCGGAGCTGGGCGTCACCGAGCAGCTCGCGGTGTTCGACTCCCCCGGCTGGACGATCATGCGCGACGACTGGCTGTCGACCAGCTCCGCGCCGTCGGACAACATCCGGTACTTCGGGTTCGGCTCGACCAGCTCGCGCTGCATCGGGGTGGCCTACGTCCTGCTGCCCGACCGCTTCCACGTGCACCTGTCCACCCCGGCCGACCAGGCCGAGGGGATGCACGCCTTCGCCCGGGAGCTGCGGACGGCGGTGACCGAGCTGCGGAACCTGCTTGCCTGAGCGGGTTCACTGGTGGGATGGAGCGGGTCCTCGTCACCGGCAGTTCCGGCCACCTCGGTGAGGCGCTGGTCCGCACGCTGGCCGGCGACGGGGTGCCCGTCGTCGGCCTGGACCGGCGGCCCTCGCCGTGGACCGCGGTCGTCGCGTCGCTGACCGACCGCGACGCCCTGCGGTCGGCGCTGCGCGGGGTCACCCACGTGCTGCACACCGCGACGCTGCACAAGCCGCACGTCGGCTCGCACAGCAGGCAGGACTTCGTCGACACGAACGTGTCGGGCACCCTCGCGGTGCTGGAGGAGTCCGCCGCCGCGGGGGTGCGGGGCGTGGTGTTCACGTCCTCGACCAGCGCCTTCGGCCGCGCGCTGACCCCGGCGCCGGGCGGGCCCGCGACCTGGATCGACGAGACCGTGGTCCCGCGGGTGCGCAACGTCTACGGCGCCACCAAGACCGCCGCCGAGGACCTGTGCGAGCTGGCCGCGCTGGACCCGGGGCTGCCGGTGGTGGTGCTGCGGACCTCGCGGTTCTTCCCCGAGGCCGACGACCGCGACGAGGTCCGCGCCGTCCACGACGACACCACGCTCAAGCTGGTCGAGTTCTGCCACCGGCGGGTCGACGTCGCCGACGTCGTGTCCGCGCACCTGGCCGCGGCCCGGCGGGCACCCGGGCTCGGGTTCGCCCGCTACGTGGTCAGCGCACCGACGCCGTTCCGCCGGTCCGACCTCGCCGAGCTGGGCCGCGACCCGGCCGCGGTACTGGAGCGGCGGGCCCCGGCCCTCGCCGCGCTGCTGGCCGACCGCGGCCGGCCGGTCCCGCCGGTGGACCGGGTGTACTGCCCGGACCGGGCGGTCGCCGAGCTCGGCTGGACCCCGGTCTGGGACGTCGACGCCGTCGTCGCGCGGGTGCGTGACGGCGGGCCGCCGGGCAGCCCGCTGGCCGAAGCCGTCGGGGCGAAGGGATACCACGATTCCCCGACCGGGGTGTACACCCGGTGATTTCACCTCGCCGGACCGGGTGACTGTAGGTCGTAAGGGCTAACGCCGTGGGTACGACCGGCGGTAGAGGTGACACAGCACGTGTCGCCGACCGTGACGCCGTACCCCGGAGGTCCTGCCATGACCGGCCCGCAGCACCGACCCAGCCCCGGCCCGCGCGGTGCCGACGCCGACCGCGCACGGCCGTCGCCGCGACCGCGGCACGGGTTCGACGACCACGAGTTCCCCGAGGACTCCTACCAGGGCGGCTACCCGGACCTGCGGTCGTCGCGGCCGGTGGAGCGGGCCACGCCCACCGACCCGGAGGGCTTCGGCGAGCTGTACGGCGGGACCGGTCCGCAGCCGACCGTCGGGCGGGGCGGGTACGCCGCACCGATGCGCTACGAGGGCTACGGCGCCCCCGTGCCGGCGGGCGGGTCGCAGCCGGGCGGCGACGACCCCGACGACGGCGGGTACGGCGCGTACGGCCGGGCCGCGCACCGCCAGCCCGAGGAGCCGGCCACCCCGACCCGGGCCGCCTACGGCGAGTACGGCGACCCCGAGTCCCGTGGCGGGACCGCGATCGACGGCGGGCCGCCCTACCCGGTCACCGCCGAGGAGGACGACGCCGCGCCGACCACAGTCGCGCCGGCCGCCGCAGCCCCGACCGCCGCAGCCCCGGCCGCCGCGTACGGCCGGGAGGAGCGCGCCGTCCACGGGGAGGCCGGCGGCACCGCGGTCGCCGAGCGCACTGCCCTCGGGACCGGGACCGGGACCGGGGCCGTTCCGGCGCCGCGGCCCCCGTCGGAGTCCGGCGGGCGTCGTCCGGCGACGGTGGCCGAGGCCGCCGCGGCCCGCTTCGGCGCGTCCGGCCGGACCGCCGCCCCGGCGCGGGACGAGCTCGCCGAGCGGACCGGGCCCCCGGCCCGGGCGACCGCACCGGCGGGACCGGGCGTCGAGGCGACCGGGCCGGTCACCACGGCGCACCGCCCGGCGGCCGCGGCGACCGCGGCGTCCGTACCGGCCCCGGTGACCGTGGCCAAGGACCCGACCGCGCTCACCGTGCTGCGGGTCATCACCTACGTGCTGGTGTCGCTGTCCTGCCTGGTGTTCCTGGCCTCGGCGGTCTACGGGCTCGTGATGTTCCTGGAGTTCCGCGAGGCCATGAGCACGTCACCGCTGTTCGGGGGCGGCACGCCGTTCGGGAGCTACTGACGACGCCGGGCGTGGCTCACGGCTCCGCGAGCCACGCCCAGGACAGCGGCGGGAGGTGGGCCCGCCCGCCCTCGGTGCGGACCGGCCCGTCGGAGGACAGCACCGTGTCCAGGCCGGTGACCAGGGCGGCGTCGACCGAGGCGGGCCGGTCCGCGACGTTGACCAGCCCGACGAAGCGGCCGCCGCGCGGGTGCCGCCGTGTCCATCCGAGCACGGCGGGGTCGTCGAGCTCGGGGACCTCCACCGGCGCCGACGCGTGCAGCGCGGGCAGCTCGGCCCGCACCGCGGCGAACCCGGTCAGCGCGCCGAACACCCGGCCCTCCACCGTGTCCGGGTCGTAGCGGCGGGCGAACGCGGCCTCGTCCATCGGGGGCCGGTGCATCCAGCGGTTGTCCGCGGCGCGCTCGGGGTCGGCGCGGTAGCCGGTGTCGTTGGCCAGTGCGAGCTCGTCGCCCATGTAGAGCAGGGGGATGCCGCCCCAGCCGTAGACGACGGCGTGCGCGAGCAGCAGGCGTCGCACACCCGCGTCGAGGGCGGCGGGGTCGTGGCGGGCGCGGGCGTCGTCGATGCCGCAGAGCGCCGCGGCGCTGCCGGAGATGCGGGCGTCCCCGGTGTCGGGGTCCTCCTGGAACAGGGCGCCGCGGGCGAAGCTGCCCGGGAAGCGCCCGGCGAAGAAGTCGTTGAGGAACCGCCGGTGCGACGGGCCGTCCCAGCCGACGGCGGCGGCGTCGACGTCGGAGACGGCCCAGCCGATGTCGTCGTGGCAGCGGACGTAGGTCGCCCACGCCGTCGCCGACGGGGCGGGGGTCATGCGGCGCAGCGCGTGCGCGGCGAGGCGGGCGTCGCGGGTGGCCAGGCTCGACCACAGCATCACCATGAGCTGGTTGTGGTAGGCCAGCTCGCACTCGGGGCGGTAGCGGTCGTGCGCGCCGAGGTAGCCGACGAGGTCGTCGGGCGCGACGATCGCCTCCGCCTTGAAGACCACCGCCGGGGCCGCGATCCGGGTGAGCGCGTGCAGCGCCTGCAGCACGTCGTGGGCCTCGGGCTGGTTCTGGCAGTTCGTGCCGAGTCGCTTGCCGAGGAACGGCGCCGCGTCCATCCGCAGCACCTCGACCCCGCGCCCGGCCAGGGTGAACACGGTGCCGAGCATCGCGGCGAACACCTCGGGGCAGGTCCAGTCGAGGTCCCACTGGTAGTCCCAGAACGTCGTCCACACCCAGCCGCCGTCGCCGCCGTTCGCCCCGGGCACCCAGCTGAACGATCCGGGCGCGCGGTCGGGGAAGACGTCGGGGATCGTCGCCTCCCAGGCGTCGGGCATCTCCCGGTCCGGGTAGGCGGTGTAGAAGCCGGCGTAGCGCGGGTCGCCGGCGAGCCAGCCGCGCGCCCACGGGTGCTCGGCGGCGGTGTGGTTGAGGACGAGATCCACGCACAGGCTCATCCCGCGCTCGCGCAGCGCCCCGGCGAGGGACTCCAGGTCGTCCATCGTGCCCAGCCGCGGGTCGACGGCGGTGTAGTCGGCGACGGCGTAGCCGCCGTCGTTCTCGCCGTCGCGCGGCTTGAGCAGCGGCATCAGGTGCAGGTAGCGCACGCCCAGGTCGGACAGGTGGTCCAGGCGGGTGCGGATGCCGCGCAGGGTGCCCGCGAAGCGGTCGGTGTAGGCGACGTAGCCGACGGTGCGGGGGTCCTGGAACCAGTCGCCGTCGACCTCGCGGCGGCGGTCGAGCTCGCGCAGCGCCTGCGGGCGGGCGGCCGCGGCGGCCAGCGCGGCGCGCACCAGCCGGGCGGTCAGCCCGCCCGGGTCGGCGACGGCGCCGTAGAGCGCGTCCAGCGGCAGGTGCGCGTCGGCGTACCAGCGTTCGGTGCGGGCGAGGAACCCCGCCGCCTCGACCGCGCCGAGCGCGGCGACCGCCTCCCGGGACAGCTGCGGCAGCAGGTCGTGCAGGGCGGCCCGGGCCCGGCGGCGGCGCTCGGAGTCGGGCCGGGCGCGGACGGCGTCGCCCGCAGCGGTCGTGCTGATCACCGCGCCATCCTGCCGAACCGTGCGGCCGCTGTCAGGTGCGCGCCAGCACCTCCCGCAGCCGGGCGACGAAACCGGCCGGGTCCTCCAGCCACCCGACGTGCCCGCCGGGGAACGGCTCCGGGTCCCGGCCCAGCTCCGCGGCCAGCGCCCGGGAGGTCCGGTCGCAGATCTGCCCGGCCGAGGCGGACCCGATGCCGACGACGACCCGGCGCCCGCGCAGCTGCTGCGGGTCCGGACGCCACCGGACCGTCTCGCGCATCTCGTGCAGGAAGAAGTGCCGTTCGTCGGCGGCCTGCTGCGCGGTCGCGTCGCCGTCGGTCGCGGGGAGCCCGGCGTCGTCGGCCGCGCTCGCCGGGGCGTCGTCGGGTGCCGCGCCCAACCCGGCCGACTCCAGGAACAGCGCCCAGGCCGCCGCGCCGCCCTGCTCCCGGTAGGTGCGGACGATCTGCTCGGTCGCCGCGCGGTGCTCCGCCGCGTCGGGCAGCAGCTCCTCCAGCGGCGGTTCGTGCGCGACGACGACCCCCACCAGCTCGGGGCGCTCCTGTGCCAGCGCGAGCGACACCACCGCCCCGCCGCTGGAGCCGAACAGGGTGACCGGGGCGCCGCCGACGTGCTCGACCAGCGCGGCGAGGTCCGCCGCCCGCAGCGCGACGGTGGAGTCGGTGTCCGGGTCGTCGGCGGGGCTGCGGCCGGTGCCGCGCGGGTCGAACGTGACGACGGTGTGGTCGTCGGCCATCGCGTCGGCGAGCGGGCCGAAGCCCTCGGCACCCATCGGCGAGCCGACGAGCACGAGCAGCGGGCCGGTGCCGCGGACGTCGAAGGTGATGCGGGCGTCCGGGCGGTCGAGCAGATCCGTGGTCACGACGGTCATGGGTGCCTCCTCGCGGGTGGTGTCGTGGTGTCGACCGTCGGCGGGCACCGGACTCATCGCCGTACCGTGGGAAGCACTCCGACAGAACGGACGAAGCCCCCGTGAAGACCCGCGTCGCCCCCGTGCTGGGCGTGCTCCTCGTGCTGGCCCTGCTCGCCGGCGGTCTGGCCTGGTTCGCCGGAAGCCGCGGGTTCACCTCCGACGACCTGCGCGACCTGGTCGACCCGCCCCCTCCGGAGCAGTGCGACCAGCCGGACCCGACGACGTCGGGCTGCCTCACCCCGTCCGCGCTGCGCCTGCACGACGCCCTCGTCGGGCGGTTCGGCGAGCCGGGCCCGGGGGCGCCGGTGCGGGCGGTCACGTGCTGGTCGGAGCACGCGTGGAACCCGTCGAGCGACCACCCCGCGGGCCGGGCGTGCGACGCCTTCCCCGCCCGCTACGGCGAGTTCCCCGCCGGGCAGGACCTGGAGGACGGCTGGGCGGTCGCGAACTGGGCCCGCGACAACGCCTCCGAGCTGCGGGTCCGGTACGTGATCTGGCAGGGCCGGATCTGGTACCGCGGCACCGGGGACTCCGGGGAGGGCCGGGAGAACTGGGGGCGGCCGTACAACGGCGGCGGGGTCTACGACCCGGAGGACGCCACCGGCGGGCACTTCGACCACGTCCACGTCAGCGTCCGCCGGTGAGCACCCCGCTCACAGCACGTGCTGGCCGTACATCTCCCCCAGCGGGTCGGCGATGAGCTCGATGCGGGCGCCGTCGGGGTCGCGGAAGTAGACCGAGACACCGGAGTGCACCTCGTGCTCCACCCCGGCCTCGGTGAGCCGCGCGACGAGCTCGTCCCACCGCTGCGGCTCGACGCTGATCGCCATGTGGTGCAGCCCGCCGAGGACCTCGGCGTAGGGGCCGACGTCGAGGCCCGGGAAGTCGAAGAACGCGAGCAGGTTCCCGTTGCCGATGTCGAAGAAGAAGTGCGAGGACCCCGGGTAGTCCCGGTTCTCGATCAGCTCGGTGAGCGGGAAGCCGAGGACGTCCTGGTAGAAGCGCACGGTCCGCTCGACGTCCGAGCTCACCAGGGCGGTGTGGTGCAGGCCGCGGGCGGTCGAGGCCGGCCGCTCCCCCGCGGGCTTCAGGTGGGCGGAGCGGATGCGGTCGCGGGCGGCGTCGAGGGCGGTGGTGTCGGTGGGGGTGCCGGTGTCGGTCATGGTGGTCAGCCCTTCAGCAGTGCGGTGAAGTCGGGGACGTCGTCGAACGCGTCGGTGCGGGTGGTGGCGGGCCGGGCCGCGACGGCGGACGCCAGCTCACCGGCGGCCCGCGCGACGCGGCCCTCCAGCGTGGTGCCCACCTCGGTCGCGCCCCAGTCCTCGGGCGCGGCGAACACCGCGGTCGGGACCGTCGCGGCCCGCAGGTACGCGAACAGCGGGCGCATCGCGTGCTCCAGGGCCAGCGAGTGCCGCGCCGTGCCGCCGGTCGCGGCGAGCAGCACCGGGGTGCCGGTGAGCGCGTCGCGGTCCAGGACGTCGACGAAGGTCTTGAACAGCCCGCTGTAGGACGCCGAGAAGATCGGCGTGACGGCGACGACGGCGTCCGCGGCGGCCACCGACTCCAGCACCGGCGCCAGCGCGGTGTTCGGGAAGCCGGCGACAAGGTGGTCGGCGAGGTCGCGGGCGTGCTCGCGCAGCTCCACGACCTGCACCTCGGCCCGCTCGCCCCGGTCGGCCAGTGCGGTGGTGACCGCGGTGGCGAGGCGGTCGGCCAGCAGCCGGGTCGACGACGGCGTCGACAGCCCGGCGCTGAGCACGACGATCCTGCGGGTGGTCATCACGCGACCTCCTTCTCCCGCGTCCCGGTGCTGCCGGTGTCGTCAGGGCTGCCGGTGCCCGCGGCGTCGCGGGCGGCGACCAGCGAGGCGTGGGTCGGCGCGTCCGGGACGCCCGGCGCACGCAGCGCGGCGAACTCCTTGCGCAGCACCGGCACGACCTCCTCGCCCAGCAGGTCGAGCTGCTCCAGCACGGTCTTCAGCGGCAGGCCCGCGTGGTCGATGAGGAACAGCTGGCGCTGGTAGTCGCCGACGTAGTCGCGGAAGCCCAGTGTCCGCTCGATGACCTGCTGCGGGCTGCCGACGGTCAGCGGGGTCTCGCGGGTGAAGTCCTCCAGCGAGGGCCCGTGGCCGTAGACCGGGGCGTTGTCGAAGTACGGCCGGAACTCGCGCACCGCATCCTGGCTGTTGCGGCGCATGAACACCTGGCCACCGAGGCCGACGATCGCGCGCTCGGCCGGTCCGTGACCGTGGTGCTCCCAGCGCTTGCGGTAGAACTCGACCATCCGCTTCGTGTGCGACGCCGGCCAGAAGATGTGGTTGTGGAAGAAGCCGTCGCCGTAGTACGCGGCCTGCTCGGCGATCTCGGGGCTGCGGATCGAGCCGTGCCACACGAACGGTGCGACGCCGTCGAGCGGGCGCGGGGTCGAGGTGAAGCCCTGCAGCGGGGTACGGAAGTGCCCCTCCCAGTCGACGACCTCGGTGTCCCACAGCTTCCGCAGCAGCGCGTAGTTCTCGACCGCCAGGTTCAGGCCCTGCCGGATGTCCTGGCCGAACCACGGGTAGACCGGGCCGGTGTTGCCGCGGCCGAGCATGAGGTCGACGCGGCCCCCGGCCACGTGCTGCAGCATCGCGAAGTCCTCGGCGATCTTCACCGGGTCGTTCGTGGTGATCAGCGTGGTCGAGGTGGACAGCTGCAGGGTCTCGGTGACGCCCGCGAGGTAGCCGAGCGTGGTGGTCGGCGACGAGGAGAAGAACGGCGGGTTGTGGTGCTCGCCGATCGCGAAGACGTCGAGCCCGACCTGGTCCGCGTGCTTCGCGATGGTCAGGACGTCCTGGATCCGCTGGGCCTCGGTCGGCGTGCGGCCGGTCGTCGGGTCCGGCGTGATGTCGCTGACCGTGAAGACTCCGAACTGCACGGCTTCCTCCTCTGCTCGTCGACGGACCGTTGGTTGATCCGTCATCTACATCGTGCAGCAACATAGGTGATGCGTCAACTATTCCGGTAGGGTGGGCCCCGTGACACGGTGGCTGGACGAGCGCGAGCAGGCGGCCTGGCGAGGGCTGCTCCGGATGCAGGCGCGCCTGCAGGGCGAGCTGCACCGGCGGCTGCAGGCCGGGTCGGGGCTCTCGATCACCGACTTCGACGTGCTGGTGGCGCTGACCGACCGGCCCGACGAACGGTGCCGGGTGCTGGAGCTGGCGACATCGCTGGAGTGGGAGAAGAGCAGGCTCTCCCACCACCTGGCCCGGATGCAGAAGCGCGGCCTGGTCGCCCGCGAGGAGTGCGACGACGACGGCCGCGGCAACTACGTCGTGCTCACCGGGGCGGGCCGGGCGGCGATCGAGGCCGCGGCGCCGGGGCACGTGGACACCGTGCGGGAGCTGGTCTTCGACGCGCTGTCCGACGACGACGTGGCCGCGCTGACCCGGATCACCGCCGCGGTGCAGGCCCGGCTCGACGGCCGCGACCCCGCCTGACCGGCCCGCGGCACCGGCCCACGACACCGCCCGGTCGCGTTCCGCGGAACGCGACCCGGCCCCCCGCGACGTCCGCCCGGCGCGTTCCGCGGAACGCGCGACGGCCCGCACCGGGCGTCGCCGGTACGGGCCGTCGTGAGCGTGACCACGAATAGAACAGCAGGTCAGGGCACCAGGATGGCGCGGCCCCTGACCTTCCCGGCGTCGAGGTCGTCGAGCGCGGACTGGAAGTCGTCCAGGGCGTAGGTGCTGGTGTGCAGCGTGACCCGGCCGCGGGCGGCCAGCTCCATCAGGTCGCACAGGTCGTTGTAGGACCCGACCAGGTTGCCGACCACGTTCACCTCGGCCGAGATCAGGTCGATCGTCGGGACGTCGACGTTCTCGCCGTAGCCGACGACGTGGTAGTCCCCGGCCCGCCGCGTCATCGCCAGGCCCTGGGCGGTGGAGCCGCCCTCGCCGACGAAGTCGATGACGGCCTCGGCGCCGTTCCCGCCGGTGCGCGACAGGACCTCCTCGACCTGCCCGCCGTCGGCGACGATCCCGTCGTCGGCGCCGATCTCCAGCGCCAGCTTCACCGCGTCCGGGTTGCGGTCGAGCACGACCAGCCGGGCCGGGGTCAGCGCCTTCAACACCTGGATGCCGATGTGGCCGAGCCCGCCCGCCCCGATGACGACGCAGGTGTCGCGCGGGCCCAGCCGGCGTGAGGCCTTGGCCGCGGCGTGGTAGGCGGTGAGGCCGGCGTCGGCGAGGGCGGCGACGTCGGCGGGCTGCAGCGACGGGTCCAGCTTCACGACGCTGCGCGCCGAGGTGCGCAGGTACTCCGCGTAGCCGCCGTGGGTGTCGATGCCCGGGAACGCCGAGGCGGTGCAGTGCACGTCGTCGCCGGAGCGGCAGGCGCGGCACAGGCCGCAGGTGGCGAGCGGGTGCAGGATGACGCCGTCGCCCTCGCGGACGTGGGTCACGGCCGACCCCACGGACTCGACCCAGCCCGCGTTCTCGTGGCCGATCGTGTAGGGCAGCGCGACCTGCGACTTCTCCGCCCACTGCCCCTCGAGGACGTGCAGGTCGGTGCGGCACACCCCGGCCCCGCCGATCCGGACGACGACGTCGAACGGGTCGACGACCTCCGGCTTCGGGACCTCGGTCAGCTCCATCGGCCGGTGGTAGCCGACCACCTGTACTGCTCTCACGACACGGATCCCTTCACGGACTCGGGGTAGCGGGTCTTCAGGAGCCCGCGGCAGAAGTGGGCGTTGCCCTCGATGGAGATCCGCACCGAGCGGGCCATCCGCAGCTTCAGCGGGACCTGCTCGGCCGGGTACGGGACGCCGTCGTGGCCGACCAGGACCGGCCGGTCGCCGCCGGTGGGCAGGCCGATCGCCGCGCGGCGGCGCAGCAGGGCGTCGGTGGCCGGGCCCGCGGGCAGGTCGGCCAGCGTGACGCCGTGCAGCGACTCGGGCGTCCGGTCCGGGTCGACCCGCAGCAGCCCGGTGAGCGAGCGCTCCATCGCGGCGGTGTGCGCCTTGCGCCGGAAGGTCTCGCGCAGCTCGTCGAGGTCGGACTCGGCCTCGTGCCGGAAGGTGCCCTTGTAGCCGGCGTCGGCGGCCAGCCCGGCGTTGATGAGGTCGGAGTCGTGGTGGTCGTCGAGCTCGACCACGACCTCGCCGGTCCAGTCCAGCGCGGTGAGCACGTCCTTCGCGTCCGAGCACATCAGGTACGCGAAGTTCGGCGCGCAGAACGCGGTGGGCAGGCGCAGGTGCACGGTGACCCGGTCGCCGTCGACGTCGAGGGAGCGGACGAACTCCAGGTCGGTGATCGGCTCGTCCAGCTCGGGGTCGACGACGGCGTCGAGCGCCCGGAACGCCTGGTCCGCACGCGAGGTGCGGGCGAGGGCGGGGGCGCTCACGACGCCACCGGGACCTCGGTCGGGGTCTCGTCGCGCAGCCGCAGCTCGGCGGGGACCTCGATGTCGTACATCGCCGCGGCGTTGAGACCCAGGATCTTCTTCTTCTGGGCGGTGGTCAGCGGCGCGTACTCGGACAGCTCGTCCGGGATCTCGAAGTCCACGAAGCGCTCGACCAGCCAGCGCGGGGTCCAGATCGCGTAGTCGCTGGAGAACTGGATGCGGTCCTCGCCCAGCCAGTACAGGAGCTCACCGATGATCTGGCCGAAGTACTTGGGCCGGGTGTGGATGAACGGCATCGCGACGGCCAGGCCGGCGTGCACGTTCGGCTCCTGGGTGGCGATCCAGCAGAAGTCCTCGAGGCGCGGCAGGCCGCAGTGCTCGATGACGAAGTTCAGGTCGGTGAAGTCGGTGGCGGCCTTGTCCACGTCGGCGACGTCGAACGCGTCGCGGTCCAGCGGGCGGATGGTGGGGCCCTTGTGGATGTGGATGTTGCGGATGCCCAGCTCCTGGGCCGCCTCGAAGTACTTGTAGGACCAGTAGTCGTCGAGCTTCCAGCCGCGGGACTCGCCGTGCCACTCCGCGGTGTAGAGCTTCGCGCCCTTCAGGCCGAAGCGCTTCGCGTCCTCGCGCAGCTGCCGCAGGCCCTGCTCGCCGTTGCGCGGGTCCCAGTTGTGGTTGTAGGTCAGCTTGTCCGGGTGGGCCTGCGCGAGGGCGAACGCCTCCTCGGTCCGGCCGAACCCGGCGGTGTAGAACTCGCCGAGGTGGGCGGGCTGGAAGACGGCGTGGTCGACGTGGCCGTCGGTGAACAGGTCCTTCATCAGCCGCTCGCCGCCCTGGTAGAGGTAGTCCTCGTAGGGCCAGACCTCGGACTCGGGGCTCAAGTTGCGGTGGTAGTCGTAGAAGCAGTCGATGAACTGCTTGCCGTGGATGTTGCGCTGGTTCTCCGGGCGTGCGTCCCAGAGCGCCACGTGGGCGTCCACGATGAAGTAGGACTCACCGTTCTTCGAGTACATCGTCGTCCCTCTCAGGTCGCGGCGAGGTGGTGGGCACCCCGCGACTGCGCGGGCCGGTGGGGATCCCGCGTCCGTCGGCGACGGTAGGAACGGCGGCGCCCCGGCGGTCGTGATCACCGTCTCAAGCTGAGACGAGACGGCGTCGCGACGGCGTCGCCGATGTGACACGGTCGTGAGCAGCAGGTACGAGGAGGTACGCGCGATGGGGCAGTCACTGGCTCCGGCCCGGATCTCGGCGTCCTGGGCGCGCAGCGAGACCTACGGCGCTCCCACCGAGGCGGTCGACCCGGCGTTCACCGGCGCCGTCGACGACGGCTCGCTGTTCGCCCGGTGCGGCGGCGAGGTGCTCGCCGGGCTGCACGAGGGGCTGCCGGGCGAGCCGATCTCGCTGATGCTGACCGACGCCGACGGCATCGTCGTCTCCCGGCTGTGCGACGAGCGCGCCCTGCTCGACGCGCTGGACCGCACCTACCTCGCGCCCGGGTTCGCCTTCGGCGAGCGGGAGGCGGGGACCACCGGGCTCGGTCTGGCCCTGGCCGACCGGGTCCCGTCGCTGGTCCGCGGGGACGAGCACTACTGCACCGGGCTGTGGGGCTACACCTGCGCGGCGGCCCCGGTGCTCGACCCCGTCGACGGGTCGCTGCTCGGCAGCATCAACCTCACCACCTGGTCGCAGCGCTCCGACGGTCTGCTGCTCGCGCTGGCGCGCACCGCCGCCGGGCAGACCTCGGCGCTGATGCTCGCGCACGGACGCGGCGCGAGCCCCCGGCGCGCGCCGCGCGGCGAGGTCTTCCGGGTCGCCCCGCAGCCCGTCGGCGGGACCGCGGCGCTCGGCCCGGCCTGGGCCGCCGCGCTCGACGAGGTCCGCGACGCGCTGCGCGACGGCGCCCGGGTCGGGGTGGTCGGCGAGCCCGGTGCGGGCAAGTCCGCGCTGCTCGCCGCGGCCCTGCGCACCGTCCGCCCTCGGCACCGGGTGCTGCACGCCCGCCCGCCGGCCGCCGAGGACGCGGTGTCCTGGCTGTCGCTGTGGTCCCCGGAGCTGGGCAAGGACGACACCGCGGTCATCGCGGGGCGGGTGCACGAGCTGCCCGCGCCCGTCGCGACCCGGCTGGCGGCGCTGGTCCGGTCGCTGCCGCGGGCGTCGCTGAGCGTCACCGCGGGCGGTGTCGACGGGATACCGGACGCGCTGTCACGGCTGCTCGACGTCGTCGTCGAGGTGCCGGCGCTGCGCCACCGTCCCGAGGACGTGCCGGTGCTCGCCGCGCACCTCGCCCGCGACGGCGTCACTTTCACCGACGCCGCCGCCCGCGCGCTGCGCACCTACTCCTGGCCCGGCAACGTCGAGCAGCTGCGCCGCACCGTGCGCGACGCCGCCGCCCGCAGCAGCCTCGTCGACGTGCGGCACCTGCCCCCGGAGCTGCTCGCGACCCGGTCGGGCTCGCTGACCCGGATCGAGTCGCTGGAGCGCGACGAGCTGGTCCGCTGCCTCACCGAGCACGGCATGAGCGTCACCCGGGCCGCGGAGACGCTCGGCATCAGCCGCGCGACGGCGTACCGGCGGGTGCAGCGCTACGGGATCACGACCTCCCGGTGAGACCGTTGCGGCATGATCGGTGACGTGCCGCAGACGGTCCTGGTCGCCGACGACGACCGCGCGATCCGGGAGTCCCTCGCCCGTGCCCTGGAGCTGGAGGGCTACACCGTCGTGGGTGCCGCCGACGGCGTCGAGGTCCTCACCCGGGTCCGCCGTGACCCCGTCGACGCGCTGGTGCTCGACGTGATGATGCCCGGCCTCGACGGCCTCGGGGTGTGCCGTGTGCTGCGCGCCGACGGCGACCGCACCCCGGTGCTGATGCTGACCGCGCGCGTCGAGACCCCGGACCGGGTCGCCGGGCTGGACGCCGGCGCCGACGACTACCTGCCCAAGCCCTTCGAGCTCGACGAGCTCCTGGCCCGGCTGCGCGCGCTGCTGCGCCGGGCCGCCCCGCCGGGCGACGAGCGGGGCGGCGCCCTCGCCGCGGGTGGGCTGCGGCTCGACCCGGCCGCGCGTCGCGCCTGGTGGGAGGCCACCGAGCTGACCCTGACCAAGACCGAGTTCGACCTGCTGGAGCTGCTGGTGCGCAACGTCGGCATCGTGCTCGACCACGCGGGCGTCTACCAGCGGATCTGGGGCTACGACTTCGGCGCCGACTCCAAGAACCTCGCCGTCTACATCGGCTACCTGCGGCGCAAGCTCGCCGCGGCGGGCGCCGGGGAGGTGATCCACACCG
Organism: Pseudonocardia sp. TMWB2A; assembly: GCF_017312135.1. Taxonomy (NCBI): domain Bacteria; kingdom Bacillati; phylum Actinomycetota; class Actinomycetes; order Pseudonocardiales; family Pseudonocardiaceae; genus Pseudonocardia; species Pseudonocardia sp. TMWB2A. Next base: position 2,030,879 of record NZ_QKQY01000002.1, read on the forward strand.
TGCGCGGGGTGGGGTACACGGTGCGCCGCGGATGACGCTCGGCACCCGGCTCGCGGTGGCGTTCGCGGTGGTCGCCGCCGTCGTCGCCGCGACGGTCGGGGTGCTCAGCTACCGCTCGGCGTCGGACCGGATCTCCGACGAGATCGACCGCAGCCTGCAGGCCACGACGACCGCGCTGGCCGGCGGACAGACCGCGGTGCTCGGCGAGCCGGTCGCCGAGCTGCCCGACCCCGACGGCCCGGGGCCCGGCATGCACGACTGGGACGACCCGCGCCAGCTCGTCGGGCGGCGGATCGGCGCCGACGGCACCGTCGTCCCGCTCGGCGGACGGGAGGTCGACCTCCCGGTGTCCGCGGCCGACCGGGCACTGGCCGCCGACCCCATGGGCGGGGAGGCGACGAGCACCGAGGTCCGGGTCGGTGACCAGACCTACCGGGTCCTCACCACCGCGGTCGGCGGCTCGGCGCTGCAGGTCGGCGTCGACGTCGACCGCTCCCGGCGGGTCCTCGCCGGGACCGCGCTGGAGATCGCGGTGGCCTCGGTCCTCGTCGCGCTGGTCGCCGCCGTGCTGGGGCGGCTGCTCGCGAGCCGGATCACCCGGCGCCTGGTCCGGCTGACCGCGCTCACCGAGCAGGTCGCCGAGTCCGGGCTGGGCGAACGCGTCGTGCCGGTGGAGGGCCGCGACGAGGTCGCCCGGCTCTCGGCGTCGGTCAACACGATGCTGCGCCGCCTCGCCGACGCCCGCGACGCCCAGGAACGCCTGGTCCAGGACGCGGCGCACGAGCTGCGCACCCCGCTGACCAGCCTGCGCACCAACGCCAGCGTGCTGCGCCGGATCGACCGGCTCCCCCCGGAGTCGCGCGAACGGCTCGTCGCCGACATCGACGGCGAGACCCGGGAGCTGGCCCGGCTGGTCGAGGAGCTGGTCGAGCTGGCGCTGGCCCGGCGCACCGACGAGCCGGAGACCGAGGTGGACCTCGCCGCCGTCGTCGGGGCGGCGGTGGAGCGCACCCGGCGGCGCACCGGGCGCACGATCACCGTCGACGACGACGGCGGCGGCGCCCCCCTGCTGCGGGGGCGGGCCTCCGGGCTGGAGCGGGCCGTGGGCAACCTGCTCGAGAACGCGGCGAAGTTCGACGCCGACCCCGACCACGTCGTCGAGGTGGAGGTGCGGGGCGGGACCGTGACGGTCGCCGACCGCGGCCCCGGCATCGACACCGGGGAGACCGAGCGGATCTTCGACCGCTTCCACCGCGCCGACGCCGCCCGCGCCCTGCCCGGCTCCGGGCTCGGACTCGCGATCGTGCGCGACGTCGCCCTCGCCCACGACGGCACCGTCTTCGCCGGCAACCGGCCCGGCGGTGGCGCCGCGGTGGGCTTCACCGTCGGCGCGCGGCGGCTCTCACCGGATTCCGACCCTTCTCATGCCGACACCTCACCGGACGCGACGAGCCTCGGAGGTACCTGACCGCCGAGCCCCCCGGGGAGCCGATGTCCACCCTCGCCGTCCGACCCGCTCCCCCACCCGCCCGGGTCGCCCCCGCCGGCCGGCGCGCCCGGCTCGACTCCCGGGTCCGTTTCGGGTCCGGGATCGCGCTCTGGGCCGCGCTCCTGCCGGTCACCTGGTGGTGGGCGGCCGGCGGCGGGCTGCGCGACCTGGGCGGCTGGGCGTCCGGGCTCACCTCGGCGGGCCGGCTGACCGGGCTGGTCGCCTCGGTCCTGCTGCTGGTGCAGGTGCTGCTCATGGCCCGGGTCCCGGTGCTGGAGCGGGCCTTCGGCCAGGACGGCCTCGCCGCCGTCCACCGCACCGTCGGGTTCGTGTCGTTCACCGGGATGCTCGCCCACATCGGGCTCGTGACCTGGGGCTACGCCGCCGGGGACCTGTTCGCCACCCCCGGCACGCTGTGGGACCTCACGTGGGACACGCCCGGGATGCTGCTCGCCGCGGCGGGCACCGCCTGCCTGGTGCTGGTCGTCGTGACCAGCGTGCGCGCCGCCCGGGTACGGCTGCGCTACGAGTCCTGGCACCTGCTGCACCTCTACGCCTACCTCGGCGCCGGGCTCGCGCTGCCGCACCAGCTGTGGACCGGGCAGGAGTTCACCGCCTCGACCGCGCGCACCGTGTTCTGGTGGGGGCTGTGGGGCGCCGCACTCGGCGCGGTGCTCCTCTGGCGCGTCGCGCTGCCGGTGGCCCGCTCGGTGCGGCACCGGATCGTGGTCACCGCGATCGTGCCCGAGGGCGACGGCAGCGTGTCCGTGCACCTGGCCGGGCACCGGCTCCACGCACTCGGCGCCCGCGCCGGACAGTTCCTGACCTGGCGCTTCCTGACCGGCAGCGGCTGGACCCGGGGCCACCCGTACTCGCTGTCGGCGGCACCGGACGGCCGCGCGCTGCGGATCACCGTCAAGGACCTCGGCGACGGCAGCGCCGCCGTGGCCGGGCTGCGTCCCGGGACCCGGGTCCTCGTCGAGGGCCCCTTCGGACGGCTGACCGCGCACGCCCGCACCGCGCCGGACGTGCTGCTCATCGGCGCCGGGGTGGGCATCACATCGCTGCGGGCGCTCGTCGAGGAGTTCGTCCACGACCCGGCGGGCCCCGGACGGGTCACCCTGGTGCACCGCTTCGCCGACGAGCCCCTGTTCGCCCGCGAGCTCACCGCCCTGTCGGCGGGCGGGCGCTGCGAGCTCGTCCCCGTCGCCGGTCCCCGTCGTCGCGACGACTCCTGGCTCGGCCACGGCGTCGGCCCGGGCGACGACCTCGCCGCGCTGCGCGCCCGGGTGCCGGACCTGGCCCACCGCGACGTCTACGTCTGCGGCCCCACCCCGTGGACCGCCCTGGTCGTGCGCACCCTCGCCGCGGGCGGCGTCCCCGCCGACCGCGTCCACGTCGAACACTTCGGATGGTGACTCCCGTGCGCCGCATCGTCGTCGGCCTCATGGCCACGCTCAGCGCCCTCACCCTGCTGTTCGGGTACCGGACCTCGACCTCCGGCCCGGAAGCCGCCGCGACCACCACACCGCTGCCCACCTCCTCCGGGACCTCCGCCCCGTCCGGGACGTCCACGACCGGCGCGGGCGCGACGACCGCGACCTCCGGCGGGACCACCGTCACCGGGGACGCCGCGCAGACCCGGTACGGACCGGTGCAGGTGCGGATCACCGTGGCCGGCGGACGGATCACCGCCGTCGACGTGCCCGAGTACCCCGACGGCGACGGCAGGGACCAGCGGATCAACGCCATGGCGGTCCCGCAGCTCGTCGACGGAACCGTCGCCGCGCAGGGCGCGGGCATCGACATGGTCAGCGGCGCGACCTACACCAGCGACGGCTACGTCACCTCGCTGCAGAGCGCGCTGGACCGGGCGGGGCTGCCGTCGTGACCGCGCCCGTCCGCCACGTCGACCACGTCATGGGGACGGCGGTGTCGCTGGCCCTGCGCGGCAGGCACACCGCCGACGCCGCCGCCCGCGACGCGTGGGCCCCCCTTCGTCGCCGACCTGCGTCACGCCGACGCCGTGTTCAGCACCTACCGCCCGGACTCCGCGGTCTCCCGGATCGGGCGCGGTGAGCTCACCGTCGCCGACGCACCGGCCGAGGTCGCCGAGGTCCTCGCGATCGGCGACGCCGCGGCCCGCGCCTCGGGCGGGGCGTTCACCGTCCGGCCGCACGGGCGGCTCGACCCCTCCGGCGTGGTGAAGGGCTGGGCCGTCGAACGTGCCTGCCGGCACCTGCGTGCCCTCGACGACACCGGCTGGTGCCTCGCCGCGGGCGGGGACCTCCAGGCCCGCGCCGCCGACGACGGGGAACCCTGGCGGATCGGGATCGAGGACCCCGCCGACCCGCGCCGGCTGGTCGCGACCGTCCCCGTCGTCGACGGCGCGGTCGCCACCTCCGGCACCGCGCACCGCGGACACCACCTCGTCGACGGCCGCACCGGCCGGGTCCCGCACGGGGTGGCCCAGGTGACGGTGCTCGACGCGTCGCTGACCCAGGCCGACGTCGACGCGACGACCGCCTACGCACTCGGGTCCGGAGCCGCGGGCTGGCTCTCCCACCGGGCCGGGCGCACCGCGCTCGTCGTCGGCGCGGACGGGGCCGCCGTCGCCGTCGCGGGCCCGCACCACCCGGACGGGTGACGCGCTCACCGGACCGGCGCTACCGGTGGCCGTGCTCACGGCCGTGGCGGGTGCTCCGGGCCTGCCGATCCCGGCCGACGGTGGGACGATCGATGTGCCGGGCAACGACGCCCCGGGAGACCCGGCGGCCGGCCCGGCCACGGACCTCGACACCGCCAGCCGACGGCGCGGTCACACCCGGTGACGAGGAGCCCGCGTCGTGCGACGACGGCGGGGCGCCCGCCGCCCGGTGCGGCACACAGGGCACCATTCGGTGTAGGACCTGATGGGAGGCGTTCGTGTTCGGACTCGCGGACACCGTGGCCGCACTGCTGGCCGCGATCCCTGCTGCGCCCGTCCGGTCGCTCCTCGTGATCGGGGTCGGGGCGTTCCTCGAGGGTCCGATCGTCACCGTCGCCGCCGCCGCGCTCGCCGGGGCCGGGCAGCTGCCCTGGTGGGGTGTGTGGCTGGCCGCGCTGGTCGCCGACGTCGTCGGGGACACCGCGCTCTACGCGCTGGGCCGCAACGGCGACCGGCCGGCCGTCGCCCGCGTACTGAACCGGCTGGGCCTGACCGAGGAGCGCCGCGAGGTGCTGACCCGCGAGGTCCACACGCACCTGCCGCGGATCGTCATCGGCGCCAAGCTCGTCGACATCGGTGCGATCCCGGCCTACCTGGCGGCCGGGCTGTCCAAGGTCGGCTACCGCCGCTTCCTGGCCTGGATCATCCCCACCACCGCGGTACGCGCCGCGGTGCTCGTCGGGATCGGCTACGCGGCCGGTGACCGGCTCGCCACCGACCTGGAGTCGCGGCCCTGGCTGCTCGTCGTCGGCGGGATCGCCGTCGGGCTGACCCTGGTCCTCGGCCGCACCGCGATCGTGCGGGCCACCGGCTCGCGACGCCGTGCCGACGCCCGGTCCTGACCGGGTCGACCCCCTCGCGCCGAACGTCCCCGACGTCCCGGGGCACCCCCGGCGTGTCGCCACACCCCGGACCACCCCCGGCGAGCACCGTCCGGGACGCACGGCCGGACCACGGGAGAGGACCACGCGGTGAGCACGTTGACCTGGGCCGAGGCGATCGTGATCGGGGCGATGCAGGGCGTCGCCGAGCTGTTCCCGGTCTCCAGCCTCGGCCACAGCATCCTGCTGCCCGCCGTCGTCGGCGGGAGCTGGGCGGCCGACCTCGACGTGAGCGCACCGCGGTCGCCGTACCTGGCGTTCGTCGTGGGGCTGCACGTGGCGACGGCACTGGCCCTGATCGTGCACTTCCGCGCCGACTGGGTGCGGATCGTGCGTGGGCTGGTGACCTCGGTGGCCCGCCGCGAGGTCCGCGACCCCGACCAGCGCCTGGCCTGGCTGCTGGTGCTCGCGACCGTCCCCGTCGGGCTGGCCGGGCTCGCACTCGACCGGGTCTTCCGCACCTACCTGGCGCTGCCCGTCCCGACCGCGCTGTTCCTCGTGCTCAACGGCGCCGTCCTGCTGGTCGTCGAGCACCTGCGGCGACGCCCCGCACCCGCCCCCGCGACGACGGCCGCCGGCGGCGGGGCCGAGCCGGGGACGGTGCTGCTCGCCACCGAGGTCGCCTCCGACCACCGCATCGCCCGGCTCCGCGTGCGTGACGTGGTGACCGTCGGCGCGGCCCAGATCGCCGCGCTGGCCCCGGGGATCAGCCGGTCGGGGTCCGCGATGACGGCCGGGCTGCTCAAGGGCCTCCCGCACGTCGACGCGGCGCGGCTGTCGTTCCTGCTCGCGACGCCGGTCATCCTGGCCGCGGGCGTGCTGAAGCTGGGCGACCTCGCCGGTCCGCTCGGGGACGGCATCCGGCCGCAGATCCTGGTGGGGAGCCTGCTGTCCGGGCTCGGGGCGTACCTGTCGGTGCGGTTCCTGTCCCGCTACTTCGAGACCCGCTCGCTGCGCCCGTTCGGGATCTACTGCGTGGTCGCCGGGCTCGGCTGCCTGCTGTGGTTCACCGTCCGCTGACGAGGAGCAGGATCGTGGTCATGAGCGACCCGTCGGCCGACCCGCACCGGCACGCCCTGGACGCCATCCGCCGCGAGCTGGACCGGCTCGGCGACGGCGGGCGCCGCATCGTGCCCGCCTGGAAGCGGGTCACCCCCGGCGAACACCGGTGGCCCGCCGCGGCGGCGATCGTCGTCGCGATCGGGCTGCAGCTGCTGCTGCCCGACCAGCTCACCCTGGTGTCGCGGTGGCTGCTGCCGTCGCTGGAGCTGGTGGTGCTGGTCGTGCTCGCGGTGGCCGGCCCGGCCCGGATGGACCTCGAGTCGGCGCTGCTGCGCGGCCTCGGGCTGGCCCTGGTCGGGCTGCTGAGCGTGGCGAACGCGGTGTCGGCGGGACTACTGGTCACCGCGATCCTCGACGGCTCCTCCGGCGGCTCGGCCGCCCCGCTGCTGGCCAGTGGGGCGGCGATCTGGCTGACCAACATCATCGCGTTCGCGGTCTGGTACTGGCAGCTCGACCGCGGCGGGCCGGCGGCGCGGGCGCACGGCCGCCGTCCCACCGCGGACTTCCTGTTCGTGCAGATGCAGAGCACCGACCCGCACGACGCCGACTGGGAGCCCCGCTTCGCCGACTACCTGTACCTGTCGTTCACCAACGCCACCGCGTTCAGCCCCACCGACGTGATGGCGCTGAGCCGGTGGGCGAAGATGCTGATGCTCGTCCAGGCGCTGGTGTCGCTGGTGACGATCGCGCTCGTCGTCTCCCGCGCCGTGAACGTCCTGGGCGGCTGAGTCCCGGGCGGAACTCAGCCTCCCAGGAGGGTCCGCAGCACCCCCGGTGCGTCCGACGGACCGGCGACCGGCGCCCACCGCGCGTTGCTGCGCGCGGCCAGCTCGGCCGCCTGCTCGTGGTCGGACTCCGGAGCCAGGATCAGCAGCTCCGGGACCCGCCGCGCCGCTGGGACCGGGTCGTGGTCGTCGGTGGCCCGGCAGTCCGAGAGCAGCACGACGATCCGCCGCTCCGCCCGCGTCCGTTCCAGCTGCGCGGTGGCCGCCCGCAACGCACCGGACAGCGCGGTCACCCCGTGCCCGCGCAGGCCCAGCACCCGGTCGACGACCGCCGACGGCGGACGGGTGGACCCGATGTCGCGCAGGACCTGGGTCTCGGCCGCGAACGACAGCACCGCGTGGTCACCGGGCGCCCGGAACGCGCAGGCCGCGGCGGTCAGCGCCGCCGCGGCGAGCCGGTCCCCGCCCATCGACCCGGACGCGTCCACCACCAGGCACAACGCGAGCGCGGGCCGCGCCCAGGTGCGCGCGGTCAGCTCGTCGAGCCCGACCGGTCGCCGCGCCGCGCGGGCCTCGGCGACCGCGCCCAGCGAGGCGTCCAGGTCCAGGTCGCCGCCGCGGTCCGCCGGGACCGCCCGCAGCCTGCCGATGCCGCGCCGGGTGACCCGGCCGGAGCGGCCGATCTCCAGCACGACCCGGCCGGCGAGCCTGCGGGCCGCCGCCCGCAGCTTCTCGTCGGTGGCCTTGCCCATGTCGATGAGCAGCGTCAGCGTCTCGTCGGGACGCTCGGCCAGCGCGGCGTCGAACGCGTCGACGTCGAGCACCCCGACCTCGGGCGAGATCTCGGTGAACCCCGGGTGGCCCGCCAGGGAGCTGCGGGCCACCGTGCGGTCCTCCGGGCGCGCACGCGGCCGGGACGGACGGGTGGAGCCGTCCGCGGGCCGGGGACCGCCCGCCGGTGGCGGGCTCAGGCTCCCCCCGACGCATCACCGCCGTCCGGTGCCTCGTCGGCGTCCTCGGCGGGTTCCCGGCCGAACTCGGCCGTGTACAGCTCGCGGACGATGTCCTCGGCGCTGCGGGAGCCGGACTCCGTGAGCCGGATCCGGCCGGACAGCGCGACCAGCGCCGCGTCCAGCCCGGCCCGCCAGTCGGTGGTCTTCCGGCCGCGCCGGGCGGCCAGCGCCGTGGTGATGCGGACGATGTCGATCGCCCCGCGTACCGAGGAGCCGACGTGCACGTCCGGGTGCTCCCGGGTCCGGCGGACCAGGGAGACGACCTTGGCCCGCCACTGCTCGTCGACCGCGGGGCCGCGCAGCGCGACGACCGCGGTCTCGTCCCCGGCGGTCTGGTAGCCCATCGCGATCCGGCAGACCCGGTCGTAGACGGCGGAGGAGATCCGGGCGGTGCCGACGGCGTCGAACGGGTTCATCGCGGCGACCAGCCGGAAGCCGCCGTGCGCGGTGATCCGGCCGAGCCGGGGAACGTGCAGCTCGCCCTCGCTCATCACGGTGATGAGGACGTTGAGGGTCTCCTCCGGGATCCGGTTGATCTCCTCGACGTAGAGCAGGGCACCGGAGCGCAGCGCCTCGGCCAGCGGGCCGTCGACGAAGGTCTCGGGGTTGTAGCCGCGCTCCAGCACCTGGGCCGGGTCGAAGTGCCCGACCAGCCGGGCCGGGGTGAGCTCGGCGTTGCCCTCGACGAACACGAACGGGAGCTCGGCCTCCTCGGCCACCGACCGCAGCAGCGTCGTCTTCCCGGTGCCCGGCGGGCCCTCCAGGACGACGTGGGCGCCGGCCTCCAGCGCCGCGACGAGGAGCTCGACCTCCCGGCCGCGGCCGACGACGGGGGTCCCCGCGGGGCCGGCCGCAGCCGGTCCCGCGGGGTTCGTGACAGACCCCATCAGTGCTCGTGGACGAGGACGCCGCGGACGTTCTTGCCCGCGAGCAGGTCGTCGTAGCCCTCGTTGACCTGCTCGAGGGTGTAGGTCCGCGTGATGATCTCGTCGAGCTTCAGGTCCCCGCTCTGGTAGAGGCCGAGGATCTTGGGGATGTCGACGGTCGGGTTGCAGTCGCCGAACAGCGAGCCCTTCACCGTCTTCTTGAACAGGGTCAGGATCGAGCCCGGCAGCTGGACGTTGGTCGTCGAGAGCTTGTTCAGGCCGGTCAGCACGACGGTGCCGCCCTTGCCGGTGTTCTCGAACGCGCCGGTGACGATCTCCTCGGTCACGATGCCCGCGGTGACGATCGTCTTGTCCGCGCCGTTGCCGTTGGTCATCGCGCGGGCCAGGTCACCGGCCTCGGCGGCGGTGGCGACGGCGTGCGTGGCGCCGAGCTCCATCGCCTTCTCGCGCTTGTTGGCCAGCGGGTCGACGGCGATGAGGTTCTTCGCGCCGGCGTAGCGGGCGCCCTGGACGGCGTTGATGCCGATGCCGCCGACGCCGGCGACGATCACCGTGTCGCCCGGCTCGACCTTCGCCGCGTTGACCGCGGAGCCCCACCCGGTGGGCACGCCGCAGCCGACGAGCACGGCCTTGTCCAGCGGGAGGTCGTCGTCGACCTTGACCACCGAGTTCTGGTGGATCGTGGAGTACTGGGAGAACGTGCCCAGCATGCACATCGCGCCGTACTGGCCCTTCGGCCCGGTGAAGGGGAAGCGCTCGCCCGGCAGGTAGCCCTCGAGGATGGTCGCGCCCATGTCGCAGATGGCCTGCTGCCCGGTCGCGCACCAGCGGCAGACCCCGCAGTTGGGGATGAACGAGCAGACGACGTGATCGCCCGGCTTCACCCGGGTGACACCCGGGCCGACGTCCTCGATGATCCCGGCGCCCTCGTGCCCGAGGACCATCGGCAGGCGCGCCTCGAGGTCGCCGTGCGCGATGTGGACGTCGGAGTGGCACAGCCCGGCGTGGGTGTAGCGGATGAGGACCTCACCCTGCTGCGGCCCGTCGAGCTCGAGCTCCTCGATCTCGATCGGCTTGCCGGCCTCGTAGACGACTGCTGCCTTGGTCTTCACGGGCACGCTCCTCTGCGCTGGTGACGTCGGTGTCGTCCCGATCCTGTCCCACCCGCGGGGGTGTGGCGTGTTCCACATGTGGACACGTGCGCACTGCCTCATACCCGGGCGGCGCTACGCCTCCGCCACGTCGAGCGCGCGCATCCGGCGGTACAGGGTGGTGCGGCTGATCCCGAGCGCCCGCGCGGCCTCGCGCTTGTTGCCGCCCGCGACCGTCAGGGCGTGCTGGATCGCGACCCGTTCGGCGCGCTCCCGGCCGCCGAGCCGGGTGGTCCGCGGGCCGGGCCGCAGGTGCTCCGGCAGGTCGTCGACGTCGATCCGGCGGGTCCCGGGCAGGTGCGCCAGCTCGGTCACGACCCGGGTCAGCTCGGTGAGGTTGCCCGGCCAGGCGTACGCGGACAGCGCCGCGACCGCGGACCGGGTCAGGATCAGCTCCCGGCCCGGCCGGACCCGCGCGGCGACGTCGGCGACCAGACCGGGCAGCTCGTCGCGGCGTTCGCGCAGCGGCGCGAGCTCGATGCGGCTCGCGCACCGGGCGACCAGCCGCGCCGCCGGGACGGGCAGCTCCCCGACCGGGCCGCAGGTGAGCACGAGACGGGTCGGGCCGGCGTCGAGCAGCGGGCGGAGCACGGCGCAGAGCTCCTCGGGCAGGACGTCCACGTCGTCGACGACGACCGCGGGCACCCCCTCCCCGACCAGCGCGGACAGCCGGGCCGCCCAGTCCCGGGACGGTCCGGTGAGGGCGTCGGTGGCCGCCAGCACGACCGGGTCGGCGATGCCGAGCAGCCGGGCCGCCTCGGTGCTGCGCCCGGTCCCGGGCTCGCCCGCGACCAGCACCGAGCGCCCGGTGGGGACCGGCCGCGCGGTGCGGCGGACCGGCTCGCGCGGCGCCGCACGGACCGGGACGAGGTGGAACAGCACGCCGTCCGCGGTGTCCGCGACGGTCTCGGCCCGCACCCGGATCCCGGCGCCGTCGGGCGCCTCCAGCACCCGGGTCAGCGGGCCGTTCTCGACGACCTCGGTCCGCAGCGTCGCGAGCAGGTCCATCCCGCCCTCGCCCAGCACGGTGACGGCGCTGCGGTTGGTCAGCACCACGTCCGAGCCGAGGACCGCGATCGGCGACGAGCGCCGCCGGGTGGCCTCCTGGAAGGCGAGGAACAGCCTGCGGTCGCCGTCGCGGGCGGTCTCGACGATCCGCTCCTCGATGTCCCGGGCGGCACGCGAGAGCAGCGGCGCGAACAGCGGGTGGGCGCGCCCGCCTACGACGGTGATGTCGAGGACGCCCTCGGTGCGGCCGCGCAGCGGGTGCCGGATCGGGTGGCCGAAGCAGCTGACGCCCTTGAGCCCGGCCAGGAAGTGCTCCTCGCCGTGGACCGCGATGCCGCGGCCGGTCTCGGCGGCCGTGCCGATCCCGTTGGTCCCCAGCACCTGCTCGTCGGCGGCCGCCCCGACCACCAGGCCGATGTCGTCGAAGGCCGAGTCGAGGGTGCGGTCGTCGCACCAGATGTCGAGGATCCGGCAGTTGCGGTCGGCGAGCTGCACCGAGAACGGCTCACCGGCGAGCTCGGCCGCCAGCGCCCGCAGCACCGGCTCCGCGGCGACGGCGAGCCGGCCGACCCGGTCGACCTCCGCGACCTCCGGCCGGTCGGCGCCCTCCGGGTCGATGCCCGCCAGCCGCGCACGCCGCCAGGACGAGGCGATGTGCTCGCGCACGCCCCCCGGGGCGGATCGGCCGACGGCTCCGTCGAAACCCATGGCGCACACCTTCCGTGACCGTGGTGACGGAGGCGACACTACCCGCGCCCGGCCGGGTCCCCGGTCGTGTGCGGGCGGGCGGGGTGCAGGATCGTCCGACATGGACCGACGCGTGCACGCGTTCACCGACGACGCCCTGGGCGACGACGACGGCGTCGCCCTCGCCGAGCGGCTGCGCCGCCGTGAGGTCGCGCCCGCCGAGCTGCGCGCCGCCGTCGCCGCGCGCGCCGCCCGGGTCGAGCCGCACCTGCACGGACTCGCCCTGGACCGCACCGCCGACCCCGTCACCGGGGACGCCGGCGGCCCGCTGGCCGGGGTGCCGACGCTGGTCAAGGACAACGTCGAGGTCCGGGGCTGGCCCGCGGGCCACGGCACCCGGGCGTTCGTCCCGGCCCCGTCGCGCGAGCACGCCGAGGTGACCCGGCAGCTGCTCGCGTGCGGGCTGGACCTGCTGGGCACGACCCGGATGCCGGAGTACGGCCTGAACGCCTCCACCGAGTTCGCCGACGCCGAGCCGACCCGCAACCCGTGGGACCCGCGCTTCTCGGCCGGCGCGTCGTCGGGCGGGGCGGCCGCGCTCGTCGCCGCCGGGGTGGTGCCGCTGGCCCACGCCAACGACGGCGGCGGCTCGATCCGCATCCCGGCCGCGGCCTGCGGGCTGGTCGGGCTCAAGCCGTCGAGGGGGCGGCTGGCGCCGAACGCGACCGGCACCCGGATGCCGATCGACCTCGTCGCCGACGGCGTGGTGTCCCGCTCGGTGCGCGACACCGCGGTGTTCCTCGGCGCCGCCGACCGCGGGCGCCGCAACCCGGCGCTGCCCCCGCTGGGCCTGGTCGAGGGCCCCGCCCGGCGACGCCTGCGGGTCGGGCTGCTGCTGGAGTCCCCCACCGGCGCGGCCGTCGACGCCGACACCCGCGAGACCGTCACCGCCGTCGCGGAGCTGCTCGCCAAGCAGGGCCACGAGGTGTCCGAGGCCGTCACCGGGGTGGGGACCCGGTTCGTCGACGACTTCCTCGACTACTGGGGGCTGCTCGCGTTCTCCGTGGTCACCGGCGGGCGGCTGCTGCACGGGCGCACCTTCGACCCGCACCGCCTCGACGGCCTGACCCACGGCCTGGCCGACCACTACCGTCGCGCGCTGGCCCGCACCCCGGTGTTCCTGCACCGGCTGCGCCGGGTCGCGGCCACCCACGCCGAGCTGTTCACCCGGCACGACGTGCTGCTCTCCCCGGTGCTCGCGCACACCCCGCCGGAGATCGGGTGGCTCGCGCCGACGGTGCCGATCGAGCAGCTCACCGCCCGGCTGCTCGACTACGTGGCGTTCACCCCGCTGGCCAACGTCGCCGGGGCGCCTGCGGTCGCGCTGCCCGCCGGGGCGACGGCCGGCGGCCTGCCGGTGGGGGTGCACCTGGAGGGCACGGTCGGCGACGAGCGGACGCTGCTGGAGCTCGCGTACGCGATCGAGGCCGACCGCCCCTGGCGGCGGATCCGGAACTGAGCCGCTCAGATGTTGCCGCGGCGCTCCTGCTCCCGCTCGATCGCCTCGAACAGCGCCTTGAAGTTGCCCTTGCCGAAGCCGAGCGAGCCGTGCCGCTCGATGAGCTCGAAGAACACCGTGGGCCGGTCCCCGACCGGCTTGGTGAAGATCTGCAGCAGGTAGCCGTCCTCGTCGCGGTCGACGAGGATCCCGCGGGACGCCAGATCCTCGATCGGCACCCGCACCGACCCGATCCGGGCCCGCAGCTCCGGGTCGGAGTAGTAGGCGTCCGGGGTGTCGAGGAACTCCACGCCGCGGGAACGCAGCACGTCGACGGTGGTGAGGATGTCGTTCGTCGCGAGCGCGAGGTGCTGGGCGCCGGGGCCGCGGTGGAAGTCCAGGTACTCGTCGATCTGGGACTTCCGCCGGCCGGGGCTGGGCTCGTTGAGCGGGAACTTCACGCGGTGGTTGCCCGACGCGACGACCTTGCTCATCAGCGCCGAGTAGTCGGTGGCGATGTCGTCGCCGATGAACTCGGCCATGTTCGTGAAGCCCATGATCCGGTGGTAGAAGTCCACCCAGGAGTCCATGCGCCCGTACTCCACGTTCCCGACGACGTGGTCGAGCGCCTGGAACAGCCGGCGCGGCGCGTCCGCGGGCCGGTCCACCGACGAGCTGCGGGCGACGTGGCCGGGCAGGTACGGGCCGGTGTAGCGGGACCGGTCGACCAGGGTGTGCCGGGTGTCGCCGTAGGTGGCGATCGCGGCGGAGCGCACGGTGCCGTGCTCGTCGGTCGTGTCGTGCGGCTCGACGAGCACGGTGGCGCCCTGGGCACGGGCGTGGGCGATGCAGCGGTCGACGTCGGGGACCTCGAGGGCGATGTCGACGATGCCGTCGCCGTGCCGGCGGTGGTGGTCGGCGACCGGGCTGTCCGGGTCGACGGCGCCACGCAGCTCGAACCGGACCGCGCCCGAGCGCAGCACGTAGGAGTGGTGGTCGCGGTTGCCGGTCTCCGGCCCGGAGTACGCGACGAGCTCCATGCCGTAGACGACCTGGTAGAGCTGCGCGGCCTGGGTGGCGTTGCCGACCGCCCAGACCACGGCGTCCCAGCCGGTGACCGGGAACGGGTCGGCGGAGTCGTCGTGCTCGACGAGGCCGACCAGGCGGTGCAGGGCGGCGGCGTCGAGGTCGGCGAGCTTCTCGGAGTCGGTGAGGATGTCCATCAGTGCTCTCCCGTCAGCGTGCGGGCGGCCAGGTCCTGCGCCGCGGTGACCGTGCTGGTGCCGTGCGTGCGGGCGTCGGCGAAGACGCCGGTCAGGGTGTCGCCGATCGCGCGGGTCCGGTCGGCGACGGCGTCGGCGCTCCAGCCGAGGACCTCGCGGCCGACCAGGTGGATGGCGCCGCCGGCGTTCGCGACGAAGTCCGGGGCGTGGACGATCCCGCGCCGGCGCAGGACCTCGGCCGCGTACGGGTCGGCGAGCAGGTTGTTCGCCGCGCCCGCGACCACCGCGGTGGGGACGGTCGCGGCGACCTCGGCGGTGATCAGCCCGCCGGTGGCGCACGGGACCAGCACGTCGCACTCGCGGGTGGTCACCGCTCCGGTGTCGACCACCTCGGCGCCCAGCTCGTCGGCGGCCGCGGCGCAGCGGGCCGGGTCGACGTCGGTGACGATCAGCTTGGCCCCGGCGTCGGCGGCGAGCCGGGCGACGTCGGCGCCGACCGCGCCGAGCCCCTGGACCAGCACCCGCAGCCCGTCGACGCCGTCGAACCCGGCCTCCGCGACTCCCGCGCGGATCGCGGCGAACACCCCGAGGGCGGTCATCGGGCCGGACGAGCCGGGCCCGCCCGCCGCGACCGAGCGGCCGAACACATGCGGGGTCAGGCCGGCGAGCACGTCCATGTCGGCCGAGCAGGTCCCGACGTCCGGGCCGGTGGTGTAGTTCCCGCCGAGCAGCTCCAGGTTGGCCGCGTGGATCTCCAGGATGCGCCGCCAGGTCGCGTCGCCGAGCTCGGCGCGCGGCGCCGGGAGCGCGATCACCGACTTGCCGCCGCCCATCGGCAGGCCCACGACGGCCATCTTCAGCGTCATCGCCCCGGCCAGGCGGCGGGCGTCGGCGACGGCGTCGGCGGGCGAGGGATAGACCATCGCGCGGGTCCCGCCCGACGCCGGGCCGAGCCGGGTCGAGTGCACCCCGATCACGAACCACGCGCCCGTCCCCCGGTCGTACCGGACCGAGGTCAGTTCGCCGTCCCACTCGGGCAGAGCCATCCCGCGCCTCCATCGCCTCGCTGGTGTGCAGCGAGGACACCCCTGACCCCGATATCTGCGCAACCGGCCCATCACGAGCTGCACATCGACGGCAGGTCACCGGGCCACAGTGCCGGTCGACCTGGACGGATCGTCCAGGAGACCGGCGTCACTCCCGGGGCCCGTCGCCCGCGTCCGTAACCTGGACCGGTGACGACCAGCGACGCCACGACGCCCGCCGACCTGCGCGGCAGGCCGCGACCGCCGGTCCACCCGCGGACCGCGCCGTCGGACCCGGCCGGGCTGGACCCCGAGCGCGCCGCGCTGCACGCCCGCATCGCGACCGGCCCGCGCCGCGCGCAGGCCCGGGTCCCGCTGGTCGACGACGCCGACCGCCTGCTCGGCCCGTTCGCGACGATGCTGTTCTCCCCGCGCATCGGCGACGCCGTGCAGCAGGTCGGCGCGGCCCTGCGCACCGACGACGACCTCCCGCCGCGGCTGCGCGAGCTGGCCGTGCTCGCCATCGCCGTGCACCACGGGTCGGCGTTCGAGTGGTCCGCGCACGAGGGCCTCGCCCGCGACACCGGGCTGTCCGGGGCACAGCTGCAGGCCCTGCTCGACGGCGGCGTCCCCGACGGCCTCGACGAGGCCGAGCGGGTCGCGCTGACCACCGTGCGGGCCCTGCTCACCCGGCACGACCTGGGCGACGGCGCCTACGCCACCGCGCTGCGGGCACTGGGCCGGGACACCCTCGCGGCGCTGGTGTGGCTGACCGGGTACTACTCGATGCTGGCCACGGCACTCGCCGTGTTCCGGCCGGAGTGAGGCCGGGTAACCCGCGTGGAGAGGGGAGGGTCGCGATGAGCACCGCACCGAGCACCGCACCGGACGGGGTGCGCGTGGCCGCGGCCATGCACACCTTCCCCAAGACCTGTGGACCGGCGACGACCGTCGCGCAGGCGTGGGCGGCGTTCGAGCGGCCCAAGGTGCACTCGCTGCTGGTCCTCGACGCCGGGCGGCTGCTCGCCGTGGTCGACCGGTCCGACCTGACCGGTGCCGGCCCGGACGAGCCCGCCGCGCCCCTCGGGACGCTCGGCGGGCGGGTGGCCCACGCCCGCGACGACCTGGCCTCGACCTGGGCGGCGATGGCCGACGCCGGGCGGCGGCGGGTCGCCGTCGTCGACGACGCCGGCCGGCTGCTCGGGCTGCTCTGCCTCAAGCGGCACGGTCGCGGGTTCTGCTCCGACGCGGGCATCCAGGCCCGGATCGACGAGCGCGCGGCGGCCCCGGACGGGCCGTGAGGCCGCCCACCGCGGGGAACACCGGCGCCGGGCCGGACGCTGGACGGGGTGACCACCTCCGACGCCGCCGTCGCCACCCGCAGTCGAGAGGACCCTCCCGGTGACCCACCCCGACGACACCGTGCTCCTGGACGGGGGCGTCGCCATGCCCCGTGTCGGGTTCGGCGTGTCCGAGTCCCGCGACGCCCGCGCCGCCGTCGCCGAGGCGCTCGCGCAGGGCTACCGCAGCATCGACACCGCCGCCGTCTACGAGAACGAGGCCGGCGTCGGCGCCTCGCTGGCCGGGTCCGGCCTGCCCCGCTCCGAGCTGTTCGTGACCACCAAGGTCTGGAACGTCGACGGCGACCGCCCCGACGCGCTGGGCGCGGCACGGCGCAGCCTGGACCGGCTGGGGCTCGACCACGTCGACCTGCTGCTCGTGCACTGGCCCAACGACGACCTCGGGCACTGCCTGTCGACCTGGGACGCGATGGAGCAGCTGCTCGCCGAGGGCCGCACCCGCGCGGTCGGGGTGTCGAACTTCCGGCCGTCGCACCTGCGTAGGCTCCGCTCGCTCGGCGGCCGGCTCCCGGCGCTCAACCAGGTCGAGCTGCACCCGCACCACCAGCAGCCGGAGCTGCGCGCGGTGCACGCCGCGCTGGGCATCGTCACCGGCGCCTGGAGCCCGCTGGGCCGCGGCGCGGTCCTCGGCGAGCCGGTCCTGGCCCGGATCGCCGACCGGCACGGCGTCACCCCCGCCCAGGTGGTCCTGCGCTGGCACCTGCAGCAGGGCACCGTCGCCGTCCCGAAGTCCGACGACCCGGGGCGCATCGCCGCCAACCGCGACCTCGCCGGGTTCGCTCTCGACCGAGCCGACCTCGACACCGTCGCCGCGCTGCACCGGGCCGACGGACGGGGCCGGATCGGCCCGGTGTCCGACCGGGTGGATCGCATCGCGTCCTGAGTGAGGTGTGTCACGTCCGCGTGAGGACGGCGGGGCGAGCATCCTCGAACGACCAGTCCATCGAGGAGGCAGTCGTGTCGTTCACCGACAAGGTCAAGAACAAGGCCGAGAACGCCGTGGGCGTCGCCAAGGAGAAGGCCGGTGCGGCCACCGGCGACCGGGAGCTCCAGGCCGAGGGCAAGGCGGAGCAGTCGAAGGCGTCGCTGAAGGACGCCGGCGAGAAGCTGAAGGACGCCGCCGGCAACGTGAAGGACGCGTTCGGCGGCTCGAAGGGCTGAGTTCGGCGGTGGCGTGACGGCGACGCACACCGCCGCGGCCCGGTCACGGCACGACGAGCACCTTGATGTCGTCGCCGGGCGCGGCGGCGAGCCGCGCGAACCCGTCGGTGACGGCGTCGGCGAGCCGGATCCGGCGTGTGACCAGGGCTCCCAGGTCCACGGTCCCCGACGCCGCGATCCGGATCGCCTCGGCGAAGTCCTCCGGGGTGTAGGCCAGGGCGCCGGTGACCGTCGGCTCGCCGAACAGCAGCAGGTTCGGGTGGAACGCGACCGGCTGCTCCCAGGCGGCGACGTTCACCACGGTGCCCCGCGGCCGCACCGCGGCCAGGACGGTGTCGAAGCTGGTCGGGGCCGCGGCGGCGTCGAACGCGGCGTCCACCCCGGTCCCGCCGGTCAGCTCGCGGACCCGCTCGCCGACGTCCTCGGTGAGCGGGTCCAGCACGGCGTCCGCGCCCAGTGCCGTCGCGGCGCGGGCCCGGGCAGGTGCCGGTTCGGCGACCAGTACTGTCGCGGCGCCGCGGGCCCGGGCCGCGACGACCGTCATCAGGCCGATCGGGCCGGCGCCCGCGACGAGCACCGTGCTCCCGGGCCCGATCCCGGACCGGGCGACCGCGTGCACCCCGGTCGCGAGCGGTTCGAGCAGTGCGCCCGTCTCGGTGTCCACCGCGTCGGGCAGCCGGTGGGCGAGGTAGGCGGGGAAGGTGTCCAGCGGGGCGAAGCCGCCCCCGCCGCCGCTGAGCCCGTGGAACCCGAGGGTGGCGCACAGCTGGGGCAGCCCGGCGGCGCAGGTCCGGCAGGTCCCGCAGCGCAGCACCGCGCTCACCGCGACGCGGTCGCCGACGCCGATGTCGCGGACCCCCTCCCCGACGGCGACGACGGTGCCCGCCAGCTCGTGGCCGAGGGTCACCGGGGCGCGCTGCCCGGTCAGCGGGTGGTCGGCGTCGACCGGGACGGCGATCGGCCCGCCCCGGTACTCGTGGATGTCGGAGCCGCAGATCCCGGCGGCCGCCACCTCGACGGTGATCTCGCCGGGTCCGGCGACCGGTTCGTCGACGTCGTCGAGCCGGACGTCGCCGCGGGCGTGCCAGCGCAGGGCCTTCACGGGGTGTCTCCTCGGTCCTCGGAACGGTGCGGGGTCGCGAACGCGCCCCGGTGGTAGAGCAGCGGCGGGTGGTCGGTCACGTCGAGGTCGCGTACGGCTCCGACGACGACGGTGTGGTCGCCGCCGTCGTGCTCGGCGTGCAGGTCGCAGTCCAGCCAGGCCGCGATCCCGGCCGGCCGCGGACGCCCGTGCGCCGAGGGCGCCCAGTCCAGGCCGGCGAACTTGTCAGTGCCGCTGCGCGACATCGCGAGCGCGACGTCCTCCTGCCCGGCGGCGAGAACGGCGACGCCGAACCCGCCCACGGCGCGGATCCGCGGCCAGGTGCTGGAGCTGCGCGCCGGGGCGAGCAGGACCAGCGGCGGGTCCAGCGACAGCGAGCTGAACGACTGGCAGGTCAGCCCGAGCGGTGCGCCGTCGGCGTCGAGTGCGGTGACCACGGTGATGCCGGAGCAGAACGCGCCGAGCACCGTGCGGAAGCGCTGCGGGTCGATGCTCATCGGGTGTCCTCCCGGCGTAGTGCGCGGCGCAGGATCTTCCCGGTCGCGGTCTTCGGGATCTCCTCGACCACCTCGACGATCCGCGGGTACTTGTAGGCGGCCATCCGCTCCCGCGACCACGCGATCAGCTCATCCGGGGACGGCGGGTCGACCACACCCGACCGGAACGCGACCACCGCCTTGACCGTCTCCCCACGCCGCTCGTCGGGCACACCCACCACCGCCGCGTCGACCACCGCCGGATGGGACAGCAACACGTCCTCCACGTCGCGCGGCCACACCTTGTAGCCGCTCGCGACGATCACGTCCTTCTTCCGGTCCACGACGTAGAACCAGCCCTCGTCGTCGACGAACCCGACGTCCCCGGTCCGCAGCCAGCCCTCGGTGAACGCCGCCGCGGTCTCCTCCGGCCGGCCCCAGTAGCCCGGCACGACCCGGGCGCCGCGCACCAGCAGCTCCCCGACACCGGAGTCGTCGGGCGCATCGATCCGCGCGACACAGTCCGGGACCGGGCGGCCCACCGACAACGCCCCCGAGCGGGGATCCACCGGGGCCCGCTCCCCCACCGGCACCGCATGCGTGGGCGAGGTCGTCTCGGTCATCCCGTAGGCGTTGTGCACGTACAGCCCGGTCGCGGCCTCGAACTCCGCGACCACCGCGGGCGCGATCGGCGCCCCACCCGAGGCGACCGCGGTGAACGAGGCGAACAGATCCCGCGGATCCGGGTCGGCCCGGCACAACGCCATCAACGCGGTGATCGCCGCGACCGTGAACGTCGGCCGGGTCACCCGCACCGCGTCGGCGACCACCACCGGGTCGAAGCGGTGGTCCAGCACCAGCGGTACCCCGGCCACCAGGGCCGCCGCGATGTGCCCGGACAGGCCGGTGACGTGGAACAACGGCGCGATCCCGAGAACCGCACCGGGTGCGGCGATCCCGTACCAGTCGCTGTAGGCGAGTCCACCGGACACCACGTTGCCGTGGGTGTTGCACGCACCCTTCGGCTTCCCCGTGGTCCCGGAGGTGTAGGTCAACACCGCCACATCACCCGGCTCCGGTGTGTGCGGCGGCGGCACCGCGCCCTCGTGCGCCGCGACCAGCGCGGCCAGGTCCCGGGTGCCCTCCGGAACCGACCGGGCATGACCGTCCGGGCGCAGCAGCGGGGCGTCGTCGTAGGGGTCGGTGGTCACCACGGTGACCACCGACGACCCCTCCACCGCGACCGCACCGTGGGTGCGGTGCAGCCCCGCCAACGCGACCAGCACCCGCGCGCCCGAGTCGTCGAGGATCAACCGGACCTCACGCGCGGTCAGCATCGGGTTCACCGCCACCGCGACGCCACCGGCCTTCCACACCGCGAGCAACGCCACCACGTACTGCGGATCGTTCTGCAGATACAACGCGACCCGGTCACCCGGGCGCAGGCCGCCGGCCAGCAACGCGACGGCGAACGCGTCCGAACGACGGTCCACCTCGGCCGCGGTGAGGTCGCGCCCGGGGCAGCGCAGCACGGGGTCGCCGGGGGTGGCGGCCGCCGTCGCGCGGAAGGCCTCGAGCACCGATGCGGGTGGTGCGGTCACGCGTTCCTCCTGGAGGGATCGGTCTGTTCGGACGACGGCCGGCCACCGGCGGCGGGCTATGATCGGACCCACACAGGGGTGTGTGGGGAGGTACGACGACGATGCGTGCCGCGGCTGCCTCGACGCTGTCCGCCGGCCAGCTCGGCCAGGTGTTCGCCGTGCTGGAGCGTGTGGACCGCGCGCACGACGTGTCCGGCTTCGCCGGCGCCACGCTGGAGGCGCTGGGCTCGGTCCTGGGCTTCCGCAACACCACGTTCTTCGTCGGCTCCACCTACAGCGGGCTGTTCCGGGACCCGGACCCGCTGCTCAACGGCCACCAGCGCACGCTGATCCGTGAGTACCGGGACCGCTGGGAACGCCACGACGTGTTCGCCCGCCCGCGGGAGGCGGCCGTCCTGCACCGCACGCACGCCGCCGCGATCGACGCCCGCGAACCGGTCGGTGCCGCCGACCGGGCCTACGTCGACTGGCTGGCCCACCACGGCCTGGGGAACCTGGCCGCGGTCCGGGTCGGGCCGGGCGGACGTGAGGCCCTGTTCGGGATCTTCGGCCCGCCCGGGACCGTGGGCCCGCAGGAGCTCGCGGTGCTGCGGCTGCTGGGCCGCCAGCTCGACGCGGTCGCCCGGCACCTGCCGGACCGGGCGGCATCCGCCGCGCCGTCGCTGCCGCCGCGGCTCGCCCAGACCGCGGACCTGGTGCGGCGCGGCATGACCAACGCGATGATCGCCCGGACGATGGAGCTGTCCGAGGACACCGTGAAGAAGTACGTCAGCCGGCTGCTGGAGCGGACCGGCGCGCAGAGCAGGACCGAGCTGGCCCTGCTGCTGCACGACGCCTGACCCGCGGGGTTCAGCCCAGCGCCGCGAACAGCGGCGCGAGCTGCGCGGTGTCGACGTACTCCTCGATCCGGGTGACCCGGCCGTCGTCGCCGGTGTGCACGACCAGCACCGCGGGCGCCCGGAACGTCGCACCGTCGGGCAGGGTGCCGCGCAGCGTGTACTGCGCGACCGACACCGGCCCGGCGTCGTGGGTGCGGACCCCGGTCATCGCGAAGTCCGGCACGACCGACCGGATGGCGCGGACCGATCCGAACGTGTCCGGCACCGTCGGCGCCTCGACCTCGTCGAAGCCGTGCCAGGTGACGGCGCCGGGAGCGAACAGGCTCTCCCCCGGGTCGAGGGTCATGAGCGCGTCGACGACGCGGGCGGCCGCGGTCACCGGGTGCGCTCCTGCTCGTACTTCTCGGTCATGTGGGCGACCGCGTCGAGCTGGGCCTTCGAGTGACCGTCGCGCATCTCCGACGCGCGGCGGGCGGCGTCGACGGTCGGCTGGGCCTGGCCCTGGAAGTGCGGGGCGACCTCACGGGCGAACAGCTCGAACGAGCGCTTCGTCGCGGCCGGGTCGGCCCAGTCCTGGCCCATCAGCAGCAGGCTGCCGAAGCCGCCCGCCTGGTCGACGAGGCGCTGCACCTGCGTACGGGCCTGGTCCGGCGTGCCGATGACGCCGATCCCGGCCTCGTTGATGAACTGGATCATCTCCTTGACGTTGTCGCCGGAGACCGCCATCTGCGGGAAGGCCGCGACCTTCTGGAAGTAGCCGAACCAGTGCTCGATGCCGTACTCGACCTCGCGGTAGGCCTGGTCGGCGGTCTCGGCGAGGTGGAACGGGCTGACCAGCCGCCAGCCGGAACGGTCGACCTCGGTGCCGGCCGCGGCGGCGCGCTCCTCCATCACGTCCCAGTGGTGGGCGAGGGCGTCGAAGCCGTCGGCGGACAGCGTCGCGCCGATGCTGAGCAGCCCGATCCCGTGCGTCCCGGCGAGGCGGGCACCGGTCGGCGAGGCGACCGCGGCGACCGCGATGTCGAACAGCGGGTCGGAGTAGGGCGCCAGCTGCAGCCGGGCGTCGAACAGCGAGTGGGTCGGGGTCTCGGCGGTGACGCTCTCCCCGCGCAGCAGACGCAGGATGATGTCGAGGTTGGTGCCGAGCAGCTCCCGGGTCTGGGTCGGGTTCAGCCCGATCATCGCCGAGTCGGTCGGCAGCGAGCCGGGCCCGACACCGAGCATCGCCCGGCCGCGGGTCATGTGGTCGAGCTGCACCATGCGGTCCGCCACCCACAGCGGGTTGTGGTACGCGATGGAGGTGACGCCGGTGCCGAGCCGGATCTGCCGGGTGCGCTGCGCGGCCGCGGCGATCATCAGCTCCGGGGACGCGTAGATCTCGCTGCCCGCGGAGTGGTGCTCGCCGAACCACGCCTCGTCGTAGCCGAGCCGGTCGAGGTACTCGATCAGCTCCAGGTCCTGCTCGAACAGCAGGGTCGGGTTGAGACCCGGGGCGTGCACGGGAGCGAGGAAGATGCCGAACTTCAGCCTGGCCATCGGAGGGGACCCTCTCGTCGGCGACGCGTCGTCGCGTCGCACCGTCGGTGACGTCGTGTGGTCACCGTGCTCCGGGCGGCCGTGGTCCGGCGAGTGCACGAAAGGGGACGCCCGGGTGTCCCCCTCGGTGCACTGTCCGGATCCGCCGGGGCGGGCTAGCGTCGGGCGCATGTACTTCCGGATCACCCCCGGCGACGTCGAGCTCGTCGACCCCGCCGACGTACGGGCCTTCCACGTCACCGCGCCGGCGGACCTGGGCGCGGATGACCTTGCGGCGACGGTGCGCGACACCGGTCTCGGCGAGGCCACCGCCGACGGCGGCCACGTCCTGGTGCGGGTCGACGCGGTCCGCAGGCTGGCCGCGGGCCGGGTCGGCCCGGGCTGGGAGGACGACCTCGCCGGGATGCTCGGCTACGCCCGCAGCAAGGGCTGGCTCTCCGACGACGGCGGCTCGGTGCGCGCTCACGTCGAGCGCACCTGAGGCACGTGCACCTTCGTGCACTTCACCGCCGGGTCCGGGTGGCCCTACCGTCGCGGTCATGACGGACTTCACGGGCAGGGTCGCCCTGGTCACCGGGGCGGCATCGGGTATCGGGGCGGCGATCACCGCGCGCCTGCACGCGGCGGGGGCGAGCGTGCTGCTCGCCGACATCGACGCCGGACGGCTCGCGGCGGGCCCGTCGGGTGAGCGGCTGCGCACCGCGGTCACCGACGTGACCCGGGCGGCCGACGTCGAGGCCGCCTGCGCCGCGGCCGTCGAGGCGTTCGGCGGGCTGGACCTGGTGTTCAACGTGGCCGGGGCCGCGCGGCTGGGCACCGTCCTGGACGGCGAGGAGGGCGACTGGCGCTCCACCGTCGACCTCGTGCTCGGCGGGACCTACCTGGGCATCCGGTACGGCGGCCGCGCGATCCGCGACACCGGCCGGGGCGGCGCGATCGTCAACGTCGCCTCGCTGAACGCGCACGTCCCGCTCTACGGCGGCAGCTCCTACGCGGCGGGCAAGGCCGGCGTAGAGATGCTGACGAAGAACGCCGCGCTGGAGCTGGCGCGCCACGGGATCCGGGTCAACGCGGTGCTGCCCGGTCTGGTGCGCACCCCGCTCACCGCGGGCTGGTTCGACGGCGGCCCGGTCGAGCAGGACTTCGCCGCCCGGATCCTCGCGGGCCGGCCCGCCGACCCGGACGAGCTCGCCGGGCCCGCCGTGTTCCTGGCCGGGCCGGACGCGTCGTACGTGAACGGGACCAGCCTCGTCGTCGACGGCGGCTGGGAGATCACCAACTACCCGGACATCTCCGCGGCCGTGCCGTCCTGACGCGGTCGCTACGGCAGCAGCGCCCGGACCCGTTCCGGGTCCGGCCCACCGGGTTCGACGACCACGACGGCGTCGTCGAAGCCCGCGTCGGCGTAGCGGAGCAGGTCCTCGCGCAGCCGGCCGAGGTCGACGCCGGCGGGCACCGGCAGCGCGTAGGCGACGGCGCGGCGTCCACCCGCGGCCCGGTAGCGGCCCAGCGCCTCCACCATCTCCGCGGGCGAGGCGCGGTAGCCCGAGGCCAGCCAGCCGTCGAAGGACCGGGCCGCCTTCTCGACGTTCGCACCCCAGGAGCCCAGCAGCAGCGGCGGCCGGGAGAGCGGCGGGTCGGCGAGCCGGGCGCGGTCGTCGCCGCCGCGTTCCAGCAGCTCACGCAGCCGGACCACGTTCTCGTCGAAGACGCGGAAACGGCTGCGGTGCTCGCGGTCGAGGGTCGCGTAGTCGTCGCGGGTGGAGCCGGGGCTGATCCCGAGGGCCAGCCGGTCCCCGCAGACGGCCTGCAGCGACAGCATCCGGTGCGCGAGCTCCGCGGGATGGTGCAGCGGGACCTGGATCGTGCCGGTCGCCAGCCCGACGCCGTCGGTGGCCCCGGCCGCGGCGGCCAGCGCCACGAACGGGTCCGGCACGAGCCGGCCGCGGCCGATGATCTCCGGCGCCCACAGGTGGGCGAAGCCGGCCCCGGTGAGGCGTCGCGCCCACGGCGCCACCGGGTACGGCGGCGCGTCGGACAGGTGCGCGAGCGTGGCCCCCAGGCGCACCGTCAGCCCTGCCGTTCGGCGGCGAAGCGCGCGTACCAGCGCAGCGCCTCGGGGTCGTCGACCGAGGCGATGTTGGCGGCCCGCTCCAGCGGGCGCCCGGCCATCAGCTTCTTGATCGGCACCTCCAGCCGCTTGCCGCTGAGCGTGTGCGGCACCGCGGGTGCCTCGACGATCTCGTCGGGCACGTGCCGCGCGGTGAGCCGGGTCCGCAGCGTCGTGACGATCTTCTCCCGGAGCGCGTAGTCGAGCGGGTGGCCCTCGGCCGGGACGACGAACAGGCCCAGCCAGTACCCGTCGTCGGGGAGGTCGACGCCGACGACCAGGGCCTCGGTGATCTCCTCCATCGTCTCCAGGACGTCGTAGAAGTCGCCGCTGCCCAGCCGCACGCCCTGCCGGTTCAGCGTGGAGTCCGAGCGGCCGTGGATGGAGACGCTGCCGTCGCCGTGCACGGTCACCCAGTCGCCGTGCCGCCAGACGCCGGGCCAGGTGTCGAAGTAGGAGTCGGTGTAGCGCTCGGCGCCGGGGTCGTTCCACAGATGCACCGGCATCGACGGCATCGGCTGGGTGACGACCAGGTCCCCGACCTCGTCGACGACCGGGTTGCCGTCGTCGTCCCACGCGGCGCAGTCGACGCCGGCCAGCCGCCCGCCGATCCGGCCCGCCCGGACCGGGGAGTACTCGTTCGCGCCGACGAAGGAGCCGGAGATGTCGGTGCCGCCGCTGGTGGAGTCGATCCGCAGGTCCGGTGAGACGTGCTCGTACAACCAGTCGTAGCCGGCCGGGGGCAGCGCGGAGCCGCTGACCATCACGTGCCGCACCCGGGACAGGTCGTGCTCGGCGCGCGGGGAGACACCGGTGTTCGCCGTCGCGGTCACCACCGCCGCCCCCATCAGGACGACGTCGGCGCCGGTCCGGGCGGCGGCCTCCCAGACCGCGCCGGGCGGGTGGCCGGGGCTGCCCTCGTAGAGCACGATGCTCGCGCCCTGGGTGAGCGCGCCGAGGTGCATGTTCCACAGCGCCCAGCCGGTGGAGGTGTAGGTGAACATGCGCTCGCCGGGCCGCAGGCCGCAGTACAGCCCGGACCACTTCAGGCCCTCGAGGGTGATGCCGCCGTGACCGTGCACGAGGCCCTTCGGCAGGCCGGTGGTGCCGGAGGTGAACAGCACCCACAGCGGGTGCGAGAACTCGACCTGCGCGAACTCCGGTTCGGCGTCGACGGCGAGCAGCTCGTCCCACGGCGTCGTGCCCTCGGGGGCGGGCCGGTCGAACACGTACGGGACGTGCACGACGTGGCGCACGGTCGGCAGCTCGGCCCGCAGCCGCGCGACGACGTCGGCGCGGTCGACCTGCCTGCCGTTCCAGTGGTAGCCGTCGGCGACGACGAGCACGGTCGGTTCGAGCTGGGCGAGCCGGCCGATGGTGCCCTCGGCGCCGAAGTCCGGTGAGCAGCACGACCAGACCGCGCCGACCGCGGCCGCGGCCAGCAACCCGATCACGGCGTGCTCGGTGTTGGGCAGGTAGGCGCAGACCCGGTCCCCGGGGCGCACCCCGGCCCGGCGCAGCCAGCCGGCGGCGGCCGCGACCGACCGGCGGAGCCCGCCCCGGGTGATCTCCCGGGCGGGCGCCCCGCCTTCCCGCACGCACACCAGGGCGGGGTCGTCGTCGGCGCCGCGGCGCAGCGCGTGCTCGGCCCAGTTCAGCCGGGCCCCGGTGAACCACCGGGTGTGGGGCATGTCGTCCGCGGTGCGGACCTGCTCCCACGGCGTCGAGAACGCGACGTCGTAGTAGTCGACGACCGAACGCCAGAACCGGTCGACGTCGGCGACCGACCACGCGTGCAGGGCGTCGTGGTCGTCGAACGGGCGGCCCTCCCGCTCGGCCAGCCAGTCGAGGTAGGCGCGCAGCGCGGACCGCTCGACGCGTTCCGCGGGCGGGGTCCAGAGGACGTCGTCGGCCATGCCGGTCACCTCTCGTGCCGTGCGGTGGCGGGCCGGCCCACCGGGGAACGGGCCCGCCACCGGCTCGTCCGTGTCAGGAGGCGAGGACCTTCGGCATGATGTCGTTCTTGATCCGCTTGAGGTCGTCGAGCGTCTTCGACACCGGGACGTCGGCGAACGGCGGCCAGATCAGCGGCATCGTCATGCCCGCCTCCTTGTACGCCTTGAGCCGGTCGGTGAGCTGCTTCTCGGTGCCCACCAGCAGGTTCGACGCGACGCCGTTGACGGTCTGGTCGACCTCCTCGTCGGTGATGACCGTCCAGATCATCGAGCAGATCTCGAGGTCCTTGGCCCGCTTCGGGCTGCCGATCTCCTCGAACTGCTCGTCGATGGCGGTGATCCACTTGGCGAGGCCCTCGGGCGAGTCCTGGATGCCGATCCAGCCGTCGAGGTCGTACTTGGTGATCCGGCGCGCCGAGCGCAGCGGGTCCTTGAGGCCGCTCATGAAGATCGGCGGGCGCGGGTCCTGCAGCGGCTTGTGCCCGAAGCCGCACGCCTCGAAGTCGGCGAACTCGCCGTGGAACTCGTAGTGGTCGGCGCTCTTGTCCCAGACGCCCTGCATGATCTCGATCGACTCGCGCACGTGCTTGTGGCGCTTCGGGAAGATGTGCGCGGCGCTCGCCGCGGCGAACTCCTCGGGCATCCAGCCGGAACCGACACCGACGTTGAGCCGGCCGCCGGAGAGGTGGTCGATGGTCGCCAGCTCCGCGGCGAGGACGCCGGGCGAGCGGAACGGCGTGTCGATGATGCTCATCCCGATACGGACCTTGGTGGTCTTCGCGGCGAGCCACGGGATCAGCGGGTAGCCCTGGAACCACTTGCCGCGCGAGGACACCGGCAGGGCGTTCGGCAGCCCGTCCATCATGCCGAACGAGTACTGCAGCTCCTGGCGGTCGGACTTCTCCGGGACGACGATCCGGTCGAGCGTCCAGACCGAGTCGAAGTCCAGGTCCTCGGCGAGCGCGGTGAGGTCCTCCAGCTCCTTGACCGTGACGAGGTCGCGGAAGTTGGGGAGGTACAGAGCGAGCTTCATGTGATGCTGCCTCCTTGCGGCATGACAGTGTCGCTAACGGGAGAGTGTGACCCTGATCTCGTTCTTCAGAACTTTACCCACAGTCGAGCGCGGAAGATCGGTCCAGATCTCGATCTGCTTGGGCGTCTTCACGGAACCGATGCGCGCCTTGACGAACGCGGCCAGTTCGCCGGTGTCGATCTCGGCACCGGGCTGGGGCTGGACCACCGCGGCGACCCGTT
Source organism: Pseudonocardia sp. TMWB2A (assembly GCF_017312135.1). NCBI lineage: Bacteria > Bacillati > Actinomycetota > Actinomycetes > Pseudonocardiales > Pseudonocardiaceae > Pseudonocardia > Pseudonocardia sp. TMWB2A. The sequence goes on from NZ_QKQY01000002.1 coordinate 2,059,630, forward strand.
CGCCCCACTTCTCGTCGGGCAGGCCGACCACCGCGCAGTCCCGGACGGCGTCGTGCGCCATCAGGGCCTGCTCCACCTCGGCGGAGTACACGTTGAAGCCGCCGGTGATCACCATGTCCTTGGCGCGGTCGACGATGTGGAGGAAGCCGTCGTCGTCGAGCCGGCCGATATCGCCGGTGTGGTGCCAGCCGTGCGCGGACACCTCCGCGGTGGCCTCGGGATTGCGGTGGTAGCCGGCCATCACCAGCGAGCCGCGGACGCAGATCTCGCCGCGCTCGCCCCGCGGTACCGGGTGCCCCTGCTGGTCCAGGATCGCGACGGTGACCAGCGGTGACGGGCGCCCCGCCGAGGACAGCCGCTCGGTGTCGATGCTCCCGTCGGGCCTGCGGTGCTCGGCCGGGGACATCGTCGAGATCATCATCGGCGCCTCGGACTGGCCGAACAGCTGTGCCATCGGGCCGATCCGGGTCAGCGCCTCGGTCAGCCGGGCCACCGACATCGGGGCCGCGCCGTACCAGAAGCACTGCAGCGACGACAGGTCCGTCGCGTCGAGCGCCTCGTGGCCGAGGACCATGTAGATCAGCGTCGGCGGCAGGAACGTGTGCGTCACCCGGTGCGCCTCGATCAGCTCCAGGAACCGGCCGACGTCGGGCTTCGCCATGATCACGACCTCGCCGCCGCGGGCCATCACCGGGAAGCACAGGACGCCCGCGGCGTGGGTCAGCGGCGCCAGCGCGAGGTAGACCGGCCGCTCGTCGAACGGGTAGCTCATCAGCGTGATCGCCGACATCGTCTCGACGTTGCGGTCGGTCAGCAGCACGCCCTTCGGACGCCCGGTGGTGCCGCCGGTGCCGACCAGCGCCACGATCTCGTCGGGCGGTGCCGCCTCGGCGGACGGGTCGTCACGGGCGGCGTCGAGCCAGGCGTCGAAGGCCTCGGCACGGCCGTCCGGGCCGGGGTCACCGAGGCGCACCAGGGTGGTCAGCTGCGGGAGGTCCGGGGCGATCTCGGCGACCAGGCCGTCGAAGGAGGGCTGGTAGATCAGCGTGGTGCAGTCGAACAGGTCGAGCAGCTCGGCGGTCTCGCCCGCCGCGTTGCGCGGGTTGATCGGGCACCACACCGCGCCGGCGCGGGCGATGCCGAACACGCAGGAGAACGCGGTCGGGTCGTTCGCCGAGAGGATGCCGACCTTGTCCCCCGGCGCGACTCCGGAGCGTCGCAGCGCCCGGGCGACGGAGTGCGAGAGCTCGACGACGTCGCCGTAGGACAGCGTCCTGCCGTCGAGGGTCAGACAGGGGGCCGCGGGATCGAGGGAGGCGCCCTTGTCGAGGTAAAAGGTCAGCGACATCGCGGCTCCCCGGATCTGCACCGTTGCGGACAGCGACGACCGTGGCGGGAATCTGGACAGTTGTCAAGATTTCCTGCCCGACCGGAGTGGGGAACGCCGACGACGGACGGCCCGGGAGATCGGTCCCGGGCCGTCCGCCGTCGTGGTGCGGTGCGGGGGGTGCCTACGCCTGCCCGGTCAGCGACCCGGCCAGCGGGCCCAGCGGCGGCGCCCACTCGCGGATCTCGGCGCGGGCCACGACGCCGGCCGTGGAGAACGGGTCCGCGTCCACGATCGCCTGCACGGCGGCCCGGTCCTCGACGCGGAAGATCAGCAGGCCGCCCGGGTCCTCACCCGGGGCCCAGGCGCCGGCGACGAGCATCGTCCCGTCCTCGGCGAAGGGGCGCAGGTAGTCACGGTGGGCCGGACGCGTGGCGTCCCGGAGCTCCGTGTCGTCGGTGTAGGTGTAGATCAGCGCGAAGGTCGTGGCCACGGGGCGATCCTCGCACGACGGCGGCCACCGGTCAGCGGGCCGCGGCCGCGCGTGCCAGGTCGGCGGCCAGCCGGTCCAGCACGACCGGGATGGTGAGCGGGCTGGGTACGAGGGCGGCGAGGAAGGCGAGGTCCTCGGCCCCGTAGAGCGCGACCGCACCGGCCGTGACCGTCGGGAGCTGCCCCAGGACGGGCGTCGCCCGCAGGGACTCCGCGCTGCTCTCGGTGGTGTTGGCGACGATCACGTCGGCGTCGGCCTCCGCCGCGCGTTCCAGCGACAGGTCCGCGAAGAAGGCCCCGCCGGTGGCACGGTCCAGGGCGGCGACCCCGGGGGACGCGACGGGCCCGAGCTCGCCGATGAAGGCCACCCGGGGGTCGGCGGACAGGTAGACGAACAGGGAGTCGGCGGACCGCTCCAGGAAGGTGAACGTGAGCCCGTCCAGCTCCGGGTGCCGCTGCCGGACCGCCGCGATCCGCGCGGTGAGGGCGGCCTCGGTGCGTGCGGCGGCCGCGGACTCGCCGGTGACCGTGCCGATGAGGTCGAGCTGCCTGCGCCAGTCGACGGTCCACTCCCCGGACGACGACGCCACCGTCGGCGCGATCCGGCTCAGCTGCCGGTACATCGTGTCGTCCAGGGCGCCGTAGGTGAACAGGATGACGTCCGGCCGCAGCGCGGCGATCTTCTCCAGGTCGGCCGCGCCGTTCGGCAGGAGGGTGACCGGGCCGCGGTCGACGTGCTCACGCACCCACGGCAGGACCCCGTCGGTATCGGCGGCGGCGAAGGTCGGGAAGGTCGCCACCCCGACCGGGCGGATGCCCAGCGCGTAGACCACCTCGACGTCCGAGCTGCCCAGCGCGACGAGCCGTCGCGGCCGGGCGGGCACGGTGGTCTCGCCGAACATGTGCCGGACCGTCACCGGGAACGCCCCGTCCGCCCCCGGGCCGGCATCCGCGGGCCGCGGACCGGCCGTGCCCCCGGCGCACGCCCCGACGAGCAGGACCACTGCCAGCAGCACCGTCACCAGCACCGGACGACGAGCCCCCGACCACGGGGCCACCTGCCGACGTCGCTTCATCCAGGACTCCTCGCCACCATGGTTGACCGTTACCGGCGGCGAGATTAGTGTCGCCTAACCTCAGACGGAATGCGGTGATCCGGTCACCCGGTGCCGCGGGGAGGACACCCTCGTGGCCGGAACGCCGTATCGAGCATCGCTGCCGCAGGAGCGTCCGCCGACCGTCGGGCCGGGTCGGCCACTCCAGGGCATCCATGTGACGCGCGACACCCAGCGCGAGCCGCTGCACTTCGCGGCACACCGCCACGACGCCGACGAGCTCATGTGGGCCCGCCGGGGCCGGGTCGAACTCGGCACCGGTGCGGGACGCCCCTCGCTGCACGCCGGGCACCTGGCCTGGATCCCGGCCGGGACCGTCCACGCGGCCACCGTGTCCGCCGGCGGCGACCTGGTGTGCGCCCTGCTCGATCCCGTCCTGCGCCCGGCCGGAGACCGGTGGAGGGAACCACGGGTACTCGGGGCCGACCCCCTGGCCGGGGAGCTCCTGCTCTGGCTGCACACCGACCGGCCGGCCGCCGACAGGGTCGCGGGCCGCACCCTGCTGGGGCGGCTCCTGCTCGTGGCGGAGGAGCGGGACTGCGCCCTGCAGCTCCCCCTCGACCGGCGCGCCCGGACCGTCGCCGACGCGATCCGTCGGAACCCCGCGGACCGGCGGTCGGTCGAGGAGTGGGCCGCCCACGTCCGGACGAGCCCACGGACCCTCAACCGGATCTTCGCGTCCGAGACCGGGCTGTCACTGGGACGCTGGCGGACACGGGCGCGGGTCGACCACGCCGTCGACCTGCTGGCCGCCGGGCGGTCGGTGGACGCCGTCGCCGCCGGGGTCGGCTACGCGACGACGAGCGCCTTCATCGAGGTGTTCCACGGGATCCGCGGGGAGACACCCGCCGTGTACCGCAGACGCGTGGGCGGGAACCGGCGCTGAGCCGGTCCCCGCACCCACCGCGGGTCACTTCGCCGCGAGGCGCTCCAGGCGACGGGTGGTGGGCCAGCGGACGTTCGTCGCCCAGCCCGCCTTCTCGAAACCGCGGATGACCACGGCGGAGATGTCGATCTGCCCCTTCTTCACGCCGTGCCGGGCACAGGTCGGGTCGGCGTGGTGCAGGTTGTGCCAGGACTCGCCGCAGGACAGCAGGGCCAGCCACCAGACGTTGGCGGACCGGTCGCGCGCCGCGAAGGGTCGCTCGCCCCAGATGTGGCAGATCGAGTTGATCGACCAGGTGACGTGGTGCAGCACCGCGACGCGGACGAAGCCCGCCCAGAACAGCGCGGTCAGCGCACCCCACCAGGACATCGTGATCAGACCACCGAGCAGCGCCGGGCCGAGCAGGCTCGCGACGACGATCAGCGGGAACGCCTTGTCGACGCGCGCGATGTCGCGGTCGTCCAGCAGGTCGGGGGCGAACCGCTTCATGTTCGTGAGGTCGCGGTTGAAGATCCAGCCCAGGTGCGCGTGCCAGAAGCCCTTGACCAGGGCCATCGGGCCGGTGCCGTAGAGCCACGGCGAGTGCGGGTCGCCCTCCTTGTCGGAGAACGCGTGGTGCCGGCGGTGGTCACCGACCCAGTCGAGCACGCTGCCCTGCAGCGACAGGCTGCCCGCGATCGCCAGCGCGATCCGCAGCGGGCGCTTCGCCTTGAACGAGCCGTGGGTGAAGTACCGGTGGAACCCGACGGTGACGCCGAGGCAGCTCACGTAGTAGAAGACGACGGCCAGCACGACGTCGGTCCAGCCCAGGAAGCCCGCGCCCCACGCGAGGGGGACGGCCGCGAGCAGCGCCACGGTCGGCAGGACGACGAACAGCCCCACCAGGACCATCTCCCCCGGCGGCCGCTTCCCGTCGAGGAGGGGTGCGGGACCGCTCTTCGTAGGAGCCGGGGCCGCGTCGAGTGTTGTCATGGCTCCACCACACCGCGTGACGGGCGCCGGCACAGTGCGGCTGGCCCCCCTGTGTCGACGGGGGTATCTCCTGGACTGGGCCGTTCGCTCGATCGCGTACCCCCGAGAGCGGAACGACGCACGCCGTCAGTCGCACGTCCGCTCACCGGAGACGGCGGTGCGGGGCAGGCGTCCCGCCCGGGAGTGGCCGACGAGCGTGTCACCGGAGACGACCACGTCGTACTCGAGGTTCAGCCGCATCGGCCGGGTGACCCGCTGTCTCCAGGTGAGGCGCTCCCCCTCGGGCGTCGGGGTGCGGGCGACGTCGTCCAGCGTCGTCGTCTCGCCCGCGCCGACGGCGGTTCCGGTCAGGCCGCCGTCGGTCTCGGTGAACCGGTACTCGGCGGCGATGGTGCCGATCGGCGTCCTCATCCGCAGGTGCCAGGTCCCGGCGACGCCGCTGCTCACGCGACCCCCTCCACCGCGGCGAGGCCGGTGTTCCGCCAGGTGGTCCCCCGGCGCTCGTACTCGAACAGCGCCTCGACGGCGTGCGCGATCCGCGGGCCGAAGTCGCGTTCGAGCAGGTGGAGCCCGAGGTCGAGGCCGGAGGTGACACCGCCCGCGCTGACCAGGTCGCCGTCGTCGACGACGCGGGCACGCACGGCGGTGACGCCGGCGGCCTCCAGCAGGTCCACACCGAGGACGTGCGTGGTCGCCGTCCGGCCCTCCAGGAGCCCGGCCATGGCCAGCGCGAGCGACCCGCCGCAGACCGTCGCGACGGTGACGGCGGTGTGGTCCAGGCAGGCGCGCAGCAGCGGGGCGGCGGGCCCGGTCGCGAACCGGGACAGCAGCACGGGGATGGTGTCGATCTCGTCCGGGTCGCCGTCGACCGGGCCCGCGGCCCCGGGCACCACGACGTAGCCGGGAGCGGTCGGGTCCAGCGCCGCGGTGGCGGCGAGCGTGACGCCGGTGATCCCGGAGACGACGTCCCGGGGGCCCTCGGCGGACACGAGCCCGATGTCGAGCGCGCCGCCGAGGACGTCGCTCCCGGCGGTCAGGACCTCGTACGGGGCGATGACGTCGAGTGGGTCGAAGCCGTCGAAGAGCACGAACTGCACACGGGGGTGGGGCACGGCGGGTCCTCTCGCTGGAGCGTCCGTCGCCATCGTGCGCGCCGGCGACGGACGCGGCCACCGTCCATCCGGACATCCAGCACCTGTATCCGGCCACACGACGGCGGGCTAGCTTCGGTGCGTGTACACGGTCGTGGTGCTGGCACTGGAGGACGTGATCGCGTTCGATCTGGCCACACCGGTCGAGACGCTCGGGCGCGTGCGGCTGCCGGACGGACGACCGGGCTACCGGGTCGTCGTCGCCGGGCCGGAGCCGGAGGTCGGCGCGGGACCGCTGCGCATCGGCGTCGACGCCGGGCTCGACGAGGTGCGCCGGGCGGACCTCGTCGTGGTCCCCGGCCGCAACGACACCTCCGCGCCGACGCCGCCCGCGGTCGTCGAGGCGCTGCGTGCGGCCGCGGCCGCGGGAACCCGGCTGGCGTCGATCTGCGTCGGGGCGTTCACCCTCGCCGAGGCGGGGCTGCTCGACGGGCTGCGGGCGACCACACACTGGCTCGCCGCCGAGGAGCTCGCGCGCCGCCACCCTGCCGTCCACGTCGACGCCGACATGCTGTTCACCGACAACGGTCAGGTCCTGACGTCTGCGGGCGCGTCGGCGGGGCTCGACCTGTGCCTGCACATCGTCGAGCGCGACCACGGTGTCGCGGTGGCGGCCGACGCGGCCCGGCTGGCCGTCGCGCCCCTGCAGCGCAGCGGCGGCCAGGGCCAGTTCGTCCTGCGCAACCGCCCGACGCACCGGACCGCGACGCTGGAGGCGACCCTGGCCTGGATCGAGGAGCACGCACACCGGCCGCTCACCCTGGCCGACATCGCGGCCGCGGCCGGAACGAGCAACCGCACCCTGACACGGCGGTTCCACGCCGAGACGGGCAGAGCCCGATCCAGTGGCTCACCGGCGTCCGCGTCCGGCACGCGCAGGAGCTCCTGGAGCTCACCGACCACACCGTCGACCGGATCGCCGCGCAGGTCGGGTTCCCGTCGCCGAGCAACTTCCGCGCCCGGTTCGTCCAGACCGTCGGGGCCAACCCGGGCGCCTACCGCCGGACGTTCGGCCGAGCCTGAGCCGGCGGGTCGCCGGAGGGGTCGACGGCCCGGCCCGGTGCGGCCCGGGCCGAGGACGTCCTGAGGGTGGGGACCCTGATCCGGGAGATCCGCCGGTCCCGGTCCCGGTCCCGGTGGGCGTGCCGCGAGGTGCGGTCGACGGCGTCGTCCGGGTCCACCCGGTCCTGCTCGTCCCGGTTCCACGGGGACGTGGTTCGAGCCCGGGCGACCCGCATCCGGACCGGCCGGGCCCTGTGCCGAGGGCGTCGTCGGCGAGCAGCGCGCTCGCACCTCACGGTGGCGGAGGACCCACGCCGCACAGCTCGGACGTCGTCGCCCCCGGGGAGGGCGTCACGGACCACCCCGCCGCACCGGCTTGCACAAACGGAACCTTGTTCCGTATTATCCGGAACAAGATTCCATATCGGGCCCGCCGTGGAGCTCCCACCACCGAGACCGCCGCCCGCGCGGCATGAAGAGGACGAACCATGCAGTACCGCACACTCGGAAGAACCGGCCTGTCGGTCAGTGCGTTGGCACTGGGGACGATGAACTTCGGCCACCTGGGCCGGACCACACAGGACGACGTCGATGCCATCGTCGGCACGGCGCTGGACGCGGGGGTGAACCTGGTCGACACCGCCGACTTCTACTCGGGCGGACAGGCCGAGGAGATGCTGGGCAGGGCGCTGGCCGGGCGGCGTGACGATGTCGTACTCGCCACGAAGGCCGGGCTCCCGATGGACCGGAGCGGCCTGCGGCAGGGTGCGTCGCGCCGATGGCTGACCACCGCGCTGGAGGACAGCCTGCGCCGACTCGGCGTCGACCACGTCGACGTGTTCAAGGTGCACCGCTGGGACCCGGCCACCGGCGACGAGGAGACGCTGTCCGCGCTGACCGACCTGCAGCGCGCGGGCAAGATCCGCTACTTCGGATCCTCGACCTTCCCCGCCCACCGCATCGTCGAGGCACAGTGGGCAGCTCGCGAGCACCGCCTCGGTCGCTACACCGTCGAGGAGCCCAGCTACTCGATCCTGCAGCGCGGTATCGAGCGGGACGTCCTCCCGGTCGTCGAGCAGTACGGCATGGGCGTCACGGTCTGGAGTCCACTGTCGTCGGGCTGGCTGTCCGGCGCGGTCCGGGAGGGCCACGAGATCACCACTCACCGCTCGCAGCTCATGACAGCCCGTTTCGACGTCTCGCTGCCGCACAACCGGGCCCGCCTCGACGCCGTCGAGAAACTCGTCCCGGTCGCCGAGCAGGCAGGACTGAGCTTGATCCAGCTGGCGCTCGGGTTCGTCACCGCTCACCCTGCGGTCACCGCGGCGCTGATCGGACCGCGCACCGTCGAACACCTGACCAGCCAGCTCGCCGCGGCCGACACCGTACTGCCCGCCCACGTGCTGGACACGATCGACGACATCGTGGCCCCCGGTCTCGACCTGGCCTCCGGCGAGAAGAACGACACACCGCCCGCCCTGCTCGATGCGGGGCTACGCCGCCGCCGGTGACCGCGCTCGACCCCGGCCCCTCGCCGGGACCGTGACTCCCCCGATCCCCCCGGACCGGCTCACGGCCCGGGAGGGACCGATGGCCGGCACCCGGCACCGTGGCGAGCCGGTGCTCGTCATGGCGGCGGTGGCCCCGCTGCCGGTGCGCCTCGCGCCGTCCGCACGACGCCGGCTCGCACACGTGCCCCCTCGCGCACGTGTGCGAGCCCCCGTGACGAGCACCGCGGCCCACCGCAGCCGGTCCGCGCCCCGGGCGGGGCGGGTCAGAGCGAGGTCCAGATGGTCTCGGCGTCGATGATGCGGTTGTGCCGCCAGGTGACTGCTCGTTCCATGGCGGCGACGACACCGGCGACCGTGAGGGTCCCGAGCAGCCAGCCGGGTAGGAGCACCGGTGAGGTGAACGTCCCGAACCGGTCCGCCACCTCCGGGATCGAGGTGACCATCTCGAGCCATACGGGTGCGGCGAGGACGAGGTTGACCAGCAGGATCATCACGGCGGTGGCGGCGATCCCCCTGCTCAGACGAGGGTGGTCCCGGGTCAGGACTGCGCGCCGGTGCTCCAGGGTCCCCGGAGCCGGGGCCAGTCTGCGTTCCCGTCCGTCGGGCGTGACGAGATGGACCCGGGTGACGCCGTACAACCCGGCGTCGACCTCGATCCTCCCTCCGGGGACGGTGAAGGTGGCGGGCATCTCGGCCGTGCTGGTGCGCTGCCCGTCCCGGTAGAGCCGGGCGCGGTGGTCCTCGGTGGTGCGGGTCTCGACGGCCCAGACGGCCGGCCCGTCGGGGTCCGGCAGCGTGATCGTGTGGACGGTGCGGCTCAGTGCCTGGTGGAGTCGAACGGGTCGGAGGGCCATCGTCATCTTCTCCTGTCTGCGGGAACGGGGTCCCGAGCGGGTCAGAGGCTGCATCGGGCGTCGGCCGGCGGGGTCTCGAGGTCGAGGAGGTAGGCGTCGACCGCATCGTCGACGCAGGTGCTGCCACCCAGGAGGTAGGCGCCGTGCTGCTTGCCGTCGACGGTGAGCAGGCTCGCGCCGAGGGTTCGTGCCATGGAGACGCTGCCCTCGTAGGGCGTCGCGGGATCACCGGTGATCCCCACGACGAGCGTCTCGGGCAGGCCTTCGAGATCGGCGGGCAGCCACGGTTCGTCGCGTGTCGGCGGTGCGGGCCACGCCTCGCACTCGCTGTGATAGGTCCCCGCCGTCAGCAGGTCGATGTCGAACATCGGCGCGACGTTCCCGACCTCTCGCGCGTGCGCGGTCTGTTCCTCCGCGCTCAGGCGGGGCCAGTCCATGCAGCGCACGGCGATGTTCGTGTCGATGTCGGTGGTGTAGACGCCGTCGGCGGTGCGGCTGTAGAAGCCGTCGCGCAGGGCGAGGATCTCCTCGGCCCGCCCCGCGTCGAGCGCGGTCAGAGCGGAGATCAGCGAGGGCCAGTGGGCCTCCGCCGCCAGGCCCGCCGTGATGCCGAGGTAGACGTCCCAGACGCTCACGTCCCTGCCGTCGGCGGTGGGCGCCGGTGTCTCGACGAGCGGCGCGACGATCTCGTGCAGACGCTCGTTCGCCGCTGCGGGATCGGGGCCGAGGACACAGTCGGCCGACCGGGCGCAGAGCGCGGCGACCTCGTCGAACCGTGACTGGGAGGCGGTGAACTGGGCGAGGCGGAGCTCGCTCGGTGTCCAGTCGGGTCCGACGGCGCTGTCGAGCACGACGGCACGGACCTTGTCGGGGTGCGCGGCGAGGTACATGGCGCCGATCTCGGAGCCGTAGCTGTAGCCGAGGTAGGTCAGCCGCTCGTCGCCGAGGACCTCCCGCAGGATGTCCATGTCACGCACGACGTTCGCCGATCCGGCGTTGACGAGGTTCTCGACGCCTCCGGAGCCCTCGATGCAGCGCTGCGCGTGGTCCACCGCCTGCTCGGCGCTGGTGATGTCGTAGACGGCGCCGAACCGGGGAACATCTCCGGCGTCGTACTCCTCGTCGGTGTAGCAGTCGAGGGCCGGGGTCGACGCTCCGATCCCGCGCGGGTCGAAGCCGACGATGTCGAAGCGCTCGGCGACGGGACCGTTCTGCCACTGGGGCAGGAAGGACGCCACGAAGCTGGTGCCGGACCCGCCGGGGCCGCCGGGGTTGACCAGCAGCGATCCCTCGGCCTCTCCCCTGGCGGGGAGACGGGTGAGGGCGAGCTGTGCCCTCTCCCCCGCCGGAGCGTCGTAGTCGAGTGGGACCTCGACCGACGCGCACTCCAGTGCGGGGTTCGCGAACAGCTCGGCGTCCGCGGCGTTGGTCGCGGTGTCCGTACAGCTGCCCCAGTCCGGTTCCTGCGTCAGGTAGGCGGCCATGTCCGCCTGACCACCGGGCGCCGGCGGGGTCGTCGATGTGCAGGCCGCCAGCAGGACGACGGGGATGACGGCGATGGCCGCGGCGAGACGGGACGCGACCCGTCCCGATCGGTACGGGCGTCGGCGATACGAGGACATGTCTCTCCTGGGTCGGGTCGCAGGGTCGGCGACGGCGATGCGCGCCCGGCCGGGTCGACGACCTGCAGAGGAGGAAGGACCTGCCGGCCGTGACCGGGAGACGCCGGACGCGGATCGCTGTGGGCTCGGCGAGGACGGTGAGAGGTGGGCCCTAGTCCCTGGACGACACCGTTTCTAGCATGCGCATGCTAGAAATATAGCATGCTCATGCCATAACGGGACGATATTTTGGAGCCATGCCCAGACGCGTCGACCCGGACACCCGGCGAGCGCAGGTCGCCGACGCCGTGATCGACGAGATCGCCGCACACGGACTTCGCTCGGTGACCCTCGCGCGGATCGCCACCCGCTCAGGCCTGGCCATCGGGAGCATCCGGCACTACTTCGGCGACAACCTGAGGGAGGTCATGTCGTTCACGTTGGGGGTCCTGCTCCAGCGCGCCGAGCACCGCAACCCGCAGCTGTCCGGGGACCCGGCGAGCCGGGTCGCCGATCTGGTCGTGTTCGTCGCACCCACCAGCGAGCAGGAACGCAAGGAGAACATCGCGCTCGTCGAGTACAGGGTGATGGCGCGCACGGATCCGCAGTTCGCAGCCGAGGTCGCCACGACCTCGCTCGCGGCCGCAAAGGCGATCCGGGCACTCCTGCGCGAGGCACTCGCCGACCGCGTGATCGACGACGAGGCGCTGCACCGCGAAGCGCTCCTGCTGCTGACCCTGGTCGAAGGCTTCTCGCTCGGTTCGGCCCTGTCCTCGACCCCCCTGCAGGAGGCGGATGTCCGCGCCGTCGTGACGAACACCCTGCACCGCATAAGGGACGCCTACCCGCCTCGCCGGGAGGCACCGGTGGAGCGATCGGGGCCCTGAGCACGCCGGCGCCACCGACATCGCCGTAGCGCCACGTCATCAGGGGGCCGCGACGCCCGTCGTCCACTTTCAGCTCACGATCATCCGACTCCGCCGCCCGTACTCGTCCGGCGGCGCCGCATGCTCACCGGCCCGTGAGGCGGTTCCGGTTGGCCGCGAGGACCTCGTCCGACAGGTCGGGGGCGACGTCGGCGACCGCACGGGAGAGCAGGAGCGCGCCGACCATCTGGCTGAACAGCGCCACCGCCTGCTCCCTCGCCTCGGCCGGGGCGATCTCGGTACCGGACTCGCGGCCGTGCTCGATCACCATCTCCGCGATGGCCTCGAAGTAGCCGTCCAGGCCGCGGCGGTACTCGGCCTGCGCGGCGGCGTCGTGCCGCCCGGCGTCGGAGACGAGCGCGGCCGAGGGGCATCCGATCTCGGGGTGGTCGCGGTGCTCGGCGGCGATGTACTGGTCGACCATGCCGTGCAGGGCCGCGCGCGCCGAGCCGGCGTGCGCCGCGCGGATGGCGTCGAGCGCCGCCAGCGAGTCGACGAACCCCTGGTGCAGGACCTCGACGGCGAGGTCGCTCTTGGACGCGAAGTGGTTGTAGAAGCCGCCGTGGGTCATGCCCGCCGACTTCATCAGCCCTTCGATGCCCGTGCCGTCGATGCCGCGCAGCCGGAAACCCTCGCCCGCTGCGGCCAGGATCCGCTCGCGGTTGCGCTGCTTCTGCTCCCGTGTGACGCGGGGCACGTCGACCACCTCCCAGGCGAGAACCCGGGCGGAGTCTAGTCCGCAGTCGATGATGACCACCATCAAAACGGCCCGCCCGACTTGACGTCGCTCGCCTCCGGTCGTGTACTTATTGATGTGAGTCATCATCAAAAGGAGGTCGTCATGCGGTTCGGAACCATCGGCGCCGGAACGGTCGCGCAGGCCGTCGCCGGTCATCTGGTGGCGGCGGGGCACGCCGTGACCCTGAGCAACAGCCGCGGCCCCGGCTCGCTGCGCGATGTCGTGGCGCGGCTGGGGCCGTCGGCAGGGGCGGCGCCGGTCGACGAGGCCGCGCGGGCGGACATGGTGTTCCTGACCGTGCCGTGGCCGCGGGTCGGCGACGCACTGGCCGGGCTCCCGCCCTGGGACGGCCGCATCCTGGTGGACACGACGAACCGGATGACGGAGGCGACGGGCGTCGGTCCCGGTGCGGTGACGCCGAGCGAGCTCGTCGCGACGCTGGCCCCCGGCGCACGCGTGGTCAAGGCGTTCAACACCCTCTACGCCCGCTACATCGCCGCCGACCCCCGGCATCCGGAGGGACGGCAGCTGCTGTTCTACGCCGGCGACGACGCCGCGGCCAAGGCCTCGTTCCACGACGTCGCCGACCGCATGGGGTTCGCGCCGGTCGACGCCGGAACGCTGCGCGACGGCGGGCGGCTGATGCAGGTCGGCGGCCCGCTCTCGGCCCTGCACGCCCTGCGGCAGGACCCGGCCGGAGGAGCGCGGTGAAGGCACTCGCCTACGAACGGGCGCACCCGCTCGACGCGTTCGCCATCGACCTGGTCGACGTCGCCGAACCGCGGTTGCGCGCCGGTGACCTGCTGGTCGAGGTGCGGGCGATCGGCATCAACCCCGGTGAGGCGGCGATCCGGCGGACCCGCAGTGCGCCGCCGGGCGGCCGCGTCGTCCTCGGGTGGGAGTTCGCCGGCGTCGTCGTCGCGACCGGGCCCGCGGCCACCGGATTCGCGATCGGGGACCGGGTGATGGGCACCGGTGACATCACCCGCGACGGGAGCTGGGCCGAACGCGTTGCGGTCGACCACCGGGTCGTCGCCCCGATCGCCGACGAGCTCACGTTCGCCGACGCCGCCTCCCTGCCGATCGGCGTGCTCACCGCATGGGAGGCACTGGCCCGTGACCGCGACGCACCGCCCGCCGGTGTCGGGAGCGTCCTGGTCATCGGCAGCGCGGGCGGTGTGGGCTCGATGGCCACACAGCTGCTCGCGGCGTGGACGTCGGCGTTCGTGATCGGCACCGCGTCCCGGCCCGAGTCACGGGAGTGGGCCACCGCGATGGGGGCCGATCTCGTCGTCGACCACCACGGCGACCTCGCCGTCCAGCTGCGCGACGCCGGGATCGGCGCCGTCGACCTCGTGCTGTCCACCTCGGACACCGGCAGCCGGCTCGCCTCGATCGTCGAGCTGCTGCGCCCGTTCGGGCACCTCGCCTTCGTCGACGCGCCCGGGCGCTGGGACATGGAGGCGGTCGCCGGCAGGTCGCTGTCGCTGCACGGCGAGATGGTGTTCAGCACGATCGTCACCGGCGGCGATGCCGCTCGCCAGAGCCGGATCCTCGCCCGCGCCGCGGACGACGTCGCCGCCGGACGCCTGCGTCCGATCGGCACGACGACCCTTCGCGGACTGACCCCCGAGACCATGCGGACCGCGCACACGCTCGTCGAGAGCCGCCGGACGGTCGGCAAGACCGTGATCACTCTCTGACCCCGGCCCGTCCGGCCCGGGCCCCACCGACGGAAGGAACGACCCGACATGACACCGAACCTGCTGGACGGCGAGTACGCCCCCAGCTCCGACCCCGCCACCCGCGAACAGGTCGAGCTCTACGAGCGCACCGACGGCAGGGAGGGCGCGACCATGCTGGGCGGACCTGTCGTCATCCTGACCACCCGCGGCGCGCGGTCGGGCACGCTGCGCAAGACCGCCCTGATGCGGATCGAGCGCGGCGGCGTCTACGCCCTCGGCGCGTCGGCCGGTGGGCAGGCCCGGCACCCGGGCTGGTTCCACAACCTGATGGCCCACAACACGGCGCAGCTCCAGGACGGGGCCCGCCGAGCCCTGATGACCGCACGCATCGCCGAGGGCGCCGAGCGAGCGGACTGGCTCGCCTACGCCGACGAGCTGTACCCGTTCTTCGTCGACCTGCGCGAGCGCGCCGTCCACACCGGCGACCGCGAGGTGCCGTTGGTGCTGCTCGAACCCGTCACGGGCTGACCTGCCGACGAACCTCGCCACGGGGATCCACCGCCGGAGGTGACCGCAGGTCGGACATGGAGCCGGAGGTCGGGATCGAACCGACGACCTACCGCTTACAAGGCGGTTGCTCTACCACTGAGCTACACCGGCGGGCAGCCCCAGCCTAACCCGCCCCTCCGTCGCAACCGCTCACCCCGTCCGGCCGTCGGACGGTGCGAGGTCGGCCGACGCCCCGACGCCGGTCGGCGGCCCGCCCCTAGCCTGGTGGGCGACGCCAGACCCGCACGACGGAATGGAGGGATCGTGGCCGAGGAGACCCCGACGGCCGACCGGTTCGCACGGCGACTGCGCGGCGCGCTGCGGCGTGACGCGAAACGGCTGCTCACCCCGGGTCCGTCGACGGTGCCGATGCTCATGCTCGGCCCGCAGGTTCCCGACGACGCCCGCGTGCAGGAGGTCCTGGACCTCTGCATGCGGATCGGTGAGATCGAGCTGTCCTCCGGCGAGTCGGTCGACGAGGTCACGGCGACGATGCTGCGGCTGGCCAACCTGGCGGGCCTGCCCGCCGTCGACGTGGACATCACGTTCACCTCGATCACCATGTGCTGCCACCGGGGCAACGCCGCGCAGCCGGTGACGACGATGCGGCTGGTCCGCTACCGCACGCTCGACCTGTCCCGGCTGGCCGAGACCGAGGAGATCATCCGCGACGTCGAGGCGGGCCGGCTCGACGTGCGGGCGGCGTCGTCGAAGGTGTCGGAGGTCGTGCGGCACCCGCACCCCTACCCCCGCTGGGTGGCGACGTTCGGCTGGGCCGCGCTGGCCGCGTCGATCGCCCTGCTGCTCGGTGGCGGTCCGCTCACGGCGACGACGGCGTTCGTCACCACCGCGATCATCGACCGGATCGGCCGGATGCTGGCCCGGCGCGGGGTCGCGGCGTTCTTCCAGCAGGTGGTCGGCGGCTTCCTCGTCACCGCCTCGACGGTCGCGCTGGTGCAGCTGGAGGTGTTCCCGCCGGGCACCCGGGCGTCCTACGTCGTCGCGGCGGGCATCACGGTGCTGCTGTCCGGGCTGAGCGTGGTCTCCACCGTGCAGGACGCCCTGACCGGCTACTACCTGACCGCGGCCGCCCGCATGGTCGAGATCTCGCTGCTGTCGGCGGGGCTGCTGACCGGCGTCGTGCTGGGCCTGCAGCTCGGGCTCGCGATGGGCACCCAGATCGAGGTGTCCGGGGACCTGCCGTCCGGGCCGGGCCAGTTCGGGCTGTCGCTGGTCTCCGGTGCCCTGGCGGCCGCGTTCTACGCGCTCGCCGGGTACGCGCCACTACGGTCGCTGCCGATCGCGGGTGCGGTCGGCGCGTCGAGCTGGCTGGTCTACGGCCTGCTCACGCAGAACGCCGGCCTCGGGCAGGTGCCCGCGACCGGGGCCGCGGCGCTCGTCGTCGGCCTGGCGGCGGGTCTGCTGCGCCGGGGCACCCAGACCCCGCCGATGGTCGTCACGCTGGCCGGGGTCACCCCCCTGCTGCCCGGTCTCGCCGCCTACCGCGGCTTCTACCAGCTGGCGATCGAGGGCCCCTCCGAAGGGCTCGTGACGATCACGATCGCGCTGGCCGTCGGGCTCGCGCTGGCGGCGGGCGTCGCCCTCGGGCAGTTCGTGGCCAGCCCCCGGCGCCGTCCGGAGGACCGGCCGGGCGGAGCGGAGAACTCGCCCACCGGCGGCGCGGCCGTCGGTTCCCCGGTGTCGGACTCCACGGCCGACGGGGCCGATCCGAAGTAGGGTCGGCCGCGGGGCGAGCGTCGAGGAGGGCATGTGTCCACAGGGGAACCGGTGACCGCAGCGGATCTGGTGGTGGTGGCCAACAGGCTCCCCGTGGACCTGGAGCGGCACCCGGACGGCAGCACCACCTGGCGTCGCAGCCCGGGCGGCCTGGTCACGGCGCTGGAGCCGACCCTGCGGGCCCGGGAGGGTGCCTGGGTCGGCTGGCCCGGCGTCCCCGACGCCGAGGTCGAGCCGTTCGCCGAGGACGGCCTGTCGCTGTTCCCGGTGACGCTGACCGCGCAGGAGGTCACCGACTACTACGAGGGCTTCTCCAACGGCACGCTCTGGCCGCTCTACCACGACGTCGTCGCACCGCCGCAGTTCCACCGGCACTGGTGGCGCGCCTACACCGCGGTGAACCAGCGCTTCGCCGAGGAGGTCGCGAAGGTCGCCGCGCAGGGTGCGACGGTCTGGGTGCAGGACTACCAGCTCCAGCTCGTCCCGGGGAAGCTGCGCGAACTGCGCCCGGACCTGCGGATCGGCTTCTTCCTGCACATCCCGTTCCCGCCGGTCGAGCTGTTCCGCCAGCTCCCGTGGCGGACCCGGATCATGGAGGGCCTGCTCGGCGCGGACCTCGTCGGCTTCCACACCGACGGCGGTGTCCGCAACTTCCACTGGCTCGCCCAGGAGCTCGCCGGGGCCTCCACCGACCGCGACCCCGAGGCGCTCCACCACGGCGGACGGCGCATCCGGCTCGGCGCGTTCCCGATCTCGATCGACTCGCACCGGCTCGACGAGCTGGCCCGCACCCCCGAGGTCGAGAAGCGCGCCGCCGAGATCCGGACGGAGCTCGGGAGCCCGGAGAAGATCGTGCTGGGGGTCGACCGGCTCGACTACACCAAGGGCATCGACGTCCGGCTCCGCGCGTTCCACGAGCTCCTCGAGGAGGAGCGGGTGTCCGTCGACGACGCCGTGATGATCCAGCTGGCGACGCCGTCGCGGGAGCGGGTCGAGCACTACCAGCAGATGCGCGCCGACATCGAGCAGGCCGTCGGCCGGATCAACGGCGAGTTCGCCCGCGTCGGGCACCCGGCGGTGCACTACCTGCACCGGTCGCTGCCGCGCGAGGAGCTCGCCGCGTTCTTCCTCGCCGCCGACGTCATGCTCGTGACCCCGCTGCGCGACGGCATGAACCTCGTCGCCAAGGAGTACGTCGCCTGCCGACCCGACGACGGCGGCTGTCTCGTGCTGTCCGAGTTCGCCGGTGCCGCGATCGAGCTGACCAGCGCACTGCTGGTCAACCCGCACGACACCGACGGCGTCAAGGAGGCGCTCTACGCGGCGCTGACCATGAACGCCGAGGAGGGGCGCAAGCGGATGCGCACGCTGCGCCGCCAGGTCCTCGACCACGACGTCGACCGCTGGGCCACCGGGTTCCTGGAGGCACTCGGCATCCGGGTCGAGCAGTGAGCCCCGATGCCGCCCTGGAGCGGCTCGCCGGGGTGGGGCGGCTGCTCGTCGCCCTCGACTTCGACGGCGTACTGGCCCCGCTGGTCGACGACCCGTCGGCGTCGCGGCCGCTGCCCGCCTCGGCCGACGCCGTCCGGCGCCTCGCCGCGCACGACGCGACGACCGTCGTGATGCTGTCCGGCCGGGGCCGCGACGACCTCGCGACCGTCTCCGGGTTCGTCCCGCCGGTCGGGCTGGTGGGCAGCCACGGCGCCGAGTACGACGACGGGCTCGCCGCCCTGCTCGGGCGCGGCGGCCTGCTGACGCCCGAGCAGGAGCGCCGGCGGACCGCGCTGCTCGACGGGCTGCGCGCCCTGGTCGACGGGACCCCCGGGGCGCGGCTGGAGACCAAGCCCGCGGGCGGAGCGGTGCACGTGCGCGGCATGGACCCGGCCGCCGGGGCGGCGCTGCTGGAGCGGGTCGACGCCGAGTGGGTCGGTGACGGCGTGGACGCCGTCGCGGGCAAGGACGTGCTGGACCTGGCCGTCGTCGAGACCACCAAGGGCTCCGCGGTCGAGGCGCTGCGGTCGGCCCTGCACGCGGACGCGGTGCTGTTCGCCGGGGACGACGTCACCGACGAGACCGCGTTCCGGGTGCTGGGCGACGGCGACGTCGGCATCAAGGTCGGCGACGGCGACACCGCGGCCCGCTTCCGGGTCACCGACCCGCAGGAGATGGCCGGGGTCCTGGAGCGGCTGGCCGCGCTGCGCTGCGGGTCCTGACCGGGTCCTGACCGGGTCGCGGCGGCTCAGTCGAGGTCGGCCAGCGCGGCCGGTGGCTCGCGGCACGGGTCGTCGGCGGCGGGCAGGTCGGAGGCGTTGCCGGGGATCCCGAGGCCCTCGGTGGCGGCGAGCCCGCCCATCTGGGCATACCAGCGCGGGGCGCGCTCGCGGGCGTGCCAGTAGCCCTTCGCGCTGATCCAGCCGCGTTCGCCGGGGTCGGCGACGCCGTTGCCGTTGGTGTCGCCGAGGAAGCGCATGCCGCCGCCGGGGGCGCGTTCGACGTGCAGCGGGGACGGCAGCAGCCCGATGAGCTGGGCGGACTCGTCCACGCTGAGCGAGCGGCTGGACTTGCCGAAGTAGTACCAGGAGGCGGCGCAGACGCCGTAGACGCGCGGCGCGAACTGCGCGACGTTGACGTAGATCTCCAGGATCCGGCGCTTGGACATGACGAGCTCCATCGTCTCCGCCGGCGGGATCTCCAGCGCCTTGCGCACCGGTTCCAGCGGCGGGTAGCGCCCGGCCCACAGGAACAGGTTCTTCGACGTCTGCTGGGTGATGGTCGACCCGGACGGGTCGTCGGTGCCGTCCATGTACGCCTGCACGCGCGCCCACTGCATCCCGTAGTCGACGGCGAGGATGCGCTCCGGGAACTGCTGGTCCTCCTGCCCCATGACGACGACCAGGAAGTTGCGCGACACGTGCTCGGCGTCGGTCCACTGCGCGACGGTCGGCCCGAAGTTCCACAGCCGGAACATCGTGTACGGCGGGTTGACCAGGGTGAACAGCAGCACCAGGACCAGCGGGACGGCCTGGGCGACCAGGGCCCAGCGCAGCAGCCTGCGCAGCCGGGCCCGGGTCGACGGCGGCGGGGTCCCCGGCGGCCGCTGCGGCCGCAGCCGGCGCAGCCGGTCCCGCAGCGCCGCGATCTGCGGCCCGATCGGGCGGCGCGGGGCGCGGGTCTCCTCGGGGCGGGGCACGGGGACCGCTCCGCGACGCGGCGGCGGGCCTGTCCGGCGGGCGCCGCGGCGCGTGGGCAGTGGCCGCTGGGCCGGGTGGAGCACGTCCGGGCGGTCGGACGGTGCGGGGCGCGGGGCCGGGCGCAGGGCGTCCGGGCGGTCGGGCGGCGCGGAGGGTCGCGGGGCCGGAGGAGGTGGCACGGCGCGGGGCGGCCGCCCGCCCGCCGGCGGACGTCCGGACAGCGGGGGCGGCACGACGCGTCGCGGACCCGCGCCGGGGCGCGGGGCGGGTGGGGGCAGCGGTCGTCCGCGCCCGGCGGGGCCCGGGGGCGGCGGCGGTGGACGGCGACGGGGGTCGCGCTCGTCGTTCAGCGCAGCCTCCCCCTCGCCCCGGTCCGGCCACCCGGACGGGCGACCCGAACCCGACGATACCGACGGGGCGGGAGGAACCGTGGCCGGTCCGGGTCAGCGCGGCGGACCGCAGGCCGGGTCGACGGCGTCGAGCACCTCGACCTCGTCGCCGACGGCGATCTCCGCGCCCGGGTCGTCCGGGATCAGGTTGACCCCGAACCACACCTTGCCGTCGAACCGCCGGTGCCGGGCCAGGGTCGCCATCGGCTCGCGGCCCTTGACCGCCGTGTCCGGGTCGACGGTGGTGAGCACGCAGCGGGCGCAGCCCTTGGCCACCCGGAACTCCGCGGCGCCGATCCGGATGCGCCGCCAGCCGTCCTCGGCCCAGGCGGGTGCGCCGTCGACGACGGCGTTCGGCCGGAACCGGGTCATCGGCAGCGGCGCCTCGGCCGCGTTCGGGCCGTCGGCGACGAGTGCGTCCAGCGCGTGCAGCGAGGCCGTGGAGGCGAGCAGCAGCGGGTAGCCGTCGGCGTAGGAGACGCGGTCGTCGTCGTGGGAGAAGTCGGGGTCGGGACGGCGCCGGGCCGGGTCGTCGAGGTGGATCAGCCGGACCGGGTCGCCGAGCAGCTCGGAGAACCAGGCGTTGGCCTCCGGGCCGGCCGGGACGCCCGCGGTGTCCCAGCGGTGCACGCGGGCCGGCACCGGCTCGCCGTCGGGCACGGGGACGGTGAGCGGCGGCAGCCCCGGTCCGGTCAGGCGGAGCCCGTCGGCGGCGGGGGTGGGCGCGACGAGCACGAGCCGCGGGTGGGTGCGCGCGGTGACCATGGCGCCGTCGTCGCGGACCAGCATCCAGCGCCGGTCCCCGGCGAGACCGGCCCGTTCGACGACGGCGCGGGCCACGTCCGCGCCCCGGCAGGACTTGACCGGGTAGCGGCGCAGCCCGGTCAGGCTCACCATCCGGAGAAGAACTCCCCGGACTGGCGCAGCTCGCGGGTGGTCACCCCGACGATCAGCTCGGTCGGGAGCGTGACGTGCTCGGGGACGTGGCGGTCGCCGCGTTCGAGCAGCAGCCGCCCGGCCTCGAGGCCCTTCTCCCGGAACGGCTGGCGGACCGTGGTCAGGCCGACGCGCTCGGCCTCGGGCACGCCGTCGAACCCGGCGACCGAGAGGTCCTCGGGCACCCGCAGGCCGCGGTCGCGGGCCTCGCGCAGCGCGCCGAGGGCGAGGATGTCGGAGGTGCACACCAGCGCGGTGATCCCGGGGTGGGAGTCCAGCAGGGTGGCGGCGCCGTCCGCGCCGGCGTCGAGGGAGTGCTCGAACCGCTCGATGACCGGGACGTCGGCCCACTCGACGCCCGCCTCGGCGAGCGCCGCGCGCAGCCCGGCGAGGCGTTCGCGCTGCACGGCGTAGGAGCTGCCCTCCTGCCGGGCGACGTCGGCCCTGCCGTCGTGCCGGTGCGAGGACAGGCGCATGCAGAGCACACCGACGCGGCGGTGGCCGAGCTCGACGAGGTGCCGCCCGAGCGCGAGGGTCCCGGCGCGGTCGTCGACGCCGACGCGGTCCACCCCGGTGATCCCGGTGGGCTGGTCGCAGACGACGGTCGGCACCGGTCGCTGCAGGACGGCCCGGAAGTGCGGGTCGTCCTCGCTGACCGAGTAGACGACGAAGCCGTCGACCCCGGCCTGATAGACGGAGTCGACGTCGGAGTGCTCCGGGCTGACCGGGATCAGCAGCAGGCCGGTGCCCGCCTTCTCGCAGGCCAGCGCGAGCCCCTCCAGGAAGCCGGTGGCGCCCGGGTCGCGGAAGGCGTAGCTGAGCGCCTCGGTCAGCAGCAGGCCCACCGCTCCAGCGCGCCGGGTGCGCAGCGAGCGGGCGACCGGGTCCGGGCCCGGGTAGCCGAGCCGCCGGGCCGCCTCCAGGACGCGCTCGCGCAGCGGCGCGGACAGCTGGTCGGGACGGTTGTAGGCGTTCGACACGGTCGTCCGGGAGACCCCGAGCTCGGCGGCCAGCGACGCGAGCGTCGCCGGACGCCGCGGGTGCTGGGGGCCGGTCATTCCCCGAACGGTAGCGGCGCGGTCACGCACGTGAAAGTCCGCCCCGACCGGCCACGACGGGATCACACGCCGCGCGCGTTCCCGGCTCCCCGTACAGCGGTAGAGTGAATCTGAGAATGATTTCCAATAAATCTATGCCGATATGTTGATGGGAGTTCCGTCCGTGTCCCGATCCCCGCTCCGCCCGGCCGCGCTCGTGGCCGGGCTGGCCGCACTCGCCCTGGGTCTGACCGCCTGCGGCTCCGGCCAGGTCGACGCCCCCACCAGCGCCGACACCCCGCAGGTGAAGATCGTCGCCTCCACCGACGCCTGGGGCGCGGTCGCCCGCGCCGTGGGCGGCAACTACGCCAGGGTCGAGTCGATCATCAGCTCCCCCGACGTCGACCCGCACGGCTACGAGCCGACCCCGCAGAACGCGGCGACCGTCGGCGAGGCCCAGCTGCTGATCATGAACGGCGGCGGCTACGACGCGTTCATGACCGACCTCGTCGCCGCGTCCGGCAACAAGGCCCCGCTGGTCGACGCCGTCGAGGTCTCCGGCATCGAGGGGGCCCAGGAGGCCGCCGCCGACGACCACGGCCACGACCACGCCGCCGAGGCCACCCCCGCGCCCGCGGCCGAGGCGGACCACGAGCACGAGCACGGCTCGTTCAACGAGCACGTCTGGTACAACCCGGCCGCGGTCGGCCGCGTCGCTGAGCAGCTCGCCGACCAGCTCGGCCGCATCGACCCGAGCGCCGCGGAGTACTTCCGCACCAACGCCAAGACCCTCGAGGGCGGCGTCGCCCAGCTGACGTCGAAGGCCACCGAGATCGGCCGCGCGCACCCGGGGGCCCGGGTCGCCGTCACCGAGCCGGTGCCCGCCTACCTGCTGCAGGCCGCCGGGATCGCGAACGCGACCCCGCAGGAGTTCTCCTCGGCCGTCGAGGAGGGCACCGACCCGCCGGCCGCCGTCGTCGCGCAGATGCTGGGGCTGTTCACCGCGCAGCCGCCGGTCGACGCGCTGATCCTCAACAGCCAGACGACCTCGCCGACCACCGACCAGGTCCGCGACGCCGCCCAGAAGGGAGGCGTCCCGGTGGTCCAGATGTCGGAGACGCTGCCCGCGGGCACCACCGACTGGGTGCAGTGGATGAACGCCAACCTGGACGAGCTCTCCGCGGCGCTGAACCGCTGACATGGGTTCCTCGCAGCAGTCCGCGCTGTCGCTGCGCGGAGCGGGCCTCCGGTTCGGGGACCGGACCCTGTGGTCCGGCCTCGACCTGGACGTCGCACCCGGCGAGTTCGTCGCCGTCCTCGGCCCGAACGGCTCCGGCAAGACGACGCTGATGCGCGTCCTGCTGGGGCTGCTCCCGCTCTCCGACGGCACCGTGACCGTCGGCGGGCACACCCCGCGGCGCGGCAGCCCCGAGATCGGCTACGTCCCGCAGCAGCAGCCACTCGACCCGGACCTGCCGCTGCGCGGGCGCGACCTCGTCGGCCTCGGCCTCGACGGGCACCGCTTCGGTCTCGGCCTGGGCCGGCGACGGGAGCGGCGCGAGCGCGTCGACCGCGCGCTGGCCCAGGTCGGCGGGACCGGGTACGCCGACGCCCCCGTCGGGCGGCTGTCCGGCGGCGAGCAGCAGCGGCTGCGGGTCGCGCAGGCACTCGTCGGGGACCCGGCGGTGCTGCTGTGCGACGAGCCCCTGCTCAGCCTGGACCTGTCCCACCAGCGGATCGTGACCCGGCTGATCGACGAGCGCCGTCGCGCCGCGGGGACCGCGGTGCTGTTCGTGACCCACGAGATCAACCCGGTGCTGCCGCTGGTGGACCGGGTCCTCTACCTCGTCGACGGCCGGTTCTCGATCGGCACCACCGACGAGGTCATGACCTCGGAGACGCTGTCGCGGCTCTACCGCACCGACGTCGACGTGCTGCGGGTCCGCGACCGGCTGGTCGTCGTCGGGGCCGAGGACTCCCCGGTCACCCGGGACGAGCACGCCGAGCACGGCGTCGCGGTCGGGGGTGGCGCGTGACCGAGTTCCTGGCCCGGATCCTCGACCTGTCCGGCACCGGCACGCTGCTGGGCTACCCGTTCGTCCGCAACGCGCTCATCGCCTGCGCGGTGCTCGGGCTGGTCGCCGGGCTGCTCGCCCCGCTGATCGTCAGCCGCGGGATGGCCTTCGCCGTGCACGGCACCGCCGAGCTGGCCTTTACCGGGGCCGCGGCCGGGCTGCTGCTCGGCGTCGCCGTCGGGGTGGGGGCGGTGGTGGGCGCCGTCGTCGCCGCGGTGATCTTCGGCGTGCTGGGCCTGCGCCAACGCGAGCGGGACTCCGCGATCGGCGTGGTGATGGCGTTCGGGCTCGGCCTGGGCGTGCTGTTCCTGGCCCTCTACGACGGCCGCTCCTCCAACCGGTTCGGCCTGCTCACCGGCTCCATCGTGTCGGTCGACCAGCAGAACCTGTGGGTGCTGGGGGTCGTCGCCGTCGTCGTGCTCGTGACCCTGGCGCTGCTCTACCGGCCGCTGCTGTTCGCCAGCACCGACCCCGACGTCGCGCTGGCGCGCGGCGTGCCCGTCCGCGCGCTGACCCTGGTGTTCGGCGTGCTGATCGGCCTGGTGACGGCGCTGGCCGTGCCGATCGTCGGCGCGATCCTGGTGCTGTCGGTGCTGATCGTGCCCGGCGCCGCGGCGAACCGGGTCACTGCGAACCCGCTGCTGGCGACCGTCCTCGCGATCGTCATCGCGGAGGTCGCGCTGGTCGGCGGGACGATCCTGTCGCTGGCGCCGGGGCTGCCGATCTCGGCCTATGTGGCGACCATCGGGTTCGTCGCCTACCTGCTCTGCCGGCTGGTGGGCCGGCTGCGCGGCCGGGGCCCGGTCCGCGCCTGACCCTCGGCTCCGGCGGCGGTGATCCGCTGTCCGCGCGGTGATCCGCCCGTCGCGTGCGTCCGGACGCGCGCGGGGAGCGGATCACCGCGCGTCGCGGCGATCACGCGTCGGGTCAGCGGCCGACGCGACGGCGGCGGGCCACCTCGGCCAGCACCACGCCGGTGGCGACCGAGGCGTTCAGGGACTCCACGCGGCCGGCCAGGGGGATCGAGACGGTCACGTCGCAGGTCTCGCGGACCAGCCGGGACAGTCCCTTGCCCTCCGACCCGGTGACGATCACCAGCGGCCCGGTGGCCAGGTCGAAGTCGTCGAGGGAGACGTCGCCGTCGGCGGCCAGACCGGCGACCATCAGCCCGGCGGAGGCGTACTCCTGCAGGGTGCGGGTCAGGTTCGTGGCGCGCGCGACCGGGACCCGGGCCGCGGTGCCCGCCGAGGTCCGCCAGGCCACCGCGGTCATGCCCGCGGCGCGCCGCTGCGGCACGACGACGCCGTGCCCGCCGAACGCCCCCACCGACCGGACGACCGCACCCAGGTTGCGCGGGTCGGTCACCCCGTCCAGGGCGACGGCCAGCGCCGGGCGCCCGGAGTGCGACGCGGCCTCCAGCACCTCGTCGGGGTGGGCGTAGGCGTAGGGCGGCACCTGCAGGGCGAGGCCCTGGTGCAGCGCTCCGCCGCTGATCCGGTCGAGGTCGTTGCGCGGCACCTCCAGGATGGAGATGCCCCGCTCCGCGGCCAGCGCGACGGCCTCGGTGACGCGGTCGTCGGCGGACATGCCGGTCGCCACCTGCAACGCCGTCGCCGGGACGCCGGCCCGCAGGCACTCGACGACCGGGTTGCGGCCGAGCACGGTCTCCGGGGTCTCCCCGTCACCGCGACGGCCCGCGACCGGGCGCCGGCGCTGCTGCTGGTCCTGGGCGGCGCGGCGCGCGGCCGCCCTCGCCTTCGGGTGGCCGGGTCGCATCTCGCCGGGCGGGGTCGGGCCCTTGCCCTTCAGTGCGCGCCGGGGCTGGCCGCCGGATCCGACGACCATGCCCTTCTTGGTGCCTTCCTTACGGATCGCACCGCGGCGCTTGGAATTGCCTGCCATGAGTTCTACGAGTCCTAGTTGTCTTTGAGAGTCCAGGTGGAGCCGTCGGCGCCGTCCTCGACGGCGATCCCGGCGGCGAGCAGCTCGTCGCGGAGCCGGTCCCCGGTGGCGAAGTCGCGCTCGGCGCGCGCGGCCCGGCGGCGCTCGAGCATCGTCTCCACCAGGGTGCCCAGTGCCTGCCGGGCGGCGTCGCCCGACTCCTCGGCCACGCCGCCGGCTGCCAGCGGGTCCAGGCCGAGCACCTCGGTCGTCGCACGGACCGCGGACGCGGCCCGCAGCGCACCGGTGACGTCCCCGGCGTCGAGGGCGGTGTTGCCCTCGCGCACCAGGGTGTGCACGGTGCCGAGCGCGAGCGGGGTGCCCAGGTCGTCGTCGAGTGCGGCGGTGAACGCGCCGGGCAGCTCCGCCGCGACCTCGGGCAGGCCGTGCCGCTCACGTACCCGGTGCACGAACGACTCGATCCGCCGGTACGCGGCGACGGCCTCGTCCAGCGCGGCGTCGGAGTACTCGATCGCCGACCGGTAGTGCGGGCCGACCAGGTAGTAGCGCAGCTCGGCCGGGCGGACCCGCTCGAGCAGGTTCTCGATCGCCAGGGTGTTCCCCAGCGACTTCGACATCTTCTCCCCGCCCATGGTCACCCAGGCGTTGTGCAGCCAGAACCGGGCGAACCCGTCCCCGGCCGCGTGGCTCTGGGCGCGCTCGTTCTCGTGGTGCGGGAACACCAGGTCGAGGCCGCCGCCGTGGATGTCGAACTCCGGGCCGAGGTAGGCGGTCGCCATCGCCGAGCACTCCAGGTGCCAGCCGGGACGCCCGTTCCCCCAGGGGGTGGGCCAGCTGGGCTCGCCGGGCTTGGCGGCCTTCCACAGCGTGAAGTCCAGGGCGTCGCGCTTGGCGCCGCCCTCGCCCTCACCCTGGTGGACGTCGTCGACGCGCTGACCGGACAGCGCGCCGTAGTCGGGCAGGGTGCGCACGGCGAAGTACACGTCGCCGCCCGCGGGGTAGGCGTGACCGCGCTCGATCAGCCGCTCGATCAGCTCGACCATCTGCGTGATGTGCCCGGTCGCCCGGGGCTCCACCGACGGCGGCAGGCAGCCCAGCGCGTCGTACGCGGCGGTGAAGGCCCGCTCGTGGGTGGCCGCCCACTCCCACCACGGACGGCCCGCGGCGTGCGCCTTGCGCAGGATCTTGTCGTCGATGTCGGTGACGTTGCGGACCAGCGTGACGTCGTACCCGGACCGGGCCAGCCAGCGGCGCAGCACGTCGTAGTTCAGGCCCGAGCGGACGTGACCGATGTGCGGCAGGCCCTGCACCGTCGCCCCACAGACGTACATCGACACTGCTCCGGCCCGCAGCGGCGTGAACGCACGCTGCTCCCTGGTCGCTGAGTCGAGAAGTCTGAGGCTCACGTCACCAGGGTACGGGCCTCCGATTCGTCCACTACACGGGCGGTGCCGCTGCGGCAAGGTGTCCGACATGGCTGTTCAGCGGATGTACCCGCGGCTGGTCGTGCACGACGCCGACGCCGCGATCGACTTCTACCTCGCCGCGTTCGGCGCGGAGCTCGTGGAGCGCTACACCGACGGCTCCGGCGCCGTGGTGCACGCCCTGCTGCGGGCCGGCGGCGCGGAGTGGGCCGTCAAGGACGGCGACGACGTCGACCCCGCGCCGTCGGGGCCCGGCGCGGTGATCCTGGCCCTGGAGGTCGACGAC
The DNA here is from genome assembly GCF_017312135.1 of Pseudonocardia sp. TMWB2A. Lineage (NCBI taxonomy): Bacteria > Bacillati > Actinomycetota > Actinomycetes > Pseudonocardiales > Pseudonocardiaceae > Pseudonocardia > Pseudonocardia sp. TMWB2A. Next base: position 2,087,417 of record NZ_QKQY01000002.1, read on the forward strand.
CCGGACGCGGTCGCCGCGGCGATGGTGGAGCACGGCGGCCGGGTGCTGTTCCCGGTGACCGACCACGACTACGGGCAGCGCGGCGGCCGGCTCGCCGACCCGTTCGGCCACGCCTGGATGGTGGCGGCCCACGCCGACGACCTCACCCCGGAGCAGATCCAGGAGCGGACCGGGCGTCTCTAGCCCGCGGGCAGCAGCAGCGCCGTCGCGACGGCGGCGCGGCCCTCGCCGCGCCCGGTCAGCCCCAGGCCGTCGGTGGTCGTGCCGGACACCGACACCGGGCCGCCGACCACCTCCGACAGCACCCGTTCGGCCTCGGCCCGGCGCTTCCCGATCTTCGGGTCGTTCCCGACCACCTGGACGGCGGCGTTGCCGACGGTCCAGCCGTCGCGGGTGAGCAGGCGGCGGACCTCGGCGAGCAGGGTCGCCCCGCTCGCACCCGTCCACTCCGGACGGCCGGTGCCGAACACCGCGCCCAGGTCGCCCAGCCCCGCCGCGGACAGCAGGGCGTCGCACAGGGCGTGTGCGGCGACGTCGCCGTCGGAGTGCCCGGCGCAGCCGTCGGTCCCGGGCCACAGCAGACCCGCGACCCAGCAGTCGCGGCCCGGCTCGACCGGGTGCACGTCGGTACCGATCCCGACCCTCATACGTGTTCCTCGTGCTCGGTGACGCGGCCCGCCCCGGCGAGCAGCAGTTCGGCGATGCGCAGGTCCCACGCGGTGGTGACCTTGAACGCGAGCGGGTCCCCGGCGACGGTGGTGACCGGGTCGCCGAGCGCCTCGACCAGCCCGGCGTCGTCGGTGCGGGGGTCGGGTGTGCCCGCGTGGGCGCGGCGCAGGTCGGCCGCGCGGAACCCCTGCGGTGTCTGCACCGCACGCAGCTCGGAGCGGTCCACGGTGGACACGACGGTCCCGGCGGCGTCGACCCGCTTGACCGTGTCGGCCACGGGGAGCACCGGGATCACCGCGGGCGCGCCCGCGCGCACGGCGTCGACCACCCGGCGGACGACGTCGGGTGGTGTGAGCGGGCGCGCGGCGTCGTGCACCAGCACGACCTCGGCGTCCGGCCCGGTCGCGGCGAGACCCGCCGCGACGGAGGCGGTGCGGTCGGCACCGCCGGCGACGACGGTCGCCGGGCGTCCGGGCAGCATGGCGGCGGCGTCGTCCACCTGGTCCGCGGGGACGACGACCACCACGTGTCCGACGACGTCGGACGCGAGAAGGCCGTCGACCGCGCGTACCAGCATGGGAACCCCGGCCAGTCCGACGAACGCCTTGGGCACACCTGCACCCAGACGCACCCCGGAACCGGCCGCGGGAAGCACCGCGACGACACCCGCCCCGGAGGACGGTCCGTGCACGCCGGTCAGGCGTTCGCGGTGGCGAGCACCTCGTCGAGCAGGACCTCGGCCCGCTCCTCGTCGGTGCCCTCGGCCAGCGCGAGCTCACTGACCAGTATCTGCCTCGCCTTGGCCAGCATCCGCTTCTCACCGGCGGACAGGCCCCGGTCCTTCTCCCGCCGCCAGAGGTCGCGGACGACCTCGGCGACCTTGTTCACGTCACCGGACGTGAGCTTCTCCCAGTTCGCCTTGTACCGGCGCGACCAGTTCGTGGGCTCCTCGGTGTGCGGCGCGCGCAACACCTCGAAGACACGATCCAGCCCCTCCTGGCCCACGACGTCACGAACACCGACCACCTCGACGTTGTCGGCGGGGATGCGCACCGTCAGATCGCCCTGCTGGACCTTCAGGACGAGGTACTGCACTTCCTCGCCCTTGATCGTCCGGGTCTCGATCGCCTCGATGAGCGCGGCACCGTGGTGCGGGTAGACGACGGTCTCTCCGACCTTGAAAACCATGTGTCCTCTGGCCCCTTTCGCTGGGTCCAGATTAACACGTCGCCCGGGCGGGACGGTGACCGGCTTTCACCGTCGTCGCAGGTCAGGGGGTTGACAACGGCGGAGGAACGTGTTCCCCGCGGGTGTGGCGCCCATCCGGGGCGGCCCGGCCACGTGCCGGTCGCCGCCGCGTCACGTCCCGGACCACCGGGTCTGCCGCCCCACCGTCCGGCGGGGACGCGGTCGTCACACCCGGGTGCCCGACCGCGCAACGCGTCGGAGCGCGCGACTAGGCTGCCCCCCGACAGACCCAGCATGTGCGCCGGGGGCACTTCGGGGCACCGGCAAGGAAGGACACGACGACCGTGAGCCGCACCCGCCGTTCCGCCCGGACCCTGGCCGGCGTCGCCGGCGCCGTCGCCCTGACCGGCCTGCTGATCAGCGGCTGTGGAGCCGGGCAGATCGCGCAGACCGCAGAGCAGGTCGCCGCCGTCAACGGCGTCAACGCCTCGGTCGGCTCGGTCGACCTGCGCGACGTCCAGGTCGCCTACCCGACCACGCCCGCGGGACCGGACGCGCTCTACCGCCAGGGCGGCGCCGCACCGCTCGTCGCCACCCTGGTCAACACCGGCTCGGTCGCCGACCGGCTGGTGTCGGTGACCTCGCCGGCCGCGGCGTCGGTGCAGATCCAGGGCGACGCGACCATGCCGCAGGACATCGCGTTGGTCTCGCCGGGCAACCTGCAGCTGGCCCCGACCAACGCCAAGCGCGTGCAGCTCGTCGCCGAGGGCCTGACCCGCCCGATCCCCTCCGGCGCGCAGCTCCCGATGACGTTCGTGTTCGAGAAGGCCGGCTCGGTGACCGTCACCGTCCCGACCGGCGTGCCGACCGACACGAACTCGCCGGGGCACGCCCCGGAGCGGGCCTCGACCGGCACGGAGGAGTCGGGCACCAACGGCGCCGAGACCGGCGTCAACTCCGAGACCGGCGGCCAGGCCGAGGCCCCGCCGGTCGACCAGTCGAACCCGGTCCCGGCCGGCGAGGGCGCCCCCGTCGCGCCCGGCAACGAGGGCAGCGGCGCCGGCGGCGTCGCCGGCAACTGACCTCCCGGTCCCGCGCCGCCCGCTCGGGCGGCTACCGCTGCACCGAGTGCGACCACCGCACGGCGCAGTGGGTGGGGCGCTGCCCGGGCTGCCAGGCCTGGGGGTCGCTGGAGCAGGTCGAGCCGGTGCGCACCGGCGGGGGTGGCCGGACCGTCGTCGCCGGGGCGCCCAGCACCCCGGCCCGGCGGATCGCCGAGGTGGAGCTGGACTCCGCCCGGGCCCGGCCGACCGGCGTCGACGAGCTGGACCGGGTCCTCGGTGGCGGGCTCGTCCCGGGCGCGGTGGTGCTGCTGGCCGGTGAGCCGGGCGTCGGCAAGTCGACGCTGCTCCTGGAGGTCGCCGCGCAGGCCGCGGCCCGGTCCCGGGTCCTCTACGTCTCCGGTGAGGAGTCCGCGGGCCAGGTCCGGCTGCGCGCCGAGCGCACCGGCGGCGTCCACGACGAGCTCTACCTCGCCGCCGAGTCCGACCTCGAGTCGGTGCTCGGCCACGTCGACGCGCTGCGGCCGTCGCTGCTGGTGGTGGACTCCATCCAGACCATGTCCACCGCCTCGGTCGACGGCAGCCCCGGCGGGGTGACCCAGACCCGCGCCGTCACCGTGGGACTGACCGCGCTGGCGAAGGAACGCGGCCTGGCCGTGCTGCTCGTCGGCCACGTCACCAAGGACGGCGGCATCGCGGGTCCGCGGGTGCTGGAGCACCTCGTCGACGTGGTGCTGCACTTCGAGGGCGACAAGCACTCGGCGCTGCGGATGGTCCGCGGGGTGAAGAACCGGTTCGGCCCGGCCGACGAGGTCGGCTGCTTCGAGCTGCGCGACTCCGGCATCGTCGGTCTCGCCGACCCCTCGGGGCTGTTCCTCGGCCGGTTCGGTCAGGGCGCCGACGCGGTGCAGCCGGGGACCGCGGTGACCGTCGTGATGGACGGGCGACGGCCGCTGCTGGCCGAGGTGCAGGCGCTGGTGGCGGGGGCGAACATCCCGAGCCCGCGCCGCGCGGTGACCGGGCTGGACTCGTCCCGGGTGCCGATGCTGCTCGCCGTCGTCGAGCGGCGGGGCGGGCTCAAGCTGCACGACGCCGAGGTCTACACCGCCACCGTCGGCGGGATGCGGATCACCGAGCCCGCGGCCGACCTCGCGATCGCGCTGGCGGTCGTCTCGGCGAAGCGGGACGCGGCGCTGCCCGCGGACCTCGTCGTGCTGGGCGAGCTCGGGCTGGCCGGCGAGCTGCGCCGGGTGCACGGGGTGGACCGGCGCCTCGCGGAGGCCGCACGGCTGGGCTTCACCCGGGCGATCGTCCCCACCGGGGCCGAGGTCGGGCGGACCGGGATGCAGATCACCGAGGCGTCGTCGCTGCGCGAGATCATGGCCCGCATCCGCTGAGCGTCAGCTCATGAGCAGCGGGGCGGGCTCGCTCACGACCCGGTCGAGCCGGGCCAGCACCCGATAGCCGCCCGGGCCCACCCGGGTGCGCTCGCCCGCGCAGCCGGACTCCGAGGCGAGCCCGGTCCAGGTCACGGCGAATGCCACCGGCTGGCCGGGCACCAGGGTGCGCAGGTCGTCCGACGACGGGTTGGAGCAGTCGTTGGACGACCAGAGCTTGGTAGCCCCGTCGCCGCTCCAGACGGCGATCTCCTGCTGGGCGCCGTCGAGGTCGCGCACGCAGGGCTGGCCGGAGACGTTGGTGACGACCAGCCGCAGCTCGGGCCGCGCGCCGGAGGGGTAGGTCGGTTGCCCGGTCTCGGCGCGCACCTCGATCATCGCGTCGGTACAGGGCACCGGACCGGTCGGCGGGGAGGGTGCGGCCTGCGGCACCTGCACGGACGGGCGTGGTGTGTCGTCGGGGCGGACCGTCTCGTCCGCCGGGCCCGCGTTCGGGGTCGCGGGCCCGGCGGACGTCCCCGCCGCGGCGGCCGGAGGGGATCCGGGCGCGGCGGGGTCGGGGAGCGGCACGGACGCGGGTGCCCCCGTCCCCGGGGCTGGGGATGCCGGGGACGGGGACCCCGGGGGCGGCGCGGGTGCGGCCGTCCCTGTGTCCGGTGTGGTCTGCGACGACTGGGGGGTCGTCCGTGCGGCCGTCCCGGCGGGCTCGTCGGAGCCCCGCGGGATCAGCAGCCAGGTGGTGAGCCACAGCAGCGCGAAGAGCGCGAGCAGCGCGACGCCGACCGCGCATGCGCGCCGGCGCCAGTAGACCGACGCCGGCAGGGGACCCACCGGGTGCATGTCACCGACGGTAGATCTCCGGTTACACGAAGTCGCCGCCGCCGCGCCGGGACCGGACATGTCCGGCGAGGTCCACCCGGCGGGGCGACCCGCGCGTCCCGACCGGGTGAGCGCAGCGCCGGAACGACCGCGCGCGCACTCCCGGGACCGGCCCGGACGGGGGTCGGCGACCCGGATCGCCCGACCCCCGGGCGGGTGGCGGACCGACCCGGGGTGACCGGCGTCGTCCGGCGACAGGGTCCCGCCCGGCCCCCCGCGGACGGGAACCGCCCCGGTCGTGGCGCGCGCCCCGGTGGCGGGCGCGGTAGGGACCGTGATCCACACGCCGGCACCGGGACGGTCACCGGGCGACGCCGGCGGTGCCCGTTCCGTGATCACGGCGGGGTCGTCGCCGGGGGCCCGGCCGGGGCGCGCGACACTGGAGCGGTGGTGGCCGATCTGATCTTCCAGTGGTTCCGGGCGCACGCCCGCGACCTGCCGTGGCGGCGCCCGGAGACCACCCCGTGGGGCGTGCTGGTCAGCGAGTTCATGCTCCAGCAGACCCCGGTCGCCCGGGTCGAACCGGTCTGGCGGGACTGGATGGAGCGCTGGCCGGCGCCGTCGTCACTGGCCGCCGCGCCGCGCGCGGACGTGCTGCGGGCCTGGGGCAAGCTCGGCTACCCGCGCCGCGCGATCCGGCTGCACGACGCGGCAGCGGCGATCGCCGCCCAGCACGGCGACGCCGTCCCCTCCGACGTCGAGGCGCTCGAGGCCCTGCCCGGTGTCGGCTCCTACACCGCGCGGGCGGTGGCGGCGTTCGGCTTCGGGCTGCGCGCCGCCGTCGTCGACACCAACGTCCGCCGGGTCGTGGCCCGCGCGGTGCACGGTCAGGGCGACGCCGGACCGGCCCGCACCCGGGCCGACCTGGCCGACGTCGACGCACTGCTGCCCGACGACGACGCCGAGGCCGCCGTCGTCTCGGCCGGGCTGATGGAGCTGGGCGCGGTCGTCTGCACCGCCCGCTCGCCGCGGTGCGCGGACTGCCCGGTCGCGGCCCGCTGCGCCTGGGTGGCGGCCGGCAGACCCGCCTACGACGGTCCGCGCAAGCCGGTCCAGGGCTTCGCCGGCACCGACCGGCAGGTGCGCGGCAAGCTCATGGACGTGCTGCGCACCGCGCACGGGCCGGTCGAGCGGGCCGCGCTGGACGCCGTCTGGTCCGACGCGGGCCAGCGCGACCGGTGCCTGCACTCGCTGCTGGTCGACGGCCTGGCCGAGCAGACCGACGACGGCCGCTTCGCCCTCCCCGTCTGAGCGGGGGGACCGATGCCCAGCACCGTCCGCTTCCGGCTCGACGACGACGGCGCCGCCGCGCTCACCGCGCTGCGCGACCGGCTCGCCGCGGCCGGGATCCCGGTAGCCGCCGGGACGCCGCACGTGACCGTCGCCGCGGCGGGCACGGTCCCGCCGCCCGCAGTGCGGGAGCTGACCGCGGAGCTGCGCCTGGTCGCGCTGCCGGTGCTGTGGCTGGCCGGTCTCGGCTCGGTCGGGCCGGACGCGCCGGACGTGCTGGCGCTGACCGCCGTCACCGACCCCGAGGTGCTGGCCGTGCACACGGCGGTGCACGACGCGCTGGCCGGACGGGTGCGGGGCGCGCACGCCGCGCACCTGCCGGGCTCCTGGCTGCCGCACGTGGTGCTGGCGACCGGGCGGCCCGCCGAGGCGTTCGCGCTGCTGCACCCGGTCGAGCCGGTGCGGGCGCGGATCACCGCCGTCGAGCTGCACGACTCGCGCACCGGGGAGACGGCGGTCCTCGGAGCGCCGCCGGAGGACCGGCCCCGACGCCCCTAGGCTTGCCCCGTGGCGGACGAACAGGACGTGCGGCGGATCGCGCTCGCCCTCGACGGCGTCGTCGAGAACCCGAGTGAGGGGTTCGATTTCCGGGTGCGCGGCAAGGGCTTCGTGTGGTCCTGGCCGGAGCGGGTGCCCGGGAGACGACGGGTGATCAGGACCGACGTCGCGGTGCTGTACGTCGGCGACGAGGCGGAGAAGCAGGCCCTGCTGCTCGGCGAGCCCGACCTGTTCTTCACCGACGCCGGGCACGCGCCGTGGCCCCTGGTGCTCGTCCGCCTGGACGCGGTGGACGAGGCCCGGCTGGCCGAACTGGTCGGCGACGCCCGGCGCATGCGCATCGACGACGCCGGGCAGGGATAACGTGGCGGACATGGCCATTGTGAAGATCAACGCGATCGAGGTCCCGGAGAACGCGGGCCCCGAGCTGGAGAAGCGGTTCGCGAACCGCCTGCACGCCGTCGACGGGCAGCCCGGCTTCCTCGGTTTCGAGCTGCTGCGCCCGGTGTCCGGCGACGACCGGTACTTCGTCGTGACCCGCTGGGAGACCGAGGAGGACTTCCAGGCCTGGCGCGCGGGCCCGGCCGCCGAGGCGCACGCCGGTCAGCGCTCGCCGCAGCCGGTCGCCAAGGGCGCGTCGCTGCTGGAGTTCGAGGTCGTCGACCTGCAGCAGATCGCGGCGGGGTCCTGATCGACGCCCGCGAGGTCGCCGCGGCCTTCTCCGACGAGATCGCCGCGGCGGCCCGCCTGGTCCGCGACGCGGGCGCGCTGCTGATCACCGCCGGCGCCGGGATGGGCGTCGACTCCGGGCTGCCGGACTTCCGCGGCGGTGAGGGCTTCTGGCGGGCCTACCCGCCCTACGCGCGGCTCGGCCTGCGTTTCGAGGAGCTCGCCGACCCGGAGCACTTCGCCGACGACCCGGCGCTGGCCTGGGGTTTCTACGGCCACCGCCTGCACCTCTACCGGGACACGGTGCCGCACCCCGGGTTCGCGGTGCTGCGCCGCTGGGCCGGCCGGGTGCCCTCGAACGTCTTCACCTCGAACGTCGACGGCCAGTTCCAGCGGGCCGGCTTCGCCCCGGACGACGTCGCCGAGGTGCACGGCTCCATCCACCATCTCCAGTGCCTGCGGCTCTGCGGTCACGGCGTGTGGCCCGCCGACGGCGTCGAGGTGCACGTCGACGAGGACACCATGCGTGCCGTCGGCGAGCTGCCCCGCTGCCCGGGCTGCGGCGGCATCGCCCGTCCGGCGATCCTGATGTTCGGCGACGGCGGCTGGGACGACACGCACGCCGCGACGGCGCTGCAGCGGCACGTGGACTGGCTGGCGGCGCACCGGACCGGGGTGGTCGTCGTCGAGCTGGGGGCGGGCGGTGCCCTGCCCACGGTGCGGCGCCGCTCGGAGCTGGCCTCGGCCGCGACCGGCGCGCTGGTGCGGATCAACGTCCGCGAGCCGCAGGTGCGCCACGGCCGCGGGGTCGGCATCGCGGCCCCCGCGGCCGCGACCCTCGCCGCGATCGACGCCGCCCTCTGACCCGCCCGCCCCGCGCACCTGCGTGCCGCGGGGCGGGGCAGGGCTCAGGAGGGGACGGCCTTCTGGTCCGGGACGACGATCGCGGGCAGGTCGGCGAGGCCGGCCAGTGCCGCGTCGTGGACCTCGGCCGCCGCGACGGTGCCGTGCACGCCGGGCAGGGCCCGGGTGGCCGTGGCCGCCGCGACGACGGTCGGCACGTAGCCGCCGGAGAACGCGCTGCGCGCGGTGGAGTTCACGCACATGTGCGTCATGAACCCGGCGAGCACCAGGTCCTGGTAGCCCTCCAGCAGCTCCGCCAGCCCGGTGTGGACGAACGCGCTGGGGAAGTTCTTGGTCACCACGGCCTCGCCGTCGCGCGGGGCGACCGAGTCGTGGATGGCGCCGATCGGCGCGGTGACGTCGTACGGGCTGCCCTCGCCGGCGTCGTGCCGGATGTGGATGATCCGGGACCCGGCGGAGCGGGCGCGGTCGAGCAGCTCGGCCGCCTCCCCGAGGGCCGGCTCGACGTTCTCCAGCCGCATCACGCCCTCGGTGTAGGTGTTCTGCAGGTCGATCATGATGAGTGCGGAGCGGGACAGCGGGGCCGGTTCTGCCGGCAGGCCCATCAGCCCGCGCAGGGTGTGCGTCATCGGTGCTCCTCGGCCGGGGACGACCACGGCCCGGGACGGGTGTCCCGGGCCGTGGTGTGGAGTGGTCAGTCCTGCATCGCCCGGTACTCGTCGTCGGTGAACAGCCGCGAGCGGATCAGGAACCGGACGCCCTCCGGCGCCTCGACCGAGAACCCGCTGCCGCGTCCCTTGACGACGTCGACCGTGAGATGCGTGTGCTTCCAGTACTCGTACTGCGATGCCGACATCCAGAAGCCGATCGGCTTCCCGACACCGTCCACCTGTAGGTCTCCCAGGTGGACGTCCGAGTCGCCGGTCTTGAAGTCCCCGTCCGGGAAGCACATCGGGGCGCTGCCGTCGCAGCACCCACCGGACTGGTGGAACATCAGCGGACCGTGCAGGTCGGTGAGCCTGACCAGCAGATCGGCGGCGGCCGGCGTCAGCGTCACCCGCTCGGTCGGGGTGACGCCGACGTCCGGCTCACCCATCAGAAGAAGCCCAGCGCGTTCGGCGAGTAGCTCTGCAGGATGTTCTTGGTCTGCTGGTAGTGGTCCAGCATCATCTTGTGGTTCTCGCGCCCGATGCCGGACTGCTTGTAGCCACCGAAGGCCGCGTGCGCCGGGTAGGCGTGGTAGTTGTTCACCCACACCCGGCCGGCCTGGATCTCGCGGCCCGCGCGGTAGGCGGTGTTCGCGTCGCGGCTCCACACGCCGGCGCCGAGGCCGTAGAGCGTGTCGTTGGCGATCTTCATGGCGTCGTCGTAGTCGCTGAAGCGCGCGACCGACACGACCGGCCCGAAGATCTCCTCCTGGAAGATCCGCATCTGGTTGTTGCCCTCGAACACGGTCGGCTTGATGTAGTAGCCGCCCGCGAGGTCGCCGCCCAGCTCGGCCTTCTCGCCACCGGCGAGGACCTTGGCGCCCTCCTGCCGGCCGATGTCGATGTAGGAGAGGATCTTCTCGAACTGGTCGTTCGAGGCCTGCGCACCCATCATGACGTCGGTGTCGAGCGGGTTGCCCTGCTTGATCTGCTCGACGCGCTTGACGGCCTGCTCGATGAACTCGTCGTAGATGCCGCCCTGGATGAGGGCACGCGACGGGCAGGTGCAGACCTCGCCCTGGTTGAGGGCGAACATCGCGAAGCCCTCGAGCGCCTTGTCGTAGAAGGCGTCCTGCTGCGAGGCGACGTCGTCGAAGAAGATGTTGGGGCTCTTGCCACCCAGCTCCAGGGTGACCGGGATCAGGTTCTCCGAGGCGTACTGCATGATCAGCCGGCCGGTGGTGGTCTCACCGGTGAAGGCGATCTTGCGGATGCGCTTGTTCGACGCCAGCGGCTTGCCGGCCTCGACGCCGAAGCCGTTGACGACGTTCAGCACGCCCGGCGGGAGCAGGTCGGCGACCAGCTCGAGCAGCACGTGGATCGAGACCGGGGTCTGCTCGGCGGGCTTCAGGACGATCGCGTTGCCGGCGGCCAGCGCGGGGGCCAGCTTCCAGATCGCCATCAGGATCGGGAAGTTCCACGGGATGATCTGGCCGACGACGCCCAGCGGCTCGTGGAAGTGGTAGGCGATGGTGTCGGCGTCGATCTCCGACGAGGTGCCTTCCTGCGCCCGGATCGCACCGGCGAAGTAGCGCAGGTGGTCGACGGCCAGCGGGATGTCGGCGGCCAGGGTCTCGCGGCAGGCCTTGCCGTTGTCCCAGGACTCGGCGATGGCGATCAGCTCGAGGTTGGCCTCGACCCGGTCGGCGATCTTGTTCAGGATGTTCGCGCGCTCGCCGGCGGAGGTCTTCCCCCAGGCCGGGGCGGCGGCGTGCGCGGCGTCGAGCGCCTTCTCCACGTCCTCCGCGGTGCCCCGGGCGACCTCGGTGAAGTTCTCACCGGTGATCGGGGTCGGGTTCTCGAAGTACTGGCCCTTCACCGGAGCGACGTACTCGCCGCCGATGAAGTGCTCGTAGCGCGGCTTGAAGGAGACGACGCTGCCCGGCTGACCGGGGTTGGCGTAGACGGCCATGAATGGTCCTTCCCTGAGGTGCTTCGTCGAACCGAGGGCGCGGTGCGGAACGCACGTTGCGCGTGACCGCCGACACTAGGAAGGTGGGGGTTGCACGGAAGTTGCACGCAGATGCGGAACCTGACCCTCCGGTGAGTACCGATGACGCGGATTCGATTCAGGTAAGGCAAAGCTGACCGTAAGGTGAGGACGTGGCAGCGCAGCACGCGGATCGCCGGGTGTACGAGCGGGCGCGCGACGCCGTGCTCGGCGGCTCCCCCGGTGCGCGCGGCGCCGGGGTCCGGCCCGAGGTCCGCGCCTCCTGGGCCCGCTCGCTGGCCGCGGCGGTCGACCCGGAACGCTCCCGCCCTCCGCACGACTACGACCGCGCCGAGCTCACCGACCGGCGGGCGGCGCACCCCCTCGCGTCCGTGCTGCCAGTGCTGCGCGACACGCTCACCGACGCCGCCGAGCAGGCCCGGCACATGATGATCGTGACCGACGAGCAGGGGCGGATCCTGTGGCGTGAGGGCGCCCGCGCGGTGCTGACCCGGGCCGAGCGGGTCGACCTCGTGGAGGGCACCCGGTGGAGCGAGGACGCCGTCGGGACCAACGCGATGGGCACCGCGCTGGCCGGCGCCGCCCCGGTCCGCATCCACTCCGCCGAGCACCTGGTCAGCGCCTACCACCCGTGGACCTGCGCAGCCGCCCCGGTGCGCGACCCGGCGACCGGACGGGTGGTGGGCACCGTCGACGTCACCGGGCCGGAGGAGAGCTTCCACCCGACGACGCTGGCGCTGGTCACCGCGGCCGCGCGGCTGGCCGAGCACCGGCTGCTGGCCATCGCCGAGGCCCACGACCGGCGGCTGCGCGAGGAGTACTGGCCGCACCTGACCCGGCTCGGCGGCACCCCGGGCGCGCTGCTGTCCGCGCACGGGCGGGTGCTGGCCGCGTCGCCGGGCAGCGAGTTCCCGGAGCGGATCGCCCTGCCCGACGGCGGGGACCGGGTCGTCGTCGACGGCGTCGCGGTCGGCGGGGTGCCGCTGGGCGGCGGGCCCGTCGCGGGGGTGCTGGAGCCGCTCGGCGAGGGCTGGCTGCTGCGGCTGCCCGCGGGCGGACCCGTCCGGACGGCCCTGACGCTGCCGCTGCTCGGGGCGCGCACCCCCGTCGTCGCCCGCCGGGACGGGCGCCCGGTGCGCCTGGGCCTGCGGCACGCCGAGGTCCTCGCGCTGCTGGCGCTGCACCCGGAGGGACTGACCGCCGACCAGCTCGCCGCCGCCCTCTACGGCGACGGCGGCCGCGCCATCACCGTGCGCGCCGAGGTGCACCGGCTGCGCCGCGCCGTCGGCGAGGACACCGTGCGCACCCAGCCCTACCGGCTCGTCGCCGAGGTCGACGCCGACTTCCTGCGGCTGCGCGCGGCGCTGCGGGAGGGCCGGATCCGCGACGCCGCGGCCGAGGCCGCCCGCGGGCCGCTGCTGCCGACCTCGGACGCACCGGAGATCCGCCGGGCCCGCGAGCAGCTCGCCGTCGCCGTCCGGTCGGCGCTGCTGCGGGCCGACGACCCGGACGCGCTGTGGACCCTCGTCCGGGCCGGCCGGGGCGACGGCACCGACGACGAGGAGCTGCGCCACCGGCTGCGGGCGCTGCTGCCGTCGTCGGACCCGCGGCGCGACGAGCTCGGCTGAGCGCTCAGTCCGGGTCGGTGTGGTCGGGGATGCCGTCGTCGTCGGAGTCGGGCAGCCGCGGGTCCTCCTCACCGGCGCGCACCGCCTCCAGCTGCGCGGACAGCGCCACCCCGGCCAGCAACGCGATCCCGGTGATGTTCGCCCAGATCAGCAGGGCCATCACCGCCGTCAGCGGGCCGTAGGTCTCACCGAAGGTGTCCGCGACGGCGACGTAGAGGCCCAGCAGCCCGGACGCGACCAGCCACAGCAGCACCGTGACCGCGGCCCCGGCCCCCAGCCAGGACAGTCCCGGCTGGCGGCGGCGCGGCGCGAACCGCAGCAGCACCGTCACCGCGACGACGAGCAGCGCCAGCCCGACCGGCCAGCGCACGACGTCCCACACCGTCTCGGCGACCGCACCCCACCGGTACACCTCGCGCACCGCGTCCCCGAACGGCTCCCCCGCCACGATCAGCAGCAGCCCGGCCGCCATCGCGACGCCCGCGGTGGCGGTGAGCGCCGCGGCACGCGCGTACTTGGCGAGCGCGGGCCGGTCCCGCTCGGTGCCGTAGATCCGGTTCGCGCCCCGCTCCAGCTGCGCGAACGCCGAGGTCGCCGCGGCGAACGCGGTGAGCAGGCCGAGTGCGAGGACCAGCTCGCCGCGCTCGCCGGTGGGGGTGTCGTCGCGCTCGGCGGGCTCACCGGGGTCGTCCGGGTCGGCTTCCCCCGCCCCGGCACCGCGGACGGCGTCGGCGACCAGCTCGTCGCTGGTCCCGGGGGACAGCGCCAGCACCGTGCGGGCGACGACCTCCGAGGCCCCCTCGGCGCCCGCCGCGGCGGACAGCCCGACCCCGGCGATGATCAGCGGGACGGCGGCGAGCGCCAGCTGCAGGCCGAACGCGCGGGCGTGGGAGAAGCCGTCGCCGTAGCGGAAGCGCAGGAAGCCCGCGGACAGCAGGTGCCCGAGGCCGTAGCGGCGCAGCGTGTGGGCGGCGTCGTCGGCGGAGAGCTCCTCGCCGGTCATCAGCCGGGTCTCGGGGACCGGGCGCACCGAGCTCATGCGCAGAACCTAGCCGCAGGCGGGCGAGAATGACGCTCGTGGACACCCCGGCCCGGACCGACCGCTTCGACGAGCTGGTGGAGCGCGCGCGGGCGCTCGCCGCCGGACGACGACGGGCGGTGCTCGGCATCGCGGGCGCCCCCGGGGCCGGGAAGACGACCGTCGCGCTGGCCCTGGTCCGGGCGCTCGCCGCCACGCCCCCGGACGGGCACGGCCCCGGCTGGGTCACCCACGTCCCGATGGACGGCTTCCACCTCGCCGACGTCGAGCTGGACCGGCTGGGCCGCCGTCACCGCAAGGGCGCCCCGGACACCTTCGACGCCGACGGCTACGCCGCGCTGCTCGCCCGGCTGCGACTCACCCCCGACGACGGCGCGGGCCCGGTGTACGCCCCGGCGTTCGACCGCGAGATCGAGCAACCCGTCGCCGGGTCGGTCCCGGTGCACCCGGAGTGCCGGCTCGTGGTCAGCGAGGGCAACTACCTGCTCCTCGACACCCCCGGCTGGCGGGCGGTGCGGGCCGGGTTCGACGCCGTCTGGTTCCACGAGACCGACGAGGCGCTCCGGCTGGAACGCCTGGTCGCGCGGCACGTGCACTTCGGCAAGACACCGGAGGCCGCCCGGGCCTGGGTGGAACGGACCGACGAGCCGAACGCCCGGCTCGTCGAGGCGTCGCGGGACCGGGCCGACCTGGTCGTCGCGCTGCCCTCGGCGTAGGACCCGCACACGACGGCGGGCCGCCCCGGGAGTTCCCGGGACGGCCCGCCGTCGTCATGCGTGGGTCTGTCTCACTCCTCGCCGGCCAGCGCGGTGGGCGGGGAGTCCGGCACCGGCTCGGACGGCTTGCGCTCACCACGGAAGGTGAACTTGGCCTTGTCCGACCAGGCGTTGGAGCCCTCCTCCGCGGAGGTGTCGAGGCCCTCGACGTCGACGATGACGATCTGCCCGGCCTCGATCTCGCCGAACAGGATCTTCTCCGACAGCTGGTCCTCGATCTCCCGCTGGATCGTCCGGCGCAGCGGCCGGGCGCCCAGGACCGGGTCGAACCCGCGGTGGGCCAGCAGCTTCTTGGCGGAGTCGGTGAGCTCGATGCCCATGTCCTTGTTCGCCAGCTGCTTCTCCACCCGCCCGATCATCAGGTCGACCATCTGGATGATCTGTTCCTGGTTGAGCTGGTGGAAGACGATGATGTCGTCGATGCGGTTGAGGAACTCCGGCCTGAAGTGCTTCTTCAGCTCGTCGTTGACCTTCGTCTTCATCCGCTCGTAGTTCGACTTCTCGTCGCCGCCGGAGGAGAAGCCCAGCCCCACGGCCTTCGAGATGTCCTGGGTGCCCAGGTTCGAGGTGAAGATCAGCACGGTGTTCTTGAAGTCGACCGTGCGGCCCTGACCGTCGGTGAGACGGCCGTCCTCGAGCACCTGCAGGAGCGTGTTGTAGATCTCCTGGTGCGCCTTCTCGATCTCGTCGAACAGCACCACCGAGAACGGCTTGCGCCGCACCTTCTCGGTGAGCTGGCCGCCCTCCTCGTAGCCGACGTACCCGGGAGGGGCACCGAACAGCCGCGAGGCGGTGTAGCGGTCGTGGAACTCACCCATGTCGATCTGGATGAGGGCGTCGTCCTCGCCGAACAGGAAGTTCGCGAGCGCCTTGGACAGCTCGGTCTTACCGACACCGGACGGGCCGGCGAAGATGAACGAGCCGGACGGGCGCTTCGGGTCCTTCAGACCGGCGCGGGTACGACGGATCGCCTGCGAGACGGAGCGGACGGCGTCCTCCTGGCCGATGATCCGCTTGTGGACCTCGTCCTCCATCTTGAGCAGACGGGTCGTCTCCTCCTCGGTCAGCTTGAACACCGGGATGCCGGTCCAGTTCCCCAGCACCTCGGCGATCTGCTCGCCGTCGACCTCCGCGACGACGTCGAGGTCGCCCGACTTCCACTGCTTCTCGCGCTCGGCCTTCTCGCCGAGCAGGGTCTTCTCCTGGTCGCGCAGGTGCGCGGCCCGCTCGAAGTCCTGCGCGTCGATCGCCGACTCCTTGTCCCGGCGGACGTTCGCGATCTTCTCGTCGAACTCCCGCAGGTCCGGCGGAGCCGTCATCCGGCGGATGCGCATCCGGGCGCCGGCCTCGTCGATCAGGTCGATCGCCTTGTCCGGCAGGAAGCGGTCGTTGATGTAGCGGTCGGCCAGCGTCGCGGCCGAGGCCAGTGCGTCGTCGGTGATCGTGACGCGGTGGTGCGCCTCGTACCGGTCACGCAGACCACGCAGGATCTCGATCGTGTGCTCGACCGACGGCTCGGACACCTGGATCGGCTGGAAGCGGCGCTCCAGCGCGGGGTCCTTCTCGACGTACTTGCGGTACTCGTCGAGCGTCGTCGCACCGATGGTCTGCAGCTCGCCGCGGGCCAGCATCGGCTTGAGGATCGAGGCGGCGTCGATCGCGCCCTCGGCGGCACCCGCACCCACCAGGGTGTGGATCTCGTCGATGAACAGGATGATGTCGCCGCGGGTGCGGATCTCCTTGAGCACCTTCTTGAGGCGCTCCTCGAAGTCACCGCGGTAGCGGGAACCGGCGACCAGCGAGCCCAGGTCGAGGGTGTAGAGCTGCTTGTCCTTCAGCGTCTCCGGGACCTCGCCCTTGACGATCGCCTGGCCGAGGCCCTCGACGGCGGCGGTCTTGCCGACGCCGGCCTCACCGATCAGCACCGGGTTGTTCTTGGTCCTCCGCGAGAGGACCTGCATGATCCGCTCGATCTCCTTCTCCCGGCCGATGACCGGGTCCAGCTTGCCCTCACGGGCTTGCTGGGTGAGGTTGCGACCGAACTGGTCCAGCACCAGCGACGAGGACGGGGTGCCCTCGCCACGGCCACCGGTGCCGCTCTCCTGCGGCTCCTTGCCCTGGTAGCCGGACAGCAGCTGGAGCACCTGCTGACGGACACGGTTGAGGTCGGCGCCCAGCTTGACCAGCACCTGGGCCGCGACGCCCTCGCCCTCGCGGATGAGCCCGAGCAGGATGTGCTCGGTCCCGATGTAGTTGTGGCCGAGCTGCAGCGCCTCGCGCAGCGACAGCTCCAGCACCTTCTTCGCCCGGGGGGTGAAGGGGATGTGCCCGGACGGGGCCTGCTGCCCCTGGCCGATGATCTCCTCGACCTGCTGTCGCACGCCCTCCAGAGCGATACCGAGGGACTCGAGCGCCTTCGCGGCGACGCCCTCTCCCTCGTGGATCAGGCCAAGGAGGATGTGCTCGGTCCCGATGTAGTTGTGGTTGAGCATCCGGGCCTCTTCCTGGGCCAGGACGACAACACGTCGCGCTCGGTCGGTGAACCTCTCGAACAATTCGCACTCCTTGCCTGCTGCGCCTCACTGACGGCGCGACCAGCATCTCCGTACGGTCCGGGCTCGCCCGAACCGACACTGCGCCCTCGCGTGACACCGCGCCAGGCCACCCTCACGGGAGACCTCATACCACTGTATCGGTCGAAGGGGCCCCGGCGCCTCCACCTGACGTGCACCGGGGTACGTGCCCGCAGTAACACGGGTGACACCTGCCGTGTTCCCGGCAGACGTCAGCCGGTCGTGGCGGCGGCCTCCTCGCGTTCCCGCTCGGCCGCCTTGAACTGCCGGAACCCCTCCTCGTCACGCCCGCGGCGCCAGTACCCGGAGATCGACAGGTCGTCCTTGGCGACGCCGCGCTCGCGGGTGAGGTGCCTGCGGAGTTCGCGCACGGCGATCGCCTCACCGTGCACGAAGGCGTGCACGCGCCCGGGGAGGAACTCCAGATCCGCGACGACGGCGGCCAGCTGCTCCGAGTCCGGGTCGCCCCCGGCGTCGGTGCGGTACAGCCACCGCACGTCCACCCCGGGGCCCGCGGGCACGTCGATCTCGTCGCCGGGACCGTCCACCTGCAGGACGGCGACGGCCGGCCGCCCGGCCGGGATCCGCTCGAGCGCGGCGCAGATCGCGGGCAGCGCGGCCTCGTCGCCGACGAGCAGGTGCCAGTCGGCGTCCGGGTCGGGGGCGTAGGCGCCGCCCGGGCCGAGCATCCGCAGCCGGTCGCCCGGGCGGGCGGCGGCCGCCCACGGGCCGGCGAGGCCGGTGTCGCCGTGGTGGACGAAGTCGATGACGAGCTCGCCCGCGGCGTGGTCGAGCGAGCGGACGGTGTAGGTCCGCTGGGCGGGCCACCGGTCGCGCGGCAGCTCGGCGTGCACCCGGTCCATGTCCAGCGGCTCGGGGTACTCGACGCCGGGGAGCGGGAAGAGGATCTTGACGTAGCGGTCGGTGTGCTCCGTGACGGGGAACGCCGCCAGGCCGTCGCCACCGGCGACGACGCGCACCATGTGCGGGCTCAGGCGTTCGGTGCGGAGCACCCGGAGATCGGTGACGGGGCGGGCCATCAGGCTGCCTCCCAACGACGAGAGGGGAAGGGGCCGTCGCGACGGTACCCCTCCCCCGCACCGCTGGGTAAGGCAGACCTTAGTTCTCCTGGTGGTAGGCCTCGAGCACCTCGGCCGGGATGCGGCCGCGGTCCGAGACCTTCATCCCGCGGTTGCGGGCCCACTCGCGGATCGCCTGGTTCTGCTCGCGGTCGACCGACGGGCGGCGGGCCGCCCCGCCAGACGAACCGCTGCTGCGCCGGCGGGCCGCGCCACCGGCGCGACGGGCGGCCGCGACGTAGTCGGCGAGCACGTCGCGCAGCTTCTTCGCATTCCCGTCGGACAGGTCGATCTCGTAGTTGCGTCCGTCGAGACCGAACTCGATCGTCTCGTCAGCCGCGTCGCCGGTCAGATCGTCGACGAGCCGGACTTCCTTGATCTGCGCCATCTCCGCAGCCTCCCTGAATGGCCGAACACGTTCATGATGAGGGACCGGGGCGGACGTCGGCGACTGCGCGATGCAATAGCAGGACGCAATATGAGGCCACCGGGTACCGGTTCCGACTCGAATCAGAGAGTATCCGAGAAATGTTCGTGGCGTCGACCTGGGTACGAAGAATACGGCGAAACGAGTTCGACACCACTCGTACGGGTCCGACAAACACGACGTCCCCGGTCGCTCTTCGCGGCCGGGGACGTCGTCGGATGTGCGTTCGGAACCGGTTCAGGACTCGCCGCGGACCAGCGGGAACAGGATCGTCTCGCGGATTCCGAGGCCGGTCAGCGTCATCAGGAGACGGTCGATACCCATTCCCATCCCACCGGTGGGCGGCATGCCGTACTCCATGGCGCGCAGGAAGTCCTCGTCGAGCTGCATGGCCTCCGGGTCGCCCGCCGCGGCCTTGAGCGACTGGGCGTGCAGGCGTTCCCGCTGCTCGACCGGGTCCACCAGCTCGGAGTAGGCCGTGGCCAGCTCCACGCCGAAGACGATGAGGTCCCAGGACTCCGACAGCCGCGGGTCGTCGCGGTGCGCGCGGGTCAGCGGCCGCACCTCGACCGGGAAGTCGCGCACGAAGGTCGGCTCGTGCAGGGTGTGCTCGACCAGCTTCTCGAACAACTCGAGCACGATCTGTGCGGCCGTCGGATAATCGGTGATGTCGACGTCGTGGGTGTGCGCGATCCGCTGCAGTTCCGACAGTTCCGTGTCCGGCGTCACGTCCTGCCCGACGGCCTCGGACACCGATCCGTAGATGGTCACCGATCGCCACTCGCCACCGAGATCGTGCTCGGTGCCGTCGTGGTGGCGCACCGTGGTGGAACCGAACAGCGCCTGCGCCGAGGACTGGATCAGCTCCCGGGTCAGGACCGCCATGTCGTCGTAGGTCGCGTAGGCCTGGTAGGCCTCCAGCATCGCGAACTCCGGGGAATGCGTGGAGTCGATGCCCTCGTTCCGGAACACCCGGTTCAGCTCGAAGACGCGCTCGATACCACCGACCACGCAACGCTTCAGGAACAGCTCCGGTGCGATCCGCAGATACAGATCGGAGTCGAGTGCGTTCGCGTGCGTCACGAACGGACGCGCGGTGGCACCGCCGTGCAGGTTCTGCAGCATCGGCGTCTCGACCTC
This sequence comes from Pseudonocardia sp. TMWB2A, assembly GCF_017312135.1. Taxonomy (NCBI): domain Bacteria; kingdom Bacillati; phylum Actinomycetota; class Actinomycetes; order Pseudonocardiales; family Pseudonocardiaceae; genus Pseudonocardia; species Pseudonocardia sp. TMWB2A. The sequence goes on from NZ_QKQY01000002.1 coordinate 2,107,252, forward strand.
GATGAAGTCGCGGCCGGTGAGCGACTCGCGGACGGTCCGCAGCACGGTGGACCGCGCGCGCACGGTCTCGCGGGCCTGCGGGCGCAGGATGAGGTCGACGTAGCGCTGCCGGACCCGGTTCTCCTCGGAGAGCTCCTTGTGCGCGGTCGGCAGCGGCCGGACCGACTTCGCGGCGACCGTCCACTCGTCGACCATCACCGAGAGCTCGCCCCGTCGCGAGGTGATGACCTCACCGCGCACCGCGACGAAGTCACCCATGTCGACGACGGCCTTCCAGCCGGCCAGCGCCTCGGCCCCGACCCGGTCGAGCGAGAGCATGGCCTGCAGCTCGGTGCCGTCGCCCTCGCGCAGCGTCGCGAAGCACAGCTTGCCGGTGTTCCGCACGAAGATCACCCGGCCGGCGACGGCGACGGTCTCGCCCGTCGCGGTGTCCGCGGGCAGGTCCGGGTGGGCGTCGCGGACCTGGCGCAGCGAGTGCGTGCGGGGGACCTCGACGGGGTACGGGTCGGTGCCCGCGGCGATCAGCTCCGCGCGCTTGGCCCGGCGGACCCGCATCTGCTCGGGGAGGTCGGCCTCGGTCGCCGGGTCGGACGGGGTGCCGGGAGTGTTCACGACTCGTCAGGCTATCGGCGGTACCCCCGGGGCCCCGCCGTCACCCCCGCCTGCTGCTGGCGGGGTGTGGAGCACGGCGAGGGCGACCCGACGCGGGGCGCGGCGGTCTACCGTGCGAGGTGTGACCGACGAGGGGGTGGCACGGGGGCGCACGTTCGGGGCCGTCGCCCGTGCCTACGACGACCACCGTCCCGGCTACCCCGACGCCGCCGTCGACCTGGCGCTGGCCGGGGCCGGACCGGGACCGGTGCGGGTCCTCGACCTGGGCGCGGGCACCGGGAAGCTGACCCGCACCCTGCTCGCGCGCGGGCTCGACGTCGTCGCGGTCGAGCCGGACGCGGCGATGCTCGCGGTGCTGCGCGAACGCACCCCCGGCGCCGACGCCCGGACCGGGTCCGCCGAACGGATCCCGCTGCCCGACGGCGACGTCGACGCCGTCCTGGTCGGGCAGGCGCTGCACTGGTTCGACCTGGACGTCGCCGTCCCCGAGATCGCCCGGGTGCTGCGTCCCGGCGGGCTGCTGGCCGGGCTGTGGAACAGCGGGGATCCTGACGTCGCCTGGGTCCACGAGCTGGGCGGGGTGGGCGAGCGCGGGCGACGGGTTCCCGGTAATGCGGCCGGCGGCGGCGACCCGGCCCGGCTCCCCGACGAGCCCTGGTTCACCGACGCGCACCAGGAGCAGGTCACGTGGTCGCGGGCGACCGGCGTCGAGGAACACGTCGCCGACATCGCCACGCACTCCTGGGCGCTGCTCAGCACCCCCGCCGAACGCGACGCGGTGTTCGCCGCCGTGCGCGCCTTCCTCACCGGGCGGGTCGCCGACGCCGACGGCCGGTTCGCGATGCCGATGCGCACCATCGTGTGGCGGGCGCGCCGCGCCTGAGCCGGCTCAGCGGGCGCGGTGGTGGCGCAGGTGGGTCAGCCGCAGCCCGTGCAGCGTCAGGTCGGGGACGTGGTGGGTGACCGTGTCCGCGCGGCCGTACACCAGCTCCGCGAGACCGCCGGTGACGATCACGGTGACCGGCAGCGCGTCCGGGCCCAGCTCGGCGAGGATCCGGCGGACCAGCCCGTCGACCTGCCCGGCAGCGCCGTAGAGCACCCCGGCCTGGACGGCCTCGACCGTCGTCCGGCCGATCACCGAGCGCGGCTCGACCAGGTCCACCGGCCGCAGCGACGACGCCCGCTCGGCCAGCGCCTGCATCGCGATGTCGATGCCCGGGGCCAGCGCCCCGCCGAGGAACTCGCCCTTCGCGGTGACGACGTCGATGTTCGTGCAGGTCCCGAGGTCGACGCAGATGCAGGTGGTGCCGAACAGGTGGTGCGCGGCGAGCGAGTTCACGACCCGGTCCGCGCCCACCTCGCGCGGGTGGTCCACCAGCAGCGGCACGCCCGTCCGCACCCCCGGCCCGACGACGAGCGTCCGCATCCGGTCCGACCAGCGCGAGAGCAGCGTGCGCAGCTCCCGCGACGGCCCCGGCACCGTGGACAGCGCGGCGACCGCGGTGACCTCGGGGAAGTGCGCGCCGAGCATCCCGGTGACCGTCAGGTCCAGCTCGTCGGCGGTCGCGGAGGTGTCGGTGCGCAGCCGCCAGCGCCGCTCCGGCTCCGGGTCGAGCGCCTCCGCACCCGTCCCGGTGTCGGGGTAGAGCCCCAGCGAGACGTGGGTGTTCCCGACGTCGATGCAGAGCAGCACCGTGTCGTCCTCAGCGGGCCGCGCTGGTCAGCAGGCCCGAACCCGCCGGGGCGTGCCCGGGGTCGGCGCCCAGGTCGGCGATCCGGTTGTCGGCGTCGACGAAGACGACGCGCGGGGTGTAGTCGCGCAGCTCGGCCTCGTCGTAGGAGCCGTAGGAGATCAGGATGACCAGGTCACCGGGGTGCACCAGGTGCGCGGCGGCGCCGTTGATGCCGATCACCCCGGAGCCGGGCTCGCCGGTGATCACGTAGGTCTCCAGGCGGGCACCGTTGGTGATGTCGACGATGCTGACCTGCTCGCCCTCGAGCAGGTCGGCGGCCGCCATGAGGTCGGCGTCGACGGTGACCGATCCGACGTAGTGCAGGTCGGCCTGCGTCACGGTGGCGCGGTGGATCTTGGACTTCATCATCGTGCGGTTCACGGCGGTTCTCCTCGGGACGCGGTCAGAACGCGATGGGGGCGTTGTCGATCAGGCGGGTGGCGCCGACCCGGGCGGCGACGAGCAGGCGGCCGTCCCCGGCGCCCGGGGCGGGGGCCGGTCCGAGGTCGGTGTCGCGCAGCTCGAGGTAGTCGACGTCGACCTCCGGCTCGGTCGCCAGCTCGGCGCGGGCGGCGTCCAGCACGGCGTCGTGCCCCCGGACCGACACCGCGGCACCGGCGGCGAGCGCGCGCGACAGCACGGCGGCGGCGCGGCGCTGCCCGGGCTCGAGGTAGACGTTGCGCGAGGACAGGGCCAGGCCGTCGTCCTCGCGGACGGTCGGGACGCCGACGACCCGGGTCGGGAAGTCCAGGTCGCGCACCATCCGGCGGATCAGCGTCAGCTGCTGGTAGTCCTTCTCGCCGAACAGCGCGACGTCCGGGCCGACGATGTGGAACAGCTTCGACACGACGGTCAGGACGCCGTCGAAGTGCCCCTTCCGGGAGGCGCCCTCCAGCTCGTCGCCGAGCGGCCCGGCGGTGACGCGGGTCTGCGAGCCCGGCGGGTACATGTGCTCGACCTGCGGGGTGAACACCAGCTCGACGCCCTCGTCGCGGCAGGCGTCGAGGTCGGCCTCGATCGGGCGCGGGTAGCGGTCGAGGTCCTCGCCCGCGCCGAACTGCAGCGGGTTCACGAAGATCGACACGACCGGGACGACGGCGCCGGGGATCCGCTTCGCGTGCCGGATCAGCTCGCGGTGGCCCTCGTGCAGGGCGCCCATCGTGGGGATGAGGACGACCTTGCGGCCCGCGCCGCGCAGCGCGCGGGTGACCGCGGCGAGCTTCGCCGGGTCGGCGTGCACGGTCAGCCGGCCGGTGCCGTAGCCGTTCCGGGTGGAGCCGGGGGTGCTCACTTCTCCTCCAGTGCGGTCTCGATGTCGCGGACGCCGTCGGGGCCGAGGAGCCCGGCGGCGGCGGCGCGGTGGGCGGTGCGCCCGGCCAGCGCTCGGTAGACGGCGGCCAGGTCGGCGTCGGCGTCGGCGATGTGCTCCAGGTGGGTCCGGACGGTGCCGGCGTCGCCGCGGGCGACCGGTCCGGTCAGCGCGCGGTCGCCGTGGCGCAGCGCGTTGTCCAGCGCGGCCGACAGCAGCGGCGCGACGAGCCGCTCCGCGGGCCGGATGCCCGCGGTCTCCAGCAGCTGCACGCAGTCCCCGACCAGGGTGGTCAGGTGGTTGGCGCCGTGGGCGAGCGCGGCGTGGTAGAGCGGGCGCATCGCCTCGGGGATGCGGACGGGCTCGGCCGACATCTCCAGCACGAGTGCCTCGGCGACGCTCCAGCCGACGGCGTCGCGCGGGTCGCCGTGCTCCGGGTCGCCGGGCGCGGTGACGCCGATGCAGCAGGCGGCGAGCCGGTCGACGTCCTCGGGGCGGCCGGTCACCGTCATCGCCGGGTGCAGCGCCAGCGGCAGCACACCCCGCTCCGTCGCCGGGTCCAGCACCGCGACGCCGCGCGACCCCGCCGTGTGGACGGCGATCTGGCCCGGGCGGAAGCATCCGGCGGCGGCGAGGCCACGGACCAGGCCGGGCAGCACGTCGTCGGGGACGGCGAGCAGGACCAGGTCGGCGCGCGAGCAGACCTCGTCCGGCGGGAGCAGGGGGACGTCGGGGAGCAGGGTCTCCGCCCGGCGCACCGAGGCCTGCGAGACCCCGGAGGCGGCGACGACGTGGTGGCCCGCGCGGGCGAGCGCGGCGCCCAGCACCGCACCGACCCGACCGGCCGAGACCACCCCGACCGCGAGCCGCGCGGGGCGACCGCCATCGATCGCAGAGTCCATCACGAGAATCCGTTTCCTCCCGTTCCGGTCCTGGTGGGGTACCGGTCGGGCAATCCGCGGGTGGCGCGACCTCCGGTGGCCGCGCGCCGGACGCGAGGGTAGACGGGCGCCGGGTGGCGGGGCGTGCTCCTGAGACCGGCCTCACCCCGGCCCCGTCGGTGATCGACGGTTGTGGAGTTCAGCGCCCGCCTCGCGAACGCTCCGCTCCACAACCGGTGATCATGGGACGGGGTGGGGGCGGGCGGGCGGTCCCCGGCGCCCCGGATCGGCCCCGGATCGGCCCCGGATCGGCTCCGGATCGGCCCGGGTCACCGGGCGGCGGGACGGTCCGGGTCGTCGTCGGGGCGGAGCATCGGACGGGTCGGGCCGGGGTCGGACGGGTTGTCGTGGTGGCGGCCCCGGTGCTCGGCGGCGGGTGGTTCCGGGCGGCGGACGGCACGGGTGAGGTGCTCGTCGCCTCCCCCCGGGGCGGGTCCGGCTGCGCCGGGGACCGCGGGGCCCGGCGCCGGCGAGGCGGACGGTGCCGGACCGGACACCGGGGAACCGGGCTGCTGGTGGCCGGGCTGCTGGTGGCCGGGCTGCTGGTGTCCGGGTGACGGCGAGCCCGCTCCCCGGCCGCCGGGGACCGGACCGGGCCCGGCACCCGGGTGGCCAGGACGTCGGGCCGGCTCCTGCGGACGGCCGGGCACGCCCGGGCCGTCGGAGCGGGCCTCGGGATCGGCCGCCCCCGGACCGCGCGGGCCGGCGGGACGGGCGCCGCCGGGCGGCCCCGGGGCGTACGGGGCGGGCGGGGTGGGGGTCCGCGGCGCGCCCGACCACGGAGCGGCCCGCGGTCCCTCGGGGCGCCCCCAGGGCGCCGCGGTCATGAGTGTGTCCGGGCCGGGCGGGAGCGGCGGCACGGCGGGCCCCGCGGAGGAGGACGCGCCGCCGCCGTCGGGGAAGGTCGGGATGCGGAACTGGCCGGAGAAGCTGCCGTCCGGCGCGGCCGGGGGCGGCGGCTCCCAGCCCGACGGACGCTTCCGCGCCCAGGCCGCGACCAGCGCCTCCGGCACCCCGACGGCGACGGCGCGGGCCCGCAGCACCGCGGCCAGCTTCTCGTCGTGCAGGGCGTGGGCGCTCTCCCGCACCGCGCCGCGCGCGATCCGGTTCCGCATGAACGCCAGCTCGGTGACCGCGGACTGGTACTCGGCGACGGCCTTCGCCGCGGCCGGGCCGGAGCGGCGCCGCACCAGCGTGCGCCAGCCCTTCCGCCGGGACAGCCGGGCCAGCAGCGTCACCTCGCTCGGCGCGATCCAGCCCGCGGCGGCGAAGCCGGGCAGCTGCGCGGCCACGATCCGCGCCTCGCGGCGACGCGCGAACACCACGAGCAGGATCAGCCCGACGAAGATCGGGACCATCACGAACAGGTAGATCTGGAAGAAGCCGCCGGGCGTCGCGGCCAGCACCGACGCGCCGTTCCACAGCGCGTGCAGCACCACCGCGGCGACGTAGCCGGCGATCATCGCCAGCACCCTCACCCCGATGCTGCGGCTGGTCACCGCGATCCCGGCGGCGATGCCGATCATGCAGGTGAACAGCGGGTGCGCGAACGGCGAGGCGACGCCGCGGACGAACAGCGTCGCGAGCACGCCCGCCGACTCCGGCTCGGACACCGCGCGGCCCAGGTAGAGGATGTTCTCGCTGAACGCGAACCCGGCCGCGACGATCCCGGCGTAGACGACGCCGTCGACGATCCCGTCGAACTCGCGGCGCCGGAACACCAGCAGCCCGACCAGGAACAGGCCCTTGGTGAACTCCTCGACGACCGGGGCGACCACGACCGGGCCGAACAGGTCGCCCGCGCCGCGCCCGGCGGCCGCGTCGAGCACCGCCGAGGCGCTCGTGTTGATCAGCAGGGCGACCAGCGCGGCGAACCCGGCGCCCCAGAGGAACGCGCCCATCAGCATCCGCGGCGGCTCGGGCTCCCAGCGGTCCACCCAGAGGAACGCCGCCACCACCGGCACGACCGGCAGCAGCGCGGCCAGGGTCCCGACGATCACCCCCGGCGTCCCGATCGCGCGTTGCAGCACCCCGATCGTGATCACCGCGAGCAGGGCCAGCACCACCAGGCCCACGACCGGCAGCAGCACGCCCCGTCGCTTGGCGGACGGCGCCGGCACCGGGGCGTACGGGCGGCCGAGCGTCGGGGACGTCATGACCGTCCAGCGTAGAGAACCGGCCCGGTCCGCGCGGGGGGACGCGCCTCAGCCCGCGCGGATCCCACCGTCGGTGTCGTCCGGGTCGTCGGGGGACCGGCAGCAGTACTCCAGCCAGAACGCGGCGCCGACCAGCAGCAGCGCGCTGACCACGCCGACCCCGGCGACGACGCTGTCCCGGAACGCGGCCACCACGACCGCGGCCCGTGGCAGGGTGTGCATCAGCACGCCCACCCACAGCCCGGCGACCACCGCGCCGCCGACCGCGGAGGCCTTGGCGAGCAGCACCGCCCGGGCCGCGACGAGCGGCGGTACCGGGACGGCCCCGTTCCGGCGCTCGATCCGGCGCCGCAGCACGACCCCGCCCGCGGCCTCGGCGGCGGCGAGGACCGCGACGACCACCGCCGCGGCGACCGGCAGCGTCGGCAGCGACCCGTAGGTCAGCTGGACGAGAATGTTGCCGAGCAGGGCCGCGACCACGGCGATCGCGGCGACGTCGCGGACCCGGGTGGGGCGCACCGTCGGGCGCGGGTCGTCGTCCGGGCCGCGGCCGGGGCGCCGTCCGCCCGGTCCGGGCGCGGTCATGCCGGATCCCGCAGGACGACGTCGTCACGGCGGTGCACACCGGCACGGCCGTCCGGGCCGAGCCGGTCCAGCAGGTCGGCGACCGGCCCGTGCCCGTGCAGGACGGCGCCGGGCTCGGCGAGCAGCCACGGCAGCAGCACGGTGGCCCGGTCGGGGGTGCCCGGGTGCGGCAGGAGCAGCTCCGGGTCCTCCGAGGTGACCGGGGCGCCGTCGTCGGTCACCTGCACGACGTCGACGTCGAGGGTGCGCGGCCCCCACCGCTGCTCGCGGACCCGGCCCGAGGCGTCCTCGAGGGCCTGCCCACGGCGCAGCCAGCCCCACGCGTCGAGCGCCGGGTCGTCCGCGACCAGCACCGCGTTGAGGAAGTCCGGCTGGTCGGTCACACCCCACGGCGCCGTCTCGAACACCGGCGACACCGCCACGACGGCCGCCCCCAGGTCCGCGACGACCGTGCGCAGGTGCGCGGCCCGGTCGCCCAGGTTGGAGCCGAGGGACAGGACCGCGCGGGTCACGCCCGGCTCCGGGTCAGGACGACCGCGACGTCGTCGAAGGTCAGCGGGATCGGCGCCGACGGCTTGTGCAGCGTCACCTCGACGGCGGCGACCCGGGCGTCGGAGTCCAGCACGGCCTGCGCGATCTCCCCGGCGACGGCCTCGATGAGGTCCCGGGCCGGACCGCCGACGATGCCCGCGGCCAGCTCGGCGAGCTCGCCGTAGTGCAGCGTGTCGGCCAGGTCGTCCGAGGCGGCGGCGGGCGCGAGGTCGGCGTGCACCACCAGGTCGACGACGAACTCCTGGCCGTCGCGGCGCTCGTGGTCGAACACGCCGTGGTTCCCGCGGACCCGCAGACCCCGTAGCTCGATCCGGTCGCTCACCGCCCGGTCTCCCGCGGGGTGCGGGCGCGCGAGGCGCCGAGCCGGCAGGCGGCGGCGACCGCGATGGCGTCCATCGTGGACTCGACGTCGTGCACCCGCACGCCCCAGGCGCCCGCGTTGGCGGCGAGCGCGCTGACCGCGGCGGTCGCGATGTCGCGCCCCGGCGGGGTGCGCGGCTCGCCCTCGGCCGAGGCCAGCAGCTCGCCGAGGAACCGCTTGCGCGATGCCCCGACCAGCACCGGGAAGCCCAGGTCGACGAACACGTCGAGCCGGCGCAGCAGCGCCCAGTTGTGCGAGGCGTTCTTGGCGAACCCGAGACCGGGGTCGAGCACGATGCGGCCGGGGTCGACCCCGGCCATCACGGCGTGGTCGACCCGGGCGACGAGCTCGGACCGGACCTCGCCGATCACGTCCTCGTAGCCCGCGAGCTGCTGCATACCGGCGCTGTGCCCGCGCCAGTGCATGATCACCCAGGGCGTCCGCGCCTCGGCGACGACCGCGGCCATCCGCGGGTCGGCCAGACCGCCGGAGACGTCGTTGACCATCGCCGCACCGGCCTCGACGCAGGCCTGCGCGACCTCGGACCGGGTCGTGTCGACGCTGACCCGCACGCCCGCGGCGACGAGCTCCCGCACCACCGGCAGGACGCGCTCCCGCTCGGTGGCGGCGTCGATCCGCTGCGCGCCGGGCCGGGTCGACTCCCCGCCGACGTCGACGAGGTCGGCCCCGGCGTCGCGCATCGCGACGCCGTGCGCGACGGCGTGCGACCGGTCGACGTAGCGGCCGCCGTCGGAGAACGAGTCGGGGGTGACGTTCAGGATCCCCATGACCGCGCAGCGGCCGAGCTCCGGCAACGCCCCGCCGGGGGCGACCACGTCAGCGCCCCCTGATCAGCGAGAGCGCCTCCGCGCGGGAGGTCGCCGAGCTCTTGAACAGCCCGCGCACCGCCGAGGTGGTGGTGCGCGACCCCGGCTTGCGGATGCCGCGCATGGCCATGCACAGGTGCTCGGCCTCCAGCACGACGATCACCGCGCGCGGGTTCAGCTTGCGCACCAGGGCGTCGGCGATCTGCGCGGTCAGCCGCTCCTGGACCTGCGGGCGCTTGGCGTACAGGTCGACCACCCGGGCCAGCTTGGACAGCCCGGTGACCTGGCCGTCGACGGCCGGGATGTAGCCGACGTGGGCCACCCCGTGGAAGGGCACGAGGTGGTGCTCGCAGGTGGAGAACATCGGGATGTCCTTGACCAGCACGAGCTCGCCGTGGCCCTCGTCGAAGGTCTTCTCCAGCACCGTGTCCGGGTCGACGAACAGCCCGGCGAAGATCTCGCCGTAGGCGCGCGCGACCCGGGCCGGGGTCTCCTTGAGGCCCTCGCGGTCCGGGTCCTCCCCGACCGCGATCAGCAGCTCGCGGACGGCGCGCTCCGCACGGTCCAGGTCGACCCCGCCGGGTACGGCCTGGGTCACCCCGGCCGCCACCGCGGCGGACTCCACCGGTCCGGGGCGTCCGTCCGTCGTCGACGTGCTCAGTGTCCTGCCTCCGGGTCGTGTCCGCGCCGTTGCTCGCCGGCGCCGGGGTCGTTCGCACCACCCGGCGCGCCGTTGCCGTGCGCGCCGTTGCCGTTGCCGCCGTCGCCCGGTCCGGGACCGGGCCACGGACCACCCTGGGCGGGGCCCTGCGGCCCACCCTGCTGCGGTGGCTGCGCCCAGTTCGGCGGCGGCCAGCTCTGCCCCTGCGGGGTCGTCGCGGGCCGCCAGTCCGGCGGGGCGCCGTAGTTCGGGGCGACGGCCGGCGGCGGGGGCTGCCCCGGTCCGCCGTAGGACCCGGCCCGGCCGTAGCCGTGGGCCGGGGCGCCGTGCCCGTTGCCGGGCGCGCCGTAGCCGTTCCCGTTCCCGTTGCCGCCGTTGCCGCCGCCGTGGCCCGGGCCGCCGTCACCGGGGCCGTAGCCGCCGTCGTTCGGGGCGTCCGGGCGGCTCGGGACCGAGCCGCCCGCCGGGAACGGGGAGGCGCCGGGGGTGCCGGGCGCGTCGCCGTAGCCGTTCGCGGAGCCCGAGCCGACCTCGGCCAGGGTGCGCTCGTCCTCCTCGGGCGGCAGGACCTCACCGCGCTCGTACGCCAGCTCGCGCCGGGTCTTGATCGGCGGCTTCTCCGACGGCGTGCGCACGCCGAAGTCGTCGAACGCGGTGATCCGCGGCCGCTTCTCCACCGACCCGAAGATCCGCTCGAGGTCCTTGCGGTTCAGGGTCTCCTTGTCCAGGAGCTCCAGCACCAGGTCGTCGAGCACGTCGCGGTAGGTGTTGAGGATCTCCCACGCCTCGGTGTGCGCGGCCTCGATGAGCTTGCGCACCTCCTCGTCGATCTCGTGGGCGACCTCGAGCGAGTAGTCGGCCTGGTTGCCCATCGAGCGGCCGAGGAACGGGTCGCCCTGCTCGCGGCCGTAGCGGACGGCGCCGAGCTTGGCGCTCATGCCGTACTCGGTGACCATCGCGCGGGCGATCTTGGTGGCCTGGTCGATGTCGGAGGACGCGCCGGTCGTGGGCTCGTGGAAGACGAGCTCCTCGGCCGAACGCCCACCCATCGCGAACACCAGCCGCGCGATCATCTCGGCGCGGGTCATGAGGCCCTTGTCGTCCTCCGGGACGACGAGCGCGTGCCCGCCGGTGCGCCCGCGCGGCAGGATCGTGAGCTTGTAGACCGGCTCCAGGTCCGGCATCGCCCACGCGGCCAGCGCGTGCCCGCCCTCGTGGTACGCGGTGATCTTCTTCTCGCGCTCGGAGACGATCTTCGACTTGCGCCGGGGGCCGCCGACGACGCGGTCGACCGACTCCTCCAGCGCGGCGCCGTTGATCAGCGTCCCGTGCTCGCGGGCGGTCAGCAGCGCGGCCTCGTTGATCACGTTGGCGAGGTCGGCACCGGACATGCCCACGGTGCGCTTGGCCAGCGACTCGAGGTCGACGTCGTCGGCGAAGGGCTTGCCCTTAGAGTGCACGCTCAGGATCGCGCGACGGCCCGCCAGGTCGGGGGCGCCGACCGGGATCTGCCGGTCGAACCGGCCCGGGCGCAGCAGCGCCGGGTCCAGGATGTCCGGCCGGTTCGTCGCGGCGATCAGGATGATGCCGCCGCGGGCGTCGAAGCCGTCCATCTCGACGAGCAGCTGGTTCAGGGTCTGCTCGCGCTCGTCGTGCCCGCCGCCGAGGCCGGCGCCGCGCTGGCGGCCGACCGCGTCGATCTCGTCGACGAAGATGATGCAGGGCGCGTTCTGCTTGGCCTGCTCGAACAGGTCGCGCACCCGGGAGGCACCGACACCGACGAACATCTCGACGAAGTCGGACCCGGAGATCGTGTAGAACGGCACGCCCGCCTCGCCGGCGACCGCACGGGCCAGCAGCGTCTTGCCGGTGCCGGGCGGGCCGTAGAGCAGCACGCCCTTGGGGATCTTCGCGCCCAGGGCCTGGTAGCGGCCCGGGTTCTGCAGGAAGTCCTTGATCTCGTAGAGCTCCTCGACCGCCTCGTCGGCGCCCGCCACGTCCGCGAACGTGTTCTTCGGCATGTCCTTGTTCAGCTGCTTGGCCTTGGACTTGCCGAAGCTCATGACCCGGTTCCCGCCGCCCTGGGCGTTGTTCAGGAACCAGAACAGCAGGATCAGGACCAGCGCCAGCGGGATCATCGTGATCAGCAGCGTGGAGAGGAAGGAGTCCTGGCGGACGACGGTGTCGTACTCGGCGATCCCGGGGACCTGGCGGACCTGGTCGAAGATCTGACCGGAGATCTGCGCCGGGTACTGGGTGAGGATCTGGGTGGTCTCGTTGCCGTTGACCTCGATCGGGCGGTCCAGCGTGAGGCGGAGCTGCTGCTCACGGTCCTCGACGAGGGCGTCCTTGACGTTCCCCGACTGCACCTGGGAGAGCGCGACCGACGTCGTGACCTCGGTGTATCCGCGGGTGTCGTCGAACAGCTGGCTGAACCCGAGATAGATCAGGAGTGCGACGAGGATCCAGATCAGCGGGTTGCGGAGCAGGCGCTTGCGGTCCATGCAACGTCGGCCTGGGTGGCCTTCACCTTCCCGGGAGTGGTTCTCGGCAGCGGCGGCGGACGGTGTACCGCCCCGCCGGAGGGCCCTGACCCGCCAGGATAGCCCCACGGTGGGTGGAGTGCTCCGGACGGACCTGGCCGGACCGCCCGGTGAGCGGGCGGCCGATCCATGAACGAACCGGCGACCTGCCCGGTTCCCCCACAGGGGTGTCCCGACGCACACGTCGACACCGTGGTGTGGGACAACTGTGCAGCACGCTCGGTACCCGGACGGCGGCGGAGGGCAGCGGCGCCCTGCTCCGTCCGGTCCAGCGGCGATGGTCTGCGGGTCGGGAGGGACGATCGGATGGCGCTGCACGCGGTGGCCGGACCCCGGCGGACGGTGTCGGTGCTCGCCGCCGGTCTCGCCGCCGCGGCGGCACTGGCGGTGTTCACCGTGCCGGTGGGGACGGCCGTCGCCGTGCCCGTGATCCCGGCGCCCGCGGCCGCCGCACCGACGCCGCCGGTCGTGACCGCGCCGCCGGCGACCACCGCCCGGGCCGAGGCGAGCGACCTCGTTCCGCACCCGGCCGTCGTCGCGGGGCCGGGGTCGATCGGGCCGGGGACCGTCACCGAGACCACCGGCGCGGGCCTGTGCACGGCCGGGTTCGTGTTCACCGCGGGCGAGCGCACCTTCCTCGGGCAGGCCGCCCACTGCGGCGGCACCGGCGACGAGACCGAGACCGACGGCTGCACCTCCGACGCGGTGCCGCTGGGCACCCCGGTGCTGGTGCACGGCCGCGACGGCACGGTCACCGGGACGCTGGCGTGGAGCTCGTGGAACACCATGCAGGCCCGCGGGGAGCGCGACCCCGACGTCTGCGCCTACAACGACCTCGCACTCGTCGAGCTGCCCGCGGGCGCCCGCCCCTCGGTGGGTGCCGCGGTGCCGTTCTTCGGCGGTCCCGGCGCGGTCCGCACCGCGCCGCTGCCCGCCGGCACCCCCGTCTACGGCCTCACCAACCCGCCCGGCGCCGGCGGCGTCCGCACGGTCGGGGTGCGCGCCGGTGCGGCCGCCGCCGAGGTCGGTGGCGGCTGGGGGCACACGGTGTTCGCCGTGCAGGACGGCGTCGCCGGGGAGTCGGGCAGCCCGCTGCTCGACGCGCAGGGCCGCGCGATCGGCGTGCTGTCCAGCCTCACCACCACCGACGACCTGCCCAGCATCGAGTACACCGACCTGGCGAGGGCGCTGGACTACGCCGCCCGCACCGACGGTCCGGCCGGTCTGGCGCTCGCCGGCGGGCCCGCGTTCACCGCGGCCCCGGCCGGGGTGGACCCGCGGGCGCTGGCCACACCCGCCGGGCCCGGGCTCGGCTGAGCCGCGCTCAGGCGTAGACCGACGGGTCGAGCGTGCCGATGTAGGGCAGGTCGCGGTAGCGCTCGGCGTAGTCGAGGCCGTAGCCGACGACGAACTCGTTCGGGATGTCGAAGCCGACGTAGCGCACCGGGACGTCGACCTTCACCGCGTCCGGCTTGCGGAGCAGCGTCACGACCTCCAGCGACGCGGGCGAGCGGGTCTGCAGGTTGCCCAGCAGCCAGTTCAGGGTCAGCCCCGAGTCGATGATGTCCTCGACGATCAGCACGTGCCGCCCGGCGATGTCGCGGTCGAGGTCCTTGAGGATCCGCACGACGCCCGACGACGAGGTCGACGATCCGTAGGAGCTGACCGCCATGAACTCCAGCTGGGCCGGGATGGGCAGCGCGCGGGCGAAGTCGGTCATGAACATGACGGCGCCCTTGAGGACGCCGATCAGCACGAGGTCGGACTCGCGGCCGTCGCGCACGAGGTCGGCGTAGTCACCGGCGACCTGCTGCGCCAGCTCCGCGGTCTTCTCGCGCACCTGCTCCTCGGTGACCAGCACCGAGGAGATGTCCCCGTCGTACACCCGACCCCCTCGCACGGACCGTGTGACGGCCCGGTCGACGCCTCCACCGGACCCGCGGTCACGCCCGGTCACGCGGCCGGCTGCGGCGGCGCAGCACGAGCCTGCCACGGGCGCGGGTCAGCACCAAGCCGCCGCCCAGCGCCGGTCCGCCCTGCCCGCGCCAGGCCCCGACGAGGTCGTCGGCGGCCCGCAGCTGCGCGTCGGTGAGGGCCCGCGCGCCCGCTCCGGCGAGCCATTCCCGCAGGACCCGGCGTCGCACGGCGGGCTCGGCAGCGGCCAGGACCCCGGTGTCGAGCGCGGTGCCGACGGCCTCCCCGACCCCCGCCGCGACCCCGGTCGGGTCGGTCACGGCGGTACCCGGTGGTGAGCCGTTGTCGCCGGAATCACCCGGCCCGGTCTCCCCCGCCGGTGCACCCCGCTCACCGTCCGTGGCCACGCGGGCCGCCGACAGCAGCCGGGCCGCGGCGGCGGAGAGGGCGGCGTCGTCGTCGTGGAGCTGGTCGGCGGTGCGGGCGAGGGCGGCCGCGACCCCGCCGCCCAGGACGTCCTCCAGCAGCGGCAGCACCTCGTGGCGCAGCCGGGAGCGGGCGAAGCGGGGGTCGGCGTTGTGCGGGTCCGCCCAGACCGCGACGCCGGCGGCCGCGCAGGCGGCGACGGTGTCGGCCCGGCGCACCCCGAGCAGCGGGCGCAGCCACGGCTCGGTCCACTCACGCATCCCGGACAAAGACCGTGCCCCGGAGCCCCGGCCGAGGCCCAGCAGCACCGTCTCGGCCTGGTCGTCGAGGGTGTGCCCGAGCAGCACCGGCGACGACGGCGACGGCCGCGCCGCCCGCAGCGCCGCGTACCGGGCGGTCCGGGCCGCGCCCTCGGGGCCGCCCACGGCGCCGACGACGACCGGGTGCACCGTCGCCGTCACCCCGAGCCCGCGCAGCCGCGCGGCGAGCCCCGCCGAGCGCTCCGCGGACCCGTCCTGCAGCCCGTGGTCGACGACGGCGGCGTGCACCGGCCCCTCGACGGCCTCCCGGACGGCGAGCACCAGCGCCGTGGAGTCGGCACCGCCGGAGCAGGCGACCAGCGGCGGGGCGGCGGCCGCGTCACCGGGCAGCCGGTCCAGTGCGGCCCGCACGGCGCGCCGGACCCGGCCCGCCGCGGCGGGCCCGTGACCCGTCAGGCGACGCGGCGCAGCCACGCGGCGGGGTCGTCCAACTCGGCGCGGGTCGGCAGCGTCTCGGGCGACTCCCAGACCCGGTTGATCCCGGCCATCCCGGCCTCGCGCTCGACGGCCCGGCAGAACGCGGCGCCGACGGCGTACTGGCGCATCTTCGCCTCGACCCCGAGCAGCGCGCGCAGGATCCGGTCGATCAGCCCGCCGCCGCGGCGGCGCTCGGTGAACCGGCGCCGGATGAGCGCGACGTCGGGGACCACGTCCGGCCCGACGGCGTCCATGACGTGGTCGGCGTGCCCCTCCAGCAGGGTCGACAGGGCGAGCAGCCGGTCGAGCACGGCCCGCTGCTCGGGGCCCTGCAACAGCTCGACCAGGGCGAGCACGTCGGCCTTGCGGCCGTCCTCGCCGCGCAGCGCGCGGATCGCGTCGGGCAGCCGGGCGAGCCGCGCGGTGTCCGGTTCCTGCAGCGACAGCAGCTCGGTGACCAGCCCGGCGAAGTGGTCGCGCAGCCACGGCACCGCGGTGAACTGGAGCCGGTGGGTGGCCTCGTGCAGGCAGACCCAGAGGCCGAACTGGTCACCGTCGACGTCGAGCGAGCGCGAGGCGGCGTAGACGTTCGGGGCGACGACGATGAGCCGCCCCGCCCCGCCGGGCCCGCCGAACGGGTCGTACTGGCCGAGCACGCGGGCACCCATGTAGGCGAGCAGCGCGCCGAGCTGCACCCCCGAGCCCGCCGCGGTGACCGTGCGCAGCGGCCACGGCGAGTCGGGCAGCCGGGCGCCGGAGGTCAGCGCCTCCATCCCCCCGACGGCGGCACGCGCCCAGGCGGGCCGGTCCAGCACGTCGGCGGGCAGCAGCGGCAGGTCCGCCCCGAGGCCGGTGACCTCGCGGACGTGTCCCTCGGCGCGGGCGGAGTCGGTGCGCAGACGCTCCACCAGCGCGCCCGCCACCGCGGGGGTGGTGCGGGGCCCGGCGGGCATCAGCGAGGCCGCCGTCGACGCGGCCAGGGACCAGTTCACCGGTAGTCCGGCGCCGGTGCGGTCGGGCCGGCGGCCGGTGACCTGGCCGGTCGTGTCGGTCTCCATGCGTCCCCACGCTACCCGCGACGACGGGTGCGCGAGACCGGGTCAGCCGCGGCAGCCGCAGCGCGACAGCGTCGCCGCGATGCGGTCCAGCGCGGGCCGGGCGTCGGCGGGCGAGGTGCCGTTGGACAGCAGCGCGAACACCAGCAGCCTGCCGTCGACGTCGGTGACGACCCCGGCCAGGCTGGAGGCGCCGGACAGCGTGCCGGTCTTGGCCCGCAC
The DNA here is from genome assembly GCF_017312135.1 of Pseudonocardia sp. TMWB2A. Taxonomy (NCBI): domain Bacteria; kingdom Bacillati; phylum Actinomycetota; class Actinomycetes; order Pseudonocardiales; family Pseudonocardiaceae; genus Pseudonocardia; species Pseudonocardia sp. TMWB2A. The sequence continues at coordinate 2,123,886 of NZ_QKQY01000002.1, forward strand.
GACGCCGCGCCCGGCGACCGACCGCGGGTCGCCGAACCGGTCGGCGAGCGTCCCGCCACCACCGGCGACCGGGAGCCCGGTGAGGATCGGGCGCAGGAACTGCACGTCGGTCGGGCTGTCGGACTGGGCGGCGGCCGAGGACAGCACCGCGCCGAGCAGCCGGGCCGGGATCAGGTTGTCCCGGGACAGGCCGCTGCCGTCGGCGAGCTTCAGCCCGGACACGTCGTAGCCGGCCTGGACCAGCGCCTCGGTGACGGCCTTCGAGGCGCCGTCGAACGAGGCCTCGCCGTCCTTGGACACCGCGACCTGGCGGGCCATCGCCTCGGCGGTGACGTTGTCCGAGGCGGTGAGCATGTACTCGATGAGGCTCGCGATCGGCGGGGAGGACACGCTGCCCAGCACCGGCGCGTTCGCGGCGGCGACGCCCTCGCGGACGTCGGAGGCGCCGAGCGCGCGGGCCAGCGCCTTGCCGGCGGCCGCGGCGGGGTCGGTGCTGCGCGGGCCGTCCTGCTGCAGCGGGTCGGTGCGCCCGCCGTCGAGCATCAGCGCCGACATCGGGGCGACGTAGCCGTCCGCGACGTCGGTGGGCCCCCAGCCCGGCGACTCGGCCGGGCCCTTCCAGAGGCTCGCGTCGGTGTAGACCGTCGTGATCGGGCGGCCGACGGCCTTCTTCACCTGCTCGGCGAGGTCGGCGATCCGCGCGGGCTCCGGGTAGAGCCCGTCCTGCCCGTCGGGCAGCGCGGTCAGCGACGGGTCGCCGGACCCGACGAGGACGACCGAGTCCGGGGACGGGCCGGGCACGACCCGGGTCGCGAGCCGGTCGGTCGGGTTCAGCGACAGCAGCGCGGCCGCGGCGGTGAGCAGCTTCGTCGTGGAGCCGGGGACCATGCCGCGGTCGCCGTCACGCTCCCAGATCGGCTTCACCCCGCGCGGGGCCGCGGAGTCCATGACGACCCCGGTGACCTCGCCGAGCTCGGGCGCGTCGAGCTGGGAGGACAGGGCCTGGGTGATCCCGGCGGCGCTCGGCACCGGCGCCGTCGGCGTGAGCGGGCGCAGCGCGGGCATCGGGACCGGCGGGTACTGGGTGGCGGCGGTGCCGAGCCCGAACGAGCTGCGGGCGTCCGGCCCGGCCAGGGCGACGGCGCCGAACAGCGAGGCCAGTGCCATCACCGCGACCGCGACCACGGCGAACCGCCGGTAGCTGCGCTCCGGCCGGCGATGCCTGCGTCCCACGGACCCTCCTGTACCTGCTCGTCCGGCGGCCGACCTGCCCGCACGGTGGTGCGACGCGGGCCACATCGGCCCGCTCCGCCCTCACCGGCGTGCACCCGTGCCCACCCGGTCCCTCACACTAGGGGGCAGCACCGACACCGCCGGAGCGGGCGGGCCAGCGGCCCCGCCCCGGATCCGGTGGAGCCGTGACACAAGACCGCTGACCCTCTTCAAGGAGCAACGAACCGTGGACTTCGACGTCACCATCGAAATCCCCAAGGGCGGCCGGAACAAGTACGAGGTCGATCACGAGACCGGACGTATCCGGCTCGACCGCACCCTGTTCACCGCCACCCAGTACCCCGCCGACTACGGGTTCATCGACGACACCCTGGGCGAGGACGGGGACCCGCTGGACGCCCTGGTCCTGGTGCAGGAGCCGACCTTCCCGGGGTGCGTCATCCGCTCCCGCGCGATCGGCATGTTCCGGATGAAGGACGAGAAGGGCGGCGACGACAAGGTCCTCTGCGTCCCCTCGGACGACCCCCGCCAGGAGCACCTGCGCGACATCCACCACCTGGCCGAGTTCGACCGGGCGGAGATCCAGCACTTCTTCGAGATCTACAAGACCCTCGAGCCGGGCAAGAGCGTCGAGGGCGCGTCCTGGGTCGGCCGGGCCGACGCCGAGCGCGAGATCAAGGCGTCCTACGAGCGCGCGAAGAACGCCGGGCACTGACCGGTCGCCGGGGCGGCCGCGCACGGCCGCCCCGGGTACGGGTCACACCTTCTCGAACACCGCGGCGAGCCCCTGGCCGCCGCCGATGCACATCGTCTCCAGCCCGTAGCGGGCGTCGCGACGCTGCATCTCGCGGGTGAGGGTGGCCAGGATGCGGCCGCCGGTGGCGCCGACCGGGTGCCCCATCGAGATCCCCGACCCGTGCACGTTGGTGCGCTCGAAGTCGGCGTCGGTGAACTTCCACTCCCGCGTGCAGGCCAGGACCTGCGCCGCGAACGCCTCGTTCAGCTCGATCAGGTCGATGTCGGCCAGGGTCAGCCCGGCCACGTCCAGGGCCTTGGCCGTCGCCGGGACCGGGCCGATGCCCATCGTCTTGGGCGGGACCCCGCCCAGGCCCCAGGACACGACCCTCGCCAGCGGGCGCAGTCCCAGCTCGGCGGCCTTCTCCGGGCTGGTCACCACGCAGATCGCGGCGCCGTCGTTCTGGCCGGAGGCGTTGCCGGCGGTCACGGTGGCGTCCGGGTCGTCCTTGCCCAGGATCGGGCGCAGCGTCGCCAGCTTCTCGACCGTCGAGTCGGGGCGGACGTGCTCGTCGCGCTCGACGACGGTGTCGCCCTTCCGGCCGGGCACGGTCACCGGGACGATCTCCTCGGCGAACATCCCGGACTCCTGCGCGGCCGCGGCCCGGTGGTGCGAGCGGACGGCGTACTCGTCCTGCTCGGCGCGCGGGATCGCGTAGTCGCGGCGCAGGTTCTCCGCGGTCTCCAGCATGCCGCCCGGCACCGGGAAGTTCTTCCCGCCGGCGGTGACGCGGCCGCGGGCCAGCGAGTCGTTCAGCGTGACGCCGCCGCCCTTGACCCCCCAGCGCATCCCGGTGGAGTAGAACGACGCGCCCGACATCGACTCGGCGCCGCCGGCCAGCACGACCTCCGCCGCACCCGTCCGGACCTGGCCGGCCGCGTAGAGCACGGCCTGCAGGCCCGAGCCGCAGCGGCGGTCGATCTGGATGCCGCCCGCGGTCACCGGCAGGCCGGCGTCGAGCGCGGCGACCCGGCCGATCGCCGGGGCGTCCATCGTCGGGTAGCAGTTGCCCAGCACGACGTCCTCGACGACGTCGGGGTCCAGCCCGGTCCGCTCCATCAGGGCGCGGATCACCGTCGCGGCCAGGGTGTGGGCCGGGACGTCGCGCAGCGACCCCCCGAACCCGCCCACCGGGGTCCGCAGCGGCTCGCAGATCACCGCATCACGCATGGGGTCTCTCCTCCTAGACGAACTGCCGGGTCAGCCATTCGGCGACCAGGGCGGGCTTCTCGGATCCCTCGACCTCGACGGTCACGCCGATGGTGAGCTGGACGCCGCCGGGGACGTCGCTGACGTCGGTCAGCTCGACCCGGCCGCGGATCCGGCTGCCCACCGGCAGCGGGCTGGTGAACCGGACCTTGTTGAGGCCGTAGTTCACGCCCATCTTGACCCCGTCCACCTTGTAGACGGCCTGGACCAGCTTGGGCAGCAGCGACAGCGACAGGAAGCCGTGGGCGATGGTGGCGCCGAACGGTCCGGACGCGGCCCGCTCGGCGTCGACGTGGATCCACTGGTGGTCGTCGGTGGCGTCGGCGAAGCCGTCGATCCGCTCCTGCGTGACGGTCAGCCAGGGCGAGGTCCCGATCTCGGTCCCCTTGGCCGCCCGCAGCTCGTCCACTCCGTCGAAGACGCGCATCTGTCACTCCGTTCGTGGTGCGTGATGGGTGATCCGTTTCCAGCTTTCCCTACCGCACCGCGGGCCGCCGGGGGGTGCGACGTCGTCGAACACACACGCCCCGCACCACACGACCGGTGCGGCTTGGTTATGGTCACCCCGTCAGGAGCCGCCTTGAGCAGATGGGCACAGCTTCGACGTGGAAGGCCTACGCCCCATGACCCCGACCGCCCCCGACCGCCGATGACCGCCACCACCACCCCGCGTCCCGACCCGGACGGCCTCGTCCACCGGGCCGTGCCGTACCGGGATCCCGAACACCAGGCCGTCGCCCTCACCGCACCGGTGACCGAGGCACTGGAGGCGGGCCGTCGTGCGCTCGTGGTGGTCGACCCGCGGTGTGCCGCGGTGCTGCGCCGCTCCCTCGGCCACGACGCCGGGGTGGAGTTCCGCACGCCGGACCGGATGCACTCGGCCCCGCCGTTCACGGTCGCGGGGCGCTGGAGCCGCGCGGTGCGCGAGGCGCTGGCCGACGGCGCGTCCGGGGTCTGCACGGTCGGCCAGCCGGTCGAGCTGCCCGGTGCGGACGCCGCCTACTGGACCCGCCTCGACCTCGCCCTCTCGCACGCCCTGCGCGCGCTGCCCGTCGAGCTGCTGTGCTGCTTCCCCGACGTCGAGGCCGACCGCGCGCACGCCGGGGCCCTGCACGACGAGTTCCTCGTCGACGGCGCCCCGGTCCCGAGCGGCTGCCGGCGCGACGACCACGAGCTGCTGGCCGAGAACCCGCAGTGCCCGCCGGACGAGCTGGGGCCTGCGCTTGTGACGCTGCCGGTGACCCTGGACGACCTCGGGTCGATGCGGCGCGTCGTCGAGCGGCAGGCCGAGCTGTCCGGGCTGGGGCCCAGCCGGATCTCCGACCTCGTGCTGGCGGTCAACGAGCTGATCAGCAACGGCGTCGAGCACGGGTCGGGTCACCCGGTCCTGCGGATGTGGCGCACCGAGGCGGGGCTGGTCTCGGAGATGAGCGACGCCGCGACGTGCCGGCTCGCGTTCCCCGGGCTCGCCGCACCGCCGGTCGCCGGGAACCGTGGCCGGGGGATGTGGCTGGCCTCGGAGCTGTCGGACGTGCTGCAGGTGTGGACCGCGGAGGACGATCCCGGTCAGGTGACGGGCACGGTCGTGCGCGTCACGATGTCGCCCCCGTGAATCCCGGTACGGTCCCGGGGTGACCCGGCACGACCGCGCCGACCCGGTGACCCGCTTCCTGCGGATGGTGACCGGGCCCGAACCGCCGCTCGACGAGGCCGCACTGGCGATCGCCGCCGGCGCCGCCCCGGACCCGGAGGTCGCGGCGGTGTCCACCGCACGGGCCCGCGCGACGCTCGACGAGCTCGCCGACGGTGTCACCGGGTTCGAGTCGCTGCTGCACCGGCTGTTCACCGAGGCCGGGTTCCGCGGCAACTCCACCGACTACGCCGACCCGCGCAACTCCTTCCTGCCCGACGTCCTCGAGCGCCGCACCGGCATCCCGATCACCCTGTCGGTCGTCGCGATCGAGGTGGGCCGCCGGGCCGGGGTACCGCTGGAGGGCGTCGGCATGCCCGGGCACTTCCTGGTGCGGGTGCCCGGCACCCAGCGCCTCGTCGACGCCTTCGACGGCGGCAGGCGGCTCGACCCGGCGGGCTGCGAGGAGCTCTTCCGCGCGACGACGGGCGCCGGCCCGGAGGTGCCCTTCGACTCGGGCATGCTGCCGCGCACCTCGACCCGCCAGATCCTCGCCCGGATGCTGGAGAACCTGCGGGCGACCTACGGCCGCTCCCGCGACCACGACGGCCTGGAGTGGGTGCTCCGGATGCGGCTGGGCCTGCGCCACCAGGGCCCGGAGCTCATCCGCGAGCTCGGCGAGGTGCTCGCCGCGCAGGCCCGCTGGGACGAGGCGGCCCGGCTGATGGAGTCCTGGGTGGACGGTCCGGGGCGCGGATCGCGCTCGGGCGCCGAGGTGCTGGACGAGGTGCGCACCGAGGCGATGAAGCACCGGGCCCATCTCAACTAGGACCCCGGTCAGGTGTGCGGGGCCCGGGTCGGTGCGCCGGAGTCCTCGCCGAAGCGCCACGGCTGCCCGGTCGACTCCAGCACCGCCATCCACAGGTCGCCGTGCGGGTCGACCTGGTTGCGACGGCTGACGGCCAGGCTCATCGGGATGTGCACGAACCGGCGCCGCACCCGTCCGACCACCATCGCGGTGCGCCCGGACATGGCGGCGTGCACCGCGGCCTGGGACAGCCGGACGGTGTACACGCTGTCGTAGGGGTTCGCGGGGACGCTGCGGATGATGTAGCTCGGGTCGACGTAGCGGACGGTGGTCTCCATCCCGGCGTCGGCGAAGGAGTCGGCGATGCGCTCCTTGAGCCAGGGGCCGACGTCGGAGAGCTTCGCGTTGCCGGAGGCGTCGGTGCGCCCGACCGGCGGCAGCATCTCCTGCCCGGCTCCCTCCGCGACGACGACGACCGCGTGCCCGCGCTGGGACACCCGTCGTCGCAGGTGGTTCAGCAGACCGGTCTCGCCGTCCAGCTCGAAGGGCACCTCGGGGATCAGGACGGCGTCGGCGTCGGAACGCACGAGCGAGGCGTAGCAGGCGATGAAGCCGGAGTGCCGGCCCATCAGCTTGACCAGGCCGACCCCGCCGGGGGTGGACTTGGCCTCCACCGTGACCGACCGGATGGCCTCGCTGGCCTGGGAGAACGCCGTCTGGAATCCGAAGGACTGGTCGATGAACGGGATGTCGTTGTCGATCGTCTTCGGGATCCCGACGACGGCGATCCGCAGCCCCCGCTCCCCCACCACCCTGGCGATCTCCATCGCGCCGCGCATGGTGCCGTCGCCGCCGATCACGAACAGGACGTTGAGGTGCATCTGCTCGAGGCAGTCGACGATCTCCTCGGGGTCCTGCGGGCCGCGCGAGGTGCCGAGGAAGGTGCCGCCGTCGACCGGGATGTCGCGGACCGACTCCGGGCTCAGCTCGACGACGTCGTGGCCGTAGGAGGAGACGAAGCCGCGGTAGCCGTTGCGGAACCCGACGACCCGGCGCACGCCGTAGTGGTAGGTCAGGGTGCGGACCAGGCCGGAGATGACGTCGTTGAGCCCCGGGCACAGCCCGCCGCAGGTGACGATCCCGGCGCGGGTCTTCGACGGGTCGAAGTAGATCTGCCGGCGCGGCCCGCACGGCTCCAGGCCCGGCAGCTCCTCCGGTTCGACGCCGCGGGCGCGGATCCCGGCGGCGGTGTCGTCGAGCAGGACCCGGTCACCGGCGTCGACGTAGTGCTCGGTGGTGCGGCGGGCGTCGAGCAGCGGCGCCAGCGGCGAGGTGATGCGGGCCGGGCCGAGCGTGTCGATGGCCAGGTCCCCGGGCGTGATGCTGCTGTACTCCGAGGTGGTCACGCGCACACTCCGTCTGGATCGATTCGCCCGGGGGCCGGGCGATCATCGTGACGCACACCGGGCGAATCGTCGATCCGACCCCCGGGGACGACGCCGCGGGACCACCCGCGGGTGCGCCGGGTCCCGCCGATCGGACCATCGTCGTCGCCGCTGCGTCACCGGCCGGCCCGCGGACCGCCCCGCGTCGTTGCGGTGTGCATCGACAGACGTCACCGATTTCGCCCACCCTGTCGCACACGCGCTGTGAACGAAACGAGCACCCGGGGTGAACACCGCAGGTCGCGTAGGGCAAAATTCGTCCATGCGGAGCATCGACCCCCGTCACACCTGGTCCACCGGATTCGCCCGCACCATCGCCGAGGAGCTGCGCCACGGCGTCGCGACCGGCGCGGTCACCTGGAGCGAGGCCGACGAGCTGCTCAACCGCCTGCGCACGGTGATCGACCAGGCGCTGGACGTGCATCCGCAGCCGCTGTGACCGCGTCCGCGTCCTCGACGGTGACGCCGCGGTAGGCCCGTCCGACCCACACCAGGGGCCGGCCGCGACGGCGCAGCCCGAGCAGCTCGACGACCTCGGCCGCGACCAGCAGCGACGCCCCGACCTCGGTGACCGACAGGACCCGGCAGCGCAGCGCGGTGCCCACGTCGACCAGCCACGGCTCCCCGGTCGGCAGGGCCATCCACCGGACGCCCGCCCCGAACCGTTCCGCGCCCGGGACCGCGAACGCCGCCGCGAGGCCGGTGTCGGTGTCGTCGAGCAGGTGCACGACGACCGTCCCGCCCCCGGCGAGCGCACCGGCCAGCCGCGAGTCACGGGCGGTCGAGAACGACACCGCGGGCGGGTCCACCCCGACCGAGGCGACCGACGACGCCGTCATCCCGACCGGCCCGTCGAGCCCGGTCGCGGTGAGCACGGCGACCCCGGCGGGGTGCCCGCGGAACGCCGTCCGCAGGCCCCCGGCCGGATCGGCGACCGTCACGCCCGCGCCCGGGCGAACCGCTCGGCGGCGTCGGCCCAGTTGACGACGTTCCACCAGGCCGCGACGTAGTCGGGCTTGACGTTGCGGTACTGCAGGTAGAAGGCGTGCTCCCACATGTCGAGCAGGACGATGGGGGTCTGGCCTGCGGGGAGCTGGGACTGCTGGTCGTAGAGCTGGTGGATGAGCAGGCGTCCGCCGAGCTGGTCGTGGCCGAGGACGGCCCAGCCGGAGCCCTGGATGGTGGTGGCGGCGGCGGTGAAGTGGGCCTGGAAGCCGTCGAAGGAGCCGAAGTCGGCGTCGATGGCGGTGGCGAGATCGCCGGTGGGCTTGTCGCCGCCGTCGGGGGAGAGGTTGTTCCAGAAGGCGGAGTGGTTGACGTGGCCGCCGAGGTTGAACGCGAGGGTCTTCTCGAGTCCGACGACGGCGCCGAAGTCGTCCTTGTCGCGGGCGTCGGCGAGCTTGTCGAGGGTGGTGTTGAGGCCCCGGACGTAGGTGTTGTGGTGCTTGGAGTGGTGCAGCTCCATGATCTCGGGCGCGATGTGCGGGGCGAGCGCGGAGTAGTCGTAGGGCAGGTCCGGAAGCGTGTAGTCGGCCATGCCCGCAGCCTGATAGCTGAACCGGACTTCAGGTCAAGTGTGACGGCGGCCGCACGGCCCGGCCTCAGTTGTCGTCGCGCCCGGTGAGCGCGTGCTCCAGCTCGTCGGCGAGGTGGACGACCTGGCGGAACGGGAACTCGAACCCGTCCAGCGCGGCCGGGCCGAGCGGGATCGAGTGCCGGAACACCACGACGCCCTCCTCCGCGGCCAGCCCACCGACCACCGACGGCCCCGCGAGCTCCAGGGCGCGGCCGAGGTCGACCTCGCCGAGCCGTGCGACCGGGGACTCGATCTGCACCCACTCCTGGTCCGGGTCGGCGACCGCGGCCGCCGCGTCGGTGACCTCGACGCCGGGGCGGCCCGCGCCCTCCCGCACCCGCTTCACGACGACGAGCTGGTCCCGGTCCTCGGTCGTCGGCAGCCGGAACCGCAGCTCGTCCGCACCCTGGCGGACGATCTCGTACCGGACCACGACGTAGGCCTTCAGGTCCTCCCAGGTCGCCACGCCCGTCTCCCCCTCGATCGTCCGACGGGGCCCACCGGACCCCGTCGCCGACCCTAGCGTGATCCGGACCGCGCGCGGCCGGGCCTCGCCTCCCGGTGGGGCGCGTCTCCGATGGACCCCGCCTCCCGATGGGCCTCGTCTCTCGATGGGCCCAGTCTCTCGATGGGCCCCGTCTCACCCGGGGCTGCTCAGCGACGGACCGAATCGTCCGAGCCCGGCTTGATTCCACCGAGATGCGACTGAGGGTCGTCAGGCGGTCCGTGGACCGCCCCGAGCTGCATCTCGACGAACGGCCCAGCAGGCCGACGGATCGTCCGTGCTCGGATCACCGGCGCCGTGTGGCGGGCGCGGTGTGGCGGGCGCCCGGCCGGCCGCAACGGGAGTGCGGCACGGCGGGCCGAGCAGGGCGGGGGCGGTCCGCGCGGGACGGGGCGAGCAAGGCGAGGGCGGGCCGAGCAGGTCAGGCCGAGCGCGGCGGGGCGAGCCGGGCAGGGCGAGCCGGGCAGGGCGAGCCGGGCAGGGCGAGCCGAGCGGGGCGGGGCGGGGCGGGCGGGCCGGGCACAGCACCCCGGGGCGCGGAGGGGGCGGCGCCCTACCCCGTCAGCCCGGTGGTGATCAGCTGGTCCACCGGGGCGCGGTCGTCGGTCAGGACCGGCGTCCCCGCGGTGAACGCGGCGGTGCGGTCCGGGGCGAGGACCGTGCCGGCCGGTTCGGAGCGGGCGACGGCGGCGCCGAGGGCGGCCGGGTCGAGCGGCCGGTCCGAGGCGACGACCACGACGTTCCCGCCGCCACCGGGGGCGAACTCGTCGGGGAGGGCGAGGAGCATCGTCGTCGCGAACTGCGACTCGACGGTCGCGGTGGCGGCCTTGACCAGGTCGAGCGGGTACCGGTCGATCACGTTGAGGACGTAGAGCCCGCCCGGGCGCAGCACCCGCTGCACCTCGTCGAGGAACTCCGCGGTGGACAGGTGCCAGGGCACCGAGCGGGCGCCGAAGGCGTCGCCGACGACGAGGTCGGCGGAGTCGTCGGGCAGCGCGGCGAGGTTCACCCGGGCGTCGCCGGTGCGCACGGTGGTGCCGGGGATCCCGCCCGCGTCCAGGGAGCGGACGCCGAGGTCGATCACGCCCTGGTCCAGCTCCAGCACGGTCGAGGTGCTGCCGGGGCGGGTCGCGGCGAGCCAGCGCGGCATGGTCAGCGCGCCGCCGCCGATGTGCACCGCGTCGACCGGGCGCCCCTGCGGGAACGCGGTGTCGACGGCCGCGGCGAACCGCTTGGTGTAGGCGAACTCCAGGTGCGCGGGGTCGCCGAGGCGGACGTAGGAGTGGCGCAGGTCGTCGAGCACCAGATAGCGACCGGCCGGGTCCGCGGGGTCGGTCCGGACGGCGGCGCAGTAGTAGGTGGTGTCGGCGTCGCAGCGCCCCGGCAGCGCGACGAGCGCGACGGCCAGCAGCAGCGCCGCGGCACCGCCCTTCGCGATGTCCGAGCGCCGCCGCCGGGGTGCCAGGACGAGCCCGAGCACGAGGCAGGCGGCCGCGGTGACCAGCAGGATCGCGCTCACCGGCAGCAGCGCGACGAGCACGAACCCGGTGAGGAAGGTCCCGGCGAGCGACCCGAGGGTGCCCGCCGCGGACAGCCCGCCGACGACCTCGCCGGAACGGTCCAGCCCGGTCAGCCGGGCCTTGGTGACGGCCGGGGTGACCGCGGCCAGCGCCGTCACCGAGACCAGGGTGGACGCGGCGACGAGCACCACGGCGGCGTAGGGCCCCGCGCCGAGCAGCGGCCCGAGCAGCCGGACCACCGGCCGTACGGCGAGGGTGCCGAGCCCGCCGACGACCATCATCAGCGCGGCGACGGCGACCGGGTCGCGCTCGTCGGCCCACCGCCCGCCCAGCGAGGCGCCCGCCGCGATCCCCGCGAGGGCCACCCCGATCACGGCGGTGGTCGACTCGAGCGTCAGTCCGACGTAGGGCGCGACGAGCCGGGTCGCGAGGGTCTCGACGACGAGGATCGCCGCCCCCGAGACGACGACGGCGGTCCGGGCCATGGCGAGGCGCACCCCGCCATGGTGCCGGTCGGGATCAGGCCCGGTTCAGCCGGAGCACGAGCTTGCCGGTGTTCTCGCCGCGGAACAGCTTGAGGAACACCTCCGGGAAGTCGGACACGGCGCCGTCGACGACGTCCTCACGGCTGTGCAGGCGCCCGTCGGCGAGCCAGCCGGCGAGCTCGGTGCCGGCCTCGCCCCAGCGGGGGATGTAGTCCCCGACCAGGAAGCCCTCCATGCGGGCCCGGTTGACCAGCAGGTTCATGTAGTTCTTCGGGCCGGTCATGCCGCCCTCGGCGTTGTACTGGCTGATCGCGCCGCAGATGACGACGCGGGCGTGCATCGCGAGCCTGCCGAGCACGGCGTCGAGGATGTCCCCGCCGACGTTGTCGAAGTAGACGTCGACGCCCTCGGGGGCGAGCTCCTTGAGTCGCTGCGACACGTTGTCGGAGCGGTAGTCGATCGCGGCGTCGAACCCGAGGTCGTCAGTGATCCACGCGCACTTCTCGGGGCCGCCCGCGATGCCGATGACCCGGGCGCCCTTGACCTTCGCGAGCTGCCCGACCACCGACCCGACGGCGCCGGCCGCACCGGAGACGACGACCGTCTCCCCCTCCTTGAGGGCGCCGACGTCGAACAGCCCGAAGTAGGCGGTCATGCCGGTCATGCCGAGCAGCGCGAGGTAGCGCTCCGGCGGCACGTCCGCGGTCGGGGAGACCTTCTGCAGGCCGCGGCCGTCGCTCTCCACGTACTCCTGCACGCCGAGCACACCGGTGACGGTGTCGCCGACGGCGAAGTCGGCGTTCTTCGACGCGACGACCTCACCGAGGCCGAGCGCGCGCATCACCTCGCCGATCCCGACCGGGGGCGCGTACGAACGCCCCTCGTTCATCCAGCCGCGCATCGCCGGGTCCAGCGAGATGTGGCTGATCCGGACGACGATGCGGCCCTCGCCGGGCTCGGGCACCGGCTCGGTGGTGTGCTCCCACACCTCCGGGCCGGGGGTGCCCTGCGGGCGTGCGGCGAGCCGTACCTGGTGGTTGACCTCGTTGCTCATGACACCGGTCTACCCCCGTCACGCGCGCGGCACCGCATCACGGTCGTCACGCGCGTGACGGGAATGTCGTTCGGTGACCGAACGGATCGTCGCTACAGGCCCAGGTGCCGCGCGATCAGCATCTTCTGCACCTCGGAGGTGCCCTCGCCGACCTCGAGGATCTTCGCGTCGCGGTAGAACCGCCCGACCGGGTACTCGTTCATGAAGCCGTAGCCGCCGAAGATCTGGGTGGCGTCGCGCGCGTTGTCCATCGCGGCGTTCGACGAGACGAGCTTGGCGATCGCCGCCTCCTTCTTGAACGGCTCCCCCGCGACGAGCAGCCGCGCGGCGTGCTGCCAGGCCAGCCGGGCGGTGTGCGCGCGGGCCTCCATGTCGGCGATCTTGAACTGGATCGCCTGGTAGGAGCCGATGGTGTTCCCGAACGCCTCGCGTTCACCGGCGTAGCGGACGGACTCGTCGACGCAGCCCTGGGCCAGCCCGGTCGCCAGCGCCGCGATCGCGACCCGGCCCTCGTCGAGGATGGACAGGAACTGGGCGTAGCCGCGGCCGCGCTCGCCGAGCAGGTTCGCCTCGGGGACGCGGACGTCGTCGAAGAAGAGCTCGCGGGTGTCGGAGCAGTTCCAGCCGACCTTGGAGTACTTCTCGCTCACCGTGAACCCGGGCGTGCCCGCCGGGACGAGGATCGCCGAGATCTCCTTGCGGCCGTCGGGCTTCTCGCCGGTGACGGCGGTGACGGTGACGACCGAGGTGATGTCGGTGCCGGAGTTGGTGATGAAGCACTTCGACCCGTTGATCACCCACTCGTCGCCGTCGAGCCGGGCCGTGGTGCGGGTGGCGCCGGCGTCGGAGCCGCCGCCCGGCTCGGTGAGGCCGAACGCGCCGAGGGTGCGGCCCGCGGCCAGGTCGGGCAGCCAGCGCGCCTTCTGCTCGTCGGTGCCGAAGCGCAGGATCGGCATGGCACCGAGCCCGACGCCGGCCTCCACGGTGATCGCGACCGAGGAGTCGACCCTGGCCAGCTCCTCCAGGGCCAGGCAGAGGGCGTGGTAGTCGCCGCCCATGCCGCCGTAGGACTCGGGGACGGGCAGGCCGAACAGGCCCATCTCGCCCATCTTGGCGGTGATGTCGTAGGGGAACTCCTCGCGGATGTAGAGGTCGCCGATGACGGGCGCGACCTCCTTGCGGGCGAACTCCTCGACCGAGGCGCGCAGCGCCTCGTACTCCTCGGCGGTGGTGGTGTCCTGGGCGGTGGTCATGCCTGCTCCTCCTGGGTGGCGGGCTCGACCACGAGCAGCACCGCGTCCTTCGCGACGGTGGCTCCGGCCCGGGCCCTCAGCTCGCGCACCGTCCCGTCGACGGGGGCGGTGAGCACGTGTTCCATCTTCATGGCCTCGACGACGACCAACTTCTGACCTGCGACGACGGCGTCCCCATCGGCGACCTCGACGACGGTCACCGTCCCCGGCATCGGCGAGACGACCGGCCCGCCCGCACCGCCGGCGGCCGCGGCGGCCTCCGTCGGCGCCTGCTCGCGCACGCCCCAGGCGTGCCCGTCGCGGCCGATCCAGACGACCCCGTCGGCACCCTCGGCGACGGCGAACCGGCGGGTGCGGCCGTCCTGGGTGTGCTCCACGACCCCCGGTGCGACGGCGGCGGTGCGGCACCGGGCGGCGGCCGCGGCGGGTGTCGCCGACGCCGGGACGGCGGTGTCCCCCGCGTCCCCGTCCGCGGCTCCATCGGCGGCGGGCAGCGCCAGGTCGAACCCGGCCGCCCGGCCGCGGGCCCGCACCTCGACGGCACCGTCGGCACCCCCGGTGACCAGGCGGCTCACCGTCCAGGCGGGCTCCCCGACCCGCCAGCCACCGGGGACGTCGAACGGGTCCACCACGGGCCCGGCCGGCTCCCGGCGCAGCAGCCCGAGACCCGCGACCGCACCGAGGACGTCGGCGGGCACCGTGTCGTCGACGAGTGCGGCGCCGCGCCGGGCGATCAGCCCGGTGTCGAGGTCACCGGCGCGGACGTCGTCGTCGGCGAGCAGGGCCCGCAGGAACCCGATATTGGAGTCGAGCCCGAGCAGCACCGTGTCGCGCAGCGCGGCGTCGAGCCGGCGCAGCGCCTCGTCGCGGGTGGCGCCGTAAGCGATGACCTTGGCCAGCATCGGGTCGTAGTCGGACCCGACGACGGTGCCGGTCTCGATCCCGGCGTCGACCCGCACCCCGGGCGGCGGCGTCCAGTCCAGCACCGGCCCGCCGGAGGGGAGGAAGGTGAGCGCGTCGCCGGACACGGCGGTGGCCTCGGCGTACACCCGGGCCTCCATCGCGTGCCCGGTGAGCACCACGTCGTCCTGGGTGATCGGCAGCGGCTCCCCCGCGGCGACGCGCAGCTGCAGCTCGACCAGGTCCAGGCCGGTGACCTCCTCGGTGACCGGGTGCTCGACCTGCAGGCGGGTGTTCATCTCGAGGAAGAAGAACTCGTCGGGACGGTCCGAACTCACGATGAACTCGACGGTCCCGGCGCCGGTGTAGCCGACGCTGCGGGCGGCCTCGCAGGCGGCGCGGCCCATCTCGTCGCGCTGCGCGGGGGTGAGCAGAGCCGACGGCGCCTCCTCGATGATCTTCTGGTGGCGGCGCTGCAGCGAGCACTCGCGCTCGCCGAGGTGCACGACGGCGCCGTGCGCGTCGGCCATCACCTGGATCTCGATGTGCCGCGGCGTGGTGACCAGCCGCTCGACGAGCAGGGTGTCGTCGCCGAAGGAGCCGCGGGCCTCGCGGCGCGCACCGGCGATCGCGTCGGCCAGCTGCTCCGGGGAGTGCACCTCGCGCATGCCCTTGCCCCCGCCGCCGGCGGACGGCTTGAGCAGCACCGGGTACCCGATGTCGGCGACGACGGCGGTCAGGTCGTCGTCGGTGAGGCCGGAGCCGTCGGAGCCGGGCACGACCGGCACCCCGGCCTTGGCGACGGTCTGCTTGGCCCGGATCTTGTCGCCCATCGCCTCGATCGCCGACGACGGCGGCCCGACGAAGGCGATGCCCGCCTGTTCGCAGGCGGCGGCGAACGCGGTGTTCTCGGACAGGAAGCCGTAGCCGGGGTGGATCGCCTGCGCACCGGTCGCCCGGGCGGCGGCGATCACGTTCTCCACCGACAGGTAGGACTCGCCGGCGGCGGCCGGGCCGATCCGGACGGCCTCGTCGGCGGCGCGGACGTGCGGGGCCGCGGCGTCGGCATCGGAGTACACGGCGACCGACCGGACGCCCAGCGAGCGCAGGGTACGGATGACGCGGACCGCGATCTCGCCGCGGTTCGCGACCAGGACGGTGTCGAACAGTGCCGATCCCATGGGGGGCCTCACATCCGGAAGACGCCGAAGGCCGGGTCGGCCAGGGGCGCGTTGGCGGCGACGGACAGGGACAGCCCGAGGACGGTGCGGGTGTCGGCGGGGTCGATGACGCCGTCGTCCCACAGCCGGGCGGTGGAGTAGAGGGGATGTCCCTGCTCCTCGTACTGGGCGCGGATCGCGTCCGGGTCGGCGTTGCCGACGGTGCCGAGCACGGTGGCGGCCTGCTCGCCGCCCATGACCGAGATGCGGGCGTTGGGCCACATGAACAGGAACCGCGGCGAGTACGCCCGCCCGCACATCGCGTAGTTGCCGGCGCCGAAGGACCCGCCGATGACGACGGTCAGCTTCGGCACCCGGGTGGAGGCGACGGCGGTGACCATCTTCGCGCCGTTGCGGGCGATGCCGCCCGCCTCGTACTCGCGGCCGACCATGAAGCCGGAGATGTTCTGCAGGAACACCAGCGGGATGCCGCGCTGGTCGCACAGCTCGACGAAGTGCGCGCCCTTGGTCGCGGACTCGGAGAACAGGATCCCGTTGTTGGCGACGATCCCGACCGGGTGGCCGTGGATCCGGGCGAACCCGGTGACCAGGGTGGTGCCGTACTCGGACTTGAACTCGGCGAACCGCGAGCCGTCGACGACGCGGGCGATGACCTCGCGCACGTCGTAGGGGGTGCGGGTGTCGGTGGGCACCGCGGCGTAGAGCCCGGCGGGGTCGACGGCGGGCTCCTCGGTGGGGCGCACCTCCCACGGCCGCGGGGCGCGCGGGCCGAGCGTCGCGACGATCGCGCGGACCCGGGCGAGCGCATCGGCGTCGTCGACGGCGAGGTGGTCGGTGACGCCGGAGACCTTCGCGTGCAGGTCCCCGCCGCCCAGCTCCTCGGCGGTGACGACCTCGCCGGTCGCGGCCTTCACCAGCGGCGGGCCACCCAGGAAGATCGTGCCCTGGTTGCGGACGATGACGGCCTCGTCGCTCATCGCGGGGACGTAGGCGCCACCCGCGGTGCAGGAGCCGAGGACGGCGGCGATCTGCGGGATGCCCTGCCCGGACATCTGCGCCTGGTTGTAGAAGATCCGGCCGAAGTGCTCGCGGTCGGGGAACACGTCGTCCTGCTCGGGCAGGTACGCGCCCCCGGAGTCCACCAGGTACACGCAGGGCAGCCGGTTGTGCAGCGCCACCTCCTGCGCGCGCAGGTGCTTCTTGACCGTCATCGGGTAGTAGGTGCCGCCCTTGACGGTCGCGTCGTTGGCGACGACCACGACCTCCCGGCCGGCGACCCGCCCGACCCCGGTGATCATCCCGGCGCCGGGGGCCTGGTCGTCGTACATGCCGTTCGCGGCCAGCGGGGACAGCTCCAGGAACGGCGACGACGGGTCGACCAGCGCGTCCACCCGGTCACGCGGCAGCAGCTTCCCACGCTCGACGTGCCGGGCCCGCGAGCGCTCCGGCCCGCCGAGCCGGGTCCGCTCCAGCCGGTCGCGCAGGTCGGCGACCAGGGCGCGGTGCGCGGCGTCGTTCTCCGCGGCGCGCGGGTCGGCCGGATCCACCGCCGTGCCGAGCCGCGGGGCCTCCGGGGCCGGCGCGGGTGGGGCCTGCGGTGCCGTCATCGGACCTCCCGGGGAACGCTTTCTGTTAATGACCGTTAACAGGTTAGCGGTTGTTAACACGTGGCGTCCAGAGCGGGCGTCCCGCGGACTAGGCTGGGTGCGTGCGCCTGCTACTGGTCGAGGACGAGAAGCCGCTCGCCGAGCTGGTCCGCCGCGGCCTCGCCGGGGAGGGGCACGAGGTGGAGGTCGCGCACGACGGCCCCACCGGGCTGCAGCTCGCGCTGACCGGCCGGCACGACGTGGTCATCCTCGACATCATGCTGCCGGGCCTGTCGGGCTACCGGATCCTGCAGCACCTGCGCGACCGCGGCGTGTGGACGCCGGTGCTCATGCTGACCGCCAAGGACGGCGAGTACGACGAGGCCGACGCCTTCGACCTCGGCGCGGACGACTACCTGACCAAGCCGTTCTCGTTCGTCGTGCTGCAGGCGCGGCTGCGCGCGCTGCTGCGCCGGGCCGGGGAGGCCGCACCGACCGTGCTGCGGGTCGGGGACCTCAGACTGGACCCGGGCACGCACCGGGTGCACCGCGGCGAGACCGAGATCCCGCTGACCCCGCGCGAGTTCGGCGTGCTCGAGCACCTGATGCAGAACACCGGGCAGGTCGTGACCAAGACCGACATCCTGCGCTCGGTCTGGGACGCCCACTACGACGGCGAGGTCAACGTCGTCGAGGTCTACGTCGGCTACCTGCGCCGCAAGATCGACGCACCGTTCGGGACGCACAGCATCGAGACGCTGCGCGGCGTCGGCTACCGGATGTCCGAGCCCGCGCCCGCGCCGCCCCGCTGACCTGCGGGGACCCGCTCAGCGACGACGGTCGAACGGCCGCCGCGGCGACGGCGTCCCGACCGGCTCCCGCTCGGCCCGGGCGGGCTCGCGCCCGGTGTCCCGGGTGTCACGGGCCGTCTCCCGGCTGGCGACGGCGGTGCCGCCACGGCCCCGCTGCCCACGCGGCGTGACGACCGGCAACGGCCGGGTGGCGTTCTCGTCGAACGGACTGCCGACGGTGTTCGGCCGGATCGGCAGCGGGCCGGTCGGCGGGTCGAGACGACTGTGGGCGGGTGGTGCGGACACGTCGTCCTCCGGGTCGGGCGGGGTCGTCACCGGACCGCTGTCCGGGGTCCGACCGTCCGTGCCCGAGCCGTGGGTGACGGCCGGGTCACCGGGCGTGCGCATCATGCCATCCGCAGCGGCGGTCCCGCGCGCCGACGCGCCCGCCCCCACGGGGCCCTCGGGAGCGACCGCGGAGCCCATGACCGGGCGGACCGGAGCGGTGCCGCCCGACGCCGCGCCGCCCTGCGCCGCGCCGCCCTGCGCCGCACCGTTCCGCGCCGCACCGTTCCGCGCCGCACCGTTCCGCGCCGGGTCGGGCTGCGCCGTGCCGTTCTGCGCCGTGCCGTTCTGCGCCGTGCCGTTCTGCGCCGTGCCGTTCTGCGCCGTGCCGTTCTGCGCCGTGCCGTTCCGCGCCGTGCCGTTCCGCGCCGTGCCGTGCTCCGGTGTCCCGTGGTCGGCGCCGCCCTGCCCCAGCCACGCGTCCGGGCCGAAGTCGGCGGGCTCCTCGGCCCGTGCCCACGGCGACCGCGTGGTCACCCGCGGGATCGGACCGGAGGGCCGGTCGTCGCACAGCTCCGCGGCCGGCTCGCCGTCGAGCCCGGCCCCGGCGTGGTCGGCGTCCACCGGTCCGGAGGCCTCCTCCTCGGGCAGCGGTGCCGTCACGGCGGGCACGGTGACCCGGAACCGGGCCCCGCCCAGCGCGGGCGACGAGGCCGCCTCCACGGTCCCGCCGTGCGCCGCGACCAGCTCGGCGACGATCGCCAGGCCGAGCCCGGAGCCGCCGTCCCCGCGGGAACGGGCCTCGTCGAGCCGCACGAAGCGCTCGAAGACCCGGGCGCGGTCGGCCTCGGGGACGCCGTTGCCGTCGTCGTCGACCTCGATCACCGCGAGGTCGCCCTCGGCCCGGACCGACACCGCGACCGTCGACGACGCGTGCCGCTTGGCGTTGTCGACCAGGTTGCGCAGCACCCGCACCAGCTGGCCGCGGTCGCCGACCACCCGGACGGGCTCGCTCGTCACCCGGACCGCGACGGCGGTCTCGGCCGACGGACGCTCCCGCTCGGCGTCGGCGATCTCGTCGAGGTCGACCTCCTCGCGGCGCGGCGCGATGCCGCGCTCGTCGGCACGGGCGAGGAACAGCAGGTTCTCGACCAGGCCGGTCAGCCGCGAGGCCTCCCCGCGCAGGACGTCGACGGTGGCCCGGTCCGCGGACGCCTCCGGCATGCCCGAGCCGAGCAGCTCCAGACCGGTCGACACGGTCGCGAGCGGGCTGCGCAGCTCGTGGCTGGCGTCGGCGACGAAGCGGCGCTGGGTCGCCTGGGAGGACTCGATCCGCCCGAGCATCTGGTTCATGGTGCGGGCGAGACGGCCGACCTCGTCGCGGGCGACCGGCTCGTCGACACGCTGGGAGAGGTCCTTGTCGCCCATCCCGGCGACCCGGGACCGCATGTCCTCCACCGGGCGCAGCGCGCGGCCGGCGAACAGGTAGGTGAAGCCGCCCGCGACCAGCACCAGCAGCGGGACCCCGCCCGCGACGAGCCAGGTCACGAGGTTGACGGCGTTGTGCATCTGGTCGGTCGGCTGGGCGGAGTAGATCGTGATCGGCCGGTCGAAGGCCCGCACTCCGAGCCCGACGACCATCATGTTCTCGGTCTCGAGCGGGCCCGCACCGTCGTCGGAGCCGGATCCCGACTCGGGGCCGGCGACGTCGTGGAAGGTGACCGGCACGTCCATCTGGGCGCGCGACTCGTGCGGGGCGAGGACCCAGTCCACGAGCTTCGGCTGCCCGTCCAGCGGCGGGGAGGAGGCGAACACCTCGATGTCGCGCCCCTCGCCGTTCGACCCGACCCGCTCGTCGGGCGCCCCGGTGCGGTCGCTCCACGCGGTGACGACCTGCACGAGGTCGGTCCGCCGCGCGGTGGTGATCACCGCGTTCTCCTTGGCCGGGTCCCCCGGACGCCGCTCGGCGAAGTTGGCCTGGATCCGCTCGGCGACCTGCTGGGCGTTGGCCAGCAGCGCCTGCTCGGTGTTGCGCTTGAGCTGACTCTCCAGGATCAGCACCAGCGACACACCGGCGACGACGAGCACCATCGCGACCGCCGTCGCCGCCGCGAGGGCGGACGCGGCGCGCACGCCGAGACGCTCGCGCATCCGGCGCAGGGTCCTCATCACGCTCACGAGGGTATCGCCGCCGACCTGTGCGGAGCCTGAGACGGACCGCACGGGGCGTTAACAACCGTTAACCGACGACGCTACGATCGTCCGATGGTCGCAGCAGGACCCTCCCCCGCGGACGGCGCGGGCGCGCGCACGGAGGCTCCGTCGCGGCGCGAGCAGATCCTCACCGAGGCGGCCCGGCTGTTCGCCCGGCACGGCTTCCACGGGGTGAGCATCGCCGACCTGGGCGCCGCGGTCGGCGTCAGCGGCCCCGCCCTCTACCGGCACTTCCCCGGCAAGGAGGCGCTGCTCGCCGAGCTGCTCATCGACATCTCCGAGCGCCTGCTCGACGGCGGCCGCGCCCGCGTGCACCACGACGACCCCGGTGCCGCGCTGGCCGACCTCGTCGACTTCCACGTCGCGTTCGCGACCCGCGAGCCGGAGCTGATCGTCGTGCAGGACCGGGACCTGGCGAACCTGCCCGAGGAGCCGCGCCGCACCGTGCGGCGGCTGCAGCGCACCTACGTCGAGCTGTGGGTGGACACGCTGCGCCGGGCGCACCCCGACGTCGCCCCGGCCGAGGCCCGCACCGTCGCCCACGGGGTGTTCGGCCTGCTCAACTCCACGCCGTACGCACCGCGGGCCGAGCAGCCGTCCCCGCGCGGGGCGGACGCCCGGGCCGCGGTGCTGCGCCGGATGGCGCTGGCCGCGCTGGCGGTCGCCCCGGCCTGAGCAGGACCGGCCGGAGCACCCGTCAGGCCCCGACGCGCTCCCGTTCGGGATCCACGGCGACCGGCGCGACGGCGGCCCTGGCCAGCCGGTCCTCCCGGCGCGCGACGACGAGCAGCCGCAGCCCGTTCAGGCACACGAGCACCGTGGACAGCTCGTGCCCGGCGACGCCGACGACCAGCGGCAACGTTCCGAACAGGTCCCACCCGACCAGGACCACGATCACCGTGGCGGCGAAGGCCAGGTTCGCCCGCGCGATCCGCCGAGCCCGCCGGGCCAGCACGACCAGCGGGGCCAGCGAGCCGAGCGGGTCACGGGTGAGCACGCCGTCGGCGGCCTCCAGGGACAGCGCCCCCGCCCCCTCGGAGACCACGAGGCCGACGTCGGCCGACGCGAGCAGCGGCGCGTCGTTGATGCCGTCGCCCGCGGCGAGCACCCGGCGGCCCCGGGCCTGCTCGGCGCGGACGACCTCGACCTTGCCGTCGGGCAGCAGCCCGGCCCGCACCCGGGTCAGGCCGAGCCGCTCGGCGAGCACCCGGGCCGGGCGCTCGGCGTCGCCGGTGAGGACCTGCGGGTCGCCGCCGACCTCGCGGCGCAGCGCGGCCAGCGCGGTCGCGGCACCCGGACGCGGCTCGTCGGACAGCCCGACCACCCCGGCGGGCTCGCCGTCCACCAGCACGACGACGGCGGTCCGCCCCGCCTCCTGCAGCGCGGCGACCCCGGGGACCTCCACGTCACCGGCGAGCTCCGGGCGCCCGACGGCGACGCTCCGCCCGCCGACGACCGCCCGCACACCCTCGCCCGGGACCGCGGTGAACCCCTCGGCGTGGGGCAGGTGCAGGCCGCGCTCCAGGGCGTGCGCGCGCACCGCCCGGCCCAGCACGTGCTCGCTGCCGGCCTCGGCGGCCCCGGCCAGGGCGAGCAGCTCGTCGGCGCGCCGGGACCCGAGCGGGGTCACCGACACCACCTGCGGGCGGCCGGAGGTCAGCGTGCCGGTCTTGTCGAGCACCACGGTGTCGACCTCGGCGAGCGCCTCCAGCACGGTGACGTCCTTGACCAGCGTCCCGCGCCGGCCGGACACCGCGACCGCGGCGAGCAGCGGCGGCATCGTCGCGAGCACGATCGCGCACGGCGAGGCCACGATCATGAAGACGATCGCGCGCAGCAGCGTCTCCTGGAACGGGGCGCCGAGCAGCAGCGGCACGGTGAGCAGCAGCACCGTCCCCGCGACGACCAGCACCGAGTAGCGCTGCTCGACGCGCTCGATGAACAGCTGGCGGCCCGCCTTGGTCTCCGCGGCCCGCTCGACCTGCGCCGCGACCCCCGCGACGACGGTGTCCGCCGCGTCCCGCGAGACCCGGACCCGCAGCACGCCGGTGCCGTTCACGGTGCCCGCGAGCACCGCGTCGCCGGGGCCGGTGCGGGCCGGGACCGGCTCCCCGGTCAGCGCGGAGGTGTCGACCTCCGACACCCCGTCGAGCACGGTGCCGTCGCCGGGGACCCGCTCCCCCGGCCGGACGACCACGACCTGCCCCGCGACGAGCCCGGCCGCCGGGAGGGTGCGCTCGGTGCCGTCGTCGTCGGCGACGGTGGCCGTCTCCGGGGCGAGGTCGAGCAGCGCGTGGATGCCGGCCCGGGTGCGGGCGGTCATGACCGACTCCAGCGCGCCGGACGTCGCGAAGATGACGACGAGCAGGCCGCCGTCGAACCACTGTCCGATCGCGGCGGCCGCGACCGCGGCGACGATCATCAGCAGGTCGACGTCGAGCCGCTTCTCCCCGAGCGCGCGCAGGCCCTCGAGCGCGGGCTCCCAGCCGCCGAGGACGTAGCAGGCCAGGTACAGGCCGACGACCACCGCGGACGGCGCGCCGAGCAGGTCGGCCCCGAGCGCGGCCAGGAAGGCCAGCAGGGAGGCCCCGGCCCAGCGGACCTCGGGCAGGGTCAGAGCGGATCGCATGCGTGGAACCGTACCTGCGCATGCACGAAGATACGCAGCCAGCCATCCAGATGGTGAGACGGTGGACCATCCGCGCAGTCACGCAGGTATCCTCGGCGTCGTGCACGAGTCCATCCACGGCTTCGCGATGCCGCCCGAGGACGAGGTCCGCCGGGTGGCGGACGCGATGCGCATGCTCTCCGACCCGACCCGGGTCAAGATCCTCTGGGCGCTGCTGCAGGGCGAGTCCTCGGTGGCCTGCCTCGCCGACCTGGTCGGCGCCGCCCCCACGGCGGTGAGCCAGCACCTGTCCAAGCTGCGGCTGTCGGGCCTGGTCGAGAACCGGCGCGAGGGGACCTACGTGTACTACACCGTGGAGGACGCGACCGTCCGCGCCGTGCTGGAGCGGATGCTCGGGCAGGGCACGGCCGTCGACGGGTAGGCCCGCGGCGGGGCGGGTACGCGAATCGGGAGGACGCAACCGATCTTCCCGGAGGAGCACCCCATGCCCCAGCTCAGCATCGGTACCGAGAACGGCAGCCCGGTCGAGCTGCACTACACCGACCAGGGTTCTGGCGCCCCCGTCGTGCTGATCCACGGCTGGCCGCTGTCGGGGAGGTCCTGGGAGAAGCAGGTCCCTGCGCTGGTCGACGCCGGTCACCGGGTCGTGACCTACGACCGTCGTGGCTTCGGCCAGTCCTCCCAGCCCTGGGACGGCTACGACTACGACACCTTCGCCGACGACCTGCACGCCCTGCTCGTGCACCTCGACCTGCGCGAGGCCACCCTCGTCGGGTTCTCGATGGGCGGCGGCGAGGTCGTCCGCCACATCGCGCGGCACGGCACCGACCGGGTCGCCCGCGCCGTGCTGGCCGCGGCCGTCCCGCCGTACCTCTACCAGTCCGACGACAACCCCGACGGCGGTCTCGACGACGCCACGATCGAGCAGTTCCAGGGCGGCGTCACCGGTGACCGGATCGCCTTCCTGGAGGAGTTCACGTCGAACTTCTTCGCCGCGGGCGACCGGACCGACCTGATCAGCGAGCCGAACCGTGCCTACCACCGCGCGATCGCCGAGTTCGCGTCGCCGAAGGGCACCCTGGACTGCATCACCGCGTTCGGGCGCACCGACTTCCGCGACGACGTGCAGAAGGTCTCCGACGCCGGCATCCCGACCCTGGTCATCCACGGCGACGCCGACGCGATCGTCCCGTTCGAGGTGTCCGGCAAGCGCTCGCACGAGGCGATCGAGGGTGCTCGGCTCGTGCTGATCGAGGGTGGCCCGCACGGTCTCAACGCGACCCACCCCGACGAGTTCAACGCCGCGCTGCTCGACTTCCTGAAGGCCTGAGCGCCCGCCCCGGGTTCCGCTGTGGGCGGAACCCGGGGACCGCGGCCGCCGTCCGGCCCTACCGTGCCCCCATGAGCGAACCCCTCTGG
Source organism: Pseudonocardia sp. TMWB2A (assembly GCF_017312135.1). Classification (NCBI taxonomy): domain Bacteria; kingdom Bacillati; phylum Actinomycetota; class Actinomycetes; order Pseudonocardiales; family Pseudonocardiaceae; genus Pseudonocardia; species Pseudonocardia sp. TMWB2A. The sequence goes on from NZ_QKQY01000002.1 coordinate 2,148,405, forward strand.
CGGCACGCACTCGGTCGTGAGCTGCGACGACGGCGGCACGCCCGCGGCGAGACCCTGCACGCGACGGCCGGGCGCGCCGGGGTGTCCCCGCAGTACCTCTCGGAGGTGGAGCGGGGCCGCAAGGAGCCCTCCAGCGAGATGATCGCCGCCGTCGCCGGGGCGCTCGGGACCGACCTGGCCGGGCTGACCCGCGGCGTCGCCGACGGTCTCGCGACGGCCCCGCGGGCGCACGGGCCGCAGTGCGCCTACGCGCTGGCGGCCTGACCCGGCGCCGCTCAGCGACGCTCGCGGGTGCGCGGCGGCTGCGGTTCGAGCACGGTGTCGAGCAGGCCGTAGTCCCGGGCCGCGGACGCGGTGAACACGCGGTCGTGGTCGGTGTCGGCGCGCAGCCGCTCGACGGTCTGCCCGGTGTGCCGGGCCAGGATCTCCTCGATGTCGGCACGGATCCGGACCAGCTCGTCGGCCTGCAGGATCAGGTCCGGGATGGACCCGCGGCCCTGCGCCGCCGGCTGGTGCAGCACGACCCGGGCGTGCGGCAGCGCGCCGCGACGACCCTCGGTCCCGGCGGCGAGCAGCACCGCCCCCACCGAGACGGCCTGGCCGACGCACGTCGTCGCGACCGGGCAGCGGACGTGACGCAGCGTGTCGTAGATGCCGAGCATCGCGCTGGGGTCGCCGCCCCCGCAGTTGACGTAGAGCTGCACCTCGCGGTCGGGGTCGTCGGCCTCCAGGAACAGCAGCTGGGCGATCAGCGCGTTCGCCACGCCCGCGTCGATCTCGGTGCCCAGGTAGACGACCCGCTCGGTGAGCAGGTGGGAGTAGACGTCGAGGACCCGCTCGCCACCCGGGGTGCGGGCGATGACGTTCGGGATCGTGTAGGTGCTCACCGCCGTCACCGCCCCACGCCGAAGCCGGTCGGGACGGCACCGCGGCGCGGCACCACCTGGTCGAACCGGTCGACGACGGCGTCGACGAAGCCGTAGTCGAGCGCCTCGGCCGCGGAGTACCAGCGGTCGTGCAGCGAGTCGGTGAAGATCCGGTCCACCGGCTGCCCGGTGTCCTGGGCGATCAGGCCGAGCACGGTGTCGCGGGTGTGGCGCAGGTCGTCGGCCTGCAGCTCGATGTCGACGGCCGTCCCGCCGATCCCCGACGAGCCCTGGTGCATCAGCACCCGCGAGTGCGGCAGCGCGCGCCGCTTGCCCGGGGTGCCCGCCGAGAGCAGGAACTGCCCGGCGCTGTAGGCGATGCCGAGCACGAGCGTCGAGACGTCGCAGGGCACCAGCCGGAACAGGTCCCGCAGCGCCAGCATCGCCGGCACCGACCCGCCGGGCGAGTGGATCCAGAAGGCGATGTCGGCGTCCGGGTCGCGGGCGGCCAGCGCCACGACCTGGGTGGCGAGCAGGGTGCCGTTGTCGTCGTCGAGGGGGCCGTCGAGCACCACGACGCGCTGGTCGTAGAGGTCGCGGCGGGCGCGGTCGTCGAAGCGCGGGGTGCGCGGTGAGTCGCTCATGACCCCACCGTGGCCGGGGGACGGCCCGGTCCGCGCCCGGTTCTGCCCTGGGCAGCTCCGCCCAGGGCGAACGCGCCGGTCAGCCGGGGTGACCGCCGCCCGGGTGCCGGTCGGCGAACACGTCGTAGCCGGCACCCTGGTCGCCCTGGACCAGGCGGCGCAGCGCCTCCTGCGCCGCGGCCCGCGGGTCGGCGGCCGCCTCGCCGGTGACCGGCTGCGGGCCGGTCGAGGACGCGTCGAGGTAGGGCCGGGGCCGCGACGGCGGCGGGGCCGGCGCGGGCCGCGGCGGCGGGGCGTGCGCGTCGGGCGGGGGCGCGACCGGGTCGTCGGACCCGCCGCCGTTCCCGGCCGGGCGCGGGCGCGGTGCGACGTCGTCGGGACCGCGGTGGCGGGCCGCGGCCGACGGCTCCGGGGACGGCCGCGGCGGGGCGCCCTCCCGCCCGGTCGCCGCGACGACGATGCGGTCCCCGGCCGGGTTCCGGCCGGCGTCGACCGGGCCGGCGTCGCCCGGTTCCTCAGGCAGGTGGGCCAGCGCCTCGCGCAGGTCGGCCAGCGGCAACGGCCGGGTCGTCGTGACCGCGAACGCGACCCGCCCGGCCAGCGCGATGCCCGGCCAGCCCTGCGAGGCCAGCGCCAGCCGCTCGCCGACCCGGTCGCAGAGCCCGGCCAGGTGCCGGTCCGAGGCACCGGGCACGACCAGCGCGAACTCGCGCTCGGACAGCCGCAGGGCCGCGTCGACCGGGCCGAGCGGCTGGGTCATCGCCGCCGCGACCTGGTGGGCGGCGAACCAGGCGGCGCGGTCGTCGTCGTGCACGACGGAGCCGTCGAGGCCGGGCAGGTCGAACAGCGCGACGCCGACGGGCAGCGCCTCCGGCCCCGCCGGACCGGCGAAGCGGTCCAGGGCCTCGGCGGTGGGCAGGCCGCTCGCCGGGTCGACCGCGGCGGCGGCACGGGCGGCCGCGGCGCGCTGGGCGTCGGCCAGCTGGGACCGCAGCTCACGGGTGCCGGCCCGGGCCGACAGCAACCGGTCGATCATGTGGTTGAGCGAGGTCGTCGCCCACGCCTCGCCGGTGGTGCCCGCCGAGGCCGCCGGGTCGCCGCCGGTCGGCATCGAGGAGCCGAGCAGCTCGTCGACCGTGCGCCGCACCGAGGACGGCAGCCGGTCCCCCAGCGCGAACCGCAGCCGCGCGAGCTCGGTCCCGGCCTGGGCACGGGCGTAGCCCCAGCGTCCGAGGAACACCCGCCCGGCCTCGCCCTGCTCGCGCGGGTCGCGGGCGTACTGGTCGGTCGCGACCAGGAACGCACCCGCCCCGGGCCCGAGCGCGACGACGCTCCACTCCGACGCCAGCGGCTCGTCCGGGTCCAGCACCACGAGGTGGACGCCGTCCGGCACGTCGTGCACCCCGCCGTCGGCGAACGCGACGACGACGTGCATCCCGGCCTGGGCCATCCGCGCGTAGACCTCGCGCTCGCGGTCGAAGAAGCGCAGCTGCTGGAACAGCGCGACGACGACCGTCGGGTCCTCCCGCGGACCGGACATCACCGCGCGCTCGATGGAGTGCGACAGGTGCACGAGCAGCCGCTTCGACGCCGGCTCCGGACGGGCCCCCGAGGCCCGTTCCCAGGCCTCGCGGCGGCCCTCGGACAGCCCGTCGACATAGGCCTGCTCCGAGGCCACCCGGACGGCGTGGGCAAGCGGTCCCTCGGACATGGGTGACCTCCGGTCGTCGGACGGCGCCCCGGTTCGCGATACAGGATCACGCCGTGTGTCGAGCCAACAACCGCGGGTCGCCGGGGGCAACCGGTGGCCGGGTACGTCCGGTGGGACCACAGGTCACTGCGACCAGCGGCGTGACGGCCGCCGGTCCGTCCACCGCACGGCCGAGCGGAAGGACGGACGCGACGAACGGACGATCAGCCGTCGAGGGCGGCGACGGCCCGGCGGGCCGCGATCGGGTCGGCCGCGGCGCAGGCCGCGCGCGCCCGCTCCCGGCACTGCTCCACCGTCAGCCCGGCCAGGTTCGCCCCGACCGCGGCGAGCGCGCCCGAGCCCATCGACAGGCTCGCGACGCCGAGCCCCACCAGCACCGCGGCGAGCCCCGGGTCGGCCGCGGCCTCGCCGCACACCCCGACCGGGGTGCCGGTGCGCGCCGACGCCTCGCCGAGCAGCCCGATCAGCCGCAGCAGCGCCGGCTGCCACGGGTCGTTGAGCGCGGCCACCGGCCCGGACTGGCGGTCCGCGGCGAACAGGTACTGGGCCAGGTCGTTGGTGCCGACCGAGACGAAGTCGACCTCGGCCATGATCTCGTCGGCGGTGAGCACCGCGGCCGGGATCTCGATCATCACGCCGGCCTGCTCGATACCGTGCGCCCGGCAGCGCTGCACGAACCAGCGCGCCTCCTCGGCGGTGGCGACCATCGGCGCCATCACCTTGAGCGCGACGCCGGTCTCCTTCGCCGCGGCGGCGAGCGCGGCGAGCTGGCGCTCCAGCACGCCGTCGCCGTTGCCCGGGACGCGGGCGATCCGCAGGCCGCGCACGCCCAGCGCCGGGTTGGGCTCGCCGTCGAGCGACAGGAACGGCAGCGGCTTGTCCGCGCCGGCGTCGAGGGTGCGGGCGGTGACCGGCTTGCCCGCGAACGCGGACAGCACCGCGGTGTAGACCTCGCGCTGGGCGGCCTCGGTGGGTTCCTCGGCCGCGGAGAGGAACGCGAGCTCGGTGCGGAACAGGCCGACGCCCTCGGCCCGGGCGTCCGCGGCCCTCGCCGCGCCGGGGCCGTCGCCGACGTTGGCCAGGACCGGCACGACCAGGCCGTCGGCGGTGCGGCCGACGCCGTCCCACTCGGCGGTGACCGAGGCGGCGGCGGCGAACGCGGTGGCCTCGTCGAGGGTGGCGACCTCGACGACCTCACCGGTGCCGCCGTCGACGGTCAGCGCGGCACCCTCGGCGATCCGGGTCGCGCCCGCGCAGCCGACGACCGCGGGGATCCCCAGCGAACGCGCGAGGATCGCGGTGTGGCTGGTCGGGCCGCCCTGCTCGGTGACCAGTGCGAGCGCGACGCCCGGCTTCAGCCCGGCGGTGTCGGCCGGGGCCAGGTCGGTCGCGACGAGCACGGCGGGCGCGTCCAGGTCGGCGACGCCCGGCGCGGGCAGCCCCAGCAGCTCGGCGACGATGCGGTCGCGCACGTCGTGGATGTCGCGGGCGCGCTCGGCCATGTAGCCGCCCATCGACGTCAGCATCTCCGCGAAGGAGTTCGCGGCCTCCCACACCGCGCGCGCGGCGGGGCGGCCCTGGCCGGTGACCAGGTCCTGCGCGCTCTCCAGCAGGGCCGGGTCCCCGACCATCGTCACGGTCGCCTCGAGCACCTCCCGCGCGTCCCCGCTGACGGTCGCGGCGCGCGCGGTCAGGCGCTGCGACACCAGCTCGACGGCCGGCGCGATCCGCGCGGCCTCGGCGGAGGCGTCGGCCGGGGCGGGGCCGGCGGCCGGCTCGCCCGGCGGCTCGGCGACGCGGACGACGCGGCCGCCGGCACGGCCGGGGCTGGCGGGGATTCCGGTGAGGGCGGTCGTGCTCGGCATGAGTGGCTCCCGGGGTTACTTCGACGTGACCCGTTGACAAACACAGTAAAACCCACATACTCAGACACAAGCAAGCATCGAAGCGGGAGCGAACGAAGATGTACGCAGCGGAGCGTCAGCAGTGGCTGCTCGACCGGACCCGGGATCGGGGCCGGGTCGACGTGGCCGCTGTCGCCGAGGAGCTCGATGTCACCCCCGAGACCATCCGCCGGGACCTCGGGACCCTGGAGCGCCAGGCCCTCGTCCGGCGGGTGCACGGCGGGGCGATCCCGTCGGACCTGCTGAACTTCGAGCCCGGGGTCGGCCAGCGCGACAGCCAGTTCGGCGCGGAGAAGGAGCGGATCGCCAAGGCCGCCCTCGCCGAGCTGGGCACCGCCGCGACCGTCCTGCTCGACGCCGGGACCACGACCTCCCGGCTCGCGAGCACCCTGCCCCGCGAGCGCGACGTCACCGTCGTCACCAACTCGCTGCCGATCGCGTCCTCGCTGGCCGGGCGCCCGAACGTGGACCTGCGACTGCTCGGCGGCCGGGTCCGCGGGACGACGCTTGCCACCGTCGACGACTGGGGCACCGAGGTGCTGGCCGGTCTCACGATCGACGTCGCCTTCATCGGGACCAACGGCTTCTCCGTGGCACGCGGCCTCACCACACCCGACACCGGCGAGGGCGCGACCAAGCGGGCGATGCTGCGCGCCGCCCGCCGCACCGTCGTCCTCGCCGACGCCAGCAAGTTCGGCTCCGACCAGTTCGTCCGCTTCGGCACGCTGGCCGAGGTCGACACGCTGATCACCGACACCGGCCTCGACGCGGCGGACGCCGCCGCGCTGGAGGCCGCCGGCCCCAAGGTGGTACGCGCATGACACCCCGTTCCGTCCCCGCACCGCGGATGTTCGTGACGGTCACCCCGAACCCGAGCCTGGACCGGACCATCGCGCTGCCGCACCTGGTGCGCGGCGAGGTCCACCGGGCCGAGTCGGTCCGGATCGACCCCGGCGGCAAGGGCGTCAACGTCGCCCGCGCCCTGGCCTCGGCCGGGCACCGCACGGTGGCGCTGATGCCGTCGGGCGCGACGCCCGGCGAGCGGCTGGCCGCACTGCTGGAGCCGACCGACGTCACCACCGTCGCGGTGCCCATCACCGAGGCCACCCGGGTCAACATCACCCTGGTCGAGCCGGACGGCGTCACCACGAAGATCAACGAGCGGGGCCCGCACCTGGCCGCCGACGAGGTCGAGGCCCTGATGGACCGGGCCTGCGCGCTCGGCGCGGGCGCGACCTGGCTGGTGGGCTGCGGCTCGCTGCCGTCGGGCGTCGGCGACGACTTCTACGCCGAGCTGGTCCGGCGCTGCCGCCGGCCCGGCCTGCGGATCGCCGTCGACACCTCGGACGCGCCGCTGCACCACGCCGTCGCGGCGGCCCCCGACCTCGTGAAGCCCAACCACGCCGAGCTGGCCGAGCTCGTCGGGCGCCCCCTGGGCAGCCTCGGCGACGTGCTGCTGGCCGCCCGCGAGCTGCGTGCCCGCGGGATCGGCGCGGTCCTGGTCAGCCTGGGCGCCGGTGGCGCCCTGCTGGTCGACCGGTCCGGCGAGTACCACGCCCGGACCCCTCCGATCACCGTGCTCAGCACGGTGGGCGCCGGTGACTCCACCCTGGCCGGGTTCCTGGCCGCGGGTGGGGAGGGACCCGACGCCCTGCGGCAGGCCGTGGCCTACGGCGCCGCCGCCTGCCGACTGCCCGGCTCCGCCACGCCGGGTCCGGCCGACATCCGAATCGACGACGTCGAACTGGCCCCCACGCCGGACGTCACCCTCGCCCTCACCGGAGATGCCGCATGACCGCACTGATCACCGCAGATCTGGTCGACCTCGACGTGCCGTCGGCCGACCGCAGGACCGCCGTCACCGCGCTCGCCGAGCGCCTGGTGAAGGCCGGCCGGGTCACCGATCTCGACCGGTTCCTCGCCGACATCGAGGCCCGCGAGGCCCAGATGCCGACCGGCCTGGAGGGTGGCATCGGCATCCCGCACTGCCGTTCCGCGGCCGTCACCGAGCCGACGCTGGCCTTCGGCCGCGCGCCGTCGGGTGTCGACTTCGGCGCCGAGGACGGCCCCGCCGACCTCATCTTCATGATCGCCGCCCCCGAGGGCGGGAACACCGACCACATGACGGTGCTCGCTGCGCTGGCCCGTCGCCTGGTCCGTGCCTCGTTCAAGAACGAGCTCCGCAACGCCACCGACCCGGCCGCCGTCGCGACCTTCATCCAGCAGGAGGTGGGAGCGTGAAGCTCCTCGCCGTCACCGCATGCCCGACGGGCATCGCCCACACCTACATGGCCGCCGAGGCCCTCGAGGTCGCCGCCGAGGAGGCGGGTCACGAGATCGTCGTCGAGACCCAGGGGTCCGCGGGCTCGACGCCCTTCACCCAGGCCCAGCTCGACGAGGCCGAGGCGATCATCCTGGCCGCCGACGTCGAGGTGCGGGACAAGGAGCGCTTCGCGCACCTGCCGACCGTCACCTCCCCGGTCAAGAAGGCCATCGGCGGCGCGCCGGGCCTGATCGAGCAGGCCGTCGCGAAGGCGACCGCGCAGCCGAAGGGCTCGGCCGCGGCCGCCGTCCCGGCCCAGCGCGACGGGTCCGACCTGGACACCAAGAACTTCGGCGCCGGCTTCGGCTCGAAGCTGCGCGGCTGGCTGATGACCGGCGTCTCCTACGTCATCCCGTTCGTCGCGGCCGGCGGTCTGCTGATCGCGCTGGGCTTCGCCCTGGGCGGCTACCAGATCACCGAGGCGCCCGACGTCGTCTCCTTCGGTGACGACGGCGTCGCCTCGGTCGTGTTCGACCCGGGTGCCCTGCAGTCCTGGGCCGCGCTGTTGTTCCAGGTCGGTGGCCTGGCGTTCGGCTTCCTGGTCCCGGTCCTGGCCGGCTTCATCGCCTACGCCATCGCCGACCGCCCGGCCCTGGTGCCCGGCTTCGTCGGCGGCATGATCGCCGTGCAGACCCACGCCGGGTTCCTCGGCGGTCTGGTCGCCGGTCTGCTCGCCGGTGCGGTCGTCTACGGCCTCAAGCTGTGGCAGCCGCCGCGCGCCCTGGCCGGGATCATGCCGGTGCTGGTGCTGCCGCTGATCGGTACCGCCGTCGTCGGCGCGATCATGTTCCTGGTCGTCGGCACGCCCCTCGCGGCCGCCACGACCGGCCTGACCAACTGGCTCAACGGCCTCTCGGGCACCAACGCGATCCTGCTCGGCGCCCTGCTCGGCCTGATGATGGCCTTCGACATGGGCGGCCCGGTCAACAAGGCCGCCTACGCCTTCGCCGTCGCCGGGCTGTCCACCGGCTCCGAGACCGCGCTGATGATCATGGCCGCGGTCATGGCCGCCGGCATGACCCCGCCGCTGGCGCTGGCCCTGGCCACCGCCGTCCGCAAGAACCTGTTCACCAAGGCCGAGCAGGAGAACGGCCGCGCCGCCTGGCTGCTGGGCGCCTCGTTCATCACCGAGGGCGCGATCCCGTTCGCCGCGGCCGACCCGCTGCGGGTCATCCCGTCGCTGATGGCCGGGTCCGCGGTGGCCGGCTCGCTGTCGATGGCCTTCGGCGCGACCCTGCGGGCCCCGCACGGCGGCATCTTCGTGGTCCCGCTGATCGGCAACCCGTTCGCCTACCTGCTGGCGATCATCGCGGGCACCCTGGTCTCCGCCGCCCTGGTCGTCGGCCTGAAGTCGGCCCGCCGCACCCCGGCCCCGGCCGCCGCCGAGCAGACCGCCACCGCCCCGGCCGCCGCGCCGGTCGCGGGCTGACCCACCCGAGAGAAGGAGCACCCACCATGGCCGAGCGCCGTGTGAAGGTCGGTTCGTCGGTCGGGCTGCACGCCCGCCCCGCCAACCTGTTCGTGACCGCCGCCAAGGAGCAGGGGGTCAAGGTGAGGATCGGGACCGCCGACGGCGAGCGTGGTCCGGTCGACGCCGCCTCGATCCTGTCGGTGATGGGCCTGGGCGTGAAGTCCGGCGAGGAGGTCGTGCTGACCTCCTCCGACGACGAGCAGGGCGAGGCCGCCGTCGCGGCCCTGGCCGCGCTGCTGGAGCAGGACCTCGACGCGAGCTGACCCTGCGTCACCCGGTACGACCCGGACGCCCCGCCGCGCCTCCCGCGCGGCGGGGCGTCCGGCCGTCCGCACCCCGGTCCCGCCGAGACGCACGTGTCCGCCCTCCCGGGGGCCGGAACGTGCGGCTCGATCCCGCGGCTCAGTCCCGCAGGACGGTCACCCCGCGCGGGGGCAGGGTGCCGGCCGGGCCGGCGAGCACCTCCGCCGCGCCGAGCGGCCCCAGGTCGACGGGGGCGTCGGTCCGGTTGACGACGAACCGGAACCCGTCGCGGCGGACCAGCTCCACCCGTCCCACCAGCTCGCCGGGCAGCTCGGGGGCGATCCCGGCGGCGGCCAGCAGGCGTCGCAGCAGCGGGGCGCGGTCGGCGAGGCGGGTCGGGACGTAGGTCGCCGACCCGTCCCCGACCGGGCGGCGGGTCACCGCGGGCAGCCCGGCGAGGTCCCCCGCGGCCGGGTCGGTGCCGCCGCCGGTCCAGCGGGCGAGCACCTCGACGGCCGGGTCCACCACCTGCACGGCCTCGCTCCACAGGTCACCGGTGGAGCCGTCGTCGAGCTCGACGACGGCGCCCGGGTCGAGCGGCGCGAACTCCTCGACCCGGATGCCCAGCAGGTCGCGCAGCGCGCCCGGGTAGCCGCCGAGGACGGCGTGCGCGTCGTCGTCGACGGTGCCGGAGAAGTAGGTGGTGACCAGGTGCCCACCGGCCCCGACGTAGGCGGTCAGCGCGGCCGCCCGGTCCGGGCCGACCACGTGCAGCACCGGGGCGACGACCAGCCCGTAGCCGGACAGGTCCGCGTCCGCGGACGTGACGTCGGCCCGCACCCCGGCGTCGAGGAACGCCCGGTACCAGCCGAGCGCCTCGGCCTTGTAGCGCAGCTCGGTGGTCGGGGTGAACGGCTGCTCGGCGGCCCACCACGACGGCCAGTCCCACAGCACCGCGGCCGGCGCGGGGACCCGCCGCGCCCCGGCGACCGGGGCCAGGTCGCGCAGTGTCGCCCCGAGCGCGGTGACGTCGCGGAACAGCGCCGAGGCCGGCCCGGCGTGCGGCACCATCGCCGAGTGGAACTTCTCCGCGCCCGCCGCGGACTGGCGCCACTGGAAGAAGCAGAGCGCGTCGGCGCCGTGCGCGAGGTGGGTGAGCGCGTCGCGGGCGAGCTCCCCGGGGCGTTTGGCGCGGTTGACCGGCTGCCAGTTCACCGCCGACGTCGAGTGCTCCATCAGCCACCACGGGTGCCCGCCGGCGAGGTTGCCGGTGAGGTTGGCCGAGAACGACAGCTCGTCGCGGGCGTCCGGGCCGGGGAACACGTAGTGGTCGTTGGCGACGATGTCGACCTCGGGCACCCAGGTCGCGTAGTCCATACCGCTGGTCTCGCCCATCACCATGAAGTTGGTGGTCACGGGCACGTCCGGGGTGAGGTCGCGCAGCAGGTCCCGCTCGGCGCGCAGGTGGTCGAGCAGCGCGTCGGAGGAGAAGCGGGCGAAGTCGAGCTGCTGGGTCGGGTTCGGGTGGGTGCCCGGGCCGGTGCGGCGCGGGGTGCCGATCTCGTCCCAGTCGCCGTAGTGCTGGGACCAGAACGCGGTGCCCCAGGCGTGGTTGAGCCGGTCGAGGTCGCCGTAGCGGCGCTGCAGCCAGGCCCGGAACGCGACCCGGGCGTCGTCGGAGTGGTCGTGGACGTCGTGGCAGCCCAGCTCGTTGGACACGTGCCAGGCGGCGAGCGCGGGGTGGTCGCCGTAGCGGCGGGCGAGCCGCTCGACCAGGGCGAGGGCGTGGCGGCGGAACACCGGGGAGGTCGGGCGGTGGTGCTGGCGCCCGCCCGGCGCCAGGGTCCGGCCGTCGGCGTCGACGGCGAGGATCTCCGGGTGCCGGTGGTGCAGCCACGGCGGGGGTGACGCCGTGCCCGTCGCGAGGTCGACGGCGATCCCGCCCGCGTGCAGCAGGTCCAGCACGTCGTCGAGCCACCCGAGGTCCCAGCGGTCCGGCGCGGGCTGGAGCAGCGCCCAGGAGAAGACGCCGACGGTCGCGACCGTCACGCCTGCCTCGCGCATGAGTGCGACGTCGGACTCCCACACCGCGCGCGGCCACTGCTCGGGGTTGTAGTCGGCCCCGAACTCGATGCGGGGACGGGAGGCACCGGGGGTGCGACGCAGCCAGCGTGTCATGCGCCCAGTGTGACCCGCGACGATGTGCGATGTCGTGCGGATGTGTCCGGGTTCGTGCGGATCAGGTTTCCCCGGGGTTACGGGCGGCGCCAGCGATGGCCCCGGCCCGCGCCGGCGGGGGACGATGCCGCTGCCCGAACCCCGTTCCCGACGACGCGAGCGGCCCGTCCCGACCCGCGCCACCGCGCGGAGAACCGGAGAGCCTGCGTGAGCCCCTCGGAGACCACCGCACTCGCCCCCGACTCGCTGACCGCGCACTCGGGCGTCGTCAGCGAGAGCGAGCAGAAGGCGCTGCGCGCCGACATCCGGCGGTTGTCGACGATGCTCGGGCGGACGCTGTCCGACGAGTCCGGTCCCGAGGTCCTGGAGCTGGTCGAGCAGGTGCGCCGGGCGGCCCGGGACTCCGCGCGCGGCGAGGCCGGGCCGGACGTCGTCGCGGCCCTGCTCGACGGGATCGACACCGGCACCGCGGTGCTGCTGGCGCGGGCGTTCTCCCAGTACTTCCAGCTGGCCAACGTCGCCGAGCAGCTGCACCGGTCCCGTGAGCTGCGCGAGCTGCGCCCGGCCGACGCGCGACCGCTGCGGACGGTGCTGCGCCGCCTGGCCACCGAGGCCGACCCGGACGAGGTCGCCGACGTGCTGGCCCGGGCCGAGCTGCGCCCGGTGTTCACCGCGCACCCGACCGAGTCGACCCGGCAGTCGGTGCTGGGCATCCTGCGCCGGGTCGTCGACGCCCTCGACGACCGGGCGCCCGACGAGGAGCTCGCCGCGCTGGTCGACCTGCTGTGGCAGACCGACGACATCCGCCCCGGCAAGCCGATGGTGATCGACGAGGCCCGCAACGTCGCCTGGTTCGCGGCCCGGCTCGGTGAGCGGACCGTCCCGGACCTGCTGGGCGAGTTCGCCCGGGAGGCCGCCGAGGCCGGGCTGGAGATCCCCGACGACGCGCGTCCGCTCGTGCTGGGGTCGTGGGTCGGCGGCGACCGCGACGGCAACCCCAACGTCACCCCCGCGGTGACCCGCGAGGTGCTGGAGCTCAACGCCGACCGGGCGATCCGGATCCACACCGCGCTGGTGGAGAAGCTGGTCTTCGAGCTGTCGGTGTCGACGCGGGTGATGGGGGTGTCGGAGGAGCTGCGCGGCTCGCTGGCCCGGGACCGCCGCGCGCTGCCCGCGGTGCACGACCGCTACATCCGGCTCAACGCGCACGAGCCGTACCGGCTCAAGCTGTCCTACGTCGCGGCCCGGCTGGAGAACACCCGCCGGCGGATCGCGGCCGGCGCCGCGCACGAGCCGGGCGTCGACTACCTGGGGTCGGCCGGCTACCTGGAGGACCTGCTGGTCGTCGACCGGTCGCTGCGCGGCCACCACGGCGCCCGGATCGCCGGCGGCGCCCTGGTCCGGGCGATCCGCTCGGCCCGCGCGCTGGGCCTGCACCTGGTCGAGATGGACGTGCGCGAGCACTCGCAGAAGCACCACGACGCGCTCGGCGCGGTGTTCGACGGGCTCGGTGAGCTGGAGAAGCCCTACGCCGAGCTGACCCGCGACGAGCGCCGCGAGCTGCTCTCGGCGGAGCTGCGCAGCAAGCGGCCGCTGTTCCGCCGCCACTACGGCGTGCCCGAGGCCGCCGCGCCGGTGCTGGACCTGTTCGACACGGTGCACGCGCTGCAGCACGAGTTCGGCGACGAGGTCGTGCGGACCTACATCGTCTCGATGGCCCGCGACGTCGACGACCTGCTCGCCGTCGCCGTGCTGGCCCGCGAGGCGTACATGGTCGAGATCGGCGACGACCCGCGCTCCTCGATCGACCTCGTGCCGCTGTTCGAGACGGTGGAGGAGCTGTCGCGGGCCGGGGAGCTGCTGGAGGGGCTGCTGTCGGACCCGGGGTACCGGCAGCAGGTCCGCAACCGCGGTGACCTGCAGGAGATCATGCTGGGGTACTCCGACTCCAACAAGGGCGCGGGGATCACCGCGTCGCAGTGGCAGATCCACCGGGCGCAGCGCCAGCTGCGCGACGTGGCCGCCGAGCACGGGGTGCGGCTGCGGCTGTTCCACGGCCGCGGCGGGTCGGTCGGGCGCGGCGGCGGCCCGGCCGGTGAGGCCATCGCGTCGGCGCCGTTCGGGTCGGTCGACGCCACGATGAAGCTCACCGAGCAGGGCGAGGTCATCTCCGACAAGTACTCGCTGCCCAGCCTGGCGCACGACAACCTGGAGATCCTGCTGGCGTCGATGCTGGACGCGTCGCTGCTGCACCAGGCGTCGCGCTGGCCGGCCGAGACCCTGAAGCGCTGGGACGAGGTCATGGACTGCGTGTCCGAGGCGGCCACCGCGACCTACCGGACGCTCGTGGACGACCCGGGTCTGCCGCTGTTCTTCACCGCGGCGACGCCGGTGGAGGAGCTGGGGCGGCTCAACGTCGGGTCGAGGCCGTCGAAGCGACCGGGGCAGGGCGAGCCGACGCTCGACGACCTGCGGGCGATCCCGTGGGTGTTCGGCTGGACGCAGACCCGGATGGTCGTGCCCGGCTGGTACGGCCTGGGCTCGGGTCTGAAGGCCGCCCGCGAGGCCGGCTACGCCGACGAGCTGGCCGAGATGCGGGAGTGGGCGTTCTTCCGGAACCTGATCGGCAACGTCGAGATGACGCTGGCGAAGACCGACCTGCGGATCGCGTCGAACTACGTCGCGACCCTGGTGGAGCCGGAGCAGCAGGGACTGTTCGCGCAGATCCGGGCCGAGCACGAGCTGACCCGCCGCGAGCTGCTCGCGGTGACCGGGGAGGACCAGCTGCTCGCCCGGCACCCGGTGCTGCGGGGCACGCTGTCGGTGCGCGACACCTACCTCGAGCCGCTGCACCATCTGCAGGTCGAGCTGCTCGCCCAGCGCCGGGCCGCGGGCGACGACCCGGATCCCGACCTGGAGCGCGCCCTGCTGCTGACGATCAACGGGATCGCGGCCGGGATGAAGAACACCGGCTGAGCCCCGGCACCGGGCCGACCGGTACGTTCCGGACATGGAGCACGATCGGAACACACCCGGCCCGGAGGGCCCTGCGACCCGCCGGGTGGTCGCCTGGGTGCTGATCATCGCGCTGGCCGGGCTCCCGCTCAGCTACCTGGCCGGGACCGCGGGCCCGCAGATCGTCGGCGCGCTGGTGGTCGTCGCGCTGCTGGTCGGCGGCGTGGCGTTCTGGCTGCACCGCCGCACCCGCTGACCGGCCACCCGCCGGGACCGGTGCGGTCGCGGGCTGCTGGACTGCCCGGGTGCAGTACCGCCACGCCCCGGCCGCGAACCACGCGGCGCTCGACGCGGTGCTGGCGTCGGCGCCGGGCCGCCCGACCCTCCCGGTACGCCTGACCGTCGAGCTCGTCGGCCGCGCCCGCGCCCACCTGCCCGCCGACGCCCCGCTCACCGTGTGGGACCCGTGCTGCGGCGCCGGGGTGACCCTCACCGTGCTGGGCCTGCTCGTGCCCGGCCTCGCGCGGCTGGTGGGCACCGACGCCGACCCCGAGCCGCTCGACCTGGCCCGGCGCAACCTCGCCCTGCTCGACCCCGGCGGCCTCACCGCCCGCGCCGCGGACCTCGACGCCCTCGCGGCCCGGCACGACAAGCCGTCCTACGCCGACGCCGCGACCGCCGCCCGGACCCTGGTCCCGGCGAGCACCCCGGCCTGGTCCGTCGCCCCCGCCGACGCCCGGGACACCGCCGCCGTCCGCAGCGCGCTGGCCGGGACGGGTCCGCACGGGACCGGCCCGGACCTGGTCCTGGCCGACCTGCCGCACGGGCACCGGACGACCTGGGCCGCCTCCCCCACCCGGCCCGGCGCGGCCGACGCCCCGGCCCCCGACGCCGGGCCCGCCCGCGCCGCCGCCGCCGCCGACCAGGACCAGGACCCCGGGGTCGAGTTCCTGCGCGCGGTCGCGACCGTGCTCCGCCCGGACGCCGTGGTCGTGGCCGTCGGGCGCGGGCGGACGGTGCCGCTGCCGGGCGGGGTCCGGCCCCTCGACCGGGTCCGCGTGGGGCACCGGGCCGCCGTCCTGGTGCGGGCGGGCGCGCTGCGGGAGGGCTGACCGGGGGCAGGATCGCCCGGGGCAGGGCTGCTCGGCACCCTCGCGCCGGGGCAGGGCCGATCGATCCCCGTCGGTGCCTCGCCCCGGCCCCCTCGGTTCCGGGGAGGTCCGACGCCCGCAGAACCGTTCACGGGACGAACTGTCTCTCGTGGAACAGGGGTGCTGGCCGGGCGACGCGCCTCCACGCCTTGCAGGGACCGGGTGCCCGGCCACCCCCTCTTCTCCGAATTCGCTTACCGGGTAAGCGAAATTCGGAGAACCAGCACCCTGCCGTGCCCCGGCCCGGGCGAGGTGGCCCGATACCGGGCCGCCGGGCCCAGGAGCTCCGACCTCCGGGCGAGCCGGTACCGGTCACACTGGACCCCGGACCGACACCGACACCGACACCGTGAGACCGACACAGACACCGAGGACACGCCCGTGAGCACGATCGACCTGAACGCCGACCTCGGTGAGTCCTGGGGCCGGTGGACCCTCGGCGACGACGAGGCGATGCTCGGGCTCGTCACCTCGGCGAACGTCGCGTGCGGGTTCCACGCCGGGGACCCCTCGACGCTGCGGGTCACGACCACGGGGGCGGCCGGGGCGGGGGTCGTCGTCGGGGCGCAGGTGTCGTACCCGGACCTGCGCGGGTTCGGGCGCCGGTTCCTCGACATCGAGCCCGGCGCGCTGACCGACGACGTGCTCTACCAGATCGGCGGCCTCGAGGCCCTGTGCCGGGCCGCGGGCACCCGGGTCCGCTACGTGAAGCCGCACGGCGCGCTCTACAACGCCACGCGGACGCACACCGCGCAGGCCCGCGCGGTGGTCCGGGCGGTGCGGGCCTACGACCCGTCGCTGCCGGTGCTCGGGCTGCCCGGGTCCGAGCTGCTCGCGGAGGCCGAGCGGGCCGGGCTGCGCGCGGTGGGCGAGTTCTTCGTCGACCGCGGCTACACCGGTGAGGGCGGGCTCGTGCCGCGCGGCGAACCGGGTGCGCTGCTCGACGACCCCGCGGAGGCGGCTGAACGGCTCGTCCGCGTGGTCGGGACGGGGACGGTGCGCGCGGTCGACGGCAGCGACGTCGCGGTCCGTGCCGAGTCCGCCTGCCTGCACGGCGACTCCCCCGGCGCCGTCGCGACCGCCCGACGGGTCCGTGACGAGCTCGCCCGGGCCGGGATCACCGTCGCACCGTTCGTGTGAGCGATGATCGGGTCATGACGAACGACCCGCACGCCTGGCTCGAGGACGTCACCGGCACCGAGGCCCTGGAATGGGTGTCGCAGCGCAACGCCCGCACCGAGGCGCGGCTGACCGGCACCCCGCTGTTCGCCGAGCTGGAGTCGGGGATCCGCGAGGTCCTCGACTCCCGCGACCGGATCCCGTTCGTCACCGCCCGCGGCGGGCACTACTACAACTTCTGGACCGACGAGCAGCACCCGCGCGGCCTGTGGCGGCGCACCACCCCGGAGTCCTACCGGAGCGCCGACACCGAGTGGGAGGTGCTGCTCGACGTCGACGCGCTCAACGCGGCCGAGGGCGAGAACTGGGTCTGGCACGGCGCCCGGTTCCTGCGCCCGGACCTCGACCGCGCGCTGGTCGACCTGTCCCGCGGCGGCGCCGACGCCGACGTCACACGCGAGTTCGACCTCCCGACCCGCAGCTTCGTCGACGACGGGTTCTCCCGGCCCGAGGCGAAGGGCGGGATGAGCTGGATCGACCGCGACACCGTCTACCTGTCCACCGACCTCGGTCCGGGCACCATGACGACCTCGGGCTACCCGCGCACGGTGCGCCGGCTGCGCCGCGGCGAGGCCCTGGAGTCCGCCGAGCTGGTCTACGCCGGCGAGGAGACCGATCTCAGCATCTCGGCGTTCCGCGACCACACCCCCGGCTTCGAGCGGGACTTCCTGCGCCGGGCGCTGGCCTTCTACGCCGACGAGCTCCACCTGATCGGCGCGGACGGGACCCTCACCAAGATCGACGTCCCGGACTCCGCGATGGCCGACGTGCACCGCGAGTGGTGCACCGTCGAGCTGCGCGAGGACTGGGGCTCGTTCACCGCGGGCTCGCTGCTCGCCGCCCGCTTCGACGACGTCCTGGCCGGCGCCCCCACCTGGGAGGTGCTGTTCGAGCCCACCGACTCCTCCTCGCTCGCCGGGTACACCTGGACCCGCCACCACCTCGTGCTCGACGTGCTGGAGCACGTCGTCGACCGGCTCGTCGTGCTCACCCCGGGCGAGCAGGGCTGGACCCGCACGCCGTTCACCGGGGCGCCGGAGTTCGGCAGCGTCACCGTCGCCGCGGTCGACGCCGACGAGAGCGACGACGTCTGGCTGATCGTCACCGACTACCTGACCCCGTCGACGCTGTCGATCGCGACGGTCGGCGAACAGCCCCGTCCGCTGCGCAGCGCGCCCGCGTTCTTCGACGCGTCCCGCCACGTCATCGAGCAGCACTTCGTGACCAGCGACGACGGCACCCGGGTCCCGTACTTCCTGGTCCGGGCGAAGGACCTGCCCTTCGACGGCACCGCCCCCACCCTGCTCTACGGCTACGGCGGCTTCGAGATCCCCATGACGCCCGGCTACTCCGGTGGCACCGGCCGGTCCTGGCTGGAGCGCGGCGGCGTGTACGCGGTCGCGAACCTGCGCGGCGGCGGCGAGTACGGGCCGCGCTGGCACCGGGCGGCGCTGCGCGAGAAGCGGCCGCGGGCCTACGAGGACATGGCCGCCGTCGCCCGGGACCTCATCGACCGCGGCGTCACCTCGCGGGCACACCTCGCCGTGCAGGGCGGCAGCAACGGCGGCCTGATGGCCGGGAACATGCTGGTCCGCTACCCGGAGCTGTTCGGCGCGGTGGTGATCCAGGTGCCGCTGCTGGACATGAAGCGCTACAGCCACCTGCTCGCCGGTGCCTCCTGGATGGCCGAGTACGGCGACCCGGACACCGACGACTGGGAGTTCATCCGGACGTTCTCGCCGTACCACCTGATCGACGACGCGGCCGACTACCCGCCGACGATCCTGCTGACCTCCACCCGCGACGACCGGGTGCACCCCGGCCACGCCCGCAAGTTCACCGCCGCGCTGGAGGCCGCCGGTCACGACGTGACCTACTACGAGAACATCGAGGGCGGGCACGGCGGCGCCGCGGACAACGCGCAGGCCGCGAGGATGGCCGCACTGGCCTACGGATTCCTGTGGGAGAAGCTGGCATGAGCGACGTCGTGATCAGGGTGCGAGGCGAGCACGAGCGGCAGGTGCCCGCCGAGCGCGGCACCGCGCTCGTCGTCGTGGAGGCGCAGGGCCCCGAGGCCGCCCCGGTGCGGGCGGAGGTCGAGCGCGGCACCGCGGCGCTCGTCGCCGACGTGCGCGGCCTGCACGACCCCGACGCCGGGCCGGTCCGGCGCTACGTCGTCGACCAGGCCCGCAGCTGGGTCGAGCAGCCCTCCTTCGAGGGGCGCCCGCAGCCGCCGGTGCACCACGCGTCGGTGTCGGTGTCGGTGGAGTTCGACGACGTCGCACGGCTCGGCGCGTGGCTGTCCGGTGTGGACCGGTTCACCGGTGCGCAGGTCCAGGGGATCACCTGGGACCTGGCCCGCGACCACCGCCGCGAGGTCGAGCGCGCGGCCCGGCAGGACGCGCTGCGCCAGGCCGTCGAACGCGCCCAGGACTACGCCGACGCCCTGGACCTGGGCACCGTCGCCCCGCGCTCGGTCGCCGACACCGGGATGCTCGGCACACGGGCGGTCGCGATGAGCGCCCGGGCCGTGAGCGCGCCCGGCAGCTGGGGCGCCGAGTCCGCCGACGGCGGGCTCGGGACGCTGCTCGCCCCGGACGACATCACCGTCCGGGCCGAGGTGGAGGCCGAGTTCGTGGTCCGGCCGGGCTGCTGACGCCGGGGCGGGCTCAGCCCTCCCGGGCGGCGATCTCCGAGTGCTCTGTGCGCAGCTCCCGCTTGAGGATCTTCCCGCTGGGGTTCTTCGGGAGGGCGTCGGCGAACACGACGTACTTGGGCCGCTTGTAGCCGGCGAGCTTGTCCTTCGCGTGCGCGTCGACCTGCTCGCGGGTCAGCGTCACGCCGTCCTTCGGGACGACGACCGCGGTGACGGCCTCGATCCAGTGCGGGTGGCTGACGCCGAACACGGCGACCTCGGCGACGCCGTCGAGCAGGTAGAGCGCCTCCTCCACCTCGCGGGAGGCCACGTTCTCCCCACCCGTCTTGATCATGTCCTTCTTGCGGTCGACGACGGACAGGTACCCGTCGGCCGTCATCACACCCAGGTCGCCGGAGTGGAACCAGCCGCCGGCGAACGCCTCGGCGGTCTTCTCCTCGTTCTCGTAGTACCCCAGCGTTACGTGCGGGCTGCGGTGCACGATCTCGCCGACCTCGCCCGGCGGGACCTCGTTGCCCTCGTCGTCGACGACGCGCGTCTCGACGTTCAGCGACGCCCGCCCGGCCGACCCGGCGTGGCTGAGCTGCTCGTGCGGGGCCAGCAGGGTCGCCAGCGGCGAGGTCTCGGTCTGGCCGTAGAAGTTCCACAGCCGCACGTCGGGCAGCCGCCGGGACAGCTCCTGCAGCACCTCGACCGGCATCGCCGCCGCGCCGTAGTAGCCCTTGCGCAGGCTCGACAGGTCCCGGGTGTCGAAGTCCGGGTGGCGCAGCAGCGAGATCCACACCGTCGGCGGGCAGAAGAGCTTGGTGACCTTCTCCCGCTCGATCGTCTCCAGCAGCCGGGCCGGATCCGGCGACGGGAGGATGATGCTGGTCGCGCCCAGGTAGACGTCGACGGACAGGAAGCAGTCCAGCTGCGCGCAGTGGTAGAGCGGCAGCGAGTGCAGCTCGACGTCGTCGTGCTCCATCCCGCCGTCGACGACGCACGACACGTACTGGGTGATCAGCGACCGGCTCGGCAGCATGACGCCCTTGGGCCGCGACTCGGTGCCGGAGGTGTACATGAGGCGCAGCGGGTCGTCGTCGGCGATGTGCACGTCGGGCTCGCCGGGGTCGCCGTCGCCGTCGATCCAGGCGTCCAGGTCGGCCCAGTCGCCGGTCGGCGCCTGCCCGGACAGTCCGATCCAGGCCCGGACCGACGCCGGCGCCGACGACTGCGCGAGCGCCTTCTCCCCGGTGGCGGCCAGCGCGTCCTCGACGACGAACGCCGTCGCCCCGGAGTGGTCGAGGATGAACGCGATCTCCTCGGCGTTCAGCATGAAGTTGATCGGCACGAGCACGACGCCGAGCCGCGCGGTGGCGTAGACGAGCACCGCGAACTGGCGGCAGTTGTGCGAGAGCAGCGCGAGCCGGTCGCCCTTGGCCAGCCCCTGCTCCGCCAGGGCGGCGGCGCACCGGTTCACCGCCGCGTCGAACTCGGCGAACGTCCAGCGGGTGTCGCCGTCGACGACCGCGGTCTTGCCCGGATACCGGACGGCCGTGCGGTGCAGGAGGTCCCCGAGCGAGTGCCGGCGCACCCGCTGGATCGCCGCGGCGGTCTGCTCACTGAACTCGGTAGCACCGTTGCCCATGGCGGCATCCTGCCCGAGGACACCCCGACAGTCACGTACGACTGTTTTCCCCGGATCCGACGGGCGCGGCGGTGTCCCGGGCTGTGTCCCGGGCGGTGTCCTGGGCGTGCTCGGCCGGCACGCAGACGCCGGTCGGCTCGTCCCGTCCGCGCAGCGTCACCGACTCCCCGGCCCGCCACCGCGCGGCCTCCGCACCGGCGGCGTCGACGGCCCGCGCGGACGCGACGACCATCCCCGGCACCGACTTCGCCAGCTCGGTGAGCCGGGCGGCCTCGTTCACCGGGTCGCCGATCACGGTGTACTCGTAGCGGCGCGGGTCCCCGATGTTGCCGGCCACGGCGTCGCCCGCGGAGACGCCGATCCCGGCCTCGACCTCGGGCATCTCCTCGGCCAGGCGGGCGCCCAGGCAGCGGGCGGCGCTCAGCGCGGCGCCGGGGGCGTCGTCGAGGTCGAGCGGGGCACCGAAGACCGCGAGTGCGGCGTCGCCCTCGAACTTGTTGATCCACCCACCGGCCTGCTCGACGCACTCGACGACCACCCCGAAGAAGCGGTTCAGGACCGCCACGACCTCCTCGGGCGGGCGGCGGGCGGCCATCGTCGTCGAACCGACGAGGTCGACGAACAGCACGGCGACCGGGCGCACCTCGCCGCCGAGCCGGATGCCGTCGCCGCGTGCCGAGGCGGCCTCGGCGACGTCGCGGCCGACGTGGCGGCCGAACAGGTCGCGGATCCGCTCCCGCTCGCGCAGGCCCTCGACCATGCTGTTCGTCCCGGCCTGGAGCTGGCCGAGCTCGGTGTTGTCGTAGACGGGCAGGCGGACGTCGAGGTCGCCGTCCTGCACCCGGGCCAGCGCGCGGCGCACCGCCAGCACCGGGTCGGCGATGGCGCGGGCGGCACCGAGGGTCGTGATCAGCCCGACCCCGATCGCCGTGCCGCCCAGCGCGAGCATGGTGACCGCGAGCTGGGTGGGTGAGGAGTCGCCGAACACCAGCGCGACGAGCCCGGCCAGCATGATCCCGGAGATCGGGACCGCGGTGCCGAGCGCCCAGAACCCGACCGAGCGCAGCATGACCCCGGTGACCAGGCGACGCCGCTTCGGCGGCCGTCCGGACAGCACCCGGGCCGCGGCGCGGCGCAGCATCCGCTCGACCAGCAGGTAGGACAGCGACGACGTGGTCACGCCGCCGATGAGCACGGTGGCGGTGACCGAGAAGCCCAGCCGGCCGGAGTAGCGCAGGTTCAGGAAGCAGAACAGGACCGCGGCCACCGCCCACAGCAGCGCGACCATCGAGGTGATCCGGGCGGGTGCCCGCAGCACCAGCCGTCGCTCGTCGGCCTGCGGGTCGCGCGAGGAGCGGCGCACGGTCAGCTTCCGGCGGCCGAACCAGATCCCGACCGGGACCGCGACGAGCAGGTAGATCCCCAGCACGACGAGGTTGACCAGCCGGATCTCGACGGCGTCGAGCAGCTGCTCGCGGGGCAGCACGAAGGCCGCGATGACCAGCACCACGGCCGCGCCGATGACGTTCGCCGACGCCACGACGAGGGCGAGCAGGGCCCGTACCGGCAGCCCGACGACCTGGCGGCCCGGCCGCGTCGCGGGTCGCTGCGCATCCATGGGCCGGAGTCTAGGCCGATCGAGTGAGCCGGGCCGCCGGAGATCGGGACCGGATGCCGGACCCTCCCCGCGCCCCAGCCCGCCGGGACGGGGAACGGGCGCCACCACCGTGCTGCGCGACGGGATGGCCGCCCACCCTGCGCGGTCGGCCGCCTGGGCCGAACCCACTACGGCGGCTCCCCGTTCGCGTGTTCTCGTCGCCGCGACGTTGTGAGACCCAGCTCACGGGTACTGGCCCCGGGTAGGTCACACATCGGGACGGACCGGCTCCGGCGGGGCCTGTCACACAGAGGGGACAACCAGATGACCAGCACGTATGGCACCACCGGCCGCGGCGCCGTCGCAGGCGGACCGGCGGAGCACGCGGGCGCGGTGGCCCCCGGGCACGCCGACCCCGGGCACGCCGACCACCGGCACAGCGACCACGCCGTCACCGACCGCACCGTCACCGACCGCACCACGGTGGACCACCGGCCGGGCGTCGCGCACCACCCGGGCGGGGTACCGGTCGCGGGCAGCCCGCGGCTGGACCGCATCCGCTGGGGCGCGGTGTGGATCGGCGCGCTGACCACGTTCGCGACCAACATCGTCCTGCAGCTGCTGTTCTTCGCCTTCGGCTGGCTGGCCTTCGGCGGTCCCGGCACGACGACGGCGGCCGTGGTGTCGGTGGTCATCGGCCTGCTCGCGTTCTTCCTCGGTGGCATGGCGACCGGGTCGTCGACGCTGTGGGACAGCCCCGGCGACGGCGTGGTCAACGCCCTGGCGATGTGGGTCCTGACCACGATGCTGCTGGTCGCGCTCGCCCTCGCGGGTGGCGGCGCGCTCGCCGGCTACGCGGGCTCGGCGTTCGCCGGCATGAACGGCACGGGCGTCGTCGGCCTCGCGCGCGACGCCGCGGGCTGGTCGGTCCTCGGGATGGGTGTCACCGCCGCGGCCGCGGCGATCGGTGGCGCCGTCGGTGCCCGCCTCTGGCCGGGTGCCGCGCAGCGGACCGCCCGGATCTGACCGCGCCCGGCGCCGACCGGGCGCCGCACCGGCACACGACCGCCCCCGCCACCGTCGCCGCAGCGACGGGACGGGGGCGTCGCCGTGTCCGGGCCGGTGGGTGGAGAGCCGATCTCCACCCGGGGTCGGTCCCCGGGTGGATCCGGGAGGGGGTCCGCGCGCGGGACCGTCGTCGGGTCCGATCCGCCGCACCCCGGAGGCACCGATGACCCCGACCACCACACCGACGGCCACCCCGGCGCCCACCGCCCCCGCGGGCCGCGGCGCCGTGCTGCGGCAGACCGTGGGCTCGCTGCTGGTGGACGCGGCGCTGCCCTACCTCGTCTACGTCGTGCTGACCGGGCAGGGCATGTCCGACGTCGCGGCGCTGGCCTGGTCCGCGCTGCCGCCCGCGCTGAACGTGCTGGTGCAGGCGGTGCGGCACCGCAGGCTCAACCCGGTCGGGGTGATCGTGCTGGTCACCATCGCGGCCGGGCTGGCGACGTCGCTGCTCAGCGGCGACGCCCGGTTCGCCGTCGCCCGCGACGCGATCCAGAGCATCGCGTTCGGACTGCTGCTCGCCGGGTCGCTGGTGGTCGGGCGCCGCCCGCTGGTGTTCCACGTGTGCCGCTTCTTCGGCAGCGCCCAGCGCCCCGACCTGCCCGCGCTGATGGAGCGCCAGTGGGCCGCCAACCCGGTGTTCCGCCGGACGCTGCGCCGCGCGACGGGCGTCGCCGCGTGCGTGATGGCGCTGGAGGCGACCCTGCGGATCACGCTGGCCTACACGCTGGCCCCGGTGGTGGCGCTGCCGATCCTGTCGGTGCAGTCGATCGTGATGTGGACGGGCCTGTCCGCGCTGCTGGTGGTCAGTGTGAAGCGGGCGGTGCGGGCGGGCCGGTGACCTCCAGCAGGTCCCGCAGCCGCTCCAGATCCGCGACGACGGCGGCGACGTCCGCGGCGTGGTCGGCGTCCGGTGCCCCGGGGGTGCGCCGGACGCCGAACACGACCTCGGCGCCGCCGGGGTGCTCCACCACCCGCATCGGGTTGTGGAAGCGCTCCCCGGTCGCGGTCAGCACCTCGTGGTCGAGCACGCCCCAGGTGTTCTCGGGGGCGAACCGGAGCTCGATCCCCCCGAGCGGGCCGCCGGGCACGACCCAGCGGCCGTCGCGCTCCTCGATGCGGTCCCCGACGCCGGCCGCCCACCGCGGCAGGTTCCGCGGGTCGCGGGCGAAGGCGTAGACCCGCTGCGGGTCGGCGCCGACGACGACCGACACCCAGCTCGCGGCGACGCTCACGCCCGCAGCCCCGCGAGCCGCCCGGCCGCCTGCTCCAGTACGTCGTCGCGCTTGCAGAACGCGAACCGCACGAACGGCCGGTAGGCCCGCGCCGCGTCGGGCGACGGGCAGAACACCGACACCGGGACGGCGGCGACCCCGCACAGCCCGGGCAGCTTCCAGGCCAGGTCGACGCCGTCGTCGAACCCGAGGGGGCGCGGGTCGGCGACCACGAAGTACGTCCCGCGCGGGGTGAGCACGTCGAACCCGGCCGCCCGCAGCCCGGCGGACAGTAGGTCCCGCTTGCGGGCCAGGTCCGCGGTGAGGCCGGTGTAGAAGTCGTCGCCCAGGGCCAGCGCGTGCGCGACGGCGGGCTGCAGCGGGGCGCCGCCGTGGAAGGTCAGGAACTGCTTGACCGCCCGCGGCGCGGCGACGAGCTCCGGCGGGCCGTGCACCCAGCCGACCTTCCAGCCGGTCACCGAGAACGTCTTGCCCGCCGAGGAGATCGTGAGGGTGCGGTCGGCGAGTCCGGGCAGCGACGCCATCGGCACGTGCCGGGCGTCGTCGAAGACCATGTGCTCGTACACCTCGTCGGTGACGACGACGGCGTCGTGCGCGACGGCGAGCTCCCCGACCCGGGTCAGCTGGTCGCGGGTGAGCACGGCGCCGGTCGGGTTGTGCGGGGTGTTGACCAGCACCACCCGGGTGCGGTCGGAGAACGCGGCGGCCAGCGCGTCGTCGTCGAAGCCGAAGTCGGGCGGGAGCAGCGGCACGGTCCGCAGCGTGGCGCCGGCCAGCGCGACGGCGGCGGCGTAGGAGTCGTAGGCGGGCTCGAAGGCGACGACCTCGTCGCCGGGGCCGCAGAGCCCGAGCAGGGTCGCGGCGATCGCCTCGGTCGCCCCCGTGGTGACGACGACGTCGGCCGGGTCGACCTCGAGGCCGTACCAGCGGTGCTGGTGCGCGGCGACGGCCTCGCGCAGCGCGGGTACGCCCGGGCCGGGCGGGTACTGGTTCAGGCCGCGCTCGGTGATGTTGGCGGCGGCGTCGGCAAGCAGGGAGGCCGGACCGTCGGTGTCCGGGAAGCCCTGGCCGAGGTTGATCGCACCGGTCTCGACCGCGAGGCGGGAGATCTCGGTGAAGATCGTCGAGGTGAACGGGCGCATGCGCTCGACCAGCATGGGCCCGACACTATCCGGGTGGGCGGGTGGCGCAGCTCCTGATCGAGGGTCTGCGCGAACCCGTGCCGGTCCACGGACGCCGGTGGGTTCCACCGCGCCGGGACGAGCTCCTCCGCCCGACCTAGTCGAGTCCGCGGACGATGTGGGACTCGTCGTCGTGCTGCTCGTCGGTCTCGATCGAGATGTCCTCGTTCATCGCATGGCCTCCTCACGGATGTCGGATGACGAATGATGGACACAGAGGAAGACGTCCGTCATCGGGAAAACGTTGCTGTACCGGCCTGTGGACCGATCCAGAATCACTCGACCGGGTGAGCAGACCTGCCCACCCGGTCGGGGTCGTTCCTCGTCCATGCGTCAGGTCTACCCGCCGATGCGGCCGACCAGGTGGAGCTTTTGCGCGTCCTTGGCGCTGCGCAGGGCCAGTCCCCACGCACCGCCTGCGGCCTGCTCGGTCACGAGCTCGGCCTTCGCCGGGAGCAGCACCGGCTTGCGGAAGACGACGTCGTAGGTGCAGGCGTCGGGGACCCGGCCCTCCAGCGCCGCGGCGGCGTGCGCCGCGGTCCACATGCCGTGCGCGATCGCCCGCGGGAAGCCCATCGCCTTCGCGGTGAGCGGGTGCAGGTGGATCGGGTTCACGTCACCGGAGACGGCCGCGTAGCGGCGCCCGATGTCGCCCGGGACCCGCCACAGCGCGTTCGCCGGACCGGTGGGCACCGGCGGCTCGGCGATGTCGGCCGTGCCGTCGCCGCCCGCCGGGCCGTCCGGGGCCGTCGCCCCGCGGGCCAGGTAGGTGCTGCGGCCCTCCCAGACGGTCTCCCCGTCCGCGGAGACCTCGCCGATCAGGTCCACCTGCGCACCCTTGGGGTGGCGGGTGAACCGCTCGGCCCACACCCGGACGTCGAGCGTCCCGGTCGGGGCGATCGCCCGGTGCACGGTGATCCGGTTGGCGATGTGCACCAGCCCGGGCAGCGGCAGCGGGAACGACCGGCCGGCCATCAGCACGACCTGCAGCGGGAAGGTGAGCATGTGCGGGTAGGTCACCGGCAGGGCGTTGCCGACCCGGAACCCGCAGACCCGGGCGTAGTCGGCGAGGTGCCCCTGCTCGACGGTGACGCCGCGGCGGACCAGCTCGGTCGCGGGCAGCAACCGGCCGGAGCCGCCGGGCAGCGCCGCCCGGACGGCCGCGGAGGCGTAGTACGGCCCCAGCGACGGCGGGCCGGGCAGCTCGGTGACCTTCCGGTCCTCGGCCACGGTCATCAGGCCCCCAGCATCGACTGGCCGCAGACCCGCACGACCTGCCCGTTGAGCCCGCCGGACTCGGCGCGGCCGAACCAGCCGATGGCCTCGGCGACGTCGACCGGCAGCCCGCCCTGCTTGAGCGAGTTGATCCGGCGGCCGCCCTCGCGGGTGGCGACGGGCATCTTCGCGGTCATGTCGGTCTCGATGAACCCGGGTGCGACGGCGTTGATCGTCGCGCCGCGCTCGGCGAAGCGCGGGGCGAGCGCGCGGACCATCCCGATCACACCGGCCTTCGAGGCGGCGTAGTTGGTCTGGCCGCGGTTGCCCGCGATGCCCGACTGCGACGACACGCAGACCACGCGGCCGGCCTCGTGCAGCGGGGAGCCCTTCGCCAGCAGCGCCTCGTTGATCGTCAGCTGGGCGCCCAGGTTGACCCCGAGGACCGAGTTCCAGCGGTCCTCGGTCATGTTCGCGAGCAGCTTGTCGCGGGTGATGCCCGCGTTGTGCACCACGATGTCGACGCCGTCGTGCCGGTCGGCGAGATGCGAGAGCAGCCGGTCCGCCGCGTCCGACGCGGTGATGTCCAGCTGCAGCGCGGTGCCGCCGGTGCGGTTCGCGGTGCGGGCCAGGCCCTCGCCGGCCGCCGGGATGTCGACGGCGACGATCGTCGCGCCGTCGCGGGCCAGGGTGTCGGCGATGGCCGCGCCGATGCCCCGTGCCGCCCCGGTGACCACCGCGACGCGCCCGGCGAGCGGCTGCTCCTCGGCGCGCGGGTCGTCGACCTCGGCCGGCTCCCGCGGGTTCCCGACCGGGGCGGCGACGTGCGCTACCTGGCCGTCGACGTAGGCGGAGCGGGCCGACAGGAAGAACCGGACCGACGAGTCGATCGCGGCCGGGGTCACGTCGGAGGTCACGACGAGCAGGTTCGCCGTCGCGCCGAACCGCAGCTCCTTGCCGATCGAGCGGACCAGGCCGTCGAGCGACTGGGCGACGGCGGCCGCCTCGGCCCCGGACGCCTCGGCGGGCTCGGCGCCGATCAGCAGCACCCGGCCCGAGGGCCCGAGCCTCTTCACCGCGGGGGTGAGGATCTGCTGGGCGGCGGCGAGGTCGGCCAGCGTCCGCGCTCCCGACAGGTCGACGACGACGCCGTGCAGCCGGTCCTCGCCGACCGCCGTGAGCGCGGGGACACCCTGCTCCTCGACGAACGCGGTGACCGCCTTGGCGAAGCGGCCCTCGCCCACGGCCGCGACGAGCACGGGGCCGGCGAGCAGCGGGTCGCCGGGACGGTGCCGGCGCAGGGTCGGCACCGTGGGCAGCCCGAGCTGCTTGGCGATGCCGGTGTTGGACAGGGTCGCGAGCAGGTCGCTCATGCCTTCTTCGCCTCCAGGATCGCGACGACGCCCTGGCCGCCCGCGGCGCAGATCGAGATCAGGCCGCGCTGGTCCTTCTTCTCCGTGTCGGCCTTCTCCCGCAGGAGCTTGGCCAGGGTGGCGACGATCCGCCCGCCGGTCGCGGCGAACGGGTGCCCCGCGGCGAGCGAGGAGCCCGCGACGTTGAGCTTCGCGTCGTCGATCGCGCCCAGCGGCGCGTCGAGGCCCAGGCGCTCCTTGCAGAAGCGCGGGTCCTCCCAGGCCTTGCGCTGCACGAGCACGACCGAGGCGAACGCCTCGTGGATCTCGTACAGGTCGAAGTCCTGCAGGGACAGGCCGTTGCGCTCGAGCATCCGCGGGACGGCGAACACCGGCGCGGTGAGCAGCCCGTCCGGGCCGTGCACGTAGTCCACGGCCGAGGTCTCGGCGTCGACGACGTGGGCCAGCACCGGCAGCTTGTGCTCGGCGGCCCACTCGTCGGACCCGAGCAGGACCAGCGCGGCGCCGTCGGTCAGCGGCGTCGAGTTGCCCGCCGTCATCGTGGCGTCCGGGCCCTTCCCGAAGACCGGCTTGAGCTTCGCCAGCTTCTCCACCGAGGAGTCCGCGCGCAGGTTGTTGTCGCGGGTCAGCTTCAGGTACGGCGTGACGAGGTCGTCGAAGAAGCCGCGGTCGTAGGCGGCGGCCAGGTTGTGGTGGCTGCGCGCGGTCAGCTCGTCCTGCTCGGTGCGGCCGATGCCCCACTCCAGCGCGGTGCGCGCCGCGTGCTCGCCCATCGACAGGCCGGTGCGCGGCTCGGAGTTCTCCGGGATGTCCGGGACGATCTGGCCCGGCCGCAGCTGCCCGACCAGCTTGAGCCGGTCCACCGCCGTCTTCGCGGCGTTGAGCTTGACCAGCACGCGACGCAGGTCGTCGTTCAGCGCGATCGGCGCGTCGGACGCGGTGTCCACACCGCCGGCCACGCCGGACTCGATCTGGCCGAGCGCGATCTTGTTGGCGACGGCGATCGTCGCCTCCAGGCCGGTGCCGCAGGCCTGCTGCACGTCGTAGGCCGCGGTGGCGGGGTTCAGCCGGGAACCGAGGACCGCCTCGCGGGTCAGGTTGAAGTCGCGGGAGTGCTTGAGCACGGCGCCGGCCACGACCTCACCCAGGCGCTCGCCGGCCAGCCCGAAGCGGGCCACCAGACCGTCGAGCGTCGTGGTGAGCATGTCGAGGTTCGAGGCGGAGGCGTAGGCACCGTTGGCCCGCGCGAACGGGATGCGGTTGCCGCCGATGACGGCGGCGCGCCGGGTGCTGGCTGGCATGGGGGTCGTCCCTCCTGGATCGGGTCCCGCCCCACCCGATCGGGTCGCCGCGCTGCACGCGGCTCCGGGCGGGCGGAGCATCAGCTCGTGGTTCGTCGTTACCACGGGGTAGCCGGTACTCAAGGTACACGGTACTATAGGTTTCGTGAAGGCCGGACGAGACAGACGCGACAGCCGATGGGACGCCCACCGCGAGCAGCGGCGGGTGGCACTCGTCGGGTCCGCGATCGGAGCCATCCGCCGGCACGGCGCCGGCATCGGGATGGACGAGATCGCCGCGTCCGCCGGGACCAGCAAGACCGTGATCTACCGGCACTTCGGCGACCGGGCCGGCCTCTACACCGCGATCTGCGAGTCGGTGGCCGGCGTCCTGCTGGCCGAGGTCCGGCGGGCCACCGCCGAGGCCCTGTCCGACACCGGGCGCGGGCCGCGTGCGGCCGTCGCGGCCGGCATCGACGCCTACCTCAGGCTGATCGAGATCGACCCGGAGCTGTACCGGTTCGTGGTACAGCGACCGCTGCTCACCCAGGGCACCACCCGGCGTGCCCCCACCGCCGACACCGGCCGCACCGAGGCGAGCGACCCGGTCAACGACCTCGTGACCGTGATCGGCGACGAGGTGGCGGTGGTCATCACCGGCAACCTCGGCACCGCGGCGGGGGCCGGCACCGACCCGCGGGCCGCGGCCCGCATCTGGGGCCACGCGATCGTCGGCCTCGTCCGGGGGGCGGCCGACGACTGGCTCGCCCGCCCGGACGGCACCCCGCGCGAGCGGATCGCCGCCCATCTCACCGACCTGGCCTGGTCCGGACTGTCCGGCCTGGCATCGCACGTGCAGCAGGAGGTTCAGTCATGACCCGCAGCACCCTTCCGAGCCCCGACGCCGTCCCCGCCGAGGCGCTCCGCACCGTCGTCGACGGGCGCTGGGCCCGGGCCCGGCAGGAGACCCGCGAGCAGCTGGCGGCCAACGCCGAGATGCGCGCGGACCCCGACCTGACCTCGGCGCAGTACCGCGAGTGGATCACCGACTCGCTGAAGTTCCTGACGTCCTCGGGCCGCCCGCACACCGGGTTCGACCCGTCGGTCGGCGGCCAGGGCGACGTCGGCGGGGTCGTCGCCGCGTTCGCGATGCTCGCCTACGGCGACCTGTCGCTGCTGGTGAAGGCCGGTGTGCAGTGGGGCCTGTTCGGCGGCGCGGTCCAGGTGCTCGGCACCGAGCGGCACCACGAGCAGTACCTCCGCAAGATCATCGACGGCGAGCTGCTCGGCTGCTTCGCGATGACCGAGACCGGGCACGGCTCGGACGTCCAGCACCTGCACACCACCGCGACCTACGACCGGGAGGCGGGCGAGTTCGTCGTCCACACCCCGTACCCGCAGGCCCGCAAGGAGTACATCGGCAACGCCGCGCGGGACGGCCGGATGGCGGTCGTGTTCGCCCAGCTGATCACCGGCGACGAGAAGCCCGGCGTGCACGCCTTCCTCGTGCCGCTGCGCGACAGCGACGGCAAGGCCCTGCCCGGCGTGCAGATCGGCGACGACGGCCGCAAGGCCGGACTCAACGGCGTCGACAACGGACGGCTGGCCTTCGACCACGTCCGCATCCCGCGCGAGAACCTCCTCAACCGCTTCGCCGACGTCGCCCCGGACGGGACGTACTCGTCGTCGATCGAGAACGAGACGGCACGGTTCTTCTCCATGCTCGGCACGCTGGTCCGCGGCCGCATCTCGGTGGCGGGCGGCGCCGGCGCGGCGACCGAGAAGGCGCTCACCCTGGCCGTGCGGTTCGGCGAGCGCCGTCGCCAGTTCGCCAACCCGGCGACCGGCGAGGAGATCGCCGTCCTCGACTACCTCGCCCACCAGCAGAAGCTGCTGCCCGCGCTGGCGACCACGTTCGCCCTGCACTTCACCCAGGACGACCTGGTCCAGCGGATGCACGACATCCAGGCCCCGGGCGCCGGACCGGTCGGCGCACGCGAGCAGCGCACGCTGGAGCAGTCCGCCGCCGGGATCAAGGCGATCGCGACCTGGCACGCCACGCACACCATCCAGACCTGCCGGGAGGCCTGCGGCGGCGCGGGCTACCTGGAGGAGAACCTGCTGCCCGCCCTCAAGGCGGACACCGACGTGTTCACCACGTTCGAGGGCGACAACACGGTCCTGCTCCAGCTGCTGGCCAAGGAGCTGCTGTCGGACTACGGCCGCACGATCAAGAAGGGCAACCCGCTCGAGATCGCGCCGCTGCTCGGCCGCCAGCTCGCCGGGGTGCTGGCCGAGCACACCGGGGCCGCGTCGCTGACCCGGCGGCTCCCGTTCCGCGGGATCGACCTGACCGACCGCGCACGCCGCCGGGAGCTGCTCGCGGTCCGTCGCGAGGACACCCTGGCCGCCGCGATCCGCAACCTGGCACCGGCCATGCGCAAGGGCAACGACGAGTTCGCCGTCTTCAACTCCGCCCAGGACCTGCTGCTCACCGCGGCCCGGGCGCACGTGGACACGCTGGTGGAGGCGTCGTTCGCGGACAAGCTCGTGACCGTCGGCGACCCGGCGGTGCGCGCGCTGCTCGAGCGGGTCTACGACCTGCACGTGCTCACCGTGATCGACCGCGAGCGGGCCTGGTACCTGGAGACCGGCCGGCTCACCGCGGCCGAGTCCCGCTCGATCCGGCCGCTGGTCAACGCGCTGTGCGCCGAGCTGCGGCCCTACGCCCGCACGCTGGTCGACGGCTTCGGCGTCCCGGAGGAGTGGCTGGCCTGCCCGATGCTCGACGACGAGGCGTGGGCCCCCGCCCCCGGTCGTCCGGCCGAGCCGCTGACCGACCAGGTAGAGACCGGCTGAGCCGCGACCACCCCGCACGACCGACGGCCGGCCCCCGGAGCTCCCGGGGCCGGCCGTCGGTCGTGTGCCTCGGATGTTCGCGGGAGACCGGCGCCCCGAATTCTGGACAACTTACATCCTGGATATGTAGTGTCCGGATCATGCGGATGAGCCAGGGCGTCGAGTGGGCACTGCACTGCTGCCTGAACCTCGCCTGGGTCGGCGGGCCGGTGCCCGGCGCCCGGCTGGCCGGTTTCTACGACCTCCCGCCCGCCTACCTGAACAAGCAGCTCCAGGCCCTGGTCCGGGCCGGGGTCTGCGAGTCGGTGCCCGGCCCGCGCGGCGGCTTCCGCCTCGCCCGGGACCCGGCGGAGGTGTCCCTGCTCGACGTCGTCGTCGCGCTGGAGGGACCGGAGGAGGCGTTCCGCTGCACCTCCATCCTGGGCGCCGCACCCGGCGGTGACCCGTCCGCGGACTACTCGCGGTCGTGCGCGATCTCGTTGTCCATGCGCTCGGCCGAGCTGGCCTGGCGCCGTGAGCTGGCCGCGCGCTCGCTCGCCGACGTGAGCGCCGACGTCGTCCGGTCCGCCCCCGACGCGCCGCAGCGCGCGCGGGCAGCACTCACCCCCTGAGGAGACCATCGTGGAACCCCGCATCACCCGCCCCTACCGCCACGTCCCGGACGGCTACCGCGCCCTGACCGCGCTGGAGGCCTCCACCCGCGACGACGCCGTCCTCCCGCACGCCCTGCAGGAGCTCGTGCGGCTGCGGGCGTCGCAGATCAACGGCTGCGGCTTCTGCATGGACATGCACTCGCACGACGCGCTGGACTCCGGCGAGACCGTCGAGCGCCTGTTCTCCGTCGCCGCCTGGCGGGAGGCCCCGTGGTTCACCCGCGAGGAGCGGGCCGCACTGGCCCTCACCGAGGAGGTGACCCGGCTGGCCGACCGGCCCGACGCCGTCCCGGACGCGGTGTGGGACGAGGCCGCCGCGGTGTTCGACGAGCGGGCCCTGACCCTGCTGGTCACCACGATCGCGACGATCAACGCCTGGAACCGGATCAGCGTCGCCACCCGGCAGGTCGCAGGGAGCCACCGACGCACCGCATCCGCGAGTCGCGACTGATATATTAGTCGTCACCCACAGGCCCGCTGCGCGCCTGATCCTGCGCTGGGGCAACATCGTTTCCGAGCCCCGCACGCGTGGGTAGCCTGACTCGTTCTGCTGTCGTTGTGTTCCAGATGAGGTGCCCGTGTCCCCCACCCCGGTCAACAGCGCCCCGATCCACCCCCCGGTCGACACCGAGGAGTCCGATCTGCGCGTCTCGGAGCGGAAGACCTCCGCCGCCGGGGCGAAGGCCGTTGCGATCTCCATGAAGCGCTCCCTCGCCGAACAGGGCGTGGTGAAGACCGCCAAGAACCTGCTCACGATGAACCAGGTCGACGGCTTCGACTGCATGAGCTGCGCCTGGCCGGACCCGGCCCCGGGCGAGCGGCACACCGCCGAGTTCTGCGAGAACGGCGCGAAGGCCGTGTCCTGGGAGGGCGACCGCCGCCGGGTCACCCCCGAGTTCTTCGCCGAGCACTCCATCGCCGACCTGCGGGACCGCAGTGCGCACTGGCTGGAGAGCCAGGGCAGGCTGACCCACCCGATGGTCCGCCGGGCCGGCGGCACGCACTACGAGCCCATCTCGTGGGACGACGCGTTCGACCTGGTCGGGACCCACCTGCGCGCCCTGTCGAGCCCGGACGAGGCGCTGTTCTACACCTCCGGCCGGGCCTCGAACGAGGCCGCGTTCGTCTACCAGCTGTTCGCCCGCGCCTACGGCACGAACAACCTGCCCGACTGCTCGAACATGTGCCACGAGTCGACCTCGGTCGGCCTGGCCGAGGCGATCGGCGTCGGCAAGGGCTCGGTCTCGCTGCAGGACCTGCACGACGCCGACCTGATCGTCATCTCCGGGCAGAACCCGGGCACCAACCACCCGCGCATGCTGTCGGCGCTGGAGACGGCCAAGAAGAACGGCGCGCGGATCCTCGCGGTCAACCCGCTGCCCGAGGCCGGGCTGTTCAAGTTCGACAACCCGCAGACCCCGCGCGGCATGTCCGGCATCGGCACCCACCTGGCCGACGAGTTCCTGCAGATCCGCAGCAACGGCGACCTCGCGCTGTGGCAGGCGTTCGGGCACCTGCTGCTCGCCGCCGAGGACCGCAACCCGGGCAGCGTGCTGGACCGCGACTTCATCGAGCGGCACACGAACGGCTTCGAGGCCTACGCCGCGCACGTGAAGGACCTGGACCGCGACGCCGTCGTCGCCGCGACCGGGCTCACCTGGGGCGAGATCGAGAAGGCCGCGGAGATGCTCGCGACCTCGAAGCGGATCGTGAACTGCTGGGCGATGGGCATCACCCAGCACCGCAACGCCGTGAACACGATCAAGGAGATGGTGAACGTCGCCCTGCTCCAGGGCATGATCGGCAAGCCGGGCGCGGGCCTGTGCCCGGTCCGTGGTCACTCCAACGTGCAGGGCGACCGCACGATGGGCATCTGGGAGCGGGTCGCGGACAGCTTCCTCGACGCGATCCGCGACGAGTTCGGCTTCGAGCCGCCCCGCGAGCACGGCCACGACTCGGTCGCGGCGGTGCAGGCGATGGCCGACGGGCGGGCGAGCGTGTTCGTCGGCCTGGGCGGCAACTTCTCCCAGGCGATGTCGGACACCGGCGTCACCGAGCCGGCGCTGGAGCGCTGCGCGCTGACCGTGCAGATCTCGACCAAGCTGAACCGGTCGCACGTCGTCGCCGGGACCGACGCGCTGATCCTGCCCGCGCTGGGCCGCACCGAGAAGGACCTGACCGGCGGCCGGGCACAGCGGGTCACCGTCGAGGACTCGATGTCGGCGGTGCACGCCTCGCACGGCCGCTCCGAGCCGGCCGGTGAGCTGTTGCGTTCCGAGGTCGACATCCTGTGCGGGATCGCGCGTGCCACCCTCGGCGCGGACCACCTCGTCCCGTGGGCCGACTTCGCCGCCGACTACGACCGCATCCGCGACCGGATCGGCCGGGTCGTCCCGGGCTGCGAGGCCTACACCGAGAAGATCGCCCGCTCCGGCGGGTTCACCCTCGCCCACCCGCCGCGGGACAGCCGCACCTTCCCGACGGCGTCGGGCAAGGCGGAGTTCACCGTCAGCCCGCTGGAGGTGCTGACGCTGCCCGAGGGCCGCCTGGTCCTGCAGAGCCTGCGCAGCCACGACCAGTTCAACACCACGATCTACGGCCTGGACGACCGCTACCGCGGCATCCACTCCGGCCGCCGGGTCGTGTTCATCTCCGACGCCGACCTGCGCGAGCTGGGCTTCGCCGACGGCGAACGGGTGAACCTGGTCAGCGAGTGGACCGACGGCAGCGAGCGGCGCGCGGACGACTTCCGGCTGGTGTCGTACTCGACGCCGAAGGGCTGCATCGCCGCGTACTACCCGGAGACGAACCCGCTGATCCCGCTCGAGTCCTACGCGGAGTCCTCGCGCTGCCCGACGTCGAAGTGGGTGCAGGTGCGACTGGAGCCCGCCACCCGGTGATCGACGTGTGAGCGCGCTCACCCGTCCGGTGATGTCCGGGCGGAATCGGCGTCACCCCTCGTGAGGTTGCACCGTTCGGCCACACGAGGGGGGACGTCCGAGTGACCACCACTGCAGTCACCGCGCCGAGCCGATTACGGATCGCGCTGATCCTGGGCGCGTTGATCGCGCTCGGTCCACTGACGATCGACACGTACCTGCCCGCGCTGCCGGACGTCGGGCGCGACCTCGTCGCGTCCGAGCCGGTCGTGCAGCTGACGCTGACCGGCACGCTCGCCGGTCTCGCGCTCGGCCAGCTGGTGATCGGCCCGCTGTCCGACGCCTACGGCCGGCGCCGGCTCCTGCTCGCCGGCACCGCCGTGCACGTGCTGGCCTCCGCGCTGGTCGCGGTCGCCCCGAGCATCGAGGTGCTGGCGGTGCTGCGGGTGCTGCAGGGCGTCGGCGCCTCGGCGGGCGCGGTGATCGGTCTCGCCGTGGTGCGCGACCTGTTCACCGGCCGGGCCGCGGCGACCATGCTCTCGCGGCTGATCCTGGTGATGGGCGCCTTCCCGGTGCTCGCCCCGACCCTCGGCGCCGCCCTGCTCAACTGGGTCTCCTGGCGCGGGGTCTTCCTGTTCCTGGCCGGCTACGGCCTGGTCATGCTGGCCGTGGTCACCTCGGGGCTGCCCGAGACCCTCCCCGTCTCCCGACGCCGGTCGGCCCGGTTCGGCCCCACCCTGCGGACCTACGGCGGGCTGCTGCGCGACCGGACCTTCGTCGGGCTGGTGCTCGTCGCCGGGCTCGCGATGGGCGCGCTTTTCAGCTACGTCTCCGGCGCCGCGTACGTCTACCAGCAGCAGTTCGGGATGGACCAGCAGACGTTCGGCATCGCCTTCGGCGCCGGCGCGATCTGGCTGGTCGTCGGCACCCAGCTCAACCCGGTGGTGCTGCGCCGCTTCGAGCCCCGCCAGGTGATGTCGACCGCCGTCGCCGCGGGGGTGCTCGTCGGGCTCGTGCTGGCCGTGCTCACCGCGACCGGCACCGGCGGCCTGCCCGCCGTGCTCGCCGGGGTGTGGGCACTGCTGCTGGCCTGTGGCTTCGTCCTGCCGAACGCGCCCGCGCTGGCGCTGGCCCGGCACGGCGAGTCCGCCGGGACGGCGTCGGCGCTGCTGGGGTCGCTGCAGTTCGGGATCGGCGCCGCGACCTCGCCCGTGGTCGGGCTGCTCGGCAACGACGCGGCCGCGATGGGCACCGCCATGTTCGGCGCGATCGCGCTCGCCGGGATCGCGCTGGTCGTCGTCGCACGGCCGTGGACGCTGCCGGACCTGAACGAGGAGCCCGGGCTCGCGGCCGCGTGAGAGCCCGCACTTGACCTGAAGTCAACTTCAGTTCGTAGCGTGCCGCACCATGGACGCGAGCACCTGGACGGCCCTGCGCAACGCGAGCACCGAGCCCGGCAGGCGCACCCGCCCGGCCGGGGAGACGGCCCGTCGGATCCTGGCCTTCGCCCGGCCGCACCGGCGGCGGATCGCGGCGTTCCTCGCCGTGAGCACCGCCGCCGCCGTGCTGACGGTGGCGGTGCCGCTGCTGGCCGGGCGGGCCACCGACGCGGTGACCCGCGGCGAGCCGCTGTCGGTGCTCGCGCTGCTGGCCGGGCTGATGGCGGCCGTCGCGCTGGTCGAGGCGGCGCTGTCGATGCTGACCCGCTGGTACTCGGCGAACCTCGGCGAGAGCCTGATCCACCAGCTCCGGACCACCGTGTTCGACCACGTGCAGCGGATGCCGGTCGCGTTCTTCACCCGCACCCGCACCGGCGCTCTGGTGTCGCGGCTGAACTCCGACGTGCTCGGGGCGCAGCGGGCGTTCTCCGACACCCTCGCCGGGGTGGTGTCCAACGTCGTCGTGCTGGTGCTGACCCTCGCCGCGATGCTGGTGATCTCCTGGCCGGTGACCCTGCTGGTGACGCTGCTGCTGCCGGCGTTCCTGGTCCCGGCCCGGCTGATGGGGCGGCGGCTGGCCGCGCTGGAGCGGGCGGCCGCGGACCACAACGCGGCGATGAGCACCCGGATGACCGAGCGGTTCTCCGCGCCCGGCGCCACCCTGATCACGCTGTTCGGCCGCCCGGAGCGCGAGTCCGCGGAGTTC
Source organism: Pseudonocardia sp. TMWB2A (assembly GCF_017312135.1). NCBI lineage: Bacteria > Bacillati > Actinomycetota > Actinomycetes > Pseudonocardiales > Pseudonocardiaceae > Pseudonocardia > Pseudonocardia sp. TMWB2A. Next base: position 2,186,798 of record NZ_QKQY01000002.1, read on the forward strand.
GCCGAACGGGCCGACCGGGTCCGTGCGATCGGGGTGCGCTCGGCGATGCTGCAGTGGACGTTCGTGACGGCGCTGACGCTCGCGTCGTCGCTGGCCGTCGCCGTCGTCTACGGGGTCGGGGGCGGGTTCGCGCTGGCCGGGGCGCTGTCGGCGGGGAACGTCGTGGCGCTCGCGCTGCTGCTGACCCGGCTCTACCAGCCGCTGACCGCGCTGGCCGGCGCCCGGATGGAGATCATGACCGTGCTGGTCAGCTTCGAGCGGGTGCTCGAGGTGCTCGACCTGGAGCCGATGATCACCGACGCCCCGGACGCGCGCCCGGTGCCGGACGGGCCGGTCGGCGTCGAGTTCGACCGGGTCTCGTTCGCCTACCCGACCGCCGACCAGGTGTCGCTGGCGTCGCTGGAGGAGGTCGCGACGCTCGACACCCGCGGCGGCGAGCAGGTGCTGCACGACGTCTCGTTCCGCGCGGCGCCCGGGGCGGTGGTGGCGGTCGTCGGGTCGTCGGGGGCCGGGAAGTCCACGGTCGCCCAGCTGCTCGCCCGCCTCTACGACGTCGGCGACGGCGCGGTCCGGATCGGCGGGGTGGACGTGCGCGAGCTGACGACCGCCTCGGTGCACCGCGCGGTCGGGTTCGTGACCCAGGACGGGCACCTGCTCCACGACACGGTGGCGGCGAACCTGCGGATCGGGGCACCGGAGGCCACGGACGCCGAGCTGTGGGCGGCGCTGCGCCGGGCCCGGCTCGACGGCCTGGTGGCGGCCCTGCCGGACGGACTCGGGACCGTCGTCGGGGAGCGGGGGTACCGGCTGTCCGGCGGGGAGCGCCAGCGGATGACGATCGCGCGGGTGCTGCTGGCCCGGCCGCGGATCGTGGTGCTGGACGAGGCCACGGCCAGCCTGGACACCACCTCGGAGGCCGCGGTGCAGGCGGCGCTGGCCGAGGCGCTGGACGGGCGGACCGCGCTCGTCATCGCGCACCGGCTGTCCACCGTCCGCCACGCAGACGAGATCCTCGTGCTCGAACAGGGCCGGATCGTCGAGCGCGGGGACCACGCCGGGCTGCTCGCCCGGGGCGGGCGCTACGCCGAGCTGTGGGCCGGGGCGCCGGCCGCGGCCTAGCGGAAGTCCTCCGGCGACACCTCGTCGATGAACTCGCGGAACTCCTGCATCTGCTGCTCCGGCGGGGCGTCCGCCGGGCCGGCGGTGGCCGCGCGGGCCTGCGCGGCGGCGCCGGTGGTGTCGTCGCCGTCGGGGGGCAGGACGTCGTCGACGGCCTGGCCGACCTCGTCGAGCACGTGCTCGGCCATCCCGATCGGCAGCCCCTCCCGGACGGCCAGCGACAACGCGTCCGACGGTCGCACGGCCAGCCGGGTGCCGCCGTCGAAGACCAGCTCGGCGGTGTAGACGCCGTCGACGAGGTCCGAGATCTCGACCTGTTCCAGGGTGCGGCCCAGGGCCTCCACGACCGGGAGCAGCACGTCCTGGGTGAGCGGGGTGCCCTCGTCGTCGCGCGGGCCCACGGCGATGACCTCGGCCTGCGGGGGCCGCAGGAACACCGGCACGCAGCGGTCGCCGTCGGCCTCGCCGAGCAGCAGCACCGGCTGGCGCGACCGGGCATGCACGATCAGGCGAAGGACGTGCATCCTCCGAGTCATTCGCACAGTGTCCCCCGCGACGGCAGGTGACGGAAGTCTCAGAAAGAGACGCCCCCTCAGCCCCGGGCGAGCCAGGGCATCGTCGTCGCCGCGACGGTCAGGAACTGCACGTTCGCCTCCGGCGGCAGCCCGGCCATGTAGACGACGGCGTCGGCGACGTGCCGGACGTCGAAGGTGGCCTCCGGCCGCACCGAGCCGTCGGCCTGCTTGGCGCCGGTCGCGATGCCCGCGGTCATCTCGGTGGCGGCGTTGCCGATGTCGATCTGACCGCAGGCGATGCCGAACCCGCGGCCGTCGAGCGAGAGCGACTTGGTCAGCCCGGTGATCGCGTGCTTGGTGGCCGTGTAGGGCGCGCTGCCCGGCCGCGGGACGTGCGCGGAGATCGAGCCGTTGTTGATGATCCGCCCGCCCTGCGGGTCCTGGGTCCGCATCGCCGCGAACGCCGCACGGGCGCAGAGGAACGAGCCGGTGAGGTTGACCGCGACGGCCGCGTTCCAGTCCTCGACGGAGATCTCGTCGACGGTGCCGCCCGCGCCGAACGTGCCGGCGTTGTTGACCAGCAGGTCGACCCGGCCCCAGCGCTCGTGCACCGCGGCGAACAGGGCGTCGACCGAGGCGGGGTCGGTGACGTCGGTGGGGACGGCGAGCGTCCCGTCGCGGCCCGCCGCGACCCCGGTCAGGGGCTCACGCCGGCGCCCGGCCAGTGCGACCCGCCAGCCGGCGTCGAGCAGGCCGCGGGTCACCGCCTCGCCGATGCCCGACCCGGCCCCGGTCACCACCGCCACCCCGCTCATGGGCCCACCCTGCCACGCGCCGACCGGTGACCCCGGACACAGATCGTCACGCGGGCGGCCCGGGCGGTGTCGGAGTCCCGACAGCGCACACACGGGAGGAGAGCGACATGGACGCGACGGTGCTGGTGGTCGGAGCGGGGTACGCGGGGGTCGCGGCGGCGAACCGGATCGCGGCGGGCGGGACGGCGGTCACGGTCGTCGACCCGCGGGAGGAGTTCGTCGAGCGGGTGCGGCTGCACCGGCTCGCCGCGGGCACCGGGGCGGCGACGGTCCCGCTGCGCGAGGTCCTGCACCGGCGGGTCCGCACCCGCGCGGCGCGGGTCACCCGGATCGGGGACGGCACGGCGACCCTCGACGACGGCGACGTGCTGCGGTTCGATCGGCTCGTGTACGCGGTCGGCAGCGGGGCGGGGACGGCCCCGGACGGCGCGCTGCGGGTGGACACCCTGGAGGGCGCCCGCCGGGTGCACGACGCCGCCGCGGCCCTGCCCGACGGGGCGGTCGTCGCCGTCGTCGGGGCGGGGCTGACCGGGCTGGAGACGGCCACCGAGCTCGCCGCCGCCCGGCCCGGCCTGCGCGTGCGGCTGCTGTCGGCGGGCCCGGTCGCCGCGGAGCTGCCCGCCCGCAGCCGGGACCGGGTCCGCGCCCGGCTGGCGTCGCTGGGGGTGGAGGTCGGTGAGGGCGTCACGGTGACCGACCCGGCCGCGCTCGGCGCCGAACTGGTCGTGTGGACCACGACGCCCGCGGTCCCGGGGCTGGCCCGGGACTCCGGCCTGCCCGTCGACGACGACGGCCGCCTGCGCACCGACGCCACGCTCACCTGCACCGGCGACGCCCGGATCGTCGGCGCGGGCGACGCCGTCGCCGCCCCGCCGGAGGTCGGGCTGGTCCGCGCGAGCTGCCAGGCCGCCCTCCCGCTCGGGGTCGCCGCGGCACGCACCGTGCTCGCGGGCCTGCGCGGACGCCCCGCACCGGCGGCCTCGGTGTCCTACGCCGCGCAGTGCCTGGCGCTCGGGCCGGACGCCGCGCTGATCCAGCTCGTGGACCGCCACGACGTGCCCCGGCCGGTCGCGCTCGGCGGCGGCGCGGCGGCCGTGGTGAAGGAGCAGGTGTGCCGCTACGCGCTGCGCCGGGCCCGGGGGCGGGTGGCCTGAGGTGGACCCGCTCGCCGAGTTCGACCGTCACCGCGGCCTGCTGTTCGCCGTCGCCTACGAGATCCTCGGCAGCGTCGCCGACGCCGAGGACGTGCTGCAGGACAGCTGGCTGCGCTGGTCGGCCACCGCGCACGACGAGGTGGGGAACCCGCGGGCGTACCTGGCGCGGGTGGTGTCGCGGCAGGCGCTGAACCGGCTGCGCACCGTGGCCCGGGCCCGGGAGACCTACCCGGGACCGTGGCTGCCCGACCCGCTGCCGACCGGCGACGACGGCGCCGCCGACCGCGCCCTGCGCACCGACGACGTGACCGTCGCGATGTTGCTCGTGCTGGAGACTCTCGCCCCGGAGGAGCGTGCGGTGTTCGTGCTGCGGGAGGCCTTCGGCACCGGCTACGACGAGATCGCCGCCGCGACCGGGCGCCCGGTCGCCACGGTCCGGCAGATCGCGCGCCGGGCGCGCGAGCACGTGCGGGCCCGCCGGCTGCGCTTCACCGTGCCCCCGGACCGGGCCCGTCGGGTGGCGGAGGCGTTCGTCGGGGCGGCGCTGGGCGGCGACGTCGCGGCGCTGACCGCGCTGCTGGCCCCCGAGGTCGTCTCGCTCGCCGACGGCGGCGGCGCGGTGTCGGCGGCCCGGCGCCCGATCCGCGGGGCGGAGAAGGTCGCGCGGTTCCTCGTCGGGCTGGCGGCGCGGCCGCTGCCGGGTGCGCTGACCGGCGCCGCGGAGTTCAACGGGCTCCCCGCGGTGGTGGTGCGGGGGCCGGACGGCGTCGACAGCGTCGTGCTCATCGAGGTGTCCGAGGTGGACGGGGCCGACCTGGTCACCGCGGTCTACGCGGTACGCAACCCGGAGAAGCTCGCCCACCTGTGAGCACCCGGGCCCGGGTGCCGGCCGGCGGCACCTCGGGCTCTCTCCCGCCGTCTCGCGCGCACGCTAGAGAAGCGCAGACGACCCGAGCGGGCGGGCGCACGTAGCGTTCTCTAGCCCTGTCTCGGATCGTCCCGAGAGCAGCGCAGACGAGTGCATCGACCGTCGATCCGACTCTGTACCGCTTTCTCGCACCAGCACTAGATAGCGTCATACGACGACATCGACGCACGCGCATGCCATCGCATACAGCCGTCTAGAACGGTCGCGAGAGATCCGGATACGGGACGATCGACCTGATGCGCTGCTCCTCTCACGGTGGCGTCGCCGCAGCGTAGCAGCCCTCTGTCGAACGTGTGTGCGAGGGCCCGGATCAGCTCCGGAAGGCGGCGAGGGCGTCGGCCGTGCCCGCGAGCCCGTGCCGGCGCACCCGTCCGGCGGGCTCCCCGACGACCCGCGAGAAGGCCCGCGCGAACGCCGCCTCGGAGCGGTAGCCGAACCGGTGGGCCGCCTGCGCCACCGTCCCACTCCCCCCTGACAGGAACTCGGCGGCGGCGTGCATCCGCCACCGGGTCACGTAGCCCATCGCGGACTCGCCGACGAGCTCGGTGAACCGGGCGGAGAACGCCGACCGCGACATGGCCGCCGTCGCGGCGAGCGCGGCGACCGTCCAGTCCCGCTCCGGCTCGCGGTGCACCGCGGCGAGCGCGCGGCCGATCCGGTCGTCGGCGAGCGCCCCGAGCCAGCCGGTGCGGGTGGCCGCGTCGGCCTGCAGCCGGCCGCGCACCGCCTGGAGGACCAGCACGTCGGCCAGCCGGGTGATCACCGCGTCGCTGCCGGGGCCGCCGTGCTCGACCTCCGCGGCCAGCAGCCGCAGTGTGTCCTGCACCCGGTCCCCGATCGGCGACGGCTCGACCCGGACGAGGTCGGGCAGGCTCGCGACGAGGTCGCCCGCGGCGGGGTGGGAGAACCGGACCGCGCCGCACACCATCCGGGTCACCGGACCGTCGCCGCCGTGCCGGAGCAGGGCGTAGCGCCCGTCGAGCATCGGGTGCGGGATCGACCGGATGTCCGGGGCGGACACACCGGGCGCGCTGCGCAGCACGTGCCCGGTCCCCCGCGGTACGACGACGAGCTCGCCGGGCCGCAGCGCGCGGTCGGCCCCGTCCCCGGTCCCGCCGCCGCCGGCGCCGGCGCCGGCGCCGTCGCCGTCGACGGTGAGCCGGCACCCGCCGGAGGTGACGACGTGGAACCAGAGGCAGCCCGGCGTCGGCGGCAGCGTCATCCCCCACGGCTCGCCGAGCTCGGAGCGGCAGTAGAAGACGCCGTCCATCCGCAGCACGTGCAGCGCCTCCCCGAGCGGGTCGGCGGCCGGGAACGGCGGCGCGGTGGACACGGTGCACAGCATGACAGTCCGTCCACAGCTCATCCCCACCTGTGGACGAACGAGCATCAGTTGTGGATCCATAGCCATTCTCCGTCCGGTCGACGGCGGTGATCGTGGACGGACACCGACGAGAGGAGTTCGACATGATCACCGTGCTGGGTGCGACCGGGAACGTGGGATCGCAGGTCGTCCGGGAGCTGACCGCGGCCGGGGTGGACGTCCGCGCCGTCGCGCGCCGCCCGGCCGTCGCCGCGCCGGGGGTGCGGCCGTGGCCCGGTGACCTGGGCGACCGGGCGTTCCTGCGCCGGGCGTTCGACGGCGCGGCCGCCGCGTTCGTGCTGCTGCCGTTCGACGTCACCGGGCCCGACCACGCCGCCCACCAGGCCCGGCTCGGGGAGTCGGTCGTCGCCGCGCTGCGGGACGCGGCCGTGCCCCGGGTCGTCGCGCTGAGCTCGCTCGGGGCGGAGGTCCCGGGCGGCCCCGACCTCGCCGCGACCGGCTACCTGGGCAGCCTGCACGACCAGGAGGCCCGGCTGGCGACGCTCGACGCGCACGTCACCCGGGTCCGGCCGGGCCTGTTCCTGGAGTCCTTCCTGTGGTCGGTCGACGCCATGCGGGCGCACGGGGTGCACGCGGACTCGGTCGACCCGGACGTCGCGCTGCCGATGGTCGCCACCCGCGACGTCGGCCGGGCCGCCGCCGCGGCACTGCTCGCCCCGGACGCGCCGGGGGTCGTCGAGGTGCAGGGCGCGGCGGACCGGACGGTGCCCGACGCCGTCGCCGCGCTCGGGCCCGCGCTGGGCCTGCCGGACCTGGCCTACGTGCGCGTCCCGGACGAGGAGATGGAGCGGCTGCTGCGCGGGGCCGGGCTGTCCGTGGACGGGGCGCGGCTGCACGTCGCGATGAACCGGGCGTTCAACCGCGGGGAGATCCGCGCGCACGGCCCGCGGGGCGCCGTCGACGGCGTGCTGACCGTCGAGGAGTGGGCGGCGGGGGTGGCGGGATGACCGGCGTCCTCGACGGCGCCACCCTCACCGGGGCCGGCCTGCTCGGCGGGGTCTACCTGGCCTTCTCGGTCGCGGTGCTCCCCGCCCTGCGTCGTCGCCCCGCCGCGGAGGCGGTCGCGGTGATGCGCGGGGTGAACCGGGTGATCGTGAACCCGGTGTTCGGGACGCTGTTCGCCGGCACCGCACTGCTCGCCGGCGCGGTGACGGTGGCCGGGGCGCTCGGCGGGCAGCCGCTGCGGATCGCGGGCGGGGTCGCGGTGCTGGCCGGGTTCGCCGTGACCGCCGCGGTGAACATCCCGCTCAACAACGCCCTGGAGCGCGACGGCGACTGGGCCGCGTTCGCCCCGCGGTGGAGCGCCGCGAACCACCTCCGGGGGGCGTTCTCGGCACTCGGCGTGGCCCTGCTGCTGCTCTGAGTCGAACGTGTGTGCGACATCTCGGGGACCCGTCTGGCGTCTGCCGGGGCGGGCGGGGCACGCTGGTCGCCGCGCCCGCTCCCCCGGGTGCGGACCGGCCGTCGCCCGCGACGGCTCCGCAGCGACGACCGGGGGAGCATGAACACCCACGAACGACGGCGGCTGGCCGCCCTGCGCACCGACCGCGAGACGGTGCTCGCCGCCGCGGCCGCGCTGCGGCACGAGGCCGTGCAGGCGCGCTACGCCGGACTCAGCCGCCCCGAGATCGCGTTCGGCCTGGCCTCGGTGCTGGAGATGCTGGCGATGCGGATCGCCGACCAGCCCCCGGACGTCCGCGCGCACGTCGTGCGGATCGCCCGGGAGATGGCCGGCGACACGATGGACTCACCGACGATCCGGCGCACCCGTCGTCGGTGATCCACCGGAGTTGTCCACAGGTGTGTGCACAGCTGGGGACGGATCGAACTGGTGTTCGACCGGGGCCTAGCGGACGCCCTCCATCAGGACCTTCAGCTTCGGCACCAGCGCGACGACGACGAGGCCGACCACGATCGCGGTCACCCCGGTGATGCCGAAGTAGGCCACCTCGGCGCCCTCGCTGTAGAGCTCCGCGAGCAGCCCGGACAGCACGGTGCCCATCGAGACCGACAGGAAGAACAGCGCCACCATCTGGGTCTGGAACGCCTGCGGCGCCAGCTTGGTCGACAGCGACTGCCCGACCGGCGAGGTGAACAGCTCGGCCAGGCAGAACACCAGCAGGATCCCGACGACCGCGAGCAGCGGCGTCCCGTTGGCGCCGGTGCCGGCGAACGGCACGAACAGCAGGAACGCGCAGCCGACGACCACGGTGCCGATCGCCATCTTCAGCGGCGACGACGGCTGGCGCGGCCCGAGCTTGGTCCACACCGTGGCGTAGACGCCGGCGAGCAGGATGACGAAGACCGGCTCGATCGACTGGGTCCAGGTCACCGGCATCTCCCAGCCGAGGATCGTCCGGTCCAGGCGCTTGTCGGCGTAGATGGTGAGCACGGTGAAGATCTGCTGGAAGATCGCCCAGAACATCACCGAGGCGAGCCACATCGGCAGGAACGCCAGCACCCGGCGGCGCTCGACGCGGTCCACCTTCGGGCTGGTCAGCATGAGCGTGAAGTAGGAGACGGTCGCGACCAGGACGATCCCGAACACGATCCACTTCAGCCGGTCGGCGGTGATCACGTCGGTGGCGATCAGGACACCGACGACGACCAGCAGCGCGACCGCGCCGATCCCGGCCCGGATCCGGGTGGCGGCCGGGAGCGGGTTCGGGACGACCCAGCCCGACTCCGGGAGCGCGCGCCGGTTGAACCAGTACTGGACCAGGCCGATCGCCATGCCGACCGCGGCGGCGCCGAAGCCGATGTGGAAGCCCCACGTCGACTGCAGCAGCCCGGTGAGCAGCGGCCCGCTGAAGGCACCGATGTTGACGCCCAGGTAGAAGATCGAGAACCCGGCGTCGCGACGGTCGTCGCCCGGGCCGTAGAGCGACGCCAGGATCGTCGAGGCGTTCGCCTTGATCCCGCCGCTGCCGAACGCGACCAGCACCAGGCCGATCGCGAGCCCGGGCGCACCGGGGACCAGGGCCAGCGCGATGTGGCCCGCCATCACCGAGACGGCGCTACCGAACAGCACCCGCTCGGGACCGAAGAGCCGGTCGGCGGACCAGGCCGCGAGGATCGTCGAGAGGTAGACGGTGCCGCCGTAGGCGCCGACGATGCCCGCCGCCACCCCCTCGTCCAGACCCAGGCCGCCCTGGGTGGCCGAGTAGTACATGTAGATGAGCAGGATCCCCTGCATGCCGTAGAAGGAGAACCGCTCGAACATCTCGACGCCGAACAGGGTCGAGAGCTGGACGGGGTGGCCGAGAAAGGTCCTCTCCCGGCGCTGGGATGTGGTCGTGGTGTCGGACACGCCGTTCGGTCTACTCCGCGACGCAACGGTCGTAAAGCGCTTGACGAGTGACCGTCACCGCATCGCAACCCGTCAGAGGGACGCCGGTCCCTCTTCCGGGACCATCCCGACCCGGTCGGCGACGGCGGCCATGACGTCCTGGACGGCGACGGTGTCCGCGAGCGGCATGACCGGGCTCTCGGTCTCCCCGGCCGCGACCCGGCGGGTCACCTCCTCGATCTCGTGCGCGTAGCCGCGCCCGGTGGCCGGCAGCACGATCTCCTCGGGGTCGGCGCCGTGCCGGTGCACCACGATCCGGTCCGGGTGGTGGAAGCGCGGCGGCACCTCGATCCAGCCCTCGGTGCCGATCACCCGGGCCGAGCCGGGCATCGCGCACTGCAGGCTGACCTGCAGTGCGGCGCTGCGGCCGTCGGGCCAGCCGAGCAGGATCGACTCCTCCAGGTCCACACCGGACGGCGTCAGCGCACCGCTCGCGGCGACCGTACCGGGGCTGCCGAGCAGCATCTGGGCGAACGAGACCACGTAGACGCCGAGGTCGAACAGGGCACCGCCGCCGAGCTCCGGGGAGAAGAAGCGGTCGTCGTCCGCGGTGCGGTTGCGCACGCCGAGGTCGGCCTGCACGGAGCGGACCTCCCCGATCGCGCCCTCGGCGACGAGCTCGCGCAGCCGGACGACGGCCGGGAAGAACCGCGTCCACATCGCCTCCATCACGAACACGCCCCGGCGGCGGGCGGCCGCGGCGATCTCGCGGGTCGCGACGGAGCTGACGGTGAACGCCTTCTCCACCATCAGCGCCTTCCCGGCCTCGATCGCGGCCAGGGCGATCGCGCGGTGCTGCGGGTGCGGGGTCGCGACGTAGAGCACGTCGACGTCGGGGTCGTCGAGGATCGCCCGGTAGCCGGTGTGCACCCGCTCGATCCCGTGCCGGCGGGCGAACTCCGCGCCGCGTTCCGCGGAACGCGACGCGACGGCGACGAGCTCGGCGCCGGGCACGTGCGCGAAGTCCGGCGCGACGGCGTCGGCGATGCGGCCCGGACCGATGATTCCCCACTTCACGCTCATGGCCCCGATCCTGCCCGGCCCCGGCGGGAAGTTCCCGGCGGCCGACCGATGAGTCCGGTCACCGCGCCCGGTCCACCCCTTCGAACGGCACCGGAACCTCCGGCGCCACGTCCACACAGGAGCCCGCGATGCCGAACATGATCTTCGTGAACCTGCCGGTCGCCGACCTCGGCACGGCGAAGGCCTTCTACTCCGCGCTCGGTTTCGGGCTGAACGAGCAGTTCTCCGACGAGCGCACCGCGTCGTTCGTGGTCAGCGACGCCATCGTGATCATGGTGATGGCGCAGGACCGGTTCCGGGAGTTCACCGAGCAGCCCAGTGTCGCCGACCCGCGGACCGCCCGCGAGGTCATCAACGCCTTCGGCGTGGAGAGCCGCGACGACGTCGACCGGCTGATCGACGCCGGTCTGGCCGCGGGCGGGACGCTGTCCGGCAAGACCGAGGACCACGGCTTCATGTACGGCCGCGGCATCGACGACCCGGACGGCCACCACCTGGAGTTCGTGTGGATGGACCCGTCGGCCGTCGCCGGGGGGTGACCGGCGCCCGGTCCGCCGCTGCCGCCCACGGGGGGTGCGGCAGCGGCGGTCCCGGTCAGACCGCGCGCAGCGGGCGCGCCTTGCGGACGAGCCCGTCGATGGCGAGTGCGTAGCCGTCGACGCCGAACCCGACGACGATCCCGGCCGCCACCGGCGAGACGAACGAGTGGTGCCGGAAGGTCTCGCGGCCGTGCACGTTGGAGATGTGCACCTCGACCGTGGGGAGCTCGGCGCCCTCGATCGCGTCGTGCAGCGCGACCGAGGTGTGGGTGTAGGCGGCGGCGTTGAGGACCAGGCCGACCGCGTCGCCGCGCTTCACCGCGGCACCGGCCTCGTGGATCCAGTCGACGAGGACGCCCTCGTGGTTGGTCTGGCGGAAGTCCAGCTCGAGATGGTGCGCGGCGGCCGACTCCCGGCACAGCGCCTCGACGTCGGCGAGCACGGTGGTCCCGTACACCTCCGGCTTGCGGGTCCCGAGCAGGTTGAGGTTCGGGCCGTTGAACACGAAGACGGTGGTCACGCCCGCGATCCTCTCAGCCGCGCCAGCCGGGGCGGACCAGGCCCGACTCGTAGGCCAGTACGACCAGCTGCGCGCGGTCCCGGGCGCCGAGCTTGGTCATCGTGCGGCTGACGTGGGTCTTCGCCGTCGTCGGGCTCATGTGCAGGCGGGCGGCGATCTCGTCGTTGGACAGCCCGGCCGCGACCTCGGCGAGGACCTCCCGCTCGCGGTCGGTGAGCTCGCCGAGCCGGACCGCGCCGTCGGGGCCGCCCCGGGAGCGCGCCGCGAACTCGGCGATCAGGGTGCGGGTGACCGCCGGGGCGAGCAGGGCCTCCCCGCTGTGGACGACCCGGATGGCGTGGATGAGGTCGGCCGGTTCGGAGTCCTTGACCAGGAAGCCGCTGGCGCCGCCGCGGATCGCGTCGAAGACGTAGGAGTCGTCGGTGAAGGTGGTCAGGACGACCACCCGGGTGCCGGCGAGGTCCGGGTCGTCGGTGATCTCCCGGGTCGCGGTGATGCCGTCGGTGCCGGGCATGCGGATGTCCATGAGGACGACGTCCGGGTGGTGCTCACGGGCCGCGGTGACGGCCTGTGCGCCGTCGGCGGCCTCGGCGACCACGTCCAGGTCGGGCTGGGAACCGAGCAGGGCGCGGAACCCGGAGCGGACGAGCGCCTGGTCGTCGGCGAGCAGGACGCGGATCACCTGTCGGCTCCCGGGGTCGTGGGGCGGTCGGTCGCCCCGGTCGACCCCACCCGTCCGGTCGCAGCCGGTTCCACGTGCGGCCGGGCGTCCGGGGCAGCACGGTCCGGGGCGGCGGCGTCCGAGGCGGGGGCGTCGGCCGGAGCGGCGGGGGCGCCCGGAACGGTGGGGTCGTCCGGGGCGGCGCGGTCGGCCGGGGGCGCGGGCAGGTGGGCGTGCACCCGGAAGCCCCGCTCCGGGCCCGGCCCCGCCTCCAGGGTCCCGCCGACCGAGCGCGCGCGCTCGCGCATGCCGGTCAGCCCCGTGCCGTCCACCGCGCCGGGCGCCGGGCCGGCACCGTCGTCGTCGACGGTCAGGTCCAGCGCGTCGTCGCCGAACCGGAGGGTGACCACCGCGGTGCCCGCCCCCGCGTGCCGACGCGTGTTGGTCAGCGACTCCTGCACGATCCGGTACGCGGCCAGGTCCACCCCGGTCGGCAGCGGCCGCGGGGTCCCCTCGGTGCCGCGGTGCACCGGCAGCCCCGCGACGCGCACCTCGTCGAGCAGCGCGTCGAGCCGGTCCAGGCCGGGGGTGGGCGCACGCGGTGCCTGCTCGTCGACCCCGCGCAGCACGCCGAGGGTGGAGCGCATCTCGCGCAGCAGGTCGCGGCTGGCCCGCTTGATCTCGGTGAGCGCGGTGCGGGCCTGCTCCGGGTCGTCGTCCATCAGGTAGAGCGCGACCCCGGCCTGCACGTTGATCAGGGAGACGTGGTGGCCCAGCACGTCGTGCAGCTCCTGGGCGATGCGCAGCCGTTCGGCGTCGGCGCTGCGCCGACGCTCGGCCTCGGCGGCCCGCCGGGCCTGCGCCGTGCGCTCGCGCCGGACCCGCCACAGGGCGCCGCCCGCGACGAGCGCCGCCAGCCAGGCCAGCACCGGCGCGGTCGCCGGCCACGGGATCGGCCGCCCGGTCAGGAGCAGCCACCCGGCCAGCACGGCCAGCGCGACGACGAGCACCGCGAGCGCCCGGTGGTGGCGCCCCGCGGCGACCGCGGACACCAGCGCCACGGCGAACGCGAACCCCAGCGGCCCCAGCAGCGGGTACCCCAGGCCCAGGTAGACGACGACCGCGGCCGCGCACACCGCGAGCGCCACGACCCGGTTCAGGTGCCGGAACAGCAGCGCGACCGGCCCCACCGCGAGCAGCACGGCGGCGAGCCCGTCGAGCGGGAGCGCCGTCGTGTCCGGGTCCGGGTACTGCGCGCTGCGGACGGCGTAGAACGCCGTCCCGCCCACGGTGAACAGGCCGACGACCAGCGCGGGGACGAGGATCCGCGCGATCCCGCCCCACCTCGGACGTCGGTCGGCGGGCACGCGGGACACCGTAGACCGGGGCACCGACAGCGGTCGTCGTCCGGACGGTGACCGGTGCCGTACACCCGCGGGAGTACGCGGGCGGCCGCTCCTTCCCCGGGGGCGGCAGCGGGATCGGCGACCGCGGGCGGACGCGCGCGCCCCCTCGGCACGGCGACACTGGCCGTCATGACAGCGACTCCGGACACCCGTCCCGCACCCGGACCGGCCACCGCACCGGCACCGGCCGCACCGTCCTCCGCCACTCCGTCCCCCGCCACACCGCTCCCGGCCGACACGGCCCCGACCGCGCCCACGGCGACGACCGCGGGCGGCCTCCCGCCCCGGTCCGACGCCCTGCTCGCCTCGGACGCCGAGCGCGAGCACGTCACCGCCCGGCTGCGGACGGCCGCCGCCGAGGGGCGCCTGACCCTCGCCGAGTCCGACGAGCGGCAGGCCGCCGCCTACGCCGCCCGCACCCGCGACGAGCTCGTCCCGCTGCTCGCCGGGCTGCCCCGCCCGCCGCTCCCGCGTCGCCCCCGGCGCGGTCCGCTCACCCCCCGCGCGCAGCGCAACCTGCGGATCCACGCCGGGGTGACCGTCGCCGTGCTGCTCCTGCTGGTGCTGGGCGCGGTGCTCGGCCCGGCGCCGCTGTTCGTCCCGATCGGGCCGGCGTTCTGGCTGGGCCTGATCCTGTTCGTGCACTCCCGGCGGGCCGAGCGCGAGGCGTCGCCGGACGAGGAGCTGCCCGAGGAACTGCGGTGACCGCCGTCGCCGAGTGGGCCGGACGGACCGCACCGCGGCGGCTCGCCCGGCGCCCGCGGGCCGCGCTGCGGACGGTGCACGTGCTGCTCGCGGTGGCCTGGACCGGCGCGTCGCTGGTGATGCTGGTGCTGCCCGTGGCGGTGCTGCTGCAGGGCACCGACGCCGGGTTCGCCGTCGCGGTGATGGGCACCGTCGGGAACGGGATGATCCCGTTCCTCGCCGTCGGCACCGTCCTCAGCGGGGCGGCCCTCGGTCTCGGAACGGCGTGGGGGCTGTTCCGGTACCGCTGGGTCGTCGCGAAGACCGTGCTGGCGCTGGCGGTGATCGTCTCGTCGGTCGCGCTCACCACCGGGTGGGTCGACACCGCCGCGGCCGGTGACCGGTCGGTCCTGCCGCTGCTGGTCGCGGCGTCGGTGCTGCACCAGGTGATGCTGCTGGGCGCGACGGTGCTGTCGGTGGAGAAGCCCGGCGGACGGCTGTCCCGGCAGCGGTTGACAGGCAACCGAATGGTTGCATAATTGGCCGCGTGACCGACGTGGACGCCGTCTTCCGCGCACTCGCGGACCCGACGCGGCGGCGCATCCTCGACCGGTTGCACGAGCAGGGCGAGTCGACGCTCGGCGCACTGTGCGAGGGACTGGACATGAGCCGGCAGGCCGTGTCCAAGCACCTCGCGCAGCTGGAGGCGGCCGGGCTGGTGACGACCCTGCGTCGCGGCCGGGAGAAGCTCCACCACCTCGACCCGGTCCCCATCCAGGAGATCCACGACCGGTGGATCGGGAAGTTCGAGCGCAGCCGGGTGCAGGCGGTCACCGCCCTGCGCGCGGCGCTGGAGGAGCACGATGAGCAGTGAGCGCAGGTTCGTCTACACGACCTACATCCGCAGCACCGCCGAGCAGGTGTTCCGGGCGCTGACCACGCCCGCGTTCACCATGCAGTACTGGGGCGGCGCGGAGCTGACCTCGGACTGGCGCGTCGGGAGCCCGCTGGAGGCGGTCCATCCCGACCGCGACGACTTCATCGGCGAGATCCTCGCCGTCGAGCCGCCGCACCGGCTGTCCTACACCTTCACCGGCCGCGCCGAACAGGCCGCGGGGCGGCCGCCGACCGTCGTCGAGTTCGCGGTCTCCCCGTTCGGCGACGAGGCGGTGAAGCTGCAGGTCGTCCACACCGGCTTCACCGACGACGAGCAGGGCGCGCAGGACGTCCGCGACGTCGGCGAGGGCTGGCCCGCGATCCTGTCCGCGCTCAAGACGCTGCTGGAGACCGACCGGCCGCTGGCCTCCCCCGGTCACTTCGCGCCACGGACACCGGCGACGCACGCCCGGTGAGTCCGCGCGCGGACCTGTCGCCCGGTGGTCTCCGGGCCGGAGGGTCCCCGACGGCTCTCAGCGGCCGAACAGGCGGGCCCACCAGCCACGGCGGGACCCCGGCGCGGGCTCCGCGGTGGCGGGCGGCGGCGCGACGGCCCGGGCGACGGCCCGCCGTCGCTCCCGGGCCGTGTGCCAGCGCGCGACGACCTCGTCGGCGTCGAGCCTGCGGATCGGCACGCGCGGGCCCATCGGGTGGCGCATGTAATCGACGACCCGGGAGTTGACCTCCTCGACGTGCTCGCGCACGCGGCGCTCGTCGACGAAGCGGGTGACGGTCTCGTCGATCCGGTCCAGCTCCTTGCGCAGCTGGATCGACGGCGGCAGCATCGCGTCGCCCGGGACGCCCTCCCGCTCCAGGTAGCCGCGGATCCACCAGTTCTCGTCGACCGGGCCGATCCGTCCCGCGCCGGGCAACGGCTTGCCCTTGCCGGGCAGGTCGTCGAAGTCGCCCCGCTCGACGGCCTCCCGGATCGTCCGGTCGACCGGTGACTCGAACCGCGGGTCCACACCGTTCATGGCTGCACCACCCCGTCGCGAGGTTACCGGCGAGCGCCCTTTCCTGTCGGTGGTCGGGTGCACACTCCGCGCCATGACGACGACACCCGCGACGACCCCCACGACCGACCGTTCCCGCGCGCTGGACCTGGCGCGCCACTACCCCGGCCGGCGGGTGGGGCACGTCGCCGCGCAGCAGCGGAGGGCGGGGTTCCCCGACCGGAACTGGCGCCTCGGCGCCGACGGCGAGCAGCGCACCGCGCACCTGCTGACCGCGCTGACGGGGCGGACCCGCCGGGACCGGCTGCTCGGCAGGCCCGCGGCGTGGCAGGTCCTGCACTCGGTCCCGCTCGACGGCGGCGCGGCCGATCTCGACCACGTCCTGATCGGGCCACCCGGCATCTGCGTCATCGACACCCGCCACCACCGCGGCCGCTCCCTGCTCCTCGACGGCGAGCGGCTGGTCGTCGCGGGGACGGCCACGGACGCGGTGCCGCGGGCCCGGGCCGAGGCGCAGCGGGTCCGCGAGCTGCTGCTCCCCCGGCTCGGGGCCGCCGCCGCGTCGATGCCGGTCCGCCCGGTGATCGCGCTGGTCGGGGCCCCGCTCCGGGTACGCCGCTGGCCCGACGACGTCGTGGTCGCCACCGAGGGCGCGCTGGTGTACGCCCTGCGTGGGCTGACCCCGGTGCTCGGCCCACGGGAGGTGGAGCGGATCCACGCCGTCGCCCGGCGCCCGGAGAGCTGGGGGTGAGGCGTGCGCCGGGTCACGGCGCCTTCCCCGCGCGGGGCCGGATCAGCATGCTCTCCCGGTGACCTCGACCGCCCCGGCCCGGACCGGGCTGCACCGTGTCCCGGTCCCGGACGGCGTCGCACCGTCCGGGGTGGCGGCGGCGGTGCGCCGGCTGGCCCACCGGCCGCGGCTGGTCGCCTTCGGCGGGAGCTGGTCGTGGGGGGCGCTGGTCGCCACCGACCCGGTGCTCACCGCGCCGGACGGGGCCGACCCGTTCGCCGTGCTGGACGCGCCGCCACGGTCCGCCGGCCCGGAGGCGAGCCCGGTCGCGGGCCCGGGCGCCGGGACGGACGCGGGGACCGGCGGGGCCGTCGGTGGCGGCTGGTTCGGACTCCTGGACCACGCCCCGCCCGGTGTGCGGCCGACGGCGGCGCTGTCCTGGTACCGCGACGTGCTGCGGCACGACGGCGAGCGCTGGTGGTTCGAGGCGCTGGTCGCCGGCGGAACCCCGCTACCGGGCCTGCCGGACCACCCCGGTGCGGTGCACCCCGACACCGGCTCGGCCGAGCGCCGGTACGCGCAGCTGTGCGCCGACCTCGCCCGCCCGGCGCCGGACCGGACGGCCCGGATCGCGGTCACCCGGTGGCCCGACCGCGACGCGCACCTGGCCGCGGTCGAGCGGTGCGTCACCGAGATCCGCCGCGGCGAGATCTTCCAGGCCAACATCGCGACCCGGCTGGAGGTGCGGCTCGACGGCGACCCGCACGAGGCGTGGGCCCGGCTCGTCGAGCCGGTCGCACCGGCCCGCGCCGCACTCGTCGTGACGCCGGAGCGGGCGGCGGTGGGCGCGAGCCCGGAGCTGTTCCTGCACCGTGCCGGGGACCGGGTCACCACCGCGCCGATCAAGGGCACCCGGCCGCGCACCGGTGGCGACGCCGACGACGCCGAACGCGCGCGGCTCGGCGCCTCGGTGAAGGACGCCGCCGAGAACGTGATGATCGTCGACCTGATGCGCAACGACCTGGCCCGGGTCGCACGGCCCGGCGGGGTACGGCCGGGGCGGCTGCTCGCCGTCGAACCGCATCCGGGGGTGTGGCACCTGGTGTCGCGGGTGCACGCGACGCTGCGCGACGACGTCACCGACGCCGACCTGCTCACCGCCACGTTCCCGCCGGGCTCGGTCACCGGCGCGCCGAAGATCCGGGCCTGCGAGGTGATCGCCGACTGCGAGGACGGCGACCGCGGGCTGTTCACCGGCGCCGTCGGCGGGGTGAGCCCGCTGGCCGGGCTGGAGCTGAACGTCGCGATCCGCACCCTCGACCTCGGCCCCGCCGGGCCCGGCGGCAGCCGCACCGGCCGGCTCGGCGTCGGCGGGGGCATCACCGTCGACTCCGACCCGGCGGAGGAGTTCGGCGAGGTCCTGACCAAGGCGGCCCCGGTCCTGGCCGCGCTGGACGGCCCGCCCCGGCCGGTCCGGCCGCCCGTCGCCCGACCCGCCGACCGGGCCGCGGGCCTGTTCGAGACGCTGGCCTGCGTCGACGGCCGGGCCCGCCGGGTCGGCGAGCACGCCGCCCGGCTGCGCCGCTCCTACCTCGCGGTCACCGGCCGCCCCCTCGACGCGCGGGTCGAGACCGAGGTCGCCGCGGCCGTCGCCGGACTGGCCGGGCACCACCGGGTCCGGGTCGAGGCGACGCCGGACGACCCGTCGCGGGTCACCGTGCGCGCGGTCCCCTGGTCCGGACCGGTCCCGCTCGACGCGCAGGGCGGGGTGGTCGCCGTCGTCCGGCGCGGCACCGACGGCGAGTCCCACAAGTTCGCCGACCGCCGCTGGCTCGACGCCCACGAGGCCGAGGTCGGGGACGGTGCGCCGCTGCTGTGCGACCCGGCGGGCCTGGTGCTGGAGACGACGCGTTCCGCCGTCGCCGCCGTGCACCGGGGGCGGCTGTGGGTCCCCCCGCTCGACGGCCGCATCCTGCCCGGCACCGGCCGCCGCGCGCTGCTCGACGTGCTGGGCCCCGGCGCCGTGCGGATCGCCCCGCTGCCCCTGGCCGCGCTCGCCGAGCCCGACGGGTTCCTGCTGGTCAACGCGCTGCGCGGGGTGCAGTGGGTGCGCCGGGTCGACGACGACGGCCACACCGTCGCCACGTGGGCGGCCCCGGACCCGCTGACCCACCGCCTCGCCGCGGCGCTGTCGCGCTGACCGAGCGCCGCGCCACCACACCGCCTCCGGGCGACCGCCGGTGCCGCCCCGCGGTCCCCGCCCGGCACCGGGCAGCGTCAGCGCGACCGGCGGCGCGACCGGCAGCGCCCCGTCGGCCACGGACCGCACGACCTCGCACCGGTTCCCCGCACCTCGCAGCCCCTGCAGACGGTGCGAGGTCCTCAGAAGGTGTGCGAGGTCGGCCCGCACCGGCAGGATCGGGTCGTGAGCACCGACCGGATCGCCGCCGAGCTGCGTCGCCCCCTGCGGTGGGTCCCACCGATCCCGCTGCACCGCCCCCGGCTGCTGCGCCTGCTGCAGCGGCTGTCCCGGCGCGGCAGGCCCGCCGCCGTCGACGGGGTCCGGTCCACCACCCACCCGGGCCCGCCGCTGCTGCGCGTGCACGTCCCCGACCACCGCACGACCCCCGCGGCGCTGCTGTGGTTCCACGGCGGCGGCCTCGTACTGGGCTCCCCCATGATCGACGACGTGCGGTGCGGCGAGCTCGCCGCGGACCTGGGGATCGTCGTCGTCTCGGTGGACTACCGGCTCGCGCCCGGTGACCCGTTCCCGGCCGCGCTCGACGACTGCCACGCCGGCTGGACCTGGCTGCGCGACGCCGCCGACCGGCTGGAGGTCGACCCGGCGCGGATCGCCGTCGGCGGGGCGAGCGCCGGGGGCTGCCTGGCCGCCGCGCTGGTCCAGCGCCTGCACGACGAGGGCGGACCGCAGCCGGTCGCGCAGTGGCTGGTCTACCCGATGCTCGACGACCGCACCGCCGCCCGTCGCGAGCTCGACCGGCCCCCGCACCGGGTGTGGAACAACCGCAACAACGAGGTCGGCTGGCGGGCCTACCTGGGGCGCCCGCCCGGGACCGGCGAGCCGGCCCCGTACGCGGTGCCCGCCCGTCGCGCCGACCTGTCCGGGCTGCCGCCCACGTGGATCGGCGTCGGCGACGTCGACCTGTTCCACGACGAGGACATCACCTACGCGCGGCGGCTACGGGAGGCCGGGGTGCCGGTCGAGCTCGACGTCGTCCCCGGCGCCCCGCACGGCTTCGACGGCTGGGGCAAGGGCGTCGCGCTCGCCGACGACTTCACCGGACGCTCGGTCGCCTGGCTGCGCGGCGCGCTCGGCGGCTGATCACCCGGCCAGGTCCAGCAGCAGCGCGGCCAGCTCGCGGGGCCGGTTCTGCGGCACGAGGTGGTGGGTGTCGATCTCGGCGTAGCGCCAGGCTTCGGAGGTCCGGGCGCGGTCGGCGGCCGCGGTGAACGGCCCGCCCGCGACGTCCTCCCGGGTGGCCCGCACGAACGTCCGGCCGCACGGCCACTGCTCCAGCGGCCGGGACAGCCGCACCGGCTCGGTGAGCGTGCGGACCGGCTGCGGGGAGCGTCGCGGCGCCGACCACGCGGCCTCGGCCGGGTCGTCGTAGTGCCGCTCCGGGCCCGGGACCAGCCACGACGACCCCAGTCCCGGTGCGCCCGGCGCCGGCACCGCGCCGGCGAGGCCGGGCGCCAGGTCCAGCGCGGACTCGCCGTCGGCGGGGACAAACGCGTCGAGGTAGACCAGCTCGCGGACACGGTCACCGATCTCGTCGAGCGCCCCGGTGACGACCATGCCGCCGTAGGAGAACCCGAGCAGCACGATGTCGCGCAGGTCCTCGTAGAGCACGGCGTTGACCACGTCGCGCACGTGCACGGACAGGTCGATCCACGGCCCCGCCAGGTGCGAGCGCTCCCCGATGCCGGTGAGCGCGGGCGTCAGCACGTCGTGGCCGGACGCGCGCAGCAGCGGACGCACCAGGTGGAAGGAGTGGGCGCCACCCCAGGCGCCGTGGACCAGCACGAACGTCGTCATGACGGCAGACTTCCATGACGATGAGCGATTTCCCCGACGGCTTCTTCGACCGCGCCGACCCGGTCGACGACCGCGAGTTCTACCTGCCCCCGCGCTTCGTCCAGCACATCGACGAGGGCGCGATCGCCGCCGCGTCGGCGTTCTACGACGAGATCGGCACCACCGGCCGGGTGCTGGACCTGATGTCGTCGTGGGTGTCGCACCTGCCGCGCCGCCCGGAGCACCTGACCGTGCTGGGCATGAACCGGGCCGAGCTCGCCGCCAACGAGATGGCCCACGAGGCCGTCCGCCACGACCTCAACGCCGACCCGGTGCTCCCCTTCGCCGACGCCGCGTTCGACGCCTGCGTCTGCACCGTCTCGGTCGACTACCTGACCGACCCGGTCGCGGTGTTCGCCGAGGTGGGACGGGTGCTGGTGCCGGGCGGGGTGTTCGCCGCCACGTTCTCGAACCGCTGCTTCCCGACCAAGGCGGTCCGCGGCTGGCTCGCCTCCGACGACAGGACGCGGGTCGCGATCGTCGGGGAGTACTTCCGGCGCAGCGGCGCGTTCGACGCCCCCTCGGCCCGCGACTGCGGCGCGCCCGGGGATCCGCTGTACGCGGTGTGGGCCCGCACCCCTACCGGCTGAGGAACTCGGTCACCGCCCGCTCGAACTCCGCCGGGCACTCCATGTTCGGGTAGTGCGCGGTCCCCGGCAGCGTCACGAGCCGGCCGTCCGGCACGGCCGCGACCGTGTCGGCGACGATCCGCCGGTGGCCCTCGGAGTCCAGGTCGCCGACGATCCCGAGCAGCGGCACCGCCAGGTTCCGGGTGCGGGCGAGGGCGTCGTCGAGGAAACCGATCGGCGGCGGCGGCGCGGCCGGGTCCGCGGGCAGGTGGTGGGCGAGCAGGTCCACGGCCATCAGCCGGACCTCGGCGAGCACGGCAGGGTCGACGTCGGCGGCCGTGCGGTACGGGCCGGGCACGAACTCCAGGAAGACCGCGATCCACCGCTCGGCGTCGAGGTCGATACGGGCCTGCTCCCAGCGGGCCATGGTGTCGAGCATCCACGGGTCCGTCCAGGCCGGCTCCCCGGCTCCGGCCCCGCAGACCACGACCCGGTCGACGAGGTCCGGGCGCTCCAGCGCGGTGTCGAACGCGGTCCGCGCCCCCATCGACAGCCCCACCAGGACCGCCGGGCCCAGGTCCAGGTGCTCGAGCAGCGCCGCGACGTCGTCGTGCGGGCGGTACCCCTCGGGGCCGGGGTCGGACGAGGCACCGTGCCCGCGGGCGTCCGGGACGACGACCCGGTGCCGGTCGGAGAGCGCGGCGACCTGCCGGGCCCACATCCGGCCGTCGAGCGCACCGCCGTGCAGCAGGACCAGCGGGGGCAGCCCGCCGGGGTGCGGACCGGTGTCGCGGTAGGCGATCCGGACGCCCGGCACGGTCAGGAACGTCGGGACGGTGGCCTGGGCGAGCGTGAGTGTCATGACAACCAAGGTGTCATAGCACACAGAGAATGACAACTGAGGTGTCATACTGCGGTGGTGACCGATGTCGACCGGGCCGCCGAGCAGCTCGCCGAGGTGTACGTGCTGGTGGGGCCCCTGTATCGGCGGGTGCTGCGCGAGGTCGAGGAGGCGGAGCCGGACAACCGGATGTCCGCCGGCGTGCGTGCGGTGCTCGACCAGCTGCGCCGCCACGGACCGATGACCGTGCCGGAGATCGGCCGGTCGCAGTCACTGAGCCGTCAGTTCGTGCAGCGCATGGTCGACGACGCCCTCGCCGCCGGCCTGGTCGAGCGGACCGAGAACCCCCGCCACCGGCGGTCCAAGCTCGTCGTCGCCACCGCGGCGGGCCGGGCGGTCATCGACGACGTCGTCGGGCGCGAGCACGCCCGGCTGCGGGCGGTCGCCGCGCGGCTGCGGCCCGGCGACGTCGACGCCACGTTGCGCGTCCTGGCGGCGATGGTCGCCGACCTGGCCGAGATCGAACCCGGGATCGGGCCTGAGCATTGACCGCCCCGGCCCCGTGACGCACGATCCGACCGAGATCGACCCCTCACCACTGGCGGTGCCCACGCATGTCCGACACGTTCACCTTCTCCGGCCGCGACGGCGCCGCCGTCACCGCCTACCGCTGGCTCCCCGCCGCCGCGGGCGACCCGGTGCGCGGGATCGTCCAGATCACCCACGGCATGGGCGAGCACGCCCTGCGCTACGTCGCCCTCGCCGACGCGCTGACCGCCCGCGGCTTCGCCGTCTACGCCCAGGACCACCGCGGTCACGGCGCCACCGCGGGTGGGCCCGAGAACTTCGGCGTCCTCGGCGACGACGGCTGGGGGCAGCTGGTCAGCGACATCGGACTGCTGTCCGCGCACGCCCGCGCCGAGCACCCGGGCGCCCCGCTGGTGCTGCTCGGTCACAGCATGGGCTCGTTCGCCGTGCAGCAGTTCCTCGTCGCCGACGGGACGCCGCCGGACGCGGTCGTGCTGTCCGGCACCGCGTTGCTCGACCTGATGGAGCAGGGCCTGGACCTGTCCGCACCGCTGGACCTGTCGTCGTTCAACGCGCCGTTCGAGCAGCGCACCGGTTTCGAGTGGCTCAGCCGCGACCCCGCGCAGGTCGACGCCTACGTCGCCGACGCCCGCTGCGGCTTCGGCCTCGACCTGCCCGGCACGCAGGCGATGTTCGCCGCCGCCCGGCCCCTCGGCGAGGTCGCCACGCTCAAGCGGATCGCGGGCGGGCTGCCGGTGTACGTCGTCGTCGGGGACGAGGACCCGGTCAACGCCGGGCTGGCCCTGGTGCGGCCGCTGACCGAGCGTTACGCCGAGGCCGGGCTGCAGGACGTCACGCTGAAGATCTGGCCGGGTGCCCGGCACGAGGTGTTCAACGAGACCAACCGCGAGGAGATCGTCGCGGACCTGCTGTCCTGGCTCGACCGTGTCGTCCCCGAGCAGCGGGGCGCTTGAGTTGCGCGTCGACACCACCGGCGGCTTCTCCGCCTCCCCGCTCGAGACCGAGGCGGCGGCCGTCGCCGCGGAGGCCGAGGGCTACGACGCCCTGTCGGTCCCCGAGACCTCGCACGACGCGTTCGTGTCGCTGGCGCTGGCCGCCCGGGCGACCAGCCGGATCCGGCTGCAGTCGGCGATCGCGGTCGCCTTCGCCCGCAACCCGATGACGCTGGCCTACCAGGCCAACGACGTGCAGCTGCTCTCCGGCGGCCGGTTCGACCTGGGGCTCGGCTCGCAGGTCCGCCCGCACATCGAGCGCCGGTTCGGGATGCCGTGGAGCCGCCCCGCGGCCCGGATGGAGGACTTCGTCTCGGCCCTGCGGGCGATCTTCGACGCCTGGGCCACCGGGGACCGGTTGCACCACCGCGGCGAGTTCTACTCCCACACCCTGATGACCGAGTTCTTCTCACCGGGGCCGAACCCGCAAGGGATCGCGCCGGTGATGCTGGCCGCGGTCGGCGAGCGGATGACCGAGGTCGCGGGCCGGGTCACCGACGGCCTGCTGGCGCACTCGCTGACCTCGCCGTCGTACCTGGCGGAGGTGACGCTGCCCGCGCTGCGCCGCGGACGCGGCCGCGACGACCTCACCGGCTTCGACGTGTGCCTGCCGGTCTTCGCGGTCCTGGGCGCCGACGCCGAGGCCCGGGCCGTCGCCGAGGCCGGGGTGCGCCGCCAGATCGCCTTCTACGCCTCCACCCCGCCGTACAAGCCGGTCCTGGAGCACCACGGCCGCGGCGCGCTCGCCGACGAGCTCAACGGACTGTCGCGCCGGCAGGCCTGGGACGAGATGGCCGGTCTGGTCGACGACGACCTGCTGGCCCTGTTCGCCGTCGCGGGCGACCCGGCCGGGGTGGCGTCCGGGGTCGCGGACCGCTACCGCGGCCTCGTCGACCGGGTCTCGCTCAACACCCCCTACGACGCCGACCCCGCCCTGGTGCTCGACGTCGTCACCCGGCTGCGCGCGGCGTGAGCACGCATCCGGAGATCCGGGAGGGGGTCCGCGCGGTCTGCTCCGGCTTCGGGGCGGAGTACTGGCGCACCTGCGACCGCGAGCACCGGTTCCCGCAGGAGTTCCACGACGCGATGGCCGCCGGCGGCTGGATCGGCGTCGCCATCCCCGAGGCCTACGGCGGCGGGGGCGCCGGGATCTCCGAGGCCGCCGCGGTGATGGAGGAGGTCGCCGCGTCCGGGGCGGCGATGAACGGGGCGTCGGCGATCCACCTGTCGGTCTTCGGGATGAACCCGGTCGTCCGGCACGGCTCGGAGGAGATGCGGCGGCGCTACCTGCCCCGGGTCGCCGACGGGTCGCTGCAGGTCGCGTTCGGCGTCACCGAGCCCGACGCGGGCCTCGACACCACCGCGATCACCACGACCGCCCGCCGCGACGGCGACCGCTACCTGGTCCGCGGGCGCAAGGTGTGGACGTCGAAGGCGCCGTTCTGCGACAAGGTCCTGCTGCTGGTGCGCACCACCCCGCGCGCGGAGGTGGCGAAGCGGACCGACGGGCTGTCGCTGCTGCTCGCCGACCTGCAGCGCCCCGAGGTCACGATCACCCCGATCGACAAGCTGGGCCGCAACGCGGTGGTGTCCTGCGAGGTCGTCTACGACGACCTGCCCGTCGACGCCGCCGACCTGGTCGGCGAGGAGGGCCGCGGCTTCCGGCTGATCCTCGACGGGCTCAACCCGGAACGGATCCTGATCGCCGCCGAGGCGCTGGGCACCGGGCGGGCCGCGCTGGCCGCCGCCGTCGCCTACGCGAAGGAGCGCACCGTGTTCGGGCGGCCGATCGGGCAGAACCAGGGCATCGCGTTCCCGCTGGCCGAGGCGCACATGCGGCTCCGGGCGGCGGCGCTGGTGATCGCCGATGCCGCGGCCCGCTACGACGCGGGCGAGCCGTGCGGCGAGCAGGCCAACACCGCGAAGTTCCTGGCCGCCGAGGCCGCGTTCTTCGCCGCGGACCGGGCGGTGCAGACCCTCGGCGGGTTCGGCTACGCCACCGAGTACGACGTGAGCCGCTACTTCACCGAGGCCCGCCTGATGCGCCTGGCGCCGCTGCCGCAGGAGATGGTGCTCAACCACGTCGCCGAGCACGTGCTCGGGCTGCCCCGCAGCTACTGACCCGACGCCGCCCTCGACTCTCCGGTGATCACGGATCGGGCACCGGACGAGTCGCCGGGCGACGTGATCGGTGCCCGATCCGTGATCACGACAGCGGCCGGTGACCCGAGCGGGTCACCGGCCGCCGTGCGTGCCGCGTACTACCGCAGGCCCAGCTTCTTGGAGCAGGCCGGCCACGCCTTCCAGCCCTGGGCGTCCAGGACGTTCTCGGCGACGCGGATCTGCTCGGACTTGCTGGCGTTGTGCGCCTTGCCCGACCCGCCGAAGGCCTTCCAGGTGGACTGCGTGAACTGCAGGCCGCCGGAGAAGCCGTTGCCGGTGTTGGTGTTCCAGTTCCCGCTGGACTCGCACTGGGCGAGCTTGTCCCACGTCGAGGTCGCGACGGACTGCGTGGGGACCGCGACGGCGGCGGAGGCGACCGCGGCGGAGGTCTCGGGGGCGGCCGTCGCGGGCCCGGCGAGGGCGAGCGGAGCGCCGAACGCCAGGACACCGGCGACGAGAGTTCCGACGAAGCGCCCACGGATGGACATGCGCGTGCTGCTCATTGTTGATCACCTGAGGTCCGGACCCACGGCTTTCCGGGCGGGCCGGTCGCGCGGGGAGCGCTGTGCCGGTGTCGTCGCGAGGGGACTCGCGGCCCGCGGCCCCGTCTCGGTCCGTGCAGGTCGACTGGCCGGGGACCGCGGGACGGGGCCGTGGTGGCGTGGCGGTTCCGGCGCTTCGGTGCGTGCCCGGCCCGTGTGGACCGGAGCGACCACGAAGGTCGCCGACCGGCCGAGATCAGGTCAAGCGGACGGCCGGTGACGTATCACACGGAGATAACGACCGATTACGTCGTCGCAGCTCAGGAGTACATTTCCACGATCACGGAACCGACAGGGAAGGCGCCGATGCTTTCGATCCGGAGATGTTCCACCGGCGTCAGCGGCGCGGCGCGCCCTCGGCCCGGCGCAGGGTGAACACCGCGATCCGCACGACCATCGCGTCTAGCAGCAGACCGCCGAACGCCCACGCGTCGAGCCAGGCGGTCCAGTTCACCCCCTGCGCGACGGCGAGGAGCCCGGGCACGAGGAACAGCGCGACACCGAGCCCGCCGGCGACGGCACAGGCGAGCAGCGCCGGGCCGTCGGCCCGGCGCAGCAGCAGGAGCAGCGACACGACGGCGGCCGCGGCGACGAGCCCGTCCAGCCCGGCCAGGACCGGCCCCGCGGCGCCGAACGCGAGCCGGACGTGCACAGCGGCCGAGAGCACCAGCAGCACGGTCAGGATCCGGCGCCCGGTCACCGGGCCGCGGTCGTCGCTCATGGGTCCATCCTCACCTACCGCACCCGCAGCACCAGGAGGCGGCAGTCGACCTGCTGCCCGGACCGGTAGGGCGCGACCTCGATCGAGACGGCCTCGAACACGTCGGCGGCGGCGAGCCGGTCGACCTCGGCACGGTAGCCCCCGGACTCCCAGACGTCGTCGAGGACGGTCGCGACCAGGTACCCGCCCGGCCGCACGACCCGGGTGAACTCCGCCAGCGCCGAGGGCCCGACGTGGGCGTGGGTGAGCGTCCCGACGCAGACGACGACGTCGTAGGAGTTGTCGGGCAGCGCGAGCGCGGCGGTGAGGTCGGCCTCGCGCAGCTCCCGGTAGGCGCCGGTGGCGCGGGCCCGCTCCAGCATCCCGGTCGACAGGTCGATCCCGTCGACGGTGGTCGCGCCGCGCTCGCGGAGCGCGACGCCGACCAGCCCGGTGCCGCAGCCGGCGTCGAGGATCTCCCCGCCGGGGCCCGCAGCCGCGACGACGGCGTCCGCGGTGACCGCGGGCGCGACGTAGCCCTGGGTCTCGCCGGCGAGGTCCGCGTCGTAGGTGGGGGCCCACTCGTCGTAGAGGGCCCGGGCGTCGGCCGGGCCGCTCAGCGAGTAGGCGCGTTCCAGGTGGGGGTCGCCCCCGGTGCTCGTGGCCATCGCCCGATCATGGTGGACGGCCCGCGGGCTGTCATGCGCGCCCGAGCAACCCCCGGCGCGGCGGGTCGGCGGCGAGCAGCGAGAGCGCGCACAGCGCGCCCCAGCCGGCGGCGACCATGGTCGCCTTCTCCCGGGCGTCGCGGTCGGGGAGCTGCGAGCCCAGCACCACGAGGTCGACGACGTCGGCGCCGACCCGCACCGCGATGGCGGCCTTGAGCGGGGTGCCGGCCGGGGCCAGCGCCATGGCCAGGCCGGACGCGAGGTCGCGCCCGCCGACCGCCCGCGCGAGCAGCGTGGTCCCCGAAGACGGGGTCCGGCCGCCGCCGGACAGCTTCGTCGGCGACAGCAGCACGTCCGGCTTCGCGGCGACGGCCGCGCCGTAGGCGGCGGTGGCGGCGCCCAGCAGGCGGGGGATCCAGGTCAGGTCACGACGGGGCATGTACCCGGTGTACCCGTTCCGCGCCGGTTCTCGCCCGCCCGCACGGACCGGCGACCGAGCGGCCGGTGAGCGTGCCGAGCGCGAGCACCGCACCCCACGGCCCGATCACCCAGATCGGCCAGAAGTAGCCGCCGCCCCCGCCGAGCGCGACGGCGGCCCAGACCGTCAGGACGATCACCGCGGTCAGCGCCCACGGCCCCCAGGTCGCGGCCAGGACGGTCCGGCGGACCCGGCGCTCACGCTCCGGGTCGGCGGGTCGCGGCAGCCGGGGCAGGTCCGCCTCGACGGCGGCGAGCTCGGACGCCGTGCGCGCCGCGGTCACCTGCTCGCTGCGGGTGGAGAACTCGGCGAGGTCGAGCCGCCCGTCCCCCACGTGCCTGCCGAGCCGTTCCAGTGCGCGCTCCCGCTCGGCGTCACCGATGCGTACGTCCACCATGACCACCCCTCCTGATCGGATATCGAGACTATCCGCTATCCGTGTCGGGAGCACAAGTCAGAGCTCGTCGAGGAAGGCCAGCGCCGCCTCCGCCGAGGTGCGCCGCCAGGCGGCCAGCATCCGGTCGAACTCGTCGGCGCCGTCGTCCCCCGCCCGCCCGGCCCGGTCCTGCTCGGCCCGCAGCGCCGCGACGATCGGGGCCAGCTCGCGACGCTGGGCGTCGACCAGCGCGGTCGCGTCCCGGCCGTGCCGGTGCAGCACCGCCAGCTTCAGCAGGAACTCCGAGCGCAGGTCCCGCACGTGCGGGACCGGGGTGCCCAGCCAGGCGTCGACGTGGCCGCGGCCGGTGGGGGTCGCGGCGTAGAGGGTGCGGGGCGGGCCGCCCTTCGTCTCGACGGCCTCGGCGGTGATCAGGCCGGCGTCGACCAGCCTGCCGATGGCCCGGTAGACGACCGGGCGCGGGATCTGCCAGACCCGGCCCAGCTCGCCGTCGGCGGCGGTGAGCGCGGCGACGGCGAAACCGTGCACCGGACGCTCGCCGGCCACGGCCAGCACCACCCATTCGGCGAGTCCCAGCCGCGGAAGCATCGGGCCAGCGTAGGGCCTCAGCGGTTGACGGCCGCCCCGTTGCCCTCGTCCCAGGAGAAGCCCCGGTCGTAGAGGAAGCGCAGCTCCTGGTCGCTCTCCAGCACCAGGCGCTGCCCGTCACCGGTCAGCTCCACCCGGCCGTCGGGCCGGGGCGTCCAGGTCAGCTCGGCGGTCCGGACGGCGGGCTCGACCAGGGAGGTCGCCCCGGACTGCGGCGCGTTCCACTCGACGCGGATCGTCCGGTCCCCGACGGGGCGCCACGTCCCCCGGACGAAGGTGCTGTCGGCGAGCCGGAGCGAGATCCCGGCCGAGCCGGACTGCGGGTAGCCGGGGATCGGGATCGACGGGCCGACGTAGGTCCACTGCCCGACGGCGACGTGCTGCCAGCGCCGGTCGTCGGCGAGCCGCGCGGCCGGGGCCGTCGGGTCCTCCACCACCCGGTAGACCCCGGCGAGCGCGACGTCGGAGCGTTGGAACGGGGGCTGGACCTGCTGGAACAGCACCCCCATCGCCGCGATCAGCACCAGCCCGAGCGCCGGGACGAGCCACCGGGTCACCCGGCGGACCCGCGGCCACGGCAGCAGCCGCGGGGACCCCTCGGTCGCCGCCGTCGGACGACCGGCCAGGAACCGGACCACCCGCGGCAGCTCGGGGGCCGCGACGAGCGCGAACCCGACCGTCAGAGCGAGGGCGAACTGCTTGACCGGCACGTCGTAGGTCATGTTCAGCAGGAAGACGGTGCCGAGAGCGACGGTCCCGAGCAGGCCGCCGATCCAGGCCGTGCGCCAGAACACCAGCAGCAGCACGACGACGAGCTCGGCGAACCCGGCGAGGAACTGGATCACCGGGGAGTAGGCCATGAGCCCCCACAGCAGGCCCATCGGGCTCTTCTCGCCGGTCATGACGAGCGCCTCGGAGTAGTCGGCCCGGCCCATCTGGGACAGGTTCAGCTTGGACCAGACGTAGGCCTGCATGAGCAGGATCAGGGCGAACCGCAGCAGCGCGTGCAGCGCCCAGCCCACCCGGTTCCACCACGGTCGCGGCGCCGTCGGCACCGCCGTCGTCGCGGCGGTGCCGGCCACACCGTCCTCCCGCCGCACCGCGGCGTCCCCCCTCGTCCCGGTCATGCGGCGACGGTAGGACGCCACGGCACGGTCGCGGATCCCTCCTCCGGCCGATCCTCGGCGCCGGCCCTCGTTCTCGAGTGGGAGACGTGAACCACAGCCCGCGACTGCATTGCGCACAACCGTTGCCGGGTAGCCACATGGCGATGCGGTTGTACGACGGCCGCCCGTCCCCGCCGCGGCACCGGAGCCCGGCCACCCCAGACACGACGTCCCCACGCGACGCCGACCAGGAGGAAACGTGCCCACGACCGTGCCCGCCATGACCACCGCCGGCCCGAACAAGCCGTTCGAGCGCGGGACCGTGACCCGTCGCGACCCGAAGCCGCACGACGTCGTCATCGACATCCGGTACGCCGGGATCTGTCACTCCGACATCCACCAGGCCCGCGACGAGTGGGGCGAGGGCATCTACCCGATGGTCCCCGGCCACGAGATCGCCGGCGTCGTCTCCGCGGTCGGCGACGACGTGACCCGCTACGCCGTGGGCGACACCGTCGGCGTCGGCTGCTTCGTCGACTCCTGCCGCGAGTGCGAGAACTGCAGGGCCGGCGAGGAGCAGTACTGCCTGAAGGGCGAGGTGCAGACCTACAACGCGACGGAGTACGACGGCGAGCCCACCTACGGCGGCTACTCCACGCAGATCGTCGTCGACGAGAACTACGTGCTGCGCATCCCGGAGGGCGTCGAGCTCGACGTCGCCGCGCCGCTGCTGTGCGCGGGCATCACCCTCTACTCCCCGCTCCACCACTGGAACGCGGGCCCCGGGAAGAAGGTGGCGATCGTCGGCATGGGCGGTCTCGGCCACATGGGCGTCAAGATCGCCGCGGCGATGGGCGCCGAGGTCACGGTGCTCTCCCGCACGCTGTCCAAGCAGGAGGACGGCAGGCGACTCGGGGCCGCGCACTACCACGCGACCGAGGACGAGGCCACCTTCACCGAGCTGGCCGGGTCCTTCGACCTGATCGTCAACACCGTCGCCGCGGTGATCCCGGTCGACGACTACCTCGGCCTGCTGAAGCTCGACGGCTCGATGGTCAACGTCGGCGTGCCCGAGGAGAAGCTGTCCTACCACGGGTTCTCGCTGGTCGCGGGCCGCAGGAGCCTGTCCGGCTCGAAGATCGGTGGCATCCGCGAGACCCAGGAGATGCTGGACTTCTGCGCCGAGCACGGCCTCGGCGCCGACATCGAGACGATCTCCTGCGACCAGGTCGACGAGGCCTGGGAGCGGGTCGTGCGGGGCGACGTGCGCTACCGCTTCGTGATCGACACCGCGACCTTCGCCTGAGGGGTCCGTCAAGCCCCGCGGCGTCGCACTTCGAGACGCCCGCGGTGCGGCGATCCGTGGAACGATCCCCGGCGACGTTGCCGACCAGAAGTGAACCGGAGGCTCACGTGATCCTCATCGTGCTCAAGGCCCAGATCCGCCCGGACAAGCGCGAGGAGTGGCTGTCCGGCATCTCGCAGTACAAGAAGGACGTGAACTCGGAGCCGGGCAACATCTCCTTCGACTACCACGAGAACGTCGAGAAGCAGAACGAGTTCGTGATCGTGGAGGTCTTCAAGGACAGCGCGGCCGGCGACGCGCACGTCAAGACCGACCACGCGCAGAAGTTCTTCGACTTCATGGGCTCGGTCGTGCCGGAGAAGCCGCTCATCAACTTCCAGAGCGAGGACGGCAAGGACGCCTGGGTCGAGATGGGTGAGGTCACCCCGCACTGACCCCGTCCCTCCCGACGATGCCGGCGCCCCCCACGGGTCGCCGGCATCGTCGTGTCCACCGGTGCCGCGAGCAGGTGTCCCGGCTGCGCCGGACGGACGGAGCCGGGCGGACCGGACATCGGAACCGAGACGGTCCTTCCGGGTGATCGGGACGGGAGCGCACCGCGTCCGGGCCGGTCGGGGCCGGGGTGCAGACTGGCCGCGCACGGCAGAGCTTTTCGTCACGCAACCTGGGCGCTCCCCGCGCGTCTCCCACGGTGACGGAACGATCACGTGGCGTCGCCGCCCCGGGCGACGCGGACGAACAGGAGCACCCCATGGACACCGTCCGACAGCGGCCCCGCCGCCTCGTCGCACTGGGCCTCGGACTGGCCACCATCGCGGGTGTCGCCGTCGCCGGGACGGCACTGGCCGGATCCCCCGCCGCCGAGCAGGCCCGCGCACAGCCGCTCGTCCCGGGCACCCCGTGCTCGATCACCGCCAAGGCCTGCGTCGACCTGGACTCGCAGAAGTCCTGGCTCATCCAGGACGGCAAGGTCATCCGTGGCCCGATCGGCATCTCCTCGGGCGGCAACGGCCAGGAGACCCCGGTCGGCCACTCGCTGCGCGTCTACCGCAAGGACGCGACCCACAAGAGCGAGGAGTCGCGGCTGCCGAACGGCGACCCGGCCCCGATGCCCTGGTCGGTGTTCTTCAACGACGGCGGCATCGCCTTCCACAGCGGCGACCCGAACCGCTCCTCGGCCGGCTGCATCCACGTCCCGCCGGCCGAGGCCAAGGCGTACTTCGACTACCTACAGATCGGCGACCAGGTGCAGGTCGTGAAGGCCTCCGAGGAGACCGCGGCCCGTAAGGGGCAGTGAGCGCGGAGTCACCGCATCGGGGATTGCTCGGGCGTCCGGCGTAACGCGGAGGTGGTCGTCCGGCGACACACCGGACGTATCACCCGTCCGTCCCCGGGAGCGCCCGATGGCCGAGAGCCGACCCGCCCGTCGCACGCCGATCGACCACGCCCGGCGGATCGCGCGGCTCTCCCTGAGCGGCGGCGCGCGTGCCGCCGCGGTCCCGGTGCGCAGCCTGGCCCGGCTCGGCCGCGACGAGCACGACCCGCGCTGGACCGGCCAGACCTGGCTGTGGCAGCCGGGCTGGGGCCGGCGCACGCACGACCGGCTCTACCGCAGCCCGGACCCGTACTCGATCGGGCTGTCGGCCTACGAGCAGCAGAAGTACGGCACCGTCATGGACGCGCTCGCCGGCCGCCGCTTCGACCGGGTGCTGGAGGTCGGCTGCGGCGAGGGTGACCTGTCGGTCCGACTCGCCGGGCACACCGCGGCGCTGCTCGGGGTCGACATCTGCTCGGCCGCGGTCCAGCGGGCCGCCGCCCGGGTGCCGTCGGGGACCTTCGTCCGCCGCACGCTCCCGCACGAGATGCCCGAGGGCGACTTCGACCTGATCGTCTGCTCCGACGTCCTCTACTACTGGGAGACGGTCACACTGCAGGTCGGCCTGGCCGCCCTGCTGGACCGCCTGCGGCCGGGCGGGATGCTGCTCGCCTACCACTACCGCGGGGCGTTCGGGCAGGCCGGGACGGCCGACCGGGTGCACGAGGCGCTCGCCGCCGCGGCGGCCGCCCGCGGGCTGACGGTCCGGGCGCACGAGACCGTCGACGGCGTCGGCCCCGACGGCGCCGGGGCCCGGTTCGACGTCGTCGTCCACCCCGAGGTCGCGGTGCCGTCCCCGCGCCGCCCGGAGCCGGGCGTCGCAGCGCGCGCACGTCGTTCCTGAGGGGTCGGCTGGGCCGGGTGGCGGTGCGACCGCTGGACCGTCCGGCCGTTCTCGTCAGGTCGACGTGGACCTGTCGTGACCGGGCGGTTCCTGGTTACCGTCCGGAGCCATGACGGTCGAAGCCGACGGACCCGCCGGGATGGCCGACGCACAGCGCGTGGTCACGATCCCCGAGCTGAGCGCACCGAGCTACCTGCAGGCGGTGCTGTCGATCGCCTACCGCGACGAGCGCAACAGCGTCCCGCTCACCGTCGCCACGCCGGCCGGGCTGGTGTTCGGCAACGCCGTGCACCCCTCGGCCTGGCTGCGCGGGCTCGGGGACCAGCTGCGCCGGCTCACCGCGGGCGACCCGGGCAACGAGTCCGCGGCGTCCATGGCCGACATGTTCGACGACATGGCCGACGGCCGCGGCGACGAGCGCCCCGGCCGGGACATCCCGGTGAAGGACATCCACTGGATCTACTTCACCGACGCGCTCGTGGTCCCGACCGCCGTCGGCGGGCCGAACTACGTCGAGCCGGCCTGCTGGCAGGTGGCGCTGCGCGACGTCACCGGCTGGACGATCGGCCTCCCGCCCGGCTGAGCGCCACGTCCGATGATCATCCGATCGTGTGATCGCAAAGCCGCCACTCCGACCCCCCTGCGGAGCCCTCCCGTCGCAGGTCAGAGGGTTCCTGCCCAGGTCAGCGACCCGTAACCCCGACCGCGGTGTGACGACGACCACCCGAAGTCGTGCGTGAGGATGCGCCACCGCCGGGCCTCCCATGTGTGTCGAGCGGATCGAGGGGGCACAACCGGTGCGAACCGGCCCCCCGATCCGGACCACTGTGAGGCCCGATACCGGGCCATGACCTGGAGGCGCACATGAGCACCACCGACACCAAGGCCCCGGCCGTCACCGGCACCCCGTCCGCCCTGCAGTCCGAGCACGGCAGCACCCGAATCGCCGAGACGGTCGTCTCGAAGATCGCCGGCCTGGCGGCCCGCGAGGTCAGCGGCATCTACGCCCTCGGCGGCGGCGCGGCTCGCGCGTTCGGCGCGCTGCGCGAGCGCATCCCGGGTGGCACCACCAACGCCTCGCAGGGTGTGTCGGTCGAGGTCGGCGAGAAGCAGGCCGCCGTCGACATCAACGTCGTCGTCGAGTACGGCGTCTCCATCGCCGACCTGGCGAAGGCCGTGCGCCGCAACGTCATCTCCGCCCTGGAGCGGATGACCGGGCTCGAGGTCGTCGAGGTCAACATCTCGGTCGACGACGTCCACCTGCCGTCCGAGGACGACGGCAAGGACGAGGAGCCGAAGAAGATCGAGTCCACCTCGCGGGTGGCGTGAGCGCCCGCGTCGCCGCGGACGGCGACGGGATCGTCGCCACGGGTGCGGTCGACACCGACCGGATCGCCGACGCGGTGCTGGGCTGCCCCGGCGTCGCACAGCTGCACGGCGGCCGGTTCGGTGAGATCGCCACCTACCTGCCCGGACGCCGGGTGAGCGGCATCCGCGTGGACCCCACGGCCCCGGCCGTCGAGGTGCACGTGGTCGGCCGCTACCCGGCCTCCGTGGCCGAGATCGACCGCCAGGTCCGCACCGCGCTGCTCCCGGTCGTCGGGGGCGCGCGGGTGGACGTGGTGGTCGGCGACTACGCCGGCCCCACCGAGTCGACGCCGATCCGGCCGTCGGACTCGGCACCCGCCACCGGCGAGCTCCCGGTCCCTCCCGCGGCCACCTCCTGATCCGCCCGGACGCCCGTCCACATCCCCGGACGTCCGGTACCTCCTCGTCTCGAAGGACGTGACTGTGATGTCCCTGTCCACCAACACCCAGATCGGCCTGATCGCCGGTCTCCTCCTGGCCATCGCCGGCATCGTCGGCGGCTTCGGCGGGTTCGTCCTCGCCCTGATCCTCGGCGCGATCGGCCTCGCCATCGGCCGCTGGCTCGACGGCGACCTCGACCTGTCCGAGCTCTCCGAGCGGTCGGGGCTGTCCGGGCGCGGCCGCGACAAGGTCCGGTGAACCCGGTGAGCACCGTCGAGCCGACGGGGACGGCGACCGGGGACCCGGACACGATCCGGGCCACCCGCCTCGCCCCTCCCCCGCCGGACGACACCCCGACCCGCACGATCGACACCGGCACCGGCTCCGCGGGTGCCGACGGCCCCGGCGGCACGGCCCCGGAGGACCGCGGCCGGGTCGACGTCGCCGACCAGGTCGTGCAGAAGATCGCGCTCGGGGCCCTGGAGGAGACCGAGGGTGTCGGTGGCACCACCGGCACGGTCGGGCGGATGCTCGGCCGCGACGACTCCGGCGGCCACCCCCGCGTCGAGGCGACCGTCTCCGGGCAGTCGACCCGGATCGACGCGCGGATCTCCGTCGCCTACCCGTCCCCGGTGGCCGCGGTCTGCGACCGCGCCCGCGCACACGTCGTGCGGCAGGTCGAGGCGCTGACCGGGCTGTCCGTCGCGCGGGTCGACGTCGTCGTCACCGCACTCACCGTCCCGGGCGCCGCCCGGCCGGCCGCGAGGGAGCTCGAATGATCCGCCGCCCCCGCAAGTCCCTCGCCGCGGGCATCGTGGCGCTGGTCCTGCTCGCGCTCTGCGTCGTCGTCGCCGTCGCGGTCGTGCAGCTGCTCCTCGGACAGCAGCCGATCGTCGACTTCGGCGTGCTGGGTTCCACCATCGCCGGGTTCACCGGTGCCGACGTGCCCGTGCTCGTCGTGTCCGGGCTGGTCGGGCTGGTCGGGCTGGTGCTCGTCGTGGTCGCACTGCGGCCGGGCACCCCGACCGTGTTCCCGCTGACCTCGGCGGGCGGTGCCGAGCACCTCGACTCCGGGATCACCCGGCGCAGCCTCGACCGGGCGCTGGCCGACGCCGCCACCGGCGTCGACGGCGTCACCAAGGCGTCGGTGAAGAGCACCGGGCGCCGCGCCGCCGTCACCGCGCACGCCGCGTTCGGCGACCCGAAGGACCTGCGCGACCGGGTCCGCAGCGCGGTCGCGCAGCGGCTCGACGCGGTGGGACCGGCCCGCAGCCCGAAGGTCACGGTGTCCGTGACCGGCACGAAGCAGCAGGAGGCGTGATGGCCAGCGCGACCCCACCGGCCCGGCTCAACCGGACCCTGCTGTTCCTGATCGGGCTCGTCCTGCTCGCCGCGGGCGTGTTCGGGCTGCTGTTCGGCACCGGCGTCCTGCGCCAGGTGCTCCCCGGGATCGACCCGTCGGTCCCGCTGCTGCCCGCCGGTCTCACGCTGCCCGAGTGGGCGCCGTGGGTGACGCTCGCCGTCGCCGTCGTGGTCGGGCTGCTGGCGCTGCGCTGGCTGCTCGCCCAGGCCCGGCGCAGGCCGCGCACCTCGGCGTGGACGCTGCCGTCGGCGCAGGTGGCGGGCCGGGACGCCGGGACGACCCGGATCCACTCCGACCACGCCGCGGACGCACTGGCCGCCGACATCGAGAGCTACGACGGCGTCCAGCGCGCCGCCGCCGCGCTCGTCGGCGACCGCCGCCGTCCGGAGATCCACCTGGACGTGACCGCGGACGACGGTGCCGACCTCGCCGCGCTGCGCACCCGGATCACCGACCACGCGCTGCCGCGGCTGCGGTCCGCACTGGACATCGAGTCCGGGCGCGCCGACCTGGTGCTGCGCCTGGCCGAGGAGAAGGAGCACTCGCGGGTGGGCTGAGCACCGCACGCACGCACGACGACGGGGCCCCGGATCACCGGGGCCCCGTCGTCGTGTGCGGGTGGGTCAGCGGGACCGGTCGACGAACCCGGCGCCGGCGATCCGCAGGCCGCTGCCGCCCGCCATGCGGAGCAGCCCGGCCATCGCGACGACCAGACCGACCATCTCGAAGGTCTCCTCGGTGCCGGCCAGGACGTTGTAGGCGAAGGACTGCACGTCACCGGTCTGCTCGAACAGGGCCCCACCGGCCGACTCCAGCCCGACCGCGCCGAGCAGGAACACCGCCGCCCCGGCGACGACGAGCCAGGCCCCCGGCCGGCGCAGCACCATCGGCAGGCACAGCGCCGCGACGACGGCGACGAGCACCACGGCCGGGATGATCCAGGCGTAGGTCAGGAAGCCGCTCGTGCCGAACGTGGTGTGGATGATCCAGCCGACCTGCTCGTGGTTGGCCGCGGTCTCGTCCATCGCGACGACCGCGCAGGACAGGCTGAGCAGGATCCAGCGCCACCGCTCGCGGCGCACCGAGTTCGCCGCGATCAGCGCGAGCAGCGCCGCGTTGGTCAGGTGCATCGCCGAGCTGAACCAGGTCGAGATGTTCAGCTCGGTGCCCAGCCGGATCGGGGCCGGGATCTCGAAGCCCGGCCGCCCGATGCCGTAGACGGCGGCGCCGTAGTGGGCCAGCGCCAGCACGGCGACGATCGCGGCGGCGGTGCCGACGACCGGCCCGCGACGCAGCAGCGCCAGGTGCGGTGCGCCGGGCGCGGCGGCCTGGGCCTCGGGCGACGGCTCCGCGCGGGCCGGGCTCGCGGCCCCGGGCGCCGCCGCGGGCCGCGGACCGGCCCCGGCGTCCTCGGTGTAGCGCGGGATGACGACCGTGGCCGGGTCGTCGTCGGCGCTGTGCGCGCCGCGGCCCTGGGCGCCGTGGCCCTGGGCGAGATGGTCCTGGGCGGTCATGTCCCCTCCTCCTCACCACGCGGCCGGGCGGCATCGGCGGGCGACGTCGGCGGGACCGCAAGGTGGCTGGAAGGTAAACGAGCGTATGTCCGCCGGGAAACGCGGGGTCAGCTCCAGGGGCGCGCGGAGCGGGTGGCCCAGTAGCGCTCGGCCGGTTCGGCCAGCGCAGTGAGCTCCTCGGCCGCGTCCGCGGGCAGCGTGAGCTCCGCGCCCGCGAGGTTCGACGCGAGCTGGTCGGTCCCGACCGGGCCGAGCAGCACCCGCCACGCCCACGGGTTCGCCAGCGCCGCGGCGACGGCGATCCGGTCCAGCCCGATCCCGGTCCGCGCGGCCAGCGCCGCGGCCGCGCGGGCGCCCTCGGTGCCGTCCTCCCCGCCCGGCGCGAGCCTGCCGTTCGCGAACACCTCCTTCACGATCACCCGGGCCCCGGCGTCGGCGGCCTCGGCCAGCGCCGGGCCCACCGAGGGTTCGAGCGGGTTCCAGGTGCTCTGGAACGAGGTGAACAGCGGCTCGCCGTCCACCCGGACGTCCAGCGCCCGGCGCACCGCGTCGGCCTGGGCGGGGCCGGAGGTGGAGATGCCGACCCGGATCCCCCGGTCGCGCAGGTGGGCCATCGCGCGGTGGACGCGCCCGTCGTCGAGGACGCCGGTGTCGAGCGTCGCGGAGTGCACGTGGTAGGTCCCGAGGTGGTCGCCGAGCAGCTCGTGGCTCAGCGCGTACTGCTCGGTGAAGGCGTCGAGCGAGTGGTCCTTGACCTCGTGGGTGTCGGCGTCGGTCCGCCACCCGCCCACGTAGCGGTAGCCCCACTTCGAGCCGATCTCGACGGGGTCCGCGCCGCCGGTGACCCCGGGCCGGTCGGCGAGCCAGCCGGCGAGGAACTCCTCGGCGCGGCCGTAGGAGCGGGCGACGTCGAGGTAGCGGACGCCCGCGGCGTACGCGGCGTCGAGCAGGGCGCGGGAGCGGTCGCGCAGGGTCGCGACGTCGCGGTCGTCGCCGAGCTCGTCGGCGCGGCCGGAGGTGATGTAGGCGGGGCGGGCGATGGCGGCCAGGCCGAGGCCGAGACGGTGGGCGGGGGCGGGCATGGCCCCAGCCTGCCGCACCGGGCGCCGGCGCCGCACCCGACGAAACACCTGTTGCATGCCGGTGCCGGCCGGTACCGTCCCCGGGCATGACCGACGCGCCGTCCGGTGGCTGGGTCCTGCTGCTCGCGCAGCTGCCCGCCTCCCCCTCGAGCCCCCGGGTCACGCTGTGGCGCCGGGCCCGCGCCGCGGGCGCGGTCGGCCTGCAGAACGGCGCCTGGGTGCTGCCGGCGACCGAGGAGCACCGCACGTTCCTGGAAGGGCTCGCGACCTACGTCCGCGAGTCCGGCGGGACCGCGTTCGCGCTCGACGTCGCCGCCGGGAGCAGCGACGACGGCATCGTCGCCCGGATCCGCGCCGAGCGCGGCAAGGAGTTCGCCGAGTTCACCGAGCGCGGCGACGCGCTGCTGGCGGAGCTGGAGAAGGAGTCCGCCCGGGACAACTACTCCTTCGCCGAGCTGGAGGAGAACGAGCAGGACCTGGAGCGGCTCACCCGCTGGCTGGCGACGATCTCGTCCCGGGACTTCTTCCCCGACGAGCGTGGCAAGGACGCCGAGGCCCTGCTCGACCGCTGCCGGCGCGCGCTCGACGCGTTCACCGCCGCCGTCTACCGCGCCGAGGGCGTGGCCCCCGACCTGCCACCGCGTACGGACTGAGCCCGTGAGCAGCCCGTGAGCAGCGGGGCGCACACCGCGACCGGCGCGGCCGTGGTCGACGACCTCGGTACGGACGCACTGCGGGGCCTCACCGGCGCCGAGGCCGCGGCGCGGCGGGGGCGGCACGGTCCCAACCGGTGGGTCGTCCCGCGCCGGGTCACCTTCCTGCGGGTGCTGGCCGACGAGGTCACCGAGCCGATGATGCTGCTGCTCGCGGCGATCGCGGTGCTCTACGGCGTCTGGGGGCGGCTCGACGACACCGTCGCCGTCGTCGTGATCATCGCGGCGGTCGTCGGGGTCGAGGTGTTCGCCGAGTTCCGCGCGAAGTCGGTCATCGCCTCGCTCGGCGAGCTCACCGCCCCGACGACGCCGGTGGTGCGCGACGGGAGCACCGTCTCGGTCGGGGTCGACGACGTCGTGCCCGGCGACCTCGTACCGCTGGCGGCGGGCTCGCGGGTGCCCGCCGACCTGCGCCTGGTCGAGACCTGGGGGCTGCGCGTCGACGAGTCGACCCTCACCGGGGAACCCGTCGCCGCCCCCAAGGACGCCGCCCGGGTGCTGTCCGGCGACACCGCGCTGGCCGAGCGGGCGAACCTGGTGTTCGCCGGGACGACGGTCGTCGCCGGGCGGGCCCGCGGCGTCGTCGTCGCGACGGGGACGGCCACCGAGCTGGGCACGCTGACCGGGCTCGTCGTCGCCGCGCGGCCGCCCCGGACCGCGCTCCAGCAGGCCATGCGCGAGCTCGCCGGCAGCCTCGCGACACTGGCGATCGCGTTCAGCGTGCTCGTCCCGCTGGTCGGGGTGCTGACCGGGCGGCCGTGGAGGGAGATGGTGCTGACCGGGCTCACCCTGGCCTTCGCGACGGTCCCGGAGGAGCTGCCGATCATCGTCAGCCTGGTGCTCGGGCTCGGCGCGCACCGGCTGTCGCGGCGGCGCGGGCTGGTCCGGCGGCTGCGCGCGGCGGAGGCCCTCGGGCTGGTGACGGTGCTCGCCACCGACAAGACCGGCACGCTGACCCGCAACCGGATGGCCGTCGCGCGGGTCGAACCGGCCCCGGGCGTCGACGACGACACCCTGCTCGGCCTCGGCGCGGCCTGCACCGAGACCGCCCCCGAGCCCGACGGCGGCTGGTCCGGCGACCCGACCGACGTCGCGTTCCTGGTCGCGGCCCGCGACCGGGGCCTGCCGACGCCCACCGAGTCGGTCGCCCGGTTCCCGTTCGACCCCGGCCGGGAGACGATGACGGTCGTCCTGCCCGCCGGCGCGTCCGGCACCGCCACGGTGGTGACCACCGGCTCGCCGGAGTCGGTCCTGGCCCGCTGCGCGGCGCCGTCGCCGGAGACCGCGGGCCGGGTCGCCGCGCTCGCCGCCCGCGGCCTGCGGGTGATCGCCGTGGCGAGCAGGCCGGCGTCGCAGGTCCCGGCGACGGTCGGCGACGCCGAGCGCGACCTCGTTCTCGCCGGGCTCGTGGCGCTGTCCGACCCGCCGCGCCCGGGCGCCGCCGAGGCCGTCGCCGCCGCGCGGCGGGCCGGGGTGCGGGTGGTGATGGTGACCGGCGACCACCCCGCCTGCGCCCGGGCCGTCGCCGCGGAGGTCGGGATCGACCCCGACCCGGTGCTGACCGGCCGCGATCTCGACGGTCTCGACGACGCGACGCTGGCCGCCGCCGTCGCGTCGACGCCGGTGTTCGCCCGGGTCACGCCCGCGCACAAGCTGCGCCTGGTCACCGCGCTGCAGGCCGGCGGGGAGGTGGTGGCGGTGACCGGGGACGGCGTGAACGACGCCCCCGCGCTCGCCCGGGCCGACGTCGGCGTGGCCATGGGCTCGTCGGGCACCGACGTGGCCCGCGAGGCGGCCGGGCTGGTCCTGGCCGACGACGACGTCTCCACCCTCACCCGGGCCCTGCACGAGGGCCGCACGCTGCACGGGAACCTGCGCAAGGGCGTCGCCTACTACCTGGCCTGCAAGGCCGGGCTGGTCGCGACCGTCGCCGCCGGGGTGCTCACCGGGATGGCCGTGCCGTTCACCCCGATCCAGATCGTGGTGCTGGAGATGTTCATGGACATCGCGGGCAGCGCGACCTTCGCCGCCGAACCCGCCGAGCGCGACGCCATGACCCGCCCGCCGCGCGACCCGGGCGCACGCTTCCTGGACCGGGCCCTGCTCGGCGACCTCGCCGCGGGGGCGGCGGCGCTGTTCGTCGCCGTCGGCGGGCTGTACCTGGTCACCGCCTCGCAGACCGTCGCGTTCGTGGGCTGGCTGTCCGGGCACCTGGCGCTGGCCTGGGTGATGCGCACCGAGCGGACGCCGGTGCTGCGGGCGGGGCTGTTCGCGAACCGGTTCCTGCCGTGGTGGACGGTGGTGACCGCCGTGGCGGTGTGGGTGGTCACGACGGTGCCGGTGCTGCGGGAGACGCTGCGGCTCACCCCGCTGACCGGTCCGCAGTGGACGGCGGCGGTGCTGGTGCCGGTGGCCGCGGTCGCGGTGCTGGAGCTGCGCAAGGCCGGGCGACGGCGGGCCGCCACGGGGCGCCCGGCGGGGTGATCCGTGCTAGACCACCGGTCGTGAACGGATCGGTCCTGTCCCGCCCGGCTCCCGAGCCGCCCCGCACCGTCGCCGTCGGCGACGACCCCGACCAGGTCATGGACCTGTGGCCGGACGGCGGGCCCGGCCGCCCGCTGGTCGTGCTGGTGCACGGCGGGTTCTGGCGGCCCCCGATCGACCGGACGCACCTGCGGTCGATGGCGGCCGCCCTGAACGCGCTGGGGCTGCCGGTGGCCTCGCTGGAGTACCGCCGGGTGCCCGGCGACCCGGACGCGACGGTCGCCGACGTGCTCGCCGGTCTGCGGGCCGCCCGCGCCGTCGCCGGTCCGGTCGTCGCGGTGGGGCACTCCGCGGGCGGGCACCTCGTGCTGCACGCCGCGGCCGTCGAGCCGTCGCTGGTGCGGGCGACGGTGCCGCTCGCCCCGGTCGCGGACCTGGCGCTGGCCGACGCGGAGAACCTCGGCGACGGCGCGGTCCGCGCCTACCTCGGCGGCCCGGCGGCCGGGCGCACCGACCTGGACCCGGCGGCGGGCCCGACCCCGCCCGGGCCGGTGACGATCGTCCACGGCGACGCCGACGACCGCGTCCCGCTGGGCGTCTCGCGCTCCTACGCCGGCCGGCACCCGTCGGTGCGGCTCGTCGAGCTGCCCGGCTGCGACCACTTCGCGGTGGTCGACCCGCTGTCGGCGGCCTGGGAGACGGTGACCCGGGAGATCCTGGCGGCGGCGACGTGACCGCGCCCGGCGGCCTGCCCCGCCACCAGCTCACGATGACCGTGCTGATGACGCCGGACATGGCCAACTTCTCCGGCAACGTCCACGGCGGCGCGATCCTGAAGCTGCTCGACCAGGTCGCGTTCTCCTGCGCGAGCCGCTGGGCCGAGACCTACGTCGTGACGCTCTCGGTGGACCGGGTCCGCTTCCGCGAACCGATCTACATCGGCGAGCTCGTGACGTTCCAGGCGTCGGTGAACGACACCGGGCGCAGCTCGATGGAGATCGGCATCCGGGTCACCACGGAGAACATCACCGAGCGGACCCAGCGGCACGCCAACAGCT
Source organism: Pseudonocardia sp. TMWB2A (assembly GCF_017312135.1). NCBI lineage: Bacteria > Bacillati > Actinomycetota > Actinomycetes > Pseudonocardiales > Pseudonocardiaceae > Pseudonocardia > Pseudonocardia sp. TMWB2A. Next base: position 2,230,691 of record NZ_QKQY01000002.1, read on the forward strand.
GCTACTTCACGATGGTCGCGATGGACGAGCACCGGCGGCCGGTCCCGGTCCCGGAGCTGGTCCCGTCGACCGACACCGAGCGCCGTCGCCGGGACGAGGCGCACAGGCGTCGCGAGGCGCGCCGGGCCGGCGACTGACCCCGGACACGACGGTGCCCCGGGACCGCACGGTCCCGGGGCACGTCGAGGTACGGGGAGGTCAGTTGACCGAGTCGCCCGCGCCGGAGGTCTGGCCGCAGTTGTCGGACTGGTCGGTGGTCGAGTCGCCGGAGACCGCCTTGGCCTTGCCACCCAGGCCGAGGGCGCCGGTGAGGCCGCTCAGCAGGTTCGCGTCCTCGATCGGGGCCTGCACACCCAGCACGTTGACCGGGATGTTGTTGTTGCAGACCTGGATCGGCACGTTGACGTTGTTGCCGTTCAGGCCACCCGCAAGCAGGCCCTTGGCGTCCTTGTCGATGTGGCCCGACTCGTGCTTGCCGTGGTGCTTGCCGTCCTTGGCGGAGTCGCCCGCGTAGTCGCCGGCGAAGGCCAGCGGGGAGACGGCGAGCAGGGACGCGGCGGACGCCGCGACGATGATTCCGGCCTTCTTCAGCACAGTTCTTCTCCTGATGAGGTCTCAGGGCCGTGGTGAAGGCCCCGTTCCATGACGGCACGCTGACAAAAAGGGGGGAGCCCGTGCCGACTGGCTGCGAATCTAGCTGCGCGGGAGAGCCCGAACAATTCTTCTACCACCATCGGGTGGCCAAATTACTTTCCGTTCGGATACTCCCACGATCGGGTCGAATGCGATCGGGGCGAACCGCCCGGAGCGGCACCGGGGCCGGCGACGACGACCACGGCGGGTGGTCACGCGCCCCTGCCCCGGACACGGACGTGCCCCGGGACCGCGAGGGTCCCGGGGCACGTCAGCGACGAGGAGTCGGTCAGTTGACCGAGTCGCCCGCGCCGGCCTCCTGGCCGCAGTTGTCGGACTGGTCGGTGGTGGAGTCGCCCGACACGGCCTTGCCCTTGCCCGCGATGCCGGCGGCACCGGTCAGGCCGTTGCCCGCAGCGGCGTCCTCGACCGGAACCTGGACACCCAGGACGTTGACCGGGACGTTGTTGTTGCACGCCTGGACCGGCACGTTGCCGTTGTTGCCGTTGGCGCCCGCGACGATGCCCTTGGCGTCCTTGTCGATGACGCTGTCCGAGCCGGCGAACGCCAGCGGCGACAGGCCGAGCAGGGCGACGGCGGACACGGCGGCGACGAAACCGGCCTTCTTCTTCTGCACAGTCTTCTCCTGGTGAGTCACGGATCCATTCGGATCCGGGCACGTGCCGGCCCGACGACAAAGGGGGGAGCCCGAACCGGCTGAGAAGAACCGTAATGGCGGGAAAGGTACCCATCAAGCTCAGAACACCATCGTGGGGAACAATCACCGAGCGTCAGATATTCACACGATATGGTTTCGTCGCCGAGTCGGCGATTTCGCACGACGACGGGACCGTCGGTTCATCGCGGGGATGTCGTGGCCCGCACGGCCGCGGCCGCCGCGGCGGGCCAGGCGGCGTAGACCTCGGCCGACGGCGCGGCGGCGACCGCGGCGGCGAGCAGCGGGCGCAGGTCCGGGCGGTCGGTCCCGACGGCGAGGACGAGTGCGACCGCGCGGAGCTGCCACGGCCGGTCGAGCAGCCGCTCGTCGAGGTCGTAGCCGGGCAGGCCGCGGGCCCACCGGGCGTCCGGCGGCGCCGGGGACGGGGCGGGGTCGAGACCCCGCAGGGCCGCCCGGCTGACGCGTCCCTCCAGGTCGGCCGGGCCGTCGGTGCACCGCGCCGGCGCACCCGGGACGACCAGGTGGTGGACGCGGGCCGAGTCCGACCAGATCGCGGTGCGGACCCCGGGGCCGGTGTCCCCCGCGACGTCGAGCAGGTACTCCGAGCGCGGCCGGTACCAGCTCGGGGGCACCCCGAGCACCGGCCAGCCGCTGCACCCGGTCGCGGCGGGGAGCACCACGTTGCGGACGCCGGGGGTGTCGCGGTGGGTACGCCAGACCCGGCCGCACCCGCAGCGGCCGAGCCGGGCACCGGCCGCGTCCGCGGTGTCCGGCCGCCCGGTGCCGGTCCAGATCCGGGCGACTGCACGGGCACCGGCGCGGGGGCCGACCTCGTCGGCGTGGTGGTCGTACCAGCGGTCGATCGTGGCGGCGGTGGTGAGGCCGTGCCGGAGCACCGCGCGTTCGGCCAGGTTGACGAGCAGGTCCACGGTGCCGCCTCCGATCGGGGGGTCGGGAAGGACGTGCGGGACCGGTCCGCGGGGAGCGCGGACCGGTCCCCCACGCGTCGTTCAGCGGGCCGGGTCGATCGCGACCGGCTCGCGTCGTGCCTCGTGGTGGTTCGCGTTGCGCGGCGTGGCCAGCACCTGGCGGGTGCGGTCGTCGAGCGCGACGGAGTCGGACAGGGCCCCGCTTGCGGCGAGCGTGTGCTCGAGCGCGTCCAGCCAGTGCTGGTAGTAGCTCCAGGGCTCGCCGCCGTCGCCGTTCTCCCAGGCCTTGATCGCCTCGACCAGGGAGAGCTGGAACTCGCTCCACTCGTAGTGGCCCTCGTGGTACGCGGCGACCGCCATGGCGAAGGCCCGCAGCTCCCACGGCTCGGTGAACGGCTTGTCCGCCCCGGGCATGTCGCAGACGAGCTTCTCGATCCGGCGGCGGGCGTCGCCCAGCTCGGTGGCGTCCGTCCGGACCCCGGCGCTCATCCGCGGGCCGCCTGGGTGACGACCGGCTTCGCCTTACCGACGCCGATCATCGAGTCCCGGGTGACCAGCGCGGCCAGCTCGTCCTCGGAGAGGTGCTCGCTGCCGGCCGGGCGCTGCGGCAGCACCCAGTAGCGCAGCTCGGAGCTGGAGTCCCACACCCGGATCTCGACGCTGTCGGGCAGCGGCAGGTCGAAGTCCTCGGCCAGCACCTTCCGGGGCTCACGCACGATGCGGGCACGGAACGGCGGCGCCTTGTACCAGTTCGGGGGCAGCCCGAGCACCGGCCACGGGTAGCACGAGCACAGCGTGCAGACGATGACGTGGTGGACGTCGTCGGTGTTCTCGACGGCGACCATCTCCTCGCCCTGCAGGCCGCCGATCCCGAGCTCGCGGCAGGCCGCGGAGGCGTCCTCCAGCAGGCGCGCCTTGAACTCCGGGTCGGTCCAGGCCTTGGCGACTACCTTCGCGCCCAGCTGCGGGCCGACCTCGTTCTCGTAGACCTCGGCGAGACGGTCGACCGCCGCGGTGGTCATCACGCCCTTCTCGATCAGCAGCGACTCCAGGGCCTTGACCCGGGCGGTGATCTCCTCCTGCGTGCGGAGCGGGGTGTCGGTGGGCTTCGCGGTCATGGGTCAGGCTCCCTGGGTGGCGGGGACGAGCGAGAGGTACGGCTCCCACACGTCGAAGTAGTTGACGCCGTTCGGGTCCGCGTACTCGGCGCCCCACAGCTCGGTGGCGTCGAAGCGGACGGTGTAGAGGTGCTCGGGGCAGTCGCCGAGCCCGTTGCCGGCGGTGTCGGGGTAGAGGTAGGTGCCGTGGGCCGCGCTGATCACGCCGCGGCGGCCGCGGATGTAGCGGGCCCGGCGGGTGTGGCCGTAGGGGCTCTCGGAAGAGATGACGACCTCGTCGCCGACGGAGAACTGCGCGACCTTGTCCGACTCGCGGTGGGCCGGGAACCCGTTGGTGACCGCCCAGTCGACGAACTCGACGATCTCGGTGTCGGTCTCCCGCTCGGGCAGCGGCGCGTCGGGGTTCTCCAGGTAGTGCTGGGTCCGCGCCTCCAGCTCGGCCGGGTCGAGCACGCCCGCGGCCTCGGCGTAGTGCTCGACCGTGTGCATCCAGTGCTCGTAGTAGTTCGAGATCAGGTACTCGGCAGGGTCCATCTTCTCGATGCCGTGCCGGAACTGGTCCACGTTGAACAGCCCGGCGCGGGCGCTCTGCGCGAACATGGAGAAGGCGCGCTTCTCCCAGTCGGCGCGGAACACGGGCTCGGACATGTGGTCGTTCTCGACCTTGCCCAACCCGTCGGTGCCGCCGAGATCGAAGACTCCGTTCACTTCTGTCCTCCCACGGTGGTGAGGGCCGGCGGAGCGGGGAAGCCGCCGACGGCCTGCTCGAAGGTGTGCGCGACCCGCAACACGGTCGCGTCGTCGAAACGCCGGCCGACGATCATCAGCCCGGCCGGTAGGCCCTCGACCAGCCCGGCGGGGACACTCGCGGCGGGGTGCCCGGACACGTCGAACGGGGCACAGTTGCCGACCATCCCCAGCGCGGTGGGCAGGTAGGTGCCCAGGTCGGCGTCGAGACCGAGCAACTCGGGTGCGGTGTAGGGCAGGGTCGGCATGACCAGCACGTCGTAGCCGGTCAACGCCTGGTCGTAGGCCGCGCGCAGTTCCAGGGCCAGGTTGCGGGCCATCCCGTAGTAGGCGCCGCCGCCGTGGCCGAAGGTGTAGCCACCCGAGAGCCCGACGAGTTTGACGGTCTTGGACAGCTCCGACCCGCGGGCGTGGCGCTGGCGGTGGTAGTGGCCGATCAGCTCGGGGTCGTAGAGGCCGGGGTAGTTCATGCCGTAGGCGTTGCCGTCGACCATCTGGTGCGCGGCGCCCTCGGTGGCGATGACGTTCCAGACCGCCATGCCGTCCAGATGCCAGGGGATCGAGATCTCCTCGGCGACCAGCCCGGCGTCGGTCAGGGTGGTGATCGCGGCGCGCACGGCCTCGTCCACGGCCGGGTCGCTCTCCGGACGGCCGAAGCCCTCGGTGACGATCCCGACCCGCAACCCGGCCGCGGACTGCTCGAGCGCGGCGAGGTAGTCGACCGGGTCCAGCGTGGTGGGCTGGCGGGCGTCGAGCCCGTCGACCCCGGCCAGGACCCCGAGCATCAGCGCGGCGTCGGACACGGTGCGGGTGATCGGGCCGAGGTGGTCGATCGTGGCCTCGATGGGGAACGCCCCGGTGTAGGGGACCAGCCCGTGGGTGGGCTTGTGCCCCACGGTCCCCGAGAACGCCGACGGGATACGGATCGAGCCGCCCTGGTCACCGCCCACGGCCATGTCGACCGCGCCGGACCCGACCAGCGCCGCGCTCCCGGAGGAGGATCCGCCCGAGGCCCGGGTCGGGTCCCAGGGGTTGCGCACCGGCCACGGCCGGGAGGTGAAGCTGGCCCCGGAGAAGCACAGGTCCTCACACATCGCCTTACCGGTGATCGTCGCCCCGGCGGCGAGCAGCCGGGTCGCGACCGTGGCGTCACGGGAGGGCACGAACCCCTCGACGGTGGCCGACCCGTTGGTCATCGGCACCCCGGCGAGGGAGATGTTGTCCTTGAGTGCCACGGTCCGCCCGGCCAGCGGGCCCTGCGCGGCGCCGGGCACCGAGGTGGTGACGTACCAGCCACCCAGGGGGTTGTCCGCGGGCTCGGACCACTCCCGCTGCGGTGCCTGCGGCGCGGTGGCGCGGTAGAGCTCCTCGACCCGCTCCGAGGACGCGAGGGTCGCGGTCACCGCCGGGCCGAACTCGGCCAGCTCGGCCTCCGACAGGCCGAACGCGTAGTGCTCGTTCAGGGCCGCCAGACGGGCGGCGTCGGGAGGTGGAATCGCCATCGAGCGGTGCTCCTCACATCGGGGGGATGCGAGAAAGCTAGGGTTCATGCCTTCTCATGTCAATCAATACAGACGCATTGACACGAGGTCTGACGCGTCCGTTCCACCCCTGTCACATGCGCGTATTCACGACCGTCCCTCGCTGTCGTCCATCGAGCCGAAGGTCGCGCCGCGGGCGGTCGCGAGGTGCAGCGGCTGCTCGACGTGGTGGTGGCCGTCGAGCGCCAGGGTGCCCCGCGGCAGGTCGTAGCGGCCGAACCGGATCTCGTCGGCGACGGGCACCGGCTCGGTCGAGCGGACCCGGCGCGCCGCGACGGCCCACACGTGGATCGCCTCGAACATCGACTCCGACAGCGACGACAGCGGCGGCGCCCACTGCCCGAAGCGGGCCCGGTAGCGCTCCAGCAGCGTGCCGTTGCGCTCGGTCTGCAGGTGCTGGAAGTAGCCCGAGACCCCGTGGATGCCCTCCGCCGCCCGCAGCCCGACCCGCTCCAGGGTCGCCTCGTCCATCGCCGGGCCCAGGCTGACCGTCCGGTCCCGCAGCCCCATCGCGTGGCACTGGCGCTCGAACGCGGCGGCGTCGGCGCCCACGAAGGTGTTGAGCACGACGTCGGCGCCCGAGGCCGCGATCCGCTCGACCAGCGGGGCGAAGTCCCGGGCCCCGAGCGCGGCGTAGCCCTCGCCGACCAGCACTGCGCCGTGCGCCGGGAGCACCTCGCGCGCGGCGGTGTTGACCGCACGGGGCCACACGTAGTCGTTGCCCGCCAGGAACCAGCGACGCCCGCCGGCCGCCCGCATGACCGGCCCCGCGGCCGTCGCGAGCTGGGTCGCGGGCCGCTCGCCCAGCCGGATCCGCAGCCGGGACTCGCCGCCGCCCTCGTTCATGTTGGTGTGCACGACGAGCACGTCGCGGCCGGTCAGAGCGGTCGACACGGCGTGGTAGGTGGCCGACGTCGTCGTCAGGAAGATCGTCCGGCAGCCGGCCCGGGCCAGCCGCAGCGCCTCCAGCGCCCCGGTGCCGGGGTCGGTGGCGTCGTCGGCCTCCAGCAGGTCCACCGGCCTGCCGCCGACCCCGCCCGCCGCGTTGATCTCCTCGACGGCGAGCGTGGCCACGTTCGCCACCGCCGAGGCGAACAGCCCGCCCGAGCCGGACCGGCTGGTGAGGACCCCGATGCGCGGCCCGGTGACGGCGTGGTCGCGGACCGGGTGCCCGCGGCGGCGCATCAGCCACTCCAGCCCGCGCTCGTCGATCCCGGCGTCGAGCCGGATCCGGGTGCCGCCGGGTGCGGGGGTGAACCGCAGCCGGATGCGGCCCCGCCAGGGCTGGTCGTGGGTGATCGTGATGGTGCGCGGTCCGCGGAGCTCGCTGATCCGGCCTAGCACGTCGACCGGCGGCCCGCCGGCGATGGGCGCCCGCAGGGTGACCGGCTCGCCCACCGCGACCCGGTCGCACGCCGCACCGAACAGCCAGCCCGCGCCGGAGTCACGCCCGAAACGTCCGAAGACGACCGCCGGGTCGGCGGCGACGAACTCCTCCACCGCGAGCGCGATCGTCCCCATGGGGGTCAGTCTCCCCGCACGGAGGGGCCGGTCATCCGGTCGCGCCCTCCCGGTCCGTCGCGGGACGGCTCTCCACGGCGGACCCCACCTCGCCGAGGGAGGACTGGAACAGGGTGCGCAGCAACGCGATGACGTCGGCGGCCGCACCACCGGGCTCGATGGAGTAGTAGCGGTACCGGCCGGAACGGCGCTCGGTGATCAGCCCCGCGACGCGGAGCACCCGCAGGTGGGTGGAGACGGCGGTCCGGCCGACCGAGGTGATGCGGTCGGCCAGGTCGCCCGCGCTGACCTCGTCGTGCTCGGAGAGCACGGTCAGGATGCGGCGGCGGACGGGATCGGCGAGCGCGTCGAAGGCGGGGCCGGCGTCCCGGCCGGCCCCGGCAGACGCGTCAGGATCCGATGACATGATGCGGAGTCTAACGCGGACGGCCCGTCCGTCGGGTGTGACACCGTCAGGCGGGCGTCACCAGCGCCTCGGGGAGGTCCCCCGCGCACGCCGCCAGCGCCCCGCGGTCGAGGCCCTGCCGGGCGAGGGTGTCGACGAGCAGCGCCAGCGCCTCGGGTGGTGGCGGGGAGTCCGGCTGCCCGGCGTCGGAGGACAGCACGACGCGGTCGAGGCCGACGGCCCGCGCGTAGCCGGCGAGCGCCTCCGCGGTGCATCCGGGCTGGTGGAGGAGCTGGAAGGTGGTGATCTCGGCGACGGCGCCGAGGTCGGTCAGCGCGCGGGCCCGCGCGGCGGGCATGCCGGGGACGGTGTAGCCGGGGTGGGTCAGCAGGATCCGGCGGACACCGAGCCCGGACGCGGTCCGCACCAGCCAGTCGCACTCGTCGGCGCCGAGGTGCCCGGTCGCGAGGACGGCGTCGGCCTCGGCGACCGCGCGGCACACGGCCCGGACCGCGTCGGCCGTCGACGGGTCGACCGGCGGGACCGCGTACGAGGTCGCCGGGAGCTCGGGCCGCACGCAGCACAGCGCGGGCAGACCGGCGGTGCGCTGGGTGTGCGCGTCGGCCGTCGGCATCCAGACGACCCGGCCGCCGGACTCCAGGCACGCGACGACCGCGGCCGGGTTGATCCCGCCCACGTGCTGGTTGAGTGCGAGTCCCCCGTGGACGGCGAGCGGGGTGTCCCGGCCCGCGGCGGCGGCCCGCCCGACGGTCGACTCGTAGTGGCCCTTGAGGACACAGCCCCGGAACCCCGCCGCGGCGTAGGCGGCGACGGTGTCCCGGTCGTCGGCCCGCCGGGGGACGATGTCGGGCGCCGCGTGGACGTGCAGATCGAACACGCGCCCACCGTGGCGACGCCGCCCCCCGACCACAAGACCCGGTGCTCCGGGAGCAACGGTTCACCCGTCCGACCTGCGCAGATCGACCGTTCCGGGCATCGGTGACGGGCGGCGGCCCCGAGATGTTGCTGCACGGACAACTGCTCTTGATTCGCCGCGGGACGCTGCGCAAGCTTCTGCCCATGGCTACGGAGCGGCCGTCCAGCGTCCACCGGGCGGCGACCATCCTCGACCTGCTGGGCTCGGCCGGGGCGGTGGAGCGGGGCGGTCTCGGGGTCGTCGAGATCGCCCGCCGGGTGGGGCGCGAGAAGTCCCAGATCTCCCGGGCACTGCGCGTGCTGGAGGAGACCGGCCTGGCCGAGCGGGACCCGGAGACCCGGACCTACCGGCTCGGGCTGCGGATCGTCACGATGGCCCGCCACGCGGAGCGGCAGTGGCTGCTGGCCCGGACCCCGCCGGTGCTGGGCAGGCTCACCGCGCTGACCCGGGAGCGGGCGCACCTGTCGGTGCTCGACGACCAGGGTGTGCTCACCCTGCTGTCCCGGACCCCGACCCCGGTCCGTGATGACTGGGCCGGTCGGTTCGCGCCGGTCCACAACACCTCCTCCGGCCGGGCGCTGCTGTTCGACCACCCCGACGACGTGGCCCGCCGGCTGTTCGCCGGGGGCACTGCGCCGGCCGCCCTGCCCGCCGGGGTGGACCTCGACGAGCTGGTGGCACGGCTGCGCCGGGCCCGCAACCAGCGCTTCGCCTGGGTGGACGAGGAGTTCGAGCCCGGCCGGATCGCGATCGCCGCCCCCGTCCGCGACCTGCACGGACGGGTCTGCGCCGCGTTGAACGTCTCCGCGCCGAAGGCCCGGGTCGCGCCGCAGCTCGACGCCGTCGCCCGGCTCGTGCAGGCCGCCGCCGGACGGATCACCCGCGAGATGGCCGGGTCGCCCGCCGGTCCGCAGCGGACCCCCTGACGCCGCGCCGACACGCGCCCGCGCCGCAGCACCGACACCGGTCCCTGCACGACGGCGGGGTCCGGCACCCCCTCACGCCCGCACCACCGACCACGGAGGAACGCCGTGCCCGTCCGCCCCCTGCCCTTCTTCAGCACCGGCGCCCGCGTCGACGCCGATCTCCACCTCCCCGACGACGGCGGCTCCGGTGCCCCGTACCCGGTGCTCGTCGCCGCCTCCGGCTACCAGGGCCTGAAGGTGATCCACCCCGAGCGTTTCGCCAGGGCGCTGACCCCGCGCGGCTACGCCGTCCTGGCCTTCGACTACCGCGGATTCGGCGCCAGCGAGGGCGAGCGCGGCCGCCTGGTCCCCCAGGAGTGGGCGGAGGACGTGCGCGCCGCCGTCGACCGGGTCACCGTCGAGCCCGATGTGGATCCCTCCCGGATCGGGCTGCTCGGGTGGGGTCTCGGCGGGGGCGTCGTCGTCGCCGAGGCGGCGGAGGACCCCCGGGTCCGCGCGGTCGCCGCGGTCAACGGCATCGCCGACGGCACCCGGTCCACCCGCACCATGCACGACGAGAGCTCCTGGGCGAGCCTCGTGCGCCGGATCGCCGCCGACCGCGGCATCCGCGCGACGGCCGGACGGTCCGAGGTGACCTCCCCGTGGGACGTCGTGCGGCTCGACCGCGACGCCCGCACCGACGGCTACGTCGGCGAGGAGCTGTACAGGGCCCCCGGGTTCGGGGCCGGGGTGACCCTGGAGTCCGCCGACATGCTGCTGCGCTTCAGCCCCGAGTCCCTCGTGCACCGCATCGCGCCGCGGCCGCTGCTCGTCGTGCACGGTGCCGAGAACCGGCTGCACCGGCCGGAGGAGGCGCGGTCGCTCTACGACCACGCCGCCGAGCCGAAGCGGCTGGAGATCATCGAGGGTGCAGGCCACACCGAGTGGATGTTCGACGACAACCCGACCTTCGCGCACCTGATGGAGACGGTGGAGAAGTTCTTCGGCGACGCGTTCGCCCCGGTCGCCGTGGCCTGAGTCCCGCCGGTCAGGCGGCGGGCGTCCGCGTCCGGCGCAGGACCAGCAGCCCGCCGACGGCCGGGACGACCGAGAGCAGCCGGGTCGTCCCGGTCGTCGGCATCAGACAGGCGACGGCGATCGTGACCAGGTAGGCCAGCCCGTGCACCGGCCCGAGGACCGACGCGACCCCGGGCAGGTGCACGGTGGCCAGGTTCAGCAGCAGGACGGCCAGCGACGCCGTCTCGACCACCGACGCCAGGGCGAGCCAGCGGCGTTCCGCGGGGCCGGACACCGGTCAGACCCCCGTCGTGGAGCCGGGGCGGACGATCATCAGCACCACGACGACCACCCACAGCAGACCGAAGATCCCCGACGCCGCACTGAGCTTCCCGGCGCGCCGCGCCCACGTCGCCCGGTCGGTCGGGGCCGCGTCCGGGTCGGCGATCAGGTCCATCGCGCGCTGCTGCTCGGGCAGCACGACCAGGGCCAGCACCAGGGCGGCGGCGACGGTCAGGACCAGCGAGATCACCAGCCACGGGTCGGTCAGCACACCCATCTGCACCGCCAGCGCGATACCGAGGACCGGGACGCTCAGACCGGCGACCGCGTAGACGCGGCTGATCCGGTGCAGCAGCACCGGCACACCCTGTGCGCCGACGGGGCGCGGCCCGTCGCCGCCGACGCCCAGGGCGAGGCCCGCGTACCGGGGGAAGAGGCTGACCGCGACCGTCACCGGTCCGATCAGGACGATCGCCGCCACCACGTGCAGGCTCAGCAGCACCTTTCCCATCGCATGCCCCTCCCGGGTCCCACGTTCGACGTGCAGTCCGACTGAAACACGATGTTACAGTCCGACTGAAACTTCGGAGGAGGTACCCGTGTCACAGCCCCAGGACCCGCCCCGCCGCCCGGTCGCGGCGATGCTGCTCTTCCCCGGCCTGACCCACCTCGACCTCGTCGGGCCGCACGCCGTGCTCGCGACGGACATGGACGTGCACCTGGCCTGGAAGGACACCGATCCGGTCGTCTCGGACTCGGGCATGGCGATCCTGCCGACCACGACGCTGCGCGACTGCCCGCGCGAGGTCGACCTGCTGATGGTCCCGGGCGGCTTCGGGACGAAGGACGTGATCGCCGACCCCGAGCTGCTGGACTGGGTCGCCGACGTCGGCGCCCGCGCCGGCTGGGTGACCTCGGTCTGCACCGGGTCGCTCGTCCTCGGCGCGGCGGGCCTGCTGCGGGGCCGCCGGGCCACGACGCACTGGACGACCCGCCACCTGCTGGAGACGTTCGGCGCCGAGAACATCGTGGCGCGCACCGTGGTCGACGGCAACCGCATCACCGGCGGCGGGGTCACGGCGGGCATCGACTTCGGCCTCACCGTCCTCGCCGGGATGCTCGGCGAGGAGCGGGCCCGCACCGTCCAGCTCGCCCTGGAGTACGACCCGCAGCCCCCCTTCGACGCCGGGACGCCCGAACGGTCGACACCCGCGGCCGTCGCGCAGGTGCGGGCGATGGTCGCGGCGGCGAACGCCGAGATCGAACGGACGACGGCCGCGCGGGCGCGGTGACCGGGCGTTCCACCGCTACGACCCGCCGCCGGGAGCCTCTCCGGTGAACGCCTCCAGGAGGACCTCCGCGACACCGCGACGCAGCTCCCCCGGAACGTGACCGAACACCTCGTCGTCGAGCGCGTCGAGGACCGCACGGCCCCAGTCGTTCAGCTCCGCCCCGACGGCGGTGACGTGCAGCCGGGCCCGCCGCCCGCGCCCGGCGGGGGTGCGCCGCTCCACCGCCCGCAGCTCCTCGAGCTGCACCAACGTGGCCTGCATGCTCTGCGCGGTGACGCCGGCGCGGCGGGCGAGCTCGCTGTAGGAGCACCCCGGGTCGCGGGCCAGGTGCCCCAGCGCGGCGAGGTGGCGCATCGACAGGTCGCGTGCGCGCAGCCTCGTCTCGGCGGTCTCCCGGAGCCGACGACCGAGGGCCATGACCAGGAAGGCCGTCCGGGGCTCGGGGGGCGGTCCGCCGGTGTCGTCCGACAACTCATCTCCGCAGGAACGGTGGGGCCCGCCAGTCTCGCACGGGCACGCACCGGCCGTTCTCCTCGTCGGCTCCGGCCCGCTCGGCGTCGTGGTCGCCGGGGACCCGGTCAGCGGCTCCCCAGCACGCGGCCGAGCCGCAGTGCCGAGACGAGGAAGAAGACGCCGCCGAGCAGGGCGTAGCCGGCGACACCGGACAGGGATGCCCCCGCACCCGAGGCCATGACGACGAACGAAGTGCCCGCGACCACCGACAGGGACCCGCTGGCGATCATCGCGCCCTGCCCGCACAGCCGTCGGCGCCGCAGCGCGACGACGAGCTGCACGATCCCCGCGACGACCGCCCAGGCGCCCCACACCCGCAGCACCGCCGGCACGCCCGAGGTGAGGGCGACGGCGAGCCCGGCCGCGGCGAGCGCACTCAGGACGACGTTGACGTACAGCCCGGGGGCCACCCCGGTCGCCCGCGACGAGCGGGCGTCGACCACCGCGGCGGCCACGTCGAACAGCGGGTAGAGCACGAGCAGCGCCGCCGTCATCGGGCCGATGTCCGACGCGTTCAGGAACAGCAGGACCGCCCAGACCAGCGCGAACCCGGAACGCACCAGGTAGAGCCGCCGCAGGGCGGGCGCGTCGCCCTGCGCGGAGGACGGGCCGTTCGCCGTCCGGTCGGTGGTGTGGGTGCTCGCCATGACGCCTCCAGGTAGAAAGACCGTTCTTCCTTGCTGGGGCGAGCATGGCAGCGGGCGTCGCCGTCCGCAAGACCGATCGTTCTTTCTGCTAGCCTGCGCAGGTGATCCGCACGACGTCCGACACCCCCGCGGACAGCACCGGCACCGCCCCGGCGTCGACCGGACCGGGGCGCTCCGAGGCGCGTGAGCGCCTGCTCGCGACGGCCGGCGGGCTGTTCTACCGCGAGGGCATCCGGGCGGTCGGGGTCGAGCGGATCGTCGCCGAGACCCCGACGACGCGCGCCACGTTCTACCGGCACTTCCCGTCGAAGGAGGCGCTCGTCGTCGCCTACCTGCGCGGCGTCGACGCCCACACCCGCGCCGCCCTGCAGGAGGCCGTCGGGTCCGCGGCCACCGCGGACGGCGCCGTCCGCGCGATCGGCACCGCCCTGGTCGACGACCTGTCCCGGCCGGAGTTCCGGGGATGCGCGTTCCTGAAGGCCGCCGCCGAGTTCCCCGATCCCGAGGACCCCGTCCGCCGGGTCGTCGCCGAGCACCGCGCCTGGTACGTCGCCACCCTCACCGACCTGTTCGCGCAGGTCTTCGGCTCCTCGCCGCGACGCGGGCGGCCGGACCACGCGGCCCAGCACTTCCTGATGATGCGCGACGGGGCGATGTCCGGCGCCGACATCGACGGGGCGGCCCACGTCGGCGACGCGTTCCACCGCGGACTCGACGGCCTGCTCACGCTGCTGCACTGAGGACCTGTGCCGCACGCGACACCCGCCGGGGGTACCCCTGGGGGTACCTTCGTTCACACAGGGACCGCGCCGACCGCGGGCCGACACGAGACGAGGGAGCCCCCATGCAGGTCAAGACCGCAGAACTCACCGACGTGGTCAGCCGCCTGCGTCGCGTGGAAGGCCAGATCGCCGGTGTCATCCGCATGATCGAGGACGGCCGCGACTGCAAGGACGTCGTGACCCAGCTGGCGGCGGCGTCCCGCGCCCTCGACAAGGCCGGCTTCAAGATCATCGCCACCGGGCTCCGGCAGTGCGTGACCGAGAGCGCCGAGGGCGAGCAGTCGGTCGACATGGCCGAGATGGAGCGCCTGTTCCTGTCGCTCGCCTGACCCGGCCGAGCCCGCACGACCCCGTCCCCGCAGTACCGACGACTCGGTAGGACATACCCTACCGGGTAGGGAACCCACGATGACCGACATCGACATCCGCACCCTCGGGACCCCCGGTCTCGGGGACCGCAGCTACCTCGCGACCGACGGCACGACCGCACTGGTGGTCGACCCGCAGCGCGACATCGACCGCGTCCTGGACCTCGCCGCCGAGCTCGGCGTCACGATCGCCTGCGTCGCCGAGACCCACATCCACAACGACTACGTCAGCGGCGGCCTGGAGCTGGCCCGGCGGACCGGCGCCGTCTACCTGGTCGACGCGCGCGACCGGGTCGCCTTCGACCGCACCCCGGCGTCGGAGGGCGACGAGTTCGCGGTCGGCGCCATGCTGCTGCGGCCGATCGCCACCCCCGGCCACACCCACCACCACCTGTCCTACGCGCTGGCCGACTCCACCGGCGCCACGGTCGCGGTGTTCACCGGCGGCTCGATGCTCCACGGGTCCGCCGGCCGGACCGACCTGATCTCCGCCGAGGACACGGTCGAGCTGACCCACGCGCAGTACCACTCGGTCCGGCGCCTGGTCGCCGAGCTGCCCGCCGACGCCGCCGTCCTGCCGACCCACGGCTTCGGCAGCTTCTGCTCGGCCACCCCGACCTCCGGCGACGCCTCGACCGTCGCCGAGCAGGCGCGGGTCAACCCGGCGATGACCCAGGACGAGCAGGACTTCGTCGACACCCTGATCGCCGGCCTGGGCGCCTACCCGGCGTACTACGTCCACATGGGTCCGGCCAACGCCGCCGGTCCGGCCCCGGTCGACCTCTCCGCGCCGGAGCCGGTCGACCCGGCCGAGCTGCGCCGGCGCATCGCGGCCGGTCAGTGGGTCGTCGACCTGCGCTCGCGGACCGCGTTCGCCGCCGGGCACCTGCCGCGCAGCCTGTCGTTCGAGCTGGCCCGGCCCTTCGCCACGTACCTGGGCTGGCTGTTCCCGTACGGCGCCGCGCTCACCCTGGTCGGCGACGACCCGGAGCAGGTCGCGCGGGCCCAGCGGGAGCTCGTCCGGATCGGCATCGACCGGCCCTCCGGTGCGGCCACCGGGGAGATCACCGAGCTGGCCGGCGACGGCGGGCTCGCGTCCTACCCGGTCTCGGACTTCGCCGGGCTCGCCGCCCGCGGCCAGGACGAGGTGTTCGTCCTCGACACCCGCACCGAGGCCGAACGGCGCGCCGGCCACCTCGCCGGGTCCGCCCACGTCCCGCTGCACCAGCTCCCCGCACGACGCCACGAGGTCCCCACCGACCGCCAGGTGTGGGTCCACTGCGGCTCCGGCTACCGCGCCTCGGTCGCGGTCTCGCTCCTCGCCGCCGACCCCACCCGCCCCGGCCGCGACCTGGTCCTCGTCGACGACGACTGGACCCGCGCCGCCGGTGCGGGCCTGCGGCTCGCCGACACCGTCCGCGCCACGGCCGCGCACTGACCCGCCCGACCCGACCCCCGGAGACACCCACCCCATGAACGCCCCCACCGCGTCCACCGACGCGTCCGCCGTGAGCCCCGCGACCCTGCGGAGCTGGGTCGAGCAGGCCCCGGCCGGTACCGGCACCCCGATGGTGGTCGACGTCCGCAGCGCCGCGGAGTACCAGGCGCAGCACATCCGCGGCTCGTACCACGTCCCCGTCCGAACCCTGGCCGAGCACACCGCCGAGCTGGCCCGCCTGCTCGACACCGGCAGCGCGCCCGTCGTGCTCGTCTGCCGGTCCGGGGTCCGCGCCGAGCAGGCCCGCCGGCACCTGACCGGCGCGGGCCTGGACCACGCCCACGTCCTCGACGGCGGCGTCCCCGCCTACGCCGAGGCGGGCGGCGACGTCGTCCGGGGCCGGCACGCCTGGGCGCTCGAACGGCAGGTCCGTCTCGGCGCGGGGACCCTCGTGCTCACCGGGTTGCTCGCCGGGCGGTACCTCGCCCCCGCCGGGCGGCTGCTGTCCGGCGCCGTCGGCACGGGTCTCGTGCTCTCGGCGCTCACCGACACCTGCACCATGGGCGCGGTCCTGGCCCGGCTCCCGTTCGACCGGGCGGCGGCCGACCCCACCGTGGCCGAGACCCTGGCCGCGCTGGAACGCCGACCCGGCACACGCCCGTCATGACCACGGTCGCGCTCGCGGCCGCGTTCGGCGTCGTCATCGGGTCGCTGCTCGGGCTCGTCGGCGGGGGCGGCGGGATCCTCGCCGTCCCCGCCCTGGTCTACGGCCTCGGGCTGCCCCTGTCCGACGCGGTGCCCGGCTCGCTCGTCGTGGTCGGCCTGGCCTCGCTCGTGGCCGCCCTCCCCCGGGCCCGCACCGACGTCGACTGGCGGCTCGCCGTCGTCGTCGGCGCCGCGGGGGTCCCGGCCTCGCTGCTCGGCGGGGTCCTCCACCACCACCTCGACGACCGGTGGCTGATGCTCGTGTTCGCCGCCGTCATGGTCGCCGCGGGTGTCCACATGCTGCGGCGCGGCACCGGGACGGGCGGGGTCTGCGAGCTCCCGGACGGCGGCGTCGCCTGGCGACGCTGCCTCCCCCGCGCGATCCTCACCGGCCTGGCCGTGGGGCTGCTGACCGGGCTGCTCGGCGTCGGCGGCGGGTTCCTGCTCGTGCCGGCGCTGGTCGTGGCCCTCGGGCTGCGCACGACGACGGCCGTCGCCACCTCGCTGGTGATCATCGTGGTCGACTCGGCGGCGGCCCTGGTCCCGTACCTGGCGGCCGGCGGGCTGCACCTGCCGTGGACGGCGATCGGCCCGTTCGCGGTCGCCGCCGTCGCCGTGTCGCTGCCCGCGGGACGGCTGGCCCGCCGGCTGCCGGCCGCCCTGCTCGGTCGCGGGTTCGCCGTCCTCGTGCTGCTCGTGGCCGCCGGGGTGGGGGTGCGCAGCACGCTCGCGCTCCTCGCCTGAGGAGGCCCCGGCCGCCGGTCAGCCGTCGACGAGCGCCTCGGCGTCGATCGCCGTCCGGACCGCGTGCACCGCCCGGCGGAGCGCCTCGACCAGCGGCGACCGGTCCGCGCTGCGGGTGCAGAGCGAGATCGGGCAGGGCTCGACGTCGGCGATTGGGACGAAGACGACCTCCGGGTGCCGGACGCTGTCGACCACGGAGCTCCCGGTGATCGCGACGGCCGCACCGGCGGCGACGACCTCCAGCAGCTCGTCCATGGTGTGCACGGTGGGCCCGTAGGTGACGGGCACGCCGCTGGGCCGCGGGTCGCAGGCCCACCAGCGCACCCACTGCTCGTCGGTCCGGTCGTCGTTCGCGTGGGGTTCGCCGTCGAGGTCGGCCAGCTCGACGACGGCGCGGGCCGCCAGCCGGTGGCCGCGCGGGAGCGCGACGACGCGGGGTTCGAGCCGGACCACGTCGAGCCGGAGCCCGTCGGTGTCGGCGACGGGCGGCCGGACGAGCGAGGCGTCGACGGTCCCGGCGCGGACGGCGGCGGCCTGGTCGGGCCACGGCAGCTGCACGAGCTGGACCGACGCGGTGGGGACGTCGCGCTGCACCAGCTCGATGATGCGCCGGGTGTGGGTACCGGTCGCCGCGGTCATGAACCCGAGGCGGACGACGCCGGCGGCGGCGCGACGGTGTGCCTCGACCGCGGCGACGGCCCGGTCCGCGGCGTCGAGTGCCACGCGGGCCTCGGCGAGGAACCGGCGGCCCGCCTCGGTGGGGACCAGGGGGTGCGCGCTGCGGTCGAGCAGCTCGGCGCCGAGCTTGTGCTCCAGCGTCCGGATCTGCTTGCTCAGCGCGGGCCCGCTGACGTACAGCCGGGCCGCCGCCCGCCCGAGGTGCCCCTCGTCGACGACGGCCACGAGGTAGCGCACGAGGTGCAGGTTGAGGTCCACATCGACTCCCCTCCGTGACGCAGTGTCCCACGACACCGTCGACGAGGACCACTGAGCTGCAGTGATAACCGGATGGTTCACGGTCGCGCCGGGACATGTCATGGACGCACCCGGCCGCCCCCGGCGAGGCTCCGTCGCGTCCCACCACCGACGGAGGAGTACCCATGAGCCGCTACGAACAGGAGTTCGTGACGATGTTCGCCGGGCTGGAGAAGCAGCTCGAGAGCATCGACAACCCGCGCCACCGCGCGATCCTCAAGAACTACCGGCGGCACGGGCTGCTGGAGGTCGCCGGGCGCTACCACGAGCTCCTCGCCCCGGACATGACCGTCGAGCACCCGCAGTACCGGCTGCACGAGGGCGGCCAGTCGATCGTCCTCGACGGCATGGAGCAGGTCCTCGGGTTCTACGAGTCGCTGGTGGCCGCGAACGCGCTCGTCATGTGGGTGGCCGACCAGGACATCGCGGTCAACGACCACGGCTTCTCCGGCGAGGTCGTCTTCAACGCGTTCGTCCCCGCGCCGATGCTCGGCGAGAGCGCCTTCTCCGACATCCGGGCCGGCGACCCGGGCGAGATGTACCTGCTGCGCCGCACCCTCGCGTTCGTCTGGCCCTACGACGAGCGCGGCCGGCTCATCGGCGAGCACGTCTACGAGGACGGGGCGTCCCGCGAGATCATCGAGCCGGACCCGGCCGACGTCATCACCGCCGCCCGCGCCGCCGAGCTGCTCGCGCCCGAGATCGACCGGGTCCTGCCGTGAGCGCCGCATCCGGCGGCCGTCTGGCCGGGAAGGTCGCGCTGATCACCGGCGGAGCGCGCGGGCAGGGACGGTCGCACGCCGTCCGGCTCGCCGAGGAGGGCGCGGACATCGTCCTCGTCGACCACTGCGCCCCGGTCGCGTCGGCGCCCTACCCGACCGCCGGACCCGCCGACCTCGAACAGACGGTGAAGCTCGTCGAGGACCTGGACCGGCGCGTCCTGGCGGTCCGGGCCGACGTCCGCGACCTCCCGGCGCTGCGGTCCGCGGTGGCCGACACCGTCGCCGAGCTCGGCCGCCTCGACATCGTCCTGGCCAACGCGGGCATCGCCGGCTTCGGCCCCGCGCTGGAGATGGAGGAGGACGTCTGGCAGGAGATGATCGACATCAACCTGACCGGGGTGTGGAAGACCGTCCGCGCCGCCGCGCCCGCGATCGTCGACGGCGGCCGCGGCGGTGCGATCGTGCTCACCAGCTCCGTCGCGGGGCTGATGGGGTTCCCGAACCTCGCCCACTACTGCGCGGCCAAGCACGGCCTGGTGGGCCTGATGAAGGTGCTCGCGGTCGAGCTCGCGCCGCACAGCATCCGGGTCAACACCGTGCACCCCACCCACGTCGACACCGACATGATCCAGAACCCGGCGATCCACGGCCTGTTCACCGGGGGCGCGCCCGGTACCGACCCGGCGATGGCCGCCGCGGCGATGAAGGCGATGCACGCACTGCCGATCTCCTGGGTGGACCCGGTGGACATCAGCAACGCCGTCGTGTGGCTCGCCTCGGAGGAGGCCCGGTACGTGACCGGGGTGGCGCTCCCCGTCGACGGTGGGATCACCGCGCCGTTCAAGGTCCCGCACGACGCGGTCTGACGGCCGGCCGTCAGCCCATCGGCCTCGCCGACGCGAACTCCCACACCGCCGCCGACAGGTCGGGCCCGGCCCGGTCGGCGAACAGGCCGTCGGAGCGGGGCCCGGACCAGGCGTGCCCCATGCCCTCGACCAGGTGGTGGTCGACGTCCGCCCGGCCGGGGGCGCGGTGGACGGTGCGGGTCCAGGGGTGGCCGTCGGGCGGCTCGACGCGTGTGACGACACCGGGTGCGGTGTCGGCGTCGGGCCGCCCGGTGGCGACGAGCGCACCGAGCGCCAGCCACTGCCGCACCAGACGGTCGGCCATGAACGGGCGGACGACCTCGTCCCGGCCGCCCTGCACGACCAGCAGCGGGACCTGCCGGGCACGCGGGCCCATCTCGGCCTGCGCGAGACGGGCCGTGTCGACCGGCGTCAGGGTCGGGTCCTCCTCGAACCGGTGGAACCGGTACTCCCCACCCGCGACCGAGGTGACGGTCGCGACCAGGTCGGGGTAGGTGACCCCGAGGATCACCGCCGAGCCCGCACCGGAGGACGCCCCGGCGACGTGCACGCGGGCCGGGTCCGCCCCGTAGACCTCGACGACCTGCCTGATCGCGCCCGCCAGCAGCTCCGGCTCACCCCGGCCCCGCTGCTGGTGCTCCGGTGACAACGAGTTCCAGCACATCATCGCGTTGCGCAGGATCGACTGGGTCGGGTAGACGACGATGAAGCCCTCCCGGTCGGCGAGGTCGTCGAAACCGGTCATGGCCCGCATCGAGTTCAGCCCGGACCCGGTCATGCCGCAGCCGTGCACGGCCACGACGACCGGCGTCGCCCGGTCCGCACGCCACGAGGGCGGCAGGTGGACCTGGTAGTCGAGCCGGCCCTGCGAGCCGACGTAGCTGCCGTGCCGGTCCTGGCCGCCCGCCGGTTCCCGCGCCTCGGCGATCGCGGCGGGGACCAGGAGGGCGAGCAGCGCCAGCGCGGTCACCCCCGCGAGCAGGGCCGCGGGACGGCGGGTGGGTCGACGGTCGCGCATTCCGGCCTCAGCTCCTCGTTCCCGGTGGACGACGACAGTGCAGCCCGTGCCGTCGCGGCCGGGTCAACCCACGTCGGCACCGTCGGCTCAGATCGGCTGCGCCCTCCCCACGGTGCGGTCCAGGGCCGCGGTGAACGCCGCGTAGCCGATCTCGGTGGCGGTCCGCACCTTCACGGGGTCGATCGTCAGCGGACCGACCCCCGCGTCGGCCTCGGGACCGACCGTCAGCAGGTGGGCGTGCCGTCGGTGCGGGTGGTCGGCCTGTTCGAGGACGGCCCGGACCGGCCCCAGCCCGCTCTCGCTCTGCGCGATGTCGCCGAGCCCCGGGACCAGGCGGTTCAGTCCCCGGACCCAGAGCGGGGAGGGCGGGTCGGCCGGGATGCGACGGAGCTCCGGGACCGAGAGATTGATCAGCGCCAGTACGTGCGTGCTGCCGTCCCGCAGCGCCCGGAGCAGCGGCAGAGGCTCGGACACGGCCCCGTCGATCCACGAGCGGTCGTGCAGCCGCACCGGCCCGCCCGCAAGCAGCGGGATCGACGACGTCGCGCGCATGGCGAGCTTCCAGTCGGAGATCGTGCGCGGCTCGAGGACGTGCCCGCTCAGGTCGTCCACGGCCGTCGCGACCACGTTCAACGCGACGGTCGAGTCACGGATCCGGTCCCACGGCATGGGTTTCGAGTCCACCAGGATCCGGTCCACCAGGTGGTCCAGCGACACCATCGACCCGCGGCCGCAGAGCCGTCGCGGGTCGATGAAGTCCCGGCAGGCCATGTCCTCGAAGAAGATGCGTGCCGCGTTCGCACCACCCGCGTGGATCAGTGCGACGCCGATGTAGGCACCCGCCGAGCTGCCGTAGACGGCGTCGAACCCGCCGGCCAGCCCCGCGTCGTCGATCGCGTGGGCCATCCCGCCCGCGTAGGCACCGCGCATGCCGCCGCTCGCGATGACCAGTGCGACCCGGTGGCCGTCGTCGCGGCGACCGGTGTCGCGGCGACGCACCAGCGCCCGCAGGACCTCGCCGTCCTCGGGCAGCCGCTGAGAGGTACGGATGCCGCTCCCCCTCCGCCGACTCTCCGGGTGACGATCGCCGTCGGTGCTCGGCCGCCGTCCGGTGCAGGATGCCCCACCGCGTCGGGCGGGACACGGTGCACGTCGGAGATCACGACGAGGGCCGGAGGTCGATGACGCGGTGTCCCCGCGTGCGGCCGGTCCGGTCAGCGGGCGGCGGTGCGGCGCCGCGCCCTCGTCAGGACGTCGAGCTGCGCGGGGTTGTACAGGTCTCCGACGGCCCTCCGGACGTCCTGGCGCCCCGGTCCGGCCCCCCGCAGACCGGCCTCGATCAGCTGGAACTGGGTGAGGCGTTCCGCCGAGAGGCGCCGGAGGTGTTCGGCGATGCCGGTCGCCACGACCTCGCGGCTCGACTCGTCGGCGTCGCCGGGGAGGTTGTCGAAGGCGACGACGGCCGCGTGCGACCGGTACGGGGGCAGCAGGTCCAGGTAGGCCTCGAGCGGCCGCGGACCGAGCAGCCGGCTGAGGACGACGACGAGGCCCCGTTCGGCCGTGGGCAGCCCCTCGATCCGGCTGGCGATCCGGACGGGCACGTCGAGCGGCGTCTCCTGCTCGAGCATCGTCACGAGCTCCGCGCGGGTCCGCTGCAGACGGTCGATGTCGCGGGCGATCCCGGCCTCGACCTCGCGTAGCACCCCGGTGGGCAGCCGGTCGGCGTCCCCGACCGCGGCGACCTGCGACAACGACAGACCCAGCTCGGTGAGCCGACGGATCCGGATCAGCCGGACGAGGTGCTCCACCCCGTACTGCTGGTACCCGTTCGACCGCCGTTCCGGCTCGGGGAGCAGCCCCAGCTCGTGGTAGTGCCGCACCGCGCGACGACTCGTCCCGGCGAGCTCGGCCAGCCGGCGGGGGCTCCACACCACGGCACCGTCCTTCCCTCCGACCAGCGTGCGCGGACGCCCGGCCCGGGCGCGGTCGCGGCGCCGTCGGGGGACGGGGACGAACCGACCATAACCGGTGACCGGCGCCACACCGTTGCATCTTGAGGTGGCCGTGACGGCCAGGTGTGCGCTGCCCCTGCCCCGTCACCTGCTCGATCCGGAGTCGTCCTCGCCGTGTCCCGTCACCCACGCCTACGCCCGCTGATCACCTCCACCGTCCTGCTCGGTCTCCTCGCCGGGTGCGCCACCGCGCCGGCCACCGCCGGCGGGTCGGACCCCGCACCGCTAGCCGCCTTCCACACCCAGGAGCTCGCCTTCGGCCCGTGCGCCGGGTACGCCACCACCGAGCTCGACGCCCCCGTCCTCGGCGCGGACGGCCTCGAGTGCGCCCGGCTGACGGTCCCGCTGGACTACGACGACCCCGCCGGACGGACGGCCGAGCTCGGGGTGCTGCGCGTCCCGGCGACCGGGGACCGGATCGGCTCCCTGGTCGTCAACCCCGGTGGGCCGGCGAAGCCGGGGATGTCCTACGCCGCCCAGCTGGCGGGCTTCCCGGGCTCCGACCGGATCACCGAGCGGTTCGACCTGGTCGGCTTCGACATGCGCGGCACCGGGGCGTCCACCCCGACCGTGGACTGCTTCACCGACGACGAGCGTCGGGACGACCTGCTCATGGCCACCTTCCTGTTCGGCGGGGAGTCCTGGAGCGAGGACGTCACCCGGCACGCCGCGGCGAGCTGCGCCGAGGGCTCCGGCGGGGCGGAGGTCATCAGCCACCTCGGCAGCCGCGACACGGTCCGGGACATGGACGTCCTGCGCGCCGCGCTCGGCGACGACCAGCTCAACTTCCTGGGCGCCAGCTACGGCACCCGGCTGGGCGCGGTCTACGCCGAGACGTTCCCGCGCAACGTCCGGAGCATGGTCCTCGACGGCGGGATGGACCCGAATTTGGGCATCCGGGACAGGATGGTCCAGCAGTACGCCGGCTTCCAGCGTTCGTTCGACGCCATGGCGACCGCCTGCGCCGCGGCCGGGAACTGCCCGCTCGGGGACGACCCGCAACAGGCCACCGCCCGGTTCCAGGAGCTCGTCCGGCCGCTCGCCGACGACCCCGTCCCCACCGGCGGGGACCGCGGGCTGACCTACCGGAGCGCGGTCGAGGCCGTGCTGTTCGCCCTCTACTCGCAGGACAACTGGCCGACGCTCGTCCAGGGACTGACCGAGCTCACGGCGGGCCGGGGAGACCTGCTGCTGGCGATCCGCGACGGGGCCCACGAACGCCGGAGCGACGGCAGCTACCCCACGTTCATCGAGGGCGCCTTCGCGACCCACTGCAACGACCGCGAGCGGCTGACCCCGGACCAGGAGACGGCGATGCGCCGGCAGATGCTGCGGGCCGCGCCCTTCCTCGACGACGGCCGCGGGAGCGGGGCCCGCGACGGCTGCGAGCACTGGCCCGCCGGCCCGACGCTGGGGTCGCCCTACGCGACCGACGTCGACGGCCTGCCGCAGACGCTCGTCGTCTCCGTCACCGGCGACCCCGCATCGCCGCACGAGGGCGGCGTCGCCCTCGCCGACACCCTCGGATCCGGCCTGCTCACCGTCGAGGGTGAGCGGCACGGCGCGGTGCTCGTCGCCGGGAACGCCTGTGTCGACGACGTCGTCGCCGACTACCTCATCGACCTGACGGTGCCCGACGATGCCCGCTGCTCCCTCTGACCCGCTCTCCGGGCCCCGCCCGGGAAGGGGCGGCCCCGCAGCGCCCCGCCGGCCGCGCCTGGCCTCCGACGGCACCCGGTACCTCCTCACGACCGCGGTCACCGTCGTCCTCGCCGCCGCGTACGGCGCCGCCGTCCAGACCGTCGCACCCCACGACATCGGATCGCTGGGCTTCGTCGTCTCCGTCTACTTCGGAGCATGGAGTGTCTGGGCCGCGCTCTACGCGGGCCTGACCATCACGGTCCTGCGCCGGGCCGACGGGGCCGCGCTGGCCGGGTGGCTGACCGAGAACCGCTCGGGACGACTGCGCCGCCGACGCGTCGAGTGGCTCGCGGGCAGCGGTGGCCCGCTCGGCGCCCTCTCGTTCTGCACGGTGGCGATCGGGGCCGTGGTCGGCGCGATGGTGCTGCGGGAGCTGCGGGAGGACCCCGTCGTCGTCGGGCTGGCGGTCCTGGTGGTGAGCACCTCGTGGCTGCTCATCCTGACGGTCTACGCCGTGCACTACGCCCGGGAGAACGCCCGCGTCGGCGGGCTGGTCTTCGCGGGCACCGGTGACGGGCCACCTGGGTTCACCGACCACCTCTACCTCGCGATCCAGGTCGGCACCGCCTACACCAGCGCGGACGTCGCCGTGACGGGGCGCGCCATGCGGCAGACGGCGGCGCTGCACGCCGTCGTCGCCTTCGTCTTCAACACCGTGCTCATCGCGCTGCTGGTGTCGCTGCTCGTCACAGTCGCCACGTGATCGCACGCACGCGTCGTCGTCCCCGGGCGCGCCGTGCGACGCCGGTGTACATCGGCGCCCTGACCGCCGGTGGACGCCGGGCACCGTCCTCGCCGGTCAGCCGCGTCCGGTGAGCACGCGGACGGCCTCGGCGGGGCCGGGGGCACGGGCGATCGACTCGGCGACCGAGCGGGCCCCGGCACGGATCGCGGGATCGTCGAGCACCCGTGCGACGGCCGGCCCGACCGCCGCGAGATCGTCGACCACCACCCCCGCTCCCGCCATGGCGACGCCTGCCGCGATCGTGGGGTGGTCGGCGCCCCGGGGCCAGAGGACCAGCGGGATCGCGCGGCCGAGCGCGGCCAGGACGGTCCCGGCGCCGCCGACACCGACGACGAGGTCGACATCGTCGAGGAGTTCGTCGATCGGCACGAACCCGACGACGGTGACCGTGCCCCCTCCCGCACCGGTCCGGTCCCGGTCCACCGCCGCGGCGTCGCCCAGAGCCAGGCCGAGGGTCGCCACCACGTCGACGGGTGCCCCGGCCACCGCGTCGACCACGGCGGTGAGCATGTCGGCACCGGAGAAGATGGTGCCCAGCGTGACCAACACCCGCGGCCGCCCGGAGGACGACGGCGGCGGGGACCAGCGCGGCTCCGGACGGGGGCGCCGATGGGGAGTGGCCCGGACCGGCAGGACGTGTCCCGGGTCCGGGCGGGTCGCGATGGCGGGGTCGCGTAGCTCCACCGGCCACAGGTCGAGCACCGTGTCCGGGTCGCGCGGTCGCAGGCCGCGCCGCGCGTAGCGGCCCTCGGCGGCACGGGCGATCGCAGCGGCGAGCGGCGCCGGCAGCGGGGCGG
Organism: Pseudonocardia sp. TMWB2A; assembly: GCF_017312135.1. Classification (NCBI taxonomy): domain Bacteria; kingdom Bacillati; phylum Actinomycetota; class Actinomycetes; order Pseudonocardiales; family Pseudonocardiaceae; genus Pseudonocardia; species Pseudonocardia sp. TMWB2A. Next base: position 2,256,710 of record NZ_QKQY01000002.1, read on the forward strand.
TCATCCGGACCTCGTGCAGCGGGAGCTGCAGAGCGGTCGCGACCAGCGGTCCGACGGTGCAGTACAACTCGGACACCACCAGATCCGGCGACCACCGCCGCGCGGCGGCGAGGGCGTCGTCGGCGGCCAGGTCGAGCAGCACCCCGCCGAAGGTCTCGCCGATCCCGTCGACCGACGGCGCCATGATGTCCTCACCCGAGCGGCGCGCCGCCTCCGTGGCCAGCTCGACGGGCATCGGACCGGCCGGCAGGTGCTCCACACCGTCGGCGAGCTCACGGGCGACCACATCGCTCAGCCCGGCGCTCGTCACCAACGCCGCGGCGTGCCCCTGCTCCAGCGCGGCGGCGATCAGCGGCGCCAGCGGCAGGACGTGCCCGTGCGCGGCGACCGCGGTGAACAGGATGCGCATGGGAGGCCGGTCCTTCACGGGGGCGGGCGACAAGATCGTCATCGTCGGTTGTAGCAGCTTCCCGGCCGGAGCGTGATCCGGTCGCCGACGACGGCGACCTCACCGCGCTCGTCACGCCCCACCGGAGCACCCCCCGCGACCACCCCGGACCGCGCGGTGCGGCTCCGAGCCTCCGGGCCGTTCCGGCCGTCCGACCAGCTCAGGTCCGGCCGAGGACCGAGTCCGCTCCCGTCGTCCGCTCCGGTCGCGCCCGGCAGGTCGTGAGGTAGTCGAGGAACGACGCCTGCAACCCGGTGACATGCGTCTCGCGCAGCACCGCGGCGGTCACATCCGACGCCCGCCCGGTGCGCCGGAGACGGTCGAGGACGACGAGCACGTTCTGCCCGAGTCCACGGTAGACCGGGATGTCGCCGAGCAGCTCGACCTCGTTCACCGTGAGGTGCAGCCGCGCAGCGGACGAGCCCGCGCGGGGCTCCGGAGCGGCGTCGAGCAGGTCGAAGATCCGGCTGTCGGCTGCGATGACGCCGGGGCTCCCCGCTCCGAAGGTCGAGAACGGCGCCGCGCCGCGCAGCCAGGCGTAGAGGGTGAACAGCCCGCCGTAGGAGTAGCCGAACAGCCCGTGCCCGGTGTCGCCGACACCCAGCCGTGTCCGCAGACGGGGGTGGAGCTCGTTGGTCAGGAAGTCGAGGAAGTCGTCCGCGCGGGTGTCGGCGAGCTCGCGGAGGTAGACGTCCACCTGCTCCTGGGACATCGCGCCGGAGTCACGGGCGGCCTCCAGGGTGGACACCATGACCGGGCTGACCGGCTCACCCGGGGGTACGAGGTCGCGGTTGCGCAGGGTCTCCCAGCTCCCGGCGTCGTCGCCCGCGTAGCCGACGCTGACCTGGACGTAGGGGGCCACCGTCAGGTACGGGTCCGCCTGGGTGACGATGAGGGGGGCCGTGAGCCCGACGGAGAAGTTCCCGTCCAGCACGTAGACCAGTGGCAGCGGGTCCGCTGCGGCGGTGTACCCCGGGGGCGTGGTCACCCAGATGCCGTAGCGGCGTCCGTACGACGCCGTGATCTCGAAGTACTCCGTGCCGCCGAGGCAGCCGTGCAGCATGGTGCTCAATCCCGTGTCCTCTCGTGGTGACGATGCCTGCGGCGTGGCGGCCGTCAGCCCATGACGGTCCCCGGTCCCCCCGGACCGACCGGCCGTCGGCGGGAGAAGGCGCCCAGGTCGATCGTGGCCCCGGTGAGGGGTGCGGTGAACCGGGCGGGGGTGGTGTCGTGGTCGACGCCGTTCTCGACGCACTCGATGATCGTTCGCATGAACCGTCCGACGACCGGGGCGTTCTTGAACTGATTCCCGCTGGTCCCGATCGCGACGTAGAAGCCGGGGAGCCCGGTCCGGTCGTAGATCGGGGTCCAGTCGTCGGCGACGTCGTACACCCCGACGACGCCTCGGGCCCGGTTCGGCACCCCGAGGTCCGGCAGCCGCCTGGCGGCGCGGGTCACCTGGGCCTGGAACACCGCGGCCGTCGGTGCCGGGTCCACGTCGTCGGGCGAGTCGACCCAGTCGAACGGGTCGCACTCCGGTTCGGTGCCCCCGACCAGCATGCCGTCACCGACCTCTCCGCGGACGTAGATCCCCAGGTCCAGGTCCGCGAGGCTGGTACCGGCGGTCCCAGACGCGTTGTAGCCGCGGGGCGCCGCGACATGGGCGACCTCCTGACGCAGCGGCCGGGTCCGGACGGTGAAGTCGGACCCGACGCCGGCCAGCGCGTTGACCGTCGCCGACCAGGGGCCCGCGGCGTTGACCACGATGCTGCAGGAGACCCGGGTGCCGTCGTCGAGCCGGACCTCCGACGTCCGGCCGTGCCGGCACCCGATGCCGGTCACCGCGCGTCGTAGGAGGAACTCGGCGCCGTGCCGGCGGGCCGCGGTGGCCAGGTTCTGCGCAGCGAGCTGCGGATCGGACACGTAGCCGGCATCGGGGGTGAAGACCGCACCGAGCCGGGAGCGGGCGTCGGCCCAGAACCGTTCGTCGTCGATCCTGCGGGGCGGCCAGTAGCGACCGTTGTCGATGCCGGGGACCCGCCGGGCCAGGGTGTCGGCGTCCCACTCCTCGTAGGGGATGCCGGCGTCGTCGAAGAAGGGGAGGTAGGTGCTCCGTGGGGCGGCATCGACGTCGAGGGCCGCGAGGCCGGTGCGGACGTAGCGCGCCGTTCCCGCCGGGTCCGCACCGCCGAGGTGCTCGTCCCATCGCTCCCACGCAGCCCTCGACTCCCACGCTCCGGCCACCCCCGCCCACGTGGAGAAGTTGAACCGCACCACCGCGCTGGAGGCGCTGGTCGATCCGTGCCCCACCCCGCCCGCCTTGTCGACGACGAGGACGCCGTACCCCCCACGGGCCAGGTCCAGGGCGATCGACGAGCCGACGACGCCGGCGCCGACGACCACGACCTCCGACCGCACGGACGCACCTCCTCCTGGTCGCACCCGTGCCGCCGCCCCCACGGACGGCTCCGGGCCGGATGCCCGTTCCAGTCTCCATCGCGACCGGGCCACGAACATCGGCGAGCTGACGAACGTCGGGCCGCCGGCGCGCGACATCTGTCGCGGGCGCGCGCCGACGCCGGCGCATGACCCGACCGTCCCGCAGGCGACACACCCGTCCCCTCGACGGCCCGGCCCTGCGACCGGCGGTCTCGGTACGGTTCGGACCGGTCCGCCACCCGGACGCGCCCACCGTGCGGCCGCGACGAGCCCGGAGGAGCCCCATGCCCGACGAGGACCTGCAGCTGCTCGTCGACGACCTGGCCGGGCGGCTGGGGCGGTCGGTGGCGATCGACGATCCGGCGATCCGGCTCCTGGCCGCCAGCAGGCACTTCGGGGACGAGGACCCGACGCGGATCACGTCGGTGCTGAACCGGGCGGTGTCCGAGGAGGTGACCCGCGCGCTGCTCGCCCTCGGCATCGGCGGATGGACCCGGCCGGGCACGGTGGAGCTCGACCTGCCGGGGATCGGGAGGCGGCTCTGCGCTCCCGTGCGGTGCAACACCCTGCTGCTCGGTCACCTGTGGCTCATCGACAACGAGGCGAACCCGCTGACCGGCGCCGAGATCGCGATGGCTGAGGAGGCTGCGTCGCGCGCGGGAGTGATGCTCTATGCGCGTCTGCTGCTGCGCGAGCGGACGAACGTCCGGCGGGAGACGATCCTGCGGGATCTGGTCACATCCGACGAGGAGCTCAGGTCGCAGGCGGTGGACGACCTGCGGGCCGAGCAGGTGTTCGGCGGACGGACGACGGGCTTCCAGGTCGTCGCGGCGCAGAGGGGGCCCGCGGGCACGGCCGGGGGGCCGGACGACGTGGCGGTCGCCGCGGCGGTCCAGGACGGGTTGGCGAGCCTTCCCGACGGGGTCGGGCTGATGGTCGCGACCCGTTCCCGAGCCTGGCTGCTGCTCGCCGTCACGAGCGACCCGGCCCCGCGCCGGACCGACGCGCTCACCCGTACCGTGCTCGCCCGGTTCCGGCAGCTGAGCGGGCGCGACACCCGGTTCGTCGTCGGCGTCAGCGACGTCGTGGAGGAGCTCGACCAGGTCGTCCACGCCCACCGTCAGGCATTCGCCGCCGCACGCGCTGCGCTGTTGGTGCCCTCGCTGGGGGAGGTGGCGAGCTGGGGACGGCTGGGGGTCCACGACGTCCTGCTCCGGCTGCCGGCCGACGAGCTGGCGGCCGCCGCGCGGGTGCCGGCGTTGGAGGCCCTCGACGCCGCGGACGGGCGGCGGGTGCTCGTCACGACCCTCGAGACGTACCTCGACAGCGCCTGCGACGTCCGGCGGGCCGCGGGGCGCCTGTGCATCCACCGGGCGACGCTGTACCACCGGCTCCGACGCATCGAGGAGATCACCGACCACCGGCTCGACGACGGTGACGACCGGCTGACCCTGCACCTGGGACTCAAGCTGCGGGCGCTCGCCGCCTCGTCTGCGTCGCGAGCCGTCGGCGAGCAGCCATGACGTGGCGAGTGCGCCGCGACCGACGTCAGCGCAGGTCCTTCACGATCCTCCCGTTCTGGACGACGAGGACGACCGCGTCGGGATCCTCGAACAGCTCCGGGTCATCCAGCGGGTTCCCGGCGAACGCCACCAGGTCGGCGCGCTTCCCCGGTTCGATCGTTCCCACCTCGTCGGCGATCCCGAGGATCTCGGCGTTCACCCTCGTCGCCGCCTCGAGTGCCGCCTGCGGACTCTCGATGCGGGAACGTAGGAGCAGCTCCAGGCCGCGCCGGTCCTGGTTCGGGCCGATCAGGTCCGACCCCAGGCCCACCCGGACACCCGCGCGACGCGCGGCTCCGACGGCGTCCACCATTCCCTGGTAGGTGCCGTCGAGCCGCGACCGCATGGACTCCGGAAGGCCCGCCCCGGTGGTGCTCTCCGTCAGCAGACGCACGACGGACAGGGTGGGGACGAGCGCGACGTCGTGCGCCGCGAGCAGTGCGGCCGTCTCGTCGTCGACCATGGTCCCGTGCTCGACGCACCGCACACCGGCGGCGACCGCGTTGCGGATCCCCGCGTTGTTGTGGGCGTGCACCGTCACGTAGGTGCCGCGGGCGTCGGCCTCGCCGACGGCGGCGGCGATCTCCGCGACGGTGAACTGGGTGTCGGTCAGCTTGTCGTGGCGCGAGACGACACCGCCCGTCACACACATCTTGAGGAAGCTCGCCCCCCGGCCGAACGCCTCGCGGGCGTTCCTCCGGACCTCGTCGGGACCGTCACCGGGGAGCGCGACGAACCGCAGCCCGAGGATGTCGTGCTGGTGCCACAGCGAGGTCGGTTCCCACTCGGCCGCCTGGTACCCGTGGCCCGCGGTCTGGCAGAGCACCGGACCGCAGTGGATGATGTCCGGTCCGGGGATCTTGCCGCTCGCCACCACGCCCGCGAGTCCCGCGTCGATGCCCCCGGTGTCGCGGACCGTGGTGAATCCGGCGTGCAGCGTGCGGCGGCAGTTCTCGAACATGTCGGCGGCCAGCTCCGCGACCGATATCCGGAAGGCGAGGGCGTCGTCGATGTGGCTGGAGAGGCCGAGATGAACGTGGGCGTCGATCAGTCCCGGGACGACGGTCAGGCCGGTGCAGTCGACGACGTCGGACGGTGGGCCCGCTGCGGCCGGCCGGCCGACGATACGTCCGCCCGCCACCTCGACCGCCCGGCCGTCGATGGGCCCGTCCCCGGTTCCGTCGACGACGGTCGCTCCTACGATTCTCACGGTCGGATCGGCCTCTCGTCGTCGTCACGGAAGGGGGGCCGCACGACCGGGGACGCACGGTCCGCCGCCGTGGGACGCGGTGGGGAGAGCCTATCGAGTTCCTCCTGCGCCGCACCCGGTTCGCGATAGCCGCGCAGGACCACGATCAGCGCCACGACGGCGAGCACGACGACCAGCAGCGGGAAGGCCAGGCCGGAACCGGTGGCCGAGGTGAGCCACACGGCCATGAACGGGGTGAATCCGCCCACGACGACGGTCAGGTTGTAGGCGATCGCTCCCGCGGTGACCCGTACCCGGACCGGGAACAGCTCCGCCACGCAGATGACGGCCGGGGTGATGAGGACCGACAGGGGGACGACGAAGAGCAACGCGCCCAGCAGGGCCAGTGCCGGGGAGCCGGTCGCCCCCAGCAGGAACGTGGGAACGGTCACGACGGCGAGGGCGCCGATGCACGCGATCAGCAACGGCCGTCGGCCGACCCGGTCGGCCAGACCGCCCGAGAGGAGGATCCCGACGATGACGACGACGCCGCCGACGGTGTTGATCGCCAGAGCCGGGCCCGGTGGCATCCCGTTGACCTGCATGTACGCGAAGTAGGCGGTGAAACTGACGTAGACGGCGACGGAGTAGAAGCTGCCGAACCCCAGGTAGAGCAGTATCGCGCGGTGGTTCCGTCGGACCACCTGCCACAGGCTCAGGTGGTCGTCCCCGTGGTCGTCCGACTCGGCCTGCTCGCGCAGGGCGTGGAAGGCGGGGGTGTCGGTGAGCCGGCGTCGGATGTAGATGCCGACGAGGCCGAGCGGGAGCGCCGTGGCGAAGACCACGCGCCACCCCCAGGACTGCATCATCTCGGCGGGCAGTGCGACGGCGAGCAGGGTCGCCACCGCGGATCCGGAGACGATCGCGCAGAAGGTACTGGCGCCCAGGTAGCTGACCGTCCGGGCCCGGCGCCCGGCCGGCGCGTGCTCGTAGAGGAACGCCGTCGCCCCGGCGAACTCCCCGCCTGCGGCGATGCCCTGGGCGAGGCGAGCGCAGACGAGCAGGATCGGTGCCGCGATCCCCACCACCGCGTAGGACGGGATGAGGGCGATGGAGAACGTCGCGATCGACATCATCGCGATGGTGACGTAGAGGATGTGCTGACGACCATGCCGGTCGCCCAAGCGCGCGAGGAGGACGCCGCCGACCGGACGTGCCAGGAACGAGACCGCATAGGTCGCCCAGGTGTTCAGCATCGCGACGGACGGGTCGTCGGCGGGGAACATCGCTCGCGAGATGTAGGCCGCGACCACGCCGTATACCGCGAACTCGTACCACTCGACGTAGTTCCCGACCGCGGCGGCGAGAACGGTCCGGCGACGACCGGACGGCACCTCGACGAGGTCTTCGCGACGGGGCTCCGGAACGCTCATGCTAGGTCCCTTCGTCATCGGCGATCGCGACGACCCTGCGCAGCGCGGACCGACGGCTGAGGGGCCCAGCCTGGTGCGCCCGTCCCGGGCAGAGCAGTGGTCGTCGGTTGCGACTTGTGTGGCCGGGCCGCGACATGTGTCGCGCCCGGTTGCGGCACGGTCCGGCCGAGGGAGGACCAGTTCGCGGCGGTGATCGTGGAACCGGGTGCGCAGCGGCTGTACGCCGAGGGGGGGCGGTGACGCCGGCTGCGAGCGACTCGGCGGAGATCCGAGCCACGGTGTCGCGCCGCTACGGCCGACGCCTGCCGTAGCCGCACCTCCCGCGGTTGAGGACCGCGACGGCACTCCGCACGGAGCCACGAGCGCAGTCGCCCGAGCGGCAAGTTGATCACGATCGTCCGCAGGCGCGCTCCGTCGTGTTCGCTACACGCTGTAGCCGAACGGTCGAGCAGGGCCGAAGGGGATGGCACGGAAGCCGGGGGGTGGAGGGGATTTCTGCCCGCCAGGCCAAAGGGAAAGCTCCCGGCAGCGTCGCTACCAGGGGCTTCTCGGAGCCGCCTTGGGGGGTCGAACCCCAGACCTGCGCATTACGAGTTCTCCCGTCGTGGAACCAACCATGCGCAGGCGGTCCATCCGTGCACGTCAGGCGGAACACGGTGCACATCTGACACCAGCGGTAGACACCTTTGGAGGCCACGAGGGAGGCCACGACGGCCGCTGCGGCACCCCACTCCCACCCTGGATCCTCGACAACGTCACGAGTTCCTGCACCGCACATCGAGCGACCGGACTCTGCGCGCCACGCCGGACGCAGCGCCCTGGCCGCGATGTCGAGTGCGTCGATGAGTTTGCTCAGGCACATCTCGCGGGCGATCGTTGCGTCCTACAGGAACGACACCGTCACTGCTCTGGCCTCCCACCCGGCGCGTGCTGCGCCGGGCCACCGTCCAGTCCCGCTCGCGACCCATCTCCCGGCCCTCCCCTCTCGGCTGGCACAACCCGGTAGGGACAAGATCGTGTTGTCTCTAACCGCCCGTTGCCTGACCAACTGCGAGGCGCCACACACTTCGACGAGTTCCACGGCGCGAAGGTCAGCACGGATACGAATTCCCGGAGCACTGACAAAGTTGTCGTTGAGGTGACCGGGTGGCAGAAACGGCCCGCCTTGGGGCTGCTCAGCCGGTGAGGACGCCGACCGTGGCCGCGACGATGACGGTGTTGTAGAGGAACGCCAGCAGTCCGTGGAAGACCATCTTCGAGCGCATCTCCGTCGACAGCACGCTTACGTCGGAGGTCGCGAAGGTGAAGCCGACGGTGACAGCCATGTAGACGAACTCTGTGAGCGTCGGCTCCGTGCACCCGGGGAACTCGACGTGCTCGACGCCCTTGCTCCGGCCCAGCGCCCAGATCCGGGCGTACCGCTCCGCGTAGCTGAGGTGTAGCACGACCCAGGACAGGACGATCAGCAGGAGCGCCGACGCCGAGTACATCGAGACCAGGGCGTCCATCTGGTCCGGGTCACCGCCTTGCGCGACGAGCTCGGCGGTCGCCTTCTCCCCGGCGTCGCCGGTGAACTGCAGCAGCAGGATGATCGCGTTCATGATGGTGAGGACTGTCGTCGTGACGACGAGATAGCCCAGCCGGGTGTCCTGCAGCCGTCGCGTCCAGTTCACGTCGCCGCGCCGTGCGCGTCGCATCCGGTAGAGCCGGACGCCGATGAACGCGCTGGCCAGGACGATCCACAGCAGCGCGGTCACCTGGTAGACGACGTCGTCGATGTTCTCGTTGACCGACAGGTCGGCGAACATGACGATGGCGACGAGCAGCAGGAGCAGGTCGAGCACGCGCGTGCCCCACGACCCGCCCGTCGCGACGCTGTTGTCGGCAGTCGGTGTCTCGGTAGTGGTCATCTCAGTTCCCTCACCTTGTGAATCGATCTTCCGAGCGGTGCGAGGATCGCACCGCCTCGAGCTCGGCGACGCCGGAACCGGGCGATCGCGCCGGAGCGGTCAGCAGGTAGCGGCGACCACTGGGGTCAGCACGCCAGGTTGGCCGTGGCGAGGGCCGTGAGGTCGGATAACCCGTCCTCGGGCGTGCCCGGCAGGGCCCCGGCGGTGGCTCGCACCCGCTCGGCGATCCCGGCGGCGGCGTCGTACACCGGGTGCTGGCCGACGCCCGGGCCTCCCGCGACGATCACGTCGGCCTGCTTGCCGGGGGACAGGGTGCCGATGCGGTCGTTCATCCCGAGCGCGTCGGCACCGTGGACGGTGGCCCAGCGCAGTGAGTCGAGGCTGGCGGCCACGGCGTCACGGTGGTCGGTTTCGCGCTCTACCGCCTACCTGGGGTTGCAGCTCTAGCCGCGGATTGGGGACCTGAGCTAGCTGACCCCTACTGCGACCGTGCCTGGTTCGAGCGTTGAGGCGGCGTTCCCGCACGCCGGTCCGTTCCTGATCCGGCGGCTGAGTACTGCACTGATCGCCGAGCACTCGGATCGACCTGCTGCGCCTGGCCGGGGCGTTGAACTCGGTACGCGATCGCGTCGCATATCGGCGCACTGACGACTATCACGGGGAATCGCTGCTGGTGAGAGCAGATCCGCCCGAGAGTTGTCCGACGCTGCGGCGACCCTCAGGAGCTCGGCAAGTGGGGCATCCGGTACTGCTCGTAGTCATTCCGCCCGCGTCCGGGCTCGTCGAGCAACCCGACCCGGTGACAGTGGCACCGCCGCCTTGACTCTGCCCCGACGGCACACCTTCCACTGGTACGGCCGCGAGCAACAACCAACCGCGGTCGCCACACCTGTGCCCGCCCGTAGCCGGGGAGCACCCGCCGGACGCCACCGTGGCGACGGCCCGACTAGGAGGACGAGAGTGCCCAGGACACCGACCGGTGTGGCCACACCGCCCGGCGCTGCCGCACCGATGCACCGTGCGAGCGGACGGGCATGAGTACCGTCGCCGGTACGCCGACAGCCCGAGCCGTCGCGCCCGACCTCGCTCGGGGCGCGATGCTGCTGATGATCGCGCTCGCTAACGTCCATCTCTATCTCTACGGCTCCGCCGGGCTGCGTGGCTACCCGGCCGACCTGGGCCTGGCCGACCAGATCGTGGTCGTGTTCCAGATGCTGTTCGTCGACGGGCGGGCCTACCCGCTGTTCGCGATGCTCGTCGGATATGGCGCCGTCCAGTCCGCACGAGGGCGGGAGCCGGGCCGCGCCGTCGGGGTCCTGCGCCGCCGCGGGGCGTGGATGATTGCGATCGGTGCATTGCACGGCGTGCTGCTGTTCCCCGCCGACATCGTCGGCGCCTACGGTTTGCTGCTGCTCCTGTCCGCCGTGGTCGTGGTCCGCGCCTCGGACCGCACCCTGGGAGCGATCGCGGTCATCGGCCTGCTGATCGCAGGCGCGGTCGGGGCGACGTCGGGCCTGCCAGCGGGTCCCGCCTGGCCCAGCATGACGGCGACCGGCCCGACCATGGCCATGCTGCTGCACCTGCCCGAGTGGCTGGGCAGCACGGTCGTCGCAGCGCTCACCACGGTCGGGATGGTCGCCCTTGGCGCGCTCGCGGCCCAGCGCGGCATTCTCGACGAGCCCGGCCGGTACCGCCCGCTCCTGCGCCGAACCGCCGTCATCGGGATCACCGTCGCGGCACTGACCGGGCTGCCGCTCGCGCTCGCAGCCGTGGATTGGTGGCAGCCGACCATCGGACTCGCAATGGTCGCCGGGGTGCTGCACCAGACCGGAGGGCTCGCAGGCGGACTCGGGTTCGGGGCGCTGTTCGGCCTGTTCGCGACGCGTGCGGTCCCGCAGGCGCTGCTCGCCACCGGTCGGCGGTCGCTGTCGAACTACCTCGGCCAGTCCGTCGTCTTCTGCGCTCTGCTGCCCGCCTGGTCGCTCGGGCTGGGCGCCGACCTGACGGTGTGGCAAGCCTCGCTGCTCGGCCTCACGACCTGGCTGCTCGGGATCGCTCTCTCAGCGGCCCTCGACCGTGCCGGACGACGCGGTCCCGCCGAGGTGGTACTCCGCCGACTGACCCACGGCAAACGACCGGCACGTACCGGCTGACCTCGCCTGGACCCACGGGTCCGCCGAACAACCGTCATGCAGCCAAGCCGTGGCGCGGCCGAGCAAATTCGACGACAGGACCGGCGCAATCTCGGTGACATGCCCGTGGCAGGTAACCACAATGAGATGTAAAGGAAAGGTCAAATCATGGGACAGAAGAATTGTTGACTGTGCAGCTCGAACTCGAGAAAGCCGGCCAAGAGTATATCCGCAACCGGAACGAGCTGACACTCACGATCGGCTTGACCCAGAACGGACACCGGTCGATCTTCGCTTTCCGCTCACCGGACGCCCAGTACGTCACGGTGCCGGACGAGCGGACGCTCTACGAGATCGGGTCGTTCTCGAAGGTGTACACGACATCTGTACTCTCGATTCTCGTATCGCAGGGCGTGCTCTCCTTCACCGACACCATCGCTGACTACTTCCCGGATCTGAACATCAGGTCGGAGGTCGGCGAGATCACCGTGTTCGACCTTGCGACGCATACGTCCGGCCTGTCGGGGGACGGCGTGGTACTCGCTCGCATGATCAGCGAGGCGGTGTCGACGGAAGACCCCACGCGGTTCACGTACTACGCCGACTACACCAAAGCTCATCTGGACGAGGAGCTGGAGGCTGCCGAACTCGTCCGGCCGCGTGGTAGCGGTTGGGAGTACTCGCGTACCGGATTATCCGTGCTGGGCCACATCCTCGAAGTCGCATCAGGACAGACCTTCGAATCGCTCCTGAAGCGTCACCTCGGCGACCCCCTGGGTCTCGTCGACACCGCCTACACACTATCGACGGACCAATCCTCCCGATTGGCCCGAGGCTACTACGCAGATGGCACGCCGTCGCCGAACTGGTACTGGGACATCATGCTCCCGCAAGGGGGAATCCGGTCCACCATGGCCGACATGTTGACCTTCATCGAAGCCAACCTCGCACATGACGACAGCGAGCTGACGACGGCCCTGCGATTCGCCCAGGAGACAGAGTTCGAGTGGCCGGCGGGTTCTGATCCGGCGAACACCCCATACGGCAGTACCGCCGGCTTCCGGCAGGCAATCGGCTGGTGGAACCTGGACCATGGCCACGGTCCGGTTAGCCAACACGCCGGAGCGACGATGTCGTACCAGTCCTTCGGCGCTCTGCATCGCAAGTCGGGAACGGGCCTCGTGGCGATGACGTCAAGCGCGGAGAATCTCCAGGACGTCATGGAGTTCCCGCAAATGGGACAACGACTCATCGACTTCGCCGTCGATCGAGCCAGCGCTGTCGACGGCGGGTCCGGAGTAACCCCGTAACGACGGGGCGGGTTCCAGTCAGCGTCGCAACACGGGGACGTCCCGAAGGCTACTGAAAGCGGCCTGCGGGCTGGACCACCCGAGGACCTTGCGAGGGCGGGCGTTGTGCTCGGCGGCGACCTCTTCGAGATGGTCAACGGTATAGACGCTCAGCTCAGTGCCCTTAGGGAAGCACTCGCGGGGCAGCCCGTTGGCGTTCTCGTTCGTTGGGCATTGCCAGGCGAACGCAGATGGCAGAAATAGTCGGCAGACCGAGCGCTGCGGTGACGACCGGGCCGCAGCGTGAACTCGTTGCGGGGGCCCGCGCCCTCGCCGTCTCTCAGAACGTGTTTGAGAAGTCCGTGTGGCGGGAGGGAACACGTGCTTCTGCTGGCGTCGGGCATGCCCGCGATGGCGCGATGCGTCGGGTGGGTCATGGCCTGGACACGGCGCGGAGGCGCCTTTGGTCCCGGGCCGGGCGGCGGTGTGCGCGGCTCAGGAGATCCACCGCTCTCTACAGATCAGCAGGCGTGGGATCGTAGGTCCCCGTCCCAGTGGCTGGTCACGGGGTCAGGCACCGCGGACAGGCAGGCAATGCAGCCAGCCGACGTTAACTACCGGGAACGACGACGAGACGGCTTCGTCGGTCGGGATGGGCCTCTCCGCACCGTAAGGCGGCCGTGTCCGGGTGGTGCGCCGGCCGTGATGTCGACTGGTGTCCGCCCCACCGCCGCCGTGCGCACATCAGATACCGGCGGCGCGGCGCGTGATGTCGCGGACCATCTCGGTGGTCTCCTGGGGGTGCGAGAGGTGCACCGTGTGGAGGGAGCCGGGCCATATCGTGGCGACCGTTCCGAACGCCTCGGCGATGCGCCGATGTGCGGCCAGGCCCGCATCGGTCAGCTCGTTGCCCGGTGGGTAGTCCGCGCTGATGATCGCAGCCGGGATGTCGGGACGCAGACGTGTCTGGTCGAACGTCGCGGCGATGTCGCCCAGCCCTCTCGCGTAGTCGGCGAGGCGCGCCTTGTCGATCTGGAAGCTCCGTCTCATCGCCTCGGCCTGCGGCGGCCGCATCCGGTGGTTCTCGATCTCGGACTCGACCCAGGCGGCGGTGGCCTCGTCGATGTCGGCACGCGCGGCGGGGTCGGTGACGGCCGCTGCGCCGTCCATTAGCGACTGCTCGACCTGGCGCGTGACCCCTTCGGCGTTCACCGGTGTGCCGTCCAGGAAGACGATGCCTGCGACGTCGTCGGGGTAGTCGTGTGCCAGCAGGAGCGCGATCCCGCCCCCGAGGCTCTGTCCGACGACCACGACGGGGCCCATCCCGAGACGCCGGATGAGCGCATGCAGGTGGCGGGTGGCGCCGGCGATCGTGCCTTCGGTGCGTGACGAGCCCGTCCCCGGCCGGTCGTGAACGATCACCCGGGCGCCGGGATCGTCCAGCAACGCCTCGATCAGCTCCGGGTAGAAGCCGTCACAGGTGACGTTACCGCCCGGAATGAGTAGCACCGGCTGACCTGTCTCACCGTAGATGCGTACCTCGTCGTCCACCGTGCTCTCCTCCGTGTGTGCTGTTGCCTGTCGCGTCGGTGGGTCGACGCCCGTCCCGTTCACTGGGGCATGTGTCGCTCGAACCACGAGGCCACCCTGGTCAGGAGATCCGCACGAGCGGCGGGGTGCCGTACGCCGTGGCCTTCCTCCGGGTAGACGACGAGCGCGGACGGCACGTCGTGCAGCCTCAAGGCGCGGTGGAATTCCTCGGCCTGCCCCGGCGGGGTGCACCGGTCGTGCGCTCCGGCGACGAGCAGGCACGGCGTCCGCACCCGGCTCGCGTACGTCACGGGGCTCCTGGTGTGCAGGTGGCCGTCCCCGTCCTGCGGATCGGCCTGCAGGAACTGCAGTCCCCATCGCGCGATGTTCGTCGTGAATGTCTGGCTCGTCCAGTCGGTGACCGGGGACATCGGCACGGCGGCCGCGATGCGCGTGTCCAGCGTGGGGAGCCACGCGGAGAGGAAGCCGCCGTAGCTGCCGCCGATGAGCCCGACACGATCCGGGTCGGCCATGCCGCGGTCGACGAGCGAAGCGATCCCGGCGAGCACGTCGTGCGCGTCGGCGCCGCCCATGTCGCCGACGACGCGCTCGGCGAAGGCCCGTCCGCGACCGCTGCTGCCCCTCGGGTTCGGGCTCAGCACGGCGAAGCCGCGCGAGACGAGGAACGCCACCCAGGGGTAGGTCATGCCCTGCGTCTCGCGGAAACCCCAGACCGGCCCGCCGTGCAGGTTGACCACGAGCGCGAACGGGCCGGCACCGTCCGGGGTGCAGAGAATGCCGTCGATCTCGAGCCCGTCCGGCGCCTGCCACCGCACGGCGGCGGCGGTCCCGGCGATCGAGCGGAGGTGGTCGACGCCGGCGTGACGGTGCTCGTACAGCAGGTCGTCCCGGCCACCCGAGGTACGCACGATCCGCTGCGGCTTGACGTAGCTCTCCTGGATGGTGAGCACGTCGTCGCCGGCGAAGGCCGCCGCCGGATGCATTGACCCGCCGCCGAGGGAGCCCGTGCTCTGCACCTGTTCCTCGGTGGTCCACCGGGTCGTGTCGACGGTGCCGGCGACGCACTCCAGACGCCGCAGGCCCGCGTACCCGAGCCGCTGCGGGTCGATCCACCGCACGTCCGAGACGTCGGCGCCGAGCGTGTCCGGCATGTGGGTCTCGGCGGTGTCGACGTCGACGACGGTGAGCTCGCCGGCGGCGATACCGCGGTCGCTGCACAGCGCCTGCACGACGGCGATCCGACGGCCGTCCGGGGATCCGGTGGGCACGGCGAGCTGGACGTCGCTGGTGAGCAGGGTCCGGACGTCGCCGGTGCCGAGGTCGAGATGGTCGAGCGTCGCCCTGTACCAGGCGTCCTCGTCCGGGGAGCTCGAGGCGATCGCGACCACGGCGTCCGATCCGGCCCAGTCGGCCTCCCAGACGTTCCACCGCTCGGGGCCGACCCGCCGCAGCCCGCCGCTGTCGACGTCGACGACCCACAGCGTCCGCCACGGGACGTCGTCGGAGTCCGAGGTCACCCGGGGCAGCCACGAGGCACGATCGGGGTCGGGGCGTGCGGCGGTCGTTCCCGAGCCCGCCGCGGCGGCCCGGTCGGCTCCCTCGCCGGCCACCCCCAGCAGCAGGTGCCGACCGTCCGGTGACCAGCGCACGTACTCGACCGCGCCGGCCGCCACCGGTGCCGCCACGGCCTCGCCCAGGCCGGTCCGCAGCAGGGCGGCCTGCGCGGCACCGGGTGTCCGGCGGTCGGTGAGGAAGGCGAGCGTGCGGCCGTCCGGTGAGAACCTCGCGCCGTGCGCCGACCCGACGTCGGAGGTGAGCGGCTCGATCGACCCGTCGCGCACCGCGAGGATCGCGGCCCGGGGGGATGCGTCGGGTCCGTCGAGCACCGTCGCGGTCACGACGACCTGTGTGCCATCGGGCGACACCTCGAGGTCGCGGAGCACACCGGGCCGGCCGTACGTCGGCCCGAGGAGCCGGTCGAGGTGCTGCGCGACCTCTGCGTACAGCGGGGTGTCGCGGACGTCGGCGCCCATCCGAGCGTGCTGCTCCGGTCGTTCCTCGACGTCGGGCAGGCTCGTCTCGATCGCCGCCACCCGGTGCGCCGCTGCGAAGGCAGGACCGATCCGGTCGAGCACGGCGGGGTCGCCGTGGAGCGTGAGCGGATCGGCCGGTTCCTCGCCGCGGCGCCGTGCGGTCGCCGCTCGCATCACCGCGGCCCAGGTTCCGCGGTACACGAGGTCGGCACGGGCGGGATCGCCGAGATCGACGTGGACCCCGGCCTCCGGGTCGAAGGTCATCTGCCAACGGACCTGCTCGCCGCCGGGGCCGTCGTCGAGTACGTAGGTGATGCCGTAGCTGCGGTCGAGGTCGCGGCAGACCGCAAGCACGGTCGGCTCGTCGAGCAGCTTCTCGCGCATGATCGCGACGTGCTCGGGGGACATGAACTCCGGTGCGCTCACGCCGCACCTCGCGCATTGATCGACGCGATCCACCGTTCGACATCGCCCGAGGAACGCGGCAGCGCCACGGTCAGGTTCTCGTACCCGTCCTCGGTCACCACGACGTCGTCCTCGATCCGCACACCGATCCCGCGCAGGTGCCCTGGCACGTGCGCATCGTGCGGCGACAAGTACACACCGGGCTCGACCGTGATGACGTGACCGGGCTCGAGCGGCGCCGTCATCCACTCGGTCGCGACCGCCATGCAGTCGTGCAGGTCGACGCCGAGCATGTGGCCGATGCCGTGCGGCATCCACCGGACCGCCGTCTGCGCGTCGGTCAGCTCCCCGGCGACCTCGTCGGTGAGCACGCCGAGCCGGCGCAGACCCGCGCCCACGACGTCCATCGCGGCCGCGTGCAGGTCCCGCAGCGTCGCGCCCGGTCGGACGAGGGCGAGCGCGGCCTCCTGCGCGGCGAACACGACGTCGTAGACGGCCCGCTGCTCGGGTGTGAAGGAACCCGAGGCGGGGAACGTGCGCGTCACGTCCGCCGCGTACCGCTCGGCCCCCTCGACACCGGCGTCGACCAGCACGAGGTCGTCGGCCCGCACCGCACCGTCGTTGCGCATCCAGTGCAGCACCGTGGCGTTGTCCCCGGCGCCGACGACGCAGTTGTAGGCGGGACCGTGCCCCACCGTGCGCGCGTGCCGGGCGAACACACCCTCCAGGTGCGCCTCACCGAGCGCGACCGCCGCCGGTAGCGCCGCGGCGAGCGCCTCGAATCCCGCGACGGTGTCGGCGGCGGTCCGCCGGAGGAGAGCGATCTCGTGGGTGTCTTTCACCAGTCGCATCCGCGCGATCGTGCGCGGGAGCTCGGCGCTCGCATCGCTGGTCGGGATGGCGGCGTCGACGTCGGCATCGAGTCCGTGGATCGCCCGGACGGGGCCGGTGTCGGCGAGCACCCCGGGAAGCAGCGAGAGCGGGAGTACGGGCAGGCCGAGCTCGGCGGCGACGACCGGAGACGGCGTCGGCTGGCCGGCCCAGAACGCGCCACGGTGACCGTCGAGCAGCGACAGCGGATCGCCGAGTGCGGGACGTTCGTCGCGGTAGAGCGTGGACGCTCCCCAAGGGTCGACGACGAGCACCGACCCCGGCTCGTCGTCGCCGACCAGCCAGGTGAAGTCCGAGCCCGGCCGGAACGGATACAGCAGGTCGTTGCACCGGCGCTGCGGACGACCGCTGGGGACCACGAGCCACTCGCCGGGAAACGCGTCCGCGAGCTCGGCCCGCCGACGGGCCCTCGGCTCCGCGCCGGCCCACGGCACCGCACCCGGCGGCGGGGGCGCCCATCCCCCGACGAGCAGTCGCAGCTGGGCGCGGCACATGCCCGGGCGCGCGGTGAGCAGCGCGTCGAGCTCGGCGTCGGTCGGTTCGCACATGGGGTGACCTCCAGTTGAGGGTGCAATGGCGTAGGCGGCGAGCGGCTCGGTGGCGACGCCATTCCGTCGGGTCTGTGCCGCTCACGCACGGCTCGCGCTCTCGCGCACGACCGCGCGGATGACCTCGATCGTCTGCTCGGGCCGCTCGAGGTGAAGCCCGTGCGAGGTGCCCGGCCACCGCGTGACCGGCACGCCGAGCGCCTCGGCGATGCGAGCGTGGACGGCCCGTGCGCTGTCGCCGATGCGGCCCGGCTCGTGGTCGGCGCTCACGATCGCCGCCGGGACGCCACGGGGCAGGTCCGACTCGTCGAGATCCGCCGCGCGCGCGGTGAGTCCCTCGATCGCGCGCGAGAGCTCACGGACGTCGATGTCGGCGTTCGCCCGCGCCGCGTCGGCGTACGGGCCGCGCAGTCCGGTGTTCTCGATGGCGCGTTCGATCACGGCGCGCATCCTGCGACGCAGGAGCCATCGCACCAGGGGCAGACGGACGGCACGCGTTGTCCTGGCGTGCATGCCCTCGATCGTGGAAGCGAGCTCCACGTCGCCGCACGGCATGGGATCGAGCAGCACGAGGCCGGCGACGTCGTCGGGGAAGTCCCGGGCGAAGTGCAGGGCCACGTCGCCGCCGAGGCTCTGCCCGACCACGACGACGGGTCCCATCCCGAGCCGACCCACCAGCGCGTGCAGGTCCTCACTCGCGTCGGCGAGGGTCCCCGGCACCGGCGAGACACCCGTGCCCGGTCGGTCGTGCAGGATGACGCGCGCACCCGGGTCCGCGACGAGGGCTTCCGGGTAGCCGGGATAGAAGCCGCGGCAGCTGACGTGGCCTCCGGGCAGCAGCAGGACGGGAGGACCAGAGCTGCCGTGGACCTGGGTGCTCTCGTTCATGGGGCTCTCCGTCGCTTCCCTGACGCGAGGGCGGCGGATCGGGTCCGGGCCTCGCTCACCTGCACGTCGATGGCGCGACGCGCGCAAGATTTGGTCATCAATCGTCGGGCTATATTGTGGAACAATATGGAGGTGCACGCATGAGCGCAACCATCCGCGGGAACGACCGCGCGGAGACCGCAGCGGAGCGGGTCGCCGCCGTGCTGCGCGACGAGCTGCTCGACGGCGCACACCCGGTCGGCACCCGGTTCCGCGAGGAGAGCCTCGCGAAGCGGTTCGACGTCGCCCGGCACACGATCCGTGCCGCGCTGCGCCTGCTCGTCGACTCCCGTCTCGTCACCCACGAGCGCCATCGCGGCGTCGGCGTGGCACCGCTGAGCAGGACCCGCATCGACGAGGTCTTCGACTACCGCAAGGTGCTCGAGCTCGGCGCGCTGCGTCTCGCGCAGACCGCCGGCGCGGACCTGTCGGAGGTCGAGGCCGCCGTCGAGCACCTGGAGGCGATTGCCGAACGCGACGAGCCGCTCGCGTGGCGCGAGCTCACCATGGCGCACAGCGCGATCCACGAACGGATCGTCGCCGCATCCGGCAACCCACTGCTCATGGACAGCTACCGGCGCTGCGAGGACGAGCTGCGGCTGCTGCTGACCTTCGTCCGGCCCGACTTCGACGCGGCGGCGATGGCGGCCCTGCACCGAACGCTGTTCGAGCGCCTGCGTGAAGGCGGCGAGCCCGCCGTCGCCGCGCTCGCCGACGACATCGACCACACCGGTCGGGCGGCCCTGCTGCACAGCCTCGCCCGATCCGAGGACGCAGCACGCATGCTCGGCCGCTGACCCCTCGCACGACGTCACCGTCGACCACACCGCCCGACCGACACATCGATCACACGAACAGGAGCGCTGATGAACGAGACCATCCGCATCCACGGTGGCGACGGCCCCACGATGCTGCTGCTGGCCGGAGGTGCTGCCTCCAGCCACGGCTTCTTCCCGGGCCTCGTCAGGGGGCTGCGCGACGAACCGGGGTGTCGAGTGATCGAGTACGACCGCCCCGGGACCGGACTCTCCACCGAGCGCGGAACCTTCGCCGAAGCGTCGTCGCACCTGCACCGCATGATCACCGACCTGCAGGTCGGCCCGGTAATCGTTGTCGGCCAGAGCCTCGGTGGCGCCGCCGCCGCATCGCTCGCCCACGATCACCCCGACGATGTCGCCGGGCTCGTCCTGCTGGACCCCACCCCGGTCAACGACCCGACCGTCGCCGCGCGGCTGGAACGCGCCTACGGGATGGTCGCCGCCGCCGCCCGTCTCCCCGGCGTCCCGGCGCTGCTGAGGTACGCCACGCTCCGGTCCATCGACAGGTCGATCCGACGCCGCCCGCTCCGCCCCGACTGCATCGATGCCTACCGACGCCTCGCCGACACCGACCACCCCCAGCTACGGCGATCGCTACACGGTCTCGCGCGTACGGCCGACCAGTTCCGCGAGACCGACCTCCGCCACGTACCCACCGTCGTGGTGACCGCCGACCGCAAGGGCGGCAGGGTCAACGCCAGCCACCGCAGGCTGGCCGACGGCTTCGGCGGGACACTCGAGATCTGGCCGGGCTCGACACACGCGATGCATCTCGAGTTCCCGGACCGGACACTGGCCACGGTCCGCGACATGGTCGCCCGCACCGACCCTTGAGAGGGTGTTCAAGAAGATCAGCTTGTAGGTGCAAACTGGCGTCGTTGCTGTCGAATGGCGGAGCCTCCCCCGGGCCAGGCGGCGGGTCATGGTGTTGATCACTGCCCAGCGGACCATGGCCTCGGAGGAAGCTCGGTGACGTTCGTAGTCACGAGCCAGGCGGCGGTGCGCGGTGGGCCAGGCCAGGGTCCGTTCGACCGCCCACCGGCGGGGGATCACCGCGAACCCGCGCTGTCCTGTGGCTCTGCGAACGACCTCGATCCTGGTGCGTAGGAAGGTCTGGGCCCAGTCGAGCAGGCGTCCGGCGAACCGGCGTCGGCGAACACGAATCGGACCGCAGTCGCCAGATGCAGCCCGAGCAGTGTGGCCTTGGCGCCGTCGCGGGCCTGGCGTCCGGCCGAGCACACCGTGACCGTCAGCAGCAGACCGGTGGTATCGGTGACGATGAACCGCTTCCGGCCGTCAATCTTCTTCCCCGCGTCATAGCTCCGTGACCCGCTCCCGACGGTGTCGGCACCTTTCACGTTCTGGGAGTCGATGATCCTCGCGCTCGGCTCCCGATCACGACCCTCGCCTACCCGTACCTGCCCGCGCACGACCGGGAGGAGATTCTCGGTGACCCGCTGCCGCCCCCACCGGTTGAAGTACCAGTACACGGTCCGCCACGGCGGGAAATCCGCAGGCAACCCCCGCCACACACACCCCGCCCGCACGGCGTAGAGGATCGCATCCACCACGTGCCGGCCGGATGCTTCTCCGGACGCCCACCAGGCTCCGGCGCGGGCAACAACAGCTCGATCACCGCCCTCTGCTCGTCACTGGCATCCGACGGCTACCGCCAGCGTCGCCGTGTCATCACCGTCCACGGTGGATCACCACGGACTCGTGGTCAGGCAGACACGCCGACTCTTCTCAAACATGCTCTCAGTTCCTCTCGGTGTTCTCGGGACACGCGCATCAGTTCTGGCACCAGCGACACACGCATACCGGTGGAGGCCACGTCACCACGGCGCTGACCAGCACAGAGTTCAGCCATGGAGGCCACGCTGGTGTCCGGAAGCACGAACGAAGCCATCGTCAGGGCTCTGACCAGCGAAAATGGAGCCGCCTTGGGGAGTCGAACCCCAGACCTACGCATTACGAGTTCTTCCATCGTGGAAACACCCGTGCGCAGGCCGTCCGTTCATGCACGTCGTGCAGAACACGATGCCCATCCAGCACCATCGGTGGACACCGTTGGAGGCCATGAGGGAGGCCACGACATCATTCGGTGCACGGTCCCAGTTCAGGGCATCAAGCGCCGGCCTGACGCTGTGACGGTCGACTCCCTACCCGCCGTCCTCGGTCACGGTAGCCCTGCTCGCTCCGCGCGTCCGCGGGGTCAGGTCGGGCAGTCCCCGACCGACGATCTCCCGCATCAGTAGCGCAGCGACGGTGCTGACCATCGCGGTCCCCACGACGAACGCGGCCGGGAAGATCGGCGGACAGACCCTGCGCGCGACCATCCCGTTCCTCCAGCGCGTGGGCGAGCCACCCTGCCGACCGTCCGAGGTGGAACAGGACCTCCCCCGCACCGTGGACCAACCCGTGCACGTGACAGAGAGCGCCGAGGGCGAACTCGACGTTGGGGGACTCACCGCTGCGGCCGGCCACGAGTTCGAGGACGTCGCCCACGACGCGCCGCCGCACCGGATCGGCCGTGTCGTCGGCGAGCAGCTCGTCGAGCAGGTGGCCGGCGCGTGGATCGACCCCTTCGTAGCGGGCCTGACCGAAGCCGGGCAGCACACCACCGAGCGCGAGCTTGCCGGCAGACTGCACAGGCTGAGCAATTCGAGGGACACCAGCGAAGCGTTACGGGGATCATCGAGGCGAGCAAGGTGCCCGCGCCGACACCTTGGCTCGTCCCGTGTGTGGCTCCTCGAACCGGGGACGAGGCGGGTGGCGGCCTGGGACGCGGCGCGAGCCACCTTCTACCCTCTGGGGCGCAAGCGGCCAACTCGCTGACCGACTGCGGACCGAGCGCGGGCAAGAAGTGTCGGCTCCCTCTGCCCCTGTATCCAGGGCCCCTCGTCGCGGATGAGACTCTGCCGTTGATCCCCCACAGCGACACTCTTCTCAACGGGGCAGTACTCGGCGGGCTCGCAGTTCAGGTGCTCATGGAGGTGCCCGGCGAGGCTGTAGCGAAGTGGGAGGGGTACGCCGAAACCTGCGGGTTTGGCCACCAGACTTACGAGCTGGGCGAGCTGGGCGGCGCTGACGCTGGCGGACAGCAGGGCGACGTTGGGGCTTCCGCCTGTGGGGCGGCCAGCGCGTCGGATGTACTCGGGATCGTCGAGCAGGCCGCCCATGTCGAGGGTCGCCTCGTGCGCCGCGAGTTGTCGGGAGCACTGCAGGCATGTACGTCCGGGCACGAGCGTGTGGGCTCGCCAGCTCGCGCCGCGCATGCCCCCGTCGGGCCCGGGGCGGGTCTCGATGTTGATACCTCCGTCGATGACGGGGATGAGGTCGGCGTAGGCGAGGGTGTTGAGCACGGCGCGGGGCCACGGGCGGTCAACACAGGAGAAGATGATGTCGAAGTCGAGCGCCGCGGCCAGGCCCTCCGGCGAGCAGATGCTGGTGTTGAACCTCTCGATGGTCGGTGAGGCCGCGGTCGACGCGGCTCGCATGAGGCGGGCCGCCACGCTGGTCTTCTTTCGGGATCGCCGCGCGTCACGACGGGTCGTGCCGATCATGCGGTCGAGGTTGATCGGCTCGACCACGTCGTAGTCCATGACGCGATCGGGCTCGGGGTCAAGGCTGCGCACGCCGGCTACTCGGTCCTGTTCGACACCGCCAGCAACTGGATCACCAGACTGTCCGCCGCGCACCAGAGCGGACGGCTCGAGGCAGAGCTGAAGAAGATCCGCCGCTACAAACTGATCATCATCGACGAGGTCGGCTACATCCCGTTCGACCAGGACGCGGCGAACCTGTTCTTCCAGCTCATCGCCTCACGCTATGAACAGGGCTCGGTGATGGTCACCTCGAACCTGCCGTTCGGTCGGTGGGGCGAGACGTTCTCCGACGACGTCGTCGCCGCAGCCATGATCGACCGCCTCGTCCACCACGCCGAGGTCCTGACCCTGTCCGGGGACTCCTACCGCACCCGAGCCCGCCGCGAACTCCTGGCCAAGCACAACCGCGCCAGCAACGACTGAGAACCGACAGGGGGGTCAGTCCCAGACCGTCGTTACGGGGTCACTCCAAACCCACCGTTGACACTGCGCGGCGGACTTCGGCGTAGGTGTGCTCCGGCGGCCAGACCATGGGCGCGGAGTGCTCCCAGAAGCCCAGGCGTCTCCGGAGGTAGGCGTGCTGCACCGCACCGAACCCATGAAGCAGCACCTCTGGGAGTCGGGAGGTCCGAGCAAGACCGACCACAGCCACAACACCTCCCGGTGCGGTCAGCTCGGCGAACCGCAGCAACGTCGCTTCGAGATCTGGGAGATGGTGCATCGTGGCGACCGAGGCGACCACATCGAACGCGCCAAGCTCGAAAGGGTGACTCATGACGCCTCCCTGCACCCAGCGGACCGAGTCATCCTCCAGCCGCGCCGAGTCCAGAACAGTCGAGTCACAGTCGATGCCTGTCACGTTGGGGACTGCACGACGCAGTTCGGCTGCGAGCAGGCCGTTTCCTGTGCCCACATCCAAAGCCGAGCTAGGGAGTGTCTCCTAATCCGGTCGCGTGGCGCTGGGGGATGATCATCAGGTGTCGCGGCGAGCTGTCCTGAACGATGCCCAGTGGGCGAGGCTTGAGCCGTTGCTGCCGACCTCGGACGGTCTGCCGGATCGCCCGTTCGCCGATCACCGCCGGGTGGTCGAGGGGATCATCTACCGATACCGATGCGGGCTGGCCTGGCGCGATGTACCGGCCGAGTTCGGGCCCTGGCAGACGTTGTGGAAGCGGCATCGCCGCTACTGCGGTGACGGCACCTGGGATCACGTTCTCGCAGCTCTGCTGGCCGATGCCGACTCGGCCGGGCTCGTGGACTGGGCGGTGTCGGTGGACTCGTCGATCATTCGTGCTCACCAGCACTCCGCGACCCTCACGCGGGACACAGGGGGCAGGATCGAACTACAACAATCTGCGCGTCGAGCCGCCCGATCACGCACTCGGTCGGTCCCGCGGCGGGCTCGACACGAAGATCCACCAGCTCGTTGACGGCCACGGCCGCCCGCTGGTCGTGCTCGTCGGTCCCGGCCAGGCCGGCGACACCCCGATGTTTCTGCACCTGATGAGTCACCTGCGTATCGACCGGGCCGGGCCGGGCCGTGCGCGGACCCGCCCGGAGCGGGTCCGCGCAGACAAGGCCTACTCCTCGCGCGCGATCCGCCGGCATCTGCGCGAACGGCGGATCGTCGCGGTCATCCCCGAGCCCGCTGACCAACAAAGGCATCAGAAACGGCGAGGCTCACGCGGTGGTCGGCCACCGGTGTTCGACCGGGTCGACTACCGCGGCCGCAACGTCGTCGAGCGCGGGTTCTGTGACGTCAAGGAGTGGCGCGGCCTGGCGACCCGCTACGACAAACTCGCCCTGACCTTCCGTGGCGGGGTCGTGTTGAAGGCGATCATCACCTGGCTACGGGCATTGGGAGACACTGCCTAGGTGTAGTAGCGAAGTGTCGATCGCCCCCAGATCTTCGGGTCAGCTGGGTTCGGTGCGTCGCGCAACGGCACGGGCGATCACGGCGCGGGCCTCGTCGACCGGGACCCGGGCGCGCGACCGGCGGGCAGACCGGGTGCCGAGCGAGGATCGCCCGTGCCTGCGCATCACGACGCCTCGGCAGCGCGGGCCTTCTTGGCCTTGTCCTCCTGGTATCCGCGGTATCCGGCCCGGAACGACACCAGGACGACGAGCGCCAGCGTGATGTACAGCGCGTAGTCGTCGATCAGCAGCACGATGTCGACCGCGCTCTGGCCGACCCCGTACCCCAGTCCGGCGACCAGCCCGGTGATCAGCGCAGCCCCGATCGCGTCGAAAATCAGGAACCTGACCAGGCCCATCCCGCCGAGACCGGCGACGGCGAACACCGCCGGAGCCGGGATACCGGGCAGGGCCGCTCCCACGACGACCAGCGGCATGGCCCACGACGGCCAGGACCGAATCCGGGCCACAAGCCGCTTCGCGGCTTCACCGGGGGCGAAGAGCTCCACGATCTTGCTACCCCAGCGCCTGCCGGCCAGCCAGAACAGCCAGTCGAACTTGATCATTCCGAACACGCCCGCCGCGATCACCAGCCACAGCTGGCCCTCTCCGATCCTGGCGAATGCCGCTCCCGCACCGATCGCGGACAGGCTGCCGGTGACGGCGCTGAGCGCGACCGGGTAGGAGGCCAGCAGGAACGGTCGCACCGGCATCGTGGCCAACATGAACACGATCACGCCGAGGGTCGAGAAGGCCAGCACCTTGTCCGTGCGCGACATCGGGTGGTCCCACGGCATGGCGTCGCGCCATGCCTTCTTCGCCTCGGCGAGCTCCTCGGGTGAGTAGTCCTTGCTCCGCCACCGCATCCGCTTCGTCGTCGGACCCGTCCCCGGTGCCGGTCCGCCGGCCGGATCGACCTGCGGGAGCCGGGTCGTCTCGGCCTCGGTGTTCCCCAACCCATCCGGTCGCGGGCCGTCGTTGGTACCCGTCATCGCTGTCCCCCACGGTCGGCCGTCCGACACGGCACTGATCACGTACGGTTGAACCAGACACCCTGCCGTTACGGCAGGGTCAACACGTTTCACCCGTGCGGGTCATGGCAACGGCCCGGCGCTCGATCGGGACCGATCTCGACCTTGCCCGGTGGCATGGTTTGCACTGCCGGCATGTCGAACCCGTTCGTCATCCAGGTGGCGCTGCACATCCGGCCGGAGTGCCGCGAGTCCCACCGTAAGGCGCTCGCACGGGTCATCGGCCGGGTCCGGGCCCGGTCGGAGTGCCGCTACCGCCACGTGTTCGACTCCGCGGATGATCCGGACACCATCCGGTTTGTCGAGAGCTGACGGGTCCGGGACACGTGCTGAAAGAGATCCGCGCGCTCGACTTCTAGCGGGAGTACGCCGCGGTCGGCGAGGCGATTTACGCCACCCCACGGCACGTCGAGATCCTGATCCCCCTACACAGCAGCGAGCGGACGTGACCGGCAACGTGCGCGAACTCTGCCGGGCCCATCTCGGTGCGCTCAATGCTCACGAGTTCGACCGCATGGACGAGTTCGTCCACGAGCAGGTGAGCTTCAACGGCGAGCCGGTCACCCGCGATCAGCCGATCGCGGCCCCGCGCGCGCTCGTGGACACGGTGCCCGACTTCTCCTGGCATCTGGAGGACCCGCTCGTCGACGGCGTCCGGGTGGCGGCCCGGCTCACGCTCGCCGGCACCCGATACGCGACCGGCTCGGCCGGGCTCGGTCCGGAACGTCGTTCCGTTTCACCGAGTAGGGCATGTACGAGCTGCGCGACGACCGGCTCACTCAGCTGCGGAACTTCGTCGACGTCGACACGCTGCACCGGCCCGCTGTATGACCTACGCCACTCCTTCTTGAGGGTGCCGTAGCGGCATCGACTTCCCTCACCGCACACCATCGACCCGGGAGCTTCCGATGTCCACGATCAGCCGGTCTCCGGACCACGTCCGTCCCGACCTCAGCCCGGCCGCCCGGGTCGTCGTGTGGGCGTTCCGGCGCAGCACGAACCGCCTCGTCCCGAGCAGCCGATGAGCGCCCCGGCACGGTCCACCCGACCCGGCGTCGACGACTCCCGGCCGTTCGGCGCTCACCTGCGTATGAGCTGGTGGAAGCCGCTCGTCCTGATCGTGGCCTTGCCCCCGGTCCTGGTGGGACTGCAGGTCGTCTTCTTCCTACTCGCCGGTCTCGTCGAGGGCAGCGACGATCCGTTGTCCACCGTGTTCACGCCGTGGAAGGCGCTGGCCGCCAACCTTTCGATCGGCGTGACCGGGCTGGTGGCGGCCGGACTGCTGGTGTGGATGACCGGAGTGCCGTGGAGCTCGCTGCTTCGTCATCGACGGGCGTTCGACCGGCGGCGGCTGGCTCATCACCTGATCGGCGCGGCGATCGTCATGGGAACCGTGCTGACGATCACCGGTGTCGTGGCTCCGCAGTCCACGGGCTGGACCGGTTTCGGGATCACGGGCACGACGGTCGCGCTGCTGGCGGTCACCGTGCTCACCACCCCGATCCA
Source organism: Pseudonocardia sp. TMWB2A (assembly GCF_017312135.1). Lineage (NCBI taxonomy): Bacteria > Bacillati > Actinomycetota > Actinomycetes > Pseudonocardiales > Pseudonocardiaceae > Pseudonocardia > Pseudonocardia sp. TMWB2A. The sequence continues at coordinate 2,284,344 of NZ_QKQY01000002.1, forward strand.
GGCCGTCGGCGAGGAGCTGACGTACCGCAGCGCCCTGCTGCCCGCGGCCGCGAGCTGGGTGCGAGCCGTGCGCCCGGCCCTGGCAGTCGGACTCGTGGTCTCCGCCCTGGGATTCGCCGTGGCCCACGGCTCCGGCGATCCGTGGCTGTTCGGCTACTTCCTGGTGATCGCCGTGAACACCGGCCTGATCGCGATCATCAGCGGCGGCATGGAGGCGCCCATGGCGTTCCACGTGGCCAACAACGTCCTCGCCGGTATCGCCGGCAACCTCCTCTCCGGCGGCGGGAGCGCCACCATCGACCGCACGACCGACACCGGCGGCCCGGCGTTGTTGATCCTCGTCGCCGGGAACATCGCCATGGTCGTCCTGGTCTGGGCCTACGGACGACGCGCGCGCACGCCCCGACCGCCCCGGCCGACGACGACACGTCCTGACCACCGCCCCACACAGACGAGGAGCAACCGATGACCGCCACACCGACCGGGTCGACGACGGATCTGATCGAGCTCGAGGAGTTCTTCGCCGACCCGGCCTTCGCCGCTCCCTCGCTGTCCCCGGACGGCACCCGGCTGGCCTACTCGGCTCCGGCGGGCGGGCGGCTGAACATCTGGGTACGGGGTGTGGAACAAACCCATGACGAGGCCGTCCAGGTCACCGCCGACACCCGCCGCGGGATCTACATCCACCACTGGACCGACGACCCGCGGTGGTTGCTCTACCTGCAGGACACCGACGGCAACGAGGACTGGCACCTGTTCCGGGTCGATCTCGACGATCCCGGCAGCGCCGCCGTCGACCTCACCCCGATGGACCCGGGCTCACGCGTGCTGGGCGTCGAGCCGGTCACCTCGATCCCGGGCACCGTCCTGGTCTGGATGAACCGGCGGACGCTGTTCACCGACGTGTTCCGCATCGACGTGGCCACCGGTGAGACGACCGTGCACCTCGCGCAGGACGACCCGAGGGCGTCGGTGCTGCTCGACCGCGACGACCGGCCCGCCTTCCAGACCGTGCTGACCCCGCAGGGCACGGTGGAGGTGAGTGCCTTCGACACCGGGGCCGCCGGTCCCGGGACCGTCGACGCCGGCACGCCGCGCCTGCTGCGGACCGTGGGAGGTGCGGAGCATCCGATGGGCATCCACCCCCAGCTGGTCACCTCCGACGGGCAGGGCCTGCTCGTCGGCTCCTTCGGCGACGGCGACCACCTGCGGCTGGTCCGGATCGACCGAACGACCGGTGACGAGACCGTCGTCGCCGAGGTCGAGGGCCTCGACGTCGACATCAGCGGCACCGCGGTCCCCGGGGTCCTGCCACCGATGGTCTACACAGCCCGGCGCACCGGGGAGGTCCTCGCGGTCCGTTTCGTCTCCGACCGCCCGCACGTGGAGGTCGTCAACCCGGAGTTCGCCGAGGTCTACGCCGCGCTGCAGAAGCTCTCAGACGGCGTGCTCGGCCCCCTGTCCTCCGACGACGCCGGCCGGCGGTGGGTCGCCACGTTCGTGCACGACCGCGAGCCCGGCGTCACCTGGCTCTACGACCACGCCACCGGGCAGGCGCGGCTGCTGCACCGGCCCGTGCGCAGCTTCGGGCCCGACGACCTGGCCCCGATGACGCCGGTCTCCTTCCCCGCCCGCGACGGACTCGAGCTGCACTCCCAGCTGACCCTGCCGGTCGGCGTCGAACCCCGCGGCCTGCCCCTCGTGCTGGCCGTGCACGGCGGCCCGTGGATGCACGACTCCTGGGGATACAGTCCGGAGGCCCAATTCCTGGCCAACCGCGGCTACGCCGTCCTGCAGGTCAACTTCCGCGGCTCCACCGGTTACGGGCGCCACCACGTCACCGCCGCGATCGGCGAGTTCGCCCGCGCCATGCACGACGACCTGATCGACGCCGTCGACTGGGCCGTGGCACAGGGATACGCCGACCCCGACCGGGTCGGCATCTACGGCGGGTCCTACGGCGGCTACGCCGCCCTGGTCGGAGTCACCGTCACCCCCGACCGTTTCGCCGCCGCCGTCGACTACGTCGGCGTCTCCGACCTGGCAAACTTCATGCGCACACTGCCGGAGTTCCTGCGCCCACAGTTCGTCAACAACTGGTACCGCTACGTCGGGGACCCCGAGATCGCCGAGCAGGAGGCGGACATGGCCGCCCGCTCACCGATCACCATGGTCGACCGGATACGCACCCCCCTTCTCGTCGCCCAGGGCGCCAACGACGTCCGCGTCGTACAGGCCGAGTCGGACAACATCGTCGCCTCACTGCGCAAGCGCGGCGTCCCGGTGGAGTACCTCCTCGCCCCCGACGAGGGACACGGTTTCGCCAACCCGCAGAACCGCCGACGCCTCTACCTCGCCATCGAGTCGCATTTCGCGACCCACCTCGGTGGCCGCGCGGGCACCTCCGCGGGAACGCCCCCGGGTTCGGCCGGGGGACATCGGTGAGCTGCGCCGTCCTGGGCTGGACCGGTGTCGCAGCCGGCCACAGCCGCCCTGGAGCTCGCGTCCTCCTACTCGCCGTTCCGGTCCCGGCCGGTCGAGCTGGCGGAGGCAATCGCGCACGCGACGGTCGGGTCCGTGGCCGATCCGTGACGTGCCGGACGACATGGCACACCGTCCGAGGACCTCCTGCTGTTCCTCACCCCCGAGATATCGGTCCCGGCCGGCCCGCAGGGACCTGGCCGACCGACCGAGCCCGACAGGTACACCCCCTCACCGACAGGAGAACACCCGTGCCCGTGAAGCTGGTACACCCCGAGAACGTGAACCGGGTCGAGGTCCACCACCAGGTGGCCGTCGCACAGGGATCGCGCATCATCCACCTGGCCGGCCAGGTGTCCTGGGACACCGAGGGCAACCTCGTGGGCCACGACGACGTCGCCGCCCAGGCCGAGAAGTGCTTCCTCAACGTCGCCGCCGCCCTCGACGCCGTCGACGCGACGATGGCCGATCTGGCCAAGGTCACCGTGTACGTCGTCGACCTCGACGAGCAGAAGGCCGGACAGATCGTCGAGGGACGTGACCGGGCGGCCGCGGCGCTGGGTGTGGAGCTGCAGCAGCCGAGCACCTGGATCGGAGTCACCGCCCTGGCCGCACCGGGGTATCTCGTCGAGGTCGACGCCGTGGCCGTCCTGCCCTGAAACAGACGCACTAGGCCGGCCACAGTCGGGCTCGGGTCCCGCCGATGGCGCGCTCAACGAGCGCGCTATCGGCAGCCCCTACCGTGCAGAGAAAGGAACACCGATGACCGTCGCAGTGGTAGTCGGCGCCGGACCAGGGCTGGGGCTGTCCATCGCCCGGCGCTTCGGCGCAGCCGGGTACGACATCGCCCTCGTCGGGCGCACCCGCTCCACCCTCGACGCCGGCGCCGAGGAACTGGCCCGGACCGGCGTCACCGCCGGGTGCTTCGTCGCCGATGTGACCGATCGGCGTGCCCTGATCGACGCGTTCGAGGCGATCAGGGCGCAATTCGGCGACATCGACGTACTGGGGTACTCCCCGTTCCCGCGAGACACCACCGAGGCCACGGTGACCGGAGCGACCGAGGTCACCGCGGAGTCGCTGCAGCCGTATCTGGAGCTCTTCCTGTTCGGCGGGGTCACCTCCGTACGACAGGTGCTCCCAGGCATGATCGGTCGCGGCCGCGGCACGATCATCGTCACCACCGGCGCCTCGTCGGGCCCGGTCGTGCACCCGCCGCTCGGGAACATTGCCGCGGCGAGCGGGGCGCTCCGCAACTGGGTGCTCAACCTGCACGAGGAGCTCCGGGACACCGGCGTGTACGTCGCCCACGTCGCGCTCGCGACCTGGATCGGGCGCGCGGGCCCGGCGAGCATGCCGGACACGATCGCCCGGACCTACCTCGATTTGCACCGTGAGCGTCGAGTCGCCGAGGTGGTGTACGGCGAACACGGTGTCGGCTCCCCACCTCCTGCCGCCCCGGTGCGGTGACCCGGCCTATTCGGTTCCGGCCGCGCGGCAGGCGCCGGCCCGGACCCCGGCCGCTACACCGGCTCGTCGAGAGGGCGGGTGGTGATGGCGGTTCCCACTCAGCCGTACCCGGCCCGTGGCCGCCCCACCACCCGCGAGCAGTCTGCGGCCGTGGCGTGTCCACGATAGACACGACACAGCCGAGGTCGGCGAGGGCGAGGGGGCTGCGTTTCAGGGTGCCCTCGCCGACCGTGTCGAGGACGACGTCGGCACCGCCCAGCGCGCGCACCTGCGGTCCGTGGTCCGTGATCCGTGGTCGAACTCGGGATCGATCATCAACACCGTCGAAGGGACGGGCAACGTGGGCAGTCGCATCCGTTGGGACAGATGTTGGCGTTGATCACGGTCGGCAGGCTGCTGCGCGGACTGACGGGACTCACACAGACCTCTGATCCGTAGGTCGCGGGCGGGTGCGGCGGCGCCCGTCTAGCCTCGGGCCGACGACGCCGGAGATCGCCGGCATGATGGTGTTCCTGGCCTCGCCCGGCGCGGTCACCGCCGAAGCCGTCGGGGCGGCCGGGGCAACCATGGAACGGGTCCACTACCGAGGAGGCCGTCCCCGCGCATCGCCGGGCCCGGTGCGGATCGAACGAACCCGGCTTACGTACTCCCGTGGCGGCTCGCTGTGGAAGGCGGTGAACGCACGGCTGAAGTTCGACAGCCGGGTGTACCCGACCTGCCGCGCGACGCTGGTCGGCGTGGCGCCGCCGGCCAGCAGCTCACGGGCCTCGCGCATCCGCGCGGCCAGACACCACCGAGCGAACGTCATCCCGGTCTCACGGCGGAAGACGTCGTTCAGCGGCCTGTCCACGACGATGTCCGCAGTCTCCGGGGCCCGCCGCAGGACGGCCTCGGCCACGGCGCGGGCTGGATCGCTGCGCGGCATCGGGAGCGAGCGTGCGCGATCAGACGCGAGCTGCCCGCGGAACAGGTCGAGGATCGTCCGGTGGTCGTGGCCGTCCGGGCGCAGCGGGGTGCGCGCGCTCACCGAGCGGTGCAGCAGGTAGGCGTCCCAGCTCGGCGGGAACTCCACGCGCAGGCCGTCGAGGCCGTGCCCGTCCCCGGGATCGAGGTCCCCGAGCGGGAGCGCGATCGAGCCGGGATGGGTCCCGAACTGGTGCTCCCGCCCGGCCGGGATCCACATCGCGTCGCCCTGGCGGAGGTGGTGGGTCACCCCGTCGACGCGCAGGTAGCCGGATCCCCGGTAGAGCCAGCTGAGCACGTGCCTGCGGTTCGTGTGCGGCGGGGTCTGCGTGGCCGAGAGCGGACGCCCGCCGGCCGCCCCGCCCAGGACCCGGGCGAGGACCCCGGCCCGGGGGAGGTCGGGTGGCCGCTGCGACGGGTGGGTGTCCCGGGTCCGGGACCGCTCCCGGTACTCCCGGGGCGTGATGCCGTAGCGGCCGCGGAACGCGCGCGCGAACCCGTTCCGCCCGGCGAACCCGGAACGGACCGCGGCGCGGCTGACGTCCTCCCCCGCGGCGAGGAGCTCGCAGGCGACGGTCAGCCGGTAGGCGGTGCGCCACTGCGCGAACGTCATCCCCGTGTCGCGCAGGAACTCCCGGTGCAGCGTCCGGGTGCTGCACGCGGCCAGGTCCGCCCACTGCCCGGCGGTGTGGTCGAGCGCCGGGTTCCGCGCCAACCCCTCGGCGACCGACCGCGCGACGGGGCCCGCGGGCAGGGGCGGACCGCCGTTCGGTCCGGTGGAGGAACCCGCGGCGGTGTCGACGACGTCGAGGAGCGAGGCCCGGGTGTAGCCGAAGCTGGTCACGGGCGCGATGAAGTGCACGTAGTGCTGGATCAGCCAGTCGTGCCATTCCGGCCGGACGTCGAACCGGACGGGCTCCGCCGACGCGGTCCCCGGGGCGAGCTCCGGCGGCACGCCGTAGGGGAAGGCCACGGCGCCCGGACGGGTGCTGATCCGCCGGCCGTGCTCGGCCGGGACCCAGATCCCCTCGCCGGCGGCGAGCCGTTCGACGCGCCCGCACTCCAGCTCCACCCGGGCCACCCCGGTGTGCACCCACGCCAGCAGGTGCGTCCCCCGGTTCCACCCGGCCCCGGTGTGCGCGCCCGGGATCGGCGGTGGTGAGGCGGCGGTGAGAACGGCCACGGCCCTCCGTCCCGGTCGACGCCGTCGCTGACAACCATCTGGCAGTACGCGCACCATCACCTTAGCAATGGGATGCCTAAGTTACGGGTCGACGGACCGACTCACCCGACCGTCGCGCCATGCCGGTCGCGCACCGACGACATCGAGGAGAACCGTGCCGAAGACCTCGCGCCCCGTGACGGTGCACCCGATCAGCGTGCGCGAGCTCCGCGTCGCCCGCATCGAGGACCTGACCCCCGGCATGCGCCGGGTGACGCTCACCGGACCGCAGCTGGACGCGTTCACCTCGGCCAATGGCATCAAGCGGCCGGCGTTCACCTCGTCCGGCTTCGACGACTCGGTCCGCCTGATCTTCCCCTACCCCGGGGAGACGGAGCCGGTGCTGCCGATCCAGCGCGAGGGCGGGACCGCCATGCCTCCCGGCAGGCGACCCTTGTCCAAGGCGTACTCGGTGCGGCGCTGGGATCCCGCGACCGGCGAGCTGGATGTCGACGTCGTCCGCCACGGCGTCGGCGTCGCCACCACCTGGGCCTACCGGGCGGAGCCGGGGGACCGCATCCACATGGGCGGCCCCAGCTCGTCGATGGGCATGCCGGTCGGCGCGGACCGGCTGCTCGTCGTCGGCGACGAGACCGCGCTGCCGGCCATCGCGCGGCTGCTCGACGAGCTGCCGGAGACGGCCGCGGCACGGGTGCTGATCGAGGTCGCCGAGTCCTCGCACGTCCAGCCGCTGCGCGAGCTCCCCGGCGTCACGGTCCGCTGGCTCGTGCGCGACGGCGCCGAGGCGGCCACGTCCACGCTCCTGCTCGACGCCGTGCGCGACCTGGAGTGGCCCCCGGGCCGGCCGTTCGCGTGGGTGGCGGGCGAGCAGGCCGTCGTGCGCGACATCCGCAGGCACCTCGTCGAGGAGCGCGGGATGCCGAAGGAGGACGTCGAGTTCACCGGCTACTGGCGGCGCACCGAGACCGTCGCCCGCGCCGACGACGCCGCCGTTCCCGACGTCGAGCGGACCGCCGGCGCGTTCGACCGGTTCCACGAGCTCTCCGAGCTGGTCCCGCCGATCGCGCTGCGGGTCGCCGCGGGTCTGGGGATCGGCGACCTGATCTCCCGCGGCGTCACGGGGGTGGCCGACCTCGCCGCCCGGTCCGGCAGCGACGAGCGCGCGCTGGGCAAGCTCCTGCGGTACCTGCACACGGTCGACGTGGTGAACGAGACGGAGCCGGGACACTACGGGCTGACCGAGGTCGGGGAGTTCCTGGCCGCGGACCTCTGGATCGACGCGCTCGCCCCGGACGGCGTCGTCGGGCGGCAGTGGCTCGGCCTGTACGGGCTCGAGGACTCGGTCCGCACGGGTGGCCCGAGCTACGCGGCCGTGACCGGCCGGGACTTCCCGGCGCTGCGGCGCGACCGGTCCTACGAGGACCGGTTCCTGGACTCGGTCGCGGGCGCGACGACGTGGATCGCCGAGCCGCTGGCCAAGGCACCGGCGCTGGACGGGATCGACCACCTGGTGATCCACGCGGACGGCGCCGGGATCCTGGCCCGCGAGATCGCGACGGCGGGCCCCGCCGTGCGGATCACGGTCTGCGCCCTGCCCGCGCAGGCCGGCTGGCTGCGCCGGGACCTGCTTGGGTCGATCCCGGACGACGGGATCCGCGCGCGGGTCGACGTCGTCGAACAGTCGATCTTCGAGCCGTCCCCGGCCGCCGACGCCGCGCTGATCGTGAGGGCGCTGGGGCCGCTGCCGGACGCGGACGCGGCGCACGCGCTGCGCCGGGCGGCGCAGCACACCGGCCGGGTGCTCCTCGTCGAGGACACGTTCGACCCCGACGCGCTCGACGAGCACGACGCCGAGGCGGACCTGCTCGCCCTGACCCGGGACGGGACCGGTCTCCGGACCCCGGCCGAACTGCAGGCGGTGATCGAGCGGGCCGGGCTGCGCGTCGAGCGGACCGAGGGCCTCGGCTGGCGCAGCACGCTGCGGATCCTGCGATGACCGCCGTCCCGGACACGCTCGGCCCCGCGACCGAGCAGGCCCCGCGGCGACGCCCGATCGGCCGGGCGCTGGGTGTGCTGGTGCTCGTGCTCGCGGTCACGGTGCTGGCCAGTCTCGCGATCGGCGCCGAGACCCCCTCCCCCGTGCGGGTGCTGTCCGCCGCGGTGTCCGGATGGAACACCGATCCGGACGCGTGGACGCTCGTCGCGTACTACCGGGTGCCGCGCACCCTGGTGGCCGTCGCGGTCGGCGCCGCCCTCGGCGTCGCCGGGGCGCTGATGCAGGCCTACACCCGCAACCCGCTGGCCGACCCGGGGATCCTGGGGGTCAATGCCGGGGCGGGGCTCGCGGTCGTGGTGGCGATCTGGCTCGGGCTGGGCACCTCCGTGTCGTTCCTCGTGTGGCCCGCGCTGCTGGGCGCGGTGCTGGCCACGTTCGGCGTGCTGCTGCTGGCCGCGACCGGCCGCGGACCGGCGACGCCGGTGCGGATGACCCTGGCCGGCGTCGCGCTGGCCGCGGTCCTCGGCGGGATCACCACGACGATCCGTCTCGGTGACCCGGCCACCTTCGACCGCTTCCGGTCCTGGGCGGTCGGCTCGGTGGCCGGCCGCGAGGTGGGCGACCTGCTGGCGGTCACACCGTCCGTCGTCGTCGGGCTGGTGATCGCGGTGGCCCTGGCCAAACCGCTGAACGCGATCGCGATGGGCGAGGACGTGGCCCGGTCGCTGGGGGTGGACGTCCGCCGGACCCGGCTGGGCACGGTGCTCGCGGTGGCCCTGCTGGTGGGTGCGGGGACCGCGGTCGCCGGGCCGATCGCGTTCGTCGGGCTGATGGTCCCGCACGCGGTACGCCTGCTGGTCGGCAACGAGCAGACCCGGATCGTCCCGCTGTCCGTGCTCGCGGCGCCGTGCCTGCTCGTGGCGACGGACACGGCCGCGCGGGTACTGGTCCCCGGCCAGGAGGTCCCGGTCGGGGTCGTGACCGCGTTCGTCGGCGCCCCGGTCCTGCTCTGGCTGATCCGGGACAAGCGGGTGAACACGCAGTGAGCGTCCTGTCCGAGGTCCGGAGCCGGGTCGTGGCGGTGCGGGTCGGCCCGACGGTCTCGGGACGGACGACGGTCCGCTCCGCGCTCGTCTGCGCCACGCTGGTGCTGCTGACCGTCGTCGTGACCGGCCTCGCGCTGAGCCTGGGGCAGATCGTCTTCTCGCCGGCCGAGGTGCTCAGCGCGCTGGCCGGGCAGGCGCCGGGGCGGGTCGAGCTGTTCGTCGTCGAGTGGCGGCTGCCCCGCGCCGTGGCCGCCGTCGTGTTCGGCGCGATGCTCGGGGTGGCGGGCGCGCTGTTCCAGACGATCACCCGCAACCCGCTGGGCAGCCCGGACATCATCGGGTTCACCGCCGGGTCCTCGCTGGCCGGCACCGCGGCCATCGTGCTCGTCGGTTCCGGCTTCGCGGTGGTGGCCGGGGGTGCGCTGGTCGGCGGGTTCGCGGTCGCGGCGGCGATGGTGCTGCTCTCCCGCGGGGGCGGGGCGGCCGGGTTCCGGCTGGTGATCGCCGGGATCGCGCTGAACGCGATGCTGGTCAGCACGGAGCGCTGGCTGGTGCTCGTCGCCGACCTCGACGACGCGCTGGCCGCGGGCCTGTGGAACGCCGGGACCCTCAACGGCACCGACTTCGCCTTCGTCGGCTGGGCCCTGGTGCTGGGCGGGATCACGATGGCACTGGCCGTCGTGCTGCTGGGCCCGAGGCTCGACCTGTTCGACATGGGCGAGGACACGAGCTCGGCACTCGGCGGACGTCCCCGCAGTACCCGGCTGTACGCGATCGGCGTCGGAGTCCTGCTGGTCGCCCTGGTGACCGCGGCGGCCGGGCCGGTCCAGTTCGTCGCGCTCGCCGCCCCGCACATCGGGCGACGGCTGGCCGGGAGCTCCGGGAACGCGCTGGTCCCGGCCGCCTGCGCCGGGGCGCTGCTGCTCGCCGCGGCGGATCTGGCCGCGCAGCACCTGGTGCCCGGCCAGACCTATCCGGTGGGGGTGGTGACGCTGGTCGGCGGCGGCCTCTACCTGATCACGCTGATCGTCCGGGAGAACAGGAGGGCTGCGTTGTGAGCGACGCTGTGAGCGACCCGGCACCCGAGCACTCCGCCCTACGCGCGGTCGACCTCACGATGGCCTACGACCGCCGGGTCGTCGGCCGGAACCTCTCGGTCGACATCCCCCACGGCGAGTTCACCGTCATCATCGGGCCGAACGCCTGCGGCAAGTCGACGCTGCTCCGGTCGCTGTCCCGGCTGCTGACCCCGGCCGAGGGCACGGTCCTGCTCGACGGGCGGGACATCCACCGGATGCGCGCACGCGAGGTCGCGACCCGGCTCGGCCTGCTCCCGCAGTCGGCGATCGCGCCGCCCGGGATCACCGTGTTCGACCTGGTGCGCCGCGGCCGCTACCCGCACCAGTCGATCCTGTCCCGCTGGAGCGACTCCGACGAGCGCAGCGTGCGCGAGGCGCTGGCCGCGACCCGGATGACCGAGCTCGCCGACCGCGACGTCGACGAGCTCTCCGGCGGCCAGCGCCAGCGGGCCTGGGTGGCGATGGTGCTGGCCCAGGAGAGCCCGGTGCTGCTGCTGGACGAGCCGACCACGTTCCTGGACATCTCCCACCAGCTCGCGCTGATGGAGCTGTTCGCCGAGCTCAACCGGACCGCCGGCCGGACCGTCGTCGCGGTGCTGCACGACATCAACCACGCGGCCCGCTACGCCGGACACCTGATCGTGATGTCGGAGGGCCGCATCGTCGCCGAGGGCAAGCCGGTCGACGTGCTCACCGGACCGCTGCTCGCCCAGGTGTTCGGCGTCGACGCGGTGATCGTCGAGGACCCGCTCAACGGTGGCCCGCTGGTGGTCACCGCCCACCCCGGCCGCGACCGCGCGACCGGCGCTCCCGAGAGGACGGCAGGACGGACATGAGGAACAACGGAATCCGGCTCCTGACGGGGGTCCTGGCCGCGTGCGCGATGCTGCTCGCCGGGTGCGGGAGCGGCGGAGGCGAGGCGCAGAATGGCTCCGGCGAGACGCGGGTGGTGACCGACGACTTCGGAACGCAGGTCGCCGTCCCGGTACGGCCGGAGCGGGTCGTCGCCACGTTCTTCTCGCCGATGATGGGTCTGCTCGATCTCGGCGTGACCCCGGTCGGCGCCGCCGCGTGGCAACCGCCCCTGGTGACCTCGGCGTACGCCGACCGGCTGGCGGGGGTTCCGGTGGTGACCTCGCGAGAGGGCGAACCGGAGCTGGAGCAGATCGCGGCGCAGTCACCCGACCTGATCGTCGCGACCTCCTACACCAACGAGCAGGTGATCGGCAGGCTCCGGACGATCGCGCCCACCTACGTGGTCCGGCTCTCGGCGGGCGGGGCGAACGCGACCAGCTGGCAGGACCGGTCGAAGCAGCTCGGCGACGTGCTCGGCCGGAGCGCCGAGAACGACCGGCTCGCGGCCGACTTCGCCGCGCGCGTGCAGCAGATGAAGCAGACCTATGCGCCCCGGATCGCCGGCCGGACCGTCGCGATCGTGGCCGGTTTCCAGGAGAACAACGCCGCGGTGTTCTCCGCGGCCTCGGGTAGCGGCCGGATCCTGACCGATCTCGGGTTCCGGTACTCGGCGCAGGCCGACGCCGTGGCCGGCCGCGAGACGAATGGGCTCGCCCAGGTCTCGTTCGAGCGGATCGGATCGGTCGCCGGCGACGCCGACACGCTGTTCCTCGGATCCGACCTGCAGGGCCGGGTGAGCCCGTTCGTGACGTCGCTGCAGCAGACGCAGCTCTACAAGGACCTGCCGTCGGTGAAGGCGAACCGGGTCGGGGCGTTCAAGCCGCAGGTCACCGGCTACACCGACGCGAACTTCCTGCTGGACCAGGTCGAGAAGCTGCTGAAGGGCATGCCGGCTTGAGTGCGGACCCCGCGGGTCTCGGGCGCGGTCCGCTGACCCGACGGCTGCCGGTGCTCTGGCAGGCGGCGCGGGACACGCCGCCTGCCCGGCCCTACGACGTCGGGCCCGGTGACACCCCGCGGCGGTTCCTGCTGCGGGTGATCTTCTCGGTGAAGCGCCTGACGATCCCCGCCCTGGTGTGCGCGACCTTGCTGATGGTGGGTCAGTCGCTGGTGCCGGTGATCGTGGGCGTCGCGATCGACCGGGCGCTGGCCACCGGCGACGGGTCGCAGCTGCTGTTCTGGACGGCCGTCCTCGCGTTCGACTTCCTGGTGATCACCACGTGCTCCCGGTTCGGTCAGCAGCTGATGGTCCACGCCGCGCAGCTGGCGCAGCTGCGGCTGCGCGAGACCCTGTCCCGGGCGGTGCTGCACCCCGAGCAGCCCTCGGGGGTGCGGGTCGACGGCGGGGTGGTCTCGCTGATGACGAACGACGTGCAGCGGACGGCCGTCGTCGGGCTCGGGGTGTTCGCCCTGGCCGAGATCCTGGCGATCGGCTTCATCGCGGTCGCCCTGCTGTTCGTGCACCTGCTGCTCGGGGTGGTGGCGATCGTGGGGGCGGTGGTGGCGCTGTGGCTGACCGGCGTGGTCAGCGGCCGCTTCACCCGCGACAGCCGCGTCTACCAGAACCTGCTGGCGGGGACGGTCGGCCGGGCGACCGACCTGGTGCACGGCTACCGGGTGATCAAGGGAGTGCGTGCCGAGGCCGAGGCGACCCGGCGCTACCGCGAGGCGAGCGCCGAGACCCTGCGCGGGGCCTACCGCAACCAGGGCCTGCTCGGCCGCTTCATCGGCAGCAGCGGGGCGGTGAGCGGCGTCTACGTCGCGGTCGTCGCCTCGCTCGCCGGGCTGTTCGCCGTGCAGGGCGTGCTCTCGGTCGGCGGGCTGATCGCGGCCGTCGGGCTCGCCCAGGCGCTGCTGCCGCAGCTGTTCTTCATCTCGCGCAACGCGGTGCCCGGCTGGGTCGCCGGGCTCGCCTCGAGCGGGCGCGTCCTCGACGCGCTGAGGGCCGCGGGCGACGACTCGGCGCCCGACGACCGCACGACCCGGCCCGTCCCGGCCACGGGGGCGGCGGTCGAGGTGACGGTGCCCGGACGCGGTGCGGTGCGGGCCGGGCCCGGCGAGCTGGTCGGGGTGCTCGCCGACGACCGCACCGCTGCGGCCGTCACCGCGGCCGCGCTCGACCCGCACGGCACCGATCACGGCGCCGAGGACGGCACCGACGACCCGGGGGCCGGTGTCGCGGTGACGATCGGCGGAGTCCCGGCGGAGCTGGTGGGCCACACGGTGTACCGGGAGCACGTGCTGGTCGCGCCCCATCGGTCGACGCTGTTCAGCGGCACGGTCGCCGACAACCTGGACGTCCCCGGGTCGTCCGCGTCGACCCGCGCCGCGGCCCTGCGAGCGGCGGCCTGCGACGACTTCGCGGGCGGGCCGGAGGGCTCGGCCGAGGTCGGCGAGCTGGGCAACCGCCTGTCCGGCGGACAGGCCCAACGGATCGCGCTGGCTCGAGCGCTCGCCCGGGACGCGCCGGTCCTGGTGCTGCACGACCCGACGACCGCCGTGGACCCGGTGACCGAGGGCCGGATCGCGCGCGGCCTGCGCGAACGGCGTCGGGACCGGATCACGATCGTGATCGCGGCGTCGCCCACGCTGCTCGGTGTCTGCGACCGGGTCGTCGACCTGCGGTCAGAGCTGGTCGGGGTGGCCGGGGCCGCCGCCGACGGGGGCTCCCGATGAGCGGGGCGTTCCCCGTCGCCGACGCCGCGACGGTCCGCCGGGAGGTCGGACGGCTCGCCCGGCCGTACCGCCTGCGGCTGGTCGGCGTGGTGGTCCTCGGCGTGCTGAGCACCGCGACGACGCTGGTCACCCCGCTGGTCGTCGGCGATCTCGTCGACCGGGTCCAGGCCGGAACGGCGACGCTCGGCACGCTGGCCTGGACGGCCGCGGCGATGATCGTCACGACGGCCGCGGGCTCGATCGGGACCGGCGCGACGGTCGCCCTGGCGGGCCGCTGCTACCACGCCGTGCTCGCCGGGCTGCGCGAGCAGCTCGTCGAGCGTGGGCTGTCCCTGCCCCAAGCGGTGACCGAACGCGCCGGGACGGGGGACCTCGTGTCCCGCTCCAGCGACGACGTCGCCGAGATCGCCGACGCCGCGCCGCTGATCATCCCGGCCGTCACCACGGCGGCGTTCACCATCGTCGTCACCGTCGCCGGGGTCTCCACCCTGGACTGGCGCTACGGGGCGGCGCTGCTCGTCACCCTGCCGGTGTACGTGATGACGGTGCGCTGGTACCTGGGCACCGCACCGGCGGTCTACCGGGCCGAGCGGGCCGCGATGAGCGGCCGTGCCCAGCAGATCGTGGAGTCCCAGCGCGGGTTCGCGACCGTGCTCGGCTTCGGTCTCGCCGACCGCAGGCACCGCTGCCTGCAGGACGCCTCCTGGGTCGTCTCCGGGCACACGCTGCGTGCGCGGACCGTGCAGAACATGTTCGGCGCCCGGCTGGGCCTGGCGGAGTTCCTCGGCCTGGCCGCGATCCTGCTCGTCGGGTTCGTCCTGATCTCCGACGGGCGGTCCACCATCGGCGCGGCCACCGCCGCGTCGCTGATGTTCCTGCGCCTGTTCGGGCCGGTCTACGGCTTCCTGCTGGCGCTGGACCGGATGCAGTCCGTCCTCGCCTCGCTCGGCCGGATGGTCGGGGTCGGCACCGTCGCGGATCCGGGTCCGGATCACGCCGGGGGCGGGACGGTTGGCGGGTCGGTCCGGGTGGAGCGGGTCGGTTTCCGCTACGCCGCGGACACCCCGGTGGTGCTCGACGGCGTCGACCTGACGGTGCGGGCGGGCGAGCGGGTGGCCGTGGTGGGGGCGTCGGGCGCCGGGAAGACGACGCTCGCCGGGATCGTCGCCGGCATCCACGACCCGGTGACCGGGACCGTCACCCGCCCCGGGCGCACCGCGCTGATCACCCAGGAGTCGCACGTGTTCTCCGGGACGCTGCGCGACAACCTCACACTCGCCGCCCCGGACGCCCCCGACGACCGCATCCGGGACGCACTCGAGACCACCGGTGCCCACGCTCTCGTCGACCAGCTGCCCGAGGGACTGGACACCGAGGTCGGTTCCCGCGGCCGGGAGCTGACCCCGGCCGAGGTCCAGATGGTCGCGCTCGCCCGGGTGGTGCTCGCCGACCCCGACCTGGCGATCCTCGACGAGGCCACGGCCGAGGCCGGCTCCACCCACTCCGAGCAGCTCGACCGTGCCGCGGACGCCGCGCTGCGCGGGCGCACCGGTCTGGTCGTCGCCCACCGGCTGTCGCAGGCGGCGGCCTGCGACCGGATCGTCGTCCTGGAGCGCGGCCGGATCGTCGAGGACGGGGCGCACGACGAGCTCGTCGCCGCGGGCGGGCGCTACGCGGAGCTGTGGAACGCTTGGCGCGGAGGGATGCCGATCCGATCGGAAACACACTCTTGACAGAGACGATGGAGACCGCAGACCTCACTCCTGACCCCGCCTTGCAGAGGAAGGGACTGCTCTGACTGTGGTTGATCCGTGTCGGCGAGGGCGTGTCTCCTAACCTGGTCGGTCGGGGCTGCGCGATGATCGTCAGGTGTCGCGTCGTGCGGTCCTGACCGATGCCCAGTGGGCCAGGGTCGGGCCGTTGTTGTCCTCGTCGGACGGGATGGCGGGGCGCCCGTTCGCTGACCATCGTCGGGTGGTCGAGGGGATCATCTACCGGTTCCGGTGCGGACTGGCCTGGTGCGACGTCCCGGTCGAGTTCGGGCCGTGGCAGACGCTGTGGAAACACCACCGCCGCTGTGTAGGTGACGGCATCTGACGGCGATCCAGCCCCAGCGGATTGCGCGTTGGAACGCGCCGCTGAGAATCGCGTGGACGACGCGGATGCTCCCGGCGGCGAGCGGGACGCACACGTGCGCTCCACAGGCCCGGTCGCACCACCGACAGTCCGCGTTCGGGTTCCCGGTGACGTCCTTCTCGCACCGCCGGCGAGGAGAATGTTCGTCGCAGGCGTGCTCACGCGTCGTCCGGTGCTGGACGTACGACCTACCGCCGCAGTGGTCCCGGCAACGGCGCATCCGGGCGTAGAGGGTGTCCAGAGTCTCGGCCGTGACCCGGCCGACCTGGAGGCGACCGATCGTCGGCCGGATGTGCTTCTCGATCTTGCTGACGTACCCGGTGCGGGTCTTCCGCTCGACGTCGATGACGTCCAGCCAGCGGTCGATGAGCTGGTTCACCGTGACCTCGGTGCGCGGGCTACGGCGTTCGTCGACCTGGTTGAGCAGCCGGGTCAGGACCTTCTCGGCCTCGGCCGCGGTCTCGGCGTCCGTCCCGCGGGCGGGGACCGTCTCCCGCAGCCACATCTTCTGCCCGGTGAGGTGGTCGACCCCGCCGTACACCTTGACCCGGGCGGAGCCGCTCGGGAGCCAGGAGATGGTGCCCCGCCGACGTGGGCGTGGGCGCTTGGAGGGAGGCACTCCCCGAAGCTAGAGCGACCGGGAGGCCACAAAGGAGGCCACGGACCGGATTCAGAGGGGGTGTCAGAGGCCCGGATAAGGCCCCTGACCTGCGGAGCCGCCTTGGGGAGTCGAACCCCAGACCTACGCATTACGAGTAGGTCGCTCACCGGGTTCGGGGTGCTCGGCGGGCATCACCCCGCACGTCACGCGGTTCACCGTGCTCACCTCACACAAGCGTGCTCCGCAATTTCGTGCCACGACCCGTGCCACATCGACCCACCCCGACAGCATGCATTGGGGACCAGACCCGACCAACAGACTCGCGGAGTGTCGGTGACATCCTGGCGTGTCGCGATACCTTCCCTCCTGCGCGGTCTCCCCTCGTGGAGAAGCCCGATCCCGATCGAGTTCCATCAGGACGCGCCAGCCGCCCGATCACCATCCTCCAGCTCGGGCCAACGGATCGAGAAGAGGAGGCCGTCGCGGTGGGCCTGGATGTCAACCTCGTTCACGTCGAGAACCCCGGTACCAGCCCACGACGTCGCCGGCTCACCGTCGTCGACAGCGTGTTCGACGATGACGACATCTTCCGGAAGCTGTGCGGGCAGGCCAGGTCACCGACATTGCAGCGGGTACCCCCGTGGAGGGACCTGCGCCTCACCAGCAACGATATGCCCCAGCTGATCCACGAACTCGACGCGCTCAGAACGACCACGGGCGGCTCCGCGACACGCCACCTACTCGACGCCGTGCTGGTCCTCGCGCGTCGCTGCTCAGACCTTCCGGGCTCTGAACTCCACCTCGAGGCCGACTGATCCGCTGACTCGGGAGGTCACGGTGGGACGTCGCCAGGAAGGGCGAGACGCCCGCGGCGCGGCTGTCGTCGCGTTGGCCGAAGATTTTCTCGACGGTCGTATCAATGGACCGGCCTTCCAACATGAGTTCCTGGACCACTACCGCCGGGGAGCCCGCCACGGGTTCGGCCGGTTCGACGACACGATCGAGACCATGTGGGGGTCGGTCGAGGCCTACACCACCGACCCGGAACTGCACGACCCCGAGCTCGGCATCATCGATCTCGACGTGCAGCAGCTCCGCGACGAGGTCGCCGCGATCCTCTCCCGCGACGGCATCCGCCCCTCCGCGGTCCGGATCCCCGACCACCTGCTTGATCCCTTCACCGCAGCGACACGGCGGCTGATCGACTACGTGCGGCACGAACACGACGATCGAGCCCTCGTCACCGTCGACGGCGACGAGGTCGTCCTGCGTCCCCGATACGGGGACGGCATCGTCGTCGGCTGGGACGACTACTCGGAGAACCTCGTCGCCGTCGAGATCGGGTCACACCACTTCACGCTCCACCGCCACCGCGACCAGGTCGACTACCTGCGCGACATCGTCGACGCCGCCATCACGGGTCGGATCGTCGAGCTCCGCGGACCCGGCCGCTCGCGGCTGCTCATCCCCCGCCGCGACGGGACCACCGCCCGCGAGACCGGCTACAGCATCCTGCTCGGGCTGGTCCCGCTCCCCGACTGGCACCGTCGTGCCCACCGCACCACCTTCGCCCCCTACCTTCCGGTCCCTTCCTGAAAGAGACTGAATGAAGGTGCACCTGCTCCCCCACGACACGCGTCGACCCACACCGGCGCTGTTCGACACGTCCGGCCTCAGCGTTCGCGCGTTCGGCGACCGTGCCGATGCCTTCTGCCGATCCGACTCGCACGGAACCGTCAGGACCGACCTCGGGACGGCTACGGTCGCGGCGTGCGCCCACTCTCCGGAGCTGTCGGGGTCGTTGCCGTGCTCATCGTGTCGGTCGCTCTGCTGACCGGGTGCACACAGCATGAGGGAATCGCACCGATCATGACCGGACCACCGCCGACTCCGCCCGCCAGCGTGCCGCCGGTCCCCGTACCGACCAGCGTCCAACACATCCCCGGCCAACCGCCGCTCGTGCACTACGGCACCGTCCCCGATGCCCGACTCGGGGTCAGCTACGAGTACCACCTCTACGTCCACTGCGGAATCCGCACCGCGCAGTTCGCCGGCAGGACGTGGATCGCCCAGCCCGAGGCCACGGACCCTCTGACCCCCGAGACCGAGATCGGCCCCGACCAGTACCTGGAAGGGGCGATGTCGCTCCCCACTCCCGACATCGCGGTGTTCCGCTGGCCGGGAGGCACAGCTCAGTTCGAACCGGCCACGACCCCACAGGGACCGTGCGCCTGAGCCCCACATTGGCCCGGGAAGACGTCGCCCGACACGATGGGACGATGCGTCCCCTAGCGATAGTCCTCGGAGGATTCGGCGCGCTCCTCGGCCTTCTCTGCACCGTGCTGGCCCCCACGCTGTCCTACGAGGTGGTGTCCTACGGATCAGGACACAGCGACAGCGCCTACGAGTCTGTACTGAGCCTGAGCTACGACTGGTCCCCGGCGCTGCTGCTCATGCCCGCTGTCGGCCTGGTGTCGGGCATCGTGGTCGCCGCCGCCCTCCACCACCGACGTTGGACGCTCCGTCGTAAGTGAGTGTCTGCGAGCGGCCGGCACGGGTGCATCGGCGCGCGACCCGCGCCCCCGGGCGGGCGACGGCTCCTGGATCAGGAGAGGCCGCTTCAGGCGAACTCCCGGTTGCTGTGACCTGCCGGCTTCAGGTCAACTCGGTAGTCCCGGCCAGAGCGCGCGTTCGGCACCGTGAGGCTCAGGGCCACCACCGAGACGGTCCACGACGGTCGTCCGCACCGATGTCGCCGACACCGTCGTGCCCGCCGCGCACCCGGACGCATCGGGCCTGAGCAGGACGTCACGACTGCCGCGGAAGTCGCCAGTGTCCGCGTCGACCAGCATCTCCGAGCGGACGTCGCCGACATCTGCTGTGTAGAGCACCGTGCCCGCCGGGCCGGGCCGGCGTCGAACCCCGCTGAGTGAGTCGACGACCTCCAGGAGCGGACCACGGAGGTCGACCGTGACCCGCCCGCAGCCCAGCGTCCGCCGTGCGAGCCCGAACGGGTCGTTCCCGACCCCGCCCGACGCGGCGCTGTCCGCGCGCAACCGGGTGTCGAGCGCGGCGCGGGTGCGCGGGAGACCGGCGAGGAACTCCGGCGTCGGGAACGACCACCAGCCGTCCGGCGGCGCTGCCGGGCGACGGTCCGGCACGGCGAAGTAGTCGCCGAACGGGGCCCGCCACTGCCCGACCGGCCACATCGGGGCCCGGTCGACACCGGCTGCGCGGGCGGCGGCCTCGCTCCCCGCGAGCCAGACACGTCGGCCCGTCATCTCGCGCCGACACATCCACTCCGACGCAGGCTCCGTGGGCACCCACTCCGTGATCAGTTGCTCATCCAGGAACACCTGCGGGTCCACCCCGCGCGGGGTCATCGGGTGGCCTGACCACCACGCTGCGGTGTCGATCCGCCACACTTGCCCGACGCCCGCGGGTTCGTCGACCGCCCGATCGGTGCTCACGCCGAACCCGCTGCGAGGCGCAGGACGTCGTCGGCCCCGGGCAGTGCGAACCGGGCACGCGAATGCACCTGAAGGACTGCGTTGAAAGCGTCCGGATTGCTCGCGTCGTGCAACACCGCCCAGCCGGTGACGTGGGTACCGGTGCTCAACGTCGAGGCCCGGGCGGCAAGCTCGGCCTGCGGTGTCAACGCGCGGAGGGCGATCGACTCACCCGCCGCCGGATCCTCGGCGAGCAGCCCGGTCTCGCCGCAGACCCCCTCCGCGAGGGTCCAGGCCAGATCACGCAGGGCGTCGTCGGGCAGCGAACCCACGGCCTCCATGCCCGGGCCGCACAGCGACCCGGCCAGTTCTCGGCGTGTGCGGACATCGGACCCGGCGCTGGACGGGTAGTGATCGTCCAGCCAGGGCAGGATCCGGTGGGCACGATCGGCGTCCAGCACGGCATCCACGTCCGCCCGTCGGACGTGTCGCCCGGTGAACCGGGCGACGGCGACCAGGGCCCGCTCACGCTGGGTCCTCCAGTCCGAGAAGTCTAGACCGCTGATCGCCTCGACGACCGTGGAGTGTCCACCGGCGTCGATCGGAATCCATCCGTAGTCCGTCGTCGACGACAGCACCGCACCCGCCTCGGCGAACGACAGGGTCTGCACAGCGTTGACGTTCCAGTACACCGAGGCGACACGACCCGCTACCGAGACACGTCGCAACGTCGGCGCGTACGCCCCCTGCCAGCCGTTGTCCTCGAACGCCAGCACGATCCCGTCACCGAGATCAGCGACGGCCACCCACGGGTCGGTCGTGAACTCCTCGATGACGTCGCCCATCGGTTCCGACTCGTGGTGAGCGCTGAACGCATCCAGCACCTGCGCCCGCGTCAGCCCTGTGCACACGGTCAGAGTGGCGGCCTCGCTGATTCGAGACTCGCAGATCCAAGGGTCGCCCAACTCGTCGATCACCTGGACATCATTCCTCAATGTGTCGTGCAGACTTCCCGACGTGACCGATGTGAGATCGCCGCGCTCACGAGCACCGTTGACCGATTCCCACCTCGCCCGCCTCTCTGAGATCGCCGACGACGACCATCGCCACTTCACACGACCGACCGGCCGGCCCGAGTACCGAGATCGGCGAGTCGCCGTCGTCCTTGCTCAAGGCGGGGCGCTGCACGCCATCGACGAGACGACCGGCGTGAAGGATCTCGACGTGTGGACCTTCTACGCGACGATCCCGGGCGTTGCCTTTCGCTTCGGGCAACGCAAGCGTCAGGTGGACTTCGGCTCGTCGTCCCTCAGTAGGAATCTGTACCCGCCCGCCTTCGAGCACCCGCAGTTGAGACGCTGGCTCACCTTCGCGGGTCGACGCGTCGACCTGATGATCCGCAGCTTGCCCGTGCCTGAGGACGCCCCATACGACGCCGTGGCCGAAGCACTCCGTCAGTGGCTACGGAAGGGCGCAGTGATGCGACAACGCAACAGCGACGATGACATGCCGTCGAACTGGTGGCTCGCGCAGAAGGCCATGTTGACCATCGATCCGGAACACGCTCGGAGATCGATCGTCTGGCCGCCCGGTTGAGGATGGGCGGCGGAACGGGTCAGAACCGACGATCGCGATCGGCTGCAAGGACGTCGTCGACAACGGACACGTCCAGGCTGCGGTCCTCGTTGATCCCGGGAAACACGATCGCCGGCACCGAGTCGACCAGGAGCCTGTACTCCTGACAGCAGTCCTCGGCCGCGATCAGCGCGTGCAGCTCGTCCAGCGCGCGGCGGCGTGCGCGCGGCCAGTCCGGTTCATCGCCGGCGGCGGTCCAGTCGATGTTCTCCGCACCGTCCCGCAGGACACCCACCTGCCATCTCATGCCCGCGACGATGACGGGCCGGGGGCCGGTCGCGCCAGCGACCGGGCCCCGGTTGTCCACAGCCCGCGGCTACAGGTCGTCGCTGTCCACAGACAGCATCTGCTCGGCGAGCCTCCACCCCCGCAGCAGCGCCGAGTAGGCCTCGGCGTCGCACACCTCCCACACCAGTGGACCGACCCGCATCCGCAGCATCCGCGACGCCTCCGTGCCCGCCTGCGGCTCGATCACCCCGCCGGTGACGTTCGGGACCCCGTTGAGCCGCACCATGACCGCCGTCGACCACGGCCCCGTCGGGGCCATCACCTCGCGCCTGCGCCCCGCCAGGACGGTCGGCAGCGGCGCGACCAGCGGCGCCGCCGCGGCCCACTGCCGCGCGATCCGGGCCGCGACGAAGTGCGACCGCATATAGACCAGCACCGACCCCAGCGACAACCCGAGCTGGCGCTCCGGGGTCCCGGCGAACCGCATGTCGACCCGCACCGCGACCGGCCCGGCGACCCGCAGGACCATCCCCATCATCGCGACCGCGCCCGCGGCTCCCTCGCGCGCGGCCTGCTCCGCGTCGCTATGTCCGGTCTGGTGGGCGGTGTGCTGGCTGGTGTTCACGCTGGCCTCCCGATCGACGGTCGGGCCTGTCGGCCCGGGTACCCCTTGGGGTGGCGGGGCGCTTGCTCCCCGCCGCCGCAAGGCGTCCCACCGCGGCCGGCGAGGCTCGCGGTCAAGGGCCGGACGCAGTCCGGTCGCGCAGCGACGCACAGCGCCCTTGACCGGGAGACCGGTCGTGGTAAGCCACCGGGCCGTCAGGCCACGCCGTAGGCGTTCCACCGGGGTTCACGGCCGCGCGGCCCTGAGCGGGTCTCATCCGCCGTGGGACTCAGTACGCACCGGACCACCTGTGCGGCCGGCTCACATCCACGCCTCCAGCTCACGAGCGCGTGTGCGCATCCGGCCCACTAATAGTCGGTGCACGCGGCCGCGGGTGCGAACGCTCCAAACCACGGCGAAGGGCTAAGCCAGGGCCGCAGCGTGCAGCCGCCTGGACCGCTGACCGTATGCGTCTGCCTACCCGCATCGCCGCGATCCGACCACCCGTCGGGGTGGGTGCGCCGCGATCCACCGCTGCCAACGTTCATCTCGACTTGTTGCTGCTCACCACAGGAGTTGAGAGCGAATGGCTAACACCATGCGCGCGTTCGTCATGCCAGAGGTCGGGAAGACCGCGGTCGTCGACAAGCCGATCCCCGAACCCGGGCCGGAGGAGGCGATCGTCAAGACGACCGCCGCGCTGATCTGCACTTCAGACGTCCACACCGTGAAGGGCGCCCTGCCGGTCGCCCCAGGGGCCACACTCGGGCACGAGGCCGTTGGCGTGATCCACGCGCTGGGATCGGCCGTCGACGGGTTCACCGAGGGCCAGCGGGTCGCGGTCAACGCCGTCACCCCGTGCTTCCGCTGCTCCTACTGCCAGTCCGGGTTCACCAGCCAGTGCGGCGGCCCACTGGGTGGTTACCGCTACACGGCCCAGATGGACGGCAACATGGCCGAGTACTTCGTTGTCCCGGCCGCGAAGGGCAACCTCGCGCCGATCCCGGACGACCTGTCCGACGAGAAGGCCGCCTACTGCTGCGACATGCTGTCCACCGGGTTCATGGGCGTCGAGCACGCCCGGATCTCCCTCGGTGACACGGTCGTCGTGTTCGCCCAGGGCCCGGTCGGGCTGTCCGCCACGATCGGCGCGAACCTGCTCGGCGCCGGCCGCGTGATCGCCGTCGAGTCCCGTCCGGAGCGCCAGGCTCTGGCCCGTCAGTTCGGCGCCGACGACATCGTCGACTTCACCCAGGGCGACCCGGTCGCCCAGATCATGGAGCTCACCGGTGGCGAGGGCGTCGACGCCGCGATCGAGGCGTTCGGCTTCCCCCAGACGTTCGAGTCCTGCCTCCGGGTCACCAAGGCCGGCGGCCGGGTGTCCAACATCGGCTACCACGGCGAGAACCCGAACCCGTTGCAGCTCCCGCTGGACGCCTTCGGTCTCGGGATGGCCGACAAGTCGATCCACACCGGCCTGTGCACCGGCGGCAACAACCGCATGCAGAAGCTGTTCCAGCTGCTGCGGTCCGGCCGCGTCGACCCGACCCCGATGACCACGCACCGCTTCGGCTTCGACGAGATCGAGCCCGCCTTCCAGATGATGCAGGACAAGACCGACGGCGTGATCAAGCCGCTGATCACCTTCCCCTGACCGTCCGCGCGTCACGAGAACCCAGGAGGACCAGACCATGACTGCAGCGACTCCGTCGGCCGACACCGTGACCGACACCGTCGACGCGGTGATCCTCGGCGCCGGCGTGGCCGGGCTCTACCAACTCCACCAACTGCGCGAGCAGGGCCTGAACGTCAAGACGTTCGACGCGGCCGGCGACGTCGGCGGCACCTGGTGGTGGAACCGCTACCCGGGCGCCCGCTTCGACTCCGAGGGCTACATCTACCAGTACCTGTTCGACGAGAAGCTCTACAAGGAGTGGGCCTGGAGCCAGAAGTTCCCCGGCCAGCCGGAAATCGAACGGTGGATGCACTACGTCACCGACCGTCTGGACCTGCGCAGGAACATCCAGTTCAACACCAGGATCACCGCCGCGCACTACAACGAGGACACCGGTCGCTGGATCGTGCACACCGACCAGGGTGACGTCGTCGACACCCAGTTCTTCATCTCGTGCGCCGGGATGCTGTCCGCGCCGTTGAAGAACATCGAGGGCACCGACGACTTCAAGGGCGAGCTGGTGTTCAGCTCCTCCTACCCGGCGGAGGGGCTCGACCTAGCCGGCAAGCGCGTGGGCGTCGTCGGGGTCGGCGCGACCGGCATCCAGATCATCCAGACCATCGCACCCGAGGTCGGGCACCTGACGGTGTTCGCTCGGACGCCGCAGTACGCGCTGCCGATGAAGAACCCGACCTACACGAAAGCGGACCAGGACTGGTACCACAGCCGCTTCGACGAGCTGAAGTCCACGATCCCGCACACGTTCACCGGCTTCGAGTACGACTTCGAGCACGCGTGGGCCGACTGCACCCCGGAGCAGCGCCAGCAGATCCTCGAGGAGATCTACCAGGACGGCTCGCTGAAGCTGTGGCTGGCCGGGTTCGGCGAGATGTTCTTCGTGCAGGAGATCTCGGACGCCGTATCCGAGTTCGTCCGCAACAAGATGATCGAACGGCTGAACGGCGACGAGCACCTGATCGAGACCCTCGTCCCGACCGACTACGGGTTCGGCACCCACCGGGTGCCGCTGGAGAACGGCTACCTCGAGGTCTATCACCAGGACAACGTCGACCTGGTCAACGTCCGGAAGAACCCGATCGCCCAGATCACTGAGACCGGGATCCGGCTCTCCGACGGCACCGACCACGAGTTCGACGTGCTGATCCTGGCCACCGGCTTCGACGCCGGCACCGGCGCGCTGACCCGGATCGACATCCGGGGCCGCAACGGGCGCTCGCTGGCCGACGAGTGGGGCATGGACATCAAGACGACGATGGGCCTGGCCAAGCACGGCTACCCGAACCTGCTCACCACGGCAGTGCCGCTCGCGCCGTCCGCGGCGCTGTGCAACATGACCACCTGCCTGCAGCAGCAGACCGAGTGGATCTCCGGGGCGATCAAGGACCTGCGGGCCGAGGGGAAGTCGACCATCGAGCCGACCGAAGAGGGCGAGGACGCTTGGGTCGCCCACCACGAGGAGCTCGCGAGCGCCACGCTGGTCCCGAACACGACGTCGTGGTACCTGGGCTCGAACGTGCCCGGCAAGCCGCGCCGGATGCTGTCCTACATCGGCGGCGTCGGCACCTACCGGCAGAAGTGCGAGGAGGAGGCCGCGAACGGCTACCCGACGTTCGCGCGAACCTGACCGTCCCCAGCAGGCGGCGGCCACCGGGCCGATGGTCCGGTGGCCGCCGCCCGTTTCCCTCCCGGCCGCCGGATCCGACCGGCGCCGGTCACTCCCCTGCGACCCACGGAGGTCGAGCATGACAACGATCAACAGCGCCGCCATCGACGGCGTACTGAAGGCGGGCGTCGACGGTGGCTCGGTCCCGCACGTCGCGGCGATCGTCGCCGACCGCGACGGCGTGATCTACGAGGGCGGCTTCGGGCCGCGCGTCGCCGGCGAGTCCGGCGACGTTTCCACCTCGACGCACTTCCGGATCATGTCGATGACCAAGATGGTCGCGACCACCGCGGCGCTGCAGCAGCGCGAGCGCGGCGATCTGGACTTCGACGCACCCGTCGAGAACTTCGTCCCCGAGTTCGCGAACGTGCAGGTCTTGGACGGCTTCGACGGCGACACCCCGAAGCTGCGCGCCCCGAAGACCAAGGCCACCGTCAAGCACCTTCTGACCCACACCTCGGGGCTGGCGTACTGGTTCTGGGACAAGAACATCGGGCGGTTCGAGCAGGTCACCGGCACCCCGAACGTCGTGCCCGGTGACATGGCCGCGTTCGGCGCGCCGATGGTGCACGACCCGGGCGAGCGCTTCACCTACGGCATCAACACCGACTGGCTGGGCCGGGTCGTCGAGGCCGTCGCGGGCCAGACGCTCGACGTGGTGGTCAAGGAGAACATCACCGGCCCACTGGGTATGAACGACACGATGTTCGCCCTCGGCGACGCCCACCAGGGCAACAAGACCCCCGTGCACGTACCCGGTGAGGGCGGCTGGGCCTCGGCAGGCAACGTCCTGCCCGACAACCCGCAGTGGTGGGCCGGCGGACACGGCCTGCACTCCACCCCGCGTGACTACGTCCGCTTCACCCAGATGCTGCTGCGCAACGGGGAGCTCGGCGGTGAGCGCATCCTGACGAGCGAGACGGTGGACGAGGCGTTCACGAACCAGATCGGGAACCTCGATTTCCCGCATGCAATCCCGTCCGCGGACCCGGCGATAGTCGGGAGCCCGTTCGACCTCGGCCCGGGCTGGAAGTGGGGCTGGGGCCTTCTGCTCAACACCACCGACGTGCCGGGCGGACGCAAACAGGGCACCGGGGCGTGGGCCGGGCTGTTCAACACCCACTTCTGGGTCGATCGCACTACCGGCATCACCGCGTCGATCTACACCAACTCGCTGCCGTTCATCACGCCCGGGGCGCTGGGCCTCTACGCAGACTATGAGCAGGCGGTCTACGCCGCGCTGTGAGTGGTGAGCCCCGGGCCGGGGCTCCGACGCCCCGGCCCGGGTCAATCCAGCAGCCCGGTCCGCCGTCCGACTGAGACGGCCTGGGTACGGTTGGTGGCGCCGAGCTTCGCGTAGATGTTTTTGAGGTACCACTTCACGGTGTTCACCGTGACGTGCAGCGAGTCCGCGATGTGCTGGTTGCTGCTGCCCACGTCGAGCATCCCCAGGATCTCGACCTCACGGCCAGTGAGATCGAGGGACGGATCGTCCATCGATCGCTCGGCCACATCGAGCAGCCCTGTCACACGCTCGACCGGCAGCAGAGCGTCGTGCCCGGTGCTGTCACCGGATCGGGAGGCGAGCCGGCGCAGGATCGCCCGGATGTCGGAGCCGCCGTCGTGGACGATCTGTGGAACACCGGCGTCGAGGATGGAGCCCAGTACACCGCCGAGGGTGCGGTCAGCTGCCATGGGGCGCGCGGCCCGCTCCTGGATCCCCGCCAGTTGGACCGACAGCTCCGCGACATCACGATTCTGCCCGCGTGCGGTCGCCTCCTCGACGAGATTCTCCATCAGTGCGACGGCCCGGTCATGATCGCCCTCGGCCGAGTGCACCGCCGCCAGAGCAGAGGTGCGGAGCTGGTCGATCCTGGATCCGATCCCGCCGTGCCGCGAAGAGCCGTCGGGCAGTTCCCGAGCGATTCGGCGCGCGTCCCGGATCCGGCCTCGGGCCAGGAACTGCCTGATCCGCTCCGCTCCGATCGCAACACGCAGGCGCGTCAGGCCGAGGCGGTCGGCAACCTGCGTCCCCTCGGTCAGCAGCTCGGCCGCCTCGTCGGCCGCTCCGCGATGGGCCTTGGCCCGGGCGAGCAACACGAAGCTGGCGATCATGAAATCGACGACGCCGCTCTCTGCTCCGAGCTCGCTGCTCTCGCTCAGCAGCCGTTCGGCTTCGCCGAGCTCACCGCGGACGTAGTGCAGTTCCCCGAGCAGGGCGCCCGCCAGCTGGGCGGCATGCGAACGACGACCGGCGGACCCGCGAGCCAGTACGACCGCTCCGCGCAGCTGTTCCTCCGCACCGGCGAGGTCGAGTGTCGACAGGGCTGCGACGCCAGAGAAGCAACGCCCGTAGACACCGGCGAACGGTCCGGTCGTGCGGTCGTGGAACGGCCGTGCCCAGCGCTGCCGATCCCGCGCGGGCGCGAACCGTGCGGCGTGGATGTCGCAGAACGACTGGATGTTCGCAGCTACCGCCACCACCCACGGCCGGTAGCTGCGATGCCGGTCCAGGCTCACGGCGACCAGTTCCTCCGCCCGGTCGGTGCGGTCGCCGTAGATGTCGATGCAGGCTTGTACGACGTCGGCCTCGCTACGCATCTCCTCATGTTCGACGCCGTCGGGAAGGAGGGGACGCAGGAGGTTCAGAGACGACTGTGCCGCCTCCGTGCGCTGCAGTAGGCAGTTCGCCCATGCCACCGCCATCAGAAGACCGGGTCGGTCATCGGCAGCGGTCGGGGGCAGCCGACCGATAAGGCCGAGCAGGCTCACCATGCGGCTGTGCTCGACCAGGTACATCGCGTTCCGCTCGACCAGATCGGTCGCCGTCCACACGTCGCCTGCAGCCAACGCATGGGCGACGGCCTCGGACACGAGGTCGTTGCCCGCGAACCAGCGCGATGCACGGCCGTGCAGGACCGCAGCTCGCCCGGGATGATCGCGATCGAGACGACGACGCAGGTAGTCCGCGAAGAGATGGTGGTAGCGGAACCACTCCCGCTCGGTGTCCAACGGCCGGAGGAACAGGTCCCGCGTCTCCAGTTCCTCGAGCATCGTCTGGCCGTCGTCGCGCTCACCGAGCGCACCCGCGAGGTCCCCGCACAATCGGTCGCACACCGACGTCGCGAGCAGGAAGTCCAGGAGATCCGTCGGGAGAGCATCGAGCACGTTCTCCGCGAGGTACTCCCCCACGGAATGGTGTCGGCCAGAGAAGCCGCTGATCAGGCCGGCCGGGTCGGCACTGTCGCGCAGGGACAGCGATGCGAGCTGCAACGCTGCGACCCAGCCGTCGGTTCCGATCGACAACCGCTCGACGTCCGCACCCTCCAAGCACAGGCCGTTGAGTTCCACTAGGAACTCGCGACACTCGGCCAGATCGAAACGCAGGACGTCGGCGTCGATCTCGGTAAGGGCACCCCTGACCCTCAACCGGCTCAACGGCAGCTTCGGGCGACGGCGGCTGGTCAGCACCACCGAGAGGTTCGGCGGAGCGAAGTCCAGCACCTGGACAAGTGCGCGTCGCACGGCTTCGTCGTCGACGAGATGCCAGTCATCGAGCGCCAGCACCAGGGCCTCACCACTGGCGGCGACGAGCTCTAACAAGGCCGACAGGGTGAAACTCTGCATGTCCTCGGCGTTCTGCTCGATCAGCTCGACCAGGTCGTCGATCCCATCCGTCATCTCCGGTAGAGCCCGCCGCACGGCCTCCAGCAGATGCGACAGGAACCAGTGTGGGTCGTTGTCGTCACGATGCAGCCCGAGCCATGCCACCGACGCCCCGCCTGTCCGCAAAGCGTCAAGCCATTGCACCGCCAATGTGGTCTTGCCGTAGCCCGCCGGGGCATGGATCACGGTCAGCTGCCTGGCGCCGGCGGCCTCCAACTCGTCCAGCAGGCGGCGCCGGTTGATCACGTTGCGCACGTACTCAGGTGCACGGAAACGTGCGGCGTTGCGGCGCGGCAGAGGGCCCGTCGGGATGGTCGGCGACATTGCCGCTCCTGCCGTCGTCATTGACGTCCTCCGAACCGGCCCACCCGGGCTGCCGATCTGTGACGACAGCCACGTTCGCACGCGCACCCCGGACTTGACCCACCCGAACGGGTAGTTGGGCCGGTGATCAGCTTCGATCAGCACGAGCGGATCCTGATCGTTGCGGTGCACCCGAGTGGGACGAACAGAGTGTTCTACTCTTGGAGTCGACGATGACGAGGTGGTGATCGTGAGCTCGACCGGTTCGCGTACCGGGGGGCACAAGCACGCCGTCCCGAAGGGCCACTGGAACGCCATCCCGCGCCACGGACTGCTCGGCAGGATCGTCGCGCCTCCGCACGAACCCCGGCTCGTGGTGCTGCACGCTCCCGCCGGGCACGGAAAGACCTCGGTCATGGTTCAGGCGGAGTCTGCATGTCGCGCGCGTGGGGCGGAGACCGCTTGGCTCACCCTCGATGGGACCGATAACGACGCCGCGCGCCTGCACGAGCATCTGTCCCAGGTCGCCGACGTGCTGAATGGCGGCGCAGTCCGCGAATCGTTGTCCAGTGGCACTGGTGTCGCCGCCGATTTGGCTGCCGGTTTCGCCGCTGCGGGGCGGACGGCCGCGGTGTTCATCGACGACCTGCACTTCGTGCACAACACAGCGGCCCTCAATCTGCTCGCTGACCTCACGAACCGCCCCGTGCCGGGTCTCCGCTGGTTCGTCGGCACCCGCTTCCTGCCGCCGGTGTTCTCGTCGCGGCTGCTGTTGTCCGGTGAGGTGGTGCTGGTCGACGCGTCGGCCCTGCGGTTCGACGCGGTGGAGACGCGGGAGTTCTTCGACCAGTCCGTCGGGCCACGGCCCGGGGGGGCTGAGTTGCGCGCGATCGTCGATGCCACCGAAGGGTGGCCGGCCGCCCTGCAGCTGTACCGGCTGGCCTATGGATCGGGCGAGCTGTTGCCTCGGTTGGGGACGGCCGACGTGCCGAGCCGCGACTACCTGACCGAGTACCTGGCCGAGCACGTCCTTGGCTACCAGGAGCCGCACATACACGACTTCTTGCTGGCCACCTCGGTGCTCGACAAGATGCGCCCGGACCTGTGCGACGAGCTGCTCGGTCGTACCGACTCGGCGGACATGCTCCGGGCACTGGAGCAGCGCGGGCTGTTCGTCCGCCGACTGTCGTCGGACGCCGGTTGGATGACCTATCACGCGATCTTCTCATCCTTCCTGCGGTCGCACCTGATCCGCGTCGCCCCGTCCCGCGCGACAGAGCTGCATCGACGAGCGGCGGCCTGGTTCACCGACCAGCAGCTGTGGGAGGAGGCACTGCGACACCGCATCGAGGCCGGCGAGCAGGACGCCGCCGCGGACGTCTTCGACCGGTGGCTCGACGAGCTGGTACCGAGTGGCCATATGATCACCGTCGAGCGCTGGCTGGCCGTCTTCGAGGCCGATGTGCTGCGCCGCCGCCCGGACGTCGTCGTCAAGATCCTCTGGGCCCTGGCCTTCCTGTCCCGCCACCGCAAGCGCGACGAGCTCCTAGCCCTGTGGGAGCCCGCCGGCGGGGACACGTCCGCGGACCCGTCCGTAGCGCAGGGTGTGTTCGAGGTGCTGTCGGACCGCGTGGTCGAGGCTGAGCGCTGCTGGGGCGGGATCGATCCCGGTCGGGAGCAGGCCGCAACCCGGTTCCGCACGTTCGAGCTCGGCGTCGTCTGCAACGGCCGCGGCTACCGCCTGCTCGCCGAGGGAGACCTTCAGGGTGCGGTCGACGTCCTCGCGCTCGGTCGCACGCTCAACCGGCGGGCCGGCTCGCCGTTCGCGCTCGCGTACTCGGTCGGCAAGACCGCACTGGTGCGTTTGTCGCAGGGGCGCGCGACCGACGCACTCGATCTCTGGGCCGAGGCGAGGCAAGCGGCGATCCAGCCGTCGGACGGATCACTGTCCGAGGCCTGCCTGGTGTGCGGACACATCGCAGGGCTCTATGAAGCGGGCGAGTTGGATCGCGTACTGCTCGAGTTCGAGCGGTCTCGCGAACTCATCGAAGTTGGCGCCATCCACGACTACCTCGTGCTGGCCCATCGCGCGGTTGCGCGTACTCATGCTCTGCGAGGTGAGCCGGACGCGGCAACTGTGGTCCTCGAACGCGGTCAGGGCCTTGCCCACGCCCACCAATGGCCGCGTGCGGCCCGGCTGCTGGCGATCGAGCAGGCCCGAATGGACCTGATCGGCGGCTGTTACGAACGCGCCGCGCTCGTACTGGGCGCCCCAGCCATGGGTGGCACAGGCCCCATCGTCCGATGCTCGGAGGAGACGGAGGACGAGCACATCTCAGCCGCTCGGCTGCTCGTCCACACCGGACGCACGACCGAAGCGTTGGGCCTACTCGCTGAGGAGATGACAGTTGCTGTCCGGCAGGGCCGTGTACTACGGCAGATCAAACTGCTGGTCCTGACCGCTCTTGCGCACAATGCGTCCGGCGAGCGACGACTGGCCCAGCGACGTCTCGCCGTGGCCCTCGATCTGGCCGGCCCGGGCTGGTGCGTCCAGGGCCTGCTCGACGAGGGCGACCTGCTCTTAGAGCTTCTCGACGACCATCGCGCCGCGCTCGACACGGCCCCTCCGACGGGCGCAGCGGCCGACCGCCGTTCACTACTTGAGCGGCTCGTACCCGACTCGGACGACGCGTTACCGCCGTCCTCCGAGCGTCTCCGCGCTCCCTCGGCGCCGCACGAACCGCTGACTCCGCGGGAGGAGCAGATCGTATCGATGCTGAGTCACTCTATGACGAACGACGAGATCGCCCGCGCGAGTTTCGTCACCACGGACACGGTCAAGTATCATCTCAAGAACATCTACGCGAAACTCGGAGCACGGAACCGAGTCGACGCGGTCCAGATCGCCGCCAGCCGTCAACGGATGCGCTAGGACCCCGCAGGGTCAAGGTATCCGCCGCGGATGCGCAGCTGCATCTCTGCCACGAGCCGAGCCATCGGATCGGACAGGTCCAGCGACGTCAGTTCCTGCATCCGACGGAGACGATAGCGCAACGTATTCGGGTGCATGAACATGGATGTCGCCGCAGCACCGATGTCCCCGGAATGGTCGAAATAGGCCGAGAGCGAGCGGACGTATTCGGAGCGCCCGACCGCGTCCAGCTGGTACAAGGCATCGACGGGCCCGCGCAACAGATACGGATGCTCGGCCGCAGATTCGCGGAGCCGATCGATTACGTAGGCCGGCCACAGATCTGCGATCCGAGTCGCCCGCTGTCGCTGGTTCGTACGGTCGATCACGTCGTCAACCTCCTTGACCCTGCGGGGGACAGCGTCCCCGGTGACAAGATCGTCGAGAACCACAGCACGACGGATCGGGAGATCTGCAAGAGCAGTCAGCAGATCTGCGACCGACTCGGACCAGGGGCCGGGATGCGTGAGCCGAAGCGTGAAACGCTCGGCCGGGACACTGGCCGCCAGTTCGACCGACGCATGCGCGAACGCTCGAACGACGACGGCAGCGGCGTTTTCGAGATCTGACACGTCGTCGACCACGATACGAGCCAAACGAAATCGAGTCTGGCCGTCGCCACGATGCTCGTCGACGTCCGTGGCCGTCGACCGTAAGACCTGCTCGCCCACGAAAACATGCTCCATCGAGGTACAAGGGACCGCCCTACCCGAAGGAGTAGTCATTTCCGCTGACCTGGACATCGAATCAAGACAAGTGTCTTCACCCGGCCGGGAAGCAACTTTGTCTTGACGGACAATACAGCCGTCATTGTCCCCTAAGACAAATATTGTCGAGGTCGACAATATTTGCTTCGAACCGTCACGTCGACTCCGAACGACTCGTTCCGTCGGCAGCACACGATGCCGAAATCGTGTGCAGCTCCCGGGTGGACATCGAACGTCCGCCGCAATCTGCCTGCGGCGGGATCGGCGACTCCGGGCACATGAGTTCAGCAGGTCAAGGAGGACCGCACGTGCGGAGAAAACTGGAACGAGCGTGGCGCACCCGTCGCGCACGAGCGGGGACCATCGCGGCCGCGACTACGGCCGTAGCGCTGCTCGCCGCACCGCTGGCCATGGCAGGGCCCAACGGATTCGGTTCGGAGTCCGGCGGCCACGGCAGCGGTGGCGACGGCGACTGGGTCACGGCATGGTCGGCCTCACCGCAGGGCTCATCGACGTTGGGGAAGTTCGGCGCCGAAACGGTCAGCGGCACCAATCAGGCTGAGCTGCTGAAGCAGATCACCCCTCCGATCACGGCGTTCAACGACGAGACCGTTCGACAGGTCATGTATCTGCACCAGGGCGGCGATGCCGTGCGGATCCGCCTGTCCAACCAGTTCGGCAACCAGGACGTCACGTTCCCGACGGTCACCGTCGGCAAGCGCGCTGGCGACAGCGGCGCCGACGTCGAAGGCGCGCCCGTGCCGGTCACGTTCGACGGCAGCGACTCGGTCACCATCCCGGAGGGAGGGGACGTCCTCAGCGACCCCATTCCGCTGGAGACAGAGGCGCTCGATCACGTCGTCGTCAGCATGTTCGTCCCGGCAGGCCAGGGACCGGCGACCGTCCACGGAAACTCGATGCAGACCTTCTTCACCACACCGGGAGACAAGACGGCGCAGACCGACGACGCCAACTTCACGGAGAACGGTATCGTGCCGAACCGCTTCACCTCGTCCCTGACGACCGCGGTCTACTACGCCACGGGCATCCAGGTCGAGGGCGAGGAGGGCGACAAGACGATTGTCGCGTTCGGCGACTCGATCACTGATGGCTTTCTCTCCGACGGCAATACCGACGGCCGCTATCCCGACGCGCTCGCACGCCGCGTTCAGGAGAACCCGGACACAGCCAACTTGTCGATCACCAACCAGGCCATCAGCGGGGGTCGGGTGCTCAGCCAGGGCTTCGGGCCGTCCGCGCTGGACCGTTTCGACAAGGAAGTTCTCGAACAGCCGAACATCGGCGGCGTGATCTTCCTCCAGGGCATCAACGACATCGGCGGCGCGATCTTCCAGGACGGGCTGGGCACCGCCACGGCCGACCAGCTCATCCCCGCCTACAAGGAGCTCGCCGCACGGGCGCACGCCAAGGGCGTCCCGTTCTACATCGGCACTCTCACGCCGGCGGGCAACCTGCTCCGCCCGACGCCCTATGGCCAGTACTCGCTGCCGCAGGCAGTCGCCGAGCGCAACAAGGTCAACGAGTGGCTGCGCGGCGAGGGCAGCCGATACTTCGACGGCGTCATCGACTACGACGCCGCCATCCGGGATCCGCTGGTCCCGGACTGGATCGCGCTGCAGTTCGACGCGCTGGACAACCTGCACCCGAACCAGGCCGGGTACGAGAAGATGGCCGAGTCGATCCCGCAGGAGTTCTTGGATCAGATGGCGAACGGCTGAGCCACGCTGATCCCTCGATAGAGGCCGCTGCGGGAGGGCTCCCCCGCAGCGGCCTCGTCGTTCGAGACCGTGACCCAGAGGACGTATCCGTCGCCCGCGCACAACCGCGAACTGTCCCGGCACGGGTGTTCTCACCTTGGTAAACAGGACCAGTACGAGCGCGACGTCGACGTCTGGACCTACGCCCTGGTCATCTGCAGGGAGACCGAGAAGGAGGCCAGGGCCGCTCAGAAGGAGATCATCGACAACGGTGACTGGCCGGGCGCGCAAATCATCATGGACACCCTGGGTATCGAGAGCCAGTCGTTCGCGACCCAGATCCGTGAGATGCAGGAGCGCTTCATCGCCAGCTGGGGTGGACCGAACATCGTCGGGACGCCGGAGCAGGTCGCGGAGCAGCTGGCGGAGTACCAGGAGGCTGGCATGACCGGGGCGATCTTCGGCTTCCTGGACTATGCCAAGGAGGTCAAGCAGTTCGGCGAGGAGGTCATCCCCGCCATGAAGAAGATCGGCCTGCGCCACTGACGCAGCACCGCACGAGCCAGAGGGCCGCCAAGACGACGTGTCAGCGGCCCTCTGGCTCCTTGTTCGAGTGCTCTCGCTGCGGACACGGGAACGAGGCCACCAGATCTGTCGATCATTTCTGATCGACGCATGGTCTCCTACACTCGGTAGCTGTCAGACAACCGTTGCCGGAGGATCGGAGATCTCGTGCCTAGCACAGGTACCAGGCACCCGGCCCGGGGGGCACGCTCGACGGCCTACGATTGGATCCGCGACGAGATCGCAGGCGGTTCGCTACCGCCGGGCGAGTGGATACGCGAAACACAGTTGGCGGAGGTTCTCGGCGTCAGCAGGACGCCCGTGCGCGAAGCGCTCTACGCACTAGCGGCAGAGGGTGTCGTGGAGATTGTCCACAACCGCGGAGCTCGCGTCAGCGCGTGGACCGTCCGCGATGTCGACGAGGTGTACAGGCTGCGAGCCTTGCTCGAGGGAGAGGGCGCCCGACTTGCGGCGGTTCGCCCGTCGTCGAAGGTCGTATCCGCCCTGCGCGAGCACGACCGCGCATTCACTACGGCCAGCGAGCAGCTGTCCCGGCTACGCGCCGAGGGCCGCGAGGGATCGGACGCGGCTGAGTCGGCACTGGATCGGGCGGTAGCCGCGAACGGCGAGTTCCACCGCGCTGTTCTCGACGCAGCCGGCAGTGCTCGTCTTCGCGCCTTGCTCGTGTCCGTGTCGTCGACCCCACTGGTCACCCAGGCGTTCCACCACTACTCGGATGCCGACTTGCGCCGCAGCACCGCAGGTCATCACGACATCCTGGTCGCGTTCGAGCGACGCGATCCCGTCCTCACGGAAGCTGCGATGCGGTCACATATACTCGGTGCACGCCATGCCGCCGCTCAGAGCGCCCTGGACGCGCCCAGAGAGAGCACCACCAACGGAGACAACGCGTCGTATCAATAGCACTCGCGAGGCGGCGCTCGTCCATCAACTCTCGTTGACCGAATTCGACGTGGATCGCCCTGGTGCCGAGGCTGTACTCAATCACCGCCCGCTTCGCGTGCCAAAGAGGCTGGAGTAGAGGTTGGCGCCCCCGAGTGCGAGTGTCTCGCGGTCGGCATCGACGGATGCCGGAACGAGTTCTCCTGGCCATGTTGGCCATCAAGTACCGACAGAAAAGCGATATCGACAGCTCGCAGTTCCAGACTGGCGAGGCGCAGGATATAGCAGATCAATAGGTGTGAGGGCACTCGACCTCTCCCCGGTGGGGCAGCGCATTCTCTAATCGCTACCGCTGGCGTCGGGCCACCGGCGGAATGCGCTCGCCTCGTGTGAGCGCCAGGCCTCGACCCATCGCTTCGTCGATGAGTTCGGCCGGTTCGCCGACCGAGCTGGCGACGATGCGCACCAGCTCGGTGATGTCGTGGATGACGTACTGCGGTGGGCTGATCCAGATCTGAGGGCCCTCGTCGTCAGACGCGTCGTTGCGGATCAGCTGGGCGTAGTAGACGTCCTCGTCGCGGCCCCAGGTGCTGAGGTCTTCCCACCCCTCAAGGTGGAAGGCGTACATGCTCATGATCGCCGTCCTACTCGGTCATCGGCGCGACGGGCGTGGAGAACGCGGTACGCGGTGTCGGATCGCTGTGCCGGTGTTTCGGGGCGGCGCAGCGTGACGCTGGCGTCGGTGAGCATCCGCAGGTTCAGGTGCCAGGTTCGCGCGGAACGCTCGGTCCAGAGCCGACCGGCCTCATCGACGTGGCGGGACACTTGCTGGTCGGTCATGCCAGTGACTCGGCGCAGGTGGGTCAAGGCCTCGTCGGCGCGGCCGGTGACGTTGGCGTGCCCGAGGTGAGTGGTCAGGTGGCACGGCGAGCACAGGCAGATCAGCCGGCGCAGGGTCTGGGTGGCGGTGCGGTTGTCGTAGCTCCAGCGCTCGTGCGCCTCCAGCCACCGGCGCGCGGCGCGGTCCTCGGTCGTGCCGCACGCCTCGCAGCGGTGCCCGGCGCGGCCGAGGATCATCCGGCGCAGTCGCTCCCAGTCCTGCGGGGAGACGCAGGTCCGGACGTTGGTGAACCAGCAGGTCCGCGGGATCATGTCGACGAACAACCCGGACCCGAACGACCGATCCTCCCCCGGCAACAGGTCCGGGACGTCGGGCAGCGCCGCCCAGGGCTGGAGCCCGCCGGTGGGCGGCCGGGGGTCGTACCAGCGCTTCGCGGCCGGGTCCCAGCGGGCGCCGTGCGCCTTGGCCTGGTCCTTCTCGCTGAACGGCACGTCCAGCCACGCCCGCCTCTGCGGACTCCTCGTGGTCTCGTTCGTCGTCATCTGCGCTCCTCGACGCCGGCGGTCGTGGACCTGCCGAACCGAGGATGACAGCGGGCACCGACAGTTTGCGGCTCCGCCGGCCGACACCGATCAGGGCCGTTCCGACGCGGCGCCGATCGCGAACGGTGAACGCGCTGCGGACAGCTGTTCGGCCCCATCCCGGTCCAGAGCCGACTCGCAGCCCACAACGTCACCGTGACGGGTACTCGCTGTTCCCAGCGGTCCGGTCGACACTTGTACGGGGTGACCCCATCCGTTCCGGGAGGCCGTCGTGGACAAGGCTCGCCGTCGCGAACTGCGTGATCAGTACAAGCGCAGCGAGCGCGACGCCCGGATCGCCCACTGCGCCCTCACCGAGGAACAGCTGTCCGACCTCGTCGACGCGACCGACGAACTCGTCGTCGAGCAGGGCTGCTTCCACGACACCCGCCACGCCGAGCAGTGGGCCGAGCGCAACGGGATCGCTCCGGACTTCTTCCTCCCAGGACTTCGGGAGCTGGGGGGCTACTGCGACTGCGAGATCGTCATGAACTGCGATCCCGGCATCGTGTTCGACAGGTGATCGTGCAGCTCGCGCCGGGGTCGCTCACGAACGCGGGAGAGCCCGGTGCCGGTCCTGCCAGACCGCCTGGACGGCGTCGTAGCCGACGAGGTCGATGCGCTCTTCGGCGATGACGGTGCGCGCCCGGGACGAGGTCAGCCAGCTGTGGTCGCCGCCCCGGACTCGCCGGTCGTGCTCGTCGCCCTCAGCGACGTCGTCGTCGGACGCCGGGTGCACCGCCCACTCCGTCAGGCCTGCGGGGAGATCGCGTAGGAGACGTTCGTAGTGCTCGGCCCTGGCGGTCGGGGCGAGTGTGAAGCTGTCCAGGAACGGATGGTCCACCACCGGCAGGCCGGCGGCCCGTGCGCAGGTTCGGTTCGGTTCGAGCCACACCCGCAGTGCGCAGCCGTGCTCGGCGGCGAGACCGGCAGCAACGTTGAAGACGTCGGCCCGCCCGCCGTCGGCGAGGCTGTGGAAGTCTAGGTGGGTCGGGCTGATCCCGGTCCGCCGCACCGCCGCGATCTGGGCTCGGAACTCGATCTCCACCTCGTCTATCCGGGCGGTGCGGAGCAGCTCGGCCCGTCGGGACTGCAGGAACAGGCGTCCCTTGTCGTCGACGAGAACCGGACCCGGTCGACGCCGGCGTTCGGCCTCCAGTCGTCGGCGGGACGGTCACGTACCAGGCTCAGATGGACACCGACGGCTGTCCCGGGACGGCGGCTCAACGCCTCCAACGCCGACCTGCTGCCCGGACACACCGTCATCGCGCTGGTGGAGCGGACGATCCCGTGATCGAGTGCGTCGAGGATCCCGAGATCGACGGACGGGCGCATGCCGAAGTCGTCGGCGTTGACGAGCAGCACGCGGGCGCCCGAGTCGTAGCCGAGCAGCTCTGACGACAACGGATCCGCCACGGGTCGACTGTCCCGCCCACGTCAACCCGGTATCGATCCGACCGCGCGACGTGGGGCTCGGGCGTGGACCCGCGGTCGGAGCCCGCGAGGTGGGCCCCGACCGACGGCATCTGGGGTGCGGAACGCCTCGATCAGGGTGACGTCTCGTCGTCCCAGATCGCGTGGTCCGACTCGCGATCGGCGCTCGTGTCATCGGTGTGCCAGCGGGTGAGCTGTGCGGCGCGCTCGTTCTCGGGTTCGTCGACGGCGTCGCGGTAGGCGATCTCGTCGAGCATCCGGCGGGCGTGCTGGACCGACTGCTCGGTCTGCTCGGCCTCCGGGACCCGCACGACGTCCTCCCCGGTCTGGACCGGCGGGGCCTCGCGCACGTCCTCCCGCCGCGACTCGGCCACATCCCGGTCCTCGTCGGGTCGGGCGTCGTCGAGGTGGTCGGCGACGTCGTCCGCGGTGATCTCGCGGTGCCGGTCGTCGTCGGCGACGGCGGCGTCGTGGGCGGCCTTCCACTCGGCGGCGGTGACCCGGTCGTCGGGGTCGTCGTCGGCGTCGCGGGCGGACAGCTCGGCCTTGGACAGTTCGGCCTGCGCGCGGGTCTCTGCCGTGTGGGCGAGCCAGCGGCTACGGGCGTCGTCGACCTCGGCCAGCTCGGTCGCGCGCTGTGCCAGGACCGCGGCGAGCGCCGCGGCCTGGGCGGCCTCCTCGGTGAGGCGCTGCTGCTCGGCCGGGTCGGTCGCCGCGGCGGCTTCGGCGCGGCGCAGGGCGGCGTCCTGCTGGTAGCGGGTCGCGGCCTGGTGGGTGGCGGCGAGCTCGTTGGCGACGTAGCGAGGCGCGGCGGCCAACTCGCGGTCGTAGGCGCGGACCCGCATCCGGAGTTGACCGTTGGACAGCTCCAGGTGCTCGCGGTCGATCTCGGGCCGTCCGAGGTCGCGCCACGCCGCGCGGTAGGCGGCGAACTGCTCGACCTGCCCGGGCTGCGGGGCCGGTCCGAGGGCGTCGTCGGGGTCGTCGTGACCGCGGGCCTCGCGGTAGGCAGCGACCCGCCCGACCGTGTCGACCCACGCGGCGCGGGCGGGACCGTCGTCGGGGACCTCTCCGAACGCGGCGACCGCCCAGGGCTGCGGGGCGTCGGCCAGCTCGGCGCCGAGGGTGTGGGCGCGGTCGTCGGCGGCCTCGGCCAGCGCGCTCAGGTAGGCGTCCCACTCCTTGTCCTCGACCCGCGGGGTCCAGTCGGTCCAGCTCTGTCCGACGGGGTCGAAGCGGTGGCCGTCGCGGATGCGGGAGTAGAGGACGTTGGACACGGTGCGGGCGCCGGTGAGCGGGCCGCGTTCGACGGCGTCGCCCAGGACGGTGTCGGGGTCGTGCCCAGCGAGTTCCGCGCGGCGCAGGATGCGGGTCAGCGCGCCGGTGCCGTCCTCGGCGGCGATCCGGGTGCGCTGCTCGACGGTCAGCGCACCGGCGTCGACGAGCCGGTCGAGGGCGGCGTTGGTGCGCTCGGTCGCGGCGAGCTGGGCCCCCTCGGAGAGCAGGTCGGCCGCGGTGCGGGTGCTGAGGGCTTCGGCCACGGAATCGGCGGCGAAGGTGAGCGAGGAACGCTCGACGGCCTGCTCGCTCGTGTCGAGGATCCCGGCGAGGGTGGCGACCGGGTCGCGGTGCAGGCCGTGTTCGTGGGTGGTGCCCTGGGCCGCGTCCTGCGGTCCGGTGCGGGTGGCGACGTGCGCGGTGTTGGAGCTGCGGCCGCGGGACATCCCGACGTACAGCGCGGCGGCGGCGGTGTTCGGAGTGGCGACGGTGTGGGTGGTGTCGACGGTGGCGCCCTGCGCGGCGTGCACGGTGGAGGCGTAGCCGAGCGCGAGGTGCTCGGCGACGTAGTCCGCGGGCAGGACCAGCCGCTCCCCTCCGTCACCGACCGGGTCGGTGGTCACCTCCAGGGCGCCGTCGTCGCGGACGGCAGTGACGCGGTAGGTCTCGCGGTTGATCGGGCCGCGCCGGTTGCCCTCGACGCCGACCAGGTTCCAGCCGTTGCGGCGGGCCTGCACCAGATCCCCCACCCCGGCGAAGGTGCCCTGCATCCCGAGCGGGACCCCGTGCTCCTCCACCTGCCCGAGGCGGACCAGCTCGGTCCGCAGCTGCGCGGACAGCCGGGCGGCCTGGTCGTTGGTGTCGACCAGCAGCAGCGAGCGGCGGCCGTCGAGGGTGTCCGCCAGCCATCCCCGCGCGGCGGACGCCTCGGCGTCGTCCCGGGTGCCGGAGTCGATCAGGCGGCCGTGCTGGTGGTACTCACGTAGGACCGTCTCGTCCCCGGCCCGCAGCCGCAGGGACGCGGCACGTTCCCAGCCGTCGGTGAAGCGACGGGCGTCGGTGAGCTCGTAGCGCGACCCGGCCGCGGCGAGCATGTCCATGCCGCCGCCAGCGCCGACGGCGGCGAGCTGCTTGTGGTCCCCGACCAGCAGCAGCTTCGCCCCGGCCGCCGCGGTGTGGCCGTGGATCGCGGCCAGGGCCGCGGTGTCGGTCATCGCGGACTCGTCGACGACGACCAGGTCCCCGGCGCGCAGCCGCCACTCCTCGTCGCCGTCGACGGTGCGGCGCTCGGCGGGCGCGGCGGCGAGCCGGTCCTGCGTCACCAGCCACCGGGTGACGTTGCGCGCGGTCAGCCCTTCTCCGGTGAGGACGTCGGTGGCGACCTGGCTGGTCGCCAGCCCGAACACCCGTCGACCGGGCTCGTCCGGTGTACCGGCGGGGTCGGTCCAGGCGCGGGCGACGGTGCCGACGACGAAGGACTTGCCGGTCCCGGCCGGCCCGACGAGGGTCTCGACCCGGGCACCGGAGGTGAGGACCCCGCGGACCGCGGCGGCCTGGTCGGCCCCGAGGCGGACGCCCTCGTCGTCGAGGCGGGTCAGGAACGCGGCCGTGGCCTGCTCGGTGAGCGCGGCGCCGTCGCGGGCGGTGACGGCGGCGAGCAGGATGCGTTCGGAGCGGACCTGGTCGGGGGTGGAGTAGATCCGCCCGCCCGGGGCGCGCATGGCGGACTCGCCGTTGGCGAGCAGCAGGTCGGGCGGCAGCAGCGACTCCCCGGGGCGTTCGGCATCCATCGCGACCGCGTACAGGATGGCCTCGTCGGTGAGCTGGTCGAGCAGCGCCGCGACGTCGGTTCCGTCGGGGATCCCGAGGTAGTCGGGCAGGGCTGCGTTGACCGCGCGGGTGAGGTCCGCGCGGGTCCAGCCCGCCTTGCGGGAGGCGACGTCGGCCAGCGCGAGTTCGATGACCACCTGCGGGTTGAACGCCTGCGGCGCTACGTCCCCGGGGCGGGCGGCCAGGACGGCGTCGGCGACCGCGGCCAGGCCGCCGTCGATGTCGGCGCGCATCCGGTCGTTGATCCGGTCGAGGAACTCCTCGCGGGTCTCCCCGTCGTGCGACTTCGACGCCCTCGTGGCGAACGTGGCCTGCCGGGAGATCCGGTCCCGCTCGGCGGAGTTCGGGGCGCGCCCGTAGCGCTGCTCGAACAGGGCGAACAGCTCGCCGGTCTTGGCGGTGACCGCGCGGCGGCGCTGGGAGAACAGTGCCATCGTCTCCTCGGCGATGCCGACGACCTCGCGGGACTTCCCGTCCGGGCGGGTCGCGAGCAGCATCCCGAGCGAGTGGGTGATCCGCTCCTCGCACGTCCGCTCCGCGACCGCGGCGGCGGCCGGGCGCCACCGGTAGAGGCTGCGCCCGTCGAGGGTGCGCCAGACGCCGTCGGGGCCCTCGACGCGGTTGAGGATCGTGTCGTGGATGTGTAGCTGCGGGTCCCGGTCGCGGGAGTCGTGCTGGAAGAACGACGCGACGACGAAGTTGTGCGCGTCGACCCACCTGCCCGCGGCGCCGCCGTGGTGCCCGACGCGGGAGTAGCCGGCCTTGTCCTGCAGGTAGGCCAGGGCAGCGTTGTTACCCGCCCAGATCGCGTCCTCCACGGCCTGGCGGAACTCGCCCCACGCCGCCGCGGTCTGCTCGTCGCCGGCCTTGCGGGCGGCGACCTCGCGGGCCTCGAACGCGGTGTGCAGCAGCGTCACCGACTTCTGCACGGAGAACGTGACGTCGAGGAACGCGACGTTGTGCCGGGCCGACTTCCCCGCCTCGGTACGCAGCTCGGCCCGGCGTTCCGCCGAAGCGTCCGGCTCGCGTTCCAGCGCGGCGGCGTAGATCTCGTCCTCGGACAGGTACCGGCGTCCCGTGTGCCCCAGCGTCCCGACCTCGTCCCACCGGGACGGGTCGTGGAACCCCTCGTCCCGCGGGTCGAGGAACCGCTCGTAGACCGCACGCATGTCCTGGGCCTCGACCAGGCCGCGCAGCCCCAGCTTCTCCGCCCCGGCACCCCACCAACGCCCCGGCGGCTCCCCCTCGGCGACCGCGCCTGTGT
Organism: Pseudonocardia sp. TMWB2A; assembly: GCF_017312135.1. Taxonomy (NCBI): domain Bacteria; kingdom Bacillati; phylum Actinomycetota; class Actinomycetes; order Pseudonocardiales; family Pseudonocardiaceae; genus Pseudonocardia; species Pseudonocardia sp. TMWB2A. Next base: position 2,328,225 of record NZ_QKQY01000002.1, read on the forward strand.
AGTAGTTCTCCCGCCCGGCCGCGACCTCCTTCAACAGGTACTCCGGGCTGTAGCCCGACGCGATGCTCAGCACCCCGACCACCTCGACACGACCTTGCGGCGAGTCCCGTCGAGATCGACAGCGCACGGGGTCCGGCGTGGCCGGCCGGAGGCCGGCCAGCCCCCTCGGATCGTGATGCATCGGTGTGCTGCTTTTGATCTTGGGCTCTTGTTGCTCTGTTCGGGGTAGTCGCTCTCGGTTCTGGCGTTCTGCTCGGTCGCGGTGGTCTTCTCGCTGCTGGCGCTCATCGGGTGGTCCTGTTCTGGGGCTCGTCGGGGACGAGGTGCAGGCCGCTCGCGGCCTGCGGTGGGGTGTCGCGGAGCTGCTGGAGTGCTCGGGCAGCAGTGCCCCGGCCGACGTCAGCCAGGTCCTGCAGCTCGCGCACCGTCGGGAGGGCTCCGTGGCGCTGGCGGTGGGTCTGGGCGGTGGTGCGGGCGCGCTCCTGCGCGCCCGCACCCGACCCGCCCGTCCCACCGGGGCCGGAGCCGTCCGGCCGGACGGCGGGGCGCGGGGCGGGGTGGGACACCGGACGCGGCGGGCCCGGGATCACCGGCCCGTCCATGGCGGGCGGGACGGCCGGACCGTGTCCCACCTCGTCGGGCTGTCCCGCCGGTGTCCGGCCGGACGGCGGGACGGTGATCGTCGCCCGGACACGGCATCCGGCCGCGCCATCCGGCGCCTGCCGGTCGTGCTCAGGCTGCTCGTCGGTGTCGTTCTCGGCGAGGAGGTAGAGCAGGTGCGCGACGACGGCGGCCGCGATCGCGGGCCACGCCCCGACCCCGAACCGCAGCGCGGCGCTCACGGCCAGCTCCCCACCCGCGGTGACGGTGTCGGAAGCGAGGTAGACCGCCTGCGCGAGCCCCGACAGCCCGGCCGAGACGATCACCACCGACCAGGCGTAGCGGGCCGCCGACCCGGACAGCCGGGCCGTGGCGGTGTAGGCGACCAGCGCGAGGCCGTCGGTGATCAGCGGGTAGATCCAGGCGATCCCGGCCGGGACCCGCGCGGCCAGGGCGACCTCGAACAGGCCGTGCGCCGTCGCGACCGCGGCCCCGATCGCGACGGCCAGGCCCGGCAGCCAGATCGCGGCCCGGCCGGCGCGACCGCTCCGTGTTCCGGTGACCGTCATCCGAGCGCACCGCCGATCGGGCCGGACCCCGCGGCGGCGGTGCTCGCCGGCTCGGGTGGAGCCTGCTCGCGCCCGTCCGCCCACCACGCGGTGATCAGCGACGCGTGCTGCTCCCCCGGCACCGTCGGCGGAGCCCCGGGCGGGGCACCCCACCCGGGTCGGGTCTGGTGCCTTTCGATCGAGCACGACCCGACGGACTTGCGGAGCCGGTTGACCACCCCGGGTCGCTGGCGGTCGTGCCAGTCCCCCGCGAGCTGCACCGACGCGTCGGGCCCCTGGTAGGCCGCGCACCAGGCGTGCATGAGCCACAGCAGTTCCTCGACGACGTCGGCGTGCCAGGCCCAGCACTCCGGCACGACCGCGGCACCGTCGGGGTAGCGCAGGAACACCAGACGCAGCCACCCGGCCAGCTCGTCGAGCAGCACCGCGACCTTCTCCGGCTCGGTCGGGGCGAGCAGCCACGACGGGGCCGGGGCCGGCCGCCGCCGCGCGGCGACCGTCGCGAGGGTCTGGCTCAGCTCCGCCACGACCTGGGTCAACTCGTCGATCCGTCCGTTGACGGGACCGAGCGCGTCGAGCCTGCGGTTCAGGTCGTCGACCTGCCGGGCCAGCCCGGCGACGGCGACACCGGTCGGACCTTCCGCCTTCGAGGGGGTGGCGGGGTGCGGGGGCGTGTTCATCGGCCCCACTCCGTCGCGTCGTGGTCGGCCCGCGGGGCGGACAACGGGATGTCGTGCGGTGCCAGGTCGTCGGCCAGCGCCTCGGCCTGCGTCGCACGGACCAGCTCCGAGACCCGCCGCATCTCGGACTCGGTCAACGGCCGGACCCCGCCCTCCAGCGCCGGGTCCGGGGTGAACCACATGCCGTCGACGAACGCACCGGGCCCCTCGTCGAGGACCCGCTCGCGGTCGCCGCGCTCGTCGTCGTGGACCGGGTCGGGGCCGTCGTCGGTGCGGGCGGCCGCCTCCATCTCCGCGCACAGGGCGCGCATCGACGGGTGGTCGTCGGACAACATCCGCATCCGCCGCCCGGCCGGGGCGAAGGACCACCCCTCGTCGTTGTTGTGGTCGTCCGCAGCGCGCATCGTGTCGTCCTCCTCGGGCTCGTCGCTCCGCTGCTCGCGCGGATCGCGGTCGGTCTGCTGGTGATCGGCGTCGGTCGTCGACGCGGCGGCGGCCGCGGCTTCGGCGGCCAGGACTCGGGCGTCGTGGGCGGCGGTGGCCTCGCGGTGCGAGCGCTCCCGGCCCTCCCGGGCGACGGTCACGAGCCGGGGCTGCGGGTCGCAGCCGGTGGTGTTGGTCAGCTCGTCGAGCCCGACAGTGTGGGCGCGGTAGCCCCACATCTCCGCGTCGGAGTGCAGCCCGGCCAGCCGGTCCCGCTCGGTGATCGCCGACGTCCCCCGCGCCTGCCGCAGCGCCGCGACCGCCGCGGCATCGGCGCGGGTGCGGGCCTGGGCGACGGTCTCCCCGCCCGCGAAGTCGACCCACCCGAAGCGGGCGCGGGCGTCGTCGAGGTCGAACTCGTCGAGCCGCCAGCCCGACGACGGCCGGCCGTGGACGCCGGTGGCGTCGCGCAGGTAGGAGGCGACGACCTGCTCGGCATCCGCCCGCCCACCCGGCAGGTCGATGGCGAGCCGGTCAACCGCCTCGACCGGGGTCAGCAGCTCGTAGCGGCCGCTCATCGCTGCCACCGCCCGTCATCTGCGCCGCCTGCCGGTGGGCCGGGCGGTGCGACGTCGGGGCCGGGTTCGTGCAGCGCGGTCGCCTCGGCGGCCTGGCCCTGCGCCCCGCCGCGGCGGATCGCGCGCAGCTCGGCGAACATCCGGTTGGACGACCGCACCCGGTCCGCTGCCTCCCCGAACCGCCCCGGCCAACGGCCGGCGAGCGCGGTGAGGGCGTGTTCGAGCTGGAGGTCGGCCCACGTCCGGACCGCCTCGCCGCGGCGATGCCAGCGGGTCTCCGCCTCGATCCGACGCAGCAGCCGCGCCCGACGCCGCACATCGCGCCGCTTCCACGCCATCTGCGCCCGACCGATCACCGGAGCGATCCCGCGCCGGATCACCACCACCCGACCAGCCGGCAGATTCGCGATCTGCGCCGGCGCCAACACCGGCACCTTCCGCACACTGCGCGAGGCGACCCGGCCATGGTCATCGGTCGTGGTGACCCGCTCGTCCCGCTCACCAGCCAGGGTGGACCAGAACTCCAGGTCCGCCTTGTCCCGGGTCCCGCCGAAGATCATCACCGCGGCGGTGTTGTTCAGGATCGTCGCGGCCTTGTGCTCACCCCACCGGGCCAACAGCTGGGCGCGGGACTGGAACGCACACAAGATCGTCACACCACGACCGCCCATGTCCGCCGTCCACGACTCCAACGGGACCGGGCTGATCAGTGCCGCCTCGTCCAGGAAGAGTCCGAGCGGCGGGTCCAGCCGCCCCTTCGGCTGCCCGGCGGCCAGGCGGCGGGCCTCGCGGGCGATGTGCCCGGTCAGCGCGCAGACCAGTGGGGAGGTCTGGGCCTCCTCGGCGCCGAGCAGGAACACCGTCGCGCGGTCGTCGAGGAGGCGGGCGACGTCGAACCCCTCGCCCGGTTCGGCCGCCGCAGCCGCGGCGGGGTGGGTGAGCCAGCCGAGGGCGGGCATCACGCTGGAGGTGATCGAGGAGCGGGTGCGCTCGTTGGTGGTCAGGAACTGCATGACGTCCTGCTCGAACGCCGTCACCCCCGACCGGCGCAGCAACGCGGGGACCTCACGGCCGGCGGTGTCCGGGTCGGCGACCCACCCCAGGACGTCGGCCATCCGCTTGTGCCCGAGGGCGGCGGCGTGCAGCAGGGCGGCCAGGACGCGGCGCGCCTGACCGTCCCAGAACTCCCGATCCCCACCCGCACCGGACGCGACCGCGGCGAGCATGTCCGTCGCCCGCTCCGTCGCGGTCACGGGGTCGGTGCAGCCGGTCAGCGGATCGAACGTAATCGTCGACGCGCGGCCACCGAGGCCAGCCGGGTTGAACACGAACACCTCACCCCGGTCCTGACGGCGCAACGGCCCGCACAGGTCCAGCAGATCGGTGCGCGTAGACGTGACCAGCGCGGCGCCCGGCGCGTCCAGGACGCGCCCGGCCAGCCAGCCGGTCTTACCGGTGCGGGGCCCGCCGACGACGATCACCACGTCCTCGACCAACGCCCACACCCGCAACGCTCCGGTGCGGCACAGCTCGACAGCGGCCTCGCTCGTAGCGAGCCGGGCCCGCTGCCACCGCGGGAGCCCGGCCAGGGACGGACGGACGGTGCCGGTCCGGCGCCGGACGGCGAGGGTCCCGGCGTGGCGGACGATGTCCAGACTGGACGCCACCCCGACCTTGCGACGCGACCTCGCCGCCCACCGGGACACCGTCGCCGAGGAGCGCGACCAGCGATGCCACACGATCACCCCGGCCAGGCCGACCACGGCGAGCAGGGCGGGCCAGGACAGGGCGGTGACGATCGTCGCCGCGGGCAGCAGGGCGACCAGGGCGAGGCCGGCGGCCAGGGCGCGGGCGCCACGGGCCCAAGCGAGCAGCGCGCCCGCGGCGAACACCGCCAGAACAACGGCGGTGGAACTGAACAGGATCTCCATCAGAGCTCCCACCCCTCGTTCCACGCCCGCACCTCAGCGGCGTGACGGCTGCAGCCCTTGGCGTGGCCGTCCTCGCTGTTGGCCGGGTTCCCCTCGAACGGGCCGTGATCGGTCACCAGGCCCTCGCAGGTCGAGCACCGCCAGTACGCACACGGCGTCCGGAACGAGCGCACCCCGTCCGGCTCCGGATCCGGGACCCGGCCGCAGACCAGCCAGTCGAACGCCGCCTCCCCCACCACCGCGACCTCGTCGGTGGTGATGCCGAGCGCGTCAGCGACCTGATCCCAGGACCGGCCCGCCGCACGGGCGGCCCAGGCGTACTCGGCAAGCTGAGACTCCGCCACCGTGTGCACCAGCAGCGCGGCCCGGACACCGGCCAGCGGGTCGTCGAGACGGCGGTCGGTGAACACCGTGAACCCCGGGATCGGGACCTCGGACTCGCTCGCGGCGAACGCCTCGACGGCGATCCGGCGCACCAGCTCACGGACCCGACCGGACACAGCGGTCCTCGGGGACGCGTCGAACACGCTCATCACCGACCACCGCCCGGGGTCGTATCGGCGACGGACAGGGTCGCGGCCCAGCGGTCGACCGTGCGTCGCGACACCCCGAACGCCTTCGCGACCTCCCGTCGCGGGACGCCCCCCGCGAGGGCGGCCCGACCGTCGGCGACGATCGGGGACCGGCTCCGCGACGGGACCTGCCGGACTCCCACCGGAACCTCGAAGGTGACCTCACCCTGGCACGCGGTGACACGCCGGGCGGGCCGGACCGCGCGGGCCCGGCGACGCTCCGCGGCCGTCATCCCGCCGGCGATACCGTGCGGCTGGCACTCGATCGCCCACTCCAGGCACGCGGCCTGAACCGGGCACCGGCCGCAGACCCGCTTCGCGCGGGTGACCTGCCGCGAGTACGCGGCGCCGTCCTCCGCGACTGGGAAGAACAGATCGGGGTCCACCGACAGGCACGCCGCGCGCTCGCGCCATCGGTCGTCGTGTCGCTCTACCATCGTTTCCTCGCCTGCCTTCTGCTGATGTGCGGTGAGAGCGGCCCGGCGGCTGTGTCCCGCCAAGAACCCGTCGCCGGGCCGTCCCTCGTGGTGTGTGCTCGCCTCGGTCATCGCGTGTCCCTCCGGTCCGAGGTGCGGGCCGGGGCGGCGAACAACCCGGGCATCGCGTCCAGCTCCTTGCGCCGCAGGTCCCGGTCGGCGGCGCTGTCCTGGCCGACCCCGCGCGCGCCGGGGACGACGTCGGCCAGGTGCGCCAGCCGCGCCGGCAACGGCCGGTTCTCCAGCAGCGCGAGCGCCACTTGCCGCGACGGGCACTCCTCGCGGCGCTGTACGGGCCACCGGCAACCCGGGCACCGTCCGGCGGTCGGGACGTAGTGCTCGACGACGATCCGCAGCCGCTCCGTGCGTCCGGTCGGGGACAGCAGCCGCGGGTCCAGGTCGTCGGGCTGCGCGACCGGGTCTCGGGGCTCGGACGCCAGGTTGGGTCGGGTGCTCACGTCGACCACTCCCGGGCGACGTCCAGCGGCGCGCCGGAGCACTGCTCGGTGAGCGCGTAGCGCAGCCCGCCCGCCTCGACCGGCTCCGGGACGCGTCCGTTCTCGTCCGGGCACAGCACCGATCCGTCCTCGTGGGAGAACTCGGGCAGGTGACCGGCCCGGGCGGGCCATCCGGTCGGCGGGACGTCGATGACCGGGGACCAGCAGCCCGGGCACACCAGGTCCGCGACGTCGATGACGTCGTCACCGAGCATGTGGGCGACCGGGTACTCGGCCGCCGCGCTCACGACCCGCTCCCGGAGGTCCCGGCCTGCTGCGTCCCGTTCAGTGCGGGAGTCGCGGCCTGGTCGAACGCCGACATGAAAGTCCCGACGGCGGCCGGCACACCGGCCCCGACCGGCGTGGCGATGAACAGCACCAGGGCCAGCGCGGCGAACGCGACCGCGCCACCGGCCGAGCGGGCCTTGGCGCAGATGAACGCCCCGACCAGCGCGACGAGGATCAGCACTCCGACGCTGCCCATCACGCACCGCCCCGCAGGTCGGCGGGGACACCGGCGACGGCGTTCTCGACGAGGGTCTGGATGACCTGGGCCGGGACCAGCCAGCGGCCCCGCACGCGGACCGCCCGCAGCTCCCCGGTCGAGATCGCCCGGTAGACGGTCATCCGCGACATCTTCAGCATCGCGGCCACCTCCTGGACGTCGTAGAAGGTCGGCCCCGCACTCGGGGCTCCGGTCGTCGTCATCTCTGCTCTCCGTTCGTATCCATACACACATGGTGCACTATCTGCACATGGTGCACAAGGTTGCGTCTCGTTGCCTCCCGCCGTGCGTGGCGGCTACGCGCCCGTCACCGGGCTGCGTAGGCTCCCAACCGGAGGAGGCCGATGACTGAGCACACGGGGCGCCCGAAGTACCTACAGGTGGCCGACGAGCTACGCCGCGCGATCCGTGCCGGCTCCTACCCCGTCGGGAGCGAGCTGCCCTCGACGTCGCAGCTCACCCGCACCTACGAGGTGTCGACGACCGTCGTTCGTGCCGCGGTCCGCGAACTGCGTCAGGAGGGCGTCGTCCAGGGGCAGCCCGGCAAGGCCGTGTACGTCACCGCCGAGCCCGGCGACGAAACCGACGCCGACCGTTCCGACCTCGCCGTCCGACTGCGCGAGCTCGAGGACCGGACCTCGACCGCTCTCGCCGCGCTCGAAGCCCGGGTGGCCGAGCTGGAGGGCCGGACCTCCAGGCCGTAGCTCCCTGAACCGCCCTGTTTGCTTCTGCGATGCTCTCCATGCGAATCAGCAAACAACGTCGGTGCCCCTACCTACAGTGTGCTCAGGGGGTGCATCCGTGCACAGGGGGTGCACACGGGGTGCAGACAGCCCCTCCGGGCGGTGGAACGGATGGGCGGAACGACGCCGAACGTCGCGCTCGGACGCGCGATGACCGAAGCCGAGATGACCAACAACGGGCTCGCCCGCCGGGTCCGTGACCTCGCCGCACGTCGCGGCGTCCGCAGCGCCGCCGACCACGTCACCGTCAAGAGGTGGCTCGACGGCACACAACCCAGGGCCGATACCGCGGTCCTCATCGCGACCTGTCTGTCGGAGAAGCTCGGCCGCACCCTCACCCCGGCCGGACTCGGCTTCACCGCCGTCGTCACTGCCGAGGCAGAACCTGCCGCCGCCGTCGAGCCGGTCGTCTATCCCGACGACGCCGACACCGCGACCGCACGACTCGACTCCGTCGCCGCAGCCGACACCGCCGGCATCCTCGTCCCCGGCCCATACGCCTGGGACGGGTTCGCGACCCCGTCGATCATCACCGGCTACCTGTTCGACGACCACAGCGAGTACCGCCGACCCGACACCGACGACGCGCCGGTCGACGCCGAAGCGATCCGGCTCACGACTGCCCGGCTCATGGAACTGGACTTCCAGCTCGGCGGCGGGCACACCCGTGAGCTGCTGCTGTTCTACTTCCGCAGCCAGGTACTGCCGCTGCTCCGCTCGCTACCCCGTGGGGCCGGGCGCGCCGACATCCTGTCCGCCACGGCGGAACTAGCCCAGATGCTCGGGTGGAGCGCGTACGACGCCGGGCGCCACGCCGCCGCACAGCGCTACCTCACCTACGGCCTGCGCCTCGCCCGCGACGCGGGAGACGTCCTGCTCGGCGCGAGACTCCTCGCCAACCTCAGCCACCAGGCCAACTACCTCGGCCGCTACCGCGACGCGGTCCAGCTCTCCCGCGCGGCGATCACCACCAGCACCGGCATCCCGGCACCGGCCACCCTCGCCATGCTGCACGCGATGGAGGCGCGGGCCCTCGCGTCGCTATCCGACGGCCCCGGAGCCGAGCGGGCGCTCGGACGAGCCGAGGCGTCACTGCACCAGGGCGGCGACGCCGACCCGGCATGGATCAGCTACTTCGACCCTGCCGAGCTGGCCGGTGAGGCCGCCCACTGCTTCCGCGACCTCGGGCGGGGCGAGGAGACTCGCCACTTTGCCGGCCTGGCTGTCGCCTCCGACGCGACCCCGCCTCGGACCCGGGCGTTCATCAACATGGTCACCGCCGCCGGGGCGCTACAGGAGGGGTCGCTTGACGAAGCGGTCGCGGCGGCACGGTCGGCGATCGAACTGGCCGGGCCGCTGCAGTCCAGCAGGTACCGGCGCTACGTCGCTGACTTCGTCCAGCAGGTGACCGCGGCCCATCCACGAGATTGGCGTTCCGTCGAGCTGGCAGTCCTCACCGACCCACTACTCGGCGTACCAGAGGGGCGATGATCAGAACGGCGTCCAACAGCGCAGTGGCTCGCCGTCGCGAATCGTGCGCATCCGAAGTTCGTACTCGTCGCGAATCTCCTGAGATTCATTAATGTTCTGCATCAGCCAGGTAGTCATTTTGATCGCCTGAGCTTGCTTGATTACCTGAAATCCGGGCCATGTTGTGACGTCGAAGCCATACCCATCAACGAAACTCTGATACTGATCGTCAGACCAGAATCCTGCGACCTGCCACTCTGTCGCCGTCACGGAAAGATCCCACTCCGGCTGCCCGATGGAGATATTCTCTAGGTCGATAAGAACGGGATCGCCCCCCTTAGGAACCATAAGGTTCTGCACATGTGCATCGCCATGAATGATAGTGACCGGAAGCTGGAATTCTAGGGCCTCGATCTCGACAGAGATCCTGGCAAGGCTCTCGGAAAGAGAAATACGATCAGCTTCGCAGATTGGGGCGCACGCGATACGAGCAGCGACACGTCCTAGCGGATCGAATCTCGGTAGAAGCGCGTTCGCGCTCACTGGCTGCTCTAGCGAGTGGATATTGCGTAATAGCGTTCCGAGCTGGTATACGTCCTCGGGCCTGCCTCGTCGTCCGTCAATATACTGCCAGAAAGTGACGGGATGTCCCGAAACAGGGATCGGCTGAGCCATGTCGACCGTTTCACAAACACGAACTCCGTATGACGCCAGCCAACCCGAAGCCCAGACTTCCCTCTCGGCATCACCCCATCGCTCCATCGAACGTGCGATGCGAACAACTGGACCTCTAGGAACTAGACCAAAGATGGCATTTTCTCCAAGGCGAAGCATTATGGCATCCCGCACGTCGAGGTGCGTCACAACGCCCACCTCACGAAGCAAACCGAGCGCATAGTCACGCCCGAACTGCCAAGTCCCGCTACCAGCCTTCACAGTCGAACATCATACCGAAGCGCCGCAGCTGTACCCACGGATGGAGAGACTGACCCAAAATGTCCAGCGGCGAGCAAAAAGCGAAATCGCAGTTCAGATCCACCCAGAAAGAAGTCGATCGCAACTATGAGCACATCTTGGATCACCCTGAGGGGTCAATCCTCCGCTTCCAGTTGAATAATCTCATCGGTCTCGGCTAGGCGCGCAATCTGCAGCTCCACCCCCATGTCGCCGAGGCGCTGAGCACACCTCACTAGCGTGATCTTGGAGAATGTAAATATCGAATCCGCTACCGACCCGCCACCTGTGAAAGCAAGTATGACGCGCTCCGGCGAGTAGGTAGCAGGAAGGGAGAAGTCTCCGTTACTAATTTCATCGACTTTCCTTAGAAAAGCCACTCGGGCATCCGGTTGACGTCGGAGCGACTCCACCGCCACGACCGCTTGGTTGAATAGATGACTCGCTGAGACCGAATCGTCAAGGCGTTTAACGTGTACGAGCGTCCCGTCCTTATGGAGAAGGTCGCAGGCTTCGAACCCTCGCGGATGGAGCTCCGTCGAGATCATCTTCTTATCCATGCAGATGAGATCGGAGTCAGATCGCGCGGCCCATTCGTTGTAAGTGCCTTCGTTCGCGCGGTCGACGTATCGCTTTCCTGTGGCACGCTTGGTTTTCCACTCCCGCGGCCACTCCGGAAGATGGAGGTCAGCCTCTTCGGCAAGGACCTGCGAGACTTTTGTGTTCAGCATCTCAATATAGGCCTCGCCTATGTTGAACCATCGCCCGCGCTGCATGACGAATCTGCCGCCGTCGAAGTCACACTCAAATGAAACCCACTTGTCCACTGAGATCTTGCGCGACATGGGCCTGCCGTCATCGTTAAGGCCTTGTATATAAATTCTACGGAGCCGAGCGAGCTTCCCGGGGTCTGGATCCTCGGCGACCGGACGCAGGATCTGGTCAAGTTCGAGATCTGATGCCTCAATTCGACCTACCCCACCACCGCTAAGAAGATACTTTGCTGGCTCACCAACTTCTTCATTCCATTCCGCAGGCCAACTCAAGACAATACGTCCAGCCGCGATGTTCGCAACAACCTCGTTGAAACGATTTTCGAGAAGTGTGATTCGTGGATCACCCGGACGCAGAGGTCTCGTGTTCTCCAGATGCTCCAGCCCAGAAGCTGGCCTCTCGTTTCGGATGACAGAATCAATGAGACGCAGATCGGCGAGCGCGTCGTCAGACCTCTTGCCAAGGGGGACACTCAGAGCATCCGCGCCTTTTACGGAAACGAGAGTTGGCTCTCCTGGCTTATCACTTGAAAGTCCAGAAGCGGACACTTTTCCCACCAGGCGGCTGACGACCTCGCCAACCTCCTCCATCCCAAACGAGTTAATAGCCGTTCCACCGAATACAGATAGGCGAGCGGTCCTAGGAAGAGTATCTAATGCGTGCGTAGTCAGGGCGCTGACCTGCTCTGCGTCCGCTCGGCGTAGAGCAAAGCGAAGTCCGAAGCCATCGTCAATTACATCATTTGCAAGTAGTAGATGCCCCATCCCCCAGGTCATGCCGTATGCGTAATCTGCGTTATCGTCAAGGCGAAGCAGCAGCAAGCTGGCTGACGTGTTATTCGTGCACGGAGGACGGAAGTTCGTCAGCGACTGCGCGTGGTCGAGCCAGTCCGGAGAGTCATTAGGAATCTGCCCATAAATCAGCTCTGCTGGCCGTTCGCCAACTCGGACCGACTCGGAGGAGAACTCGTCGCGGTCGAGGTAGTCCGATTTGACAGCATCTAGTAGATTCATGCCAGCACTGATCTGAACGCGATACAGTGAGGTCTTACTCGCTTTTGACGGCTTCCGGGCCACTATGCCCCCTCTGCTACTTTGCGAGTAGATCGTCCAGGGCTACCCACCTGTTACAGCCCGTCTACTGAGGGTCATCTGCTGCCAACCTGTTGACGCACGTGCTGCTAGAGGTGAACAGCGGCTTAGCCCTACCTCCGCTGCATGGGCGGCCGCCGGCTCGCAAGCGCAGCGGCAGAACGTTGCTCGGACTCCAGCACGAACGCGGTGTAGGTCCGCAGCGTCGTCGACCCACCACCAGCGTGCCCGAGTCGCCCGGCGACCGTCCGGATGTCCACCCCTGCCGCGATGAGCTCGGTCGCCGAGTAGTGCCGCAGGCAGTGCAGGTGCGTCGTGATCCCGAGCCGCTTCACCATCCGCCCGTACCGCTGGGTCACGGTGTCCGGGTTCAGCTGCACCGACCCGTTGATCGCCGGCGAGAACACGAACCCGTCCCGCCGGACCGTCATGTCCAGCTCGGCCGCGCGGGTCTCGCACCGCTCGCGGTGTGCCATCAGCACCAGGACCAGCTCCGGGTCGATGGTGACCCGCCGGTGCTGGTGGGTCTTGGTGTCTTTCTCCCACACGTCCCCGGCGATCTGCCCAATACTCGACCGGAACACCACGACCCCGCGCTCCAGGTCGACGTCGGGCCACCGCAGCCCGCAGATCTCCCCGCGCCGCGCACCGGTGGTCATGGTCAGCCAGATCAGCGCGGACCAGTCCGGATCGCTCTCGGCCGCCTGCATGATCTGCGCGGCCTCCTCCGCGGTGGGCGGGTTCGGATTCGGCCGCGGCACGGACGGCGGGTCGACCTGATCGACCGGGCTGGTGACTATCCACCCCCAGCGGATCGCGCGCTGGAACGCGCCGCTCAGGATCGCGTGGACCACGCGCACACTCCCGGCCGACAGCGGCGTGCAGACGTGGTGACGACAGGTCCGGTCACACCACCTGCACGTCGCATCCGGATCACCGGCCACGATCTTCGCGCACTTCCGTCGGGCCGAGTGCTCGTCGCAGACGTGCTCGGCCGTCGTGCGGTGCTGGATGTACTTCTCGCCGTGGCAGTGGTCCCGGCACCGGCGGAGGCGTGCGTAGAGGGTGTCCAGCGTTTCCGCCGTCACCCGGCCGACCGGGAGCCGGCCGATCGTCGGCCGGATGTGCTTCTCGATCTTCCCGACGTACCCGGCGCGGGTCTTGCGCTCGACCTCGATGACGTCGAGCCAACGGTCGATCAGCTGGTTCACCGTCGTCTCTGTCCGCGGGCTCCGGCGCTCGTCGACCTGGTTGAGCAGGCGCGTCACGGCCTTGTCCGCCTCGCGCTCGGTCTCCCGCTTCGTGGCACGGGCGGTCACCGTCTCGCGGAGCCGGATCTGCTTCCCGGTGACCTGGTCGACGCCGCCGTACACGCTCACGCGGGCGGAGCCGCTGGGGAGCCACGTGACATTGCCGCGTGTGCGGCGGGGCTTCGAGGAGGCCATGCGCCGAAGCTAACGCGGATCTCGTGCCACAAAACGTGCCACGATCTTGCCTCTGAGCTGGTCAGAAGGCCCAGAAAAAGCCTCTGACGTGGAGCCGCCTTGGGGAGTCGAACCCCAGACCTACGCATTACGAGTGCGTCGCTCTAACCGACTGAGCTAAGGCGGCGTGGTGCGAAACCAGTGTAGCGGCGCCCTCCGCGCCCCCGGAGCACCCCCCACCGGCTCCCCCGATCGGCACGGCTCCGCGCAGTGCCCGACCGCGTCCCCGCCCCGGGATCATCCGGAAGTCGGACGCCCACTGCGCCGTCCGGAGGCAGGATCACCCCCGTGACGATGCGGCTGTTGGCGGTCCTGGCCCTGCTCCTGGTGAGTGCGGCGACGTGGCTGGACGGACGCGCACCACATCCCGTCCCGGCCGACGCCGACCCGGGCGTGTTCAGCGCGGACCGGGCGATGCGCACGGTGGACGACCTGGTCGACGGCCCGCGCCCGGGCGGGAGCCCCGCCGCCGTCGACGCCCGGGACGCGATCGCCGCCCGGCTGACCGCGGCCGGGCTGACCACGCGGCTGCACTCCTCGACCGGCGTCGGCGGGGCCGACGGCAGAATGGCCGCGGCGCCGGTCGACAACGTCGTCGCCACCCTGCCCGGCACCGATCCGACCGGGGCGGTCGTGCTGTCCGCGCACTACGACTCGGTCGCGAGCGGGCCGGGCGCCGCGGACGACATGGCGTCGGTGGCGGCGATCCTGGAGGCGGTGCGCGCGCTGCGGGAGGGCCCGCCGCTGCGCAACGACCTCGTCGTGCTGGTCACCGACGCCGAGGAGGTCGGTCTGCTCGGGATGCAGGCCTGGGTCCGCGACGAGCTCGTCCCCGCCGCGCGCCCGGCGGTCACCGTGAACTTCGAGGCGCGCGGGGTGTCCGGGCCGTCGCTGATGTTCCGGACCTCCCCGGGCAACGCCGGGCTGGCCCGGGTGTTCGCCGACGCCGTACCGCACCCGACGGGCGACTCGTCGCTGGTGGAAGCGTTCCGGCTGCTGCCCAACGACACCGACCTCACCCGGGTACTCGACGCCGGCCGGCCCGGTGTGGACGTCGCGTTCGTCGAGCAGCCGGTGCAGTACCACACGACGGGCGACGCCCCGGAGAACCTGAGCCCGGCGAGCGTGCAGGGCCACGGCGAGGCCGCGCTCGGCCTGGCACGCGCCCTGGGGAACCAGGATCTCGCCCCGCTCGACCCGGCTGCGTCCGGCGCCGCGCCGCAGGGCGACGCGACGTACTTCCGGTTCGCCGGGACGACCGTCGTGTACCCGTCGTGGCTGGTGTGGCCGGTGGCGGCGCTCGGGGCGGTCGCGGTCGTCGCCGCGGTGCTGGTCGCACGCCGGCGCGGGGCGACGACGGTGCCGCGCGTCCTGGGCGCTGCCGCGCTGCTGGTCGTGGCGGTCGTCGCCGCGGTGTCGGCCTCGGTGGGACTGTGGCGGGCGCTCCTGGCGGTGCATCCGGTGTGGGCGGACACCGGCCCGTTCCTGCACCGCCCGGTCCCGGTGCAGGCGGCCGCGGTGGCGCTGGCCGTCGCGGTGACGGCGCTGTGGTGGCTCGCGGTGCGCCGCTGGGCGGGCGCCGCCGGCGCGGCCGCGGCGGGGGTGCTGGTGCTCGCGGTGCTGGGCCTGGTCACCGCGGGCACGGTGCCGGGCGCGTCGTACCTGTTCGCGTGGCCCGCGGCCGCCGCGGGCGCCGGGCTCACCGTCGCGCTCGTGCTGCGGGGGCGCCCGGTCGTCGCGACGGCGGCCGCCACGCTGGGCGCGGTCCCGGCGGCGGCGCTGCTGGTGCCGCTGGGCTGGGACCTGTTCGTGCTGTCCGGTGTGTCCGACGGCGTCCCGGCCGGGGCGCTGGTGCTCACCGCCGCGGCCCTCACCGTCGTCCTCGTCTCGGAGGGAATGCAGCGCGCGACGGTCGGGGGTCCGCCCGGTCGCGTGTGGCCGGTGCCCGTCGCGGCGGCGCTGGCCGCGGTCGTCCTCGCCGGGGTGGGGGCGGCGGTGAACGGCCCGTCGGCGGAACGGCCGCAGGCCTCGCACCTGTCGTTCCTGCAGGACGACGAGGGTGCCCGCTGGGTCAGCAACCAGACCGTCCCCGCGGCCTGGACCGCCCGCTACCTGGACACCCCGGCACAGGAGGTGCCGGCCTGGCCGGGCCCGGACGAGGTCCGCACCGGGCCGGCTCAGCCGCTGGCCGTACCGGGCCCGCGGGTGGAGGTCCTGAGCCGCACCGCGGACCGGGCGGTGCTGCGTGTGACGAGCCCGCGCGGGGCGCCGGGGATCACGCTGCGACCGGACCGGGCGGTCACCACGGCGACCGTGACGCCCGCCGGACGGCCTGCCGTGTCGGCGGCGCCGGCGGACGGGCTGACCGAGATCCGGCTGCACGCGGTGCCGGCCGCGGGTGCCGTCGTCGAGCTGGTGACGGGGCCGGGGCCGCTGGGCGTGGCCGTCGCGGACCTCTCGCCGGGGCCGGCCGGGGTGCCGGGCTTCGTGCCGCGGCCACCGGAGCTGCGCGCGGCCCCGGACCGCACCGGCGACCAGGTGGTGCTGGCGACGCGGGTGGAGCTCAGCGGGTGAACGGGAAACGCGGGCCCGGCTCCCACGGCCCACCGTCGTAGCGCCACAGCGCCAGGCCGGGGACGCCGGCGTCCCACGGGGCGAACCCGGCGGCCAGGTCGTCGTGCAGCGCCCGGGCCGTGGCCGGGGTGACCTTGTTCTGGACGGTCACGTGCAGGTCGGTCTTCCCGGCGTCCTGCCGGGTGAGGCGGGACCGCCACCGGTCGGCGACGCCGCGGCGCAGGGTCGACAGGTCGGGGCAGTCGAGGGTGACGGCGACGCCGCGGCCGAGCAGCCGCAGGCCGGTGACCCGGGCGGTCATCGGGGCGCGGTCGGTCGCGGCGGTCAGGTCGGTGGCGAGCTCGGCGGCGGCGTCGCCGGGCAGGGCGTGGAACAGGGTCAGGTGCGCGGCGAGGTGGTTGCGCCCGGCCGGGAAGTGCCGTTTCCGCAGGTCGTCGAACCGGGCCTGGGTGGCGTCGTCGAGCAGGGCCGTGAGGATCAGCGGCCGGTCATCCACGGTGCAGGGCCGTCATCATGGCCTCGACGGCGATCCGCGGCTTCACGTTCTGCTCCAGCGCGTCGCGGCAGGCGAGCACCGCCTCGAGGCGACGCAGGCTCGACTCCGGGCCCCACTCGGCGGCGGCCACCCGGATCTCGCGGTCGCGGTCCGGGTTGGTCAGCGGCACCGTCGCGCCGGTCGCGGCGACGATCGCGTCCCGGTAGAAGCCGGCGAGGTCGACCAGGGCGCGGTCGAGCGCGTCCCGCTGGGTCCGGGTGGCGCGGCTCTTCTGGCGCTTCTCCAGGTCCCGCTCGGCCGCCTTCGCCGAGCGGGCCGCCGACGCGGCACCCTTGCCCGTGCCGCCGGCGCCCATCGCGACGGCCAGCTCCTCGCGCTCGGACTCGTCGCGGGAGGACCGCAGCTCGTCGGCCTCGGCCTCGGCCGCGCGGATCAGCACGTCGGCGTGGAAGAACGCGTCGCCGAGGCGGCGCAGCTTCGTCGGCACGCCGAGGATCTCCTCGCGCCGGGCACGGGCCTGCGGGTCGCGGGCGAGGCGCCGGGCGCGGCCGACGTGGCCGCCGCACACCGACGCGGCCCACTGGGCATGCTCGGGGTCGATCCCGTCGCGGTCGCGCAGCACCCCGGCGACGGCGTCGGGCGCCGGGCTGCGCAGGTGCACCATCCGGCAGCGCGACCGGATCGTGACGGGCACGTCGTCGGGGTGGTCCGACGGCGCGCACAGCAGGAACACCGTCTCCGGCGCCGGCTCCTCGACCGCCTTGAGCAGCGCGTTCGACGCGCCCTCGGTGAGCCGGTCGGCGTCGGCGATGATCACGATCTGCCAGGTCCCGGTGGCGGGCTTCCGCGCGGCGAGCTGGACGAGCGAGCGCATCTCGGCGACCGAGATGGACAGTCCCTCGGGGACGATCTCGCGGACGTCGGAGTGGGTGCCCGCCATGACGGTCCGGCAGGCCGTGCACTCGCCGCAGCCGTGGTAGCGGCACTGCAGGGCGGCCGCGAAGGCGCGGGCGGCGTTCGACCGGCCGGAGCCGGGCGGGCCGGTGAACAGCCAGGCGTGGGTCATCGCCGTCGGGTCCGACGCCGCCCCGTCCAGCTCGGCGACGGCGGCGGGCTGGCCCACCACGTCGTCCCACACGCTCACGACTACCCCTCCTCCGCCATCTGCCGGCGCGCGACGACGCCGACCACCGCCGCCAGGACGCCCCCGCCGGCGAGGACGAACCGCGTGCCGTCGACCAGCAGCGCGGTGTCGCCCACGGTCACCGTCCGCGTCGCCACGATGCCGACGACGACCGGCACCACCGACATCGCGCCCAGCAGCACCAGCCGCACCAGGGACTGGACGAACGCGTTGACCCGGCCGCGGATCCCGTCGGCGACCTCGGTGCCGATGATCGTGAGACCGGTCAGGAACGCGACCCCGGCGAACGCGCCGACGAACAGCACCGCGGCGATCGCCATGAACAGGTGCACCGCCACCGCCACGACGACGAGCGACACCCCGGCCCCGATGATCGCGCTGCCGAACAGGCGCCGGTGCGGCACCTGCCGGGCCAGCACCGGACCGGCGGCCATGCCCGCCGCGAGACCGGCGAACACCGACGCGAAGAGGATCGAGTACGCCGCGTCCCCGCCGCCGAGGCTCGACGCGTAGAGCTTGGCCGTGGCGATCACGGCGCCGCCCGCGGTGAACGCGCCGATGATCCCGATGACCAGCCCGCGCACGAGCGGGGTGCGGACGACGAAGGTGTAGCCGTCGCGCAGCAGGAACAGCATCGACGGCGGGGCGTGCCGGCGCTCGGCCTCGGTGGCCCGGCCGGAGATCTCCGGGATGGCGAAGTACACGACCAGCGCCGATGCCAGGAACGCGAACCCGTTGAGGCACAGCGCCGCGTAGACGGTGGTCGCCTGGTCCGCGCCGAACAGCGGACCGACCTTGCTGACCAGCGCGAAGAGCCCCGCGCCCCCGACGACGGCGACGCCGTAGGTCACCAGCAGGCTCAGCTGCGCCGCGCTCTCCATCTGCGCCGGGCTGCGCAGCAGGTTCGGGACCGCCGCGTCCTTCGCCGGGATCCAGAACATGGTGCACAGCTCGAGGAGCAGGGTCACGACCAGCAGCCACCACAGCTGCCCGACGAACGGGATCGACAGCAGCAGCACGAACTTCGTGAGGTCACAGGTCACCATGACCTTGCGCCGGTCGAAGCGGTCGGCGAGCACCCCGGCGAGCGGCCCGAACAGCAGCGACGGCACCAGCTTGGTCGCGACGACGCCCCCGAGCGCGAAGCTCTGCGCGGTGAACCCGGCGCCCGCGGTGAGGTGGGTGGCCAGCGACGTGAGCGCCAGCAGCGCCAGCCACTCGCCGGTCGCGGTGACCGCGGTGACCGACCAGAGCCTGCGGAAGGCGGGGATCGCGAGGACCGACGTCAGGCGGTGCGACGTCGACGACGGGGTCGTGATCGCGGCTCACCTCCTCCTCACCCGGCACGGCGTGCGGATCTTCAGGCTAGACCGGCCCACCGACGGCGGACGCGCTGCCTCAGACGATGGTGGACAGCGTCTGGACGAGGATCACCAGGTAGATCAGGACGAAGACGATCGTGAACACCCGGGCCCCGACCCGGCCGCGGGTGAGCCGGGAGAAGCCGAGCAGGCCGTTGTCGAGGTCGACCGGGGGCCGGGCGGACACCGCGGGCGGCCGGTAGACCGTGCCGACGGGCTCGTCGCCGTCCGCGCGGGGGCGGCGCGGGGCGGGCAGCCGGGGCACCGGGCCGGTCGGGGACCGCCGGGGCGCGGGCGGGACCGGCGACGACGGGGTGGGCGTCACCGGGCGGCGGGGGCCGGGGACCGGGTCGCCCGCGTCGTCGTCCGGGGTGGGGATGGCGGCGGGGCCGGGCCTGCGGCGCCGGACCGCGGTCAGGGTCCGCTGGGTGGGGCCGTCGACGTCGGGCTCGCGCGCAGCGGGCCGCTCCTCCTCCGCCGGCGGGTCGGGGTCCGGGGCCTCCGCGGGGGCGACCCGCTCCCGGGCGAGCCGGTCCGCCTCGCGCTCGGCGACCAGCCGCGCCACGCCCCAGCGCCCGTCGTCGGCGGGCGCCGGCGCGGGACGCCTGCTCCTCCACCGCACGGCCATGACGGCATGCTAGGCCGCGACCAGCGGTGATGCCTCGTTCCGACGGGGTATGGCGCGCGGTGCCGCCCGGCCGGGTGACCCGGCCGGACGGAGCGTCACCCGCCGTCGGGCGGCCGGTTCCCGTCCGGGCGGTCCGCCGGCGGGCCGCCGTCCTGCCCCGGGGCCGGGCCGGGCGTCGGGGTGCCCGGGGGCGGCGGCGGGGCCGGTACCGACCCGCTGCTGACCTGCAGGGTCACCTGCTCGCCCGGGAGCGCGGCGCCGCGGGGCTCCTGCCCGACGACCGTCCCCTCCGGGGCGTTGTTGTCGACGGTGCGGGTGGTGACCTGCCAGCCGGCACCCTCCAGCTCGCCGCGGGCGGCGCGGGCCGACCGGCCGACGACGTCCGGGATGCGGGACTCGGCGCCGCCGTCGAGGTAGCGCGGGTCGGTCGCGGGCAGCGGCGTCGGCGGGGTGTTCGCCACCAGCGGGGTCACCGCGCCGTACCAGGTCCGGGCCGGGGTCTTGCCGCCGAAGATGTTGCCGTTCCCGCAGGCGAAGGGGGCGCCGCCGCCGTCGCAGAGGGGTCGCGGACGGTTGGAGTTGTCGAAGGTGATGACCGCTCCGGCCATCTCCGGGATCGCGCCCATGAACGCGGCCGACTTGTGCTGCTGGGTCGTCCCGGTCTTGCCCGCCATCGGCCGGGTCCAGCCGGCGGCCCTCGCCGCGGCCGCGGAGGTGCCGGCGACGTCGTCCTTGCTCAGGCCGGTGACGAGGGTGTTCGCCAGGGCGGGCTCGACGGCCTGCTGGCAGGGCTCCTCGGTGATCGGGACGGGCTTGCCCTCGGCGTCGGTGATCGAGTCGATCGGCGTCGGCGGGCACCACTTGCCCTGGGAGAACAGGGTGGCGCCGACGTTGGCCAGCTCCAGCACCGACGTCGGGGTGACGCCGAGCGTGAACGACGCGAGCCGCTGGTCCTTGATCACCTCGGCGATCGAGCGGTCGGTGCGCTTGCCGGTGCCCGGGTCGACGAACGGCGTCGTGGCCAGGGACTTCATGCCGAGGCGGACGGCCATGTCGACCACGTCCGGCACCCCGGTGAACTCCTCGAGCTTGATGAACGCGGTGTTCGGCGACTGCGCGAGCGCGTCGGTCAGGCTCATCCGGCCGGGGTAGTTGCCGGCGTTCGCGACCGGGACGGGGCGACCGCTGCCGTCGACGTAGATCGGGGAGGCGTAGCCCGACGGCGGCACCTGCATCGAGTAGTTGATGCCGAGGCCCTTCTCCAGCGCGGTGGCCGCGGTGAAGATCTTGTACGTGGACCCGGCACCGAGGTTGACCGGCTGGTACGGCAGGCCGTAGCTGGTCTCCTCGGCGTCGGCGTTCAGGCCGAACGTGCGGCTCGACCCCATCGCGAGCACGCGGTGCTTGTCCTGGCCGGGCTGGACCAGCGACATCACGTTCGCGACGTTGGGGGTGTCCGGCGGCACCTCCTTGTCGAGGGAGCGCTTGACCTCCTCCATCGCGCGGCGGTCCAGGGTGGTGCGGATGGTGTAACCGCCGCGCTGGATCTGCTCCTCGGTGAAGCCGGCCTCGGTGAGGTACTGCGTCACGTACTTGCAGAAGAAGCCCATGTCGCCGGCGCCGTTGCAGCCGTTCGGCACGCGGACCAGCGGGTTCGCGACGCCGAGCGGAGCGGCCATGGCCTGCTTCGCCTGGGCGTCGTCGATCATCTGCTGCTGGCGCATCTGGTCGATGACGACGTTGCGCCGCTGCAGCGCGGTCTGCGGGTTCTGCACCGGGTCGAACTGGGTGGTCGAGCGGACCATCCCGGCGAGCATCGCGGCCTGCGGGACGGTCAGCTTGTCCGGCGTGGTGTTGAAGTAGGTGCGCGCCCCGGCGGCGACGCCGTAGGACCCGTTGCCCAGGAAGACGATGTTGAGGTAGCGGTTGAGGATCTCGTCCTTGGACAGCTGGCGCTCCAGCTGCAGGGCGATCCGCGCCTCCTTGAGCTTGCGGGCCGGGGTCTGCTCGGTGGCCTTGAGCCGCTCGGCCTCGCTCGTCGCGTCGACGTAGAGCATGTAGTTCTTGACGTACTGCTGGGTGATCGTCGAGGCACCCTGGACGACGTCGCCCGACGCCGAGTTCGCGACGACCGCGCGCAGCGTGCCCTGCCAGTCGACGCCGTCGTGCTCGTAGAACCGGCGGTCCTCGATCGCCAGCATCGCGCCCTTCATCGCGGTCGAGATCTGGTCGTTCGTGACCTCGGTGCGGTTCTGGTCGAACAGGTAGGCGATCGGGCGGCCGCCGGAGTCGGTGAGCGTCGTCGTCAGCGGCGGGCGGGTGCCGACCAGGTCCGCCGAGCTCGACGTGACGCTGTCACCCGCCTCGTTGGACAGCACGCCGAGGCCGCCGACCAGCGGGAAGGCCATGCCCGCCGTGACCACACCGAGCAGGATGCACAGGCCGGCGAGGACGCCGAGCGGGCGGAGCAGACGCCGGGGGAACCTCACAGGGGCAAGCCTACGGGCCGGGAGGTCAGGACACGGTCAGGCTCGTGTCCCCGGTTGCGTAGTTTTGCGCGCTGACCCGGGCACCCTCCGCGTCCGAGGATCGAGGCATCACGTCGCGGGCCACCGGGCCCGCCCCGGCCCGAGAGGCGACCCGATGCTCGACACCCTGCGTCCCGTCACCGGCAGGCCCCGCCTGCGCCCCGCCGTCGTCGTCCGCGCCTGCACCGCGGTCTGGAACTGGCGTTCGGCCGCACGCTGCCGCACCTCCGACGCCGAGAACCTGTTCGTCACCGGTGCCGACCAGCGCGAGGCCCGCGAGTTCTGCCTGTCCTGCCCGGTCCGCACCGAGTGCCTGGCACACGCCCTGGACCACCAGGTCGAGTTCGGCGTGTGGGGCGGGATGACCGAGCGGGAGCGCCGCGCACTCCTGCGCCGGCGCCCGGACGTGCGCGACTGGGCCGCGCTGCTCGGGCGCGCGCGCTCCGACCACTACGCCGGACGCAGCAGGAGCGCCTGACCCGATAGCGTCAGGCGCGTGCTCGAGTTCCTGGCCGGCCTCTACCGGACGCACGCCGACGACCTCGCCACGGTGATCGACCGGCAGCGGGAGCTCCTCGCCGACGGCACGATCACCCCGCAGCTCGACGACGTCGAGGCCGAGCTGACCTACCTGCTGCTGCGCCACCACCGGCCGTCGCAGGTGGTGGAGGTCGGCACCTACTACGGCTGGTCCACCACCTGGATCCTGTCCGCGCTGCGCGACAACGGGTCCGGTCACCTGCAGTCGTTCGACCTGGTCGACCACGTGTGCGGCACCGTGCCCGAGGAGCTGTCGACCGGGCGCTGGACGTTCCACCGCGGTGACCTGCGCGAGACCGTCGAGAAGGTCCCCGCCGACACGGGCTACCTGTTCGTCGACGCCGACCACGGACGCCGCTTCGCCCGCTGGTACCTGGAGCACCTGTTCGGGCGGATCGCGACGGGCACCCCGACCAGCGTGCACGACGTGTTCCACCTGCCCCGGGCGCGCCCGTTCACCGAGGGGTCCGAGGTGCTGCGGCACCTGGAGCGCAGCGGCACCGGCTGGTTCACCTCCTCGCGCGCGGCGGCGCCGCGGAACCTGCGCGCGCTCGACGCCGTCCGGGCCGAGCTGGGGATCACCGGCGTCCGCGGGACCTCACGCAACCCGATGATCTTCTTCTCGATGCCCTGATCAGGCGTGGGACGCCAGGACGAAGTGCGCGTTCCTACCTCGTGCGTCGCCGCGGACGAGCACACCGTCGGCCACGAGGCGCTCGAGCTGGGCTCTCGCTCCGTTGGTGGTCAGACCAGTGAGATACGCGTAGTCCCCGGATGTCATCCGGGCATGCTCGGCGAACCACTCGGCCGCCACGGACACGGGGTCATCCGGGCGTCGGTAGGTCAGAATCCCTCGAGCACGGAGTTCATCCGCCTCCGCAGAGCGCTCGACCACCGCAACGGCCCCGCGCGACAGGACCCACACGTCCTTGTAGCGCTCGACGAGTGGCGTCCCGTCCACCCGACAGTCCGCGGCCGTCTCCAGCGCCTCCTCCGCCTCTGCCGGGGTCCGCTGCAGGACCGGTGCCATGCCGGAGGCGGTCGCGAGCGAGTGTCGCAGCAGGTGGTCGACTACGAGCGCGACCCGCACGTCGCGGCGTCGAACCGTCGGATCGATCCGGCCGGTCAACGCCATGACCGGGATGACCGGATGCCCGCCGACCAGGCGAAGCCGGATCTGCGGCCCGGGCTCCTCGACGATGAGCGGTGGACGGTGACCGAGTACGACCATCTCCCGATACATGCGGTCGACGCCGAGACCTTGCTTCTCGACGAGGTCGAGCGCGCGGAACGCGTCGGCGAGCGCAGGATGGCGTGCATGCCGCGAGGTCAGGACGGTCTGAGCCGTCACTCCACCGGTGAAGCCGCCAGGGCTGATGACTTGCAGGGCCGAATCGGCCTGGACCCAAGTGATCGTCACCGGCTGTGGTGCCAGCCAGTCCCGGTGGACCAGTCCGTTCACGACAGCCTCGCGGATGGCGTCCATCGGTAGGCGTCGCACGCTGGGACGGGCGAACCCCGACCGCAACGTGATCTCCGTGTTGACCGCCTCCAATCGCTCCTCGCCCCGGGCCAGCTGCTCGATGACGCTGAGCCCGGAGAGGTCGGGAGGGCTGAGGAGGACATCTCCTCCTTCGACCTCCAGAACGGACACCGACAGATAGGTGCGGTCGGACGGGCAGAGCAGGAGCGCGCCCGCCTGTGTCAGACGATCGTCAGGCCTCAGCACTCCGAGCCGGCGCAGGAGATCGGGAGTCGGTTCCGCGGCCAGATCGGCGTGACCGCCCCGGTCGAGGTACCGCCGCACGGCGAGGACGGCACCCGGACCGACGTCGACCAGACTCCGGGTCGTGGCGACCGCCATGCTGTCGAATCCCCGGCGGTCCTGGCGGTGCAGCCACCATTCGGCGCGATCGACCGGCGCGCAGTGCGGGCCGACCCGCCAGCGCAATCGACCGCTGGTGTCCTCAACCGGTTCGTCGGCACCCGCGACGTAGAGAACGAGCAGCCGCACACCATCGACGACCTCGACTTCCACAGCCGGCGCGATGTCGACACGCGTGTAGATGGCGTGCCGGAGCCACTCCGCGTCGAGGGCCGTTCCGAGCAGCTCGCCGGACTTGTTCTCCACCCCGAGGAGGAGCGCGCCGCCTCCGGCCGTGTTGGCGAAGCAGGCGA
The DNA here is from genome assembly GCF_017312135.1 of Pseudonocardia sp. TMWB2A. Classification (NCBI taxonomy): domain Bacteria; kingdom Bacillati; phylum Actinomycetota; class Actinomycetes; order Pseudonocardiales; family Pseudonocardiaceae; genus Pseudonocardia; species Pseudonocardia sp. TMWB2A. The sequence continues at coordinate 2,353,021 of NZ_QKQY01000002.1, forward strand.
CCTCGTCGGCAAGATGCTCGGCCGCTGCCGTGTTCCGTTCCTGCCCCGGCAGCAGGACACCGCCGCGCCCCCGTCGACCGGCCTCCTCCTTGAGGTCGACCTGCTGACGCTCCACATCGTCGGGAAGCCGACCCGAGGAGAGCTTGTCCAGCACGGCTCGCACCGTCGATCGGAGTCGCGCCCGATCCTGAACGAGATCCGACTCCGGGTGAAAGGGGAGCATCCGACGCCACCGACCTCTAGGCTTCGTCTTTAGCGAGACTCTAAAGTACAAGCAGTCTGGCCGTGGCGTCGGATGCTTGCCCTTTCTTCTCAGCCCGCCGTCGCCGCGGCGCCGGTCTCGGCCTCGCCGGCCAGCAGCGCACCGACCCGGCGCAGCCCGTCGAGGTCGGCGATGTCGCCGGCCAGCGCGGGGACCCGCGTCACCGACACCCCGGGGTGCGCGGCGGAGAACCGGGTGAGCAGGTGCTCTTCCCGTTCGTGCAGGTCGACGCGGTCGGCGTGCAGCCGCAGCACCGCCGCCGCGATCTGCGACCCCGGCCCACCGACCTGCTCGGCCGCGGCCCGCGCACGCGCCGCGGAGACCGGCGCGAGCACCGGGTGGGTCCGGTTCAGCACGAGCCCGGCCAGCGGCATGTCCTCCGACGACAGCCGCTCGGTGAAGTAGGCCGCCTCGCGCAGCGCGTCCGGCTCCGGCGCGGCGACGACGAGGAACGCCGTCCCCTCCGAGCGCAGCAGCGCGTAGGTCTTCTCGGCCCGCTCGGCGAACCCGCCGAACAGGGTGTCGAAGGCCTGCACGAACGCCGACGCGTCCTGCAGCATCTGCCCGCCGATGATCGACCCGACGGCCTTGGCGAACAGCCCGAACCCGGCCTCGACGATCCGGCGCAGCCCGCGGCCGCCGGCCCGGGCGGGCGCGGCGAGCAGCCGGATCATGCGGCCGTCGAGGAAGCGGGACATGCGCTGCGGGGCGTCGAGGAAGTCCAGCGCCGAGCGCGACGGCGGCGTGTCGACGACGACGAGGTCCCACGTCCCGGCACCGGCCAGCTGGCCCAGCTTCTCCATCGCCATGTACTCCTGCGTCCCGGAGAACGAGGAGGAGATCGTCTGGTAGAAGGGGTTCTCGATGATCTTCTGCGCCCGCTCGGGCGGGGCGTGCGACTCCACCATCTCGTCGAAGGTGCGACGCATGTCCAGCATCATCGCGGCGAGTTCGCCGTCGACCGCCCCGACCGGGGCCGGGTCGTTGGACAGCTCGCTCACCCCGAGGGCCTGGGCCAGGCGACGCGCCGGGTCGATGGTGAGCACGACGACCTGACGCCCGCGCTCGGCGGCGCGCACCGCGAGCGCCGCGGAGGTGGTCGTCTTGCCGACGCCGCCCGAGCCGCAGCACACGATGACCCGGGTGCCCGGGTCGTCGATCAGGGCGTCCACGTCCAGGTCGGCGGTCATCGGCGGGCCTCCAGGTGCACACCCTGCGCAGTCATCGACTCGGCGAGCTCGTAGAGCGAGCCGAGGTCCACCCCGCCGAGCAGGGCGGGCAGCGTGAGCCGCGGCAGCGGCGGGGTCGGCTCGGTCTCCAGGCGGCGCAGCGCGGCGGTCTCCCCCTCGACGGCGACGGCGTGCTCCACGGTCTCGGCGACCAGGCCGTCGATCTCGGTGGGGGCCAGCTCGATCCCGGCGCTCTGCAGTCCGTTGCGGATCCGGGTCGCGTCGACCCGCCCGCCCGCGGCGGCGGTGACCGAGCGGTCGGGCAGCCACTGCTCGCGCATCCGGTTCACGACGACCGAGCCCAGCGGGATCCCGGCGGCGTCGAGCTCGGCGGCCGCGTCGAGCGTCTCGGTGACCGGCAGGTCCGACAGCAGCGTGACCAGGTGCACCGCGGTGAGCGGGGAGTGGATGAGCGCCTCGACGCCCTTGGCCTGCCCGTGGATGGGCCCGACCTTGGCCAGGTCGGCCATCGCCTTGGTGACGTCCAGGAACGACACGAGACGGCCGGTGGGCGGCGCGTCGAGGACCACCGCGTCGTAGGCGGGCAGGCCGTCGGACTCCGTGCGGGTGACGCACTCCTTGGCCTTGCCGGTGAGCAGCACGTCGCGCAGGCCGGGGGCGAGCGTCGTCGCGAACTCGATCGCGCCCATCCGGCGCAGGGTCCGCCCGGCCACGCCCAGCCGGTAGAACATCTCGAAGTACTCCAGCAGAGCGGCCTCGGCGTCGACGGCCAGCGCCCGCACCTCGCCCCCGCCGGGCGCGACGGCGATCCGGCGCTCCTCGTACGGCAACGGGGCGGTGTCGAAGACCTGCGCGATGCCCTGGCGGCCCTCCACCTCGACGAGCAGCACCCGCTTCCCGCCGCCGGCGAGGGCCAGCGCGAGGGCGGCGGCCACGGTGGTCTTGCCGGTGCCCCCCTTGCCGGACACCACGTGGAACCGCGCGCGGGAGAGCGCGTCGGGCCACGGGTCGGGGCGGGTTCCGGGCTCGGGCCGGACGGTCGTGGTCACGGATCCAGCCTACGAGCGCCCACCGACAGCGGCCCGTCGGCGAGGTGCGTCCCACAACGGACGAGGCGCGTCCCGCGCTCCGGCGGTGGGCGTCCGTCGCAGGGGGACGGCCATCCGTCGCGCCACGGCGGTTCGGTGTCGGGTGCCCGGGTTACAGTCCCGCCCATGAGCTCCCCGGTCGTGAAGTGGGAATACCTGACCGCCCCCCTGCTGATCCACAACACCAAGGCGATCCTGGACAACTTCGGCCAGGACGGCTGGGAACTGGTCACGGTGACGAGCGGCGCGAACGCCGAGCAGCTGGTGGCGTTCTTCAAGCGGCCGGTGCAGCAGTGAGCGCACTCGCCCGGCTGAAGGAGCTGGGGCTGACCCTGCCCGCGGTGGCCGCACCGGCCGGTGCCTACATCCCGGCCCGGCGCAGCGGGAACCTCGTGTTCACCGCCGGGCAGGTCCCGTTCGTGGACGGGAAGGTCGCCGCGACCGGCAAGGTCGGCGCCACGGTCACCGCCGAGCAGGCGTACGACCTGGCCCGGATCTGCACGCTGAACGCGCTCGCCGCGATCGACGGGCTGGTCGGCCTCGACAGCGTCACCGGCGTCGTGAAGGTCGTCGGGTTCGTCGCGTCGGACCCGTCGTTCTCCGGCCAGCCCGGTGTGATCAACGGTGCGTCGGACCTGCTCGGTGAGGTGTTCGGCGAGGCCGGGGCACACGCCCGGTCGGCCGTCGGCGTCGCGGTGCTGCCGCTGGACGTGCCGGTCGAGGTGGAGCTGACGGTCGAGGTCGGCGGCTGACATGGATCGGCTCGCCGGGGTCCCGGCCGGTCACGAGCTGCTGCTGCGGCTCGCCGGCCGGTTCCCCGACGAGCTGCTCTGGCGGCTGCGCGACTGGCTGGCCGCCGGGGACACCGCGGCGCTGGGCGCGGTCCTTCCGCGCACGCTGCTGCGGCACCGGATCGGGCTGACCGGGCACGAGCGCGCGCTGCTCGCCGAGGTCGTCGGGCCGGACGCGCCGTCGCGGCGCCTGGTCGAGGCGGTGCTGCCCGGCACTCCGCCCGCCCCGCCCGCGTTCACGGCGGGCGAGCCGGACCTGGCCGCGTGGTCGGCGCTGTCGGTCGTGCGCGACGAGGCGTCCGCGCTGCTGCTGGCCGTACGGGAGGACGGCGCCCGCGTACTGCTCGTGCGTGACGCGCAGCGGCCGCACCTGCTCGCCGCCGCGGTCGCGCGTCTGCTGCGCGTCCACGGTGACCGCGTCCCGCGCGTCGAGGCCCTCACCGGCGACGCCCCGACCGAGTACCACGAGGCCGCGTGCACCGCGGCGGCGTCGTTGTGGAGCCGCGAGCCGGTCCCCACCGGCTGACGCGGGACCGCGAAGGAGGCCCCCATGTCCGACCCCACGTACCGCCTGCTGCGGGAACTGGCCGGCCGGGTGGACGACGACCTGCTCGCCACCGGACGCGAGCTCGTCGCCGTCGGCGAGGAGGGGCACGCGCTGGAGCTGCTGGTCGCCGAGCTCGTCGCGGGACGGGCGGTGCTGCCGCACGCGGTGCGCTCCGAGCTGGTCGCCGAGGCCGCGGCCCGCCGGGTGCAGCCCGACGCCGACGCCTGCCTGCCGCCCGCCGCGGACGTCGCCGCCGGTCCGCACCGGTTCGACGGCGACGGCCCGCCCGGTGCCGCGGAGGCGGTCGCGGCCGCGCTCGCCGGCGTCCCGGTCCCGGAGTCGGGCTGGACGCTGGCCTGGCGCACGACGCCCGCCGGCGCCGCCCCCGGCCCGCTGCCGCAGCCGGTGCTGCTGGCCCGCACCGGGCCGCACGGCGCACCCGAGGTCCTGACCTACCAGGCCCAGTCGGCGCTGGCCCGGGCCGGACTGGTCGTGTCGGTCGAGGTCGGCGACGACGGCCCGGACCCCGGCTACCACCGCGCCGCCCGGGAGGTCGCGCGTCCGCTCCCCGCCGCTCCGTCCCGGGAGGACGTGTCGGCGTCCCTCCCCGGCGACGCACCACGGCCCACCCCCGACACGTCCCGGTCACCCCTCGTGGAACCCGGGGACAGGTTTACGGACGTCGACACGTCCGGCCCGCCGTCCCACCGGGTTCCCGACGACCGGCCCTCCGACCGGGTCGGGCTCCCGTCCTCGGCGGTCCCCCCGGCCCCGCGGCCCGACCGGGACGGGATCCCGGCCGCCGCCGGACCCGACGCCGTCGAGGACGCACCGGCCGGGCACCGCACCGACAGCTCCCCCGGCGACTTCTCCAACGGCTCCTCGGTCGACACGGACATCCCCGCCTCGGACCCACCACCCGCACCGGTCCGCGTCGACCGCCCCGCGCCGTTCACCGGGAGCCCCGCCACGGAGTCCCCGGAACCGGAGGACCGGCCCGGCCGGGCCGACCCGGAGCCGAGGACGGAGGGGTCCGCCGCGGCAGCCCCGTCGCCGGGAGCGGCCGGACCCGACGCCCGGCCGGACCGGACTCCGGACGCAGCCACGTCCGGCACCGGGCCGGACCCGGCTCCGGAAGCGGGCCCGCCGCACACCGGGGCGGACCCGATCCCGGGACCGGACGGGGTCCGTGTCGGACGGCGCCCGGCCTCCGACGCCGACCGGTCCCACAGCGAGGTACGTCCGGCCCCGGATCAGGAGACCTCCCTCTCCGGTGCGGGTCCGGCTCCGGCCGCGGAGGCCTCCTCCAGCGGGACCAGCCACGCCCCGGGCGTGGACGCCATCGGGATCGGCTCCCCGGCGAGCGCATCCGAGCCGACCGGATCGGCCTCGGAGACCGGCATCTCCGACGAGGCCGCTCCCGGCCCCGGGACCGGCACTGCCGATCCGGCCACTCCCACCCCGGAGACCGGCACCCCCGACGGGACCACTCCCGCCCCGGGGACCGGCACCTCCGACCCGACCACTCGCGGTCCGGGGACGGCCGCCTCCGACCCGGCCACGTCCGGTCCGGGCACCGACACGTCCGACGGGGCCGCTCCGGTCCCGGGGACCGGCACGTCCGACGGAGCCGGTCCCGGCCCGGCCGGGTCACGCGGCCCCGCGGCCCGACGCGTCGCGACACCCGCCGAGGGGGAGGACACGGCGCATCCGGCACCGCGGCCGTCGCCGCCGATCCGGGCGCTGCGGGAGGCCTCCGCGGGCGACTGGTTCGACTCTCCCCCGGAGGGCCACAGCCCGGACCCGACCCCGCCGAGCGGGGTCGGCGAGGTCCCCCGGCACCGGTTCGTCGCCGACCCCGGAGCCGCCGGCAACGGCCACCACCCGGACGCGAACGGCGCGCACCCCACTCCCGCGGGCCGCGGGCCGGTGGCGGGGCGTCCGGTCGGGCCCGCCGCGCCGCCGTCCGGGCGGCCGTCGGCCCCCTCCGACGGACCGCCCCCACCACCGGTCGCCCCCGCACCTCCCGGGATCCCTGCACACCCCGCCGCCTCGTCACCGCCCGCGGCCGCGGTGTCCCCGGCCGCGTCCGTTCCGCCGGTCGTCCCCGCGGACCCGGCCCCGACCGGCCCACGGGCGGCCCCGCGCGACCTCGGTGTGCCGCTCCGCAGGCGGGCCGGGGAGGTCCGTGCGCCCGCGGGCGGCGGGCCCGGTCCGGTCGTCGGGCGTCCGCCCGTCGGACCGCCCGCGGCACCGGGACCCGGCGAGGCGTCGTGGCTCGCGGACTGGGCCTCCGGTGCCTGGGCCGGAGAGATCCCGCCGCCGGAGACCGCGGCGCGGACCGACCGGAGCGACGTCGAGGAGACCGTCCCGGGCACGCCGCACGTCGTCCCCTCCGCGACCGCCACCGTGACCGTCGACGACCGCCGCGACGGCCCCGCGCATCCCGCCCACCACGTGACCACCGGCGACGACCCGGCCCGCCCCACCTCCGGGCCGGCACACCCGGGGCCCGGGTCCGACCGGACCCACGCCGGCACGTCCCCCGCCGGGACCGAGGCCGACGGAGCCGCACCGGCCCCGGAGGACGCCCCGGCCCACGCCGGACCGGCTCCGCACGCCCGGGCCGGACTCCACCGCCCCGCGGCCACCGGACCGGCCGGAACCGGGACGACCGGCTTCCCGCCCCCGGCCGACGGGGCCGACCCCGTCGACGAGGCCCCTACCCCGTCCCCGGGCATCCCGATCCTCCGTGCCCCGGCACCCCCGGCCCCGGCCGACGGGGAGCGCCGCCCCCGGCACCTCCTGCTCACCGACGACGAGCCGGACGAGTGGGACGCCACCGAGCGGGACAGCACGGAGCGGGACAGCACCGAGTGGGACGGCACCGAGGAGGACCCCACGGAACCGGCCGACGTCGTCGCACCCGCAACGGAGCACCCCGCACCGTCGACGGAACACCCCGCACCGGGGCCGGCACAGGACCCCACGACGGGGCCCGCGGACGACCCCGCGCCGAGGCCGCGGCCGCGACCCCGCCCCGCCGGGGGCCTGGCCGACCGGCTCACCCCCACCGAACAGGACCTGCTGCAGCGCCTGCACGAGGAGCTCGCGGCCCGCGAGAACGGCGGCGAGCCGACCCCGCGCAACGGCACCGCCCGCACCGACCGCGGCTGAGCCCGGCCGGGCCCGGAGGCCGGTGCGGGGGATCAGCCGACCGCGCGCACGATGCGGTCGATCACCCGCTGCAGGTGCAGCGCCCGTGCGGCGTCCACCGGCAGGTCGGCGCCGGAGCCGATCGCGTCGGCAAGGTCGTCGAGCAGCGCGCCGAAGCAGGCGACCGCGTCGGCCGGGCGACGGTCGAGCACGTACCGGCCGCGGCCGTCCTCCCCGAGCCCGCCGACCAGCGCCACCTCGAACTCGGTCGGGTCCACCGGGACGCGCAGCGACAGCACCACCGAGCTGCGGGCGCCGCCGTCGTGGACGAGGCCGATCCGCCACAGGTCGGGCTCGTCGCGGTGGGCGTGGTCGACGTCGACGACCGGGCCCAGCGCCGCGTCGAGCAGGTCCACGACGTGCGGGCCGACGTCGAGCAGCGCCCCGTGCTCGGCCCGCCACGACGACGCCGCGAACGGCCCGCCGAGCAGCGCCCCGGACAGCCAGCGGGCGGTCGCGGTCGTCCCGGGACCGCCGGCGCCGGCCGGGACCGCGTCGAGCCAGGCCCGGATCGCCGGGTCGAACCGCAGGGTCAGCATCGTCGCCGACCGGACGCCCGAGGCCGCGACCGCGGCGGCGGCCCGTTCCGCGGCGGGCAGGTCCGCGGCCAGCGGCTTCTCCAGCACGACGTGCTTCCCGGCGGCCACCACCCGCTCCAGCAGCTCGGCCTGCACGGCGGGCGGCACGGCGAACGCGACGGCGTCGCACGCGTCGAGCAGGTCCTCGACCGAGGCGTGCACCGGACCACCGGAGACCGCGGCGATCCCGGCGGCCGCCTCCGGCCGTCGCGCCCACACCCCGGCCGCCGACCAGCGGGGATGCGCCGCGATGGCGGGGGCGTGCACCTGGTGCGCCCACGGTCCGGCGCCGAGCAGTCCGATACGCATGCGGGCATTCTCACCGCCGACCGGCCCCGATCATGACCTAGGGTCGGCGGCCATGAGCGATGATCCGGCGGCGCAGCCGGTCGAGCCGAGGGCCGCCGCGACCGTCCTGCTGGTCCGCGACGAGCCGGGCACCGGTGACCTACAGGTCTTCCTGCAGCGGCGGGTGGCCGGGATGGCGTTCGCCGGCGGCATGACCGTGTTCCCCGGCGGCGGGGTCTCCGCCGGTGACGAGCCGGACCCCGCCCGCTGGCGCGGCCCGGAGCCGGCGCGGTTCGGCGCCCGGCTGGCCCAGCCCGCGGACCTGGCCGCCGCGCTGGTGACCGCCGCCGTCCGCGAGACGTTCGAGGAGTGCGGCGTGCTGCTCGCCGCCCCCGCCGGCACCGAGCCCGGCCCGCTGGACACCGCCGCGGCCTGGCGGGACGACCTCGTCGCCCACCGGACCACGCTGCCGGAGCTGCTCGCGGCGCACGACCTGGAGCTGCGCGCGGACCTGCTGGTCCCGTGGGCCCGCTGGATCACCCCGCCGCGCAACCCGAAGCGCTACGACACCGCGTTCCTCGTCGCCCGCGTGCCGGACGGCCAGGTCGCCGACGACGCCACCACCGAGGCCGTCGAGGCGCGCTGGTGGAGCCCGGCCGAGGCCCTGTCCGGCTACGACGACGGCGACCTCAAGCTGATGCCGCCCACCCTGCGGACCCTGCAGGAGCTGCACCGGCACGACAGCGCGGGCGAGGTGCTGGCCGCCGCCGCGGCGCGCGACATCGAGCCGATCACCCCCGAGGTGCGGCGCGAGGGACGGATCGTCACGATCACCCTGCCCGGCGACCCCGACTGGATCTACGAGGAGACGACCCGGTGAGCCACCCGCTCTACGGCACCCTGCGCGCCGCGCACCCGCTGGCATCGGTGCTGCTGCAGGACAACCCCGGCCCGATGACCCTGGAGGGCACCAACACCTGGGTGCTCGCGGCGTCGGACGCACACGACCGGATCGTCGTCGACCCGGGTGAGGACGACGGCACGCACCTGGAGGCGCTGGCCGACGGCCCGCCGGTGGCCGCGGTCGTCCTGACCCACCGCCACCACGACCACGCCGGCGGGATCGGCCGGTTCGTCGAGCTGACCGGGGCGCCCGTGTTCGCCGCGGACCCGTCGCTGGCGTCGGGGACCACCCCGCTGGTCGACGGCGCCGTCGTCGCCGGTGGTGGGGTCGAGCTGGAGGTGCTGACCACCCCCGGCCACACCTCGGACTCGGTGTCGCTGCTGCTGCGCGGCCCCGGCTCCGACGGCGTCGCGCTGCTCTCCGGCGACACCGTGCTCGGCCGCGGCACCACCGTCATCGCCCACCCCGACGGCACGCTCGGGCCCTACCTGGACTCGCTGCGCCGGATCGCGGAGCTGCCCGCGGGCACCCCGGTCCTCCCCGGGCACGGTCCGGAGCTCCCGGACGCCGCCGAGACCGCGCGGCACTACCTCGCCCACCGCGAGCAGCGGCTGGAGCAGGTGCGGGCCGCGCTGGAGCGGCTGGGGCCCGACGCCTCGGCACGCGACGTCGTCGAGGTCGTCTACGCCGACGTCGACACCTCGCTGTGGGACGCCGCCGAGCTGTCGGTGCGCGCGCAGCTCGACCACCTGCGGGGATGAACCCGGTCGGGTGGGGCGTTCAAGGGGCCGGGCCGACCCGCCTGTGGTCCCCTGCTCCCCACCGGGGTGTCGCGATCCGTCCTCCCCGTACCGCTCAGAAGGAGACCTCCGTGCGTCGCACGATCCTGGCCGTGGCCGCCGCGCTGCTGGCCCTCACCACCCTCGTCGGCTGCAGCAGCGGTAGCTCCGACACCCTGCGGATCGGCACCGAGGGGACCTACAGCCCGTTCAGCTTCCAGGGCCCCGACGGGCAGCTGACCGGCTACGACGTCGAGGTCGCCCGTGCGGTCGGCGCCAAGCTGGGCAAGGAGGTCGAGTTCGTCCAGACCCCGTGGGACTCGATCTTCGCCGCGCTCGAGTCGAAGCGGATCGACCTGGTCGCCAACCAGGTCACGGTCAACGACGAGCGGAAGGCCAAGTACGACCTCTCCACGCCCTACACCGTGTCCGAGGGCGTGATCGTCACCCGCGCCGACGACACCGCGATCCGGAGCCTGGCCGACCTGCGGGGCCGCACCACCGCCCAGTCCGCGACCAGCAACTGGGCCGAGGTCGCCCGCGGCGCCGGCGCGAACGTCGAGGCCGTCGAGGGCTTCGTGCAGGCCGTCCAGCTGCTCAAGGACGGCCGGATCGACGCGACCGTCAACGACACACTCGCCGTCGGCGAGTACGAGAAGTCGACCGGGGACAAGGGCGTCAAGGTCGCCGGCACCACCGGGGACACCAGCGAGCAGGCCTTCGCCGCCCGCAAGGACAGCGGCCTGATGCCCGACGTGGACCGGGCGCTGGCCGAGCTGCGGGCCGACGGCACGCTGAAGCAGCTGTCCGAGAAGTACTTCGGCAGCGACGTCAGCGGGAAGTAGATGGATCCCGCCACCTGGGACCTGATCGGCCGCAACCTGTGGCCGATGCTGAAGGCGACGGTCACGATGACCATCCCGCTGACGGCGATCAGCTTCGTCATCGGGCTGGTCCTGGCCCTGCTGCTGGCGCTGGCCCGGATCTCCTCGATCAGGCCGCTGTCCTGGCTGGCCCGCGCCTACATCTCGGTGGTGCGCGGCACGCCGCTGCTGGTGCAGCTTTTCATCGTGTTCTACGCGCTGCCGCAGTTCGGGCTGGTCATCGACCCGTTCCCGTCCGCGGTGATCGCGTTCAGCCTCAACGTCGGTGGCTACGCGGCCGAGATCATCCGGGCGGCGATCCTGTCGATCCCGAAGGGGCAGTGGGAGGCCGCGCAGACCATCGGCATGGGCTACCCGACGACGCTGCGCCGCGTGATCCTCCCCCAGGCCGCGCGCACCGCCGTCCCACCGCTGTCGAACACGCTGATCTCGCTGGTCAAGGACACCTCGCTGGCCTCGACCATCCTGGTCACCGAGCTGCTGCGGGTCGCCCAGCTGGCCGCGGCGCCGACGTTCGACTTCTTCGCCCTCTACGGCGTGGCCGCGGTGTACTACTGGATCGTCTGCCTGATCCTCTCGTCCGTGCAGGTACGGGTGGAGACGCGGCTGGAGAGGTACGTGGCGCGATGAGCGACCTGCTGACCGTCCGGGGCCTGCGGAAGTCCTTCGGGACGCTGGAGGTCCTGCGCGACATCGGGTTCGACGTCCCGGCCGGGACCGTCACCGCGGTGATCGGGCCGTCCGGTTCGGGCAAGACGACGGTGCTGCGTGCCCTGAACGCGCTGGACCGGGCCGACGCCGGGGTGATCACCATCGGCGACCTGCCGGTCGACTTCGGCGCCCCCGTCGACCGGTCCACGCTGGCCCGGTTCCGGTCCCGGACCGCGATGGTGTTCCAGTCGCACAACCTGTTCCCGCACCGCACCGTCCTGGAGAACGTCATCGAGGGCCCGGTGATCGTGCAGCGGCGCCCCCGGGCCGACGCGACCGCCGACGCCCGGCGGCTGCTGGACCAGGTCGGGTTGGCCGAGAAGGCCGACCAGTACCCGTACCAGCTCTCCGGCGGCCAGCAGCAGCGCGTCGGGATCGCCCGCGCGCTGGCCCTCGACCCGCAGCTGATGCTGTTCGACGAGCCCACCTCGGCGCTGGACCCCGAGCTCGTCGGCGACGTCCTGCGGGTCATCAAGGACCTGGCGACGGCGGGCCGGACGATGGTCATCGTCACCCACGAGATCCGCTTCGCCCAGCAGGTCGCCGACCAGGTCCTCTTCGTCGACGGCGGGGTGGTGGCCGAATCCGGTCCGCCGTCGCGGGTGCTGGTCGAGCCGGAACAGCCCCGTACCCGGCAGTTCCTGAAGCGGATCCTCGACCCGATCTAGACCCCGGGCGGGGCGCCGTCGTCGTCGCCGTGGGCGTCGACCCACTCCTCGCGGAACCGGCGCAGGAACTCCTCCAGGGCCGCGTGCCGCCGCTCGCCCATCTCGCGGCCGGCGGCGGTGCGCAGCTCGCCGCGCAGCCGCAGCAGCTTCTCGTGGAAGTGGGCGACGACCGAACCGGTCGGCCCGGACCGGTAGCCGCCGGTCGCGACGCCCGCGGCCGGGTCCCACAGGGGCTCGCCGATCGCCCCGCCGTAGGCGAACGCGCGGGCGATGCCGGTGGCGCCCATCGCGTCGAGCATGTCGGCGTCGTGCAGGCAGGCCGCGATCCGGTCCGCCGTGGGCGCCGACGCCACCTCGGAGAACGAGTACCGGCCGGTGGCCTCGACGGCGTCGAGCACCGGGTCCCACAGCCGCTCGGCGACCCCGCCGCGGCGCAGCGCGTCCCGGGCGTCGTCGCGGACCTCCGCGGGGGCGACGACGCGGCCGAGCCGGGCCTCGGCGGCCCGGTGGTGGTCGTGCACGTACGCGGCGACGGCGGCGACGAACCCGTCCAGGCCCTCCCGCACCGCGAGCCGGGCCGACAGCCCGGCGACCCGGTCGAGGTGCCCGAGGTCGTGCGCGACGTCCGCACCGGCCATGTCGCCGGCGACGACGTCGCGCAGCCGCCGCAGCTCCCCCGCGCTGCTCACGCCGGGCTCCCGGCCGCGACGACGCGGGGCTCGGTGTCGGCGACCGAGCCGCGGCGCAGCCACAGCAGCCCCGCGACCAGCAGCCCCAGGGCGCCGCCCGCCGCGTACCCGCCCGGCCCGACGAGGTCGATCATGACGCCGGACAGGGCCTGCCCGACCGAGACACCGAGCACCGCGGCCATCACCATCCAGTTGAACGCCTCGGTCGCCGACCCGGCCGGAGCGGTCTGCTCGACGCCGAGGGAGTGCGCGGTGACCTGCGGGGTGATCAGCGCGCCGGCGGCCATCATCACCACGGCCAGCAGCACCAGCGAGCCGAGCGGGGAGACGAGCCCCATCGCCGTCACCAGGACGGCGAAGCCGGCCAGCAGGACCGGCAGCCGCAGGTGCAGCGGCCGCGGCCAGGGCCGCATCCCGTAGAGCACCCCGGTCAGCACCGAGACCACCGACCAGAGCGAGAGCAGGACCCCGCCGGCGGCGGGCGACCCGGCGAACGCGGTCGCGGCGATCACGCCGACCTCGGCGGTCCCCGCCACCAGCCCGAACCCGAGCGACGCCAGCGCCACCGTCCGCAGCCCGGGGCGCCGGAACACCCCGAGCAGCCCGGCCTCGACCGGCAGCGACCCGTCGGCGCGCTCGGCACGGATGCGGGCCGAGCGGCGTCGGACGGCGGCGGTGAGCGCGAACCAGGTGGTGCCGACGATCTCCGCGGTCGCCGCGACGACGAGCGCGGTGCCCGGCCACGGCGTCGCCACCACCAGCACCGCGGCCAGCGCGGGACCCATGATGAAGAAGATCTCGAGGCTGATCGCCTCGTAGGTGTAGGCGGCCTCGCGGCGCGGCCCGGGCGGGGTCAGGTCCGACCACAGCGCCCGCGACGACCCCTCGAACGCCGGCGTCGCGAGCCCGGTGACGACCGCGACCGCGACGGTGAGCGGCAGCGCCGCCCGGGACTCGATGCTCAGCACCAGCCCGGTGACGCACAGCAGGTAGACCGCGACGAGCACCAGCATCGGCCGGGTCGGGCCCAGCCGGTCCAGCACCCGCCCCTGCACGACCGTGCCGACCGCGGTCCCGACCAGCAGCGCCGCGGAGACCGCTCCGGCGACGGCGTAGGAGCCGTGGACCTCACGGACGTAGAGCAGCGTGGCGAGACTGTGCATCGCGATCGGGAACCGACCGAGGACGGAGGCACAGACCGGCGCGGCCGCCCCGGGGGTGCCCAGGGCGGCGCGATAGTCGGAGAGAGCGGCGGGCACGCCCCAGCATCACATGATCTGGGACGCCCGTACCAGAGAATTCAGCGCGCGCGTCGCGCGAGACGCTCCGGCTCCAGGATCAGCACGCTCTTGCCCTCCAGCCGCAGCCAGCCACGGTGCGCGAAGTCGGCGAGCGCCTTGTTCACGGTCTCGCGGGAGGCGCCGACGAGCTGGGCGATCTCCTCCTGCGTGAGGTCGTGGGTGACCCGCAGCAGACCCGACTCCTGGGAGCCGAACTGGCGCGCGAGCTGCAGCAGCGACTTCGCCACACGGCCCGGCACGTCGGTGAAGATCAGGTCGGCGAGCATGTTGTTGGTGCGGCGCAGGCGACGGGCCAGCACGCGCAGCAGCTGCTCGGCGATCTCCGGACGCTTGCCGATCCACTCCCGCAGCGCGCTGCGGTCCATGGTGTAGCAGCGCACCTCGGTGACCGCGGTCGCCGACGACGTGCGCGGGCCCGGGTCGAAGATCGACAGCTCGCCGAACATGTCCGACGGGCCGGCCACCATCAGGAGGTTCTCCCGGCCGTCGGGGGACTTCCGGCCGAGCTTCACCTTCCCGCCCGACACGATGTACAGGCGGTCACCGGGCTCACCTTCGGAGAAGATGACCTGCCCGCGGGAGAACTCGGCAGTCTCCAGAGCTTCGGCCAGCGCCTCGGCGGCCTGGGGCTCCACACCTTGGAAGATCCCTGCCCGGATCAGAACCTCGTCCACTGCAATGCTCCTCGTTCACCGGCCGTGTCGTCACGGCGGGTCGTCGGCGCGTCAGTGTAGAGGTCTTCGCCACACACGTGCGCACCACTGGCCCGATCGGATTGACATCCGATCGGGTCCGATTCGTCGCGGGGCGCTGTCACGCACCCGTACGCGATCTTGTCAGGCCGACGGGACCTGGCTCCGACGAGCCCCCCGACGGCGCCGGTTGCGCAGCCGGAACAGCTCCAGCGCGCGGCCCGTGCCGGACCGGAACAGGGCACGGACCTCGTCCGGACGCGGCTGTTCGAGCATCTCGTCCAGCTCGTCCTGGCGCACGGTGGACTCCCGCATGCGGGACTCCACGCGCTCCATACCGAGCGCGAAGAACATCACGAGCAGCGGGACGAGAACGCTCAACCAGGCAGTCATGGCAACTCCGATCCTCCCGTACGGGTTCGCAGCTCGGCCGGTCGGGGGTGGCCGCGTCGGCGTCTTCGTGACGCGACCGTGACCTCGTAGCCCGTTCGGCGCACACCCGGCCGGGCGCGCGCACCGCTCGTCGGACGCGTCGCCGCGCCGGCCGGTCGAACACCCCCCGGCGTGGACCGGACCGCGCCCGGCGACGAGCGGTGCACGGCGCGACACCGTGACACGACTGTCGGTGCCCACCCGTACGCTCGGTCACGTGAGCACCTCCGCCGGACGGCCGTCGCGGGCGTCGCGGCCCACCCCCCGCGCCGCCGCCGGTCTGGCCGCACGCGTCGCGGCCGGGGAGAGCCCGATCGGGCGAGCGCGCCGGGTCAACCGCATTCTCCGGTCGCTGGCGGAGGCCTATCCGCACGCGCACTGCGAGCTGGACTTCACCACCCCGCTGGACCTCGCCGTCGCGACGATCCTGTCCGCGCAGTGCACCGACGAGCGGGTCAACCAGGTCACCCCCGCCCTGTTCGCCCGGTACCCCACCGCCGCGGACTACGCGGGCGCCGACCGGACCGAGCTCGAGGAGCTCATCCGCTCCACCGGCTTCTACCGGAACAAGGCGACGTCGCTGACCGGGCTGGGCGCCGCCGTCGTCGAGCGGCACGGCGGGGAGCTGCCGTCGACGCTGGACGAGCTGGTGAAGCTGCCCGGCATCGGACGCAAGACCGCGAACGTCATCCTCGGCAACGCGTTCGGCGTCCCCGGGATCACCGTCGACACCCACTTCGGACGCCTGGTGCGCCGCTGGGGCTGGACGACCGAGGAGGACCCGGTCAAGGTCGAGCACGCGATCGGCGAGCTCGTCCCGCGGCGGGACTGGACGATCGTGTCCCACCACGTGATCTTCCACGGGCGCCGGGTCTGCCACTCCCGCAAGCCGGCCTGCGGCGCCTGCACGCTCGCGGCGGACTGCCCCGCCTTCGGGCTCGGCCCGACCGACCCGGTCGAGGCCGCGGCGCTGGTCAAGGGCCCGGAGCGGGACCACCTGCTCGCACTCGCGGGGATCGCGGGGCCGCCCGGGGACGGCCGGTGACCCGGACAGGCGCCTCCCGCTCCGAGATCGTCTCGACCGTGGTCGTCGTCGTCCTGGTCGCGATCGCGGTCTGGGCGCTGTGGCCCTCGGGCCCCACCTCCGGCGGGAGCGGCGGCGCCGGTCCCGCGGCGAGCGCCGCCCCGGCGGACCGGCCCGAGACCGACCTCGCCGCCGCGGACCCGCAGGCGCTGGCCGCCGCGCGGGCCTCGGCCCGGCTGGCACCCTGCCCCGCCCCGTCCGGAAGCACCCCGGCCGGTCCGCTCGCCGGGATCACCGTGCCGTGCCTGGGCGCCGACGGCCGTACCGACCTGGGCGCGGCCCTGACCGGGCGGCCGACGCTGGTCAACTTCTGGGCGTCGTGGTGCGTGCCGTGCCGCGACGAGCTGCCCGCGCTGCAGGCCTACGCGCAGCGCCCCGGCGCACTGCCGGTGCTCACCGTCGACGTGCAGGACGACCCGGTGTCCGCGCTGACCCTGTCCGCGCAGCTGGGGGTCACCCTGCCGGCCGTGACCGACCCGCAGCGGGCCGTGCGCCGCGCGCTGGACACCCCGCCGCTGCTCCCGGTCAGCTACGTGACCCGCGCCGACGGCGGGGTCGCGATGGTGGACCCGCCCGTCCCGTTCCGCACCGCCGACGACGTCGCGGCCGCCGTGGAGCGGTACCGGTGACCGCGCAGGCGGGCGTGCCGCGGGTGCCCGACCCCGACCCCGCGGCGGCGCCGGCGTCGCTGCGCCCGCTCGTCGACGGGGCGCTGGGCCTGGACCCGGCCTGGTTCGGCTGGCGACGCCTGCAGCCCGACAGCGGCGAGCCGCGCCGGGCCTCGGTGCTGATGCTGTTCACCGACGGGGAGTCCGGCGGGCCGGACGTGCTGCTCACCGAGCGCGCGGCGACGCTGCGCTCGCACGCCGGGCAGGTCGCCTTCCCCGGTGGGCGGCTCGACCCGACCGACACCGGTCCGGTGCACGCCGCGCTGCGGGAGGCCCGGGAGGAGACCGGGCTGGACCCGTCCGGCGTCGTACCGCTGACCCTCCTGCCGGACCTGTTCATCCCGCCCACCGGGTTCCTGGTGACTCCGGTGCTGGCGCACTGGGCGTCGCCGTCGCCGGTGCGGGTGGTCGACACCGCCGAGGTCGCCCGGGTCGTCCGGGTCCCGGTGGCGGTCCTGACCGACCCGGCGAACCGGTTCACCGTGCGCGGCCCCAGTGGCCACACCGGCCCCGCCTTCGACGCCGCGGGCCTGATGGTCTGGGGTTTCACCGCGGGCCTGCTGTCCGCGCTGCTGCAACGGTCCGGCTGGGAGCGTCCCTGGGACGCCGGCCGGGTCCTCGATCTCGACGACGCCTGGGCCCGCGCCCGGCGGCACGAACCGGAAGGAGTCCGGGTGGACGACCACGGCGTGGTGGACCGGTGAGCATCAGCTGGGTCGACGTCGTCGTCGTGATCCTCGCCCTGCTGGCCGCGGCGTCCGGCTGGCGGCACGGGGTCGCGGTGGCGCTGCTGTCGTTCGCCGGCGTGCTGACCGGCGCGGTGCTCGGGCTGCGGCTCGCCCCGTTGCTGGCCGGGCAGGTGGAGTCCCAGCAGGGGAAGGTGCTGCTCGGGATCGGCGTGGTGGTGCTGCTCGTCGCGCTCGGTGAGGCGACGGGCGTCTACCTCGGACGGTTCATCCGCGACCGGATCCGCGGCGAGGGCACCCTCAAGGTCGACTCGACGCTGGGCGCCGGCGTGCAGGCGATCGCGGTGGTGGTGGCGGCCTGGCTGATCGCGCTGCCGCTGTCCTCGACGAGCTTCTCCACCCTGACCAGCGGCCTGCGCGACTCGCGGGTGCTCGCCGGCGTGGACGACGTGATGCCGGACGCGGCGCGCAAGCTCCCCGCCGAGCTGCGCCAGCTCCTCGACGACTCCGGCTTCCCCGACGTCGTCAGCCCGTTCTCGCGGACCCCGGTCGCCGCGGTCGGCCCGCCGGACTCCGCGCTCGCGCAGTCCCCGGTGGTCACCGAGGTCCGCGACCGGGTGCTGAAGGTCCGCGGGCGCGCCCCGTCCTGCCGTCGCGCCCTGGAGGGGACCGGGTTCGTCGTCGCCCCGCAGCGGGTGATGACCAACGCCCACGTCGTCGCCGGGACGTCGAGCACCACGGTCGAGGTGACGACGTCCAGCGGACGGGCCCGCCAGCTCGACGCCCAGGTCGTCTACTACGACCCCGAGGTCGACGTGGCCGTGCTCGACGTGCCCGACCTCGAGGAGCAGCCGCTGCAGTTCAGCCCGGACCCGGCCCGCGTCGGCGACGACGTGATCATCCTGGGCTACCCGCTGGACGGCCCGTACACGGTCACCCCGGGCAAGATCCGCGAACGGATCCGGCTGCGCGGCCCGGACATCTACGAGCAGGGCAGCGTGCTGCGCGACGTCTACACCGTCCGCGCGGTGGTGCGCTCCGGCAACTCCGGCGGCCCGATGATCGCCCCCGACGGACGGGTGGTCGGCGTCGTGTTCGGCGCCGCGCTGGACGACACCGAGACCGGTTTCGTGCTGACGGCCGAGCAGGTCGGACAGGCGCTGAACGTGGCCGCGAGCGGCGCGTCGTCCCCCGCCGACACCGGGAACTGCGCCTCCTGACCCACCGCACCCTGTCCCACGATCCGGGAACGAATGGCCGGATCGTGGGACGGATGCTTAGCGTGGGTACATGACCTCCGTCGACGTGACCCGTACCCGCCGTCGCTGGCTGGTGCTGGCCGTCGGGGTGTTCGCCCAGACCGCGGCCTGCTCGTTCGTCTACGGACTGCCGTTCGTGGTGCCGCTGCTGCGGGACACGGAGGGGCTGTCGCTGGCCCAGGTCGGCGCCTACGTCGGCGCCCCGACGGTCGGCCTGCTGTGCACCCTGGTGCTGTGGGGCGCCGCCGCCGACCGGTCCGGCGAACGCGGGGTGATGACGGTCGGGCTCGCATTGTGCGCGGCGGCCGTCGCGGGTGCGGCGCTGCTGCCGATCGGGCCCGGACCGCTGCTGCTGGTGCTGCTCGGCCTGGGCGGCGCGGGCGCGGCGTCGGTGTTCGCCGCCAGCGGCCGGATGGTGATGGGCTGGTTCGCCGCGCACGAGCGCGGCACCGCGATGGGGATCCGGCAGACGTCCCAGCCGCTGGGCGTCGCCGTGGCCGGGCTGACGCTGCCGACCCTGGCCGCGGCCGTCGGGCCGTTCCGGGCGCTGCTGCTGCCCGCGGTGCTGTGCGTCGTCGCGTCGGTGCTGGTCGCGACGCTGGCGCCGGACCCGCCCCGGGCCCCGCGGCCCGCGGGGGCCGTGCCGGAGCGCTCCCCCTACGGGACGTCGGTGCTGTGGCGGGTGCACGGCGCGAGCGCGCTGCTGGTGGTCTCACAGTTCGCGGTGGCGTCGTTCGCGACCGAGTACCTGGTCCGCGAGCAGGGGTGGCACGTGGCGGCGGCGGGCGCGTTCGTCGCCGGTGGGCAGATCGCCGGGGCGGTCGGCCGGATCGCGACCGGGGTCTGGTCGGACCGGGTCGGGTCCCGGCTGCGCCCGATGCGCCAGGTCGCGGCCGCCGCGGCCGCGGTGCTGCTGCTGTTCGCGCTCGGCGACGCCGTCGCCGGATGGCTCGCGGTGACCATGCTCGCCGTCGGGGCGGTGGTGACGGTCGCCCCGAACGGGCTGGCGTTCACCAGCACCGCCGAGATCGCCGGGCCGGCGTGGTCCGGGCGGGCGCTGGGGGTGCAGAACACCGGCCAGAACGCCGTCGCGTCGGTGGTGCCGGCCGCGCTCGGCGCCCTGGTCGGCGCGACCGGCTACGCGGCGGCGTTCGCGATCGCCGCCGCGGCACCGCTGGCCGCGATCCTGGTGACACCGGTCCGCGACGAGCGCCGGCGGTCGTCGTGACGCCGCCGGCGCAGCCGGTCAGCGGGTGATCGTCTGGTCCCGCCCGGGGCCGACGCCGATCGCGGACACCGGCGCGCCGGTGAGCTCCTCGATCCGCTGCACGTAGGCCTGCGCGGCGGGGGGCAGGTCCTCCCAGGTGCGGGCGCCGGAGAGGTCCTCGACCCAGCCGGGCATCTCCTCGTAGACCGGGACGGCGTGGTGGAAGCCGGTCTGGGTCATCGGCATCTCGTCGACGCGGTGGCCGTCGACCTCGTAGCCCACGCAGATCGGCACCGACTCCAGCCCGGACAGCACGTCCAGCTTGGTCAGGAAGACGTCGGTGATGCCGTTGACGCGGACCGCGTACCGGCCGATGACGGCGTCGAACCAGCCGCAGCGACGGTTCCGGCCGGTGTTGACGCCGACCTCACCGCCGGTCTTGCGCAGCCACTCGCCCATCTCGTCGAGGAGCTCGGTCGGGAACGGGCCGGACCCGACGCGGGTCGTGTAGGCCTTCAGGATCCCGATCACGCGGGTGATCTTGTTCGGGCCGATGCCGGAACCGACCGACGCGCCGCCCGCGGTCGGGTTCGAGCTGGTCACGAAGGGGTAGGTGCCGTGGTCGACGTCGAGCAGGGTGCCCTGCGAGCCCTCCAGCAGCAGCGTCTCGCCGCGCTCCAGGGCCTGGTTCAGCAGCAGCCGGGTGTCGACGATCTTGTCGGCGAACTCCTTCGACTGCTCCAGAACGGTGTCGACGACCTCGTTGAAGTCCAGCGCGCGCCGGTTGTAGACCTTGACCAGGACCTGGTTCTTCAGCTCGAGGGCGGCCTCGACCTTCTGGTGCAGGATCTTCTCGTCGAGCAGGTCCGCGGCGCGGACGCCGACCCGGGCGACCTTGTCCTGGTAGGCCGGGCCGATGCCGCGACCGGTGGTGCCGATCTTGGCCTTGCCCAGGTAGCGCTCGGTGACGCGGTCGATCGCCACGTGGTACGGCATGATCAGGTGCGAGTCGGCCGAGATCAGCAGGCCGGAGGTGTCGACGCCGCGCCGCTCCAGGCCCGCCTTCTCCTCGATCAGCGCCTCGGGGTTCACGACGACCCCGTTGCCGATCACGTTCTTCACGCCCGGGGACAGGATCCCGGACGGGATGAGCTTCAGCGCGAAGTCGCGGCCGTCCGGCGTGACGACGGTGTGCCCGGCGTTGTTGCCGCCCTGGTAGCGGACGACCCAGCCGAACTGCCCGCCCAGCAGGTCGGTCGCCTTGCCCTTGCCCTCGTCGCCCCACTGGGCGCCGATCAACACGATTGCGGGCATGTAAGAGACTCCAGTTCACACACGCTCGTCACGGTCGCGGGACCGGGCGTGATTTCCGGTTTCCGCGGCGAGGAGGGTACTCGATCAGTGGTTCCGACCGATCCCGAAGCGGTTCTCCTCGACTGCCTGCCGCAGCGGCGTCACCGGCTTCCCTTCCACGGTATCCGGCCCGGCGCGCGGCGTGAACGCCCACCGTCGTCGCTGGTGTCCGATCCCGCGGTGCGTTCGGTCACCGTGGGTCCGCGCCCCGGGAAGGCGGAGGTCGACGCCCTGCTCCCGGTGCCGCGGCTGATCGTCCACGGTGACGACGCCGACCTCGCCGCCGTGCTCCTCCGGCTGCTGCGCCGGGACGCGCTGGCGACCGAGGTCGCCTACCTGCCGGTGTCCCGGCGGTCGCGGGCCGCCGCGAACTGGGGCCTCCCGACCCGGTTCGACGACGCCGTCGCCCTCGCCCGGTCCGGCACCGCACGCGAGATGCCGCTGGTGCGCGACGACAACGGCGGCGTCCTCGCCGGCCGCGGGGAGATCCCCGACCTCTACGGCGAGGCCTACTGCGACGCGACGCGCGTGCTGCACGGCCGCGTGAAGATGCTCGTCGTCGACGCGGGGCCCGAGGGCGTGCACGTGCGGCCGGGCCGCGGGGTGACCGGCACGACCGGGCGGGCGATCCAGATCGGGACGACGGGTGCGACGCCCGTCCGCGACGGCGTCGCGCACCCGCGGGAGATCAAGCGGTGGGCCTGGTACCGGCACACCGAGCCGTGGCGGCCGGTGCTGCCGGGCTGATCAGCGGCCGGGGTCCTCGGGGGCGAGCACGGCGTCGGTCGCGGTGATCCCGACGTCGAACACCTCGTTGGTGGGGACGACGTAGCGGTTGCGGTGGTCCCGGCCCTCGCCGCGACCGCCCGGGACGCCGCCGGCCATCGGGCCGTAGCCGGCCCCGCCGCGAGCCTCCGCCCCCTTGGCGCCGGTCCACGGCTCGGCCGCGCCGCCGCTCCGCGGCCCGGGTGTGCGGGGCTCGGTGCCCCACGCCGTCCCGGCCCCGCCGCGGCCGCCGGGTCCGTGCGGTTCGGTCCCCGCGCCCGGCAGCCGCGTAGTGCCGCGGGACTCGCCGAACGGGGAGCCGACGCCGCCGCGGCCTGCTCCTGATCCGGCTCCGACTCCGAACGACCCGGTCCCGCTGCCGGGGCGGGTCTCCGTGAGGGGGCGGACGAGCTGCTGCCGACGTACCTGGTCGCCGAAGCGGCGCGCGAGGTCCTCGCGGGTACGGGCGGCGTCCGACGTCGGGGCCGGGCTCCGGGTCGGGGTCCGCGTGCGGTCCGGAGCGGGCGGTACGCGGGAGCCCGGCGCCCCGGTACCGCCTCCACCGGCGCCCGACGAGGACGCCGGTCCGCTCGGCAGGGGGACGACAGGCGAGGGCCCGCCACCGCCTCCGGCGCCACCACCCACACCACCACCGGGGCCGCCGCCTGCACCGCCGCCGCCCGACGGGCCGGCCGGCGCCGACCCCGGCTGCGAGGCCGACCCGACCGGGGGGAGCCCGACTCCGGCCGGTCCCGGTGTCGGGCCGGAGACTCCGCCGCCACCCGGAGCGACGGAGATGCCGGGCTGCGGTCCCGGCGAACCGCCGGGACCCGGCGTCGCGCCCGGAGATGTCGCGGGCGGGGGCGCGGCGGCCGCCTCGGTGGTGAAGCGGTCGTCGATCGCGGAGGTCTCGGACTCGTACTTCTGGAGCGCGCGGTTCGCGACCTCGTCGTTGATCTGGTTGTGCTCGGCGATGGTGACGTGGTCGGCGCCCCTGCCCCGGAGGGACTGCCAGGCCTCGCTGATGTTGTCGCCCGCGCGCTGGATCCAGGAGAACTCGGCCGGGTCCATGAACCGGACCTGGTTGCGCATGCGCTCGAACGCGCTGCCGTGGTCGAGCATGCGGTCGGCGCCGTTCCGGGCGACGGTCGCGGTGCCGTCGACGCCGGTCGCGGTGCGGTCCAGGGACTCCTGGGCGGCCTGGGCGGCGGGGCCCTGCCACGAGATGCCGAGATCGGCCATGCCGCGGTCGAGGGTCTGCTTGGTGGTCGCCATGTCGTCGACGAGCTTGCGGAGACCGTCGGACGTCTGCCGGCTGGCCGCGGCGCCGGGTTTGCCGAGGATCCACGCCGACTTGGTCGCGATGTCGAACGCCTCGTAGTTGTAGCAGCGAGGGAGGGGCATGCTCGGATCCCTAACGCTCGAGCAGAGGGCCGTTGTACGGCGAAGTGGTGGGTTTCAGGGTTGCCGCGTTCTCGTCCTCGATCAGGCCGTACTCCTGTGCCGCACTTTTCAAGCGGTCACGCGCCTCCACGACCTCGGTGACGTACTCCGTGTGTGTCCGCGTAATGGAGTCGATCTTGGGCTGGAAGACGGTCACTGCATCGAGGGAGACAGGGTCCTGTCCACACGGAGGAATGATCCTCAGCTGATCAGCTGTTTGGCCTCCACTTCGCAGGTTCCGAACCTGATCGTTCAGGCGCTGATACACCTTCATGACGTTCTCGATATTGACCTGAAGCATGAGGGAATCACTCGCTGACCCTCGTGGTTCATGGGCGGACGTGTGCATGAACGAATCGTATGCGCGCCATCTTTGATGGAGCGCGAATCACTCAGAAGCGTTCGCTAATGCGAACCAGTCAGCGTGAACGAGCAGCGATCAGGTAGCTCCGGGCCAGCACCTCTGCCCGACGACACGTGTCGTCGATCGATCCGCGAGTCTGCTCGTTGTAACCGACGTCTCGGACCTGAACACGGATGCCGGCCGTTTCCGCGGCGTCCAGATACAGCTCGCACAGCGGCGCGGTGTCCTCACTCTCCACCATCCTGACGGCTCCGAACCCGTCGACGACGGTGATCGTGGCACCCTGCGCCGTCGCAACCTTTGCAGCCGGCGTCTGAATCGTCTGCACGCTGTAGCTCTCAACGGTGTCGTTGTTGCCCCACCCACAGACACGACTGGGACCATCAGCGAGGGTGACGGTCGAAGGCTCGTCCCCTTCGACTCCCCATTGCTGGCGCAGTTCAGGGGTCATCGCGACACACGGGTCGACGTTCGCCACGTCGATCTCCGCCGGCCGCGCCGGGAACGGCCCCTCCGGCTCCGCAGCCCTACACCCCACGACCACCCCGCACACCAACAGCAGGACGACAACGAGTCGGACCACCGGCGACGCTCCCCCGGGACAGCAACAGGACGGCAGCAGGCTAGCCCGCCGCCGTCGCCCCCGGGCCCGTTCCGATCAGGCCGCGGCGGCCGAGTCGTCCGGGCGCCGGTGATAGCTGTCCACATAGGTCTGGCCGGACAGGTCCGCGATGGCGTCCATGATCTCGTCGGTGACCGCGCGCCGGATCGCCGGAGCGCCCTCCAGTCCCTCGTAGCGGCTGAACTCCAGTGGCCGCCCGAAGCGGATCTCGACCCGGGCCAGGCGCGGGAACAGCCGTCCGATCGGCTGCACGCGCTCGGTCCCGATCAGGCCGACGGGCACGACGACCGCCCCCGTCGACAGCGCCAGCGACGCGACGCCGGTGTGCCCGCGGTGCAGCTTCCCGTCGAGGGAACGGGTGCCCTCCGGGTAGATGCCGAACGCACCGCCGCACTCCAGGACCTCGCGTCCCGCGGCGAGCGCGGCGAGGCCGGCACGGGCGTTGGAGCGGTCGACCGGGATGTAGCCGAGCGCCCCCAGGAACGCGGCCATCAGGCGTCCGCGCAGGCCGCGGCCGGTGAAGTACTCGGCCTTGCCGAGGAAGGCGACCTTGCGCGGGGCGACGAGCGGGATGAACGCGGTGTCGACGGCCGCGCGGTGGTTCGCCGCGAGGATCACCGGCCCGGTGGCGGGGATGCGGTCCGCGCCGCGCACGCGGGGCCGCCACACGAGCCGGACGAGTGGCGCGAGGACGTAGCGGATGAACAGCTGCACCGTGAACCCCGATCAGTGAGCGACGTCCACAACTCCGTGCAGGGGGGACCGACGTCCCGGCGCCGAACGACGCCCGATTCTGCTCCGTGACCGGCCCGTGACGGAAGCCCTTCCGCCCGTTCAGTCCACGTGAGGATCGGTGAGCTGCCCGCGCAACGCACGCAGCGCCTCGCTGCGGGTCATCCCGGTCGCCTGCAGCAGGTCGACGGCGATCGAGCGGACCTGCGCGACCAGCACCGGTGCCGAGACCGCGGGCGCGGCGGCGGGCTGCCCCTCGACCGGCCGGGCGACGACCGCACCGGGGTCGGCGAGGACCGGTGCGTGCTGCACGGCCTCCAGGATCGGGCCGCGGGCCTTCTCGCGGTCGCCGTCCTGCCCGAGCTCCCCGATCAGCGCCTCGACGGAGACGGCGAGCTCGGTGATGGCGTCCGGCAGACCGGGCGGGACCGGTTCGCCGTCCTCGATCGCGGTCATCGCGCGCCGGGCGAGCACCCGGGCGTTGCGGTGGGCGTAGTCGGCCCGTTCGGCGAGCGTCCGGTAGCGGCGCAGCATCGCCCGGCGCGGCCGGTGCATCGGCGAGACCGTCACGACCTCGCCCGCGGAGCTGACGGCGGTGCGCAGCTCGTCGATGACGGCCTGGGTGTCGCGGGCCCGGGCCAGCGCCCGCGAGGCGCTGTCCCGGTCACCCTCGCGCAGCGCCGTCGCGATCTCGGTGAGCACGGTGACGAGGTCGTCGAGCACCCGGCGGGCGACCCGGCGCACGATCCGGACCGGGTGCGCGGGGATCACCGCGGCGACCAGGATCCCGGCGAGGCCGCCGATCAGGGCGTCGATGCAGCGGTCGATCCCACCGGTCTCGGTGGGCGGGAGCAGCGTCGTCACCAGCACCGCGGACACCGCGGCCTGGTTGACGAACAGCGTCCCGCCGTCGGTGAACACCGCGATGACCAGCGCGAGCGCGACGACGAGCACCAGCTGCCAGAGGCCGCCGCCGATCTGCGCGATCAGCAGGTCACCGATCAGGACACCGATGCTCACCCCGACCACGAGCTCGGCGGTGCGGCGCAGCCGCGAGTTCAGCGACATGCCCAGGCTGAGCACCGCCGCGATCGGCGCGAAGAACGGCCGCGTGTGACCGACCAGGTCACCGGCCACCCACAGGGCGAGGCCGGCGGCCATGGAGCACTGCAGGATCGGCAGCCACGACGCGCGGACGCGCCGGGCACCGGCCCGGCCGCGTGAGCGGACCCGGTCCCACGCGGCCACCGGCGTCAGGACACGCCGAGGGCGGCGAGCGCCTCCGGGTCCGAGTCGTTGATCAGCGTGCGCAGGCGCTCGACCTCGGGGGCCTCCCCGATCGCCGTGGCGGCGCGCAGCAGCGCCCCGCACGACCGCAGGAAGCCCTGGTTCGGCTCGTGCGACCACGGCACCGGGCCGAAGCCCTTCCAGCCGTTGCGACGCAGCTGGTCCAGGCCGCGGTGGTAGCCGGTGCGGGCGTAGGCGTAGGCGGCGACGGACTCCCCGGCGTCGAGGGCGCGCTCGGCGAGCACCGCCCAGGCGATCGACGACGACGGCGACCCCGCCGCCACCTCCGACGGGTCCTTCCCCGCGGTCAGGTCCGCCGCGGCGGGGTCGACCGGGAGGCGCGTGTCGTCGGGCTCGAGCAGGTTGCCGTGCAGACTCATGCCGCCATCCTCGCGCCCGGCCACCCGCCGTCGCCAGCGGGTGGCCGGGCGCCGCGGATCAGGACAGTGCCCTGCCGGCGGACTTCAGCGACTCGCACGCCTCGATGACGCGCTCGCTCATCCCGACCTCGGCCTTCTTCAGGTACGAGCGCGGGTCGTAGACCTTCTTGTTGCCGACCTCGCCGTCGATCTTGAGCACGCCGTCGTAGTTGGCGAACATGTGCGACACGATCGGCCGGGTGAAGGCGTACTGGGTGTCGGTGTCGACGTTCATCTTCACGACGCCGTAGGTCAGCGACTCGTGGATCTCCTCGAGCAGCGAGCCGGACCCGCCGTGGAAGACCAGGTCGAACGGCTTGGCGCCGGGGTCGAGGCCCAGCTTCTGCACGGCCACCTCCTGGCCCTGCTTGAGGATCTCCGGGCGGAGCTTCACGTTGCCCGGCTTGTAGACGCCGTGCACGTTGCCGAAGGTCGCGGCCAGCAGGTAGCGGCCCTTGTCGCCGGACCCGAGGACCTCGACGGTGCGCTCGTAGTCGCCGGGGGCGGTGTAGAGCTTGTCGTTGATGTCGTTCGCGACACCGTCCTCCTCGCCGCCGACGACGCCGATCTCGACCTCGAGGATGATCTTCGCCTTGGCCGCCTGCTCCAGCAGCTCGGCCGCGATCTTCAGGTTCTCCTCGAGCTCGACCGCGGAGCCGTCCCACATGTGCGACTGGAACAGCGGGTTCTGCCCCTTGTCCACGCGCTCCTGGCTGATCGCGATCAGCGGACGCACGAACGAGTCCAGCTTGTCCTTGGGGCAGTGGTCGGTGTGCAGCGCGATGTTGACCGGGTACTTGTCCGCGACGACGTGCGCGAACTCGGCGAGGCCGACCGAGCCGGTGACCATGTCCTTGACCCGGGTGCCGGACAGGAACTCCGCGCCACCGGTCGAGACCTGCACGATGCCGTCGGAGCCTGCCTCCGCGAACCCGCGCAGCGCCGCGTTGAGGGTCTCGGTGCTGGTCACGTTGATCGCCGGGTAGGCGAACTCGCCGCTCTTGGCGTTGTCCAGCATCTGGTTGTAGATCTCGGGCGTGGCGATGGGCACGGGGCCTGCCTCCTCGTCGTCGGCGGTCGCTGCTCCGCGCAGCGCTCCTTGTCTCCGGGTGAGTATCACGTACCCGCGGGGAAGGGGGAGCCATCGTCGGAATGGGCCTGGTCTCACCGCGGGCGACGCCGCCGACCGCTGCACCGGGTAATGCTGCGAAGCCTGTCGGTGGTGGTCGCTAGTGTGGTGGGCGTGGAGGAGGAGCGCGCCGAGAACGCCGTCGACCGGACGCTGGGCCGGTTGCGCGCCATCGACAGCCGACCGGCGCCCGCGGGCACCGGGCCGCACCCGTTCGCCCCGGGCACGGCGCAGGCCCCGGTCGACGGGCCGGGTGGTTCCGGGGCCCGGCAGGGCCCGGACACACCGCTGACGTTGGCCGATCTCTACCGCGACCACCGCCTGCGGCTCATGCGCCTCGCGATGCTGCTGGTGGACATCCCGGCCACCGCGGAGGACGTGGTGCAGGAGGCGTTCACCGGCCTGCACCGGCACTGGACCGGTCTGCGGGACGAGACGGCCGCCGTCGCCTACCTGCGTGCGGCCGTGGTGAACGGGTCCCGGTCGGTGCTGCGGCGCCGTCGCACGGCACGCGAGTACGTGCCGCCGCACGCGGCGAACGCCCGCTCCGCGGAGTCGCTGGCCATGCTGTCGGCCGAGCACCAGTCGGTCGTCGACGCGCTGGGCCAGCTCCCGCCGCGCCAGCGCGAGGTGCTCGTCCTGCGCTACTACGGCGGGCTGACCGAGTCCGAGATCTCCGAGGCCGCCGGGATGAGCCGAGGTACGGTGAAGTCGACCGCCAGCCGCGCGCTCGACGCCGTCGCCCGGATCATGGCCGAGCGCGCCGGGACCGAGGCCGTCCGGCGTCCGGGGGAGCTGCGATGACCGGCCCCCAGCCGCCGCAGCCCGGCCGCGACGACGCCGCCCGCCGGATCGGCGAGGCGCTGCAGGCGCAGGCCCGCGGGCGCCCGATGCCGCAGCGTCCCGCGGCGGGCCCGGCCCCCGTGCCGCCACGCGTCCCCGGCCGGATCCCGCCGCCGGTCCCGCGTCCCGGGCCGCCCCCGCAGCGCCGGCCGCAGCAGGCCCCGGCGCCGGAGCCCGCCCGGTCGGCGACCGGCCAGATCGTCTGGGCCGCGGTGATCGCGCTGCTCCTCGGCGCCCTGCTCGGCGGGGGTCTCGCGCTGGTGTCGGTGCTCCTGCCGGGTGCGCTGCCCGCCCTCGGCTGAGCCGCTCACAGCACCCCCACAGCGACGGCCACGTCGATCCACATCACCCGGCCGGTACCGTTTCTCGACGTGACGGTTCTCGCCGCGACGCAGACGCTCGCCCTCGGTCCCGACTGGCTCGACCCGGCGGTGATCATCGAGTCCCTGGGTCCGTGGGCCCTGGTGGGCGTCGCTGCGATCATCTTCGCGGAGTGCGGGCTGCTGCTCGGGTTCTTCCTCCCGGGCGACTCGCTGCTGTTCACCGCGGGCCTGTTCGTCGCGCAGGGCGCGATCGACGTGCCGCTGTGGTTGGTCTGCCTGGTGCTGGTGGTGTCCGCCTTCGCCGGCAACGCCGTCGGCTACGGCATCGGCTATCGCGCCGGCCCGGCGATCTTCGACAAGCCGAAGTCGAAGCTGTTCAACCCCAAGCACGTCGAGAAGACCCACGAGTTCTTCGAGAAGTACGGCAACCGGGCCATCGTCCTGGGCCGCTTCGTGCCGATCGTGCGGACCTTCATCACCGTGAGCGCGGGCGTCGCGCGGATGGACCCGAAGCGCTACATGACGTACTCGCTGATCGGCGGCGTCGCGTGGGCGGCGGGCGTGACGGTGCTGGGCTACTTCCTCGGCCAGTTCGCGTTCGTCCGTGAGCACATCGACCTGATCCTCATCGCGATCGTGCTGATCTCGGTGCTGCCGATCGTGTTCGAGGTGCTGCGGGCGCGGGCCGCGTCCAGGCGCGGGGGCCCCGCCGGCCCGGTCGACGGCGTCGCGGGTGCCGCGACCGGTGCGGCCGCCGCCACCGTCACCGGCCACACCGCCGACGACGACCCGGCCGCGGTCACCATGCAGATGCCGGCCGTCGGGAACGGCCCGGCGCCGCAGCACGGTCGTCCCCGCCCCGGACAGGCCCCGCAGCCCGGTCGTGCCCCGCAGCACGGCGGGGCCGCGCCCCAGCACGGTGGCGCCGTGCCGCCGCACGGCCCCGGCCCCCGCCCGCAGGACGGCACGGAGCCGCCGTACCGCCACACCACCGGCCGCCCCGCCATGCCGCCCCGGCACGGCAACTGAGCGTCGATCGGCACGTCTCCGCCCTGCCCGGGGCGGAAACGTGCTGGTCACCAGGCGTCGGACAGGTCCGCGTGCTCGCGGATCCATGCGTGCATCACGATCCCCGAGGCCACCCCGGCGTTGACCGAGCGCGTCGAGCCGAACTGGGCGATCGACACGACCAGGTCCGCGGCGTCGCACAGCTCCGGCGACAGCCCGGGGCCCTCGGCGCCGAACACGAGCACGCAGTCCCGCGGCAGCGACGTGGCCTCCAGCCGGACCGCGCCCGCGATGTTGTCCACCGCGACCACGGCCAGACCGTGCTCCCGGGCGAACGCGACGAGCCCGCCGGCCTCGGCGTGGTGGTGCAGCCGCAGGTAGCGGTCGGTGACCATCGCGCCGCGACGGTTCCACCGGCGTCGCCCGACGATGTGCACGCCGGCGACGCCGAAGGCGTTCGCCGTGCGCACCACCGTGCCGATGTTGTGGTCGTGGCCGAGGTTCTCGATCGCCACGTGGAACGGGTGCGCCCGCCGCGCCAGGTCCGCCGCGACGGCCTCACGGCGCCAGTAGCGGTAGCGGTCGACGACGTTGCGCCGGTCCCCCTGCTCCAGCAGCTCCGGGTCCCACTGGTCGCCCTGCGGCCACGGCCCGGCCCACGGGCCGACCCCGACCTGGCCGGGGACCGACCACTCGCTGGGCCCGGGCTCGCTCATCCCAGCTGCAGGTCCGCCAGCCCCAGCAGCGCGCGGTACGGCACGCCCTCGGCCTCGACGGCCTGCCGGGCGCCGGTGTCGCGGTCGACGACGGTGCACACCCCGACCACGTCGGCGCCGGCCTGGAGCACCGACCGGACCGCGGTCAGGACCGAGCCGCCGGTGGTGGAGGTGTCCTCGACGACCAGCACCGGCAGGCCGGTGATGTCCGGGCCCTCGATGAGCCGCTGCATGCCGTGCTTCTTGGTCTCCTTGCGGACGACGAAGGCGTCGACCGGATCGGTGTCCGGCTCGGCCGCCGCCGCGTGCAGCACCGCCGTCGCGACCGGGTCCGCGCCGAGCGTCAGCCCGCCGACCGACCGGTAGGTCCAGTCCGCGGTGAGCTCGCGCAGCAGCCGTCCGATCAGCGGGGACGCCTCGTGGTGCAGCGTGACGCGGCGCAGGTCGATGTAGTAGTCGGCCTCCGCGCCGGAGGAGAGCGTGACCCGCTCGTGGACGACGGCGATCTCCCGGACGAGCGCGGCGAGGCGGGAGCGGTCGGTGTGTGCGGAGCTCATGTGCGATCCCTGTCGAACGTCGCCGTGATGCGTCGCAGCAGGCTCCGGGGCAGCATCCCGGTCACCCCCACGATCGCCTTGTACTGCCTGGAGGGCACGGAGACGACCCGGCCCCGGTCGAGGTCGGTGAGGGCCTCGTCGACGACCTGGGAGGCCTCCAGCCACAGCGGGCCGCGGCGGGCGCCGACGTCGATGCCGGCCCGCTCGTGGAACTCGGTGCGCACGTAGCCGGGGCACAGCACCATCGCGCGCACCCCGGTGCCCTGCAGCGACGCCGCGACGCCCTCGGTGAAGGAGATGACCCACGCCTTGTCGGCCGGGTAGGTGGAGCCGCGCCCGGCCAGGAAGCCCGCGACGCTGGCGACGTTCAGCACCGCGCCGGTGCCGCGGTCGACCATCCCGGGCAGCGCGGCCCGGGTCAGCTCCAGCACGGCGGCCACGTTGACCTGCAGCTGGCGGGCCAGGTCGGCGGCGTCGTTCTCCAGGAACGAGGCGCCCAGCGCGAGCCCGGCGTTGTTGACGAGCAGGTCGACCGGCGCGACGTCGGGGTCGGCGAGGCGGCGCACGACCCGGGCCCGCTGGTCCGGGTCCGACAGGTCGGCGGGCAGCACCTCGACGGCGACGCCGAGGTCGCGGTAGCGCTGCGCGGCGGCCTGGAGGCGGTCGGCGTCGCGCGCCACGAGCACGAGGTCGCGGCCGTCGGCGGCGAGCCGATCGGCGAACGCGGCCCCGATCCCCGACGACGCGCCCGTGATCATGACGGAGGGCACGCGGGGAGCGTAGTGCGTCCGCACCCGACCGGTGCAGGCGCGACGGTTACCGACGGGTCGGGTGTGACCCGTGCGACAGGGGTGTCCGGCGACCTCGTGAGACGGGCCGCTCTCGCGTGCCGGTGCACCATGAAGCCTTTACCGTCGAGACCATGACGTCCGAGGCGCTGCCGATCCAGCGGCCGGTCGATCCCGCTTCCCCCGGCACCTCCGACGTGCCGAGCGGCCCGTCGCCCCGTCATTCGAGGGTCGCCGTCGTGGGTGCGGGGTTCACCGGACTCGCCGTGGGCCTGGCCCTGCTGCGGCGGGGTGTGCACGACTTCGTCCTGCTGGAGCGGGCCGACGACGTCGGCGGGGTGTGGCGCGACAACACCTACCCGGGGGTCGGCGTCGACACGCCCTCGCCGCTGTACCAGCTGCGTGCCATGACCAACCCGGACTGGAGCGACCTCTACGCGCCCGGCCACGAGGTGCAGGACTACGCACGGCGCCTGGCTCGCTCGACCGGCCTGCTCGACCACGTCCGCTTCGACGCCGACGTGCTCGCCGCCCGCTGGGACGCCGCGGACGCCCGCTGGCGGATCGCGACGCCGTCCGGGGAGTTCACCGCGGACGTGCTGGTCAGCGCGGCCGGGCTGGTCGCGGACCCGAAGCTGCCCGACGTCGAGGGCCTCGCCGAGTTCCCCGGCCCGGTGTTCCACTCGGCCCGCTGGGACCACGACACCGACCTCACCGGCTCGCGCGTCGCGGTCGTCGGGACGGGTGCGACGGCGATCCAGCTCGTCCCCGAGCTGCAGCCGCGCGTCACCGAGCTGCACGTCCTGCAGCGCACCCCGGCCTGGATCCTGCCCAAGCCCGAGCGGCCCGTCGGCGAGCGCACCCGTCGCACGCTGGCGGCGAACCCGCTGCTGTGCCGGATGCAGTTCGACGTCATCTACGTCGGCGCCGAGCTGCTCGCCGCGACCCGGCGCTCGCGGCTGCTGCGCGAGGCGCTCACCCGGGTCGGCCGCAGGCACCTCGCCGCCCAGACGCCCGACCCGCAGCTGCGCGCGCGGCTCACCCCCGACTTCGACTACGCCTGCAAGCGGCCGCTGGTCTCGAACGACTACCTGCCCGCGATGAGCGCGCCGAACACGACGCTGCACACCGGTGGGCTCGCCCGGGTCGAGGGGCGGACCGTCGTCTCCGGCGACGGCAGCCGCGCCGAGGTCGACGCGATCGTGCTGACCACCGGGTTCGAGGTCGGCGCGACCGCCCCGATCGCGCGCCGCATCCACGACGCCCACGGCCGGTCGCTGCACGACCACTGGGGCGCCTACCCGCGCGCCTACCTGGGGATGAGCTACCCCGGCTTCCCGAACCTGTTCCTCATGCAGGGTCCGAACGCGACCAGCGGGGCCAGCTCGACGCTGCTGTTCTCCGAGGCCCAGGCCCGCTACGTCGCCGACGCCGTGTGCCGGATGGCGGCCGAGGGCATCCGCGCGCTCGACGTGAAACCCGCCGTCGAGGAGCGCTGGACGCGGCGGATCCGCCGCCGCTCGGCCCGCACCGTCTACGAGACCGGCGGCTGCGCGAGCTACTACCAGAACGACGAGGGTGTCAACGTCGTCATGTGGCCGGCCAACACCGCGGAGTACCAGCTGCGGACCCGCCGGTTCCGGCTGTCGCCGTTCGACGTCCAGCGGGGCCGGGCCGGTGCCGGGCGCCCGCTGCACCCGTTGCGCCCGGTCCGGCTCGCGGCGACCGCCTGACGACGCGCGGCCCCGGGGTCAGTCCGCGGGCCGCAGGGTCGCGAACGTCCCCCGGTGGTAGAGCAGCGGCGCGCGGTCGGTCACGTCGAGGTCGCGCACCGCACCGACGACGATCGTGTGGTCGCCGCCGTCGTGCTCGGCGTGCAGGTCGCAGTCCAGCCAGGCCGCGATCCCCGCGGGCCGGGGGCGGCCGTGCGCGGACGGCGTCCAGTCCAGCCCGGCGAACTTGTCGGCGCCGCTGCGCGCCATCGCCGTCGCCACGTCGTGCTGCCCCTCGGCGAGTACCGCGACGCCGAAGCCGCCGGCGGCGCGGATCCGCGGCCAGGTGCTGGAGCTTCGCGCCGGCGCGAGCAGCACCAGCGGCGGGTCCAGCGACAGCGAACTGAACGACTGGCAGGTCAGTCCGACCGGGGCGCCGTCGGCGTCGAGCGCGGTCACCACGGTGATGCCGCTGCAGAACGCGCCCAGCACCTCCCGGAACCGCAACGGGTCGATCGCGGTGGTCACGGGGTCTCCCCACGCAGCGCGCGGCGCAGGATCTTGCCGGTCGCGGTCTTCGGGATCTCGGGGACGACCTCCACGATCCGCGGGTACTTGTAGGCCGCCATCCGCTCCTTGGACCAGGCGATCAGCGTCTCCGGCGTCGGCGGGTCGACGGTCCCGGGACGGAACGCGACGACCGCCTTGACCGTCTCGCCGCGGCGCTCGTCGGGTACCCCGACCACGGCCGCGTCGGCGACGGCGGGGTGGGAGAGGAGCACGTCCTCGACGTCACGGGGCCACACCTTGTAGCCGCTGGCGACGATCATGTCCTTCTTGCGGTCGACGACGTAGAACCAGCCGTCGTCGTCGACGACGCCCACGTCGCCGGTGCGCAGCCAGCCGTCGGTGATCGCGGCGGCGGTCTCGTCGGGGCGCTCCCAGTAGCCGGGGACGATCCTCCCGCCGGACACGAGCAGCTCGCCGATCCCGGAGTCGTCGGGCGCGTCGATGCGGGTGGCGCAGTCCGGCACCGGCTTCCCGACCGCCAGCGCACCGGAGCGCGGGTCCACCGGGGCACGCTCGCCGAGCGGGACGGCGTGGGTGGGCGAGGTCGTCTCGGTCATGCCATAGGCGTTGTGCACGTAGTGCCCGGTCGCGGACTCGAACTCCTCGACCACGGCCGGCGCGATCGGCGCGCCGCCGGAGGCGATCGCGGTGAACGAGGCGAACGTCGTCCGCGCGTCCGGGTCGGCCCGGCACAGCGCCATCAGCGCGCTGATCGCGGCGACGGTGAACGTGGGCCGGGTGGTACGGATCGCGTCGAGCACGACGCCCGGCTCGAACCGGTGGGTGAGCACCAGCGGCACCCCGGACACCAGCGCGGCCGCGATGTGCCCGGACAGCCCGGTGACATGGAACAACGGCGCGATCCCGAGCACGCCGCCGGGCGCGGTGATGCCGTACCAGTCGCGGTAGGCGATGCCGCCGCGCACGACGTTGGCGTGGGTGTTGCGGGCGCCCTTCGGCCGGCCTGTGGTGCCGGAGGTGTATGTAAGCATCGCGGTGTCGTCCGGGGCCGGGACGTGCTCGGGGACCGTCGCGCCGTCGTGCGCGGCGACCAGCGCGTCGAGGTCGACCGCCCCGTCCGGGGTGCCGACGACCGCGCCGGCGGGGCGGTGGTCGGGCGCGTCGGAGAACGGGTCGGTGGTGACGACGGTGGTGACCGTGGAGCCGTCGACGGCGGCGGCGCCGTGCGCCCGGTGCAGCTCCTCCAGCGCGACGAGCACCCGGGCGCCGGAGTCGTCGAGGATCAGCCGCACCTCGCGGGCGGTGAGCATCGGGTTCACCGCGACGGCGATCGCCCCGGCCTTCCACGCGGCCAGCAGCGCGACCACGTACTGCGGGTCGTTCTGCAGGTACAGCGCGACCCGGTCGCCGACGGCGAGGCCGTCGGCGCGCAGGGCGGCGGCCAGCGCGTCGGAGCGGCGGTCCACCTCGGCCGCGGTGAGATCGTGGCCCAGGAACCGCAGGACGACGTCGTCGGGCGCGGTGGCCGCCGTGCGGCGGAACGCCTCCAGGACCGACGCCGGCCGGACGGCGGTCGGGTGTGTGCTCACGGGGGATCTCCTTCGATCTCGCTGGCACCGGTCACGGTGCGTCCTGGGTCCCCCTCGGTGCGAGTGCACGAAAGAGGACGCCGGGGGCGGGGCCGCCTCGGCGGTGCGGCCCCGCCCCCGGTCCGGGGAGGTCAGGCCGCGAGGCCGGTCTCCCGCCAGTACGCGGCGAACTCCGGCGGGCAGCAGTCGGTGCTGCGCACGACCTTGCCGTCGACGAACTGGTGCGTGGTGACCATCGTGACGTCGAGGACCTTGTCGCCGAGCTTGCGGTAGATCCGGATCCAGGCGATCACGATCCCCTCGGGGGTGGTCTCGGTCCGGGTCACCTCGTTCGCGAACTCGTCCAGCTTCCCCAGGACGCCGAACGCCTCCAGGAACTCGTTCTTGGAGTAGACCTGCTGGGTGCCGGTGAGGGTGAACCCGGCCCAGGTCATGTCGTCGTGCATGAGGGTGACCAACGGGACGGCGTCACCCTTGTCGGCGGCGGCGAACGCGGCGGTGAGGGCCTCGGCATCGGACACGGCGGTGCTCCTTCGGGGGTGGGTCAACGGGTGGTGTAGCCGGCGAGGATCGGCCCGGCCGCCTCGACGAGGGTCATCGGCTCGACGAGCATGTGCTGGGCGCCGACGGAGATGTCACGCAGGCAGCGGCCCAGCACGCTGGGGGTCCGCAGCGACGCGCTGCCGCCCCAGTTGTAGGCGAAGGTGACGACGTCCTGGGCAACGGACTGCACCCAGGTCGTGACCTGGCGCAGCCGGGCGCGGTGCTCGTCGGTGATCTCCCCGGCGGCCGCGGCGGCCTCGGCGTCGGCGTGCGCGTCGTAGACGTAGCGCCGCGCGGCCTGCAGCAGCGCCTCGTTGGCGGCGAACTCGCGGCGGAACATGGGGGAGTCGCCGACCGGGCCGTCGTAGCCGGGGCGGGACTTGACCGCGGTGATCCGGGCGATCTCCTCCAGCGCGCGCTGCGCGATGCCCAGCGCCACGGGTGCGTGCCCGCCGACGCCGATGCCGAGCAGACCCAGCTTGTAGACGGCCTCGGGCCGCACCGGGACGGTGGAGAAGGTGTCCATGGTGTGCGCCTCGGGCACGAACACCTCGTGCACGGCGTAGTCGTCGGAGCCGGTCGCGACCATGCCCATCACGTTCCAGCCGCCGAGGAACTCGACCTTCTCGCGCGGGACGAACGCGACCCGGCAGACCGGGGTGCCGTCGACGACCTCGGGGTTGCCCTCGTCGTCGTGCACGACGAACCCGGCGCCGATCCAGGAGGCGTGGCCGGAGCCGCTGGCGAAGCCGTAGCGGCCGGTGACCCGGTAACCGCCGTCGACCCGGACGCCCGTGCCGGTCGGCAGGATCATCCCGGCGGTGACGCCCTTGTCGTCGCCGGCGAAGATCTCGCGGGCGCCCTCGTCACCGAGGAAGCCGGCCGCGATGCCGGTGCTGAACGCGTTCGCCATGACCGCCCAGCCGGTGGAGCCGTCCGCGCGGGACAGCTCCTCGATCACCTGCAGCGCCTCGACGATGCCGACGCCGCCGCCGCCGAACGCGCGGGGCACCAGCATCCAGAAGATCCGGGCGTCGGCCAGGGCGGCGACGACGGGCTCGGTGATACGCCGCTCGGTCTCCATCCGGTCCGCCTCGGCGTCGATCACCGTGGCGAGGCCGCGCGCGGCGGCCACGAGGTCGGTCGTGGCGGTGGGTTCGAGGGTCTGCGTCATGATGTCCTGACCTCCGTCGGTCGGGTCGGTGCTCAGAGCTTCTGGGTGGTTCCGGCGTCGACCGGCAGCGCGATGCCGGAGACGAAGCGCGACTCGTCGGAGGCGAGCCAGACGACGGCGTTGCTGACGTCGCGCGGGTCCAGCCACGGGGTCGGGAGCACGTTCATCCCGGACGACAGCGCCTCGCGGAAGTCCTCGTGGGTCGGCTCGGCCAGGTCGGGGCGGAACAGCCGGTACATGCCGACGTGGTCGATCATGTCGGTGAGCACGGACGTCGGCATGATCGCGTTGGTCCGGATGTTCTTCGGGCCCAGCTCGTTGGACATCGTGCGGGACAGGCCGATCACGCCGTGCTTGGCCGCGACGTAGTGCCCGAAGCCCGGGTGGCCCTGGACGCCACCGGTGGAGCTGATCAGGATGATCGAGCCGCCGCGGTCCTGCTCCAGCAACGTCGGGACGGTCGCCTTGACCGTCTTCCAGACGCCGGTCAGGTTGACATCGATCATCGTCTGCCACTGTTCCTCGGTGATCTCGTGCACCGGGGCGCTGGAGAAGATGCCCGCGTTGGCGACGACCACGTCGAGGCCGCCGAGCCGGGCGACGCCGTCGGCGACGGCGGCCTGCAGCGCGGCGAGATCGCGGACGTCCGCCCGGTGGGCGACGATCCGGCGGTCCAGCTTCTCGACCAGGGCGACGGTCTCGTCGAGGTCGGACGGGTCGGCGGGCTTGTAGCCGACCGTCTCGACCGGGGCGCACACGTCGACCGCGATGACGTCGGCGCCCTCTTCCGCCAGCCGGATCGCGTGCGACCGGCCCTGTCCCCGTGCGGCACCGGTGACCAGTGCGACCTTGCCGTCCAGCTTGCCCATGTGTCGGCGCCTCTCGTCGTCGAGTGGAGCGGGATCGTCCCGGACCCCGTATGACCGGGACCACAGTGATCGGCCGTGCGGGGGTCCGGCCAGCGGGCAGTCGCGCGGTCGCCGGATCCGCGGGTCCGGATCCGAATCCGACCCTCTGCGCTGCGGTGACATGGACACGTGCGACGGGGGGTCCGTTCACGACGCCGGCCACGGACCCCGTCCGGGGGCACCGGACCCCCGCGGACACGGGGGGTCCGCGCGTGGTGTCGATCCCGCACTCCGGCGGTCTAGGCTGGGTTCGGAGTGCGTCGACGAGGACGTGGGGGTCCGGCGGTGGACACGGCCACCTGGCACGACATCCGGGCGCGGCACGCGTCGGGTGAGGCGATCAAGGCGATCGCCCGCACCCTGGGTGTCTCCCGCAACACGGTGCGGCGCGCGCTCGCCGCCGACGGGCCACCCGACCGGCGCCCGCGCGCGGGGACCGTCGCGGACCCGTTCGAACCCGCCATCGTCGCGCTGCTCGCGGCGGAGCCGGGGCTGCCCGCGACCGAGATCGCCCCGCGGATCGGCTGGCCGCACTCGATGACGGCGTTGAAGGAACGGGTCCGGCTGCTGCGTCGCGACCCGGTCGCACCCGGTACCGGGAGCGGGCCGCGCCCCGAGCTGACGACGTTCGTCGGGCGCACCGAGGAGATCGCGGCCGTCGCCACCGCCGTCCGGCGGCACCGGCTGGTCACCCTCACCGGCCCGGGCGGGGTCGGGAAGACCCGGCTGGCCCGGCAGGTGGCCGCGGCCCGCACCGGCGACGTCGCCGACGGCGTGTGGTTCGTCGAGCTCGCGGCGCTGCACGACCCGGGGCTGGTCGCGCAGGCGGTGCTCGACGAGCTGGGCGTCGCCGCGGCGGGTGGCCCGGCCGCCGACGTGCTGCTCGGGCACCTGCGCGACCGCCCGGCGCTGATCGTGCTGGACAACTGCGAGCACCTGCTCGACGCGGTCGCCGGGCTGCTGCACCCGCTGCTACGGGCCGCCCCCGGGGTGAGCGTGCTCGCCACCTCCCGCGAAACCCTCGGGATCGCCGGTGAGCACGTGCTGCCGGTCGACCCGCTCCCCGTCCCGGACGGCCCGGTGCCCGACGCGCTGGACGTCCCCGCGGTGGCGCTGTTCGTCGACCGGGCCGCCTCGGTGCTCCCCGGTTTCACACCGGACGCGGCGACCCTGCCCGACGTCATCGAGATCTGCCGTCGCCTCGACGGCGTCCCGCTGGCCATCGAGCTGGCCGCGGTCCGGCTGCGGGTGCTGTCGGTGCACCGGCTGCTGACCCGGCTGACCGACCGCTTCGGGGTGCTGACCGACGGCGACCGGGCCGGGCCCGAGCGGCACCGCACGCTGCTGGCCACCGTCGCGTGGAGCCACGAGCTGTGCACCGCGACCGAGCAGACGCTGTGGAGCCACGCGACGGTCTTCCCCGGCTCGTTCGACCTCGACGCGCTCGACGCCGTGTGCGCCCGGTCCGCCGATCTGCCCTCGGGGGTGCCCGGCCCGGCGCTGCTCGACGCGGTGTCCGGCCTGACCGCCAAGTCGATCCTGATCCGCGAGGACGGCACCGGTGACGTCCGGTTCCGGATGCTGGAGACGATCCGCGAGTTCGGCCGCGACCGGCTGTCCGCCGACGAAGCCCGAGCGCTGCGCGACCGGCACCTGCGCCACCGCCTCGCCGCGCACGCCGAGCTGGCCGCCGCCTGGTTCGGGCCGGACCAGGCGGCGCTGGCCCGGCGGGCGAACGCCGAGCACGCGGACCTGCGTGCGGCGCTCGACCACGCCTCGGGCGACGGCGCCGACCCGGCGGCGGCGCTGCGGCTGCTCGGCTCGCCCTGGTTCCTGTGGGCGACCTGCCTGTCGATGACCGAGCACCGCCGCGGCCTCACCCGCGCGCTCGACGCCGCGCCCGACCCGACGCCGGACCGGGCCCGCGCCCTCGCCGCCGCCGGGCTCGTCGCCGCGCTCCAGGGCGATCCGCAGGCGGCGGCCGAGCTGGCCGCCGAGGCCGGCGGGACCGCCGACGCGGCCGGTGACCCGGGCCTCGCGGCGTTCGCGGTGCACGTCGCCGGGCTCGCCGCGTTCTTCTCCGACCGGTTCACCGAGGCCGCGGACCTGTTCGCCGACGCCGAACGCCGCTACCGGGCGGTCGAAGCGGGCGCCGTCCCGCTCGCCACGCTGGACGTGCACGTCGGGCTGCTGGAGATCTCCCGCGGCGCGCTCGACGCGGCCGAGTCCCGGCTGCGGGCGGTGCACGCGCGCAGCACAGCGGCCGGCGAGACGTGGTTCCGCAGCTACGCCGCCGACGGGCTCGGGTTCATCGCCCTGCTCCGCGACGACGTCGCCGAGGCCCGCCGCCGGTCACGGGAGAGCCTGGAGCTGGTCACCGGGTTCGACGACACGATCGGCCTGTCACTGGCGCTCGACCTGGCTGCCTGGACCGCCGCCGTCGACGGGCGGCACGAGCGGTCCGCGGTGCTGCTCGGCGCCGCGTCGGCCCGCTGGGGGTCCTTCGGCCAGCAGCTCTACGGCTCCCCGGACTGGCAGTCGCGCCGACAGGGCTACGAGCGGCGCAGCCGGGAGATCCTCGGTTCCACCGCGTTCGAGGCCGCGTTCCGGCACGGCGCCGCGCTGCGCCGCGACGACGCCCTCGGCTACGCCCTCGCACCGGCCGCGACGACGGTCCTGCCGGCCGAGGTGGTGCTGACCCCGCGCGAACGGGAGGTCGTGGCACTGGTCGCCCGCGGCCGCACCAACCGGGAGATCGCCGCCGAGCTCGTGCTCTCGCACCGCACCGTCGAGGGCCACGTCGGACGGATCCTGACCAAGCTCGGCTTCGCCCGCCGCACCCAGCTCGCGAGCTGGTGGTCGCACCCGTGAGCCGCGGTCACGGCCGCCAGGCGGCCACCTCCGCGAGCAGCCGGGCCTTGGCCGTGTCGTCCAGGAACGACGACGACACCGAGTTCGCCGCGAGGGTGCGCAGCGCGTCCTCGCCGAACCCGAGGCCCTCGCGGACCGCGGCGTAGTTCGCGTCGACGTAGCCGCCGAAGTAGGCGGGGTCGTCGGAGTGCACCGACACGTTCAGCCCGGCCGCGAGCATCTCCGGCAGCGGGTGCAGCCCGATGCCGGGGACGCAGGCGAGCCGGACGTTGGACAGCGGGCAGACCGTCAGCGGGGTGCGATCGCGGACCAGGCGGGCGACGAGGGCGTCGTCCTCGATCGCGCGGATGCCGTGGTCGACGCGCAGCACGCCCAGCTCGTCGAGGGCCTCGGTCACGTAGCCCGCCGGTCCCTCCTCGCCGGCGTGGGCGACCGGCTTGAGACCCAGCCCGCGGGCCCGCTCGAACACCGAGGTGAACTTCGACGGCGGGTGCCCGACCTCGGCCGAGTCGAGCCCGACCCCGACGATCCGGTCCAGGTACGGCTCGGCCGCCCGCAGGGTCTCCTCGGCCTCGGCGGCCGACCGGTCGCGCAGGAAGCAGAGGATCAGCCCGGCGGAGACGTCGTCGGCGTGGTGCTCGATCGCGTCGGTGAGCCCACCGATCACGTCGCCGATCGCGACGCCGCGGGCGGTGTGCGCCTGCGGGTCGAAGAACATCTCGACGTGCCGGACCCCCTGCTCGGGGCAGGTCCGCAGGTAGGCCGACGCGAGCGCGGCGAAGTCGTCGCGGGTCCGCAGGACGGCCATGTTGGCGTAGTAGACGTCCAGGAAGGACTGCAGGTCGGTGAAGTCGTAGGCGGCCCGCAGCTCCTCCACCGAGGCGTACGGGAGGTCGACGTCGTGCCGGCGGGCCAGCTCGAACACGGTCTCGGGTTCGAGCGTGCCCTCGATGTGCAGGTGCAGCTCGGCCTTCGGCAGCGGCGGGGTCCCGGTGGTCGTCACCGGGACATCATCCCGCGCCGCTCCGGGCGGTCAGGAGCTGGTGACCGTCGACGTCATGTAGGCCGAGACCTGGTGGCCACGGGAGCGGTCGCGGGCCGCGGCGCTCGCGCGGGCGCGCTGCGCCGCGGTGCGCACCGGACCGGCCGCCCAGTGCCGCCCGCAGTCCCCGGCGGCGACGACGGCGCGCCCCGCACCCGGGCGGGAGGGCAGGTCCGGCAGCCGGGACGGCTCCCGGTGCCCGGCACCGCCGAGCAGCTCCTCGGGCGTGGCGGACGGGGCGGCCGGGACCGCGGTGGCCGGGGTGGTGACGGCCGCCGCGCCGGTGGGCTCCCAGGTCGCGTCGGCGAACAGCTCGGCGCCGCGCCGGGCCGCACGGACCCCCGCGGCGACGGCGCGCCGGGCCGGGCCCGGGCGGGCCGGGCCGCTCTGCGGTGCGCTCACGAGCAGGCCCGCCTCGAGGTCGTCGAGCACCGCGTCGGCGGCGTCGGCGGTCCACTCCGGCCGGTCGTCGCCGCGGACGGCGACGACGTGCACGTCGCCGGTCAGGGTCGGGGCGAGCGAGGTGACGAACGAGACCGCCCACGCGGCCGACTGCTCGTCCCCGCCGATCGCGACGATCCCGCCGGCGCCGCGGCGCAGCATGCCGGGCAGCGCGGCGTGGGTGAGGCGCATCGTCGCCGTCATGCCGAGGTCGACGCTCGCCCGCCCGG
Source organism: Pseudonocardia sp. TMWB2A (assembly GCF_017312135.1). NCBI lineage: Bacteria > Bacillati > Actinomycetota > Actinomycetes > Pseudonocardiales > Pseudonocardiaceae > Pseudonocardia > Pseudonocardia sp. TMWB2A. The sequence continues at coordinate 2,396,335 of NZ_QKQY01000002.1, forward strand.
CGTCCGGTGCGGCGCCGGCTGCGTCGGCGAGCGCGTCGTGCACGAGGACGTCGACGGCCGGGGCCTCCGGTCCGGCGAGGTAGGCCTCGAGCCGGAACAGACCGTGCCGGGTGCCGAGGTCCGCGAGGAGCACGTCGGCGCGGATCCCGTACCGGGCGGCGAGCTCCCGGGCGGTGGGGGCGACCCGCTCGGGGTCGCGGGTGACGAGCAGGAGGTCGTGTCCGCGCGCGGCCAGTCGGTCGGCCAGAGCCGCGCCGAGACCCGTACCGCCGCCGGTGATGAGAGCCATAGCCACACGATCAGGCTAGCCGTACCCGTTCGGCTTAACGCGTTCGGGTGGTCACATCGCGTTGCGGTGGATCAACGCTGCGTAGATACCCGCAGATCAGGACTCGATCGCGGGACGACGGGCGTGCAGCCCCTCCTCCAGAGCGGTGGCGACCTCGGCCAGATCGGCGAGCAGGTCCTGCATCCGATCGGCGGAGATGCCGACGGGCGCGGCGGCCAGCACCCAGGCGTCCTCGGCCCAGAGGAGCTCGACGTCCTCGCCGACCGCGTCGCTGGCGTCGGCGACGCGCGGGGTCAGCAGCGGGCGGACGGCGTCGGCGTCGCTGACGAAGGCGTAGCGCTCACCGACCGGCTCGAGCAGGTCGAGACCGGCGTCGTCGGGCAGCGGGGCCGAGGGCAGCCGCAGCTCGACGGCGGCGGGCAGCGACTCGTGCACCTGCACCGCGCAGAGCACCGAGCTGATCCGGCCGGCCTGCTCGTGGTCGAACGCGTAGGCCTTGCGCGGGCCGTCCGGGGTGGGGACGTCGCCCGAGACCAGGTTGCGGGCCACACCGGGGCCGCCCTGGTGGATCGTCCCGTAGCGCCAGCGGCTGGGCAGGACGGGATCGGACTCGAGGTACTCCCACTCCCGCATGGACGCCCAGCGGCGGCGGTCCCGCGTCGCGCCCCCGCGGAACCGGTCGAACAGCAGCAGACCGACACCGACGACGATCGCGACGAGGGCGATGACGAACCAGACCGACATGCCGGGCAGCGTAGTCCCGACGGGCCCCGTGGAGTGGTAACGCCACGGCTCCGGACGTGCACGTTCGTCGTACACGGAGCCTCAGCCGGCGGCCGGCTCGTCCCACTCCGCTGCCGTGGCCCGGCGGGCGGCGTCGTTCTTGCCGTACTCCAGCACGGCGTCCTGCCCCCGGGTCACCGTCTGTTCGACGGCCTCCCGCGCCGGCGACGTCGCGATCCCGGGCAGCAGACCGGTCCGCATGGTGTCCTCCAGCCTGTGTGCGACCGCGCTCGCCTTTTCCAGCAGGGAGACGACCTCCTCGACCCGGCGGACGATCGTGCGGGAGAGATCGACGGCGTCGAGGACGAGGACGGCGATGCCGACCGGGGCGGCGACCCCCGCGGTGACGGCCGCGCCCGCAGCCCACGCGAGCAGCTTCGGGACCAGCCACACGACGAACTCGGCGATCAGGTCGCGCACGATCGCCCGCTCGGTGCCGACGACGGACGCCGAGGTCAGCACGACGTCGGCGACCCCGTGGGCGGCCTCGGACAGGCGTCGTGCGGCGTCGACCTGCGTCGCGGCGGCCCCGTGGAACGCGCCCCCGGCGGTCCCGGTCCAGGCGTCCGGGGCCGCGAGGACGGTCTCGATCTCCGGGAGGAGGGCGGCCAGCTCCCGGGAGATCTGCTGCCAGTCCTTCGCCCGGGCCTCGATCTGCCGGGGGTCCCCGCAGAGCCAGTCGAGGGGCTCGCTCAAGAAGGCGAAGTGCTCGATGGCCCATCCGACCCCGGCCGCCCCGAGCTCCGACAACGGGTCGGCGACCAGGCCGAGCGTGTCGAGCCCGGCCACGGTGGCGGCGACGCCGATGCCGGCGCCGTCCTGTTCCCCCGCCGCCGTCCCGAGGTCCTCGATCGAGGAGAACACGCCCGCCCCGTCGAGGGGGCCCGGCCCCTCGACGTCCACCGGAGCCGTCACCGGTCCCCACCGACCGGGGCCGGGGCGGGCGGGACGTCGACCTCGCCGAACATGGTGGCCGCCCGGAGCTCGGTGTCGAGATAGGCCGCGACGGCCTCCCGGGCGGAGGTCGCCAGGTCGTGCAGTGCGGACGAGAGGGACTCCAGCGCCCGGACACCGGACCGCATGGCCGCGGTGGCGTCGGCCGAGAAGAAGTCCCCGATGACGCCGTAGGCGTCCGTGTCGAGCTCCGCGAGGGACGGGCGCATCCCGGCGACCGTGGAACCCGCGTCGTCGAGGACACCGGCGTGGGTCGCGACCGTGTCGGGGACGACCCGGATGTCCGGGGAGGTCACCGCCCGCCCTCCCGCGTCAGCGGCGCCATGATCCGTTCCACCTGCGCCGCCGCGTCCGCCGCGGCCTCCCGGCTCAGCCGCAGCACCGTCTCGGCGAGCCGGGCCCGCGGCATCTCCTCGGCGCGCACGCCGAACTGCAGGTCGGTGAGGCTCCCCGACGGGTCGACGGTGACCACGACCGCACCGTCGCGGGTGCGTGCGGTCGCGGTCACCGTCGCGACCCGGTCCCGGGCCTGCTCGGCCCGGACCCGGATCGACTCGATGCGGGTGCGGTACTCGTCCAGCCAGGTCCGCCCGGCGTCCGGCTGCTCGGCGGTGAAGTGCTCCATGGGCCCCGACGATGACGTGCACCGCCGGTGCCCACGGGCGAACCGGTGGATCAGTTCGCGATCGCGACCGCCGGGTCGGCGGTGGCCCCCACCGCCTTGCCCACGATCAGGCCGCCGGTGCCGCCGTCGGCCGACGGGTCCAGGTCGACCCGGACCGTGTCGCCCTCGCGGACGCCGCCGGACAGCAGCTCGCGGGCGAGCTGGTCGCCGATCGCGGACTGCACCAGCCTGCGCAGCGGGCGCGCGCCGTAGACCGGGTCGAACCCGTTCATGGCGAGCCACTCGCGGGCCGCGTCGGAGACCTCCAGCGACAGCCGCCGCTTGGCCAGCCTGCGCCCCAGCACCCCGACCTGGATGTCGACGATGTGGGTCAGCTCCTCGGTCGACAGCGCGTGGAAGACCACGACGTCGTCGAGCCGGTTGAGGAACTCCGGCTTGAAGTGCGACCGGACGACCGCCATGACGGCGTCCGTGCGCCCCTTCTCGTCCAGGGACTGGTCGGCGATGGCCTGGCCGCCCAGGTTGGACGTCAGCACGAGGATCGTGCTGCGGAAGTCCACCGTGCGGCCCTGGCCGTCGGTGAGACGGCCGTCGTCGAGCACCTGCAGGAGCGTGTCGAAGACGTCCGGGTGGGCCTTCTCGACCTCGTCGAGCAGCACGACGCTGTAGGGCCGCCGCCGCACCGCCTCGGTGAGCTGACCCCCCTGGTCGTAGCCGACGTAGCCGGGAGGGGCACCGACGAGGCGGGCCACCGAGTGCTTCTCGGAGTACTCGCTCATGTCGATGCGGATCATCGCCCGCTCGTCGTCGAACAGGAACTCCGCGAGCGCCTTGGCCAGCTCGGTCTTGCCGACGCCGGTGGGCCCGAGGAACAGGAACGAGCCGGTCGGCCGGTTCTCGTCCGCGACGCCGGCACGCGCCCGGCGGACCGCGTCGGACACCACGCGCACGGCCTCGGCCTGGCCGACCACCCGGTGGCCCAGCTCGTCCTCCATGCGCAGGAGCTTGGCGGTCTCGCCCTCCAGCATCCGGCCGGCGGGCACGCCGGTCCAGGAGCTGACGACGTCGGCGACGTCGTCCGGGCCGACCTCCTCCTTGAGCATCACGTCCTCGGCCCGCTCGACCGTCTCGGTGGCGGCGGCGAGCTCCTTCTCCAGCTGCGGGATGCGCCCGTAGCGCAGCTCCGCGGCCCGGCCCAGGTCGCCGTCGCGCTCGGCCCGCTCGGACTCGCCGCGCAGCTGCTCCAGCTGCTCCTTGAGCTCGCGGGTGACGTCGATGGCGCTCTTCTCGTTCTGCCAGCGCGCGGTCAGCGCGGCCAGCTCCTCGCGCTTCTCGGCCAGCTCGGCGCGCAGGGCGACCAGCCGATCCTTCGACGCCGCGTCGCTCTCCTTGTCGAGCGCCATCTCCTCGATCTCCAGGCGGCGGACGGCCCGCTCCACGGTGTCGATCTCCACCGGGCGCGAGTCGATCTCCATCCGGAGCCGGGAGGCGGCCTCGTCGACGAGGTCGATGGCCTTGTCCGGGAGGAACCGGGCGGTGATGTAGCGGTCCGACAGCGCGGCCGCGGCGACCAGGGCGGCGTCGGTGATGCGGACGCCGTGGTGCACCTCGTAGCGCTCCTTGAGCCCGCGCAGGATGCCGACGGTGTCCTCGACGGACGGCTCGCCGACCAGCACCTGCTGGAAGCGGCGCTCCAGCGCCGGGTCCTTCTCGATGTGCTGGCGGTACTCGTCGAGTGTGGTCGCGCCGACCATCCGCAGCTCACCGCGGGCGAGCATCGGCTTGATCATGTTGCCGGCGTCCATCGCGCCCTCGCCGGACGCGCCCGCACCGACGATCGTGTGCAGCTCGTCGATGAAGGTGACGACCTCGCCCGCGGAGTCGGTGATCTCCTTGAGGACGGCCTTGAGCCGCTCCTCGAACTCGCCGCGGTACTTCGCACCGGCCACCATCGACCCCAGGTCGAGGGAGACGACGCGCTTGCCGCGCAGCGACTCGGGCACGTCACCGGCCACGATGCGCTGGGCCAGGCCCTCGACGATCGCGGTCTTGCCGACGCCCGGCTCGCCGATCAGCACCGGGTTGTTCTTGGTGCGGCGCGACAGCACCTGGACGACGCGGCGGATCTCGGTGTCCCGGCCGATGACCGGGTCGAGCTCGCCCTCGCGCGCCCGGGCGGTCAGGTCCTGGCCGTACTTCTCCAGTGCCTGGTAGCTGCCCTCGGGGTCCGGGCTGGTCACCCGGGCCGAGCCGCGGACCTTGCCGAACGCCTCGCGCAGCGCGTCCGGCGTGGCGCCGTGGCGCGCCAGCAGCTGGGCGACCGGGCCCCCGGACCGCGCGAGCCCGACGAGCAGGTGCTCGGTGGAGACGTACTCGTCGCCCATCTCGGTGGCGAGCTGCTGGGCCGCGGTGATGGCGGCCAGCGCGTCCCGGGACAGCTGCGGCGCGCTCACCGACGACCCCGACGCCGACGGCAGCCGGTTGCCCAGCGCGGTCAGCTCGGATCGGACGGCGGCCGCGTCCGCCCCGACGGCGGCCAGCAGCGGCGCGGCGATGCCGTCGCCCTGGGCCAGCAGCGCACCCAGCAGGTGGGTGGGCCCGACGTCGGGGTTCCCGGCCAGCGTCGCGGCCTGGACGGCTGCGGAGATGGCCTGCTGGGTACGGGTGGTGGGGTTGAAGGAGTCCATGCTCCGCGTTCCTCCCGGTCCTTCTGAGGTCGATGGTCTGTGGATGGGGAGCGGCACCCCGGGCCGCTGCTCCACAGTCTGCCCGGCCGGTGCGCCTCTCGACAGGGTCAACCGCAGAAAAGTTGAGTCCATTCCACTCAACACCGGAATTTCCCGGGAACGACCGCGGCCCGCCCGGAGTGATCCGGACGGGCCGAGGGTGGAACGGGTGCGACGATCAGCGCTCGCTGTTGTCGATCACCGTGATGCGGTTGTCGTTGTCGCTGAAGTTGCCGTTCAGGTTGTCCCGGACGTTGTCGTTCAGGAAGTCGCTGCAGTTGCCGGCCTGGCCGATGTTCGAGCCGGCGATCGGGGCCTGGGCCAGGGCGTTGGCCGAGCCCTCGGTGACGATCTTGCCCTTGGCGTCGGCGTCGCCGCCCTCGAAGGCGCAGGCCTTCGCCGGGGCGCCGTGGTGCTCGCCCTTGTCGTGGCCGTAGTCGCCCGCGAAGGCGAACGGCGCGGCCGCGGCCAGCGTGGCGGCGGTACCGGCGACGACGAGGCCGAGCTTCTTCTTCGACAGCATGTCTGACTTCTCCTGTGGTGTTTCCGATGCAGGACGACGCGAGCGGCACCCGGAGCCCGTGGGTGTCGCCTGCCGTCCGATCGCCCGGGGGTTCGACCGAGCGTGCTCGGTCGGTGACGATCTGCTGCTGTCAACGACCGGGATCGACCGGGGTCACGGCTTCCGGTTCACTCGATCGGAGTATCCTCTGGTGCGCAACCGTCGCCCCAGGTCAGCGGCCGTGCGGGCGGCGCCGGAGCGTCCGCGAGGCCCCCGCGCCGAGGTGCGTCGTGCTCGGGAACCGGCGCCGGGAGGGCCGCGGCACCCGCGGCTCGGTCCCCTTGGCGCCGAAGAAGTCGCCACCCTTGCGGGCCGGGTCGTCGGTCCCCCAGGCGCGCCGCTGCGTCACCCGCTCCATCCGCGGGATGTGCTTGCGGCAGTGGATGTAGGCCTCCTCGACGTCCACCACCACCCAGCGCTCGGCGCGGCGGCCGGCGGCGTGGTCGCGCGCGTGCCCGGGGTAGACGGCGCGGAAGGCGTCGTCGTCCATGATCCGGGCGCGGCCGTTGACGTGCAGCCCGATCAGCGACTCGGTGAAGTCGACCATCAGCATCCCGACGTGCGGGTTCTCCACCAGGTTGCCGAGGCTGGCGTACACGCCGTTGCCCCGGTACTCGGGGTAGGCCAGCGTGTGCGGGTCCAGCACGTGCAGGAACCCGGGCGGGCCGGCCCGCAGCGAGCTGTCGCACTCGCCGTGCGCGTCGGACGTCGCGACGAAGGCCATCTCCATCCGTCCGACGAACTCGATCATCCGCGGCAGCAGCCGGTCGCGGAGCTGGTCGTCGTAGAACCGGCCGGCGCGGGCGGAGCTGCCCACCTCGGCCTGCAACGCGTGCTCACCCGCGGAGCCGGGCCGGTGCGGTCCGTCCGGGACCTCCGGGGCGTCGGGCACGCCGCGCTCCGGGGTCGCGGGGACGACCACCGGCGGCGTGGCCGGACGGTCCCGTCCGGGCAGGACGACGGCGGGGATTCGCAACGGCACAGGACAACCGTGCCATCCGGCGCGGCCAGGACCAAACGATCACGGCTCCGACCGGCCCGGGACACCGCCACGTCGGCATTCCGCGCGATGGACGCTATCCTGACCACGGCGCTACCCACGCCATGACGAGTGACCGCCGTCCCCGAACGGATGATGAGTGACAATGCGTACCCGCTCACCACACCCTGGCGGGTCGGTCGGCGTACGCCGTTCCGGCGGATGGAGTCTCTCGCGTACCCTAACCGGCGGAACGCGGGCGTCGACGCCCGGTGTCACCGCGGCACGGAGCACGACCGAGGAGAGTGTCCGCCAGGCATGACTGCTGACCAGCTGATCGCCGGCGACGTCGCCCCGCCGCGACGCCCCGCCTCGGAGGCGGACCGCACCGTCGAGCTCATCCGGACCAGCTTCGCCCTCGTCGAACCGCAGGCCGAGGAGATCGGCAAGCACTTCTACGCCACGCTGTTCAGCCAGGCGCCCGAGACGCGTGACCTGTTCCCCGTGAACATGGAGGTGCAGCGCAGCCGGCTGCTGCGCGCCCTCGTGCACGTGGTGCAGATGGTCGACCAGCCCGACGACCTCGTCCCGTTCCTGCAGCAGCTCGGCCGCGACCACCGCAAGTTCGGCGTGCTGTCCCAGCACTACGACGCGGTCGGCGCGGCGCTGCTCTCCGCGATCGCCACGTTCGCGGGCGAGAACTGGACCCCGGAGATCGAGAAGGCCTGGACCGGCGCCTACGGGATCGTCGCGGACGCGATGCAGCAGGCCGCCGCGGCCGAGCGCGGGCCCGCCTCCTGGCTGGGCCGGGTCGTCGAGCACCGCCGGATCGGCTGGGACCTGGCCGTGGTCACCGTCGCGACCGACCAGCCGGTGCCGTATCAGGCCGGCCAGTACGTCTCGGTGGAGACGCCGCACCGCCCGCGGCTGTGGCGCTACCTGTCCCCGGCCAACGCCCCGCGTCGCGACGGGACGATCCAGTTCCACGTCCGCGCCGTCGAGGGCGGCTGGGTCAGCCGCGCGATCGTCGCGCACAGCCGGGTCGGCGAGACCTGGCGGATCGGCCCGCCGATGGGCCGGATGGCCGTCCCGCAGAACACCCGTCGCGAGCTGCTGATGGTGGCCGGCGGCACCGGCGTCGCCCCGATGAAGGCGCTGCTCGACGAGGTCGGCCGGCGCCCCCAGCCGCCGCGCACCCAGGTGTTCGTCGGCGGCCGCACGTGGGACGACCTGTACGACTTCACCTCGCTGCGCAAGCTGTCCTACAACTACCCGTGGCTCGACGTCATCCCGGTCGTCGAGTACGAGGACGAGCCCTCCGGCGCCGAGACCGGCACCCTGGCCGACGTCGTGACCCGGTTCGGCGCCTGGAGCGACCACGACGTCCTGGTCTGCGGGTCGCCGTCGATGATCCGCTCCACGGTGTCGCGGATGCTGGTCGCGGGCACGCCGCTCGACCGCATCACCTACGACCCGTTCACGATGGACTGAGCAGGCCCGTACGCCACGACGGCCGCCCTCCCGCACCGGGAGGGCGGCCGTCGTCGTCGTGGGGGCCGGTCAGAAGGCCTCGGTGGTGCGCACCGACAGCACGTGCAGCTCCCGGCTGCCGGTGAACGCGTCGCGCCCGTGCAGGAAGCGGTAGTTGTCGAGGACCAGCAGGTCCCCGCTCTCCAGCCGGAACCGCGGCGCGGCCTCGAACGCGGTGGCGAGCACGTCGGCGTAGGACTCGATGTGCTCGAGGTGGGTGTCCCAGTACGGCTCGCGCGGCACCGGCAGCGCGTAGTCGCTGGCCCGGACGGCGCGCCGGCCGCCACGGGTGTGCTCGATCATCCGGCGCAGCAGCGGGGTCGACGGCACACCGCGCGGCGGGTTCGTCCGGCTGCCGAAGAAGTCCACGTCGGAGCCGGTCAGGAACCCGTGCAGCGACGGGTGCTCCGCGGCGAGCCGCTCGGCGAGCGCGTAGCCGTCGACGAGCACCGAGTCGCCCCCGGACGGCGCCGGGGAGGTGCAGTGCATGAACAGGAAGTCCTCGTCGGGGTCGCGCAGCCGCACGGTGCGGCCGTGCACGTCGGCCTCGAGGAACGCGCCGTCGTTGTGCAGGCCGAGGACCGGCGAGTCGGTCCCGCCCTGTGGCCGGATGCCGAACAGCTCGCGCAGCCGCCCGCCGAGCAGGGTGGCCGCGGCGACGACCATCGCCTCCGGGTCCGGGCCCGCACCGGGGATCCGGACGACGCCGTCGCGGGCCAGCACCTCCCGGGCCTCGCCGAGCGCCGCCGCGCGGGGCACGACCCCGGTCTCGTCCACCAGGCTCTTGAGCTCCGGTCGCGCCTCGCCCCTGCGCCGTCCGTCGGTTCCGGTCATCGCCACGACGTACCTCCTGCCGTTCATCCGTACTCGCAGCAGTCTGGCAGGAACGAAGCGATGTCAGAACTGTCCGGTCGGACCGGTCGTCCACCGGCGTTCCAGCCCGCGGCCCAGCGAGGTGACGAGCAGCGCCGTCCCGACGACGGCCAGTGCGGGCAGCAGGACGAGCTGCGGGGCGTTGAACAGGAACTGCCGACCGTCGGCGAGCATCGCCCCCCACTCCGGGGTGGGCGGCTGCGGACCGAGCCCGAGGAACGACAGCCCGGCCACGGTCAGCAGGACGTTCGCGAACCGCAGGCACAGGTGCGACAGCAGCGGCCGGGCGAGGTTCGGCAGGACGTGCCGGAACGCGATCCGCAGCGGCCCGGCGCCGACGGCGACGGCGCCCTCGACGTACTCGCGGGCGCGTTCGCGGACCACGAGCTGGTAGGTGAGCCGGGCGAACGGCGTCCACCCGGCGACGACGATCGCCACCAGCAGCGACCACACCCCCGGCGCCCCACCGGACGCGGCGACCACCACGAGCCCGATCAGCACCGCCGGGATCGCGACGAGCACGTCGATGGTGCGCTGGAACAGCTGCCCGACCGCCCGTCCGCACCAGGCGGCGAGCACGCCCAGCACCGTCCCGATCCCCGCGCACAGCGCGAGCGCGACCAGGGTGAACCCGACCGAGAGCCGGGCGCCGACGGCGAGCCGGGCGAGTACGTCGCGGCCGAGCTGGTCGGTGCCGAGCGGGTGCGCGGCCGACGGCCCGGCAAAGCGGTGGGACAGGTCGTTGGCGACCGGGTCGAGCGGCAGCAGGGCGACCACGACGAGCACCCCGAGCAGGACCAGCGCCCCCACCTGCCACCACGTCGAGCGCCGGGCGGTGCGCGCGGGTGCGCCCGCCGGGCGGGCCAGGGCCGACGCGGTCACCGGACGGCGCTCCGGGCGACCGGGTCCAGCGCGAGCGCGAGCAGCTCGGCGAGGATCCCGGCGACGGCGGCGACCAGCACGATCGCGAGCAGCCCGGCCTGCACGACCGGCAGGTCCTGGCCGAGCACGGCGTCGTAGAGCAGGCGCCCCAGGCCGGGGATCGCGAACAGCACCTCGACCACGACCGAGCCGCCGAGCAGCCCACCGAGGAACAGCCCGGACAGGGAGGTGACCGAGGTCAGGGCCAGGCGGCCGCCGTGGCGCCACAGCACCCGTCCGTCGCTGATGCCCTTGGACCGTGCGACGGCGACGTGTGGGCGGGCCAGCGCGTCGACGGTCTCGGCGCGCACCAGCTGGGCGGCGAGCGCGGCCGGGAACGCGGCGAGGGTGAGCACCGGCAGCACCGCCTGGTCCACGTCGCCCCAGCCGGTCGCGGGCAGCACCGGCACGGTGACGGCGAAGGCGAGCACCAGCGCCGTCCCGAGCACGAACTCGGGGATCGCGACGCCCAGCACCGAGCCGGTGGTCAGGACCCGGTCGAGCCGGCCGCCGGGACGGCGCGCGGCGCGCACCCCGAGCGGGATGCCCACCAGGGCCGCGAGCACCAGCGCGGCGACGGTGAGGGTCAGCGACACCCCGAGCGCGGGCCAGAGCAGGCCCGAGACGGGGGTACGGCTGGTCCAGGAGATCCCGAGGTCGCCGCGCAGCAGCGCGCCGGCCCAGCCGGTGAACTGGTCCCACCAGGAGCCGTCGAGGCCGTACTGCTCCCGCAGCGCGGCCAGCACCGCCGGGTCCGGGTCGGACTCCCCGGTCCGGCTGCGCAGGATCGCGAGCGCGGTGTCCTGACCGGAGAACCGCGGGAGCAGGAACACCAGCACCGCCGCGGCCGCGGCGACCAGCGGCAGCGCCAGCAGCCTGCGCGCGACGAGTGGGGTCACTCCGTCGTCGCCAGCCCGGGGACGACGAGCGACTTGGCCAGCGGGTCGACGGTGTAGCCGGTGACCCGGTGCCCGACGCCGTTCGCGTTGGTGTGCACCAGCGGGACCCCGACGACGTCGGCGTTCAGCTTCGCCGCGGCCTCGGTGAAGACCTTCTGCCGTGCGGCCGGGTCGGTCTCGGTGGCCAGCGGGGCGAGCAGGGCGTCGAACTGCGGCGAGCAGTAGTGGTTGAGGTTGTAGGAGCCCTGGCAGGTGTAGTCGGTGGTCAGCGTGGCGCCGGCGTCCGGCACGTCGAGCAGGTAGCTGCGCGAGAGCAGGTACATGTCGAAGTCACCGGCGAGCAGCTGCGGCTCGCGGGCGTCGTAGTCGCCGATGCGCACGGTGGCCTCGATGCCGGCCCCGCGGAGCATCTCCTGGACGGCGGTGGCCAGCGTCGGGAGCTCGGGGCGGGCGCCGTAGGCACCCAGCTCGATGCGCAGCGGGTTGCCCGGGCCGTAGCCGGCCTCGGTCAGCAGCTGCCGGGCGCGCGCCGGGTCGGCGGGCGGCGGGGCGTCCTGCGAGCCCCACGCCACGGCCGGGCCGAACAGCTCCGAGGCCGGGATCGCCGACCCGGCGAGCGCCTGCTCACCGAGCGCGGTGCGGTCGACGGCGGCCGCGACGGCCTGGCGGACCCGGATGTCGTCGAAGGGCTTGCGGGACTGGTTGAGGATCAGCGAGGCCGTCCGGGGCGCGGCGACGGTCTGGTTCACGTACTCGTCGCCGGTGAACTCCAGCGCGCTGGACTCGGGGAGCTCCTGGGCGATGTCGGCGTCACCGGCCCGCAGGGCCAGGGCGCGGGCGGCCGGGTCGGGCACGAAGTTCGCGGTGACACCGGCCAGCTGCGGGCGCTCGCCCCAGTAGCGGTCGTTGCGGGCGAGGGTCACCGACTGGGTGCCGTTCGTCTGGGTGATCGTCATCGGGCCGGTGCCGGTCTGCTGGACCGACGGCGGGGTGGCCCGGTACGCCGACGGCGCCAGGATCGCGGTGTTCGCGCTGGACAGCCGCAGCGGCAGGATCGGGTCGGGCTTCGTCGTCGTGACGCGCACGGCGTCCGCGCCGTCCGCGGCCGCCTGCAGGCCGATCCCGCGCACCGCGCGCGGCGGCGCGGCGACGCCGGCCACCCAGTTCAGGGCGGTCGCGGCGGCCTGCCCGGTGAGCGGCTCGCCGTTCTGGAAGGTCACGCCGGGACGCAGCTCGAACCGCCAGGTCCGCGGGTCGGACTGCTGGGCCCACGCCGTCGCCAGTGCGGGTCGCGGCTGCCCGTCCGGCCCGGACGCCACCAGGGACTCGGTCACACCCAGCTGGGAGACGACGAACGCGTCGTCGGTGTCCACCCCGTAGCCGGCCGACGGGCCGAAGGCCATCGCGATGGTGGCCTGCCCGTCCGGGACGACCCGGCCGCTCCCGCCGCCGGTGCCACCGCATGCGGTGAGGACCGCGACGCTCACCGCCAGGGCGGCGGCGACCCGCAATCGAGAACGACGGGGTGCTACGACGGCGCGCGCGGCGGGCATTGCGACCTGTCCTCTCCGGCGCCCTCGACCGTGTGTCACCCGGCGCCCGGAAGATCTTCGGTAAGCCTGTACACACGGTCAAGCATCTTCATGCATGCGCATATGTCGTTACTGCCATCGAGTCGCGACTGCAGAGGGCGACCTGGTACCACTTCGTGGTGCTCCGCAGTCTCCTCCGCCGACCCGCCGATCCCGAGTCGGACCCGCGTCCCGCGGCCCCGCTCCGCGTGGGTCGCTGGGCGCACTTCAGCGGGCTCCCGCCGGTCATGAAACTGCTGATCAGCACCCAGCTGGCCTTCAACGTGGGCTTCTACATGGTGCTGCCCTACCTGGCCACGCACCTGGCCGAGGATCTCGGGCTCGCCGCGGCCGCCGTCGGGCTGGTGCTGGGGCTGCGGACGTTCAGCCAGCAGGGGCTGTTCGTGATCGGCGGGACCCTGACCGATCGGTTCGGTGCGAAGCCGGTCGTGCTCGCCGGGTGTGCGCTGCGCGTGACCGGATTCATCCTCCTCGGGGCCGCCGGCACGCTGCCCGCGGTCATCGGCGGGGCGCTGCTGACCGGGTTCGCGGCCGCCCTGTTCTCGCCGGCCGTCGAGTCGTCGCTGGCGCGGGAGGCCGGGGAGCGGGAACGCGCCGGGGAGGGCCCGCCCCGGACCGAGGTGTTCGCGATGTTCGCCGTCGCCGGTCAGGTCGGGACGGTCACCGGGCCGCTGGTCGGCACCGCGCTCATGCTGGTCGACTTCCAGCTGGCCTGCCTGGTCGCCGCCGTCGGCTTCGTGCTGGTGGGGCTGGCGCACTGGCGGTGGCTGCCGTGGCGGGAGGCCGAACAGGCCGGACGGCCGATGCTCGCGGGCTGGGGCGAGGTGCTGGGCAACCGTCGCTTCATGCTGTTCGCAGCCGGCTACTCGGGCTGGCTGCTGTCCTACAACCAGCTGTACCTGGCGCTGCCCGACGAGCTGGAGCGCATCGGCCGCACCGCGGCACTGGGCTTCCTGTTCGTGCTGATGTCGGTGCTGGTCATCACCCTGCAGATGCGGGTGACGACGTGGGGCCGCCGGATCGGGGCCGGCCGCTCGGTGGTGCTCGGGTTCTTCCTGATGGCCGCGTCGTTCATCGTCGTCGCGGTGGCGCGGCTGCTGCCGGGCCTGCCGGGGTGGTGGGCGCTCGCACCCGCGGTGCTGATGGTGCTGCTGCTGACCTTCGGCGAGATGTTCGCCGTGCCGGTCGCGCAGGACCTGGTGCCCCGGCTGGCCGGGGAGCGCAGGCTGGGCGCCCACTTCGGGGTGCTGGCCTCGTTCGGCGGGCTGATGGTGCTCGTCGGCTCGACGGGCGTCGGCGCGCTGCTGGACCCGGCGTTCCCGCCGGCGCTTCCGTTCGCGGTGCTGGCCGCGGTCCCGCTGCTGGGCGCCGTGGTGCTCGGGCTGCTGGCCCGCCGCGGGGTCCTGACGGCCGCCTGAGCCGCCCGTGCCCGCACCATCAGGGGCCGTCGCACCCCGGATGCGGTCCGCGCACCCGTCGCGGTGGGTGCGGCGGCGCCCTGCGGGGTGCGGCGGGTACCGCGTGGGGCTCAGCCGTCGTCGGCGGGGCGCCAGCGCACGACGGCCTGGCGCCGGTCCACCGGCACGAGGTCGCGCCGGTAGGAGCGGTGCACCGCCGCCGTGGCCTGCGCGGCGGCGGCACGGACCGCGTCGAGCTCGGCGGTGGCCTCCTCGAGGCGTGCCGAGAGCTCGTCGACCATCTGCTCCAGCTCGATGATCCGCTTGACGCCCGCGAGGTTCACGCCCTCCTCCTGGGAGAGCCGCTGCACCTCGCGCAGCAGCGCGATGTCGCGCTGGGAGTAGCGACGCCCGCCGCCCGCGGACCGGCCCGGGCTGACCAGGCCGATCCGGTCGTAGCTGCGCAGGGTCTGGGCGTGCAGGCCGGACAGCTGCGCGGCGACCGAGATGACGAACACCGGGCTGTCGTGTGCCACGTCGACGGTCAGCGGCTCCTCCCCGTCCCGGGGGGTGCGTCGTCCGGCCACCGCCATCACCTCCTGGTGCTACCGAGCAGATCGGCCCGCGGGTCGAACGACAACGTCGCCTCGGCGTAGGCCTCCAGCGCGCTCGTCGCCGCCTCGTCCAGCTTCTGCGGCACCGCCACCTCGACGGTGACCAGCAGATTGCCCTTCTTCCCGTTCTTGCGCTCGACCCCACGCCCCGACACCCGGAACGTCCGGCCGCTGGCGGTCCCCGGCGGGATCCGCAGCGAGACGGTGCTGTCGAGTGTCGGCACCGTCAGGGTCGCACCCAGAGCCAGCTCGGGAAAGGTCACCGGCACGGTGAGGGTCAGGTCGTCGGAGTTCTTCGACGACCGCCCGAAGATCCGGTGCGGGGTGACCGAGACCGTGACGTAGAGGTCACCGGCGGGGGCGCCGCCGCGACCGGGCTCGCCCTGGCCCGCGAGCCGGACCTTCTGCCCGTCGTCGACGCCCGCGGGGACCCGCACCGTCAGCGACCGGGTCCGGGTGGACACGCCGTCGCCGTGGCACTCGGGGCACGGGTCGTCGATGATGCGGCCGGTCCCGCGGCAGTCGCGGCACGGCTCGGAGAACGAGAACGCGCCCTGGCTGCGGTTCACCAGACCCTGACCGGAGCAGGTCGGGCAGGTGCGCGGGGTGCTGCCGGGCCGGGACCCGGTGCCGCCGCAGCGCTCGCAGCGCCCCGGCGAGGACAGCTTGATCGGCACCGTCGCGCCGCGCACCGCGTCGTCGAAGGAGATGGTCAGGCTGCTCTCGACGTCCTGGCCGCGGCGGGCACCGGCCGTGCCGTACCCGCCCGCACCGCCGGCGTTGTTCCGCGCGGTGCGGCCGAAGATGTCGCCGAGGATGTCGCTGAAGTCGCCGGCCCCGGCACCGCCGGAGCGGCCGGCCTGGCCGAACAGGTCGTTGATGTCGAAGCCGCCCTGGCCGGCGCCACCGGGGCGCGCGCCGCCGGGGAAGCCGCCGCCGGTGCCGAACCCGCCGAAGCCACCGCCGCCCGCGAACATCGCGCGGGTCTCGTCGTACTCCTTGCGCTTGGACTCGTCGCCCAGCACGCCGTAGGCCTCGGAGACCGACTTGAAGCGGGCCTCGGCCTTCTCGTCGCCGGGGTTCGCGTCCGGGTGCAGCTCGCGGGCGAGCTTGCGGTACGCCTTCTTGATCTCGTCCTGGGACGCCGTCGAGGAGACGCCCAGCTCGCGGTAGAAGTCCTTCTCGATCCAGTCGCGCTGGGTCACTCCGCCTCCTTCCCGATCGGACCCGCGGTGCGGCGGGAGGCCGGTCGCCTCCCACCGCACCGCGCGGTCACGTCCCTGCCCGTCCTGGTCAGGCCGGGTTCTGCGGCTCGCCGTCGCCGGCGTCCGCGCCGCCCCCGGCCGGAGCCTCGGGGCGGTCCTGCACGGTCACCATCGCCGGCCGGAGGACCCGGTCGGAGATGCGGTAGCCACGGCGCAGCACCGTCGACAGCACGGTGACCGTGGGGCCGGAGCCCTCGGCCGGCTCGTGCTGCACGGCCTCGTGGAGCTGCGGGTCGAAGGACTCGCCCTCGGCCCCGAACGGCTCGAGACCGAGCTTGGTCAGCACCGTGGTGACCTTGTCGGCCGCGGCCTTGAACGGTCCCGTGAGGTCGCCGTGCTGGGCGGCGCGCTCGAAGTCGTCGAGCACCACCAGCAGGTCGTTCGCGAAGGAGACCTTCGCGTCCACCTTGGTCTGCTCACGGTCCCGGTCGGCCCGGCGCCGGTAGTTGGCGTACTCGGCGCTGACCCGCTGCAGGTCCGCGGTGCGCTCGGCGACCTCGGCCCGCAGCTTCTCGACCTCCGGGTCCTCCCCGTCGGCCGGGCCCGCGACCTGCTCGCCGTCACCGGCCGGGGCCGCCGTGTCGGCGGCCCCGGTCGCGTCGGCGTCGGGACGGACCTCGCCGGTCTCCGGGTCCACCTTGCGGCGGTCCCGGAACGTCACCGGCTCCTCCTGCTTCTGTTCGTCAGCCATGTCGACCGTCCTGTCGTCCCGTGGATGGCCGCCGGCCGTCACTTGTCGCCCTTGGCGTCCTTGTCGTCGTCCACGATCTCGGCGTCGACGACGTCGTCCTGCTGCTCACCGGCGGAACCGGCCGCACCGGCGTCACCGGCCGCACCCGCGGCGCCCTCGGCACCGGGCTGCGAGTACAGGGCGGACCCCATCTTCTGGGACTCGGTGGCGAGCCTCTCCATCGAGGACTTGACGGCCTCGTGGTCGGTGCCCTTCAGCGCCTCCTGGGTCTCACCCAGGGCGGCGTTGACCGCGTCCTTGACCTCGGAGGGGAGCTTCTCGTCGTTCTCCTTGACGAACTTCTCCGTCTGGTAGACGAGGGTCTCCGCCTGGTTGCGGGTCTCCGCCTCCTCGCGACGCTTGGCGTCCTCCTCGGCGTGCGCCTCGGCCTCCTTGACCATGCGGTCGATGTCGTCCTTGGACAGGGCCGACCCGCCGGTGATCGTCATCTCCTGGCTCTTGCCGGTGCCCATGTCCTTGGCGGACACGTTGACGATGCCGTTCGCGTCGATGTCGAAGGAGACCTCGATCTGCGGGACGCCGCGCGGGGCCGGCGCGATGCCGGTCAGCTCGAACATGCCGAGCTTCTTGTTGTACGCGGCGATCTCGCGCTCGCCCTGGAAGACCTGGATCTGCACCGACGGCTGGTTGTCGTCCGCGGTGGAGAAGATCTCCGAGCGCTTGGTCGGGATCGTGGTGTTCTTCTCGATCAGCTTGGTCATGACGCCGCCCTTGGTCTCGATGCCGAGGGACAGCGGGGTGACGTCGAGCAGCAGGACGTCCTTGACCTCACCGCGGAGCACACCGGCCTGCAGCGCGGCGCCGGCGGCGACGACCTCGTCCGGGTTGACGCCCTTGTTGGGCTCCTTGCCGCCGGTCAGCTCCTTGACGAGCTCGGTGACGGCGGGCATCCGGGTGGAGCCACCGACGAGCACGACGTGGTCGATCTGGTTCACCGAGATGCCGGCGTCCTTGATGACCTGGTTGAACGGGTTGCGGGTGCGGTCCAGGAGGTCCTGGGTGACCCGCTGGAACTCCGCGCGGGACAGCGTCTCGTCCAGGAACAGCGGGTTCTTGTCCGAGTCGACCGTGATGTAGGGCAGGTTGATGCTGGTCGACGACGAGCTCGACAGCTCGATCTTCGCCTTCTCGGCGGCCTCGCGGAGCCGCTGCATCGCCATCTTGTCCTTGGTCAGGTCGATGCCCTGGGAGGACTTGAACTTGTCGACGAGCCAGCTGACGACCCGCTCGTCCCAGTCGTCACCACCGAGGTGGTTGTCGCCGTTGGTGGCCTTGACCTCGACCACGCCCTCGGCGATCTCCAGCAGGGACACGTCGAACGTGCCGCCACCCAGGTCGAAGACCAGGATGGTCTGCTCCTTGTCGCCCTTGTCGAGGCCGTAGGCCAGCGCGGCCGCGGTCGGCTCGTTGACGATCCGGAGCACGTTCAGACCGGCGATCTGGCCGGCCTCCTTGGTCGCCTGGCGCTGCGCGTCCTCGAAGTACGCGGGCACCGTGATGACGGCGTCGGTGACCTCGTCGCCCAGGTAGGCCTCGGCGTCCCGCTTCAGCTTCTGCAGGACGCGGGCGCTGATCTCCTGCGCCGCGAAGGTCTTGCCGTCGATCTCCGACGTCTTCCAGTCGGTGCCGATGTGACGCTTGACCGAGCGGAACGTGCGGTCGGAGTTGGTGACCGCCTGGTTCTTCGCCGACTGACCGGTGAGGACCTCGCCGTTGCGCGCGAACGCGACGATCGACGGAGTGGTGCGGGCACCCTCCGAGTTCGCGATCACCGTCGGCTCGCCACCCTCGAGGACGGCGACGACGGAGTTGGTGGTCCCGAGGTCGATACCGACCGTACGAGCCATGGTGACTGCCTCCGAGATGTGTGGGGGTGTGAGTGCGTCCGGCTCAAGTTGTACCAGGCCGGGGAGCGCCTCGTGCATCGCCCTTGAGTGGGTCCTGCTCAACTTGCTCTCATGGGGGTCAACGGGCGACCCGGAAGACTTGTTCCCGGGTGACTCAACTTTTATCCACGACGTTCGCGGGTGGTCCGAACGGCCGTCGACGGGGGTGGGGCGGGCTAGCCTGTGGGCCGCTCGCTCGTCCTCGGAGGATCACCGTGCTCGGACCCGCTCCGCGTGGGGCAGCCGTCGCCGCAGTGCTCATCGGCCTCACGCTTCCGCTCGTCGGGTGCCAGCCGGCGCCGCGCTCCGGGGATCCGATGGCCGCAACGCCCCTGCCTCCACGACCAGCAGCCGTCGACGTGACCGGGCGCCAACCGTGCGACCTCGTCGACGACACCCGGCGCGCCGATCTCGGCCTGGATGCAGGGCGGCCCGGCGAGGTGACGATCGACGGCAAGCCATCGCCCACGTGCACCTATCTGGGACGCACCCCGAAGATCGACTCCAGCGTCCAGTTCCTGCCGGTTCCCGCTGCCGACCTGGCCCGGACTCCGGGGGTGGCGCTCGATTCGCTGGCCGGGTACGGGATGGTGCGGTCGTCCGACCGCTCCGAGACCCTTCCGGGGTGCGACATTGTCGTGGACATCGCCGACGACGCATCCCTGCGGACGCAGTCCCAGGCTCTGGCGACGAACCTCCGCGACGCAGGTCTGACGGACAGCGCCCTGTGTGACCGCTCCCAGGAGCTGGCGGACGCGGTGCTGGCGGAGCTCACAGCGCGCTGATGCAGCGTCGACCGGGGAGTTCGCGTGCGTGAACGCCTTCGTCGAAAGGGCCGTCGTGGATCGGCGACGTCTTTAACGTTCACCCATGTCTTCCGGGCCGTCCGCTTCCTCTCCGGCTGATCCCACCCTGCTGAGTCAAATCTCTCCCGCCACCGTGCTGCAGGTCGGCGAGACCCTCAATCGTCAGATCGACGACATGCGATCGGCGCTGATCACTGCACGCACCCGCCGGGTCGAACGTTGTGGAACCGATCCCATCTCGGAACTCGCCACTCCGGCGTTCGATGACAAGTACCAGCACATCCTCGAAGTTCACGCAGCCCACCAGGACGAACTCGAGCAAGCGGTCCGGGGCCTTCGTCTCGTGGCGGAGTCCTACCAGCTGAACGAGACCGACATCGAGAAGTCGTTCGGCCCGAAGGCGACAGGCGATTCGTGATGGCTTTCCACCAGCAGTTCAACTTCGCGGCCAGGACCCTCCAGGAGAAGTACGCCTGGGTGGTCGGAGAACCCGGCTCCACAGCGGTCGCCGATGCCGCAGCCGCACTCCGCACCGCGGACGCCGAGCTGCGCTCCGCATCGGACGAGGCCCGGAAGCGCATGGCCGAGCTGGGCATCTCCTGGCAGGGGCCCGCCGCGTCCGCCGCCCAGCAGTCCCTCGACGGCATCACCACCTCGATGATGTGCACCGCCCCCGTCACCGCGAACGGCGCGACCCAGCTGGACGCCTACGGGCAGTCCTTCGACCGCACCCAGGCCGCCATCGCCGCCCTGGACCCCACCCCGCCGGGCATCTTCACCAGCAGCGTCCGCAACCTCCACCTGCTGGCGAGCACCCCGATGACCGGGTTGAGCGCCACCGTCGCCGACTACGTCACCTCGCTCGAACGCGACCAGCGGCACAGCGAGGAGGCCGACCGTGCCCTCCAGGAGCACCTCGACACGGCGTCGGCGATCGACGACCGCTTCCGCACCGTCGACCCGGTGCCGGCCGCGACGCCCACCGGTGCCGGAGGTCCGGCGCCGGGCTCGGCCGGGGCCGGCGGTCCCGGCCCGGCCGGTGTCGGGGACGGCGGCGGAGCCACCCCCCTCGGCGGAGGCGGGCCGGGACTCGGCGCCCCGGATCAGCCGGGCGGCGGGCCCCGTCCCGGACCGGACGGCGTCGGTGCTCCCGGCGGGCCGGGGAACGGTGGGCCGGGGAACGGCGGATCGGGCTCCGGCACAGCGGACGTCGGGCGAACCCCGGGCCCCGGTGGTCCCGGTGGTCCCGGGACCACCGGCGACGGCATGGCCGACCGCGACCGCGGAACCGGGCTCCCCGAACCGGTCGACGTCGTCGCACCCCAGCACCTCGACCCGCCGGCCGCACCCGCCCCGGACCCGTACCGGCCGGCGGTGCCCCAGGGCCCGTACCCCACGACAGCACCGGGCCCCGACCCGCTCGCCACCCGCGTCGACCTCGGACGCCGGTTCGGCGAACGGACCCGGGCCCAGCCGCTCCTCCCCCCGTCGGCCCGTGGTCCCGGGTACGGCGACCGCCTCCCCGGCGGCACGGGATCCGGTGGAGGGCGGCCCTACGAGCCGTTCGGTCCCGGCGCCCGGACCGCCGAGCCGGCCTGGTCCGCCCGCCCCGGCGAGACCGCCGGACGCGGCGGCGCCCCCGGCGGCTACGGCCCGATGGCCGGCGGCGCGGGCAGCCGCGACGCCCGGGACCACCGCAACCGCTACGTCGTCCCCACCGACGAGGTGTTCGACATCGAGATCGCCGCGACCGACGCCGTCCTGGCCCCCGAGGAGCCCCACCGATGATCGACTGGAACCGCGCCACCGTCCTCACCGCCGCCGAGTTCGACGTCGCCCGGGACCTGCTCGACCTCGGTCGCAACCCCGCGGTCCTGGAGCTGCTCAGCCCCGGGTTCACCGATGTCGAGCGGGCCCGTGTCGTGCGGGAGTGTCTCGACACCCTCGCCGCGCGTGGCCTGTTCACCGGCACCGCGTTCGAGCCGAACCTGGTCGACGACCTGCGCACGGTCGTCGCACCGGAGTTCCAGCACGACCTCGTGGTCGCACCGCCGTCGTGGCAGCGGGCGCTGGTCGCGCGGCGGGCCGGGCGCGCGGTGCTGGCCACCCGGATCGGCGACGACGTCGCGCTGGTCCGCGTCCTGCCCGACGACGCGTCGGCCCTCCTGGTCGAGCTGCTCGGCGAGGTCGTGCCCGGCCCCGGGGCCGGGGTGCGGATCCCCGTCGCGGTGCTGGGTGAGGCCGCCGAGCGCGCCGACGGCGACGCCGACCGGCTCGTCCACGAGCTCCTGCGGCGGGGCTGCAGCGCGGCCGAGGCCGAGATGCTGCGGCGGATGGGGCAGGTCGAGGGCGTCGCCCAGCTCGGCGCCGGCCGGAAAGGACACGACCCGTGCCGCGCGCCGGGCGTCCTGCTGGTGCACGCCACCACGGACGGCTGCTACGTCCAGCGGCGCCCGACCCCGGACGTCGTCGGCGGCCCGCTCCCCGATGACGCCGTCGTGCACGCCGGTCCGGCCGACGCCGCGTACCTGGTCCGCGAGCTGGACCGGCTCGCCGACGGGGCGCGGCGCCGTCGCGCACCGGTCGGGACGCACCGGGCCTGGTGAGGGGTGGCCGGGAAATCGCTTACCGGGTAAGCGGATTCCGCGGGAGGTGTCCCTGCCGCACGCCGAGATGCAGCTCAGCGGGCCGTGGAGATCGACGATTCCCGCTGAGGTGCATCTCGGCGACGCCCCCGCGCACCGGGCCGGGCCCGACCGGCGCGAGCAGCGGAGCGGCGCGGCGGCGCGAGGTGCGGGGCGCGGCGGCGCGAGGTGCGGGGCGCGGTCAGCGCAGGACGACGGTCCCCCGCGGCACCTGCCCCGCCGACGCCGGCGGCACGGTGTCGGGCACCTCCACCCGGACGGGCAGCGATCCCGGGACGACGCGGTCGTCGGCGTCGCGGTACTCGAGGTCGCCGTCGGGACCGAGCTCGGTGACGTAGCCGTGCGTGGCGAGCTGGGCGTCGTCGAGCTCGGTCAACGGTTCGGCCCGCACCGCGGACACGGCGTACTCCGGCCAGTCGACGCCGGGGTAGGCGTCGTGCAGGTCGGTGAGCAGCCCGACGAAGACCTGCTGCCAGCGCAGCGGCATCGACTGGGCCAGTGACCGCGGCACGACGAGGTGGTCCGGGCAGGCACCGGGCGCCGCGGAGTCGAGGTAGTCCGAGAGCGGGGAGCGCATGCCGCCCATGATGGCGCCTCGACCCCGCTCAGGCGGGGTTCGGCGTGGTCCCCGGCCGGGTGGCGAGCGGGACGAGATCGCCGAACTCCCACGACACCGGCTGCACGCGGACGGGGAAGTTGCGGTTGGGCGCCTCGACCATCTTGCCGTCGCCCAGGTACATCATCACGTGGTAGATCGTGGTCGGGTCCGAGGTGTCGTGGGCGTAGAAGAGGAAGTCGCCCGGCTGCATGTCCCGGACCGGCAGGTGGCCGCCGGAGTTGTACTGGTCGCGCGACACCCGCGGGATCGTGACGCCGGCCGCCCGGTACGACGCCTGCAGCAGGCTGGAGCAGTCCCAGGAGTCCGGGCCGGTCGCGCCCCACACGTAGGGCTTGCCGAGCTCGCCGAGCGCGAAGCCGATCGCGGCCCCGGCGACGCCCGGGGGCAGCGCGCCGGTCGTGCCGGGGGCGCAGCCCGTCGGGTTGGCGACGTCGCCGATGTTCTCGACCAGCGACGCGGCCAGGCCCTCCCACTTGGCGTAGGCGTCGGGGAAGGCCGAGCGCTGCACGGTCTGCGCGGCCTTGGTGACCGGCATCGAGTCCCAGCCCGGCACCTCCATCAGCCGCTCGTAGAAGATCCGGCTGCTGTAGGCGGGGTCGGTGACCTGCGCGGGGGTGCCCCACCCCTGCGACGGCCGCTGCTGGAACAGCCCGAGCGAGTCCCGGTCCCCGTAGTCGATGTTGCGGAGCGTCGACTCCTGCATCGCGGTGGCCAGCGCGACCAGCCACGCCTTCGGCGGGAGCTGCATGTCCTTGGCGACCGAGATGATCGCGGCGGCGTTCTGCCTCTGCTCGTCGGACAGCGTCTCGAAGGTGGCTCCCCCGCCGCCACGGCCGACCGTCGCGGTCGAGATCCCGGTGTCGCACCAGGCCGCGTTCGACCGGCCGCCGCCGAGGTTGGGGCTGAACGCGAGGAAACCGACGGTCAGGAACAGCACCAGCGCCATCCCGATCGCGAGGAACGGCAGCAGCAGCCGCAGCGGCCGCAGCGCACGCGTCAGCGGGGTGCTCATGCCCGGTCGTAGCGGGACACCTTCCAGCCCGCCTCGGTGTCGACGACCAGGATCCGCAGGGTCAGCGTGTCGGTCGGCACGGTGACCTCGATGCTCTTCGGCGCGACCCGGGTCGGGGTCGCGGGCCCGGTGACCCGGGAGGCGGGCACGTTCGACGGATCGACGCCCGCGAGCACGCCGAGGAACTCGTCGGTCGTGTACGGCCGCAGCCCGGCGACCCACTGCTGGGAGGTCATCCCGTCGGGGTGGTTCACCCAGGCCGCCGCCCACACCCGCGCCGTCTCCAGCGCCTGCCGCGGGGCCTGCGACACGGGCAGCGCCTCGGGCGTCAGCTCGGGCACCGGCGGCAGCAGCGTCGGGGTGGGCGTCGCGGAGACGCCGGACGATCCGCTGTCCCACCGGTTGCCGCCGGAGCCGCCCCCGGCGATCAGGCCGCCGGACGCCGCCCCGCCGGAACCGCCGAGCGAGACCAGCCCGAACACGAGCCCGCCCAGGACCACCACCGTCACGGCGAGCCGGGCGGGGGAGCGCAGCGGCCACTGCCACACCGCGCGGTAGGCGCCGGCGCGGCCGCGGGAGGACCTAATCGGCACGGTCGCCGCCGGTGCGGGCCGCCCGCGGGCGGTAGATCTTGTAGACGGGCACGCCGTCGACGAGCTCCGGGGTCACCGGGGTCGGGTCGCCGGGGCGGCGGGGACCCGCGTCGTCGCGGCGGTAGATGGAGCGGTCGTCGACCTCGCCGGGGTCGACCCGCGTGGCGAACCCGGTGTCGGGCCGCCCGGACGCCCCGACCGGCAGCGCCCCGCGGCGCGGCTCGGCGATCCGGGCCGCCTGGGGGGAGGACACGTCCGGTGCCGCGCGACGACGGACCCGGGCGCCCGGTCCCGCCGCGGTCTCGGCCTCCGGTCGCGCCGCACCCGGGTCGCCGGACCCGCCGGGGCCGCCGCGCTCGGACCACCAGCGGGACTGGCGCTCGTCGGCGTCGTTCGGGCCGCGCATCCGGTTCCACACCCGCGACACCGGGCCGCCGTTGATGCCGGGGACGATCCCGCCGAACTGCTCACGGGTCAGCGTCACCATCGACACCAGCCGCCGGAACGGCCGCGCGACCGCCCACAGCACGAGCGTGACCACGCCGGTGACCAGCAGCGCGAGCCACAGGTCGACCCCGGATCCGGGGGCGAACAGCGACACGACCAGCAGCGCGTGCAGCCCGGCCAACGCCCCGACGACGAGCGTGTTCACGATCGCGGCGCCGCCGATGCGCAGGATCGCCGGGATGACGTCCGGTTTCAGCAGCGCGACGACGGCGATCGCCGGCGCCGTCACCACCATCAGCCGGATGATCAGCAGCGCGACCAGCACCAGGACCTTGGACAGCAGCTGGAACAGCGCGATGCACGCGGCCTGGATCAGCGCGAGCGTCCCGGCCCCGATCCGGCTGCCGGAGGCCCCGGTGAAGTACGGGTAGCGATCCCCCATGCGGTCGGCGAGCGCGGCGTACTCGCCCTTCTTGCGCTCCGCCGTCTCGGACGTGTCCTGGCCCTGGTCGATCTCGTCGATGGTGAACGCCTGCGAACGCAGCAGGTCCCGGCCCAGCTCCTGGGCCTGCGGGACGTCCGGCGCGCCGAACGTCCCGCGCAGCCAGTTCTGGTAGGCGACCTGGTCGACGAGCACCGTCGGGAGGGTGTCGCGGGTGCCGAGCCCGACCTGCCCGAGGAAGCCCTCCTGCATCTGCGTGACGCCGTCGAGCAGCAGGTTGTCCGCGGCGCGGGACCAGTCGACCGGTGCGAGGTAGGCGGCGGAGCCGAGCATCAGCGCGAGGACGGCGATGCCGGTGCGCTGGGCCTGGCGCGCGAGCTCCCCGCGCATCGCCAGCAGCAGCACGATGATCGCGAACCCGAGCAGGCCGAGGCCCACCCAGGTGGTGAACACGGTCTCGTACATCGCCCGGGTCGCGGTGGTGATGACCTGGTCGAGCGGCGCGAACAGCGACCCGCCGTCGGCGATGAGGTAGTGCGCCCAGTTCACCCCACCGACGGTCAGCTTCGCCAGGTTGAAGACCTGGTTGCCCAGCCAGGTGTCGGTGGTGACCGACGGGTTCAGCACACCCGACGTGGCGCAGCCCAGGTCGTAGTTGTGCCAGACGAGACCGGCGTAGCCGACCTCCTCGTAGACGCTGCCGGCCTCACCGTGCAGCGCCGAGGGCCGATCCAGCGAGCCGACCAGCCCGGTGCCGGGGCGGTCCGGTTCCGGCGGGGACTTGCAGTCCAGCGCCTGCGCCATGGCGGGCGAGCCGAGCAGCAGCGTGCCGCCGGCGATCGCGGTGACCACCAGGACCGCCGTCCGCCGGCGACGGCGGCGGATCACCCCGGGCGTCTGCGGCCTGCGGCGGCGGGTCTTCCGCACCGACACGACGACGGCCGCGAGCAGCACGCCCAGGACGACCCAGATGCCTGCGCCGCCGGACGGGTCGAGGCCCGCCGTCACCGTCCGTCCCCGTCGGGGGGAGCGGCCGCGGGATGGCCGTTCGTGACGGCGGACCCGTTCACCGGGCCGTCGCCGCTCGACGGGCGGGTGCCGTTCGTCGGGGCGGGCTCGTCGACCACCCAGTCGTCGTCGAGCTCGTCGAGCAGGTCGAGCTGCTCGTCGTCGTAGAGCTCCGCGCGGCCGACGGCGGCGTCGGTCGCGGCGACCGACACGACCTGCACCCCACCGGCACGGATCCCGCCGGCCAGGACCGGGTCGTCGTCGCCGGGGCCGATCCGGGTGTCGGTGCGCAGGTCGATCTCGTCGCCGTCGAGGTCGGGCAGCACCACGGGGGCCGGGGCGCGCCGCGCGGGCAGCGGGCTCGGCTCGTCGGGTGCGGTCATCTCGGGATGCCCGGGCGCGGTGATCGCCGGGCCACCCGGCGGGCGCGGGGCGACGACGCGGGCGGCGTCGGGGTTGGTGTCGAGCGCCTCGCGGATGTGCTCGAGGTGCGGCGCCTCCAGGTCGATGCGGACCTTCTCCACGCCGCCGTGGCCGTCGGCGAAGACGAACTGGCGGGGCGCGTCGTCGGGCCGGTCGTCGTGGCGGGGGCGCGGGGACAGGGTCCCGAGCATCTCCTCGTAGCCGACGTCGGTGGGCACGCGCAGCAGCCGCAGCGCCTCGGACTGGGCCTCCTCGTCGTCGGTCCGGCCGACGAACACGGCGTTGACCAGCGACGCGAAGCCCGACACCCGCAGCAGGTCGCCGGCCAGCTGGGAGGCGAACAGGGCGCGGACGTTGAACTTGCGGGAGTCGCGGGCGAGGCGGTCGATGAGCACCTTGCCGGTGGGCACCTGGGACAGGAAGTGCGTCTCGTCGAGCGCGACGCCCTTGCGCAGGTTGCGGTCGGCGTCGTAGATCGTGCGCTGGGTCAGCCAGGACGCCAGGTTCAGCAGCTCGACGCCGAGCGACTCGTTGTCGGTCCACTCCTCGCGCGGGCTGCCCGGGCGCGGCAGCGACAGTCCCTGCATCGTCAGCACGGTGAGCCGGTAGTCGCGGTCGGCCTGCCAGGGGTCGGCGCGGGTCTCGTCGGGGAACAGCAGCGCGGCCTGCGGCAGCTCGCGCCGCTCGTCGAGGAAGTCCGCGACGACGCCGGCGTGGTCCTCGCCCTCGGTCGCGTGCCGGCGCAGCGCGTCGATGACCATGCCCGGGTGCCGGTCGGGCGAGCCGCCGACCTCGCGGACCGCGCGGAGCAGCACGATCCGGGTGTGCGGCTGGCGGGCGATCTCGTAGGGCAGCAGCCCGGACAGCACGTCGAGCACCAGCCGGCGACGGGTGGCCGCGGCCAGCGAGCGCTCCCGCTTCCAGGCGCGCTCCGGGTCCTCGTCGTCGAGGAAGTGGTCCGGCCGCGGCTCGGCGACCACCCGGTACGGGTTGAGGATGCCGGGGTCGGCGCGGAGCAGGTTGATGTGCCGGGAGAACGGCGCCAGCTCCGGCAGCCGGGTCAGCTCGGCCAGCGGGCCGGACGGGTCGAGCACCGTCCAGCGGGCCCCGGCGCGCAGCGTCTTGTAGACGACCAGCCCGGTGAGGAACGACTTGCCCGAGCCCAGGCCGCCGACGATCGCGGTGAGGCCGGACGCGCGCCGCACCTCCTGGGCCAGCCACGGGTCCCAGGCGACCGGGCGGCGGGTCGCGGTGCAGGTCTCGCCGAGCATGATCCCGCGGCGGTCGCCGACGCTGGCCGTCGCGGCCGGGACCGCGGCGGCCGCCCAGGTGACCGACCCGCGTCGCCGGTAGGCCGTCGCGGCCAGCGGCTCGCCGGGGATGAACTCGCGGGCGTAGCGGTACTGCGCCTCGGGGTGCTCGATCTGCACCTTGGGCCGGTACAGGTCGACGACCTGCTGGGCGCGGGTGGTGGCCTCGGCCTCGTCGCGGCCGGAGACGGCGATCCGCCACCAGCCGTAGAGGCGGGTGTTGAGCTGGGTGAGCCCGGTGGTGAGCTCGTCCTCGACCTCCAGTACCCGGTCGGCCTGCCGCGCGAGCGACATGGGCGGGTCGAGGTCGTGGTCGTGGGTGTAGTGCCGGATCTGGCTGCGCACCTTGCCCATCTGGCGCTGCAGCTCGCCGGTGACGTCCTCCGGGCGGCGCACGTAGATCCGCGCGGACCACTCCACCGGGAACGGCAGCCGATCGGAGTGCTGCATCCACGGGTCGTCGATCTCGGGGATCCGCAGACCCTCCATCAGCCCGACGCTCAGCACCGCGACGTTGCGGGTGACGGTCTGGCTGCGCATCCGCCCGACGACCTGGACCGTCGGCGCGTACGGCTCCTGGTGCAGGTCGACACCCTCGGTGAACGCGGCGAGGTCCTCCGGCTCCCAGGTCGACACCCCGCGCGGGACCGAGGACAGCCCGCGCGGGGCGGGCAGCCCGAGGGCGACCGAGCGGTGCATCAGCCAGGCCATGTCCTCCGCGCTCGCGGGGACGGCGTCGAGGCCGGACCCGGCGACGAGCACGTCCAGGTGGTTGATCTCGGTCTCCAGCGCGGCGAGCTCGGCCTTGACCGCGGACGGCACGAGGCGGTCCAGGACGGGCGCGGCGCGCTCCACCCAGCGGTCGATCAGCCCGCGGCCGGAGACCTCGATGCCGAGGAAGACCTCCTTGTCCGCCATCGACAGCCCCATCAGGTGGCGCTGCTCGCCCTCCAGGAACCCGTCCCAGCCCAGGGCGCCGGGCACGTCGGGCATACGGCCGATCGCGTTCTGGTCGAACGACTCCGCCCACATGTGCACCGGGTAGGGCCGGGTCGTGACGCGCAGGTGCAGCCAGCGCCCCTGCAGCTCGCCGAGCTGCGCGGCGATCTGGCGGATCAGGACCTCGCGCTGGTTGTCGCTGCGGAAGCTCCACGCCTGCGCCGCGAGCCGGTACCAGGCCATGACCTGCCCATTGGTACGCGTGATGTGCCCGTCGATCGAGCGCAGCGCGATCGACGGGGTGTAGTCCGAACCGCCCTCGCCGGCACGGGCCCGGCCGCGCCGGGCCTTCGGCCGGGGGGTCCGCTCAGGTGCGGCCACGGTGGCCACTCCGGCGCCACGGGTCGGGACGGGGGGTGCGCGCGGGCACGCTCGCGCCGCGACCGCGGCCACCGCCGCGGGCCCGGCGGAAACGGCTCCGGCGCGGCGCGCTGCCCGGCTCCGGCAGCGGCGGGACCACGCGCGCGGGTGCGGCGACCGGCGCCTCGAGCCCCGGGACCACCGGAGCGGTGGTGGCGGGCGTGTCCACGACGGCGTCCACGGTGACCGGCGGCCGCGTCCCCGCGGCGTCGATCCGGGTGCGCTGCGCGGTGGACAGCGCGGGGGTCCGGCCACCGGCCGACGGGACGCCGGGGTGGGCACGGGTGGCGTGGACACGGACGTGTCCCGCGCGGACCGAGCCACCCGCGGCCTTCCGACCGGCCCGCGGCCCGGTCACCTCGGCCCAGAACTGGCCGAGGACCTGACCCAGCGGCCGCTCGTAGTCGATCTTCTTGCCGAGCAGGCGGGTGATCGCGACGGTGCCGACGAGCGCCCAGGCCACGGAGAAGAAGTCCAGGCCGATACCGAGCCGGCGCTGGACGAACATGATCAGCATCATGACGAGGAGTCCGACGCCGTAGCTGACGTAGCGGGCGCGCCAGGGAAAGGTGGCCCGTGGCGGCCCGAGCCAGACGGCGTCGACGCGGTAGACCTCGTCGTCCGTGCGAACGAGCACGGATCAGCCCGGGGTCACGAGCAGGTTGGCCAGCGCCTGTCCGATGGCCGGACCGCTGCCGGTCACGGCGATGCCCAGTGCGATCAGACCCACCAGCAGCCCGATGCTGCGCCGGGCCACGCCGGCGTTGTCACCACGACCACCGATCCACAGCAGGATGACGGCGATCGCGAGCAGGATCAGCGGCACGATGTTGTTCGTGATCCAGTCGCGGAGGTTGACCGTGGTCAGCTGTCCGCCCTGGGCCAGTACCAGCTGGATCGCCTCGTACGAGGTCTTCACAGCTCCTCCTTGCGGCAGTCCGCTTGTCCCGGTCGCTCCCGCAGGCGAGTAGACCACGAGACCCGTACGGGATCCTAGGGGCTGAGCCACCCGGCCCACCGGTGCGCCACGCTGCGCGATCGGGTCGACACGGTCGGACCAGCGTCGATCGGGCGTGACTCGTGTCTCCCCGACATCCCGACCCTGACCCGGGATGTCATGGTCGGCCTTGGCTACTGTTCGGTAACACGCGCGGCCGACCCCTGGTGAGGTCGGGCAACCCTCGGCCGGGCGCACTACCCTTCGCCCGACCGTCGTCGCGCCCCACCACACCAGCGCGGCGGCGAGGTCCGAGGAGGCACTGCGATGGAGAGGCCCGCCCCGTCCCGGCGGCACGGTACGCCGTGCGCCCGTGGACGCGCGCGCTCCGCCGCAGCCCCGGTGCCCCACCGGACCGGTTCATCGATTCCCGTCCCGTTCCGTCACGGCAGCACCACGCTCCGGCAGGGACCGCTGGGTGTTCTACAGGGAGGTTCCTCCAGATGACCTGGGTGCAGTACACGCTCGGCATCGTCACCGTGCTGTCGGCGATCGTCGCCGTGGCCCTCGTCGCGATGACCGTGACCCGGATGGTGAAGATCATCCGGCTCGGTGAGTCCGACCCGACGCGCAACGGCCCGTTCGGGCCGCGGTTCGCGACGATGCTCAAGGAGACCCTGGGTCACACCAGGATGCTCAAGTGGACCAAGGTCGGCATCCTCCACTGGCTGGTGATGGTCGGCTTCCTGGGTCTGATCCTGGCGCTGGCCGAGGCCTTCGTGGAGGTCTGGAGCCCCACCTTCCACCTGCCGATCATCGGCGAGTGGTCGGTCTACTCCCTCTACGTCGAGATCCTCGGCGTCGCGACCGTCGTCGGCATCGGCGCGCTGATCGTGATCCGCCAGCTGAACAACCCGCGCTCCCAGGGCAGGATGTCGCGGTTCTACGGCTCCAACATGGGCCGCGCGTACTTCGTCGAGGGCGTCGTGTTCCTCGAGGGCCTGGGCATCCTGGTCGTGCGGGCCGCGAAGATCTCGATGGGCGCGTTCGACGTGCCGGTCTGGTCCGCCCCGGTCTCCTACGCCCTGTCCGCGGTCCTGCCCGCGTCCCCGGCGCTGGTCTCGGTGTTCGCCGCGGTCAAGGTCCTGTCCGCGATGATCTGGCTGATCGTGATCGCCGCTAAGCCCACGATGGGAGTGGCCTGGCACCGGTTCACCGCGTTCCCGAACATCTACTTCAAGCGCAACGAC
The DNA here is from genome assembly GCF_017312135.1 of Pseudonocardia sp. TMWB2A. Taxonomy (NCBI): domain Bacteria; kingdom Bacillati; phylum Actinomycetota; class Actinomycetes; order Pseudonocardiales; family Pseudonocardiaceae; genus Pseudonocardia; species Pseudonocardia sp. TMWB2A. Next base: position 2,427,832 of record NZ_QKQY01000002.1, read on the forward strand.
GACGGCTACAAGGCCCTCGGCGCGACCCGGCCGATGATGTCGAACGGCAAGCCGCTGGACCTGGAGGAGGCCGACCCCGACACCGACACCTTCGGCGTCGGCAAGGTCGAGGACTTCACCTGGAAGGGCCTGCTCGACTTCACCACCTGCACCGAGTGCGGCCGCTGCCAGTCGCAGTGCCCCGCCTGGAACACCGAGAAGCCGCTGTCGCCGAAGCTGCTGGTCAACGCCCTGCGCGACCACGCCTACGCCAAGGCCCCCTACCTGCTCGCCGGCGGCAGCCGCGACATGGCGGGCGACGAGGTCGGCATCACCGGCGAGGGCGCCGAGGAGCGGCTCAAGGCCATCCCGGTCGACGCGCTGGAGGCCGCGGGCCGTCCGCTGGTCGGCGGCGAGGACGTCCTGGGCGTCATCGACCCCGACATCCTGTGGTCCTGCACCACCTGCGGCGCCTGCGTCGAGCAGTGCCCGGTCGACATCGAGCACGTCGACCACATCATCGACATGCGCCGCTACCAGGTCCTCATCGAGACCGAGTTCCCCACCGAGCTCAACTCGCTGTTCAAGAACCTGGAGAACAAGGGCAACCCCTGGGGCCAGAACGCCAAGGACCGCCTCGAGTGGACCAAGGGCCTCGACTTCGAGGTCCCGGTCGTCGAGGGCGAGCTGGACGCCGAGACCGAGTACCTGTTCTGGGTCGGCTGCGCCGGCGCGTTCGACGACGGCCAGAAGAAGACCATCCGGGCCACCGCGGAGCTGCTGCACCGCGCCGGGGTGAACTTCGCCGTCCTCGGCTCGGGCGAGACCTGCACCGGTGACCCGGCGCGCCGCTCGGGCAACGAGTTCGTGTTCCAGATGCTCGCCCAGCAGAACGTCGAGACCCTGAACACGGTCTTCGAAGGCCGCGAGACGGGCACCCGCAAGATCGTGACGACCTGCCCGCACTGCCTCAACACCCTGGGCCGGGAGTACCCCCAGCTCGACGGGCACTACGAGGTCGTGCACCACACCCAGCTGCTCAACAAGCTGGTGCGGGACAAGAAGCTGGTCCCCGTGTCCGCCCCGGCGGGCGAGGAGACCGGCCCGGTCACCTACCACGACCCCTGCTACCTCGGGCGGCACAACGAGGTCTACGAGGAGCCCCGCGCGCTGATCAACGCGACCGGTGCGGCCGGGACGACCACGCTGACCGAGATGCCGCGCCACGGCGACCGGTCGATGTGCTGCGGTGCCGGTGGCGCCCGGATGTGGATGGAGGAGCGCATCGGCAAGCGCATCAACTTCACCCGCGCCGAGGAGGCCGCCGAGACCCTCACCAAGGCCGGTGGCGGCTCGGAGCCGTCCGGCACGCTGGCGGTCGGCTGCCCGTTCTGCCGCACGATGATGACCGACGGTGTGAACCAGACCGCCGGTGAGGCCGTGCAGGTCCAGGACGTCTCGCAGATGCTGCTCGCCGCGGTCAAGCGGGGCGACGCCCCTGCCGACACCGCGCCGGAGCCGCAGCCCGAGACCGAGGGCCAGAGCGCGCCGACCACCGACGCCCCGGGGACCGCCACCCCGGCCGCCGAGGTGGCCGACGAGGCCGCGAAGCAGGACCCGACCCCGGCCGGTTCGGACGGTGCGTCGAGCACCGGGACCCCGGCGTCGTCGGGGAACGGAGCGGCGAACGGGTCGAGCAACGGGTCGTCGCCGGAGGACGCGACGCCGGAGCGCTCGAACGAGAACTGACCCACCACCGACGACGGCCGGGTACCCCCTGCAGGGGTGCCCGGCCGTCGTCGTGTGCGGGGTCAGCAGGGGGTGAAGGAGCTGACCTGGAACGTCGTCGTGGTGGTGCGGGTGAGGACGACGCGGCCGAGCTGCGGTGCGGCCGCTCCCCACGCCGAACCGCAGGCGTCGACGGCGGTGGTGGCGCCGACCGCCACCTCCGGGTCCGGACGCCGGTCCGGGACGGTGATCTGTGCCCCGGCGGGCATCCGCCCGTGCAGGACGGCGACGGCGTCCTCGCAGCCCGCCGCACCCGTCGCGGCGCGGAGCTGGTCGAGCGCGGCGGGCTGGACGAGGCGGCAGACCCGGGCCGGGTTCGGCGAGGCGACCCCGGTGTCCAGTGAGACGAGCGCGAGCTGCGGGCGGGCGACACCGAGGTCGGTACGGAACTGTGCGCCGGCCTGCGCGTCGACGCGGGTCTGGTCCTGCCGGATCTCGGCCGAGCGGAACGAGTAGCCGACCCCGGACACCACCAGCAGCACCACGCCGGCGGCGAGCACCGTCCAGCGCGGCAGCAGCAGCGCCCCGGCGACGATCACCCCCACCGACAGGGCCAGTGCCCACGCCCACGGGTTCTCCCGCGTCCCGTTCACCAGGGCAGCGACGAGCACGACCCCGGCGACGTGCGGTGCCCACCCCTGCAGCAGCCGGTCCAGCCGCAGCAGGGCCAGCAGCACCAGGGTGCCGAACCCGAGGCCGACCGGGACCCACCAGCGGCCCGGGTCGTCGAGGAAGGGCAGGAGCAGGACCGCGGCGCCCGCGAGACCGAGCGCGGTGGCGCCACGGACGGTGCGGGGGCGCAGGCGGCGCCACGGGGCCCAGGGGTCCCGGTCCTCCGTCCCGCGGTCCGCCTGTGGCGGGTCCGCGGGGGCGGGTGCGGGCCGTCGGGTGAGGGCGCGCGAGCCGGGGTCGGGCTCCGGGGGCGCCACGGGGGACACGACGAGCTCGGTGCCGGGGGGCGGTGGGGTGTCGGTCTCGGAGCGGGCCGGGCCGGGGCCGGCCGTGCTCTCACCGGCGGCCCTCTCACCGGCGGGGCCACGCCCGGCCGTGTCGGGTCCGGCCGTGTCGGCGCGGGCGGCGGCGCCGGTCGCGTCGGGTCCGGCGTCGTCCTGCCGGGGCGGACTGGCGCGGCGGACGCCGCGGTCGGGCCGGCCGCTCCGGCGGCGGCCGGTGGCCCACGGGTCCGGGGAGCTGCGGTCGGCGTCCATCACCGCCCAGGGTAGCGACGCCGTCACCCCCGGCGGGGCGACGAGCTCAGGCCCGCCGGGTGTCGGTGCGGTGGAAGTTGCGGAACGCGCGCGACGGCGTCGGACCCCGCTGCCCCTGGTAGCGCGACCCGACGCCCTCGGTGCCGTAGGGCCGTTCGGCCGGGCTGGACAGACGGAACAGGCACAGCTGCCCGATCTTCATCCCCGGCCACAGCGTGATCGGCAGGTTCGCCACGTTGGACAGCTCGAGGGTGATGTGGCCGGTGAAGCCCGGGTCGATGAACCCGGCGGTGGAGTGGGTCAGCAGACCCAGACGGCCGAGCGAGCTCTTGCCCTCCAGCCGGCCGGCCAGGTCGTCGGGCAACCCGACGCGCTCGAACGTGGAGCCCAGCACGAACTCGCCGGGGTGCAGCACGAACGACTCGCCGTCCGGCGTCTCCACCGGGGTCGTCAGCTCGTCCTGCTGCTGGGCGGGGTCGATGTGGGTGTAGCGCGAGTTCTGGAAGACGCGGAAGTACCGGTCCAGCCGGACGTCGACACTGGACGGCTGGAGCATCTCGACGTCCCACGGGTCGAGCACGAGCCGGCCGGACTCGATGTCCTTGCGCAGGTCACCGTCGGAGAGCAGCACGCCGACACCCTATCCAGGGCCCGCGGTCACGCCTCGGAGGACTCCTCGGAGTCCGACTCCACCTCGCCCGGGCTGTGCCGGCCACCGCCGACGAGGTCGTCGGGCAGCTGCGGCGAGCGGGTCAGCCCGAACATCCAGGCGACCGCCTGCTCGGCGCGGGCGGCCTCGAAACCGTCCGACGCGGCGGCGCGGCGCCCGTGGTCGCCGTCGAGCACCTGCGCGACGGCGGCGGCCGCGTCGTGCGCGGCGATGCTGCGGATCGAGTCGCCGGGCTGCGGCACGTTCGGCCCGTCGACCAGGACCGCGAGGGTGCCGAGACCGGGTGCGTCGACGACGAGTTCGTGGTCGTCGCTCACCAGGACGGTCGCCGCGGTGAGCACGGCCAGCTGGTCGGGCAGCGCCGGCTCGGCCACGACCGTCACCCGCGGGTGGGTCCCGAGCGACTGCGCCGTCTCCCCGGCGGCGAGCGCGCCGAACAGCACGATCTCGATCCGCGGGTACCGCTCCAGCAGGTCCGCGATCCCGCGCAGCACCGGCGACGACGAGGCCCTCGCCAGGTCGACGACGATCAGCCTGCGGTGCTGGTCGTGCATCCGCTCCAGCGCGTCGACACAGCCCTGGTGCTGCGGACCGGGCAGTGAGTTGATCGTGTCGCCGATCGTCAGCACGTTCGGGCCGAGCGGGCTGCCCAGCGCGGACCCGCTCGTGGTGAGGAACAGCGACGCGAGCTGGCCGATGACCCGCCGGTGCGCCTCCTGCGGGAACGGGCACAGCAGGTCGTCGGTACCCATCCCGGCCTGCATGTGCACGATCGGGATCCGTCGCCAGAACGCGACCGTCGCCGCGACCTCGGCCGCCAGCCCACCGCCGTGCACCAGCACCGCGGACGGGTCCTGGTCGACGAGCAGCTGGTCGAGCCGGGTGAACAGCGCCGCGGCGACGTCGGCCATGCCGGGCCCGGTCTCCAGCGGCAGCAGGATCGTGATGTCGGTGGGGACACCGAGGGCCTCGAACGCCTCGTGGACGGCCATCGGGTCCGGCCCGGTGGCGACGGTGATCCCGCGGATGCGGTCCGCCGCCGCGACGGCCCCGGCGACCGGGGCGAGCCGGGCGACCTCGGGACGGCTGCCGGCGATGAGCAGGACGTCGTGCTCGTGGTCCGGGGGGAACCCGGACACGTCGCCCGACGTCGGGTCGAACACCGTCATCGCAGTCGCCTTCCGGCCGAGGTCTGACCGACGGTGACGAGTGTGCGCGGAGCGGGCGGCCGGGTCGAGACACGCGCGCCCGGTGGTCGGATCGTGCGACGACCGGGCAGGGGAGGTCCGTGACAGGTACGCGGATCGTGGTGCTAGGGTGATCTCACGCCATGCGGATGTAGTTCAATGGTAGAACATCAGCTTCCCAAGCTGAATACGCGGGTTCGATTCCCGTCATCCGCTCCACACACGAAGGCCCAGGTCAGCGGCAGGTTTTCCGCCGAGCCTGGGCCTTCGTCGTTCCCGGGGAACGGTGCCTCGCGCCATTCCCGTGCGACGCCGGCCCGCGACCAGTGGCGCGTGGCGGTCGCCGTGCGGCCTCATGATCACCGGTTGTGGAGCGCAGAGGGCCGTGGAGTGCACTCCGGACTCCACAACCGGTGATCATGGAGTCAGAGCGCGGGCGGCACGTCCCGGCGGGCGACCCACCAGGTCGCGACCCCGGCCCCGGTGAGCAGCGGGAAGAGCACCAGCACCGCGGGGCCGGCGAACACCGCGACCACGCCCAGCGCGATCGCCGCGGTCCCCGCGCCGAGGCCGCTGGCCACGGCCAGCGCCGTCGCCCGCTCGCCGACCGGCTCCCCGGCCACCCAGGACAGCGTGCGGGCCACCCCGGCGACGACCACCGCCAGCACGATCCCCACGACCACCGCGGCCGGTGGCAGCGCGGCACCCGCCGCGAGCACGACCGGGATCGCGAGCGCGGTGAGGACGGCGGACAGCAGGGCGCGCAGGGATCGCCGCAGCGGCGGGACGGGGGGTGTCACGTTTCCCCATTGTGCAGGGTCTGACCTGCGGTTTCGATGTAACCTGCGCGACCCTCAGTAGAGCCGGGCCGCGTAGCCGGCACCGTAGTACTCCTCGATCTTCTCCAGTGGCTCGTCGGGACGGGCGAGCCGCTTGGCGAGCTGCGCGGTGGAGGGCAGCGCGCCCGGCGCGGGCCAGCTCGTCGTCGCCCACAGCTCGGAGCGCAGGAACGCCTTGGGGCAGTGGAAGTAGATCTGGTCGATCGCGACCTCGCAGGCGAGCAGCGGCCGGCGGCCCTTCACGGCGAGCTGGTCGAAGTACGGCGCGTCGCGGACGAGCCGGGCCCGGCCGTTGATGCGCAGCGTGTCGTTGCGGCCCGGCACCAGCAGGATCACGCCGACGTGCGGGTTCTCCAGGACGTTGCGCCAGCCGTCGACGCGGCCGTTGCCGGGACGCTCGGGGATCGCGACCGTGCGGTCGTCGACGACGTGCACGAACCCGGCCGGGTCACCCTTCGGCGAGACGTCGCAGGTGCCGTCGCGGCCCGACGTCGCCAGGAGCAGGAACCGGGACGCCGCCAGCCAGGCGCGGTGCACGTCCACGAGGTGGTCGCGTTCCTTCGCCAGCGCGGGCGCGATGGGCTGCCCGGTGATCTCCTGCAGCTCGGCGAGGGTACGGATCTCGGTGCCGTGCGCGTCGGAGGTCATGGGCCAACGGTAGGCGCGCACGCGGGCGGGGCCGAGTGGATTCCGGTCACGGGCGTCCGACGACGGGCAGCCGGGTCGTCGGGAGGTCGGGGACCCGGCCGGACGGGGCCGCCGGCGGCGGGGTGCCGGGTCGGAGCGGCGGCGGCCACGGAGCGGGGGCCGGGCGAGCCGGATCGGCGACCGGGGCCGACGGGTGCCCCGCGGGCCACGGAGCCGCGACCGGGGCCGGCGGGTGCCCGACGGCCCACGGGACCCCGGTCGTGACCCGCGGCGGCACGGCTGCGACCAGCCCGATCCGGGCATAGCCGAGGAACAGCAGCGCACTGAGCCCCTCCACCGCCGCCCAGGCGACGCCGTACTCCCCGGCGACCCGGTTGTTCAGCCCGTGCAGCAGCGCGGGGAGCCCGATCCCGAGACCCGCCAGGGCCAGCCACGGTCCGGCGTCGCGGTAGCGCGACGCGAGCCCGAGGAAGTAGGCGGACAGCCCCGCCCAGCAGGCGTGGACGATCGGGCCGGTCAGCAGGCGCCACGCGAGCGTCAGCCCCGACCGCGCGTCGTCGATGACCATGTAGTCGTTCGCGTACTTGACGGCCTCGACGGCGCCGAACACCAGGCCGCAGGTCGCGCCCAGGAACAGGAAGTCCCGCGGCGAGAGCGTGTGCCACGCCCGTCGGTGGACGAGGGCGAGCGCCGCGACCGGCAGCAGCTTCGCGAGCTCCTCCGGCACGGCCACGGTCACGATCCCGGCGAGCAGGGTGTCGGTGTCGGCCGCCAAGGCGCGTTCGAGGGCCATCGCGACCGGAGCCTCGACGACCAGCGCGATCCCGGCGACGAGCGCGAGCACCGGGCCCGTCACCCCGCCCGGCGCCACGACCTTCCACAGCACCAGGAACCAGGCCGCGGCGAAGTAGAACGCGAAGACGATCGACGGCAGCAGGATGTCGTCGGAGCCGGACGTCGGCAGGGTCGTCGCCAGCGGCGGCACCGCGATCAGCGCCACGAACACCCACGTCGTCCACGACCGGAACCACGGGTGCCGGGTCCACGCCCGCCACGGGAACAGCACGGACACGTCCGGCAGCGGCGTCCGCGGACGCGGCCCGTACGGCGCGCTCACCGGTGCACCGTCGATCCCTGCGGGCCGTCGCTCCAGGAGATCTTCTTGGCGAAGCAGTCGTCGGAGCCGAAGCCCTGGGCGTCGCACCAGGCGTTCGCACCGGCCGCGGTGGTGAAGGGCTGGGCGACGACCACGACCCAGTAGCCGCTGTTGCGGAAGACCGGCCAGTCGCCGGACCAGAGCAGCGCGGCGCCCGGGTACTGCGCGGCGAGGCCGCGGTAGTGGTCGAGGATGCCCTGCTCGTCGTAGGTGATGCCGCCGTCGCTGGTGCCGGCGCGCTTGGAGGACAGCTGCGGGACCCAGTAGCCGGCCGTCGCGGCCACGCGCGGGCTGTCGGCGGCGGCCTGCTCGGTGAGCGACGTCGTCGGCGAGGGGCTGTAGCCCGGCACGTAGGTGGTCGGCGGGATCACGACCGGCGCCGCAGCCGGGGCGACCACCACCGGCACCGGCGCGGCCGCCGGGGTCACGGTGGGCGCGGTGCCGGGGAGCAGGTCGGGTCGCAGGACGAGCAGCGCCGCCCCCGCCAGCAGCAGCGTCACCAGCACCAGCGACGCGACGACCCACGGCGTCCGCGACGGGGCGGGCGCCACCGGGCCCCATCCGGCCGGGGCGTCCCAGCCCGGCGCGTAGCCGGTCGGCTGCGGGCCGGCCCAGGCCGACGGGGCCGGCGCCGGCGCGGCGGGGCGGTACCGGTCGGCGGGGCTGCACCGGTCGGTGGGGCGGTACTGCGCCGTCGACGGGTGCTGCACGGCGGTCCGTCCCTGCGGCACCGGGGCCCCGGCGCCGACCGGCACCGCCCCGGTCCGCGGCCGGGGGACGACGGCCTGCGCCCGCGGCCGTCCGCACCCCACGCAGAAGTGCAGCGAGCCCAGCAGCTCCGCCCCGCACCGGCACCGCTCCACCATGACGACCCTCCCCGACGACGGCGGCCGGACCAGTCCGGCCGTGTTGCCTGCCCATCGCACGCACCACCCTGTCGTTATCGGTGGCCCTGCTCCGGACGGCGTACTTCATCTCTTGTGATGACGGGGCGAAACGGAGCAGCTCACCGGCCCGACAGGAGGGCGTCGCGGGCGCACCGGGTGCCCGCCGTCGGGGGGACGTGGGGACATGACGAGCACCGTCGAGCGGGGAAGCACCGGGCCGGAGCAGCCGTGGTGGGGTGGGCCGCTACCGCGCGTGCCTCAGCCGCCGCCGGCGTGGGCGGGACCGGTCGCGCCGGACGTCCCCGCCGGGCTCGGCCCGGTGCCCCCGGGACGACCCGTGACGGGGACCGGGCCACGCCGGGGCTGGGTCGTGCTGGGCGTCGTCGGGGCGCTGCTGGGTGTGGCGATGCTCGGTGCGGCCGCGGGGGCGCACCGCACCATGGACGTGACCGGTGCCGTGACCCTGACCAGCACCTACGCGACCCTGCCGCCGCACAGCGCGTGCAACGGGGCCGGGCTCTACAGCTGGCTCGACAGCGGTACACCCGTGACGATCACCGATGCGAACGGCGAGATCGTCGGCGCGGGCGTCCTCGGCGACGGGACGTCCGGCGCGGGGACGAGCTGGTCGGGCTACTCCTCGACGTGCACGTTCTCGTTCTCGATCGACGACGTCACCGCCCGGGACGACTTCTACCGGATCGCCGTGGGCAGCGGCGCGACCGGCGGCGTGCCGTTCTCCCGCGCGCAGCTGCAGGACGGGCCCGTCAGCATCACCTACTAGCCCAGGACGGGCGTCATCCCCGGCTCCCGCCCGGTGGCGGCGAGCGCGAGGGCGGTGTCGTCCCCCCACCCCGCGACGACGTCGGGACCGGCCAGCCGGGTCACCGTCTCCCGCACCACCGCGAGCCCCGACGCGGGCGGGGCCGGTGCGTCCGGCAGCGCGACGGTCATGTCCAGGTGGTGCACCACGACCTCGACGACCCAGGTGCCGACGAAGTCCCCGACGTCGAGGACGTGTCCCTGGAACTCCAGCCGGTACGGCGCGTCCAGGTCCGCGACGAGCCGGCGCAGGCCACGCAGCGTCATCGCGACGTGGACGATCTGCCCGGTCGGGCGGGCGTATGCGGCCGCGACGGCGCGGGCGAAGCGCTCGTGCGCCCAGCCCGGCGCCCCGGACCCGGGCGGCGTCGCGGTCCAGTAGGTCGCGAGGTCGACGTCGGCGGGGCGGTCGGTGCGGGCGGGGAACCCGGCGAGCATCTCGACCAGACCCAGGTGCAGGTGCGCGAGGACGTCCGCGGCGAGCCAGCCGTGGCAGCGGCTGCGGGCGTGCAGGCCGGTGTCGTCGACGTGGTCGAGCAACGCCGACAGCCCGTCGAGCGCGTCGAGGAACGCCCGGCGCGCCACGTCGAGCGGGTAGGCCGTCACAGCAGGTCCGCACCGGACCGCGACGCCGGCCGCTCCCCGGCCGCGGCCATCTCCTCGGCCACCCGCATCAGCTCGGTGTTGACCGGGGTCGCGATCCGGTGCGCCGCGCCCAGGGCCACGATCTCGCCGTTGAGGTAGCGGGCCTCGATGGAGCCGGTCCCGCGCTGCAGGCTCTGCCACGACGACGAGCCCCGCCGCGTCGCGCCCGCGACCGGCCGCTCGGTGATGGTGCCCTCTCGGCGGACGCGGTCGTCGTCGCCGGTCCGGGCGGTGATCCCGGCCGCGTCCAGGACGGCGCGGCCCTCCGCGGTCACGGCCTCGACGAGGCGGGGCGCGTCGGGGTCGTCGAGCCCGCAGACCGCGTCGACGGCGTTGGCCAGGTTCGTGAGCAGCTTGCCGTACTTCGCGGCCATCACGTCCGGGTCGGCGCGGGACGAGAACCCGGCCGCGGTGAGGTCGGCGACGATCGCCTCGGTCGTGGCGTCGACACCGGAGGGGAACCGGCCGACGTCGAGCACGCCCGGGACCGGCGACGACGACGCGACGACCACCCCCGGCTCGTAGTGCTCGGCCGGCAGGATCACCAGCATCGCCTGCACCCGGTCGGTGCGGCGCGCGGCGAGCCGCTCGTTGGCGACGCCGTTCTGCGCGCACACCACGGTGATCCCGGGGGCAGCCTTGAGCAGCGCGGCCAGCGGCGGCGGGGTGTCCTGCGACTTGACGGCGAGGATCGCGACGTCGTCGGGGGTGGGTCGGGCCTCGCCGACCGTGCCCACGGCCTGCACCGGATGGGTGGTCGACCCGTCCGGGGTGTCGAGACGCAGGCCGCGCTCGCGGATCGCGTCGAGGTGCGCGCCCCGGGCGACGACCACGACCTCCCGCCCGGCCGCGTGCAGCCGCGCCGCGATCGTCCCGCCGACGGCCCCTGCCCCGATCACCACGTAGCGCACGACGACGATCCTGGCTCAGTCGTCGCGCCGGCGCACCACCGACGGCGGGGCCTTCCGCCGCCACGCCTCCTCGACGAGCTCCGCGAGCTGCTCCGCGTCGACCCGGTCGAGGTCGACGAGGATCGAGCCGTGGCCGTCGTAGTGCGGGGTCGTGAAGTAGGCCGGATCGCCCGACGCGAGCAGCGCCTCCTTCTCCTCGAGCGAGCACATCAGCACCAGCCCGCCCTCGGCCTCGGTGCGCAGCCGGGCGAAGCCCTTGCCACGGACCTTCAGCGACGGCGTCCGGTACCAGGTCGACTCCTCGACCTCCGGCAGCCCGGACCCGATCCGCACCACGTCGTCCCAGCTCGGCATGGGGTCATGGTGCCCGCGGCGGGCGCTGCGCGTCGTGGAGGAATCAGACCAGGTGGGCCGCGAGGAACCGGTCGACGGCGGCGCGGCCGTCGGCGACGTGCGGCTCGACCTTCCACTGCTCGACCAGCTCCGCGCCCGGCGCGAGCCCGGCGAGGCGGCGCGACACCGGCTCCGGGTGGAAGGCGTCGATCCCCATCAGCACCAGCCACGGCGTCGCGACGTGGGCGAGCGCCTCGTCGGGAACGGAGTACAGCATCCCGCCGCCGCCCCACATGTTCGTGCGGAACGCGGCCCAGTCGTCGTCGGGGACCCCGGGGTGGTCGGCCTCGATCCCGGCGCGCCAGCTCTCGAAGCTCTTCTCGAACAGGTGCTGGTTGTCGGCGCGGCCGATGGGCTGCAGCGCGACCGCGGCCCGGACGCGTTGCGGGGCGGTGACCAGCAGGTTCGCGATGTAGGCGCCGCCGATGCACATGCCGAGCACCGCGCACTCGGAGACGCCGAGGTGGTCGAGCAGGGCGAGCTGGTCGGCGGTGTAGGTGTCCCAGCCGTCGCTGCCGTGGACCTCGGCGACCGAGGACCCGGCGTTGCGCTGGTCCATCGCGATGACGCGGTACCGCTGAGCGAGGTGGGCGACCGGGTCCCAGGGGGCGTTGCCCCAGGCCGCGATCGTCGAGTTCATGCCGCCCGGGGCGAGCAGCAGCACCGGGAACCCCGTGCCGTGCTCCTCGTAGTGCAGGGTCACACCGGGGCGCTCGAAGGAGGGCATGGCCCGAAACTAGGCCACCCGCGGGGGAGTCCGCTTCTCCGGACGGCGCCGCGCCAGGATGGAGGTGCCGTAGACGACGAGCGCCAGCCCGAGCAGCAGCAGCCACCACAGACCGGGGCGGACGGTGTCGTCGAGCAGGGTGATGCCGACCAGCCCGGGCACGACGACCTGGGTGACCATGTAGAGCGCGGTCACCGTGGAGACGTCGCCGAGCTGCAGCGCGCGGGCGTAGTTGTACAGGCCGGTCAGCGCCATGCCGACCAGGATGTAGACCAGCGGCTCGCGCAGCAGGCCGGCCAGGTCGACGCCCTCGGACACGTGCATCGCGCGGATGCAGACCGAGCCGCCGCCCAGCCCGAGCCCGGCGAGCACCGCCGACGGCCACGGCTTGGTCGAGTTCGTGATCGCCAGCGTCACACCCATGATCACGACCAGCGCCGCGATCAGGACGGCGACGGTCGTGCCGTGGCCGGTCAGGGCCTGCTTGCGCTCGGTCCCCGCGCTGCCGGCGACGAACGCGAGCCCGAGCATGCTGGCGCCGATGGCGAGCCGGTGCACCGGCCGCAGCCACTCGCCGCGGAAGTAGCGGGCGTACAGGGCGGTCATCGCGATGGCCCCGGCGAGTGTCGCCTGCACAGCGAAGATGGGGATGAACTGCAGCGCGACGACCATGCAGAGCCAGGTGACGATGTCCATCGCGATCCCGCCGAGGAACCGGGGGCGGGCCAGGACGGCGCTGGTGCGCCCGCCCTGGTTGGCCGCGTCGGCCTGGAGGATGGCGGCGACGGTGCTGCAGAGCATCGCGAACACCGCGAAGAGCATGCCGATCAGCACGGGCGGGCCCGGGTCAGGGCACGGGCGGCACGCAGGATGATCGGCACCGGCCGATTGTGACGTACTGCTACCGGGTGCCGGCCGGGCGGGCGTCCGACGGGGCGGGCCGCTGCTCGGGCAGCGCCGCGGGCATCTCGAAGAAGCCGCTCATCAGCCCGCTGCCGGGCTGCTCGTCACGCGTACCGGCGGCGGCCTGCCAGGGGGACGTGCCGCCCTGGGTCGCGCGGCGCTGCGCCAGCACGGCCCGCGGGCGCTCGGTGAGGACCAGGATGCCGACCGTCAGGGCCACCCCCACCAGCAGCGGCCCTCCGACCACCAGGATGGGCCAGCCCACCACGACATACGCGAGCACCAACGCACCCGCCGCCATGCCGATGACCGCCCCCGCCAACCGCGTCACCACGCGCCCCTCTCACACCGTGCCCGAACCGTGACGACCAGTGTTTTACCACGTCGGAGGGGGTGGACACGGGCGACGCGACGCGGTAGCAGTCACACCTTCGGGCACGGCCGTATCGCATAGTGCATGGGGCCGAGCCGGCGTGGGGGCTCCCGTGTCCACGCCGGCCCGGCGGTCCGAATCATCCCGCTCCGGGGTCCGGGCAGGACGGGGTGGGGGTCACTCGGCGCTGTCGTCGCAGCGCAGAGGGTGATCAGTGATCGATTCCTTGTCCGACAGGATGATCACGCAGCCGCACCCGCGGCCGGGGTGGTCGACGTCGGCGCGGGGGCCGTGGTCGTCGGGCCCGGGACCGGGGTGGTCGGGTCGGTGGTGGGCGGGGTGGTGACCGGCGGCGGGGTGGTCGGGTCGGGCGCGCCGTCCTTCACCGGAGTCGTCGGCGCCGGGGTGGTCGGCTTCACCGGGGTCGTCGGAGCCGGAGCCGGGACGACCGGGGCAGCGGGGGCCGGAGCCGGGGGGACGGCCGCGACCGGAGCGGCGGCACCCGCGGCGGGGCGGGCCGCAGTACCCCCGGTGGCCGTGCCACCCGAGGCACCGGCGCCACCGGTGGCGGCGTGTCTCCCGCCCACGGGGGCACCCGCGGCCGGACCGGCGGCGACGCCGGCGGCCGGGGCGGCCCCCGGGGCGACCGGGGCCGGCGCGACGGCCGGTGAGCTCAGCACGGGGGCCGCGCTCAGCTCACCGATCCCGGGGCTCGTCGTGGGCCAGAACAGCAGCGCACCCGCGATGGCGGCGGCACCGGCGAGACCACCGGCACCGACCACCAGGCGCTGCCGGGTGACCGTGGCGCGACGGGCGGTGGCCGGGGCGTCCCGGGTGACCAGGGTGTCCGGGGCGGGCCGCTCCGGGCGGGCGGCGGACGGTGCGGGCGGCTGTCCGGCCCCGAGGACCGAGGTCCGTGCGGGGGCGGGGGGCTGCGCCGTACGGGGGCGGGGGACCGCGGTCAGCGGGCCGGTCGGCGGCTCCGGGTCGAGCAGCGCGACGGCCGTGGCGGCCGCGGCGGGCTGCTCGGTCCGTGCGGTCCGCTCCCGCTCGCCGCGGGTCGGCCACGCCGGGGTGGTCCGGTCGGTGCGCTCGGTGGCGTCCGGCCCGGGCCGGTCCCACGGGCTGCGCCCGGCCGGGTCGACGGGCTCGCGGGGCGCGGGGACACCGGTCAGCGGCGCCATCCGCACACCGGGCCAGGAGGTCCCGGCCCCCGGAGCGACGGCCAGTGCGGCACCGCGGGCGGCGTCGGCCACCGGATCCGCGACGACGGCGACCGGGCGGCCCAGTGCCGCCGAGACCGCCTGCACCACGACCGGCATCCGCGCGGCACCGCCGGCGAGCAGCACCTCGGCGTCGGGGGCGGCGGCGACGACGTCCTGCACCAGGTCGGCGACCGGCTCGAGCAGCGGGCGGGTGAGCTCGTCGAGGTCGGAGCGGTGGATCCGGACCGCGGTCCGCAGGCCGGGCATCTCCACCCGGACGGTCGCGACGGTGTCCCGGGACAGCAGCTGCTTGGCGGCGCGGCACTCGTCGCGCAGGGCGGTCAGGGCGGCGACGGTCCGCGGGTCGTCGGGGTCGAGCGCGTCGAACGCGGCGGCCGTGGCCGGGGAGGAGGACCGGACGAAGGCGAACACCGCGTCGTCGACGTCGGCGCCACCGGTCCGGCAGCTCAGCGTGCGGCCGACGGCGTCGGGCAGCACCCCGGGTGCGGCCGCCGCCAGCACGGTCGCGGTGGTCCCGTTGCCTCCCAGGTCGACGACGGCGAGAGGCCCCCCGGCCGGCACGACGGCGCGGTGGGCGAGCGCGACGGCCTGCGGCGCGGTCACCAGGGAGACGGTCAGCCCGCGGCGACGCAGTGCGGCGGCCAGCAGGTCGCGCTTGTGGCGTCCCCAGCCCACCGGGCAGGTGACGCCGATCCGCGACGGCGGGCCGCCGTGCCGGGTGGACACCTCGTCGACCAGGACGCGCACCAGCCGGGCGCACAGGTCCTCGGCCGCGTAGGCGTAGCCGCCCAGCGAGAGCGGGGTCGGGTCCCCGACCCGGTCGAGGAAGCCGCGGGCGACGCGGTCCGGCTCGGCCGGGGCCCGGCGACGGGCGGGCTCACCGCACAGCAGGTCACCCCCGGGCGTCGCGACCAGCACCGCCGGGAGCACGTCGCTCCCGTCGCGGCCCCCCAGCCGCACGGGCTCCGCGGCACCGCCCGTGCGCAGCACGGCAGCGGTCACCGAGGTGGCCCCCAGATCGATCCCGAGCAGGTACGACATCACTGCTCCCCCCTCGTCGAACCGGCACGCCGGCGTAGTCCTCTCGCGAGACCCATCGACGGGGGCGGCCCCGGTGTTAGCCCGTGCGGCGCAGCAGTTCGAGGTTGGGGACCGATCCCCTAACGGCCCCCCTGGGGACCCGGAGCGATCCCCGATGGCCGGACCGGCCGGCGCCCCTAGCTTTCGTCATCAACACCGGTCGTCGCCGACGGACCGGTCACACCCCGAGCGACACCGGAGGCCGTCATGGCTGCACACGACATCTCGCTGATCGACTTCATCAAGCTCCTGCTCGGCAACGGCTCCGAGAGCATCCAGGTCCGCGACTGGTTCAACGACAACCCGAACGCGGTCCTGCAGCACTACGGCCTCTCCGAGCTGTCCCCGGAGGACGTCCGCGACGCGCTGGTCATCGCGCAGGACAACGACACCGTCTCCTTCGACCGCCACTACGACACCGGCTTCAACTGGGGCGGCGGCGACAAGGGCGGCTGGAGCGAGGGCAAGGGCGGCCACGGCGACCACGGCCACAAGGCCGCCGCGTCCCACGAGAACGTGCACGTCAAGGACGTGTGGCACACCGAGAACATCGACGACCGCGACACCATCGTCGACAACTCCGTGAACCAGCACATCGACACCCACGGTGGCGACTTCGACCAGGACATCGACATCCGGTCGACCTCCGCCTCCGGTGACGGCGCGGTGGCCGTCGGCGGCGACAACAACGCCCCGGTCACCACCGGCAACGGCAACGTCGTCGGTGACGGCAACCAGGTCGTGGCCGGCAACGGCAACACCACCGCCTTCGGCGAGGGTTCGGCCTACAAGACCGGCGACATCTCCGCGAGCAAGGGTGGCGCGGTCTCGCTGGGCGGCGACGCGAACGGCTCGCACGACGCGACCGACTCGTTCAACAAGACCTGGAACGAGTCGCACCAGACGACCGACATCAGCGACTCGTACAACACGGACAACAGCGTGGACACCCACACCACCGTGGACGACCACAGCCACACCGACATCGCCTCGCACAACGACGTCGACCTGTCCGTCGGCTGACCCAGCGCTCCGCCCGGTGACCGGGCCGGGACGCCCCCGACCCCGGCCCGGTCACCACCTCCCGCACCACCCGAACCCTCCGTCGAGCGCCCGAGCCCGGCGGCATCCCATGAGGAGAACGTCATGTCCGTCGAGAAGTCGCTGATCCAGTTCATCCTGGACCTGCTCAAGGACCCGAAGGCTCTGGCCGAGTTCAAGGAGGACCCGCACGGCATGCTCGCCCAGTGCGGCCTGTCCGAGGTCTCCGCCGACGACGTCCGGGACGCGCTCGTCCTGGCCCAGGACAACGACGACGTGTCGTTCGACCGTGACTACAACACCGGCGGCGGCCACGGCGGTCACGGCCACCACACCCCGCCCCCGCCGCCCGTCCACCACGGCGAGGACCCGGTCAAGTACATCGACAAGTACGTGACCAACAACCACTACACCACCAACATCGACGACCGCGACACCATCATCGACAACTCGGTGAACCAGAACGTCGACACCGGCGGCGGCGACTTCAACCAGTCGATCGACACCAAGACCACCGTCGCGTCCGGCGACGGCGCGGTGGCCGTCGGCGGCGACAACAACGCCCCGGTCACCACCGGCGACCACAACGTGGTCGGCGACGACAACCAGGTGGTGTCCGGCGACGACAACACCACCTCGTTCGGCTCGGGCTCGGCCTACAACACCGGCGACATCTCCGCCGACAAGGGCGGCGCCGTCTCCCTGGGTGGCGACGCCACCGGCTCGAACGACGCGTCGGGCTCGTTCAACGACACCCACAACGAGTCGCATTCCTCGGTCGACGTCGACGACTCGTACAACACGGACAACAGCCAGTACGCCGAGTCGCACACCGACGACCACAGCCACACCGACCTCCTGTCGCACAACGACGTCTCCGCCGACGTGGCCCTCTGATCCGGTAGCGCTGCTCCGGGCGGATCAGTAGGGTTCGCCCGCCCGGACCGGCCGGCCCCGGTCACCCACCCGTGGGTGACCGGGGCCGTCGTCGTTCGTGTATCCATGACGGGAACGTGACGGGTGGTGTGGGGCACCATCCGCGGAGCGACGGGGGGAAACGGTCGTGGCAGTGCCGGAGGCGGTCGCACTCGTCGACCTGGCCCTCAAGGCGGTGACTGCCTACGACCGCCCCGACCTGGCACCGCGGCTGCGGCAGACGAGGGCGCGCCTGACCGATCCGGTCGTGCGGGTGCTGGTCGTCGGCGAGTTCAAGCAGGGCAAGAGCCAGCTGGTGAACGCGCTGGTCAACGCCACCGTGTGTCCCGTCGACGACGACATCGCCACCGCCGTGCCGACGCTCGTGCGCTTCGGCGAGGAGACCTCGGTGACCCTCGTGCGCGAGGCCCCCGGCCCCGACGGGGCGGCGACCGAGCAGGCCGAGCGGACCGTCGTCGGGCTCGACCAGCTCGCCGAGCACGTCTCCGAGGCCGGCAACCCCGGTAACCGGGCCCGCCTCACCCGCGCCGAGGTGACGCTGCCCCGCAAGCTCCTGCAGAGCGGGCTGGCGCTGGTCGACACCCCCGGCGTCGGCGGGCTCGGGTCCGCGCACGGCGCCGCGACGATGTCGGCCCTGCCCACCGCGGACGCGGTGCTGCTGGTCTCCGACGCCAGCCAGGAGTACACCGCCCCCGAGCTCGACTTCCTGCAGGCCGCGCGCAAGCTCTGCCCGAACGTCGCCTGCATCGTCACCAAGACCGACCTGTACCCGCACTGGCGCCGGATCGTCGACCTCGACCAGGGCCACCTGCGCACCGCCCGGGTCGACGCCGAGCTGCTGCCGGTCTCCTCCGCGCTGCGGCTGCACGCGGCCCGCACCCAGGACCTCGACCTCATCGCCGAGTCCGGCTTCCAGGCGCTCACCAGCTTCCTGCTGCGCAAGGTCGTCGGTGCCGCCGACGACCTGGACCGCCGTTCCACCAGCCAGGACGTGCTCGTCACCTGCCAGGCCCTCGAGGCCACGATGCGGGCCGAGCTGATGTCGCAGAAGGACCCGGAGAAGGCCGGCCAGCTCGCCCGCGAGCTGGAGGCCGCGCGGTCCCGCGTCGACGAGCTGCGCCAGCGCTCCGCGCGCTGGCAGACCACGCTCACCGACGGCGTCGCCGACCTGATCGCCGACATCGAGTACGACCTGCGCGACCGGCTGCGCGCGGTCTCCCGCGACGCCGAGCAGCTCCTCGAGGACGCCGACCCGGCCGACATCTGGGAGCAGTTCGCCGAGTGGTTCCACAAGCAGGTGGCCCACGCCGTCGCCCAGAACTTCGTGTGGACGACCGAGCGCGCCCGCTGGCTGGCCGAGCAGGTCGCCGAGCACTTCGCCGAGGCCGTCGACGTGACCCTGCCCGAGCTGCGGGTCGCCGGCGGCTCGGTGGCCGGACTGGTCGACCCGCTGGAGATGCCCGCCGACGAGAAGTTCGGCATCGGGCAGAAGCTGTTCGTCGGGGCCCGCGGCGGCTACGGCGGCATGCTGATGTTCGGTCTCGCCTCCACCTTCGCCGGGATCGCCCTGCTGAACCCGCTGTCGGTCGGCGCCGGTCTGCTGTTCGGTGCCAAGACCGTGCGCGACGAGAAGAAGCGCATGAAGCAGCGGCGCCAGGCCGACTCGAAGAACGCCGTGCGCCGGCACATCGACGAGGTGACCTTCCAGGTCGGCAAGGACTCGCGGGACAACCTGCGCCGGATCCAGCGCGACCTGCGCGACCACTTCACCACCGTCGCCGACGAGCTGTCCGAGGCGCTGAAGGAGTCCGTCGCGGCCGCGCAGACCGCCCTGAAGGACGACGCCGAGCGCCAGCAGCGCGTCGCGGACCTGGAGGCCGAGCTGGAGCGGGTCACCGGCCTCGCCGAGCGGGCCAGGGCGCTGGCCGCCGCCGTGGGCACCGGGGCGTCGGCGTGAGCGCGCTCACCGAGCAGACCCGGGCGCTGCTGCGCCGCACGCTGGACGCCTACGGCGACTCCCCGCAGGCCGCGGGCTGGCTGCGCCACCACCTCGACCGGTTCGACGAGCCGCTGCGCGTCGCGATCGCCGGCAAGGTCAAGGCCGGCAAGTCCACATTGCTCAACGCCCTGGTCGGCGAGCGGATCGCCCCCACCGACGCGGGCGAGTGCACCCGCATCGTCACCTGGTACGCCGACGCGCCCGCGCCGGGCGTGCGGATGCACCTGCGCTCCGGCGCGGACCGCCCGCTCACCCTGGCCCGGCGCGACGGCGCGCTGCAGATCGACCTGCAGGGCGCCCGGGTGGAGGACGTCGACCGGCTGCACGTCGACTGGCCGTCGCAGCACCTGCGGCGCACCAACCTCATCGACACCCCCGGCATCGGGTCGCTGACCGCCGACGCGGCCGGCCGGGCCGGAGAGTTCCTGACGCCGGAGGACACGCCGTCGCCCGCCGACGCCGTCGTCTACCTGATGCGTCACCTGCACGCCGGTGACGTGCGGTTCCTGGAGGCCTTCCACGACCGCGGCGTCGCCCGCGCGACCCCGGTGAACACCATCGCGGTGCTGTCGCGCGCCGACGAGATCGGGGTCGGCCGGCTCGACGCGCTGATCTCCGCGCGCCGGATCGCACGGCGCTACCGCGGCGACGACAAGCTGCGGGGGCTGTGCCAGACCGTCGTCGCCGTCGCCGGGCTGCTCGCCGAGACCGCCCGCACCATGCGGCAGGACGAGTACGTCGCGCTCACCGAGCTGGCCGCGCTCCCGCGGGGCGACGTCGAGGCGCTGCTGCTCTCGGCCGACCGGTTCGGGCGCACCGACCTCGACCGGCCCGACGCCGCCACCCGGATCGCGCTGCTGGAGCGGTTCGGTCTGTTCGGCGTCCGGCTCGGGACGACGCTGATCCGCCAGGGTGTGAAGGACCCGACCGCGCTGGCCGACGACCTGGTGCGCCGCTCCGGTCTCGACGAGCTGCGCTCGGTGCTCGACACCCAGTTCTCCGAGCGCCGCGACCTGCTCAAGGCCCGCTCCGCGCTGCTCGCCGTCGACCTCGTCCTGACCCGCGAGCCCCGCCCGGCGACGGCCGCGCTGCGTGCCGAGGTGGAGCGGATCCTGGCCGGGGCGCACGAGTTCGTCGAGCTGCGGGCGCTGGCCGACCTGCGCGCCGGGAAGATCGTGTTCCCGCCCGAGGCACTCGCCGACGCCGAACGGCTGCTCGGTGGCGAGGGCGGCTCAGCGGCGGCCCGGCTCGGCCTCGACGGTACCGCCGGCCCGCGCGAGGTCCACGACGCCGCCTCCGAGGCGCTGCGCCGCTGGCGGCGGCGGGCGGAGAGCCCGCTGACCGGGCGGGCGTCGGCGGAGGCCGCCCGGATCGTGGTGCGGTCCTGCGAGGGGCTGCTCGCCGAGGCGTCCCGCCCGCACGCGCACCACTGAGCCCTACCCGCGGTCGCCCAGGATCCGGCGGAGCTCGTCGAGCAGCTCGCTGCGGCCGCCCACCCCGAGACGCTGACGCATCCGGGCCACGTGGTGCTCGACGGTCTTCGCCGAGATGAACAGCGCCTCACCGATCTCGCGTTGGGTGCGCCCCTGCACGACGAGCTCGGCGACCTCCAGCTCGCGCTCGGACAGCAGACCCGACGCGGACGGTTCCGGGGCGGCCTCGACGGGCGCCGGGGCCGCGGCGGCGGGCTCCTCCGCGACCGGGCCGGGCTCGTCCCCGGGGGGTGGGACGGTCCCCTGGCGCAGGTCCGTCCCCGCCGCCTGCAGGGCCCGCGCGCAGGCCAGCAGGGCCGACACCGCGCGCCGGTCCCCGGTCCGCAGCGCCGCCTGCCCGGCGAGGCGGCCGCCGTCGAAGGACAGGCCGACGGCGTGCAGCCCGCGGGCGGCGGCCTCGACCTCGGCCGCGTCGACCCGGTCCTCCAGCACGCCCACCCAGTGCGGGGCCGCCGTCGCCATGGCGTGGGCGAAGCGGCTGCCGCAGGCGGCGCTCTGCAGCTCGTCGGAGCGGGCGCGGGCGGCCTCGACGTCGTCGGTGAGCACCGCGGCCTGCAGCCGCGCCCAGTGCAGCGGGGCGGCCCACAGTGCCGGCCGGCCGAGCCGGTCGAGCAGCGCGTCGGCCTCGGCGAGGTGCGGGGCCACCCAGCTCTCCTCCCGCAGCCGCGACGCCGCGGTCACCAGCTCCCCGAGGGGCTGCAGCACGTAGAGGTCGACCGGGTGCCGGACGATCGCCTGCCGGGCCCGCGTCCAGGACCGCATGAGGGCGCCGAGGTCGGACTGGCGGCGGGCGATCGCGACCTGCAGCGCGGCGGCGAGGAACTCGTCGCGCGGTTCGAGGGGGTCGTCGCCCGCGTCGACGGCGGCGAGCCGCTCCGACGCCGGACCGGTCGCGCCGCGCAGCAGCGCGATCCAGCCGAGCAGCAGCCGGTGCCGAGCCCGGGCGGGCGCGCCGCCGAGCCCGGTCCGCAGGGCGCGGTCCAGTACGGACGCGGCGACGTCGAACTCCCCGGTGTGCACGGCCACCAGGGCGGCCAACGCGGCCGGGGTGTCGGGGAGCAGCGCGGCGCCGTGCGCGGTCTCCAGCAGACCGGCGGCGCGGGCCAGGCCGGACAGCGCGGCGGTCGGGGAGCCCTCGACCGAGTCGAGCATGCCGCGGGCGGTGAGGTCGTCGGCGCCGTCGACGAGGGTGGGCGCGCGGCCGGCGACGAACCCGGGACCGTCGCCGTCGACCCCGACGACGGCGCGGGCCTCCTCCAGCGCCCCGGTCCCGATCAGGACGGGCACGGCCGCCGCGGGCGGGCGCTCCCCGGACACCGCCGCGGTCCACCGGTACAGCTCGGCGCTGCGTGCCAGCAGCCCCCGCCGGGCGAGGACGGCGGCCGCGACCGACCCGGCGCGGACGGCGTCCTCGGCCTCGACGGCGTCGGTCGCGGACAGCACCGAGTCCGCGTGCCCGAGCGCGCCGTCGAGGTCCCCGGCGACCAGGTGGGCCTGCGCGCGGTGCGCGGCGACGGTCAGCGGGGGCGCCCCCGCGGCGACGGCCTCGGCGTAGAACCGGACCGCGTCCGGGCTCTCCGCGCGGGCCGCCTCGGCCGCGGCGGCCCGGAACACCGCGGCGGCGCGCTCCCCGGTGGCCCCGGACCCGCGGAGGGTGCGGGCGACGGCGAGCACGCTCCCGCCGCGGTCGAGCTCGATCTCGGCGAGGTGGCGGCGCAGCTCGGCCCGCCGGGCCGGCGCGACCCGGGTGCGGATCGCCTCGGCGACCAGCGGCACGACCCGCCCGTCGGGGGTGCAGAGCCCGGCGGCGACGGCCCGGCCGGACAGCTCGTCGAGCTCGGCGATCTCGGCGCCGACGCCGATGCCGGCCGCGTCGGAGATCCCGAGCAGCGGGACGAGCACCTCGCCGTCGACCGGGGCACCGAGCGCGAGCGCGGTGACCAGCTCGACCACCCGCGGGTCCTCGGCGTCGACGGCGTAGCCGATCTGCTCGGCGAGCTGCGGCGGCACCGGCCCGCCGACCCGTCCGTGGGCGAGCAGCCGGTCGACCAGCACCGGGGCCCCGGCGGTGCGCTCGGCGACGACCCGGACGGCCTCGTCGGAGATCCGCACCCCGGCGACGCGGGCGGCCCGGGCGGCGATCCCGGCGGCGTCGAGCGCACCCAGGACCAGCGGCGGCGCGGCGGCGGCCAGCGTCGCGCCGAGCCGGGCCAGCGCGCGGCTGCGCGGCCACGGACGGAACGCGACGACCAGCCGGGCGTCCGGACGGCCCGCGCGCCCGCGCAGGTCGGCCAGCTCGTCGTCGCCGAGCTCGTGGGCGTCGTCGACGACCGTCACGTCCTGCCCGGCTCCGGCCTCGGTCCACACCCGGACCAGCTCGCGCAGTACGGTCGACTTGCCCGCACCCGCCGGGCCGGTGACGGCCACCAGGCGCGGTGCGGCCGGGTCCTCGGCGACGGCCCGGACCAGCGCGACCGCGGCGGGGGCCCCGGCGAGCGGGCCGGTCGACGCGGCGGGCGTGGGGGACGTCGTCGGTGCCGCCATCCTCGTCCGCCCCTCCCGGTCGCCCGATCGGGTCGCCCGATCGGGGACGGCCGAGGCTATCGGGTGCGGTGTCCGGTTCCCCCGCCGGACCCGGCAGGATCACCGGAGTGCGTGACCACGTGTGGGCGATCGTGCTGGCGGGCGGCCGGGGGCTCCGTTACGGCCGGCTGAAGCAGCTCGACGAGCTGGCCGGGTCCCGGCTGGTCGACCACACCGTCGCCGCCGCCCGGCGCACCTGCGACCGGGTCGCGCTGGTGCTGCCGTCCGGGGTGGACTGGGACGGCGAGCCGGTCGACGCGCTCGCCGTCGGCGGGGACCACCAGTCGGAGTCCCTGCGGGCCGGGCTGGCCGTCGTGCCCGCCGAGGCGGGGGTCCTGGTGCTCGCCGACCCGGCGCACCCGCTCGCCGCCGACCGGATCTTCACCGCGGTGGTCGAGGCCGTGCGGGCGGGCGCCGACGGTGCGGTGCCGGTGGTCCCGCTGCTGGAGGTGGTGCAGCGGGTGCGCGACGGCGTCGTCGTCGACACCCTCCCCAAGCAGGACGCGGTGGTCACGCAGTCGCCGCAGGCGTTCCGCGCCGACGTGCTGCGTGCCGCGCACGCCGACGCGCCCCGGCCGGTGGAGAACTCCGGGATGCTCGCCGCGCTCGGCCACCGCGTGGTGACGGTGCCGGGGGACCCGGCGAACCTGCACGTCGCAACCCAGGAGGACCTGGCCGTCGTCCGGCGTCTGGTCAGATGAGCGTGCCGACGTCCTGTTCGACCAGGTCGTCGGTGGCCCGTTCGACGACGGCGGCGATCGTCATCGACGGGTTGCAGGCGGCCGTCGTGCCGGGCATCAGCGACCCGTCGAGCACGTAGAGACCGCGCTGGCCCCGCACCCGGCCCGCGACGTCGCAGACCGTGCCGATGCAGGCCCCGCCCAGCGGGTGCCAGGTGGTCGGCACCGCGTAGGTGGTGTCGAGGAAGGTGCCCCGCACCCCGGTGATGCGCCCCATCCGCTCGTGGATGCGCGCGGTCAGGGTGGCGTCGCCGTCGAGCGGCCAGTCGACGACGCCCTCCTGCCGGACCGGGTCCCAGCCCATCCGGCCGCGGCCGGCGCTGACGCCGTAGCCGACGAGCATCGTCGTGGTGCGGCCGAGGCCGAGCGGCAGCGGCGGCAGCGACGCCTGGATGACGGTGTTGGCCGTGGCCGGGTCCGCCCAGTCCTTCGTCCCGAACACCACCGGGCCGCCCTGGGTCGCGCCGAAGTCCTCGACCAGGGAGTTCCAGGTGCAGATCCGGTCGCCGTTGGTGCCCCAGTTCTCGCCGAGCGCGTCGGGCAGGTCCGGGACCGTGTCGTGCGCGCGGGCCCGCAGCAGCAGCCGGTTGGTGTTCTGGGTGCCCGCCGCGAGCACCAGCGCCGGAGTCGTGACGATCTTCTTCTCGAGCACGGTGCCGGTCTCGTCGATCCGGTCGACGTGCGCCTCCCAGCGCCCGTCGGCCGCGCGGACGACGTCGGTGACCTGGTGCAACGGGGCGACCGTGACCCGCCCGGTCGCCTCGGCGGCGGCGAGGTAGGTGACGTCGACGGTGTGCTTGCCGCCGTTGTTCACGCCGAACGCGGCGTCGCCGTTGGTGTAGGCGGGCGTCATCTCGCCCCGCAGCTCGGCCAGCGCGTAGTCCCAGTCGATCGGCATCGGGATCTTCTCGACCTCGTAGCCGGCGGCCTCGGCCCGGTCGCGGAAGACCCGCGGGGCGCGGTACGTCGGCGAGTCGATCAGCTCGTCCGGGGCGGTGTCCAGGCGGAGCATCCGCGCGACCCGCGGGTAGTGCTCGCGGGCGAGCACGTCGTAGTCCAACTCGCGGGGCATCGTCGCGGCGAACACCTCGGCCGAGGGCTGGAGCGTCATCCCCTGGTAGAGCAGCGAGCCCCCGCCGACGCCCGCCGCGCAGAACGCGTCCATCCCGTTGCCGCCGACGCGCTCCAGCAGGCCGGTGTAGCGGCCGGGGGACAGCGGGACGGCGCCCGGGGTGCTCGCGGTGGGGCGTCCGAGCAGCACCGACAGCGGGTTCGGCGGTCCGTCCAGGGGGTCGGCGACGGTGTCGAGCCAGAACAGCCTGCGGTCGGGGTCTGTCGTGACCCGGGGGAAGGTCTCGGCGTCCGGGCCGGTGGCCCACCGCCGTCCGCGTTCGAGGACGAGCACGTCCACACCGGCCTCGGCCAGGCGCAGCGCGGTGACCCCGCCGCCGAACCCGGAGCCGACGACGACCACCCGGCGCTCCTCCCGGGTCACGCGCACCCGGGACGGCGCGGCGGCGAGCGCGGTGCCCGCGCCGAGGACCCCCAGCCCGGCGACGCCGGCAGCACCCAGCAGGACCGACCTGCGGCTGATCGAGCGCATCGGGGAGCTCCTCTCGGAAAGACACCCGACTGGACACCTGTCCACCCGTAGTGGATCACGGTAGCGGCACCGCCCGGCGCCCCGGGACCGGGGCGGTCGACGGCTAGGCTGGGGCCGGTGGACGGAGCATTCTCCCGGCGGAGCGAGGTCGCGCCGGCGACCCGGGACCGGCTGCTCACGGCCGGGGCCGAGGAGCTCGCCGACAGCGGCGCCGCGACGTTGACCGTGCGCCGGGTCGCGCGCCGGGCGGGGCTGTCCGCGGCCACCGCGTACAAGGTGTTCGCCTCGAAGGAACACCTGCTCGCCGCGGTGTTCCTCGCCCACCTGCGCAGCGCACCGGGCGCCGAGCCCGCCGCGGACCTGCCGGTCGAGGAGCGCCTCGCCGGCTACGTCGACGGTCTGGTCGCCGCCCTCGACGGCGGCGGCGACCTCGACACCGCGCTGCGGTCGGTGTTCCTCGGCCACGACCCGGACGCGCGCCGGATCCGGGACTCGGTCGTCGCCGACTTCCAGGAGCGGTTCGACCGGGTCTGCGGCGACGACCTCACCGGCGACGCGCGCCGCACCGCCCGGCTGCTGCTCGCGGGCACGCTGGTGCTGACCGGGACCGGCATCGACGACGCCGCCGCGGCCCGTGCGGAGCTCGTCCGGGCCGTCCGCGCGCTGCGGCCGGCCCCGGCCGGTCAGACCGCGAGCAGCTCCGTCGACCCGAGCCCCAGCTCGTCGAGCGTGGCGCGCACCTCGCCGGTGTAGACCGGGTTCATCAGCAGCACCGACCGCGGGGGCGAGTCCAGCAGGTCCTTCGGGGCGCGGATCGGCAGCCCGAGCCCGCCCATGAAACGCCCCTGCAGGCCGGGGTTGATGTCGACGACCGCGCCGACCGCGCCGGTCCCCTCCGCCCCGCCCTCGACGACGTTGAGGAAGGTCAGCCCCTTCGCCCCGCCACCCCAGACGACCACCTCGTCGCCGGTCGCGGCCCGGCCGCCGAGCCACTCCCGCCAGCGTCCGACCTGGTCCGACACCCGGGTCGCGAAGTCCCGGCAGGCGCTGCGCAGCGCCTCGCGCAGGTGCGGCTCCAGCTCGGGCGCGCCCGGCGTCCCGTCCGGGCCCGCCTCGGCGACGACGTACTGGTCGGCGTAGGTCAGCCGCACCTGCGGGTCGGAGAAGCCGACCCCGGTCAGGAACGTCCGCATGGTCGCCGGGGTGAAGTAGGAGCAGTGCTCGTACTGCAGGTCCCAGAAGGCGCCCTCGTCGAGGATCCGGCCCAGGTCGGGCACCTCGGCGAGCAGCGCCCGGCCGCCGCCGCGACGCAGCCCGGCGTACAGCTCCGCGCCGAAGACGGCGAGGTCGGGGATGTGCTCCAGGGTGTGCCGGCAGACCAGGGCGGCGGTGTCCGGCTCGACCTGGTCACGGGCGAACTCCGCGGGGACCGCGGTGAGCCGGTCCGCCAGCTCCGGGCGGACCCGCTGCGGCACGAAGTGCGGGTCGATCCCGGTCACCCGGCCGACGCCGGCGCCGAGCAGCTCGGCGGCGAAGTCGCCGGACCCGCACCCCACCTCGACGACGTGCCGCCCGGCCAGCCCGAACCGCGCGACCCAGTCCGCGGTGATCTCCGCGGCGTAGGCGGCGAAGCGGGGGGAGTGGTGCTGGGACTCCTCGTGGTCGCCGGTGTAGTCGAGCAGCCCCGGGTCGAAGTCGCGGTTGAACACCAGCCCGCAGCGCTCGCACAGCACGAGCACCTGGTCACCGGTGGCCACGGAACGCGCCGAGACCGGGTCGGGCAGCACCGCGGTGCCGTGCACCGGCAGCCCGGTCGCGGAGAAGAACGGGTCGCTCGCGGGCGCGTCGCACGCGGGGCAGCGGTTCAGCACCGGGCGAGACTAGCGGCAGGCCGTCACCCGTCCGTGCGGGCGCTCCGCCCGGGACCGGGCCCTCAGCGGTTCAGCACGCCCTGCGGGTCCTGCGCGTCCGGGACGGCGCTGCCGGAGGTCCCGAGCAGCTTCTGCCACTGCGGGTGGTCGACGACGTCGGGCACGCTCTCCACCCGTCGTGCCGCCGCGAGCACCTCGACGGCACGGGCGGCGTCGTCCTCGGTGCCCGCGCGCACCGTGCGGGCCAGCTCCGGCCAGGTCTCCCCGCCGAGCAGGCCGTTGACGTCGTCGGCGCGGTGCGCGCGCTGGAACTCGGTCACCGCGGCCGCGGTGCGGTCGTCGAACCGGCCGTCGGGCTTCCCGGTCAGCGACCCGGCGTCGCGCAGCAGGTACTGGGCCGCCTCGACCATCGGGCCGCGGTCGCCGGTGCGCAGCAGCGGCCAGCTCGCCTTGGTCGCCTCGGTGCGCGAGAGCCGTCTGCCCAGCAGTCCCGCCACCTCGCGGCGCAGCCGGGGCAGCGCGGCGTAGAGACGGTCGCCCGGGCAGAGGGTGTTGCGGTAGTCGCGGTGGCCGTAGAGCTCGGTCGGGGCGATGCCGTAGCGCAGGCAGATGTAGGCGCAGGTGACGCGCAGCGAGTTCCACAGCGCCGGGGTCGGGTCGACCCCCATGTAGGTGCCCTCGTTCTCGATGCCGATCGCGATGACGTTCTGGCCGGGCGAGTGCGCCCCCTCGACGACGCGGCGGCCCCCGTTGAGCTCGCCGAGGCTCCAGAGCCTGCCCTCCATCACGTGCCCGCCGCGCGAGATCGTGAAGTGCTGCCCCGAGTCGAGCCAGCCGTTGCGGTCCATGTGGTAGCTCTGGATCGCCCTGGCCATCCGGTGCGCGGCGCCGACGCTGTAGTCGTTCGTGTTCGCCCCGGCCGTGTGGTGCACCAGGATCCGGATCGGGCGCCGGTCCCAGATCTTCGGCGGGAACTTCGGCTTGCGCGCGCCCCACTCGAAGCAGCGCGCGATGTAGGGGACCGGCACGCCCTCGGCGAGCGGCCCGGCACCGGCCGGGCCGGGCATGCCGTCCGGCCCCGGGACCGCCGACGGGCCGGGCACCGGGCCCGTGGCGGGCGGAGCGGGATCGGTGGTCGGCGGCGGCCCGGCGAACGCCCGGCCGGGCAGGACCAGGCCCGCGCCGGCGACCGCACCCCCGACCAGCAGCCCGCGGCGGCTCCAGCTCTGTCCCGGCTCGCCCATCGCTGCTGCCCCCCTCGGCGGCACCGCGCCGGCACCGCCTCCGTCACACACGCCACATACGTCCCGTGCGACTCCGCATTCTCTCGGTTCACGGGAAAAGGACGGCGCGGGCGCGCCGGTCGAGCGCGTCACACGGGTGGGCGGTCCCTGAACCCGCACCTGCACCTTGCTCCGGTTACCGGTCAGTAATACTCTGGAGTCAGTTACCGGCCGGTAAGTCGATCGGCCCTGGCACGAACGGCGGTGAAGGACGGATGGGCCACTACAAGAGCAACGTGCGCGACCTCGAGTTCAACCTCTTCGAGGTGTTCGAGGTACAGGATCACCTCGGGACGGGACCCTTCGAGGACGTCGACGTCGACACCGCCAAGGGCGTGCTGTCCGAGCTGTCGACCGTCTGCACCGGCCCGCTCGCCGAGCATTACGCCACGATCGACCGCAACCCGCCGGTCTTCCACCCCGAGGACCACACGGTCACCACCCCGCAGGAGCTCAAGGACGCCTACAAGGTCCTCTGGGACGGCGAGTGGTGGCGCCTCGGCCTGCCGAACGAGCTGGGCGGCATGGGCATCCCGCCGTCCGTGCAGTGGGCCGCCGCCGAGCTGATGTGCGGCTCCAACCCGGCCATCTTCATGTACATGGCCGGCCCGAACTTCGCCTCGATCCTCTACAAGAACGGCAACGAGGAGCAGAAGCGCTGGGCCCAGCTGATGATCGACCGCGGCTGGGGCGCCACCATGGTGCTGACCGAGCCGGACGCGGGCTCCGACGTCGGCGCCGGCCGCACCAAGGCGATCCGGCAGGACGACGGCAGCTGGCACATCGAGGGCGTGAAGCGCTTCATCACCTCGGCCGAGCAGGACTTCACCGAGAACATCATGCACCTGGTGCTGGCCCGCCCCGAGGGCGCGAAGGCCGGCACCAAGGGCCTGTCGCTGTTCCTGGTGCCGAAGTTCCACTTCGACACCGAGACCGGCGCGCCCGGCGAGCGCAACGGCGCCTTCGTGACCAACGTCGAGCACAAGATGGGCCTCAAGGCGTCGACGACGTGCGAGCTCACCTTCGGCGCGCACGGCACCCCCGCCGTCGGCTGGCTGCTCGGCGAGGTCCACGACGGCATCGCGCAGATGTTCCAGGTCATCGAGTACGCCCGGATGATGGTCGGCACCAAGGCCATCGGCACCCTGTCGACCGGCTACCTGAACGCGCTCGAGTTCGCCAAGGAGCGCGTGCAGGGCGCGGACCTGACGAAGATGACCGACAAGACCGCGCCGCGGGTCACGATCACCCACCACCCGGACGTCCGCCGCAGCCTGATGCTGCAGAAGGCGTACGCCGAGGGCATGCGCGCCGTCTACATCTACACCGCGACCTTCCAGGACAAGGTGCGCCTCGGTGGCGAGGACGCCGCGCTCGCGGAGAAGGTCAACGACCTGCTCCTGCCGATCGTCAAGGGCGTCGGCTCCGAGCGCGCCACCGAGCAGCTCGTGCAGTCGCTGCAGACCCTGGGCGGGTCGGGCTTCCTGCAGGACTACCCGATCGAGCAGTACATCCGGGACGCCAAGATCGACTCCCTCTACGAGGGCACCACCGCGATCCAGTCCCAGGACTTCCTGTTCCGCAAGATCGTCCGGGACAACGGCCAGGCGCTCGCGCACGTCGCGGGCGAGGTCCAGGCGTTCATCGACTCCGACGCGGGCAACGGCCGGCTCAAGGAGGAGCGCGAGCTCCTGCGCACCGCGCTGACCGACGTGCAGGGGATGCTCGGCACGCTGACCGGCTACCTCTACGGCTCCACCAAGGACGTCACCGAGCTGTACAAGGTCGGCCAGCACACCGTGCGGCTGCTGATGGCGGTCGGCGACCTGCTCGTCGGCTGGCTGCTGCTGCGCCAGGCCACCGTCGCGCTCGCCGCGCTGGGCACCGACGGCGTCTCCGCGAAGGACCGGGCCTTCTACGAGGGCAAGGTCGGCGTCGCGACCTTCTTCGCGAAGTCCGTGCTGCCCCGCCTGACCTCGGACAAGGCGATCATCGCGAACGCCGACAACGAGCTCATGGAGCTCGACGAGGCCTCGTTCTGATCCGGTTCCGATGACGAAGGGCCCCGGGCGCGGACTCCCCGCCCGGGGCCCTTCCTCGTCGTGCCCCTACTGCGCGATGTAGCTCTCCAGCTGCTCGCGCTCCTGCTCCAGCATGTCCATCCGGGCCTTGACCAGGTCGCCGATGGACACGATCCCGGCCAGCGCCCCGTCGACGATCACCGGCAGGTGCCGCACCCGGCGGTCGGTCATGATCCGGGCGAGGTCGCCGACGCCGTCGTCGGGCGAGCAGGTGACCACCTCGGTGGTCATCACCTCGGCCACCCGCGCGTCGAGCAGTGCGGCGCCGTGGCTGTGCAGCCGGCGCACCACGTCCCGCTCGGAGACGATGCCGACCAGCCGGTCGCCGTTGACGACGGGCAGTGCGCCGAGGTTCCGCTCGGCGATCGCGCGCAGCACCTCGCTCACCGAGTCGTCCGGTGCCACGGTGCTGACCGCGCTGCCCTTGCTCCTCAGAACGTCCGCGATGCGCATGGGGTACTCCGATCCCTCGCTGTCCGACGGCTGGAGGGATCAGGGTACGAATGTGACCTGGCTCTCGTCATCCCCTGACGGGAACGATCACCGGATCAGCCGCCGCACTGCACGATCGGCTGAGGGTTGTACTTGACCGTCCGCGTCTTGCTCGTCGTCTCCCCGGTCTGGATGTTGCGCATGGTCCGGGTGTCGGTCGCGGTGAAGCCCGGCGAGCCCTTGCTGGCGCTGCACGGCTGCCCCGCCGGGATGTTGACGACCTGCGGCTGGGTCGGGTTGGTCCGCGGCCCGGTCGCCGAGGTGACCTCGTACATCTTCTGGCCGAGGAACGAGACGGTGACGTTGCTGGGCGTCCACGTCGTCCGGATCAGCACGGCGGTCGGACCGTCGTTGCGGAACTTGACGTCGATGAGGTCGTTGAAGACCGTCGCCTCGCGGGCCACCGGGTAGCGGCTGATGTAGTAGCTGTGCTCCTTGTGCTCGACGTCGGTCATGCCGGCGAAGTACGACGCGTTGTACAGCGTCGTCGCGAGCTGGGAGACACCGCCGCCGACGCCGCGCGCCGGGTGGCCGTCCTCGATGATGCCGGCCTCGACGTAGCCGTTGGCGGCGTTGCGGGGGTTGCTGACGCCGTTGAGGCTGAACGTCTCGCCGGGCTGCACGATCTGGCCGTTGATGGCCTCGGCGGCGCGCTTGATGTTCTGCCCCGAGTCGGCGGCGAACCCGCCGGTGGTGAACGTCGAGATCTCGGTGGCGTTGCCCAGCGACTCCAGGTCGGCCGTGGTGATCTCGGCCGGCTTGTTCGCGTAGACCGCCGCGACGGTGCGCTCGCCCTGGCCGGTGAGGATCGGCAGCACGTTCGCGAAGGTCGCGTCGTAGTCGATGCCGCGCCCGTCCTGCGACGGGACGACCCGCGGCGGGGTCGCGGCGAAGTCCAGCTGGGCGTCGACGCCGGGCTTCTCGGTGCTCGCCAGCTGCGGCTGCGCGACGTCCTCGAGGGTCTTGTTCGCGATCACCGGCTTCAGCTTCACCGGGCCCTCCGGGTCCGCGGTGAAGCTGAGCGCGGTGGTGATGTCCTCGGGGGTGATGGTCGCGTTCGCACCCTCACCGGTGATCGTCAGCGGGCCGGCGACGGCGGGCTTGGCGACCTCGTCGATGGCCTTCTGCACGTCGGCCGGGGTGGTGACGGCCTGCTCGACGATCAGCGGGAGCTGCACCGGCTCGCCGGAGGCCCACTGCTCCTCGACGACGCCGACGGCCGCGTCGACGTCGAGCTGCTGGCCCGGCTCCGGCGCGACCGGGGTCGGGGTGACGCCCTGCCACTGGACCGAGCCCTCCTTGGGCTCCTTCATGACCAGCGGGGCCATCTGCTCCAGCGCGGTGCGCACGGCACGGTCGTCGGCGGAGTTGACCACCCCGACCTCGCGGGTGGTGAAGAACGAGGAGATCCGGGTGATCGGGTTCAGCGGCTGCTCGCCCGCCTCGTCGAGGGTGCGCGCGTAGTCGACCTGCAGGCCCGCGGCCTTCGGGTCGATCTCGGAGCGGACCTCACCGGCCTGGACCGGCACCGGCGCGGTGGAGCGGGGCTCGATCGCGGCCTGCAGCGTCTCGGTGGCCTGGGCGCGCGACATGCCGCCGATCTGCTGACCGGCGACGACGACGCCGCGCGGCACGCTGCCGGAGCTGAGCGCGAGGTCGCCGACGTAGCCGAGGACGAGCACGCCGAGCGCGGCGGCCGCGACGATCAGGCCGACCGGGCGCTTGCGCTGCGGGCCGTCACCGCCCTCGCCGTCGCCGTGCCCGTCACCGTCGCCACCACCGGGGCCGCCGGGGCCGCCGGGCCCACCGGGGCCTCCCGGCCCACCCGGACCGGTCGCGCCCGCGGGGCCGGTCGCGCCCGCGGCACCGAACGCGCCGGCGCCGAGGACCGCGGTGCCCGCGCCCGGGCCGCCGGTGTGGATGCGGGCGGTCTGCTCGGCGGCGCCGCCCGCGGGCGGCGCCGCGGCCGCGGCCGGGGTGACCCGGGGCAGGACCTGGGTGCGCTGCTCGCTGAGCGGGGCGACGCGGACGGTGTCCTGGTCCTGCCCCTCGGGGGCGGCGGGGACCGGGCGGGTCGCGTCCGGCGCGCCGGACGGCCGGGGGCCGGGCTGCGGCGCGGCGGGGCCCGCGGGGGCCGGGGCGCCGCCGGACGGCTGCGGGGCGGCCGTGCCGGACTCCGGGCGGGGCGGCGTTCCGGGCTGCTGCGGGGCACCGGTGTCCGGGCGCTGCGGCGCGGGGGACGGCTGGTGCGGGGCGGGCGACGGCGCGGCCGGGCCGTCCGCCGTGGTCGCCTGCCCGACGACGGTGCGGGCTGCGGGGGACTCCGGCGGCGCCTGCTCGGCGGCCTCGGCCGGGTCGGCGGGACCGGACACCTCGGCGGCCGGGACCTCGGTGGCGCCCTGCGGCGCGGGCGTTCCCTGCGGCGCGGCGGGGGCGGCGGGACCGGGCGAGGGACGGCGGGCGGGCATCACGGGGCGACCGGCACCGGCGGCGTCGCCGTTCTGCGGGTCTCCCGGCTCCGGCGCGGACGTCACCGGCTGCTCGTCCGCGTCGTCGGACGAGGGAGGGCGCTCGGGCATGACGTGGGACTTCCTTTCCGCACTGCCATCGACTCTGTCATCGAGACCGGCGTCGTCGCCTGCGTCGACACCGCTGTCGAACCGGGTGGGCCGCGGGTCCGTGCGGACCGGCGCGACCCGGGGATTCAGAGGTAGAGACCGGTCCCGTGCTGGGTGGCCTCGGAGGCCACCGCGTGCAGGTCCCGCTCACGCATGACCAGATGCCCGACGCCGGCGATCTCGACCTCGTACTGGTCCTCCGGGGCGAGCAGGACGCGGTCGCCGGCCTTCACCGTGCGCACGTGCTGTCCCACCCCGACCACCTCTCCCCAGACCAGACGCTTGGCGACCTGTGCGGTTGCCGGGATCACGATTCCGGCCGAGCTCCGTCGCTCGCCGGAACCCTCGACCCTCTTGATCATGACCCGGTCATGGAGCATCTGGATCTCGAGTTTGGGCTCGACCACCGGGCCGATGCTACGGGTGACCCCTGACGCCCCCGGCGGCGCCCGGCGCAGGCGAGAGCATGCCCCGAACGTGGAACGCCCCGCGGCGCTACCGAGTCGGGGGTCGGGTGGCGCCGCGGGGCTCAGCAGGGGTTTCGCGCCGACACGACGACCTGTTACACCGCAAACAGTTTTCACTCGTCCGGAGCAGCGGGGCTCAGGTGTTGGCGAGCAGGTACCGCCCGAAGTGCGGCACGGTGAAGGCGATCTGGCCGCGCTGGGCGGAGAACACCAGCCCCTTCTTGAGCAGGCTGTCGCGCGCCGGGGACAGCGACGACGCGCGCCGGTCCAGGTGTTTGGCCACCAGCGACGTCTCGACGGGGTGGTCCTCCCCGTCGGTCAGCTCGGCCATCGCCCGCAGGTACTCGCGCTCCGCGGGCGTCGCCCGCTCGAAACGCGAGCCGAAGAAGCCGACCGCGAGCTCGGCCTCGGCCTCGGGGGCGGCCATCTCGACGTCCTTCACACCGATCGGGCTGGTCGGCGCGGCGTCCCAGGCGGCCTTGCCGTAGGCCTGCACGAAGTAGGGGTAGCCGCCCGAGCGGACGTAGAGGTCGTCGAGGGCCTCCTGGTCGAAGGTCGCCTCCTCGCGCTCGGCCGGGGCGATCAGCGCGAAGTCGGCGTCCTTGCGGTCCAGCCGGTCGATCCGCGAGTACTTGAACAGCCGCTCCGAGTAGGACTTCGACGCCGACAGCACCGCGGGCAGGTGCGGCAGCCCCGCCCCGACGACGACGAGCGGCACCCGGGCCTGGGACAGCTCGTGGCAGGCGGCGCAGAGCGCGGAGACGTCCTCGGGCCGCAGGTCCTGCATCTCGTCGATCAGCAGCGCGATGCCGGAGCCGACGTCCTGGGCCAGCTCGGCGACCTCGGTGAACAGCTCGACGAGGTCGATCTCGATGTCCCCGGAGTCCGCGCGCCCGTTCTTCACCGGGACGTCGATGCCGGGCTGCCAGCGCTCCCGCAGCTTGGTGCCCTCCGGCGACGACCGCAGCGCGAACGCCTTGAGCACGCCCAGCACCTCGTCGATGCGCTCGGGCGCCCGGTGCCGGACGGCGAGGTCGCGGATCGCGCGGTGCAGCGCCGCGGACAGCGGACGGCGCAGGTCGGCGTCCGGGCGGGCCTCGATCTTCCCGGCGCCCCAGCCGGCGTGCATCGCCATCGAGCGCAGCTCGCCGAGCAGGACCGTCTTGCCGACGCCGCGCAGCCCGGTGAGCACCAGGCTCCGCTCCGGGCGACCGCGGGAGACCCGCTCCAGGACGATCTCGAAGGCGTCCACCTCGCGGTCCCGGCCGGCCAGCTCCGGCGGGCGCTGCCCGGCGCCGGGGGCGAACGGGTTGCGCACCGGGTCCATGCGAGGACGGTATCCGCCGCTCTTCGGAATTCCGTAGACGACGACGGCGTGTCGCGGCCCCGCCACCCGGGCGGCCCAGCGACGACGTCGGTCACCCAGCGTGGTCGCTATGCCCGTCCGGGCCGGCTCCGGCGTCGCCCGTGCGGTCCGCCGCGAACGCACCGTGCGAGCGGGACCGGTGAATGACAGTGTTGTCGTCACGATCCGGTGGCCCGCGCCCGGTGACCTTCCGCGACCGCGGCTGACCAGCGACACTCTGAGGCGTGCACCACCCTGTCGCACGTGACTACGCCCGGGAGGAGAGCGCTGTGGGCCGACACCGCGGACGGCACCGCGCCGACCGGATGCATCACTCGACGCTGCGGATGAAGCCGATCACGCTGCGTCGCCGACGGCTGGAGAGCCTGCGCAGCCTGCTCGCAGGAGCGCGCCCCGGCTGGTGAGAAGGACGGCGGGGGCGACCCCCGAACGCTCCCGCCGTCCACCACCCCGTCCCGGACCTGCCGCGCCCGGCCGTCGCACCCCTGGTGCCGCCGTCGCACCCTCCGCACGGGGTGCGGTGACCGCGTGCGGGGTGCGCCGGGCGACCACGCATCGCGGGGCCCGGTGACGGGTCAGGTGCGGTCGGGACCGTCCACGACCTCGCCGTCGACGACCGGGCCGGTGCCCGCGGCGGGGCCGGTGATGCGCGGGTACGCGGTCGCCGTGCGCGGCTCGGTGACGGTCTCGCCCTCGACCACGGTGGCGCCGTAGCGGATCCGCGCGGTGCGCAGGCTCGGTGCGGCCCGCTCGGCGGCGTTCACCATGCGACGCCGGACCAGGGCCCGCGTCGGGGGGAACACCAGGGCGAGACCGAGCACGTCGGTGATCAGGCCCGGCAGGAAGATGAGGATGCCACCGGCGGCGACGAGCAGCCCGTCGGTCGCCTCCTCGTGCGCCAGCTTCCCGCGCTGCACCGCGGTGGCGAGCGCGCGGGCGGCGCGGACGCCCTCCCGGCGGGCGAGCAGGAGTCCGACCACGGACCCGGCGAGCAGGACCAGCAGGGTCCAGCCCAGTCCGATCCACGCGATCAGCCCGGCGAGCGCGACGATCTCGAGCACGACGTAGAGCAGCACGAACGGCATGCCCGTACAACGCACGGGCACGCCGTTCTGCTCCCGGATCGCCCGAATTCCCCGGATCGATCTCCCGGGGCCCTCGGATGATCTCCCCAGGTCACCAGGTGAAGGCGACCCCGGGGTCGTGCAGCAGCGCGCCGACGTCGGCGAGGAACCGCGAGCCCTCGGCCCCGTCGACGAGGCGGTGGTCGAACGACAGCGCCAGCCGGCACACGGTGCGCACGGCCAGCTCGCCGTCGACGACCCAGGGGGCGGGCTTGATCGACCCGACCGCGAGGATCGCGGCCTCGCCGGGGTTGATGATCGGCGTCCCGGTGTCGACGCCGAGCACGCCGACGTTGGTGATCGTGAACGTGCCCCCGACCAGGTCGGCCGGGGCGGTCCGGCCCGCCCGGGCGGTGTCGGTGAGCGTCGTGAGCGCGTCGGCCATGCCGCGCAGGGTGAGGGTGTCCGCGTCGCGGATCTTGGGGACGACGAGCCCGCGCGGCGTCGCGGCGGCGATGCCGAGCTGGACGCGGGCGTAGTAGGCGATCTCGCCGGCGCGCTCGTCCCAGCTGGCGTTGACCGCAGGGGTCCGCGCGGCGGCGAGGCAGGCGGCCTTCGCGACGAACGCCAGCGGGGTCAGCTTGACCCCGGCGAACTCGCGCGAGGCCCGCAGCCGGTCGCGCAGGGCCATCATCTCGGTGACGTCGACGTCGAGGAACTCGGTGACGTGCGGCGCGGTGAACGCGCTCGCGACCATCGCCGCGGCGGTGGCCTTGCGGACGCCGCGGATGGGCTCGCGCCGGTCCTCGGTGGGCCGGGCGGTGGTCGTGCCCGCCACGGCGGCGACGGCCGATCCGGCCGGAGCCCCGGCGGCCCCGGTGCCCGGCCCGGCGGCAGCGCCCTGTCCGGCGGCAGCGCCCTGACCCGCGGCGGAGCCCTGACCCGCGGCGGAGCCAGGCCCGGCGGCGGAGCCAGGCCCGGCGGCCCCACCCTGACCCGCGGCGGTACCCGGTCCGGCGGCCGCGCCCTGGGCGGCGGCGGTGCCCCGCCCGGCGGCGGGCCCCGAATCGCCGGGGCCCGAGTCGTCCGGCGCGGCACCCGAGGTCGCGGCGCCGGCGAGACCCCCGGCAGCGAGACCCCCGGCAGCGGCACCCGCCGCGGCGAGGCCCCCGGCGACCGGCGACCCGGCGGGGGACGTCCCGGCAGCGCCCGCTCCGGCGCCCCGGCCGTCGGCCGCAGCGCCGTTCCCGGCCCCCGTGAGTCCGGCACCCGTGAGCCCGGCGCCCGCGCCCCCGGCCCCCGACGCGGCGGCGTGCACGTCCTCCCGGGTGATCCGGCCGTCCCGCCCGGTCCCCGTCACCGCCCGCAAGTCGACGCCCAGCTCCCGTGCGAGCAGGCGGACCGGCGGCGGGGCGAGCGGGACCTGCGCGGCCCGCGGTCCGACCGCGTCGCCCCCGGCCCGCCCGTCGGAACCCCCGGCCTGCCCGTCGGAGCCCCCGGCCCCCGGGTCGGCCCCGGTGGACGTCCCGGGAGCGGCCTGCTCGGGCGACCCGAGCGACTGCTGGGGCGACGGGACGGGGACCGCGCCCGGCCCCGGTGCATCCGGGCCCCCGGAGCCACCGGCGCCGGGGTGCCCCGCCGCGAACGACCCGGACGGGGCGGCGGGCGCAGCGGAGGCGGCGGGCGCAGGTGAGGCGGCGGCCTCGGCGGAGGCGGCGGGCTCGCGCCGGGGCCGTCGCCGGGCGGAGCCCTGCCGCGGCCCGTACCCGACGAGCGTCGCGATCCGTCCGTCCTTGCCCGCCTCACCGATCTTCGCGCCGGTGTCGGCGCCGGCGTCGGGCGCGGCCCCACCGGTGTCGATCGCGATGATCGGCGTCCCGACGGCGACGGTCGCGCCCGGCTCGGCCAGCAGCTCCCCGACCGTCCCGGCCCACGGCGAGGGCAGCTCCACGGCCGCCTTCGCCGTCTCGATCTCCACGATCACGTCGTTCACCGCGACCGTGTCCCCGGGCGCCACCCGCCAGGTGACGATCTCGGCCTCGGTCAGCCCCTCGCCGACGTCGGGCAGCTTGAAGTGCTCACGCATGTGCGGTCCTCACCAGGCCAGGGAACGGTCGACGGCGTCGAGCACCCGGTCCAGGTCCGGCAGGTACTCGTCCTCCAGCCGCGACGGCGGGTAGGGCGTGTCGAAACCGGTCACGCGCAGCACCGGCGCCTCCAGCGAGAAGAAGCACTCCTGCTGGATCCGGGCGGCGACCTCGGAGGTCACCGACGACTCCGCGGGCGCCTCGGACACCACGACCAGCCGGCCGGTGCGGCGCACCGAGTCCACGACCGGGCCGAGGTCGAGCGGGGACAGCGACCGCAGGTCGACCACCTCGAGCTCGCGGCCCTCCTCGGCGGCCGCGGCGGCCGCGTCGAGGCAGGTCCGCACCATCGGCCCGTAGGTGGCGACGGTCAGCGTCGAGCCCGGCCGCACCACCCGCGACGCGTGCAGCGGGTACGCCGACGCCAGGTCGGCGCCGTCGAGCTCGCCCTTCTCCCAGTACCGGCGCTTCGGCTCGAAGAAGATCACCGGGTCGTCGGAGAGGATCGCCTGCTGGATCATCCAGTGCGCGTCCGACGGGGTCGAGCAGGTGACCACCTTCAGGCCCGCGACGTGCGCGAACAGCGACTCGGGCGACTCGGAGTGGTGCTCGACGGCACCGATCCCGCCGCCGTAGGGGATCCGGACGACGACCGGCACCGGAACCCGGCCCTGCGTCCGGTACCGCAGCTTCGCCAGCTGGGACACGATCTGGTCGTAGCCGGGGAAGACGAACCCGTCGAACTGGATCTCGCAGACCGGGCGGAACCCGCGCACCGCGAGCCCGATCGCGGCGCCGATGATCCCGGACTCCGACAGCGGGGTGTCGAGCACGCGCTGCTCGCCGAAGTCCTTCTGCAGCCCGTCGGTGATGCGGAAGACGCCGCCGAGCCGGCCGACGTCCTCACCCATGACCAGCACCTTGGGGTCGCGCTCCATCGCGGCACGCAGGCCGTCGTTGAGCGCCTTCGCCATCGTGGTCGGCACGGCTCAGCCCTCCTCGTCCGCGAACGACGCGTGGTAGGCCAGGAGCTCCTCGCGCTGGCGCTCCACCGTCGGCGACGCCTCGGCGTAGACCTGGGAGAACATCCGCTCCGGGCCGGGCTGGGGCATCGCCCGGCAGAACGCCCGCATCCGTTCGCCCAGCGCGTCCGCCTCGGCCTCGACGGCGTCGAAGAAGTCGGCGCCGACGCCGTGCCGCCGGGCCAGGTGCACCCGGACCCGCTCGATCGGGTCCTTGAGCTTCCACAGCTCGACCTCGTCGGCGAGCCGGTAGCGGGTCGCGTCGTCGGAGGTGGTGTGGGAGTCCATCCGGTAGGTGAACGCCTCGATCAGCACCGGGCCGTTGCCGGTGCGGCACTCGTCGAGCGCCCAGCGGGTGACGGCGAGGCAGGCGAGGACGTCGTTGCCGTCGACCCGGACGCCGGGGAAGCCGTAGCCGCGGGCGCGCTGGTAGAGCGGCACCCGGGTCTGGCGCTCGGCCGGCACCGAGATCGCCCACTGGTTGTTCTGGCAGAAGAAGACCAGCGGCGCGTCGTAGGCGGCGGCCCAGACGAAGCCCTCGTGGACGTCGCCCTGGCTGGTGGCGCCGTCGCCGAAATAGCAGATGGTGGCCTCACCGGTGTCCCGGTCGCCGACCTTCGACTCGAAGCGCTGGCCCATCGCGTAGCCGGCGGCGTTGAGGCACTGGTTGCCGATGACGATCGTGTACGGGTGGAACCGGGTCGCGACCGGGTCCCAGGTGCCGTGGTCGGTGCCGCGGAAGATGCCGAGCAGCTCGGTCGGGTCGACCCCGCGGCACCAGGCGACGCCGTGCTCGCGGTAGCTGGGGAAGCACATGTCCTCGGGCGCGAGCGCGCGGCCGGAGCCGACCTGCGCGGCCTCCTGGCCGAGCAGCGGCACCCAGAGGCCGAGCTCGCCCTGACGCTGCAGGGAGTTGCCCTCGCGGTCGGCCCGCCGGACCAGGACGAGGTCGCGGTAGAGCGACTGCAGGTCCTCGGCGGTGATGTCGGCGGCGTAGCGGTCGAAGCGCTCGTCGGGCACCCGCTCGCCCTCGGGGGTGAGCAGCTGGACGAGCTCCGGCCCGCCCTCGTCGACGCCCTTCAGCCCGGCGACGACCTGGTCGTGGCTGGGCCGCGACCGCGGATCGGTCGGTATCCACGCCTGGGGTACGTCCACGGCAGACCTCCTCGGTCGCACCGGGCGGGGTCACGCCCGGGAGCGTCGGCTCCGGGCCCGTGCGGGTGGTGCGGACCCGGGACGCGCAGGCGCGTCACCACCGATCCTGGCACGTCACCGGCCCCGAGGAGAACCGGTGCCCCGCAGGTCGACGGGTGGACGACGGACCGTCGGACGTCCACATACGACGGTCCCGGCACCCGGCCGGGACCGTCGCGGGAGCGGGTCATGCGCCGTGCGGACGCTCCGGGTTCGGCGGCGGGAACGCCGGGGGCTGCTGCGGGGTGCGCTGCGTCGGCGCGTCCGCACCGGCCGCCGGGTACGGCGGGTTCCCGACGGCCGGGCGGCCCGGGGCGGGCGGCGTGGTGCCCGGCGCGCCGTAGCCGTAGCCGGGCTGCGGGATGCCCGCGACGTCCTTCGCCTTGCGCGCGGCCCCGGCGATCTGGTTCGTGTACTTGCCCTTGGTCTGCTTGTCGACGAACTGGGCGGCGGAGTCGAGGGCCTTGCCCGCCTTGTCCGGGTTGGACCGGGCGTAGCGGCGGGCGGCCTCGACCGCTCCTGCCAGGACGGTGAGTCTGCGGAACA
Organism: Pseudonocardia sp. TMWB2A; assembly: GCF_017312135.1. Taxonomy (NCBI): domain Bacteria; kingdom Bacillati; phylum Actinomycetota; class Actinomycetes; order Pseudonocardiales; family Pseudonocardiaceae; genus Pseudonocardia; species Pseudonocardia sp. TMWB2A. Next base: position 2,469,760 of record NZ_QKQY01000002.1, read on the forward strand.
GCGACATCTTCGAGGACCTCCGTGACGGTGCGGCACCGCGACGATCCCGCGGCACTCGGTCGTCGCACCAACAGTAGGCGAACGGGCACGGACCGGCGCGGCGTTCCACCGGAGTGCGACGAGCACGTAACGGATCGGTCGTGCGTGCGGCGGTGACCCGCCGGTAAGTGGCAGGATCCCCGCCGTTCGACCCCGCCTCACCTGGAAGGCAACCGCATGACGACCGCGAGGACCCGCAGCGTCCGCTCCCTGACCGGGATCGCACTGTCCGCACTGACCGCACTGGTCCTGACCGGCTGTGGGGCCGGCGGCGACGGCAGCGGGGGAGGCGGCTCCGCCGAGGCCACCGGCACCGACGCGCCGATCCCGGCCGTCGCCAAGGACGACCGGCTCGCGGCGATGGTGCCGGCCGAGGTGCGGCAGGACGGCACGTGGGTCGTCGGCACCGACCCGACCTATCCGCCGAACGAGTTCACCGCGCCCGACGGCACCACGATCATCGGGATGGAGGTCGACCTCGGCAACGCCATCGCCCAGAAGCTGGGGCTGACCGCGAAGTTCGAGCAGAGCCAGTTCTCCGGGATCATCCCGGGCATCACCGGCGGCCGCTACGAGGCCGGCATCTCGTCGTTCACCATCAACGACGAGCGCACCAAGGTGCTCGACATGGTCGGCTACTTCTCCGCGGGCACCAGCCTCGCCACCCGCAAGGGCAACCCGGACGGGATCGACCCGAACGACCTCTGCGGCAAGGCCGTCGGCGTCCAGCAGGGCACCGTGCAGGTCGAGGACGTGCAGGCCCGCACCAAGAAGTGCACCGACGAGGGCAAGCCGGCCATCCAGGTGACCGAGCTGCAGGCCCAGACCGACGTGACGCTCGCGCTGAACTCGAACCGGATCGTCGCGATGCTCGCCGACTCCCCGGTCGCGGCCTACGCGCAGACCACCACGAACGGCGCCGTCGAGGTCGTCGGGCAGCCCTACGACACCGCCCCGTACGGCGTCGCGCTCAAGAAGAACGACGGCCAGTACGCCCAGGCCGTGCAGGGCGCCGTCCAGTCGCTGATCGACGACGGCACCTACAAGAAGATCCTCGACAAGTGGAACGTCGCCAACGGCGCCATCGCCACGTCCTCGATCAACGGTGGCTGAGCCGGCGACCACCGGCGCCCGACCCGAGCCCCGCGACGCGGTCGCCGTCCGGCACCCCGGACGGTGGGTCGCGATCGCGGTGCTCGCGGTCCTCGGCGCGATGCTGGTCAACACGCTGCTGACCAACGAGAACTTCGGCTGGCCGGTCGTCGCGCAGTACCTGTTCTCCGCACCGGTGCTCAACGGGCTCGCCAACACCCTGGTGCTGACCGTGCTGTCGATGCTGATCGGCATCGTCGGCGGCGTCGGACTGGCCGTCATGCGGCTGTCGCCGAACCCGGTGCTCTCCGGGGTGGCCGGGGTGTACCTGTGGCTGTTCCGCGGCACCCCGCTGATCGCGCAGCTGCTGTTCTGGAGCTTCCTGTCGGCGCTCTACCCGAACCTGTCGCTGGGCGTCCCGTTCGGCCCGGAGTTCGTCGTGTTCGACACGAACTCGCTGATCACGCCGTTCCTGGCGTGCCTGCTGGGCCTCGGGCTGAACGAGGCCGCCTACATGGCCGAGATCGTGCGCGGCGGCATCCAGTCGGTCGACCAGGGCCAGAGCGAGGCCGCCGGGGCGCTCGGCATGACCCGCGCGCAGACGCTGCGCCGGGTGGTGCTCCCGCAGGCGATGCGGGTGATCATCCCGCCGACCGGCAACGAGACCATCGGCATGCTGAAGACGACGTCGCTGGTCGTCGTGATCGGCTACACCGAGCTGCTCACCTTGGTGCAGCGGATCTACTCGACGAACTTCCAGACCATCCCGCTGCTGATCGTGGCCGCGGCCTGGTACCTGCTGCTGACCTCGCTGCTCACCGCCGGTCAGCGGGTCATCGAACGCCGCTACGGCCGCGGTGTCGCCGGTGCCGTCACCGAGGCGACCCCGCTGGTGCGGCTGTTCTCGTTCCGGACGGGAGGGAAGACCTCGTGACCCCGATGGTCCGGGCCGAGACGGTCGGCAAGAGCTTCGGCGACGTCGAGGTGCTCCGCGGCGTCGACCTCGTCGTCGAGCCCGGGCAGGTCTGCTGCGTGATCGGGCCGTCGGGCTCGGGCAAGTCCACGCTGCTGCGCTGCATCAACCACCTCGAGACGATCGACACCGGGCGGCTGTGGGTGGGCGGCGAGCTCATGGGGCTGCGCGAGGAGAACGGGAAGCTCTACCGGCTGCGCGACTCCGCGCTCGGCAGGCAGCGCCGCGAGATCGGCATGGTGTTCCAGCGCTTCAACCTGTTCCCGCACCGCACCGCGGCGGAGAACGTGATGGAGGCGCCGGTCGTCGTCCGCCGGGAGTCCCGCGCGACCGCACGGAAGCGGGCCGTGGAGCTGCTCGGCCGGGTCGGGCTGGCCGACCGGGCCGACGCCTACCCGGCGCAGCTGTCCGGCGGGCAGCAGCAGCGCGTGGCGATCGCCAGGGCACTGGCCATGCAGCCGAAGCTGATGCTGTTCGACGAGCCGACCTCGGCGCTCGACCCGGAGCTGGTCGGCGAGGTGCTCGACGTGATGCGCGAGCTGGCCCGCGAGGGCATGACGATGATCGTCGTGACCCACGAGATGGGTTTCGCCCGCGAGGTCGGCGACGCGCTGGTGTTCATGGACGACGGCCGGATCGTCGAGTCGGGCGACCCGCGCGCGGTGCTCTCCGACCCGCAGGAGGAGCGCACCCGCGCGTTCCTGTCGAAGGTGCTCTGAGGCGACGGTCCGGGGGGCGTCGCGGAGTTAGCATCGCGGGATGTACTCGGCGACGGCCTCCTCCTTCGACGAGTGGAGCGCGATCGCCGAGACCGGCTTCGTCCCACTCCGGGTGCAGCCACCGGGCGGGCGGCCCGCGGCCTTCCGCGGCGAGCTCGTCGGGCGCGGGCTCGACGCCCGCCTGGACGTCTCCCGGATCACCGCCGACCCGTGCCGCATGACCCGCTCCGGGTCGCTCGACGACGCGCCGGACACGCTGTTCCTCTCGATCCAGGGCAGCGGCTCGGTACGCGTGTCGCAGGCGGGGCGGGTCGCCCGGGCCGTCGCCGGTGAGGCCGTGCTGTACCGCAGCCGCGACCGGCTGTCGCTGGTGTGCGAGCAGCCGACCACCTGCCTCACCCTCCAGGTGACGGAGGAGTGCGCGGAGCTCGACGGGGCGGCCGTCGCCGCGGCCCTCGCGCGCACGATCCCGGCCTCGACACCGGCACTGCGCGTACTGGCCGCCACCCTCGCCACGCTCGAGCAGACCGCCGACGGCCTGGACCCGGTGCCGGCCGCCCGGATGTCGTCGGCGGTGCTGCAGATGCTCGACGCCCTGCTCGGCTCGCTCGACGGCACCGAGGCGCTCCCGACCGGCCCGGTCGCCCTCGCCGCGACGATGCAACGGTTCGTCCTGGACCACCTCACCGACCCCGGCCTGTCCGTCGACGCCGTCGCCCGGCGGTTCGGGGTCTCCGGCCGCTACGTGACACGGGTGTTCGCCGACGCGGGCCGGCCGCCACCCGCCACGTTCCTGCGCGAGGAGCGTCTGCGGCGGGCCGTCCGGCTGCTCGACGGGGAGCACCGCCCGACGGTCGCCGCCGTCGCCGCGCGGTGCGGGTTCGCCGACACGACCACGTTCACCCGGGCCTTCCGGCGCCGCTACGGGGTCACCCCGGGGGCGTGGGGCCGTCCGGGGGCGTCCGACCGGCAGGTCGGGTCCCCGCGGCCGTGAGTACGGCCGCCAGGTCGGCGGCGATCGACGCCGCGTCCCGGGTGTCCGGCCAGAACCGGGCCGGGACGGCGGCGGGGTCGAGCAGGTAGGTCATCGCGGTGTGCTGCACGTCGTAGCCGTCCGGGGTGTCGCGGCGGCGGGTGAAGACGCGGAAGGCCGCCGCCGCGTCGCCGGTCTGCTCCGCGGTCCCGGTGAGTCCGGTGAACCGGGGGTGGGTGGCCGCGAGGTGGCTCCGCAGCCGGTCCGGGGTGTCCCGGCCGGGGTCGACGGTCACGTACAGCGGGACCAGCTCGGCGGCCGCCGCGCCCAGCCGGTCGAGCACGTCGTCGAGCAGGTCGAGTGCGCGGGGGCAGACCACCCGGCACGCGGTGAACCCGAACCGGACCAGCTGCCAGCGCCCGCGGTAGGTCGCCTCGGTGACCGGGACGCCGTGGTGGTCCACCAGCGAGTAGGTCGCGCGGATCGGCGGCGCGGTCACGGCGCGGCCACCAGGTCGACCGCCGCGCCGTCCGGCACCGCCAGCACCGACGGGGTGCGCGGGGTGACCTCGGTGCCGTCCAGGCGCAGCCGGGTCCCGGGTGCGAGGCCGGCGAGGGTCACGGTGCCCCCGCCGGGGACGCTCCGGTCGCGGCGCAGGCGGGCGTGCAGCACGCCGTCGACGACCTCGGCCCGGCTGACCTCGACGTCGCGGTCCACCTCGGCGAGCCGGGGCGCGTCGTGGTGCCCGGCCGGCCAGGGGTCGCGGTAGAGGCCCCGCAGGCCGTCCTCGACGTTGAGCCGCGCGTAGCCGAGCAGGACGTTGCCGGTCATCGGCTCGATCTCGGTGCGCCGCCCGTCGGCGTCGTGGGGTGTGTCGTTGCGCGGGTAGTACAGGCCGCCGTCGCGCTCGGTCGGGGCCATGAACCGGTCGGCGTGGGCGAGCAGGCCGTCGAGGGTCTCCCGGTCGCCCATCTCCGAGGCCCAGGCCGCGACCCAGCCGAAGTCGCAGGTGTCGGACACGATCTCCTGTCCCATGACCTGACGGGCGGGCGCGGAGGGCACCGAGAACGTGCCGTCGGGACCGGGTTCGAGGAAGTCGGCGACCTGCCGCCGGTAGTGCCGGCGCACGAAGTCGCCGTTCCAGGTGTTCATCAGCGCGCCGCACCACGCGTCGGCCCAGGGCGAGGGGAGGTCGTTGGGCCGCACCTCACGGGTGTCCTCGGAGATCATCATGGCGTAGTGGCCGCCCTCGTCGAGACGGCCGAAGTCGGCCCACGCCTTCTCGTAGCCGGCCACGACCTCGTCGGCGCGGGTGCCGCCGGTGATCTGGTCGTGCAGCCGGAACCCGAGGATCGCGGGCTGGTTGCAGATCTGGAACACGCAGTTCGGCTCGCACGCGACGCCGAGGTAGCCGGTCTCGACCATCTGCCAGTACAGGTGCTCGGTCAGCGAGTCCCGGTCGTAGGCGAACCGCTTCTCCTCCCCGCCCCAGAAGAACGACCAGTGCCGGAAGGTGAGCGAGCCGGGGGCGGCGAAGTGGTCCGAGCCGAAGAGCTGGTCGTGCAGCGTGGCGCAGGACTGCACGTACGCCGAGTACATGATGTTGTCCCGGACCACCGGGTCCCACTGCTCGGTGTAGCCGTCGGAGAGGTGGGCGTTGAACACCGAGCCGCCGCGCGAGACGTCGCGCCAGTAGAGCCACACCTCGGGCTCGAGCAGCTTCTCGACCAGCCGGCGGATCGTGGGGGCGAACAGGCCGGGCGCCGCGGGCAGCCGGTGCCGGTGGGTGAGGGCGAGCCCGTAGACCATGTAGGCGAGCTGGAAGCGGTAGCCGCCGAAGTCGTCCTGGCTGACGCCCTTGCCGTGCATCAGCGACCAGTCGTTGGGCAGCTGCCGGGACAGGTTGTCCCAGTGCCGCAGGTGGCCGAGCTGCTCGCGGGTCAGGATCCCGTGGGACACCGTCGTCCTCCCTCCGGCGGCCGCCCACGCGGTCCGCCGCGCCGGACCCTAGGCCGGTCCCCGGCAGCCGGGCCGTCGTTCCCGGAACCCGGGCAGGGCGTTCCGGGAACACCGGCCGCGGCGGCGGACCGGGCCCTCAGCTGCGGGGGATGCGCCCCATCAGGAAGAACTCCGGGTTCGGGCGCAGCGCGGTCAGGTGCGCGAGCCGGTTCGACATCGCGAACAGCGCGGTGATCGCGCCGACGTCCCAGATCTCGTCCTCGGACAGCCCCGCGGCGCGGGCGTCGTCGAGGTCGGCCTCGGTGAGCGCCTCGGAGTTCCGGGCGACCAGCAGGGCCAGGTCGACGATCGCGCGCTCGCGCTCCGACAGCTCGACGGCGTAGGGGTTGGTCGCGACGCGCTCGGCGATCTCCGGGTCCTTGTAGCGGACCCGGAGGATCGCGCCGTGCGCGACGACGCAGTAGGTGCAGTTGTTCGCCCCCGAGGTGGCGACGACGACCAGCTCGCGCTCGGCCTTGGACAGTCCGTCGTCGGAGTCCATCAGCGCGTCGTGGTAGTCCAGGAACGCCCGCAGCTCCCGCGGGCGCCGCCCCAGTGCGCGGAACACGTTCGGGACGAACCCCGACCGCTCCGCGATCGCGCCGATCCGCTCCGCCAGGTCCGGCGGGAGCCCGTCGGGGTCGACGTGCCCGAACCTGCTCACCTCGTGCTGTGCCATGACGCGGACGCTAGCCGTCCGGGCCGTCAACCGGGAGCGGCGACGCCGGTCCGGTAGGCCCACACCACGGTCTGCAGCCGGTCCCGCGTCCCGATCTTCGCCATCGCCCGGCCCAGGTGCGACTTGACCGTGGACGTCTCGACGACCAGCTCGTCGGCGATCTCGGCGTTGGACAGCCCGCGGGCCAGCATCCGCACGATCTCGGTCTCGCGCGGTGTCAGCGGGGCGACCCCGCCGTCCGGTGCGGCGTCCGGGGCCGGGCGGCGACGCGCGAACTCGGCGATCACCCGGCGGGTGACGGTCTGGTCGATCAGCCCGTCGCCGCGGGCGAGGCGGCGGACGGCGTCCACGAGGTCGTCGGGGTGGGTGTCCTTCAGGACGAACCCGCTCGCGCCCGCCTCCAGCGCGCCGAACACGTAGTCGTCGAGGTCGAAGGTGGTGACGACGAGGACCGCCGGGACCGGGTCGTCGAGGCCGGTGATCTCCCGGGTCGCGACGAGCCCGTTGCCGCCGGGCATCCGGACGTCCATGCAGACCACGTCGGGCCGGTGCGCGCGCACCAGCGCGACGGCCTCCGGCCCGCTCGACGCCTCGCCGACGACCTCGACGTCACCGGCCAGCTCCAGGAACATCCGGAACCCGGCCCGGACCACCGCCTGGTCGTCGGCCAGCACCACCCTGATCACGCGCGTCCCCCTCCGGTCTCCGGGCCGGGATCGTGCGGGACGACCAGGCGGACCCGCCAGCCGTCGTCGCCGGTCCGGCCCGCCTCGAACGTCCCGCCGACCAGCTGCGCCCGCTCGCGCATCCCGGCCAGCCCGAACCCGCGGGTACCCGGGGCACCCGCGGACGGTGCCGGGGTGCCGCGTGCGGGCCCGTTCACCACCTCGACGGCGACCCGGCCGTCGGCGTGGGTCACGGTCACCCGGACCGGGGCGCCGGGGGCGTGCTCACGGGCGTTGGCCAGTGCCTCCTGCGCCACCCGGTAGCAGGTGACGTCGGCGACCGGGGACGGCTCGCCCGGGTCCCCGCGCCGGACCAGCTCCACCGGCCCGCCCAGCTCCCGGGCCTGTTCCACGAGCCCGTCGAGCTCGGCGAGACCGGGGACCGGGGCGTCGGCCTCGGCACCGCCCGCGCCCGGCTCCCGCAGCGCCCCGACCACCAGACGCAGGTCGTGCAGGGTGCGGCGACCCTGCTCCCGCAGCCGCGACGCCGTCCGGCGCGCCTCGTCCGGGTCCCGGTCCACCAGCCGCTCGACCACCGCGGCCTGCACCACCATCGCCGACAGGTGGTGGGCGGCGACGTCGTGCAGCTCGCGGGCCATCCGGGCCCGCTCCCGGGCGACGGCGGCGTCCGCCCGTTCCCGGTACGCCGCGACGACACCGGCGGTGTGCACCCGGTCGAGCTCGGCGTAGCGACGCCGGGTCCGCAGGTACACGCCCAGCAGCAGCGGGCCGCCGTAGACCAGGACCGCCGACAGCACCTGGGCGACGACCAGCCCGACAGCGCCGAACAGCGCGTCGCCCGGCGGGCGGACCGCGATCCCGGTGAGCACCACGGCCGTCTCGACGACCGCCGCGACCCCGACCAGCACCCCGGCCCGCCACGCCGGGAGCCGGGACCCGCAGGTGCCGGCCGCGACCGCCGTCGCGGGGCCGCGCAGCGCCGCGCCCACCGGCAGCACGACGACGTTCACCAGCTCCAGCCCGACCGTCAGCGCCAGGCAGGCCGCCGGGGCGGTGCGGCGCAGCGCCAGCAGCAGGTTCTGCACGGTTACCACCCCCAGTGCCAGCGCCGCCGTGCCCGGCGCGAGGCCCAGCTCCGCGGCCGGACCCGGTGCCAGCACCACCGGGGCGACCACCGCGAGCGTCCCGGCCGCGACGAGCACGGCCAGGGCGGCGTCACGGCGTCGCGGTCCGGCCAGGCCGAGCGCGGTGAGCCGGGCGTCGAGCCGTTCCGCGCCCGTGCGGGGCGGCGGTTCGGGGTGCGGGTGCATGGGGTCTCCGGCCTCGGGTGGGGTGATCGTAGGGCTCAGTAGGTGAGGCTCGGCAGCAGCAGGCCCGCCACGACCGCCACCACCGCGACGCCGGCCAGCGCGACCAGCAGCAGCACCCGGCCGGTCACCGGCCATGCGCCGGCCCGGGCGCGCAGCGCGGTGACCACCCCGGCCGCCGCGACGGGCACGCCCGCCAGCCCGATCCACTGGAGCACCTGGAGCCCGCGCAGCACCGGGAGCGGCACGTCACCCAGCGACGCGATCGCGAGCACCGAGACCACCCAGCCCGTGAGGGCGACGAGCACGGCCGCCGCCGCGGCCCGGGTGAGGCCGTGCAGGACCCGGTCGGTCCGCGGCCGTGCCGCGACGACCACGCCGTACCGGCGCCGCCACAGCGCCCCCGCGGGCCAGGCGACCAGCGCGCCGAGCAGCACCACGACCGAGCCGGCCAGCACCGTGCCGAGCAGCGCCGCGTCGCGCAGCGGGCCGACCGGCAGCTCGGTGAACGCCGCGTCGTGGCCCAGCGCGGTGACCCGGCCGTCGGCGTCGGTGCGCACGGTCAGCAGCCGCTGGCCGCCTACCTCCCGCCACAGCCCGGGCCGGACCTCGGCGTAGGCGGCCGGGCGGACGTCGTTCGGGGCGGGCGAGACCAGCAGCGTGCCGTCCGGGCGGGCCGCCACCCGCATCTGCCCCAACAGGTTCATCGCCCCCATGAAGGTGCTCGCCGACCGGCGCGCCGACTCGTAGGTGCCCGCGATCGCGGCGGCCCGGGCCGGGGTGCCGGCGTCCGGGGCGGGCGCCGGGCCCGCCGCGCCGGGCAGGTAGCGGTCGGTGAACCCCTCGGTCACCGCACGCCGCAGCTCCAGCGTGTCCGCGCCGCCGCGACCGCTGCTGTTCGTCGTGACGAACACGCCGATCCGCTCGGCCGGGTACAGCTGCAGGTGCGAGTGGAACCACTGGGTGTCGCCGCCGTGGCCGAGGACGAGGTGGCCGTTGCGGCTCTCGTCGAACAGGCCGGGTGCCATCCGCGGGCCGTCGGCGAGCGCGCCGAGGGTGTCCGGGCCCAGCGCCGGGCGCTGCATCAGCGCCCATGCGGCGGGGGAGAGCAGCGGGGTCGAGCCCGCCGCGCCGAGCAGGGCGGAGGCGAACCGGCCCATGTCGGTGGCCGAGGCGCTGAGCGATCCGGCCGGGGCCGGGCTGACGATCTCGAACGGCGCCGGCGGGGCGTCGACGCTGGTGTAGCCCTCCGACATCGCCCCGGCGGCGGCCGCGGGCAGCGGCTGGTCGAAGGTCGCGGTCGTCATGCCGGCGCGGTCGAGCACCTCGCGCTGCACGTAGCGCTCGAAGGGCTCCCCGGTGACCCGCTCGACGACGTGCCCGGCCAGGCCGTAGCCGTAGTTGGAGTACGACGGCACGGTGCCGGGGGTGCCGACCTGCTCGGGCGGGTCGGTGGCGAGGAACTCCCGCAGCGACGGACCACCCGGCGCGGTGCGGATGAGGCCGCGGATCTGCTCCTCGAAGCCCGCGGTGTGGCTCAGCAGGTTCCGCAGGGTCACCGGGCCGCGGGGCATCGGCACGTCGATGTCGAGGTAGCGGCGGACGTCGGCGTCGAGGTCGACCAGGCCGCGGTCGGCGAGCTGCAGCACGGCGACCGCGGTGGCCACCTTCGACACCGACCCGACCCGGAACAGCGTCCGGTCGGGGTCGACCGGCCTGCCCGGTCCGGCCGAGCCGTAGCCGCGGGTGGCGAGGACCTGCCCGTCGCGGACGACGGTGACCGCGGCCCCGGCGATCCCGGCCCGGTCGAGCGCGGCGGGGACGAGGCCGTCCAGCCAGGCGTCGACGTCGGCCGGGGTGAGCGGGGCGGTCGGGACGGCCGCCCGCGGGGCCGGGTCGGGGGCCGGGGCGGCCGGGGCCGCGCAGCCGCCGACCAGGGCCGCGACCAGCACGACGAGCAGGGCGATGGCGGCGGAGCCGCGGCGGGGCGGGCCGCCGGTCCGGCGTGCGGTGATCATGCCGTCGAGCCTCGCCGGAACGGGTCCCCGGCACATCGGGCGCAGGTCGGCACTGCGGCCTACGACCTCCGACGGAGGCCGCCCTTCCCCGCGCGAGGCCCGATCGGGGACCATGTCGCGCCATGGGAGTCCCGGAGCAGGTCCGCACGCAGCTCGCGACCTGGTGCACCGAGCAGGTACCCGACGGCGAGAGCGACCGGCGCCGGATCGCCTACACCACGGCCGGCAGCACCGTTACGATCCTCGACCGGCGGCCGCCCGCCTTCCCGGAGCTGGGTGCGGCGTGGTCGTCGACGGCGCTGGCGCAGCTGCGGGCCGACGACCCCGGGCCTGGCAGCTGGACGCTGTACCGCGTCGCCGACCCCGGCTCGGGGCAGCGCTGGCAGCCGGCGGGGCCGCCGGACACCGACCCGTTCGTGCTGCTCGCGCAGGTCGCCGACGGGATCCGCGCGAGCAGCTGACGCTCAGTCCTCCCGGCCGCCCGTGACGGCCGGGCGCGGGCCCGGGGCCATCGCCGACGGCGTCGACGGGCGGGACGGCGCGTCGTCACGCGGCGCCGTGTCCGACCCGCGCGGGGCCGGGCGCGGTGCGGGCACCGGCGTCTCGACCGCCTCGTGGGCGGTGACCGGTCCGGCCTGCGCCGGGACGGCGACCGGGACCTCCGGTGCCTCCGCGGCCGTACGGGCGGCGGGCACCGACGACAGCGGCGGGACGACCGGGACCGCGGGGTCCGGCCGCACGGCGGCGGTGCGGTCCCCGGTGCCGCGCAGGAACCGCGCCGATGCCTGGTTCAGCACCTCGAGCAGGGTCGTCCCGGACGAGGCGGCCCGCGGCTCGTCCCCGACGACGGCGAGCATCCGCGGCGCCGCCGCGGTCAGCAGCAGCCCGTCGGCCTGCATCGCACCCGCACCCAGCACGACCACCAGGTCGGCGGTGTCCGCCGGGGGCAGCGTGCCGAGGACGTCGTCGACGGGCTCGGCGACGACCAGGCCGAAGCCCGGGACGCCGCGGCCCGCGTCGGCCGCCCAGGTCTCGGCGAGCTGCGGATGGGTCCCGGCGAGCTCGCCGAGCAGCCGGTCCAGCTCGTCGCGGTCGGCGACCTCGCGCCGGGCGCGGTCGAGCTCCTCGCACGCGTCGGTGTAGGCCTGCGGGTCGTGCGCCCGCAGCGCCGCGACGACGGCCTCGTGCTCCGGGGCCCGTGCCCCGTCGGGCACCCGGTCGGCGCAGGTGGCGGCCAGGCGCTCCAGCTCGTCGGCGGCCTCGGCGGGGTCGCCGTGCTCGTCGTAGTCGACGATCGCGCGGGCGACCCGCTCCGCGGCGGCCAGGTCCGGCACCGAGACCGGGGAGTCCTGCTGCAGGAACAGCACGTCGTGGCGGAGCGCGCCGACCGACCGTGCGGTCGCCGCCACCCGGTCCAGGGTGTCGGTGAGCGCGGGCAGCTCGGAGGGGTCCCGCGGGATCGGCAGCCCCAGCACCGAGCACAGCCGTGCGATCTCGTCGTCGCGGCGGGCCAGGTCGAGGTGGTGGACGATCGCGACCACGTGGTCGTAGTTCTGCGGGGCCTCACCGGCGACGCGGAAGCGGCGCAGGTGCGGCTCGGCGTCCTTCTGCTCCTGCGGGCGGAAGTAGGACCGGGTCCGGCCGCCGGAGTCGAGGAAGTCCAGGTAGCGGCGGACCACGTCGGCGCCGCCCTGGGGCAGCGGCTCCACGATCTCGATCGCGGGCCCCGCGGCGTAGCGGGCGCGGTCGTCGCGCTGCCGGGCGGAGTGGCCCTGGAGCGCCTCGAACTCGGCGCGCAGACCCTGGTGGACCAGGCGGCCGACGACCTCGCGCAGCCGGTCGGCGTCCGGGGCCGCGGCGATGGACTCCAGCGAGCGCAGCACGCAGCGGGCGACCTGGGTGACGGCCCCGCGCCGGTCGGCGTCGAGGTCGCGCAGCAGGCCGGGGACGATCCGGGCCTCACCGGTCTCGGCTCCGGCCACGACCCGTCCGGCCCGCTCGCAGCAGCCCGCGACGTCGGCCGGGTCGGGCATGCCGTCGGCGTCGGGGAGCTGCTGGCCGCGCCGGGCGGCGCGGTCGGCGCCGACCCGGGCGAGCAGGCGGCGCAGCCGCTGCAGCTCGGGGACCGGCAGCTCCGGGAACGACGTGGCGACGCGGCCCGCGACGCTCGCCGGCAGCGCGTCGTGCACCGCGGCGACGCGCTCGGCGGGCGCACCGGTCAGCAGGACGCGCATGCCGTAGCCGGTCAGCTCGGCCAGCGCCCTGGCGAGCTCGCCGGGGCTGGTGTCGGAGAGCACGACGAGCGGCTCCTCGGCCACCACGCCGAGCAGCGTCGACGGGTGGGCGGGGTCCTCCTCGGGGCGCGGCGGGGCCGCGGCCCCCAGCGCGGTCGACAGGGTCCGCAGACCGGCGGGCACCCGGCCGGCGCGCACGTCGCCGGTGATCCGCGCCGCCGCCGTCCGCGGTGCCGCGCCGCCGCGGCCGGCCGACGCCAGCCGTTCGACGAACGCGACGAGCGCGTCGATGTCCGTGTCCTCGGACACCCGGACGTCCAGCATCTCGCCTCACACCTCCGCCGTACCTGTGTCGTCGCCCCGGGGACGACGTTCACGGTGTGTATCGCCGTGGACGGCCCGGTGTTCCGCCTCCGCCGCGACTTTCCGGCCGGGACCGGTCGGCCACCGTCACGACGAGCGACGGAGCCGGGTCCCGTTCGGGGCACACGACGGGTGCGGGTTCGTCCACTCGGACGTCCCCGGTTCCCCGCGAGAGGCTACCTGCTGGGGCGCCACGCTGGGCCGATCTCGTCGACACCGTGCAACGACGCCCCCTTCGGCACCCTCCGCCGTCCACAGTGGGTGACCGAGTCCGTCCGGGCACTGCTCCATCGGAGTGAAATACCCGGGTCAGCAGCAGCGGGCGGACGGGACGCGGTCCTGACGGTCGGTCCGCTCCCGCCAGAACTCGCGCTCGCCCAGCACCGGCGCACCCGGATGGTGGGCCGCCCGATGGGCCAGGTACCGCTCGTAGTCGCGCTCCCCGGCGAGCTCGCGCAGGAACGTCCAGAACGCCCGGACCCGGCTCATCCGGAGCCCCCGGTCCGCGCGAGCTCGCGCTCCTCGCGGGTGGCGATGAGCCCGGCCGGCGCCTGGATCCGGGACTCGACGTACGGGTCCTCGGAGCCGCCGGGCAGCGGGCGTCCGCGCAGCGCGGCGACCCACACCCGGACCGAGTCGGCCAGCACGATCACGATGAGCACCGCGAACAGGGCGGTGAGCACGGTGTCGACGGTCGTGTTCACGACGACCTTCTGCATCGCCTCGACGGTCTTGGCGGTCCCCAGGCTCGTCTTCCCGGCGTCGAGGGCGGCCTGGTACTGGTCGCGCTGGGCCCAGAACCCGAGCTTGGGGTTGTCGGAGAAGATCTTCTGGTAGCTCGCGGTCAGCGTGACCACGGCGTCGAACACCAGCGGCACCAGCGTGATCCAGGCGTAGCGGGCCCGGCCGGTGCGGATCAGCAGCGTCGTGCAGACGGCCAGCGCAACCGCCGCGAGCAGCTGGTTCGCGATGCCGAACAGCGGGAAGAGCTGGTAGATCCCGCCCAGCGGGTCGTTGACGCCGGCGTAGAGCAGGTAGCCCCAGGCCCCGACGATGACCGCGCTGCAGATCCAGGCGCCCGGCCGCCAGCTCGTGTCGCGGAAGCGCGGCCAGACGTTGCCGATCGTGTCCTGCAGGATGAAGCGCCCGACGCGGGTGCCGGCGTCCACCGTGGTGAGGATGAACAGCGCCTCGAACATGATCGCGAAGTGGTACCAGAACGCGCGCATCGCATCGCCGCCGAAGACCTGGGAGAACACCGTCGACAGCCCGACGGCGAGCGTCGGAGCCCCGCCGGAGCGCCCGACCAGGGTCTGCTCCTCCACGGCCTGCGCGGCCGCGGTCAGGTCGGCGGGGGAGATGGTGAATCCGATCTGCTGCACCGCGGCGGAGGCGGTCTCGACGGTCGGCCCGAGCACCGTCGCGGGCATGTTCATCGCGAAGTACAGGCCGGGGTCGAGGATGCAGGCCGCGGCCAGCGCCATGATCGCGACGAAGGACTCGGTGAGCATCGCGCCGTAGCCGATGACCCGGATCTGGGACTCCTTCTGGATCAGCTTCGGCGTCGTGCCCGAGGCGACCAGGGCGTGGAACCCGGACAGCGCACCGCAGGCGATGGTGATGAAGACGAACGGGAACAGCGAGCCCGCCGCGACCGGGCCCTGCCCGTCGGAGGCGAACCGGGTCAGCGCGTCCATCTGCAGCGACGGCCAGGCCAGCAGGATCGAGGCGGCCAGCAGCACGACCACGCCGACCTTCATGAACGACGACAGGTAGTCGCGCGGCGCGAGCAGCATCCAGACCGGCAGCACCGAGGCGGCGAAGCCGTAGACCACCAGCGCGAGGGTCAGCTGGTTCGCGGTCAAGTGGAAGACCTCGCCCCACGACGAGTTCTGCACCCAGCCGCCGCCGACGATGGCCAGCAGCATCAGCGCGACGCCGACCACCGAGACCTCGATGATCTTCCCCGGTCGCAGGTAGCGCAGGTAGAAGCCCATGAACAGGGCGATCGGGATCGTCATCGCGAGCGAGAACGTGCCCCACGGCGAGTCTGCCAGGGCCTGCACGACGACCAGCGCCAGCACCGCCAGCAGGATCACCATGATCGCGAGGACGGCGACGATGGCCGCCGTCCCGCCGACCGGCCCGATCTCCTCGCGGGCCATCTGGCCGAGGCTGCGCCCGCTGCGGCGGGTGGAGAAGAACAGCGTGACCATGTCCTGGACCGCGCCCGCGAACACGACACCGACGATGATCCAGATCGTGCCGGGCAGGTAGCCCATCTGCGCCGCGAGCACCGGGCCGACCAGCGGGCCGGCGCCGGCGATGGCCGCGAAGTGGTGGCCGAACAGCACCCGGCGGTCGGTGGGCTGGAAGTCCTGCCCGTCGTCGAGACGCTCGGCCGGGGTGGCCCGGGTGTCGTCCACGCGCAGCGCGCGATGGGCGATGAAGCGGGAGTAGAAGCGGTAGGCGATCGCGTAGGAGGCGACCGCGGCGAACACCAGCCAGGCCGCGGAGATCTGCTCGCCGCGGGTGAACGCGACGATCGACCAGGCGATCGCCCCCACCACCGCCACCGCGACCCAGATCGCGATCTGCTTCGGGTCGCGACGACGGGCCGTGCCCGTCCCCCCGGCCCCTGGCTCTCCCGGTCGCTCCGTCGTGACCATGCCGCCCCCTGCTCGTGCACCGTGCGCGACCGACGCCGTCGTGGAGCCGGCCCGGTCGGGCACGTTACGTCGAGCAACGTTCGCTGTCACCGGTCGTGGGAACGCCGTTACCGAGTCTCGACCCGGGTCCCGTCCGCGGGGGACGGCGGACGGGACCCCGTGACGTGGTGCGCCGCTCAGCCCCGGGAGTCCTCCCCGATCCGGGTGATGTCGAGGTCGCGGGTCTCCCGCAGGAGCAGTACGGCGCCGCAGGCCGCGACGCAGACCCCGGCCGCGATGGACGACATCAGCACCCAGCCACCCCCGGCACCGGCGACGGCCGCGGCGACCAGCGGGGTGAACCCGCCGACGATCGACGCGACCCCCACCCCGAGCCCGATCCCGGTGACCCGCACCGTCGTGCCGAACATCTCGGAGAAGTAGGCCGGCACGACCCCGACGATCGCGGCCTGCCCGAACGACAGCGTCCCGAGCATCGCGGCCAGGATCAGCAGGAAGTTCCCGCTCGGCAGCACCGCGAAGAACGCGAACAGGAAGACGGCCTGGACGATCGCCCCGCCGATGAGCACCGGACGGCGGCCGACCCGGTCCGAGAGCGCGCCCCACACCAGGTTCATGGCGATGTTGGCGAGCGTGGTCAGCGTGACCGCGGAGACGACGAGCGCGGGCACCGACACGTCCAGGTTCGCCCGGGCGTAGGAGACCGAGTACACGGTGACCAGGTAGAACGCGATGACCTGGGCCGAGTAGACGACCACCGCGACCAGCGCGGGCCGGGCGTAGGTGCGCAGGACGCCGAGCAGCGGCAGGCGGGCCTGCACCGGCGCCGTGGCCGCGGGGCCCGCGGCGGGGTCGGCGACGGCGTCGACGAAGACCTCGGGCTCGGGCACCTTGCGCCGGATGACGAACCCGACCACCACGACGAGCGCGCTGAGCAGGAACGGCACCCGCCAGCCCCAGGCGAGGAACTGGTCCTCGGGCAGGGTCAGCACCAGGGCGAACACCCCGGAGCCCAGCGCGATCCCGGCCGAGGAGCCGGACATCGCGAACGCCCCGAAGAACCCGCGACGCCCGGGCGGCGCGTGCTCGACGGCCAGCGCCGACGCACCGCCGAGCTCGCCGCCGGCGGCCAGGCCCTGGGCCAGCCGCAGCACGACGAGGATCGCGGGCGCCCACACCCCGATCGCCGCGTGGGTCGGGAGCACACCGATGAGGAACGTCGCGACGCCCATCAACATCAGTGTTGCCACGAGGGCCGCCCGCCGGCCCATCCGGTCGCCGATGTGACCGAAGACGATGCCGCCGACGGGTCGTGCGAGGTAGGCGATCCCGAACGTCGCGAGCGCCAGCAGGTCCCCGCGGCCGGGTCGGCGTCGGGGAAGAAGACGTCGTTGAGCACCAGCGCCGCGGCGGTGCCGTAGATGAAGAAGTTGTACCACTCGACGACGCCGCCGATGAAGCTACCTGCGGCGGCGCGCGTCGAGGTGGCGGTGCCCGAGGGCTGCGTGCCGAGCGTCGTCGCGCCCGGGGCAGGGGTCCCGTCCATGCCGTGCCACTCCTTTGTGGTCGAGCCGGTCGGAGCCACCCGCGGGCTCCGGAAACGGACGCGACGAACAAACCACACCGCAGCGCACGAATCAACACTTTCGTTGACGACGCCGGTGTGGTCGGCACGCAGCACGGAGCCCCCGCACACCGGACGGCGTGCGGGGGCTCCGTGGGTCTCGCGCGGCCGGGGCCGCGGTGGGTCAGGCGCCGAGGCGCTGCTTCAGTGCCTCGAACTCGTCGCGGATCGAGGTCGGGAGGTTGTCGTCGCCGATCTTGGCGAACCACTCCTCGATCAGCGGGATCTCGGCCTTCCACTCCTCGACATCGACGGCCAGCGAGGCCTCGACGTCGGCGCGCTCGGCGTCGACACCGTCGAGGTCGAGCTGGTCGGCGGTCGGCACGAACCCGATGGGGGTGTCGACGGCGGCGGCCTTGCCCTCCAGGCGCTCGATGCACCACTTCAGGACGCGGCTGTTCTCACCGAAACCGGGCCACAGGAAGCGGCCGTCCTCGCCGCGGCGGAACCAGTTGACGTAGAAGATCTTCGGCAGCTTGTCCGCGTCCGCGCCCTTGCCGGTGTTGACCCAGTGCGCGAAGTAGTCGCCGACGTTGTAGCCGAGGAACGGCAACATCGCCATCGGGTCGCGGCGGACCTCACCGACCGTGCCGGCGGCGGCCGCGGTCTTCTCCGAGGACATCGTCGCGCCCATGAAGGTGCCGTGCTGCCAGCTGCGGGCCTCGGTGACCAGCGGGACCGTGGTCTTGCGACGGCCACCGAACAGGATCGCCGAGATCGGCACGCCCTTCGGGTCGTTCCACTCCGGCGCGACGACCGGGCACTGGTCGATCGGCACGGTGTAGCGGGAGTTGGGGTGCGCGGCCTTGGCGTCCGAGTCGGGCGTCCAGTCGTTGCCCTTCCAGTCCGTCAGGTGCTGGGGGTCGCCCTCGAGGTCCTCCCACCACACGTCGCCGTCGTCGGTCAGCGCGACGTTGGTGAACAGCGCGTTCCCGGCCTCGATGGTGCGCATCGCGTTCGGGTTGGTCTTCCAGTTGGTGCCCGGCGCGACGCCGAAGAACCCGAACTCGGGGTTGGTGGCGTAGAGCCGGCCGTCCTCGCCGAACTTCATCCAGGCGATGTCGTCGCCGACGGTCTCGGCGCGCCAGCCGGGCACGGTCGGCTGCAGCATCGCGAGGTTGGTCTTGCCGCAGGCGCTCGGGAAGGCGGCGGCGACGTAGTAGGCCTTCTCCTCCGGGCTGATCAGCTTGAGGATCAGCATGTGCTCGGCGAGCCAGCCCTCGTCGTGCGCCATGGCCGAGGCGATGCGCAGCGCGTAGCACTTCTTGCCCAGCAGGGCGTTGCCGCCGTAGCCGGAGCCGTAGCTCCAGATCTCCCGGGTCTCCGGGAAGTGGCTGATGTACTTGTCCTCGTTGTGCGGCCACGGGACGTCCGCCTGACCCTCGGCCAGGGGGGCGCCGATCGAGTGCAGGGCCTTGACCCAGCGGTCACCGGCCTCGTCGAGCAGCGGCAGGATGTGCGCGCCCATCCGGGTCATGATCTTCATGGAGATCACGACGTACTCGGAGTCGGTGATCTCGACGCCCAGCTTCGGGTCCTCGGCGTCGGTCGGGCCCATGCAGAACGGGACCACGTAGAGGGTCCGGCCCTTCATGCTGCCGCGGTACAGCTCGGTCATCGTCCGCTTCATCTCGGCGGGCGCGACCCAGTTGTTGGTCGGCCCGGCACCGCGCTCGGTCTCGGTACAGATGAAGGTCCGCTCCTCGACGCGGGCGACGTCGCCGGCGTCGGACGCGGCGTAGAAGGAGTTCGGCTTCTTCTCCGGGTCGAGCCGCACGATGGTGCCCTGCTCGACCAGCTGGTCGGTGAGCCGGGTCCACTCCTCGTCCGAACCGTCGCACCACACGACGCGGTCCGGGGCGGTCAGCTCGGCGATCTCCTGGACCCAGGCCGCGACGCCCTGGTTGGTGGTCGGTGCCTTGTCGGTGCCCGGAACGGTCGCTGCAGTCATGTCGTCCTGTTCTCCTCGCCGGCCCCGGCCCGTCACCGGGGGAACTACGACGGGCCCGCGACCGGAGTCGGCAACGGGCCCAGACGGGAAAAGGTGGTTTCCGAGGCTACCTGCGAAATAGTGCGCCACCCATGGGTGGAGTTGAGAGGTCAGGCACAGCACCGATCATGTAAATCGATCCAGTAGCCGACGGACGACGGCGATGTCCGCCCAGGTGACAGGCATGTCACACGAACGCAACCTGTTCCCGGTGACCGATTCGGCGACGATCCGTGACATCGGCACACACATTCCGGGAGAAGCGTCGCGGAAATTCACCCGCAGGCCGGAAGCGACCGTTTCAACGCGTTCCCGGAACCCACTTAGGGCTTTCAGGAACGGAAGTGGTCAGCGGGCGGAGGCGACGGCGCGCGCGAGCTCCGGGACCATGATCGGCAGCCGGTGCGCGGTCACCTGCCAATAGCGCGTGCCGGGATCACCGGCCCGCCAGGCGTCGGCGAGCCGGACGACGGCGTCCGGGTCGATCCGCCGGCGCGGCCGGGGCCGCATCCCGCAGCGCTCACGGACGCCGGCGTCGAGCGCACGCCAGGCGTCCTCGGCGGTGGTGTGGACCGAGACCTCCGGGCGGGCCGGGACGGCGTCGTGGTCCTCGGTGCCGGGATCCCCGGCGTCGCGGTCCACGGAGTCACCGGGGTGCTCCCCGAGCACCAGGGTGTAGGCGCTGACCACCTCGTACGGCACGGCTGTCTCCCGTGTGGAGTCGGCACCGGCAACCGGCACCGGTCGCCGCGGACGAGCCGTAGTGAACCAGCCGGGGCACACCGGATCCGCCGAACGAGCGTCCGACGGGGCCGCGCGTCGCCGGAACCACCCGTCCGGGCGGCCGGACGGTCACCCGTGACCGTCACGGGTGGTCACCCGATGCTCACACCCCGCGACGAGCGGTCAGCGGCGCGCGACCGCGTGCCCGGCGTCGGCGTCCACTGCGGAGGCACCGGCCGCCAGGACGTCCCGGTGCGCGCGGCGCAGACCGAGCCCGGCCGTCACCAGCACCACCGCGACGGCGACCGCCGCCACCCCGGACGCGACGTCCACCCCGTGCACGAACGCCTCCCGCGCGGAGGCCAGCAGGGCCGCCGCGGTGTCGGCGGGCATCGTCGTCGCGACGTCCGCCGCCCCGCCGAGGGTCTCCCCGGCCGAGGACGGCGTCCCGTCGGGGAGCACTACACCCGCCCGGTACACCGCGGACAGCACCCCGCCGACCAGCGCGGTGCCGAGCACCGCGCCGACCTCGTAGGCGGTCTCGGAGACCGCGGCCGCGGCGCCGGCCTTCTCCGGCGGGGCGGCGGCGAGGATCGCGTCGTTGGTGACGGTCTCGGACAGCCCGATCCCCGCGCCGATCAGCACCGCGGCCGTCATCAGCAGCACGACCGCCGAGTCCACCTGTAGGAACAGACAGACCACGTAGCCGGTCAGGACGAGCGCGAGCCCGGTCGCGACGAGCTGGTGCAACGCGAACCGGCGGGCCAGCCGCGCGGCGGCGAGCCCGGCCACGACCGTCACCACGAAGCCCGGCAGCAGGAGCAGGCCCGCCTGCAGCGGCGAGTACCCGACGACCAGCTGGAGGTACTGGGCGGAGAAGAACAGCAGCCCGGTGAGCCCGAACATGGTGGTGGCGTTGGCCAGCGCGCTGTGCCGGAGCACGGGGCGGGCGAACAGCTCCAGGTCGATCAGCGGGTCCAGGCCGCGCCGCACGCGTCGCCGGTAGTGGGCGACGAACGCGGCCCCGGAGCCGACACCCACCAGCACCGACGCGACGACGGCGGGCGTCACCCCGCCCGCGGACCCGGCCAGCTTGAGGGCCAGGACCAGCGGTCCCATCGTCAGCAGCGACAGCACCACACCGACCAGGTCGAGCCGGCCCGGCTCGGTCTCCCGCGACTCGGGCACCACCAGCGGCGCGACGACGAGCAGCAGCGCCATCGGCGGCACGCTCATCACGAAGATCGAGCCCCACCAGAAGTGCTCGAGCAGCAGCCCGCCGACGATCGGGCCGAGCGCCGCGCCCGCGGCGAACCCGGTCGCCCAGATCGCCAGCGCGAGCCTGCGGTGGGTCCGGTCGAGGAACACCGACCGCAGCAGCGCCAGCGTGGAGGGCATCAGCATCGCGCCGAACACGCCGAGCAGGGCGCGCGCCGCGACGAGCTGGGCGGCCGAGGTGGCGAACGCGGCGAGCAGCGAGACCGCACCGAAGCCGGCGACGCCGATCATCAGCAGCCTGCGGCGGCCGATCCGGTCGCCGAGGGTGCCCATGGTGACCAGCAGGCCGGCGAGCACCAGCGGGTAGATGTCGACGACCCACAGCAGCGTCGCCGCGTCCGGGCGGAGCGCGGCCGAGAGCTCCGGCAGCGCCACGCCGAGCACCGTGTTGTCGATCGACACCAGCAGCGTGGGGATGGCGAGCACCGCGAGCGCGAGCCAGGCGCGCGGCCCGGGTCGCGGCGCCACGTCCGGCCCGCCCCTGTCCATCGCCGCTTCCCCTGCGCCGACCTCCGGCCGTGACATCGCCGTTCTCCCTCGTACTCGTCGTCCCGTGGTGCCCTGATCCGGACGCAGCTTTACCGTCCGGACGGTACATCTTTATACCGTCCAGACGGTACAGTCCATTCCCGGCCGGGACTGTGAGGCGGGGCACGGGCACTAGGCTTCGCCCATGGCGTCCCACTCCGAACGACGGAACGCGGGGACACGGGGACCGGGCTCGGCCCGCGACCGGGTCCTCGACGCGTACGAGACGCTGCTGATCGAGCAGGGGCCCGGTGGCGCCACCCTCGACGCGGTGGCGGCGGCGGCCGAGGTGTCCAAGGGCGGGCTGCTCTACCACTTCAACTCCAAGGAATCGCTGGTCGGCGGCCTGCTGGAGCGGCTGCGCGAACGCAGCGCCCGGGACGCGGAGCTCATGCGCTCGGACGCGGCGGGCACCGTGGCCTACTACCTGCGCACCTCGATGCCGGGCAACACCTCGCCGGTCGGGCTGACCCGCACCTACCTCGCGACCCTGCGCATCGCCGACGGCACCACCTCCGGGGAGGCCGCGCGGAGCGCGCTGGCCGACGTCGACGCCGACGGGCTCGCCGCGCTCGGCGAGGAGATCCACGACCCGGTCGTGGCCTGGCTGGTGCAGCTCGTCGGGGACGGCCTCTACCTGCGCACGCTGACCGGCGCGCCGCTCACCGGCGGGGTGTCGACCGACGAGCTGCTCGACACACTGCGGGAGCTGCTCGCCGCCCGCTCCTGAAACGGATGAACACCTCGCGCGCAGAGCGCGTCGAACCGGTCGCGCGGGGTAGTCTCCAACCCTGCACACGCACGGGGAGGGGCCCACTGTGGAGGGAACCGGCGGCTATCTCGCACTGGTCGTGGTCGGAGTGGCGATCACGGTGGTCGTGGGCCAGATCCTGCTGCGCACCGGGCAGCCGTTCCTGGAGGACGTCTTCCAGAACACGGAGACGTCGCACTCCATCAACCGGCTGCTGGTGGTGCTGTTCCACCTGCTGACCCTCGGCGTCCTCGGCATGATCTCGGTGATCGACATCGACAGCATCACCGGCGTGCAGCAGATCGTGTTCAAGATCGGCGCCGTGCTGCTGATCGTCGGGATCGCCTACGGCGTCTCGATGCTCGTGCTGCTGCGCATCCGCGAGCGGCGCCGCCAGCAGAAGGTGTCCGCGGACATCGACCGCTCCATCGCCGAGCAGCGCCGCGGCGTCGGCCGGTTCCGGCGCGGCGCGAGCACCGACGGCGAGGGCCGCGCCCCGGCCGACCAGCCCGAGGACTGACCCCGGGACTCAACCGGGGTCGCCGGGAAGACCGGTCACCGCGTCGGCGAGACCGTCGCCGTCGAGGTCGGTCCAGAACTCCGGACCTCGCACCGTGTCGACGACGAGCGTCTCCGCCACGCCGTCGCCGTCGGCGTCGCGGGCGGCGGGCCCGGACACCGGGACCGACCCCACGACGCCGGAGCGGGCCCGCGGCACCCGCATCCACCAGGGCACGGGCAGCGCCGCCGCGACCACCGCGCCCGCCAGGACCGTGCTCCCGACCGGTACCGGCGGCTCAGCACGCACGGGCCGGCTCCCCGGTGGGGCGCTCCTCCGTGGGGCGCATGGGGTGCGGCGCCCGCTGCGGCAGGGCCCACCCCGTCGGCGACCGCTCCGCGTCCGAGATCCACCGCAGCAGCTCGCGGTCCGCGGCGACGAGCACCGCGTCGCGCACCCGCCGGGCCAGCGCACGGTCCCGGGTGGAGCGGACCGTCCGCACCCGGGCCGCGACGAGCGCGCCCACCAGCAGGACGAGCCCGGCGAGGGCGGGCAGCACCCCGGGGCCCGCGGCCGGGAGCAGCCGCGCGCCGGCCACGAGGAGCGACAGCACCGACACCGCCGATCCGGACAGGACCGCCCCGGACCACGCCCCGCGTTCCCGGCCCGGCGCGACGGCGAGCGCCCGGGCCGCCGCGGCGACGAGAGCCCCGCCACACGACGGTGACGGACCGTGAGTGACATGCGTCACGTGTGCGCCCTGATGTCGTAGCGCGGCCGCGGCCGCACGGCGGCGCAGGACCGGTCCGCTGCGGCGCGCCCAGGCGTCGTCGAGGGTGCGGGCGGGACCGTCGAGCGCGGCCGTCCACCACCGGACGTCGCCGGCCCGCCCCGCGCGCCGGGCCGCGTCCGCCGCCAGGCCGTCGACCTGCACCGACAACGTCGCCAGAAGATCGGCGCGGGCCTGGTCGAGCGCGGTGCGCAGCGGCGGTCCGATGCTGCCCGACAGCGGTTCCCGGTCCATGCCGGACAGTGTCGGAGGGACCGGTCCGGGACGGATCCGTAGGACTGCGCAGCGGACCCGGGTGATCGTCGTCCCTTCTCATGGGCAAGGCTGAACCGCAGCGTGGACACGGACGAATCAGCCGACCGGGGCAACCCCACGGGCTCCAGGGACGTCCACTGATCGGGCAATACCGAAGACGCCCGACACCAGAACCGCAACCGGACCGTGATCGCGTCGTTGGACGAGTAAGCGGACCTGTATGGAGGAAGTGTGAGCGCCGTTACGCCCGCCCGCCCGACCGTCACGCCCGATGCGAGCGCCCCCGCGCGCCCCGGGCGTCAGAACGGTGCCGGTGCCGGACAGTCGCCGTTCCCGGCGAGCCCTGCCCGACCCGGCGGGCGCGCTCCGCTGGCGCCGCAGCCGGAGGGACCCGAGGGCTTCCGTCGCCCGCGGCCCCGCCCGGCTCCGCGCCGCAGCGCGAACCCGGCGGTGTCGGTGATCGTGCCGACCCGCAACGAGGCCCGGAACCTGGAGATCGTGCTGCCGGCCATCGCCGCGGTGCGCCCGGCCGTGCACGAGGTCATCGTCGTCGACGGCAACTCGACCGACAACACGGTCGCCGTCGCACGGCGCACGCTGCCCTGGGCGCGCGTCATCACCCAGACCCGCAAGGGCAAGGGCAACGCGATGGCCTGCGGCTTCACCGCCGCGACCGGTGACGTCATCGTCATGTTCGACGCCGACGGCTCGGCCGACCCGAACGAGATCCCGGCCTTCGTGAACGCGCTGGTCAAGGGCGCCGACTTCGCCAAGGGCAGCCGGTTCTGCAAGGGCGGCGGCTCGGACGACATCACGCTGCTGCGCAAGTCCGGCAACGCCGGCCTGAACACCGTCGCGAACCGGCTGTTCGGCACCCGGTACTCCGACCTCTGCTACGGCTACAACGCCTTCTGGGCCGACCTGCTCCCGCAGCTCGAGCTCCCGGACCCGGCGGCGCCGCAGCCCGAGGACGGCTCGATGCTCTGGGGCGACGGTTTCGAGATCGAGACCGTGCTCAACTGCCGCGTCGCGGCCGCCGACCTGACGATCACTGAGGTGCCGTCGGTCGAGCGCGAGCGCATGTTCGGCGAGACCAACCTGCGGACCTTCGCCGACGGCACGCGCGTGCTGCGTACCCTGATGGCCGAGCACCGTCGCATGGAGCAGCGTCGCAAGGCCTCGGGGTACGCCCGCTAGGCCCCACGGCGCCGCCCGTTCCGGCCGCCCCCGCCGGATCCCGCAGCATGAGGAGCCCGAACGCCGTGAGCGCCCTGCCGACCGCCACCGTGGTCGTCTGCGTCTACACCGAGAAGCGCTGGTTCGACATCAAGGCCGCCGTCGACTCGGTCCTCGACCAGGACGTGACCCCGCTGGAGACGATCGTCGTCGTCGACCACAACGAACGCCTGCGCGAGCGGGCCGAACGCGAGTTCGGGCCGCTCGGGGTGGTCGTCGTCGCGAACGACAAGAAGCAGGGCCTGTCGGGCGCCCGCAACACCGCGGTCGAGCTGGCCTCCGGTGAGGTCGTCGTCTTCCTCGACGACGACGCCGCGGCCCGCCCCGGCTGGCTGCAGGCGCTCCTCGCCCCGTACGAGGACCCGGACGTCATCGGCGTCGGCGGGGTCGCGCACCCGAAGTGGCCCGACGGGCGTCCGCGGACGCTGCCCGGTGCCGCCCCCGGGGACCCGAACGCCACCGGTGAGCTCGACTGGGTGGTCGGCTGCACCTACACCGGCCAGCCCACCGAGCGCGCCGAGATGCGCAACCTCATGGGCTGCAACATGTCCCTGCGCGCCGAGGTGTTCACCCGCGTCGGCGGGTTCGCCGAGGACATGGGCCGGATCGGCAAGAACCCGCTGGGCTGCGAGGAGACCGAGCTCTGCATCCGGGCCCGGCAGGCCTACGTCGCCGACGGCCGGAACCCGCGCATCCTGTTCGAGCCGCGCGCCGCCGTCGACCACCGGGTGTCCGACGACCGCGTCTCCTGGCGCTACCTGCTGCGCCGCGGCTGGGCCGAGGGGATCTCCAAGGCCGCCGTGTCCAAGGTCGTCGGGACCGGGGACTCGCTGTCCACCGAGAGCAGCTACACGATGAAGGTGCTGCCCGCGGGCGTGATCCGCGAGGCGAAGGAGCGCAACGCCGCCTCCGCCGCCGCGATCGTCGCCTGCTTCGGCGTCACCGCCGCCGGCTACGTCCGCGGCCGGCTGCCCGGCGCGACCGCCCACGTGCGGCTGCCCGCGGGCCGGAACACCGGTGCCTGACCGGGCCACCGTCCCGGAGACCCCGCACCCGCACGACACCCGGATCCGCTCCTACGTCCACCAGCGTGTCCGGCTCTCCGAGGGCCAGCAGTCCGCCTGGGACCGGCTGTGGTCGACGTGGGGTTCCGAGGTCGACGACGTCGTGGCGTCCGGGGTGTGGGACCCGGCGGCGACGTTCGGCCGGACCGCGCCGCTCGTGCTGGAGATCGGGTCCGGCATGGGCGAGACGACGGCGTCGCTCGCGACGGCCGAGCCGGGGATCGACCACGTGGCCGTCGAGGTCTTCGAGCCCGGCCTGGCCCAGCTGCTCATGCGGATCGAGCAGGGCGATCTGTCCAACCAGCGGCTGCTGCGCGGCGACGCCGTGGAGCTCCTGACCCGGGTCGTCCCGCCCGCGTCGCTGGACGGGCTGCGCATCTTCTTCCCCGACCCGTGGCCCAAGCGGCGGCACCACAAGCGCCGGTTGATCCAGCCGGAGTTCGCCGCGCTGGCCGCGTCACGGCTGCGCCCGGGCGGGCTGCTGCACCTGGCCACCGACTGGCCGCACTACTCCGAGCAGATGCGCCGGGTGGTCTCCGCGGAGCCGTCGCTGCGCCCGGACGACCGCTTCCCGCTCCGTCCGGACGGCTGGCAGGACCGTCCGTCGTGGCGTCCGGTCACCAAGTTCGAGGACCGGGCCCGGCTGGAGGGACGACCGGTTCGTGACCTGCTGTACGTCGCCGACCACGCCCCCGGCACCGGTGACACACGGAGAGTGACCGACTACGGTCGGGAGCATCCCCGACCCGGATCCCCACCCGAGTGACCCCCGAAGGACGCCCGTGACGACGGTGGAGCACGGCAAGAACTCGCACCCCGCTCCCGCGGCACCGAAGCGGCCGGTCGACCGACCGCCCGGCTTCCGGCCGAGCCCGACGCCCCGCCCGATGACGGGCCCGCCGCCGGGCGCCCCGTCGGGTCCGGGTCAGGGTCCCGGCCCGGTGTCCGGGGAGTCCGGCGCGGAGCGGTCCGGCCGGTCGGTGTCGATGGTCCCGCTCGTCGGTCCGGTCGAAGGCCCCGTGCAGGCCACCATCGCCGTGGCGCGACCCGGGGTGGAGGCGACGACGGTCGTCGACCGGTCGCGGGTGCGGCAGGCTCCGCCACGGGAGCAGGGGCAGCCGCGGGAGCAGGGGCCGGGCGGGTCCGGGCCGCTGCGGGACCCGCAGGCCCCGGCCGAGCGGGCCACGGTCACGACGCCGCTGCCGGAGCGCGCGACCGTCGCGACTCCGGTCCCGGGAACGGCCCAGGCCCCCGGAGCCACCCCCGGCTCCGGCACCACCCCGGCCCCGGGATCGCAGCGCCCGGCCGCCGGCAGCCGCGAGCACCTCCTCACCCGGGTCGACGGCCCGGGCGCCGCGACCACGGTCGTCCGCGTCGCGCCCCCGGGGGAGAACCGCACCGCACCGCCGGCGGAGGGCCGCACCGCACCGCCGGTGGAGGGCCGCACCGCACCGCCGGTGGAGGGCCGTGGCGCGCCGTCGACCGGGAGCCGTGTCGCGCCCCCGGCCGAGGGCACCGGTGGCTGCCCGGTCACCGGGCACGGACGCTCCGGCGGACACCCGCCGCCCCCCGGCGTCGCCGACGAGCGGGACCCCGCCCCGGTCGACCCGGCCGTGGCCGAGGAGTTCCTGCGCCAGGTGTACGCCGAGACCGAGCCGGGCGTCCCGCTGCCGGAGCGGCTGCGCCAGGTCCGCGCCGAGATCGACCGCGTCGGCACCTACACCCACACCACGCACGAGCTGGTCTTCGGCACCCGGGTGGCGTGGCGGAACTCCGCGCGCTGCATCGGGCGCCTGTACTGGCAGTCGCTGCAGGTCCGCGACCTGCGCCACCTGCACGACCCGGCCGACATCGCGCAGGAGAGCGTCGGGCACCTGCGCGCCGCCACCCGCGGCGGGAAGATCCGCTCGACGATGACGGTGTTCGCGCCGGACGCCCCGGGGCGTCCCGGCCCGCGGATCCGCAACGACCAGCTCGTCCGCTACGCCGGGCACCGCAACCCCGACGGCACCGTCACCGGGGACCCGGGGCAGGCCGACTTCACCGACCACGTCGTCGGGATGGGGTGGCCGCGGCCGCAGCCGGCGGGCCGGTTCGACGTGCTGCCGCTGCTGATCACCGGCCCGGACGGGCGGTCCCGGCTGTTCGACGTCCCGCCGGACGCCGTGCACGAGGTCCCGCTGCGCCACCCCGAGCACCCGTGGTTCGCCCGGCTCGGGCTGCGCTGGCACTCGGTGCCCGCCATCAGCAACATGCCACTGGAGATCGGCGGGGTCGTGTACCCGGCCGCCCCGTTCAACGGCTGGTACCTCGACACCGAGGTCGGCGCCCGCAACCTCGCCGACACCGACCGCTACGACCTGCTGCCCGAGATCGCGAAGCGGCTCGGGCTCGACACCCGGTCGGTGCGCACGATGTGGCGGGACCGGGCGATGGTCGAGCTGGTCCGCGCGGTCACCTACTCCTTCGACGCCGACGGCGTCACCATGGCCGACCACCACAGCGAGGCCGAGCGGTTCATGACCTTCCTGGCGAAGGAGGAGGCCGCGGGACGGCGCTGCCCGGCCGACTGGAGCTGGATCGTGCCGCCGATGTCGGGCTCGCAGACCCCGGTCTTCCACCGCTACTACGACGAGCCCGACCCTGAGCTGCGGCCGGCGTTCCTGGAGCCGCACGGCCTGCGGCCCCGCGACGACCAGGGCTGAGGGCCGTTCAGGGCCGGGCGGCGACCGGGCTCAGGCCCGGCACCTGCCGGGTGCGTCCCCGGAACTCGGCGACGACCGTCCCGTCGGCGGTGCGGACGGTCACGTCGTAGAGCCCGGACCGGCCGCTCGCGGCGCGCTCGACGGCCTCGGCGGTGAGGACGTCGCCCTCGCGGGCCGGGCGCAGGAACGCGATGTCGGCGCCGCTGGCCAGCGCGGAGACGCCGTGGGAGTTGCAGGCGTAGGCCATCGCGGTGTCGGCGAGCAGGAACAGGTAGCCGCCGTGGCAGACCCCGTGCCCGTTGACCTGGTCGGGGCGGACGGTCATCGTCGCCGTCGCCCGTCCGGGGGCGACCGCGACGACGTCGACGCCCGCCGCACGGCTCGCCCGGTCGCCGTCGCGCATGATCGCGGCGGTCCGGGCGGCGACCTGGTCCGGCGCGGCCGGTGGGTTCTCCATGGGGACAGTCTCACCCGCGTGGGCGCCGGGCCGGGCGGGCGGGGCGACGGCGGCTAGGCTCCCCGGCATGAGCAGCGGGACGGGGCAACACGGACGCGGCGTTCCGACGGGCCCGCAGGAGCGCGTGCTGCTGGTGTGGGACGCGCCCAACATGGACATGAGCCTCGGTTCGCTGCTCGGTGCCCGCCCCACCTCGGCCTACCGCCCGCGGTTCGACGCCGTCGGCCGCTGGCTGCTCGACCTTGCCGGCCCCGAGGCCGAGGCCGAGGCCTGTGTGTTCACCAACGTCGCCCCGGGCAGCATCGACATCGTCCGGCCCTGGGTCGAGGCCCTGCGCAACGTGGGTTTCGCCGTCTTCGCCAAGCCGAAGACCAGCGAGGACTCCGACGTCGACGACGACATGCTCGCCCACATCGGCATGCGCTCGGCCGAGGGCAGGCTGCGCCACGTCGTCGTCGCCTCGGGGGACGGGCGGGCGTTCCGGGAGCCGCTGGAGAAGCTCATCGAGGTCGGCACCGACGTCACGGTGATCGGCTTCCGCGAGTACGCCGGGTTCGCGCTGGCCTCGGAGACGCTGTCGTTCCTCGACCTCGAGGACATCGACGGCGTGTTCCGCGAGCCGCTGCCGCGCGTCTCCCTGGAGACCCTGCCCGACGAGGGCGCCTGGCTGCCGCCGTTCCGGTCGCTGCGCTCGCTGCTCGACCGCCGCTGACATGACGGTCCTCCAGCGGCTCACCGCCCCGGTCGCGCTGCCCTGCACGCCCGGCTTCCCGGTCGTGCGCGACGCGGTCCTCGACGTCGACGACACCGGCCGGATCGCGTTCTTCGGCACGGCCTCCGACGCGCCGGCGACCGACGCCGTGGTGCGGCCGCTGCCCGGGCTGCTCATGCCCGGCATGGTCAACACGCACTGCCACACCCCCATGTCGCTGCTGCGCGGGATGGGCGGCGACCTGCCGCTGATGCCGTGGCTGACCGAGGTCATGTGGCCCGCGGAGGGCCTGCTGACCGAACAGGACGTGCACACCGGGATGCTCGCGGGCTGCCTGGACCTGCTGCGGACCGGCTGCACCACCAGCGTCGAGATGTACTTCTTCACCGACGCCCTGGCCGACGCCGTCCGCACCGCGGGCTCGCGGGCCGTGCTCACCCCGGGGATCATCGCCGCACCCGGCTGGGACCGGCTCGGGACCTGGGAGCAGATGCGCGACGACGTCTCCGCCCGGATCGACGCCCGCGGCGTGATCCCCGACGACGACGGCCGGATCGAGCTCGGCTACGGCCCGCACTCGGCCTACACGCTGCCGCCCGGCGCCCTGGAGTCGGTCGCCGCGGCCGCCCGCGAGCGCGGTGCGCTGGTGCACACCCACGTCGCGGAGTCCCGCGGCGAGGACACCCACGTGCGCGAGGCCCACGGCTCCGTCCCGGCGATGCTCGACGCCGGCGGCGCGCTCGGCGGGCGGGTGCTGGCCGCGCACTCGGTGCACCTGTCCGACGACGACATCGCCGTCTACGCCCGGCACGGCGTCGCCGTCGCGCACTGTCCCGGCTCGAACGCGAAGCTCGCGGCGGGCACCGCCCGGCTGCTGGACCTGCGCCGGGCCGGGGTCCGGGTGGGACTGGGCACCGACGGTCCCGCCTCCTGCGACGACCTGGACCTCTGGCACCAGGCGCGGCTGGCCGGGCTGATGGCGCGGGTCGGGGCCGACGACGCAGCCGCCCTCACCGCCGCCGACGTGCTGCTCATGGGCACCGCGGACGCCGCGCACGCGATCGGCCGCGACGACCTCGGCGCGCTGGAGGCCGGGCGGCGGGCGGACGTCGTGCACGTCGACACCGACGACTCCGCGTTCGTCGCGCCGTCGGACGACGCGCAGCTCGTGTCGAACCTGGTGTGGGCGGGCGGCTCCCGCCTGGTCCACGACGTGTGGGTGGGCGGCGAGCAGGTCATCGACGCCGGCGAGCCGACCCGGGCCGACCGCCGGGCGTCGCTCGCCGCGGTGCGGTCGATCTCGGCGCGGCTGCGCGGGCAGGTCTGAGCGGTCCCGCGCCCCGTCAGCGGCCGAGTACGGCCGCGAGGTGCGGGTCGGTGAAGCGGCGGTCGGGGTCGAACCGGTCGCGGACGGCGCGGAACGCCTCCCACCCCGGGTAGGCGACGGCGAGCTCGTCCGGCCCCCAGGCGTGCCGGGTGGTCCAGCAGGGCCGTCCGTCGGCGTCCTCGCAGACCGCGCCCGCGAGCCGGCGGACCGGCTCCTCGGCCGGTCCGCGGGTCCGCAGCCGCAGGTAGGCGGTGTCCCGGCCGGACGCCGGGTGCAGCAGACCGGTCTCGGCCCGTCCGGTGCGCACCCGCACGGGACGCAGCTCCCGCCCCCGCGCGGCGACGGCGGCCCCCAGCTCACGCAGGACCGTCCCGAGCGCGGCACGCGGCACGGCCCACTCGGACAGGTCCGGGTCCCACGGCTGCGGGTCCGGCAGGACCTCGTGCGGCGGCCCGGCCGTCCCGGGCGCCCAGCGCTGCGGCGGCGGCCACCCGGACCGCAGCCCCACCCCGGAGGACCACCACGACGACGCCAGCCGCGACACCGCCTGCCCCCAGCCGGCGCGCTCGACCGGACCGGTCGCCTCGGGCTCCGGCTCGGCCCAGCGCAGCACCGCGGACCCGGCGTGCACCGACGGGCCGACCGCGATGTCGCACTCGGTCCAGGCGTGCTCGCCGAGCAGGTCCTCGCCGAGCACCTCGTCGATGCCGACGGCGCGCTCGTGCACCTGCAGCCGGGTGAGCGGGACGGTGCGGAGCTCCAGCGCGGTCGCGATGCCCAGTGCGCCGAGCCCGCAGCGGGCGGCGTCGAGGTCGGGTCCGGTGACGTCGCGGACGGTGCCGCGGCCGTCGACCAGCCGGACGGCGCGGACCTGGTCGGACAGCGAGCCCTCCGCGGGGGCGCCGCCGTACATGCCCAGCCCGGTGGCGCCGCCGATGGTGGCGCGGGGCGCGTCGGGCACGGTGGCCAGCGCCCGGCCGGCGGCGGCGAGGGCGACGCAGAGGTCCGCGACGGTCTCCCCGGCCCGCACCCGCACGGTGTCCTCGCCGATCTCGACGACGCCGGTCAGCGCGGACACGTCGAGCAGTACGTCCTCGGTCCGGACGAGGGGTCCCGGGGCGCGGCCACCGGCGCCGGTGGGGCGGACGGTGGCGCCCCGTTCCGCGGCCCGTCGCACGGCCGTCACGACGCCGGCCTCGTCGAGCGGGCGGTCGGTGCGCCGGGGGCCGGTCGCGGCGGGATCGGTGCTCATCCCTCGCAGGGTAGAACGCCGTGGGTCACCGTGCGGAACGATTCGAGCACGCGTCGCGGCGCGTCGTACGGCCGTCCGGTGGGACGGCGGTGAACGTGGTGACGGGTGTGCCGGACGGGACGGCGCAAGCTGCGTCGAATGCCCTCTTGTGACCCGGACGGCCGCCCGATACGGTCACACTCCGTGGCGATCATGTCGCCACGCGAGTCCGGGACGAGGGTGTCCCGCACTCGGCCCCGTCGTACTGCCCGGAACCGCGCTCCCCACGGCTCCGGTCGGCTCCGACGGCGTCACCGGCGTCGCGCGCGCCACGCCGGTGGCCTCCGCACGCGCGAGGGCCGGGTGCGGTGGTCGGCTCCCTCCGACCATCGCCCCGGCCCTCGCCTTGCGTGCTGACGACCCAGCTCCCCAGCCGGTCGTCACCTCATCCCGCGGTCCCAAGGTGTGTCCGCGGGATGTTCTGGTGCGTCCTCGGCGCTCCCGGTCCCCACCGGTCCTGCCGTGCGGCCGTACGCCTGTGGCGTGCGGCTACTCCCCGGGACGCTCCGGGGGTGTCGTGGTTGCCTCGCGTGCCGATCCGATCCCGAAAGGGCGCCGAACGGCCGTACCGCGCTGCCCGTGCCGGCGGAGCGACCGGGCCGGATGCCCGTCCGGTCGCTCGGACGCCGCTCAGGCCGTGCGGGTCAGCCGGTGCCGCCCGGCACCGCCCAGCAGGTGGGCGATCGCGGCCCGGTCCGCGGCGCGCTCGGCGTCGCGACGGCGGCGCAGCATCACCATGGCGGCGTCGCCCGGTGCGTTCCAGGCGTCGTCGCCCTGCTCCTGCGGCGCGTGGCCGAGCGGCTGCGCCGGGACCGGTGCGACCTCGGCGTGGAACGCGGCGACCGTGTCCCCGGTCGGCCGGACCGCGCCACCGCGGCGGGTCGTGCGGACGGTGCCGCGGTGGACGCGGCGCACGGCGTTGCCGGCGCTCCCGCTCCGCCGGCCGTCCCGCCAGCCCCCGACGGTGAGGGCGTGGAAGATCGGCGTCTCCTCCTGGATCTCGTCGTGCGACTCGTGCCGGCCGGGGAACGGCCAGCTCTCCTGCGCGGCGCGTCGCGCCCGGATCGACGACTCGAGGCCACCCGCAGCGCTGTCGAACTCGTACACCCGCCGTACCTCCTGCTCGCCTGACATGTGGGGACCCACGGCCTGGTCCGTATCGCGTACATCTCGTACCGCCGTTCGGCCCACTCACCCGGTCAACGGGTGACACCCGAGAGGGGAAACGGGGGTGACAGTTCTGGTTCCGAGGTCCCCTCGTACGAGTGGCGTGACCGGCCCGGGACTCTCCGTGTTGTCTACGGAGCGTGTTCATCCGGACTCCTCCTGGAGCAGTCCGTGACCTCGGCGCGGAGTCCAGCTCGTCGGAAGCTTTCGGCGACAGGCCCTCGCATCGGCCCGGGCGACCAAGATCCGGCACGTCGCGGCCACCATGCGGCGGTGCGTGACCACGTCGCCACCCCTTCGTGCCGGTCCGGCCCGCGGGGTGTCGACTACACGGGTGTAGTTCGACGGAACGTCACGAATGGCCGCCCGGACTGCTCCGTCCGTTCCGGCGCTGGGCCGTCCGGGGTGCCGTGCTCGGGGGCCGGGCCGTCACCGTTGCGTGCACCGCGCCACCCCGGCCGATCCGCCGTACCGTCGTGTCATGACGGAGCGGACCGGGCGGCCCGCCGCTCCTGCCGGGGGCGGCATCCCGCACCCACGGCACGACGACGACCCTGCCCCTCGTGGGCGCGCGCCCGCGGACGGACACCACGCGCACCCGGCGCACGCCGCGGACGAGGACCCCGGCGCCGGGCACGCACGTGTGGTCGCCCCCCGGCCCGCCGATCCCGAGCCCGGCGCCCACCGGGCCACCCCGGCCCCGCACGACGACAGCGAGCCCCTCGTCGACGACACCGCCGACCACCACCACCGCGCCGCCACCTCCGGCGGGCGGACCGGGCCGCACATCGCGGACCCCGTGGCGCGGGCCGCCGGGGCGCGCCCCCGCCCGTCGCCGCGGGCGGAGATCCCGCGCCCGCTGCGGATCGCCTCCGAGGCCTGTGCCCGGATGCTCGTCATCGCCGCCGGGTTCGCGCTGCTCGTCTTCCTCGTGATCGAGCTGCGGGTCGTGGTCGTCCCGGTGGCGATCGCGGTGCTGCTGTCCGCGCTGCTCGCCCCGCTGGTCCGCTGGCTGCACGAGCGGCGGGTACCCCGCGGCATCGCGACGGCGCTGGTGATGGTCGGCGGTCTGGCCGCGCTCGGGGGGCTGCTGACCGCCGTCGTCAGCACCCTGGTCGACGGCACGTCCCAGGTGGTCGCGGAGGTCACCGACAACGTCGGCTCGCTGCAGGGGCTCGCCGACGCGACGCCGTTCCGGATCGACGTCGGTGTGCTCGGCGACCAGGTGCTGCAGGCGGTGCGCGACAACCAGCAGACGCTGACCTCCGGCGCGGTGACGACCGCCGCGACCGTCGGGGAGATCCTCGCCGGGTTCGCGCTCTGCCTGTTCGCGCTGATCTTCATGCTCTACGACGGCCGCCGCATCTGGGGCTTCGTCCGGCTGCTCGCCCCGCGGGCCCGGCGCTCGCGGGTCGACGTCGCCGCCCGCCGGGCGTTCGCCTCGCTCGTCGGCTACGTGCGGGCGACGGTGCTGGTCGCGATCGTCGACGCCCTCGGGATCGGCCTGGGCCTGTGGGCGACGGGTGTGCCGTTCGTGCTGCCGCTGGCCGCGCTGGTGTTCCTCGGTGCGTTCGTGCCGGTCATCGGGGCGGTGCTGACCGGCGCCGTCGCGGTGCTGGTCGCGCTGGCCACCGAGGGACCGGTGACCGCGCTGATCGTGCTCGGTGTCGTGCTGGCCGTGCAGCAGCTGGAGAGCCACGTGCTCCAGCCGGTGCTGATGGGCCGGGCGGTCCGGCTGCACCCGCTGGCGGTCGCGCTCGGCGTCGCGGTCGGGGTGGTCGTCGCCGGGATCGCCGGTGCGCTGCTCGCCGTCCCGCTGCTGGCCGTGCTGACCGCCGCGGTGCGGTCCCTGGTCGCGTCGCGCGAGGTCGCGCCGCGGGCGGTGGACCCGCTGCGCCCGCGCGAGGCGAACCCGCCGCCCGCCCTGCCGGGCTGAGCGCACGCCCTGCCGCGCAGGGCCTGCGGTGGGACGATCGCGACGTGCGTTATCTCGTGACGGGTGCGACCGGCTACATCGGTGGGCGGCTCGCGCCCCGGCTGCTGGGCCACGGTCCCGAGCCCGACCTCGTCCCGGACCCGTCCGCGGGCCCGGTCCACGTGCGCTGCCTGGTCCGCAACCCGGACAAGCTCGCCGACGTACCGTGGGCCGCCGACGCCGAGATCGTGCAGGGCGACCTGCTGGACCCGGACAGCGTCCGCGCGGCCTGCGAGGACGTCGACGTCGTCTACTTCCTCGTGCACTCGCTGTCGGACTCCGACTTCGCCGCCACCGACCGGCGGGCCGCGCTGATCCTCGGTGAGGCGGCGCGCGCGGCCGGGGTGAAGCGGATCGTCTACCTGGGTGGGCTGCACCCGGACACCGGAGCGGGGAAGCTCTCGGCCCACCTGGCGTCGCGGGTGGAGGTGGGGGAGACCCTGCTGCGCTCCGGGGTGCCGACGGTCGTGCTGCAGGCCGCGGTGATCCTCGGCTCCGGCTCGGCCAGCTTCGAGATGCTGCGCTACCTGACCCAGCGGCTCCCGCTGATGGTCACCCCGCGCTGGGTGCACAACCGGATCCAGCCGATCGCGGTGCGCGACGTGCTGCGCTACCTGATCCGGGTCGCGGAGATCGACGCGCCGGCCGCCGAGCTGAACCGGACCTTCGACATCGGCGGCCCCGAGGTCCTCACCTACTACGAGATGATGCAGCGCTACGCCCGCGTCGCCGGCCTGTCCCGGCGCCGGGTGCTGCCGGTGCCGGTGCTGTCGCCGTCGCTGTCCGCGCACTGGATCAACGTCGTCACCCCCGTCCCGAAGTCGATCGCGAAGCCGCTGATCGAGTCCCTGGTGCACGAGGTCGTCTGCTCCGAGGACGACATCAAGGCCCGCATCCCCGACCCGCCGGGCGGGCTGATCGGCTACGACCGCGCCGTCGAGCTGGCCCTGTCCCGCATCACCGACGGCGAGGTCGAGACCCGCTGGTCGGGCGCGACCGTGGCGAACGTGCCGTCCGACCCGCTGCCCAGCGACCCGGAGTGGGCCGGCGGCGACGTCTACCTCGACGAGCGCGAGCAGGCCTGCACCGCCACCCCGGAACGGCTGTGGACGGTCGTCGAGGGCATCGGCGGCGAGCGCGGCTGGTACTCGTTCCCGCTGGCCTGGTCGGTGCGTGGCTGGATGGACCGCGCGGTCGGCGGTGTCGGGCTGTCCCGCGGTCGTCGCGACCCGCACGACCTGCGCACCGGCGACGCGCTGGACTGGTGGCGGGTGGAGCGGATGATCGAGCCCGGCGGGGCCCGCCCGGCCGGCAGCGACCGCGACCCCGAGGAGGGGCTGCTGCGGCTGCGCGCGGAGATGAAGGTGCCCGGCCGGGCCTGGCTGGAGATGTCGGTGCGCCCGCGTCCGGGCGGGTCGACCTACCACCAGCGGGCGGTGTTCATCCCGCACGGCCTGCCCGGCTACCTGTACTGGTGGTCGGTCGCGCCGTTCCACGGGATCGTCTTCGGCGGGATGGTCCGCAACATCACCCGCACCGCCGAGCGCGACGGCGACGTCCCCGCCACGGCCGGCCGCCGTCCGGCCTGGCTGCGGTCCCGTCCGCACCGCGACCGGGCGGCCTGACCGCCTCCGGTCGGCGCTCTCCCGACGACGGTGGCCCGGTCGGCTCCGGGCGACGGCGTCAGCCGCGGTCGGGGCCCGAGAGGGCGGCGAGCAGCACGGCGGACTCGCGCTCGGACACCGAGCGCGCGAAGTGCAGGAGCACGGCCTCGGTGTCACCGGGGCCGTCGAGCAGGGCGCGCAGGGCGCGCGCGGTCTCCTCCTCGCGGCTCGCGGCCGGCGTGTAGAGGTAGGCGCGGCCGTCCAGCTCGCGCTGCACCCAGCCCTTGCGGTGCAG
This sequence comes from Pseudonocardia sp. TMWB2A, assembly GCF_017312135.1. Classification (NCBI taxonomy): domain Bacteria; kingdom Bacillati; phylum Actinomycetota; class Actinomycetes; order Pseudonocardiales; family Pseudonocardiaceae; genus Pseudonocardia; species Pseudonocardia sp. TMWB2A. The sequence goes on from NZ_QKQY01000002.1 coordinate 2,507,781, forward strand.
GTTGTCGAGCACCGTCATGACGGTCGTGTACGCCAGCGGACGGGCCGGGGCCAGGCGGGCGCGGACGTCGCGCACCCGGCAGGGACCCGCGTCGCCCCACAGCACGTCCATCACGGCGCCCTCGAGCTCGCCGAGTCGACCACGCATGTTGCCTCCCGGGTCCGAGGGTAACCGCAACCCCCCATGCTCCCCCGGTCGGTGGGCCGCCGGTTCAGCAGCCGGACAGAGCGTGCACGGGCTCCACCGCACGTGGTCCCGGGGCGAGCACGACCCAGCGACCACCCGCCGCCTCCACCTGCGGCAACGCGGCGCGGACCTCGTCGAGGAGCTCGGGCAGGAACAGCAGGACACGGTCCGGGCGCAGGCCGGCGAGCTCGTCGGGGGACACGACGGGCACGTCGCTGCCCGGCATGCGGTGGCCCTGCTTGGCCGGCGAGGCGTCCCCGACGGCGGCCAGCAGCGACGCGTCCAGCCCGGCGCGGCACACCAGCGGCACCGCGCGGGACGCCGCGCCGTAGGCGGCGACGGTGCGTCCCGCCGCCCGCTCGGCGACCAGCCAGTCGCGCAGCAGGTGGGTGTCGTCGGCGGCCGCCTGCAGCCGGGTGAACCCGGACGGCTCGGTGACGGCGAGGGCGCGCTCCTCGTCGACGAGGCGGCGGGTCTCGGCGTCGGGCTCGGCCCCGGCCCGGGCGGTGACCAGCACGGTCCCGCCGGCCAGCGGGTACCACCACGCCCGGTGCACGCCCAGGCCGTGCCGGCGCAGTGCGGTGTCCAGGGCGGGCAGCGACCAGTAGCCGTAGTGGCCGTGGCGCAGGTCGAACCACTGGCCGTCGCGCAGCACGGTGCCCAGCGACAGCAACTGGAGCGCGAGCGTCCCGCCGGGGGCGAGCAGCGCGACGCGCCGGGCGAGCGCATCGGCCTGGTCGGGCTCGTGCAGCAGCCCGTAGAAGTCGACGACGAGGTCGGCCCGCCCGGCCGCGGACACCGCGCCCGGATCGAGCGCGGTCATGCCGCGCCCGGTCAGCCGCGGCAGCCACGACCCGCCGTGCGGGCTGCCGAACTCCACGACCCGGCCGCCCGGGCGGACCAGGCCGGCGCGGGCGAGCCGACCGACCGAGCGGTCGCTCTGCTCGGCCATCGCCCGCGGTTCGACGCCGTGCAGCTCCTCGGCCACCGCGGCGTCGGTCTGCAGCTGGGCGAGACCGCAGCCGGCGCACAGCCACATGCGCAGCGGGGCGGCCGGGTCGGGCAGCGGGGCGTCCCGCGCGGGCATCCGGTCCCACGGCGGCTGCTCGCCCAGGTCGAGCACGACCGCGCCCGCGGCACCGCCACAGGCACGGCACCGGGTACCCGGCGTCGGGTCGTCGGTCATGCGCCACCCCTTCGTCGCAGCAGTACTAGCCCCGATAGTAGGTACCGGGCCTGAAAGCCCGCTGTGAACCCGATCGGAGCAACGTGGACTCGCGCAGCGTCACCGGGGCCGAGGCCGCTCGTTGTCGTCTCCGGTACCCCAACCGCAGCCCACCGCGCGCCCGTCGCACGCGGTGACCGGACCCGAGGGAGGTCGAGTGGACGTCGTACGGACCGTGGTGCCCGGCGCGCTGCTGCTCGACCCGACCGCCGCCGACGCGTCCGGCCCGGACCTCACCGCCTTCACCGTGCGACGACGGCGCCGCCCGGCCCGCGACGCCGTGCTCGGCCTGTTCGGCCATCCCGGCGACGCGGTGCTGCTCGGCGTCCCCCGCGGCAGCGGCTACGCCGTCGTCATCGACGCCCGGCCGGACGCCGACACCTTCGGCCGGCTCGCCGTCGCCCTGCTCGAGGGCCCGCAGCGGCTGCTCGTCCCGCCGGGCTGCCTCTACGGCGTCCAGTCCGTCGCGAGCGGGACCGTCGTCGAGCTGCGCAGCGCCACCCGGCTCCCGCGCCGGGAACGCTTCGACGTCGACCCGGACGACCCGGACCTCGCGGTCCGCTGGCTCCGCCCCCGGCCGTCCCGGACACCGGGGACGGCACGCTCGTGGGCCGCGCTGATCGCCCGCCTCGGGGCCCCCGCGGGCCCCCGCCGGGATCGCGTCTCCCTCTGGTGACCCCGGGCCCCGTCCCCGGTGTGAGGACGGGCGCATGTGAGCCGGGCGGCCCGGTCGGCGAGATCACGAATCGGTCACGTAACGTCGGTACCAGGCCGGATCGACGACGCCCGCGCCGGACGGCGGCACGACCGTGTCTGCCGGGACGTGGACACGAGGGGTTTCCGAGGTGCTGAGCGAGCGCGAGAACCGTCGACTGCACGAGATCGAGGTGCAGCTGCGACTGACCGACCCGCGACTGGTCCGCCGGTTCTCCGCACTGAACGCCGCACTGCACGCCCCGGCCCGCCACGGCGGACGGCTGCTCGCCGGGTTCGCCCGCGACCGGCGCACCGTGCACGGCTCGGGCCCGTTCCCGACGATGCTGCTGGGGATCGCGCTGATCGTGCTGCTGCTCGGTGCCGTGCTGGTGAGCGTGCCGGTCGTCGTCGCGGGGATCCTCGTGGCCGGCCTCGCCCTGGCCGTCGCGGCCACCACCGGGCCGCAGGCGCACCCCGGGACCGCCTGACCCGGCACCCCCGCACCGCGCACCGCGCGGTGCCTCCCCGGCGGAACCGCGCAGTGACCGGTGCCTCCCCGGACGGACGGGGTGGCCGTGGCGCGCGGTCGCGCGACCGGCGGCCTCAGCCGTGGGCGAGGTCGGAGAACCGGCTGTAGTGCAGCTGGTGGGCGACGGTGATCGTCGTGGTCGGGCCGTTACGGTGCTTGGCCAGGATCAGGTCGGCCTCACCGGCACGCGGGTCGTCCTGCTCGAACGCGTCGGGGCGGTGCAGCAGCACCACCATGTCCGCGTCCTGCTCGATCGAGCCGGACTCACGCAGGTCCGACAGCATCGGCCGCTTGTCGGTGCGCTGCTCGGGACCACGGTTCAGCTGGCTCATCGCCACCACCGGGACCTCGAGCTCCTTGGCCAGCAGCTTGATCTGCCGGGAGAACTCCGAGACCTCCTGCTGACGGGACTCGACCTTGCGGCCCGAGGTCATCAGCTGCAGGTAGTCCAGGATGATCAGCTTCAGGTCGTAGCGCTGCTTCATCCGGCGCGCCTTGGCCCGGATCTCCATCAGCGTCAGGTTCGGCGAGTCGTCGATGTAGAGCGGCGCCTCGGAGATCTCCGACATCCGCCGCGCCATCCGCGTCCAGTCCTCGTCCGACATCCGGCCGGCGCGCATGTCGGCCAGCCGGATCCGGGCCTCCGCGGACAGCAGACGCATGACGATCTCGGACTTGCTCATCTCCAGCGAGAAGAACGCGCTGGTCATGCCGTTCTTGATGGAGCAGGAGCGGGCGAAGTCCAGACCCAGGGTCGACTTGCCCAGACCCGGCCGGGCCGCGACGACGACCATCTGGCCCGGGTGCAGACCGTTGGTGACCTGGTCGAGGTCGGCGAAGCCGGTCGGCACACCCGTGGACTGGCCGCCCCGGGAGGCGATCGCGTCGATCTCGTCCATCGTGGGCTGGAGGAGCTCCTCCAGCACCGTGTAGTCCTCGGTGGTGGTGCGCTCGGTGACCTCGTAGACCGCGGCCTGGGCCCGGTCCACCGCGTCGTCGACGTCGCCGCCGTCGGCACCGTGGTAGCCGAGCTGCACGATCCGGGTGCCGGCCTCGACCAGCCGCCGCAGGACCGCCTTCTCGCCGACGATCTCGGCGTAGTACGCCGCGTTCGCCGCGGTGGGCACGGTCGCGATGAGGGTGTGCAGGTAGGGCGCGCCGCCGAGGCGGACGAGCTCACCGCGCCGCTGCAGCTCCGCCGAGACGGTCACCGCGTCCGCGGGCTCGCCACGGCTGTAGAGGTCCAGGATCGTCTCGTAGACGGTCTGGTGGGCGGGCCGGTAGAAGTCCTCCGGCTGCAGGACCTCCACGACGTCGGCGATCGCGTCCTTGCTCAGCAGCATGCCGCCGAGCACCGACTGCTCGGCCGTGAGGTCCTGCGGGGGCTGACGGTCGAACGTGGCGCCCTCGCCGGGTCCGGAGGCCTTCTCGCCGTCACGGACCGCACGGGGCTTGTTGCCGGGACGATCGTCCGTCAGAGCCATACGCAGCGTCACCCCCGGTGGACACAGTACCGAACGCACGTTCGACGCGCGAGTGGTACGTGCTGCCCACCCGCGACCGTCGTCGGTGATCTGCCGGCCGGCGCGGTGCCCGACGGACCGCGGCGGGCGCGGCCCGGGGAGCAAGGCGCTCGCGTACCGGTACGGCCGACACTAGGTCGGCCGTACCGCCCGTGGCGAACCGGCCTGGTGATCGAACTGGGGATGAACTGTGCACGGATGCCGCCCGTCCCGGGACCGTGCTGGGGACAACCTGGGGACAGCGCAGCGGAATGGGCCGTCTGCGCAGGTCAGAGGCATACTCACAGCTGTGGACAACTTTGCTCTGGCGTGTCGTCGCACGCCGCGTACGGGCGTGTCGGAGCGCCCGGCGGACCGCTCACCGCCCGGCGCGTCCACAGGCCCGCCCGACGAGTGGGTCGTCACCGCACGGCGTGTCGGCTGCGTGACAAGGCATCCGGTGTGGGGTCGTCCGATCGGTGTCGATCGTCCATCCGGGACTGCGCACCGTGTGCACGACGCCCCTCCGGCCGGCCCCGGACACGCGAAAGGGCGGCGCCCGGAGCACATGGCTCCGGACACCGCCCTGTTCACGCTCGGTGGTCGTACGACCACCGGACCGCTCAGCTCGCGACGACCGCGATCGGCAGCTCGGTGGTGACCTCCGGGTGCAGGCGGACCTGCACCTGGTGCTTGCCCAGGGTCTTGAGGTGACCCGGGACGTCGATGCTGCGCTTGTCCAGCAGCGGGCCGCCGGCCGCCTTGACGGCGTCGACGACCTGGGCCGGCGTGATCGAGCCGAACAGACGGCCGGTGTCGCCGGCCTTGGCCGGGACGGTCACGTTGATGTTGCGCAGCTGCGAGTCGACCTGCTGGGCGTGGCCCAGGTCGCGGATCTCGCGGGTCTTCTGGGCCCGGCGGATCTGCTCCACCTGCTTCTCGGCGCCACGGGTGGCGACGACCGCGAGCTTGCGCGGGAGCAGGTAGTTGCGGCCGTAGCCGTCCTTGACCTCGACGATGTCACCCGGGGCACCCAGGTTCGGGACGTCGGCGTTGAGGATGAGCTTCATGTGTCTCCCCTTCCTCAGCGAGCGGTCGAGGTGTACGGCAGCAGGGCGACCTCACGGGAGTTCTTCACCGCGACGGCGACGTCCCGCTGGTGCTGCCGGCAGTTGCCGGTGACCCGACGGGCACGGATCTTGCCGCGGTCGGAGATGAACTTCCGCAGCAGACCGGTGTCCTTGTAGTCGATCAGCTGGGCCTTGTCCTTGCAGAAAGCGCAGACCTTCTTCTTCGGCTTGCGCACGATGGCCTTGGCCATGGTGGTGCTCCTGGAGATCGTCCTCCGCCCGTCACGGGCGGAGAGGTACGTGGATCAGAAGGGGGGCTCGTCGTCGGACGCGGCGCCACTGCCCGCGGGCGGGGCCGAACCCCAGGGGTCGTCATAGCCGCCGCCGGAGTTGCCTCCACCGCCGGAACCGCCGCCCTGTCGGGCGCCACCGCCGCCGCCACCGTCGTAGCCACCGCCGCCGCCACCGAAGCCACCGGAGCCTCCGCCCCGGTTGACCTTGTTGACCTTGGCGGTCGCGTAGCGCAGGGACGGGCCGACCTCGTCGACCTCCATCTCCACGACGGTGCGCTTCTCGCCTTCCTTGGTCTCGAACGACCGCTGGCGCAGACGACCCTGGACCACGACGCGCGCGCCGCGGGTCAAGGACTCGGCGACGTTCTCCGCCGCCTGGCGCCAGATGTTGCAGCGCAGGAAGAGCGCCTCGCCGTCCTTCCACTCGCCGGACTGGCGGTCGAAGGTGCGCGGGGTGGACGCCACGGTGAAGTTGGCGACCGCGGCGCCGGACGGGGTGAACCGCAGCTCGGGATCCGCCGTCAGGTTGCCCACGACGGTGATGACGGTCTCGCCGGCCATGACGGCTCCAATCAGCCGGCGGCGGGCGCCGGCGTGCGGGTGACGTCCTTGCGCAGGACCTTGGTGCGCAGCACGGACTCGTTCAGACCCAGCTGGCGGTCCAGCTCGGTGACGGTGGCCGGCTCAGCGGTGATGTCGAGGACCGCGTAGATGGCCTCGCCCTGCTTCTTGATCTCGTAGGCCAGGCGGCGCTTGCCCCAGACCTCGATCTTCTCGACCGATCCGCCGTCGTTCTTCACGACGGTGAGGAACTGCTCCAGGGACGGCTGCACAGTGCGCTCGTCCAGGCCGCCGTCGAGGATGACCATGACCTCGTAATGACGCATGAGAACCACTCACCTCCTATGGACTCGAAACGGTCACGGCCCGGACGGCCGTGACAGGAGGTTCTCAGTGCACCCCGACAGTTTCCGGCGGATGCGCGGGAGCTGCGGGGATGCCGGTACAGCCTAGCAACGGCCGTTCCGGCCCCGACCTGCGGGTACGCGGTTCCCCAGATCGCTGGGATGGGTTCGGGCCGTGCCCGCGGAGACGCCGGTCGTCGTACGGGTGCCCGGTCCGCGGGCGCCGACGACCACGGGGGAGAGCTCGTGTCTGGCACCACCCACTTCCGCAGCCACGCCTGGATCCTGTCCGGGCTCATGAACACACCGGGGATCCTGGTCCTGGCCGACGGACGGCTGTCGTTCGTCGCCGACACCGGCCCCGTCTTCGACGAGCCGCTCGACGCCGTCACCGACGTCCGTTTCCCCTGGTACGAGTTCGGCGGGGGCTTCCGCGCCACCGTCGCCGGGCAGCTGCGGCGGATCACGCTGGTCCGCCCGAACGGCGCCGACACCGCGACCGCGGCCCTGTTCGACACCGCCGTGGGCGAGGCGTTCGTCGCGAGCCGGGCGGTGCACGACATCGCCACCGGGCGCACCGCGGGGAAGTCCTGGCGGGCGCTGCTGACCGGCGGTGCGGCGTGAGCGCGCCGCGGGCCCTCGCCGCGCTCGTGGCGGCCGCGGGGCTGCTGGCGGCGGCGGGCTGCTCCTCGTCGGTGCCGCGCGACCAGGTCGCCTCCACCATCGCGACCCAGCTGGGCGGGCAGGGCGTGGCGATCGACGCCGGCACCGTGACCTGCCCGGCCGACCTGGCCGCCGAGGTCGGACGGACCCTGCGCTGCGAGTTCACGACCGGCGGCCAGCCGGTCGACGCCGTGGCCGCGGTCAGCGCCGTCGACGGCGGCACGGTCAAACTTCGACATCACCACCGAGGCCCGGCAGGTGTCGCCGGAGGTGCTGGCGAGGACCGTCGGTGAGCAGGTCACCGCGTCCATGGGCCGGCCGGTCGAGACCACGACCTGCGACGGCGAGCTGGCCCCGCGCCCCGGCGCCGTGCAGACCTGCACCCTTACCGTCGGCGGCGAGCAGCTGCCGGCCCGGGTGACCGTGACCTCGGTGGAGGGCGGCCTGGTGAACTTCTCGATCGCCGACGCCTGACCGGCGGCCGACGGCTGTCGGGGGTCCTCGCTACCGTGCCCGTATGCAGATCGGAGCACACGTCCGCGACGCCGAGGACCCCCTGGCCGCGGCCGCCGAGGTCGGCGCCGAGGTGATCCAGCTGTTCCTGTCCGACCCGCAGGGCTGGAAGAAGCCGCCGCCGCACCCACGGGCGGCGGAGCTGGCCGCGTCGGACGTCGCGGTGGTGGTGCACGCGCCCTACACCGCGAACGTCGCGTCCACGAACAACCGGATCCGCATCCCCAGCCGCAAGATCGTGCAGCAGCACCTGGCCGGGGCCGCCGAGGTCGGCGCGTTCGGCCTGGTCGTGCACGGCGGGCACGTCACGAAGGACGACGACCCGGCCGTCGGGATCGACAACTGGCGCAAGTTCGTCGAGCGCCAGGCCGGGGAGCACGGCTTCGACATGCCCGTCCTGATCGAGAACACCGCGGGCGGGGACAACGCCATGGCCCGCCGGTTCGACGCACTGGGCCGGCTGTGGGACGCGGTGGGCGAGTTCGGCGTCGGGTTCTGCCTGGACACCTGCCACGCCTTCGCCGGCGGCGAGGAGCTGGCCGGGATCGTCGAGCGGGTCCGGGGGATCACCGGGCGGATCGACCTGATCCACCTGAACAACTCGCGCGACGCGTTCGACTCCGCCCGCGACCGGCACGCCAACATCGACGACGGGACGATCCCGCCGGACGAGCTGGCCGCCGTCGTCGCGGCGGCGGGGGCGCCGGTCGTGGTGGAGACCCCGGCCGAGGGGCAGGCCCGCGACATCGCGTTCCTGCGGGAGCACACCTGAGGCGGGCTCAGGCGGTAGGACCCTGGCGGTGAGCGGGCCGCCCGGATCGGCCCGAGCAGCGGAACGGGAGCGCCCCGTCCGTGGCACCGCCGAGGTCGGCCGGCCGCTCGGCGACGCCGGGCCCGCCGTGGGTGACCGCGCCGTCCCGACCGGCGACGGGCACCGCCCGGCCGCGCCCCGGGACGTCGGTCGGGTTCCTCAGCGCCAGGCGAACACCGGCTGCTCCAGGTGCGCGACCCGCGTCGCACGACCGTGCAGGACGACCTCGCGGAACTGGTGGAGCACCGCGCCGGTGGGGGCGTGGACGTAGCGGTCGAACAGCGGCACCTGGATCACCGGGGCGTCGGACTCGGGGATCGTGAGGAACCGGGGCTCGTGGTCGATCTCGGCCAGCGGCGGACGGTGCAGCTCGGCGACCTCGTCCGGGTTGGGCGTCGGCTCGCCCGCGCCGCCGGCCCACAGCACGACCGGGGTGATGACGTAGCCGGAGCGGGTCGGGTAGTCGTCGAGCAGGCCGAGCACGCGGTCCGGGCCGAGCTCGAGCCCAATCTCCTCGGACACCTCGCGGCGCCCCGCCTGCTCGGCGGTCTCCCCCGGGTCGAGCCGCCCGCCCGGGAGGGCCCACTGCCCGGAGTGCGCCCGCAGCGACCGGGCGCGCCGGGTCAGGACGAACGCGACCTCGTCGGCGAGACGGCCGTCGCCGGTGGCACCGGGGACCGGCAGCAGCGTCAGCGTGACGGCGGCGGCCCGCTTCCCCGCCCGATCCGCCTCCGACGCGGCCCGGCGCTCGGCCGGGGGGAGCGTCGTCAGCGCCGCCTCGACACGCTCCCGCAGCTGGCGCTGCACCGGTTCCGGGACCACCACGTCGTCGGCCATGCACCGATCGTCGCACCCGCCCGGGCGCCGCACAGGTTCCGTCGCCGCCGCACACGTCACACCCTGTGCGGCGCCACCACACCCTGTGCGGCGCCCGGCACCCGGCGCACGCGGTCGGCGCCCGGCCCTACGGTCGGCGCCCGACGGCACGGGCGGCGAGAGGCACGGGCGGTAGGCGGCACGGGCGGTAGGCGGCACGGGCGGTAGGCGGCACGGGCGGTAGGCGGCACGCCGCCGTCGCGCCGGTGCGCGCCGCACAGGCCCCGGTGCGCGCCGCCCGGGACGACCACGACGCCTGCCGTCGCACCCCGGACGAGGTCGTCGCACCCGCCGCAGAGGGTGCGGCGGCCGCACGAGGGGCGCGACAACGTCACCCGGGGTGCGACGACCGCCGGGGGACGGCGACCGCGGCGGGCTCCGACCGCGAGGGGCGCGGCGACCGCGACCGGGTGCGGCGACCGCGGGGGGCGACCGCGGGGGTGCGGCGACCGCCGGGGGCAGCAACCGCCGGCGTGCGGCGACCGCGAGGGAGCAACAACCGCCGGGGCGCGGCCACCGCACAACGGGTGCGGCGACGCGAGGAGCAGCCGCGGTTCAGTCCGCGGGGTCGCGCCGGGGGCGGGCCGCCCGGGACGGCCACGGCTCGGGTGCCGCCGCGCGGCCGGAGCGGCCGGAGCCCGCGGAACCTGCCGCACCACCGGACGGAGACATCCCGCCGGCCCGAGTCGCGCCACCGGGCCGGGACGCCCCGACGGAACCGGTGGCGCCGGAACCGCCGCCGTCCCCTCGCCGACGCCGCCCGCCCCGTGCGGGAACCGCCACGGCGGACGCCGCAGCGGCGGGCACGGCGGGAACGCGGGACCGGGAGACCCGCGGGCCGACCGGCCACACGGGCTCCGGGTCCCGGCCGGGGTCGGTGCCGGGCCGCAGGATCTGCCGGACGACGAGCACGCACAGCGCGACCACCACGGCGTCGCGGACCAGCACGGTCACCAGGAACGGCTCCGGCGGCAGTCCCTTGTTCGCGACACCCAGGTACTGGAACATCCGCGGCACCCAGACCAGCGCGTCGACGACCATCCACGCCAGCAGCAGCCGCCAGCGTGGCAGGGCGAGCACCGCGAGCGGGACCAGCCACAGCGAGTACTGCGGGCTCCACACCTTGTTGACCAGCAGGAACGCCGAGACCGTCAGGAAGGCCAGCTCGGCGACCGCGGGCGGGCGCTGCGCGCGCAGCGCGAGCCAGGCGATCGCGGCGAACGCCAGCACCATGAGCACCGCGGTGACGGTGTTGAGCACGGTGGGGGACTGCCCGTCGCCGAGCGGGCCGTCGAAGCCGGACCAGCCGGTGAACCAGTACAGCGAGTACCAGATCGAGTCCGGGTCGGCCGGGCGCGTGCGGTTGAGCAGGAAGAACTCGACCCAGCCGCGCGGCCAGGCCAGCGCGACCGGGAGGTTCACCGCCAGCCAGGCGAGGACCGCGGCGCCGATCGTCCACGCGGCTCGCGGGAGGCCGCCGTCGGCGCGGCGTCGCCAGCCGACGAGCAGCACCGGCAGCAGGAACAGCAGCGGGTAGAGCTTCGCCGCGCCGCCGATCCCGAGCAGCACCCCGGCCCAGACCGGACGGTCTCGGCGCAGCGCGAGCAGCGCCCCGGTCGCGAGCGCGACGGTGAGCGTGTCGAAGTTGGTGAACGCGTGCACCGCCACCAGCGGGGACAGCGCGACCAGCGCGGCGTCCCACGGACGTTCCGGGCGGAGCATCAGCACCGCCCACACCACCACCAGCCAGGCCATGGCCAGCCAGATCGCGGTGACGTCGAAGTAGACGACGACGTCGAGCGCGGTCGGCAGCGGCAGCCGCTCGGCCAGCCACTGCCAGCCGTCGGTCAGCTGCGCGTTGAGGTACTGGAACATCCCGGTGACCACCGGGTACTCCATGTACCGGGCGGTGCGGGAGCCGTCGGCGGCGGTCTCGAACCAGGCGTCGCGGTAGGGGACGGCGTCGTCGGCGAGACCTTCCAGCCCGTAGAGCGGGACGGTGTCGGAGTAGCACATCGCGACGTACTGACGGTCGTTGCGCCAGTCCAGCGCGAGCGCACCGTCGGGGGTGCGGTACTGCTGCAGGCAGGCCGCCTTGCCCAGCCAGCCCAGCGCCAGCACGACGACGGCGAGCAGCAGCACCACCCGCAGCGGGGTCCACCAGCGCGACCGTCCGACGAGTGCGTGCCGGCCCAGCGGGCCGCCGACGACCCGGCTGGCGGCGCGCGCCAGCGGCTCGGTCCAGGTCGGGATCTCCCGGTCCCGGACACCCGCCCCCGGCGCGTCGCGGGGGGCGGGCGGTGCGGCTCCGGGCCGGCCGCCTGCGGTCAGTTGTCGCCCCCGCGGCCCGGACGGTCCCGGCCCGCGTCGGAGCCGGGCGGACCGTCACTGTTGCCGTCGTTGCCGGGGTCGCCGCTGCTGCCGTCGCCGGATCCGTCACCGGAGCCGTCGCCCGAGGAGTCACCCCGGTCGCCGCGGTTCCCGCGGTCGCCCCGGTCCCCGCGGTCGCCGTTGTCGCGGCTGTCGCCGGGCTCCTGGGTGGTGGTCGGCTGCTGGTCGTCGCCCTGCCCCGAGTCGTTCGAGACGGCCCGGGCCGGGGCCTGGCCGATCGGCTCGAAGTCGGAGAACTGCTCCACCGGCGTCCCCTGCAGCACGTCGTTCATGAACGACTGCCAGATCGAGCCGGGCAGCATCCGCCCGTAGACCGGGCGGCCCGCGGAGTTCTTGATCGGGGTGTTGTCGTCGGTGCCGACCCACACCGCGGTGGACACCGACGGGGTGTAGCCGACAGTCCAGGCGTCGTTGTTCTGGCCCTGGACGCTGCTCTGCACGGTGCCGGTCTTCGCGGCGACCGGACGCCCGTCCAGCCCGATCCGCGAGGAGCTCGCGACGTCGGTCATGGACTCGGTGACGTTGCGGGCGACCTCGGCCGGCATGACCTGCTGGCCGTTGTCGGTGCTGCCGCGGTCGTAGATGACCCGGCCGTCGCTGGCGGTGACCTTCGCGATCAGGAACGGGTCGCGCTTCATGCCGTCGGCCGCGAACGTGCCGTAGGCGGCGGCCATGTCCTCGGGGTGGACCTCGCGGTCACCCAGCGAGATGCCGCCGGTGGGGTTCGGCAGCAGGTCGGCGGGGATGCCGGCCTGGTGCGCGGCGTCGGCGACCCGCTGCGGGCCGACGTCGAGGCCCATCCGGTAGAAGACCGTGTTGATCGACTTGGTCATGGCCTCCTTCACCGAGCACTGGCCGCAGCTCACGCCCTCGGAGTTGGTGACCGTGGTGCCGGCGAGCTCCTGGGGGGAGGAGCCGTCGTAGATCGTGCCGAGGCCGACCGGCGGGTTCGCCTGCAGCGCCGCCGCGAGCACGAACGGCTTGAACGACGAGCCGGGCTGCTTGAGCACCGAGGCGTAGTCGAGGCCGACGCCGTTCTCCCCGCCGAAGTAGGCAATGATCGCGCCGGTCTTCGGGTTCACCGACACCAGCGAGGACCGCAGGTTGCCGGGCTGGCCGTCCATGACCTTCTGGACGGCCGTCGCCGCGTCCTCCTGGGCCTTCGGGTCGATCGTCGTGGTGACCGTCAGACCCTGGGTGTTGATCTCGGTCTCGGAGATCCCGAGCTTCTCCAGCTCGGCGCGGGCCGCGTTGTAGATGTGGCCCTTGTCGTCGCCGGGGATGCCGCCGCCCTCGGCCGCGGAGGCCTCGCGCCACTGCGGGAACTTCTGCTGCGCCCGGTCGGCCTGGGTCATCCAGCCCTGGGCGACCATGCCGTCGAGCACGAAGTTCCACCGCTGCTGGGACATCTCGAGGTTCTTCGCCGGGTCCCAGCGCGACGGCGACTGGATCAGCCCGGCGATCATCGCGCCCTCGGAGGCGTTCAGGTCCTGGACGTTCTTCCCGAAGTACGCCTGGCTGGCGGCCTGGATGCCGTAGGCGCCGCGACCCAGGTAGATCGCGTTCAGGTAGTTGCCGAGGATCTGCTCCTTGGTCATCTCCTTGGACATCTTCGCGGCCAGCACGACCTCGCGGAACTTGCGGAACAGCGAGTACTGGTCGTTGCCGGTGGTCACCTTGATGTACTGCTGGGTGATCGTCGAGCCGCCGCCGATCCCGCCGGACAGCTGGTTGATCACCGCCCGCGCGATGCCGGTGATGTCGAAGCCGGGGTTGGAGAAGAACGTGCGGTCCTCGGCGGACAGCACGGCCTGCTGGACCGGCACCGGCACCTGGGACAGGTCGACGCTGGTCCGGTTGACGTTGTCCGGCCGGACGGTCGCCAGCGGGGCGCCGTCGGTGTAGGTGAAGGTCGCGACCTGGGTGACGGCGATGTCGTCGGCCTTGGGGACCGGGAACACCAGCCAGCCGATCGCGAACGCGACCAGCGGGCCGATCACCGCGAACGCGGCGAGCCCGATCACCCAGCGCCGGAGCCGGCGACGACGGCCGGGCTTCTTCCGCCCGTCACCGCCGTCCCCGGGACCGCGACCGTCGGGACGACCGGGCGGGCCGGGCGGGCGGCCGCCACCGCCGCCACGACGGGCGGCCGTGGCCGGTGCCGCCGCGGCCGCCGCGGCACCGCGGGCCGGCGGACGGCCGGTGCGCTGCGGGGCGGCCGTGCGCGGACCGGCCTGGGCGGGCCGGACGACGGGGTCGAAGTGGCCGACCCCGGAGTCGTCGTGGGTCAGCAGCGGCGGAGGGGACTGGGGGACCGGGCGCGGCGGCGGCCCCGCGGGTGCGGGACGGCCGCCCACCGGTGGACGACCGGGGGGCGGGGGCATCGGGGGACGGGGGCCCACGCCCGGTCGGGGTGCCGGCGGGGGCATCGGGGGACGGGACCGCGGAGGACCGGGGGGCGGGGGCGGCGGCGGGGTGCGCCGGGGGTCACGCTCGTCGTTCACCGGGCGGCTCCGTGGGATGCGGTGGACCGGATCCGCAGTGGCCCGGGCCGGGGGTGCCCGGGGCGGAGGGGATCCGGCAGCGGACCGGCGCGGTGCGCGCGGTCCGGGTGGTCGTGCTCGTCGGGCAGGGCGCCATCGGACTCAGCCACCCGCACTCCGCCGGCCGCGGCGGGGGCGGCCGGTGCCGAGGACGAACGAGCGGACCAGGTGATTCCAGCGGCACTCGGTGCACACCTCGACGACGTGCACGGAGAAGTCGGCGACCTGCGCCGCGAGCTGCTCGAGGTCCGCCGCGGAGCGGGCCGAGCCGGAGACGTGGCGCAGGCTCTCGCCGAACACCCACGAGACCTGGGCGAGCTCGTCGTGCCGGCAGACCGGACAGGCCCGACCGGCGGCCGTGCCGTGGAAGCGCGCGGCGCGGAGCAGGTAGGCACCCGCATCGCACACCTCCTCACGGCCGACCCGGCCGGCCCGGACATCGGCCAGCAGAGCACGGCGCTGCAGGGCGTAGTCCACCACCTGTCGCGGGCTGAGCACCCGACCAGGGTACGCGGGACGGACCCGCGGACCCATCGCCGTCCCGCACGGGCCCCTGCGGGCACGACCGTTCCGTGCCTGGTCGGGGCACTCGTCCGGTCCGTGACCGCCTGTGATGACGATCATGGAGGGGACGGATCGATGTATCGGACCGATAGGATGACCGGTCGGCGGTCCGCACGGAGGAGGTCGCGATGCTGGACTTCGCGGTCCTCGGCCTGCTCCAGGACGGTCCGCTGCACGGGTACGAGCTGCGCAAGCAGCTCGGCCGCAGGCTCGGCGGCTTCCGCGCGTTCTCCTACGGCTCGTTGTACCCGGCCCTGCGCCGGCTGCTCCGGGCCGGGTCGATCGCCGAGACCACCGACGAGGCGGGTGATCAGTACGGACGCGCTCCGGGACGGCTGCGACGGGGCAGGCGGGTCTACCGCATCACCCCGGCGGGCCGGGACCGGTTCGCGGCCATGCTCGCCGAGGCCGGCCCCCAGGCGTGGGAGGACGGAAGCTTCGACGTGCACCTGGCGTTCTTCGCGCGGACACCGGCGGAGACCAGGATCCGGATCCTGGAGGGCCGCAGACGGGCCGTCGAGGAACGCCGGGACGGTCTGCGCACCGCGCTCGGCAGGCCCTGCGAGGGGGTCGACCGCTACACCCGCGAGCTGCACCGGCTCGGGCTGGAGTGCTCCGAGCGCGAGGTGTGCTGGCTGAACGAGCTGATCGCGACCGAACGGGCCGAGCAGGGCGCCGCGGACGGCCGCGACGAGAGGACCTTCCCCGGCGGCGGGCCATCCCGGCCCGCGACCGGCGGGGTACGACAGGACGAGACAACAGGAGGAGCCTGACATGAGCCAGGTTCGGGTGGCGGTCGTCGGCGTGGGCAACTGCGCGGCGTCGCTGGTCCAGGGGGTTCACTACTACGCGGACGCCGATCCGTCGGCCCAGGTCCCCGGCCTGATGCACGTCGACTTCGGCGGGTACCACGTCCGGGACGTGACCTTCGTGGCCGCGTTCGACGTCGACGCGAAGAAGGTCGGTCAGGATCTCGCCGACGCGATCTCGGCCAGCGAGAACAACACGGTCAAGATCGCGGACGTGCCGCCGCTCGGGGTGACCGTGCAGCGCGGTCCGACCCTCGACGGTCTCGGCCGCTTCTACCGGGAGACCATCACCGAGGCCGACGGCGAGCCCGTCGACGTCGTGCAGGTGCTGCGCGACACCGGGGCCGACGTGCTGGTGTCCTACCTGCCGGTGGGCAGCGAGGACGCCGACCGGTTCTACGCGCAGGCCGCGCTGGACGCGGGCGTCGCGTTCGTCAACGCGCTGCCGGTCTTCATCGCCTCGGACCCGGAGTGGGCGGAGAAGTTCCGCGCCGCCGGCGTCCCGATCGTCGGCGACGACATCAAGTCCCAGGTCGGCGCGACCATCACCCACCGGGTGCTGGCGAAGCTGTTCGAGGACCGCGGCGTGCAGCTGGACCGCACGATGCAGCTCAACGTGGGCGGGAACATGGACTTCCTGAACATGAAGGAGCTCGAGCGGCTGGAGTCCAAGAAGGTCTCCAAGACCCAGGCCGTCACCTCGCAGGTGGACCGGGACATGGGCAAGGGCAACGTGCACATCGGCCCGTCGGACTACGTGTCCTGGCTGGACGACCGCAAGTGGGCCTACGTCCGGCTCGAGGGCCGCGCGTTCGGTGACGTCCCGCTGAACCTGGAGTACAAGCTCGAGGTCTGGGACTCCCCGAACTCCGCGGGCATCATCATCGACGCGGTGCGGGCGGCCAAGATCGCCAAGGACCGCGGCATCGGCGGACCGATCCTGTCGGCGTCGAGCTACTTCATGAAGTCGCCGCCGGAGCAGTACCGCGACTCCGAGGCGCGCGACAAGGTCGAGGCGTTCATCCGGGGCGAGATCGACAACTGATCCTTTTCTCGGCACAACGGCCCGGGGACGACCGTGCAGGTCATCCCCGGGCCGTTGCCGTACCGGAGACGTTCCGGAAGACGACATTACCGATCCGGAATGTTCTCGTTATTCGTCGTGAGCGCAGTCATGCAATGAATGTGCTCTGCGTCATTTATTCGAGCGATATCTGTTCGTAATGTGCGGTCCGGCCTTGTGCGACCACCGCCCATCCGGGGTGAGGGGTGCAGGGTCACCGCCGGGCGACGACGCGGGCGGGTCGTGAGTGCCGTCCGGTCCCACCGGAACTCCCCCTTCGTACCGGCGCCCACGGGTCCCGCCCCGACCGCTCCTCCGGTGGTGCAACATCCCGAGGACCCCACCGTGCCCCAGCGTCATTCCGCTCCGGCGCTCCGCGTCGCCGTCGTGGCCACCACCGCCGCCGCGGCCGCAGTTCTGTCCGTGCTCCCCGCCGCCACCGCGGCCCCCACGGACGCCGCCTCCGCGGCACCCGCCGCGGAGACCGTGACCCGTGACGTCGCCCCGGCCGCGAACGTCCTGCCGGCGCTGGGCGCGAACCCGGCCGCGCTGTCGGTCTCCTCCGCGGCGCAGGCCGCGGCCCCGGCCGCGCAGGCCGCCGCCGCGCGCAGCGGCGCGATGTCGACCGCGATGGCCCAGCTCGGCAAGCCCTACCGCTGGGGCGCCACCGGCCCGAGCGCGTTCGACTGCTCCGGCCTGGTCCGCTACGCCTTCGCCAAGGCCGGCAAGGACCTGCCCCGCACCAGCCGGGCCCAGGCCCAGGTGGGAACCCCGGTGTCGAAGTCGAACCTGAAGCCCGGTGACCTGGTCTTCTTCTACAGCCCGGTCAGCCACGTCGGCATCTACATCGGCGGTGGCCAGATCGTGCACGCCTCCACCAGCGGCCAGCCGGTGAAGATCTCCGACATCGACCGGATGCCGTTCAACTCGGCCCGCCGGGTCTGAGAGAAGCTTGCGGAACGAAGCTCAGCTCTGAGCGCGCACGCTCCCCGGTGCGACCGGCCCCGTCCTCGCGCAGGACGGGGCCGGTCGTCGTAGGTTCACCGGGTGACCGCTCCCCGCCGCCCGCTCGCCCTGATCACCGGTGCCTCCCAGGGCATCGGCGCCGCCACCGCCCGGCTGCTCGCGCCGCGCTACGACCTGGTCCTGGGTGGCCGGGACGAGAAGCGGCTGGAGACCCTGGCCGGCGAGCTGACCGAGGCGGGCCCGGTCGCGGTCCGCACCGTGGCGGTGGAGCTCACCGACGACGACGCGCTGGCCACGGCCCTCGACGGCATCGACCGGCTCGACGCGCTGGTCCACTCGGCCGGGGTCGGGGAGCTGGGCACCGTCGCGGAGACCACCGCGCAGACCTGGCGCCACCAGTTCGACGTCAACGTCGTCGCGGTCGCCGAGGCGACCCGGCTGCTGCTGCCCGCACTGCGCGCGGCGGGTGCCGACACCGGCGCCGACGTCGTGCTCGTCAACTCCGGCTCCGGGCTCACCGCCCGCGCGGGCTGGGGGTCCTACGCGGCGAGCAAGTTCGCGCTGCGCGCGTTCGGCGACGCCCTGCGCGCCGAGGAGTCCGGGCACGGCATCCGGGTCACCTCCGTGCACCCGGGCCGGGTGGACACCGCGATGCAGGAGCGGGTCGTCGCCCACGAGGGCGGGGAGTACGACGGCTCGCGGTTCCTGCGCCCGGAGTCGGTCGGTGCCGCGATCCTGGCCGCGCTGACCGCGACCCGCGACGCCCACCTCACCGACATCGTGGTCCGCCCCCAGGGCTGACCCGCGCCGGGATCACACCGGGGCCGGTCCCGCCGCCACCGCGGCGTGCAGCTCCGCCAGGGCCGCCTCCACCGGCGGTGCGGCGGCGACGGCGTCGCGGACGACGGCCAGGATCGACCGCACCGGGGTCGGCCGCACGACCGGCACCGCACACGTCCCGGCGGGGAGGTGGGCCGCCCCGAGGCGCGGCAGCACGGTGAGCCCGATCCCGGCGGCGACGAAGGCGAGCGCGGTCGGGTAGTCGTGTGCCTCGACGTGGAACGGCGGCCGGAACCCCGCCGCCGTGCACGCCTCGACGAGGTTGCGGCGGCACCAGCCGCGGGCGAAGTCGTTGTCCACCCAGCGCTCGCAGGCCAGCTCGGCGAGCTCGACCTCGTCCCGGCCGGCGAGCGGGTGCCCCGCGGGCAGGACCGCCACGTAGGGGTCGGAGAGCAGCGGGGTCACCGAGAAGCCGGGCCAGGCCGCGAAGTCCGGCCGTTCGACGGCGATCTGCACGTCGGCGCGGTCGGCCGGGTCGTCGGGCAGCCACTCCCGCAGCCGCAGGTCCAGCCGGACGCCCGGGAAGTCCCCGGTCAGCCGGCGCACCACGCGGGGCAGCCAGGCCGAGCCCACCGAGGCGAAGTAGGCCACCGACAGGGTGCCGGTCCGCCCGGCCCGCAGGTCGGCGACGACCGCCTCGGCCTCCCCGATCCGGGCCAGGACCAGGTCCGCCTGCTCGGCCAGCCGCACCCCGGCCGCCGTGGCCCGCAGGCCGCGCCCGGCCCGTTCGAACAGGGTCAGCCCGGTCTCCCGCGCGAGGGTGGTGACGTGCTGGCTGACCGCCGACGGCGTGTAGCCCAGGTTCGCGGCCGCGGCCTGGACCGAGCCGCTGGCGACGACGGACCGGAACACGCGCAGGCGGTGGGTGTCGAGCACGGCTCGACAGTACAGCGGCACTGAATCCAGGAGAAGGAATCATCGCTGGTGCTGAAGTGTCCGGAGCGCCAGGCTGGCCCCATGAACCGCTCGACCCGTGCTCTCCCGGCGCTCGCCGCGTCGGTCACCGTGGTGTTGTGGGCGTCGGCCTTCGTCGGGATCCGTGCCGTCGGGCACGACCTGTCCCCGGGCGCGCTCGCCGCGGGCCGGATGCTGGTCGGGGCGCTCACCCTGACCGCGATCCTCACCGTGGTGCGGGCACGGCGACGCGCCCCGGCCCCGCCGGCACCGCGCGGACGCCTGCTGGCGGCGGTGGCGATCTGGGGTGCGGCCTGGTTCGGCGTCTACAACCTCGCGCTCAACGCGGCCGAGCGGCACCTCGACGCCGGCACCACCGCGCTGCTGGTGAACGTGGCGCCGGTGGTCGTCGCCGTCCTGGCCGGGTTGCTGCTCGGGGAGGGCTTCCCCGCGCGGCTGCTGGCCGGGATGGGCGTGGCGTTCGCCGGGGTGGCCCTGATCGCGGCGGCCTCCTCCGCCGGGGGCGCCGACCTGTCCGGGGTGCTGCTGGGGCTGCTCGCCGCACTGGTCTACGCGGGCGCGGCCGTCGCACAGAAGCGGCTGCTGCCCCGGGTCGACGCCCTGACGATGACCTGGACGGGCGCCGTCGCCGGGGCCGTCGCGCTGCTGCCGTTCCTGCCGTCGCTGGTCGCCGAGCTCGCCACCGCGCCGCCGACGGCCGTCGCCGGCGTCGTCTACCTGGGGGTGTTCCCGACCGGTGTCGCGTTCCTGACCTGGGGGTACGCCCTGACCCGCACGACCGCGGGCCGGCTGGCCGCCACCACGTACGCGATCCCGCCGCTGGTGGTCGGGCTGTCCTGGGCGCTGCTCGGGGAGGTACCCGCACCGGCCGCGCTCGCCGGCGGTCTGCTGTGCCTCGTCGGCGTCGCCGTCGCCACCCGTCCGGCCCCGTCCCGGGGGCGGGGATCGTCCGAACGACAGACCCCGCTGGCCCGTCCTGTCGCTACGCTCGACGGGCATGGGGGAGTCCAGGGACGACGAGCGGTCCGTGATGCGGGTGTCGGACGCCGACCGCAGCGAGACCGCGGAACGGCTGAAGCTGGCGCACGACGAGGGCCGGCTGTCACTGACCGAGTACGACGAGCGGTTGCAGCAGGCCTACGCGGCGACCGTCCGCGCGGACCTCGCCCGGCTGGTCACCGACCTGCCCGCGGTGGAACGCACGACGTTGCCGTCGGTGCGTGCCGAGACGGCGCAGGTGGAGAAGGCCGAGGCGAGGCGTGAGCACCTCACCGAGTGGCGCTCGTGGGCCGGCACCTCGGTCATCCTGACCGGCATCTGGGTGGTCACCGCGTTCGCCTCGTCATCCGACGGGGAGGGCCTCCCGTTCTTCTGGCCGATCTTCCCGATCGGGATCTGGGGGGCGGTCCTCGTGGCGCACTTCTTCTTCGGCTCCGGGGAGAAGGAGGACGACTGAGGGTCCCGCGGCGGCTGCCACGCGCACCGGACCGGGCATAGAGTCGCCCCGTGCTCGACCCCGCCCGCCTCGACCTGTCCGCGCTCGCGGACGCGCTCGAGGACCGCACGCCGGAGGTCACCTGGTACCTCGACCCGGCCGACGCCGAGGTGCACGGCGTGTCCGGCGACGACCGGCCCGGTCCGGACTGGGTGGAGATCCGGCCGGTGACCAGCCGGGAGTCCTACCGGGACATGTCCGACTTCACCGCGGGCGTGCAGCACCGCCGGGCCGCGGCGCTGCTGGACCGCGCGATCGACGGCCGGGGCGCGTTCCGCCGGTTCAAGAACACGTTGTTCGAGTTCCCCGAGGTCCGCGACCAGTGGTACCGCTTCCGCGACGCCCGTTCCCGCCGGCGCGCGGCGGACTGGCTGGTCGCGGCCGGCCTGATCGGCGCCGACGACGGCGAGCGGCTCCGGGCACGCCACCCCGACCCGGACCCGTCCAACGACGACGTGCCCGCCGCCGTCGCCGACGACCTGGCCCTGCTCTACGGCCCCCGGCTGCGCCAGGTGCTGCTGTTCGGGTCCTGGGCCAGCGGGGAGGGCTCGGTCGAGTCCGCGATCGACCTGCTCGTGGTGCTCGACGACGACGGGTTCCCGATTCTGCCCTGGGAGGAGGTACGCGCGATGGACGACGTGCTGTGGCAGCACACCCGGCGGACCGGGCTGACGATCAGCGTGCTGCCGGTCGGCCAGGGCGAGCTCGTCCGCGCCGCCGACCCGACGGTCGTGCGTGCCCGCGCCGAGGCGGTGCGGGTCCGGTGACCCGGCGGGTGCACGGCGGGATCGCGCGGGCCCGGGTCGAGCTGGGCGGGGCCCGGGTGCTGGCCGAGAACGGCTTCGGCGACGCCGCGGTCTCCCGCGCGTTCCACGCCGCGTTCCGGGCCGCCGAGACCGCGCTGCTGGTGCTGGGGGAGACCCGCGCCGAGCACTCCGAGGTGGTCAGCGCGTTCGTGCGCCGGGTGGTGCGGGAACGGTCGCTGGACCCGCGGGCCGGGCGGCTGCTGCGGTCGCTCTACAACCGGCGGGCGCTGGCCGACCACTCGGACGTGACCGCTCCGGCGGCGGAGGCGCGGGCGGCCCTCGACGACGCCGCGTTCGTGCTCGACGCCGTGGAGGCCTGGCTCGCCGAGCCGGCCCTGTCCGGGCCGCCGGACCCGGGGAACGGGGCGACCCGGCGGCCGGAGAAGCCGGTCCGGCGCGGGTCCCGCGCCTGACCGGCCGGGTCCGGCCCGCTGCCTCAGCGGAACTGCGGCGGGACCCCGTACGGCCCGGCCTGCGGCGCGACGAACTGCGCGGGAGCACGCTCGGCGCGCTTCGGGTCGTCACCCCAGGCGTTCTGACGGTGCTCGCCGTCGGCCGCCAGCCACACGATCAGCAGCACCACCCCGACCAGCGGGACGAGGCCGATGAAGTACCACCACCCGCTGCGGCCGGTGTCGTGCAGCCGCCGCACCAGGAGCGCGATCGCGGGCACCAGGTGGACGAGTGCGACCACGGTCGCCAGCACCGGGGCGCCGAGCAGCTGCGTCGTCCCCAGGACCACGTCCAGGGTCCCGGCAACGAGGTAGATCCCCAGGTAGACCAGGGCGAACATCCAGTACTCGGCCCGCCGGGCGCGCCCCCGGAAGTCGGAGAACCCGCGCATCGCCTGCAGGTAGTACGTCATGACGTGGCCCCTCTCGCCGTGCGACCACGGGCTGGTCGCTCGGACGAGGGGATGCCGCCCGGGGGCCGGCCGTTACAGCGCGCGGGTCAGAAGAAGTCCCCGCCGAAGTCGGAGTCGTTGTCGAACAGGCCCCCGCCGTCGAAGCCGCCCTGGTCGGCGCCGTCGAAGCCGCCGTCGGCACCGCCGTCGAAGCCCGGGTCGTCGAGGGCGGCGCCGTCGGCGAACCCGTCGGCGTAGGCGGCCGGGTCGGCGCCGGCCATCCCGCTGAACAGCGAGGTGAACAGCAGCGCCGAACCGACACCCCAGGCCCCGGCGACGAGTGCGGGCTTCCACCACGGCTCGGAGTACCAGCCGCGCGGCACCGGACGCCCGGCGACGGTCCCGCCGGGGTAGTAGTGGCTGTTCCGGTCGGTCGGCCGCGGCGACGCGCCCAGGCTGCGGCCCTCCACCTCGACCTCGCGGTCCTCGGTGACCTCACCGGCGCGGGACTGGCCCGGCAGCGGCGGCAGCTCGGGCCCGGGGTCCATGGCCATCGCCGTGCGGGCGGCGCGGACGTAGTAGAGACCCTCGTAGGCGGTCTCGGTGACCTGCCGGCACTGCGCGGCCGTGCGCGCCTGCTCCATCTGCGAGCCCGCGGCGGTGTAGCGCTCGGCGGCGTCGGCCAGCGCCTGACGGCTCGGGTCGTCGGTCCCGGTCAGGGCCAGGACCTGGCCGCCGAGGCGTTCCACCCAGCGCCGGGACTCGGCCTGGGCGTCGGCCAGAGCGGCGGCCTTGTCCGCGTTGTGCCGCCGCACCAGCCAGACGACGGCCGCGACGACGGCCAGGACGACGATCAGGGTCAGGACTGCGCTCATGACGGACCTCCTGCCCGCTCAACGGGCAGGAGGTCGCCTGCGTTCCCTACCGGACGACGTTGACCAGGCGCCCCGGCACGACGATGACCTTCTTCGGCTCGGCCCCGTCCAGCGCGGTGACGACCTTCTCGTCGGCCAGCGCGGCCGCCCGGATCTCGTCCTGGCCGGCGTCGGCGGCGACGGTGACCCGCGAGCGGACCTTGCCGTTGACCTGGATCGGGTACTCGACGGTGTCCGCCACCAGGTAGCGCTCGTCGGCGACCGGGAACGACGCGTAGGTCAGCGTGTCCTCGTGACCGAGCTTCTGCCACAGCTCCTCGGCGATGTGCGGGGCCAGCGGCGCCAGCATCAGCACCAGCGCCTCCGCGACCTCGCGCTCCACCGGCGCCCCGCGCTTGGTCAGCGCGTTGTTCAGCTCGATCAGCTTCGCGGCGGCGGTGTTGTAGTGCAGCGCCGGGAAGTCCTCGCGCACACCGGCGATCGCCTTGTGCAGCGACCGCAGGATCTCCTCCGACGGCGCGTCCTCGACGACGGTCACCGCTCCGGTGCCCTCGTCGACCAGGTTGCGCCACACCCGCTGCAGGAACCGCTGCGGGCCGACCACGTCCCGCGTCGACCACGGCCGCGAGGCGTCCATCGGGCCGGTGTACATCTCGTACAGCCGGAAGGTGTCCGCGCCGTAGCGGTCGCACATGTCGTCGGGCGTCACGACGTTCTTCAGCGACTTGCCCATCTTCCCGTACTCCCGGGTGACGGGCTGCCCGTTCCACGTGAAACCGGCGCTCGTGCCGTCCTCGCCGACGACCTCGACGACCTCCTCCGCGGGCACGTAGGTCCCGCGGGCGTCGGTGTAGGCCCAGGCCTGGATGTAGCCCTGGTTGAACAGCTTCCGGAACGGCTCCTCGCTGCTCACGTGGCCCAGGTCGAACAGGACCTTGTGCCAGAACCGCGAGTACAGCAGGTGCAGCACGGCGTGCTCGACACCGCCGACGTACAGGTCGACACCGCCCGGGTCGGCGACCGACCGGGCCGCGTCCTTGCCGATCCAGTACTTCTCGGCCTCGGCGGAGACGAACCGCTCGGTGTTCTCCGGGTCCAGGTAGCGCAGGTAGTACCAGCACGACCCGGCCCACTGCGGCATCGTGTTGGTCTCGCGGCGGTACTGCTTCGGGCCGTCACCCAGGTCCAGCTCGACGGCCACCCACTCGTGCGCCCGGGACAGCGGCGGCTCCGGCTCGGAGTTCGCGTCGTCCGGGGCGTAGGTCTTGGGCGAGTAGTCGTCGACGTCGGGCAGGACGACGGGCAGCTGGTCCTCGGGCAGCGCGATCGGGCCGTGCTCGTCCCAGACGACCGGGAACGGCTCGCCCCAGTAGCGCTGCCGGGAGAACAGCCAGTCGCGCAGCTTGTACTGCACGACGCCCTCGCCGGCGCCCTTCGCGGCCAGCCAGTCGATGATCGTGCGCTTGGCCTCGTCGACGCCCAGCCCGTCCAGGCTGATCTCGTCGTTCGCGGAGTTGATGGTCGGGCCGTCGCCGGTGTACGCGCCGCCGTCCCAGTCCGACGGCGGCTGCACCGTGCGCACGTGCGGCAGCCCGAACGCGGCCGCGAAGTCCCAGTCGCGGGTGTCCTCGGCGGGCACCGCCATGATCGCGCCGGTGCCGTAGCCCATCAGCACGTAGTCGGCGACGAACACCGGCACCGGGGAGCCGGTGACCGGGTTGGTCGCGTACGCGCCGGTGAAGACGCCGGTCTTCTCCTTGTTCTCCTGCCGGTCCAGCTCCGACTTGCGGGCGGCCTCGGCGCGGTACGCGGCGACGGCCTCGGCGGGCGTCGCGGCGCCACCGGTCCAGCGCGGGTCGGTGCCGTCGGGCCACTGCCCGGGGGCCAGGGAGGACACCAGCGGGTGCTCGGGCGCGAGCACCATGTAGGTGGCGCCGAACAGGGTGTCCGGGCGGGTCGTGAAGACCTCGATCGCGTCGGCGCCGGACTGCACCGGGAACCGGACCCTGGCGCCCTCGGAGCGGCCGATCCAGTTGCGCTGCATCGCCTTGACCGACTCCGGCCAGTCGACCCGGTCCAGGTCGTCGGCCAGCCGGTCGGCGTAGGCGGTGATCCGCATCATCCACTGCTTCAGGTTGCGGCGGAAGACGGGGAAATTGCCGCGCTCGGAGCGTCCCTCGGGGGTGACCTCCTCGTTCGCCAGCACGGTGCCCAGGCCGGGGCACCAGTTGACCGGGGCCTCGGAGATGTAGGCCAGCCGGTGGCCGTCGACCACCGCGCGCCGCTCACCCTCGGACAGCTCCGCCCACGGACGGCCGTCCGGAGTGGCGCGACTGCCGTCCTCGAAGGAGGCGCGCAGCTCGGTGATCGGACGGGCGCGGTCGGCCGCGGCGTCGTACCAGGACTCGAAGATCTCGCGGAAGATCCACTGGGTCCAGCGGTAGAACCCGATGTCGGTGGTGGACACCGAGCGGCGCGGGTCGTGGCCCAGGCCCAGCTGGCGCAGCTGCTGCCGGTAGCGGGCGATGTTGGCCTCGGTCGTCGTCCGCGGGTGCGTCCCGGTCTGGACGGCGTACTGCTCGGCGGGCAGCCCGAAGGCGTCGAAGCCCATCGGGTGCAGCACGTTGTGGCCGTTCATCCGCAGGTAGCGGCCCAGCACGTCGGTGCCGATGAAGCCCAGCGGGTGCCCGACGTGCAGCCCCGCCCCGGAGGGGTAGGGGAACATGTCCATCAGGTAGACCTTCGGCTTCTCCGAGCCGGGCTGCCCCGGGTCGGGGGCGTGGAAGGTCTGCTCGGTCTCCCAGAAGTCCTGCCACTTCCGCTCGATCCGGGCGGCCATCTCGGCGTCGTAGCGGTACGCCGGTCGGTCCGCGCGCTGCTCGGACGCGGTCGTGGTCTCGGTGCTCATGTCCGTCTCACCTCGGGGATGCCTGTCGTGACGGCCCGACTCGGGGCCCGGAACACGTCGCGGCCCCTCGTGCGCATCACGCAGGAGGGCGCATCACGCAGGAGGGGCCGTCGCGGCGCCGTGTTGTGGCTACGACGCCGCGCCGGGAAGTCGGCGGGCCGTGCACATGTGACCAGGGTAGCCGGGGCGGGCATCCCCGTTCCCCCGGGTTCTACCCTGGTCACGTGCCCACGACGCTCCGCCTGCTCCTCGCCGCCCTGCTCCTGCTGGCCGGGGTGGTCCTCGTCGTCCTCGCCGTGCTGGGGGCGACCGGCCGGCTGCCGCGCAACCGCTTCGTCGGCGTCCGCACCGCGGACAGCCTGCGGACCGCCGACGCGTTCGCGATCGCCAACCGGGTGGCCGCGCCGCCGGTCGGGGCCGCGGGGGCTATCGCCCTGGTCGGCGGGACGGTGCTGCTGTTCCTGGACCGGACCGGCGCCGCCCCGTGGGTGCTGGGTGCGATCGCGCTGGTCGGGACGGTCGTGCTCGCCGGTCTCGGTGGCGCAGTCGGGGCGCGGGCCGCGGCGGCGGCGATCGCCGCGCAGGCCGCGGCCCCGAGCTGCGGCGGGGTCTGCGCCGGCTGCGACCTGGTCGCGGGCTGCCGCGACGCGACCGGCACCGAGCCGGGCTCGGAGCCCGGGGCCCGCACCGGGCTCACCCGCGAGGCCTGACCTGCGAGGCCCGACCTGCGGGGCCTGATCCCCGGGACCCGACCCCGGGCGGGCTACCAGCCGCGGGAGCCCGGCCCGCCCTTGAACGGGCCGACGACCTCGTCGGTGACCCAGCCGCCGTAGAACCCGCCGGGCTGCGGGCGGACCGTCTCCCCGTCGAGGGTGATCCGCTCGAACGGCGCCACGTAGACCGCGACCCGGTCGGTCAGCTCCGGGTAGCGCGCGTCCGGCCGCGGGTACCACCAGGCGACGTCGGTCAGCGGCGGCACGCCGCGGACGCGCACGTCGCAGTAGTGGGCGACGCCCTTCCACTCGCAGAACGTGCGCTGCTCACCGGGCACCAGCACGCCCTCGGTGAAGGCGGTGCGGGGCAGGTACCAGGTCGGCGGGTGGCTGGTCTCCAGCACCCGGACCAGGTCGTCCGACGCGGCGACGAGCGTCCCGCCGTGCCACAGCTTCGCGTGCCGGGGCACCCGCTCGGCCCGGGGCGGGCGCGGGTAGTCCCACACCGACTCCTGCCCGGGGCCGACGGGATCGGGCTGGGGACGACGGTCGAACAGCACGACCCCCACGGTAGGCCGGTCAGCGGTCCCCGAGCACGGTCGCGGCGAACTCGCGCTGCGCGGCACCGGCCGTGGCGTGGTCGAACACGTCGTAGCCGACGACCGGGAAGACACGTCCGGCGCGGGCGGCGGGGAGCCGGGTGAACAGCGGATGGGCCAGCACCGCGTCGACCGCGGGGAAGGTGCCCCCGTCCGGGCGGACCGGGTGGAGGATGTCGGTCGCGTCGCCGAGCCTGCCGAGCGCCTCGATCCCGATGGTGGTGAACGAGCCGTCGCCCGGCGCGGACGGGAAGTCGGCCAGCCGGACCCCGAACGCGGTCAGGATCGAGCAGTACGGGTTGTCGGCGTGCAGCACCGAGAACTCGCCGACCGTCCCGCCGAAGGTGATCGGGGCGATCCGGCGCCCGGCCAGTGCGGCGGCGTGCCGGGTGCGGAGCTCGTCGACGCCGGCGGCGTAGCGGGCCCGGGCGTCGACGAGGGTGTCCCCGGCGCCGACCGCGACGGCCACCTGCTCGGCGACGGTCAGCCAGTCGCCGTTGTCCAGGGGCGCGAACAGCGCGGTCGGCGCGATCCCGGACAGGACGCGCCACAGGTCCTCGTCGGCGTAGTCGGCCTCGCCCAGGATGACGTCCGGGCGGGCCGCGGCGATCCGCTCCGGCTCCGGGGTCACGACCGTCCCGACGGTGGGCAGCCCCTCCAGGAACGTCTTCTGGTCCGCGGTCAGCGCCGCGCGGCTGGGGGTGTAGTCCGCGACGGCGACCGGGCGCTTCCCGAGGGCCTGCATCTGGAACGGCGTGTAGTAGCCGACGCACGCGACCCGCGCGGGGTCCGCGGGCACCGCGACCTCGCCGTAGGCGGTCCGCAGCGTGCGGGTGGCCGTCCCGGCCGGTCCGCCGCCGGTGACGGGGGAGCAGCCGGTCAGCAGGCCGAGGCCGCCGAGCAGGGCCCCGCCGAGCAGCGTGCGCCGGTCGACGGCGCCGCGGGACGCGGACGAGACGGTGCGGGGGACGACGACCACGGGAACCTCCTGGATAAGGGTAGGCTCACCATAGGCCACGCACCGCTCGCGGGGACTCAGTTCCAGGCGGGATCACGCGGGAACGTGGCGAGCAGCGCCAGTGGGACGCCCTGGCGACGGAGCACCCGTTCCCACAGCTGGTCGTAGACGGTGGTCAGCAGGTCGTCGGGCAGTCCGGGGACGACGTACCAGTCGCCCCGGGCGATCTCGCCGCCCAGCTGGCCCGCGTCCCAGCCGGAGTACCCGGCGAAGATCCGCAGGCCGCGCAGCCGCTGCGCGAGCGGAGCCGGGTCGGAGTCGAGGTCGACCAGCTGCACCGGCGGCCGGACCGGCATCAGCCCGCCGAGCCCGCGGCCGGTCTCCCCGGTCCGCAGGGCGGCCAGGCAGAGCGCGGTGCGCGCCTCCACCGGACCGCCGACGAACATGGTCCCGGGGTCGCTGGTGAGCCCGGCCCACCGCGGGAGCACGTCCCGTACGGCCGCCTGGCCCGGCCGGTTGAGCACGACCCCGAGGCTGCCCTGCGGACGGTGCTCGATCATGTAGACGACCGTCCGCGAGAAGTTCGGGTCGCCCAGACCGGGGGCGGCGACGAGCAGACTCCCCGGCGTGACCGGGGGAAGAGCGGCGCCTCGCGTGGCGCGGTGTTCCCGCACGGGTCCATGGTCGCACCTCCGGCGCGGACGCGATGCCGCCACCCGTTCGCCGCAACGCCGTACACCGGACATGATCGTCCATACGTTCGTGTAATACGAACGTTCATCGATGTGTACGTCCGTACGGGACGCACGTCCGGATCAGAGGTTCTCGGCCGCCCAGGCCCGCAGGGCGACCTCGGCCTGCTCGGCGTCCATCGGCCCCTGCTCCATCCGCAGCGCCAGCATGTGCCGGTAGGCCTTCCCGACGGCCGGACCCGGCGGGATGCCCAGCAGCTCCATGATCCGGTTGCCGTCGAGGTCGGGGCGGATCGCGTCGAGCTCCTCCTGCTTGCGCAGCTCGGCGATCCGGTCCTCCAGGCCGTCGTAGTTGCGCTGCAGGGCCGAGGCCCGGCGCCGGTTGCGGGTGGTGCAGTCCGAGCGCACCAGCCGGTGCAGGCGCTCCAGCAGCGGGCCGGCGTCGGCGACGTAGCGGCGCACGGCCGAGTCGGTCCACTCGCCCTTGCCGTAGCCGTGGAACCGCAGGTGCAGGTAGACGAGCTGGCACACGTCGTCGACCAGGGCCTTCGGGTACTTGAGCGCCCGCAGCCGCTTGCGGGTCATCTTCGCCCCGACCACCTCGTGGTGGTGGAACGAGACCCGCCCGTCCGGCTCCTTGCGCCGGGTCGCCGGCTTGCCGATGTCGTGCAGCAGCGCGGCCAGGCGCAGCGTGAGGTCCGGCCCGTCGGTCTCACGCTCGATCGCCTGCTCCATCACGACGAGCGAGTGGGTGTAGACGTCCTTGTGCTGCATGTGCTCGTCGGTCTCCAGCTGCATCGCCGGGACCTCGGGGACGACGTGCCGGGCCAGGCCGGTGTCGCAGAGCAGCTCCAGGCCGCGCCGCGGGTGGTCGCCGATCATCAGCTTGGTGAACTCGGCCTGCACCCGCTCGGCGGTGATCCGGGTCAGCTCGTCGGCCATCGCCGTCATCGCGGCGGTGACCCGCGCGGCGGGGGTGAACCCGAGCTGGGAGACGAACCGGGCGGCGCGCAGCATCCGCAGCGGGTCGTCGGAGAAGGAGCGCTCCGGGGTGTCCGGGGTGTCCAGGACGCCCTGGGCCAGCGCGGCGAACCCGCCGTGCGGGTCGACGAAGCGGCGGTGCGACCCGGTCAGCTCGACCGCCATCGCGTTGACCGTGAAGTCGCGGCGCACCAGGTCGCCCTCGACGGTGTCGCCGAAGCGGACCTCGGGGTTGCGGGAGGTGCCGTCGTAGGTGTCGGCACGGAAGGTCGTCACCTCGAGGGTCTGCCCGTCGCGGCGCAGCCCGACGGTCCCGAACGCGATCCCGGTGTCCCAGACCGCCTCGGCCCAGCCGCGCACGATCGCGAGGATCTGCTCGGGGCGGGCGTCGGTGGTGAAGTCGAGGTCCCCGGAGTCCCGGGTCGACGCGCCGGTGCCGCGCAGCACCGCGTCGCGGACGCTGCCGCCGACGAGGTAGAGCAGGTGGCCGCGGGCGGCGAAACGGGCGGCCAGCTCGTCGGCGACGGCCGGGACGTCGAGCAGTGCGACCACGGCGTTCTCCTGTGCTCGCTGCAGCTCGTCCGGGTCCGGGGCGGATCCGGCCGGAGGTCGGGTCGGCCGGGTCACCTGTCGGGCGGTGGAGGACGGGGACGACGAGGACACGACGGGCCAGTCTAGGCAACGCGCCCGGCCGGTGGGCACGGGTCCTCCGGTCGCTCCGTACCGCTCGACCGCTGATCGACGGCGGGGCGACCGGGTGACGCCACGGCCGCTGGCGGCTCGTCGACCCCCCTTCGAGCCACCTCCTCGTTACCATCGCCACATGTCCACCTCCCGCGGCCGCTCCTCGGCAGGGCGCGGCGCGGAACCCGGCCGTGAGGGCCGGAGCGCACGCGCCGGCCGTGCCGGGCGCGCCGACCGGTCCCCGGACCGCCGTCGCCGGCTGCGCACGGTGGACGAGACGTCCGCCGGTGGGCTCGTCGTGCACCCCGAGACCGGCGCCGCCGCGCTGATCGGCCGGCTGGACCGCCGGGGCCGGCTGCTGTGGTCGCTGCCCAAGGGCCACATCGAGGCCGGTGAGACCGCGGAGCAGGCCGCGGTGCGCGAGGTGCAGGAGGAGACCGGCATCATCGGTGAGGTGCTGGCTCCCCTGGGCACCATCGACTTCTGGTTCGTCGCCGAGGACCGGCGCGTCCACAAGACGGTCCACCACTACCTGATGCGCGCGCTCGGCGGAGAGCTCTGCGACGAGGACGTCGAGGTCTCCGAGGTGGCGTGGGTGCCGCTCGACGAGCTCGAGGGCCGCCTCGCCTACGCCGACGAGCGCCGGCTGATCCGGCATGCGGCCAACCTGCTGGAGGAGACGGCGTGAGCCGGGTCGCGGCCCTGGTCGCGATCGTGCTCACCGCGGTGGTGGCGCTGTTCCTGCCCGCGGCGTTCCCGGCGGGCGCCCCGCAGGCCGCCGCCCGGGACCGCCCGGCGCAGCAGCCGGCCCAGCAGCCCGTCGCCCCGGTCCGGCTCGACGTCGGCACGATGACCCCGCGGGTGGTGACGTCGGCGGGGCCGGGCGAGCTGGTCGTCACCGGGACCGTCACCAACACCGGACCGGGGATCGTCGACGACCTGGCCGTCCGGGTGCAGCGCGGGCCGGTGCTCGCCGGCGAGGCGGGGCTGCGGACCGCGCTGGCCGGGGAGGCCGCGGTCGACGACGCGACGCCGCCGTTCGCCGACCTCGGTCCGCTCGCGCCGGGCGCGTCGGTCCCGTTCCGCTACGCCGTCCCGCTCACCGGGCCCCCGCAGTCGACGCTGGCGCTGCCCGGCCCGGGCACCTACCCGCTGCTGGTGAACCTCAACGGGACCGTCGACGGCACGCCGTCGCGGCTGGCCGGGGTCCGCACGATGCTGCCGGTGTCGTCGCTGCCGGGGGCCGCGCCGCCGTCGTCGCCGGTGGCCGCCGCGCCGGTCACGATGCTCTACCCGATCACCGACGCCCCGCGCCGGGTCCCGCCGCTGCCCGGCGAGCCGCCGCTGCTGACCGACGACGACCTCGCGACCTCCTTCGCCGACGGCGGCCGGCTGCGCGGCCTGGTCGAGGCGCTGGGCTCGGCCGCGCCCGCCGGGTCCCCGACCCGGGCCGCGCTCTGCCTGGCGATCGACCCCGAGCTCGTCGCCACCGCGGCCGCCATGCGCGACGGCTACGGCGTCGTCACCGGCCCCGACGAGTCCGTGCCCGGCCGCGGCGCGGAGGCGGCGGGCCAGTGGCTCGCGGCGCTGACCGCCGCCGCGCGCGGGACCTGCGTGATCGCGCTGCCGCCGTCGGACGCCGACCTGGTCGCCCTGGTCCGCGGCGGCCAGGCCGACCTCGCCCGGACCGCGCTGGACCGCGGCCGCCGGACCCTGTCCACCGAGCTGGGGACCACGGTCCTCGACGGCGTCGTGTGGCCCGCCGACGGCGTCGTCGACGAGGCGACGCTGGACGCCCTCGGCGGCGGGACCCGGCTGCTGCTCTCCGCCGACGGGGTGACCGGCACGGCGGCCTCCGGCCGGGTGCGCGTGGGCGGCTCCGACGGCACCGGCCGCGACGGCGACGACTCCGCGCTGCTCACCGACCCGCTGCTCACCGAGGCCGCGAGCGGACCCGCGGGCGTCGAGGTGCAGCAGGGCGACGTGGGCGGGCTCGCCGGCCAGGACCTCGCCGGGGCGCTCGCGTTCCGGGCCGGGGACGCCGGCGGCCCGCTGGTCGTCGCGCCGCCGCACCGCTGGGCCGCGGACGGGCCGGCCGCCGCCGGGGTGCTGACCGCCCTGACCTCGCTGATCGACGACGGCCGGATCGCCCCGACCGGCCTGTCCACCCTCATCGGCGGCGACGTGCAGGCGGGCGGGACGCAGCTGTTCTACCCGCCGCAGGCCGGTGGCGCGGAGATCCCGGGGACGGTCGTGTCCGGGGTGGCCGACCAGGTCCGGACGATCGAGGCGCTGCGGGCCGCGGCCGAGGCCCGCACCGGGGTCGGGGCCAGCCCCGCCGACGTGTTCGACCCGCTGGTGACCGGCACGCTGCGGGCGGTGTCGTCGTGGTGGCGGGGCGACCCGGCCCGCGCCGAGCGGGAGGAGACCGTCGTCGCCGACCGGATCGCCGAGATCCGCGCGTCGGTGCGTGTGGTGGAGCCGCCCAGCCCGTACTCGCTCGGGACCAGCGACGCACCGCTGCTGATCACCGTCGCCAACGGGCTGCCGGTGACGATGAACGTGCGGGTGGTGCTGTCGAGCACCACCGGGCTGCGGGTCGCCCCGATCGAGGTGCAGGCGGTCCCGCCGCGCGGCCGCGTCCAGGTGCGGGTCAGCGCCCAGGTCACCCGCTCCGGGGTGTTCAGCGTCGACGCGGGTCTGCTCACCCCCGACGGCGTCGCGCTCGGCCCGGACACCCGGCTACGGGTGCGGTCGACCGTCTACGGGACGGTCACGGTCTGGCTGACCGCGATCGCCGGCGGTGTCCTGGTGGTCCTGGTGGTCCGGCGGGTGCTGCGCCGGCTGCGTCCGGCCGCCGCACCCGGCCCGTCCGGTGGCCCCGGCGCCGGTCCCGGGCCCGACACGCCCCCGGACGTCCCCGTGCCACCGGGACCGGCGCCGTCCGGACGCGCCCACGGCTCCTGAGCCCGGGGGAGACAAGGAACACCGCCGTCGTTCGCCGTCCGGTATTGACCGCTCGTCGCAGCACAGGTGCTTCCCGGCGAATCCGGAGGGCCGGGAGGCAAACCGATCGGCCCCCGTCTCCGAAGACAGGGGAGACGGGTCCGGGGGCGTGTTCTCGGCTCGTCCACATCCGACCGAGTGCCGTAGGCTGACGCCGGACACGACACCGAGCGCCAGGGGAGGGCGAGGCCGTTGAGCGGGCAGATCGGCGAGCGCACTGCCCGGACCGGCCCCCACCCCGTCGAGGACGACGCGGCCCCCCGTCCGCACCCGTCGCTCGACCCCACCGACGCCACGGCGACCGCCGACGCGCCCGGGACCGCCGGGGTACCCGCCGACGAGCAGCCGACGGCCGCCGTGCCCGCGGTGCCGGCCCAGGCCCGGCCCACCGAGCGCATCCCGCCCGTCCGCGAGACCGCGGGCACCACCGCGGGCTCGCCGCTCACCGAGCGCTACGTGCTCCGCCAGCGCATCGGGTCCGACCCGGCCGCCGGGGCGGAGTTCTGGCGCGCCGAGGACACCGTGCTGCGCCGCCCGGTCGGCGTCACGCTGCTGCGCAGGCTCCCCGCCGACGACCGGTCCGACGACCCGGAGGGTACCGCCCGCGCCGGCGAGATGATCGTGCGTGCCCTGCGCTCGGGCTGCTTCGAGCACTCCGGCAGCGCCCGGCTGCTCGACGTACTGGCCCCGGGCACGCACGGCCTGCCGGCCGACGTGCTGGGCGCCGCCGTCGCCGAATGGGTGCCCGGACGTTCGCTGGCCGAGACCGTCGCCGAGGGCCCGGTCCGCGCGCAGCGGGCCGCCAAGGCCGTCGAGACCCTGTCGGCCGCCGCCACCGAGGCCCACCAGCAGGGCCTGGTGCTCGGCTGCGACCACCCGCAGCGGGTCCGGATCACCCCGGACGGCCGCGCCATGCTCGCCTTCCTGCTCCCGCGCCCGTCGGTGTCCGCCGCCGACGACGTCCGCGGGCTCGGCGGGATCCTCTACTGCCTGCTCACCCGGCGCTGGCCGCTGTCGGTGTCCGACGCCGCCCGCGCCGGGCTCGTCGCCGCCGACCGCACGCCCGCGGGCCGGCTGCGGCCCGCGTCGCAGCTGCGGCCCGGTGTGCCGCTGGAGCTGGACACGCTGTGCAGCGGCGCGCTCGGCCAGGGCGACGGCGTCAGCCGGGTGCACACCGCCGCGGCGATGCACCGGATGCTGGCCGACGTCGTCGCCGAGGACGCCGACCAGGCCTTCTTCCCGCCGGTGCACGACGGCGCCCCCGCCGAGCCCGACGACGTGTGGCAGGACTCCGACCGGCTGCCCGACACCCGCAACGACCCCCGGCGCCGCCGCAACCTGCGGATCGGTCTCGGGGTGCTCGCCGTCGGTGTGCTGATCGTGCTCGGGTACGTCGCCGTGCAGCTGGGCATGCTGTTCGGTGGCGGCGGCGCCCCGCCGGTGGTCATCCCGCCCGCGGCGAGCGCCCCGGTGCAGCAGCAGGTACCCGCCGCGCAGGCCCCGGCCGCGTCGTCCGGGACGGGTGCCGCGGTGCCGGACGTGTCGGCGACGGTGTTCGACCCGGTCGGCGACGCGGACAACGCCGGCACGGTCGGCAACGTCGTCGACGGCGACCCCTCCACCGTGTGGACGACGAGCCGCTACTTCCAGCCCTTCCCGGCGCTCAAGCCCGGGATCGGTGTGCTGGCCTCGTTCGACGCCGCCGAGCCGCTCACCGGGCTCACCATCGACTCGCCGACCGCGGGCGCGGTCGTGGAGGTCCGCTCGGCCCCGTCGGCCGAGCCGACGCTGGCGGAGACGACGCTGCTCGACACCGTCACCCTGTCCTCGGGACGGACGACGGTCGGGCTCGACCCGGGCCGCCCCACCCAGCACGTGCTCCTGTGGATCACGAACCTCGGGCCGAACAACCAGACCCAGATCGACGACATCGGGTTCCGCCGCACCGCACCCTGAGCCGCCCCCGTTCGCGATCGCGACGGACCGGCCCGGCAACGCCCGTGGGCACCCCCCTGCGCTGCCTACCGTGCGCGGGTGACGACCGTCGACCGGATCCCGGACCGGGCCCCGCCCGACCTGGACGAGATGTTCCGGAGGTACGCCGACCGGCTCTGGTCGGTGGCCCTGCGGATGCTCGGCGACCGGACCGAGGCCGAGGACGCGGTGCAGGAGGCGTTCCTGTCCGCGCTCCGCTCGCCCGGGTTCCGCGGTGACGCCGCGACGGGGACGTGGCTGCACCGGATCCTCGTGAACGACTGCGTCGACCGGCTCCGCGCGGCCGGGCGGCGACGGGACCGGTTGCGGGCCCTGGAGACGGTCGTCGCGGCCCGGGACCACGCGGGCGGGCTCGTGGTGCGGCTCGCCGTCTCCGACGCGCTGGCCCTGCTGCCCGTGGACCAGCGGGCCGCGCTGGTGCTCGTGGACGGGCTCGGCTACGGCGTCGCGGAGGCGGCGGAAATGCTGGCGGTGGCGCCGGGGACGGTGAAGAGCCGCCGGGCCCGTGCGCGGGCCCGGCTGGCCCCCGTACTGCGGGAGGACGAGGGATGAGCAGTTCTCACCGACCCGACGACAACTCGTTGAACGTCACTCGTCGGAACGACGACAACCCCCGGACACCTGCATCGTGTCATGTCGACGAGGAACAGTTCGCCGAGGTCGGGGCGCGGGTGGCCCGGGAGCTCGGTCCGGTGGCGATGCCGGACGACGTGGCGGCGCGGATGCGGGCGCGGCTCGCCGCGGAGGTGGCGCGAGCGGCTCCCGGACCGGAGCGGGGCGGGACTCCGGCGGCCGACGGCCCGCCGCCGGGCCGCCGCACCCCGTGGCGCGCGCTCGCCCTCGCCGCGGCGGCACTCGTCGTCGCCGGGATCGGGGTCGCCGCCCTCGTGCCCACCGCACCGGTCGTCGTCCCGGTCGCCGGGACCGCCCCGGAGGAGCTCCGGTCCGCCGCCGCCGGCGCGGACGTCCCCGTCGGCGCGCTCGACGACCCCGCCCGGGTCCGCGCCTGCCTCAGCGCGGCCGGCGACCCGCGACCGGACGCTCCGTTCCTGACGGCCCGCCCGCACTCCGTCGACGGCCGCCCGGCGGTCCTGCTCGTCCTCGGCGGGCCGGAACGGGGCCGCTACCGCCTCGTCGTCGTACCGCCGGACTGCGGGCCGGGCACCGCGCGGGTGCTCGCCGAGACCACCACCGGCTGACTCGGCCGGGCACCGGCGACGCCCGGGTCACGCGGCCCACGTCCCACGGCACCGACGAGCGGGAATGCCCCTGTCTAGGATCGCGTTCGAGCCATACGGCAGCCACGACGCAGGAGCCGGCCACCCGGGCCGGCACCCGCAGGCCCCGTCATCGCGCCCGTCGCCCGGGCGCGCCAGGAGGGATCGGTACCGGTGACCACCGACGACACGGTGCACAACCTGATCATCATCGGGTCCGGGCCGGCCGGCTACACCGCTGCGGTGTACGCCGCACGGGCCCAGCTCGCCCCGCTCGTGTTCGAGGGCAGCCAGTTCGGCGGCGCCCTGATGACCACGACCGAGGTGGAGAACTACCCGGGCTTCACCGAGGGGATCATGGGCCCCGAGCTCATGCAGCAGATGCGCGGCCAGGCGGAGCGCTTCGGCGCGGACCTGCGCCCGCAGGACGTCGACGAGGTGAAGCTCGACGGCGACGTCAAGGAGGTGCGGGTCGGCAAGGAGACCTTCCGGGCCCGCGCCGTGATCCTCGCGATGGGTGCCGCCCCGCGCTACCTGCACGTCCCCGGCGAGCAGGAGCTCCTCGGCCGCGGCGTCAGCTCGTGCGCCACCTGCGACGGCTTCTTCTTCCGCGACCAGAACATCGCCGTCATCGGCGGCGGCGACTCGGCTATGGAGGAGGCCACGTTCCTCACCCGCTTCGCCGAGACCGTCACGGTCATCCACCGTCGCGACGAGTTCCGCGCCTCGAAGATCATGTACGAGCGGGCGCAGAACGACCCGAAGATGCGCTGGCGCACCAACTCCGAGGTCACCGAGGTGACCGGCGAGGGCTCGGTGAAGCAGCTGCAGCTGCGCGACACCGTGACCGGTGAGACCAGCACGCTCGACGTGACCGGCATGTTCGTCGCGATCGGCCACGACCCGCGCAGCGCGCTGGTGGCGGGCCAGGTCGACGTCGACGACGAGGGCTACGTGCAGGTGGACGGACGTACCACCTACACGAACGTCCCGGGCGTCTTCGCCTGTGGCGACCTCGTCGACCACACCTACCGCCAGGCGATCACCGCCGCGGGCTCCGGCTGCTCGGCCGCGATCGACGCCGAGCGCTGGCTGGCCGGCCACGAGGTCAGCTCCGAGCTGGCCGGCGGCGGCTACGGCTCGGAGGAGACCGCCCCGGCGGCCGCCGTCGCCGACGCCGCGCACTGACCGCCCACCGGCACCCGACAGACCCGCATCCGCGACCGAAGGAGAACCCCATGGGCAACAACACCGTCGACGTCACCAGCAGCTCGTTCGACCAGGACGTCCTGAAGAGCGACAAGCCCGTCCTGGTCGACTTCTGGGCCACCTGGTGCGGCCCGTGCAAGATGGTCGCCCCGGTGCTCGACGAGATCGCCGGCGAGAACTCCGAGAAGCTGACCGTCGCCAAGCTCGACATCGACGCCAACCCGGAGGTCGCCCGCGACTACCAGGTCATGTCGGTCCCCACGATGATCCTGTTCTCCGGCGGCAAGCCGGTGAAGCAGATCGTGGGCGCGAAGCCGAAGGCGGCGCTCCTCGCCGATCTTGCCGACCACATCTGATCACTGTCCGTGCGCTGCATAGCGCACGGAGATAACGCTGCGTGTCCCGGTTGATCACAACCGGGACACGCGCGTATCCGCCCCGCTGCACTCCTCCGGGGGCGGGGCAGGGCACAATGAGTCCGGCACGCGTCCGGTCACCGGGCGAAACCGACCGATCACGGGCGTCGCACGGCGCCTCACGACTGCGAGCGAGGGGTGCATGCAGCTGCTCCGGCGCGGGGACTGCGGTCCGGCCGTACGCGAGATCCGGACGACGCTGGGACAGCTCGGTCTGCTCCCGGCGGTTCCGCCGGGCTCGCGCGCCCAGGACATGTTCGACGACGGCGTGGACCGCGCCGTCCGCATGTTCCAGCAGGGCCGTGGCCTGATCACCGACGGCATCGTCGGCCCGGACACCGCCCGTGCGCTGCGGGAGGCGGGCTGGAGCCTGGGCGACCGGATGCTGTCGTTCACGCTCTCCACCCCCACCACCGGCGACGACGTCGCCCACCTGCAGGAACGCCTGCTCGAGCTCGGGTACAACCCGGGCCGGCCGAGCGGGCTGTTCGACCAGCAGACCGAGCAGGCCCTGATCCGCTTCCAGCGTGACTACGGCATGACCCCCGACGGTGTCTGCGGCCCGGAGACGCTGCGCGCGCTGCGCCAGCTCGGCCGCAAGGTCACCGGCGGGCGTCCGCACCTCATGCGCGAGCAGGAGCTGCTGCGCCGGGCCGGCCCGCGGATGCGCGGCAAGCGCATCGTCATCGACCCGGGGCACGGCGGGCACGACCGCGGTGTCGACGTCGGCGGGGTCACCGAGGCCGACCTGATGTGGGACCTCGCCCGCCGGGTCGTCGGCCGCATGTCGGCCACCGGCATGGAGGCCCTGCTCTCCCGCCCGGAGAACGGCAACCCGCCGGACACCGAGCGCGCACAGTTCGCCAACGACGTCGGCGCCGACATGGTCGTGTCGCTGCACACCGACGCGAGCTTCAGCCCGCACGCGCAGGGTCTGGCGACCTACTACTTCGGCAACGGGTCGGGCACCACGTCGAACGTCGGCGAGGCGCTCGCCGGGCTGATCCAGCGCGAGCTGCTCACCCGGACCTCGATGCTCGACTGCCGCAGCCAGACGTGCACCTGGGAGCTCGTGCGCCGGACCCGGATGCCGGCCGTCCGCGTCGAGGTCGGGTACCTGACCCACCTCGGGGACCGCCGCAAGCTGCTCGACCCGGGCTTCCGCGACGTCGTCGCCGAGGGCATTCTCGTCGCCGTCAAGCGGCTGTACCTGCTCGGACAGGACGACCAGCCCACCGGCACGTTCACCTTCAACGACGTGCTGGCCCGCGAGTACGCGAGGGACGAGATCCGGGCCGTCTGAGGCCCGTCACGACCCGCAGTGCCCCGCCCGGCCCCCTCACCCGGGGCCGGGCCACCGAGGCCGTCCACGGCCCGCTCAGAGCGCCCTCAGATCGTCCCTGCGGGCGGCACGAACGAGAGCTGGCAGGACCCCGCGCGGGCCGGTGTCGCCGTCGGGCGCGGCGCCGCGGTCTGCATCGGGATGGTCACCGTGTTGAACAGCTGTTCGAGCGCGGCCTCGACGTCGGACTTCCACTCCAGCCCCGAGCGCAGCTCCATCCGCAGCCGCGGCCAGCGGTGGTGCGGGCGGACGGTCTTGAAACCG
Source organism: Pseudonocardia sp. TMWB2A (assembly GCF_017312135.1). Classification (NCBI taxonomy): domain Bacteria; kingdom Bacillati; phylum Actinomycetota; class Actinomycetes; order Pseudonocardiales; family Pseudonocardiaceae; genus Pseudonocardia; species Pseudonocardia sp. TMWB2A. The sequence goes on from NZ_QKQY01000002.1 coordinate 2,548,145, forward strand.
ACCGAGCGGAGGAAGTCCGCCGGGACGACGCAGTCGGACTCGGTGCCGGGACGGGCGTCGCCGAACGCCTCCACGGCCTTCACCCCGCGCCGGGTCAGGTCCTTCACGACGGCCTGGGCGAGCGCCCGGCCCAGTCCCTCGCCGGCGAACTCCGGGGCCACCTGCATCGTGGTCAGTAGGACGGCGTCGGCGCTGACCGGTCCGGTCGGCATCTCGGTGGCACGGGGGACCGACGCCGGCGGCGCGAACAGCACGTACCCGGCGGGGGCACCGCCGACGTAGACGACCCGGCCGCAGGAGCCCCACTCGAGGAGCACCTCCGACAGCCAGGCCTCCTTCTCCAGGTCGGTCGTGCCGTACCCCTCGGCCTGGTCGGCGAGCTGGGGCGAGAGCTCCCAGTAGACGCAGTTCCGACACCGCTTCGGCAGATCGCCGAGGTTGTCGAGGTTGAGCGCGGCAACGTGCCAGGACACGGAATCCGACCTCCGGATGTCGTCGTCGCGCGATGCACGCGCTGCTGCGCGGCCCGGCCCGTCCGGGGCGTGGTCCCGACCCCGGCGCCGGAGCAGCCGTCCCCCTGGCCGCCCCCGGGTCCGGTGACCCCGCGCAGCCCGAGACTAGGTGGATTCTCGCGATCCCGTCACCCCGAGAGGGCCCACCGGTACGAACGTCACGACGAAGGGCGGGCCGATCACCCGTCGCGGTTACACTCGGCGAGCCTTTTCCCCTCGCAGAGGAGCACGCGATGACCCTGCCCGACCGCCCGCAGCAGCCCGACGTCCGCCGTTCCGCGGCCGCGGTGGCCGCGCAGGCAGCGGCGGCAGGGGAGGGGGCCGTGGTCCCGCTCGCCCCCACCGAGCGCTTCGCGACCCGCACCGCCGGGATGACGGCGTCGGAGATCCGGGCGCTGTTCGCCGTCGCGAGCCGTCCCGAGGTCGTCTCGCTGGCCGGTGGCATGCCGAACCTGGCGGCGCTGCCGCTGCAGTCCCTCGCCCGTGAGGTGGCCGAGCTCGTCGACGTGGACGGCATGTCCGCGCTGCAGTACGGCTCCGCCCAGGGTGTCCCGCAGCTGCGCGAGCAGATCTGCGAGGTCATGCGGGAGGAGGGCATCGAGGCCGATCCGAACGACGTCGTCGTCACCGTCGGCTCGCAGATGGCCCTCGACCTGCTGACCCGGATCTTCGTCGACCCGGGCGATGTCGTCCTGGCCGAGGGACCGTCCTACGTCGGCGCGCTGGGCAGCTTCGCCGCCTACCAGGCGCGGGTCGTGCACGTCGCGATGGACGAGCACGGGCTGGTCCCGGAGCTGCTGCACGAGGCGCTGGAGTCGCTGGCGCGGCAGGGGATCGTCCCGAAGTTCCTGTACACGATCCCGAACTTCCACAACCCGGCCGGCGTGACGCTGGCGCACGAGCGGCGCCCGCGGATCCTGGAGCTGTGCCGTCGCTACGGCGTGATGGTCGTCGAGGACAACCCCTACGGGATGCTCGGGTTCGACGGCGAGGTGCACCCGGCGCTGCGCTCGTACGACCCGGACGTGCTGTACCTGGGGTCGTTCTCGAAGACGTTCGCATCGGGGCTGCGGGTCGGCTGGGCGCTGGTGCCGCCGCTGGTGCGGGACCGGCTGGTGCTGGCCGCGGAGTCGGCGACGCTGTGCCCGCCGTCGTTCACGCAGATGCTGGTGTCGCGCTACCTGTCGCACCACGACTGGCGCAGCCAGATCAAGACGTTCAGCGAGAACTACCGCGAGCGTCGCGACGCGATGCTCGCCGCGCTGGAGACGTACCTGCCCGAGGGCTGCACCTGGAACGTCCCCGACGGCGGGTTCTTCGTGTGGCTGACCGTGCCGGAGGGCGTCGACACGAAGGCGATGCTGCCCCGCGCGGTCACCGCGCGGGTCGCGTACGCGTCCGGTACCGGCTTCTACGCCGACGGGTTCGGCAGCCGGCAGCTGCGGCTGTCGTTCTGCTTCCCGACGCCCGAGCGCATCACCGAGGGCGTGCGGCGGCTGGCGGCGGTGCTGGAGGCCGAGATGGAGGTCGTGCGGACGTTCGGGACACCGGTCCGCCCCGAGCTGACCCGGGGCACCCAGAGCCCGTCACCGGACACGACCTGACGCCGTCCGACGACGGCGATGTTTCACGTGGAACGCCCCGGACCGGCTCCCGGTCCGGGGCGTTCCCGTTCATGGCGCAGAATGCCCGCGTGAGCGATCGAACGGTGGCCGTGCTGGCCGGAGGCCTGTCCCACGAGCGTGAGGTGTCCCTGCGATCCGGTCGTCGACTGGCGGGTGCGCTGCGCGCGAACGGTGTCGACGTCCGCGAGTGGGACGTCGACGCGCGCCTGCTGGAGCGGCTCTCGACCGACCGGCCGGACGCGGTCGCCGTCGCGCTGCACGGGGGCGAGGGGGAGAACGGTGCCGTGCAGCAGGTGCTGGAGCTGCTGGGCATCCCGTTCGTCGGGACGCCGTCCGGGGCGTGCCGGCGGGCGTGGGACAAGCCGAGCGTGAAGACCGAGCTCGTCCGCGCGGGCCTGTCGACGCCGGACTGGGTCGCGCTGCCGCACTCGACCTTCCGTGAGCTGGGCGCACAGGGCGTGCTCGGTGCGATCGTCGAGCGCCTGGGCCTGCCGCTGGTACTGAAGCCGGACCAGGGCGGCTCGGCGCTCGGTGTGCAGGTGGTCCGGAACGCGGCGGACCTGCCGGCCGCGATGGTCAGCTGCTTCGCCTACGCCGAGACGGTCCTCGTCGAGCGGTTCGTCGCCGGGACCGAGGTCGCGGTGTCGGTCGTCCACGACGGCGAGGAGCCCCGCGCGCTGCCGCCGGTGGAGGTGGAGGTGCCGTCCGGGTTCTACGACTACACGTCCCGCTACACGCCAGGTGCGGCCACGTTCCACTGCCCGGCGCGGCTGCCGTCGGACGTGCTGGACGCGCTGGCCGACACCGCCCTGGCCGCACACCGGCTGCTGGGGATGCGCGACGTGTCGCGCACCGACGCGATCGTCGACGCCGACGGTCACGTGCACGTCCTGGAGATGAACATGTCGCCGGGCCTGACCGACACCTCGCTGCTCCCGACCGCGGTGGCCGCGGACGGTTCCGACCTCGCGACGGTCTACCTGGCGCTCGTCGAGCGCGCGGCGGCCCGACAGGGCTGAGCGATGTTCCACGTGGAACCACAGTGGTGTGGTTCCACGTGGAACATCAGCCGAGCACGCCGCCGCACGGCTCGGACGCCCGCCACAGCTCCAGGAGCGGGCTCATCCCGTCCCCGAGACCTGGCTGCTGGGGGACCATCGCGAAGCAGGCGACGAGCTGCACGAGCCGGGCCGCCTCGCAGAGGGCGAGCAGCTCGGCGTCGACGGGGCGGTCGGCCGCCCGCTCGTACGCGGCGACGACCTCGGGACCGGCGAAGGTCAGGTCCCACTCGACCGGTCCGACGCAGACGTGCTCGAGGTCGGCGTCGTACGGACCGTCCGGGGTCCGCAGTACGTTGTACGCCGGCGAGTCCCCGTGCACCGGCTGCGGTCGTGTGCTGGGGAACCGGTCGGCGCAGCCCGCCTCGTCGCCGAGCACCGGGAGGATCGTCGCCCACTCCCGCAGCGCGCGGTCGCAGTCGGTGGGGGAGACGTGGGTGGTGTCGTGCCGCAGCGCGTCGAGCATCGCCGCGACGGAGTCGTCGAGTGGGTGCATCCAGTCCAGCTCGACCGGACACGGTCGCAGCGCGGCGTGCAGCTGGGCGACCGTCGCGCCGCTCGCACCGGCGTCGGGCGGGCCGTCCGGGACGACGGTCAGGCGCTCCCAGAAGGTGAGGGACAGGTCCCCGGCGGCGACGGGTCGCTCCGGGCGCGCGGGCCGGACCACGGGGTGTCCCGCGTCCGACGCCCACCGGCAGACCGCGATCTCGCGCCGCTGCTGCGCCGCCTGCGCCGCCGGGTCGAGGCCGGGCGGGAGGACGGTGGGGACACGCACCACGACCGGCTCCGGCTCCAGCGCGACGACGACCGAGAACAGGTCGTGCAGGACGCGGGGCGTGCCGGGGCGGTAGCCGTGGTCCCGCGCGGCGGACACCGCGGTGTCGACGGCGCGGTCGGTGCGAGCGGCGAGCTCGGCGTCGGTGAGCACCGGGCCATCCTGGGGCATCGCGGTGTTCCACGTGAAACACACGCACGCGACGCCGGGCCCGGATCGGTCGGGTCGGCGGGGGCGGAGCTGCTCGGTGTGCGCCCGGGTCTGTCGCAGTGGGTCGCCTTGTCCTGCCCTGCCTCGCCCGGTCCTGCACCGCCCGGTCCAGCCCTGTCCGGTCCTGCACTGTCCGGTCCGCGACCCGGTCTCGCGCCTCCGGAGTTGTGCCGACCGGCCGAGCACTCCCAGGCCGCCGGGAACTCTCGGGTTGGACGCTCCGGGCCGAACGCCGGCGGTCCGGACATCGGGCAGCCCGGCGTAGGTGGGCCGGACGCCGGTGTCTGGGTTCAACGCAACGGCACGCGCGATCGTCCCGGATGTCGGCCGCCGCACACCGGGTCGACGCACCCGGGGCGGTCGTCCCCGACACCGTCGGCGGGATGAGACGTCGACCCGGTCGCCGTGTCCGTGCGGCGCGTACCGGGTCGCGTCGCGGCGGTCCGCAGCGTGGGCGGACCACTCAGGGGTTGCGACCCCCGTCCCGGGGCTGGGCCCGTGCACCGCGGGGGAGGACCGCACCCCCCGATCGGCACCGACAGACCGGACGCGCCATCAGAGCCGGACAGTGCCACCGGGCCGGGCAGTGCCGCCAGGCCGAGCCATGCCACCGAACCGAGCCGCGCCACCCGTCCGAGCAGCACCACCGGACCGGACCGCACCATCGAGCCGAGTCGTCTCCCCGGGCCGGACGGTGCCACCGGGTCGAGCTGCGTACACCGCTACCCCGCGTCCGGAGACCGGGACCGGGACCGGGACCGGGACCGGGACCGGGACGAAGCCTGCGAACCGACTCGCACCTGCAGACCGGACCCTAGGTCGCGGGGGGACAGCAGTACCGAGACACAGCACCCCGGATCTCCCACCGGACCCTGAGCCTCCCGCAGGCCGCCTCAGCCACGACCGAGTCCGACCCTCGACCCGGAGCACTCCGGCGCCCGACACGGCCTCCCGACGATGTTCCACGTGAAACAGCGACGCCGTCCGGACCACGCCCCGGACCGACACCGGGAGAGAAGCCGCGAACCCCGGCCCCACACGGACCGCAGAACCCCGGGGCAGGACGCTCCCGTCCCACTCACCGGCCGAGCCCGATCGATGACCACTCCGCACGACCGTCACCGGGGATCCACCACGAGCCGAACCACGCGCGACCACCATCGACGCCGCCGCGTTCAGGCGGACGTACGACTGATCAGGCCGTATCCTGGCCAGTCCGCACCCGACAGAGACCGAAGAGTCAACAAAGGCGACGAATCGGGCAGTCCAACCGGCTCAGTAGCCTCACACGCCTCCTGAGACCCACCCCGGCCTCCCCATCAACCGAGCCGGTACCGGAGACCTCAGAGGCCGTCTCAGGGCGCCCTCAGAAGCCTTCCACTGCGCCACACCCCGCAGCCACCCCGGGTGCCGGACAGACCGACGGCCGCCGTCCACGGGGACGACGGCCGTCGGTGAAGGGGAGTGGTGTCCGGTCAGTCGCGCTCGCTGATCCCCATCAGCCCGGTGATCCGGTCGAGGTCCTCGACCGATCCGAACTCGACGACGATGCGGCCCTTGCGCTGACCCATCTCGACCTTCACCCGGGTGTCGAACATGTCGGCCAGCCGGTCGGCGCGCTCGACGAACTCCGGGCGCTGGTCGCCGCGACGGCGGACCCGGCGCTCCCGCGGCGGACCCTCCTGCCGCGCGAGCACGACGGCCTCCTCGGTCGCGCGGACCGACATGCCCTCCGCGACGATCCGGGTGGCGAGGTCCTCCTGCTGCCCGGCGTCCTCGAGGCCGAGCAGGGCGCGCGCGTGCCCGGCCGACAGCACGCCTGCGGCGACCCGGCGCTGCACCGACACCGGCAGCTTCAGCAGCCGGATCATGTTGGTGACGACGGGCCGGCTGCGGCCGAGCCGGTCGGCGAGCTCGGAGTGCGTGACGCCGAACTCGGCGAGCAGCTGCTCGTAGGCGGCCGCCTCCTCGAGGGGGTTGAGCTGGACGCGGTGGATGTTCTCCAGGAGCGCGTCGCGGAGCATCACGTCGTCGGCGGTGTGCCGGACGATCGCGGGCAGCGTCTCCAGCCCGGCGCGCTGGGCCGCGCGCCACCGGCGCTCGCCCATGATCAGCTCGTAGTCGACACCGGCCCGCCGGACCACGATCGGCTGCAGCAGCCCGAACTCACGGATCGAGTGCTCCAGCTCGGCGAGCTGGTCGTCGTCGAACTGGGTCCGCGGCTGCTTGGGGTTGGGCACGATCCGCCGCAGCGGGATCTCGCGGTACTCCGCGCCGCCGTCGACGACCGGGGTCTCGGGGTCGTGGTCGTCGCGCCGGACGGCCGGGGCCGGGCGGTGCAGGGGTGCGCCGGGTCCGTTGTTCCCGGGCCGGTCACCGGACTCCGACGGGCCGGTGGGGATGAGCGCGGCGAGACCGCGGCCCAGTCCACCCTTGCGCTCGGCCATCTCAGCGACCGTCCGGGCGGTAGGCGCCGCTCGCCCCGTGCTCGGCGATCTCCCGGGCCGCGTCGATGTAGCTCATCGCGCCGCGGGAGCCGGGGTCGTAGGCGAGCACGGTCTGGCTGTAGCCGGGGGCCTCGGAGACCTTCACGCTGCGCGGGATGACCGTGCGCAGCGCCGTCGGACCGAAGTGCTGGCGGACCTCGGAGGTGACCTGGTCGGCGAGCTTGGTGCGGCCGTCGTACATGGTCAGCAGGATGGTCGACACGTGCAGCGAGGTGTTCAGGTGCGACCGGACGAGGTCGATGTTGGACAGCAGCTGCCCGAGCCCCTCCAGCGCGTAGTACTCGCACTGGATCGGGATGAGCACCTCGGACGCCGCGACGAGCGCGTTGACCGTCAGCAGCCCCAGCGAGGGCGGGCAGTCGATGAGCACGTAGTCGACGTCGAGCCGGGACAGCGTCTCGTCGTTCAGCGCCTGGGCCAGCCGGGACTCCCGGGCGACCATGCTGACGAGCTCGATCTCGGCGCCGGCCAGGTCGATCGTGGCGGGCAGGCAGAGCAGGTTCGGCGACGCGGTGCTGACCGCGACGGCCTCCTCGAGGGGGATCTCGCCGAGCATCACCTCGTACACCGACGGCGTGCCGGTGCGGTGCTCGACGCCGAGCGCGGTGGACGCGTTGCCCTGCGGGTCGAGGTCGATCACCAGCACCCGGATGCCGTGCAGGGCCAGGCCCGCGGCGAGGTTGACCGTGCTGGTCGTCTTCCCGACCCCACCCTTCTGGTTCGCGACGCCCATGATGCGGCGCGCGGCCGGGCGGGGCATGCCGTGCCGGTCGGGGTGCAGGACGCGTGCGGCCCGCTCGGCCTCGTCCGCGATGGGGGTCCATCCGGCACTCATGCGCGACCCTCGCTTCCTGGACGGTTCGTGCCCGGTCGGTGTTTCACGTGAAACGGCGCTCCGGCACCCATCATCGCCGTTCCTTCCTCCGGTTGCGGCGGGGCGCGCCGGTCCGCGGGATCTCGACCACCGTGGTCAGCGGATCGACCACACCGGCTCCGGTCTCGTGGATCCGGGGCTCGCCCCCTCCGAGCGCACGGACCGCCGCGGCGTCGCGGGCGATCTCGTCCGGGGCGGAGGCGCCCTTCAGCACCAGCATCGCACCCCCTTGCCGCAGCAGGGGCAGGCAGATGCCCGCGAGCCGGGCCAGCGGTCCGACGGCCCGGGCGGTGACGACGTCGGCCCCCTCCCATCGTCGCAGAACGGGCTTCTCCTCGGCACGCCCCCGTTCGACGACGATGTCCAGGCCGAGGTCGCCCAGCACCTCGTCCAGCCACTCCACCCGGCGGGCCAGCGGCTCGATCAGCACGATCCGCAGGTCGGGCCGGGCCAGGGCGAGCGGGATCCCGGGGAGCCCGGCGCCGGAGCCGACGTCGGCGACCCGGGCGTCGGCGGGCACGACCTCACCGAGGACCGCGCAGTTCAGCACGTGCCGGTCCCACAGCCGGTCCCGCTCGCGCGGGCCGATCAGCCCGCGCTCGATCCCGGAGGTCGCGAGGTGCTCGACGTAGCGGACGGCCAGCCCGGTCCGGTCGCCGAAGACCTTCTCCGCGACCTCCGGGGTCGGGATGGGGGAGGTGGTCACTTCTTGTGGACCACGACCTGGCGACGCGGCTCCTCGCCCTCGCTCTCGGAGACGACGCCCTTCACGGTGGCGACGGCGTCGTGCACGACCTTGCGCTCGAACGGCGTCATCGGTCGCAGCCGTGCGGACTCGCCGCTGGCCTTGACCTCCTGGGCGGTCTCCAGACCGAGCTCGGTGAGCTCGTCGCGGCGGTGCCGCCGCCAGCCCGCGATGTCGAGCATCAGCCGGCTGCGGCTGCCCAGCTGCTGCTGGACGGCCAGGCGGGCCAGCTCCTGCAGGCTCTCCAGCACCGAGCCCTTGTCGCCGACGAGCTTCTGCAGGTCGGTGTCGTCCTCGGCGCCCTCGATGCTGACGATGGCGCGGCCGCCCTCGACGTCGAGGTCGATGTCGCCGTCGTAGTCCAGGATGTCCAGCAGGCGCTCCAGGTAGTCACCTGCGACGTCGCCCTCCTGGATCAGCAGGCTCTCGCCGGACGGCTTGTCCTGCACGTCCGGACCCTCGGCGGGCTCCTTGGCGGTGGTGGGCACGCGCAACTCCTCTCGTCAACGGTTCGCGGTCCGTCGCGCCCGGGCCCGCGCGGCGGTGGGGTCCGCCGGGGCCGGCGGGGCGCGCCGGGGTCTGTCGGGGTGGTGCGGTGGGACGGTCAGCGACGCTTGCCGCGCCGGGCCTTCGCCCCCGGACGCTTCTGCACCGGCTTCGCCCCGGGCTTCTTCTGGCCGTTGCCGTTGCCGTTGCCGGATCCGTTGCCGTTCCCGTTGCGGGCCGTGCCGTTGCGCTGCCCGTCGGGGGTCGTGCCGGTGTCGGCGGAGGCGCCGTCGGATCCGGTGGCGCGGGCCTCGGACGCCGCCTCGGCGGCCTCCTCCTCGGCCGGCTGGATCGGCTCGTCGGCGATCTCGCGGACGTCCTCGGCGGTGCCGCGACGGACGTCGCGGAGCGGCTTCTGGCCGGGGCGCGGGGCGCGGGCCTTGGCGGACTCGGTGGCCTTCTCGGCCTTGTCCGTCTCCTCGGCGTCGATCTTGCGGTAGACGACGTACTGCTGGCCGAGGGTCCACAGGTTGTTGGCGACCCAGTAGAAGAGGACCGCGAGCGGCAGGAACGGCGCACCGACGACGACACCGATCGGGAACACGTAGAGCATCAGCTTCTGCATGATCTCGGCCTGCGGGTTCGCCGCGACGGTGCCGGCGGCGATCTGCGCCTGCTGGCGGGCGACCGAGTGGCGCGCGGTGATGTGGGTGAAGATGCCGGCCGCGATCATCAGCGGGATCATCACGATCCACTGCGAGACCAGGTTGCCGCCGAGCTCGGCGACCGAGGCGGTGTTCTGCAGCGGCCACACGGCCGAGCCCAGCTTCGCGCCGAACAGACTCGAGTCGACGAACGAGGCGTTCTCGGCCGCGTTGAAGACGTAGTTCTCGGTCTTGCCCGGCTTGAACTCGCGCAGCACGTGGAACAGACCGATGAACACCGGGATCTGCACCAGGATCGGCAGGCAGCCCATGAGCGGGTTGGCGCCGTTCTGCTGCTGGAGCTTCTGCATCTCGGTGGCGAGCTTCTGGCGGTCGTTCGCGTACTTCTTCCGGAGCTTCTGCATCTCCGGGGCCATCTCCTGCATCTTGCGCATGGAGCGGACCTGCACGACGAACGGCTTGTAGAGGATGACGCGCAGCGTGAAGACGAGGAAGACGACCGACAGCGCCCAGGCGAACCCGTTGTCGTCGCCGAGGACGAAGCCGAAGACCTTGTGCCAGACCCACATGATCCAGCTGACGGGGTAGTAGATGAAGTCCAGCACTGCTGCGTTGCTCCTCGTGGTCTCGGGCGGGGCCCGCGGGTCAGCGGTCCGTACCGCGTGAGAGGCCTTCGGTCCGGGGCGGGTCGGTGGACGTCTGCTCCGGCCCGGGATCGGGTTCGGTGCCGCTGCGCGGGACCCCGTCGCTGCGCCGCCGGCGCGGCGGCACCGGGTCCCACCCGCCAGGGTGCCACGGGGCACACTTCAGCAACCGCCACACGGTGAGGCCGAGACCGCGCACGAAGCCGTGCTCGCGGAACGCCTCGACCGAGTACGCGCTGCAGCTCGGGTGGAACCGGCAGCTCGGCATCAGGTTCGGGGAGATCCACACCTGGTACCAGCGCACCGCGGCCATCGCGGCCCGCGCGCCGACACCGGGCCGGGCGCCGGGGGGCCCTCCGTCGTCCATCGGAGCCTCCTCACCCGTCGGGGCCGCGTCGTGTGCCGTGCTCATCGCGGGCCGTCCGCGGCCGGGCGCGGACGGCGCGGCCGCTGCGTCGCGCGCAGTGCGGAGTCGAGGTCGGCCGCCAGCTCGGCGGACGAGGCGTCACCGGCGGGCGGCAACGCACGGACGACGAGTGCGGCGCCGGCGGGCAGCGCCGTCAGCCGGTCCGCGACCAGGTGCCGCAGCCGCCGGGAGACCCGGTGCCGGACCACGGCGTTGCCGACGGCCTTGCTCACGACGAAACCCGCCCTCGGCGAGGCGTGCTCGGGCACGCCGCCGGGGCGGGTCAGGTCGAGATGCACCACCAGCCTCGACCGGCCGGCACGTCGTCCGCGCCTGATCGTCGAGGCGAACTCGGGCCGGCGGGTGAGCCGGGCGTGTGCCGGCAGCACGGCGCGGGCCGGTGGGGGCGCCGGCCGTCAGGCCGAGAGGTTGCCGCGCCCCTTGCGACGGCGCGCGGCGAGGATCGCGCGGCCGGCGCGGGTGCGCATGCGCAGCCGGAAGCCGTGCGTCTTGGCCCGGCGGCGGTTGTTCGGCTGGAAAGTACGCTTGCTCACGGTCGGCTCCTGGTCGGCGGTTCGCAGGCGTCCTGCGACGCCGAGATGTCTACGGTCACTGGCTCGGGTTCGCGGGCCACCGGCCACACGGCACTCCGCAACAGATGCGGGGAGCCGCGTTCGACGGGCGCGACACGCCCATCCGACCAGGTGTCCGGTCGTCAAGGGTACGCAGCGCGTTTCGAGGGGGTCAAACCGCCCCCACCGGGCGCCGCGACCCCGCCGGACGGCCGCCACGACGGCTGCTGCTAGCGTCGCCGACCCCGCCCGGGACCGGCGCGGGAGTAACGACCGCCCGCACCCCGACCGAGACCTCCACACGACCGACGGCCGGCGCCCCGATGCGCACCGGCCGGAACCTGCTGCGTACCTTTACGCACAAGTGTGGACAACTCTGGGGATACATCGCCCCTGAGGCCGAGTCCTCGTGTCCGGACGGCTCATCGCCAGTGCTCCGGGGGGAGCAGACCGCCGACGGCGGTCGATCGGGAGGGGGAAACGCGGATGACCGACCAGCCGGGCGATCTCGGCGCGGTCTGGAACCGGGTCATCGCCGATCTCTCCGGCGCGTCGGCCGAGTCCGGCACACCCGCCCTCTCCCCGCAGCAGCGCGCGTTCCTGCGCCTGACCCGTCCCCTCGGCCTGCTCGACGGCACCGCGCTGCTCGCCGCGCCGAGCGAGTTCGCGAAGGACGCCATCGAGCGGATCCTGCGCAGGCCGATCAGCGACGCCCTCGGCCGCCACCTCGGTGTGGCGGTCAACCTCGCCGTCGTCGTCGACGCCTCCGCGGCGTCCGGCGGCACCGAGGTCCCCGACCCGCCCGGGTTCGGCATGCACCGCGGCGTCACCGCGGGGGACAGCGTCCGCGACACCGGCACCGGTGACCGGGCCGGCGACGACCCGGCCGCGGCGACCGACGGGGACCACGGCGCCCGTCCCGCACCCGACCACCCGGCGCGCGAGCACGCCCCCGCCGACGGCGCCGGTCCGGACACCGGGCCGCAGCCCGCCGTCGACGGCGGGTTCGGCAACGGCTTCGCCGGCGGGTCCCGCCGTGACGACGGCGGCCCCTCCGGAACCGACCGCGGCTGGTCGGCCGAGCCGGCGCCGTCGTCGTCCGGGGGATGGGCGCCGCAGCCCACCGGGCGCCCGGAGCCGGGCTCGCGCGAGGGCCAGACCTCGTGGCCTGCCTACACCGCACCGCAGGCGGGCGACCCGGTCGCGCCGCGGTCGCAGACCCGGCTCAACGAGCGCTACACCTTCGACACCTTCGTCATCGGTGCCTCGAACCGGTTCAGCCACGCCGCCGCGGTCGCGGTGGCCGAGGCGCCGGCGCGGGCGTACAACCCGCTGTTCATCTGGGGCGAGTCCGGGCTGGGCAAGACCCACCTGCTGCACGCCGTCGGGCACTACGCCCAGCGGCTGTTCCCCGGGATGCGGGTCCGGTACGTCAGTACCGAGGAGTTCACGAACGACTTCATCAACTCCCTGCGCGACGACCGCAAGGTCGCCTTCCAGCGCCGCTACCGGGACGTCGACGTGCTGCTGGTCGACGACATCCAGTTCCTGGAGGGCAAGGAGGGGACGCAGGAGGAGTTCTTCCACACCTTCAACACCCTCCACAACGCGAACAAGCAGATCGTCGTCTCCTCCGACCGGCCGCCCAAGCGCCTCGAGACCCTCGAGGACCGGATGCGCACGCGGTTCGAGTGGGGTCTGATCACCGACATCCAGCCGCCCGAGCTGGAGACGCGGATCGCGATCCTGCGGAAGAAGGCCGCGCAGGACCGGCTCGCCGTCCCCGGTGAGGTCCTGGAGTTCATCGCGGAGCGGATCGAGCGCAACATCCGCGAGCTCGAGGGCGCGCTGATCCGGGTCACGGCGTTCGCGTCGCTGAACCGGCAGGCCGTCGACACCCAGCTCGCCGAGATCGTGCTGCGCGACCTGATCCCGGACTCCGCGGCCTCGGAGATCACCGCACCGACGATCATGGCGGTCACCGCGGAGTTCTTCGGGCTCACACTCGACGAGCTGTCCGGGCCCGGCAAGACGAAGGCGCTCGCCCAGGCCCGCCAGATCGCCATGTACCTGTGCCGCGAGCTGACCGACCTGTCGCTGCCGCGCATCGGGCAGACCTTCGGCGGCCGGGACCACACGACCGTCATGCACGCCGACAAGAAGATCCGCAACGAGATCTCGCTCCGGCGGAAGACCTTCGAACAGGTGCAGGAGCTGACCGCGCGGATCAAGCTGCGCGCCCGGCACTGACCTCGGCCGGTGGCCCGCCGAGGCGGGTTGTCCACCGGTCGCACCGCTTCTCCACAGCCCCGGCCGGCCCCGCCGTGACCAGGCAGGACGCGTTCTCAGCGGTCACCGCGCGCACCGGGACCGATCCCGTGCAACCCACAGGGACCACGGCCCCCAGATCGCCGCTGCGGCGCGTTCCGGGCCGTCCCCGGGCGATCGGCACCCCCGCCGCCGCGGACGCCCGGGACACCGGGTCCGTCCGGCGCGGTACCGATCGGGTCCGGCGTGGCGTCACCCGCGTGTCGGTCCCACCACTCCCGTTCGTCGTCCGGTAGTGGGCACTCGGCGCTTCGCCACTCGTCCCGGTGATCGCTTGCGCTCACCCGCCGGTCACGCTCCGTCGATATTCTTGTGACGGGTGGGACGTCTGTGGGTTCATCGTGCAACGCGGGAGTGCCGAACGGTCTGTGCTCGCCATCACCCTGGGTCCACGATCCACCACGTTTCCACCCACATCTGGGGACAACTCTGTGGATGGATCGTCGCAGCCCCGTGGACGGATCGCCCGGGATCCGTGGACAACTCTGTGGTGAACCCGGGATGAACCGGGGACGGATGGGGGTCGACGCCGTCGGTCCACCGCTCCACAGACCTGTCAACGGGTGCCCCCACCGCCGTATCCCCAGCCGACGCGGCCTGCTGACCAGCGGGGATGCGCTCCATCCACACTGTGCACAGGACTTAGTACTACGACGGTTTATCTCTCTCTATCTCTTCTTCCTAAGAACACCTGTGTGGACCGACCCCCGGACGGGGGTCACGGACGGGGACACCGAACGGGCACCGGGGTGGCGTGGAAACTGTCGGGGCGAGGCTCTACCGTGAGCGTCCCGGCGAACCCCGGCTTCCGATCCCGTTCCGGCCACTCCGCTCCGCAGCCCCCTCCGGGCCACGGCGCCGGCCGGACCCGGAGGACGAACCGGTCCGCCGCCGCACCGCCGTCCCGTCGACGACCCGGCCCCGCGCCGTGGTCCGAGCCGGGCGCTACCGGGGAAGGTCTCCAGATGAAGTTCCGGGTCGAACGCGACGTCCTCGCGGACGCGGCCGCCTGGGTGGCGCGCAGCCTCCCGGCTCGTCCGCCGGTGCCCGTGCTCGGCGGGGTCCTCATCCAGTCCGACGGCGAGTCCGGCGAGAAGCTGACCGTCTCCGGCTTCGACTACGAGACCTCGGCGCGCGTCGAGCTCGACGCGACGGTCGGGGAGCCGGGCCGCACGCTCGTCTCCGGGCGGCTGCTGGCCGACATCACCCGCGCGCTCCCGTCCAAGCCGGTCGACCTGACCGTCGACGGCTCCCGCGCCACGATCAACTGCGGCAACTCCCGGTTCAGCCTCCCGACGATGCCGGTCGAGGACTACCCGCAGCTGCCCGACATGCCGCAGCGCGCCGGGTCGGTCGCCGCCGACGCGCTCGCCGCCGCCGTCGCCCAGGTCGCCGTCGCGTCCGGGCGGGACGACACGCTGCCGATGCTGACCGGCATCCGGCTCGAGATCGAGGGCTCGCAGCTCACGCTCGCGGCCACCGACCGGTTCCGGCTCGCCGTCCGCGAGCTCGAGTGGTCCCCGGAGGACGCCTCGATCTCGACCGCGGTGCTGATCCCGGCCAAGACCCTGGCCGAGGTCGCCAAGACCCTCGCCGGGTCCGGCACCGTGGAGATCGCGCTGTCGGCCGGGGACGGGATGCTCGGCCTCACCGGTGGCGGCCGCCGCTCCACCAGCCGGCTGCTCGACGCCGAGTTCCCGCGCTTCCGCCAGCTGATCCCGGCCGAGCACACCACCGCCGTCGAGCTCGACGTGGCGCTGCTGGTCGAGGCGATCAAGCGTGTCTCGCTCGTCGCGGACCGGGTCGCCCAGATCCGGATGGAGTTCGGCGAGGACGGGCTGCGCCTGGCCGCCGGCGGCGACGACGTCGGGTCCGCCGAGGAGGAGCTGCCCTGCGCGCTCGACGGCAGCCCGCTGACGATCGCGTTCAACCCGGGCTACCTGCTCGATGCGCTGGGCGCGCTGCACACCGACCGCGCCCAGCTGACGTTCACCACGCCGAACCGGCCCGCGCTGGTCCGTCCGGTGCCCAAGCCCGCCACCGACGACGCCGGCGAGGCGCCGTCGCCGGAGAAGTCCGGCTACCTGCACCTGCTGATGCCGGTGCGGCTGCCGGGCTGACCCCCGCCGGGCGGGCGTCCCGGCGAGGGGGAAGACTCGTCCCCGGTGTGATCGACGAGGGCCACCGGTGCCCTGCGGGGCATGCCGGCGGCACGGACGCGAAGGGGGCCACTGCCGTGCAGATCGGCATGATCGGACTCGGCCGCATGGGCGGCAACATGCGGGAGCGGCTGCGGGCCGCCGGGCACGAGGTGGTCGGCTACGACCCCCGCCCGGAGGTCAGCGACGTGGCCTCGCTCGCGGAGCTCGCGGGTGCGCTGGCCGCGCCGCGCGTCGTGTGGGTCATGGTGCCCTCCGGCGAGCCGACCCGGAACACCGTCGCCACGCTGGCGACCACGCTGGAGCCCGGTGACCTGGTCATCGACGGCGGCAACTCCCGCTACACCGACGACCAGCCCAACGCCGCGCTGCTCGACGCGCACGGCATCGGCTACGTCGACTGCGGCGTCTCCGGCGGGATCTGGGGCAAGGACAACGGCTACGGCCTGATGGCGGGCGGCGAGCCCGGGCACATCGAGCGCGCCATGCCGATCTTCGACGCGCTGCGCCCCGAGGGCGCGCGCGAGGAGGGGTTCGCGCACGCCGGGCCGGTGGGCGCGGGCCACTTCGCGAAGATGGTCCACAACGGCATCGAGTACGGCCTCATGCAGGCCTACGCCGAGGGCTTCGAGCTGATGGAGGCCAGCGAGCTGATCACCGACGTGCCCGGGGTGATCCAGGCCTGGTCGCGCGGCACCGTCGTCCGGTCCTGGCTGCTCGACCTGCTGGTCGACGCGCTCAAGGAGGACCCCCGTCTCGACCAGCTCGAGGGCTGGGTGGACGACTCCGGCGAGGGCCGCTGGACGATCGAGGAGGCCATCGCGCACGCGGTGCCGCTGCCGGTCATCTCCGCGGCGCTGTTCGCCCGGTTCTCCTCCCGGCAGGCCGAGTCGCCCGCGATGAAGGCCGTCGCCGCGCTGCGCCAGCAGTTCGGTGGGCACGCGGTGAAGAAGTCCGGGCCGGCCGGTGCCCCGGGCGACAAGGCGGGACCGTCGTCCGGCGGCGGTTCGACGCAGCAGTGACCCGGCGCCGAGCCGGACGGGAAGGGTGACCAGGCGGTGTACCTCAGGCGGTTCTCGGTCACCGACTTCCGGTCCTGGCCGGAGGCCGAGCTGGAGCTCGACCCCGGCGTGACCGTGCTGGTCGGGTCCAACGGCGTCGGCAAGACCAACCTGGTCGAGGGGATCGGCTACCTCGCCACCCTCGGCTCGCACCGGGTCTCCTCCGACGCGCCGCTGATCCGGCGCGGGGCCGAGCAGGCCGTCGTCCGCGGCGAGGTGCACCACCACGGCCGGAAGCTCGGCGTCGAGCTGGAGATCAACAACGGGAAGCAGAACCGGGCGCGGGTCAACCGCTCACCGGTCTCGCGGCCGCGCGACATCCTGGGGATCCTGCGCAGCGTGCTGTTCGCGCCGGAGGACCTGGCGCTCGTGCGGGGCGACCCGTCGGAGCGCCGGCGTTTCCTCGACGAGCTGCTCGTCGCGCGGTTCCCGCGCTACGCCGGCGTCCGCGCCGACTACGACAAGGTCCTGCGCCAGCGCTCGGCCCTGCTGAAGTCCGCGAAGCCGGCACTGCGCGGGGCCCGCGGCCGGTCCCGGGCGCCGGTGGCCGCGGACCCGGAGCTGCCCGACGACCTGGCGACGCTGGAGGTCTGGGACGGGCACCTCGCCCGTACCGGCGCGGCGCTGCTGGCCGGGCGGCGCGAGCTCGTCGTCGCGCTGGCGCCCTACGCCCGTGAGGCGTTCGCGGCGATCGCGCCGTCGTCGGACCCGATCGGCCTGGACTACCGGTCCAGCCTCGGGACGGCGGGGGTCGCGGAGCTGCCGTCGTCGACCGGGGACCTGGAGGCGCTGCTGCTCGACCGGCTGGCCGAGGTGCGGTCCCAGGAGGTCGAACGCGGGGTCTGCCTGGTCGGCCCGCACCGCGACGAGCTGGACCTCGCCCTGGGCGAGGGACCGGCGAAGGGCTACGCCAGCCACGGCGAGTCCTGGGCGTTCGCGCTGGCGCTGCGGCTGGCGTCCTACCGCCTGCTGCACGCCGACGACGTCGAGCCGGTCCTCGTGCTGGACGACGTCTTCGCCGAGCTGGACTCGGCCCGCCGGCGCGCGCTGGCCGGGCTGGTGGCCGACGCGGAGCAGGTCCTGGTGACCGCCGCGGTGGCCGAGGACGTGCCCGCGGAGCTCGACGGGGTCCGGTTCGCCGTCGGCGACCGGACGGTGAGCCGCGACGGCGAGGTGCCCGCGTGATCGCCCCGGCAGGTCTCGAACGTGTCACGGCATTCTGGGGACAAGGCTGTGGATACTGTGGATAACTCAGGAGCACCGGGGGACGGACGCCGTTCCGGAACCGGAAACCGGAGGACAGGACGCCGGGGACCGGGCACCGACGGCGCGGCGCCTGGGGACGGACGCGACACCGAACCCGGTCACGACGCGGTCACGGGCGGGGACGTACCGGGCGGCGGCGTCCCGGGGGAGCAGGGCGACCTGCTCGCCGGCGACCGCGCGAACCTGCGCGGGGCCGACCTAGCGCGCGAGGCGTTGCGCGCGGCCCGTGAGGCGTCGGCCCGCAAGGCCGAGGAGCGGGCCCAGGCCGACCGGCCCAAGCTGCGCGTGGTCTCCGGGCGGGGGCGCCGCCGTCGCTGGTCGGGGGCGGGGCCCGACGACCGGGACCCGCAGCCGTTCGGACGTCTGGTGTCGCGGGTGTCGGTGGACCGCGGCTGGTCGAACCGGCTGACCGACGCGACCGTGCTCGGCCGGTGGCCGCAGCTGGTCGGGCCGGACGTCGCCGACCACTGCACACCGGTCTCGCTGCGCGACGGCGAGCTGACCCTGCAGGCCGAGTCGACGGCGTGGGCCACCCAGCTGCGGACCCTGCAGCGTCAGCTGCTGACCCGGCTCGCCGCCGCGGTCGGGCCGGACGTCGTGCGCCGGATCCGGGTCGTCGGGCCGAGCGGGCCGAGCTGGCGGCACGGTCCGCGGCACGTCCGCGGCCGCGGCCCCCGCGACACCTACGGCTGAGCCCCCGTTCCGCACGGGTACCGACCGCCGACCGGGTGGTGCGAACCGGGTCGCTCACGTTGCGGACGCGTCACGGCGCCACGGACGCGTGTGGGGGCCCGGATCGGGTGGGGAGCTGCGCCGGTGCGCACCCGCCGCTCTCGTCGGCGGTGAGCGCGGGATGACACGGCCGCCGGTCCGCTCGGCCCCGCAGGGGCACGTCCGATCCCGCACCGGACGCCGTTCGCCCGTCTGTGGCGCTTCTGGGTGGGTCCGTCCCGCCTTTCCGTCGGTCCCGACGGGTAGGATCGACAGGTGTTTCCCGGGTGGCTCCCCAAGACATGACCAGAGCGCCCGGTCGGTGGAACCGCTCCGTCGTCGTCGCACCGGTGGTGCGCGCGTCACGCGGGCGGTTCACGTGGCGAGGAGAAGCAGCTACCCGTGGCTTCCGACAAGGCAGCGAACAACGCCTACGGCGCGTCGTCCATCACGGTCCTCAAGGGCCTGGAGGCGGTCCGCAAGCGGCCCGGCATGTACATCGGCTCGACCGGTGAGCGGGGCCTGCACCACCTGATCTGGGAGGTGGTGGACAACTCGGTCGACGAGGCGATGGCCGGTCACGCCACGAAGGTCGTCGTGACCCTGCAGTCCGACGGCGGCATCCGCGTCGAGGACGACGGTCGCGGCATCCCCGTCGAGATGCACCCGGTGGAGAAGAAGCCGACCCTCGAGGTCGTCCTCACCAGCCTGCACGCCGGCGGCAAGTTCGACGACAAGTCCTACGCCGTGTCCGGTGGTCTGCACGGTGTCGGCGTCTCGGTCGTGAACGCGCTGTCCACCGCGCTCGACGTCGAGGTCCGCCGCGACGGCCAGATCTGGCGCCAGCACTACGAGTACGCCGTGCCCGGCGAGCTCATCGAGGCCGGCACCACGAAGAAGGCCGACACCGGCACCACGATCACCTACTGGGCCGACCCGAAGATCTTCGAGACGACCAGTTACACGCTGGAGACGATCCGTCGCCGGTTGCAGGAGCAGACGTTCCTGAACAAGGGCCTCACCATGGTCCTGCGCGACGAGCGACGGCCGGAGAAGCCGGCGGGTGTCCCGTCGTCGGACGCGGTCGACGAGGACGGCAACCCGATCGAGGCGCCCGTCCCGGAGATCGACGCGGACTCCGAGCCCGACGCCGAGGGCTACGTGGCCAAGCCCAAGGAGTACGTCTTCCACTACCCGAACGGGCTGGAGGACTTCGTCGCGCACCTGAACAAGTCGAAGGACCCGATCCACCGCAAGATCGTCAGCTACACCGGCGAGGGCCCCGGCCACCAGGTCGAGGTCGCGATGCAGTGGAACTCGGGCTACTCCGAGTCGGTCTACACCTTCGCGAACACGATCAACACGCACGAGGGCGGCACCCACGAGGAGGGCTTCCGCCACGCGCTGACCGCGACGGTCAACAAGTACGCGCGCGACAAGAAGCTCATCAAGGAGAAGGACCCGGCGCTGTCCGGGGACGACATCCGCGAGGGCCTCGCCGCGATCGTCTCGGTCAAGGTCTCCGAGCCGCAGTTCGAGGGCCAGACCAAGACCAAGCTCGGCAACACCGAGGTCAAGTCGTTCGTCCAGCGTGTGTCGAACGAGTGGCTCGCCGACTGGTTCGAGCGCAACCCCACCGAGGCGAAGACGATCGTCACCAAGGCGGTCTCCTCGGCCCAGGCCCGCCTGGCCGCACGCCGCGCCCGCGAGCTCGTGCGCCGCAAGAGCGCCGGCGACATCGGCGGTCTGCCCGGCAAGCTGTCGGACTGCCGCTCGCGCGACCCGGAGAGCTGCGAGCTCTACATCGTCGAGGGTGACTCCGCGGGCGGCTCGGCGAAGGCCGGCCGCGACTCGATGCACCAGGCGATCCTGCCGATCCGCGGCAAGATCATCAACGTCGAGAAGGCCCGGATCGACCGCGTCCTCAAGAACACCGAGGTCCAGTCGATCATCACCGCGATGGGCACCGGCATCCACGACGACTTCGACCTGGCCAAGCTGCGGTACCACAAGCTGGTGCTGATGGCCGACGCCGACGTCGACGGCCAGCACATCCGGACTCTGCTGCTCACGCTGCTGTTCCGTTTCATGCGCCCGCTGATCGAGAACGGGCACGTGTTCCTGGCGCAGCCGCCGCTGTACAAGCTCAAGTGGTCCGGCCGCGGGGCCGAGCCGGAGTACGCCTACTCCGACCGCGAGCGCGACGGCCTGATCGAGGCCGGCCGGGCCGCGGGCAAGAAGCTCCCCAAGGACCAGGGCGTGCAGCGCTACAAGGGTCTCGGCGAGATGGACGCCAAGGAGCTGTGGGAGACCACGATGGACCCGACGAACCGGCTGCTGCTGCAGGTGAGCCTGGACGACGCCGCCACCGCCGACGAGCTGTTCTCGGTGCTGATGGGTGAGGACGTCGAGTCCCGCCGGTCCTTCATCACCCGCAACGCCAAGGACGTGCGCTTCCTGGACGTCTGATCCACACATCTGATCCAGACGCACGTATGAACACGCACGAGGAGACTTCGTGACGGACACGATCGACCCCGCCGCCCCCGCGGCAGGCGGCGGAGAGGGTGGGGGCCGGGTCGAACCGGTCGACATCCAGCAGGAGATGCAGCGCTCGTACATCGACTACGCGATGAGCGTGATCGTCGGGCGGGCGCTGCCGCTGGTGGAGGACGGTCTCAAGCCGGTCCACCGCCGCGTCCTCTACTCGATGGGGGAGAACGGCTTCCGGCCCGACCGCGCCCCGGTCAAGTGCGCCCGCGTCGTCGGCGACGTCATGGGCAACTACCACCCGCACGGCGACTCGGCGATCTACGACGCCCTCGTGCGGCTGGCCCAGCCCTGGTCGATGCGCTACCCGCTGATCCAGGGCCAGGGCAACTTCGGCTCGCGCGGCAACGACCCGGCCGCGGCCATGCGGTACACCGAGTGCCGGCTCTCGCCGCTGGCGATGGCGATGCTCCAGGACATCGACGAGGAGACCGTCGACTTCCTGGACAACTACGACGGCAAGACCCAGGAACCGGTCGTCCTGCCGTCGCGGGTGCCGAACCTGCTCATCAACGGCAGCTCCGGCATCGCGGTCGGCATGGCGACGAACATCCCGCCGCACAACCTGCGCGAGGTCGGCGCCGGCGTCGCCTGGTGCCTGGAGAACCCCGACGCCACCGACGACGAGCTGCTCGAAGCGCTCATGGAGCGCATCAAGGGGCCGGACTTCCCGACCCACGGCCTTATCGTCGGGCGCGACGGCATCGAGTCCGCCTACCGGACCGGGCGCGGCTCGATCCGGATGCGGGCCGTCGTCGAGGTCGAGGAGGACGCCAAGGGCCGCACCACCCTGGTGGTCACCGAGCTGCCCTACATGGTCAACCCGGACAACCTGATCGAGTCGATCGCGGGCATGGTCCGCGACGGCAAGATCGCCGGGATCTCCGAGATCGTCGACGAGTCCTCGGACCGCATCGGCATGCGGATCGTCGTCACGCTCAAGCGCGACGCGGTCGCCAAGGTCGTGCTGAACAACCTCTACAAGCACACGCAGCTGCAGCACAGCTTCGGCGCGAACATGCTGTCGATCGTCGACGGCGTCCCGCGCACGCTGCGCCTCGACCAGATCGTGCGGCACTACGTGCGGCACCAGATCGAGGTCATCGTCCGGCGGACCCGCTACCGGCTCCGCAAGGCCGAGGAGCGGGCCCACATCCTGCGTGGTCTGGTCAAGGCGCTGGACGCGCTCGACGAGGTCATCGCCCTGATCCGGGCGTCGGCCACGGTCGACGTCGCCCGGGCCGGCCTGATCGACCTGCTCGAGGTCGACGACATCCAGGCCCAGGCGATCCTGGACATGCAGCTGCGGCGCCTCGCCGCGCTGGAGCGCCAGAAGATCATCGACGAGCTCGCCGAGATCGAGCGCGAGATCGCGGACTACCAGGACATCCTGGCCCGTCCGGAGCGTCAGCGGGAGATCGTCCGCGACGAGCTCGCCGAGCTGGTCGAGGCCCACGGCGACGACCGTCGCACCCGGATCGTCGGCTACGACGGCGACGTCACCGACGAGGACCTGATCGCGGTCGAGGACGTCGTCGTCACGATCACCCGCACCGGCTACGCCAAGCGCACGAAGACCGACCTGTACCGCGCCCAGAAGCGCGGCGGGAAGGGCGTGCAGGGGGCGCAGCTGAAGCAGGACGACATCGTCAACCACTTCTTCGTGTGCTCCACGCACGACTGGATGCTGTTCTTCACCAACCGCGGGCGGGTCTACCGGCTCAAGGCCTACGAGCTGCCCGAGGCGAACCGCACCGCGCGCGGCCAGCACCTGGCGAACCTCCTGGCCCTGCAGCCGGAGGAGGAGATCGCCCAGGTCATGCAGATCAAGGACTACTCGGCACGGCCGTACCTGGTCCTGGCCACCCGCAACGGCCTGGTGAAGAAGTCGCGCCTGACCGACTTCGACTCCAACCGGGCCGGCGGCCTCATCGGCATCAACCTGCGCGACGACGACGAGCTGGTCGGCGCCGTCCTCTGTTCGGGTGATGACGATCTGCTCCTCGTGTCCGCCGAGGGCCAGTCCATTCGGTTCACCGCGTCCGACGACGCGCTGCGCCCGATGGGCCGCGCGACCTCCGGCGTGCTCGGGATGCGGTTCAACGAGGGCGACAAGCTGCTGGCCCTCGGCGTGATCCGCTCCGACACCTACCTGCTCGTCGCCACCACCGGTGGCTACGCGAAGCGCACCCCGATCGAGGACTACCCCGTTCAGGGCCGTGGCGGGAAGGGAGTGTTGACCCTCCAGTACGACCGTCGGCGTGGCACGCTGGTCGGTGCGCTCATCGTCGGTATCGACGACGAGCTGTACGCGATCACCTCCACCGGCGGGGTCATCCGGACCTCCGCCCGCGAGGTGCGGAAGGCCGGCCGGCAGACGAAGGGAGTCCGCCTGATGAACCTGGGCGAGAGCTCCACGCTGCTGGCCGTCGCCCGCAACGCGGAGGAGACCGAGGAGGACCCGGGCCAGCAGGCGTAGTGCACGTCGGGTGGCCGGTCCGCAGGACCGGCCACCCGGTACACGCCGTGGGACCGGAGCAGTACCGAGCGACGACCAGCGAGGAGAGCTCCCACTCGTGAGCACCGACGACCGCACCCCGTCGCAGGACGAGGCCCGCACCGTCGCCACCGACGCCGACCACGACCCGTCGACGACGGCGGCGGCCCCGGCCGACCACGTCCCCGGCCCGCGCGACGACGCCGAGCCCGCGGCCGACCCGGCTGCGGCCTCGCCGCCCCCGTGGCGCCGGGTACCCGACACCCACGACGACCGCGACGGCGGCTCGGTCGCGGACTCGCTGCTGAGCGAGGCCCCGACCGCGTTCATGACCGCCCCCGGCGCCGGTGCGGCCGGCGCGACGACCGCCGTCCGCGACCCGGAGCAGCGCGAGAACGGCACGGCTCCGGCGGACACGCCGCGCGCGTCGGTCCGCAACCGGCCCCCGCGCCAGGCGCTGCTGCAGCTCAAGCGGCTCGACCCGTGGTCGGTGCTGAAGATGGCCCTGGCGCTGGCCGTCGTGCTGTGGCTGGTGTGGATGGTCGCCGCGGGCGTCCTCTACGGCGTGCTCGGCGGGATGGGCGTCTGGGACCGGCTCAACGGCACCTACGCCGACCTGGTCACCTCGCAGCAGGAGACCGGGGGCTCGCTGATCAGCGTCGGCCGGGTCTTCGGGCTCGCCGCCGTCGTCGGCGCGGTGAACAGCCTGCTGTTCGCGGTGGCCATCACCGTGGTCGCGTTCGTCTACAACGTGGCCGCCGACCTGGTCGGCGGTATCGAGGTCACGCTCTCCGAGCGGGACTGACCGGAGCGTCGTCGCGCACCCCGCACGGGGCCGGGCGGAGGGGGACCCCCTCGTAACCCGCTCGACCCCGTGCGGTAGTGTTTCTCCTGTTGCACGGGCCTATAGCTCAGTTGGTTAGAGCGCATCGCTGATAACGATGAGGTCGCTGGTTCAAATCCAGCTAGGCCCACACCTTCCCCCTCCGACAGTCACTCGCGAGGAGACCTCCGATGAAGAAGCTGTTCGTGCTGGCCGTCGCCGCCGGTGCTGCGTACTTCGGCTGGTCCCGCTTCCGCGGCGTCGGGTCCGACGACCTGTGGCACGAGGCCACCACCCGCTGACCCCGCCTCCCGGGGTACCGTGATCGGGACCCACCAGGGGACATAGCTCAATTGGCAGAGCACCGCCTTTGCAAGGCGGGGGTTAGGGGTTCGATTCCCCTTGTCTCCACAGTTCCGACCGGTGTGAACGCCGGTCGCTCCGACCGCCGACGTCAGCTCTCCGCTGTGGCGGTCAGGACGAGGTGAGCACGCGGTGGTCGGCCTGTTCTAGACGGTGGACAGGGACAACGATGTCGTCGGGTCCGCCATCCACGGGCCGAAATTGTCGATCTGCTCGAACAGTGACTCGCCGTCGGTACGACGGGCGATACCGAGCAGCTCTGCGACGCCAGTCTGCGGGCCTGCTGCGATTCCCAGCCTCAGAGCATGCTCGAGCTGAGGAACGACGGCGACACCGATGCGAGCGGAGTTCTCGGCTCCCAGCGCCCGCTCGGCCTCGCTCAGGAGAAGCGCCATCTCCACGGCCGCATCCGCCTCGGCGTCGAGCAGCGACAGCGTCGAGTCACTCTGTCCCTGCGAACGGAGCACCTCCATCGCCATCTGAATGCCTTGTGCGACCACCGTGGCGGACACCTGGCCGACGAAGCCTCCGACGAGAGCTCCCAGAACCGGAACAGGGAACACCGCCTGGCCCACTGCTCCGCCCGCCCACGCCATCCCGGCCTGGAAGGTGACCTCCCCGGTGGTGGCGGCGAACTCCCCACGGTCGATGTCGCCGCACGCGAATGCGACCGCCGCGTCGGCGACACCGAAGACCGCCGATGCGACGGCTCCCGGTAGACCGTTCGCGACAACCGGGGCGGGGGCTTTCAGCGCCGTCATGGCGACCTTCGCGCCGGCACCCAGACCTGACAGGAGGCCAGCTCGGGCCGCGGCCCTCGCGGCGGCACCGGCTGCAGAACAGGCGGCCTCGACGGCTGTCGTCTCACCGGAACGCACGCGGGCGACCTCACGGATCGCCGCCGTCGCCCCGGCCAGACCTCCGCTCACTGCCGCGCCGGCAGCCGCAGCCGAAACGATCTCCCGCCCCGCCGCTCGGAGCGCCAGTCCGTCGCCCCAGCGGGCGATGTTCTCCGCGGCGCGGTGGACGTCTCCCGTGTCGACCGGGGTGCTCGTGACATCGCCGTGCGACACGATCTCCGCCAGGTGGGCACGCGTGTCCGAGTAGTCGTCCTGATAGATGCCGTCGGCGTCGCGCCGCAGCGCCTTGTCGAGGAGATTCTCGACCTGCTCGCGCTTGTCCGCCGCGACGAGGCGCTGCATCCCCGTGTACCGGGGGTGCGCCAGTGCACGGGCGGCAGCGGACGCGCGTCCGTACAGCTTGGCCTGGACCTCGCCTACGACGCGCCCGCCGTCGAGGATGCGCAGATCTGCGGCGGCGGTCGGCTCGCCGTCGGACGCGGTGACACGTGCACGTGCGGTCGCGTTCTTCGTGATGGCGTCGGTGTTGAAGCTGTGCTTGTGCCACAGCTCGAAGAGATGGCCGGCGCGATGTTCGACGCGGTGACCGTCGAACCTGACAGCCAGGGCGGCGGCCTCGTCGCGCATGGAGAACGCCTCCAGGGTGTGGGCTCTTGCCCTGCGGGTGATCGTATCGACCACCGCCTGCCACATCGCGTCACGTCCTGCGTCGTCGGTCCGCGGCTTCCGCTGCTCGCTCACGCCGCCGACCCCATGGCCGTCGGGTCGCCGCCCGTGGTCCGTACGGCGTCGAGGACCTCCCGGGCCCGGTCGATGATCCGAACGGAGTCGTAGCTGACCGAACCCGTGTCGTCCGTCAGCCGTGCCGACATGGTCCGCGATGCGGTGGAGACCAGTCGGACGATCGTCATCACCGCCGTCTGCTCCTCGGTGGAGTAGGAGGTGAAGTCGTCGTTCCGCTGCACCGACGACACGAACTCGTCGAGCCTGCCCGCGATCTGGTCCTGCAGCTCCGAGAGGACCATGCGCAACCGGCGGCTCCCTTCGATGATCTCCGCGTACCGCTGCTCGTCGGCCGCCATCGCCGATTCCCGGGTCGACAGCTGCTCCTCGACCTCGCGTTGGTCGCGGAGGTCCCGACGTCCCTTCCACTCGATGAACGCGGCCCCGACGACGAGTACGGGGGTGGCGGTGACTCCCGTCAGCACTGCTGATCCGGCGGCGACGCCCCCACCACCGGTGGCGAGCGAACCGCCCCCCAGCCACGCGAGGGTCGCGTTGGTGGCAGCGGCACCGGCGAGCGACGAGATCGGGGTTCCGGTCGATGCCGCCGCGAAGGCACCCACCCCGGCGAAGGCCGCGGACCCTGCTCCGGCGCCCAGTACCGCTCCTCCGACAGTCGCAGCGAGTCCGTGTACCGCCGCCGTCGTCCGGGTCGGACCGGCGGATTCAGCGGGCGAGAACGTCGTCGGACTCGGGAGGGTGATCTCCTCGAGGACGCCGAGGTCGACGTTCTTCAGTCGGAGGAAGGCGACGCAGAACGGCACGAGGGTCGTGTAGTAGAGGTACATCCGCCGAAGACCGTGGGCGTCACGCTCGATCTCGACGTCGGTGACGAGTCGCCGGTGTCTGTCCGCGAGCTGTCGGGCCTTGGTCCGGTTCTCCCGGGTCAGCCGCGCCGCCCGCATCATCGAGATCGCCACTGGTCGCCCTCCGTGTGTCCGTCTGGCGGGACTGTCGTTCGGCCGGACGGACGCGTTGCGGGTCGGCACCCGGTGTACTCAGGATTGAGGAGCCGGCGCCGTCGTCCGGCTCTCACACACAGACGACGAGGTGGTGCAGTACGCGGACGGCCAGGGCCGGATCTCCTCGTCCTCACCCGACGTCGCGGCGCAGGACGACCGTGTCCTCGGTCGCGACGGTGTCCCCACCGTCGAACGAGACCCCGGTGAGCTCCTGCGAGACCCGCCAGATGCGCTCGGCGTCGTCGGTGCTGCGCAGGGGCCGGTAGAGGCCCAGCTCGGCGGGCGCACCACCCAGACCCCCGAACCCGTCGGGCCCGTAGAACCGCCCACCGTGCGCGTCCGGGGAGGTCGCGGCGTACAGCGCGGGCAGCCCGGCGCTCTGCGCGGTCCCGACGAGGATGCCGCGGGCCGAGAGCGCGCCGATCACCCGTCGTCCCCGAGCGGGCTGCTCGCGACCGACCTCGGCACGCGCGGCGAGCAGGCTGGTCGGGGCGATCCCGGGGTGGGACACGTTGCTGGTGATGCCCCAGTGCCCGGCGCGGCTGCGGCGGTCGAGCTCGAGGGCGAACAGTCCGAACGCCACCTTCGACTGGGCGTACGCGGCCATCCCGTTGCCGTAGCCGACCTGCGCCTGCAGGTCGTCCCAGGCGATCCGTCCGCGGCGGGCGGCCACGCTGAGCTGGGAGGTCACCCGTGCCCGGCCCGCACGCAGCAGGGGCAGCATGTGCGCGACGAGGGCGACGTGACCGAGGTGGTTGGTGCCGAACTGCAGCTCGAACCCGTCGACCGTCGTCACCCGCCGCGGCGGGGTCATGACGCCGGCGTTGTTGACCAGGATGTGGATCGGGCGGCCCTCGCCCCGCAGCGTGGCGCCGAGCGCGGCGACGGAGCCGAGGGACGACAGGTCGAGCTCGCGCAGGGACACGGTCGCGCCGGGGGCCTGCGTGCGGATCGCGTCGACCGCGGCCTCGCCCTTGCGCCGGTTGCGGACGGGCAGCACGATCTCGGCTCCTGCGGCGGCGAGCCGGGTGGCGATGCCGAGCCCGATGCCGTCGCTGGCGCCGGTGACGACGGCGAGCCGGCCGGTGAGGTCGCCGATGGTGATGTCGCGGGTGCTGGACATGGTGTCTCCCTGGTGGGTGCGGTGTTCGAGGTCGGGCGGTGGTCAGGCGGTGGTGGCGACGGCGGTGGCGACGCGGGGGCCGATCGCGCGGCGGGCGGCGACGAGGGTGCCCGCGGCGAGTGCGGCGAAGGCCGGTACGGCGGCGACGCCGAGCGCGGCCAGGACGGCGGGCTGGTCCGCGAGGTAGGCCACGGCGCGCAGGGTGAGGTTGAGCGCGTGGAGCACGACGCCGGCCAGCGTGCTGACGGTGTAGACGCGCATCAGCCTGGTGTGTCCGCGCCAGTCCTCGGGGCCGCCGACCAGCCGGTTGAACAGGGTCCCGGTCACCGGGCGGCGGACGAGGACCGAGCCGAGGAACAGCACGCCGAGCGCGGCCGGGATCAGGGTGGGGAGCAGGAAGAACGCCCGGGCCTCCCCGGAGAACGCGGCGACGGCGGCGCACACGCCGGCCACCGCCAGACCGACGACGGCGGCCCGCAGGGACTCCCGGCGGGCCAGGCGCACCCCGAACGTCACCGGCGCGGCGACGGCGAGAGCGATGAACGCCCAGCTCAGACCACCCGCCGCGTCGGCGGCCACGAAGGCGACGGCGGGCGTGGCGGCGAGGAGGATCCCGACGGCGCCGCCGGAGCGGTCCAGGCTGGTCCGCATCGCCGCGGAGAGTGTCGAGGCCGGAGCCGGCTCGCCGGTGCGGTGCTCCTCCGGGCGGCCCGGCGGCACGGTGGTGGTCGGGTCGAGCGGGAAGAGTTCGTTCGGCACGGTGAGCTCCTCGGGTCGGTGGCCGTGTGCCGACCACGTTCGACCCCCGCGGCACCGGCAACCACGGCCTGACGATCCGAGGCTGAGCGGTCCGCCCCCCGGGCCGCCGGGGCGGATCGACAGTCCGTGGCTGCGTGCTGCGCGACCCGGTAGGAACGAGCCAGGAGCGACCGAGAGGCGGTACAGATGATCGACCGGGTGGGCCTGGCCCAGTTCCTGCGGCGGCGCCGTGAGGTACTGCAACCGGAGGACGTGGGGCTGCCGCGGGGGCAGCGCCGACGTACCAGCGGGTTGCGCCGTGAGGAGGCCGCGGCGCTGTGCCACATGTCGACCGACTACTACGCGCGCCTCGAACGGGAGCGTGGCCCGCGGCCGTCGGAGCAGATGATCGCCGCGATCGCCCAGGGGCTGCACCTCTCGCTCGACGAGCGCGACCACCTGTTCCGCCTCGCCGGGCAGCACCCGCCCGCCCGCGGCGCGACCAGCGAGCACATCGGCCCCGGCCTGCTGCGCATCCTCGACCGCCTCGTCGACACCCCCGCCGAGATCGTCACCGAGCTCGGGGAGACGTTGCGCCAGACCTCACTGGGGGTCGCGCTGACCGGCGACACCACCGGTTTCACCGGCCCGTCGCGGAGCATCGGCTACCGCTGGTTCACCGAGCCCGGCGCCCGTCTGCTCTACCCGCAGGAGGACCACGCGTTCCTGTCGCGGCGCTACGTCTCCGGCCTGCGTGCGGTCGCGGCCCGGCGCGGGCCGGGGTCCCGCGCGGCCCACCTCGCCGATCTCCTGTACCCGGAGAACGAGGAGTTCCGCGCGCTGTGGGACAGACACGAGGTCGGCGTCCGGATCGACGACGTCAAGCGCCTCCTCCACCCCGAGGTCGGCGCACTGGAGCTGCACTGCCAGACGCTGCTCGACACCGAGCAGTCCCAGCTGCTGCTGGTCTACACCGCCGTCCCGGGCAGCGAGACCCACGAGAAGCTGCAGCTGCTCTCGGTCATCGGGGCACCGTCCGCCGCCTGGCACCGGCACGGCGAACCGGTCGGCCCGCGGCCGGACGAGACGTGACCCGAGGGGGAGGGCCGGTCAGCGCGGACCGGCGCCGACCCCGCGGACCAGGCCGGACAGCAGCACCTTCGACAGCCCCTTCGCGAGCAGCGCCTCGCCCGCCGGCAGCCGCTTGTCGGCCTCGACCGCGTAGGTGATCTCGGTACCGGTGCCGACCGGGCGCAGCGTGACCTCGCCGCGGTAGTTCTTCAGCGGCACACCGGCCAGCGCCCGGTAGCCGAGGCGTCGCCCCGGCTCGAACGCGGTGACCTCCTCGACGATCGGACCGGGTGAGCCGATACCGACCTTGCGGACGGCGCCGACACCGTTGGGCTCCGGCGTCCCGGCCCGCGTCACCGCCACCTTCAGGCCCGGCGCCCACGCGGACATGCCCTCGTGGTCGGACAGCACCGACCACACCGCATCGGGTGTCGCGGACACGGTGCGGACGGACGTCGCTCTGATCATGTGCGGAACCTACTGACGGGTAGAAGAAAAATCGAGCGGACATGT
This sequence comes from Pseudonocardia sp. TMWB2A, assembly GCF_017312135.1. Taxonomy (NCBI): domain Bacteria; kingdom Bacillati; phylum Actinomycetota; class Actinomycetes; order Pseudonocardiales; family Pseudonocardiaceae; genus Pseudonocardia; species Pseudonocardia sp. TMWB2A. The sequence goes on from NZ_QKQY01000002.1 coordinate 2,579,032, forward strand.
CGAGAACGCGCGTCCGGTTCCGTCCCCGGGGTGAACGCGGCCAGGATGGGCCGCGACGAGCACCGAGGAGACCCACCATGGCCAAGTACCTGCTGCTCAAGCACTACCGCGGCGCCCCGGCCCCGAAGAACGACGTGCCGATGGACCGCTGGGCTCCCGAGGAGGTCACCGCGCACATCCGCTTCATGCAGGACTTCGCCGAGTCCCTGAAGGAGACCGGCGAGTTCGTCGACGCCCAGGCGCTGGCGCCGGAGGGCACCTTCGTCCGCTACGACGGCGAGGGCCGCCCGCCGGTCACCGACGGTCCGTTCGCGGAGACCAAGGACCTCGTCGCCGGCTGGATGATCATCGACGTCGACAGCTACGAGCGGGCCGTCGAGCTGACCGGTGGGCTGTCGGCGGCCCCCGGCGCCGGTGGGGAGCCGATCCACGAGTGGATCGAGCTGCGCCCGTTCCTCGAGGCCCCGCCGACCGTCACGGAGTGAGCAGCGAGGTGGTCGGTACCGACGCCGCGCTGCTGCGCGGTCTCGTACCGGAGGTCCTGGGGATCCTCGGCCGTCGCGGGGCGGGCTTCGCGGCGGCCGAGGACGCCGTGCAGGACGCGCTGGTCGAGGCCCTGCGGACCTGGCCCGCCGACCCGCCGCGGGACCCGAAGGGCTGGCTCGTGACGGTGGCCTGGCGCCGCTTCCTCGACGCCACCCGGTCGGAGACCGCGCGTCGTGGCCGGGAGGAACGGGCCGAGGCCGAGCCGGCGCCCGGCCCGGCGCCGGACCACGACGACGCGCTCGAGCTGTACTTCCTGTGCGCGCACCCGTCGCTGTCGCCGTCGTCGGCGGTCGCGCTCACCCTGCGCGCGGTCGGCGGGCTCACCACCCGGCAGATCGCCGCGGCCTACCTGGTGCCCGAGGCGACGATGGCGCAGCGGATCAGCCGCGCCAAACGCACTGTCGCGGGGGAGCGGTTCGACCGCCCCGGCGACGTCGCGACCGTCCTGCGGGTGCTCTACCTGGTGTTCAACGAGGGCTACTCCGGCGACGTCGACCTCGCCGCCGAGGCGATCCGGCTGACCCGGCGCCTCGCGGCGTCGGTCGACCATCCCGAGGTCGCGGGCCTGCTCGCGCTGATGCTGCTGCACCACGCCCGCCGCGCCGCCCGGACCGGCCCGGCGGGCGAGCTGGTGCCGCTGGCCGAGCAGGACCGCGGCCGCTGGGACACCGCGCTGATCACCGAGGGGGTGGCGGTGCTGCAGGCCGCGCTGGCCCGCGACCGGCTGGGGGAGTTCCAGGCCCAGGCGGCCGTCGCCGCCCTGCACGCCGACGCGCCGGCCGCCGGGGAGACCGACTGGCCCCAGATCGTCGAGTGGTACGACGAGCTGGTCCGGCTCACCGGCAGCCCGGTCGCCCGGCTGAACCGGGCCGTCGCCGTCGGGGAGGCCGACGGACCACGGGCCGGGCTGGCGGCTCTCGCCGATCTCGACCCGGCGCTGCCCCGCTGGACCGCGGTCAGCGCCCACCTGCACGAACGGGCGGGGGAGTGGGCCACGGCCGCGCGTCTCTACGCCGAGGCCGCGGCACTGGCGTCCTCCACGGCCGAACGGGACCACCTGACCCGGTGTGCCGCCCGTCTCCACACCGGATCGGCGGGCTGAACCGCATCGTCACAATTGACGATCACCCGGCCTCCGCGGTACACCGACAGGACGCTGGCGCGCCGCGGTGCAAGGATCACGCGAATGAGCCTGGTGTCGGATCCCGTTGCGGTCGCGGCACCGTCGCCGCTGGAGTCGCCGGCACGGCTGGCCGCGGTCCAGGCCACGCACCTGCTGGACACCGGGCCGGAGGAGGCGTTCAACCGCCTGACCCGGCTGGTCTCGGTGGTCCTCGGCACCCCGGCGGTCATGCTGACCGTCGTCGACGAGGTCCGGACCTTCCTCAAGGGCACCCCCGAGCCCGCGCAGATCGTCGGGCCGGACGGCGTCTGGTCGGCGCCCGTCGAGGACAGCGGGTGCAAGGTCGTCGTCGAGTCGGGCGGGGAGATCTGCGCCGGTGACGTGCGGGCCGACCCGCGGCTGCGCGACCTCTCGCTGATGACCGACTTCGGTGCGGCCGCCTGGCTCGGCGTGCCGGTGCGCGACCCCGCGGGCCAGGTCGTGGGCAACCTCTGCGCGATGGACGTCGTCGTCCGCGAGTGGACCCCGCTGCACCGCGAGACGATCCGCACCCTGGCGGACGCCGTCGAGGGCGAGATCGCGCTGCGCCTGGCCCTGCGAGAGACCGAGCGGCAGGCGTTCGCCGCCGCCCGCAACGCCGCCGAGACCGAGACGCTGGCCCGGACGCTGCAGGAGTCGCTGCTGCCGGCGCAGCCCCCGCGGCTGCCCGGGGTCGACATCGCGGCCCGCTTCCTGCCCGGCGGCTCCGGCGTGGAGGTCATGGGCGACTTCTACGACGCGGTCCCCACCCCCGACGGCGTCGCCGTGGTGATCGGCGACGTCCAGGGCAAGGGCGCCGGCGCCGCCCGGACGACCGCGCTGGCCCGCTCGGCCACCCGCACCGCCGCGCACTTCGAGAACGACCCGGCCGCCGTGCTCCGCACCGTCAACGACGTCCTGCACGTCTGGTTCGACGGTCGCATCAGCTTCGTCACCGCCGCGCTCGCGTCGCTGCGCCGCGGCCCCTCCGACACCTGGCACGCCGACCTCGCCTCGGCCGGTCACCCGCCCGCCCTCGTGCGACGGGCCGACGGCACCGCCGAGTTCCACGGCGGCGGCGGGCTGGTCCTCGGCATCGGCACCACCCCGATGGTGGCCGGCGAGGGTGTCACCCTCGCCGCGGGCGACAGCCTCGTCCTCTACACCGACGGCATCACCGAGGCGCACGTGCGCGGGCACTGGGAGCAGCTGGGGGAGGAGGGCGCCCGGCGCACGCTGGCCTCGCTCGACCCGGGCGCCGACGCCGACACGATCGCGCGCGCCCTCACCGACGCCGCCCTCGCGCACTGCGGCGGTCACCTCAGCGACGACGCCGGGGTGGTCGTCGTGCAGGTCGAGGAGCCCGGCACCGGCGACGCCGACCGGGTCGTCACCGAGCACGTCCCGCACGCCGGGGTCGGCCGGGAGACGCGGCGTTCCGCGGAACGCGTCCTCGTCGGCTGGGACCTCGCCCCCGGCACCCTCGCCGACGCGATGCTGGTCATCGAGGAGCTCGTCGCGAACGTCGTCGACCACGCCCGCACCGCGTTCCGCCTGACCCTGGTCCGGGGCCGGGACGCCCTGCGGATCGAGGTCGACGACGAGGGCGCGGGCGGCCCGCTGCTCCAGCCGCTCGACCTGCGGGCGGTGCGCGGGCGCGGCCTGCAGCTCGTCGACGCCGTCGCGCAGGCCTGGGGCTGCGACACCCGAGGCCGCGGCAAACGGGTGTGGGCCGAGCTCGCCGCGCGCTGACCCGACCTAGGACGCGTCCTCGCGCCAGGTCAGGTCGATCTCCAGCTGCCGGTGACCGTCGGAGGCGGTGCCGGTCGCGGACCGGCGGACCTCCGCGCGGCCGTCGCGCAGGGCGCGGGCGGCGTCCTCCAGGTGCGCGGCGAGGTCGTGCGCCGCGGTCGTCGCGTCGGGCCAGGACCATGCGTCGTCGGATGCGGTCATGCGCCCAGTGTGCGACACCCGCTCACACCCGGGTGAGGACCAACCAGGTCAGATAGGCCGCGTAGCCCAGTACCAGCAGCCCGCCCTCGGGCCGCGACAGCCGGGACCCGGTCCGCATCGCCAGCCCCGTCCCCAGGGTCGCGACGACCAGCAGCACCAGGTCGGCCTCGACGACGTCCGGCGGGACCGCGATCGTCGCGCCGGGTGCGGCGAGCACCGTCGCCCCCAGGACGAGCGCGATGTTCAGGACGCTGGACCCGACCAGGTTCCCGACGGCGAGCCCGGTCTCCCGCCGTGCGACGGCGACCAGCATCGTCACCAGCTCGGGTGCCGACGTGCCGAGCGCGACGACCGTCAGCCCGATCACCGCCTCGTCGACGCCGAGCACCAGCGCGCCCTGCACCGCGCCGTCGACCAGCAACTCCGCGCCGAGCACGACCAGCGCCAGGGAGAGCACCAGCACCAGCAGCTGCACCAGCGGGCCGCCGCGCCCGTCGCCGGCGTCGGCCTCGGCGGTGACGTCCTCGCGCGGGGAGGTGCGCAGCACCAGCACGACGTAGCCGACGGCGGCGAGCAGCAGCACGACCCCGCCGGCCGGGCCGATCGACCCGTCGCGCGACAGGGCGAACAGCAGCAGCGCGGCGGCGACCATCGCGGGCAGGTCGTAGCGCAGCGTGCGCCGGTCGAACGCGACCGGCCGCAGCAGCGCGCCCAGACCGAGCACGAGCAGCAGGTTCGCCAGGTTGGTGCCGACGATGTTGCCGGTGGCGATGCCCGGGCTGCCCGAGCGCGCCGCGTCGATGCCGATCGCCAGCTCGGGCAGGCTCGTGCCGACCGAGACGACGGTCAGCCCGATGACCATCGGGGACAGACCCAGCCGGGTGGCGAGCCTGCTGCCGGACCGGACCAGCAGCTCGGCGCCGACGAGCAGCAGCACGAGACCGCCGACCCCGAGGAGGACCGCGTCCACCGGCGCTACCGCGCCCCGCCGGAAACCACGGACCCAGCCTGGCCCACCGGGCGCCGCGTGTCGATCTGAGACAGGTCGGTCCGGCGACGTCCCTGATCGGCCACGCTGGGCCGGTGGAGGACGAGCACGACGTCGTGGTCGTCGGCGCCGGGGTCGCGGGGCTGTACGCGCTGCACCTGCTGCGCCGGCGCGGTCTGCGGGTGACCTGCGTCGACGCCGCGCCCGAGCCCGGCGGGGTGTGGCACCACCAACGGTTCCCGGGTGCCCGTGTCGACACCGAGGGTGCCGCGTACCAGTACCTGTTCTCCGACGAGCTGTACCGCGACTGGGGCTGGAGCGAGCGCTTCCCGGCCGGCTACGAGGTGCTGCGCTGGCTGCGGTTCGTCGCCGACCGGCTCGACCTGCACCGCGACCTGCGACTGTCCACACCGGTCACCGCCGCCCGCTGGGACGGTGGCCGCTGGCGGGTCCGCACCGGCGACGACGAGCTGTCGGCCCGGTTCCTGGTCCGCTGCACGGGGGCGTTCACCGCGCCCCGCACCGACGCCGTCCCCGGACGGTCGGACTTCACCGGGCCGGTCGTCCACACCGGAGCCTGGCCCGCCGGGGGACCCGAGCTCGACGGGCTGCGGGTCGGCGTCGTCGGCTGCGGGCCGAGCGCGGTCCAGCTGGTCCCGGCCCTGGCCGGGCGGGTCGGCCGGGTCACCGTCCTGGCCCGGACCCCGCGTTTCGTGCTGCCCGCGGCCAACCCGATGTTCGGCTGGCCGGAGCGCGCGGCCTACCGCGACCGGCTGCCCGCGATGCGCGAGGCGGTCCGGTCCACACCGTCCGGCACCGGGCATCTGTCTGTCCACAGAGGACTGAACAGTCTGGGGACGGTCTACGACGAGGACCCGCTGGCGCTGCACCCGGCCCGGCTCGCCGGGCTCGCGTCCGACCCGGCACTGCGGGCCGCGGCGGCCGCCGTCGTCCGGGACCGGATGCGGGCGCGTCTGAGCGACGACCGCCTCGCGGCGGCCCTGGTCCCGGACGGCGACGACTACGGCCTGCGCCCCGTCGCGACCGACCAGGGCTGGTTGGAGAGCTTCCACCGCGACGACGTCGAGGTGCTCCCCGTCGCCCGGAACCCGGTCACGCGGATCCGGTCGGAGGGGGTCGGGCTGGCCGACGGGACCGTCATCGGGCTGAACGCGATCGTGCTGGCCACCGGGTTCGACCCGGGCGCGACCCGGGCCGGGATCGACGTCGTCGGCCGCGACGGGCGGCTGCTCGGCACCGGGCCGGGCCTGCTCGGGATGGCGCACCCCGGCTTCCCGAACCTGTTCGCGCCGCTGGCGCCGACCCTCGGGTACGGCAACGACGCGGCCTGCCTGCAGGGACAGGTCGAGTGGGTCGACCGGGCGATCGGCGACCTCGACGCCGACGGCCTGTCGACGATCGAGGCGCTGTCGTGCCCGGCGGAGCCGGTCGCGCCGTACGCGGTGCCCGGCGGGGTCGCGGGCGTGCTGCGGGCCTGCGACGACGAGGCCGCCGCGGGCTACTCGTCGTTCGAGCGGCGCTGACCGTTCAGGCGGACGTCCGGGTCCGGCACGCCGAACAGCATGTTCCGCGACGACGCCGGCTCCTCGGGGATCCGGTCGACGACGTCGAACAGGTCCATCGCGCCGGTCACCTGGAGCGCGCGCCGTGCGGGCCGGCTCGACCCGCAGTACACCCGCAGCCGCTTGCCCTCGGAGCCCATCATGTCGCGCGACTGGAGCAGCGAGTTCAGCCCCGCCGTCCCCAGGAAGTCCACGCGGGTCAGATCGAGGATGAGCTCGGGGCCCGCCTCGGACCAGATGCCCATCTCCACCCAGAGATCGGGCGAGGTGTCGTCGTCGATGGCGCCGATCGCGTGCAGCACGGTGGCGCCCGCCGGGTGGCTGGACTGCTCGAAGCGCAGCGTCGGTCCGGGAACGGCGGCGTGCGCGGCGTCCGGAGCGGAGCGGTCGTCGTCCGCCATGGTCGGGCCCCCTTCCGCCACCGGGATCTCCGGAGCGTCCGACCAGCATCGCAGCGGGTGGCCGTCACCGCATGTGCTGATCGGCGGCGCCCCGGGCGCGTAGCCTTCGCACCCGACCGCCGACCACCCGCGGGGGCGATCCTCCCGCCGGGACCCGAAGGACCACCGTGAGCGCTACGACCCTCTCCGCCGCCGCGATCGCCGGGATGATCGACCACGCGATCCTCAAGCCCGAGCTGACCCGCACCGAGGTCGACGCCCAGCTCGACCTCGCCGCGCGCTACCGCATCTTCAGCGTGTGCGTGCGCCCGTCCGACGTCGCGTACGCCGCCGCCCGGCTCGCGGGGACCGGCGTCGCCGTCGGCACCGTGATCGGCTTCCCGCACGGCACGACCAGCACCGCGGCCAAGGTCGCCGAGGCGCGGCAGGCGATCGCCGACGGCGCCGCCGAGCTGGACATGGTGCTGAACATCGGCCGGCTGCGGAGCGGCCTGACCGACGACGTCGAGGCCGACATCGCGGCCGTCGTCGGGGCCGCCGACGGCCGCGTCGTGAAGGTGATCCTGGAGACCGCGTTGCTGTCCGACGACGACGTGGTCGCCGGCTGCCGGGCCGCCGAGTCGGCGGGCGCGGCCTTCGTGAAGACCTCCACCGGCTTCGCCGGCGGCGGCGCCACGCCCGGGCACCTCGCGCTCATGCGCGCCACCGTCGGACCGCAGGTGCAGGTCAAGGCCTCCGGCGGGGTCCGGGACCTCGACACCGTGCTGGCCTTCCACGCCGCGGGCGTCACCCGCTTCGGCACCAGCGGTACGGCCACGATCCTCGACGACGCCGCGGCCCGCGACGCCGGCGGCGACGCGACGGCCCGGGTGGACGACGCGTCGTACTGAGGGGGCTACCGAGCGGTACACCGGGCCGCCGGATCTGCGAAGCTGACCCGAGCACGTTCCCGTGAGCCCCGGAGGAGACCGATGGCGAAGCAGCCCCTCCCGAGCTCCTGGTCGCCCGCGGGCGTCACCGGGACCCTGATCGGCGCCGCGCTCGGCACGGTCGGCGCGGCCGTGGAGATCGGCCGCCGGCTGCCCGGCTGGCTGGCCGAGGCCCCGCGCGCGGTCGAGGCGATGCCATCGGTCGCGGCCGACGTCGCCGCGCTGCCGCGGCGCATCGCCGGTGTCGACGCCGCCCTGACCGGCCTTGCCCCGGTGCTCGACGACGTGCTCGGCCGGGTCGTGACGTTGTGGGACGACCCGGTGACCGTCGAGCGGATCGACCGGCTGACCGCGGCCGTGGTCGAGCTGGCCGGGGCCGCCGGACCACTGCGTGAGCTGGCCGGTGCCCGCGACGACCTGCACCAGCTCGCCGGGCTGCGGGAGGACCTGCACCACCTGGCCGGCGTGCGCGACGACCTGCACGAGCTGGCCGGGGTCCGGGAGGACCTGCACGAGCTGGCCGCGGTGCGGAGCGATCTGCACGAGTTGGCGGGGATGCGGGAGGACCTGCGGGAGCTGGCCGCGGTGCGGGGCGACCTGCACGAGCTCGCCGCCGCGGTCGGGCCGCTGCGGGAGCTGGGCGGGGCGGTGGCGTCGCTGCAGGAGCTGGCGGGGGCCGTCGGTCCGCTGTCGGAGCTGGCGGGTGCGGTGGAGGCGCTGCGGGAGCTCGGCGCCGCGGTGGGCCCGCTGTCGGAGCTGGCCGGGGCCGTCGCGTCGTTGCAGGAGCTGGCCGCGGCCGTGGGGCCGCTGTCGGAGCTGGCGGGTGCGGTCGAGGCGTTGCGTGAGCTCGCGACCGCCGTCGGGCCGCTGACCGAGCTGGGCACGGCGGTGGAGCCGCTGCGGGCGCTGGGTACGGCGGTGGAGCCCCTGCGCGAGCTGGGTACGGCCGTCGGCCCGCTGACCGAGCTCAGCACCGCGGTGGGCCCGTTGCGCGAGCTGAGCACGGCCGTCGGGCCGCTGTCCGAGCTGAGCACGGCCGTCGGGCCGTTGACCGAGCTCAGCTCGGCCGTGGGTCCGCTGTCGGAGCTGGCGGGGGCCGTGGAGTCGCTGCGGGAGCTCAGCGCCGCCGTCGGGCCGTTGTCCGAGCTGGCCGCGGTGCGCGGGGACCTGCACGAGCTGGCCGGTGCCGCGGCGCCGCTGCGGGAGCTGGCCCCGGCCGCGGGCGACCTCGCCGCGCTCGCCGGTGCCGTCACCTCGCTGCAGCGCCTTGCCGACGCCGTCGCCCCGCTCCAGGAGCTCGCCGCCACCCGCGCCGACCTGGCGCAGCTCGCCGGCGCCGTCGAGCCGCTGCGGGAGCTGGCCTCGGCCCGGGAGCACCTGGAGAGCCTCACCGGCGCCGTGCCCGCGGTGCACGAGCTGGCCGCGACCCGGGCCGACCTCGCGCGGCTCGCCGAGGCGGTCGGACCGCTGCAGGAGCTGGCCCGCACCCCCGGCGACCTCGCCGCCCTCGCGGGCGCGGTGGAGCCGCTGCGGGTGCTCGCCACCGTGCGCGAGGACCTCGCGACGCTGGCCGCCGCCACCGGAGACCAGGGCGCCGTCCGGCGGATCGCCGCGGCCGTCGCGGACGCCGACGCGGACGGGACCCCGCGGCTGGCCGCGCTGGACGTCAACCTCGCGCAGGCCGCGAGCCAGCTGACCGCCGTCGCCCCGGACCTGCGGTCGGTCGCGGCCCGGATCGACGCGCTCGACCGGCAGATCGGGGTGCTGGCCGACGCGCTCGCGCCGCTGCAGGGCACCACCGAGCGGATCGGCCGCATCGTCGACCGGCTCCCCGACCGCACCCGGCGCCTCGTGACGCGTCCGGCCACGGAGAGCTGAGGGCGGCCGGGCGGGGCGACCGGCTCACTGCAGCCGGTGCACCGTCCGGGCGTGGTCGAGCATCGCCTCGGAGGCCGCGGCCGCGAGCCCGAGCTCCGCGACCGGCGCCGAGGTCATCGTCATCGCCGCCCGTTCGGGAGCCGCGGCACGCCCGTCGAGGTCCCGGGCGAGCGCACCGAGCGTGCGCAGGTTGGTCTCCACCCGTGCCAGCTCGCCGGTGGCCGCCGCCAGATCGTCGACGGTCGGGGCCAGGACGTGCTCGGCGCGGCCCGCCGCGCGGTCCCGCGCGAGGTCGGCGGACTGGTTCCCGACGTGCTCGGCCAGCTTCACGGCGTTCCAGAGGGTCGCGGGCAACAACCGGTCCGGATCGACACGGGCCTGCTGCCAGGCGGACGAGGTGGCGACGGCCGTCGCGAGATCGCACAGGCGGGCCTGGTCCGTGCCGTCCCCGACGTCCAGGAACGGGTCGCCGCCGCGCTCCTTCCGGTACCGGGCGACGGGGTCCGGGAACACCGAGGTGTAGACCAGCGAGCCGGCGACCACCGCCACCGCGGTGGCACCCGCGCCCCAGAGCACCACCGACAGCACCCCGGTGGCCAGCAACAGCGGCACGAGGACGGCCGCCGCCACGACCACCAGGAGCAGCACGACGGCCCCGGCGCCGGAACCGGGGAGGTCGACGCCGCCGGAGGTGTTCAGCTTTCGGCTCGGCCCGCCGAGGACGAGGGGGTCGTGCACCCTGCGGGTGCCGTCCCGTTCCAGCACCGTCGGGAGGACGGTCGTGGCCCACTTCGATCGCGTGGCGGACATGAGCTCCTCCTGCACGGGTGGTCCGTCTGTCCGTTCCATCAGACCCGCGCGGGAATGCGTTACCGGCGCCCCGGACCCGCACGCCGGGCCCGGGTCACCCGCGCAGGCGTTCCAGTCCCGGCCAGACCAGGGCCATCAGCGTCGAGGCGAGGTCGTCGGGGTCCCCGCCGTCGCCGGCCCAGTCGGCCAGCCCCTCGGCCGCACCCGCCAGCGCCGCCGCGATCGGGGTGGTGACCGTCGCCGGGTCGACCCCCTCGGGGACGGCCAGCTCGGCGGCCAGCAGCTGTGCCACCCGGTCGACGATGCGGGTGCGCGCCGCGTGCACCTCGTCCGCGAGCGCCCCGATGCGGGCCTGGCGGTAGAGCACCGACCAGCCGTCGCGGTGGGTGGTCACGCTGGCGAAGAACGCCCGGAGGCCGCGGTGCAGGCGCACCTCGGCGTCGGCCGGTGCCCCGGCGGCGGCGCCGGAGACCGACACGAGCAGCCGGTCGGACTCGCGGCGGATGCACCGCCGCAGCAGCTCCTCCTTCGAGCCCCCGCCGTGCGTGTAGACCATCGGCTTCGACAGCCCCGCCTCGTCGGCGACGGCGTCCATCGACGCGTCGTGGAACCCGTCCCGGGAGAACACGCGCACCGCCGCGTCGAGGACCTGCTTCTCGCGCTGTGCGGGCGGGAGCCTGCGGCGGGGTGGGGGTGCCATCTCGACAGCTTAGCTACTGCTGCGTAAAGTACGCCCCGTCCGAGCCGGTACGGCGAGTACCGGACACTTGTGTGAACCACGGCGAGGTGGAGCGAGCGATGGCCGACACGGTCGACATCAACGAGCTGGGTCGCAGCGTCGACCCGAAGTCCCTGTCCGACGAGCAGCTGATCTCCACCCTCGGCACGGCCCTGCGTGACGGGAACGCGAAGGACGTCGACCCGTCGCTGTTCGCCCGCCTGGTCAAGACCGCGTCGAAGCAGCAGCTGGCGACCGTGATGTCGTCCGAGGTCCGCCGGCCGGTGCTGGAGGCGATCTTCGGCCGGATGAGCGAGTTCTACTCGTCGAAGGGTGCCTCCGGGAACCGGCAGGTCGTGCACTGGCACATCAAGGACGGCTCGACCACCGACAGCTTCCAGACCGTGATGCAGAACGGGACCTGCACCGTCACCGAGGGCACCGACGAGGACGCCCGGACCTCGCTGACCATGCCGGGCACCGAGTTCCTCAAGGTCGCCACGAACAACGCCAACCCGGTGACCCTGTTCATGACGCGCAAGCTCAAGGTCTCCGGCGACGTCGGCTTCGCGACCGCCCTGCAGAAGATGTTCCAGATTCCGTCCGCCTGACGAGAACCGCGACCGACCAGCGGAGAGCTGAGATGACTTCCTTCGAACTGTCCGAGGAGCACCGCGAGCTGCAGGAGTGGGTGCACGGCTTCGCCGCCGACGTCGTACGCCCGGCCGCCGCCGAGTGGGACGAGCGCGAGGAGACCCCGTGGCCGATCCTGCAGGAGGCCGCGAAGATCGAGCTCTACAACTTCGAGACCCTCGCCTCCTTCTGGGGTGACGAGACCGGCCTGTCCATGCCGCTGGTCAACGAGGAGCTCTTCTGGGGCGACGGCGGCATCGGCATGGCGATCTTCGGCACCACCCTCGCGGTGGCCGGCATCTTCGCCTCCGGCACGCCCGAGCAGATGGTCGAGTTCATCCCGCAGTGCTACGGCGACGCCTCCGAGCCGCAGGTCGGCGCGTTCTGCTCGTCCGAGCCCGAGGCCGGCTCCGACGTCTCGGCGATGCGCACCCGCGCCGTCTACGACGAGGCGAAGGACGAGTGGACCCTGACCGGCCAGAAGGCCTGGGCCACCAACGGCGGCATCGCGAACATCCACGTGGTGCAGGCCGTCGTCGACGCAGGCCTGGGGAGCAAGGGGCAGGCCGCGTTCGTCGTCCCGCCGAACACCCCCGGCCTGGAGTCCACCCGCAAGATCAAGAAGATGGGTCTGCGCGCGTCGCACACCGCGGACGTCTTCCTCGACGACGTGAAGCTCCCCGGCTCCTGCCTGCTCGGCGGCAAGGAGAAGCTCGACGAGCGGCTCGCCCGCGCCCGGTCGGGGGAGAAGTCGAAGGGCTCGGCCGCGATGCAGACCTTCGAGCTGTCCCGTCCGACGGTCGGCTCGCAGGCGATCGGCATCGCCCGCGCCGCCTACGAGTACGCCCTGGAGTACGCCAAGGACCGGGTCGCCTTCGGCCGCCCGATCATCGAGAACCAGTCGATCTCCTTCACCCTCGCGGACATGAAGACCGAGATCGACGCCGCCCGGCTGCTCGTGCACCGGGCCGCGTGGATGGGCCGCAACAACGTCCCGTTCACCGCGGGCGAGGGGTCGATGTCCAAGCTCAAGGCCGGCCGGGTCGCGGTGTGGGCCACCGAGCGCGCCATCCAGATCCTCGGCGGTGCGGGCTACTCGCGCGAGCACCCCGTGGAGCGGATGCACCGCGACTCGAAGATCTACGACATCTTCGAGGGCACCGAGCAGATCCAGCAGCTCGTCATCGCCCGCGCGATCTCCGGGAAGCACCTGGCGTGACCCCGGCCGGCCGGTCCGCTGCGACGATCAGCGGACCGGCCTCGCCCGGCCGGTCGTACCGCTGCCGGAGGCCCCGCCCGCCCACAGCGGACGGCCGACCGTCCGGCAGCGCTGTCGCCCGTCCGGGCCCGTCCGGGTGCCGTCCGTGTCAGGGTCGTGGCATCCGGTCCGGTGGCGCCGTCCGCTCCCCCTCGTGACGTGCCGCCGGGTTCCCCCCGACCCCGGAGGACGACACGTGGACCGCAGGACGTTCCTGACCGTCGGAGCCCTCACCGTGGCGGCCGGCCTCGCCGGGCGGGGCGTGGCCTCCGCCGCGGGCGACGCGCCGCTCGCCCTGATCCACCGCGGGCCGTCGGTCACCGCGCCGGGCTCGCCCGAGACGCTGCAGCGGCTGCTCGCCGCCGCGCCGCTCGGGTTCCGCACCGAGTTCGTCGGGTCCGGTGAGGACGCCGACCTCTCCCCGGAGGCACTGTCCCGGGCCGCGCTCTACGTGCAGCCCGGCGGCGGGACCGTCGACGAGGCGTGGCCGGTGCTGGAGCGCCACGCCGGCGCCGTCGCGGACTTCGTCCGGGGTGGCGGCACCTACCTGGGGTTCTGCCTCGGCGCCTACCTCGCCGGCCGTCGCTCGGGCTTCGGCCTGTTCGACGGCACCGTCCGGCCCGCCGACGGCGCCGGGGCCGAGGGCGAGACCGTCACCGTGGACTGGCGCGGGACGTCGCGACGGCTGTACTTCCAGGACGGGGCCGCCTTCGACCTGCCGTCCGGGAGCACGGCCGAGGTGCTCGCGACCTACACCGACGGCTCGGTCGCGGCGCTCGCGCAGACCGTCGGGCGCGGCCGGATCAGGCTGGTCGGGGCGCACCCGGAGGCCGACGAGACCTGGTTCTCGGGTCCCGGGTACGCCGACAACACCGACCTGGCGCGGGATCTGGTGACCACGGCGCACCGCAGCCCGGCCGCCTGAGGCGCACCCGGTCGTCGTCGGAGCGACGAGAACGCGTCACCGCAGGCCGCCGCCCTCGTTCACCGATCAGGAAGATCGACAACGGGGGAAGACATGGCTCGGACGACGAGGTCCACCCTGCTCGCGCTGGCCGTCACCGCGGCCTGCCTGACCGGCGTCGCGGGGGTGGCGGCGGCCTCCCCGGAGCGCGCCGCCGACCCCGGGCCCGCGCCCACCGCGCCCGGCCTGGACGAGAGCCTCACCTGCCACGGCGACCTCGCCGGCTCCGCGGGCGCCCCGGTCCTGCTGGTGCCGGGGACGACGCTGGACCCCGACGTCAACTTCGACTGGAACTACGCCCGCGCCTTCGCACAGGAGGGCCGGGCCTACTGCCTCGTGCAGCTGCCCGCGCACGCGACCGGGGACATCCAGGTCGCGGCCGAGCACGTCGTCCACGCGATCCGCACCATGCACGACGAGGCGGGCGGCCGGATCTCGGTCGTCGGGTTCAGCCAGGGCGGCATGGTCCCGCGCTGGGCCCTGAAGTACTGGCCGGACACCCGCGGCATGGTCACCGACATGATCGGGATCGACCCGTCGAACTACGGCACGCTCGACGCCTACCCGGTCTGCGGGCCCGGCTGTGTCCCCGCGTTCTGGCAGCAGCGCACCGGTGCGGAGTTCCTCGCCGCCCTCAACGACGGCCCGGACACCTTCGCCGGGATCGACTACACGGTCGTCTACACCGTGACCGACGAGGTCGTGGTCCCGAACCTGCCGCCTGCGGCGAGCTCGGAGCTGCGCCGTGACGGCGCGGGCCGGCTCGCGAACATCCCCGTCCAGTCGATCTGCCCGGTGCACGTCGCCGAGCACCTGACCATGGGCAGCACGGACCCGGTCGGGTACGCCGTCGTCGCCGACGCGCTGGACCACGACGGCCCCGCCGACGCGGGCCGGATCGACCGCGCCGTCTGCCTGGCCGACGTCATGCCCGCCGTCGACCGGACGCAGCTCCCGGTGAACGAGGCGCGGCTGCTGGGGCAGGTCGCGACCAGCATCGCGACCGAGCCGCGGGTGGCCGCCGAGCCGCCGCTGCGGGAGTACGCGCGCGGCTGACGACCGGCGGGGTGGGCGCGCACGCCGGGCCCCGGGGAGGATGGAGATCCAATCGGGTCCTGCAGCGGGCCCGCCCGTGCTGTGAGGAGACCACGTGCCGAGCGTGACGTTCCGTGGACGTACCTGGAACCGGGACCGGGCGATGGTCATGGCGATCGTGAACCGGACCCCCGACTCGTTCTACGACCACGGCGTCACCTTCGCCGAGCAGGCGGCCCGGGACCGGATCACCGCGGTCGTCCGGGAGGGTGCCGACGTCATCGACATCGGCGGCGTCCCGGCCAGTCCCGGCACCGAGGTCTCCGAGCAGGAGGAGATCGACCGGGTCGTGCCGACCGTGGAGTGGGCGCGCCACACGTTCCCCGACGTCGCGATCTCGGTCGACACCTTCCGCGCCGGGCCCGCCGACGCCGTCTGCGCCGCCGGGGCCGACCTGGTCAACGACAACTGGGCCGCCGCCGACGGGGCGATCCTCGACGTCGCCGCCCGGTACGGCGCCGGCTACGTCAGCGCCCACACCGACCACGTCACCCCGCGCACCGAGCCGCACCGGCCCCGCTACGCCGATGTGCTCCGCAGCGTCATCGACCAGACCGTCGCGCTCGCCGAGAAGGCCGTCGCCGCGGGCGTGCCCGCTGGGGGGATCCTCATCGACCCGGCGATCGACTTCTCCAAGAACACGCTGCACAGCCTCCAGGTCCTGCGCGGCATCGAGGAGATGGTCGCGACCGGCTGGCCGGTGCTGCTGGCGATGTCGAACAAGACCGTCGTCGGGGAGTCCCTGGCCGTGCCGCTGGAGGAGCGGCTGACCGGCACCCTCGCCGCGACGGCGCTGGCCGCGGACCGCGGCGTCGCCATGGTGCGCGCCCACCAGGCCCGGGCCACCCGGGAGACCTGCGAGATGGTCGCCACCGTCCGTGGCGAGCGGAACCCGTCGCGGGCGGTGAGACTGCTCGCGTGAGCATGATCCACCAGATCTTCCCGGCGGCCGACGCCGGACCGCTGTCGACCGAGCAGCTCGAACGGCTCTACGCCTACCCGGACGACCGCCTCCGGCTGTCGGTCAACTTCGTGTCCAGCGCCGACGGCGCCGTCGAGGTCGAGGGCAGCTCGGCCGGGCTGTCCACCCCGCCCGACCGCGCGGTGCTGGACCTGGGGACCGACCTGGCCGACGTCGTGCTCGTCGCGGCCGGGACGGCCACCGCCGAGGGGTTCACGGGCGTCAAGCACAACGACCGGATGGACGACCGGCGCCGCCGCTTCGGGATGTCGGAGCTGCCGTCGACGGCGGTCGTCACCTCGTCGGGAAAGTCGCTCGACCCGTCGGCGCCGGTGCTGACCGACACCGTGGTCCCCACGATTGTGCTCACCTGCGAGTCGGTCCCCGCGGACCTGCGCGGCCGGTGGACCGACGCCGGCGCCGAGGTCGTGCTCACCGGCGACGAGTCGGTCGACCTCGCCGTCGCCGTCGCCGCGCTGGGGGAGCGCGGGCTGCGCCGGATCAACTGCATGGGCGGACCCGCGCTGTTCGGCAGCCTGGCCGAGGCGGGCCTGGTCGACGAGCTGCGGCTGACCCTCGCGCCGTTCCTGGTCTCCGGCGAGGCCGGGCGGATCGCCCGCGGCGCGGGCATGGACCCCGCGCGTCTCGAGCTGGTCAGCGTCGTCACGGGGGACGACACGCTCCTCATGCGCTACCGGGTGCGCGCGGCGCCGTCGTCCTGACGGGGAACCCCGGAGGGGGAGGTCCCGATCACGCACGGCGACGTCTGGGGCAGGATGGTCGTGTGTCGCGTCCCTCGAACATGCTGGCGGACGGCGTCGTCGTCCTCAGTCCGCTCGGCTGGGACGACGTGACGGCCCACCTCGCGGGTGAGGACGCCGAGATCGTCCGCTGGCTCGGTGGCGCACCCGCGACTCCGGCGACCGCCCGCGCCCACGTCCGCCGTGCGATCGAACGCTGGGCCGACGACGGGCCGAAGCTGAGCTTCGGCATCCGGGTCGACGGCGGCGCCGTCCTCGTCGGGACCATCGACGTCGACCTCGATCCGGCGGGGGACCGGGCAGGTCTGTCCTACGGCGTCTACGCGGCGTACCGCCGTCGCGGCCTCGCGACGCGCGCGGTCCGGCTCGCGGCCCGCTACCTGGGCGAACGGGGCGACGTGCGGTGGATCTCGATCGACGTCGACCCGCAGAACACCGCATCGGTCGGTGTCGCGCGACGGGCCGGGT
Source organism: Pseudonocardia sp. TMWB2A (assembly GCF_017312135.1). NCBI lineage: Bacteria > Bacillati > Actinomycetota > Actinomycetes > Pseudonocardiales > Pseudonocardiaceae > Pseudonocardia > Pseudonocardia sp. TMWB2A. The sequence continues at coordinate 2,596,119 of NZ_QKQY01000002.1, forward strand.
TCCGGTTCCTGCGCCACGTCGTCGACGACGAGGGGTCCTTCGACCGCTACGAGCTCCTCGTCCGCGCGCCGGTGGTGCCCGCGCCGCCGCCGCGTCCGCGGCACGGCCGGCCCTGAGCCCGTCCGCGTACGCGGCCGCCCGCCCGGTTCCCCGGTCGTGGGGGACACCGGACGGGCGACGTCGCGAGCGCCGGTCGGGGGTCCGGCGCTCGTCGGTCCGCCGTCAGGAGACGGTCGGGGCCTCGATGTACATCACGCCCGGGACCTCGAACACGGGAAGCGCGCCCGCGTCGTCGGCCGACGGGAGGTCGGCGTCGTCCGCCGACGGGAGCTCGGGGGCGTCGTCCGCGGACGGCAGCTCGGGGGCGTCGTCGGCCGAGGGCAGCTCCGGCGCGTCGTCGGAGGACTGCAGCGACGCGGTGTCCGGCCGCGAGTCCGTGCCCGGCAGCGAGTCGGCCGACGGGAGCGAGTCCGCGGAGGGGAGCGAGTCGGCGCCCGGCAGGCCGGGGAGCGCGTCGGCCGAGGGCAGCTCCGGCAGACCGGAGGTCTCGCCGTGCGGGGTCTGCAGCTCGCCGAAGGAGACGCTGTTCGCGTCGTTCGACAGGGTGCCGTCCTCGTAGGACGGCAGGGCGGAGGTGTCCAGAGCGGAGGTGTCCGGGGCGTCGGGTGCCTCGGGCAGTTCGGCGGCCGAGGCCTGGCCGACGACGCCGGCGCCGAGGGCGGCGATGCCGGCGCCGGCGAGGGACAGCCGCAGGGCGGTACGGGCGAGCGGGGTCATGCGCACGTCCTTCCAAGGGGATCGGGGAGCGGAGGGGCGACGGGCGCCCCTCGCCGGGGGACAACGAGATCCACATCGGTCAGTTGCGTTCCGCAGTCATCCGATAGCGATCTTCACCCGTACGAGTGGCAACCTGAGAGGGGGCTCGCACGTACGGCCCCTTCTCGTCACTCCAGCAGGCATCAGGTGGTCCGCTCGCGGCACCCGTACGCGGGGGAGCAGGATGAGTGTGTGCGCGCGCCGAGCTCCTCCGTCCGCCACTCCGTCCGTCGTTCGGCGCCCGTCGCGGGTGCGCTGGCCGGGGCCCTGGGCGGGGCGGGGGGCGCCGCCGCGGCCGCGATCGGCTGGCACTACTCGACGATCCTGCTGCACCCGTCGCCGCACCCGGGGCTGCCCGAGCGGGTCGTCGCCACCGGGGACGGCACCGTCGAGCTGGCGCGGACCCGGCTGTCCGCGCAGCCGGGTGTGTGGGGGCTGCGGGGCCCGGCCGGGCTCGCCGTCGTCGGTCCGGTCCTGGACCGCGGGCGCCGCACCGTCGTCCGGGAGCTGCGTGCCGGCCCGGTCCCGGCGACCGGCCCCGCGGTGCTCGACGCCGGCCCGTTCGACCCGGACCCGTCCGCGCGCGGGCTGCCCTTCGACGACGTCCGGGTGCCCACCGACCTCGGCCTCGCCCCGGCCTGGCGCATCCCCGCCCCGGACGGCGGTGACCCGGACACCTGGGCGCTGTGCGTGCACGGCCGTGGCGGGACCCGGCGCGAGGCACTGCGGATCCTGCCCGCGCTGCACGCGGCCGGGCTGACCCAGCTCGTCGTCAGCTACCGCGGGGACGGGACCGCCCCGGAGTCACCGGACGGGCGTTCGCACCTCGGCGACACCGAGTGGCGCGACATCGACGCCGCCGCGGCCTACGCACTGGTCCACGGCGCGCGCCGGCTGGTGCTGGTCGGCTGGTCGATGGGGGCCGCGGTGGGCGGGGCGTTCCTCGACCGGTCCCCGCACGCCGACCTCGTCGACGCCGTGGTCTGGGACGCGCCGCTGCTCGACTGGCGTCGCACGCTGCGCAGGCAGGCCCGCAACCGGGGTCTACCGCCGACCCTCGCCGGGGTCGCGGCCCGGTTCACCGCGCGCCGGATCGGGATCGACCTCGACCGGTTCGACCTGGTCCGGCGCCCGCCCGCGGTCCGCCCGCCGACGCTCGTCCTGCACAGCGACGCCGACACCGCCGTGCCGGTCACGCTGAGCCGGGACCTCGCCGCGACCGCCCCCGAGCACGGCTGGCCGGTCACCTACCGGGAGTTCTCCGGTACCGAGCACACCGGCAGCTGGAACGCCGATCCCGACGGCTACGAGGCCGCCGTGACCGGCTTCCTGCGGACCCTGCGGCCGGCCTGACCCGCCCGCTCCGGGACGGGCCCGGGGGTCAGTGACCGCTCGTCTGCGACCGGCCCTGGCCGATCGGCTTGCCGTGGATCTGGTCGTCGGTCGGCGGGGTCGTCGGCACCGGGGTCCCCGGGTCCACCTCGCGCTCGCGCTGCAGGACCGTCGCCCAGCCCCACACCGCGGCCGCGGTCAGCAGCAGGACGGCCACGATCCACGGGGCCCGGCGCACCCGCGCCGGGGTCGGCTCGACGACCTCGGCCAGCGCGTGGCGGGCGTCGTGCACCGAGCCGGACACCACGTCGGACAGGCCGGACAGGCGGGACGAGACCCCTCCCGCCACGGCGTCGGCGACCGCGCCACCGGCGATCCGGCCGGCGTCGGCGAAGGTGTGCACGGCCTCGGCCGCATCCTTGCGGGCACGGGCCCGCGTCCTCTCGGCACTCATGTTCCGGACCTGCTTCCCACGGATGCGGCTGCTTACTGGCACGATGGTAGCCGTGACGGAACCAGGAAACGCCAACACGACGGCCGTCCTGCACACCTCCGAGGGCGTCGTCCGCATCGTGCTGTTCGGCGACCACGCGCCGAAGACGGTCGCGAACTTCGTCGGCCTCGCGGAGGGCAGCAAGGACTACACGGGCCCGAACGCGAGCGGCGGCGACTCCGGGCCGTTCTACGACGGTTCGATCTTCCACCGGGTGATCAGCGGCTTCATGATCCAGGGCGGCGACCCGACCGGTACCGGTCGCGGTGGCCCGGGCTACCAGTTCGGCGACGAGTTCCACCCGGACCTCAAGTTCGACAAGCCCTACCTGCTGGCCATGGCCAACGCCGGGCCGGGCACCAACGGCTCGCAGTTCTTCATCACGGTGGGCAACACCCCGCACCTGAACCGGCGCCACACCATCTTCGGTGAGGTCGCCGACGCCGAGTCGCGGGCCGTCGTGGACGCCATCGCCCAGACCACCACCGGCCAGGCCGACCGGCCGCTGACCGACGTGGTCATCGAGAAGATCGAGATCGAGCGGTCCTGACCCCGCAGGTCTCCGACCACCGAGTGGACGGGCCGTGGTGAACGGACGACCCGACAGCAGCGGATCCGGGACACCCGGCGAGCCCGAGGGCGGGCCGGGTTCCCCCGGCCCCGCGGGCACGCCGTACTACCCGGCGCCGCCCGGCTACCCGCAGCCCCAGTGGCCGCCGCCGGGCGCGCCGGGCGGTCCGCCCTGGGCCGGCTCCGGCGCGGCGTACGGCGGGGCCCCGGACGGCGGTGCCACGCACGGCATGCCGCACGGTGGTCCACCGCCCGGTGGGGTCCCCGGGCCCGGTGCCGGTGCGGTCTGCGTCCGGCACCCCGACCGGCCCACCGGGCTGGCCTGCTCGCGCTGCGACCGGCCCGCCTGCCCCGACTGCCTGCGGCCGGCCCCGGTCGGTCAGCACTGCGTGGACTGCCTCGCCGAGGGCGCGCGGACGACTCCGCGCTGGCGCAACGTCGCCGGTGCGAGCCGCACCGGGAAGCCGGTGATCGTCCCCGGGCTGATCGTCGCCAACGTGGTGGTCTACGTGCTCACCGCGGTCACGGCGGGCAGCGTGATGTCCAACTTCCGCTCGCCCCTGTTCGACGCCGGGGGGCTCGTCCCGCTCCTGGTCGCCGACGGCGAGTACTGGCGGATCATCACCTCGGGCTTCCTGCACATCGGCCCGCTGCACCTGGCGTTCAACATGTACGCCCTGTGGATCATCGGCCGCGAGGTCGAGACGGTCCTGGGCCGGGCCCGGTTCGTCGCCGTCTACGGCGTCTCCATGCTCGGCGGTGCGGCCGCGGTCATGCTCTTCAGCTCCCCGGTCGGGGCGACCGCGGGCGCCTCCGGTGCGGTGTTCGGGCTGATGGGGGCACTGTTCGTCCTGTTGCGGCGGCTGAAGCTGCCGACCGGGCAGGTCGTCGCCGTCATCGCGATCAACGCCGTGATCAGCCTCAGCATCCAGGGGATCTCCTGGCAGGGGCACCTCGGCGGGCTCGTCTTCGGCGCCGCGGTCACCGCGGCGCTGGTCCACCTCGGGACGGGGTCCCCGCAGCGCAGGCGGACCCAGCTGCTGGCGGTCTCCGGGCTGGCCGTGCTCGCGCTGGTACTGATCGGGGTACGCGCCGCGGGGCTGCTCGCGGCCGCCGGCGTCTGAGGCGTCGCGCCGCCCGTACCCCCGCTCGCCGGTGGGTCTCCGTCGTTCGGGCTGCCCGCCGACCCGGGCCGTCGGGGGCCGGATCCGGTGCTCGCCGAGGTGCGGGTGGCGGGTCAGTGCCCGGGTGGGCCCGCGTCGCCGGGGCGGTGGCCCGGGCGCAGGGCGGCGAGGTCGTCGAACACGTCGACCGGGTCCGTGCCCAGCTCGGCCCGGCCGAGGATCACGAGCCGCTCGCGGTCGTCGACGTCGCGCAGCTCCAGCTCCAGCAGCACCGACTCGCGGCCCAGCCTGCGGGTCCGCAGCAGCCGCAGGTCGTCCACCCGCCCCCAGGGCACGTGCCGGGTCCAGGTCAGCCTGCGGACCGTCAGCCCCTCGGGGCCGGCCTCCAGCCGGGGCCGGGCACGGGTCCCCGAGGCCGCGGCCAGGGTGAGACCGAGCGCCGCGACGCCCGCGACGAGCGCGCCCGCCGCGTCCGCGCCGGAGACGAGCACCGTGACCGACCAGCCGGTCGCGGCGACCGCCAGCACCCAGAGCACGACGACCGCGCCCACCGGCGTCGACCACCGAAGTCGATCACCCTGTGTGGTCATGTGAAGTTGTCCACAGGCTCCATCCACATGGTGGACAACTCACATCCGTGTATTTCTGCTGGTCAGCGCCACCGCATCGTCATCAACAGGCCGATCACGATGAGTGAGAACCCGATGATGAAGTTCCAGTTGCCCAGCGCCAGCATGAACGGGATGGACGGACCGGCCAGATAGTTGATCACCAGCCAGGCCAGGCCGAGGACCCACATCGCGACCATGACGGCGATGTAGGCCGGGTGTGTCGGTCCCGCGACCTTCTGCGGGGTGCGGCTGACCGGGGGCGGGGTGTAGGCCGCCTTCTTGCGGACCTTCGACTTCGGCATCTGACCTCATCGCCTGTCGGAGTCGGACACGGGTCCGGCCGGTGCGCCGGCCGGGGGCGGGACCTGCGACGGGGCACCGTGGTCGGGGGACGTGGCGACCCGGACAGATCCGCCACCACGGTAGCGCGACCGCGTCGCCGTCCGGGTCACACCGGCGACACAGGCGTCACACGTCACGGGGACGTCGGGTGGTGCGGGCGGGGATCAGACCCCGGCGACCAGCCCGGCCATCTCGTCGGACAGCCGTACGACCAGGTCCTCCGGCACGTCGTAGCCGGCCTGGCGCAGCCAGTTCGCCAGCATCCGGTGCCCGCCCTCGGTCAGCACGGACTCCGGGTGGAACTGCACGCCGGAGATCGGGAGCTCCCGGTGCCGCACGGCCATGATCAGGCCGGTCTCGGTGTGGCCGGTCGCCTCCAGCTCCGACGGCAGACCGTCGGGCGCGATCGTCAGCGAGTGGTAGCGGGTGGCCGTGAACGGCGACGGCAGCCCGGCGAGCACACCGGTGCCGTCGTGGAAGACCTCCGAGGTCTTGCCGTGCAGCAGCTCGGGCGCGCGCTCCACGACCCCGCCCCAGGCGGTGGCCAGCGCCTGGTGGCCGAGGCACACGCCCAGCAGGGGTGTGCCGCGCTCCGCGGCGCGGCGGATGACCTCGACGCTGCGACCGGCCCGCTCCGGGGTCCCCGGACCGGGGCTGACCAGGACGGCGCCGACCTCGTCGAGCTCGTCGAGCTCGACCTCGTCGTTGCGCCGGACCACCGGGTCGGCACCGAGCTGGGCCAGGTACTGGACCAGGTTGTAGACGAAGCTGTCGTAGTTGTCGACGACGAGTACGCGCACGGTCCCTCCCGGGAAATCGTCAGTTGAACGGGAAGCCGTTGCTGCCGTTCTCCCCGTCGCTGCTGCTGCCACCGGAGTAGCTGCCGACGGTGAGGGTGACGGTCTGGCCGCTCGAGGCCTCGGACCCGCCGGACGGGCTCTGCTGCAGCACGACGCCGTTCTGCGAGGAGTCCGAGACGTCGACCTGGCGGATCGACGGGCTCAGCCCCGCCTCCTGCAGCGTGCTGATCGCGCTGTCGACGCGCTGACCGACGACGTTGGGCACCTGGTTCTGGTTCCCACGACTGATCTGGATCGTGATGGTCTGGTCGGGCGCGACCCGGGTCCCGGCCGACGGGTTCGTGCCGACCGCCTGGCCCGCCGAACCGCTGCTGTCGACCTCGGTCGTGGAGATCGACCGGAAGCCGGCGTTCTGCAGCGTCGCCCGGGCGGCGTCGGCCGACTGGCCCGCCACGTCCGGCACGGCGACGGTCTGCTGCTTGCGGCCCACCACCAGCGACACCGCGGTGTTGCCCGAGACCTGCTGGCCCGGCCCCGGGTCGGAGGTGATGACCTTGCCGACCTGGCTGGAGTCACTCGTGTCGCGCTCGGTGCGGCCGCCGACCTGCAGGCCGGCCTCCCGGAGCTTGGCCTCGGCCTCGTCCGGGGACAGGCCCTCCACGCTCGGCACCGTGACCTGCGCGGGCCCGCTGCCGACGTAGACCGTCACACGGCTGTTCTCGGCGACCTGGTTGCCGCCGCCGGGGTCGGTCCGGACGACCTTGCCGACCTGTGCGACGTCCGACGGCTGGTCCTGCTGGGAGAACAGCAGCCCGGCCTGGGTGATGGTCTGCCGGGCCTGGTCCGGGGACTGGCCGAGCACGTCGGGCACCGACACCTGGTCCGGGCCCGAGGAGGAGAACAGCTGGAAGCCGACGAAGCCGAGCAGGCCGATGACCGCGAGCGCGGCGACCCACAGCAGGGCCTTGCGCCGTCCCCCGCGGCCCTCGTCGTCGGCGTAGTCGGGGTGGTGCGGCGGCATCGTGTGCCGGCCGGTGGGCGGGCCGCCCGCGTCGAGCCGGCGCGTCGCCATGGCCTGGGTCGCGCCGTCGTGGGCCATCATGTGCGTGCGCTCGTGCTCGCTCATGACCAGCGGCGCGTGCACCGGCTCGCCGTTGCGCACGCGGACCAGGTCCGCCCGCATCTCGGCGGCCGACTGGTAGCGGTTGGCCGGGTTCTTGCTGAGCGCCTTGAGCACCACCGCGTCGAGCGCCGGGGGCACCGACGGGTTCAGCTCGGACGGGGCCCGGGGGTCCTCCCGCACGTGCTGGTAGGCGACCGCGACCGGGGTGTCCCCGGTGAACGGCGGCTCGCCGGTCAGGAGCTCGAACAGCACACAGCCCGCGGCGTAGACGTCCGAGCGGGCGTCCACGGCCTCGCCGCGCGCCTGCTCGGGGGACAGGTACTGCGCCGTGCCGATGACGGCGGCGGTCTGGGTGACGTTCTGGCCCTCGCCCAGCGCACGGGCGATGCCGAAGTCCATGACCTTGACCGCGCCGACGCCGTTGATCATCACGTTCGCGGGCTTCACGTCGCGGTGGATGATGTTGTGCCGGTGCGAGAAGTCGAGCGCGGCGCAGACGTCGGCCATCACCTCGACGACCCGCTGCTGGGTCATCGGGCCGGTCGTCTTGACGATCTCGCGCAGCGTCTGCCCGTCGACGAACTCCATGACGATGTAGGGCAGCGGCCCGAACTCGGACTCGACCTCGCCGGTGTCGTACACCGCGACGATCGCCGGGTGGTTCAGCGACGCCGAGTTCTGCGCCTCGCGGCGGAAGCGCAGCTGGAACTGGGGGTCGCGGGCCAGGTCGGCGCGCAGCACCTTGACCGCCACGTCCCGGCCGAGCCGGGTGTCGAGGCCGCGGTGGACCTCGGACATGCCGCCGTAGCCGAGCGGGTCGCCCAGCTCGTAGCGCTCGGAGAGCAGTCGCGGTGTCGTCATCGGTTCAGATTCCCGTACTCATCGAGTCCGTCGGAGGCGTGCTCATCATGCCGGTCGGCGCTCACTGCCGGTCCCGTACGGGCGACATGTGCGCCGGAGCGACCGTTCGGTGGGATCACCGGGACATCACCGGGCACCTCCGGTCGATCTTGGGCACGGGGGACGGCGAACGGCTCCGCCGGGACCGCCGGTCCCGTGGACCCGGCCGAGGGGCCGGCCGCGGTCGCCACGGTACCGGGCGCGACCCCCAGCGATCCGGGCCGCATGTCGTCGGGCGAGGCGCCCCTCAAGATCATCACGGCCAGGAGCACGGCGGCGAGCGTGAGGATCACGAACAGCACGGCCAGCCACGCCTTCGACCGTCCGGAGCGCTGCGGGCCGAGATCGAGCGGGCCGGACGGGTGCTGCTCGGGCATCCGGTCGGCGGAGGCGTTGCGGCGCACCGGCGGACGCGTCGGCGCCGATCGCTGCTGCCCCGGGACCCCGGGGCCGGTGGGTGGCCCGCCCGGACGACGGCCGCCCGGGAGACCGCCGCTGTGCGGCCCGGTGTGCGGCGGCCGCAGCGGGGCACCGTAGGGCGGCGAGCCCGGGGGCACCGGGACCGGCCCGGACCAGGACGGCGTGCCGCCCGGGGTGCGCGGTCCCTGCGGCCGGCCCGGCGCGCCACCGGGGTACGGACCGGTGACCGGGCGGGACACACCCTGGTCCGGTCCGGTGCGGCGGGCGCCGTCGGGGCCGGGGTCACCGGTGCGCGGACCGCGGTCGGCGGTGTCGGGACCGCCCGCCGACGGGCCGTCGTCGCCGGTCCCCGGCCCGGTCTCCTGCAGGGCGTGCCGCGAGCCGGTGCCGTCGTCGCCGCGGAAGTCGGGGGCGTACCCGCCGGGGGCGGGGATGCCGGGCGGCGGCGGCCGGTGCCCGCGCCGGACCGCGGCGACGGCGTCGGCGAACTCGGCGCCGTCGGCGTAGCGCTGCTCGGGGTCCTTGACCAGCACCGAGGAGACCAGCTCGCGGACCCGCTCGGGGATCTCGTCCGGCAGCGGCGGCGGGTCGTCGCGGACCTGCATCATCGCCACCGCGACCGCGCTCTCGGCGCGGAACGGCCGCACCCCGGCCAGGCACTCGTAGCCGACGATGCCGAGCGAGTAGACGTCGCCGGACGGCCCGGCCTCCTCGCCGGAGGCCTGCTCCGGGGCGATGTAGTGGGCGGTGCCCATGACCATCCCGGACCGGGTCACCGGGACGGCGTCGGCGGCCTTGGCGATGCCGAAGTCGGTCAGCTTCACGACGCCGTCGGTGCGCAGCAGGATGTTGCCGGGCTTGACGTCGCGGTGGACGAACCCGCGCTCGTGCGCGGCGAACAGCGCCCGGCCCGCCTGCTCGAGGATGTCGAGCGCCTCGTCGGCGGGGATGGGCCCGCGCCCGATCCGCGACGACAGCGGCTCACCCCGGACGAGCTCCATCACCAGGTAGGCGGTGCGCCCGCCACCGGTGGGGCTGTCGTCCTCGCCGTAGTCGTGCACGGCGGCGATCCCGGCGTGGTCGAGCGAGGCGACGGTGCGGGCCTCGATGCGGAACCGGTGCAGGAACTCCGGGTCGTCGGAGAGCTCCGCCTTGAGGACCTTCACCGCGACGCTGCGCCCGAGCCGGGTGTCCGAGGCCTCCCAGACCTCGCCCATCCCGCCGACCGCGATCCGCCGGTCCAGCTGGTAGCGCTCGGAGATCAGCTGCCCGGCCGACAGGGCGCTCACGGGGCCGCCGGGGACCTGCGCCGGGCCGGGTCCCGCGGGCTCACTGGGCGTCCCGCAGCGCCTCGGCGATCACGGCCCGCCCGATCGGGGCCGCGACCGAACCACCGGTCGCCTCCAGCGCCCGGTCGCCGCCGTTCTCGACGAGCACCGCCACCGCGACCTTGGGGTTGTCGGCCGGGGCGAACGCCACGTACCAGGCGTGCGGCGGGGTGTTCTTCGGGTCGGTGCCGTGCTCGGCGGTACCGGTCTTCGACGCGATCTGGACGCCGGTGATCTTGCCGCCGCCCGAGGTCCGGTCCTCCGAGCCGACCATCAGGTCGGTCATCGTGCGGGCCACGTCGGCCGGCATCGACCGCGACATCCGGTCCGGGTCGGTGGTGTCGACGACGTCCAGGGTCTGGCTCTGGATCTCCTTGACCAGGTGCGGGGCCATCGTCTGGCCGCCGTTGGCGATCGAGGCGCCGATCATCGCCAGCTGCATCGGGGTCAGCCGGACGTCGCGCTGCCCGATCGCGGACTGCTGGGTCGAGGGGGTGTCGGACATCGGGCCGACCTGCGACGCCGTGACGGGCATCGGGATCTGCAGGTCGGTGCGGCCGATGCCGAACGCCTCGGCCTGGGCCCGGAGCTTGTCCGGGCCGAGCTCACCGCCGAGCTGGGCGAACGCGGTGTTGCAGGAGCGCGCCAGCGCCTCGCGCAGCGATGCCGTCGCCCCGCCGCCGCAGGCCGAGCCGTTGTAGTTCTCCAGGGTGGTCGTGGAGTCGGCCAGCTGGATGTTGCGGGCGGCCGTGAGCTGGCTGTCCGGGGTGTAGCCGTTCTGCAGGGCGGCCGCGGTGGTGACGAGCTTGAACGTCGAGCCGGGCGGCTCGATCTCGTTGATCGCCCGGTTGGTCATCGGGTCCGGGTCGTCGGCGCCGTAGCGCTTCCACGCCTCCTGCTGCTGCGCCGGGTCCGGCGAGGCCAGCGGGTTCGGGTCGAACGACGGCGTCGAGGCCATCGCCAGGATCTCCCCGGTCTGCGGCACCAGCGCGACGACGGCGCCGGTGTACCCGCGGGAGGCCAGCCCGTCGTAGGCGGCGCGCTGCACCTCGGGGTCGATGGTGGTCACCACGTTGCCGCCCGCCGGGTCCCGGCCGGTGATGAGGTCCGACAGCCTGCGCACGAACAGCCGGTCGTCGGTGCCGTTGAGCACCTCGTCGGTGGACCGCTCGAGTGCGGTCTTGCCGTACACGGTCGACAGGAAACCGGTGATCGGCGCGAACATCTCGCCCTGCGGGTACTGGCGGGCGAACCGCAGCCGGCCGTCGCTCTCGACGCTCTGCGCGAGGACCTGCCCGCCGGCGACGATCTGGCCGCGCTGACGCGAGTACTCGTCGATCTGCGAGCGCTGGTTGCGGGAGTCGTCCCGGTACTGGCCGGCCATGACCACCTGCACGTAGGTGATGTTGCCGAGCAGGACCACGATCATCACCATCACGGCGAGCGCCACGCGGCGGACCGGGCGGTTCACGTCTCGCTCCTCTGGGCGGCGGTGTCGGCGCGGTTGTCGTCACGGGTGTCGGAACGGCCCGTCCCGGGACGCTGGACGAGCTCGGTGCTGGCCTCGGCGATCGGCGCCCGCGGCTTCGCGGGCCGGACGGGCAGCGGTGCCCGGGCCACGTGCGAGATCCGCAGCAGGATCGCCACCAGCACGTAGTTCGCCAGCAGCGACGAGCCGCCGTAGGACAGGAACGGCAGCGTCAGACCGGTCAGCGGGATCAGCTTCGTGACCCCGCCGATGACGACGAAGATCTGCAGCGCCACCGAGAACGACAGCCCTGTCGCGAGCAGCTTGCCGTAGGAGTCGCGCACGGCCAGCGCCGACCGCAGCCCACGGGTGATGAGCACCAGGTAGACCAGCAGGATCGCGGCCAGCCCGATCAGCCCGAGCTCCTCGCCGAGCGAGGAGAAGATGAAGTCGGACTCGGCGAAGGGCACGATGTCCGGCCGTCCGGCACCCAGGCCGGTCCCCCCGACGCCGCCGGTGCCGAGCCCGAACAGCGCCTGCGCGAGCTGGTAGCCGCCGCCGCTGAAGTCGGCGAACGGGTCCAGCCAGATCCGCACGCGGGTCTGGACGTGGTCGAACAGGTTGTAGGCGACGACGGCACCGCCGGAGAACGCCAGCAGCCCGATCACCATCCACGACACGCGTTCGGTCGCGGTGTAGAGCAGGACCAGGACCAGGCCGAAGATCAGCAACGAGCTGCCGAGGTCGCGCTGGAGCACGAGCACGCCGACCGACAGCCCCCAGGCGACGAGCAGCGGCGCCAGGTCACGGGCGCGGGGCAGCTCCATGCCCAGGAAGCGGCGGCCCGCGGTGGAGAGCAGGTTGCGCTTCTGGACCAGGTAGGCCGCGAAGAAGATGATCAGCAGGATCTTGGAGAACTCGCCGGGCTGGATGCCGGGGCCGCCCGGGATGCGGATCCACAGCTTGGCCCCGTTGACCTCGGAGATCGACGACGGCAGGAACGCCGGGATCGCCAGGAAGACCAGGCCGACGAAGCCCGCGGTGTAGCCGTAGCGGGCCAACGTGCGGTGGTCCCGGACGAAGAACAGCACCAGCGCGAACAACGCCAGGCCGGCGACGGTCCAGGTGATCTGGGCGCCGATCAGCCCGCTCGGCACCGGGCTCCCGGTGGCCTCCGCGCGGGCGGCCTTCGCCAGGTCGAGCCGGTGGATCATCACCAGGCCGATGCCGTTGAGCAGGGCGACCGACGGCAGGATCAGCGGGTCGGCGTAGGGCGCCAGGAAGCGCACCGCCACGTGCGCACCCGCGAACAGCACGAGGTACGCCAGACCCACCCACAGCAGGTCGGTCGTCAGCGACTGCTCCTGGTTCGCCTCCACCAGCACCAGCGCACCGGTGGTGAGCACGGCGGCCAGGCCCAGCATCAACAGCTCGATGCCGCGGCCGGTGGGCGTGGTCTGCTCCGCAGCGGAGCTGCCCGTGGCCATCAGCCGTCGAGCCGGCAGTTCCGGCCCGGCTCGGGGGTCGCGGTCGGCAGCGGGGTCGTCGTCACCGGCGGGGCGCCGGGCACCTGGACGACCGCGGGCGGCTGCGGCGGGTTCAGCGTGGAGCAGAGCGGGAGCATGCGCTCCCGCAGCCGGTCGACGGTCTCGCGGGCACCGGTCTCGCCCTCGTCGGAGACGATGCCGTCGGTAACCTGGCTACGGACCGCCTGCGGCAGGTCGTCGAGGCCGATGTCGGTGGACTCGGCCACCCGCTGCAACGGGACACCGAGCACGTTGCCGCGCACACCCTGGTAGATCGCGACCTGGTTCTGGTCGACGGCCACGTAGTACTGCTGCAGCACCAGCGCCCGGGCGACGAACACGCCCGCCACGAGCACCACGAGCACGCCCAGCAGGGCGAGCACCGGGCGCAGGCCGCGCCGGCGCCGCGGCTCCTCCGCGGCGGCGGGCTCCAGCCGCACCGGCTCGGTGCGGGGCAGCGTGGTGGCCGCGGCGCGCTGCGCCGAGGAGTGCGGGGTCCGCTCGTCGTGGCGGTAGTCGCCGTCGCCGGCGCGCGGGTTGCGGCCCGCCGAGCCGCCGATGATCGGGGCGTCGTCGGCGTAGTCGACGTCCACCACGTCGGCGACGATGCAGGTGATGTTGTCCGGCCCGCCGCCGCGCAGCGCCAGCTCGATCATGCGGTCGGCGCACTCGCGCGGGTCGGCGTAGTCGGTCAGCGTGTCGTGCAGCGTCTCGTCGCTGACCGGGCCGGAAAGGCCGTCGGAGCACAGCAGGAAGCGGTCCCCGGCGCGGGCCTCGCGGATCGACAGCGACGGGTCGACGTCCTGCCCGGTGATGGCGCGCAGCAGCAGCGACCGCTGCGGGTGCGTGTGCGCCTCCTCCTCGGTGATCCGGCCCTCGTCGATCAGCGACTGGACGAACGTGTCGTCCTTCGTGATCTGGGCGAATTCGCCGTCGCGCAGCAGGTAGCAGCGCGAGTCGCCGACGTGGACCATGCCCAGGCGCGAGCCCGCGAACAGGATCGCGGTCAGCGTGGTGCCCATGCCCTCGAGGTCGGGGGCCTCGGCGACGTGGCGGGAGATCGCCTCGTTGCCGTCGTGGGTCGCCTCGCGGAGCTCGGCGAGCAGGTCGTCGCCGGGTACGTCGTCGTCGAGCGGGGCCAGTGCGGAGATCACCAGGGACGAGGCGACCTCGCCCGCGGCGTGGCCGCCCATGCCGTCGGCGAGGGCGAGCAGGCGGGGGCCCGCGTAGACGGCGTCCTGGTTGTTCTGCCGGACCAGTCCGCGGTCACTGCGGGCCGAGTAGCGCAGCACCAGTGTCACGGGGCGGCTCCGGCTTCGGTCGGGGCACGTCGGGCGGATCCCGCGCCGCGGGACCGGTCGGACGGCCGCGGCACCGGGGGAGCGGTCGGTCGCGCCGGGCTCACGGTCGGTACCTCATGGTCGGTCCGTGTCCGTCACGATCGCAGCTCGATCACCGTCTTGCCGATGCGGACCGGTGTCCCCAGCGGGACCCGGGTGGGCCCGGTGACCTTATTACGTTCCAGATAGGTGCCGTTCGTCGACCCGAGATCCTCGACGTACCAGTCGTCGCCCTGCTGCGAGATGCGTGCGTGCCGGGTGGAGGCGTAGTCGTCGTCGAGCTTGAGGGTCGAGTCGTCGGCGCGGCCGATCAGGATCGGCCGGGAGTCGAGCGTGATGCGGCTGCCGGCCAGCGGGCCCTGGGTGACGAGCAGCTGGCGGGCCACCTTGCCGCGGCCACCGCCGCGGACCCTGGCGGCCCGGCCCCCGCCGGCACGGCCGGGTGCGGTCGTCCGGAGACCGGACGCGGCGTAGAGGTCGGAGCGGACCACCTGGAGCGCGAGCAGGACGAACAGCCACAGGAGGGCAAGGAAGCCGCCCCGGGTCAGTTGCAGTACCAGTTCCGGCACGTCGTCCTACTCGCCCTTCTCGTGTTCCTGCACGCTCCGCCCGCCCGGTGGATCACCGGGCGGGCGGGGACGCACCGCTGTCGCTGCGCGGACTCCGCTCCGCGGGTGTGGCTCAGCCCTGGGTGCGGAACACCAGGCTGGAGTGACCCACGCGGATCACGTCGCCGTCGGTCAGCTGGCAGGACTGCACCGGGGAGTTGTTCACCGTGGTGCCGTTGGTCGAGCCCAGGTCGTTCAGGGTCGCGACCTGGCCGTCCCAGGTGACCTCCAGGTGCCGGCGGGACACGCCGGTGTCCGGGAGCCGGAACTGGGAGTCCTGACCGCGGCCGATGACGTGGGTGCCCTCGGCCAGCTGGTAGTTGCGGTTCGACCCGTCGTCCAGGATCAGCATCGCGGTCAGCTGCGCCGGAGCGCCCCAGCCGCCCTGGCCGCCGTAACCCTGGCCGTCGTAGCCCTGGTCATAGCCGCCCTGCTGGTAGCCCGGCTGGGCGTAGCCCTGCTGCTGGCCGTAGCCGCCGTCGTAGCCCTGCTCGTAGCCACCCTGCTGCGGGTAGCCGGGCTGGGCGTAGCCCTGGGGCTGGCCGTAGCCACCCTGCTGGGGCTGGCCGTAGCCGTCGTAGCCCTGCTCGTAGCCCTGCTGGGGGTAGCCACCCTGCTGGGGCTGGCCGTAGCCCTGCTGGCCGTACTGGTCGTACCCGCCCTGCTGGGGCTGGCCGTAGCCGCCCTGCTGGCCGTAGCCCTGCTGCTGGCCGTACTGGTCGTAGCCGGGCTGCTGCTGCTGGTCGTACCCGGGCTGCTGCTGGCCGTAGCCCTGCTGGGGCTGGCCGTACTGGTCGTAGCCGGGCTGGCCGTAGCCGCCCTGCTGCTGCCCGTACTGGTCGTACCCGCCCTGCTGCTGCTGGCCGTAGCCGCCCTGCTGCTCCTGGTCGTACCCCTGAGGCGCGTAGGTCTGCTGGCCGTACCCGCCGGGTGCGCCCCGGTCGTATCCGTACTGCCCGTTCTCCTCGGGGTGGCCCGGTTGCTGGCTCATGGGTGCTTCTCCTGCGGTGCGTGCTCGGTTGGCGGCCCGACGGGAAGCGTCGGGGTCGACAGCGGAGCGGGTGCGGAATTGTCCCGTGTGCAGCGCCTCGGAGCGCTCCAGAAAGACTACGACCTCACCGTAGGTGTCCCAGCCCTGGTCGGTGAGTTCCTTCGCCACGTGCGACGAGAGGGATCGGACGACCCCGTCCTCGTCGCCCGCCATCCGGTCGAGATCGCTGGGGCTGAGCAGAACGGTGTACCGGTTGGGCGCCAGCTGGCGACCTCCGGCGAGCTGCTCGACGTTGTCCTCGGCTTCCCTCAGCAGTGCCTGTGCGACTTCCTGTGGGACGACACTGCCCCCGAAGACCCGCGCGAAGGCGTCGCCCACGAACCCCTGAAGTCGGCGCTCGAAGCGGTCCACGCGGCCCAAAAGATCTCCTCCATCCGCATCGGCGTGTCGGTGATGTGCGACCGATCGTATCTGTGTTATCCGCCGGGCACGGCGGGGCCCGGCACGAGCGGGCGACCGGCCCCGCAGTGCCACCGACGTGCTCCCCTCCGATCTACCCGGCCCGGAGCCGCGGCGCATCCCGGTGTCCCGCCCGCCGTGACCCCCTCCAGCTGGTGATCGACGGGCAGGGGACCCCCCTGCGAACGGCTGCCGAGCGGGGTGCTAACTTTCTCGTGTCGCTCGGGCGAGTGGCGGAATGGCAGACGCGCACGGTTCAGGTCCGTGTGTCCGAAAGGACGTGAGGGTTCAACTCCCTCCTCGCCCACCACCTCCCCTCATCGGGGATTCTCCCCCTCCGGCGGTCACCACCGCCATCGCGAGATCGGTTCCGGGTGTAGCCCGATCCGGTCTCGCTTTTCGTTTTCCCGGGTTCCGGCCACGCTCCGTGCCCGGACGCCGTGCGCCGATCAGGCGTCCCGCAGCGCCGGGCGGTCGGGATGATCGGCCATCACGAGCACATCGGCGAACGAACCGGGGTCGCCCTCGCTCTCGTAGCGGGCGTACGCGGCGGCCGTCCAGGCGTCGTCGGGGGGCAGCAGGCGGCGCAGCGCGGCCCCGCCGACGCGCAGGTGCACGGTCAGCTCGGCGGCCAGGCCCCGGCCCAGCAGCCGCCCGCCGGCGAGCAGCACCACCCCGTCCGGCCCGAGCGGCACCGGCTCGTCGCGGTAGGCACGGTCGCGCACCGTGTCGCGCAGCCGGGGCAGCACCAGGCCGCTGCCGTCGGGGCCCATCGGGGCGAGGACCTCGCGGCGCAGCGCGGGCTCGTCGAGCCAGCCGTCGAGGAACATGTCCGGGTCGGTGCGGCCGAGCTCCAGTCGGACCGACGCCGGTCGCAGGAAGTCGTCGGCGTCCACCGCCAGGGCCGGTCGGCCGCCGGAGCGCAGCCGCTCCGCGACCGCCCGGGCCAGCTCCAGCGGGGCCGCGGGCGGGGCGCCGTCGACGAGCACGCGCACCCGCCCCGACGGCTCCCCGGCGCGTTCGGCCAGGTGCGCCGCGAGCCCCGCCCGGTCGACGGGCCGGAACGCCCCTGCCATGTCGTCCTCCCGGTCCTGGCGTGCCCTCGGTCCCGCAGCGACACTAGGCGGATGGTCGGCGACGGCGCGGGAGCGGTGCTGCGCCGAGCGCTGCGGGTCCTCGAGGCGGTCGCCGAGGCGGGCGACGGGGTCAGCGCCAAGGCGCTCGCCCGCCGGCTGGAGCTGCCGTTGCCGACGGCGTACCGGTTGCTGGGGACGCTCGTCGAGGAGGGCTACCTGGTCCGCCTGCACGCCGAGCGCGGGTACGGGCTCGGCTACCGCGTCGTCGGGCTGTACCGGGGGATGACCGACCCGATCGTGCCGCCCGCCCCGGCCCGGGAGGTGCTCGCCGAGCTGCACACCACGGCCCGCGCGGCGGTGGTGCTGGCCGTGCTGCGGTCCGACGACGTCGTCGTCGCCCACACCGAGACCTGTGCGGCGCACCCGGGCCCGGGCGCGGTGACCGGGGAGCCGCTGCCCGCGCACGCGACCGCACCGGGCAAGGCACTGCTCGCCGGGCTCGACGCCGGACGGCTGGCCGACGTCCTCGGCGTCGGGCACGGGCCGCTGGCGCCGCTGACCCCGCACACCCTCACCGACCGGCGGCTGCTCGACCGCGACCTGCTGCGGGTCCGCTCGGCGGGGGTCGCGGTGGAGGTGGAGGAGCACGCCCGCGGCCGGGCCGGGCTCGCGGTCGCGGTGCCGCACCCGGGCGGCGGGGCCGCGCTGTCGGTCGTCGTCAGCCGGGCGGACTTCACCGGGCGCCGCTGGGAGCTCGAACGCGCGGTGCGCGAGGCCGCGGTGCCGCTGGCCCGGCACCTGGCCGCGGCGCCGGGGGTCGCCGCGTCCGGCTGAGCCCGCCAGGATGGTCCGATGGCCGACGGGGTGCGCTACGAACGCGACGGGCACGTCGCGACGATCACCTACGACCGCCCGGAGAAGCGCAACGCGATCGACGGGGACATGCGGCGCGCGATCAACGCCGCCTGGGACCGCTTCCGCACCGACGACGAGGCGTGGGTCGCGATCGTGACCGGCGAGGGGCCGGCGTTCTGCGCCGGGGCGGACATGCGCTCGACCACCGGCAACCCGGCGGGCGACTTCCCGGGCAGCTTCTTCGAGCGGCCGACGGTGAACTCGCTGGAGAGCGGCTGGGAGATCTTCAAGCCGATCGTCGCCGCGGTGAACGGGCCGGCCGTCGGCTACGGCGTCACGCTGCTGACCTGGTGCGACTTCGTGATCGCCTCGGACCGCGCCACCTTCTCCTTCCCGGAGGCCCGGCTGGGCGTCCCGACGATCGTCGGTGCCCTGCGGCTGCCCCGGATGATCGACCGGCAGTACGCGATGGAGCTGCTGCTCACCGGCGAGACGATCGACGCGCGGCGGGCGCACGAGATCGGCCTCGCCGGGTGGGTCGTGCCGCACGAGGAGCTGGGTGACGCCGCCCGCGACCTCGCCCGGCGGCTCACCGCGGGGGCGCCGCTGGCCCAGCGTGCGATCAAGGAGATGGCGGTGCGCGGCCCGGAGATGGGCACCACCGAGGCGATCCGCTTCGGCGAGACGCTGCGGAAGGTCGTCGCGACCACCGAGGACGCGGCGGAGGGTGCCGCCGCGGCCCGGGAGAAGCGGCCCCCGCACTGGCGTGCGCGATAGACCTTCCATTCTCCGGAAGTGACGTCGGCGGACATGCGGACACGGCGATACGTTCGCCCGATGCCGGAGAAGACAGTGGAGTCGCTCGTCCGCACCGTCCCGCCGTTCCGGGCCGACCACGTCGGCTCGCTGCTGCGCCCGCCCGCCCTGCTCGCCGCCCGGGAGCGGCACGCCGCGGGCGAGCTCGACGACGCGGGCCTGCGCGCGGCCGAGGACGCCGCGATCACCGACGTCGTCGCGCTGCAGGAGTCGGTCGGCCTGCGCTCGGCCACCGACGGCGAGTTCCGCCGCACCTCCTGGCACATGGACTTCATCTACGCCCTCGGCGGCGTCACGAAGACCTCCGGCCGGGTCGAGGTCGCGATGCGCAACGCGGCGGGCCAGAACAACTTCACCTCCGCCGGGATGGCCGTCGACAGCCGGGTGCACCTCGACGAACCCGTCTTCGCCTCGGCGTTCGAGTACCTCGCCGCGCAGGTCACCACGGCGACCCCGAAGCTCACGATCCCCTCGCCGAGCATGGTCTACGCCCGCGGCGGCCGGTCGGTCATCTCCACCGAGGTCTACCCCGACGTCGAGGAGTTCTGGTCCGACCTGTCGGCCGCGTACGCCGACCAGCTCCGCGCGATGTACGACCGCGGCTGCCGCTACCTGCAGCTCGACGACACCGCGCTGGCCTACCTGAACGACCCGGCGCACCGCGCGCAGCTGGCCGAGAAGGGTGACGACCCGGAGACCCAGCACCTGCGCTACATCCGTCAGATCAACGCCGCGATCGCCGACCGGCCGTCGGACATGTACGTCACGACCCACATGTGCCGGGGCAACTACCGGTCGTCGTGGGCGGCGGAGGGCGGCTACGACCACGTCGCCGAGGCGCTGTTCGGCACGCTGGGCGTCGACGGCTTCTTCTGCGAGTTCGACGACGAGCGCTCCGGTGGGTTCGCCCCGCTGCGGTTCGTCCCGAAGGGCAAGCAGGTGGTCCTCGGGCTGGTCACGACCAAGTCCGGGGCGCTGGAGGACCCGGACGCGCTCAAGCGCCGGATCGACGAGGCGGCGCGGTACGTGCCGCTGGACCAGCTGTGCCTGTCGCCGCAGTGCGGGTTCTCCTCCACCGTCGAGGGCAACGAGCTCACCGTCGACGACCAGAAGCGCAAGCTGGAGCTGATCGTCTCGGTCGCCGAGGACGTCTGGGGCCGCTGAGGGGGCCATACTCGCCCGGGTGGCCTACGACGAGGGTCTCGCCGCCCGCCTCCGCAGCCTGCTCGCGGGGCGGCCGGTGACCGAGAAGAAGATGTTCGGCGGGCTCGCGTTCCTGCTCGACGGGCACATGGCCGTCGCCGCGAGCGGGCGCGGCGGGCTGCTCGTGCGGGTGGCCGCGGACCGCTCCGCGGAGCTGCTGGAGCGCCCGCGGGCCGAGCGGACGGTGATGGGCGGCCGCGAGATGGCCGGCTGGCTGTGGGTGACCGGCGAGCCCGACGTCGACGACCTCGACGGCCCGGAGCTCGCCGGCTGGGTCGCCGAGGCGGTCGCGGTCGTGGAGACGCTCCCGCCGAAGCGGTGACCGCGGCGCCGGGCCGGACTAGCGTCGGAGCCGTGAGCACCGCTGCCGCGTCCCCGCTGTTCGACCGTGTCCTGGCGGGCGCCGGCCCGGGCTCGCGGCTGCTCGACGTCGGCTGCGGGGCGGGGCGGCTGCTCGCCGACGCGGCCGCCGCCGGGCTGGCCGTCACCGGCGTCGACACCGAACCCCGCGCGCTCGCCGCGGCGGAGCGGGCCGCGCCCGGGGCGGACCTGCGGGTCGCCGACGCCCACGAGCTGCCCTTCGCCGACGACGCGTTCGACCTGGTCACGCTGGTGCAGGTGCTGGAGCACCTCACGAACCCGGTGCTCGCGCTGCGCGGGGCGGGCCGGGTGTGCGCGCCGGGCGGCGCGGTGCGGGCCACGGTCTGGGGCACCCCCGACGAGTGCGACGCCGCCGTCATCGGCGCGGCGCTCGCCCCGCTCACCGGGGCCGCGCCCGCGCCGCCGCAGAACAACCCCGGGCCGGACCGCAGCGGCGTCGGTGCGCCCCCGCTGACCGACCCGCGGCGGCTGACCCGGCTGGCGGAGCTGGCCGGGCTCGTGGTGCGGGAGGTCGCCGTCGTCCGGGTGCCGGTGGTGCACCCCGACCCGGACGACCTCGTCGCCGGGGTGCTCGCGTCCGGGCCGGGGCGGCACGCGGCACGCCACGCCGGTCCCGCCGCCGTCCGCGCCGCCCTGCTCGACGCCCTGGCCCCCTTCGTGCACGGGGACGGCTACCGCCTCACCGACACCGTCCGGGTCCTGGACGCCGCCCCGCCCGCGCGCTGATCCGCTCCCCGCCGGTGACCACCGCGGACACGGACGGGCCGCGTCCCCCGGTGGAGGACGCGGCCCGTGTCGTGGTGGTGCGGTGTCAGTGCCCGGCGGCCGCGGCGGGTGCCTTGTCGCCGTAGCGGATCTTCAACAGGCCCTTGCAGTACTCCCCGTTGGTCTCGATCCCGACCCGCTGCAACCGCGCGCGACGCAGGTGCAGCGGGACCTGCTCGACGGTCACCGCGGTGCCGTCGGAGTGGACCAGCAGCGGTGCGTCGTCGCCGGCGGGCAGGCCGATCGCCCTGCGGCGGGTCCGCATCCGGGTCAGCTCCTCGGTGTCGGCCTCGGTCCCGACCAGCTCGCCGAGCGTCAGCCCGGCCAGCTCGTCGGGTCCCCGGCCGGCGTCGACGAGCGGGCGGGCCACCCGGTCCTGGCCGGCCAGCGCGGCCTTGGCCAGGAACGTGTGCCGCAGCTCGTCGAGCTCGGCCGCGGCCTGCCCGTTGATCGAGCCCTCGAAGGACTTGACGAACCCGGCGTGCGCCGCGACCCCACCGTTGATCTCGTCGGAGGCGTGGTGGTCGGCCAGCGTCACCTCCGCCCTCGTCACTCCCGGTACCGCGGTCACCGCGTCGTAGGCGTCGGCGACCATCAGGAACGAGAAGTTCGGAGCGCAGAAGAACGTCGGCAGCCGGAGCCCGACGACGACCTCACCGGCGGGCGAGACCGACCACGACTCGACGAAGTCGAGCTCGGTGATCGGCTCGTCCAGCTCCGGGTCGAGCACCGTCCCCAGCGCGGACCACACGGCCTGCCGGAGCGGGCTCTCAGCAGGCCGCGGGGTCACGCCTGCGCCCCCGCCTTGTTGTCGACGAGCTCCTCACCCGGGGCCATGGCCTCGTCGGCCGTGGTGTCGGGCAGCCGGCACTCGGCCGGGACCTCGAGGTCGTAGAGCTTCGCCGCGTTGAGGCCGAGGATCTTCTTCTTCGACGCGGTGGTGAGGCGCGGGTAGTCGGCGAACTGGTCGTCGTCGGGCATCTGCCAGTCGACCAGGCCCTCGACCTGCCACTTCGGCGTCCAGATGTTGTAGTCGCTGCCGAAGGTCATCTTGTCCTCGCCGACCCAGAACAGCAGCTCGCCCATCACCTTGGCGAAGAACTTCGGACGGGCGTGCATCAGACCGCCGACGACGACCGACAGGCCGGCGTAGACGTTGGGCTCCTGCACCGCCATGAAGCAGAAGTCCTCGATGCGCGGCAGGCCGACGTGCTCGACGATGAAGTTCAGGCCCTGGAAGTCGGTGGCCGCGTGGTCGACGTCGGCGACGTCGAACGCGTCCTTGTCCAGCGGCCAGATCGTCGGGCCCTTGTGGACGTGGACGTTCTTGATGCCCAGCTCCTGTGCCCGCTCCAGGAAGCGGTAGCACTCCGGGTCGGTGAGCTTGAAGCCGCGGGAGCTGCCGTTCCACTCCGCGGTGTAGAGCTTCACGCCCTTGTGCTTGTACTTCGCGCAGTCCGCCTCGAACTGCTTCATGCCCTCGTCGCCGTCACGCGGGTCGAAACGCCCGTTGACGATGATCCGGTCGCCCCACTTCTCCAGCAGCGCCGCGTTCTGGTCGGCGGTGTTGAAGCCGTTCTTGTACCACTCCTTGAGGTACGTCGACTGGAAGACCACGTGGTCGACGTGGCCCTCGATGAAGACGTCGCGCTCGAAGTCGTCCTGCGAGACCTTGAGGTAGTGCTCCCAGTCCCAGTGGGTCTCGGGCGGGCCGAGCTGGTGGTAGCCGTAGAAGCAGTCGATCCAGCCCTTGGCGTACTGCTCGCGACCCTCGACCCAGTTCTCCCGGGAGGCGTCCCAGAAGTGGCTGTGGGAGTCGACGATGAAGTACTTCTCGCCGTCCTTCTCGTACATGTGGTTCCTCCTGCGTCAGCAGCTCTGCTGATCGGTGGTGGGTCAGGGAAAGAACGTTCGTCCTGTACGTACGTATGACTGAGTTACGGAACGAGGATCGCCCGGCCGCGGACCTTGCCCGCGTCCAGGTCGTGCAGGGCCTCCAGTGCCTGGTCGAGCTTGTACTGGACGGTGTGCAGGGTGACCTTCCCGGCCTGGGCCAGGACCATGAGCTCGGCGAGGTCGTTGTAGGTGCCGACGATGTTGCCGATGATGTTCTTCTCGCCGGCGACGAAGTCCAGCGTGGGGGCGGAGAGGTTGCCGCCGTAGCCGAGGACGAAGTTGTAGCCGGCCGGGCCGGTCATCGCCCAGGCGTCGTTCTCCGCGCCCTGCTCGGCGACGAAGTCGAAGACCACCGTGGCGCCGCCGCCGGTGAGCTCCTGGACGGCCTCGACCTGGTTCCCGTCGGCGACGACGGTCTCCTCGGCGCCGATCTGCTTCGCCAGCTCGAGCGCGGCCGGGTTCTTGTCGACGACGATGATCTTGGTGGCGGTGAGCGCGGCGAGCGCCTGGATGCCGATGTGGCCGAGCCCGCCCGCACCCTGCACGACCGCGGTGGTGCCCGGGTACAGGAACGGGACCGCCTTGCGGACCGCGTGGTAGGCGGTGATGCCCGCGTCGGCGAGCGCGGCGACGTCGGCCGGGTTGGTGTCCGGGTTCAGCTTCACGCAGGACCGCGCGGTGGTGCGCAGGTACTCGGCCATGCCGCCGTCGTTGTTCGACAGGCCGGGGAAGAACGCGTCCCCGGTGCACTGCATGTCGCGCCCGTAGCGGCACATGGTGCACAGCCCGCACGACGGCTGCGGGTGCAGGATGACGGTGTCGCCGACCTTGACGTTCGTGACGCCGTCGCCGATCGCGTGCACCCAGCCCGCGTTCTCGTGGCCGATCACGTACGGCAGGTCGGGGTTCTGGATGTCGGCCCAGTCCCCGTCGATGATGTGGAGGTCGGTGCGGCACACGCCGGCACCGCCGATTTTGACGATGACGTCGAGCGGACCCTGGATCGTCGGTTCCGGGATGTCGTCGATCTGGGGGTCCTGCTTGTACGCGTGCACCCGCACGGCCTTCACTGGCGGTACCTCCGAGCCTCGGACGCGCGGCGTTGCGCATCGTGGTGGTGGGACTTGGTGTGCCTGCTGTCACACCGATCTCAACCCCGTTGTGCACGACGGACAAGGGGGTTCGTTCTCGCGCAGCGAGAATCGTGAGGAACCGGGCGTCGCTTTCGCCGGAGGTTACCGACGAGTAGGGTCGAGTCATGGCTGATGACGCGAGCTGGGTGGCCGACGCGATGACGCAGGCGGTGCCGTGGGTGGGCACCGCCGGGATCACCTTCGGGTCGATCACGACCGACCGGGTCGAGGCGTTCCTCCCCGACCGGTCCGACCAGCACAACCACGTCGGCGGACCGCACGCCGCGGTGATGTTCGGACTGGGCGAGACCGCCTCCGGTGCGGTCGGCCTGGCCGCGTTCGCCTCGGCCGGGGACCGGGCCGTGCCGCTGGTCGTCCGGTCCGAGATCCGCTACCTCAAGCTCGCCAAGGGCGACCTCCGCGCCGAGGCGGTGCTGACCCGTCCGGCCGGTGAGGTGCTCGCCGAGCTCGACGCCGGGACGCGCCCGGAGTTCGCCGTCGACGTCACCATCACCGACGCCCAGGGTGTGCAGACCGGGGCCATGACGATCGTCTGGACGCTCAAGCCGAACAGGCGGTGAGCGTCCGTCCGGCCTAGCGTGGCCGCATGGACGTGGTGATCGCCGGAGGACACGGACAGATCGCGCTGCGACTGTCCACACTGCTCACGGGGCAGGGACACACGGTGCGCTCGATCGTGCGCAACCCCGACCACACCGACGACGTGGCGGCGACCGGGGCGAGCCCGGTCGTGGCGGACCTGGAGAAGATCTCCGCGACGGACCTCGCGACGCACCTGACCGGCGCCGACGCCGTCGTCTTCGCGGCGGGGGCCGGGCCGGACAGCGGCGTCGAGCGCAAGGAGACCGTCGACCGGGACGGCGCCACCCTGCTCGCCGACGCGGCCGCCGGGGCGGGCGTCCGCCGCTACCTGCTGGTCTCCTCGCCCGGGGTGGACGCCGAGCCCGACCCCGAGCGCGGCGAGGTGTGGGCCGCCTACCTCCGCGCGAAGAAGACCGCCGAGGACGCGATCCGCGCCGACACGCGCCTCGACGCGACGATCCTGCGTCCCGGGAAGCTCACGAACGACCCGGGTACCGGGCGCGTCACCCTGGCCCCGCCGCCGGTGGAGTACGGCGAGGTGACCCGCGACGACTCCGCCGCGGCCGTCGCCGCGCTGCTGGCGGCGCCGGGCACGGCGGGCACGACGCTGGAGCTGCGCGGCGGCGACACCGAGCTGGGTGACGCGGTCGCGGCCCTGGGGTGAGTGCGGAAGGGTCGGCCCCATGAGCGAGCAGAGCTACGACGTCGTCGTGATCGGGGCGGGCCCGGTCGGTGAGAACGCCGCGGGCTACGCGGTGGACGCCGGCCTGTCCGCGGCGCTGGTGGAGGCCGAGCTCCTCGGCGGGGAGTGCTCGTACTGGGCGTGCATCCCGTCGAAGGCGCTGCTGCGCACCCCGCAGGCCGTCGCCGACGTCCGGCGGCTGCCCGGCGTGCGGGCCGAGTTCGACCCGGCGAAGGTCCTCGAACGCCGCACGACGTTCACCTCCGACTGGGACGACAGCGGCCAGGTGCGGTGGGCCGAGGGCGCCGGTGCCGCGGTGCTGCGCGGCCGGGGCCGGCTGGCGGGGGAGAAGCGCGTCGTCGTGACCGCGGCCGACGGCGCCGAGACCGTGGTGACCGCGCGCCACGCCGTCGTCGTCGCGACCGGCAGCGTGCCGGTCGTCCCGCACGTCGCGGGGCTGGACACGGTCGAGTACTGGGGCTCGCGCGAGGCGACCTCGGCGACGGAGATCCCGCGCCGGCTCGGCGTGCTCGGCGGCGGTGTCGTCGGCTGCGAGATGGCGCTGGCCCACGCCCGGCTGGGCGCGCAGGTCACGCTGTTCAACCACGGTGACCGGGTGCTGCCGGGGGCGGAGCCGCAGGCCTCCGAGCGGGTCGCGGCCGGGTTGCGGGAGGCCGGCGTCGACCTGCGGCTGGGTACGGGCCTGGACGAGGTGCGCCGGAACGGGGACGCGACGGTGCTGCGCGGCGGCGGGGACGAGGTCGAGGTGGACCGGCTGCTCGTCGCGACCGGGCGCCGTCCGGCCACCGACGGGCTGGACCTGGACTCGGCCGGGGTGGGCCTCGGGCGGCGCGGCGAGATCGTCGTCGACGACTCGGGGCTGGCCGCGGGGGACTGGCTCTACGCCGTCGGCGACGTCAACGGGCGCGCCCCGCTCACCCACCAGGGCAAGTACCAGGCCCGGATCGCCGCGCACGCGATCGCCGCACGCGCCGCGGGCCGCCCGCTCGACGACGCCGCCTGGGGCGAGGACGCGGCGACCGCCGACCACCACGCGGTGCCCCAGGTCGTGTTCACCGACCCCGAGGTCGCCTGGGTGGGCCGGACCACCCAGGCCGCCCGCGCCGAGGGGCTCGACGTGCGGGTGGTCGACATGGACATCGCCGTCGCCGGGTCCTCGCTCACCGCGGACGACTGGTCCGGCCGGGTTATCGCCGTCGTCGACCCGCAGCGCGAGGTGCTGCTCGGGGTCACGTTCGTCGGGCCCGGGGTGGCCGAGCTGCTGCACGCGGCGACGGTCGTCGTGGTCGGCGAGGTGCCGCTGGCCCGGCTGTGGCACGCCGTGCCCGCGTTCCCCACGATCAGCGAGGTGTGGCTGCGGCTGCTGGAGACCTACCGCGCCGGATGAGGTCGTCCTGTGGGCCCGGGTGTCGGCCGGGCCCACAGGAGCGGCGGTCTCAGGAGCGGACGCCCAGGTGGTCGAGCAGCCGCACCTCGATGCGGTCCAGGTCGGCCGACACCGTGCGGTACGCGGCCTTGCGCCGGGCGGCCGGCATGTTCTCCGCGGCCCGGACGGCGGCGGCGAGGTCGTGCAGCCGCGGCTCGGTCTCGTCGGCGAACCGCTTCGCGGCCTGGTCGCGCTCGACGGTCCCGTCCTCGCGCAGCTCGGAGATGGTGCGCGCGATCCGGGACAGCCGCGCGTGCAGCCGGCCGCCGGGCCCGGAGTAGCCGCCCAGCTCTTCCGGGGACACGCCGAGGCGCCGGGAACGGTGGTCGTCGAGGCGGTGGCGCAGCGACCCGGCCGCGGCCATCGCGTACGGCGCCAGCAGCGGCGCGAGGATCTTGGCGACGCCCAGGTAGCGCTGCACCTTCCTGGCGTTCCACTCGCGGGCGACGCGGTCGCGCTCGGCCTGCTTGGCAGCAAGGGTCTCGCTCTTGAGCCTGCCCTTCTCCGCGGCCTGCGCCGCCTTCGCCTCGGCCTTGCGGGCGCCCGCGTCGGCCTTCGCGGCCGCCTTGGCGACCTTCCGGTCGGCCGAGCGGGCCTTGAGGTCGGCCGAGCTCAGCAGGCTGTTCGCGGTGGCAGTGCCCTCGCCGACGGCGCGACGCGTGCTGCGCGCGGCCCGGCGGCCCGCCTTCTCCGCCCGCCGGGACGCCGCCTCGGCCTTCTTCCGGGCCTTCACCGCACGCTGGTGCAGCTTCTCGGCGGCCTTGTCGGCGGTCTCGCGGGTGTACTCGAGGGTCTGGACCGTGGCCGACTGCACCCGTTCCGACGCGTCGACCGCCGCCTCCTTGGTCGCCGCCGCGGCGCGCTCGCCCGCGCTCGGCTTCCTGCGCAGCAGTCCCATGTCGTGTCCTCCCGGGTCGGCTCGGCAGATGATCGCCGTGTCGACGCAGCCTAGGGCCCCGCCCACCGCACGCGCAGGAC
Organism: Pseudonocardia sp. TMWB2A; assembly: GCF_017312135.1. NCBI lineage: Bacteria > Bacillati > Actinomycetota > Actinomycetes > Pseudonocardiales > Pseudonocardiaceae > Pseudonocardia > Pseudonocardia sp. TMWB2A. The sequence goes on from NZ_QKQY01000002.1 coordinate 2,624,205, forward strand.
CGACACCACCCGGGTGGGGGAACGGGGCGTCACGCGGATCCGGTCCTGTCGGGGGTGGTCTCTACCCTCGGGAGCCGTGAGCACCTCGACCGGACCGCGTACCGCACCCCGTGTCCTGCTGGACGCGGCGGCGCTGAGCGGGTGCCGCCGCCGGGTGCACCTGGACCACGACCCGTCGGCGGCGGAGCGGCCGCGGGGGCTGCCGGACCCGGCGATCGAGCAGCGCCGGGCCGACGCGGGGGCGCACCGGGTACGGATCGGCGAGCTGCTCGCGCGCACCTGGGGCGCGGACTGGGCGAGCACCTGGCCCGACGGCGCGGCCGGGCCCGCCGGGGCCGGCGCCGGTCCGCGGGCGGCCCGGGCGGAGCGCACGGCCGAGCTCGTCGCGGCCGGTGCGCCGCTGGTCTGGGGTGCGGTGCTGCCCGTCGACGGCGACCGGCGCGGCACCGCGGAGCTGCTCGTGCGCACGCCCACCGGGGGCTACGTCCCACTGCTCGTCGTGCGCCGCCGGATCACCGATCCGGGTGAGGGCGCGCGCACCACCGCCGTCACCGACCCGTGGCCGCAGCGCGCCCGGCACGACCCGGACCGCAAGGTCCGCTCCCAGCCGCGCGACCTGCTGGCCCTGGCCCAGCTGACCCGGCTGCTGGAGGCCGCGGGCTGGGCGCCGCCCGAGTCGGCCCCGCGGCTCGGCGGGGTGATCGGGCTCGACGCCGACGTGGTCGTCTGGCACGACCTGCGGGCCGGGCACTGGCCCGGCGGCCGGTCCACGCTGGAGGAGTACGACGCGCGGTTCACCGACCGGGCCGCCGTCGCCCGGGCCGCGGCGACCGGCGGGCCCGCGCTCGCGGCGCCGTCGCGGATCACCGAGTGCCGCCGCTGCCCCTGGTGGCCGACGTGCGAGGCCGAGCTGGAGCAGGTCGACGACGTCAGCCTGGTCGCCCACGGCGAGACGGCGCGGCTGCTGCGGGAGTCGGGCGTCGCGACCGTCGCGGGGCTGGCCGCGCTGGACCCGGCGGACCCGCCCGCCGAGCTGACCGGCCCCCTGCCCGGGCCGCCGTTCACCGACCTCGTGGCGCTGGCCCGTGCGCGCCGTCAGGGCCTCGCCGTCGCCCGCCGGGTGCCGCGGGTGCCGGTCACCCGCGCCGACGTCGAGGTCGACGTCGACATGGAGAGCTTCGGCGAGTCCGGCGCCTACCTGTGGGGTGCGCTGCTGACGCTGCCCGGCGGTGCCCGTGACGGGGACCCGGAGCCCGGCTACCGGGCGTTCGCGACCTGGGACCCGCTGCCCACCCGCGACGAGGGCCGCTCGTTCGGGGAGTTCTGGACGTGGTTCGCGGGCCTGCGCGCCGCCACGCTCGCGTCCGGGCGCACGTTCGCCGCCTACTGCTACAACGAGCAGGCCGAGAACCGCTGGATGATCGCCTCGGCGCAGCGGTTCGCCGGGATGCCCGGGATACCGACCGAGGCCGAGGTGCGCGCGTTCGTCGCGGACCCGTGCTGGGTGGACCTCTACGGCGTGGTCTCCACCTGGTTCCTGTGCTCGCAGGGCAAGGGGCTGAAGAAGATCGCTCCCGCCGCCGGGTTCTCCTGGCGGGACCCGGAGGCGGGTGGGGAGAACTCCATGCGCTGGTACCGCGACGCCGTCGCGCTCGACGGCGGCGAGCCCGACCCGGTCCAGCGGGAGCGGCTGCTCGGCTACAACACCGACGACGTGCTGGCCACCCACGCCCTGCGCGAGTGGATGTCCTCGGACCGGGTGCTGGAGGTCCCGCTGGTGAGCGAGCTGCGCGACCCCGCCTGAGGTCCGCGGGGCACGCGCGAGCGTGTGAGGATCCGGGTCGTGGCACCCAGAGGACACGACCGGATCGGGCCGCACGGCGCGGTCAGCAGCACCCACCATCTCGGCACCGCCGCCGCGGCCACGGTGCTGGCGCGGGGCGGGAACGCCTTCGACGCCGCCGTCGCCTGCGGGTTCGTGCTGCAGGTGGTCGAGCCACACCTGTGCGGGCCGGGAGGTGAGCTGCCCGCCGTGTTCGTCACCGCGACCGACCCGGTCCCGCGGGTGCTGTGCGCCCAGGGCGTGGCACCGGCCGCCGCGACGGCCGACCGGCTGCGCGACCTGGGCTGCACGATCGTCCCCGGCACCGGCCTGCTCCCGGCGACGGTCCCCGGGGCCTGGGAGGGCTGGCTGACGCTGCTCCGCGACCACGGCACCTGGGAGCTCGCGGACGTCCTCGCACCGGCGCTCGGCTACGCCGCGGGCGGGTTCCCGATGGTCCCGCGGGTGCCCGCGGCCATCGGCACGGTCGCCGACCACTTCCGCACGCACTGGCCGTCGTCGGCGGCGACCTGGCTGCCCGACGGCCGGGTCCCCGCCGCGGGCGAGCTGGTGCGGCTGCCCGCGCTGGCCGCGACCTGGCGCCGGCTGCTCGACGAGGCCGTCGGCCCGAGCCGGGAGGCGCGCATCGACGCCGCCCGCGACGCCTGGTACCGCGGGTTCGTCGCCGAGGAGATCGGCCGGTTCGCCGCGACCCCGGTCCGGGACGAGACCGGGCGCGACCACACCGGCCTGCTCACCGCCGACGACCTGGCCGGCTGGTCGGCGCACTACGAGGACGCGCTCGTCGCCGACGCCGGGTCCGGCTGGTCGGTCGCGAAGTGCGGCCCGTGGTCGCAGGGGCCGGTCCTGCTGCAGCAGCTGCGGCTGCTGGCGGGCCTGGACCTGGAGCTGCCCGGCGGTGTCGCGACCCTCGACACGGTGCACGCCGCCGCCGAGGCCGCGAAGCTCGCCTTCGCCGACCGGGAGGCCTGGTACGGCGACGGCGCGACCCCCGACCTGCTCGCCGACCTGCTCTCCGACGCCTACACCGACGACCGGCGGGGCCTGATCGGCCCGGCTTCGGACGGCGGGCTGCGACCCGGCTCGCCGGGCGGGCGCACCCCCCGGATCGGGGACTATGCGGCGACCCCGGGCGCCGGGCGCGGCTCCGGGACGGACGGGCCGGGCACCGGCGAGCCGACGGTGTCGCGGGACGGCGTCGCCCGCGGGGACACGGTGCACGTCGACGTCGTCGACGCCGCCGGGAACATGATCTCGGTGACGCCGTCGGGGGGCTGGCTGCAGTCGTCGCCGACGATCCCGGCGCTGGGCTTCTGCCTCGGCACCCGCGGCCAGATGTTCTGGCTGGAGGAGGGGCTCGCGAGCACGCTGGCGCCCGGGCGGATGCCGCGCACGACGCTGTCGCCGTCGCTGGCGCTGCGCGACGGCGAGCCCGCGCTCGCGTTCGGGACGCCGGGTGGGGACCAGCAGGACCAGTGGCAGCTCGCCTTCCTGCTCGCGCTGATGCACGGCGGACTGGACCTGCAGGCCGCGATCGACGCACCGACCTGGCACTCGACGGCGTTCCCCGCGTCCTTCGCGCCGCGCGGCTGGGAGCCGCACGGGCTCGTCGTCGAGTCCCGGCTCGGGGCCGGCACCCTCGCCGGGCTGACCCGCCGCGGGCACGTCGTGGACGACGCGGGCGCCTGGGCGCTGGGCCGGATGTGCGCGGTCGGGACCGGCGCCGCCGTCCCCGGGGGCGGCGGGCCCGGGACGCTGCACGCCGCGGTCGACCCCCGGTCCGGGGTGGGCGCGGCGATCGCGCTGTAGACGGCGGAACGCCCCGCCCCTCCCGCGACGGGAGGAACGGGGCGTTCCACGTGGAACACGGACGGGTGGGTCAGCGGTGCGCCTCGCCGCGCAGACCCTGCTCGCCCTCCCGGACGTGCCGGCCGTTCTGCAGCCCGTTGCCGTTGCCGTTGCTCGACGCGGACCCGTTGCCGTTCGTGGACGCCTGTCCGTCGAGCGGGAGCGGGAACTCCACGTCGGAGTGGGTCACCCGGCCCGGCTCCAGCGCGACCACCGTCGCGACCGGGGCGTAGCCGCTGGTCGCGAGGGTGTAGCTGCCCGCGGGCAGGCCCTCGAACGCGAAGGTCCCGTCCGGGCCGGACAGCCGCGACCCGACGACGGCGCCCTCGGCGTCGATCAGCGTGGCCAGTGCGTGCGCCACCGGGTGCCCGTCGGGCGCCGCGGTGACCCGGCCGGTGAGCCGGGAGCGCTGCGGCAGCCGCAGGTCCTGGACCGCCGTGCCGGAGCCGGGAACCTCGACGCCGACCGCCACCGGGTCGACGCCCTCGCCGGCCGCGGTGAGCGTGTAGCGCCCGGCCGGGACGCCGTCGAGCGCCCAGCGGCCGCCCTCACCGGACCGGCCGGCCGCGGCGACGTCGCCGCCGTGGTCGATCAGCGAGACGGTGACCCCGGGCAGCGGGGTGCCCGCGGCGTCGAGCACGGTGCCGCGGATGCCGCTGCTGACCGACAGCCGCACGTCGTGGCGGACCGGCTCGGTGCCGACCGAGACCGTGGCGGCGTGCGGCGGCAGCGCCGCCGAGGCCGCCACCACCAGGAAGCGTCCGGGCTGGTCGACGGCGATGCGGTAGTGGCCGTCGCCGTCGGACGTGGTGCGACCGACCTGGTCGCCGGACAGCCGGGTGACGGTGACGACCGCCCCGGGGACCGGTGCGCCGGTGCCGCCCTGGACCCGTCCGGTGACGGCCGGGCCGTCGCCGTTGCGGGAGTGCAGGTGGTCCAGGCCCGCGGCCGCGGCGGCGTCACCGACGGTGCCGTTGTGCGGACGCGGCTGGGGCTGCGGCTGGGGCGCCGGGTGCGGCGGCTCCTGCCGGGCGACGACGGGCAGCGGCGTGGTGGGCGGCGCGATGTCCGCTCCGCGCCCACCGCCGTCGACCCGGCCGGCCGGGGCGGGGGCCGGGGCGACCGTCGCGAGCGCCTCGGTCGGGACCGACGCGGCGGCGCCACCCTCGCCCGCGGCCTCGGCCCGGGCGGCCTGCGCACCGGACATGGTGCGCAGCGGCAGCTCCTTGATGAACAGCACCAGGACGAAGGCCACCGCGATCACGCAGGCCGCGATGAGGAACGCCAGCGTCATCGCGCTGGTGAAGCCCTCCTGGAACGGTGCGGCCAGCCGCGGGTCGATCCGCTGCAGGAACGAGGAGTCGGCCAGCACCGAGGTGGACAGGCCGCCGGCCTGACCGGACTGCAGCGCCCCGACGACCTGCGCGTTGGCCGGGTCGGCCGCGACGGCGGGGTCGGTCAGCGCGGCCCGGAACGAGCTCGTGCCGAGCGCGGCGCGGATGGCGTCGGCGATCTTGTCGCCGGCGGTGGAGAACACCACCGACAGGAAGATCGCGGTGCCCAGCGTGCCGCCCATCTGCCGGAAGAACGTCACCGAGGAGGTGGTGACACCCATGTCGCGGGCGGGCATCGCGTTCTGCACGGCGAGCACGAGGGTCTGCATGCACAGACCCAGGCCGAGACCCAGCAGGGCCATGGTCAGGTCGAGCTGCCAGATCGGGATCGACGGCGTGACGGTCTGCCACAGCAGCACCATCGCGATCGTGATGAACGCGGTGCCGATCACCGGGAAGATCTTGTAGCGGCCGGTGCGCGAGGTCAGCTGGCCGGAGAGGATCGACGCGACCATGATCCCGCCGACCAGCGGCAGCATCATGAAGCCGGCCTCGATGGGCGTCGCGCCGTGCACGATCTGCAGGAACTGCGGCAGCAGCGCGATGCCGCCGAACATCGCCATACCGATGAGCAGGTTGAGCACCGAGGACAGCGAGAAGATGCCGGTGCGGAACAGCCGCAGCGGGAGCAGCGCGGCGTCGCCGTAGGCACGCTCGGCCAGCAGGAACAGCAGCAGGCCGACACCGCCGATGACGTAGCAGACCACCGCCGACGTGGAGCCCCAGCCCCACTCGCGGCCCTGCTCGGCGATGATCAGCAGCGGCACCAGGCACAGCGCCAGCGCCAGCGCGCCGGGCCAGTCGATCCGGGCGGGTCGCGGGACGTGCGGGATGTTCAGCACCCGGTAGACGACGACCAGCGCGACGAGCCCGATGGGCACGTTGACCAGGAAGATCCAGCGCCACCCGTCGATGCCGGCGATGGTGTCGACGCCGGACAGCAGGCCGCCGATGACCGGGCCGATCACGCTCGAGGTGCCGAACACGGCCAGGAAGAAGCCCTGGTAGCGGGCACGCTCACGCGGCGGCACGATGTCGCCGAGGATGGTCAGCGCCAGCGACATCAGGCCGCCGGCGCCGAGGCCCTGCAGCGCGCGGAACGCGGCCAGGGAGTACATCGACCAGGCCAGGGTGCAGGCCACGGACCCGATCAGGAAGATCGTGATCGCGGTCATGAACAGCGGCTTGCGGCCGAAGATGTCGGAGAGCTTGCCGTACAGCGGCGTGGTGATGGTGCTGGTGATGAGGAAGGCCGTCGTCGCCCACGCCTGCAGGTTGAGGCCCGACAGGTCGTCGGCGATGGTGCGGATCGCGGTCGAGACGACCGTCTGGTCCAGGGCGGCCAGGAACATGCCCAGCATCAGTCCACCCAGGACGGTCAGGATCTGCCGGTGCGTCAGCTCGCCGTCGCCGGAGGTGGCGACGGGGCGCTGCGCACTGGCGGCAGCGGTGGACATTCTCAGGACTCCTGTGCTTCGAAGGTCTGGTAGTCGTCGAGGAAACGGCCGAGCAGGCCGGTGAGGGCCTGCCGGTCGTCGGGGCTCCACGAGGCCAGCACGGTGGCGATGACGTGCGCGCGACGGCGTCGCTCGGTCTCGATCACGCGGACGCCCTCGTCCGTCGCGGCGAGAAGGGAGGCGCGCCCGTCGCCGGGGTCGGCGCGCCGCTCGATGAGACCCGCCTTGACCAGGCCGGACACCTGCCGGCTGATCGTGGAGGGGTCGGAGTGGAAGGTGGCGGCGACCTCGCCGGCCCGTTGCGGGCCGCCGAAGTGGAGGTGGGCCAGCACGTGGTAGCCGGCCATGTCGACGATCATCTCGGGTCGGTGCCGTTCACCGGACCGCTTCACCTGGCGGACCAGTAGGAACAGCTCCCGGACGATCGAGTCGGCGAGCTCCAGGTCGGCGTCGGCGGGCTCGGCGGTGGCAGCCTGTGCGGTGCTCATCGCGGACCCCCTCTCGGTAGTGCATGTATCACGCAACTAGTTGACTCGCGCAAGCATGCGCCGGTGCGTTGCGCAATGCAAAGCGATTGGCCGTGAGCTGCGCCACCTGATTACGGTGCGGATCGTGAGCACTCCACAGCGGATCCGGCTGCGTCGCACGAAGGGGTGGCGCAAACCCGACGGCGCGGTGCTCGTCACCCGGCCCGGACCGTGGGGCAACCCCTTCGACGTGCGCGAGATGGGGCGGGCGCCGGCCATCGCCGCGCACCGCCGCTGGCTGCTCGACGAGCGCCCCGACCTGGTCGAACGGGCCCGGACCGAGCTCGCGGGCAAGGACCTGTGCTGCTGGTGCGCCGAGGACGTGCCCTGCCACGCGGACACGCTGATCGAGGTGGCGAACCGGTGAGCGGCCCCGATGGGGTCGACCCGGACGGGATCGACACCGACGTGTTCGACCCGCGTGTGTTCGCCCGCGGGGTGCCGCACGACGCGCTGCGGCTGCTGCGCGACACCGTGCCCGTCTCCTGGCAGGACGAGCACGCCGTCGGCCCGTGGCCGGCCGGACCCGGGTTCTGGGCCGTCACCCGCTACGACGACGTCCGGCACGTCCTGCGCAGCCCGGCCGACTACTCGTCGTCGCTCGGGGCGACGCAGATCCGCGACCCCGACCCGGGCGATCTGCCGTTCCTGCGCCGGATGGTGCTCAACATGGACCCGCCGGAGCAGGTCCGGCTGCGGACGCTGGTCACCGGGGCGTTCACGCGTCGGCGGCTGGAGGGGTTCGCCGCCGCGGTGCAGCGCCGCGCCGACGCGCTCCTGGACGCCGTGCGCGTCGGCGGCGGCTGCGAGCTCGTCGGGCAGGTCACCGACGAGTTCCCGCTGCAGAACCTGTCCGACCTGCTCGGCGTGCCGGTCGAGGACCGCCCGATGCTGCTGCACTGGACGAACCGGGTGATCGGCTACCAGGACCCGGACCACGCGGCCGAGGGCCCGCCGGTGAACCCGCGCTCCCCGGCCGCGCTGGCCGACATGTTCGGCTACGCCGACGCCCTCGCCGAGCGCAAGCGCGCCGAGCCCGGCGACGACGTCATGACCGCGCTGGTGCACGCCGAGGTCGACGGCCGCGCGCTCACCGGCCCCGAGCTGCACATGTTCTTCTTCCTGCTGGTCATCGCGGGCAACGACACGGTGCGCAGCGCACTGCCGGGCGGGGTGCTCGCGCTCGTCGGGCACCCCGACGCCTACGCCCGGCTGCGCGCGGAACCGGAGCTGCTGCCGTCGGCGGTCGAGGAGATCCTGCGCTGGCACCCGCCGGTGCTGACGTTCCGCCGGACCGCCACCCGCGACCACGTCCTGAACGGGGCGGAGATCGCGGCGGGGGACAAGGTCGTCGTCTACCACTGCTCGGCGCACCGCGACGAGCGCCGCTTCGCCGACCCGGACACCTTCGACATCACCCGCACCCCGAACGAGCACCTGGCGTTCGGGCAGGGGCCGCACCTGTGCCTGGGCGCGCACTTCGCCCGGATGCAGATGCGGGCCTTCCTCACCGCGTTCCTGCGCCTGCCCCCGGCCCGGCTCGACGGCGAGGTGCGCCGTCTGACCTCCAACTTCATCAACGGGACGACCCGGCTGCCGCTCGCGTGGTGATCGGCCACTAGCGTGCGGTGCGATCACGCATCGCGCCCGGAGGGACACCGCCCGTGCCGCTCGCCCGTCACCTTCTCGGACCGGCCCTGCTGGTCGCGACCGCCGCCCTGCTCGCGGGGTGCGCCCAGCCGGGGCAGCTCGGCCACGAGTCCGACGCCGCACCCTCCGACGGGACGACCGTCGAGATCGTCCCGGCCGACCGGTCCGCGGCGCCGACCACGTCCGCGGCCGCCCCCGGTGGCCCCGAGGTTCCTGGTGCGACCGCGGCCCAGGCGGGATCCGACGCGGTGGGCCGCCTCGACCGCCCGGTCGACATCTCCACGCCCGGCCCCGCCGAGCTGCTCGTGCGCACCGAGGTGCTGCAGCCGGGCCAGGCCAGCGGCTGGGTCCGCCACCCCGGCACGGTGATCTCCGTCGTGCGGTCCGGCACGGTGACCGTGCAGCGCGCCGACTCCTGCGAGCCGCGCCCGTTCGGCCCGGGGGAGGCGTTCTTCCTGGAGGACGGCAGGCCCAACGAGCTGCGCAACGACGGCCCGGACCCGGTCGTGCTGACCCGCTCGGAGCTGCTGGCCCCCGGCGCCCCGGAACGCGAGCCCGCCGAGCCCGCCTGCTGAGGCCCCTTGCCCGTCCCCGCACCGCCGGGTGGCCCGCGCGCGGATACTCGGTTCTGTCGGCCCCCTGTGGGAACATCGTGGGCGGTACCGGGGCAGGGGAGCGGACACCTTGACGACGAAGACGGTCATCGCGGCGGACTACCGCGAATGGCAGGTGAGCCGGCGGATCGAGTGGACCACGCCGGCGGTCGGTGACGAGTTCGAGCACGACGTCGACGCGGGTAACGGCGCGGTCGTGCTGATCCTCGGCACACTGGTGTTCTTCTGGCTGGTCCTCATCGTCTGGGTGCCCAGCGGGGTGGTCTTCCCCTGGTTCTACTGGCTCGTCGTCATCGTCGGACTGGGCTTCTTCCCCTTCCGCTGGCTGCTGCGCAGGCCGTTCACGATCACCGCGAAGACCCAGGGCGGCTACGACCTGCCCCCGGAGAAGTGGACGGGCATGGTGCGCGGGCTCGCCACCGCACGCGAGGAGACCAAGGTGGTCGTGCGCAGCCTCAAGAACCGTTCGACGCCCGGCCACGCGGACAGCCCGCTGCAGCCGATCAACTAGGAGTCGCGGTGCCCGAACTGCCCGAGGTGGAGGCCCTGGCCCACCACCTGCGTGAGCACGCCGTGTACCGCCCGGTGGCCCGGGTGGACCTGGCCTCGATGAGCGCGCTGAAGACGTTCGACCCGCCGGTGTCGGCGCTGGTGGGCCGGGTGGTGACCGGGGCGTCACGGTTCGGGAAGTTCCTGTCGGTCGACTTCGACGACCGCCCCGACACCGGCCCGCTGCACCTGGTCACGCACCTGTCCCGGGCCGGCTGGCTGCGCTGGCACACCACCGCGGGCGTCACCCCGCCCAAGCCGGGCCGCGGCCCGTTGCAGCTGCGGGTGCACCTCGACCAGGTCGGCGGGCCGGGCTTCGACCTCACCGAGCAGGGCACCCAGAAGCGGCTCGCCGTCTACCTGGTGGACGACCCGGCGCAGGTCCCGGGCATCGCGAAGCTGGGGCCGGACGCACTGGAGCTGGGCCGGGCCGGTCTCGACGAGCTGCTCGACGGCGACAACCGCAGGCTCAAGACGCTGCTGGCCGACCAGTCCACGCTCGCCGGCATCGGCAACGCCTACTCCGACGAGATCCTGCACACCGCGCGCCTGTCGCCCTACGCCACCGCGTCCCGGCTCGACGCCGCCGCCCGGGACACCCTGTTCGAGTCGCTGCACGCCGTGCTGTCCGACGCGGTGGCCCGCTCGGTCGGCCAGGGCGCCGCCGAGCTCAAGGGGGAGAAGCGCTCCGGGCTGCGGGTGCACGCCCGCACCGGGCTGCCCTGCCCGGTCTGCGGCGACACCGTGCGCGAGGTGTCGTTCGCGGAGAGATCGTTCCAGTACTGTCCGACCTGCCAGACCGGGGGGAAACCGCTCGCCGACCGCCGCCTGTCCCGGTTGGTGCGCTAGTGGCGGGCGCGGGAACGGGGGTGCTCGCAGTCGTGGACGGATCCACCACGCTCACCCCGTCCATGGCGCTGCTGCTCGTGGTGGCGGTCGTCGTCGGCGTGGTCGCGGTGTTCTTCTTCCTGTGGCAGCGCAACCGGCGCAACACGATGGTCTCGCCGCTGGCCAAGGCCACGTTCTCCGCGCTGCACACGGTCGCGCTGGCCGCGCCGGTGCTGCGCGAGGGGCTGTCGTCGCGCTCGGCGTCGCAGGCGCTGCCGTACCTGCGCCAGCTGCTGGAGACCACGGCGATGGCGATGACCGACTCCCGCGGGACGGTCCTGGGCTGGGACGGCACCGCCGACCAGCACCAGCAGGACGTGCAGACGCTCGCCGACACGGTCGTCCGGACCGGCCGGATGGAGCTGATGAGCCACACCTCCATCAAGTGCAACCAGCCCGGCTGTGAGGTGCGGGGGATCGTCGTCGTCCCGCTGGAGAGCGACGGCAACATCATCGGCACGCTCGCCGCGCTCACCCCGTCGACGGCGGGACCCCCGGTGCTGCGGGCCACCGGCGAGGTCGCGCGCTACGTGTCCAGCCAGCTGGAGCTCGCCGAGCTCGACGACTCCCGGGCCCGGCTCAACCGCGCCGAGGTCCGCGCCCTGCGCGCCCAGATCTCGCCGCACTTCGTCTACAACGCGCTCACCACGATCGCCTCGTTCATCCGCACCGACCCGGCGCGGGCCCGTGAGCTGCTCATCGAGTTCGCCGACTTCACCCGGTACTCGTTCCGCTCGGCCGGTGAGTACACGACGCTGCTCGACGAGCTGAACAACATCGAGCGCTACGTCCGGCTGGAGAAGGCCCGCTTCGGGAACCGGCTCAACATCAAGCTCCAGATCGACCAGGAGGTGCAGAACGTCGTCCTGCCCTTCCTCGCGCTGCAGCCGCTGGTGGAGAACGCGGTCCGGCACGGGTTGTCCGGCAAGCCCAACGGCGGCACCGTCACCATCCGGGCGGAGAACGCCGGGTCGGAGTGCGTGATCGTCGTCGAGGACGACGGCGTCGGCATGGACCCGGCCCGGCTCAACGAGGACCTCGACGACGCCCACCTCTCCGGCGCGCACGTCGGCCTCGGCAACGTCGACGACCGCATGCGCTCGGCCTTCGGCGACAACTTCGGCCTCGTCGTCGACACCAACATCGGCGCCGGTATGAAGATCACGCTGCGGGTGCCGAAGTTCCGGGCGGGCATCCGGGCCTGACCGGCGGGCATCCGTGGGACCCTCCGGCGATCCGATGGGCCGTACGGGTGACCTGGGTGGTCGCGAGCTGTGCCGATCCGGTCACACCACGTCACCCTGTGCTCGCGCGTACGGTGGGACGGCATGGACGTCCTGCGTATTCCCGCGGCGGTGAGCTCCCGTCTGCCCGGCAGGCTGGGTGAGTCGGTCGGCCCTCCGGTGGTGTCGGTCGTGCGGATGCAGGGCGTCATCAGCGCCCAGGCCGCGCCGGTACCGCGCCAGGTGCTGAGCATCTCCTCGATGGAGAAGGTGCTGGAACGGGCGTTCGCGCCCGAGCGGCTCGCCGCCGTCGCACTGGTGATCAACTCCCCGGGCGGCTCGCCGACCCAGTCCCAGCTGATCGGGGACCGCATCCGCTCGCTGGCGGCGGAGAAGGACGTGCCGGTGCTCGCGTTCTGCGAGGACGTCGCCGCGTCCGGTGGCTACTGGCTGGCCTGCGCCGCCGACGAGATCTACGCCTGCTCCACCTCGATCGTCGGCTCGATCGGCGTGATCAGCGCCGGGTTCGGGCTCGACGGCCTGATCGAGCGGTGGGGCGTCTCCCGGCGGCTGCACACCGCGGGCGGGTCGAAGTCGAGGCTGGACCCGTTCCTTCCTGAGCGGTCCGAGGACGTCGCCTGGCTCACCGGCCTGCAGGAACAGCTGCACGACCGGTTCACCGGATGGGTGCGCGAGCGGCGCGGCGACCGGCTCGCGACCGGCACCGAGCTGTTCGACGGCGAGGTGTGGCTGGGCGAGCGGGCCCGCGAGCTGGGCCTGGTGGACGGCATCGGCAGCGCCCACGACGTCCTGACCGAACGCTTCCCCGACGCCGAGCAGCGCCCGGTGGAGCAGCGCAGGCCGCTGCTCGCCCGCCTCGGCGCGGGCGGGTCCGCGGCCCAGGCCGGCCTCTCCGGCGGTATCGCCGGGGCCGGGCACGAGCTGCTCTCCGCCCTCGAGACGCGGGCGGCGTGGGCCCGTTACGGGCTGTGACACCGGTGACCGTGCGTACCACGGCCGAGCTGCACCCCGTGTCCGGACGGTCACCGATCCGGTTCGTGCCCTGGCATCACGCGCGTCGGCACGTCACCATGGTCGCGGCGCCGGGCGATCATCGAGCGGATGGGCTTCCCGGCGCAGGCCCGGAAGCAGGATGAGGAGATCGTGGACAGCAACGACACCACTCGCGGACTGGTCGTTCTCGCGGTGGACGACGAGCAGCCCGCGCTCGAGGAGATGGCCTACCTGCTCGACGAGGACCCGCGCGTCGCGACGGTCCTCAAGGCCGGCGAGTCCACCGAGGCCCTGCGCATCCTGAACGGCCGCCGGGCCGGGGCGGCCGCCGGACCCGGAGCGGGGGGCGGCGCGGACGTCGCCGAGCAGACCGACATCGACGCCGTGTTCCTCGACATCCGCATGCCCGGTCTCGACGGCCTGGAGCTGGCCCGGGTGCTGCAGAACATGGCCGTGCAGCCGGCGATCGTCTTCGTCACCGCGCACGACGACCGCGCGGTCGACGCCTACGACGTCGGTGCCATCGACTACCTCCTCAAGCCGCTGCGCACCGAGCGCCTCTCCGCCGCACTCGACCGGATCCTGTCGACCCGGCGCAGCGGGCCGGTCGAGACCGTGCGCGAGGAGACCGGCGGCGACGACGAGGTCATCCCCGTCGAGCTGGCCGGCACCACGAAGCTGGTACCGCGGTCCGCCGTGCGCTACGTCGAGGCGCAGGGCGACTACGCCCGGCTGCACACCACCGAGGGCAGCCACCTCGTCCGGATCCCGCTGTCGGTGCTCGAGGACCGCTGGCGCGACGCCGGCTTCGTGCGCATCCACCGCTCGTTCCTGGTGGCGCTGCCGCTGGTCACCGAGCTGCGGCTGGCCGGGTCCGGCTACGTCGTGCGCATCGGATCCGGCCCGGAGACCGCTGAGCTGCCGGTCAGCCGTCGGCACACCCGTGAACTGAAGGACCGCCTCGTCCGCGCGACCAAGCAGGCGTGGAGCCAGAGGTGAGCAGGTCCACCGGCGGCGTCTCGCCGTCGGTGCGTCCGCAGTCCGACCGGGCCGCGGACGATCTCGACGGGTCCGACCGGCCCGGCACCGAGCCCGACGCGACGGTCGCCGGGTCCCGCGCGGACCAGGGCTCCGCCGCGCCCGAGGAGCGTCCGGACCCCGTACGGTCGCGCCCGTACCCCGACGGCGCCGTCGCCGGTCTCGACGCCTGGAACCCGGCGCTCGAGCACCGCAACCGCCGCGTCGCCCTCGCGCCGGAGCCGTCCGGGAACGCCATCCCGACCCAGCCGCGTGGCTCGTTCGCGTCCGGTCCGCACCCGCGGCCGGCCGGTGGCTACGGCGCGCCCGGGTCCGCCGCCCCGTCCGCCGCGCTGCCGCACGGCCCGGTGCCGGGGTCCGGTGTGCCTGACGACCGTGGGCCCGCGCCGGATCGGCCGGACGCCGGTGGCGCCCCGTCCGACCATTCTGCTCCGGGGGCCTCCTCCGGCCGGCCCGGCCCGGCCCGGCCGGTCGCCGGTGCGTCCGGCCCCGAGCGGTCCGGGTCCGACCGCGCCGGTGGCGGTTCCGTGCCGAGCCCCGGCCCCCGTCCGACCCCCCGCCCGGAACCGACCCCCCGCCCGGAACCGACCCCCCGCCCGGAACCGACCCCCCGCCCGGAACCGACCCCCCGCCCGGAACCGACCCCCCGCCTGGAATCGACCGCCGGTCCGGAATCGACCGCCGGTCCGGAATCGACCGCCGGTCCGGGACCGACCGCCGGACCGGGGCCCGAGGGGGCCGTCGCGCGCGCTGCCGGTGCTGCTCCGGCTGCGCCCGCACCCGCCGCGCCCGCACCCGCCATTGGCCCCGTCCCCGGCGGCCCGACGCCCGACAGCGCCGCGCCCGGTGACACCGCCTCCGCTTCCGCCCCCGGCAACCGCGTCCACGGCCGCCCGGATACCGGCACCCGGGCGCCCGGCACCCAGGGACCGGGCAGCCAGGGACCGGGTAGCCAGGGACCGGGTAGCCAGGGACCGGGCACCCAGGGGCCCGGCGACCCGGGCTCCGGCGACCGGGCCGTCGGTGACCGGGACGCGACCGCAGCGACCGGGGGCCGCGCCGCCCGCCGGGCCCGCCGCGCGGTCGAGGAACCCGCCGACGACAGCGGCGCCGGCTGGCTCCAGGCCGAGATCGCCCGTCGCGTCGCGGACCGGGCCGGGGGGACCGGCCGTCACGCCCGCGTCGACCCGGCCGGGACGCGGCCGCGGGACGGCGGGCAGCCCGACCACCACGACGCTCCGGCCCCCGATGTCGACCACACCGACCCGCCCCGCGGTGCGGCCGCCCGTGGCGTCGCGAACCCGGCCGGAACCGCTGCGGCCGCCGCGCCGTCGCCCGCCGCCCCGGCCGCCCCCCGCCCGCACGACGACGCCCGGCACGACGGCACCCCGCGGGACGACGCTCCGCGGGACAACGCCCCGCACGACGGCGTCCGCACCCCCGACCTCCGCGACCCGGATGCCCGCGACTCCGACGACCCCGACGCGCGCGAGACCTACGCCCGGCCCGTCCACCCCACCCGCTCCCGCCCGGCCCGGACCCGCACGAACCTCGTGCCGGACCCCTACGCCCCGGAGGGTGTGCGCCCCGGCGACGGCTGGCCGTCCGCCCCGGGCGTGACCCCGGCACCGGGCGTCGCCGACAGCGGGAAGCAGTGGCCCCCCTCGAGCGGCGGCTCCGGCCTGCCCCAACGCGTCCCGGGCGCGACGTCGTGGTCGAACACCTGGTCCCCCGACCGCAGCGCGCTCCTGGCGGGCACCACCGACACGACCGGCGCCCCCGGGACCGCGGGCGCGACCGGCACGGCCGACGCCACGGACAGCACGACCGGCGCCGACACGGCCCGCGGCCCGGACACGGCCGACACCCACGGCACGGACGGCACCGGGATCCGGGCCCGTACCGGGACCGGGGACACGACCGTCGTCGCACCGGCCGACCGGCCGCGTCCCGAGGAGTCCCCCGAGACCCGTCCGGTCCCCACCCGCTGGTCCGCGGCGGGACGGCGCGGCCCCGTCGCACCGATGCCGTACCGCCCCGCGGACTCCGACGACCGCTTCGGCGTCGAGGACGCCGCCGCCGACCGTGCCGACGACGAGCTGGACGACGACCTCCCCGACGAGGACGAGCTCGACGAGGAGCTCGACGAGCTGCGCGGCGGCCCCCTCGAACGCACCGAGGTCATCTGGCGCGCCCCCGAGGTCGACGTCGTCGCCCCGGCTCCCGAGCCCTCGGTCGAGCCCGGGCCGGAGCCGTTCGCCCCGGCCGCCGCCGCGCCCTACACCGGGGCCCGCCCGCGCCCGTTCTCCGCGGAGCCGACCGACCCGCCCGCCGCCGTCGAGGAGCTCGACGACGCCGACGGCGAGGGGCCCGGCGCCGGACGCGTCCGCGTCGTGCTCTCCGAACGCCGCTCGACCGCGCAGTCCTCGCGCGGGCTGTCCGACGTGCAGGACCCCGGCGCCGTCGGCACCCTGCTGCGCAACTCCCTGGTCCGCACCCAGCTGCTGCTCGCGCTGCGGGTCAGCGTCGTCGCGCTGATCGGGCTGGGCGTGCTGCCCGCGCTGTTCATCGCGGTCCCGGTGATCGGTCAGGTCGAGGTGCTCGGCATCCGGCTGCCCTGGCTGCTGCTCGGCGTGCTCGTCTACCCGTTCCTGCTGGGCCTGGGCTGGTGGTACGTGACCTCCGCGGAGGCGGCGGAACAGGACTTCGCCGACGACGTGGCCGATCGATGAGCCTGACCGCGATCCTGTCGCTGGTCGCGATCGTCCTGGTGGCGGTCGCGTCCGCCGTGATCGGCTCCGTCGCCCACCGGACCCGGTTGACCTCGGACTTCCTCGTCGCGTCCCGGTCGGTGCCGTCACGGCTCAACGCCGGCGCGATCTCCGGCGAGTACCTGTCCGCGGCGTCGTTCCTCGGCATCGCGGGCCTGATCCTCGTCCAGGGCGTCGACGCGCTCTGGTACGCCGTCGGCTACACCGCCGGCTACCTGTTCCTGCTGCTGTTCGTCGCCGCGCCGCTGCGCCGGTCGGGCGCCTACACCGTCCCCGACTTCGCCGACGCCCGGCTCGCCTCGCCGATGCTGCGCAAGGTGTGCGCGGCCGTCGTCATCGTCATCTGCTGGCTCTACCTGCTGCCGCAGCTGCAGGGCGCCGGGCTGACCGTCGGCATCGTCACCGGTCTGCCCGACTGGATCGGCTCCGGCGCGGCCGGGGTGATCGTGGTCGCCACCGTCGCGCTCGGCGGGATGCGGTCCGTGACGTTCGTCCAGGCGTTCCAGTACTGGTTCAAGCTGACCGCGCTCGCCGTGCCCGCCGTGATCGGCCTGGCCGTGTGGCTCGGCGACGGCCACACCTTCGCCCGTGACGAGCCGCCGGAGTTCCGCGAGCCCACGACCGTCTCGGTCGCGACGCCGGTGACGCTGGAGGCGCGGCTGGCCGTCGACGTCGTCGCCCGCGGCACCGTCGACGGTCAGGCCGTCGACGGCCCGCTGCGCTGGGTCGCCGGGTCCACCCACGAGGTCACCGCCGGGACCGAGCTGCGCTTCGCGGCGGGCGACCCGGTACCGGTCACCCGCGGCGCCCCCACCGACGACGAGAGCTGGCTGCGCCCGTTCACCGGCTCCGAGCAGCACCAGCTCCTCGCGACCTACTCGCTGATCCTCGCCACGTTCCTAGGGACCATGGGCCTGCCGCACGTGCTCGGCCGCTTCTACACCAACTCCGACGGCCGGGCGGCCCGGCGTAGCGCCGTGCTCGTCCTGGCGATGCTGGGCGGCTTCTACGTGCTGGTGACCCTGCTCGGCGTGCTGTCGCGGGTCTACACCCCGCAGCTGCTGGTCACCGGCCGCACCGACGCTGCGGTGCTGCTGCTCCCGACCGCGATCCTGGGCAGCGGGCTGCTCGGAGCGCTGGTGGGCGGCCTCGTCGCGGCGGGGGCGTGGGCCGCGTTCCTCTCGACGGCGTCGGGCCTGCTGGTCAGCCTGGCCAGCGTCGTGTCCACCGACGTGCTGCCCCGCCACGGCCGGATGACCCGGCGCTTCCCGCTGGCGACGGTGCTCGCCGGGGTGCCGCCGACGATCGTCGCGCTCGTGCCGACGGGCCTGAACTTCGCCGAGGCCGTCGCGCTCGTGTTCGCCGTCGCCGCGTCCACGTTCTGCCCGCTGCTGGTGCTGGGCATCTGGTGGCGTGGGCTGACCGACGTCGGCGCGATCGCCGGGGTCGTCGTCGGCGGGGTGGTGTCGGCCGGGGCGGTCGTCGCCGCGCTGGCCGGCGCCGACGTCTCCGGGCTCGGCCCGTCGGCCGGCTGGATCGGGGTCCTGCTGTACCGGCCGGCGATCGTCAGCGTGCCGCTGGCGTTCGCGACGATGGCGCTGGTCTCCTGGTTCACCCGGGCGCGCCGCCCCGCCGATGCCGGCCAGGTGCTCCTGCGCCTGCACGCACCCGAACGACTGGGTCTCATGCGGGACCGATTGGACGACAGGGCCTGACGGCTCTCCCCCGAACGGGTCTACACAGCGTCACCGTTCGGACGGGTCGGTTCGTCCGGACCGGGGTTCTTCGTCGGTAACGGCACGCAACGACGTTCCCCGATGCGATACCCCGTCGTTGTTCCGGGTGAAGTGTGTCCCCCGGGGGCGCGCCGCGGTCCCCCGGCCACGACGCGGCCCGGCTCCCCGCAGCACGACCCGAAAGGAACCGGCGCCATGAGCAGCCCCGCAGAGCGCTCGGCCGGCACGATCTACCAGCAGGTCCAGGCGAGTCCCGAGTTCCGGGCGTACCGCAGCCGTCTCCGGCGCTACGTGTTCCCGATGACCGCGATCTTCCTCGCCTGGTATCTCGCGTACGTCGGTCTCGCCAGCTACGCCCCCGAGTTCATGTCCATCCGGGTCGTCGGGACGATCACGGTCGGGCTGCTCGTCGGCCTCGGCCAGTTCGTCTCCACCTTCCTGATCACGACCCTGTACGTCCGGTTCGCCGAGCGTGAGATCGACGGCCCGACCGCCGAGCTGCGCGCCCGGGTCGAGCAGGCGGAGGTGCGCGCATGACCACGTCGGTACTGGCCCAGGCCGAGTCGGTCGGCTCGGTCACCGCGAACCTCGGGTTCTTCCTGCTGTTCGTGATCGTGACCCTGATGATCGTGCTGCGGGTCAGCCGCACGAACGCCACGCGTGCCGACTACTACACCGGTGGCCACGCGTTCACCGGCCCGCAGAACGGCACCGCGATCGCCGGTGACTTCCTGTCCGCGGCCTCGTTCCTCGGCATCGCCGGGGCCATCGCGCTCTACGGCTACGACGGCTTCCTCTACTCCATCGGCTTCCTCGTCGGCTGGCTGATGGCGCTCCTGCTCGTCGCGGAGCTGCTGCGCAACACCGGCCGCTTCACGATGGGCGACGTCCTGGCGTTCCGGATGCGCCAGCGCCCGGTCCGCGCGGCCGCCGCGACCTCGACGCTGGTCGTCTCGCTCTTCTACCTGATCGCGCAGATGGCCGGGGCCGGCGGGCTGATCTCGCTGCTGCTGCAGATCCCGAAGACCGACAAGCTGTCGCAGGCGCTGGTGATCGTCGTCGTCGGCGGCCTGATGGTCGTCTACGTGCTGTTCGGCGGCATGAAGGGCACCACCTGGGTGCAGATCATCAAGGCCGGTCTGCTGCTCACCGGTGCCGCCGTGCTCACCACCTGGGTGCTCGGCCGCTACGGGTTCAACCTGTCCGCGGTGCTGGAGCAGGCCACCCGGAACTCCGAGCACGGCGAGGCGATCCTCAACCCGGGCCTGCAGTACACGAACAAGATCGACTTCATCTCGCTGGGCCTGGCCCTGGTGCTCGGCACGGCGGGTCTGCCGCACATCCTGATGCGCTTCTACACTGTGCCCTCGGCCAAGGAGGCCCGGCGCTCGGTGGTCTGGGCGATCTGGCTGATCGGCATCTTCTACCTGTTCACGCTGGTGCTCGGCTACGGCGCGACGGCGCTGCTGCCGCCGGGGACGATCACCCGCGCCAACCAGAACGACGCCGCGCCGCTGCTGGCCTACGCCCTCGGCGGCGAGATCATGCTCGGCCTCATCTCGGCGGTGGCGTTCGCGACGATCCTCGCGGTCGTCGCCGGTCTGACGATCACCGCGTCGGCCTCGTTCGCCCACGACGTCTACGCCAACGTGCTCCGCCGCGGCACCGCCACGCCGGACGCCGAGGTCAAGGTCGCCCGCACGACCGCGCTGGTCATCGGCCTGGTCGCGATCGGCGGCGGGATCGTCGCCAACGGCCAGAACGTCGCCTTCCTGGTGGCGCTGGCGTTCGCCGTCGCCGCGTCGGCGAACCTGCCGACGATCCTGTTCTCGCTGTTCTGGAAGCGGTTCAACACGACCGGCGCGCTGTGCAGCATCTACGGCGGCGTGATCGTCTGCGTGGGCCTCATCGTGATCTCCCCGGCGGTGTCCGGGTCCCCGACCTCGATGGTGCCGAACGTGGACTTCGCGTTCTTCCCGCTGTCCAACCCCGGCCTGGTGTCGATCCCGGTGTCGTTCGCGCTGGGCATCATCGGCACCTTCCTCGGCGGCCGCGAGCGGTTCAACGCCGCCCGCTACGCCGAGATGGAGGTCCGCTCGCTCACCGGTGCCGGTGCGGTGCGCGCGACCACCGCGCCGAAGGAGGCGCCGAAGCCGACCGCCGTGCCCGCCGAGGACCTCATCGGGATCCCCCGGCGCGGGGCCGAGGGTTCCGGCCGGCACCGCTCGCAGCCGCGTCCGCAGCCCCGGCCGAACCCGGGACAGCAGCGGCCGCAGACCAGCCGCCAGGCCGGCGAGCTGTTCGGCAACACCGGGCTGACCGGCACCCAGCCCGCGGTCGGGGCCGACGGGCGTCCGGACCGGTTCGGGACGGGGCGCAGGCCCGGGCCGCAGGGCACCGGCGGGTACCGCCCCGCGCAGGCCACCGGCGGGTACCGGGCCGTCCAGCCGCCGCTGGACCCGAACGAGGTGACGATCCCGCACGGGTCGCTCTACCGCGACGACGGCCGCTGACCCGCGCCGCTCACGGCGGGTTGACGGGGCGGCGTGGCAGGATGGCGCCATGTCCGACCCGGTTCCCGCCGTGAGCGTGTCCGATCTCCCCGCCGACGCCCCGATGCTGGACGTCCGCGAGCTCGACGAGTGGACCGCAGGGCACGCCCCGCACGCCCGTCACCTGCCGATGTCCGAGCTGGCCGGCCGGATGGGCGAGGTCCCCACCGACGACCCGCTCTACGTCGTCTGCCGCTCCGGTGGCCGGTCGGCCCGGGTCGTCGCCTACCTGGCCCAGCAGGGCTTCCCGGCGGTGAACGTCGAGGGCGGCATGCAGGACTGGGCCGCCCAGGGCCGCACGGTCGTGACCGACGACGGCAGCGCCCCCCGGATCGCCTGACCCGTGTCCGCGCCGGCGTCCCGACGGCCGGGCCCGCCGTGCCCGCGCTGCGGCCGGACGGCGCCCCCCGGCGGGGGTGCGTTCTGCCCGTGGTGCGGCCGGTACCTGGCCGCCCTGGACTGGGTGGCGACGACGCCCGGTGGGCCGGCCGCCGAGCCCACGGCCCGGCGGGACCGCTACGCCGGCCCGCCCCGCTACCGCGCCGTCCCGCGCTGGGGTCTCCCGGTGGGGCCCTGGCGGATCACGCCGGTTCCCGGTGAGGGCCCGCTCCGGCCGGTCGACCGGGCCCGCGCGCTGGCCGCGCAGCTCGTGCCCGTGCTGTGGGTGGTCGTCGTCGTGTCGGGAGTCGCCGCCGTCGCCGAGGTGTGGCGGTACGTGCTGCTGCTGTTCAGCCGGTCCGACGCGTTGTCCCCGGAGGCCGTCGGCGTCTCCGACGCGCTGGTGTGGTTCGGCGGCTGGTCCTCGGTGGTGGCGACGATCGCCGCCGGGGTGCTGATGATCTCGTGGAGCCTGTGGACCTACCGGGCCGCCGCGGACCGCGCGGGGACGCGCGCCTGGCGGAGCCGCCGCTGGGTCGTCGCGGGCTGGGTGGTGCCCGGCTGGAACCTGGTCGCGCCCGGTTCGCTGCTGGCCGAGACCGAGCACGGCGCACTGGACCTGCCGCCGGAACGGCGGCCGTCGCCGTCGCGGGAGCTGCTGGTCTGGTGGGCGCTGTGGGCGGCGTGCGTGGTCCTCGGCGCGGTCGTCCTGGTGTGGCGGTTCCGCACCGGTACGCAGGCGCTGGCCGACGGGGTCGTCCTGCACGCCTGGGCCGACGTGCTCGCCGCGGTCACGGCGTGGCGCACGATCCGGGTCGTCCGCCTGCTCACCGCTCTGCTGGGGACGCGGGCGCAGGGTCCCCGGCAGCTGCTGGTGTCGGCGACGGCGGGTACGGCCGGCGCGGAGCCGGCGGTCCCGGTGGGAGCGGCGGCCCCGCAGGCAGCGCCGACGGCGGCACCGGTCCCGACCACGGCAGCGGACCCGGCGGGCTGAACCCGGGCGGGCCGGGCACTCTGGCGGCGTCCGGCCGCACCACCGGTGGGGATGCCGGTATGGGTGCCGGTGCGGGTGTCGGGTGAGCCGGCGGCGGCGCGGGGGTGACGGGCGTGGCCGCCCAGCCCGCCGAGCCGGGGCGGACCGCCGTCGACGGGCCCGCGGTCAGCGCGGCGTCGGAGACCTCCTCCAGCAGCTTGCGGACCCGCCGCACGGCCCGGTCGGGGCCGCGCACGACCACCGACAGGGCCAGCCGCCCGCCGTGCGGGTCGGCGACGGTGCGCAGCACGTGCCGGTCCGGGCCCGCCTCCAGGACGAGCCCGAGCCGCCCGCCCGCGTTCGGGGCGAGGGCCAGCGCGATCCGGACGAGCTCGGCGTGCGCCGCGCCGCGGACCTCGTCGCGGTGGTCGTGGGCCGCGGGGACGCCCCGGCCCGTCCGCCCGACGGCGGTGTCGGGCCCGCAGACGTCGAGGACCATCCCGCTGTCCACGTCGAGCAGGGCCGCCGAGCGGATCCGCGGGTCGAAGAACAGCGGCCCCAGTACGGCGGCCAGCCCGTCGGTGCGCACGGCGACGGCGTGCCGGTGACGTCCCATCGGTCGTGTGGGTCGCGGGGGCCTCAGCGCTGCTGGGCGGGGAAGAACGCCTGGCCCTGCTGCTGCGGCGCACCGGCCTGCGGCGAGGTCATCGCGAACTGCTGCTCGATGACGCGCAGGTCGCGGCGGGCCATCGCCAGGTTGGCCTGGGCGCGGTTGAGCACGAGGTAGAAGAACAGCTGCTCGTCGGTGCCGCGGATGATCCGGATCAGGTGGTACTGGGTGTCGAGGGTGATCAGGATGTCCTCGATGTTCTCGCGCAGCCCCAGCTTCTGCATGACCTCGAGCTTGGTCCGGACGACGTCGGAGTTGCCGGGCGCGGCGACGTCGAGGTCGAACTCGGGGCTTCCCCCGCGCGACCCCAGGGTCATGCCGCTGTCGAAGTCGACGATCGCGACCGCGAACGCGCCCTTGATGTTGGCGGCCATGTCCAGGGAACGATCGATGTTGTTCATCTCAGGTGCCTTCCGCGCAGCAACCGCCGCGACGATCTCGGGGAGCCCGCGCCGCGATCCTGTTCCGCATTCCGCGGAAAATGATCTCAGTTCTTTCCGGCGCCGGGGCGGACAACGATAACGCGCAATTCCGGAGCGTCAACACCCTGCCGTCACCCGGTGGTCGACGACGGGTCCAGACGGCGCAGCGCGGCGAGGATCCGGGCCATGGTGCCGAGGTCGTCGGCCCACCGGCCGCCCTCCGGGACGGCTCCGGCATGCGTGTCGTCACCGTCGGCTGCGGCAGGGGGCTCCGCCGGTCCGGACGGCTCGGCGGGGCCGGGTGCCCGTCGGGGGAGCGGGACGGCCGGTCCCGGGGTGCGCTCGGCGTCCGGCACGGGCGACGGCCTCGGCACCGCGATCGTCGCCGGTGGGGTGTCCGCGGGCTCGGGCGGCGAGACCGCGGGCGCGGCCGTGCGGGCCCGCATCACCGGCCGGACCGGGGCCGCGGCCGGGGCGACGGGTGCCGTCGTGACCTGCGGATCCGTTCGGACCGGGGTCCTGCCGGGTGGGCGCAGTGCCCGCCGGAGGAGCGCGACCGGGCTGCCGGACCGGTCGAGATGGGCGTAGGCGAGCAACGGGGCCGCGCCGTCGCGGGGCAGCGCCCGCAGGAGATGGTGGTCGCCCTCCCGGGTGGTGATCACCGCATCCTCGAACACCGGTCCCTCGGCGACGACCTGCGCGGCGCCCCAGCCGAGCACCTCGGCCAGGCCGGGCACGGCACGCCCGCCGGCGTCCGCGACGAGCTCGCCGGTGGCGGGGTCGGCGACGCAGGCGTACCCCGCCCCCGGCACGCCGAGAACGGTCCGCAGCAGTTCCGACCACGATTCCATCGCTGTCGATTCCACCACGTCGTCCGATGGTCGTCGACGTCGGTTCCGGTCGTTCCCGACGCCCCTTTTTCGTCGGTGATTGCGCGGCGCCGTCGACAATTCGCCGACGGCTCCCGGGAATGGACCGTTCGGCTCTCGGATCATTGCGGCATTCGGTTCATCGGACGGTGTGGGCGGCCAGTCGCAGCTCCGCCCAGCCGCGCATGACGAACCGTGGACGCCGGACCGGCGCGCCGTCGACGACGGCGTCGGGCAGGCGTCCCAGCAGCGCGCGCAGCACCTCGGCGATCTCCAGCCGGGCCAGCGGGGCACCCAGGCAGTAGTGCACTCCGGCCCCGAAGCCCAGGTGGGGGTTGGGGGAGCGGCCGACGTCGAGGCGGTCGGCGTCGTCGCCGAAGACGGACGGGTCGCGCCCGGCCGCGCCGAGCAGCGTCGCGATCCGGGTGCCCGCCGGGACCGGGTGGCCGGCCACCGTGGTGTCGACGACGGCGGTCCGCTCGAACAGCTGCAGCGGGGCGTCGAAGCGGATCAGCTCCTCGACGGCCGTTCCGACCAGTCCGGGGTCGTCGAGCAGCCGCTGCCACTGGTCCGGGTGCCGGAGCAGGGCGTGCACGCCGTTCCCGACGACGTTGACCGTCGCCTCGTGCCCGGCCATCAGGAGCAGCACCGCGGTGCCGACGAGCTCGTCCTCGTCGAGCCGGACGGACGGCGAGTCGGCGTCCCGGACGGCGAGCAGGTCGGTGATCAGGTCCGGTCTCGCGCCGGTGTCCGTGGCGGGGGCGGCGCGGCCGGACCGGCGCTCGTCGACCAGCTCCCGCAGCAGCGCCGTGAAGTCGGCCGACGCCCGCTCCGCCGCGCGACGGCCGTCGTCGCCGGGGTCGGGCTCGTACATCCGCACGATCGCGTCGGACCAGTCCCGCAGCGGCGCCCGGCGGTCCTCCGGCACCCCGAGCAGGTCGGCGATCACGGCGACCGGCAGCGGTGCGGCGACGAGCTCCACCAGGTCGGCGGGGGCGCCGTCGCGGATGCGGGCCACCAGGTCGTCGACCAGGGCCCCGGCCCGCGCCCGCACCAGCGGGGCCAGCCGCTCGGTGTGGCCGCGGGCGAACGCCGAGGCCACCAGGCGTCGCAGCCGGGTGTGCGGCTCGCCCTCGCGCTCCAGCAGCGAGTTGCGGTGCAGCAGGTTGAACGCGGCCAGCTCGGCCGCGGGCTCGGCGTCGGACCAGATGCGGCCCAGTCCGCGGTCGCGCAGCACGGCCGAGCAGGCCGCGTGCGTCACCGCGACCGGGACGCCCAGACCGGGGTGGTCGTGGACCGGCCCGGCGGCGCGCAGGGCCGCGTAGGCGGGGTAGGGGTCGGCGAGGAAACCGGGGTCGGCCGGATCGAAGACATGCACGACCCGCTACCTTGCCCGGCGATGGGTAAGAAGACGCGCAACCGTGCCAGCACCGCCGACGCGGGGGACAACCCGCGCCGGCCGTGCCCCTGCGGCTCCGGCAAGCGGTACAAGGCCTGCCACGGCGCCGGTGACGACGTGATCGTCATCCGGCCGTTCGAAGGCCTCGCGGCGGAGCCCGACCTCGTCGCCATGCGGGAGTTCCTCCCGTCGGCGACGGCGGCCCTCCCGGTCCGCTCCGGCGGTCCGGTCACGCTGGCCTCGGTGCTGCCGGGCGCGTCGGCCGCGATCGTGCGCGACAACGGCGAGGTCCTGCTCGGCATGCAGGTCCAGACCCGCTCCGGGGACCTCTCGGCCGACCTGGCCGGGGCGCTCGCCTGGGCGCGCTCGGCCGAGCCGGGATCGTCGCTGCCGGTCGTCGGCGCCGGGCGGCACACCGGTGAGCGGCTGCAGGACGTGCTGGAGCCCGGCACGCCGCTGGAGCCGACGGTGCACGCGGACTTCGCGTGGTGGCTGCCGTCGGAGAGCCCGGACCCCGAGGCCCAGGCGATGCTGGAGCGCGCCAACTCGGTGATCATGCCGACCGAGGCGGTCACCGCCGAAGGCGTGCGCGGCGCGTACTGGGTCGACACCGGGTCCAAGGCGCACGTGCGCTGGGTGCGGACCGAGGACGAGACGACGCTGATGGCGGCGCTGGCGCGGCTGTCCGGCCAGGGTGGCCTGGAGCTGGGCGAGGGTTCCCGCTACGCCGGGTCGTTCCGGGCGCACGGGCTGCTCGTGCCGGTCTGGGACGTCGACCGGGAGATGCACTCCTCGGAGTGGGCGGGTCCCGCCGCGGAGTTCGCGAAGCGGCTCGACGAGGCGGTGGCCGGGCTGGACGCCACGCCGCTGACCGAGTCCGAGCACCGGGCGCGCGACGTGCTCGCGGGCAAGCAGATCACCCTGCGCTAGACGGCCGCGAGCCCCGGCGCTCCTGCGAGGAGCGCCGGGACCCGGGTCGGACCGACGAGGGTTCCTACAGGGCGCCGCCCGCGGCGGCCGGGGCGGTCGCGTCGGCGGCGTCGCCGCGCGCGAGCTCGCGGGCCACGAAGTCCTCGACGTGGAACAGGTCGTCGCCGGCGCGGCGGACGATGGTGAGCAGCGTCGTCATCGAGGCGACCTCCTCCACCTGCTCCTTCAGGAACCACTGCAGGAACTGCTCGCCGAGGTAGTCGTCCTCGTCGCGGGCGGTGCGGGCCAGCGTGGTGATCTGCTCGGTGACCTGCTTCTCCTGGGTCAGCGCGAGCTGCACGAGCTCCTCGACCGAGGCGAAGTCGTTCTGCACCTCGCCGACCGAGGGGATGGTCGCCGTGAGGTCGTTGTCCAGCTGGTACTGGACCATCATCATCGCGTGGTTGCGCTCCTCGACGGCCTGCGCGTAGAAGTGCGCGGCCAGCTGGGGGAGGTCGGCGTCGTCGAGCCAGACGGCGATCGCGAGGTACTGCTGGGCGGCGGTGAACTCGCTCCGGACCTGGTCGCGGAGCAGGGCGTGGAACTTCGACTCGTCGGTCATGTCATCCAGGTTAGCGACTGGCGGCTCTTCCTGGAACGGCTCCAGAAAGGGTGTCTGTCTCAGTTGGACAGGGTCACCTTTCCGCTGGTGAGGGCCGCTTTCCCGGGTCAGAACGGGAGCACGCCACCGAGCAGTGCGTACCCCACGAACGCCACGACGTCGATCAGCAGATGGGCGCCGACGAGCGGCCACAGCCGGTTCGTCCGCTGCCAGTAGCGGGCGAACACCAGGCCCATGACGAGGTTGCCGACGAACGCGCCGATCCCCTGGTAGAGGTGGTAGCACCCGCGCAGGACGGCGGCCGCGAACGCCGACCGGTTCTCCGACCAGCCGAGCCGCCGCAGCCGGGTGAGCAGGTAGCCGATCATGACGACCTCCTCCGCCCAGGAGTTCGCCGCCGCGGACAGCACCAGCACCGGGATCCGCCACCACTGGTCGGTCAGCGTGCTGGGTGCAACGTCCGGAGTGATCCCGGCGAGCCGTCCGACCAGGTAGAGCCCCAGCCCGGGGAGGCCGATCAGCGCGGCCAGGCCCGCGGAGTGCGCCGCGTCGCGCCACGGCCGCCGCCCGTCGAGCCCGACCCGGCGCAGCGCGATGCCCGCCCGCAGCAGCAGGTACGCGGCCAGCGCGCCCCATCCGGCCAGCTGCAGCGCGCGGACGAGCTGGAACGCGAGGTCGATCCAGGCGTCGGTGGACGCGGGCGCGTTCAGGGTGACCTGCTGGTCGGCCAGCGGGGCGGGGTTCAGCAGGGCCTCGAGCAGCGACAGCGCGCTGCGTACCGCGGACAAGCCCAGCGTCACGGTCAGGACGACGGCGATCTCCAGGCCGATCAGCCGTCGCTCGCGGGGGTCGGTGGCGCCGCCCGGGAAGGACGGGGGCGCCGGGCTCAGCCAGTCCCGCAGGGCCCCACGCGGTCGTGCCGGGACCGGTCCGCTCGTCATGGGGCGATCATTGCACCGGGTGCCGGGGGGCTCCGCGGGCCGCGTCGCGGGGGTGCAGGCGGGGGCGTGGGCAGGGTGATCCACACCGCGGCTGATCGGCATCGCGGCCTGATCGGCACCGCGCGCGCTGATCCGCGGCTCGCGCGCGTCCGGACACGCTCGAGCCGCGGATCACCGCGCGGACTGGGGATCACCGCGCGGACTGGGGATCACCGCGCGGGTGGGGCACCACCGCGCCGGTGATGCATGGCCGCGCTGGCGGGGGTAACGGGCGGCGGACTGCGGGGCCCCGGCGTGCGCATCGGCCGGTGATCCACATGGCGCGCGCAGTTTCGTCGTTCGCGTGCGTCCGGACGCACGCGGTCCGCGGATCACCGCGCGAACTGCGGATCACCGCGCGCGGGAGCCCACCGTGCGGGCGAGCCCGCCGGAGGGGTGAGACCACCGGGCGGGCGAGGGACCACCGGGCGAGCGGGGAACCAGGGCGAGCAGGGAACCACAGGGCGAGCAGGGAACCACCGGGCGGGGGACCACCGGGCGAGCGAGGGGCCGCCGGGCGAGCGGGGGACCACCCGGACGGGCGACGAGCCGCCGGACGGGCGACGGACCGGACCACCGCGTGGGCGACGGATCGCGGCGTGGGCGACGGATCGGCGTTGCGGGTCGCGGGTCACGGGGCGGGCGGGGAGCGGCGGGGCGACCACGAGCCCGTCTGCGCACCACGGCGCCCGGGCCGGCGTGACCGAGCGCTCGTCGGGGCCCGGCCGTGGCCACGCCGGGGTGCGTACCCTGGTCGGCGTGATGCGGCTGCTGCTGTCCCCGAGGTGGATGGTCTGGCACGTCCTCACACTCGGCGCGATGGTCGCCTGCACCTGGCTGGCCATCTGGCAGTGGGGACGTGCGGGATCGGCGATGGGCTCGGCCCTCAACGTGGGCTACGGCCTGCAGTGGCCGCTGTTCGCCGTCTTCTTCGGCGTCATGTGGTGGCGCTTCCTGAGCATGGAGATCGCCGACCTGCGGGCGGCCGCGGACGGACCCGGCGGGACCGCGGGGACGCCGGACAGGGCGCCGTCGGCCGCGGAGGCACCCGTCGCCGGGACCGCCCCCTCCGCGGCCCCGACGCCGGCCACTGCGTCGGCGACGAAGGCGGCCACGAGGGCGGCCTCGAAGGAGGCAGCTGCGTCGGTCTCGACGCCGGCCACCGAGCCCGCCGTCCCGGCACCCCCGGCCGGGCCGTCGCCGTTCACGTCCCGCCCGGCGAACGCCGCCCCGCCCCGCAGCACCGACCCGCAGCTGCGGGCCTACAACGAGGAGCTGGCCCGCCTTGCGGCCCGGCACCGGGAGGAGTCCACCCCGTGACCGTCGCGACCGCTCTGAAGGCCTACCGGATCTCCGCGTGGGTCACCGGCGTCGGCCTGCTGCTGCTGACCTTCTACGCGATGCCGGCGAAGTACCTGTTCGACGACCCGCGGCCGGTCGCGCTGATCGGGATGGTGCACGGCTTCCTGTACATGATCTACATCGTGTGCACGCTGATCCTGGCCGAGCGCTGCCGGTGGAAGCCGGTGTTCGCCGTGGTCATCCTCGCTGCGGGCACCATCCCGGTCGCGTCGTTCGTCGCCGAGCGCAAGGTGACCCGGAAGGTGCAGGCCGAGCACCTGGCACCCGCCGGTCCCTGAGCCCGGCTCAGCGGCCCCCGGCCGTCGGGCAGCCCACCAGCTCGGCGAACCGGCGCTGCAGCTCCTCGGGCGTGTCCGCGGGCGCGGAGAACGCCAGCCGCACGTCCTGGGTGCCGGTCGCGGTGGGCACCCGCACGCGGAGCCCGAAGCGGTCCACGCCGACCGGGCGGACCCGGCCGCCGGTGAACCCCAGCCCGTCGGGCAGGTGGCGGCGCAGCGCGCACAGCATCTCCGGGTGCGCCCGGTCCAGGTGCTCCAGCCAGACCTGCTCGACCCGGCAGAACGGGTCGGGCTCGGCGGCGGCGAGCTCGGTCGGCGAGACCGGCGCGCAGCCCTCGGCGTCGGAGTAGACCGCCGACGACGGGTGCAGCCGCAGCAGCGTGGCGCCGCGCCCGGCGTCGAGGAGGTTGGGGTGCGGGGCCTTCTCGGCGAGCCGCAGCGCCCGTTCCCGGCCGGTCGTCGGGTCCGGCTCCTGCAGGGTCCCGACCAGCCACAGCAGCTCCCGGACCGGCTCGTCGAGCGGCACCGGCGTGCTGCCGGTCAGCTCGAGCATCACCGGGAGCCCGTCGAGGGTGAGCCGGGCGCGCTCGCGGAGCACGTGGTCGTCGGGCAGCAGCAGGTCGGTCGTGCCGTCCGGCCAGGTGTGGTGCATCAGCGGCGCACACGGTTCCGGCTCGCCGGTGCCGACGAGTGCCGCGCGGCCACCACGGGTGACGAGGCTGCGGGCTCGCTCGGCGACGGCGGGCGTCGGGGGGCGGCGCACTCGGGTCGTTCCCACTCTCACCTCCGATTAGGTAACCCTTACCTAATCAGTAGGAAGTATCGCCTGTCCAGTGGCTGTGGACACAGGGGGGCAACCCCCGTTGATGGGTCGCCGTGACCCGACCGTTAGCGTCTGTCGACGTGATGACCGTGCCCTCGGGTTCCTCAGCCGACCCGTGGCCGATCCGTCCGCTGCTCGCCGCGCTGGTCGACGACACCAGCCTGCTGCAGCCGAGGACCGTCGCACCGGGCGTCGACGCCGTCGTGTCGCGCTATCTCGCCGCCCGCGACGGCCACTACGGAGGCCTCGTCGGACGGCTGGTCTGCCCCGCGTCGCAGCTGCCCGCCGTCGTCACCGAGCTCGCCCGTTCCGCGCCGAGCCGGCCGGCGGAGCTGGCCCTCGTAGTCGACACCGGGCTGGGTGCGGTGCCGAAGGCGTTGTCGACCGTGTTCTCCCGCTCCAGCCTGCTCACCCCGAGCACCGTCGAGTGCGCCGCACCGCCGGACGTCGACGGCATCTGGCTCGAGCGCGTCTCGGAGTTCGTGCCGGACGAGGTGACCCCGGTCGTGGAGCCGCGCCGCCCCGTCGAGGGTGACGAGGAGGGCACGCTCGCCTGGCTAGCCGCCGTCCGCAAGGTCGCCGAGCACGGCTGCACCCCGAAGATCCGCCTCGGCGGGCCGCGCGCCTCCGACGTGCCGGAGATCGTCGACGTGCACAAGTTCCTGCTGGCCGGCCTGGAGAGCGGCACCGGCGGGATCTCGGCCCAGGGCATCGACCGGATCGTCCGCGAGGACTCGTCCGCGTCGACGCCCCGCGGCCGCCACGGCCTGCTGAACCTGATCGCCGCCGTCGCGCGGATGACCGGGGTCAGCGCCTCGCCCGACCCGGCCGAGGAGGCCCTGGCCTGCACCGACGGCGAGAAGCTCGCCCGGGAGCTCGACGAGCTGCCCGAGGCCGCCGTCGAGCAGGTCCGCACCGTCCTGCCGCGCTGCGGCGTCGACCCGGAGCCGGTCCCGATCGCCGACCTCGTCGCCCTCGGGCTGCTGGACTGATCAGGACGGATCGGATGCGGATCGGATTCCTGGGGCCGCACGCCACGTTCACCGAGCAGGCCCTGCTGACCCTGCCCGAGTCGCGTGGCGCCGAGCTCGTGCCGCTGCCCGGCGCCCCCGCGGTGCTGGCGGCCGTCCGCGACGGCTCCGTCGACGCCGGCTGCGTGCCGATC
Source organism: Pseudonocardia sp. TMWB2A (assembly GCF_017312135.1). NCBI lineage: Bacteria > Bacillati > Actinomycetota > Actinomycetes > Pseudonocardiales > Pseudonocardiaceae > Pseudonocardia > Pseudonocardia sp. TMWB2A. The sequence continues at coordinate 2,656,159 of NZ_QKQY01000002.1, forward strand.
GAGAACACCGTCGAGGGCGCCGTCCCGCCGGTGCTCGACGGGCTCGTCGCCGACCCGCCGCTGGTGATCGCCCGTGAGGCCCGGATCGCGGTCCGGTTCTGCCTGATGGGCCGTCCGGGCACCACGCGTGACGCGATCCGCTCGGTCGCCTCCCACGGCCACGGCATCGCCCAGACCCGCGGCTGGCTCGCCGAGCACCTGCCCGCCGCCGAGATCCGGGTCAGCTCCTCCACCGCGGAGGCCGCGGCCCAGGCCGCCCGGGGCGAGGTCGACGCCGCCGTCGCCGCCCCGCTCGCGGCCACGCAGCACGGGCTGGAGGTGCTGGCCGACGACATCGCCGACAACGCGGGCGCCGTCACCCGCTTCGTGCTGCTGACCCGCCCCGGCCCGCCACCGGCGCCGACCGGCTGGGACCGCACCACCCTCGTCGCGACGACGACGAACCGCCCCGGCACCCTGCTCGGCCTGCTCACCGAGATCGCCGTCCGCGGCATCGACCTGACCCGGATCGAGTCCCGCCCGGTGAAGGACCGCCACGCCGAGTACTGGTTCCACCTCGACTGCTCGGGTCACGTCGCCGACCCGGCGATGGGGGAGGCCCTGGCCGCGCTGCACCGTCGCTGCGACCGGCTGATCTACCTCGGGTCGTTCCCGCGATCCGATCCCGCACCGGACGCCCCGGCGGCCGGGGTGGGGAGCCCGGTGGCGGCGCTCGGCGTCGCCACCGCCGACGACTACGCCGCGTCCGAGCGCTGGCTCGCCGCGGTCCGACGGGGAGCCGACACGTGAGCCACCAGACCGACGACGAGCACGACGGCGCCGCCTCCTTCGCGGCCGTCGGCACCGGCACCCGGACCGCACAGGTCCCGCCGGACGACGGCGCGCTGCGGCTCGTGCTGGTCCGGCACGGCCGCACCCCGTCGAACGTGCGGCACCGCCTCGACACCGCGCTGCCCGGCCCCGGGCTGGACGAGCTGGGTCACGCACAGGCCGAGGAGGTCGCCGGGCTGCTCGCCGGGTGGCCCGTCCGGGGCCTGTACGCGTCACGGGCGACCCGGGCGCAGGAGACCGCCGCCCCGATCGGCCGCGCGCTCGGACGCGAGGTGGAGCTGCTCCAGGGCCTGCACGAGGTGTTCGTCGGGGACCTCGAGGGCCAGGAGGGCGACGACGCCCGCGCCGCGTTCGACGAGGTCTTCGAGGCCTGGTGGGACGGCGACGTCGACCGCGCCATGCCCGGCGGCGAGTCCGCCCGCGACGTGTGGGACCGGGCGCTGCCCGACCTCGCTGCGGTGACCTCCGGGGTGGCGGACGGGGCGGTCGTCGTCGTCAGCCACGGGGCGGCGATCCGGATCCTGTCGCTGGCGCTGCTCGGCGGGCACGACGGCTCCGGCGCCGGCCACGGCGAGGTCACCTACGGCCGCGAGCGCCCGGTCCCCAACACCGGCCGGGTCGTGCTGCGTCGGGACCGCGGCGGCTGGGTCCCGGAGCTGTGGGACGCGATGCCCGGCGGGCGGCGCGCCACCCACCGGTAGGGGGTCAGCCCCAGCCGAGCTCGTGCAGCTTCTCCTCGGAGATGCCGAAGTGGTGCGCGATCTCGTGGACGACGGTGATCGCGACCTCGTCGATGACCTCCTCCTCGTCGTCGCAGAAGTCGAGGACGGCGTCCCGGAAGACGGTGATCCGGTCCGGGAGCTCGCCCGCGTAGTCCGCCGTGCGCTCGGTCAGCGCGACGCCCTCGTAGAGCCCGAGCAGGTCCGGCTCGTCGAGGTGGCGCGGCTCGACCAGCACGACGACGTTGTCCATCGCCGCGGCGAGCTCGGCGGGCACGAGGTCGAGCGCCTCGCCGACCAGCTCGTCGAATCGGTCGGCGGGCATCGCCACCGGCACGTCAGTTGCCCGACAGCCCGGGCAGGCCGGGCGGGATGTCGAGGTTCGGCTGCCCGGCGCCGCTGTCGGGTGCGGCGGGCTGCTCGGCGTCGGGCTGCTCGACCGGGGCCTGCGAGCCCGGCGCCGGGGTGGCCGCACCGTCGGCCGGGGCGCCGTCCGGTCCGGCGGGGGCACCGGGCGCGGACGGCGCCGGGGCCGCGGGCTGCCCGGAGACGACGAGGTTGCCCTTCACCGAGCCGGTGATCGAGGCGAAGCCGCTGTTGTCCGGCAGCAGGGTGCCGATGTTGCAGTTGACCTTGCGGCTGCCGGCCTTCCAGGACTCCTCGGAGAGGTTGCCCCAGTAGACGGTAAGTCCCTTGGCACCGATCACCTGGTCGTTGCCGGCGAACGTGTTGGCGGCGTCGGTGCAGGCGGGCTGGAGGAACTTGTCCTGGTCCTCGACGGCCGGCCAGTCCTCCTTGAACTCGGTGCCCAGGTCGACCAGCCCGACCGCCTCGACGGCGTGCGGCCCGGCGCAGTCGGTCGGGTCGCCGACGGTGCGGCCGTCGATGCCCAGGCAGGTGCCCACCGGCTGCACCGCGGACTGGTCCTGCGCGGCGACCTTGCCGGTGATCGGGAACATCTCCCCGCTGCGCGAGGCCATCTGCAGGCCGCAGCGCATGCCCTTGTCGCCGCCGTCCCAGCGCTGCTGCGACGGCTTGAGCGCGCCCACGCGGAACTTCCCGTCCGGGTCGAACTTGCCGTCCAGGTACTTCGTGACCACCGGGGTGCAGCGGTCGGCGACGAGCTTCTGCCAGGCCCCGTCGGCCGGGAACGTCGGCTGGTCGGTCAGCGCGACCCGCCCCGCTTGCTCGAACAGGTGCGGCCGGGCGCAGTCGACGGCGGCGGTGTCGGTCGCGTCGGAGCGGGTCCAGTTCAGGCAGGTGCCCGCGGTGTCCGGCGGGGGCGGCAGCGGCGGGGGCTCCTCCACCTTCGGCACCCCGGAGGACGCGAACGAGCCCAGCACCGGCACCTCGGCGCCGAGCAGCGAGTCCACCGACGCGACGGTCAGCATCAGCAGCGCGCCGACGAGGATCCCGATGCCGACCCGGCGGGCCCCGAGGAGCCCGCCCCGCCCTGCGCCCGCCCCTCCGGAGGCCTCCGACGACCGTCGCCGACGGGTCGGGACCACCGGGGTGGCCGACGGCCGGGACAGCACCGAGGTCGTGCCCTGCCCGCCGTGGACGGCGGTGCGGCCGGTCGCGTCGGGCCGGTCGGAGCCGGCGGGGGAGCGGGAATCCATGACGTCCCCATCATGCAGCCGGGGTCGGCCCGGCTTCACCCGGCCGGTGCCCCGGCGCGGCGGTCGGTCGGCCGGATGCTGTGAACGTGCAGGTCCGCCCGGTGCGACGGGGTGCCGCGACCACTCGTCCGGGCGGGCGTGGGTGAAACGCAGCCGAATCGTCATCCGGGAACGGCCGGTGGTCGTCGGCCGGTCCCGGTACGGTGCGCGCGGGGGACGAGAGTGACGATGGGGGACCAGCGATGACCGACGGACCGCGCGCCGGCGGCGGCCCGGACGACAGCACGCCGCCCGCCGGTACGCCGAGGGCGACACCGGGCGGCGCGACACCGCAGCCGCCGGAGCCGCAGTCGACGACGCCGACACCGCAGACCGACGGACCGGCGACGGCGCCGTGGGCGAACGCGCCCGCCGAGCAGCCCGCCGAGGCGCCGCGCGGCCGGATCCGGCAGCAGGACGGCAGCACCGCGCCGCGCGAGCCCACGCTCGCCGAGAAGCGTGCCCGCGAGCAGAAGCTGCGCGCGGACCGCGAGGCGGTGCGGCTCAAGGAGGCCCGCTCCAAGACCACCAAGCGGGTGCTGATCGGTGCCGGCGCGACCGTCGGCGTCGTCGCCCTGATCGCGGCCGTCTACGCCGGGTCCGGTGGCGGCAGCGAGTCGGTCGAGGCGCGCTGCGTCGACGACCAGGGCGTCGTCGTGCCGGACGACAACTGCAGCGGGCCGGAGAGCCAGGGCCAGGTCTCCAACGGGGGCGGCGGCTTCGCCTTCGTCCCGATCTTCCTGGGTGGCGGCGGCCGCCAGTACCACTACAACTACGGCGGCACCGGCGGTGTCGGCCAGGTCGCGACCGGCGGGAACGTGTCCCCGCCGCCGAGCGGCACCACGGTCCGCAGCGGCACGACCGGCTCGACCATCGGCTCGGCGAACCGCAGCGGCACGATCTCCCGGGGCGGTCTCGGCGTCGGCGGCGGGTCGTCGTCGTCCTCGGGCGGGTCCGGCTCGTCCAGCGGGAGCTGAGGCGTGCGACGCGAACGCGGCACCCCCCGTCCGGACTGGCAGCGCACCGTCGCCGAGCAGGGGCTCGCCTTCGGCACCCCCGGCCGGGACGGCTCGGGCAACGAGCGGCCCTACTGGGACGAGTCGGTGCACTACGTCTTCGAGATGGACGAGGTCCTGTCCCTCGAGGCCGACGTCGAGGTGCTCCAGTCCATGTGCCTGTCGGCGGTCGACCACGTGGTCACCACCGAGCGGTTCGAGGACTTCGCGCTGCCCGAGTGGTGCTGGGAGCAGGTCGCGCAGTCCTGGCGCCGCTCCGACCCGCACCTCTACGGCCGCTTCGACCTGCGCTACGACGGCTCCGGCCCGGCCAAGCTGCTCGAGTACAACGCGGACACCCCCACCTCGCTGCTGGAGGCCTCGATCCTGCAGTGGCACTGGCTGCAGGACGTCCACCCCGGCGACGACCAGTGGAACTCCCTGCACGAGAAGCTCGTCGAACGCTGGGGCGAGCTGAAGGGGCTGCTGCCGTCGTCGGAGGTGCACGTCACCTGGTCCGGCGCCGAGTCCACCGGCGAGGACCACATCACCGTCGGCTACCTGCAGGAGACCGCCGCCGAGGCGGGCCTCGACACCGTCGGACTGTCCATCGAGGACATCGGCTGGGACTCCGCACTGGACCGCTTCGTCGACCTCGAGGAAGCTCCGATGTCGACGGTGTTCAAGCTCTACCCGTGGGAGTGGATGCTGTCGGACGAGTTCGGCAAGCACGTCACCCGCAGCCTCCCCGAGACGCTGTGGCTCGAGCCGCTGTGGAAGACCCTGCTGTCGAACAAGGCGCTGCTCGCGGTGCTCTGGGAGATGTACCCCGGGCACCCGAACCTGCTGCCCGCCTCGCTCGGCAACCCCGGGATCCTCACCGAGTACGTCCGCAAGCCCCTGCTGGGCCGCGAGGGCGCCAACATCCAGATCGTCGCACCCGACTACGAGACCGCCACCGGCGGCGTCTACGGCGACGAGGGCTTCGTCTACCAGATGTTCGACCCGCTGCCCGAGTTCGACGGGTTCCGTCCCTGCCTGGGCGCCTGGCTGGTCGGTGACACCGCCGCCGGGCTCGGCATCCGCGAGACCGCCGGCCTGATCACCGACGACGGCGCGGCCTTCGTGCCGCACCGCATCCCCGAGTCCTGACCCCCGTTCCCGCACCAGTTCCTGCACACCCCCGCTCCCCGGAGGTACCTCCCGTGATCCTCGCCCAGGCGTTCGACGCCACGTACTGGGGCTTCCTCGGCCGCGGTGTCGGCGCGATCCTGCTCTATGCCGTGATCGGCACCCTGCTCATGCTGGTCGGCTTCTGGGCCATCGACCTCACCACGCCCGGCAAGCTCCCGGCGATGGTCCGCGGCGGCCTGCCGAACGCGGTCACGATCACCTCGGCCGGCATGGTGTCGATGGCGTTCATCATCGTCACCGCGATCTACGGCTCGTACGGCTCGCTGCTGCAGGGCGTCGTGTCGTCGCTGGTGTTCGGCCTGATCGGGATCATCGCCCAGGTCGCCGCGGTGCGGCTGCTGGAGTGGGTGACCGGCATCGACATCGGCGAGGTCATCCAGTCCGACGAGCCGCGGGCGGTGGCGAAGGTCGTCGCGGCCGCGCACGTCGCGCTCGGCCTGATCGTCGCGGTCGCCGTCTTCTAGACCCCGGTCCCGGCGCCGCTCAGGCCAGGGCGGTCAGCACCTCGACCCTGGCCTGCGGCGTCGGCATCGCGGCGATCTCGGCGCGGACGTCGCGGGCGGCGGCCGCGAGCTCGCCGTCGTTCAGCAGCCTGCGCAGGGTGTCGGCGGTGAACGGGCCGCCCAGCCCGGCGCCGCGGGCGGCGACCAGCTCGGCGTTGTGCCGCCGGTCGCCGGGCCCGGGCAGCGCGAGCTGCGGGACGCCCGCGGCGAGCGCGGCCAGCACGTGCGCGGCGCTGCCGTCGTGCAGCACCGCCGCGCAGGCCGGCAGCAGCTCGTCCAGCGGGACCCGCCCGACGGTGCGCACCCCCGGCCCGTGGTGGCGCAGCAGCCGCGCCGGGGGACGGACGAGCACGAGCTCGCAGTCCGGGCCGTCGGCGCGGACGCCCTGCAGCGCGCGCACCGCGGAGGACTGCAGGTCCCCGCGCACCGGTCCGCCGCCGCGCAGCACCAGCACCCGCGGGCGGACCGAGGGGCCGCTCAGCCAGGCGGGCAGCGAGGACCGTCCGGAGCCGCGGGCCCGGCCCGGCCGCACGGCCAGCGCGTCGCGCGCCCCGACCAGGCTCGACGGGGCGATGGTCAGCGCGATCGCCGGTGGCGGGACCCCACGCAGCCCGTGCCGCAGCCGGGCGCGCTGCAGCGGGCGGGAGTCCAGCAGCGTGCGGACGAGCGCGAACCCGTCGAGCAGGCCGTTCTCGTGCAGCACCGCCGGGACGTCGTGCCGGGCTGCCGCGAGCGCCCCCGCGACCGCGAGGGGCTCGTACACCACGACGTCGGGCCGCCACTGCTCGGCGACGGTCACCAGCGCGTCGGTCAGCTCCTCGTTCACCGGGCCGAACAGCGAGCGCACCCCGGCGTCGCCGCCGCGCCCGGCCAGCTCGGCCCGCGCGGTCACCGGGTGCGCGACGAGCGAGCGCGCGGCCAGCCTGCCCACCCGCAGGCTGCGGGCGACGTCGATGAACGGCAGCGGGTCCGTCCCGGGGAGCGGGTGCGCGTCGCCGCCGCCGGCGAGCAGCACCTCGTGCCCGGAGTCCCAGAGCGCGTGGGCGAGCGGCAACAGCGGTGTCAGGTGTCCCGACAGCGGGGCCGCCACCACCAGAACGCGCACCGTTCGAGGGTAACCGCCACGCGGTCGTCCGGGGGCGGTCTCCGCGCGGTTCCGTACGCTCTGGGTGTGATCGTCGAGAACGCGCCCCGGCTCGTCGCCACCGACGTCGACGGGACCCTCCTCGACGACGGCGGCGCGGTCACCCCGCGCACCGTTGCCGTGCTGGAGCGGGCGGTCGCCGCCGGCGCCGGCTTCGTGCTGGTCACCGGCCGCCCGCCACGCTGGATCCCGCCGGTGCTCGCACGGCTGCCCGAGGGCCTGGTGCGGCTGTGCGTGTGCGCGAACGGCGCGGTGCTCTACGACGCCGCCGACGACGTCGTGCTCGGCGCGCACACCCTGGAGCCCGCCACGATCCGGGAGCTCGCCGGCCTCGCCGCGGAGCTGTTCCCCGGCTGCGGGTTCGGCGTCGAGCGCGTCGGGAACGCCGAGGGCGACGACGGCGTGCGGGGCGTCGTCGACGAGTTCCTCACCGACCCCGGCTACGTGCACGCCTGGGGCGAGCACGACGGCGGCTCCACCAGCCGCGAGGACCTGCTCGGCCGCCCGGCGACGAAGGTGCTGATCCGCTCCCCGGAGCTGACCAGCGAGCAGATGATGGACGCGCTCGCACCGAAGGCGGGCGGGCTGGCCGACCTGACGTTCTCGCACTCGTCGGGGCTGCTGGAGGCCTCCGCCCCCGGGGTCACCAAGGCGACCGGCCTGGCCGAGGTCGCCCGCCGGCTCGGCGTGACCGCGGCGGACACCGTGGCGTTCGGCGACATGCCCAACGACCGGGAGATGCTGCGCTGGGCCGGGCTCGGCGTCGCGATGGGCAACGCCCACCCGGACCTGGTCGGGCTCGCCGACGAGGTGACGGCACCGCACACCCACGACGGGCTCGCCGAGATCCTGGAGCGCTGGTTCTGAGCGCACCCGGCGCCGTTCACCTGCCCGTCGACGAGCGGTCATGCCCGGTCCCACGGGCCGCCCCGACCCGGCCCACGACCCCGCCCGCGCGTACCATCACCGGCTGTCATCGCCCGCGAGCCGGGTGCCAGCGCCCGCGCCAGGAGGCCCCCACCCGTGGCTGACACGGCAGACACCCTGGACCGTTCCGGTCCGCAACCGCCCGCCGACGTCCCGCCCACCGGCGAGGTCGCCGTGCTGGCGTCCGTGCAGGGCGCTCTCGCGAACGACAGCACCGTGCGGGTCGCCCGCGGGATGTCGCTGTTCGGCGAGCACGCCGCGGGCTGGCTGGCGATCGGCGTCGTGGGTGCCGCGCTGGACCGCCCCCGCCGTCGCGAGTGGCTCGGCTCCGCCGCGGCCGTCGCGTTCGCGCACGGCGCCTCGATCGGCATCAAGCGCGTCGTCCGGCGCCGCCGCCCCGACCACCCCGCGGTCCGGGTCCTGGTGGGCACCCCGAGCCGGCTGAGCTTCCCGTCCTCGCACGCCACGTCCACCACCGCCGCCGCCGTGCTCTACGGCGGCCTGCTGGGCAGGCGCTCCCGCCCGGTGGCCTCGGCGGGTGTGGGCCTGATGGCGCTGTCGCGCCTGGTCCTCGGCGTGCACTACCCGACCGACGTCGCCACCGGCACCGCGCTCGGCGCGGCCGTCGCCGGTACCGCGCGTCGCGTGATCTCACGCAACCCCACCACCGGAGGGTGAGCGCATGACCAGCACCGACCCCACGAAGGTCGACCGCGACGACTCCGAGAAGGAGAAGGTCGCCCGGGCCGCCGACCCGCAGACCCCCGTCGTCCCGGACGCCCCCGACGACGCGGGCGCCCCCGAGGGCCACGAGGCCGACGCGGCCCCGGCCGCCGTCGCCGCCGAGCACGCCCCGCACGTGCCGATGGACCCGTCCGAGCGCACCACCACGATGGTCGCCCGCGGTCTGCTCAAGACGATGCGCCCCCGCCAGTGGGTGAAGAACGTCCTGGTCTTCGCCGCGCCGTTCGTCAGCGGCCAGCTGTTCGACGTGCCGGTCCTGATCGACTGCGTGATCGCGTTCGTCGCGTTCTCGCTGGCCGCGTCCGGCGTGTACCTGGTCAACGACGCGCTCGACGTCGAGGCCGACCGGGCGCACCCGACCAAGCGCCGCCGCCCGATCGCGTCCGGCATCGTCCCGGTGCCGCTGGCCTTCGTCGCGGCGGGCGTGCTGTTCGCCGGGTCGATCGCGCTGTCGTTCGCGGTGACCTGGCAGCTGATCATCGTGCTCGCCGTCTACGTGGCGGTGCAGCTGTCCTACTGCCTGTGGCTCAAGCACCAGCCGGTGCTCGACATCTGCATCGTCGCCTCCGGCTTCCTGATGCGCTCCATCGCCGGTGGTGTGGCCACCGGCATCCCGCTGTCGCAGTGGTTCCTGCTGGTCACCGGGTTCGGCTCGCTGTTCATGGTCGCCGGCAAGCGCTACGCCGAGATCAACCTCGCCGAGCGCACCGGGGCCAAGATCCGCAAGTCGCTGGAGAACTACACGGCGTCCTACCTGCGCTACATCTGGTCGCTCTCGGCCACCGTCATGATCGTCATGTACGGGCTGTGGGCGTTCGAGATCCGCGAGGACCACAACTCGGTGTGGTCGGTGCTGTCGATCGTGCCGTTCGTGATCGCGGTGCTGCGCTACTCGGTGGACGTCGACCGGGGCACCGGCGGAGAGCCCGAGGAGATCGCGCTCGGCGACCGGGCGCTGCAGGTCCTGGCGCTGGCCTGGATCGCGATGCTCACCCTGGCCGTCTACAGCTGACGCCGGCCGCTGCCCGGGCCCGGTTCCCCGCACAGGGGGCCGGGCCCGCGGTGTGTCGGTGCCCGGTGTGTCAGCGCCCGGTGTGCCAGGCCCAGGTGTGCGCGAGGCCCTCGGCGAGCGGGGTCGGCGCGGGCAGGCCGAGCGCGGCGATCCCGCGCGACGGGTCGAGGCAGCTGCGGCGCAGCTCCCCGGCCCGGGCCGGGAGGAACTCCGGCGCGAACGCCTCCGGGGCGAGCCCGGCGATCTCCCCGATCGTCGTGGCCAGCTCGACGACCGTGGACTCGGTGCCGGTGCCGACGTTGAACACCTCGCCGGCCAGCTCCCCGGCCGCCAGCCGGTCGGCCGAGGCGAGCGCCGCCCGGGCGACGTCGCCGACGTAGAGGAAGTCGCGGGTCTGGCCGCCGTCGCCGAACACGGTCGGCCGCAGCCCGGTGCGGGCCCGGTCGCAGAACAGCGAGACCACCCCGGCCCCGCCCGCCGGGTGCTGGCGCGGCCCGTAGACGTTCGCGAAGCGCAGCACCAGCGCCGGGAGGCCGTGCGCCCGCACGAAGAACCGGGTGTAGCGCTCCGCGGCGAGCTTGCTCATCCCGTACGGCGACTCCGGCTCGGCCGGCTCCGCCTCGGTCGTCGGCAGGGGCGCGCCGTCGCCGTAGATGGCGCCGCCGGTGGAGCAGACGACGACCGCGCCCGCGCCCGCGTCCCGGGCCGCCTGCAGCACGCTCAGTGTGCCGAGGACGTTGACCGAGGCGTCGTGCACCGGGTCCTCCATCGAGCGGCGCACGTCGATCTGGGCGGCCAGGTGGAACACCGCGTCCGGGCGGTACTCCGCGGCCAGCGCGGTGAGCGCGGCGGTGTCGCGGATGTCGAGCTCGGCCACCGTGACGCCCGGGGCGAGGTTGTCCCGGGTCCCGGCGGAGAGGTCGTCGACGACGAGGACGTCGTCGCCGCGGGTGAGCAGGGACTCGACCAGGGTGGAGCCGATGAAGCCGGCTCCGCCGGTGACGAGCGCGCGCATACCTGCCTTCCTCCGGGGCGGACGGTGTGTGCACCCGGCTGCGCGCACACGGTAACCGCGGGTGTCCGGGGCGCCTCAGCCGGTGGAGCGGGCGGGGTCCGCGCCGCAGGCGGTGATCCGGTAGAGCGTGCTGCCGCCCCCGGAGAGGACGGGCTCGAACCCCGGTGCGCGGTCGATCTCGGACAGCCCGGGGTAGGTGTCGGCCCGCGGGTCCCACGGCCACCAGGTGACCGGGCCGTCGATGACGTAGCCGACGCCGGTGGCCCGCAGGGCGGGACAGACGACGGGGTCGCGGGCGACGTCGTGCAGCCGCATCCGGACCAGCTCCTGGTCGGGCGTCCAGGTCCCGGACAGGTGCGGGAACAGCACCTGGCGCCCGGTCAGCGGGTAGAGCAGCCCGTTGCCGGTCCACGGGTTCGCCGCGACGACGGCACCCGGTGCGGTCGCCCGGCCCGCCGCCTCCAGGAACTCCCGCTGGCCGGGCTGCAGCACCCGGCCGGTCTCGTAGCGGTAGGCGTCGGCGATCACGGCGGCGTGCACCCCGATGCGGAGCCCGTCGGTGAGTAGGACCAGCGCCGCGGCGAGGACGGCGACGGCCGGGACGGCCAGCAGCCGTCGTCGCTCCGGGGTGGTCTCCGTCCGCCGCAGCGCGGTCACCGCCCGGACCGCCAGGCCGGCCGCGCCGAGCACGCCCAGCGTCGCCAGCGGCACCCCGGTGATCGGGACCATCGCGGCGAGCCGGTGCGAGTCGTTGTACCACGCCCCGGTCAGTGCGGTGACCAGGTCGCCCTCGCGGGCGACGGCGAGGGTGTAGAGCAGCGCCGAGGTCAGGTGCGCCGGCACCAGCCACGCGGTGCGCGCGTGCCGCAGCGCCAGGACGGCGCCGACCACGACCAGCACCGACACCACGACCAGCTCGGGCCGCTTGTTCATCCCGTTCCACAGCACGCCGGTCAGCGCCTCGCGCGCCCCCATCGAGGCCTGCCAGTCGAACGCCCGCACGCCGTCGAGGTAGGGCGACCACGCCAGCAGCCAGACGACGGCGGCGACCGCGGCCAGCGCGCCCGCGGGGGCGAGGGCCGCGGTGGCGAAGCGGCGCTCGCGGACGTGCCGGACCGTGGTGGTCGCGGCCGCGACCACCACGGGGGACAGGCCCAGCACGAGCAGGCTGACCGCGGCGTTGGGGTGCGCCAGCGCCAGCGCGGGGACGGCCGCGGCCCCGAGCAGCAGCGCCCGGAACCGGCCGACCACGCTGTCGCGGGTCAGCCCCAGCACGGTGACGACGGCGGCCAGCCCGGCGGGCACCAGCGCCAGCCCGAGCAGGTTGGGCCACAGGACGCCCCAGTTCAGCAGCAGCCACGGCATCGCGGTGAACGCCGTCGCGAGCACCGGGGTGACGAGCAGCGCCCCGGCCCGGCGCCCGACGACCTGGCGGACGAGCAGCGTGCACGACAGCGGCCACACGACGGCCGCCGCGGCGAACGCGGCGAGGTTCGACGCGGCCGGGATCGACGTGCCGGTGCTCGCCACGACGAGAGAGACGACGTCGTGCCAGGCGGCGGGGTAGGCCGAGGGCCGCCCGGGGCTGTTCAGCTCACCCAGCGTCAGCGACGAGGCGTCGCCGGTCTGCAGGATCCGGGCGACCGCGCTGTAGTGGTAGATCGCATCGTAGGTCGGTGAGATCGCGTCGACGGGCCCGAACGCGAGCATCACGGTCAGCCAGCCGATCGCGACGGTGACGGCCGTCCCGATCGCCAGTGCGATCCCGCCGAGGGGGCCGTCGGGTCCCGCGCGCAGCAGGAACGGCGGACGGTCGCCGGGGTCCCCGCCGGGCTCGGCCCGGTCCCGGCGCACCCACCGGACGGCGGCGCTCACCGCGGCGCACAGCAGCGCGAGCACGGCGGTGGCGCCCAGCACCGGCCACGGTCCCCACGGCACCCCGGCCCGGCCGGCCAGCACCGCGGTGGTCGCGATCAGCGCGACCGACACCAGCGGCCCGGCGCCCCAGCAGACCGCTCCGCGCAGTCCCGCGGCGCGGGCGACGAGTGCCCCGGGCAGTACGCACCACGCCGCGGTCACCAGTGCCACGGGGACGGCCTGGGCCCACGTCATCCCCGGCTCCGCGCGTCGTCGATCGGCAGCCGCATCCGGCGCACCCTACGAGCGTCGTGCCGCAGGCCGGGACGCACGGCCGACGTGTCACCGTCTGCGACCGGATCGTGACCCGCGCGGATCGCCGCTCAGCTCCCGGTGGAGCGGGCCGTCCCCACCTCGTCGGCGGATGCGGTCGCGGCGGGCTCGGTGGTGGCGGGCCGGTGGCCGTTCGTCGTCGCCTGCTGCTCCAGCGCGGTCAGCCGCTGCTCCAGGTCGTTCTCCCGCCGGGTCAGCTCCGCGTCCCGGACGGCGATCTGGCGGGCCAGGTTCGTCAGGTGCTGGCTGATCTCGCGGTCCCGCAGGTAGGTGTTCAGCATGCCGAACACGAACGAGACGACGAGCAGGTAGACCAGCAGGTCCGTGCCGCGGCCGATGCCCACCGCCCGGGCCAGGTAGGTCAGGTCGTCGGGGCGCAGGACCGCGTAGATGTTCAGCACGATGAACGCGCCGAAGGCGATCCGCTTGCTCGCCCGCACGCCGACGCTCTGGCCGCTGCGCACGAAGTAGACGAGCGCGCCGACCGCGGCGGCCAGGAGCAGGATCTGCAGGATCACGGTGTTCGCCTCCTGGGTCATCGCTGCCGTACCGACAGGTCGAACAGGATGTTCACCCCGTTGAACAGCGACTGGCCCTTGGATCGTGAGTACTCGGTGTAGCGGATCGTGACCGGGACCTCGCGGATCCGCCACGACGACCGGGCCAGCGACGCGACGATCTCCGACGCGTGTGCCATCCCGTTCATGGTGATCCGCAGGTCCTCCGCGACCGCCCGGTTCATGGCCCGCAGCCCGTTGTGGGCGTCGGTGAGCTTGAGCTTGCGGCTGGCCGGGGACAGCGCCGCGACGGTGCGCAGCACCAGCCGCTTGAGCGGCGGGACCGGCTCGGTCGACTCCAGGAAGCGCGACCCGAGGACGACGTCGGCCTTGCCGCTGCGCAGGATCGCGGCCATCCGGACGGCGTCGGCGACGTCGTGCTGACCGTCGGCGTCGAAGGTGACGATCCGCTCGGCGCCGTTCAGGAGCGCGTAGTCGATCCCGGTCTGCAGCGACGCGCCCTGCCCGAGGTTGATCGGATGCCGCACCAGGTGCGCCTCGGTGCCGGCGATGCGTTCGGCGGAGGAGTCCCGGCTGCCGTCGTCGACGCACACGACGTTCGGGAAGCTCGTGCGGATCTCCGCGACGACGTCGGCGATGACGGTGTCCTCGTTGTACACGGGGACCACCACCCAGGTGCCGGTGTCGGCGACCACGTCCCACTCCCTCGTCACTGACCGGCGGCCGTCCACAGCCGCACCGCAGAGGCTATCGGTCCGGGGACCCGGGCCGTGCGACGGTGGGTCACGATCGGGGCGAAGGTGATGTTCCGTACCGTTCGTCACATGGACCCGAGGACGCTGCTCGAGCTGATGCTGGCCGACCTGGACAGCGCGCCGGAGCTGTACCGGCCGACGGACTTCTGGAAGACCGGCCTGGAGAAGGTGGTCGCCGACCTGCGGGAACGCGGGTTCGCGGAGTTCCGCAGGCACCCCTCGGCGACGTTCTTCTACGCCCCGCAGTACGCGCCGGTGTCCCGCCCGGCGGCCGCCCTGTCGCGGGCCTTCGGTCTGGCGGGCGGCCCCGGGACGCTGCTGCGCGAGCGGATCGACCAGGTGCCCGTCGCCCGGGCCCACCACGCCACGGTGACCGCGCTCGACCCGGCCGACCGGTCGCCGTCGCTCGCCGGGTTCAGCGAGTCGGCCGCCGGCGCCCCGGCCGAGCAGCTGGTGTTCGACGGCCGCCGGTTCAGCCGGTCGTCGCTGAACTACCTGCGCGGGCTGGTCATGCTCAAGCGCGCCGTGCCGGACCTCGACGTCTCGACGGTCCTGGAGATCGGCGGCGGGTTCGGCACGCTCGGCGAGATCCTGCTGTCGGGCAACCCCGGGCTGCGCTACATCGACGTCGACATCCCGCCGGTCGCCGCCGTCGCCACGCACTACCTGCGCGAGGCGCTCGGGCCGGAGAAGGTCCTGGACTACGCCGCCACCCGCGAGCGCGAGAAGATCGTGATCGACGAGCTGGAGCAGCCGGCGACGGTGCTCTGCTCCTGGCAGCTGCCCCGGCTCACCGGGACCGTCGACCTGTTCGCCAACTTCATCTCCTTCCAGGAGATGGAGCCCGACGTCGTCGCGAACTACGCGAGCCTGGTCACCGACCTGGGCGCCCGCTGGCTGCTGCTGCGCAACTCCCCGACCGGCAAGCCGAACGTCCGCGAGCCCATGCTGCGCCACCGCTACCTGGAGATGTTCGACCGGTTCGAGCTCGTCGACTCCGACGCCGGGCTCTACGGCCAGGACTCCGAGGGCACGGTGTCCGAGGTGATGGTGCTCGCGCGGCGCTCGTAGGGTGGCGCGCATGCGCACCCCGGACCCGATCGAGATCGGCGGCCACCGCGTGGGCCCCGGCGAGCGACCGTTCGTCATCGCGGAGGTCTCCGGCAACCACAACGGCTCGCTGGACCGGGCACTGGAGATCGTCGACGCGATCGCCGGCACCGGGGCGCAGGCGGTGAAGTTCCAGACCTACCGGGCCGACACGATCACCATCGACGCCGACGGCCCGGCCTTCCGGATCCGCGACGACCACGGCCTGTGGGGCGGGCGGAACCTCTACCAGCTCTACGAGCAGGCGCACACGCCCTGGGAGTGGCACGAGCCGCTGTTCGCCCGGGCCCGTGAGCACGGGCTCGTGCCGTTCTCCTCGCCGTTCGACCCGACGGCGATCGAGCTGCTGGAGTCCCTCGACGCGCCGGCGTACAAGGTGGCCTCGGCGGAGCTGGTCGACCTGCCGCTGATCCGGGCGATGGCCGCGACCGGCAAGCCGATGGTGATCTCCACCGGGATGGCGACGCTGGCCGAGATCGACGCCGCCGTCGCCGCCGCCCGGGAGGGCGGTGCGACGCAGATCGTGCTGCTGGCCTGCACCGCCTCCTACCCGGCGGACCCGGTCGACGCGAACCTGCAGACGATCCCCGCGCTGCGCGAGGCGTTCGGCGTCCCGATCGGGCTGTCCGACCACACCCCGGGCATCGGGGTGCCGGTCGCCGCGGTCGCGCTCGGCGCGGTCGCGATCGAGAAGCACGTGACGCTGCAGCGCGCCGACGGCGGCGTCGACTCCGACTTCTCCCTGGAGCCCGCCGAGCTGGCGTCGCTGGTCACCGAGACCGACGTGGCGCGACGCGCGATGGGCCCGGCCCGGTTCGGCCCGCGCGAGTCCGAGCGCGACACCCTCGCGCTGCGCCGCTCGCTGTGGGTGGTCGCCGACGTCGCCGCGGGGGAGCAGGTGACCGCGGACAACGTGCGGTCGATCCGCCCGGCGGGCGGTCTGCACACCGACACGATCGGCACCGTCCTGGGCCGGACCTTCACCCGCGACGTCGCCCGCGGCACGCCGCTGACCTGGGACCTGATCTGACCTGACCGGCCCGGCCGTCCCGGCCGGGTGCCGGTCGGACCCAATTACGATACGATACAGACTCGTATCGGAAGGGGAGTCGTGGTGGGACGCGTCGGACCGGGACGGCCCAGGGACACGACCCGGGGCGAGGCCATCCTCGGGGCGACCCGAGGGCTGCTGGTCGAGCTGGGCTACGACCGACTCTCGATCGAGGCGGTCGCGGCACGGGCCGGGGTCGGGAAGACGACGGTCTACCGCCGTTTCCCCGGGAAGCCCGAGCTGGTGGCCGCGGCGGTCGAGGCCGGGGCGGGAGCCGGACTCCCGGCGCTGCGTGCGCGCGACCTGCGCGGGGCGCTGCTGGAGGTGCTGCGGTGGCTGGCCGACGGTGTCGCGGGGCAGGACGGGGGTCTGGTGGGGGCGATGCTCTCGGCCATGCGCACCGAGCCGGCCCTCGCGGCGGTGATGCGCCGCGTGCTGGATCGCGACGTGGCCGCCATGGCCGACACGGTGTTCGGCGCCGCGGCGCCCGGTGAGACCTCCGGGCCGGGCGCGCGGGAGCTGTTCGCGCAGATCGCCCCGGCGGTGATCGTGCACCGGACACTCGTCGTCGGCGAGCCCTGCGACGAGGACTTCCTGGTGCACCTCGCCGACGACGTCCTGCTCCCCCTGATGACCGTGCCGGAACCGACCGAGGAGAGTTCATGATCATCATTACGGGTGCGACCGGCAGTCTCGGGGCGCGGATCGTCGAGCACGTCCTGGCCCGGGTCCCTGCCGGACGGGTCGGAGTCAGCGTCCGCGACCCCGAGCGGGCGCGGGAGCTGGCGGACCGGGGCGTCCGGGTGCGTCGCGGCGACTTCTCGGAGCCGGCCACCCTCGACCGCGCCTTCGAGGGTGCCGACCGGGTTCTGGTCGTGTCCCCCGACGTGCTCGGTCCCGACGGCGTCGCCCGCAGCGTCGCCGCCGTCGACGCCGCGTACCGGGCCGGCGCCGAGCGGGTGCTCTACACCGGCCACCAGGCCGCGGCTCCGGACTCGCTGTTCGCGCCCGCTCGCGACCACGCCGCGGTCGAGGCCCGTCTGGCCTCGACCGGACGGGCCTGGACGTCGTTGCGGAACGGGTACTACGCGACGAGCCTGCTGTTCCATCTCGGCGACGCGGCCTCGACCGGTGAGCTCCTCGCACCGGCCGACGGACCGGTGGCCTGGACGACGCACGACGACCTCGCGGAGGCGGCCGCCGCCCTGCTCGTCGGGACGGATGTCGCCGACGGGCCGACCCCGCCGCTGACCGCGTCCGAGGCGGTCGACCTGGAGCAGGTCGCACGGACCCTGTCGGAGCTGACGGGACGCACCGTCCGCCGGGTGGTGCTCGACGACGAGGACTTCGTCGCCCGGCGGGTCGCGGCGGGGGTCCCGGAGGCCATGGCGAGGGCGCTGCTGGGCAGCTACCTCGCCGCTCGGCGGGGCGAGTTCGCCACGGCCGATCCCTTCCTCGCGACGCTGCTGGGCCGACCGGCGACCCCGGTCCGCGTCACGCTGCAGGGCATGATCGGGACCGGGACCGCCTGACGGTCAGTGCAGGGTGCCCAGTGCGGCCTTGCTGAACGGCACCAGCTCGGACTCGCGGCCCTCGAGCACCTTCCGCGCCCACTCCGGGTCCGCCAGCAGCGCGCGGCCGACGGCGACGAGGTCGAACTCGTCGTCCTCCAGCCGGTCGAGGAGCTTCTCGACGCCGCTGACCCCGGCGTGCGCGTCGCCGCCGGCGAACATCTCCGGGGCGAAGACCTGGTCCAGGCCGACCGAGCCAACGGTGATCGTCGGCAGGCCGGTCACCTTGCGGGCCCAGCCGGCGATGTTGAGCTCGGCGTCCCACTCCGGGAACTCCGGCTCCCAGTAGCGGCGCCCGGACGCGTGGAACGCGGTGACCCCGGCGTCGGCCAGCGGGGTGAGGACGGTGCCCAGCTCGTCGGGGGTGTGGGCCAGCTTCGCGTCGTAGTTCCCGCCCTTCCACTGCGAGAACCGGAACACGACGGGGAAGTCCGGCGAGACCTGCTCGCGCACCGCGGCGACGATCTCGGCGGCGAACCGGGCCCGCTCGGCCGGGCCGCCCGCGTAGCCGTCGGTGCGGCGGTTGGTGCGGTCCCACAGGAACTCGTCGATCAGGTAGCCGTGCGCGCCGTGCAGCTCGACGCCGTCGAAGCCGATCCGCTCGGCCTGCCGTGCCGCCTCGGCGAACGCGCCGATGATCCGGTCCAGCCCGGCCGCGGTCAGCGCCTCGCCCGCGCCCTCGGTGCCGTCCAGCGCGACGCCGGACGGGCCGACCGACGGGGCCTCCGGGAAGGGCGCCTTGCCGGCCTCG
Organism: Pseudonocardia sp. TMWB2A; assembly: GCF_017312135.1. NCBI lineage: Bacteria > Bacillati > Actinomycetota > Actinomycetes > Pseudonocardiales > Pseudonocardiaceae > Pseudonocardia > Pseudonocardia sp. TMWB2A. The sequence goes on from NZ_QKQY01000002.1 coordinate 2,674,847, forward strand.
CGGGTGATCCCGACGTGCCAGAGCTGCGGCATGATCCGGCCGCCCGCCCCGTGCACGGCGGCGACGACGTCCGCCCAGCCCGCCAGCGACGCCTCGCCGTGGAAGAACGGCACGGTCGGCACGTCGCCCGCGGACGGGTCGTCGATGTAGGTGCCCTCGGTGATGATCAGGCCGGTGCCGGCGGCGGCGCGCCGGCCGTAGTAGGCCGCGACGTCGGCGCCGGGGACGCCGCCGGGTGAGAGCGCCCGGGTCATCGGGGCCATGACGATCCGGTTGGGCAGCTGCGCGGAGCCGAGGGCGTAGGGACGGCCGAGAAGCCGTGCGGCACGTGTGGACACGGGTCACTCCTGGGGTGAGGCCGTCCAGGCACGTCGGTGGGTCCGGGCGGAGGCGTCAAATGGTTCTGATCAAAGATACATATGACCCGGCGAACTGCAACAGTGACCACCACCTTTTCGGCCGCGGCGGGTACGCTGGCGGCCCGTGACGGGAGGTGAGGTCGTGCTGGACATCCGGTTCTCCAGTGCCCTGCAGGCGATGCTGTACCTCGCCGCCGCGGCCGAGGGCGACAGTCCGACGGTCAGCTCCGGACGGCTCGCCGAGGCCCTCGGGACGAACGCCAGCGTGGTGCGCAAGCTGCTGGTGCCGCTCGGCGTGCACGGCCTCGTCGAGTCCAGCAGGGGGCGCAGCGGGGGTGCCCGGCTGGCCCGGCCGGCCGCGGAGATCACCCTGGCCGAGGTCTACCGCTGCGCGGTGGGGGAGAAGCCGCTCTGGGCGTGCCGCCCGGAGGGCGAGCGCGTCTGCCCTGTGACGACGAACGCCGCGGAGTACTTCGCCCGGCTGACCGCCGAGGTGGAGGGGGCGGTGCTGCAGTCGCTGGGGTACCGGACCCTCGCCGACGCGCTGCGCGAGATGCGGGGCCTGGACCGCGCGGCGACCTAGCCGTCGAGGAACTCCCTGACCAGGGCGTTCACCTCGTCCGGGGACTCCCGGTTGGACCAGTGGCCACGGCCGGGCAGCACCACGAACCGGGCGCCCGGGACGGCCGCGGCCGCCGCGCGCGTCGTCGCGACGGGGACGCCCGCGTCCCGGTCGCCCTGCACGAACAGGGCGGGGCAGCGGATCTCCGCGAGCCGGGGGCGCAGGTCGACCCGCATCCTGCGGAACCCGATCGAGTCGTTCTGCCAGTCGGAGCTGCCCGCGTTCCCGGCCCGGGCCTCGGCCAGGATCTGATCGACGATCCCGTCGAGGTCGGCCACGCGGCCGGCGTCGCCGAAGAGCACGCGCCGGGTGAACGCGGTGACCGCCGCCCGGCTCCGGAACGCCAGGTTCGGCAGGGTGCGCGAGAGCAGCGGCACCCGCGCGGTCAGCCACAGCAGCTGGTGGAGCCCCGGCGGGAAGCTCAGCGTCCCGGCCGGTGCGAGCGCCACGACGCGCTCCACCCGCTCCGGGTGCTCGATCGCCGTGGCCAGCGCGAGGGCGCCGCCCTGGGAGAGCCCGACGACCGCGGCCCGCTCGACGCCGAGGTCGTCCAGCACGTCGACGACCGTCCGGAGCAGCACGTCGTGGCCGGCCCGGCCCCGCCACGGGCGGCTGCGCCCCTGCTTCGGCCAGTCGGGGGCGATGACGCGGTGGTCGCGGGCGAGGTCGGGGATCAGGTGGTGCCAGCTGAGCAGCGCGTTGTCGAGGCCGGCGCCGGAGAGCAGCAGCACCGGGGGGCCGGTGTCGCCCGCGAGGTGGACGTGCAGGTCGCCCTCGGGGCGGGGGATCACGTGGTCGCGCAGGGCCGTCATCGGTGTCTCCCGTTCCGGTGTGCCTCCCAGCGGTCCCAGAGGGCCGGGAGCTCGGCCTCCAGGAAGGCGTAGAGCTCGTGGACCCGCAGGAGCCGCTCCCGCCGCTCCGCGGGGGCGTCGGCGAGCACGTCGAGTCCGTGTTCCAGTACCTGCCGGAACGCCGTCGTGCGGCCGTAGCGGGCGGCGAGCATCCGGCTCCAGCCGTCCGGGGTGATCCGGAACAGCTCCACCCGCGAGTCGCGGGTGCGTACCCGCTCGACGAGCCCACCGGGGGTGAGCATCCGTGTCGCCGTGCTGATCGAGCTGCGGCTGACTCCGAGGGCCTCGGCCAGCTGGGCGGCGCTCTGCTCCGGTGGGTCGCTGACGAGGAGCCAGCCGATCACCCGGCCGGTGATGAGCGGCAGGCCCTCCCGCTCGAACGCCGCGGCGATCTCGTCGACGAGGTCCAGTTCCCGTTCGGTGGGGCCCACGGACCCGACCTTACAGTCTTTGCAGCAATCACTGCACAGAGTCGTCGTCGCCCCACCCGCGCGCGGCCAGTGCCTCCCCGAGCGCGTCCGCGTGCCGCAGTGTCCGCACCAGGAACGGCACGGCGAACGCCGTCGGGGACCGGTCCGCCCCGCGCGCCTTCGCCGCGGCCCGGACCTGCCTGGCGATGCCGGACAGCGTCCCGATCGACTGCACCGTCAGTCCGACGAGAAGGCCGAGGCGCTCGGGTGCGAGACCGAACCGGCGCAGCGGGCCGAGCCCCCGCTCCACCGCGCTGACCAGGTCGTCCACCCGGGTGGTGAGGGTGAACAGGGTCGCCGCGCCCATCGCGGCGACCAGTCGGAGCACGATCACCAGCGTCCGTTCCGGCCCGAGCAGCCACCACTGGACCGCCCCGAGGAGCACCGCCAGCAGCACCAGCGTGCGCAGCACCGGCCGGACCCGGTGCCACGGGATCCGGGCGACCACGTACCCGGCGGCGACGGCCAGGCACAGCCCGCCGAGCACCCGCGGGTCCTCGGTGAGCACCGCCCCGACCGCGAGGGCCAGCACCACGAGCAGCGACGGCCCGGCGGGCGCCCGGTGCAGCAGGCTGTCACCGGGCGCGTAGAGCCCCAGCGGGGTCACGAGCCGCAGAGCCTGCGGTAGTACGCGACGGCCGGACCGGGCTCGTCGTCGGCGACGACCCGCCCGCCGTCGAGGACGACGACGCGGTCGAAGCTCCTCAGCAGGTCCAGGTCGTGCGTGGCGAGCAGGACCTGCTGGCGCAGCCCGGCGAGCCGGTCGGCGAAGGCGTGCTTGTTGCGCAGGTCGAGCAGGGTGGTCGGCTCGTCGCAGACCAGCACGTCCGGGTCCAGCACGAGCACCGCGGCCAGCGCGAGCAGCTGCTTCTGACCGCCGGAGAGCTGGTGCGCGGGGTGCTCGACGTGGTCGCCCAGCCCGAACCCGGCGAGGGTCTCCGCGGCGAGCCGGGCGCGTTCGGCCCGGTCGCGCACGGTCCGGCGCAGCGAGAACGCGACGTCCTCCCCGGCGGTCGGCATGACGATCTGGGAGTCCGGGTCGCTGAAGACGAACCCGACCCGGCGGCGGACGGCGGCGCCGTCGCGGGCGGGGTCGCGGCCGTCGACGCGGACGCTGCCCGAGCTCGGTGCGACGAGCCCGTTCACGGTCCGGGCCAGGGTGGACTTGCCGGAGCCGTTCGCCCCGACCAGCGCGACCCGGGGCTCGGCGAGGGTGAGGGTGACGCCGTCGAGGACGGTGCGCTCGCCGTAGCGGTGCCCGACCGCCTCGAACTCGATCACCGGACCACCCGCCAGCTCGTCGCGACGCCGAGGCCGCCGCCGGAGGACAGCGCCGCGATCCCGGTCTCGCCGCGGCCCTGCACGACGAGCCGGTGGAACAGCCGCACGACCAGCACCGCGCCGGAGGCGCCCCAGGGGTGGCCGAGCGCGATCGCACCGCCGTCCGGGCTCACCCGGTGCTCGTCGATCCCGGCCGCGTCGAGGCAGGCCAGCGCCTGCCCGGCGAACGCCTCGGTGAACTCGACGGCGTCCGGGGCCGCCGGTCGGTCGCGGAGCGCGGCGAGCGCGGGGACGGCGCCGAGCCCGAGGTCGGCCGGGGGGCAGCCGCGGGTGGCGGCCGAGACCAGCGCGAGGCCGGGGACGCCCAGCTCCCGGCGTCGCCACTCCGGCACCAGCGCGACGGCGGCGGCACCGTCGTTCACCCCGCAGGAGTTCGCGGCCGTGTGCACACCGCCGGGGGTGAACGCGGGCCGGAACCGGGCGAGCCGCTCGGGGGTGAAGCGGTCGCGGGGACGCTCGTCGGCGAGCACCGCACCGACCGGGACCAGCTCGTCGTCGAAGCGGCCGGAGCGCTGCGCGTCGACGGCGCGGGCGTGGCTGCGGGCGGCGAAGGCGTCGAGCCGCGCGCGGGACAGGCCCGCCCGGGCGGCGACGTCGTCGGCGGCGGGCCCCATGTCCGGGTCGGGGTCGCCGGCCGGGGCGAACGGCGCGCGGGTGTAGACGGTGCCGTCGGCCCGGGTCCGCGTGGGCGCGGTCGACGGCGACTCGGCGCCCCCGGCGAGGTAGCCGGCGCCGTCCCCGGCGCGGATGCCCGCGGCGGCGGTGAGGATCGCGGCCAGCCCGCTCGCGCACTGCCGGTCCACGGTCATGCCGGGCACGTCGTCGCCGAGCCCGGCGGCGAGCGCCGCGACCCGGGCCGGGTTGCCGCCGGGGCCGAAGACGTTGCCGAGCAGCACGTCGTCGACCGGGGCGCCGAAGGTCCCGGCCAGCGCGGCGAGGACGGGCGCGGCGAGCGCGTCGACGGTCACCGCGCGCAGCGCGCCGCCCGCGGTGCCGATCGGGGTGCGCCGCGCGGCGACGACGACCGGGGTGTCGTCGCCGGGGCCGGTCACTCTGGGCCCCCGAGCGGGACCGCGTCGAGGGTCCCGTCGCGCAGTGCGGCGTCGACGGCGGCGCGGGCGGGCTTGCCCGAGCCCAGCCGCGGCAACGCCCGGGTGACCAGCCAGCGGCGCGGCCGCTTCGCCGGGGACAGCCCGGCCCGCGCCGCGGCGCGCAGCGCCCGCCGGTCCGGGACACCGTCGCGGGCCTCGACGACCGCCGTGACCACCATCCCCAGCGACGCGTGCGGGGTCCCGGCGACGACGACGTCCCCGACGCCCGCGACGCCGCGCAGCACCTGCTCGACCTCCTCGGCGGCGACCAGCGTGCCGCCGGAGGAGATGGTGGTGGCGGCGCGGCCGAGGACGGTCAGACCGCCGTCGCCGGTGAGCTCGGCGCGGTCCCCGACGGTCGTCGGGCCGGGGCCGGCCGGGACGAGCCCGCCGCGGGTGAACCGGCCGCGCACCGACTGCGGGCTGTCCACCCACAGCACGTCGTCGCGCACGGTGAGGTGCACGCCCTCGACGGGGCGCAGCGGCCCGGCGTCGCGGCGGGTGGCGATCAGCGAGTGCTCGGCCGAGCCGTAGTACTCGAGCAGCGTGGTGCCGGGCAGCAGCCGCGCGACCCGCTCCCGCATCCCGGGGGCGACGTGCGCGCCACCGCACACCACGACCCGTGGTGCGGGGCCGCCCGGGCGGCGCTCGCGCTCGTCGAGCAGGGCGGTGAGCTGGGCGGGGACGAGATGGACCGAGCCGCCGTCGGGCAGGTCGGTCGGGTCGAGCCGGCCGCGGGTGACCAGGCCCAGGCCGTGGTGCAGCGCGTGCAGCGCCCCGAACAGGTACAGCGTCGAGGACGGCGGCCCCGGCACGAGGACCGGTCCGGGCAGCGCACCGAGGATGTCGAACCCGATCCGCCAGGAGCGCCGGTCGCGGGCCAGCACGGTGGGGACGCCGGTGCTGCCCGAGGTCGTCGGGAGCAGGAACAGCCCGGGTGTCCGCGCTCCGCCGTCGGCGGTCGCGGTCCGGCCGTCGGTGCCGACGACGTGGTGCGGCGCGGCGTCGGCGAGCACCGCGTCGCGTTCGCGGCCGGTCCAGCCGGCGTCGGCCAGCAGCGACGCCGCGCCCAGCCGGTCCGCGGCGAGCAGGTAGGGCAGCACCGCCCAGCGGGCCCGGGTGGGGGTGTCGAGCACGACGCGTTCCCCGGCCCGCACCCCGAGCCGGGCGAGGCGCTCCCCGGCCGCGGCGACGGCGTCGGCGAGCCCGCGCGGGAGCCAGGGGGCGGGGACGACGGGCGCGGCCGCGTCGTCGGCGGTCTCGCGTTCCGCCCCGCTCACCGGACCCGGGGCTCGGACGACGCGGAGCGGACCGGCAGCAGGTCCGGCAGGGCCCGGTGCACCAGCGACGCGATCAGCGCGGCCAGCACGATCTTGATCAGGTCACCGGGCACGAAGACCAGGGACTGCACGATCCCGCCGGTGACATCGCCGATGTAGACACCCAGCCACGGCATGCCGACCACGTAGTCGGCGAGCAGCCCGGCCAGGCAGGCGAGCAGCAGCACGGGCAGCGACCGCGACCGGAACCGCTGCACGACCAGGCCCGCGACCAGCGCGGACAGCAGCCAGCCGACGAGGAAGCCGCCGCTGGGGCCGAAGAACGCGGCGCCGTTGCGGCCACCGGACAGCAGCGGCAGCCCGACCGCGGTGAGCACCAGCAGCAGCGCGACCGAGGCCGTGCCGAGCCGCCACCCGAGGATCACACCGGCCAGGATCGGGCCGACGTTCTGCAGGACGATCGGGACCCCGGCGACGCCGGCGAAGCCGGGGAACAGCCCGAGGACGGCGATGAACGCGGCGAACACGACCACGCGGGCGAGGTCGGCCGCGGGGAGCGCGGGACGGGATCCGGACACGCGCGAAGGGTAGGCCACCGGTACCGTCCCCAGGCAGGTGTTGCGCGCGGCATCACCCCGGGCCGGGTGACGGCCGGGCGGCACCGGGTCACAGCGAGAGCTTGTTCCGGATCCGCTGCCCGCGGCTGAGCCGGGAACTCCGCTCCCGCTCCTGCAGCGAGGTCGCGTAGACCTGCTTCGCCCGGTCGATGTGGTGTCCCAGCACGGTGACGAGACCGGTGACATCACGGCCGGCCACCAGCTCGACCACGGTGTGGTGCTCGCGCATCGACTCGTCGAAGGCGCCCGCGGTCCGGACCGACAGGTGCACCCGGATCGCCGAGATCTGTGCGTAGATCAGGTCGTAGGCGCTGCGCAGGTAGCGGTTGCCGCAGCAGTCCAGGAACGCCAGGTGGAACTGTGCGTCGAGCTGGTTGTAGCGCAGGAAGTCGGCGGCGTCGAGCGCCTCGCGCATCGGGGCCAGCAGCTCGTCCAGAGTGGACCGCAGCCGCTCGGGATCGGTCTCGAGGGCGAGCTCGATCGCCGCGCACTCCAGTCGCAGGCGGCACTCGCACAGTTCGTGGAGCTGCTCGACGCTCGGCCGGAAGATGTAGGTCCCCGATTTCGGCACGATCTCGACGAGCCCCTGGGTGCGCAGCGTCCTGAGTGCCTCGCGGACCGGGGTCCGGGAGACCCCGAACGCGGAGGAGACGAGGTCCTCGGACAGGGCCTCACCCAGCTCGAAGGCCCCGTCCATGATCGCGGTCCGGAGCCGGGCGGCGACGTCGGCGGCCAGCGATCCGGAACCGTCGGGGCGTCGCGCTGGCATCGCTGGTGTCCCTTGCTCGACCGCGGTGACCGCGGTGCCGGATCTCGGCCCCATCATCGCATCACTACTTGCATCCTAGTTTTCTCCTATCTAGGGTCTCAGTCGCCCGGCGGGATGATCCCGTCGTCCGTGTCGCCGTCGAGCAGCACCGGGCCCGGGTGCACGACGACGATCCGCCCGCCGACGATGGCGTGGCTGTAGGAACGGATGGGGCATGGACGCCGCAACCTTCAGTCCCGAGGACAACCGCCGGGCCCGCCGGGCCGCCTTCGGCAGCTTCGCCGGGGCGGTGATCGACTGGTACGACTTCATCCTGTACGGCCTGGTCGCCGCCCTCGTCTTCAACTCCCAGTTCTTCCCCGGGATCAGCCCGGTGGCCGGCACCCTGGCCGCGTTCGCGACCTTCGGGGTGGGCTTCCTCTTCCGCCCGCTCGGCGGCGTGGTCTTCGGGCACTTCGGTGACCGGATCGGCCGGAAGCAGATGCTGGTCCTGACCATGATCCTGATGGGCTCGGCCACCACGCTGATCGGTCTGCTGCCGACCTACGACTCGATCGGCTGGTGGGCTCCCTTCCTGCTCGTCGTCCTGCGGGCCGTGCAGGGCTTCGCGGTCGGTGGCGAGTGGGGCGGCGCGGCCCTCATGGCCGTGGAGAACGCCCCGCCGAAGCGGCGGGCGCTCTACAGCAGCGGTGTGCAGGTCGGCTACTCCGTCGGCCTGATCATCGCCACCGGCCTGATCCTGCTCATGCGTGCGGTCACCACCGACGAGCAGTTCCTGGCGTGGGGCTGGCGGGTGCCGTTCGTGGCCAGCGTCCTGCTCGTCCTGGTCGGACTCGTCGTCCGGGCCCGGGTCCAGGACTCCGAGGAGGTCGCCGAGCGGGTGGAGCAGGCCGAGCGGGTCGCGGGCGGCCGCCGGGTCCCGCTGCTGGAGGCGCTGCGCAGCCACCCCGGCGCCTTCGGCCGGATCTTCGGGCTCCGCCTGGTCGAGCTGGTCTCCGGCTACATCGTGATCACGTTCGCGGTCAGCTACGCCTCCGACGAGCACGGGTTCTCGAAGGACTTCATGCTCAACGTCGGTCTGCTGGTCGGCGCCCTGGGGATCGTGTCGATCCCCACGTTCGCCTGGCTGTCGGACCGGTTCGGCCGTCGCCGCATCTACCTGACCGGGTCGGTCGTCGGCGTGCTCGCGGCGGTGCCGTTCTTCCTGGCGATCGAGAGCGGTTCGCAGATCGCCGTCGCGCTGCTCGCGGTCATCCTGTTCAACATCGCGCACGACATGGCGGTGAGCGTGCAGCAGCCGCTGTTCACCGAGATGTTCGGTGCGGAGTTCCGCTACAGCGGCGCCGGGGTCGGCTACCAGGTCGCCAGCGCGATCGCCGGTGGGTTCACCCCCTTCATCGCCGCGGCGCTGGTCGTCGCGACCGGGGGCTCCTGGTACCTGGTCGCCGCCTACCTCCTCCTCAGCTGCCTCGTCTCGGCCGTCCTGGCCTGGCGCATCGAGCGCCCCGCGGCCGCGACGACGCCCACCGCCGCCACGGTTGCCTGACCCACCCGGAAACGGAGAGAGACATCATGCTTCCCAGCCCCGCCGCCGCGCTGCGCCGGCTGCTCGCCGGGCCGGACATCGTGCTCGCCCCCGGCGCGGCGGACTCGGTGACCGCCCGCCTGGTGCAGGCCGCCGGCTTCCCCGCCGTCTACATGACCGGCTTCGGCGCGACCGCCAGCCGCCTGGGCACCCCCGACATCGGCCTGCTCAGCCAGACCGAGATGACCGAGCACGCCCGCAACATGACCCGGGCGGTCGGGATCCCGGTGGTGGCCGACGCCGACACCGGCTACGGCGGTCCGTCGAACATCGAGCGCACCGTCCACGAGCACCTGCAGGCCGGCGTGGCGGCCATCCACCTGGAGGACCAGGTCGCGCCGAAGCGGTGCGGCCAGATGGCCGGCGTCCGGCTGATCGACGCGGAGGAGAACGCGGCGCGGCTGCGCTGCGCCGTCCGGGCCCGCGGTGAGCACGACCTGGTGATCATCGGCCGTACCGACGCGCTGCAGTCCGCCGGTGTCGACGAGGCGCTGCAGCGGGCCGCCCGCTACGCCGACGCCGGGGTCGACCTCGTCTTCGTCGACGGGGTGAAGACCGTCGCGGAGGTCGAGAAGATCGCCGCCGGGGTCCCCGGGCCGAAGGTCGTCTCGCTCGTCGACGGGACCGACGCCGCCCGGCTCACGGCGTCGGACCTGCAGGAGCTGGGCTTCGACCTGGCGCTCTTCGCGGTGACCACGCTGTTCGCCGCCACCCGCGCCGCCGCGGACGCGCTCGCGGGCATCGCCGCCACCGGATCGCTCGCCGGCGGTCCGGCCCGTCACACCTACGACGAGTTCACCCGCGTCGTCGACCTCGCCCACCACCAGGACCTCGACCACTCCTTCGGAGCGTGACCGCTGTGCCCACCGTCGTCGTCACCGACTACGAGTTCCCCGACCTCGAGCTGGAACGGACCCTCGTGGAGGATGCCGGGCTGCGGTTCGTCGCCGCCCGTACCCGCACCCCGGACGAGATCGTGGCCGCCTGCGCCGGTGCGGACGGCATCATCAACCAGTACGCCCAGCTCACCGCCGACGTGATCGCCCGGCTGCCCCGGACCCGGGTCATCTCCCGCTACGGGATCGGGCTGAACACGATCGACGTCGACGCGGCGACACAGGCCGGCATCCTGGTCACGAACGTGCCCGACGGCTCGCTCGACGACGTCTCCGACCACGCCGCGGCGATGATCCTCGGTCTCGCCCGCGGGCTGGGCCGCCAGGACCGGTCGATGCGGGCGGGTGGCTGGGACTACGCGGCCTCCGGACCGCTCTACCGGCTGCGGGACCGCGTGCTCGGCCTGGTCGGGTTCGGCCGGATCCCGCAGCGGCTGGCTGTCAAGATGCAGGCGTTCGGGATGCGTGTGCTGGCCACCGACCCGCACGCGGACGCGTCCGCCGCCGCGGCCGCCGGGGTCGAGCTCGTGGAACCCGGGGAGCTCTACCGCCGGGCGGACGTGGTGTCCGTGCACGCCCCCCTCACCCCGGAGACCAGCGGCATGGTGGACGCCGCGGCGTTCGCGGCGATGAAGCCGACCACCTACCTGGTCAACACCGCGCGGGGCCCGGTCGTCGACGAGGCCGCCCTGGTGGAGGCACTGCGCACCGGCCGGATCGCCGGCGCCGGGCTCGACGTCTTCGAGAGCGAGCCGCTCGCCGCCGACCACCCGCTGCGGGGGCTGGACTCGGTCCTGCTGAGCCCGCACTGCGCGTGGTACTCGGTCGACTCGGAGGCCGAGATCCGCACCAAGACCACGCAGAACGTCATCGACGTCCTCACCGGACGGCTACCGGCCTACCCGGTCAACCGACCGGAGACCCCGCGGGCCGCGACCGCGGGCGGCTGACCGGGCCGCGCGGGCTCACAGCGTGCGGTGGAGTGTCCGGAAGCCGTCGTCGTCGGGCGGAGTGGGATCGGCGTAGCCCGCCCGGGCGAACAGCCGTGCCGAGGCGTCGTTCCCGGTGTGCACGACGGCGGTCACCGCGGTCCCGGCGCCGGTCCGGGCCCGCAGGGCGTCCTCCCCGGCGCGCAGCAGCGGCCCGGCCAGCCCCGCGCCGCGGCGCTGCGGGGCGACGGTGATCGAGACCTCCCAGCCGCTGCCGTCGCGGTCCCAGCGGACGGTGCCGACCGGGCCGCGGACGTCGTCGACGACGAGGAGCAGCCGGTCGTCGCGCTCCAGCGAGCCGCTGAGCCAGCGGCGGTGGGCGGCGAGGCCGACCTCGTCGTGGCTGCGCGACCAGCGACGGGTGTCGGGGTCGTTGCGCCAGGCCAGGAGCAGCTCGGCGTCGTCGGTCCGGGCGCGGCGGGCGCGGAGCACCCCGGCGAGCACCCGCTCCTCGGCGGCGACGCGTGCCTCCCGGCCGGAGGACGTGCCCACCGCGGTGGCCAGGGCGTCGACGACCCGGCCCGCGCCCTCGCCGTCGACGACGGTCGCGGCCCGCCCGGCGAGCGCGGCGCGGGCGTCCGGGCCGGTCAGCAGGGCGCGCAGCACGGCCGCGGCTCCGGCCGGGTCGGTGAGGTCCCCGGTCCCGCCCAGCCCGGCGGCGGCACCGGCGTCGACGACGGCCCGGTAGCCCTCGGTCTGGTTGTCCGCGGCCCGGACCAGCGCCATCGGGACGCCCACGCAGCACAGCTCCCACACCGTCGTCCCGGCCGCGCTGACGACGAGGTCGGCCTCGGCCATCGCGGCGGGCAGGTCGGACAGCGGCGGGACCGCGCGGAACGTGGCGGGCCCGCCGGCGGGCAGGTCGAGGGGCCGCCCGCCGGGGACGACGACGTCGACCGCGGCGGGGGCGTCCGCGGCGGCGAGGGCGGCGACCACCCGGGGCAGCAGCCCGGCGGCGTCGGTCCCGCCCATGACGACCAGCACGCGGGGCGGCCCGGTGCCGGGGCCGTCGGCGGTGCGCAGGGCCCGCCGGGTGCGGGCACGGCGGGCCGCCAGCCGCAGCGGGGCGTAGCCGGGGCCGCGGAGCAGGACGGGGGAGCCGTCGTCGGGGCGGGGGTGGTCCCCGGCGCCCATGTTGGGGTCGACCACGACGTCGCCGGGACGCCGGCCGGTCGCGAAGTCCTCCACCGTGGACAGCACGACCCCGGCGTCGTACAGGGCCGGACGCAGGTCGTCGCCGAGCAGGTAGTGGTCGACGTGCACGGCGTCGATCCGGTGCTCACGGGCCAGCGCGGCGAGCCCGCCCGCGGTGTCGGCCGGGGGCAGGACGGGTCCGGGCTCCCGGACCAGCCCGGACCACAGCCAGTCCAGCCCGTCGAGCCGTCCCGACCAGGACACCTCGTGCCCGGACAGCAGCGCGGCCTCGGCGACCGCGGCACACCGCACGGCATGCCCCACCCCCGTCGACGGCCCGGCGTCGCAACGCAGCAGCAGACGCACGGTCAGCCCTCGGTGAGGGACTTCTGGCGGACGTGCGCGTTGCGCTCCACCAGGTCGGGTCGCGACCGCAGCACCGCCACCACCGACCGCCAGTCGCTCCGGCCGCCCAGTGCCTCCACCAGGCCCTGCAGGGCGTGCAGGTCGTCGGCGGTGTCGAGGGTGACGCGCAGGTCGTCGGCCGCCGGGGCGACGACGAGCCCGAGGCAGCGGAACCGCTCCGGGTCGCCGTAGAGGCCCGACGTCACGTGGATCCGGTCGTGGCCGGTCGCGGTGCCGGCCAGCTCGCGCAGCGCGCCGGTGCGGGCCAGCTCGACGTCGAGGCCGCGGGGCAGGGTGCGCACCAGGGTGGTCGCGACGTAGTCGTGGCCGGGGGCGTCCCGCCAGGTCGCGGCGACCAGCGACACCAGCGCCGGGTCGAGCAGCGGGCAGTCCGCGGTCAGGCGCACCACGGCGTCGCAGGGGTGCTCGTCGACGGCCTGGACGAAGCGGGCCAGCACGTCGTCCTCGGAGCCGCGCACCACCGGGACGCCGATCGCCGCGGCGCGCTCGGCCACCGCGTCGTCGCCCGGGGCGGTCGAGGTCGCGACCACCACGCGGTCGACACCCTCGGCGGCGCGGGCGGCCGCGACCACCCGGTCGAGCACCGGTGTGCCGCCGAGGTCGGTGAGCACCTTGCCCGGGAGCCGCGTCGACCCCGTCCGCGCCTGGATGACCGCGTTGACCCGCACCCGTACCTGCTTCGATTCGTCCGATCGATCGCGTGCCATCATGCCGGGCGGAAGAAATTCCGCAGATCTGGAGGCGTGATGTCGGTACTCAAGGGCTCGTCGGTCCTGGTCACGGGCGGGACGGGGTCCTTCGGGAAGGCCTTCGTCCGCACCCTGCTCGACCGCTACGAGCCGCGCCGGCTGGTGATCCTGTCGCGCGACGAGCTCAAGCAGTACGAATGCCGGTCGCTGTTCGGCGACGACCCGCGGCTGCGCTGGTTCCTCGGTGACGTCCGGGACCAGCCGCGCCTGCGCCGCGCGATGCACGGCGTCGACTACGTCGTGCACGCCGCCGCGCTCAAGCAGGTGGACACCGCCGAGTACAACCCGTTCGAGTTCATCCGGACCAACGTCGAGGGCTCGCAGAACGTCGTCGAGGCCGCGATCGACGCCGGGGTGAAGAAGGTCGTCGCGCTGTCGACGGACAAGGCGTCGAGCCCGATCAACCTCTACGGCGCCACCAAGCTGTGCGCCGACCGGCTGTTCGTGAGCGCGAACCACTACGCCGCCGCCTACGAGACCCGGTTCGCCGTGGTCCGCTACGGCAACGTGCTCGGCAGCCGCGGCTCGGTGGTGCCGCTGTTCAAGAAGCTCGCCGCCGAGGGCCGGTCGCTGCCGATCACCGACAAGCGGATGACCCGGTTCTGGATCACCCTGCCGGACGCGGTGCAGTTCGTCATCGACTCCTTCGACGCGATGCAGGGCGGCGAGCTCTACGTGCCGCGGATCCCGTCGATGCGGATGACCGACCTCGCCGAGGCCATCGCCCCCGGCGCCGCGACCCACGAGATCGGGATCCGGCCGGGGGAGAAGCTGCACGAGGAGATGATCGCCGCCGACGACTCGCGGCGGACCCTCAAGCTGGCCGACCGCTACGTCGTCGAGCCCTACATCGCCGGCTGGGGCTACACCTCCCCGGCCGACGGCGAGCCGGTCCCGGACGGGCAGGCGTACCGGTCGGACACCAACGACCTGTGGCTCTCGCCCGAGCAGCTGCGCGCGATGGTCGAGGCGCTCGACTGATGCTCCCCTACGGCCGACAGTCGATCTCGTCGTCCGACGTCGAGGCGGTCACGGCGGTCCTCGGGACCGACTGGTTGACCACCGGCCCGGCCGTGACCCGGTTCGAGGACGACCTCGCCGCGGTCTGCGGGAACCCCGCGGTGGCCGTGACCAGCGGGACCGCGGCGCTGCACGTCGCCTACGCCGCGGCCGGGGTCGGCCCCGGCCAGGACGTCGTGGTCACCCCGCTGACGTTCGTGGCGACGGCGAGCGCCGCGGCGCTGCTCGGCGCGAACGTCGTGTTCGCCGATGTCAGCCCCGACACCGGCAACCTCGACCCGGACGCGGCGAAGGCCGCGCTCACCCCGGACACCACCGTCGTGGCCGGGGTCGACTACGCGGGCCACCCGATCGACGCGGAACCGCTGCGGTCGCTGGCCCACGAGGCCGGGGCCCTGCTGCTGGAGGACGCCGCGCACTCCGTGGGTGGCATCTGGCACGGCCGCCCGGTCGGTGACCTGGCCGACCTGACGACGCTGAGCTTCTTCCCGACCAAGAACCTCACCACGGCCGAGGGCGGCGCGGTCGTGTCCCCGCGGGCGGATCTCGTCGCGGGCGCCCGGTCGTTCCGCAACCACGGCCTCGTCCGCGACAAGGCCGAGCAGCGCTTCCCCGACGAGGGGCCGTGGCACCAGGAGGTGCACGCGTTCGGGCTGAACTACCGGCTGCCCGACCTGCTCGCCGCGCTCGGGTCGTCGCAGCTCACGCGGCTGGCCGCGTTCACCGCGCGGCGCAGGGAGATCCACGCCCGCTACGACGCCGCGTTCGCCGACGTGCCCGAGGTCCGCACCCCGGTCCGCCGCGACGGCGCCGAGCCCGCCTGGCACCTCTACCCGCTGCGCGTACTCGACGGCCGCCGCCGCGCGCTGTTCGAGTACCTGCGCGAGCGGGGCATCGGGGTGCAGGTCAACTACATCCCCGCCTACTGGCACCCGGTGTTCGCCGACCTCGGCTACCGCCGCGGCCTGTGCCCGAACGCCGAGGAGTACTACTCCCGGCAGCTCTCGCTGCCGCTGTTCCCCGATCTCACCGACACCGACGTGGACCGGATCGCCGCCCTGGTCCGGGAGTTCTTCGGGCACTCCGCGTGAGGGAGACGTGAGCGTGGACGCCAGCCGGGAGGTACTCGGGCGCGGCTCGCTCTACACCCTGGGCAGCGTCGCCCCGATCCTCGCGAACGTCGTCGTCACGCCGTTCGTCACCCGGCTGCTGGGCGACGCCGAGTACGGCGTCGTCGCCGTCGGGCTGATCCTGGTGCAGGTCGGCGCGATGGTCGTCGGGTTCGGCCTGGCGTCGTCGATCACCCGGCACGGGATCCTGGAGAGCTCCGGCGCCGACGGCGCGCGGGCGCTGGTGCTGCAGGGCAGCGCGCTGTCCCTGGCGGTGGTCGTCGTCGCGGTACTGGCCGGGCCGTGGTGGAGCGTCCCGGTGCTGTCGGTGCCGTGGCGGGTCGGGCTCGTCTGCGCCGGGCTCGCCGCCGCCGGCTTCGTCGTGGTGCTCAACGCCCAGGCGTTCCTGCGGGTGCAGGACCGGCCGGTGCCGTTCGTGGTCATGTCCGGGGTGGCGACGCTCGGCGGCCCGCTCGCCGGGCTCGCCCTCGTCGCGTGGCGGGCCAGCGACGCCGACGACTACCTGTTCGGCCTGCTGCTCGGCTACCTCGCCGCCGCGGTGATCGGGCTGGTGCTGGCCCTGCGCGGTGGCCGTCCGCGCACCGCGCGGGGTGACTTCGGCCGGGCGCTTCGGATCGGGCTCCCCGCCGTCCCGCACCTGGTCGCGCTGCTGCTGGTGCAGAACGCGCTCGTGCTGATCGTGAACCGGTACTTCGGGGTCGCCGACGGCGGCCGCATGCAGATCGCGCTGCTGCTCGGCTCCGCCCCCGCCATGATCGTCTCGGCGCTGAACAACGCCTGGGCTCCGGTGATCTACCGGACGCCGCCCGAGGCCCGCGGCGCCGCCCTGGAGCGCACCGCCCGCGACGTCGGCGTCGTCACCGCCGCCCTGGCCGGTGGGGTCGCGCTGCTCGCGCCGTTCCTGCTGCGCATCCTCGCCCCGGCCTCGTTCGCCCCCGAACAGCTGGTGCCGGTCACCGCGGTCGCGACGCTCGGAGCCGTGGTCAGCGTCGTCTACCTGGCCAACGTGCACCTGGTCTTCGCGTCCGGGCGCAGCGGCGGGCTGGCCTTCGCGAGCCCGGTCAGCCTGGTGCTCGGGGTGGTCGCGGCGGTGCTGCTCGCCCGGACCGGGTCGCTGACCGCCGTCGCCGCCGGGTTCCCGCTGATCTACCTGGCCCTGGCGGCCGGGACGTCGCTGCTGCGCCGCCGGGTGTCGCCGACCCGCTGGCGGGAGGCGGTGCTGGCCGGGCCGCTGGCCGTGGGCGTCGTCGTGTGCGGGGCCGGTGTGCTGCTGCCGTCCGAGGGCGTGCTGTGGCTGTCGGTGCGGTTCGTGCTGGCCGCGCTGCTCGGGGTGGCGCTGCTGGTGCTGGTGCGCCGGATCTTCCGAGCGTCGTGACCGCCCCGGTCAGGCGTCGAGGGGCTCCTCGGTCGTGACCGGCGTGGGCAGACCGCGCGGCAGCGGCTTCGGCAGCGCGGCCAGCGGGTGGCGCAGCCACAGCAGCGGGTTCGAGCTGCCCGCCGACATCGCCTGGGTGCTGGCCTCGGAGCGCTTCGTCAGCCCGAGCACCATCGCGGCCTTCGCCAGCGGCGACGCCGCGTAGTACTGCAGGCCGGGCCCGACGCCCGGGGTGCGGCCCCAGCCGAGCGCGGTGCGCAGTGCGTCGGGGGCGAGCAGGTGCTCGGCGCCGAGCTCGCGGCGGGCGAGCGCGGTCGCGGCGGCGTCGGCCTCCGCGGCGCCCACCTCCGGCCGGGCGCCGTCGGTGGGGTCCACCGTGTGGAACTCCGGCCAGGTCGCGCGCAGCTCGTCCACAGCCGACGACGACTGGGCCCCGAACGTCAGCGGGTCGCCCCACACCGCGGCGGGGGTGCCGACGGCGGCCGCGTACAGCACGGCCGTCGACAGCCGGTTCGACGAGACCCGGCTCGCGTTCCCGACCAGGTGCATGATCCGCAGCAGGAAGTGCGGGTCGTCGCGCCGCCCGGCGGTGACCAGCGTGTGCCCGGCGTCGCGCCAGGCCGTGGTGATCTCCGGGTCGGTCATGTCCTCGTGGTGCAGGCACACCGTCGACGGGCCGTCGACCTTGGCGACCTGGCGGGCGAGGTCGGCGTGCGCGCCGGTCACGCGGACGAGCCGGGTGCCGTGGAACGGGACGAAGACCGGCCCGAGCCGGTCCGACGGCGTCCAGCCCTGCGACCGCAGCAGCGCCTCCAGGTAGAGCACCGGCGCCCCGACCGGGGTGGTCGCGCGGTCCTCGTCGGCGGGGGACCAACCGCGGCAGTCGTGCGACCACACCAGTAGGCGTCGCTGCCGGGGATCGGTGCCGACCTTCGGGAAGTCCGCGAAGTGCGCGGCGACGGGCGAGACCGCGGTCCAGCCGTGCTGCAGCAGGCCGGCGATGTGCCGGGGCCGGGACAGTCCGGCGTAGGCGGCGAGGACGGCCGAGTGGCCGTAGTAGTGGTTCTGGATGTCCATCGCCGTGCTCCGGGTCGTCGCTGGTGAGGCCGGGTGATCCTAGCCAGGGGGCGGCTCGCTACCGTCGGGTGCGTGCCCGTCGACGTGATGCTCCCCTTCTACGGCGACCCGGAGCTCCTGCGCCGCGCGGTCCGCAGCGTGCAGGAGCAGCGCCGCACCGACTGGCGGCTCACCGTCGTCGACGACGGCTACCCCGACGACTCGATCGGCCCCTGGTTCGCGGGCCTGGGCGACGACCGGATCCGGTACCGCCGCAACCCCGAGCGGCTCGGCGCGCAGCCGAACAACCGGTACTGCATCGAGGCGGTCGAGCTGCCGTACTTCGTGATGATGGGCGCCGACGACCTGATGGAGCCCGACTACCTCGACACCGTCCTCGCGCTGCACGAGCGCTGGCCGGACGCCGCGGTGGTGCAGCCGGGCGTCGCCGTGATGGACGCCGACGACCGTCCGGTCCGTCCGCTCGCCGACCGGGTCAAGGCGCTGCTGGCGCCGTCCGGGTCGGGCCCGCGCCCGGTCGGCGGCGAGGACCTGCTGGTGAGCCTGCTGCGGGGGAACTGGCTGTACAACCCGTCGCTGTGCTGGCGGACCGACGCGCTGAAGCGGGTCGCGATGCCGGAGTCCGCGGACGTGTTCGACCTGGCGCTGCCGGTCGCGGTGATCGCCGACGGCGGCACGATGGTCGTCGACGACCACGTCTGCTTCCGCTACCGGCGGCACCGCTCCAGCGACTCGGGGTCGGGCGCCGTCGCCGGGAACCGGTTCGCCGAGGAGCGCCGCTACTTCGCGGCGGAGGCGGACCGGATGGACGCCCGGGGGCTGCCCCGGGCCGCCCGCGCCGCCCGGGCGCACGTGTCGTCGCGGCTCAACGCCGCCGTCCAGCTGCCCGGGGCGGTGCTGCGCCGCGACGCCGCCGCGCTGCGCGCCCTGGCCGGGCACGCCCTCGGTCTCAGCTGAGCCCGAGGATCCGCTCCAGCCAGCGGGAGTAGCCGGGGTCGAGGCGGGCGTCGGTGACCGCGCGGCCCTCGGCGAGGCGCCGGTCCAGCGCCGCCCGGACCTGCGGGGCGACGTCCGGCTTCGCGAACACGAGCTGGAAGTACTCCGGGCGCATCTGCGCGACGCCGACGAGCTCGCGGCCCGCGAGGACCGGAGTCAGATCCGTCCGCCACGACGCGGCCGGCGGCCTGGGCGAGGAACTGGTGACGACCACCACGGACGGGTCGTCGGCCTGCAGGACCTCGGTCGGATCGGCGCCGTGCGCGATCCGTCCGTCGTTGAGGCCGATGTAATCGGTGGCGGTCCACCCGGAGAAGTACGGGATGGCTCCGGCATCGGACACCGCGACGGTCCGTCGGTCTGCCGGCAGGTCGGTGTCGGCCAGGGCGAGACCGACGGCGATGTGTGCGCGCCGGAGGTCGTTCCCGTAGTTGACCATGCTGGGGCCGTCCGGCGCGAGGAAGCCTGCAACCGTCGTCCAGCCGACGGCGACCACCGCCGCCCCGGCCGCGACCCGGCGCAGGTCGACCGTGTCCAGCGCCCACGCCGCGGCCAGGCACACCAGCGGGAACCCGTGCCAGGCGAACCGGGACAGGTAGTCCATCGCCGGTGCGGACAGCGCCGGGATGATCCACAGCGCGGTGCAGCTCGCCAGCACCAGCGCGGCCGGGCCCGCGGTGCGCGACCGGAACAACGCGGCGACGGCGAACGCGAGCAACGGCAGCAGGGTCGCGGCTGTCAGCTCGATCCACTGGCCGTCTGTCGTGGCCTCCACCCCGACCTTCACGTAGAAGGTGTTCGGCAGCGGATGGCCGTAGTAGGCCCATCGCGCGGCCACGTAACCGGCGCCCAGTGCGCCGCCCACCGCGGTCCACAGCCAGGTCGACCTCCGGGAACGGCGCAGCCACAGCCACACCAGCAGTGCGGGGCCGACGCCGAGGACTCCGTCGGGGCGGAGGGTTCCCGCGAGCAGCAGCAGCGCCGGCATCTCCCAGGAACGGACCATGACGTCCGGGTCGCGCAGCAGCCGCGCGGCGAGGACGACGGCCCGCAGCACGACCAGCGCGAAGGGTGCGGTCTCCAGCCCGGCATCGACGTGGACCCAGGTCGGGAGGAACAGCACGAAGCTCCCCGCGGCCACCACGGCGCCGCTGCGGGTGCGAGGCTCGGTGACGAGCACCCACACGATCGCCGCCGCACAGGCGGCCGCGGTCAGCTTCGACACCACCGGCAGCGGTACACCGAGCCACACCCACGGCGCGTGCCACACCATCCACGCGAAGTTGGTGAAGCCCTCCACCGGAGTCCGCCCCGGATTCCAGACCGGCCCGAACCCGTGCGCGAGGTTCGCGCTGTACCGGTAGGTGATGTAGGCGTCGTCGACGGTCACCGACCAGCACGCCCACACCCCGACGGTCAGGGACGCGAGGGCAGCGGCCAGGAGGATCCTGCGGTCCGGGGAGAGCCGGCCCGTGTCCTGGCCGCGGTCCGCAGCCTGTCGGCGCGCGCGCAGCATGGCCGTCAGTGTTCCGCGAACCGCGTCGGGCCGTGGACCGAATCGGTCACAGTCACGCGCGGACGTGGGTCGTGGCCCGCACCGATGAGTTCCGCCGAGCGCCGCGGTCGTACCGGGCATGAGCACACCCACCCGCCGTCCCACCACCCTGAACAACATCGGCGTCGTCATGTTCACCGTCGCCGACCAGGACGCCGCCCTGGACTTCTACACCCGCGTGCTCGGGTTCGAGGTCCGCGGCGACACCCGGTTCGGCGAGAACGACGAGTACCGCTGGCTCGAGGTCGCCCCGCCCGGCTCGACCGCGCGGCTCGCGCTGAACCCGCCGATGTACGACGAGCCCGGCGGTAGCGCGATCGGCGTCGAGACCTCCGACCTGGCCGCCGAGCACGCCCGGCTGACCGAGCTCGGCGTCGCCGATCTGGAGCCGCTGCCCACCGACGACACCCCCGGCGTCCCGCGGCTGTTCATGCTGCGCGACCCGGACGGCAACGTGATCACCGTCGTCGAGGTCTGAGCCGTCAGGGCACCGGGGGGACGTCGGCCCGCACCAGCACCGCGTACGGGCCGACGTCACGCCGCTGCCAGGCCGGGTCGTCGAACAGCTGCGGCGCGAACACCGCCGGGTCGGCGCCCTGGCGGGGCTCGGGGAACCGGTCCTGCGCCAGCGGCAGCCGCAGGGTCCCGTCGGCGGCCCGCTCCAGCACGAACACCGAGGGCGCCCGCACCGGGCTGCGGTCCAGCGCGGCGAGCAGCCGGCCCGGGTCGGCTGCGGCCGCCCACCGGCGGGTCTCGTCGGTGCGGGCCGGGTAGTCCGCGAGCGGGTTCGCGTACTGCGGCTGCGACGCCTGGAACGCGAAGTACGGCACGTAGCTGAGCAGGGTCGCGTTCGCGCTCGCGACGACGACCTCCCGCGGCGGGCGGCCGGTCAGGCCGTCGATCGTCGTGCGCAGGTCCCCGAGCCAGGCGTTCGCGTCCGCCGGGTCCCGCGAGCCGTCGGGCCGCGTCCCGTCGGGCCGGTAGTCCTGCGCCGTCCCGGTCCACGCGTAGTCCTGCGGCACCGACTGCACCTGCCCGACGACGACCGCCGCGGCCAGCACCGTCACCACGGCCGCGCAGGCCCCGGCGCGCACGCCCCGGTCGCGCAGGACGCCGGCCAGTGGGACGACCGCCCACACCGCCCCGCAGGCCAGCGCCGCGGTGAGGATCGGCTGGATGCGGAACGCGAGCAGCGTGCTCCCGAACGCCAGCGCCGCCGTCGACAGCAGGTACCAGGCGTAGCCGCAGGCCACGGTGACCCCGAGGCCGCGGGCGACCGGGTCCGTGCGGAACTGCGCCACGATCCACACCGTGCCCAGCAGGCACAGCGCCCCGACCGGGGTCGCCTCCAGCATCGGCAGCGGCCAGCGCGACCCCGCCTCGGCGAGGAAGTGCTGGCCCGCGCTGTAGGTGGGCTGCCCGGCCGAGGCCAGCAGGTACGGCAGCCAGTGCACCAGGGTCAGCGGCAGCGCCGCGGCGACGACCACGCCGACGGTCACCGCGAGCGTCGCGGGCCGGGCCGTCCGCGTCACCAGGCCGTCGACGGCCAGCATCGTGAGCACGAACCCGGCGAACACCAGGATCTGGGTGTGGGTGACCGCGGCCAGCCCGAGGACGAGACCGGCGAGCAGGGCCGTCCGGACCCACGAGCCGCCGGTCCGGCGCACCAGCCGCAGCCCGAGCACCGCCAGCGGCGGGACGAGCGCCGCGGTCAGCCACGAGTACGGCGAGTACGCGGCCAGCGTCACGAACCCGGCGAGAGTGGTGGCCACGGCCGCCCCGACCGCCCGCGGGCGGGACGTCACCAGCGCCCACAGCGCGTAGGTCAGGACGGCGGTGACCGCCAGCGTCGCGATCGAGAACGGCTTGTGGAACGCCCAGGCGTCGACACCCAGCAGCGCCGCGGCCCGCCCACCGAGCCAGAACCACGCGGCCGGGTAGTACGGCGGCATGTCCGCGTAGGCGAAGTCCGCCAGCCGCGCCGAGTCCGCGAACCGGGTCAGGAACGCGACCCGGAACTGCTGGTCGCCGCCGACCCCGAACAGGTAGTGCGGGGTGTTCGCCAGGAACAGCGTGAGCGGCAGCGCGGGCAGCGCCGCCAGCCCCACCCACGCCAGCGGCGCGGCGACGAGCGGCGACCGGCTCCACGCGGCGGCGGCCAGCACCGCGGCGACGAGCGCGCCACCGGTCGCGGTGAGCGCCAGCCCGACGTTCGACCCGGCCGGGACCGTGATCCGGTCCGCGAGCAGCAGCCCCGCGGCGACGACCCCGACGGCGACGACCGGGCCGACGACCAGGTCGGCCGCGGCGAGTAGCCGTCGCGTCACGGTCAGGTCTGCTTCTTCACGGCGACGACGAGGAACGCCTTCGAGATCGCCCACAGCGGCGGGAACCGGCGCAGCGCCGCCACCCCCAGCGAGTACAGCCGCGACCCGCCGCCCTCGGCGAGGCTGACGTCGCCGGGCACGGTGAACCGGGCGTCGAGGTCGGGGCGCCGCGCGAGGAGCCGGCGCATCCGCAGGTAGCCGGGCGCGTAGCTGGCGTCGGTGTAGTCGCTGCCGCGCCCCGACCAGCGCAGGTAGCGGGTCGCCAGCGGCAGCGGCAGCCACGCCAGGAACGGCAGCGAGTAGTGCGCCTCGATCGGCCACCACCGGTTCGGCACCAGGATGTAGGCGACGCCGCCGGGCCGCAGGCAGGACGCGATCCGCTCCAGCGCGTCGGGCTGGTCGTCGAGGTGCTCCAGGACGTTGTCGAGCACGGCCACGTCGAAGGCGCCGGCGTCGTCGCCGTGGCCGAAGTCGCCGATGCCCTGGACACGGAACGTGAAGTTGTCCCGGCCGCCCTCGGCGGCCAGCCGGGTCGCCTCGGCGGCCAGCGCACCGTTCGGCTCGATGCCGACGACCTCCCGGCACAGGCCCGCGAGCTCGAGTGCGGTGTAGCCGTAGCCGCAGCCGAGATCGACCACCCGTGCGTCACGGAACGGCACGTCGAGTGCGGGTTCGGTGGTGATCGCGATCTGCTTCGCGAAGCCGGTCGCGAGCCTGCGGCGCTCGACCATCCGCAGGGAGCGTTCGTACTCGGGGAGTTCGGTCACGTGGGCTCCGTCGAGGGCGTCGGGGGGTCACCCACCGTACGGGGACGGGGCCACGGCGCCGGGACCGGGCGGGGCGAACGCCTGGGCATCCGGGGCGGCCGGCGCGCCCGGCGTGCAGGCCGTCAGCCGCCACAGCTCCTGGCCCCCGCCCGTCGCGACGAGCTGGAAGCCGGGCACCGGCGCGATGTCGTGCAGCCCCGGGTACCAGCGGGCGCCGCCGTGGTTCGGCCAGAACGTGATCGGCCCCGTCAGCAGCCAGTCGACGCCCAGGTCGGCGGCCGCGGTGCAGATCGCCGGGTCGGTCCCGACGTCGCGGAACCGGGTCGCCAGCAGCGTCTGCTCCGGGGTCCAGTTGCCGATGAGGTGCGGGAACAGCACCCGGCGGCCGGTCAGCGGGAACAGCAGGGAGTTGCCGGTGAACGGGTCCGCGGCCACGACGTCGTCGGGGCCGACGATCCGGCCGACCTCGTCGAGGAACTCGCGCTGCCCCGGTTCGAGGATCGCGTCCGACGGCCGCTGGTACGGCCCGGCCAGGACGTCGGCGTGCGTCGCCACCGACATCCCGCCGGTCGTGGCGACGACGACCGCGAGCAGCACCGCCGCGAGCGCGGGCGCGACCACCCGCCGACGGGCCAGGGCCGCGGTCGGCGGGATCCGCAGCAGCACGTGGCGCACGACCGACGCGACGGCGCACAGCCCGACCACGGCCAGCACGGCCCCGGTGACGGGCACCATCGCCGCCAGCCGGTAGGAGTCGTTGTACCAGGCACCGGTGAGGGCGGCGGAGGTCTTGCCGTCGTCGGCCGCGGCCAGCACGTACAGCGCGCCGGAGGCGACGTGCGCGGGCACCAGCCACGACGTCGCGACGTGCCGCAGCGCGGCCACCGCGCCGATCACGACCAGCACCGACGGCACGACGAGGTCGGGTCGGCCGTTGGAGGAGTTGAACAGCACCTGCAGGATCGCCGTCGGCACGTCGGTGAACGCGGGCCAGTCGAAGCTGCGGACACCGGCGGTCAGCGGCGAGGCCGTCATGAACCACAGGACGGCGGCGACGATCCCGGCGACGCCGACCGTGGCCAGCACCGGCTGCCAGAACCGGCGGGTGAGCAGCCGTCGCCGGGCCAGCACGCCGATCCCCCACAGCACCGGGAACAGGCCGAGCACCGCGAGGCTGAACAGCGCGTTCGGGTGGGCGAGACCGAGCGCGGGCAGCGTCAGGACCAGGGTGGTCGCCGCGCCGGCCGCGCCGATGACGCTGCGCTCGGCCACCCCGACGACGGCCAGCAGCAACGTCAGGTACCCGGGCAGCAGCGCCACCCCGAGCAGGTTCGGCCACAGCACCCCGAACGACATGAGCGCCCACGGCAGGGCGGTGAACCCGGTGGCCAGCACCGGCGCGACCAGGGCGGCACCGGGCGACGGGCCCATGACCTGGCGGCTCAGCGCCGCCACGGACAGCGGGAACACCACGCCCGCCACGACCCAGGCCGTCAGGTTGGTGGCGACCGGGACCCCGCTGCCGGACAGCATCGCGACCAGCGACACGAGGTCGTGCCAGCCCGCCGGGTACAGCGCCACCGCCGACGACGGGTTCGTCAGAGAGCCCAGCGTCAGCGACGACGCGTCGCCGGACTGCAGGATGTGGGCGACGGCGTTGTAGTGGAAGACGCCGTCGTAGGTCGAGGACAGGGCGTCGACCGGGCCGAACCCCAGCACCACCGTCCACCACGCCAGCCCGGCGGCGACGACGACGCCGGCCGCGGCGGCCACCCCGGCCCGGCGGCCGTCGGTGCCCGCCCGCTGGGCGGAGGTCCGCCACACCTGGGGCATCGCGGTCGTCATCGGTTCGGGGCGCTTCGCGAACCGGCCCTTCGGGGTGCGGAGACGGGCCAGGGAGGCCCGGATCCGCCGGCCCGGGGTCCACGACCGCAGCGCCGTCCGCCAGCCCCGGTGCAGCGCGCTGCCGGCCGGGCGGCGGGCGACGAAGGCCCGGAACAGCCCGCCGAGCAGCGCGAGCACGACCGCGACGCCCAGCGGCACCCACGGTCCCCAGCGCACCCCCACGAGCTGTGCGAGCACGGCCGAGGACGAGACGATCGCGGTCGACACCAGCGGGGACAGGCCCCAGGCGGTGATCCCGCGGACCCCGCACGCCCGCAGCACGAGCAGACCGGGCCCGACCACCCAGAACACCGCGACGAGTGCGGTGGGCAGCGCGGACAGCCAGGTGGGTCCGGCCATCGAGGTCGCGGCTCCTCTCCCGGCGCCGAACCCGGAGCCGTCGACGACCCACCGGACCCGATTCCCCGGCGCTGGCCGGTCTCGGAGACTACCGGCGGTCGTACGGCCCCGCCGGTCCCGTGCCCGACCGGGTGATCAGGACCCGACGACCCGGCCGGCGTCGCAGGCGGTGATGCGCCACAACGCGTTGTCGCCGTCGCGGGCGAGCAGCTCGAACCCGTCGGCGTCGGCGAGGGCGTCGAGACCGGGCCACTGCGCGGCCAGCGGGTCCGGCTGCCAGAACGTCGGCGGGGCGGTGATCACGTACCCGGTCCCGGTCTCGGCGACCGCCGCGCACACCGCCGGGTCGTTCGACGCGTCGCGCAGCCGCTCGGCGATGATCCGCTGGTCCGGCGACCACACCCCGGTGAGGTGCGGGAACAGCACCTGTCGGTCGGTGAGCGGCCACAGCATCGCGGTGCCGGCCCACGGGTTCTGGGCCACCACCGCGTCCGAGGGCAGCAGGTCACCCGCCTCGCGCAGGAACCGGGCCTGCTCCGGGCCGACCAGCACCTCCTCCGGCGTCTGGTAGATCGCGGCGAGCGAGTCGATGTGCGAGCGCTGGTAGAGCCCGCCCGAGGTGACGACGACGGCGATCACCCCGATCGCGACGAGCACCGCGGCCCGGGGCCGGGGCAGCCCGGCGACGGCGGGCGCGGCCCGGGTGAGACGGTCGCGGACCAGGCAGGCGAGGGTGCGGGCCAGCGAGCACAGCGCCACCAGGCCGAGCGCGGCCAGCGGGGCCGCGGTCACCGGGACGAGCGCGGCGATCCGGGGCGAGTCGTTGTACCAGACACCGGTCCACACCGAGGACCACGTGGTGGCGCCGACGACGTAGAGCGTGCAGACCAGCAGGTGCGCCGGGACCAGCCAGGACGTCCGGGCCCGGCGCAGCGCCCACACCGCACCGGCCACCGTGAGCACCGCGATCGACCAGGCCGGGGCGTTGTCCTCGGGGTTGTGCAGCACCGCGTTCCACACGGCGTCGGTGACCGAGACCTCCGGCTCCCAGTAGTAGCCGCGGATCCCGTCGAGGGCGGGGGAGACGAACATGAACCAGCCGAGACCGCCGAGCGCGGCGAGCACGACCGGTACCGCGACGACCGCGCGCACGGTGGGCCACACGCCGCCGCGCAGCCCGCGGCGCACCGCGCCCGCGAGGCCCCACAGGATCGGCGGCACCGCGACGACCACGGCGCCGAACAGCGCGTTCGGGTGCGCGAACCCCAGCGCGACGACGGCGGCCCCCGCCGGGAACCAGCGCGCCACCCGTCCCGGGGGGTACGGGCCCGGCCGGGCGGGCGACACCGGGTCCGGGCCGAGACCCGGCCGCGCGGCGAGCGCGACGGTGCCGCTGCCGGGCCGGGCTGCCGCCGCCACGCTGGCCAGCGCGGCCGGCACCAGCGAGACGCCCAGCAGGTTCGGCCACAGCGCGCCGTAGGTGACCAGCGTCCACGGGAACGCGACGAACCCGAGCGCGAGCACCGGCGCGGCCAGCGCGGCCCCGGCCGAGCGCCCGACCAGGGTGCGGACCAGGAAGAGCACCGACAGCGGCCACACCAGCAGCGTGGTGACCAGCGCGACCACGTTCGACGCGACGACGATCCCGCCCGGCCCGGTGGCCAGCGGCGCCACCAGCGAGACGACGTCGTGCCAGGCCGCGGGGTAGAAGCCGGGGGAGTTGACCAGGCCGCCGACGGTGAGCGACGACGCGTCGTGCGTCCCGAGGATCCGGGCGACGGCGTTGTAGTGGAAGTTCGCGTCGAAGGTCTGGGACAGCGCGTCGGGCCGGTCCATCCCGCGCAGCACGGCCCGCAGGCCCAGCACCGCGGCGATCGTCAGCCCGCCGAGCGCGGCGAGCCCGGTCCAGCGCCGGTCGGGTCCGCCGCGGAGCAGCGTCCGGACCGACTCCCCGACGGCGGCCCGCACCACGGTGGGCCGCGGCAGCAACGGGCGGCGCAGCACCAGCCGTCGCACGCCCACCACGAGCAGCGCGAACGCGGCCGCCGCGGCGGCCGGTGCGGCCCCGCTCCAGGGCACACCGAGCATGCTCGCGCCGACGGCGGACCCGGCGATCACGCCGACCGACAGCATCGGGGCGGCGCCCCAGACGGCGATCCCGCGCAGGCCGGCGGCGAGGCCGACGACCAGTCCCGGGAGCGTGACCCAGGCAGCGGCCAGCACCACGAGGGGGACGGCGGACAGCCAGCTCACGCCATCTTCTCCTCGGGCCACGACGGTGCCGGATACGTCCGCTTCTCCGACCTGTCTGCGAGGGTACCGAAGCCGCCGGGTGCCCCGGATCACGCCTGCCCTACCCTCGATGGCCGTGAGCGTCGACAGTGCCGACCTGAACGGTTACGACCTGAGCAGCTACGACCTGATCGTCGTCGGGTCCGGGTTCTTCGGACTCACCGTGGCCGAGCGCGTGGCCGACGGCCTCGGGAAGCGCGTCCTGGTCCTGGAGCGCCG
This sequence comes from Pseudonocardia sp. TMWB2A, assembly GCF_017312135.1. Taxonomy (NCBI): domain Bacteria; kingdom Bacillati; phylum Actinomycetota; class Actinomycetes; order Pseudonocardiales; family Pseudonocardiaceae; genus Pseudonocardia; species Pseudonocardia sp. TMWB2A. The sequence continues at coordinate 2,703,028 of NZ_QKQY01000002.1, forward strand.
GAACCACATCGGCGGCAACGCCTACTCCGAGGCCGAGCCGGAGACCGGGATCGAGATCCACCGGTACGGCGCGCACCTGTTCCACACCTCGAACGAGCGCGTGTGGGCCTACGTCAACCGGTTCACGAGCTTCACGAACTACCAGCACCGCGTGTTCGCCCGGGTCGGCGAGCAGGTCTACGCGTTCCCGATGAACCTCGCGCTCATCAACCAGTTCTTCGGGAAGGCCCACACCCCCGACGAGGCGCGCTCGCTGATCGCCGAGCAGTCCGCGGAGGTCGAGACCGGGCAGGCGGCGAACCTCGAGGAGAAGGCGATCTCGCTGGTCGGGCGCCCGCTCTACGAGGCCTTCGTCAAGGGCTACACCGCCAAGCAGTGGCAGACCGACCCCACCGAGCTGGACGCCTCGATCATCACCCGGCTCCCGGTCCGCTACACCTACGACAACCGCTACTTCAACGACACCCACGAGGGCCTGCCGACCGACGGCTACACCGCGTGGCTGGAGCGGATGGCGGACCACGACGACATCGACGTCGTCCTCGACACCGACTACTTCGCGGTGCGCGAGCAGCTGCCCGCCGACGTGCCGGTCGTCTACACCGGCCCGCTGGACCGCTACTTCGACCACGCCGAGGGCGAGCTGGGCTGGCGCACCCTGGACTTCGAGATGTCGGTCGAGCCGACCGGCGACTTCCAGGGCACCTCGGTGATCAACTACAACGACGCCGAGGTCCCCTTCACCCGGATCCTCGAGTTCCGCCACATGCACCCCGAGCGGGACTACCCGAAGGACCGGACGGTGATCGTGCGGGAGTACTCGCGCTTCGCCGAGTCCGGGGACGAGCCGTACTACCCGATCAACACCCCCGACGACCGGGCGAAGCTGGACCGCTACCGCGAGCTGGCCCGCAAGGAGACCGCGAACCGGGGCGTGCTGTTCGGCGGGCGGCTGGGGACCTACAAGTACCTCGACATGCACATGGCCATCGGGTCGGCGCTGACGATGTACGAGAACCGGCTCGTCCCGCACTTCACCGAGGGGCGCCCGCTGTCGGGCACCGAGGCCGAGGACTGATCACGCCCCGTCCATGATCACCGGTTGTGGAGCGCAGCGTCCGCGAGGCGGGCCGCCCGCTCCACAACCGGTGATCATGGGGCGGAACGCCCCGGCGTCCACCCCAGCTCCGCCGACACCGCGGCCGCGGCGGCCGCCGTCGCCCGGCCCGTCTCGTCGAACCGGCCGTCCAGCCGGGCGGTCGGCCCCGAGACGTTGAGCGCCGCGACGACCCGGCCGCGGAAGTCGCGCACCGCCGACGACACCCCCGACACCCCGGGCTCGAACTCGTCGCGCGACTCGGCCCAGCCGCGTTCGGCGGCCTCGTGGATCGCCCGCCACAGCTGCGGCACCGTCCGCACCGACGAGTCCGGGTAGTCCGGGACGAGGTCCTCGACGGCGCCGAAGCGCACGAACAGTTCGTCGGGCGTCGCGTCGGAGAGCAGCACCCGGCCCGCCGACGTGCACGGCAGCGGCGCGCGCCTGCCCTCCCAGCCGGTCGTGCGGAACGAGTGCCCGGACACCGTCCGCGCGGTCAGCAGCGCGTCGTCGCGGAGCACACACAGGTGCACGGTCTCCTCGGTCTCGGCGGCCAGCCGGTGCAGCTCCGGCTCGGCGACGGCCGTCAGCCGGCTGTCGGTGCCCCGCGCGGCCAGCGAGAACAGCCGCCACCCGAGCCGGTAGACGAGCGTGTCCTCGTCCCGCTCGACCAGACCGGCGTCGGCGAGGGTCCGCAGCGCGCGCGAGACCTGGCTCTTCTCCCGCCCGGTCAGCCGGGCGACGGCGGTGACGCCCAGCCCGTCGGTGCGCACGGCCTCGTCCGACGCGAGCGCCTCCAGCAGCCCGATGTCGCGGCCGAGACCGTAGCCGTTGCGCACCCCGGCCACGCTAGTCTCGGTTGCCCTGAGCGCAACCATGATCTCGATTCCCGTCCGGACCTGGCCGTGGCCGCGCGGACTTCCTTAGATTCTGCGCTCAACCGGCTCGGGGCGCACCGCCCCCGATCGCGCCCCGAGCCGGAACCAGCTCCCGACACGATCCCGGACCGATGAAGATCACCGACATCACGCTGGACCGGGTGCGGCTCCCGCTGGACCCGCCGCTGCGCGCCGCCTGGGACCCCGACCCCCGCACCGTGTTCGACGCGACGGTCGTCCGCGTCCACACCGACGACGGCGTCGTCGGCATCGGCTCCGGCGACACCATGGACGGCTTCGACGCCTACCGGCACCTGTTCGTCGGCACCGACCCGCTCGCGATCGCCCGGCACGTCCGCGCGATCGAGACCTGCGCGCTGCACGGCGGCCACTACTGGCCGCTGGAGGCCGCGCTGTGGGACCTCGCGGGCAAGGTCGCAGGCCTGCCCGTCGCGACCCTGTTCGGCGGCACCTACGACGCCGTGCCCGCCTATGCGTCGTTCTGCGTGCTGCGCCCGCCCGCCGAGCGCGCCGAGGTGGCGCACCGGGTCGCGGAGGAGGGCTTCCGCGCGGTCAAGATCCGGGTCGACCGGGACCGGGCCGACGAGGGCGTCGCCGCCGTCGCCGCGGTGCGGGAGGCCCTCGGCCCGGACTTCGCGATCATGGTGGACCTCAACCAGGCGTGGCGGATGGCCGGCGACGTCGCCCCCGCCACCGACCTCGCCGCGACCCGGCGCCTCGTCCGGCGGCTCGCCGACCTGGACGTGTTCTGGGTCGAGGAGCCCCTGCCCTACGCCGACGCCGACGGCATGCGCACCCTGCGTGCCGACAACCCGGGCCTGCGGATCGCGGCGGGGGAGATGCAGCGCTCGTTCGGCGAGCTGCTGCGCCTGCTCGACGGCGACGCGCTCGACGTCCACCAGCCCGACGTCGTCCTGGCCGCCGGGATGAGCCGGGTCCGCACGCTCGCCGAGCTCGCGCTGCTGCGCCACCGCGCCTTCACCCCGCACAGCTGGACCAACGGCATCGGCGTGCTCGCGAACCTGCACGTCTGTGCCGGCGTCGGCGGCGGACCGTACTTCGAGTTCCCCTACGACCCGCCGGACTGGACCCCGGCGCGTCGCGACTTCCCGCTGGCCGAACCCCTGACCGTCGGCGACGACGGCATGCTGGCGGTCCCGAGCGCCCCCGGCCTCGGGTTCACCCTCGACGAGGAGGCGATCGCACGGTGGCGGGTCCGGTGAACGGGTTCACGGTCGAGGCGACCTGCGCCCTGGAGTTCGGTCCCGGCGCGGTCGCCCGGGTCCCCGCGCTGGTCGACGGCCTCGGCGGGGCGGCGGCGTTCGTCGTCACCGACGCCGGGCTGCGCGCCACCGGCATCGTCGACCGGGTCGTCGGCGACCTCACCGCGGCCGGGCTGTGGACCGAGGTGTTCGACGGCATCGGCCCCAACCCGTCGACGACGGCCGTCGAGCACGGCGCGACGGCGCTGCGCGCGTTCGGCTCCTGCGTCGTCGTCGCGATCGGCGGCGGCTCGGTCCTCGACGCGGCCAAGGGCATCGCGCTGCTCGCCACCCACCACGGCGCCCGCGCGACCGACGACCTGTGGTCCTCACCCGTCGCGGGGCTGCCGCTGATCGCGGTCCCCACCACCGCCGGGACGGGCGCGGAGACCAACGGGTTCGGCGTCGTCGAGGACACCTGCGCCAAGCGCAAGGTCTACCTGGGCCACGCCTCGGTCCGGCCGCGCGTCGCCGTCCTCGACCCCGAGCTCACCGTCGGCCTGCCGCCCGCGGCGACGGCCGCGACCGGCTTCGACGCGCTCGTCCACGGCGTCGAGTCGCTCGCCTCCCGCGGCGCGAACCCGATCTCCGAGGCCGCCGCGGCCCAGGCCGTCGCGCTGGTGGGCCGGTGGCTGCCGGTCGCCGTCGACGACGGCACCGACCTCGAGGCCCGCGCACAGCTGCTGCTCGGCGCGCACCTGGCGGGCCAGGCGCTGACCGTGTCCGGGCTCGGCCTGGTCCACGGCATCGCGCACGCGGTCACCGCGCACACGGGCACCCCGCACGGGGTCGCGCTCGCCTCGGTGAACGAGCAGGTCATGCGCTGGAGCGCCGACGCGGCGGCGGAGGCGTACGCCCGCGCCGGGGCCGCGCTGGGGACCGCCGACGCCGTCGCCGGGATCGCCGCGCTCGTCGAGGGCATCCGCGTCCGGCGCCCGCTGCACGAGCTCGGCGTGGACCGGGAGCTGCTGCCGGTGCTGGCGGCCGCGGCCGTCGTCGACCCGGTGACGGCCAACGCGCCGCGCACTCCCACCGAGGACGACGTGCGGGAGATCCTCGACGCCGCCTGGTAGCGGCTCAGAGCCGGGCGGCGACCGCGGCGACGAACGCGTCGAGGTCCGACAGGTCCGCGAGCCGGGCGACGACGATGTCGTCGTCGACGTCCACGTAGTCGTGCACGAGCACGTTGCGGAAGCCGACCGCCCGGGCGACCTGCTGTGCGACGTCGTCGTCGACGAAACCGTGCCGGCCGAGCAGCCGCACCGCGTCGGCGTTCGTCGCGGGTGGGCCCCACCCCTCGGACGAGCACACGTGCTGGGCGACGTCGACGCAGCCCTCGATCGCCGTCACGAACAGGTACTTGACCCCGCTGAGCCACAGCCGGTCGGCCCGCCGGTCGCGGTCCGCGGCCGACTCCGCCCGCAGGACGGCGAGGTCGTCGGTGACCGACCGGAGCAGCCGGGCCACCCGCGCCTCATCGACCATGCCCGCCCCGCACGGCGTCGAGGAACTCCCGGTGCGCGCGGGTGATCCGGGGCAGCTCGTCGGCGTAGATCTTGCGGGTGGTCGCGACCCAGCGCACCCGTGCGGGCGGGTCGTCGTCGAGGAGCAGCTCGCCGTCCATCGCCACCCGGCCGGCGAGCTCCAGGGGCGCGGAGTTCAGGACGAGCAGGTCCACGTCGTCGGGGAGGTCGACCTCGAACGACGCCGGGGCGGAGTCCCGCCACCAGGCCGCCACGTCGAGGTCGGAGGCCGCCCGCGGGCGGCCACCGGCCGCCCGGCTGCCGTGGACGAACGCGAACCGCGCCCCGGCGCCGCGCAGCACCGCTGCGACCTCCGCCCGCCGGGCCGGTTCGTTCATGTCGTCAGTCTGGCACGCGGCGCGGCGGAGAACCGGACGATCCACACCGCTTCCCCGCCGCGCCCGCCCGCCTCCCGGCTCCCGCACCGCGCGCGGCTACGCTCGCGCACGACTCCACCCGGACCCGGGCGGACCGGCAGCGCCGCCGCCCGGGACCCCCGCGCCCCCGCGACGACAGAGGCAGCTCCTGCGATGACCACGACGGACCAGCGAGGTCAGGTGTCCCCCACCACCCCGGCCACGACCAGCGGCGAGACGCTGCTGCAGCGGGTGGTCCTGCCCCGGCCCGCCGACCCCACCGCCGTCCGCGCGCTCTACCTCGACGAGCGCCCCGGCACCACGCTCGCCCCGGTCGAGCCGCTCGCCGACGAGGACGCGCGCCCGCTCTCGCTGACCGTGTCGACCATCGGCGGCCGCCGCACCCGCATCCTGGACCGCACCAGCGCCACCGTCCCCGCGGCCACCGAGGTCTCCTTCGGCGCCTACTTCAACGCCTTCGCCGCCGGCTACTGGCGGGCCTGGTCCACGCTCACCAGCATCGAGCTGCGCCTGGACCTGGAGGGCTCGGGCCGCGTCGACGTCTACCGCACCAAGGCCGACGGGTCGCAGATCGTCGTCGCCGGTGAGGTCGTCGAGGGCCGCCGCCGGGTCACCCTGGAACTGGACCTGCGCCCCTTCGAGGACGGCGGCTGGTACTGGTTCGACCTGTCCACCGACGACGCCGACCTGACCCTGCACGGCGGCGGCTGGCACGCCCCGCACGACGCGCCCGGCCGCGCGGCCGTCGTCGTCGGGATGCCGACGTTCAACCGGCCCGCCGACTGCGTCGCCACCCTCACCGCGCTCGGCTCCGACCCGCAGGTGCTCGAGGCGATCACCGCGGTGATCCTCCCCGACCAGGGCACGCGCAAGGTCCGCGACGAGGCCGGCTACGAGCAGGCCGCGGCCGCGCTCGGGGACCGGCTGCGGATCATCGACCAGCCCAACCTGGGCGGCTCCGGCGGCTACGCCCGGATCATGTACGAGGTCCTGCACGGCACCGGCCCGCACGCGGGCGGGATCGACTGCGAGCAGGTCCTCTACATGGACGACGACATCCTGCTCGAGCCCGAGTCGGTGCTCCGCGCGATCGCGTTCAGCCGGTTCTCCCGCGAGCCGATGCTCGTCGGCGGGCAGATGCTGTCGCTGCAGGCGCGCTCGCAGCTGTCCACCATGGGCGAGGTCGTCGACCGCAACCAGTTCCTGTGGCGCCCCGCCCCGGACACCGAGGCCCACCACGACCTCGCCGCCCGCACCCTGCGCCAGACCCGCTGGCTGCACCGCCGCGTCGACGTCGACTACAACGCCTGGTGGATGTGCCTGATCCCGCGCCGCGCCGCGGAGCAGCTCGGGCTGCCGCTGCCGCTGTTCATCAAGTGGGACGACGCCGAGTACGGCCTGCGGGCCCGCGCCGCCGGGTTCCGCACGGCGACCGTCCCGGGCGTCGCGATCTGGCACATGTCCTTCATCGAGAAGGACGACTCCTCGGACTGGCAGGCCTACTTCCACTACCGCAACCGGCTCGTCGCCGCGGCCCTGCACGGCCCCGACGACCCGCGCGCGATGCTGAAGGAGACCTTCAAGCGCACCCTGCGCCACCTGATGCTCATGGAGTACTCGGCGGTCGCGCTGCAGATCAAGGGCTTCACCGACTTCCTGGCGGGCCCCGAGGCGCTGTTCCCGAAGCTGCCCGTGGTGCTCGACGAGATCCGGGCCCTGCGGGCGCAGTACGACGACGGCCGCCCGCTCGACTCCGCGACCGAGGTGCCGCTCGCCGACCTCGACGCGCTGGGCGCCCAGCTGTTCCCGAAGCCCCCGGTGGGCCGGGCGAAGGCCGCGGTCGGACTCGCCCGCGGGGTGCTGCGCAACCTGCGCACCCCGGACCCGGCGCTGCGCGAGCGCCCGCAGCGCAACGTGCCGTGGAAGAACGCCCAGTGGTTCGTCCTGGCCGGCCTGGACTCCGCGACGGTGTCCACCCCGGACGGCCGCGGGGTGACCTTCCGCCGTCGTGACCCGGCGATGTTCAAGGAGATGGTCGCGGAGTCGTTCCGGCTGCACCGCGCCGTCGCCGCGGACTGGGACGGCCTGCGTGCCCGCTACCGGGCGGCGGCGCCCGTGCTGACCGGCAAGGACGGTTGGAAGCAGATCTTCGAGTGAGCCCCGCCCGCCGGGGGCCGCTGCTGCTCCTGCTCGGCGTCGTCACCTGCCTGCTCGGCCTGGCCGCCGCGCTCGCCCCCGTCGACGCCGAGGACCCGGTCGTCACCTGGCCCCGGGCGGGACAGGCACCGGCGAGCACGGTGCTGCCGCTCTCGCCGTACCGGCCGCTGGAGTTCTCCGCGACCGTCCCGTGCGCCGCGGCGGCCGCCCTGGGCGAGGGCGACGTGCTGCGGACGATGCCCGCCGCCGAGGAGAACCCGGTGACCGCGCCGGGCTTCGTCGCGAGCGTGGCCGGCGGGACGCTCACGCTGCGCACCGGCGACCGGGTGCTCGCCACCGCGCCCGCCGGGTCGGGCTGCGTGTTCGAGGTGACCTCCGCGGACGGGGGCACCGTCGTCGCCCGCGACGGCGCGATCCTCGCCGAGCGCCTCGACATCGCACCGCCGCAGGTCGCCGAGCTCGCCACCGACGTCACCGGGCCCGCCGCGGCCGGGCTCGCGGTCACCCTGCACACCGACGCGCGCTACGCGTCGTCGCCGTCGCCGCTGAAGGTCGCGCTGCTCGTCGCGCACCTGCTCGCGCTGGCCGCCACCCTCGCCGTCGCCGTGCGGACCTGGACCGGCACCCGCCGGGTGTTCGACGCGCCCGTCCGCCCCGGCCCGGCCGACCTCGTGGTGCTGGTCGTGAGCTGTGCCTGGGCGGTGCTCGGGCCGCTCAACATCGACGACTCCTGGTACGCGCTGATGGCCCGCCAGGGCGCGCGGACCGGGACCATCGGCAACGCGATCTACCAGCTCGACGTCACCGAGGCGCCGTTCGCGACCAGCCAGTACCTGCTGCAGTGGTGGGGGAGCCTCGTCGGCTGGGGCCTCGGGCCGCTGCGCGTGGTGCCGGTCGTGCTGGGCCTGTTGACCTGGGTGCTGCTGCGGTACGCCCTCGCCGCGCTCGCGGGCCGGGCCGGCGTCCGGCCCGGGGTGGTCGCCGCGCTCGCCGTCGCGCACCTGGCCTGGTTCCTGCCCTACGGCATCGCGCTGCGCCCCGAGCCCGCCGGGACCGCGGCCGCCGCCGGGGTGCTGCTGCTCGTCGCCGCCGCCCGCCGCACCGGGGCGGTCGGGCTGCTCGCGCCGGCCGTCGTCGTCGCGGTGGTGGGGGTGACGACCGCGCCGACCGCGCTGGTCGCCGCGATGCCGCTGCTGCTCGCGCTGCCGCTGGTGTGGTGGCACCTCGCGCACGCGCCGTGGGCCACCCGGCTCGCGACGGCCGCCGTCGCGTTCGCCGCCGCGAGCGCGGCCGTGCCGCTCGGGCTGGCCGACCAGACCCTCGCCGACGTCCGCGAGTCGTTCGCCGTGCACCGCTGGTACTACTTCCAGTACCAGTGGTATGCGGAGTTCGTCCATTACGCGAACCTGCTGGGCCCCGACGACCAGGGCACCTGGGGACGACGCCTGCCGGTCCTGCTGACCGTCGCCGTCGTCGCGCTGGGCGCGGTGCGGCTCGCGACGCGCCGCGGCACCGGCGGCCCACTCGGCTCGGCGCTCGGGTTCGCGCTCGCCGCGACCGCGCTCGGCCTCGTCGCCGTCGCCGTCAGCCCGACGAAGTGGGTCAACCACTTCGGCGCCGTCGCCGCCCCCGCGACGCTGCTGCTCGGCATCGCGCTCGCCCGCGGTCCGCTGCCGCGGCGCGCCCCGGCCCGGCTCGTCGCGGTGGGGACGGCCGTGCTCGGCGTCGTCGCCGCGGTGATCTACGCCGGCCCGAACCTGTGGCGCCCGTTCTCCGACTGGGGACAGCCGTTCGGGAACCACTCGGTCGTCGACGCCCCGATCCACCAGCAGGTCCTCGCACCGCACCTCGGACCGCTGTACCTGCGCAGCCCGCTGCTGTGGCTGCTCGTGGTCGCCGCCGCGCTGTGGTGGGCCCGGCGGCGGGGGAGCACGCCCCGGCCGGACCGGGCGGTGCTGCGCGTCGCCACGGCGGGCGGCGTCGCGCTGATGCTCGCGGTGTTCGTCGTCGCCCCGGTACGCCAGGCCCCCGGCGCGTCGGTGGCCTCGATGAACCTCGCCATGCTGACCGGCGACGGCTGCGGGCTGGCCGACGCGCTGACCGTCACCGTCCCCGGTGACGCGACGCCCGCGCTCCCCAGCGACCCGCCCCGCCTCACCGGGGTGATGCGGGACGGCCCGCCGCCCGACCGCCCGTCGATCCCCGGCCCCGTCTGGCACACCGAGGACGCCGGCACCGGCACCCTCGACGCCGGCTGGTTCCCCGTCCCGGCCGGGACCACCCGGCTGCTCCTGCCGCTGACCGGGGACCTGCGGAGCGACCAGACCGTCCGGGTCTACACCGGCGCGGGCACCGTCACGGTCGACCTGCCGGGGGAGCGGACCGGCGACTGGCGGGACGTGGTGGTCACCCTGCCCGCGCCCGCCGACCGGGTCCGGCTCGTCGTCGACGACCGGACCGACGGCCCCGACACCTGGCTCGCCGTCGGCGCCCCGCAGCCCGCCCGCGACCTGCCCGCCCGCACGGTGCTCGGCGACGCCCCGGTGTTCGCCGACCAGGCCTCGGCGGTGCTGTGGCCCTGCCAGGACCAGATCGCGGTGCGCCACGGCATCGCGCAGGCCCCGCAGTGGCGGCTGCGCACCGGCGACGACCTGGAGGGCGCGACCGAGGCCACCGCGTTCTTCCCGGCGAACGGCGGGACGCTCGCCGGGATCGGCCGCACCGCGACCTTCGACGAGCTGCCCTCGCGGCTCGACCCGCCCGGCGGGCGCGCGATGTTCGCGCCCGCGCACGTCGAGCGGGTGCGCTACGAGCACCCGACCGACGGCTGGGACCTCACCGTCGGCACGCAGCGACGGTGGGGCTGGGAGCGGCTGCCGACCCTGGCCGACAAGGACTACACCGGACGGGACTTCCTGGGCTGAGACCGGTCACCGACCGATTACTTGGACACTCCGACTACTGGATGATCCATGTATATTCGAGCCGTGGACGACGACGGAGCGCGTGAGCTGATCGACCGGATACTCGCCGCGGGTGACCGGATCCGCGACGACCTGCGGACGGTGTGCGACGGCCTCGACCTCACCGATGCCCAGATCGGTCTCCTGTGGCGCCTCGCCCGCGAGCCGGACGGACTCACCAGCCGGGCCCTGGCCGATCGGCTCGGTTGCGATGCCTCCACCGTGACCTCGTTGGTGGACCGCCTGGAACGCCACGGGGTCGTCGTTCGCTCGCCGCATCCCCGGGACCGCCGTGCGAAGCTCGTGCAGCTCACCCCGACGGGGTGCGAGCTGCGTGATCGGGCGGACGCCTGGTGCCGTGACGCGTCGTCGGTCGCGGCCCTCCCGCCCGCCGATCGGAGGACGCTGGCGGATCTGCTGAACCGAGTTCTGGATCCGGACGGGACCGGGCGAGCCGCAGGCGGCGGTGACCGGCGGTGACCGGTGGGATGGACGGCGTCACGGTGGTCGTCACCGGGGCGACGTCGGGGATGGGACGTGCGATGGCACGGGACCTGGTCGGGCGCGGAGCAGACGTGATCGTCGTCGGACGCGACGCGCGCCGCGTCCGCCGCACCGCCGACGAGCTGGGCGGGCATCGCGTGGTGGGCCGCTACGAGGCGGACCTGTCCCGGCACGCCGAGGTCCGTGGGCTCGCCGTCGCCCTGGCGGCCGACGGCCACCGCGTCGACGTGCTGGTCAACAACGCAGGGGCCGCCTTCGACCGCTACGCCCTCACCCCGGACGGGGTCGAACGGACCCACGCCCTCAACCTGCACGCACCCGTCCTGCTCAGCCACGCCCTCGCCGCGAACGGTGTGCTGGTCCCGGAGGCACGGGTGATCACGATGTCGAGCTTCATGGAGAAGCAGGGGCGGGTCGCCCCGACCGATCCGGATGTGCGGGGCACGTCGTGGGCCGGGCGTCGGTGGTCCCAGAACCGGGTCTACGCGACGAGCAAGCTGCTCGCCCTGCTGGCCATGAACGGGTTCTCCCGGTCGGCACCGGGCCTGCGGGTCTACAACGCCGACCCCGGCATGGTCCGGACCGGGTTCACCGGCACGGCCGGCGGGGCGATGGCGCTGGTCGCACCGCTGACGCGGCTGTTCGCGCGCACTGTGGAGGAGGGCGTCGCGACCCCCCTCATGCTGGCCACCTCCCGGCCGGCACCGGCGGCCGGCGACGGGTACTTCGCATCCTCGCGTCCCGCGACGCCGTCGCGGACGGCGCGGGACGCGGCACTCGCCGAGCTCGTCCACCGGCGTACCGCCGAGGCCGTCGGGATCACGCCGTGAGCCGCCGCCCCGGGCCGGTCAGCCCGCGTCGTAGAGCCGCGCCCAGGTCTCCCGCGAGGTGAGCCGCGGCTCCGCGGCCTTCCACTCCCGGGCGACCTGCGGCCCCTCGTTCCACAGCCGGCGCACCGTGTGCACCCCGCGGGTGGTGAGCTCGCGCAGCCGCTCCTGGTCGCGGGTCCGGATGCGGACGCCGTTCTCGGCCATGTCGGTGACGATCGCGCGCTCGAACAGCGACACGTGCCACCAGTGCGCCTCACCGGCCGGGACCATCCCGGAACGGAACGGCACCCGCCCGGTTGCCTGCAGCAGGGCGCGCTTCACCCAGGTCCGCACGATCTTCGACGGCTTGCCCCCGGCGAGGTGCACCACGGACTCGCGCACGTCGAGCCCGGCCTCCGCCAGCGGCACGGCCGTCGTCTCGGGGTAGGCGGCGCGGATCCGGCGGATCTCCGCCGCCGCGGAGGCGGAGCCGTCGTCGAGCACCGACGGGCCGCGCAGGAAGTCCTCCACCGCCGTCAGCAGCGTCGCGGCCAGCCCGTACTGCATCGCGACCAGGTACTGGGCCAGCAGCTCGACGACCGTCGCGGACACCGTGCGCCGGTCGAAGCCGGTCCGCAGGGCGGCGGTGATCAGGCCGTTGCGCTGGTTGAAGTAGCGGTGCCACTCGTCCCAGTCCTTCCAGCCGAAGTCGGCGTGCCACACGCCGGCCCCGGGCAGCGACACCGTGGCGAAGCCGCGCTCGCGGGCGCGGTAGCCGAACTCGACGTCGTCCCACTGGAAGAACAGCGGCAGCGGGTAGCCGACGGCCCGCACGATCGGCGCGGGGATCAGGCAGGACCACCAGCCGTTGTACTCGGTGTCGACCCGCTGCTCCTGCACGATCGGCAGCAGCCGCTCGTCGCGGCCGAGGAGGAAGCCCTCCTCCAGGGCACCGGGGACGGGCTTGCCGACGCGGAGCTTCTCGGGCTCGGCGTACTCGGCGGTGATGTGGACGTGGCCCGGGTGCAGCAGGTTCAGCATCTGCCCGCCGACGATCGTCGGCGCGGTGGTGCAGGCGGCGAACCCGGTCAGCCGGACGACGATCTCCGGGTCGAGGAGCACGTCGTCGTCCATGAGCAGGACGTCGTGGTCGTCGGCCGGGTCGCCCGCGGTCGCCTCGTACAGGCCGCGGGTGAAGCCGCCCGCGCCGCCCAGGTTGGGCTGGCGCTGGTAGGCGAGCCGGTCGCCGAACGCGGCCGCCAGCGGCGCGAACCGGTCGCGCGACTCCAGCGGGTCGCTGCCCTGGTCGACCACGCGGACGATCGCGACGCGGGCCAGTGCGGCCGGGTCGTCGAGCAGCGCCTGCAGCGTGTCCAGGCAGTCCTCGACGCGGTTGTAGGTGCAGATCGTGATCGAGGTGGGCCGCGGCGGGCGGGGCACCGCGACGGTCCACTCGACGTCGGACACGGTCAGCGTGCCGGTGTCGGTCGCGAACTCCAGCCAGAGCCCACCGCCGTCGACGAAGCGGTCGATCGCCCCGGTCAGCTCGACGGTGGTGCTCCCGGTGGCGTCGACCCCGGTGGTGGCGACGGCACGGGCGACCTTGTTGGTGTCCGAGGCCATCAGCCACACCCGGCCGCGGCCCGCGGCGCGCAGCGTCACCCGGACCTCGGGCACCGCGGTCCAGCGCTGCCAGTAGGTGGCGTGCAGCCGCCCCCAGTAGGTGTTGGTGGTGACGTGGGTGGCCGGGACCAGCTCGATCAGGTCCCGCTCGCGGCGGGCGGCGCCGCGCAGGACCTCGGCGTAGAGGTCCTCGGGCACCAGGTGCGTCGGCCCGGTGAAGGGGCCACGCTGCACGACCAGCCGTCCGGGGCGGGTCCCGCCGGCGGGGTCGTCGGCCGGGGCGGGCTCGCCCCCGCGGAGGGGCCGGGCGGTGTCCAGCATGGCTCTCGCTCTCGCCTCACTTCTCGGATCGGACATCACGGAGTCTGCCGGGGCCTCAGCCCGGCAGCGGCGTCGGGTCCGGCGACGGGGCCCCGGCCTGCCCGACCTGCTGCCAGCCCCACAGGGTCCGGTCGCCCTCCTGCACCGGGGCCGGGACCGCCCGCGGGTCGTAGGGCTCGACGAGCCGGATCTGGCCCCAGTCGAAGTCCCAGGCCCCGGGAAGGTAGGTCGGGACGTAGCGCTGGGCGGCGGTCCGGAGCAGCCAGCCCTGGGGGCCGCCGAACCGGCTGCGGCCCCACTCGTCGGCGACGGTGCGCTGCTGCGGGTCGGCGAGCATCCGGAACACCGGTACGTCGGCGATGCCCCGGTGCACGCCGAAGCGCTTCACACAGGGGTGCACGAACGACGTCGCCCAGTCCAGGTACGCGGTGCCGCGGGCGGCGATCGTGGTCAGCGGGGTCAGCCGCGGGACCCGGGGCTGGGCGACGGCGACCCACGACCCGGCCCCGATGCCGCGGTCGGACACGACCACCCGCACCCGGTCGGCGTCGGCGGCCGGACGGCCCGCCAGGTCGACGCGCAGGTCCCGCCACCCCTGGCCGCCCGAGGCTCCGCCGGAGTAATCCGAGGTGCTGGTGACGGCCCCGCCGGGCTCGAACTCGTCGACGACGGCGCCGTCGCGGGCGAACTGCAGCGTGACCGTGTTGCCGCCGCCGATCGTCCCGGCGACGCCGAGCACCAGCGGCGCGGAGCCGTCGCGGGCCGCGGCGGGCAGCGCGTGCCACACCGAGCGGTAGTCGCCGACGTTCTCCGGGTTCGGCGACCAGCTGCCCATGACCGGCCCACCCAGCGGGCCGGTGCCGGTGACGCCGGGCCGGTCGTCGCCGTCGCCGGAGTTGTCGCGCAGCGACCCCGGCCCGGTCGGGGGCAGGCCGTCCGGCGTGAAGCCCTCGGCCAGCGGACCGGGATCGGGGACGCCGGCCGGTTCCGGCGCGACGGGCAGCACGTTCGCGGCCGGGTCGGTCTCGACCTGGATGCGCCCGGCGAGCCCGCAGCGCGACCCGGTCGGGTCGGTGAGGATGTCGGCGCCCAGGGAGTAGGAGCCCTCCTGCTTCTCCATGCCCTTGGCCATCGAGGCGACCTGGAACAGCACCATGAACGCGCAGATCACCGCGATCGGCGCCGACCCGAGCCGGACGGCCTGGGCGGTGCCGATCCGGCCGCGCCGACGCCCGAGGGTCCGCCGGACCGGGCGCGGCACCCCGGAGGTCGAGCGCAGGTGCTCCACCCCGGCGACGACGAGCGACAGGAACGCCAGGACCAGCAGCACCGTCGTCGCCTGGATCCCGCTCACCGACACCGGCTTGTCGAACCACGGCACGCCCCAGTTCGAGACGTACCACCAGGTGTTCGGGCCGCGGAACGCCAGACCGGTCACCGCGAGCACCGCGCCGAGGAACAGCGCCTGGTTGCGCCGCGAGCGCAGCACACCGGTGCTCGTCGCCAGCGCGGCCAGCGCCGCGACGCCCGAGGCGAGCGCGGCGAACGCGCCGAAGTGGTGCGTCCACTTCGTGGGGGTCAGTGCCAGCACCGCGAACGACAGCGCGGTGCTCGTGAGCAGCCGCCGGGAGAACCCGAGCGCGGCGCCCGGGATGCGGCCGCGGCGCAGCAGCACGATCGTCGAGACGATCATGCACAGCCACAGCAGCAGGACCGGGAAGCGGCGCTGCAGCGAGCCGTCGCGGCTGTCGCTGAACAGCAGGTCGTAGCGGGCGAGCTCCTGGTACCAGGGCAGGTTCGGGCCGATGTCCTGGCGGACCCGGGTGGCCTCGGCGACGGTGGCGAGGGTCTGGTCGCCGAAGACGGCGGTGAGCACGATCAGCCCGGCCGCGAGCAGTGGCCCGAGGGTGGCCGTCCACCCGGTGGTGCGGATCCGCTCGGTGAACAGCCGCAGCAGCGGCCGGGCCGCGGCCAGGAACGGGGCCAGCGCGATGAGACCGGTCGGCGTCGCCGCGACGGCGAACGCCCCCGCGACGAGTGCCCCCGCGACCGGCAGCAGCCGCCGGGTGGCCAGGGCGCGCTCCAGCATCACGAACGACACCAGCGCCGCGATCACGACGACGGTCTCCGGGCGGAGCCCGTTGTTGAACGGCAGCCAGAAGCACAGGAACACCCCGGCCGCGGCCCAGCTCGCGGAGCGGCTGCGCCGGACCCGGGTGCCGAGGCGCGGCAGCAGCGCCCGGCTGATCAGGAACCAGGACGCGACGCCCATCGCCAGCGCCGGGATGCGCAGCCACAGCACGGACTCCGAGACCCCGCTCCACAGCGAGTACAGCTGGTAGAACCAGCCGAACGGCGCCTCGGGGACGTCGAACCAGCGGTGGTAGTTGCCGATGTAGCCGGCGGTGTCGTTGCCCCGGGAGATGTCGAGGATGTAGCCGTCGTCGCTGGTCATCGACCCGATGAGGGCCCACACGACCAGTACGCCGACGACGACGGCGTCGCGCAGGTCGTCCTGCCCGCGCAGCCGGCGCGCCAGCCGGCGGCCGTGCACGACGCGGCGGGCGTCGGCGTCGTCGATCCGGCGCAGGAAGAACAGCGAGCCGAACAGCGCGACGATCGCGACACCGCCCGCGCCGAGCTTGAGCGTCGAGGCGTCGGTGTCGTAACGGTTGTCGGTGTCGAACCGGACGCTCGTGCCGCCCATCGGGTCGCGGGCCGCGTCGAGGTCGGAGTAGATCCCGGTGAGCTGCGGACGGCCGTCGCCGGCGAACTCGTAGAGGGTGGCCCCGCCCAGGGTCGCCGTGGTCGCGTCGAAGTCCGAGGTGAACGTGAGCGCGCAGGGCGCGCCCGGCGGGGGCAGCGGCGCGGTGGCGATGCGCTGACCGCGGTTGTCGAGGGTGACGACCCCGTCGGCGACGGCGATGCGCAGCCCGACCGTGTCGCCGTCCGGGGCGCCGGTGGGCGTCGTGGACAGCACGGTCGCGCGGTCGGGTTCGCGGTCGTCGAGGCTGCGGATCGCGTCGCAGCCGATCGTCGCGGTCAGGCTCTCCGGCCGGTACGCGACCAGGGGGGCGTTCAGCGGCGCGGTGCCGGTCGTGGCGTTCGGCCAGCTGACGGTCGCCGTGTTCTGCACGACCGGCAGGAACGGGATCGCCAGCGCCAGCACCGCCGAGAGCAGGCCCAGCGCGGCGGCGAGCAGGCGGTCGGTCGGACGCGACCGGCGGTCGGTGGGGCCGGATCCCGGACGGGGATCCGCCTCCGTGTCGGCGGTCAGCACACGACCGAGGCTAGACGCCACCCGGTGATCAACTGTGATCCCCCCGTGACCCCCGACCGTCCACCCGTCCGGCGTAGTCCACCCACCCGAGGTCTCAAGGTCGGTCACTCCGGGTTTCGATCACTGTGTGTGACCAGCTGCGACATTCGGGCACTGTTCGGGTGTCACCGGTGACGGTGGTGATCTCGCCTCGTTGGCCCCGGTGTGAGCATCTGCACCGATTCGCGAGCGACGGCCGACGACCCGGCCACCGCCGCGTCCGCCGCCGGCGGCACCACCCCGGAACAGGGGGGTTCGTCCGTCCGATGTGGAGGCAACGGTGGCGGTGAGGTGCTCGCGCTGACCGGTCTTCGGATCGTCGCCGCGCTCTGGGTCGTCGCGTTCCACTTCCACTTCACCCCGATGGCGGGTGTGGAGACGGTGAACGGCTGGCTCGGACCGCTGATCACACAGGGTGCGCTCGGCGTCGACCTGTTCTTCGTCCTGAGCGGCTTCGTCATCGCCTGGACCTACCTCGACCAGCTCGGCCCGCGGCTGCGACTGCGGGACGCGGGCGGGTTCGTGTGGGCCCGCGCGGCGCGGATGTGGCCCGCCTACGCGGTGGTGTTCCACCTCTTCGGCGTCTGGCTGGTGGCGCGGCTGGTGTTCGGGTCGACGACCGACGTCGCCTACCAGGCGGTGCAGCCGTCGTTCGGCGTCGGCGCGTGGCTCGAGCAGCTGTTCCTCGTGCAGATGTGGGACGAGCAGTACCTCGACGGCGCGTCCTGGGTCGGCCCGACGTGGTCGATCAGTGCCGAGTGGCTGGCCTACCTGCTGTTCCCGCTGCTGGCGCTCGGGTTCTTCCGGCTGCGGAACCTGCCGTTCGCGGTGCTGGCGGCGGGGTCGCTGCTGTGCACCGCGCCGATGGCGGCCGCGTTCCTCGTGGTCGGGTCGCCGTACTACCCGTACAGCTGGCTGGTCCGGATCCTCGGCGGGTTCTCCGCCGGTGTCCTGGCGATGCTGGCCGTGCGGCGGCTGCGCGCCACCGAGCGGGTCCGCTCCGCGGCCTCGGCGACGGCGACGTTCACCGTCGCCACGGTGCCGTTCGTCCTGCTGGCGGGGTCCGTCGTCGGCGGCGGGCTGCACGGCCTGGCCGTCGTCGCCTTCCCGATCCTGGTCGGAGCCCTCGCGCTCGCCGACCGCGGACCGGTGCACCACCTGCTGACCCGTGGCCCGATGGTGCACGGAGGGCGGATCTCCTACGCCCTCTACCTGGTCCACATCCCGATGTTCGAGATCTTCTGGTTCCTGAGCGACTCCGGTGTCCTCCCCCGCGGCGGGGAGACGGGGCACCTGATCGCGCTCACCGTCTTCGTGGGGACTCTGCCCGTGGCACACCTGCTGTACTCGCTCGTCGAACGTCCCGCGCGCCGGTGGATGCGGGGCCGGACCCGGCCCGCCCCCGAGGCCGTCGAGGCGGTCGTCGCCCCCGACCCGGTCCCGGCCGCCCGCCGCGTCGTGGACAACGACGAGGCGCGCCGTGACCCGGAGACCTTTGTGCTGCCGATGATCACCGACGAGCCGGTGACCTCGGTGCTGCCGGTCGTGTCCGCCGCCCCGGCCGCCGATCCCGCCGCAGCGGCTCCGGCCGTGCCCGCCCGGCGGGTGGCGCCGCGGTCCGTGCCGTCGCAGCCGTCGCAGCCGTCGCAGCCGTTCGCGCCGATGCAGGAGGGCGACGTGCCCTCGGTGACCGAGGCGCTGCCGGTGGTCCGCCGCCGCCCGGCGGGCCCCGCCGTCGCCACGACCTCGGGCTGGACCCCCACCACGGCGCCGGAGCAGGCCCCCGCCGACGACGCGCTGACCGCCGCCATGCCGGTCGTCCGGCCCGTCGCGGCCCCGTCCGCGCCGGTCGCCGAGCCCGAGCCCACCGCCCCGGCGTCCGAGCCGGCCCCGGCCGACCCGATCGTCGTCCCGGCGCCCGCGCTGCCCACCCGGGCACCGCGACGCCCCGAGGCCGACCCCGCCGACGTGCCCGCCGCGGCCGAGATCGACGTCCCGGCCCCGGCCGGTTCGGCCCGCTGGGTGCTGGAGCGCCTGGCCGCGGCCCGTGCCGCCGACTTCGACGGCGCCGGGCACAGCGACCTGTCCGCCGACCTGGTCGCCGTCGCCCGGATGCGCAGCGGCGGCGCCGGCACCGGCGGGGACCTGTTCACCCCGGTCGTCGAGGGCACCGGCACCACCACCGGCGTCGACCGGATGGAGCGGCTGCGGTCGCTGCACATCGCGGCCCGCGGGCTCGCCGACGACCGCGGTGTCGTCCCGGCGCCGCGGGCGATCCGCTCCGCGTCGGCGCTGCCCGGCACGCGGACCGGTGCCGAGAACTGCGGGCGGGCCGGTCGTCGTCGCGACGACGCCCATGCCAGCGCCGCGACACCGATCGTCGCCGCCTCGGGTGCGGCCGCGGCCCGTCGCCGCCGGAAGAAGCCGGCACACGGGGCCTGAGACGCCGCTGGGGAGCGGGGAACACCGGGCGTGCCCCCGGACCACCGTCGTGGTCCGGGGGCACGGTCGTGTCCGCCGTGCACGACCCCCCGCCCGGGTCCGCCGGCTGCGGCGGACCGGGCACGGGCCCGGCGACCGCGCTGCGATGCCGGTACCCGGGCACGGCGGTGCGCCGCGTCGGTGACAATGGACGGGCCCGCCCGTCGCGACCAGGACGGGCCCCGCCCACCGACGCGATGGACCGATGATCCCCACGACCCCGCCCCTCGCCGACCTGCCCGAGCCCGCCGGTGCCGCACCGCCGGAGCGGGCCGCGCTGCACTGGTACCTGCGCCTGGCCCGCCACCACCTGGGCCGCGGCCCCTACCTCGACGTCGCGGGCGCCGGTGGGGCCCTGCTCGCCGGGCTGGCCCGGCTCGGCCCGGTCTCGGGGCTGGCCGGCTCGGAGGCCGAGGCCCAGGAGATGCGCGCGGGTGCGCCGGGCTGCCCCGTGCACCTGGGCCTCGACGCCCTGCCGGGTCCGGTCGCGTCGCTGACCGCGGTGGAGGTGCTCGACCGGCTCCCGGACCCCGCGCTCGCCGGTGACCTCGGGCCGGGCGGCTGGTTCCGGGCGCTCGAACCGGGCGGGCACGCACTCGTCGTCGTCGCCGACGCCGAGGGCCGCGGCCGTGAGCTGGCCGGTGCCCGCTGGGTGCCGCCCCGCGTCCCGCGCGGGCACCTGCGGATCCGGGAGATCCTCGTCGACGCCGGGTTCGAGATCGTCCGGGAGGGCTCCGACGGGCTGACCCGCGGTCCCTACGGCGGTGTCCCCACCTGGGCCGACCCGCGTCTGGCCGCGACCCGTGCGCAGCGGTCCGCGGGGCGCCTCACGTGCGAGGCGGGCGCGGGGGAGCGCGCGGTGATCATCGCGAGGAGACCGGCGGCGCCGTAGCGTGCAGGGCATGAGCGATGTGCTGCCCCTCGGGCCCGACGAGCTGCTCACCACCACCCGATCGGTCCGCAAGCGCCTGGACCTGGAGCGTCCGGTCCCGCTGGAGGTGGTCCGGGAGAGCCTCGAGGTCGCGCTGCAGGCCCCGAGCGGCTCCAACCAGCAGGGCTGGCACTGGCTGGTGCTCACCGACGCCGAGAAGCGCAGGGCCGTCGGCGAGTACTACCGGAAGGCGTTCACCGCCTACCGGAACTCCTCGCAGTACCCGACGACCCGCTCCCACGGCGACGCCGACCGCGACGCCACCCAGCTCCGCGTCGCGGACAGCGCGCAGTACCTCGCGGACCGGATGGGCGAGGTCCCGGTGCTGGTCATCGGCGCGATGAACGCGAAGGCCGAACTGCCGGCGTCGAACCAGGCCGGGATGTGGGGGTCGCTCCTGCCGGCCGCGTGGAGCCTGCAGCTCGCGCTGCGCGCCCGCGGCCTGGGCAGCGCCTGGACGACGCTGCACCTGCAGTACGAGAAGGAGATCGCCGAGCTGCTGGGCATCCCGGAGAACGTGCGGCAGGGCGTCCTGCTGCCGGTCGCGTACTACACCGGTGACACGTTCAAGCCCGCGAAGCGCCAGCCGCTCGACACCGTCCTGCACGTCGACGGCTGGTAGGCCGCCCCGCGGATCAGATCGGGAGCTTGCGGAAGATCGGCCGGGGCACGTGGCGCAGGGCGCTCATCACGAAGCGCATCGGCGCCGGTGCCCAGACCAGCTCCTTGCCCGTCCGCACGGCGTCGACGATGACGTCGGCGACGGCCTGAGGGGTCGTCGCGAGCGGTGCGGCGTCGAGGCCCTCGGTCATCTTCGAGTGCACGAAGCCGGGCCGGACGATCGTCACGGTCACGCCGAACTCGCGCAGCGCCTCGGTCAGCCCGGTGTAGAACGCGTCCATCCCGGCCTTGGTGGAGCCGTAGACGAAGTTCGAGCGGCGGGCCCGCTCCCCGGCGACCGAGGAGATCGCGACGAGCGAGCCGTGGCCCTGCTCGCGGAACCGCTCGGCCAGCGCGACCCCGGTGGAGACGGTCGCGGTGTAGTTGACCTGCGCCAGCTCGACGGCGTGGTCGACGTCGGTCCAGGCCTTCTCGTTGTCGCCGAGCAGCCCGAACGCGACGACGGCGACGTCGATGTCCCCGCCCGCGAAGGCCTTCTTCACGACCTCGGGGTGGGTCTCGATGTGCTTGGCGTCGAACTCGACGGTCTCCACGCCGCACCCGAGCGCCTCGAGCTCGGCGCGGGCGGCGTCGAGCCGGGGGCCGGGGCGGGCGGCGAGCACGACCCGCAACGGGCGGTCCGCGGCGAACGCGCGCACGGTGGCCAGGCCGATCTCGGAGGTGCCGCCGAGGAGCAGGATGCTCTGCGGGTTGCCGACTGCGTCGATCATGATGGTGCTGGCTCCGGACGTCAGAGGGTCAGTGCGAGGCGGCGGGACATGTCGGAGGCGAAGACGCCGGCCGGGTCGACGCCGTCGCGGATCGCCTTCCACTCGGCGAACCGCGGGTAGCCGGCGGCGAAGGCCTCCGGCGACGTGCGCGACTCCTTCGCCAGGTACAGCCGCCCGCCGGCGGCCAGCACCATCTCGTCGAGCTCCGTGCAGAACCGGGACAGCCCGTTCGCGATCGGGAAGTCGACGGTGATCGTCCAGCCCTTCGTCGGGAACGACAGCGGTGCGTCGTTGCCCGCGCCGAAGCGCTTGAACACGTTCAGCCCGGACTTGTGCGGCGACGCCGCGATCTTCTCCAGGATCCGGCGCAGCTCGGTCTCCGCCCCCATCGGGACGACGAACTGGTACTGCAGGAAGCCCTTCGAGCCGTAGACCCGGTTCCAGTCCCCGAACACGTCGAGCACCTGGTAGAAGGCCGTGATGTTCTGCACCGAGCCGCGCTGGCGCTTCGGGGCCTTGCGGAACCACAGCTCGGAGAACGCGGTCAGCGACAGCTTGTTGGCCAGCCCGTTCGGGAAGACGTCCGGGAAGGTCAGCAGCTGCGGCGCGTCGAACTTCAGCGGCTCGGAGCGCAGCTTCGCGGGGAGCTGGTCGACGGTCGCGAGCGAGCCGCGGGTCAGCACCGACCGGCCCATCCGGGCTCCGGTCGCGGTGGTGTCGAACCAGGCGGCCGAGTAGCCGTAGGTGTCGTCGGAGCCGTCGGTGAGCAGCTCCAGCAGGCCGTCGAGGTCGTCGGTGCGGTCGGTGTCGACCACGAAGTACGCCGACTCGGTCCGGTGCAGCCGCACCTTCGCCCGCACGATGACGCCGGTCAGGCCCATCCCGCCGACGGTCGCCCAGAACAGCTCCGAGTCCGGCCCGGACGGGGTCAGCTCGCGGACCGAGCCGTCCGCGGTCACCAGCTGCAGCCACTCGACGTGGTTGCCGAAGCTGCCCTTGGTGTGGTGGTTCTTGCCGTGCACGTCGGCGCCGATCGCCCCGCCGATCGTGACCTGGCGGGTGCCCGGCAGCACCGGGACCCACAGCCCGAGCGGCAGCGCGGCCCGCATGAGCTGGTCCAGGCTGACGCCCGCGTCCACGTCCGCGACGCCGGTGTCCGGGTCGATGGCGTGGATCCGGCTCAGGCCCGGCATGTCGAGGACGACACCGCCCGCGTTCTGCGCCGGGTCGCCGTAGGAACGGCCGAGCCCGCGGGCGATCACGCCGCGCTCGCCCGCCGTGCGGACGGCCTCGGCCACGTCCTCGGCGTCGCGCGGGGTGACGAGCTGGGCGATCGTCGGTGCGGTCCGTCCCCAGCCGTGCAGGGAGGCGGTCCGTCGCGCGGGGGCGTCGGTCCTGGTGCTGCTGGGAACGGTCGTGTCCGTCATCGTCGCCAGGGTAGCGAGGCGCACCGACGACGACGGGTGCGACCCTGGGCGGGTGCTCGACGAGCGGCAGGTCCGCCTCCCGCTGCCACCGGCGCGGCGCCGGGGCGCGACCGCGGGGCTGTACGTGCTGCTCGGGCTCGGGTACCTGCTGGTCTCGCTGTGGCTGCAGCGCCGCGTGCTCGCCGACCCGGGCGGCCTGCTGATCGGGCACGTCACCGCCGACGCCGACATGTTCGCCTGGTGGATCCACTGGTTCCCGTTCGCCGTGACGCACGGACAGAACCCACTGGTCACCGACTGGATGCACTGGCCGTACGGGCTGAACGCGCTGTGGAACACCGCGGTGCCGCTGCTGGCGCTGGCGCTCGCCCCGGTGACCCTGGTCGCGGGCTCGGTGACCGCGTTCAACGTCGGCCTGGTCCTCGGTCCGGTCGTCTCCGGCCTGGTCCTGGTCGCCGCGCTCGGCCCGTACGTGGGCCGGACCGGCCGCGGCTGGGCCGCCCGCGGGATCGCCGGTGCGCTGTACGCCTTCTCCCCGTTCCACCTCGCGCACGCGATCGCCGGGCACCTCAACCTCACGTGGTCGGTGCTGCCGCCGCTGCTCCTGCTGCTCGCCCACCACCTGTTCGCGCGCGGGCCGCTGCGCCGGCCGTGGCGGGTCGGCGCGCTGGCCGGGCTCGCCCTGGTCGGGCAGCTCGTCCTCTACACCCAGACCCTCGCCATCGGCGTGATCTTCCTGGTCGTCACCGCGGTGGTGCTCGCGCTGCGGTTCCCGCGCCGGGTCCGCGCGCAGCTGCCGGGGCTGGTCCGGGCCGGGCTGGCCTGCGTCGGGGTGTTCGTGGTGCTCGGCGCGTACCCGCTGTATCTGGTGCTGGCCGGGCCGAACCGCCCGCGCGGCGCGATCCGCAACGTGCACGCCACCGGCGCGGACCTGGCGAACCTGCTCGTCCCGACCCGGCTGACCGCCGTGCGGACGACGCCCGACGGCGTCGACACCGAGCTCGGCGGCCACATCGGCGAGCAGGGCGGCTACGTCGGTCTCGCCGTGCTGGCGCTGGTCGTCGTCGCGGTGCTGGTCGTCCGGTCGACGACGCTGCGGGTCGTCGCCGCGGTGGGGTTCCTGTCCTGGGTCGCCTCGCTCGGCACGAGCGTGGTGCTGCTGGGCGACTACACGGGGATCCCGCTGCCCTGGCTCGGGTTCGCCGAGGTGCCGCTGCTGTCGGAGGTCGAGCCGGTCCGCATCCAGGTGGTGACGGCGCTGTGTGTGGCCGTCGTCGTCGCGCTGTGGGTGGACCGGATGCCGCTCGACACCCCGGCGACGGCTGTCGGTGCCGTCACCCTGACCGCGCTGGCGGTGGTGTCCTGGCTGCCCGCCGACGCCCAGGAGGTCCGGCCCGCGCCGGTGCCCGCCTTCTTCGCGGCCGGGGCGGCGCCGCTGGGCCCGGCCGACGTCGTCGAGATCTACCCGCGGATCACCGCGGCCTGGGACGACGGCGCGCAGGGCCTGCGCTGGCAGGCCGCCTCCGGCCCCGCGTTCCGCATCCGCGGCGGCTACTTCATCGCCTCCGACCCGCAGGACGACGTCGCGATCCAGTCCCGCTGGAACCGCTACCAGATCGGCGCGCAGTGGGTCGCCGACGGCAAGAACGACCCCAGCGACGACTACACCGCCGCCGCCCACCGCGAGCTGCGCGACCTGGGGATCACCGCCGTCGTGTTCGTCCCCGGGTACGCCG
Source organism: Pseudonocardia sp. TMWB2A (assembly GCF_017312135.1). Taxonomy (NCBI): domain Bacteria; kingdom Bacillati; phylum Actinomycetota; class Actinomycetes; order Pseudonocardiales; family Pseudonocardiaceae; genus Pseudonocardia; species Pseudonocardia sp. TMWB2A. The sequence continues at coordinate 2,727,847 of NZ_QKQY01000002.1, forward strand.
GCGGCGACGAGGCCCGTGCGCTGGACTGGACCCGGCGGGTCACCGGCGACCCCGGCCGGTTCGACGGCGGGGTGTGGCTGTTCCGGTTGCCCGGCACGGCCCCGGTCGGCTGACCGATCTAGGCTGGACGGGTGACCGGTCCGGGGAGCCACGAGATCAGGATCTCCGACGCCGACCGCGAACGCGTCGCCGAGCGGCTCAACCGCGCGATGGCCGAGGGCCGCATCTCGGTCGACGAGCTGCAGGAGCGGCTGTCGGTCGTCTACGGAGCCCGGTTCGGCTCCGATCTCGTGCCGGTGCTGTCCGACCTGCCCGGCGACCCGTTGAACCTCTCGGCGGACGTTCTCGCCACCCCCGTCGGCCCACCGACCGTGCTGCGCGGCGGCGTCGGCGGGGTCAAGCGCCGCGGCGACTGGGCGGTCCCGGCCCGGCTGCGGGTGCAGACCTCGCTCGGCGCGGTCCTGCTGGACTTCTGCGACGCGCAGCTGCCCATGCCCGTCGTCGAGGTGGAGCTGGAGCTCGGCGCCGGGTCGGCCCGGCTGCTGGTCCCGGAGAACGCCACCGCCGACGTCGACGGCCTCGTCTCCCAGTACGGCTCGGTCCGCTCGAAGATGCCCAGCCGCGCCGTCCACGGCCGCCCGCACTTCCGCGTCTACGGCCGGACGGCCGCCGGCTCGGTCACGGTGCGGCCCCGCTACACCTTCGCCGGCCGCCACTTCTGAGCGCCGGGCTCATCGGAAGCGGCGCCCCTCGTCGCGGCGGTACGCCCAGCCCACCAGCAGCGCCAGCCCGACCGTCCACACCGCGAACGCGCCCAGCGCCAGACCGCTCGGGACCGGTCCGCCGAGCGACCAGAGCAGCAGGTCACGGGCCCCGCGGGTGGGCAGCACCTCGGTCGCGCGGGCCAGCCAGCCGGGGAACAGCTCCGGCGGCAGCAGCAGCCCGCCACCGAAGGCCATCGGGAAGAACGCCAGCTGGGTCACCGGCAGCGCGGCCTTGGTCGGCAGCGAGTAGCCGATCGCGAGCCCGCCGAACAGGAACGGCAGCCCGGCCACCAGCAGCGTCACGAACGCGAGCGGCAGCCGCACCGGTTCCACGTACGCCGGCGTGAGCAGCGCCCCCAGCACGACCACCGGCAGCATCCCGAGCAGCGCGAACAGCGCCCCGACCGCGAGCCGCCCCAGGACCCGGGCCGACGGCGGCGCCGGCAGCGTCCGCAGGTACGGGTCCCACGGCTTCTCCCGGTCGTCGGCCACGCCCACGCCGAAGGTGAACAGGAACCCGCTGAGCACGCCGAACAACGCGAGCTGGGCGACCGCGCGGGTCGCCGCGGCCGGGTCGTCGCCCCAGTCGAACGGCAGCACGAAGAAGCACAGGGTCAGGGCCGGGAACAGCGCGGTGGACAGCACCGCGACCGGGATCCGCAGCTGCTCCAGGATCAGGTAGCGGGCGTGCGCTGCGGCGATGCTCACGACGGGCCTCCGGTCAGGGTCAGGAACGCGTCCTCCAGCGACGCCCGGGACACCGACAGGCCGGTGAAGGGCACGTCGTGCCGGACGAGGGTGCGGACCAGCTCGTCGGCGTCGGCGGTGTGCAGGGTGACGTGGTCGCCGTCGCGCTCGGTCCGCTCGACGCCGGGCAGGTCGGGGAGGGCCGCCGCACGGAAGGACACCCGCCCGACCCGGACGGCCCCGCGGACGGCGTCGACGTCGCCGTCGGCGCGGATCCGGCCACCCGCCAGGACGACGACGCGCTCGGCCAGCGACTCGATCTCGTCCAGGTAGTGGGTGGTCAACAGGACCGTCCCGCCGCCGGCGTGGAACGCGCGCACGGTGTCCCACAGGGCACGGCGGCCCTCGACGTCCAGGCCGGTCGTCGGCTCGTCGAGCAGCACCAGCCGGGGGCGGCCGATGAACGCGAGCGCGAGTGCGAGGCGGCGCTTCTGGCCGCCGGACAGCCCGCCCGCCTGGCGTCGTTCCAGCCCGTCGAGGCCGAAGCGCTCCAGCAGCTCACCGGCCCCGACCGGGTCGGGGAAGTGGGCGCCGACGAACCGGACGATCTCCCCGACGCGCAGTGTGTCCGGCAGCCCGGTCTGCTGCGGGGTGGTGCCCAGCGCGACCCGGTTCGCCGCGTCGCGCGGGTCCCCGCCGAACAGCCGCACCGTGCCGGTGTCCGGTCGGCGCAGCCCGGACACGAGGTTGACCAGCGTCGACTTGCCCGCCCCGTTCGGTCCGAGCAGGCCGGTCAGACTGCCGGGCTCCAGGACGAGGTCGACGTCGTCGAGGGCGACGGTGTCGCCGTAGCGGCGGGTCACCCCGTGCAGCTCCACCGGTGCGGTCACGACGGCACCTCCGACGGGTCGGCGGCCGGGTCGAGCAGCGTCCGCAGCGCGGCCGTGTAGTCCTCGAAGGCCCGCCTGCCCGTTCTCGTCAGCTCGACGAAGGTCACCGGGGTGCGCCGCTGGTGGGTCTTGGTGATCGCGACGTAGCCCGCGTCCTCCAGCTTGCGCAGGTGGGTGGACAGGTTGCCCGCGGTCATGCCGAGCAGCTCCTGCAGGCGCGGGAAGGTCATGCGGTCGCCGTCGTCGAGGGCGGCGAGGGTGGCGGTGACCCGCAGCCGGGCCTGGGCGTGGATGACGGGGTCGAGCTCGGTCACCGGACCGCCCGCGCCCGCGTCCACAGCCCGGTGGCGACCGGTGCGCCCCCGCCGACGACGGCCAGTGCCAGCGCGTGCCACGGCGCCGGGACGAACGGCAGCGCCGCGCCGAGCACCAGCAGGCCGAGCCCGAGCGCGTAGTCGGGGATGTTGCGCCAGACCGCGGCCCCGACCGCGAACAGACCGCCGGTGACGAACACGAACAGCGCGGGCATGGCGAACCCGACCGGCGCCCCGAGCCGGCCCAGGCCGACCGTCAGTGCGACGACGCCGATCATCGCCACCGGCCACACCCAGCCGTAGAGGGCGCCGTGGAGCTGGCTCGGCCCGGTGACGCCGCGTCCCATCCGGGCGGCGACCAGACCGCTGCCGATCGACCCCCCGGCGATCGCCAGCCCCGTGAGGACGCCCGCGGTGGTCGCGGTGACCGCGCCGGTCCCGTTAGCGAACCAGGCGAGCCCGATGACCGCCCAGGCCGCGCCCCAGATCAAATAGAAGATCCAGTACGGCGGGATCTGCCGGGCCTGTTCGCGTTCGATGATCGCGAGCGCGTCGGCCGGTGAGCGCGGCGGCTGGTCGTCGACGTCGGTGTCCGTCCGGTCCTGCATGCTTCCCCCACTACCAACTGGTTTGCTCTGTCATCAACTTTGTACGGCAAAGTGCACTGTGTTGTCCACGGCCGCGTACGGATCGGCAGGTCGGAGGGGTACGACCTGCGCTCCGGTGGGTCGACGCCGTCGTTGCGGCGCGCGCCGCTACCCTCGATGGGTGACCGCCACCGAGCCCACCCGGGCCGAGCCCCCGGCCACCGGTCCGGCCGACGCCCCGGCCCCGCGCCTCGGCCTCGTCCGCCAGCTGGGCAGCTTCGTCGCGATCGGTGTGCTCTCCGCGATCGTCGACTTCGGCGTCTACCACCTGCTCCTGAACGCGGGCCTGTGGGTGCCGTTCGCCAAGGGCATCAGCTTCATCCTCGGTACGACGACGGCGTACCTGCTCAACAAGCGCTTCACCTTCACCGGCGCGAACACCGGCGGCCGCGCGAGGTTCGCCGGCTTCGTGGCCCTCTACGGCACGACCTTCGCCGTGAACGTCGGCGTGAACTCCCTGGTCCTGCACCTGCTGCCGCCGCTGACCTACGACACCAGCCTCGCCTGGCTGGTCGCGCAGGGTACGGCCACCGCGATCAACTTCGTCATGCTGCGCTGGGTCATCTTCAAGAACTGACCCCGCATCGAGCGTGGCGACCGGTCACGTCGCGCGGCGACCGCCGCGTGGGGTGCCACGCGACGTGACGGGGTGCCGTGTGGTCCCGAGACCGTGGGCGAGGCGGGCGACCATGCTGCCGTCGGCGAGGTCGGACCAGACCCATCGCACGACGGTCAGGCCCGCGGAACGGATGAGGTCCTCCCGCCGCTTCTCCTCCCAGAGCACCTCACCGAGATCCTGACCGGACCGCAGCGAGCGGCCGTACTTGACCCGGCCGTCGAACTCCCCGACCACTCCGTGCTCCGGCCAGGCGAAGTCGGTGCGGAACGGCAGACCGGGGACCTCCCACTGGGTCGCCGGGGCCGGGAGGCTCGCGAGGTGCATCCGGAACCGGCTACGCGATTCACCGGGGCTCTCGGAGCGGGCGTCCGCCAGCGCGATGACACGCCGTGCCGCGGGCGTGCCGACGCGTCCGCCGAACCGGGAGAGCACCTCGGACAGCTCGTCGACCGTGGTCGCGCCGGCCGGCCGGGGCTCGGACCGCGGTCGCGGCCGGACGTGCTGGTGCAGGGCCGCATCGACCGTCACCAGCGTCTGCTCGGCGGGTACCGTCCGAGCCAGGTCGACGAGTGTCCGGGCCGGCGAGGTGACCAGCAGGCCGTCGAGCTCGCGGACGTCGTCGGCCGGTAGCGGAGCCCGGTGCACGGAGGTGCCATGGCGGTTCCGGCCGCCACCGGTGCTGCGTTCCCGTACGGCGTGCACCCGGTCGAGAGGCAGGTTCCAGACCGGGAGCCCGAGGACGAGGGCCGCGGTGACATGGCCGAAGACCGAGCCGGGAGCGAGGTGCGGCGCGGTGGCCCGGGCTCGGAGCAGGTGGGCCTGCACCGGCGAGCGCGGTTGGTCGTCACCGAGCCGGTAGGAGCCCCGCCGGACCGGGACGAGCACGCGGGCGCGGACGAGGCGGTCGATCTCGTCGACGGCGAGGCCCGCACCCAGCAACGCCGACCGGTGCAGGAGCCCGGCCGGATCCGGAGGCAGGTGGTCGAGGCGATCCATGCCCCCGACACTGCCGCCGCCCGACACCGGCCACCGACAACCCCACCGCCCTGTGGATGAACCTGCCGGTTGTGGACAGGTTCGTGGCGACCCGTCACATCCCGCGGCACCCGCCGCGGTGGTCGCCGCACGACGTCACCGGTCGCCACGCCAGATCGTGGGCTGTGGGGGCGACGGTCAGGGGGCGCGGTGGAACTGTTCCCGGCGGCCCTGTCTCAGGAGGGTGAGCCAGTCGCGGAACCCTCGGGGGTCGCGTTTCGTGACCAGGAAGTACCAGGCGAACCGCGGCAGCTCCAGGAGGCCGATCCTGCGCATCCCGGGCTGGGACATCAGGTAGCCCCGGTTGCGGTAGGTGTAGTAGCGCTTGACCTCGTCGCCCGGGTCCTGGGCGTGCAGCCGCCCCCCGAGCATCGGCTTGAACTCGTCGGAGCCGTAGGGGTGCAGGTAGGTGGCCTGCAGCGCGGTGCCGAAGGGCAGCCCGGACCGGACCATCCGGCGGTGCATCTCCACCTCGTCGCCGCGGACGAACAGGCGCAGGTCCGGCACCCCGATGACCTCCAGCGTGGAGGCCCGGAAGAGGGCGCCGTTGAAGAACGAGGCAATCCCGGGGAGCAGGTCGTCGGGGCCCAGCGCCGAGCGGGACCGGTGCCAGGTGACGCCGCGGCGCAGCGGGAAGGCGAGGCGGTCCGGGTCGGCCTTGTCGGCGACCACCGGTGACACCGCGGCGAGTCCGTGCCGCGACGCGACGTCGAGCAGCGTGGCGAGGGTGGACTCGTCGGCGGCGTGGCCGTCGTCGTCGGCCAGGAAGATCCAGTCCGCGCCCATGGCGAGTGCGTGCAGCATCCCCAGGGCGAAGCCGCCCGCGCCGCCGAGGTTGGACCACGAGGGGAGCCACGTCGTCGGCAGCGGGCAGGCCTCGACGGCGTCGCGCGCGGGCAGGTCCGGCCCGTTGTCGACGACGATCAGGTGCGCCAGCGGGTGGGTCTGCTTCGCCATCGCCGCGAGCGAGTCGACGAGCAGCTCGGCCCGGTGCCGCGTGACGATGACGCCGACGACCGAGCCGGGCGGGAGCGGTCCGGTCACGACGGGGTCCGCCCCTTGTAGTGGTCGAGGACGTCGTGCAGTGGGCCGTACTCCTTGATCGTCCCGTGCTCCATCCACAGCGCGGTGTCGCACAGGTCGGCGAGGAACTCGTCGGAGTGCGAGGCGAAGACCAGGATCCCGGAGCGGTCGACGAGCTCGTGGAGCCGGTCGCGGGCCTTGTTCAGGAACTCCGCGTCGACGGCGCCGATGCCCTCGTCGAGCAGCAGGATCTCGGGGTCGATCGAGGTGACGACGCCGAGCGCGAGCCGCACCCGCATGCCCGTCGAGTACGCCCGCAGCGGCATCTCCAGGTAGTCGCCCAGCTCGGTGAAGGCGGCGATGTCGTCGATCCGCGCCTCCATCTGCTTGCGCGTCATGCCCAGGAACAGGCCGCGGATCAGGATGTTCTCGTAGCCGGAGATCTCCGGGTCCATCCCGACGGCGAGGTCGAAGACGGGCGCGACCTTCCCGCGGACCAGCGAGCGGCCGCGGGTGGGCTCGTAGATGCCGGCCATCAGCCGCAGCAGCGTGGACTTGCCGGCGCCGTTGTGCCCGACGAGCGCGACGCGGGCGCCCTTGTCCAGGCTGACGGTGATGTCGCGCAGCGCCTCGATGATCGGCACCTTGGCGTCGGTGCCGATCCGGCCGCCCGCCTTGCCGAGGACGGCCTTCTTCAGCGACCGCGTCTTGGCGTCGAAGATCGGGAAGTCGACGGCGGCGCGGTCGATCCGGATGCGGGGTTCAGTCACAGAGGTTCACACCCAGTACGCGACGCGGGAGCGGTAGTTGCGCAGGCAGATCAGGGCCGCGGCCCAGCCGACGATCGTGATCACGCCCGTGACCAGCCAGTACCGGCCGACGATCTCCTGGCCGAGCAGCGGCTGGCGCACGATCTCGACGAAGTGGAAGACCGGGTTCAGCTCGACCAGCTGGGCGCGCTCGCGCGCGGCCGGGTTGTCGCTGAGGATGTCGACCGACCAGACGATCGGGGTCAGGTAGAAGACCAGCTGGGTGACGCTGGCGATGATCGGGGGGATGTCCCGGAACCGGGTCGCGAGGATCCCGGCGAGGATCGCGACCCAGGCGCCGTTGATCGCCAGCAGCACGAACGCCGGGATCGCCAGCAGCGTCGACAGCCCCAGCGGATGCGGGAACACGATCATCAGCACGACCCAGACGACCAGGTTGTGCAGGAAGAACAGCGTCTGCCGCCACACGAGCCGGTAGATGTGCAGGCTCAGCGGGGCGGGCAGGAACTTGATCAGGCCCTCGTTGGCGATGAAGACCTCGCTGCCCTCGAGGATGCAGCCGGACACGAAGTTCCAGATCAGCAGCCCGACGGCGACGTGCGGCAGGAACGTCGCCAGCGAGATCTGGAACAGCGCCGAGTAGAGGATCCCCAGGCCGAGGGCGATGACGCCCATGCTGATGGAGATCCACAGCGGTCCCAGGACGGAGCGGCGGTAGCGCTGCTTGATGTCCTGCCAGCCGAGGTAGCCCCACAGCGGCCGTTGCCGCCAGCCCTGGGCGAGGTCCGCGAAGGCCCGCCGCCAGCTGCGCGGGCTCGACACCTCGGACGGGTCGACGACGTCACCCGGCTCGTCGGTCACGGTCACGGCCACCCGGTGAGGGTACTCAGACGCCGTCCGCGGGCCCGGCAGGGGAGGCCCCGGCCGGGACACCGCGAAACCGCAGGTCGTCGACGTGCGTCAGAGGTACTGCCCGGTTCCCCGGCCCATGCCCTCGGGGACGCCGCCCTGCTCCGGCCCACCGCCGACGCCCGGGGGCAGCCCGCGACGCATCTGCTCGAGCTGGGCACGGGCGGCCATCTGCTGGGCGAACAACGCGGTCTGGATGCCGTGGAACAGGCCCTCCAGCCAGCCGACCAGCTGGGCCTGGGCGATCCGCAGCTCACCCTCCGACGGGATCTTGTCCGCCGTGAACGGCAGGCTGAGCCGCTGCAGCTCCTCGCGCAGCTCCGGCGCGAGGCCCTCCTCGAGCTCCTTGACGGAGTTCTCGTGGATCTCCTTGAGCCGCTCGCGGGACGCCTCGTCCAGCGGCGCGGCCTTCACCTCCTCGAGCAGCTGCTTGATCATGGTGCCGATCCGCATGACCTTCGCGGGCTGCTCCACCATCGACGCGGGGCTCTGCCCCTCGTCGTCCTGCGGAACCGAGGCCATGCCCACCGGACGCCCGTCGGCGCCGACCACCACGACCCGGTCCTCGGGGGTCTCCTGCTCGTCGCTCATGCCCGCCATTCTGGACCCGCCCGCTCAGGAGTTCACGAGGAGGAGCTTGCCGGTCACACCACCGGCGTCCAGCCTGCGGTGCGCGTCGGCGGCGTCGGACATCGCGAACCGCTCGAAGATCACCGGCTTCACCCGGCCGTCGGCGAACAGCGGCCAGACGTTCTCCCGGACGCCGTCGACGATCTCGGCCTTCGAGTGCGGACCGTCGACCGGGCGGCCGCGCAGGCCCATCGCCGAGACGTGGCCGCGCTTGGCCAGCAGCGCGCCGATGTTGAGCTCCGCCTTCACCCCGCCCTGCATCCCGATGATCATCAGCCGGCCGTCGCGGGCCAGCGCGGACAGGTTGTTCGCCAGGCCCTTGGCGCCCATGTTGTCGAGGATGACGTCGGCGCCGTGGCCGTCGGTGGCCTTCTTCAGCTCCTCGGCGATGTCGTCGTGGTAGTCGATGACGATGTCGGCGCCCAGGTCGCGGCAGAACCGCATCCGGTCGGCGTGGCCCGCGGTGGCGGCGACGCGCGCGCCGAACGCCTTCGCGACCTGGATCGCGTGCGTTCCGATGCCCGACGAGCCGCCCTGGACCAGGAACGTCTCGCCCTCGGCGAGCCGGCCCTCCAGGAACACGTTCGACCAGACGGTGCAGGCGACCTCGGGCAGCCCGCCGGCGTCGGTCAGGGAGACGCCCTCGGGGACCGGGAGCAGCTGCGGGGCCGGGACGGCGACCTTCGTCGCGTAGCCGCCGCCGGCGAGCAGGGCGCACACCTCGTCGCCGACCGACCAGCCGGTCACGCCGTCACCGAGCGCGGCGATCCGGCCCGCGCACTCCAGGCCGAGGATCTCCGACGCGCCGGGCGGGACCGGGTAGTTCCCCTGGACCTGCAGGAGGTCGGCCCGGTTGACGGCCGAGGAGACGACGTCGAGCACGACCTCGCCCGGGCCGGGCTCGGGGTCGGGCACCTCCGCCCACGTCATCTGCTCGGGTCCGCCGTACTCGGTCAGGGTGATCGCCCACATGGGAGCCGACGGTATTCCGTGGCGCGCCCGTCGGCGATCCGGCACGGTCGACCGATGGACGTGCTCCCCGCGCCGATCGACCCGGTGCCCGACCCGTGGCCGATGTCCGGGCTGACCCTGCGGACCCCGCGCCTGGAGCTGCGCGTCGAGGACGACGCGTCGGTCCGGGAGCTGGTCGCGGCCGTGCACGAGAGCGGGATCCACCCGTCGTCGGAGATGCCGTTCCGCGTCCCGTGGACCCGCGCCGACCCGCGGCACCTGGGGCGCGGGATCGCGCAGTACGTCTGGTCGAACCGCGCGAAGGCGTCACCGGACTGGTGGACGCTGCAGTTCGTCGTGCGCGCCGAGGGCCGGGTGGTCGGCCTGCAGGACGTCGTGGGGGACCGGTTCGGCGTGCGTCGCGAGGTCGCGACCGGCTCGTACCTGGTGCGACGGGCGCAGGGGCGCGGCTACGGCACCGAGATGCGGGCCGCGGTGCTGGCCTTCGCCTTCGACCATCTCGGCGCGCTGGCGGCGCGCTCGGAGTACGTCGAGGGCAACCCGAGGTCCGCGGCCGTGTCGGCCCGGCTCGGGTACCGCGACGACGGCACCGCCACGATCGACCACGGCGACGCCCGGGTCACCGAGTACCGGGTGCTGCTCACGCGGGAGGCGTTCGTGCGGCCCGGGTGGCGGCTCGGCGTCGACGGGTACACCGCCGACCTGGCGGGGTTCCTCGCTGCCGACCCGCCGGTCAGCTGAAGATCAGCTCGCGGTGGCGGGGCAGTCGCAGCCACACCTGCCCGCCGACGAGCAGCACCGCCAGCACGGCGAACCACTGCACGGCGTGCACCGCGGGCACCACGTCGACCGGCAACGTGTACGCGATCAGCACCCGCAGCGCGGCGTCGAGGAACAGGCCCGTGGCCCAGCCGGCCGTCAGCCACCGCCAGATCCCGCGGAACCGCGCGGAGGAGGCCCAGCGGCGGTCCCAGTCGTCGGGGCTGTGGCCGGCCTCGGTGAGCGTGAGCCTGCCGATCGTGAACAGCACCGGCCGGGCCGAGGGCACGCTCGCGAGCATCACCACGCCCAGGGCCGCGGTCACCAGGGCCTCGCGGGCGAGCAGGACGCGGTCGCCGCCGCCGAGCAGCGCGGTCGTCGCGCTCGCCACGCACAGGACGAGCACGAGCACCGCGAACCACTCGACGCGCCGGTGCCGCACGAGCCCCCACAGCGCCCGTGCCGCCGGGACCGCGGCCCCGGCGAGCAGCGCCGGCCCGGCCGCGACGCCGACCGCCCGCAGGCCGTAGAACAGCACCAGCGGCGCCACGACGTCGCCGACGACGGTGGTCACGAGCTCCCGGCGCCTCACGACGCCGCCACCAGCGACGACAGCCGCTCGGCGACGCGCTCCGGGAACTCGCCGGGCAGCGCGTGCGTGGCGTCCGGCCACACCTCGACGGTGCCGCGCGGCAACAGCGCGGCCTGCGCACGGGCCCGGCCGGCGTCGAGCATCGTGCTGCGCCCGCCGAGCAGCACCAGGCTGCGGACCCCGACCGCTGCCACGTCCCGGGCGCTGGGCAGCGGTGGCAGCGGGACCGCGGAGGCGTAGCCGGACAGGCCCGCCTCGATCAGCCGGGCGACCGGGTCGTCGGCGACGTCGGCGCCGCCACCCAGCCGGGCGACGAACCGGCGGCGCAGCCACGACGGGGCACCCGGCAGCGCACCGAGCGAGGCGGCCACCGTGCCGGCCGGGATGCGTGTGAAGGTCAGGGCCGGGTCGAGCAGGGTGAGCGTGCGGATCCCGGCCGGGGAGCGGCGGGCGACCTCGAACGCCAGACGCCCACCCATCGAGGTCCCGACGAGGTGGCACGGGCCGAGCGCGTCGAGCACCCCGCGCAGCCAGCGGACCTGGTCGCCGACCGACCGGAGCGGCACGTCCTGGGTGCTCGCCCCGGGGCCGCCGAGCGGGTCGACGAGGTGCACGGTCGCCCGGCGGCGCAGCGCGGGCACGTTCGGCGCCCAGCCCACCCCCGGCGAGCCCGCCCCGGGCAGCAGGACGAACGGTGTCCCGGGTGGCCCGTCGCAGGTCAGGACGCGGACGACGCCGTGCGTGGTGGTGATGTCACGGCTGCTCGTCGGCCCCAGGGCGGCGACCGCGTCGTCGTGGAGCGCGCGGAAGCGGTCCCGGGCCGCGGTGTCGGTGAAGTGTCCGGTGCGCATCGTCCCCCCGTTTCGCGATACGATCGGACTGTAAAAGCGGACGGAGCTTTTTGCAAGCCGATCGGACCGGAACGAGGTGGAGATGCCGAGGGTGGTCGACCACGGGCAGCGCCGTGGGGAGATCGCGGAGGCGCTGTGGCGGGTCGCCGCGGCCGAGGGGCTGGAGGCGGTCAGCCTGGCCCGGGTCGCGGAGGAGGCGGGGGTCTCGAAGGGCCGGGTCCAGCACTACTTCGCCTCGCGCGACGAGCTGCTGGACTTCGCCGCGCAGCAGCTGCAGCTGCGGGTGGACGGACGGGTGCGCGCCCGGATGGCGGCGGCCGCGCCGTCGTCGCCGCTGGGGGAGGTCCGCGCCCTGCTTACCGCGCTGCTCCCGCTCGACGACGACGCCCGCACCGATGCCCGCGTCGGCTCCGCCTTCCTCATCCGGGCGCTCGGCGACGACCGGCTGCGTGAGACCTACCGGACGGGCAACCGCCTGGTCCACACGGCCGTCGCCGAGCGGCTCACCGCGGCCCGCGACGCCGGTGAGCTCACCGGGCTCGACCCGGCCCGGGAGGCGACCGTGCTGCTCGCGCTGGCCGGTGGCCTCGCGGAGTCCGTCCTGCTCGGCGACGCCGACGGTGCCGGTGCGCTCGCCGTGCTGGACCACCAGCTCGGGCGGCTGCGGCCCTAGCCGAGGCTGCGCGCGGCGAAGGTGTCGCAGGAGTCGGGGTTGCCGCTCTGCAGGCCGGTGGTGAACCACTTCTCGCGCTGCGCGGAGCTGCCGTGGGAGAACTGCGACTCGTCGACCCGGCCGCCACCCAGGTTGGACTGGATGTAGTCGTCGCCGATCCGGGACGCGGTGTCGAGGGCGGCGTCGATGTCGGACTGGTTCAGCTCGCTGATCAGCGGCCGCCCCGACGGGCCGGGCGTCGTCGTCGCGTGGTTCGTCCAGACGCCCGCGTAGCAGTCGGCCTGAAGCTCCAGACGCACCGAGCCGGAGGTGGGGCCGGTGTCGTTGCCGGCCTTGCGGTTGGTGCCGAGCAGGTTCTGGATGTGGTGGCCGTACTCGTGGGCCATCACGTAGGCCTGCGAGAACGGTCCGCCCTGCGCGCCGAAGCGGGTCTGCAGCTCCTGGAAGAAGGTGAGGTCGATGTAGATCTCGGAGTCGGCCGGGCAGTAGAACGGCCCGCTGTCCGACGACGCCGAGCCGCAGCCGTCGGTGCTCACCCCACCGGAGAAGAAGTTCGTCCGGGGTTTCGTGAAGCCGGAGGAGAACTGGGTGGCCCAGAAGTCGTCGAGGGAGTTGACGACGGCGACGACGCGGCAGTCCGTCGAGGTGTTCGCCGAGGCGCCGGTGGCGCAGTTCTGCTGCAGCGACGAGTTGTCCGCGGTCTGGCCGGAGCCGACCTGGTCGAGCCCCGGGTAGCCGCCGCCCGCGCCCATGCCGGACATGTCGACGCCCGCGAAGTTCGACAGCAGCAGGTACAGGATGACGCCGACGAGGCCCAGGCCGCCGCCCGCGCCTGCCACCCGGCCGCCGACCCCGCCGCCCCGGCCACCGCCGGATCCGCGCAGGTCGTCCACGCCGGACGTGTCGAGCCGGGCGTTCTCGTCGAACCGCACGTCGTCCTCCCGAGATGAGACCGGGGGAATCCCACCACACCGCGCCGGACCGCACCGGCGCGGACGTCCCCCGCCACCCGTCAGGGGGTCCCTGAGCCGGCCCGCCAGGTCGCGGCGCTGACGCCGTGCGCGGCCCGGAAGCGGCGGGCGAAGTAGCCGGGGTCGGGGTAGCCGACCCGGGCGCCCACCTCGGCGACCGGGAGGTCGGTGGAGGCGAGCAGCCGCCGTGCCTCCCGCATCCGGCGCTCGGTGATCCACTGCTGGACGGTCCGCCCGGTCCCGCGCCGGACGACGGTCGTCAGGTGCCCGGGGGTGAGCCCGACGGCCGCGGCGACGTCGCGCAGCGACAGCTGCCCGGCGAACCGCTCCTCGACGACGGCGAACACCGCCGCGAGCAGCGGGTCGCCCGACTCGGCGGGTACGTCGTCGACGAGCCGGCCGAGCGCCACCAGCAGCAGGGTGAGGTGGGCGCGGGCGGCCTCGGCGTGACCGTCGCGGCGGCGGGTCAGCTCGTCGTCGAGGTCGACGAGGCGGGCCCGCCAGGTCGCCCGGTCCGCCGGTGGGACGCCGATCCGCTGCCCGCCACCACGGTGGCGCCCGACGAACGGTGCGAGCAGCGGATGGTCCTGCCAGGACGCGGGTGCGACCGCCTCCGCGGGGAAGACGACCGACCACAGCTCGCCGGGTGGCGCCGAGGTCTCCGCGGCGTGGTCGACCACGGCTCCGGGTGCGATGACGAACGCATCGCCCTCGGCGAGCCGCCAGACCTGCCCGTCGACCTGGTAGGTGCAGGTGCCGCGCACGACGTGCACGAGGGTGAGGAAGTCGTGCGCGTGCGGCCCCTGCACCCGCGGGAGCTGCACCGGCCCGTCGACGCGGTACGCCGCGATCGGTACCGGCGTGTGTGCGAAGCCGATCAGCGGGATGTCCGAACTTCGTCCCATCACGGCCACGGATAGTGCCTTGTTACCTGCTCGGAGGCCAGGGAGAGTCGATGGAGAACACGAAGTTCGTCCGAGGGGATCCGATGACCACGCACGCCCACACGCCCGCGCTCGTCAGCTCGCGGCTGCTGCCCGGCTACGACACCGTGGCCCGGCTCAGTGGCGCCGTCCCGATGTACTGGCGGCTGCTGGCCCAGGCCGGCATCGGCTCGCGGGACCGCGTGCTGGAGATCGGCTGCGGGACCGGGAACGTCCTGCTGCGCGCCAAGGAGGCCGTGCCGACGGCCACCGTGCGCGGCGTCGACCCCGACCCGGAGGCGGTCGCCATGGCCCGCCGCAAGGCCGCCGAGGCCGGCGTCGAGCTGGAGCTGCAGGTCGGTGTGGCCGAGGACCTGCCCCTCGACGACGGCAGCGTCGACCGGGTCCTCTCCTCGCTGATGCTGCACCACATCGCCGCCGACGCCCAGGTCGCGGCGCTGCGGGAGGCGCACCGCGTCCTGGCGCCGGGCGGGAGCCTGCACCTGGTCGACCTCGACCACGACCCGCGCACCGGCGGACGGATGCGCACCGTGAACAAGGCGCTGTCGCTGCTGGCCCGCCTCGACCCGGCCCACCGCCGCTCCCGGCACGGCGGTCACGGCGACCACGGTCACGGCGGTCACGGCGGTCACGGCGGTCACGGCGGTCACGGCCACGGGCACGGACACGGGCACGGGCACGGGCACGGGGCGCAGCCGGTGCCGGAGCTGCTCACGGCCGCGGGATTCACCGGCGCGACGGTGGTCGGGCACGGGACGACCAGGATGGGGCCGGTCACCTACTACCGCGCGGAGCGCTGAGCGGTCCCGTTACCCTCCCGTGCGGAAGCGTGGCAGAGCGGCCGAATGCACCCGCCTTGAAAGCGGGCGTCCGAAAGGACCGGGGGTTCGAATCCCCCCGCTTCCGCCAGACCGCCAGGTCACGGGCCTGGTTCGGTCCGCATAGTGGCACTCGGCGGTTCCACCGGACCCGGGATGACGACCGCCTACAGGCGTGCTCTCCGCCGGTCCCGGTAGGACCGTGCTCACTCGACCGCTCTGCGACTGCTTCCGCACGGTCGACGACGGAGCATCTGATGCGCCAGGCCTCTGCCCCATTGCCCGGTGCTCGCGGACCAGGGCTCGGACTCCGGTGTGTCGTACGGTGTCCGGCCGTCGCTCCGACAGCGGGTGACCTCGTCCTGAACCTCAGCAGCGGTCCGGTCACCCCCTGGCTCATGCCCTGTCTCTCGGGGCACTCTCGTATTAACACGGTATGTCAATCCGTTAGGCCGATACGGCAAGTCAAGCCGTGTATATTGTGCGCGTGGGCACACGGAAGACGAACCAGGTGGTCGACGGATGGTCGATCACAGCGATGTACGACGACCAGGTCAGTAGCCGTGGGCCGGCGCGATTGGTGATCGAGCCTGCGGAGGGAGCCGACTGGTACGCCACGGCCGGGGGGATCAGCTCCACCGTGCTCCGTCAGGTCGTCTTCACTCCGCCGACGGAACCGAGCGATCAGCAGGAGCGGGCCCACGTCCTCCTGAAGTACGCGGCAGCCGCGTTCGGCCCCTCGACTCCGGAGTACCTGTCGGTGTTGGCCATGGCGTACTCGTGCACCACGAACGTTCACAACCCCAGCGGAGTCCTGGCAGAACTCACGGGTCGGTCTCCCGGCACCGTCAAAGCGCACTTGGTCGCGGCCCGGAAAGCGGGTCTGTTGACCACTATCCCGCACCGCGCCGGGGGTGGACTGACGCATGAGGGAGCGATCATCCTGTCCAGGGTGATCAAGACCGCGAACGCACAGTCGTCGTCTACTACGGCGTTCCCGGAGGTTAGCCACGGGGCTCGATCCTGAGATGACGGTCGCTCCACCGCAGTTCCGCGCTCGCGCGACGTTCCCGCTCCGGTCGTCGGCCGGCACCGCGCCCGAACGCCGACACGGTCGTGACCTGCCAGTGCCCGGGCACGTCGAACTCAGCTGCGAGGCCGTCCCGGTCGAACGCCCGGAACTGGCGGGTCGCCAACCCGAGCGCCGCGGCCTGGACCGTCATGTGGGCCACGGCCTGGCCCAGGTCGTAGAGCGCGAACTCCGAGTACTCCCAGTCGGTCTCCTCGACGAGAACGTGACAGAGGTTGACGACGAGGACCGCCGCCGTCGGTGCCCAGTCGCGCGAGGCTCCGAGTACGTGCCGGACGATGCGGCGGTGCGTGTCGTCGCCGCGGCGTCCGGCGACGAAGGACCAGGGCTGCGAGTTCCCGGCGGACGGGGCCCAGCGGGCGGCCTCGATCAATAGCGCCACCTCGTCGTCGGACACCTGGTGGTCCTCGTCGAACAGGAGCGGGCTGAAGCGCCGGGACAGCAGCGGGTGCAGCCGGGGGGTGTCGTCCACGCGCCGATCATTCCGCTCGCACTACCAGCCTCGCCGCTCCAGCACGAAGGTCAGCAGCGCCGTCCCGTCGTCGAGCAGGGTCACCGTGTGCGATGCCATCAGCCACTCCTGGCCGAACGAGTCGAGCGGGTCGCCCAGCTCCAGCTCAGTGGCTCTGCCGGGCGACAGCGCGAGATCGTCCTGGGCGACACGCATCGTGATCAACCGGCGTTTCACCAGCTCAGCCTAGGCTCTCCGCCGGACCGCGTTCCCGTGCTTGCGGACGGCGAAGTCGTACGCGTCGTCGAGCAGCTCCCGCACCCGCGGCCAGGTCGTCTCCGGCTCCACCACCGCCACCCAGTGGTGGGCGGCGTAGACGGGGTGCGGGAACAGCACGTCACGGGTCGCCGGGTCGATGCCCGGATCGGTCGGGAACAGCTCCCGGTAGCGCGCGGTGGGCAGCCCCATGTTGAGCCGGAACGCTCCCGGGCGGTCGAGGTCGGACGCGGTGTCGTTCACGTCGGACCGCACCACGGTCGCCCAGCCCTGCCGGGGGCGCTGCTCGTAGTCGTGGTCCGGGTCGTGGATCGCGAACGCGTCCCCGTTGCCCTCGACGATCCGTGTGCCGGGGAACCCGGCCAGAACGGTGATCACCTGCTCGGCATCCATGCCGCCAGGTCAGCACCTTTCCATGATCGTTCGTCCGCCGGAAGTGTCGCGGATCACATCTTCTCGGCGGCTACGGCGAGCCGGTCGAGCGACGCGCGCAGCCGGTCGGCGGTGGTGTCGCGGGCCCGCTTCTGCCGGAACGTGTCCTCCGGGTCGAGCCCGCTCCAGTCGTAGGTGCAGGTCACACGGGTCCGGCCGGCGTTGAGCGGCTCCAGCTCCCACCGCCACAGGTGCCCCGGCGGCGGGCTGTCCGGCACCGACGGCAGCCAGGCCACCAGGCGTCCCTCGGTGAACTCGACGACCCGGTTCTCCCGCACGGTGCCCTGCGTCAGCAGCATCGAGAAGACGTCGCCGACGGCGCGGACCCGCTGGCCGGGGGCGGCCTCGGCGAGGTTGTCGTTGCCGTCCCACTCGGGCTGGCGGGCGGGGTCGGCGATCAGTTCGAAGATCGTTTCGGGCGCGGCGTCGATCTCCCGGCTGCTGCGCACCACGGTCGGCGGAGTGTCGGTCACGACCGCAGTGCACCACCGCCCGGCCGGGAGCGGAAGATGTCGGACCCCGCTGTCACGATCACGGGCATGACCGACCGCGCACACCCCCCGATGCAGGCCGACGCCCTCACCACGCTCACGGCCTGGCTCGACTTCTACCGCGCCACCCTGGTCGGGAAGTGCGACGACCTGACCGACGAGCAGCTGCGGACGGCGTCGGTGCCGCCGTCGTCGCTGACGTTGCTGGGCCTGGTGCAGCACCTGGCCGCCGTCGAACGGAACTGGTTCCGGCAGGTCCTGGGCGGCGAGGACGTGCCGCCGCTGCACCCGCGCGAGCCCGGGACCGGCCACGACGGCGGGTTCGAGCTCGGGAGCGCGGGCATCGTCGAGGCCCGCGCCGCCTGGGAGGAGGAGGTCGGCCGGGCCCGCGAGGTCGTCGAGGCGGCCGGGCCGGACGGCACCGGTTCCCTCGGTGGGAACGCGGTGTCGGTGGTCTGGATCCTCACCCACGTCATCGCCGAGTACGCCCGCCACGTCGGGCACGCCGACCTGGTCCGCGAGCGGATCGACGGGAGCACCGGCGTCTGAGACCGCCCGGCCGCGTTCCGCGGAACGCGCCCTCAGCAGAACCCGCGGAACGTCCGGTCGGGCTGCAGCTCCGCGTGGTCGGCGTGGTCGGCGAACCCGGCGCGGGGCGACGGGAAGCCGGAGAGCACCGCGGCGGCGATCCGGAACGTCCGACCCGGCTCACCCCGCAGGTCGGCGACGACGACCGGGAAGTCGTGGTCGGCCAGTGCCCGCTCGTCGACGACGAGCAGCAACGGGTGCCGCACGGGCAGCCCGTCCTCCAGCGCGAACGTCACCACCCGCTCCACCGACCAGTCGGTGAACATGTCCTCCATGACGACGTCGAACGACGTGCCGGTCGCCAGCAGGATCCCGAGCAGCTCGTTCCACAGGCCCTCGCCGGTGTCGGTGCACGTCCGGACCAGCGGCGTACGACGCGTCTCGGGGAACTCCACGGTCGTCATCCTCCGTGACAGGGTGTCCGGGTGAGCAGCGCACCCAGCGTGGACGGCCGCCGGTTCGCCGGCGTGAGCAACTCCGGGGACGGTGAGGTCGGGCGGACCACCGTCTTCGACTACCACGAGGCCGACGGCCTGATCTGGGCCGAGTACGCCGGTGGCGCCGTCCGGCTGGGCCGGCTGGCCGGTACCCGCGACGGCGACGTCCTGCGCTTCCGCTACGTGCACGTCTCCACCGACGGAACCTCCAGCTCGGGTCGCTGCGAGGCCCGCCTCGAGGTCCTCGACGACGGCCGGCTGCGTTCCTATGAGACCTGGGCCTGGGAGTCGCGGCCGGGCACCGGGGAGAGCGTCGTCGAGGAGATCACGGGTCGAACGTGAGGGTGAGCGAGCTGCGGTGGGCCCCGGACGGGCCGTCGTCCTGCGGGGTCGGCCGCGTTCCGCGGAACGCGACGCCGTCCTGCTCACCCGGCCGGGCGGGACGAGGGACCGTCGGTCACCCGGATTCCGCGGCCGCACGGCTGCTCCGCACCAGCCGTCGCGCCTCCTCGATCTCCGGCGGCCCCGGCACGGCCGGCAGCACCCCGGTGGCGGTGCGGAGCCCGCGCAGCGTGAGCGTCGTGGACCAGTCGGTCGTCGGCAGGCCGGGCAGCCCGTAGAGGCGCCGGGCCCAGCGCGGCAGCGTGGCCAGGGCGAGGGTGGACAGGCCCGCGATCCCGAGCCGCACCTGCAGCGGCGCCGCGCCCTGCGGGGCGAACAGGTTCCCGGCCGCGCGGCGGGCCTCGTCGGTCATCCGCAGCCGGGGGCGCACCGCGGCCATGTACTCGGCCATCTCGGCCACCGACGACGGCACGGTCGCCGGGTCGATGCCGACCACCTCGGCGGCCCGGACGCTCTCGGCGACGTAGGCGTCCGCCGCGTCGTCGTCGAGCAGGCCCGACCGGCGGGCGACGTCCAGGTAGGACTCGATCTCCGCGGCGTGCACCCAGAGCAGGCCCTCCGGGGCGTCGATCCGGTAGCTCTCCCCGCTGTCGGGGTCGTGCCCGCGCAGCCCGGCGTGCAGTCGCCGGACGCGGGCGCCGGCCCGGTCGACGTCGGCCAGCGGTCCGAACGTGCGGGTTCCGACGAACTCGACGGTCCGCTGGAACCGTGCGTAGGACTTCTTCGGGTCGAACAGCGCCGAGTTCTGGTACGTCCCGCGCATCACCCGCGGGTCCAGCGACTGCAGCAGCAGCGCGCGCATCCCGGCGACCCACATCACGGGTTCGAGGTGCACCCGCCAGGTCACCGAGCGGGGGCCGAACAGACCGTGATCCACCATGTGCTCCAGGACACCCCGCGCGGAGCGGGAGCGCACGTCGATCACCGGACCCGGGGTCGGCCTCCGGGACATCCCGGAGGGGGAACCGGCCGGCTCGGGCATGCTGGAACCATGCTCCGCCTCATCCTGAACGTGGTCTGGCTGGTCCTCTCCGGCTTCTGGCTGTTCCTCGCCTACACGGCCGCCGGGATCGTCGCCTGCGTGCTGGTCGTGACCATCCCGTTCGGCATCGCCTCGTTCCGGATCGGGCTCTACGCGCTGTGGCCGTTCGGCCGCGACGTCGTGCGCCTCCCCACCGCGGGGGCCGCGTCGACCATCGGCAACGTGCTGTGGATCGTGCTGTTCGGCTGGTGGCTGGTGATCGGGCACATCGCCACCGCCCTCGCGCTCGCCGTCACGATCATCGGGCTGCCGCTGGCCTGGGCGAACCTGAAGCTCATCCCGGTCTCGCTGCTGCCGCTGGGGTCGCGGATCGTGGACAGCGACACCTACATGCCGGGGCAGCCCGTGCTGCGCTGACCGCGGGCCTCAGCCGGCGTCGGTCAGGAACTCCACACCCGCCCGGGCCAGCAGGCCCGGGTCGTGCACCCCGCACAGCTCGCGCGCCGAGTGCATCGACAGCACCGGGATGCCGACGTCGACCGTCCGGATGCCCAGCCGGGTCGCCATGATCGGCCCGACGGTGGACCCGCACGGCACCGTGTTCTTCGAGACGAACACCTGGTTCGGCACGTCCGCGGTGCGGCAGGCCCGCTTCCAGGCGGCCGCGCCCGGCGCGTCGGTGGCGTAGCGCTGCACCGCGTTGACCTTCAGCGACGGCCCCCGGTTCGGCACCGACAGGTGGTCCGGGTCGTGCTTGTCCAGGTGGTTGGGGTGCGCGGCGTGCGTGACGTCCACCGACAGGCAGCGCGACCGGGAGAACACCGCGTGCCGCTCGTCGAACCCGCCGGCCAGCCGGGTCAGCACCGTCTCCAGCAGCGGCCCGGCGGCGCCGGTCGCGCTGGCCGAGCCGATCTCCTCGTGGTCGAACCCGACGAACACCGGGACGGTGCCCGGGTCGCGCTCGACGGCGGTGAGCAGCGCGCTGATCCCGGCGTGCACCGAGGCCAGGTTGTCCAGCCGCGGGGCGGCGAGCAGCTCGTCGTCGCGACCGAGGGTGGCCGGCGGGGTCAGGTCGTAGGTGAACAGGTCGTGCGCCGCGACGTCCTCGGGGTCCTCGCCGACGCGCACGGCGAGGAACTCCACCAGGTCGCCGCCGTCCGGGTCGCCGAGGCCCCAGATGGGGAGCAGGTGCCGCTGCGGGTCCAGGGTCAGGCCCTGGTTCACGCCGCGGTCGAGGTGGATCGCCAGCTGCGGGATGCGCAGCAGCGGCCGGTCCACCCGGACCGGGACGACCCGGCCGTCGTAGAGCGCGAGGCGCCCGGCCAGGCCGAGGTCGCGGTCCAGCCACGAGTTCCACAGCGCACCGCCGTAGACCTCCACCCCGACCTGGCGCCACCCGGCCACGCCGCCGTCGGGGTTCGGCTTGACCTTGAACCCGGGCGAGTCGGTGTGCGCGGCGAAGATCCGCAGCGGGGCGCCCGGACCGGACGCGGGCTGCCACCAGGCCAGGACCGTGCCGTCGCGGACCAGGTAGCGGCCGCCGGGACCGTCGGCCCACGGCTCGTCCTCGCGCTGCTCGGTGAAGCCCGCCGCGGACAACCGGCGGACGGCCTCGGCCACCGCGTGGTACGGCGACGGGCTCGCGGTGAGGAACGAGGCGAGGTCACGTGCAGCGTCGGTCACGTGGGGCATCCTGGCAGCAATGACCGAGAGCTTCGACGTGGTGGTGGTGGGTGCCGGGTCCGCCGGGTGCACGCTCGCGGGCAGGCTCGCCGGGCGCGGGCTGCGGACGGCGCTGGTCGAGGCGGGTGACGTCGTCGTCCCACCGGACTCGACGCCGATCGCCTCGCTCGCCGCGACCGCCCCCGGCCACGTCCTGAACTGGGCCTACCGGGCGACGCTGTGCCAGGGCCGGGAGTGCACCGTGCCGCGTGGACGCGTACTGGGCGGTTCCGGCGCGATCAACGGCGGCTACTTCGTGCGGGCCGTCCCGGCCGACTTCGCGGACTGGGGCGTCCCGGGCTGGTCCTACGACGACGTCCTGCCGTTCTACCGGCGGCTGGAGCGCGACCTCGACTTCTGCACCTCCGACCGGCACGGCGACGCCGGTCCGCTGCGCATCTCGCGGCCCTCGGGCCGGCTGCGGGCCGCGACGACCGACCCGTTCCTGGCCGCCTGCCTCGCGCTCGGCTACCCCGAGGAGCCGGACAAGAACGCCGGTGGCCCACCCGGTGCGGGTCCGATCCCGACCAACGCCGTCGACGGGCGCCGGGTCAGCGCCGCCACCGCCTACCTGCCGCCGCCGTGGGGGAACGCGGAGTGGAAGGACGCGCTGACCGTGTTCGGCGGGACCCCGGTCGAGACCCTGGTGCTCGACGGCGACCGGGTCATCGGCGTGCGCGTCGGCGGGCGCACCCTGCACGCGGCCGAGACCGTCGTGACCGCGGGCGCGGTCGGGACCCCGGCGCTGCTGCAGCGCTCCGGGATCGGGCCGGAGGACACCCTGCGGGCCGCGGGCGTCGCAGTGGCGCACGAGCTGCCCGGGGTCGGGCGTGGCTGGTCGGACCACCCCGCGGTGTTCCTGCCGTTGCGCAGCGGGCTGCCGGACCCGCCCGCCGACGCCGTCGC
This sequence comes from Pseudonocardia sp. TMWB2A, assembly GCF_017312135.1. NCBI lineage: Bacteria > Bacillati > Actinomycetota > Actinomycetes > Pseudonocardiales > Pseudonocardiaceae > Pseudonocardia > Pseudonocardia sp. TMWB2A. The sequence continues at coordinate 2,750,492 of NZ_QKQY01000002.1, forward strand.
CGCGCAGGCCGCGCTCAACCTCGACTCCGGGACCGACCCGGCCGGTGACCTGGAGATCCTGCTGTTCGCGCACCCGTTCGCACCCGGCGGGCCGGCGCACCTGATGTGCGCGGTGCAGCGCCCGGACAGCCTCGGGATGCTCGCCATCACCTCCCCGGACCACGACGACCCGCCCCGGCTGGACTTCCGCTACCTCCGCACCACCTCCGACCGGCACCGGATGCGGGCCGCGGTGCGGATCGCCGCGGAGATCCTGCGCGCCGCGGGCTGGGACCGCGCGGGCCCCGACGACGGCGGCCCCGCCGGCTGGGAGCTCGGCAACGACACCCGGCTCGACGGCTGGATCCGCGACCACCTGACGACCTCGGTGCACCTGTCCGGCAGCGCCGCGATGGGCACCGGGCCGGACGCCGTCGTCGACGCCGGCCTGCGGGTGCACGGCCTGACCGGGCTCCGGGTGGCGGACACCTCGGTCCTGCCCCGCGCGCCGCGGCGCGGACCGGCCGCGACCGCGATCATGATCGGGGAGCGCGCCGCCGACCTGGTGTGCGGCATCGAGGGGGAACACCGTGCATGACGAGGTCACCGTCCACATGGCGGCGCCGGCCGAGCGGATCTGGGAGCTGGTCTCCGACATCCGCAACACCGGCCGGTTCTCACCCGAGACCGTCGACGCCGAGTGGCTGGGCGGCGCGACCGGCCCGGCCGTCGGTGTCCGGTTCCGCGGCAAGGTCGTCCGCAACGGACGCGGCCCGACCTACTGGTCGGAGTGCCGGATCACCGCCTGCGAGCCGGGCTCGGAGTTCGGCTTCGTCGTGCTCGTGGCCGGGCGGCCGATCAACCACTGGCACTACCGCTTCACCCCGGCCGCCGCTCCGGACGGTACCGACGGCACCGACGTCACCGAGTCCTTCCGGCTGGAGCCCTCGGCCGGCACCCGGCTCTACTGGGCACTGCTGGGGTGGGCCCGCGGGCGCACCAACCGCGAGGGGATGCGGACGACCCTGGAACGCATCCGCGCGGTGGTGGAGGATCCCGCGGTGTGATCCGTCCCGCCCGCGTCGCCGACGTCCCCGCCCTGCGTGAGATCGAGCGCGCCGCGGGCGAGCCGTTCCGGGAGATCGGGCTCGACGTCGTCGCCGACGAGGAGCCGCCACCGGCCGCGGTGCTGGCCGCGTACGTCGTGGCGGGGCGGGCGTGGGTGGACGAGAGGAGCGCAGGCGCCGGGCTCGTCGGGTACCTGATCGCCGACCTCGTCGACGGCTGTGCGCACGTCGAGCAGGTGTCGGTGCTGCCGTCGCAGCGCGGACGGCGGATCGGGGAGGGCCTGGTCGAGCACCTCGCCGGCTGGGCCCGTGACCGCGGGCTGCCCGCGCTGACCCTCACCACCTACCGGGACGTGCCGTGGAACGGCCCGCACTGGGTGCGGCTCGGCTTCCGTGAGCTGATCGCGCCCGGCCCGGGGCTGCGCGCGATCCGGGAGCACGAGGCCGCGCGCGGTCTCGACGTGTGGCCGCGGCTCGCGATGCGCCGTGAACTGGCCGGTTCCTGACGGTCCCCGGCCGTAGGGTCGGGCCCATGAGCAACCCGTTCCTCGCCCCGAGCGCGCTGCCGTGGGGGCTGCCCGACACCTCCCGGATCACCGACGAGCACTACCTGCCCGCGTTCGAGGCCGGGACGGCCGAGCAGCGCGCCGAGGTGGCGGCGATCGTCGCGGGGGAGGGCGGGCCGACCTTCGACGACACCGTCGTCGCCCTGGAGCGCTCCGGTGCCACGCTGGACCGGGTGGCGCGGCTGTTCTACACGCGCGTCTCGGCGGACTCCTCGCCCGCGGTGCGCGAGATCGAGGCGCAGGTCGCGCCGATGCTCGCCGCCCACGCCGACGCGATCGCGCTGGACCCGGGCCTGTTCGCCCGGATCGACGCGCTGTACGCCCGTCGCCACGACCTCGGTCTCGACGCCGAGTCGCTGCGGCTGCTCGAGCGCCACCACCGCGACATGGTGCGTGCCGGGGCCCGGCTCGGCCCCGACGAGCAGGCCCGGCTGCGGGAGCTGAACGCGGAGCTGTCCGGGCTCACCACCCGGTTCGGTGCGGCGCTGCTGGCCGGGGCGAACGCCGCGGCCGTGCACGTCACCGACCGCGACCGGCTCGGTGGCCTGTCCGACGACGCGGTCGCCGCCGCCGCGACCGCCGCGGCCGAACGCGGCCACGACGACGGCTGGCTGATCACCCTGGTCCTACCGACCGCGCAGCCCGCACTCGCGGTGCTCACCGACCGGTCGCTGCGCGAGGAGCTGTTCCGTGCGTCCACCGGGCGCGGGCAGGGCGGCGAGCACGACACCCGTGACACCGTCCTCGCGATCGTGCGGCTGCGCGCCGAGCGGGCCGCGCAGCTCGGGTACCCCGACCACGCGTCGTACGTGATCGACGACGCGACCGCGGGGACGGCGGAGGCCGCCGTCGCGATGCTGGAGTCGCTGGTCCCCGCCGCCGTCGCCAACGCCGACCGGGAGGCCGCGGAGCTGGCCGGCGGTGTCGAGGGCGACCTGGAGCCGTGGGACTGGGCGTTCGAGGCGGAGCGGGTGCGCCGCGAGCGCTACGCCGTCGACGACGCCGCGCTGCGCCCGTACCTGGAGCTCGACCGGGTGATCACCGACGGCGTGTTCCGCGCCGCGTCCGGGCTGTACGGGATCACCTTCACCGAGCGCACCGACCTGCCCGCCTACCACCCGGACGTGCGCTGGTGGGAGGTCCGTGACAGCGACGGCGAGCCGCTCGGGCTGTTCGGCGCCGACCTGTGGGCGCGGCCGTCGAAGCGCGGCGGGGCGTGGATGAACTCGCTGGTCGACCAGTCGTCGCTGCTCGAGACGCGGCCGGTCGTGCTGAACACGCTGAACCTGAACAAGCCTCCGGCCGGGGAGCCCGCGCTGCTCACCCTCGACGAGGTCCGCACGCTGTTCCACGAGTTCGGGCACGCCCTGCACGGGCTGTTCTCCGAGGTGGAGTACCCGACGTTCTCCGGGACGTCGGTGCCGCGCGACTTCGTCGAGTTCCCCAGCCAGGTCAACGAGATGTGGCTGGAGGACCCGCAGGTCCTCACCTCGTTCGCCCGCCACCACGTGACCGGCGAGCCGCTGCCCGACGAGCTGCTGGCCGCGTCGCAGTCCGCCCGCGGGTACGGCGAGGGCTTCGCGACGACGGAGTACCTGGCCGCGTCGCTGCTGGACCAGGCGTGGCACCGGCTGTCCCCGGCCGAGGCCGCCGGGATCACCGACGTGCTCGCGTTCGAGCAGCAGGCGCTGGAGGCGGCCGGGGCCGCGCACCCGCTGGTCCCGCCGCGCTACCGCAGCACCTACTTCAACCACGTGTTCGGCGGCAGCGGGTACGCGGCGGCGTACTACTCCTACATCTGGGCCGAGGTGCTCGACGCCGACACCGTCGCCTGGTTCGGCGAGCACGGCGGCCTGCGCCGGGAGAACGGCGACCGGTTCCGCCGCGAGGTGCTGTCCCGCGGCGGTGCCGTGGACGCGATGGAGGCCTACCGCGCGTTCCGCGGCCGTGACCCGGAGATCGCGCCGCTGCTGGCGCGGCGCGGTCTGGCCGGCTGACCCGGTACACACGACCGCCCGCCGTCCGGTGGGGAGCGCCGGGCGGCGGGCGGTCGTGGTGCGGAGTGCTACTTGTACTGGCGCATCCAGGCGACCCGCATCTCCGACGGCTCCGGCGAGCCGCCGTCGGGGAAGTAGTCGAGCTGGATCGTGGCGTGCATCGGACCCGGGGGGAACGTGTTCGGGTCCTCGGAGCGGAACCACTCGACGCCGTCGACGTAGCCGACGATCGCGTCCGGGGTCCACTCCACGGCGTAGTTGTGCCACTGGGTGATGTCGAGCTGCTTCTTGGCGTCCTTCTGCGAGTTCGAGCTGCCGTAGTGCAGGAAGAAGGACACGTCGTCGCTGGCGCTGGTGGTCTCGGCGAAGTCGATCTCGCCGCCCTCCGGCCAGGACACCTCGCTCGGCCACAGCAGCAGCACCGGGTGGTACTGCTTGTCGCCCTTGGGGAACTGGGCGCGCATCTCCCACTTGCCGTACTTCTGGGAGGTGCCCCAGGCCATGCCGCCGGTGTTGCCCTGCGAGTCGCCGCGGATGACGAGGTTGCCGTTCTCCACCGAGATCGCGTCGGAGGTGCGGCGGCCCTGGCCGTCGTGGCCGGCGCCGTTGTACGGCGACCAGTTGCTCCCCAGGGTCGACCCGAGGAACTCGTCGCCACCGATGGCCTGCCAGCCCATCTTGAGCGCGGCCTGGATGCCGTCGCCGGCGACCTGGACGGCGCCACCGACCGGACCGGCGGCGGGGGCTCCGCCCGAGTTCCCGGAGCTCCCGGAACCGCCGGAGCTCGCGGCGGCGCGTGCCCGCTCGGCGGCCTCGCGGCGGCGCTCCTCGGCGCGACGCTCGGCGGCCTCCTGCGCGGCGAGGGCCTGGCCGATCTGACCGGACGCGCCCTGCGCGGCGTCGCCGAGTGCGGAGCCGCCCCCGTTGGCCAGCACCGGCCCGGCGGACAGCGCGGTGTCCGACGCCGACCGGCGCGACGAGTCGTTCACCATCGCCGCGGACAGCGACGGGTCCTCGGTGCCGGGCTGCAGCAGCGTCAGCACCATCGTCGCGGCGAGCACCGCGGCGGCGCCGACGCCCAGCGGGGCGAACCGGCGGACACGGGATCGGGCGGGGCGTGACCGGTCGATCGCGACGACCGAGCCCGTCCCCGACACCTCGGGTTCGTGCAGGCCGGCGATGGCCCCGCCGGTGACCTCGGTGCGCGGCGCGGGCACCTCGGCCTGCGGGGCCACGGGCTCCTCGGCCGGGGACGACCCGCCGAACAGCTCCACACCGGACAGTCCGGCCGCCGACGACGGCGCCGACCGCCGCGCCCGACGACCCGGGGTCCGGGTGGTGGGCACGGCGTGCGCGCCCGTCCCGGTCACCGCGGTGTCCCCGGCGGCGGCGTGGGAGCCGCTGCCGGTCGCGCCGCCGCCCGGCGCCCACGGGCCGGGGTCGGCCGTGGCGGCCCAGGTGATCCGCCCGGCGTCCGCCGTCGTGGCACCGGTGGGGGAGTCCGCCGTGACGGCGGCACCGGTGTCGTCGGGGGTGTCGGGGTCGGTGTGGTCGTACCCGGCGTCGAGGACGCGGTGCCGCCCGGAGGCGCTCACCCGGTCCTCGAGCAGGGTGGCCGCGGGCACGGCGGATCGGGCCGCGTCGTCCGCCGGGGCGGAGGACACGGCATGCCTGCCCCGGGGAGACGGCACAGAGGGGGAGCTGTGCTCGGCGGCGAGTCGCGCGATCAGGTCGCGGGGGTCGACCTGATCAGCCGCAGCGGAACTCTTCCGTCGCATGAGGAGGGACTCTAGGTAGGGTGACCGAGTGTGAACACCCTCGCTGAGAAGGGTGGTTGCGTCTCCGCGCCGACAGGTCGACGGAGAGCGCCGAAGAGCAAGATCCCGCCATTTCGGCAGTAATGCTGGGCCGAACAGAGCAACGGGACTCTCAGTATCACTCGTTCGGGCTAAGCGGTCACGGTACGTCGCACCGTTAGCCGATTGTGACGGGCTGCCGGTCGAGGAACAGTGGCCGTGCCTCCCCGGTGCTCCCCGCACGACCTCCCGAGCTCCCCGCTCCCCGACCTCCGCAGGATCTGTGAACGATCACGCTCCCCCCGTCTCGCCGTCCCTCCCGATCCCCGCACCCCGTGCCGAGATGCGCGCGCTCAGCGTGCTGCTGGCCCTGCCGCCGTCGGCGGGCACCGCCTCGCTCGGCCGCGGGCTGCGCCAGGACCTCGCCGCCGAGGGCGTGGACCTCGTCGTCGTCGCCGACGGCATCGAGCTGCTGGACACCCTGCGCTCCCGCGGCGCCGACCTGCTCGTGCTCGACATGGAGCTGCCGGGCCCCGAGCCGTCGGTGCTGCTCGGGGCCGTGCAGTCCGAGTCCCCGCCGACCCCGGTGATCACCGTCGTGCCGCGCGAACGGCGGGCCGGGGTGATCGGCATGCTGCGCGGCGACCGCGACGACTTCCTAATCCGGCCGTTCGTCCCGGACGAGCTCGCGTCCCGGATCCGGCTCCGGCTGCGTGCCGCCGCGGGGCTGCCCGCACCGACGGTGCTCGGGCACGGCGGCCTGTCCGTCGACGTCGACGCCGGCCAGGTGTTCGTCGACGGCCGCCGGGTCGCGCTGTCCCCGACCGAGTACGCGCTGCTGCTCGCGCTGGCCGAGCAGGCGGGCGAGCCGGTCGCGCTCGACGACCTGGGCCGCCGGGCCTGGACCGAACCGGTGTCGGCCAACCTGGTGCAGGTCTACGTGTCCTACCTGCGGCGCAAGATCGGTCCCGAGCGGATCAGGACCATCCGGGGGCTGGGCTACCAGCTGGACGGCTGAGTCGGGGCTCTCAGGATCCGAAGGACGACGCGACGTCGAGCAGCAGGTCGTTCTCCTCCGGCGTGGACACGGTGACCCGCACCCCGTCGGTGGCGAACGGGCGCACGATCACCTTCCGCTCGCCGCAGTGCGTCGCGAACGCCGCGGTCCGGTCCCCGAGCGGCAGCCACACGAAGTTCGCCTGGGTCTCCGGCACGGTGAACCCGGACCCGCGCAGCCCGGCGGCCACCCGGCCCCGCTCGGCGACGACGGCGGCGCAGTCGGCGAGGATCTCCTCCCGGTGCTCCAGCGCGGCGACGGCACCCGCCTGGGCGACCGAGCTGACCCCGAACGGCGGCGCCACCTTGCGCAGCGCGGTCGCGATCTCCTCGGAGGTCAGGGCGTAGCCGACCCGCAGCCCCGCCAGCCGGTAGGCCTTGGAGAAGGTGCGCAGCACGACCAGGTTCGGGTGGTCGTCGAGCAGCGGCCGGCCGCTGACGGCGTCGGGGTCGGTGACGAACTCGGCGTAGGCCTCGTCGAGCACCACCAGCACGTCCGACGGCACGGCGCCCAGGAACCGGACGAACTCGTCGCGGTGCACGGCCGGGCCGGTCGGGTTGTTCGGGCTGCACACGAACACCACCCGGGTCCGCTCGGTGACGGCGGCGGCCATCGCGACGAGGTCGTGGCGGAAGTCGGGGTCCAGCGGCACGGTGCGGATCTCCGCCCCGCCGATCTGGGTCACGATCGGGTACGCCTCGAACGAGCGCCAGGCGAACAGCACCTCGTCGCCGGGGCCCAGGCAGCCGATCTGCACGAGCTGCTGGCACAGCGTCACCGAGCCGCAGCCGACCGCGACCCGCTCGGGGGCCAGGGCGTACAGGTCCGCGATGCGTCCGGTTAGCTCGACGACGCCGAGGTCCGGATACCGGTTGCCACCTGCGGCGGCGCGGGCGATGGCCTCCAGCACCGCTGGAGCGGGCGGCGCGGCGACCTCGTTGCTCGCGAGCTTGATCGCCCCGGGGACGGTGCGACCCGGCACGTAGGCGGGCAGGGTGTCCAGATCGGGACGGATCAGCGTCATGACGGCAACGGTATCCGCCGGGGGTCGAACCCGGGCCCGTGCTCTGGTTGAGTGACGTCATGACGACGACCGCTGTCCGGACCGAGGGCGTGCCGCTGACCGACGGGGGCGAGCTGCGCCTGACCGTGGCCGAACCCGACGGTCCGGTCCGCGGCGGTGTCGTCGTCCTGCAGGAGGCACGGGGGGTCACCGACTCGATCCGGCTGCTCGTCACCGGCCTCGCCGCGGACGGCTGGCTCGCCGTCGCCCCGCACCTCTACCGCGACGCCGGCGCGGGCGGCGACCTCGCCGACGGCTCCGACGCCGAGGTCGCCGAGCACGTCGGCAGCCTCGAGCCGCGCCAGGTCATGGACGACTGCGACACCGCGTTCGGCTGGCTGGGCGACGTGGGCATCGAGGCCGACCGGATGGGCGTGCTCGGGTTCGACCTCGGGGGCACGGTCGCGCTGCACGTCGCGGCCAACCGCACCCTCGGCGCGGCGATCACGGTCGCGGGTGGCGGGATCGAGTCGTCGCCGTGGTCCAGCCTGCCCGCCCTGGTCGAGACCGCACCCGAGCTGACCTGCCCCTGGCTGGGCATCTACTCGGAGGCCTCCGACACCGACGCCGTCGCCCGCCTGCGCGACGCCGCGGCGTCCTCGGGGAAGGCGACCGACGTCGTGATCTACCCGAGCACCGGCTACCGCTTCGACGACGACCCGGAGTCGGCCGCCGAGGCGTGGCAGCGGGTCCTCAACTGGTTCGACGCCCACCTGCGCTGACGAACGCCCCGGCCCGCGCGGCGGCTGCGGCCACGGCGGCCGCGCGGTGGGCGTCCGCGGTGTCCGGCTGCGCCCCCCTGGTGAGGAGCTGGTGGTAGAGCGGGGCGGAGACCGCCCGGACGACGGCGGCCGCGTCGGTGCCCGCCGGTAGCTCGCCGCGCGCCACCGCGTCGGTGACACACGGCTCCCAGACCGCGGTCCGGGCGTCGTAGAAGCCGCGCAGCGCCCGTGCGGTCCCGGCGTCGTCGACGGCGGCGCAGATCAGCGCGGTGAGCAGCCGTCCCTGCCGTGGGTCGGCCAGGGTGGACCGGACCAGCTCGGCGTTGGCCAGGAGGTCGCCGTCCAGCGTCCCGGTGTCCGCCCGCGGCGCGGAGGTCTCGACCATGTCCGACACGAGGTCGGCCAGCACCGCGGGGACACTGCCCCAGCGCCGGTAGACCGTCGTCTTGCCGACGCCGGCCCGGCGCGCCAGCTCCGCGAGGTCCAGGCCCGGCAGCCCGAGCTCGATCAGGGCGTCGCCCGCCGCGGACAGCACGGCGGAACGGACCCGCGCGGTCCGGCCCCCCGGCCTGCTCATCTCCGGTGCCACGGCCCCCACCCTAGCCCTTGACGGGACCGGGGTTCCGTTTGGCGTGCCCGTGGGCTAGCTTCAAAAGGAACCAGCGTTCCGTTAGTGAGGAGTGGGCATGGAGTACCGACGGTTGGGCCGCAGCGGGTTGCAGGTTCCGGTCCTGAGCTTCGGCGCCGGCACGTTCGCCGGGCGCGGCGACCTGTTCGGGGCGTGGGGGTCGGTCGACGTCGCCGGCGCGCGCCGGATGGTGGACCGGTGCCTCGACGTGGGGGTGACCCTGTTCGACACCGCCGACGTCTACTCCGACGGCGGGTCGGAGGAGGTCCTCGGGGCGGCGCTGCGGCACCGCCGCGACGAGGTCCTGATCTCGACCAAGGCCGGCCTGCCGACCGGCCCCGGCCCGAACGACGCGGGCACCGGGCGTTCCCGCCTGGTCCGCGCCGTCGAGGACGCGCTGCGCCGGCTCGGGACCGACCGGATCGACCTGTTCCAGCTGCACGCCTACGACGCGGGTACCCCGCCCGAGGAGGTGCTCGCGACCCTGGACGTGCTCGTCCGGTCGGGCAAGGTGCGCTACACCGGCGTCTCCAACCACCCCGGGCGACGGCTGGTGCGGACCCTGGACCTGGCCGACCGGCACGGCTGGCCGCGGCCCGTCGCGCACCAGGTGTACTACTCGCTGGTCGGCCGCGACTACGAGTGGGACCTCATGCCGCTGGGTCACGAGGAGGGCGTCGGCGCCCTGGTCTGGAGCCCGCTGGGCTGGGGACGGCTCACCGGCCGGGTCCGGCGGGGCGCCCCGCTGCCCGCGGGCAGCCGGCTGCACACCACCGCCGAGGCGGGCCCGCCCGTCCCCCACGACCTGCTGTTCGACGTCGTCGACGTGCTCGACGCGATCGCCGCCGAGACCGGCCGCACGGTGCCGCAGATCGCGCTCAACTGGCTCACGACCCGCCCGACCGTCAGCTCGGTGATCGTCGGCGCGCGCGATCTCGGTCAGCTGGAGGACGACCTCGGCGCGGTCGGCTGGCGTCTCGACGACGACCAGGTCGCCCGTCTGGACGCGGTCTCGCACCGTCCTGCGCCGTACCCGTACTTCCCGTACGAGCGGCAGGAGGCCTTCGCCCGGCTCGCGCCGCCGCCCGTCGGCGCCCCGGCCTGACCGTCCCCATGTGACGGGCACCCTGTCCCGGGGGGCCGGAGTGGGGTCCGGCCACTGGTGCGCGGCCGGGGCCGTCGGGGATGCTCGGGGCATGCCGCCCGTGTCGTCGCCGCAGACCGTCACCGATCCGGACACCCCCGAGCTCCTGTGGAGCCCGGACCCGGACCGGTTGGCGGACACCGAGATCGTCCGGTTCGCGACCTGGGCGCGTGACGAGCGGGGCGCCCCGCTGTCCGACGTCACCGACTACGCCGAGCTGCACACCTGGTCGGTGACCGACCTGGAGGGCTTCTGGTCGGCCGTCGCCGAGTACTCCGGCGTGCTGTTCCACGACGAGCCGACGGCGACGCTCGGCTCCCGCGACATGCCCGGCGCGCAGTGGTTCCCCGGCGCGACCCTCAACTACGCCGAGCACGCCCTGACCCCGGGCCCGGGCCGCGCCGACGACGACGTCGCGGTCGAGTTCGTCCGCGAGGACGGCCTCGAGCGCACCGTCACCCACGCCGAGCTGCGCGACCAGGTCGCCCGCGCCCGCGCCGGGCTGGTCCGGGCCGGCGTCGGGCAGGGGGACCGCGTCGTCGCGCTCGCCCCGAACAGCGTCGAGACCCTCGTCGCGTTCCTGGCCGCGGCGAGCCTCGGCGCGATCTGGTCGTCCTGCTCGCCGGACTTCGGGGCCCGCGCCGTGCACGACCGCTTCGCCCAGATCGAGCCCGCCGTGCTCGTCGCCGTCGACGGCTACCGCTACAACGGCAAGGGCTTCGACATCCGCGACAAGGTCGCCGACCTGCGCGGACAGCTGCCGACGCTGCGCGCGACCGTCCTCGTGCCCTACCTCGACCCCGACGCGACCCTCGACGGCACGACGACCTGGGCCGAGTTCACCGCCGAGGCCGGCCCGCTGGAGTTCACCGCGGTCCCGTTCGACCACCCCCTGTGGGTGCTCTACTCCTCGGGCACCACCGGCCTGCCCAAGGGCATCGTGCACGGCCACGGCGGCATCGTCGTGGAGCACCTGAAGGCGATGCGCCTGCAGCACGGGCTCGGGCCGGGGGAGCGGTTCTTCTGGTTCACCACCACCGGCTGGATGATGTGGAACTTCCTGGTCGGCGGCCTGCTCGTGGGCGCGACGATCGTGATGTTCGACGGCAGCCCCGGCCACCCCGACCTCGGCGCGCTGTGGGCGCTGGCGGCGAAGCACCGGGTGTCGCTGTTCGGTGTCTCCGCGCCGTACGTGCAGTCCTGCATGAAGGCCGGCCTGCGCCCCGGCGACGACCACGACCTCTCCTCGGTGCGCGCCCTCGGCTCCACCGGCGCGCCGCTGTCGGTCGACGGGTTCCGCTGGATCGGGGAGGCGGCCGGGTCGCACATCCAGATCTGCTCGGTCTCCGGCGGCACCGACGTCTGCGCGGCCTTCCTCACCAGCGCCCCCACGGTGCCGGTGTGGCTGGGTGAGCTGTCCTGTGCGGCGCTCGGCGCCGACGTCCGGTCCTGGGCCGAGGACGGCACCGACCTGCTCGACGACGTCGGCGAGCTGATCATCACCACGCCGACCCCGTCGATGCCGGTCATGTTCTGGAACGACCCGGACGGCACCCGTCTGCGCGAGTCCTACTACGAGGACTTCCCCGGCAACTGGCGGCACGGCGACTGGGTGCGCCGCACCCCGCGCGGCTCCTACGTCATCTACGGCCGCTCGGACTCCACGCTCAACCGTGGCGGAGTCCGGATGGGCACCGCGGACTTCTACGCCGTCGTCGAGAGCGTCGACGGGGTCGCGGACTCCCTGGTGATCGACACGACCGCGCTCGGCGAGCGCGAGGAGGGGGCCCTGCTCTGCTTCCTCGTCCTCGACGACGGTGTCGCGCTCGACGACGTCGAGCCGACCCTGCGCTCGCTGCTGCGCAAGGAGCTCTCGCCGCGGCACGTGCCGGACCGGTTCGTCGTCGTCGACGCGGTGCCGCGCACCCTGAACGGCAAGAAGTGCGAGGTGCCGGTGAAGAAGATCCTCGCGGGCACCGCGCCGGAGAAGGCGGTGTCGGCCGGCGCCCTCCAGAACCCCGACGCGCTGACCCCGTTCGTGGCCCTCGCAGGGTCCTGACCTGCGCCGGACCGGGGTCCCCCGGCCAGGGGGACCCCGGTTCCGGGCGGCCGGAATGCCCGTGTAGTGTTGCCTTCGCTGGTGGCCGTCAGGCACCGGGGAGGCTTCGCCTAGTCTGGTCTATGGCGCCGCACTGCTAATGCGGTTTGGGGTAACCCCCCATCCCGGGTTCAAATCCCGGAGCCTCCGCACCGGCACGGCGGTGGGGACACCGGTCGCCGGCCGACAACTGAAGATTGCTACGCTGGAGACAGCAACGCGCCCGTAGCTCAACGGATAGAGCATCTGACTACGGATCAGAAGGTTAGGGGTTCGAATCCCTTCGGGCGCACACATCGAGATCCGGCCCTGACCAGCAGTGATGGTCAGGGCCGCTTTCTTTTCCGGCCCCACGGCCGGCCAGGCCTCGGTCATGATGGCGGCCGGGACCCGTGGCCCGAGAAGGTGGGCGAGCAGATGAAGATCGGTGAGCTGGCGGAACGCACCGGCGTCAGCGTCCGGATGCTGCGGTACTACGAGCAGCAGGGCCTTCTGGCCTCCACCCGCAGCACCGGTGGTCAGCGCCTGTACGGCCCCCACGGGCCCGAGCGGGTCGAGCTGCTGCGCACGCTGTTCGCGGCCGGGCTGTCGAGTCGCACCATCGCGAGCCTGTTGCCGTGCGTGGACACGCCGGGTCCGCAGACCGCCGACGAGGCCTACGCGACGATGCGCCGTGAGCGGGACCGGCTCAGTGCCGCGATGGCGACGCTGGCGACCGCGCGGGACGCCCTGGACGGCCTCATCGCCTGCAACTCCGAGCACCGGGCCACGCTCGCATCGACACGACGCACCGCCTGAACGTCCGCCCACCGCGATGACCCGGGTCACGATCGCTGGCACCTGACACTGATGTCAGGTCCTAGCGTCGGCGACGTGATCAACGCATATGGGTACCGCACCTTCGGGGGACCCGAGGTCCAGGAGTTCCTCGACCGTCCCGACCCCGTCCCGGCCGCCCACGAGGTGGCCGTCGCCGTCGCCGTCGCCGGGGTCAACCCCCTCGACCACGTGCTGCGTGCCGGCCTCATGCCCGGGCTGAACGGTGCCGTGCCGTTCCCGCAGGTCCTCGGCATGGAGGCGGCGGGCGTGGTCACCGCCGTCGGGTCCGAGGTCCGGGGACTGGAGGTGGGTGACCGCGTGTTCGGGTTCGCGCTCACCGGGGCGGGGACCTACGCCCGCACGACCGTCCTCCTCGGGTCCGCCACGGCCCGCACCCCCGACGGGCTGTCGGACCGGTGGGCGGCCACGATCCCCGTCGCGGGGACCACGGCACTCGACGCGCTCGACCAGCTCGGCCTCCCGCCCGGCGCGCGTCTGCTCGTCAACGGGATCGGCGGCGGGGTCGGTATCGCCACCGCCCAGCTCGCCCGCGCCCGCGGACTCCGCGTCGTCGGCACCGCCGGTGGAACCAAGCGGGCGACCGTCACCGCCACCGGTGCAGCCTTCGTCGACTACACCACCGCCACGGCCGAGGCCGACCTGCGCGCGTTCGCGCCCGACGGGTTCGACGGCATCGTCGACCTCGTCGGCGGGGCCTCGTTGCGCGCCGTGGCACCGCTGGCCGCCGCGGCGACGACGGTGGTCTCGGTCGGAGACCCCACGGTGGTCGAGATCGGCGGCGCCATGGTCGAGCGCCACACCGACCGCCCCACCCTGGAGCGGGTGGCCGACCTGATGGTGCAGGGGGTCCTCGATCCGCACATCACCGCCGTCCACACCCTCGACGAGGCGGCGCAGGCCCTGGCGAGCGTGGAGAGCGGCCACTCGACGGGCAAGACGGTCCTCGACCTGACCGGCTGAGCGCCGACGTCCGGGCGTGGTGTGCTCCGGGAGCCGGCTTGCAACGCGCCCACTACGGATCGATCAGCCAGGCGCGCAGCGCCGTGGCCACGGCGGCGGGGTTCTCGTAGGGCGTCAGGTGCCCCACGTCGTCGAGCACGACGACATCGGGGTGGTCGGGCAGCCTGGACCGGAGCTCGTAGGCCTGTCGGAGCGGGATCCAGGGGTCGTCACGGCCCCAGCCGATGCGCGTCGGACACCGCGTGGCACCCAGCTTCTCCGCCACCGCACACGTGTCGGCAGCGCTCAGTGCGGCGATCTGGAGGTAGAACGCGGCCTGCCCGCCAGGAGCCGTCCACGGGGACACGAGTGCGTCGACGTCCCGGTCCGGCAGCTCCCGCGAGAGCGCACCGGTGACGTACCCCCTCACCAGTGCGGAGTGCAGGTCCGGGGGGAGCCGCGCGAACACGTCGGTGTTCTCGGCCACCAGCCGGAAGAACGGCGAACCCCACGGGTCGAGCGTGACGATGTCCCAGAGGAACAGATCGGCGTAGTCGGCCCCGTGCAGCAGGTGGGCTCCCAGCGCGACCGCACCGCCGATGTCGTGGGCGACCACATGCGGGCGGCGGAGGTCCCAGACGCCGAGGAGGGAGACCAGACGCTCCGCCTGGGTGCGCAGGTCCGTCGCGACCGTCGGACCCTTCTCCGATTCCCCGTAGCCCGGCATGTCCCAGAGGAACACGCGGTGGTCGCGACCCAGCTCACGGGCGACGCGACCCCATACCTGCGAGGACCACGGAGTGCCGTGACACAGGACGACGTCTCCCCGAGCCTGCTCCGTGGGCTCCAGGACCCGGGTGGCGACCGTGGTCCCGCCGACGGCGACCGGGATCGGGTCGGGCAGCAGCGGCTCGTGTGTCAGCATGGGGCGACGCTAAAATCTCAGGTCGACCTGAGGTCAAGCCGGAAGGACGTGGGGGGTTGAAGATCGGCGAGGCCGCCCGGAGGGTCGGCGTCGAGGTGCACGTCCTGCGGCACTGGAACGACGAGCGGGTCGTCGTTCCCGACCGTGCCGCGTCGGGCCATCGGGAGTACTCCGAGGAGCACGTCCGCCGTCTCCGCGTCGTCCAGGCCTGTCGCGATGTCGGTATGAGCCTCGCCGAGATCCGGCTCGTGCTCCACCGGGGTGAGGCGGGCCGTGCCGGGGCGATCGAGCGGAGGCTGCGCCGGATCCGTGCGCAGCGCGCCCAGCTGGCGGACGCGGAGAGATTCCTCGAACACGTCGTCGACTGCACGCACGACCTGCTCACCCGGTGCGAGGACTGCACGGCCTACGCCGCGACGGTCCCGGAGCCGGTCGACGGGACCGGACCGGACGCGGGGCACGGCCCGTAGCCGGGACCCGGCCGCGCGGGGGTGGCCGCACCTCGGCCCCGGCCACAACAGTGGCCGGGGCCGGGGCAGGAGCGCGGTCAGTCCTTCTTGAAGGCGTCCTTGACCTTCTCGCCCGCCTGCTTGAGGTTGCCCTTGGCCTGGTCGCCCTTGCCCTCGGCCTCGAGCTTCTCGTCGTCGGTCGCCTTGCCGACGGTCTCCTTGGCCTTGCCCGTGAGCTCCTCGGTCTTGTTCGCGACCTTGTCGTCCGCTGCCATGGGTTCCTCCTCGGCTGGTGACACACCGCGACGACCGCCGGATCGACGCCGTCGCACAGGACCGGGTACCTCCGCAGCGGCAGGGGAAACGCGTTCTGCGTATCCCTGCGGATCCGGCGTCGCCGCGTCCGGCGGTAGGAAGGCACCTGGCGGGAAGGCACCGGGCGGACACGGGAGGGGTGCGGGACATGGACGGGGAGCTGGTCGTCGGGTCGGTGCTGGGCGACTTCGAGATCCGCGGGCGGCTCGGCGCCGGGGGCATGGGCGTGGTGCTGCGGGCCCACGACCGCCGCCACGGCGGCGAGGTCGCGCTGAAGGTGCTGCCCGCGAACCTGGCCGGGGACCCGGTCGTCGTCGAGCGGTTCCGGCGGGAGGCCCGCGCCGCGTTCGAGCTGCGTGACCCGCACGTCGTCCCGGTCCACGGGTTCGGCGAGGTCGACGGCAGGCTCTACCTGTCCATGCGCCTGGTCGACGGCGAGGACCTGGCCCGGATCCTCGCCCGCCGGGCGCCGCTGGAGCCCCGCCGGGCCGCCGGCATCCTGCGCCAGGCCGCGCACGCCCTCGACGCCGCGCACGCCGCCGGCCTGGTGCACCGGGACGTGAAGCCGGCGAACCTGCTCGTCGTCGAGAGCCGCGACGACTTCACCGCGCTCACCGACTTCGGCATCGCCCGCGCCGTCGGCCCGGACCCGGACACCGCGCTCACCGAGACCGGCGCGACCGTCGGCACGCTCGCCTACCTCGCCCCGGAACGTCTGTCGGGCACCGGCACGGTCGACGGCCGGGCCGACGTCTACGCGCTGACCTGCGTGCTCGTCGAGATGCTCACGGGGCGGCCCCCGTTTCCCGAGGCGGACCCGGCGGCCGTGCTCGCCGCGCACCTGATGACGCCGCCGCCCCGGGTGTCCGTGCTCCGGCCCGGGCTCGACCCCGGCTGGGACGACGTCGTCGCCCGCGGGATGGCGAAGGACCCCGCCGCCCGGTTCGCGACGGCCGGTGCGCTCGCCGCCGCGGTGCAGCGCCTGCTCGGGCCGGCCCCCGGGCCGGAGACCCCTGCGCCGACCCGGCCCGCGACCACCCCCGGACCCGGACCCGCGTTCCCGGCCGTGACCGGCCCCGGGCTCGCCGCCGCGCGCGGACCCGCGTACCCGGCCCCGACCGGCGCCGGGTTCCCGGCCGCGGCCGGTGCGGCGCCCCGGGTCCGGTCGCGACGCCTGCCGGTGCTGATCGGGGCCTGCGTCACCGGGGCGGCGGTCGCGCTCGGGGCTACGTGGATGCTGCTGACCGGGCCGGCGGACCCGCCGGCGACCGGCACGGTGCAGCCGGCGGAGGCCACGACCACCCTCGCCGACGGCGACCTCCGGCTCGGGCGGCCGATCGCGCCGGTGTCGTGCGCGCGTCCGGCGGACCTGGTGGTCGTCGGTGCGGCGGTCGACCCGGCGCGGCACCGCGAGGACGTCGCCGAGCAGCTGCGCGCCCACCCCGGGGCGAACTACCTGCTCGCCGGGGACAGCTGCGTGCCCT
Source organism: Pseudonocardia sp. TMWB2A (assembly GCF_017312135.1). Classification (NCBI taxonomy): domain Bacteria; kingdom Bacillati; phylum Actinomycetota; class Actinomycetes; order Pseudonocardiales; family Pseudonocardiaceae; genus Pseudonocardia; species Pseudonocardia sp. TMWB2A. Next base: position 2,767,561 of record NZ_QKQY01000002.1, read on the forward strand.
TCCGGTCGCGCACCGCGGAGGGGAACCCGATCTACGTCACCTACCTGGGCCCGTTCGACGACCGCGGCGACGCCTGCGCCGCGCTCGCCCGGACCGGTGGCGACGCCTACCTGCGCCCGGTCACCGGGCCGTCCCCGGTGGCGACGGGCGCGCGCCCCTGCTGACCGGGCCCACGACCGTGACCCGGTGTTCACCGGCGGACACGTCGTCGTACCCGGGCCCGGTCATGCTCGTCCCACCCCGGTGGCCCGGACGTCGGGCCCTGGGCCGCGCCCCGCCGTCACGATAGTGTCCTGGGTCACGACGACGGCGCCGTGCAGCCGGGTCGACACGTCGAGGAGGCCGGGGTGCGCTACTGGACCACCGACGACCGACCGGCCCGCGAGCAGTTCAGCTACTGGCGCGAGGTGATCTGCGAGGCGTTCACCCCGCTCGCCGCCGAACGGCCCCGGGTCCGGCACGCGGGCCCGGCCGACCCGGGGGCGATCCGGAGCTGGGTGCGGGCGACCCGGCTGACCGCCACGAACTGCGCCGAGGTGTCCTCGGCGACCCAGCTCATCACCCACGGCCGCGACGAGATCCGCCGCACCACGACCGACCACGTCTTCGTGAACCTGCAGGTCAGCGGGCACTGCGTGGGGACACAGGCCGGCCGCCGCTGCGTCGTCGAACCGGGGGGCTTCGCCCTGTTCGACACGACCCGCGAGTACGGCCTCGAGTTCGTCGCCGACGACGACACCCAGGACTGGCGGTGCGTGTCGTTCCGGGTGCCCCGCGCGCAGCTGGTGCCGCTGGTCGCCGACCTCGACGGCGCAACGGCGGTGACCCACGACGGCGCCGCGCCGGGGATCGCCCGCGTTGTCGCCTCGACCATGCTCGCCACCTGGAACGCCGTCGACACCTTCGACCCGGCCGCGGCCGCGGCGGCCGAGACCGCGTTCACCACCCTCCTCGCGGCCGCGACCGGCGGCTCCGAGGAGCTGCGCGACACCGGGCGGGAGCACCTCGACGCCGGCCTGCGCGCGGCCGTCAACCGGCACCTGGCCGCGCACCTGCGGACCGGCGACACCTCGGCGGCGGCGGTCGCGGCGCGCTTCGGCGTCTCGGTCCGCAAGCTGCACCAGCTCTACGAGGGCACCGGTCTGAGCTTCGCCCGCACCGTCATGGCCCTGCGGGTCGACGGCTGCACCCGTGAGCTCGGCGCGCCGGGCCCGCCCGGCACGCTCACCGAGCTCGCCGCGCGGTGGGGCTTCGCCGACCTGTCCCACCTCAACCGGGTCTTCCGCGCCCGGCACGGCTGTCTGCCCTCGGAGTTCCGCGACCGCGGCCCGGCCGGATCGTGCACACCGGTACCGACCGGCGTGCGCGCCGGTTCGATCCCCGGGCCCGGCGTCCCGGCCACGCTCCCTCCGAGCCCCTGACACCGGTCGCGTCGGGGCCCGAGCGGAAGGCATCCGACGATGACACTGGACTTCACCCTCGACGACGCGCAGCTGGGCCTGCGTGAGCAGGCCCGGCAGTTCGCCGACAGCGTCCTCTCCGGTGTGGAGGCGGCGATCGCACCGTTCCCGGAGCCCGCCCAGCGGTTCTCCGCCATCGAGCCGTTCTACCGGCAGATGGTCGACGCCGGGTTCGTGAAGGCGCTCGTCCCGGCCGAGTACGGCGGGGGGAGGTTCACCTCGCTGCAGTTCGTGCTCGCCGTCGAGGAGATCGCCCGGGTCGACGTCAACGTCGCCTCCGCCATCCTCGGGACGGGCCTCGGGCTGTACCCGATCGTGCACTTCGGCTCCGAGGAGCAGAAGCAGCGGTGGCTGCCGGCGTTCTGCGGGTCCGAGCCGAAGCTCGCCGCGATCGCCTACACCGAGGTCACCGGCGGCGCCAACTACGACTCGCCCGACCCGAAGGTCGGCATCCAGACCTTCGCCCGGATCGAGGGCGACGAGATCGTCCTCAACGGGGCCAAGCACTACACCACCAACGGCTCCGGCTGGGACGGCGGCGGAGCCGACCTCATCTCGGTCGTCTGCCGCACCGACCCGGCACTGCCGCCGCAGGAGTCGCTGGCGATCGTCGTCGTCGAGCGGGGCACGCCCGGGGTGGAGATCACCGGGATGCTCGACACCATCGGGCACCGCGCCACCAACTCGCCGCGGGTGGAGTTCCACGACGTCCGCGTGCCGCTCGCCAACATGATCGGCGGGCCCGGTGACGGCATGGAGATCGTGAAGAGTGCGTTCACCTGGACCTGCGCGCCCATCGGCGCGGCCTGCGTCGGGCGGATGCGGGCGGCCTTCGACTACGCCTACGAGTTCGCGCGGACCGACAACCGCTCCGGCCCGCACCCGGTGATCGAGTACCAGAACGCCGGCTACATGCTCGCCGACATCAAGATCCGCATCGAGGCCACCCGCTACCTGGCCTGGAAGGCCGCCGACCACTTCGACCGGACCGGCGGCAAGGACCGCGAGCTCGCGAACATCACCAAGATCTACGCCTCGGAGCGGTCGGTCGACGTCGTCTACGACGCGATGCGCCTGGTCGGGGTGGACGCCTACACGACCGAGACGCCGATCGCGGGGATCATGCAGGACGTCCTCTGCTTCCCCGTCTACGACGGCGGCAACATGGGCGTCCGGCGACGGCACCTGCACGAGATGCTGATGGAGCCGAGCTACGACCCGCTGGCCTCGGCCGAGAACCGGCTCGCCACCGGCTCCTGACCGCCCCGGGCCGGTCCCCGGCGCGACGGGGACCGGCCCGCTCCCGTGCTCAGGCGTGCGCGGCGACCGGGTCGTCGGCGGCCTCGGGCAGGATCTCGCCGTCCTCCAGCACGTTCGCGCCCGGCACCTCGTGCAGGAAGATCGCCACGTCGGTCTTCGCGTCCCCGGTGACCGCGCACCACGCGTCGGCGATCCCGTGCAGCAGCCGGGCCCGGACCTCGGGGGAGCGGCCGTCGCGGATCAGCCCGACCATCCGCGGGCCCTCCACCGGCTCCCCGGCCACGAAGACACTGCCCGGCGGGACCTCGGTGAAGGTGCAGTGCACGTAGCGGGCGGGGGCACCGGTGACCTCGCTGTGGACCCTCGTCACCGCCGCGGCGACCTCGGCGCGGTGGGCCAGCGTCGCGTTCCCGGTGGGGACGGTGAAGCGGTAGTAGGGCATCGTCGACCTCCGTGGTGGGACTCGAATCGAGTTCGACCGTAACGGGACGCCTGTGGCCCCGCAAGCTCGAAGGACTCGAAAAGTGTCCTAGTATCGGGCGCTGTGAAGCACGACGAGCTCGGCGCCGCGTACTGCTCGGTGGCCCGCACCTGGGCGGTCCTCGGCGAGCGGTGGACGATGATGATCCTGCGCGAGTGCTTCCGCGGCGAGCGCCGCTACGACCACTTCCGCGACAAGCTCGGTCTCGGCAGCAACGTCCTCAACGACCGGCTGCGCGTGCTGGTGGAGGAGGGCGTGCTCGACCGCGTGCCCTACCAGGAGCGTCCGGTCCGGCACGAGTACCGGCTCACGCCGAAGGGCGCCGACCTCTACCCGGTGCTGGTGGCGCTGATGAACTGGGGCGACCGGTACGCCGTCGACGTCCCGCCGGTCCGGCTGGTGCACCGCGGCTGCGGCCACCCCGCCGAACCCCGGCTCACCTGCGCGCACTGCGCCGAGCCGGTGGCGTGGCGGGACATGACCGCGGAGGTCGAGCCCGGCGCCTGGTGAGCGTCACGACGTCGTCGCGGCCGGAGGGTGTCGCCCGTCGCCCGCCACGAGCAGGGCGTCGGCGGTCGCCGCGTCGCAGACCAGGGTGTGGACCAGACCCGAGCGCAGTACGGCGCGGGTGGCGTCGGCCCGCTCCGGGTCCCTGACCAGCGCGATCACGTCGCCCGCGGCCCGCAGGTCCGCCTCCCCGGCCGCGACGAGCTGGTGCGCCGGCCCATTGTCGAGGACCCGGCCGGTGCGGTCGACCAGCAGCCCGACGACCTCGCCGACGGCACCGCCCTCGGCCAGCCGTCGCCGCTCGGGGGCGGTCAGCACGTCGTGCACGGTGGAGTGCCCGGCCCGCCACGCCCCGATCCCGACGACGGCGGTGTCCAGCGCGGCGCAGCGGGCCAGCGCGTCGGCGACGCCCGGCTGGGCCCGCACCGCGCGGGCGGTGTCGGCGTCGGGCAGCAGCAGGGGCGCGTAGACCGGGTAGGCGTCGCCGCCGCACAGTGCGGCGGCCCGGAACACCGCGGTGGCCGAGCCGTCGCGCCGCCACGGCAGCGAGTAGGCGCCGCACAGCTGCACGACGGTGCAGCGCGCGAGCCGGGGGAGGAGCCCGACGACGTCGTTGACCGTCCGGGACCAGGCCAGGCCCAGGACGTCACCGGTGCCGACGGTCTCGGCGAGCAGCGCGGCGGCGAGCGCGGGCACCCCGCCGCCGTCCGGGTGGGTGTCGTCGTCGCGGGCGACCAGGGCGCGGCGCAGCCCGTAGGCGGCGCGGACCGCCGCCGAGCGCGCCGCGTCGACGTCCCCGCCGGGGTCGATCGCGACCCGGACCAGCCCGCGCTCGCGGGCGGCGTCGAGCAGCCGGGCCACCTGGAACCGGCTGAGCCCCAGCTCGGTGCCGACCGCGATCCGGGACCGCCCGTGCAGCAGCACCTGCTCGGCCACCTCGGCCGCGAGCACCCGGCGGGCCGGGCCCCAGGCGGGTGCGTCGTCGTCACCGCTCATCTGAGCACCGTAGCGCGCGCATCGGCCGGTGATGTTGACCTTCCGTGCCCGCGGCCGTGTACTCGACGGTGTTCGGACCGCTCAGATGAGTGGAGGCACGCCATGACCGCGACGATCGGCACGACCCCGGCAGCCGCGCACCACCCGGCGCCGGAACCGGCCCCGGTGTCGCGCCAGCTGCTCGTCGGCCGCGACGACGGCTACGGCGACCTCGCCCTGGAGCGGTTCGCGCTCGCCCCCGGTGCCGGGGCGTGGCACGCCCCGGCCGCGCCGTGCGACCGGCTGCTCGTCGTCCTCGCCGGCCGGGCCCGGGTGGGCGTCGCGGCCGGCGGGCCGTCGGTGGAGCTCGCCGCGGACGAGGTCGTGCACGTGGCGGGCGGGCACGCCCACCGGGTCGAGGTGCTCGCCCCCGGGCCCGGCGGGTGCCTGGAGTGGATCCTGCTGGCGGGGCCCCGGCCGGACCCTCAGCCGTAGAGGTCGGGGCGGCGGTCGGCCAGGTAGGGGTTCGCCCGTCGTGACACCGCCAGCGCGGACCGGTCCAGCTCGGCCACCAGCAGCTCGGGGTCGCGGCCCGCCCGCACCACGGCGCCGTCCGGCCCGGCGACGCAGGACAGCCCGCCGTAGGTCAGCGACCCCTCGGTGCCGCACCAGTTGGCGTAGGCCACGTACACCTGGTTCTCCCACGCCCTGGCCGGGACGAGCACCCGGGGCACGTGGTCGTAGGGGAGCATGTTCGCGGTCGGGACCAGCACGGCGTCGGCGCCGGCCAGCGCCAGCGCGCGGACGGTCTCGGGGAACTCGACGTCGTAGCAGACCAGCAGGCCCAGGCCCCAGCCGTTCCAGGTCACGACGGCGGGCGGGGTGTCCGAGGCGGTGAAGCAGGCCCGGTCGAGCGCGCCGAACAGGTGCGTCTTGCGGTACCCGGCGAGCCGGGTCCCGTCCGGCCCGACCAGCGCGACGGCGTTGGCGACCCGTCCGCCGTGGCGCTCCGGGTAGCCGTAGAGCACCGCCGTCCCCGACGCCCTGGCGATCGCCGCGACCGCGTCCGCCGACGGCCCGTCCGCCGGCTCGGCGAGCTCGGCCACCGCATCCGCGCCGATGTCGTAGCCGGTCAGGAACATCTCCGGGGTGACGAGCAGGTCCGCGTCCGCGGCGGCGCACGCCTCGGCGAGCCGGGCGAGGTTCCCGGCCACGTCGCGCGGCCGGGAGACGGTCTGCAGCAGCGCGACGCGCATCAGTCCGGCAGCGCGGGCGGCGCGAGCTCGGCGAACCGGTCCCCGGGACCGGGGTTGTCCGGCGGGGTGGACCCGCCCAGATGCGCGACGATCCCCCAGACCGCGTTCAGCGCGGTCTGCACCGCGCCCTCCGCCCAGGCCGGGGTCCACGACACGTCGTCGCCCGCCATGAAGATTCCGCGCTCGGCGACGGGCAGGTCGTCCTGCACGAAGTGGCAGTACATCCGCCGGTTGTAGCGGTAGTGCCCGGGCAGGGCGCCCTTGAACGCACCGAGGCTGTGCGGGTCGGACTCCCAGGTCACGGTGATCGGGTCGCCGATGACGTGCGCCCCGACGTCGACGGTCGGGTAGATCTTGCGCAGCGCGCCCAGCGCCAGCTCGACCCGCTTCTCGACCGGGTACGGCAGCATCTTCAGCGAGTCGCTCATCCACGAGTACGACAGGCAGATCACCCCGGGCCGGTCCGGCCCGTTGTCGAACAGGTACGTGCTGCGGGTGAGCCGGTCGGTCAGCGTCGTGGACATGACCTCGCGCCCGGTCGCCGGGTCGACGTCGCGCCAGAACGGCCGGTCCACCATCACGAACGTCTTGGTCGACTGCATGTAGCGGGTGCGGTCCAGGGCCATCCACACCTCCTGGCCGAACAGCGACTCGTCGGTGTCGATCTGGGTGGACAGCAGCCAGCTCTGGCAGGTGGTGAGCACCACGGACACGTCGCGGGTGCCGCCGTAGACGTCGGTGACGCGGATCGTGTCCGCGTCGAGGCGGTGCAGCCGCGCGACTCCCGGGCGGGTCCCGCCCCCGTGCAGCGACGACAGGCTGGTCCCGGCGGGCCAGTGCACCAGGTCGTCGGGGGTGCGCGTCCACAGTCCCTGCGGCACCTGCTCCACCCCGCCGACGACGAGCAGCTGGTCGTCGTCGCAGCCGGTCAGCACCACCCGCAGGATCTCCAGCATCGAGTTCGGGAAGTCCGAGTCCCAGCCACCGGTCCCGAAGCCGACCTGGCCGAACGCCTCGCGGTGGGCGAAGGTCAGGTCGGAGAACGCCTTCGAGGTGGACACGAAGTCGTAGAAGGTGCGGTCGTCCCAGACCTCGACGAGCTCCGCCCACAGCGCCCGGATGCGCGGGACGTCGCGCTCGCGGATCGCCTGCTGCAGGTCGGTGAAGCCCGCTCCCTCCTCCAGCGCGCTCGCCCAGGCGTCGGCGACCTCGGTGAAGAACGGGGGCAGGTCGGCCAGGGTCCGGCCGTAGTACGTCCGTCCGTGCAGGTCGATCACCGTGCTGCCGGCCGCCTCCGTCAGCGGGTTCGGGAACGGCGCGGTGGGCAGCCCGAGCAGGTCGACGTAGTGGTGGAACGCCGTCGAGGAGCGGGGGAAGCGCATCCCGCCCAGCTCGGCGACGATCCCGTCGGCACCCTCGAAGGGCTGCGAGCGCAGTCGTCCGCCCAGGTGGGAGGACTCGTACACGATCGGCCGCAGCCCGATGCGCATCAGCTCGTAGGCGGCGACGAGCCCGGCGATCCCGGCCCCGACGACCACGACCTCGGCCCCCAGCCGGTCCGGTGGGACCCGGCCGAGACCGGCCGGGTGGGCCAGCCAGTCGTCGTAGGGGAAGGGGAAGTCCGGGCCGAACGCGGTGACGGGTGGCTGCTCGGGGCTCATGGGTGGGCTCCTCGGGTCGTGTGCCGGGGATCACCCGGCCCCGCGACCCTATCCAGGACCCCCGCCCCGGATCAGCCCTTTCTGCGCCGCGAGCGCACGACGCCGGTGACGATCCGCTGGTAGGTGGTCGGCAGCAGCCGCACCATCGAGTCGATGGCCCACGCGTCCGGTCCGATGAGGACACGACGCTGGTTGCGCCGCACGCCGTCCAGGATGGTCTTCGCGGCCCGGTCCGGGGTGGTGGTGAGCATCCGCTCGAACTCGGCGGTGGCGTCGGCGGCCGGGCGGCCGGTGGCGGCGGCGACGCTGTCGTCGACCCGGGCGGCCTTCGCGATGTTGGTGCGGATCCCGCCGGGGTGCACGCAGGTCGCGGACACCGGGGACCCGGTGAGCTCGAGGTCCTGGCGCAGCGACTCGGTGAAGCCGCGGACCGCGTACTTGCTCGCGTTGTAGCCGCTCATCAGGGGCTGCGCGGCGACGCCGAAGATGCTCGACAGGTTGACCACGTGGCCGGCGCCCGCGGCCTCCATGTGCGGCAGGAACGCCTTGGTCCCGTAGACCACGCCCCAGAAGTTGATGTCCATGATCCAGCGGTAGTCCTCCAGGGACAGCGCCCCGGTGGTGCCCGACAGCGCGACGCCGGCGTTGTTGACGATCATGTGGACGGCGCCGTGGTCGGCGACGACGGCGTCGGCCCAGCCGTAGACGGCCTTCTCGTCGGAGACGTCGAGCTCGGCGGTGGTGACCCGCACCTGCGGCCCGGCGAGCGCGGCGGTCTCGGCGAGGCCCGCGGCGTCCCGGTCGGCCAGGGCGAGATGGCAGCCGTCGCCCGCGAGGCGCAGGGCCAGCGCGCGCCCGATGCCGGATCCGGCTCCGGTGATCGCGGCGGTACGACCGGTGAAGGACTTCATCGTCGGCTCCTCACGAGCGGGTGTGGTGGGCGACCCTAATCTGATGACGCGTGATTCCACATGGCGGGGTGACCGGCGTCATCCCAGGCCGGTGCCGCCCACGAGGAAGAGGGCGAGCGCGTCCGTGACCCGGTCCCGGGGCGGGTCGAACCCGCTCACCGTCCAGGTCATGACGACGTGGCTGATCCCGCCGATGACCGCGTCGGCGCGCAGCCGGGTGGCGGTGGCGTCGGCGGGGGAGGGGGCGGCGTGGTCCGCGGTGAGCGCCAGGAGTAGCCGCCCGAAGCCGGACATGGTCTCCAGCGAGGTGCGCTCGACCTCGGGGCTCACCCCGAGCACCTCGAACCAGACCACCCGGGCGAGCCGCGGGTCGTCCTCCACCACGCGCAGGAACGCGTCGAGGCCGGCCCGGGCCAGCGTGAGCGGGTCGGTGCCGGGCGCCGCGGCCAGTGCGGGGGGCACCGCGTCGCGGAGGCGGGCGGTGCACCCGGCGTAGACGGCGAGCAGCAGCGCCTCGGTGCCGTCGAAGCACTCGTAGAAGTACCGGTCGGCGACGCGTGCCTCCCGGCAGATCCGGCGCACGGTGGCCGCCCGGTAGCCGTCGGTCCCCAGCACCTGCAGTCCCGCGTCGAGCAGGCGGCGGCGACGGTCCTCGGCGCGGTCCGATGCGGACGCGCCCGCGTAGGTCCGGCCGGTGCTCACCCCGCCATTCCAGCACGGGCGGGCCGGACCCCCCGGGCTCCCCGGTGCGGCGACCGGACGGGGACGGCCCGTGTGCGGCCCCGCCCCGTCTACCCCGACCGGGTGAACCTGCCGTGTGCGACCGGCGTGGCGCACGACGCCCCGAGAAACAGTCCGGGCGTTCGGTTTCTCCACCCGCCGTGACCGGATGATGCGACCGAGAGGGGCATTCACCAGCGTGTTCGGGTGGCGATGGTCCCGCGGATTTGCCATACACGTGACCCGCGTCGCATCCTGAAACCGTCATGCGTGACCGGAAGTGGGGCCGGGCTGCGGGTGCGGACGGTCGCATCCAGGCCGTTGCCGTCTCGTTGCACGGGTGAGCAACGCACCCGACGGCGACGTCCGGTCGATGCCACCTCGAGGAGGAGGAGGAACGGTATGGGCGAGAGCACGAGCCGCGTGGCCTACATGCGCCGCTGTGACTCCGGCGACCGTTGGCCCGGACAGGGACGCCGGATGCCGCGGGCCCAGTCGTCGCGCGTGGTCGACCTCCTGCTGGCCGCCCGCCGCCTCCTCGACGACGGCCGCCTCCCGCACCCCGAGCACGTCGTCGACCTCGGGTCGGCCCGCGCGGTGCTGCGGTCGGTGTGGGCCGAGGCCATGTCCTCGCTCGGCTCCGGCTCGGCCCCGTCGCCGGAGCTGGTGAGCATGCTCGGCGAGGTCAAGGAGATCGACGAGCAGCTCCTGCTCGATCAGCTCGCGCACCAGGACCGCGCGCTGCAGCGCGTCCGCGCCGCGCTCGCCCAGCTCGGCGAGGCCCGCACCAGCACCGCGCTGCTCGACACCGCCGCCTCGACCGCCTGCGGCCTCGGCTTCGACCGCTCGATCGTCTCGCGTGTGGCGGACTCGCTCTGGATCCCCGAGCGCGTGCACGTGGAGCGCGACCCGGCCTGGGCCGAGGAGATCCTCGCGATGGGCCGCACCCACCCGCAGACCCTCGACGGCCGGATCGTCGAGACCGAGATGGTCCGGCGCCGCACCTCCCTGCTGGTCGACGAGGTGCAGGAGCGCCCCGGGGTCAACCGGCCCATCGCCGACGCCTCGATGTCGCGCAGCTACTGTGCCGCGCCGATCGTGGTGCACGGCGTCGTCGCCGGGTTCGTCCACGCCGACTGCTACTACCAGCAGCGCAACGTCGACCCGCTCGACCGCCAGCTGCTCACCCTCTACGCCCAGGGGCTCGGCCAGGCCCTGTCCCGCACGATGGTCCTCGACGAGATGGACCAGATCCGGGCCGACGTCGACCGGCTCGCCCGCCGCGTCACCGACGCCCGTGAGGGCGACCTCGGCGACGGCTGGTGGGGCCACGGCGAGAACGGCCGGATCACCGAGGGCGCCCCGGTCACGCACACCGGCCCGCAGCGCAGCGTCGTCGACGGCTTCCTGCGCTCCGCGCCGGTCGACCCCTCGCTCACCCGCCGCGAGGTCGAGGTCCTGCGGCTGATGGCCACCGGCGACACCAACGCCCGCATCGCCAGTCGCCTGGTGATCTCCGAGGGCACGGTGAAGTCGCACGTCAAGCACATCCTGCGCAAGCTCGGCGCGGCCAACCGGGCCGAGGCCGTCTCGCACTGGCTGCGGGCCGAGCACGACCGCTCCGGGCGGGCCGCCGCCGGTCCGGCCGGGTACCGGTGACCGCCGGCGCCCGGGTGTCGCGGGGCGCGCTGCCCACCCCCCTGCGGGAGTACCTGCACCGGCTCGACGTCGCCGCCCGGCACCTGTCGTTCACCGCCCGCCAGGACCTGCGCTCGCACGTCTGGACCGAGGTGGCACGCACCGCCGGTCCCGCACCGACCGAGGACCGGCTCGTCCGCGCCCTCGACCGCCTCGGCCCGCCCGAGGCCCTCGTTCCCACCCCCGCGGGGGGTACCTCCCCGGTACTCCGCGACCCCGTGGTGGTGCACCTGCTCGGCTGTTCCCTGCTGACCGCGGGGGTGACCGGGCTGATCGGGCTGGTCCGGGTCTGGCGTGCGCCGACCTGGCCGGTCCGCGACGCGCTGACCGCCACCGTCCTGGTGGTGGCCGGCGCCGTCGCACTGCCCCTGCTGACCGGGATCCACCCGGTCGCCGGGGCACTGCTCGGCGGCCTCGGGGCGGGAGCCCTGTCGGCCGCGCTCGTCCTCGGTGCGGTGCTGTTGATCCAGCGTCGGGCCCAGCGCAGGGCACTCCGTACGGAGCACGCCGCAGAGCCGGTCGCCGGTACCACCGATACCCCCCCAGGGGGAGGGTGATCCGCCCCCCACGGGAGGTGTGACCCCCTCTCCCGCGGAGCGACACTTCCGATCGGTGGACCCGGACTGTTTCCGGCCCCGCACTCGAAGGAGAGTTATGACCACGCCTGGGACCCTCACCCAGACGCCCGACGAGACCGTCGAGGTACCGCGCAGGACGGCGGGTTCCGGCGGGTCGGGCGTGCTCAGGAAGGTCGCCGACCCGTTCGTCACGGCCGGCGAGATGTGGCAGCTGATGGTCAAGGTGTTCGTCCTTGCCGTCCGCAAGCCCGTCGGCTTCTGGGCCGACACCCGAGACCAGTGCTTCGACATCCTCAAGCTCACCTGGCTCCCGATGTCCCTCGCGGCGTTCGGGTTCGGGTTCGGTGCCCCCGGCCTGACCGGTGGGGCGATCTTCTACACCTTCGGCATCCCGTACCGGCTCGGCGCGTTCTTCGAGTTCGCGTCGGTCCGCGAGTTCGCCCCGTTCATCAACGGGATGGTCGTCGCGGGTGTCGTCGGTACGGCGATCACCGCCGACCTCGGCGCCCGCCGCATCCGCGACGAGATCGACGCCATGGAGGTCCTCGGCGTCGACCCGATCCGGACGCTGGTGCTGCCGCGGGTGCTGGCCTGCACGATCATGACCGCCGTCCTGGACATCCTGGCGCTGGTCGTCGGCCTGGTCAGCGGCTACGTCGCGGCCGGCCCGATCTTCGACGCCAGCTACGCCGGCTACTACGGCTCCCTGTTCGACCTGCTCAACACGGTCGACCTCTGGGGCAGCGTCGTGAAGTGCGCGATCTACGGCCTGATCATCGGCGTCGTCTGCTGCTACGTCGGGCTCAACGCCAAGGGCGGCCCGATCGGCGTGGGGAAGGCGGTCAACCAGGCCGTCGTCATCTCCTTCGCCGGCATCTGGGTCATCAACTTCGTGTTCACGCTGACCATGCTCGGCCTGAACCCGCAGATGAGCGTCTACAAGTAAGGGAGGTGTCACGGACATGACGCAGCTCGACGACCGGGGGCCCCAGGGCGACCCCGACCGCACCGAACTCCGGGCACCTGCCAAGGAGGGCGTGGACGTCAGCCTCGGCTCGATCACCGGCAAGCTCAAGACCGGTCTCACCGAGGCCGGCGACATCGGCCGCTTCACCGCCGACGTCGTCCGGGACTTCCCGGACATGTTCCGCCGCTACGTGCCCGAGGTGTTCCGCCAGGCGGGCATCCTGATCTTCAGCTCCGCTCTGATCATCTGGTTCATGATGTTCATCATGGGCGGGCAGTGCGGCCTGGAGGCCAGCTACACGCTCAAGCAGATCGGCGCCCCGCTCTACTCGGCGGTGTTCGACGCCTACTGCGGCCTGCGCGAGCTCTCGGTCTACATGTGGGGCTGGATCCTCGCGGCCAAGGTCGGGTGCGGCTACGTCGCCGAGATCGGCTCGATGCGGATCTCCGACGAGATCGACGCCATGGAGGTCATGGGCATCAAGTCCAAGTCCTTCCTGGTCGGCACCCGGATCGCGGCCACCGTGATCGCCGTGCCGTTCATGTACTTCGTCGGCCTGGCCATCCTCTACGTGGCGATGTACCTGGTCACGGTGGTGAACCTCGGCGGTGTCTCACCCGGCGGGTTCCTCTACCTGTTCTGGCTGTACCAGAGCCCGTACGACATGTTCGCGGTGATGGTCAAGATCATGACCGAGTCCATCGTGATCGTCGGCGTGGGTCTGTACTACGGCTACAACGCCAGCGGGGGACCGGTCGGCGTCGGCCGGGCCACCGCGAAGTCGATGATCATCAACCTGGTGCTGATCTCGGTCATCGGGACCATCGGCACGCTGGCCTTCTGGGGGCTCGAGACGAACTCCCCGATCGCCAACTGAGTCCCTCCGGGGCCCGCGCCGCCACATCCCCTGCGGCCGGGCCCCGGAGCCCCGCACCCCGACGACATCCCCCGCCCCCGACGAAGACTCCCCCCGCCACGGCCCGGCCCTCCCCAGCCGGCCACGGACCGGACGTCGCTCCCCGCCGCCCGGTCCATCGCACCGCGCCCGCTCCCCGGATCGCAGTGCTCGTTCCCCGCACCACCGCAGGACGCGGACGCCGCGTCCACGGTCCCCCGGAAGCCTCCGGGGACCGCTCCCGCAGCACGTGATCCGCGTGCCGGCTCCCCCGCGCCGGCACGCGCCAGGTCGTCCAGGAGGATCAGTGACCTCGCCGAACCAGCCGCGGCACACGCCATCGGGCTCCGAGTACCCCACCCAGCAGATTCCACCCGTCCACGACGGGGGGACCCAGGCCACGGCCACCCGTGGCCCCGGCTGGTCGACCGAGACCCGGGAGTTCCGGTACGGGACCGACCCGATCCTGCAGGTCGAGGGGCTCGCCAAGTCGTTCGGCAGCACCCAGATCCTGAAGAACATCAACTTCAACTTCCAGCACGACGCCATCACCACCGTGCTGGGCCCGTCCGGTACCGGTAAGTCGGTGCTGATCAAGCACCTGGTCGGCCTGCTCGCCCCGGACCGCGGCGCGGTCTACGTGGGCGGCGTCGACATCTGGTCGATGAGCGAGAACGAGCGCTACGACATGCGGACCCGGTTCGGCGTCTGCTGGCAGGACGGCGCGCTGTTCGGCTCGATGAACCTCTACGACAACGTCGCCTTCCCGCTCCGCAAGCACACGCGGATGTCGGAGAAGGAGGTCGAGAAGACGGTCATGACCGCGCTCGACGAGGTCGGTCTGGCCAAGGCCGCGCACAAGGCGCCGAACGAGGTCTCCGGCGGCATGAAGAAGCGCGCCGGCTTCGCCCGCGCGCTGGTGATGAACCCCGACATCGTGCTGTTCGACGAGCCGGACTCCGGTCTCGACCCGGTCCGCACCTCGCTGCTCTGCGACATCATCATGGACGTCCACAACCAGCACGGCGGTACGTACCTGCTGGTCACGCACGACATCAAGACGGCCCGCAAGGTCAGCGACTACGTCGGCCTGATCTGGAAGGGCGAGGTCGTCCACTACGGACCGGCGCACGAGGCGTTCGAGCACCAGGACCCGTTCGTCAAGCAGTTCCTCGCGGGGCAGTCCGCCGGACCCCTCGGGATGGACTGAGCGATGAGCGGAATCCTGGGCAAGCTCGCCGCCGGTGTGGTGGCGCTGCTCGTGATCGGGGGTGTGTTCGTCGCCGTCGGCGGCACGCAGCCCTACACGGTCAGCGCCGTCCTGCCGGCGGGCAACCCGAACCTCATCCCCGGTGCGCCGATCTACATCGACGGCTTCCAGGCCGGGAAGATCTCCTCGGTCCGTCCCGAGGAGGGCCACGCGGTCGTCGAGTTCACCGTCGACGACGGCCTCGCCCCGCTGCACGCCGGCGCGTTCGTCCACGTCCAGTGGAAGGCCGTCGTCGGTGAGCGCCTGCTGTTCGTGCAGGACGGACCCAAGGACTACGCCGAGATCCCCAGCGGCGGCATGGTGCAGGGCGACTTCCCGAAGCCGACCGAGGTCGCCGACGTGCTCGCCGCCCTCGACGAGCCCACCCGGGCGCGCCTGACCAGCCTGGTCGGGACCCTGCAGAACACCGTCACCGGGCACGAGCAGGACCTCAACGCCACCGTGAACACCGCCGGACCCGCGCTCGCCGCGGTCGGCAACGTGCTGCGCGGCATCGGCACCGACGGTCCCGCGATCTCCAAGCTGGTCACGGACCTGAACGGCACCGTCGACACCCTGGCCCAGCGCCAGCAGGACCTCGGCGCCGTCGTCGACGAGCTGGGCACCAGCACCCGCGCGACGGCCGCCCAGCGCGAGCAGCTGCGCGCCGCGCTGGCCAAGCTGCCCCCGACGCTGCGCACCGCGCAGGGCACCCTGAACAAGGTCCCCGGCGTCACCGACGAGGCCCTGCCGCTGCTGGAGGACCTGCGTCCGGCGACGGAGAAGCTGCCCGGCGTGTCCGAGCAGCTCGCCCCGCTGCTGCAGGACCTGCGGCCGCTGGTCGCCGACCTCAAGCCCACCCTCGAGGCGGCGTCGGCGCTGCTCGACCGCACCCCCGGCCTGCTCGACTCCTCGAACCGCGCCCTGCCGGGTCTCGCCGAGACCGCGGGCGGCTACGCGCCGGTGCTCGAGGCGCTGCGCCCCTACACCCCCGAGGTCGTCGGGTTCCTCTCCACGTGGGGCTCCGCCGCCCAGAACTTCGACTCGAACGGCCGTTACATGCGGATCTTCGCGCAGGCCGGCCCCGCCACGCCGGTCATCTACCCGCCGGGCGTCACGCCGCCGGGGATCGTCCCCAACCTGAACCCGGCCCCCGGCTCGGCCGATGAGACCTCCGGCAACGGCAAGCAGAACCCGGGCGCGCCGCTCCTGCCGCAGCTCGGTGACGCCAGCGGGGAGGGCCCGCGATGAGCTCGACCCTGGGCTTCTCCCGCTGGCGGATCCTGGCCGTCGGCCTCGTCGCGCTCCTCGCGGGCACCGGCGCCGCGGCCGGCATCTCGAACGCCGAGTCCGGCCGGATCGTGATCGCGGAGTTCACCGACGTCAGCCCGATCCTCGCGGGCCAGCAGGTCAAGATCAACGGCGTCACGGTCGGCGAGGTGGGCCAGCTGCAGTTCGACCCGCAGCGCAAGGTCGCCGAGGTCCCGCTGCGCGTCGACGCGCGTGCCCTGCCGATCCACTCCGACGCGAAGGTGACCGTCGCCCCGGTCTCGCTGCTCGGTGAGCGCTTCCTCAACCTGAACACCGGCACCCCGGGCTCGCCCGAGCTGCCGATGAACACGCCGATCGGTGTCGAGCGGACCGGCCAGGAGGCCGACCTGCAGAACATCCTCGACACCCTGGACGACCCGACGGCCGGCGCGCTGGCCGCGCTGGTCACCACGCTCGGCCAGGGCACGCAGAACAACGGCGAGAACATCCAGAAGACCCTTGCCGCGCTCGCCCCGGCCATGAAGGACACCAACCAGCTCGTCGGCGTCCTGTCCGACCAGAACGAGCTGCTCGGCCGGGTCATCGACCAGGTCGAGCCGGTCACCGGCGCACTCGCCGTCGACCAGGGCAGGCGGCTCGACGGCCTGGTCGCCTCGACCACGTCGCTGCTCGACACCACCGCCGCCCGCGACGCGCAGCTGCGCGGCACCCTGCAGGAGCTCCCCGGCACCCTGGCCGCGGCCCGCGCCACCCTCGGCGAGCTCGCCGGCACGGCGCAGTCCACCGCGGTCACCCTGGGCAACCTGCGGCCGACCACCGACAACCTGGTGGACATCAGCCGCGAGCTGCAGCGCTTCGCCGACTCGGCGGACCCGGCGCTGGCCTCGGCCGACCCGGTCCTGGACCGGGCGAGCGAGCTGCTCGACCAGGCGCAGCCGGTCGCCGCGGAGCTCCGGGCCGCGGGCCCGGACCTGCAGCGCACCGTCACCGGCGCCGAGCCGATCGTCCGTGACCTCAACGGCAACCTCGGCAACGTCCTCGGCTTCATCCGGAACTGGGCGCTGACCACCAACGAGAAGGACGGGCTGTCCCACTACTTCCGGGCCAGCTACGTGCTCAACGGCGACCCGGTCACCGGCTTCGTGCCGGGCGGGCTGCCGGACATGGCGCCCGCGCCCGCCCCGGACGCCACCCCGAACCAGCAGGTGAACGAGCCCGCCCCGTCCCAGCCGGGACCGGGGACCGCGGCCCAGCCGGGTCAGGACTCCAACACCCTGCTGCAGAGCCAGCCCACCCCCGAGAGCAGCGCCACCGGGCTCAGCCCCGAGCAGGAGCAGGGCGCGCTCGGAACACTGCTGGGAGGCCAGTGATGGCGAGTGCCAAGCCCAAGCGCGGCGCGCGCTTCCGGTCCGGCCTGATCGGCCTGCTGATGTTCGTCGCGGCCGGGTTCTTCCTCTACGTCGCGCTGAACGCCCAGAAGGGGCTGCCCTTCGCCCAGCACGAGTTCCGCACCGCCGCGGTGTCGGACACCGGTGACCTCGCCGTCGGCAACGACGTCCGGGTCGGCCAGGTCCGCGTCGGGCGCGTCGACGACATCACCGTCGCCGACGGCGTCCCGCAGGTCCGGATGCAGCTCGACGACGCCGCGACCGAGGTCTTCAAGGACGGCTCGGCCGCGGTGACCGGCCGGTCCGGTCTCGGCCAGCAGTACCTGGACCTCGACATCGGGCACGAGCAGGCCGGCCTCCTCGGCGAGGACGACGTCCTGCCGGTCCAGCGCTCCCGCGGCGCGGTGCAGCTGCTGGACCTGGCCAAGGTCTTCGACCCGGCCACCCAGGACGCCACCCGCGGTGCCCTCCAGCAGCTCGGCAACGGCGCCGCCGGACACGGCCAGGACCTGCAGGACGTGGCGAAGGCCGGTCCGCAGATCCTGCCCTCGCTCGGCACGACCGCCCGGTCGCTGTCGGTCGACGGCGGCCGCGACCTGACCGGCATGCTCCAGTCCCTGGAGAGCCTGTCGTCCCGCTTCCAGGGCCGCGAGCAGGAGATCTCCTCGCTGGTCGGCCAGCTCGACACCACGTTCGCGGCGATCAACGCGGACAAGGGCAAGGCGCTCGGGGACACCCTCGACATCGCCCCCGAGGCGCTGCCGGCCGCCCGCAAGGCCCTGGAGGACCTGCAGCAGCCGCTCGCGTCGACGAACTCGGCGATGACGCAGCTGCAGACCGGTGCCCGCTCGCTCGGCGACGCCACCCCGGACCTGCGGGGCGTGCTGGTCGAGGCCCCGCAGCCGCTGGACAAGCTGCCCGGTGTCTCCGACTCGGCCGAGCCCGCGCTCGGCTCGCTGACCCCCGCCGTCGCCGACGCGCGCCCCGTCGCGCCGAAGGTGACCCAGGGAGTCGGCTTCGCGAACACCCCGCTGCAGGTGCTGGCGCCCTACTCGCCGGAGATCGCGCAGTGGTTCACCAACGCCAGCTTCGCGCTGTCCGACGGTGACGCCGCCGGCCACCACCTGCGGTTCACGCTGATGGTCCGGCCGGAGTCCTTCGCCGGTGCGGCGGGTCTGCCCGACCCGACGCGGGCGGGCGACCCCTACCCGGCCCCCGGCCAGGCACCGAACGACGCCTCGCTCGGCCTGCTGCCCGCCCCGGGCCCGTCCAACCGGACCCCCCAGGAGCAGCCCGGCCAGGGCGACAGCGCCGCCGGCGGCGGCCTTCTCGGAGGTAACTGATGAGCGCCCCCGCACAGGGCACCACCGCCACGCCGCGGCTGCGGCGCCGCCTCCCGCTCTGGGTGGCCGCGCTCGCCGTCATCGGCCTGATGCTGCTGTCGCTGGTCCTCGGGCTGTTCAAGCCGCAGGTCACGACGCTGCTGATGAAGCTGACCGGGTCCGAGACCCGCACCATCCACTTCGCCGCGAACCAGTTCCTGTTCGAGGACGCGTCGAAGGCGAAGGTCGCCGGTGTCGACTCCGGTGTCGTCAGCTCGGTCGACCCGGCCCCCGACGGCGGCGCGATCGTGACCGTCGTGGTCGACCCGAAGGTCGTGAACACCGTCGGCGACCAGCCGTCGGCGCGCCTGCGGCCCACGACCCTGCTGTCCGGCCTGTTCTACATCGACATCGTCCCCGGCGGTGACCGCACCGCGGAGTGGACCCAGCAGATCCCGGTGGACCGCACCCGGCTGCCCACCGAGGTCGACGACGTCGCCGAGCGCCTGCAGCCCGACGCCCTGGAGGGCGCGAAGGTCGCGGTCACCCAGTTCGACGAGACCCTCGGCAACGCCGGCGGCAACGAGGCGCTGCACGAGCTCCTCGCCGCGGCGCCGGGGACCCTCGGCCCGGGCGCCGGGGTCATCGAGTCCCTGCGCGGCACCCAGCCGGAGAAGGACCTGACCGAGGTCGTCCGGGGCCTGCAGCGGACCACCGGCACGCTCAACCGCGAGCCCGGCCAGCTGGACGGCATCGTCGCGAACCTGCAGGACACCACGCAGGTCATGGCCGAGACCTCCGGGCCGGTCGCGGACGCGATCAACAAGCTGCCCGGCGTCCTCGACACCACCGACGCCGGCCTCAAGCGGCTCGACGTGTCGCTGGACAAGCTGCGCGACACCGCGGGCCCGGCCCGGCCGACCGTCCAGGAGCTCGACGGGTTCCTGGGGCGCGCCGAGCCGGTGCTCGCCAACGCCCGCCCGCTGGTGTCCGACCTGCGCGGCGCGCTGGTCGACACCCGGCCGCTGGTCGAGGGCCTCATCCCGGCCAGCGAGGGCGCCACCAGGGTCTTCGACGACCTGCCCGCTCCGCTCGAGCGGCTCAACGGTCCGGTCCTGGACTCGCTGAACACCCCGTTCGTCGGGGAGGGCCCCTACTCCGCGGTCGACAACCGCGGTGTCCCGCTCAAGGACGAGGTCGGCCACATGTTCTCGAACCTGAACAAGACCGGCGCCTACGTCGACCCCAACGGGCACGCGGTGTCCTTCCACCCCGGTCCCGGGCTCGGCACCGTGCCCGGCCTGGGCTCGGTGAGCCTGGAGAACATGTTCCAGCAGATCTTCCACGGGACGGGTGGTCGATGATGACGGCAACTCCCACACCTGCACCGGAGGCCCCGCGGGGCCTCGGCGCCCGGGTGCGGTCCGGTCTGGACCGCGTCCGGAACGAGCCGGGGCTGGGCCGCAACGTCATCGCGCTCGGCGTGGTGATGGTGCTCGGGCTCGTCTGCGGGGGCTACATCCTGTCCCAGCAGCGGTTCGTCGCTCCGTGGGCGAACGAGAAGATGGTCTACGCGACCTTCTCCGAGACCCCGGCGCTCGCTCCGGGCCGCGGCCAGGAGGTCCGGATGTCCGGCGTCCCGGTCGGCGACATCCGCTCCTCGGAGCTGACGCCGGAGGGCACCGCCCGGGTGCTGCTGGCGATCGACCGCAACGACTACGACGGCCCCGTCTACGACAACGCCACCGTGGTCCTGCGGCCGAAGAGCCCGCTGAACGAGATGTACATCGAGATGGACCCCGGCACCCCGGCCGGCAAGGTCCTCGACGACTACGGCGTGCTGCCCGTCGCCAACGCCAAGCCGCCGGTGCAGATCGACGCGGCACTGGCCCACCTGGACCAGAACGCGCTGGCCGCGGTGCAGTCGCTGCTGGAGGCCTCGGACGTCGCGCTGGCGACGGCGCCGCAGGACCTCCCGCAGGGCGTGCGCGCCACCACCGAGGTGGTCAACCGGCTCAAGCCGGTCGTCGACCAGCTCGACCGGCGCCGCGACAACCTCGCCCGCCTGGTCACCTCGATCGGTCAGCTGTCCACCGCCGTCGGCGGCGACGAGAAGCGCCTCACCACCCTGGCGAACTCGCTGTCGACCACGCTGAAGACGGTGTCCGCGCAGAGCCAGGCCCTGCGCGACTCGCTGAACCAGCTGCCCGGCGTCGTCGACAACCTGGGTGCGGCCACCGGCAACGTCCAGCAGCTGTCCGACCAGCTCGACCCGACCCTGGACAACGTCCGGGCCGCCTCGGAGCAGCTGCCGGACGCCCTGGACCGGCTGACCGACACCGTCGACACGCTCGACACCACCGTCGACAAGGCCCGCCCGGTCGCGCAGAAGCTGAAGCCGGTCGCGGCGGACCTGCGCCCGTTCGTGAACGACCTGAACGGGACGCTGCCCGCGCTGAAGGAGATCTCCGGCCGGCTCGACCCGGTCACCGCGGGTCTCCAGCAGTACCTGCCGGACCTGAACGCCTTCGTCTACCAGACGTCGTCGGTCACCAGCCTGCGCGACGCCAACGGCGGCATCCTGCGCGGTCTGCTCCAGTTCGGCCCGACCACCATCCCGGCGCCCGGCGCCGACGAGCTCACCCAGACGCCCCGGTAAGGAGGTGACCCCCGGATGAAGATCCCCCACTCCGCGCTCCCCGCGATCAGGACGACGATCCTGCTCGCCTTCACCGCGGCGTCGGCGTTCGTGTTCCTGTTCTTCTGGACCTCGGTCGGCGGCTACGTGCCCGGATACACCCAGAAGCAGTACACGACGGCGTTCCACGTCGACAAGGTCAACAACCTGGTCCCGCAGTCCGACGTCACCCTCAACGGGGTGAAGGTCGGCAAGGTCCTGACCGTCGAGGCGACCCCGGACGGGCGCGCCGACGTGCTCGTCAACATGACCGACGCCGACGCCATCCCGCTGCACGAGGGCGTCACCGGCCGGATCAACTCGAAGACCCTGGTCGAGGAGACCTACGTGTCCCTCGTCGACGGCCGCGGTGCCGAGCTGCCCGACGGCAGCCGGCTCCCGGACGGCGCCGTCCAGTCGGCGGTGCTGCTCGACGACCTGATCCGGACCCTGCCCGAGGACCGCCGCGTCGCGCTGGCCTCCACCCTGCAGTCGCTGGGTGCGGCCACGAAGGACTCCCAGGCCGGCGTCGACGGTGCCCTGGCCGGCCTCGGCCAGCTGGGCCGCGAGGGCGGCACCGCCCTCGACGCGCTCGCCGCGCAGTCGAAGGACCTGGAGCAGCTGTCGCAGAACACCGCCGCGGTGCTCGCCGCGCTGGACATCCAGCGCGGCCGCATCGCCGACCTGGTGACCGACGCCAACCTGGTCACCGAGGTCACCGCGAACAGCCGCACCGACCTGGAGAACACCATCCGGGAGCTGCCGCCGACGCTGAAGGCGGCCGACGACGCCAGCGACGACCTGTCCCGGCTCGCCGGCGGGCTCGGCCCGGTCGCGGCGAACCTGGACCGGGCGGCACCGGCGCTCAACGCCGCGCTCAACGAGCTCCCGGCCACCACCCGCGACCTGCGGGGGCTGCTGCCCTCGCTCGACGCGACCCTGGGCAAGGCCCCGGTCACCCTGGACAAGGTCCCGCAGTTCTCCGACGACCTGCGTGCCCTGCTGCCCGAGGCCGACCGCGCCCTGCTCCAGCTCAACCCGATGCTGGAGTACCTGAAGCCCTACGGCGGCGACATCTACCAGTTCTTCACCAACTTCGGTGAGACGGTGTCGCGCGGCGACGCCAACGGCACGCTCCTGCGCGTGATGCTGGTGTTCCACGCGCAGTCGTTCGCGGGGAACCCCGTCCCGCTGAACGAGATCCCGCCGCTGGACGACAACAACCCGTACCCGCGGCCGGGCACCCAGAACAGCCCGGAGGACGACGCGCCCCCGCCGCAGGTGGCCGACCCCGGACCGGCGAACCAGTCGCCGCCACCCGGACCGGCTCCCACGGTCGGGCCGCAGCCCGAGGGCGACGCCGCCCGGGGCAGCCGGCCGGCACCGGAGCCGGAGCCGTCCGGTGGTGGACTGTTCGGGCTGGGCGGATGATCCGCCGCCTCCGCACGACCCTCGAAGGGCGTAGCGCCGCATCCGCGGCGCTGCGCCCTTCGGGGCGTTCCGGCCTCGTCCTGATCATGGTGCTGGTCCTGGCGGCGCTGACCGCGGTGGGCGTGTCCCGGGTGAAGGTCGAGACCGGCGTCGAGTCGTTCCTGCCCTCGTCGGACCCGTCGGTGCAGCGCTACGCCGAGCTCGCCCGCTCCTTCGGCGGCGACCCGATCGTCGTGCTGCTGCGGGCCCCGCAGGCCCCCGGCCTGCTCGACCGGGACGTGCTGCCGCAGGTGCTCGGCGTCGAGGGCAGGCTGTCGCAGCTGCCGGACGTCGCGTCGGTCTACGGCCCGGCGACGACGCTGAACCAGCTGGCGTCGCAGTCGCAGAAGCTGCTCGCCGAGCTCACCGGCCGCCGCGACGGGCTGCAGCGCGCCGCGGCGATCACCGCCGAACAGCGCGGTGAGGACCCGGTGGCGGCCGGCAACGCGGCCGTCGCCGCCTTCGACGCCCGCTACGGCCCGCTGATCGTGCAGGGCCTGCCCGTCGGGCTGCCGACGCTGCGCAACCAGCGCTTCATCGACCACTCGATCATGGGATCGGGCGGTGAGCCGCGACCGCAGTGGCGCTACGTCGTCCCCGACGACCGGTCGCTGGCGATCCTGGTCCGCCCCCGTGAGGGACTCGACCAGGCCGGGACCGAGCAGCTCGTCGCCGCGGTGAACGACACCGTCGCGCAGGCCCAGCTGCCCGCCGAGGCGACCGTCTCCGGCGTCCCCGCGATCACCGCCTCGCTCGGTGTCGCGGTGGACCGGGAAGCCCCGGTCCTCGGTGCCGTCGCGGTCGTCGCGATCGGCCTCTGTCTGTTCCTGGTCCCGTGGACCCGGCGGCGACGGCGGCTGATCCCGCTGGCGGTGACCCTCGCCGCGACGGCCGCGACGCTGGCCGTGCTCGGCTGGGCCGGGCGCCCGGTCTCGCTCGGGGTCGTCGCGTTCCTGCCGGTGCTGGTCGGGCTCGGCAGCTACTACCCGACCTACTTCGCCCGCGGGGCGCGGCCGCGGACGGTCGTGGTCGTCGCGGCGGGCACGGCGGCCGGGTTCGGCGCGCTGCTCCTCTCGCCGCTGCCGTTCGTGCGCGACCTCGGGTCGACCCTGGCCCTGGGTGTCGCGTTCGCGGTGGCCCTCGGCTGGTTCGTCTACCGGCCCGGAGGCTGGGCCGGCCCGGACCGGCCCGCGTCCGACGCGCAGGCCGACCCCGCGACCGACCCCGCACCCGATGCCGCCGCCGACCCGGCCGACCCGGCCGACCCGGCCGACACGGCCGACACGGACCCGGTCGCCCCCGACGCCGACCCGGCCGACGCCGGTGCACCCGCCGGCGACGACGCGGCGGCGCCGGACGGGCCCGGGCCGGTCACCCGCCCGGGCCGGTCGCGGCTGGTCGCGGTCGTCCTGGCCGGGCTGGTCGCGGTCGGCGGCTGGGCCACGCTGCCCTTCCTGCCCCTGCAGACCAGCGTCGACGCGCTCTCGGCGGGCCTGCCCGCCGTCGACGACGCCACCCGGGTCGAGCAGGTCCTCGGCTCCGGCGGCGAGCTCGCCGTCGTCCTGCGCTCCACCGACGGGACGGGCGACGTGCTCACCCCGCAGGCCTGGGAGTGGATGACCACGGCCCAGCAGCAGATCGTGCGGCTGCACGGCGACGAGGCCCGGCCCGCGCTGTCGGCGCCGTCGCTGCTGTCGTTCCTCGGCCCCACCCCGGACCAGGAGCAGATCCGCGCCGGGGTCCGGCTGCTGCCGCCGTACCTCACCGGGGCCGTGCTGCGGCCCGACGGCGAGGTCGCGGTGCTGTCGTTCGGTGTCCGGCTCGACGACCTCGACCGGCTCCGCCGGCTGACCGACGCCATCACCGCCGAGCTCCCCCCGGCCCCGCCCGGCTTCGTCGCCGAGGTGTCCGGGCTGCCCGCCGTCGCGGTGCAGGGCTACGAGCTCGTCTCGGCCGACCGCTACCTCGCCGGCACCGCCGGTCTGGTCGCGGCGGCGCTGGTGCTCGCCGTCGGGCTGCGGCACCGCCGCGACGCGCTGCGCGCCGCACTGGCCGCCGTGCTCGCGACGGGCGCCAACCTGTTCATCCTCTGGGCGTTCGGCATCCCGCTGAACCCGCTCACCGTCGCGCTCGGGTCCCTGACCGCCGCGGTCGGCTGCGAGTTCACCGTCATGACCTGCGACGCCGTCCGCTCGCGCGACCCGCGCCTGCGGACCGCGGTGACCCTGGCCGCCCTCACCTCGGGCACCGGGTTCGCCGTGCTGGCGCTGTCCGACCTCGCCCTCATGCGCGAGTTCGGGCTGCTGCTGGCGCTGTCCGTACTGCTGTCCTACCTGGCCGCGCGGCTCGTCGTGCGGGCGTTCCCGCCCGCGCACGGCACGGCCGGACCCTCCCGGAGTACCCCCGCCCGGGAGAAGCTCGTTGGAGTGATGTGATGCGAGTGAAGTCCACACTGGCGTGGATCGCCGGCGCCGCCCTCGACCGGATCCGGACCACCTGGACCGGCCGGATCGTGGCGGGCGTCCTCGTCCTCGCCCTCGTCGCCGGGATCGGCGGCGGGGTCTGGTGGAAGATGCAGCAGGTCCCCGACGGCGCGGCGCTGGCCGTCGGCGACCGGGTCGTGACCGTCACCGACCTCGACGACCGGGTGCAGACCCTGCGGGCGCTCTACGGCGTCCAGCCCCCGGTCGAGGACCCGGTGAAGATGGACGGCTTCCGCCGGGACGCCGCCAAGGCCGTCGCGCTGAGCATGGTGCTGGAGGACCGGGCGACCGAGATGGGCGTCGGCATCGCCGACGCGAAGGTCCGCCAGACCCTCGACCAGTACATCACCCAGCAGCTCGGCAACGGCCCCGGCGCGCGCGACGACTTCATCAAGGTCCTCGGCAACGTCGGCACCACCGAGGACAAGGTGATGACCGAGGTCCGCCAGCAGATGGTGGTCGGCGAGCTGTTCGACCGGGTCACCAAGGACGTGACCGTCACCGACGACGACCTGCGCGCCGAGTTCCCGAAGTACGCCGAGCGGCTCGGGACCCCGGAGAAGCGCGACCTGTCCAACATCGTCGTCGCCAGCAAGGAGGCCGCCGAGAAGATCGCGGCCGACCTGCGGGGCGGCGCCGACTTCGCGACCGTCGCGCGGGCCAGCACCATCGACAACGCCACCCGCGCGAACGGCGGCGCACTGGGCCCGATCAGCGCCGACCAGCTCCAGCCCGACTACGCGAAGGCCGCCTTCGGCGCCCCGGCCGGCCAGGTGTTCGGCCCGGTGCAGAACCAGTTCGGCTGGAACGTCGGCCGGTCCGGCGCGGTGACCCCGGGCGTCCCGGCGAACTTCGACCAGGTCAAGGACCGGCTCCGCGAGCTGGTGCTGTTCGACCGCCGGATCAGCCTCTGGGGACAGTGGATGACCGACTCGCTGGCGAACGGCGACGTCCGCTACGCCGACGACTACCGCCCCGCCGACCCGGACACCGCCCCCACCGGCGCGAGCCCGGGCCTGCCGTCGGGCACGCCGCAGACGGTCCCGCCCGCGCCGGGCGGTGGCGGGTGAGTCCTGCCTGGACCGTCCTGACCTTCGCGGGTCTCGGCGTCCTGCTCGCCCTGATGGGGCGGGCGGGACGCCGGCACGCGGCGGGCCTCGGCGCCGTCCCGGGGATGCCCGCCGAGCTGCAGCAGCACCGGGTCGCCGTCATCCGCCGCGGCGCGACGGCCTGCCTGGTGGTCGGCGTCGCGTTCGTCGTGATCGGGGTGCTGGCACCGCTGCTGTGAGGCCGTCACGGCACCGCCGACACGGGAGAGCCCCGGCCGGGATCCGGCCGGGGCTCTCCCGTGCGGGTCAGCGGACGGTCGCCGCCGGGACCGGGTCGCCGTTCGGGTTCAGCGGCATCCAGGTCCCGCCGAAGGCCTCGACGCCCTGGCCGGTCACCGCACCCGGGGCCGCGTCGCCCGCGAAGCGGTGCAGGAGGTGCCCGGCGTAGGTCACGACCTGCTCGCCGCCGGCCGTCGGGGTGGTGCCCAGCACGTCGGTGCGCAGCGGGTTCAGCGCCGCGTCGGCGGGGTGCGGTACGCCCTCGGCGACGTAGGCCGGCCACTGCGCGAGGCAGTCACCGGTGCAGTCCCCGGCCGGGACGCGGGCGTACAGCACCCGGCCCTGCCCGTCGGCGAGCACCGCGCCGGCCGCCGAGGTGACGACGTCGACGGTCGTGTCGCCGCCGGCGAGGGTGAACCGCTCCTCGGGGGCCGCGGGCCCGGGGGACGAACAGGCGCCGAGGGTGAGGGCGGCCGCGGCGAGGAGCAGGGCGGCACGGTGGCGGGACGGGGTGGGCACGGTTCCTCCGGACGGTGGGGGTCGGTGGGCTGGGGCTCAGCGGGTGAGCAGCAGGAAAAGGCAGTACGAGGTGACCAGCGCCAGCACCACGAGTGCCGGCACCAGCAGCCGCGGGTCCAGCTCGATCGTGCGGGAGCCGCGGCGTGGTCCGTCCAGCTCGGCGCGGGTCGCGTCCGGGTCGGGCGGGCCGAGGAAGTCCGAGATGCGGAAGCGGCGGTCGAAGTCGTCGGAGTCGGTGACGCCGTGCAGCAGCTCCGACGGCGGCCCGCAGGCCACGATCCGGCCGTGGCACAGGATCGCGACGGTGTCGGCCAGCTCCCGGGCCAGCGCGATGTCGTGCGTGGTGACCAGCACCGTCGCCCCCGTGCGCTCGTGCTGCTCCCGGACGGCCGCGACGAGCGTGCCCGCGTGCGCGGCGTCCAGCCCGGTCTCCAGCTCGTCCAGGACGAGCACCGGGGCCTCGACGGCGAGCGTGCGGGCGATCGCCAGCCGCTTGCGCCCGTGCGCGGGCAGCTCGGCGGGCAGCGCGTCGGCCCGGTCGTGCAGCCGCATCTCGCGCAGCCGGTGCATCGCGACCCGCTCGACCCGCTCCGGGGACAGGCCGCGGCCGTCGAGGGCGTAGGTGAGGTTGTCGTAGGCCGACAGCGACCCGAACAGCGACGACTCGAACACCGACGGCCCGCCGAACAGCACGCTCATGCCGCGCCGCAGCCGTCGCAGCTGGGCCTCGCCCGCCGCGTGCACGTCGACGCCGTCGACCGTGACGGTGCCCCGGCCCGGGGCGACGAGCCCGGCGAGGTGACGGACCAGGGTGGTCTTGCCCGAGCCGGACGGTCCCATCAGGACGGTGACGGTGCCGGGCGCCAGGTGCAGGCCGAGCCGGAACAGCACCGGGGTGTCGTCGATCATCGTCGTGACGTCGGTGAAGTCGATCGCGGGCCCGCGGGGGGACTCGCCGGACACGGGTCCCGTCATCGCACCAGTGGACGCCGTCGCGGCGGGCCGCTCGTCTCCCGGGGGTGGTGACTCCCTCTCCCGTAGTGGGTGTCCCTGCGCGTGGAGGGGTCCGTACGGCCGGACGGGCGCTCTAGCCTGCGGCCATGAGCGAGCAGGTGCGGAGCCGGTCCACGATGCCGTGGGCACTGGTGGTGTCGGCCGCCGCGTGGATGCTGACCGCGGTGCTGCTGGCCGTCGCGTGGGCGGGGTTGCGGCCGGAGTCGACGGTCGACGAGGACACCGCGAGCACGCTGGCCGGGCAGGGCGCCCCCGTCGTCGAGGTCGGGACGACGGCGCCGTACCCGGCGTGGCTGCTGCTCCTGCTCGCGGTGCTGCTCGTCGCGGCGGGCGCCGGCCTGGCGCTGCGCCGCCGCGTGGCCCGTTACCCCGCGGTCGTCCTGTCCGTTGTGTCGGTGGTGCTCCTCGCCTCGGCGGGGCGCTGGGAGACCGTCCCGGCGATGGTGCTGCTGGTGGTGGGGACCGTCCCGCTGCTGACACCCTCCGCGCTGCGACACCTGCGCTGAGCCGACCGAAGGGAGACCTCGTGGCCGTCCCGGGGTTCGACTGGTTCTCCGACCGCGTGGACTGGGTCAGCCTGGTCCGCGGCGCCTCGCTGGCGTTCAGCGTGCTGGTGATCGGCGGCCTCGCCGCGCCGCTGGGCTCGCAGATCCCGGTGGTCGGCCCGGCCTGGCTGATCATCACCGCGGTCGTCGCGTTCGTGCTGGCCGGCTACCGGATCGGCGACGCCGTCGACCCGCGGGTGCACGGCGCCGGCGCGGCCGTCGCGGGGTACCTGCTCGTGCTGCCGCTGGTCGTCCTCGGCACCGGGGGCCTCGACCCGACACAGCTGGTCCTCACCCTGCTGACCGCGGTGGTCATGGGCGCGATCGCCGGGCATCTCGCGGGCCGGACCCGGGACCGCCGCCCCGCGTAGGCGGCGGCCCCGGGTCTCACCTCCCGGTGGCGACGGCCGCGGCGTGCTCCTCGCGGCGGGCGCCCTTGAGGCTGTACCCGCGGCTGACCTCGTACGGGTCCCAGTCCGGGCCGTGCTCGGGCAGGGCCGCGACGTCGGTGATGACCTCACCCCGGTGGAACCGCCGGAGCAGGTCGGTGCCGAGGATCTCCGACGCCGTCCCGACCCCGCCACGCATCGTGAACGCGATGCCGTACATGTAGGTCGTCGAGGCACCGGCCAGGTACAGCCCGCGGATCTCGGTCGTCGCGGCGATCCGCCGGCCCGGGCCGATCTGGTCCCTGGCGTTCTCCGGGCCGTAGGGCATCCGGGACAGCGTGAAGCGCTCGTGGGTCAGCGGGGTCGCCGACTCCTGCCACAGCACGTGCCCCCGGAGCTCGGGCAGCGCCTCGAGCATCCGCTCCATGACGACGCCCTCGATCTCGGCCTTGCGCTGCTCGTAGAGCGGGGAGTGCTTGTACGACGGACCGCTCATCGGGTCGCCGCCGCCCCAGAAGTCGTACTCGCCGGGGACGGAGCAGAACGCCTCGATGCTGCTGTGCCCGGGCGGGCCGAAGTGCTTGCGCCCCCAGGTCTTCAGCGTCGGTGAGCTGATGGCCAGCCAGCCCTCGGGGTCCCAGCCGCCGCGGTCCATGACGTCGTAGGTCGTCTGCATGTCGTAGCGGCCGTGCAGGACGAAGTTGGTGGCGGGCCGGGTCCTGGCCAGCTCGATGTCGGCCGCGACGTAGGTGGAGAAGATCGAGTATCCGCGCCGGAACCGGCGGATCCGGTCGAGGGTGCTCCGCTTCAGGTGCTGCGGCTCGATCAGGTCCTGGAAAGTCCTGTGCACGTCGGCGTTGCTGACGACGACGTCGGCGTGGATGCGCTCGCCGTCGGTCAGGGTCACCCCGGTGACGCGGCCGGACTCGACGTCGATCGAGCGCACCCGGGCGCGGGTCCGGATGACCCCGCCGTGTGCCTGGATCACCTCGGCCAGGTTGGCCGCCAGGACCTGCCCGCCCTGCTCGGGGAAGTAGGCCCCGGCCTTGAAGTAGTGGCGCAGCAGCACGGCCAGCAGCAGCGCGGGCGTCCGGACCGGGGCGGTGTTGTGCAGGTGCACCAGCGCGAGCAGCGCGGCGCGGGCCTCGCGCCCGAGCTTGTGCCGGTCGAAGAACGCCGAGATCGGCTGCTCCAGGCTGCGGACGATCGCCGCGACCTCCCACGGGCGCTTCCCCAGCGGCAGGATGGCCTTCACCGAGTGCGGCACGTCGTTGATCCGGTCGGCGCTCTCGCCGACGTAGCGCAGCTCGGCGATGGCGGAGCGGAGCCCGTCGGCGTCGGACGGGTAGGTCTGCGCCAGGTTGTCGGCGAACCGGTCCCAGTCGGTCGGGACCCGGAACGCGTGGTCGGGGAACTGGACGGTGTCCATGCCGTCGTCGTCCATCCGGGACCAGGCGATCCGGTCCTCGACGCCGAGGCCGCGCAGCACGGTGGGGATCAGCCCGTCCGAGCCGGGTACGCAGCCGCCGACGTAGTGCACGCCGCAGTCGAACTCCCAGTTGCCGCGGCGGCGGAACACCTGGGAGCAGCCGCCGAGGATCTCGTGCTGCTCCAGCAGCAGGACCGACTTCCCGGCGGCGGCCAGGCAGGCGGCGCTGGTGATGCCGCCGAGCCCGGACCCGACGATCACGGCGTCGTAGCGGCGCACCGGGTGCCCGCCGCCCGCCGCGGCGGCGACGAGGTCGGGGACCGTGGTCAGCTTGCGGCGCGGCCGGCCCTCGGTGGCGCCCGCGGCGCGCTCGGCGCGGTCGATGCCCTGCCACCCCGCCAGGTCCACCGGGCGGGGGAGCAGCGCGTCGACGGAGCGGCGGTCGAGGGTCCCGGAGCGCGGGAGCCGACCGGCGTCGAGGTCCTCGAACAGGGCGCGCACGGTGTCGCGGGCACACTTCTTGTTGGTGCCGATGATCCCGGTGGGGCCGCGCTTGATCCAGCCGGTCACGTAGGTCCCCGGGCGGTCGACGACCCGGCCGTCGGTGTGCCGGACGATGCCGCGGTCGCTGTCGAACGGCAGACCGGCGGGCGGGGTGCCGCGGAAGCCCACCGACCGCAGCACGAGCCCCGCGGGGATCGTCTCCTCGACGTCGGTCGGCACGGCGCGGGCGACCCCGTCGACGTCGCGGGCGATCCGGTTGCGGACGGTCCGGACCGCCTCGACCCGGTCGGTCCCGAGGATCTCGACCGGGGAGGTGAGGAAACGGAGCACGATCCGGCGCGGGGCGCCGGTGAGCGGACGGCCGGCCCACCCGGTGAGGGTGTCGTGCTTGCGCCGGACGGCGCCGGCCGGGATCGAGGCGGGGTCGACCCCGGCCAGGTCGCGCTCGTCGACGACGAGGTCGACACCCGCCACCTCGGCGAGCTCCTCGAGCTCGGGGTTCGCGAAGGCCGCCTCCAGGTGGCTGCGCCGCCCGAGGACGACGACCTCGCGGACCGTGCCGGCGCGCAGGACGTCGAGGGCGTGCCCGGCGATGTCGGTCGCGGCCAGCCGGTCCGGTGGGGAGGCCAGGATCCGGGCCACGTCCAGGGCGACGTTGCCGTTGCCGATCACGACCACACGCTCGGTGGCCGAGAGGTCGACGTCGAGGTCGGCCAGGTCGGGGTGGCCGTTGTACCAGCCCACGAACTGCCGGGCCGAGAAGCTCCCGGGCAGGTCCGAACCCGGCAGGTCCAGCGGGGCGTCGCCCCAGGCCCCGACGGCGTGGACGACGCCGTCGTACCAGGTGGAGAGGTCGTCGACGGACACGTCGCGGCCGACCTCGACGCCGCCGAGGAACCGGAATCCGGGCCGGGTCGCGATCGACTGGAACAGCTGGCCGACCAGCTTCTTCTCCGGGTGGTCCGGCGCGACGCCGGCACGGACGAGGCCCCACGGGGTCGGGAGCCGCTCGAACATGTCGACCTCGACGTCACGCGGGGTGACCTCGACGGTGCGGCCGTCGACGAAGGCGCTGCCGGTGCCGCCGAGCAGGTGGTCGGCGGCGTACATGCCGGCCGGGCCGGAGCCCACGACGGCGATGCGGATCGGACGGTCAGACACGGGAGGCCACCTCGAAGTGCTCGCGGTTGATCCGGGCGTAGTGCTTCCAGCGCTCGGGGAGCTGTTCCTCGGCGTGGATGGCGTCGACCGGGCAGGCGTCGACGCAGGCACCGCAGTCGATGCACGCCTGCGGGTCGATGAAGAGCTGTTCGACCGTGTCGAAGTCGGGATGGTCCGGATGCGGGTGGATGCAGGAGACCGGACAGATCTCCAGGCACGAGTAGTCGGCGACACACGGCGCTGTGATGACGTAGGCCTAGATGGGATCCTCTGGTGGGAAGGCAGGTCCGCAGGTCTCGGTCGAGAACGGACCGGACGGGATCATCGGAAGCTATCGCCGCAGGTCAGGGCGTTCCATCACGTCGCGGCGGTAGATCCCTACCCCCGCCGGTGTAGGGCGGGTCCCATCGGCCCGCAGGAGCAGTGCGGCTCACCCGAGGAGGACGCGATGCCCCAGTCCCTGGGGAGGCGGTTGACGGCGCCCGGTACGGCCGACCCGGCCCTCGACGAGGACGGGGCCGACGGCCGCACCGCCGAGCACCGTCGTCTCCTCGCGGCACTGGGCGCGGTCCCCGAGGCGCTCGCCGCCGCGCCCCGCCACGACTCGCTGGACGCGGTCCTCGGATGGCTGGCGCGCGAGGCCGTCGACCGGTTCGGGTTCGACCGGGTGATGGTGCTCGGCCTGGAGGACGACCGGCTCGCGGTGCGCAGCACCGTGTTCCGCGACCGGCCCGAGGAGGCCGCGGAGGCGCACGAGAACGCCTGCCGGTACCCCGTCGAGCTCCGTCCGGGCGGTCTGGAGGTCGAGATGCTGCGGCGCCGGGCGCCCGCACTCGTCGACACCCGCGACGACGACCGGGTCTGGCGGCCGATCGTCGACCACATCCACACGCCGGGCTACGTGGCGAGCCCGGTGCTGGCCTTCGACCGGGTGGTCGCCACCATCCACGCCGACGCCTGCTACTCCGGCCGGGAGTCGACGGTGCCGGACCGGAGCGTGCTCGGGCTGCTGGCGCAGGTGAGCGGGGTGATGCTGGAACGCGCCCTGCTCGCCGAGGAGCTCACCCGGCTCCGTACGGCGGTGCGCCTGAGCGCCGGGCAGATGCTCGCGCTGACCGCCGCCGACGGCCTCGCGGAGCCCGCGGCGGCGACGCCCGTCGCCGGCGCCGCGCCGGCGGCACCGGACCGGTCGGGGCTGACCGCACGGGAGCGGGAGGTCCTCGAGCTGCTGGCCCGGGGGATGACCAGCGCCGAGATCGCCCGCCGCCTGGTCGTCTCGGTCGACACCGTGAAGGTGCACGCGCGCAACATCCTGCGCAAGCTCGGCGCGTCCACCCGGGCCGAGGCGGTCGCGCGGTTCCTGCGCGGCTGACCCCTGCGCCCGAGCGGGGGAGGAACCACCCCCTCGGGAGGGATGCCGGGTCACCCGGTGTGCCGACACGATGCGGGCTGCGACGGCGGTGCCTCGCCCCGGCGCCGTTCCGACCCACTCTCGAAGGGGAGAGCAGCCCGTGTTCCCAGGGACCCATGCGCGCACCCGGCCCGACCACCCGGCGGTCGTCCAGCCCGAGACCGGCCGTACCACGACCTACGCCGAGCTCGACGACCGTTCGCGCCGGATCGCCCACGTCCTGCGCGACGCCGGACTGCGCCGCGGCGACCACGTCGCGTTCGTCTCCGACAACGCCCCCGAGGTCTTCGAGATCTACTGGGCCGCGCTGCGCTCGGGTCTCTACGTCACCGGGATCAACCACCACCTGTCCCCGGACGAGGCCGCCTACATCGTCACCGACTGCGGCGCGCGGGTGCTGTTCGCCTCGGCCGCCAAGCGTGAGCTGGCCGAGGCGCTCGTGGACCGGACGCCCGGCGTCGAGCGCCGCTTCGCCTTCGGGGGAGCGGTCGAGGGCTACGAGGCCCTCGGCGCGGCCATGGAGCTCGCCCCCGACGAGCCGCTGCCCGAGCAGCCCCGCGGTGCGGACATGCTCTACTCCTCGGGCACCACCGGCCGGCCGAAGGGCATCAAGCCCGCGCTGCCGACCATCCAGGTCGACGAGCCCGGTGACCTCTACACCGCGGTGTTCGGCCCGATGTACAAGTTCGGCGAGGACACCGTCTACTACTCCCCGGCGCCGGTCTACCACGCCGCGCCGCTGCGGTTCGGCGGCATCGTGCACGCCCTCGGCGGCACCGTCGTCATGGCGCAGAGGTTCCGGGCCGAGGACACCCTGGAGCACCTCCAGCGCTACCGGGTCACGCACGGGCAGTTCGTGCCGACGATGTTCGTGCGCATGCTCAAGCTCGACGACGAGGTCCGGAACTCCTACGACGTCTCGTCGCTGCGGGTGGCCGTGCACGCGGCCGCCCCGTGCCCGGTCGACGTCAAGCAGAAGATGATCGACTGGTGGGGCCCGGTCCTGCACGAGTACTACTCCTCGACCGAGGGCAACGGCGTCACCTTCATCGACTCGGCGGCCTGGGCGGAGAAGCCCGGCAGCGTCGGCAAGGCGGGCCTCGGCGTCATCCGGGTGTGCGACGACGACGGCAAGGAGCTCCCGACCGGCGAGGTCGGCACCGTCTACTTCGAACGCGACGTCCCGCCGTTCGAGTACCACAACGACCCCGAGCGGACCCGCGACGCGCGCCACCCCGAGCACGAGAACTGGTCCACCACCGGCGACGTCGGCTACGTCGACGACGACGGCTACCTGTTCCTCACCGACCGCAAGGCCTTCATGATCATCTCCGGCGGGGTGAACATCTACCCGCAGGAGGTCGAGGACGTCCTCACCCTGCACCCGAAGGTCTACGACGTCGCCGTGATCGGCGTGCCCGACCCGGAGATGGGCGAGCAGGTCAAGGCCGTCGTGCAGACCCCCGAGGGCGTCGAGGGCTCCCCGGAGCTCGAGGCCGAGCTGCTGGAGTTCGTCCGCGAGCGGATCGCGCACTACAAGGCCCCGCGCAGCGTCGACTTCGCCGCGGAGCTGCCCCGCAGCGCCACCGGGAAGCTCGTCAAGGGCGAGCTGCGCAAGCAGTACACCGAGGTCGCCCCCGCCTGACGGACGCGCCGCGACGGTCACCGCGCGGAACCGTCCGTCACGCACCGTGCATCCGTAGGGAGCACGGAACCACCCCCCGGGAGCGATGTGACCCCCCTCGCTCCCGGACAGCATTCGTACCACCGACGGCGCCCACTTCCGGGTGTCGGCACCAGCACTCAACGAGGAGATCGAGATGGGCTTCTTCGCCGACAGCAACGAGGTCGACAAGTACATCGGCGGCGTCTTCCGCGCGGCCAACGACCACCCGGAGTCGGGCCCGAAGATGCGCGCCGCGGACATCAACCTGCGGGTGCTCTACACCGACCCCGACACCGAGATGTGGGTCAAGATGCACGAGCCGGCCCTGGACGTGCACACCGGCGCCGACGAGGACAAGGCCGACATCACCCTGATGATGCGCGCCGACACCGGCGACAAGTTCTGGCGCGGTGAGTACAACCTCGCCGTCGGGCTGGCCAAGGGCGAGGTCAAGGCCAAGGGCCCGGTCAACAAGATCCTGAAGCTGGTCCCGCTGACCAAGCCGCTGTTCCCGATGTACCGCGAGCTGGTCGCCGAGAAGGACGCCTCCGCGAACGCCTGACCCACCCGACGACACAGGAAGGGACGCCGACGAGATGGCGACCATGAAGGCGGTCGTGCTCCGCGAGCCGCACAAGATCGAGGTCATGGAGGTCCCCAAGCCGGAGATCACCGACCCCGGTGACGTGCTGATGCGCGTCGACCTCACCGCGATCTGCGGTACCGACCTGCACCCCTACGAGGGCCGGATCGTGATCGAGGACGACGTCGTCCTGGGCCACGAGTTCCTCGGCACCGTCGAGGCGGTCGGGTCCGGGGTCAACCTGATCTCCGAGGGCGACCGGGCCGTCGCGTCGTGCGTCGTGAGCTGCGGGAGCTGCTACAACTGCCGCCGCAACCGTCCCGGCCAGTGCTTCGGCACGATGATCTTCGGTCTCGGCGTGACCTTCGGCAGCCTGTCCGGCGGCCAGGCCGAGTACGTGATCGTGCCGAACGCCGACCGCACGCTGCGCAAGCTCACCGACGAGGGCAAGGGCAACGACGAGGACAAGCTCTTCGTCGGCGACATCATGGCCACCGGCTACGAGGCCGTCCGCAAGTTCATCCAGCCCGGTGACACCGTCGCCGTGGTCGGCGCGGGCCCGGTCGGGCTCTGCGCCGCGATGGCCGCGAACGTGCTCGGCGCGTCCCAGACCGTCGTCGTGGACAAGGTCGCCTCCCGGCTCAAGGAGGCGGAGGCCATCGGCGCGATCCCGGTCAACGCCGACGAGACCGACCCGGCCGACGCCGTGCAGGACCTCACCGACTGGCGCGGCGCGGACGTCGTGATCGACGCCGTCGGCCACCCGTCGGCGCTGCTCTCGGCCTGCTCCCTGGTGCGCTCCGGCGGCGCCATCTCGATCCCCGGCGTCTACACCGAGGACTCGATCGAGCTGCCCTTCGGCGACCTCTACCTCAAGGGCGTCACCATCTCCCAGGGCGTCGCCAACATCACCAACTACATGGACGAGACGCTCGCGCTGATCGCCGCCGGCAAGCTCGACCCGAGCCGGTTCATCTCGCACCGGATGCCGATGTCGCAGGCGACGGAGGCGTACCGGATGTTCGAGGAGCGCGAGGCCACCAAGATCGTCCTGGACCCCACCGCATGACCGCCGGGACGACCGTCCGCCACTTCCCGATGCGGATCGGTGGCAAGGACGTGGACTCGAACGACCACCTGGAGATCCGCGACCCGCAGAACGGCGAGCTCGTCGCCACCGCGGCGTCGGGCGGGGCGGCGGTCATCGACTCCGCCGTCGACGCGGCCCAGGCGGCCTTCGACGACGGCGGCTGGTCCCGCGCCACCCCCGCACACCGCGCGTCGGTGATGCGGGCGATCGCGGACCGGCTCGGCGAGCGGCTCGACGAGATGGTCGAGCTGGAGATCATGGCCAACGGCGCCACCGTGCGGCAGGCCACCGGTTTCCACGTCGGCTACTGCGCCCCGCACCTGGAGTACTTCGCGGGCCTGGCGGAGCGCTACGAGTTCGAGACGCCCATGCCGCGGGCGACGTTCCCGGTGCTCGGCCAGTCGACGCTCCGCAAGGAGCCGATCGGCGTGGTCGGCGCGATCGCACCGTGGAACTTCCCGCTGCTGCTGTCGCTGTGGAAGTTCGCTCCGGCCCTGGCCGTCGGCAACTCGGTGATCCTCAAGCCGGACGAGAAGACGCCGCTGTCGGCGCTGGAGTTCGCCCGGATCGCCGAGGAGTGCGGGCTGCCGCCGGGCGTGTTCAACGTCGTCCCGGGCCCCGGCCCGGACGCGGGTGCCCGCCTGGCGTCGCACCCGGGCGTCGGCAAGATCGGCTTCACCGGGTCCACCGACGTCGGGCGCGAGATCATGCGCCTGGCCTCGGGCACGGTGAAGGCGGTGACCCTGGAGCTCGGCGGCAAGTCGCCGGCGCTGGTCCTCGACGACGCCGACCTGGACATCGCCGTCGACGGCGTGCTGTACGGCTGCATGCTCTACTCCGGCCAGGTCTGCGAGTCGATGACCCGGCTGCTGCTGCCGGACTCGCTGCACGACGAGTTCGTGGAGCGCATGGTCGCCCGGGCCTCCACCATCCAGCTCGGGGACACCCGGGACTGGGAGACCGACATGGGCCCGGTCGTCTCGGCGAAGCAGAAGGACCGCATCCTCGAGCTGATCCAGTCCGGCAAGGACGAGGGCGCCACCGCCGTCCTGGGCGGCGGAGAGGCCCACGTCGAGGGCTACGAGGGCGGCCACTGGATCCAGCCGACCATCTTCACCGGCGTCCGCAACGACATGCGGATCGCCCGCGAGGAGATCTTCGGCCCGGTGCTGTCGGTCATCCGCTACGGTTCCGAGGCCGAGGGCGTCGCCCTGGCCAACGACACCCAGTACGGGCTCGCGTCGTCGGTGTGGAGCGCGGACAACTCCCGCGCCCTGGACGTCGCCGAGAAGATCCAGGCCGGCTCGGTCTGGATCAACGACGCACACCAGATCAACTGCGAGGTGCCCTTCGGCGGGTACAAGCAGTCCGGTGTGGGCCGCGAGCTCGGCCCGCGCGCGCTGGACCCCTACGTCGAGGAGAAGAACGTCCACCTCGACCTGTCCGGCACCCGCGACGCCCGTCCGTACGACGTGCTGCTCAGCCACGCCGAGGACTGAGCACCCTCTCGGGCCCTCCCCGGCAACCGCCCGTGCCGGGGAGGGCCCCTCCCTCTCCCGTTGGGGGTACGACGTCGCCCTCCCGGGGTGACGCCCGCCCCCCACCCGTCTCCGCACACTGTTCCCCGACCGTGTGTCGCCAGCTTTCCGCCCGCGGAGCAGACCGCAGGGCTCGGAGGAGATCCGATGACCGCCACCTTCGACGCCACCGACTTCGAGTCGGAGATGTACGACCCGGACGCCGTGAACATGATCCCGGCCACCAGCGAGGGCAAGCCCGAGCACTACCCGGTCGACATCTCCACCAAGGCGTTCTGGAACCAGACCTCCGAGCAGCGTGAGGAGACCTTCAAGGTCCTCCGCGCCGAGCAGCCGGTCTCCTGGCAGCGTCCGGTCGACGACGCCGTCACCCCCGACCCCGACGACCCGGGCTACTGGGCCGTGGTCAGCCACGCCGACATCGTCGCCGTGAGCCGGGACAACGACACCTACGTCTCCGGCCAGGGCGTGCTGTTCGACCTGCTCCCGCCGATCTTCCTCGAGCTGACCCAGTCCTTCCTGGCGATGGACAACCCGAAGCACGACCGGCTGCGCAAGCTGGTCGCCTCGGCGTTCACCCCCAAGCAGATCAAGCTGATCGACGACAAGATCGCGCTCGCCGCGAAGGAGGTCGTCGACGGCGTCGTCGCCGAGACCTCCGGCGAGATCGACTTCGTCACCAGCGTCGCGAAGGTCCTGCCCACCCGGATCTTCTGCGACATCATGGGCATCCCGGAGCACCTGCGCGAGGCCACCGAGAAGAACGCGGCGGACATCGTCGCCTGGGCCGACGACGAGGTGCTCGCCGGCCGGCAGGCCGACGAGGTGCAGGTGCAGGCCGCGACGAACCTGCACGACATCGCCACCGAGCTGATCGAGCTCAAGACCGCCGAGCCCTCCGACGACCTGATCACCTCGCTGATCAACGCCGAGGTCGACGGGCAGAAGCTCGACGAGTTCGAGATCGGCTCGTTCTTCGTGCTCATGGCCGTCGCCGGCACCGACACCACCCGGCACACCTCGTCGTTCACCGTCCGCGCCTTCACCCACTTCCCCGAGCAGAAGCAGTGGCTCATGGAGGACTACGACGGCCGGATCAACAACGCCATCGAGGAGTTCGTCCGGTACGCCTGCCCGGTGATGACCTTCCGTCGCACCGCGGTCGTCGAGACCGAGCTGGGCGGCAAGAAGATCGTCCCCGGCGACAAGGTCGTCATGTTCTACCCGTCGGGCTGCATGGACGAGAAGGTCTTCGACAACCCGGAGAAGTTCGACCTGTCGCGCGAGAACGCGAAGGCGCACACCGGGTTCGGCGGCGGCGGTGTCCACTTCTGCCTGGGCAACCAGCTCGCCAAGTCCATGCTGAAGGCGCTGTTCCGCGAGCTGCTGTTCCGCATCCCGCAGTTCGAGGTCGGTGAGCCCGAGCTGCTGGGCACCAACTTCATGCGCGGGGTGAAGCGCATGCCGTTCCGATTCTCCCTGGAGAAGTGATGGGTCTTCGTATCGAGCTGGACGAGAGCAAGTGCAGCGGGCTCGGCCTCTGCGAGGCCGAGGCGCCGGAGCTGTTCGAGGTGCGTGACGACGGGTCGCTCGACATCCTCGACGCCACCCCGTCCGACGAGCACCGCGCGGCCTGCGAGGCGGCGATCGCCTCCTGCCCGACCGAGGCCCTGCGCCTCGTCGAGAGCTGACCCCACCCCGTCACACCACACCGCAGACGCCGGGGGCCGCCACCCCCGGCGTCTGCTCGTTCCCGAGGAGGACCACCGTGGAGCACCTCGTCGTCGTCGGGGCGTCGCTCGCCGGGATCCGTGCCGTCGAGTCCGCCCGCCGGGCCGGCCACACCGGCCGGATCACGCTGGTCGGTGCCGAGCGCCACCTGCCCTACGACCGGCCCCCGCTGTCCAAGGCGTTCCTGGACGACACCGGCGAGGAGCCCGCCGACCCGCGGTACCGGACCGAGGAGCACCTGCGTGAGGAACTGGGGGTGGAGCTGCGCCTGGGGAGCCCGGCCTCGTCGCTGGACACGGACGGGAAGCTGATCGGGATCGGCGACGGCTCCGAGCTGTCCTACGACGCGCTCGTCGTCGCCACCGGGGGAGCGGCCCGGATGCTGCCCGGCACCGGGCAGCTGTCCGGTGTGCACGCCCT
This sequence comes from Pseudonocardia sp. TMWB2A, assembly GCF_017312135.1. Classification (NCBI taxonomy): domain Bacteria; kingdom Bacillati; phylum Actinomycetota; class Actinomycetes; order Pseudonocardiales; family Pseudonocardiaceae; genus Pseudonocardia; species Pseudonocardia sp. TMWB2A. Next base: position 2,808,119 of record NZ_QKQY01000002.1, read on the forward strand.
GCGGACCTGGGACGACGCGCTCGCCGTGCGGTCCGCATTGGACGCGGGCGCCCGCACCGTCGTGATCGGTGCCGGGTTCATCGGCTCGGAGGTGGCGAGCTCGGCGCGCAAGCGCGGCCTGTCCGCCACGATCGTCGAGACGCTGCCGGTCCCGCTGGTCCGCTCGGTCGGCGAGGACATGGGCAAGGCCTGCGCGGACCTGCACCGCGAGCACGGCACCGACCTGCGCTGCGGCGAGACGGTCGACGGGCTGGAGTCCTCCGCCGACGGTGCCGTCACCGGCGTCCGGCTGGGCTCGGGCGAGGTGGTCCCGGCGGACCTGGTGGTCGTCGGCATCGGCGTGTCGCCCTGCACGGACTGGGTGGAGGGCTCCGGCGTCGAGCTGCACGAGCGGGACCGGGGCGTCGTCGCCGACGCCACCCTGCGCGCCGCCGACGGCGTGTACGCCGCGGGCGACGTCGTGCACTTCCCGAACCACCTGTTCGACGGCGAGGTCATGCGCCTGGAGCACTGGACGACGGCCGCGGAGCAGGGCGCGCTGGCCGCGAAGAACGCGCTCGACCCGGAGAACGCCACCGAGCTCGGGACCGTGCCGTACTTCTGGTCGGACTGGTACTCCAGCCGGATCCAGTTCGTCGGCCGCCCGGCCGCCGACGAGATCCGGGTCGTGTCCTCCGAGCTGGGCGACGACCGGTTCCTCGCGCTCTACCGGCGCGGCGACCGGCTCGTCGGGACGATCACGATCGACCGGCCCACACAGATCATGAAGTACAAGCGGCTGATCTCGAAGCGCGCGAGCTGGGCCGAGGCGCTGGAGTTCGCCGGCGTCTCCTAGCCGTCGGTGCCGCCCGCCGGGTCCTCGTCGGGAACGTCGAGCATCCGGCGGGCCAGGCGTTTCCAGCTCGGGAGGTGCGGCTCGGTCACCGGGTCGCGGGGGTGGATCGCGTAGGTCATCGCGACCCCCCGCATGCTGGTGAACAGCAGGTCGCGGCACTCGTCGAAGTCGGGGTGGCTGGACAGCACCGGCCCGAACATCGTCGCGACCACGTGGGTCAGCGCGATGCCGAGGCGCCGCTCCGCGGGGAGCAGCTCGGCCCGGATGTCGGCATTGGTGCGGGCGGCGGCCCACAGCTCCATCGACGCCCAGAAGTACGGCTGCAGGAACGTGTCCCACAGCAGCTCCACGGCCCGGTCGCAGCGCGCGGGGCCGGTGGTGCGCCCGTACTCCGAGCCCAGCACCCACTGCTCCATGTCGGCGATCCGCTCGACGACCAGGTACTGAGCGGCGGCGATGAGCAGCGACTCGCGGCTGGGGAAGTGGTGCAGCAGCCGCCCGCGCGACACCCCGGCGCGCCGCTGCACGGTCACGGTCGTGGAGTGCGCGTAGCCGTTCTCGAACAGCTCCTCGAGGGCGGCGGCGAGGATGATCGCCCGGCTGCTGGCCCGGCGTTCGCCCTGCGTGCGGCGGGGCCGGGGCGGACGCGGTTCGTCCGCGGGGGAGACCATGCGGGGCAGGGTAGCCCCCGGCCGCACAGCGGATGTCTGTACACGCTGCTCCACCCGACCCTATGGTTCGTCACCCGAGGGGGTGACGATGATCGACGACGTACTGGTCCCGACGGCACCGGCGGTCTCGTTCCGCGCGGTCCGGATGTCCTTCGACTCCGAGCCCGTGCTCGAGGGGATCGACCTGGAGCTGCCACCCGGCCGCACGACCGTCCTGCTCGGTCCGTCCGGCGTCGGCAAGACGACGCTGGTGCGGATCCTGCTCGGGCTCTACACGCCCGAGTCGGGCGAGACCCTGGTGGACGGCCACGTCGTCGCCGGTCTGCGCGACGCCGAGCTGGCCGGGCTGCGCCGCCGGATGGGGGTCCTGCTCGGCGGGTCCTCGGTCTACGACGCGTCGCTGTTCGCGTCGCTGACGCTGTTCGACAACGTCGCCTACCCGCTGCGGGCGGCCGGGGCACCCTACGCCGACGCCGCGACCTGGCGGATCCTGCACGAGTTCGACCTGGCCGACCACGCCACCGCGCTGCCGTCGGCGGTGTCGGCGGGGCAGCGCCGGCGGGCCGCGCTCGCCAGGGCACTGGTCGGCGCGCCGCAGCTGCTGGTGCTCGACGACCCCGGGCCGGCCATGGACCTGCACAACCGCGAGCAGGTCGTGCGCGCCGTGCGCCGGCGCGCCGCGGACGCGACGGCACTCGTCGTCACCCACGACCTGGACCTGGCCCGCGACCTGGGCGACCGGGTCGCGCTCCTGCTCGGCGGCCGCATCGTCGCCGACGGCCCGGCCGAGGAGGTGCTCGGCGGGATCACCACCGCCGCCGACCTGGACGCCCGGTTCGGCGTGCGGGCGTCGCTGCCGGTGGCCTCCGCGGCCGAGCAGGCGGCGCTCGCGCGGCGGGCCCGGCGGCAGGGGCTCGGCGAGGCGTGGCTGCTCATGGGGGTGCTGTTCGTGATGCTCGCGTTGCTGTCGATCGCGCTCGGCTCCGGGATGCTGGCGAACCCCGCGATCTGACGACCGCCGGTCCGGCACGTCCGCTCACATCGTGGGACGGGACGTAACACTCACGGGTATCCGCTTCGATCACCAGAGTGACGTCGGACGTGAGGCGGGTGGATGGACGGCACCGGACCGTACGAGCGGTACTACGCGGAGCGCGCCGCAGCAGGTCAGCGCACCGTGCTCTGGCCGTGGGTGCTGTTGGCGCTGGTCGTGCCGGTGGTGCTGGTCGGGGTGTTCGTGCACGGCGACGACCGTGCCGAGGCGACCGCCGTCCACCAGGCCGCGCCCGTCCCGGTGCGGGAGGCGGCCGAGGGCGTGTACCGGGCCGGTCTCGACCTCGCGCCGGGCACCTGGAGCACCGACGGGCCCGCCCCGGGCCGGGAGTGCTTCTACACGCGCACCGGGCCGGACGGCGCCGAGGTGTCCCGCGGGGTCCTGCACGGCCCGGCCGCCGCCCGGATCCTCGCCGGCGAGGCGGTCGTCTTCACCGGCGCCTGCACCTGGTCGGTCCGCTGACCCACCGGCCCGGGTCGCCTGCCCGGGGGGCCGCGACGGTCCGGTCCGTACATTCACCAGGGTGCGTGACGCCGAGGCCGGACCGGTCCCCGGACCCGCCGTGCTCCGCCGCGAGCCGGGACGGCTGCTCTGGGAGCAGCTGCTCGAGGACCTGCGCCGCCGCCTGGACTCCGACGCGTTCACCCACGGCTTCCCCGGCGAGCTCGCCCTGGGCCGGGAGTACGGCGTCAGCAGGCACACCGTCCGTCAGGCGGTGAAGGTGCTGCGCGACGAGGGCCGCGTCGTCGGGACGCGGGGCCGGCCGTCGCGGCAGGCGGCACCGGTCGAGACCGCCCAGCGCCTGGGTGCGCTCTACAGCATCCACGAGTCCGTGCGGGCCATGGGCCTGGAGCAGCGCAGCGTCGTGCGGGCCCTGGACGTGCGCGCCGACGGTGTCGTCGCGGCGCGGCTCGGGCTGGAGGAGTCGACGCCGCTGGTGCACCTGGAACGGCTGCGGCTCGCCGGTGGTGAGCCGCTCGCGCTGGACCGGGTGTGGCTCCCGTACGACCTGGCCGCCCCGCTGCTGCACGCCGACTTCACCGGGGTCGCCCTCTACCAGCGCTACGCCGAGCTGTGCGACGTGGTGCTCACCGGCGGCGAGGAGACCATCGCGCCGATCCTGCCGACCCCCGCCGAGCACCGGCTGCTGGGCGGGAGCCCGTCGACCGCCGCGTTCTCGGTGTCGCGGCTCGGCAGCGCGAAGGGCCGCCCCGTCGAGTGGCGCCGCACGCTGGTGCGCGGCGACCGCTTCGTGCTGCGGGCCGACTTCTCCACCCGCGACGGCTACCAGCTCGACCTGCTCGGGTCCCCCGACCGGAGCGACCCGCGCCGCTGAGGGCGCCTCACGCGGGGTCGAGCAGGTTCGGAGCGGACGAGCGCACCGTGCACGGTCCGGGCCCCGACGACGAGCCAGGCCGCCACCAGCAGCACGTACAGCGCCGTCGCGACGACGGTGAGCGCCGGCGTCCCCAGCCGCGCCACCAGCAGGTTCGTGCCGGTCACGCAGGTCCCCACCGGGAAGGTGAAGCTCCACCAGGTCAGCGTGAACGGCAGCCCCCGCCGGACGGTCCGCAGGGTCACCGCGGCCGCGAGCGCCAGCCACAGCATCGCGAACCCCCAGACCGGGACGCCGTAGACCACCGCGACCACCGCCGCGGCGCCCGCGTACGGCTCGGGCAGGCTGCCCGGCGCGGCGTTCGCCAGGAGCCCGGCCGCGGTGACCGACTGGCCGAGCGGGCCGAGCACGATCCACAGGGTGGGGACGGCCGCCGCCGGTCCGGTCCCGTGCACGACGAGCCGGTTCCAGATCTGCGGGAGCAGGGCCAGCGTCGCGAACAGGCTCATCCCGAACAGTGCGACGCAGGCGAGCAGCAGCGTGGTGCGGCCCGTGCCCGGCGCGAGGTGGACGACGAGCAGCGCCCCGTCCGCGGCCGACACCATCGGCGGCACCACCGGCAGCAGCCAGGCGGGGGACACCGCGTCCGGTGCGACCGTGTGCCGGGTGATCATCAGGTACGGCACGCCGACGGCGGTGACCAGCCCGAACGCCGTCCCGGTCAGCCACAGCGCCCCGCTCGTCGCGAGCGCGGCCGGGGTGCCGAGCACGGCCGGGCCGAACTGGACCGCGCCCGCGCCGACCGTCATGAGGGCCATCGCGACGGCGCCGTAGGACTGCACGGCCACCGGGTCCGCGGCGTGCGCGCGGGCCCGCTCGGGGAACCGCACCCGGTGCGCCACCGTCGCGGCCACGAGCACCACCAGCAGCGCCGAGGCCAGGCCCCACACCCCGGTCGCCCACGCGGTCAGCCACGGGGAGCGGAACGGCAGCGTCGCGGCCGCCCCGCCGACGATCCCGGTGCCCATCACCGCGGCGAACCAGTTCGGCCCGAACGACCGGACCGCGTCGCCCGGGGTGCCGAGCTCGCGCAGCAGCCCGAGGCGGGCGAACGCGTGCGGCGCCGGCGGGGCGGCCGCGGCCGGGGGGCTGAGGTGCGTCGTCATGCCTCCACGGTCGGCCGGTCGGCGGCCCGGCGGTACCCGTCGCGAGGTTGCGGAGTCATAATCGGAGGTTGTGACCCTGTCCCCGCGCGTGGCCGACCTCGTGCCCTACGACCTGCTGGTCTCGGTCGCCACCCTGGGGAGCATGGGCAGGGCCGCGGCGGCCCACGGCATCTCCCAGGCGGCGGTCAGCGCCCGGGTCAGGACTCTGGAGGCCGCACTCGGGCTGACCCTGCTGGAACGGTCGCCGCGGGGCACCCGGCTCACCCCGGACGGGGCGCTCGTCGTCGAGCGGGCGCGGGCCGTGCTGGACGCCGCGCACGCCCTGGACGAGGGCGTCGCCGCGCTGCGCACCGACCGGGCGGCCCGGCTGCGGGTGGCCGCCAGCTTCACCGTCGCGGAGTACCTGCTGCCCCGCTGGCTGGTGGCGCTGCGGGCCGAGCTGCCCGGCACCGCGGTCACCCTGACCTCGCACAACACCGCCGAGGTGGTCGACGACGTCCGCTCCGGCGACGCCGACCTGGGGTTCGTCGAGGGCCCGGACCTGCCCGCGGACCTCGACGGGCAGGTCGTCGGGCGGGACCGGCTGGTGCTCGTCGTCGCGCCGGACCACCCGTGGGCCCGGCGCCGCGCGGTCGACGCGGCGCGGCTCGCGACGACGCCGCTGGTGGCCCGCGAGCCCGGGTCGGGCACCCGGGAGTTCCTGGAGCGCGCGCTCGGGACCGTCGCGTCGCCGGTGCTGGAGCTCGGCTCGACGACGGCGATCAAGAACGCGGTCGCGGGCGGCGCGGGCCCCGCGGTGATCAGCGGTCTGGCCGTGGCGGCCGAGGTGGCGGCCGGGACGCTGCGGACGGTCCCGGTGCGCGGCGCCGACCTGCAGCGACGCCTGCGCGCCGCGTGGCGGCGGGGCCGCGCGCCGTCCGGTCCCGCGCTGGTCCTGGTGCGTCTCGCGGCCCGCCGCTGACCGGTCCCGGGGGGGGCGGCGGCCACGCCCCGGGACCGGCCGGTCAGGCGGCCGAGGGCTGCTGTCGCACCACCTCGGGCCGGTAGCGCTCGATGATCTCCATGAACTCGGTGTGCTCGGCCGTCGGCACCCCGCAGAAGCTCAGCGTGGACGCGATCTCCAGGGCCACCGCGTCGAACTGCTCGTCGGTGATCGCCAGGGTCTCGTGGGCCGCGACCATGTCCAGACCGGGGTAGCAGGGCGGGCCGCCCGCGGCCTGCACCGACCAGGCCGTGACCAGGAACTTGTAGCCGGGGGCGTTGGCGGGCTCGCCGTGGTGGGCGTGCACCCCCTCGTTCGCGTTGACCGAGGCGTTCGCGAAGAGCCGGTCGACGAGGACGTCGACCGCCCCGGCGATCGCGTAGATGCCGCCGAGGCGGTCGTACAGGGACTGCTGTTCGGGCATGACGTCGCTCCAACTCCGTTGTCGGGACCGGATCACGGTCCCTTGCGGAGGGGGTCTCGTCAATAGTGCACAACCGATCTCGGGGCGTCGGGTCAGTCGTCGACGGCGTGCTGACTGCGGCGCCGGCCGTAGCCGGTCAGCGACGGGACCTGGGCCCGCAGCCCGGACGGCAGGTGTCGGGCCAGGTCGTCACGGGCGTCCGCGCCGAGGCTGCGGGCCAGGGTGTCGAGCACCGCGACCGAGGCGTTGGTGGCCCAGGCGACGTCGTGCAGCTCCAGGTACTGCTGCACCCGGGACAGGAACACCTCCTCGGTGAACGGCTGCGTCAGAACGGGCACGACCGACACCGGGACCGCGGGCTCCGCCGGCGCCGACGCCCGGTGGTCGGGCACCGGGGCGCCGTCCGCCTCCGGCTCGGCCGGGTTGCCGCCCCAGCGCTCACCCGGGGCCACCTGCTCGCCCTTCATCAGGAACGAGTCGGCGGCCAGCGTCGCGCCGTCGCCGATGTCGGTGGAGTAGTGCACGAACGCCCGCACGCCGACGGACACGCCGTCGCCGACCCGGATCCGGCCGGACTCGAACCGGCCGTCCTCCAGCGAGTGGCACTGCAGGACCGACCCGGAGTTGAGCACCACGTCGTCGCCGAGGGAGACCAGGCTCTTCTCCGGCATGGCGGCACCGTCGTCGAAGACGCGCCTCCCGGCGCTCAGACCGGCCAGGCGGTTGCGCCACACGAGCAGCGGGGTCCCGGCCAGCACCGGCCGGACGTAGAGCTTCCAGAGCCGCTCGTGGAACCAGAAGTAGCGGTCGTAGATGGACGCGGTGCGCGGCTGCAGGCCACGGAAGCCGAGCGTCGCGCGCTCCAGCAGCGCCGACCACACCATGAGCAGCAGCGGGCCGAGGAACACGGCCGGGCCGAGGGCCCACAGGCCCCACGCCGGCCAGAGCGCCACCGAGATCCCGAGCGGGACCAGCGCGACCGCGACGCCGAGCGCCCGCAGCAGCACCGTGACGACCACGGTCGAGGCGTTGTAGCGGTTCTTCGAGCGCAGCCGGCGGGCCAGCTCCTCGTCGGTGGCCGGGTGGTTCGGGTGCGGCCCCGCGCCGGTGCGCGGGATCTCCATCGGCGGCGAGCCGAGCAGGCCCACCCCGGTCCGCACCGGCCCGTCGACCGGGACCATGACCTTGGTCGCGAGCAGCACGTCGTCGCCGATCCGGGCGTCCGGCGGCAGGTGCACGTCGTTGCCGACGAAGTTGTCCCGGCCCAGCCGCACCGGGCGGATCCGGAACGAGTCGTGCGACAGCTCGGTGTTCATCATCCGCAGCCCGTCGGACACCATCGTCCCGGCGCCGACACGGGCGTGCCGCGGCGACTCCTGGCGGAGCTGGGTGCCGAAGTTCGACCCGGTCTGACGCAGGTCGTCCAGGTCGTAGCCGAGGCCCTTCAGGTAGCCGGTGATGAACGAGCTGTCGCCGAGCAGCAGCACCAGGAACCGCGCGTTCGACACACCGGTCACGATCTGCTGCGCGACGTGGCGCACGCCGTAGAGCGGGAAGGTGCGGTCGACCGGCACGAACAGCGCGGCCAGCCGCGGCAGCGTCAGCACGGCGAGCACGCCCACCAGCAGGGCGAGCACGACCAGCGTCACCACCGCGATCGCGCCGATCAGGAAGAACCACCAGTGCGTGCCCATGTCGGCACCGGTCAGGCCGATCAGCCCGGCCACCTGCGGCGCGAAACGGGCGAACAGGCCGACGAGCAGCGCGAACACCGCCGTCGCGACGGCCCAGGACAGCCCGGCGAACACCGCCGAGTAGACGACCCGGCGCAGCCGCCCCGCACCGACGGCGTCGGGCCCGCGGTAGTCCGAGTCGGACGGACCGGCGGGGGAGCCGTGCCAGACCTCCCCGGCGGGCACGGTGACACCCGGCCGCAGGGCCGAGGCGTGGCCCAGCTGCGACCCGTCCTGCATCCGGGTGCGGACGTCGAGCACGGCGGCCTCGCCGACCACGCAGTCGTCGCCGACGTCGACCGGGCCGAACTCCAGCGCGCCGGGCACGGCCCGGTAGGCCTGCAACGACGCCTCCGGGTGCACGATCGTGCGGGCACCGACCCGGACGAGGTCGGTGGCGACCGGGACGGCCCCGAACAGGGCGCTGCCGCGACCGATCCGCGCGCCGAGCAGCCGCAGCCAGCCGGTGTACAGCGGGGTGCCGACGGCCAGCGCCATCGGGTTGGTCCGGATCAGCGTCGAGACGACCCAGAACCGCAGGTGGGCGGCGCCCCACAGGGGCACGGTCCGTTCGCGGAAGCGGCCGACGAGCGTCCACTTCGCGAGCACCGGCAGCAGCACGACGGCGACGAGCACCCCCGCGGTCCACAGCGCGGCCCGGCCGGTGAGCGACACCGCGTCGGGCGCGGCGGAGACCCAGCGGTAGCCGAGGACCAGCACCGCGGCGACGGCGAACCCGGACGCGAGCAGGAACAGCAGCTGCGCGACGCCGGTCAGCGCGTGCGCCACCGGGCGGGCGCGCACCGGCTCGACCGGCTCCGCGGCCACGGTGGGCACGACGTCGCCGAGCGCGGCGGCGAGCCGGCGCACGGTGGGGTGGCGGTAGACGTCGCGTGCGGACACCGACGGCAGGTCGTCGCGACGGCGCACGGCGGCGGCGAACCCGGCCAGCAGCAGCGAGGTGGCGCCGAGCTCGTCGAAGAAGTCGGCCTCGACCGAGATCTCGGCGGGTTCGACCCGCAGCGCGGTGGCGAGCTCGGCGACCAGGCCGCGCTCGACGTCGGTCGCCGGGCCCACGACCGGGCCGGTCGCGGCCACGCGGCTGCCGGTCGGCGCGGGCAGGTTCCTGCGGTCCGCCTTGTCGCTGGTCGTCATCGGGATGAGCTCGAGGTGCTCGAGGTAGGCGGGCACCATGTAGGACGGCAGGCGGTCCTGCAGGCGGGACCGCAGGTCGGTCGGCGGTTCGGCACCGCGGACCAGGCTGTAGTAGCCGACGAGCTCCTTCGTTCCGGGCGTCGGCTCGTAGGTGTCCACCACGGCCATCGCGACCGACGGGTGGTCCTGCAGCACGGCCTCGATCTCGGAGAGCTCGATGCGGTAGCCGCGGATCTTGACCTGCAGGTCGATGCGGCCCCGGTACTCGATCTCGCCGTCGGCGTTGATCCGCGTGAGGTCACCGGTGCGGTAGATCAGCCCGGACGGGTTGTTCGGCAGGTCGACCGGGGCCGGGACGAACACCTCGGCGGTCTTCTCGTCGCGGTTGAGGTAGCCGTCGGCCAGCCCCACCCCCGCGACGGCCAGCTCCCCGGTCTCGCCGAACGGCAGCACCCGGGTCGGGTCGGTGGTGTCCAGGACGAGGGCGGCGTAGGTCGGCAGCGGCCGCCCGATCGTCACCGGACGGTCCGGGTGGACCTGCGCCATCGTCGCGGTGACGGTGGCCTCGGTGGGGCCGTAGACGTTGAGGAAGCGGCGCCGCGGGGTCCACCAGCGACGGATGAGGTCCTGCGGGCAGGCCTCGCCGGACACGAGCAGGAAGCGCAGGTCGTCGAGGTCGGCCTCGACGGTGGCGAGCAGCGTCGGCACCACGCACATCGCGGTGACGCGGCGCTCGACCAGGAAGTCGTGCAGGTCCTCGCCGACCAGCGACACCCCGGCCGGCTTGGGGACGAGCGTGGCGCCGGTCAGGAACGAGGTCCAGATCTCCTCGACGGAGAAGTCGAAGGCCAGGGTCAGGCCCTGGTACATGCGGTCGTCGGCGCGGACGCCGTACTCGTCGGCGGCGACCCGCACGAAGTTGCAGATCGCCGGGTGTCCGATCACGACGCCCTTGGGCCGGCCGGTGGAGCCGGAGGTGTAGATCAGGTAGGCGGGGTGCTCGCGGCCCGGTGTGCGACGGCTGTCCGGCCCGAGCCGCTCGTCGGAGCAGGCGGCGATGTCGGCGGCCGCCGCACCGGTGACCGAGAGGATCTCGACGTCGCCCTCGACCGGGTCACCGACCTTCGCCAGCGCGCTGTCGGTGACCAGCAGCAGTCCGGCCGCGGAGTCGGACAGGATGAACGCCACGCGGTCCGCGGGGAAGCCCGCGTCCATCGGGACGAAGGCGGCCCCGGTCTTGAGCACCGCGAGCATGGCGGTGTAGCTCTCCACCGGGTCGTCGAGCAGCAGCCCGACGACGTCGCCGGGGCCGGTGCCGCGCCCGCGCAGGTGCCGGGCGAGACGGTTGGTGCGCCCGTCGAGGTCGCGGTAGGTCAGCGTGGCGTCGCCGGTGTCGACGGCGACGGCGTCCGGGTGGTGGTCGACGGCCTCCTCGAACACCTCGGCGAGCTGCTCGCCGGGCCGGGCCCGCGAGGCCTCCAGGGTCGCCCCGGGGACGAGCACACGGTCGTCGAGTGTCCGGGGACGCGGGGTCGGCACCGGTCGTTTGGTCGGCGACGGGCGGTAGGGGAGGTCCCGGCGGATCACCTGGGGCTGTCCCGGCTGTGTGTTGCGGCTGTCGCCGCCGTCGACCCCACCGGTGAGGGCCGACCGGTTGGACACGTCGGACATGACTCCGGCCTACCCCTTCCCGAGGGGACGAAAAGTGCAGGTCGGGCGTGGCGATCATCACTCGCAAACCGGTGAACCCCGGTCGGGTGGAGTGCGTAGCCAGACGAGGGGTCCGCCGTCGTCAGGACGGCGACGACGACCCGTGGACCGTCCTGACCAGCGTGTCGACGAGGTCGATCCCCAGGTCATGATCATGGTCGGCCGGGAGGTCGACACCGTGGTCGTGGAACCACGAGGGCGGGGCCTCGGGGTGCGGGCCGACGACTCCGACCGCGCCGTCACCGCATCGGGTCACGCAGGCGGCCACCGTGCCGTCGGTGTATGTGGCGAGGATCTCGGTCTCTGCGAGCGCCCGGCGTGTCGGCCGGATCACGCCCCCGTCCTGGAAGTACATCCGCCGTTCGGCTCCACGCCACCGGACCGTGACCAGGGCCGGGTCCGGGGTGGACGGATCGGCCCCCGGGCGGGACCAGTACTCGTCGACGGCGAGGCCGACGAGGTTGAGGAAGCCGTGCTCCACCAGGAACGCGCCCATGCAGACGCCCAGGTAGCACCCGCCCCGGTGGACGAACCGGCGGATCGCGCCCTTGTCCGCGCGCAGCCGCCGGAACGCGGCCTCGTCGTCGCCGGAGGCACCGGGGTGGGCGAACAGCATGGTGTCCGGGTCGGAGAGCGCCTCGCGCAGTGGACGGTCGCCCGCCGGGCCCGCGGTCCGGACGTCGAACCCGTGACCGCTGCGGCGCAGCAGGTCGGCGACGGCCTCGGTGTCGTCGGTGTGGTCCTCGGCCGACGGCCGGGTCCAGGCGTCGGCGAACACGACGGCGACCGGCCGGCTCATCCGGAGCGCTCCGGTACGGCCGGGGCGTCCACCAGGCGCGCGAGCAGGTCCGGGACGCCGCCGGGCACGGCCACCTCCACCGGCCGCCACGACGACGGCACCCGCTCCACCGGCAGGAAGGTGTCCGGCCCGCGCCGCCCCTGCGCGAACAGCGCGGCGCCGGAGTTGATCCGGGTCACGAGCACCCGGTCGCCGTGCGCGGCCAGGAGCGACGCGGTGTCGACGGTGAGGACGACGTGCTCGGTGTCGGCGTAGCGGGGCAGCGCGTGCAGCCGGCGCAGGCGGGCGGGGTCCGCCCACAGGAACGCGCAGCCGTTGATCCGGCGCAGGTAGTCGGCCACACCGAAGCCGGACCCCGGGTCGAGCATCCGTCCCAGGGCGGCGGGGTTGAGCGGGCGCTGGTCACGCAGCCAGGCGGTGCCGTGTTCGGGGTGGTGCAGCCGCACCGCCCGCGGGCGACGCGTGGTCAGCAGCCGTTCCCGCTCGTCGCCGGTCACCCCGAACAGGTCGAGCAGCCCCGCGACCGGCAGCAGTCCGTGCGTGGCGATCCCGGGCCACGACGCGGCGGGCGTGGTGTGGAACAGGCGCGGCGCGCGGCGGACGAGATCGTCGGGGTGCAGGCTCAGGCCCCCAGGGCCGTGTCGAGGTCCGGGTACCAGGTGATGACCTGGTCCAGCCCGGTCATCCGCACCGGCCGGATCACCGCACGGTTGCCCGGGCCGGTGACCCCGTCGAGACGGACCCCGGCCTCACCGGCCGCCCGGGAGGACCGGACCACCGCGGTCAGACCGTGCGACCCGAGGAACCCGACGCCGGACAGGTCCAGCAGGGCCCGCGCCGGTCGCGTCTGGTGGAGCATCTCCGACATCCGGGCCCGGATCGCCTCGGCCTCGGCGAGGTCGACGTCACCGATCACCTCGAGGACGGTCACACCGGGCGCCGGGGTGTGCTCGCGCAGGCTCACCCGGGAGTGCGGCTCCGGCCAGCTTCCCGTGTGGCCGAGCCGCCGGCGGCCGGGCTCGGCGGACGTCACGACGGCCGCCCGGCTCGGGGCACGCCTCGCCCACGACCCCGCCTGCCGGATGGTGCGGGGCCGCGTGTCCGGGGACGTACGGCCGAGTTTCCGATGGGTTCACCGTACCGGGCCCCGGGCCGTTGTCCACCGGTCGACCTGCGGGATCCCGGCCGGGGAGAGAGTCTTCACCGGGTGACCACCTCCGCATCACCGCGCCCCCCGGACCCGGCCGACGACGGCGCCGTGACCGTCGTGCGGCGCGCCCGCGTCCCCGGCCACGACGGCGCCGTCGACATCGTGATGTCCGGCGGCAGGATCCGGTCGGTGGGTGCCCCGGCCCCCGCCGGGGCACCCGGTACCGACGCGGGGGACCGGCTCGTCGTCGGCGGTCTCGTCGACGCGCACCTGCACCTGGACAAGGCGCTCACCGCGGACCGCTGCTCGTGGTCCGGCGGCACCGTCGACGACGCGATGGCCGAGACCGCGGCGATGAAGGCGGACTTCACCGTCGAGGACGTCGCCGCCCGCGCCGGGGCCGTCCTGGCGTCCTGCGTCGCGCACGGCACCACCCGGGTGCGGACCCACGTCGAGCTCGACCCGACCGTCGGGCGGCGCGGGCTGGAGGGCGTGCTGGCGGCCGCGGCGGAGTGGGCGTGGGCCGTCGACGTCGAGGTCTGCGTGTTCGCCCAGGACGGCCTGACCGGCTCGCCGGAGACGGCCCGGCTGCTCGACGAGGCGCTCGGCGGGGCCCGCGCGGCGGGCCGGCGCGCGGTCGTGGGCGGCGCCCCCTACGCCGACGACGACCCCGCGGGCCAGCTGGACCGCGTGTTCGGGCTGGCCGCGGACCACGACGCCGACGTCGACCTGCACCTGGACCTGTTCGACGGCACCGCCGAGGGCGCGCTGATCGGCACGCTGTGCGACCTGACCGAGCGCGCCGGGCTCGGCGGCCGGGTCACCGCGGGCCACGGCACGGCGTGGTCGTTCCTGGAGCCGGACCGGCGCGCGGCGGTGCTGGACCGGTGCGCCGGGACGGGGGTCGGCGTGGTCTCCCTGCCGTCGACGGACCTGTTCCTCACCGGCCGGGAGACCGGCGCCGGGGCGCCGCGCGGGGTCGTCGTGCTGGACCGGCTCGTCGAGCGCGACGCCGCGGCCGCGGTGGCCACGAACAACGTGCGCAACGCCTTCACCCCCTACGGCGACGGCTCCCTGGTCCGGATGGCGAACCTCTACGCCAACCTGACCCACCAGGCGTCGCCGGAGCAGCTGGCGGCCTGCCTTGACCTGGTCGGCCCGCGCGCCGCCCGGGTGCTCGGCACCCCGGCCGCCGCCACCGGGGTCGTCGCGGGTGCCCCGGCCGACCTGGTCTGCCTCGACGCACCCGACCCGGGCACGGCGGTCGCCGCCGTCGCACCGGTCCGCTGGGTGCTGAAGGGCGGCCGTCGGACCGTCTCCGGCGCGGCCGTGGAGCTGCACCCCCCGGTGTGACCCGGCTCATCGGTGCAGGCCGTCGCGGAGCGGGAACGCTGCCCGACATGAGCACACGTGAGGGCAGGGCCGTGCGGTACGACCGCTACGGCGGCGTCGACGAGCTGTACGTGACCGGTGTCGGGTTCGAGGACCCCGGTCCGGGCCGCGTCCTGGTCGAGGTGCACGCGGCCGGGATCAACCCGGGTGAGGCCGCGCTGCGCGAGGGCGTGTTCGCCGACGCCTGGCCCAGCACGTTCCCCAGCGGGCAGGGCAGCGACTGGGCCGGGGTCGTCGCGGCGGTCGGGGAGGGCGTCACCGACGTCGAGCCCGGCAACGACGTCTTCGGCTGGACCGACGACCGCGCCGCCCAGGCCACCCACGTCGACGTGCCCGCCGAACAGGTCCTGCGCCGCCCGGCCGGTCTCGACGCCGCGACGGCCGGCGTGCTCTACATCGCCGGGACGGCCGCGGCCGCGTCGGTCGCGTCGGTGGACCCGCAGCCGGGGGAGACGGTCGTCGTCGCCGGTGCCGCGGGCGGGGTGGGGCAGATCGCGGTGCAGCTGCTGACACTGCGCGACGTGGAGGTCGTCGGGATCGCCTCGGAGCGCAACCACGACCGGCTGCGCGAGCTGGCCGTGACCCCGGTCGCCTACGGGTCCTCGCCCGAGGAGACGCTGGCGAACCTGCGCGCCGCGACGCCGGACCGGGTGCACGCCGTCGTCGACCTGTACGGCGGCGGCTACGTCGCGCTCGCCCGCGAGCTCGGCGTCGCCCCGGAGCGGATCAACACGATCATCGACTTCGAGGGTGCGCAGGCCCACGGCGCCGCCACCCGGGGCACCGCCGACGCCGCGGGCCGCGACGACCTCGCCGCGCTCGGCGCGCTCGTCGCCGACGGGGCCCTGCAGGTCGCGATCGCGGCCCGGTACCCGCTCGACGGGGTCCGCGAGGCCTACACCGAGCTGGAGAAGCGGCACACCGCGGGGAAGATCGTCCTGCTGCCGCAGGAGTGATCCGACGCCTGCCGGGAATCCCGCCGGGGCACCCCCGAGGAGAGGACACCCGTCGTGCAGATCGGCTTCAAGCTCTTCGCCGAGGCCCACACGCCGCAGGAGATGGTCCGCCAGGCCGTCCGGGCGGAGGAGGCCGGTTTCGACTTCGTCGAGATCTCCGACCACTACCACCCGTGGCTGGAGAGCCACGGGCACTCCGGGTTCGCCTGGTCGATCCTCGCCGCGATCGCGATGCGGACCGAGCGGATCGGCCTGGCCACCGGGGTGACCTGCCCGACGATCCGCTACCACCCGGCGATCATCGCCCAGGCCGCGGCGACGACCGCGCTGCTGTCCGACGGCCGGTTCACCCTCGGTGTCGGCTCCGGCGAGCAGCTGTCCGAGCACGTAACCGGACACCCGTGGCCGGTCGTCGGGGTGCGGCACGCGATGCTCCGCGAGGCGCTGGAGATCATCCGTCTGCTGTGGAGCGGCGGCTACCGCACCTACCGCGGCACCCACCTGTCCATCTCCGACGCGCGGGTGTTCGACCTGCCGGAGACGCTGCCGGACATCGTCGTCGCCGCGGGTGGGCCGAAGGCGGCCCGGATCGCCGGTGAGCTGGGCGACGGCCTGTTCGCCACCGAGCCCCGCATCGACCTGATCGACGCCTACACCACGGCCGGTGGCACCGGCTCCCGCTGGGCCGAGGTCCCGCTGGCCTACGCCGGTACCGTCGACGCGGCGCTGGAGTCCGCGCACCGGCTGTTCCGGTTCGGCCCGACCGGCTGGAAGATCCAGGCCGAGCTGCCGAACGTGCGCAACTTCGAGGCCGCGACGGCCTTCGTCCGCAGGGAGGACATGGCCGACGCGTTCGGGGCGGGCCCGGACGTCGAGACCCACGTCGCGACGGTGAAGGGCTTCGCCGACGCGGGCTACGACCGGCTCGCGCTGATCAGCGCCGGACCGGACGTCGAGGAGTTCTTCACCTTCTACGAGAAGGAACTCGCCGGGCGCCTGCACGACCTGCCCGGCCGGTGATCACGGATCGGGCACCGGACGGGTCGCCGGGCGACGCGAACGGTGCCCGATCGTGGATCACGGCCGGTCCGGCCCCTCCGGTCGGACGGGGTGCACGGGCCGGGCCGACCGGCAGGGTGGAGGGCATGAACAGGGTCGTTCGCTTCACCGAGCTCGGCGGGCCCGAGGTGCTCACGGTCGTCGAGGAGCCCGTGCCGCAGCCGGGGCCGGGGGAGGCCGTCGTCGCCGTCGAGGCGATCGGGCTGAACCGGGCCGAGTCGATGTTCCGGCGCGGTGAGTACATCGAGCCGACCCGGCTCCCGGCCGGTCTGGGCTACGAGGCCGCGGGCACCGTCGCCGCCGTCGGCGCGGGCGTGGACCGCTGGTCGGCGGGGGACCCGGTGAGCATCGTCCCGGCGTTCTCGATGAACGACCACACCGTCTACGGCGACCACGCCCTCGTCCCGGCCCGGGCCCTGGTCCCGCGGCCGGTGGACGCGGTGACCGGGGCCGCGACCTGGATGCCGTTCCTCGTCGCCTACGCCGGGTTGCTCGAACCGCGCGTCCTGCAGCCGGGCGACCACGTGCTGGTCACGGCGGCGTCGTCGAGCGTGGGGCTGGCGGCGATCGCGACCGCGAACCGGATCGGCGCCGTCCCGATCGCCACCAGCCGCAGCCGCGCCAAGGCGCAGGCGCTGCTCGACGCCGGCGCCGCACACGTCGTCGCCACCGGGGAGGAGGACCTCGTCGCGCGCTGCCGGGAGATCACCGGCGGGCGGGGCCTGGACGTCGTGTTCGACGCCGTCGCCGGACCCGCCGTCGAGACGATGGCCGACGCGGTCCGCCCGGACGGCACGATCGTCATCCACGGCAGGCTCTCGGGCGAACCGACGATCTTCCCGACGGCGACGCTGCCCGACCTCGTCGTCCGCTCGTTCACCCTGTTCGCGATGACCCGCGACGCCGAACGCCTGCGCCGGGCGGCCGCGTTCGTCGCCGCGGGGATGCGCGGCGGGGACTTCGCCCCGCAGGTGGACCGGGTGTTCGACGGCCTCGACCAGGTCGTCGCCGCGCACGAGCACCTGGAGTCCAACGCCCAGGTCGGGAAGATCGTCCTCCGGCCGTGATCGGACGGCTCAGCCGTCCAGCTTCGACGGGTCCAGGGCCGCGTTCTTCACCCCGAGCCTGCGGTTGAGCAGCAGGGTGATCGCGTAGAGGACCAGGCCGAGCAGGAGCAGCAGCCCGGCCAGCTCGTACTGGATCGTGTCCCGCCCGGAGAACGGCAGGACCAGGTACAGGCTGGCGACGGCGCCGACGACCGGCAGCCCGGGCGGGGCCCGGAAGTGGTCCTCGGCGATCCGGTCGCGGCGCAGCACCAGCACCGCGATGTTGACGATGGTGAAGACCGCGAGCAGCAGCAGCGACGTGGTGCCGCCGAGCGCGGAGACGACGTCGGAGTCAGAGTCCAGCGACACGTAGCTGATCAGCGCGAACGAGATCAGCGTCGTGAAGATGATCGCCACCCACGGGGTGCGGCGGAACGGGTGCACCCGGGCCAGCGGCTTGGGCAGCACGGCCTGGTTGGCCATGCCGTAGAGCAGCCGCGAGGCCATCAGCATGTTGATCAGCGCCGAGTTGGCGACGGCGAACATCGAGATGAACGGCAGCACGACGTCGGCCGGGATCCCGGGGGCGCCGGCGCGGACGACCTCGACCAGCGGTGTCTCGCTCCCGGCCAGCGGGCCGAC
This sequence comes from Pseudonocardia sp. TMWB2A, assembly GCF_017312135.1. Classification (NCBI taxonomy): domain Bacteria; kingdom Bacillati; phylum Actinomycetota; class Actinomycetes; order Pseudonocardiales; family Pseudonocardiaceae; genus Pseudonocardia; species Pseudonocardia sp. TMWB2A. The sequence continues at coordinate 2,826,229 of NZ_QKQY01000002.1, forward strand.
CGGGACCAGCGCCACCGAGCAGATGGCGACGAGCACGTAGATGACCCCGGTGACGGTCAGGCCGGTGATCATGATCTTGGGGAAGATGCGGCGCGGCTCGTGGCACTCCTCGGCCATGTTCACCGAGTCCTCGAAGCCGACCATCGCGAAGAACGCCAGCGAGGTCGCCGAGGTGACCGCGAGGAACACCCCCTTGTCCTCGGGGGTGTCGAAGGCGACGACGCGCGACCAGTCGGCGTCGCCGCCGGCGATGGCGTAGATCCCGATCAGGATCACCAGCAGCAGCCCGGACAGCTCGACCAGGGTGAGCACCACGTTGAGCTTCACGCTCTCGCCGACGCCGCGGAAGTTCACCAGCGCGACCAGCAGCATGAAGCCGAGCGCGATCAGGACGATCCCGCCGTTGCCCAGGTCCAGCCCGAAGCCCTCGTTCAGGTTCGCCGCGAACGCCCGCGACGCCGTCGACGCCGAGGTGATCCCCGAGCTCATCACCACGAAGGTGACCATGAACGTCAGGAAGTGGATGCCGAACGCCTTGTGCGTGTAGAGCGCGGCGCCCGCCGCCTGCGGGTACTTGGTGACGAGCTCCAGGTAGGAGAACGCGGTGATCATGGCGATGGCGAAGGCGACCAGGAACGGCACCCACGCCGCCCCGCCGACCTCCTCGGCGACCTGGCCGACCAGGGCGTAGATGCCCGTGCCCAGGATGTCGCCGATGATGAACAGCAGCAGGAGCTTGGGCCCCATGACCCGCTTCAGTGCGGGCCCGTCCTCCGCCGTCGACGTCGTGACGTCCGCCATCGTGGTGCGCTCCCCTCCGCGGCGGCCCGTGCCGCCAGCGACCGGCACAGCCTGGTGGGGGGTTCGTGCCGTGTCGAGTCGAAAGGGTGGAGTGTTTCATCTGGATTGAGCATGTGTGACCCCGCTCACGTGGCGTTCACTGTCCGGCGTCCGCTCGTCGCAGGAGCCGGAGGTCGCCGTGCGTACCGCCTACCGAGTGATCGCCTATCTCGTCGCGCTGGAGGTCCTGATCCAGGCCGCCGCGATCGCCTACGCCGTGTTCGGTCTGTCCACCTGGATCGAGGGCGGCGGGGTCCTCGACAAGGCCGGGATGGAGAGCGAGACGACCGACTTCACCGGGGTCGGCGGGTTCGCGCTGCACGGCATCAACGGGCAGATCGTCGTCCCGGTGCTGGCGCTGGCACTGCTGGTCGTCGCGTTCTTCGCGCGCGTCCCGGGTGGGGTGCGATGGGCGGGGATCGTCGTCGGGCTGGTCGCGCTGCAGGTGCTGCTCGGCATCCTCGGGCACTCGGTGACCGGGCTCGGGGCGCTGCACGGGCTCTGCGCGCTCGCGCTGTTCGCCGGCGCGGTCGTGGCGGGGTACCGGGCCGGTACGCGGTCCGGTGCCGCCGCGACGGCCGGCGAGCGGGTCGCCTGAGCCCGGGAGCTCCGCCATCACCGCCGACCCCGCACCGCGGCCCCCGGACACGCGTCCGGGGGCCGGCGTGGGTGTACCGGCTCCGCGGCAGCCCGTCGGCACGGCGCCGCCGGGGCCCGGCTCCGCCTCCACGGCACCGCCGGAGCCCGGAGCGCCGCTCGGTCCGCTGGTGGAGCTGCCGCCCGGACCGCCGGACGGCCCGCCCGCACCGCCGCGGCCCGGGCGTCGCCGGGTGGTGGTGGCGGTGCTCGCGACGCTCGCCCTGCTGGCCCCGATCGGCTGGCTGTGGTGGGGGAGCCTGCTGCCGGCCCCGTACGCGGTGACCGACATGGGCTACGTCGACACCGGCGGCGGCGCCCCGGTCCCGGAGATGCACGACCACCACGGGGCGGGCGTCGACACCCTGCGCGAGACCTCGACGGCCGCCCCCGCCGTGTCGCTGACGCTCACCGCCCGCAGGCAGGCGATCCCGCTGCCCTCGGGCCGCACCCTCGACGGCTACACCCTCAACGGGATGTCGCCCGGCCCGCTGATCCGGATCCGGCAGGGCGACGTGCTGCAGGTCCGGCTGGTCAACGCCGACGTGCCGGACGGCATCACGCTGCACTGGCACGGCGTCGACGTCCCGAACGGCGACGACGGCACCGCCGGCGTCACCCAGGACGCCGTCGGGCCGGGTGGGGAGTTCGTCTACCGCTTCGTCGCCCGCGACGCGGGGACCTACTGGTACCACTCGCACCAGGTCGCGAACACCCAGGTGCAGCGCGGCCTGTACGGGGTGCTGGTCGTCGAGCCGCGCGACGGCCCCACCGGCCCGGACGTGGTCGCCGCTGCCCACGTCTACGAGGGCGCACGCCTGCTCGACGGCCGCCGCGCCGTGCTGCCCGTCCCCGCCGCGCCCGGCACCCGGGTCCGGGTCCGGATGGTCAACACCGACAACGGCCCGACCTCGGCGTGGGTGACCGGGGCGCCGTACCGCCTCGTCGCGATCGACGGGGCCGAGGTGCACGACCCGCCCCCGGTGACGGGGGAGTCGGTGCTGCTCACCGCGGGCGGGCGGCTGGACCTGGAGGTGACCGTGCCGCCCGGCGGGGCCCGGGTGGAGATCGGCGGCAACGCCGCGGTCGTCCTCGGCGACGGCCCCGGCCCGGCGGCGGCACCGCGCCCGGACCGCGTGCTCGACCCGCTGGTCTACGGCATGCCCGCGCCGCTCGGGTTCGACCCGGCCGCCGCGGACCGCCGCTTCGACTACGACATCGGCCGCCGCCCCGGCTTCGTCGACGGCGTGCCCGGTCTGTGGTGGACGGTCAACGGGCACATGTGGCCGGACGTGCCGATGTTCATGGTCGCCCGCGGCGACGTGGTGCGGATGCGGATCGCCAACGGCAGCGGCGAGGTGCACCCCATGCACCTGCACGGGCACCACGCCGTCGTGCTGTCCCGCAACGGGGTGCCCGCGACGGGCAGTCCCTGGTGGATCGACTCGCTCGACGTCGCGGACGGCGACAGCTACGAGATCGCCTTCGTCGCCGACAACCCCGGGGTGTGGATGGACCACTGCCACAACCTGACGCACCCGTCGGAGGGGCTGATGGCGCACCTCATGTACGAGGGCGTGACCACGCCGTACCGGGTAGGCGGGCCGTCGGGCAACGACCCGGAGTGAGCGGGCTCAGCCGCGGTGCCGGGACCGGCGCGGGGTGTCCGGGTAGGGCTCGGGGAAGCCGTCGTCGACCGGGCCGGGCTGCGGCGGCTGCGACGCGTGCGGCGGCGGCACCGGACGGCCCGGCGGCGGGCCGGGCGGCATCGGCGGCGCCGGCACCGGCGGCTGTCCGACGGCGCGGGGTGCCGGGGCGAGGGCCCGCTCGCGGTCCCGCTCGGCCTGGTCGCGGAGCAGGTCGCGGATCTCCTTCAGCAGGTCGAGGTCGGTCTCCAGGGCCGGGTCCTCGGAGTCGCGCTTGCGGCGCTCCTGGAGCCACTTCATCGGGAAGACGACCAGGAAGTAGATGACCGCGGCGGTGATCAGGAAGGTGATGACGGCGTTGAGGAAGCTCGCGTAGTCGAGCTGCACCTCGTCGGTCAGCGGGATCGTGCCCGGGGGCACGGCGTTCTCCCCGCCGGAGAACAGCCGGAGCAGCGGCTCCAGGAACGCCTTCGTGAAGGCGGTGACCACGGCCGTGAACGCCGCACCGATGACGACGGCGACCGCCAGGTCGATCACGTTGCCACGCAGCAGGAATTCCTTGAAGCCCTTCAGCACGCCGGAGCACTCCTCGAGATCGGGTCGGGGGCGGGGGGTGGGTCCGGCGAAGGAGGGTAACCGGACCGTGACCTCCGTGCCGGGCCTGCGCCCGCACCGTGCGGCCCGGCGCGGCGGACGGGACGCGCCGGTCGACGGGCGGCCCGGGTGCGGGGTCGCGGGTCAGGCGGTGGGGCCGGCCCCGGCGGGGCCCTGCGGGGTGACCGGGCGGGCGGCGATGAGCCGGTCCAGGAAGTCGCCGGCCTCGCGGGCGGCACGGTCCACGTCGCCGTCGGCGATGGCCTCGACGATCCCGGTGTGGGAGATGTCGTCCTCGGTGCCCGCGGTGCCGGGCATCGTGGTCTTCACGCTGTCCGCGACCGCCTCCACCACGCCCCGGTAGAGCTCGACGAGCAGGCTGTTGCCCGCACACCGGACGACGGCCACGTGGAAGTCGGTGTCCGCACGGGCCGCACGCTCCAGGTCCGCGGTGTCCGGCTCCTCCCCGCGACGGCCGTGGGCCGCGACGGCCGCGACGGCCCGGTCGCGCTCGGCCAGCGCCGTCCGCAGGACGGTCAGGTCGGCGTCGGTCCGCCGGGCGGCCGCCATCCGGGCCGCCTCGACCTCCAGGGTGCGGCGGACCTCCAGCACCTCGCGCAGCTCCGGGCCGCACAGCGTGCGCAGCGCCCCGGACAGCTCGGTGGTGGCCCGCACGTAGGTGCCGTCGCCCTGGCGCACCTCCAGCAGGCCGCCGTGGGCGAGGGCGCGGACGGCCTCGCGGACGGTGTTGCGGCCGACCTCCAACGACGACGCCAGCTCCGACTCCGGCGGTATCCGGGCACCGACCGGCCACTCACCGCCGGTGATGGCGGAACGGAGCTGGTCGATGACCTGGTCGACCAGTCCACCGCGGCGCGCTGTGACGAGAGGCACCGGATCATCCTTCCATCCGAACATCCTACGTCTGTAACAATACTGTTTCGTGAGCATTGCTGAGCAGGAGACACGCGCGGAGGAGACCATCGCCACCGGACGGGCCGAGGAGACCGGGCCGTCGCGCCGCGGTGCGCTCGTCGGGACCCCGCTGCTCGTCGTGGGGGTGGCACTCGCCGCCTCGAACCTCCGCCCGGCCGTGACCTCGATGTCCTCGGTGCTCGGCGAGGTCCGTGACGGCCTCGGCGCCTCCGCGGTCTGGACCAGTGTGCTCACCGCGGTGCCCACCATCTGCTTCGGCCTCGCCGCGATCGCCGCGCCGCTGCTCTCCCGCCGGCTCGGCATGGCCCGCGCGATCGGCCTCGCGATGGCGGTGCTGACCGCCGGGCTCGTGCTGCGCGTCGTCGACGGCCCGTGGGTCGTGCTCGGCGGCACCTTCGTCGCCGCGGCGGGCATCGCGATCGGCAACGTGCTGATCCCGGTCGTGGTGAAGCAGTCCTTCCCGCACGCCGTCGGCCGGGTCACCGGCATCTACACCGCCGCGCTGGCCGCGGGCGGTGGGATCGGCGCCGCGTTCACGCCGCCGCTGGAGCCGCTGCTCGGCGGCTGGCGCGGCGCGGTCGGGGCGTGGGCGCTGCTGTCGCTGGCCGCGCTGGTCGTCTGGACGATCGGGGCCCGGCACGGTGAGCCGGAGCCGGTCGTGCGCGCCGCCGACGCGGGGGAGCGGCGCCCGATGGTGCGCCGCCCGCTGGCCTGGGTGGTCACCGCGTTCTTCGGGCTCCAGGCCTGCGTCGCCTACGTCGCGATGGGGTGGCTCTCGGAGCTGTTCGTCTCGGTCGGGGTCACCCGCACCGACGCCGGGCTGATGCTCGCCCTGATCAACCTGATCGGCATCCCGCTCAGCTTCGTCATCCCGCCGATCGCGCTGAACCGGGCGTCGCAGTCGGGCTGGATCGTCGGGCTCGCCTGCTGCTCGCTGGCCGCCGTCGCCGGGCTCGCGATCGCCCCGGCCGCCGCGCCCTGGCTGTGGACGGTCCTGCTCGGCGTCGGCATGGCGGTCTTCCCGCTGGGGCTCGGCGTGATCGCGCTGCGCACCCGGGAGGCCGCCGAGACCACCGACCTGTCGGCGATGGCACAGGGCTTCGGCTACCTCATCGGCGCGACCGGCCCGTTCCTGTTCGGGATCCTGCACGGGCTCACCGGGTCCTGGACGCCGTCGCTGGTGCTGCTCGGCGCGGTGATCGTCGCCGAGATGGTGCTGGGCTGGGTCGCGGGACGCCCGCGCTACGTCTGAGGCCCGCCCGCGCGGCGCCGGGCCGCTGATATATGAGAGCCCCCGGTGCCGCGTCCGGCGTCGTGGGCCCGGTGTACCGTCGTGACTGCCCGATCTCCCGGCGCATCCCCGCCCGGCGGCGGCCCGAGATCGGGGTCCTCGATCCGTCAGGGAGTACTCGTGACCGACACCGCCCTTCCCCCGGCCGGGGACACGGCGCGGCTGGTCGACCAGACCGGCCCGTACTTCGGCCGCTTCGGCGGCCGCTACGTCCCGGAGGCGCTGGTCGCCGCGCTGGACGAGCTCGAGCAGGCCTACCACGCGGCCATGACCGACGAGGCCTTCCAGGCCGAGCTCGCCGAGCTGCACCGCACCTACTCGGGCCGCCCGAGCCTGGTCACCGAGGCGCCGCGGTTCGCCGCGCACGCCGGTGGCGCGCGCATCCTGCTCAAGCGCGAGGACCTGAACCACACCGGCTCGCACAAGATCAATAATGTGCTGGGTCAGGCGCTGCTCACCAAGCGCATGGGCAAGACCCGGGTCATCGCCGAGACCGGCGCGGGCCAGCACGGCGTCGCCTCGGCCACGGCCGCCGCCCTGATGGGCCTGGAGTGCGTCGTCTACATGGGCGAGGTCGACACCCGGCGCCAGGCGCTGAACGTCGCCCGGATGCGGATGCTCGGCGCGGAGGTCCGCCCGGTCACCTCGGGCACGCGGACCCTCAAGGACGCGATGAACGAGGCCATGCGTGACTGGGTCACCAACGTGGCCGACACGCACTACCTCATCGGCTCGGTCGCCGGGCCGCACCCGTTCCCGGCGATGGTGCGCGACTTCCAGCGGATCATCGGCGTCGAGGCGCGGCAGCAGGTCCAGGACCTCACCGGTGCCCTTCCCGACCTGGTCTGCGCCTGCGTCGGCGGCGGCTCCAACGCGATGGGCATCTTCCACGCCTTCCTCGACGACACCTCCGTCGAGCTGGTCGGTTTCGAGGCCGGCGGCGACGGCGTCGACACCCCGCGGCACGCGTCGTCGATCGGCGGCGGCGACGTCGGCGTCCTGCACGGCTCGCGCAGCTTCATCCTCCAGGACGAGGACGGCCAGACCCGCGACTCGCACTCCATCTCCGCGGGCCTGGACTACCCGGGCGTCGGCCCGGAGCACTCCTGGCTGCACGACCTGAAGCGCGCCCGCTACGAGTCGGTCACCGACGCCGAGGCGATGGAGGCCTTCCGCCTGCTCTGCCGCACCGAGGGCATCATCCCGGCCATCGAGAGCGCGCACGCGCTGGCCGGTGCGCTGCGCGAGGCGAAGCGCCTGGGCGAGGGCAAGGTCGTGCTGGTCAACCTGTCCGGCCGCGGCGACAAGGACGTCGACACCGCCGCGAAGTACTTCCAGCTGATCGACGACGAGGGCAACGCCGTGACGGACGGAGCGGTCTGATGGGCAGCGTGCAGCAGCGGATCGAGGCGGTCCGGGCCGAGGGCCGTGCCGCGCTGGTCGGGTACCTGCCGGTCGGCTACCCGACCGTCGAGGGCTCGGTCGAGGCGATGCGGGCCATGGTCGCCGGCGGCGTCGACGTCGTCGAGGTCGGGCTGCCCTACTCCGACCCGCTGATGGACGGGCCGGTCATCCAGCGCGCCACCCAGCAGGCACTGGACAACGGCGCCCGCTCCCGCGACGCGTTCACCGCCGTCCGCGGGGTCGTCGACGCCGGCGCCCCGGCCGTCGTCATGACCTACTGGAACCTGATCGACCGCTACGGCGTCGAGCGGTTCGCCGCGGACCTGGCCGAGGCCGGCGGGTCCGGCCTGATCACCCCGGACCTGCTGCCCGACGACTGCGACGACTGGCTGGCCGCGTCGGAGAAGCACGACCTGGACCGGATCTTCCTGGTCGCGCAGACCACCACCCCGGAGCGCATGCGGATGACCGTCGAGTCCAGCCGTGGCTTCCTCTACGCCGCGTCGCTGATGGGTGTCACCGGCGTCCGCTCGGTCGGCGTCGAGGCCCGTGACCTGGTCGCCCGCGCGCGCGAGGTCGCGACCCTGCCGGTGTGCGTCGGCCTGGGCGTGCGGACTGCGGAGCAGGCGGCCGACGTCGCCTCCTACGCCGACGGCGTCATCGTCGGGACGGCGTTCGTGCAGGCGCTGGAGACCGGCGGGCCGTCCGCGGTCGAGTCGCTCGCCCGCGAGCTCGCCGAGGGCGTCCGCGCCGCGGAGCGCGTCTCCGCCTGACCCTCCTCCACCGGCCGCGTCCGTCCTCGTGGGCGGGCGCGGCCGTCGTGCGTCCGGAGGGCGTCGGCAGCCGCCGGGTCACCGCTCCCGACCGGCCACCCGCCGATCGACCCGGCGGTCCGGATAGGCCCCGCCGGTCTCCGGAGCGCCCGGGGGTCCGGGCTCCGGCCGTGCCGGCGTGCCCGCCCGCGCCGCCGGAGGCCGACTGCGCGGGACCAGCGGTGGTCGCGCGCGGTGAACGTCGTGTTCCTGAGAGTCATCGCGCCGGTCGGTCGTACGTCCGTACTCCGACCGGAGCGATCGGTCCCCGCCTGCCGGACACCGGCGACCGGACGGCGGTGCGCGTTCTCAGGAACGCAACCCCGTCCCGGTGGGGTTCCTATGTTCGTGTCACCGCACCGCGGCCCGCTCCCCCTGGATGCCGCGGCGGTGGCCGGGGCTCCCCACCCGGCCGGTTCCACGAACCGGAGTGATCCGATGACCCGCCCCGCCCTGCGCGGACGCGCCCCCGGCGTCCGCCCGACCGTAGCGTCGCACCCGCGACCGGCCCGAGGCCGGTCCGTGACGGTCCACCGCTCGCGCACCCACCACCCCCGCCCGCTGCGGGCACCCTCACCGGCCGGGCGCACGCCCGGCGACCGGTGACCCGCCCGGTTCCGCATCCGGTCACCGCACCCCTGCGGCGGGACACCCCGCCGCCCGCCGACGCCTGGCTGGCGCACCGCCGCGCCCGCACGGTGTGGGGATCCGTGCTGGTCACGGTCCTCGTCGGCCCGTCGCTGATCTGGATGCTCCGTTCCGGACCGCAGCCGCTGCTGCACCAGCTCTCGGTGCTGACCGGGCTGCTCGCGCTGTCGGCGATGGTGATCGTCGCGGTGCTGCCGTCCCGGGTGCGCGGGCTCTCCGGCGCCCTCGGCCTGGAGACCCTGCTCGGCCTGCACCGCAGGCTCGGCGTGCTCGCCGGGGTGCTGGTCGCGCTGCACCTCGCCTGCGTGGTGGCCGACCACCCGGAACGTGTCGGGCTGCTCGTGCCGCTCGCCGCACCGGCCCGCGGCCAGGCCGCCACCCTCGCGACGATCGCGGTCGTCGTGCTGCTGGTGCTCGCGCTGCGCGGTGTCCGGTCCGGCTCGCACGAGGTGTGGCGCTGGCTGCACCTGAGCCTGGCCGCGGTCGTCGTCGGCGCGTCGTCGCTGCACGTGCTGTGGCTGAACAACCTGGTCGGCGACGCCGTCATGGGGCCCGTGCTGGGCGGGCTCGGCCTGCTGCTGGTCGCGGTGCTGGTGCTCCGCTGGGGCGCCCGCGCGGCGACCGGCGAGTTCCGGGTGCACGTCGTGCGCCCGGAGAGCCCCACCGTGTCGACGCTCGTCCTCGCCCGGCCCGGCCGGCACGCCGGACCGTGGTTCCGGCCCGGCCAGTTCGCCTGGCTGCGGCTGGAGCGGATGTCGGTGGAGGAGCACCCGTTCACCATCGCGTCGTCGGCGTCCGACCGCGGGCGGGTCGAGTTCACCGTGCGGCACACCGGCGACTTCGCCGGGCGGCTGCGCGAGCTGCGCCGCGGCGACCCGGTCTGGGTGGACGGACCGTACGGCTCGTTCACCCCGGACTCGGTGCCGTCCACCGGGCTCGTGCTGATCGCGGGCGGCGTCGGGATCACCCCGATGATGAGCATGCTGCGCACCGCCGCCGACCGCGGCGACCGGCGGCCGTACCGGCTGGTCGTGCACGCCCGCGACCGCGCCGACCTGCTGTTCCGGGCCGAGCTCGCGCACCTGCGCACGCTGATCGACCTGCAGGTCACCGAGGTGCTGCGACGCCCGTCGGCGGACTGGTCCGGGGCGACCGGGCCGATCGACACCGCGCTGCTCGCCGCCGTCCTGACCGACCTCGACGACCCGGCCCGCCGGCTCGACTACTTCGTCTGCGGCCGACCGCAGCTCGTCGGCGACGTCCTCGCCACCCTCACCGCGCTCGGTGTCCCGGACGACCGGGTGCACACCGAGCAGTTCGCCCAGGTCTGAGAAGGGGAGGAGAACCCATGTCCCGCCGGATCCCCGGCCCGCTCCGCTGGTCGGTGCTCGCCGCACTGGCCGCGGTCGCCGCCGTCGTGCTCGCCCAGTACTGGGTGGCGACGTCGGCCGCCACCGACCAGCAGCAGGGGTGGACGCAGACCCGGTGGGGTCCGCTCGGCCCCGCCGACCGCGACCTGCTGCAGAAGGTGCGCCTCGCCGGTCTCTGGGAGGCCCCGACCGGGCAGCAGGGCGAGCAGCAGGCCACCTCGCCCGCCGTCCGCGAGGTCGCCCGCAAGCTCGGCGTCGAGCACCACGACCTCGACGAGCTGGTCCGCTCCACCGCCGAACAGCTCGGGGTCCTGCTGCCCAGCAGGCCCAACGACCAGCAGATCGGCTGGATGAACGACCTGACCGCCCGCACCGGGACCGACTACGACCGCCAGTTCGTGCAGATCCTGCGCGCCGCGCACGGCTCGGTCCTGCCGGTGATCACCGACGTCAAGGTCGGCACCCGCAACGAGCTCATGCGGCAGTTCGCGAACGAGGCGTCGGTGTACGTCACCCGGCACATCGGCTACCTGGAGTCGACCGGGCTGGTCGACTACGCGGCGCTGCCCGCCCCGCCCGACCCGGTGCCGACCGGGACCCGCACCGCGTCCGACGTCGTCGTGCCGGCGCTGGTGGTCGGGGTCGCGCTGCTCGCCGCGGGTGGGCTGCTCATGACCCTGCACCGGCGCGGCCGCCCGGCCCCCGGCCCGGCCGCCGCCCTCGTCCCCGCCCCGCGCCACCCCCGCGACGGCGCCCGGCGGGCCCTGCCGGTCGGCCCGCCCGACCCCTGGGACGAGCTGGCACACGTGCCGCCCGTCCGGCCGCAGCCCGATCCCGAGCCCGGCCTCACCGACGCCACCCCCCACGACCTCGACCTGGACACCGACACCGGAGCGCCGCCCTCCCGCACCACCGGAGCGCACCGCACCGCCCCGAGGAGCCGATACCGATGAGATCCACCACCAGCCGCAGCAGGACGATCGCGGTCACCGCGCTCGCCCTGGGCCTGCTCGTCGCCGGGCCCGCCGCCTATGCCGCCGGGGCCGCCTCCGCCGACCGGAGCGACCGGCCGGCGAACGTCGCCTCCGGGCCGTCCGACTCGACCGGCTCGTCCGGCTCGTCCGACGGCGCCTCCGGGTCCGCGGGGTCCTCCGGGAGCGGCGGTTCGTCCGGGGGCGGGGGGCACGACCACTCCGGGCACACGGGCTCCGGCTCGTCGGGCTCCGGCTCATCGGGCTCCGGTGACGGGTCCGGTGACGGCGCCGGGGCCGGGGCCGGCGGCGGCTCCGCCGACCAGGGTTCCGGCGGCGCGGGGGACAAGCCCGACGCGGGCAAGGACGGGGAGAAGAAGGGCGCGCAGTCGGCGCTCGACATCCTCGCCGTCGACTGCTCCGGCAGCCGGCTCACCGCCCACGACGGCTTCCAGAAGGCGCCCCGCTGCGTGTCCACCGCGTTCGGCGAGGTCGCCGACGCCGACCGCAGCCCGTCGCTGCTCATCACCCAGGCCCCGACGAAGGTCCGGCCCGGGGAGGCGTTCCGCCTGACCGTCAGCACCCGGAACCTCGTCCGCGACCGGTTCCTCCCCGCGGCCCAGGGCGGCTACTACGCCGAGGCGTCCCTGCTCAACGGCCAGGGGCTCCAGCGCGGCCACTTCCACACCGCCTGCCGGATCCTGCCCGACCCGGGCGAGGCACCGGACTCGTCGCCCGATCCGCTGTTCTTCCAGGCCACCGAGGACGGCGGCGGAGGGGCACGGCCGGACAGCGTCACGATCGACGTGCCCGGGGTCGAGCAGACCGGCGAGCTGCAGTGCTCGTCGTGGGCGGGGGACGGGTCGCACCGCACCCCGATGATGCAGCGGGCCAACCAGACGCCCGCGTTCGACTCGGTCCGGATCGAGGTGGGCTGACATGCGACTCTCCGGACCCCTCCTGACCATGGTCGCCGTCGGCGCGGTCGCCGCCGGGGCCGCGACGGCCAACGTCGTGCTCACCGCGGAACCCGAACCGCTGCCCGCGGCGGCCCCCGCCGCCGTCGAACAGGCCGCGGGCTCGCTCGCCCTCCCGGCGGCGCCCGCTCCGACGGCCGCCCCGGCACCGGCCGCGACCGGCAAGGTCGTCTACAAGGGCCGGTCGACGAACGGGAAGGTCACCGTCGACATCTGGGTCACCGACGGCGCCGTGAAGGCCTACGTCTGCGACAACCGCGGCATCGAGTCCTGGACCAAGGGCACCGCCACCCCCGGCGGCACCACCCGCCTGACCGGCAAGGACGGCGCGGAGGTCGAGTACACCGTCGCCGACGGCGTCGCCACCGGCACCGCCCGCGCCGACGGGAGGTCCTGGGACTTCACCGCGGCCCGGACCGACGCGTCCGACCCGGCCCCGGCTGCGACGCCGGCCCCCGCACCCGCCGAGGCCCCGGCCCCGGCCGAGGCGCCGGCTCCGTCCACCGGCGGCAGCGGCTACGGCGGGGGGTACTGATGTCCCCCCGCGCGCGGCACGCGGACCGCGAGCTCACCGACCCGGTCGGGTTCGCCCCGGTCTCCGCGGACATCCCGACCCCCCGCGGCCCCGAGCACAGCGGCGGCTGGGCCGCCGTCCCGGAGCCGTCCTGGGCGCCCGACCACGACCCCGACGGCGGCGCGGACCGGTGGGCGGGCACCGCCGACCGTCGCCGCGACGCCGTCGCGGGGGACCTGTTCACCCCGACCGGCCCGCTCACCCCGCCCCCGGGCGGCGGTTCGGGCGCCCACGGGGTCACCACGCCGCGCCGCCCGGCGCGGGACGCCGGGACCGCGGGTCCCGGCCGCCCGCGCCGGGCCGCCGGTGACCTCCCGCCCTCCGGATGGGCTGAGGGCGCCGACGACACGGCCTGGTCCGGGAGCACCCCCGGCCGCTCCCGGCCCGCCGGCGCGGACCGGCTGCACTGGTCCGACGACGTCGACCACCGCGGCCGGCCGGCCGGCACGGCCGACCACCCCGACGCCTACGAACCGCTCGCCGGCTACGCCGAACCCGGCCGCTACGACCGGACGGGCGACTGGACGGCCGACGGGGCCGATGCCGGCGCCCCGGCCGAGGACCCGGCCGCCGCGTACCGCGAACGCCCCGCACGCCCCGCCGTCCGCGACCGGGCCGACGGCGACGACGGCCCCGGCCGCCGGCCCGGTCGGCGCGGCCCCGGCCGTCGACGGTCCCGCGCGACGGCACCCGACCCGGCACGCGCCCGTCGCCTCCCCGTCGCCGAGGCGGCCCACGACGTCGCGCTCCCGGCGGAGGGCCTGTCGTGGCGGGTCGTCGCCCTCCCCGTCGTCATCGGGTCGCTGGTCGCGGTCGCGCTCGGCGTCTGGGCCCGCCAGCACGTCGGCACCGGCGTCGCGGTCAACCTCGCCGGGTTCTCCAGCGGCGCCGCGGCCAAGGCGTGGCTCGGTTCGGCCGCCCTGGTCCTCGCGATCGTCCAGGGCGTCACCGGCCGGATGATGATGCGCGGCTACGCCGACCCGGTCACCGCGGTCGCGCACCGCTGGTCGGGCCGCGCCGCGGTGCTGGTGACCGTGCCCGTCGCCGTGCAGTGCCTCTACGCGTTCGGCTGGTCCGGCGCGACGACGTCGGCGCTGCTGCACTCGGCGCTCGGCTGCCTGTTCTACGGCGCGTTCGTCACCAAGATGCTGCTCCTGCGCCGCCCCGGCGTGCCCGGGTGGCTGCTCGCCGTCGCGGGCGGGGTGCTGCTCGCCGTCCTCGCCGGGGTCTGGCTGACCTCGGCGCTGTGGTTCTTCGCCGGCCACGGCCTGTCGTTCTGACCCCCCCGACCGCTCCCACCGTCCCCCGGAGGTCCCCCGTGTCCCCGATCCCGCGCCGCCGGCTCCTCGCCGGCGCCGGTGCCGCCGTGGCCTGCTGCGCCGCGGGCTGCGCCACCTACGGAACCCCGCGCGACACGGCACCCGCCGCGCCCGCGCCGACCACCTCCGCCCCCGCGGCGGCCGCCCCGAGCAGCAGCGCCGCCGCGGCGCCCGCCGGCATCGCCGCCGTCGACGACGTCCCGGTCGGCGGCGGCCGGGTCTTCGCCGAGCAGAAGGTCGTCGTGACCCGCCCGGACGCGAACACCGTCCTGGCGTTCGACGCGACCTGCCCGCACCAGGGCTGCCTCGTCGACCAGGTCTCCCGGTCCGGCATCTCCTGCCCCTGCCACGGCAGCCTGTTCGCCGTCTCCGACGGGGCCCCGCTCGACGGCCCCGCCAAGGCCCCGCTCACCTCGCGACCGGTGCGGGTCGAGGGCGGGCAGGTGGTCCTGGCCTGACGGTCCCGACGTGACGCCGCCGACGTGACGGTGGGCCCGCACACCCCCCGGTGCGCGGGCCCGCCGTCGGATGCGGTCAGGCCACCCGGCCCGCCGCGACGACGTCCGGGGACCCGCGGCGGATCATCCGCACGCCGAGCACCATCAGCGGCGCGCCGCACAGCACGGTCAGCGCGGCCGTCGCGACGACGCCGACCATCGAACCCAGCATCGGCGCGAGGAACCACATCGCGAGCCAGCCCGGCACCGCCCACCAGCCGATGACGCCCGCCCGCGCCAGCCCGGCCATCAGCACGGCCGGCCCCAGCAGGCCGAACACCTTCCCGGTGAGCAGCCAGACCTGCACCCACGGGACGCCCGCGTCGAGGCTCTCCAGCACCGCACCGGCGACGTCGGGTCCGACCCGGTTCGACATCGACGCCAGGTAGTGGTCGCTCAGCAGGAGCCCGGACATCTGCACCGCGCCGAACGCCGTCGCCGCCGCACCGACGGTCGTCAGGCCCCGGCCCCGGCGACCCCGCACCATCGCGACCGCGGCGAACGCCCCGAACACGAGGGCGACCCACCCGTAGTGCAGGAAGGCCGCGGAGATCCCGGTGACCACCGGGTCCGCGCCGAGCGAGGCGGCGTAGTCGGACCCGGAGTTGCTCGCCTGCGGCGGTGAGGTCGCGAACCCGCCCGCCACGAGCAGCGGGGTGAGCACGAGCAGGCCGCCCGCGATCCGGAGCGGCCACACGGAGGCCGCGGCCCGGTCGGCGGCGGCGTCGGCCGGAACGGCGGTGGCGGGCGTGGTGGTGGACATCGGTGGACTCCCCGTCCTCGGCGGGCCCGCCGGTCGCGGCGCCCTGAGCAGCGACGACGATGCCGCCGGACCCCGCCCCGGCGGATCGTCCCGGTCGGCCGACCCGGCGGGCCCCGGAGAGGACCCGGGCGGCCCCGGGGTCCTCCGTGGAGAGGATCCGCAGGGCCCGGATCGCCGCTAGCGTCGCGGGCGTGCGCCTGCCGAAGCCGTCGATGCCGTGGGCGTTCGCCGTGCCCGCGGCCGGGCTGTGCGCGGCGGCCGTGCTGGCCGAGGCCGGCGGCGACCCCGAGGGCGTGGGGCTGGTGCCGTCGACGTGGGGGCTGGCCGCGTTCGTCGCCGCGGTGTTCCTGCTGGCCGCCCGCGTCCCGGTCGCCGGGCCGCCGCTGATGCTGGTGCCGTTCGCGTGGCCGCCGCTGTTCGGTGGCGGCGCGGGCGGTGCGCAGCTGATCGCGCTGATGCTGCTGCTGGGCCACCTCGGCTACCGGTGCACCGGGCGGGTCGCGCTGGGCGTCTACGCCGCCACCGCCGGGTCCGCCGGGCTCTACGTCGGCATCTGGCTCGGCTCGCCCTGGGAGATCGCGTTCTACCCGTTCGTCCTCGGCGCGGCCACGGCGATGGGGGTGCTGCTGCGCCGCGAGGAGCTGCGGTCGGCGCAGCTGCGGGCGATGACCGCCGAGCTCGCCGCGCAGCGCGACGCGCTGGCCGAGGCCGCCGTCGCCCAGGAACGGGTGCGGATCTCCCGGGAGCTGCACGACGCCGTCGCGCACACCGTGTCGGTGATGACCCTGCAGGCCGGGGTGGTGCGCCGGCGGATGCCCGACGGGTCGGCCGAGCGCACCGCGCTCGAGTCGGTGGAGCAGCTGGGCCGCCGGTCGGTGGACGAGCTGCGCCGCGTCGTCGGGCTGCTGCGCGAGGAGACGCCCGGTGCGGCCGAGCCCGCGCCGTCGCTGGCCCGGCTCGAGGAGCTCGCCGCCGACGTGCGGGCGGCCGGGACCCCGGTCGTCGTCGACGTCCGCGGGCGGCTGCGGGACCTGCCCGACGACCTGGACCGGTCGGCGTACCGGATCGTGCAGGAGGCACTCAGCAACACCGTCCGGCACGCGGGGACGGCGACCGCGCACGTCGTCGTCGACCACTCCGACGGCACGCTCGTCGTCTCCGTCCACGACGACGGCACCGGCGCCCCTGGACCGGACCGGGCCGGGTACGGGCTGGTCGGGATGCGGGAGCGGGTCGAGCTGTTCGGCGGCGAGCTGGCGGCCGGGCCGCGCCCGGGCGGCGGGTTCGCCGTGCACGCCCGCTTCCCGCTGGAACGGGGGACACCGTGATCCGGGTCGTGCTCTGCGACGACGAGGCGCTGGTCCGCGCGGGCCTGCGGATGCTGCTCGACGGTGAGACCGACGTCGACGTCGTCGGGGAGGCCGACGACACCGCCTCCGCGGTCCGGGCGGTGCGGGCCCTCGACCCGGACGTCGTGCTGATGGACGTCCGGATGCCCGGCGGGGGCGGGCTCGCCGCCGCCGCGGAGCTCGCCGCGGCCGGCTCGACCGTCCGGGTACTGGTGCTCACCACCTTCGACGACGACGCCGTCGTCGACGCGGCACTGCGCGCGCGGGTGGCCGGGTTCCTGCTCAAGACCTCCCCGCCGGAGCAGCTGCTCGACGCGGTCCGCCGGATCGCCGCCGGCGGAGGACAGCTCGACCCGGCCGTCGTGCCGCGGGTGATCGCCCGCTACGCCGAGGCCCCCGCCCCGTCGGCCCGGGCCGAGGAGCTGTCCCGGCTGACCCCGCGGGAGACCGACGTGCTGCGCGAGGTCGGACGGGGCCTGTCGAACGCCGAGGTCGCCGCCGCCCTGCACCTGGGCGAGACGACGGTGAAGACCCACCTCGGACGGGTGCTCGACAAGCTCGGCCTGCGCGACCGCGCCCGGGCGATCGCCTTCGCCCACGAGAGCGGGCTGCTCGGCGACCGCTGAGAACCCTGCGCGCGAACGACGGGCTCGGCTGGTCCGGACGGTCGAACGCATTCCCATCCGTCGCGCTCGCGGGTCCGTCCACCGGTCGGGGTCTCAGCTCGCGAACAGCGTCCCCCACCGGTCCGTAGCGTGCGGTCCGCACCGGTTCCGTGGTCGCTCCCCGACTTCCGCGCCGCGCGACATGCCGCCGGATCCGGCGACGCTCCCCGTCGCCGGACCCGCGCGTCCTGGCCGCGGTGCCGGAGGACCGCCGTGCCCGGGACCTCGACCCCGGGCACGGCGGTGCACACCGCCGACGGAAGGCCCCCATGAGCACGTCCGAGACCCGTACCGACACCCCCGCCGCCCGCGTGCCCGCCCCGCGTCGTGCCGACCGCGGCGAGCGCTGGACCGAGCGGCTGGGCTGGGAGGAGTCCCCGGATCGGGGGTCCCGGGTCAGCCGAGGGTGAACGGGTCGCGGGTGCCGCCGGACAGCTCCACCCACACCGACTTGTTCTCCAGGTACTCCTCGACGGCCGCGACGCCGTTCTCCCGGCCGAGCCCGGAGTGCCCGAACCCGCCGAACGGGACGCTCGGCGCCACCACCCGGTAGGCGTTGATCCACACCGTGCCGGCCCGGATCCGTCCGGCGACGCGGTGCGCCCGGTGCACGTCCTTCGTCCACACCGCGCCGGCCAGGCCGTACGGGGTGTCGTTGGCCAGCTTCACGGCCTCGTCCTCGTCGGTGAAGGTGAGCGCCGCGAGCACCGGGCCGAACACCTCCTCCCGGTAGACCGTGGACTCGGGCGTCACCCCGGTGATCACGGTCGGCTGCACGAAGTAGCCGCCCAGCCCGGACTCCGCGGCCCCGCCGTAGGCGACGGTGTTGCCCTCCGCCTTCGCCGTCTCCAGGTAGCCGAGGACCTTCTCGTACTGCGGCCCGTTCGCGACCGGACCCATCTCGGTGTCCTCGGCGTTCGGGTCGCCGAGTGTGATCGTCGCCGCGCGCTCGGCGATGAGCCGGACGAGCTCGTCGTGGACGTCGGCGTGCACGATCAGCCGCGACCCCGCCATGCAGGTCTGGCCGGTCGCGGCGAACACGCCGGCGATGATCCCGTTCGCGGCCGCCTCCAGGTCGGCGTCGGGGAACACGACCTGCGGGGACTTGCCGCCCAGCTCCAGGGTGACCTTGTTCAGGTTCTCCGCGGCGGCCTTCGCGATCGACCGCCCGGTCGCGGTGGAGCCGGTGAACGCGACCTTGTCGACGCCCGGGTGCCCGGCCAGGTGCGCGGCGGTGTCCCGGTCGTTCGTGGTGACGACGTTGACCACGCCGGCCGGGATCCCGGCCTTCTCGATCAGCTCGGCCCACTTCAGCGTCGAGGCGGGCGAGTGCTCCGACGGCTTCACGACGATCGTGCAGCCCGCGGCCAGCGCGGGCGCGACCTTCCAGGTCATCAGCAGCAGCGGGGAGTTCCACGGCGTGATCGCCGCGACGACGCCGACCGGCTCCTTGCGCGTGTAGACCAGGTAGTTCGGGTTCGGCGCGGGGATCTGGCGGCCCTCGATCGTCGGGGCGATCCCGGCATAGTAGTGGTACCAGCCGCCGAGCCCGTTGAGCTGGCCGATCATCTCCCGGTACAGCTTCCCGGAGTCGTTGACCTCGGTCCGGGCCAGCGCCTCGGCGTTCTCGGTGATCAGGTCGCCCAGCCGGCGCAGGCAGGCGGCGCGGGCGAACGGGGTCATCGCGCTCCACTCGCCGTCGAGCGCGGTGCGGGCGGCGGCGACGGCGGTGTCGACGTCGTCGGGGCCGCAGTCCGGCACGGTCGCCCACGGCGCTCCGGTGAACGGGTTCTGCGTCTCGAAGGTGCGGCCGGACGCCGCGTCGGACGGCTTCCCGCCGATCAGCATCCTGAAGGTCTCGAGCTCGGCCATGGACGGTCCTCTCTCCAGCGGCTCCGGTGGCGCACGTCCTCGCCGGTGACCCTACGAACCCGGGCCGCGATCCGCAGCCGGTGCAGGATGGGCACATGGCACTCGATCTGCACCACGTCGTGGACGGTCCGGCCGACGCACCGGCCGTGCTGTTCGGCCCGTCGCTGGGGACCGACCTGCACCTGTTCGACGCCCAGGTGGCGGCCCTGTCCGACCGCTTCCGCTGCGTCCGGTTCGACCTGCCCGGGCACGGCGACTCGGCCCCCGCCACCGGTGACCTCACGATCTCCGAGCTCGGCCGCGGCGCGCTCGCCGCCGCCGACGCCGCCGGGATCGGGGACTTCCACTACGTCGGCGTCTCGATCGGCGGGGCGATCGGCCAGTGGCTCGGCGTGCACGGCGGGGAGCGGGTGCGCAGCGTCGCGGTCCTGGCGACGGCGGCGCGCTTCCCGAACCCGGCCTCGTGGCCGCAGCGCGCGGCGACCGTGCGGGCCGACGGCACGGCCGCGATGGTCGGCTCCCGGCCCGGGACCTGGTACGTCGAGACCTGGGCGCAGCGCGACCCGGCCGGTGAGCAGCGGCTGCTGGACATGCTGCGCGCCGCCGACGACGAGAGCTACGCCGCCTGCTGCGCCGCCATCGGCGCCTTCGACATCCGCGCCGAGCTGGGGGCGGTGTCGGTGCCGGCGCTCGTCGTGGCGGGGGCGGACGACCCGGCGACGCCGCCGTCGTCGCTGCACGAGATCGCCGACGCGATCCCCGGCGCCCGCTACGCCGAGGTCGCCGACTCGGCACACCTGCTGAACTACGAGCGCCCCGACGAGGTCAACGCCCTGCTCGCCGAGCACCTGCCCGGCAGATGACGTCGATCAGTACCCGAGCGCGGTCCCGACCGGGGCGCACCGCGCTCAGGTACTGATCGACACGGCGGGGACGGGGTGTCAGGGCGTCCGGGTGGCGCGGCGGGCGCGGTAGGCGGCGACGTGCGCGCGGTTCGCGCAGTTGCCGGTGTCGCAGAACCGCTTGGACCGGTTGCGGGACAGGTCGACCAGCACGGCGTCGCAGTCCTCGGCGGCGCAGCGGCGCAGCCGGGACAGGTCGTCGCCGCGCACCAGGTCGACGACCGACATCGCGATCTCGGCGCCCATCCGGTCCGCGAGCGGCGCGTCCTGGGGCGTGACGTGCAGGTGCCAGTCCCAGCCGTCGTGCCGCGCGAGGTGCGGGCGCGCGTCGGTCTCGGCGAGGATCGCGTTGACCAGCGTGACGGTGCCGTCGCGGTGGGGGCCGTCGTCGTCGCCGTGGGCGGGCCACAGCCCGGCCAGCCGCTCGCGGAGCGCACGGACGGCCCGGCGCTCGTCGTCGGAGCCGGAGCGGCGCCCCGAGTACGGCTGCTCGGCCAGCCACGCCGCGAAGCCCGGCACGTCGTCGAGCGGGTCCGGCTCGACCCGACGGGTGTTCACCAGCGCCGCGGCCGCCGCGAGCAGCACCTGGGTGTCATGGGCGAATTCCATGTTGACCCCTGACATGGTCGGTTCCTAGTGTCAGGAGTCTATGGGTGCTTCGGTCGTGACACGGGATCACATGGTCCGCGGGCTGATGTGGGCGCTGGTCTCGGCCGCCGCGTACGGCTTCTCCGGACCGCTCGGCGCGGCGTTCCTGGAGGCGGGCTGGTCGCCCGGGCTCACGACGCTGCTGCGCATCGCGGGCGCCGCCGTCCTGCTGCTCCCGGTCACGGTCGTGATGCTGCGCCGGCACCCGCTCAGCGCGCCGAACGCCCGCAAGGTCCTGCTCTACGGTCTGGCCGCCGTCGCCGGTGTCCAGCTGTGCTTCTTCCAGGCGCTGCAGCACCTGTCGGTGGGCGTCGCGCTGCTGCTGGAGTTCCTCGCGCCCGTGCTGCTCGTCGGCTGGACCTGGGCGCGGACCCGGCGCACCCCGGCCGCGGTGACGCTCGTCGGCTGCCTGGTCTCGCTCGCCGGACTCGTGCTGGTCGTCGACCCGTTCGGGCCCCAGCGCGTCGACCTGACGGGAATCCTGTGGGGCCTCGGCGCGGCGGTGTGCGTCTGCGTCTACTTCCTGCTGCCCGGCGGCGACGACGAGGGCGGCGTCCCGCCGTTGCTGATGATCTCCGGGGCGATGGTCGTCGGCGCGGTCACGCTCACCGTGACCGGTCTGCTCGGCATCACGCCATGGCGGGTGGGGGAGTCCAGCGGCCGGCTGGCGGGCGTCGACGTGCCCTGGCCGGTGCTGCTGGGGATGCTCGTCGTGCTCGCGACGGCGCTGCCGTACCTCACGGGGATCATCGCCATCCGGCGGCTCGACACGCGCGTCGCGTCGTTCGTGGGGCTGTCCGAGGTGATGTTCGGGGTGCTGGCGGCCTGGGTGCTGATCGCGCAGGTGCCGACCCTGGTCCAGGTGGGTGGTGGGATGCTGATCCTCGGGGGGATCGTGCTGATCCGGCGGGCCGAGAACCGGGTCGCGGCGACGCCGAGTGAGATCGCCGCCCAGGGTTGAACCCCTCGTCGTCCGACTGCCGCTCTCGGCCGCGCGTCACGGGCGGGCGACGGCTGCGGAATGCCGCTAACGGACCGAGCGCCCGGAACGAACGAGTGAACAACTCGCCCGGCCCCCACTCGTTGTGCGAGACGTCGGTGCTGCTCCCCCTCGCCGACAGTGCTGCCGGCCCCGACCGGCGAGATGCGAAGCCGAGGTCGAGAGTGTCCGACGGTCAGTTCGTCACCAGTTCCTTCTGTGCGAAGGGTGAATGCGTGGCCGTCGCGGCCGACGCGACCGGTGTGCGCGTCCGGTCGACGACCGCGGAGGCGGTCGTCGGATTCACCGACGACGAGTGGTCGGCCTTCGTCCGTGGGGTCAAGAACGGCGAGTTCGACCTCGACCGCCTGCGCGGTTAGGACCGTCCCGCGAATCTCCGGTCCAGCATCCTCCGGCTGTCGTCCGGCGACATGGCCTGGTCGAGGAGCCGCTGCCAGATCTGCTGGTAGTCGGCGACAGCCTGTGGAGTGTCGATGAAGACGTCGTTCTCCGTGCCCTCGACGTTCACCATCGGCCAGTCCGTCTCGGGATGGCGAGGCGTGAAGACGGAGAACGTGCTGGTCGCGCTGGTCCAGCCGGCGCGGAACGGCAGGATCTGCAGCGTGATGTTGGGCTGGTCGCCCCGGCGGACCAGCTCGCCGATCTGTCCCCGCAGCACCTCCTCGTCGGCGCACCGGTGCAGGGCGACCTCGTCGAGCAGGACGTGCAGCTCGAGGGGTGGGGCCTCGGTCCGGTCCGGTTCGATCACGTTCTGGCGGCCCATCCGGATCTCCACCATGCGTTCGATCTCGACGCGATCCTGCCCGGCGAACACCTCGGTCAGGAGAAGCCGGGCGTAGTCCTCGGTCTGCAGCAGTCCGGAGATGGGGATGCTGAAGGTGCTCTTGGCGCGCGACTCCGCCTCCAACGAGATGAGCATGTTGAGGTCCACCCCGGACGGAGCAGGACCCAACGGTTCCCACCAGCCCGGAGCCTTCGCATCGTTCGCCCATCCGAGAATGCGATCGCGTTCGGTGTCCGAGGCCCCGTAGATCTCCAGCAGATCGCGGACGTCACGGAACTTCGGTTCCACCTGACCCGTCTCGATGCGGGACAGCTTCGAGGCCGACACCTCGAGGAGTTTCGCGATCTCCGAAAGCTGCCGATGGCGCGCCACGCGAAGCTGCTTCAGGGCCCAGCCCAGACGTTTGCGGATGACGAGTGGGCCGTGTGCCGCGGTCATGACCACACGTCCTCCGGTGATTCCTGCGGATGGTCCCTGGGATGCTATCGCGGATGCAATTGCAGACCGGATGTTGCTTTCAGTCTGGTGCATCCGGGCGTTCGCACCGCATACTCAGCTCCCAGATCCTGGACAGCGGTCACCACCGCTGAAGGGGGTGCGCCATGCACGACCATGACGGCACCACACACAGTCCCGAGATCCCCACCCCGTCGCACCGGAGCGGAGGTGGCACACCATGACCACCTCGCTGATCCTCGTCGGCGGAGTCCTCGCCCTCATCTGGTTCTCCGTGCTCATCGGCATGTCGATGGACACCGAGGCCCAACGACGCCAGTGGAAGCGGGTCGCCCGCGAACGCCGGGACCGCTGGGAGGAACGGCAGCTGCTCCTCCGCAGCTGCCCCCGGCTGGACTGCCCGCTGCGTCGGCCCGGGTGAGCGGTCCGCCGACGTGCCGGACGCCCGGCGCTCACCAGAACCCGACGGCGAACCGGACGGCGTGCCACCGGTCGTCGTCGAGGCGCAGGTGGACGTCGAAACGGGTGTAGCCCTCGGCGTGCGGGTCGTCGTCGGGGGTCACGGTGAGCCCGAGTGTCACGTCGCCCCGCTCGGGGAGGGGCTCGGGGTGCACCTCGGCGAACTCCGGGTGGAACGCCTCCCGCGCGAACCGGGGCGCGAGGTAGCGGCCCAGCATGTCCAGCGCGACGGCGACGGCCTGCGCGCGGTCGGCGAGCAGCGCGTCCGCCACCCGGTCCCGCTCCGGGCCGCCGTGCACGGTGACCTCGAACCCGTCGGGGCAGCGCCGCAACCTCTCCACGGCCCGAGTCTGCCCGCCTAGGCTGCGGGACGTGATGGAGGTCGTCGACCACGAGCCGCACTGGTGGTTCCTGCTCCGCGACGGCGACCGGCTCTACCTCGATGTGAACTGCGAGCACAGCTTCATCGGCTACGCGATGCTCGTCGAGCTCGACGACGGCGAGCGCCGTGCACACGAGGAGGGCGGGCACGCCTACCTCGACCGCCTCGCCGAGGACATCAACGCGAGCGCTCCGGTGCTGCGCGACAGCCGTTCGCCGTACCGGGGCAGGGACCTCACGCGGTCGCTCGGCCCCGCGGTGACCGATGCCGTCCGCCGGTGGCGCGCGACGGGCGACATCGCACCCTGACGGTTCCCACGGGCAACGGGATGACCGCGGCAGCGCGGCGCTGGGGTGGCGCGGCGATCCGGGCCGCGCCACCCCAGGTTCGGGGCCTCAGCCCGCGGCGACCGCCTGCTGGAGGGCCTGCGGGGTCGCGTCGACCTGGGTGCCGTCGACCTTCACGGTCGGGGTGCCGGACACCCCGTCGCGCAGCGCCTGCTGGGTGATCTGGCCGACCCACGGCGCGTAGCGCTGGTCGTCGACGCACTGGGCGAAGTCGCCGCCCGCGCCGGCCTTCTGCCCGAGCGCGACCAGCTGCTCGTTCGGGAGCCCGGCGCCGCCCTCGGCGGGCTGGTTGTCGTAGAGCTCCTTCTCGAACTGTGGGAACACCCCGGCCGCGGCGGCGCATCCGGCCGCGGCGCCCGCACGGGTCGAGTACCGGGTCGACGACGCCCGGTCCAGGATGGCGATCGGGTGGTAGACGATCTTCGCCTGGCCGGAGGACACGATCTGGTCGAGCGTCTGCCCGGACTGTGCCTCGAACTGCTTGCAGATCGGGCACTGGAAGTCGAGGTAGATGTCGATCGTCTTCGGGGCCGCCTCGTTGCCGACGGTCACGCCCTGCGCGGACGCGTTCGCCGGTACCGCGATCCCGCCGCCGGAGTTCTTCCAGTAGACGCCGACACCGACGACCGCGGCGAAGGCCACCACGACGATCAGCGCGATCACCGTGAACTGCGACGGTCCCTTCCTCGCGGTGAGCGGGTTCTTCGCCGCCGCCTTCCGCTTCCCGGTGGCCATCAGGGTTCCTCCTCGGACGTCCGCGTGCCCCCACTCCCGACGACCAGTTGTACGCCCTGTCGCCCCGCAACGGTTCGGCGGGGCGCCGGTCCGCCGCAGGTCAGGGGCCCGGGTGGCGGATCTTCGATCGCGTGTAGAACCATGGGGTCGTGAGTACCGACAGCGCCGTGGACCGGGCCGTAGGGGAGACGGACGTCCGTACGGTCGAGCTCAAGATCGACGGCATGACCTGCGCGGCCTGCGTCGGACGGGTCGAGCGCAAGCTCGGCAAGCTCGACGGCGTCGACGCGACCGTCAACCTCGCCACCGAGCGCGCGCTGGTCCGGTACCCGTCGGCGACCCCGGTCGCGACCCTGGTCGAGACGGTCCGCAAGGCCGGCTACGGCGCCACCGAGATCCGCCCGACCGACACCGGCGACGAGGCCACCTCCGACGACACCGCGCTGCGGCGGCTGCGGACCCGGATGGCCGTCGCGCTCATCCTGTTCATCCCGCTGGCCGACCTGTCGCTGGCGATGTCGCTGGTCCCGTCGCTGCGCTTCCCGTACTGGCAGTGGGTGGTCGTCGCGCTGGCGCTGCCCGTCGTCGGCTGGGCGGCGTGGCCGTTCCACCGCACCGCCGTGCTGAACCTGCGCCACGGGACGACGTCGATGGACACCCTCGTCTCGCTCGGCGTGATCTCGGCGTCGGCCTGGTCGCTGGGCGAGATGGCGTTCCTCGACACCCGGCAGACCCTCACCGGGTGGGACGCGGTGCTGCACCCGTCCGGCCCGCTCTACCTCGAGGTCGCCGCCGGGGTCACGACGTTCGTGCTGGCCGGGCGGTACTTCGAGGCCCGCGCCCGCCGTACCGCCGGGCGTGTCATGCGCTCGCTCGCCGCGCTGGAGACCGACGAGGTCACGGTCCTGTCCGGGGGGACGGAGTCCCGCGTCCCCGTGCGACGGCTGCGGGTCGGCGACCGCTTCCTGGTGCGGCCGGGCGAGCGGGTCGCCGCCGATGGCGTCGTCGAGACCGGGCGGGCCGCCGTCGACACGAGTGCGATGACCGGCGAACCGGTCCCGGTCGAGGTCGGGCCGGGCGACGCCGTCACCGGCGGCACGATCGCCTCGGGCGGGCGGCTGGTCGTCGTCGCCGAGCAGGTCGGCGCGGACACCCGGCTCGCGCGGATGATCGCGGCCGTCGAGCGGGCGCAGACCGAGAAGTCCGCGACGCAGCGGCTGGTCGACCGGGTGTCGTCGGTGTTCGTGCCGGTGGTGCTGGCGCTGGCGCTGCTCACCCTCGGGGGCTGGTTGCTGGCCGGCGCGGGCTGGGCCGGCGCGCTGGCGCCCGCGATCGCCGTGGTGATCATCGCCTGCCCCTGCGCGCTGGGGCTGGCGACGCCGACCGCGCTGATGGTCGCGACCGGCCGCGGCGCCGAGCTGGGCATCTTCGTGAAGGGGCACCGGGCGCTGGAGACCACCCGGGCCGCCGACACCGTCGTCCTCGACAAGACCGGCACGCTGACGACCGGGCGGATGGCCGTGGTCGAGGTCGCCGCCCTCCCGGGTGCGGACGCGGCGCAGGTGCTGGCCCGCGCCGCCGCCGTCGAGAGCGGGTCCGAGCACGCCATCGCCGCCGCGATCCGTGCCCACGCCGGACCGGACGTCCCGGCGGTGGAGGACTTCGTCGCGCTGCCCGGGCTCGGCGCCCGCGGCACCGTCGACGGCCGCACCGTCTCCGTCGGGCGCCCCCCGGAGGACGCGGGCGCGCTCGCGCCGCGGCTCGCGGAGTGGGAGGCGGCCGGGCACACCGTCGTCGCCGTGCACGTCGACGACGCCCTCGCCGGGCTGGTCGCGCTGGCCGACCCGGTGAAGGAGTCCGCGCCGGTCGCGGTGGCCGAGCTCGTCGCGATGGGGCTGCGCCCGGTGCTGCTGACCGGTGACCGGCCCGCCGCCGCGCACGCCGTCGCCCGGGCCTGCGGGATCACCGAGGTCGTTGCCGGGGCGCTGCCCGACGGCAAGGTCGATCACGTCCGTGCGCTGCAGGCGCAGGGCCGCACCGTCGCCATGGTCGGCGACGGGGTGAACGACGCCGCCGCCCTCGCCGCGGCCGACCTGGGCATCGCCGTCGGCTCGGGCACCGACGTCGCCCTGGAGGCCGCCGACGTCGTGCTCGTACGCGACGACCTGCGCGTGCTCCCGGCGACCGTCGAGCTGGCCCGCGCCACGATGGGCACCATCCGCGGGAACCTGTGGTGGGCGTTCGGCTACAACACCGCGGCGATCCCCATCGCGATGGCGGGTCTGCTGAACCCCCTGCTCGCCGGGGCCGCGATGGCGCTGTCGTCGTTCCTGGTGGTCACCAACAGCCTGCGGCTGCGGAAGGCGGCGAGCTGGGCCGACGGCACCCTCGGCGGGACGCGCACCCCGGTCGGCGAGGAGTCGACCGACTACGTGGAGCCCGCGGTCCACACCCCCTGACCGGGCGGGCGTGGTCGCCGGAATACGGCGGCCCGTCCCGCGGCTGATCCAGGGGTGACCGCACCCCTTCCCGATGCGATCGACACCCGTCTCGACCGGATGCTGGCCGGCATGGTGTGGGAGCTGCAACGGTCCCGCCGCTCCCGGGTGACCGACGGCGCGACGGCCACGGTGCTCCGCGACGCCGCCGGGTTCGTCTTCCTGCACGAGGGCCGCGTCTCGGTCCGCACGACGACCGGCTGCTGGACGACCGTCGTGGCGGGGGACCTCGTCCTCGTCCCGCGGCCGGGGGACCTGACGGTCCGCGGCGAGGACGGGGCGGACCTCACCGCCGTCGTGTTCGCCGGGGCACCGGCCCGCCCCCGCGACGACGGCACGCTCCCGCCCGCACTCGTCGCCCGCGCGTTCGGGCCCGCCGAGCCCGGCATGGCGACGCTCGTGCGCGGGATGGAGTGCGGGTGGAGCACCGTCGGCGGGCGGGTCCGCAGCGGCGACACCGTGATCTGCAGCCGGATCGCCACCACGATCGCCGTGACCGCGGTGCGGATGTGGGTCGAGCAGCAGCCGGCCGGTACCGACCGGTGGCTCGCCTCGGCGCTCGACCCCCGGATCGCCCGCGCCCTGCACGCCATCCACACCGACCCGGCCCGCCCCTGGACGGTCGCCGACATGGCCCGGGAGGCGACCATGTCGCGGGCGGTCTTCGCGGCCCGCTTCGCCGAGGTCGTCGGCCGGACCCCGGCGGACTACCTGGCCGCCACCCGGGTCGACGCCGGCCGGGCGCTGCTCGCCGACGGCAGCGCCACGGTCGCCGAGGTCGCCCACCGGGTCGGCTACCGCTCCGAGCTCGGGTTCGCCCGGGCGTTCCGCCGCGAGTCCGGGATGTCGCCGTCCCGGTGGCGCTCGTCGGTCCGGTCCTCGCCCGCGTCGTAGGGCGGGTCCTGCGGGGCGGAGCCGAAGGTCAGACCGCCGACCGCGGCCGCGACGGCCGCACCGGCGAGGGTCGCGCGCACCCCGAGGCCGTCCACGAGGAGCCCGCCGGCGGCGGCCCCGATCGTGATGGCGAGCTGGAACCCGGCGACGAGCAGGCCGCCCCCGGCCTCCATGCGGGTCGGCGCGACCCGGGCGATCCAGGTCGTGACCACCGTCAGCCACGCCCCGAACGACAGCCCCCAGACGGCCACGCCGGCGACGACCACCGGCAGCACCGCCGGGAACGCGGCCACCGCGGCGACGCCGGCCGCGAGCGTCGCCGGGACCGCGAAGCGCACGACCCGCAGGTGGCGGTCGACGACCAGCCCGACGACGACGTTCCCCACCACGCCGCCCGCGCCGAACACCGCCAGCAGCACGGCCACCCCGCCTGCGTCGAGACCCGGGACTGTCCCGAGCGCCGGGCGGATGTAGGTGAACGCGGCGAAGTGCCCCAGGACGGTGAGCACGTGGCCGGTGAGCCCGCGCCCGATGCCGGGCGCCCGCAGGGTGTCGAGCAGCGGACGGAGACCGTCCGAGGCGTCCGGGGCCACGGTCGGGAGCGCCGACCGGATCGCGACCGCGGTGACCGCGGACAGCACGGCGACGCCGACGAACACGGCCCGCCACCCGGCCACCGACCCGAGCAGGACGGCCAGCGGCACCCCCGCCACCGTCGCGACGGTCGTCCCGGTGTTCACGAGCATCACCGCGCGGCCGAGCCGCCCGGGCGTGCTCAGCCGGGCCGCGACGGCCAGCGACATCGCCCAGAACCCGCCGATCGCGGCCCCGAGGAGCAGCCGCGCCAGCAGCAGCACGACGAAGTTCGGCGCCACCGCGACCGCCAGGTTGGACGCCGCGGCGGCCACGGCCAGCGCGGTCAGCAGGGCCCGGCGGTCGAGCCGGGGCAGCAGCACCCCGATCGTGGGGGCGACGAGGAGCCCGACGAACGCCGTCGCCGACACGGCCTGCCCGGCCTGGCCCTCGGTGATCCCGAGCGCGGCGGCCATCGGGGTCAGCAGGCCGGGCGGGAGGAACTCGGCGAGGACGAGCACGAAGCTCGTCATCGCCATCACGGCGACCGCGCCCCAGGCGGTGCGTTCGGGGCGGGTCGTCGGTACGAGGGTGTCGGTCATGCCCCCAGGTTTCGCTACGGAACGGTCGTCGGCCCATCGGATCGTCCGGCGGAGCAGACCGAGCGTCCGGATCCCGCTACGGTCGCCGTCGTGAGCAGCTACGTCGTCGAGCGCCGGACCGTCGTCGACGCCCCCGCGGACCGGATCCACGACCTGGTCGCCGACCTCCACGCCTGGCGGTCCTGGTCGCCGTGGGAGGACCTCGACCCGGCCCTGGAACGCCGCTACGACGGCGCCGAGCGTGGCACCGGCGCCCGCTACTCCTGGTCGGGGAACCGCAAGGCAGGCCGCGGCACGATGGAGGTCGTCGCCGACACCCCGGAGCGGATCGAGGTCCTCGTGCGCTTCGAGAAGCCGTTCCGTTCCACCAGCACGTCCGCGTTCCTGCTGGCCCCGGCCGGTGCCGGGACCGAGGTCGTCTGGCGGATGACGGGTGAGCAGTCCGGGGTGGCCGCGCTGGTCGGCCGGATCGTGCCGATGGACCGGCTGCTCGGCGGGGACTTGCAGAAGGGCCTGGCCCGGCTGGCGACGGCCGCCGGCACGGGGTGAGCGGCGCTCAGCCCCAGTGCGTGCCGTACCGCTCGGCCAGCTCGCGGGCCTGCCCGTCGTCGAGCCACCGGGCCTCGCGCCCGCCCAGCAGCACGGTCACCCGCGCGGCCTCCTCCAGCTCCACGGCGGCGTCGACGGCGCGGTCCAGGTCGGCACCACCCGTCAGCGAGCCGTGGTTGCCGAGCAGGGCGGCGGTGAACCGCCCGGGCAGCCCGTCGAGGCTCGCGGCCAGCTCCTGGGAGCCCGGCGGGGCGTAGGGCGCCAGCGGGGTGCGGCCGACCCGCATGACGAAGTACGGGGTGACCGGCGGCAGCGCCGAGGCCGGTGACCAGGGGGGCAGGCAGGACGCGGCGACCGCGTACGGCGAGTGCAGGTGGACTACCGCCGCGACCCCGGGCTCGCTGCGGTACAGCGCCAGGTGCAGCGGGACCTCCTTGGACGGCCGCGCCCCGGTCACCGGCGCCCCGGTGGTGTCGACGACGGCGAGCCGGTCGGGTTCCAGCTCCCCGAGTCCGAGCCCGGTCGGGGTGACGACGACCAGGTCCCCGACCCGCTCGGACAGGTTCCCCGAGGCGCCGGGGCTCAGCCCGGCCGCGACGACCTGCCGGCCGGCCGCGCAGACGCGGTCCGCGGCCGCGAGCAGGTGCCCGGGAAGCGACCCGGTCACCGTGCCCCGTCCGGCGCCGCGTCCCAGGCCCGCACGAACAGGTCCGCACCGCCGAAGTTGCCCGACTTGAGGACCAGCCCGAGCGGCTCCTCGTCGGGGCCGCGCTCGGCCCGGGCCCAGGCCACGCCCGGGTCGAGCCGTGGCCCGACCACGAGCCCGCGGACCCCGAGCGCCGCGACGACGGCCCCGGAGGTCTCACCCCCGGCCACGACCAGGCGCCGCACCCCGCGCTCGACCAGCAGCCGGGCGACGGCGCCGAGCGCCTCCTCGAACAGCGGCGCGGCCTCGGGACCGGACAGGTCGCCGTCGTCGCCGGTCGCGTAGACCACGACCGGGCCGTCGGCGGGGGAGCAGGCGAGCGCCTCCTCGGCGACGGCGCGGTGGGTGCCCGCCGGGTCCCGGCGCAGCGCGGCGGGGTCGAGCCGGATCCCGCGGCCCGCGGCGGCACCGGCCCGGACCTGGGCCCGGGTGGCCTGCGAGGCGCTGCCCGACAGCACCACCCGGGGCCCGTCGCCCGCGGCGGGGATCGCGGCCTCCGCGGCCGCGTGCGGTCCGGCGAGCCCCTGGGCGACGGCGCTGCCCCCGGTGAGCAGCGGCAGGTCGGCGGTGGCCTCGACCAGGGTGACCAGGTCGGCGTCGCACACGGCGTCGACGACGACGTGCCGCGCCCCGGCGGCGGCCTGCCCGTCCAGCGCCGCACGCAGGGCGGCCGGCCCGGCCGTCACCGCGGGGAGCGGGACCAGGCCCACGGCCCCGGCGCCGCCGCGGACCTGGGGGGCGAGCAGCCGGGGCAGGCTGGAGTCACGCATGGGGGTCAGCGGGTGGTCGCGCATCGGCGACTCGTCGAGCGGGTCGTCACCGACGAACAGGTGGCCGCGGTAGACCGTGCGCCCGTTCGCGGGGAACGCGGGCGCGACCACCGTCCACGGGGCGCCGAGCGCGTCGAGCAGGGCGTCGGCGACCGGCCCGATGTTGCCCCCGGGGGTGGAGTCGAACGTCGAGCAGTACTTGAACAGGATCCGGTCGCAGCCGTGGGCGCGCAGCGCCGACAGCGCGGCCAGCGAGCCCGCGACGGCCTCGGCGGGCGGCGCGGTCCGGCTCTTGAGGGCGACGACCACCGCGTCGGTGCCGTCGGCGGCCGGGGGCAGCCCACCGGACACGGCCTCGCCGGGGACGACGGCGGTGCGGAACCCGGCGGCGGTCAGCACGATCGCGAGGTCGGTCGCGCCGGTCAGGTCGTCGGCGATGGCGCCGATCGTGGTCACGGTCGTCCTCCTGGGGTGGGGGGCGGTACGGGGGTCGTCACACGACACCGACGGCGATCAGGACGTTGAGCACCGCGAAGCCGGTCACGCCGGAGATCACCGAGGCGACGCCGATCGAGCGGATCCCCTGGCCGACGGTCATGTTGGACAGCGTGGTGGTGACCCACCAGCCCGACGAGTTGGCGTGCTTCATGATCTGGGCGCCGGTGGCGCAGGCCAGGTAGATCGCGATCGGCGCGAGCCCGAGCACGTCCACCAGCGGCTGCATGATCGCCGCGGCGGTCATGACACCGAGGATGTTCGACCCGGTGATGGTGCAGACCGCGGCCGCCACGAGGAACGGGATGATGATCGGCGAGATGCCGATCTGCTGGACGCCCTCGGCCACGCTCTCGGCCACCCCGGTCTCCCGGATCGTGGCCGCCAGCGCCCCGCCGACACCGGTCAGCGCGAGCGGCATCGCGGCGATCCGCAGGCCGCTCTCGAACAGGTCGGTCAGGGTCTCCTTGTCCCGCCAGCGCCCGCGGAACAGCGGCAGGGACAGCACGCAGGCCAGGAACAGCGCCATCGTGGGCTCGCCGACGAACTCCAGCGCCCCGCGCACGGGGTTGTCCTCGGCCATCAGCGGCCCGAGCAGCGAGGCGCCGCTGATCAGCACGATCGGCGCGACGATCGGGGTCAGGCAGGCGAGCAGCGACGGCCCGCGGACGGCGGTCCGCTCGGTCACGGCGGTGTCGCCGGAGGGTCCGCTCCCGCCGGTGGCCAGGTGCTCGACGAACTCGGGCTTCGGGTCGACGTGGGTGCGGATGGTCGTGAGGTAGAGGGTCGCGGCGAGGATGCCCGGCACGCCGACGGCGAGGCCGAGCAGGATCGCCTGGCCGGTCGGGACCCCGAGCAGCGCGGCGGAGGCCAGCGGGCCCGGTCCGGGCGGCACGACCGAGGTCATCACGTAGGCGCCGATGTAGAGGATCGGGCCCAGCTTCATCATCGAGATCCCGGTGCGGGCCGCGAGCGCCGAGACGATCGGGATCAGCATGACGACGACGGAGTCCGCGATCAGCGGGATCCCCACCACCGACGACGCGAGCGCGACGGCCCAGGGGACCTTCCGCTCGGAGAACAGCCGCAGGCACCGTTCGGTGATGGCCTCGGCGGCGCCGGAGAGCTCGAGCATCTTTCCGAGCACGCAGCCGAAGATGACCAGCAGGCCGACGCTGGCGAGGGTGTTGCCGAAGCCCTCGGTGACCAGGTCGATCGTCCCGGTCCCGCCCATGCCCAGCGCGAGGCCGAGCGCGACGACCACGACGAACAGCGTCGCGACGGGGTGGACCTTGAAGCGGGCGATGAACAGGACGAGGACGACGAGCGCGAGCAGGAACGCGCTGAGGACGTAGATGTCCGACACGACGATGTATCCGATCGGGGAAGGGGAGGGCGGGGTCAGCCGGTCGCGCCGGTGCGCCAGGCCGCGAGCAGGTGGGGGTCGGGGTCGGCGAGGTCGCCGATCCGCACCGGGGCACCGGCCGGTACGTCCCGGGCGAGCGTGGTGTGCGCGGCCAGGTAGAGGGGTGCGACGTCGTCGGGCGCCTCCGCCGCGGCGAACAGCACCGGGGCGACGCCGTCGACGTCGTGGTGGTGCCCGCCCATGGCCAGGGTGCGGCCGGTGGCGAGGCCGGTCCGGGCGCGCCCGGCGAGCACGACGTGGCGACCGCGGTCCGGGGGTGCCGCGGCGGGGCCGCGCTCGGCGACGGCGAGGACCGACAGCGGCGTCTCGACGCCCATGAGGTGGTAGGGCAGGTAGAGGCAGGCGTAGCGCCCGTCGCGGCTCACGACGTGGCCCTTGCCGGACAGCGTCTCCCAGGTCACCGGGTCGTGGGTGCGCACGACGACGAACACCCCGCCGGCGAAGCTCGCCTCGTCCGGGCGGCGCAGCACGGTGAACACGTCGACCACGCCCGGCCGCCCGGTCACGCCGCCGTCCCCGGCGAGGGCGTAGACGTCGGCGAGCTCGGCGACGCGGGCCACCGGGTAGTGCAGGGTCTCGACGTCGGGGACCAGCCCGGTGGCGTCGGCGACGACGGCCATCTCGCACAGGTCCGCGGCCGCGCTGCGCCGGATCGTGGCGACCGCGTCGGCGCGCGCGTCCAGCGTGCCGCGGACGCCGCCCGGCTCCGGCGGGGCGAGCAGCCGCTCCGGGTCGGCGACGTCGATCTCCTGGTCGAGGTGGCGCAGCCGGCCGGTCGACGGGTCGAGCACCAGGTCGTACTCGCCGGACTTGCCGGCCGCGACGACCTCCAGGCCGAGTTCGCGGGTGCGGGCGTACCACTCGACGAGGTTCGCCGGCTGGTCCCCGGCGCCGGGCACGTAGCCGAGGCCGCGGTCGGCGGCGCGCCGGGCGAGGTCGGTGCCGACGACCGTCTCGACCTCCTTGGACACCATCACCACGTGCCGGTCGTGCTCCAGCGCGTCGACGGCGGCGCGGTACCCCGCGGCGGGGCTGCCGGTGGCCTCGACCAGGACGTCGTGCCCGGCCCCGGTCAGCAGCGCCAGGTCCGGGACGACGGCGACGGTGCCCGCCGGGCGGGCGGCGACCTCGTCGGCGGTGCGGCACACGGCCAGCTCGTCGGCGCGGAAGCCGAGCTCGCGGCACATCGTGACGGTGCCGTCGACGTCGAGGTCGCACAGCGCGTCCGGGACGACCCGCGGGGTGTGCCGGGTCTGGGCGAGCAGGGTCCGGCCGAAGCCGCCCCGTGCGCCGGTCAGCGCGTAGCGCACCGGTGGTGCTCCGGACGGGGGCATGCGACCTCCTCGAACGCCGGTGGCGACAGCACGGCGTTGTCGACGACCGCCCGGCGGCGCGGCGGACGCTAGCACAGCAGTTCACACGAGAGTCAATATTCTTCACGCAGCGGCACATGCGCTATCGTCCGCAGGTCCGTCGGCGAGTTCGACCGCAGGTGTCCGGAGGCCGTCCAGTGATCCCCGACCAGCGCCGCGAGCGGCTGCTCACCGAGCTCCGCGGAGCGGGCGTGCTGTCCGTCCGCGAGCTCGTCGAGCTGCTGGGCGTCTCGCACATGACGGTGCGCCGGGACATCGCCTCGCTGGAGGCCGAGGGCCGGGTCTCCTCGGTCCCCGGCGGCGTCCGGTCGGTGGAGAAGCTGCACAGCGAGCCGACCTACCGCGCCAAGGTGTCGGTCCGGCCCGCGGAGAAGCGCGCCATCGCCCGCGAGGCGGTCCGGCTGATCGGCGACGACCAGGTCGTCTACCTCGACGCGGGTACGACGATCGGGCAGGTCGCGGCCCTGCTCTGGGGGCACACCGGGCTGACGGTCGTCACCAACGACCTGACGACGGCCGTGCTGCTCAGCGACCACCCCGGCCTGGAGCTGTACCACGTCGGGGGCCGGGTCGACCGCGGCAACCGGTCCACCGTCGGCGAGCTGACCGCCCGGGCCGTCCGCGAGCTGAACATCGACGTCGCGCTGATCTCGTCGAGCTCCTGGGACGACGCCCGCGGCAGCACCACCCCGGTCGAGGCGAAGGTGCCGGTCAAGCGGGCCGCGATGGCGTCGGCCGAGCGCTCCTACCTGGTCTCCGGCTCCGACAAGTACGGCGCCGTGAGCACCTTCCGGGTCGCCGGGCTCACCGACTTCGACGCCGTCGTCACCGACGCCGGGCTGCCCGCGGGCGCGGCCGCGCGGCTGCGCGAGCAGGGTGTGACGGTGCACGCCGCCGAGCCGGACGGGACCGCGCTGCCGGGCTGAGTAGGCTCAGCCGCCCCGGCGCATCTGCTCCAGCATCGCGTTGTAGGCCTTCAGCTCCGCGTCGTCGTCCCGGTCGGCCTGCCGGTCCTTGCGGGTCGCCTCCCGGGAGTCGTCGCGCGACCACTGCACCACCAGCGTGACCATCACCAGCAGCATCGGGATCTCGCCCGTCGCCCAGGCGATGCCGCCGCCGGTGCGCTGGTCGTCGAGCAGGTCCAGCCACGGCAGCCCGACCTGGCGGTAGAAGTTCTCCCCGAGCACCGTCGAGGAGCTCATCACCGCGACGCCGAAGAACGCGTGGAACGGCATCGTCGCGAGCATGACCGCGAGCCGCCCCAGGTGCGGCAGCCGGTGCGGGGCGGCGTCGACGCCGATCAGCGGCCAGAAGAACAGGTAGCCGACGAGCACGAAGTGCAGGTTCATCAGCTGGTGGGTCCAGTGGAACCGCAGCGCCCCGTCGAACAGCGGGGTGAAGTACAGGACGTAGAACGAGCCGACGAACAGCACCGCCGCGAACGCCGGGTGGGTCATGACCTTCGCGACGCGCGAGTGCACCGCCGCGAGCAGCCACTCGCGCGGGCCGGGCGGGTTGCCGCGGCCCGCCGGGCGTAGCACCCGCAGCGCGAGCGTGACCGCGCCGCCGAGGCTCAGCAGGATCGGCGCGAGCATGTTCAGCGTCATGTGGCTGATCATGTGGACGCTGAACATGGACGGGGAGTAGAAGCCCAGCCCCGACGACGTCGCCAGCAGCAGCGTCGCGCAGCCCAGCAGCCAGGCGACGGTGCGCCCGACCGGCCACACCACCCCGCGGGCCGCGAGCCGGCGCACGGCCACCAGGTACAGCCCGGCCAGCACCAGCGCACCGGTGCCGAACAGCAGGTTCCAGCGCCAGTCGGTCAGCACCGCGAGCGCGGAGAACGGCCGGACGATGTCCCAGCCGATCAGGGTCTGCAGCGCCGAGTCGTCGGCGACGACGAACCGCGGCGGCACCAGCCGGATGCTCGCGACGCCCAGCGTCGCCACCGCCGCCCCCAGCACCGCGACCACCGGCAGCAGCCGGCCCGGCACCGACCCGGCCGGGGCGGCGACGAGCCCGCGGACCAGCAGCGCGGTCAGCGGGACCAGGGCTGCGAGCAGCACCGCGACGACCACGGCGACCCGCACGTAGGCCGACCCGCCGAGCGGCCCGGCGTCGGTCACCACCAGCTGGAAGATGATCTCACCGGTCAGGTACACGACCCCGCCGACGGCGAGCAGCCCGCGGACCCGGCCCGCCGTCCGTCCCTCGATCACGCCGCCGTGCGCGCGGAACGCGACCAGCGCGGCGACCAGCCCGAGCCAGGCGGTCCCGGCGACGGCGCGCAGCACGTTCGCGTCCCCGCTCCAGTCGTGCCCGGCCCCGGTCGCGGCCGGGTGGACCGCTGCGGGCACCGCCATCGCGCACGCGGCGACCAGCCCGAGCGCGGCGGCGGCCTTCCAGCTCAGCGAGAACGCCGACCCGAGGGCGACGAGCAGCAGCAGCGCCCCGGCGAGCGCCCAGCCCAGCGGCTCCTCGATGGTCGCGGCGGCGCCGAGCCACCCGAACGGGCCCACCGACGCCAGGACGCCGGGGGAGTTGCCGGTCATGTCGGCCACCGACAGCCAGCCCGCGGCGATCGCCGACACCCCGGCGACGGTGGCGGCCAGGGTGCCCCGGCGCAGCGCGCGGTAGCCGTGGACGTCGACCGTCCCGGACCCCTGCGGCGCCGCGACCAGGCCGCCGACCAGCAGCGACCCGGCGGCGAGCGCGGTCGCGGCGACGGCCAGGACCTTCGCGACGACCGTCGCGGCCTTCAGGCCCGGCTCGGGCACCGGCAGCCCGCTCTGCCGCCAGAAGCCGTCGTCGCCGATCGAGACGGCGACCGCGAGGCCGGCGCACAGCAGCACCACGGCGACCGTGAGCGCGGTCAGGAGCCCACGGCGGTCGCGCCGCGCCGGCACCGCCGGTGCGGGCGGCGCACCACCGGC
This sequence comes from Pseudonocardia sp. TMWB2A, assembly GCF_017312135.1. NCBI lineage: Bacteria > Bacillati > Actinomycetota > Actinomycetes > Pseudonocardiales > Pseudonocardiaceae > Pseudonocardia > Pseudonocardia sp. TMWB2A. Next base: position 2,863,925 of record NZ_QKQY01000002.1, read on the forward strand.
CGCGTCGGTCGTCGCCTGCTCCGTGCTCGCGCTCACCGAGAACCCCTCCGCAGGTGGTCACCGGGCACGTACCGCGCCCGTGTCACCCCCGATGGTCCCCGTCCGGCCCGGCGCGCGCCGCACCGGGTCGGACGGGTCACTCAGTTGCCGGTGATCCCGGACCACCAGCGCTGGATCGACTCCCAGAAACCCTGCGCGTCCTGACCGATCTGGCCGGGGTCGGGCAGGTTCGACGGCAGCGACGGCAGCTCGCTCGGCAGCGACGGCAGGTTCGACGGGAGCGAGGGCAGACCCGACGGCAGACCCGGGATGTTGCTCGGCAGCTGGATGCCGCCGTTGTTCTCGCTGGTCGGGGCCTCGGTCGTCGTCTCGGTGGTGGGCGGTGCGCTGGTCTCGGTGGTCGGCGGGGCCTGGGTGTCGGAGTCGCCGTTGCCGAACAGCAGGAACCCGAGCAGCAGGACCAGCAGCGCGACGACGAGCGCGCCGATCGCGATCCACTTCCCGATCCCCGACGAGCCGAGGTCACGCGGCTCCGGCTCCGGCTCCGGTGCGACGACCGGCGGAGCGACGGCGGCCGGCTCCGAGAGGATCTCGGCGACGCGGCGGGCGTCCGGGCGTCGCTGCGGGTCGGTCGCGGTGGACTGGGCGATCGCCGTCCGCACCGGCTCGGGCACGTCCGCGGGCACCACCGGGGCGCGGTTCACGCGCTCGGCGGCGCCCTGCAGCCCCTGGCCCTGGTACTCCTGCCGCCCGGTCCAGGCCTCCAGCAGCACGAGGCCGAGCGCGTACACGTCGGTCGGCGGCCCGACCGGTCGGCCCTGGACCTGCTCCGGCGACAGGTACGCCGGCGTCCCGATGATCTCGCCGGCCGCGGTGTGGCCGTCGGCGCCGAGCAGGGCGGCGATGCCGAAGTCGGCGAGCCGGGCCCGGCCGTCGGAGTCGACGAGGATGTTCGACGGCTTGATGTCGCGGTGCGTGACGCCCTGCGAATGGACGTAGGCCAGGGTCTGGGCGACCTCGGTACCGATCCGGCGGATGTCCTCGGGCGGCAGGTCCTCGCGGGCGATGACGTCCTTGAGCGTGGGCCCGTCGACGAGCTCCATGACCAGGTAGGCGCGGTCGGCCTCGACGGCGAAGTCGTGCACCGCGACCAGACCCGGGTGGCGCAGGTTCGCCATGACCTGCGCCTCCTGCTCGAAGCGCTGGTCGGCGCTCGGGTCGTCGGCCGCACCGAAGATCTTCACGGCGACCGGCCGGTTGAGCCGGGTGTCGGTGGCCCGGTGCACGTCGGACATCCCGCCCTGGCCGAGCAGCCCCTCCAGCCGGTACCGGCCGCCGAGCAGCTCGGGCTCGGTGATGGGTGCGGGCATCATCCGGGTCGCGTCCGGGCGCGACGGGCGCGGCGCGCCGTAGGCGGCGGTCGGCGGGGCGCCGAGGTGGTGGGTCGGGGCCTCGCCGGGCCCGAGGCGCCGGGTGCCGTCCGCGGGGGCACCGGGCCCACCGGGGCCCGGGCGGCCGGGGCCGGGGGGCGGGCCGACCCGGCGGGTGGCGTCCGGCGCGTTGCTGCGGGTCGCCGGGTCGTCGTCGGCGCGCCGCGGCGCGGGCCGGGCCCCGCCGACGCGACGGGTCGGGTCGGGCGCGGGACCGCCCGGCGGCCGCTGTCGGCGGTTCCCCGTCCGCCACGGGTCGGACGCATCCCTGCGGGTGCGCTCCGGATCGTCGCCGCGGGTCACGGGCCCTCCCGGTCTGCTGGTGCAGCCGGGCCGCGGGCGCGCGCACCGGCCGTCCGCCGTCGTGGCGGACCTCCTGGCGGCGACCGTACCGTCCGGAACCGGTCACCCCGGTGGACGGCGCGCTGCCACCACCCGGTGATCCTCCCGCCCCGGAGCCCTCAGCGCGCCGCGACCGGTGTGCGCAGGTCGGCGGCGGGGAACGGGGGCCGGTCGTCGAGGCGGACCGACAGCTTCCCGGCGGCCCGCCAGGCACGGGCGGTGAGGTCGCGGTCCTCGTCGGTCACGAGGTTGCCCATCACCCGCAGCGCGACGGTCATCAGTGCCCGCGACCGCATCCCGACCGGCCCGGCCAGCGGCAGCAGCCGGGGGATCGTGATCAGCCCGGCGAGCCTGCGGGCGATCGAGAACGCCAGGCCGTAGTGCGAGCGCAGGGTCGCGGGCCAGGCGCGGTCCAGGTCGGCGCCCGACGCGAGCAGCTCCGCGACCAGCCGGCCGGTCTCCAGGCCGTAGTCGATGCCCTCGCCGTTGAGCGGGTTCACGCAGCCCGCCGCGTCGCCGATCAGCGCCCAGTTCGGGCCCGCGACCCCGGAGACGGCGCCGCCCATCGGCAGCAGCGCGGACCTCACCAGCTCGACCTTCGGGCCCAGCTCCCACTCGGCGCGGCGGGCGTTCGCGTAGTGCTCGATCAGGCCGCGCAGCTTGATGTTGGCCGGGCGCCGGTCGGTGGCCAGGGTGCCGACGCCGATGTTGACCCGGCCGTCGTTCAGCGGGAACAGCCAGCCGTACCCGGCCAGGACCTCGTCGGCCTCGCCGCGCAGCTCCAGGTGCGAGCTGATCCACGGGTCGTCGTGCCGGCCGGAGGTGACGTAGCCGCGGGCGGCGACGCCGTAGGCGGTGTCCTGGTGCCACTCCCGGCCCAGCACCCGCCCGAGCGTGGAGCGCGCCCCGTCGGCGACGACGAGCCTGCGGCACCGGACGGAGCGGCCGTCGTCGAACAGCACGGCGTCGACCCGGCCCCCGGCGAAGGTCACGTCGACGGCCTTGGCGCCCTCCATCGGGGTCGCGCCGGCCTCCAGGGCGACACGGCGGATGCCCGCGTCGAGCTCGGTGCGCGGGATCGCCGAGCCGTGCGCCGGCAGCGACCCGCCCGGCCACGGCAGCTCCAGGACCTGCCCGAACCCGTGCGCGCGCAGTCCCTGGTTGGTGCCGTGCGAGTCGACCCAACCACCGAGGCCCAGGTGCCCCAGCTCGGCGATCGCGCGCGGGGTCAGCCCGTCACCGCAGGCCTTGTCCCGGGGGAAGGTCGCGGAGTCGGCGAGGACGACGTCGAGCCCGTGCCGCGCCGCCCACGCCGCCGCCGCCGACCCGGCCGGTCCCGCCCCGACGACGAGCACGTCGGTGGAGTCCGGAGTGGTGGCGGGCGGGACGGGGCCGGTGCTCATGACCCCAGTGTCGCAACCCGGCCGGGCGACCGCCGCCGAGCGTGCCCCCGGTCACGACCGGGGCCGCTACCGTGGCACCCGTGACCGGACCGCAGACACAGGACCCGGCCCGGCTCGACGCCGTCCGGGCGGTGGCGGCCCGGGTACCGGGGCTGACGCTCCTGCTCCTGCACGGGTCGCGCAGCCGCGGTCAGGAGCATGCCGGGTCGGACTGGGACCTGGGCTATCGCGGCGACGCCGACCCGGCCACGCTGCTCGACGCGGTCGCGTCGGCGCTGGGTACGGACGCCGTCGACCTCGTGGACCTCGACCGGGCCACCGCGCTGCTCCGGTACGAGGCCGCCCGTGACGGCGTCGCCCTGCACACGACCGGCGACGCGTATCGCGACTTCGTGCTGGAGGCCACCCGCTTCTGGTGCGACGCCGGTCCCGTGATCCGGCGTGCGCAGCAGGACGTCCTCGCGGGGCTCGGGCGGTGAGCGGGGCGATCCGGCCGGAACTGCTCGCCGAGCGCGCGGCGACAGTCCGCCGGCACCTCGATCGTGTGCGGGACCGGCTGCCGTCGGACCCGGACGGGCTGGCCCCGATGACCGACGCGACCGACGCCGTCGTCCTGCACCTGTGGCAGGCCATCCAGGTCGTCATCGACACGGCGGTGTCGGCCTGCGTGACATCGGGGCTGGGCTCCCCGCCCACCTACGGTGACGCGTTCCGCCTGCTCGGGAGGCACGGCGTCGTCGAGACCGGACTGGCGAACCGGCTGGCCAGGGCCGCTGCGTTCCGCAACCTGCTGGTCCACGCCTACGGCGAGCTCGACCTGCGCCGGGTCCACGCCATCGCCTCTCAGGGCCCTGCCGACCTGCTCGCGTTCCTGGCGGCCCTGCGCGACGCGTGAGCGCCGGTCACGACCGGGTCAGGTGCCAGAGGATCACGTCGTGGGCGTGGCGGGCCTTATCGTCGCCGCGGAAGGCCACCTCGTGCACGGCCGCCCCGACGGTGATCGCGATCTGGCTGGAGCTCGCGAACCGGCCCAGCAGGTTCCGGTCGGCGACGAACGAGACCGAGGAGATCCGGCCGTAGGGGATCGAGGTGATCGCGGTGCGCTTGCCGACGAAGGAGTTGTCCTGCAGGACCGCCCGCAGGTCGGTGAGGCCGAGGAAGCCGGTGCCGGCGCCGATCGCGTCGTAGACGGCGATGATCCGCTCGCCCTCCAGCAGGCCGGCGGCGACCTTGTCGAGCTGGTCGCGCTTGTCGAAGACGGGTTCGCTCATGGCTCCGATACTGCCCGGCGGGCGAGCAGCGTCCGCGCCGTCCAGACCAGCGCGGAGACGGCGAACAGCACGACGGTCAGCCACACCCACCGCATCCGGTACGGCTCCTGGTCCAGCCCGGTCGCGTTCAGCGTGCTCAGCGCGCCCTGCCGGATGATCCCGGGCAGGAACATCAGCAGCGCGAGCCCGGAGCCGAGCACCGGGATCCGCACGTGGTTGACCAGCGGCACCCGGGTGCGAGGCAGCGCGAGCAGCAGCAGCCGGTCCCCGGCGGCGTAGAGCGGGAACAGCACGAGGTCGTGCAGCAGGACCGCGCCGGCGAACCACCAGGCCATCGTGACCAGGTCGGGGGACCCGCCGACGATCGCGTACGCCGCCCACCCGGCGAGCGCGAAGCAGCCGAGGGCGGCGAGCAGGCGGCTACCGAGGAGCAGCACGGGAGAACCCGATCGTCGCGACCCACTTGGTGTTGTGCACCCCGGGCAGCGCCGGGACGATCAGCCGCGCCGGGTACCCGTGGTCGGGCGACAGCTCGGCGCCGTTGACCCGCAGCGCGAGCAGCGAGTCCGGCGACAGCGTCTGGGCGCGGTTGAGCAGCGACCGGGCGAACGGGCTCCCCACCTCGACCGACCGCACCTCGGCCGTCGCCGGGTCGGTGACGCCCGCGGCGCGGGCCAGGTCGGTCAGCCGCACACCCGTCCACACCTGCGAGGTCGACCAGCCCTCGACGCAGGCGATCGGCAGCTCCGCGGTGTGCTGCGGCAGCGCGGCCAGCGCCGCCCGGTCGAGCACCACCGGTGCCGTGCCGCCGGTCAGGGTCAGCGTCCAGGCGCTCCCGACCGCGGCCGGGGCGATCCCGGACGCGACGAACGTGCGGTTGACCGGGAAGTCGTTCGGCCCGCCCCGCTCGGTGCTGTCGGGCGCCGTCGTCCGGCCCCGGGGCAGCAGCAGCGCCGTCGACCGGAGCCGGTCGGTGAACTGCCCGACGGTCAGCGCCGCGACGAACAGCATCCCGCCGCCGACCAGGGCGATCGCGCCGCGCCGCGACATCGTCGGTGGGTCCGGGTCCGGCGCGACCAGCGGGTGCGCCGGCTCGGACCGGGTGGCCGCGAGCGGCGTGGCCAGCTCGGAGCGCAGCGAGCGGCCCCGCAGCGAGCGGACCATCGTCGGGAGCTTCGTGACCACGTGCAGCGCGAACGAGGCCAGGAACACCCAGGCCGCGGCGTAGTGGCCGTCGTAGAAGGAGAAGCCGAAGACGTAGTCGTACTGGACGTTCATCAGGCCGGTGACGATGAGGAACAGGATCGAGCCGACCAGCAGCACCAGCGACAGCCGCTCCAGCAGCTTCACCGGGTTGCGTTCGGGCGCGGTGAACAGCTTCGGGATGACCGACCACAGCTTCGCCAGGACCAGCGGCACCAGCACGATCCCGAGCCCGACGTGCAGGCCCTCGGTGAGCCGGAACAGCCAGGCCGGCGACACCGGCCAGTCCACCCAGGGCAGCTGCAGCCCGCCGACGGCGTCGGCGGCCGGGATGGCCTGCTCCCGGCCGTAGGCGAGCCGGTCGAGCAGCCCGGTGAACGCCACGATCGGCAGCCCCACCAGCAGCGGGAGGGCGAACATCGAGGTCAGCCAGGGTCCCCGGATCGGGCTCCGCCACCGCATCACGCGCTTCACGGTCCGGTCAGCTCTAGGAACACCCGCGCGCCGAGGTGCACGTCGGTCACGCGCAGGCCGGCGCGACCGGCCGTCACCGCGAGGGGGACCGCGCCCTGCGCGGCCCACGGGATCGGCTCGCCCGCACCGCTGCCGCACAGCACCCGGGCGGTACCGCGCCACGTGTGTTCGGGGCGCGGGTCGGCCTCCACCAGCACCGTCCCGCCGTGGGTGAGCAGCCGGGCGGCGCGGGTGAGCAGGGCGACCGGGTCGCCGCCGATGCCGATGTTGCCGTCGGCGAGCAGCACATGGGACCAGCTGCCCTCGCCGGGCAGCGGGCCGAACAGGTCGGCCTGGACCATCGCGACGCTGCGGCGGTGGCACAGCACCCGGGAGACGGCGGAACCGTCGACGCCGAGGGCGGCGATCCCGCGCGCGGCGAGCGCGACGAGCAGCCGGCCGGGTCCGCAGCCGAGATCGAGGGTGGGGCCCGTGCAGTGGCGCAGCAGCCAGTCGTCGCAGCCACCGGCGGCGTCGGCCCAGCGGTCGACGTCCAGCGCGATCTCGGTGCCGTCGTCACAGAGCAGGCGGGAGGGGGCGCCGGACAGCGGCATGTCGAAGCCCTCGGCGGTCACGGTCACGCCGACACCTCCGGACATCGCAGCCTCAGCTCGGCGACGGCGCGGGCGAAGCGGCTCCCCGGGACCTGCGCGGCGACGGCGACGGCCTCCGCGGCCGTGTCGACGTCGGTCAGCGGCTCGGCGAGGGCCACCCGCAGGCCGGCGGCCCGCAGCGCGTCCAGCGTCCGGCCGCCGGTCTCGGCGGTCGACATCGGCACGCCGTGCAGCGCGGTGGCGGCGAGCGGGTCGCGCAGGCCCAGCACCCACCAGCCGCCGTCGGTCGCGGGGCCGAGGACGGCGTCCACACCCGGTTCGGCGAGCCGGTCCGCACAGTGGGACAGCAGCCCGGCCGTGGCCTGCGGGGTGTCCATCCCGACCTGCAGGGTCGGGCGGCCCGGGTGCAGCGCGGCGGCGTCGGCGTGCGCGGCGGCGATCCGCGCGGCCAGTCCCTCCCCGCGCTGCGCGACGACGGCGAGCCCGTCCAGCGCGGCGGCCAGCTCGGCCGCGCCGACGGCGGCGGCCCGGTCCCCGGTCATCGCGACGACGGTGTCGCCGGCCACCCCGGCGGCGGCCTCGAGGGTGTCGAGCAGCGCCGCCGAGGCGATCGCCGCGGCGAGCTCCGGCGTCGCGGGCGGACACAGCCGCGTCTTGACCCGGCCCGGCTCGGGCGCCTTCGCGAGGACGACGGTGGTGACGGGGCCGGTCATCGCAGCAGCCGGATCATGTCGCGCCCGGCCCGGACGGTGCCCTTGACCGAGCCGGAGACCTTGGACCGCCCGCCGGCCCGCCGGGAGTAGGCGACCGGGATCTCGTCGAACCGCCAGCCCGCCCGGCCCGCCCGCAGCAGCAGCTCCAGCGGGTAGCCGAACGCCCGGTCCTCGACCCGCAGGTCCAGCAGCGCCTGCCGGCGTGCGACCCGGATCGGGGCGATGTCGTGCACCGGGACCCCTCGGGTCCGCAGCATCCCGGCGATCACCGCGTTCGCCGCACGGGCGTGCCAGGGCCACACCCCGACCGTGTCCGGCACGCGCCGTCCGACGGCGATGTCGGCGCGGCCGGACGCGACGGTCTCGGCCATGCCGGGCAGCACGTCGGCGTCGAGGGAGCCGTCGCCGTCGAGGAAGGCCACGAGTTCACCGGTGGCCGCCTCCAGCCCGGCGTGCACGGCCGCGCCGTAGCCGCGACGTGGTTCGACGACCACCCGCGCCCCGTGCCCGCGCGCGACCGCCGCGGTGTCGTCGGTCGACCCGTTGTCGACGACGATCACCGGCCAGTCGTCGGGCATCCGCTTCAGGACGTAGGGCAGCGCCTCCGCCTCGTCGAGGCACGGCAGCACGATCTCCGGGTGCACGTCGCGATCTTCACCTCTCCGCCGGGCCGCCGCCCGCCGAATGCGGGAGGGTCCCGCAGGAGGTTCGAACGGCGCCCCTCAGCGGTTCGTGGTGATCGGTGAACGGAGTGGGTCGGTCGCGAACGCCGTCACCCCGTCGGTGAAGGTGGTCCGGGCGCGGAAGCCCAGCCGGGCTGCGGCGTAGGCCGGATCGGCGACGACGTGGCGCACGTCGCCGGGCCGGGCACCGCCGACGATCACGGGCTCGGGGCCGTCCATCGCGCGGGCCAGCTCGGCGGCGAGGTCGCCGATGGTGTGCGGCTCGCCGGAGCAGACGTTCGCGGCGCCGAAGCCGGTCGGCTCCGGGTCGGCGACGAGCGCGGCGGCGTTGGCCGCGGCGACGTCGGTGACGTGCACGAAGTCCCGGCGCTGCCGGCCGTCCTCCATCACCCGCGGCGCCTCACCGCGCTCCAGCGCGGACCGGAAGATCGACGCGACGCCCGCGTAGGGGGTGTCGCGGGGCATCCGGGGGCCGTAGACGTTGTGGTAGCGCAGCGACCACACCGTCCCGCCGGTCTGGCGGGCCCAGGCGCTCGCGAGGTGCTCCTGGGCGAGCTTGGTGGCGGCGTAGGTGCTGCGCGGGTCGACCGGCGCGGACTCCGGGACGAGGCCGGACTCGAGGTCCTTGCCGCACTCCGGGCAGCGGGGCTCGTACCGGCCGGCCTCGATGTCGTCGGGCGCACGCGGCCCGGGCCGGACCACGCCGTGGTCGGCGCAGTCGTAGCGGCCCTCCCCGTAGACGACCATCGACCCGGCCAGCACCAGCCGGTCCACCTCCGCGGCGTGCATCTGCGCCAGCAGCACCGCGGTGCCGAGGTCGTTGTGGGAGGCGTAGTCGGGGGCGTCGGCGGGGGAGACACCGTGCCCGACCATCGCGGCCTGGTGGCAGACGGCGTCCACCCCCGGCAGGAGCCGGGACAGGGTGTCGGCGTCGCGGACGTCGCCACGGACCAGCTCGTGGTCGAGCTCGGGGGCCTCGCCGCCGTGGGCCTGTGGCAGCAGCGCGTCGAGCAGGACGACCTCGTGGCCGTCCGCGACGAAGCGGTCGGCGACGTGGGACCCGATGAATCCGGCACCGCCGGTGACGAGGACGCGCATGCCCGCAGACGCTAGGGCGTGCCGGTCCCGCCCGCCGGGTGCGCCTCGGGCCCGGTGCCCGCCCGACCCGCGTCCCAGGTCTCGGCGGCGGCCACCGCCAGGCCGAACAGCCCCGCCCGGGCTTCGCGTGCCCCGGTCCAGCCGCGGTGCTCCCACTCCGGCCCGGCGAGCGAGTCCGCGGCGAGGAACACCTGGCCGTAGCCGACCCCGATCCGGCGCGCGGCCGCGACCAGCGCGGACGCCTCCATGTCGACCACCGCGCAGCCCTCGTCGCGGCGCCGCGCGACCCGTGCCGGGGTCTCCCGGAACACGGCGTCGGTGGTCCAGCACCGCCCGACGACGTGCGGCACCCCGGCGCCGTCGAGCACCCGGACCACCGCGTCGACGCCGTCCGGGTCGGCGTCGATCGTCCGCGACGGCGGCTGGTAGTGGAACGAGGTGCCCTCGTCGCGCAGTGCGCTGCCCAGGACGACGGCGTGCCCCAGCGTCAGCTCGTGCCGCAGCGCCCCGGCCCCGCCGACCCCGACGACGGTGCGGACGCCCAGCGCCGCGAGGTGCTCCAGGAACATCGCCGCCAGCGGCGCGCCGACGCCGGGGTGCAGCACCGCGACCGGTGTCCCGCCGGGCCCGGTCGTGCGCCACACCGGGCTGCGGCCGAGCTCGCTGCGCAGCACGGTCACCGCCTCGGAGCGGGTCCCGACGTCCTCGACGACCTCGGGGAACCAGCACAGCACCGCCGCGGCCGGCATGTCCGGGCGGTGCGGGGTGATCGCCGACGCCCGGATCACGCCCTCGGCGTCCAGGTCGTCCTCGTGCAGGGGGAGGTCCATCGTCGACGATCATCCCCCGCGCACCCGGTCGGGTGGAACACCGCAGGTGGACGGGGTGACCCTCTCGCCCGGCGTCCCGGGGACGACGGCGCGCAGTATCGTCGGCCACGAGTGCCCAGGATCCGGGCCGATCGGAGGGTGGCACAGGCATGGCCGGAGACTTCCGCGGCCCGCCCCCCGCGGGCGGGCGTCCGCCGCAGGGCGAGCCGCCGCGCGGCGGCCGTCCCGCGCGGCCCGGCAGTCCCGGCTGGACGAACCAGCCCCGCAACCCCCTTCCCGGGCACGGGGGCCGTCCGCTCCCGCCGCCGTCCCCGCCGCAGCAGCCGCCCGTGGCCCCGCCGTCGCGCGGGGGCCGCGGACCGCTGCGCAAGCCGCCGCCCGGCCGCCCCGCCGGGGCGCCGCCACCGGCCCGGGCCGCCGCGCCGACGCGTGGTCCGGTCATGCCGCGTCCCGCCGGAGCCGGAGCCGGAGCCGGGGGCGGGGGCGCCGGGGTGCATCCCGCGTCGCAGGCCCCCCGCGACGGCCGGGTCACCCGCGGCCCGTCGATGCCGGACTGGCGCCGCGTCCGCCGTGCCACCCGCGGGCGCTGGAAGGCCGTGCTGATCCTGCTGCTGGTCGCGTTCGTCGGGTTCGGCGTCTACCTGGACCAGAACATGACCCGGGTGCAGGCGCTGCCCGCGGACTCCCAGGCGTCGTCGTCGGGGACGAACTACCTGATCGTGGGCTCGGACAGCCGCGAGGGGCTCTCCGCCGAGGACGAGGAACGCCTCGCCACCGGCGACGCGGCGGGCCAGCGCACCGACACGATCATGCTGCTGCACACCGGCAGCTCCGGCAGCGTGCTCGTCTCCATCCCCCGTGACTCCTACCTCCCGATCCCCGGGAGGGGCAGCAACAAGGTCAACGCGGCGTTCGCGTTCGGCGGCCCGGAGCTGCTCGTCGAGACCGTCGAGGGTGCCACCGGCCTGCGCATCGACCACTACGTCGAGGTCGGCTTCGGCGGGTTCGTCGGCGCCGTCGACGCCGTCGGCGGGGTGGACATGTGCGTCCCCCGCGCCATCGACGACCCGAAGGCCGGGCTGGACATCCAGGCCGGCTGCCAGGAGCTCGACGGGACGACCGCGCTCGGCTACGTCCGCACCCGCGCGACGCCCGGCTCGGACTTCGACCGCGTCAAGCGGCAGCGCGAGTTCCTCTCCGCGCTGCTCGGCAAGGCCACCAGCCCGCTCACCCTGATCAACCCGTTCCGGATGGTCCCGCTGGCGTCCGCGGTGACCGGCACCATCACCGTCGACGACTCCGACCACATCTGGAACCTCGCCGGCCTGGCCTGGGGGATGAAGGGCGTCTCCGGCGGCGACGGCGTGCAGACGACCGTCCCGATCGGCGGCAGCGCGGGCGGGTCGAACCTGCGTTGGGACCGCACCCGGGCCCAGGCGCTGTTCGGCGCCCTGCAGAACGACCAGGCGCCGCCGGAGTCCAGCTTCGGCCCCTGAGGGGCGTCGGTCAGGCGGTCTTCTTCGTCGACCGCCGACGTGTGGTGGCCGGCTTCGCGGGCTTCGCGTCGTCGGTCCCGGTGTCCTTCTCCCCGGTCTTCTCCGGCTCCTCGGTCTTCTTCGACCGGGAGGACGACCGCCGGGCCGGGGCCTTCTTCTCCGTCGACCCGGAACCCGACCCGGCATCCGACTTCGTCGACCGGGCCGCGTCCACACTGGCCTGCAGTGCCGACAGCAGGTCGCTCATCGAGTCCCCGCCGTCGTCGGCGGCCTCCGCGGCGGGCGCCGGGCGGGCGTCGCCGTCGGAGCGCTTCTCCTCGATGAGGTCGGCCATCGCGTCGCGGTACTCGTCGTGGAACTCCGACGGGTCGAAGTCCGCGCCCATGCTCTCGACCAGCGACGACGCCATCTTCAGTTCCTGCGGCTTGAGGTCGACCTCGTTGTCGAGGATGTCGAACTCCGGCTCGCGGATCTCGTCCTGCCAGATGAGGGTCTGGAGCACGATCGCCTTGCCGCGCACCCGCAGCAGCGCGAGGGTCTCGCGCTGGCGCAGCGCCACCTTCACCACGGCGGTGCGGTCGGTCTCCTCGAGCGCCTCGCGCAGCAGCGCGTAGGGCTTGGCGGCCTTGGTCTCCGGCTCCAGGTAGTAGCTCTTGTCGAACAGCATCGGGTCGATCTGGTCGTTCGGCACGAACTCGATGACGTCGATCTCGTGCCCCGTCTTCACGGGCAGCGACGCGAGGTCGGAGTCGTCGAGGGTGATCAGCTCGCCGTCGGGGGTCTCGAAGCCCTTCACGATGTCGGCGTAGGTGACCTCCTCGCCGCACACCTCGCAGGTCCGCTTGTAGCGGATGCGGCCGCCGTCCTCACCGTGCACCTGGTGGAACCGGACGTCGTGGTTGGACGTCGCCGAATAGACCTTGATCGGCACACTGACCAGCCCGAAGGACACGGCCCCGCTCCAGATCGCGCGCATGCGGTCCCCCCTCGCGTGCCGTCCGGAGTGACAGCATGACGGTGTGCAGCCCATGCTCGCCACCCCCGGACCCCTGCCGACCGGGGCCGGCTGGTCGTTCGAGGTCAAGTGGGACGGCATGCGCGTGCTGGCCGAGGTCACCGACGGCGGTGGCGACCCGGCACTGCGCCTGCGTACCCGTTCCGGCCGCGATGTCACCGCGAACTTCCCCGAGCTCGCCGGTCTGGTGGACCTGGCCCCCGACGTGCTCCTCGACGGCGAGGTGGTGCTGCTCGACGGTGGTGTCCCCAGCTTCGCCGCGCTCGCCCACCGGATCCACGGCCCCGCGGGCGGCCGCCCGGTCACGTTCATGGTGTTCGACGTGCTGCGCCTCTACGGGGTGCCGCTGCTCGACCGCCCGCTGGCCGAGCGCCGGGCCACCCTGGAACGGCTCGACCTGTCCGCGACCCCGCACGTCGAGACCTCGCCGCTCTACCCGGACGGGGCCGCCCTGCTGGAGGTGACGGCGTCGCGGGGGCTGGAGGGCGTCGTCGCCAAGCGGGAGGACTCGCGGTACCGGCCGGGCCGGCGCAGCCCGGACTGGGTGAAGATCGCCCACCGGCACTCGCAGTCGTGTGTGGTGGGTGGCTGGAAGCCCGAGAGGTCCGGTGGTGCGGGGCGGATCGGGGCGCTGCTGCTCGGTGTCCCCGGGCCGGACGGGCTGGAGTTCGCCGGCCGGGTCGGGTCCGGGCTGGCCGGGGCGGCGGTGCAGGAGCTGCTCACCGCCCGGCTGACCGGGGCACCTGAGTCGCCGTTCGCGCAGGTCCTGCCCCGGGTCGACGCCGCGGGCGCACGCTGGTGCTCCCCGACGGTCGTCGCCGAGGTCGCCCACCTCGGGTGGACGGCGGCCGGCCGGCTGCGGCAGCCGGTCTTCCGCGGGATCCGCGACGACGTCGACGCCGCCGACGTCCGCCGGGAGCCCCGCTGAGGACGCCCGATCATCACCCGTTCGCGTGGTCCGTGCGGCGATGTGGTTCGGTGTGCCCGACATCGACGACCCGGAGGTGACGCGCGTGGCGGTCATGCTGACCTGGCGGTCCGACCCCGAGACCGACGGCGCCGCGGGCATGGAGTCGGCGCGCATCACGACCAACGGCGGCGGCTTCCGTGCCGTCGGCCGGATCATCCGCGGCGGGGCGGGCGGGGTGCTCACCGCATCCTACCGGCTCGTCGTCGCCGGCGACGGGACGCTGTCGCGGCTCGCCGTCGACGTCGCCACCGCCGAGGGGGAGCAGCAGCTCACGCTGTCGCGCAGCACCGACGGCGTCTGGCTGGTCGACGACGGCTCCGGCGGCAGCCGCGGCCACTTCGGCGGCGCCCGCGACGTGGACCTCGCCTTCAGCCCGGTGTTCAACGCGCTCCCGGTCCGGCGCCTCGCCCTGCACCGCGAGCCCGCCGAGCACGTGCTGCCGATGGTGTTCGTCGACCTCCCGACGCTGACCGTCGAGAACACCGAGCAGACCTACCGCACCGTGACGGCCGGGTCGCCCGGCACGCCCGCGGTCGTCGGCTTCGCCGCGGGCTCGTTCGCCGCCGACATGACCGTCGACGACGACGGCTTCGTCCTCGACTACCCGGGCATCGCGTCCCGGGTGACGCTCTAGCGCTTCACCGGCTCGACGACGTCGCCGCGGCGGCCGAGCTCGCGCAGCTCGGCGAACACGTCCGGCGCGCCGAGGTCGACCGGCACCTCCAGCGGCTCGCGGGTCGAGGCCCACCGCATCCGCGCCTCGTGCCCGGAGCGCACGGTCGCGGCCAGCCCACCGGTGGAGGCCAGCGCCCCGCGCATCGCGCCGAGCCTGCCCAGCGCGTCGTCGACGGCGGCGAGCAGCGCGCCCCGGTTGCCCTCGCACATCGCCAGGACCAGCTCGGGACGGGTCCCGGCGACCCGGGTGCCGTCGGCGAACGAGCTCGCCGACAGGGCGAGGGCGAGGTCGTCGCCCTGCTCACCGGCGCCGACGGAGGCGAGCACCGCGGCGAACAGGTGCGGCAGGTGCGAGATCCGGGCGACGGCGACGTCGTGCTCGTCGACGGCCGCGGGCACCACCCGGGACCCGCAGTCCCAGGCCAGCTCGGCGACGTCGCGCCACACCTCGACGTCGAGACCGTCGTCGGCGGCGACCACCCAGGCGGCGTCGGTGAACAGGGCCGCGGACCCGGCGGGCCAGCCGGACTCGGCGGTGCCGGCCATCGGGTGCCCGCCGACGAACCGGGTGCGGGGCGCGAACTGGGCGACCGCGTCGGCGACCGGCACCTTCACGCTGACCGCGTCGGTGAGCCGGCAGGTGGGGGCGACCGCGTCGACGCGGCGCAGCACCGCTTCCAGCGCGGTCAGCGGGACGCACACGACGACCAGCGCGTCGGCCTCGGCGGCCCGGGCCAGCGCGGCGTCGGTGTCGGTGGTGACGTCGAACCCGTCGGCGACGGCGGCGGCCGCGGTCGGCTCGGACGCGGCGGTGCCCCACACCTCACGCCCGGCGCGGGCCGCGGCCCGCAGCAGCGACCCGCCGATCAGTCCGGTCCCCAGCACGCACACCGCTCGCATGCGTCACGAGGGTAGAGACCGTGGTTCCCGGCCCCGCGCGGACTCCGCTCGTCGCACCGCCCGACCCGGTGATCACCGGTTGTGGAGCGCAGAGGTACGGAAACCGCACTCCGGACTCCACAACCGGTGATCATGGACGGGTGGGCGGCGCGGCCGTCACCGCAGCGCGCGCTCCAGCGCCCGCGCCAGGCCCAGCAGCACGTCCTCGCCGACGGTGATCCCCACCAGCTGCACCCCCGCGGGCAGCCCCGGCACCGGGACCGGCAGCGCGACGACGGGCCGGTCGAGCAGGTTGAACGGCGAGGTCAGCTGCAGCATCGACGGCAGCACCGGCACCCCGCCGTGCTCGGTCGCGCCGATCGGCGTGGCCCGCAGCCGGGTGGTGGGGCAGAGCAGCACGTCGCAGGAGGCCCCGAGCCGGTCGAGCAGGGCGCGCCCGACCCGGCGGCGCTCGCGCCGGGCGTCGACGTAGAGGTGCTCCGGCGCCTCGGCGTGCGGGGCGAGCCGGGCGGCCGTCGCGGGCTGGTACTCGTCGCGGCGCTCGGCGAACCAGCGCCGGTGGGTCGCGTAGGCCTCCGCGCCGGTGATCACCGGGTAGGTGGCGGCGAGCTCGGCGACGCCGGGGGTGTCCTGGGCGGCGACGGGTGCGCCGAGCGCGGTGAGCGCGTCGGCCGCGGCCCGGACGGCGTCGGCGATCACCGGGTCGTGCGGGCGCCACCAGTCGTCGTCGGCGACGCCGATCCGGGGCAGCACCGCCGCGGCCGACGCGCCGGGCTCCCCGAGCGCGGTCCGGGCGACGGCGAGCGAGGCGGCGTCGGCGGCCAGCAGCCCGACCGTGTCGAACGACTCGGCCAGCGGGAACACCCGCTCACCCGGGATGGCCCCGCGCCGCGGCTTTAGCCCGGCGACGCCGCACAGCGCGGCCGGGGTCCGCACGCTCGCCCCGGTGTCGGTTCCGACGGCCAGCGCGAGGTGCCCGGCGGCGACGGCCGCGGCGGACCCGGACGACGAGCCGCCCGTGATCCGGGCCGGGTCGTGCGGGTTGCGGGCCGGGCCGGTGGCGGCGACGTCGCCGGTGGGGCCGTAGGCGAACTCGTGGGTGTGGAGCTTCGCGACGACCACGGCCCCCGCGGCCCGCAGCATCGTCACGACCGGTGCGTCGGCGGTCGCGGGAGCGGCGTCGGCCAGCAGCCGCGAGCCGCACCGGGTCGGGAGCCCGGTGACGTCGACCAGGTCCTTGATCCCGACGGCGACGCCGTGCAGCGGCCCCAGCCGTCGTCCCGCCGCGGACAGCGCGGTCAGCTCGGCGGCCCGCTCGCGGGCCCGGTCGGCGTCGAGGGCGACCACGCAGTTGGTCGTGTCGGACTCCAGCCGGGACAGCACGTCGTCGACGTGCTCGGACGGCGAGAGCTCCCCGGAGTCGAGGGCCCGCAGCAGATCGGGGAGCGGCAGCACGCGCTCAGCGTGCCGTCGCTCCCCGACTCCGACAACCGGTGGTCAGCGCGCGGCGTGCATCGTCGCCGCGATCTCGCGCGCCTCTTCCACCGACCCCGCCGACGGCTGCGAGTCCCGCAGCGGCCGGTTCGCCGTCTCGGGGAGGAACAGCAGCGTCACGACGCCGATGACCCCCGCCGCGATCAGGTAGTAGCCGGGCCACAGCAGGTCGCCCGTGGACAGGACGAGCGCCGACATCACCAGCGACACGGTCCCGGCGAACGCCGACACGAAGATGTTGAACGCGATCGACAGTCCGCCGTAGCGGATCTGTGTCGGGAACAGCGCCGGCAGCGTCGACGGTCCGGTGGCCGAGAAGCAGATCAGCAGCAGCCCCATGACCAGCAGGCCGAGGAACACCGCGGGCACCGACCCGTTCTGCATCAGCAGGATCATCGGGATGCCGAGCACGATCAGCCCGCCCGCACCGACCCACATGATCGGCTTGCGCCCGGTGCGGTCGGACAGCCGCCCGAGCAGCGGGATGATGAACACCGCCAGCCACAGCACCGCGATCTGCAGCCACGACGACGTCGTGGAGTCGATCGAGGTGCCGCCGTGCTGGTCGACCGTCGTCTCCAGGTAGGTCGGCATGTAGCTGGTCAGCATGTAGTTCGTGACGTTCCAGGCGACGACGACGCCACCGACCATCACGAAGGTCGGCAGGTACTTCGTGAAGATCAGCTTGAGGCCGTCCTTCACCTGGGTGCCCTCGCGCTCCTCGGACTCCGAGAGCAGGGTCTGGAAGGCCGGGGTCTCCTCCAGCTTCACCCGCAGGTACACCCCGACGATGCCCAGCGGCAGCGCGACGAAGAACGGGATCCGCCAGCCCCAGCTCGACATGTTCTCCGGGCTGAGCACCAGCGGCAGCACCGAGGCGATGGTGGCGCCCAGCGCGTAGCCGACGAACGTGCCCAGCTCCAGGAAGCTGCCGAAGTATCCGCGACGACGGTCCGGGGCGTACTCGGCGATGAAGGTCATCGCACCGGCGTACTCACCGCCGGTCGAGAAGCCCTGCAGGACGCGGGCGGCGACGAGCAGGATCGGCGCGGCCAGCCCGATCGAGGCGTAGGACGGGATGAGCCCGATCAGGAACGTGCCCAGCGCCATCAGGATGACCGTGATCGACAGGACCTTGGTCCGGCCGATGCGGTCCCCCAGCGGGCCGAAGAACAGGCCGCCCAGCGGGCGGAAGAAGAACGCGATCGCGAACGTCGCGAACACGGCCACCTGGGACAGCGGCCCGGGTGGGAAGAATTCGGCCTCGATGGTCGTGGCGAGATAACCGTAGACACCGAAGTCGAACCATTCGGTGATGTTTCCGACCGCGGCCGCCGCAACAGCGCGGCGCATGGTTGCCGGGTCGGTGACGGTGACGCCGTCCACCGTCCCCTCTGCTGTGTCGTCCACGTCGTTCCCCCTGACGACAGGGCACGTCACGGCGACGCTTTCGTCAGGAAACTGTCGATCCGTGGCGTTCTGTCCGTTTCGTTGAATGGTTCTCCCCGACGTTAACGAGACCTCGCTCCCGGTGCCGGACGGGGCATGTCCGGTATCTGTGAGCGGAGTCATCCGATTCGGTGCTCCGGCAGGCGGGACAGTGCTTTCCCGGCGTGGGACCGTGGTCGGCGGGCGCAGGCAGCGCCCGTGGGACTCGCAAGCGCCGCGACTCCGCCCGGGTCATCCGGACCCGGTCACCGGACCCGGCGCGTGCCCGTGTGAGGAGGAGCCGTCATGGCTGTGTCGAGCGCCGTTTTCCTGTCGATCATCGCGAGCACGGGGGTGGGCCTGGCGGTCACCTCCGCGCTGGCCGCCTACGCCCAGCGCAACTGGAAGGGCTACGGCCGCGTGGCCCCGGCCGTGCAGGTCGAGGAGACCGTCTGAGCGTCCGCGCTCCCGGCGCCGCATCCCGCAACGGGGTGCGGCGCCGTCGCGTACCGGGCGGGGCTCAGCCGGTCGCGGCCAGCGCCAGACCCGCGTGGACGGCGACCCCCGCCGGGAACGCGGCCTCGTCGAACACCACCCGGTTCGAGTGGTTCGGCGGGGCGAGGGCCGGGTCGACCGACGGCGGCCGCGCCCCCAGGAAGGCCAGCGAGCCCGGCACCCGGTCCAGCACGTAGGAGAAGTCCTCCGAGCCCATCAGCGGGTCCGGCATGGCGACGCAGGCGCCGCGGCCGAGCACCTTCTCCGCGACGCGCACCAGCCCGGCGGTCGCGCGGTCGTCGTTGCGGGTGACGGGGTAGCCCGGGACGATCTCCGCCTCGGCCGTGCAGCCGTAGGCCAGCGCGGTGTGCCGGCAGTGCTCGGTGACCGCCCGGTGCAGCAGCGTGCGCACCGGCTGTGACAACGTCCGCAGGGTCCCGGTCAGCTCCGCGGTCTCCGGGATGACGTTGTCGGTGGTGCCCGCCTCGATGCGGGACACCGTGAGGACCGCGGACTCCTGCGGCCCGACCCGGCGGGTCAGCAGGGTCTGCAGGCCGCCGACCATCGCCGCGGCGGCGGGGACCGGGTCGCAGGCGTCCTGCGGGGCCGAGGCGTGCCCGCCGCGGCCGGTCACCCGGACCCGCAGCACGTCCGCGGCCGCCATGATCGGGCCCGGCCGGTGGTGGAGCTGCCCCGTCGGCACCGTCGAGGTGATGTGCAGGGCGTAGGCCAGCTCGGGGTCCTCGTCGAGCACGCCCTCGTCGATCATGTGCCGGGCGCCGTGGAACCCCTCCTCGCCCGGCTGGAACATGAACACCACCCGGCCGGCGATCCGGTCCCGCCGGTCCGCGAGCAGCCGCGCGGCCGAGGCGAGCATGGCGGTGTGGGTGTCGTGCCCGCAGGCGTGCATGGCGCCGGCGGTGCCCGAGGCGAAGTCCAGTCCGGTGTCCTCGGACAGCGGCAGCGCGTCCATGTCGCCCCGCAGGAGCACCGTCGGCCCGGGACGGTCGCCGTCGAGGACGGCGGTCACCGAGGTGCAGGACCCGCCCGTGCGGATCCGCAGCGGCAGCCCGTCGAGGGCCCGCAGGACCGCGTCCCGGGTGCGGGGCAGGTGCAGTCCGAGCTCCGGTGCCCGGTGCAGCTCCCGGCGCAGCGCGACCGTCCGCGGCTGCAGGACGCGGGCGGCCTCGAGCAGGCCGCCGGGGAGCCCCGCGACCGAGGCGGGCGTGATGGGCATGGACCGATCGTCGCTGACCGGAGCCCGTCCGGCGCCCGCGGGCCCGGTGTGACCACGCGTACCTGGTCGTGGCGTGACTCACAAGCCCGGAGCGACGTACCGTTGGCGCGTGGCCACACAGAGCGTCGAGGCAGCCCCGGACACCCGTGGCGCCGCCCTGCCCGGATTCGCGGTCGCCGCGATCCGGGAGGAGGGCCGTTGGCGCTGTGTCCGGCTGGATTCCGAGGCGCTCGTGGACCTCGACGCGGCGATCACCGCGTTGCGCGCGCAGCGCTCCACCGGTGCGGTGCTCGGCCTCCTCGACGTCGACGACGAGTTCTTCGTCCTCCTCCGCCCGTCCGCGGGCGGGGTGCGGCTGCTGATCTCCGACGCCGTCGCCGCGCTGGACTACGACATCGCCGCGGACGTGCTCGACCTGCTCCGCGTCGAGCTCCCCCCGGACGACGACGCCCTCGACGACGCCTGGCCGGAGGGCGACCTCGGCATCCTGGCCGACCTCGGCCTGCCCGCCGACGAGCTGGAGATCCTCGTCTCCGACCTCGAGCTCTACCCCGACGAGCAGCTGGACACCATCGCCCGCCGCTGCGGGTTCGCCGTCCAGCTGGACGAGCTCGTCGGCTCCTGAGTTGTTCCGCCCGGCCGACCGGCTCGCGCTGGGCCGTGCCCTCGACGTCGCGCGCGGTGCCGCGGCGACCGGGGACATCCCGATCGGTGCGGTCATGTTCGCCGCCGACGGCACCGAGCTCGCCGCGGCCTGCAACGCCCGCGAGGCCACCGGTGACCCGACCGCGCACGCCGAGGTGCTCGCCCTGCGCGCCGCCGCGGCCGTCGTGGGGGAGTGGCGGCTGACCGGGACGACCCTCGCCGTGACCGTCGAGCCGTGCACCATGTGCGCCGGCGCGATCGGGCTGGCCCGGGTCGAGCGCGTCGTGTTCGGGGCGTGGGAGCCCAAGACCGGCGCCGCGGGCTCGCTGTGGGACGTGCTGCGCGACCGGCGGCTCGCGCACCGTCCCGAGGTCGTCGGCGGGGTCCGCGCAGGTGAGGCGGCCACCCTGATGCGCGAGTTCTTCGGCCGGACCCCGTGCGCCGACCGCGACTGAGCTTCTTGTAACCTAGTCGGCGGTAGCGTGTCCGAGCGGCCGAAGGAGCGCGCCTCGAAAGCGCGTGAGGTTCACGCCTCCGTGGGTTCAAATCCCACCGCTACCGCTGGTCAGAGGGCCGGATCCCCGAGTCGGGGGTCCGGCCCTCTGTCGTCGGTGGCGGTGACGGTGGCAGCCGGGCCGCCGGGGCCCACCGATGAGATCGGCGGCCGGGCCGGGTCGCTACCGGCATGCGAACCGTGCACCCCATGGCGGCGGACGAACGCCGCGCCCAGGTCACCCTCTACTCCGGCCTGTCCGACGACGAGTGGGACGTGCCGTCGCTCTGCACCGGCTGGCGGGTGCGGGACGTCCTGGCCCACACGACGATGCCGTTCCGCTGGTCGGTCCCGCGGTTGCTGCTCGGTGTGGTGCGGGCGCGGGGGTCCTTCGACCGGTTCGCCGACCGCGCCGCGCGCGACGACGCGGCGGCACTCACCCCGGACGAGCTGCTGGCCTGTCTCGACGCGCACGTCGAGGACCCGTGGTCGCCACCCGGCGGTGGCCCGGTCGGCGCGCTCTCGCACGACGTGATCCACGGCCTGGACGTCGCACTCGCACTGGGGCGCCTCGAGCACGTGTCCCCGGAACGTGCGACGACCGTGCTGGCGTCGATGCGCCCGGAGCACCTGCGCTCGTTCGGGACGACGATCGACGGGTTGCGACTGGTCGCGACCGACACCGGCCCGGTACGCGGCGACGGCGCCGAGGTACGCGGCCGGGCGGCCTACCTGCTCGCCGCGGTCTGCGGCCGACGTGTCCCCGAGGAGGCACTCACCGGCCCCGGCGCTGCCCGGCTCGCGTAGCCGACGGCGCACCGCGGGACGGGGCCGGGCGGTCGGTGACGGGCGGAGTGATCTCCGGTCGTCTCCGACCGTGGTCCGACGCCGTGGATCATTCCCGGCTCCGATGTGGCCGACCCCGGTCCGGAGCGACAGTGGGTGCACACCCCGACACGAGGAGCAGGAGATGACCACGATGACCACCACTCCGCACGACCACGCGACCCCGGAGCCCGCCCGCCCCGGCGACCCGGACGCGTACCCCGTCCTCACCGTCCTGATGCTGATGCTCGGCGGCTTCGTGCTGCCCGTCGTCGGCTGGCTCGCCGGAGTCGTGATGCTGTGGACCGGGCGCTCCTGGACGGTCGGGGAGAAGTGGCTCGGCACGCTGGTGTGGCCGGGGATCGTCGCCGTCCCGGCGCTGGTGCTGGTCGCGGGCCTCGCGGCGACCCCGGAGCCGGGCGCCGGGCACTGGGCGATCATCGTCGCCGGGATCGCCGGTGTCCTGGGTGCGCTGGTCGTACTGCCCTGGACCTTCGTGAAGCTGCTGCGCGCCGGCCGCCGTACCCACTGAAGTTGGTAGTGATGCTCGCTCGAACAGGTGAACGGAATATCCGGCACGCAACCTCCTGATTCGGACCTGTGAGACACACCGGACCCGCATCTGCGGACACGTCCCTGCCGATCGTCGACGTCGTGCGGATCTCGCCGGGTTCCGCACGTCACATCGGCGGGCGCATCACGACGGCCGCCCTCTCGTTCCGCTCTCCAACGGACTCCGTCGGCCGCTCCCCAGGGCCACGGAGCGAAGGAGAGGACAACGATGTCTGCCCCGACTCGTGCACGCACCGGACGCCGTGACGTCAGCCGTCGCCGATTCCTCGGCTACCTGGTCGCGGCCCCCACCCTCGTCGTCGCCGCCGAGGTCGGCCGCCAGCAGCTGTTCGCCCCGCCGGGGGCCTCGGCCGCGGCCATCCCGTCGCCGCCCCAGCTCGCCGACACCTACGACCTGCTCGACGCCATCCGGGACACCTCCCGGCCGACCTCGGCCCTGATCCGGGTGGAGGTGAACCGGGACGGCACGGTGTCGTTCCAGCTGCCGCGGTCGGACAACGGGCAGGGGATCATCACCTCGACCGCGATGATCATCGCCGAGGAGATGGACCTCGACCCGGACCAGGTGAAGGTCACCCTGGCCGACTCGCGCCCGGAGCTGGTGTTCAACCAGCTCACCGGCGGCTCCAGCACGACGTTCTCGACCTACACCCCGATCCGGGTCGCCGCGGCGATCGCCAAGGGCCGGCTGCTGGACGCGGCCGCCGCCCTCCTCCAGCAGGACGCGGACACCCTCACCAGCCGCGCCGGGCTCATCACCGGCGCCGGGGGCAGCGCCATCCCGTTCGGCGAGCTCACCGAGGCCGCGGCCGTCGACGCCACCCGCTCGGTCGAGGTCGTGCTCAAGCCGCGCGAGGAGTTCACGGTCATCGGGACCGACCGGCGCAACGCCCAGGCCCACGACATCGTCACCGGCCGCAAGCAGTTCATCGCCGACCTGAGGATCCCCGACGCGCTGCCGACGGTGATCTGCCGCGGCCCGAACCTGAACTGCGCCCCGGTGTCGGTCGCCAACGCCGACGAGGTGCGCTCCATGCCGGGCGTCACCGACGTCGTCGAGTGCGCCACCGGCGTCGCCGTGCGCGCGCACACCTACGGCCAGGCCGTCGACGGCGTGAACGCGCTTCGCGTGCGGTGGGACGCCGGCACCGTCGAGGGCGAGAACGACGAGTCGGTGCTGCAGAAGGTGCGGGCGGCCGAGCTGCCGCTGGCGGTCCCGTCGGTGGCGGGGGAGACCGTCGAGGGCGACTTCACCTTCTACTTCCGCAGCAGCTCGGCGCTGGAGACCAACACCGCGATCGCCGACGTCCGGGACGGCCGGTGCGAGATCTGGACCTCGCTGAAGATCCCGATCACCGTGCAGCACGACATCGCCGAGCAGCTCGGGCTGCCGGTCAACGCGGTCACCATCCACATCGTCCCGGGCGGCGGCTCCTTCGGCCGCCGGCTGTTCGGCGACGCGGCCAAGGAGGCCGCCGAGATCTCGCAGAAGCTCGGCAAGCCGGTCAAGCTGATCTGGTCGCGCGCCGACGACTCCCGCCAGGGCCGGGTGCACCCGATGGCCACCTCCCGGATCCGGGCGGTCGTCTCCGGCGAGTCCGTCGTCAGCTTCGAGCAGCGCCACACCGGCGTCACCTGCGACTTCGGGCACGGCTTCGGCGACGCCGTCACCGCGGCCGCCGCGAAGGCCCCGCTCGGCCAGCTCTCGGTCGCGGAGTCGATCTGGGAGCTGACCCAGGCCACGCCGTACGACTTCGGTGCCCAGACCCGGGTGCTCAGCGAGGTCGACATGCGGTTCAACACCGGCTCGATGCGCAACGTGTACTCGCCCGACGTCTGCACCGCCCGTGACCTGATCGTCGACCGCATCGCCGAGAAGATGGGCAAGGACTCCTACGAGTTCCGCCGCGAGTTCCTCCGCAACGACGCCATGCGCGCCGTGCTCGACAGGGTCGCGGAGGAGGGCGACTGGGGTCGGTCGATGCCCGACGGCACCGCGCAGGGGATCGGGTTCCACGTCGAGTACAAGGGCTTCGCCGCCTGCCTGGTCGAGATCGACTGCCGCCCGCAGACCGTGGACCGGAAGGTCCGCCAGGCGAGGACCGGTCCGCGCGTGACCAAGGCGGTCTTCGCCGTCGACGGCGGTCTGGTCATCAACCCGCTCGGTTTCAAGGCCCAGATCATGGGCGGGATCAACGACGCGATCGCGATGACGCTGACCGCGGGCCTGCACCTGGTCGACGGGCACTTCGTCGAGGCGAGCTGGGACAACTACTTCTACACCCGGCAGTGGAACACCCCGCTCGACCTGCAGGTCCACCTGGTCGACAACGGCCGGCCGGAGCCCGGCGGGGCCGGTGAGTTCGGCGTCGCCCCGACCTGCGGGGCCATCGCGAACGCCTACGCCCGGGCCACCGGCCGGGTGCCGGACCACTTCCCGATCCTGCACCACGAGCCGCTGCCGTTCGAGCCGTACCCGACCGTCCCGCCGATCCCGCCGTCGCCGACCAACGGTCTCGACTTCGCCCGCTGAGGAGCCCGACATGTCTTCCCACACCTTCACGGTCAACGGCGAGAAGGTCACCGTCGACGTCGAGGACGACGTCCGGGTGCTCTGGGTCCTGCGTGACCTGCTGGGCGTGACCGGTCCGAAGTACGGCTGCGGGATCAACGTCTGCAAGGCGTGCACGAGCCACATCAACGGCAAGGCGTTCAACCCGTGCTCGGTGCCGGTGGGTGCCCTGTCGGAGTCGGACGAGATCACGACGATCGAGGGCCTGGCCAAGGGCGAGGAGCTGCACCCGATGCAGCAGGCCTGGATCGACAACGACGTGGCCCAGTGCGGGTACTGCCAGCCCGGCCAGATCATGGCCGCGGTGGATCTGGTGAAGCGCTGCTCGGCCGAGGGCCGCTCGATCGACGACGAGGCCCTGGACGAGATCCGCAACATCTGCCGGTGCGGCACCTACAACCGCATCCGCGAGGCGATCAAGGCCGGCGCCGACAAGATGTGAGGGCGAGCGCCCGCCGCACGGGTCCGGGCGGCGGGCGCACTCCCCTCGGTGGCGCACCCGTCCCGGGCCTGCCGGGCTCGACCTGATCACCCGTACGAGTGGTGTCCCTCCCAGTAGAGCAACCTCATCCTGCGGACTTTGCGGCGGCGAGTCATCCGCATCTGCGGGTAAGGGGACCCTGAGCGCCAACTCGTTGACCTGCCAATCAAGGTATCTCCGACGGTCCGGCAGCGGATTTCCCATGACACGTAGCGCGCGTACCGACGCGTATCCGTCGAATCAGGCACGTCGTTGATCGCCCGAATGCCCCGCAGCCGTCCCCCGCTCCCCGCACCGGACGTCGCATCGGGTCGTGCACCGCAGCACATTCGGAGAGGACAACGATGCCCGCTCACAGCGCCACCGCCCCCGAGCGCCCGGCGTCCGGCGACGGCCGCAAGAACGTCAGCCGCCGGCGGTTCCTCGGCTACCTGGTCGCCGCCCCCACGCTGGTCGTCGCGGCCGAGATCGGGCGCCAGACCTGGTTCCCCGGAGTCCCGCAGGCCAACGCGGCCGCGGTTCCGTCGCCGCCACTGCCCGCCGAGCTGTACGACCTGCTCGACGCGCTGCGCGACTCCATGCGCCCGACCGCGAACCTCATCCGCATCGAGGTCAACCGCGACGGCACCGTCTCCTTCGCCCTGCCCCGGTCCGACAACGGTCAGGGCATCATCACCTCGACGCAGATGATCATCGCCGAGGAGATGAACCTGGACCCCGACCAGGTCATCGTCACCCAGGCCGACGCGCGCCCCGAGCTGGTGTTCAACCAGCTCACCGCCGGGTCGAGCACGACCTTCTCCACCTACACCCCGATCCGGGTGGCCGCCGCGCTGGCGCAGAAGCGCCTGCTCGACGCCGCGGCGAACGAGCTGCGCCAGGACGTGAACGTGCTGCGCAGCCGCCAGGGCCTCATCACCGGCAACAACGGTGAGGAGCTGCCGTTCGGCGAGCTCACCGAGCTGGCGTCGAGCGCGGCGAACGAGGCCGTCGACGTCGTGCTGAAGGACCGCGAGCAGTTCACCGTCATCGGGACGCCGCGGACCAAGTCCGATGCGCGCGCCATGGTCACCGGCAAGAAGCAGTTCGCCACCGACCTGCAGATCCCCGACGCCCTGCCGACCGTGATCTGCCGCGGCCCGAACCTGAACTCGGCCCCGCAGGGCGCCAACAACCTCGACGAGGTCCGTGGGATGCCGGGCGTCACCGACGTCGTCGAGATGACGACCGGCGTCGCGGTGCGGGCGAAGACCTTCGGCCAGGCGATCGACGCCGCGAACGCGCTCGACGTCTCCTGGGACGGTGGCACCGTCGAGGGCGAGAACGACCGCTCGGTCCTGGAGAAGCTGCGCCAGGGCGAGCTGCCGCTGGCCGTCCCCCAGGTCCCCGGTGAGACGATCGAGGGCGACTTCACGTTCTACTTCCGCAGCAACTCCTCGCTGGAGACCAACTGCGCGATCGCCGACGTCCGCGGCGGCACCGCCGAGATCTGGGGCCCGGCGAAGAACCCGATCGCGGCCCAGGCCGAGATCGCGAAGAAGCTCGGCATCCCGCAGAACGCCGTCACCTTCCACGTCACCCAGGGCGGCGGTTCCTTCGGCCGCAAGCTCTTCTTCGACGCCGCGGAGGAGGCCGCCGAGGTCTCCCAGCTGATGGGCAAGCCGGTCAAGCTGATGTGGACCCGCGCCGACGACTCCCGTCAGGGCCGGGTGCACCCGATGGCCACCAGCCGGGTGCGGGCCCAGGTCAGCGGGGACACCGTCACGAGCTTCGAGATCCGTCACACCAGCGTGGCCACCGAGGGCAACCCCGGTCTCGGCGAGGCGATCACCGCGGCGGCGCAGAAGGCCCCGGGCGGCAACTACACGGTCTCGCAGAGCCTCTACGTGCTCACCCAGACCAACCCGTACAACGTCGGCGTCGCGACCTCGCTGCTCAACGAGGTCGACATGCGGTTCAACACCAGCTCGATGCGCAACATCTACTCGCCCGACACGGCGACCGCGCGGGAGCTGATGGTGGACCGGGTCGCGGAGAAGATGGGCAAGGACCCGTACGAGTTCCGGTCCGCCTACACCAAGCTGACCCGCTGGAAGAACGTCGTCGACCGGGCCGCCCAGGAGGCGGACTGGGGCAAGTCGATGCCGAAGGGCACCGCCCAGGGCATCGCGATGCACGTCGAGTACAAGGGCGTCGCCTGCGCCGTCGTCGAGCTCGACTGCCGCCCCGAGACCGTGGACCGGAAGATCCGTTCCGCGCGCACCGGTCCGCGCGTCACGAAGGTGACCTACGTCGTCGACGCCGGCTTGATCATCAACCCGCGTGGCTACGAGGCCCAGATGATGGGCGGCATCAACGACGGCATCGCGATGACGCTGACGTCGGGCCTGCACCTCGACGACGGGCACTTCATCGAGGCCAGCTGGGACAACTACTTCTACACCCGGCAGTGGAACACCCCGCCGGAGATGAACATCGTCCTCATCGAGGATTCCGAGTCCCCCGAGCCCGGCGGAGCCGGCGAGTTCGGCGTGGCCGCGACCTGCGGCGCGATCGCCTGCGCCTACGCCCGCGCGACCGGGAAGGTCCCGACCGAGTTCCCGATCCTGCACAACGAGCCGCTGCCGTTCGAGCCGTACCCGACCGTCCCGCCGATCCCGCCGTCGCCGACCAACGGCCTCGACGTCGCCCGCTGAGAGGACTGACATGCCTTCCCACACCTTCACGGTCAACGGCGAGAAGGTCACCGTCGACGTCGAGGACGACGTCCGCGTGCTCTGGGTCCTGCGCGACCTGCTCGGGGTGACCGGTCCGAAGTACGGCTGCGGGATCAACGTCTGCAAGGCCTGCACCAGCCACATCAACGGCAAGGCGTTCAACCCCTGCTCGGTGCCGGTCGGCGCCATCTCCGAGTCCGACGAGATCACCACCATCGAGGGGATCGCGAAGGGCGAGGAGCTGCACCCGATGCAGCAGGCCTGGATCGACAACGACGTCGCGCAGTGCGGCTACTGCCAGCCGGGCCAGATCATGGCCGCGATCGACCTGGTCAAGCGCTGCTCGGCCGAGGGCCGCTCGATCGACGACGACGCCCTGGACGAGATCCGCAACATCTGCCGGTGCGGTACCTACAACCGCATCCGCGAGGCGATCAAGGCCGGCGCCGACAACATGTGAGCCCGGTGCGGCGTGCTCCGTATGCCGCATCGTGTTAGGCCGTTAGTGTGAACGGTCTGCTCCCCGCTACCGAAGGACGGATTCGATGAAGAACCGGATGCGACGCTCGCTGATCGCCGTCGGCGCCCTGGCGGCCGTGGCTTTCCCGCTGGCCGGGATCGCCGCCGCCGACACCGACGAGGGTCACGGCTACCCCAGCACACAGAGCCCCACCCAGGGCCTCGACGCGGTGGGAGCCACCGTCGGGACCTTCGGGGCGAGCTTCCTCGACGCCGCCGACACGTTCTCGCCGAGCAACCGGCCCGACGGCGTCAACGGCACCGACACCGAGATCCCGCAGCCTGACCCGCGCTTCGTCGAGGGTCCGGCCGGCGGGCTGGTGAAGGACGGACCCTTCGAGTAAGGGGCTCCCAGACGGCGGGGCCGGCGCTCCTCACGGGGGTGCCGGCCCCGTCGTCGTACCGGGGGTCAGTGCAGGACCTTCAGCCCCACCACACCGGCGACGATCGCGAGCAGGCACAACAGCCGCGCCGTCGTCGCCGGCTCGCCGAGGGCGGCCATGCCGTAGAGCGCGGTGCCGACCGCGCCGATGGCGACCCACACGGCGTACGCGGTGCCGACCGGCAGGTCGCGCAACGCCAGGGCCAGCCCGCCCATGCTCAGGGCCAGCGCGCCCGCGAACAGCAGCGACGGGCCGAGCCTGCTGAACCCGCGGCTCTGCGACAGCGCCGCGGCCCACACCGTCTCCAGCACACCGGAGACCACGAGGTAGATCCATGCCATGACGAGCTCCTCCCGGAAGGGATGCGTCGTCTTGGCGTTCCGGGTACGGCGCGTCTCGTCCGGGGAGCCGCCGGGCGGGCGGTCCGGTACCAGGATGGCGGACCGCCGGGCCCGGGTCGAGTGATGGTGACCGGTCGGACCGCCGCCTACCCTTCTCGGGTGCGCCTGCTCGCCGTCGTCGCGGGGTCGTGCCTGTTCACCGGCGGGATGGTGCTGCTGCCGTCCTGGCTGGACCGGGTGCTGCCCGATCCGGACGACCAGCCGTACGTGTACTACCTCCCGCCCGGCGCCCCCGACCCGCCCGGTCCGGACCTGACCTGGCCGATCCTGGGAGCGGTGCTGGTCGGCATCGGCCTGGTCTGCGGGGGAGCGGCGCTGCTGTGGCTGGTGTTCCGGCTGATCTCCCGGCTGCGCTGAGGCTCGAGCCGCATCGATCCCGCTACCGTCGTCGCATGCTGGTCGTCGGCTCGATCGTCCTGCGCGTCACCGACCTCGCACGACAGGTCCGGTTCTGGACCGAGGCGCTCGGCTACGAGGCGTGCACCCCCGCGGACGACGACTTCGTGCTCCTCCGCCCGGGCGACGGCCGCCCCGGCCCGAACGTCTCGCTCGACGTCGCCCCGTCCGAGCGGGTCCTGCCGCCGCGCATCCACCTGGACCTCTACGCCGACGACCAGCAGGCCGAGGTCCGGCGCCTGGTCGCCCTCGGCGCGCAGGAGGTCCCTTGGGGCAACCGGCCGGCCGACGCCGACTACGTGATCATGCAGGACCCCGAGGGCAACCGGTTCTGCGTCGTCGACGGTGGGGACCGGCGGCCGTGACCGGTGTGGACGACGGGCGGTCGTCGACGCGTCCGCCCGGACAGGACGAGGTGCTGACGGTGACGGAACCCGGAACCCTGATCCGCGACGTCCGCGTGTTCGACGGCCGGGCCGTCGTCGCCGCCGACTCGGTCCGTGTCGCGGGCGGACTGATCACCGAGGTGGGCGAGGGTCTCCGGCCGGCACCGGACGAGCAGGTCGTCGAGGGTGCGGGGGCGACACTGCTCCCGGGCCTGATCGACGCCCACACCCACGTCTTCCCGGGCAGCCCGGAGCAGGCGCTGCTGTTCGGCGTCACCACCGAGCTCGACATGTTCGCCGACCCGGCGGTGGCCCGGGACCTGCGCGGCGCGGCCTCGTACCGGGACGACATGGCCGACCTGCGCTCGGCGGGTACCGGCGCCACCGCGCCCGGCGGGCACCCGTCGCACCTGGTCGACCAGGGCATCTACCCGCCGTTCCCGACGCTCGCACCGGGCGGCGACGCCGACGGTTTCGTCGCTGCCCGGGTCGCGGAGGGCAGCGACCACCTCAAGATCGTCGTCGACGACGGTGCGGTCTTCGGCTACCCCCGGCCCACGCTGGACCGGGCGACGGTCGCCGCGCTCGTCACGGCCGCGCACCGTCGCGGCCTGCTGACCGTCGCCCACCCCGGTGGGCTCGCCGACGTCGAGCTGCTCGTGGAGGCCGGTGTGGACGGTCTCGCGCACGTCCCGGCGGACCGGCCGGTCGGCCCCGGGCTGGCCGCACGCATCGCCGGGCGGGACATGTTCGTCGTCCCCACGCTCGGGGTCGGCGACGCCGCCTGCGGTTGCGGAGCGGGCCCGCAGCTCGCGGTGCGGCCCGATCTCGCGCCCTATCTGGACCGGATGTCGACGATCATGCTCACCGTCCTCGACGGGAACTTCCCGCTGGGTCCGGGTGCCCGGACGGACCCGTCCGCGTCACGGGCCTCGGTCACGGCCCTGCTGGGCTGCGGAGTCACGATCCTGGCCGGTACCGACGCGGGCACCCTCGGCGTTGCCCACGGCGCCAGCCTGCACCACGAGCTGGCGCTGCTCGTCGAGGCGGGGATGACCCCGGTCCAGGCCCTGACCGCGGCGACGGCCGCCCCGGCCGGGGTCTTCGGGCTGACCGACCGGGGACGCGTCGTGGCCGGGACCCGCGCGGACCTGCTCCTCGTCGACGGTGACCCCACGGTGGACATCACCTGCACGACGGCGATCGTCGACGTCTGGCGTTCCGGTTCGCGTGTCCGGCGCCGCCCCCGCGCGGCGGCGGCGCCCGATACGGGCTCGACACCGTAGGCGGGTCGGCGGACGCTTCCGCCGTGGACCATCGACTCCTCGCGTTCGCCGCCGCCGCGGCCGTCGTCATCGTCATCCCCGGACCCAGCGTCGTGTTCACCGTCGGCCGTGCGCTCGCGGCCGGCCGGTCCGCCGCGCTGGCGACGGTCGTCGGCAACGCCGTCGGCGTCTTCCTGCAGGTGGTCGCGGTGGCGGTGGGCCTCGGGCACCTCGTCGCACAGTCCGCCGCGGCGTTCACCGTCCTGAAGCTGGTGGGTGCCGCCTACCTGGTGTACCTGGGGATCGCGGCGATCCGGCACCGGCACGACGTCGTCCGCGCGATGCAGCGCTCGGCCGGTGACGCCCGGCGGGTGGGTCCGGCCCGCAGCGTCGTCGACGGGCTGGTGGTCGGCGTGCTGAACCCGAAGTCCGTCGTCTTCTTCGTCGCGTTCCTGCCCCAGTTCGTCGACGCCCGCGGGCCGGTCGTCACGCAGATCCTGCTGCTGGGGGCGTTCTTCGTCGCCATCGCCCTGGTGCTCGACAGCGTGTGGGCCCTCGCCGCCGGATCGGCCCGGGCCTGGTTCGCCTCCTCGCCGAGACGGATCGCGGCCGTCGGCGGTGCCGGTGGGCTCGCGATGATCGGGCTCGGCGTGGGGGTGGCGGCGACGGGGTCGTCGCAGTAGCCGGCGGCTACCGGTCGAGGCCGACCGTGACCCCCAGCAGCACCAGCGCGAGACAGATCACGCCGTTCAGGACCGGATGCTCGGCGAGGATCGCGACGAACTCGCGCAGGGTGGCGCTGGGCCGGTAGTAGCGGGCGGTCGGGGAACCGACGACCTGACCGTTCACCCCGGCCCGGCGGGCGGTGAGCGCGGCCCGGAAGGCGTGGAAGTCGTTGGTGACGACGACGCACCGGTGGCCGGGCAGCCGCTCGGTCATGAGCGCCCTGCTGAACACGAGGTTCTCCCGCGTCGTCCTCGACCGGTCCTCCCGCAGGATCCTCTCCGACGGCACGCCGCGGTCCACGAGGTAGTCGGCCATCGCGACGGCCTCGGCGACCGGCTCGTCGGGACCGCGCCCACCGGAGGTCACCAGCATCGGGGCCCCGCCCCGTTCCCGCTCCCGTTCCCACAGGGCGACCGCGCGGTCCAGGCGGGCGGCGAGCAGCGGTGGCACTGCACCGCGGACGAGCCCCGACCCGAGCACGACGACGAAGTCGACCCCGGGACGGACACCCACCCGTCCGTACACGAACGCGTAGGCGACCAGGCTGCACAGCAGGAACCCGAACCAGGCCGCGAGCAGCAGCGCCACGTAGGTCAGCGTCGTCAGGAACCGGTTGTCGACGACCACGGTGAGGGGGACGAGGACGACGATCGCGAGACAGGCGAGCCCCGCGAGCAGCGACAACAGGTTCCCCGGCCGACGTCCTTCCCGCCGCATCATCACGACGCCGTTGACGAGCAGAAATCCGGTGAGGATCAGTACGCAGACGATCAACAGCGTCGCCAGCAGCGCTGTGGCGACGTCGACGACGGCCATGTCGAGCCGGGTGAGCCCGGCGACCGTCCCTGCCAGCAGGAGGGCTACCGCAGTCCCGCCGAGCACGGCGTTGCGGAACCGCCGTCGTTCGACGAGCATCCCGACGACGCAGAGGGCCGCCGACACCGCCGCGAGCCCGAACAGGACACCCGCCGCCGTCATCAGGCCGTCGTCGGCAGATCCGGGCCCGGGTGACGGACACGGAACCACGCCGCAATCCCGACGCAGCACACGAGGAGGAGGAGGGCGGCGATGCCGGCCGACGACGAGCCGGTGGTGTCGGACCCGGCGGACGGGTCGGCGACGAGGTTCTGCACCAGGTTCCAGACGGTGTGGAAGCCGCACGCCGCCCACAGTCCTCCCCTGCCCAGCGAGATGATGCCCAGCAACGCCCCCAGGGCGACGGTCGACGTGACGTAGACGACGGAGATGTCGGCGTTGAACGAGTGGCACAGGCCGAAGACGAGCGAGCTGAAGGCGACCGCGACGCCGCTGCCGAAGCCGGTCCGCACCGCACCGAGCAGGTAGCCACGGAACAGCAGTTCCTCGGTCGACGACTGCAACGCGGTGGCGACCAGGATCACGGCCACCGCGAGCACTCCCTGGGACACCGGATCCCCTCCGGTGTCCGCTGCGACGTCGCCGGTGCCGCCCACGACGGATCCGACGACGGAGCTGATCACGAGCAGCACCAGGGCGAGCGCCCCTGCTCCCAGAACCGCCGGGACGGGCCTCCGCACCGGGACGCCGAGGCTCGAGAGCCCCCGCTTCTCACGCAGCCGCAGCCACAGCGCGAGCAGGATCAGCGACACGCCGAACGGGACGACCAGACCCACACTGCGCCACAGCCAGGTGTGGTCCGCCGGGGGGCCCAGCATCAGCCAGAGGAACTGGCCCGCGAACAAGGCGACGACGGTGACGACGGTCGCCAGCGAGGCACGTCTCCAGCGGCCGTCGACCTCGCGCAGATGGTCCTGTCTCGTCACCCGTCACTCCTGTCGTGGTAGCCGTGCGTCCGAGGTCCGCCCGCCCCGCGGGTGTCCGATCATGACCCCCGTGCCCGGTCCCGGCGGAGAGTTCCCCCCGCCGGGTGACGACGGCGGGGCTACGTCATCCGTGCGGGTGACCACCAGGAGATGCTGCGCCACAACCACTCCACCGGTCCGTACCGGAAGCGGCGCACCCACCAGCGGCTCCCGGCCACCTGGAGCATCAGGATCGCCGCGCTGACCGGCAGCAGGGCGCGGTACCCGTCCGGGCCGGAGAACGCCGGGACCGCGGTCAGCAGCAGGACCAGCAGCGTCGCCGACAGGTAGTTGGTCAGCGCGAGCCGCCCGAGCGGGGCGAGGACCGACGAGACCCACGGCCCGACCGGGGAGCCGGTCAGCAGGACGAGCGCCGCGGCGTAGCCGACGGCCATCACGAGGCCCGTCACGGCGGACACCTGGTCGAATCCGCTGCTCCCGATCGTGTCGACCTGGATGCTCAGCAGCGGCACCGCGACGACGACCGCCCCGGCGAGAACGGCGGCCCACACGGCCCGGTCCGGTGCCGCCATCCGGCGGTGCAGGCCGTAGCGGGCGGCGGCGAGACCCAGCAGGAACAGGCCGGGGACCAGCAGGAGCCCGCCACTGGTGAACGTGAGTGCCAGGGCTGTCGCCACCGCCCCGCCGAGAGCGATGACCGGCCGCGGCAGCCAGGTGGCCGGCAGCAGCACGACGAGACCGACGATCGCGTACGGGAGCAGTGCCTCACCGGGCTGCAGGAGCTGATGGGCGGCACCGAGCACGCCGAGTACGAGCAGCCGGCGCAGCAGCACGAGCCGTGGACGGGCGGTCCGGCGGGCGGCGCCGTCCAGGAACAGGGCCGTACCGAGCCCGAACAGGAAGGAGAACAGGGGGAAGAAGCGCTGGTGCGCCGTGAGCTCCAGCCATTGGGGGAGGGACCCGTGCCAGGCACCCGACGCGGGCGGCATGTCGGCGAGCGGCGGGATGTTGACCAGCAGGATCCCGCACAGGGCCAGCCCGCGCAGCGCGTCGAGGGCGTCGACCCGGTCGGGGCCGACGGCCTCCGGGTGCGCGGGAGCGCGGACGTCTGTTCGGTGCATCTGTGCAGCGTGGCGGATGTCCGGGGTGTGCGGATCGGCCTGCGGGCCCGTTCCGACCGTCGGCGGTCGTACTTTCGGCCGGGCGCGACGGCTGCCGGTCGGTCCGGTGGGGGAGGGGCCATCGGTCGTCCGGCACCGGAACGAACGGTGCGTCGAAGGCCGGACCGGTTTCCGCACGCCACACGAATCCGGGTGACCGCGGCGTGCGCCGGTGCGATGGTCGGACGATGCAGCGGACCCGCACCGATCTCCTGCACCGCCAGTTCGACCTGATCTGGGCCCTGTTCGACCACCACCTCGAGCGGCTGGGCGACGACGACCTCCTCTGGGAGCCGGTACGCCTGTGCCGGACCGTGCGCCGGTCCGAGGACGGCACGTGGCTCCCGGACTGGGCGGAGCCGGAGCCCGACCCGGTCCCCGTGCCGACGATCGCCTGGGTCACCTGGCACATCGGCTGGTGGTGGTCCGTCACGACGGACCACCTCCGGGGCAGGCAGCCGCGGGAGCGCGCCGAGGTGGTGTGGCCCGGCGACGCCGCGTCGACGGTCTCCTGGATGCGCGAGCTGCACGACGGCTGGAAGGCGGTGCTGGACGGCCTGACCGACGACGACCTCGCCGCCGGGGCGACGTTCCCGTGGGAGGAGGGTGCGGACATGGCCGTCGGTGACACGCTGACCTGGGTGAACACCGAGCTGACGAAGAACGTCGCCGAGCTCGGACTGCTACGCCTGCTCCGCGCCGCCGGCTGAACGAGCGCCATCGGGCCCCGGCCGAGCGCCGGGGGCTCCGCGTGGGAGCCGCCCGGCGTTCTGCCTGTTCAGGCTGGCGGAGGATACGGGATTTGAACCCGTGAGGGATTGCTCCCAACACGCTTTCCAAGCGTGCGCCCTAGGCCACTAGGCGAATCCTCCGCGAACGAGGTTACGCGACGCCCTCGGCGATCCGACGCGGCCCCCTCGCCGCCCGACGGCGCCGTCCGTGGCACACTGTCCGTGGACCCCGTGCGGCGTCCATCCTGTGAACTCCCCCAGGGCCGGAAGGCAGCAAGGGTCAACAGGCTCTGGCGGGTGCGCGGGGTCCCCTTCTGTCTCCGAGCGGGTCCCCGAAGTGTCGGACCCCCTGGGTAGCCTTCCCCTCGTGGCTCTGGCTCTGTACCGCAAGTACCGCCCGGCCAAGCTGGCCGACGTCGTGGGGCAGGAGCACGTCACCGAGCCCCTGGCCACCGCCCTCACCGCGGGGCGGATCAACCACGCGTACCTGTTCTCGGGGCCGCGGGGCTGCGGCAAGACGTCCTCGGCCCGCATCCTGGCGCGCTCGTTGAACTGCGAGCAGGGGCCGACCCCGGACCCGTGCGGCGTCTGCAACTCGTGCATCGCGCTCGCCCCGGAGGGGTCGGGCAGCATCGACGTCGTCGAGCTCGACGCGGCGTCCCACGGTGGTGTCGAGGACGCGCGCGAGCTGCGTGACCGCGCGTTCTACGCGCCCGCCGAGTCGCGCTACCGCGTGTTCGTCGTCGACGAGGCGCACATGGTCACCACCCAGGGCTTCAACGCGCTGCTCAAGATCGTCGAGGAGCCCCCGGAACACCTGGTCTTCGTCTTCGCGACGACGGAGCCGGAGAAGGTGCTCCCGACGATCCGGTCGCGGACCCACCACTACCCGTTCCGGCTGATCCCGCCCGGCACGATGCGCGCGCTGCTGGAGAAGATCTGCGGCGAGGAGCAGGTGACCGTCGCGCCGCCGGTGTTCCCGCTGGTCATCCGGGCCGGTGGCGGCTCGGCCCGGGACACGCTGTCGGTGCTGGACCAGCTGCTCGCCGGCGCCGGGCCGCAGGGCGTGACCTACGAGCGCGCGGTCGCGCTGCTCGGGGTGACCGACTCCGGCCTGATCGACGACACCGTCGACGCGCTCGCCGCGGCCGACGGCGCGGCCGTCTACGGCGCGGTGGACCGGCTCGTCGAGGCCGGGCACGACCCCCGCCGCTTCGCCTCGGACCTGCTGCAGCGCTTCCGCGACCTGATGCTCGTGCAGGCCGTGCCGGACGCCGCGGAGCAGGGGCTGGTCGACGGCGCCGCGGACGAGCTGTCCCGGATGGCCGACCAGGCCGCCCGGCTCGGACCGGCCACCCTCACCCGCTACGGCGAGATCCTGCACCAGGGCCTGATCGAGATGCGCGGGGCGACCGCCCCGCGGCTGCTCCTGGAGCTCCTGGTCTCGCGGATGCTGCTCCCGGCGGCCACGACCTCCGACGGCGGGCTGCTCGAACGTCTGGAGCGCATCGAGCGGCGCAACGCGATCGCGCCCGACCCCGCCGGCCCGGCCGACGACGGCGCCGCCGCCAAGCGGTTCGTCCGGCCCAGCGAGCGCCCGGCCGGCTCGGAGCCGACCGGCGGTGCCCCGTCGCGTTCCGCGGAACGCGAGGCCGGGGCCCCGATGGCCGTGCCCGCCCCGGCACCGTCCCGGCCCGCCGAGCCCGCACCGGACGCCGCGGCCCCGGCACCCGCCGCCCCGGAGCCCGAGCAGACCCGGTCGGAGGCGGGCGCGGCGCGTTCCGCGGAACGCGACGACGACGGCCGGGCCACGGCCACCGCCCCGGCCGCAGCCCCCGGCGCGCACCAGGGCGGCGGCCCCCAGGACGGGGACGGCGACGCCCAGGACCGGGGCGGTGAGGCCTCCGGGCGTGGCCCCGCGTCAAACCGTCCGGCGGGCGCCCCGGCACCCCACGCCGAGGAGGCGACCGGACCATGCGGACCGGGCGGGCCCGCGACGGAGGCGGCGTCCCCGGGCAGGCCCGCTGCTCCCTCCGCCGGTACGGAGTCCGGTGCGGAGCGTTCCGCGGAACGCGCTCCGGCGACCGCCGGCCCGGCCCCGGAGGACGGCCCGGGCGCGGGCGGTCGTCGGGCGGACGGAAGCGGGGAGGACGGTCCGGCGGCGGACGGTCGACCGGCGGACGGGCCGGGAGCGGGCGGGGCCGAGGAGCCCGCCGCGCAGGAGGCCCCACCCCGTCGCCCCGCCCCGCCCCGCGACGGCGCCCCCGCCGACGCCGTACCGCCGGAGTCGGCGCAGCCGGTGTCGTCGGCGTCGTCGCTGGACGCGACGGCGGTCCGCCGGGTCTGGCCGGAGATCCTCGCCGCCGTCCGCCAGCGCAGCCGCAGCACCGAGGCGCTGCTGGTCAACGCCACCGTCCGGGCGGTCGACGGCGACACCCTGGTCCTCGCGATCGGCGCCCCGCCGCTGGCCCGCCGGCTGTCCGAGGCGCGCAACACCGACGTGATCGCCGATGCGCTGCGCGCCGTCCTCGGGGTCCAGTGGCGGGTCCACTGCGACACCGGGGAGGCCGCGACCGCGCGTCGCGCCGCCACACCGGAACGCGCGCAGCGGGCGGTGCCGCAGCGCCCCTCCCAGCGCGACGCCCCGCAGCGCGAGCAGGGCGGGCGGCCCACCCGCCGTCCCGCGGGGGACTCCGACGTCCCGCTGCCGCCGGAGCCGCCGCCGGAGGACGCACCGCCGGACCCTCGTGATGCCGGACCGCAGGGGGGCGACGGTCCGGGTGCACGACCCGCCCCGGTACGGAACCAGGCCGCCGAGGAGGAGGACATGCTCGCCGAGGCCGCGGCCGAGGCGGCGTCACCGGGTGCCCGTCGCGACCCCGAGGCCGCCGCGCTGGAGATCCTCACCTCGCACCTGGGGGCACGCGCGATCGACCCGCGCTGACTCCCGGCCCGAGCGGGGTGGCCGGGTCGCGGGTGGTCAGCGGCGCAGCTGCGCCAGCACCGCCGTGGCCACCGCCGCCGCGATCCGGTCCCGCCCGGCTGGGTCGGTGAGCACGGCGGCGTCGCCGGCGTTGCGCATGTTGCCCGCCTCCACCAGCGCGGTCGGCACGGTCGAGGTGTTCAGGCCGGCCAGGTCCTCGCGGCCGTCGAGCCCGTCGCGGCCGATGTAGCCGGCCGGGGCGAACCCGGCCGAGCGCAGCGCGTCCCGCAGCCCGGTGGCCAGGCGCAGCGACGCCGGTCCGGTCCCGTGCACCGCGGGCTCGGCGTAGGCGACGTGGAACCCTCGGGCCGAGGCCGCCGCGCCGTCCGCGTGCAGTGACACGGCCAGCGCCGCACCGGCCCGGCCGCCCGCCGCCCCGCGGGCGTCGACGCAGGGGCCGACGCCGTCGTCGCCGGGGCGGGTGAGCACCACCCGCACACCGGCGGCCTCCAGCCGGGACCGCAGCCGCCCGGCCAGGTCCCAGGTGAAGGTGTGCTCGGCGTAGCCGGCGTTCGTGGACGTGCCGGTCGTGTTGCACGGTTTGGTCCCGCCGCGCCCGTCGGGGACCGGCCGGTTCACCGCGGCCGGGTCCGCGGCGTTGCCGCCGTTGTGCCCGGGGTCGAGCAGCACGACGGGGGCGGGGACCGGCGCCGGGGTGGTGGGCAGCGAGCGGGTCGTCGCGGCCGGCACCGGGGTCGCGTCGACCGAGGGCGGGGCCGGTGCCGCTGCGCCGCAGCCGGCGCACAGCAGCGCGACGACGGCCGGGAGGACGGCTGTGGCGGAACGGATCAGGGCGCGCACGGTCGGTCAGCCTGACACGTCTACCCTGGGAGAAGGACACGTCCGCGCCGGTCGCGCCGGGGAAGCCCCCGATCGCGCGAGCCGGACCCGACAGCGAGGGGTACGCGTGCAACCCGGTCAGCCCGACATGCAGATGATCCTGCAGCAGGCCCAGAAGATGCAGCAGCAGCTCCAGCAGGCCCAGGCCGAGCTCGCGACCGCCGAGGTCACCGGCCAGGCCGGGAACGGGCTGGTCGAGGTCACCGTCACCGCGGGGCTGGAGCCGCGCTCGGTGCGGATCGACCCGAAGGTCGTGGACCCGGAGGACGTCGAGACCCTGCAGGACCTCGTCGCCGGCGCGCTCGCCGACGCAGTCCGCCGTGCGCAGGAGCTGCAGCAGGAGAAGATGGGTCCGCTCGCCGGCGGTCTCGACATGGGCGGCCTGGGCCTCCCGGGCGCCTGAGGTGTTCGAAGGACCGGTCCAGGACCTGATCGACGAGCTGGGACGCCTGCCCGGGGTCGGTCCGAAGAGCGCCCAGCGCATCGCGTTCCACCTGCTCGCCGCGGACCCGGCCGACATCAACCGGCTCCAGGAGGTCCTGCAGACGGTCAAGCAGGGCGTCGCGTTCTGCGACGTGTGCGGCAACGTCGCGTCGGACACCCGCTGCCGCTACTGCTCCGACGCGCGACGCGACCCGACGCTGGTGTGCGTGGTCGAGGAGCCCAAGGACGTCCTGGCCGTCGAGCGGACCCGGGAGTTCAAGGGGCGCTACCACGTGCTCGGCGGCGCGCTCGACCCGCTGGCCGGGATCGGCCCGGACACGCTGCGGATCCGCGAGCTGCTCGCCCGCCTCGGCGGCACCGGTCCGGCGACCGACGAGACCGAGATCTCCGAGGTCATCATCGCGACCGACCCCAACACCGAGGGCGAGGCGACCGCGACCTACCTGGTCCGGCTGCTGCGCGACTTCCCGGGCCTGAGCGTCACGCGGCTCGCGTCCGGCCTGCCGATGGGCGGCGACCTGGAGTTCGCCGACGAGATGACCCTCGGCCGCGCGCTCGCCGGCCGGCGGGCCCTCTAGGCCCCGGACACAGAACGGGCCGGTCCGCCCCGGGCGCGTCGCCCCGGTCGTGACCGGCCACCCGGCGCAGCAACCCCCCGCCGCTGCGCCGTCCTTCCTGGTGGGTCCCGACAGTGGTGTCAGTCGGAATCCTCGTCGCCCCACGCGTCCACGTGGTGCGGCCGGCCGTGGAGCTGGCGCTGCCTGCGCTCCCACTCCCGGCGTCGCTGCTCGGCGATCCTGCGCCACGCCTCGCTCTGGCGCCGGTCGGTCACCCCGATCACGATCGCCGAGACGACCAGCGTGGCCAGCCCCGCCAGGGCCACCGCCACCAGCGCGATCACGGCGACCACCGCCCGGTACGGGCGCTGTGGTGCGTGCCTGTGTGCGGCACCTGCGTCCTGCGGATCATGTCAATCTCCCTTCGTGTGTCGCGGTCGGTCCGTGGTCCCCGGTCGCCACGGTCGGTGTGTCTGCCGTCACGTCCGGGTGACTCCAGGATGCACGACGATGCGCCTCCGTGCAATTGCAGGCACAGGGAATTGCACAGAACTGTAGATTGCACGGCGGGGCCACGGAGGGGGCGCGAGGTGGAGCAGGAGCCGACCGGCGCGCGACGACGGCTGGGTGCCGAGCTGCGCAGGCTGCGCGTCAACGCCGGTCTGAAGCTGGAGGACGCCGCGGGCGGCGTGGGCTGCTCGACGTCGAAGATCAGCAGGCTGGAGAACGGCAAGGGGGTGCCGCGCCCGGCCGACGTCGCCGCGCTGGTCGAGGTCTACGGCGGGGTCGCCGGGGTCGAGGCGGAGATGCTCGAGCGGCTGGTCACCGAGAGCCGCACCCGCGGCTGGTGGGAGCCGTTCACCGAGGGCCTGCGCAGCGACCCGCACTTCCTGCCGTCGCCGGGGCGCTACGCCGCCGCCGAGTCCGACGCGACCGCCGTCGCCGCGTTCGACCTGACCGTGCTGCACGGGCTGCTCCAGACGCCCGCCTACGCGCACGCCGCGCTGCGTGCCCGGCTCCCGGGGCGCCCGGACTGGGAGATCGACCAGCTCGTGCGGCTGCGCGGACGTCGCCACGAGGCGCTCACCGCGACGCCGCCGCTGGTGCTCGACGCCGTCGTCGACGAGGCCGTACTCACCCGCGCGACCGGCGGCCCCGCGGTGATGGCCGAGCAGCTCGACCGGCTGCTCACGCTGTCGGGCCTGCCCGACGTGACGCTGCGCGTGCTCCCGTTCGGCGCCGGGCCGCAGCGGGCGCACGCCGGCCGCTTCGCGATCCTGACCGTCCCCGACGAGCTCGGCCCCGACGTCGTCCACACCGAGGGGCACGCGGGGGAGTCGTTCCTGGAGTCGCCCGCCGACCTGCGCACCTACCGCGAGGTCTTCGACGAGGTCCGGGCCGCCGCGCTCGACGAGGACGCCTCGCGGGCCGCGGTGTCGGCCCACCGGGACGCGCACCGGTCGGCCGTCGACGACGGCCCGGACGAACGGGACGTGCGTACCAGTTCGTAGCACTATCGTGACGCAAGGGTCTACCGGTTGGTAACGGACCGCTATAGGTTTCCCCGTCATCAGGTGTCCTCACGCACACATCGGGTGGACGCCTCTGCCGACGAGGGGACCGGAATGCGCAGACGGTGGATGACGGCGGTCATGGCGGGCGTGCTCGCAGTGGGCATGACCGCCTGCGCGAGCTCGGAGCGCGGAGCGGGTGGCGACGCCGCCGGGGGGACGTTCGTGTTCGGCGCCGCGGGTGCGCCGAAGAACTTCGACCCGATCTTCAACGACGACGGCGAGAGCTTCCGCCCGGCCCGGCAGATGTTCGACACGCTGATCACCTACAAGCCCGGGACCACCGAGCTCGAGCCCGGCCTGGCCACCGAGTGGAAGTCCACCCCGGACGGCAAGACCTGGACGTTCACCCTCCGCGAGGGCGTCACGTTCCACGACGGCACGCCGCTCGACGCGACCGCGGTCTGCGCGAACTTCGACCGCTGGTTCACCATGAAGGGCGCCGCGGCGCAGAGCCAGATGATCTACTACGGCGACGTCTTCGAGGGCTTCGCCAAGAACGAGGGCGACGCCTCGGGTACCCCGCTCTACAAGTCCTGCACGGCGCAGAGCCCGAACACCGCCGTCCTGGCGCTGAACAAGTTCAAGGGCGCGTTCCCGGCCGCCTTCGGCCTCACGTCGTTCTCGATCTCCAGCCCGGCGGCGCTCAAGCAGTACGACGCCGACGCCGTCACCCAGAGCGGTGACTCCTTCACCTACCCCGCCTACGCGAACGAGCACCCGACGGGCACCGGGCCGTTCAAGTTCGAGAGCTTCGACAAGGCGAACAACACGATCACCCTGGTCCGCAACGACCAGTACTGGGGCGAGAAGGCCAAGCTCGACCGGCTCATCTTCAAGATCAT
Organism: Pseudonocardia sp. TMWB2A; assembly: GCF_017312135.1. Lineage (NCBI taxonomy): Bacteria > Bacillati > Actinomycetota > Actinomycetes > Pseudonocardiales > Pseudonocardiaceae > Pseudonocardia > Pseudonocardia sp. TMWB2A. Next base: position 2,906,990 of record NZ_QKQY01000002.1, read on the forward strand.
CCCGGACGAGAACGCCCGCAAGCAGGAGCTGGCCGCCGGCACCATCGACGGCTACGACTACCCGTCCCCGGCGGACTACCAGACCCTGAAGGACCAGGGCGACCAGGTGCTGATCCGCCAGCCGTTCTCGCTGCTCTACATGGGCATCAACACCAAGAACAACCCGAAGCTCAAGGACCTGCGGGTCCGCCAGGCGCTCGCCTACGCGATCGACCGCGAGTCGCTGGTCCGCACCAAGATGCCGGAGGGCTCCGCCGTCGCGAAGGAGTTCGTGCCGCCGACCGTCGCGGGCTACGCCGACGACGTCACCCAGTACCCGTACGACCCGGAGAAGGCCAAGCAGCTGCTCGCCGAGGCCGGCGCGCAGAACCTGACGCTGAACTTCTACTACCCGACCGAGATCACCCGGCCCTACATGCCGAACCCGGCGGACCTGTTCTCGGCGATGTCGGCGAACCTGAAGGCCGTCGGCATCACGGTCAACCCGGTCGCGCGGCCGTGGAACGGCGGCTACAAGGACGACGTCCAGAAGGCCGGCAAGCACGACCTGCACATGCTCGGCTGGACCGGTGACTACAACGACGCCGGCAACTTCGTCGGCACGTTCTTCGGCCGGGAGAAGGCCGAGTTCGGGGCGCAGGACCCGGCGATGTTCGCCGAGCTGGCCAAGGCCGACGCCATCCCGGACCCGGCCGGTCACGCCGCCGCGTACCAGCAGGCGAACAAGGACATCATGGCCAAGTACCTGCCGGCCGTGCCGATCCTGACCACCGGCCCGGCGATCGTCGTCGGACCGAACGTGCAGGGCGTGATCCCGTCGCCGCTGACCGACGAGCGCTTCGTCTCCGTCAGCAAGAACTGACCGTGCCCCGGGCGCCGCGGAGATCCCGCGGCGCCCGGTCGCGTGTCCCGCCTCCCACCACTGAGGACATCCACGCATGCTGCGCTTCGTCGCGCGCCGCCTGCTCCAGGTCGTCCCGACGCTGCTCATCCTGTCCGTCCTGTTGTTCGCCTGGCTGCGGTCGCTGCCCGGCGGACCGGCCGGTGCGCTGCTCGGAGACAAGGCGACCCCGGAGTCGATCGCGGCACTGAACAAGACACTGGGCTTGGACCAGCCCATCCCGATCCAGTACCTGCACTACCTCGGCCGGGCGCTGACCGGCGACTTCGGCGCCTCCCTCGTCACCGGCGACCCGGTGATCACCGAGCTCGGCCGGGCGCTGCCGGGGACGATCGAGCTGTCCCTGTCGGCGCTGCTGCTCGCCGTCGCCCTCGGGATCCCGCTCGGCTACCTCGCCGCCCGCCACCGCGGCGGGATCTGGGACAACCTGACCATCGTCGGGACGCTGGTCGGCGTCGCCGTACCGGTGTTCTTCCTCGGCTACGTGCTCAAGCAGTTCCTGGCCGTCGACCTCGGCCTGTTCCCGCCGTCCGGGCTGCAGTCGACCGGCATCGACGCCACCTCGGTCACCGGCTTCCCCACCCTCGACGGCCTGCTGACCCGCGAGTTCGATGCCAGCTGGGACTCGCTGCTGCACCTCGTGCTGCCGGCCGTCACGCTGGCGACGATCCCGCTCGCCGTCATCGTGCGGATCACCCGGGCGTCGGTGCTCGACGTGCTGGAGTCCGACTTCGTCCGCACCGCCAACGCCAAGGGCCTCGCGCCGGGCACCGTCCGCGGCCGGCACGTCCTGCGCAACGCGCTGCTGCCGGTCTCCACGACGATCGGCCTGCAGACCGGCCTGCTCCTCGCCGGCGCGGTGCTGACCGAGAAGGTGTTCAACCGGCCCGGCATCGGCACCCTGATCGCCGAGGGCATCGAGCGCCGCGACTACCCGCGGCTGCAGGCCGTGGTGCTGCTCGGCGCGCTGATCTACGTGCTGGTCAACCTGCTCGTCGACCTGTCCTACGCCGTGATCGACCCGAGGGTGAGGCTGCGATGAGCGCACCGACCACCTGGGCGCAGCGGCGGAAGGACCGGATCGACGACACCGCCGGCCGCAGCCTGTCCGCGGACGCGCTGCGCCGGCTGCGCCGCAGCCCCACCGCGATCGTCGGGGCGGTGATCATCGGGCTGTTCGTGCTGGTCTCGGTGTTCGCGCCGCTGCTGGCCCCGCACGACCCGGCCCAGGCGTTCCCGCAGCTGCTCGACCAGCTGCGCCCCGGCTCGATCCCCGGGCCGCAGCCCGGCTTCCTGCTCGGCAGCGACCAGAACGGCCGCGACGAGTTCTCCCGGATGATCCTGGCGTCGCGCCAGACCCTGCTCGTCGGCGTGCTCGCGACCGTGTTCGGGCTCGCGGCTGGCCTGGTCATCGGTGTGCTCGCCGGCGCGTTCGGCGGCTGGATCGACACCGTCCTCATGCGCGTCACCGACGTGCTGCTGTCGATCCCGTCGCTGCTGCTCGCGATCTCGGTCGCGGCGCTGGCCGCCCGGCCCAGCCAGACGACGGTCATCATCGCCGTCGCGCTGGTGAACGTGCCGATCTTCGCGCGGCTGCTGCGCGGGTCGATGCTCGCCCAGCGCGACTCCGACCACGTCCTCGCGGCCACCGCGCTCGGCGTGAGGCGACGGGCGGTCGTGCTGCGGCACATGCTGCCCAACGCGATCGGCCCGGTGATCGTGCAGGCCACGCTGACCCTGGCGACGGCGATCCTCGACGCGGCCGCGCTGTCCTTCCTCGGCCTCGGCGACGCCGACCCGGCCCGCGCCGAGTGGGGCCTGATGCTCGCCTCCGCGCAGCCCTACCTCGACGTCCGGCCCGGGCTGGCGGTCTACCCGGCGATCGCGATCATCGTCGTCGCGCTCGGGTTCACGCTGCTCGGCGAGTCGCTGCGCGAGGCCATCGACCCGAAAGGCCGGCGATGACCACACCTCCGATGAACCCGTTGTTGCAGGTCCAGGACCTGTCCGTGCGCTTCGTGCGGCGGGGTGAGGCCGACGTCGTCGCCGTCGACGGGGTGTCGTTCGACGTCCGCCCCGGCGAGGTCGTCGGCCTGGTCGGCGAGTCCGGCTGCGGCAAGTCCGTGACCTCCCTGGCGATCATGGGGCTGCTGCCGGGCCGCACCCCCCGGGTGGGCGGCTCGGTGCTGTTCTCCTCCGGGGACGAGTCCGTCGACCTGCTCACCCTGTCCGACGCCGAGCTGCGCGAGCGGCGCGGCCGCGACATCGGGATGGTCTTCCAGGACCCGCTCTCGTCGCTGAACCCGGTCGTCCCGGTGGGTGTCCAGATCACCGAGGCGCTCACCCGGCACCGCGGGATGAGCAAGGACGAGGCCCGCACGGAGGCCGTCTCCCTGCTGGAGCGGGTCGGCATCCCCGACCCGGCACGACGCGTGTCGGCCTACCCGCACCAGATGTCGGGCGGGATGCGCCAGCGTGCGCTGATCGCGATCGCGCTCGCCTGCCGGCCGAAGCTGCTCATCGCCGACGAGCCGACCACCGCCCTCGACGTCACCATCCAGGCCCAGATCCTGGAGCTGCTGCGCGAGCTCGTCGCCGAGACGGGAACGGCACTGATCATGATCACGCACGACCTGGGCGTCGTCGCGGGGCTCTGCGACCGGGTCAACGTCCTCTACGGCGGCCGGGTCGTGGAACGCGCGGAGCGGCACGCCCTGTTCGGGGGCCCGCGCCACCCGTACACCTCGGGACTCATCCGGTCGATCCCCCGGCTGGACTCCGACCCCGCCGCGGAGCTGCCCGCGATCACCGGGTCGGTGTCGGACAACCTGCCCTGGGACCACGCCTGCGCGTTCGCGCCGCGCTGCCCGCGGGCGCTGGAGACCTGCACCTCGGTCACCCCGGTGGCCGACGACGAGGCGGGTCGGCTGCTGCGCTGCCACAACCCCGAGCCGATCGGAGCGACGGCATGAGCCCCCTGCTGGAGGTCGAGGACCTGCAGGTCCACTTCCCGATCACCCGGGGTGTGCTGGTGCAGCGCACCGTCGGGCACGTCCGGGCCGTCGACGGCGTCTCGCTGCGGATCGAGCGCGGCGAGACCTACGGCCTGGTCGGCGAGTCCGGCTGCGGCAAGTCGACCCTCGGGCGGGCGATCCTCAAGCTCACCGAGCCGACCGCGGGCACGGTGTCCTTCGACGGCACCGACGTCGCCGCGCTGAAGGGGGAGCCGCTGCGCCGGATGCGCCGACGGTTCCAGATGGTGTTCCAGGACCCGATGTCCAGCCTGGACCCGCGGCAGTCGGTCGGGTCGCTGCTGCGCGAGGGCCTGGCCGCGCACGGGATCGAGGCCGGTCCGGACCGGCTCGCCGAGCTCATGCGCGCGGTCGGGCTGCCGGAGTCCGCGCTGCGCCGCTACCCGCACGAGTTCTCCGGCGGGCAGCGTCAGCGCATCGGGATCGCCCGGGCGCTGTGCGTGGAGCCCGACCTCGTCGTCGCCGACGAGCCGGTCTCGGCGCTGGACGTGTCGGTGCAGGCCCAGGTGCTCAACCTGCTGCGCTCGCTGCAGCGCGAGCTCGGCCTGACCTACCTGGTGATCGCGCACGACCTGGCCGTCGTGCGGCACGTCTCGGACCGGGTCGGGGTGATGTACCTCGGGTCGATCGTGGAGGAGGCGCCCGCCCGCGCGCTCTACGACGGTCCGCTGCACCCCTACACCCGGGCCCTGCTCTCGGCGGTGCCCCAGCCGGACCCGACCGTGGAGGACACCCGCGAGCGGATCCTGCTGTCCGGGGACCTGCCCTCGCCCGCCGCGCCGCCGTCCGGGTGCCGCTTCCACACCCGCTGCCCGTGGCGCCAGGACGACCGGTGCTCCACCGAGCGCCCGCAGCTGCGCGTGCTCGACGGCGACACCTCGGGGCACCGGGTCGCCTGCCACCACGCCGAGGCCGTCCGCGACGGGCGGATCACCCCGCACGAGGTGACCGCGGAGGAGGCCGACGCCGCCGTCGGCCCGGGCAGCGGCCCGGAGGTCCCCGACCAGCAGATCACCCTCGGCGACGCGATCGGCCGCTGACCCGGTCCCCGGCCCGCCCGCACGACGCGGGCGGGCCGGGCCGGAGCGGTCAGCGCAGGGCGCGGTTGATCGCGCTCACGACGCCCTTGAGGCTGGCGCTGGTGATCGAGCTGTCGATCCCGACGCCCCAGAACACTTTCTCCTCGACGGCGCACTCGACGTAGGCCGCGGCGCGGGCGTCGTCACCGCCGCCCATCGCGTGCTCGTGGTAGTCGAGTACCCGCACGTCGAACCCGATCCCGGCCAGCGCGTCGACGAACGCCGCGATCGGCCCGTTGCCGGAGCCGGCGATCTCGTGGAGGTCGGACTCGACGCGCACGGTCGCGACGATCTCGTCGCGGCCCTCGCCGTCGCTGTGGATGCGGTGGCGCACCAGCTTGAGCGGGGTCTCGCGGCCCAGGTACTCGACGTCGAACGCGTCGCGCATGGCCTTGGGCTCGACCTCGCCGCCCTCGGTGTCGGTGAAGGCCTGGATGACGTGGCTGAACTCGATCTGCAGCCGGCGCGGCAGGTCGAGCTGGTGCTCGGTCTTCATGATGTAGGCGATGCCGCCCTTGCCGGACTGGCTGTTGACCCGGATGACGGCCTCGTAGGTGCGGCCGATGTCCTTCGGGTCCACCGGCAGGTACGGGACCTCCCAGGTGTGGTCGGCGACCGGGTGCCCGGCCTCCGCGGCGTCGGCCTCCATCGCGGCGAAGCCCTTGTTGATCGCGTCCTGGTGGGAGCCGGAGAACGCGGTGTAGACCAGGTCGCCGCCCCACGGGTGGCGCTCGTGCACCGGCAGCTGGTTGCAGTACTCGACGGTGCGCCGGACCTCGTCGATGTCGGAGAAGTCGATCTGCGGGTCGATGCCCTGGGTGAACATGTTCATGCCCAGCGCGACCAGGTCGACGTTGCCGGTGCGCTCGCCGTTGCCGAACAGGCAGCCCTCGATCCGGTCGGCACCGGCCTGGTAGCCCAGCTCGGCGGCGGCGATGCCGGTGCCGCGGTCGTTGTGCGGGTGCAGCGACAGCACCAGCGAGTCGCGGCGGGCCAGGTTGCGGTGCATCCACTCGATGGAGTCCGCGTAGACGTTCGGCGTCGCCATCTCGACCGTCGCCGGCAGGTTGACGATCATCGGGTGCTCGGGCGTCGGCTGCCAGATCGCGCTCACCGCGTTGGTGATCTCGACGGCGTACTCCAGCTCGGTGCCGGTGTAGGACTCCGGCGAGTACTGGAAGGTCCAGTCGGTCGCCGGGTACTTCTCGGCGAACTTGCTGACCTCCTCCGCGCCGTCGGTGGCGATCTTGGTGATGCCCGCGCGGTCGGAGCGGAAGACGACCCGGCGCTGCAGGATCGACGTCGAGTTGTAGAGGTGGACGATCGCCGAGTGCGCGCCCTCGCAGGCCTCGAAGGTCCGCTGGATCAGCTCCGGGCGGGCCTGGGTCAGGACCTGGATCTGCACGTCCTCCGGGATCGCGCCCTGCTCGATGATCTCGCGGACGAAGTCGAAGTCGGTCTGGCTCGCCGCCGGGAAGCCGACCTCGATCTGCTTGTAGCCCATGCGTACCAGCAGGTCGAACATGCGCCGCTTGCGCAGCGGGCTCATCGGGTCGATCAGCGCCTGGTTGCCGTCACGCAGGTCGACCGCGCACCACAGCGGCGCGGTGTCGATGACCTTGTCCGGCCAGGTGCGGTCGGGCAGCGAGACCGGCTCGACCAGCTGATGGAAGGGCTTGTACCGGTGGACCGGCATCTGCGAGCCGCGCTGGCGGTTCCAGGCGGGCTGGGCCGCGTGCGGCGCGCCCTCGGGGGTGCGGACGTTGCTGCGGGCGCGGGCTTCGTAGGCGTCGGGAGAGGTGGTCACGGGAATGCTCCGTCGTCGTGCCGTCGTGGCGACCGGCGGACACGCGAAACCCCGCGACGAGGGGCCGGTCGGTTCAGACCCCGCCGCGGCGGCGAAGGAGCAGGCGCGCCATGCCTCCTACCGTAGACCCGAACCCCCGTTGCGCGGCAAGTCGCCACCCGCACGGTCGAACCCGGCCCCCGAGCCCCGGCTCGCAACGAAGTGATCACAACCAGGGGCGTTTCCCCTCGTTGGAAGGGCAGTGAGGGTGCGACGGTGCAACCATGACGCCGTCCGTGACGAAGGGGTTTGTGATGGCGGCAACCGTGGGTACGACCGTGCGGCAGGGCATGGGGATCATCGCGACGATCGTGCGGATCGTGGGCCTGGTGATCGTGGCCATCCTGGTCGCGCACATCGTGCTGACCCTGCTCGACGCCAACCCGGCGAACTTCCTCACCGAGTTCGTGTCCTCCTGGGCGGCCCAGCTGAACCTCGGGCTCGGTGACCTGTTCACCCCGGCCCAGCCGAAGATGGCCGTCACGCTCAACTACGGCGTCGCGGCGATCCTGTGGCTGATCATCACCACGGTCGTGGTCAGGCTGCTGCGCCGCGTCTGAGGACCGTCCGCTCCGCCAGCCGGGCGAGCGCCTTCGGGAAGATCCCGGCCGGCGGGGTGACGAGCCCCGCCCCGACCTGCCCGACGCCCGCGACGCGCCCGGCCATCCCGGTGTTGATCTGCGGGAGGATGCCCGTCCGGCAGACCCGGGTGACGTCGATGCCGCTGGGGACCCCGGCGAATTCCAGCACCGGGACGGTCCACCGCCGGCTCTCCCCGAGCGTGATCTCGCGCATCCGGCGGGTGGTCGCCAGTGCGTCCGGCACGGTCCCGCCGACGAACCGCACGATCGCCGGGGCGGTGGCCATGGCGAAGCCCCCGATCCCGGCCGTCTCGGTGATGGCCGAGTCGCCGATGTCGGGGTTGGCGTCGGCCGGGCCGTAGTCGCCCAGGAACAGGCCGTCGGCCAGCTGGGCCGGGCCGGTGAACCACTCGTCGCCGGTGCCGGAGACCTGGATCCCGAAGTCGGTCCCGTTGCGCGCCATCGCCACCACCATGGTGGAGCCCTCGACGTCCCGGGCGGCGTCCAGGGCCAGCTTGCACGCGGGCATGGCGAGGTTCAGGAAGAAGTGGTCGTTGCCGCCGACGAACCGCAGCGCCTCCGCGACGTCGGTGCTCGGGACACCCGCGGCGGCCGCCGTCGCGACGAGGTCCGGGCCCAGGTCCCGCAGGAGCATCAGGGTCCCCGCCCGGTTGCGGTTGTGCGCCTCGTCGCCCATCTGCAGCATCTGGGTGAGCACCCCGGTCACGTCGACCGGCTCGCCCGCGTCCCGCCGGGCCCGGACGGCACCACGCAGCAGTGGGCCCAGCACGTCGCCCATCCAGCGCAGCCGCCGGATGACCTCCGGGCCGTACGCGCCGTAGCGCAGGACCTTGCCCAGGCCCTCGTTGAGCGAGCAGTGGGTGCGACGGCCGGTGGCCGCGTCCTCCAGCACGAACATCCACATGCCCGGGGTGACGACGCCGGCCATCGGGCCGACCGTCCCCCGGTGGTGGCACGGCTCCAGCGACACCGAGGAGCCGGACGCGAACAGCGCCTCCGCGTCCTCCGGGTCGGTGACCAGGCCCTCCAGCGCCGCGCCGCCCATCAGGGCACCGCGGAGCGGGCCGGACGCACGTTCCCAGGTGATCGGCGGCCCGGCGTGCAGGAACTCGCCCGGGGCGAGGCCGAGGACCTCCGAGGCCGGGGCCACGTCGACGAGCGTCGCGGTGACGTCGAGCATCGCGGCCAGTGCGCGCTCGTTCGCCGTCCGGCGCAGCGGGTCGGTGGCGACGGTCGCGAGATCGGCCGCGGTGCCGTCCATCGGCGGGCGCCAGTCGACCCGGGTGACCGGGACGGCCTGGTCGGCGGCGGCGTCGGCGAGCAGGTCGGTGCCGGTGCTCACCAGCGGGGGGACGGTCATCGAGCGGCTCCGATCGTCGCGTCGGCGGGGAGGAGTGCGAGTGCCCGGCGGGTGGCGCGGGCGTGCGAGAGGTGGACCTCGGCACCGGCGTCGACCAGCGCGTCGATCTGGGCGGACAGGCCCTGCGGGTCGGCGGCGGTCCCGACGACGGAGACCACGACCGGTACCCGGGCCCCGGCGATCGCGGGGGCCAGCACGGAGACCGGGTCCGGCTCGGCGCCGTGTCCCAGCACCAGGTCGAGCAGGACGACGGCGGTCCCCGGGTCGGCCAGCGCCGCCGCGAGGTGCTCCAGGCGCACCGTCGGGTCGATCATCGGGTGGGCGCGGCCGCGGGTCCAGTCGTCGTCGCCGAAGTCGACGAAGGTGTGCCCGGCCCCGGCCGCCTCCGCGCCCGCGACCTGGGCGGCCTCGGTCGCGAGGGTGCCGCCGACGAACAGCCCGCGCAGCAGGTGACCCCCGTTCGCCGGGCGCGCGGTGCCGTGCACCGGCCAGTCCGGGACGGGGCGGCCCAGCCGGGCCAGGACGGCCTCGGTCGCCGCGGTCAGGTCGGGCCTGCCCGGCCCGAGCAGCGCGTACTCGACCGGTGTCGCGAGCGTCGCGACCACCCGGTCGATCTCCTCGGCGACCTCGGCCGCGGGCGGCTTGGACACCAGCACGATCAGCTCGACGGCCGGGTCGGCGTCGAGGCGGCGCAGGGCCTCCCGGGTGGCGAGGCCGCCGACCGCCGCGGACAGGTCCCGTCCGCCGACGCCGAGCGCGGCGTGCACGCCGACCCCGGCGTGGTCGAGCAGCGCCATCACCTGCTGGCACCCGGTCCCGGACGCGGCGACGATCCCCACCGGGCCGGGCTCCACGGTGTTCGCGAACCCCAGGCCGAGCCCGTCCAGCACGGCCGTCCCGCAGTCGGGGCCCATGACCAGCAGGGACCGCTCGGCGGCGGCCCGCTTGAGCGCCACCTCCTGCTCCACCGGCACGTTGTCGCTGAAGATCATGACGTCGCTGCCGGCGTCGAGGGCGTCCATCGCCTCGACGGTGGCGTGGGGCCCGGGCACCGAGACGAGCACGACCGCGCCCGGTGCCCGGTCCAGCGCGGTGGCGGTGGTGCGCGGCGGTGCGACGGTGCCGCCCTCCCCGCCGCCCGGCGCCGGGCGGTTCGCCTCGGCGAGGGCCCGGTCGACACCGGCCACGGCGGCGGACAGCGCGTCGTCGCCGGTCAGCCGCAGGGCGACGACCAGGTCGTTGGCGCCGGTCCCGGCGGGGACGGTGAACCCCATGCCGGTCAGGACCTCGATGTTGAGCGGGGTGGCCATGGCGACCTGCGCGGCGACCACCCCGTCGAGCTGCTGGGCGGTGCGGCTGACCCGGAGCAGGGTGACCGAGTCGGCGTAGGCGCCGGGCCGGACCTCGACGTGTGTCGTCGTCATGCGGCGACTCCTTCGGTGTGCAGGGCGGACAGGGCGAGCGCGGCGCCGTGGACCATCGCGGCCCCGGAGGTGTGCCCGACGGCGGTGAGCGCGGCCAGCGCCGCGGGCTCGGCCGGCGTGCCGAGGGCGGTGACCAGCGCGGCGAACTGGGGTACGACCTCACCGCGCAGTGCGCACCGCAGGAGCTCGGCGGACAGCAGCGTGGTGCGGTGCAGGTGGGCCCGGACGGCGGCGTCCACCCCCGGGGTGGGGGCGCCGGCGGCCCGGTGCAGGGCGAGCCAGCCGCACAGGACGTCGTCTCCGAGCGGGGTGAGGCCCTCGCCGCGTCCGACGAGCCCGGCGACGGCGGCCGGTGTCACCGCGGCCGGCAGGCCGGGGGCCGGCCGGAGCCCGGTGCGGCGCAGCGGGGACCGCGCGGGGACCCGGGTGTCGACCAGCCGCCGGACGGCGACCGGCTCGGCGTCGAGGTGCAGGACCCCGCCGCGCACGGCGGCCGTGCCGACGGCGAGCACGGGGAGCCGGGACCGCAGGCCGCAGGGCACTGCCACCGCGTCCGCGCCGAGGACGCCGACGCAGGCCTCGCGGCCGTCGTCGTCGTGGACGGCGAGGTAGACGGCATCGGGCCCGCGGTGCACGACCCGGACCGGTCCGTCCGCGGCCCGCCGCAGCAGGTCGCGGACCCGGACGGGTGCGCTGACTCCGATCACGGATCCGAAACTAGCCTGGGCAGGCGCGCCGACCGATGTTAACTTGTGCCACCTTCCACCCGAAGGGACGGCAACAGTTGCTGACGGACGAGAGCGGGGACCCGGAGATCCCGGCGCGTGAGGCGCTGGCCCGGCTCGATGCGCTGCACACCGGGCTCACCCGGATCGCGCTGGAGGGCGGGGACCTCGCGGGGATCGCGGCCGAGGTCGGGCGGGTGCTCGACGTGGGCGTCGCGGTCACCTCCACCGACGGCCGGGAGCGGGCGTCGGCGCTGTCGGAGGACCAGCTCCGGATGCTGACCGAGCACGAGCTCGTCGACCCGACGGGCCGGCTGCGCGTGGAGCGGATGGGGATCGACGGCGTCCGGGTCGCGGGCGGGGAGGCCCGCACCCTGCGGGTCGCGGCCGGCGGGCAGAACCTCGCCCGGCTGGTCTGCGTGCGCCTGGCCGCCCGGCTCGCCCCGGACGACGTGCAGGCGCTGGAGCGCGCCGCCGCGGTGGCCGCGCTGCTGATCACCCGCGAGGAGGCGGTCACCGCCGTCGAGACCAAGTACCAGGGCGACTTCCTGCGGGACCTGCTGCTGCGCCGTACCGCCGACCCCGCCTACGTCGCCGAGCACGCGGACACCTTCGGCTGGAACCTGCGCCGCCCCATGGTGGTGCTGACCGCCGAGCTCGACCCGATCGACGCACGGGTCCCCGCCGAGCAGTGGCGCGCCTGGCAGAAGCGGTTCTCGGCGGGGTGGCGCCAGGTCTGCTCCGGGCTGGGGGACGGCATCCCCACCGTCGACTTCTCCTCCGAGGTCGTGACTCTGCTGCCGGTCGATGCCGACCCCGGGTCACCCCCCGGGCGCGACATCGTGCGGCGGGCCGTCACCGCCGTCGCCGGGGACAAGGGCGGCGGACGGCGGCAGTTCTCGGCCGGGGTCAGCCGCCCGGTGCCCGACCTCGACGCTCTGCCCGGCGCCTACGCCCAGGCGCGGCGGGCGGTCGAGGTGGGCCGCCGCATCTCCGGCGGCGGCAGCACGACCTTCTTCGACCAGCTCGGCCTGCACCGGCTGCTCGCGCTCGTGCCGGACCCGGCGGAGCTGGACTCGTTCGTCCGCGACGCGCTGGGCCCGCTGGCCGAGGCCACCACCGAGGCCGCCGAGCTGCGGGAGACCCTGCAGGTCCTGCTGGACACGAACTTCAACGTGGCCGAGGCGGCGCGGGTGCAGTTCTTCCACTACAACACGATGCGGTACCGGGTCTCCAAGCTGGAACGGCTGCTCGGTCCGCTGTCGACGGACCCTAACCTGCGACTCGACGTCGCGGTGGCGCTGCAGGCGCTGCGCATCGGCGGCTGACCGGGCGGGAACGCGACCGACATCCGGCGGAAACCGGAGCGCCGACGCATGCATGCATCGTGCTGGCGTCATCAATTCGTGCCAGTGGATCGACCGGTCAATCGGCAGTAGTAGCCGTCGAGGTGCGACCTGGGTCTCATTAGCTTGAGTCGGGTCTCCGGTCGCTGAAGTGAAGGGATCGCCATGTCGATGTTCAGGTGGGAAGTGGTCGATCCCGGTCCGGGAGAGGCGGTCGCGCCCCGTCAGCGGCTCCCGTGGGGGAAGACGGTCGGGCTGGGGGTGCAGCACGTCGTCGCGATGTTCGGGGCGACCTTCGTGTTCCCCGTGGTCATGGGGCTGGACCCCAACCTCGCGATCCTGTTCTCCGGGCTGTGCACGATCCTGTTCCTGGTCGTCTGCAAGAACCTGGTACCGAGCTACCTCGGCACCAGCGCCGCCTTCGTCGGCGGTGTCGCGGCGATCCGGGCGGCCGGCGGTGACTCCGCCGCCGTGACCGGCGCGATCATGGTCTCCGGCCTGGTGCTGCTCGCGATCGGTGTGTTCGTGCACTTCGCCGGGGCCCGGCTCGTGCACCGGGTGCTCCCGCCCGCGGTGACCGGCGCGGTCGTCATGCTGATCGGCTTCAACCTGGCCCCGGTCGTCGCGTCGGTGTACTGGCCGGTGGACCAGTGGACCGCGCTGCTCACCGCGACGTTCCTGGTCTGCGCCGCGGTGCTGTTCCGCGGGTTCTGGGGACGGATCGCGGTGTTCCTCGCGCTCGTCTTCGGGTTCGTGCTGTCCTGGCTGCTCGACCTCCTGAGCGGGCCGATCACCTCCTGCGGCGGCGCGGACTGCACCCCGGAGCCGCACTCCCGCGTGTCCTTCGACGGCCTGGCCGACGCCGCCTGGTTCGGCCTGCCGAGCGGCACCCTGAAGGACGGCGTGGCCGTCGTGCACGCGCCCAGCTTCTCGCTGATGTTCGTGCTGCTCGTGCTCCCCGGTGTCATCGCGCTGGTCGCCGAGAACCTGGGCCACGTCAAGGCGGTCGCCGAGATGACCGGCGACGACCTCGACCCCTACATGGGCCGTGCGCTCGGCGCGGACGGCGCCGCCACCGCGCTGGCCAGCCTGTTCGGCGGGTCCCCGACGACGACCTACGCCGAGAACATCGGCGTCATGAGCGCCACCCGGGTGTACTCCACCGCGGCCTACTACGTCGCGGCCGCCGTGGCGATCCTCCTCGGCCTGTGCCCCAAGTTCGGCGTGCTGGTCGCGGCGATCCCGGGCGGCGTGCTCGGCGGCATCACGCTCGTGCTCTACGGCATGATCGCGCTGGTCGGCGCCAAGATCTGGGTGGAGAACGGGGTCGACTTCGGCGAGCCCCGCAACCTCGTCGGCCTCGCGGCGGGCATGGTCGCCGGCATCGGCGGCGTCGCGCTGGACCTGGGCAACGGGTTCGAGCTGGGCGGCATCGCGCTCGGCACGATCCTGGTGATCATCTACTTCCACGCCGTCGCGCTGCGCGACCGGCGGTCCGCGACGCCCGACCCGTCCGGGACGCCCGCCGGGACGATGGTGACCCGCGTCGACGACGGGGAGGCGAAGGAGAGCCCGTGAAACCCGCACCCTTCGACTACGTCCGCCCGACCGATCTGGCCGGGGCCGTCGCCGCGCTCGCGGCGCCGGACGGGAAGGTGATGGCCGGCGGACAGAGCCTCGTGCCGCTGCTGTCCATGCGGCTGGCCGCACCGACCCTGGTCGTCGACATCAACGGCGTACCCGGCCTGGACACGATCACCGAGGTCGACGGGGGTGTCCGGGTCGGCGCGCTGGCCCGGCACACCGCGGTCCTGGAGTCACCGCTGCTCGCCAGGGTCCAGCCGCTGGTGCCCGCCGCGCTGGCCCACGTCGCGCACCCCACGATCCGCAACCGCGGCACGACCGTCGGGTCCCTCGTGCACGCCGACGCCGCCGCCGAGATGCCGGTCGTGCTGCGGCTGCTGGAGGGCTCGCTCGACGTCGAGGGGCCCGCCGGGCGCCGGACGATCCCGGCGCGGGACCTGTTCGTCGGCCCGCTGGAGTCGGCGGTCGGGCCCGACGAGATCGCCGTGTCGGCGTTCTTCCCCGGCCTGCCGCCGGGCGCGGGCGTCGCCTTCGACGAGGTCGCCCGCCGGCACGGCGACTACGCCCTGGTCGGTGCGGCGGCGGTCGTCGACGGCGACCGGATCCGGGTCGGCTACCTGTCGGTGAGCGACGTCCCGGTGGTCGTCGACCTGACCGGTGTCGCCCCGGCCGACCGGGCCGACGCCGCACTCGAACACCTGGACCCGTCCACCGACATCCACGCCACCGCGGCCTACCGGCGGCAGCTGGTGCGGGTCCTGACCGACCGGGTCGTGGCCGCGGCGACCGGGAACGCGACCGCGCAGGGAGGCGGGCGATGAGCGAGACGCTCCACGACATCCGGCTGACGGTGAACGACGTCGTCCACGACCTGCGGGTACCGGCGCGACGGCTGCTGTCCGACGCGCTGCGTCACGACCTCGGCCTGACCGGCACCCACGTCGGTTGCGAGCACGGGGTCTGCGGGGCCTGCACGATCCTGGTCGACGGCGAGCCCGCGCGGGCCTGCCTGATGCTCGCCGTCGCCGCGCAGTCCTGCGCGATCACCACCGTCGAGGGCCTGACCGAGCCGGACGGGTCGCTGTCCCCGGTGCAGCAGGCCTTCGCCGAGTGCCACGGCCTGCAGTGCGGCTTCTGCACCCCGGGCTTCCTGACGACGATCACCGCCGGGCTACGCCGCGACCCCTGCCCCACTCGGGAGCGGGCCCGCGACATGATCGGCGGGAACCTCTGCCGCTGCACCGGCTACCAGAACATCGTCACGGCGGTCGAGCGGGCCGCCCAGATCAGCACAGAGATCAGCACAGAGGTCAGTACCGAGATCGGGGCCGCCCGGTGACCACCAAGCTCATGGGCCAGCGCGTCCAGCGGGTCGAGGACCAGCGGTTCCTGCGCGGCGGCGGACGCTACGTCGACGACGTCGACCCGGGCCCCGGCGTGCTGCACGCGGCGGTGCTGCGCTCCCCGCACGCACACGCCCGCATCCGCGACATCGACGTGTCCGGCGTCCTCGACGTGCCGGGCGTGCACGCCGTCTACACCCACGACGACCTGACCGGCCCGATGGCCGAGCCGCTGCCCGTGCTCATCCCGCACCCCGCGCTGACCCACGGGCGGACCCAGTTCGCGCTGGCCCGCGACGAGGTGAACCACGTCGGGGAGGCGATCGCGTTCGTCGTCGCCGAGGACCGCTACGTCGCCGAGGACGCCGTCGACCGGATCGTCGTCGACTACGAGGTGCTGCCCGCCGTCGTCGGGATCGAGGCGTCGCGCGCGGCCGCGCGGCTCGTGCACGACGACGTGCCCGGCAACGTCGGCGCCCGGATGGAGCAGGCCGTCGGCGACGCCCCGGCCGCGATCGCCGCGGCGCCGCACCGCCTGGAGCTGGACCTGGAGATCGAGCGCAGCGCGTGCATGCCGATGGAGGGCCGCGGCACCGTCGCCCGCTGGGACCCCGCCACCGGCCGGCTGGTCCTGTGGACCTCCACCCAGAGCTCGACCGGGGTCCGCGCCGCCGTCGCGGCGAAGCTGGGCCTGGACATCGGCCGGGTCGACGTCATCACCCCGGACGTCGGCGGCGGCTTCGGCGTCAAGATCGTCCACCCGTGGCCGGAGGAGCTGCTGGTCCCGATGGCCGCCCGCGCACTGGGCAGGCCGGTGAAGTTCGTGGAGGACCGGCGCGAGCACTTCGTCTCCTCCGCACACGAGCGCGGCCAGGTCCAGCACGTCGAGGTCGGCTTCGACGACGACGGCCGGCTGCTCGGCCTCGACGTCGAGTTCTGGCACGACCACGGCGCCTACACCCCGTACGGCCTGATCGTCCCGATCATCACCTCGACCCAGCTGCTCGGCCCGTACAAGCCGGGCGCCTACCGGGTGGTCTTCTCCTCGCTCTACACCAACACCGTGATCGTGACGCCCTACCGCGGCGCCGGGCGCCCCCAGGGCTGCTACGCCATGGAGCGCACGATGGACGCGATCGCGGCGTACCTGGGCCGCGACCGCACCGAGGTCCGCGCGGCGAACTTCATCCAGCCGCACGAGTTCCCCTACGACCACGGCCTGATCTTCCAGGACGGCAGGCCGCTGGAGTACGACTCGGGCGACTACCCGGCGTCGCTGGAGAAGCTGCGCAAGCTGATCGACTGGGACGGGTTCGCGTCCTTCCGCCGCGAGTGCGCCGAGCAGGGCCGGACCGTCGGGATCGGCCTGGCCTGCTACGTCGAGGGCACCGGCGTCGGCCCCTACGAGGGTGCGCACGTGCACGTCGAGACCACCGGCAAGGTCAAGGTCGCGACCGGGCTCACCACCCAGGGCCAGAGCCACGAGACCGCGTTCGCCCAGATCGTCGCCGACGAGCTGGGGGTGCGGTTCTCCGACGTCGAGGTCGTCACCGGCGACACCCGCCGGATGCCCTACGCGGTCGGCACGTTCGCCTCCCGGGCCGCGGTCATGTCCGGCTCGGCGATCCTCAAGGCCGCGCGGAGGACGAAGGAGAAGGCGCTGCGGCTGGCCGCCGACGCGCTCGAGGCCGACGTCGCGGACCTGGAGATCGTCGACGGCGTGGTGGGGGTGCGGGGCACCGAGCGGTCGATCCCGCTGGGCACGCTGTCGGTGCTGTCCAACCCGCTGCGCTACGCCTTCGACGAGGCGTCGAAGGCCGCCACCCAGTTCTCCGTCGGGGACACCGACGCGCTGCCGGTCCCCGAGGGGGAGCAGCCGGGCCTGGAGGGCACCGACTTCCACAGCCCGCCGCGGGCGACCTACGCCTCCGGGATGCACGCCGCGATCGTCGAGACCGACCCCGACACCGCCGAGATCCGGATCCTGCGCTACGCCGTCGTCCACGACTGCGGGCACCTGATCAACCCGATGGTCGTCGAGGGGCAGATCCACGGCGGCGTCGCCCAGGGCGTCGGCGGCGCGCTGTACGAGCGGATGGCCTACGACGAGTCCGGCCAGCTGCTCAACGCGTCCTTCATGGACTTCCTGATGCCCTATGTGTCCGAGGTCCCCGACGGGATCGAGATCGACCACCTGGAGACGCCGTCGCCGCTCAACCCCCTCGGTATCAAGGGGGCGGGCGAGGCCGGTGTCATCCCGGTGTCGGCGGTGATCGCCGCCGCGGTGGAGGACGCCGAGGGCTTCCCCGTCACCGCGATGCCGATCTCCCCGTCGGACCTGTTCAGCCTGCGTGAGGAGCACCGCTCGTGAAGATCAGTGGCAGCAACGTCGTCGAGCACCCGGTCGAGCGGGTCTGGGAGGCGCTGCTCGACCCGCGGGTGCTGGTCGCGACCATCCCCGGCTGCGAACGGCTGGAGTCCACCGGCGAGAACGCCTACGCGATGACGGTGACCGCCGGGGTCGCCGCGATCAAGGGCACCTACACCGGCAGCTGCGCGCTGTCGAAGCTGGAGCCGCACGAGTCGCTGGTCATGACCCTGAACGGGGCGGGCGGACCGGGCACGGTCGACGCCGTCGTCGACGTCACCTTCGACGACCTCGGCGCGGGCGGCACCCGGATCGGCTACACCGCCGACGCGACGGTCGGCGGCATGGTCGGCGGTGTCGGCCAGCGGATGCTCGCCAACGTCTCCAAGCGGATGGCGGGCCAGTTCTTCGACGCCGTCGGCGCGACGATCGGCGCGGGCGGGGTGGGCGCGGTGCCCGTCGCCGCCCGGCCGGCCGCCGCCGTGACGGAGCCGGGCGCACCGCTCGTCGGCGCCCCGGCCTACGCCGAGCCGGTGACGGGCGCGGGGGTGTTCACGGCCGCGTCCGCCGCCGGGGGCGGTGACGCGGGGGAGCTCACCCGGGGCATCGGGATCGGCGCGGCGGTCGCGCTGCTCGGCGTGCTGGTCGGCGCCGTGATCGGGCGTCGCCGGTGACCGCCGACATCACCGTCGCGACCCCGGCCCGCGAGCAGGCCGCCGCGGTCCGGGCCAAGGAGATCTCCGCCCGCGAGCTGCTCGACCTGCACCTGGAGCGGATCGCGCTGCGCAACCCCCGGCTCAACGCGATCGTCTCCCTCGACGAGGAACGCGCCCGCGCCGGGGCCGAGGCCGCCGACCGGGCGCTGGCCGCCGGGGCCGAGCCCGGCCCGCTGCACGGTCTGCCGTTCGCGTTCAAGGACACCCACGCCGTCGCCGGCTGGCGCACGACCTACGGCTCCCCGCTGTTCGCCGAGCACGTCCCGGACGCCGACGAGCTGCTGGTGGAGCGGGTACGGGCGGCCGGTGCGGTGACGATCGGCAAGACCAACGTCCCCGAGTTCGCGGCCGGCTCGCACACCTTCAACCGGGTGTTCGGCACCACGCTCAACCCGCACGACCCGACCCGGTCGGCCGGGGGGTCCTCGGGCGGGGCGGCGTGCGCGCTGGCGGCCGGGATGGTGCCGCTGGCCGAGGGCTCGGACATGGGCGGCTCGTTGCGCAACCCGGCGTCGTTCTGCGGGGTGGTCGGACTGCGGCCGTCGTGGGGGCGGGTGCCGGAATGGCCGACGGCGAACATGTGGGAGACCACCTCGACCGGCGGCCCGATGGCCCGCACCGTCGACGACCTGGCGCTGCTGCTGTCGGTGCTCGCCGGGCCGGACCCACGCGCGCCGCAGGCGCTCGGTGACCCCGGCTCCGCGTTCGGGGCGCCGGTCGTCCCGGCGCCCCTCGCCGGTCTGCGGGTCGGGCTGTCCGCCGACCTCGACGGCGCGTTCGTCGTGGACCGCGAGGTCCGGGCGGTCGTCGAGGCGGCCGGGGCGGCACTGGCGGGGGCGGGTGCGGCGGTGACCGGCACGGTCCCGGACCTCACCGGCGCCGACGAGTGCTTCCGCACCCTGCGCGCGTGGCACTTCCAGGCCCGGTTCGGCCTGCAGCTGGCCGTGCACCCGACGGAGTTCAAGTCCTCGCTGGCCGCGAACATCCGGGCGGGGGAGTCGCTGACCGGCGCGGACGTCGCCGTCGCGTTCCAGCGGCGCACCACGTTGGCGCAGCGGATGCGGGAGTACTTCACCGACCACGACGTGCTGGTGCTGCCGGTGTCGCAGGTCCCGCCGTTCCCGGCCGACCGGGAGTTCCCGGACACCGTCGACGGGATGCCGATGGACTCCTACCTGGACTGGATGCGCTCGGCCTACCTGATCACCGTGACCGGCTGCCCGGCCGTCTCGGTGCCGTTCGGGACCACCCCGGACGGGCTCCCGGTGGGTGTGCAGATCGTGGCCCGCCACGGCGCCGACCGCTACCTCCTGGAGGTCGCGGCCGCCGTCGAGACACTGGCGAAGAGTGCCAGTCGAATGTCAGTTTGACGGCAAAAGTCGCCATGTCCTCCGGCTCGGTCGGTGAGTTCAATCGAACTCACCGACCCCAGGCAGGAAGGACCCCCGATGACCCGGCGCATCCGGATCGGCATCGACACCGGTGGCACGTTCACCGACGTCGTCGCCTTCGACGAACGGGCGGGCGAGCTCGTCACGACCAAGACGCCCTCCACCCCGGCCAACCCGGCCGACGGCTTCCTCGCCGGCATCGACAAGGTCCTGGAGCTGCTGGGCGCGACCGGGGCGGACATCGAGGCCGTCAGCCACGGGACGACCGTCGCCACCAACCAGCTGCTCGAGGGCAAGGTCGACCGGCTCGGCTTCGTGACCACCGCGGGCTACGAGGCCATGCTGGAGATCGCCCGCCAGTCCGTCCCGGACGGCTACGGCAACTCCTACTTCTGGGTCAAGCCGAACCGGATCGTGCCCCGCGACCTGGTCCGCGGCGTGGAGGGCCGGCTCGACTTCACCGGCGCCGAGGTCCGCCCGTTCGACGAGGCCGGGGCCCGCGCGACCGCCCGCTGGTTCCGCGACCACGGCGTCGACACCCTGGGCGTCTGCTTCCTGCACGCCTACGCCGACCCCACCCACGAGGAGCGGATGCGGGAGATCCTCGCCGAGGAGCACCCGGCCGCCGTCGTGTCGCTGTCCAGCGAGGTCCTGCGTGAGTACCGCGAGTTCGAGCGGGCCACCACGGTCCTGGTCGACGCCGCCGTGAAGCCGCGGCTGTCGGCCTACGTCTCCAACATCAAGAACCGGCTGACCGCCTACGACGGCCGCGAGATCCCGTTCTACGTCATGAAGTCCAACGGCGGTGTCCTGTCCGCCGACGAGGTCGTCCACCAGCCGATCACGACCGTCCTGTCCGGGCCCGCGGCCGGTGCGCTCGGTGCCGCGCTGATCGCCCAGGAGGCCGGCTACGACCGGGTCCTCACCTCCGACGGCGGCGGCACCTCCACCGACGTCAGCGTCGTCGTCGGCGGCGAGCCGACGCTCACCACCGAGGGCTCGGTCGGGCAGTTCCCGTCCAAGATCCCGATGATCGACGTCGTGACCGTCGGCGCCGGCGGTGGCTCGGTCGCCTGGATCTCCCCGGAGGGCACCCTCAAGGTCGGCCCGCACTCGGCCGGCGCCGACCCCGGCCCGCTCTGCTACGGCAAGGGTGGCACCGAGGTGACCATCACCGACGCGCACGTCTTCCTCGGCCGCATCCCCCCGCACCTGCTCGGCGGGGAGATCCCGCTCGACGTCGACGCCGCCCGCGCCGGGATCGAGGCCCTGGCCAAGGAGCTCGACCTGACTCCGGAGGCGTGCGCCACCGGCGTCCTGGAGATCTCGGCCTGGAACCAGGCCAACGCGCTGCGCCAGGTCACCGTCAAGCGGGGCCTCGACGTCCGCGACTTCGCCCTCACCACCTTCGGCGGCTCGGGCTCCCTGCTGCTGTGCCGGCTCGTCGACGTGCTCGGCGTCCCGACCGTCCTGGTCCCGCCGAACCCCGGCAACGTCTCCGCGTTCGGCCTGCTCACCGTGGACGTGAAGAACGACTACGTGCAGACCCACGTCGCGCTGGCCGACGGGCTCGACCCGGCCGACGTGTCCCGCATCGTCGACGACCTCACCGCGCAGGCCGCCGCCGCGCTGGACCGGGAGGGCTTCCCGGCCGCGCAGCACGGCTTCGTCCGCACCGCCGACCTGCGCTACTTCGGGCAGGCCTTCGAGGTCCGCGTGCCGGTGCCGGACGGGCCGGTCACCCCGGACGCCCTGGTCACGGTCGCCGACGCCTTCCACGCCGCGCACCGGGTCCTCTACGGCTACGACTTCGCGGGCGACCCCGGCCAGCAGGTCGAGTGGGTCAACCTGCGGGTCTCGGGCATCGGCCCGATCCGCCGCCCGGAGATCGCCACCCACGACCTCGTCGCCGACCCGGTTGTCGCCGAGGCGGGCCGGCGCCCGGTCTGCTTCGACGCCGCGCAGGGCTTCGTCGACACCCCGGTGTACCGGCGGGCCGACCTGGTCCCCGGCGCGGTCGTCGACGGGCCGGCGATCGTCGAGGAGTTCGGCTCCACCGTCCCGCTGCACCCGGGCTTCACCGCCCGCGTCGACACCCGCCTGAACATCATCGTGACCCGGAAGGCCGACCAGTGACCACAGCGACGACGGCGACCGACCGCCCGGCCGACACCGGCTCGCGCCGCGCCCCCACCGCGTTCCCCTTCGGCCCGCTGACCGACGACGCCGGGGCGAGCGCCGACCCGGTCCTCGTCGAGATCGTGCAGGGCTCGCTGGCCAGCGTGGAGATGGAGGTCGAGACCGCCATCGCCCGCACCAGCCGCAGCCCGATGATCCGCGACGCGCACGACTTTCGCGCCGGCATCCACGACCGGCGGCTGCGCAAGCTCACCGGCCGGTCCTACTCCGCGCTGGTGCACCCGATCGCCCGCGAGTTCCCGCTGGACCAGATGCGCGAGGGCGACGTCTTCTTCCACAACGACGTCTACCGCTCCGAGGGCGGCATCGGGCACCTGCCCGACCTGTGCGTGACCGTCCCGGTCTTCGCCGGGCCGGCCGGCGACCGGCGCGTCGTCGCGTTCGTGCAGGCCTTCGGCCACCACGACGACATCGGCGGCGCGGTCCCCGGCTCGATGCCCTCGAACGCCACCAGCGTGTTCGAGGAGGGCCTGATGGTCCCGCCGATCCGGCTGTGGGACGCGGGTGTCCCCAACCGGGCCGCCCTGGCGATCATGACCCGCAACTCGCGGATGCCCGACTCGCTGGCCGCCGACCTCGACGCCGAGTGCTCGGCCTGCCTGATGGGCGCCCGGCGCCTCGGCGAGCTGTTCGACCGCTACGGCATCGAGACCGTCGAGTCCTGCTTCGACGCGATCATCTCCCGCACCACCGAGACCTACCGCCGCGAGATCGTCGGCCGGATCCCGGTCGGGACCTGGACCTGGGAGGACTACGCCGAGCACGACGGCGTCGAGGAGCCCCGGCTGCACGCCCAGCGGATCACGCTCACCCGGACCGGACCCGACGACCCCGACGGCGAGCGGCTGATCCTGGACTTCGCCGGCACCTCCCCGCAGGCCAAGGGGCCGATCAACCACTGCGGCGACTACTCCGACGGCGTCTTCCTCAAGAAGTGGCTCGCGCCGATCCTGCGCAACCTCGCCGACTCCCCGGAGCGGATGGCCGAGCTCGACGTCAACGAGGGCATCGTCCCGCTCATCGAGATGCGGTTCCCGCCGCCCGGGACGCTGCTGACCCCGGTGTTCCCGGCGCCGACCAACGCGCGCACCTTCGTCATCCTGCGGCTGCTCGGGGTGCTCGCCGGTGTCGTCGCCAAGGCCGTCGACGGCCGGATGCCCGCCGACCAGGAGACGATCCGCTACACCGGCGTCTACGGCGAGGACCTGGAGGGCCGCCCCTACCTCATGCGCGAGGTGCTCGGCGGCGGCTCCGGCGGCCGCTACTACGCCGACGGCGAGGACACCATCCACGTCGTCCCCGACTCGCGGAACCTGCCCACCGAGTTCACCGAGGCCCGCTTCCCGTTCCGCGTCGAGTCGCTGTCGCTGGCCACCGACTCCGGCGGCGCCGGGGAGTTCCGCGGCGGCCTCGGCTACGAGAAGCACGTCCGGATGCTGAAGGACGCGCACTTCATGTCGATCGCGGACCGGTCGATCCTGGCCTGCTGGGGGGTGCGCGGCGGGAAGGCCGGGCGGCCGTTCGAGGTCGTCATCGACCCGGGCGGGCCGAACGAGCGGGAGGTCGACGCGCTGGCCGACGCCGAGCCGGTCCGCGCCGGTGAGGTGATCCGGGTGCGGACGACCGGCGGTGGCGGCTGGGGCGACCCGCTGCGCCGCGACCCGGCAGCCGTCGTGCGCGACGTGGTGTGGCGCAAGGTGTCCGCCGCGGCGGCGCTGGCCGACTACGGCGTCGTCCTGACCGGGGACCTCGACGACGACACCCTCGGCTTCGACGCGGCGGCCACCACGGCCGAGCGGGCGGGCCGGGCCGCGTGGTCCCGCGACGACGACGCGTTCTTCGACCGCGGCCCCGGCTACGCGTCCCTGGCCGGGGGCGCCGCGCACGCCGACGTCGACCGGCTCTGAGGCCCGCCGTGCGGGTCGTGATCTGCGGGGGCAACGGCAAGACCGGACGGGCGGTGGCGGCCGCGCTGCGGGCGCGGGGCGCCACCGCCGTCCCGCTGGGGCGGGCGGACGCCGTCGCCGGGGCCGCGGCCGGCGCCGACGCCGCCTACCTGATCGCCCCGAACCTGCACCCGGACGAGCCGGCGCTGGTCGCGGGCTGGCTCGACGGGCTGCGCACCGCGGGCGTCACCCGGGTCGGCTACCACTCGGTGGCCGCGCCGTACGCCCCCGACATGCCCCACCACCTGGGCAAGGCCCGGACCGAGGACGTCGTCCGCCGGTCCGGGCTGCGCTGGACGGTCCTGCAGCCCGGCGCCTACCTGCAGAACCTGGACCTGACCGGGCCGGTCCGGGTGCCCTACGACGTGCACGCCGTCTTCGGGTTCGCCGACCTCGACGAGGTCGGGGCGGCCGCCGCGACCGTCCTGACCGAACCCGGCCACGACGGCGCCACCTACGAGCTCGCGTCGCGCACCGCCACCGTCGCCGAGCTGGCGGCGGAGGCGGGCACGACCGCCGAGCGGGTCCCCGGACCGTCCGGTCTCGGCCCGGTCCTCGACGCGATGTTCGCCTACTACGACCGCCACGGCCTGCCCGTCGGTACCCGTCCGCTCGCCCACCTCCTCGGGAAGGACCACCCGTGACCTTCGGCAACTCCTGCCATCGAACCGGCGCGGTTTCCGTCGCCCACGACGGTGAGACGACGGCCACCCTGCTCCTAGGTTCGTCGTCGTGAGAGTCCTGCTGGCACTGGGCGGCAACGCCATGACCGCCGCCGACGGCAGCGCGCGCCCGGAGGACCAGATCGCCGCGGCGCGGGTCGCCGCCGGGGCGGTGGCCGGGCTGCTGGCCCGCGACCACGACGTCGTCATCACCCACGGCAACGGCCCGCAGGTCGGGAACCTGCTGGTCAAGAACGAGCTGGCGGCCGCCGTCGTCCCGCCGGTCGGGCTGGACTGGTGCGGCGCGCAGACCCAGGGGACGCTCGGCTTCGTCCTGACCACGGCGCTGGACGCGGCGCTGGCCGCGGCCGGGGTCGAGCGGCGCACCGCCGCGGTGGTGACCCGCACCCGTGTCTCGGCCGACGACCCGGGCCTGCTCCGGCCGTCGAAACCGGTCGGGCGCTACCTGCCCGCCGACGAGGCCGCCGTCCTGGTCGCGCACGGCCAGACCTGGCAGGACCGGGGCGAGCGGGGCTGGCGCCGGGTGGTCGGCTCGCCCGAGCCGCTGGAGATCGTCGACGGGCCGGCGATCCGCGCCCTGGTCGACGCCGGGTTCGTCGTCGTCGGCAACGGTGGCGGCGGGATCCCGGTCGTGCGACGGCCCACCGGCGAGCTGGCCGGCGTCGAGGCCGTCATCGACAAGGACCTCGGTGCCGCGCTGCTCGCCCGCACCGTCGGCGCCGACGTGCTCGTCATCGGCACCGACGTGCCCCACGCGGTGCTCCGCTTTGGGACCCCGGCCGCCGAGGCCCTCGGCACGATCGGTGTCGAGAAGCTGCGCGCGCACGCCGCCGACGGGCACTTCGCCGGCGGCTCGATGGGCCCCAAGGTCGACGCGGCCTGCCGCTTCGTCGAGAACGGCGGCACCCGCGCCGTGATCACCGACCTCACCCACATCACCGAGGCCGTCACCGGCGGCGCCGGAACCGTCGTCGTCCCGTCCTGAGACCGCTGGAGAAGGAGAGTCCGTCATGCCCGACGCCATCGAGGTGCGCAAGGTCCCGATCCACTCCGTGGCCGACGCGAGCGAGCTCGCGACGCTGATCGACGACGGGGTCCTGCAGGCCGGCCGGGTCGTCGCGATCATCGGCAAGACCGAGGGGAACGGCGGGGTCAACGACTACACCCGCATCATCGCCGACCGCGCCTTCCGCGAGGTGCTGATCGAGAAGGGCGCCCCGGCCGAGCAGGTCCGGGAGGTCCCGATCGTCTGGTCCGGCGGCACCGACGGCGTCATCAGCCCGCACGCGACGATCTTCGCGACCGTCCCGCCGGAGGACGTCGTCCCCTCCGACGAGCCCCGTCTGACCGTCGGTTTCGCGATGAGCGAGCAGCTCGCCCCGGAGGACATCGGCCGCACGCCGATGATCACCAAGGTGGCCGACGCGGTGCAGGCCGCGATGAAGAAGGCCGGCATCACCGACCCCGCCGACGTGCACTACGTCCAGACCAAGACCCCGCTGCTGACCATCCACACCATCCGCGACGCCAAGTCCCGCGGGAAGACCGTGTGGACCGAGCACACCCACGAGTCGATGGACCTGTCCAACGGGTGCACCGCGCTCGGCGTCGCCGTCGCGCTCGGCGAGATCGAGATGCCGACCGACGCCGACGTCATGCACGACCGCGACCTCTACTCCGCGGTGGCGTCCTGCTCGTCGGGCGTCGAGCTGGACCGGGCGCAGGTCGTCGTGGTCGGGAACGCGACCGGGGTCGGTGGCCGCTACCGGATCGGGCACTCGGTCATGACCGACGCGCTCGACGCCGACGGCATCTGGAACGCGATCCGCGACGCGGGCCTGGACCTGCCCGAGCGGCCGCACACCTCCGACCTGGACGGCCGCCTGGTCAACGTGTTCCTCAAGTGCGAGGCGTCGCAGGACGGCACCGTCCGCGGCCGGCGCAACGCGATGCTCGACGACTCCGACGTGCACTGGCACCGGCAGATCAAGTCCTGCGTCGGCGGGGTCACCGCGGCCGTGACCGGCGACCCGGCGGTGTTCGTGTCGGTGTCCGCAGCCCACCAGGGTCCCGAGGGCGGCGGCCCGGTCGCCGCCATCGTCGACCTGGGCTGAGTGGCGGGGCAGCGGTGACGGTCCCCGAGCCCGTCCGTCCGGCGTCGTCCCGCTACCTGGACGCGGTGCTCGACCCCGGCTCCTTCCGGTCCTGGGACACCCCGGCGGGACCCCCGCCCGGGGCGTCCACCGGGTACCGCGCCGAGCTCGACCGGGCCCGTGCCCGCGCCGGGACCGACGAGTCCGTCGTGACCGGCGAGGGCCGGGCCGGCGGGGTCCGGGTGGCGGTGGTCTGCAGCGAGTTCGGCTTCCTCGCCGGGTCGGTCGGCACCGTCGCGGCCGCCCGGATCGTCGCGGCGGCCGGTCGGGCGACGACGGACCGGCTCCCGCTGGTGCTGGCACCGGCCTCCGGCGGGACGCGGATGCAGGACGGGACCGCGGCGTTCCTCGCGATGCCGGGGATCGCCCGGGCCGTCGCCGCGCACCGCCGGGCCGGGCTGCCGGTCGTCGTGCACCTGCGGCACCCCACGACCGGCGGGTCGCTCGCGTCCTGGGGATCGCTCGGGTCGGTCACCGTCGCCGAGCCGGGGGCGCTCGTCGGGTTCCTCGGGCCGAAGGTGTACCGGGGGCTGACCGGGTCCGCGTTCCCGGACGGGGTGCAGACCGCGGAGAACCTGTACCGGCACGGCGTCGTCGACGCCGTGCTCGACACCGCCGGGTTCGCGGGGTTCCTGCGCCGGGTCGTCGCGCTCACCCGCCACGCCCCGACGCCGGTGCCCCCGGCGCCGGAGCCCGGCCCGGCGCCGGGACCGGTGCCCGACGCGTGGACCTCGGTCACCGCGACGCGGCGCCCGGACCGGCCGGGCGTGCGCGACCTGCTCACCGACCCGGACACCGTGCTGCTGCACGGCACCGGCGCGGGGGAGACGGCCGCGGCGACCGTGCTGTGCCTGACCCGGTTCGGGACGTCGCCGTGCGTCCTGGTCGGTCAGGACCGGACCGCCACCCGTCCGGTCGGGCCCGCCGACCTGCGGGTGGCCCGCCGGGGTGCCCGGCTCGCCGGGGAGCTGGGCCTGCCCCTGGTGACGGTCGTCGACACCGCCGGTGCCGAGCTGTCACCCGCTGCCGAGCAGGGAGCGCTGGCCGGGGAGATCGCGCGCTGCCTGGCCGGGCCCGGCGGGCCGGGGGGTCCCGTCGTGTCGGTGCTGCTCGGGCAGGGCGGCGGCGGTGCGGCCCTGGCGCTGCTGCCCGCCGACCGGGTCCTCGCGGCCCGGCACGCGTGGCTGACCCCGCTCCCGCCGGAGGGGGCCTCGGTCATCGTGCACGGCACACCGGACCGGGCACCGGAGACCGTCGCCGCGCAGCGGGTGCGCAGCGCCGACCTGCTGGCGCTCGGGGCGGTGGACCGGATCGTCGACGAGTGTCCGGACGCCGCCGACGAGCCCGCCGCGTTCGTCGCCCGGATGCGGGCCGCGCTCGCGGAGGAGATCCCGCGCGCCGCGGGCACCCACCCTCCACCGATCTCGTACCGACCCCCACGACCGGGAGACCGACCTTGCTGCTCACCTCGCTGACCGATCCCCGGGACCTGGAGCGTGCCGTCACCGTCGGCGACGACGTGCTGTCCCGCGCCGAGCTCCTCGACCGGGCCGGCCGGTTCGCCGCCGGCATCCCCGGCGACGGCCCGGTCGCCGTGCACGCGACCGCCTCGATCGACACCGTCGTCGCCATCACCGCCGCGATCCTCGCCGGGGTGCCGGTCGTGCCGGTCCCGCCGGACTCCGGGCCCGCCGAGCGCGGCCACGTGCTCTCCGACTCGGGTGCGACGGCCTGGGCCGGGGAGCTGCCCGAAGGGGTCGACCTGCCGGTCGTCGTACCGGGCTCGCAGCCGATCGGCCCCCGTCCGGTCGACCCCGCGGCCACCGCGATGCTGCTCTACACCTCCGGCACCACCGGACGCCCCAAGGGCGCCCAGCTCTCCGGCGCCGCGATCGCCGCCGGCCTCGACGCCCTGTTCGAGGTCTGGGACTGGACCCCCGAGGACACCGTCGCCCACGGCCTGCCCCTGTTCCACGTCCACGGCCTGATCCTCGGCGTCCTCGGATCACTGCGCCGCGGCTCCCGCGTCGTGCACACCGTCAAGCCGCAACCCGCCCGCTACGCCGCGGTCGACGCGTCGATGTACTTCGGGGTGCCGACGGTGTGGAACCGGATCGTCGACGAACCCGACGCCGCCCGCGCCCTGTCCCGCGCCCGGCTCCTCGTCTCCGGCAGCGCACCCCTGCCCGCATCACTGTTCGACCGCATCGCCGCCCTCACCGGGCAGGCACCGGTGGAGCGCTACGGCATGACCGAAACCATGATCACCCTGTCCGCACACGCCTCCGGCGAACGCCGCGCCGGCTGGGTCGGCCTGCCCGTCCCGGGCGCCGAGACCCGCCTGCTCCCCGCCACCGACGACGCGACCGACGCCGACACCGTCCCCGACGACGGCGAGACCGTCGGCCGCCTGCAGGTCCGCGGCCCCATGCTGTTCGACGGCTACCGGGGCCGCCCCGACGCCGACGACGAGTGCTGGGCCGGCGAGGGCTGGTTCCGCACCGGCGACCTCGCCGTCCGCGACCCCGACGGGTTCCACCGCATCGTCGGCCGCGAGTCCACCGACCTCATCAAATCCGGCGGCTACCGCATCGGATCCGGCGAGATCGAGGCCGTCCTGCTCGACCACCCCGCCGTGTCCGAGGTCGCCGTCGTCGGCGCCCCCGACCCCGACCTCGGCCAGAAGATCGTCGCCTACGTCGTCGGCGACGGACACGACGCCCAGGCGCTGATCGACCACGTCGCCGCACAGCTGTCCTGGCACAAGCGGCCGCGCGAGGTCGTGTTCCTCGACGCCCTGCCCCGCAACCCGATGGGCAAGGTCCAGAAGAAGCTGCTCACCTGAGCCCGCGGGCGCGTCCGGCGCTCGCCGCGACGGTCGCGGTGCGGGGCGCGGCGAGCCGGATCCGCCAGGCCCCGCACCGGCAGCGCTGGTAGCTCACGACGCCGTCGGCGGTGCGGTGCCGCGACGTCGTCTCCCACTCGTGGTCCAGGGGTGTACTCACGACGACGACGTTGCTGTAATGGGTCAGTGCACATCAACCCTTACGGACGTGATCCGGCGCTCCTCGCCGCCGACCTGGTGAACGCGCCGCCGTCGTCGACCGGGGAGCTCGTCGCACGCTGCCTCGCCGCCGGGGTGACGCGCGACTGGGACCCGGTCGGCGCCGACCTGCCGGCGGTGCTCGACTTCCTGCGCCGGTGGGAGGGGGTCGTCGACGCCGAACCGGGCGCGGAACGGGCACGGCTGCTCAACGCCCTGCTCGCCGAGTCGACCGGGCCGCCACGCCTCACCGACCACGACGGCCACTGGCACCTGCACCACCGCGACGACGGTCTGGGCCTGGCCGGTGTGCTGCGCGCCCTGCTCGCGACCGGCACCGCCACCCACCTGGCGACCCGGGGGATGGACCGGCTCGGCCGGTGCGCCGCCGAGGGCTGCACCCGCGTCTACGCCGATGTCTCCCGCAACGGCAGGCAGCGCTATTGCAGCGCACGCTGCGGCAACACCGACGCGGTCCGCCGGCACCGCGGCAGGCAGCAGCCCGTCCGGGCCTGAGCCCCCGGTCCGGTGCCGTGCGGCCCGCGCGCATACCCGAGCGCGGGGTCCGCGGGCGAGCCCGTGTGGTCTGGGTCATCGGTGACCGTCCAGATCCTGAAAACGGACGGCGCTCGCCGGTACTGTTCCGTTCCGACCAGCGCCGCCGATGCGTCACCTGCGCATCCCGGCGGTCGAAGAGAGAGCACCCGACGGCTCCACCGCGGAGCCAGGATTGGAGGTCGGCGTGGCCCTCGTCGTGCAGAAGTACGGCGGTTCGTCGGTCGAGAACGCGGAGCGGATCAAGAAGGTCGCCGAGCGCATCGTCCGTACCCGCAAGGAGGGCCACGATGTCGTCGTCGTCGTGTCCGCCATGGGGGACACCACCGACGAGCTGACCGATCTCGCCGAGCAGATCTCCCCGAAGCCCCCGCTGCGGGAGATGGACATGCTGCTCACCTCCGGTGAGCGGATCTCGAACGCACTCGTCGCGATGGCGATCCACGCCCTCGGCGCGGAGGCCCGGTCGTTCACCGGCTCGCAGGCGGGCATGCTCACCACCTCGAAGCACGGTGACGCCCGCATCACCGAGGTGAACCCGTGGCGCCTGCGTGAGGCCCTCGACGAGGGGCACATCGTGCTCGTCGCCGGCTTCCAGGGCATGAGCGCGGACTCCCGCGACATCACCACGCTGGGCCGCGGCGGCTCGGACACCACCGCCGTCGCGCTCGCGGCCGCGCTGAACGCCGACGTCTGCGAGATCTACTCCGACGTCGACGGCGTCTACACCGCCGACCCGCGGATCGTCTCCAAGGCGAGCCTGCTCGAGACGGTGACCTACGAGGAGATGCTCGAGCTCGCCGCGTCCGGCGCCAAGGTGCTGCACCTGCGCGCCGTCGAGTACGCCCGCCGCTACGGCGTCCCGCTGCGGGTGCGCAGTTCCTACAACGACAAGCCGGGCACCCTGGTCTCCGGCTCGATCGAGGAGATCCCGTTGGAGAATCCGATCATCACCGGCGTCGCCCACGACCGGTCCGAAGGCAAGATCACCGTCACCGGTGTGCCGGACACCCCCGGCATGGCCGCGAAGATCTTCCGCACGGTCGCCGACGCGGAGATCAACATCGACATGGTCCTGCAGAACATCTCCAACGTGGCGGACAAGAAGACCGACATCACCTTCTCGCTGCCCCGCACCGACGGTGACACCGCCGTCGCGGCGCTGGAGCGCGCGAAGGCCGAGATCGGGTTCGCCGAGCTGATCTACGACAACGACATCGGCAAGGTGTCCCTGGTCGGCGCGGGCATGCGCAACCACCCCGGCGTCACCGCGAAGTTCTGCGAGGCGCTCTCCGACGCCGGGATCAACATCGAGACCATGAACACCTCGGAGATCCGGATCTCGGTGATCTGCCGCTCCGACCAGCTGGACGACGCGGTGCAGGCGCTGCACGAGGCGTTCGAGCTCGGCGCCGAGGACGACGCGGTGGTCGCCGCCGGAACGGGCCGGTGAGCTGAGATGGCCATGGACAAGCCCGTCCTCGCGCTCGTCGGCGCGACCGGTGCCGTCGGCACCACCATGATCGAGATCATCGACTCCCGCGAGTCGGTGCCGTGGGGCGAGATCCGCCTGATCGCCTCGGCGCGCAGCGCCGGCAAGGTGCTGACGGTCCGCGGCCAGGACATCACGGTCCTGGAGCTCAAGCCCGAGGTCTTCGACGGCGTCGACATCGCGATGTTCGACGTGCCGGACGAGGTCTCCGCCGAGTGGGCGCCGATCGCCGCCTCCCGCGGCGCGATCGCCGTCGACAACTCCGGCGCGTTCCGGATGGACCCCGAGGTCCCGCTCGTCGTGCCCGAGGTCAACCCGGAGAAGGTGACCGAGCGGCCCAAGGGCATCATCGCCAACCCGAACTGCACGACGCTGTCGATGATGGCGGCGATGGGTGCGCTGCACCGCGAGTTCGGGCTCGAGGCGCTGGTCGTGTCGTCGTACCAGGCCGCGTCGGGTGCCGGTCAGCCCGGCGTCGACCAGCTGCAGGCCGAGCTGTCCGCGGTCGCCGGCAAGGACCTCGGGAAGGCCGCCGGCGACGTCGCGGCCGTCCTGACCGAGGCCGGGATCCCGGTCGGCGGCGACTCGCCGTTCCCGGCTCCGCTGGTGCTCAACGTCGTGCCGTGGGCCGGCTCCCTCAAGGACGACGGCTGGTCGTCGGAGGAGCTGAAGGTCCGCAACGAGTCCCGCAAGATCCTCGGGATCCCGGAGCTCAAGGTCTCCGCGACCTGCGTGCGCGTCCCGGTCGTCACCACGCACGCGCTGGCGATCCACGCGACCTTCTCCTCGGAGGTCTCGGTCGACGCCGCCCGCAAGGTGCTCGGGGCGCAGCCGACGATCGTCGTCAAGGACGACCCGGCCGCCGGCGAGTGGCCGACCCCGGCCGACGCCGTCGGTGGGGACCCGACCGTGGTGGGCCGGATCCGGCAGTCGCTGGACTTCCCGAACACCCTGGAGCTGTTCGTGTGCGGGGACAACCTGCGCAAGGGTGCCGCCCTGAACACCTACGAGGTGGCGGAGACGGTCGCCGCGGCCGGCTGACCCCCTCCGTAGCTACGACGGCCGCCGTCCCGGAGCCCGGGGCGGCGGCCGTCGTCGTGTGCGGGGTCTAGGGCAGGCGCAGCGTCGCCACGATCGCGCGGTGGTCGGTGCCGGGCACCAGCCGCGTCCCGAAGGACTCGGCGGCGATCCCGCCGTTGTAGACGATGTGGTCGATCTGCGGCCCCAGCCACGACGGCGCCCAGGTCGGCCAGGTCCCGGCCAGCCCGTTGCCGGTCTGCGAGCCCGCGTCGCCGCAGCCCTGGATCGCGTTGCGGAACACCGAGTGGTCGAGGCTCGCGTTGAAGTCGCCGGCGACGATCGCCGGGCTCGTCCCGGAGCACCACTTCGCGACGGTCTCCAGGTCCGAGCGCCACTGCCCGACCGAGCGCGGGACCGGGGCGACGGAGTGGAACGCGACGAAGCGCAGGTTCCCCAGGCCGCCGCCGGTGATCTCGATGTAGTCGAAGCGGACGTCCTTGCCGATCCGGGTGCGGACGTCGCCGAGCCGGTTCGACCAGGCCACGGTGTTGCCGGTGACGTCGCGGTCCCAGCGGTCGACGCTGGACGCCGTCCGGTAGCCCAGCGGCTCCAGCAGCGGCGCGATCTCGCTCTCGTAGCGGCCGCCCGCCTCCGGGATCGAGACGACGTCGGGGTTCTCCGCGGCGACGAGCGCGGCGAGCGACTGCGTGTCGGCGTTGCCCTCGTAGACGTTGAGCGCCAGCACCTTCAGCGGGGTCCCGCCGGTGGGCGCGGGGCCCGCCATGGTGCGGGGGAGCACCATCGCGGCGCCGACCAGCGCGACCAGCGCGAGGACGACCGGGACCGGCCAGAACCGGCGGGCGGCCAGGGTGATCAGGAGGCCGATCACGACCAGCACGCCGAGCGCGGCGACCATCAGCGGCCGGAAGGCGATGACCTGCGCGAACGGCGAGTGCGCGTCGAGACCGACGAGGTCGGGCAGCGTCGCGAGCGCGGCGGCGGCACCGAGGAACAGCGCGAACCCCCAGCGCACCCGACCTCCCCGACGACGGGGCCGCCCACTCGGGATGGGCTGGGTCTCGGAGTCGGGGTGGGGCGGTGCGCTCACTCGGTCCAGTCTGCCCGAGGGGCACACCTGCCCGCCGCGTCCGGACGGTGCGCTGCGCCGATCGTCTGTGGACTCTCTCAGTGTCCGACTTGCGCGACCGCTCGTCGACCGTCTCGGTGACGCCGACGGCCGTGCAGCCCCGGCCGGTCAGACCCGGGCGCGCAGCAGCGGCGCCGCCACCCCGGCGGCGACGACCGCGACCGACCCGCAGACCAGCATCGCCACGCCGGGAGAGGCGGTGTCGACCAGCACCCCCGCCAGCGGGGTCGCGATGGCGATGCCGAGCGTCGTCGCGGAGCCCTGCAGGCCGGTGACCAGGCCACGCACCCGGTCCGGGGCGAGGTCGCCGATCGCGGCACTGCCCGCCGCGAGCGTCGACGCGGTCGCCAGACCCGCGGGGAGCAGCAGGAACAGCAGGCTCCACCACGACCAGGCCAGTGCCGCCGGGAGCGTCGCCAGCCCGAGCGCGGCGAGCAGCAGCGGCAGCGGCAGGCCGCGGCGGGCGCTGCCGTAGAGGAACCCGCCGACCAGCGACGCCAGGCACCACACGGCGTTGACCAGCGCGATCGCCCACGCCTGCCCGGAGGAGGTGAGGGCGGCGATGAACGCGAACTCGGTGCCCATGATCGCGATCACCGCGGCGGTCACCGCCAGCAGCGCGCCGACCAGCGGCCGGGTCAGCCAGCTGCGCAGCGGAGGGCGGGGGCCGGTGCGGGCGGCCCCCTCGCCGTCGGCGCGGACCGGTGGGTCGAGCCGCCACAGCGCGATCCCGGCCAGGACGAACCCGGCGCCGATCACGCGCATCGTCGTCGCCGAGCCCAGCCACACCGTCAGCAGCGACCCGACGGCGGGCCCGGTCATGTAGGAGATCTCGACGGTCATCGAGTCCAGCGCGAACGCGGGGCGGCGTCGTCCGGCCGGGACGGCGGCCGCGATGACCTGCCGGACCAGGGAGAACACCGGGAGGGTCAGGATGCCGGCGACGAAGGCGGCGCCGAGCAGACCGGCGTAGCCCAGCAGCGGCGCGACCGACCAGAACAGCAGGCCCGCGGTCATCGTCAGCGCCAGGACCGGGCGCAGCCCGTGCCGGTCGACCACCGTGCCGAGCAGCGGGGCGCCGATCGCCATCCCGGTCGGGACCGCGGCGGCGACGAGCCCGGCGGCGCCGAAGCCGTAGCCGAGGGTGGTGACGGTGTGCAGGGTCAGGGTGACGCCGACGGCCGTCGCGGGGATGCGTGCGGCCATGCCGATCGCGGTGATCGCACCGACCCCGGGCAGGCGCAGCACGTCGGCGAACGCGCCCAGGCCGGCGCGGGGTGCGGTGGCGGCGGTGTCGGGCACGACCCCATCCTGACCCGCGCCCGGTCGTCGTCGCGCACCGGTTTCGGGTTTCGGCCGGGACCGCACGGGAAGTCCCTGGGGGAACGGACACCGCCGACCGCGACGCGGCCGCGCAGCCGCGGGAGCGTCCCGGTCGCCCCGGCGGGGCACCGCCCGCCCGCCCCACCCACCACGCGCACGAGGAGGCTCGGCCGTGACCACGTCGCACCAGCCCAAGCCCACCACCACGGACTCCGGCAGCCCGGTCGCCAGCGACGAGCACTCGCTGACGATCGGCCCCGACGGCCCGCTCCTGCTCAACGACCACTACCTCATCGAGCAGATGGCGAACTTCAACCGGGAGCGCATCCCGGAGCGTCAGCCGCACGCGAAGGGCGGTGGGGCGTTCGCGCGGTTCGAGACCACCGAGGACGTCTCGCAGTACACCAAGGCCGCGTTCCTCCAGCCCGGCGTCGAGTCCCGTGGCGTGATCCGTTTCTCGACCGTCGCCGGTGAGCGCGGCAGCCCCGACACCTGGCGCGACCCGCGCGGTTTCTCGCTGAAGCTGTGGACGACCGAGGGCAACTGGGACATGGTCGGCAACAACACGCCGGTCTTCTTCGTCCGCGACCCCATGAAGTTCCAGCACTTCATCCGCAGCCAGAAGCGGCGCGTCGCGAACAACCTGCGCGACCACGACATGCAGTGGGACTTCTGGACGTTGTCGCCGGAGTCGGCGCACCAGGTCACCTGGCTCATGGGTGACCGGGGCATCCCGAAGACCTGGCGGCAGATGAACGGCTACTCCAGCCACACCTACAGCTGGATCAACGAGGCCGGCGAGATGGTCTGGGTGAAGTACCACTTCAAGTCCGACCAGGGCGTGGAGTGCCTGACCCAGGACGAGGCCGACACCCTCGCCGGTTCGGACCCCGACTACCACCAGGCCGACCTCTACAACGAGATCGAGGCGGGCAACCACCCGTCCTGGACGCTGTACGTGCAGGTCATGCCGTTCGCCGACGCGAAGACCTACCGGTACAACCCGTTCGACCTGACCAAGGTGTGGCCGCACAGCGACTACCCGCTGATCAAGGTCGGGAAGCTGACGCTGGACCGGAACGTCGAGGACTACCACGCCGAGATGGAGCAGGCCGCGTTCGAGCCGAACAACCTGGTGCCCGGCACCGGGCTGTCGCCGGACAAGATGCTGCTCGCCCGCGGGTTCTCCTACGCCGACGCCCACCGCGCCCGGCTCGGTGTCAACTACAAGCAGATCCCGGTCAACGCGCCCCGCAGCGAGGTGAACAACTACCAGAAGGACGGCGCCATGCGGATCACGAACACCTGTGACCCGATCTACGCGCCGAACTCCTACGGCGGCCCGGCGGCCGACCCGAAGCGGGTCTCCGAGGCCCTCTGGTACGCCGACGGCGACATGGTCCGCAGCGCGTACTCCCTGCGTGAGGAGGACGACGACTGGGGCCAGGCCGGGATCATGGTCCGCGAGGTCTTCGACGACGCCGCCCGCGAACGGTTCGTCGGCAACGTCGCCGGGCACCTGCTCGACGGCGTGACCGAGCCCGTCCTGCAGCGCGCCTTCGAGTACTGGCGCAACGTCGACAAGGACATCGGCGACCGGATCGAGCAGGCCGTCCGCAACGGCGGCTGACCGCTCGGCACGGCGACGGCCCCGGGGGACACCCCGGGGCCGTCGTGCGTCCTAGGCTCGGCACGTGGAGATCTGGCACAACCCGCGCTGCTCGAAGAGCCGCGCCGCCCTCACGCTGCTGACCGACCGCGGCGTCGAACCGACGGTGCGGCGCTACCTCGAGGACCCGCCGACCCGCGCCGAGCTGGAGCGGGCCCTGGCCGCGCTCGGCACCGAGGACCCGCTCGCGATCACCCGCACCGGCGAGCCCGCGTTCCGCGAGCAGGGCCTCGCCGGCGCCGACCGGGACACCCTGCTCGACGCGCTCGCCGCCGAGCCGAAGCTGATCGAGCGGCCCGTGGTGATCGACGGCGACCGGGCCGTCGTCGGCCGGCCGCCGGAGAACGTGCTGGGCCTGCTCGGCGACTAGCCCAGCGCCCGCCGCACGAAGTCGACCTCGGTCGCGATCAGGTCCAGCTGGTCGGACACCACCAGCGAGCCGTGCCCGGCGTCGAACCGGCTGACCTCGTAGGTCACGTCCCCGCGTCCGGCCAGCGCGTCCAGGTAGTTGTCGATCTGCCGGATCGGGCAGCGCGGGTCGTTCTCCCCGGCCAGCACCAGGACCGGTACGCGGACCTCGTCGACGTAGGTCAGCGGCGAGGCCTCCCGGTAGAGGTCGGGCAGCTCGTCGGGGGAGCCGCCGAACAGCGCCCGGTCGAACGCGCGCAGCTGCTCCATCTCGTCGGCGTAGGCGGCGACGTAGTCGGCCACCGGCACCCCGGCGACGGCCGCGGCCCACCGCTGCGGCTGCGTCCCGGCGGCGAGCAGCGACAGGTACCCGCCCCAGGACCAGCCGTCGACGGCGCAGCGGTCCGGGTCGACGGTGCCGTCGGCGACCAGCGCGTCCTGGACGGCGGCGACGTCCTCCAGCTCGGTCAGCCCCGGCCTGCCCTCGATCGCGTCCCGCCAGGCCGAGCCGTAGCCGGTGGAGCCCCGGTAGTTGACCTCGACGACGGTGAACCCGGCCTCGACCCAGGTCGCGCGGCCGGCGTCGAAACGGTCCTCGTCGGCGGCGTGCGGGCCGCCGTGCAGCACGAACACCGCGGGCGCCGGACGGCCGTCGACGCGCGGCGCCTCGGCGACCAGGCTGTGCACCTGCCCGGCCGGGACCCCGGTCCACACGTCGCGGACGGCGACCGAGCCGGGCGGGCGCTCGCCGGGCGGGGCGACCAGGACGTCGTCGGTGCCGTCCGGGCGCAGCGCCCGGATCTGCGACGGGGTGGCCGCCGACGACGCGGAGTACTCGACGGTGCCGTCGTCGCGGACCTCGGCGGACCCGACGCAGCCGGGCGCGGTGGGCAGCTCGGTCAGCTCGCCGGAGGCCAGGACGTAGCGGAACAGCCGGGTGCGGGCGGCGTGGGTGTGCGCGACGAGCAGCGCCGAGGCGTCCGGGACGAACCCGCCGACCAGCTCGCCGGGCAGGTCGACCGCGAGCTCGGTGACCTCACCGGTGGTCGGGTCCCAGACCAGAAGCTCGTCGCGTCCGCGGCGCTCGTGGCCGACGAGCAGCCGCTGGTCGCCCGCGAGGGGGGAGAACTCCAGCGCGGCGAGGCCGCGGCCGGGCCCGTCGTGCAGCTCGGCGACGGTGTCCCCGGTGGCGACGTCGAGCACCCGCAGCGACGGGTGGCGGGAGTCGCCGTGCTCGGAGTGCGAGATCGCCAGCAGCGTCTCGTCCTCCGACAGCGCGCCGACGCCCGCGTCCTCGGTGTGCCGGTAGATCTCCCGGGCGTCGGTGCCGGAGCCGCGCTCGTGCACCGACAGGACGGTGCCGTCGTCGGTGGACACCCCGATCGCGGTGACTCGGCGGCCGATCTCCAGGCCCGCCGGGTAGCCGTCGCCCGCGCCGGGGACGGCGGGCACGGTGTCGGTGCCCGCACCGGAGGACCACGGCTGGGCGACCCAGTGGCCGAACTCGTCGCCGTCGGTGTCGGCGAACCACCAGACGTGCCCGCCGTCCGGCGGCAGCACGGCCGAGGTGGTGCCGTTGCGCCGGTCGGTGACCTGGCGGTGCTCCCCGGAGTCGCGGTCCCAGGCGTGGATCTCGAAGGTGCCGGTCGCGTTGGAGACGTAGACCGAGCGGGCCGGTGCGTCGCGGGCCCAGCCGGGGCGCGACATGCGCGCCGCGGTGAACCGGGACCGCCAGCGCTGCTCGCGCTCGTCGTCGAAGAGCGTCGGGGGAACGGGGGCGCTGGGGTGCGGGCTCACGACCCGATCGTGCCGAACGCCACGAACGGGTGCACCGGGCGGGGTCGTCGGCCGCGCATCCGGCAGCATGGAGGCATGCGGAGACCGGCCCGGCTGCTGCTCGCCGGGGTGCTCGTCCTCTCCCCGGCCGCTGCGGGCTGCGGTGCGGTCGGATCGACCGCCGGCACCGTCGCGAGTGGCCCGACGGTCACCGCCCAGGCCGACTCGCACGGCCTCACCGCCGTCCGGTTCGACCACTCCGCGACGCATCCGGAGCCCGCCGTCCCGACGGTGCGGGTGCGCCGCGGGACGACGGTGGTGCTCACCGTCGGCAGCGACGTCGCGCGCCGGGTGCTGGTCCCGGAGCAGGGCCGCGCCGTCGACGTCAGCGCCGGGGGCACGGTCACCCTGCGCTTCCTCGCGCTGGGGACGTTCACCGTGCGGGTGGCCGAGCCCGGCGCGGTCCGCGGCGGGACGATCATCGGCCGGGTCGAGCCCTGGCACTGACCCGTCGGGGGGTCAGGCGAAGGCGTCGGCCCGGTCGGCGATGGCGCGCAGGCCCTCGGCGATGTCCACACCCGACGGCGCGGTGTCGGGGTCGAGCATCCACTGGACCATGAGCCCGGTGAGCAGCGCCTGGTAGACGGAGCCGAGCACGTGCACGCGGCGGTCCGCGGCGGCCGGGTCGTCGGGCAGCGTGTGGAAGGTCAGGGCCAGGCCCTCACGGACCTCCCGCTGGGCCTCGGCGAGCTTCGCGCGCAGCTCCGGCAGCCGCTCGGCCTGGGCGAGCGCCTCGACGTGGGTGGCCCACAGGCGTCGCTGGGTGGAGAACAGGCCGACCACCCGGCTCCAGGTCTCCTCGACCCGGCGCTGCGGGTCGGTGGTCCCGCCCGCGGGTTCGGCGAGCGCCCGGTCGAGCTCCTCGCCCCAGGCCGTCGTCGCCCGCAGCAGGGCCTCGGTGAGCAGGGCGTCCTTGGAACCGAAGTGGTAGCCGATGGAGGCCAGGTTCGTCCCGGAAGCGGCCACCACGTCCCGTGCGGTCGTGCGGCCGAACCCCTTCTCGTAGAGGCACTGCGCGGCCCCGTCCAGAAGCTCCTCGCGGTGTCCCATGATCGCGGAACCTATCGGGTCGTCACGGACGTCCGTACACCGGCCGTTCACCCGGTCTGCCACTGTCGTGCAACGCTTGCGTGACGCCGGTCACGGCGGGTAGGGACTGTCGTGGCGGTGTCCTCGACGGAGTGGGCACCGGACCGACGAGGAGTCACCGTGAGCAGACTGCGATTC
The DNA here is from genome assembly GCF_017312135.1 of Pseudonocardia sp. TMWB2A. NCBI lineage: Bacteria > Bacillati > Actinomycetota > Actinomycetes > Pseudonocardiales > Pseudonocardiaceae > Pseudonocardia > Pseudonocardia sp. TMWB2A. The sequence goes on from NZ_QKQY01000002.1 coordinate 2,947,408, forward strand.
GGCACCTTCCTGGCCCCGTTCCACCAGCCCGGTCAGAACCCCACCCTCGCGCTGCAGCGCGACCTCGAGCTCGTCGAACACCTCGACCGGCTCGGCTTCGACGAGGCGTGGATCGGCGAACACCACTCCGCGGGCTCGGAGATCATCGCCTCGCCCGAGATCTTCATCGCCGCGGCGGCGGAGCGGACCCGGAACATCAGGCTCGGGACCGGCGTCACCTCCATCAGCTACCACAACCCGCTGTGGGTGGCCGACCGCATGGTGATGCTCGACCACCTCACCCGCGGACGCACGATGCTCGGCTGCGGGCCCGGCTCGCTGCCCACCGACTCGTCGATGATCGGCCTGAACCCCACCGACACCCGTGAGCTGCTCGAGGTGAACCTCGACATCATCATGCGGCTGCTGCGCGGCGAGGTCGTGAACGCCGAGACCAGGACTCACAACCTGATCGACGCCCAGCTGCAGCTCGCGCCCTACAGCGACCCGTGCTTCGACATCGCGGTCGCCGCCGTCGCGTCCCCGACCGGGCCGCGGATGGCGGGGCAGCACGGGATCGGCCTGCTGTCCATCGGCGCCACCCTCACCCAGGACGGCTTCGACGCGCTGGCCCACCACTGGAGCGTCGTCGAGGAGCGCGCCGCCCACCACGGGCAGCCCGCGCCGGACCGCAGCAAGTGGCGCCTGGTCGGCCTCATGCACGTCGCCGAGACCCGGGAACAGGCCTACCGCGAGGTCGAGTACGGCATCGAGCACTGGTTCCGCTACTTCCAGAAGGTCGCGGCCTTCCCGCAGATGGCGGTCGAGGGCGGCGACGCCAAGGAGATGATCGACTTCATCAACGACGCCGGGATCGGCGCGATCGGCACCGTCGAGGACGCGAAGGCCCAGGTGCAGAAGCTCGTCGACCAGTCCGGCGGGTTCGGCGCGATGCTGCTGCTCGGCCACGAGTGGGCCAACCCGGAGGCGACGAAGCGGTCCTGGGAGCTCATCGCCCAGTACGTCGTGCCCGAGTTCCAGGGGCAGGCCGCGGGCACCCTGGCGGCCAAGGACCGGGCCAGCTCCACGCGCGAGAGGCACGCGCAGACCCAGCTCGACGCCGTCGACACCATGACCAAGCGCTACGAGCAGGAGAAGGCGGGCAGCTGACGGGCTCCGGCGCGGCGGCTACCGGCCGCCGCGCCGCGGGCGCCCCGCGCCCGCGACCCACAACGTCAGCAGTACCGCGCCGGACGGCGCGGAGAAGACCAGGAACCACCACGGGCTCAGGTCGGTCAGCAACGCCAGCACCGAGGTCCCGGCGGCGGCCGCGGCGGTGATGCACAGCCAGATGACCGTCAGGACCCGCATCGCGACGCCCCCGGCCGTCGCGGAGAACACCACACCGTCGCGCCGGGACGGGGCCGAGGAGGCGGGCAGGTCCCGGGTGACCCGGCCCAGGTCGCCGCGGGTGCGCATCCGCCAGACCTCGGTCAGGCGCTCGTCGTACTCGGCGAGGTCGAGGTAGCCCTCGGCGTGGGCGGCGCGCAGCCGGTCGGCGACGGCCTGGCGTTCGGCGTCGGAGATACGGATCTGCTCGGGTCCCACCACCTCGTCCACCTCCTCGATGATGCCTGTCCGCGCCCGGTCCGTGCCACGATCGCCGGTGTGGCGACGCGGGTGGTCCCGGCTCGGGCGCGGTTCGCGGCCGCCGTCGTCGGGGCGCGGCCCGGCACCCGTGTGCTGGAGGTGGGCTGCGGACCGGGGGCGGTGGCGTCGCTGGTCTGCCCGCGGCTCGACCCGGTCGCGGGCGGCGGGATGCTCGCGGTGGACCGCTCGGCCGTCGCCGTCGCGCGGACCGCCGAACGCTGCGCGGCCTTCGTCGACGCCGGCGTGCTCACCGTCGTGCGGTCCGACCTGGCCGGGCTGCGGATCGAGGACGGCACGGTCGACGTCGCGCTCACGGTGAACGTGAACCTGTTCTGGACCCGTGACCCCGGCCCCGAGCTGGAGGTGCTGCGCGCGCTGCTCGCTCCGGGAGGGGTGCTGCACGTGCTCCACGAGGGTGCTCCGCCCGCGGCCGTCGCAGCGGGGCTGCGCCGGCACGGATGGGACACGGTTCCGGTGTCCGGCGACGGCGGGGCCGGGGTGACGGGCCGGCCGGCCCGAGACGGGCCGGTGCCCGGCGGGACCGCCCCGCCGGGCACCGTGCCACGTGGGTCGGCTCACTCGCAGGCGATGCCGTCGCCGTCGCGGTCGAGGCCCGAGCGGTAGCCCGGGTCGCCGCTGCTCAGCGGGGCCGCCCCGGCGGCGCGGGCCGCGGCGCAGTTCTTGTAGTAGGCCGAGCCGCCGCCGGACGAGCCGGAGGACGACGAGCCGGAGGAGACCAGGGGCTGCGGCGCGGCCGGGACGTAGGGCCGGTCGACGTCGGTGTCGGCGACCAGCGGCGCGGCCGGCGGGGCGGACTCGGCGACCGGGGCGCTCTGCGGCACGACGACCGGAGCGGGCGGGACGGGCGGGGAGGCGGCCTCGCCGATCGTGATCGGGTCACCGGCGGAGGCGAGCGCCGCGGGGCCGGGCAGCTGGGTGGTGACGGTCCCGGCGGCGACCCCGGCGACCGAGCCGGTCGACGGGCCGAGGACGACCTCGGTGAACCCGGCGGCACGGAGCGTGTCCCGCGCCTGCACGTCGGTCATCCCGACGACGTTGGGCACCGTCAGCAGCACCGGCGCCGCCGGGGCGGCGGGAGCGGCCGGGGCCGCCGCGAGCTGTCGCACCGGAGCGGTGGCCGCGCCGACGATCCCGATGACGGTCATGAGCACGCAGAGCGCGGTGGCCGTCCAGCCGAGCACGATCCCGACCGTCGAGCGGCCCGGCGTCGACGCCCCGCCGGCCCGGAACCGGGCGCGGCCGGCGTGCGACAGCAGTGCGGCGGGCACCGTGACCAGCAGGCCGAACACCGGCACGAACCCGACCACCATGCCCAGCACCGACAGCCAGAAGCCCGCGGTCGCGGGGGTGTTCCCGCGGTGCGCCGGAACCGGCTCGGCGACGGTGGTCCAGGGCTGGGTGGCGGTCATGGGAGGTCCTCTCGACGTGGCCCGTCCGGAGCTGTCAGTGCTCCGACGAACGGCCTATCGAGAGGTGTGACGCGGCCATTACCGCCTGTCATCAGCGTTGATGACGGCGCCGACCACGCCGGGTCAGGGCGTGAGCACGAGCTTCCCGACCGCGGAGCGCTCGGCGTACGCGCGGGTCGCGGTCGCCGCGTCGGCCAGGGGCAGGGTCCGCGGGCGGGCCGGGTTCAGCTCCCCGGCACCGATCCGGCGCAGCACGTCCTCGGCCAGGTCCCGCGACGCGGCGGGGTCGGTGCGCGACCAGTCGCCCCAGTCGACGCCGACGACGGTCCGGTTCCGCAGCAGCACGACGTTCGCGGGCAGCTTCGGGATCGCGCCGGAGGTGAAGCCCAGCACGCAGAACCGGCCGCCGGAGCCCAGCGCCCGCAGCGCGGCCTCCGCGGCGTCGCCGCCGACCGGGTCGATCACGACGTCCGCGCCCCCGCCGGTGTGCTCGCGGATCGTGTCCTTGAGGGCGTCGTAGCCGACGGCGGCCTCGGCCCCGGCGGCGAGCGCGGCCGCGCGCTTGTCCGGTGTGGACGCGACGGCGAGCACCCGCGCCCCGGCGGCGCGGGCGTGGTCCACCGCGGCCTGCCCGATCCCCCCGCTCGCCCCGAGCACGACGACCCACTCGCCCGGGCGGACGGTGACCCGGTCCCGGAAGGCGAAGGCGATCGTCCCGTGGCTCTCCATCGAGCTGGCCGCGACGCCCGCGTCGACCCCGTCGGGCACCGGGACCAGGCGGTCCTCCGGGACGACGACGTGGCTGGCGAACCCGCCGAAGCTCGTGAGCAGGGCGGCGACCCGCCTGCCGTCCGGGGTCGTCCCGGAGACCGCGGTGCCGGGTGTGAACGGCAGCGGCGGTCGTAGCTGGTAGCCGCCGCGGGCGATCAGCCCGTCGACGAAGCTGACCGCGGCGGCCTCGACGGCGACGAGCACCGCACCCGGTCCCGGCTCCGGGGCGGGCTCCTCCACCAGCTCGAACCGCTCCGGATCGGCGAACTCCCGGCAGACCACCCGTCGCACCACGCCTCCTCGCGTCGCCCACTGCGTCCGTGGGCGAGCCTCGCACGCGGGTGCCCGGCGGTGATCGTCGGTGTGGCCGCGGTCATGAACCGCGCCGCGCCGGGTCGACCGGCGGCCTTCGTGATCCACTGTCGCCCGGGGCCCGGCCTTCCTCCCACCGGGCCCGCCGAGGGAGGAGCATGGTGGGCGTGTCGTCCGACCGCACGGAACCCGGGGCCGCGGACGACCTCCGGTCCGACGGCCGCAGTACGCGCTGGGACGCGCACCGCGCGCGCCGTCGGGAACAGGTGGTCGACGCGGCGCTGGCCGTGCTGGGCCGCGACGGGCAGGACTTCGGCCTGGACCAGGTGGCGCACGAGGCCGGCGTGACCAAGCCGGTGATCTACCGGCACTTCGGCGACCGGGCCGCGCTGCTCGACGCGATGGCCGAGCGGGCGACCGACCGCCTGATGGAACGGCTCATGCCCGCCATCTACCGGGAGAGCGCGGCGTGGACGCGCATCCACGACTCGATCGACGCGGTCATGGGCTTCCTCGACGACTCGCCGGGCGTCGACCTGCTGTTCCGCCGCCGCCTCCCCGGCCAGCGGGGCGAGGTCGTCGACGCGGGCCGGGAGTTCATCGCGTCCGCGCTGACCGGCCTGCTCGGGTCCTACGCCGAGATGCTCGACGTCCACGAGCCCGATCTGGTCCGGGTGTGGTCGCAGTCGATGGTCGGTGCGGTGCAGGCGACCGCGGAGTGGTGGCTGCGTGGCCGGACGACCGGGGACGCGCCGGGCCGCGACGTCGTCACCCTCCACCTGACGGACCTGATCTGGGCGCAGATCGAGGGCATGGCCCGGCGGCGGGGGTTGACTCTGAGTCCCGAATCACTACTCCCCGTGAGGGTTGAGCCGAAATAGGCGTTACTCCGCGTATAGGGTACCGTCGCGAGCCGGTCGCCCCGGCAGGTCTCGGACCCTCGTGGCGACCGCCGGATGTATCTGCGCACGGGCCCCGTCGCCGGGGAACTCCGGGCGCGCAGTCGTGCGGAGGGGGAGCCATGTCCGAGGGGGCGAACGGCGGGGGTCGGCCGGGTCCGAAACCGGTGCCGGTCGACGATCTGGCACCGGGTGGGCCGCGGGCGAAGGCCCAGGGCTGCCTGTGTTCGGTGCTCGCGAACGCGGCGTTCCGGGCCGGGGCCGAGAGCAGGCCCTGCATCGATCCGCGCTGCCCGATGCACGCCGACCCGTCCGAGGACTGAATCCCGCCACGGTGGGGCGCCTCCGGCGCTCCGCCCTTCCGGGCAGGGCGGGGTGCACCTCGGGGGATGTGTCCCCGCCCTGCCGCTTCCCATCCGCAGGAGACGATCGTGTTCGACCTGGAGCGCGTGACCGCCGAGCTGCACCGTGAGCTCGGGGCGGTCCGCGAGGAGCGCCCCGGTGTCCGGCACGCCGGGCTCGTCACCCAGCTGCGCCTGGCGGGGGAGGTCGGCGTCCGCGACGGCAGGACGACGATCCACGCCGAGTTCGACGCCCCGGCCCCCGCGCTGCGCATGCGCTCCGAGCTCGGGGCGCTGCACGGTCGCGGCGGGCTGCGGGCCGAGGTCGTGACCGGCGGCGGCGCGACCCTGCGCTACCAGGTGCGGGTCACGGCGCCAGGGACCGACCTGGCCCGGGCGACGGGTCTGGTCGACCGGACCGGACGGCCGGTGCTCGGGCTGCCACCCGCCGTCGTCGCGGCGGGGCCCGCCGTGGCCGCCGGGGTCTGGCGTGGGGCGCTGATCGCGCGGGGCCGGGTCGTGCGGCCGGCCGGGCGGGTCCGCCTGGTCGTCACCTGCCCGGGCCCGGCCGTCGTGCTCGCCCTGGTCGGGGCGGCCCGCGGGCTCGGGGTGCTGGCCGCGCCGCAGGAGACGGTGAGCGAGCACCGCGTCGTCGTGCGGGACCCGGAGAGCGCCGAGGCCCTGCTGCGCAGTGTCGGCGCGCCGGGCGTGGCCGAGGTGCTGAGCCGGGTCCCGGTCGCCCCGCGGGGCGCGACCACCGCGGACGGGTCGCTGCAGACGGTGAACGCCCGCCGGGCCGCGACGGCCGCCGCCGCGACGACCGAGCGGGTCCGGGTGGCGCTGCGCGCGCTCGGCGACGACGTCGCCCCCCATCTGCGGGAGACCGCGCTGCTGCGTCTGGAGCACCCGTCGCTGTCGCTGGCGGAGCTCGGCCGTCTCGCCGACCCGCCGCTGACGAAGGACACCGTCGCCGGGCGGCTGCGCAGGCTGGTCCGGCTCTCCGGTGTGGCCGGACCCGACGACGACTGAGTCCCGCCGCCACGATCCGCCCCTCCGGCGTACTCGGGGTACGGTGTGGACTCAAGCATTCGCCGCCTTAATTCGTCGAAATCGGGAGGTTGCTTTTCCATGCCTCGGTCCGACTCAGCCACCAAGAATCCAGAAAAGGGATACGTCGCACTTCTCGGGTGGAGCCTCAATGCGGTGGAGGCGATCGACCGCTTCGACCGCCGGTATGTCGTCGTCGCCCCGGACTGGGCCGAGGAATACTGCAAGGAACACGAGATCCCGTACGTCCCGTGGAACTTCGAGCGGCTGAACGACCGCTCGATGGAGATCGCGGAGACCTTGCAGGAGATGGGCGTCGACGTCGCCATCCCGCTGTTCGAGGAAACCGTGGAATGGGCCGGCGCGATCAATTCCGTGCTGCTCGACAACCCGCGGCTGTTCGGGCAGGCGATGCTGCTCCGGGACAAGGCGCTGATGAAGCGTCGCGCACAGCTCGGCGGAATCCGGGTGGGCATCTTCGAGGAGGCCCACGACCGTGACGACATCGTCCGTTTCCTCAAGCGCGTCAACCAGACCCTGCTGAAGCTCGACGGTGACCCGAACGACCCGATCCACATCAAGGCGTTCGACAAGGCGGGCTGCCTCGGGCACCGCGTGGTGCGCACCTATGAGGACATCGACAACATCCCGGACGAGGAGTTCCCGCTCCTGATGGAGTCCCACCTCGACGGGTGGGAGTTCGCCGTCGAGGCGTGGGTGCACAACGGGAAGATCAAGTTCCTCAACATCTCCGAGTACGTCACCCTCGGTTACTCGGTGTTCGTGCCGGCGACCCCGGAGCTGGAGAAGTACCGGCCCGCGATCACCGCGCAGATCGAGAAGCTGATCAAGACCTTCGACATCGAGTTCGGCTTCGTCCACCCGGAGTACTTCGTCACCTCCGACGGCGAGATGTACTTCGGCGAGGTCGCCTACCGGCCGCCGGGCTTCAAGGTCTTCGAGCTGCTGGAGCGCTCCTACGGCTTCAACGCCTACCAGGGCCTCGTGCTGGCGTTCGACCCGAAGACCACCGAGGAGGAGATCGACGCCTTCTTCCCGAAGGAGGTCGAGGGGGCTTCCGGCGTGGCCGGCTGCTTCGGGGTCTACCCGCGCCGCCGCGTCGTCAGCAGCCTGCGGATCCCCGAGGAGACCGAGGACGACGACTACTACGAGTCGCACGACCTCACGTCGCCGGTGGAGGAGACCGTGACGAAGAGGACCGCGTTCGGCACGCACTGGGGTCTGCTCTACTTCTTCGGGGACGACCCCTACCGGATGCGCGATCTGTTGAAGAAGCAGGAAGAACTCGACTTCTACGTCTGAGGGCGGGTACCCGCCCACGGCCGTGGAGCCCGAACGAGGGAAGCCGTGTGAAACCGACCGTCGACGTCGCGAGTGGGACCTCGGTGCTGGACAGGCGCCTGGTCTCGCTCGACGACGCCACCCGGGACCTGGCCCGGACCCCGGACTTCGGTAAGACGACGAAGATCCGCAGGGTTCTGGAGCAGCTCCGCCGCGTCCTGCTGCAGGACGGGGGCCCCGCCGCCGTGCAGGCCCGCGCCCGGGACCTGGAGGAGGCCGGCGTGTTCGCCGGCACCGACTGGGCCCAGCCGGACATCCTGGTCCCGGCGTTCGTCGGGGCGGGGCTGCACAGCGGCGCCGCCGACACGGTGGTGATGGAGGCGACCAGCGAGCTGCGGATGCTCGCGGTCGCCCTCGGGGAGTACGACCACCCCGCGATCGCGGCCGACGAGGCCCGTCAGTTCCTGTCCCAGGTGCTGGCGATGAACCTCGAGCTGCTGTTCACACCGCCGACCGAGGCGGAGCGGGTCCACGAGGGCCGGACGGCCCAGATGATCCGCGACCTGTTCCGCCACATCGCCGAGGGCATCGGCTACGACAGCGTCCTCGACAAGCTGGTCGACGAGATCTGGCGGATCCTGCGCCAGCGCCCGATCCAGGTCGACCAGGTGTCGTCGCTGATCACCCGGCTGTCGGTGTGGCGCGGCGACCCGAGCGTCGACCTGTCCTCCGGGCAGGGACTCGACCGGCTGATCACCGCGTTGTTCGGGACCACCGAGGCGAGCCGCGAGGACCCGGGGATCGACGTCTTCCGCTCCCGGCTGGAGGCGATGGACACCGGAGGCCTGCAGTACGAGGCCGCCGGGTTCGCCCGGGCCATGCACGACACCGGGCTCGTGTCGCCGTACCACGCGGAGCTGCTGCAGTTCCTGCGCCACGAGAGCGACTACCTGCTCGCCGAGGCGCTCGGGCTGTCCGACACCGGCAAGAACTGCCTGCTGCGCTTCCGGGACCTGGTGCACCGGCTGATCGAGGAGGCCGTCACCCCGCACACCGCGCAGTGCATCTACGGCCTGGCGCTGCTGCTCGACCGCGGCATCCTCTACGAGCCGCCGGTCGTGCCCGGGCTGTGGCGCCAGATCGCGCTGGAGATCGGCCCGGCCGCCCGGCAGCGCCTGGTCGCCGCGTTCGGCGAGCAGCCCGAGCCCGAGGTGCGGCTGCTGGCCGGCGTGCTGTCGATGCTGGGCCAGCCGCTCGGCGTCGGGCAGGGCGACAACCCCACCTGCCAGTCCGCGCGCGCCTTGTCGATGTGGGCCTACAACGACCCGGACTACCTGCTGCAGATGGTCGTCTGGGCGGCCCGCGACGACGAGATCGTCATGCACTTCGAGGGACAGCGGATCTCGTCGAAGGAGAGCGGAGCCGGGGTCGCGGAGAAGCTGCCGATCGACCTCGACCCGGTGTCGCTGGTCGTCGTCCCGCACCTGGACCGGATCTACGCCGAGATGGGCCGCCGCTGCTCCGACCGGCCCGGGGACCCGCACCGCTGGGTCAACCCGGAGTTCCACGGCTGGTGGGCGGCGCGCGGCTTCCACATCAACGTCGACGTCGGGACCGGCAACCTCACCGACCTCGACGCCTTCCTGCGCCAGTTCCACGCCGGCTACCACCCCGGGTACAACGGCGGCCAGCCGCTGATCCACCCGCAGCCCGCGGGCATCGCGGTCACCGACAGCGCCGCCCGCTACGTCGGCTGGCACGCCATCGCGATCCTGCGGGTCGCGCCGGACCCGAACGACGTGATGCGGGTGTACTTCTACAACCCGAACAACGACAGCGGGCAGGACTGGGGCGACGGCGTCGTCGTCTCGACGGCGGGCAACGGGGAACGCTTCGGCGAGGCGTCGCTGCCGTTCGACCAGTTCGCGTCGCGGCTCTACATCTTCCACGGCGACCCGCTGGAGCACGGGGAGCCCGAGCGCGTGCCCGCGGAGGACATCGCCACGATCGTCGGCTACATCGAACGCAGCTGGGGGGCCGACCGGCTCCCCGCCGGTGCGGCGCTGCAGGCCTCCGACGGCCCGGCCCCCACCGGCTGACCCCGCCCGTGGGTCGGGTCGCGGTGCCGACCGCGCTCGGTGCGGCCGGGTCCGTCCTGCTCACCGGCGGGGCCTGGGCGGTGGTCCGCTGGCCCGGCTCGACGGTCGCGCTCGGCGCCGCCGTCGCCGGGGCCGGGCTCGTCGTCGTCGCCTGGCTGCTGCTGGTGCGCGCACCGGTGGTCCCGGCGCAGGCGGTGCGGGCGCTGCTCGCCTGGGCCACGCCACTGCTCGTCGCACCGCCGCTGTTCTCCCGCGACGTGTACAGCTACCTCGCCCAGGGGATGGTCGCGCTCGGCGGCGCCGACCCGCACCGGACCGGTCCGGCGGCCGGGCTGCCCGCCGGGTCGCCCGTCCTCGCGCGGGTCGACGGCTACTGGCGGGAGACGCCGTCGCCGTACGGGCCGGTGACCGACCTGTGGCAGAAGGCGGTCGCCGCCGTCGCCGGGGACGGGGTGGTCGCCGGGGTGGCGGCGTACCGGCTGCTCGCCGTCGTCGCGGTGGTGGGGATCGGGTGGGCGGTGGTGCGCCTGGCCCGTGCCCACGGGATCCCACCGGGGACGGCGCTGGCGTGGGGGGTCGCGAACCCGCTGGTGCTCTGGCACGTCGTCGGCGGGATGCACAACGACGGCCCGATGCTCGCGCTGCTGCTCGTGGGCCTCGCCGTCGGGCTGCGCGGGCCGTGGGCGGCGCTCGCCGCGGGCGCCGCGCTCGTCGCGCTGGGGGCGTTGGTGAAGGCCCCCGCGGCGGCCGGGCTCGTGGTCCTGGCGGTCGCCGCGGCCCGGTCCGCGCCCGGCCGTACCCACCGGTGGGGGGCGGTCGCACTGGTCGCGGGGGTGGCCGCGGCGGCCGCGCTCGCGGTGTCGGCCGTCGACGCCGGCGGAGGGAGCTGGCTCGGCGCGGTGTCCGCGCCCGGGCAGCTGTTCAGCTGGATGGCGCCCACCAACTGGGCCGCGGCGCTCGCGGGCGTGCTCGGCGCCGACCCGGCCACGGCACTGACGGCGACGCGGACCGCCGGGACGGTGCTCGCCGCGCTGCTCGCCGCCGGGGTGCTCGTCGCGCAGGCCCGCGGCCGGACCGGTGCGACGACGGCGCTCGGCCTGGTGCTCGGCGCCGTCGTCGTGCTCGGGCCGGTGCTGCACCCGTGGTACCTGCTGTGGGCCCTGACCCCGCTGGCCTGCGTGCCGCTCCCGCCGCGGCCGCGGGCGGCGCTGACGGGCGTCGTGGCGCTGTTCGCGGTGCTCGTGCCGCCGCTCGCGGGGGACTTCTCCGGGCGGCCGATGCAGCTCGTCGCCGCCTACGCGGGCGCGCTGCTCGTCGTCGCGGTGGTGGGGGCGGTCGCCGCCCGGACCCGCGCGCGGGCCCGCGCCGCGGCCGGATCATGCTGACCGTGTGGTGAAGGCACTCGCGCTGCGGATCGCGGCGGTCGTCGTCGGCGGGGTGCTGCTGCACCTGGCGTTCCCGCCGCGCACCGTGTGGTGGACCGCGATCGTGGCGTTCGCGCTGCTCTGGTGGGCACTGTCCGGGGTCCGGGTGCGCCGCGCCGCGCTGCTCGGGGCGCTGTTCGGGTTCGCCTTCTACCTGGCGCACCTGATGTGGATCCAGGACTTCCTCGGCCGCGACTACGGCCCGTTCCCCTGGGTGGGGCTGTCGCTGGTGATGGCGGGGTTCCCGGCGCTCGGCGGCGCGCTCGTCGCCCTCGCCGCCCGGCTGCCCGCCGCGCCGGTGTGGGGTGCGCTCGCGTTCACCGCGCAGGAGTGGCTGCAGAGCCGGTTCCCGCTCAACGGCTTCCCCTGGGGCCGGGTCGCGTTCGGGCAGGTCGACGGGCCGTTCCTGCCGCTGGCCGCGATCGGTGGGGCCCCGCTGGTGTCGGTCGCGGTGGTCGCGGCCGGGTTCTGCGGGGCGGCGTTCCTGCAGCGTCCCCGCCGGGTCGTCGGCCTCGTCCCGGTCGCGGCGGTCGTGCTCGTGCTGCTCGCGGTGCCGACCCCGCCCGTCGACGCGCAGGACGGCACCCGCACCGTCGCGGTCGTGCAGGGCAACGCCCCCGACATCGGGCTCGGCCTGTTCAACGCCGGTCGGACCCTGCGCGCGAACAGCCTCGCCGAGACCTCCGTGCTGATCGACCGGGTCCGGTCCGGTGCGGTCCCGCGGCCCGACCTCGTCGTGTGGCCGGAGAGCTCGCTGTCGACCGACGGCGTCGATCCGGCGGTCGACCGGGTCGTCGACGCGCTCGGCGTGCCGTTCTTGATCGGCACCAACTACGAGGCGAGCGCGACCGACACCGAGAACGCGGTGGCCGTCTGGAACCCGGGGACCGGGATGGGGGAGCGCTACGCCAAGCAGGAGCTCGTGCCGTTCGGCGAGCGCATCCCGCTGCGGGCGGTCACGCAGTACCTGACCCCGTTCGTCGCGCTGGCCGACTTCACCCCCGGTACGGCGCCCGCGGTGCTGCCCGTCGCGGGCACCCGGGTGGCGACGGCGATCTGCTACGAGACCGCCTACGACCACGTGCTGCGCGACGGCGTCGCCGACGGCGGTTCGCTGCTGGTCATCCCGACGAACAACGCCTGGTACGGGCGGAGCGAGATGACCTGGCAGCACCTCGCGATGTCGCGGCTGCGGGCCGTCGAGCACGGGCGGGCCGCGGTCGTCGCGGCACTGTCCGGGGCGAGCGCGGTGATCCGGCCCGACGGCTCCGTCGTCGCCGAGACCGGGCTGTACACCGCGGACACCCTGGTCGAGCAGGTGCCGCTGCGCACCGGCCTGACGTTCGCGACCCGCTGGGGGGCGTGGTTCGAGCACGGTCTGGCGCTCGCCGGGCTGCTCGCGGCGGCCGCCGGGTTCGGATGGCGACGCCTGCGGGCGGGCGTCCGGTGACCGCGGCGGCGGGCCCGGCGCGGCTGTGGGTGGGGCCCTGCTGGGCCGTCCACCTGGGGCCGATGCTCGGACTCGACGCCCACCGGGGTGCGGTGGCGTGCCTCGCGGTCGGTGTCGACGACGACCTGACCGTGCGGGTCGACGGCGCCCCGGACCGCACGGCGCGGACACTGCTGGTCCCGGCCGGACTGCGCCACCGGATCACCGGCGGCGCGCACCGGGCGGCCTTCGTGTTCCTCGAGCCCGGTCGCGGGCCCGCCGGGATCGTGACCGGGCACCCGGCCGAGCCCGACCTCGTCGCCTGCGCGGTCGACGGCGACGGGCCGGGGCTGCGGCGGATCCTGGTCGACAGCGGTACGGCGCCGGACGCCCGCGCCGAGCCCGACGCCCGCATCGCGCGGGCGATCGCGGCCCTGCACCGGCCCGGCGGCCCGGACCTGCCGACCGGTGACCTCGCGGCGGCGGCCGGGCTGTCGCCGGGCTACTTCGCGCGCCTGTTCACCCGGCAGACGGGGGCCGGTCTGCGGGCCTACCGCAGGTGGGCGCGGATGCGGATCGTCGCGGGCGTCGTGCGCGACGGCGGGGACCTCACCCGGGCCGCGGCCGACGCCGGTTTCGCGACGCCGTCGCACCTCGGGCTGGCGTTCCGCCGGATGTTCGGCCTGCCGCCCGGACGGCTCTTCCGGTCGGGGCTCGACATCCGGGTCGTGCCCGGTCAGGTCGCGGCGACGACGACCAGCGCCCCGGCCGTGACCGTCTCGACCAGGCCGTAGAACCAGATCGGGTAGAACGCGGTGGGCCGGTGGACCAGCCGGGACAGCACGCGTCCGACGGCCATCCCGCCGAGCGCGAAGGCGACGGTGAGCACCACACCGATGCGGAGCCCGGGGACGGCGAGGGCCAGCCCGAGCACGGCCGCGATCGCCAGGCCGAACCCGCCGTAGACGGCGCGCACCTCCGACCTGCTCTCCGGGCCGTCGGCCACCAGCCCGAACGGCCGGACCAGCGCGGCCGGCGCGGCCAGCGCGTACCCGCCCATGAGCAGGAAGAAGATGCCGACCACGACGATGATCACGATCATCGCTCCTCCGTCTCGGTGCTCCTCCGGCGTCGGCCGGAGGCTTGTCAGGACGTGGGCGAGCCTGCCGGGAACGGGAGCGGTCCGCCGTCACGGATCTGCGCGATCCGGGGCGGGGCCGGGTCAGCCGGTGAGGGCGCGGCGCATGACCACCCGCGGGAACCCACCGGACACCCCGGTGGTCTCCGCGGCGAACGTGAACCCGCCCGCCTCGAACAACGCGCGGGTGCCGACGTAGGCCATCGTCAGGTCGACCCGGGCGCCCCGGTTGTCCACCGGGTAGCCCTCGACGGCCGGCGCCCCCTGGTCCCGGGCGTACGCGACGGCTCCGGCGAGCAGGGCACGCGCGATGCCGCGGCCCCGGTGCCCGGCGCGCACCCGGAAGCACCACACCGACCAGACCGGGAGGTCGTCGACGTGCGGGATGGTGCGGGAGCGGGCGAACGGCAGCTCTGCGCGCGGGGCGACGGCGGCCCAGCCGACGGGTTCGCCGTCGTCGTGGGCGACGACGCCGGGGGCGACCGCGCGGGTCGTCAGCTCCCGGACGTACTCGCCCCGGGCCCGGCCGGTCAGGGCGCGGTGCGTCGCCGCGGGCAGGCGGTGCGAGAGACACCAGCAGACCGATGCGTCGGGGTCGCGCTTCGGGCCCAGCAGGGTCGCGAGGTCCTCGAACGAGGTGGCCGGACCGACGACGAGGGGCACCGGCGCAGGCTAGTCGGGGAACGCCTCGGCGAGCATCCGGTGTCCGTGGGCCTCGAACGGCCCGTCGCCGACCTTCAGGGCCCAGGTCGCGGTGCCGACGGCCTCGGCGATCCACTCCCGGCGCCACGGGCCGGGCTCGCGCGGGTCGCCGCCGTAGCCGTCGTGGTGGGCGGTCTCCAGCGCCGGGTCCCACCGGAACTGGCGGGCGGCCAGACGCACCAGGTCGGTGGGCGCCGGGCGCAGCGCCGCCCGGCCCAGGTCGATCACGGCGACGGCCCCGTCGTGCACCAGCCAGTTGCGTGGGTGCCAGTCGCCGTGGGTCGGGACGAGCCGGGCCGGCGGGGTCGGCCAGCCGGCCACCTCCGCCCGCAGCCGCGCGAGCAGCCCGGGGGCGATGCGGTGCGGACGCCCGAGCCTGGTCAGGACGGTGTCGCGCAGCCGGGCGCCGTACCCCTCGTCGACGACGGCGGGCCGGTCGTGCAGCAGCGCCAGCAGCTCCCCGGCCCCGCGGTAGGTCGAGGGCTCGTGCTCGGCGGGCGTGTCCTGCACCAGGGTCCCGGGCAGGTAGCGGGTGACCAGCAGCTTCGCGTCGGCGTCGGCGTGGCGGAGCTCCGGCGCGCGACCCCGGGCGACGAGCGGGGCCAGCCACTCGCGGTGGGCGCGCAGCTCGCGGGCGATGTGGGTGTCGGCGTCGTCGCCGGCCTTCACGATGAGGTCGGCGCCGTCGTGACGGACCCGCAGCACGGTGGTCCCGACCAGACCCCAGCCGTGGTCGGCGACGACCTCGTGCCCGGGCAGCCGGCTCTCGAGCAGCGCGGCCTGGCGGGCGGACAGCGGCACGCCGCCACGGTAGCGGCCCCGGAGACGCCGATGACGGCATCCCCGCGTGGGGGATGCCGCCATCGGACGGAAGAACAGGGCCCGGCACGTCGGCCGGGCGGGTGCGTCCTTAGCGGACGGTCACCGAGGAGGCCTGCGGGCCCTTGGCGCCCTGGGTGACCTCGTAGGACACGGCCTGGTTCTCCTGGAGCTCCTTGAAGCCCGAGCCGTCGATCGCCGAGTAGTGGACGAACACGTCGGCGCCGCCGTCCTCGGGGGCGATGAAGCCGAAGCCCTTCTCGGCGTTGAACCACTTCACGGTGCCGTTGGTCATGGTGACTCCTTGTAATGCAGCATTCGGACGGAACAACCACGTCGTGCGGCTGCCCGGGTCAGAGGAATTCCCAGACGGCAGCCAGCTTCAGCTACACCAAAGACAGCGAATCCGCCCGCATCATCATTCTGCGAGCGCGCTTGAGACACGAAACTCAGAACTACGGTGACCGAGGACGACGCTACCGCAGGGCGCGGTGTCGACCAAACAATTGTTCACCCCGCGGTGCTCCGGCGGGCCGTCCGGAGGGTCACGACCTGCCGATCGTCACGCTCGGCGTGACTCTGATCACTCGGCGGTCGCCACCCCGGCACGGTCGGTGCCGGGGCGACGACCCGTCGTCGTGTGGTCAGGCGTCGGCCGCGGCCCGCTGGCGCACCGCGATGGGTGCCCCGGCCAGGTCCTCCTCGTTGCACAGCAGCTTGAGCTCGTAGTACGCCGCCTCGGACGCCTCGTTGTAGTCGAGGTGGATGGCGATCACGTCGACCGGCTCACCCAGCCAGGACTGGGTCTCCCGCAGCCACTGCGCGGCGCGCTCCAGTGCGGTCGGGAGGTCGTTGTCGCGGAACTGGACCGGGCGGAACGGTACGTCCTGGATCCCGTCGAGCTGGTGCGCCGGGCGGGGGAGGCCACCGGCCAGTCCCGCGTCGTCGAGATCGAGCGCTACCGGGTTCTCACTCATCCCGTCAGGATCGCGCATCACACCCCGTCGTCGCACCCCACCACGCCCGGCGGGTCGTCAACGGCGCCGTAGCCGGCTGTGGCCCTCGGCGAGCCGTCCCAGGTTCAGCAGCTGCCGCCGGGCCATCACGAGGTCGCCGACCGACACCAGCGGCGCGAGCACGCGGGTGCCGCCCATGACGACCTTGAGCAACAGGCGGGTCGTGTCCGCCCCCTGCGGCACGAGGACGTAGGACATGACGGCGCCCAGGACGCTGCCGGTGAGCTGCACCCCGGGGTCGACCGAGAGGATCCGGCCGAGCCGCCGTCCGCCGGTCGCGGTGAAGGTGTCCCCGACCTGCGGTTCCGGGAGTCCCACGAGCTCCTGCGGGGACCGGCGTCCGAGGTTGTCGACCCAGTCGTAGGAGTACGGGGCGAGCCGGATCTGGGCGACCCACGGCCAGACGGCGGCGGCCGGCGCGGCGACGGAGACGCCCCGCCACGCCTGCAGCGTGGGAGCCGGGACGAGCTCGTCGCACGGGTAGGGGCGGGTGGTCTCGGCGTCGCTCACGCCCCAGCGGTCACCGATCACGGGTCCATCGTGCACCCGGCGGCCGTCCGCCGTCCGCGCCACGAACTGCGCGATCGTCGTCACGGCCCGGGGTCGGCGGCCCGGACCGCGTACCGCGCCGTCGTGGTGCGCACCCCCTCCTCGACGACGCGGGAGACCCGGTCCGCGTCGACGCTCCAGTCGGGCAGGAGGAGCGCGGGCCAGAACAGGGCGTTGGAGATCATCCCGAGGAACTGGGTCGTCGCGAGCTCGGGATCGTCGATCCGGGCGGTCCCGGCCTCGTGCGCGGCGGCGAGATGGCGGCGGACCGTCTCGAAGTAGGGCAGCTTGCCGAGCGAGAACTGTGCCCGTGCCAGCTCCGGGAACCGGGGGAGCTCGGCGATGACGATGCGGAACAGATCCTGCATCTCCTGCCGTCCCAGCAGCGCCGCGTACCGGTGGCCGAGTGCGAGGAGGCCGGCGGTGAGGTCGCCGGTCGGGACGTCCGCGCCGCTGTCGCCCTCGTCCCAGGTCGCGGTGATCATGGCCTCGAACAGTGCGGCCTTCGTCGGGAACTGCTTGAACAGCGTCGCCCGCGAGACCCCCGCCTCGTCCGCGACCCTCGCGAGCGACGTGCGGTCGTAGCCGGACGCGAGGAAGAGCCTCGTGGCCGCCTGCACGATCAGGGCGCGCTTCTCCTCCGCCATACGCCGGTGGTACGTCGGCACGGGGGCATCCATCGTCGTATCGTACCGAGGTGAGTCACTTGACTCACCTCTCCACGGCTCCTACCTTCGGTCACGAGGTGAGTGGATCGACTCACCACTGCGACTCGGAATCCGGGAGAACCCCATGGCTCGTTTCGACCGACAGACCGTCCTCGTCACCGGCGGCACCGGGGGACAGGGCGCCGGCCACGTCCGCGCGTTCCACGCCGAGGGCGCGAACGTCGTCATCGGCACCACCCGACGCGAGCGCGGGGACCGGCTCGCCGAGGAGCTCGGCGACCGGTGCTGCGTCGTGCAGCTCGACGTCGCCGACGAGGCGTCGTGGAGCGCGGCCGTCGCCGAGGCCGAGCACCGGTTCGGCCGGCTGACCGTCCTGGTCAACAACGCCGGCGTCCAGAACCCGCCCGCACCGATCGAGACGACCGAGGCGTCCACGTGGCAGCGTGTCCTCGACATCGACCTGACCGGTGCGTTCTTCGGCATCAAGGCGGTGACGCCGGCCCTGCGCCGTGCGGGCGGCGGGTCCATCACCAACATCGGGTCCGTCATGGGGACCGGAGGGACCGCCCACTACGCGCCGTACGTCGCCGCCAAGTGGGCGCTGCGCGGCCTGACCAGGACCGCCGCGCTCGAGCTGGGCCGCGACGGGATCCGGGTCAACGTCGTCCACCCGGGGGTCATCGCGACGCCGTTCATCACCGAGCCCGCCGCCGGAGCCGCCGCCCCCATCGCCGACTTCTACTCGCCCGACCCCTTCGCGGTGCCGCGGCTGGGGGAACCGGCGGACATCTCGGCGCTGGTGCTGTTCCTCGCGTCCCCGGCGGCGTCCTTCGTGACGGGCTCGGAGTACGTGAGCGACGGCGGCCTGCTGCTCGGCCCGGCCCTCCGGTGAGAGGCCGTGGAACACGACGAAGGCCCAGGTCCGCCGGACCTGGGCCTTCGTGTTGTCGGGGTGACAGGATTTGAACCTGCGACCTCTTCGTCCCGAACGAAGCGCGCTACCAAGCTGCGCCACACCCCGATTGGCACTCGGGTCTCCCCGTGAGCCGTTGAGAACTCTACCCGATGCCCTCCGAGGCCTGCGCGGGGGTTCCCGTCCGCGCATCGGGGCCGGTCGTGCGGGGGACGAGGGTCAGCAGCGAGGCCTCCGGCGGGCACGCGAAGCGCACCGGCGCGTACGGCGAGGTGCCCAGCCCGGCCGACACGTGCAGCCGCATCCGGCTGCCCCAGCGGCTCGCCCCGCGGGCCCGGGACCGGTCGATCCCGCAGTTGGTGACGAGCGCGCCGTAGCCGGGCAGCCGCAGCTGGCCGCCGTGGGTGTGCCCGGCGAGGACGAGGTCGTAGCCGTCGGCGGCGAAGCCGTCGAGCACCCGCGGCTCGGGGGAGTGGGTCAGCCCGATGCGCAGGTCGGCGTCGGCGTCGTGGCCGGCGATGCGCGGGTAGCGGTCCAGGTTCAGGTGCGGGTCGTCGACGCCCGCGATCCGGACCGTCCGGCCGTCGACCTCGAGCACGTGCCGGGCGTGGGTGGCGTCGACCCAGCCGTGCTCGCGGAACGCGGCGCGCAGGTCGGTCCAGGGCAGGTCCGCCCCGTGCACCCGCTTCGTGTCCCCGCGGCGCAGGTAGCGGGCCGGGTTCTTCGGGGTGGGGCCGTAGTAGTCGTTGCTGCCGAACACGAACGCGCCCGGCCGCTCCAGCAGCCTCCCCAGCGCGGTCAGCACGCCCGGGACGGCGTCGGGGTGCGCCAGGTTGTCCCCGGTGTCGATCACCAGGTGCGGGTCGAGCTCGTCCAGCGCCGCGATCCACCGGATCTTGCTGCGCTGGCCCGGCGTGAGGTGGAAGTCCGACAGGTGCAGGATCCGCAGCGGCCGCGCGCCCTCGTCGAGGACGGGCAGCTCGACCCGGCGCAGCGTCCAGTGCCGCCGCTCGATCCCCGCCGCGTACCCGATGCCCGACGCTCCGAGCAGGGCGGCTCCGGCGGCGGTACGTGCGAGGGTCCCGGCGATACTCACGCGATCCAGCCTACGTCGCGGGACTATCGTGGCGACCCGTGAGCACCCTCAAGGAGCAGCTGCGGGCCGACCTGACCACCGCGATGAAGGCCAGGGACGAGCTGGTCCGGACGACCCTGCGATCCGTCCTGACCTCGATCGGCAACGCCGAGGTGGCCGGTGACACCGCCCGGGAGCTCTCCGACGACGAGGTCCGCGCGGTCATCACCAAGGAGACCAAGCGGCGCGCCGAGTCCGCCCAGGCCTTCGCCGACGGCGGCCGCCCCGAGTCCGCCGACCGTGAGCGCGCCGAGGGCGAGGTCCTCGCCCGGTACCTGCCGACCCAGCTCGACGACGACGAGGTGGCCGCCCTGGCGACCGCCGCCGTCGCCGAGGTGGAGTCCGAGACCGGGGAGAAGCCCGGCATGAAGCAGATGGGCCAGGTCATGAAGAAGGCGAACGCCGCCGCGGCCGGCCGCGCCGAGGGCGGCCGCGTCGCCGCCGCCGTGAAGAAGGCCCTCGCCGCGGGCTGACCGCACCCACCGACGACGACGGGCCCCGTACCGGATCGCTCCGGAGCGGGGCCCGTCGTCGTCGACTCAGGTCGTGGGGGTCTTGCGGGTGCGCGTCCCGGTCGACTTCGTCGTGGTGCTCTTGCTCGCCGTGCTCCGGGCCGTGGTGCTCTTGGCCGCGGTGCTGCGTGTGGTCGTCTTCTTCGCCGCGGCGGTGCTCTTCGACGCCGCGGGCTTGCGGGTCGTCGTCTTCTTCGCCGGGGCCTTCGCCCGCCGCTCGGCGAGCAGCTCGGACGCCCGCTCGTCGGTGATCTCCTCGACCGAGTCGCCCTTGCGCAGGCTGGCGTTGGTCTCGCCGTCGGTGACGTAGGGGCCGAACCGGCCGTCCTTGATCACCATCTTCTTCTTCGTCGAGGCGTCCTCGCCCAGCTCACGCAGCGGCGGCGCCGCGGCGGCGCGGCCCCGCTGCTTGGGCTGCTTGTAGATCTCCAGGGCCTCCTCGATGGTGACCGTGAAGAGCTGCTCCTCGCCCGAGAGCGACCGCGAGTCCGTGCCCTTCTTCAGGTACGGGCCGTAGCGGCCGTTCTGCGCGGTGATCTCGTCACCGGAGTCCGGGTCCGTGCCGACGATCCGGGGCAGCGACAGCAGCCGCAGCGCGTCCTCGAGGGTGATGGTGTCGACCGTCATCGACTTGAACAGCGAGCCGGTGCGCGGCTTCGGCTTGGCCGGCTTCTTCTTGGCGCCCTCGGGCACCTCCGGCTCGGGCAGGAGCTCGGTGACGTAGGGGCCGAAGCGGCCCTCCTTCGCCACGATCTCGTGTCCGGTGACCGGGTCGGTGCCCAGCTTGCGGCCCTCCTGCGGCACCGAGAACAGCTTCTCGGCGATCTCCTCGGACAGCTCGTCCGGGGCCAGGTCGTCGGGCAGGTTCGCGCGCTGGGACTCGCCGTCGACGATCCGCTCCAGGTACGGGCCGTAGCGCCCCACCCGGACGACGACGTCGTTGCCCGCCGCGTCGGCGAACATCGGGATCGAGTTCACCGTGCGGGCGTCGATCTCCTCCAGGTTCGACCCGACGAGCTTCTTCAGCCCACCGGCCCGGGCGATCTCAGAGCCGCTTCTCCCGCCGTCGGTGCCGAAGTAGAACCCGGACAGCCAGTGCACGCGGGAGTCGTCACCGGAGGCGATGGAGTCGAGGTCGTCCTCCATGGCGGCGGTGAAGTCGTAGTCGACGAGCTGGCCGAAGTGCTGCTCCATCAGCCCGACGACGGCGAACGCCACCCACGACGGGACGAGCGCGGAGCCCTTCTTCCAGACGTAGCCGCGGTCGAGGATCGTCTTGATCGTCGACGCGTACGTCGACGGCCGGCCGATCCCCATCTCCTCCATCGCCTTGACCAGCGCGGGCTCGGTGAACCGCGACGGCGGGCTGGTCGAGTGCCCGTCGGGCACCAGCTCGGTCGCGGTCAGCGGCTGGCCCTCGGTCAGCTCGGGCAGCCGGGACTCGGCGTCGTCGGCCTGCTGGCCCGAGGCCTCGTCGTCGAGGGTCTCGACGTAGGCCTTCAGGAAGCCGGGGAAGGTGATCGTGCGGCCGGAGGACGCGAACACGACCTTCTCGCCGGTCCCCGCGGTGCCCGCGATCCGGACGCTCACGGTGGTCCCGCGGGCGTCGTTCATCTGCGAGGCGATGGTCCGCTGCCAGATCATCTCGTAGAGACGGAAGTCGTCACCGTCGACCTCGCGGGCGATGGCACCCGGGGTCCGGAAGGTCTCGCCGGCGGGACGGATGGCCTCGTGGGCCTCCTGGGCGTTCTTCACCTTGCGCGTGTACTGGCGCGGCGAGTCCGCGACGTAGGCGTCGCCGTACAGCTCACGGGCCTGCGAGCGGGCGGCCTCGATGGCCGTCGCCGACAGCGTCGTCGAGTCCGTACGCATGTAGGTGATGTAGCCGTTCTCGTACAGACGCTGCGCGCTGCGCATCGTGCGCTCGGAGGAGAACCGCAGCTTGCGGCCCGCCTCCTGCTGCAGCGTCGAGGTCATGAACGGCGGGTACGGCTTGCGGGTGTAGGGCTTGGAGTCGACGGAGGCGACCTCCATCGGACGGTCCTGCAGCCCCTCGGCGAGGCGGCGCGCCTCGGCCTCGTTCAGGGTGACGACCTCCGCGGAGCCCTTCTTCAGCTGCCCGAGCGAGTCGAAGTCGCGGCCGGTGGCGACGCGCTTGTCGTCGACCTGCAGCAGCCGCGCACCGAACGAGCGCGGGGTGGCCTTCTCCCCGGCGTCGAGGGTCGCGGCGATGTCCCAGTACTCCGCGGAGCGGAACGCGATGCGGTCCCGCTCGCGCTGCACGATCAGCCGGGTCGCGACCGACTGGACGCGGCCCGCCGACAGCTTCGGCATGACCTTCTTCCACAGCACGGGGGAGACCTCGTAGCCGTAGAGACGGTCCAGGATGCGGCGGGTCTCCTGCGCGTCGACGAGGTGCTGGTCGAGCTCGCGGGTGTTCTCCGCGGCCGCGCGGATCGCCGACTCGGTGATCTCGTGGAAGACCATCCGCCGGACCGGGACCTTCGGCTGGAGGGTCTCCAGCAGGTGCCAGGCGATGGCCTCGCCCTCACGGTCGGGGTCCGTCGCGAGCAGGAGCTCGTCGACGGTCTTCAACGCCTCGCGCAGCTCCGAGACGGTGCTGCGCTTCTCCGGCGTGACGATGTAGAGCGGGCTGAACTGGTTGTCGACGTCGACGCCGAGCCGCGCCCAGGACTCGCCCTTGTACTTGGCGGGGACGTCCGCCGCGCCGCGCGGCAGGTCACGGATGTGACCGACCGAGGACTCGACGACGTAGTCGTTGCCCAGGTAGGGCTGGATCTTCTTCGCCTTACTGGGGGACTCGACGATCACCAGGCGGCGCGTCGGGCGGCCGGATGCGTTCGCCGTCGAGGTCGGCTTGCGCGTGCTGCCCCCCGACGTGCGTGCCGAACCCGTCGTTCCCGTTGTCGCTGCTGCCACGTGGTCCTACCTCATCTCCTCGGCTGCGTCGCGGTCCCTGCGACGTCGTAGCCGTTTCCCGACCCCGCACTGTTACACCGTGCGGTCCCGGAGCGTGCCGGGACGGTTGCGCTGAGCGTCTTCTTCGGGGTCGACGATCGCACGATCTCACACCGTCGTCGCTCCGTGTCGTGGCTCGTGCCACTGGGAGCGGGCGAGTCGCCAGCGTAGACCCGGCCGTGGTTCGGCAGGTCAGGCGGCCGGTCGGCCGTGGTGCCGGGGCCACTCGGTCGGGTTCGTCATCCGCGGCGCGGGGCCCACCAGTTCCACCAGTCGGGCCAGTCGGCGCGCTCCGTGCAGGCGTAACGCCGGGCCGGGCGCGCCGTGTTCCCCCGGGGCGAGCCGTGCCGGGGGAAGGCCGGCCCGGGTGGCGGCGGCGATCAGCGGGCCGTGTGTCCACGGGGCCTGCGGGTCGAGCAGCAGCAGGTGCCCGCCCCGCAGGTCGGGAGTGCCCGCGGAGAGCGCCCACAGCCGCAGCGTGGCGCCGTCGAGCTGGAAGTCCGGCGGGATCCGCTTGCGACCGTCCGGCGTGCACCAGGCGCGGGCCAGCGGGACCAGGTCGCGGCGGAACGCGCTGCGCATCCCGGACGCGCCGGGGGCCAGGGTGACGCCGCGGGCCGCCGCCAGCGCGGCCAGCGCGGTCTCGCGCCCCTCGATCGGCAGCGGGACGTCGAACCGGGCCGTGTCACCGGCGCCGAACCGCTCGATCCGCCCGGGCCCGCAGAGCAGCCCGGCCAGGTCGGTCAGCCCGGCCGGCCGGGCCTCCGCGGAGAACAGCGACATCTGCGGCACCCGCGAAGCATAGAACGCATGTTCGAGCTTGCCCAGCAGGGAGCGCCGGACGGGTGACCCGGCGGGTCAGGCGGGACCGTTGATCTTCTTGAGGGCGACGCACTTCGGCGCGGTCGCGAACGCCTTGTCCAGCCGCGGGGTGGGGCCGATCTTGTCCAGGCCCTGGGCGCCGGAGATCGTCCGCAGCTTCTGCTGGGCGCCGTCGAGCTTGCCCTTGAACCCCTGGACGTCGTTCGGGTCGATCGCGTCGACGTCCTTCTTGGCCTGGGCGATCGTCGTGCCGGACCGGTCGAGCATGTCGCGGACCGCGGTCGCCCACGCGTCGCCGCCGCTCACCGGGGACTCGCCGGCCGCGGTCAGCTGCTTCTTGCCGGTGTCGATGCCGGCCGCGACCTTGCCGAGGTACTCCGACAGGCGCGTCTTGATGCCGGCGAGGTCGGCGCCGTCGTAGTTCGGCGGGGTGTTGAGCGGCTGGTAGTAGGCCAGGGTCGCGCCGCAGACCTTGTCGCCCCAGGCGACCGGGTCGGCGCCGACACCCGCGGTCGGCCGCGGGGCCGGGTCCGCCGCGGGGGTGCCGGCCACGCTCGACGCGCAGCCGCCGGCCAGGAGCGCGGCGAGCAGGGTGGGGAGCAGGACCCGGGCGGTTCGCGCCGGGCGGGGGGTGGCCATCGTCGGGCTCCAGGGTCGGGGCCCGTCGGGGCCCGGGGCACGGACAGTGGTCGACGGTAGGACGCCGTCGCCGGTCAGCTGCTTCCACCCTCCCCGGTTGACCCGTTCGGAGCAGCAACGGGTGCGCCGGGCGGGGGTGTCGCGCGGGCCTGCTCCGCCGACCGGGTGAGATCCGTGCAGGTCGTCGAGGCCCGGAACGCCGAGGCGATCGCCGGGTTGCCGGTGACCTCGTCGAGGGGGCCGGTGGTGCCGCCGAGGCGGGCGAGCGGCTCCAGCGCGGCGGGCAGGTCGCGCTGCACCGCGGCAGGGTCGGCCGGGTCGATGGCGTCGACCCGCGAGCGCGCCCCGGAGAACGCCGAGCGGATCTCGCCGAGCCCGCCCTGGAGCCGTGCGGAGAGGGCCTCGCCGTCGTCGACGGGGGCCGGGCCGAGCCGGTCCAGGTCGCCCAGCGCGCCGTCGGCGGCCTGGGTGGTGCGGGTCAGGTAGTCCGAGAGGGCCCGCAGCCGCTGCGCGGGGTCCGGGGTCTCGCCGGGGGTGTCCACGGCGGTGCGGACGAAGGGCAGCACGGCCGCGCACATCGACTCGGTCCACTGCTCGACGGTCGGCCCGGAGGGGCCGCAGCCCGCCAGCAGGACGGCCGGGGCGACGAGGAGTCCGGCGAGACCTCGCGATGTCCGCATCGCTCCTCCGTCGGGGTGATCACTGCCGTCCGGCGGAGAGTATCCGAATCGTCCCGTGACGCAGGACGGCCGCCCGTCCCGATGGGACGAGCGGCCGCCGTGGTCCTGCGAGGTGTCGGTCAGCCGACCGAGCTCTCGGCCGGGGCGTCGGTGATCGCCGAGGTGCGGCGCTTCGAGACCACCACCGCGGCCGCGATGATCACCACTGCGACGATCGCGATGACGATCCGGATCACCGGGTTGGCGTCCGGGGTGGACAGCACCACGACCGCCGGGGCGATCAGCACCGAGACCAGGTTCATGACCTTGATCAGCGGGTTGATCGCCGGGCCCGCGGTGTCCTTGAACGGGTCGCCGACGGTGTCGCCGATGATCGTCGCCTCGTGGGCGTCGGAGCCCTTGCCGCCGTGGTTGCCGTCCTCGACGAGCTTCTTGGCGTTGTCCCAGGCGCCGCCCGAGTTGGCCAGGAAGATCGCCATGAGGACACCGGTCGCGATGGCACCGGCCAGGTAGCCGGCCAACGGGCCGACGCCGAGACCGAACCCGACCGCGATCGGGGCGAAGATGGCGAGCAGACCGGGGGTGGCCAGCTCGCGCAGCGAGTCCCGGGTGCAGATGTCGACGACGCGGCCGTACTCCGGGCGCTCGGTGCGGTCCATGATCCCGGGGTGCTCGCGGAACTGGCGGCGCACCTCGTAGACGACGGCGCCCGCGGCGCGGGTCACCGCGTTGACCGCGAGGCCGGAGAACATGAAGACCACCGAGGCACCGATGATCACGCCGACCAGGGTGTTCGGGCTGAACACCTCGTAGGCGAAGGCGGTCCCGGCGTCCTGCGCGGCGATGTTGACCCCGGCGAGCGCCTGGCTGATCGCGTCGCGGTAGGAGCCGAACAGTGCCGTCGCCGCGAGCACCGCGGTGGCGATCGCGATGCCCTTGGTGATCGCCTTGGTGGTGTTCCCGACCGCGTCGAGCTCGGTGAGGATGTCGACGCCCTCGCCCTCGACGTCGCCGGACATCTCCGCGATGCCCTGGGCGTTGTCCGAGACCGGGCCGAAGGTGTCCATCGCGACGATGACGCCGACCGTGGTCAGCAGGCCGGTACCGGCCAGTGCGACCGCGAACAGCGACACGACGATCGAGCCGGACAGCAGGAACGCGCCGTAGACGGCCGCGGAGATGACGAGCGCGGTGTAGACGGCGGACTCGAAGCCGATCGAGATGCCGGACAGGATCACGGTGGCCGCACCGGTCAGCGACGACTCGCCGACGTCCTTGACCGGACGGTCCTCGGTGCCGGTGTAGTAGCCGGTCAGCTTGAGGATGACCGCGGCCAGCACGATGCCGATGACCACGGCGACCGAGGCGATCAGGCGCGGGTCGCCGGCGAGGCCGACGACGCTGGTGTCGGTCGGGTTCAGCAGCTCGCCGAAGGTGCCCGGGAGGTAGACGTAGGCGGCGACGATCGACAGCACCCCGGCGAACAGGGCCGAGAGGTAGAAGCTGCGGTTGATCGCGCGCAGGGTGTTCTCCCCGGCGCGGGCCTTGGTCAGGTAGACGCCGAGGATCGCGGTGATCACGCCGATCGCCGGGACGATCAGCGGGAACAGCAGGCCCTGCAGGCCGAACGCCGCGGTGCCGAGGATCAGCGCGGCGACCAGGGTCACCGCGTAGGACTCGAACAGGTCGGCGGCCATGCCGGCGCAGTCGCCGACGTTGTCGCCCACGTTGTCGGCGATGGTGGCCGCGTTGCGGGGGTCGTCCTCGGGGATGCCCTGCTCGACCTTGCCGACCAGGTCGGCGCCGACGTCGGCGGCCTTGGTGAAGATGCCGCCGCCGACCCGCATGAACATCGCGAGCAGTGCCGCGCCGAAGCCGAAGCCCTCCAGGACGCGGGGCGCCTGGCCGGCGTAGACGAGCACGACGAGCGAGGCGCCGAACAGGCCGAGGCCGACGGTGAACATGCCGACGACGCCGCCGGTGCGGAACGCGATACGGGTCGCCTTCTCCCGGCCGCCCGGCTCGCGCGAGGCCGCGGCGACGCGGATGTTCGCGCGCGTCGCGAGCCACATGCCCAGGTAGCCGATGGCAGCGGAGAACGCGGCTCCGAACACGAAGGCGATCGATCGGCCGATGCGTTCGAAGTTGTCCTCGGCGGGGAGCGCGAGGAGCAGGAACACGACGACGACGGCGAAGATCAGCAGTGTGCGGAACTGGCGGTTGAGGTACGCCGTGGCGCCTTCCTGGACCGCGCGGCCGATCTCCCTCATGTTGGGGGTGCCCTCGTCGTAGGAGAGCACCTCCCGCATCAGGAGACCGCCGACGACCAGGGCGACGAGGGCGACCACCGCGACCACGCCGACGATGGCGAGGTCCCCGCCGCCGAGCTCGAGGCCCTGGGCGAGGTAGGTGGGCTGGGACATCCGTGTCCTCCCGGTGGAAAGGATCCGGCCGGCGAGGTCCTCGGCGGCCGGGACGGGTCACTGTGGCTCGACCCGGCCGGGCGGCGACGGCTTCGTCGGCGTCGACTGGGCCCGGGCGGCGTCCACCGGTGACCGGGCTGGTGCAGTCTAGGAGTGTGGTGCATCCCTCAGTGCGATTGGGATCACAAGACGTAACGAACTGGCAAAAGTGATCAATCCCACACGATGTTGCAACGCAATCCGGGAACCTGCAGATCAACTGCGGTGCAACGTCTTCCGTGATCCGTCCGGCCGCGGGCCGCCGGCTCGGGACGGCCACCGGGAGCGACGGCGGATCGTTCGAACATCTGTGCCATCGTGGTCGGTCGTGGGAGCGACGGCGGAGAGCACGCAGGGCCCGGACGGGTCGCAGCGCGGGGTGGAGCTGCTGCGTCGCGTGCTGGCGGGCTCGGGACTCGACCCGGCCCGCGCCGACACCACGTGGACGTCCGGTGCCGCCGACACGGACGCGCCGGGGCCGGGAGCGGGAACCCGGCCGGGGCCGGGGCCGGGGCCGGGTGCCGGGGTGTTCGCTGCGCAGGACGGCTTCGACGGTCCTGACGGTCTCCGCGGTTCCGACCGTTCTCGCGATTCGCGCGACTCCGGCGATTCCTTCGGCTCTGCCGGCTCCCACGGGTCTGCCGACTCCGACCGCTCTCACGGCTCCGACGGCAGCGGCGGCTCCGACGGGGTCGACGTCGTCGAGGACCCGTTGCGGCACGTCGTGCGGATCCCGGCGCGGGCCGGCCACCCGGTCGACTGGCCGGGCTGGACGCCCGAGCCGCTGCGCACGGCCTGGGCGGCCCGCGGCGTGACCCGCCCGTGGTCGCACCAGGCACACGGTGCGGAGCTGGTGCACTCCGGCGCCGACGTCGTCGTCGCGACGGGGACGGCGTCGGGGAAGTCGCTGGTCTACCAGCTGCCGGTGCTCGCCGGGCTGGCCGAGGACCCGCGGGCGACAGCCCTGTACCTCGCCCCGACCAAGGCACTCGCGGCCGACCAGCTGCGGTCCCTCGACGGGCTCGCCCCGGACGGTGTCCGGCCCGCCGCGTTCGACGGCGACACCCCCATGGACCAGCGCGACTGGGTCCGCAGGCACTGCCGGTGGGTGTTCTCCAACCCGGACATGCTGCACCGGTCGATCCTTCCCCGGCACGGACGCTGGACGACCTTCCTCCGCCGGCTGCGCTACGTCGTGGTCGACGAGTGCCACACCTACCGGGGGGTGTTCGGCTCGCACGTGGCGCTGCTGCTGCGCCGGCTGCTGCGCCTCGCCGCCCGCTACGGCGCGCGCCCCGTGATCGTGCTCGCCTCGGCGACTGTGGCGCGCCCGGAGGAGTTCGCGTCCCGGCTGACCGGACGCGGCGTCGTCGCCGTCACCGAGGACGGGTCGCCGCACGCCGGGCGCACCGTCGCGTTCTGGGAGCCGCCGCTGCTCGCCGAGATCACCGGGGAGAACGGGGCGCCGGTCCGCCGCTCCGCCGGGGCCGAGGTCGCCCGGATGCTCGCCGACCTCGTCCTGACCGACGCCCGCACCCTGGCGTTCGTCCGGTCCCGGCGGGCCGCCGAGCTCACCGCGCTCGGTGCGAAGCGCCAGATCGCCGAGATCGCTCCGGAACTGGCCGCGCGGGTGGCCGCCTACCGCGGCGGCTATCTGCCCGAGGAGCGCCGTGCGCTGGAGGCCGACCTGATGTCGGGCGAGCTGCTCGGGGTCGCGACCACCAACGCGCTGGAGCTCGGCGTCGACATCTCGGGGCTCGACGCCGTGGTGCAGGCCGGGTTCCCGGGCACCCGCGCGTCGTTCTGGCAGCAGGCCGGGCGCGCCGGACGGGCCGCCGACGAGGCGCTCGTCGTGCTCGTCGCCCGCGACGACCCGCTCGACACCTACCTCGTGCACCACCCGCGCTCGCTGATCGGGGCGCCCGTGGAGAGCTGCGTGCTCAACCCGGTCAACCCGTACGTGCTCGCGCCGCAGCTGGCGTGCGCGGCCGCGGAGATGCCCCTGACCACGGTCGACGTCGAGGAGATCTTCGGGGGAGCCCCCGCGGTGGAGGTCCTCGACGCCCTGGTCGACGAGGGCGTGCTGCGCCGACGATCGCACGGCTGGTTCTGGCCCGACACCGGCGACGCACCCGCCGCGCATGTCGACATCCGGGGCTCCGGGCTCGGGCAGGTCGCCGTGGTGGAGGCGGCCACCGGGCGGATGCTCGGCACCGTCGACGGCGGCTCGGCCCCGGGCACGATCCACTCCGGTGCGGTGTACCTGCACCGCGGCGACAGCTTCGTCGTCGACGAGCTCGACCTCGACGACGGCGTCGCGCTCGTCCACGCCGAGGACCCGGACTGGCGTACCGAGGCCCAGTCGGTCTCCGACGTCACCGTGCTGGAGGTGCTGGAGCACCGCCGGTACGGGCCGGTGCAGGTCTGCTTCGGTGCGACCACGGTGACCAGCCAGGTCGTCGCCTACCGGCGACGCACCCCGGACGGCACGGTGCTCGACCAGACGGCGCTGGACCTGCCGCCGCAGAGCCTGGACACCCGCTCGGTCTGGTACACGATCGACCCCGACGCGCTCGCCGACGCCGGAATCGACGAGGCACGTCTCCCCGGCGCACTGCACGCCGCCGAGCACGCCGCGATCGGACTGCTCCCGCTGTTCGCGATCTGCGACCGCTGGGACATCGGCGGCCTGTCCACCGCGCTGCACCCCGACACCGGGCTCCCGACGGTGTTCGTGCACGACGGGCACCCCGGCGGCGCGGGCCTGGCCGAACGCGGCCACGAGGTGCTGGGGCGGTGGCTGGCGGCGACCCGCGCCGCGGTCCGGGACTGTGAGTGCCGCACGGGCTGCCCGTCCTGCGTGCAGTCCCCGAAGTGCGGCAACGGCAACAACCCGCTGGACAAGACGGGGGCGGTGCAGGTGCTGGACCTGGTCCTCGCCGCGCTGGAAGGCGGTCCCCCGACCGGTTCGCGGTGATCGCGGAACCGGACGGGGTACCACCGGCCCGCCCGTCGGGGGCGGGGGCGGGCCGGTGGCAACCACGTGCGACGACATCGGACGGGGGCGCCAGGGGCGCTCCGACGTCGTCGCTGTCTGGGGAGCGTGGTCTTCGTGGCGGGGGCGGACCGGATCCTGCCCGTCCCTGCGACTCCCAGTAGGCCCGAGTGTCGCGACGGTGACCAGATGTGGGCCGCGCGACGTCGGTGATCGGTCAGGCGCCCACGACGAAACGCGGTCGCGCTGGGACGTTCGTCGTAAGCAATCGTGATGACGGCGTGCTCCGGGGTTCGCCGTCCGTTCATCCGGGGGCGTGGACCGCTCACCGAGATCGTGATCACGTCCGGGGGAGTTCACGACGGCTCCGCGGTGGGGCCGGAACCGTCCACGGTCCCGCTCGCCGGGGGCGGGCCGGTGTCCACGGGAGCCGGGCCTGCACGCGCCCTCGCCCGCGCGGGACCACGCAGCGGGAGCAGGCCCGACCAGGCGACCCGGGTCTCGACCAGGGCGTCCCAGCCGTCGAGGCGGCAGATCAGGAGCTCGGCGCCGTTGCGGGCGGCCAGGTCGGCGGCACGGGCGCAGGCGGCGGCCGTGCCGTCCACCGACCGGCCGGCGGCCGCGAGCGCGGACAGGTCCGCGGCGGCGGAGGCGACGTGCCGGGCGCGGGTGGCAGCGGCCAGGTCGACGCCGACGATCCCGACGAGCAGCAGCACCGCCGCCGCCGTCGCGGCCCAGACCGAGGCGACGCCCGCGTCGTCTCCCCGGCGCGGAGGGACCGGGCGGCTCATGACGCGTCACCGGATGGGGCCGACCCGGCTGTGACGCCGGGCCGGGCCGCCTGGGCCCCGGACCGGTCCGCGCCGGTCGTGACGCCGGGTTCGACCGCGGCGGTCGCGGTGCCGCTGATCGTGACCGGGAGCAGCCCGACCGGCCGGACCCGCACCGTCACGACGACGAGATCGCCGTCGAGGCGCAGCTCCGGTTCGGCCCCCGCCGGGGCCAGCTGCGCGGCCACGGCCCGGCCCCGTTCGGTGTCGCCGCGTGCGGCCTGGCGGGCCAGCTCGCGGGCGGCGTCGGTGCAGCGGACCCCGGCCGCCACCGCGGCGACGGCTCCGACCGCCGCCGCGGTGACCGCGACCAGGGTGCCGAGCGCCAGCGCCGCCTCGACGGTGACCGCGCCTTCGTCGTCCGCCGGGGAACTCGCCGGGCCGTTCGTGGTGCCGATCGCACCTCGGCCGGTGGTGCGGCGGTCACCGCGGCCGTGGCCGGTGCGGTGGGGGTCAGAGCGTCGTGGACAGCGCACGTTGCACGATCCCGGTGAGGGCCGCGAGGACGTCGCCGCCGCTGACGATCGTGTAGAGGAGCGCGGCGAACGCCGCAGCCGCGACGGTGCCGACGGCGTACTCGACGGTGGACATCCCGTCGTCGTCGGAGGCGAGTGCGCGCAGCCGGCGGTGCAGCAGGGAACGGGTGGGGGTCATCGGTGTCTCCTTCGTCGGGGGCCCGCGGGGTGCGGACCCGGTCGCCGCGCGGCGGTGGTCACCACCGCGCGAACGCCTCCCCGGCCAGCCCGATCACGACCGGCACGATGCCGAGGACCAGGAAGGCGGGCAGGAAGCAGAGCCCCAGCGGGGCGGTGATGCGGACCGCGGCGCGCTGCGCCCGCTCCTCGGCGAGGTCCGCCATATCGGCGCGCAGCCGGGCCGCCTCCGACGCGGCGGAGCGTCCGAGAGCGGCACCGGTACGGGCCGACCGGCCCGCCGCGCGGGCGAACCCGGCGAGCTCGGGGACCGGACCGGCGGCGGCCCAGGCGTCGTCGGGGTCGGCGCCCAGGGCGAGCAGACCCGCGACCCGGCGCAACGCCTCCCCGGCCGGGCCGTCGAGCCGCCGGGCCGCGGCTCCGACGGCGTCCGCGACGGCGAGACCGGCGGCCAGACAGGTCGCCAGGAGGTCCCAGGCGGCGGCCAGGTCCGCGGAGTCCACCCGCGCGGCCGGCCCGCGGGCCGCCCGCCGGGCGAGCCACAACAGCCCGCCGCCCGCCGCCGCGCCGACGACCGCACCACCCGCCCCACCGAGGGCTCCGCCGAGCGCGGCCCCGGCAGGGACCAGCACCGCGAGGACCGCGGTGCGGGGCGGCGCCGCGGCCGCAGCCGTGCCGACGACGGCCCGCAGCCCGCGCAGCCGTCCCGGCCCGGGACGCCCGCCGCCGACGGCCAGGGCGAGCGCGGCGAGCCCGAGCGCGGCCGCGGTCACTTCGGCACCGCCGCACGCAGGATCCGGTCGGCCCACGCCGCCCCGGCGACCGTGAGGACGACCCCGGTCAGCAGCAGCGCCGGCCCGTGCAGGCCGGTGCGCAGCACGGTCAGCGGCGCGATACCCATGAGCTGCCCGAGACCGATCCCGGCCAACGGCAACCCGGTCAGCACCGACGCCGTCGCCCGGGGTCCGGCGAGCTGGGCCCGCACCCGGGCGCCGTGCGCGATCCGCCAGCGGATGTCGTCGAGCAGCCCGGTGAGCAGGTCGGCGAGCGGGGCGCCGTGGGTGTCGGCGAGCTCCCAGGCCGAGGCGATCCGCTCGACGTCGCGCCGGGCGGGACCCCGCGCCGTCCGGCGCAGTGCCTCCGGTACCGGCTCACCGATCCGCGCGGCGACCGCCGCCGGCTCGAGCAGCGCGCGGGCGAGCGGCCCGTCGTGCACGTGCCCGGCCAGCGCGGCCGCGGGGTGCGCCCCGGTGCGCAGCTCGTCGGTGATCCGGGCGAGCGCGTCGGCGAGCTCGGCCGCCGTCGACCCGGCCCGTTCCGCGGCGCGGCGTGCGGCGACCCGGCGCCGCACCCCCCACGCCACCCCTGCTGCGCACACCGCACCGGCGGGGCCCAGGAGCAGCCACCCCAGCGGCGCGGCGAGCAGGGGCAACGGCGGAGCGAGCAGCCGGGCCGTCGGGAGGCCGATCGCGGTGCCGGTCAGGGCCCGCCACCGGGACCGGCCCGGCGCCGCGGGCAGTGTCAGCACCGCCAGCGCGAGCAGGGCGGGGACCGCGACGCCCTGCGGAGTCCCGGGCAGTGTGCTCAGCACGGCACACCGACCCCGCGCTCGCGCAGCAGCGTGGCGAGCTCGTCGCGGCCCGGTCCGGCCCCGCTGCCGCGGCTCCAGGCGGCCGTGACGCGGGGGGTGCCGTCGTCGGCGCGGCCCAGCACGCCGATCTCGTCGAGCGTCCGGCCGGCGCCGGGGCGGCGTCGCATGTGCAGCACGACCTGGACGGCGGCGGTCAGCTGCCCGTCGAGCGCGGCGGGGGACATCCCGCCGAGCCCGGCCAGCGCGCGCATCCGGGCCGGGATCTCGCGGACCGAGTTGGCGTGCACGGTGCAGCCGCCGCCGTCGTGACCGGTGTTCATGGCGGCCAGCAGGTCGCACACCTCGGCGCCGCGGGCCTCGCCGACGACCAGCCGGTCCGGACGCATCCGCAACGCCTGACGCACCAGCTCACGCAGCGGCACCCCACCCGAGCCCTCGATGTTCGGCGGCCGGGCGACCAGCCGCACGACGTGCGGATGGCGCGGGGAGAGCTCCTCGGCGTCCTCGACGGTGATCAGTCGCTCGCCCGGGTCGACCGCGCCCAGCAGCGCGTTGAGCAGCGTGGTCTTGCCACTGCCCGTCCCACCGGCCACGAGCACGGCCAGCCGGGCGGTGACGATCGCGCGCAGCAGGGCCTCGCCGGTCGCGTCGAGGGTGCCGGTCCGCCGGAGCGCGGCCAGGTCGTGTCCGGCGGGGCGCAGCACCCGCAGCGAGATCGCGGTCCCGGCGGCCGCCACCGGTGGGAGGACGGCGTGCAGCCGGACCCCGGCGTCGGGGAGCCTGCCGTC
Organism: Pseudonocardia sp. TMWB2A; assembly: GCF_017312135.1. NCBI lineage: Bacteria > Bacillati > Actinomycetota > Actinomycetes > Pseudonocardiales > Pseudonocardiaceae > Pseudonocardia > Pseudonocardia sp. TMWB2A. Next base: position 2,981,982 of record NZ_QKQY01000002.1, read on the forward strand.
GACGCAGGGACTCGCGTCATCGAGGCGGCGGCCCGCGGCGAGCGCCAGGCGCTGGGCGAGGCGCCGGACCGCGGCCTCGTCGGCGAAGGTGATGCCGGTGCGGCGCAGCCCGTCGCCGCGGTCGACCCAGACGGCGTCGGGCGCGGTGACCAGCACGTCGGTGGTCGCCGGGTCGCGCAGCAGCGCGTCGAGAGGGCCTGCTCCGGTGAACTCCTGGCGCAGGGTGCGGAGCGCGGCGAGGACGTCCAGATCGGACGCGACCCCACCGGACTCGGCCCGCACCGCCGCGGCGACGGCGGCCGGCCCGGTCTCGCCGCCGGCGTCGGCCAGCCGGGCCCGCACCCGGTCGACCAGCGGGTTCACGACGCCGCCCGCCGGGAGGCGGCCGTGCCGGAGAGGCGCTCGTGCACGGCCCGGGCCGCGGTGGCGAGCGGGCCCCGCCCCGAGCCGGGGGTCCACCCCCGTTCGAGGGCACCGGCGAGGTCCCGCTCCGGGCGCATGGTCGTGAGCAACGACAGGCCGAGGGAGGCGACCACCTCGTCGGGGGTGATGCCGCCGGGGGACGGCCCGCGCACGACCAGCTCCACCGCCCGGGCGTGCTCGGCGAGCACGTCGGCGACCCGGGCGGCCGCGGCACAGGACCGCAGCCCGGCGGGGACCACCAGGACGGTCAGATCGGCGGTGCCGAGAGCGGTGAGTGCGGCGTCGGTGGGGTAGCGGGGCAGGTCGCACACGACGGTGCCGCCCGCGCGACGCCCGGCGTCGAGGACCGCGGTGACCGCGGCCGGCTCGGGGCCGTGCGGGGAGCGCGCGCAGGACAGCACCGACAACGCGGTGCGCCCGGACCCGGCCCGCGGCAGCGCGGCGTGCAGCGACGCGGCGCGCACCCGGCCGTCGCCGACCGACAGCTCCGGCCAGCGCAGCCCGGCCTCCTGCTCCAGCCCGACCATCAGGTCGAGGCCGCCGCCGAGCGGGTCGCAGTCGACCAGCAGCGCGGACTCCCCGGCCCGTGCGGAGGTCAGCGCGACGGCGGTGGCGAGCACCGAGGCGCCCGCCCCACCGCTGCCGCCGACCACGGCCAGCACCCGGCCGGCCCGCCCGTCGCCCGCTGCGCGCTCCCGGGCGTCGGCGAGGATGCCGGCCAGCCCGGCCTCGCCCTGGGGGAGCTGCACGACCCGGTCCGCGCCGAGGGCGACCGCGATCCGCCAGTCCTCCGCGGCGGGCTCGCCGGGGACGGTGATCACGACGCCGTCGCGGCGGGGGAAACCGGCCTCGCCGCAGCGCCGGGCCCCGGCCCGGTCGAGCAGCACGACCGGTGCGCGAGCCCAGGCACGGCGGGCGTCGGCCGCGTCGACCGCGCGCTGGGCGTCCATGTCGGCGGCCGCGGCGAGCCGCAGCAGCGCGTCGAGCAGCTCGGGATCGTCGGCCACGATCAGGCAGCGCCGGTCCATCGCGTCGTCCTCCACACCGGCCCGCCGGTGCGGGCCCCGGTGTCGAGCGTGCGGTCCCGGGAGGGTCTCGCCGGCCCCGATCGCGGGCCTGTGGACAACTTCGTGGAAACGGCTCGACCTGTGGACAACCCACCGGTTCCGTCGGTGTCGTGCGGGAGGATGGAGCACGGGGGAGGGCCCTCGCGGGCGCGCCATGGAGGAGCAGCACCGGAGCGGCGAGGAGCACACCGGGGAGGCGGGCGACCGACACGACCGTGTCGTCCCGACCCCGGACGCAGGACGACCCCCGCCAGGGGGGATTGGCGGGGGCCGTCGGGCGGTTCAGCCCCGGGGGGTCGAGCTGAACCCGCTCGGACCACGTCCGAGCTCGGTCAACTGTAGCCGGAACATGCCGGTCGCGCCCATACTCCGGCCGTGGGCTGCGCCGACCGGTACCGGCGACGATGTCGCTCTTGACCCCGACGGGGTGAACTGCACCACTGACCGGTGAGCGCGTCCGGGCGACCGGTCGCGTACGGCCGATTACTCTCCGCTGCTGGTCATCGGCCTGCTCGTACCCCCGGCCGGGCGGTGCGAGGACGGGCGGCGCCCACCGTGGGGCCGACGGTCGGCGGGGTGTGGACGGAGTCGGGGACCGGGGACGGGGCGCGTCCCGGTTCGGGCAGGCTGGACGGCGTGCCCGAGTCCTCCACAGCCCCCGTCGCCCCGGACCGGACCGCCGGTGCCGCCGTTCCCCAGGCGGTGTTCCTCGACCTCGACAACACGATCATCGCCGGGTCGAGCGCGCTGGCGTTCGCGCGTCCGTTCGCCCGCGCCGGCCTGATCGACCGCGCGACCGTCCTGCGCGGGGCGTGGGCCCAGCTGCTGCTCGTGCTCGCCGGGGCGGACGCGTCCACGATGGACACCCTGCGCCGGCGGATGGTGCTGATCTGCCAGGGCTGGGAGGTCGCGCGGGTCCGTGCGATCGTCGCCGAGACGCTGCAGGAGATCGTGGGTCCGCTCGTCTACCCCGAGGCGGTCCGGCTGATCGAGCACCACCGCGCGCAGGGGGCGGAGATCGTGCTGCTGTCGGCGTCGGGGCTGGAAGTCGTCGAGCCGATCGCCGAGCTGGTCGGGATCACGCGCTTCCGGGCGACCCGGATGCACATCGAGGACGGCCGCTACGCCGGGGAGATCGCGTTCTACTGCTACGGCGAGGGCAAGGCCGTCGCGGCCCGGGAGATCGCCGAGGAGCTGGGGCTCGACCTCGCGCGGTGTGCCGCCTACACCGACTCGATCACCGACCTGCCGCTGCTGGAGGCGGTCGGGCAGCCGTCCGTCGTGAACCCGGACCGGGAGCTGCGGGCGATCGCCCGTGAGCGGGGGTGGCCGGTGCTCGCGTTCGTGCGCGCCGCCTCCCGCCGGGACCGGCTGTTCCGGCTGCGCGACCGGCTGTCCGACCGGTTCGCGGCCGGGGCCCGGGGTGGTGCTCACGCCGGCCCGGCGGCCGATGGGACCGGCGAGGAGACCGGCGGGGTCGGTGCGGGCGAACCGTGGCGGGATCCGGCGCTGCTCGGTGCGGCCGCGGTCGGCGGGGTGCTCGCGGCGCTGGTGGCGGGGGCGGCCGGCACCCGGTCCGCCCGCGGTGGCCGCTGAGGTGATGGCCGGCCTGCGGGCGGGGCGCTGCCGGCCTCGCCGAGCGGCCCGCGCCCGTCCTCACCGCGGCTGCCGCGCCCTCGACCGCGGCGCGCCCGTCGATCAGTACGTCGGTGCTGTCCGGGTATCCCGCGACCACGCTCATGTACTGATCGACACGCGGTGAGCGGACTGCCGGGTGGCGGAGCGCGGGACGGTGCGGTGCACCCCGGGGCGACCGTCGATCAGTACATGAATGCTGCTCGGCCGCCGGCAAACAGCGCTGATGCACTGATCGACGGAGCCTCGCGGGCCGGTGTGGCGGGCGTGGTGCGGCGTGGCCGGCTGTGCCGGTGCGGGCAGCGGGTCGGCCGTGCCGGTGCGGGCAAGGGGGCGGCCGTGCCGGTGCGGGGAGTGGGCCGGTCGTGCTGATGTGGGTAGCGCGGCAGGCGTGCCGAAGCGGACGGCGTGGCCGGCGGTGCCGATGCGGGTACCGCGGCGGCCGTGCCGGTGCCGGTAGTGGGGCGACCGGAGCGGGCAGGGAGCGACCGGCGACCGGTGCGGGTGGTGGGGCCGCCGTGCCGGTGCGGACAGCGGGGCGGCCGACGACCGGTGCGGACCGTGTCGGGCCGGAATGCGGCCCGGATGCCGGGCGCGACCGCCGTCCGGGCGTCGTCGTCCACCCACCCGGCGGCCGTCGACGGTCACCCTGTGCTGCTGAACCGGTGCATCCCGGTGCGAGGGTTGCCCACATCACGTTCCGGGTCTACGAAGGAGTCACGGACCCCGGCCGGGCCAGGGGCGTCTCGGAGGAGAAGAGGCGTCTCCCCTGACCGGGCTCCGTACGTGGGAACCGGATCACGTCCACGCCGAGCACGCCGCGGGAGGCATGTCGTCGTGGGCCTGCGAACCGGGACGCCGGGCGCCGAGGCCGCACAACACGACACGTAGTGCACGCCAGGACGCCGGTTCCCACGTCGGGCCGGGTGGCGCCCCTCGGGGCACCACCCGGCTCTGTCATGTCCGAGGTCGTGTCCGAGCCCGGCCGGGGCGGGAGGTCCGTGCCGAGTGCGTGGCCTCAGCCGGACTGCGCCGCGGCGATCGACAGGCCCTCCCGGCCGCCCGCCTCCCACTCCGCGCAGGTGTGGACGATCCAGCGGGCCAGACCGTCGGGCGTCCCGGACGCGAACGCCGCCGCGGCCTCCCGGTACTCCGCGGTGCGGCGCAGGAACCCCACCTCGGGCACCGACAGACCGCGCGGGTCCAGCCCGGTCGACATCGCGGTCAGCCGGGCCGCGGCCCGGGCCACGACGCCGTCGGCGGTGCCGAACGGGGCCAGGGTCAGCAGCTCGCCGTGCACGACGGCGACCAGCACCGGTGCCGGCACGGAGGTGCCCCCGCCGATCAGGTCGGCCAGCGCCGCGAGCCGTCCCGACGTCGCCGGGCGCGGCCTGCCCAGCACCTGCTCGTGCTCGGCGGCGGGCACGAGGTCGCCCGCGGCCAGCACGTGCAGCCGGGCGAGCCCCTGCAGCGGCGCGCGACCCCAGGTGTCGAGGAGCTTCGCGCGCTCGTCGGCGATCCGGACGGCGCCCGCGAGGACCGGGTCCGAGACGTGGTCGGCGGTGACCGGCCGCAGCGGGGCCCCGTCGACCGCGGCGGAGGAGCGGGCCGCGCGCAGGGCGGCCTCGGCGGCCGTCGCGGGCCAGCCGCGCCGGTTGACCGGCTGGTTGTGCACCTCGGTGGCCGCGTCGCGGGCGCGGGAGACCGCCTCGGCGACGCCGGGGAGGGCGGCGAGCGGGGCGAGCGGATCGGCTGCTGCGGGGCGGGCCATGGGCGTCATCGTCCCAACCCGTGGGTTACCGTCGGGTAGTACCCCTGCGGTGTGGACCGCTCGGCGACCGGTCGTGGTGATCCACCGACCGCCGGACGTCCGTCCGTCCGCCGTCGATGGTCTCGCGAACCCCCGTGACGCACCCGGGGGTGGCCCCCGACCTGCGCGGACGGTCAGGTGTGGCCCTTGTGTCCCGTCCGTACCTGTCCCGACAGACGGTGCACGGGCCACGACGTTTCACTAGCGTCGGACAGCACACGTGCGCGCACACCGAGTGCGCCCGAGGCCGCCACGCCGGCCCGAAGTGACCCGCCGCGTCGAGGAGGACACGAGGACATGGCCGAGTCCGAGAAGAGTTCTGCGCTCAGCGCACTCTCCACCGAGAGCAGGTCGTTCCCGCCGTCGGAGGAGTTCGCGTCGCAGGCGAACGCCACCGCCGACTGGTACGAGCGCGCCGACTCCGACCGCGAGGGGTTCTGGGCCGAGCAGGCCGACCGGCTGCACTGGACGACGAAGTGGGACACCGTCCTGGACTGGCAGCCCCCGTTCGCGAAGTGGTTCGTCGGCGGTGAGCTGAACGTCGCCTACAACTGCGCCGACCGGCACGTCGAGGCGGGCAACGGCGACCGCGTCGCCATCCACTGGGAGGGCGAGCCCGGCGACTCCCGCACCATCACCTACGCCGACCTGCAGCGTGAGGTCTCCAAGACCGCGAACGCGCTGACCGAGCTGGGCGTCGGCAAGGGCGACCGCGTCGCCATCCAGCTGCCGATGATCCCCGAGGCCGTGTTCTCGATGCTGGCCTGCGCCCGCCTGGGCGCGCTGCACAGCGTCGTGTTCGGCGGGTTCTCCCCGGGCGCGCTCAAGGCGCGCATCGAGGACGCCGAGGCCAAGGTGCTGATCACCAGCGACGGCCAGTACCGCCGCGGCAAGCCGGCTCCGATGAAGGAGAACACCGACGAGGCCGTCGAGGGCACCTCGATCGAGAAGGTCCTCGTCGTCAAGCGGACCGAGACCGACGTGCCGTGGACCGACGGCCGCGACGTGTGGTGGCACGACGTCGTCGACGGTGCCTCCGACCAGCACACCCCGGAGTCCTTCGACTCCGAGCACCCGCTGTTCATCCTCTACACCTCGGGCACCACCGGGAAGCCGAAGGGCATCCTGCACACCTCCGGCGGCTACCTCACGCAGTCCGCCTACACCCACAACGTGGTGTTCGACCACAAGCCGGGCGAGAGCGTCTACTGGTGCACCGCCGACATCGGCTGGGTCACCGGGCACACCTACATCGTCTACGGGCCGCTCGCCAACGGCGCCACGCAGGTGATCTACGAGGGCACGCCGAACACCCCGCACGAGGGCCGGCACTGGGAGATCGTCGACAAGTACAAGGTCTCGATCTACTACACCGCCCCGACGCTGATCCGCACGTTCATGAAGTGGGGCGAGGACATCCCCGCGAAGTACGACCTGTCCTCGCTGAAGGTGCTCGGCACGGTCGGCGAGCCGATCAACCCCGAGGCCTGGATGTGGTTCCGGGAGAAGATCGGCAAGGAGAACTGCCCGATCGTCGACACCTGGTGGCAGACCGAGACCGGCTCGCAGATGATCGCGCCGCTCCCGGGCGTCACCGCGACCAAGCCGGGCTCGGCCATGCGCGCGCTGCCGGGCATCTCCGCCACCGTCGTCGACGACACCGGCACCCCGGTCGGCAACGGCGAGGGCGGCTACCTGGTCCTCGACAAGCCGTGGCCGTCGATGCTGCGCGGCATCTGGGGCGACACCGAGCGCTACAAGGACACCTACTGGTCCCGCTTCGCCGAGCAGGGCTACTACTTCGCCGGTGACGGCGCCAAGTACGACGACGACGGCGCCATCTGGCTGCTCGGCCGCGTCGACGACGTCATGAACATCTCCGGGCACCGCATCTCGACCACCGAGGTGGAGTCGGCGCTGGTCAGCCACCCGACCGTCGCCGAGGCCGCGGTCGTGGGCGCCTCGGACGAGACCACCGGCCAGGGGATCGTCGCGTTCGTCATCCTGCGCGGGAGCGCGTCGAAGGACGAGGCGAAGGGCGAGGAGGCCATCAAGGCGCTCCGCGACCACGTCTCCAAGGAGATCGGCCCGATCGCCAAGCCGCGCCAGATCCTCGTCGTGGAGGAGCTGCCGAAGACCCGCTCCGGCAAGATCATGCGCCGCCTGCTGCGCGACGTCGCCGAGAACCGGGACGTCGGCGACGTCTCGACCCTCGCCGACTCGTCGGTGATGGACCTGATCTCGTCCGGCATGAGCGAGTCCAAGGAGGACTGACCCTCCGGTCCCGGCGGCCCCGGGCCCGTGCACACCGCACGGGACCCGGGGCCGATCGGCGACACTGGTCGGCGTGGACGAGCCGATCGAGGTGCGGCGGGGCTTCGTCGTGCCCGCCCGCGAGCTGCACTGGCGGTTCTCCCGCGCCTCGGGCCCCGGCGGGCAGGGCGTCAACACCACCGACTCGCGGGTGGAGCTGTCCTTCGACCTCGCGGCGTCGCCGAGCGTGCCGGAGGACCTGCGCGACCGCGCCCTGTCACGGCTGGCGAACCGGCTCGTCGACGGCGTGCTGACCGTCGTCGCCTCCGAGCACCGCAGCCAGCTCCGCAACCGCGAGGCCGCCCGCGGGCGGCTCGCGACCCTGCTCGGCGAGGCGACCGCGGCGGGCCCGCGCACCCGTCGCCCGACCCGTCCGACGCGCGGGTCGCAGCGTCGCAGGCTCGACGCCAAGAACCGGCGCGGACAGATCAAGAAACTGCGCGGCCGCCCGGACGAGTGAGGCCGTGTCCCCGGCGTGGCGTAGCCGAGCGGGTCGCCGGACCCCGTGGCACGATGGCGGCTCACCGAACGACGGCCGTCCGGGGGATCCCCAGCGCCCCGGGTAGGCGAGTGCACCAGCAGGAGGGAAGACGGTGGCCAGCAACAGCCAGTCGGGCAACGCGGAGGTTCCGCCGGTCCTGCCCTCGATCCCGCTCACGAACGAGCCGGGGCCGCGCGACGCGTCCCTCGGTGCCCTCGCGAAGGACGTCACCACCCACCTCTCCACCCTGGTCCGGTCGGAGGTGGAGCTCGCCAAGGCCGAGGTCACGGCCGAGGTGAAGAAGGGCGTGCAGGGCAGCGTCTTCTTCGTGATCGCCGCGGTGATCGGGCTGTTCAGCCTGTTCTACCTGTTCTTCACCCTCGCCGAGTTCCTCTCGCTGTGGCTCAACCGCGCCGCGGGCTTCGGGATCACGTTCCTGTTCATGCTGCTCGTCGCCGGCCTGTTCGGCTTCCTCGGCTACCTGCGGGTCCGCAAGATCCGCAAGCCCGAGCGCACCATCGACTCGCTCAAGGACTCCGCCCAGGTGCTCGCCCAGCGCGGCCACCGCGGTGACCGCGACAACGTCCGCGAGATCGCCGACGGCACCTCCGGGCGGCACGCCGCCGCGGGCTGATCCGGCGTGTCCGCAGCGACCGGTACCCCGCCCGACCCCTCGGTCGTCCGGGTGCCCGGTCCGTGGACGCACCGCGCGGTGTCGGCCAACGGCATCCGCATCCACCTCGCCGAGTACGGCCCGCCGACCGGCCCGCTGGTCGTGCTGCTGCACGGCTTCCCGGAGTTCTGGTGGACCTGGCGCCACCAGCTCCTCGCCCTCGGCGACGCCGGCTACCGGGTCGTCGCGCCCGACCTGCGCGGCTACGGCGACACCGACAAGACGCCCCGCGGCTACGACCTGTGGACCCTCGCCGGTGACTGCGCCGGGCTGATCCGGGCGCTCGGGGAGCCGCGTGCCCACGTCGTCGGGCACGACTGGGGTGCCGCGATCGGCTGGACGGTCGCCACGCTGCACCCGCGGCTGGTCGTCTCGCTCACCGGGCTCGGGGCGCCGCACCCGGTCGTCATGCGCGACGCGGTGCTGCGCGACCCGCTCGGGCAGGGCCGCGCGAGCCGCTACATGGCCGGGTTCCAGCTGCCGCGGCTGCCGGAGCGTTCCCTGCGTGCCGACGGCGGCGCCCGGGTCGGGCGGATCATGCGGGCGTGGGCGGGTCCGGAGTGGGCCGCCACCACCGACTTCGCCGACGCCGTCGCCCGCAACGCGGAGGCGATGCGGATCTCCACCGTCGCCCACTGCAGCCTCGAGTACTACCGCTGGTCGATGCGCTCCCAGGTGCGCCCCGACGGCCGCCGCTTCGCCCGCGAGCTCTCCCGGCCGGTCGGGGTGCCGGTGCTGCAGGTGCACGGCGCCGACGACCCGTGCGTGCTCGACACCACCATGCGCGGCGACGAGCGGTTCGCCGGTGCCGGGCTGACCCACCACACGCTCCCGGCCACCGGGCACTTCCCGCAGCAGGAGCACCCCACCCACGTCACCGCGCTGATCGGGGCCCACCTGCAACGCTGCGACGGCTGAGCGGACACCGGTTCCCCGTCGTCCGACGTGCACGGATACGCTCGGCCACCGTGCGGATCCTGATCGTGGGAAGCGGTGCGCGTGAGCACGCCATCGCCGTGGCTCTGGCGCAGGACCCGGAGGTGACGGCGCTCGCTGTCGCCCCCGGCAACGCGGGGACGGCCGCGGTGTCCGAGCAGCTCGGGCTCGACGTCACCGACAACGGCGCCGTCGTCGACGTGGCGCGGACCTGGCAGGCGGACCTCGTGGTCGTCGGGCCGGAGGGCCCGCTGGTCAACGGTGCGGCCGACGCGGTGCGCGAGGCCGGCATCCCCTGCTTCGGCCCGAGCGCCGAGGCGGCCCGGATCGAGGGGTCCAAGGCGTTCGCGAAGGCCGTCATGAGCGCGGCCGGGGTACCGACGGCCTCGTCGGTCGTCGTCGACAACCCGGCGCACCTCGACACCGCGCTGTCGGTGTTCACCCCGCCCTACGTCGTCAAGGACGACGGGCTGGCCGCGGGCAAGGGCGTCGTCGTGTCCGGCGACATCGAGGTGGCCCGCGCGCACGCCCTCGGGCTGCTCGACGCCGGCCACCCGGCGCTGCTGGAGTCCTTCCTCGACGGCCCCGAGGCGTCGCTGTTCTGCCTCGTCGACGGCGCCACCGTGGTGCCGCTGCTGCCCGCGCAGGACTTCAAGCGCGTCGGCGACGACGACTCCGGCCCCAACACCGGCGGCATGGGCGCCTACTGCCCGCTGCCCTGGGCGGGCGAGGACCTCGCCGAGGAGCTGGTCGCCGGGGTCGTCGCGCCGGTCGCCGAGGAGATGGTGCGCCGCGGCACCCCGTTCACCGGGCTGCTCTACGCCGGTCTCGCGCTGACCTCGCAGGGCCCGGCGGTCATCGAGTTCAACTGCCGCTTCGGGGACCCGGAGACCCAGGCCGTGCTGGCGCTGCTGCGCACCCCGCTGTCGCAGCTGCTGCTCGCCACCGCGACCGGCACCCTCGCCGAGCAGCCCGCGATCGAGTGGGCCGACGGGTCGGCGGTGACGGTCGTCGTCGCCGCGGAGGGCTACCCGGCCACCCCGCGGCTCGGTGACGTCATCACCGGCGCCGAGGGGGAGGGCGTGCTGCACGCCGGCACCCGTCGCCGCGACGACGGCGCGGTCGTCTCCTCCGGCGGGCGCGTCCTGTCGGTCGTGGGCACCGGCTCCGACCTCGCCGCCGCCCGGGCCGAGGCCTACGCCCGCCTGGAGCCGGTCCGCCTTGCGGGCTCGCACCACCGCACCGACATCGGTCTGAAGGCCGAGCGCGGAGAGGTCAGCGTGCCCGTCGCGCAGGCCTGATGTTGCGCGGGTGTTACCGCCGCATGGCGCAACGCCAATAGTCCGAATGGCCTGACCTGGGCCTCCGTATCCGGTTGTTCGATGATCATGAAGAGCCGGTAAAACCGGACACCAGGGTTTGATCTCCACCGGTTCGTCGAGGAATCGTCCTGTGGCACAGGGGCACAGCCGGTGTCCCTGAACCACAGGAGGATCACCATGGCCCACGCTCCCCAGCAGGCCCGTCGTCGTCGCGCCCTCGCCCTCGTGGGTGGCGTCGTCGCCGCGCCGCTCGCCGCCTTGGCGCTCACCGGCACCGCGCAGGCGGCCGAGCTGACCCCGGTCGCCGAGTACCTCGACGACACCGTCGCCGACACCGACGCGCAGATCGGCGCCGTCGTCGACGCCCTGGGCTTCGAGGCCGAGTGACACCGGGCGGGCCCCGCGCCCGCCCCGGTTCGTGAACGACCGCGCGCCCGGGAGCGGGCTCCCGCCCGGGCGCGCGGTCCGGTCCCGTGCGGGGCCGCCGCCTAGGCTCGGCGGCGTGACCCGCCTGACCGTCGCCGCCCGTGCCGCCGTCGCCCCGTTCCACGTCATGGACGTCTGGGCGGCCGCCGCCGAACGGGCCCGCACCCACGGCGACCTGATCAACCTCTCGGCCGGGCAGCCGTCGACCCCGGCGCCGGAACCGGTGCGCGCGGCCGCCGTCGCCGCCCTGAACGAGCAGGTACTCGGCTACACCGTCGCCCCCGGCATCGCGGAGCTGCGCGAGGCCGTCGCCGGGCACTACCGGCGCACCCGGGACCTGGAGGTCGACCCGGGCGACGTCGTGCTCACCACCGGGTCCTCCGGCGGGTTCCTGCTCGCCTTCCTCGCCGCGTTCGACGCGGGCGACCGCGTCGCCATGGCCCGCCCCGGCTACCCCTGCTACCGCAACATCCTCGCCGCGCTGGGCTGCGAGGTCGTCGAGCTGCCGTGCGGTCCGGCGACCCGGTTCCAGCCCACCGTGGAGATGCTCGAGGCGCTCGACGAGCCGGTGAAGGGCCTGATCGTGGCCAGCCCGGCGAACCCCACCGGCACCGTCCTCGACCCCGCCGAGCTGGCGGCGCTCGCGTCGTACTGCGAGGAGCGCGGCATCCAGCTCGTCAGCGACGAGATCTACCACGGCATCACGTTCCCGGGCAGCCCCGCGACGAGCAGCGCCTGGGAGACCTCGCGGGAGGCCGTGCTGGTCAACTCGTTCTCGAAGTACTTCTCGATGACCGGCTGGCGGCTCGGCTGGCTGGTGTGCCCGCCGCGGCTGCGCCGCACCGTGGAGGGGCTGGCCGGCAACTTCACCGTCTGCCCGCCCGCGCTGCCCCAGCACGCGGCGCTCGCCGCGTTCGACGAGGCGAGCTACGCCGAGGCCGACTCCCACGTCGTGCGCTACGGCCGCAACCGGGACCTGCTGCTCGACGGCCTGCGCGGGCTCGGGATCACCCGGCTCGCCCCCGCCGACGGCGCGTTCTACGTCTACGCCGACATCGCGCACCTGCTGCGCGCGGGCGAGGACTCGATGGGGCTGACCTACCGGCTGCTCGCCGAGACCGGCACCGCCGTCGCACCGGGGCAGGACTTCGACCCGGTCGACGGCGGCGCCTACATCCGCTTCTCCGGCGCCGGGACGCCCGAGGGCATCACCGAGGCGCTGGAGCGGCTGCGGGCCTGGGTCTGAGCGGGCCTCAGAGCACCAGCTCGGGCTTCACCGCCGTCGCCGTCCACACCCGCTTGCGGTACGCCGCGAACGTCGCCAGCGCCAGCGCCCCGACGAACCAGGCCAGCAGCACCGGCACCGCCGTCCCGACCACCCCGGCCAGCTCACCGCCGTACATCAGGTGGCGCAGCGCGTCGACGGCGTAGCCCATCGGCATCACGTGGTGCACCGGGTAGAGCGGCCCGGGGATGGTCTGCCACGGGAACGTGCCGCCCGCCGAGACGAGCTGCAGCACCATCAGGACCAGCCCGAGGAACTGCCCGACCGCGCCGAGCAGGGCGTTGAGGGCGTGCACGATCGCGGTGAACGTCATCGAGGTCAGCCACAGCAGCGCCAGCGTCGCGAACGGGTGCACCGGGGTGATCCCCAGCAGCAGCGACACCACCGCGTACATGCCGGTCACCTGCACGACTCCCAGCAGTCCGGCCGGGATCCAGCCGCCCAGCGCGATCCGCAGCGGGCTCTGCCCGGCCGCGATCGCCCGTCGGGACAGGGGCTGGACCAGCAGGAACAGCACGTAGCCGCCGATCCAGGTGGCGAGCGCCATGAAGAACGGGGCCAGCCCGGCGCCGTAGGTGTCGGCCTGGGAGTAGGCGACGTCGCGGGTGGCGACGGGGTCGCCGATGTTCGCGGCGGTCGCCTCCCGGACGCCCGGGGCCGGGTTCGGGATGTCGTCCAGGCCCGAGGCCAGGCCGTCGTGCAGCTGCGTCACGCCGGTGGCGAGCTCACCGGTACCCGAGTCGAGCCGGCGCGCCCCGTCGGCGAGCCGGTCGGTCCCGTCGACGGCGGTGCGCTCCCCGGCGACGAGCTGGTCCGCCCCGGTCCGCAGCGCGGTGGCGCCGGTGGACAGCTGCGTGGCGCCGTCGGAGAGCTTCCGGACGCCGCCGGACAGCTCGGTCGCGCCGTCGCGCAGGGTCCCGGCGCCGTCGGCGGCGCTCGCGATGCCGCGGCTGAGCTGCGGGGCCGACGCGGCGAGCTGCTCGGCGCCGTCGGCGACCTGCCCCGCGCCGGAACCGAGGCGGTCGAGCTGCCCGGACACCTGCTGGACGCGGGCGTTGCCGTCGACCAGCGGCTGCTTCGCGGTCGCCAGCGCGGCCAGGGCCTGCTGCACCTGTTCCTCGGTGAACCCGCGCTCGCGCAGGCCCGCCGCGATCGTGCCGTCGGCGGCGTCGAGCTGGTCGGCCAGCCGGGCGCTCTCCTGCGCGACCCGGTCCCCGGCCGCGGCCAGCTGCGCGTTGCCGTCGGCGACCTGGCGGGCGCCGTCGGCCAGCTGCCGCGACTGCGCGGGCAGGTCGGCGGTGGCCTGACGCAGGGTGCCCAGCCCGGTCGCGAGCTCCCCGGCGCCCGAGGACAGCCGGTCCGCGCCGGCCGCGGCGGTGTTCGCCCCGGTGGCGAGGGTCCCGGCCCCGGTCGCGAGCTCGCCCGCGCCGCCGGAGAGCTGCTGGGCGCCGTCGAGGAGCTTGCGCTGCCCGGTCGCCAGCTCACCGGCGCCGGACGCCAGCCGGCCGGCCCCGTCGTGGGCGGTGGCCGCGCCGTCGGCGAGCTTCCCGGCGCCGTCCGCGGCCTCCTGGGTCTTGGTGTGGATGGTGGAGAAGCCGGTGAGGAACCGGTCCGCGGCCTGCGTCCCGACCTCCTTGGCGACCGACTCGCGGACCCGGGTGGTGAGGGTGTCGGCGATCGTGCGGGCCAGGTAGTTGTTGGCGTCGTTGGTGGTGAGCACGAGGATCCCCTGGCGCGGGGTGAACTCGCCGGAGGACTGCAGGGCGGCGGTGAAGTCGCGCGGGATCGTCACGGCGAAGGTGTAGACGTTGTCGCGGACACCGCGGTCGGCCTCGGCGGCGGAGACCCGGTGGAAGTCGAACGAGCCGGAGTCGGTCAGCTCCTTCGCGACGTCCTGGCCGACGTTCTGCGCCTTCCCGTCGGCGTCGGTGCCGCCCGCGTCGTCGACGACGAGTGCGGCGGGCACCTGGTCCAGGCGGGAGTAGGGGTCGCCGTTGGCGTAGAGGTAGAAGCCCGCGTAGAGCATCGGGATCATCAGCAGCGCGAGCACGGCCAGGACCGGCAGCCGCCCGGCGGTGATCCGCCGCAGCTCGCTGATCGCCATCCTGATCGCGCTCATGAGGTCCGCTCCGTGCTCTCGTCGCCGTCGGTGGTCCCGGGGGTGGGGTCCGGCCCGGGCAGGATCGCCGTGCCCGCGTCCTGCGGGGGCTCCGCCGTGCCGGGGGGCGGAGCGTCCGCGGCCCCGGCGGGGCGGCGGCGCAGCAGCCGCCGGGTCCAGCCCTGCGGCAGGTCGTCGGCCCCCTGCGGCGCGACGACGGTCAGCGGCCCCGTCGGGTCCTCGGGCCTGCTGTGCCGCCCGGGCGGCTCCGGCAGCGCGCCGGCGTCGCCACCGCCGAGCCGCACCGCGGGCACGCCCAGCAGCGCCGCCGACCCCTCGGTGCAGGTCACGACGACGGCGAACCCGGCGCGGGCGTGCTCGGAGGCCACCTGCCACCAGGTCACCGGGGTGCCGCCGTGCCGGTCCGGCGCGGTCAGCACGAGCACCCGTACCCCGGGGCGGGACGCGGCGAGTGCGGTCATCAGCCCGATCCGCACGGGTGCGGGCACGTCCTCGAACCGCGAGCGCACCCAGCTCTGCGCGCCCCGCGCGCCCAGCCACTCGGTCACCGCCCGCGGGGTGGTGCCGCGCCCGGCCATCGCCAGCTCCTCGCCGACGACGGTCCGCAGCGGCAGCACCGGCTCCGGCTCGCTGACCCCGGGCGTGTCGACGACGGCGACGGCGCGGCGCAGGCGGCGCGGGTCGTCGTCGCCGTCGAGGGTCACGGTGCCGTGGTCGGGCCGCATCCGCCCGGCCAGCGCCAGCGCCAGCGCGGTGTGCCCGGAGCCGGGGGTGCCCGCGACCAGCAGCACCGAGCCGGGGACGGCGCGCAGCGAGGTCGGCGCGAGCAGCACCCCGTGGGTGCCGTCGACGGCGACGCCCTCGGCGACGAGCGCCGCCTCGGGGCCGGGTGCGGCCTCGGGATCAGGGGCGGCCTCGGGATCGGGGGCGGGCGAGGGGGCGGAGCTGGTCATGACGGTCCTGCTGTCCTGGGCGCCCCGGGCCGCACGACACCCGGCGATCGCGGGTCCGCGCAGCTCACCGGCACCGGTCGTGGGTCGGAGCCACCGGCGCCCGGTGGTGCGTACGCACGGGCGCGACGGCGGCGAAAGCCTAGGCCGACGCCTGCTCCGGCGTCCGGCCGTCGCCCAGTGTGGACCCGATCGTGCGGGCCGACTTGACCTCGGACGACAGTGAGTTGACCCGGCGCGACACTGTGACGGCGGCGACGAGGGACGCCCGGAGCGCCCGGCCCGGGGTGCCGCGGGCACGTCCGGCGCCGGGGCCGGAGACGACCCGGAGCGCCGGCGGAGGGCGGCGCGGGGTGGGGCCCCGAGGGCTCAGCCGCCGAGGGCGGTGCGGGGCAGCGGCGCGGGGCCTCCCGGGGAGCCGGTGCTGGACGGGCCGACCTCGCCGATCCGGTCCAGCGCCGCCTTGATGTGCTTGTCGCCGACGTCGCGGTGGGTCATCAGCCGCAGCTTGCCCGCGATGGCGCCGGCGCGGACCCCGGCCTCGGCGAACGCGGCGATCGTGCCGCGCACGTCGGCCACGTCCACCAGCACGATGTTGGTCTGCGGCTCGCGGACCCGCCAGCCGCGCTCGCGCAGCCCGGCGGCGAGCCGCGTCGCGAGGTCGTGGTCCTCGGCGAGCCGGTCGATGTCCTCCAGCGCGACGAGCCCGGCCGCGGCCAGCACCCCGCCCTGCCGGACGCCGCCGCCGAGCATCTTGCGCAGTCGCCGGGCGTGCTCGACGAACTCCGCCGACCCCGCGACGACCGACCCGACCGGCGCGCCGAGCCCCTTGGACAGGCAGACCGCGACCGTGTCGGCGCCGACGGTCAGCGCGCCCGGCGGGACCCCGAGCGCGACCGCGGCGTTCCACAGCCGGGCGCCGTCGAGGTGCACCGAGAGCCGGGCGGCCCGCGCCGCGGCGGCGACGGAGGCGTGCTCCTCCGGTGCGGTCACGGTGCCGCCCGCGGAGTTGTGGGTGTTCTCCAGGCACAGCAGCACCGGGCGCAGTGAGGCGTAGAAGCCGTCGTCGGCGGCGGCCCGGCGCACGGCGGCCGCGGTGACCTTGCCGGGGCCCGCGTCGTGCGGCAGGGGCCGCGGCATCCCGCCGGCCAGCCACGCGGCCGTGCCCAGCTCGAAGTCGAGCACGTGCGCGCCCTGAGGGGCGAGGAAGGAGTCGCCGCGGCCGAGCCGGCTCATCAGCGCGATCAGGTTCGCCATCGAGCCGGTGGGCGTCCACAGCGCGTCGGCGGCGCCGAGCAGGCCCGCGACCCGTTCCTCCAGCTCGCGCATGGTGGGGTCGCCGTCGAGCACGTCGTCGCCGACCTCGGCCTCGGCCATCGCCCGGCGCATCGCCTCGGTCGGCAGCGTGACGGTGTCCGATCGCAGGTCGACGGGCTCGCCGGGGGCCGGGGCGGCCGCCGCCCCGCGCGCACCACCGCGCGGTGACCAGCGGCTTCTGGGTGACGGGCGCACACCACCAGTGTGTTCCATCCCCGCGGCGGTGAGAACGGCAGGGTCACGAAACGGTCACGGTCACCCCGTCCGACCTGGGCGTCGAGTCCGGTATCTCACTCGTCCGGACGGGTCCTGTCTTGGCACTATGTGGCGATGGCGGCCCCGAAGCAGACCGAGAAGGGTGAGCGGCGCCGCGCCCTGCTCGTCGCGGCGGCCGCGGACCTGCTCGCCGAGAGCGGGTTCGACGCGATCCGGCACCGCGCCGTCGCCGAACGGGCCGGGGTGCCGCTGGCGGCCACGACCTACTACTTCTCCTCGCTGGAGGACCTGGTCTGCGCCGCGCTGGACCGGCTGGCGCACGCCGAGCTGGCCGACGCGCACGCCTGCCTGGCCCGCCGCGACGACCCGGCCGAGATCGTGCTCGACCTGCTGCTCGGCCCGCGGTCGCGCACCGACGGCCTCGACGCCGTCCTGGCCCGGTTCGAGCGGCTGATCGGGTCCGGCCGGCGCCCGTTCCTGGCCGGGCTGCTGCGCGCCCAGCGCGTCGAGTTCGACGCCCTGCTCGACGAGGCGCTCACCCGCGCGACCGGCCGTCGCCCGGGGCCGGGGGAGGTCCGCAGGCTCACCGCGCTCGTCGACGGCGTCGTGCTCACCGCGCTGATCGAGGCCGACCCCGACCCGCGTGCGGTCGGCCGGGAGGCGCTGCACGAGGTGCTGGAGTCCCTGCCCAGGGTGTGAGGCCGCGCTCCCGCCGGTCACAGGGCCCCCACCAGCCATTATCATCGCGCCACGTGATTCCCAACGTGCTGGCCGCGCGCTACGCGAGCCCCGAGCTGGTCCGCCTCTGGTCTCCGGAGTACAAGATCCAGCTGGAGCGACGGCTGTGGATCGCGGTGCTCCGCGCCCAGCGCGACCTCGGCATCGAGGTGCCGCCGTCGGTCATCGACGACTACGAGGCCGTCGTCGAGCAGGTCGACCTGGGCTCGATCGCCGCCCGCGAGCGCGTCACCCGGCACGACGTGAAGGCCCGCATCGAGGAGTTCAACGCCCTCGCCGGCCACGAGCACGTGCACAAGGGCATGACCAGCCGCGACCTCACCGAGAACGTGGAGCAGCTGCAGATCCGGCTGTCGCTGGAGCTCGTCGCCGACCGGACCGTCGCGGTCCTGGCGCGGCTCGGGCGTCGCGCGTCGGAGTACGCCGAGCTGGTCATGGCCGGGCGCAGCCACAACGTCGCCGCGCAGACCACCACCCTGGGCAAGCGGTTCGCCTCCGCCGCGGACGAGCTGCTCGTCGCGCACGCCCGGCTGGAGGACCTGCGCTCGCGCTACCCGCTGCGCGGGATCAAGGGCCCGATGGGCACCAGCCAGGACATGCTGGATCTCCTCGACGGCGACGCCGCCAAGCTCGACGAGCTGGAGCAGCGCGTCGCCACCCACCTCGGGTTCGCCGAGGCGTTCACCAGCGTCGGGCAGGTCTACCCGCGCTCGCTCGACCACGACGTCGTCACCGCGTTGGTGCAGCTGGCCGCCGCGCCGTCGTCGCTGGCCACGACGATCCGGCTGATGGCGGGCGCCGAGCTCGCCACGGAGGGCTTCGCCCCCGGCCAGGTCGGGTCCAGCGCCATGCCGCACAAGATGAACGCGCGTTCCGCGGAACGCATCAACGGCCTCATGGTGATCCTGCGCGGCCTGTCGGTCATGACCGCCGACCTCGCCGGCTCCCAGTGGAACGAGGGCGACGTGTCCTGCTCGGTGGTGCGCCGCGTCGCGCTGCCGGACGCGTTCTTCGCCCTCGACGGCCTCTACGAGACCACGCTGACCGTGCTCGACGAGTTCGGTGCCTACCCGGCCGTGATCGCCCGCGAGCTG
The DNA here is from genome assembly GCF_017312135.1 of Pseudonocardia sp. TMWB2A. Classification (NCBI taxonomy): domain Bacteria; kingdom Bacillati; phylum Actinomycetota; class Actinomycetes; order Pseudonocardiales; family Pseudonocardiaceae; genus Pseudonocardia; species Pseudonocardia sp. TMWB2A. Next base: position 3,000,787 of record NZ_QKQY01000002.1, read on the forward strand.
GACCGCTACCTGCCCTTCCTCACCACGACCGCGGTGCTGATGGCCGCCGTCCGCGCCGGGGTCGGCCGGGAGACCGCGCACGAGGTCATCAAGGAGCACGCGGTCGCCGTCGCACTGGCGATGCGCGAGCAGGGCCAGGCCGACAACGACCTGCTCCAGCGCCTCGCCGGTGACGACCGGCTCGGCCTGCCCGCCGGCACGCTGGACCGGCTGCTGGAGGACCCGCTGCGGTTCACCGGCGCCGCGTCCGCACAGGTCACCACGGTGACGGAGAAGATCGCCGCGATCACCGCGAAGCACCCCGAGGCCGCCGCCTACACCCCCGGAGGCATCCTGTGAGGCTCGTCCACTCCGGCAAGGTCCGCGAGCTCTACCTCGACGATTCCCGCGACCCGGCCCAGCTGCTGCTCGTGGCCTCGGACCGGCTGTCGATCTACGACGTCGTGCTCCCGACGCCCGTCCCGGACAAGGGCGCGATCCTCACCGCGCTGTCGCTGTACTGGTTCGAGCGCACCGGCGACCTCGTGCCCAACCACGTCATCGGGACCGACGACATCCCCGCCGAGTCCGCCGGGCGCGCCGTCCGCTGCCGCCCGCTGGAGATGCTGCCGGTCGAGTGCATCGCTCGCGGCTACCTCACCGGGCTCGGGCTGAAGGAGTATCAGCGCACCGGCGCCGTCTCCGGCGTCACGTTGCCCGCCGGCCTGGTCGAGGGCTCGAAGCTCCCCGAGCCGATCTTCACCCCGACCACCAAGGCGCCGGTCGGTGAGCACGACGAGTTCATGACCTTCGACGACGTCGTGGCGCAGCTGGGCGCCGACACCGCGACCCGGCTGCGGGACCTGACCCTGGAGGTCTACCGGCGCGGCGCCGAGTCCGCGGCCGAGGGCGGGATCATCGTCGCCGACACCAAGCTGGAGTTCGGCCGGGACACCTCCGGCGAGATCGTCCTCGGTGACGAGGTGCTCACCCCGGACTCGTCGCGGTTCTGGCCCGCCGACTCCTACGAGCCCGGCCGGGTCCAGTTCTCCTTCGACAAGCAGTACGTCCGCGACTGGTCCGCCGGGCTGGACTGGGACCGCACCGCCCCCGGCCCCGAGGTCCCCGACGAGGTCGTGAAGGTCGTCCACGACCGCTACGCCGAGGTCTACCGCCGCATCACCGGCATCCCCTGGAACTCACCCACCGCCTGATCCGCCGCGGGGTGTGGACGTCGGGTGTGATCGGCCCGTCGGTGGGACCGGCCGTGCGGCAGGCCCTTCTGTGTCGAACTCGCTTACCGGGTAAGCGAATTCTCTGCCGACCACAACGGACCGTGGGACGGTCGTCCGGGAAACGGTCCGACCGAAGCGCCCGCCTTCCGGAATTCGCTTACCGGGTAAGCAAATCGGCGGAAGGGCAGCAACTCGGTCTGGCGGCGCAGTGTGCTCCCGTTTGCTGAGCCGACCGGCGACGCCTCCTCAGAACTGGGTAAGGGCTGCTCATCGGCCTGGTTCCGCACTCCGTGGACAGGAGCACGGTGCCGCCCCTGTCCTGCGGGAGTCCGTGGTTCCCCGATCTGGACGAGGTGGAGAGCTAGGACGATGTCATCGACGCGGTCTGACGTCGTCGGTGGGTCAGACGGTGCCGAGGGCGTCGAGGAGGGCCTGGGCGGTCGGGGCGTCGGTGACCAGGCGGTTGAACAGGCCCGCCCGCGCCCCGCCGACGATGCTCGGCACCTTCTCCTCCCCGACGGCGACGGCGATCGTCCGCGGCACCCGTCGCAGCTGCTCCGGGGAGATCCGCACCATCCGGTCGCTGCCCGGGAAGGCGATCGGGCGGCCGTCGGAGCGGTAGAAGTTCAGGCAGACGTCGCCGACGCCGTCCTGGAGGCCCTCGTCGTCGAGCGGGACCGAGGTCGAGATCGACGCGCGGCCCGCGGGCGGGGCGCCGACACCGACCAGCGCGGCCTGCGCGCGCGCCCAGAACCCGGTGACCCGACGGAACTCCGGATCCTCGGCGAGCGTGCGGCTCATCGCCGGTGACGGCATGGCCTGGGTGAACAGGAAGTGCGGGCGCCCGTGCCCGCGTTCGGCGACCGACCGGACGATCTCGTTGGTCTGGTGCCACGCCTCGGGCTCGGCGACCCCGCCGACGGTCGGCACGATCTCGCAGCCGGCCAGCGCGGGCAGCGCGGTGTGGCTGAGCTCCCACACGGTGCGCCCGGAGGAGACGAGCAGGACGTCGCCCGCGCGCAGCCCGGCCTCCCGCAGTGCCTCGCCGACCGGCTCGGCGAGCGACTGACCGAGGTCGGTGGCGGGGCGCGGGGCCAGCCACACCCGGTCCAGGCCGAGCGCGGCGGCGAGCCGGGGCGCGTCGTCGCCGCCGGTGTGCAGCGAGTCCGGGTCGTGCACGGTGATCTGCACGATCCCGACCCGGCGGGCCTCGGCGAGCAGCCGGGAGACGGTCGGACGCGACACGGTGAGCCGGTCGGCGATCGCGGCCTGGTTGAGCTCGTCGACGTAGTACAGCCGTGCGGCCCGGTGCATGAGCCCCAGGTCGCGCCGGGAGACGTCGTGCGGCGCCATCGCCACCTCCTCCGCCGTGTCGGACCGGTACCAGTCAAACCTACTGCACGTTTGTTCAATCAGGAACGAATGTGTTGACGGATGTTCACGCCGGAACGCATGCTCAGACCAAGTCGCATGCAGCACCCCGCATGGCACCAATGGAGGTTCCGTCGTGGCAGACCAGATCCCGACCCGGATGCAGGCCGTCGTCGTACACGGCCCCGAGGACTACCGCCTGGAGGAGGTCGACGTCCCGGCTCCCGGCCCCGGCGAGCTGCTGATGCAGGTCGAGGCCGTGGGCGTGTGCGCGAGCGACCTGAAGTGCTACCACGGCGCCGCGAAGTTCTGGGGCGACGAGAACCGCCCCGCCTGGGCCCAGACCGGCGTCACGCCCGGCCACGAGTTCGTCGGCCGGATCGTCTCCGGCGACGACGAGGGTCTCGCCCGGCACGGCGTGTCCGTCGGCGACCGCGTCGCCTGCGAGCAGATCGTCCCGTGCGAGCAGTGCCGATACTGCCTGCGCGGCCAGTACTGGATGTGCGGGCCGCACGACATGTTCGGCTTCCGCAACTTCGACGGCGCGATGGCCCAGTACATGCTGGTCCCGACCCGTGCCCGGGTGCACCGGGTCTCGCCGGACCTGGAGCCGCACCACGCCGCGTTCGCCGAGCCGCTGTCCTGCGCGCTGCACGCCGTCGAGCGCGCCACCATCACCTTCGACGACGTCGTGGTCGTCGCCGGATGCGGCCCGATCGGCCTCGGCCTGATCGCCGGCGCCCGCGCGAAGAACCCGCGGCTGCTGATCGCGCTCGACCTCGACGACGAGAAGCTGGAGCTCGGCCGCCGCACCGGCGCCGACCTCACGATCAACATCTCCCGCGAGGACGCCGTCGCCCGGGTCCGGGAGCTCACCGAGGGCTACGGCGCCGACGTCTACCTGGAGGGCTCGGGCGCCGTCCCGGCCGTCGCCCAGGGACTCAACCTGCTGCGCAAGCTCGGCACCTACGTCGAGTACTCGGTCTTCGGGTCCGACGTCACCGTCGACTGGTCGATCATCTCCGACGACAAGGAGCTCGACGTCCGCGGCGCCCACCTCGGCCCGCACTGCTGGCCCGCCGCGATCAAGATGCTGGAGGACGGCAAGCTCCCGATCTCCGACATCTGCACCCACCAGGTGCCGCTCGCGGAGTTCCAGAAGGCCCTCGACCTCGTCGGCGACACGTCCGGGTCGTCGGTCAAGGTCTCGATCCTCCCGAACGCGTGAGGGCCGCCATGTCGACGACGACACCGCGCGAGACCTTCCTCGACCGCATCGGCATCCCGCACTCCCTGCGCTGGGGCTTCCTCGGCGTGCTCGTCTTCATGACCGGCAACGGGACCGAGTCGAACTTCATCTCCCCGCACATCGAGGCGGTCCTCGGCTCGCCCGAGGCGACCGTCGCCACGATCATCGCCGGCTACAGCCTGGCCGTGCTCGTCGCCAGCTACCTGTCCGGTGCGCTGGCCGACCTGTGGGGGCCGCGCCGGGTGATGACCCTCGGCGTCGTCGTCTGGGTCGTGTTCGAGGTGCTGTTCCTGCTGAGCCTGCAGCTCGGCAGCATCGGCCTGGTCGCGGCCACCTACTTCCTGCGCGGCCTCGGCTACCCGCTCTTCGCGTTCGCGTTCCTGGTGTGGATCAACGTCGTCACGCCGTACTCGCGCAACGGCGTCGCGGTCGGCTGGTTCTACGTCATGTTCACCGGCGGCCTGCCCACGCTGGGCTCGCTGTTCGCGCTCGGCATGATCCCGGCCTTCGGCGGGGGCACCGGCGGCGAGACCGCCGCGATGGTCGGCTCGACCGTGCTCGTCGTCGCCGGGTTCCTGATCGCCCGTTTCGGGGTGCGCGAGCCGCACGCCACCCGGCGCCTCGCCCCGGCCGGGGAGACCACCGCCCAGGTGCTCACCGCCGGGCTGCGGCTCACCGCGTCGAACCCGAAGATCCTCATGGGCTTCCTGGTCCGGCTGATCAACACCGCGCCGCAGTACGGCATGTTCATCATCCTGCCGACGGTCATCGCGGTGGACCTCGGCTGGGGCCAGAGCCGCTGGCTGACCATGACCGTGTTCGTCTACGCGACGAACATCCTGGTCAACGCGGTGTTCGGCGCGGTCGGGGACCGCTGGGGCTGGCGGCGCACCGTGCAGTGGTTCGGTGTGTTCGGCTCGGCCGTGGGCCTGCTGCTGTGGTGGTACGTGCCGCACGCCGTCCCGGCCGGATCGACCTGGGGCTTCTGGGTCTCGGTCGCCGCGGGCTGCATCTTCGGCTGCCTGCTCGCCGGGTTCGTCCCGATGGGCGCGATCATGCCCGCGCTCGCACCCGACCACAAGGGCGCCGCGATGGCCATGTACACGACCGCCGCGGGCGGTGCCGCGTTCCTCGGGTCCGGCGTCGTCGCGCTGATGCTGGGGGTCGGGGCCGGGAACGTCGGCGTCGTGTGGGCCTTCGTCGCCCTCTACGCGGCCGCCTTCGTGATGGTCTCGTTCCTGAACGTCCCGCAGGACGCCCCCGAGCCGCGCGCCGCCGTCGCGACCCCGGTGAAGGAGACCTCGTGACCAGGATCTACGACGACCCCGCCACGTTCGCCGACGACCAGCTCGACGGCTTCCTCGACCTCTACGCCGACCGTGTCCGAGGGGTGCACGGCGGCGTGGTCGCCCACCGTGGCGACGGCGGCCCGCAGGTCGCCGTCGTCATCGGGGGCGGCTCGGGCCACTACCCGGCGTTCTGCGGGACGGTCGGGCCGGGGATGGCGCACGGCGCCGTCGTCGGCAACATCTTCACCTCGCCGTCGGCGGCCCAGGCGTACTCGGTCGCGAAGGCCGCCGACCAGGGCCGCGGTGTGGTCTTCAGCTTCGGCAACTACGCCGGCGACACGATCAACTTCGGGATCGCGGCCGACCGGCTGCGCGAGGAGGGGATCGACACCCGCATCGTGGTCGTCACCGACGACGTCGCGTCCGCCGAGGAGGAGTCGCGGCGCCGCGGGATCGCCGGCGACTTCACCGTGTTCAAGGCGATGGGCGCCGCCGCCGCGCGCGGCGCGGACATCGACGAGGTCGAGCGGCTCGGCCGGGCCGCCAACGCGGCCACCCGCAGCCTCGGCGTCGCGTTCACCGGCTGCACGATGCCCGGCGAGGACGAGCCGCTGTTCTCGGTGCCCGAGGGACACCTCGGGCTCGGCCTGGGCATCCACGGCGAGCCCGGCATCCGCGACGTCCCGATGCTGCCCGCCCGCGAGCTGGCGGAGCTGCTGGTCGACGACGTGCTGAAGCACGCGCCCACGGGAGCGCCCGGCCGGGTCGGGGCGATCCTCAACGGGCTGGGCACCACGAAGTACGAGGAGCTGTTCCTGCTGTGGCGCCACGTCGCGCCGCGGCTGCGCGACGCCGGGTACGAGATCGTCGACCCCGAGGTCGGCGAGCTCGTGACCAGCCTCGACATGGGCGGCTGCTCGCTCACCCTGATGTGGCTCGACGATGAGCTGGAGCCGCTGTGGCGGGCGGACGCCTACACCCCCGCCTACCGCAAGACCGCCGCACCGCTGGCGGCGCTGCGCGAGCCGACCGCCGACGAGCTCGCCGAGGCCGACGCCGTCGTCACGGCGCCCGCGGCGAGCGACGCGGCCCGGGAGCTCGCGGGCACCGTCCGCGCCGCGCTGGCGGCGGCGGAGTCGACGATCCGCTCCCACGAGCACGAGCTGGGCCGGATCGACGCCGTCGCGGGCGACGGCGACCACGGCCGCGGCATGCTCAAGGGCATCACCGCCGCCACCGCCCGGGTCGGCGAGCTCGGCGACGACGTCGGCGGCGGCTGGGTGCTCCAGCAGGCCGGGCAGGCCTGGGCCGAGCGCGCCGGCGGCACCTCCGGGGTGCTGTGGGGCGCGGCGCTCGAGGCACTCGGGCGGCACCTCGGTGACACCGCCGACGGCTACCCGGCCGCGACCGTCGCGGCAGGGATCCGCGAGTTCGCGACGACCATCGAGCAGCTCGGCGGGGCGCGGGCGGGGGACAAGACCCTGCTCGACGCGCTGCTGCCCTTCGTCGACGAGCTGGAGCGCCGGGTCGGCGACGGCGACCCGCTCGCCGGGGCGTGGGCCGCGGCGGCGGAGGTCGCGACCGCCCGGGCGCGGGACACCGCCGACCTGCGGCCCCGGATCGGCCGGGCCCGCCCGCTGGCGGACAAGAGCGTCGGCACCCCCGACGCCGGGGCGGTGTCGATGGGACTCGTCGCGACGGCCGTCGCACAGGTGCTGGAGGAGGAGACATGAGCGGGAAGCTCCGCATCGTCGTCGGCGCCGACGACGCCGGCTACGAGTACAAGGAGAGGCTGAAGGCCGACCTGGAGGCCGACGACCGCGTCGCCGAGGTGGTCGACGTCGGCGTCGGCGCGGACGGGCACACCGCCTACCCGCACATCGGCGTCGCCGCGGCACGCCGGATCGCCGACGGCGAGGCCGACCGCGGCCTGCTCATCTGCGGGACCGGGCTGGGCGTCGCGATCTCGGCGAACAAGGTGCCGGGTGTCCGCGCGGTCACCGCGCACGACCCGTTCTCCGTCGAGCGTTCGGTGAAGTCCAACAACGCGCAGGTCCTCTGCATGGGCCAGCGCGTGGTCGGGCTGGAGCTGGCCCGCACGCTCGTCGACGGCTGGCTCGACCACCGCTTCGACCCGGCGAGCGCCTCGGCGGAGAAGGTCGCCGCGCTCGACACCTACGACCGCGGCGGCCCGGCCGGGGCGCAGACCGTCGGGACGGACTGCTGATGTTCGACCTCACCGGTTCGGTCGCGCTGGTCACCGGGGCCGCGTCGGGCATCGGCGCCGAGGCGGCCCGGGCACTCGCCGGGCAGGGCGCCGTGGTCGCCGCCGCGGACCTGCGCACCGACGGCGTCCCGGAGGTCTGCGCGTCGGCGCACGTCGTCGACGTCGCGGACCCCGACGCCGCGGAGGCCTGCGTCGACGAGGTCGTCGCCCGGCACGGCCGGGTCGACGTACTGGTCAACTCGGCCGGGATCGCGCTGCTCGCCCCGGCGCTGGAGCTGGGGGTCGACGACTGGCGCCGCACCCTGGACGTCAACCTCACCGGATCCTGGCTGATGGCGCGGGCCGCGGGCCGGGTGATGGTGGAGCGCGGGTACGGGCGGATCGTGAACCTCGCCTCGCAGGCGGCGAGCAGCGGGCTGGAGCAGCACGCCGCCTACTGCGCGTCCAAGGCGGGGATCACCGGGTTGACCCGCACCCTCGCCGTCGAGTGGGGGCCGCACGGGGTGACGGTCAACGCGGTGTCGCCGACGGTCGTGCTCACCGACCTGGGCCGCGCGGCGTGGGACAACCCGGCCGGGGACGCCCACCGCGCCGAGATCCCGGCGCGGCGGTTCGCGGAGCCGTCGGAGATCGCCGCGGCCGTGGTCTACCTGGCCTCGGCCGAGGCCGCGATGGTCAACGGCGCCGAGCTGAGGGTCGACGGCGGGTTCACGGCCCGCTGAGGACGGCTGCCGAGAACGCCCGCCGATCGTCGTCCGCGCGATCCGGCTGCTCCACGCGGGGTTCACCTCGGTCGGGTCGGATGGTGGCCATGAGCACGCTGCTGGTCTCGCTGTCCGGCCTGACCGACTCCGACGACGCCGACCGCGCCCGCGCCGCCGCGTTCGCCGCGGAGCTGGACCGGCGCGGCGTGCCGCTGACCCACCTCGTGCAGCCCAAGGGGCCCGACGGGCCGCTGCGCCGCGGCGACGACCTGGTCCGCTGGATCGCCGGCCGCGTCCGCGCCGGGGACGACCTGCTCCTGCACGGTTTCGACCACACGAGCGACCCGGTGGGCGCCTGGCAGAACGGCTCCGTGCCGCGGATCGGGCGCCGCACCGAGTTCGGGGCGCTGCCCCGGCACGAGGCGGGCCTGCGGCTGACCGGTGCCCGGCGGATCCTGCTCGCGACCGGGCTGTCCACCGACGGCTTCGCCCCGCCCGGCTGGATCGCCTCCGAGGGCACCCTCGACGCGCTCGCCGACCTCGGCTTCGGCCTCTGCGCCGACGAGACGACCGTCCGCGCGACCGGCGGTCCGGTGCTGCGCTCGCGGGTGCTGACCTTCCGGGCGTCCGAGCCCTGGCGGGGCGAGCGCCGCGCCGGGGAGCGCCGTCGCGGACGGGCGCTGGAGCAGCAGGCCGTGCGCACCGCCGAGCGCGGCGGGCTCGTCCGGCTCGCGCTGCGGGCCAAGGACCTGCGCCGTGAGCACCGCGTCGAGGCCGCGCTGGCCGCCGTCGACGCGGCGCGCGGGGCGGGCGCCGTCGGCGCCGTGCACCGCACGCTGTTCCCCGCCGCGGCCCCGGCCGCCTAGGAGCTCCCCGGCGATCGGCCCGGTTGTCCACAGTGTGTGCTCTCCTGTGGACAACCGGTGCCACCTGTGGACAGGTGTCAGGTCCGCCGCTCGCCGAGCACGCAGAACTCGTTGCCCTCCGGGTCGGCGAGCACCGTCCACGACACCTCGTCGGCCGGGGCCCGGTGCTGGCCCACGTTGACCCGGGTGGCGCCCAGCATCAGCAGCCGGGCCACCTCGGAGTCGCGGACGCCGTCCGGCCGCAGGTCGATGTGCAGGCGGTTCTTGGTCCGCTTGCCCTCCGCGACCGGCACGAAGATCAGCCCCGGGACGACGCCCTCGGCGGGCTGGATCTCGAACTCCGACGCCGAGGCGTTCACCACCGTCCAGTCCAGGGCCTCGGCCCACCAGCGGCCGAGCCGGACCGGGTCCCGGGCGTCGACGACGACCTGCTCCCACTGCAGGGCCATCAGACGTCGACCGCCGTCTCCCGGTCGGGGACCAGGAGCGTGGTGGCCTCGGGCTTGAGCTGGTCGAAGAACCGGTGATGGAGCGCCGGGTCGGCGAGGGTGCCCTCGTGGATCGGCACCACCGTCCGCGGGGCGACCGACCGCAGGTAGTCGACGGCCTCGGAGACCTTCAGCCAGGGCGCGCCGGTGGGGAGCAGCAGCGTCGCCAGCTCGTCGACGCCCGGCGGGACGTAGGCGTCGCCGGGGTGCAGCAGCGCGCCGTCGACGAGGTAGCCGTTGTTCGCGACCAGCGGGATGTCCGGGTGGATCTGCGCGTGGTCCCCGGACCCGACGACGGTCACCTCGGCGCCGCCGAGGGCCAGCGCGTCGCCGGGGGCGGCGGTGCGGGCGTCGATGCCGTCGAGCTGCCCGGCGGTCTGGCCGTCGGTGACCAGGGCGGCGTCGGGGTTGGCGCGCAGCAGGGTGCGCAGCGCGTCGGCGTCGACGTGGTCGAAGTGCTGGTGGGTGACGAGGATCGCGTCGAGGCCCTCCAGGCCGGTGAACCCGGAGGAGAAGGCGCCGGGGTCGAACAGCAGGCGTGCGGCTCCGGTGTCGACCAGGACGCAGGCGTGGCCGTAGTGCGTCAGCTGCATGGGCACAGCATCCCGTGTCGCGGCGGCGCGGCGCCCGGCGGCCGCGCCGGTGGGTCCGGGTGGCCCGGCACGCCGGCGGCGTCAGCCCCCGGTGTGCGCCGCCAGCACCGCCCGTTCCTCGGCGGCGGTCAGCCCGGCGCCCCGTCCGCGGTCGAGGCCGAGCTCGCGTTCCCACGCCAGCGCCGCCCGGGCGGTGACGGCGAGCGGGCGGGTCTCCAGCCCGGCGGCGACGGTCGCGGTGACGTCGCGGTCGGCGATGCCCCAGAGCGTCTCCGGCAGCCACAGGGGCAGCGACCGCGGGCCCGCCCAGATCGCGACGTCCTGCGCCCGCAGGGTCTCCCCGGGCACGCGGACCAGCTCGAGGTCGTCGGCGCCGACGGCCTCCGCGGTCGCCGCGAGCACCCGGTCCAGGGTGGACCGCGGGCCGGTGCCGTCGTGGGTGCCCGTGGTGCCGGCCTCGGCGCGGGCGACGACCCAGGCCGCCAGGTCGTCGACGTCGACGACCTGCATCGGCTGCGCGGGCGAGTCCGGCACCACCACCCGGCCGCCGCGGGCGAACCGGTTCGCCCAGTAGCCGTAGCGGTCGTGCGGGTCCCCGTGACCACACATCAGCCCGCCACGCACGACGTGCGCCCGGTCCCCCGCCCGCTCGTGCACCGCCTGTTCGCTGCCGACCTTCGCGGCGCCGTAGACGTCCGGGTCCCGCTCCGACGGCGGCGCCGCGCCGGGGTCGTCGTGCCGTGGCGCGAGGGTCGCCTGGCCGACGGTCCCGCCGCGCCGCGACAGGTCGGCGTAGACGTTGACCGAGGACACGAACGTCCAGTGCCCGTAACGGCCGTCCAGCGCGTCGAGGGCCTCACGGACCCAGGGCGCGGACATCGTCGCGACGTCCACGACGGCGTCGAAGGTCCGACCCCGCACCGCCGCGGCCAGCGCCCCGGACCGGGAGCGGTCCGCCGTCAGGGCCTCCGCGCCGACGGGCGGCGCTCCGGACACCCCCCGCGACACGCAGGTCACCGTGTGTCCGAGGGCGAGCGCGGCGGTGGCGACGGCGCGGGAGAGGAAGACCGTGCCGCCCAGGACGAGGATCCGCATGCGTCGATGGTGAGGGCACGCACGTCGAGCCGGCAGGTGTGTTCACCGTAGGCTGACCCCGTGGCCAGAGTGGTGGTGGACGTGATGCCCAAGCCCGAGATCCTCGACGTGCAGGGTCAGGCCGTGACCCGGGCGCTCGACCGGATCGGTGTGTCCGGCGTGAGCGGGGTGCGGCAGGGCAAGCACTTCGAGCTCGAGGTCTCCGACGGCATCGACGACGAGACCCTGCACCGGCTCGCCGGTTCGCTGCTGGCGAACCCGGTGATCGAGGACTGGACGGTGACCCGGCTGTGAGCACCCGCGTCGGTGTGATCACCTTCCCGGGCACCCTGGACGACGTCGACGCCGCCCGCGCGGTCCGCCGCGCCGGCGCCGAGGCCGTCCCGCTGTGGCACGGCGACCACGACCTGCAGGGTGTGGACGCCGTCGTCGTGCCGGGCGGGTTCTCCTACGGCGACTACCTGCGCGCCGGCGCGATCGCGAGCCTGGCGCCGATCATGACCGAGGTCGTGGCGGGCGCCGGGCGCGGTCTGCCGGTGCTCGGCATCTGCAACGGCTTCCAGATCCTCTGCGAGGCGCACCTGCTCCCCGGCGCGCTCGTCGCGAACGCCGGGATGCACTTCCTGTGCCGCGACCTCGAGCTGACCGTGGAGAACGCGCAGACCGCGTGGACCCGCGACTACACCGCGGGGGACCGGCTGACGATCCCGCTGAAGTCGCAGGAGGGCCGCTACGTCGCCGACGCCGCGACCCTCGACGAGCTGGAGGGCGAGGGCCGCGTGGTGTTCCGCTACGCCGAGTCCGCCCCCAACGGCTCGACCCGCGACATCGCCGGCATCACCAACCCGGCGGGCAACGTGGTCGGCCTCATGCCGCACCCGGAGCACGCGACCAGTGAGCTGACCGGCCCGTCCGCGGACGGCCTCGGCCTGTTCACCTCGGTGCTGGCCCGGGTCACCGCCTGACCCACCGACGACGCACGGCCCGGCCGGTGGTCCCCGCGGACCACCGGCCGGGCCGTCGTGTTCAGCGCGGGATCTCCGACGCCGGGGAGGTCGTCGTCGCGGCGAAGCCGGCCTGGGCCTGCTCCTGGGTGGGCGCGACCACGTAGATCGAGAACCGCGTGTCCGCGCAGAGCGCGACGGCGACCGCGTTGCGGCTCAGCGTCGGTCCGCGGGAGAAGAACGGCCCCTGCACGGTGGCGTCGTCGCCGGAGCTCCAGGTGTCCGAGCCCGGCGGCAGCGAGGCCCCCGCGCGGACGTGGTCGTAGAAGGCGCGGGCGTCGCCCGCGTCGGACCACATGTCGTAGAACACCGTCGCGCCGCTTCCGGGGTCCTCGCAGCGGATCGAGGCGATCGAGGCGTAGCCGGTGTCGTCCGCGGGGACGGTCACGCAGCCGGGCGCGGCCGCGGAGCCGAAGACCTGCCGCAGCACGGTGAGGTCGGCCTCCCGGTTGGGGATCGGCGTGGTCGCGGCCGGGGCCGCCGACGCCGGTGCCGCCGCGGGGGCCGTGGTGGGTGCCGCGGCGGGCGCGGCCGTGGGCGCCGGGGGAGCGGTCCCGCCGGCCGGGTCCTCCAGGACGGTGCCGACGACCATCAGCGCGCCGAAGCCCAGCACCACGGTGGCGAGCACCGCGGTCACCGCGACCAGCGCCGGGTGGGTGCGCCGCCGCGGCTGCGGCGGGACCCACGGGCCCTGCGGCCCGGAGTACGGGCCGCCGAGCCCGGCCGGGGCCGCGAGGCCGGGCGGGACGCCGTGGCCGCCGGGTGGGGTCCCCGGTGCCGCCCACGGGCCGTGGGCCGCGCCGTCGTGTCCCGCCCGCCCCCACGGCGGCCGCCCCCACAGCGTGGCCGTCCCGCCGGGCCCGGTGCCCCCCGGCGCCCCGGGCGCGGTCCCGGCCGGAGACGGAACCGTGCCCACGGACGCCACGCCCTCCGCCGCAGCGGGCGCCGTGCCCGCCGCGCCCGCGGTCCCGACGGCGCCCACCGCGGCCCCGGCGGCGACCGGGACCGGGCCGGACCCCGGGGCGGCGACCCGGACCGGCCCGGAGCCCGGCGCCGGGGCCTGGGACGGGATGCCGGACAGCACCCGGGTCGGCCCGGAGGCCGTCGACCGCTCGGGGTCCGCACCCAGCGCCTGCGCCAGCGCGGCGGCGAGCTCCGGCGCCGTCGCGAACCGCTCGTCCGGGTCGACGGCCATGCCGCGGACCAGGACGTCGTCGGCGTCGGCGAGCTCGGGGCGCACCGCGGAGATCCGCGGCCGCTCGGCGCTCAGGTGCTGGTACATCAGCGCAGGCCCCTCGGCCCGGAACGGGGCGGCGCCGCTCAGCGCCTCGTAGGTGAGGCAGGCCAGCGCGTACACGTCGACCCGCCGGTCCGCGGCCGCGCCGAGGAACAGCTCGGGGGCCATGTAGGCCAGCGTCCCGATCGCGGTGCCCGTCCCGGTCAGCGCCGTCCCGGTGCCGGCGTCGGTGGACTTGGCGATGCCGAAGTCGACGAGATAGGCGAAGTCGCGGTCGCCGTCGGCGAGCAGCACGTTGGACGGCTTGACGTCGCGGTGCACCAGGCCGTCGGCGTGCGCGGCGTGCAGCGCGTCGGCGACCTGCCCGACCAGCCGGACGACCCGGTGCGGGTCGAGCGCGCCGGACTCGCGGACGGCCTCGGCGAGGTCGCGCCCGGCGACCAGCCGCATGTCGATGAACAGCCTGCCGTCGATCTCGCCGACGTTGTGGATCGGGATGACGTGCGGCGACGACAGCCGTGCCGCGGTCCGCGACTCCCGCTGGAACCGCGACCGGTACTCCGGCTCGTCGGCCAGCTCCGGGCGCAGCCGCTTCAGCGCGACCACGCGCTCGGTGCGGGTGTCGTAGGCCCGGCTGACCTCCCCCATGCCGCCCCGGCCGAGGACCCCCTCGATCCGATAGTGACCGAACATCTCCGCCACCGTGCCCACCTCCACCCGTGCCGTCGTCGCGGTGCTGTCGTCACCGTGTCGGGGAGGGGGATGCCGCCCGCGCGCCCGGCGTTTCAGCGACGACGGCGCCCGTCCCGGATTTCACCCGGACGGAGCAGGTCGGCGGGGCGGCGAGCCGGTCGTCGAGCACGCCGCGCAGCTGCTGCACCCGCCCGGTCAGCTCCCGCACCGCGCCGGCCCGCCGCTCCGCACGGGCGGTGGCGTCACGGCGGCGTCCGGCGTCGCGACGGTGCTCCTCGGCGACGGCCGCGCGCCGCTGCTCCAGCTCGGCGCGACGGGCGTCGAGCAGCTCGTCGACGGTCTGGTCGACCGTGGACCGCCAGGTCGCGACGGCCTGCTGTGCGGTCAGCACCATCTCGCCCGCGGCCGCTCCGACGACGTCGTTCACGCCCTTGGTCAGCGCGGTCCGGGTGTGCGCGGCCTCGGTCAGCCGTCGCTTGTGGACCAGGAACACCCCGGCGACGGCGACGCCGACGGCCACCGGTCCGGCGAACGCGAGCCCCACGCCCAGCCCTAGCAGGTGCGCCGAGGCGAAGCTGATGCTGCTCGCCATCATCACCGACGGCAGCCCGTCGGCGATCACGTCGACACCGCGCGCGGCCGGACCGTCGGTGACGCGGACCGCGCCGTCGGGGCGGGGCCGCCGGTCCAGCAGCCCGGTGTCGAGCCCGACCGGGGGCAGGCCGAGCCGCCGGACGTGCTCGGCCAGACCGGTGGCCGCGAGGTCACGGGTGTCGGCGGCGATCTCCTCCCAGGCCGCGGTGAGCGTGCCCTCCAGTGCCTCCGGGAGCCGGTCGCGGTAGCGGCGCAGCTCCCGCAGCGAGTGCAGCCCGGCGATCTCGATCTCGTACGCCCGGCGGTAGCCCTCCATCCGCACCCGGGCGCGGCGGGCCGCCTCCTGCCCGAGGAACTGCTGGTCGATGCCGCTGCGGCGCCGGGCCCGGCGCAGCTCGCGCAGCCGGTCGAGGTCGTCGTCGATGCCGGCGCGGCGCCGGTCGAGCGCGTCGTCGTCCCCCGAGCCGACGGCGGCCTCGTCGCGGGCGAGGTCGTCCAGCGCGCGGGCGACGCCCTCGACCAGGGTGAGGACGGCGGCGGCCCGGGCCACGCGTCGTCGCCGGGACCAGCTCCCCAGCAGCGCGGTGAGCGCGGGCAGCCCGCTGCGCTCGCGGCGGGCGCCGGCCCGGGCGTCGCGGCCGCGGGCGGCGAGGTCGTCGGCGGCCTCGGCCAGCGCGGCGCTCACCGGCACCCAGGGCGCCTGCTCCAGGCGGCGGGCGGTCGCGGCGTCGAGCCTGCCGTCGGCGACGGCGGCCGCGGTGAAGGTCGCGACCCGGGCCCGGTTCTCGGCCAGGAGCTCCGGCCAGGCCGCCGAGTCGTCGATCTTGGTGAGGACGAAGGCGACCGACGGCACCCGCGCGGCGGCCTCGGCGGCGAACTCCAGCTCGTGCCGCAGCACGGGCTGGTCCTGCGCGCCGACGCACAGCAGCAGCCCGTCCGCGGCGTGCAGCGCGGAGACGGTGATGTGCCGGTGGCCGAGGGTCAGGCTGTCCACGCCGGGGGTGTCGACCAGCCGCAGGCCCCGCAGCGGCTCCCGGGGCACGCCGACGACGACCTCGACCACCCCGGCCCGGTCGGCGCCGTCCACCGCGACGTGCGCGGCGACCCGGTCCGCCGCGACGACCGAGCGGACCGGCCGGCCCGCGTCGTCGCGGCGGGTGACGGTGACGGCCGGGGTGTCGGCGTACTCCAGGTGGACCCGGGTCCCGGTGGCGACGTCGGCGTCGACCGGCAGCAGGTCGCGGTGCCCGCCCAGCGCGTTGAGCAGCCTGCTCTTGCCGCGGTTCTGCGCCCCCGCGACGACGACGGTCAGCACGTCGTCCTTCCACCGCCCGGCCGCGGCGGCGAGCGCGTCGCGCCAGTCGGTCAGGCCGGCGTCGGCGGCCTCGGTGTGGGCGCGGTTGGCCAGGGTCAGCACCGCGGTGACGGTGTCGGCGGGGGCGGCGGTCACGGGGTCTCCCGGGGTCGGGGGCCTGCGATCCGGTCGTAGAGGTCGCAGACCGCGTGCAGGGTGGCCCGCTCGGGGCCGGGCAGGGGTGCGGCGGCCAGCCGTCGCAGCCGGGTGGCGAGGCCCGCGGCGGCGGCCCGGCGCTCGTCGGGGGTCGCGCCGCGCAGCCCGACCGCGCGGTGCGCGGTGCGGGAGCGGGCCAGCCGGGTCAGCGCGTCCCGGTCGTCCTGGGGCACCGACGGGTGCGCGGCCAGCGCCAGCAGGCGGCCCCGGTCCAGCGGTGAGCCGCCGGGCGCCGGTGCCGGGCCGGGCGCGGCGGGGCCGCCGAGGGAGTCGGCGATGGACTCCAGGACGGCGAGCACGTCACGGGCCCGCCGCCCCCCGACCGTCCGGCCCGCGGCGTCGGCCACCGCCCGCCAGCGCGCGGCCGCGGCCCGCGCCCGGGCCACGACCTCCCCGGCCCCGGCCGTCGGGGGCAGCCCCAGCTGGGCGGCGACGTCGTCCTCCCGGACCATCCGCATCAGCTCGTCGGTCATCGGTCCGTCCAGGAGCAGCTCCCCGCGGGCGACGGCGGCGCCGGCGGCGGGCAGGGCGAGTGCCCGCAGCTCGGTCGCGATCCGCCGGTCGGCGTCGACCACCCGGTGCAGCCCGGCGACGGCGGCCCGGTCCGCCGGGTGCCGCGCGGGCCGTGCGGCGAGGCGGCGGATCCGGGCCACCGCGGCGTGCGCGGTGAGCCGGTGCGCGTGCCGCCGGAACCGGTCGACGGCCGGGCCGAGCCCGTCGTCGTGACCGGAGGCGGCGAGCAGCGCGGCGTGCAGCGCGTCGGGCCCGGCGTCCGGCCGGGAGCGCAGCAGGTCGACCGCGACCCGGATCCCGTAGCGGTGCAGCCGGCCGGTCAGCGCAGCCCGGACCGGTGCGGGCAGGGCCGCGTCGAGGGCGGCCGCGGGCCCGTCGCCCAGGTCGGCGGCGAGGTCGGCGGCGCCGTGCCCGGTGAAGTCGTCGAGGTCCAGCAGGAGGTCGTCGAGCAGGTCGTCGTCGAGGGCGGCCAGCGCGCGCAGGCCGGTGAGCTCGGCGGGGCCCAGCAGCCGGCAGCGCGCGGTCTCGGCCAGCAGGCCCGACACCGGCGCGACGTCCAGGGCCACCCCGCGCAGCGCCGCCCGCGCCCGCCCGGCCACCCGGTGCGCGTCGGGCCAGGGGTCCCCGCCCGGGACCCGGTCGACGTGGCTGAGCACGGCGGCGGTGTCGACGGCGGTCATCCCGGCGGCCCCGGACAGCGCGCGGAACTCGGCGAGCACGTCGGCGTCGAAGCGCTGCAGGTGGCGCAGCACGTAGACGAGTGCCTGGGCGTGCCCGGCGGCGTCGTCGCCGAACAGCAGCCGCCGCGTGGCCTCCTCGGTCGCGGCACGGACGGTGTCGATGCCCGGGGTGTCGATCACGGTCAGCACCCGCAGCCGCGGGTCGTCGAGCAGGACGCGCACCCGCAGCACCTCGGCGACCGGGCAGCCGAGGTCCTCGGGCATCCGGCCGTCGACGAGCCGGCGCAGCACCGGGGCGCCGTGGCGCCGCTCGACGACCACCAGCCCGTCGTCGGGGCCGTAGGAGTACCAGGTGACGACCCGGGTGCACTCGCCCGCGTCGGCGGGGGCGACCGGGCGGCCGAGGATCGCGTTGATCAGCGTCGACTTCCCGGCGCCGACGGCCCCGGCGACGGCGAGCTGCAGCGGCCTGCCGAGCGTGTCGGCGATCCGGGTCAGCTCGGCGCGCAGGCCGGGGTCGTGGGCCCGACCGGCCGCGGTGCGGCACGCGGTCCGGAGGACGACGGCCGGGTCGGGCAGCCCGAGCAGCGCCCGGGTGTCGACGAGCGCGGTCGCGGTGGTCACGCCGCACCGTCCGGGGTCGCGTCGTCGGGCCCGGGCAGAGCCCCGCCCGGCAGCAGCGCCGCCAGCTCCGGCCGGTACGCGGCGGCGAAGGTCGTCGCGAACCGGTTCTCCTCGGTCGCCGGGTCGCCCGGCCCGACGGTGCCGAGCAGCAGTCGCCGCAGCTCACGGTCGTCGTTCAGGTCCATCTCGCGCTCCTCGACAGTCCGCTGCAAGTCGCTTGCAAGCCCGTGGTCCGACGGTGCAGCGGACACCACGGACGAGAGGCACCGACGATGACGACCACGACCGGCGCGACGACCCTGCTCCGCCCGCTGCACGCGGGTGACACCGCCGAGCTGCTGGAGCGGGCCCGGGCCGGCGACGAGCAGGCCTTCCGCGCGCTGTGGGCGCCCGCCCACCGCCAGGCCCACGCGCTGTGCCTGCGGCTGACCGGCAACCGGGCCGACGCCGACGACGCCCTGCAGGACACCCAGATCGCGGTGTGGCAGAACCTCGACCGCTTCGACGGCCGCTGCCCGTTCACCGCCTGGGTGCAGGCGATCGCGCGCAACGCCGCCCGGTCGGTCCTGCGGGCCCGGTCGCGCCGCCCCGAGCCGGTCGAGGACCTCGAACCGGTCGGCGGGGCCGTCGACCCGTTCGCCGGGGCGGTCACCGAGGTCGACGCCGTGCAGCGGGCGCTGGGCCTGCTGCCCGGGAAGCACCGCGAGGCCCTGCTCCTGCGGGCCGGCGACCTGTCCTACGAGCAGATCGCGGCCCTGATGGGGGCGACCCCGTCGAGCGTGCGGGTCTGGGTCCACCGGGGCAGGCTCCGGCTGGCGGCCGAGCTCGGGCGCTGAGCCCCGGCCGTGCGGACCGGGTGGCTCCCCGGTCCGCACGACCTGCGGTCCGCGGGTCACGCGACGGAGAAGATCCCGCTGCCGGTCCCGCCGGAGGTGACGACGTCGTCGGCGCTGCCGTCCCCGTCGCCGTCGACCGCGACGGTGGTGGTGTCGAAGACCCCGTCGCCGTCGGTGTCGGTGAACACCGCGGCGCTCTCCAGGTAGCCGTCGCCGTCGGTGTCGGTCCGGCCGGCGTCGAACACGCCGTCGCCGTCGGTGTCGCGGACCTCGGTGTCGGCGACGCCGTCGTAGTCGGTGTCGAGCACGCCGTAGTCGGCCGCGCCGTCGCCGTCGGTGTCGCTCGCGACCAGGTCGATCTCGCCGTCGCCGTCGGTGTCGGCGAGCACCGACTCCTGGTAGCCGTCGTGGTCCAGGTCGGCGGTCCGCACGTCGTCGACGGTGGCGGTGGTGTCGAAGTCGCTCATGGTGTTCCCCTCGTCCGTGGCCCGGTGGGCCTGTGCACGAGGGGACGCCGCGGGCGGCGGGTGCGTTTCACCCCGCTGTGGGGAACCCCGCCTGTGGGCCCCGGCACCGTGCGGGGACGCGGGCGGGGGAGCCCCGTCTACCCTGACCCCCGTGACGCAGTCCCAGGTGCCGGTCGATTCCGTCAAGCACGCCGAGGCCACTCCGGAGCAGCCGCAGCCCTTCCGGGAGCTGGGGCTCAAGGACGACGAGTACGCCCGTATCCGGGAGATCCTCGGCCGCCGGCCCACCGACGCCGAGCTGGCGATGTACTCGGTGATGTGGAGCGAGCACTGCTCCTACAAGTCCTCCAAGGTCCACCTGCGCTACTTCGGTGAGACCACCACCGACGAGATGCGCTCGACGATGCTCGCCGGTATCGGCGAGAACGCGGGCGTCGTGTCCGTCGGCGACGGCTGGGCGGTCACCTTCAAGGTCGAGTCGCACAACCACCCGTCCTACGTCGAGCCCTACCAGGGCGCGGCGACCGGTGTCGGCGGCATCGTCCGCGACATCATGGCGATGGGCGCGCGCCCGATCGCCGTCGGCGACCCGCTGCGCTTCGGCCCGCTCGACGCCGACGACACCGGCCGGGTGCTGCCCGGCATCGTCGCCGGTGTCGGCGGCTACGGAAACTGTCTCGGCCTGCCGAACGTCGCGGGCGAGGTCGTCTTCGACCCGTCCTACGCGGGGAACCCGCTGGTCAACGCCCTGTGCGTGGGAGCGCTGAAGACCGAGGACCTGCACCTCGCGTTCGCCTCCGGCACCGGCAACAAGATCATCCTGTTCGGTGCGACGACCGGCCTCGACGGCATCGGCGGCGTGTCCGTGCTGGCGTCGGAGACCTTCGACTCCGACAGCGGCGGCACCGGGCGGAAGAAGCTCCCGAGCGTCCAGGTCGGCGACCCGTTCACCGAGAAGGTCCTCATCGAGTGCTGCCTGGAGCTGTTCGCGGCCGGGCTCGTCGTCGGCATCCAGGACCTCGGCGGCGCCGGGCTGTCCTGCGCGACCTCCGAGCTCGCCTCCGCCGGTGACGGCGGCATGCACGTCGACCTCGACGCCGTCCCGCTGCGCGCCACCGGCATGACCGCCGCCGAGATCCTCTCCTCGGAGTCCCAGGAGCGGATGTGCGCGGTCGTGACCCCGGAGAACGTCGAGGCCTTCCTCGCCGTCTGCCGCAAGTGGGACACCATCGCCACCGTGATCGGCGAGGTCACCGACGGCGACCGCCTGGTGATCACCTCCCAGGGCGAGACCGTCGTCGACGTGCCGCCGCGCACGGTCGCCCACGAGGGCCCGGTCTACACCCGCCCGGTCGCCCGCGACGACGCGAAGCAGGACGCGCTGAACGCGGACTCCCCGGAGACGCTGCCCCGCCCGGAGACCCCGTCCGAGCTGCGCGCGGAGATCCTGCGGATGGCCGCTGCCCCGAACCTCGCGTCCCGCTCGTGGGTCACCGACCAGTACGACCGCTACGTGCGCGGCAACACCGTCGCCGCGCACGGCGCCGACTCCGGCGTCGTGCAGGTCGACGAGTCCACCGGCCGCGGCATCGCCGTCGCCACCGACTGCAACGCCCGCTTCGTGGCGCTCGACCCGTACGTCGGCGCGCAGCTCGCGCTGGCCGAGGCCTACCGCAACGTCGCGACCTCCGGCGCCGTGCCGCTCGCCGTCACCGACTGCCTGAACTTCGGCTCGCCGGAGGACCCGCACGTCATGTGGCAGTTCGAGCAGGCCGTGCGCGGTCTCGCCGACGGCTGCGCGGTGCTGGGCACCCCGGTCACCGGCGGCAACGTCAGCTTCTACAACCAGACCGGGACGACGGCGATCCTGCCGACCCCGGTCGTCGGCGTGCTCGGCGTGATCGACGACGTCACCACCGCGGTCCGGTCCGGGTTCGCCGGCGCCGACGGCGACACGGTCGTCCTGCTCGGCACGACCGCCGCCGAGTTCGGCGGGTCGGAGTGGGCGCACGAGGTGCACGGGCACCTCGGCGGACGGCCGCCCGCCGTCGACCTGGAGCACGAGCGGCGCCTCGCGCAGCTCCTCGCCGCCGCGGCCGCGGACCGGGCGCTGACCGGCAGCCACGACCTGTCCGACGGCGGCCTCGCCCAGGGCCTGGTCGAGGCCGCGCTCGCCGGGGGCCGGGGCGCCCGCGTCGACCTGGCCGGGGTGCACGAGGACTCGTTCACCGCGCTGTTCGCCGAGTCCGCCGGACGGGTGCTGGTCACCGTGCCCGCCGACGGCGCCGAGGCGTTCCTCGCCCGCGCCGCCGAGGCCGGTGTCCCGGCGCTGCAGCTCGGCGAGACCGGCGGCGACGTCCTCGACCTGGGTGACGCCCTCGGTACGCTGGCGCTCGACGAGCTGCGCGCCGCCTGGGAGGGCACGCTCCCGGCGCGGTTCGGCGCCGTCTCGGTCTGATGTCCGACGTCCTCCTGGACTGGGTCGACGACGGGGTCGAGCCGGACCGGGCGACACGGAAGTCGGCGGTGAAGACGTCGCTGGACGAGCTGGCCCGGCGCGCGCCGGGCCGCAGCGTCGAGGTGCGGGTCCCGCCGTTCGGCGCGGTGCAGTGCGTCGAGGGGCCGCGGCACACCCGCGGCACCCCGCCGAACGTCGTCGAGACCGACCCGCGGACCTGGATCGCGCTCGCCATCGGCCGCCTGACCTGGGACGACGCCGTCGCCGCCGGGCGGGTGTCGGCGTCCGGGTCGCGGGCGGGCGAGATCGCCGCGTTCCTGCCGCTCCGCACGCCGTGACCGGACGGGTGCGGTGTGCAACTCCGACGTGACCCCTGTCCCCGTACCTGGGGACACGTGATCTCGGGGCGTACAGTCGTCCCCTGGTCCCGGTACGCCGCCAGCCGAGGAGCGCCGCGTTGAGTTCCGTCCGGAACGAGCACGTCAGCCCTGAACGAACCCTCTCCCTCACCCCCGTCGCACTTCCTGCCCCCGAGCCCGACGAGCAAGGACCCCGCGAGGAATGCGGTGTGTTCGGCGTCTGGGCCCCCGGCGAGGACGTCGCGAAGATGACCTACTACGGCCTCTACGCGCTGCAGCACCGCGGCCAGGAGGCCGCAGGCATCGCCGTGTCCGACGGCCGCCGCACCGTGGTGTTCAAGGACCTCGGCCTGGTCAGCCAGGTGTTCGACGAGCAGACGCTGTCCTCGCTGCGCGGGCACCTCGCCGTCGGCCACTGCCGCTACTCGACGACCGGCGCGACGACCTGGGAGAACGCCCAGCCGACGTTCCGCACCACCGCCGCGGGCTCCGGCCTGGCGCTGGGCCACAACGGCAACCTGGTCAACACCGCCGAGCTGCGCGAGGACGTCGCGAAGCTGGAGAACCGCAAGCGGTCCGGGCTGCGCGCGACCACCGACTCCGACCTGCTCACCGAGCTGCTGGCCGCGGGCGCCGCGGACCTCGGCGTCTACGAGGCCGCGATGCGGCTGCTGCCGCGGCTGCGCGGCGCGTTCTCGCTGACCTTCGCCGACGAGAGCACCCTCTACGCCGCCCGCGACTCCCACGGCGTCCGCCCGCTGGTGCTGGGCCGCCTGGAGCGCGGCTGGGTCGTCGCGTCGGAGACGGCGGCGCTGGACATCGTCGGCGCCTCGTTCGTCCGTGAGGTCGAGCCGGGCGAGCTCATCGCGATCGACGCCGACGGCATCCGCAGCCAGCGCTTCGCCGCCCCGGAGCCGAAGGGCTGCGTGTTCGAGTACGTCTACCTGGCGCGCCCGGACACCACCATCTCCGGCCGTTCGGTCTACGACACCCGCG
This sequence comes from Pseudonocardia sp. TMWB2A, assembly GCF_017312135.1. Taxonomy (NCBI): domain Bacteria; kingdom Bacillati; phylum Actinomycetota; class Actinomycetes; order Pseudonocardiales; family Pseudonocardiaceae; genus Pseudonocardia; species Pseudonocardia sp. TMWB2A. The sequence continues at coordinate 3,023,854 of NZ_QKQY01000002.1, forward strand.
TCGAGATCGGCCGCCGCCTCGCCGAGGAGCACCCGGTCGAGGCCGACCTGGTCATCCCGGTCCCGGAGTCCGGCACCCCGGCCGCGATCGGCTACGCCCAGGGCTCCGGCATCCCCTACGGCCAGGGACTGGTGAAGAACGCCTACGTCGGGCGCACCTTCATCCAGCCCAGCCAGACCATCCGCCAGCTCGGCATCCGGCTGAAGCTGAACCCGCTGCGCAACGTCATCCGCGGCAAGCGCCTGGTCGTCGTCGACGACTCGATCGTCCGCGGCAACACCCAGCGCGCGCTGGTGCGGATGCTGCGCGAGGCCGGCGCCCTCGAGGTGCACGTGCGGATCGCCTCGCCGCCCGTGCGCTGGCCCTGCTTCTACGGCATCGACTTCGCCAGCCGGGCCGAGCTGATCGCCAACGGCGCCGACACCGAGGGCGTCCGACGCTCGATCGGCTCGGACAGCCTCGGCTACGTCTCGGTCGAGCAGATGGTCGCCGCCTCCGAGCAGCCGCGCTCGCGGCTGTGCTGCGCCTGCTTCGACGGGGAGTACCCGATCCCGCTGCCGGAGGAGGCCCAGCTCGGCAAGCACCTGCTGGAGGACGTCCCGGAGCCGACGGCGTCCGGTGCCGCCTCTGGCGATCTGGGGCCGTTGTCCGTCGGCTACGGTGCCGGGGAAGCGCTGACCCGCCCGTAGCGGCACCCGATCACGACCCCGTCCCGACCTGGAGAGACCACGCATGCCCTCGACCGAGCCCGGCCCCGCCAGCTACGCCTCCGCGGGGGTGGACATCGATGCGGGGGAGCAGGCGGTCGAGCGTTTTCGTCCGTTCGCCGAGAAGGCGACCCGGCCCGAGGTGCGCGGCGGCATCGGCGGTTTCGCCGGTCTGTTCGCGGCGAAGTTCGGCAAGTACTCCGAGCCGGTGCTGGCCGCCTCGACCGACGGCGTCGGCACCAAGGTCGCGATCGCGCAGGCGATGGACAAGCACGACACCATCGGCCAGGACCTCGTCGCGATGGTCGTCGACGACCTGGTCGTCTGCGGGGCCGAGCCGCTGTTCCTGCAGGACTACATCGCCATCGGCAAGATCGTCCCCGACCAGGTGGCGACGATCGTGCGCGGCATCGCCGAGGGCTGCCAGACCGCGGGCTGCGCGCTGCTCGGCGGCGAGACCGCCGAACACCCCGGGCTGATGGAGGAGGGCGCCTACGACCTCTCCGCCACCGGTGTCGGTGTCGTCGACGCCGAGAAGATGCTGCGGCCCGAGCGCGTCCGCCCCGGCGACGTGCTGGTCGCGCTCGGCTCCTCGGGGCTGCACTCCAACGGCTACTCCCTGGCCCGCCACGTGCTGCTCGACATCGCCCGGCTGCCGCTGGCCGGTGAGCTGGAGGAGTTCGACCACTCCCTCGGCGAGGAGCTGCTCGTCCCGACCCGGATCTACGCCAAGGACTGCCTGGCGATCACCGCCGAGACCGGCGTGCGGACGTTCTCCCACATCACCGGGGGCGGGCTGGCCCGCAACCTGGAGCGGGTGCTGCCCGAGGGCCTCGCGGCCACCGTGGAGCGCGGCTCCTGGACCCCGGCCCCGATCTTCAAGCTGATCCAGTCCCGCGGCCGGGTCGAGCGCGCGGAGATGGAGAAGACGTTCAACATGGGCGTCGGGATGGTCGCGGTGCTGCCGCCCGAGGACGTCGACCGCGCCCTCGCCGTCCTCACCGCCCGGCACGTGCCCGCCTGGATCCTGGGCGAGGTCGGCCGGATCGGCGACGTCGACGGTGCCGGTTCCGGCGAGCTCGGCGCCCGGGTGCAGCTGCGCGGGGAGCACCCCCGCTTCTGAGGCGGTCCCGCGCCGTCCGCTCTCACTCGAAGGAGTGGTGGAGCTCCGTGTCGTGCGACGCCGGCTGCCGGTTCCCGGCGCGGTGCGACTCGCGCAGCATCGGCGGGTGCAGCGCCGTCGCCGGGCCGCGGCGGAACAACCGGGGCGGACGCCCGCGGCCGCCGGTGACCAGCGTCGTCGTCGGTACGAGGAAGCCGTCGGTGGAGGTCACCTTGCGCTGGAAGTTGCGCGGGTCCAGGGAGGTCTCCCAGACGGCCTCGTAGACCCGGCGCAGGTCGGTCACCGTGAACTCGTCCGGGCAGAACGAGACGGCGAGCGTCGTGTACTCGAGCTTCGACTTCGCCCGCTCCACGCCGTCGGCGAGGATGCGCTGGTGGTCGAACGCCAGCGGCGGCACGTCGTCGACGGCGCACCACGCGGACGCGGCGGCCCCGCCGCCCGGCGTCGGCTCCGGCATGTCCGGCAGCAGCGCGAGGTAGCCGACGGACAGGACCCGGCCGCGGGGATCGCGGTCGGGTGCGGCGTAGCTCGCCAGCTGCTCGAGGTGCCCGCACACGGCACTGCCGGTGTCGGTCCCGGTCTCCTCGCCCAACCGCCGGCTGGCGGTGTGCACGAGGTCCTCCTCCGGGCGCACGAAACCACCGGGCAGGGCCCAGTGGCCGAGGAACGGGGGCTCGCCCCGTTCGATGAGCAGCACGTGCAGACGGTCCTGCCGCACGGTCAGCACGACGAGGTTGACGGCGACCGCGAACAGGTTGCCGCGCATCTGCTGAACACCTCGGACGTGACGGGATCGGTGACCAAGCCTCCCACAGGAGACAGGTCATGATCTTGCCCTATCCGACCGGCCGGGGGAAACCGCCCGGTACGACCGGTCCGACGAGCGAGCTCACCGGGTCGGCACGTGCCGCGGCGCCCGGGCCGTCGTGTCACGACGGGGGGCCGGGCGCCGGGGTGGCCGTCAACGGCGAGGGTCGTCGTCCTCGTCGTTGTACTTGGCGGCGAGGTCGTCGTACTCGCCGTAGTCGTCCTCGCGGCTGTCGGTAGTCACCGCCGTCGCGCTACCGATCTCCCGCTGCAAGGCGTCGAGATCCATAGAAGGGGAGCTGTACTTGAGCTCACGGGCCACCTTCGTCTGCTTGGCCTTGGCTCGTCCACGCCCCATGGCAGGTCCCCCTTACAACAGGGAAGGGGCGGCCGGTCATTGCGCACGACCCGGCGGCCCCTCTCGTCTCATCAATGTCGTGAAAACAACCGTACCCTGCTCACCCCGGAACATGCGACGCGGCACCGTCGTCGTCACAGGCGGACCCGGCCCCGGACCGGCGCGGGGCCCCCGGGTGTTCACCCGGCGGTCGCCCCACGGTGGTCCGGCCGGGCCGCGCGTCATCCGCGACGCGCGGCGCCACCCGTCCGTTCCCGGGCCGCGCGGCCCGGCGGCGGGGTGTCCGGGTCCGGCTCGTAGGAGTCCGGGTCGATCGTCGCGGAGGAGACCCGGTCGTCGACGCCTGCGGTCAGCTCGGCGTCCACCGGGACCGACCGCTTGAGCAGCGCGAGCGCCACCGGGCCCAGCTCGTGGTGCTGGACGACCGTGCCCACCCGGCCGACCGTGCGGCCGTCGCGCACCACCGGGTCGCCGGTGCGCGGCAGGTCCTCGTCGCCGGCGTCGAGCATCAGCAGCACCGTGCGCCGCGGCGGGCGCCCCAGGTTCGCGACCCGGGCGACGGTCTCCTGGCCCCGGTAGCAGCCCTTGGTGAGGTGCACGGCGGAGCCGATCCAGCCGACCTCGTGCGGGATGGTGCGGTCGTCGGTGTCGCGGTGCAGGCGCGGTGCGCGCGACTCCACCCGCAGCGCCTCGAACGCGATCGTCCCGGCGGCCCGCGCCCCGGCCGCGGTGAGGTCCGCCCAGCGGGCGTCCTTCGTCCCGCGGGGGACGACGACGTCCGCCGCGTCCCGGCCCGGCCACGGCATCCGTCGCACGAACCCGCCGTCCGGCAGGGCCGTGACGCCGTTCGGCGCATCGGGCACCGGCAGCCCCGCCGCGGCGAGCACGGCCGGGGTCTCGGGGCCGACGACCGACAGCACCGCCAGCTCGGCGGTGACGTCGCGCGGCTCGACCTTCGACCAGAACACCATCTTCGCCAGGTAGTCGAGCAGTGCCGCGCCCTCGCCGGGCTCGGTGTCGAGCCAGACCGTGTCCGCCGACGACGCGACGGCCATGTGGTGCAGCACCCGGCCCTGCGCGTCGAGCACCAGGGCCTCGGTGCCGGTGCCGGGCGGCAGCTCGCTGACGTGCTGGGTGAGCAGCAGGTGCAGCCAGGACAGCCGCTCCTCGCCGGTCACCGCCAGCACCTCGCGGTGCCCGCGGTCGACGACGGCGGCCGAGCGGGCCATCGCCCGCTGCTCGGCCGGCGGGTCGCCGTGGTGCGCGGCGACGACGTCGTCCGGGTCGGGGGTCGTGTCCCCGGCGTTGTCGGTGGTGTCGGGGTCCTGCTCGGATCCGGGAACGGTCACCGGTCTCCCTCCGCGCCCTCCTGGGGCGCCGTGTCGTCCTGCTCGGGGGCTCCGTCGGCGGAGTCCTCGTCGTCGTGCGCACAGTCGACGCACGTGCCGGACAGGGCCACGTGCGTCGCGTCCAGGTGGAAGCCCAGGTCGGCGAGCGTGCGACTCGCCACATCGGAGAGCAGCTCGGTCGGCGCCTCGTCCACCCGGCCGCAGTGGTGGCAGACGAGGTGGACGTGGCGGTGCTGGTGCTCGGAGTAGGTCGGCGCACCGTGCCCGAGATGGGCGTGCCGGACGACGCCGAGCTCCTCGAGCAGGTCCAGCGTCCGGTACACCGTCGTGATGTTCACCGCCGGTGCCGTCGCCTGGACCCGGCTGCACACCTGCTCGGGTGTCGCGTGCCCCAGCTCCCGGACCGCGTCCAGCACGAGCTGGCGTTGAGGGGTCATCCGGAGCCCACGCCGGTGCAACGTGCCCTTCAGTGTGCTGTCCACACCGCCGATGGTATTCGGTACGGCCCGGTAGGCTCGGGCCACGAGGACGGTGACCGCACATCGTGTCACGGAACCGTCCGTCGCGGGGCCCGCCACGCCGACGGACGACCGTTGCACGCTGCGTGGTTCGCCGCGACCCCGTCGTCGTGACTACCCTGACCGGCGAGGTCGCGCCGAACCGTCGGTCCGCCGATCTCGTACGTGCCCTCCGAGGGCACCCATGTCGACGACCTGAGGAGAGGCGATGACGGCAGACGGGGCGGACCGCCCGGGCGGTTCCCCGCGGTTCGACGTCGTTCTCCGCGGCTACGACCGTCGGCAGGTGGACGAGCACATCGTCCAGATGCAGCGGCTCATGGGCCGGATGCGCGCGGACATCGACGCACTGCGGAGCCGGCCGATGCCGCCGCCCATGCCGGTGCCGCCGCCCGGCGGGTTCGCCGCCGGTCCGGCCGGCGGGCCGCCGCGTCCGGCACCGCGTCCGGGGCCGCGTCCCGGCCCGGGGCCGTCGGACTCCGACCGGCACGGTGCCGTCGACAACTTCTCCGACCGCATGCAGGCGATCCTGCAGAAGGCCGAGGAGGAGGCGGAGGAGATCCGCAGCAAGGCCCGTGCCGACGCCGAGCGTGTCGTCACCGAGGCCCGCAAGCAGGTCGACCGCGCCCGCGCCGACGCCGACCGGGCCCGTGAGCAGGGCGACAAGCTCCGCACCGAGGTCGGGGAGCTGACCCGCCGTCGCGACGAGCTGCGCGCCGAGGTCGGGAAGGCCCCGGCCACCGGGGACAAGGCCCGCCACGAGATCTGGCCGGTCCCCGGCCCGGGGCAGAAGCCCGGCGGACCGTCCGGCGAGGCCGGGTCGTCCGACGACCGCTCCGCGAAGCCCGCCGCGGGTGACCGGCCCGGCACGGGTCAGCCCGGTGCGGCCAAGCCCGCCGGTCAGCCGGGCCCCGGACTGAAGCCCGCCGCGCAGTCCGGTGCCGGTGCCAAGCCCGCCCCGCAGTCCGGTGCCGGCGCCACGCCGGCCGCCGCTGCCGCCGGCACGGGTGCGGACGCCTCCGCGCGCCCGGGGCAGGCCGACGCCCGGCCCGGTCGTCCCGACCAGGGTCGCTCCGACCAGGCCCGTCCCGACTCCGCGGACCAGCGGTCCGGTCGTCCCGGGCCGCGCCCGGGTGCGCCGGAGCCGCAGCGTCCCGGTGCCCGGTCCGGCGCCGAGGAGCGCCCGGGGTCCGAGCAGCGTCCCGGTCAGAAGGACCAGGGCCCCGCGCGTCCGCAGGGCGCCCCGAACGGCCGCCCGCAGGCCCCCGCGGCCGGTGTCAACGGCGCCGGGGTGAACGGTGCCCGACCGGCCGCCGCCCAGGCGTCGCCGTCGGGCGATGCGGCACCCGCGCCGCGGCCCGGTCCGCGTCCGCAGCCGGGGCCCGCCCCGGCGCGCCAGGACTCCGGGTCCCAGTCCCGGCCCGACTCCGGTCCGGCCAAGCCCGGCACCGGTGGGGCGGGTACCGACCGTCCGGCCGGGGCACCGCAGCCCGCCCGGACGGACGCCTCGGGACCGCGTCCCGGCGGTACCGACGGGGACAAGGCCGCCGGCCCGCGCCCGGGTCCGCGGCCCGCACCGGGCCCGCGCCCGTCGCCGGCCCCCACCGGGCAGCAGGGCGGTGCCGAGCGCACCACCGCCGTCCGGCCCGGGGACGAGCCCGAACCCGCCGAGCTGTTCCGGCCCGCGTCGGAGTCCCGTCCGGTCGAGGCGGAGCCGAAGACGTCGGCCGTGCCGCGCCAGGACCCGCGTCCGACGCCCGGCGGCGACGCCGAGCGCACGGTCGCGGTCGGCGCCGTCCGCCGTTCCGGTGACACCCCAACGGATGGTTCGCAGAAGCCGCCGGCGGGGGAGAAGGGCACCGCGGCCGAGGGCGCGAAGGCCGACGCGGACCCGCCGACGACCGCGAACCCGGCCGCCGGGCGCGGCCCGGCGCGACCCGGTCCGGAGGGGGCCCGCAACGGCTCCGGCCAGGCCGGCCACGGTCAGAACGGTCGTAACGGTGCGTCGTCGGCGTCCGAGCCGTCGTCGCAGGGTGGCGAGAAGGGCAACGGCGCGACCCGCAACGGTTCCGGTGCGGCCACCGGTGACAAGGGCCGGACGGGCGCGGCGCAGCCGTCGACGGGGACGCGCAGCAGCTGAGGTTCCCCGCGCGGGGCCCGGGACCCCAATAAGGTCCGGGCCCATGCAGCTCGGCTCGTTCACGGTCCCGGTCCTGCCCCTCGTGGCGGTGCTGGGCGCGGGCGTGCTCGTGGTCCTGGTCCTGTGGGGTGTCTGGCGTGCGCGCCGCACCCCCGCGCCCGTGCCGCTGCCGCTCGAGCCCCCGCGCACGGCCGCGGACCCGCAGCCGTCCCATGCGGACTGGACCGGTGAGGCGGCCGGTGGCCCGGCCGACCCGCCGCGCCCGGCCCGTGCACGGACCGTCGCCGACGTGGTCGCCGAGCGCGGCGCGGACACCGGTCCGCTGCCGCGGGTGCCCGCGTACGCCGGCGCGGTCGTCGCCTCCGGTGCGGGGCGCCACGCCGCCCCCGACGACGACGGGGACGAGGGCTCGCTGGAGGCGCTGTTCGCCCCGGCCGACGAGCAGCCCGACGCGGCCACCCTCGCCCGGGGGCGCGCCCCGGAGGCGACGGCCGCCGTGTCGCTCGCCGCGGCGCCGTCGGTCCCGGGTGCCGCGCCGGGAACCGGAGCGTCGGGTGCCGCGGTGGAGCCGCTGCCCCGGCCCCGACCGACCCCGCGCCCCCGGTCGACCGGGCTGCGACGGGCCCGGGGCGCCGGGGCCGCCACGCGCGCCGGCTGCGCCACCGACGGCCCCGACGCCACCGACGGCACTGCGCGCGGCACGGCGGACGTGGAGCCCCTGTCCGCGACGACCCCGGCGGGCCCCCACGCCGCCACCGCTCCCGCCGACACCACCGGTCGGACGGACCCGGCCCCGACGGACACCGGCGGTACGGCCCGCGCCGACACCGCCGGCCCGGGCCGCGCCGCCGCCACACCCCTCGCCGCAGCCGCTGCCGGAACCGACGGCCCTGCCGGAACCGACCGCCCTGCCGGGGCCGACAGCACCCCAGCGACCGACAGCATCCCCGCGAACGACAGCGCCACCGGGACCGATGACGCTGCCGGGACCGGCAACGCCGTCCCGGCCGACGCCACCGCCCCGACCGACGCCACCGCAGCCCGGGACGCCGCGGGCACCCCCGGCGACCCGGCCACGCCGCCGGTCCCGGAGTGGCCTGTCGCGCGGCTGCGCATCGTCGACGACCTCACCGACGTCGTCGCGCCCGGCCCGGAGGCCACGCCCGCCGCGGCCGGGCAGACCCCGGCCACCGGGGACGACACCGTGCCCCCCGCCGCGGAACAGGCTCCGGCCGCCCGGAAGGACACCGCGCCCGGCCCGTTGCCGCCCTGGTCGGCCGAGCGCGCGGAACCGGCCGCGGAGGACCTCCCCGCGACGTCCGGGATCCCGGCGACGCCGCCCCCCGCGCCGACCCCGCCCACCGGGTCCGAAATCACGTCCCGGCCGACCCCCGAGCCGGTCTCCCGGGCCGTGCAGCAGGCCCTCGCGGCCCGCGCCGTGCAGCGGGCGCGCCTGCGCGCCACCGACGCCGTCGTCGACCCGCAACCCGACGTCCCCGGTGGCGAGCAGCAGGAGCTGCCGCTCGCCGTCGTCCCGACCGCGGGGGCACGCACCCCGGCGGCCGGCGACGCGAAGGACCGGCTGCTCGGGGTGCTCCTGGAGGACCCGGCCCGCGCCGTCGACGCGACCGAACGGCTCGACGACACCCGCGACCGCATCGCCGAGCTCGACGAGGTCCTGCGCCGCCGCCGCGACGACCTGGCCGGCGCCGTCCGGCACCTGCACGAGTGCGGGCTCGACCCGGCGCAGATCGGCCGGCTGTCCGGGATGGCCGTCGACGACGTCCGCACCATCCTCGACGGCGAGGACGCCGAGCGCTGAGCCTCAGCGCAGCACGGTGAACCGCACGCCCGTCCCCGGCGGGGCCTGGGCGAGCAGCGGCAGGTCGGCGCGCTCGACGACGGCGATCACCGGGTAGCCACCGGTCGTCGGACGGTCGGCGAGGAACACCACCGGCGGCCCGTCCGGCGGGACCTGCACAGCGCCGGTCACCATCCCCTCGCTCGGCAGCTCCCGGTCGCGCAGCTCCGGGAGCCGCTGTGGGGACGGCCCGTCGAGACGGACCCCGATCCGGTTCCCGTCGGCCGTCACCGTCCACAGCGGACCGGCGAGGGCGGCGTGCGGGTCGGCGAACCAGTCGTCGCGGGGGCCGGGGCGCACCCGCAGCCCGACCACGGCACCGGGCAGCGACACCGGGACCGGCCCGGACACCGGGATCGGCCCGGACCACGGGCCGACCGGCAGCTCGTCGCCGTCCGCGACCGGGTCGGGTCCCAGCCCGGACAGCAGGTCGGTGCTGCGGCTGCCCAGCGCGAGCGGCACCTCCAGCCCGCCCGCGACGGCGAGATAACACCGCAGCCCGCCGACCGGCGTCCCGACCGTCAGCTGGGCGCCGTCGGGCAGGTGCAGCGCCCGGTGCGACGCGGCCGGGCGGCCGTCGACGGACACCGGCGCGGGCGCCCCCGTGACGGCGACGGTCCGGCCCCCCAGGGCGCGCACCCGCAGTCCGCCGCCGAGCAGCTCCAGCCCGGCCGCGCCGTCGTCGTTGCCGACCAGACGGTTCCCCAGCTCGTACGCCGGCCCGTCCAGCGCGCCCGACGGCGGCACCCCCAGGTGCGCGTGCCCCGGACGTCCGCGGTCGGTCACCAGCGCCTGCGGCCCGGCCCGCACCACCAGCAGCGCGCTCACCGGGGCTCGAACCGGACGCGGTCGCCGGGGGTGAACAGTGCGGGCGGGTCGGCGACGGGGTCGAACAGGACCGTGTCGGTGCGGCCGATCAGCCGCCAGCCGCCGGGGGAGCGCCGCGGGTAGACGCAGCTGTAGACGTCGGCGATCCCGACCGAGCCGGCGGGCACCGCGGTCCGCGAGCTCTCCAGGCGTGGCTGCCGCAGCGGCTCCGGGAGCCCCGAGAGGTAGCCGAAGCCCGGCGCGAACCCGCAGAAGTCCACCCGGTATTCCGCGCCGCTGTGCAGCGCGACCACCTCGTCGACGGACAGGCCCGCGGTCTCGGCGACGAGCGCGAGATCCTCGCCGTCGTAGGTCACGGGCAGCGTGTGGACTGTGCCCGTGCCCGCCTCGCCGGCGGCCGGGTCCGCGGCCCGTGCGACCTGTACGACCCGCTCGGTGGCGGCTCCGGGCGCCACCTCGACGAGCACGGTCCGGGCGGCCGGGACCAGCTCCCGCACCTCGGGCAGCGCGGCGTCCCGCACGGCGGCGACGACGGCCGCCACCCCGGCGGCGTCGTCGACCTCCAGCAGCACCGCCCGCCCGCCGCAGCGGCGGACCCGGACCGCGACCAACTAGCCGACCACGCGGTGCAGGACGGCCGAGATGTGCGGCTGCATCGGCTGCCCGACCATCGCGCGCTCGTCGACGTAGGCGAGGTCGCCCTGGTTGACCAGGCCGTAGAGCCGCTTCGCCGCGGTGACCTCCTTGGCCGAGGGCGTCCGGGCGATGGCGTCGGTCTCGATCTGCCAGGACCGCATGTCGCCCCGCGGCCCGTAGTAGACCTCGACGATCCCGGTGTGGTGCGCGATCAGGACCTCGATCGAGCCGTCCTCCTGGGGACGCCAGAACCCGGTCTCGCGGGCGGCCTGGCGGATGATCCCGCCGTCGTCGTCGAGGAGCCAGGAGCGGGCCTCGTAGGACAGGAACGGACGCCCGTCGTGCGCCCAGGTGATCTGCTGGCCGAAGTGGAACGGGCCCTCGATCGTCGGGTAGACGACCTCGCCGGTGCCGCGCCAGGTACCGACCAGCGGCAGCAGGCCGAGGCAGGCCTCGTGCAGGTCGGGGCCCTGGCGCAGGTTGGCGGTGTCGTCGTCGACGGGCAGGTCGGGCCACTGCGGCCGGTTGCGCTGCGGGGAGTCCGGGGCCGCGTTCTCCGGACCGGTGATCGTGGTCTGCAGCTCCTCGTCGGACGCTGCGGCGGGCTCGGGGTCGGTCACGGGGTCTGCTCCTCGGTGTGGTGGTCGTCGGGGTCCCGTTCGGGATCGGGACCCGGCCCGGGCGCGGCGACGGGCTCGACGACGAACAGGCGACGGAGCAACCAGCCGGCCCAGGCGGCGGTTCCCGCGGACAGGGCGATCAACAGCCCGGTGGAGAACCAGTGCACGGCGGGCGAGTCTACTGACCTGCCACGCCGTCGCGCCTCCCCGGCCGTTCCGACGCGCGGACCGTCGGCGGCCGGAACGCCGAACGCCGCCCCGGCGGGACCGGGACGGCGTTCGGGTGGAACGAGCGGGTCAGGCGACGGCGATCTCCGCGCGGTGCAGGCCGGGCCCGTCGGCGACGAGCTCGGACTGCCCGTTGCCCGAGCGCGACAGCGCCCGGACGGTCCAGGTGCCCGGGGCGGCGAAGAACCGGAAGTCACCCGAGGCCGAGGACACGACCTCCGCGGTGAACTCCCCGGTGCCGTCGAGCAGCCGGACGAAGGCCCCGGCCACCGGGTCGCCGGCGGCGACGACGCGGCCGGCGAGCACGGTCTCCTTGGAGAGGTCCGTGTTCGGGGGCAGGGTCAGGTTCTGGTCAGGTGCGGCACACATGTCACTTCGCTCCCAGCTCGATCGGCACGCCGATCAGCGAGCCGTACTCGGTCCAGCTGCCGTCGTAGTTCTTGACGTCGGAGTGGCCCAGGAGCTCGTGCAGCACGACCCAGGTGTGGCTGGAGCGCTCGCCGATGCGGCAGTAGGCGATGGTCGCCTTGCCCTCGTCGAAGCCGGCCTCCTTGTACAGCGAGGCGAGCTCGTCGTTCGACTTGAACGTGCCGTCCTCGTTGGCCGCCTTCGACCACGGGATGTTGATCGCGCTCGGCACGTGGCCCGGACGCTGGCTCTGCTCCTGCGGGAGGTGGGCCGGGGCCAGGATCTTGCCGGAGAACTCGTCGGGCGACCGGACGTCGACCAGGTTCTTGGCGTCGATGGCCTCGACGACCTCGTCGCGGAACGCGCGGATCGAGGTGTCGGCCTCCTTGGCGGTGTAGGAGGTCGCGGGGCGGTCCTTGACGTCGGTGGTCAGGGTCCGGCCGTCGAGCTCCCACTTCTTGCGGCCGCCGTCGAGCAGCACCACGTTGTCGTGGCCGTAGAGCTTGAACTCCCAGTACGCGTAGGCGGCGAACCAGTTGTTGTTGCCGCCGTAGAGCACGACCTTGTCGTCGTTCGAGACGCCCTTGGCGGAGAGCAGCTGCTCGAACTGCTCCTTGGTGGGGATGTCGCGACGGACCGCGTCCTGCAGCTCGTCGGTCCAGTTGACCTTGACCGCACCGGGGATGTGACCCCCGTCGTAGGCGGTGGTGTCCTCGTCGACCTCGAGGAACACCACCCCGTCGGTCTCCAGGTTCTCTTCCGCCCAGTCGGCGGTGACGAGGACGTCCTCGCGGCTCATGTCGATCTCTCCCGAATCGTGTGTCGTGGGAACGGTCAGGACTGCGCGGCGGTGCCGCGCAGGCGGGCGAGGAGCCCGTACATCTCGCAGCCGAGGCAGAAGCCGAAGGCCGCGTTGAGGAAGGCCGCCGCGAGCGCCGCCGCCGTGGCGACGACACCGAGCACGGTCAGGCCGGACAGGTAGCCGGCCGCCGCGACGACGGTGAACACCAGCCCGACGGTCTGCGAGAAGCGGACCGGGGCGGCGTCCTCGCGCTCGGCGGGCGGACCCAGCCGGGGGGCGAGGAGGTGCCGGTACACGACGCCGTAGGGGGCGAACCGCATGCCGGCGAACGCGCCGACGGCGAAGACGACGGCCTGCGCGAGTACGAGCAGGCCGCTGCCGGACAGCAGCACCAGCGCCAGGACGACGGTGGTGATCGCGGCGGAGAAGCGGACCCCGCGCGGGTCGAGCCGGGGCTCGACGAGCGCGGATCCGCGGTCCGTGACGGACATGGGACTCCAGTAACCGGGGCGGGAACCTCGGCGTCGCGGGACGCCGGGGCTCAGGACACGCGGGTCAGGAGTCCAGACACAGGCAGCCGGCGAGGCGGCACAGATCGACCGTGCGGCGTCGGGTCAGCGGCCAGTTCACGGGACCGAGCCTAGCCGACGATCCGTGCCGAGCCCAGTGGCCGGCGCCCACCGGACATCACACACACGTTCTCAGCCGGTGGGAAGGGCGGCGACGAGCTCGTCGGTGCGCGGGACCCCGGAGACCCGCAGGACCTCGGCACCGCGGGCGTCGAAGACGACCGTGGTCGGGGTCCGCAGCACGCCCAGCGCCCGGGCGACGTCGACGCGCTCGGCGACGTCGACCTCCACGTGCGCCACGCCCGGGTCCGTCGCGGCCAGGTCGCCGAGGACGCGCGCGGTCTGCCGGCACGGCGCGCAGACCGGGGAGGACAGCTGCAGCAGCAGCGCCCGGCGCCCGTCCGGCTCGGTCCCGGCCAGCTCCCAGCCCGGCCCGGCCGCGGCGGGCGCGCCGCCGTCGTGCCCGGAGGGCCGGAGCCGCCCCGCACGGCGGCGCAGGACCAGCCCGGCGAGCGTCGCCACCAGCAGGACGACGACCAGCACCACCGCACCCGTGACGTCCACCGACGCCCCCTCTCAGCCCGCGGAGCGGGACGTGCCCGGTCCTCCGCCCACGCTCAGGTCGCGCACGGACCCGGCGACCTGCAGGACGTTGTACTCCGGAACGCTCGCCGAGGTCGCGGTGACGCCCAGCGGCAGCGGACCCGGGTCGATGTCCACCGCGAGCGCGCGCAGCATCGAGATGCGGACCGCGTCCGGCACCGGCTCGTCCGAGCCGTTGATCCGGACGTCGCGCGGGACGATCCGCATCGTGCCGCGGTCGACGACGAGCACGGCCAGCACGGCCACCTGCGCGTCGGCGCCGTCCACCGGCATCTCCGCGACGAACCGTGCCGCGTTGCGCGGGTCGAGCCCGCGCAGCGTCGGGTCGCCGCCGGCCAGGATCACCGAGTCGATCGCGTTCGCGTCGACGGCCTCGACCGACAGCCGCGTCACCCCGGCGGCCGGCCCGCCGGCGTCGACGACCATCCGGCGGATGTCGTTCGGGCTGACCTGCACGATGCCCTCGGCCGCCGCGGCGCGGAACCGGGCGGGCCCGGGCCCGGCGAGGTCGGACAGGTCCCCGCGCAGGCCGTACATCTGCACCTGGAGCTCGGGGGTGCGCAGCGGCCCGACCGGGACCCGCTGCAGCGTCATCTCGACGTGGTCGTAGCGGCCGGTCGCGGCCTGGGCGAGCACCGAGAAGCCGTGCACCTGCACGTGGGGGTCCTCGGGGAGGTCGAGCCGGTCGCGCAGTGCGCGGGAGGTGCCCGACTCGACGGCCGCCCCGGTGGCGAGGTCGCCCACGACGAGCACGGCGGCCACCGCCAGGACGGCGACGAGCACGCGACGGACGGGGCGTCCCACGACCGGGCCTCCACAGGATCGGGATAGGTCCTGACCAGGGTAGAGAGCCCCGCCGCCGGTCCGGTGGGCGGCCCCGGGGCCCCGGATCGGTTCCGATCCCCGGCGGGAACGATCCAGATCGGGGCGTGAAACCCGTCGCTCTGCGGCTGACCGTGGGGTGACGTCCCGGTATCGTCCGCGTATCGCGAGAAGGGGGAGTCCATGGAACTGCTCCTGCTGACCACGGCTCCGGATGCGGCAGCCGTACTGCCCGCCCTGTCGCTGCTGCCGCACAACGTGCGGACCGCGGCGCCCGAGGTGGCGGCACTGCTCGACGCCGGTCCGCACGACGCCGTCCTGGTGGACGCCCGCTCCGACCTGGTCGCCGCGCGCAGCCTGTGCCGGCTGCTGGGCAGCGCCGGGACCGACGCGCCGGTGATCGCCGTGCTGAACGAGGGCGGCCTGGTCGCCGTGTCCGGCGAGTGGGTGGTCGACGAGATCCTGCTCCCCGACACCGGCCCGGCCGAGGTGGACGCCCGGCTGCGGCTGCTGCGGTCGCGCCCCGGCGCCGAGTCCGCGTCCGGGGGTGGCGCGCTCGTCCTCGGCGAGCTCGTCATCGACGAGGCGACGTACTCGGCGCGGCTCAAGGGCCGCCTGCTGGAGCTCACCTACAAGGAGTTCGAGCTGCTCAAGTACCTCGCGCAGCACGCGGGACGGGTGTTCACCCGGGCCCAGCTGCTGCAGGAGGTCTGGGGCTACGACTTCTTCGGTGGCACCCGCACCGTCGACGTCCACGTCCGGCGGCTGCGCGCCAAGCTCGGCGGCGAGCACGAGCAGATGATCGGCACCGTGCGCAACGTCGGCTACAAGTTCGTCCGCCCGTCGCGCGGCGGGCTGTCCGCGCCGCCCGACCAGGACGACGCGGACCCCGAGCCCGCCCCGGACCGTCGCCTCCCCGGCGCCCGGCCGCCGACCGGCCCGGGACGTGGAGCGTGGGTGCCGCGGTGACCTAGGGTCGGTGCTCGTGGACCCGCAGGAGCACTCCCGTCTCGACGCCGCCACCGTCTCCGCGGTGCAGGACCTGCTGAGGGCGGCGACCGCCGCCGACGGCGCCGAACCGCTCTCCGAGCAGTTCCTGATGCACCTGCGCCCGGACGCCCCCGCCGACGGCGTGACGCACCTCGTCGTCGCCGGTGACGACGGCGCCGTGGCCGGCTACGCCCAGGTCGACGGCACCTACGCCGAACTGGCGGTGCACCCCGGCGCTCGACGGCGGGGGATCGGCGGAGCGCTCGTCGGCGCGGTCGAGAAGGCCACCGCCGACCCGCACGTGTGGGCGCACGGCGACCTCGACGCCGCGAAGGGGCTCGCCGCGGGCCGCGGCTACCGCCGGGACCGCGTGCTCTGGCAGATGCGGCGCACCACCGCGGCGGGCCCGCTGCCCGCCCTGACCGTCCCCGACGGCGTCACGATCCGCGCCTTCGAACCCGGCCGCGACGACGACGAGTTCCTCCGCGTCAACAACGCCGCCTTCGACTGGCACCCCGAGCAGGGCGGCTGGACCGGCGCCGAGCTCGCCGCGCGGGAGGCCGAGGACTGGTTCGACCCGGCGGGGTTCCTGCTCGCCGTCGACGGCGGTGGCGCCCTGCTCGGCTACCACTGGACCAAGGTCCACCCGGCGACCGGTGACGAGCCGGCCCTGGGTGAGGTCTACGTCCTCGGGGTCGACCCGGCCACCCACGGACGCGGGCTCGGGAAGGTCCTGACCCTCGCCGGGCTCCACCACCTGCACGACCGCGGGCTGGACACCGTGCTGCTCTACGTCGAGGCCGACAACGCCCCCGCCGTGGCCGTCTACGAGCGCCTCGGGTTCGCCGTGCACGCCGCGGACGTCAACTACGCCCGGTGAGACCCGGTCACCGTTCGACGAGCGGTGACGGGGTTCGTTCGAACGTGTGATGCAGGTCCACCCGGTCGCCGACCCTGTTCATCCCACGTTCATCTTCCGTGGGGGTGGCGTCCAACGTCGACTCCTAGCGTCTGCGGCCGAGTGGTCACCCCAGACCGCCGTCCCGCAACCGGCTCCCGCCGACTCGGAGGAAACTGCAGTGAAGACCAAGCGGCGCGCGCCCCGGGCGCGCCTGGCTGCCGTCGGTATCGCCACGTCCTGCGCACTGTTCGTCGCCGGCTGCGGTGCGGCGAACGAGGGCGGCGGCTCGGACGCCCAGGGTTCGGGCGTCACCGGCCAGATCGCCGGTGCGGGCGCGAGCTCCCAGCAGGCGGCCATGCAGGCCTGGATCGCCGGCTTCGGCGGCGCCAACCCGGGTGCGACCGTCAACTACCAGCCGGTCGGCTCGGGCGGTGGCCGCACCCAGTTCATCCAGGGCGGTGTCCAATTCGCCGGCACCGACGCCTACCTCAAGGACGACGAGCTGGCCAAGGCGCGCGAGCGCTGTGGCGGTTCGGTCATCGAGGTGCCGAGCTACGTCTCGCCGATCGCCGTCGTCTTCAAGCTGAACGGCGTCAACGACCTGACCCTGTCCCCGGCCACCATCGCCGGTCTCTTCAAGGGCCAGATCACCACCTGGAACGACCCGAAGATCGCCGCGGACAACCCGGGCGTCCAGCTCCCGGCCACCCGCGTCACCCCGGTGCACCGCTCCGACGAGTCGGGCACCACCCAGAACTTCACCGACTTCCTGAACAAGGCCGCCCCGTCGGTGTGGACCGACAAGGCCGCGCAGACCTGGCCGGTCCAGGGTGGCGAGGCCGCGCAGGGCACCTCCGGCGTCGTGACCGCCGTCGGCGGCGGCGACGGCACCATCGGCTACGCCGACGCCAGCCAGGCCAAGGACCTCGGCAAGGCCAAGGTCAAGCTGGGCGACCAGGCGGTCGAGCCGACCGCCGAGGCCGCGGCCAAGATCCTCGAGGAGTCCAAGCGCGTCGAGGGCCAGGGCGACACCTCGTTCGCCTTCGACCTCAACCGGACCGCCACCGGCGGTGCCTACCCGGTCGTGCTGGTGTCCTACCTGCTCGCGTGCCCGCAGTACCCGGACGCCGCCCAGGCCGACACCACCAAGGCGTTCCTGAAGTACGTGGTCTCGTCCGAGGGCCAGCAGACCGCCGCCCAGAACGCGGGCTCCGCGCCGCTGTCGGACACGCTCCGCGGACAGATCGACCCGGTGATCGACCAGATCAAGGCCCAGGGCTGAGTCTGAGTCGGATGTCATCTAGCCAGGAGCCCCGGGCGGTCGTCATCATGGTGACCGCCCGGGGTTCCCGGCCGCTCGAGTCCCCTGCCCAGCGCGTTCCGCACCCCCAGGGATCACAGTGACCACCACGGAAAACTCGCCCGCGCCCGCACCTGCGAAGCCGGTGACCCAGCTCGGGGACCGGATCTTCGCCGGGTCGGCCAAGGGCGCAGGCATCCTCATCCTCGTCGTCCTCGCCGGCGTCGCGGCCTTCCTCGTCAGCGAGGCGTTCCCGGCCGTCGTGGCCCCTGCGTCCGAGGTGCACGGCGGACTCGCCCTCTACATCGCGCCGCTCATCTTCGGCACGCTCGTCAGCGCGGTCATCGCGCTGATCGTGGCGACGCCGCTGGCGATCGCGGTCGCCCTGTTCATCAGCCACTATGCCCCGCGCCGGCTCGCACAGACGCTCAGCTACGTCGTCGACCTGCTGGCCGCGGTGCCGTCCATCGTGTACGGCCTGTGGGGCATGGCCACCCTGGCCCCGGCGACCGTCGGGCTGATGGTGTGGCTGAACACCTACCTCGGCTGGCTGCCGTTCTTCGCCGGCCCGCCGTCGGCCACCGGCCGCACGATGCTGGTCGTCGGCCTCGTCCTCGCCGTGATGATCCTGCCGATCATCACCGCCGTCGCCCGTGAGGTCTTCCTCCAGGCGCCGAAGCTGCACGAGGAGGCCGCGCTCGCCCTGGGGGCGACCCGCTGGGAGATGATCCGGCTCGCGGTGCTGCCGTTCGGCCGCTCCGGGATCGTCTCGGGCGCGATGCTCGGCCTCGGCCGCGCGCTCGGCGAGACCATGGCGGTGGCGATCATCCTGTCGGTCTCCGGCGGGATCACGTTCAACCTGATCGGCTCCGGCAACCCGTCGACGATCGCCGCGAACATCGCGCTGCAGTTCCCCGAGGCGTCCGGCCTCGACGTCAACGTCCTCATCGCGTCCGGCCTGGTGCTCTTCCTGATCACCCTGCTGGTCAACATGATCGCTCGCTACATCGTCGAGCGCCGTCGCGAGTTCTCGGGAGCGAACTGACATGTCCACCGGGACCGAACGAAACCGCACCGACACCGAGGCGACCGTGACCGGAAGCACGCTGCAGGCCCCGGCCGCGACGACGGCTCTGCCGCGTCGCAAGGGCTCCCTCCCGAGCTGGTCCCCGTGGGCCCTGGTCGCCGGATCGGCCGTGGTGGCCGCCGGTGTGACGGCCCTGGCGGGTGGCTTCTCCATCGGGCTGTGGGTCTTCCTGACCGTGGTCGTGTACCTGGTCGCCACCTACGCGGTGTCCCGGGCGGTGGAGGGCGGTCGCAAGGCCGCCGACCGGCTGGTGACGGCGACCGTCACGGGCGCGTTCCTGCTCGCGATGGTCCCGCTGGTGTCGGTGCTGTGGACGGTCGTGTCGAACGGCTGGGCGCGGTTCGACCCGACGTTCTTCGACAGCTCGATGCGCGGCGTCGTCGGGGTCGGCGGCGGTGCGCTGCACGCCATCCAGGGCACGCTGATCATCACGGCGCTCGCCGCGGTCATGTCGATCCCGGTGGGTGTGCTGACAGCGATCTACCTGGTCGAGTACGGCAACCGGTCGCGGCTGGCGCGGGCGATCACGTTCTTCGTCGACGTCATGACGGGTATCCCGTCGATCGTCGCCGGTCTGTTCGCGTTCGCACTGTTCGCGCTGTTCGTCGGCCCGGCGGTGCGGTTCGGCTTCGCCGGTGCGGTCGCCCTGACGGTCCTCATGATCCCGATCGTGGTGCGCTCCACCGAGGAGATGCTCAAGATCGTCCCGAACGAGCTGCGCGAGGCCGCGTACGCGCTCGGTGTGCCGAAGTGGCGGACGATCCTCAAGGTCGTCATCCCCACGACGGCCGGCGGTATCGCGACCGGCGTCATGCTCGCCGTCGCCCGCGTCATCGGTGAGACCGCCCCGCTGCTGGTCACCACGGGCCTGGCGCTCGGCGTCAACCTGAACCCGTTCTCGGGGCCGATGGCCACGCTGCCGGTGTTCTCCTACTACTCCTACGCCGTTCCCGGCATCCCGCGCGAGGCGTTCCTCGACCGGGCCTGGACCGCCGCGCTGGTCCTGATGCTCGTCGTCATGGTGCTGAACATCGTCGCCCGCATCATCTCCCGCATTTTCGCCCCGAAGACCCGATAAGGAATCCGCGACATGGGCAAGAGTGTCGAAGCCAAGGACCTGAACATCTACTACGGGTCGTTCCTCGCCGTCGAGGGCGTCAACATGACGATCAAGCCGAAGACCGTGACGGCGCTGATCGGCCCGTCCGGCTGCGGCAAGTCGACCTTCCTGCGGTCGATCAACCGGATGCACGAGAACATCCCCGGCGCCCGCGTCGAGGGCCGCCTCGAGCTCGACGGCCAGGACCTCTACGGGGCGAACGTCGACCCGGTCGGCGTCCGCCGCCAGATCGGCATGGTCTTCCAGCGGCCCAACCCGTTCCCGACGATGTCGATCTACGACAACGTCATCGCGGGCATGAAGCTGAACAACAAGCGGGCGTCGAAGTCCGAGTTCGACGACACCGTCGAGCGGTCGCTGCGCGGCGCCAACCTCTGGAACGAGGTCAAGGACCGGCTCGACAAGCCCGGCTCGGGCCTCTCCGGTGGTCAGCAGCAGCGGCTCTGCATCGCCCGCGCGATCGCGGTGCGCCCGGACGTCCTGCTGATGGACGAGCCCTGCTCGGCGCTGGACCCGATCTCCACGCTCGCGATCGAGGACCTGATCAACGAGCTGAAGAACGACTACACAATCGTCATCGTGACCCACAACATGCAGCAGGCGGCGCGGGTCAGCGACTTCACCGGCTTCTTCAACATCGAGGGCACCGGCAAGCCCGGAAAGCTGGTCGAGCTCGACGAGACCAAGACGATCTTCTCCCAGCCGAAGCAGAAGGCGACCGAGGACTACGTGTCCGGTCGCTTCGGCTGATCGGCTCCGCCGTACGACACGGCCCCGGCCCCATATGGGACCGGGGCCGTCGTCGTTGTGAGGCGGATCACCATGCCGTTGTCGTCCCTCGCCGCGGGGCCAGGATCGGTCCGTGGAGACCGACCGTGCCGACGGGTCCGCCGTGCGGCGCCCCGACTTCGGGATCGACGCCCCCTACGTCCCGGCCGGGTACCTGGCCGGAGCCGTCGTTGCCGCGGTGCCGGCGGTCCTGTTCGGGCCGTTGTGGTGGATCACCGCGGCCTTCTTCCTGCTCGGCGCCGGGATCTACCTGCACACCACGCGACGCGGGAAGTTCGTGGCCTGGGAGCGGCTGCTCGACCGCGCCGCGATCGCCGAGGACGCCCGCGTGCTCGACGTCGGCTGTGGTCGCGGTGCGGTGACGGTCGCGGTGGCCCGGCGGGTGCCCCGCGGTCGTGTGGCCGGCGTCGACCTGTGGCGGCGCGGGGACCAGTCGGGCAACGACCCGGCGACGACGCGCGCGAACCTGGAGGCCGCGGGGGTGGCCGAGCGGGTGGAGCTGCACACCGCGGACATGCGCGACCTCCCGTTCCCGGACGCGTCGTTCGACCTCGTCGTGTCCTCGCTCGCCGTGCACAACCTCCCGCGGTCCGAGGACCGCGACCGGGCCGTCGACGAGATGTGCCGGGTGCTGCGTCCGGACGGCCGGCTCGTCGTCGCGGACCTGGGGAGGACCGCGCGCTACGCCGAGCGGATCCGCGCGCGACGGCCGTCGGCGACCGTCACCCGCACCCGTCTGGGGCCGATCATGTGGTGGAGCTGGCCCTGGGGCGGGACGAGCGTGGTCGTCGCCGGGCCGTCCGGGGAGTGAACCTCAGAGCGCGGGCAGCTCGTCCACGGTGCCGCCGGTGACGGCGTAGACGACGTGGTCGGCCAGGTGCACGCAGTGGTCGGCGTAGCGCTCGTGGAAACGGGCCAGCAGCGCGGCGTCGACGGCGGCCGGCACCCCCGCGGTCCACTCCGGGCCGAACATCAGCTCGAAGACCTCGCGGTGCAGGGCGTCGACGACGTCGTCGTCGTCGCGCAGCTCGGCCGCGAGGACGACGTTGTGGGTGCGGAGCACCTCGACGGCCTTGTCCCCCATGGCCGCGACCCGGGCGCCGTAGTCGCGGAACAGCGGGCGGGCCTGCTCGGCGAGCACCACACGGTCCCCGTTGCGCACGACGGTGGCGGCGACGTGCCGGGCCAGGTCACCCATCCGCTCCAGCTGCTGGGCGCACCGCAGGGCGGTGATCACCGAGCGCAGCGGCGCGACCATCGGCTGGTGGATGTTCATGGTCTCGACGGCGAGCAGCTCGATCGCGTCGCGGTGGCCGTCGATGACGGGGTCGCGGGAGACGACCTGCTCGGCGAGCCGGGGGCGGTCGCACAGGAGCGCCTCGGACGCGTCGCGGAACGCGGAGGCGACGAGCGGACCCATCTCGTCGAGCATGGACTGGAGCTGCGTCAGGTTGTCGTCGAGCGTCTCCCTGCGCATGGCGACGACCTTAGATCGGAGTCCGTGACGGCTTCGGCCCGGGACCGGTGAACGCTCGGTGAACGCCGGGGTCAGGCGGCGCGGGCCCGCAGGCCGACGCGCAGACCGACCCGGAAGCGCTCGGTGGAGCCGAGGACGGTCGACCGGACCCCGGTCACCTCGAACCACTCCAGGGCGTGTCCGGCGCGGCTCATGCCGTCCCGGATCGCAGCCTCGACGCTCTCGTCCGAGGTGCCGACGACCTCGGTGACGACGCAGCCCGCGTGTTCCATGCAGCAGACGTGCCCCCGGCGTCTCACCGTCAAACTCGATCGGTCGACCGTTCGCCGAGCGGGGTGTATCGACTACGTCGAACGGGGCAACGACGCTCTCAGACGGCGAGCGGACCGGGCATCTGACCGGTGACGACGTACACGATCCGGCGAGCGACGGCGACGGCGTGGTCGGCGTACCGCTCGTAGAAGCGCGCGAGCAGGGCGACGTCGACCGCGGCGGACACCCCGTGGGTCCAGTTGCGGTCCATCAGCACGGTGAACATGTGCTGGTGGATGTCGTCGACGGCGTCGTCGTCGGCCTCGAGCTCGTTCGCCGCGTCCAGGTCACGGGTGCGGATGACGCGCCCGGCCTTCTCCGCGAGCTCCACGCCGACCCGGCCCATCTCGGCGAAGTAGGACTTCACCTCGTCGGGCAGCACGCTCTGCGGGTGCCTGCGGCGGGCGGCCTGGGCGACGTGCAGGGCGAGGTCGCCCATGCGCTCGATGTCGCCCGCACCGTGGATCGCGGCGACGACGACCCGCAAGTCGGTCGCGACCGGCGCCTGCAGGGCGAGCAGGCCGAAGGCCCGGTGCTCCGCGGCGGCACGGACGTCGTCGATCTTGATGTCCTCGGAGATGACCTGCTCGGCGAGCTGGAGGTCGGCCTCGAGCAGCGCTGTCGTGGCGCGCGCCATGGCACGTGCGACGTCGTCGCACATGTCCGCCAGGCCGGAGGCCAGCTCGTCCAGCTGCTCCTGATAGGTGTCGCGCATGTCCCGAGCCTAGGCCCCCGGGCGGGAACGTTCAGCCGCAGCGGGTGAACCCGCCGTGAACGCTGGACGACATCCCCCGTTCGGGGGATATGGGCGATTCAGCCGCAGTCGGCGTCGTCGGAGGGGACGGCCTGCACCGGGGCCGCGTCTCCGGCCCCGACGACGAGCTCCAGCACCCGGCTCCCGGTCGGGTCCGGGACGGGCCGGGCGCCGGGCAGCGCCTCCACGAGCGTGCCCGCGGCGTCGGTGTTGTCGGGGGAGTAGCGGACCTGCGCGCCGGGTGCGGCCGGGCCGGGCGTGACGGTGCCGATCTCGTAGCCGCGTTCGCGCAGGTCCGCGGCGATCCGGTCGGCCGCGCCGGGACGCCCGGTCGCGTCGACCAGGTTCACGACGGTGCCCGGCGCCGGGGCGGCCGCGGACCGGGAGGCCGGCGCGGTCGCGCTCTCGGGCAGCGGCTCGTGCTCGCGCAGCGCGGAGAACAGGGTGCGAGCCTCGGAGCGGCGCAGCTCCAGCTGGCCCCGCGTGTTCGGGGTCTCGGTGACCGGGACGGACAGGAACACCGGGGTGTCGGCGTCGCCCGCGGCGCCGGACCGGGCGAGCCCGCGGGCGAGGGTGAGGATCTCGCCGGCGTCGACGCCGTCCGCCGACAGCGCCGAGGACACCCCGGCCGCGGAGCGGCCCGGCGCACCCGGGGTCAGCAGCGAGGTGGTCGAGAGCGCGTCGCCGAGCGCGGCGGCGAGCACCCGCTGCTGGCGCCGGACCCGGTTGGCCGGGGAGCTGTCCGCGGTGCCCGCGGCGGAGGCGAACCGGACCGCGGTGGGCCCGTCGAGCTCCACGGTGCCCGAGCCCTCCACGACCGGGCCGAGCACCGGGTCCACGACCGGACGCTCGGTGCAGACCTCGATCCCGCCGACGGCGTCCACGAGCTGCGGGGTCCCGGCCAGGTCGAGCGCGACGAAGCCGCTCATCGGCATGCCGGTCAGCTGCTGGACGACGCCGACGCTGCAGGCCGGGCCGCCGACGTCGTAGGCGGTGGCGAAGGCGGTGCGGGACTCCGCGGGCACGGTGTCGCCGTAGGTGCCGGTGGCGGCGTCGAATCGCCGGCACGGCGGCCGGGACACCTCCAGCGTCGCGGGGATCGACAGGGTGACGGCCGGGCCGCCGCCCGCGGGCTGGTGGACCAGCACCGCCGTGTCGGTGCGCGCGGACTCCGCGGTGCCCGCGCGGTCGGCCTGCAGGCCCAGCACCAGGACGTTGCGGTCGCCCGCCTGGGCGTCGGCGTCGAGGATCGCGTCGGTGTCCGGGGCGAGGGCGGCGACGTCGCGGACGCCGTCGTGCACCTCGCTGCGCCCGGCGAACCCGAACGCGGTGGTGGCCAGGACGAGCACCGCGGCCGCCGCAGCGCCGATCCGCAGCGCGCGGGCGCGGGGGTCTAGCCGGGCCGGTGGCGGGGTGTCGGCCGATTCCGGCTCCGCGACCTCCTCGGCCGTGGTGGTGTCCTCGACGGGCGGGTCGTCCCGATAGCGACGACGACGGCGGCGCGGCACCAGCGCGTCGAAGACCTCGGTGACGCGCGAGTCCGCGGCGCCGCGGCGGGCGGGCCGCGACGGCGCCGCGCCCGCCCCGGTCTCCGTGTCGCCGTCGGTCCCACCGTTCCGGGTGGCTCCGGCGCTCACGGCGTCGCCCGCGTTCCGGCCGGCTCCGGTGTTCCCGGCGTCCGCTGTGTTCCGGGTGGCTCCGGTGTTCCGGGGGGCCCGGGTGTCCGGGTGGGCCGCGGCGGTCGGGGTCGCCCCGGTGTCCGCGGCCGGGCGGGCAGCGGTGGTCGGTGTGGTCCCGGGGGTACGGCCGCCCCGGGGCGCCGGTGTGGCCCCGGTGCCCGGGCCGGTTCCGGTGGCCGGGGTGGCGGCGCGCGCGGTCGCCGGGGTCTCCCCGGGGGTGCGGGCGGGCCGGGCCCCGGGGCCACCCGGCGACGCCGGACGGGCGGTGCCGCCCGCGGGCGGCACCGGGGTGGTCCGCGACGGGTCACCGTCGCGCGGGCGCGGACGCTGCGGCGCCGGTGGCTCACCGGGACGGCGGGGTACGGGGCCGCCGCGCACGCGTCGCACACCGGTCGGGGGGACCGGTCCCGGCAGCGGGGCGTCGGCGGGCCGCGGCTGCGGCTGCGACGGGTGCGCGCCGCTCTCCGGCTGCGGCCCCGCGGGCTGGGATCCGGACGCGGGGCGCGGCTGCGGGCCGGAGGGGTGGGTCCCGGTGGCGGGGCGCGGCTGTGGCCCGGACGGATGGGTCCCGGCGGCAGAGCGCTGCTGCGGGCCTGACGGGTGCGCGCCGGGGCGCCCCTGCGGGCCCGACGGGTGCGCTCCGGACGGCGGGACCTGCGCCCCGGGAGGGCTCTGCGGTGCGGGGGGCGCGGGCGGGCCCGCGTCGTCCGGGCGCCGACGCGTACGCCGGGACCGGCGCACCTCGTCGTCGCCGTCCTGCACCGGGCCTCCTCGTCGCGACCGCCGGAGCGGAAGCGCGTGACGGGCGCGGCGTCGGGGGAGCGCGCCCTTCCGGGATCGTGCGGTCGCGGGGACCGCACGGAGGATCTTATTCGGCCCGGGCCGACGCGGGTGGCGCGGGGCGCGACGCGCCCTGCTCCGGTTGGGGGATCGACCTGCGTGCGGCTGCCGCACCGGCGAGGCTCACCCGGCCGTCGGCGTCGCGGTGGGCGACGGCGTTCCGGCCCGCCTGCTTGGCCGTGTAGAGGAGCACGTCGGCCTCGGTGACGAGGGCCTCGACGTCGTCGTCGCCGGGACGGGACCGGGCGACGCCGATGCTGATCGTCATCCGCAGGTCCGGGTGCAGGTCGCTCCAGTCGTGCGCGGCGACGTTCTCGCGGGCGGTCTCGCAGGCCGCGACGCCCTCCTCGGCCGTCAGCCCGGGCAGCACCAGCGCGAACTCCTCGCCGCCGTAGCGGGCGCAGAACGCGCCGGGCGGCAGTGCCCGGCCCAGCTCCAGGACCATCCGCTGCAGGACCCGGTCCCCGAACGGGTGCCCGTGGGTGTCGTTGACCAGCTTGAAGTGGTCGATGTCGGCCAGCGCCAGGCAGACCGGCAGGTCCGTGCCCGCGGCGAGCAGGTCGATCAGCCGCTCGTCGAGGTACCGGCGGTTGTACGACGCCGTCAGGCTGTCGCGGCGGCTCTGCTCACGGGCCTCGGCGTGCTCGCGGCGGAGCCGGTCGAGCTCGTCGGCCGGGCTGGGCGCGCTGAGGCCGTGCAGGAGCCGGACGGCCTCGCGCAGGTGCAGGTAGGCCTGCTCGTAGCGACGGTGCTCGGCGAGCCGCTCGGCGGCCGCGGTGTGCAGGGCCGCGCGGGCCGCGGGGGAGGCGGGGGCGACGTCGTCGCCCGGGGTGTCGGGCCCGGGAACGGGCGGCGACGGGTCGACACGGCGTGCGGACCGCACGAGCCTGCGCACCGTCCATGCGGTGTCGGTCATGGTCCACCTCCCCGTCGTCGAGCCGTTCGGCCACTGGGACTGTTCATCGGTGACACCCCCGGGACGCTTGAGGCGTACGGGGCGTCGGCACCCGTTCGGCGCCCTGGTTCCCCCGGGTCGGGGTAACGCGTGTTCGCCCCGGGGTCGCCGTGATCAACCTCCGGAGTGCTCCACGTCCGCCCCGAAGGGGATCGACGGGTCGTCCGGGTCGTCGAGCCAGTGCTCGGGCAGCACGACGCGACCGGGTGACCCCTGGCGCCCGCGCGGCCCGTCGGCGTCGGCCGGGAACGGCTCGTCCGGGTCCAGCCCGGACAGCAGCTCGTCGAGGTGATCGATCGACTCCACCATCCCGAGGCTGCGCCGCAGCTCCGGGCCGACCGGGAAGCCCTTGAGGTACCAGGCGATGTGCTTGCGCACGTCGCGGATGCCCTTGTGGTCGCCCATGTGCTCGCAGAGCAGCACGGCGTGCCGGCGCAGCGTCGCGGCGACCTGACCGAGGTTCGGCGCGGCCGGCAGCTCGCGCCCGGCGAACGCCGCCTCCAGGTCCCCGAACAGCCACGGGCGGCCCAGGCAGCCCCGGCCGACCACGACGCCGTCGCACCCGGTCCGGGCGACCATGTCCAGGGCGTCCTGCGCGGAGAAGATGTCGCCGTTGCCCAGCACCGGGATGTGCGACGGGACGGCCTCGCGCAGCCGGGCGATCTCGGACCAGTCCGCGGTGCCGGAGTAGCGCTGGGCGGCGGTCCGCGCGTGCAGCGCGACGGCGACGGCACCCTCGTCGACGGCGATCCGCGCGGCCTCGAGGTGGGTCGGGTGCTCGTCGTCGATGCCGGTGCGCATCTTCACCGTGACCGGGCGGTCCCCGGCGCCGGTGACGGCGGCGCGCACGATCCGGCGGAACAGCTCCCGCTTGAACGGCAGCGCCGCCCCGCCGCCACGACGGGTGACCTTCGGGACCGGGCAGCCGAAGTTCATGTCGATGTGGTCGGCCAGGTCCCGCTCGACGATCATCTCCGCGGCCCGCTGCATGGACACCGGGTCGACGCCGTAGAGCTGCATCGAGCGGGGGTGCTCGTCCGCGTCGAAGGCGATCATGCGGAACGTCAGCGGGTTCTTCTCGACCAGCCCGCGGGCGGTGATCATCTCGCAGACGTAGTAGCCGGCGCCCTGCTCACGGCACAGGCGGCGGAACCCGGGGTTGGTGATGCCGGCCATCGGCGCGAGCACCACGGGGGTGTCGACCTCGAACGGGCCGATGCGCAACGGCGGCAGCACGCGGTCACGGCGGGCGGGGGTGTCCGTCCGCGCGTCGCGGACGCTGTCCAACACGGTCACGCCCACCAGTGTCCCAGGCCCGTGCGACGGCGCCGACCTGGGCGTCGCTCAGAAGCCGACGGTGATGCAGCCGGGGCGCCCGCCCGCGGTGCCGGCGTGCCCGGCGTGGGTGGCGGTCGGCTCCTCGTGGAGGACGACGGACTCCGCGCGCCGGTCGTCCGGGAAGACCCACGGGACGGTGGCGGTCGACTCGCCCGCGCCGTTCGCGTCGGTGGTGACGTCGAGCCAGATCTCGTTCATCGGGTTCGCATACGACGGGTCGACGCTCGGCGTCACCGGGTCCTCGGAGAACTGGTAGTGCGGGCCCGCGTCGGCGCCGGAGGCCGCGGTGCAGGGCTTCGCGTGCGCATGCGCCCCGTAGGTCCGGTTCGGCAGCAGCCCGGTCACCCGGAGGGTGGTGACGGTCGAGCCGTCCTGCTCGGCGTCGGTGACCGCGACGGTCGCACCGACCGGGACGAGCTTCGGGTCATAGGTGAACGCGGGCCCGTCCCCGCCCCGGGCGACGGTCGCGGTCACCTCGGTCACCGCGGTCCGCGACTGCTCGCCACCGCAGGCGGTCAGGGCGACCGTGGTGGCTCCGAGCAGGGCGATCGAGGTGAGGGAACGCGTGTGGATCATGAGAACGATGATCACCGCCCGCGCCGGGGCGGGCACCGCGAAAGCGGACGCGACGGGACGTTCCACCGGTTCGTGTGGTGGCTACCGTCGGTTTCCGCGCCCTGGGTAGCCGCCTCCCGGAGCCTCCAGGGCGGTGCCGCGTCCGACGGCTGCCGGATCCCTTCCGGGGCAGGGGATCCACCCCGGCCACGGTGTCTCGTTCTGCGACACCCGACACGGTGACGGTGTCGCGACGACGGCAACGGTGGTTGCAGACGGTAAAGTGCAGATCTGGTTCGCCGCGATCGGCCGGGGGTATCCGGTGGTGGGCCATACCCGGCGTGTCCGGGGGCGGTCAGGGGCCTCTAGCTCAATCGGCAGAGCAGCGGACTTTTAATCCGCGGGTTCGGGGTTCGATCCCCCGGGGGCCCACAATCACCAGGTCAACGCGACGCAGGCCGCGGCCAACGTGCGGGACTCCCCCCGAGCGCTCCCAGCGCCTACCGGGACGCCTCACGCGCGGCCGACTCGATCCGGCCGACGTACTGCGTCCACCATTCGCGGTCCTCGGACGGTAGCGACGACAAACCCTCTCGATGCCCGGCCGCCCCGTCGAAGCCCTCACGGATGACGTCCGCCTGCCCCGCGTGCCGGTTCGTCTCCCCGAGCATGCGGACGACGACATGGTGCAGCGTGGTCTCGGCACGCTCCTGGGGCCAGTGGGGTACCCGCCCCGGGGCGTCGAGCGGCAGCTCGGTGACGATTCCGTTCGAGTGGGCGCAGACCCGGCGATAGCGGGCGACGAGTTCCTCGCGGTCCTCGTCGGCGCCGGCCCACATGTCCTCGTTCTCCCACGCGTCGAACGTGTCGAGGTAGGGCAGGTCCGCGGACGGTCGGTCGAAGGTGCGGGCGAAGTACACCAGTTCGCAGCTCGTCAGGTGCTTGACCAGGCCGAGCAGGTTCGTCCCTGTGGGCGTTCCGGGGCGGCGGGCGGTGTACTCGTCGAGCCCGTCGAGCTTCCACACGACGGCGTCGCGAGCCTCGTCGAGGTAACGGAGCAGGTCGCTCTTCTGGTCGTCCATGGCGGGATGGTTGCAGGAGGCTCCGACAGTCTCGGTGCGCGAGAGATCACGGCGGTGCGGAGCAGGCCGGAGGAGCGGGCGTGGCGTGCGGTGACGCCACGAACGCGAGGCTCTGCGCGACGAGGGGGTCGGCGTCGGTTCCGGCCGCCCGGCGCGGTCTGCTGCATCCGGCCGTCGACCACATGACTCCTGCGAGGCCCGGTCAGAACATGCCGTTGTCGTTCGCCGAGGTGGCGGGAACGACCTGCAGGACGTCCCAGTGCTCGACGACCCTGCCGTCGTCGTCGACGCGGAAGATGTCGATGCCGGCGTAGTCGTCACCGCCCGGCCACGTCTGGTGGCAGTGCAGTACCACCAGGTCGTCCTCGGCGATCGCGCGGACGAACCGCACGTGCTTGCCCGGGTACTCCTCGGCCATCCGCTCGAAGTAGTCGACGAAGGCCTGCTTGCCGTCCGCAACGTGGACGTTGTGCTGGATGTAGGTCTGCCCGGCGTAGCGGTCGAGGGCCTCGGCCGGTCGGCACCGGTTGAACATGAGGTCGTAGAACGCTCGGACGTTGTCCTTGTTGCGCTGCAGGATCGCGTCGGTCACGACGGGCTCGCCTCCACTGTCCGGTGACGGTACGGACGGTCCGAACCCCGGCGCGGCCGCGGTCATTCCGTGTGGTCGGCCGCGAACGTCGTCCTGGCCTCCGGGTCGATCGGTGTGAACAGGTTGACCAGGTTCCCGTCGGGGTCGCGCAGCAGCAGCGACCGGTTGCCCCACGGCATGGTCGTCGGCTCCTGGACGACGTCGTCCACCGTGGCGCGCAGCCGCTCGTACTCGGCGTCGACGTCGGCGACGAGGAACTCGATGATCGCCGTGTGGTTGTCCGCCGGGCGCGCCGAGCCGGCCGAGAACAGCGCGACCGTGCGGGTGCTGCCGAGGGCGAGGGTGCCCGCCGGCGTCGCCACCTCGGCGAAGTCCGGTGTGGACCAGTGTGCGGGTGTCCCGGTGACCCGCTCGTAGAACCGGGCGAGGGCGGCCACGTCGTCGGTGATCAAGCGGACGGAGACCAGGCTCGCGGTCGTCGATGTCGTCATGGCCGGGACGTTAGGACGGTAACCGGTCAGGATCCGCCCGGTTATGGGGGACGATGGACGTGTGACACGTCCCACCGCCCGGGTCCTGGCCCTGCTCGAGCTGCTGCAGGCGGGACCGCGGCTGCGCCGGGTCGGCGACCTCGCCGAACGCCTCGACGTCGACGAACGCACCCTGCGTCGCTACCTGGCGCACCTGCAGGACCTGGGTGTGCCGGTGGAGTCGGTGCGCGGCAGGCACGGGGGCGTCCGCCTCGCGCCCGGGTACCGGATGCCGCCGCTGATGCTCACCGACGGGGAGGCCGTCGCGGTCATGCTGGGCCTCGTGGCCGCCCGGCGGGCCGGGCTGCTGCCCCCGGCCGTGTCCGACGACGTCGCGGGTGGCGGCGCCGCGGACGGCGCGGCCGCGAAGCTGCGCCGCGTGCTGCCCGCCGCGCTGGTCCACCGGGTCGATGCCCTTCTCACGGACCTGCAGGTCACGGCACCCGCCGGGCCGGTCGGCGCCCCGGCGGCCGAGGTCCTGCTCACCGCGGCCACGGCGACCGCGGAGCGCCGCCCGGTGGCGCTGACCTACACCCGCGCCGACGGCGACCGCAGCCGGCGCACGGTGCATCCGCACGGCGTCGTCGTCCACCGGGGGCGGTGGTACCTGTCCGCCACCGACACCGCCGTCGGTGAGCTGCGGACCTTCCGGCTGGACCGGGTCACGGACGCCACGGCGCTCGTCGGCTCGTTCGACGCCCCGCCCGACCTGGACCCCGCCGCCCACGTCCTGGAGTCGCTGGCCCGCACCCCGTGGCGGCATGAGGTGGTGCTGCGGGTGCGGGGGACGGCTGACGAGGTCACCGCGATGTTCCCCGCCGGGCTGGCCCTCGCCGAGGACCTCGCGGATCCCGGGGGGTGGGCGCGGGTCACCCTGCGCGCCGACTCGCTGGACTGGGTGCCCGCGCTGCTGGCGGGGCTGCCGGTTCCGTTCGTCGTCGAGGGACCGGAGGAGCTGCGCGAGCTATTCCGGGCGACGGCGGAGCGGCTGGCCGACGCCCTCGGCCCGCGAGCAGACGTGCCCGGTCACTCGCCGCAGTAGCCGTCGTTGTCACGGGCGCGGTTCCACGACTCCGGCACCGGCAACCCGCTCGACATCCCT
This sequence comes from Pseudonocardia sp. TMWB2A, assembly GCF_017312135.1. Lineage (NCBI taxonomy): Bacteria > Bacillati > Actinomycetota > Actinomycetes > Pseudonocardiales > Pseudonocardiaceae > Pseudonocardia > Pseudonocardia sp. TMWB2A. Next base: position 3,055,636 of record NZ_QKQY01000002.1, read on the forward strand.
GCCACCCTGTCCCCGTGAGCGACGACAACTGCCCGACCGTCCGCGCCGCCACCCCCGCCGACCACCCCGAGCTCGTCCGCATCTGGCGTCGCGCGGTCGAGGCGACCCACGCGTTCCTCACCCCGGCCGACGTCGAGGAGATCGAGCACGAGGTCCGGACGGCGGCCCTGCCCGCCCTCGCCGTCACCGTCGCGCAGCGGGACGACGGCACGCCGGTCGGCTGGATCGGGGTGCACGGCGACCGGGTGGAGGCCCTGTTCGTCGACCCGTCGGCGCACCGTCTCGGCGTCGGGTCCGCGCTGCTGGCGACGGCCACCGACGGACTCGCGCAGGTGGAGCTGGACGTGAACGAGCAGAACCCGTCCGCGCTGGCCTTCTACGAGCGCCACGGGTTCGTCCGGACCGGACGGTCCGACCGCGACGGCCGGGGGCGCCCGTTCCCGCTGCTGCACCTGCGCAGGGACCCGTCCCGTCTCCCCGAGCCCACCGACCCGGCCCCCTCCACGACCGCGCTCCTGCTCACCTACATCGACTTCTTCCGGGCCCGCGTCCTCGCCAAGTACGCCGAGCTCCCCGGGCCCGACCGCACGACCAGCCGTCTCCCGACCGGCTGGTCGCCCGCCGAGCTCCTACACCACCTGCGCTGCATGGAGCGCCGATGGCTGGAGTGGGGCTTCGTCGACGCCGACCTCCCGGACCCGTGGGCCGACCACGTCGACGGCCGGTGGCAGCTCCCGCCCGGTACCACCGCCGACGGGCTCGCGGACGCGCTCGCGGCGCAGGGCAGGCGCACCCGCGAGATCGCGGAGTCGGTGGGGGCCGACGCGGTGGGGCTGCCGAGCGCCCGCTGGCGCGGTGCCGGGCCCGGGACGATCGAGCGGACGTTGCTGCACGTCGTGCAGGAGTACGCCCGCCACGCGGGGCACCTGGACATCGTCGTCGAGCTCGCGACCGGGGCCGCGGGGGAGTAGACCGCCCGATACCCACGTCGATCAGTACATGAGCGCGGTCGGACCGGCCCGGGACAGCGCTCATGTACTGATCGACGGCGCGGAGGCGGGGCCGGGAGTGGGTGCTCAATGCGCGACCCGGTGCAGCTCCCAGCCGTCGAGGGCGACGCCCGGGGAACGCCAGGCGTGGCGCACGGCGGCGGTGTGGGCGAACACCGGGGCGGGCAGCGCGTCGGGGTCCGCCCAGGTCCAGGCGTCGATCGCGTGCGGTTCGGTCACCCGCAGCCCGGCCCCGGCGGGTGCGGGCACGTGCACCGCGAAGGTCACCCCCGCGCCGTCGAGCCGGACGCACACCGCGAACAGCGTCCCCGTCGCCGCGACGACGCCGGTCTCCTCCGCCAGCTCCCGCAGCGCGGCCGCGACGACCGGCTCCCCGCCCTCCAGATGCCCGCCCGGGAACGACCAGCTCGGAGTCTCCCCGGCGGTGACGCGGTGCCCGACGGCGACCGCGCCGTCGTCGCGCTGGAGGACGACACCGACACCGGACACGGGACGCGACAGGGGCACCACGACAGTCTGCCGGGGCGCATCCTGGTCCCGTGGACCCCACCGCCCTGGCCGCCGCCCGCGCCCACGCCCGCGAGTGGGTGGCGTCGCTGCGCCGGGAGCTGGACGCCCTCGCCGACCAGCAGGCCCTGACCAGCCACGACGACGAGCACGACCCCGAGGGCGTCACCATCGCCGTGCAGCGCGCGCAGCTGCAGGGCCTGCTCGCCGCGGCGGAGCGGGAGTGCGGGGACCTCGACCGGGCGGCCGACCGGATGGCGGACGGCGGCTACGGGCGCTGCACCGTCTGCGGCGGTCCGATCGCCCCGGAGCGGCTGGAGGCGCTGCCCGCCGCGGACACCTGCATCAGCTGTGCGTCGGACCCGCGCCGACGCCGCCGCCGGTAGTCGGCTGCGGCGGGAGCAGGGCGGTGCCGCGGGAGGCCGTCGGCGGCGGCGGGAGCACGGTGCCGGGGGCAGGGGAGTGCGGCGGGAGCACGGTCACCGTCGGCGTCGGTGACGGCGTCCCGGTGGCCGGATCCAGCGGCTCCGGCTCGTCCTCCAGGGTCACCCCGCACCCGGCGACGAGCAGCAGCCCCAGCACGGCGGTGCACAGCCGCGTCCTCACGTGTCCACCCCCGGCAGCTCGACGACGACCCGGGCCCCGCCGCCGGGTCGTTCCTCCACCCACACCCGGCCGTCGTGCCGGCGCACGTGCGCGGCGACCAGGGACAGGCCGAGACCGGTGCCGCCGCCGTCGCCGCGGCTGCCGGCCAGGGTGCCACGGGCGAACCGCTCGAACACCGCCAGCCGCTGTTCGGGCGGGATGCCGGGGCCCGCGTCGTCGACCTCGATCCGGGCGTACCGGCCCCGGGGCGCGACGCCGATCCGCAGCGCGCCGCCGCCGTGCGCGTCGGCGTTGTCCAGGAGGTTGCCCAGGACCTGGTCGAGGCGACGGCGGTCGACCCGCACGGTCACCGGCTCCGGGGCGTCGACCTCGGGGACGTGCTCCCCGCCGCGGACCGCGACGAGCCCGCGGACCAGCGCACCGAGCTCACCGTCCTCACGCTGCAGGGTGTCGCTGCGCGAGATCTCCAGCAGGTCCAGGACCATGCGGCGGAAGCGCTGGATCTCGCCGTCGAGCAGCTCGACCGCCTCCCGCGCGGTCGGCGCGAGCTCGTCGCGCCGCCGGGTCAGCACCGCGGTCGCGTTCACCAGCGTCGTCAGCGGCGACCGCAGCTCGTGCGACACGTCCGCGGCGAACCGGGCGTCGCGCGACACCCGCTGCTCCAGGTCGTCGGCGGTCCGGTTGAAGGTCGCGACGAGCGGGGCGAGCTCGGCGTCGGTGCTCGACGGCAACCGTGCGGTCAGGTCGCCCCCGGCGATCCGCGCCGCGGCCCGGGTCACGGCGGTGAGCGGCAGCAGCGCGCGCCGCCCGGCCCACTGACCCAGCGCGAGCCCGAGCAGGGCGCTCACCGCGACCCCGGTGAACAGCACGACGCTGAGGAACTTCAGGTTGGCGTCGAGCCGCTGCATCGGGAAGACCTCGACGAACACGTCGCCGCCCGGCATCGGCGCCGCGACGACGACGCTCGGCATCCCCGCCACCATCACCCGCTGCCGCGCCCCGGTCCCGTTCTCCGCCAGCGCCAGCACCCCCGCCGGCAGTAGGCCGGGGTCGACCTCGCGGCCGCTGGTCGTCCAGGCGCCGTCGCGGCGCAGCGCGACCGTGGTGTCCGGGGTGCCCGCGAGGCCGGTCAGCAGGTCGTCGAGGCCGCCGACGTCGGCGGTGTCGGCGATCGCCCGCTCGACGAGCTGGAGGTTCACCGCGAGCTGCCGGGTCGCGCTCTCCACCCGCTGCTCCACCAGGTAGTACGACGCGAGGTTCCAGGTGACCGTCGCGAACAGCCCGGTCACCACCAGCGACACCCCGGCGAACGCGACGCCGACCCGGTGACGCAGCGGAAGCCGGCCCAGCGGCAGTCGGTCCAGCACGGACCGCATCCTGCCGCGCCCGCTCACCCGCCGCGGCCCGAGGCGGGGGCGGCGCCCGGCAGCGCGGCGTCCGGTCCGGCGTCGCCGACCTTGTACCCGGCGCCGCGCACGGTCAGCACGAGGACCGGGCGGTCCGGGTCGAGCTCGACCTTGCGCCGCAGCCGTCGCACGTGGACGTCCAGCAGCCGGGTGTCGCCGTGGTACTCGTAGCCCCACACCCGCGACAGCAGCTCGTCGCGGGTCACGATCCGCCCGCCCGCCGCGGCGAGCTCGGCGAACAGCCGGAACTCGGTGCGGGTCAGGTGCACCGGGGCGCCGTCGCGGAGCACGGTCCCCTCGTCCGGGCGCAGCTCGACGTCGCCCACGGTGATCCGGCGCGGTGCCGCCGGGGTCGGACGCCGGCGGCGCAGCAGCGCCCGGATGCGGGCGGCCAGCTCCCCGGCCACCAGGGGCTTGGTGACGTAGTCGTCGGCGCCCGCCTCCAGCCCGGCGATGACGTCGGCGGAGTCGGAGCGCGCGGTCACCATGATGATCGGCAGGTCACCGGTCTCGCGCAGCCGCCGGCAGACGGTGAGGCCGTCGATGCCCGGCAGCATGAGGTCCAGCAGCACGAGGTCGACGCCCGGCCGGGCGGCGCTGACCAGGGCCTGCTCGCCGGTGTGCACCGCGTCGACGTCGACGCCCTCGTCGCCCAGGGCGAGGCCGAGCGCGCGCCCGATCCGGACGTCGTCGTCGACCAGCAGCACCCGGGTCCGGCCGTGTTCGCTCATGATGACGGCGATTCCACCGGATCCGGGCCGGTCCCGTCGACCCCGGCGCCGGGCCCGGCACGATCGTCAGGCGATCGCAAGCCCGACGGGCGCGTGACGGCGGCGCCGCAGCGCCAGCAGGTCTGCGGCGGCCCGCCGTCCTCGGTGGGCGAGGGCATCGCCCCGCAGTCCGGGCAGAGCCGGTCCAGCCAGCACACCGGGTCGCCGACCTCGGCCTCGTGGCCGTGGTCGGGGTGTCGTCCGGTGACCGGGGTCCCGGCGGACGGTGTGTCGGACACACCGCCATCGGACCACGGGGGTCACGCCCCGTCCAGGTCTCAGGCCGCGGCGGCCCCGCGGCGGGCCGGGCGCACCACGGGACGGCCGCGCAGCAGCGTCGCGCAGCCGACCATCGCGACGGCGACGACCACCAGGGCCGCGCCCACGGCGTCCAGGGCGACGGCGGCGCTCAGCAGCGCGACGGCGCCACCGGCCACGAGCACCACCCGCGACGCGGCACCGGAGCGGGCGCAGGCCAGTCCGGCCAGGCCTGTGACGAGGTGCAGCACGTTCTGCAGCACCGACACCGGCAGCAGCCCACCGAGCACCGCGGTGCCCGCACCGGGCAGCACCGCGAGCTCGCCGGAGGTCACGCCCGGCACGAAGCCCAGGGCTCCGACCAGCAGGAACGCCGCGGCGAACGCCGCCGCGACCGGCTGCACCGGGGTGTAGGGCCGGGAGAACCCGCCCGTCGTCCGCATCATGACCCGACCTCCTCGGTCCGTCGTCCTCCGGCGCGTCGCTGCGCCCCTCGTCGGGGCCCGGTTGCCCGGCCGGGGGCGCTCCGAACCGCGGGAGCGACGCACCTCACGTGGCGGCGCGGGCCACCAGGACGGAGTTGACGACGTCGGTGCGCGGGTGCACCTCGAGGAGCACGTCGAGCGCGGGCAGGTCGGCCGGGACGATCTCCGGGTAGAGCAGGGTCCGCAGCCCGGCGGCGGACCGCACGAGCAGGGTCGTGCCGGGCCCGGTCGCGGTGGCCAGCCGGGCGGTGATCGCGGCCTTGGCGGCGGCGTCCGCACCGACCAGGGCCCCGACGAGCACGAGGTCGGCCCGGCCCAGCTCGTCGGCGAGCGCGGGGGACAGCTGCGGGTCGTCGAGGTCGGCGACCAGGCTGCGGACCCGCCCGTCCGCCCCGAGGGCGGCGGCGACCGCGTCCCCCGCGGCGGCGGCCGCCGGGTCCCGGTCGACGTGCAGCACCTGCGCGCCGTGCCCGGTGGCCAGCACCAGGCCGGTCAGCGGCAGGGGCCCCGACCCGAGGACGACGACGCGTCGCGGCGCGGGCAGCCCGACGGCGGTCAGCGCGGCGAGCTCCAGCCGGACGAGGTCGTGGTAGTTGCCCAGGTAGGGGAACCGGTCCAGCTCGGCCCGGGGGTCGGGGGCGGCGGCGATCCGGCCCGCCCAGTGGTTCTCCATGTGGCCCTCGCCGGTCGCGGCGAGGGTCCGCAGGGCGTCCGAGTGCGGGGCGACCCGCGCCAGGACGCCCTCGGTACAGCCGGCGGGCGGGAAGCAGCAGAGTCCGACGAGCTCGCCGAACGCGGCGTCGGTGTCCGGGGCGGGCCGCAGGTCGGTGCGCTCCAGCCGTCGTCGCAGGGCCACGAGGCGGGTCGCGACGGCGGCGACGGAGCCGTCGTCGCGGGGACGGCGGGGTGCGGGGAAACCGGGCGCGGTCGTCCGACTGCTCTGCGTGGTCACGATGATCCACCGTAAGCCAATGACAACCATTTCGTGCTCGGTCGTCCGGGTGGCGGGAAACCTGAGCGAACGCTCTACAATGTGTGCGAGGAACGGACAGAGGGGGAGGAGCCCGGCGATGTGGGGATGGCTCGCGCTCGCGATCGGCGCCGAGGTCACCGGAACGGTGGCGCTGCGGTTCTCGCAGGGCTTCAGCAGGCTGGTGCCGTCGATGATCACCGTGGTCGGCTACGGGCTGGCGTTCTGGTCGCTGTCCCAGGCGCTCGGCCGCGGGATGGCGCTCGGGATCGCCTACGGCACCTGGGCCGCGGCCGGGGTGGCGCTCGTCGCGCTGATCGGGGTGTTCTTCCTCGGTGAGTCGCTGACCTGGGTGCAGCTCGGCGGGATCGCGCTGGTGATCGCCGGGGTGCTCGCCCTGGAGCTGGGCGGCGCGACCGCGCATGCCTGATGCGGCGGGACGGGACACGCCCGAGGCCGACGGCCGGCGCCGCCGCGGGGACCGGCGCCGCCGCGAGCTGGTCGAGGCCACGCTGCGGCTGGTCGGCGCGGGCGGGGTCGCCGCGGTCAGCCAGCGGGCGGTCGCCGCGGAGGCAGGCGTGCCGCCCAGCGCGGTCTTCTACTACCACCCCAGTGTCGACGCGCTGCTGGTCGCGACGCTCATCGCGGTCAACGACCGCTGGATCGCCCGGCTCGACGCGGTGACCGTCCCCGGCGACCTCGTCGCGCTCGTCGAGGACTGCGCCCGCCAGGAACGGGTCACCGCGATCGCCGAGTACGAGCTGTTCCTGCTGGCCGCGCGGCGCCCGGACCTGCGCGGTGAGCTGGACCGGTGGGACGTCGCGCTCGACGCGGCCGCCGCCCGGCTCCTGCCCGACGACGCCGACCGGCGCGCCCTGCTGGCCGCCGCGGTCAACGGGCTGACCCTGAGCGGGGCGCTCGGCTCGCCGGTCGACCCCGGCCTGCTGGCCCGGCTCTGCGCGGCCGGGAACGCCTGAGCCGCCGTCGCCGGGATACCGTGGTGGGCATGAGCGCGGAGCGCCTCTCGGAGTCCGTGGAGAACTACCTGAAGACCATCTTCCTGCTCTCGGAGCGGTGGGAGGGGTCGGTCGGGGTCTCCGCGCTGGCCGAGCGGCTGCGGGTCTCGTCGCCGTCGGCGTCGGGGATGGTGCGCAAGCTCGTCGACGCCGGGCTGGTCGACCACGCCCGCTACGCCGGGATCACGCTCACCGCCGCCGGGCGGGTCTCCGCGCTCGCCGTGGTGCGCAGGCACCGGCTGCTGGAGATGTTCCTGGTCACCGAGCTGGACCTGGCGTGGGACGAGGTGCACGAGGAGGCCGAGGCGCTCGAGCACGCCGTCTCCGACCGGCTGCTCGACCGGATCGACACCCGGCTCGGGCACCCGCGGTTCGACCCGCACGGCGACCCCATCCCGGCCCGTGACGGCACGATGCCGGTGGTCCACGCCCGCCGGCTGCCGGACCTGCGCTACGGCGAGGGCGGCACCCTGGTGCGCGTCGACGACACCGACCCCGAGGTGCTCCGCTTCCTCGACGCGCACGACGTCCGGCTCGGCGACCGGGTGGACCTGCTGGCCCGCAAGCCCTTCGAGGGGCCGTTCGTGGTGCGGCTGCGCCGCTCCGGCGAGCAGACCCGCCCCGCCCCGGGCGAGGCCGAGCACGAGTGGGGCCCGACGCTCGCGATGGCCCTGTGGGTGGGCGCCGCCGAGGGGGCCGGCTCGGACTGAGCCGGCCCCGCCCGGGCGTCGCGGGTCAGTCCCGGTCGCGGCCGGAACGCTCCCCGCCGGAGTCCGACGGCGCGGTCCGGGTCGTCGCGAACTCGGCCACCGCCGTCTCCGAGAGCATCGGGTCGTGGGTCTCGGGCTCGGAGTTCGAGCCGGTGATCCCCTCCCCGCTCTCCGACGGCGACGTGCTCCGCCTGCTGCTCTCGCGCAGCCCCTGGGTCGGTGACGGCTCGACCGGCAGCGCGACGACGAACCGCTCGTCGCGCAGGGCCCGGGTCAGCCCGACCGCCATCAGGACCAGCACGATCCCCAGCGGCAGCCCGGCCACGATCGACGCCGTCTGCAGCGCGGAGAGCGCGTCGGTGCCCGAGACCGCGCCCGCGGTCAGCAGCACCGCCGCGATGACGCCCTCCAGCACCGCCCAGAACAGGCGCTGCTGCCAGCGCGGGTTCGGGTCGCCGCCGTTGGTGAGGATGTCGACGACCAGCGACCCGGAGTCCGACGACGTCGCGAAGAACAGCACGACCACGAAGATCGTCAACAGCGACGCCAGCAGGATCACGAACTCGGGCACCGGCAGCTGGGCGAGCAGCACGTAGATGGCGGTCTCCGGGGCCGCCTCGGCGAGCGGGTCGGCCGGGTCGGCCTGCACCAGCTCCAGCGCGCTGTCACCGAAGACGGTCAGCCACACCATCGACGCGCCGACCGGCGCGAACAGGCAGCCCGCGACGAAGTTGCGGATGGTGCGGCCGTAGGAGATCCGGGCCAGGAACATGCCGACGAACGGCGACCACGAGATCCACCAGCCCCAGTAGAACAGCGTCCACGAGCTCTGCCACTCCGCCGCGGTGCCGTTGCCGCCGTCGGGGAAGGTCTCGAACGACAGACCGGGCACCTCCTGGACGTAGGTGCCGATGTTGGAGGCGAGGCTGTTGAGCAGGTCACGGGTGGGGCCGAAGAAGAACACGAACAGCATCAGCGCGAGCGCCAGCCACAGGTTGATCAGCGCCAGGCGCCGGATGCCCTTGTCGAGCCCGAGCATCAGCGAGGTGATCGCGATCGCGGTGATGGCCGCGATCAGCACGACCTGCAGCGTGGTCGTGTTCTCCCAGCCGAAGACGGCGTCGAGACCGGCCGCGACCTGCTGTGCGCCGATGCCGAGCGAGGTGGCCAGGCCGAACAGCGTGCCGAACACCGCGATGACGTCGACGAGGTAGCCGGGCCAGCCGTTGATCCGGTCCTTCAGGATCGGGTACAGGGCGGCCGCCGGGCGCAGCGGCAGGCCCTTGCGGAAGGCGAAGTAGCCCAGCGACAGGCCGAGCACGATGTAGATCGCCCACGGGTGCAGGCCCCAGTGGAAGAACGTGTAGAGCATCGCGTTCCGCGCGGCCTCGGGCGACGAGCCGTCCCCGGTCGGCGGCGCGGTGAAGTGCGCGATCGGCTCGGACACCGCATAGAACACCAGGCCGATGCCCATGCCCGCGGTGAAGAGCATCGCGAACCAGGACACGTTGCCGTACTCCGGCGTCGAGTCCGACGGGCCGAGCTTCACCCGGCCGTACCGCGAGGCCATCAGCACGATCACGAAGACCAGGAAGCCGGTCGCGGAGAAGATGTAGAGCCAGCCGAGCGTGCCGGTGATCCAGGCGTTCACCGACTCCGCGACCGCCCCGAGCGATGCCGGGGAGACGACCCCCCACAGCACGAACGCCACCGCCAGCAGGGCCGAGGTGACGAAGACGGGAGGACTGGTGTGCTCCCGTAGGTATCGGACGATCACTGTTTCCCCCTCGACGTGGATGTGCGACGCCGACACCTATCACGATCCGTGCTTTCCGGTCATATCGGACGAGTGCACGACGAAGGCCCGGACCCGCACGACGGCGGGACCGGGCCTCGGGGGCCGAACGGCCGGGTGGATCAGCGCGCGGCGTCGGCCGCGCCCGCCTCACCCGTGTTGCCCTGCGTGTTCAGCGAACCGTCGGCGTTCTCCAGGTGCGCCCGGACGAACCACTGGTACTGCTCCAGCTCGCCGGCCTGGGCGATGAGCATGTCCTCGGTCACCGGGTCGAGCGCGCCGACCTTCTCGATCTGGGTGCGGTGGTCGGAGATGACCCCGGTGTAGACCACGTCGAGCGCGCCGAGGTGGGCGATCGCCTGGTCGCGGCCGATCGAGTAGTCGTCCCAGGTGCGGTCCTTGACCAGCGCGCCGGGGGTGCCGTTGGGTGAGCCGCCCAGGGTCGCGATGCGCTCGGCGACGTCGTCGACGAACCCGCGGACCGCGTCCACCTGCGGGTCGAGCATCTCGTGCACCGCGATGAAGTTCGGGCCGATGACGTTCCAGTGCACGTGCTTGAGCGTGAGCTGGAGGTCGTTCAGGGCGTGCAGGCGGTGCTGCAGGATGTCGACGACCTGCTCGGCGTCTCCGCGCTCGAGGCCGGGGACGGTGTAACGGATCGTGGCCATGGTTCTGTGCAGTCCTTCCGTGACGGGTGCGTGGCTCAGGACGCCGCAGTGCGCGGGTCGTCGTCCTCGACGGGCTGGGCGGCGAGGTGGACGCCGTCGCCGTCGGGGGTCTCGTCGACCGGGGTGTCGCTCTGCTCGGTCGGGACCGGGCCCTCGTCTCGCTGGTCCTTCTCGGGCGTCGTCATGACATCCGGGTACCCGGTCCGGGGGATTTCATGTCCGGCGTCGGCGGCCCCGGGAACGGGTAGCCGGTGGCGAGCCGCCACCCCGAGGAGCGATGCGATGACCCCCGGAACGACCGTCACCCCGCACGGGCTGCACCACGTCACGGCGATCGCCGGGGACCCGCAGCGCAACGTGGACTTCTACACCACCGTGCTCGGCCTGCGGCTGGTGAAGCGGACGGTGAACTTCGACGCGCCCGAGGTCCACCACCTCTACTACGGCGACGAGGCGGGCCGCCCCGCCACCGTCCTCACGTTCTTCCCGTGGCCCGACGTCGAGCCCGGCCGCCAGGGCGCCGGCCTGACGACCGCCACCGCGTTCGGCGTGCCGCCGGAGTCGCTGGGCTGGTGGCAGACCCACCTCGCCGCGCTCGGCGTCGACGCCGACGACCCCCGCACCCGGGACGCGTCGTCGGGCGCCGAGGAGGTCCTGACCCTGCGCGACCCCGACGGGCTGGTGATCGACCTCGTCGCCGCGCCCGGCGACACCCGCTCGGGCTGGGACGGCGCCGGGAACGTGCCCGCCGAGCACGCGGTGCGCGGCCTGCACGCGGTCACGCTGTCCGAGTCGGACCTCGAACCGACCCAGCGGATGCTCGCCGACCTCGGCATGACCCACACCGGCGACGACGGCGCCCGCAGCCGCTTCCGCACCACCGGGGACGCCGCGACGGCCGTGGACGTGCTCGGCGGCGTCGACGGGCACGGGGTGCAGGCCGGCGGCACGGTGCACCACATCGCGTTCCGGGTGGCGGACCGGGCGACCCAGGAGCAGTGGCGCACCGAGCTGGTGGCCCGCGGCCTGGAGGTCACCGAGATCCTCGACCGGCAGTACTTCACCTCGATCTACTTCCGCGAGCCCGGCGGTGTGCTGTTCGAGATCGCCACCGACGAGCCCGGCTTCACCGTCGACGAGCCGCTGCTCGAGCTCGGCCGCGCGCTGAAGCTGCCGCCGTGGCTGGAGCCGGACCGGGCGACGATCGAGGCGAACCTCCCCGCGCTGCGCGACCGGGGGTGACCGCCGGCCGGCCGCTCAGGTGTCGAGCCGCTGCTCGCGGGCCGGTCCGTCGGCCCCGGTGAGGTGCTCCAGGGTGTTGGTGACGCGCAGCAGCCGCTCCAGCGCACCGGCCCGGTTGTCCAGGTGCAGCTCGACGCCCGCGGCCCGGGTCCGCCTGCGGATCATCAGCAGCGACGACAGGCCGTAGGAGTCGCAGTACTCGATCCCGGCGCAGTCGATCCGCAGCTCGCGCAGGCCGGGCCGGTCCGCCAGCAGCGCGGCGACGGCGTCGGTGAGCGCGTCGGAGGTGGCGTAGTCGAGGTCACCGGCCGGCGCGACCGTCGCGAGGTCCGGCGCGGGGCTGGTCCAGGTGAGGGTCAGCTCTCGCGGGTCGCTCATGCGGGCCTTCCGGTTCGGTGCAGTGTCGTGGAGTCGGCGCCCTCGGCGACGGCGCCGGCCGGGACGGGGGTGTCCGCGCCTCCGGTGAGCGCCGGGGACGTCGTCGCGCGCCGCAGCAGCTCCGACGCCCGGGTGAAGTCGCGCAGCTCGTCGCCGAGCAGGTCCAGGACCGGCCGCAGGACGGCCACCGGCACCGACCGGGCCTCGAGCACCTCGGCGGTCCAGCCGAGGAACTGCTCGAACAGCTCGGCGTCGCCGGTGTAGAGCGCCACGGACAGGAAATCGACGATGTGCCGGACGTCCTCGGCGGTGTGCTGGCGCTGGGCGTCGTCGTAGTCGGCCATCGCCGGGACGCGCTCGGGCAGACGGTCCAGCACCGTCGCGACCAGCCGCGGGGCACTGCGGGTGACCAGCGTGTACTCCTGGTCGGACAGGTGCGGCAGGTCGTCCATCGGCTGGGCGTGCGGGTGCGCCGGGGCGGGCAGCCCGTCGGCGAGCGTCCGCGCGGCGGCCCGCGCGTCCGGGGCCCAGGCGTCGGCGCCGAGCAGGCGGGCGTAGCGGCCGTCCGTACCGAACGCCCGGCCGCCGACGATCACCGGGACACCCGCGGCCTGGCAGGCCGTGATCGTCGCGTGCGCGGTCGGGAGCCGGGTCGCGATCGACGACGACAGCGCCACCGCGTCCGGACCGGTCCGGTGCAGGTGGGTGATCAGGTGCGCCGCGGGGACCTGCGCGCCCAGGTAGTCGACGGTGAACCCGCGCAGCCGCAGCACCTCGGCCAGCAGCCGGGCGGGCAGCGCGTGCCACTCGCCGTCGACGCAGGCCACGGTCACCCGGCCGCGCCCGCCGCCGTGCCGGCCGCTGGTCAGCGACAGCGTGCTGATCACGCGCTCGTTGATCGCGGTGGCGGCGTGCTCCTGGGCCACGGAGATGCGGTTGGCCGCCCACTCGAGCCCGACGCGCTGCTGCACCGCGCCGATCACCTCGAGCAGCACGGCCTCGGGCTCCAGGCCGTCCCGCAGCGCGTCGACGACGACGTCGACCGCGCTGTACTCGTCGCCGCGCAACACCGCGTCCCACAGCAGGTCGGTGTAGTGCCCGGCCGTCATGCGGTGTACCTGCCCCGGCCCGACCCACCCACCGCGGTGAGGTGCCGGCCGCGCGGAGCGGTGACCGCGAGGACGGCCATGTCGTCGTGGGAGTTGCGCCCCACCCACTCGGTGGCGAGCATCTGTACCCGTTCGACGACGGCCTCGGCCGGCATCCCGGCGCACTCGGCGGCCGCGCGGCGCAGGCGCTCCTCGCCGAACTGGTCGCGCCCGAGCGGGCCGCCCTGGGCCTCGGTGATGCCGTCGGTGAACATCAGGCAGGTCTCGCCGGGCCCGAGCCGGGTCTCCCAGGTCGACGCGTGGATCTCGGGCAACGCCCCGATCAGCGTGCCGAGCGTCGCCGCCTCCTCGACGCGGCCGTCGGCGCGGATGATCAGCGGCGGCGGGTGGCCCGCGCAGGTGATCCGCACGCGCACGTCCGCCCCGCTGCGCGACACCGAGGCCAGCACCAGCGTCACGAAGCGGGCGTGGTCGTCGGAGAGCAGCGCGTTGTTGAGCAGGTGCAGCAGCCGCAGGTGGTCGTCGGCCATCGGCAGCAGCGCGTGCACCGCGCTGCGGATCTTGCCGGTGAGCACGGCGGCCTCCAGACCCTTGCCGCACACGTCCCCGAGCACGGCGAGGGTCTCGTCGGAGCCCTCCGCGCCGGGGTGCACGTCGTAGAAGTCGCCGCCGACCCGCTCGGAGTCCTGCGCGGGCCGGTAGCCGCCGGCGAACTCGACCCCGGAGACGTGCTGCAGCGACGGCGGCAGCAGGTCGCGCATCAGGGTCTCGGTGATCGAGGCCTGCTGGGCGAACATGCGGGCCGCGGACATCGCAAGACCGGACCGGGCGGCGAACTCGCGGGCGGTCGCCTCCTCGCCCTCGCTGAACGGCCCGGTGTCGGCGCGGCGCAGCAGCACGATGGCGCCGGCCGGGATGCCGTGCCCCGGCAGCGGGGTCACGACGATCGAGCCGACCTCGCCGAACCCGTCCGGTGTCACCCAGGCGGGGGCGACGGCGGGGTCGATCCAGCGCGAGGGGACCGGCGGGAAGCCCTGCAGGGCCTCGGCCAGGCCGGGGACCTCGTCCGGGTCGATGCGCAGTGCCCGGTGCCGGACGGGGCCGTCGGTGACGGCGTCGACGACCTGGAACTGCCCGCGGGTGCCCGGGGTCATCACGAGCGCCCCGTCGGCCAGCCTGCTCACGGCCAGCTGCGCGGTGACCTCCATGCAGCGGCCCAGATTCAGCGAGCCCAGGAGCGCGGCCGAGGCCTCGGACAGGAACGCGGCGCGGGCCTGCTCCAGGTGCAGCTCGTCGCGGATGGACCGGACGTCGGTGATGTCGATCAGCCACCAGGTGACCGAGCCGTCCTCGTGCCGGACGGGCTGGGCCTCCAGCGCGCGGCCGTCCACGACGTCGGAGAACGCGGTGGGGACGCCGTCGGCGCCACCCGCGGTGGCCAGCCAGGGCGCCACCCGCGACAGAGGGTCCCCGGGACGGGCCCGGGGCAGCAGCGCGCGGGCGGCGGCGTTCGCCTGGCGCACGGTCCCGTCGGCGTCGACGGTGAGCGCGGCACACGGGGCGTCGGCCCAGCGCCGGTCGACCGTGGGCGACGCGTCCGGAAGGACGGTCGCGTCGCCGGTCGTCGGCTCCAGTTCGGTCACATCAGCTCCTGGCCCGGCTGGGCCGGTCGTCGGCGCCCGGAGAACCGGGGCGCGGAACGCCCCACCGTACCGCGTACGCGACAGGCCCTCATCCGGGGCGCGCGGGGCACGTGTCCTTCACCGGGGGTCGCGCACCCGGCGCCACCCGCCGAACCGGACGGGCAGACCGGGTGAGGTCAGGACGCTGTCCGGCGGCCCCGACGGCGGCGGGGCACCGGCCGCGGCGACCAGGTCCTCGTCGAGGTCGAGCAGCTCGGCGTGGTGCAGCGGCCAGCGCGGGTGGTCGTTGCGCCAGCGCACCGTGCCCAGTGGACGCCGGGTGTGCAGCGCCCAGCGCGCGGTGAGGAAGTGCTCCAGGTCGCCCGGCCCGGTCAGCGGGGCGCCGGTGCGCACCCGGGTCCGGGCGTGGGCACCGCGCGGGCCGGGGAAGCGCCGCACCGAGGAGTACGCGATCTCCTCGCCCTCGGCGACCCGGCCCGACACCGTCGACGGCGACCAGTCGTAGGGCAGCGCCGCGACACCCCGCGCGGCGAGCACGGGCAGCATCCGGTCGGCGTCGAGCGACCGGAACACCACACCGCGGCGGCCCTCGTCGTCCACCGAGTAGAGCCGGACGTTGGTCTCGGCGAAGCTGCCGAGCCAGGGCAGGCCGGGCAGCGGGCCGAAGCTGAGCCGTCGCATCCGGAAGTGGACGAGCCCGATCCAGGTGACGCCGTCGTGGACGTCGGGACGGGTCCGGGGCGGCAGCAGCGGCGCCACCGCGGCGGGATCGGCCCGCCAGTGCAGGAACACCACGTCGGCCCAGTACTGGTGCAGCAGCGGGTGCCGGACCGGTGCGGGCGGGTCCGGGGTGACCGGCTCGGGCGCGACTCCGGCCGGCACCGGCGCGGTGCCCCGGTCCGGTGTCGTCCGGCCCGTGGTCACGCCCCTGTGCCGCCGCGCTCGGTGCGGGCCTTCCACGCGTCGCGGCGATCACCGGTGTCGCGGATCGCGTCGACCTCGGCCAGCATGCGGCGCTGCTCCACGGTGCCACCGCCGTTCGCGACGAGCCGCTCGGCGTCGGCCAGCGAGCGGGCCGCGGCGATGTCGGCGGCGCCGTGCGGCAGCCGCTGGTCGCGGTCGTCGCCGCCCTGCGCGTCGACGTCGTGCTTCTGCTCGGCGGCGTAGGGGCTGTCCGCGGGCAGCCGCCCGCTGAACCGGCCGTAGGCGCCCAACACCAGCATCACCAGGCCCACGAGCAGGCTGAACACGACGTTCGGCATCCGGAACGCCAGCAAATTGTACGGCGTGCCGATGAGCAGCACGTTGACCACGCCGGACAGCAGGAACAGCACGCCGACGGTGACGCTGACCGTCGAGGCGAGCCGGCCGCCCCGGACGGCGGCGCCGACCAGCACCGCGCCGACGACCACCGAGACGGTCGACAGCAGCAGGTTCGTGGACAGCCCCAGCACCGGGGACCCGGTGGTGGAGAAGAAGTCGAGGTTGTTCGTGAAGCCCAGCACCCCGAACACCAGGAGCATGATCCCGACGAGCAGGCTGCTGACCCGGTGCAACCCGTTCAGTCGGCGTGCGTCGGACCCGATCGATGACATGACGTCGTCCTCCGTTCGTCGAGCGAGGCACCCCGGGGATAGCCGGTCGCCTTCCCGGACAAACCGCGCTGACCTGCGAAGGTGTGCCGTGTCTCGAAACCCGGATCCGGGTTGCGGATCAGACCGGGCCGGGGAGCGCGACGGGACCGGGGCCCTCGCCGCGCAGCGGCCGCGCCGAACGCGGGTCCAGCGGGTCGACGGTGCCGGCGTCACGCAGCGTCCCGTCGCCGGGCCGGCGCAGTGAGCGGACACCGGCGTCGGCGAGGGTCACCAGCGGCACCGCGAGCAGGGCCCCGGGCACCCCGCCGACGATCAGTCCGGCACTGATCGGCAGCACCACCGCGAGCGGGTGCAGCCGCACCGACCGGCCCAGCAGCAGCGGCTGCAGGATGTAGCCCTCGACGTTCTGCACGATCAGGAGCAGGCCGATCACGAGCAGCGCGTCCACCCAGCCGCCGGACGCGAGCGCGACGAGCACCGCCACGATCCCGGTGACGACGGCGCCGATGGTCGGGACGAACGCGCCGAAGAAGATCAGCGTGGCCAGCGGGACGACCAGCGGGACCCCGATCACCCACAGGCCGATCGCGGCGGTCACCGCGTCGACCGCGGCGACGACGACCGTCGCCCGGGTGTAGCCGACCAGCGACGCGAACGCCCGCCGACCCGCGACGTCGGCCCGCCGCCGCACGTGCTGCGGCACCGCGCCGAGGACGAACCGCCAGATCCGCGCTCCGTCGTGGATCAGGAAGATCAGCACGAACAGCATGAGCAGGGTCTCGGCGGCCAGCTCGCCCGCGGTCCCCAGGGCGCCGATCACGTTGTTCGCCAGCGCGGCCTGGTTGCGCTGCAGGGTGTCGAGCAGCGACTGGAAGACGGCCGCGAGCTGGGTGTCGTCGAGCCGGAACGGCGGCCCGGCCAGCCGGTCCCGCAGCGCGACGACCGTCTCCCCGATGCTCGCCGACAGGCTCGGCAGCCCGTCGAGGAACGCCGCGACCGCCCACCACAGCACCCCGACCGCCACCGCCAGCCCGCCCGCGACGACGACACCCGTCGCCACACCGCGCGGCACCAGCGGCACCCGGTTCACGATCCGGGCGAGCGGCGCGAGCAGCGCGGTCAGGATCAGCGCGAGCACCACCGGCACGACCAGCACCGCGAGCTGCGCGATCAGCCACAGCACGACGGCGACGGCGGTCGCGACGAGCAGACCGCGCCAGGCCAGGCTCGACGCGATCACCAGACCCCGGGGGATCCGCGGTTCCTCGGTCACCGCGGCCTCCCGGATCGGACGGTGTCGGACTGACGGTTGCGTGACGTCACGACGGTAGTCCGCCGGGGCCGTCCGGGCCCGTCACGGGCAGGGTGAGGACGAAGGTGGCGCCGTCGTCGTCGGGCGGGCAGGTGAGGTCGCCGCCGTGCGCGCGGGCCAGGCCGCGGGCGATCGCGAGGCCGAGCCCGGCGCCGCCGCTGTCCCGGTCGCGGGCGTCCTGGAGCCGGACGAGCCGGTCGAAGACGCGCTCGCGGTCGCCGTCGGCGATCGGGGTACCGGTGTTGCGCACCGAGACCGACACGGTCCCGGCCGCCCGGTCGGTCCGGGTGACGACCTCGATCCGCCCGCCGTCGGGGGTGTGGCGGCGGGCGTTGTCGAGCAGGTTGGCGAGGATGCGCGACACGGCCTGCGGGTCGGCGCGCACCGCGGCGGGCTCCCCGTGACCGTCGACGGTCAGCCCGGGCGCGAGGACCGCGGCCCGGTGGGTCTCGGCGCGGGCGATCCCGGCGACGTCGACCTCCCGTGGCGCCACCGCGGTGCCGCCGTCGATGCGGGCCAGGTCGAGCATGTCGGTGACCAGCCGCCCGGCCCGGCGCGTCTCGCCGAGCAGCAGCTCCAGGCGCCGGGTGCGGCGGGCGGGGTCGGCGTCGGGCCCGGACCGCTCCAGCGTCTCGGCGACGGCGGTGATCCCGGACAGCGGTGTCCGCAGCTCGTGCGCGGCGTCGGCGAGGAACACCCGGGTCCGCTCGGCCTCCTCCCAGGAGCGCCGCTCGGCGTCGGTGAGGGCGTCGAGCATGCCGTCCATCGCCGCCGCCGCGGTGCCGAGATCGGTGTGCGGGCGGTCGGGCCGGAGCCGCGCGTCGCGCTCGCCCGCGGTGATCCGCCCGGCGAGCGCGGTCATCCGGTCCAGGGGGCGCAGCGCCGTCCGCACGACGAACGACACCGCACCGAGCGCGACGAGCAGGGTCACCAGCACCGATCCGGCCAGCACCGCGCGCAGGCCGTTGCGGACCTGGGTGACGTCGGAGGCGTCGGCGACGAGCTCGACCTTCGCACCGTCGCCGGCGTCGAGGGTCACGGTGCGGCTGCCGGTGTCCGGCGGGACGGGTGGGCGTCCGCCCGGGACCGGGGCGGCAGGTGGGCTGCTCGGGTCGTCGGTGCGGTCACCACCGGGGCCGCGGTCCGGCCGACCGGCGGGCGGCGGGGTCCCGGGCGGGTTCAGTCCGGGGTCGCCCATCACCTCCCCGTCGGCGGTGGTCACCTTGATCCGGATCTGCTGGCCGGACAGCCCGGTGACCAGCTCCTCCGGGGTGGCGCCCGCCGCGATCAGCTGCTGGGCCTGCACCACGCGGTCCCGCAGCCGGGAGTCGAGATCGGACTCCAGGCGGGCCCCGAGCAGGACGTCGACGAGCACCACCACCAGGACCAGCAGCACCGCCACCACCCCGAGCACCGCGGCGGTGACCCGGCGGCGCAGCGACGGGGTGGCGGTGCGGGCCTGCGCGGCGGAGCTCACGACGGCCCGCGCAGCGAGTAGCCGAGGCCCCGCACGGTGTGCAGCAGCCGGGGGCCGTGCGCCTCCAGCTTGCGGCGCAGCGCCGACACGTGGACCTCGACGAGGTTGGGGTCGTAGGCGTCGTAGCCCCAGACCGAGCGCAGGATCTGCGCCTTGGACACGGTGCGTCCGCGCTGCTCGGCGAGGTAGGTGAGCAGCCGCAGCTCGGTCGCGGACAGCTCCAGCACCGTCCCCCCGCGGGAGGCGACGGCGGCGTCCGGGTCGAGGACGAGGTCGCCCACCTGCACCGCGGACGGCAGCCTGCCCCGGCGGCGCAGCACCGCCGCGACCCGGGCGACGAGCTCGTCGAGCGCGAACGGCTTGAGGACGTAGTCGTCGGCGCCGGCGTCGAGCCCGCGGAGCCGGTCGGCCAGCGCGTCGCGCGCGGTGAGCATGACGATCCCGGCGTCCCCGTGCCCGCGCACGACGTCGATGAGGTCGAACCCGTCGCGCCCGCCGGGCAGCATCACGTCCAGGACGACGAGGTCCGGCCGGAACGCGGCGAGCCGCTCCTCGAACGCGACGCCGTCGACGACGCCCTCGGTCACGTGCCCGGCGTCGGCCAGCGCGTCCACGACGGACTCGCGGATGGCGTCGGAGTCCTCGAGCACCAGGACCCGGGTCGTGGGGCCGCGGCTGTCGTCGTCCTGGCGTGTGCTCACGGGGACAAGGGTGCGCCGCGAGGCTGAGGGGGAGCTGAAGGACCCGCCGGTTTCAGGTCCGTCTCAGGTACCGCGGGCACTGTCGTGTCAGACACCGAGACGACGGGCCGCCCGGCCCGCGGCGCGGAGAGGAAGAGATGACCCTGCTCGACGTGATCGTCCTGATCATCGTGGTGGCCGCCGCGATCGGCGGGTTCCGCCGCCTCGGCGGCGTGGCCCGGGCCGGGCGCCTGCTCGGCCTCGTGGTCGGTGCCGGCCTCGGCGCGGCCTGGGGCTCGAACCTGGCCCGCTACGGCGACACCCCCGACTCGGCCTGGTTGTGGGGCCTGGTCGGGGTGATCGCCGGTCTGCTGCTGGGCTCGCTGGTCGGCGGGTTCCTCGGCGGACTGGTCAGCCGGGTGCTCGCCCGCGGCAAGCTGTCCTTCCTGGACCGCATCGTCGGCGCCGTCACCGGTGCCGTGACCGCACTGCTGGTGATCTGGCTGGTCTCGTGGGTGGTCCCCGCGGTCGTGAGCGCCGAGGCGCTCGCCCCCGTGACGACGCTCGCGCAGTCCCTGGGCGGCAGCCGGATCGTCGACTCGGTGTCGGAGCTGCTGCCCGCGACGACGTCCGCCGCCCGCGACGTCGTCGACGCCGCGCGGCCTCCCGCCGGCTGATCCCACCCGACCCCCAGCGGTCCGCCGTCCGGCGGTCCGCGACCCGCCGCTGCCCTCTTCCGGGCACGGCACTGTCCGAGGAGAACCATGAACGACGAGAACCGCACCCCCCGCGACGACGACGACCGTCCCACCGACCGGCAGCCCCCGGTCCCCGCCGACGAGACCCCCACCGCCCACACCCCGACCCCGCACGTCCGGGACGGCGTGCACGGCGGGGGGACGGTGGCCGCCGCCTCCGACGCGGGTGACCCTCCGCGACGACGCCGGTTCGCCGCCCTGCGACGCCGGTCCGCGCTGCCCGCGGTCGCGGCCGGCGTGATCGGCCTGGTCGTCGGGGCCACCGCGAGCGGCCTGATCGTCGGGACCGCGTTCGCCGGACCGGGCGACGGCCCCGCCCGCACGGCGGTCGCCGCCGACGGCCGCGGCCCCGGTGGTCCCGGCGGACCCGATGGCTCCGGTGGCCCCGGTGGTGAGGCCGGTGGTCCGGGCCGCGGACCCGACGGTGCCGGTCCCGGTGGCCCCGGTGGCCCCGGTGCCTGCGGTCCGGCCGGTGGTCCGGGTCGTGACGGCGCGACTCCGCCCGCGCCGCCCGCCGGGGCCCCGACGCCGCCCGCTCCGGGCGCCGCCCCGGCCGCCCCGGGTGCCACGGCCCCGGGTGCGACGGCTCCGCGCCAGGGCGGTGCCGCTGCTCCGGCCGCTCCCGCGGCCCCTGCTGCTCCCGCGGCTCCGGGGTCGTCCGCCGCTCCCGCGGCGCCCGCGGCTCCGGCCGCTCCCGCCGCTCCGTGACCCCGTACGCGCGGCGACGCCGACCGGTGTCGCCGCGCGTGGGGGAGGGGAGAAGGGAGTGCTCCTCGTCGGATCGCGTCGCGCATTCGCCCCCGACGCGCTGCAGGACCCGACGAGGAGCACTCGACGGACCAACGCGCCGGAACGGGCACGGATACCCCCCTGATGCGGTGACGACGCGGGCCCGGACACCACCATCGGTCGTCCCCGCAGGTCAGACGGGTCGTCGTCATGTCTTCGTGACAAAAAATCGGTGGGTGGCCCGGGCCGTCGAGTGCCGATCCGGGGGGACACCCGCCGTCCGTGGTGGGCTCCGGGAGCCGGAACGGCGGGACGGAGCCCCCTCGGCCCCGGGACCGTCGGGGCCGGAGGGACGCGGCCGAGCCCCACGCGGCCGGCCCGGGATCGCACGCGGGCGGACCGTTGCGGCGATCGTTCAGCTCGTCCCTGCCGGCGCTCCGCTGTGGACGACCTGCCACGCGACGGCAGAGGACGGGCCGGACCCGACGGTGGGCCGGAACCGGGCACCTGCACCGTGACCACGGGTCGTCGTGCGGGGCGGGGCCCCGGCCGACGGCCGGAACCGGGCCACGGCGGTACCGGACGAGCACGGGGCGGCGCACCACGACCGCACCCTGACTGCGCAGGTCACGGGCCGATTCGAGACCTGAACGGATGGTGGCCCGACCACCGAGAAGACCACGTCGACAACTCATCGCGAAGAGACCGTGGTCGGCGTCACACAGATCGGTGATCGTCCGTATCGCCCGGTGAGAGGGTGTCGGTAACCAGGAGTTCGCCTCCGCCCACGGCGATGACCTGCGACGACGCCTGGTGTTCGCCCCGGGGACCCCCCGGTTTGACGGCCCCGGACACCGTGCCGTAACTTTCTTCCTGTCAGCGAGTGAGCCGGACAGAACGGGCCCTGAGAGGCTCGGTCAACAGGCCCGCGGACAGCGACCCCCGGTGGTTCACCGAGTTTCTCGGTGTGGTTATCTTTGTGGGTCAAGGCGATCCGCCTTCAGGATCCCGCTCTTCTTGGAGAGTCCGGGTGATTGCGGTGCGGGTGTCTTTTGAGAACTCAACAGTGTGTCGAGCTATTTATTCGGTTTGGCGTTTTGTGCCAGATTGTTTGTTTGGTTGCAGCATTCGATCCCGTCGGGTGTTGTGGCCAGTTGTTTGTTGCAAGTCAGGGTTTTGTTGGAGAGTTTGATCCTGGCTCAGGACGAACGCTGGCGGCGTGCTTAACACATGCAAGTCGAGCGGTAAGGCCCTTTCGGGGGTACACGAGCGGCGAACGGGTGAGTAACACGTGGGTGACCTGCCCTCCACTCTGGGATAAGCCTGGGAAACTGGGTCTAATACCGGATAGGACCACTGATCGCATGGTTGGTGGTGGAAAGTTTTTTCGGTGGGGGATGGGCCCGCGGCCTATCAGCTTGTTGGTGGGGTGATGGCCTACCAAGGCGGTGACGGGTAGCCGGCCTGAGAGGGCGACCGGCCACACTGGGACTGAGACACGGCCCAGACTCCTACGGGAGGCAGCAGTGGGGAATATTGCGCAATGGGCGGAAGCCTGACGCAGCGACGCCGCGTGGGGGATGACGGCCTTCGGGTTGTAAACCTCTTTCGCCAGGGACGAAGAGCAATTGACGGTACCTGGAGAAGAAGCACCGGCCAACTACGTGCCAGCAGCCGCGGTAACACGTAGGGTGCGAGCGTTGTCCGGAATTATTGGGCGTAAAGAGCTCGTAGGCGGTGTGTCGCGTCGGCCGTGAAAACTTGGGGCTTAACTCTGAGCGTGCGGTCGATACGGGCATCACTTGAGTTCGGCAGGGGAGACTGGAATTCCTGGTGTAGCGGTGAAATGCGCAGATATCAGGAGGAACACCGGTGGCGAAGGCGGGTCTCTGGGCCGATACTGACGCTGAGGAGCGAAAGCGTGGGGAGCGAACAGGATTAGATACCCTGGTAGTCCACGCCGTAAACGTTGGGCGCTAGGTGTGGGGACCATTCCACGGTTTCTGTGCCGCAGCTAACGCATTAAGCGCCCCGCCTGGGGAGTACGGCCGCAAGGCTAAAACTCAAAGGAATTGACGGGGGCCCGCACAAGCGGCGGAGCATGTGGATTAATTCGATGCAACGCGAAGAACCTTACCTGGGTTTGACATGCACCAGACATCCCTAGAGATAGGGCTTCCCTTGTGGTTGGTGTGCAGGTGGTGCATGGCTGTCGTCAGCTCGTGTCGTGAGATGTTGGGTTAAGTCCCGCAACGAGCGCAACCCTTGTTCCATGTTGCCAGCACGTAATGGTGGGGACTCATGGGAGACTGCCGGGGTCAACTCGGAGGAAGGTGGGGATGACGTCAAGTCATCATGCCCCTTATGTCCAGGGCTTCACACATGCTACAATGGCTCATACAGAGGGCTGCGAGACCGTGAGGTGGAGCGAATCCCTTAAAGTGAGTCTCAGTTCGGATCGGGGTCTGCAACTCGACCCCGTGAAGTTGGAGTCGCTAGTAATCGCAGATCAGCAACGCTGCGGTGAATACGTTCCCGGGCCTTGTACACACCGCCCGTCACGTCACGAAAGTTGGTAACACCCGAAGCCGGCGGCCCAACCCTTGTGGAGGGAGCTGTCGAAGGTGGGACTGGCGATTGGGACGAAGTCGTAACAAGGTAGCCGTACCGGAAGGTGCGGCTGGATCACCTCCTTTCTAAGGAGTCCCATCATGTGATGGGGCACCACACGCTCGTAAGTGAGTTGTGCTCATTTTGGGTGTCTGTGGTTCCTTCATTGAATCGCATCAGCGGCCCCGTTCGTGGGTTGGGTGCGTTGGGTGGAACGCAGCACGTCGGACCGTTTGGCTTGGCACACTGTTGGGTCCTGAGAAGACATCTGCGGTTCTTCGGAACGGTGGTTCTTCTTTGGCCGCTCTGGTCGGGGGCTTCCTAACGCCTGCTTGTGTGTGGGTGGTGGTTGTTTCTTGGTCGGGTGTGGTTGTGGGTTGAGTGTTGCATAGTGGATGCGAGCATCTTGTTGTGGTCAAGTTGTTAAGAGCACATGGTGGATGCCTGGGCATCAGGAGCCGATGAAGGACGTGGGAGGCCGCGATAGGCCTCGGGGAGCTGTCAACCGAGCTGTGATCCGAGGGTGTCCGAATGGGGAAACCCAGCGCCCGTCATGGGGCGTTACCCGTACCTGAATTCATAGGGTGCGTGGAGGGAACGTGGGGAAGTGAAACATCTCAGTACCCACAGGAAGAGAAAACAATAGTGATTCCGTGAGTAGTGGCGAGCGAAAGCGGAAGAGGCTAAACCGTGTCCGTGTCAAGCCGGCAGGCGTTGCGGGTGCGGGGTTGTGAGACGTGTCGTTCATCTTCTGCCGAGGATGGGACAGCAAGAGCCTGTGTTAGCGGAACGACTCTGGGATGGTCGGCCGTAGTGGGTGATAGCCCCGTACGCGAAAACACTGGGTTCTGTTGTGGGCGTGTTCTCGAGTAGCAGCGAGCCCGTGAAATTCGCTGTGAATCTGGCGGGACCACCCGTCAAGCCTAAATACTACCTGATGACCGATAGCGGACAAGTACCGTGAGGGAAAGGTGAAAAGTACCCCGGGAGGGGAGTGAAATAGTACCTGAAACCGTGTGCTTACAAGCCGTCAGAGCCTGCAGTGCTTTTGTGGTACAGGGTGATGGCGTGCCTTTTGAAGAATGAGCCTGCGAGTTATGCTTCGTGGCGAGGTTAACCTGTGTGGGGTAGCCGTAGCGAAAGCGAGTCCGAATAGGGCGCTGTAGTCGCGGGGTGTAGACCCGAAGCGGAGTGATCTACCCATGGCCAGGGTGAAGCGTCGGTAAGACGTCGTGGAGGCCCGAACCCACCAGGGTTGAAAACCTGGGGGATGAGCTGTGGGTAGGGGTGAAAGGCCAATCAAACTTCGTGATAGCTGGTTCTCCCCGAAATGCATTTAGGTGCAGCGTCGTGTGTTTCTCACCGGAGGTAGAGCACTGGATGGCCTAGGGGGCCGACAAGCTTACCGAAGTCAGCCAAACTCCGAATGCCGGTGAGTGAGAGCGCGGCAGTGAGACTGCGGGGGATAAGCTTCGTGGTCGAGAGGGAAACAGCCCAGATCACCGGCTAAGGCCCCTAAGCGTGCGCTAAGTGGGAAAGGATGTGGGATCGCCCGGACAACCAGGAGGTTGGCTTAGAAGCAGCCACCCTTGAAAGAGTGCGTAATAGCTCACTGGTCAAGTGGTCCTGCGCCGACAATGTAGCGGGGCTCAAGCGCACCGCCGAAGCCGTGGCAATGACACTTATGGTGTTGTTGGGTAGGGGAGCGTCCTGCATCTGGTGAAGCCCGGGAGTGATTTACGGGTGGAGGGTGTGGGAGTGAGAATGCAGGCATGAGTAGCGAATGCAGAGTGAGAATCTCTGCCGCCGGATGACCAAGGGTTCCTGGGCCAGGTTGTTCCGCCCAGGGTGAGCCGGGACCTAAGGCGAGGCCGTCAGGCGTAGTCGATGGACAACGGGTTGATATTCCCGTGCTCGTGACAGTGCGTCCATGCCAAGGCCGGTGATGCTAACCATCCGAACCCACCTCGGCTCCTTCGGGAGTTGTGTTTGTGGGGGAGCGTGGGATCCGATCTGGTAGTAGGCAAGTGATGGGGTGACGCAGGAGGGTAGCTCCGCCACGCGGTGGTTGTCGTGGTGTAAGCCTGTAGCCCGAGTCCTAGGTAAATCCGGGGCTCATATAAGGGTGAGAGGTGATGCGTAGCCGATTGAGGCGAAGAGGGTGATCCCATGCTGTCGAGAAAAGCCTCTAGCGAGTGCTGTTGCGGCCCGTACCCCAAACCGACACAGGTGGTCAGGTAGAGAATACCGAGGCGATCGAGCGAACTGTGGTTAAGGAATTCGGCAAAATACCTCCGTAACTTCGGGAGAAGGAGGGCCGGTTGTCTTGAGGCTCCTTGCGGGCTAGGGACGGCCGGTCGCAGAGACCAGGCCCAAGCGACTGTTTACTAAAAACACAGGTCCGTGCGAAGTCGCAAGACGATGTATACGGACTGACGCCTGCCCGGTGCTGGAACGTTAAGAGGACCTGTTAGCTCTTCGGGGCGAAGCGGAGAATTTAAGCGCCAGTAAACGGCGGTGGTAACTATAACCATCCTAAGGTAGCGAAATTCCTTGTCGGGTAAGTTCCGACCTGCACGAATGGCGTAACGACTTGGGCGCTGTCTCGACCACAGACTCGGCGAAATTGCACTACGAGTAAAGATGCTCGTTACGCGCGGCAGGACGGAAAGACCCCGGGACCTTTACTATAGCTTGGTATTGGTGCTCGGTTCGGCTTGTGTAGGATAGGTGGGAGACTGTGAAATCGCCACGCCAGTGGTGGTGGAGTCGTTGTTGAAATACCACTCTGGTCGAATTGGGTGTCTTAACCTCGGGCCATGATCTGGTTCAGGGACAGTGCCTGGTGGGTAGTTTAACTGGGGCGGTTGCCTCCCAAAGAGTAACGGAGGCGCCCAAAGGTTCCCTCAGCCTGGTTGGCAATCAGGTGTTGAGTGTAAGTGCACAAGGGAGCTTGACTGTGAGACTGACGGGTCGAGCAGGGACGAAAGTCGGGACTAGTGATCCGGCACCACCTTGTGGAAGGGGTGTCGCTCAACGGATAAAAGGTACCCCGGGGATAACAGGCTGATCTTGCCCAAGAGTCCATATCGACGGCATGGTTTGGCACCTCGATGTCGGCTCGTCGCATCCTGGGGCTGGAGTAGGTCCCAAGGGTTGGGCTGTTCGCCCATTAAAGCGGTACGCGAGCTGGGTTTAGAACGTCGTGAGACAGTTCGGTCCCTATCCGCCGCGCGCGTTGGAGACTTGAGGAAGGCTGTCCCTAGTACGAGAGGACCGGGACGGACGAACCTCTGGTGTGCCAGTTGTCCCGCCAGGGGCACGGCTGGTTGGCTATGTTCGGGAGGGATAACCGCTGAAGGCATCTAAGCGGGAAGCCTGTTCCAAGATGAGGTCTCCCACCACCTTCGAGTGGGTAAGGCTCCCAGTAGATGACTGGGTTGATAGGCCGGAGATGGAAGCCCTGTGAGGGGTGGAGTTGACCGGTACTAATAGGCCGAGGGCTTGCCACAACGAGTTGTTCGCATCCACTGTGTGACCCTGAGTCCACAACCATCCACATCCCCTGGTTGACACCGGGGGTTGTGGGGTGGTGTGTGTGCTCGACCCCTGCCCCTAGGTTTTTGGGGGTGGGGTGATAGTTGGATAGTGTTGTCGGTGGTCATTGCGGTAGGGAAACGCCCGGTCCCATTCCGAACCCGGTAGCTAAGCCTTCCAGCGCCGATGGTACTGCACTCGCCAGGGTGTGGGAGAGTAGGTCGCCGCCGACATTCAACCTCTGAAAGGGGAGTCCGCAACGGTGTAGAAGCCGCTGTGGACTCCCCTTTTTTCGTATGTCTGCAGCCGTGTCCGCCTCGCTGCGCGGACCGGTTCGCCCAGTGCGGTCGCCGACCGCGGAAGTGACGGTGTTCGTTTGTACCCTGACCACGTGACGGACGGGGAACGTCCCGGCAACGGCCGGGCAGGCGAGGAGCGCGGCTCGCGCAGCGGGTCGGGATGGTCGCGCGGCGATGACCAGCGGGGACGGCGCCGCGACGGCGCCGACCGCACGCGTCGTGACGACCGGGGCAACCGCAGCGGCGGCGACCGTGCGCGCGACGACCGGGGACGTCCGGGCGAGCGCCGCACCGAGGGCCGCTCCTGGTCCGACCGGGGCGGACGCGACACCGGCCGGCGCGACAGCGGCTTCCGCGGCGACGACCGCTCCGACCGCGGGCCGCGTCGCGACGACGACCGTCGCCCCGCCCGTGACGACGACCGCCGTTCCGGTGGCACCGGCCGGCGTGACTCGTTCCGGGGTGGACGCGAGGACCGCGGTGGCCGGCCCTCCGCGGGCCGTGACGACCGCCGTCCCTACCGTGACCGCGACGACCGTGGCCCCCGTCCGCAGCGCGACGACGACCGCGGCGGACGCTCGTTCCGGGACCGCGACGACCGCGCCGGTCGTCCCTCCTCCGGCCGTGACGACCGAGGTGGCCGATCGTTCTCCGGTCGCGACGACCGTGGCGGTCATTCCTTCCCCGGTCGCGACGACCGCGGGGGACGTCCGTCAGGGGACCGCGACGACCGTGGCGGCCGTTCCTTCGGCGGCCGTGACGACCGACGGCCCGCCCGTGACCGTGACGACCGTGGCGGGCCGTCCGTTCCGCGGCGGTGACGACCGCGGCGGTCGCCCCTCCGGGGACCGTGACGACCGCGGTGCCCGCTCCTTCCGCGACCGCGACGACCGCGGCGGCCGTTCCTTCGGCGGCCGGGACGACCGTGCCCCTCGTCCGCAGCGCGACGACGACCGCGGTGGCCGTTCGTTCCGCGACCGTGACGACCGCGGTGGCCGCCCGTCCGGTGACCGCGGTGCCCGCTCCTTCCGGGACCGTGACGACCGTGGCGCCCGTCCGCAGCGCGACGACGACCGTGGCGGCCGTTCGTTCCGTGATCGCGACGACCGGGCCGGCCGCCCGTCCCGGGACCGTGACGACCGCGGCGGCCGTTCCTCGGGCAGCCGCGACGACCGTGGTGCCCGTCCCTACCGCGATCGCGACGACCGTGCGCCGCGCGGCCGGGACGACCGCGGTGACGACCGGCGCGGCTCGTTCCGGGACCGTGACGACCGTGGGCCCCGTCCCCAGCGCGACGACGATCGTGGTGCCCGTCCCCACCGGGACCGTGACGACCGCGCGCCCCGCGGTCGCGACGACCGCGGCGACGACCGGCGCAGCCCGTCCCGGGACCGTGACGACCGCCCGTACCGTGCCCGGGAGGAGCGCCCGTCGCACGACCGCCCGTCCGAGCGGTCCGCGGCCGTCGAGCCCGAGGACGTCGCGCAGTCGGACGCTGTGCGGGCCGAGCCGGCCGGTGACGCGCCTGCCGTGACGCCGTCGACGACCGACACGCCGGAGTCGGCCGCCGCGACCGGCGGCACCGCCTCCGACACCCGGGTTCCGGAGACCTCGCCCGCGGAGGCGGCCGGCGCGCCGGTCACCCGCGACGAGCGCACCGACGACGCGGGCAGCACGGACAGCACCGCGCCCGACGCCCCCCGGACCGACAGCGGGGACCGGACCGGCACCCCCGTGACCGACTCCCGTGGGGCCGGTACCGAGGCCGACGCCGTCGACCACGCCGGGACCGCCCCGGGCACGACCGGGTCCGACGGCGACACCGCCGACGGTCCGCGCACGGACCGTGCCGAGCGTCCCGTCGGGCGCGACGAGCGTCGCCCGCTCCGTGACCGTGACGACCGTGGCCCGCGCCGGGAGCGCGACGACCGTGGCCCGCGCGGCGGCGGCCGGGACGACCGGGGCCCGCGCTCCGGCCGTGACGACCGCAGGCGCGACGACCGGGGCCGGAACGACCGTGGGCGCGACGACCGTGGGCGCGACGACCGCCGTGACCCCGACGCCCGTCCGCGACGGGCGATCCCGGAGTCGGCCGAGCGGACCTTCGTCGCCGAGCCGGACCTGCCGGACTCGGTGACGGCCGCCGAGCTCGACCCGAGCGTGCGCCGGGACCTGCGCGGCCTCCAGAAGGAGACCGCCGAGGTCGTGGCGCGGCACCTCGTCGCCGCGGGGCTCCTCGTCGACGAGGACGCCGTGCAGGCGCTCGAGCACGTGCGCTACGCGCGGCGCCGGGCGTCCCGGATCGCCGTCGTCCGGGAGGCCGCCGGCATCGTCGCCTACCACGCGGGGGAGTGGAACGAGGCCCTCGGCGAGTTCCGCGCCGCCCGCCGGATGGGCGGCGGACCGGGGCACGTGCACGTCATGGCCGACATCGAGCGCGCCCTCGGCCGTCCCGAGCGTGCACTCGACCTGGCCCGCAGCCCGGAGGCCCGCGACCTCGGCCACGAGGAGCGGATCGAGCTGCTCATCGTCGCCGCGGGAGCCCGGCGCGACCTGGGTGAGGCCGACGCCGCCGTCGTCGGGCTCCAGGTCCCCGAGCTCGACGCGGTCCGCCGCGACCCGTGGAGCGCGCGGCTGTTCTACGCCTACGCCGACAACCTGCTCGCCGCCGGCCGGGAGTCGGAGGCCGTGCAGTGGTTCGTGCACGCCCACGACGCCGACCAGCACCGGGAGACCGACGCCGCCGCGCGGATCGCCGAGCTGACCGGTGACGAGCTCGAGGGCGCCGACGACGAGCTCTCCGTCGGCTGGGAGGACGAGCCCCCGGCCGCCGACGACCACGCCGGGGCGTCGTACACCGACGCCCCGGCACCGTCCGCTCGGATCGACGCCGACGCCGACGCCGACGCCGACGACGCAGCCGACGTCGACCACGCAACCGACGCCGCAACCGACGCCGCAACCGACGCCGCAACCGACGCTGCTGTCGACGCCGCCGGCGACCCCGGCGCCGACGACGCGTCCGGGACCGAGGCCCCGGGCGTCGACGGGACCGACGAGGGCGGGACGGGCGACGTCCGCGGCGACACCGACGGGGACGCCGTGGCCGAGGAGCCGGACGCCTCCGGGGCAGCTCCCTCCGCGGACCACCGGCAGGGCCCGGACACCGGGGCCGGCGACCGGTGACCGACGACCTGCTCTCCCGCCACGACGTCCTCCTGGCCGACCTCGACGGCACCCTGTACCGGGGCCCCGAGGTCGTCCCGGGGGCCGTCGAGGCGGTGCGTGGGGCGGCGGACCGCGGCGTGCCCACGGTGTACGTCACCAACAACGCCTCGCGCAGCCCCGCCGACGTCGCGGCGCACCTCGCCGAGCTCGGCTTCCCGGCGCGCGTCGAGGACGTCCGCACCAGCTCGCAGGCCGCGGCCGCGATGCTCGCCGAGCAGCTCCCGCCGGGCGCGCGGGTGCTGGTCGTCGGCACGTCGGCGCTGGCCGACGAGGTCCGGGCCCGCGGGCTCGCCGTCGTCGGTGACGCCGAGGGCGCGGACGCCGTCGTCCAGGGGCACTCGCCCGACACCGGGTGGCGGATCCTGGCCGAGGCGGTCGTCGCCGTCCGGGCCGGAGCGCTGTGGGTCGCCTCCAACGTCGACCCCACCCTGCCGACCGAACGCGGGCCGCTGCCCGGCAACGGCTCGATGGTCCAGGTCGTGCGCACGGCGACCGGCGCACGGCCGCAGGTGGCGGGCAAGCCCGCCGACCGGCTGCTCCGCGAGGGGTGCGGCGACGCGCAGGCCCCGCTCGTCATCGGGGACCGGCTCGACACCGACATCGAGGGTGCCAACGCCATGGGTGCCCCGTCGCTGATGGTCCTGACCGGGGTCAGCGGCGCGGCGGAGCTGCTCGCCGCCGCCCCGGAGCTGCGGCCCACCCACATCGGCGCCGACCTCGCCGCGCTCACCCGCCCACCGGACGAGCTGGCCCCCGGGCCGCGGCCCGGCTGGGACGTCCGCGCCGACGGCGGCACGCTCGTGCTGTCCGGCGACGGCGACGGCCCCGAACCCACGGTGGACGCGCTGCGTGCCCTGTGTGCGGTGGCCTGGGAGCAGGGCGTCCAGGACGTCCGTGCCGACGGTGCGGCCGCGGCCGCGGCGCTGGCGGACCTCGGCCTGGCGGAGCGGCCAGGGCGGTGACGCCGCGTCGCGGCCGCAGTCGGGACCGTCGGCTACCGTGGCGTCAGAACCCCGTCCCCGGAGATCATCCATGAGCGTTCCCGCACCCGGACCCCGTCCGGGCGACCCGCGGCCCCAGCAGGACCGCCCGGTCGCGGCCCTGCGTGCCGAGGTCGACGCGGCCGTCGCGGCGCTCGACGCGCTGGACGACCGTCCGGTCTCCGAGCACCCGGCCGCGTTCGAGCGGGTGCACGCCGCGCTCGGCCGCGCGCTGAGCGCCGGCTCGGAACGGGAGTGACGATGGGTCCCACCCGTGCCCGGCTGGACGCCGAGCTCGTCCGCCGCAAGCTCGCCCGCTCCCGCGGCCAGGCCGCCGAGCTGATCGCCGCGGGCCGGGTCGTCGTCAACGGCATGCCGGCGGCGAAGCCCGCCACCGTGGTGGACCGGGACGCACCCGTCCTCGTCCGCCCGGACGACGACGGCGAACCCGACTGGGCCTCCCGCGGCGCCAAGAAGCTGCTCGGCGCCCTCGACGCGTTCACCGGCGTCGACCCCGCCGGGCGGCGCTGCCTCGACGCGGGCGCCTCCACCGGCGGCTTCACCGACGTGCTGCTCACCCGCGGGGCGGCCGAGGTCGTCGCCGTCGACGTCGGGTACGGCCAGCTGGTGTGGCGGCTGCAGTCCGACGAGCGCGTCCACGTGCACGACCGCACCAACGTCCGGGCCCTCGAACCGGAGCAGATCGGCGGGACGGTCGACCTGACCGTCGCCGACCTGTCGTTCATCTCGCTGCGCACCGTGCTGCCGGCCCTCGCCGCCTGCACCGCGCCCGGAGGCGACCTGCTGCCCATGGTGAAACCACAGTTCGAGGTCGGGAAGGACCGGCTCGGCTCCGGCGGGGTCGTGCGGGACCCGGGCCTGCGCACCGAGGCGCTGCACGGGGTCGCGACCGCCGCCGCCGCGGCCGGGCTGCACGTCCTCGGCGCGACCGCGAGCCCGCTGCCCGGCCCGTCGGGCAACGTCGAGTACTTCCTGCACCTGCGCCGGCCCGCCGACGGCCCGGCCGGCGTCGCCCCCGAGCAGCCCGAGCTCGCGCCGATGCTGGCCACCGCGGTCGCGGACGGCCCCGCATGAGGGACATCCTGCTGGTCCTGCACACCGGGCGGCCCACCAACCGCAAGACCGCGCTGCACGTGATGGGCGAGCTCGGGCGCCTCGGCCTGCGCACCCGGGTGCTCGCCGACGAGTGGGCCGAGCTCGCCGCGGACCCCGATGTCCCTGTCGGCTACGAGCCCGTCCCGGTCCCCGGTAGCCCCGAGTGCGCCCGCGGCGCCGAGGCGGTCCTGGTCCTCGGCGGTGACGGCACCCTGCTGCGCGCCGCCGACCTCGCCCGCCACGCCGGCGTACCGCTGCTGGGCGTCAACCTCGGCCACGTCGGCTTCCTCGCCGAGGCCGAGGAGGACACCCTGCCCGAGGCGCTGCAGAAGCTCGCCGACGGCGACTACGAGGTCGAGGAACGCACCACCCTCGAGGCCGTCGTCACCGCCGCCGGACAGGTGCTCGGCCGGGCCTGGGCGCTGAACGAGGCCGTCGTCGAGAAGACCACCCGCGGCCGCATCCTCGAGGTCGTCCTCGAGGTCGACGGCCGCCCGGTGTCCTCCTTCGGCTGCGACGGGGTGCTCTGCTCCACCCCGACCGGCTCCACCGCCTACGCCTTCTCCGCGGGCGGGCCGCTCATCTGGCCGCAGGTGCAGGCGTTGCTGGTGGTCCCCAGCAACGCACACGCCCTGTTCGCCCGGCCGATGGTGATCGCGCCGGAGAGCACCGTCGCGATCGAGGTGTCCGCCGACGGCCCGTCCGCCGTGCTGGACTGCGACGGCCGTCGCACCGTCGCGGTGCCGCCCGGGGCCCGGGTGGAGCTGCGGCGCGCGTCGGAGCCCGTGCGGATGGTGCGCCTGGCCGCGCAGCCCTTCGCCGACCGGCTCGTCCGCAAGTTCGACCTGCCCGTCCGGGGCTGGCGCGGGGCCCGGACCCAGCCCCCGGGTTCGAACACCTGATCGACCGTTCGGCGCACGGGAACATCCGTTCGGTGCCGTTCGCGTGTCGGGGCTCGAACGCTGTCGGTGTTCGAACGTATGGTCCCACGCATGTTGTCCGAGATGCGGATCCAGGGCCTCGGCGTGATCGACGACGCGACCCTGGAGCTCGACCCGGGCCTGACCGTGCTGACCGGCGAGACCGGCGCCGGGAAGACCATGGTCGTGACCGGGCTGAACCTCCTCGGCGGTGGCCGCGCGGAGTCCTCGCGGGTGTCGGCCGGGGCGAAGCGCGCCGTCGTCGAGGGCCGGTTCGCGGCCTCGCCGGGGGCGCTGGAGCTGGCCGAGGAGGTGGGCGCCGAGGCCGACGACGACGGGTCGCTGATCGCGGCCCGCACCGTGTCGGCCGACGGGCGCTCCCGGGCCCACCTGGGCGGGCGGTCGGTGCCCAACGGGGTGCTGGGCAGGCTCGCCGAGACCCAGCTCGCCGTGCACGGCCAGAACGACCAGCTGCGGCTGCTGCGCGGCTCCGACCAGCGGGCCCTGCTCGACCGCTTCGCCGGGGACCCCGTCGCGGTCCCGCTGGCCGCCTACCGGGCGGTGCGCACCGAGTGGCTGCAGGTGGTCACCGAGCTCGCCGAGCGGCGGGACAACGCCCGCCGGCTCGCCCAGGAGGCGGACCTGCTGCGCCACGGTCTGGCCGAGATCGAGGCCGCCGACCCGCAGCCCGGTGAGGACCGCGAGCTCGTCGAACAGGCCCGCCGGATGGCCGAGGCCGACGACCTGCGGGCCGCCGCCGAGAGCGCACACCTCGCACTGTCCGGCTCGGACGACGGCGAGGCCCCCGGCGCCGTCGGGCTCGCCGGGCAGGCCAAGGGGCTCGCCGAGGGCAGTGGTGACCCCGCGCTGGAGGAGCTCGGCCCGCGCCTGACCGAGGCCATCGCGGTGCTCGCCGACGCCGCGGCCGAGCTGTCCGGCTACCTCGACCGGCTCGACGCCGACCCCGAGCTGCTGTCGCGCGTCCTGACCCGCCAGGCCGAGCTCAAGGCACTCACCCGCAAGTACGCCGCGGACACCGACGGCGTGCTGGCCTGGGCCGCCACCGCCCGCGACCGGCTGTCCGGGCTCGACACCTCCGACGAGGCGCTCGCCGAGCTGTCGGCCCGCCGTGACGCGCTCGCCGGTGAGCTGGCCGGTCACGCCGCCGCGATCACCGCGGCGCGCACCGCCGCCGCGTCCCGGCTGGCCGAGGCGACCACGGCGGAGCTCGCCGGGCTCGCCATGAAGGACGCGACGTTGCAGGTCGGCGTGCAGCCGCGGCCCGCCGCCGACACCGGGCCGGTGCTCGAGGTCGGCGGGCGGCGCTGCCAGGCCGGGTCGAGCGGCGTCGACGAGGTCGAGATCCGGCTCGTCCCGCACGCCGGGGCGGTGGCCCAGCCGCTGCACAAGGGCGCCTCCGGCGGCGAGCTGTCCCGGGTCATGCTGGCCCTGGAGGTCGCGCTCGCCGGTGCCGACCCGGTGCCGACCATGGTGTTCGACGAGGTCGACGCCGGCGTCGGCGGCCGGGCCGCGGTGGAGATCGGCCGCCGGCTCGCGCAGCTGGCGGCCCGCCACCAGGTCATCGTCGTCACGCACCTGCCGCAGGTCGCGGCGTACGCCGACCGGCACCTCGTGGTGCAGAAGGCGTCCGGGGCGGGGGTCACCCGCTCCAGCGTGCGTCGGCTCACCGAGGAGGAGCGCACCGGGGAGCTGGCACGGATGCTGGCCGGGATGGACGACACCGACACCGGCCGCGCGCACGCCGAGGAGCTGCTCAGCGCCGCGACCGCGCACCGGGAGGCCGACCGCGCGGCGACCCGGCCCGCGGACCTGGCCGAGGCCCGGTCGCGTCGCGCGCAGTCCCGGCGCGGCCGGACCGCGCAGGACACGGAGACCGGCGTCGCGACCGCGGCGGCGGAGGGGGCGGTCCCCGGGCCGCGCGGCACCGACTCCCGCGGCACCGAGTCCCACAGCGCCGACCCGGACGGCGCCGCGGACCGTCCCGCCGCCGCGTCGCGGCGCCGCCGGGTCGCCCGGGCCGGCTGAGCGGGCCCGGCCGACGGCCGCCCGGGCGGCGTGTCGTCGCTGTGGGTGAGCGGCGCGGTGCTCCGGTCGCCGCCACCCGGGGTGCGACGGGGGATCGTCCGGGCCGGTGACGTCGCGGTCTCGCGCGGCGTGCCTGCGTGGTCACGGACGCCCCACCTGTCACAGTGCGCCACATGAAGCTGTCCGGCCTGCTGCACCGTTCCCGACCGGAGCTGCCGGGCCTGACCGGCCCGGCCCGCGCCGACCGCCGTATCGAGTCGGTGCTCCGGCGCCTGCGCCCCGGCGACATCGCCGTGATCGACCAGGTCGACCTGGACCGGGCGACCGCGGACGCGCTCGTCGCCGCCCGGGTCGCCGCGGTCGTCAACGCCGCCCCGTCGATCTCCGGCCGGTTCCCGAACCTCGGCCCGCAGGTGCTCGTGGAGGCGGGCATCCCGCTCGTCGACGACTGCGGTCCCGACACCCTGCGCGCGGTCAAGGACGGCATCCGGGTGCGGCTGCACGACGGCGTCCTCTACACCGGCGAGCAGCCGCTGTGCGAGGGCCGCGAGCAGACCGAGGACACCGTCGCCGACGCCCTGGACGAGGCCAAGCAGGGCCTGACCCACCAGCTCGAGGCGTTCGCCGCGAACACCATCGAGTTCATGCGCCGCGAGCGCTCGCTGCTCCTCGACGGGCACGGCGTCCCCGAGGTCGACGTCGCCCTCGACGGGCGGCCGGTGCTCGTCGTCGCCGCCGGGTTCGAGCACCTCGCCGTGCTGAAGCGGCTCAAGGCCTACATCAAGGAGTACCGGCCGGTGCTCGTCGGCGTCGGGGCGGGAGCGGACGCGCTGCTCAACGCGCGCCACCGCCCGGACCTCATCGTCGCCGACCCGTCCGAGGTGTCGAACCAGGCGCTGACCAGCGGCGCCGACGTCGTCGTCCCGGCCTTCCCCGACGGGCACGCCCCGGGGCTGCACCGGGTGCAGGACCTGGGTGCCAGCGCCGTCACGTTCCCGTCGATGGCCAACCCCGAGGACCTCGCCCTGCTGCTCGCCCACCACCGCGGCGCCTCGATGATCGTCACGGTCGGGCTGTCGGCGTCGATGGGGGAGTTCCTCGACCGCGGGCGGTCCGGCAGCAACGCCTCGACGTTCCTGACCCGGCTGCAGGCCGGGGGCAGCGTCGTCGACGGCGCGATGATCGCCCAGATGTACCGGAGCCGGACCTCGTTCGCGCCGCTGCTGCTGCTCATCGCGGCCGCGGTGGTCGCGGTCGTCGTCGCCGTGCTCGTGTCCGGCGGCGGCCCCGCGGTGCTGGAGTGGATGCGTGGCGTGCTGGAGAGCGTGCGGGCCCTGGTCGCCGGATGGTTCCCGGCGTGATCTCGCGGCGCCACCACCGCATCGCCCTGGTCGCGGTGTTCGTGCTGGCCCTCGCGGCCGGGTTCGTCCTCGCCGTCGTCGGTCTGCCGCAGCGCATCGCCGACGTCGCGGCCTCGGGGACGGACACGGGCGAGACCGCCCGGCTGAGCGTCGAACGCGACACCCTGGCCGCGCAGCTGCACGCCAGTGACGAGTTCGCGGGCCGCGTCGGGCCGGACCTGGTGCGCGGGGCGCTCACCGGGGTGCCCGTGACCGTCGTCGCGCTCGGTGCCGACCCGGCCGACACGCGCGCGGTCGCCGAGCTCGTCGTCGCCGCGGGGGGCAGCGTCGCGGGGGAGGTCGTGCTCACCCCGGCCGTCACCGACCCGGCCCGCGCCGACCAGCTGCGCGACCTGTCCGCGCGGCTGCTGCCGTCGGGGGCGCAGCTCCCCACGGCCACCGACGCCGGTGCGCTCGCCGGGGGGCTGCTCGGCTCCGCGCTGCTGGCCCCGCCCGACGGCCCCGCACCCGACCCGGACGGGGCCGGCGCGGTGCTCGCCGGGCTCGCCGGTGGCGGCTTCGCCGAGGCCCCGCAGGGCAGGCCCGCGGCCGGACGGGTGGCCGTCGTCGTCACCGGGGCCGCGTACTCCGGTGTGGACGCCGGCGCCTCGGCGTCCACCGCCGCGGCACTGGCCGCCGAGCTGGACCGTCGTGGTGCGGGGGCCGTGCTGGCCGGGCGGGACGCCGCGGACGGTTCGGCCGTCGCCGCCGCCCGCGCGGCCGGGGCCGGTCCGGTGGGCCGGCTCGCCACCGTCGACGGCGTCGGCACCGGTGCCGGGCGGGTCGCGACCGTGCTCGCGCTCGCCGAACGACAGGCAGGAGGCACCGGCCGCTACGGTTCCGGGGCCGGAACGGTGGGGCCGGTTCCCGCCGCCCCTTGACCGATCGGTAGGCTGAAACTCCGTGCAGACTCGCGCCACCCGTCATCTCTTCGTCACCGGTGGGGTCGCGTCCTCGCTGGGTAAGGGCCTGACCGCCTCCAGTCTCGGTCAGTTGCTCACCGCGCGCGGGCTTCGCGTCACCATGCAGAAGCTCGACCCCTACTTGAACGTCGACCCCGGGACGATGAACCCGTTCCAGCACGGCGAGGTCTTCGTCACCGAGGACGGTGCCGAGACCGACCTCGACGTCGGCCACTACGAGCGGTTCCTGGACCGCGACCTCGCCGGGCGGGCCAACGTCACCACCGGCCAGGTCTACTCCGAGGTCATCGCCAAGGAGCGCCGCGGCGAGTACCTCGGTGACACCGTCCAGGTCATCCCGCACATCACCAACGAGATCAAGGACCGCGTCCTCGCGATGGCCGAGCCCGACGCCGAGGGCCTGGCCCCCGACGTCGTCATCACCGAGGTCGGCGGCACCATCGGCGACATCGAGTCGCTGCCGTTCGTCGAGGCCGCCCGCCAGGTCCGCCACGAGGTCGGCCGGGACAACTGCTTCTTCCTGCACGTGTCGCTGGTGCCGTACCTGGCGCCGTCGGGCGAGCTGAAGACCAAGCCGACCCAGCACTCCGTCGCGGCGCTGCGCAACATCGGCATCCAGCCCGACGCGGTGGTCCTGCGTGCCGACCGGGAGATCCCCGAGGGCATGAAGCGCAAGATCTCGCTGATGTGCGACATCGAGCTCGACGGCGTCGCCGCGTGCCCGGACGCCCCGTCGATCTACGACATCCCGAAGGTGCTGCACGGCGAGGGCCTCGACGCCTACGTCGTGCGCCGGCTCGGGCTGCCGTTCCGCGACGTCGACTGGACCGTGTGGGGTGACCTGCTCGACCGCGTCCACCACCCGCGGGAGACCGCGACGATCGCGCTGGTCGGCAAGTACGTCGACCTGCCCGACGCCTACCTCTCGGTCACCGAGGCGCTGCGGGCCGGCGGCTTCGCCCACCACGCCAAGGTCGCGATCCGCTGGGTGCCCTCGGACTCCTGCGAGACCCCGGCCGGTGCGGCCGAGGCGCTCGACGGCGTCGACGGAGTGCTCATCCCCGGCGGCTTCGGCATCCGCGGCATCGAGGGCAAGCTCGGCGCGATCACCCACGCCCGCACCCGGCGCATCCCCACCCTGGGGCTGTGCCTGGGCCTGCAGTGCATGGTCATCGAGACCGCGCGCACCGTCGCCGGCCTGGAGGACGCCAGCTCGACCGAGTTCGACCCGGAGACCGCGCACCCGGTGATCTCGACGATGGCGACCCAGCGCGACGTCGTCGCGGGCGAGCGGGACATGGGCGGCACCATGCGCCTGGGTGCCTACCCGGCGGTGCTGCAGCCCGGCTCGGTCGCGGCGAAGGCCTACGGGTCGCGCGAGATCTCCGAGCGGCACCGGCACCGCTTCGAGGTCAACAACGCCTACCGCCAGCAGCTCACCGAGGCGGGCCTGGTGTTCGGGACCTCCCCGGACGGGACGCTGGTCGAGTTCGTGGAGCTGCCGTCGTCGCAGCACCCGTTCTTCGTCGGGACCCAGGCGCACCCCGAGCTCAAGAGCCGCCCGACCCGGCCGCACCCGCTGTTCGCGGCGTTCGTGAAGGCGGCGCTGCGCTACCGGGCCGAGGACCGGCTGCCGGTGCACCTGCCCGGCCGGGACAACACCGACGCCGACGACGCCGAGACGGTCGAGGGCGACGACGTCGCCGTCGCTGCGGGCGGCAACGGCGTGGCC
The DNA here is from genome assembly GCF_017312135.1 of Pseudonocardia sp. TMWB2A. Taxonomy (NCBI): domain Bacteria; kingdom Bacillati; phylum Actinomycetota; class Actinomycetes; order Pseudonocardiales; family Pseudonocardiaceae; genus Pseudonocardia; species Pseudonocardia sp. TMWB2A. Next base: position 3,095,551 of record NZ_QKQY01000002.1, read on the forward strand.
CGGGCCGAGAGCACCTCCGCCCGCTGACCCCGACCGGACCGGGCCGCCGACGGTGGCCCGGTCCGGCACGGCGGCCCGGGGCCCTGCCGCCGGGCGCGGCACGCGGCCCGCACGGCCCGCGCGCCCCGCACGGGCCGGGCCCGGCGACTACTGTCCGACGGGTGATCGAACTGCGCACCCGCCGGGCGGTGACCCGGTGACCCGCCCCGGTGAGCACGACTTCCCGGTCCGCTCGGCCACCGACATCTACTCCGGCCGCGTCATGGCGCTGCGGTCGGACCGCGTCGTCATGCCCGGCGGCCGGGTCGCGACCCGCGAGATCCTGGAGCACCCGGGGGCGGTCGCCGTCGTCGCGGTGGACGAGGCCGGGCGGGTCCGGATGCTGCACCAGTACCGCCACGCCGTCCGGCGACGGCTGTGGGAGCTCCCCGCCGGCCTGCTCGACGTGGCGGGGGAGGACCCCGCGGTCACCGCCGACCGGGAGCTGACCGAGGAGGCCGGGCTGTCCGCGTCGGACTGGTCGGTGCTGCTCGACGTCGTGCCCTCACCCGGGTTCTCCGACGAGTCGGTCCGCATCTTCCTGGCGCGCGAGCTCGTCGAGAAGCCCCGCCCCGACCTGGGCGACGACGAGGAGGCCGACCTGGAGCTGCGCTGGATCCCGATCGCCGAGGCCGTCGGGATGGTGTTCTCCGGCGAGATCGTCAACGCGGTGTCCTGCGCCGGGCTGCTCGCGGCCCGCGCGGTGCTGGCCGGGGAGTTCGACCCGCGCCCGGTCGACGCCGAGTGGGCCGACCGCCCGTTCCGCTTCGCCCGCCGCGCCGACGAGTGATCCTCCGCCGCGGCGACGGGTGACCGCGGGCGGCGGCGACGGGTGACCGCGCCGGGTCGCCGGGAGACGGTCCGCCGGGCCGACGGGTGTCCGCCCGGCCGCGCCGACGGGCGACCGCGCCGGGCGGTGGTCAGGGCCGCAGCGGGCGTCCCTCCGGGTCCCGGGGCGACCCGGCGAGCACCACGATCCCGTCGACGAACGACCAGATCGCACCGATCCCGAAGGTCAGGAACGTGACCAGCAGCTGCGCGACGGCCAGACCGGTGTGGCCCGAGTAGAACCGGCCGATGCCGAACGGCAGGAACAGCTGCAGCAACCCCGCGACGATCTTCTGCTTGTCCGAGTACGGCAGCCCCGAGTAGGGCTCGCGGCCGTACGGCGCGGACGGGTCGTAGCCGTAGGGCCCGTAGGACGGGGGCCCGGGGTGCGGCGGGTAGGCCGCGCCCGGGTGCTGCTGCCCGGACGCCCAGCTCGGCGCCCCGGCGGCCCACGCCGGCCCGCCGGGGAACCCGCCGCCGGGGGACATGCCCGCGGGGCCGACGTCCGGGTACGGCCCGGACGGGTACGTCCCGCCGGGGTACCCCGCGCCCGGGTAGCCGGGCGTCCCGGGGGCCGGCCACGGCGGGCGGGGCCCCGCGGTCGTCGGCGACGGGTCCGGGTAGGGGCCCGCCGCGGGGTGACCCGACGGATCCGGGTACGGGGTGGCCCGGGTCGGGCCGGGGACCGCGAAGCGCGCGGTGCGCTCGGCGTCACCGTCGTGCCCGTCGTCGTGGGCGCCCGGGGAGCCGGTGCCGGTGGACGTCCCGGTGCGCGCGGTCGCGCCGGTGGTGGCCGGACCTGGGGCGGCGGCATCCGCCGCGGTCGGACCGGTGGCGGTGGGACCGGTGGTCGCGGGATCCGCACCGGCGGGACCACCGCTCGGGTCGTCGCCGGCGGCGGACGGGTCCGTCGGCACCCCGGTGAGCGACGCCGGGTGCGGCTCGGGCAGGTCGGTGAACAGGGCCGCCAGCTCCGACCGCGTCGTCGCCGCCCGGGCCCGGCGCACCCGCGCGTCGAACGCGTCGACGTCCAGCGCCCCGCCCGTGTAGTGGCGGGACAGCGCCCGCACCGTCTCCTCCTGCTCGGCGTAGCCGATCGGGTCCGCGCTCATACCCCGACCGTAGCCGCGTTCAGCTGTGGAACAGCACGCTGCGACACGCGAGATGCAGGGCGAGGCGCTCGTCCGGGTCGGCGAGGTCGACGCCGAGCACGTGGCGTACCCGTTCGATCCGGGTCGCGACGGTGTTGCGGTGCACCCCGAGCACCGCCGCGGTCTCGGTCAGCGACGACTCGGCGTCCAGGTAGGCGGTCAGCGTCGTCAGCAGGTCCCCGGGCCTGCCCTGCAACGGTTCCAGCATCGACCGGGCGGCGGGCAGGAACGTGTCGGTACGGGTCCAGGCCAGCAGCAGCGCCCCCAGGCCGAGCCGGTCGACGTGGACGAACCGGCCGCTGGTGGTGCGTTCGGCCGCCAGCCGGGCCGCGTCCCCGGCCTCGCCGAGGGTGCGGGCCAGCCCGCCCGCACCGCGGTGCACCCGGCCCACCCCGGTCGAGGTCGGCAGGGACTCGCGCAGCAGCCACTGGGTGCGCCGCGCGGCCGTCGCGTGCTGCTGCAGCTCACCGGCGGTGGGCTCGTGGTCGAACGTCGTCCAGGCGCTCCACCCCGGCCCCTGCTCGACGACGACCGCCCGCAGCCGCGCCGTCTCCACCGCCCGCAGCACCTGCTCCCGGGCGGCGACGACGTCCACCGAGGACGGCACGTCGATCCGCAGGCCAGCGTGCCAGCCGTCCAGCGACCAGCCCGCGTCGAGCGCGCGCCGCCGCAGCCCGGCGGGGAGCGGGTCCCCGGCCTGCAGGATCTCGGCGAGCAGCGCCGTGCGCAGCCGCGCGTCGCGCTCCACGGTGAGCCGCTGCTCGGCGAGGCGCTGCCGCACCGAGTTCGCGGCGACCGCCAGCGCCGCCCGCAGCGCGGCGGTCTCGGCGGGCACACCCTCCGGCTCCGCGACGGCCAGGCGGCCGTCCGGCGGGCCCGGCCCGAACGTCACCTCCAGCAGTGCCGCCCCGGGAACGGGCGGCGGGGTCGCCGAGCCCGTCGCGTCCGCACCCGCGACGACCGAGCCGCCCGGGTCGAGCAGCCACACCGGGCGTCGCCAGGTCCGGGCGAGGTCCGCGACGAGGTCGTCGACGCCGCCGTGCGGGACCCCGCACACGGTCGCCGTCCGCCCGACGAGTGCCGCGACCACCTGGTCGGGTTCCTGCAGCAGCCGGGTCGCGGTCAGCGCGGCGGCCAGCGCGTCCGGGGCGCCGAGCACCGGCAGCCCGATCCGCCCGGCGAGCAGCCGGCTCGCCGGGTGCAGCGGATCGTCCCCGGCGAGCAGCACCGCGGCGGCCCCGGCCGCGACGGCGCGGCGCAGCAGCACGTCCAGGTGCCAGTCCTCGCGCGGCGCGGACACCGCGACCGTCAGCAGCGCCGCCCGTGCGTCGCCCGGGTCGGCGTGCAGGTCGGCGACGGTCACCACCCGCTCGATGCCCGCCGCGTCCGGTGCGGGCCCGCCCAGGGTGGTCACCGCGGCCCAGTCGGGGTGGGCGAGCAGCCCGGACAGCCGCAGCCCGCCGGTCACCGTCGTGCCTCCGGTCCGGGGTGGGCCGCCGCGGGGCTGGACGGCGCGGGGACGGACGGCGCCGCGTGTGGAGCCGTCGCAGCCGGTCCCAGGCCGAACGCCTGCGGGCCGACGTGGACGGCGGCGTCGGGACGGGACGCCCACCACGGCGGGGCGGGCAGCACCAGGACCAGCACGTCGTCGCCGGAGCGGACGGCGTCGGCGGCGATCGGCGCGGCCGAGCGACGGTCCAGCAGCACGATCACCTCCGGCGACGCGGCCACCGGCTCCCCGTCGGCGAGCACCAGCAGGTACTCGTTCTCCGCCTCGATCCGCAGGACCCCGGTGCCGGGCGCGTCGACGGTGACCGCGGCCCGCCCGAACCGGCCGACGGGGGAGCGGCGCACGTCCACCACCCGGCCGCCGCCGACCGGGTGCCCGCCGAGCGCGTCGGCGACCCGGGCCGGTGCCGGGGTGTCACCGAGCCCGGCGTGCGCGCGGCCCAGCCCCAGCGCGCGGCCCAGCGTGCCCAGGCAGGCGTCGCCGAGCGCGGCCGAGGCCGGTGCCGGCGCCATCACGGCCCCGGCCCAGCCGCCCGCCTGGGCGACGAACGCCCGCACGGTCAGCTCGGTCGACACCGGGTCCCCACCGTCGACGACGACGGTCTGCCCGGCCGGCTCGGCCAGCGCCATCGGCGTCACCGCACCCCCGGCGACGACCCGGGTCAGCTGGTCGACCCGGGGCAGCGCGCGCCCCATCAGGTCGGCGTCGACCAGCGGCAGCCCCAGCTGGTGGGCCAGCGGCAGCGGCAGCACCCCGTTCAGGCCGGCCGCCTCGAACGGCATGACCGCGGCCGGCTCGACCCCGGTCCAGCGGACCAGCGCGCGCACGGCCGCGGGCAGCTCGTCGCCCGAGGGCAGCTTCTCGCCCAGCACCCGGGTGCCGCCGAGCATCCCGACCGGCAGCACCGGGGCGTCGCCGAGCTCGGCGGGGGAGCGCAGCCGGACCGGGCCCGCCGCCAGCACCGAGCGCAGCACGTGGGCGTACACCCGGGCGTCGCCACCCCCGCCGGAGCCCAGCAGCAGCACCCCCGTGACGAGGGCGTCGACGTCGCCTGCGGTCACCTCCACGACGGGGATGCTGCCAGGTCAGACCCGGTCCGCGGCGCCCGCTCCCCGCGGGACGGCGGTCTCCAGCGGCACGAACGGCACGTCCAGCCCGAAGCAGGCCGGCCCGAACACCGCGAGGGCCTCCGGCGTGCGCATCATGTCCGGCGTCGAGATCCCGACCACGACGACGCGCTGGCCGTAGCGCAGCGCCTCGGTGGTGATCGGCTCCCCGGACTCGGCCTCCAGCACGCAGATGAGGTCCGGGACGACCGCGACGGTGGTGTCGTCGACGGTCGCGACCAGGGTCTCGTTCTGGAAGACGGTGCGGAGCTCGGAGCCGCCGTCGAACGCGGTGAACCGCGCGGTGCCGCGGGCGAACCCGTCGACGGTGCGCCGCTCGACGTCGGAGACCTTGCCGGCGAACAGCACCCGCAGGTGCCGGTACAGGGTCGGGGCGAGGGTGTCGGCGATCGCCCCGACCGGGTCGCCCAGCTGCTCGCGGGCCTCCCGGATCGCCCGGCCCAGCCGCAGCGCCAGGGTGAGGGTGTGCGGGATCGCGGTGCGGCGCACGTCCGCGCCGGACATCGGGTACTCCGCGATCAGCGCCGACCCGCCCATCCGGATGGCGGCGCCGCGCGCCAGGTGCTCCATGCGGTGGTTGTCGGTGCCGGTGTCGATGAGCACCGACTCGCCGTGGTCCCCGGCGACGACCATCGGGGACCCGGACACGCCGTACACCCCGAAGGTCTCCATCTGCAGCTCCGGGAACGCCCGGCCCATCCCGTCGCCGTCGATCACCGGAAGCCCGGTCCGGGCCGCGACGAGCAGCGGGATCATCGAGTTGATGCCGCCGCACTCCATCGGGATGGTCGCGTCGGCGGTGCGCCCGAGGTGCTGCTCCAGGCGGCGCAGGGCGAGCACCGGCTCGTCGCCGCGGGGGATCTTCTCGATCATCACCGTGGGCGCGCCCATCATCGCCGTCGCGATGACGAACAGGTCGTCGGGCAGGTCGGCGGGGTCGGCCGGGTCGAGCACGGTGACCGGTCCGTGATCGCGCATCGCCTGCTCCACCATGAGCCGCCCGATGTAGGGGTCCCCGCCGCCGCCGGTGCCGAGCAGCGCGGCGCCGCGGGCGAGGTCGGGCAGGTCGTCCGGGGTCAGGGTCCAGCTCATACCGGCGCTCCGTCCGTCACGGTGTCGTGGACCCGCACGGGGTCGGTGTCGTAGCCGAAGTACCGCGGTCCGACGACGGCGATCGCCTCCGGGGTGTGCCAGCGCGGGTCCGCGGGGGCGGCCAGCACGCTGACCCGGTGCCCGAAGCGCAGCGCCTCGGTGGTCACCGGCTCCCCCGTCGCGGTGTCCAGCACCATGATCAGGTCCGGGGTGGTGACGACGGTCGTGCCGTCGACCTCGGTGATCAGGTGCTCGTTCTGGAACCGCAGGACGCAGCCGCCGGACAGCGTCGCCGTCCCACGGGCGAACCCGGTGGTGGTGCGCCGCTCGACGTCGACGACCTTCCCGGTGTGCACGACGCGTCCGCCGACCTCGGCGGCGGCCGCCGCGACCGGGTCGGTGAACCCGGCCCGGGCACCGGCGATGGCGCGCCCGATCCGCACGCAGAGCCCGAGGGTGCCGCGGATCATCGTCTCCCGCGCCCGGGCGCCGTTCATCGGGTAGTTCGAGATGATCGCGGTGCAGCCCATGGTGATGGTCATGCAGCGGGCGAGGTCCTCGGCCCACTTCGCGGTCGGGCAGTCCAGGATGCCGGTGTTGCCCTGCTCGTCGGTGATCGACATCGGGGTGGCGGGGACGCCGGCGATGCCGGGCAGCACCATCTGCAGCTCGGGGAACGCGCGGCCCATGCCGTCGCCGTCGACCAGGGGCAGCCCGAGCATCGCCGCACCGGCCACCGGGATCGTGGAGTTGATGCCACCGGCCTCGATGCACGCCACGTGGGTGGGCGTGACCCCCAGGTGCGCGGCGAGCGCGGTGACCGCGCGACCGATCTCGTCGTAGGCGGGCAGCTTCTCCACGCTCACCGTCGGCGCCCCCATCTGCGCGACGACGAACACGGCGGCGTCGTCGGGCAGGTCGGCGGGGTCGACGAGCGGCACCGGTCCGTGCTCGCGCAGCGCCCGCTCGGCCAGCAGCCGTCCCAGGTAGGGGTCGCCGCCACCACCGGTCCCCAGCAGCGCCGCGCCGCGGGCCAGTGCGGGCAGGTCGTCGGCGGTCAGCATCGCCGTCACCGGGCCACCGTCCGCTCCAGGCGCAGGTCGCCGACCGCCTTCGCGCGGATGCGGGTCGCGTTGCCGGGCAGGTAGGGGATGGGGACCTCGTCGAAGTCGACGAGCGCGACCGAGTCGGGGTCCGCGCCGGAGGCGACCGCACGGTCCACGGCCTCCTGCTTGGCGGCGTCGACGACGGCGTCGCGGCGGCCGGGCTCGATCGCGTACACCCGGTCGACCTCGCCGCCGACCTGCGCGATCGCCGCGCCGATGGCGTTGGCGACGGCGAAGTTCTCCGGGCGGTGCACCGCGCCCAGCCCGGGGAACGCCTCGGGCAGCAGCACCGACCCACCGCCGACGGCGACCACCGGCAGCGGGTCGGCGGAGATCCGCATCCGGTCCACGACGTCGGCGACGTCGGAGGCGATCCGGTCCAGCGCCGCGGTCACCAGCTCCCGGGACAGCCCGGCGACCAGGGAGCCGTCGCCGATGTCGGCCCGGCCCGCCGCGACGGCGATGTCGGTCGCGGTCAGGGTGTCGCCGCCGAACACCAGCGCCCGCTCGGTGAGCCGGTAGCCGACCGAGTCCGGGCCGACGGTGGGCCCGCCGGACCGCTCGGGGGAGCCGGTGCGGACCAGGGAGCCGCCGCCGATGCCGACGCTGAGCACGTCGGGCATCCGGAAGTTGGTGCGCACCCCGGCCACGCTGACCTCGACGGCGGCCTCGCGCGGGAAGCCCGCGGTCAGCACGCCCACGTCGGAGGTGGTGCCGCCGACGTCGACGACCGCGCAGGTGCCCAGCCCGGACAGCACGGCGGCGCCGCGCATCGAGTTCGTCGGACCGGAGGCGAACGTCGCCACCGGGTAGCGACGGGTGTAGCCGACGTCCATCAGGGTGCCGTCGTTCTGCGACAGGTACAGCGGCGCGGTGATGCCCTGGCCCTGCACCGCCCCGGCGAGCGCGTCGACGATGTGCGCGGCGAGCTCGCGCAGCGCGGCGTTGACGATCGTCGCGTTCTCCCGTTCCAGCAGCCCGACCCGCCCGATCTCGTGGGACAGCGAGATCGGCACGTCCGGGCCCAGCTCCTCGGCGATGATCTCCGCGGCGGCCAGCTCGCACTCGCTGGTCACCGGGGAGAACACCGAGGAGATCGCGACCGAGCGGACGCCGTGGGCGGCCATGTCCGCGGCGTGGCGGCGCAGCTCGTCCGGGTCGAGCGGGGAGATGCGGCGGCCGTCGAACTCGTGGCCGCCGTGGGCGAGGTAGCCGCGCCCGGCGATCGCGTCGACCAGCCGCTGCGGCCAGTCGACCATCGGCGGCAGCGCCGCGGTGGCGGGCAGGCCTAGGCGCAGCGCGGCGGTGGGGGCGAGCCGGCGGGCCTCGACCAGGGCGTTGACGAAGTGCGTCGTCCCGATCATCACGGCGTCGACGTCGGCGGGGGAGAACGGGTGGTCGGCCTGCAGCCCGGTGAGCGCGCCGACGATGCCGGAGGTGACGTCGTCGGTGGTCGCGGACTTGACGGCGGCCAGCACCCGGACACCGCCGGACGGGGCGTCGTCGAGCAGGACGGCGTCGGTGTTGGTGCCGCCGACGTCGATGCCGATGCGCATGGAGTGCTCCTTCGGTGGTGCCGCGCCGCCCGCCCGTGACGTGACGGGCGGGCGGCGCGGAGTGCGGGTCAGGACGTGACGGCGGGGGCCGCGGCCCGGTCCGGCTGCTCGGTGCGGCTGACGCCGATCCCGCGGAGCAGCCCGAGCCGCCCGGCGACGACGTAGAGCACGAAGGCCGCCACGATCGAGTTCACGCTGGGCAGACCGGCGTCGACGAGACCGCCGAGCAGGGCCGACGCGGCCCAGATGACCAGCGTCGCCGGGACCCAGGTCGGCGAGGTGGCGGGCAGCGCACCGGTGGCCCGCGCCGCCTCCAGGTCACCGCGCCAGCGCTTCACCACGAAGTACTCGGCGACCATGATCCCGGCGATCGGCGGGAACACCACGCCCAGCACCGACAGGAACCCGGTGAACAGGTCGAGGATGCCGCCCGCGGCCAGCAGCGAGCCGACCACGCCGAGCGCGAGGGTGACCATCGGGCGGCTCACGGTGCGCCCGAGCACGGTGCCCGCGAAGTTCACCACGCCCAGCCCGGACGAGTAGAGGTTCCAATCGTTGATCTTGAGGGTGCCGAGGATGATGATCAGCGTCCCGACCCAGCCGACCGACGACGTGACGATGGTGATGATGTCGTCGGAGCGGATGGCGTGCGCCAGCAGCACACCGGACATGCCGATCACGTACTCGCCGAGGGTGAACCCGACGACGGTCTGCTTGACCACGTCGGCGGAGGTCCGGTTGAACCGGGTCATGTCCGGGGTGATGATCGCCCCGACGATGAAGCCGCCCGCGACCAGCGTCGTGCCCTCGACCAGCGAGATCGACGGCCCCGGCGGCGGGCTCGCCATGAGCGCGCCGACGTCGTGGCCGAGCAGGGCGCTGCCGATCGACCAGCCGACCAGCACCAGGAACGCCGGCACGGTGATGTAGGCGACCCACTGCATCGAGCCGAAGCCCCACAGCACGATCATGGTGACGACCAGGCCGAACACCAGCGACCACGCCCAGACCGGCAGCCCGCCGATCAGCGTGACCAGGCCCTCGGCCGAGACCCCGGACTGCACGCCGAACCAGCCGACGAGGCTCACCCCGATCGCGACGCCGATCAGCGCGCTGCCGCCGTGGCCGAAGCCGGTCCAGCGGGCCAGCAGCGAGGTGTTCAGCCCCTCCTTGCAGCCGATGATCCCGACGCCGATCGAGACCAGCTCCAGGATCACCGCGCCGAGGGTGAAGGCGAGGAAGGCGTCCCAGAACCCCATCCCGAACCCGAGTGTCGAGCCGAGCAGGAACTGGCTCAGGGCCGACACCTGCCCGAACCGCTGTACCGCCACGCTCCACCACGAGTACCGGGCGTGCTCCGGAACCCTGGTCAGGGCGTAGTCGTCCGTACCGACCCCACCGCTCATCTCGGTCTCCTCTCGGCTGGTTGCGGGAACGGTAGGTGCAGGTCAGAGCCCGGTCACGGGGCGATGTGCCCGGTCCGGGGCCGACCACTGTGCAGACTGCCCTTACGGGCCACCGCGCGACGGCCGTCCTAGGCTCGGCGCATGCGTTTCGGACTCTTCGTGCCCCAGGGCTGGCGTCTCGACCTCGTCGGCATCGACCCCGCCGCCCAGTGGGACGTGATGCGCGGCCTCGCCGAGCACGCCGACCGCGGCGACGTCTGGGAGTCGGTCTGGGTCTACGACCACTTCCACACCGTCCCCGCGCCCACCGACGAGGCCTGCCACGAGGCGTGGAGCCTGATGGCCGCCTTCGCCGCGACGACCGAGCGGGTGCGGCTGGGCCAGATGTGCACCTGCATGGCCTACCGCAACCCCGCGTACCTGGCGAAGGTCGCCGCCACCACCGACGTCATCTCCAAGGGCCGCGTCGAGATGGGCATCGGCGGCGGCTGGTACGAGCACGAGTGGCGCGCCTACGGCTACGGCTTCCCCCGGCCCGGCGAGCGGCTCGGCATGCTCGACGAGGGCGTGCAGATCTTCGCCCAGGCCTGGCGCGAGGGCCGGGCCACCCTGCACGGGAAGCACTACACCGTCGACGACGCCATCGTCGCGCCCCGCCCGCTCCAGGACGGCGGCATCCCGCTGTGGATCGCCGGCGGCGGCGAGAAGGTGACCCTCAAGATCGCCGCGAAGTACGCGCAGTACACCAACTTCGACGGCACCCTCGACGGCTTCCGGCACAAGTCGGCGCTGCTCGCCGACCACTGCCGCGACGTCGGCACCGACTACGACGCCATCGTCCGCTCGGCCAACTACAACGTCGCGATCGGGCACACCGAGGCCGAGGTGGAGGAGCGGCTCGCCCGGCTCGTCGCCCGGCTGGAGCCGATCGTCGGTGCGGAGAAGGCCCAGCGCGCGCTGGGTGCGTTCCGCGGGATGCCCGGTGTCGGGACCCCGGAGCAGATCGTGGAGAAGCTCTCCGCGCTGCAGGCCGTCGGCATGGGCTACGGCATCTTCTACTTCCCCGAGGCCGCCTACGACCGGTCGGGCATCGAGCTGTTCGAGCGCGAGGTCGTCCCGGCCCTGCGGGACTGACGGTGCCTACCGTGCGCCGGGTGGCCGAGGACTACCTGGACCACCTGGCCGTCGAGCGGGGGCGGGCGCAGAACACCCTGCGCTCCTACCGGCTCGACCTCGGGCGCTACCTCGACCACCTCGACCACCTGGGACGCGCGGAGCTGACCCAGGTGGCCGAGGCCGACGTCGCCGCGTTCGTCACGGCGCTGCGCACGGGGGAGCGCCCACTGGCCGCGTCCTCGGCGGCGCGGGCGCTGGCCGCGGTGCGCGGGCTGCACCGGTTCGCGCTGCACGAGGGACTCACCCCGACCGACGTCGCGGCCGGTGTGGCGCCGCCGGCACTGGGCTCGCGGCTGCCGTCCGCGCTGTCGGTCGACCAGGTCGACCAGCTCCTCGCCGGCTGCGTGTCCGACGGCCCGGTCGGGCTGCGCGACCGGGCCCTGCTGGAGCTGCTGTACTCCACCGGCGCCCGGATCTCCGAGGTCGTCGGCGCCGACCTCGACGACCTGGACCCGGACGCGCGGACGATCCTGCTGCACGGCAAGGGGAACAAGCAGCGGATCGTGCCGGTCGGGCGCCCCGCGCTGGCCGCCGTCGACGCCTACCGGGTCCGGGCCCGGCCCGACCTCGCCGGACGGGGCACGGGCAGCCCGGCGCTGCTGCTCAACGCCCGCGGCAACCGGCTGTCCCGGCAGAGCGCCTGGCACGTCCTGCGCGCCGCCGCCGAGGCGTCCGGGCTGCCCGGCGACGTCGTCGCCGCGGTCTCCCCGCACACCCTGCGGCACTGCTTCGCCACCCACCTGCTCTCCGGCGGCGCCGACGTGCGGGTGGTGCAGGAGCTGCTCGGGCACGCGAGCGTCGCGACCACGCAGATCTACACCCACGTCACCGTCGACACGCTGCGCGAGGTCTACGCCACCGCGCACCCCCGCGCCCGGCGGTGATCACGGGGGCGGCGCTCGGCGTGGGACGACGAACGACTACGTTCCGGGGCCCATGCGGTACGGAGCGTGGGTGACGGCGGTCGTGGCGGGACTCCTCCTGGCCGGATGCGGTGGTGTCGCCGCCGGGCAGGAGCAGCAGCAGGCGGTGAACGAGCCCGTCGACGGGGCGGTCACCCGGGTCGAGGTCGACTCCGACGCCGGGGCGCTGCGCCTCGTCGCGGGGGAGAAGGCGTCGGTCGAGCAGGACCTGCGGTGGACCGGCGACGCCCGCCCGCAGGTCGAGCAGAAGGTCGACGGCGGCGTCCTGCGGGTCACCGTCCGCTGCCCGGACCAGGGCAGCGACCGCTGCCAGGCCGGTCTCGTGGTGACCGCGCCCGCCGCGTCGTCGGCGCTGGTCGACCTGCGTGCGGGCGGCATCGAGGTCCAGGGACTGACCGGGGCACTGGACCTGACGTCGTCGGCGGGCGAGGTCAGCGTCACCGGTGCCGGACCGGGCGACGTGCGGGCGAAGTCCAGCGCCGGCGCGGTCGAGCTGACCTTCGCCGCGGCGGCCGCGGACGTGACCGCGGAGTCCAGCGCCGGCGGCATCGAGATCCGGGTCCCGGTGGGTCCGGCCTACGAGGTGAACGCCCAGACCTCCGCCGGATCGACCGAGGTCGGGGTCCCCGACCAGCCCGGTGCCGACCACCGGATCACCGCGAAGAGCAGCGCGGGCGGGGTCTCGGTCCTGCCCGCCGGCTGAGGCGCGACACGCCGGGGCGCACCGTCGGCCGGACGGCGCCCGCCCGCAGGTAGGGTGACCTGGAAATCCATACCGCGACGTGGCCCGACGGGGACGTCGCCGCACGTGGGGACATCTCCTGCAGTGCGGTCTCAGGCCCTGACCGGGACCCGAGACCCGGCACGGTACCCGCGACGAGACCGGAGACCGCATGAACCCGACGCGGCCGGAGGCCCAGGGCAGGCTCGACGACCCGAGCGACGAGCCGGCGCCGGATCACGGGCGAGGCACCCAGACCACCAGCGCGCGCGCTCCCGAGCCCGCGCCGCTGTCGGTGCACGGCCCGGCGCGCGTGATCGCGGTGGCGAACCAGAAGGGCGGCGTCGGGAAGACGACGTCGACGATCAACCTCGGGGCCGCGCTCGCCGAGTACGGCCGCAGGGTCCTGCTCGTCGACTTCGACCCGCAGGGCGCGCTGTCGGTGGGGCTCGGCGTGCAGCCCCACCAGCTGGAGTCCACCGTCTACAACCTGCTGATGGAACGCGGCGTCGAGGCCGACGAGGTGCTCCAGGACACCGGCGTCGAGAACCTCGACCTGCTGCCGTCGAACATCGACCTGTCGGCGGCCGAGGTCCAGCTCGTCACCGAGGTCGGCCGGGAGCAGGCACTCGGCCGCGCCCTCAAGCGGTTCCTGCCCGACTACGACATCGTCCTCATCGACTGCCAGCCGTCGCTGGGCCTGCTGACGATCAACGCGCTCGCCTGCGCCGACGAGGTCCTCATCCCGCTGGCCTGCGAGTTCTTCTCGCTGCGCGGCGTGGCGCTGCTGATGGACACCATCGACAAGGTCACCGAGCGGCTCAACCCGGACCTGCGCCTGCTCGGCGTGCTCCCGACGATGTTCGACACCCGCACGCTGCACACCCGTGAGGTCCACGACCGCGTGGTGGAGGCGTTCGGGGACAAGGTGTTCGACGCCGTCATCAACCGGACGATCAAGTTCCCGGAGACCACGGTCGCCGGGGAGCCGATCACGACGTGGGCGCCCACGTCGTACGCCGCGGAGGCCTACCGGATGCTCGCCCGCGAGGTCATCGCCCGGTGACGCTGCTCGCCGACGGTGCACCCGAAGGTCTGGGCGACGGTCTCGACGACAACGACGTCGCCGCGCCGCGGACCCGGCGCTTCACCGTCCGGCTGTACAACTTCGAGGGCCCGTTCGACCTGCTGCTGCAGCTGATCGGCAAGCACGAGCTCGACCTCACCGAGATGGCCCTGCACAAGGTCACCGACGACTTCATCGCCCATCTCACCGACCTCGGCGACGATGCCGACCTCGACGAGATCACCGAGTTCCTGGTCGTCGCGGCGACCCTGCTGGACCTGAAGGCCGCGCGGCTCGTGCCCGGCGCCGAGGTCGACGACGAGGACGACCTCGCCCTGCTCGAGGCCCGTGACCTGCTGTTCGCCCGGCTGCTGCAGTACCGCGCCTACAAGGAGGCCGCGGCGCTGTTCGTCGAGCTGGAGAACGGTGCGATGCGCCGCTTCCCGCGCTCGGTCGCGATCGAGGACCGCTACGCCGACCTGCTGCCCGAGGTGCTGCTCGGCGTCGACGCGCAGGCCTTCGCCGAGCTCGCCGCCGCGGTGTTCCGGCCCCGCCCGCCCGACGAGGTCGGCGTCGACCACCTGCACGCGGTGCACGTGTCGGTGCCCGAGCACGCGGCGATCCTGCGGGAGCGCCTCGCGCTCGCCGGGACGGCCACCTTCGCCGACCTGACCGCCGACTGCGTCGCGACGCTGGAGGTCATCGCCCGGTTCATGGCGCTGCTGGAGCTGTACCGGGAGCGCTCGGTGGCACTGGAGCAGCCGGAGGCGTTCGCCGACCTGACGGTCACCTGGACCGCGGACCGCGAGGACGACCCGGTCGCCTACGCCGCCGCGCTGGAGGACGAGGCCGCCGCCGCCGAGGAGGCGGTCCGGGCGCGCAACCGGCGCCGCCGGAAGAGGAACCGCGTCGACGAGTCGGTCGCGTCCGGCCCCGGCTCCGCCCCTGACCCCGCCGCCGACTCCGATCCCGCCGCCGACTCCGATCCCGACTCCGATTCCGGAGCGGCGCAGGAGGCTCGGGACGCGGACCTGGACGACCCGGATACCGACCTGGACGATCCGGATACGGACCTGGACGACCCGGACGCGGACCTCGACGACCTCGGCGGTCCGGACTCCGACCTCGACCGCCCGGACGACCCGGACCTGGATCCGGTCGGCCCGGACGCGGACCTCGACGGTCTGCACGTGCTCCATCCCGACCCCGACGACGAGAGGACCGGAACCACCGGTGACTGAGCCGGACGACCGGCCGGGCTCCGACGACCCGGAGGACCCGTCCGAGCTGCTGCGCCTGATCGGCCGCACGGTGCCGCGCAGCCCGCACGCCACCGCGTCGCCGCAGGTCGCGCCGGGCGCGGAGGACCGAGCCGCCCCGGAGCCGCAGGGCCCGCCCGCGGCGGCCGACGAGGACGCGACCACCGCCGACGCCGAGCTCGCCCGGACCGCGGAGCCCGCCGACGACATGGACCCGTCGGCCGACAGCGATGGCGCCGCGGCGGATGGCGTCGTTGCCGATGGCGTCGTTGCCGATCGCGCGGCTGCCGACGGCGTCGCTGTTGATCGAGCCGGGGCGCATCACACCGATACCGGCGCCGAGCCCTCTGCGGGTGCCGAGCCCGCCGCCGACGCCGGTCCCGCAGCCGACGCCGAGCCTGGGGCGGCCGACCCGGCCCGCACGGAGTCGGCGGCCACCGGGGCGACCGAGCCGCACACCTCGGAGCAGCCCGAGCCCGCCACCGCCACACCGGTGGCGCCCCGCCCGGGCCATCGAGACGCACGTTCCGGCCCTGCCGAGGGCGGAAACGTGCATCTCGATGGGATCGGAGACCCCGCCGTCGGCGATGCCGCGACCGCCGACACGTCGGCGGACCATCGAGCGCTGCGAAACGGTGCTCGCGACGACGCATTCGCAACGCTCGCCGCCCAGGACGACCGGTCCGAGCGCCCCGGCGGGCGCGGCTCCGGCCACCTCGACCCGGCGACCGAGCCTCCGGGGCCGGGGACCGGTGACACGGCGGCAGCCGGGAGGACCGGAACGACCGGCGCCGCGGTCGGGCCGGAGAACGTGGCCGAGGCGGAGAACGCAGCCGAGCCGGAGGGCCCGGCCGGCCTGAAGGCCCGCGGAGTCGAGGACCCCCGAGCCGAGGACCCCCCAGCGGAGGAACCTGGAACAGAGGAACCCGGAACCCAGGACGAGCCGGAACCCGAGGAGCCCGAGTTCCACGAGCTCGCCGACGACACCGAGCTCGAGCACGCCCTGGAGGCGCTGCTGCTCGTCGTCGACGCCCCCGTCGACGAGCCGTCCCTGGCCACGGCGCTGCACCAGACGCCGTCGCGGATCCGGCAGACGCTGCACCGGATGTCGCTGGCCTACACCGCCGACCGGCGCGGCATCGACCTGCGCCGCGCGGGGGAGGGCTGGCGGTTCTACACCCGCGACCGCTACGCCCCCTACGTCGAGAAGATGCTGATGGACGGCCAGCGCGCCCGGCTGACCCGGGCCGCGCTGGAGACCCTCGCCGTCGTCGCCTACCGCCAGCCGGTCACCCGTGCACGGGTCTCCGCGGTCCGCGGCGTCAACTGCGACGGCGTGCTCCGCACCCTGCTCACCCGGGGACTGGTGGAGGAGGCCGGCACCGAGGAACACACAGGGGGGACACTGTTCCGGACGACCGAGCTGTTCCTCGAACGGCTCGGGATCTCCTCCGTGGCCGAGCTGCCCCCGCTGGCACCGCTGCTGCCCGACATCGACGCGATCGACGACCTGGAAAGCTAGGCACCATGAGCAACACACACGACCCCGACGGCGTCCGGCTCCAGAAGGTGCTGGCCCGCGCGGGCGTCGCCTCCCGGCGCGCGGCCGAGGACCTCATCGCGCAGGGACGCGTGCAGGTCGACGGCGAGACCGTCCGCGAGCAGGGCCGCCGGATCGACCCGGACACCGCGGTCGTCCACGTCGACGGCGCCCGGGTCACCCTGCGCGACGACCAGGTCTACCTGGCGCTGAACAAGCCGTTCGGGCTGCACTCCACGATGTCCGACGACCTGGGCCGGCCCTGCGTCGGGGACCTGCTCGCCGACCGCGTCGAGATCATGAACACCGCGCAGCGGCTGTTCCACGTCGGCCGGCTCGACGCCGA
The DNA here is from genome assembly GCF_017312135.1 of Pseudonocardia sp. TMWB2A. Classification (NCBI taxonomy): domain Bacteria; kingdom Bacillati; phylum Actinomycetota; class Actinomycetes; order Pseudonocardiales; family Pseudonocardiaceae; genus Pseudonocardia; species Pseudonocardia sp. TMWB2A. The sequence continues at coordinate 3,112,397 of NZ_QKQY01000002.1, forward strand.
GACCGAGGGGCTGCTGCTGCTCACCAACGACGGCGAGCTCGGCCACCGGCTGATGCACCCGTCCTACGAGGTGCCCAAGACCTACCTCGCCGAGATCGAGGGCAAGATCGCCCGCGACCTCGGGCGACGGCTGCGCGACGGCATCGAGCTGGAGGACGGCCTCGCCCGCGTCGACTCGTTCAAGCTCGTCGACGCCCTCCCCGGCCGGGCCACGGTGGAACTGGTCCTGCACGAGGGCCGCAAGCACATCGTGCGCCGGATGCTCGCCGAGGTCGGCCACCCGGTGCAGCGCCTGGTCCGGACCCACGTCGGGACCGTGGCCCTGGGCAACCAGCGTCCCGGCAAGCTGCGTCCCCTCGACCGCGTCGAGGTGGGCTCCCTCTACAAGGCGGTGGGTCTCTGATGGCCGTACGGGCCCTGCGGGGCGCGACCCAGGTCGACGCCGACGACCGCCAGCAGATCCTCGACCGCTCCGCCGAGCTGGTCACCGCGGTGCTGGAGCGCAACGAGCTGGTGTCCGACGACATCATCTCGATCTGGTTCACCGCCACCCCGGACCTCACCGCCGAGTTCCCGGCGTACGCGGCACGGCTGCTCGGGCTGACCGACGTGCCGCTGATGTGCGCCACCGAGATGTCGGTGCCCGGCGCGCTGCCGCGGGTGCTGCGGCTGCTCGCCCACGTCGACACCCCGAAGCCGCGCTCGGCGATGCGGCACGTCTACCTGCACGGGGCGCGGGCGCTGCGCACCGATCTGCCCCAGTAGGACACCCCGCCCCGTCGTGGCGGGGGCCGACCGGCGACAATGCCGGACGCAGCAACTCGAACACGGTGGGGGAACAAGGTGGCCTTGCGGGGCGTCGTCGCGATGGACGGTCCGTCCGGGACGGGCAAGTCGACCGTCTCCCGACGGCTGGCGCAGGCCTGCTCGGCGGCCTATCTGGACACCGGTGCCATGTACCGCGCCGCGACGCTGGCCGCGCTGCGCGCCGGCCTGGGCGAGGGGGCGGCGGAGGACGAGATCGCCCGCGCCGCCGTCGGGGCCCGTCTGGAGTCGGGCACCGACCCGGCCGCCCCGACGATCACCCTGGACGGCGAGGACGTCTCCGGCCCGATCCGCGGCCCCGAGGTGACCGGGTTCGTCTCGGCCGTCTCCGCGGTGCCGCAGGTCCGGGCCGAGATGGTCGCCCGCCAGCACGCCCTGATCCGCGCGGCCGTCGAGAGCGGCGGCGGGATGGTCGTCGAGGGGCGCGACATCGGTACCGTGGTGGTGCCGGACGCGCCGCTCAAGGTCTACCTGACGGCGTCGCCGGAGGTCCGCGCGGCGCGGCGCGGGCGGCAAGACGAGAAGGCGGGCCGCAAGGCCGACCTGCACGTCACCCTCGCCGACGTCGAACGTCGGGACCGGCTCGACTCGTCGCGGCGGGTCTCCCCGCTCTACGCGGCGGCGGACGCGCTGGTGCTCGACACCGACCACCTGTCGGCGGACGCGGTGCTGGCGAAGCTGCGCGAGCTCGTCGCCGCGCGGGGGCTGGACGGGTGAGCCGGGCGCGTGCGCTGCCGGAGCACGCTCTCGGGTGGCTGCACGACCTCGGCCGCTGGATCGGCACCTGGCTGTGGGTCCCGTTCTTCCGGGTGCGGATCCGGCACCGGGAGCGGATCCCGGCGACCGGTCCGGTGGTGCTCGTCGCGAACCACAGCGCGTTCGTCGACGGACCTCTGCTGTTCGGCATGTTCGGGCGCCGTGTGGTGTTCCTGGTGAAGGCGGAGATGTTCTCCGGGATCGTGGGGACGCTGCTGCGGTGGTTGGGGCAGGTGCCGGTGCGGCGTGACGTCGTCGACCGGCGGCCGCTGACGACCCTGCTGGAGGTCCTGCGCGACGGCGGCATGGTCGCCGTCTTCCCGGAGGGCACCCGCGGCACCGGCGAGATCACCGCGGCCCGGCAGGGCGCGGCCTGGCTGGCCCGCTCGGCATCGGCGCCGCTGCTCCCGGTGGCGGTGCGCGGCACGCACCGCCCGGCGGGTGCGGCCCGCCGCCTCCGCCCCCGGGTGGACGTGCTGGTCGGCGACCCGCTGCCGGCGCCGACGGCGCCGGGACGGGACGGCCTGGCCGCCGCGACCACCGAGGTCACGGAGGCCCTGCGGACACTGGTCCGCGAACTGGACAACGAACACAGGCAAGTGACACGGCCCGACGCGGCCGGGGACGTGAGAGAGCAGTGAGCGAGTACAACAGCGGCGTCGAGATCGGTGACGCGGCCGACCGGGCCGAGATGGACCGGCTCGGGCTGGACCCGACCGAGTTCGTCGCCGTCGACGAGGACGGTGTCGTCACCGCCGGGATCGACCCCGACGAGATCCTGGCGACCCCGACCCTGGCCGTCGTCGGCCGCCCGAACGTCGGCAAGTCCACCCTGGTCAACCGGATGCTGGGCCGCCGCGAGGCGGTCGTGCAGGACGTGCCGGGGGTGACCCGCGACCGCGTCGTCTACGACGCGCTGTGGAACGGCCGCCGGTTCAAGCTGATGGACACCGGTGGCTGGGAGCCCGACGCCGCCGGCCTGCAGGGCTTCGTCGCCCGCCAGGCCGAGACCGCGATGCGCATCGCCGACGCGGTGCTGCTCGTCGTCGACGCCTCGGTCGGCGCCACCGCGACCGACCAGGCCGTCGCGCGGGTCCTGCGCCGCGCCGACGTGCCGGTGATGCTGTGCGCCACCAAGGTCGACGACGACCGGCTCACCTCCGACACCGCCGACCTGTGGCGGCTCGGGCTCGGCGAGCCGCACCCGGTGTCCGGCCTGCACGGCCGCGGCTCCGGTGACCTGCTCGACGCGATCCTGGAGATCCTCCCCGAGACCCCGCGCGACGACTTCGGTGCCTCCGGGGGCGGCCCGCGCCGCGTCGCGCTCGTCGGTAAGCCGAACGTCGGCAAGTCCAGCCTGCTGAACAAGCTGGCGGGCGAGGAGCGGTCGGTCGTCCACGACGTCGCGGGCACCACCGTCGACCCGGTCGACTCCCTCGTCGAGCTCGACGGCCAGGTGTTCCGTTTCGTCGACACCGCCGGCCTGCGCAAGCGGGTCAAGATGGCCTCGGGCATGGAGTACTACGCCTCGCTGCGGACCAGCTCCGCGATCGAGTCCGCCGAGGTCGCACTGGTGCTGATCGACGCCTCCGAGCCGATCGCCGAGCAGGACCAGCGGGTCCTGACGATGGTGGTGGAGTCCGGGCGCGCCCTGGTCATCCTGTTCAACAAGTGGGACAAGGTCGACGAGGAGCGCCGCCACCAGCTCACCCGTGAGCTGGAGCGCGACCTGATCAGCGTGCGCTGGGCGGAGCGGGTCAACGTCTCCGCGCTGACCGGGCGGTCGACCCAGCGGATCGCGCCCGCGCTGAACCGCGCGCTGGAGTCCTGGGACACCCGGGTGCCGACCGGGCGGCTCAACCAGTGGCTCAACGACCTCGTCGCCGCGACCCCGCCGCCGGTCCGCGGCGGCAAGCAGCCGAAGATCATGTTCGCGACGCAGGCGCAGACCCGCCCGCCGACGTTCGTGCTGTTCACCAGCGGCTTCCTCGAGGCGGGCTACCGGCGCTTCGTCGAGCGCCGGCTGCGCGAGGAGTTCGGGTTCGGCGGCACGCCGATCCGCGTCTCGGTCCGGGTCCGCGAGAAGCGCTCCCGGAAGAAGTGATGCGGGCCCTGCGCGGCCGTCCCGGTGCCCGGACCTGGGAGGTCGACGAGATCGACACCCCGGTCCCGGGCCCGGGGGAGCTGCTCGTGCGGGTCCGGGCGGCCGGGGTGAACCGGGCCGACCTGCTCGCGCTGGGTGGCGGCTATCCCGTCCCGCACGCCGACGACGACGGTTCCTTCACCGCGGGCATGGAGCTCGCCGGTGAGGTCGTCGCCGCCGGTCCGGGCGTCACCGGCGCCCCGGGCCGCGGGCCGGGGGACCCGGTGTTCGCGTCCGCGCCCGCCGCGTTCGCCGAGTACGCCGTCGTCGACGCCCGCCGCGTTCGCCGAGTACGCCGTCGTCGACGCCCGCCGCGCACTGCCCGTCCCGTCCGGGCTGACCTGGACCGACGCCGCCGCGCTGCCGGTCGCGCTGGAGACCGCGCACGACGCGCTGGTCACCCAGGCCGGGTTCGGCGCCGACGGCGGCGCCGTCCTCGTGCTCGGGGGCAGCACCGGGGTCGGCCAGGTCGCGATCCGGCTCGCCGCCGCGCTGGGCGCCTCGCCGGTCCTCGCGACGACGACCTCGCCCGCCAAGCGCGCCGCGCTCATCGACGCCGGGGCGGTCCCGCTCGTCGGGGTCGACGCGCTGGGCGACCTCGACAGGCCCGTCGACGTCGTGCTGGACCTCGTCGGCGGCGACCACCTGGCCGCCGCCCTGCCCGCCGTGCGGATCGGCGGGACCGTCGTGCAGATCGGCCGGCTCGCCGGGCCGACGGCGACACTGGACCTGAACACCCTGTCCTTCCGCAGGCTCCGCCTGATCGGCACCACCTTCAGCGTCCGCACCGCCGACGAGCGGGCCGCCGTCGCCGCCGCGCTGACGCCGGTCCTCGGCCTGGTCGGCGACGGCCGGGTGCGTGCCACCGTCGACCGGGTCGTGTCGCTGGACGACGCCCCCGGCGCCGTCGCGCACCTGCGCTCCGGCGGGGCCGTCGGCAAGGTCGTGATCGAGGTCGCCGGATCGTGACGCCGCGTCTGTAACCACCGGCGCCGCCCCGACGAGTGCCCGGGCGTGACGGTGTCGAGGTGACGGTGTTCGAGCGGCTCTGGGTGTGGCGTGTGCGCGCCGCCTGCGAGATGGCGCTGGCCCTGTGCGGCGGCGACGAGCTCGTCGACGACGCCCGCACCGAGGCCTCCTGGTACGCCGACCTACTGCACCCGTGGGACGGCCGGGGCTGCGAACCCGACGCCCGCATCCACGCCTGGCTGTCGATCCTGCTCGCCCGGCGCACCGTCGCCGCGGGACCCCTGGAACGGTGACGACACCGTCACTATCGTGGCCGGGCGTGAGGGAGACCCCGGCCGAGGTGTTCCACGGCCGAGTCGCGGAGCTGGACCTGCTCGCCGACGCGCTGCGTGACGCCGTCGCCGGCGGGGCCTCGGCCGTGCTCCTCGGCGGCGACGCGGGGGTCGGCAAGACCCGGCTGGTGTCGGAGTTCGGCCGCACCGCGACGAGCGGCGGCGCGGTCGTGCTGTCCGGCCGCGCGTTGGACATCGCCGACGCCCCGCCGTTCTGGCCGGTCGTGTCCGCGCTGCGCGAGCAGTCCCGCACCCGCGGCGCGCTGGGCCGGGAGTGCGCGGCCGCGCTGTCCCGGCTGGACCGCGCCGACGGGCCGGCCGGGCGGGTCGAGATGCTGGGCGAGCTGGCCGCCGTCGTCGAGCGGGCGGCCCGCCGGGCACCGGTGGTGCTCGTCGTCGACGACCTGCACCGCGCCGACCGCTCCACCCGCGACCTGTTCGCCTACCTGCTGGCGGCGCTGTCGTCGTCGCCGGTGCTGCTGGTCGGCACCTACCGCGACGACCCGGCCGGTGGCGTCCCGATCGACCTGCTCGGGCTCACCGGGGAGCTGCGCCGGCACCGCGGCGTGCGCTTCGCCCGGGTGGAGCCGCTGCCCCGGCACGAGCTGGCCGAGCTGGTCGCGCAGTGGGCACCGGAGCGCCACGACGTCGAGGACCTGGTGTGGCGGCACTCCGGCGGGAACGTGTTCTTGGCCCGCGAGACCGTCCGTGCCGTGCTCGACGGGGACCCGCGCGGCGTGCCGCAGACCGTCCGCGAGCTGGTGCGCGCGGGCGCCGCCGGGCTGTCGACGGGGGCGGTGGAGGTCGTGCGGGCCGTGGCGGCCGGGGTCGGGGAGGTCGAGCACACGCTGCTGGCCGCCGTCGTCGACGTCGACGGGCCGGAGCTGGCCGCGGCCGTGCGGGAGGCGGCCGACGCCGGGTTCGTCGTCGTCGCCGGTGCCGACGGCTACACGCTGCGGCACGGCCTGATGACCGAGGTCGTCTCCGCGGACCTGCTCCCCGCCGAGCGGGTCGAGCTGCACGGCCGCTACGCCACCGCGCTGCACGGCGGCCATCGTGTCCCCGGGTCGGCGGCCCGCCTCGCGCACCACTGGCAGCTCGCCGGGCGCCCGGACGAGGCGCTGGAGGCGACCCTCGACGCCGCGCAGGAGGCCGAACGGCTGCGCGGCTACGCCGAGGCGCACCGGCACTGGCTGCGCGCGGCGACGCTGCCGGTCCCCGACGCCGTCCGCGACCGCAGCCGCTACCTGGAGCAGGCCGCGTCCGCGGCGGCCCTGGCGGGCGACCACGGCTCGGCCGTGGCGCTGCTCGCCGAACGGCTCGGCGAGCCCGACGCGCCCCCCGGCACGGAGCAGGCGGTGCTGCGTTCCCGGCTCGGGCGCTACCTCGGCGCGGCGGGCCAGCTGGCCGAGGCCGAGGAGGCCTACCGGCGCGCCGTCGCCACCCTGCCCGCCGGCGACGACCCGGCCGACACCGCCGTCGCCGCCCGCGCCGAGGTCCTCGCCGGGTACGCGGCCGCGCTGCTCGACCGGGCCGACTACGCCGGTGCCCGCGCCGTCGCCGAGGACGCGCTGGTCGCGGCGCGCCGGGTGGGGGAGCCGCGGGCACTGGCGTCGGTGCTGGCGACGCTCGGGTTCGGTGCCGCGCACTCCCGCGACGGCGCCGCCGGGCTCGACGCGCTGACCGAGGCCGTCGCCGTCGCCGAGGCCGACGGCGACCCGGAGACGCTGGGGGAGTGCCTGGCCCGGCGCGCGGAGCTGCTGACCGGCCCGCTCAACGCCCTCGACGACGGCGTCGCCGCGGCCCGGGCGGGCGCCGAGCGGATGGCCGGGCTGGGGCTGGGCCGGACCGCGTCGGTGTCGCTGCGGGTGGTGGCAGCGAACGGGATGTTCCGCGCCGGTGCCTGGGACGAGGCCGAGCGGGAGGTGGCGACGGCGTGGTCGGCCGCCCCGTCCGGGGCGCAGATGCTGGAGCTGCGCCTGGCCCGCGCCCGGCTGCGGATGGGCCGCGGCGACCTCGACGGGTCCGACGTCGACCTCACCGCGGCCGAGCTCGTCGCCGGGTCGACGGGCCTGCCCAAGCAGCGGCTGCCGCTGCTGATCCTGCGGGCCGGGCTGGAGATGTGGCGGGGCAACCCGGAGCTGGCGTTCGCCCACGTCGGGAAGGGGCTCGACGTCGTCGAGTCCGGCATCGACGACGTCTTCGCGGTCGCGCCGCTGCTCTGGCACGGTGCCCGCGCGCACGCCCAGGCCGTCCTCGCCGGACGTCCCCCCGACGCCAGCGGGCTGCGACGGCTGCGCCGCCACCGGCGCGACCTCGTCGACCGCGGGGACCGCTCCGCCCCCGCGCTGCGCGGGGTGATCGCAAGCTACGAGGCCATGTGCTCCGCCGAGGACGCCCGGATCACCGCCGGGTCCGACCCGGGCACCTGGCGGGGCGTCGCCGACCTGCTCGACGGCCTCGGCCAGCCCTACCCGGGCTCCTACGCCCGGCTGCGCAGCGCCGAGGCGCTGCTGGCGGGCCGGCGCACCGAGGACGGCACCGCGGACCTGCGCCGCGCCGCCGAGCTCGCCGCGGGCCTGCGGGCCGGTCCGCTGCTCACCGAGATCGCCGAGGTCGCCCACCGGGCCCGGATCGAGGTGCCCGAGCTCGCCGCGGTCGCGACGGACGGTCATGCCCCGGTCGCCGTGGACGGCCCGCTGGCCCGGCTCACCGACCGGGAGCGGGAGGTGCTGGAGGTCCTCGCCGACGGCGCCACCAACAAGCAGATCGCGGCCCGGCTGTTCATCACCCCGAAGACGGTCGGCGCCCACCTCGCCTCGGTCTTCGCCAAGCTCGACGTCACCAACCGCACCAGCGCCGCGGCGGTCCTCCGCGAGCACCGCACCGATATCTAGGTCATTCGCCCTATACCTTCGCCGGGCCCGCTCGACCAGGCTGATCACCGGATCGAGCGACACGGAGGCAACGATGACGGCCACCATCGAGACGCCCTCCGGTGAGGGCACGGCCCCGGCGGGCCGGGCGCGCGTCGCTGCGCTGCTCGCGACGCCACCGGAGACGATCGACGGCGTCGTCGCGCACCTGGAGCACCTCCAGGAGATCCTCGAGTGCGAGTACGGCCCCGGCGACGGCGTCGCCTCGTTCAACCGGCTCTACCTGCGCATCACCCGCGGCATCCGTGACCAGCTCGACGACGACCTGTTCGCCGACCGGGACTTCCTGGTCCGGCTCGACGTCGAGTTCGCCCGCCGCTACTTCCGGGCCCTGCACGCCGAGGCGACCGGGGGGACCCCGCCGCGGTCCTGGGGGGTGCTGCTGGAGCGCCGCCACCACGAGCGGATCTCCCCGGCGGAGTACGCGGTGGTCGGGGTGAACGCGCACGTCAACTTCGATCTGGCGCCCGCGGTCGTGCGTACCTGCACGGTCCTCGGGCGCAGTACCCCCGGCCCGGCCGAGCGGGCCGACTACCGGGCCGTGAACGACGTGTTCTCCCTGCACATGGTCCGCCTGCTCGACGGCTTCGACCGGAAGGAGCCCGGCGAGATCTCGCTGTCCGAGCAGCTGCTCGGCTGCGTCGCCGACGTGCCGGTGGTGCTGGCCCGCGACGTCGCCTGGCGGCAGGCCCTCGAGCTGTGGGAGCTCCGCTCGCGGCCGATGGAGTACGAGAACGAGGTCGCGGCGCTCGACCGCCGGACCGCGCTCCTGGGGCGTGGCCTGCTCACGCTGGGAGCCCTGACGTGACACCCGCCCGAGTGGGGGGCGGGCGGGTGTCACACCCCCGGCCGGTGGCGGTCGCGCCGCTCGGGACGGTGCTGATCATCGACGACCACGAGCTCGTCGGGTCGTCGCTGGCGCTGGCCCTGCGCGCCGAGGGCGAACCGGCCTCGTTCCGCCCCGCCCACTCGCACGTCGACGTGCACCGCGCGATCGCCGGGGTCGAGCCCGGACTGCTGGTCCTCGACCTCGATCTCGGCCGCGACGCCGAGGGCCGCCGGATCGACACCATCCCGCTCATCCCGGGGCTGCGCGCCCAAGGGTGGCGGGTTCTCGTGCTCTCGGGCAGCTCCAGCCCCACCCGCATCGGCGCGGCCCTGCACCAGGGCGGCTTCACCTGGGTGTCGAAGACGGCCTCGATGCCCGCACTGGTCGTCGCGATCCGGGAGGCCCGCGTCGGGCGGTCGCTGCTGCACGCCTCCCACCGCGACGAGCTCGTGCAGCGCTACGTCGAGTGGGACCGCCGTCAGCGCGCCGTCCGCGGACGCATCGCGACCCTGACCCGCCGCGAGCGGGAGGTCCTCGAACTGCTCGCCGGTGGGGTGCGGGCGCACGCCATCGCCGAGCACTTCGTCGTGTCGCTCCCGACGGTCCGCACGCAGGTCAGGGCGGTGCTCGCGAAGCTCGACGTCGGGTCGCAGCTGGAGGCCGTCGCGCTCGTGCGCAGCGTCGACGCCACGGACGACACCCCCGGTGGGGTGCTGCCGTGGGTACGGTAAGGTTCTACGTGCCCCGCGAGGGGTGGCCGGGACGTGGCGCAGCTTGGTAGCGCACTTGACTGGGGGTCAAGGGGTCGCAGGTTCAAATCCTGTCGTCCCGACAGGCCGGAGGCCGGTATCCGAGAGCATCGGGTACCGGCCTTTACTCGTGTGACCTGCTGATTCTCGTTCGGGCAAGGCCTTAGGTCGATGCTGTCGCGTCTCGCCGTCGTCGCGGGCGTTGGGCGCATGGCGCCGGGTGAGTGACTAAGTGAGTGACTAACGGCATGGGGAGCCGAAGTACACCCGGGGCCGACTCTTGCGCACAGTTGCGGGAACCTCCGAACGTTTGCGACGGCTTTCCCCTAGCATCAGCGCTACGTCTCCGCTGGGGAGCGTTGAGCAAGCTGATCGCCGCTGTGCCTTGGGCGTCGTCCGACGCCTCACCCCTGGGCCCACTCAGACGCAGGAGCAGCGGAGTACACGGTCGCTCGTTGAGCGTGGCCCACCCCTCTCGGCGAGACGACCTGCATGGACTCACGGAGGTGGGCTCATGGGTTCCGTCACGATCACGATCGACGGGGCTGCACTGTTCTGGATCGCGCTCGCTGTCTGCGGGCTGAGGGATCGACGGGCTATCGCGACAGCGCTGTGGCGTCTGGCGCTGGCAGCCCGGGACCGCACAATCGAGTAGAGCCGGACCGCACAACCGCCCTCATCACCAGGTCGACCCGGTGATGAGGGCGGTTGTGTCTGTCGGCAGGTCGGTCGATCCCTCAACCGTCCACCACCGGGAAGATGTCGTCCATCGCGGTTGCGCCGTGCTCCAGGACGGGCCGGAGCTGCTGCCGGTACACCGCTTCGGTGATGGCCGTCCCGCTGTGCCCGACCAGCCGTGAGATGTGCTCCAGTGGCATTCCGGAGTCCGAGAGCAGCGAGACGAAGCTGTGCCGCATCTCCCGGGGCGTCCACTCGGCTGCGTTCAGGCCGGCGGCTGCTGCGACCTTGCGGAACGAGCGGCGGACATTGTGTGCGTCCATCTCCGATCCGGTTCGGGTGGCGAAGACGAGCGAGTCCGGTGCGCTGTCAGCACCGGGTCGGTTCGCGTGGTCCCGGAGCACGGTGACGCAACGCTGCGGCATCCCGAGGCGACGGCGGGACCTCCGCGTCTTGGTGTCCCCACCGATCCGCACCGACCTTACGACGGAGATCGACGGTGGGAGCGGGGGAGTCGCGTTCGGAGCCCCGTCGAGGTCCACGTCTCCCCAGCGCAGTGCACGCAGTTCCTCGGTCCGAGCCCCGGTGAGAAGCGAGAGGACGATGTACGCCCGCAACGGACTGGCGTCGGCGGCCTGGAGAAGCGCGGTCGCCTGTTCCAGGGTGAGGGACTTGGACGGGCGGCCCGTGCGACCGGCCGGGGGAGTGCAGATCGAGACGACGTTGCGCTTCACCTTGTCCCGGGCCATCGCGTGCGTCACCGCACGGTTGAGCAGCGAGTGCATGAGCCGGACCGTGCGAGTGCTGACCGTGCGTGCTTCCGCCCGCATCCACCGGTCGACGTCGTCGGCGGTCAGGTCGCGCAGCCGTCGCGCTCCGAGCTGGCCGACGATGTGGGTCTCGGCGATCGTCCGGTAGTTCGACACCGTCGACGGCGCGCGGCCCGACAGCCCGAATGCCAACCAGTCGTGCACCGCTTCCCGGACCGTGTAACTCCCGGGAGAGACTGTGGTGCCGTCCTCGTGGTCCCGCAGGATCTCGCGCAGCTTGGCCTTCGCCGCGGTCTTGGTGGTCCCGCTGGCCTTGCGGGTGATCCGCTTCCCTCTGCCGTCGAACCCGAGCGTAGCGGTGGCGATCCAGCGTTGACGGGACTCGTCCCAGTGCAGACCGCCCTCCCCACGGCTCCTCCGGGCGGTCACGACGCGGCCCGGTAGTCGTCGGTGTCGGCGGCTTCACGCTCCAGGAGAGCGATGTACTCGGCGATCGCCGACGCCGGGATGAGCCGGGTCCGCCCCACGCGGACAGACCGGAGGCGGCCACTGCGGAGCTGCTCGTAGATCACGCTGCGGCTCAGGGAGAGAACAACCATCGCGTCGGTCACGCGGTGCAGTTCCTTGCCGGTCATGACGTCCTCCCGTACTCGGTGGGCTGGGTGCTACTGGTGCGGCGTTGCTCGCGTCGTCGTTCGGCGATGCCGAGTGCGATCTCTCGTTCGGCGTCGTTGCGGTGTCCGATGTGGACGACGGCCCAGTCGTTGACCACCAGCACTGACCCGGGCTCGGCCGGGGTGTCGAGTGCGGCCAGGGTTTCCCCGAGCCGGTAGGTGCGTCGGTCGCCGCGGATCGCACCGAAGGTCGTCGAGTAGGCGCGGGACTTGGTGAGGAAGTGGCCGCGGAACCCGAGCATGTGCGCCCACCGACGCAGGTTCAGCCCCTCGTACTCCTCGCGCCCACCGAGCTCCCACGCGGTCTCGATCAGCCGCCGGTGGTGCGCGGTGATGTCGAGGTGGCGGACATGGGCGATGTCGCGGATCGGACGGTCGGTGGCCTCGGATTTGCCGGTGCCCTTGGTGGCGTACTTGGCGACGTAGGCCGCCAGGGCGCTATCGGTGATCTCGCCGTCGTCGTTCTCCAGCGCGACTGCGGTGGTGGAGGTGATCGGTCGGACGTCGACCTGCGAGCCCCACGCGAGCGCCAGCGGGACGCCGTCGGGCCGGTCGACGACGAGTGAGACGGCGCGCGCAGCGTCCCGGATTGCGGCGTTGAGCCCGTCGGCGGTGAGGCCGACGGGTGGGGTGGTCCAGGGCCCGTCGGGGCCGTCGAGGCGGACGACGGCGTGGAAGTGGACGAGTCCGCGGCGCTGGTACTCGGCGACCTTGGCGTAGGACAGGCGGGCGTGGTCGCGGAAGTCGCGGACCTTGATGCCGAGCATCGCGGCGAGGGTCCGGCGCAGCCGGATTGCGAACCGGTCCCACAGTTTGCCCACGTGGGCCTGCCATAGGACTGCGCCGACGTAGTCGTAGGTGTCCGGGTCGAGCGCGGTCCCGACGCGCGGGTCGTCGCGGTGGTGCTTGTCCCCACAGCCGCAGGGGACGACGAGCCCGCGGGCGGTGATCCGTCGCGTGTGGACGGGCCCGAACGACGGTGCGGTCAGCGTGGCGAACACCCGCGGATGCGCCGCAGCGGTGTCGGGAACGCCCTTGCCGCCTGCCATCCCGGAGCGGATGAGGTGGTAGGCGTCGGAGGCGTAGCGGTCCGAGCAGGCCGGGCACACCGACGCCCGTCGGTTGCCGCACGGGGCGAGGATCTCGCCGTCGCGTTCGGCGAGGACGGTTCCGGTGGCGCGGTCGTAGATCCGCGACGAGCCGGTCAGGTGGATGGGGGCGGCGCATCCGCCGATGGCGGTGACCTCGCGGCGCCAGGTCTGGAAGCCGGAGGATCGGAGCAGGTGCGACAGATCGTGCTCGTGCTGGGTGGTCGTGGCAGCCGTCATGGCGGCATCCCTCCTGGGATGTGGTCGTGGGGTGGCACCGGCCCCGCCGGGAGCTGGTCTCACGCGGCGGAGCCGGGCCGGAGCGCAGGACTGCTCAGCGGCGGTAGGTGCGGTGCTCGTGCTCAATCTCGACCGGCCCCGGCGTGAAGCCGTGGTAGCGGGCGAGGAGGCGGGCGGCGGCCCGGTAGCTGGATGCGTGGCCGACGAGTGCGCCGTGGTCGTTCTCGACCCGGTAGCGGCCGTCGTCGCGCAGGACGGTCCCGCCTTCGCCAGTGGTGCCAAGGATGACCAGGGCCTTGCCCGGTTCGACGACGTCGACACCGATCACCCCGGTGGAGCGCTGCGGCGCCTTCGTCGGCTTCTCCGCCGCTGGGCGCTCCGGGATCGGCTGGAAATGGTCCCAGCGGCTCACCATGTCGCGGGTCGCCTTCGGCACGAGTACCGAGCGGGCCGGGCCCTCGGAGCCGTTGTGGTGGACGTGGTGGGTGCCTCCGAGTCGGAGGTGTCCGGTGTCGAGGAGCTGGGCCACGGTGTCCGCGTCGTGGCGGGACACGGCGTCGGCGCAGCCGGGGCGGGCCGGGTCGGCGCGCAGGACGTGTCGGGTGCGCTCGATGATCAGGAAGCCGGGCTCCTGGGCGGTGGCGACGATGCGGGCGACCTCGCGCGGGTCCTGTGTGGCGGCCGGGCCGTGGTCGTCGGTCTCGACGGTGACCGGGTCGCCGAACAGTGCGTCCTGCACGGTGCCGGTCATGCCGACCACCACCACGTGGCGCGGGCTTCCCAGGACCATTCGCGGGCGAGCTGGCGGATGACGTACCACTCGGCGACGACGGCTCCGCCGGTCACGATCCAGAACCAGCCGGAGGCGGTGCCGAGGTAGAGCCAGGTGCCGCCGATAATCAGGGCGAACAGCAGGGTCAGCTTGGCCCAGGTGCGCAGGGCCCATGCGGTGGTGGCGCCCATCAGGCGGCGCCCCGATCCCCGGTCAGCTCGATGACCTGGGCGTCGCGGGGTGCGCAGCGCTGCACCAGCTCGGCGATGTCGTCGTCGGTCACGTAGGCGGCGCGGAAGCGGACCGGCAGCCGGGAGCCGTGGTCGATGACGAACCCGACACCGGCGTGCCGGTCGTCGCCGGGGATCTCGTCGGCCAGTGCTCCGCGCTCGCGGGCTCCTTCGCCGAGGACCATGTCGACGTGGCTGGCCGCGGTGACGGCGAGGCAGATTCGCTGGGTGAACAGCTCGCGGACGTCGAGGACGTCCTTGGAGGGCTCCTGGAGGTAGCCCTGCACCGTGAACAGCGATGCCCGGCCCTGGGTCATGATCTCGGCGAGCAGCCGGAGGGCGTCGCGGACGGCGGAGCGGTCGCCGTAGGCGGTGAGCATGGCCATCTCGTCGATGACCAGCAGCTCGACCGGTGTTTCGACCGACGGAGTGCAGCGGCGGATGTTGTTGTCGCGCATCCAGTCCTGCCGGTCGCGCATGGCGTCGCGGAAATCGGTGAGCAGCTCCAGCGCCTCGCCCATCGTGGTGGCGTAGCGGTGGAACAGCGGGGCGCCCTGCTCGGTCTCGACTCCGCCCTTGAGGTCGACCATCCAGACCCGGGCGACGCCGTCGCGCAGGCACGGTCCGAGGGAGCGCAGCGTGCCCCACAGGACCGATCCCTTGCCGGAGCCGGTGCGGCCGGCGACCAGGCGGTGTCCGTCGACGACGGAGGCGGTGAAGGGCTGGCCGTGCTCGTTGTCGCCGATCTCCAGGGCCCGAAGGTCGACGTCGTCGACGGTCTCGGGGATGTCAGGTGCGGGGATGGTGCGGGTGAACGGCAGCTCCCACTCGATGACGATCGCGACGACTCCCGGCCGGTGCCGGGTGATCGCGACACGGTGGGCGATCAGCGCCTCCCAGAGGACCGATGCCTTCTCCTGCCAGTAGGCGACGTCCTGACCGCGGACCATTCGGACGTAGACGGTGTCGATCGACGGCGAGGAGGAGCGGACCCGCAGGACGCGGGGGACGAGCTGGTCGCCGGTGTGGCGGTGCTCGCGGGTCAGTCCCGTGTCGGACATGAGCTGTGCCCAGCGTCGGCCGCGGTAGACCGTCCAGCGGCGCCACGAGGACCGCAGTCGCGGGGCGGCGAACCGGTCGAAGGTCGCCGGGTGGACCCGCCACCACACGAGGACGGCGGCGACCGCGGCAGCGACGGTGAGCCCGGCGCCGAGCGGGCCGAAGGTCGCGGCCAGGCCGAGGCCGAGCAGCGGCGCCAGGGCGAAGCCCGGGTGTCGGAGCAGCCAGGCGGCGGCCTGGATCTCGCGGCCGGGGGGACGGGTGGCGCGTCCCGCGTGGTGGCGGGCCGGGCCGTTGATACGGGTTGCAGTGCTACTACGGTTGTTCATTGCTACCGGTCCTCACGAGTTCGAGTCGGGTAGCGGGACGCCCGCCGGTGTTTCCGCCAAGAATCAGATCGGCGGGCGTCCCACCACCCAGGTGGTCATTTCTGTTCGCGCAATGCGCCGCGTGCCGAGTCGAGCTGCACCGTCAGGTGCGCGACGTCGCGGGCGAGGTTGTCGTGGGTGTTCTTGAATCCGCCCGTGCGGTACGGGATGCCGTGCAGCGAGCGCTTCAGCTCGCGCATCGCCGCGTCCAGCTCGTCCACGGTCCGGTCGACTGCCTTGGACACGTCACTTCCTCCACTCCCGGGAGACCAGCTCGGCCTCCCACTTCTGCGCCGACGAAGCCATGACCCGCAGCGAGCTGTGTGCCTTCTTCGCCGACGCGGAGATCTCGTCGGGGGAGGCGACCGACCAGTGCCGCCCGTCGGCGCCGGCCTTCGCCGAGCTGCCCTTGCCGTTCCTGCGAGGCTTGGCGTCGGTGGCCTTCGCGGCGACCTTCTCGGCGTCGGCGAGTGCGTCCCCGACGAGCTGCAGCGCCCGCCAGAACTCGCCGTACTTGCGCAGTGCACGCCGGTTGACCTTGGGCAGGGTCCTGAGCCGGTCACGGGGCCCGAGGTTGAGCGCCATCGGTCAGACCCCCTTGCGGATCGCGACCTGCGCCAGCCGCAGGCCCTCCGCGACACCGGCCCGCCACGCCTGCTCGGTCGCGACCTCCGAGCCGTAGGAACGGATCCAGGTCCGCCGCTCGTGTTCCAGACGCCGGACGAGTCGGCCGACCCCCGCGGTCACTCGCGATCGGTTCGTGGTGGTCGTGTTCATCGCTGTGCCTCCGTTCCGACCGGCGACCGGGCGTCGCTGGTCTCGCCTTCTCCGAAGCAGCCCGGGCAGGCCCCGGAACCGCTGCACGCCTCGCACTCGACACCGTCGGTCGAGTCGCCGTAGCCCTCGCACGCGTCGCAGGCGCGGCTACCGCTGCATTCGCCACACATCACCGGCGATCACCCCTGATCGGAGACACAGGTGTCCCCATTGCGGAATTGCTCGGATTTGCCGGAACCGGTCCGGCGGGAAGAACTACGCCGCTCAGAATCGCGGCGGGTACTGCTACTCGCCCTCGTTGTCCTTGCCACGCCGAACGGGCATCGCGTGCGCCGGACGCAGCCCCAGCGCCTTGAAGGCGATGCCCGACACCGTGCGGCCGTCGCCGGACTCGATCGAGTACGGGTTGATCCGCGGGTCGATGAGCTGGACCCGGCTGTCCTCCGGGAAGTCGTTGCCCGGGTCGGTCGTCAGCGTCACCTTGATCTCCTCGCCCTTCGGCGACCGCTCACCGGGACCGACCTGGAGCTTGGCGAACAGCGACACCACGAACTGCGCGACACCGTCCCGGTCGGTCACCGGGATCTGCGCGCCGTTGGCGTCCTCGCGCGTCTTGGGTGCGGGCGGCTCCACCACCGTGAGCTTGTAGCCGTCCAGCACCACCGGGAGGTTCTTCATCGTTTGCGCCCCTTCGTCTCGTCGTTGGCGTAGATCTATGAGACCTGGACCACGGGGGACGTCGGCACCGCCAACAAGGGACGTGACAGGACGTTTTAGGGACGCTATAATCGTCCCTGCTGTGGTCGACCGTCCCAGGAGGTCCCATGACCACGAACGAACGGCTCCGCGGCTCGATCGTCGCGGCCCGCCTGCACCCCACCGGGCTGGCCGAGCGCATCGGCGTGGACCCGAAGACGGTCGAACGCTGGATCACCAAGGGACGCCTGCCGCACCGCACGCACCGGGTCGCGGTAGCCGGCGCCCTGGAGGTCGACGAGGCGTACCTCTGGCCGGAGATCCTGGGCCAGCAGGTGACCCAGTCCGCCAGCGTCGCCGAGCTCCTGGAGCTCCACCCGACTCGGGCGTCGGTCCCGCACGACACCTGGCAGCAGCTCTACGGCTCCGCCCGCGAGGCGATGGACATCCTGACCTACGCCGGGTCGTTCCTGTTCGAGCAGCACGAGATCACCGAGGTGCTGCGCACCAAGTCCCGCGAGGGCGTGCGCTGCCGCTTCCTGATCGGCGACGAGACCTCCGACGCGGTCCGCCTGCGTGCCGAGGAGGAGGGCACCAGCGGCGGCCTGGAGGGACGCATCCAGCTCCACCGGCGCTACCTGCGCGACGTCGTCGGGCTGCCCGGCATCGAGGTCCGCACCCACGGCACGACGCTCTACAACTCGCTGTTCAGGTTCGACCAGGACCTGCTCGTCAACGGCCACGCCTACGGTGCCCCGGCCGGACACTCCCCGGTCATGCACCTGCGCCGTGTCCCTGGTGGACGGATGTGGGAGCACTTCATGCGCTCGTTCGAGGAGGTCTGGGACTCGGGAACGCCCATCGAGAAGTGAACGTGCGCCATGCTTGAGTCATGGGCCGCATCGACTACTTCCACGACCCCGACGCCCCGCAGGCGAACAGCATCGTCCCGTCGACCACCGCCGCCGTACGCGACGACCGCGGGCGGTTGCTCATGATTCATAAGGTCGACAACGACAAGTGGGCTCTGCCCGGCGGCGGCATGGACCTGGGGGAGTCGATCGCCGACGCCGCCGTGCGCGAAGTCGCCGAGGAGACCGGGCTGTCGGTCGAGATCACGGGGCTCGTCGGAATCTACACCGACCCCGGCCACGTCATGGCCTACGACGACGGCGAGGTCCGCCAGCAGTTCTCCGTGTGCTTCCACGCCCGCCCCACCGGCGGCACATTGCGCGAGGACGGCACCGAGACCAAGGCCGCGAAGTGGGTCGAGCCCGCCGACATCGACGGCCTCACGATCCACCCGTCCATGCGCCGGCGGATCGACGACGCGCTACGCGGCGACCCCACCCCTCAGATCAACTGAACTTGGCCCGCTCCAGCCGGATCATCGTCTGATCAATCGCGATCTCGATCGACGTCCGCGCCGCCGTCATCGCCCGCGCCACCACCGAGTCCGGCTCGTAGCGCTCCAGGATCTCCTCCAGGCGCTCCGGGTAGCCCATCCGCTGCCCGGCCGGGCCGGTCGTCATGTCCGCGGTCCACAGCGCATCGGAGACCGGGGAGCGCTCACACTCCCAGTGGGCCAGGCGGTCGCCGAGGCCGCGGTGAGCCACCTCGTAGGACGCCGCGGAGTGGTGTGCGACGAGGGCGCAGAGACGGTCCGGGTAGCCCAGGCGCTCCAGGTAGGCGGCGCCGTCGATCTGGTGGCTGCCCGTGTCGCGGACGTCGGGGGAGTAGCCGATGTCGTGCAGCCACGCCGCGACGACCAGTAGCTCGCGATCCTGCTCGTCGACCGCCGGGGACAGCTCGCGCGCCTTCTCCGCCACGGCCTGGACGTGGGCCCAGCGGCGGTGCAGCGGTTCGAGGAGCTGTTGGGCGAGGGAACGGGCCTCACCGGGCGTCGGCGTCTCAGGCATCACCGACAACTCTAGGCCCGTCCCACCAGCCGATCTCGGCCGCTCGGCGAGCCAGGACCTGGAGCCGAAGCGCGCCGGTGTCGAAACTCTCCGTGCATCATCAAGGCGGCGCCTCCGGCGCCGTGCGGCACTGTGTCTGATGCAGCCGCAAGCGCTCGCGCGGGGCGTGCGGCCTCCGGCCGGTCCCCGCGCGGCGCGCGGTTGCTGTCCGACGCCGGCGATATGTTCGTTCGCTGTGCAGAGCTGCCCGAACGCCGAACCGCACATCGCCCGCTCATGTAAGTGGGTCAGTCGAGCCACGCCACATGCCGACAGAGGTTGTGGCTTCCGTCCGATCGCCTCGGGTTCGATAGCCTTCCGGCCATGACGGCAGACGAACCGGTCGAGGCGGAACCAGTGGCGAACATGTTCGACCGCTCGTTGACGAGTGAGGAACTTGAAGACCTTACGGACGCGGACGAAGCGCCTGTTGCGGTCACTTTTTCCAGCCAAGACTTTGATGTCTCGGGGCTCGTCAGGCGTCTGGATAGCAATTCCATGTTTATTCCGCGCCTTGGAATCGTAGACGACCGTGTCGGAATGGCGGGCTTCCAGCGAGGATTCGTGTGGAGCAAGGCGCAGATGGACCGCTTCATCGAGTCCTTACTCCTGGGATATCCTGTTCCTGGCATATTCCTGATTAAGCAATCGGAAGACAATCGACTCCTCGTCCTGGACGGCCAACAGCGCCTTCTTACGCTCTCAAAATTTTCCGAAGGTGTACACCGCAACCGGCCATTCGTCTTGACAAATGTAGCCGACGAATTTAAAGGCTTGACGTATAAAACTCTGCCAGAGGCGCTAAAGTTCAAGCTCGACGACTCGTACATGCAGGCAACTATTGTTTCTGCAGACGGGTCAGCAGCGGTAGACAACGCGATCTTTCAAATTTTTGAACGCTTGAACTCGGGTGGAACCCAGCTTACGCCGCACGAGATTCGGGTAGCACTAGCGGCTGGCCCGCTCATTGAGTACCTAGAGGAACTCAATAGCGATGTTAGTTGGCGCGCGCTGTACGGGCCACGATCTGCGCGAATTAGGGATCAAGAGTTGGTCTTGCGAGCACTTGCGTTATATATTGACGCAGCTAGGTACTCTCGCCCGCTCAAGATCTTCCTCAACAGCTTCGCGTCCAAGAATCGCCAGCCGGATGAGGCGATTCGAGGCGCAGGGACGTTGTTTAGGGCCTCTTGCAAGGCCCTTATAGATGACGGTATTGGCCAAGCGGCTCTCCGTCGGCCCGACGTTAGTCAGGTCAACGCTGCCCAGGCAGAAGCTGTCATTGTCGGACTGATGCACGCAATAGATGAAGGAGGATCCCTGCCGAAAGATCTCGGCCACAGGATTCAAGGACTGCAGCAGGACCCAGAGTTCGTACACGCAACAACTCGCGCCACAGCGGACAATGATTCCGTAGCGTTTCGCCTCGCGAAGACCCGGCAAGCGTTCACTAAGAAATGACAACATCTGCGTGGCCGCCACCGGGGATTCGTCAGCGGTTGCTCGACCTGCGAAGTACGCGGGATGCGCTCAGTGCAGTCGATTCGACTGAGTACTTCACCGAGCAATGTCTCGCTCGATACCTTACGCTGCGTTCGGCCGGATATCTGGAGGCCGTCCGGGACGACGCTTCAGATCAATTTACCGAGACTCGAGCATCCATAGAAGTGGTCCGACGGGTACGAGCGCACCTTCGCACCGGCCTGGGTGTGACTCCAGAGCAGCTCAAGCGTTTCATTGGATCTTACTCACCGGACTGGGCGGAGGAATTTAACAACTTCCTTGATGCTGATGATAAGGCGTACCGTACGAGCCTAGGATCTCTTGTTGCGGCCCGCAAAAAGGTAGCCCATGGCGATGGCGACAACGTTACGACCGCAAGGGCACTCGCCTGGTGCGGCACTGCCGAGTCCGTAGGTGATTGGATCGTCCGGCGGTTCGACCCGTCTCGGCCGACCAAAGATCCGTGCTGATCCGCGAAGCATGTGCAGGCTACCGACTCCATCTAGATCCTATGCAGGGCATGCCCTCGCCGGGCGGCAGATCTCGGAGAGGGGGCACGCCATCTCCCCGACCTCCCGGAGGGCTACCACACGGCACACCGGGCGCAGGCCTGGCAGGGTCGGCGGCGGTGGGCGAGCAGCTGCGCCCGACGTGCCGCGCGGTCGGGCGAAGCCAGGTCGAGGAGATGGCGCTTCGGCCCAGGTGCGTGGGGCGGAGCATTTCCGGAGCGGGACCGGCGGGCGCGGCCGACACCGGCTGACACGAAGCATCAGGAAACCGCAGCTCAGACGACACGAAGCGGCACCGTCCGGGCGAGCGCGGGCGACAGCTTCCGCCTTCAGGACGAAGTGGTCTCGGCGGCCGCGCCGCGTAGTGCGACACATGGGACGAACGGTAATAGTCGGGCATGTTTGGTCGTCGACTCGTCAGGATCAATGAGGCAACCACCCCGAGCGATCTCGACAACAGGCAGATGAACGAACTCGTTGACTGCTGGGTCGAGGTGACGAACGCCGGAGGAGCCGCGGGATTTCCTTTCCCGCCTGTGAGCGAGACCGAGGTCCTTCCAGTGCTAAGGCACCTCGTCGACGGCTTGGACCCGATCACTCAGCGGTTGATCATCGCCAGCAGCGATGACGGCATCGTGGGGTGGGTAACCGTAGAACGCGATCTCAACCGTCTGGTTGCGCACTGGGGTGTGGTGGTCCGGCACCTTCAGGTTCGTCCGTCCTGCCGAGGTGTCGGCACCGGAGAAGCTCTGATGCAGCGTTGTCGCGACACTGCGCGCACCGAGATGGGGCTCGAACAGCTCCACCTGTCGGCACGAAGCGGGCAAGGGCTAGAGGAGTACTACACCCGTTTGGGCTGGACCTGCGTTGGCTCGTGGCCGAACGCGCTCAGACTGTCGAGTTCGGACACCCGCTCCGAGGTTCTATTTCAGCTCGCCCCCCTGTGAGACCGCGTGCGACGAGCGTGCGATACGGCAGGGTCCATGACGGTCAACAGCGGTCACTCGCGACCACGATAACCCGCAGGTCAGAGCCCAGATCCGGCGCCGTGTATCGGATTCCCAAGCTGAAGACGTCTGAGTGACCAAATGAGTGACAGTCGACGTGCGCGCCAACGAACGCCTACGAAGGCTCCCGGGCCGTTGACCTGCGTGGACTATGGAGTGGTGGCTGGCCGGCCGCCGCCCACGGGTGCCTGGGGGGAGGGGGCAAAGGCGTAGTACGTAGAGACGTCCGCACGAACGTTGATCCCGCTTGGTCCCTCAGGTGTCATATGGGAATGCCTGGCTCCAGCCGGTCGGCGAGCCCAGCAGGACCCGCTTGGAGAACGCAGGGGCAAGCCACAGGTGGCTGATGCCCTCGGGAGTCCATGCCCGGCCGGGTGGTACCTCCTGGCCAAACATCAACGCACTCGTGACGTCGAACCGCAAGTCGCTTTGATGCACAATGAGGAAGAGGTGCCGTTCGTCTGCCGGCGTCCGCCGCAGCTTGCTGACGCGGCGGATCAGATGATCGGCGGTGAATGCTTCATGCAGTACGTCATTGAGCCCCGAAAGGCTGTCGTCGACAACCCCGCCACCCCCCTCCGGCGTGACCATCGCCGCGCGGATCTTGCTGCCTTCAACCGCAGGAACTCCAGGGTGGCCCCGGAGACTGACCGACGACTCCTCGACCAGCCAACGTGCGTCGGCGTCGAGGTTCTCCACGTCGGCAACGAACAGCGCGTCCGGCCTCGTGACGCTTGCTGCCTCACACAGCAGCACGACCTTGGCGAAGCACTGGCGAGCTCGGGGGAGATCACGGACGTCGCCGATCGAGACCGTCCACCACCAGATGCCGGGCAAAGGCCACTCGAAGCCGTCTCGACCGAGTAGGTTATCGAGCTGCAGTGCAGTTGGGTCGGTCGCAGCCCTCGTGACCTCGAATGCGGCGCTGCGTCCGTCTGCGTAGTCGAGAAAGGCGTCGACGGCACCGATCCTGCCGCCGACATCCCATGCACGTGCCGCAGCACCAGTTACCCGCTCAGCAACCCGGCATGCCGTCCGCTCTGCGTTGTCCAAACCATTGAGCGCGTCGGTCATCGTACGAGTAAACCAGGTCCTTTCCCCGCCGCCTTTATCTCGGAGCGAGAGTGGCCGGGGCCGTGCGACCCAGTCCGTGCAATTGGCGTGCAACTACCAGCGGTCAACCGCGGTCACCTGCCGGGTATAGCTGTCCACTGTTCTCGCAGGTCGAGGCCGAAGAGCGCCAGTCTGGCGAGGCCTTCCAAGCTGGCTACGGCTGTTCGTCGGACAGGCGCGGCCCGGCGCTGTCGTAGTAGCGCCGTCGGGCCGCCTTGACGACCTCGGTGGCGGGCCCCGAGGCGTGGTCAAGGTTAAGAGGCGGGTCGAGAGCCTGGATGACATCAGCTTCAACGTCCCGGGGGGTCGGGTACTCGCACCAGGAGACGCGCAGGTTCTCGCCCATCCACTGGGTGAGCCGAGCTTCGTCGTCGTCGACTAGGACGACGCGACCGCTCCAGCGCGTCCGGTACTCCTGCTCATCGAGCAGAAGGCCGGCGAGTGTGCGGCGCAGGGTTGAACTGCCACTCCGACGCAGGTGGTTCGAGGCGAGCCGCGTGCAGAGCTTCGTCGCGAGACCGACGTAGAGGAGCCTCAGGCCCGGCACCCCAGGGTGGGGAAGACCCAGCAGGCCAGGCAGGACGGCGGGAGGCGCCTACCAGGCATAGAGGCCCGGAACCGACGGCGCCAGAATGCGGACGTCCTCGGTGGGGACTGGGTTGTCGATCAGCGCGTCGACGACGGACTCGATCGGCGGGGGAACAGGCGACACCACGGAAGTCTGCCCGGAGACCGAGCGGCGAGGTAGCTGTTCGTCAATCGTTCGTCAGCGCGTCCACCAACGGCGATAGACAGCGACAGCCGCGAGAGCGATTTCACGCAGGTCGGGGCGTGTGCGATCGCAAACCTCACACGTCCGTCGATCTTGCTGATTCGTTCCGCTTCAACTTCTGAACCGCACGTCGGGTCGGACCGCGTCCGCGCGGATGAGGCCCGGGGCGGTCAGGCGAACACGCGCGCGAGCCAGTCGGCCCAGGCCTGCTCGGTGGTCTGACGGTCGATGTCGGTGTAGATGTAGTGGCCCACGGCCTGGGGCATGCCCATCGCCGAGTTGTCGTGGAAGCGGTAGAGACCGTCGGCGGTGCGCAGCGCGAGGAAGTTGACGAACGCGGGGTAGGCGAAGTCGACCGCCCCCTCCAGCGCGGGCAGGCCCTGCGGGGTCAGACGTAGCTGCTGTCCCTGTTCGAACGGACCCTCGACGCCGAGGGCCTTCTCAAGGGTGGCCCACGAGTCCGGCGTCGCTGAGGACGGCGGCCCCTGGGCGGTGACGAAATTGGTGGGCCGTCCGGCGAAGTGCTTCAGGTACTGCGCCAGGGTGTGCAGATACATGTCCCAGCCGTAGCCGCTCATCTCGCCGAAATCGAACTCGGCGTCCCAGTCGTCGCCGAGGTAGCCGCTGTGGACGAAGGTGAGGGAAGTGGTGCTGTCGTCGTCGGCCGCCACGAGGTACTCGAACGCATGGAAGGCGCCGTTCTCGGCCTTCGGTGTGCGCACGACCAGACGCTCGTTCTCGGTGGCCTCGACTTCCATCCCGTCCTTCGCCTGGTAGGGATCCGGGGACCAGGCGGCCTGGCCCTCCGGGGTGGCGATCGCTCGCCACACCTGCTCGGGTGTGGCCTCGAGGACGACGGCCTTGCGGATCTCGAAGTTCTGGGACACGGCGATGCTCCTTTGCGGTGGTTCCGGCTGGCTTCGGTTGGGGCCGGAGGGCTTCGACGGGCGGTCGATGAGGTCAGCGGAGGTCGCCGTTGGTGGTATCGGGAACGGCGGGGTGCAGGGCGATGACCAGGCGGTTGAGCTTGCCTGTCCCGGCCGTACCCGGTTCCTGGCCGGTGTGATGCCTGGCCACCAGCCCGGTGACGACGGCGGCGAGCTCCTGGGTGAAGGCGGCCCGGTCCGCGGCGGAGGCGAAGCGGATCTGGCCGTCGATGGCGAAGGTCGCCACCGGCCTACGCGCCCGCTGCGCTCCCGTGAGCAACGTGCCCACGTCGCGCACCAGCCGGGATGCCAGGGCGAGCAGCCAGCGCGCCGAAAGCTGGTCCGGGGCACGGCCCGGGTCGGGCTGGAGCTGCCCGAGGGCGCTGGGGGAGATCACGTAGGAGGCGGATGTGGCCTGCAGCATCCGCTCGGTGAAGTTGCCGCGGCGCCGCTCCTCGACGAGCTCGACCAGGCCGTGCTGCTCGAGGACCCTCAGGTGGTAGTTCACCTTCTGGCGAGGAATGCCGAGCCGGGCAGCGATGGTGGAAGCCGACCCCGGCTCGATCAGGTCCCCAAGGATCTGACGCCGCAGGGGATCCAGCGACGCCTCCGCAGCGGCCGGGTCCTCGATGGTGCTCACCTCGTGCATGCCCTCATCCTGACCGTTGACAAATAATTTTGTCAAAGCCATGCCTTGCGAGCGGGGCGCCACCGGACTGCGCGGTTCTCAGTCGATGCCTATGTCTCCGGGGGGACGAAACGAGCGCTGTCAATCGCCCAGGCTGAGACCGTCGCCCGCGTCGGTCGGGGATCGCGCTCAGCAACGTAGTGGAGCAGCGGGACACGGCAGCCCGGTACAAATCCGGTACAAACCAGCCCGACCAGCGATGCCCAAGGACGACCAGCCATAACCAGTGAAATCGCAGGTCAGTGGCCGGACAAGCGGCGTTTCGGGTGGTCGGCATTTCCCCAGCGGCAGTACATCTCCTATCGCAATGCCCTCGCCGGGCGGGCTCACCTCCGGGACGGTGGGCCGTGCCATAGCGTGTGGGGGAGCGAGGCCGGCGGACACCCACGGACGGAACGAGGGCGCTGCCCCGGGCGTCGATGCTCTACTTCGGTTACCTCACACCGGCGAAGTCGAACGGAGCGAGTGTGAGGGCTGTGTCCCGACGTGTCCCACGCGATCGTGTACCGCTAACTCGCAGCTCAGCGCGTTAGCCTCATCTTATGGGGATTCGTCGATGGGGCATCGCGGCGACCGCTCTTGCGCTGGCGTTCGCCGCCTCTTGCGGGACAGGCGCCAAGCCGCAGGTGTGTACTGATCTGGAAGCAGCGAACGACATCTCCGGTATCGCACAGGCGATCGATGACGTCGCGCCTGGACACGACTATGCAGCGAACGAGCTGAAGGCCGAGGCGGCGGTAAGGGAGAGCTGTCCCGATCAGGATTTCAAGCTAGAACGCTACCGCGAGCAGGTCCTGAACCCGGTTCTCGGCGGGTCGTAAGGTAGGCAGGGCGCCGTATCGTTGACGGCGATGCTCGTGCTCCTGGTGGTCGATGGGGCGGCAGCTGCTTAGAGCTAGCAGCGAGTGTCTAGCTGAGTGACAACCGACTGGCGCCCTGATGGACATTCACGGACGTCATGGGACTCCGAACAGCGCGAACGCGAGCATCGGCGCACGCCATCAATGTTTCACCTGTGCCTGGGGGTCAAGGGGTCGCAGGTTCAAATCCTGTCGTCCCGACGGTCGGAAAAAGGCGGTATCACCTTCGGGTGGTGCCGCCGTTTCTGCGTCTGGCCTGCGGATGCGTCAACGGTGATGATCCTCGGATGATCGTCCTAGACGATCATGATTGAGTCTACTGTGGTCTCATCGTGGAGCAAACATGGAGCACATCGCTCCACGGCGCGAAAAGAGGTCCGGATTCTGCTCCACGATCGTTGTGTCGTTCGGGTGAATCTGGTGCGGTGTGGTGCGGTTGGGTTCGGTTGACCGCCGGGAGCCGGCGTTCGCATTGGGGTGGTCGTTTCGGCCGTGGTCGGGTATTAGGGTCGGGTCCGGGGAGTCGGTGGCGGCTTGCCGCCCCGGCGGGGCCCGAACCTGCGCTGTGCCCCCGGGGGATTCGCGCAGGTACTGCGACCGCCGACGTGCGGCAGCTGGTTATGGCGACAGCCGTTAGCGTTGTGCAGGGTCGTCGGCGGGACGCGGCGCGATCCACACCGGTGAAGGGGATGCCACGGGAGTCCGAGCATGGTGGGGACGTATAGGTGGTGGGAGTGAGGACGGGTCTGCCCAGATTTTGGTTGACTCCTGACCTGTGAGGACATGGTCCTCGCTGGAAGGATCGTCATCATGCCCAAGCCGTTCCCGAGGGAGTTCCGGAACGACGTGATCGCGGTCGCCCGCCAGGGCGACCGGTCCCGCGCCGAGGTCGCCCGCAGTTTTGGGGTCTCGGAGTCCTGCCTGAATCGGTGGTTGCAGATCGCCGACCGGGAGGACGGGATCGCCACCGACATCGGCTGTGAGACGGGCACTGCCGCTGGTGTCGCCAAGGACCTGGAGGCGGAGAACCGGGAGCTGCGTCGGCGGGCCAAACAGCTGGAACAGGAGAACGAGATCCTGCGCCGCGCGACGGCCTACTTCGCCCGCGACGTCCTCCCAAAATGATGTACCCGCTGGTCCTCGACCTTGCCGACGACAAGATCCCTGTCGCGGTGACCTGCCGGGTGCTGGGCTTCTCCAAGCAGGCCTTCTACCGGTGGAAGGCCAACCCGGTCTCCGACCGCGACTACGACGACGCGCACCTGATCAACGCCGCGATCGACGTCCACCACGACGTCCCCGAGTTCGGCTACCGGTTCATCGCCGACGAACTCACCGCCCACGGCCACACCGCCTCCCGCACCCGGGTCGGGCGGCTGTGCACGATGCAGCGACTCTGGTCGGTCCACGCCTGCAAGCGCGGCCACGCTCGCCGGCCGGGGCCGCCGGTGCACGAGGACCTTGTGCGCCGTGAGTTCACGACTGAACGACCTGACCAGCTGTGGCTCACCGACATCACCGAGCACCCCACCGCCGAGGGCAAGCTCTACCTCTGCGCGATCAAGGACGCCTGCTCGAAGCGGATCGTGGGCTACTCCATCGACGCCCGCATGACCTCGGCGCTGGCTGTCGACGCGCTGCGCAACGCCATCACACTTCGAGGAGCCCTGGCCCCAACGGTGGTGCACTCCGATCGCGGCAGTCAATTTCGATCACACGCCTACCAGCGAGAACTCCGCTCTGCCCGGTTGCGGGGTTCGATGGGCAGGGTCGGCACCTGCGCGGATAACGCCGCGATGGAATCGTTCTTCGCGCTACTGCAGAAGAACGTTCTCAACTGCCGGCGTTGGAGCACCCGCGCCGAGCTTCGACTGGCGATCGTGTCCTGGATCGAGACCACCTACCACCGGCGCCGCCGCCAACAGAGCCTCGGTCGGCTGACCCCGGTCGAGTTCGAGACACTGCTCGACACCGCTCACGCGGCCTGAACCGCCTACCCACACCGGGTCAACCAGAGTCTGGGCAGTCCCTACCGGAGACCGACGTGATCGCGGGCCGCTACATCCTGGCCACCCGCCTCGGTATCGGCTCCACAGCCACGGCTATCGGGCCTGGGGCCCGACGAGGGTTCCGCGGCCGCGCTCAGGCTGTTCGTGAACGGCTGCGACGCGACCGGACTGAATCGACAACGCCGTGAACTACGCGCGATGACCCACTTGCACCATCCGTGCCTGGTCCGGCTTCACGGCGGGGGAGTCGACCGCGGACGGCCCTTCCTGGTCTCCGACCTCATCGACGGCCAGACCCTCGCCGAGCGACTCGCTCACGCTCCGCTGGACATCGACCGGGGTCGATCACAGCGCCAGACGCCCATCGGCGACGACAAGCCCCGACCCCGACAGCTCGACCTGGGATCCGTTGACGTGGACTTCGAGCAGGCTCGGTCGGCCGATCGCACGCCCTTGCTCGATGCGGGTCACTCCGCCGTCGTCGGTCACGCCGTCTCGAACCAACAGCGCGGCGAGCGGACCGGCAGCCGTGCCGGTGGCGGGGTCCTCCTCGATCCCGACGGTGGGGTTGAAGAACCGCGCGTAGGCGGTCGAGGCGGCCCCGGGGGTAGCGGCGTAGAGGTAGCAGCCCTCCGCGCCGACCGCGGCGAGCAGGTCCTTCAGCTCACCGTGACGGGGCGCGGCCGCGTCGACGGCCTCGACGGAGGCGGCGGCGACGAGCAGGTGCTCGGCCCCGGTGGACCCGACCTGTGCGGCGACGTCGCGTCGCAGTGCGCCGGAGGTCAGTCCGAGTGCGCCCTCCAGTGCGTCGTGGTCGTCGGTCCGGCCGAGGAACCGCGGCGGGGACTGCCGCATCGTCACCCGCACCTCGCTGGTGTGCGGGTACTCGACGCGGACGGCCAGGACGTCGTCGCCGATCTGCTGGACGAATTCGGTGCGGCCCGCGGGCAGCCGCCCTGAGCGTGCCAGCCAGATCCACGCGCCCATCGCGTTGTGGCCTGCGCCGAGGACCTCCACCCCGCCCGGGGCGAACGACCGCAGCCGGTAATCGGCGCCGGGGGCGGTCGGTGTCACCAGGAAGGTGGTCTCGGACTGGTTGAACTCCTTCGCGATCGCGATCATGAGCTGCTCGGTGAGGCCGTCGGCGTCCGGGACCAGGGTCAACGGGTTACCCGTCAGCGGTTCCCGCGCGAAGACGTCGACCCAGAAGAACGGGACATGGGGCATCGAATCTCCTCTCATCGATCTCCACGTTAGAGACCGGCCGTCGCTGCTCACAGATCGTTCCGACGGTGTTGACCAGCCATCGCCACCGGATCTGCGACAGAATGGGTTCATGGCCGACGTATCACCTCTCGACCCCGTTGACGTCGGGTTGCTCACCGCGCTGCAGCGCGACGCCCGGACGTCGCTGCAGGAGCTGGCCCGCCTCGTCCATCTGGGCCCGTCGGCAACCCGGGCCCGCCTACTGCGGCTGCGGGAGCACGGGCTGCTCACCGAATACCGGGCCGTCGTGCCCCCCGCACGGGTCGGATTCGATCTGCACGCCGTGATGCGGATGAAGGTGCACGGGTCACTGTTCGACCAAGTGCTCGCGATAGTCGACGACGAACCCCAGGTCGTCCGCTGTCTACGCATCACCGGAGAGTTCTGCTACAACGTCGAGATCGTCGCGCGCGACATGTCCGACCTCGGCCGGATCACCGCCCGCTTCGCACGGATCGGCTCCGTCACCACCGACCTCGTGTACGAGGTCGTCGTCGACCGTCCCACCCCCGTCTCGACTGATCCGTGAGCGGAGCTCTCAGGACCGCGCCCCAGGGTCCGGCGACCGGTGAGTCGGGCGGTGTCGCAACCCCACGGGCGACGCGGACATGCAAACCCGGTCCCGGTCGCTCCACCGAACCGGGCCAACTCTGTGCACGTACTGATGCCGCACCCACCCGGCCACCATTGCAAACCCACCTGGCTCGCATGCCGTGACGGCACTCGCTCGACCGTCCTCACATGAACGTGACGACCTGCAGAATGGCGTCCGAACCGGCAACGAAGCAGACGATGGGACGGTACATCGGTGAGGTTCTTGATTCTGGGTGGAACGGTCTTCCTCGGACACGCGATCGCAGCCCGGGCCCGCGATCGCCATCACCATGTCACCTGTGCCGCACGGGGTAGTGCTCCGGTCCCGCAGGGATGTGACTTCGTGTCCATGGATCGTGACGACCGTGATGGGCTCAGCCCGCTGACGGAACACACCTGGGACGTGGTCGTCGACGTCTCCCGTACCCCCCGCCACGTCATGCGTGCGGTCCGTTCTCTGCGCGGCCGTCATTGGGTCTACGTCTCTTCGGGCAATGTCTACGCCCACCACGACCAGCGTGAACCCGCCGAGACTGCGCAGCTGCTGCCACCCGTCGACGACCTCGACGATCCCCACGACTACGACTACGGGCGAGCCAAGGTCACCTGCGAGAACCTCGTCCGGGAGAACGCCAGGTCAGCGACCGTGGTGCGTTCTGGACTGATCGGAGGCCATGGAGACTGGAGTGCCCGCAGTGGCTACTACCCGTGGCGCTTCGCGTATCCCACCGGCCAGGACGTGCTCGTCCCCGATGCACCGGACTTCCCGGTCGCGATGATCGATGTGGAGGACCTCGCAGACTGGATCGTGCAGGCCGCTGAGAACAGCCTCGACGGCGTCTTCAACGCCACCGGACCGACCATCACCCTCGCCCAGTTCCTCCACACCTCCCGCGTTGCCGCGGACAGCTCGGCGGAGACCCGCCCGGTGTCCCGCACCGACCTCGCTCGACATGGAATCACCGCCTGGAGCGGTGAGTGTTCCCTGCCGCTGTGGATCGACGATCCGGGCTGGTGGTGGTTCGCGACCCTCGACACACGCGCCGCCCGCGCGGCAGGCCTGGTCACGAGGCCTTTGGAACACACCCTCGTTGCCGCCCTGGCCTACGAGGACGATCGCCGCAGGCACGGCGGCGGACCCGGTCCATTGGGGGCCGGCCTGAGCGATGACGACGAGAGGCGACTCCGCTCCGCGTTGACGTGAGCTGCCAACCCGCGCCGGACGGCTCGACTGCGTCACCGAGACCTCTGTCGTTCAGTGCTGACGCGGTGACCGAAGTCGGTCCGGGGTCACGTCGGGGTCGATCACCTCGGTCGGAAGGGCACCGCGTAGGGGTCGGCGACGACCTCGACGTCGTCGCCCAGGGACCATTCGGCCGTACGGGCAGCAAGTGCCGCGGGCACGGCCTGCGACGGTCCTGGCCCGGCCGGAACATCGTAGGTGGCGTGAGCGGTGTGCGGGAGGACAACGCCGTAGCCGCGTGCCAGGGCGCCGCGAGCGGTCGCGGCGACACACATCTCCGACATCACTCCGCAGATCGCCAGGCGCCGCACTCCGCGCTCGCGCAGCTGTCCGTCGAGTCGGGTGCCGAGGAAGCCGTCGTCCTCGGATTTGTCGATGACGGGTTCACCGGCCCGCGGTGGACGGTGCAGCTGCCAGCTCGCCGTGCCGGGCTCGTCGATCGCGCCGGGTGGTCCGGCGTTGCGTAGGTGGACCACAGCGGCTCTCGCGGCTCGCGCTCGGCCCAGAAGCGTGTCGACCGCCTCGATCAAGGGCGGGGCGTCCGGAACGGCGTCCGCGCCGGTGACGACACCCACCTGCATGTCGACCACGACGACGCAGTCGACGGGCTGAGCCTGTTCGTGCTCTGAGGACTTCTCCACGAGATCGACAGGGTAGGGGCCCGTCCGGATTTGCGGGCGCAGGCGGTTCTCGGCCGAGTGAACGGATCGTGGATCCCCCGGCGTGTCCGGAGACGTGATCTTCTGAGGAGATGGAGTCATGACACGTCGTTGTCAGCCGCCCTATCCGCCGGGACTGCGTGAGCGGGTCGTGCGCATGGTCGCCGATGCCCAGGCTGACCACGAGTTGCTGTGGGCGGCGATGAACGCGGTCGCCTAGAAGCTTGGAGTGGGCACTGGGGAGACGGTGCGCAAGTGGGTCCGCCAGGCCGAGATCGACGCCGGTACCCGGCCCGGCACGACCAGCGAGGACTCCGACGAGCTGCGCCCGGCTCAAGCGGGAGAACGCCGACGGCGCACCGGTTCCCCGGTCGCCCGCTCCACGTGGCCCCCGGCCGCGTTCGCCGATCACTGCAAGGTGGTCGAGGGGATCATCTACCGGTTCCGCTGCGGTTCGGCCTGGCGCGATGTGACGGTCGTGACCGATGATCGGAGTGACCGGAACCGACGGGCTCGGTCGAACGTCGGGGTCCGCCCCGTCCTTCGTCGGAGTGGACTTCTACGGCTGACCGATGTGTGGGGATGAGCTGCGCTCCTAGCGTGCGGTCATGTCACACAGTGGTCAGCCGGCGGTCGGGTGGGCCTCCCCGACACCGGGTTCCGAGCGCCTCCTCGCCCCGGACCTGGCTCGGGGGGTGATGTTGCTGCTCATCGCCCTCGCCCACTCCCGGATGCTGCATGCGGGGGGGAACCTGCTCACGAGACCGGCCGGTGGGGGCTGGGTCGACGTCGGGGTCCAGTGGCTGCTGACCTCTTTCGTCGACGGACGGGCCGCGCCCCTGTTCGGGCTCCTGTTCGGGTACGGCCTCGTGCAGATGACCCGCCGCCAGACCGGTCCCGGCGGGGATCCTGCCAACGCGCGGCGCTTGCTCCGTCGGCGCGGGCTCTGGCTGATCGTGTTCGGTGTCGCCCATGTCGTCCTGCTCTACAGCGGTGACGTCATCGGTTCCTACGGTGTGTTCGCCCTGCTGTTCGCCGCGGCGGTGACTTGGTCGAACCGCCGGCTCTGGTGGGTGTTCGGGGTCACCCTCGCGTTCGGGGTCGCGGCCGCCACGGCTCTGCAGCTGCTCGCCGCCGCCGAGGCGTCGTTGGCGGTGGGGCCGACCCTGCTCGACAGCGCGGCGCTGCGCGCGTCCGCTCTGATCGTGCTGCCCATCGCCGGGCTCAGCGTCGCGCCCGCGATCCTGATCGGGATCTGGGCCGGTCGGATGCGACTGCTCGAGCAGCCCGCCCGCTATCGGAGCGTCCTGATCCGGGTCGTCCTGATCGGCTTCCCGGTGGGGATCGTGGGCGCCCAGCCGGTGGCGTTGCAGGCGGTGGGTCTGTGGTCCCCGGATTCGGTCGGCGCCGGTGCCCTGGCCGAGGCGGTGTTCGCGGCGACCGGTATTGCGGGGGGCCTGGCCTACATGGCCGCCATCGCACTCGTGGCCGACCGCCTCGATCAGCGACGCGGACCGGTGACGAACGCGTTGGTCGCCTGTGGTCGCCGGTCGATGACGTTCTACATCGCGCAGTCGCCGGTCTGGTTCGTCGCCACCGAACCGTCGTTGCTCGATCTCGGCGGTCGACTCGGCGCGGCGACGGCCGCCGCGGTCGCTCTCGGCACCTGGGTGGTCACCGTGATCATCGCAGCTGCTCTGGAACGTTGGGGACGGCGCGGACCGGCCGAAGCACTCCTGCGCCGCCTCACCTACGGAGCCGGGCCGAGCACCACACGTCCTGCGGCAGCGTGACCTGTGATCGGCCCCCGGAACCCGTCCGCGCTACAGAACGGATAGTGCTCATGCAGATCGACGGTCCACAGCGTGCACTCGATGCTGGAACGTCTCCTCCCAGAGACATCGCTGCGCGCACGGATACCGTGCCGGCCGGGGTGGAGTACCACCGTGTCCTGGCGGGGGAGAAGCGGCAGCTCGGGCGTGGCCTGCTCGCCATCGTGCTCCTCGTCGGGGGCATGTGGGCGATGTTTCTCGGCTTCGCAGTTCTGGCACGGTGGCTGGACCTGACGTTCGGCATCCCCCAGTCCGCTGACGGGCGGGGCCTCCTCACCCCGACCATGCACGCCTGTGGGTTGCTGGCCACCGGCTTGATCATCCCCTGGAGCATGTTCATCCAGCGCTGGCTCTACGGTGTACCCGGTGCCTCGCTGCACTCGGTCTTCTCACGATTCCGGCTGGACCTCTTCGCCCGTGCGTTGTTCGTCATCGCGCCGGCGTTCGTGGTCCTCAACGTCGTCAGCAACTACATCCTCCCTGCCGAGTCGACCGCGTGGGTGCAGAGCGACCTTCTCTGGATGTTGGCCGTGACGCTGCTCCTCATGCCGCTACAGGCCGCAGGCGAGGAGTACGGGATCCGTGGGCTGATCTTCCGGGTTGCGGGGAGCTGGGGGCGTGGCCCCCGGTCCTCGCTCGTACTCGGAATCGCGGTGTCGACTGTCGTCTTCGCCTCGATTCACCTGGCGGGAAATCCGTGGTTGTATCTCTGGTACTTCATCCTCGCTGTCTCTGCCGCGCTCATCACGTGGCGTACCGGAGGTATCGAAATCGCGGTCGTCATCCACGTCGCCTTCAACACGCTGAGCTTCGTCTTCGCCATCGCGATGAGTTCGGACCTCGCCGGCGGTCTCGACCGTTCTGTCAACAACGCTGCGACCGGTATTTCCATGATCACGCCCAGTCTCGTGGTCATCGCGACGGTCGTGGCCGTGTGGTTCCGGACGCGTCACACCGGTCCGGTCACGACACCAGTGATGGACTCGCAGCGCGCAGAGGGCTCCGCACCGCAGTCCTGACCACTCTCCGGGTCCATCGAGTCCTGAGCCCGGATCCGAACCGGGTCCCGTCAGATCTCGTGGGATATGACGATCTTGCCGCGTGGGCGACTCCGGCCCGGGACCGGGGCGCCGTGTTCCAGCAGGGTGTGGGCTCGTGCGATGTCGGCCAGGGGCAGTACGGCGCCGATCACCGGCCGGAGCCGGCGCTGGTCGACCAGGCGGGCGAGGGCGTCGAGCTTCGCCCGGCCGGGGCTGACGAACAGGAAGTGGTAGGTCGCGTTCAGCCCCCAGGCGGCGAGCAGGTTCTGCGGCTGCGGGGTGTCCACGATGGAGACCACGCGGCCTCGGTCGGCGAGCGCCCCGGGGCTGCGCGTGAGGGTGTCGCCGCCCACTGTGTCGATCACGACGTCGGCGCCGCCCAGCGCGGCGACCTGCGGCACGTAGTCGGTGGTCGAGAAGTCGATCGCGACGTCGGCGCCCAGCCCGGTGACGAAGTCGTGGTCCCCGGCCCGGGCGGTGGTCACCACCTCGGTTCCCAGCGCGGCGGCGATCTGGATGGCGACCGAGCCGACTCCGCCCGCTCCTCCGTGTACCAGTACTCGCTCGCCGGGCTGCACCTGAGCGCGTTCGACCAGGGCCTCCCACGCCGTCATGCCCACGAGGGCGAGCCCGGCGGCCTCGGTGTGCGACAGCTGTGCGGGTTTGCGCGCGACCAGTGCCTGGTCGGCCACGTGGAACTCGGCGTAGCTGCCGTGCTCGTCGAACAGCGGCGCCAGGTACCAGACTTCGTCACCGGGCCGGAACTCGTCCGCCCCGGGACCGGTCTGTACCACCACGCCGGAGACGTCGTTGCCGATCACCGCGGGCAGCGGCGTCTGGTCGCGGTAGTCGCCGCGCCGGGTCTGCAGGTCGAGGGGGTTCACGGAGGTGGCCTACACCTGCACCAGCACCTGGCCGGGCCCAGGGACGGGATGCGGACGCCTCCGGAGCGTGAATGCCGACTCCGGGGCACCGAAGCGGACGAGCTCGGCCACACCCATCGACTGCCGACCGGCTGCTGCGCGCCCTCCGAGGTGCTCGTCGAAGTGCCGTTCGACGGCTCGGTAGAAACGTATCCGGTTCTCCGGGTCGGCGAAGCCGTGGCCCTCGTCGTCGGCGACTAGGTACTCCACGGGAACGCTGCGTTCCCTCAGGGACGCGACGATGGTGTCGGACTGCTCCCGGGGGACGCGGACGTCGTTCGCTCCCTGCGCGACCAGCAGCGGGGTGAGGATCCGGCTCACCATGGTGATCGGCGAACGGGCGAGCATGTCGGCTTCCTGCCCGGGGTCGTCGGGGTCACCGATGTAGCGGTAGAAGCTGTTCCCGAAGTAGGGACGGCCGAACGGCGGCAGGGTGCGCAGGAACCGCACGAGGTCGGAGATGCCGACGTAGTCGACGGCGGCGGCGAACCGGCCTGGGTCGAGGGCGACGGCGACCAGCGCGGCGTAGCCGCCGTAGGACCCGCCGTAGATGCCGACGCGGTCGCGGTCGGCGTAGCCCTGGGCGACGGCCCAGTCGACGGCGTCGACCAGGTCGTCGTGCATGGCGCGGGCGAACTCACCGATCGCGGCGGTGACGTGCCGGCGGCCGTGTCCGGTGGATCCACGGAAGGTGACCTGCAGCACCGCGTGGCCGCGGCTCGCGAGGAACTGCGCCTCCGGGTCGAAGCGCCAGGAGTCGTGCGTCCACGGCCCGCCGTGCGCGAGGAGCACCAGGGGCAGGTCGCGGGGCGGGATCCCGACCGGGAGGGTGAGGTAGCCGTGCAACGGCAGCCCGTCGCGGGCCGGGAAGCCGACGGGGGTCATCGGCGCCATCGTCTCCGGATCGAGGTGCGGAAAGCTGCGGAACAGTCGCCGGCTCTCCCCGGTGGAGTGGTCGTGATACCAGGTCACGCCCGGGTCCCGGTCGTGGGTGAAGGTCACGACCCAGCGCATCTCGGACAGGTCCGAGGACACCGTGGCCAGCACCCCGTCCGACAGCGACCGCAGCGCGGCGTACACCTCGGCGAAGTGCGGGTCCACGACCTCGACGTGCGGGCGGTCGCCGACGAACCGCGCGGCGAGGACCTCGCCGGTGCGCCGGCTCGTGTACACCGCGGGCGGTAGCACGTCGGGCAGCATGACGCCGCTGGTGTCGAGGTCGTGCCCGTCGACGGCGGCGACGACGGTCTCCGAACCGGTGTCGCGGTCGATCCGGACCAGCCGCAGATCGTCGGAGTCCTGGTAGGACCCCACCAGCAGGCCGGTCCCGTCGGCGGTGACCTGCTGGGGCTGGACGCCCGTCGGGTACTCGGCGCCACCGAGACGGCTGCGCAGGTGCCCGTCCCCGGTGCCGGGATCGATCGCGTGGATCTCGAGCGTGCCGTCCTCGGCGAGCACCGTCCGGAAGGCGGGCTCACCGTCGCGGTCCAGCAGGACGGTGTCTCCCGGCGTCTCCTGCTCGTGGTGCAGGACCGTCTCGCCGGTACCGACGTCGATCCGGAACACGTCGATGAACATCGGCCGCTTGTTCATCCAGACCAGCACGGCGTCCGGCACCGGGTGGTGGGGCTCGACGCCGATCACCCGCGACCCGGGATCCAACGGTGTCAGGTCGACCGCGGCCCCCTCCGGGTCGTCGAGGTCGACCCGGTGCAGGTGCCAGTCCTCGTCGCCGTCGGTGTCCTGCAGGTAGAGCAGCCAGCGGGGGTCGCCGGTCCAGTAGTAGGTGGTGATGCCGCGGCGGGTGTCGTGGGTGACCGGGAGCGCGTCCTCGTGCGCGTCGTCGACGCCGCGGATCCAGACGTTGCGCCGGCCCCGGTGCGGGGCGAGATAGGCGATCCGGGTCCCGTCGGGCGAGATCGACGGGTTCGCGAACTGCGGGTCGGCGAAGAGGTCCTCGATCCCGATCGACTCGGGCGGCGGACCGTGGGGTGGGATGGTGGTCATCGGTGCTCCGTCTCGGGTCGCGTTCCGGTCGCGCGGACTCAGGTGAGGAAGACCGGCGGGTTCTCCCCGCGGAGCCGGTAGTCGGGTCGGGGTCGTTCGAGACGGATCGACTCGAGCACGGTGTAGGCGTGGTACTTGGTCTGGCTGGTCGCGCCGGCCAGCCACTCCCACCACAGCTGTCCGGTGCTCGTCTCCTTCTCCAGCACGTACCTCGTGGCGTGGTTCGCCATCGAGTTGATCCAGTTCTCGGTGCCGACGAAGACCCGGTCCCACCCGGCGCCGTCGAGGACGGTGAGCAGGGCGTCGGAGCGGCTGAACCGCTCGACCGCCGCCGTGGCGCCGTCGAGGACGTCGGCGAAGTACTCCACGCAGGTCCGGACGTCGTCGTAGGTGCCGAAGTGCATGTGGTGGCCACCGACGAAGTAGTCGAAGTCGTACTCGAGGATCTGCGCCTGGGCCTGGTACCAGCCCATGATGTTCTGCGAGGCGTCGCAGTGCATGAAGGTGACGCTGCCCGGGCTGACGATGTCGACGACGGTCAGCACCTTCTCCGCCGGGGCGTAGACGAAGATGTTGCCGGGGCAGTGGTTCTCCCCCTTGTAGGACAGCTCGAGTGTCACCCCGCCGACGACGAGGGTGAGGTCGTCGTCGAAGACCGTCGTGGGCGGTGGGCGCAGTGGGTCGGGGAAGCGTTCGAGGAGCTCCCCGGTGATCCGGTGCGCGACGATCTCGACGTCGGGTCCGTACACGGCCGCGGCGCCGATGTGGTCGGCGTGCCAGTGGCTGTAGACGACGTGGGTGACCGGCTCGTCGGTGACGTCGGCGATCGCGGCCAGCATGTTCTCGCCGATCGTCGGCGGCGCGTCGATGGCGACGACGCCGTCGTCGGTCACGACGAACGCGGCGTCGTAGCCGCCGCTGGTGACCCAGTGGAACCCCCCGCGCAGCTGCTGGACGTGGTACCCGAGCCGCTGGAAGCGCTCGCTGCGGAAGTACGGCGGGTAGTACGTGGCGGGGTCGGCCGGGTCGTCCTGCCCGGCGCGCGGGAAGCCGTAGTGGTCGATGGCGAAGAACGCCGGATCGTCGGTCGCGACGATGGGCTTCTGGGGCATGGCGTGGTTCTCCTGGTCGTTCTCGGGGCGCGGCTGGGGATCAGGCCGGGGTGGGGAAGCGCAGGACGGCTTTGAGCACCGCTCCGGAGGCCACGTCGTCGAACGCCGTGTCGATGTCGGCGAAGTTGTAGTGGCTGGTGAGCCGGTCGACGGGGAAGCGCCCGTCCCGGTGCAGCGCGATCAGCTCGTTGATCAACAGTGCCGGCACCGCGTCGCCCTGGATGATCCCGTGCAGGCTCTGCCCGACGGCGAGCCTCGACGCGTCCACCATCGCGTCGGCACCGTCGTGGAAGGCGACGAATCCGAATCGGCCCATCGGGGCGAGCGCGTCGACCCCGGCGGTGAGGTTCTGCGTGCGGCCGCTGGTGTCGAGGGCGAAGTCCGTCCCCCGCGGGACGACCGCGCGCAGTGCCCCCGTCAGATCGTCCACCCGGCCCGCGTCGACGACATGGGTCGCACCGAGCTCCCGGGCCAGGTCCAGCCGGGCCTGCTCGACCTCCACGGCGATGATGGTCGCGGCGCCCGCGATCCGCGCGGCCATGACCGCTGCCAGCCCGACCGCGCCGGTCCCGAACACCGCGAACGACGAACCGCGCGTCACGCCGAGTGCGGTGAGCACGGCTCCCGCCCCGGTCTGGAACCCGCAGCCGAGCGGTGCCAGCACCTCCAGCGGCAGGTCGGCGGGGACCTTGACCGTGTTGCGCCGGTGCGCCAGCGCGTACGTCGCGAACGACGACTGCCCGAAGAAGTGCCCGCGGGGCGCGACGCCGTCCGCGCCGTCCGCCGCGTGCAGACCGTTGGTCCCGTCGAGCCGGGCCCCGGCGAAGTTGGCGTCCCAGACCCGGTCGCAGTAGGCCGGGTGCGCGGCGACGCACGGCGGGCACACCCCGCACGAGTGGTAGGACAGGACGACGTGGTCGCCGGGCCGGACCGCGGTCACGGCCGCTCCGACCCGTTCCACGACACCGGCGCCCTCGTGGCCCAGCACCACGGGCAGCGGGGTCGCGATCCGCCGTGCGCGGACGTGGGCGTCGGTCGCGCAGATGCCGGTGGCGACCATGCGCACGAGCACCTCGTCGGGGCGGGGATCGTCGACGGTGATGTCGCGCATCTCGAAGGCGCCGTCCCGCGTCTCCAGGACGGCCGCCCGTGCGGACACACTCATCCGACGGTGCCGGGGTGACGGGCGGCGGTGCCGGGGCGATCGATCACGTGGGTCATGGCCTGCTCTCGGTGGGGTGACGCTGCGTGCGACGTACTCCGAGCACGCTAGGAGCGGTTCGGGCGACCCGGATCAGCCGTCCTATCCGCTGTCGGGGCGCCGTCCCCGGGCGGGGCACGGCCCGCAGATCCCGTCGAACCGCGCGGGCGCGGGCGATGACGGATCGGTCATCCGATTCGTGGGGACGGTCGGGCTCCTAGCGTGTGCGACGACCGGTGCACTGCCGGGCCGGGGGGAGTGTGGCCGTTCGTGATCGAGCGTGACTACGGACAGCGTCTGGAGTTCGGTGTCCGGCTACCCGGCGGACCCGACCCGGCGGCCACGGTCCGGCTCGCCCGGGCGGCCGAGGAGCTGGGGCTGGACCTCGTCGTCGTCCCCGACCGGCCGGACCGCCCGGACGCCGAGGCGTGGACGGTGCTGGCCTGGATCGCCGCGGTCACCGACACCGTCCGGCTCGGCACCGACGGGCACGACGGCACCGTGCGGAACCCGGCGGCGCTCGCCAGGACCGCCGCCGGCCTCGACCATCTCAGCGGGGGCCGGGTCGAGCTCGGGATCACGGTGGGGGAGCCCGGGAACGACGGCGCGGAGACGATCGACGTGGTCGCCGGGCTGTGGGACGTCCTCGAGCACGGGCTCGCCCGCGTGGACGGCCCGCGGCACCGGCTCGCCGGGGCGCAGAGGGCCGCACCGGCGCACGACGTGCCGATCACGGTGAGTGGCCCGGACCCGCGCGACCCGGACCTGGCGCGCCTGGCGGGACTCCGCGCCGACGGCTGGTCGGTGCCCCTGGCCGGCGCCGACGACCTCGCCGCCGGCCGGATCCTCGTCGACGCAGCCGCCCGGGAGGCCGGTCGTGACCCGCGCGAGATCCGCCGGTGGGTGACCGTTCCCGCCGCCGGTGCCGACGGCGGGGCGGCCATGCTGCTGGACCTCGTCGTCGCGCACGGGGTGGGGACGATCGTGCTCGACCCCGGTCCCGGCCGCGACGCCCAGGAGGCACTGACCCGGTTCGCGCGCGACGTCGTCCCCGCGGTCCGGGCGGGCGCCGATGCGGCCCTGCCGCACGGCGCGGGCGGGGTGCGCGTGCGCCGGTCCTCGGCGCTCGCCCGGCGCCGGCCCGGCATCGACTACGACGGCGTACCGGCCGGGCCGGTCGCCGTCGAACCCGGGGACCTCGCCTACGCCCGGCTGCGCGGCGGATACCTGCGTGGCGGTTCGCCGGGCATCGTGCTGCGAGCCGCGACCGCCGAGCAGGTCGTGGACGCCCTGGCGTTCGCCCGTCGACACCCCGACCTGCCGCTGTCCCGGCGCAGCGCGGGCCACGGGCTGTCCGGGCGCTCGACCAACGACGGCGGCATCGTGATCGACGTGTCGGCGATGAACGCCGTCGAGGTGCTCGACGAGGCGGCACGCCGGGTCCGGATCGGACCGGGCGCCCGCTGGACCGACGTCGCGACCGCCCTCGCCCGCTACGGCTGGGCGATCAGCTCGGGCGACTACGGCGGCGTCGGCGTCGGCGGGCTCGCCACCGCCGGCGGGATCGGCTACCTGGCCCGCGGGCACGGGCTGACGATCGACCGGCTCCGCGCCGTCGAGATGGTGCTGTCCGACGGCTCGGTGGTACGGGCCTGCGACACGGAGAACCCGGACCTGTTCTGGGCGGTCCGCGGCGCCGGGGCCAACTTCGGGATCGTCACCGCGTTCGAGTTCGTCGCCGACGAGGTCGGCCCGGTGGCGTTCGCCGCGCTCACCCAGGTGGTCCCCGACGTCGCGGGCTACCTCGTCGAGTGGGGCCGGGTGGTCGAGGAGTCCCCGCGCGACCTCACCGTTTCTCATCCTGCCCCCGCCGAACGGCCGGCGACCGACGGTGGCGCTCACCCGCACCGTCGTCGACTCGGCGGATCCGGACCCCGTGCTCGCCCGGTTGCAGCCGGTGGCCGGGCTCGCCCCGGTGTACGAGCAACAGGTGGCGATCACGTCCTACGCCGACATCATGGCGAACGCGAGCGACGACGCACCGGTCTCGCGCGGTGAGCCGGTCTCCCGCAGCGGGCTTGT
Organism: Pseudonocardia sp. TMWB2A; assembly: GCF_017312135.1. Lineage (NCBI taxonomy): Bacteria > Bacillati > Actinomycetota > Actinomycetes > Pseudonocardiales > Pseudonocardiaceae > Pseudonocardia > Pseudonocardia sp. TMWB2A. The sequence goes on from NZ_QKQY01000002.1 coordinate 3,154,592, forward strand.
GCACCATCTGACACCGGAGTTCGCGGCGGTCGCCGCCCGGGTGCTCCGCAGCGGTGCCGTGCACTGGTTCCAGCTGCGCTCGGTGGGGGGTGCGGTCGCCGACGTCGACCCGGATGCCACGGCCTACCCGCACCGGTCGCCGAACTTCTCGCTCGTCGTCATGGGCAGCGATCCCGACGCCGTCGACGCGCAGTGGGCGTCGCTCACGCCGTTCCTCGACGGGCTCTACCTCAGCTTCGAGACGAGCCTGCGACCCGAGCGGATCCAGCAGGCCTGGCCTGCCCGCACCCTCGCCCGGCTCCGGGCGCTCAAGGCGACCTACGACCCCGACGGCGTCTTCGACGACAACTTCGCCCTGACCCCGGCCCCGGAAGCGAGTCCCCGATGACCGACTACGGCCACGAGCTGACCTTCGGCTGCTTCCTCACGCCGGTCGCAGTGCCCCCGATGCGCCCGGTCGAGCTCGCGCTCGTCGCCGAACGGGCCGGGCTGGACCTCGTCACCTACCAGGACCACCCGTACCAGTCGGCGTTCACCGACACCTGGACGCTCATGTCGTTCGTCGCCGCCCGCACCGAACGGGTCCGGATCTGCGGCAACGTGCTCAACCTGCCGTTGCGTCCGGCCCCGGTGCTGGGCCGCGCCGCCGCGAGCCTGGACCTGCTCAGCGGCGGCCGGGTCGAGATGGGGCTGGGAGCCGGGGCGTTCTGGGACGCCGTCGTCGCCATGGGCGGCCCGCGTCTGGCACCCGGCGAGGCCGTCCGGGCGACAGAGGAGGCGATCGCGGTGATGCGCGGGATCTGGGCGGTCGACGAGCCCGGCCCGCTGCGCGTGGCCGGCGAGTTCCACCACGTCGACGGCGCGAAGCGGGGCCCTGCGCCGGCCCACCCGATCCCGATCCGGATCGGAGCGCTGGGACCCCGGATGCTGCGGCTGACCGGACGGCTCGCCGACGGGTGGCTGCCGTCGCTGATGTTCCTGCCGGACGGCCCGGCGTCGCTGGCGGGGATGAACTCCCGCATCGACGACGGCGCCGCCGCGGCGGGCCGCGACCCGCGCGCGGTGACCCGCCACCTCAACATCGCCGGATCGTTCACCGACACCGGGAAGGGGCTCTTCGACGGGCCACCGGAGCAGTGGGCCGAGCAGATCGCCGACCTCGCGCTCACCCACGGGACGTCGGGGTTCGTCCTGGCTTCCGACGAGCCGGGCGCACTCGAGCTGTTCGGACGGGAGGTCGCGCCCCGCGCCCGCGAGATCGTCGCCGCCGAGCGGACCGGGTGAGCCCGTGCGCGATCGGGTCACGCTCCTCGCCCGGCTCCGGGGCGGCGGTCCCGCCGGCCGCCCTTGAGTGTGCCCCGGGGGCACGGTGTCTCGTCGAGCCATGACGACCGACGGGGAGGACCCCATGGTGGAGAACGGCATGCTCCGGTGACGTGGAGTACCCGCGAGATCGCGGAGATCACCGGAACCAGCGTGAAGGCGGTGCGCTACTACCACGAGATCGGGTTGCTCCCCGAACCCGACCGGGCGCTCAACGGCTACAAGAAGTACGAGGTCCACCACCTGACCCGGCTGCTGCACATCAGGCGCCTCACCGATCTGGGAGTTCCGCTGGCGCAGATGGACGAGGTGATGCGGGACCGCAGCCACGCGTCGATCTTCCGGGCAGTCGACGCCGAGCTGGCGAGAACCGTCGAACGCCTGCAGGCCGTTCGCCGCGAGCTGTCCGCGCTGTCGCTCCCCGGCGCGACACCCCAGGTCCCCACCGAGTTCGGTGCCGTCGCACCACGGCTGCGGGAGAACGACCGCGCGTTCCTGACGATCTGCGCCCAGGTCTATTCCGAGGAGTCGATGACCGCGGTCCGGGAGCTTCTCGAAGCCGCCCCGAACGACGAGCTCGACGAGGCGTTCCGGGACCTGCCCGAGGACGCCGACGAGGAGCGCCGCCACGCACTCGCCGAACGGATCGCGCTCGTGACGGGGCCCGGTGCCGACGGCTCCGTGGCGTGGCAGTCCAAGGCCGTCACGCCGCGGCAGGCCGACGCGACCCGCAAGGTCGTCGGGCACGCCGTGGCGGCGTTGTTCAACCGTGCCCAGATCGACGTGCTGCGGCGCGTCCAGGAGATCAACGCGGCCGCCGGCGAGTCCTGAGGCCGCTCGCGCACACACCGCGGGCGGACCCGCATGTCCGCCACGAGACCGCATCGCCGTCCGGACCGGGCGGTGACACCGCACCAGGAGAACCCGATGACCAACCTGACCGTGCTCGACGCCCGGGGCCGGATCCGCGGCCTCGCCTGGACCATCGACTTCCGCCCGACGAACGCGCTCGCCACCCTGGTCCTGGACCCGGGGAGCTCGGTTCGCGCCGAGGCCGGCGCGATGGTCGCCATGGGTCCGGGGATCGAGCTGACGACCGAGGTCGAGGGCGGCCTGTGGAGTGCGGTCAAGCGCTCCGCCGGCGGCCGCTCGATGTCGGTGTCCACGTTCACCGCGCGGGAGGGCCGGGACCGGCTGCTGCTCGCGCCGCCGACCCCCGGTGACCTGGTCGCCGTCGGGCTGAACGGCCAGGCGTACGACATCGCCGGCCACGCCTACCTCGCCGCGTCCCAGGACGTGGCCGTGGACACCCGGTGGGGCGGCGCCAAGGCGTTCTTCGCCTCCGACAACGCTCTGGTCGTGCAGGCGAGCGGGAACGGGGTCGCGTTCCTCGGTGCCTTCGGGGTGTTGCTGCCCCAGCAGCTCGCACCGGGCGAGAAGCTGGTGGTCGACACCGGGCACCTGGTCGCCTGGGACGCGTCGTTGCGCTACGAGATCCGCAAGGCCGCGACGAGCGCCTGGAAGTCGATGGCCTCCGGCGAGGGGCTGGTCGCCGAGTTCACCGGGCCCGGCAACCTGTTCCTGCAGTCCCGCAACATCGAGGCGCTCGCCGCCGCCCTCAAGCCGCACCTGCCCGGCTCGGGCTGAGCCGCCGCCGCGCCGACGGCCCCGCGACAGTCACGACATCACCACGACCGAGGTGCACGAGAACCATGGACAGCCGTTCCGCCGCCGAGCTCGGCGCGCTCATGACCGAGAAGCTCGCCGGCTTCCAGATCGCCCAGGCGCTCCACGCCGTGGCGAGGCTGGGAATCCCGCAGGCCCTGCTGGACGGACCCCGGACCGTGGCCGATCTGGCGGCGACCGCCGAGGTGGACGAGCACCTGCTCGGCCGGGTGCTGCACACCCTGACCGGGCAGGGGGTGTTCACCCACCGGCCGGACGGGACCGTCGCGGTCACCGAGCTGGGGGCCACGCTCGCCCCGGGGACCCGGGGTTCGGTGTACGGCACCGCCCTGTTCTGGATGCAGACGCACTACGCGCCGTTCGCCGCGCTGACCGACGTCCTGCGTACCGGGCGCACCGCGTCGGACCTGGTCAACGGGATGCCGTTCGTCGAGTTCCTGCAGGCCCATCCCGAGCACGTTCCTGCGCTGACCGCCGCCATGGCCGACGTCACCCACGGCGCGCAGTCCGAGGTGCTGGAGGGCTACCGGCTCCCGCCCGGCACCGTCGCCGACATCGGTGGCGCCGACGGGTCGGTGCTGGCCGCGCTGGTCGCCGACGAACCCGACCGCCGCGGATGGCTGGTCGACCTCCCGGCCGTCGCGGCGACCGCGCACGAGCAGCTCGCGACGGCGGGCCTGGCCGACCGGATCGAGGTGCTGGGCGGGGACTTCTTCGAATCGGTGCCGTCGGCGCAGGTGTATCTGCTGTCCACCGTGCTGCACGACTGGGACGACGAGGACGCGCTGCGCCTCCTCGGACGGATCCGGGCGGCCGCGACCCCCGGAGCGCGTCTGGTCGTCGTCGAGGTCGTCCTGCCGGACGGGGACGAGCCCCATCTCGGCAAGATCTCCGACCTGACCATGCTCACGATGGCGGGTGGCCGGGAACGCAGGCGCTCGGAGTTCGCCGGGTTGCTCGACCGGTCGGGTTTCGCACTGGACCGGGTCGCGCGGTCGAGCGCGTCGGGGTACTCGGTCCTCGAGGCGACCGTGCGGGAGGTCTGAGTCCGCCGCCGGCCACCGCTCCCGGCGCGGGTCCGTGCCGGGAGCGGTCGTCAGCTGCCGTCCCGGACGGGACGGCGGGGGTAGAGCCACCGGCGCAGCAGGCCGGTCACGGCGGGCATCATCAGGTAGGTCATCACGGTGCTGAACAGGACGGCGAACAGCGCGGCGCGGACCGGGAGCGGGAGTGTCCCGAGCCACGGGGTGAGGACGCCGTTCGCCACCAGAGACACCGGGAACACCGCGATCCCCTAGGCGACGGCAATCTTCCAGCGCGGTGGCGCGGCCGTCGCCGCGGCGGACGGAGCACGGCAACAGGTCTCGATGCCCGACACCGTCCGGGGTGCGTCCCGGCCGTCCGCGCCGCTGCGGGGCTCCGGTCCGTCGGCCGCGGTCACGGCGCGGTGTGCACGAGGTGTTTGGTCTCCTGGAACTCCTCCAGCCCGCGCAGGCCGTTGAGCCGGCCCACGCCGGACTGCTTGTAACCGCCCTCCTCGAACTGGTCGTGGACGACCGCCCAGGTGTTGGTCCACACCGTCCCCACCCGCAGGTCGCGTCCGACCCGCAGCGGCCGGTCCACGTCCCGGGTCCAGACCCCGGCCGCCAGGCCGAAGTCCGTGGCGTTGGCGCGCTCGACCGCGTCGCGCTCGTCGTCGAAGACCTCGAACGTCGCGACCGGGCCGAACACCTCGCGCTGCACGATCGGCGCCGTCACGGCGGTGACCTCGACCAGCGACGGGCCGAGCAGCGCCCCCTCTCGGCTGCCCCGCAGCAGCACGGTGCCGTGGGCGGCGGCGTCGGCGACGGTCCGTTCGACCCGCACGGCGCTCGCCTCGTCGATCATGGCGCCCATGTCCGACGACGGGTCGGTACCGGGGCCGACGCGGACCGCGCGCAACGCGTTGACGAGCCGCCCACGCAGCTCGTCGGCGATGCCGCGGTGCGCGAGGACCCGGCTGCCGGCCATGCAGAACTGCCCGGCGAACGTGGTGACGGCCATGGACAGCACGGGCACGGCGGCGTCGAGGTCGGCGTCGTCGAACACGATCATGGGTGTCTTGCCGCCGAGCTCCAGGGACAGGCCCTTGAGCGTGGGTGCGGCGGCCTCCATGATCTGCCGCCCGACCGCGGTCGACCCCGTGTAGCTCACGACGTCGACGTCGGGGGAGGAGACCAGCAGCCGCGCACCGTCGGACCCGCTCTCGGTGAAGACCGTGACGACCCCGGCCGGCAGGCTCGGGGCCGAGCCGATGATCTCGGCGAGCAGCTCGTTGACCAGGCCGGTCTGCGCCGGCATCTTCATCGCGACGGTGCACCCGGCGGCCAGGGCGGGCGCGAACGAGCGCGTGGACAGGATCACCGGCGAGTTCCAGGGCACGATGATCCCGGCGACGCCCGCCGGTTCCTTGAGGGTCGTCGAGTACATCCCCGGGCGGACCTCGGCGGCCCGGCCGTGGTCGGACAGGGCCAGCGCGGCGTAGTAGCGCAGCTTGGCCGCGGACGGGCCGACCTCGAAGGCCGCCTCGTTCAGCGTCTTGCCGTTCTCGCGGGACAGCAGATCGATGATCTCGTCGCTGCGGGCGTCGAGCCGGTCGGCGATCTCCGTCAGCGCAGCGGCACGCAGATGCCGGTCCCGCGACCACTGCGTGGCGGTGATCGCGTGCCGCGCGGCGGCGATCGCGGCCCCGGCCTGTGCGGCGCCACCGTCGACGAACGTACCCAGGAGCTCCCCGGTGGCGGGGTCACGGGACTCCCGCCGGGTCCGGGCGGCGCCCCCACCGCCGCCGTGACAGTGGTGGGCATCGGGTGCTGCCGCGGGGTTCGACATCTGCGGGTCTCTTCTCGTCGGTGTCGAGGTCACGCTAGGAATCCCGGGCCGGGCGGGCATCGGTGGTGTTATCCGTCGTCGCGCGGCCGTGCCGTCCCGATCCGCCGTCTCCCGGTCGTGGCCATCCGTCATCCCCGCCCGGCGAGACCGGCAGCCACGAGGTCGCGGCGGGAGCGGACCCCGAGCTTGGCGAACACGTGGGACAGGTGATGCCCGACGGTGCGGTCGCTGATCCGCAGCCGGGCCCCGATCTCCCGGTTCGTGAGGTTCTCGGCGGCGAGCTGGGCCACCCGGCGTTCCTGCGCCGTCAACGTCGCCGCGCCCGTTCCGGCACCGTGGGCTCGGCGTGCGGGCGCCGTCGTGAGGCGCTGCTCGCGCCGGGCCCGCTCGAGCATCGGGCGGGCTCCGAGGGCGTCGAACGTCTCGACGGCGGCGTCGAGCTGCCGGCGGGCGTCGCGGCGCCGCCGCTGTCGCCGCAACCACTCGCCGTAGAGCAGGTGCGCCCGGGCGTGGTCGAACGGGCGCCGGGACGCGCCGGGCTCGTCCAGCGCCGCCCGGTAGGACCCTTCGGCGTCGGGCTCGTCCAGTAGCGCACGCGCCAGATGCGCGGCGGACCTCGCCCAGGGCGCACCGGTGCGCCCGGACCAGGCGGCGAGCGCCGCGGCGCGACGCTCACCGATCTCCGGCTGCCGCGCCTGCACGGCGGCCTCGACCGTGTCCGGGCCGGCCAGCAGCGCGACGACCGGATGAGCCGCGGGATACCCGCGCTCGTCCAACCGGGACAACAGGTCGAGTGCCGCGTCGGCGCGACCGGCCCCGAGCGCCGCCAGCCCGCGGTTCCAGTGCGCCGCCGCGCTGACCGCACGGTCGTGGCGCGGCCCGGCGAGCTGCAGGGACCGCGTGGTCAGCGCCTCCACGTCGTCGTGGTCGCCGCGGACGGCGGCGAGCCATCCGAGGCAGTTGCGGCACTCCGCGGCGATGTGCTCGGCGCCGATCCGTTCGGCCGATGCGAGCCCCTCGGCCGCGGCGTCCCGGGCGGCGTCCCACCGCCCCGCGGCGATGTCGAGTCGCGCACTCCGGGCCAGTGCCGCGGCGAGCGAGGTGCGGTCGGCGTGCCGGCGGTGCCGGTTGAGCAGGGTGTGCACGGCATCGGCGAGCGGCTCGTCGATGCCCCACGCCAGTCCGAGGAGCGAGGCGGGGAGCAGCTGCGACTCCACTCCGGCGATGCGCGCCATGACGTCGCCGAGACCGGCCGACGGTACGGCTCCGACGGGGTCCGTCGCCGGCGCCCACCACGTCCGGACGACGGGGAGGACGTCCGGCAGTCCGGGGGTCGTCAGGTTCGCGAGCCGGGCCAGGGTCTCGCGCACCAGGTCGTCGCGGGCCGCGGACCATCCCGCGTGCAGGGCGGCGACGCCGAGCTCCACACCGCTGTGCGGATCGTCGAGCTCGACGAGATCGCGGGTGAGCGACCGGTGTGCTCGTTCCAGGGACCCTTCGGTGAGCTCGAGCACCCCGCGCAGGCCGCGGCTGGCGCGGGTGGCCCGGTCCTCGTCGGTCAGGCTCCGGGCGTCGGCCAGCAACCGGCGCGCCGTCGAGGCCTCGCCGCCGTGCCAGGCGGCGACGGCCGCACGGGCGAGCCTGCGGGTCGCCGCGGCCGGGTCCGGGGAGAGCTCGGCGGCCCGGCGCAGGATCGGTACCGCGCCGGGACCCGTCGGCGCTGTCCGCTCGAGCGCCCCGGCGATCTCCTCGTCGACGTCGTGGACGGTCGCGGCCCGGTGCCAGAGATGTCCGCGACCACCCGGGGGGAGCGCGCCGCCGAGGATCCGGTGGGCGGTCCCGCGATCGGTCGGGGAGGCGCCGGCGTAGACGGCGGCCCGGACGACCGGGTGCCGCAGCGCGGGCCGGTCGGGTGTCCCGGCGAGCAGCCCCGACCGGGCCGTCTCGTCCCAGACCGGCTGCTCGCCGTCGCGGGGACGTGCCGACCGGGCGAGCGTGAGCTGGTCACCGTCGGTACGGGCGGCGGCCAGCAGCACCACCAGTTCACGCGCCGGGGACTGCATGGCCTGCAGGCGTTCGGCGAAGGCCTTCCGCAGCCGGGGGCCCACGGGCACCGTGCCGGTGAGGTCGCCGTCCGACGTCGGCAGCTCGTGCAGGGCCAGCGGGTTGCCCCCGCCCGCGTCGACCGCCCGGGTGACCGCGGCTCCGTCGATGCCGGGATGCGCGGTGGTGACCAGCCGGGCGGCGTCGTCGTCGGTGAGCGGGCGGACCGGGAGCCCCTCGATCCCCTCCCACGGTCCGCCCGCCGGCGCGTCGTGGTCGGCGACCAGGATCACGACCGGGTCGGTCCGCACCCGCCGGGCGACGAAGCCGAGCACGAATGCGGTGTCGGCGTCGAGCCGGTGCGCGTCGTCCACGACGATCAGCAGCGGACGGTCGAGGGCCGGCGTCGACAGCAGGGACAGCACCGCGACGGCGGTGAGAAGCCGGCCCGGTCCGCCCGCCGCACCTGCGAGCACGGCGCGGAGCGCTGCGGCTCGGGACACGGGGAGGGCCGCGATCAGGTGCTCGACCGGCCGGAGCAGCGTGTACAGGCCGGCGAAGGGGGTCGCGGACTCGCACCGCGACGGCCGGACCACCCACGACGTGATGTCGGGGGACAGGGCCGTGACGTGGTCGAGCAGCGCGGTCTTCCCGATACCCGGCTCGCCCCAGAGCACCAGGGCGCCCCCGGTGCCCCGGCGGGCCCGGTCGAGCACCTCGGTCAGGGCGGCGATCTCCGCCCGCCGTCCGACGAGCCCGGCCGGGGCACCGGGCGCCGTCATCCGAGGAGGTGCGCGGTCAGCCGGGCCGGGGCGTCCTCCTGCAGGAGGTGACCGGCGTCGTCGATCCAGTCCAGCGTCGAGTGCGGGATCCGGTCGTGCAGCCAGGTGCCGTACTCCGGTGGCAGGATCCGGTCCTGGCGCCCCCACAGCAGCCGGACGGGCACGGTGATGGAACCGAGCAGCTCCTCGTACGGTCGGGTGTCGGCCTCGGTGAGCTGGCGGTACTGCCGGTAGTAGGCGGCCTGCCCCTCCGGCCCCCGCCACGGCGCGAGGTAGGCGTCGAGCACCTCGGGGCGCAGTCCGCGGTGACTGGCGTTGCGCAGGTGGGCCGCGACGAGCGCCTCGTGCGCGTAGCCGGGCAGCGCGGCGAAGACGTCCGGGTGCTCGCGCATCAACCGGAACAGGCCGCGTTCCCAGGACCCGCCGCCGACGGCGTCGAAGATCGTGAGATCGCGGTAGCGGGCGTGCTCCAGCAGGTGGGCGCGCAGGACGATCGCGCCGCCGATGTCGCCCGCGACCACGCTGGGCTCGTCGAGCCCCCAGTGCTCCAGCAGGCGTGCGAACCGGCCGGCCTGGGCGGCGAGCGTCAGGTCCTGACCCTCGTACTTGTCCGAGCGCCCGTAGCCGAGGTGGTCGAAGACGTAGACGGTGCGCGTCCGGGCGAGCGCCGGGGCGATGTCGCGCCAGAGATACGACGAGTACGGCGTCCCGTGCACCAGCACGACCGGCGGCCCGGTCCGGCCCGACCGTGCCCACCGCACGGTCCCGGCGTCGGTCTCGTACGACTCGGGCAGCACCCAGTCCCCGCCGGCGTTCATGACGATCCTCCCGTGTCCGATGGCATGTCTCTCCTGGGTAGCCGGGTCGACGACCGTGGGCGACCGTTCAACGCACCGAGCGAGGGGCGGATCCGCGCCGCCTCTCGTGCAGCCAGACCACCACCACCATCGCGATGTTGACCGCGCCGAGGATGAGCAGCGGCGGGCCGCCGGTCTCGGTGGAACGATCGACGGCCGCGGTACCGCCCCCGGACATGACGTTGTTCCCGATGCCGGCCAGCACGTTGTTCACGACGTGGAAGGCGATCGGCGCCTCCAGCCCGCCGCTGATCATGGACATCAGACCGGTGCTCAGCGCGATCAGCGCGATGTATCCGGCCAACCAGGGGTCGGCCGAGCCGTGCAGCGCGGCGAACACCAGCGAGGACACGACGAGGCCGACGACCAGGGCCGGGCGGACGGCGCGTACCCAACTCGCCGTCGCGGGGAGCAGGACGCCGCGGTACATCAGCTCCTCGCCGGTCGCCTGGATCGGGGTGGTGAGCAGGGTGACGGCCAGCAGCGCGAGGGTGGTGTCGGTGATCCCGAAACCGGTCCACCTGGTGGCCTCGGGCCCGACCACTGCCACGGTCCCGAGGCCGGCGGCCACCAGGACGGCCGCGCAGGCCGAGTAGTAGCCGAGCCGTCGCCGGTCGAACCGGCGCAGCGGGCTGAGGAGCATCCGCCACGGGACCCGGGTCATCCACGCGAGCAGCAGGACCGCGACCACGCCCGTCGCCCCGATGGAGAGGTTGGCGGCCAGTGACTTCAGCGGGGTGAACTCGGTGGAGAACGCATCGTCGGAACCCTCGACGGCGCCGACGACCGACCAGGCCAGGACCTGGGAGCCGAGCAGGACCACCGGCAGGACCGCGAGCAGCACCAGCGGTTTCCACCAGCTCATCCGCAGGTGCGCGCCGAACGGCCGCGTGCCGTTGACCGCGGTGGGGAGGAGCTGGGTCACGTCGTCGGGTGTGGAGTGCTGTGGTCCGCCGGCAGCGGAACGAGGACCAGAGACCGGCCTGTGCATGGGAACCTTCCCGAGTTCTTGCGTCGACGGAACGAGGGGACGACCTACGGGCACCAGCACACAGCCTGCCCCCGGGGCAGGGTCAAGAACGCCGCCCGGATCGTGGCCACGCCCGGTCCGGGTGTCACGGGACCAGCAGCAGCTTTCCCCCGGTGTGCCCGGCTTCCAGCGTCCGGTGGGCATCGCCGGCCCGGTGCAGCGGGAAGGTGCGGGCGATCCGGGTGCGCCACCGCCCCGCGGCGATGTGCTCAAACGCCTCCCGCACCGGGCGGCGGTCCCGGTTGCCCGGGTGTCCGGCGCTGAAGGTGACGCCCTGGGCGGTCGCGGCCGGATCGGCCAGGGTGACGACGCGCCCGGTGCCGCCGCGCAGGTCGACCAGCGTCGACACGAGTCCCTTCCCCGCGGTGTCCAGTGCCGCGTCGATCGGGCCGGGTGCGACCGCACGCACGCGGTCCGCGAGGTCATCGCCGTGCTCCACGGCGGTCGCGCCGAGGCTCTGGACGTACTCCAGGCTGGACCGCCCGGAGATCCCGATGACGGTGAGCCCCTGCAGCCGGGCGAACTGCACGGCGGCGCCGCCGAGGGCTCCGCTCGCCCCGGTGACCACGATCGTCCCTCCCGGGCTCGGTCGCAGCAGCGCGAGTCCCCGCGCGGCGTTGTCCGCGGCGATGACGGTCGCGGCCGCATCGGTGAAGGACACCCCGTCGGGGATGGTCGTGTAGTTGCTGCTGAGCGTGAACTCGGCGTAGGAGCCCTGGGCGAAGCTGTCCGGCCAGCCGGCGACGCGCGCACCGACCTCGATCCCGGTGACGTCGTCGCCGAGCGCCGCGACGGTGCCGGCGAACTCGAACCCGATGATCGCCGGAGCCGGCAGGTCGAAGTCGCCGGACCGGGCGAGGAGCTCGGCGGGGTTCACCCCCGCCGCGCGGACCTCGACCAGTACCTGGCCGGGTCCCGGTACCGGGGTGTCCACCTCGGCCTCGTGGAGTACGTCGGCCGCGCCGAAGGACGTGATGACCGCTGCTCTCATGACTGCTGTTCTCCCTTTCGTCTGCCGTGCGGAACGGGGTCCACGCGACGGTCCGGTCGTTGTGCTGTGCCGGCCCCGGCCCGCCCGGGTGGACCGGGATGCCGGGCGGTGTGACCCGCACGTACGACGGCACGACGGTCCCGGTGCGTCCCTCGTGCGCCACCGGGTCGTCGTGCCACCAGGCGGCCAGGACGTCGAGGCACTCGTCCAGCCGTGCCCCGCGCTCCTCCCAGGGCACACCCACCGCGGCGTACTCGTCGGGACTCCACCCGATGGCCGAGCGGTCGATCACCCACCCACAGGCTCTCCGCGCCCTGCTCCTCGGCTGTCGTGGTGGCGGGGACCGCGGCGTCGACGCCCCGGTCCCCGCGCGCCGCGGACAGCGCCGGAGCTTTTCCTAACGGCGTCGGGTCCCGGGCGAATCGGGGAGCGGATCGGTCGGCTCCGGGGCGAGGGACGCGGCCGCCGACCGGGGGATGCGCGACGGCGGTCGGTCAGCCGGCGCGCGGACGGTCCCGGTGGCGCTGGCCGGTCCTGCGCTCGGAAGTCTCCTGCTACCGCACCCCGGTCAGCGCGGACTCGGCGACCCGCGCGACGAGACGGCTGTTGTGGACGGCGTGCTCGAATCCCGGGGTGTCGTGGGTGCCCAGCGCGATGTCCCGGGCGAGCGCGGCGTACACCTCGCCGACGTTGATCGACGCGCCGGTCCAGATCTCGGCCGCGGTCGGGCCGACACCCGAGGCGACCGGGCGGTCGGGGGCGGCGAAATCGACGGCGGAGGTCAGTGTCAGGTCCCCGACCTGGACCCCGGCCGGATGGTCACCGGTCAGCGTCAGCCATCCGTCGGTGCCGCGGACCTCCAGGCGGAACCCGGCGGCGGGCGGGACGACGCCGCCGAGGACCTGCACCCCGACGGGCGCGCCGGAGGTGGTCACGACGATCGCGTCGAGGTGGTCGGGGACCTCGCGGACCGCGGTCGTGCCGGTGTCGGTCAGCGTCACCTCCGGCCACAGGGTCGCGGTGCGGGCGTCGATCCCGGTGATGTCGCCGAGGATCGCCTCCACCACGTCGAGCACGTGCGCGGCCGCGATCGGGAGCAGCCCGGCGCCAGCGGCGGACCGGTCGAAGTAGGCGTGGTCGCTGGTGGACTCGGGACCGTTGCCGAAGGTCGTGCCCACGACCCGGGCGGAGAGGATCCGCCGAGCCGGCCGGACGCGACGAGCTCCGCCGCGCGCCGCGCCGACGGGTTGTGCCGGCCCTGCAGGCCGATCGCGGTGTGCAGCGCCCCGGCCGCCGCGGCCATCTCCTCGGCCTGGGCGACGCCCGTCCCCAGCGGGGACTCCGAGTACACGGCCTTGCCGGCGGCCAGGGCGGCGAGGACCAGCTCCCGGTGCGCCGGGACCCTGACCGCCACGGTGACCAGGTCGACGCCGGGGTCGGTGATCATCGCGTAGAGGTCGGCGAACCAGGTTCGGCTGTGCGGCGAGTGCGGGGACGTGGGACGCGCCCGCCCAGCTCGCCCGGGTGTCGGCGCCGATGATACCGACGCGGATCGGACGGTTCGTCATGGTGGTGTGCTCCGTTGGTGAGGGGTGGTGGGCCGGCTCAGCGGTCGATGGCCGCCATGTCCGGTTCGGCGTGGCGCTCTCCGACGGCCGGCCGCAGCGCGTCGAGGCGCGCGGTCTGTGCGGCGGTGAGCCGGACGGCGGCGGCGGCGGTGTTCTCCGTGACCCGCTCGATGCGGGTGGTGCCCGGGATGGGGGCGACGTCGTCGCCCCGGCCCAGTAGCCAGGCCAGTGCGACCTGTGCGGGTGTGGCGCCCACGTGGTCGGCGACGTCGCGGATCTCGTCGGCGATGTGCAGGTTGCGGGCGAGGTTGCCGTCGGCGAAGCGGGGGTTGGTGCGGCGCCAGTCGTCGGGGGCGAGGCCGTCGAGCGACCGAATGTCACCGGTGAGGAAGCCGTGTCCGAGCGGGGAGTAGGGGACCAGCCCGATCCCCAGCTCTCGCAGCGTGGGCAGGACCGCGGTCTCGACGTCGCGGGTCCACAGCGAGTACTCGGTCTGGACCGCGGCCAGCGGGTGGACGGCGTGCGCGCGACGGATCGAGTCCGGGCTCGCCTCGGACAGCCCGATGTGCCGGATCTTGCCCGCCGCCACCAGCTCTGCCAGCGCCCCGACTGTGTCTTCGACGGGCGTCGAGGGGTCGATGCGGTGCTGGTAGTAGAGGTCGATGTGGTCGGTCCCGAGCCGCCGCAACGATCCGTCGACGGCGGTGGTGAGGCCGTCCGGGCTGCCGTCGGGCACCGGGCGTCCGGTGTGTGACACCAGGCCGAACTTGGTCGCCAGCACGACCTCGTCCCGGCGTCCGCGCAGGGCCCGCCCCAGCAGCTCCTCGTTGACGAACGGCCCGTACGCCTCGGCGGTGTCGACGTGGGTGACACCGAGGTCGAGTGCATGTCGGATGGTGCGGATCGCGGCGGTGTCGTCGCGGCCGGCTCCGGTGTAGAACGCCGACATTCCCATCACTCCCAGGCCGACGCGGGAGACCGCGAGACCTCCCAACGACGTGTGTGGCATACGGAGAGCCTCCCGGTGTCCGAACTTGATGCTTCAACATGTACCGAGTTCAACTTGAACTGTCAATAAATGCGTAGGCTGGATCGATGACGGACGTGCATCGGCAGGACGACCCGCAGTGGCTGGACGACGCGGAGATGCAGGCATGGCTGGCCAACTCGGCGATCATGATCAGCCTGCCGGCGGCGCTGGACGCCCGGATGAGACGCGAGTCGGACCTGACGTTCTTCGAGTACATGGCACTGTCGGTGCTGTCCGAGCAACCGGAGCGCAGCCTGCAGATGAGCGAACTGGCCGCCCGCACCGCGGCATCGCTGTCCCGGCTCTCCCACGTGGTAGGACGGATGGAGAGGCGTGGTCTTGTCGTCCGGGCCCGTCTCCCCGGAGCCGGGCGGCGCACTGTCGCGACGCTGACCGAGGCCGGCCGGGGGGTGGTCGTGGCGGCGGCTCCGGGGCACGTCGCCGCGGTCCGCGAGTATCTTCTGGACCACCTGGAGCGCCGGGACCTGGCCGCGCTGACTCGGATCGGAGGCGCGGTGGACGCAGCTGTACGAGCAGAGGGTGCCGCCGGTGGGCAGTGACGCCGCCCGGCGGCCGCAGCCCGATCGCGGTCGGCGGTTCGGGTGCGGCCGTTTCGGCGAGGAGCGGGTGGGTTCCGGTCAGTCGTCGTTCGGGAGGTATCCGCCCAGGTGGCGGGCCAGGAAGCGCTCCAGAGTGCGGTAGAGCTCGATGTTGCTGTCCGGGTTGACGAACCAGTGACCCTCGCGGTCGTTGAGCAGATACTCGACCTCGGCGTCGCGGGCCCGCAGCGCCGCGGCGATCCGGTCGGCGTTGCTGCGGTGCACGCGGACGTCGTTCGCGCCGTGGATCAACAGGACCGGGGCGGTGATGTCGTCGACCCGGCTGATCGGGGAGCGGGCGAGCATGTCGGCCTCCTGGGCCGGGTCGTCGGGGTCGCCGATATAGCGGCCGTAGCTGTTGTAGACGGCCTTGCGTGCGACGGGGACGACCGAGCGGGTGAGATCGGTGAGGTCGGACATGCCGGTGTAGCTGATCGCGGCGGCGAAGCGGTCCGGTGTGAACGCGGCCCCGACGAGGGCGGCGTAGCCGCCGTAGGAACTCCCGTAGATCGCGACCCGGTCGCGGTCGGTGTGCCCCTGCGCGATGGCCCAGTCCACGGCGTCGATCACGTCGTCGTGCATGCGACCGGCGAACTCGCCCATCGCGGCCTGGGTGAAGGCCTTGCCGTAGCCGGTGGAGCCGCGGAAGTTGACCTGCAGCACCGCGTAGCCGCGATCGGCCAGCAGCTGGACCTCGGGGTCATAACCCCAGGTGTCGCGGTACCAGGGCCCGCCGTGCAGCAGTACCACGGTCGGCAGGTTCCGAGGCTCGGTCCCGACCGGCAGCGTCAGGTGGCAGGGCAGGTCCAGGCCGTCGCGGGAGCGGACGGTGACGGGGGTGACCGGTGCCAACCGCGCCGGGTCGAGGTGGGGGTGGGGCCGGAACAGGCGCCGCGCGGCGCCTGTGGTGTTGTCGTAGAACCACGTGGCCCGGTGATCACGGTCGTGGGTGAAGTCCACGACCCAGCGCTGCGCCTCGTCGTCGCAGGACACGTGGGCCAGGTCGCCGTCGGAGAGCTCGGTCAGCCGGGGCAGGACGGCGGCGAAGTGCGCGTCGAGGGCGTGGATCACCTGTCGTTCGCCGAGGTAGCGGGCACCGAGTAGCTCCCCGGTCGCCGGGTGCACGATCAGCGAGGGGGGGAAGCGCGGGTCGGCCTCGGGGCGGGGGGTGTCCAGGTCGAACACGGGGTGGCTGTCGACGCCTGTCTGCTCGCCGGTGTCGAGGTCGAGCCGGACCAGTCGGGTGCGGTCGGAGCCGCGGGGCGACCCGATCCACAGCCCGGCCCCGTCCGGGGTGGGGACGCACGGCACGAGGCCGAACGGGTGGTCGAGCCCGCACGATCGGCTGATCGTGCGGGGCGCGCCGTCGGTCTGCTCGGAGAGCAGGTGGGTGCCGTTCTCGGTCGTGCCGAGCTGCAGGACACGCCCGGTGGGCGTGCGCAGCCAGCCGATGGCGTCCCCGTCGCTCTCGGCGACCGGGATCGACCGACCGGTGTGGAGATCGACCTCGTGCAGATCGATCAGGTCGGGACGGCGGGCGTTGAGCTGGACGAACGCCGACGCAGGCCGGTCGGGACAGAACTGTGTGCCCACGACGCGTACGCCCGGTAGGGGAGTGAGATCGACCGCGGGTTCGTCGGGTCGGGCCGGGTCGACGCGCATCAGGTGGTGGTTCTCGTCGCCGTCGGCGTCCTGCAGGTAGAGCAGATAACGAGAGTCCCTGGTCCAGAAGAACGTGTCGATGCTGCGACGATCGTCAGAGGTCACCCGCCGGGCTTCCGGATCGTCCGCGGCGTCGGCGTCGGGCCACTCGCCGGAGGAGTTGTGCAGGCCGCGGACGAACACGTTGAGCCGGTCCCGCCACGGGGCGAGGTAGGCGACTGTCATGCCGTCGGGTGAGATCCGGGCGTCGATTCGAGCAGGTGGGGCGAAGAACTCCTCGACGGTGGTCAGGTCGGTCATCATGGCGGGCTCCTCCCGGTTCGTGATGCGGACACCCCGGATTCGAAGCTGTGCCGCCGCGTCCGAGTCAAGGAGTGGGTGGTGTGTCACATCCGACTGGGAGCGGACAGGTTCAGCGTGCTGTGAGCAGTGCGCACGAGGATGAGCGTGCGGTCACGGTGCCGCGGCGGGTGACGGCGTTGTCGAGGGCAGCGACGGTCCGGTACAGCCACTGATCGCCCATCCACTGCACGCACAGCGCCCGACCGTTCCTGCTTGGGACGGTCTCACCGTTGGCGCGCAGCTCGTCGAGGAAAGTCTCGACCTGGGTGTGCAACCGGTCCGCGGGCACCGACCGCTGGTCGCGGCCAAAGGAACTCTTGAACACCGCCAGCACCAGCGGTGTCAGCGTCGCCTACTCGGTCTGGATCGGCATCGGGGCGGTCCTGACGGTCGCCTGGGCGATGCTGACCGGGGACGAGGTGTTCACCCCGGCCAAGGCCGTCGTGCTGACCGTCCTGATCGGCTGCATCGTCGGCCTGAAGTTCGTGAAAGCGCCGGCCGAGCAGCCGGACGCATCCGTCGCGGGTGGGAACCCGACCACCGGACGGGCGCGCCCCTGAGCACACGACCGCAGCCGTGGGCCCCGGGCCGGCAGCGGCGGTGACGCGGTTGCGGGCGTCGGTACCGACGGGCCCTTCACCCGTACCGGGCGTCGGTCTCGCGCGTCACCACACGACGGGAAGACTCTCCACTCCGAATATGGCCTTGTGCCCGGCCCAGGCGACATCGTCGACGTCGACGGCCGGCCGGAGCCCCGGAAACCGGCGCAGCAGCGCCGGGAACGCGAGCTTCATCTCCATCCGGGCCAGCGGGGCACCCAGGCAGTGGTGGATGCCGTGCCCGAAGGCGACGTGGTTGGTCGGGGGGCGGGTGATGTCGAAGCGCCCGGGCTCCTCGGTGATCTCCGGGTCGCGGTTCGCGGCGGGCAGGTGGAACAGCACCAGCTCCCCGGCGCGGATCGTCGTGCCACCGATCTCCACGTCGCGGGTGGCCAGGCGCGGCGAGCCGGAGTTGACGATCGACAGCCAGCGCAGCAGCTCCTCGACGGCAGCGGGCACGGCGGCGGGGTCGTCGCGGACCAGCGCGAGCTGCTCGGGGTGGCGCAGCAGCGCGAGGGTGCCGAGGCCCAGCATGTTGGCGGTGGTCTCGTGCCCGGCGACGAGCAGCAGGTTGGCGACGCCGACGAGCTCGGCGTCGGTGAGGACGTCGGCGTGCTCGCGAATCAGCATCCCGATGAGGTCCTCACCGGGGTCACGGCGGGCGCGACCGACGAGGTCCTGCATGTAGGCCAGAGCCTCGGCGGCGAGGGCGACCCGCTCCTGCTCCCCGGTGGTGGTGTCGAGCTGGCGGGCGGTGCGGGTCTGGAACTCCTGCTGGTCGGCCGGCGGCACACCGAGGAGCTCGCAGATGACCAGCGACGGGATCGGCAGCGCGTAGTGGGCGACGAGGTCCGCGGGAGGACCGGTCCGTTCGAGGGCGTCGAGGTGGTCGTCGACGATCTGTACGACCCGCGGCTCGAGACGGCGCATCCGACGTACCGTGAACTCGGGGGTGAGCAGGCGGCGCAGCCGGGTGTGGTCGGGCGGGTCGAGCGAGAGCAGGTTTCCGCTGCGGTCCCCGGAGAGCTGGCGGGGGTCGCGGCCCGGGGAGCCCTCCAGGTCGGCGGGGGTCCACCCGTTGCGGAAGGAGTCGGCGTCGCCGAGCATCCGGCGGACGTCGGCGTGGCGGGTCAGCATCCACGCCTGCGGGCCGAAGGGGGTCGGTACCCGGCGGAGGGGCTGGTCGCGCAGCGCCTCCGCTGCGGGGGCGGGTCCGAAGCCGGTGCGGCGCAGATCGAGCTCGGTGGTGGTCATGAGTGGTCCTCCCGGACGGGGTCGATGGCGGGGCGACGGGGGATCGCGGCGGTGATCGCGACGGCGACGAGTGCGGAGCCGGCTCCGAGCAGCATCACGACGAGGAACGCGGTCTCGGTCGGGACGGCGACGCCGCCCACGGTCGTCGTCATGCGGGCCAACAGCACACCCGCGACGGCACCGGCGGTGGACAGCCCGATGGCGCGCATCAGGTTGTTGAGGCTGTTGGCGGCCGCGGTCTGGGTGACCGGCACGGCTGCCATGACCAGCGCGGGCATGGCCCCGTAGGCGAGACCGACCCCGGAGCTGATGACGACCGAGCTGAGCACGAGCTGCCAGATCGCGGCGTGGAACGCCGCACCCAGTCCGTACCCGGTGGCAACGACGACCGCGCCGACCATCAGTGTGGTCCGCGGCCCGCGGGCGGCACTGATCCGCGCCGACACCGGCGACATCGCCATCATGCAGAGTCCGCCGGGGGCCAGGACCAGCCCGGCGACCAGGATCGACTGCCCGAGCCCGTAGCCGGTCTCCTTCGGCAGCTGCAGCAGCTGCGGGAACACCAGCGACATCGCGAACATCGAGAAGCCGAACACGGCGGAGGCGATGTTGGTGAGCAGCAGCGGACGGCGCCGGCTGACCCGCAGGTCGATCAACGGTTCGGGGGTGCGCAGCTCGTGCAGGCAGAACAGTGCGAGTGCGAGGGCGGCGGCGCTGAGCAGCCACAGTGTCGGCGGTGCGGCCCAGCCCCAGCCGCCACCCTTGGACACGGCCAGCAGCAACGTGACCAGCGCGACCGAGAGCAGAAGGGCCCCGAGCAGGTCGAACCGGCCGCCGGTGCGCTGCGGCGACTCCGGCACCAGGCGGGCGACGAGGGTGATGACGACGGCTCCGAGCGCGGCGGCGGCCCAGAACAACGCGTGCCAGTCCGTGGCCTGCACGACCAGCGCCGACAGGGGCAGGCCCAGCGCGCCACCGACGCCGAGCGAGGCGCTCATCGTCGCGGTGCCCGACCCGACCCGCTCGGCCGGGAGCAGGTCGCGCATCAGGCTGATGCCGAGCGGGACGACACCCGCGGCCAGCCCTTGCAGCACCCGGCCCACGAGGAGCGGGACCAGCGTGGCGCTGAGCGCAGCGACGGTCGAGCCGATGACCAGCACCCCCAGGCACACCAGGAGCATGCGGCGCTTGCCGACCATGTCGGCGAGACGGCCCACGACAGGAACGGCGACGGCGCCCGCGAGCAGGGTTGCGGTGACGATCCAGGCGGTGTCGGCCGGATCGGCGCCGAGCAGCCGCGGGAACAGCGGGACCAACGGGATCACCACGGTCTGTTGCAGCGAGACCACGATGCCGGCCGCGGCGAGGACGGCGACCAACGCCGGGGCGCGTTCCCCGGGGACGGGCCCGGTCGGCGGGGAACCGGGCGTCGTGTCGGGACGAGTCATGTCACGAACGCTAAGTCAATCAGTTGACTGAAATCAAGTGTGGGTAGTTGACTGTCTGCGGAGAGGGAGGCGAGATGGACAGAGTGGACCGGCAACACGTGGACCGGGCGGGGGCGACCCGCAAACGCATCCTGGATGCGGCGGAGCGGCTCTTCGCCGAACACGGGGTGCGTGCGGTGTCCAACCGTGCCGTCGCCGAGGCGGCGGGGCAGGGCAACAACACCGTCGTCGGCTACCACTTCGGCACGAAGGCCGACCTCGTACGGGCGCTGGTCCGAAGGCACGCCGCTGCGATGGACGCGCGACGCGAGGCGATGGTGGCCGCGCTCGGTCCCGCACCGGGCGTGCGCGGCTGGGTGGACTGTCTGGTGCGCCCGGTCGCCGAGCACCTGGCCGAGCAGCGGGTGCCGACCTGGTACGCCCGGTTCGGAGCGCAGGTCATGACCGATCCCGAGTTCCGCGAGGTCATGGTGGGGGAGTCGCTCGGGTCCCGGTCGCTGACCACCGTCCTCGACGGACTGAACAGCGCGCTGCCGACGCTCCCGCCCGCTGTGCGGCTCGAACGCGGCGACATCTGCCGCCAGCTGCTGGTGCACCACTTCGCGGAGCGGGAGCGGGCGCTGGCCGACGGACTGCCCACACCACGGTCGTCCTGGGACGAGGCTGCGGACGGTCTCGTCGACGCCTTGGTGGGGATCTGGAGGGCGCCGGTGAGCAACACGAGGCGAGCCGACTAGCCACGCACATGCGGCACCCGTCTGATCCCGGCCGTCGCCGGTGACGTTCCCGGACGGGTCGCGGTGCGCCGTGACCGGGTAGGGCGGCCGCCCGCGCGTGTGGACGACGGCACTGACCGTCCTCGCGTCAGAGTGCGGCGAGTCGCTTCTCGATGTGTCGTGCCTGCACCGGTGTGAGGTCGGCGACGGGGCGTCGCGGTGAGCCGACGGGGTGGCCCAGCGAGGCCAGCGCGCTCTTGATCGCGGGCATGAACGGTACCGAGATCAGCGCGTCGATCACCGGGTACACGTGCTTCCACGCCGCGAGGGCCCGATCGTGGTCGCCGTCGCGCACCGCGCGGTAGACCGCAACGATCTCGGCCGGTACGACGTTCGCGGCGCCCGCGAGGACACCGGCCGCGCCCTCCACCAGCGAGGCGTGGATCAGGCTGTCCCAGCCGACGAACGTGGCGACGTGGTCGGCGTGGTGGTGGACAAGCTGCAGCGCCTGCTCCATGTTCGCGCTGGAGTCCTTGACGTAGCGGATGGTGTCGATCTCGCGGGCGAGGGTGCCGACGGTGTCGGGGTCGAGGTTGACCCCGGTGGCCGCCGGGATGTTGTAGAGCATGACGGGCAGGTCTGCCGCCCCGGCTACCTCGCGCAGGTAGTCGACGGTCTCGAGCAGGGTCAGCGGCTCGTAGTAGGGCGTCACGAGCATGGCGATGTCGGCGCCGGAGATCCGGGCCTCGTCGGTCAGCCGGATCGCCTCCGCGGTGCTGGTGGCGCCGGTCTGGGCGACCACGGGTACCCGACCGGCGGTGTGCTCCACGACGGTGTCGACGACGAGGCGTCGCTCGTCGGTGCTCAGCGCGGCGAACTCGCCGGTGGAGCCGCAGGCCACGAGGCCGTCGACACCCCCGTCGATCGAGCGGTCGACGAGGAACCGGAGTGCGTCGACGTCGACGGCGCCGTCGGCGTCGAAAGGGGTGGCGAGCGCGGTGAGGACGCCCTGCAGGTGCTGGGTCATGTCGATTTCTCCTGACGGTGGACGGTGTGGACGGATGCCGGTGGTCGGTCTCAGGACGCGACGGCGGAGGCGACGACCGGCGCCTCCGCACGGCGTCCGCCGCGGGTCTGACGTTCGGTCGCGAGGACGCCGGCGGCCTCCTGCGCGGCGGTGAAGCCGGAGGAGACGGCGGTCTCGGTGTAGAGCGTGCCGAGGTAGTCGCCGGCCAGGAACACGCGTTCGGCCGGTCGGGTGAGGGCCGCTTGCAGGGCACCGCGCCCCGGGAAGCAGTACGGGGCTCCGGTGGGCCAGCGCTGGACGTGGGCCTCGGAGATGACGTCCGCGGAGCCGGGCAGCACCTGATCGAGATCGCGGGTGTAGATGTCGAGGATCTCGTCGTCGGACCGGTCGAGGAGGGTGCGGGCCAGGCCGGCGGGGGAGAACGTCATCAGGCTGCCGCCCGGCCGGCGGTGGGTGGTCTCGGCGCCGCGGGCGATGTTGCCCATGTTGAGGGCGACGTTGAACGACCGCTTGGGTGTGGCGATTCCGTAGGCACCGTCCCACGGGCGAGGACCGGTCTCGTCGGTCAGGAACGCGGCGCTGACGTAGGGCCCGTAGACGATCTTCGACAGCGCCTCTCGAACGTCACCGGGCAGGTCCACGCCGACGCGGTGCGCGACCGGTGCGGGCGCGGCGAGGACGACGGTGCGGCCCTCGACCTCGTGGTCGACCCCGTCGCAGGTGTAGCGGACGACGACCGATTCGCGGCGGTGCACGACCTCTTGGACGTGGGCGCCGAGTCGGATCCGGTCACGCATCGACGCGGCGATGGTCTCGGTGAGCACGGACGGGCCGCCGGAGATGCTGCGGTCCAGGCCCTGGCCGATGTTCCAGACCAGGCTGAAGTAGCCGATCCCGGCGCCGGCGGCCAGCTCGTCGGGGTCGGCGGCCGAACGCGTGACGGTGGGCCGGAACAGGGCCTCGGCGTCCTCGGGCAATGAGCCGGTGTACTCGGCGAAGGTCCGGTCGTTCTCGAAGGCGTAGATGCGCTCCTGCCGGGCCCGGGGGCTCTCGCCGGGGCGGACGGAGACTGCGCGGGCGTAGCGCAGGACGTCGAGACCGACCCTGGCGCCGGCACGGACCAGGGCGATCCGTGACGCGATCGACATCGGGATGCGCACCGGGTAGCTCTCGACCCGGCCCTTGAGCAGGAGCTTGCCGTTCATCGCGAGCCCCGTGAGCGAACCCGGCACTTTCACCGAGCCGACACCGGTCTCGCCCAGCAGGGCCGCGGTCGCGGTGTTCGCCCCGGCGAAGACGTGCCCACCCCAGTTGAGGAAGTACGGTCCACGCCGTTCCGAGCGGATCCGCCCCCCAACCCTGTCGCCGGACTCCAGCACCACGGTGTCCCAGTGGCGCAGGCGCCAGGCCGCCGCCAGACCGGACAAGCCGGCTCCGACGATCACTACGTCCTTCACGTCGTACTCCTCGTGTGCTGTTACGGGCGGAACGGTTCTCGCGGTGCGGGGTTTCGACCTGGCCCCGGGGGACCGGGTCGACCGGGTCAGGACGACGGTGCGTCGGAGGAGCTGACCGCGGACCGTGCCCGGGAGTCCGCGGCGCCGAGCGCGGCCGCCTCGCCCAGACCGAGGTCGCGGGTCTCGGGTGCCCAGAGCCAGGACACGACCAGCCCCAGCAGCGTGATCACCGCACCGATGAGCATCGTGGGGCCGATCCCGAGACCGGACAGCGACAGCGGGACGAGGAACGTCCCGACAGCTGCTCCGATCCGCGACAGCGACGAGGCCAGACCCACCGCGGAGCCTCGGATCTCGGTCGGGAACAGCTCGTTCGGGTAGATCCACTGGAGGATCTGGGAGCCACCGATGAACACGGCGTAGGCGACGAACAGACCCATGACCACAAGGGTGGGGGCGTCCGGGAAGATGCCGAGCAGCAGCATCGCCAGGCCGGCCCACAGGAAGCTGTGGATGATCAGCGACCGGCGGCCCATCCGGTTCACCAGAAGCAACGAGACCACGCAGCCGACCATGAACATCACGGTGATGACGGCCGCGCCGATCGTGTCCGCGCCCTCCTCCAGGCTCAGTGCCCCGAGGATCTTCGGGCCGAACGCGTAGATGGCGAACAGCGGGACGATCGAGCACGTCCAGAACAGCGTGATGAACAGCATCCGCTTGCCGTAGCCGGCCCGGAGCAGGGCACCGATCCGCAGGTTCTCCTGGACCTCGGGCTCGATGTCGTCGACCGAGGCGTCCGGGCCGAAGACCTTCTTCATGACGGCCGTGGCCTCCTCGGTGCGCCCCTTCTTCAGCAGCCACCGCGGCGACTCCGGCGTGCCGATCCGGCAGAGCACGATGATCAGGCCCGGGAGCGCGGCGCTCGCGAGCATCCAGCGCCAGCCGTCCTCGTGGGCCAGCAGCAGCTCGCCGACCAGGTAGGCCGCGGCCGCGCCGACGAACCACATGGTGACGAACGCGCCCAGCAGCGGACCGCGGTACTTCCGCGGCGAGAACTCCGCGAGCAGGGACGTGGCGATCGGGTAGTCGGCGCCGACGGCGACGCCGACGAGCAGCCTCATGACGATCAGCCAGAACGCGTCGGTGACGAAGAACTGCAGGGCCGAGAAGACGATGATCGCGATGAGGTCGATCGTGAACAGCAGATGCCGTCCGAAGATATCGGTCAGCCACCCGCCGACGAACGCCCCGAGGAAGATGCCGATCAGCGCGGCGGCACCGACCAGACCCTCCTCGGACGGGGTGAGGCCCAGCGTCGGTGAAGCCTGGACGAGGGCGACACCGATGATCGACAGCACGTAGCCGTCGAGGAACGGTCCGCCCGACGCAAACAGCGCAAGCTTCTTGTGGAAGCGGGACAACGGCGCGTCTTCGAGCACATTGTGGGACATCGGGACTCCGGATTCGGGTGCCGTGCCGCGACTGTGCGGCAACGCTCCGCGTGGCCAGCGGCGCGTACCGACGACGGTGTCAGCGAGAGCGCGGTGGCGGCTTCCGGCCACCGTCCGAACCTCGGACCCTTCACTCCGACACGGTGTCGGATGCAGCTCTGTGAACTGATGATCCGTCTCGCCGCGCCGCCGTCGCCTACCGTTGACCCCTCTGCTGGGGGCGCATACCTTCGGACGCTCGAACGCCGACGCACCGATGTGACCGGGGGACTGACGTGACCACCGACCTTGCGGTCGTCACCCGCGGCCCCGTCCGCCGGTGACGGCCCCGCGAGCCCGGGGACCGGGAGGCCCGGACCTGCCGACCGGGGTGGTGGCCGACGGCCTCCAGCAGGTCGTCGACGCGCTCGCGGCGAGATTGGGCCGGTCGGTCGCGGTCGACGACGGCCGGGGCCGTCTGGTCACCGTCAGCCGGCATTTCGGTGACGAGGACGACATGCGTGTCCACGCACTCATCCGGCGCGAGTCGGACCCGCGGGTCATGGCGCACTTCCGCGCCCATGGCATCTACGACTGGCGTGCGCCGGGACGGACCCCGGCGGCCCCGGACTTCGGCTTCAAAGCCCGTGTCGTCTGTCCCGCGCGGGCGCACGGCGTGCCCTTCGGCCACCTGTTCCTCATCGACGACGGAGTGCAGGAGTGGGAGGTCGACCTCGCCGCGGCGGCCGCCGCCGAGGTCGGGCTGCTGATGTACCGGCGGCTGGTGATCCACGAGCAGGACGGCCGGCGGCGTGGGGAGCTCGTCCGTGACCTCGTCGCGCCCGCCGCCACTACGCGTGCCCTCGCCCGCAGGGCGCTGGGTGCCGAGCTCGGCGTCGAGGGGACCGCGCCGGTCGTCACGCTGGTGGTCGATGTTGCCGAGGCCGGGCACGAGACGGACGTGTGTGAGTCGGGTCTGGCCGCGGGAGTGGAGCGGGCCGCCCGCGACCACGGGATCTCCCGCCCCCTGCTGTCCGTGGTGGCGACCAGGGCCGTCCTCGTCCTGACCGGCGAGGCGACCATGACGGGGACGCCCCGCTCCGTGGCCACCCAGGCGGTCGCGGAGGCGGCGAGGCTCTGCCGGAGCCGGGTCGTCGCGGGCCTCGGGAGATCCGGTGTGGGGACTGATGCCACCGTCGACTCCTACGACGTCGCCCTGCTGACCGTGCGCGCGGCGACAATGCTCCCCGCACTCGGCGACATCGTCGGCGAGGACGACCTGGGGGTCTTCGCCGTCCTGCTGCGCCTACCCGACGACGAACTCCGACCGTCGCTGTATCCGGGTCCGCTGCGCAATCTGCTCGCCCACGAGTCGGGGCCCGGCCTGGCGGAGACGCTGGAGGTCTACCTCGACGAGGGCTGCGAGGCGACCCGGACCGCCGCGCGCCTACAGATCCACCGATCGACGCTGTACTACCGACTCGGGCGGATCGAGTCGTTGTCCGGGGTCTCGATGCAGGACGGGAACGGGCGGTTGGCGCTGCACATGGGCACCAAGCTGCGGCGCATCGTCGAGGCCCGCAGCGGCGGGCGGACCTGAGACCGACACCCGTCCCGACGGCTCGTCCGTACCGTGAGACGGGATGCGTGGGCGCGCGGAGCTCCCCGGTCCGGAACGGGAAACTCCGGATGATCGTCCGGCGTCCGACCTGGATCTGATCGAGCAGCTGCGGCGGAGCCAGAGCCAGAGCCAGCATGTTCACGAATGGTCATGGCCGTCGCACGTGCGGTGGAGCTGGGCGCCTGCGGTGGCAGGAGATCAGCAGGACACCGAACGGTACCCGCCGCCGGGTCTACCAGGATCAGCGTGCCGTGGGCACAACGGGCGACGACGAGTCCGCCGTCGGTCACCACCAGGGTCGATGATCAAACGCGTGCACGGCAGTGTCCACAGCGTCGCGCAGATGGCTAGGACCCCGACGCGGACGGGTCCGATCCCACGAACCGGGACCAGCAACTCGTCGCCCAGGAGTGCCACCCGCGCTCCACGACCCGGTGCGACCGGGCGGCGCTGCGATCAGGTGGGCGGAGCGGCACTCCCAGATCTCGATCATGCGCCCCTCGGTCGCCGTGTCGCGCGGCCCGCCCTCCGCCGGGCCCGCGGTCACCCCGGAGAGGAAGAGCTGTTTGCCGACCTGTTGGCCCTGGTCGACGGTCACGCCGAGGGCCAGCGGCGGCCGATTCGGCATTCGAACGACAGCGATCTGTCCGATCGGCGATGAGCGGCGTGAAGACTCATTGACCGGTTGGCTGGAGCAATCGTGGAGCAAGGCCCCTGCACGGGGCTGAATCCAACGACATCAAACCGCACCGTAACGCACCACCTGGCCTGCAAGGACGTGCGTTTCCCCTGGTCAGGGTCACCGTGAAAAGACCCTGGGGGTCAAGGGGTCGCAGGTTCAAATCCTGTCGTCCCGACGGTCGAACTGGGGCGGTTTCTCCTGTCGGAGGGGCCGCCCTTTTCGCTGTCTGCCTGGGGATACTCAGTACTTCGATACTCACAACGGTGATCTTCGGGTGCGATCGCCTACGGGGTCATTCCATGATCGAACCCCCGTTGTGTGCGCCCTGTGTGTGCGAGGGGTATTCGGTATGTGCGCCGAACGCCTCGCGGGCCCGCGCCGCAGCACGCGCCTCGGCCTCGGCCGCGTCGAGCGCGTCCTGCATCGCGTCCACGGCCTCCCCGGTTACGTCGGCGGTCAGGTAGGAGCACACGTCCGAGGTGATCGAGACGGCGCTGTAGCGCAGGGTCTGGCTCACGATCGGCAGGAGGACTCCCCCCCCCCCGCGATCATCATTGACGTCGCGAGGTGCCGCAGTTCATGCACCCGCACCCGGGGGAGTCCCGCCGCGTCGGTGAGCGCCCGGAACTTCCGCAGTACGTACTCCGGGCGCAGCGGCGCGCCGTTCTCCCGGGCGAACACCAGGTCGTGACCGGCAGAGGCCTCGCCCCATCGCGCCCGGTCGCGGTCGTGCCGTTCACGCTGACGCCGCAGTGCCTCTACAGCCCGCGCGCGTTGCGCCGGGCCGCCCCGAGGGTTCCTCCCGCGCGGGCGTGGATCGTCGAGGCCTTGTCGTCGGCGAGGAGCGGGCCCGGCTGGCCCGGACCCTGGGCGCGCACGTGTTCGCCGAGCGGGCCCGCCGCGGGTGGACCCAGGCCCGGCTCTCCGAGCTGTCGGGTGTGGGGGTCGGGCTGATCGCTGACCTGGAGAACAGGCGGGCGCGTCCGTCGGATCGGACGACGGCCCGGCTGGCCGCGGCGTTCGCCTCGGACGGCGACGACCTGGCCCGCGCGGTTGAGGGCCCGTCCGTCGCCATCCACACACGGCGTAGTCAACCAGTGCCAGACCGGATCGCCAGATCAGTACGGTCGCCGGATGATCCTCGCCGCCGAGGCCGCCACCTCCGCCACCTCCGCCACCACACCCCTGTGGGTCACGGTCCTGACTCCGACCCTGACGCTCGTCGGTGTCCTGTGGACCCAGCGTGCGGCGGACCGTCGGGCCGATCGCGACGCCGAGCGTCGTATCGAGCATGAGCGCGAGCGTGCCCTTGTAGAGCGAGTCCACGTTCTGTACGCGGACCTGCTGAGAAAGCCATGGAGCTTCTCGAATCCGCTTCTGAGGGCACTGGCAGCTTCGATCGGACCTACATTGACTTCGTTGCCCTCCAGATTCAGGCCCAAGCGCTCGGTGAACCGTCTGTTGCTTCGATGGCAGGGGTCTTCTTCTCGAAGACCAACGAGCTGGATGAAGCTCGTCGTTCTGTCGATCGTGGAAAGCTGCCGCCTGCCTGGGAGGCTGCTCTCGATTCGGCAGTAGACCACCAAACTGCCCTTATCGAGGTTATCCGGCGAGAGCTGGCGGTCCGTCCTACCCGTCTTGCCCGTTGAGCTTGTCGATAAACGAGCCGAACGAGTCCATGTCGTACTCGCGCTTGGCATCGAACCTGCACCCCGGACCGATGGCAACCCTCCATCGAACCCCGGCACGTCGACGGTCGTCGTCGACGTGCCGGAGAACGCGCCCGGCGCCCGTGACCCCTCGTCAGGGCGCGGGCACCGTGCCCTGACGACCCCCGGCGGAGGCCCCGGAGGTGGCGGTGACCATCTCGACGTGCCGGGTGTCGGGCAGGCCGAGCGTGCACAGCGCACTGACCAGGGCCAGGAACGCCAGGTAGAAGCCGATGGCCGTGCTCCCGTAGGACGCGACGAGCGCGGTGGCGACCAGCGGTGTCACCGCGCCGCCCAGCACCCCGGCGAGGTTGTAGGCCAGTCCTGCTCCGGTGTAGCGGTACTGCGCGCTGAACAGCTCGGGGAGCATCGCCCCGACCGGCCCGTAGGCGAATCCGACCACCCCGAGCACCAGGCACATCCCGAGCCCGAACGACCAGACGGTGCCGATGTCGAGAACGGGGAAGGCGATCAGCCCGACGACCACGGAGGCGAGGTTCCCGGTGAGCACGAGTCGCCTGCGCCCTCGCCGGTCCGAGGCCACCGCACCGATGATCGTGGTGACGGCGAAGACGGCACCGCCGATGATGCCCAGTGCGAGCACCGTCGTCCGCGGGTGCTCCAGCACCGCGGTCCCGTACGTGGTCAGGTAGGTCACGCCGATGTAGAAGAACGCGAAGACGGTCGTCGTGACGAACGCGCCGAGGAACACCTCACGCGGCTGGCGGGTGACCGCCTCGAGGACCGGCAGCTTCGCCACCGAGCCGGACGCCTTCGTCGCCTCGAACGCGTCCGACTCCTCGATCCGGAGCCGGACGAACAGTCCCACCCCGATCAGCAGGGCGCTCCCGATGAAGGGCAGACGCCAGCCCCAGGCGAGGAACGCCTCGTCCGACATGGTCAGTGCGGTGACCAGGAAGGTGGCGCTGGCGAGGGAGAACGCGACCGACGGCCCCAGCTGGGGGTACAGCGCGTACTTCCCGCGCTGGGCCTTGGGGGCGTTCTCCGCGGTGAGCAGCGTCGCCCCCGCCCACTCGCCGCCGACCGCGAGGCCCTGCAGGATCCGCAGGACCACCAGCAGGATCGGTGCGAGGGCGCCGATCGCGCCGGTCGAGGGCAGCAGCCCGATCGCGACGGTCGACGCCCCCATGAGCAGCAACGTCGTGACCAGGGTGCGCTTGCGACCGATCCGGTCGCCGAAGTGTCCGAACAGGACCGACCCGAACGGTCGGGCGACGAACGCGACGCCGAAGGTGGCCAGTGCCAGCAGGGTTCCCTCGGCCGCCCCCAGCTCGGGGAAGAAGACCTTGTTGAACACCAGCGCCGCGGCGGTGCCGTAGATGAAGAAGTCGTAGAACTCGATCACGGTGCCGGTCATGCTCGCGAAGGCGACACGGCTCATCGGGTTGCGCTGCGTCGCGCCGGTGGAGGTCATGGTCTGGGCTCCGTAGGGATCGTCACCGCGTGGAGGTCACCGTGGTCGGCGTGGGCCGGGACGGTCGCGAGCTGCTCTCCGGAGCCGAGCTCGTCGATCGCGATCCGGCGCATGCGGAACTTCTGGATCTTTCCGCTCGCGGTGGTGGGGAAGGAGTCGGTCAGGCGCCACAGCGCCGGGATCTTGGACCGGCTGATGCGGCCCGTGCAGAACTCGACGAGCTCGGATACGGCGGGTTCGGAGCCGGGGTTCGGCCGGACCCAGGCCATGACCTGCTCCCCGTAGTAGTCGTGCGGGACGCCGATCACCTGGGCGTCGCTGACCCCCGGATGGCCGCGCAGTACCTCCTCGATCTCGCCGGGGTGGATGTTCTCCCCGCCGCGGATGATGACGTCCTTGATCCGTCCCACCACGGTCACGACCCCCCGCTCGTCCATGACGGCCAGGTCGCCGGTGCGCATCCAGCCCGCCGGATCGATCGCCTCGGCGGTCGCCGCGTCGTCCGCCCAGTAACCGCGCATGACGCCGTAGCCGCGGGTGTACTGCTCGCCGGGTGTCCCGACGGGCACGACCCGGCCGGTGGCGGGGTCGACGATCGTGACCTCGACGTGCGGGGTCGGCCGTCCGACGGTGTGGTCCCGCACGTCTGGCGGGTCCTCGGGCAGCGTCTGGGTGGAGATCGGCGAGGTCTCGGTCATGCCGCACACGGTGGACAGCCGCGGGACGTGCAGCCGGTCGCGGATCGAGGCCAGCAGCTCCGGCGGGCACGGTGCGCCCCCGATCAGCCCGCCACGCAGCGAGCCGACGTCCGAGCCGGCCAGGTCCGGGTGTTCGAGCAGCGCGCGGAACATGGTCGGCACGCCGTAGACGGCCGTGCACCGCTCGGCGACGATGCTCCGCAGGGTCCGCCGGGCGTCGAAGGGCCCCCCGGGCAGGACCAGCGTCGCACCGTGCGAGCCAGCACCCAGCGTGCCGAGCACCATCCCGAAACAGTGGAACAGCGGTACCGGCACACAGATCCGGTCCTGCTCGGAGAACCCGGCCTGCGCACCGACGAGGTGGCCGTTGTTGAGCAGGTTGTGGTGGGTCAGGGTGGCGCCCTTGGGCCGGCCGGTCGTGCCCGAGGTGAACTGGATCGCCACCGGGTCGCCGGGATCGACCCGCCGCTCGGCCTCCGCGACCCCGGTGGGCTCCGCGGCGTCGAACTCGGCCCAGTCCCGCTCGAAGGTCACCGCACCCTGCAGCTCGGGGCAGGTCGTCGCGACGTCGGCGACCAGCTCGGCGCAGTCGGTCCCGCGGTACCGCGCGGCGTGGAAGAGCAACCGGGTGCCCGAGTGCCGCAGCGCCTGGCCGAGCTCGGCCCGCTCGTAGGTCGGGTTCAGCGCGACGAGTACCGCGCCGATGCGCGCCGCCGCGTACTGCAGGACGACCCACTCGTGGCGGTTCGCCGCCCACACCCCGACCCGGTCGCCGTGGCCGATGCCGCGGGCGTTCGGCGGCCCGCGGACCGATCGGGACCGTCAGTACGCGATGAAGAGGATCTCGTCGCGGCTGTACTCGTGGCCGGGGTGGAACTCGGCGAGATGTTCCTGGGTCAGGCGGACCAGGTCGTCCTCGTCGGTACCGGTGATCCGGGCCCCGCAGGGACAGGTCAGGTTTCGCTTCATGGTCGTCCCATCGTGACGTGACATCGGTCCACCGCGGATGCCGGCGGACGCCCGATCCCGGTCCGGGCGCCTCGCCCGGGGGAGCGGACGCCGGTTCCGCCGGGTGTCCACGGTGCACCCTGCTCAGCTGTCGGCGCCACCGGGCGCCGGGGAGAGCCGCGCGTAGCGCGACCGGTGGTCGTCGGCGGTGCCGAACTCGCGTTCGACGACGGTCAGCCGGGTGAAGTGATGGCCGATGGCGAGCTCCTGGGTCATCCCCATCCCACCGTGGAGCTGGACCGCGTTCTGACCGACGAAGCGTGCCGCCCGGGCGACGGTGACCTTCGCCGCGGACACCGCGCGGGCGCGCTCGGCGGGCGGTGCTTCCAGGCGCAGCGTGGCGAGGTAGGTCGCCGACACCGCCTGTTCGAGCTCGAGGTACATGTCGACCATGCGGTGCTGCAGGGCCTGGAACGAGCCGATCGGCTGACCGAACTGGCGGCGTTCCTTGGTGTAGGCGACGGTGTCGGCCAGCACCGTCCGCAGGGAGCCGACGGCCTCCGCGCAGACGGCCGCGACCGCCTCGTCCAGCGCGGGGGACAGCACGGTCCAGCCCTGTCCCTCGTCGCCGAGCAGCGCATCGGGCGGGAGCCGGACGCCGTCGAGCTCGAGGTCGGCCGCGTGCCGGTCGTCGATCGTGCGGTAGGGGTGCACGCGCATCCCGGCCGGCGGCGCGGCCGCGTCGAACGGTACGGCGAACAGGGAGATGCCGTCCTCGTCGCGACGGTCCCCGGCGGTGCGGGCGCTCAGCAGCAGGTGCGTGGCGTGCGGTGCGCCGACGACGACGGCCTTGGCCCCGTCCAGCACCCAGTCCCCGCCGTCGCGGCGGGCGGTCGTCGTGACGTCGTGCGCGGTGTGGCCCGATCCCGGTTCGAGCAGGGCGGGCGCGATCCGGGCCCCGCCCGAGGCGAGGGCCGTGAGGAGCGGAGCGGCGTCCACCCGCCGGAGCACGCCGCCGCCGAGCACCACGCTCTCCACGTAGGGCTCCAGGACCCGGGCCCGGCCCAGCTCCTCGGCGATGACCATCGTCTCGACCGGGCCGCCGCCGGAGCCGCCCACGCTCTCGGGCAGCGCCGCGCCGAGGATGCCCAGCTCGTCGGCGAAGGCCCGCCACAGCTCGGGCCGGTGACCGGCGTCGGAGCCGAGGGCCGTGCGGCTGGTCGCGATGTCGTGCCGGTCGGCGAGGAAGCCGGCGAGCGCGTCGCGCAGCAGGGTCTGCTCCGCGGTGAGGGTGAAGTCCATCAGAGTCCCAGAGCTGCCTTCGCGATGATGTTCCGCTGGATCTCGTTGCTGCCGGCGTAGATGGAGCCGGCCCGGTCGTTCAGGTAGCGCAGCGGCGCGAGCGCCTGCCAGGCCTCGCCCCCGACGTAGCCGTCGGCCGGTGGTGCGAATTCGGAGACCGCGCCGCCCGGGCTGGTCGCGTGCGGCTGGTAGGCCCGGCCTCGTGGCCCGGCCGCCTCCAGCAGCAGCTCGGTGAGGGTCTGGCTCAGCTCCGTCGCCAGGATCTTCAGCATCGACGAGGCCGTGCCCGGGTTGCCGCCCGCGGCCACGGTCGACAGCACCCGGAACTCCAGGACCTCGAGCACGTCGATCCGGATGCGGGCGTCCGCCAGCCTGTCGGCGAACACCGGCGAGTCGATCAGCGGTCGCCCGTCGGCACCGGGCTGGGTGCTCGCCGCGCGGGCCACCTGCTCGGCCATGACCTGCAGGCCGGGCGCGGCGGCCACCCCGCCGCGCTCGAACTCGAGCAGGTACTTCGCCACCGTCCAGCCGTCGTCGATGCGGCCGATCACGTTGGTCTTGGGCACCCGGACCCGGTCGAAGAACTCCTGGTTCTGCACGACCTCCCCCGAGGTCATGACGAGCGGGCGGACCTCGATGCCCGGCGAGGTCATGTCGATCAGGAGGAAGGTG
This sequence comes from Pseudonocardia sp. TMWB2A, assembly GCF_017312135.1. Classification (NCBI taxonomy): domain Bacteria; kingdom Bacillati; phylum Actinomycetota; class Actinomycetes; order Pseudonocardiales; family Pseudonocardiaceae; genus Pseudonocardia; species Pseudonocardia sp. TMWB2A. The sequence goes on from NZ_QKQY01000002.1 coordinate 3,188,377, forward strand.
ATGCCCTGCTGCTTTCTGCCAGTACGGCTGGTCCGCACCAGGCAGAACATCCAGTTGGCCTCGTGCGCGTGCGTGGTCCAGATCTTGCTCCCGCTGCACACGAGGTGGTCGCCGTCGTCCTCGGCCGTCATCGACAACGAGGCCAGGTCGGAGCCCGACTCGGGCTCGGAGTAGCCCTGGCAGAAGAAGATCTCGCCGCTGAGGATCCGCGGCAGGAAGTATGCCTTCTGCTCCGGGGTCCCGAACTCGACGAGCACGTGGGCCACCTGGGAGATCCCCATCGGTGACAGGGGCGGCGCCCCGGCGAGCACGGACTCGCGGGTGAACAGGTAGTGCTGGGCGACCGACCAGTCGCAGCCGCCGTGCTCGACCGGCCACGCCGGGGCGGCCCAGCCGCGTTCGTGCAGGATCGCCTGCCACCTCATGCTCGCATCGTGATCGGCGTACACGCTGGTCATCAGGCTGCCGGCGCGCCGCAGGTCCGGTGTGAGCCGCTCGTCGAGGAACGCCCGGACCTCGTCCCGGAACGCCAGATCCTCCTCCGACCACCGAAGATCCATGTCTGTGCCACTCCCGCCGCCGTGCCGTCGGCCGGAAGCTAACACGTGTGGACAACGCTCACCTAATGCCAATAGGCTGCGGCTCGTTCGCGGTGACGGGGCCGTGGTCGAACCGGACCCCGGCCGTACCCCCCCCGGCATGAGGGAGCACTTCCATGGGCAGGCTCGACGGCAAGGTCGTGTTCATCACCGGAGCGGCACGGGGGCAGGGACGGTCCCACGCCGTCCGGTTCGCGGAGGAGGGGGCCGCGGTCGTCGCGGTCGACATCTGCGAGCAGATCCCGACCGTCTTCTACCCGATGGCCACCAAGGACGACCTCGACGAGACCGTCTCGCTCGTCGAGGCCGTGGGTGGCCGGATCGTCGCCCGCGTCGCCGACGTCCGTGACCGCGCGGCACTCCAGGACGCCCACGACGCGGGTGTGCAGGAGTTCGGCCACATCGACACCGTCCTGCCGAACGCCGGGATCATGCCGGTGATCAACGAGGGCGAGCAGCGTCAGGCCTGGTTCGACGGGATTGACACCCTGCTCACCGGGGTCTGGCACACCATGGAGGTCTGCCTGCCGGGGATGGTCGAGCGGGGCCGCGGCGGTTCGGTCCAGATCACCAGCTCCGCGGCCGGGCTCTCCGCGATCGGGCTGAGCACGGTCCCCGGGCAGGCCGCCTACTCGGCCGCGAAGCACGGCGTCGTCGGGCTGATGCGGCTCTACGCGTCCCAGCTGGCGAAGCACTCGATCCGGGTGAACACGGTGCACCCCACCGGCGTGAACACCCCGATGGTCGTCAACGAGCCCTACGGCGCGTTCACGGAGGCGTTCCCCGAGATCGCAGGCAGCCCGAACTACCAGAACCCCATGCCGGTCCCCCTCGTCGAGCCGGTCGACATCAGCAATGCGCTGGTCTACCTGGCCTCGGACGAGGGCCGGTACGTGACCGGGGTGACCTTCCCGGTCGACGCCGGCTACCTGAACCGCTGAAGGGACACATGCTCATGGACGTGCGGAACGAACTGCTGATCGACGGGGAATGGCGGAAGCCGGCGTCGCCGGTGCGGATCCCCGTCATCTCGCCCTCCACCGACGAGGTCATCGGTGAGGCGCCCGATGCGAACGCCGACGACGTCGACGCGGCCGTGCGGGCCGCCCGCCGCTCGTTCGACGAGGGCGTGTGGCGGCACCTCCCGATGGCCGACCGGGTCGACGTGCTCGCACGCGCGATCGACCTCATCGAGCCGAGGCTGGACGAGATCGGGCGACTGGTCACCGCGGAAATGGGGCTGCCGAGCACCTTCGCCGCCATGCAGATCCCCGGCGCCATCGGCGTCGGCAGGTTCTTCCTGGACGTCGCGCGCGGCAGCAGCCTGACCGAGCTCCGCACGACGATGCACGGACCGGCCGCCGTCATCAAGGAGCCGGTCGGCGTCGTCGCCTCGATCGCGCCGTGGAACGGCCCGTTCAACATGGCCGTCTCCAAGCTCTGGCCCGCCCTGGTCAGCGGCTGCAGCGTCGTCTACAAGCCCGCTCCGGAGACCCCGCTCGACGGGTTCTTCATCGCCGAGGCGCTGACCGAGGCCGGGGTCCCGGCCGGGGTCTTCAACTACATCACCGGGGACCGCGACGCGGGCCGCGCCCTCGTCGCACACCCGGGTGTGGACAAGGTCAGCTTCACCGGGTCGACGGCGGCCGGGCGCCAGATCGGCAGGGAGTGCGGTGGCAGCTTCAAGCGGCTGCAGCTCGAGCTCGGCGGCAAGTCCGCCGCGATCGTGCTCGACGACGCCGACCTCACCACCACGATGACCGGGCTCGCCACGGGGTCGTTCTTCAACACCGGCCAGGTCTGTGCCGCCTACAGCCGGGTCCTGGTCCCGGGCAACCGCTACGACGAGGTCGTCGGCGCCCTGGTCGCGACCGCCGAGTCGTTCGTGGTCGGTGACCCGTTCGACCCCGCCACCACGATGGGCCCACTGGTGTCGAAGCGGCAGCAGGAACGGGTGCTGGGCTACATCGAGACCGGCCGGGCCGAGGGGGCCACCGTGGCCACCGGCGGTGGCGTGCCGGCCGGCATGGACACGGGGGCCTACATCCAGCCCACCGTCTTCACCGGGGTCGAGAACGGGATGCGGATCGCCCAGGAGGAGATCTTCGGGCCGGTCGCGTCGGTCATCCGGTACGACACGCTCGACGAGGCGATCGCGATCGCGAACGACTCGGAGTACGGCCTGCACGGCGCCGTCTTCACCGCGGACCCGGAGCGGGCCGCGCACGTCGCGCGCCGGGTCCGGACGGGCACGTTCAGCGTCAACTCCTTCACCTACAACACCGAGGCGCCGTTCGGCGGGATGAAGTGCTCGGGGGTCGGTCGCGACACCGGTCCGGAGGCCATCGACTCCTACTACGAGCTGAAGGCCGTGAACCTCACCGAGGAGACGGCGCCGCTTTTCTCCTGACCCACCCGTCCACCACGACTCCTGGAGAACGATCGTGAGCGGTACCGTCGTCGATGCCCTGACCTGGTGGGCCCGCACCGTCCCGCACCATCCCGTCATCGACTTCGACGGCGACGTCGTCACCTACGCCGAGCTGGACTCGTGGTCGGACGGGGTCGCGACCGGGCTGCGCGAGCGCGGGATCGGGCGCGGTGACCGCGTCGGGATCGTGGGGGCGAACAGCCTCGAGTGGTGCGTGGCCGCCGTCGCCGCCTGGAAGACCGGTGCGGTGGCCTGCGGCTTCAACCAGCGGTTCCGGGCCGGTGAGCTGGCTGCACTCGTCTCCCTGTGCGAGCCGGCCGCGGTGTTCGGTGCCACCGAGCAGCTCGACGTGCTGCACGAGGTGCGCGACTCGGGCGCGGAGTTCACCGTGCTCGACCTCGGGGAGGTCGTCGGTGCGGCGCGTGGCGTCGCCCATCCGCCGGTGGGGGCCTTCGACGCCGACCCGGACGACCCCACGGCCATCGTGTTCACCAGCGGGACGACCGGCACCCCCAAGGGGGTGGTGTTCACCCACCGCACGATCGCCGGGGTCGTGCACGAGTGGTCGCTCGGCGAGCCGGTGGCACCGAACGACCTGCGCGTGCTGCTCGTCCTGCCGATGTTCACCGCGGCGGGGGTGATCTGGGGGCTCGCGCGCAGCGTCGTGCAGGGCGGCACGATGCACCTGCAGCCGCGGTTCGACCCGCCCCGGGCGCTGGAGGTCCTGCGCGACGCCCGGATCACCACCTTCACCGGCCCGCCGATCCTGTTCGAACAGGTGGCCGGGGTCGCCGGTTTCGCCGACACCCGCCTGGACCACCTCACGACGGCCTGGGTCGGTGGTGCGCGGGTCCCGGTCCCGCTGCTGGAGCGGTGGCGTCCCCGGGGTGTGGCGCTGCGCCAGATCTACGGTCAGACCGAGATCGGCGGAACGGCCACGGCCATGTCCGCCGAGGGGGCCGCACGGCACCCGGACCGGTGCGGCTGGGGCGGCCCCCTCACCCGGGTACGGGTCGTGGACCTGGAGGGGCGGGACTGCGCACCCGGTGAGGTCGGCGAGATCCTCCTGCGCGGTCCCGGGATGTTCCCCGGCTACTGGCGCAACGAGGAGGCGACCGAGCAGGCCCTGCGGGGCGGCTGGCTGCACACCGGAGACCTCGGCACGCTCGACGAGCAGGGGCTGCTCGCCTACGTGGACCGGATCGGCGAGATGATCAACTCCGGCGGCCTGAAGATCTCCCCGGCGGAGCTCGAGACGGTCATCGCCCAGGTGTCGGGGGTCGGGGAGGTCGCGGTCGTGCCCGTGCCCGACGCGAAGTTCGGCGAGACGCCGGCGGCGGTCGTGTGCGCCGACGGCGAGCTCGACCCGGCCGGTCTGGTGGCGTTCTGCAACGAGCGGCTGGCCGACTACAAGGTGCCCCGGTACGTGATCGCGCACGACGGCCCGTTGCCGCGCATGGCCAGCGGCAAGATCGCCAAGCGGGACCTGCGGGCGGCCTACGCCGACGCGCCCGCGCGGTTTCCCCGGGTGCGCTGAACGACCCGTGTCGCGACAGGTGTCGAGTCGTTACAGATGACTTAATCTGTCTCATCGATACCGAGCTGGGTGCCGCGGGCAGCCGGCCGAGGACACGGACTCGAAGGAGAGCCATGAGCGCGACGACCGAGCGGGACCCCCGGTCCACCGCCCACGCGGGTGCCGAGCGCGAGGTGCGGTGCCCGGCCGACGGCCGGGTCGTCGGCACCGTCTCGTGGCAGGGCGCCGACGACGTCGTCGCCGTGGCCCGGGACCTGCGTGCGGCGCAGCCCGCGTGGGAGGCACTCGGGCCGCGGGAGCGCAGCCGGCACCTGCGGCGCTGGCTGGACTGGCTGCTCGACAACGAGCGGCGGGTGATCGGCCTCGTCCAGGCCGAGACCGGCAAGTCGTGGTCCGACAGCGCGGTCGAGATGCAGGTGGCCGTCGACGTCATCAACTACTTCACCGGCAACGCGGAGAGGTTCCTGGCCGACCGCAGGGTCGCCCCGGCGGGTCTCCCCAACAAGGTCCGCCGGCTGCGGGTCCGCCACCGCCCCTACCAGCTCGTCGGGCTCATCACGCCGTGGAACGGCCCGCTCGCCGGGCCCATGATGGACGTGGTGGGCGCCCTGGTCGCCGGCGCCGCGGTGCTGAGCAAGCCCTCCGAGGTCACCCCGCTCACCTGGGCCGCCGCGGTCGAGGGGTGGAACGAGATCGGCGGGCCCCCGGTCCTGGCGGGCGTCATCGGCGACGGCACCGTGGGAGCCGCGGTCGTCGAGCAGGTGGACATGGTCATGTTCACCGGGTCCGTGGCCACCGGGCGGCGGATCGCGGCCCGGGCGGGCGAGCGGCTCATCCCGTGCAGCCTGGAGCTGGGCGGGAAGGACCCGATGATCGTGCTCGCCGACGCCGACCTCGAACGTGCCGCGGGCGGTGCGGTGTGGGGCGCGATGATGAACGGTGGCCAGGCCTGCATCTCGGTCGAGCGGGTCTACGTCGAGGCTCCTGTCCACGACGAGTTCGTCGCGAAGGTCGTCGAGAAGGTCCGCGCGATCCGCCAGGGCATGGACGCCCCCGGGGCCTTCGCCACCGAGATCGGCTCGATGGTGACCCCCGCCCAGCTGGAGGTCGTCGAGCGGCACGTCGCCGACGCCGTCGCCAAGGGCGCGCGGGTGCTCGTCGGTGGGCGGCGCGGAGCGGGGGAGGGCAGCTACTTCGAACCGACCGTGCTGGTCGACGTGGACCACTCGATGGACTGCATGCGCGAGGAGACCTTCGGCCCGACCCTGCCGATCATGAAGGTCGCCGACGAGCACGAGGCGCTGCGGATGGCCAACGACTCCGACTTCGGGCTGTCGTCCAGCCTGTGGACCCGGGACCGGCGCCGGGCGGACCGGCTCTCCCGGCTCATCGAGGCCGGGTCGGTCTCGATCAACAACGCACTCGTCGCCGTGTTCCAGATGCCGGTCCCGATGGGCGGCTGGAAGCAGTCCGGGCTCGGCACCCGCTTCGGCGGCGCCGAGGGCGTCCTGAAGTACTGCCGGCGCCAGTCGGTCGTCTCGGAACGCATCGAGCTCACGGCCGAGCTCAACTGGTTCCCGGTCGTGCCGGCCCGTTCGGAGCTGATGGGCAGGATCGTGCGGTTCCTCGGGGCCCACGACTGGAAGCGCCGCCTGGGGCGGTGAACCCGTGCTGCCGGGTGGTCGCGCGGCGACCACCCGGCAGCACGGAGGCCGCGGACCGTGCACGGGACCGGCCCGACGACAGGGGGGACCCTTCATGTCTCATGCTGGAACGGCGGCGACGCCGGTCGACCCGACCGGCCACCGTCCTCGGATCTGTCCGCTCTGCGAGGCGACCTGTGGCCTGCTCGTCGAGTTCGACGGCCGGCTCGCGCGCTCGGTCCGGCCGAACCCGCACGACCGGTTCAGCCACGGGTACGCCTGTGCGAAGGGGCTGGGGCTCGCCCGCCTCGACGGTGATCCGGACCGGCTGACCGTCCCCCTGGTCCGGCGCGACGGCCGGCTGCGGGAGACGAGCTGGGAGGAGGCCTTCGCCGAGATCGGGCGGCGGCTGCCGCCACTGGTCGCGGAGGACCCGCAGTCGGTGGCCGTCTACACCGGCAACCCCGCGGCCCACCACCTGGACCACACCCTGTACCTGCCCGCGTTGCTCGGCGCCATCGGCTCCCGCAACCTGTTCTCGCCGGCCAGCATGGACACGTGGCCGAAGAACCTGGTGACGGCGCTGCTGTACGGCACCGGGATCGGGATGTCGCTCCCCGACATCGACCGCACCGACCATCTGCTGCTGCTGGGCAGCAACCCGGTCGTCTCCAACGGCAGCACCGTCTGCGCCCCCGGGTTCGCCCGGCGGCTGGACGACCTGCGCGGGCGCGGCGGCACCCTGACCGTGGTCGACCCCGCACGGACCCGTACCGCCGAGATGGCCGACCGGCACCTGGCGATCCGGCCGGGCACCGATGCGCACCTGCTCATGGCGTTGCTGTCGGTCATCGACGCGCGGGGACTGGCCGACCCCGGCCCGGCCGGGGCCCACGTCGACGGCCTCGACGAGGTCCTGGCCCTCGCCCGCCCGTTCACCCCCGAGCGGGTGGCGCCGGTGTGCGGCGTCGGGGCGCGGGAGATCGAGGACCTCGCGATCGGGTTCGCGACGGCACCCGCGGCGGTGGCGCACTCCCGGATCGGCACCTGCACACAGGAGTACGGGTCCCTGGCCAACTGGCTGGTGGAGGTCCTGAACATCGCCACCGGCCGGCTCGACGTGCCCGGCGGGGCCATGTTCGCGACACCGCCGGCCGGTGGCCCGACGACCTGGCCGGGTGGTCCCGCCCGGCCGCAGTCCGGCCGCTGGCGGTCACGGGTCCGCGGGCTCCCCGAGATGCTCGGCGAGCTGTCCGTCGCCTGCCTGGCCGAGGAGATCCTCACTCCCGGCCCCGGGCAGGTCCGGGCGCTCATCACGATCGCCGGGAACCCCGCACGCAGCGTCCCCCGGAGTGCGGAGGTGGAGCGGGCGCTGCGCGAGGTCGGGTTCCTGCTCTGCCTCGACACCTACCTGAACGAGACGACCCGGCACGCCGACGTCGTCCTGCCGGCGCCGCACATGTTCGCGCACGGTCACATGGACCTGACCCTCAACCACTTCCAGATCCGCACCGTGGCGCGCTACAGCCCGCCGGCGCTGGACCCGGCCCCCGGGGAGATGCCCGAGTGGCACCAGGTGCTGAGGATCGCCGCGATCGTGCGTGGCACGCCGGACCTCGCGATCGAGACCATGGACGACGAGATCGCGGCCCAGGCCGCCCGGCGGGCCGGACGGCTGTGCGGCATCGGGGCCGAGGACGTGCTCGCGGCGGTGGCCCCGCGCCGCGGACCGGAGCGGCTGGTCGACATGCGGGTGCGCAGCGGGCCCTTCGGGGACCGGTTCGGAGCCGAGGCCGACGGGCTCACCCTCGCGCGCCTGGAGACCACACCGGACGGCGTCGACCTCGGGCCGCTCGAGCCACGGTTGCCGGACGTGCTGCGGACCCCGGGCTCGCGGGTCGACGTCGCCCCCGCGGTGCTCACCGGCGACGTGCCCCGGCTGTGGCAGAGCCTCCGCACCGTCCCCGCCACCGAGCTCCGCCTGATCAACCGACGGCAGCACCGCGGCATGAACTCGTGGCTGCACAACGCCCTGCCCCATCGCGACGACGGGCCCGGTGGCCTGATGATGCACCCGGCCGACGCGTCCCGCCTCGGCCTCGTGCACGGCGAACCGGTGCAGGTCGGGACCGGGTCCGGCACCGTCGTGGCCGAGCTGCGCGTGAGCGGGGACATCCGGCCGGGCGTGGTGAGCCTGCCGCACGGGTGGGGCCACACCGGCGAGGGGCTGCGGATGACCCGGGCGGCCGCGGCCCCCGGCGCGAACGTCAACCGGCTCGTCGACGACCGGCAGCTCGAACCGCTCACCGGGACGCCCGTCTTCAACGGCGTGCCCGTCACCGTGCGGTCCGCCGGGATCGCCGCCCCGGAGGGCGACCGATGACCCACGTGATCACCCGGACCTGCTGCAACGACGCGGCGTGCGTGGAGGTGTGCCCGGTCGACTGCATCCGGCCCCGTCCCGGCGACCCGGGGTTCAGCACGGCCGAGAACCTCTACATCGACCCGTCCTCGTGCATCGACTGCGGCGCGTGCGCGGAGGTCTGCCCGGTCGGCGCGATCGTCACCGACCGGGTGCTCGACGACGCGGGCCGGGCCGGCATGGCCCTGGCCGAGTCGTGGTTCGCTCAGGTGCACCCGCCCCGCCTGCCCGGTCGTGTGCCGGCCCGGACGACGCCCCGGCCGGCGGGCGGACTGCGCGTCGCCGTCGTCGGCACCGGCCCGTCCGGCTACTACGCGGCCCAGGAACTGCTGGAGCGCACGGCGGGCGAGGTGCAGGTGTCGATGTTCGACCGGCTGCCGGTCCCCGGCGGGCTCGTCCGCTACGGGGTCGCGCCGGACCACGGCGCCACCAGGACCTTCGGCGACGGGATGGAGCGCCTGCTGCGCCGTCCACAGGTCCGGCTCCACCTGAACGTCGAGGTGGGGCCGCACGTCTCCGCGGCGGAGCTGCTCGACCGGCACCACGCGGTGGTGCACGCGGTCGGTGCGGCGGGGGAGCGGCGCCTCGGCATCCCCGGCGAGGACCTGCCCGGGAGCCACTCGGCCCGCGACCTCGTCCACTGGTACAACGGCCATCCCGATCACGCCGGGTGGGCCCCGTCGCTGGACACGACGCGTGCGGTCGTGATCGGCAACGGCAACGTCGCGCTCGACCTCGCCCGCATGCTCGTGACCGACCCCGAGGAGCTCGCGACCACCGACATCGCGCCCCCCGCTCTGCACGCCCTGCGCCGCAGCCGGATCCGGGAGGTGCAGGTGGTGGGACGACGGGACCCGGCGCGGGGTGCGTTCAGCACCCCGGAGCTGCTGGGCCTGGACCGCATCGGTGGTGTGCAGGTCCTCGTCGCGGACTCCGAGGCGGTGTCCGGGCCTGCGCCGGAGTTCGCCGCACGGACGAAGGCCGAGGTCGTCGCCCGGTTCGCCGGGCGGGTCGCGGACCCCGCACGCCGCCGCATCGTGCTGCGGTTCGGGCGCACCCCGCGCGAGATCCTGGGCGGGGACGGGGTGCGCGCGGTCCGGTTCGGCACCGCGGACGGCGGGACGGAGGACGTGGAGTGCGGCCTGGTGCTGCGGGCCACCGGGTTCCGCGGCGTCCCGGTGGCGGGTCTGCCCTTCGATGACGAGCGGTCCGCCGTCCCCCACGAGGCGGGCCGGGTCCTGGCCGGCCCCGTGGGCCCGGTGGTGGCGGGCCACTACGTGACGGGCTGGATCAAGCGCGGCCCGTCCGGGGTGATCGGCACCAACCGGACGTGCGCCGCCGAGACCGTCGGCTCGCTGCTCGCCGACCACGCGGCGGGCGGGCTCGTCGATCCCGCGCCGACCGCGGCCGAGGACCTCGACCGGCTGCTCGCGGCCCGCAGGCCGGAGCGGATCGGCCTCGCCGGGTGGCGGGCGATCGACCGCGCCGAGCGGCTCGGCGGGCGCGGGGCCGGCGCCCCGCGCCGCAGGATCGTCACGGTGGAGGGCCTGCTCGCCGCGGCCCGTGCGGAGCCCGGTCACCGGTGACCCGGTCCGTCCGGTGTGGACGGTCCGGGTCGTGCCCCGGTGGTCCCGCGGCGGGTGGCGCCGGGGGCCGTCGCTAGGGCCGCTCCGGCCCGGCCGCGCGGCCGTCGGCGTCCTCCGCGACGTGGCGCAGGAACGCGAGCAGGTTCCCGGTGAAGACGTCGTTGTCGTCGCCCGCGACCATGTGCCCGGTGCCCTCGACCTCGAGATACCAGGCCGACGGCACCAGGTCCAGGAACTCGCGGGCGCCGTCCCGGCTGACCACGTCGGACCCCGTCCCGCGCACCAGCATCGTCGGCACCCGCAGGCTGCGTGCGGCGGCCACGGCCCTGCGCTCGTTCAGGTCCAGGGTCTCCGGGGCGGTCTGCCGCTCGGCCACCATCCGGGGATCCCAGTGCCAGTACCAGCGGCCGTCACGGTGGCGCAGGTTCTTGCGCAGACCGGCGGGGTCGCGCGGCCGGGGACGGTGTGGGTTGTAGGCGGCGACGGCGTCGGCCACGGCATCGAGGGAGGCGAACCCGTCGTGTCCGGCCCGCATGAACCGGGTCACCGCGGAGGTGCCGGTCCGCTCGGTCCGCGGCGTCACGTCCACCAGGACGAGCCCCCGCGCCAGGCCGGGGTCCTCGCCGAGGGCGAGCAGGGACGTCATCCCGCCCAGTGAGGCACCGACCAGGACCGGTGGCTCGCCGAGCCGTTCGACGGCGGCACGTAGGTCGCGGACGTGGGCGTCGAGCAGGTAGTCCCCGTCCGGGGCCCACCCGCTCTCGCCGTGTCCACGCAGGTCCAGCGACAGCACCGCCCAGCCCGCTCCGGCCAGCCGACGCGCCGTCCGCCGCCAGGAGTGCCGGGTCTGGCCACCGCCGTGCAGCAGCACCGCGGCGCCGCGCCGGTCCCGGCCGCTCGGTGCCCGGAGGTCGCCGACCAGCACGATGCCGTCGCTCTCGATGCGGACCACGGTGTCGTCCGGCTCGTTGCGGACGTCGGTCGAGGCGCTCACCGGGCGCCTCCCGAGGTCGCCGAGGGCCATTCGGGCACCAGGTGCATCCGGTCGTCGACCCGGTCGCGGAAGCGGGCGGGCCGCTTCTCGAGGAACGACGAGACGCCCTCCGCGACGTCACCACCGCGGCCCAGCTCGTCGATCACCAGGGTCTCCAGCCGGTGGGCCTCCCACGGGTCCGCGGCCCCGAGCATGCCCCAGAGCAGCCTGCGGGACAGCCCGACCGAGGCGGCCGAGGTGTTGTCGGCGATCTCGGCCGCCAGCGCGAGCGCCACGTCGAGGAGCTCCGCCCCGGGCACGACGCAGGAGACCAGGCCACCCGCGAGTGCCTCGTCGGCGCCGAACACACGCCCGGTGCTCACCCACTCCATCGCACGGGAGATGCCGACGATGCGCGGCAGGAACCAGGTCGACGCGGCTTCCGGGACGAGGCCGCGACGGGCGAACACGAAGCCGAAGCGCGCGCTGTCGGACGCGATCCGCACGTCGGACGGGAGGGTCATGGTGGCCCCGACCCCGACGGCGGCCCCGTTGACGGCGCTGATGACCGGTTTGCGCGAGGCGGCGATCCGCAGCGCGACGACGCCCCCCAGATCCCGGGCCACACCGTCGATCGTGCCGTGTCCGGTGGCCGCGTCCGGCGGGCCGAAGGCGAAGGTGTCGGTGCCCCGTCCCAGGTCGGCCCCGGCGCAGAACCCGCGCCCGGCCCCGGTGAGCACCACGGCGCGGACGGCGTCGTCGGCGTCGGCCCGGTCGAGGGCACCGACCAGCTCGGCGGCCATCGTGGAGGTGAACGCGTTCATCCGGTCCGGCCGGTCGAGCGTGATCACCGCCGTGGCGTCACTCCGGTCGTACCGGATCTGCGTGGTGTGCGCGGTGTCGGTCGTCGTCATGGCCTTCCTCCGGCTGTCGTGGCCCGTGCCGGGCGAGTCGAACGGTTACGACGGTGTCGGTGGCCCGAGCCAAACCATAAGGCTGTAGGTTTTCTACCGCGCGGCACGGCGGTCCGGTAGGGGCGGTGCCGCTCAACATGGTGAGACATATGACGTTGAGTGTCGCAGAGACCGGCGGATAGCGTCCGGCACTCCGGACGCGATGCGGCGCCCCCGGGGCGCGGAAGGAGACGCGGTTCGTGACGAACGATCTCGCCGGGACCGTCGAGCGGAGCTCGTTCTTCGTCGGCGGTCGGTGGCGCCCGCCGGCGGGGACCGAGCGCGTGGACGTGTTCGAGGCCGCCACCGGCTCCCCGTTCGGCGTCGCCGCCCTGGCCGGCACCGCCGACGTCGACGCCGCCGTGGCCGCCGCGTCCGACGCGCTGCACGGCCCCTGGGGCCGTGCGACCGGCGCCGAGCGGGCCGCGACGATGCGTCGGCTCGGAGTCGCGCTGACGGCCCGCGCCAAGGACACCGCCGCGCTCGTCAGCCGGGAGAACGGGATGCCCCGGTCGCTGTCGATCGGCGCGAACGGGTTCGCCCCGCCGATGATGCTCGACTACTACGCGGGCCTGGCCGAGCAGCTCGGCGTCGACGACCTCCGCTCGGGGACGCTGGCCCGGGTCCGTGTGCGGCGCGGGCCGGTCGGTGTCGTCGCCGCGGTCACCCCCTGGAACTACCCGCAGGCGCTCGCGGCCATGAAGATCGCCCCGGCGCTGGCCGCGGGCTGCACCGTCGTGCTCAAGCCGGCACCCGAGACCGCGCTCGACGCCTACGTGTGGGCCGAGGCGGCCCTCGAGGCCGGCCTGCCCGACGGCGTGCTGAACATCGTGCCGGGTGGCCGCGAGGCGGGGGCGCACCTGGTCGCGCACCCCGGCGTCGACAAGGTCGCCTTCACCGGGTCCACGGCCGCGGGCCGGGCGATCGGCGAGGTCTGCGGACGGCTACTGCGGCCGGTCACGCTGGAGCTCGGCGGCAAGTCCGCGGCGCTGCTGGCCGAGGACGCCGACCTGGACGCGTTCCTGGCCGCGTTGCCCGAGGTGTCGCTGGCCAACAACGGCCAGACCTGTCACGCGTGCACCCGCATCCTCGCCCCCCGCCACCGCTACCGGGAGATCGTCGACGCGATCACCGACACCGTGCGCTCCCTGCCGGTGGGCGACCCGCTGGACCGCGACACCCGGATCGGGCCGCTGGTCAGCGGCGCGCAGCGCGACCGGGTGCTCGGGCTCGTGGCGGCCGGCCGCGCCGCCGGTGCCCGCGCCACCACCGGTGGTGGTGTCCCGGAGGGCCGCGAGCGGGGCTGGTTCGTCGAGCCGACGGTGTTCGCGGACCTCGACAACGACGCCGCGATCGCCCGGGAGGAGATCTTCGGCCCCGTGCTGTGCGTCCTGCCCTACGACGGCGAGGACGACGCGGTCCGGATCGCCAACGACTCCGAGTACGGCCTCGGCGGCACCGTCTGGACCACCGACCCGGGACGGGGACAGGCGCTCGCGGACCGGATCCGGTCCGGCACGGTCGGCGTCAACCACTACGCGCTCGACGTGCTCGGGCCCTTCGGCGGGATCAAGGCGAGCGGTCTCGGCCGGGAGCTGGGCCCCGAGGGACTGTCGCCCTACGTCGCCCTCAAGTCCGTCTACCTCACCCCGGAGAGCCGATGACCGCCACCGAGAACGTCGAGCAGGCCGCGGCACTCTACGAGCGTCGCGGGCACATCGGCCTGATCACCCTCAACCGTCCGCGTGCGATGAACGCGGTCAACGCCGACCTGTCGGCCGCCGCGGGCGACGCGCTCGCGGCCGCCGCCGTCGACGACGAGGTGCGGGCGATCGTGATCACCGGGGCCGGCCGCGGCTTCTGCGCCGGTGCCGACCTCAAGGAGGTCGCGCGCGGACGGAGGATCGACGACCGCGACCACCCGGAACGCGGTTTCGCCGGCCTCGTCCGGCAGTGGGTCGACAAGCCCACCATCGCCGCGGTGAACGGCTTCGCGCTGGGCGGGGGCACCGAGATCGTCCTGGCCTGCGACCTCGCGGTCATCGACGAGACCGCGTCGCTGGGGCTCCCGGAGGTCACCCGCGGTCTCGTCGCGGCCGCCGGCGGGGTCATCCGGCTCGCCCGGCAGATCCCGCAGAAAGTCGCGCTCGAGGCCGTGCTCACCGGGGAGCCGATCAGCGCCGCACGCGCCCACGAGCTCGGTCTGGTGAACCGGGTCGCGCCCGCGGGCACCGCGCTGGAGGTGGCGCTGGCGACGGCCGGGGTCGTCGCCGGCAACGCGCCGCTGTCGGTGCGGCACAGCAAGCGCGTCGTGCACCGGTCGCGCGACGCCGGCTCGGACTGGGACGACGCGGCCTGGGCGCTCAGCGACGAGGCGATGACGACGGTCTTCGGCAGCCGGGACGCCCGTGAGGGGCCGACCGCGTTCGCCGAGAAGCGCGCCCCCCGCTGGGAGGGGCGCTGATGACGGGCGCCGCGATCGCCGGTCTCGGTCTGACCGAGATGGGCAGGGTCTACGGCCGCTCCTCCACCTCGCTCGCCGCCGAGGCGGTGCGCACCGCGGTCGCGGACGCCGGCCTCGGACTCGCCGACCTCGACGGACTGCTGGTCAGCTCCGGGATCAAGCAGGACGTGGGTGTGGGGCTCGCCGCCGTGCTCGGCCTGCACGAGCTGTCGGTGCTGAACCAGGTGAACGCGTTCGGTGCCACGGCGGGCGTCATGGTGGCGCAGGCGGCCCAGGCGATCGCGGCCGGTGCGGCCACGACGGTGGCGTGCGTGTTCGCGGACAGCCCGCTCCGGCCGAAGGAGTCGGCCGGGTCGAGCTACGGCAACCCGGGCCGGCGGTCCGGCGGCGGCGCGGCCGTGCGGGGACTCGCGGGGTGGTCGGTGGCCTCGGGTGCGACCAACCCCACCATCCTCTACGCGTTGTGCGCCCAGCGGCACATGTCGCGCTACGGCACCACCTCCGAGCAGCTCGGCGAGATCGCGGTCGCGCAGCGGGCGTGGGCACGGCACAACCCGCTGGCGCAGATGCGTGACCCGATCACTCTCGACGACCACCGGGACTCGCGGTGGATCGCCGAGCCGCTGCACCTGCTCGACTGCTGCCTGGTCAGCAACGGCGCCGTCGCGGTCGTGGTCACTTCGGCCGACCGTGCGGCCGACCTGGCCCGGCCCCCGGTGCACCTGTGGGGTCACGGCCAGGCGCACGCACCCCGCCGGATGCAGGCGGGATCGGAGTGGGGCCTGGTCACCCCGGCCGCCCGGTCGGGGCCGCAGGCGATGGCCATGGCGGGGATCGGCGTCGACGACGTCGACGTCGCCGAGATCTACGACTGCTACACCTTCACCGTGCTGGTGACCCTGGAGGACTACGGGTTCTGCGCCAAGGGCGAGGGCGGCGGTTTCGTCTCGGGCGGCCGGCTGGCACCGGGCGGGTCGCTGGCCTGCAACACCGGAGGCGGCCAGCTGTCGTCGTACTACATGTGGGGTTTCACCCCGTTGTCGGAGGCGGTCGTCCAGGCCCGCGGAGCCGGCGGCGCGCGACAGGCACCACGCAACGACGTCGTCCTCGTCAGCGGGAACGGCGGCATCCTCGAGCACCACTCCACGCTGGTGCTCAGCCCGCACCGCCGGGACAGCGGTCCGGCACGGACCCACGGTGGGAGGAGCCCGCGATGACGAGGTTCCCGAAGGTCGAGCGCGACCCGGCGACCGCAGCCTTCTACGACGCCGCCGCGCGGGGGGAGCTGCTCGTGCAGCGGGGGCCGTCCGGCACCGTCCTGCCCCCGGAGGCGCGCACCGACCCCTCGGACGGTTCGGCCGATCTCACCGGGACCGGGGTCTCCGGGGACGCCACGCTGGTGAGCTGGGCCGTCGTCCACCGGGCCCCGCTCCCCGTGCTCGCGGAAGCGGTCCCGTACGTGAGCGCGGTCGTCGAGCTCACGGAGGGCCCGTGGCTGGTCGTCCGGCTGGTCGGGGACACCGGCGCGCTGCGGGTCGGGGACGCGCTGCGGGCACGCTTCGTGGTGTCGGGCGGACCCGACGACCCGGGGGAGACGTTGCCGGTGTTCGAGAAGGTCGGTCCGGGCCGCTAGGCTCGTCGCGAGGTGGAACGATCCGGGAGGTCACGGGTGGCACGGGGACGAGGTCCGTTCGCGGGTGGGCCGGAGCAGGCCAGGACCCGCCTGGTGGCCGCGGCCGAGGAGTGCTTCCTCGACTACGGCGTCCGCCGGACCACGATGGACGACGTCGCCCGCCGGGCCGGGGTGTCGCGCCCGACGGTCTACCGCTACTTCTCCGACCGGGACGCGCTGATCGTCGAGGTGGTCACCCGCCGGGCCCGGAGCTTCGGTGTCCGCGCCCGCGAGTACATCTCCGGCCGTCCCGACTTCCCGGCGAAGATCGTCGACGGGCTGGGCTACCTGGTCCGCGGCGGCCGGCGGGACCCGATCCTGCGCGCCCTGCTCCAGCCGGACAACCTCAGCGCGACCAGCGGCATCCTGACCGCGGGGAAGGTCGCCGAGCAGCTGACCCTCGAGGTCTGGGAGCCCATCCTGGTGGCCGCCCAGGAGGCGGGCGAGATGCGGGCGGACATCGACCCGCGCGAGCTCTGCGGGGTCATGGCCGACCTGGAGTTCATGATGATCGGCCGCGAGGACCTCTTCGCGCCGGGCGGGCCGGGGGTACGGGAGCTCGTGGGCGACTTCCTGCTGCCCTCCCTCGTGGCCTGAGGCGCCCGCGGTCAGCCGGCTACGGGCACCTCGGCGCGGATCCCGGCCCGGTGGAGGGCGGGCGCGACGTAGGTGCGCAGCAGCGCACGCCGATCGTCGTCGGTGACCGACGGCCGGCTCAGCCGGCTGAGCAGCACGAGCTCGATGAAGGTGAGCCAGGTGCAGAAGTCGGCGACGTCGAGCTCGGCGCGGACCTCGCCGTCCTCCTGCGCCTGTCGCAGGATCGGGGCCCACAGCTCGGTGGTGAGGGTGACCGGGAGCCGGGCGGCGTCCGGGTGGTCCTGCATCCCGTCCATGAACTCCAGGCTCACCAGCTGCTGCACCAGGGGGTCGCGGCTACCCGCGTCGACCAGGAAGAGCATGCCGTCGACGAGCTTGTCGTCGATCCGGCCGCGGGTGTCGATGAACCGCCGGGCCCGGTCGAGCAGATCGCGCGCCCGTGACAGCAGCACCCCGAGGACGAGGTCGTCGCGATTGGCGTAGTGCCGGTAGACGGTCGGACGGGAGACCCCTGCCTCCCGGGCGATGTCGTCCATCGTCGCCTTGGTGATGCCGAGCCGCAGGTAGCACGCCTCCGCCGCGAGCAGGATCGCCGTCGCGGGGTCGGAGACCCGGTTGCGGGGCGCCTGACGTCGGCCACCGCTCGGGGTTCTCGACATGTCACCTCATTCTCCTGCGATCGGTCGTCAGGATACACCGGCGACCGGGACCGGCCGGGGAACGTCGGGCCGCGCGCGGCGTCCGGTGGTCCGTCCGGTCCCGTGCCGGGTCCGCCGTCCTCCGGATCGATCGTGACACGCGAGACGAAGAACGGGAATTGTCGCCCGTAGTGACAGCGACCACCGACAGCGCGCGACAGCTAACCTACGATGTGTAGGTAAGGAGTGATCGGGCCGCGACGAGGCGGCGACGACCGAAGGGATGCAGGGCGTGAGCGGTACGACCACCCAGCACGACATCCTCCCGCTGGCCGGGATGCGCGTCATCGACCTGGCGGAGGGGGCGGGGGAGGGCTGCGGCCGGTTCCTGGCCGACCTGGGCGCCGACGTCCTGCGGATCGAGCGGCCGGGCGGGTCGCCCGGCCGCGCCGACCCCATCGGCTTCGGTCTGGGCAACGCCAACAAGCGGAGTGCGGTGCTGGACCTCGACGGGGCCGACGGGGCCGGGCGGTTGCTCGCCGCGGTGGCGGGTGCCGACCTGCTGATCGAGTCGTTCCGGACGGCGGAGGCGCAGGCCCGCGGACTGACCCCGGAACGGCTCCTCGAGGCCAACCCGGAGCTCGTCGTCGTCTCGATCACCGACTTCGGGCGGACCGGGCCCTACCGTGACCGTCTCGCCGACGAGGACGTCCTCGCCGCGGCGGGCGGCGTGCTGTGCCGCTCGGGCAGGCCCGGCCACGTTCCGCTGCTCCCGCCCGAGGGGGTCGTGGGCCAGGTCGTCGGTGTGCACGCTGCGTGGGCGGCGCTCGTCGCCTACGTCAAGCGGCTCCGTACCGGCCGGGGCGAGCACGTCGACGTGTCCGCGCACGAGGCCGTGGTGCACGGCGTCGACCCGGCGTTCGGTGCCCAGGGGACCGCCGCGGCCGGCCGGGCCGAGAGCTTCCCGCGTGACCGTCCGGACGCCGCGGACTTCTACCCTGTCTTCCCCTGCGCCGACGGGCACGTCCGGATCTGCCTGCTCGCGACCCGGCAGTGGCGCGCGATGTTCGGCTGGCTCGGCGAGCCCGCCGAGTTCGCCGATCCCCGGTTCGACGCCATCCCGGCCCGCTTCGCCGCGGCCGGGCGGCTGCACCCGCTGATCGCCGCCCTGTTCGCCGGCCGCAGCCGTGACGAGCTGGTCGCGGAGGGCACCGCACGCGGCATCCCGATCGCCGGGATGCTCGACGCCGACGAGGTGCTCGCCGCCGATCACTTCCGCGAGAGCGGTTCCCTGGTCGACGCCGAGCTGGGCGACGGGCTGCGGGCCCGGGTGCCGTCCGGCTACGTCACCGTCGACGGCGTGCGTGCGGGTCTGCGCGCCCCCGTGCCCGCGCCCGGCACCGACACCCTCGGTTTCGCTCCGGCGCCCGTGCGTGATCTCGGCCTGCCCGGGCAGGCCGAGGGCGAGCGGCCGCTGGCCGGGCTGCGGGTGCTGGACCTGGGGATCATCGTGTTCGGCGCCGAGCTGGGACGGCTGTTCGCCGACCAGGGCGCCGACGTGATCAAGATCGAGAACAGCGCCTTCCCGGACGGGCTGCGGCAGACCCGCAAGGGGGGCGGGATGAACCCGTCGTTCGCCTGGGCGCAGCGCAACAAGCGCGGGCTCGGGCTCGACCTGCGCAGCGCCGAGGGCAGCGGGCTGTTCCGGGACCTGGTGGCCCGCGCCGACGTGGTGCTGGCGAACTTCAAGCCCGGCACCCTGGAGTCGCTGGGCTTCTCCCACGCGGAGCTCGCCGCGGTCAACCCGCGCATCGTCGTGTCCGACAGCAGTGCGTTCGGCTCGCGCGGCCCGTGGCGCGGACGGATGGGCTACGGCCCGCTCGTGCGGGCGGCCTGCGGCCTCTCCGAGCTGTGGCGTGACCCCGCTGCCGACCCGTCGGCGCCCGAGGCGTTCTGCGACGGCTCCACGGTCTACCCCGACCACGTCGCCGCCCACGTCACCGCGGTGGCGGTGCTGGCCGCCGTGATCGGGCGGTCCCGCACCGGCCGGGGTGCCGCGGTCGACACCGCCCAGGCCGACGCCGCGCTCATGGCGCTCGGCCCGACCCTGGCCCGGGCCTCGTTGCGTCCCGGCACGGAGACGGCCGAGGGCAACGCGCGTCGCGGCAGGGCGCCCGCCGGGGTCTTCCCCTGCGCCGGCGACGACGAGTGGTGCGTGGTGTCGGTCGCCGACGACGTCCGGTGGCGGCGCCTGGTCGCCGCCACGGGTCTGCCCGACGACCCGGACCTGCGGACGGCGGCGGGCCGGCTCGCGCGCCGGTCCGAGATCGAACAGGCGCTGGGCCGCTGGACGGCCGAGCGCAGCCCGGACGAGGTCACCCGCGTCCTGCAGGACGCGGGTGTCCCGGCCGCGGGGATGCTGCGCCTGCCCGACGAGCTGACCGATCCCCAGCTCGTGGCCCGCGAGGCGTTCGGGGTCCTGGAGCACGCGCAGCTGTCCGCCCCGGTGCCCACGGGCGCACGCATCGCGCGGTTCTCCTCGGTGCCCGACCCGGAGCTGCGGCCCGCGCCGATGCCGGGTGAGCACACCCGCGAGATCTGTGCCGAGGTGCTCGGATCGGGTGCGGACGAGATCGACGGGCTGGTCGCCGCGGGCGTGCTCCAGGCGCCCGTCGAGGCGCCGGCGGACCGGTAGGAGCCCGGTCACCCGCTTCGGGGGTCGACGACATCTCCCCGTGTCTCTACGTTACCTTGAGACAACTTCCGTCGTTTGTCATGTTGCGTGTCACCGTCGACCGAACAGGAGCGACCCATGACCACCACGAAGGCCGAGCTCGAGCCCAGCCTCGTCGTCGATTTCGACATCTACGACCCCTCCCTCACGATGCCCGTCGACCGGATGCAGGAGAAGGCGGCCGAGCTGGCCGCCATCGGACCCATCGTCTGGTCCACCACCCACGGCGGGCACTGGCTCGTCACCTCCTACGAGCACGTCCACGCGATCCTGCGCGACCCGCAGACGTTCTCCAGCCACCCGAACAACCTCGTCGACGCCGGGCAGGGCAAGTTCCTGCCGATCGAGCTGGACCCGCCGGAGCACACCTCGTACCGGCAGGCGCTGCAGCCGCTGTTCAGCCCGAACCGGATGCGGCAGCTGGAGCCGCGCATCCGCGAGATCGTCGTCGAGCTCCTCGCCTCGTTCCAGGCCGACGGGAAGGTCGAGTTCGTCGAGAAGTTCGCCCACGAGCTGCCGACGCAGGTGTTCCTGGCCCTGATGGGCTGGCCGCTCGAGGACGCGGGCCTGTTCACCGAGGCGACCGAGATCGCCCTGAACGGACGCCCGGGCGACACCCCCGAGCAGGCCAACGAGTCGCGGACCGCGGCGGCGTACGAGATGTTCGGCTACTTCATGAAGGTCATCGCGGGCCGGCGGGCGGCGATGGAGGCCGGTGAGGCCTCGGCCGACGACGTCACGAACGCCATCATCGCCACCTCCATCACCGACGTCGACGGCGTCGAGCGCCCCCTCACCGACGACGAGCTGGCCCGGATGTTCTTCCTGCTGCTCATCGCGGGTCTGCACACCACGCAGGGGTCGTTGGCGTGGATGATGCTGCACCTGTCGCAGAACACCGAGGAGCGCGACAAGATCATCGACGATCCGGCCGCCGTGCCGGCCGCGGTCGAGGAGATCCTGCGTTTCGAGGCGGCGGTCGCGATGGGCCGCAGGGCTCTGGAGGACACCACCGTCGGTGGGGTCACCGTCCGGGCGGGCGACCAGCTGCTGCTGCTCCTCTGTGCCGCGAACCGGGACGAGCAGGAGTTCGAGGAGCCCGCGACGCTGGACGTCGAGCGGACGCCGAACCGGCACCTGACGTTCGGGTCCGGCCCCCACCGGTGCATCGGCTCGCACCTGGCCCGGCTGATGCTGACGATCGCCGCCGAGGAGATCCACCAGCGGATCCCGGACTACCGCCTCGACCCGGAGGACCCCCCGGTGGTCCTGCCGAGCCAGGTCCGGGGATTCGCCCGGTTGTCACTGCGGTTCACGCCGGTCACCACGGGCTGAGCGCCCGCACGGCCGGGTGCCGCGGGCGGGACCGGGCCGTATGGGCCGCGCCCGCCCGCGACCGTGGCGGCGCGCCCGGTCCTCCCGTCGCGGGAGGCCGGGGCGCCGGTGCCCGGGACGCGGCGGCGGACGGCCGCACGGTGTACGAGGAGGAGGACGAGATGGACCAGCATCTGACGGTGGACCGCACGGCGTGCGCCGGACACGGTCTCTGCTACAGCACGGCGCCCGCGCTCGTCGACTGCGACGACCAGGGTGACCCGGTCGTGCCGGCCGGTCCGGTGCCCGAGGAGCAGCTGCGCGACGCGCGGCGTGTGATCGACATGTGCCCCGAGCGGGCACTGGCGCTGCAGGCGGTATCCCAGCCGGCGTGACCGGCGGGCCGTCCGCGGCTCCGTGACGAGGAAGGTGGCATCGAGGTGGGACGGTCGGACGCGGCATCCGCGGAGACCCTGGAGATGGAGGTCGCCGAGCGCGAGCCGGTCGCCGACGGCGTCGTACGGCTCACGCTGCGGCGCCCGGACTCCGCGCCGTTGCCGGTGTGGGAGCCGGGCGCGCACCTGGACCTGCACCTCGGTGCGGACCTGGTCCGGCAGTACTCGCTGTGCGGTGACCCGGCCGACCGCACCGCCTTCCAGGTCGCGGTCCTGCGCGAGCAGGACGGCCGCGGTGGCTCCGCGCACGTGCACGACGTGCTGGAGAAGGGGACGGTCCTGACCGTCCAGGGCCCGCGCAACAACTTCGCCCTGGCCGGGTCGGACGAGTACCTGTTCGTCGCCGGCGGGATCGGCATCACCCCGATCCTGCCGATGGTCGCCGCGGCGGAACGCGCCGGCGCGCGGTGGCGGCTGGTGTACGGCGGCCGGGCCCGCGGCTCCATGGCGTTCGTCGACGGACTGGTGGACCGCTACGGGGACCGCGTGGACGTGGTCCCGCAGGACGAACGCGGCCTGCTCGACCTGGACGGTCTGCTCGGTGTGCCGCGCGACGGCGTGCTGGTCTACTGCTGCGGGCCCGAGCCGTTGCTGGCGGCCGTGGAACAGCGGTGCTCCGCCTGGCCGCCGGGTGCGCTGCACCTGGAGCGGTTCTCGCCGAAGGAGGTCGCCGAGCCGGGCACCGGGGCGACGACGTTCGAGGTCGAGTTCGCCGGGTCCGGCGTGACGGTCGAGGTGCCGCCGGGGGTGAGCATCGTCGACGCCGCGGCGGAGGCCGGGGTCGAGATCGAGACCTCGTGCCGCGAGGGGGTCTGCGGCACGTGCGAGTCCGCCGTGCTGGAGGGGGTCCCGGACCACCGGGACTCGGTACTCACCCCGGACGAGCAGGCGGCCAACGACGTGATGTTCCCGTGCGTGTCGCGGTGCCTGTCCGGGCGTCTGGTGCTCGACCGCTGAGCGACTCCCGGCGGCGACGCCGGGCCGGAGCGTGGACTCCCGCCCAAAACCTTAAGGCTGTAGGATAATGACCGGACCAGTTCTCGATCCGCGACGTCTGCTGTCGCGGGAGCAGGAGGCGACAGTGGCGACCGACCAGAACGGGGCCAGTGCCCGGCAGGCGGATGAGCTCGTCGCCCGCAACGATCGGATCCGGCGGGCGCTCGACCACATCCGCAACGACAGCACCGACGAGTTCGACGGCGTCTCCTCGTTCACGGCGGAGGAGTTCACCGACCCGGAGATCGCCCGGCGGGAGCGCGACGCGGTCTTCGGCACCGTGCCCTCGATCGTGTGCCACGGCAGCGAGATCCCCGAGCCGAACGACTTCATCACCCTGCAGATGCCGCGCAACAACGTGATCGTGGTGCGGCAGAAGGACCGCTCGGTGAAGGCCTTCGTGAACCTCTGCCGGCACCGCGGAGCGTTGCTGGAGGAGCAGGAGAAGGGCCGCTGCCGGCTGTTCTCCTGCGGCTACCACCGGTGGTCCTACGACACCGACGGCTCGCTGCGCGCGATCACCCGCGACAACACCTTCGGCACGATCGACCGTTCCCGGTACGGCCTGATCGAGCTGCCGACCGAGGAGCGCCACGGGTTCGTCTGGATGATCGACGACGCGGACGCCCGGATCGACGTCGCCGCGTGGCTGGGTGCGGAGATGGACGGCATCCTCGCCGGCTACGGCATGGACAAGCTGGTCTCGGCACAGGCCGAGGGCTTCGACGAGCCGGTCAACTGGAAGATCATGCAGGACGCGTTCCTGGACGGGTACCACATCCAGTACGCACACCCGAACACCGCGGCCAAGCACATCCACACCAACGTCATGGCGGCCGAGGACTTCGGTCGGCACGCGCGCTTCATCGCGCCGCGCAAGACGATCGACAAGTACCTCGAGGAGCCCCCGGCGCCCGACGAGGATCTCTCGCCCTACATCACCGAGACCCACTTCCTCCTGCCGAACAGCACCCTGCTGCGCCAGCCCGACCACTTCGAGCTGCTCACCTTCCGGCCGCACCCCACCGACCCGGGCCGGTGCCGGATGGAGATGCGGCTCGTCGTGCCCACGATCGAGGACTCGGGCATGACCGAGGAGCGCTGGCACAAGATCTGGGAAAAGAACTGGAAGATCCTGCTGGCCGTGCTGCACCAGGAGGACTTCCCGCTGCTGCGCAGCTCCCAGCGGGGCATGACCAGCGCCGACGCCGGCGGGATGCTGCTGGGGCGCAACGAGATCATCAACCAGATCTTCCACCGTGAGCTGCGGAAGCTGGTCTCGTGATCGATGTCGAGTGGTACCGGCCCGACGGCCCGGGCCTCGCCCCCGACGTCGAGGCGGAGCTGCGGGAGATGCTCGTCGAGGCGGCGGAGGCCGACGCGGAGGCGGGCTTCCCCCGCCTGTCGGTCGACGACCCGGTGGAACCGGGCACGTCGTACCTGCTGATCTGGCTGCTGCCCGACGAGCGGTCCGGGCGCACCGTGCCACTGGTGCCGAGCCTGGCGGGATTCCTGCGCGTCGAGCCCCTGCGCGACGAGGACGCCGGGACCGGCGAGGTCTCCTACGTCGTGCGGCCCGCGTACCGCTCGCGGGGCATCACCACCCTGCTGATCGAGAAGATCGGGCTGGAGCTCGGGACCCCCGACGGCTGGCAGGGCACCGGTGTGTCCCGCCTGCGGGTCTGGGCCCGGGCCAACCACCCGGCCGCGCTGCGGATGGCGCTGCGGTTCCGCCGCTACGGGATCCGCACCGCGCTGCGCGAGTGGCAGATGCTCGCACCGGTGCGGATCGGCAGGGAGGTCGATCCCGGTGCCGAGTCCCGCGGACCGGACGTGCACGAGGTCACCGCGGGCGCCGGGCGCGCGGCCGCCGCCGAGCTGTGGACGGCGTCCGGGCGCAGGCACGCCCCGCCGGACCGCTGGGTGCTGCTGGTCGGCGGCCCGGACGAGCGGCCCGACGGCGCGGTCTGGATCGACCCGGACTCCGCCGAGCCCACCGAGTACGGCACCGCGGGCCGCCTGGTGGCCGTGGTGACCCGGGACGGTCGTGCGGACCGTGAGTCGGACCCGTTGGTGCGTGCGCTGCTGGTGGCCGGGCTGGAACACCTGCGCGACGCCGGTCTGCGGGTCGGCGCCGCCACGATCGACTCGGAGGACCGCTCGCTCGTGCACGAGGCACGGACCCTCGGGTTCATGCACGACCAGACCGACGTCCAGTACACCGTCGAGAACCGGACCGCCGAGCCCCGGCCGGCGGCCCGATGAACCCGCCGGAGGCGGCACACCGATGACCGACACACGATTCCCCGACGTCCCCACGGACCTGGCCGAGGTGGTGGAACGCCACGGCCGGGCCGTCGCCGCCGGCGAGAACGACGTGGTCCTGGCCGACTTCCGGCGTGACCGGATCGGCCAGCTGCTCGCCTCGGCGCGACCGCCGGACCGCATGAACGCATCCGAGCTGCTGTCGATCGAGCCGGGCCCGGACGAGCTCTACACCGCACACATCCGCTACACCGGCGCCGGCGGTGACCAGGCGGTCTTCCGGTCCCGCTGGATCGAGATCGACGGCACGTGGCTGGTCACCCAGGTGCGGAACGTGCCGGACACACCGCCGGTCACGCCCTTCGCCGAGCCGTCCGAGGACGGCCTCGACACCCCGCACTGGGAAGGGCTCGCCGCCGGCGAGCTCCGGATCCAGCACTGCCCCGCCTGCGACGAGTGGATCTGGTCCCCGCGCCCGATCTGCCCCGCCTGCCACCACGGCGAGCTGGAGTGGCCGTCGGTCGAACCCGTGGGAACGATCTACGGCTGGACCCGGACGTGGCAGGCGTTCCACCCCTCCGTCACCGGACACCTGCCCTATGTGGTCGTGGCCGTGGAGCTGCCCGCCGCGGGCAACCGCCGGGTCGTCGGAGTGCTGCTCGACGGTGACGGCGCCGACGTGCACGTCGGCCTGCACGTGAAGGCCGAGTTCGACAGCGCCCCGGATCCGGCGACACCGCCGTTGCTGCGCTGGCGCCTGTCCTAGGAACGGAGAAACATGACGACACCCGATCGGTTCCGCGGCGCCACCGCCGTGGTGGGAGCGGCGAACACGGCGTTCCACAAGCGGGGCACGGCGACGTCGACCTCACTCGAGCTGACACTGCGGGCGATCATCGACGCAGCGACGGACGCGGGTATCGACGCGCACGACATCGACGGCTTCGTCTCCTACGCGAACGACGACAACGAGGGACTCGCCGTCGGTGCGGCCCTGGGTGTCAAGGAGATCCGCTGGTCGAGCATGGTCTGGGGCGGCGGGGGCGGCGGGGTCGCCGCAGCGGTGAACGCCGCGGCCGCCGCCGTCGCGTCCGGCCAGGCCGAGACCGTCTGCGTCTACCGGGGCATCTCGGAGGCCGACGCCGGGCGGCAGAGCTACAGCAAGGGGCACATCGGTCCGCTCTACGGGGCGCACGGGGTGTTCGCGCCCGCGCAGATCTGTGCGCTGCGGACCCAGCGGATGATCGAGGTCGACGGCGTCCCGCGTGACGCGCTCAAGGCACTCGTCGCGGCGTCGTACCACCACGCCCAGAACAACCCCGCCGCCGTGGCCTACGGCAAGCCGCTCACCCCCGAGGTGTACGACGACTCCCGCATGATCTCCGAGCCCTTGCGGCTCTACGACTGCTCCCGGGAGAACGACGCCGCCGGAGCGGTGATCGTGACCAGCGCGGCCCGGGCCCGCGGTCTGCGGCAGAAGCCGGCGTTCGTCCTGTCCGGTGTGCAGGGCGCCGGACCGTCCTGGACCGAGTCGGTCGAGAACGAGAACCCCTACACCAGCGCCGGGTTCCATCCCGCACTGGTGTCGAGGCTCTGGGAGGGAGCGGGCCTGAAGCCGGGCGAGGTCGACGTGACCCAGGTCTACGAGAACTTCTCCGGGCCCGCCGTCGCCTCCCTCATCGACGTCGGTCTGGTCCCTCCCGGTGCGGAGGCGGGCCGGGTGATGCAGGTGGAGAACCTGGTCGCCCCGACGGGCCGGCTGCCGGTGAACACCGCAGGCGGCAACCTCGCCGAGGGATTCGTGCACGGGTTCGGCCTGATCGTCGAGGCGGTCCGCCAGATCCGGGGGACCTCGCCGAACCCGGTCCCGGGAGCGGAGGTCTCCCTCCTGCTCGGTGGGCCCATGGCACCGTTGGTCAGCGCGACCGTGTTCGGGTCCGAGTCCACCCTCTGAGTGGGCGGAGCCCCGCTCCTCGTCGCACACGGGCGGGGAGCGGGGCTCTCACGACGCCGCGGTCGACGGGAGGTCGGAGACCTTCCCTCCCGGGGCGCGCGCCGGTGCGGGGGCGTCGACCGGCAGCTCGGGCACCGCCCCGCGCAGGAAGCTGCGGATGGTCTCGGCGAAGGTCTCCTCGGCGGAGAGCCCGTTGTGCGCCACCGCGTCCGCGAGCGTCGGTTCGGTCCCGGGGTCGGCCGTCCCGAACAGCTCGCGTGCCTCACCGGGCTCCTTCGCGGCCTCGGTGATGGCGGCGCCGAGGGTCAGCTTGTCCAGGCCGTCGAGGACGAGCACACACCGGTCGACGGGCACGCCGAGCTCCACCAGCGTCCGTGCGCTCTGCTCGTAGGTGCGGATCAGCACGTCGCGGGGCATGAAGCTGAGCAGCAGCGGCGCGGCGTTGCGGTGCCGGAGCACGGCGTCGCGGAAGTTCATGCTGAGCGCGACGAACCACTCGATCCAGTTCGGCGTCTGCCGTGAGTCCGGCATCCGGGTCTCCACGACGATCGCCCGCGCGACGCCCCGCAGGATCTCCGCCTTGTCGGCGAAGTGGTGGTAGAGCGAGGGGGCGCGGACGTTCAGCTCTCGGGCGAGTCGCGGCAGGCTGAACGCGTCCAGGCCCTCCGCGTCGATGAGCCGCAGCGACGTCGTGATCACGACGTCGTACCTGATCAGAGGGCTGGCCGGACGGGGCATCGGGCCATTATCGCGCCCATGGTCCCGCCCGCACCGGTGGCACGGCCCACAACGACCACGACCGGTCAGACCGACCGTGCGACCGGTGCGATCCGCACCGGGATCGCGTTCATCTGGACGGTGCCGGACAGGGGGTCCAGCACCGTGCCGTCGGTCAGGGTGTTGCTGTTGACCCCGGGCCGGCGGGCGGCGACCCGCAGGCGGGCGTGGGCGTCGTCGTGACCCCAGCCGTGGGCCAGCGAGCAGACTCCCGGCGCCACCTCGTCGGTCACCCGGACCATGACCTCGATCCGCCCCACCGACGAGGACACCGCGACGGTCCCGCCGTCGTCGACGTCGTGGTCGCGGGCGTCGGCGGGGGAGAGGTAGAGCAGTCCCCGTTCGGGTCCCGCGGCGAGCCGGTCGACGTTGTGCAGCCAGGAGTTCTTGGAGCGCAGGTCGCGCCGGCCGATGAGCGAGAGCGTGCCCGGCTCGGCGACCGGCGGTTCCGCCTCGGCCAGCGCGTCCCGGATCCGTGGTGCGACGAGCTCGATCGTCCCCGACGGGGTGCGGATCACCTCGTCGAGGCGGGGGACGTGCCCGCCGAGGTCGATCCCGTGCGGGGAGTCGAGCACCCGGGCGAGGGTCAGACCGCCGGGGGACCGGCCGAAGTGGTCGCCGTAGGGGCCGGAGCGGATGCGCAGGTCGATCAGCCTGCGCGGCCCCCGGCCCGGGAATCCGGTGACGACCTCGTCCACGGGGATGTCGAGACCGCGGGCGACCGAGCTGCGCAGGCTCGCCGCGATCTCGTCGTCGATCTCGCCGGGATCGGCGTCCGGGCCGCGGCCCTCGTACACCGCACACAGCCGCAGCAGGATCTCCCACTCGGAGAGCATCCCGTCCGGCACGGGCCGGGCCGGCGGTGAGAAGCGGACGAAGTTGCGCTGGGCGAACTGGTAGAGGACCAGGTCGAAGTGGTCGCGGCTGAGCGAACCGGGCGGGGGGAGGACGACGTCGGCGTGGCGGGTGGTCTCGTTCAGGTAGGGGTCGACGCAGATCATCGCGTCGAGCTCGGTGAGCGCCTGCTGCACCGACGACGAGTCCGGCAGCGACCGGGCCAGGTTGCCGCCGTAGACGACGAGCCCGCGTACCCGCCCCGGACCGGGTGCGCGGATCTCCTCGGCCAGCGCCGCCACCGGGAACTCACCGAGCACCTCGGGATGGCCGCCGACCCGGGTGTGGTGGCGTCCGGTGGTGAACGGACGCGGCGGGCCGGAGGGCCGGCGGGTGGTCGGGGAGCCGGTGACCGGCCGGCTGAACAGCATGCCGCCCGGGCGGTCGAGGTTCCCGCACACCACGTTGAGGACCTGCAGCGCCCAGCAGGTGAGCGTGCCGTTCCGGTTCAGCGTGGTGCCGAGCCGGCCGTACAGCGCGGCGCGGTCGGTGCCGGCGATGTCGCGTGCCAGCTCGACGACGGTGTCCGGGGCGATCCCGGTGGCCCGCGCGGTCTCGTCCGGGGTCCAGCGGGCGACCAGTCCGGCGAGCTCGTCGAGACCCGACACCCTGCCCTGCGCGGCCCCCGGCCGGACGCGACCCTCCGTGAGGACCACGTGCAGCAGCCCGAGCAGCAGGAACAGGTCGGTGCCGGGACGGATCCGCAGGTGCAGGTCGGCCGCGGCCGCGGTCGCCGTCCGGGCCGGGTCGACCACGACGACCCGCCCACCCCGGGCCCGCAGCGCGCGGATGCGGCCGCGGTAGTCCGGAGCGGCCCCGACGCTCCCGTTGGACACCAGGGGGTTCCCGCCGACGATCACCAGCAGGTCCGTGGCGTCGAGGTCGGGCACGGGAGTGCTGGTCGGCTCGCCGAACAGGACCGCAGCGGTGACGGTCTGCGGGAGCTGGTCCATCGTCGCCGGGGAGTAGCTCTGCACCGTCCCGAGGGAACGGGCGAGGCGCCCGGCCAGCAGGGTGAAGGCGACGTTGTGCCCGGTGGGGTTCCCGGTGTACACGGCGACGGTGTTCCGGTCCTCGGCCAGCAGGGGGCCCAGCAGCCGGTCGACCTCGGCGAACGCCTCGTCCCAGGTCGCCGGACGGAGCTCCCCGTCGCGCCGGACCAGGGGCCGCGTCAGGCGGTCCGGGTCGTCGTCGACGGCACCGAGTGAGGCGCCCTTGGGGCACAGGTAGCCCTTGCTGTAGACGTCCTCGGGGTCGCCCCTGACCGCGACGACATGGTCCGCGGCGTCGAGGGTGACGGTGAGACCACACATGGCCTCGCAGAGGGGACAGCCCCGGAGCACGTCCCGCCCGGGCCCCGGGATCGGCAGCGGTCTCGTCCTCCGGCCGGCAGACATGCCCCGAGCCTATGGCCTTTAGATTTCCGAGTCCATCCTTGCGCGGTGGCGGCGGCGGGCGCCTCCCGGGCGGCCGCCGCCACCGGGTCTCACCGGACGCGCGGGATCTCGGCCGTGGCCGGGCCGTCGACCAGGCCGTGTCGGCCCGCTCCGGCTCCCGCCGGAACCCTGTCCCCGTCCATGTTCGCGCGGATCGCCTCCTGGGCGGCCGGCGGGAGGGTGTGCATCATCGTGCGGACCCGCTCCTGGCGTCGCGCCACCGCGCGCCGCTCGGGCATCCCGGGGGAGGCCTGCAGCTGGGGCTTGAGCGGGGGGAGCCCCGCGAGCCCGCCGGACTCGGCCATCTCGCGCTCGGCCTGGGCGGCGTCCTTCTCCTCGGACATCCCGATCGGTCCCTGGCGACGCCCGTTGAGGAACTGGGCCACCACCGGCTCCTCGGAGGTGAGCAGCTGCTCCCGGGGCCCGAACATCGCCAGGTGCTTGCGGTACAGCAGGCCGATGTTGTCCGGGATCGTCTGGGCGGTGTTGATGTCGTGGGTGACGATCAGGAAGGTCGAGTCGGTCTGGGCGTTGAGGTCGATGATCAGCTGGTTCAGGTAGGCGGTGCGCACCGGGTCGAGCCCCGAGTCCGGTTCGTCGAACAGGATGATCTCCGGATCGAGCACCAGCGCCCGGGCCAGGCCCGCGCGCTTGCGCATCCCGCCGGAGATCTCCCCGGGCAGCTTGCCCTCGTCACCGCGCAGCCCGACGAGATCCATCTTCTCGAAGACGATGTCGTTGATCTGCGACTCGGTCTTCGAGGTGTGCTCCCGCAGCGGGAAGGCGATGTTGTCGTAGAGGTTCATGGACCCGAACAGGGCGCCGTCCTGGAACAGCACGCCGAACAACTTGCGGATCTCGTAAAGCTTCGACTCGTTGCACCGGACGAGGTCGGTGTCGTGGATCACGATGGACCCCTGCTCGGGCTTCAGGAGCCCGATCAGGGTCTTGAGGAACACCGACTTGCCCGTTCCCGAGGGGCCGAGCAGAACGGAGACCTCACCGGGAGGGAGCGTCAGTGTCACGTCCGACCAGATGTTGGCCCTGCCGAAGGACTTCGACAGGTTCTCGACCTTGACCTCAACGCCCTTCACGGCGCACCTCCTCGTGTCGCTGCCCCGGCCGTCCCGGAGGGCTCGATACTGAGACAACGAGACATCTAGCGTCGAGTGTCTCTCCGAACGGGTCACGATCGGGTGATCGCGACGGGCTCCGGTAGTCCGTTCGGGTTAACCATGAGACGAAAGACGAAACTTGTCAACGCGTAGCTCGTTGGCCTGGCACCGGAACCCGCCGTCGACCGGAGGGCCGGTGTTCCCCCGTCGTCTCAGAGCAGAGGCCCCGATGCAGCCCGATGTTGTGACCTGCACCGCCGCCGTGCCGGACCGGGAGGCGTGATGGGTACGCCTCCGGTCGTGGCGCGGACGGTCGCGCCGCTCGGCACGTTCTTCGCGTTCACCGCCGACACCTTCGTCGCCATGTTCAAGCGGCCGTTCCAATGGCGGGAGTTCGTCCAGCAGACCTGGTTCGTCGCCAGCGTCTCCCTGGGGCCCGCGATCCTGTTGGGCATCCCGTTCGTCGCGCTGGTGACCTTCCAGTTCAACCTGGTCCTCGTCGAGATCGGCGCGATCGACCTCAGCGGGTCGGGCTCGGCGTTCGCCACGGTCACGCAGATCGGCCCGGTCGCGACGACGTTCATCATCGCGGGCGCGAGCTCCACCGCGATCTGCGCCGACATCGGCGCCCGCCGGATCCGGGAGGAGCTCGACGCGATGGAGGTGCTGGGCATCGACGTCGTCCAGCGGCTGGTCGTCCCGCGCGTCCTCGCGACCGCCGTCAACGCCTTCCTGCTGAACGGCGTGATGATCCTGATCGGTCTCGCCGGCGGCTACTTCTTCGCCGTGTACCTGCAGGACGCCAGCCCGGGGCAGTACATCGACTCCCTGACGCTGCTCGTCGGGTTCGACGACCTCGTCCACGGTGAGCTCCGGGCGGTCGTCTTCGGTGTCGTCGGCGCCCTCATCGGCTGCTACCGCGGCATGACCTGCAAGGCGGGTCCCCGCGGCGTCGGCAACGCGGTGAACGAGACGGTCGTCTACACGTTCCTCGCGCTGTTCCCGATCAACATCCTGCTGACGCAGATCCCCTACTCGCTCGGGCTGGTGTGACGACGTTGTCCGTGCTCTCCGCTGTCCGCAACGCCCTCGGAGCGCCGCTCCGGCTGCTCGACGACCTCGGCCGGCAGGCCGAGTTCTACGGCAAGGGCGTCATCTGGATCCCCAAGGCCGTCAAGAGCTACAAGACCGAGCAGGTCCGGCTCATCGCCGAGGTCGGCATGAGCACCGGCGCGCTCGCCGTCATCGGCGGGTCCTCGGTGATCACGTTCTTCATCACGCTGTTCGCCGGTGTGACCGGTGGCCTCCAGAGCTACGACGCCCTGTCCAACCTGCAGCTCGAGGCCCTCGGCGGCTTCGCCTCGGCGATCATCAACCCGCGCCTGCTCGTGCCGATCATCGCGGGGGCGGCGCTGGCGGCCACCGTGGGGAGCGGCTTCACCGCCCAGCTCGGGGCCATGCGGGTCTCGGAGGAGATCGACGCGCTCGAGGTGATGGGCGTCCGCTCCCTCCCGTACCTGGTCACCACCCGGCTCGTCGCGGGGATGATCACGATCATCCCGATCTTCGCGATGGCGATGGTGGGTGCGTGGGTCGGGTGGAAGACGACCCAGGTCGGCTTCTTCGGGCTCTCCGAGGGCACGTTCGACCACTACATGCAGACGTTCATGCAGTGGGAGGACGTCCTCTACTCCTTCGCCCAGGCGATCGGGATCGCGGTGGTCGTGATCTCGATCCACACCTACTACGGCTACACCGCGACGGGCGGGCCGGCCGGTGTCGGCCTCGCCGTCGGCAAGGCCGTCCGCACGTCGCTGATCGCCGTGCTGGCCGCCGAGCTGGCGATCTCGATGGCGCTCTACGCCGACTCCGACGCCTTCCGCATCACGGGATGACCAGGTGAACGACTCCTTCTTCACGCGGTTCAAGTACCGCGTCTACGCGCTGATCCTGATCGGGATCGTCCTCGGGTTCCTGGGCCTCTGCTCGGCGATGTACCTGAACGCCTTCGCCTCCACCGTGCCCGTCACCCTGCGTGCCGACCGGTCCGGGCTGCAGATGTACCCCGGCAACCGCGTCCAGCTCAAGGGCGTCGACGTCGGCAAGGTCGGGTCGGTCTCACTGGCCGACGGCGACCGCGGCGCCGTGGACATCGTCCTGGACATGGACTCCGACCGGATCGGTCAGGTGCCCGCCGACGTCCGTGTCTCCCTCGACCAGCTGACGGCGTTCGGTGCCAAGACCGTCCAGCTCGCGATGCCGGCCGCGCCGAACGGACGCATGCTGGCCGCGGGCGACCGGATCGACACCGGCTCGGTGACCGTCGAGGTCAACACCCTGTTCGACTCGCTGGACAGGATCCTCGACACGCTCGAGCCGCGCGAGGTCAGCGAGGTCATCGGTAACCTGGCGACCGCGCTCGACGGGCGCGGCGACGAGGTCGGTGCGACCGCCCAGCAGCTCGCCGCCTACCTCAAGCGGTTCAACGCGAACCTGCCGCAGCTGCAGACCGACTTCCGCAAGGGAGCCGACCTCACCAACCTCTACGGCGACGTCGCCGGTGACCTGGCGACGATCCTCGACAACGGCGCGGTGACGAGCCGGACGATCGTCGAGCAGCAGGCCGACCTCGAGAGCTTCCTGTTCCAGATCTCGAAGGTCTCCCGCACCGGCGAGACCTTCTTCCTGCAGAACCGCGACGGGATCCGGAACGTCACGCAGACCGCGCTGCCCACCACACAGCTGCTCCACGACTACTCCCCGATGTTCGCCTGCTGGCTGAAGGGGCTGGACAAGTCCCGCCGGCAGCTCGAGCAGCAGCAGGGCAACACGGTCCCGGGCTTCGTCGGCCTCGTGACCCTGCAGCCGGGAGACAGCCCCTACACGAGCCCACCCGTCGTCGGTGCCGACAACGGCCCGGACTGCCACGGCATGCCGGACCTCGACGGGTCGGTGTTCCCGGAGTCCCTCATGAAGAACGTGGACAAGGGCGGCGAGCCCAACCCCGACGGCGACAACACCCTGCGCATCGGGAACCCGCCGCTGGTCACCCAGCTGTTCGGTCCGTTCGCCGGTGCCGGTCAGGAGCTCGGGCTCCCGGGCGCCCAGGTCGCCCCGGTTCCCGGTCAGCCCGGTGCGCCCGGTCAGCCGGGTGCCCCGGCCCCGGCCGGCCCGACGGCACCCGCACCGCTCGCCCCCGGTGCCGAGACGGCTCCGCCGACCGCACCCGCGGACGACGGCGGCGGTCTGTTCGGTGGCCTGTTCGGTGGGGAGGGCGGCCGATGAGCGAGGTCTCCAAGGCCCAGAACATCACCGGGCCGCTGGTCAAGACGACGGTGTTCGTGGTCGTCACGATGTTCGTCCTGGTCATCGTCAGCATCCAGATGGGTGCCGGCGGGGCGGGGTTCGGCGACCAGCGCAGCTACTCCGGCGTCTTCACCGACACCTCGGGGATCAAGTCCGGTGACTCGGTCCGCATCGCGGGTGTCGAGGTCGGGACGGTCTCCGACGTCGAGGTCGTCGACAACACGCTCGGGCAGGTGAGCTTCACCGTCGACGCCGGCCGCGACCTGCCGACCGACACCCACCTCGCGGTCCGCTACCTCAACATCACCGGAGACCGGTACCTCGAGGTCGCCCGCGGCCCCGCGGCCACCGGGGTGCTGCCCGAGGGCGCGGTCATCCCCGTCGCACAGACCAGGCCCGCCCTCGACCTCGACGTGCTGCTCGCCGGGTTCTCGCCGCTGTTCGAGGGCCTGGCCCCCGACCAGATCAACCAGCTGAGCTCGGACGTGATCTCGGTGTTCCAGGGGCAGGGCGGGACGATCGAGTCCCTGCTGGCACGGATCGGCTCGCTGACCAACACCCTCGCCGACAAGGACGCGGTGATCGGCACGGTGATCACCAACCTGAACACCGTGCTGGGCACGCTCGACCGGCGCGCCCCCGAGCTGGAGTCGACGATCTCGGAGCTCCAGAGGCTCACCACCGGGCTCGCCGGTGACCGGGAGCGGATCGGCAACTCGCTGGAGGGGGTCAACCGGCTGACCACCAGCGTCGACCAGCTGCTGGGCAAGGTCCGCGGGCCGCTGAAGGGCACCGTCGACCAGCTCGACCGGGTGTCGAAGCAGGCGAAGGCCGGCGAGGCCGCCATCGACGAGAACCTGGCGCTGCTGCCGGGCGCGTACCTGCGGGTCAGCCGGCTGGGCTCCCGCGGCGCGACCTACAACCTGTTCATCTGCTCGCTGCGGGTGAAGACGACCGGCCCGACCGGTGACCCCGTCTACTCGCCGTGGCTCGGCCCGGCCGACAACGTCGACCGCTGCAAGTTCGGCAACTCCCCGCTGGAGACCCCCGAGCAGCGCGAGGCGAACCCGATCCCGCAGCAGGACGCCGCGGACCAGGGACAGGTCCCCGACCAGATCCTCCGCACCGACGACACCTCCGGGGGTGGCCGATGAAGCTGCGATTCCGGGAGAAGAACCCGGTCACCATCGCGATCGCGGGCCTGGCGATCCTCGTCGTGCTGCTGGTCGCCTCGTTCCAGCTCGCCGACCTCGAGGTGTTCTCGGGCAAGCACTACCAGGCCCGGTTCACCGAGGCAGGCGGGCTGAAGGCGGGCAACACCGTGCGGGTCGCCGGCACCGAGATCGGCACGGTCACCGGCGTCGACCTGGACGGTGCCGACGTCGTCGTCGACTTCACGGCCAAGAACGTCGTGCTGAACGACCTGACCTCCGCGACGATCGGCACCCAGACCCTGCTCGGGGAGCGCAACCTGGAGATCCGCCCGGACGGGCGGGCGCCGCTGCCCGACGACGTCATCCCGCTGGAGCGGACCGTCGCCCCCTACAGCATCACCCAGGGGATCGAGGACCTCACCCGCCGGACCGGCGAGATCGACATGCGGCAGGTCGGTCAGGCGCTCGACACCTTCAGCGAGGCGTTCGCGAACACTCCCGACGACATCGGGCCCGCGTTCGAGGGCATCACCCGGATCTCGCGCACCATCGCGAGCCGCGACGCCGCGATCGGGGACCTGCTGAAGCGCGCCGAGAGCGTCACCGGCGTGCTGAACCGCCAGACGGCCAAGCTCAGCACCCTGCTGATCGACGGCAACAAGCTGCTCGGGGAGCTGGAGGCGCGGCGGGAGGTGATCGGCGAGCTGCTGGTCACCACCCGCCGGGCCACCGACCAGATCGTCGGCCTCGTCGACGACCAGCGCGGCCGCCTCGCGCCGGCGCTGAACGAGCTCAACGGGGTCCTCACGATCCTCAAACGCAACGAGGGCAACATCGTGTCCGCGATCCAGCGGGTGTCCAGCTTCATCACCGGCCTCGGTGAGGGGCTGGCCGGCGGGCCGTACTTCGCCGGACACGGCGACCTCGGCAACGCCGCGCCGACGCTGTTCCCGGCGGCCGACTTCGTGCCCAGCCTCGCCGTTCCCACGACGCCCCTCGAGGGCGCCGCCCCCACGCTGCCGTCCGTCGGCGGCCTCATCGGCGCCGGAGGCAACTGATGGCCCGACCGAAGACCGGATCGATCCTCTACCGGGCACTCGCCGCCGGCCTGGTGGCCGTGGTCGCGGTGGCCGCGGCGGTCGTCCTGTTCAACCAGTCCAAGACCGGCGTCGCCTACTTCACCTCGGTCAAGAACATCTACCCGAACGACCGCGTCAAGATCCAGGGCGTCGACGTCGGCAAGGTGACCTCCATCGAGCCGTCCGGTGACAAGGTGCGGATGGAGTTCTCCTACGACTCCAAGTACGAGCTGCCCGCCGAGGTGAAGGCGGCGATCGTCTCGCCGACCCTGGTCGCGACGCGGTTCCTGCAGCTCGCCCCCGCCTACACCGGTGGCCCCACGATGGCCGACGGCGGGGAGATCCCGCTGGAGCGCACCGCGTCGCCGCTGGAGTTCGACGACCTCAAGAAGGAGCTCGACGAGCTCAGCACCGCGCTCGGTCCCGATCGCATGAACCAGAACGGGGCACTGTCCCGGTTCCTCGACACCGCTGCGGCGAACGCCGCGGGGCACCAGGGCGCGAAGTTCAACGAGATGATCCGCCAGGCCTCGGCCGCGGTGGAGACCCTCTCGGAGGGCCGGGGCGACCTGTTCGGGACCGTGCGCAACCTGCAGGCCTTCGTCACCGCGCTCAAGCAGGTCGACGGTCAGATCGTCGAGTTCAACCAGCGTCTGGACACCGTGTCCGGGGTCCTCACCGACAACGAGGACGAGCTGTCGGCGGCGCTGGACGGCATCTCGCGCGCGGCGAAGTCCGTCGACGAGTTCGTGGCCGACAACGGCCCCGTGCTGAACGACTCCGTCACGCAGATCGGGGACCTGACCCGGACCCTGGCCAACTCCCGTGACGACCTCGCGACGATCCTGCACGTCGGCCCGAGCACGCTGATGAACCTGTTCAACATTGTGTCCCCGCGGACCCACGCGCTGTCCGGGAAGCTCGTCGTGGACAACCTCAACACCCCGGCGGACTTCGTCTGCTCGGCCTTCACCGCGGCGAGCCAGGACCCGATCCAGGGCATCGACTACTGCAAGAGCAACCTCGGTCCGCTGTTCAACCTGCTGCGGATCCAGCAGCCGCCGATCGGCATCAGCCCGATCGCGGTCCCCGGTGCCGGCGGGCCGACCGACAACCGGCCGTCCCGTGACGCGCCGTACCGCCAGCCGACCCCGGGGCCCGAGGCCCCGCCGGACGTCGACGCCCCCGGCCTCGGTGGCCTGCTCGTGCCCCAGGGAGGCAACTGATGCGACGGACCAGACGCGTTGCGGCGATCGCCGCGCTGCTGTCCTGCACGCTGTCGCTGACCGCGTGCGACTACCGCGGGCTCAACGACTTCACCCTGCCCGGCGTCCCGGGCGTCGGCGACGGCGCCTACACCGTGCAGATCGAGATGACGAACGTCGCCGACCTCGTGCCGAACAACCCGGTACGGGTGGGGGACCAGCCCGTCGGCAACATCTCCGACGTACGGCTCGACGGCTGGAACGCCGTGGTCACCGTGACCCTCGACCCCGACGTGGAGCTCCCCGCCAACGTCCGGGCGAAGATCGGTCAGACCTCGCTGCTCGGCGCGAAGTTCGTCGAGCTGACCCGGCCGACCGACGAACCGCCGGCCGGTCGGCTCTCCGACGGCGCCCGGATCGGTCTGGACCGGGCCGGCAAGTACCCGGAGACCGAGGAGATCCTCGCCTCGGTCGCCACCCTGCTCAACGGCGGCAACCTGCAGAACATCAAGACGATCACCCGGGAGCTCAACAAGGCCCTCGGTGGCCGGACCGACGACTTCCGCAGCCTGCTGACCGAGCTCGAGACCTTCAGCCGCGGCCTCGACGACCAGAAGCAGGACATCACCCGCGCCATCGACGGCATCGACCGGCTCGCGGCCCGGTTCGCCGAGCAGGACTCGAAGATCGACGGAGCACTGCAGTCGATCCCGCCCGCGCTGACCGTCCTGAACCGGGAGCGGGAGAACCTCACCGACAGCCTCGTGTCACTGGGCGAGTTCGGGAAGGCGACCGACGCCGTCGTCGCCGAGAGCTCGGACAACCTCGCGAAGAACCTCGACAACCTGACCCCGGCCCTGAAGGGCCTCGCCGACGCGGACAGGTCGCTGACCGACTCGCTGGGCCTGCTGGGCACGATCATCTTCCCGCTGCGCAACTTCGGGGAGACCTTCCAGGGCGACTACATCAACTTCTGGCTCACCCTGGACCTGACGCTGGGGACGCTCGACCAGAACTTCCTGACCGGCACACCGGCGCAGGGCCAGCTGATCCGGCTCCAGGAGATCATGAAGGCGGGCGGGAACGCGCTGGAGGCGGCGAACCCGCTGACCGCCCCGGTGCTCCCGCAGGAACCGGGTGCGCCGGTCGGCGAGCCCGGCCTGGACCTGCTCGACGGAGCCGTCCCGAACCAGCCCCCGCCCGGTCCGCCGTCCGGAACGCTCGAACGCCCGGCGCCGCCGGAGCAGACCGAGCGCGAGCGGCAGGAACAGGAACGACCCACGGAGGCGCCGCGCGGTGGCCTGCTCGACGGCCTGACGGGAGGCAACTGACGTGATCACCCGGTACGTCAAGGTGCAGATCGCGATCTTCGCGGTGCTGACGCTCATCGCCACACTGCTGATCGTCTTCTACTACGTGCGGGTACCGCAGGTGCTCGGCATCGGCCGGATCGCGGTCACCGCGACCCTGCCGGCCGCCGGCGGCCTGTACCCGAACGCGAACGTGACCTATCGCGGCGTGACCGTCGGGACGGTGACCGACGTCGACCTCGACCCCGAGGGCGTGCGGATCCGGATGACCCTCGACAAGGACCACCTGCCGCCGACCGGCAGCCGGGCCGAGGTCCACAGCGTCTCCGCGATCGGCGAGCAGTTCGTCGACTTCGTGCCCCAGGACCCGGCGGCCGCCCCGATGGCCGACGGCGACCACGTCCCCCTGGCGCTCACCTCGATCCCGACCCCCACCGCACAGGTCCTGCAGGGCACCGACAACCTGCTGACCTCGGTCGACCAGCAGAACTTCACCACGGTGCTGACCGAGTTCGCCGACGCGTTCCGGGACCTGGGCCCGGACCTCGGCCGGCTCATCGACAACACCGGCAGCCTGGTCGGCGAGGCGGGCGAGGAGCGGAACTTCGCCGCCACCGAAGGTCTGATCAACGACTTCGAGGGGTTCGCCGACCCGCAGCTGGCCACCAGCGACTCGATCCGGAACTGGGGCCGCAACCTGGCGTCGTTCACCGGACAGCTGCGGGAGAGCGACCCCGCGCTGCGGTCGGTCCTGACCGACGGCAACCGTGCGGCCCAGCAGGCCGACTCGCTCCTGACCGACCTCGGTCGCAGCACGCCGCCGTTGCTCAGCACCACCGAGGTGCTGACCCGCCTCGCCGAGGCCTACCACGCGCCCATCGAGCAGATCCTGGTCGTCTACCCGATGTTCACGGCGGCCTCGCTGGTCGTCGCTCCGGAGAGCGAGCCGGGGATCTTCCGGTTCAACCTGGAGACCAACGTCAACCAGCCCAACTGCGTCGAGGGGTGGATCCCCGCCGGGCAGCCGGGCGGACCGCGCAACGCGATGGAGACCGGGGACGTGCCGTTGCCGGCGAACAGCTACTGCAAGCTGCCCCAGGACGACCCGACCCTCGCCCGCAGCGCGCGCAACCTGCCCTGCTTCGAGCCGGGATCACCTCCCGGCCGGCGTGCCGCGACCATCTTCGAGTGCCGTGGGTCCGGCTTCAGCCCGACCGCGGCAGGCCGCCTGACCCTCCGGCCCGAGACCCCGCTGAACAACCAGCCGGCGTTCGAGCCGCTGGGCGGGATCGGAGCCGTGAGCTCGCCTGCCACCCCGTCGGAGCGCATGACGCTGGAAGGGCTCATGACTCCGTCACCCGCAGGGGCACCGTCCTGAACTGCGGAGACAGCGGGGGAGTACCCCGCGAGCGATACAAATTCAGTGATGTGTCACGATCGACCAGCTGTGACGGCCGTTACCCGACCGTCCCGCTGCCGGTGCCCGCCCGGGCGGGCACCTCCGACCGGCGCCGGCGACCCCCGCGTTCCGCCCACCCCCCGGGGCGGGACGATCCGACGCCGCCGATGCGAGGAGCTGACGTGGTGAGAACCTTTTCCCTCGGCCGAGGGGCGACGACGCCTCCGGACGAGAACGACACGACCCCGGACGCCCCGGCGCCCGGCACGGGGTCGACGACGCGCGCCGCGGAGCCTGCAGGCGCCGCGGACGAGGCCCCCGGCCCGGCGTCCGGGGCGGGAGAGGCCGGGCTCCCTGCGGCCGCACCCGTCGACGCCGGGACCGAGGGCGACCACCCGGCCGACGTCCGGCCGGGGGAGGACGGGCCGCGTCCCGCCGTCCGGCGGGCGGTGCTCGTGGGGTTCGCCCTGGCCCTCGTCGCGGCCGTGGTCTGCGGGGTCTGGTGGAACGGCGGACGGGCGGCGGAGGCCGACCGCGCGGCCGCGCTGGAGAAGGCACAGGCGGCTGCCGTCGAGCTGACCTCGATCAACTACGAGACCGCGGAGCAGGACGTCCGCCGGGTCCTCGACGGAGCGACCGGGGACTTCGGGGGCCTGTTCGCCCAGAACCTGGACTCCTACATCAGCCTGGTGAAGGAGTCGAAGGTCGCCACGCAGGGCGAGGTGACGGGAGCCGGTCTGGAGAACATCGACGGTGACACCGCCCGCGCGATCGTCGCGGTGAAGGCGACCGTGCACAACCAGAGCGTCCCCGCGGGGGAGTCGCGCTTCTACCGGATGGTGACCGAGTTGCAGAAGAAGAACGGTGAATGGCTGGTCGCGCGGGTGGAGTTCGTCCCGTGAGGCGCGCGGTGCGATCCGTCGGCCGCGGGGCGAGGGCTCTGGCCGCGCTGCCGGTCCGCGGTACGCGGGCGGTCACGACCTGGTATCGGACCCGCCCCCGCACGGCGACGAGGGTCCTGGCCGTCGCGGCCGTCGCGCTGGTGGCGGTGGCCGTCACCTTCTCGGTGCTGCAGGTGCGGGCGACCCAGGCCGCGGCGGCACGGGACGAGGCGCTCGCCGTCGCGAAGGAGGCCGTCCCGAACCTCCTGTCCTACGACCACCGCAGCATCAAGAACGACCTGGACGCACGGCTCGGTCAGGTCGGCGGCCGGTTCAAGGACGACTACCAGGGTCTCGTCCGTGACATCGTCATCCCGGCGTCGGACCGGGACCAGCTCGTCACCCAGACGTCGGTCGCCGCGGCCGGGGTCGGTGAGCCGGCGTCGTCGGACCGGGTCCGGCTGACGATGTTCCTGAACCAGACCTCGACCCGTGCGGGGCAGCAGCAGCCCACCCTGTCCGGATCCCGGGTCCTGGTGACCATGGAGCGCGACGGCGACCGCTGGCTGGTGACGGCGCTCGACCCGGTCTGATGCCGGGGTGGGGACGCCGGGCGCGACCGGGCGTCCCCACCCGGCACGTGGTCAGTGGCCGCTCATCCCGCCGTCGACCGCGATCGTGGCGCCGGTGACGTAGCCCGAGGCGGGCGTAGCGAGGAACAGCAGCGCCGCGTCCAGCTCGCGCTGGGTGCCGAGCCTGCCGAGCGAGGTGGTGGCCAGGAACCCGGCCAGCGTCTCGTCCGGCATCTCCTGGGTCATCTCCGTCCGCACGAAGCCCGGAGCCAGGGCGTTGACGCGGATCCCGCGACGACCGGACCACTGCCGGGAGAGGTCCCTCGTGAGTCCGATCAGCCCGGCCTTGCTCGCCGAGTAGGCCGCCTGCGGCAGGGCCGAGGCGATCAGTCCCAGCACGCTGGACACGTTGACCACCGACGAGCCGGGCTCCATCCGCCGCGCGCACGACTGGGCCATCCAGTACGCCCCGGAGAGGTTGACGTCGAGAACGCGCCGGAAGTCCGCGGGGGCCTCGCGCAGTGCGGGGACGACGGTGCTGATCCCGGCGTTGTTCACGAGGACGTCGATGCGGCCGTACCGGTCCATCGCCGCGGCCGCGACGCGGTCGCAGTCCTCCGGGACGGCGACGTCGGCCTCCACCGCGTGCCAGCTCCGCCCCCGTTCCGCCACGGCCCGTCCGGTCCCGGCGAGCCGGTCGGCGCGGCGGGCGGCCAGGACCACGTCCGCGCCGGCCTCGGCGAGTGCGGCGGCGAAGCCGGCGCCGAGGCCCGAGCTGGCGCCGGTCACGACGGCGACCTTGCCCCGCAGCCGGAACAGGTCGAGGAGCGGGGTGCCGGGAGCGGGGGCGTCCGGGCCCGGAGGTCGTGGATCGTTCATGAGACAAACCTTTACATATGTTGCGGAGAAACGGTCGAGGTGGCCACTGAGCTGCAGCTCAGCAGTACAGGTGATCGCTCGTGAGACATCTGGGCCGGAACGTATTGACGCGTATATCTACGAACATTAGGCTGACGAGCGCTTCGGGTCGACCGTCGTTCCCCGTCGACGGGCACGACCCGACGGTCGTACGACCGAGCCATCACTCCCCTTCCCCGAGAGGAACAAGACGATGAAGTCGAGGGCAGCTGTCCTGTGGGAGGCCCCGGGCGAGTGGGACGTCGTCGAGATCGACGTCGACGAGCCCAAGGACCACGAGATCCTGGTCCGGTACGTGTCGTCCGGTCTCTGCCACTCCGACGATCACCTGACCAAGGGCGACGTACCGTCCGCGCACTACCCGTACTGCGGTGGGCACGAGGGCGCCGGTGTCGTGGAGAAGGTCGGGCCCGGGGTCCGCGGTCTCGAGGTCGGCGACCACATCGTGGCCAGCTTCATCCCGGGATGCGGCCGGTGCCGCTGGTGCGCCGAGGGCAAGCAGAACCTCTGCGACAACGGCGCCTTCATGATGACCGGCACCCAGCTCGACGGGACGTTCCGGCTCCACCACGGCGACACCGATGTCGCCCAGTGCTCGTTGGTCTCGACCTTCTCCGAGTACAGCGTCCTGCCCGAGTGGGGCGCCATCAAGATCGACAAGAGCATCCCCCTCGAGTCCGCGGCGCTCGTCGGCTGCGGTGTCCCCACCGGGTGGGGGTCGGCGGTCAACGCCGGT
Source organism: Pseudonocardia sp. TMWB2A (assembly GCF_017312135.1). Taxonomy (NCBI): domain Bacteria; kingdom Bacillati; phylum Actinomycetota; class Actinomycetes; order Pseudonocardiales; family Pseudonocardiaceae; genus Pseudonocardia; species Pseudonocardia sp. TMWB2A. The sequence continues at coordinate 3,232,392 of NZ_QKQY01000002.1, forward strand.
CAGGTGCGGCCGGGTCACGTCGTGATCGTCATGGGCGTCGGCGGTATCGGGATCAACGCCGTGCAGGGTGCGAAGCACGCCGGTGCGCTCCGCGTCATCGCGGTGGACCCGGTGGCCTTCAAGCAGCAGAGCGCACTGAAGCTCGGCGCCACCGATGCCGTGGCCACCATGGCGGAGGCGACCGAGCTCGCTCGCGAGCTGACCAACGGCCAGGGGGCCGACTCGGCGATCGTCTGCGTCGGTGTCGCCACCGGTGACCACGTGGCCGAGGCGTTCGCCTCGATCCGGAAGGACGGCATCGTCGTCCTGACGGCGGTGGCGAACTTCGCCGCGACCGGTATCCCGGTGAACCTCATGGAGCTCGCCATGTACCAGAAGCGGATCCAGGGCGCGCTGTTCGGGATGTCCTCGCCGACCCGGGACGTGCCCTACTTCCTGGAGATGTACCGGCAGGGCTACCTGCGGCTCGACGAGCTGGTGACCCGCAGGTACAAGCTGGAGGAGATCAACCAGGGGTATGCGGACATGCACGCCGGCGTGAACCTCCGCGGAGTGGTCGACTTCGCGTGACCGCCGTGGCGGAGCCGGAGGTGACCGTCCGGCGCGACGGCCCGGTCGCGACGGTGGAGCTGTCGAACCCCGGCCGGCGCAACGCACTGACCGGCGCAATGCTGGCCGAGCTGTCCCGCGTGTTCCCCGAGCTCGACGACGACCCGGAGGTCCGGGTCGTCGTCGTGACCGGGCGCGGGGAGGACTTCTGCTCCGGGGCCGACCTGTCGGCCGTGGACGGGGACAGGCACCCGCTGGGCTCGATGAACCGGACCAACCGGGCCGCGCTCGCCCTGCACCGGATGGCGACGCCCACCGTCGCCCGCGTCGACGGCGTCGCCGTCGGGGCGGGGCTGAACCTCGCGCTGGGCTGCGACCTGGTCGTCGCCTCCGACCGTGCCCGCTTCTCCGAGGTGTTCGTCCGGCGCGGCCTGGCCGTGGACTTCGGTGGGTCGTGGGTGCTTCCCCGGCTGATCGGCATGCACCGGGCCAAGGAGCTCTGCCTGCTCGGTGAGGTCCTGCCCGCGAGCCGGGCCGTCGAGATCGGGCTGGTCAACCGGTCGGTCCCGGTGGACGAGCTCGACGCGACCGTCGACGAGCTCACCGGGAGGCTCGCCGACGGCCCGGCGGTGGCGATGGCACTGACGAAACGCCTGCTCGCCGACGGAGCCGGGCGCAGCCTCCCCGAGGCACTCGACGCGGAGGCCGCCGCCCAGGCGATCACGCTGCGCGGCGAGGACGTCGAGGAGGCGTTCGGAGCGTTCCGCGAGAAGCGTGACGCCCGGTTCACCGAGCGGCTCTGACCCGTTCGGCCACAGACACGAGAGGAGAGACATGCCGCTGCGCACGAGGTTCACCGAGGTGTTCGGGGTCGAGCACCCGGTGGTGCAGGGCGGGATGCAGTGGGTGGGGCGGGCCGAGCTCGTCGCGGCCGTCGCCGAGGCGGGCGGGCTGGGCTTCCTCACCGCGCTCACCCAGCCGACGCCCGAGGATCTGGCCCGGGAGATCGCCCGGTGCCGTGAGCTGACCGACAAGCCGTTCGGTGTGAACCTGACGATCCTCCCCTCGATCGAGCCGCCGCCCTACGACGAGTACCGGCGGGTCATCGTCGAGGCGGGCATCCCGGTCGTGGAGACGGCGGGCTCGAACCCGGAGCCGCACCTGCCGCTGTTCCACGAGCACGGCGTGAAGGTGCTGCACAAGTGCACCAGCGTCCGGCACGCGCTGAAGGCGGAGCGGGTCGGGGTGGACGGTGTCAGCATCGACGGCTTCGAGTGCGCCGGTCATCCCGGCGAGGACGACGTCGCCGGGCTCGTGCTCATCCCGGCGGCGACGGCCCGCCTGTCGATCCCGGTGGTGGCCTCCGGCGGCTTCGCCGACGGCCGCGGCCTCGCCGCCGCCCTGGCCCTGGGCGCCGACGGCATCAACATGGGCACCCGGTTCATGTGCACGGTCGAGGCGCCGATCCACGACCGCGTCAAGCAGGCCATCGTCGACGCCGACGAGCGCGCCACCGAGCTGATCTTCCGGCCGCTGCGCAACACCGCGCGGGTCGCGAGCAACACGGTCAGCGCCGACGTCGTGCGGATCCTCGACGACGGTGGCGGGTTCGCCGACGTCCGGGAGCTGGTGGCCGGTGTCCGCGGCCGGTCGGTGTTCGAGACCGGGGACCTGGACGCCGGCATCTGGACCGTCGGCCAGTGCCAGGGACTGATCGACGACATCCCGACGGTGGCGGAGCTGTTGCACCGCATCGTGGCCGAGGCGGAGGACGTGCTCGGCCGTCTCGCCGGGCGCGTCGTCGCGTCCGCCTGACACAGGAGGACCCGGCCGCGGTGGCGGCCGGGTGGAGCAGTGGGAACGGACAGCCGGCCCGGTGGGAACCGGCCGCGCATCGTGGCGCGAGAAGGAGAGTCATGGCGACGTCGATCGCATCTGCCCTGCACTGGTGGGCCCGTCGCAAGCCGGACCAGCACGCCGTCGTCGTGGCGGACGACGCCGCGACCTACCGCGAGCTGCAGGACTGGTCCGGCCGGATCGCCCGCACGCTCGTCGACCGGGGCGTGGAACCGGGCGACAGGGTCGGCCTGATGGGTGTCAACAGCGTCGAGTGGGTCGCCGCGGCGTGGGGCGTCATCAAGGCGGGCGCCGTGCTCGTGCCCCTGAACTCGCGCCTGGTCGCGGGCGAGCTGCAGAAGGTGCTGGGCGACTCCGGGGCCGAGGTGGTCCTGGCGGCCGAGCCGTACGAGGAGACCCTCCGGCAGGTCGGCGAGCTCGGGCACCGGCACACCCGGATCGGCTTCGAGGAGATCAGGGGCCTGCGCGCGGGGGAGCGGGAGGACTTCCGCATCGACCGCGGGCCCTCGGACACCGTGGCGATCCTGTTCACCAGCGGATCGACCGGGCTGTCCAAGGGCGTCATCTGCACGAACCGGACGCTGCTCGACATCGTCTTCGAGAACACGCTGACCGATCCCGGGATGCGGCCCGGAGCCCGCACGCTGCTCCTGCTGCCGCTGGCCTTCACCCCGGGCCTGGTCTACGGCCTGGTGATGACGGGTGTGCTCGGCGGGACGCTCGTCGCCGAGCGCGAGATGAACCCGTCGCGGGCGGTGCAGCTGATCGAGAAGCACCGCATCACCGTGATGTTCGGTGTGCCGCTGATCTTCCAGGCGCTCGCGTCGGCACCGGAGTTCGCCGGGGCCGACCTGAGCAGCCTCGACTGCGCCATCGTGGGTGGTGCGGCCGTCCCCGTCCCGCTCCTGGAGGCCTACTCGGCCAAGGACGTGGTGCTGCGCCAGATCTACGGCATGACCGAGGTCGGTGGCGTGGCGACCGCCACCTGGCCGGAGGAGGCGGGTGACCACCCCGACAAGTGCGGCAGCGGCAGCATCTTCACCGACATCAAGGTCGTGCGGCCGGACGGCACCGAGTGCGAGCCGGGTGAGAACGGCGAGATCCTGATGCGGGGCCCGGGCGTCACCCCCGGGTACTGGAACGACCCGGACAACACCGCCCGGGCGCTCCGGGACGGGTGGCTGCACGGCGGCGACCTGGGACAGCGCGACGAGCAGGGCCGGCTGACCTTCGTCGACCGGCTCAAGGACCTGATCATCACCGGCGGCATCAACGTCTCGCCGTTCGAGCTGGAGGCGGTGATCGCCGCGATCCCCGGGGTGAAGGAGGTCTCGGTGATCGCGGCGAAGGACGAGCGGTTCGGCGAGACACCGGCCGCGATCGTCTGGGGCGAGGGACTCGACGAGGCCACGATCATCGCGGAGTGCAACCGGAAGATGGCCGACTACAAGGTGCCGCGCTACGTCGTGGTCCGGGACGAGCCCCTGCCGCGGCTGCCGAGCGGCAAGATCGCCAAGCCGACCGTCCGCACCGAGTACGCGGACATCCATTCCACCCACGAGAAGGTGCGCTGACCCCAGCGCGACGCACCGGGCCGCCGGTGGCGGGCCGTCACCGGCCGCCACCGGGGCTCCGTGCCCGGCCCGGCCACGAGGACCCCCGATGACCCATGTGATCACCCGGTCGTGCTGCAACGACGCGTCGTGCGTCGAGGTCTGCCCGGTCGACTGCATCCATCCGACCCCCGACGAGCCGGGCTACACGACCGCGGAGATGCTCTACATCGACCCGGACACGTGTATCGACTGCGCGGCCTGCATCGACGTGTGCCCGGTGTCGGCGATCGTCCCCGACGACGACCTGGAACCGGTCGACCTGCGCTACCTGCGGATCAACGCGGCGTGGTTCGACGGCCACGAGCCGGGGGAGCGGTTCGAGCGGGTCGACCCCGAGATCACCCCGCCGGAGGGGGCCGGACCACTGCGCGTGGCCGTGGTCGGGACCGGCCCCGCGGCCTCCTACGCCGCCGAGAGCCTGGTGCGCCGTCGTGGTCTCGACGTCGAGGTCACGATGATCGACAGACTGCCGGTCCCCGGCGGGCTGATCCGGCACGGTGTGGCGCCCGACCACCAGGACACGAAGGGGGCGGGCACGGCACTGGCACGCACCTGGGGGCGGCGCACGGTGACCCTGCACCTCAACGTGGAGGTGGGCACCCACGTCGCGCACGCGGACCTGCTCGACCACCACCACGCGGTGCTCTACGCGGTGGGGGCCCCGGGGGGCCGCTCGCTCGGCATCCCCGGCGAGGACCTCGGCGGCTGCGCGTCGGCGACGGACTTCGTGGCCTGGTACAACGGCCACCCCGACGCCGCGCGGCACGCGTTCGACCTGTCCGGGCACCGCGCGGTGGTGGTCGGCAACGGCAACGTCGCCCTCGACGTGGCCCGCATCCTGGTCGCAGGGACGGACCACCTGGCGGCCACCGACATCTCCTCGGCCGCGCTCGACGGGCTCTCCCGGAGTGCGGTGCGCGAGGTCGTGGTGCTCGGCCGCAGGGGGCCCGCGCAGGCGTCGTTCACCACGCCGGAGCTGATGGCGCTCGGTGATGTCGAGGGCGTCGACGTGATCGTCGACCCGGACGAGGTCCGGCTGGACGAGGCGTCCGCGGCGCAGCTCGCACGCGAACCGGACCCCGTGGTCATGCTCAAGCTCGAGGCTCTGCGGGAGCTGGCCGAGCGCGAGCCCGCGGGCCATGACCGGCGCATCGTCCTGCGGTTCCTCGCGTCGCCGGAGGAGGTGGTCGGCCGGGACCGGGTCGAGGGCCTGCGCGTCGCGCGCACCGCGACCGAGGTCGACGGGGACCGGATCGTGGCCCGGCCGACCGGGGAGACCTCCGACATCGGGTGCGGCCTGGTCCTGACCTCGGTCGGGTACCGCGGCGCCCCGGTGCCCGGTCTGCCCTTCGACGAGCGACGCGGCGTGCTGCCGAACGACGGTGGCCGGGTGGTCGATCCCGGGACCGGCGAGCCGGTGCCGGGCACCTACACCGCGGGGTGGATCAAGCGGGGACCGAGCGGGGTGATCGGCACCAACCGCTGGTGCTCCGAGGACACCGTGCGCGCTCTGCTGGAGGACTACTCCGCCGGGCGTCTCGACCCGCCCGCCGCCGGTGGGCCGGAGTTCGCCGAGCTCGTCGCGCGGCGGCGCCCCGAGGCACTCGGTCTCGCGGCCTGGAAGGCGATCGACGCGCACGAACGACGGGCCGGCCGCAGCGCGGGCAGGCCACGGGTGAAGCTCGTCGACCTGCGGGACATGCTCGACGTGGTCGAGGCCGCGTCGAGCCGCTGAGCCCGGCGCACGTCGCACCGGCCCCGGCCGCGCTCCGGCGGGGCCGGGCCGGTGCGTGCGGTCAGGTCCCGGTCAGCTCCGCGACGACCGGTGCCATCCGGTCGAGCAGCACCTCGTTGACCGTCAGGTAGCCCACCCCGGTCTCCGCGCGGCGTCGGCGCAGCTCGTCGCAGATCGCGGCGGTGTCGCCCACGAGCACACCGGGGAGCCGGGGCACCTCGGCGGGCGGCACGTCGAAGGTGTCGGCCAGCTTGTCGATGCGGGCCGTGTCCGCCCGGTCGACGACAGCGGTGATCGACATGTGCAGCTCGACCGTGGCCCCGCGGCGGGCTGCGGCCTCGCGGATCCGGGCCGCCTTCGCCGCCACCGGACCGCGACCCGTCGTCCGTGCCGCGGCCCGGCCGATCCGCCCGGAGCGCATGTCCGGCGCGATGCCCACGATGTCGGCGTGCCGGGCCGCGAGATCCAGCACCCGTCGCCCGCCGCCGCCCACGAGCAGCGCCGGTGGGTGCGCGGTGGCGCAGCCCTCGGGCATCGCGTCCAGTGAGTAGTGCGTCCCGGCGAACGACGTCCGGCCCGCCCAGCACCCGCGGATCAGCTCCAGGGCCTCGCCGAGGCGGTCCACCCGCGCGGCCGGCTCCCGGAACGGGTGGCCGAGCATCGTGTGGTCGGCGGCCATCCAGCCCGCGCCGATGCCCAGCTCGAAGCGGCCGCCGGTCTCGGCGGCGAGCCACGCCGCGTCCCGCGCGACGACGGCCGGGTGACCGGTCTCGTTGTCCAGCACCAGGGTGCCCACGGTGAGGTGCGTCGTGGCGGCCGCCGCCATCGCGAGGGAGGGCAGCGGCGGGACGGAGGGGACGCTGAAGTGCTGCGGCACCTGCAGCACGGAGAAGCCCGCGTCCTCGACCCGTCGGGCCAGCGTCGTCCAGCCCCCGGGGCTGCTGGTGGCACCGGTGCTGAGGACGCCGAAGCGGAAGATCGACACGCTCTCATCCTACGGGCATAAGGTTTCCCGCGGCCTGAGATGTTTGACGAATCTTGTCTCATGTGTCACCGTCGAACGGTGAGGGGAGAACGATGAGCGGGTACTCGTTGCTGGAGGGCGTGCGGATCGTCGAGGTCGCGCAGCTGGCCCCGTCCTCGGTCGGCGGCCACCTCGCCGACCTCGGTGCGGACGTCATCAAGATTGAGACGCCGGGCCGCGGTGAGGGGGTCCGCCACGCCGGGGCGCGTGCCGTCGGCGGCCCGGACGGCCCCGGATTCATGCATCTGCGGTGGAACCGGGGGAAGCGCAGCGTCGAGCTCGACCTGCGCACCGAGGAGGGTGCCGCCACCTTCCTGCAGCTCGCCGCCACCGCCGACGCGGTGGTCGAGGGCACCCGGCACGGATACCTCGACCGTCTCGGGCTCGGCTGGGAGCGACTGCGTGCGCAGCGTCCGTCGACGGTGCTGTGCGAGGTCTCGGGCACCGGGGCCGACGGTCCGTACCGTGACCTCGCGACCGGAGGGATGTGGTTCGACGCCTACGCCGGGCTGCGCACGGTCGACACCCGGCAGCCCTCGCCGCCCGGGGTGATGGGCGGGTCGGGCGAGACCCCGCAGGCGATGTACGCCGTCGGTGCCTACGGCGCGATGGCGGTGCTGGCCGCGGTCCTGCGCGCCCGGTCGACCGGGGACGGCACCCGCGTGCAGGTCAGCAGCGCCGACGTCGCGATCGCCTGGATGCCCGACAGGATCGACGCCGCGCTGAACGCCGACCGCACCCATGCACGGCCCGGCTGGACCCCCGACGGGCGGCTGCCGGACTGGCCGCTGCTCGACGCGTACGCCACCGCGGACGGCGGCGCGATCGTCTTCGGCTCGCACACGCCGAAGTTCTGGCAGGCGTTCTGCGGCGCGGTCGGGCGGCCCGACCTGCTGGAGGTCGACCTCACGTCGGTGGACGAGGGCTCGGAGGACCGTGCCCGGCACGTGTGGCGTGAGCTCGATGCGCTGTTCCGGACCCGTACCCGGGCCGAGTGGACCGAGCTGTTCCTCGCGCACGACATCGCGGGGGGCCCGGTCAACACCGTGGCCGAGCTCCTCGAGGACCCGCACTTCACCGCCCGCGCCACCACCTACGAGCAGGACGGGCACCGCTTCGCCGCCAGCCCCGTCCGGGTCGTCGGCCAGGAGTTCGCGCCGGGACGGGCACCGGACCTGGGTGCCCACACCGAGGAGGTGCTGTCGGAGCTGCGGTGAGCGACCGCTCCGCTCCGCACGATCCTGCGCGCGTGCCCCGCGCGCCCCGTACCAGGCGCCGCCCGACCCGGGTGACGCCGGCCACCACCACTCCGGGGGACCGAACCATGACCCTGTTGAACAACGACGTCGCCCACACCCTGGCCGAGCACCTCCGTGCCGGGACCACGGAGATGTCCCCGACCGACCTGCGGGTCCCGATCTCGCACTTCGTCAGCGAGGACCGGGCGGCTCGGGAGCGGGCGCTGCTCCAGCGGCTCCCGGTGATCATCGGACACGGCTCGGAGATCGCGGCCCCGGGCAGCTTCATGACCCGTGAGGTGCTCGGCATCCCGCTCATCACCGTCCGCCGGTCCGACGGCTCGGTCGCGTCCTACCTGAACATCTGCCGGCACCGCGGCGGCCGGGTGGAGGACCAGCCGTGCGGGTCGAAGCGCATCTTCACCTGCCACTACCACGGCTGGAGCTACTCCCGCGAGGACGGCGGGTTGCGCGGCGTCCCCTACGACGACTTCTACACCCACGTCGACAAGGACCGGCACTCCCTGCACCGGGTCCGCACCGAGGAGCGGCACGGGTTCCTGTTCGCCGTGCTGTCCGGCGACCAGGACTGGAACCTCGACGAGTGGGTGGGACCCGAGGTCGACGCCCAGCTCGAGCCGTTCGGCCTGGGCGGCGCGGAGATCTTCCTCGACAGGTCGTTCACCCTGGACATCAACTGGAAGCTCGTGCTCGACGGCGCGATCGACGTGCTCCACCCCAAGTTCCTGCACCCGAACGGCGTGGGCAAGCTGATCGAGACCAACACCAGCGTCTGGCGCCAGTACGGCCGGCACGGGCAGTCCTTCAGCCCCCGGACCCGGATGGGCGACCTCGCGCGTGCCGGCGAGGACGTCGACGCCGACTTCCGGCTGATGGGCTCCAACCTGTTCCTCTACCCGAACTCGATGGTGATCTCCACGCCCGACCACGTCGAGTTCTGGACGGTCTGGCCGGACGCCGACCCGAACCGGTCGACGACGCAGATCCGGTTCCTGGTGCGCCCGGAGAAGCGGACCGAGAAGATCGAGAAGCGGGTGCTGCGCAGCTGGGAGATCCTGGAGCAGGCAGCGGTCGAGGAGGACTGGCCCATGGAGCTGTCGATCCAGCGCAACGCCGCGGCGTGGCCGCACGGCACCTACCTCTACGGCCGCAACGAGCAGTCCTGCCAGCACCTGCACCGTCAGCTCGCCGCCGACCTGGGGGAGTGACCGCACCGGTGCCGGCCGGGATCACCCGGCCGGCACCAGCGCCGGCACGACGAAATCGGCCACCAGCCTGCGGATCCGGTCGAAGTCGTCCGGTGTGTCCCTCAGCTGGATGATGAACATGATCTCGAGCCGGGAGATCCACTCGCAGAGCCCGACGAGGTCGACGTCCTCGCGGATCTCCCCGGCCTCCCGGGCGGCGGTCAGGATCGGCTCCCAGAACATGCGGGTCAGCTCGGTCGCCAGTCCGGTCGAGCTGAGCAGCGTGTTCGCCAGGGCCATCTGCTCGGGTGAGACCAGCGCGTGCATGAGCGGGTCCCGATGGCCCACCCGGACGTTGAGGGTGATCCCCTCGACCACGCGCTCGGTGAGCGTGTCCATCGCCATGATCCGCGACCGGCTGCGCGCGATGTTCATCTCCGCGCGGCGCCGGACGAGCGCGGTCAGCAGGCTCTCCCGGTCGGAGAACGTCCGGTAGAGGGTCGCGCGCGAGATCTCCGCCGCCGACGCGACGTCCTCCATCGTCGTCTTGCCGATGCCGTAGTGGGCGAAGCAGGCATCGGCGGCGTCGAGGATCCGTTCGACCGCCGCGGAGGGCCGGGCGGTCACCGGAGGTGGGCGGTCGGGCACCGGATCAGCATACGGAGCACCGGCCCGCGGTCCCGACGCTCACCCGCCGACCACCTCGGCGATCCGGGCCAGTCCGCGGGGGCCGGCCCGGACGATCAGGGTGTCGACGACGGTCTCCTCCCACCGGCACAGCTCCTCGCGCACCTTGGCCGGCGGCCCGATCAGAGCGGTGTCCTCGACCATCGCGGTCGGGACGGCGGCGGCCGCCTCCTCACGCCGCCCCTCGAGGAAGAGGTCCTGGATCCGTTCGCAGGCGGCCTCGTGGCCCAGCCGGGCGAACACGTCGCGGTGGAAGTTCGTGTCGCGCGCGCCCATGCCGCCCACGTACAGCGCGAGCATGGGCCGGATCCGGTCGGCGGCCCGCTCCACGTCGTCGTCGACGACCACCGGCACGGTCGCCGCCACGCGGAAGTCCGCGGGCGTCCGCCGGGCCCCCGGCCGGGCGAACCCCTCGGCGAGCGCCTCGCGGTAGAAGCCGTCGAGCCGCGGGGAGAAGAACAGCGGGAGCCAGCCGTCGGCGATCTCGGCGGCCAGCGCGACGTTGCGCGGCCCCTCGGCCGCGAGGTGGATGGGCAGGTCGGGGCGCAGCGGGTGCACGGTGGAGCGCAGCGGCGTCCCGAGCCCGGTCCCGCCCGGGTGGGGCAGGGGGTAGTGCTCCCCGTGGTTCGTCACGCGCTCCTCGCGGGCGAGCACGCGGCGGACGATCCCGACGTACTCCCGCGTCCGCGCGAGGGGACGTGGGTACGGCTGCCCGTACCAGCCCTCGACGACCTGCGGGCCGGACACGCCCAGGCCGAGGACGAACCTGCCGCCGGAGAGATGGTCGAGGGTCATCGCCGCCATCGCGGTGGCGGTCGGCGTGCGTGCCGACATCTGCAGCACGTTGGTCCCCAGGGTGATCCGCCCGGTCGACGCGCCCCACCACGCCAGCGGCGTCAGGCAGTCGGATCCGTAGGTCTCCGCGGTCCAGGCCGAGTCGAAGCCGAGGTCCTCGGCCCGGCGCAGGGACTCCTGCGCGCCGCGGGGCGGACCGGCTCCCCAGTAGCCGAGGTGCAGACCGAGACGCAACGGGACCTCCGGATGCTGTTGAAACAATAGACGATACTCGTATCACGTGTCACGATGCGGAGGAAACCGACGAGAGGATCTCCACGTGCCGTCGCCCCCTGACACGCCCACGCGGGTCGCGTTGCTGACCGGAGGAGCCCGCGGGATCGGCGCCGCCATCGCGCGTCGGCTCGCCGCGGACGGCCACGCCGTCGCCGTCAACTACGCCACGAGCGCCGCGGCCGCGGAGGAGCTGGTGGCGGAGATCGGGAGATCCGGGGGGACGGCCCGCTGCTGGCGCGCCGACATCTCCGACCCCGATGCCGTGACCGGGCTGGTCGAGGCGGTGACCGCGGCATGGGGCGCACCGTCGGTGCTGGTCAACAACGCCGGGCTCAACATCACCGCGTCCGCCCGCAGACTCGACCCCGCGGACTGGGACCGGGTGATCGGAGCGAACCTCAGCGGGGCGTTCTACTGCACGCACGCCGTGCTCCCCGCGATGTACGCCGCGGGGCGGGGGCGGGTGGTGTTCGTGGGCAGTGCGGCCGCGGGCCGCACGGTGCTGCCCGGCACCGGCGCCTACGCCGCCGCCAAGGCCGGGGTCGGCGCGCTGGTCGAGGTGCTGGCGAAGGAGACCGCCCGCCGGGGGATCACCGTGAACTCCGTGATCCCCGGTTTCGTCGACACCGACATGACCCGCGGCGAGGGCGACGAGGCGATGGCGGTCATGCGCGCGCAGTGGCCCGAGGTCCCGGCCGACGCGATCGCCGATGCGGTGTCCTACCTCGTGTCCGACCGCGCGGCACACGTCTCGGGGGAGCAGCTCGGCGTCTGGCTGGGCGGACCCTCCGGGCAGCTCCGGTGAGCCGCCCCGTCCCACCGCCCGCGCGCCCGGCGAGCACCTGCCGGCGCGCCCTCCACCCATGCCGGAGCACGACACCCGAGGAGCCGACACGATGACCACCGACCGGACCGCACCGGGGGAGGCCGCCCCCGCCGTCCTCACCGACCGCCCCGAACCGGGCATCCTGCGGATCACCCTGAACCGCCCCGGGGCCCTCAACGCAATGAACACCGACCTGATCGAGGCCCTGCACGAACAGCTGCGTGCGGTCCAGGAGGACTCCGAGGTGCGTGCGGTCGTGCTCACCGGGGCCGGACGGGCGTTCTGTGCGGGCATCGACCTGGGCGGGTACGGCGTCCCGCCGCAGAGCCCGGCCGAGGAGGAGGGGCGCTCGCAGGCCGGGATGCGCGTCCAGCAGCACATCTCCAGCCTCGGCGAGGCGTTCCGCCGTGTCCGGGCACCGATCATCGGGGCGGTCAACGGTGCGGCGGTCGGCGGGGGCATGGCCCTCGCGGTGTTCTGCGACATACGGCTGATGGCCCGTTCGGCGATCCTGGAGGCTTCGTTCATCCGGCGCGGGCTCGGCGGGACCGACATCGGCCTGAGCTGGCTGCTGCCCCGCATGATCGGGTTCGCGCGGGCGACCGACATCATCCTCACCGGTCGCAGGGTCGATGCCGAGGAGGCGGAACGGATCGGCCTGGTCTCCGCGGTCGTCGACGACGAGGTCCTGCAGGAGGCCGCGCTGGAGCGGGCCCGTCTCATCGCCGGGCACAGCCCGTTCGGTGTGTGGATGAGCAAGGAGGTGCTGTGGGCGAACCAGGAGATCGCGAGCTTCCAGGCCGCGGTCGAGCTCGAGAACCGCTCGCAGATCCTGACCGCGCTCACCAGGGACCACCGCGAAGCGGTGACGGCCTTCCTGGAGAAGCGCCCGGCCGTGTTCCGGAACCGATGACCGGCCCCGCCCTGGCCGGCCGGACCGCCCTGGTGACCGGCGCGGCCAGCGGCATCGGCGCCGCCGTCGCCACGCGTTTCGTCGCCGAGGGGGCCTCGGTACTGCTCTGCGACGTCGACGAGGAGCGGGGCACGGCGCTGGCCGCGGAGCTGGGGACCGCCGCGCGGTTCCGGAGGGTCGACGTGACGGAAGAGGACGACGTGGCGGGCGCCGTCGCCGAGGCCGTGGAGCGCCACGGCCGGCTCGACTGCATGGTGAACAACGCCGGCGCGGTCGGGCGGTGGCGCTTCGTCGACGACGTGCCGGCCGCGGAGTGGGACGCCGCGTTCGCGCTGCTCTGCCGCTCGGTCCTGTTCGGGATCAAGCACGCGGTCGCGCCGATGCGGGCGGCCGGAGGTGGCAGCATCATCGCCACCGGAAGCGTCGCGGGACTGCGCACCGGCTACGGGCCGCACGCCTACGGTGCGGCGAAGGCGGCCGTGGTCCAGCTGGTCCGCAGTGCGGCGGTGGAGCTCGCCGCGGACCGGATCCGGGTGAACACGCTCGTGCCGGGCGGCGTGGCCACCCGGATCGTGGGGCACGGCGCCGGCCTGACGGGTGACGCGCTGGACCGTTCGGTGGACCTGGTCCGGGCCGACCTGCGCTCGTTGCAGCCGATGCCCCGGGCCGGTGAGCCGGACGACCTCGCCGCCGCCGCGGTGTTCCTGGCCTCGGACGCCTCGGGCTTCGTCACGGGGCAGGAGCTGGTCGTGGACGGGGGCGCCTCGGTCGGCCGGCAGTGGCCCGCGGACGCGGTGCGGATGGCGGAGCGGGCGCGGCAACGCGACCGCGAGCGCGGCCGGTGACGGTGCGGTCCCGGACCGGGGTCCGGTCCGGGACCGCACCTGCCGTCAGGCTCTGGCCTCGTCCTTCAGCGCCACCGCCTCGGGCGGCACCTCGGTGAACCGCTCCCGCAGCGCGGCCTTGGTCAGCTTGCCGGAGAAGGTCCGCGGCAGCGGCTCGGGCGAGGCGAGAGCATGCCGGGGCTGCTTGAACCGGGCGAGTCGCGTGCGGGCCGTGGCGGCGAGCTCGGCGACCACGGCGTCCGGGTCGCGCTCGGAGTGGAACACGACCATCGCCACCTCGCCCCAGGTCTCGTCCGGCACGCCGATCACGGCGAGGTCGCTCACTCCCGGTACCGCCGCCAGCACCTTCTCGATCTCGGCCGGGTAGACGTTGATCCCGCCCGAGATCACCAGGTCCTTGCTGCGGTCGACGATGTACAGGAAGCCCTCGTCGTCCATCCGGCCCAGGTCGCCGGTGCGCAGCCATCCGTCGACGACGGTCTGTGCCGTGGCCTCCGGCCTGCGCCAGTACTCGCGCATCACGTGCGGACCGCGCACGAGCACCTCGCCGACGTCGCCGACGGCGGCGTCGACCCGGATCGAGGTGCCGACCAGGGCCCGTCCGCAGGACTCCGGGCGCTGCAGGGCGTCGTGCCAGGCCAGGCTGGTGACGAGCCCGGAGGCCTCGGTCAGGCCGTACACCTGGTTGAGCGGCACACCCCGCTCCCGGTAGACGCGCAGGGTCTCGGTCGCGACCGGGGCGCCACCCGCGGCGGCGTAGGTGAACGCGGCGAGGTCGGCGTCGGCGAAGCCGGGGTGTGCGGCCATCCGCTGCCAGATCACCGGGACGAACGTCGCCGCGGTGACCCGTTCGCGCACCATGATGTCGATGCTGCGCTCCGGATCGAAGTCGGCGAGCAGGACCATGGTCGCGCCCGGGTAGATCACGAGCTGGACGAACACCGAGACGACCGACCCGGTGTAGACCAGGGGAGCGGGGACCAGGACGCGGTCCCGCCACGACAACGAGTGCGCGATCATCTGCGACTGCGCCGGTGCGAGCACACTGCGGTGGGTCAGCAGCGCACCCTTCTGCACGCCCGTGGTGCCGGAGGTGTAGCAGATGAAGGCGCCGTCGTCGTCGGCGATGTCGGCGGTGGGGGCCGGGCCGGGCGTGCCCTGGAGGGTGTCGAAGCCTGGGACGTCGGTCGAGCCGAGCGACACGACCTGGTGGCGCCCGGCCTCCGCGCTCCCGGCGACCAGGTGCAACAGCCTGTCCTCGGTCACGACCAGCACGCAGTCGGCGTCGGCCAGCAGCTCGTCGATCTCCCCGGCCAGCAGCCGGAAGTTCAGCGGCACGCAGACCGCGCCGAGCTTGAGGACCGCGATCATGGTGCGGGCCAGCTCCGGGCGGTTGTGCATCAGCACGGCGACGCGGTCGCCGTGCCCGACCCCGCGGGCCGCGAGACCGCGGGCGAGGTCGTCGGTCGCGGCGTCGAACGCGCTCCAGGACTCGGCGGTGCCCTCGAAGGCGATCGCGTCGTGGTCGGGACGGGTGCGCGCCCAGAATCGGACGAGTTCGGGAACGTTCATCGGCTGCTCCGGTGGTGGGTCGGTCGGGAACGGGTCAGGAGGACGTCGCGGCGGTGGACCCGGCCGCGGCGGGGGCCGTCGCCCGGCGGGCGCGGTGCACGCGGACGACGAGGAGGGCGAGCGAGACGGCCCCGATCGCCGCCGGGACGGCGATCAGCTGGAAGATCACGCCGCCGGCGACGCCCGCGGCCATCAGCGCCCCGCCGGCGAGCGGGGCGATCAGCGACCCGATCCGCCCGGCGCCGAAGGACCAGCCGACACCGGTCGCCCGGATGTCGAGCGGGTAGATCTCGGCGGTGATGGTCGACAGGGCCTGGTTGACGCCCACGGCGAAGAAGCCGATGAGGCAGATCAGGACGGTCAGCAGCACCGGCTGGTCGAACACCGCCGGTACGGCGAGGATGACCACGACCGCGACCGGCAGGCCGACGGTGAGCGAGGCGTAGTCGCGGCGGCGGTCGATGATCACGCCCTGGGTCAGGCCGCCGACGGTGTTGGCCAGCAGGCACAGCGACATGGCCAGGATGGCCACGCCGGGGTCGACGCCCACCTGGCCGAGCAGGGTGGGCAGCCAGCTGTAGAGGAAGTAGACGATCACGTAGGTCGCGAACCAGGTGATCCACAGCAGCGTCGTCGCCGGCGCGCGACCCCCGGTGAACAGGGCGCGGACCGGGATCCGGGTGGTGCGGGCGGGGGCCGGACCGGCCGCGGGGTCGTCGAGCCGCACCGTGGCGGCCTCGGGGGAGATGCGGCCGAGCAGTGCACGGGCGCGGTCGTGCCTGCCCCGCCGCACGAGCATGCCCAGGGAGTCGGGCAGCAGTCGCCAGCACACCAGCACGAGTACGACGGGGAGGACGGCACCGATCAGGAAGACCGACCGCCAGCCCAGTGTCGGGACCGCCGCACCGGCCACGATGCCGCAGAGGAAGCCGCCGATCGTGATGCCGCACAGGACGACGAGCACCGCCTTCCCGCGTGCCCTGGCCGGCATGTACTCGGCCGACAGCGCCACGAGGTTCGGCACCACCGCGCCGAGCCCGATGCCCGCGACGATCCGTACCGCGGCCAGCTCGCCGACCGTGGAGACCAGGGGGATGACGGCGGTCGCGGAGCCGTAGAGAAGGGTCGAGCCCAGGAGCACGGTGCGCCGGCCGATCCGGTCGGCGAGCGGTGCGATCACGGTGGTGCCCACGACCATGCCGATGAGGCCGATCGTGATCGCCGGTCCGAACGTCGACGCCGGCACCGCCCACTCCGCTGCCATGGCCGGCAGCAGGTAGCCGATCGCGAGTGCGTCGAACCCGTCGGCCAGGCCGAGCAGGAAACACAACAGGACGGTCCGTTTCTGGAACCAGGAAACGGGACTCCGGTCGATGACCTCACGCATCGACTGTCCGGGCTGCTGCGGCATTGCATCCTCCGCTCCGGCGAGCGCTCCGGCGGCCGCAACGGTGCGACCCGGCCGGCGCTCGCCTGTCCAGAGTGACACGTGAGACAAAAGACGTCCACAGTCTCATGACGCTGCCCGGCCGACGGTTCGTCGGGCCTGCGAGGTTGGTCCGGATCGCCCTTGACGGCGTTTTATCTACGACCATAAGGTGAGTCGGGCGGTCCGGTACACGGCGAGTTCGTGCCTCCGGCGGCTACTCCCGGCCGGGCGCCGCGACGGCTCAGCGCGTGTGCCCGGCGGTCCCTCGGCGATTCCGCGCCCCTTCCCGGTCGGTCGTACCGACGTACACGGAGGACAACGATGTCCAGATCCACCACACGGAGCGCCGGTTTCCGGACGGTCGTGTTCACCTGTCTCGCGGTGACGGTCCTCGACGGCGT
This sequence comes from Pseudonocardia sp. TMWB2A, assembly GCF_017312135.1. Lineage (NCBI taxonomy): Bacteria > Bacillati > Actinomycetota > Actinomycetes > Pseudonocardiales > Pseudonocardiaceae > Pseudonocardia > Pseudonocardia sp. TMWB2A. The sequence continues at coordinate 3,249,363 of NZ_QKQY01000002.1, forward strand.
CGACCTGCTCATGTTCGGCGCCGTCCTGCCGGTCCTGCTCGGCGAGCAGGTGTGGGGCATGACGACGGTCGAGGCCGGCTTCGTGGGCAGCCTGTCCCTGTTCGGGATGATGATCGGCGCGATGCTGGCCGGCTACCTGACCGACATCGTCGGGCGGCGGCCGATCGTGCTCGCCTGCGTCGCTAGCTTCAGTGTCTTCACCGGTCTGTGCGCCATCGCCCCCAGCCTGGAGATCTTCGGCCTGTTGCGCTTCCTGGCCGGTCTCGGCTTCGGTGGTGCGCTCCCGACGGTCATCGCCCTCACCATGGAGTACGTGCGGATCGACCGCCGCCAGTTCTACAACGGCGTGGTCCAGACCGGATTCCCGATCGGCGGCGCGCTGGTGTCGGTGGTGGCGATCGTGGTCATCCCGTTGTTCGGCTGGCAGTCCCTCTTCGGCGCCGCGGGCCTGATCGGGCTCGTGCTGTTCGCGGTCGCCTACCGCAACCTGCCGGAGTCGTTCGCCTTCCTCGTCGCCCGCGGCCGGCACGACGAGGCGGCCGAGCTGGCCCGCCGGTTCGACATCGGCACCGGCGCGGAGTCCGGCCTGGCCGTGGCCGGTGGCGACGCCCCGGCCGCTCGTCGTTCGGCGCTGCAGCTGCTCGCCGCGCCCGGGTTCCGCGTCGCCTCGCTGCTGTTCCCGCTGATCAGCTTCTTCGGTCTGCTGGTCGCCTACGGGATGAACACCTGGATCCCCCAGATCCTGCGCAGCACCGGCTACGACCTCGGATCCGCGTTGTCGTTCATGCTCGCGTTCAACCTCGGCAGCGCGGCGGGGATGGTCGTGCTGACCGGTCTCGCGGACCGTTTCGGGTCCCGCCGGATCATCGCCTCCGGTTTCCTGGCCGGGGCGGCCGCCGTCGCGTCGCTCACCCTCGCACCGGTCCAGGCGGTCGTGTTCGCCATCGTGCTGGTCATCGGGTTCTGCTCGTCGTCGCAGTCGGCGGTGTACGGCTTCGCCGGCGTCTACTACCCCCCGGCCGCCCGGGGCACCGCGCTCGGCCTGTGCGCCGGCCTCGGCCGGCTGGGTGGTGTGGTGGGCCCGATCATGGTCGGGATCGTGATCGCCACCCCGGCGGGGGCGGGCGGGGTGTTCTGGGCCTTCACGGTCGTCGGCCTCGCCGCCGCGTTGCTCGTGGCGGTGGTGCCGCGCAGCGGTCTCACCGACCGCCGGCGTCCCCCGGCGTCGACGGGGACTGCGGAGCAGGTCGCGGCGTGACGAGCCCGGGCCGGGCTGCATCACGCAACACATGACGGACGACGTCATTGATCATCCGGTGGTTCCGGCGGCATCGCTCGTGGTGCGCCCGGAACCGCCTGACATCGAGCTCTGGAGGTAGTCGTGCGGGATGCGGTCATCGTCGAGGCGGTGCGGTCTCCGGTCGGGAGGCGCAAGGGGGGACTGGCCGGGGTGCACCCGACCGACCTGTCGGCCCACGTGCTGCGCAGCCTGGTGGAGCGGTCCGGTGTGGACCCGGCCCACATCGAGGACGTCATCTGGGGCTGCGTGTCCCAGGCCGGGGAACAGACCTTCGACATCGGCCGCAACGCGGCACTGGCCGCCGGGTTCCCCGAGACCGTCACCGGTGTGACCGTGGACCGGCAGTGCGGGTCGAGCCAGCAGTCGGTGCACTTCGCCGCGGCCGGGCTGATCGCGGGCCAGTACGACGTCGCCGTCGCCGGTGGTGTCGAGTCCATGACGCGCATCCCGATGTTCTCCTCCAGCCAGGGGCAGGACCCGCTGGGCTCGGACTTCGCCGCGCGTTACGGGGTGGCCCCCAACCAGGGCGTCGGCGCGGAGATGATCGCCGAGAAGTGGGGCTTCTCCCGTACCCGGCTCGACGAGTTCGCGCTGCTGTCGCACGAGCGTGCCGCGCAGGCGCAGGACGACGGCCGCTTCGAGGGCCAGATCGCACCCATCGCGGGCGTTTCGGCCGATGAGGGCATCCGCCGGGGCGGCACCCTGGAGGGCCTGGCCCAGCTCAAGACGGTGTTCAAGGACGCCGACCAGGGTGGCGTGATCCACGCGGGCAACTCCTCGCAGATCTCCGACGGCTCCGCGGCGTTGCTGATGACCACCAGCGAGAAGGCCAAGGAGCTGGGTCTGACCCCGATCGCGCGGGTGCACACCGCGGTGCTGGCCGGTGCCGACCCGGTCATCATGCTGACCGCCCCGATCCCCGCGACGCAGAAGGCACTCACGCGCTCCGGCCTGTCGCTGGACGAGATCGGCGCGTTCGAGGTCAACGAGGCCTTCGCCCCGGTGCCCCTGGCCTGGCTGGCCGACATCGCTGGTGAGGACACCTCGGTCGCCGAGCGGCTCAACCCCAACGGCGGCGCGATCGCACTCGGTCACCCGCTGGGCGGTTCCGGCGCGCGGATCATGACCACCCTGATCCACCACATGCGCGACAACGGCATCCGTTACGGCCTGCAGACCATGTGCGAGGGCGGCGGCCAGGCCAACGCCACCATCCTCGAGCTCCTCTGACACCCGCACGACCCGGAGGGCAGCCACAGATGGACGTCGACGGATCGGCCGCCGTCGTCACCGGCGGTGCGTCGGGCCCCGGCGTCGGCGGGGTCGGGGAGCGGTCGGACGGCATGCACTCGTCCCGTGAGGCCCCCGGCGGGCCGGGGGAGTGCGCCGTCGACACGGGTCGATCGACGAGGCCGGGCTCCACGGTCGCGGGCGCTGCTCGGCCCACGGTCCACGCAGGTGCCGGCGACCACGCCCCGCCGCCCCACCACGGCCGTCGGTGCCGCCGGGGCGGCGCCGGCGTCGTGACCGTGGGCGTCGCATGATCGCCCACGGTCGACGCGGCAGGTGGTACGGGTTCACTGCGGACGAGGCGGCGGACGCCCGGTCGACCGACCGGATCCGTGTGGACGCGCCCGTGGTGGCGACGTACGACGACCGTCACGTGGACGGCCGTGGGACGCCCTTCGACTGCTTCAACAGTGGCGCGGGGTGTGGACGAGGCGCCGCGGTCGGCCGATCCTCGACCGAGGCAGGTCTCGGCCGGTCGATCCTGTCGCGTCCTCCGTCAGAAGCGTGAGCTGACGGTCGCCGACCTGGCGGATGCGTCGGGCTCACTCGGCAGGTTGCTGGACCTCGGTCTCCGGTCGACACGATGCCTCCTCGGGTGGGGTCGGCATGCGGCTACTGCTCGGTTCCGCCACACCGGCCAGGAACCGCTGCCAGCGCCTGCTGCACGGGAACGAGGGCGACGGCGACGACGGCACGCAGGTCGGTGGCGGCCGCACCGCCCCGGCTCAGGACGGCGAGCGACTGGTTGACCGCCGCGAGGTGCAGGGCGAGGTCGTCGCGCCGGGCGGACGCGACCGGGGCGCTGTCGAGGGCCCTCCGGAGCCGCCCGCGCTGGTGGCCGACGAGCGCGGACGCGCGCGCGGCGACCGCGACGGGCAGCGACGGTGCGGTCATCACGGTCTGTGCCACCAGGCAGCCGTCGGGACGTGACGGATCGGCGATGCGGTCCAGGGTGACGTCGAAGAAGGCGGCCACCGCCTCGGACGGATCCTCCGCAGCGTTCGCGAGTGCCGCGTCGTAGAGCTCGCCGTAGCGTCGCGCGTACCGCTCGAGGCACGCCAGGAACAGCGCCTCCTTGTCCCCGAACGTGGCGTAGAGCGAGCTGCGGCCCAGTCCCGTCGCCGCCGTCAGGTCATCGACGGTGGTGGCGGTGTACCCGCGCTCCCAGAAGACCGTCATCGCCTGATCGAGTGCCGCGTCGACGTCGAACTGCTTGCGTCCTGCCATCCGCCGTGCGCCTCCTGTCGCGTCGTCCCGGGCACAATCTTGGACTGATCAGTTCAAGATGCCATAGGCTCGTCCTCCCAGGGAGGAGAGCACGATGACCGCACCCGCTCACAGTGACGTCGACGTCCCGTTCGACGTTCTCCAGGGCTTCACCCACCGCATGGTCGACGTCGACGGGGTGTCGCTGCACGCCGTCGACGGTGGCGTCCCGGGGGCTCGCACCGTGGTCCTCCTCGCCGGCGCGCCGCAGACCTGGTGGGCCTGGCGCCTGGTGATGCCCGTCCTCGCCGGGGCCCACCGGGTCGTGGCCCTCGACCTGCCCGGGCAGGGACACTCCGACCGGCCCGCCGACGGCTACGACACCCGCAGCGTGGCGCGGGTCGTGCGGCGGGCCGTCGAGATCCTCGGGGTCGGCGAGCACTGGCTCGTCGCCCACGACATCGGGGCGTGGGTCGCCGTGACCTACGCCCTCGACGCGCCAGCGGCCGGCGACGGGCCCGATCTGCTCGGCCTCGCCCTGCTCGACGCCGGGATCCCCGGCGTCAGCCTCCCCACCAGCGTGTCCCTCGATCCGGCGAGCGCGCAGAAGCTCGCCCACTTCGCCTTCAACCTCGTGCCGGACCTTCCCGAGACGCTCATCAGCGGGCACGAGCGGGACTACGTGGCCTGGTTCCTGACCCACAAGGCCGCCTCGGCCGACGTGTTCTCCGATGCCGACATCGACCGGTACGCGCGTCTGTTCGCCGCGGCCGGCGGGGTCCGGGCGATCCTCGCCTACTACCGGGCCGCGCCGGAGTCGGCGAGGCAGAACCGCGAGCTCGCGGCCCGCCGGAGGATCGACGTGCCCGTCGCGGCGGTCTCCGCCGAGCACGGCTCGATCCCCGACATGGCGGCAGCCGTGCGGCCGCTCGTCGGCGACGCGGCCGACGTCCTCGACGTCCGGGCGGCCGGTGCCGGTCACTTCGTGCCCGAGGAGGCCCCCGGCCAGGTGGTCGGCGCCATCGAGGAACTCGTCGCCCGCAGCCGCCCCTGAACCGGGGCCTCCGGCGCGGGCCGGGCCGGCGGAGGGCGGCGCCGACCACCGCAGGTCCCGTCTCCGTCGGGCCGGACGGACAGGGTGCGGCGTAGCCGCGCGACCGCCACGGCCGCGGTGCGCCCGGTCGAGATCGCCCATCCGGGACGGAGCGGACGCCGCGTCCCTCGCTATGATCGTCGGGTCTTCTGGACGACGGGGAGTGTCATGCGGCCTGCCAGTGTGTATCCGGTCCTGTGTACGGAGAAGATCGAACAGTCGAAGGACTTCTACGTGGGTCGCCTCGGCTTCGAGACGACGTTCGAGGCCGACTGGTACGTCAGCCTCCGGTCACCCGGCTCGCGTCCGTTCGAGCTCGCGTTGATCGCCCACGACCACCCCACGCTGCCGAGCGCCTACCGGCGGCCGGTACAGGGCCTGCTGGTGAACATCGAGGTCGACGACGTCGACGCCGAGTGGAAGCGGGTCGTCCTCGACGGCGGTGTGCCCGCCGAGCTCGAGCTGCGGGACGAACCGTTCGGGCAGCGACACTTCATCGTCGCGGACCCGAACGGTGTCCTGGTCGACGTCATCACCCCCATCGAACCCACGGCGGAGTTCGCGGCCCTCTACGCCGAGGACGCCACCGCCTGAGTGACGGTCGGCTCCACGCCCGGGTCTCCGCGCAGCGCGTCGACCAGGACCGGGACGACCACCTCCGCCACGGGGCGCCGGTACAGGTAGAAGTGTCCTCCGTCGAACGACAGGCGACGGAAGCCGGACGTCGTCTCCACCGACCAGAGGAACATGCGCTCGGCGATCACGATCGGGTCGTCGGTCGCGCAGAGCGCGACGATCGGGACCGAGGTACCGGTCGGTGGGCGGCGGTAGGTCTCCAGCGCCTCCAGGTCCGCCCGGATGGCGGGCAGCGAGGGGCGGAGCAGCCCTCCCACGTCGGCGACGCCGTCCGGTGCCCCGCCGATGCGGTGCACGTGCCGGACCAGCTCGTCGTCGGGTAGGCGGTGGGAGTAGGGCGGCCTGCTGGGGAAGCACGGCGGCTGCCGTGCCGACACCGCGACGAGCCGCGGCCCGGCTCCGCGTCGTTCGAGCGAGCGGGTGAGCTCGTAGGCCAGCACACTGCCGAAGCTGTGCCCCACGACGACGGTCGGCAGCGGGTCGCGCGCTGCGAGCGCGTCGGCCAGGGCCGCCACGATCGGCCCGGTCCGGCGGAGCGGCTCCTCCGCCGACCGTGTCCCGCGGCCCGGCAGCTGGGCGGCGAGCAGTTCCACGTCGTCCGGGACGAGCTCCATCCAGGACCGGAAGGCCGACGGCCATCCACCGGCGTGGGGCAGGACCACGATCCGGCCGACGGGCTCCGGCCGGTGCGTACGGCCGGACCGTCGTCCGAGCGCGGTGAGCCACCCGGTCACGACGCCACCGCCGCGGCCGAGAGCAGCGGGTGGTGCGTCCGGAGGTGGTCGAGGACGCGCCGCTGGTGCGCGGCGAGCCGCTGTCCCGGCAGGTTCTCCAGGGAGTGCAGGAACGGGTCGTCCGGAGCGGGCAGACCGGCGACCGCGGCGGCGACCGCGAGCAGCAGGGTGGGCTGGTACCAGGCCGAGTAGCCACCCTCGTGGGCCAGGACGATGCGCCCGGCGCAGAGCTCGTCCGCCAGCTCGCAGAGCGAGGTGACGACGCTGTGGAAGGTGCGGCTGGTGGCCATCATCCGGCCCATCGGGTCGTGGGCGCCGGCGTCGAGCCCCGCCGCGACCAGAACGAGGTCCGGGGCGAACGCGCGGGCGACCGGGGCGACGACCGTCTCCATCGCCGCCAGGTACCCGCCGTGCCCGGTGCCCGCCGGGAGCGGCACGTTCACCGTGGTGCCCGCCCCCGCACCGGACCCGGTCTCGGCGGCCGTCCCCGAGGCGGGCGGGAACAGTCCGTCCTGGTGCAGCGACACGTAGCAGACGTCCGGGTCCTCCCAGAACACGTGCTGCAGGCCGTTGCCGTGGTGGACGTCGAGGTCGACCACGAGCACGCGGCGCGCCCCGTTCCGCTGGGCGACCCGGGTGGCGACGGCGAGGTTGTTGAACAGGCACAACCCCATCGCCCGGTCGGGCTCGGCGTGGTGGCCGGGTGGACGGACGAGGCAGTAGGCGCGCCGGTGCCCACCGGCCAGGACCTCCCGGACGGCCGCGGTGCAGGCACCGACGGCCAGACGGGCGGCGGCCGCGCTGTGGTGCCCCGCGGGGGCGTACACCCCGGCGTCGCCGCCCCGGGCGGAGGTGGCCTCCACCCGGTCGACGTGGGCGCGGGTGTGGACGAGGAGGAGGTCCGCGTCGGGGGCGGGTGCGGGGGTGTGGCGGGTGAACCGGTCGAGGACACCGGACAGCCGGACGAGCCCCTCCGCACGCCGGAGGTCCGGGTCGACCGCGAACTGTCGCAGCGGCTCCACCCCCGGGCCGACCGGGAGGTGGCCACTGCCCGCGCCCGGGTCGTGCCAGAAGCACAACTCGTGCGAGAACCATGCCGGTGGCGGCCCGGCCGGCCCACCCGCGGTCATCTCAGACCGCCGCGCCGGCGCGGACGACCGAGACGCCGGAGACCCGGGAGATGTGCCCGGTGTGGAACTCCCGGTCCGCAGCGGGGGTCCGCTTGGTGGTCAGGACCGTGTCGAGCAGCGCCAGCACCTGCTCGGCCTCGGACGTCGTCGGTGCCCGGTCGCCGATCTCGGCCTCGATCTCGCGGATCCGTCCGGCCGGGGCGATGACCCCCGCCTCGTACTCGGCCGTGTCGTCGTTGTGGTTGCGCGTGCAGGCCACCGCCCGCAGCACGGCACCGAAGAACGCCTTGCCGTTGATCTCACCCATGATGATTCCCTTCGGGACGGAGTGGACGGTTCAGACGAGCCCGAGCCGGCGGCCGGCGCGGGCGAGGACCTCGACGGCGAGATCGATGTCGTTGTCGGTGTGGGACAGGTTCACGATGGTCCGCAGCCGGGGGAGGCTGCGCGGCACCGCCGGGTAGACGATGGGCTGGACGAACACGCCGTCGGCCTGGCACAGCCGGGCGAGGTCCTGGGCCTGGGCGTCGTCGCGGCAGAGCACCGGCACCACCGGCGACTCGCTGTTCAACGTGTCGAAGCCGAGCCGGTGCAGCGCGTCGCGGTAGCGCCCGGTGCGGCGGCGCAGCTGCTCGGCCATCCCCGGCGCGGCCGTCATGACCTCGACGGCGGCCAGCGCGGCGGCCGCGTTCGCCGGGGTGACGGCGGCGGAGAACATCCAGCCGCGCGCGTTGTTCTTCAGCGCGAACACCAGGTCCGCGGATCCGGCGACGTAGCCGCCCGCGCTGGGAACGGTCTTCGACAGCGTGCCCATCTTGATCGCCACCCGCTCCGGGACGATGCCGAAGTGCTCGGTGATGCCGCGGCCGGTCCGCCCGAGCACCCCCATGCTGTGGGCCTCGTCGACCATCAGCGGGGCGTCGTGACGCTCGCAGAGCTCGACGATGCCCGGCAGCGGGGCGAGGTCGCCGTCCATGCTGAACACGGCGTCGGTGACGACGAGCCTTCCGCCGTCGCCGGCCTGGCGCAACGCGCGCTCGAGGTCGTCGAGGTCGTTGTGGGCGTAGGTCAGGACCCGGGCCCCCGACAGCCGGTAGCCGTCGAGGATGCTGGCGTGGTTGTAGACGTCGCCGATCACCGTGTCACCGGGCCCCACCAGCGCGCCGACCGTGGCGACGTTCGCCATGTAGCCGCTGGAGTAGACGATCGCGTCCTCGGTGCCCAGGAACCGGGCGATCGCCAGCTCCAGCTCGCGGTGCAGGTCGAGGGTCCCCGCCAGCAGCCGGACGCCGTGTGCTCCGGTGCCGTGCCGGCGCACCGCCTCCTGTACCCGGGCCCCGATGTAGTCGTGCCCGATCAGGCCCAGATAGCTGTAGGAGGCGAAGTTCAGGTACCACCGACCGTCGAAGCGGATCCAGGAGCCCGTCTCCTCCTCGACGACCGGCTCGTAGAAGTAGCGGCCCTCGGCGACGACGGCCCTGTCCTCCCGGGACAGGTCGTCGATGCGGCGGTCGAGGAACCCGCCGGACGGCCGGTCGGTCAGCCTGCCCGGGAGGGTGCGTCCCGGGACCCCCGCGGGCGCGGCCGGGAGCGTGGGGGGCTCCGGGCGGCGCGCCGGCGCCGCGGGCCCGGGGAGTGTGTCCCTCCCGGCGGTCCGCGGGCCCGGCGCGGAGCCCGTGGGCGGCCCGCCCGCGGGAGACGCGGGAACGGCGGCCGGCGGGGGTACGGGGGCCTGCGCGGGACCGGAGGCTCCGGAGACCGCGACGGCGGGCGACGGGGCGGCGGACCCGTCCGGCCCGGTCCGGAACCGGTCCCAGTCCGGCCGGAAGGCCGCGGGGTCCGGCGTCGTCGACCGCTCGTCCCGCGGGGCGGTCCCGCCGGTCTGCGGCGCGGGGTCCGGCCCGCCGGTGGCGGAGACGGGCGAGGGCCCGCCGCCGGCCGCGGGCGTGGCGACCGGCGTGGGCGTGGCGACCGGTGCGGGTGGGGCGAGGGGCGTGGTGGTCGCGGCGGGGGGCGGTCCGAGGTGGTCGAGGAGGTCCTGCACCCGGGTGAGCTCGAACAGGAGTGCGGGGTCCACCTCGTAGCCCGCCTTCGCCAGGCCCGCGGTGATCTCGACGGCCATCATCGAGTCCAGCCCGAGCTCGAGCAGGTCGTCGCCCGGCGCGACCGCGGGCAGGTGCATCGTGGAGGTCAGGATGGAGCTCACGGACGTCCACGCCTCCGTGGTGCCCAGCGTGCTGGTCATCGGTTCGTCCTTCGGTCGGGCGGGTGCGGACAGGACGTACTGGCCGGGCGGGCGGCCCAGCACCTCGGACAGCAGGGCCAGACCCGCGTCCGGTTCGAGCGCCGGGATGCCGCGGGCCGCGGCCGCGGCGACCACGTCCTCGCCCATCCCGGCGTTCCACAGGCCCCAGTCGAGGCTCCACCAGCGCTCCCCGTCGGAACGGCGGCGGGCGGCGTAGCCGTCGAGGAAGGCGTTCGCGGCGGCGTACGCGCTCTGCCCCAGGTTCCCCTGGACCGCGCTGATCGAGCCGAACAGGACCACCGCACCTGGGCGGTGGTCGCTGTCGAACAGCGCGTCGAGTGCCTGCACACCGGAGATCTTGGGGGCCAGGACCTGCGCGATCCGCTCAGGAGTGAGCGTCCGGGCCAGACCGTCCCGCAGCACCCCGGCCGCGTGGACCACCAGGTCGAAGCGGTCGCGGCCCAGAGCGGGGTCCGGGTCGGTGACGTCGGTGGTGAGCACCCGTACCTCGCACCGCCCACGCAGCCGGTCGACCCGGGCCGCCCGCCCGCCCGCGGGCGGGGTGCGCCCCACGAGCGTGAGGTGTGCGCACCCGAGTGCGGCGAGCCGCTCCGCGGTGAGCAGCCCCAGCCCGGTCAGACCCCCGGTGACCAGGACCCGCTGTCCCCGCGGCTCGAACGGCGGCCCCTCCGCGGGGCCGGCCGGGCTCGCGTGCGGGACCAGGTGCGCCCCGTCGCGGAAGCGGTGCTCGCCGCCGTCGTACGGGACGGTGGGCGGTGCCGTCGGCGCGGACGTGTCGAGGTCGACCAGCGTGACCGGTGTCCGGGGGTGCTCGGTGCGCACCGAGCGGAACAGTCCCCACAGCGCGGTGTGGGACGGGTCGGGACGCACGCCGTGGGCGTCCCGGGTGAGCACGGTCAGTGCCGGGAACGGCCGCGCGGTGGCCAGCACCCGTACCAGTGCGGCCGCCTGCTGCACCACGGCCGAGGGGTCCTCGCCACCGGCCGGGGCGTACACGACGAGCCCCGGCGGGTCGTCGGCCAGCCGGGCCCGCAACGTCCCGTCGGCGACGGCGTCGAGACCGAGACGTCCGACCGGCCCCGCGGGCCCGGGGACCTGACCCAGGACCAGCGTCCGCGGGGGCGTCGACGGCGCCGGGGGAGCCGTCGCGGCACGCCAGCCGGGGACCGTCGTCGCACCGGGCGGGCGACCGGGCGCGGTCCCGGTGGCCGGCCGGGGCCGGGGGACGGCGGGCCGGTCCGGACCGCCGGGGACGGCCCGCAGCACGATCCGGTCCAGCTCGAGGACGACCTCACCCTGTTCGGTGCAGACCGTCGCCCTGCCCCGGCACCCTGCCGCGTCCGGGCCGCCCGGGGTCCGTTCGACGAGGGCGAGCAGCGTGCCGCGGACCGGGCGCCGGACCGTGACCCGCCCGATGTACCACGGCAGGCACGGACCGGCCGCCCCGTCGTCGAGCAGCCCGAGCCCCTGGAGGACGGCGTCGAGCACGGCCGGGTCGACGACGGCGCCCGGCTCGGCGGCCGCGGGGCGCAGCACCCCGAACAGCCGGTCGCCGTCGCGGCGCAGGGAGCGGATCACCCGGTACCGCTCCCCGTAGGCGATCCCGCTCCCCGCGCGCCACCCGTCCAGGACCGCCAGCGGGGTCTCCGGTCCGGCGGAGGCCTCCATGGCGGCGGTGTCGAGATAGGTCGGAGGGGGCAGCGGGGCGCCGGCGGCGACGGCGCGGGCGTGCAGCCGGGCCGGTGCGACCGGGTCGGCCGCGGGGCGCGAGCGCAGGGCGAGCGCACCGTCGTCGGCGACGTCGACGCCGAGCTCGACCCCGCCGTCGCCGACGGTGAGCGGCTCGGCCAGCACCACGTGCTCGAGCCACCACCGCCGCGACGACCGCCCGGCGCCGACGGCCTGCAGCATCAGGTCGATCTGGGCCGCCGCCGGCAGCACCCCCACCCCGCCAATGCGGTGGTCGGCGACGACCGGGTCCTCGGCGGTGACCGTGCGGCGGCCGGTCATGTGACGAGCTCGAATCCGTCGCCGGCGACGACCCGCCCGTTGACCTGGAGATCGACGACGTGGGTGCCGGGGTAGTACCGGCGGGTCGTGACCTCGCGGACGGGGTGACGCTTCTCCAGCACCCGGCTCTCGCCGGGCCCGAGCTCGACCGCGGCGAGCTTGAACACCTTGGGCAGGGTCCGCCCGTTGCCCCGCACGTGGTGCACCACGTAGTCGACGGCGACGGTGTGCGCCCGCCGGTCGGTGTTGCGGATCTCGGCGCGCAGGGTGACCGACTCGCCGAGCCGGATGGTGGCCGGGCTGAGCACCAGCCGGTCGGCCCGGACGTGCTCCCCGCCGGTCACGCCGGACAGGGCGAGCGCCCGCTGGTCCCCGTTCTTCACCAGCACCCGCAGCGCGTGCCTGCTGATCCACCCGGTCTCCGGGGTCGGGCTCTCCACCGCCCAGCGCTCCAGCACGTCCAGCACGGAGTCCGGGTGGTCGCGGGCGATGTCGTTGAGGTTGTTCGCGACCGACTTGCGGACGTAGGGCGACGGGTCCGAGCGCAGCACCTCCAGGACCTCCAGCACCGGAGCGGGGTCCTCGACGAACCGGTGCAGGGTCCGGGCCCACGGCAGCCGCGGCCGGATGCCCTCGCTCGCCAGACGTCGCACGTTGAGGCTGGGTGACCCGGCCCAGGACCGCACCCGGTCCATCGTGGCGTCGTGGTGGCGGTCCAGGTAGGGACGGATCGCGTACTCGCCGGTGTGCCTGCGGGTGATCTGCTCGATCGCGTCGAGCGACTCCTCCGGATGACCGAGGCCGTGGTCCTCCACGAACCGGGCCACCGGCATCAGGTACCAGCTGGTGTTGAACATGCCCTCGCCCTCGCCGAGCTCGTCGCCGAGCACCGACAGCAGGATCGCGAGTGCCTGCGGGTAGTCCCCGGGCAGCCTGGTGCGCAGGCCGTCGGACAGGACCCGGACGCGGTCCTTCAGCTCGAGCGGGGGCACCAGCGCCCCGACCTCGGCCACGTAGCCGTCGAGGTCGAACGGCGGGTGCACCTGTGCCACCAGGTCGCCGAGCAGGCGGGCCGCCCCGCTGTCGAAGTGTCGCTTCAGGCCGTACTCCGTCATGGACGTACTCACTCTCCGGGGTCGCTGGGGAACCGTGCGTCGACGCTAGAGGCTCGTCCTATCGGTCAGCTTTCGCTCCTGTCGTCCGGTGTCCCCGTCGCCGACCCAGTAGCGGCTACGGGCGAACGGGAACCGGGGGAGGTCCGCGATCCCGGGGCCGGGCCGCCGCGGCGCCCCCGCCGGGTCGATGTCGGGATCGGCGGTGTTGTGGTGGTCGCACAGGTGGCGGTGCAGGGTGTCGTCGCGTCCCCGCGCGAGGGTCGAGCGGACGAACCCGGCCTCCGGGGCCAGGTCCGCGGCCAGCCGGGCGAGCACGGGCTGGGGCCCGATCTCCCAGTAGCCGGCCGGGGCCGTGCGGTGCACCTCCGACAGCGCCTCGTGGAACAGCACCGGTGTCACGAGGCCGTCGGCCCAGGTCTGCGGGTCGGTCGCGGTCGCCGCGGTGTGCCGGGTCCCGGTCACCGTCGAGGTGAAAGCGATCTCCGGCGGCCGCAGCCCCGACGTCGCGAGCTCGGCCCGCAGCGCCGGGACCGCCCCCGCCATGTCCCGCGAGTGGAAGGCGTGGCTGACGCTCAGCGGCGTCACCGCCACCGGTCGTGCGGCGGCGGCGAGGCTCGTCCGCAGGGCCGCGACACGCTCGCGCGGTCCGGCGACGGCGGTGTTGGACGGGCCGTTGTGCGCGGCGATCTCCAGCTCCGGGTGGTCCCGCAGCAGCCCGGCGACGGTCGCCCGGTCGGCGTGCACCACGGCCATCGAGCCGGTCGCCGGCCGGTCGAGCATGGCCCGTCCCCGGCAGGCGGTGACCCGCATGAGCTCGGGCAGGGCCAGGCAGCCCGCGGCCCAGGCAGCGGTGAGCTCACCGACGCTGTGCCCGATCACGTGCCCGGGGCGGACCCCCCAGGAGTCCAGCAGCCGGACCAGGCCCACCTGGACCGCGACGATCGCGACCTGCGCATGGTCGGTGCGGGTCAGCACCCGGGCCTCGGAGTGGAACAGCAGGTCGTGCAGCCCGACCGTGAGCCAGGGCGCCAGCAGGGACGCGCAGTCGTCGACGGCCGCGCGGAACACCGGCTCGTCGCGGTAGAGCACGGACCCCATGCCCGGGTACTGCGAACCCTGCCCGGTGAACAGGAACACCGGCGGTCCGCCCGCTCCCGTACCGGCCCGGGCGACCGGTGCCGCGTCCGGAGCGGTCGCGGCGACGGCGTCGAGACGCGCGGCGAGCTCGGCGCGTGTCGTGCCGTGCACGGCCACCCGGTGCCGCTGGCGGGCCCGGCCCGCGCAGGCCGTCCACGCGACGGCCGCGAGGTCGTCGTCGCCGGGCAGGGCGGCGACCGTGCGGGCGTAGCGGCCGGCGAGGTCGCGCACCGCGTCCTCGGTCGGCGCGGACACGGTCACCACGTGGTTCCGTCCGGCAGGGGCGGCAGCACGGTCGGCGACGGCGGGTTCCTCCAGCACGACGTGGGCGTTCACCCCGCCCATGCCGAAGGCGGACAGCGCCGCCCGGCGGGGCCGGCCGTCGACCCGGTGCCAGGGCAGCGGGTCGACGGCGGGGAAGAAGGGCGTGTCCTCGAACCGGATGTGGTCGTTCGGCCTGGTCAGGTGCAGGGTGGGTGGGATCGTCGCGTGCTCGAGGGCGAGCAGGACCTTGACCAGCCCGGCCAGCCCGGCGGCGGGTTCGAGGTGGCCGATGTTCGACTTCACCGAGCCGATCGCGCAGAACTGACGACGGTCGGTGTGCGGACGCCAGGCCCGGGTCAGCCCGTCGATCTCGATCGGGTCGCCCAGGCTGGTGCCCGTGCCGTGCGCCTCGACCAGCGAGATGGAGTCGGGGGACACGGCGGCGTCGCGCAGGGCCGCGGTGATGACGTCGCGCTGGGCGGTCGGGCTCGGGGCGGAGTAGCGGCTCGTGCGGCCGCCGTGGTTGACGGCGGCGCCGATGACGAGTCCGCGGACCCGGTCGCCCTCGGCGGCGGCGTCACCCGCGCGGCGCAGCACGACCGCGGACGCGCCCTCGCCGGGGACGAACCCGTCGGCCTCGGCGTCGAAGGCGGCGCACCGGGCCCTCGGGGAGAGGGCCCGCATCGCCCCCATCGAGGTGAAGTACTCGGGGCTGATCGCGGCGTGCACCCCCGCGACCACGGCGGTGTCGATGTCGCCGGACCGCAGGTGCGCCAGGGCGGTGTGCAGCGCGACCAGGGCCGACGAGCACAGGGTGTTGACGACCATGCTCGGCCCGGTCCAGTCCATCAGGTGCGAGAACCGGTTCGGGATCATCGCCTCGAGGCCCAGCCCCCGGCCGTCGCCGACGCCCAGCCGGGCGCGTTCCTCGTGGTAGTGGTCGTGGCTGTAGGCGATCCAGAGTCCGGTCCTGCTGCCCTCGGCGCGCGGACCGATCCGGCCACCGTCCTCCAGCGCCTCCCAGATCGTCTCGTAGACGATCCGCGCCTGTGGGTCGATCATCGGGGCCTCGCGCGGCGAGATGCGGAACGGTGCCGGGTCGAACCGGTCGATCGACGGCAGGAACGACGCGCGGGGCCCGTCCCCCTCGTGGCCGGTCCACCGTCCGGGTGGGAGCCCGTCGACGGTGTCGACCCCGTCGCGCAGCAGCTGCCACATCTGCTCGGGTGTCGAGGCGCCGGGCACCCGGATCGCCATCCCGACCACAGCGACGTCACGCGACGGGTCCCGGTCCGTCCGCCCGGCCGGATCCGGCTCGGCCGGGGCCACCGCCGCCGGTGCCGCCACCGGTGCCGCCGCGGGTGCTGTCGCCGCCGGCGGGGTGGCCGCCGGAGACGGTGTCCGGGTGGGGGCCGCGGGTGGGGGTGTCCCGGCGACGGGAGGCCGCCCGGTCCCGCCGCTCCCGGCACCGGGGGTGACGGGCCGCTCGCTGCGCAGCGCGCGCACCAGCGCCGGTGCATCCTCGGCCAGGAACGCGGCGAACCGCTGCGGGGTCGGGAACTCGAAGAACACCGTCGGGTAGAGCGACAGGTCCCGTTCGCGGGACAGACGCTCGCTCAGCTCCACCAGCCCCACCGAGTCGAAGCCCGCGGAGAGGAACTCCTCGTCCGCGGCGTCGCGGCCGAGTCCGGTCTCGGCCAGGAACCAGTCCAGCACCACGGCGGGCGCCGGCCGCCCGTCCGGGCCGGACGGGTCGCCGGCCTCCGCGGCCTTCGCGGTGACCGGAGCCGGGGCCGGCGCGGCCGCCGGAGCCCGGGCGGGCCCGTCGGCCGTCCGCACGGACGCCTCCGTGTCGGCCTGCGGGGCGAAGGCCGTGGGCGGAACCCGCTTGGAGGAGATGTCGCGCAGGACGAGCAGGACCTCGCCCTCGTCGTCGGTGACGGTCTGGGTGACCCGGCACGCCTCCTCGTTCCAGAAGCCGACCCGGGTGTGGACGAACGCGGCCCGCTCCAGCGACCCGTGCACCTGCACCGCGCCGATCGACAGCGGGATGAACACCGGTGCGTCGGCCCGGCCGGCGATCGGGTGGTCGAGGTCGAGCGCGGCGATCGTGACGCTGTCGAGGAGCCCCGGGAACAGCTCGACGTCGGCGTCGTTCCAGCGGCGCTGCCGTGCGCCCTCGATGCGGGCGAGCGTGCCGTCGGGGACGGCCGCGACCCAGGAGATGTTGCGGTAGTAGCGGCCGTGCCGGTAGCCGAGCGCCCGCAGCCTGCGGTACAGCGTCGTGCCGGACCGCAACGGCCCGCAGGTCCCCAGCAGGGGAGCGAGGTCCAGCCGGTCCGGTGGCCCCCCGGCGCCGGGGAGGTAGCGCCCGTGCGCGTACGGCCCGTCCGGGCCGCGAAGCTCGAACGCGCCGTCGCCGGTCGCCCGGCACGTCACGAGCTCCGGGTGGGGCGCGCGCAGCGGGCGGTGGAAGACCAGGTCGGCCAGCCCGCCGAAGCCGCCGGTCGCGGCGACCGCCCCGGCCCGCAGCAGGTCGAGCCAGGCCATCCCGGGCAGCATCGCCGTCCCGAAGACGGAGTGCTGGGCGATAGGGGTCTCACCGGGGCCGTGGAGACGCTCGAACGCGAATCCGTCCGGACCCTGCGGCTCCAGCACCCGCAGCGGCCCGCCGGGCGTGGCCGAGCGCTGCGGTTCCCGCAGGTCCAGCACCCGTCCGTCGGCCTGGGCGACGGGCACGTCGGCCCGCCGGAACCAGCGGCCACCGCGATGGCCGTCCCAGTCGAGGTCGTGTCCGTCGGCGTACAGCGCGGCCAGGACCGCGTCGAGCCGTCGGACGAGGTCGTCGGGGCCGGTCGTGCCGTCGAGGGGGCCGGGACCGCCGATCGGGCTCCCGGTGGCCAGCAGCGCCGCGACCGTCGCGGTGGGGTCCGGGTCGTCGCCCAGCGCGAAGGCGGCGGCCGCGGCGCCCGGGCCCTCGGCGGGCAGCGCCGCGCCGGGTGCCCCCAGTGCGGCCAGCGCGACCGGCCAGGCGATCGCCCCGCAGAGAGCGGCCCGGCGGCCCCCCCAGCCGTCGACCGGGTCCCCGGTCGCCGCGACGAACCGGTCCACCAGACGTGCCACGGCCGGCACGTGCGCCGACAGCCAGGGCAACCACCGCGCGGCGTCGCCGCCCGGCACCGACGGCGCGGTGGCCCGCCGCGGTGCGGGCCCCGGCCCGGTACGCAGCAGGGTGCGTCGCAGGGCCGCGCCGAGTGCGTCGGCGTCGTCGCCGCACACGGCGACACGCACGGCGCGGTGCGGCCGGGACAGCCTGCTGGTGGCGCAGGCGTCGTCGAGCCCGTCGCCGAGCCGGGGGAGTGCCTCGAGCCACTGGGCCGCCAGCTCGCGCAGTCCGTCGTCGGTCCGTGCGGACAGCGTCAGCACGAACGGTCCGGTGCCGACCGACGGCGGCGCGGGGGCCGCCGCGGTGACCACGGCGTGCACGTTCGTGCCGCCGAACCCGAACGCGCTCAGCCCGGCGCCGCGGACCGGGACGGCCGGCCACGTCTCGGCGGCACCGGTCAGCCGCAGCGGGCCGCCGTCGATCTGCAGACGCGGGTTCGGCTGCTCGACGCCCACGCCGGGGAGGACCCCGTCGCCGAGCGCGCAGAGCAGCCCCGCCAGGCCGGCGAGACCGGCGGCGGAGTGCAGGTGCCCGATGCGGCGCTTGAGCGAACCCAGCGCGACCGAGCCCGGCGCGACCCCGTGCCGGGTGAACACCTCGGTGAGGGCGCGGACCTCGATCGGGTCGCCGATCGCGGTGCCGGTGCCGTGCGTCTCGACCATCTGCACGGTGGCGGGGTCGACCCGGCGGTAGACCTCGTCGAGGAGCTCGACCTGGGCCTCCAGGTTCGGGGTGGTGACCCCCATCGTCGCGCCGTCGTTGTTGGCGGCGACGTGCGCGACGGTCCCCAGCACGCGGTCACCGTCCCGCCGCGCCGCGGCCAGCGGTTTCAGCACCAGCGCCACCGCGCCCTCCCCGGGCACGTAGCCGTCGGCGCGGCGGTCGAAGGTGCGGCACAGCCCGTCGGCGGACAGCGCCCCGGCTCCGTCGAGCAGCCGGTAGGTGAGGGGGTCGACGAGCAGGTCCACCCCGCCGACCACGGCCAGGTCGCAGTCACCGCTGCGCAGGCTCAGCCCTGCCAGCCACAGGGCGGTCAGCGACGACGAGCACGCCGTGTCGACCACCAGCGCCGGACCCGCGAGGTCGAGCCGGTCGGCCAGCCAGGCCGCGGCGAAGTTCTGGGACCGGCCCCACAGCGTCGCGGCGGGGGGTCCGGCGGGGACCTGCGGGCCGGGCGTGCCCGCGTCGTAGCCGTAGGCGTTCATCCGGCCGCCGACGAAGACCCCCGCCCGCAGGCGTCGGCGACCCCGGTACCCGGACTCCTCGAGCGCACGGGCACCGACCTCCAGCATCACCCGGTGCTGCGGGTCGATGCGGACCGCGTCCTCGGCGGACAGACCGAACGCCTCGTGGTCGAACGCGTGCGGGTCCTGCAGGAACGCGCCCCGCAGATCCGGGCGCGGGAGCAGCTCCGGGGCCCAGCGCGCGGCCGGGACCGGCGACACCGTGACGGTGTCCCCGGCCAGGAAGGCGCGCAGGTCGGTGACGTCCTCCGCCCCGGGGAGCCGGACGGCCAGTCCGATGACGGCCAGGTCGTGGGTCGGGTGGTCGGTCATGTCAGGCCTTCCCGTCCGTGCGAGGGTCGTCGAGATCGCTCAGCAGGCTGCGCAGGTCGCCCGGCGCATCCGGCGCCGGATGTGGCGCCGGCATCGGCGGCGCCGGGGCCGGTCCGGGTGCCGTACCGCTGACGGCGGTGACGAGGTCGGCGACCGTGTGGGCCCGCAGCAGGACCGAGGGGTCCAGTGACCGGCCGCTGCGGGCCTCGATCGCCGCGGTCAGCTCGGCGACGGTGATGGAGTCGAGGCCGAGTGAGCCGATCGTGACGTCCCCGGGGTCCTCGCCCAGGACGGCGTCGAACGCACCGGACACGGCCGCTGCCGCCGCCGCGCGGCCCGGTGCGGCCGGGCCGGCCGGGTCCGGGGCCGCGCCGGGGTCGCGGGGTGCCGCGGACGCCGGAGCCGGGGCGGGTGTGTCCCCGGTGGGCTGCGCGGCGGTGCCGAGGACCACGACCGCGCCGCCGTGGTCGAACGAGGCGGCGAACGTGGCCCGGCCCTGCTGCGGGGTGAGCGAGTGGCGGACGGCGAAGGCGGGGTCGGCGGTCATGCCGGTGCCGGTCCAGTCGGGCCAGGCGTGCGCGGTCACCCGCAGCGCGGGGGTGTCCTCCCGCTCGGCCAGCGCGAGCTGGTAGGCGTTGGCGGCGGCGTAGTCGACGACACCGCGGCCCGCCTCCGGCAGCCACCCGGCCACCGAGGAGGCCAGGGCGACCCAGCGTGCCCCGTGCCGGCGGGCCAGCGCGACGACGGCGTCGGATCCGGTGGTCTTGGGGGCGAGCACGCGTTCGGCGTCGGCGGAGCTCCGGCGGATGAGTGCACCTACCGGGTTCACGACCCCGGAGCAGTGCACGACCCCGCGCAGCGGTCCCCACCGTTCGGCGGACCGAGCGACGACGGCGTCGAGTCCGGAGGGGTCGGTCACGTCCGCGCGGGCGCAGGCCACCTCCGCCCCGGCGACGGCGGGCGGCTCGACGACCGACCGGCCGACCACGACGATCGCCCGGGCCCCGCGTGCGGCCAGCGCGGCGACGAGCTCGCGGCCCACCGCGCCGTGACCACCGACGACCAGGTGGAAACCGGAGGCGTCGGCGTCGCGGGGCGTCTGCTGCGCCAGCCGCTCGTGGTCACGGTGGAGCCGGCTCCCGGCCCGCAGCGCCCGCTCGGCCGGCTCGCCCGGCTCGGCCGCCGCGAGCGCGTACAGTTCGGCGGGCAGCTGCTCCACGGCGGCCGTGTCGTCGCGCCGGATGTCCACGGTTGCCGCCGACCAGCGGCGTTCCGCCGCGGCCGCGCGCACCGCCGCGCCACGGGCGACCGCCCACGGTCGCAGGTCGGCCCCCTCGCGCGGATCGACGGCCGCGGCGTCGTGCAGCACCCAGAGACAGACCGCGCCGGTCCGCAGCCCGGCGGCGACGCCGCGCAGCCGCTCCCAGAACCCGGCCGTGGTGGAGCCGGGGTCGTCGAGCACGACCACGGCGTCCGCGGCGGACAGCCCGTCGGCCGGGAGGCACCCGTCGGCGACGAGCCGGTCGAGCAGCGCGGCCCGCCGGTCGGGCCCGCCGCCGTCGACGAGCACGGCCAGGCCCACCGGGGGCCGCCCCGCCGGGGTGGACCCCGTGCGCCACACCGGTCGCGCCACCGTGGGCGGAGGCGCCGGGTCCCGCGGCCGGTCACCGGTGGTGTTCCAGTGGGCCTCGTCGGCGAAGGGATAGCCGGGCACGGTGGTCCGCCGCGCGGTCGGCGCGGAGAACGCCGCCCAGTCGAGCCCGTCGGCGCCGGCCAGGGCCGCGGCCACGAGGTCGTCCGGGCCCGCGGGTGCCGACGCCGGCGCCGCCGCGCCGCCGCGCACCACCGGGGCGGCGCCGGAGGCCACCGCGAGCAGCCCGGTCCGCAGCTCGGCCGCGGACCGGCCGGCGACGGCGGCGCGCCGGGTGAGCTGGGCGCGGCCGGTGTTCGCGGTGTGCACGACGTCGGCGAGCTCGGTGTCGTCCCCGGCGGCGCCGATCCGGTCCGCATAGGCGCGGGCCAGCCGCCGCACCCCCTCCTCGGTCGCCGCGGAGATCCGCAGCGCGTGCTCCCGGGCCGGGATCGGTGTGCGGGGCCCGCCCGCGGGCGGTTCCTCGACGATCACGTGGGCGTTGACGCCGCCCATGCCGAAGGCGGAGAGCGCGGCGCGGCGGGGGGCACCGTTGCGGTGCCACGGGGTGGGGGTGAGGACGGGGTGGAACGGGGTGTGCTCGAAGCGGATGCGGTCGTTGGGCCGATGGAGGTTGCGGGTCGGGGGAAGGGTGTCGTGGCGGAGAGCCAGGATGATCTTGGCGAGCCCGGCGAGGCCCGCGGCGGGCTCGAGGTGGCCGATGTTGGTCTTCACCGAGCCGATGGCGCAGTACTGGCGCCGGGTGGTGTGCGGGGTCCACGCGCGGGTCAGCGCGTCGATCTCGACGGGGTCGCCCAGCGCGGTCCCGGTGCCGTGGGCCTCGAGGTAGCCGATGGTGTCGGGGGAGACCCCGGCGTCGTGCAGCGCCGCGGACACCACCTCCTGCTGGCCCGCCACCGACGGCACGGTGAGCCCGGAGGTCCGGCCGCCGTGGTTGACCGCGGTGCCGGTGACGACGGCGTGGACGGGGTCGCCGTCGGCGAGCGCGTCGCGCAGCGGCTTCAGGACGACGGTGACGACGCCCTCGCCGGGGACGAAGCCGTCGGCGTCGTCGTCGAAGGCGCGCGCGGAACCGCTGGGGGACAGCGCCCCCAGGTTGCCCATCGCCGTGTAGTGCAGCGGTGAGAGCGCGAGCCGGACCCCGGCGACGACGGCGTGGTCGCACTCCCCGTCACGCAGGCTGCGGACGGCGGTGTGCAGGGCCACCAGGGACGACGAGCAGAGCGTGTCGACGGTGAGGCTGGGGCCGTGCAGGTCGAAGAACCAGCTGACCCGGTTCGCCAGGAACGCGTTGTGGTTACCGAGGCCCGCGGCGGCGTCCAGCTCGCGGTCCACGTTGTACTCGCGGTAGTGCTGGTAGCTGGCGCCGACGAACACCCCGGTGCGACGGGGAGCGGCGGTCGGGTCGACGCCGGCGGACTCCCACGCCTGCCACACCGTGCGCAGCAGCCACCGTGCCTGCGGGTCGAGCAGGCGGGCCTGACGCGGGTGGAGCTCGAACAGGCCTGCGTCGAAGCCTGCGATCCCGTCGACGAACCCGCCGAGCGGCCGGTCCTGCCCGTCCCACCGCTCCGGCGGCGCCGGGCGCAGGGCGTCGCGCCCGTCGCGCAGCAACGGCCACAGCCCGTCGATGTCGTCGGCGCCGGGCAGGACCCCGGCCAGGCCGATGACGGCGACGTCGTGCCGGTCGCCGGTGGGCCGGTCGGGGAACGTGCGGCGGGCCGCGACCGCGGGAGCCACCGCCTCCTCCACGGCCTCGACGAGTGCGGCGTCCGCGACCGGCGGCGCCTCGTGCCCGGCTCCGGCCGTGTCCCCGGAGGCCGTGTCCCCGGAGGCCGTGTCCCCGGAGGCCGTGTCCGCGGAGGCCGGTGGCCCGTCCGGGAGCCCGAGGGCGACGGCGAGGGCGCGGCCGTCGCGGGCGGCCAGGACCTCGACCGGCGACACCGGGGCCCCTCCGGCGGCGCCGAGCTCCGCGGCGACCTCACCGGCGAGCATCGAGTCCATGCCCACGGCGGACAGCGGTGTCGTCGCCGCGACCGAGGGGTCGGCCAGGACCCCGCGCAGGATCTCCAGCAGCCCGGCCGCGGTGAGCGACGACCCGGGAGCCGTGTCGTGGGCGTCCGCCGTCCGGGAGGGTCCGCCGGTCCCCGCCACGGGCCGGAACCGGATCCCCTCCAGGACGAGGACCGGCCCGTCGGCGCCGATCAGCCAGGCGTCCGCGACGTGGGTCCCGTCGTGCCAGCCCCGTGACCGCAGCCGGACCGCGACCGCGTCGGCGGGGTCGCCGGTCGCGACGACCCGGGCGATGCCCACCGGGAGCAGGGCGGTGTCGGACAGCGCCGGGTCCCCGAGGGTCAGCACCGCCATCGCCTGCAGTGCCGCGTCGACCGCGGTGACCCGGTCGGCCGCCGACCCGTCTCCCGGCAGCAGTTCCGCGGTCACCGCACCCGTCCCGTGCCGGATGCCGTCGATGCGGCGCAGCGCCGGCGCGTAGCGGGTGCCGTGGGTGTCGAACCAGGCGTAGAGCCCCGCGGGGTCGAGCTCGCGCGGGCACGGGGTGTCGTCGGGTGCGGGCGGCCGCACCGGTCCGGGCTCCGGGCGCAGCCGGGCGATCACGCGGCCGTCCTGGTGCAGGGTCGCCACCGCGCCGTCGGGGAGGTCGTCGAGATCGTGCTCGGGACGGGTGGTGCCCGTGCCGCGGGTGGGGAAGGTGACCTCCCGCAGTACCGGCGCCCGGTCGAGCCCCAGGCACAGCAGCAGCGCCGCGGGCACCGTCGGCCGTCCGAAGACCTCGTGCCCGGCGATCAGGGCGGCCGACGCGGCCGCGTCCGGCGCGGTGGGCGACGGCTGCGGGCGCGGGGTCCGGAAGGGGTAGGGCGGCAACGGCGCACGCCGGTCGGCGGCGCCCGGCCCGAGGGGCCCGCGAGGTCCGCCGGCGGCCCAGGCCCGGGCCGCCCCGGCGAGGCCGGCGACGGTGTCGTCGGTGTCGTCGGGGTGGACGACGGCCCCGGCGCCGCGACCGGCGGCACGGTGCAGCCCGTCGGCCAGCTCGCCGGCGCCGCGGGCGACGACCGCGACCCGCAGGGCCAGGTGCCTGCGGCCCTGCCCGGCCGCGGTGTACAGCACGCCGGGGTCGGCCCCGGCGCGTACCACCGCGAGCAGGTCGGCGATCCGCCGGGTCAGGGCCTCCGGCGTGTGCGCCGACAGGTGCAGGACACCGGCGGCGCCGGGGTCGTGTCCGGCCCCGGTGGCCTCCGGCCAGTCCTCGACGACGACGTGGGCGTTGGTGCCGCCCATGCCGAAGGCACTGATCCCGGCCCGTCGCGGCCGGTCGCCCGGGGCCCAGCCGGTCGGTGCGGCGGGGATCGCCAGGACCCCCTCGGGCATCCGCAGCCGGTCACCGGTCCCACGGTGCCCGGCGACCGGCGGGATCTCGCCGTGGCGCAGGCACAGCAGGACCTTGACCAGGGAGGCGAGGCCGCTGGCCGGTTCGAGGTGGCCGATGTTGCCCTTCAGCGCCCCGAGGAGCACCGGGGCGGCCCGCTCCGGGCCGAACACCTCGGCGAGCGCCGCGATCTCGATCGGGTCGCCGAGCGGGGTCGCCGTGCCGTGGGTCTCCACGAGGTCCACCGACGACGCGTCGACGCCCGCGTCGGCGAGCGCGGCCCGCAGGACGTCGGCCTGCGCGGCGCTGCGCGGCACCGACAGTGCGCCCGCACGGCCGCCGTGGTTCGTCGCGACCCCACGGATCACGCCGTGCACGTGGTCGCCGTCGCGGAGCGCGTCGGCCAGGGGGCGGAGCAGGACGGCCACCGCGCCCTCGCCGGGGACGAAGCCGTCCGCCGCCGCGTCGAACGGGCGGGGCAGGTCGGCCGACAGCGCGCCGAGCCGGCTGAGGCTGCGGTAGTACCAGGAGGTCAGGCCGACGTGGCAGGCGGCGACGACCGCCGTCCCGCACCGGCCGGCCCGCAGCGCCGACACCGCCTGCTCCAGGGCGACCAGCGACGACGAGCACAGTGTGTCGACGGTCAGCGAGGGCCCGGTCAGGTCCAGCGCGTAGGAGATGCGGTTGGCGAGCAGTGCGTTCATCGAGCCGAGCGCGGTGTGCGGACCGACCCGGTCGAGGCCGGCCGCGTCGCGGTGGTGGGTGTAGGTGGCCCCGACGAACACCCCGACGTCGCGCCGGTCCGCGGCACCGCCCTCCTGCACGACCGACCAGGCGTGCTCCAGCAGCAGCTTCTGCTGGGGATCCATCTCGGCGACCTCGCGGACGGCGAGCTCGAAGAACCGGGGGTCGAGCCGGTCGATGTCGTGGAGGAAGGCGCCGGTGCCGCAGTAGGTGCCGGTGGTGGCGGTGTCCCTGTCCTGGAGCACCTCGCCGACGTCGAAACGCTCGGGCGGCACCGGACCGAAGGCGGTGTCGCCGCGGCGCAGCATCGCCCAGAGACCGTCGAGGTCGTCGGCGCCGGGCAGGTCGCCCGACACCGCCACGACCGCGATCGCCCCGTCGGGCACCTCGCGCGGCCCGGGCCCGCCGGCGGCGGGCGCGGCGGGTGCGGTGGCGGGGACCGGCGCCGGAGCGGGGACCGGCCCGGGCTCCCCGCCGGCCGGGGCGACGCCGTGCCGGTCGCGGAGCGCCGCGACGACCGCACGGACGTCGGGATGCTCGAGGAACAGGGTGGGGGGCAGCGTGACGTCCCAGCGCCTGCCGAGGGACTCGCTCAGCTCCACGCTCGTGATCGAGTCCATGCCGAACTCGGCGAATGCGGTGTCCGCGGCCAGGTCCTCGGCGCCGAGCCGGGCGACCAGCGCGGCGGTGACCTCGGCGGCGAGCGGATCGGCCGGGCCGGAGCCCGACGGCGGTGCGGTGCGGGCGGACGTGGTCCGGGCCGGCGGGGGTGCGGCGGCGGGAACGGGCTCCGGGGACCCGGGTTCGCGGTCCGGGTGGGCCACCACCACCTGTCGTTCGCCGGACAGGACCGCGGCGGTGAGCGCGTCCAGGCCCTCGGTGGTGCCGAGCGGGTGCACGCCCCGGCGGCGCAGCCGGTCGGCCACCTCCACCCCCATCCCGATCTCGCCCCACAGACCCCAGTCGATGCTGGTCCAGGGCGCGCCGAGCCGGTGTGCCGCGGCGTCGAGGTGGGCGTTGGCGGCGGCGTACCCGGCCTGGCCGAGGTTGCCGAAGGCGCCCGACACGGAGCCGAACAGCACGGCGAGCTCCAGCTCGGTCCCGGCGACGGCGGCGACGAGCTCGCGCAGGCCGTCGGCCTTCGGTGCGACCACCGCCCGCAGGTCCTCGGCGGAGACGCTCCGCAGGAGGCCGTCGCGCAGCACCCCGGCCGCGTGGACGACGCCGCGCAGGGGCCGTCCGCCCAGGTCCGCGACGAGCGCGGCGAGCGCGCCGGGGACCGCGACGTCGATCGCGTGGGACCGCACGAGCGCACCGTGCGCGGTGATCGGGGCCGTCGCCGACGGGTCCAGCCGGGACCCGCCCGAGCGGCTCACCAGGTGGATCTCGCCCGCACCGTCGCGGGCGAACCGCTCCGCGACCGCGAGCCCCAGCCCGCCGTGCCCGCCGAGCACGAGGTAGGCGCCGTCGGGCCGCACCGGCAGGCGCGTGCCGGGTCCGGCGGGCAGCGGCTCCCAGACCGGGCTCAGCCGCGCGTCACCGCGGATCGCGCTCTCCGGCGGGCCCGCGCCCAGGTCCGGGCCGGTGACGGCCCCGCCGGGCGCGGTGTCGACCATCCGCAGCGACAGGCCCGGGTACTCGATCGCCGCGGTCCGCAGCAGCCCCCAGACCGACGCGCGGCCGGGGTCGGGCCGGTCCCCGGGCGCGGCCGCGGCGGCCCCCTCGGTCAGCACGACGAGGCGCAGCCCCGGCCCGCGCCGGGCGGTCAGCGACCGGACGACCCGCAGTGTGTCGAGCAGGTCCCGGTCCCCGGAGGGATCCCCGGTCGCGGTGGCCAGCACGACCCCGTCCGGGCGGTCGTCCGCGGCCGGATCGCCCCAGAGCCGGGCGAGGCCGTCGTCGTCGGGGACCCCCGTCGTGACCTCCTCGACCCGCGACCCGGCCGATCGCAACGCGTCGGCGGCCGACGCGCCGGCGCATCCGGGGGCGCCGGGGTGCAGCACCACCCAGCGGCCGCCGGGGGCGGGTGCCGGGGCGGGCCCGGACGGCACCCAGCGCAGCGTCCGCATCGGCGCGGGCGCCGGTTCCGGTACCGCTGCCGGCCCCGAGAGCGCGGTCGCCACGACCGCCGCGCGCATCCGCAGCCCGAGCAGCTCGGCCACGACCCGGCCGGTCCCGTCGACGACCACCGCGTCGCACCGCCCCGTCCCGTTCCCGGCCGGCTCCGGACACCGAGCGCGCACGGTCACCTCCGGACCCCGCAGCGGCGCGTGCACCACGACCCGGTCGACGCCGACCGGGTACAGCGGGCGCACGTCCTCGGGTGCCGTCGCCCCCTGGAGGACCAGGGCGGACAGCTGCAGGACACCGTCGAGAAGCAGGGGGTGCCCGATCCACGGGCGCGTGTCCTCGCTGCGCAGCACGGCCTCGGCCGCCCCGTCGCCGACGACCAGCGAGGACAGCGTCCGGAAGGACGGCCCGTACTCCAGCCCGGCTCCCGACCAGGCCGCGTAGACCCGCTCCGGGTCCCAGGACGTGCCGTCGACCGCGGGTGGCGGCGCCGCCGCGGCCGGCGCCGCCACGGTGCCGGCGGGGGTCGCCGTGCCGACCGGCCCGCCGATCCCGTCGGCGTGCAGCCGCACGGTGCCCGGAGCGGCCCCGGAGCCGACCAGCCGCACCGTCGCGGAACCGCCGTGGGGGAGGACGACCGGCCTGCGGAACGACACGTCCCGCAGCGCTGTGCCCCCCGTCGCGACGAGCGCCAGCTCGATCTGGACGGCGGCCGGCAGCAGCGCCCGGCCGTCCTTGCGGTGGTCGCCGACGAGCGGGTCGGCGTCGGTGAAGGTGAGCTGGAGCAGCTCCGAGTCGGTCATGACGCCAGGCCTCCGGAACGTCCGTCGAGGAAGGGGTGACGGGCCGCTGCCGCGGCGCCGTCGGTCGGGGCGGCCACCGGGGGCACGCCGGGCAGGGCGGAGTGCCGGACGCGGGCGAACGGGTAGGTCGGGATGCGGACGGTGACGTGCGGCTTGCCCCGGTGGTGGGCGGCCGGGTCCAGGCCCGCGTCGGTCTCGTCGTGGTGGTCGGCCAGCGCGCGGTGCAGCGGCGCCGTGCCCTCGTCGCGCCGCAGCGTGGCGCGGAACCGGGTCCGGCCCTCGCGCGGGGCGACGATCCGGCGCAGCAACGGCAGCAGCGCGGGCTGCGGACCGATCTCCCACCAGACGTGGGCCTGCTCCTCCGGCACCCGGGCGTCGAGCTCCGCGGCCGCCGGCCCGAACAGCACCGGGGCACGGACCGCCCGGGCGTAGGACGCCGGGTCGGTGGCGGTCTGCGACGTGTGCAGCCCGCCTGTCAGGGTCGAGGCGAACGGGATCGACGGCGCCCGCAGCCCGAGACCGGCGAGGTGCTCGGCGAACGGGTCGACGACACCGGCCATCGCCGCGGAGTGGAAGGCGTGCGCCACCGGGAGCGCGGTGGCCCGCACGGCACCGGAGGCGAGGAGGGCGGCCACCGCGTCGGCGGGACCGGTGACCGTCGTCGCGCCCGGGCCGTTGTCGGCGGCGATCTCCAGGCCCGGGTGGGCCGCGATCGCGGCCCGGGTGAGGTCGAGGTCGCCGCGGACGACGGCCATCGCCCCCGGTCCGGGCGCGGACGCCATCAGCCGCCCCCGCAGGGCGGTGGCGCGCAGCAGCTCCGGCAGGTCGAGCACCCCGGCGGCCCAGGCGGCGGTGAGCTCGCCGACGCTGTGCCCGACGACGGCGTCGGGGCGCACCCCCCAGCTTGCGAGCAGGGTGACCAGGGCGATCTGGGTCGCCACGATCGCCGGCTGGGCGTGGTCGGTGCCCAGGAGCGGGTCGCGTTCCAGCAGCGTCTCCAACGGCACGTCGAGGTGGCCGCGCAGTGCGGCGGCGCACTCGTCGAACACGGCCGCGCAGACGGGTTCGGACCGCCACAGCGCGCGGGCCATGCCTGCCCACTGGGCGCCCTGGCCGGTGAAGGCGAAGGTCACCGGGGTGGGTGCGCGCCGGGCCGGGGCGGGCGCCGGCCCGGTCCCGTCGGCGACGGCGTCCAGCGCCGCGACCATGCCGTCCCGGTCGCGGGCGTGCAACAGCCGCCGCCACCGCTGCCCGGCCCGCCCGGTGTTCGCGGTGCGGGCGACGTCGTCGAGCCGGTCGCCGGGGCGGGTGCGCAGGTGGTGGGCGTAGCCGGCCGCGACGGCACGCAGCCCCTCCTCGGTCGGCGCGGTCACCCGCAGCACGTGCGACCCGGCCGGCTCCTCGGCCGGACGTGCGGGTCCGCTGCGCAGCGGTGGTTCCTCGACGATGACGTGGGCGTTCACCCCGCCCATGCCGAAGGCGGACAGCGCCGCCCGGCGGGGGGCGCCGTCGCTCCGGTGCCACGGCATCGGCTCGACGACGGGGAAGAAGGGCGTGTTCTCGAACCGGATGTGGTCGTTGGGCCGATGGAGGTTCCGGGTCGGGGGGAGGGTGTCGTGGCGGAGAGCCAGGATGATCTTGGCGAGTCCGGCGAGGCCCGCGGCGGGTTCGAGGTGACCGATGTTGGACTTGACCGAGCCGATGGCGCAGTACTGGTGACGGCCGGTGTGGGGGCGCCAGGCCCGGATGAGCCCGTCGATCTCGATGGGGTCGCCCAGGCTCGTACCGGTGCCGTGGGCCTCGACGAGGGTGATGGTGTCGGGCGAGACGCCGGCGTCGCGCAGGGCGGCGGTGACGACGTCGCGCTGGGCGTTGGTGGTCGGCACCGTCACCCCGGCGGCCCGGCCGCCGTGGTTGACCGCGGTGCCGGTGATCACCCCGTGGACGGGGTCGCCGTCGGCGAGCGCGTCGCGCAGCGGTTTGAGGACGACGGTGACGACGCCCTCGCCGGGGACGAAGCCGTCGGCGTCGTCGTCGAACGCCCGCGAACCACCGGTCGGGGAGAACGACCGCAGACGGGATCCGAGCTGGAAGTACTGCGGCGACAGGGCCATGTGCACGCCGGCGACGAGCGCCACCCGGCACTCGCCCTCGCGCAGGCTGCGGACGGCGGTGTGCAGCGCGACCAGCGACGACGAGCAGAGCGTGTCGATCGTCATGCTCGGGCCGCGCAGGTCCATGAACCAGCTCACGCGGTTGGCGAGCATCGCGTTGTGGTTGCCCAGCCCGGCAGCGGTCTGGACGACGTCACCGACGACCTGGTCGCGGTAGTGCTGGTAGCTGGCCCCGACGTAGACGCCGACGGTCGTGTCCGCGGTCCGTCCGGACAGGCCGGCGTCCTCCAGCGCCCGCCACGCCGACTGGATCAGGTGGCGCTGCTGCGGGTCCATCCAGCCGGCGTCGTTCGGCGCGATCCGGAAGAAGGCCGCGTCGAAGCCCTCCAGGTCGTCGACGAACCCCGCACGGCGCAGGTAGACGGTGCCGGGGGTGGAGTCGGTCGCGTAGTACTCGTCGAGGTTCCAGCGGTCGGTGGGGACCTCGGTCAGGCAGTCCCGGCCCTCGACGAGCACGTCCCAGAGCCCGTCGACGTCGCCGGCGCCGGGGAACACCCCGTCGACGCCGATGATCGCGATGTCGTGCAGGCCGCGGTCGTCGGTGGGCCGGTCGTCCCGGCCACGGTCCGCCGGGGCCGGCTCCGGTGCCGCCGGCTCGGTCGTCGACGGCGCGGGCGGCACGTCCGGTACCGGGACCGTACCCGGCCGGACGACGTCGGAGCCGCCGGGGCCGGTCGCGGAACCGTCGTCGGTCCCCTCGGCGGGCGTCGAGGTCACGCCGTAGACCTCGCGCAGCTCCCGCACCAGGCCGTCGAGCGTGCCGACCTCGAGCACCAGCGTCATCGGCAGGTCCACACCGAGACGGTCACGCAGGTCCTGGGCGACCGAGACGGCCAGCATCGAGTCCAGGCCGAGCTCCTGCAGCGGCCGGTCGGGCTCGACCTCGGCCGTGTCGATCTCCAGCACCCGGGCGATCCACTCCGCCACGACGGCCCCGAGGTCCCGCCCACCGGCGTCGGGGCGGTGCGCCCCACCGCCGGCCGGCGCCGGGTGCCCGTTCGTCGCCGGTGACGCGGTCACCGCGGGGACCCCGTTCCGCACGGGCCCGTCCCCGGTGGACCCGGCCGCGTCGTCGTCGGACGGGACCGGCCCCGTCGCGGCGAGCCGGGTCCAGGTGACCCGTTCGGCCCGCAGCAGGACCTCGTCGCCGGCGTGGACGGTGATGTCGGCGACGACGGTCCGGTCGTCCCCGGACCCGCGGTCGGTCCGCTGCGCAAGCACGGTGAGGCGCGGCGGCAGCGGGCCGTGGACGGTCAGCCGGTGCACCGAGAACGGCACGTAGAGGCCCCGCGCCCCGCAGGCGGCGAGCGCGACCTGGAACGCGCCGTCGAGCAGCGCCGGCTCGAGCACACCGGTGACGTCGCCGTCGAGCGCGAGCTCGCCGGTGGCGACCCCGTCGCCCACGACGAGCGTGCGCAGGCAGCGGAAGCGCTCGCCGTAGGCCAGGCCGTGCCGTTCCAGGTCGCGGTAGAACGCGGCGATGTCGGCCGCGTCGCCGGTGGCCGGTTCCACGGCGGCGGGGCGTGCCGGGACGGTGTCGAGAAGCCGGGCGTCGCACACCAGCACCCCGTCGCCGTCGCGGAACCGGACGGTCCCGTCCGCGAGCCGTGCGGACAGGAGCGTGGGCGGACGGACCACCGCCCGGAACGTCATGTCCTGCAGGGCGAACGGCAGTCCGCCCCGCAGCTCCGCGACCTTCTGCGGGTAGGCGGCGCCGGGCAGTACCGGTGCGCCCAGCACGACGTGCCCCTCGGCCTCGGGCAGCTCGCCCCACTCCCGGTCCCGTGTCCCGCCGAAGACCGACGCGGCGGCTCCGAGGGCGGCGCCGGGATGGACCTGGCCCCCGCGCCGTGCCGCCCGTGCGGCGGGGCGTTCCAGCCAGAGCCTGCGCTCCTCCAGCGGGACGGTCGGGATCCGCACCGCCCGGGCGGTGCCGGTGACCACGGGTGCGCCGCCGGCGACGAACCGTCGTGCGGCCTCGTCCAGGGTCGCCCGGTCGTCGCCGTGCACCCCGAACCGCTCCGGCGGCGACGACGGGTCGGCCGGTGCCACCCCGGTGTGGCTGGAGCGGCTGTCCCGGTTCCCGGCGAGGAACAGCATGAGCTTGTCCTCCAGCTGCTCCGCCGAGTCGACGACGCAGGCGAACCGGTGGGCGCGGTGGTGCCGGCGCAGGGCGGTGGCGCACAACGCCGCCAGGCCCGGTCGGTGCTCGGACCGCAGGAACAGCAGGAACCTCTCCGCGAGGCGGTGCAGCGCGCGCTCCGAGCCCGCGGACAGCACGAGCAGGCCCGGGCCGCGGTCGTCGTGGGTGGGGGCCGGGACGGCGGCGAGCACCGCGTGGGCGTTCACCCCGCCGAACCCGAAGCTGCTCACCCCCGCCACCCGGGGTCCGGTCCAGGGCACCGGCCGGTCCGGCACGAACAGCGGGGAGGCCTCGAACCGGAACCGGGCGTTGGGGGTCTCGATCCCGGGGGTCCCCGGAACGGTGCCGGCCTGCAGCGCCAGGACGGTCTTGATCAGACCGGCGAGCCCGGCCGCGGGCTCCAGATGGCCGACGTTGCTCTTGACCGAACCGATCGGGACCGACCCCGCGGCGGCGGGGCCGAGGGCCTCGCCGAGCGCCTCGAGCTCGACCAGGTCGCCGAGCCGGGTCCCGGTGCCGTGGGCCTCGACGTAGCCGATGCCGTGCGGGCCGACCCCCGCGGCCGACAGGGCCTCGCGGACGACCTCGGTCTGCGCGGGGCCGCTGGGCGCGGTGAGGAACCCGGCCCCGGCGCCGGTGTGGTTCACCGCGACGCCGCGGACGACCGCGAGGACGGCGTCGCCGTCACGGACGGCGTCGGAGTACCGCTTCAGGACGATCGCGGCCGCACCCTCGCCGCGCACGTAGCCGTCGGCGTCCTCGTCGAAGGCCCGGCAGCGGCCGCGCGGCGAGAGCATGCCGTTGCGCGCGAACGACCGTGACTTGGACGGCGTGAGGATCAGGTTGGCCGCCGCGACCACCGCGGCGTCGCTCTGCCGGGCACGCAGCTGCAGCACGGCCTGGTGCAGGGCGACCAGCGACGAGGAGCAGGCGGTGTCCAGGCAGAAGCTGGGCCCGGTCCAGTCGAACACGTGCGACACCCGGTTCGCCAGCAGCGCCATCGCCGAGCCGGTGGCCGCGTGCGGGTCGGCGTGGCCGTCGGCTGCGGCCACGAGCTCGCCGAAGTCGCCGGCGATGGTCCCGACGAACACCCCGGTGCGGCGCCCGAGGGACGCCGGGTCGTGCCCGGCGGACTCCACGGCCTCCGCGGTGACGGTGAGCAGCAGCCGCTGCAACGGGTCGGTGCGGCGGGCCTCGCGGTCGGACATGCCGAAGCGGTCGGGGTCGAACAGCTCCACGTCGGCCAGCCAGCCGGCCCGCGTCTCGTCGTCGTCGGACCACAGGGAGTCCCAGCCCCGGTGCCCGGCCGGGGCCGGGCCGACCGCGACGTGGCCCCCGGTGAGGGCCGCCCAGAACTCGTCCGGGGTGGCCGCGCCGGGGAACCGGCAGGCCATGCCGACGACGGCGACCGGCTCGTCGGCGGCCGGCCCCTGCGCCGGGGGCACCTCGTGCGGGGCACGCTCCGTCACGGCCGCCGCCGGACCGGTGGACGCGGGGACGGGCACCGCCGCCGGGCCGGTGGGAGCGGGGACGGGTGCCGGGGTGGGTGCGGCGGCGACCTGCTGCTCCCGGGGTGCGCCCGCCCGACCCAGGAGCGCGGCCAGCCGCGCCGGGGTGCCGGTCGCGAGGATGCCGGTCGGTCCCACCTCGGACCCCAGCCTGCGGGTGAGCGCGGTGGCCGCGGTGACCACCGTGATCGAGTTGCCGCCGAGGTCGAAGAAGTTGTCGGTGGGCCCCAGGGCGGCGATGCCCAGCACCTCGCCGAGGACCTCCCCGATCGCGGCGACCGGGTCGTCCGTCGTGGCCCCGGCGGGCGGCTGCCCGGAGCCCGCCCGCAGGATGGTGTCCCGGGTGGGGACCGGCAGCCGTGCCCGGTCGACCTTGCCGTTGCCGGTGAGCGGGAGGTCCGCGACCGGGACGAACGCGGCGGGGACCATGTAGCCGGGCAGCTCGCGGCGCAGCGCCGCGGTCAGCTCCTCGCGGTCGCAGGGCCCGGTCGTCGTGAGGTAGGCGGTCAGCTGCGGTTCGCCACGACCCTCGAACGCCGCCGCCACGACCACGGCCGCGCCGACCGTCGGCCGGCGCTCCAGCACCGCCTCGATCTCGCCCGGCTCGATGCGGAAGCCGCGGATCTTGACCTGCGCGTCGGCCCGGCCGAGCCACTCCAGACGGCCGTCGGTGTGCAGCGCGACCAGGTCACCGGTCCGGTAGTACCGGGTTCCGGAGCGCGGGTCGTGGACGAACACCTCGGCGGTGCGCTCCGGGCGGTTGACGTACCCGCGGGCCAGGCCGGTGCCCGACAGGTGGAGCTGACCGGTGCCGCCGGGGGCGACGGGTTCGAGGTCGTCGTCGAGCACGTGCAGCCCGATCCCCGGCAGCGGTGCCCCGAGACCGATCACGGCGGCGTCGTCGATCCGGGCACAGGTCAC
Organism: Pseudonocardia sp. TMWB2A; assembly: GCF_017312135.1. Classification (NCBI taxonomy): domain Bacteria; kingdom Bacillati; phylum Actinomycetota; class Actinomycetes; order Pseudonocardiales; family Pseudonocardiaceae; genus Pseudonocardia; species Pseudonocardia sp. TMWB2A. Next base: position 3,283,665 of record NZ_QKQY01000002.1, read on the forward strand.
CCAGATCGTGGCCTCCGTCGGGCCGTAGAGGTTCCACAGCGCCCGGCCGCCCAGCAGGCGTTCGGCGACCGACCGGGGGAGGGCCTCCCCACCGGACAGCACCGTCAGACCGGGGTGCGGGGTCCACCCGTCGTCCAGCACGATCCGCCACAGGCTGGGGGTCGCCTGGGCGACGTCGACACCGGCCAGCAGCCCGGCCAGTGCGCCCGGGTCCGCCGCCTCGGAGCGCGACGCGAGCACCACGCAGCCACCGGTGGTCAGCGGCAGGAACAGCTCGAGCAACGAGATGTCGAACGCCGTCGTCGTGTGGGCGAGGACCCGGTCACCCGGTGCGCTGCCCAGCACCCCGGCGATGCCGGTCAGGAAGTTGCCCAGCGCGGCGTGCCCGATCTCGACGCCCTTCGGCTCACCGGTCGAGCCGCTGGTGAACAGCACGTAGGCGAGGTCGGTGGGGTCCACCGCGGGCGGCACGGCCAGCACCCGGCCGTCGTCGACGCCGATGCGTCGGACGGTGCCGAGCTCGTGGCCGAGCTGCTCGCAGGCCGCGTCGGCCAGCACCGGACCGGCGCCGGCCACCTCGAGGTAGCGCCGTAGCCGCTCCCGGGGGAACCCCGGGTCGAGCGGGAGGAACGCCGCCCCGCAGCGCAGCACGCCGAGGACGGCGGGCAGCAGGTCGGGACCCCGTCCGGACAGGACCGCGACGATGTCGCCGGGGCCGACGCCCTCCTCGTACAGCGAGGCCGCCACCGCGTCGGCCCACCGGTCCAGCTCGGTGTAGCTGAGGGTGCGTCCCCCGCAGCGCACCGCGTCCGCGTCGGGGTGGGCCGCCACGGCGGCGTCGAACAGCTCCAGGACGGTAGCCGGAGCCGGAGCCGGAACCGCGTCCGGGGCGGGGCCGGCGGGCGACGGCGCGGTCCCCGCGAGGGCCCGACGGGCCTGTTCCTCGACCTCCTCGGCCAGGTCCAGGGCCGCGGCCCCGTCGAGCCAGGTCGCCCGTACGCACAGCAGCGGTGCCGTCCCCGGCACCGACACCAGCGCGACCTCGGTGTCCGGGTCGATGGACGCGTCCTGGTCGTGCTCGCGCCGCAGCAGCGCGGCGCGGGTGAAGGAGGGTGTGTCCGAGCCGAGCGGGCGCGGCGCGAGCCCGGCCCGGATCTCCAGGTCCGCGGCGTAGCCCACCCGCTCGTCCGCCTCGGCACAGGCCCGTTCGAACGACGACGGTGTCGTGGCGTCCCAGCGGACCGGGACGCGTTCGGCGACCAGCTGCGCGGTGACCTCGCCGGTCGTCCGCGCGGCGGTGGTGGACCACGCCACGTCGAAGACCGGTGCGCCGGTGCGCCGGGACAGCACCTGCAGCAGTGACTGCTCGACGAGCGCGGTCTCCTCGGGAGCGGCGGGGACGACGGCCAGGGGGAGCCGCGAGTAGTGGGCCGTCGCGGCGGAGAAGTCGTCGGCCGCGAGCGGGACCGGGCGGATGTCGTCGAGCCGGTCCCGCCACCAGGTCTCGTGGGGGCGCACCGCGCGCAGCGCCGCGGTGACGGCGGCGAGCCGCGCGGGGTCCACGGGGGGCAGCGGCGAGCCCACGACGGCTCCCAGCCGCTGCGCGGCCGCGGTCCCGGACAGTCTGCTGCCGTCGGCCGCGGTGAGGTCCGAGAGCACGAGGTCGGCGTCGGTGCAGGCCACGGTGATGGAGGAGGGGAGCACCGAGGTGACGGTCGGTCCGGCCCGGTGCACCTCCCGCGGGACGGCGCGCAGCTGCCGGCACAGCACGGCACCGGCGCCGGTGAGCACGGCCGGGATGCCCAGTGGGTTCGGGAACGACCCGAAGTCCATCGCCCGGCCCAGCCGCTCCGCCCGGTCGGCCGGGGTACCGGGGTGGACGAGCCCGTCGTCCATCCGCGCCGCCCGTCGGTGGAACCGCCGCTCGCGGCCGCCGACGTCGACCGGCGTCGGCAGTGTCCGCCGGACGAGGTCCCCGACGATCCCGTCGAACAGCGCGATCCCCGCCTCGGTGGCCTCCCAGGTGAGCGAGAGCCCGGTCGAGTGCGGGCGCACCGGGAACCACCGCTCGGCCAGCACCGGCCCGGCGTCGACCCGGTCGGCCATCACGTGCCAGGTCACCGCGTGCCGGGGCGCGCCGTCGAACACCGCCCAGGCCGCGACGTTGCTGCCGGCGTAGTGGGGCAGCGGGCCGTCGTGGAAGTTGACCGCCGCGATCGACGGCAGCGCGAGGACCTCGGCCGGGAGGACCCGCTGGTTCACGATGCTGAACAGGAAGTCGGCCGGCTCGGCGGTCAGCGCCGCGACGAGGTCGTCCGACGCGGGACGGCAGGGGACGCCGTGCTCCGCGGCCCAGGCACGGACCAGCGGGTCGTCGCTGAACACCCCGCGGACGGTCGCACCGGCGGCGAGCAGCGCGTCGCCGCAGCGGGTCAGCACCCGGGTGCCGCCCAGGAGGTGGCAGGTGGCGCTCACGTCGCGGTCCCCGTTCCCCCGGCGGCGGGGTCGGTGGCCCGTGCGACCCAGGCGTCGATCTGGGAGACGACCTCCTCGTCGAGCGAGAGCTGACCCGGGCTCCACAACGGGTTCGACAGCCCCCGGTGGGTGCGCTCGCACAGTTCCCAGTCCTCGTGGTTGGCCTTGTCCCACAGGGCGAAGACCGCCTCGTGGGAGAAGTCCGGGCGCGCGGTCTCGGAGGGGTGGAACAGCCAGAAGTGGCGGACGGTGCAGGTTCCGGGGCTCTCCGGCCACACCCACTGCGCCATCACGTAGTCCGCGGTGAACCCGAAGAGCAGGTTCGGCAGGATCGTGATCCAGTTGATCTTCTGCAGGTCGCCCTCGGGGACCGACGGGATGGGACGACGGTCGCTGCGGCCGGTCGAGGACACCGAGTTGTAGCCGTCGCGGATGACCTGCCAGGCGCCGACGAGGTCGCCACCGAGCATGTAGGTGCCCGCGTCGTCGAAGTCGGTGACGCGGTGCAGGTCCTTGTGCGCGGTCGGGAAGTGCAGGCTCTCGTTGACGTTGTGCGCCACCAGCTTCCAGTTCGAGGCGACCGGGTAGTCCTTGGCCTGTACGACCTGCAGGTCGGCCAGCTCGTAGGCGCGGGCGAACTCGCCGAACTCGGCGAGCGCGTCGTCCAGGTCCGGCGCGTCGTCGGAGAAGCTGACGAACACCATGCCGAAGCGGACCTCGGTCCGGATCGGGATCAGGCCGTTCTCGCCCTTGTCGAAGAAGTGGTCCAGGTAGGTGCCGTTGAGGCTCTTCAGCGCGCCGTTCCGGTCGTAGACCCAGCAGTGGTAGAGGCAGACGATGCTCTGACGCCGCCCGCTCGGCTCCTCGACGAGCTTGTAGCCCCGGTGCCGGCAGTAGTTGTGGTAGGCGCGGACGCCCTCGTCGCCGTGGAGGAGCAGGATCGACCCGGTGCCGATGTCGAGCGTGGTGTAGCTGCCCTTGTCGCCCAGCCGGGAGACGTGGTCGACGGGCAGCCAGCGGCGCCCGTAGATCTCCTTCATCTCCCGGCGGAACTGCTCCTCGCCGGTGTAGAAGTCGTGGGAGCGACCGGTACCGCCGGTGGCGAAGTAGTCGCGGTCGGGGTCCTGCTCGCCGATCCGGTCGAACATGCTGGGGACGCTGGTCATCGTGGGCTCCTCGCGGCGGGCTGGTGGAGGTCAGGCCGTGGGGTCGTAGACGCGCCGCTCCTCGGGGAGCCCGGCGTCGTCGTAGAGGGACTGGAGGCCCTCGGGGGAGAAGATCTCGTGGTCGGGGACCCCGCCCGCGATCCAGCCGAGCATCGCCCGGGTCCACTTGTCACTGGACCCGGCGGCCTCCAGGACCGCCTGGAAGAAGGGCGGTAGCTCCGCGAGCTCGGCCACGGTGGTCGTGTAGTCGTAGAGCACCGCGGTGTCCTCGTCGCGGCGCTTGCCGTACTCCGCGAGCGCCGCGGAGGGGTCGGTCTCCCCGGACGCCGACCGGGTCACCGCGTCCGCGAGCATCTCCGCCTGCAGGAACGCGTCGGTGATGCCCCAGCCGGTCAGCGGGTCCTTGTGGTAGCCCGCGTCGCCGACCAGCGCCCAGCCCGGGCCCGAGGCCTGCCGGTAGAAGTTGTCCGGGTACCGCATCGGGACGAGGGGCTCGAGCGCCCGCCCGCGGTCGCGCATCTGCTCGCCGAGCTCGGGTGCGACATCGTCCAGCACGGCCTGGAAGTGGCGCGGCACGTCCTGGCGGAACTCGCGCAGCAGTTCCTTGCGGCCGATCACGGCGACGAGCTGGCCACCGTTGGTGGGCCAGGTGCCGGCCCAGGTGCCGTGGTGCCCGGTCCGGTGGTGCAGGCCCCAGTCGTCGAGGCCCTCGAAGTAGGAGTAGTAGGTGAAACCCGCGGCCGGACGGACGTTGTAGGTCTCCGCGCCGACGCGCTTCGCGACCGTCGAGTGGGCACCGTCGGCGCCGACGACCAGGGCGCCCCGGAACTCGCTGTCGACACCGGAGGCCGAGCGCCCCCGCACCCCGACCACGCGCCCCTCGTCCCAGATCACGTCGGTCACGGTGAAGCCGTCGACGACCTCCGCTCCCGCCCGCCGCGCGGCGTTGACCAGGATCTCGTCCAGGACGACCCGGCGCGGGCAGTAGACCGCGTCGATCCCGTCGACGGGGTCGGCGAAGCCGATCATCGTGACGTCGCGGTGGGCGTAGTGCATCGACCGGGACGCGGGCGTACCCGCGGCGACGACCTCGTCCAGCAGGCCCCACGCCTGCAGCCGCGCCAGACCCGCCTGGTGGAGGTAGTGGGTCGACACGGTGTCCGAGGGCAGCGCGGCCCGGTCGAGGACCAGCACGCGGTGGCCCCGGCGGGCCAGCAACATGGCCAGCGGGGACCCCCCGCACCGGGCTCCCACGATGATCGCGTCGTACATGCTGGTGCTCCTTGTCGGTCGAACGCCGGGCGAGCTGCCCGAATGGGTTCCGGTGCAGTTGGTACGCATGCCCGGCACGGGCGGCCGCTCAGAACTGCGCGTCGCCCCGGACCGCCGCGAGGCTGCTCAGAACTGCGCAGGGCACCGGCCCGCCGCGTCCTAGCGTCGGGCCGCGCGAACCGTGCAACCGAGAGGAGCGGCCCCGTGACCGTCCTGGAGAACCGTCCGCCCGACCGTGCGGCGCCACCCACCCTGCGCGGACTGGTCGAGGAGCTGCACCGGCGGCGGGAGGCCGTCGTCGCAGGCGACGCCGAGGCCACCGCCCGGCAGCACGCACGCCGCAAGCTGACCGTGCGCGAGCGGCTGGACCTGCTGTTCGACGAGGGGTCGTTCGTCGAGGTGGAGGCGATGCGCCGGCACCGGGCGAGCGCGTTCGGGATGGACCGCAGGCGCCCCGAGACCGACGGCGTCGTCGCCGGGTGGGGCACGGTGCACGGGCGCACGGTCTTCGCCTACGCCCACGACTTCCGGATCTTCGGGGGCTCGCTGGGCGAGGCGCACGCCGAAAAGATCCACAAGGTGATGGACCTGGCGCTGTCCGCCGGCGCCCCGCTCGTGTCACTCAACGACGGGGCCGGCGCGCGCATCCAGGAGGGGGTGACGGCCCTGGCGGGCTACGGCGGCATCTTCCGGCGCAACGTGGCCGCCTCCGGGGTGATCCCGCAGATCAGCGTCATGCTGGGTCCGTGCGCGGGCGGGGCCGCGTACTCGCCGGCCCTGACCGACTTCGTGTTCATGGTCCGTGACGTGGCCCAGATGTTCGTCACCGGGCCGGACGTGGTCGCCGCGGTGACCGGCGAACAGATCGGGCACGACGCCCTGGGCGGCGCCGACGTGCACGCGACGACCGGCGTGGCCACCTTCGTGCACGACGACGAGCGGTCCTGCCTGCTCGACGTCCGCCACCTGGTGGCGCTGCTGCCCGCCCACGGGGACGAGGCCCCGCCCGCGACACGGGTCGAGGACCCGCCCGGGCGGCTCTGCGAACGGCTCCTGGACCTGGTGCCGGCCGACCCGTCGAAGCTCTACGACATGCGGGAGGTCGTCGAGGAGATCGTCGACGACGGCGAGCACATGGAGCTCCACGAGTTCTGGGCACCCAACATCCTGTGCACCCTCGCGCGGATCGGCGGGCGGGTCGTGGGGATCGTCGCGAACCAGCCGCTCGTGCAGGCGGGCGCCCTCGACATCCCGGCCTCGGAGAAGGCGGCCCGCTTCGTCCGCACCTGCGACGTCTTCAACATCCCGCTGGTCACGCTCGTCGACGTGCCCGGGTTCATGCCCGGTACCCGCCAGGAGCACGGCGGGATCATCCGGCACGGCGCCAAGCTGCTCTACGCCTACTGCGCCGCCACGGTGCCCCGGATCCAGGTCATCCTGCGCAAGGCCTACGGCGGGGCCTACATCGTGATGGACTCCCGCTCCATCGGGTGCGACGTGTCCTTCGCCTGGCCGGGCAACGAGGTGGCGGTCATGGGGCCCGACGGGGCCGCCAACGTCATCTTCCGTCGGGAGATCGACGCCGCGGACGATCCGGAGGACGTCCGCGGCCGGCGGACGGCCGAGTACCGGGAGGAGCTGGTCCACCCGTATTACGCGGCCGAACGCGGCCTGGTGGACGACGTGATCGACCCGCGGGACACCCGTCGGCTGCTCCACCGGACGCTGGAGATGCTGCACGACAAGCACGTCGGCGAGGCCGCCCGGCACGGGAACCCGCCGCAGTGAGCAGCCGGCCGGTGGTCGATCTGCGAGTCCTGCGCGGTACCCCCACCGACGACGAGCTGGCCGCACTCGTCGCCGTGCTGGCGGCGCTCACCCCGGTGGCACCGTGCGTGCCGCGCCGGTTCGCGCCGCGATCGGCCGCGCGCTCGCGCCGTCGCGGACCCGGACGGCCCGCGCGCGCGGGCCGGGCGCCGTCCGGCAGGCGACCGCCGCTCACCCGGTCTGGCCGGCCCAGACCGCGTACCCGTGCGGGGCGATCTGGAGGACGACGGTCCGGGTGACGCCGGGACCGACGGTCCCGGCGTTCACCGTCACGTCGTCGGTCGTGCAGCGGACCCCCTGCGCGGCGAAGTAGCGGCGGGTGTCGAGGACGACGCGTACCGCTCGGCGGTGCCGGTGGGGCGCCGCGCCGGTCAGCACGCCCGAGCCGTCGGTCAGGGTGGTGTGGACGACCTCCCACCGGCCGCCCACCTCGTGCTCCACCCGGGCGTGCAGCTCCACGGCCGGACGGCCGTGGAGCAGGTCGTACACCTGGACCGTCACCGACACCGGATCACCTCTCCACATGGGTGAGTCGGTGCGACCGTTCGGCCCAGGGGGGACGAGGCGGGGCGGGCGGACCTGGGGAACAGGGCGACGTTTCGTCCGATGTGCACCACTCGTTCGTGGACTTCTGTAGACGATCTCTCTACTGTCGGTGACGGTTTCACGACGGATCGCGGCAGTGGCCATGGGGGGCGTCGGTGCGGCTGAGGGTTCTCGGTGCTCTCGACGTCCAGCGCGTGACGGGTGACGTCGTCGATCCGGGAGGTCCACGACTCCAGGTGGTCCTCGCATGCCTGCTCCTCGAGTGTCCGGCGGCGGTCTCCACCGAACGTCTCGTCGACGCGGTGTGGCCGGACGCCCCGCCGGCGACGGCCCGCAGCCAGATCCAGATCTGCGTCTCGCACCTGCGGCAGCGCCTGGGGACGAGCAGCGCCCGGATCGTCACCCGGCGGTCCGGGTACGCGCTCGAACCGGGCGGGGCCGAGCTGGACCGGCTGGAGTTCGAGCGCGCCGTCGACCGCGCCCGCGAGCTCGTGCGGTCCGGCCGGATCGCGGAGGCGGTCACCGTCCTGCGCGGGTCGCTCGACCTGTGGCGGGGACCCGTCGTCCTCCCGGAGATCAGCAGCCCCGTGGTGCGTGACCGGGCGGTGGTGCTCGAGGAGAGCCGCGCGATCGTCGTCGAGGAGCTGGCCGCGCTGATGCTGTCGGGGGGCAGGCACTCGGAGCTGGTGCCGCTCCTCAGCCGCGAGATCCTGGACTACCCGCTGCGCGAGCAGATGCGCAGCCAGCTCATGCTGGCCCTGTTCGGGGCGGGCAGGCAGGCCGACGCGCTGCGGGAGTACCGGCGCGCCCGTGACGTGTCGATCGCCGAGCTCGGCATCGAGCCCGCGGAACCACTGCGCTCGCTGGAGGCCGCGATCCTGCGCGGCGACACCTCGCTGCTGCGGGGGCAGTCCCCGGCGACGACCCCCGCACCGGCTCCCGCGATGCTCCCGGCGGGCGTCGGTGACTTCACGGGACGGGCCGACGCGGTCCGGGACATGCTCGCCGCGGTCCACGGGGGAGCCCGCAACGGGACCGGCGCCGCGGTGCTCGTCCTGTCCGGCCACGGCGGGGTCGGCAAGTCCGCGCTGGCCCTGCACCTCGCCCACCGCATCGCCGACAGGTTCCCCGACGGCCGGTTCTACGCCTCGATCGGCAGCGACCCGGCGGGCACGGACCGGGCGCTCGAGCGCTTCCTGCGCGCGCTGGGGACGCCGCCCAACTCCATCCCGGAGTCGTCCGAGGAGCGGCAGGCGGCCTTCCACGAACGCATCGCCGGCCGTTCGGTCCTGATCGTCGTCGACGACGCCACCATCGAGTCCCAGCTGCTTCCGCTGATCCCCCCGGACTCGTGCGGTGCGCTGATCGTCACCAGCAGACGCCGCCTGACCGCGCTGCCGGGGGCGACCCGGTTCGAGATCGGGGCCTTCGCCCCGGCCGAGTCGCTGGCGCTGCTGGAACGCATCCTCGGGAGCGAACGCATCCGCGCCGACCCCGACGCCGCGAGCACCCTGGCGCGGTACTGCGGGCACCTCCCGCTCGCGGTGCGGATCGCGGCGGCCCGCCTCGCGGCTCGGCCGCACTGGACCCTGCGTGCCATGTGCGCGCGGTTGGCCGACGACTCGGCGCAGCTCGACGAGCTCCAGCACGGGGACATGGCCGTGCGGGGGAGCCTGCTGCTGACCTACGAGTCGCTGGCCCCGGAGACCCGCCGGCTGCTGCGGCTGCTGTCGCTGCTGGACAGCCCCCGGATCGGCGGGTGGACGTGCGCGGTGCTGCTGGGCTGCGACGCCCGCACGGCGGAGGGCCGTCTCGACGAGCTCGTCGAGCTGCACCTGCTCGAGATCGTCGCCGTCGACGCGGACGAGCCGCTGTCCGGGCAGTTCCGGCTGCACGAGCTGGTCCGGCTCTTCGCCCGGGAACGGGCGATGGCCGAGGAGACGGCATCCGGGCGTGTCGAGGCCATCACCCGTGTCGTGCAGGCCTTCCTCCGGCTGGTCGAGCAGACCCACCTGCACGAGTACGGCGGGGACCTGCTGCTGCGCGGCGACGGGCCGCGGACGGTGCTGGACAGCCGGATCACCGACCGGCTGCTCGCCGAACCGCTCGTGTGGCTGCGCCGGGAACGGGCCGCACTGGTCGCCACCGTCTCCCAGGCGTCGGCCCTGGGGCTGCACACGGAGTGCTGGTCCCTCGCGGTCACCGCGGTCGTGCTGTTCGAGGCCTACGGGTTCTACGACGAGTGGCGGTCCACCCACCTCACCGCGCTGAGCGCGGTGGTCCGGGCGGGGGACCGTCGCGGCGAGGCGGCGGTCCGCTACTCGCTCGGGTCGCTCGAGCTGTTCGAGCAGCACTACGGCAGTGCGCGGGCCGACCTCGACCGCTCCTCGGCGCTGTTCGCCCAGCTCGCCGACGACTACGGCGGGGCGCTCGTGGGTCGCAACCTCGCCATCCTCGACCGGCTCACCGGGGACTACGACCGTTCGGGTGCGCGGTCCCGGGCCGCGCTCGCGGTCCTGCGTTCGCACGGCGACCACTCCGGTGAGGCCCACGTCCTGGCCAACCTGGCCCAGCTCGCCATGGACACCGGCCGGGTCGACGAGGCCCTGGCCGTCATCGACGGCGCCGCACGCGCGGCGGAGGACCTGCCGAACCGCAGGCTCGCCGCGCAGATCACCCACCGGCGCGGGCTCGTCCACCTGCGGCGTGGCGAGGGCGAGACCGCGGAGGCGCTGTTCGGCGAGGTGCTCACCTTCGCCCGCGCCGTCGACGACCGGTCGGCGGCGCTGCACGGGATGGTCGGGTTGGGCGAGGCACTGGAGCTGCGAGGTGACCCGGTCGCGGCGCGGCGCTCGTTCGAGCAGGCCGCCGCGCTCGCGGCGACCCTGGGCGAGAAGCGGATGCGTGCCCACGCGCTGCTCGCGATCGGTCGGCTGGACCTGCGCCTGGGCGACCGTGTCGCGGCCGCCGCGGCGGCGGTCGAGGCGCTGCGGGTGGTCGAGGGGAGCGGCCTGCCCCTGCTGGAGCAGCGGTGCCGATCCGCGTTGGCGGCGGCGCGTGCGGACACCCCCGGAGGGGCGGCGGGCGGTGCGCGGCCGCCGCCCTGACCCCGGGGGCGGCACCGCGTCAGTCCCAGACCGTGTTGCGCGGTCGTCGTGGGGCGATGACGGTTCCGGTGGGAGTGTGCGTCATGACCGGCTGGCTCCTTCGTGGTGGTGGCGACCGCGTCCGGCGGTCCGGAGCGGTCAGCCGGCGTCGGCTCGGGCGTCGAGGTAGAAGCGGAGGGCCGCCGGTCGCACCCGCAGGACGCGCCCGGTACGGAACTCGACCGCTCCCGCCTCCTCGAAGCGGCGCAGGAAGTACCCGATCCGTGACCGGGTGGTGCCGACGATGTGCGCCAGCTCCTCCTGCGTGATGCGGTCGTGGATGGTGACCCCGGCGGGCCCCGGGCGTCCCAGCCGGTCGGCGAGGTCGAGCAGGGTCACCCCCAGCCGTTGCTCGCTGTCATCGGTCACGAGGTGGCTGATCGAGGTCTGCTGTTCGGCCAGCCGGCCCGCGAGGTGCTGGATGAGGTGCCGGTGGAGCACCCGTCCGTCCAGGGCGCGGAAGAGCGACTCGGCGGAGAAGCGCAGCATGTCCACCGGGTCCATCGCCACGGCCGTCTCGGTGCGTGCCCCGTCGAGGAGGGCGAGCTCGCCGACGACCTCCCCGGCTCCGTAGATGCGGAGCAGGCACATCTTGCCCGACCGGGAGTGCACGATGGTCTTCACCCGTCCCGCGAGGACGAGGTAGATCGACTCGTCGGGATGCTGTCCGCGGTAGACGGTGCTCCCCCCGGCGAACGACGTCCGTGTGTAGGAGAGCTGTCCTCTCCGGACGAGGTCGCCGAGCAGTTCCGGGAACTCCGTCCGGGCCGTCGTCCCGGTGTTCCCGGGACGACGGCTCGGCAACGGTTCCAGCTGCCCCACCATCACCTGCGCGAGGTCCCCCACAGCGCCTCCATGGCGTCTCGGACTCCTGCCCGGTCTGGGCGGTGAGTTCGGTACGTCCGACGGTAGGTGTGTGGGCTATCGGGGCCCTATCGAGTTGTATGTCCGGTACGGGCCTGATGGTGACGATCGGGTGTGTCCGGTCGTCGCACCCGGGCCGGGCCGGTCAGCTCCTGCTGCGCAGCCCGAGCACGATGGCCACGGCCATCACCGCGGAGAGCACGGCGCTGACGAGCCCGATCGTCGAGAGCGCCGAGGTGAACGCCTGGGTTCCGGCCGCGACCAGCTCCGCGCCCTCGGCACCGGGCAGCCCCCCGGCGGCCTCGACGGTGCCGGCGAAGGTGTCGGTGCCACCCGCGACCGGTGCGTCCGCGAGCTGGGTCCGGTAGATGAACGTGCCGAGCGCGCCCAGCACCGCGACACCGAGCGCCATGCCGAGCTCGGTGCTGGTCTCGGAGACGGCGGCCGCGGAGCCCGCCTTCTCCGGCGGGGAGGACCCGACGATCAGGTCGGTGCCCAGTGCGATCAGCGGACCGCCACCGGCGTAGGTCAGGCTGAAGCCGACCACGGCCACCCACAGGGCGCTCTCGGGGCCGACCGTGGCGAGCATCAGGTGCCCGACGATGGAGATCAGCAGACCGCCGGCGACGATGTGCGCCGGGGCGAAGCGGCCGGCCAGGGCCGGTGCGGCCATCGAGGTCACGATCAGGCCGAGCGCCGCGGGGAGCAGCCAGAGGCCGGCCGTCATGGGGGACTGGCCCTGGGCCAGCTGCAGGTACTGGGTGACGTAGAGGTAGGTGCCACCGGCGACGAACATCGCCATCAGCATCGCCACCGCCGCGGTGCTGAACGCCGGGCTGCGGAACAGGGTGAGGTCGATCAGCGGCGTGGTCAGGCGACGCTGCCGGCGGGCGAAGACGTAGCCGAGTGCCGCGCCGACGACGATCGCGACCGTGGCGACGACGGTGTTGCCGCCGACGGCCAGCTCCTTGAGGCCGTAGACGACGGGCATGATCGCCCCGAGGGAGAGGGCGACGCTCACCAGGTCGATCGGGTCCGCCTCCGGGGCGCGGTACTCGGGCAGCAGCAGCGGCCCGGCGACGAGCAGCAGCGCCATGACCGGGACCGCGATGAGGAAGACCGATCCCCACCAGAAGACCTGCAGCAGTGCGCCACCGATCACCGGGCCGAGTGCGATGCCGACCGAGAACATGGTGACCCACAGCCCGATGGCCATGCCCCGCTGGCGCGGGTCGACGAACATCGCGCTGATCAGCGACAGCGTGGAGGGCATCAGGGTCGCGCCGGCGATGCCCAGGGCGGCCCGGCTGATCAGCAGTGCCTCCGGCGTGGTGGCCAGGGCGGCGACGATCGACGCGACGCCGAAGGCGGCCGCACCGATGAGCAGCAGCTTCCGGCGCCCGATGCGGTCGCCCAGGCTGCCCATCGTGACGAGCAGGCCGGCGATCATGAAGCCGTAGATGTCGATGATCCACAGCATCTGCTGTGCCGTGGCGCCGAGGTCCAGGGTGATGGCCGGACCGGCTAGGTGCAGGACGCTGACGTCCATCGAGACGAGGAGGGTGGGCAGTGCCAGTACCGCGAGGCCGAGCCATTCGCGGGTACCGGCGCGCTGCTCGCGAGGCGCGACGGTGGTCATGTCGGGACTCCTTGGGGAGATTTGGCGTACCATCGGTACGTACGAGGAGACCGTAGCAGATTCACGTACCATCGGTACATGAGTTCGGGAGGGTTGATGACCGGAGTGCGGATCCGGCAACGGGAGCAGACGCGGAAGGCCTTGATCCACGAGGCGCGGACGTTGTTCGCGCAGCGTGGCTACGGCGCGGTCGGGCTGGCCGAGATCGTGGCCGCCGCGGGCGTCACCAAGGGCGCCCTCTACCACAGCTTCGACGGCAAGATCGGCCTGTTCCGCGAGGTCCTGGCCCAGGTCCAGACGGAGGTGGCCGAGCGGGTGTCCACATCGGTCTCCTCCGATGCGGACCCCTGGACCTCGTTCGTCGCCGGCTGCCGGGCGTTCCTGTCGGTGTCGAACGACCCGGAGCTGTCGCGGATCATGCTCATCGACGGGCCTGCCGTCCTCGGCTGGTCGGAGTGGCGCCGGCTGGACGAACAGACCTCCGCGCGTCACCTGGCGGAGTCGCTGCAGCAGCTCGTCGACGACGGGGTGATCGTGTCCCAGCCCGTCGAGCCGCTGACCCGGCTGCTCTCCGGCGCGATGAACGAGTCAGCTCTGTGGCTGGCCGAGTCCGGGGGCGCGGGGGACGGCGAAGCCGTCTGGAACGCTTTCCACGGGCTGTTGTGCTCGCTCCGTGACCGGCAGTTGTAGCCGGGCGCTGATGGACCGATCGGTCGTCATCGCCGTCACGATCATTGACCGATACGTGTGGAGCAAACGTGGAGCACGCTGCTCCACGGTGCGAAATGGGGTCAGGGTTCTGCTCCACGATTGTTGTGCCGTTCGGGTGAATCTCGTGCGGTGTTCTGCGGTTGGGTGCAGATCGGTGCCGGAGCGGTGGGTGTGCGCTCGGGGTGGTCGACCGGGTGTGGGTGTCGGGTAAAGGGGGCGGACCCGGGAACCTGTGGCTGCCTCGCCGCCCGGCGGAGTCTGAACCGGCGCTGTGTCCTCGGCGGGATTCGATAAAGATCTGAATGAGACCGACGGTGATTCTCGTCGGCTGACATGCTGACTGTTGACAGTCCCGAGGGCCTCGATGGTCGTGTGTCATGAAGAGGGTTCGGTGTCGGTCTCAGCCGGTCGTTCGCTAGGGCGTGTCTCCTAACCCGGCCGTTCGGGAGTGCGGGATGATCATCGGGTGTCGCGCCGTGCTGTCCTGAACGATGCTCAGTGGGCTCGGCTTGAGCCGTTGTTGCCGTCCTCGGACGGCCTGCCGGGACGGCCGTTCGCCGATCACCGTCGGGTGGTCGAGGGGATCATCTACCGGTTCCGCTGCGGGCTGGCCTGGCGCGATGTCCCGGTCGAGTTCGGGCCATGGCAGACGCTGTGGAAACGCCACCGCCGCTATGCAGGTGACGGCACCTGGGATCACGTTCTCGCAGCTCTGCTGGCCGATGCCGACTCCGCCGGTCTGGTGGACTGGGCGGTCAGCGTCGACTCGTCGATCATCCGCGCCCACCAGCACGCCGCGACCCTCACCCGTGACACAGGGGGCAGGATCGAACTACAAGAATCGGCTGATCGAGCCGCCCGATCACGCCTTGGGCCGGTCCCGCGGCGGGCTGACCACGAAGATCCACCAGCTCGTTGACGGACACGGCCGCCCGCTGGTCGTGCTCGTCGGTCCCGGCCAGGCCGGCGACGCCCCGATGTTCGGGCACCTGATGAGTGACCTGCGTATCGACCGGGTCGGTCCGGGCCGGGCGCGGACCCGCCCCGAGCGGGTCCGCGGCGACAAGGCCTACTCCTCACGCGCGATCCGCCGGCACCTGCGCGAACGACGGATCGTCGCGGTCATCCCGGAACCGGCTGACCAGCAGGGACACCGGAAACGCCGCGGCTCCCGCGGCGGTCGGCCACCGGCGTTCGACCGCGAGGACTACCGCGGCCGCAACGTCGTCGAACGCGGGTTCTGCGACGTCAAACAGTGGCGCGGCCTGGCGACCCGCTACGACGAACTCGCCCTGACCTACCGCGGCGGGGTCGTCCTGAAGACCATCGTGACCTGGCTACGCGCGTTAGGAGACACGCCCCAGGCCCCGACGACTGGGTGCACCGGCGCCGCAGGGTCCCGGTCCGCCCGGACGGCTCGACCGCCTGGATGTAGCCCGGCGGTCGAGCGGTCGGGGCACAGGGTCAGCGCACGAGGGCGGGTGCCTTCGGGTCGAAGGTCCAGCCGGGCACCACGTACTGCATCGCCGCGGCGTCGTCGCGGACGCCGAGACCGTGGTCGAGGTAGCGCTGGTGCGCCGCGACGAGCGCGTCCTCGTCGAGGGTGACGCCGAGCCCCGGGGCGTCGCCCACGGCGATCCGGCCGTTCTCGATCCGGAACGGCGCTGTGGTCAGCGCCTGCCCGTCCTGCCAGATCCAGTGCGTGTCCAACGCCGTGATTTCTCCCGGGGCGGCCGCCCCGACCTGGGCGAACATCGCCAGCGAGATGTCGAAGTGGTTGTTGGAGTGCGAGCCCCAGGTCAGCCCGAAGTCCGCGCACAGCTGGGCGACGCGGACCGCGCCGCGCATCGTCCAGAAGTGCGGGTCGGCCAGCGGGATGTCGACGGCGTGCTCCCGCACGGCGTGCGCGAGCTGGCGCCAGTCGGTGGCGACCATGTTCGTCGCCGTCGGCAGCCCGGTCCGGCGGCGGAACTCGGCCAGCACCTCGCGGCCGGAGTAGCCGCCCTCGGCGCCGCACGGGTCCTCGGCGTAGGCCAGCACGCCGTGTGCGTCCCGCAGCAGCCGCACGGCGTCGTCGAGCAGCCAGCCGCCGTTCGGATCCAGGGTGATGCGGGCGTCGGGGAAGTGCGTGGCCAGCGCCCGAACCGCCGCATACTCCTCTTCTGGGGCGAGCACCCCGCCCTTGAGCTTGAAGTCGGCGAACCCGTAGCGCTGCTGCGCCGCCTCGGCGAGTGCGACGACGGCGTCCGCGTCGAGCGCCGGTTCGCGACGCAGCGCCTCCCAGCGGTCGGTCGCGCCGGTGCCGTCGACGTAAGGCAGGTCGGTGCTGGTGCGGTCGCCGACATAGAACAGGTAGCCGAGCACCGGGACGTCGGTGCGGCGGCGGCCCTCGCCAAGCAGCTCGCACACCGGCACGCCCAGGGCCTGGCCGTGCAGGTCCAGCAGCGCCGACTCCAGCGCGGTCACCGCGTGCACGGTGACCCGCTGGTCGAAGGTCTGCAGGCCGCGCCCGCCCGCGTCGCGGCCCGCGAACCGGCCCGCGACGGCGTGCAGCAGTGAGCCGTAGCGGACCACCGGTGCGCCGACCAGCAGTTCGGCCGCGTCCTCGACGGTGGCCCGGATCGCCTCCCCGCCGGGCACCTCGCCGAGCCCGGTGCGGCCGTCGGAGTCGGTGATCACGACGACCGTGCGGGTGAAGAACGGCCCGTGCGCCCCGCTGAGGTTGAGCAGCATGCTGTCGTGCCCGGCGACGGGCACCGCCCGCACCGCCGCGATCGTGGCTCCACTCACGGCAGGACCAGCACGCCGTCGATCCGGCGGGGGAGGTCGATCGGCCCGTCGACCAGCTCGGTGGGAAGCAGCTCGGCAGGTGCGTCCTGCCAGGTCACTGGGCGCAGGAAGCGCCGGATTGCGGTGGTGCCGACCGAGGTGTGCTGAGTGTTGGTCGACGGCCACGGACCGCCGTGGTGCTGGGCCCAGGACACCGCGACCCCGGTCGGGAACCCGTCGAACAGGATCCGGCCCGCCCGCGGCCGTAGCGCGGCCGAGACGGCGCCGGGCAGCTCGGTCTCGCCCGTACCGCGGTGCACGGTGGCGGTCAGTGACGACGGCAGCGCCGCGAGCAGCGCGAACAGCTCGTCGGCACCGTCGTAGCGGACGACGACACCGAGCGGGCCGAAGCACTCCTCGGTCAGGCCGTCGGGCAGCCCGTTCGCGGCCAGCAGCAGGGGTGTGGCGGTGAAGCCGCCGGTGTCCTCCCCGGTGGTCCCGGTGGCGACGGTGGTGACGCCCGGCAGCCCGCGCAGGCGCTCGGACAGCGTCCGGTAGCCCTGTGCGATCCCGGCGTTGAGCAGCACCGGCGCGGCGGCGTCGCGCACGGCGCCCGCCATGGCGTCCAGCACGGCGTCGCCGTCGGGGCCCGCGGGCAGCAGCGTGAGACCGGGCTTGGTGCAGAACTGGCCGCCGCCCAGGGTGAACGAGCCCACCAGGCCGGTCCCCAGGGCGGCCGCCCGCTCGGCGGCCGCGGCCGGGGTGACGAGGACCGGGTTGAGGCTGGCCAGCTCGCCGAAGAACGGGATCGGCTCCGGCCGCCGTTCGATGATCTCCATGAGGGCTTTCCCGCCGGTCAGCGAGCCGGTGAACCCGACCGCGCGGATCTGAGGGGCGGCGACCAGCGCGGCCCCGGCGGCGAGACCGTGGACGATCCCGGTCGTGGCGTCGGGCGCGCCCGCCTTCGTGGCGGCCGCAGCCAGGATCTCCGCGCACAGCTGCGAGGTGGCCGGGTGCGAGCCGTGCGCCTTGATCACGACCGGGTTGCCCGCTGCGAGCGCGGCGGCGGTGTCGCCGCCGGGTACGGAGAAGGCGAGCGGGAAGTTGCTCGCGCCGAACACGGCGACCGGGCCCAGGGGGACGAGCATCCGGCGTAGGTCGGGGCGCGGCCCCATCGGGGTGTCCCCGGCGTGGTCGACGGTGGCCTCGACGTACGAACCCTCGCGCAGCACCTCGCCGAACAGACGCAGCTGGAAGCAGGTGCGGGTGAGCTCGCCGTTCAACCGGCCCGGGCCCAGCCCGGTCTCGCGGTCCGCGACGGCGACGACGTCCTCACGGCGCGCCTCCAGCGCGTCGGCGAGGGTGTCGAGCAGCTCGGCGCGACCGGTGCGGCCCAGCGCCTCCAACCCGGGCGCGGCTGCTGCGGCGGCGGCGACCAGCGCGTCGACCTGGTCGGGGGTGGTCTCGGTGGTGACGGTCTCGACGGCCGCGCCGGTGCGCGGATCAATGCTCACGACGTCGGTCACGGGTTTCTCCTCCAGCAGGGGGTCACGCCGGGGTTCAGGCGGCGTGTGCGGCGGGCACGACGGCGTCGATCAGGGTCGCCAGCTCGTCGCGCTCGGCGTCGGTCAGGTCGGTCAGCGGGGGGCGGACGCGGCCGCCGTCGCGCCCGACCGCGGTGAGCCCGGCCTTGACGATCGAGACGGCGTAACCCCTCCGCTGGTCGCGCAGCACGGTGTACGGCAGCACGAAGGTGTTGAGCAGACGGTAGACCTCGGTGCGGTCCTGGGCCCGGACCGCGGCGTAGAAGCGCAGCGCGAACTCCGGCAGGAAGTTGAACAGCGCCGAGGAGTAGGTCGACACGCCCAGCTGCAGCAGCGGCAGCGCGAAGGTCTCGGCGGTGGGGAGTCCGCCGACGTAGACCAGGCGGTCGCCGAGCCGGGCGTAGGTGCGGGTCATCCGTTCGATGTCGCCGACGCCGTCCTTGAGCCCGATCAGGTTCGCGTTGCGCTCGGCGATCCGGGCGACGGTGAGGTCCTCCAGTACGGCGTTGGCCCGGCTGTAGGCGATCACACCCAGGTCGGTGGCGGCGCAGACGGCGTTGACGTGGGCGGCCAGCCCGTCCTGGGAGGCCTCGGTCAGGTACGGCGGGAGCAGCAGCAGACCGTCGGCGCCCGCGTCCTGCGCGGCGCGGGCCTGGGCGACGGCGGCCGCCGTGCCGCCGGTGGCGGGGGCGAGGACCGGGACCCGTCCGCCGACCTCGTCGACGGCGATCCGCACGACCCGGTCGATCTCGGCCGGGGTGAGGGAGAAGCCCTCGCCGGTGCCGCCCGCGGCGAACAGGCCGGCCACGTCGTAGCCCGCCTGCCAGTCGAGGTGCTCGCGGTAACGGGCCTCGTCGACTTGCAGCGCGTCGTCGAAGTGGGTCACGGGGAACGACAGCAGACCGGACGCCACACGGCCGGCCAGCTCGTCAGGATGCATCGTCGCCACGGCGTTTCGTCCTCGCTTCTGGGGTGCGCACCGCCCGGGAACGGCGGTGCGGGGCACGGTACGACCCACGCTAGGAACCGTCGGTGATGCTGTACAGAACCGATTAGGCATCGTGTGATGCCTCGGAGGAATGGGATTCGAGGAGTCGCAGGGCCGACCACAGGGCCGGGTTGCGGGAGTCCCGGCGCCAGATCAGGTGCAGCTCGACGGGGTCGGCGGGCACGTCGGCGGGCACGGCCAGCTCGGCGAACGCGACGCCGTCGATGCCGAGGCGGCGGGCCGAGGCGGGCACGAAGGCCAGCCCGCGGCCCGCCTCGACCAGCCACAGCATGGTGAGGATCTGACCGACGGTGTGCACCACGCACCGATGGTCG
The DNA here is from genome assembly GCF_017312135.1 of Pseudonocardia sp. TMWB2A. Classification (NCBI taxonomy): domain Bacteria; kingdom Bacillati; phylum Actinomycetota; class Actinomycetes; order Pseudonocardiales; family Pseudonocardiaceae; genus Pseudonocardia; species Pseudonocardia sp. TMWB2A. Next base: position 3,302,947 of record NZ_QKQY01000002.1, read on the forward strand.
ACGTGGAGCAGGCGGACGATCAGGTCGTAGAAGTACCGCGCTTCCAGCGGCGAGTGCATGATCAGTGGCTCATTGGCGAGGTCGGCCGCCGTCAGCGGTCGCCCGGCCCCCAGCAGCGGGTGCCCGGTGGGCAGTGCGACGAGCATAGCCTCGCGGTGCAGGAGGCGGGAGCCGAATGCGTCGGGATCCACCGGTGGTCGCCCAACCCCGAGGTCGATCCGCTCGTTGTGCAGATCCGCGACCTGGTCGCGGGTCACCCGCTCGGACAGTGCCAGCTCGACCTCCGGCAGCCCGACGGACAGCGCGTTCAGCAGCGCGCCCAGCCCGCCGAACGTCGACGCGGCGGTGAACGAGATACGCAGCAGCCCGGCCGACCCGGCGGAGACCCGGCGGGCCAGGTCTGGTGCAGCGTCTGCCAGCGCGAGCAGTCGGCGGGCCTCGGCGAGGAAGACCTCGCCCGCCGGCGTGAGTGCGACGTTGCGGTTGTCGCGTTCGAGCAGCTGAGCCCCCACGGTCCGTTCCAGTTTTTGGATCTGCCTGCTCAACGGTGGCTGGGTCATCTGCAGCCGGGTCGCGGCCCGGCCGAAGTGCAGCTCGCGGGCGACGGTGACGAAGCCGCGCAACTGCTCCAGCGTGAAACTCATGCCGTGAAGGTATCAAGTACGGCTGTGACTGACCGTGTGCAAATCGTGGCGCTCCGCCCGCGGCACACAGCGATGCCGAGACAGCATGGCTCAATGCAGAACGAGTTCTGTACGAGTATTGCACGCCACATCTAGCGTCGACCGCGAATCGAGCGGAACCCGCACGTTTCCTTCCACAGATGTGAGGAATTCATGAGGTCATCACCCACGCCGCCGACTGAGGTAGCCGACGACCCCGCCGAGCTCCGCAGCGCCGTGGCGAAGTTCTTCCGGCGGGCCATGCCGCTGCTGGTCGTCATGCTGGTGATCAACCAGATGGACCGGACCAACATCGGGTTTGTGCAGAAGCACCTGGAGGCCGACCTCGGCATCGGTGCGGCCGCCTACGGTCTGGGCGCCGGCCTGTTCTTCATCGCGTACGCGATCTTCGAGGTGCCCAGCAACATGCTGCTGGAGCGGTTCGGGGCCCGCGTGTGGCTGGCCCGGATCATGGTCAGCTGGGGCGTCGTCACCTTCGCGATGGCGTTCGTGACCGGCCCGACCAGCTTCTACATCGGCAGGTTCCTGCTCGGCGTGGCCGAGGCGGGCTTCTTCCCGGGGGTCATGTTCTACCTGACCCGCTGGCTCCCCGACCGCTACCGCGGACGTGCGGTCGCGATCTTCCTCGGCGGCTCGTCGACCGCCTACATTCTCACCGGACCGATCTCCGGCGGGCTCCTGGAGCTCGACGGCGTCGCCGGGGTGGCGGGCTGGAAGTGGATGTTCGTGGTCCAGGGCGTGGCGTCGGTCCTCGTCGGGTTCTACGCGCTGATCAAGCTCGTCTCCAAGGTCGACGACGCCCGCTGGCTCAGCGCCGGGGAGAAGCAGGCGCTGGCTGCGGCCGTGGCGGCCGACGACGTCCGTCGGACGAACTCGGCGGGCTCGGCGACGGTGTCGAAGATCCGCCTGGCCCTGCAGCCGCAGGTCCTGCTGCTGTGCCTGATCTTCTTCGCGATGACGCTGAACGGCTACGCCGTCACGTTCTGGCTGCCGAGCATCGTCGACAAGATCGGCGACCTGTCCGACTTCAGCATCGGCCTCATCTCGGCCGTTCCGTGGATCTTCGCGCTGGTCGCGATGCTGCTCCTGGGCCGCTACACCGACCGGACCGGCGTGCGGCGCCCGTGGGTGCCCGTGATGATGCTGCTCGCCGCAGTCTCCACGTTCGTCTCGACGCTGGGCACCCCGATCCTGGGTGTGGTGATGATCGGTGTCGCCGCCGTCGCCTTCAAGTGCGCGGCCTCCCAGTTCTGGCCGATCGCCCAGCAGGCCATGCCGCTGTCGGTCGTCGCGGCGGGTATCGCGCTGATCAACTCGCTGGGGAACCTCGGCGGGTTCGTGGCCCCGACGGCGTTCGGCCTGATCGAGGAGAACACCGGCAGCACCGACCTGGCCATGTACGGCCTGTCGATCGCCTCGGTGCTCGCGGCGGGCCTGTGCCTGCTGATCCGCGCCGTGCCGCGGGCTGAGGCGGGCGAGGGACTGCCCGCCACCCCGGCCACCACCCCGGCCGCCGCTCCGCAGTCCGGCGCATCCTGACCGCGCCCGGTCCCCGCCGGCCCACCCCTGCCGTCGCCCGTCCCGAGGAGACACGATGAACATGGCAGCCCCGCACCGCATCAGCTCGGTCACCGTCACGCCGGTCGCCTTCCGCGACCCGCCGTTACTCAACAACGTCGGCGTGCACGAGCCGTACGCGATCCGCGCCGTCGTGCAGGTCCACACCGACCAGGGCCTGACCGGGCTGGGCGAGACCTACGCCGACGCCGCCCACCTCGACCGCGTCCGCCAGGTCGCGGACCGGGTCGTCGGCCTCGACGTGTGGGACGTGCACGCCCTGGAGCGGACGGTCCGCAGCACCCTGGAGGGCGAGGCCGGGCACGACAGCGGCGGCACCGGCGGCATGATCAGTACCGGGATCGCGGACCGGGTGCTGTCCCCGTTCGAGGTCGCCCTGCTCGACCTGCAGGGCCGCGAGACGGGTCGCCCGGTGTCGGCACTGCTCGGCGGGGCCGTCCGGGACCGCGTCGACTACTCGGCGTATCTGTTCTACAAATGGGACGCCCACCCCGGCGGCGAGGCCGACGCCTGGGGCGCCGCGCTCGACCCGGCCGGGATTGTCGCCCAGGCCCGAACGATGATCGACGACTACGGCTTCACCGCGATCAAGCTCAAGGGCGGGGTGTTCGAGCCGGACGCCGAGATCGCCGCGATCCGGGCGCTGGCCGACGAGTTCCCGGGCCTCCCGCTGCGTCTGGACCCGAACGCCGCCTGGTCAGTGTCAACCTCCGTCCGGGTCGGGCGCGAACTCGGTGACACCCTGGAGTACCTGGAGGACCCGGCCAAGGGCATCCCGGCGATGGCCGAGGTCGCGACGCAGGTGCCGCAGCCGCTGGCGACCAACATGTGCGTCGTCGCCTTCGACCACCTCGAACCCGGACTGCGGCAGAACGCGGTCGGGGTGATCCTCTCCGACCACCACTACTGGGGCGGACTGCGGCGCTCGGCGTCGCTGGCACGGATCGCGGGCACCTTCGGGATCGGGCTGTCCATGCACTCCAACAGCCACCTCGGGATCAGCCTCGCCGCGATGACCCACCTCGCGGCCGCGACCCCGGAGGTCACCTACGCCTGCGACACCCACTGGCCGTGGAAGGACCCGGCCGAGGACGTGATCGTCGACGGGGTGTTCTCCTTCGAGAAGGGCGCGCTCACCGTCCCCATCACGCCCGGCCTGGGCGTCGAACTCGACGCAGACCGGCTCGGGGCACTGCACGAGCAGTACCTGCGGTGCGGCATCCGCAACCGGAACGACACCGGGTACATGCAGTCGATCGTCCCCGGTTTCGAGGTCCCCACCTGGTGATCCGCCGGTCGGCCAGGTAAGGGGTGCGCCCGCCGCGAGGTGAGCGTGCCCCGGTCCAGCTCGGCGCGCACCCCGTCCGGCGCGGGCGACGCCACCGTCCGGTCCGGCCACACAGGACGGCACGCCGTAGGTCAGCGAACCCTCGGTCCCGCAGTAGCTGGCGTAGGCCACGTAGACCTGCACCGGCGGGACGTGGTCGTGGGGGAGCATGTTCGCGGTCGGAACGAGGACCGCGTCCGCCCCGGCCAGTGCGAGTGACTGGACGGTCTCGGGGAGCTCGACGTCGTAACAGACCAGCAGGCCCAGGCCCCAGCCGTTCCAGCGCAGACGGCGGGTGGGCCGGCACCGGCGGTGAAGCAGGTCCGGTCGAGCTCGCCGCAGAGGTGGGTCTTGCGGTACCCGGCGAGCCGGACACCGTTCGGACCGACCAGTGTCACGGCGTTGAACACGTCGTTGCAGACCCACTCGGGATGGCCGTGGAGCACCGCGGTGCCGGTCCGGGCGGCGATCGCGGCGACGGCCGCCGCGGTGGGGCCGTCGGTCGGCTCGGCGAGCGCGCGCACCGCGTCCGCGCCGATGTCGTAACCGGTCAGGAACATCTCCGGGGTGACGACGAGGTCGGCGTCGCCTGGTGCAGGCCGCCGCCAGCCGCGCCACGTTCGCGGCGACCCCGCGCGGGTGCGAGGGCACCTGCAGCAGCGCGACGCGCATCAGTCGGGCATCGCGCGCGGCGCCAGCTCGGCGAAGCGGTCCCCGGGGCCGGGATATTCGACTAGGACGTGTCTCCTAATCTGGTCGCTCGGGACTGCGGGATGATCGTCGGGTGTCGCGGCGAGCTGTCCTGAACGATGCCCAGTGGGCGAGGCTTGAGCCGTTGTTGCCGACCTCGGACGGTCTGCCGGATCGCCCGTTCGCCGATCACCGCCGGGTGGTCGAGGGGATCATCTACCGGTTCCGCTGCGGGTTGGCCTGGCGTGACGTTCCGACCGAGTTCGGGCCCTGGCAGACGTTGTGGAAGCGGCATCGCCGCTACTGCGGTGACGGCACCTGGGATCGGGTTCTCGCAGCTCTGCCGGCCGATGCCGACTCCGCGGGGCTGGTGGACTGGGCGGTGTCGGTGGACTCGTCGATCATTCGTGCTCATCAGCACGCCGCGACCCTCAAGCGGGACACAGGGGGCAGGATCGAACTACAAGAATCTGCGCGTGGAGCCCGACGATCACGCACTCGGTCGGTCCCGCGGCGGGCTCGGCACGAAGATCCACCAGCTCGTTGACGGCCGCGGCCGTCCGCTGGTCGTGCTCGTCGGTCCCGGCCAGGGCGGTGACGCCCCGATGTTTGTGCACCTGATGAGTCATCTGCGTATCGACCGGGTCGGCCCCGGTCGTCCGCGGACTCGCCCGGAGCGGGTCCGCGCAGACAAGGCCTACTCCTCGCGTGCGATCCGCCGGCATCTGCGTGAGCGCGGGATCGTCGCGGTCATTCCCGAGCCTGCTGACCAGCAAGGGCATCGGAAACGGCGAGGTTCGCGCGGCGGTCGACCACCCGCGTTCGACCGTGTCGACTACCGCGGCCGCAACGTCGTCGAGCGCGGGTTCTGTGACGTCAAGCAGTGGCGCGGCCTGGCGACCCGCTACGACAAACTCGCCCTGACCTTCCGTGGCGGAGTCGTGCTGAAGGCGATCATCACCTGGCTACGGGCTTTAGGAGACACGCTCTAGTTGCCGCTGGGTCGCGGTAGCCCGAACTCTCGGCAGGCTGCTCTGATGAGCGAGAGCAGTATCGTGCACGTCGATCCCAGGACGTGACCCGGGTTCCTGCACTTCTGCAGGTGGCGCGATCTCGTGGAGGGGGACGTGGACGATCAGCCTGCGCTGTCCCGGCTTCCGAACCGTCCGACCATGCGTGCGTCGGCGCTGTTGTCAGCTCCAGCAGGGCATTCGGACCCTGTGAGGTGGTAGGCGACGACGTCGTCGTGATCGCCATGATTGCCTCGTTCTGCTGTGGATCCGCCGCTTGGTTACGTACAATTACAGAGGTGTCGAGTAGTGACCACGAGGCGGCGGCCGACCAGAGCGGTCGGACCGGGCCGGCCGGCGGGCATGACGCCGTCCGCCATATGTGCCCGTTGAACGAGGTCCTGGACCGGGTCAGCGGGAAGTGGGCGATCGGCGTCCTCACGCTCATCGGCGCGGAGGAGGTCGCGCGCTTCACCGAGCTCGAGCGCGGCATCCCGGGCATCAGCAGACGGATGCTGACCTTGACGTTGCGGAACCTCGAGCGGGACGGGTTGCTGACCCGCACGGTGTACGCGACGGTGCCGCCCAGGACGGAGTATCGGTTGACCGAGGCGGCCCGGGAGCTCGCGCAGACCCTGTCGCTGCTCACCGACTGGGCCAAGCGGCACCAGACGCACATCCAGGTGTCCCGCCTCGACTACGACGGGACCCACTGACCTCTCACGGGTGAGTCGCCTCGAACCGCCTCAGCATGCGGTCGGCGTCGGCCCGTCGGCCGGTGAGGACCTCGAACCCGTCCGCCGCCTGCAGCACGACCATCGGCCCACCCCCCAGCACGCGGCAGCCTGCCCGCTCGGCCCCGATCAGCAGGGCGGTGCGGCGTGGCCGGTAGACGATGTCACTGACCCACAGACCTGGGTGGAGCGCAGACGTGGGCACCGGATGTCCCTCGTGGCCGGTCATGCCGACCGGCGAGGCGTTCACGATCCCGGTGACGTCGGTGAGCAGAGCGGGCAGGTCGTCGGGCCGACCCGTGCGTAAGGTCCGGTCCCGGTGTCGTCGTCGGAGCGTCGCTGCGAGCGCCGACGCCCGGTCGTGGTCGATGTCGACCACCCAGAGGTGTGCGACGCCGATCGAGAGCAGCGCGTGGGCGACCGCCGAGCCCGCCCCACCGGCACCGACCAGCACGACGGAACGCAGGTCGTCGTCGGTCAGTCCCCCTGGCAGACAGGTACGGAGGCTCCGCGCGTACCCGGACCAGTCCGTGTTGTGACCGATCGCCCGTCCCCGGTCGAAGACGACGGTGTTGACCGCGCCGATGGCGGCCGCGTCGGGGGTGATCGCGTCGAGGAGGGGGATGATCGTCTGCTTGGCCGGGTGGGTGACGGTCACCCCCTGCCAGCCCGCGGCCCGGACCTCCCGCAGGACACCGCCCAGGACCTCGACACCGTGACCGAGTTCGTCGAGATCGAGGAGGGCGAACGCCGCCCGGATGCCGTGGGCGGCGGCCTCGGTCTCGTGCAGCAGGGGTGAGGCGGACGTCGTGATGCCGGACCCGATCAGTCCGGCCCGGTAGGTGGTCGATGGGCTCCCCAGGAGCTCGGGGTCGAGCACGGTCGTGGTCATCGCGACGGACCGGCCACGGCGGAGCGGATGCGGTCGCCCTCGCCGAGCGCGGCGACGATGCGGCCGAGACTGCCCAGCTTGTCCTCGCCGTCGGTCAGGTTGGAGGTCAGCATGAGCTCGTCCGCCCCGGTGGTCTCGGCCAGTGCGTGCAGGCGTCGTCGCACCGTCGCCGGCGAACCGACGGCCTGCTCGTCGAGCAGCCGGGCGGCGTCGTCGAGCTGGTCGGAGGTCCAGGGCAGGGCGGCCGCCACGTCGGGAGCGGGGAACGGGCTCCGAGGGCCGAGCCCCGCGACACCGAGCGCGGGTGCGAGCGCAGGGGCGACGAGCCACCGGGCGTGGGCGTCGTCCTCGCCGCAGACGGTGTGGACGGTGAGCATGGCGTGCGGGACGGAGCGGGTGGGCCCCGGACGGAAGTTGCTCCGGTAGGTCTCCAGCGCCCGGACGGCGTCGGTGGGGCCGAAGAAGTGGTGTGCGAAGGCGTACGGGAGACCCCGCTCGGCGGCGACGAGTGCGCTGGCGACGCTCGAGCCCACGAGCCAGACCTCGGCGGGGGCGCTCGCGTGCGGCAGGGCCGATCCGAGCGGGTCGGTCAGATGGCCGCCGAGCTGGTCGAGCTGCGCGTCGAGGGAGACCGTGGTGCCGCCGCCCCGCCCGACACCGAGATCGATCCTGCCGGGGTACAGGGCTGCGAGGACCCCGAACGCCTCGGCGACGGCCCGTGGCTGCCGCCCGGAGAGCAGGACGGCTCCGGAACCGATGCGCAGGGTGCGGGTCCGTGCGGCGATGGCGGCGATGAGTACCTCGGGGGTGGAGCTCGCGATGCCGGGCATGCCGTGGTGCTCGGCGACCCAGAACCGGGTGAAGCCGAGCCGGTCGGCGCGGCGGGCGAGGTCGACGGTGGTGGCGAGTGCCCGTTCCGGGGACTGCCCCTCACCGACCGGGGCGAGGTCGAGCAGGGACAGAGGAATCATCGGGGGCCTCCGGAGCGGACGCCCGCCGGGCCGGGGAGGGCGCCGACGGCGACCGTGAGTTCGGAGACCTGGACGGCCTGGGCGCGGACCTCGGCGTCGGTGACACCGCGACGGCGGTCGTGCAGGCGCTGGGCCTGCTCGACGGCCTGGTCGGCCCGTCGTATCGCGGCGGCGGTGGCGGCGGTCGTGCCGTAGGTCGTGCGGGCGGCGAGGGCGATGTCGAGCAGGACGAGGTCGAGGGTGGGGGCCAGCAGCCCGTTGTAGGGGCGGGGCTCGAACCGCTTGTCCACGTGTCCCAGGGCACCGGTCCAGGGGATGTCCGCGTCGCTGACCTCGATGCGGGCGCCATCGTGACCCGGGACGCTGATCCCCGGGTGGGAGGTGTAGGCGAGAGCGCTGATCGGTGTCGCCACGTCGGAGCGGGCGCCCTGCAGAATGGTGATCGTCGAGACGTCGGCGCCCACGGCGGGTGCGATGCGGCCGTCGAAGAGCATGGCCTCGCCGTCGTCGACGACGGTGAGCTCCGCGGCGCAGGGGTCGGACGCGCCGCAGTAGAACCACCTGCTCCGGGTGGAGACCTCACCGATGTGGTCGATCTTCTCGTCGGTGCCGATGAACTCGGCGATCCAGTACCAGACGTAGTGGCGTCCGAGCAGCTCGGCGATGGTGGGGTCGACGCGTGCGATCTCACGGACGACCCGGTGCGCGACGCGCCACGGTTGCTCCGCGCCGCCGTGGCGGGCGGGACCGAGCAGGGTGGTCAGGCCGTTGTCGGCGAGTGCGGCCACGGCGTGCCGGCGACGAGCGGCTCCGTCGGTGTCGGGCAGGTCCTCGGCGAAGGAGCGAGCGACCTTCTCCCACCAGGCGGCATCATCGGCTGTGTCGGGCACGGGTGCACTCCTCAGGGGTGGGACGGCGTCGTCACCGGCCGGTGGCGACGGGGATCGGGGACCGCATCGAGCAACGCCCTGGTGTAGGCGTCCTGCGGGTCGGACAGGACCGTCGCGGCAGGCCCGTGCTCGACGAGACGGCCGGTGCGCATGACGGCGACGTCGTGGGCGATCTCGCGCGCGACGGCGAGATCGTGGGTGATGAACAGGTAGCCGATGCCCCGGTCACGCTGCAGCCCGGAGAGCAGATCGAGGATGCGTGCCTGGACGGACACGTCGAGTGCCGAGACCGGTTCGTCGAGGACGACGAGCTCGGGGTCGAGGGCGAGGGCCCGCGCGACGGCCACCCGCTGGCGCTGACCGCCGGAGAGCTCCGCAGCCCGCCGGTGGAGGGCGTCGGCGGGGAGGTGCACGACGTCGGCGAGCTCGGCCGCACGTCGTCGACGATCGGCGGAGCTGCCGATGCGGTGCGCGTGCAACGGGTCCGCGATGATCGCCTCGACGGTCAGGCGCGGGTTCAGCGCCGTGAACGGGTTCTGCTGCACGAGCTGGACCCGGCGGCGCAGCGCGCGCAGCTCGGGCCCACGGGTGGTGGTGACGTCGAGACCGTCGAGGGTGATCCGGCCGGTGTCGGCGTCGACCAGCCGCAGCACCAGCCGTCCGACGGTCGTCTTCCCGGAACCGGACTCGCCGACCAGCGCAAGGGTGCGCCCGCGGGAGACGGTGAGGTCCAGCGCCTCGACCGCGGGTCGCTCGGCCGCCCGGCCGGTGCGGGACGGGTAGGTCTTGCCGACCCCGTCGAGCACCAGGAGCGGCGGCTCGTCGGCGTCGCGACCGACACGCTCGCTCACGCCGTCGCGCCGCGGTGCGGCGGCGGCCAGCTCGCGGGTGTAGGGGTGGCGCGGAGCGTCGAACACCTGGGCGGGATGGCCGGACTCGACGAGCTCTCCGGCCCGCATCACCAGCACCCGGTCCGCGCGCTCGGCGGCGACCGCGAGGTCGTGGGTGACGAGCAGCAGGCTGGTGCCGCTCTGCGCAGTCAGGGCCGCGAGATGGTCGAGGATCTGCTTCTGGACCGTCACGTCCAGCGCGCTGGTGGGCTCGTCGGCCACGATCAGCGCCGGGCCCCCGGCCAGCGCGGCCGCGATGAGGACCCGCTGGCGCATCCCCCCGGACAGCTCGTGCGGGTACCGGTGCGCGACCCGGTCCGGATCGAGTCCGGCACGGGCGAGCGCCTCCCGGGCGAGGGCCGCGGCTGCGCGCCCCGTAGCGAGACCGTGGATCTCCAGGACCTCGGCGACCTGCCGTCCGACCCGCATGACGGGATCGAGCGACGCGCCGGGGTCCTGGGGGACGAGGGCCACGGTGCGGCCCCGCAGCCGGCGCAGCTCACGGTCGTCCGACGCGGCGAGGTCGGTGCCGCGAACCACGACCCGTCCGGCGGTGACCGCCGCCCCCGGGGGCAGCAGTCCGAGCGCGGCGTGGGCCAGGGTGGACTTGCCCGAGCCGGACTCGCCCACGAGCGCGACCGTCTCACCCGGGTCGACGTGGAAGGACACGCCGCGCACGGCCTCGACGGACCCGTAGCGGACCGCGAGACCCTCGACCGTCAGCACCGGGTTCATCGCGGTCTCCGTCCGACGAGCAGCGACAGCCGGTTCGCGGCCAGCACGGTGGCCACGATCGCCAGGCCGGGAAAGGTGGTGAGCCACCACGCCGTGCGGAGGGAGTCGCGACCGGCGGCGACCATGGCCCCCCACTCCGGGGCGGGGGGCTGGGCGCCGTAACCGAGGAAGCCGAGCGCGGACACGGACAGGATGGCGGCGGCGAGCTCGAGGGCGGCGAGGGCGAGCAGTGGGGTGACGGCGTTGGGGAGGACGTGGCGCAGGGTGAGCCGCAGCGGCCGGTTCCCGCTGACCTGCGCGGCCTCGATGTAGGGGGAGGTCCGTACCTTGAGGACCTCCGACCGCAGGACCCGGGCGATGCCCGCGATGCTGCCGAGCGAGACGGCGAACGCGACCGCGGCGGTACCCACGCCGAGCACGGTGATCAGCGCGAGCGACAGCAGGATCCCCGGCACGGCGAACAGGACGTCCACCACCCGCATGACGACGATGTCGACGGCCCCGCCCGCCAGCCCGGCCAGCAGCCCCAGCGCGGAGCCGAACAGCACGCCCATCGCCACCGCGAGCACCGCCGTGCGCATCGTGAGCCCGGTGCCGTGCACCACGCGGGTGTAGAGGTCCCGCCCCACCGCGTCGGTGCCCAGCCAGTGCTCGGCCGAGGGAGGTTCCAGCTTCAGCGCCGGCACTCCGGCGAGTGGGTCCCCCGCAGCGAGCAGGTGCGGGACGAACACCGCGACCGCGACCGCGAGCAGCCATCCGCAGGCGAGGACCAGGCCCATCGGCGGCCGGCGACGATGGCGTCCCCCGGCCGGTCGCTGCGGTGCCGTGACGGGGGGATCCTCGAGGGCGAGCGTCATGCCGCACCTCCCGGCACCGAACGGGCCGGCCGTCGGCCGGCGACCCGGATCCGGGGGTCGAGGACCGGGTAGAGCAGGTCGACCACCAACCCGGTCAGCACGAACACGATCGCGGCGAGGACGACGACGCCCTGCACCACCGCCACGTCCTGCTGCTCGACGGCCTGTGCCACGACCCGGCCCAGACCGGGCCGGGAGAACACGGTCTCCACGACCACCGCCCCCGACAGCAGCCCGCCGACGATCAGCCCGGTCATGGTCACGGTCGGCAGAGCGGCGTTGCGCAGGGCGTGCCGCAGCAGGACCCGGCCGGTTCCGGCGCCGCGGGCGCGGATGGTGTGGATGTAGGGCTCGGCCAGCGTGGCGTCGAGGCTGCGGGTCAGCAGCTGGGCGATCGTGGCGCCGGTCGGGACGGCCAGCGCCACCGCCGGCAGCACCAGCGAGGCGGGGCCCTGCGCACCGAACGCGGGGAACAGCGGTATGCCGAAGGCGAACCACTGGATGAGCAGCAGCCCGAACCAGAAGGCCGGAACCGCGACCCCGAGAGGCGGGAGCACGCCGAGCAGCTGGGCGAGCCACCGCCGACCCGTCCCGACGGTCACCAGCGCCAGCACGGTCCCGCCGACGACGGCGACCGTCAGCCCGGCGGCCGTCAGCTGCAGTGTCGAGAGCAGGGCCTCGCCGACCACGTCGAGCACCGGACGGTTGCTGACGACCGAGTGCCCCCAGTCCCCGACGGCCGCGGCGCCCAGGCGGGTCGCGTACTGGACGACGAGTGGACGGTCGAACCCGTACTCGTGGCGCAGACCGTCGAGCTGGGCTGGGGTGAGGAACCCGACGCCCGTGCCCGCCATCAGGGTCACCGGGTCCCCGGGCAGCACGTAGAGCACCGCGAAGGTGATGGTGTAGGCGGCCCAGACCACCAGCAGGGCCTGCCCGAGGCGGCCCAGGACGTAGCGAGTCAAACGGAGCGCTCCCAGTTCGTGACCGTCAGGGGATCACCGGCTCCCGTGCGGGCGGGAGCCGGTGATCGCTCAGGTGGGGTCCTTCCAGGCGCCGACCAGCAGGTCGGGCCGCGAGTCCGCGCCGAGCACCACGCCGTGCACACCCCTGGTGGTGGCGACGATCCCGGTGTTCTCGTAGACCGGGACCTGGTAGTACTGCTCGGCGATCCGCTTCTGCACGTCCGCGAGCACCCCGAAGCGGACGGCCTGGTCGACGGAGGCGAGCTGGCGGGTCAGCAGGCCGTCGAGGGTCGGGTCCTTCACCTTGTAGAAGTTGGTGCCGCTCGCGGAGTACACGGTGCGCAGGATGTCCGGGTCCGACGCGCCGCCGGCGATCCACGCCGCGTCGAACGCGCCGCTCTGCCAGGCGGCCAGGAAGTCCGGCGCCGCCCCACCCGAGAGCACGAGCTCGACGCCCGCGGCGCGGAGCTGCTGCTGCAGCACCTCGACCGCGCTCTGGGTCTGGCCCGACGTGTTCATGTAGATCAGCTTCAGGGACAGCCGGTTCCCGTCCTTCGCCCGGATGCCGTCCGGGCCGGCAACCCACCCGGCGGAGTCCAGGTCGCGCCCGGCCGCGGCCGCGTCGAACCCGAACCACGAGCTCTGGTCGGACCACCCGGGGGTCGCCGCGGACAGGATGCTGGTGCCCACCGCGAACTCGTCGGTCACCGCGGTGTCGCGGATCTGCCCGGCGTCCACGGCGTGGGCGATGCCCCGCCGCACGGCGAGGTCACCCGTCGCGGGCCGGGACACGTTGAAGTAGAGGCCGTTGACGTAGCCCGGCGTGGAGCGGCTCACCACGGTGCCCGCCCCTTCCAGCTCGCCCACCGCCGTCGGGTCGACACCGTTGATCACATCGACCGAGCCGGAGGTCAGGCTGCCCGACCGGACCGTCGACTCGGGCACGACCGTGAAGTCGATCGCGTCCAGGTGCGCTGCCCCGGTGGTGGCGAACCCGGCGGGTGCCCACGCGTAGTCGGGCCGCCGCACCAGGGTGGTGGAGACGTCCTTGGTGTAGTTCTGCAGGACGAACGGACCCGAGCCGACCACGCCCTTGCCGGTCGCGCGCTCGTCGTAGGGGATCCTCGTCGTCGCCTGCGACACGATGCCGAGCATCACGCCCGCCGTGTTGGCGGGGAACGCGGCGTTCGGTGTGGAGAACCGGACCGTCACGGTGTCGGCGTCGACCGCGTCGGTGGTCCGGTAGCCGCTGAAGAAGCTTGCCGTGCCGGGACTCTTCGCCTTGTTCGCGACCAGGTCGTCGAAGGTCGCCTTGACGTCGTTCGCGGTGACCTTGCTCCCGTCGGAGAACGTGGCGTCGTCACGCAGCTCGAAGGTGAACGCCGTCGCGTCGGCGTTGCTCGACCAGCTCTTCGCCAGCCACGGTTCGAGCTTCTTGCTGTTCGGGTCGAGGTACAACAACGAGTCGAACAACTGCCGGGTGACCGTCCACGAGTCGTTGCCGGCATTGTTGCCGGACGGGTTGAACGACAGCGGATCGGTGCTCAGGGCGTAGGTGAGCCTGCCGCCACTGACCGGTTCGCCGGTCGGGGGCGTCCCGCTCGCCGCCGGGCCGGTCGAGCAGGCGCTGAGCAGAACGGCGATGGCTGCCAGGGCGGCGCCCGCGCCGAGTGTGGCGCGTCGAATGGACACGGTCGGTGGTCTCCTCGTGCGGGAAAGGGTGCCGGCGGCCCAGTCGAGAACTCGGCTCGGCGGGACGAGGGGCTGGATTTGCGCCGACGCTACGTGAGCGGACGGCGACGAAACCCCTGTCCGGGCCCCTACCGACCCCTATCGACATTGTCCGGTCACATTCCCTGGTGTTCCGCGATCCGGGATTGTCGTCGTCGGGCGGCCACGAATGGGGGACGGGCCGTTATCGTGTCCTCGCGCGCCCGGGAGCACGGCCGCGACGACGGCCGACGAGAGGACCGACGCGATGTCGACCCACGCGCGATGTGCCGGCACCGGGACCACCGGCCCGAGTGCCGTCCGTCCCGGACCGTCATCGGGTACATCGGAGTTCGCGTCGGGAGTGTCGGATGCAGTTCAACGTGCTGGGGTCGATCGAGCTACGCTCCGCCGGTAGAGCGCTCGCGCTCGGTGGGGTCCACCAGCGGGCGACGCTGGGCTACCTGCTGCTGAACGCGAACCGTACGGTGGCGACGAGCCGCCTGGTCGATGCGCTGTGGGGCGAGGACCCGCCGCCGACGGCCCGCAAGATGCTGCAGAACGCGGTGTCCGGGCTGCGGCAGCGGATCGCCGAGGCCGCGAGTGGCGCGGTGGAGGTGGAGCTGGTCACCCGGGCGCCGGGGTACCTGCTGCGGGTGCCGGAGACCCGGGTCGACATGCTGCGGTTCCAGGCGCTGACCGAGTGGGGGCGGACCCGGCTGGCCGTGGGCGACTGGGCGGGGGCCGCGCAGGCACTGCGGGACGGGCTGGGCCTGTGGCGCGGTCCTGCGTTCGCCGACCTCGCCGAGACGGGCATGGACTGGCCGGAGCTCGCCGCCCTGGAGAAGGCCCGGCTGGCGGCCTTCGAGGACCGTGTGGAGGCCGAACTCGCCCTCGGTCGGCACCAGGAGATCCTGCACGAGCTCGAAGCCGCCCGTGATGCCGAGCCCGCTCGTGAGCGGCTGTGCGGCCAGCTGATGCTGGCGCTCTACCGCTCGGGTCGCCAGACCGACGCCCTCGACGTGTTCCGTCGGGCCCGCAGCGCGCTGCGGACCGAGTACGGGCTGGACCCCGGTCCCGAGCTGCAGGAGCTGGAGCGGGCGATCCTGCACCACGACGAGGTGCTCACCCCGGTTGCGGCGCCCGGGGACACTCCGGCCCCGGCCGAACCGGCCACGCCTGCTGGTGTGCCCGAGACGGGTGCCGGTCCCGGGACGGTGTACGAGCGCAAGTGGGTCAGCGTGTTGCTGGTGCGGGCGGAGCCCGTGGACCGGGACGACGACCCCGAGGCGGTGGCCGAGCGCGCACGCGAACTGCGGGCGGTGCTGGAGGCGGAGGTGGGCATCTTCGGCGGGACCCTGCACAGTCGGCTGGGCACGACCTGGCAGGCGGTCTTCGGTCTGCGCCGCACCCACGAGGACGACGCCGAGCGGGCGATCCGGGCGGCCTGCTCGATCAGGCGCCGGCTCGACGGCAGCGCCGGACCCGTGGGACCTCGCGCGCGTGCCGGGTTCGCCGTCGCGACCGGCGAGGCGCTCGTGACCGCCCGGGCAGCGGGCGACGCGGAGGTGACCGGCGAGGTGGTCGACGGCTGCCTGCAGCAGCTCGCCGACCTGGGCCCGGGTGAGGTGCGGGTCTGTGCTGCAAGCCGGCTGGCCAGCCGGGGCGCGGTCGCCTACGCCCCGGACGGTCAGGTCCTCGGGGTACGACCGGAGCACGAGAACGCCACGTTCAGCGGACCGTTCGTCGGGCGCACCGCCGAGACGGCGATGCTGACACAGCTGGTCGAGGAGGTCGTCCGGGCCCGGCTGCCGCAGTCGGTGATGCTGTTCGGCGAGCCGGGCGTCGGGAAGAGCCGCGTGGTCCGCGAGTTCCGCACCCTGGTGGAGGGACGGGCACAGGTCGTCACGGGCCGGACACCGCGGTTCGGGTGGAACGCGCCGGTCACGCCACTCGCCGGCGTCGTGAAGGAATGCTGCGGCATCTCGGCCGCCGACGACGGCCCGACCGGGCTCCGCAAGCTCACCCGCGCCGTGCACGGCCTCGCCGACGACGCCCGCACGGCCGAGTGGATGGTGTCGGGCCTGCGCCCGCTCGTCGAGCTGTGCGAGAGCACCCGCGCCCCCGTCGAGGTCGAGCAGGTGGCGGCGGCGTGGATCCGCTTCATCGAGGAGTTCGCGCGGCGCAGGCCGCTGGTCGTCGTCCTCGAGGACCTGCAGACCGCGGACGCGGCGCTGCTCGACCTCGTCGAGGGGCTCGACCGCAGGCTCGGCCCGGTGCCGTTGCTCGTGCTGGCCACCGCGCGACCGGAGCTGGTCCGCCGGCGCCCGGGCTGGGGTGGCGGCACCACGGCCACCACGGTCCGGACCGTGGGACCGCTGTCCGACGACGAGATCCGAGAGCTGGTCGGGCTGCTGGACCGCCGCCTGCGCGAGGAGGCCGCGCCCGGAGGGACGGGCGGGTCGCCGCTGGTCTGCGGAGCCCAGCTCGTCGACCGGGTCGGCGGCAACCCCTTGTTCGCCAGCGAGTACGTCCTGATGCTGCGGTCCGACATCGGGGGCCGGGCTCCGGTGATCCCCACGCTCACGATCCCGTCCGCGGACGGCGGGGAGCCCGGTGAGCCGGGGACCGGGCGGATCCGGATCCCGCATGCCGTCCACACCATCCTGGCGGCGCGCCTGGACACGCTCCCGCAGCGGGAGAAGTCCGTGCTGCAGGACGCCGCGGTCATCGGTACCGAGGTGTGGGTCGGGCCGCTCCGCGAGATGAGCGGCGCCGACGAGCAGGAGGTCGCCGCCGTCCTCGACCGGTTGGAGCGGCACGGCCTGCTGATGCGCAGCGGACGGCGCCCCGACACCGGAGAGCTGGTGTACGCCTTCCGGCACCCCCTGCTGCGGCACGTGGTCGTGTCCCAGCTGCGTCGCCGGGACCGCCTCGAGCGGCGGACCCGGTGGGCGACGGCTCGTGGCCGCGCGTACGCAGGGGCCGAGACTCCCGTCCCGACGCGGGGTCGGCTCTCGGGGTGAACCCGGACCACGGCGGGCGATGACGGGACAGTTCCCGCCCAGTGGGTGCCCTCGGTGACGATCGGGGCGCGGGTCAGCCGATGGTGGCGAGGGCAGCGGCGTCCTGCGACGTCCGGCGTGTCACGACCCGTAACCCGGAGTGACGTGAAGGAGTCGTGGTCGTGGTCGGACGGGATGTGGTGGACCGCCGGATCGGGGAGCTGCTGGGCGGCGAGCCGTGTGGTGGATGCGCGCTCCTGGTCGAGGGGCCGGTCGGCGTCGGACGGACCGCGGTGCTGCGGGCGATCGCCGACCGTGCCGCGCAGCGCGGCCATGCCGTGCTGTCGGCGACCGGCTCGCGCGCCGAGCGGACCGTGCCGCTCGGGTTCGCCCGGCAGCTGGCCCCCCGCCGGTCACCGGACCCGGTGACGCCCGAGGACCGGGTGCTCCGGTTCGCGTCGCTGGCCGGGGACGTCGTCGAGCAGGCGGGGGGAGCCGACTCGCGGCTGATGCTCGTGCTCGACGACCTCCAGCTCGCCGACCCCGAGTCCCTGGAGTTCGTGCTGTTCCTCCTCCGGCGGATACCCGCACGCCAGGTCGTGCTGGTCGCCGCGTTGCAGACCCCGGTCCCCGCCGCGGCGGACTCCGTGGCCTTCGTCGCGGAGCTGTCCCGGACGTTGCGGGTCGAGCGCCTGCGCATCGACCGCTTCTCCCCGGACGAGGTGCGGGAGCACCTGGCCGCGCGCCTGGGCGCGGAGCGGGCGGCGGAGCTGGCCGGGCGCGCGGTCGCGCTGTCGGGCGGCAGTCCGCTGCTGCTCGACGCGCTGGTCGAGGACAACGTGCGGGGGGCCGCCCCGGCGTTGGAGGGGTACGCCCGGGCGGTCGCCGGCGGGATCCATCGCGGTGGACCCGTGGTGACCGAGGTGGCAGCCGCGCTGGCCGTCCTCGGACACTTCTGCTCGGCCCCGGCCGACTCGGTCACGGAGATCGCGCGGGTCGCCCAGGTCGGCCGGGAGGCCGCGGAGGTGTCCCTGCAGACCCTCGCGCAGGCGGGGCTGCCCGCCGAGCCGCGGTTCCCGGACGCCGCGGTGCGCGACGCCGTGCTCGATCGCGTCGACCCGGCGCGCCGGGCCGACATGCACCTCGCGGCCGCGGGTGTGGCGCACGAGTCCGGGCGGCCCGCCACGGTGGTCGTCGACCACCTCCTGGCGGCGGCGGACCGGTGCCGACCGGGCGCTCCGTGGGCGGTCGACGCGCTCGTCGAGGCGGCCGACCGGGCGGTGCTCGACGACGAGCCCGAACACGCGGCCCGGTGCCTGCAGGTGGCCCGGCACCACGGCGCGGCGGAGCGGGCGGCGTCGCTCGCGGCCCGGCTCGCCGCGGTGCTGTGGCGGGTCCGTCCGCTCGCGGCGCTGCCCCCGCTCGACGAGGCGCTGCGCCGGGGCGCCGGCGACCACGACGCCGCGGAAGCCGTGCGGCAGCTGGCGTGGCACGGCCGCATGGCGGAGGCCACCGCGCTCCTGGCGGACCTGGCGCGGCGCGCCGAACTGGACACGCCGACGCTGTCGGCGTTGGAGACGTGGGCGCGCCACCGCGCCCCCGGGGCGATCGCGGTGCCGAGGCAGCCGTGGGCGGGCCGGGCCCGGGAGACCCGGGTGCGGCCGGAGACCGACCCGTGGCTGCAGTCCGCGGCCCTGCTCGCCGACGCCCTCGAGCACGGGACCCCCGGTCACGTCGTGACACACGCCGAGATCGTGCTGCGCGACGTGCGGCACGGCCGGGGGAGCACCTGGTCCGAGGAGGCGATGGTGCTCGCTCTCGAGGTGCTGGCCCGGGCCGGCCGGGCGGCCGACGCGCTGGCCCGCGGGGAGCAGCTGCTGGCCGAGGGGCAGCCGGTGACGGGGCAGGCGAGGACCGCGGCGGTGCTGGCCGCGATCGCCCTCGAGCAGGGCGACCTCGCCGCGGCCACGCGGTGGGCCGCCGACGCCCTGCGCGTCCTGCCCGTGGCCGCGTGGGGGATCGAGGTCGGGGCGCCGCTCGGCGTGCTGGTGGATGCACTCGTCGGGACCGGGCGGCTCGACGAGGCCGCCCGGTGGTTGGTGAGCACGGTTCCGGCGGCGATGGACGTGGGGCTCGCGGGGTTGCGCTACCGCCTCGGCCGGGCCCGGTTCCGGATGGCGACGGGGCACCCCGCGGCGGCCTTGGCGGACTTCACCGAGTGCGGGGCGATGCTCACCCGCTGGGGACGTGACGTCGCGGGCGAGTCGGTCGCATGGCGCCTCGGGACCGCGACGGCCCGGCTGCAGCTGGGAGAGTCCGCCGAGGCGCGCCGGATCGCCCACGAGCTGGTCTCGACCCGGGACCCACGGACCCGCGCGTCCGCGTTGCGGGTACTCGCCGCGGCGAGCGCGGCGGAGCGTCGGATCGGCATGCTCACCGAGGCCCTGGAGCTGTTCGAGTCGGCGGGCGACATCGTCGGGCAGGCCTTCGTCCTGTCGGACCTGAGCGAGGCCTACCGCGCGGCGGAGGAGATCCGCACCGCACGGCTGACGTCGCGGCGTGCCCTGCATCTGGCCCGGGTCGCCAGCGTCGCCCCGCTCGTGCGGGAGCTGGAGCACGTCAGCGGGGCCGACCAGAGCGACACCGACGGTCCCGGGACCGTGGCCTCCGCCCTCTCGGACTCCGAGCGGCGGGTGGCGGGTCTGGCCGTGCGGGGCTACTCGAACCGCGAGATCGGGGCGCGCCTGTTCATCACGCCCAGCACGGTCGAGCAGCATCTGACCCGGGTCTACCGCAAGCTCGGCGTGCGCCGGCGTCGCGACCTCCCGCCGGACCTGTGGGCCGAGGTCAACCGGGCGAGCTGACCGGCCCGGTCCCGGCGGGGAGCGGGGAGGGCGGCATGGCCCGCAGGGCCCGGGTCACCACGTCGACCGGGACGTCCGGCACCAGCTCGGGTCCGGCGGGCCCGTCGAGCACGAACGTCAGGCCGTGCGCGACCGCCTTCTTGTCCGAGCGCATGAGGGTGACGAGTCTGTCGACGCCGACCCCGTCCGGCAGCGTGGTCGGCAGCCCGTAGTGCGCCACGACCTCCCGGTGCTCGGCGGCCCGCGCCGCGTCGATGCGGCCGAGCTCGTGTGCCAGCACCCCGGCGAACACCGTACCGACCGCGACCGCCTCGCCGTGGCGGAGCCGGAACCCGGTCGCCACCTCCAACGCATGGCCGAGGGTGTGCCCGTAGTTGAGGACGTGACGGCGCCCCGCGTCCCGCTCGTCGCTCGCGACGACGGCGGCCTTCATCGCCACGCTCGTCGCGATCTGCTCTGCCAACGGTCGCCCGCGCAGGTCGCCGGTGCCGATGAAGTGGGCCCGGGCGATCTCGCCGAGCCCGTTGGTGTGCTCGCGGGCGGGAAGCGTGCGCAGGTAGTCGGTGTCGCACAGCACCGCGGCGGGCTGCCAGTAGGCGCCGACGAGGTTCTTGCCCTCGGGCAGGTTCACCGCGGTCTTGCCACCCACGCTCGCGTCGACCTGCGCCAGCAGCGACGTGGGCAGGTGGATCACGGGGACGCCCCGGTGGTACAGCGCGGCGGCGAGCCCGACGACGTCGGTCGTGGTGCCACCGCCGCAGGACACCACCGCGCCGGCCCGCGTGAGCCCGGCCGCGGCGAACTCCCGGCACAGGGACTCCACCTGGCCGAGGGTCTTGTCGTGCTCCCCGTCGGTCAGCGTGACCTCGACCGCCGGCACTCCGGGCGGCGGCACGGCCCCGGCAGGCCGGGCCGAGACGACCACGACCCGGTCGGCGCCGAGCCCGGACACGATGCGGGGCAGGAGATGCCGGACCCCGGATCCGATGTGGACGTCGTAGGAGCGGGCACCGAGGTCCACCCGCACCCGGTGCGCGTCGTCGCGGCTCACCGTGTGCCCGCCCCCGGCTCCGGAGCAGGGACCAGGTCGAGCAGTGCCCGGGCGGCGAGCCGGTAGCCGGTCGCGCCGAGCCCGACGATCACCCCGGCCGCCAGCGCGGACAGGATCGACTCGTGGCGGAAGGTCTCCCGGGCCCAGACGTTGGACAGGTGGACCTCGACCCATGGCCGCGGGTAGGCGGCGAGGGCGTCGCGCAGGCTCCAGCCGTGGATCATCAGGGCCCCGGGGTTCACGATCGCACCCACCGTGTCGTACCTGTCCTGCACCGCGCGGACCAGCTCACCCTCACCGTCGAGCTGTACCGACTCCACGGTCCAGCCTCGGCCGGCGACCTCGGCCGCCACGTGCTCGGCGATCTGGTCCAGCGTCGTCGTCCCGTAGATCTCCGGCTGTCTCGTCCCCAGCGTTCCCAGATTGGGCCCGTTCAACAGAAATAGCGATGGCACAGTTCTCCTCGCAGATGGTGTCGTAATGCACGAACAATTCTAGGAGAATCTTCCGGGGTTGGCGGCCGAGGCGATGAAATAGGGGTTCCTAGGGGGCGTTAGGGGCGGTGACGCCCCGATTTACCAGGGTTACTCTCGAATGGTCCCGGCAGGTGTCGGGCAGTTTCCCGCGATGTCGCGCATTCCACCGTCAGAGAGAAGTGATGCGTCATGGCCGACCACCTGCAGCCCGCGCCGGAGCTCCCGGCGTGGCCTCAGTACTCCGATTCCGAACGGACCGGTCTGATCCGGGCACTGGAACAGGGGCAGTGGTGGCGGATCGGGGGCAGCGAGGTCGACTCCTTCGAGCAGGAGTTCGCGCAGTACCACGGATCCGAGCACGCGCTCGCCGTGACCAACGGCACCCACGCCCTCGAGCTCGCCCTCGAGGTCCTCGGCGTCGGGCCGGGCACCGAGGTGGTGGTCCCCGCGTTCACGTTCATCTCGTCGTCCCAGGCGGCCCAGCGGCTCGGCGCCACGGCGGTCCCGGTCGACGTGGACCCGCAGACCCTCAACATCGACCCGGACGCGGCCGCCGCCGCCATCACGCCGCGGACCCGGGCGATCATGCCCGTGCACATGGCAGGCCTGGTCGCCGACATCGACGCCCTGAACAAGATCGCCGCGGACAGCGGGGTGTCGATCGTGCAGGACGCGGCGCACGCCCACGGCGCCCGCTGGCGGGGGAAGCGGATCGGTGAGCTCGGCTCGGTGGCGGCGTTCAGCTTCCAGAACGGCAAGCTGATGACCGCGGGCGAGGGCGGAGCCGTCCTGTTCCCCGACGCCGGGCTGTACGAGGAGGGCTTCGTCCGGCACAGCTGCGGGCGACCGCGGACCGATCGCGGCTACTTCCACCGCACCTCCGGGTCCAACTTCCGGCTCAACGAGTTCTCGGCGAGCGTGCTGCGGGCCCAGCTGGAGCGGCTCGACGGCCAGATCGAGACCAGGGAGCAGCGGTGGCCGCTCCTGCGCTCACTGCTCGCCGAGATCCCGGGGGTCGTACCTCAGGCCGACGACGAGCGCGCCGACCGGAACCCGCACTACATGGCGCTGTTCCGGCTGCCGGGCATCGGCGAGGAGCGCCGCAACCTGCTCGTCGACCAGCTGGTGGCGCGCGGCCTGCCGGCCTTCGTCGCGTTCCGCGCCGTCTACCGCACCGCCGCGTTCTGGGAGACCGGCGCCCCGGACGAGAGCGTGGACGACCTCGCACGCCGCTGCCCGAACTCGGAGGAGATCACCGCCGACACCGTCTGGCTGCACCACCGGACCCTGCTCGCCCCGGAGGCCGACATCGAACGGGTCGCCGCGATCGTCGCCGAGACGGTGGCGGCACTGTGAGCGCAGCCGTCCGGGTCGCCGTCGTCGGTGCCGGGTGGGCGGCGCGGTCCATCTGGTTGCCCAGGCTCGCCTCGCTCCCCGGCTACGTCGTCACCGCCCTGGTCGACGCGGATCCCCGGGCGTCGGCGGCCGCTGCGGACCTGGCCCCCGCGGCGGCCCGGTACACCGGCGCCGACCAGCTCGATCCCGCCGCGATCGACCTCGCTGTCGTGGCGGTGCCCAACCACGCCCACGCCGCCGTCGCGAGCGGTCTGCTGCGGCGCGGGATCGCCGTCTTCGTGGAGAAGCCGGTCTGCCTGGACGCTGCACAGGCCGCCGAGCTGGCCGAGGCCGAGCGGGTGGGCGGGGCGGTGCTGCTCGCCGGCAGCGCCGCCCGCTACCGGGCCGACGTCCGTGCCCTGGTGGATGCCGCGGCCACGGTGGGCGAACTGCGCCACGTCGACCTCTCGTGGGTCCGTGCGCGGGGTGTCCCGGACGCGGGCGGCTGGTTCACCGACCGTCGGACGGCAGGCGGCGGCGCGCTCCTCGACCTGGGATGGCACCTCCTCGACGCCGCGACCCCCGTACTGGGACGGCTGGAGGCCGAGCACGTCGCGGCCGCGGTGTCCGGCGACTTCGTCAACGATCCCACCCGGCGGGCAGGATGGCGCCCCGACGCCGACACCCGCGAGCGGGCCCACGGTGACGTCGAGGACACCGTGCGCGCCTTCCTCGTCACCCGGTCCGGCGTGTCCGTGTCCCTGCGCGCGAGCTGGGCCTCGCACGAGGTGCGGGACACGACGGTGCTGACCGTCGAGGGGAGCCGGGCCGTCGTGCGGCTGCGGGCGACCTTCGGCTTCAGCCCCCATCGCGAGGGCGGATCGACCCTCACCACCACACGTGCCGGGGTGACCACCGAGCTCGACCCGGTCGACGAGCCGATCGGGAGCGAGTACGACCGCCAGCTCGTCGAGCTGCCGGCGCTGCTGCGCGACCCGAGCAGCCGCGGGGTGGCCATCGCGGAGGCCGAACGGGCCGTCGCCCTGATCGACCGGATCTACACCTCGGCCCGGGCCACCGAGCCGACCACGCTGGGAACGGGGAGCCGACCATGACGGTGCACACCGAGTCGTCGCACGTCCTCACGGTCGTCGGACCGACCACCCCCGCCGACGCCGTCGTCTTCGACCTCGACGGAGTCCTGGTGGACAGCTTCGACGTGATGCGCGAAGCGTTCGGCATCGCCTACGCCGAGGTCGTCGGACCGGGAGAGGCTCCGTTCGCCGAATACAACCGGCATCTCGGCCGGTTCTTCCCCGACATCATGCGGATCATGGGGCTCCCCCTGGAGATGGAGGAGCCCTTCGTACGGGAGAGCTACCGCCTCGCGGACCGCGTGTCGCTGTTCCCCGGGGTCGCCGATCTGCTGGCCGAGCTGGACGCCCGGGACGTGCCGCTCGCGGTCGCGACCGGCAAGGCGGGGGTCCGTGCCCGGTCCCTGCTCGACGGGCTGGGGGTGCTCGGCAGGTTCCGCCACGTGATCGGGTCGGACGAGATCAGCCGGCCGAAGCCCGCCCCGGACATCGTGCTCCGCGCGCTCGACCTGCTCGACGTCGCGCCGGAGCGGGCCGTGATGGTCGGTGACGCCGTCACCGACCTGCGCAGCGCACGCGGGGCGCGGGTCCGCTCGGTCGCCGCGCTCTGGGGCACGACCGAGGAAGCGGCGCTGCGGGCCGAGGGGCCGGACGTGGTCGCCACGGTCCCGACCGACGTGTTGGCGCTCGTCCGAGCCGCCTGAGCCCGACACCGCAGAGACGAGCCGCCGCGGCGGCCGGAGAGAACGAGGACCATGCGAAGCGATCTGATCCGCCCGCTGCCGGAGACCCTGCTGGCGCACGCGGCGGAGTCCGGCACCACCGTCGCTTTCCGGGACGCGCGCCGCGCGGTCACCTACGCCGAGCTCGAGGCCCGCACGGCGCGGCTCGCCGGGCACCTGGCGTCGGGCGGGGTGGGCCGCGGTGACCGGGTGGCGATCCTGCTGGGCAACGCGGTCGAGGTGATCGAGGGCTACCTCGCCGCGACCCGGGCGGCTGCAGTGGGTGTCCCGCTGAACCCGCAGGTCAGCGCGAGCGAGCTCGACCACCTGCTCGGGGACAGCGGAGCGCGGGTCGTCGTGACCGACCGGGCGCGGGCAGCCCTCGTGCGCCGCATCGCAGCGCGCGACGTCCGGGTCCTGGTGACGGGGGAGGGGCGGCTCCCCGACGGCACGGAGTCCTTCGAGGCGCTCGCCCGGACCGCGCCCGCGGTGTCCGCCCGCGACGACCTCGACCTCGACGAGCCGGCGTGGATGCTCTACACCTCCGGGACGACCGGGCTGCCGAAGGGCGTGCTCTCGACCCAGCGCAACGCCCTCTGGTCCGTCGCGTCCTGCTACGTGCCGATCCCCGGACTCTCGGCCGAGGACCGGGTGCTCTGGCCACTGCCGCTGTTCCACAGCCTGTCCCACATCGCGGGCTTCCTCGCCGTGGTCTCGGTGGGGGCCACCTCCCGCATCCTGGACGGGTTCGCCGCCGACGAGGTCCTCGCCGCTCTGCGGGAGGACCGAACCACCTTCCTGGCCGGCGTCCCGACCGTCTACCACCACCTGGTCGCGGCGGCTCGCGACACCGGCTTCACCGCTCCGGACCTGCGCATCGGGCTCGTCGGTGGCGCCGTGACCACCGCCGCGCTGCGGGCCGACGTCGAGGAGATCTTCGGCGTGCCGCTGCTCGACGCCTACGGCAGCACCGAGACCTGCGGCTCCATCGCCATGGTCCGGCCGGACGGACCACGGGTCGACGGCTCGTGCGGGCAGCCGGTGCCCGGGCTGGAGGTCCGGCTGGTCGACACGACGACGGGTGCGGACACCGCGACCGGCGCGGAGGGCGAGGTGTGGGTGCGCGGGCCCAGCGTCGCGGTGGGCTACCACCGCCGGCCCGAGGAGACCGCAGCGGCGTTCGGCGGCGGGTGGTACCGCACCGGCGACCTGGCCACACAGGACGGAGCCGGGTTCCTGACGGTCACCGGCCGGATCAAGGAGCTGATCATCCGGGGTGGGGAGAACATCCACCCCGTCGAGGTCGAGACCGTGCTGCGGCGCGGTGCCGGTGTCCGGGACGTGGCCGTCGGCGGCCGCCCGCACCCCGTGCTGGGCGAGGTCCCCGTCGCCTACGTGGTGCCAGGGCCGGACGGTCGCGACGGCCTCGACCCGGGCGCCCTCCTCGCGGCCTGCCGCACCGAGCTGTCGCCGTTCAAGGTGCCCGAGGAGATCCGACTGATCGCCGAGATCCCGCGCACCGCGTCGGGAAAGGTGACCCGCCACCTGCTCCTCGAGCGGCCCTCCCGGCTGGTCGCGACCGGTGCGAGCCACCACGAGCACCTCCTGCGCGTCGAGGACGGGCGCCTGGTCCGCGTGCCCGCCGGCGACACCGGCCCGGCGGCCCGGATCGCCGATCCCGTGCTGGTCACGGGCGCGGACTCGGCCGTGGCCGCGGCGGTCGCCACCCACCTCGTCGGTGCGCACGGGGTGCGCGAGGTCGTGCTGCTCAGCGACTGGGGCCAGGCCGACGGCGCCGGGCCGCTCGCCGAGGAGCTGCGCCGCCAGGGCGCCCGGGTCGTCGTCGTGGCCGGCTCGCCGAATGACCCCGAGCTGGTGCGCGTCGCCGTCGGCGCCGCGGGCGGTCGGTTCGGCACCGTCGTCCAGACACACCCGACCGCCGACCCGGGGCGGGTCGCGGCGGTCCTGGTGGACGTCGCGGCCTCGGCACCGGAGACGACCCTCGTGGTCCTGACCGCGCTGGCCCCGGGTGACGGCTACGGCACCGCAGGGGCCGCTCGCGCCCTGTCCGAGTGGGCGGCGGCCCGGCGTGGTGGCGGACTCCCCACCACGGTGCTCGCGGTGGGGCCGACGGCTCTCGACCCCACCGTCCTCGACACCCTTCCCGACACGGCACCCGGCCTCGGGGCGACCGTGCCGCTGGAGCCGGCGGAGCTGCTGTCGGCCTTCGACGCCGCCCTCGACCAGCCCCCCGGCGACTCGGTGATCCTGCGGCTCGACGAGCGCGCGGCGGCGGAGGTGCCCACACTGCGCCACCTCGTCGTCGAGCAGACGGGCCCGGGTTCGGGTGAGGGCCGGGCCCGGCTCGACGGGCTCACCGCGGCCGAACGGCGCCGGACGCTGGTCGGGGCCGTGCGCTCGGCCGCGGCCGAGCTCCTCGGCGTGCGCGACCCCGCCGACCTGCGCCCCGACCGGCCGTTCCGGGAACTCGGCCTGAGCTCGCTCGCCGCGGTCCGGCTGCGGACCGTCCTGGCCGCGCACTTCGGTGTCACCCTGTCCGCGACGGCGGCCTTCGACCACCCGACCCCGGACGCACTCGCCGACCACCTCGACGAGGTGCTGCGCGGCGGTCGCACCTCCTCCGTGGCGGTCCGGGAGCGGACGGCCGCGCCCGGCGAGCCCATCGCGATCGTGGCCGCGAGCTGCCGTCTGCCCGGTGGTGTGACCTCGCCCGAGGACCTCTGGCGGCTCGTCGCGGAGGAACGCGACGCGATCGGCGACTTCCCGGTCGACCGGGGCTGGGACGTCGAGGGCCTCTACGACCCCGAGCCCGGCCGTCCCGGGCGCACCTCGGTCCGACGCGGCGGGTTCCTCTACGACGTCGCCGACTTCGACGCGGACCTCTTCGGCATCTCCCCGCGCGAGGCCGCCGCGGCCGACCCCCAGCAGCGGTTGCTCCTGGAGCTGGCCTGGGAGGCCTTCGAACGCGCGGGGGTGGACCCGCGGTCGCTGCGTGGTGCCGACGTCGGCACCTTCACCGGCGTCATGCACCACGACTACGCGAGCCGCCACGACCAGGTCCCCGACGAGGTGGCGGGCTACCTCGGGATCGGGACGGCGGGCAGCGTCGCCTCGGGGCGGATCGCCTACACGCTGGGGCTGGAGGGGCCCGCGATCACGGTGGACACCGCGTGCTCGTCGTCGCTGGTCGCGCTGCACCTGGCGGTGCAGTCGCTGCGCAGCGGCGAGAGCACGCTGGCCCTGGCGGGCGGGGCGGCCGTGATGGCGACCCCGGGTGTCTTCCTGGAGTTCTCCCGGCAGCGCGCGCTCGCCCCGGACGGACGGTGCAAGGCCTTCGCCGACACCGCGGACGGGACGGGCTGGTCCGAGGGGGCCGGGCTGCTGCTGCTCGAGCGGCTGTCCGACGCGCGCAGGCTGGGCCATCCGGTGCTGGCCGTGGTGCGCGGCACCGCGGTCAACCAGGACGGCGCGTCGAACGGGCTGACCGCGCCGAGCGGCCCGTCGCAGGAGCGGGTGATCCGTGCGGCCTGGGCCGACGCCGGTCTCTCCGGGGCCGACGTCGACCTCGTGGAGGCCCACGGGACGGGGACGACGCTGGGCGACCCGATCGAGGCCCAGGCGCTGCTGGCCACCTACGGCCGGGAGCGGACGGCGGACCGGCCGCTGCACCTCGGCTCGCTGAAGTCGAACATCGGGCACACCCAGGCGGCCGCGGGCGTCGCCGGGATCATCAAGGTGATCGGTGCGCTGCACGCGGGGACGCTGCCCCGCACCCTCCACGTCGACCGGCCGTCCGCACAGGTGGACTGGACGAGTGGAGCCGTCGAGCTGCTCACCGAGGCTCGGCGGTGGACCGCGGCGACCGGGCCCCGGCGCGCCGCGGTGTCGTCGTTCGGGGTCAGCGGGACGAACGCGCACGTGATCGTCGAGGAGGCGCTCGACCCTGCGGTGGTGTCCGCGCCGCGGGTGGCACCTGCCGCCGTCCCCTGGATCGTCACCGGGCGGGGCGACGCGGCTCGGGAGGCGTTCGCGTCCCGGCTGCGGGCCGCGCTGGACACCGAGGACGCGGCCGGGAAGGAGCACACGCTCGCCGATGTCGGGTGGTCGCTGGCCACCGCGCGCGCGACGCTGGACCATCGCGGGGTCGTGGTCGCCTCCACCACGGGGGAGGCGCTGGCCGGGCTCGACGAGCTCGCCTCGGGCGCGCCCGCCGCGGTGGTCACCGGGGTCGCGGACGTCGCGGGCCGGACCGTGTTCGTGTTCCCCGGGCAGGGTGCGCAGTGGGTGGGGATGGGCACGGAGCTGGCCGAGTCCTCCCCGGTGTTCGCCGAGGCCGTCGACGAGGTCGCGGCCGCGCTGGCGCCGCTCGTCGACTGGGACCTGTGGGCGGTCCTGCGGTCCGAGCCGGGCGCACCGTCGCTGGAGAGGGTGGACGTGCTGCAGCCGGCGTCCTTCGCGGTGGGGGTCGGCCTGGCCCGGCTCTGGGGAGAGTTCGGGATCGTGCCGGACGCCGTCGTCGGGCACTCCCAGGGTGAGGTCGTCGCCGCGCACGTGGCCGGGGTGCTCGGCCTGGCCGACGCCGTGGAGGTCGTGGTCGCGCGCAGCCGTGCGATCGCCTCGGGGCCGGCGGGTCACGGGGGGATGCTCGCCGTCTCGCTCGCCGAGGACGAGGCGGTGGCCCGGGCGAGGGGCCGCGTCGAGCTCGCCGCGGTCAACGGACCCTCCGCGGTCGTGCTCGCGGGAGAGCGGACCGCCGTCGCGGACCTGGCCGCCGAGCTGGAGGCCGACGGTGTCCGGGCCCGGGTGATCCCGGTGGACTACGCGTCGCACACCGCGGCGGTCGACCCGACCCGGCCGGAGATCCTCACCGCGCTGGCCGGCATCCGGCCCGGCCGGGCCCGGATCCCGTTCTGGTCCACCGTGGAGGACGGGTGGGTCTCCGGCGAGGAGCTCGACGCCGGCTATTGGTTCCGCAACCTCCGCAGGCCGGTCCGCTTCGGTGCGGCCGTGGACGGGCTGGTGGGCGCCGGGTTCGCCGCGTTCGTCGAGGTGAGCCCGCACCCCGTGCTGACCTACCCGATCGAGGCGGGCCTGGAGCGCCTCGACGTCGCCCGTGCCGTCGTCACCGGCACCCTGCGCCGCGACGACGGCGGCCTCGGCCGGTTCCTGCGATCGGCGGCGGCGCTGTTCGTGCGGGGGCTGCCGGTCGACTGGGCGCCGGTCTTCGCGGGGACGGGTGCGGTGCGCGTCGACCTGCCCACCTACCCGTTCCAGCGGGAGCGGTTCTGGCTCGGGTCGACGGCGCCCGCCGGGGTGGCGGCGGCCGGGATCGAGGCGGCGGACCACCCGCTGCTCGACGCCGTGGTCCCCCTCGCGGGCCGCGACGCGAGCCTGGCCGTCTCGCGGCTCTCCGTCCGGGACCATCCCTGGCTCGCCGACCACGTGGTCGACGGCGCGGTCCTGCTGCCCGGCACGGCGCTGCTCGACGCGGTGGCCGCGCTCGCCGACCGGCTGGGCGCACCCGTGGTCGAGGAGCTCACGGTCTCCGCACCGATCGTCGTCCCCGCCGCGGGGGCGATCGACCTGCAGGTCGAGGTCGGCCCGGAGGAGGGTGGACGGCGCGCGGTGGCCGTGCACGTGCGGTCGCGGCCGGAGGAGCCGTGGGCCGAGCACGCCACCGGCACCCTCCTGGCCGACACACCCGCGCCGCGCGCGGAGACGACCGCCTGGCCGCCGGCGGGGGAGCCGGTCGAGGTCGCCGGGCTCTACGAGCGGCTGACCGTCGACTACGGGCCGGGCTTCCACGCGGTGCGCGCCGTGTGGCGCGACGACGAGCGGGTGCACGCCGAGATCACCCTGCCCGACGCGGTCGACGCCGCGGGCTACGGCCTCCACCCGGCGCTCCTCGACGCCGCCCTGCACCCGGTGCCGGTGACCGACCTGCTCGACGCCGGCCGGGGCGCGCGGCTGGCCTTCTCGTGGGCAGGCGTCCGCCGGTACGCCACGGGAGACCGGACACTGCACGTCACCCTCGTGCCCGCCGGGCCGGATGCGATCTCGCTCCGTGCGACCGACCCGTCCGGCGCCCCGGTGCTGGAGGTCGACCGGCTCGTCCTGCGGCCGGTCCCGGCGGCACGCGACGACTCGCTGTTCGAGATCGCCTGGGTGGTGGCACCCGGCGGTGACGATCCCGGCGAGCTGCGGCTCATGGCCCCGGACGAGGACCCGGCGGGCCCGGGGACCCCGGTCCTGGTGCCGGGGACCGGCCCGGTCGGGCCGAGCGTGCCGGAACGGGCGCGTGCCGCGGGGCTCGGTGCGCTGACGGCGCTGGCGAGGTGGCTGGGCGACGAGTCCGTGACCGACGTCGTCGTCGCCGTGCAGGCCGGTGACCCGGCGGGGGACGTCGTCGCCGGGCTCGTGCGCTCCGCGCAGTCCGAGCACCCCGGCCGGATCCGCCTGCTGGAGCTGGACCGGGTCGACGAGGCGGCCGTCCGGACCGGCCTCGCCGTCGACGGCGACGAACCGCGGGTCGCCGTCCGGGACGGGATCGCCCTCGTGCCGCGCATGCGCCGGGTGCAGGTGCCGGACGCCCGTCCGGCCTGCCTCGCGGGCGGCGCGGTGCTGGTGACCGGGGCGACCGGCGGGCTGGGTCGGCTGGTCGCCCGGCACCTGGTGACCGCACACGGGGTGTCCGAGCTGGTCCTCGTGACCCGCTCCGGAGTGCCGGACGCACAGCGCGAGGAGCTGGTCCGCGCCGGTGCCTCGGTGCACGTGGTGGCCGGCGACGCGGCGGACCGCGCGGTCCTCGCGGAGGCCCTGGAGCTCGTCGGGGACCGGCTCGTCGGCGTGGTGCACGCCGCGGGGATCGTCTCCGACGGTGTCCTCGCCGCCCTCGACGCGCAGCGGTGGGACCGGGTCGTGCGCACGAAGGCGGACGCGGCCTGGCACCTGCACGAGCTGACCGCCGGTCGGGACCTGGCGGCGTTCGTCCTGTTCTCGTCGGCGGCGTCGACCTTCGGCGGGGCGGGACAGGCCAACTACGCGGCGGGCAACGCGTTCCTGGAGAGCCTCGCGGCCAGGCGCCACGCCGCCGGGCAGCCCGCGACCGCGCTCGCCTGGGGTCTGTGGGAGCAGCAGGCGGGGATGGGCGGCCGGCTCGCCGAGGCCGATCTCGCCCGGATGGCCCGGGTCGGCACCGTGGCGCTGTCCGACGAGGAGGGTCTCGCGCTGTTCGACCGGGCCCTGGCAGGTGACGCGCCCACACTGGTGCCGATCCGGCTCGACCTGGCCGCGGTGCGCGCCTCCGGCGAGGTGCCCGCGCTCCTGCGCGAGCTGGCCCCCCGCCGGGCGACCGTGCCGAGGACGGAAGGCCTGGCCGGACGCATCGCCGGTCTCCCCGAGAAGGAGCGGGCCGCCGCCGTCCTCGACGAGGTCCGGACCCACGTCGCGGACGTCCTCGGCCACGGTGCGGCGACGGCGGTCGACGCCGCGCGCGCGTTCAAGGACCTCGGGTTCGACTCGCTCACCGGGGTGGAGCTGCGCAACCGGCTCACCGCGAGCACGGGCGTGCGGCTCCCGGCCACCGTGGTGTTCGACCATCCGACCCCGGAGGCGCTGGCCGCGCACCTGCTGACCGAGCTCGTCGGCCTGCGACGTGGCGTGCCCACCGCGCCGACGCGTCGCGTCGCGACCCCGGACGACGACGCGGTCGCGATCGTCGCCGCGGGCTGCCG
The DNA here is from genome assembly GCF_017312135.1 of Pseudonocardia sp. TMWB2A. Taxonomy (NCBI): domain Bacteria; kingdom Bacillati; phylum Actinomycetota; class Actinomycetes; order Pseudonocardiales; family Pseudonocardiaceae; genus Pseudonocardia; species Pseudonocardia sp. TMWB2A. The sequence goes on from NZ_QKQY01000002.1 coordinate 3,335,180, forward strand.
GTTCCCCGGCGGCATCACCTCCCCCGACGCGCTCTGGCGGTTCGTCGAGGCCGGGGGCGACGCCATCGGTCCCTTCCCCACCGACCGCGGCTGGGACCTGGACGCGGTGTTCGCGGCCGATCCCGACCGCGCGGGCACGACGTACGTCCGAGCGGGCGGCTTCCTCGACGACGTCGCCGGGTTCGACGCCGAGTTCTTCGGCATCAACCCGCGCGAGGCACTGGCGATGGACCCGCAGCAGCGGCTGCTGCTGGAGGTGTCCTGGGAGACCCTGGAGCGGGCGGGCATCGACCCGGCCGGGCTGCGCGGCGGCCCCACCGGCGTGTTCGTCGGCACCCACGGTCAGGACTACGGCACGGGTGACCAGCGCGGCGCGGGGGCCGACGAGGGCTACCTGGTGACCGGCAACGCGGGCAGCGTGCTGTCCGGCCGGATCGCCTACGCGCTCGGCCTGGAGGGGCCTGCTCTCACCGTCGACACGGCCTGCTCGTCGTCGCTGGTGGCGCTGCACCTGGCCACCCGCGCGCTGGCCGCGGGCGAGGTCTCGCTGGCGCTGGCGGGCGGGGTGTCGATCATGTCGACGCCCGACGGCATCGTCGGGTTCTTCCGGCAGCGCGGGCTGGCCGAGGACGGGCGCTGCAAGGCGTTCGCCGAGGGTGCCGACGGCTTCGGGATGGCCGAGGGAGTGGGGGTGCTGCTGCTCGAGCGGCTCTCCGACGCGCGCAGGCTCGGCCATCCCGTGCTGGCGGTGGTGCGCGGCAGCGCGGTGAACCAGGACGGCGCGTCGAATGGGCTGACGGCCCCGAACGGACCGTCCCAGGAGCGGGTCATCCGGGCCGCCTGGGCGGACGCCGGCCTGGCCGCGGCGGACGTCGACGTCGTCGAGGCGCACGGGACCGGCACCGCGCTCGGCGATCCGATCGAGGCCCAGGCGCTGCTCGCCACCTACGGCCGGGACCGTGCGGACGCGGCACCGCTGCTGATCGGGTCGGTCAAGTCGAACATCGGCCACACCCAGGCCGCCGCCGGTGTCGCGGGCGTCATCAAGATCGTCGAGTCGCTGCGGCACGGCCGGTTGCCCGCGACCGCGCACGTCGACCGGCCGTCGTCGCACGTGGACTGGACGAGCGGAGCCGCGGAGCTGCTGACCGCGCCACGGGAGTGGCCCGCGGGGGAGCGGACGCGGCGGGCGGGGGTGTCGGCCTTCGGGGTCAGCGGCACCAACGCGCACGTGATCCTGGAGGAGCCGCCGGCCCCCGAGACACCCGAGACACCCGAGGCTCCCGAGCCGGTCGAGGAGCGGCCCGCCGCGACGCCGGTGCCCTGGCTGGTGTCGGGGCGGACCGAGCAGGCGTTGGCCGCGCAGCAGGCGCGGCTCGCGGACCTCCTCGACGAGCGTCCCGACCTCGCCCCCGCGGACGTCGCGCTGTCGCTGGGCCTGCGGTCGGCGTTCCACCACCGCGCGGTGGTCCTGGCGGCCACCCGCGAGGACGGGGTCGCCGGGCTGCGGTCGGGCGCCCAGGTCCTCACCGGGGAGGCCGACGTGACGGGCAAGCGGGTGTTCGTCTTCCCCGGCCAGGGCACGCAGTGGGTGGGCATGGGCGTGGAGCTCGCCGCGGCGTCGCCGGTGTTCGCCGCGGCACTGGACGAGGTGGCCGAGGCGCTCGCCCGGTACGTGGACTGGGACCTGTGGGCGGTGCTGCGCTCCGAGCCGGGAGCGCCGTCACTGGACCGGGTCGACGTGGTGCAGCCGGCGTCGTTCGCCGTCGGGATCGCTCTCGCGGGGCTCTGGCGTTCGCTCGGGGTGGAGCCCGACGCCGTCGTCGGGCACTCGCAGGGCGAGGTCGCCGCCGCGTACGTGGCCGGGGCGCTCACCCTGGACGACGCCGTGCGGGTCGTGGCGCTGCGCAGCCGGGTCATCGCGCAGCGGCTCGCCGGCCGCGGCGGCATGGTCTCCGTCGGTCTCCCCGCCGCCGACGCGGCCGAGCGGCTGCGGGCCTGGCCCGAGCTCGAGACCGCCGCGGTCAACGGCCCGGGCTCCGTCGTGGTGGCAGGTCCTCCGCAGGCCCTGGACGAGGTGGTCGCGGTGCTCGACGCCGACGGTGTCCGGGTGCGCCGGATCCCGGTCGACTACGCCTCGCACACCTCGGCGGTCGAGGCGGTCGAGGCCGACCTCGCCGCGGCACTGGCCGGGCTCGCCCCCCGGGCGGGCTCGGTGCCGATCTGGTCCGGCGTGGACGGTGGCTGGGTCTCCGGCGAGGCCCTCGACGCGGCCTACTGGTACCGCAACCTGCGCAGCCCGGTCCGCTTCGGGGAGGCCGTCGCCGGGCTGGTCGAGGCAGGGCACCGGGCGTTCGTCGAGGTCAGCGCCCACCCGGTGCTCACCTTCGACGTCGCCCAGGAGCTCGACCTCCACGACCAGCCGACGGTGGTGACCGGCACCCTCCGGCGCGACGACGGCGGTCCGGCGCGGTTCCTCGCCGCCACCGCGGCACTCGCGGTCCGCGGGATCGGCGTCGACTGGTCCCCCCTGATCGAGGGCGCCCGGCCCGTCGCACTCCCCACCTATGCGTTCCAGCACCAGAGGTTCTGGCTGGACGCGGTGCCCGGCGGTGTCGGTGACGTGCGCACCGCCGGCCTCGACCCCGTGGAGCACCCCCTGCTCGGCGCGGTCGTCGGTCTGCCAGGGGCGGGCGGTGCGGTGGCGACCGGTCGGGTCTCGCTCGCGACCCACCCGTGGCTGGCCGACCACGCGGTCACCGGCACGGTCCTCGTGCCCGGTGCCGCGATCCTGGAGCTCGTCGCGCGGGTCGCCGACGAGGCCGGCCTGGCCGCCGTCGACGAGCTGGTGGTGGAGGCCCCACTGCTGCTGCCGGAACGCGGTGCCCTGCAGCTGCGGGTGACCGTGACGGCCGACGGCGGGATCGAGCTGCACGCCCGGACCGAGGACACCGGGCCCGACGGCGTATGGACGCGCCACGCCCGCGGCCGGGCGGTCACGGAGCCGTCCCCGGCGCCGGCGGACCAGGGCACGGTGCCCACGCAGTGGCCGCCCGGCGACGCCGAGCCCGTCGAGCTGGACGAGTTCTACCCGCGGCAGGCGCAGGCAGGGCTGGAGTACGGGCCGGCGTTCCGGGGCCTGCGGGCGGCGTGGCGGCGCGGCACCGAGGTGTTCGCCGAGGTCGCGCTCCCGCCGGAGCTGCGGGGCAGCTCCTTCGGGTTGCACCCGGCGCTGTTCGACGCCGCCCTCCAGTCGGCGAACCTGGGGGCCGCTCCCCAGGCCGGATCCGACGAGGTGCTGCTGCCCTTCGCATGGCACGGGTTCGCGCTGCGGCGGACCGGCGCGACCACGCTGCGGGTGTACGCCGCACCGAGCGCCGACGGCGTGCAGGTGAGTGTCGCGGACCCGACGGGCGCACCCGTGGCGTCGTTGCGGTCGCTGGTCCTGCGGCCCGCGCCGCGGGCCGGCCTGACACCGCGGGCCGGGGCGCTGTACCGCACCGAGTGGGTGCCCGTCACGGCGTCCGGCCGTGGTGACACGCCGCCCGTGCTGGACCTGAGGCCGGGCGCGGTCGGGACCGTCCTGGACCGGGTGCGGGCACTCACCGGGTCCGCCCTCGCCGGTGTCCAGACCCACCTCGCCTCCGCCGCGGCGGAGCCCCTGGTCGTCCTGACCGGTGGCAGCGACGACCCCGCGGCCGCGGCCGTCTGGGGACTCGTCCGGTCCGCGCAGACCGAGCACCCCGGACGGTTGGTCCTCGTCGACACCGACCAGCCGGAACCGCCCCTGACCACCCTGGTCGGGGCGGGTGAGCCCCAGCTGCGCCTCCGCGACGGGCAGCTCGCGGCGCCCAGGCTCGTCCCGGTGCCGTCCGCGCCTGCCACCCGGGGGTTCGGCGCGGGCACCGTGCTCGTCACCGGAGGCACCGGAACCCTGGGCGGCCTGGTCGCCCGGCACCTGGTCACCGACCACGGGGTGCGACGGCTGCTGCTCACGAGCCGCAGCGGGCCCGGTGCGCCCGGCGCCCGGGAGCTCCGGTCGGAGCTCGTGGCGCTGGGTGCGGAGGTGTCCCTCGTCGCCGCCGATGTCGGGGACCGGGCACAGGTCGCCGCGCTGCTCGATGCCGCGCCGGATCTGACGGGTGTGGTGCACACCGCGGGAGTGCTCGACGACGGTGTGGTCGAGAGCCTCACCCCGGCTCGGCTCGACACCGTGCTCCGTGCCAAGGCGGACGCCGCATGGCACCTGCACGAGCTGACCGAGGGTCGGGACCTCGCCGCCTTCGTGCTCTTCTCCTCCGGGGCGGGCACCTTCGGCAGCGCGGGCCAGGCGAACTACGCGGCCGCCAACGGCTTCCTCGACGGGCTCGCCCGACGGCGGGCGGCCGCCGGGCTCCCCGCCCTCTCGCTGGCGTGGGGGTTCTGGGAGCAGGCCAGCGCGCTCACCGGTGAGCTCGGCGACGCCGGGCGGGCCAGGTTGGCGCGCGGCGGCGAGGCCGGGCTGTCGAACGGGGAAGGCCTCGCCCTCCTGGACGCCGGCCTGGTCGCGGGGGAGGCCGCACTGGTCGCGACGGCGCTGGACCTCGGCGCGGTCCGGCGACTCCCGGACGTCCAGCCCCTGCTTCGGGGGCTCGTCCGAGCCCCACGACCGACCCGCCACGCGGCACCCGAGGGCGGTGACACCCCGGTGGACCTGCGGACCCGGCTCGCGGGCCTGGAGCCCGCGGCCAGGGGGCGTGCCGTGCTGGACCTCGTCCGTGGCCTGGCCGCGGACGTGCTGGGCCACGACGGGCCGGCGGCGGTGCGGCCCGGCCGGGCCTTCACCGACATCGGCATCGACTCGCTCACGGCTGTGGAGCTGCGCAACCGGATCGCCGCGGCCACCGGCGAACGCCTTCCGGCCACGGCGGCGTTCGACCACCCGAACCCGGCCGCCCTCGCCGCCGTGCTCCGGGAGCGCCTCGGGGTCGACACAGGGTCCGAGGCAGGGGCCGACGCGGGGCCGGACGCAGGGTCCGCCCCGCCGCCGGACCCGGCCCTCGCCGAGCTCGACCGGCTGGAAAGGGCGCTGGCAGCGGCCGACGGCGGCGTCCGGGAGCAGGTCGGGCTCCGGCTCGCCGAGCTGGCCCGCTCCTGGGCCGGGCGCACCGGTCCGGACGTCGAGACCGACACCGACGACGAACTCTTCGCGCTCCTCGATCAGGAACTGGGACGGTAGCGATGGCGGACGACGACAAGCTGCGCGAGTACCTCAAGGCCACGCTCGGCGAGCTGCGCCGGACGCGGGCCCGGCTGCAGGAGCTGGAGGACGCGCGCTCCGAGCCGATCGCGGTCGTGTCGGGCGCCTGCCGGCTGCCCGGCGGGGTGCGCACCCCGGAGGACCTGTGGCGGCTGGTGGCCGAGGGCCGCGACGCGATCGCGCCCTTCCCGGTCGACCGCGGCTGGCCGCTGGACGCGCTGTTCGACGACGACGCCGACCGGGTCGGCACCACCTACGCCACTGAGGGCGGATTCCTCGACGAGGCGGGCGGCTTCGACGCGGCGCTGTTCGGCATCTCCCCACGCGAGGCACTGGCGATCGACCCCCAGCAGCGGCAGCTGCTGGAACTGGCCTGGGAGGCCTTCGAACGGGGGCGGATCGACCCGACCTCGCTCCGCGGCGCCCCGGTCGGCGTCTACGCGGGCCTGATGTACCACGACTACGCGGCGAACCGGATCACGCTGCCGGAGGGACTGGAGGGCTACTTCGGGATCGGCAACTCGGGCAGCGTCGCCTCGGGCCGGATCTCCTACACCCTGGGCCTGCAGGGTCCGGCGCTCACCGTGGACACGGCGTGCTCGTCGTCGCTGGTGGCGGTCCACCTCGCGGTTCGGTCCCTGCGCTCGGGGGAGACCGACCTCGCGCTCGCCGGTGGCGCCGCGATCATGGGCACCCCCGAGGTGTTCGTGGACTTCGCCCGCCAGCGCGGCCTGGCCCGCGACGGGCGCTGCAAGGCGTTCGCCGACGGCGCGGACGGCACCGGCCTGGCCGAGGGCGCCGGGCTCCTGCTGCTGGAGCGCCTCTCCGACGCCCGCCGCCACGGCCACCCGGTGCTCGCGGTGATCCGCGGGACCGCGGTCAACCAGGACGGGGCCTCGGCCGGGCTCACGGCACCGAACGGTCCGTCGCAGGAGCGGGTCATCCGCGCCGCGCTGACCGACGCGGGCCTGACCACCGCCGACGTCGACCTGGTCGAGGCGCACGGCACGGGCACACCGCTCGGGGACCCGATCGAGGCCCAGGCCGTCCTCGCCACCTACGGGCAGGGCCGCAGCCCGCGGCGGCCCGTCCACCTGGGCTCGGTCAAGTCCAACCTCGGCCACACCCAGGCCGCGGCGGGGGTCGCCGGGATCCTGAAGGTGATCGGCGCGCTGCGCCACCGGACGCTGCCCAGGACCCTGCACGCCGAGACGCCGACGTCGAAGGTCGACTGGTCCGACGGCGACGTGGCGCTGCTCACCGACAACAGGGACTGGGCCTCGCCGGACGGGCCCCGTCGGGCGGCAGTGTCCTCGTTCGGGGTGAGCGGGACGAACGCGCACGTGGTGCTCGAGGAGGTGACGCCCGAGGAGGTGCCCCGCACGGCACCGACGGGCGCGCCGGTGCCGCTCGCGATCTCCGGGCGATCCGCTGCGGCACTGCGGGCCCAGGCGGAACGCCTGCTCGCCGTCGGCGACCGGGACCCGCGCGCCCTCGGGTTCGGCCTCGCGACCACCCGGGCCGCTCTCGACGAGCGCGCGGTCGTGGTCGCGGCGCGCGCCGAGCGGACCGCCTCCGGCCTGCGCGCGCTCGCCGGCTCCCGGCCCGCGGCGAACCTGGTGACCGGCCGCGCGGACATCGACGGTCGTACGGTCCTGGTCTTCCCCGGTCAGGGTGCCCAGTGGTCCGGGATGGGCGCTGCGTTGCTGGACGAGTCTCCCGTGTTCGCCCACGCCTTCGGCGAGGCGGCCGCGGCCCTGGCCGAGCTGGTCGACTGGGACCCGGTGGCCCAGGTGCGGGCGGTGCCCGGACCGACCCGGGTCGACGTCGTCCAACCGCTGTCCTTCGCCGTGGCCGTGGGGCTGGCCGCGCTGTGGCGGGCCCACGGCGTGGTGCCGGACGCGGTCGTCGGCCACTCCCAGGGCGAGATCGCCGCGGCGTACGTGGCGGGCGTCCTGTCCCTGTCGGACGCGGCCCGGGTCGTCGTCGCGCGCAGTCGTGCCATCGCCGCGGGCCCGGCCGGGGGCGGCGGGATGCTGGCGGTCGGACTGCCCGAGGCGCTGGCGCGGAACCGGGCCGCGGGGCGGGCCGAGGTCGCCGCGGTGAACGGACCCTCGTCGGTGGTGCTCGCGGGCGAGCGGGCGGCCCTCGACGACCTGGCCATCGAACTCGACGCGGCGGGGGTGCGGGTCCGTCGCATCCCGGTCGACTACGCCTCGCACACCGCCGCGGTGGACCACACCGAGACGGAGATCCTGCGGGCTCTCGACGGGCTGCGACCGGGGCGGCCGCTCGTGCCCTTCTACTCCACGGTCGATGGGCGTTGGGTGCGGCCGGGCGAGCTCGACGGCGACTACTGGTACCGGAACCTGCGCCGGACCGTCCGGTTCGCCGAGGCGGTCGAGGCACTGGTCGCGGACGGGCACCGGGCGTTCGTCGAGGTCAGTCCGCACGCCGTGCTGACCGGCGCGATCGAGGAGGCGCTCGACGCGGCGGGCGAGCCGTCGGTGGTGACCGGGACGCTGCGCCGCGACGACGGCGGCCTCGACCGGTTCCTCGCCTCGGCCGCACAGCTCTGGATCCGTGGGGTCCCGGTGGACCTGCGGCCCGCGTTCGGTGCCGAACCCCCCGGGCCGGTCGACCTCCCCACCTACCCGTTCCGTCACGAGCGGTACTGGCTGCGCCCCGGCGACGGCCGGAACCTCCACCACCCCCTGCTCGACGCCGTGGTCTCGCTGCCCGAGACCGGTGGCGCGGTCGGATCGGGGGTCCTCTCCCTGTCCCGGCACCCCTGGCTGGCCGATCATGCGGTCGAGGGCCGGGTCCTGCTCCCCGCCACCGGGCTGCTGGAGCTCGTGCTGCCCGCAGCCGAGGAGTCCGGGTCCCCAGTCGTGGAGGAGCTGCTGGTCGAGGAGCCGCTGACGCTGCCGGACCGCGGCGCGGTCGAGGTCCGGGTGACCGTGGGCGAGGTCGACGGCACGGGCAGGCGTCCGGTCGGCGTCCATGCCCGACGACAGGACGGCCCGGACGACTGGACCCGCCACGCCCGCGGCTACCTCGGTGTCGGCGAGCACCCGGCCGGACAGGTCCTCGCGGACCCCGGGGAGGTGATCGCGCTCGACGCCTTCTACACCGACCTCGGTGACCGGGGGTACGGGTACGGCCCCGCCTTCCGCGGTCTGCGAGCGGCGTGGCGGACGACCGACGCGGACGAGATCGTCGTCGACGTCGCCCTGCCCGCGGAGGCGGTGACCGACGGTCCCCCGTTCGTCGTGCACCCTGCGCTGCTCGACGCGGCCCTGCAGGCCACCAGCCTCGTGCGGCCCGCCGAGGCCCGCCGTCGGTTGCTCCCCTTCGCCTGGGAGGGCGTGCGGGTACACGCGACCGGGGCCACCGCCCTGCGGGTGCGCGTGCGGCGGCTCGGCCAGGACGTCTTCGCACTCGTGGCCACGGACCCGGCGGGCGGGCTCGTGGCGACGGTCGAGGCGCTGACACTGCGGCCCGCCGCGGAGGCGACCCTGCGGCCCGCCGCGGAGGCGGGACCGGCCCCGGTCGACGACCTGTACCGGGTCGTGTGGCGTCCGCTCGTCCTGGCAGGCGCGTCGGCCACGGACCTGCCGCCCGTCGTCGACCTCACCGCCGCGGACCCGGGAGCACCGCCCGCCGCCGCCCGGGCCGCCGCGACGACCGTGCTCGACGCGCTGCGCGCCGTCGAGGGTCCGGTGGTCGTCGTGACCGGCGCGGACCTCGACGACCCGGTCACCGGGGGCGTGTGGGGCCTGGTGCGCACCGCGCAGTCGGAGGAGCCCGGCCGGATCACGCTGGTCGCCGCCGCGGACGCCGCGGACCCCCTGCTGCCCGCCGTCGTCGCGTCGGGGGAGCCGCAGGTGCTGCTCCGCGCAGGCGAGGCCTTCGTGCCCCGGCTCGCCCGCGCGTCCGCCGGAGGCACCGGTCGCCCGTGGGACCCCGACGGGACGGTGCTGATCACCGGCGGCACGGGCACCCTCGGAACCGCCGTGGCCCGGCACGTCGCCCGCACCCGTGGCGTCCGGCACCTCGTGCTCGTCGGCCGCACCGCGACGGAGGACCCCGCGCTGCGGGCCGAGCTGGCCGAGATCGGCACGCAGGTGCGGTTCGCCGCGGCCGACGTCGCCGACCGGGCGGCACTGGCGGCCGTGCTCGCCGCGGTCCCCGCAGGCCATCCGCTGACGGCGGTGGTCCACGCGGCGGGTGTGCTCGACGACGGCGTGCTGACCGCACTGACTCCCGAGCGGGTGGACGCGGTGTTCCGGCCCAAGGTCGACGGCGCCTGGAACCTGCACGAGCTGACCCGGGACGCCGACCTGGCGGACCTGGTGCTGTTCTCCTCGGGCGCCGGCACGTTCGGCACCCCGGGGCAGGGGAACTACGCGGCGGCCAACGGGTTCCTCGACGGGCTCGCCGCCCTGCGCCGCGCCGCGGACCTCCCCGCCGTCTCGCTGGCCTGGGGGCTGTGGTCGGAGACCAGCGGCCTCACGGCCGGGGCGGACCGCCGCCGGCTCGACCGCGCGGGGCTGCGCGGGCTCTCGACGGAGGAGGCGCTCGCGCTCTTCGACGCGGGCCTGGGCGGTGCGGACCCGGTGGTGCTGCCGACCCGTTTCGACGTCGCGGCCCTGCGCGGACAGGCAGCGGACGGGACGTTGCCCGTCCTTCTGAGAGACCTCGTCCGGGCCCCGCGCCCCACCGCCCCCACGGGCGCCGCCGGGACGCCGTCCGCACCCCCGGTGTCGCTGCGGGACCGACTCTCGGAGCGGACCGACGCCGACCGGGTGCGCGAGCTCGTCGAGCTGGTCCGCAGGCAGACCGCGGCGGTGCTCGGCCACGCCGACATCGACGCCGTGGCCGCCACCCAGGCCTTCCGTGAGGCCGGGTTCGACTCGCTCGCCGCCGTCGAACTGCGCAACCGGCTGGCCGCCGCGGCCGGGGTGCCACTGCCCGCGACGGTGGTCTTCGACCATCCGACGCCCACGGCGCTCGCCCGGCGGCTACGCGACGAGCTGTGGGGCGAGCCCGCACCGGACGTGCCGGCGGCCGCGGCGCCGGGCGAGATCGACCTCATCGAGTCCATGCAGGTCGACGACCTGATCGCACGAGCGTTGGGAGGTGCCGGCCGATGACCGACGACCGGTTGGTGGCGGCTCTGCGGGCCGCGTTGGTGGAGAACGAGCGGCTGCGCAGCGGCGCGGTGACGCGCGCGGAGCCCATCGCCGTCGTGGCGGCGGCCTGCCGGCTGCCCGGCGGTGTCCGTTCACCGGAGGACCTGTGGGAGCTCGTCGCCGCGGGCCGGGACGCGGTCGCGGAGTTCCCGACCGACCGCGGCTGGGACGTCGAGGCCCTCTACGACCCCGACCCCGGCGCGGCGGGCCGCTCGTACGTCCGGGAGGGCGGCTTCGTCGACGGCGCGGGGGACTTCGACGCCGGCTTCTTCGGCATCTCCCCGCGCGAGGCGCTGGCGATGGACCCGCAGCAGCGGTTGCTGCTCGAGCTGTCCTGGGAGCTCGTGGAACGGGCCGGCATTGACCCCACGTCGCTGCAGGGCAGCGACACCGGGGTCTACACCGGTGTGATGTACCACGACTACGCCTCCGGACTGCGCGAGGTGCCCGAAGGGTTGGAGGGCTTCCTCGGTACGGGCAACTCCGGGAGCGTGGTGTCCGGGCGGGTCGCCTACACCCTCGGCCTGCAGGGGCCCGCGATCACGGTGGACACGGCCTGCTCCTCCTCGCTGGTCGGCGTGCATCTCGCGGCGCAGGCGCTGCGGGCCGGCGAGTGCTCGCTCGCACTGGCCGGCGGTGTCGCCCTCCTCTTCGGACCCGCGCCGTTCGTCGAGTTCTCCCGCCAGCGCGGGCTGGCCCCGGACGGACGCTGCAAGGCCTTCGCCGACGCCGCGGACGGCACCGGCTGGGCCGAGGGGGCCGCGGTGCTCCTGCTCGAACGCCTGTCCGACGCCCACCGCAACGGCCACCCCGTGCTGGGGCTCGTCCGGGGCTCCGCGGTCAACCAGGACGGCGCGTCGAACGGGCTCACCGCCCCGAACGGGCCCGCCCAGCAGCGGGTGATCACGCGGGCGCTCGCCGATGCCGGACTCGGCCCGGCCGACGTCGACGCAGTCGAGGGGCACGGGACGGGGACCACGCTGGGCGACCCGATCGAGGCCCAGGCCCTGCTGGCCACCTACGGGCGCGACCGGCCCGCCGACCGGCCCCTGCTGCTCGGCTCGCTCAAGTCCAACATCGGCCACACCCAGGCGGCCGCCGGGGTCGCGGGGATCATCAAGATCCTCGAGGCGCTGCGGCACGGTGTCCTGCCGGCCACCCTGCACGTGGACCGGCCGTCGTCACAGGTGGACTGGTCCGGCGGCGCGGTCGAGCTGCTCACCGAGGCACGGCGGTGGCGACCGGGTGGGAGCCCGCGTCGGGCCGGTGTGTCGTCCTTCGGGGTCAGCGGCACGAACGCGCACGTGATCGTGGAGGAGGCCCCGCCCGGGCCCGTGGACGACGGCCCGACGGGCCCGCCACCCGAGACGGTCCCGCTCGCGGTGTCCGGCGTCGACGGCGAGGGACTCCGGGCCCAGGCCGCCCGGCTCGCGGACGCCCTGGACGTCGGAGAGGCCGGGCTCGCCGACGTCGCCCTGTCCCTCGCCACCGACCGGGCGGCGCTGGCCCACCGCGCCGTCGTCGTCGCCGGGTCCCGCGCGGAGGCGGTCTCGGGGCTGCGTGCGTTGGCCGTGGGCGACCCGGCCCCCCGGTTGGTCACCGGGTCCGCCCGGGTCGACGGCCGGATCGCCCTGGTCCTGCCCGGCCAGGGCGCGCAGTGGGAGGGCATGGGCGCCGAGCTCCTGACCTGGCCGCGCTTCGCCGAGGTGGTCGACGAGGTGGCCACGGCGCTGCGCCCGCACGTCGACTGGGACCTGCGCGCGGTGCTGACCCGGGCACCGGGCGCTCCCGGTCTGGACCGGGTGGAGGTGGTCCAGCCGGCGTCGTTCGCGGTCGGGGTGGCGCTGGCCCGGCTCTGGGAGTCCTTCGGGCTCCGCTCGGACGCGGTCGTGGGCCACTCACAGGGCGAGATCGCCGCCGCCACCGTGGCCGGTGCCCTGTCGCTCGCCGAGGGCGCGCTCGTCGTCGCGGCGCGCAGCAGGCTGATCGCGCAGACGCTGTCCGGACACGGGGGCATGGCCTCGCTGGCGCTCACCGCCGACGAGGTCGCGGACCGGCTGCGGCACCGGGCGGGCGCGCTCGAGATCGCGGCGGTGAACAGCCCCCGTTCGGTCGTCGTGGCCGGTGATCCGGACGCGGTCCGTGAGCTGGTCGCCGAGGTCGAGGCCGAGGGCGGCCGGGCACGCCTGGTCCCCGTCGACTACGCCTCGCACACCGCCCACGTCGAGAAGATCGAGACCGAGCTGCGCGAGGCGCTGGTCGACGTCCGCCCGCGGGCCTCGACCGTCCCGTTCTACTCGACCGCCGAGGGGGCCTGGGTCGACGGCACCGCGCTCGACGCCGACTATTGGTACCGCAACCTCCGGCGCCCGGTCGGTTTCGCGGCCGCCACGTCGGCCCTGCTCGCGCAGGGCTATCGGGTGTTCGTCGAGGCCGGCGCCCACCCCGTCCTGACCAGCGCCGTCCAGGAGAGCCTCGACGGTTCCGGAGCGGTCGCGGCCGTGACGGGCTCTCTACGCCGCGACGACGGCGGACCCGCCAGGTTCCTGACCTCGCTGGCGACCCTGCACGTCCACGGCGTGCCCGTGGACTGGTCCCCGCTCTACGACGGCACGTCCACCCGCCCGACCACCCTGCCGACCTACGCCTTCGCGCGCCGACGGTACTGGCTCGAATCGGAGAACTCCCAGGTGACGACCACGCCCGAACCGGAGACCGCGGCCGAGGAACCGGATATCGCCGCCCTGCCCGAAGCGGAGCGGGTGGCCCTACTGACCGACATCGTGCGCGCCGCCGCTGCCGCGGTCCTCGGACATTCCGGACCCGAGGCCGTCGCGCCGGACGCGGTGTTCTTCGAGACCGGGTTCACCTCGCTGACCGCAGTGGAGGTGCGGGACCGGCTGGCCGCGCGGACCGGCCTGGAGCTCCCCTCGCTGCTGATCTTCGACCACCCCACGCCGCAGCTGCTCGCCGACCACCTCGCCCAGGAGCTCGCCGATGTTCGACGTTGACCGCTACCTCGCAGTCCTCGGGCAGCCGAGCCGTCCCGAGCCGACGCGCGCGACCCTCGCCCAGCTGCACCGGCGCCACCTGGCGACCCTCCCGTACGACAGCTCGCTCAACGCCGGCCGGGGGCTCGCCCTGTGGGCCGGGATCGACATCGACGTCGACACGGTCTTCGACGAGATCGTCACCGGAGACCGCGGTGGCGTCTGCTACGAGCTCAACGGCCTGTTCCGGGAGCTGCTGGCCCGGCTCGGCTACGAGGTGGGGGTGCTCGCGGCCGGGATCCGGCAGGTCGACGGCTCCTTCGGCCCCGACCTCGAGCATGTCCTGTCCTTCGCGCGGGTCGACGGCGAGCTGCTGCTGGTCGACGTCGGGTTCGTCGGGCCCTCCTACCTCGAGCCGCTGCCGGTGAGCGAGCAGGTCCAGCACCAGGCGGGCAGCGACTTCCGGGTCGTCCCCGACGGCGGCTACCAGGTGGTGCAGCGGCGCGGTCGCGCCGGTGACTGGCAGCCCGTCTACCGGCTGCACCCCCGCCCCCGCGACCTGGCCGAGTGGCAGCGGCCGGACACCGGGCTGGAGGAGTTCGCGCGCCTGCTCGCGGGTGCGGGCACGGTGGTGCGGGGCCGGGCCACCGACACCGGCCAGAAGATCCTCATCGGGCGCAGGCTGCTCGTCGTCGACGACGGCAAGGACACCCTGCGCGGCCTGGTGACGCAGACGGACCTCGACGAGGCCGTGGCGGACATCCTGCGGCGGCCGGCGTGAGCGGGTCCCGCCTGGAGTCCGACGTCGTCGTGGTCGGGTTCGGCCCCGTCGGGCAGGTGGCGACCCTGCTGCTGGCGCGTCCGGGTCGACGTGTGGTGGTCCTCGAGCGGTGGCCCCGGCCCTACCCGATGCCCCGGGCGGTCTCCTTCGACGGCGAGTCCGGCCGGATCCTCGCCGCCACCGGCATCGGTGACCGGCTCGCCGAGGTGACGGAGCCCTCCCGGGACTACGTCTGGCAGAACGGCGCGGGCACCGTCCTGTTCGAGGTCGACGTCTCCGACCGCGGCCGGTCGGGCCACCCGGACTCCAGCGCGGTGTACCAGCCGGGCCTGGAGGCGGCGCTGGCGGAGCGCGCGGAGTCCCTGCCTGGGGTCACCGTGCTGCGGGGCCACGAGGTCGTCGCGCTCGACCAGGCGGCCGAGCGGGTGCGGGTGGTGACCGCCGGGCCGGAGCCCCTCGTCGTCGAGGCCTCGTGGCTCGTCGCATGCGACGGCGCCAACAGCACCGTGCGCTCGGCACTCGACCTGCCCGTGACCGACTTCGGCTACTTCGACGACTGGCTGACCTGCGATGTCACCGTGCACGACGGCCGGGCCTTCGAGCCGAACAACCTGCAGGTCTGCGATCCCGCCCGGCCCCGCACCGCCGTGTCGGCTGGTCCCGGTCACCGGCGGTGGGAGTTCCTGCGGCTGCCCGAGGAGGATCCGGCCGAGTTCGGCACGGTCGAGTCGGCGTGGCGGCTGCTGGCGCGCTTCGGGCTGGACCCGGACAACGCCACGCTCGACCGGCACGCGGTCTACACCTTTCAGGCGCGCTTCGCGAACGACTGGCGCTCCGGACGGGTCCTGCTCGCCGGGGACGCCGCGCACCTGATGCCGCCGTTCGCCGGGCAGGGCATGTGCTCGGGGCTTCGGGACGCGGCGAACCTCGGGTGGAAGCTCGACCTCGTCCTGCGGGGCGCGGCCGCCGACTCGCTGCTGGACAGCTACACCGTCGAACGCCGGGCGCACGTGCAGCACGCCATCGGCATGTCGATGAACCTCGGCCGGGTCATCTGCCAGACCGACCCGAAGGCCGCCGCGGACCGCGACACGGCGATGGCGGCCGCGGCCGCGCGCCGGCGCGGGACACCGGCCGAACCCGCGGTCACCGCGCTGACCCGCGGGGTGGTCCGCAAGGACGCCACCGGGCTGGGCGGCGTGCTCGGCCCGCAGGGCACGGTGACCCGCGACGGCGTGACCGGGCTGTTCGACGAGGTCGTCGGCACCGGGTTCGTCCTGCTCACGACCCTGCCCCTCGACGAGATCCTCGATGCGGCCCTGCGCGCCCGGCTCACGGGGCTCGACGCCCACCTCGTGCAGGTCGTGCCCCGCGGGGTCGAGGCGCCGGGTGCCGTCCAGGACGACGACGAGGTCTACCTGCCCCTGCTGGACGAGGCCGGCGCCGTCGCGGCGCTGGTCCGCCCCGACTTCTACCTCTTCGGCGGGGCGAGCGACGCGGCCGGGGTGCGAGCCCTGGTCGACGACCTCGCCACCCACCTCGGCTCGGAAAGGCTCTCCCCGGTATGACCTCCCTCGCCCCCGCGCTGCCGACCGACCCGCTCGGTCCGGCCGGCGCGCGCATCGCCGCCGCCACCGCGCGTCCCGCCCTCCAGCAGCCCGACTGGCCGGACCCGGAGCGGGTCGCGGCCGTCCGGCGGGCGCTGGCGCTCATGCCACCGCTCGTCGCCGCCCGCGAGGTCGACGGTCTGCGCACCCGCCTCGCCGAGGTCGCGCGGGGCGAGGCCCTCGTCGTGCACGGCGGCGACTGCGCGGAGACATTCGACGGCAACACCCGCGAGCACCTGCTGGGCAACCTCGCGACGCTCGACGCCGTCGCCGACGTGCTGCGGGGCGGCGCGAACACCCCGGTCGTGCGGATCGCCCGGATGGCGGGCCAGTACGCCAAGCCGCGCTCGAACTCCTCGGACGCCGACGGCCTGCCGGTCTACCGGGGGGACATCGTCAACTCGGCGACCGGGACGCGCGCCGCCCGCGCGGCCGACCCCCAGCGGATGCTGCGCGCGTACGCGGACGCGGCGAGCGTCCTGGACCGCATCCGGACGCACCCGCAGAAGGTGTTCGCCGGGCACGAGGCGCTGCTGCTGGACTACGAGTCCGCCCTGGTCCGACGCTCCACGGCCGGCCTCTACGGGGGATCGGGCCACTTCCTCTGGATCGGCGAACGCACCCGGCACGCCGACGGGGCGCACGTCGCCCTGCTCCGCCTGCTGGACAACCCCGTCGGGATCAAGATCGGGCCGGGAGCGACACCCGCCGAGGTCTCGTCCTACCTGCGGCTGCTCGATCCGGGCCGCCTCCCGGGGCGGCTCTCGCTGATCGTCCGGATGGGTGCCGAGCGGGTGGCGGATGCGCTGCCGCCGATCCTGGCGGCCGTCGCGACCGCCGGACATCCGGTCGCGTGGCTGTGCGATCCCCTGCACGCCAACACCGAGACCTCCGCCTCGGGACTGAAGACCCGCCGTCTGGACCGCGTCCTGGCCGAGGTGCGCGCCTACGCCGCGGCGCACCGGGCGGTGGGCACCCACCCCGGCGGTCTGCACCTCGAGCTCACCGGCGACGACGTCACCGAGTGCGTCGGCGGCGCCGTCGCACCCGGTGACCTCGGCGACCGCTACCGCACCGCCTGCGACCCGCGGCTCAACCGCGCGCAGGCGGTCGAGGTCGCCGCGGTCGCCGCGCACGAGTTCGCCTGACCGGACCCGCTCATGCGCCCGTCAGCTGCTCCTGCGGGGCGGTGCGCGAAGGGCGCAGGATGGCCGCGGCCAGGCCGACCCCGACCAGGGTGACCGCCGCGGCCACCCACCCGGCGAGCCGCAGCCCCGCGACGACGGCGTCCGGGGTCGCGTCGGGGCCCAGCCCGGCGCCGGCCACCGCGACCAGGGCGGCCAGGCCGACCGCTGAGCCCAGGTACTGCGAGGTCGAGGCCAGGGCGGAGGCGACGCCCTGCTGTTCGGGTGCCACGCCGGTGGACACCGAGACGAACAGCGGGGGGAACGCGAGCCCGGCCGAGGTGCCCCACAGGAGCACACCGGGCAGGACGGCCCAGTAGGAGCCGCCGACGGACATCCCGAGGGCCAGCACCACCAGCGACGCGGTCACGCCCGTCATACCGATGACGAGGGTGGTGCGGATGCCGAGCCTGCCCAGCAGCAGGGGGACCAGCGTCATCGACGCGAGCAGGCTGCAGATGCTGAGCGGCAGGAAGGCGAAGCCCGCGGTGAGCGGGGAGTAGCCCAGCACCGTCTGCAGGTAGGTGGTGAACAGGTAGTACTGGGTGCCGACGGTCCCCATGAAGACGAAGATCACCACGGTGGCGGCGACGATGTTGCGGTTGCCGAACAGGCGTAACGGCACGAGCGGGTCGCGGGTGCGGGACTCCACCAGCACGAACAGGCCCACCAGCACCAGGCCGAGCGCGAGCGCGCCGACGCCGCGCAGGGTGAGCCAGCCGACCTCCGGGCCCGACACCAGGCCGAGCACGACGAGGGTGAACCCCGCGGTGGCGAGGACGGCCCCCGGCAGGTCGAACCCGCCCGCACTCGTCGCACGGTCGCGGGTCAGCAGGGACGGCGTCGCGGCGAGCGCGAGGGCCATCAGCGGCACGTTGACGAAGAAGACCCATTCCCAGCCGAGCAGGCTGGTGAGCACCCCGCCGCCGAGGGCGCCGACCGCGGCGCCGGTCGCGCCCGCGGCTCCCCAGACCGCGAGGGCCTTGTTGCGTGCGGGGCCCTCCGCGAAGTGCGCGGTGACGAGCTTGAGGGTGGACGGGGTGAGCAGCGCCGCGCCGAGTCCCTGTACCGCGCGGGCGAGAACGAGCACGGTCGGTCCGCTCGCGAGGCCCGCGACCAGCGAGGACAGTCCGAAGACCACGAGCCCGACGACGAACATGCGCCGCGCTCCCAACCGGTCCGCGGCCCGCCCGCCGAGCAGGAGGAAGCCGCCGAGGACGACGGTGTAGGCGCTGACGACGGTCTGCAATGAGTGCTCGGAGAAGCCGAGGTCGCGGCCGATCTCGGGGAGCGCCACGAAGACGATGTCGAAGTCGATCGCGGTCATGAACTGGGCGAACGCGAGCAGGGCCAGGGTGAGCCCCGGCCGGGGGACGGTACGGGACGGAGCGGTGGACACGGGGGGCCCTTCGTCGAGACGGGTGTGCGTCTCGCAGCATCGGTGGGCAGCGCGACCGGCAGTAGAGGGAACATTCGGGTCGCCTGGGGAACAGCGATGTGACCGTCCTGGTCGGCGCGGGCCCGACGACGTCGCTGTGGCCCGGATCACCGAACGTGCCCGGCCGGTGACCATGGGATGAGCCCGCGATGGGCGTCGCCGCCGATGCTGACCTGCGACGGCTACCCGAGCAGGTGAGGACGGACGATGCCCGACACACCCGTGCGGTGCGACCGGTGAGCATCCTGGCGATCGACATCGGCGGGACGAAGGTCGCCCTGCGTCGCGAGGGAGCCGGAACCCCACCGCACGAGACGGTCGTGCGGTGGTCAGAGGGGGCGAGCAGGTCCGACGATCTCGCTCTCCTGCGCGCAGCGGTGGCCACGATGGGGAGCGGATCCCGCGCCGTCGGCGTGTCCCTCCCCGCGACCGTCGCCGTGTCGGGGAACGTGACGAGCTGGCCGAACCGCCCGAGCTGGGTGGGCCTGGACTGGGCCGGGTTCGTCGCGGATCTGTTCCCCGCGACCCCCACCGCGACCGCGGACGACGGAGATCTCGCGGCGCTGGCCGAGGCCGAGCACGCCGGCCGGTCGGATGTGGTCTACCTCGGGGTAGGAACCGGTGTGGGCGGCGGGATCGTCTCCGACGGCCGGCTGCTCCCTCGGTCGGGACGCGGATCCTGCGAGGTGGGGCACATGATCGTCGCGCTCGACGGCCCACGATGCGACTGCGGCAGACGCGGATGCCTGCAGGGGATCGCATCCGGGCCCGCGGTGCTGCGGGCCGCGGGCGCCGCGTTCGGACACGAGACCGGCCATGAGCAGCTGCTCGACGGATGGCGCGCCGGTGCCCCGTGGGCGGATGGGGCGGTCCGGGCGGCGGGTCGGGCGTTGGCCGCCGCGGTCATCGGGGTGGGGGAGCTGTTGCGGGTCGATCTCGCCGTGATCGGCGGAGGGTTCGCCGCCGGTGTCACGGACCTGGCAGCCGTCGTCGCGGACGAGGTGGCGGGACACGCGCGGGTGGGGCATCCCGTCCCGGAGGTCCGTGCGGCCGCGCTCGGGGGGACGTCGTCCCTCCACGGGGCGCTGTCGCTGGCCAGGTCCCTCCGGGCCGAGGCCGTGCCGTGAGCCCGGCTCCCGGGCCCGCGTTGGCGGCGGCTCGCCCCTGGCTGGTCCCCGTGCGTGACGTCGACCCCGCGGCGCCGTTACTCCTGTGCTTCCCGCACGCGGGCGGTACCGCCGCCTACTTCCACCGCTGGTCGGTCGAGCTGGCGCCGGACGTGGCGGCCCTCCCCGTCCACTATCCGGGGCGTTTCGACCGCCGGTCCGAGGCCGCCCCCGACGATCTCATGACCCTCGCCACCGCGGTGGCCGATGTCGTCGCGCCGCTCGCCGCGTCGCGGCGCACCGTCCTGTTCGGGCACAGCATGGGCGCCGTGGTCGCCCACGAGGTGAGCCGGGTGCTGCAGGCCCGCGGTGCACCGTCCGCCGCTCTGGTGGTGTCCGGACGACGGTCACCGCGGTCGGCCTGCACCGAGCGGTTGCCGGCCGACGACGAGGCCGTGCTCGCGGACGTCCGGCGGCTCGGCGGCCGCGGAACGGCGTTGCTCGACGATCCGGACGTGCGCGCGGCCTTCCTACCGGTCATCCGCGGTGACTACGGGCTCCTCGACCGCCACCGGTTCCGCCAGGGCCCGCCACTGGACATCCCGGTCACCGCCGTCGTCGGGGACGCCGACCCCCGCGCCACGGCCGCCGACGCGCACGGGTGGGGCGCTGTCACGACGGGGCCCTTCCGGCTGTTCACCCGCCCCGGCGGGCACTTCTACCTCGACAGCGACACACCGTTCCTGTTCGAGATGGTCAGGAGACTGCTCGAATGACCTGCTCCCGAGCTGCTCCCGGCGCCGGGTGGTGGCTCCACGGCCGTGTCGATGGGCCGAGTGGACGAGCGATGACCCGGCGATGGGCGGTGGATGGGCCGCGGATCGGAGCATGGGCTCGACCGTCTGCGTCACCTGCGGTCCGACCTCGGGACGACAAGTCCCGGACGAAGGGAGTCCTCCATGCGCGTCGCACTCGGTGTCCTGTCGGTACTCGGCGCGATCGCCTTCCTCGCCATCGGCGGCGGCAAGATCGTCTCGACGGCGACGTTCGTGGACCAGCTGGGTCTGTCGGCGGCGCTGGTGGTGGTCATCGGACTGCTCGAGGTCGCGGGCGCGCTCGGCCTGCTGGTGGGGCTCCGCGTGCGTGCCATCGGACTCGCCGCGTCCACCGGCCTCCTGCTCCTGCTCCTGGGCGCGGTCGGCTTCCACCTGCTGCGCGGTGACCTGATCCCGGCAGGCACGTCCGCGCTCGTCCTGCTCGTGGTCGCGGGCGCACTGACGGCGCTCCACGCGCTCCTGGCGCGTCCGGTGTCCGCTGCCCGGACGACCACGGAGCCCGCAGCCTGACCCTTCCGGGTACGGGAACCGGCGGTACCGCAACCGCGAAGGCCGCCCGGCCCGGTCCTGGTGTCTACCCTGCTCGCCCGGGACTGTCCGATCAACGGTGTAACCGGCGTTGATGGGCTTCAGGTGTTGCTCGCGACGATACGGCCTTCGAAGGTGATCGCGAACGCGTTCAGTGCCGGCTTCCAGCGCATCGACCACCGCGCCCTGCCCTTCCCGGTCGGGTCCAGGGACCGGGTGACCAGGTAGAGACACTTCAGCGTGGCCTGCTCGGTGGGGAAGTGCCCGCGGGCGCGGACTGCGCGCCGATAGCGAGCATTCAAGGATTCGATCGCGTTCGTGGAGCAGATGACGCGGCGGATCTCCACGTCGTAGTCCAGGAACGGCACGAACTCCGACCACGCCCGCGTCCAGAGCGTGCCGATCGCTGGGTACTGCTCGCACCAGCGTCCGGCGAACTCGTCGTAGCGGGCCTGGGCGGCCTGCTCGGTCGGCGCGACGTAGACGGGCTTGAGGTCCTTGGCCATGGCTTCCCAGTCGCGGCGGGAGGCGTAGCGGAAGGTATTGCGGATCAGGTGCAGGATGCAGGTCTGCACCACGGTGGCCGGCCAGACGGTGGTGATCGCGTCCCCGAGCCCGGTCGGGCCGTCGCAGACCGCGATGCACACATCCGCGGTGCCCCGGTTCTTGATCTCGGTGAGCACCGCGAGCCAGTACTTCGCGCCCTCGCCGCCGACACCGGCCCAGATCCCGAGCACGTCACGGCGACCGTCGACGGTGACGCCGATGACGACGTAGAAGGGCCGGTTGGTGACCTGGCCGTCGCGGACCTTGACGTGGATCGCGTCGATGAAGATCACCGGATAGACCGGGTCAAGGGGCCGGTTCTGCCACTCGGGGATCGTGGCGGACCCGTGAGCAGGCCGAGAACGAGCTGTTCGCCTACATCGACGGTTGGTACAACACCGAACGCATCCAGGCTCGCCTCGGGTGGCTCTCACCGGATGAGTACGAGGCCACCTGGCGCGCGCGGGAGGACGTCCTGGACGATCAACCCGGATCACCCGCCGACGGGGCCGCCCCGGCCCCGGTCAGCTAACCAGCACTCCGAGCTGGCGGGGGAACCTCAGGTTGCTGCGATCGGCACATCGGGTCCCGTTCGTGTGGCGTGGGGTCGAATCGGAGCCAAGCGATCCGGTGGCCGGGGCGGGCTCACCGTTCGTCTGCGATCACTGGGCGTTGCCGCCGCTCCAGGAGCGCCACAGCTGCGCGTACGGCCCGTCCACTGCGGTCAGTTCGGCATGTGTGCCTACTTGCACCACCCGCCCGCCGTCCATGACGACGATCCTGTCGCAGGTCGCGGCCTGTGAGAGCCGGTGCGCGATCACCAGTCCTGCCCGTCCTCGCAGCGCAGCCTCCGAGCAGCGGTCGAGAAGCTCGGCCTTGCTCGACCCGGCCTCCGCGGTCGCCTCGTCGAAGATCGCCAGTTCGGGGTCGGCGAGCAGCGCCCTGGTCAGCGCGACCTGCTGCGACTGCGCCGAGGTCAGGGTGTGCCCGGCCGCTCCCAAGGTCGTGTCCAGACCGTCGGGCAGCAGATCGAGCAACCCGGCCGCGCCGGTCGTGTCGAGTGCGGCCACGATTCGGGCGTCGTCTGCTTCCGGTGCGGCCAGGGCCAGGTTCTCCCGCAGCGTGCCGGCGAAGACGTGGGCGTCCTGGGTGATCAGGATCGTGTGATCAGGTCGGGTGACGGCGCCGTGGTCGGGTTGGTGGATCCCGGCGAGCAGGCTCGCGACGGTGGTCTTTCCTGCACCGGACGTGCCGACCAGCGCGACCCGTTCGCCGGGCCCCACGGTGAGGTCGATCCCGTGCAGTACCCGTGGTCCACCTGGGTAGCCGAAGCTGACGCCGTGCAGCCTGGCTACCGCGGTGTCCGCCGACGTCGCGGTCGGCGGCCCTGCCGGTCTGTCGTGCGCGGGCACCGTGATCACACCGACGATCCGGTTCAGCGCGGCGATGGCCGCCTGCAGGACATCGATCACCATCAGCAGCAGGGTGATGGGAGCGAACAGCCGCAGGAAGAACAACATCGCCGTGGTCGCGGTACCGACGGTCGAGGTCCCGGCTCCGATCAGCAGGCAGCCGGTGATCAGGATTGCGGACAGGCCAAGGTACTCGGCCAGGTTCAGTCGTCCGACGAACATGTTCTGCACGGTGCGGGCACGCATGGTGTGACGCAGCATCGTCCACGATGCCTTGATCACCCGGTGGTGGCGGTGCGGGCCGAGTCCGTAGGCCTGCACGGTCTGGAATCCGTGCAGCGACTCCAGTACCTGTTGGGCGCGTGCACCCGCCGCGGCTCGCTGTGCCGCGTAGATCCTCGGCGCGGTAGCGAGGTACCAGCGCAGAGCGACCAGGTACACCGGCAGTGTCAGTGTCAGCGCGAGTCCGTATCTCCAGTCCAGCGCGGTCAGGCCGGCCAGCGCGACCACGATGGTGAACGCCGCCGAGGTGAGTGCGGGGATCACCCGTTGCGCGGACCCGGCGATCTGCGCGACGTCGTCGCTCGCGCGGGCGATCAGGTCACCGGTCCCGGACCGTTCCACGACGCTCTGTGGCAACCGCATCGCGTTGGCCACCAGCCGTTCGCGGAGCTCGGCCAACATCGTCTGGTACAGCCGACCCGCCAGCACGGCGGTGACAGCGGCTCCCGCCGCACCGGTCGTGGTCGCACCCACCATCGCGGCGATGCTCCACCCGACAGTGGTCGCGTCGGCGGTCCCGGCGGCGACGGAGTTGATGAGGCGGCCGAGTACTACCGGCATGGCGAGTTCGAACGCGGCGCTACCGAGCCCGCACAGCACGACGGCGAGGAGCCGGAGCCGGTGCCCGCGGCTCGCCCGCACGAGCTCACGCCATGTCTCGCTGCCGGTGGCGACGGGCAGGCCCCCGACCGCCGTCGCGCCGTCCGCTGTGGTCGTCACCGGCTCACCGGAGCCCTGGCGTGGACGACCGGCGGCCCAGCTCGACGACCCGGTCGCAGCCCTCGAGCAGTACCGGCGAGGTGGTGATCACCAGGGTCGACCGGCCCGCGCGCGCTGCGCGCAGCCGCTGGGCGATCGCAGTGCCGGTCACCGAGTCGACCGCAGTCGCCGGTTCGTGAAGGACCAGCACGGCGGGATCGCGGTTGTAGGCCCTGGCCAGGGCCAGGCGCTGGCGCTGACCGCCGGAGAGTCGGTTGCCGTTCTCACCGACCTGGGTGCTGAGGCCGTGGTCGGCGCCGAGGGTGAAGTCCTCGCAGACGGCGGCCCACAGTGCCGCAGTCCGTCGCTCCGCCGGGACGCCGGGCAGGTCCAGGTTGTCGGCGACGGTCCCGCTGAACAGGCTTGCCTCGTGTGGCGCGACGAGAACTACCTCCCGGTAGCCCGCCGGATCCAGTCGCCCAGCCGGGTCCCCGTCGACCAGGACCGTCGTGGCACCGTCACTGTCGCGGGGAGAGGCCAGCGCCTGGACGATCCCGGCGGCGGTCCGTTCGTCGGTGTGCAGCCCGAGCAGGTCCCCCGGGGCGAGGTGGACCGGGGCGTGCCCGTCGATGCTGATCTCCAGGGTCGGCAGGTGTGTGGGTGCCGGGGCGGGTATCCGCACCGAGTGGTCGCCGGTTCCCGGGGCGCTGTGCAGCAGGTCCAGCACCCGTGCGCCGGAGCCCACCGCTGCCGCCCACACGGCGCCCGCGTTGGCGGTCAGCATGTTCAGCGGCGGGAGGAGTGCCTGGGTGAGCCCCGCGACCGCGATGAGCTCGCCGATGGTAATTGTCCCGGTGACCGCGAACCAGCCCGCCAGCCCGGCGACCGCGGCCACGAACACGCCGCCGATCGTGTTGCTCCCGGCGAGGTAGCGGCCGAGGGCGTCGGTGTTGCGGTACGCGCCCTCGAGGGCGGTCCGGCTCTCCTGGTGGTAGCGGCGGGTCGCCTCGTCCTCAGCTCGGATGCCCTTGATGACCCGGTAGCCGGTGACGAGGTCGGTGGCCCGGCCGACAGCGTCGGCGAGAAGTGCCTGGGCGTGCCGCGCAGTCCGTGCGAACGGCCCGCTCAGCGCGCCCATCAGCCAGACCACGACCGGTGCGCCCAGCAGCACCACGGTCCCGATGGGCCAGTGGATCATCAGCAGTGCCACCGCGATGAACGCGATCCCGGCCAGCTCGCCGACCGGGTAGACACCCAGGTTCACCGCTGTCGCAAGTCGGGTGACGTCGTTGGTCGTGGTGGACAGGAGCGATCCGTTGGCCTGTCGTACTCGTCCGTCGAGCGGGTGGAGGACCGTGCCGGACAGGGTGCTGCGCAGCCGGTGCTCGACCATCTGGACCGCTCGTGCGGCGAGCTGCGCGCTGAACCGTGTGCCCACGGCCAGGAACACGAAGTTCGCCCCCAGAAGTAGCAGCCATCCGGTCAGCTGGACGAAGTTGCCGCTCCGCAGCGCCCGGTCGATCGCCAGCCCCATGATCACCGGTACCAGCGCGGTGCAGGTGTGCTGGATGACGGCGAGCCCCGCAGCCGGGACCGTCAGCTTCGGCGCCGAGGTGGCGACCCGGGCGGTGAACCGCCGCGCGCTGATCCGCCCGTCGACGGTGAACGGATCCACCGCGAGTGGGTCCGGCGGGACCTGCAGGAACACCGGAAACCGGCGGGTGAGCCGGCCGCGGCCGAGGTCCGCCGGGTCGGCGAGGCGGTTACCACGCACGAGCTGCTTGGGAAGTCGTCATGTCATCCATTGCGATGGTCGGTGTGGGCGTCTGGCAGCCGTCCAGGGAAAAGGGCAGGCTAACCAAAGCGAACAGAGTCGACGAAGCGGACAAAGCGGTGACTCTACCCACATAAGTAAAGCTAGCCTAAACTAAGAGTCAAGACCTATTGTCCGTTTCCGGATCCCGCACCGGCATCGACCACCGCGTCGACCGTGCCACGACCGGCGGGACGCAACCCCGACGAAGACGGATGCGATGGCCACGAACCCGTTCGACGACGCCGACGGAAGCTTCTACGCACTGGTCAATCGCGAGGGTCAGTACTCGCTGTGGCCGACGTTCCAGGTGGTGCCGAGCGGGTGGACCGTCGCCCACGGCGACCCCGCGGGCAGACCACGCCAGGAGGTCCTCGACTGGATCGAACAGACCTGGACCGACCTGCGCCCGCGATCGCTGCGAGACCGCGCCGACACCGCGAGCCCGTGACCGGGCCCGCCGCGACCTGTCCGCGGGACACGTCCGCAACGTCGCTCTGATAGCCGATCCCGAGAGGAACCCGATGCTTCGCACCGTCCTCGGTGGAAAGATCCACCGCGCGACCGTGACCCAGGCTGACCTGCACTACGTCGGTTCGCTCACGCTGGACTCCACGCTGGCTGCCGCCGCCGGACTGGTCGAGGGCGAGAAGGTACAGGTCGTCGACATCACCAACGGCGCGCGGCTCGAGACGTACGTGATCCTGGGCGAGCCCGATTCGGGCGTCATCTGTATCAACGGTGCCGCCGCCCACCTGGTCCACCCCGGTGACCTCGTCATCATCATCTCGTACCTGCTCGCCGAGGACGCCGAACTCGCCGGACACGACCCGCGCGTCGTCCACGTCGACGCCGAGAACCGCATCGTCAAGCTCGGCGAGGACCCGGGTGAACCGGTGCCCGGGGCGACCGACCAGTTCGATTCCCGGGTCTCGTGAACCCCGCGATGCCCGGGCCCCAGCCGCTCGTCCTCGACGGCGTCGTGGGATACCCCGAAGAGATCGCCGCCCGCTACCGGCGGGACGGCTACTGGATCGACCAGACGTTCTCCGAGATGTTGTTCGAGACCGTCGACCGGGTGCCCGACGACGTCGCGATCATCGCCGGCGACACGCGGTTGAGCTACGCCGAGCTCGGCGAGCGGGTGCTGCGCCTGGCCGCCGGATTCCGCGACCTGGGGATCGGGCGCGGCGACCGCGTCGTCGTCCAGTTGCCCAACGTCGGGGAGTTCATTCCGCTGGTGTTCGGACTGTTCGAGCTCGGCGCGATCCCGGTGCTGGCGCTCGCCGCGCACGAGCGCAGCGAGATCGCGCACTTCGCCGACCTGGCCGAGGCGCGTGCCTATGTGACCGTGGACCGGCACGACGGCGTCGACCTGGGCGCCCTGGCGGCGCAGATCGCGGAGTCCTCGCCGACCGTGGAACACACCGTCGTCCTGGACCGGTCCGGTGGAGGCGCGGCCCTCGAGACGCTGCTGGCTCACGACCCGCTGCCCCGCGAGCGTCGCTGCCTACCGGGAGACGTCGCGTTCCTGCAGCTCTCCGGTGGTACGACCGGGACATCGAAGCTCATCCCGCACACCCACGAGGCGTATCTCGGGTCGATGCGGCAGGCGGTGCGCGTGGGAGGGACCACCGCGTCGTCGGTCCAGCTGGTCGTGCTGCCGATGCCACACAGCTTCGCGATGCGCTCCCCGGGGTTCCTGGGGGCCCTACACGTCGGCGCCACCGTCGTCGTGGCTTCCGACCCCAGCCCGGACACGGCGTTCGCGCTGATCGCCCGGCACCGGGTGACCGAGACCGCACTGGTCCCGCCGTTGGCCCTGTTGTGGCTGAACTCGTCGCTGCGGCCGGAGACGGACCTGTCCAGCCTGCAGGTCGTCCGGGTCGGCGGCGCGAAGTTCGGCGCCGAGGCGGCCCGGCGCATCCGGGAGGAGCTGGGCGCGACGCTGCAACAGAGCTACGGCATGGCCGAGGGGTTGCACACCTTCACCGATCTCGACGCCGACGAGGACACGATCACCACCCGGCAGGGCAGGCCGACCTCCGAGGCCGACGAGATCCTGGTCGTGGACGACGAGGATCGGCCGGTCCCCCCGGGCAGCCCCGGGCACCTGCTGACCCGCGGGCCGGCCACCGTGCGCGGCTACTACCGCACTCCCGCCCACGACGCGCAGGTCTTCACTGCAGACGGCTTCTACCGCGTCGGCGATCTCGTCGAACAGGACGACCGCGGCTACCTCACGGTGGTGGGGCGGGCGAAGGACCAGATCAACCGGGGCGGCGAGAAGATCGCGCCCGAGGAGGTCGAGAACCACCTCCTCGCCCACCCCGCGGTGCACGACGCCTCGGTCGTCGGGGTCCCCGACGACGCGCTCGGCGAGCGCACGAAGGCCTACCTCGTGCCGCGTCAGGGGGCCGACCGGTCCGCCCTCACCGTCGCCGGGGCACGGTCGTTCCTGCGGGAGCGCGGGCTGGCGGCATACAAGCTCCCCGACCTCGTCGAGGTCGTCGAGACCTTCCCGAGCACGGTGGCCGGCAAGGTCAGCAAGCGGGCTCAGCGAGCGAAGAAGGAGTGAAGGTGACGCCTCCGGTGCGCCTGCCGTTGTCCGTGGCGCAGCGCGGGGTCTGGTCCGCGCAGCAGCTGTTCGCGGACTCGACCGTCTACCGCGTCGGCCAGATCATCTGGTTGTCCGCACCGGTCGACCCCGACCGATTCGTCGCCGCGATCGACGCCGCCGTCGCCGAGACCGAGGCGCTGCGCGTCCGGTTCGACGTGTCCGGCGGCGTCCCGACGCAGTGGGTCGACGACACGGTGACGGTGCCGACCGAGGTGCACACCGACCCGTTCGACGATGCCGCAATCGTCGAACGGGCCCGGGTGGACTACCGCTCGGGCGCGACCGAGGAGGCGTTGTACGCGTCGTCGTCGATGTTGTTGCGACGCAACGCAGGCGGCTGGGCGTGGGCGTTCACCCACCACCACCTGATGCTCGACGCCTACGGGGTGGCACTGTTCGTCCGGCGGGTCTCCGAGCACTACACCGCACTGCGAAGCGAGGACACCGCGCCGGAACCGTGGTTCGGACGCCTGGCCGACGCGGTCGGCGACGGCGGCGGGCCGGATGCGGACGGCGAGGCCTACTGGCGCTCAGTGCTCGACGTCGAGGGCGACGACCGCGGCGACGCGGGCGAGCTGGCCGACGCGTTCACGTTCGAGCCGCACACCGTTTCGGTCCCGCTGGCCGCAGATGTGCGGGACCGGCTGGGCGTCTATGCCCGGACGGCCCACCTGTCCTGGCCGGACACCCTGGTCGCGCTGTGGGGCGTGTTCACCGCCCGCAGCACACATGCCGACAGGATCGCGGTTCGGATGCCGTTCATGCTGCGCGGCGGGCCGGCGCTGCTGCGCACTCCGTCGATGGCGTCGCGAATCTTCCCGGTCGTCGTCGGCATCACGCCCGCGATGCCGCTGACCGACGTTCTCCGGGCGACCTCGGCGCAGATCCGGGGCGTCGAGAAGTATCAGGGGATCGAGGACTCGCAGCTGGCCCGGTTGTGGCCCGGCGGCGAGGCCGACTACTTCGCGCTGCCGGTCGCCAACGTCAAGGTCCTCGACTACGAGGTCGATTTCGCGGGCACCCCGGGCGTCGAGCAGACCGTCAACCCGGGCCCGGTCGGGCGGCTCGACCTGTCGGTCTACAACGACCCTGTGCACGGCTTCCGGCTCGATCTGCGCGGCCGCGAGCCGTCCTACGCCGGGCAGCCTCTGGAGTCCTGGGCCGGCCGGTTCGCCGCGTTCCTGGACACCGCGCTCGAGCTCGGCACCGAGGTCACCCTGGCCGAGCTCGACCGGGCCCTGGCCGTCGACGCTCCCGTCGCGCCGGCGACCGGTACCGCGAGCATCGAGGGCACCGTGCTCGCGCTGCCCGCGACCACCGTCGACGACCTCGTGCGGGCCGAGGCCGCCCGGTCGGCCGACCGGATCGCCGTCGTCGGGGACGCCGATGGGACGCGCTGGACCTTCGCCGATCTCGACGCCCGGGTGAATGCGCTGGCCACGCTGCTCGTCGAGCGCGGGGTGCGGGCCGGGGACCGGGTGGGTGTCCTGCTACCGCGGTGCCCCGACCTCGTCGTGGCGCTCGCCGCGGTGCTGCGCGCCGGTGCCGGTTATCTACCCGTCGACCCGGCGCTGCCCGCCGGACGGATCGCGGCGATCGTCACCGACGGCGGGCCGCGACTGACGATCACCGACTCCGATGGCGCGGACCGTGTGGGCTCGGACGTCTTGCTGCTCGACGACGCCACGGTCGCCGCCGCGTTGCACCGCGGTCGCGCCACACCGCCGGAGCTGTCCCGGGCCCCGACTGCGGACGACCCCGTCTATGTCATTTTCACCTCCGGCACGACCGGGCGCCCCAAGGGCGTCGTTGTCCCGCACCGGGCGCTGGTCAGCCGGCTGGCCTGGGGCCGGTCCCGCTACCCGCTCGCGGACGGGGAGATCGTGCTGATGAAGACCCCGGTGTCGTTCGACGTGTCCGCGCCGGAGGTGTTCGCCCCGCTCACCGAGGGCGGGACGCTCGTCGTCGCTGCCGACGAGCGACACGGTGACCCCGAGTACCTGCACGACGCGGTCCGCCGCCACGGCGTGAACCGGATCAACTTCGTGCCCTCGATGGGCGAGGAGTTCATACGGGCCGGCAGCGCGTTGCTGCCGTCGGTGACCACGACGATGGTCGCGGGCGAGGCCTTCCCGACCACGCTGTCCGCAGCGCTGAGCACGATCACCGGCGGCACCGTCCTCAACGTGTACGGGCCCACCGAGACCGGCGAGATCACCCATCACGAGGTCGATCCCACCGCGGTACCGGCCGGCGCGGTGGTGCCGATCGGGATCCCGATGGCCAACACCCGCGCCCGGGTGCTCGACTCGTGGTTGCGCGAGGTCGGCCCGGGAGTGCCCGGCGAGCTCTATCTCGGTGGGGCTCAGCTCGCCGAGGGTTACGCCGGCCGGCCGGGGCTGACAGCGGAGCGGTTCGTCGCCGACCCCGGCTCAGCGGTGGGGGAGCGCCTCTACCGAACCGGCGACCTGGTCTCGCACGACCAGTTCGGCGTGCTGCACTACCTCGGCCGGGCCGACGATCAGATCAAGATCCGCGGGCACCGGGTCGAGCCCGGTGAGGTCGGGAGCGCGCTTGAGCGCCACCCGTCGGTGACCCGGGCGATCGTGGTCGCCCACGAGCACCCGGTGGCCGGGACCCGCCTGGTCGGCTACGTGACGACGGTGGGCACGGCGTACGGCGCCGCCGGGGACCCCGACGAGCTGCGGGAGCACCTCGCCGCGCTGCTGCCGGGCCACATGGTCCCCGCCGCGATCGAGGTGCTCGAGGCGTTCCCGGTCACCCCGAACGGGAAGATCGACCGCAGGGCTCTGCCCGAGCCCACCGGCCTGACCGCGGCCACCGGCCGCGCGCCCAGCACCCGCACCGAGCTCGCGCTCGCCGCCGCGTTCCGCGAGGTGCTCGGGTTGCCCGTCGACACTGAGCTGGGCGTCGACGACGACTTCTTCGCCCTCGGCGGGCACTCGCTGCTCGCGACACGTGTGGTGGCGCGAGTGGGTGCCGCGGCGGGCGTCCGGATCACCCTGCGCGATGTGTTCGACCGGCCCACCGTGGCCGGGCTCGCGGACCTGCTCGGCGAGCTGCCCGCCACGGCTCCGGCTGCGCCGGTGCCCGCACCGCGCCCGGACCGGATCCCGGCGTCGGCGGGGCAGCGGGCCCTCTGGCTCGTCGAGCAGCTCGGCGGACCCGGCGGGCGCTACGTCGTTCCGACCGTCGTGCGGCTGACCGGTGCGCTCGACGAGGACGCGCTGGAATCCGCGCTGCGCGACGTCGTGACCCGGCACGAACCGCTGCGCACCCTGCTGCAGGAACACGACGACCAGCTGCTGCAGGTGATCGTGGATCCGGCCGAGACGGCGGACCGGGTGAGGGTCGCTGTCGAGGATCACGTGGGGGCGTCCCGGGCGGTCGTCGAGGACCGGGTGGCCGCGGTGGTGCGGGCCCGGTTCGACCTGGGCGCGGATCTCCCGGTGCGGGCGGTGGTGCTGCGGACCGGTGCCGGTGCGGACCCGGAGTGGCGGCTGGTGCTGGCGGTGCATCACCACGCGGTGGACGAGTGGTCGTTGCCGTCGTTGCTGGCGGACCTCTCGGCGGCCTACCGGGCGCGGGTCGCCGGTGCGGAGCCCGGGTGGGCGCCGCTGCCGGTGCAGTACGCCGACCACACCCTCGCCGAGCTCGCCGCACTCGGCGATCCCGACGACGAGGGCTCGGTTCTGGCCGGGCACCTGCGGTACTGGCGCGACGCGCTGGACGGCGCGCCGGACGAGTCGACGATCAGCCCGGACCGGGCCCGACCGGCAGCGCCGACGCACCGCGGACAGGACGTGCCGTTCGCCCTGGAGCCGTCGCTCGTCACGGGCCTGCACGAGACCGCCCGCGCGCGGGGACTGACCCCCTTCATGCTCGCGCAGGCCGCCGTGGCGCTCGCGGTGTCCGCACTCGGTGGCGGGGACGATGTCGTCGTCGGGTCCCCGGTCGGCGGCCGCACCGCCGACGGCGTCGCCGACGCCGTCGGCTACTTCGCCAACATCGTGCCGGTCCGGCACCGGATCGGTGCCGCCGACACCGTCGCCGACGTGCTGGCCCGGGCCCGCGAGACGGTGCTCGACGGGTTCGCCCACCAGGAGGCCCCGTTCGAGAAGATCGTCGCCGCGGCCGGCGCCGCCCGGGACACCGGCCGCAATCCCGTCTACCAGGTGATGCTCACCCATCAGCAGCTCACCGGCGAGCCGTACCCGCTCGCGCTACCCGGCGTCGGCGTCCACCCGGACTCCGCGGACATCGGTGCGGTCAAGACCGACCTCGACGTCTACCTCACCGACGCTCCGGCCGGGATCGAGGGCTTCGTCTCGGCGGCGACCGACCTGTTCGACCGGGCGACCGTGGAGCGGTTCGTCGCGGTGTTCACCCGGGTGCTGGAGGTCGTCGCGACGGACCCGGGGCGGGCGGTGGCGCGGTTGGACGTGCTGCCGGC
Source organism: Pseudonocardia sp. TMWB2A (assembly GCF_017312135.1). NCBI lineage: Bacteria > Bacillati > Actinomycetota > Actinomycetes > Pseudonocardiales > Pseudonocardiaceae > Pseudonocardia > Pseudonocardia sp. TMWB2A. Next base: position 3,367,930 of record NZ_QKQY01000002.1, read on the forward strand.
GGCGTCGTCGTCCGAGGTGACGACCTGGTCGCTGGGCCCGGATGTCGACGCGCCGGCCGCCACTGTGGACGGGTTGCTGCGTGAGCAGGTCCGGTCCACCCCGGACGCTCCGGCGGTGCTCGATGCGACCGTGGGGATCCGGTGGACCTTCGCCGAGCTGGACGCCCGGATCGACGCGTTCGCCGCGACCCTGACCGCCCGCGGTGTGGTCACCGGCGACCGGGTCGGAGTCCTCCTGCCGCGCAGCGCCGATCTGGTGGTCGTGCTGGCCGGGGTGCTGCGTGCCGGTGCCGCCTACGTCCCGCTCGACCCTGCGCACCCCACCGCGCACGTGGCCCGCATCGTCGAGGTGAGCCGACCCCGGCTGGTCGTCAGCGATCCGCCCACCGTGCGGGCGCACCGGGCGGTCATCGACGCCGTTCCGCACCTCGTGGTCGAGGGCGGCACGGTCGAAGGCGGCACGGTCGACGGGACGGTCCCGGCCGTGAACGGCGCGATGGCGCCGGTCCTGAGCCCGCACGACACCGCCCAGGTGATCTTCACCTCCGGCACGACGGGTGAGCCGAAGGGCGTGCAGCTCTCGCACGGCGCGATGGTGAATCGGCTCGGCTGGGGCGCAGTCCTGCTCGGCCTCGACGGCGACGCCGTCGGGCTGGTCAAGAGCGGTGTGGGATTCGTCGATGCCGCGACCGAGCTGTTCGGCCCGCTCACCGCCGGCGCGGCGGTCGTCGTCGTGGCCGACGAGGACGCGAGGGACGCGATCGGCCTCGCCGCCGCCGTCCGGGTGTACGGGGTCACCCATCTGCTCACGGTGCCGGGGCTCGCCGACACCATGGCCGGGGTCGACGACACGGCGTTCGGGTCGCTACGGCACTGGGTGTCCTCCGGGGAGGCACTCACCCCCGGCACCCGCGACACCATGCACCGAGTCGCCCCGCACGCGGTCCTGCACAACTTCTACGGCTCCACCGAGGTCACCGGCGACGCCACCGCCGTCCGCGTCGACCCCGGCGGGGAGTTCCGCCCTGGCACCGGCGGCGCCGTGGTGCCGATCGGTCGCCCCCAGCCGGGCGTCTCCACCCGGGTACTGGACAGGTGGCTGCGTCCGGTCGCCGCCGGTGTCGCGGGCGAGCTGTACGTCGGTGGCGTGCAGTTGGCCGACGGCTATCTGGGGCGCGCCGTCGCGACCGCGGAACGGTTCGTCGCCGACCCGTTCGGGGCCCCCGGCGCCCGGCTCTACCGGACCGGGGACCTGGCTCGCTGGAACTCCGACGGTGCCCTGGAGTACCTGGGCCGCGCCGACGACCAGGTCACGATCCGCGGACACCGGGTGGAACCGGACCGGACCCGGGCCGTGCTGCGCGAGCACCCGGCCGTCACCGGTGCCGTCGTCCTCGGCCGGGAGCACCCGGCCGGCGGCACCCGCCTGCTCGCCTGGGTCACCACCGGCGGTCCCAATCCTGATCTCGCCGCGGAGCTGCGCGAGTTCGTGGCGTCCCGGCTGCCGGATTACATGGTCCCCGCCGCGTTCGAGGTGCTCGAGGAGTTCCCGCTCACCCCGAACGGCAAGATCGATCGCCGGGCGCTGCCGGTTCCGGAGGCCAGCGGTGCTACGAGCGCCGGCCGGGCCCCGCGCACCGATGCTGAGCGGCTGCTGGCCTCGGCGTTCGCCGACGTCCTGGCGCTGCCCGCGGGCACCGAGCCGGGGATCGACGACGACTTCTTCCGCCTCGGGGGGCACTCGCTGCTCGCGACCCGGCTGGTGGCGCGGGTGGGTGCCGCATCCGGTGCTCGGATCACCCTGCGGGACGTGTTCGACCGGCCCACCGTCGCCGGGCTCGCCGCGCTCGTCGAGAACAGCACCGCCGCCCAGCCGGTCGCGACGCTCGGCGAGATCGCCCGCCCGGCCGCGATCCCGGCGTCCTACGGGCAGCAGTCGCTGTGGTTCGCCGACCGGATGGGCGGCCCCGAGGGCCGATACGTGGTGCCGATCGTGGTGCGGCTGACCGGGAGGCTCGACGAGCCGGCGCTGCAGGCGGCGCTGCGCGACGTCGTGATCCGGCACGAGGCGCTACGCACCGTGCTGCGCGAGGGCGACGGCCGCCTGCTGCAGGAGATCCTGGACCCCGGGGACGTCCCGGCCCGGGTGGCGGTCGCGGTGGAGGACCTTGTCGGTGCGGCCCCGGCGGCCGTCGAGGACCGGGTGGCCGCGGTGGTGCGATCGCGGTTCGACCTGGCCTCCGAGCTGCCGGTTCGCGCGGTGTTGCTGCGCACCGGTGCCGGTGCGGCACCGGAGTGGCGGTTCGTGGTCGCGGTGCATCACCACGCGGTGGACGAGTGGTCGTTGCCGTCGTTGCTGGCGGACCTTTCGGTGGCCTACCGGGCGCGGGTCGCCGGTGCGGAGCCCGACTGGGCGCCGCTGCCGGTGCAGTACGCCGACCACGCCCTCTGGCAGCGCACGCACCTCGGCCGCCCGGACGACGAGGGCTCGGTGCTGGCCGGGCACCTGCGGTACTGGCGCGACGCGCTGGACGGAGCGCCGGACGAGTCGACGATCAGCTCCGACCGGCCGCGACCGGTCGAGCCGACACACCAGGGCGAGGACGTGCCGTTCGCCCTCGAGCCGCCCGTGGTGGACGGTCTGCGGGAGGTCGCCAGGGCACAGGGCGTCACGTCGTTCATGGTGTCCCAGGCCGCAGTGGCGCTGGCGGTGTCCGCACTCGGCGGGGTCGACGAGGTGGTCGTCGGCTCCCCGGTGGGCGGCCGCACCGAGGAGGGCGTCGCCGAGATCGTCGGCTACTTCGCGAACACGCTGCCGCTGCGGCACCGGATCGGTGCCGCCGACACCGTCACCGACGTGCTGGCCCGGGCGCGGGAGACGGTGCTCGACGGGTTCGCCCACCAGGCAGCCCCGTTCGACCAGATCGTCACCGCAATCGGGGCGCAGCGCGCGGCCGACCGCACGCCGCTCTACCAGGTCATGCTCACCCACCTTCAGCGCAGCGGCACCGAACAGGAGCCCCTGGCACTGCCCGGTGTCCGGGCCCGGCGCGAACCGGCCGAGCTCGGCGCGGTCAAGACCGATCTCGACATCTACCTGATCGACGGCGCGGACGGGGTCGAGGGCTTCGTCTCGGCGGCGACCGACCTGTTCGACCGGGCGACCGTGGAGCGGTTCGTCGCGGTGTTCACCCGGGTGCTGGAGGTCGTCGCGACGGACCCGGGGCGGGCGGTGGCGCGGTTGGACGTGCTGCCGGCGGCGTCGTCGTCCGAGGTGACGACCTGGTCGCTGGGCCCGGATGTCGACGCGCCGGCCGCCACTGTGGACGGGTTGCTGCGTGAGCAAGTCCGGTCCACCCCGGACGCTCCGGCGGTGCTCGATGCGACCGTGGGGATCCGGTGGACCTTCGCCGAGCTGGACGCCCGCATCGACGCGATCGCCGCCCGGGTCGCGGCGCGGGGTGTCACGGTGGGCGACCGGGTCGCCGTCCTCCTGCCGCGCAGCGCCGACCAGGTCGCCGTGCTCGCCGGGCTGCTGCGCGCCGGCGCGGCCTACGTACCCGTCGACCCGGCCCATCCGGCGGCGCACGTCGCCCGGATCCTCACCACGGCCACTCCGGCCCTGGTGGTCACCGACCGGGCCACGGCCGCCGCGCACGACCTTCCCGCGGATCGGCTGCTGCTGGTCGACGAGCCCGCCGCCGAGGCGGACCGGTGGTCGGGCCCGGCCCGGCCGGTGACCCCGCGCGACACCGCCCAGGTGATCTTCACGTCGGGCACGACCGGGGAGGCCAAGGGCGTCGGGCTCCCGCACGGCGCGGTCGCCGACCGACTCCGCTGGGGCAATGCGCTGCTGGAACTCGACGGCACCGCCGTGTGCCTGGCCAAGAGCGGCGCCGGCTTCGTCGACGCGGTGACCGAGCTGTTCGGGCCACTGACCGCGGGGGCCGCCGTCGTGGTGGTCGGCGACGGGACGGCGCGCGACGCGGGCGCACTGGCCGAGCTGATACGCGAGCACCACATCACCCATCTGCTGACCGTGCCCGGCCTCGCCGACACCCTCGCCGACTCCCGCACCGGCAGCGGACCGGGGTTCGGCTCGTTGCGGCACTGGGTGTCGTCCGGGGAGCCGCTGACGGCGGCCGGCCGGGACGCCATGCGTCGTGCCGCCCCGCACGCCGTCCTGCACAACTTCTACGGGTCCACCGAGGTCACCGGAGACGCCACCGCCGCCCGCATCGACACCGGGGATCCGGACCGGCGGGTGGCGATCGGCCGCCCGCAGCCCGGGAGCTCCGCACGTGTGCTGGACCGGTGGCTGCGACCGGTGCCCGCCGGTGTCGCCGGGGAGCTCTACGTCGGCGGCGGGCAGCTCGCCGACGGTTACCTCGCGCTGCCGGGGCTCACCGCCGAGCGGTTCGTGGCAGACCCGTTCGGCCACCCCGGCTCCCGGCTCTACCGCACCGGGGACCTGGCCCGTTGGACTGCCGGCGGCGAGCTGGAGTTCCTCGGCCGTGCCGACGACCAGGTCACGATCCGCGGACACCGGGTCGAGCCGGAACAGGTCCGCGGTGTGCTGCGGGAGCACCCGGCGGTGACCGGCGCCGTCGTCCTCGCGGCGGAACGACCCACCGGCGGGCCGCAGCTGCTCGCCTGGGTCACCGCCGGTGGTCCCGATCCCGGCCTCGCCGGGGAGCTGCGCGAGTTCGTGGCGTCGAGGCTGCCGGAGTACATGGTGCCCGCGGCGGTGACGACGCTGGCGGAGTTCCCCCTCACCCCGAACGGCAAGATCGACCGCAGGGCGCTGCCCGCGCCGGACCTCACCGAGGGGGCGGGGGCCGGTGGGCGCAGCCCGGAGACCGCGACCGAGCGGGCGCTGGCCGAGCACTTCCGAGAGGTCCTGCGGCTCGACGGAGGCGCCGGTCCGCGTGCGGCTCTCGCGGTCGATGCGGACTTCTTCCGTCTCGGCGGGGACTCACTGCTCGCAGCCCGGCTGCTCACCCGCATCAACACCACCTTCGCGTCCGCCCTGCGGCTGCGGCACGTGTTCGGTACCCCGACGATCGCCGGACTGGCCGAGGCCGTCACCGGGGTGGCCCGGCACGACGGCTCGCCGGTGTCGCCGATCACCGAGGTGGTCCGCCCCGATCCCGTCCCGGCGTCCTACGGCCAGCAGGCGCTGTGGCTGCTCGACGAGCTCGGGATGGGACCGGCCTACCAGGTCGGGATCGTCCTGCGGATTCCCGGCGGCGCCGACCCCGCCGCCCTGCACCGCGCGGTGGCCCGGTTCACCGAGCGGCACGAGATCCTGCGCACGGCGTTCGTCGCCGGACCGGACGGCGAGCTGACCCAGCTCGTCCGGCCCCCGGACGACGCGCCGGTCCTGGCGGTCGAGACCGTCGCGGCGGACGCGGTACCGGCCCGGATCGGTGCGCTGCTGGCGCAGCGATGCGACCTGGCCGCCGACGGCGGTGCCGGGTTCACCCTGCTGCGTACCGGCGGCGACGACCTGCTCGTGGTGCACGGCCACCACATTGTCATCGACGAGGGTTCGGTCCGGCCGCTGGTCCGCGACCTCGACGTGCTCTACGACGCCGAGCTGTCCGGCACCGCGGCCGCGCTGCCGCGGCTGCTCGTGCAGTCCGCGGAGTTCGCGGTCTGGCAGCGCAGCACGCTCGGCGACCGGGACGACCCGGACTCGCGTTTCCGGGGCGAGCTGACGTTCTGGGAGAAGGCGCTCGCCGACCTGCCGGCCGAGACCCCGCTGCCGCTCGACCGGCCCCGGTCGGAGACCACCTCGCGCACCGTGCGCACCGTCCGCGACCCGCTGCCGGCCGCCGACTCGGCGGCCGTCGAGCGGCTGCTGGCCGAGCGACGGGCGACCCCGCTGCAGGGGCTGATCACAGCACTGGCGCTGGGTCTGTGGACCGAGGGCGCCGGGAACACGGTGCCGGTCGGCACCCCGGTCGAGCTGCGCGACCAGCCGGAGCTCGACGACGCCGTCGGGTACTTCGTCAACACCGTCGTCGTCCGCGCCGAGATCGACGAGACGGTCGGCTTCGGCACGCTGCTGTCCGGTGTCCGGGACCGGGTGGTCGACGCGGGCGAGCACAAGACGGCGCCGTTCGACAGCGTCGTGGAGGCCCTCGGACCGCCGCGGATCCCCGGCGTCAGCCCGCTGTTCCAGGTGATGGCCGCATTCCTGGACGACACCGCCCGCGACCCCGTGGCCGGGCGTCTGGTCCCGGACCCTGCGGCGGTGGCCGAGGCCACCGGCGACCGGCCCGCGCTGTTCGACCTGGTCTACGCGATCGTCCGGCGTCCGGACGGCGCGCTGGACCTGCAGCTCAACGCCACCCGCGAGCTGTTCACCGCCGACACCGGTGCCCGGCTGCTCGCCGGGGTGCGCCGGTTCCTCGTGCTGGGGGCCCGGTACCCGCAGCTACCGCTGCGGCACCTGGTCGAGCTGGTCCGGGCCGTCACCGACCCCGCGGACCTCGGTGCCGCACCGGACGGGCCGGGGGCGAGGATCCCGCTGCCCGGCTTCACCCCGGACGAGACGACGTCCTGGCGGGCGGCCGCCGAGTACCTGCGCCACGTCGTCCCCGGGGCCGGGATGCTCGCGCTCGAGGTACGCGACGACGGCACCGGCGAGCTGACCGGGACTCCCACCGGCCCGGACGCGGCCGCGCTGCTGGCCGGCCTCGCCGGCGAACTCGTGGAGAGCTACCGGTCCACCGTCGCGGTGCGTCTGGAGTGGCCCGACGACACCGCACGGGGGACGCTCGCGGGGGTGCGGCCGAGGCTGCGCCGGGCCGACCGTGCCCGGGTCTCCCGGGCCGATGCGCGGCGGATCCGGGCCGAGCACGGCGAGGACAGCAGGTTACTGCCGTTGTCGTCGCTGCAGAGCGGACTGCTCTACCACATGGTGCGGGCCCGCGAGACCGGCGATCACAACGCCTACGTGTCGCAGATCCTGCGCGAGATCGAGGGCGAGGTCGACCCGGCGCACCTGGAGTCCACCACTTGCCGGGTGCTGGAGCGGTACCCGAACCTGCGGGCCGCGTTCGTGACGCTGCGCGACACCGAGGTCCAGGTGATCCCGCAGCGCTCCGAGGTCCCGTTCCGGGTCGTCCGGCTCGACCCGCCGGGCGGCCCCGGGCGTGCGGAGTTCCTGGAGGCCGAGCGCCAGGAGCCGTTCGACTTCGCGACCGGGCCGCTGATCCGGTTCACCCTGCTCGAGCACGGGCCGGGGGCCTGGACGTTCGCGATGACCTTCGAGCACATCCTGATGGACGGCTGGTCGATCAACGCGCTGCTCGGCGAGATCGTCGACGCCTACGCCGATCCCGGACTGCTCGACCGGGTCCGGCCCGTGTCGTTCGAGTCCTACCTGGATTGGCGCGAGACCCGCGACGCCGCGGCGGGCGACCGCGCGTGGGCGGGCTACCTCGCGGAGGTCACCGAGCCGACCCTGCTCTGGCCCGAGGGCGGTGACCTGGGTCTGACCCGGGTCGAGACCGGGGACCTGCACCGGGATCTGAGCCCGGCCGAGGCCGCGACCGTGTACGCGGCCGCCCGCAGGGCCGGGGTCACCGTGGGCACGCTGCTGCAGACCGCGTGGGCGGTGACCCTGGGCCGGGTGACCGGCCGCGGTGATGTCGTGTTCGGCAACACCGTCTCCGGACGGCCACCGGAGCTGCCCGGTTCGGACCGGATGATCGGGCTGCTGTTCAACACACTGCCGATGCGGGTCCGCGCCCGCCCGGACGAGACCGTCACCCAGCTGCTGGCCCGGGTCCGGTCCGAGCAGCTCGAGGTGCTCGACCACCCGGACGTCGAGCTGACCCGGATCCAGAACGCGGCCGGGCTGGGTGCCCTGTTCGACACCCTGTTCGTCGTCCAGAACCTGCCCTTCGACCCGTTCGAGCCGGAGACGACGCCGGTCGGCGGGCTGCGGGTGACCGGCGGGACGGTGAACGACGCCACCCACTACCCGGTCACCGTGGCGGTGAACCCGTGGGAGCACGACGGCGCCGCGACCGTGCACGTCCGGCTGTCCTACCGGCGCGACGCACTCGACGAGGCCGCCGCCGAGCGGCTGACCGAGCGCTACCTGCACGTACTGCGCGCGCTCGCGGCCGGTCCGGACACCGCACTGGGGCGGATCCCGGGCTACCTGCCCGGCGAGGACGCTCCGTCGCCGGCCGGTGTCACCCGGGCCGTCCCCGAGGTGACGGTCGCCGACCTGCTGCGTGCCCAGGTGGCCCGCTCACCGCAGGAGACCGCGCTGGTCGCCGGGGACCGCAGCTACACCTTCGACGGGTTCTCCGCCGAGGTGCACCGGTACGCGCGGGTGCTGCTGGCCCGCGGCGTGCGGCCCGAGCACCGGGTGGCGCTGCTGCTGCCCCGCGACGAGCGCATGGTGATCGCGATGTTCGCGGTCTTCGCGGTCGGCGCCGCCTACGTGCCGATCGATGCCGAGCACCCGGACGAACGGATCGCGACGATGTGCGACATCGCCCGGCCCACCGTGACACTGGTGACCGGCCGCGATGCGGCACGCCTGCCCGGCACCGCCGCCGGGCAGGTGCTCGACCTCGACGAACCCGTGCTGCGCGCGGAGATCGCCGACGCCGGCCAGGGCCCGGTCACCGACGCCGAGCGCGGCGGCCCGATCGACCCCGACCACCTCGCCTACATCATCTTCACCTCGGGCTCGACCGGGCTGCCCAAGGGAGTCGCGGTGGGCTACCGCGGCCTGACCAACATGTACGCCAACCATGTCGAGGAGATCTTCGACCGGGTCGTCGCGCACCAGGGCGGTCGCCGGATGAAGATCGCCCACACCACGTCGTTCTCCTTCGACGCGTCCTGGGAGCAGCTGTTCTGGCTGCTCAACGGGCACGAGGTGCACGTGATCGACGAGGAGCTGCGGCGCGAGCCACAGCAGCTGCTGGCGCACTACGACGACGCCCGGATCGACGGGTTCGACGTCACGCCGTCCTACGGGCAGGTGCTGGTGGACCAGGGTCTACTCGACCGGGACCGGCCTGCCGGTCGATCGGTCGCCGCGGACGCGCCCGGGGTGGTGTTCGTGTCGCTGGGCGGCGAGGCCGTGCCGGACACGCTGTGGCGGCAGCTGCGTGAGGCGCCGGGGGTGGAGTCCTACAACCTGTACGGCCCCACCGAGTACACGATCAACGCGCTCGGCGCGGACCTGGCCGACACGGCGACCTCCAGCGTCGGCCGGCCGATCTTCAACTCGCGGGCCTACATCCTCGACGACAACCTCCAGCCCGCGCTGCCGGGTGTACCGGGGGAGCTGTACCTCGCCGGCGCCGGGACCGCCCGCGGATACTGGGCCCAGCCCGGGCGCACCGCGGAACGGTTCGTCGCCTGCCCGTGGGAACCCGGGACCCGGATGTACCGCACCGGGGACCTGGCCCGCTGGACACCCGGCGGGACGATCGACTACCTCGGTCGCGCCGACGACCAGGTGAAGATCCGTGGCTACCGGATCGAGCCGAGCGAGGTCGCCGACACTCTGGCCGGGGACCCGCAGGTCGCCAGGGCTGCGGTGATCGCCAGGGCGGACGCCCGGGGGGCGCTGCAGCTCTACGGCTACCTGGTCCCCGCGGCGGACGGGCCCGGCACCGTGGACCTCGACGCCGTCCGGGCCCGCGCGCGCACCCTGCTCCCGGACTACATGGTCCCGGCCGGGCTCGCCGCTCTCGACGATCTGCCGCTGACCGTGAACGGCAAGATCGAGACCAAGGCGCTGCCGGTGATCGAGTCCGCGGCCGCGGAGTACGTGGCACCGGCGTCCGGGACCGAGGTGGTGGTCGCCGGTGCGGTCGCCGAGCTGCTCGGCACCCGGGAGGTGTCGGTGTCGGCGAACTTCTTCGACGTCGGCGGCAACTCTCTGCTGGCCATGCGACTGGTCGCCCGGCTCAACGAGCGACTCGGCTCGGAGCTGCTGGTGTCCGACGTCTTCGCCGCGCAGGTGCTCGGCACCCTCGCCGCGGTGGCCGACGACCGGTCCGCGCCGTCCACCTCCGAGGACGTGGCCGGCGACGTGGCCGGCGCTGTCCTGGTCCCGCTGCGGGCCGCGGCGGCAGGTCGGCATCTGTTCTGCGCACACGCCCGCTACGGGCACGCCTCGCTCTACTCCGCGCTGGGCAGGTACCTGCCTGACGGTGTCGGCCTGGTCGGGCTGCAGGACCCGGCGCACGCCGGGCTCGGCGCCGAGTTCGGCTCGATGGCCGAGCTGGCCACGGTCTACGCCGACGCCGTCCAGCGGGTGCAGCCGCACGGCCCCTACGACCTGCTGGGCTGGTCGTTCGGCGGCCACATCGTGGTCGCCGTCGGGCGGGAGCTCGTCGGCCGCGGGGAGCGGATCGGGTCGGTCACGATCGTCGACACCACCCCGACGGGGCCGGATCACGCACCGGGGCCGGGCGACGTCCTGCCTCGCCCGGGGGTACCGGTCGCCGAGGACGAGCAGCGGCAACGCGAGTTCCTCGACGTCAACTCCGCCGAGCTGCGCGCGCTGCTCGGGCCCGAGGTGAGCGCCGAGCTCTCCGCCGAGGCGCTCACAGCGTTCGCGGTCGCCGGCCTGCGCTGCGAGCGGCACATGGCCGAGCGGACCGTCGGCGAGCTCGACGCCCCGGCGCTGCTCGTCGCGGCGGGTGCGCCGGCCGAGGCCGACCGCGCCGCGGGCACCGGGATCGCCGCGTGGGGCGCGCACCTGCCCGGGGCCCGCACCGAGTACGTCGACGGCGAGGACCACCACTCGATCATCGACCCGGACCGCGGCCTGCCGCGCTGGGCCGACCACCTGACCGGGCTGCTCGAGGGCGGCACCGCGGGGACCACGCACGAGGAGAGGAAACGATGAGTCTCACCGCCGCCGATGTGACCGCGGACGTCGCGGAGGCGCTGTTCCTGCAACCCGCGGAGCTGGACCACCAGCTGGACCTTCGCGACCAGGGGATGGACTCCGTGCGCACGATGGAGCTGGTCGACCGGTGGCGCCGGGCGGGGGTGCCCGGGATCAGCTTCATCGCGCTGGCCGAGGACCGTCGCCTGGAGCGGTGGATCGAGGTCGTGCGCGAGCTGCAGCCCGTCGCGGCAGAACCGCCCTCGCTGCGCACCTGCATCGCGACGGTGTCGCTGGGCGGTTCGCTCACCGACAAGCTGGACGCCGTCGCGGCGGCCGGGTTCGACGGCATCGAGCTGCTCGACGCGGACCTGCGCGACTCGTCGCTGTCCGCGTCCGAGGTGGCCGCCCGCTGTGCCGACCTGGGACTGACCATCGACGCCTACCAGCCGTTCCGGCGTGCCGAGGGGGTCAGCGCGGCCGAGTTCACCGACGTGCTGGCGCGCTTCCGTGGCGAGCTCGACGTCATGGCCGGGCTGGGCACCGGCTCCATCCTGGTCGTGTCCAACACCGACGACGACGCCGACCCGGACCGCGACCTGTCGGCCCGGCAGCTGTCCGCGCTCGCCGACGCCGCCGCCGAGCGCGGCATGTCGGTGACCTACGAGGCGCTGGCCTGGGGCACCCACGTCGGCCGTTTCGCCGATGCCTGGGACGTGGTCCGCCGCGCCGGCCACCCGGCCCTGACGGTCACCGTCGACACCTTCCACATGATCAGCCGCGGCGAGGACGCCGGGGCCCTGGACGGCGTCCCGATGGACAAGATCAGCCTGGCCCAGGTGGCCGACGCGCCGATGCTGTCGATGGATCTCAAGCAGTGGAGCCGCAACCACCGGTGCCTGCCCGGCGACGGCGAGTTCGACCTGCGCACACCGTTGCGGGCGCTGTGGGCGGCGGGCTACCGCGGCCCGCTGTCGCTGGAGATCTTCAACCCGGAGATCCGGGCGCAGCCCCCGCACGATGTCGCGGCCCGCGGTGCGCGGGCCCTCGACGCGCTGCTCGCCGAGCTGGACGGGGCCGTGCCGGGGCCGGACGCGAGCGGGGACCCGGTCCGGGCCTAGCCACGCGGCCCGGCGACGCACCCGGTGATCGGGGGTCGGGTGGGGCCGAGCGCGGTACGCGCGGCCCTACCCGGCCCCCGGTTCCAGGTGGCTCAGATCTGCCCGACGGCCTCGCGCTTCTCGGACTGGAACACGTCCTCCTTCCGGCCGTGCGCCCAGTAGGCCGACAGCGACAGCTGGGACCGGTCGAGGCCGCGCTCGTCGGTGAGGTGTGGGCGCAGCGACTTCATGGCGGCCCGCTCGCCGTGCACGAAGACCTGTACCCGCCCGGCGGGCCAGTCGAGACCTCGGACGGCGTCGACGAGCAGGTCGGTCGTCCCGGCCTCGGCGCCGTCACGGTGCAGCCAGCGCACCTCGAGACCGTCGGGCGCGGTAAGGTCGAGTTCGTCGGCGGCGGAGTTGACCTCGAGCAGTGCGACGCCGCGTGCGTCGGCAGGCATCGCCTCCAGCGCGGACGCGATCGCGGGCAGGGCCGACTCGTCACCGGCGAGCAGGTGCCGGTCGGCCTGCGGGTCGGGGGCGTAGCCGCCGCCGATCCCGCCGAGCACCACCGGGGAGCCGGGCTCGGCCGTCGCCGCCCAGGGCCCGGCCACGCCGGTGTCGCCGTGCACAACGAAGTCGATCCAGATCCGCTGGTTCTCCAGGTCGAAGCGGCGGATGGTGTAGGTGCGGGTCGACGGCAGCGCCTCGACCGGCAGCTCTTCGCGCAGCGCGGCGAGGTCGTAGGGCGGGGTCAGGTCGCTGCCGGGGGGTGCGAACAGCATCTTCGTGTAGGCGTCGGTGTGCCCGTTGTCGGTGACGTCGGCGATGCCGGGCCCACCGGCGACGATGCGCACCATGTGCGGCGTGAGCCGGGTGCGCTCGAGCACCTCCAGCACGATCTGCGGCCGCCGCGGGCGGTTTCCGGGAGTACTCATCGATGTCCTTCCGTGCTCACGGTGCGGGGGTCGAGCGGCACCACCGTAGGGGTGCCGGTGACGGGGTCGGGCACGACCAGGCAGCGCAGCCCGAACACCTCGTCGATCAGCTCGGCGGTGATCACCTCGTGCGGCGGGCCCGCGGTGACGACCCGGCCCTCCCGCATGACGACGAGGTGGTCGGCGTACCGGGCCGCCTGGCCGAGGTCGTGCAGGACGGCCACGATCGTCCGGCCGCCCTCGTGCAGCGACCGGAACAGCTCCATCAGCTCGTACTGGTGGGCGATGTCGAGGAACGTCGTCGGCTCGTCCAGCAGCATGATGGGGGTGTCCTGGGCGAGCAGCATCGCCACCCACACCCGCTGCCGCTGCCCGCCGGACAGCTCGGCGACCAGCCGTCCGGACAGTTCGGTCAGCCGGGTCGCCTCCAGCGCCGACCGGACGGCCTCCTCGTCGGAGCCGCGCCACTGGTGGATCAGGTTCTGGTACGGCGCCCGCCCGCGGGCCACCAGGTCGGCGACCCGGATGCCGTCCGGGGCGAGCGAGCTCTGCGGGAGCAGCCCGATGCTGCGGGCGGCCTCCTTCGGCGGGTAGGACGCGATCTCCTTGCCGTCGAGCAGGATCTGCCCGGACGACGGCGGCAGGATCCGGGACAGCGCGCGCAGCACCGTGGACTTGCCGCAGCCGTTCGGGCCGATGATCGCGGTGAACGAGCCGTCCGGGATGTCCAGCGACAGGTCGTCGGCGACGACCCGCCCGCGGTAGCCGATCGCGGCGTCGCGGGTGACGAGCCGAGCGTGCGTCCCGTGTGACGAGGTGTTCAACGAGGGGGCTCCCGGGTCGGTCATGCGAACGTTCCGTACTGCCGCCGTGCCTCGCGGACGAGCAGCCAGATCAGGTAGCAGCCGCCGAGGCAGACGGTGATCAGCCCGACCGGGATGGCCCGGTACACCTCGGCGATCGCCAGGCTCAGCAGGTGCGCCGAGGCGAGCAGCGCCGCGCCCATCGCGGCGGAGGCCGCGGTGCTGACCCCGGGGGAGCGGGTGAGCCGCCGGGCCAGCTGCGGGGCGGCGAGCGCGACGAACCCGATCGGGCCGGCCGCCGCGGTCACCAGCGCGGTGGTCGACACGCCCACCACGAGCAGCCCGAGCCGGGCCGCGCCGACCCGGGTGCCCTGGGTGACGGCGGCGTCGTCGCCGAGCTCGAGGCGGCGCAGCGCCGGGGACAGCAGCACGGTCGCGACGACGATCACCGCGGCGATCCCCAGCGAGGGCAGCATCGGCGTCCAGGTCACGTTGGCGATCGAGCCCGCCGCCCAGAACCCGACGACCATCGCGTCGTCGATGTCGGCGCGGGTGACCAGGTAGGAGTTGACCGAGGTGAGCATCGCCGAGATCCCGATCCCGACGATGATCAGGCGGAACCCGGCGATGCCGCCACGGTAGGCCAGCACGTACACCGCGAACGCGGTGAGCAGGCCGCCGGCCAGCGCCGCGAACGCGACGTTCCAGTAGCTGCTCGCGCCGACGACGAGCAGGGTCAGCACTACCCCGGTGTAGGAGCCGGCGTCGAAGCCGATCACGTCCGGGGAGCCCAGCGGGTTGCGGGTCAGCGACTGGAAGATCGCCCCGCCGATGCCGAGCAGCGCACCGAACACCAGCGCCGCGAGCACCACCGGCAGCCGCCACTCGGTCACGATGATGCGCTGGAACTCCCGCCCGCCGCCGAGCAGTGCCTGCACGACCTCGCCGACGCCGAGCCGGAAGTCGCCCAGCCCCAGCGACACGACGGAGACCGCCACGGCGACCGCGAGGACCGCCGCGGAGACCGCCAGCAGCCGGACGCCGACGCGGCCGGAGAGCCACCGGGTGCGGACCGTGCGGGTTGTGTAGCCGAAGTCCACCCGCTCGTCGGGGCGGGTCGGTGTGGTCGTCACAGGCTGCTCGCCTCCCTCCGGCGGACCAGCGCGATCAGCACCGGTGCGCCGATGACCGCCGCGACGACCCCGACCTCGATCTCGCTGGGGCGCACGAGCACCCGGCCCAGCACGTCGGCGACCAGGACGAGCACCGGCGCGGCCAGCGCCGAGTAGGCGATGATCCACCGCTGGTCCGGGCCGACGAACCAGCGCACCACGTGCGGCACCATCAGCCCGAGGAACGCGATGCCGCCGGTCAGGGCCGTCGCGCCGCCCGCCAGCAGGGTGACGACACCGATGCCCAGCGCCCGGGTGCGGCCCACCCGGGTGCCGAGCGAGGCCGCCAGGTCGTCACCGAGGGCGATCGAGTTCAGCGGCCCGGCCAGCGCCAGCGCGCCGATCAGGCCGACCAGGAGGAATGGCGCGACGAGCAGCGTGTCCTCCATCGTGGTCCGCGCCAGCGACCCCAGGCCCCAGTTGCGGAACGACCGGAACGTGTCCGGGTCGATCAGGGTGAGGAACGTGGAGAACCCGTTGAGCATCGCGCCGAGCGCCACTCCGGCCAGGACCAGGGTGACCGGGGACGCCGTCCCGCCGCCCGCGGAACCGATCACGAATACCACGACGGTGGTCACCGCGGCGCCGAGGAAGGCGAACCACACGTACTGGGAGATGCCGGCGAGCCCGAACACCCCTGCGCCCAGGGTCACGGCGAAGCCGGCGCCTGCGTTGACCCCCAGGATTCCCGGCTCGGCGAGCGGGTTGCGGGTGAGCGCCTGGATCAGCGCTCCGGCGACGCCGAGCGCGGCGCCCACGGCGACCCCGAGCAGCGTACGGGGCCACCGCTCGGTCCAGATGATGATCGACGCCTGCGAACCGTCCCGCCTCCACAGCCCCGACCACACTTGGTCGTAGCCGAGCGGGTTCGCGCCATGGGCCAGACTCAGGATCGTCGCCACCCCCAGTCCGCCGAGGATCACGGCCAGCCCGAGTGCCCGGCGCCGGTACAGCGATGACCGGGCGGGGGAGTCCCCCCGCCCGGTACGCCGTGCGGTCGCGACGCCGGCTCGCGGTGCGTCGTTCATGTCGCGCCCGTCCCGATCACGTACACACGGTCAGGCGGTGCCCAGCGCGTTGATCCGCTCGGACAGCCGCTGGACGGTCCACGGCAGGCTGGTCACACTCGCGCCGCGGCGCAGCACCCAGGTCATGGCGCTGTCGGGGTCGTCGATGGTGATGCCGAGGTAGCGGCCTTCGGCGACAGGGGGCAGCGATTGGAACAGCGGGGTGGCCTCGCGGGCGGTCTTCGAGGCGGGGTCGGTGTAGAACACGACGAGCACGTCGGCGTCGAGCTGGCCGATCTGCTCGTCGGCGACGCCGGCGTCGGCGGTGAAGTTCTCGGCCAGCGGATTCGGCCTGAACCCCATCTGGCGCGTCGCGGCCTCGGCGGTCCCGCCGGCGGCGGTGTAGTAGTCGATACCGCTCTGGGTGTAGTCGGTGGCGATCGTGATCGTACGGTCCGCGTACTCCGGGTTCTCCTGCGCGACCCGCTCGATGGTCTGCTCGGCCTCGGTGACCGCGGTGTCGGACGCGGCGCTCAGGTCCAGTGCCTCGCCGATCATCCGCTGGGTGTCCTGCCAGCTGATCTGATCACCCTTGACCTGGGTCGGGTTCTCCAGCACCGGGGCGATCGAGCTGAGCCGCTCGAAGGTGGGCTCGTCCTGGACCCAGTTGGTAGCCACGATCAGATCCGGACGGGTCGAGGCGATCCCTTCGAAGTTGATCGGGTCGCGCCGGGTGACGGTGTCGCGGAACTCGACTCCCGACAGCCACTCCTGGCTCCGCCACGGCCACTCGCTCTCTTCGGCCATCGTGTAGACCGGGGTGACGCCCAGGGCCTCCAGCGCGTCCATGTTCGGCGAGAAGCCGATCACGGCGATCCGCTCGGGCCGCTGCTCGAGCACCGTCTCGCCCGCCCACGTGGTGAGCGTCAGCGGGTACTGCGTGGCTCCCTCAGCGGGCGGCAGGGCGGTGGAACCGGGGGTCGCGGCGTCACCGTCGTCGGTGGGTGTCGTGCAGCCGGCCAGCGCGAGGAGTGCTGCGAGCGCGATGGCAGGCACCACGTACCACCGGCTGCGACAGGGCACCGTGAAGGCCATGACCGTCCTTTCGAGAAGTGGGACGAGACTTGATACAGCACAGGTAAGATCCGGACTGATCGGACACTACGGGGGAAGTTAGGTAAATCTACCCTGACAGGATATAGATCACGATGTGCTCGAGGTACGACACTGTATGAAGTGGCTGGAGCAGGACGATGGCTGCGGCCGGCAGCAGGCGAGCGGGGCCGGTACCGGATGAGTTCTTCCAGTTCAGCGGCTTGTTGGTGAAGTCTCGCCCGGCGAGGCTGGTGCCGTATGGAGCCGGGGGTCTGTCGGCCGCCGGTCTTCTGGCCGCCGCTGTTCGCCGCTGTCCGCGATCGCGTGTCCTTGGGCGTCCTCGTCCTCGGGGTGCGCTCGTCGGGACACCGGCCGTGATCCCGCGCCCGGCTGTGGAGTCTCGATAGGCCTGGTGGTGCCGGCAGGGCGCGACCTGAGGTACCACGGGTTTCGTCGCCCCGACGCAAGTGTCGACGACGGGTGAAGACCGGACAGATGCCGACGGCTGAAAAGTGACCACCCCTCCGAGATCGTGAGGGGGTGATCAAGGTGGAGGACTGGGCGGAGATCCGCCGGTTGCATCGGGCCGAGGGGGTGTCGATCAGTGAGATCGCTCGTCGGCTGCAGATCTCCCGGAACACGGTGCGCTCGGCATTGAGCTCGGACCGGGCGCCGAAGTATCAGCCCCCGCCGCGGGGATCGTTGGTGGATGCGGTCGAGCCGCGGGTGCGGGCGTTGTTGGTGGAGTTCCCTCGTATGCCGGCCACGGTGATCGCCGAGCGGATCGAGTGGCCGCACTCGCTGACGAGCCTCAAGGACCGGATCCGCACGATCCGACCTGAGTACGTCGGCGACGACCCGGCTGACCGCACGGTCTGTGAGCCGGGCGAGATCACCCAGTGCGACCCGTGGTTCCCCGACGTCGCGATCCCGGTCGGCGCGGGCCAGGCCCACACACTGCCGGTGCTGGTGATGGCCCATGGCTACTCGCGGTTCCTGTCCGCGGTGATGCTGCCCTCGCGCCAGACCGGGGACCTGCTCTCGGGGATGTGGCAGCTCATCGCCGGGGTCGGGCGGGTGACGAAGATGCTGGTCTGGGACCGTGAGGCCGGATCGGCGGCAGCGGGCGGATCACCGCACCCGCGGCGGCGTTTGCCGGGACCCTGGCCACCCGGATCCGGTTGGCCCCACGCCACGACCCGGAGTTCAAAGGGGTCGTCGAACGCGGCAACGGCTATCTGGAGCCCTCGTTCCTGCCCGGACGCCGCTTCACCGGCCCGCACGACTTCAACGCCCAGCTCGCTGACTGGCTGACCCGCCGCGCGAACACCCGCCGGGTCCGGTCGGTCGCGCCCGGCCGGTCGAACCGACTCCGCGGTCGGCAAGGCAGCACCCATCACCAGACTGAACAACCTGGCTGGGCATCACAACTAGCTCGACGCAAACAGCTCGGTGGCCTCGTCGTGGTCGCATCACGCGTGCGCTCCGCGACGGCGCGAGTTGCACGGGGGGCGACCCCGTCGGCCACGGAGCGCTCGGGTCCGGGACCCGCCCTGCTCAGTGAGCCCTGAGCCCTGAGCCCGGAGTACAGGAAGCGGTTGCGTGCGGACATGACTCTTCCGTCAGCGGGGATGGGTTAGGGTAGGCTACGCATATGATTCGGATCGCTGTGGTCGGAGCTCTCGGACGGATGGGGCGCGCATCGGTGCGCGCGATCGGCGACAGCCCTGACATGAGTGTCGTCACCGAGATCGATGTCGACGACGACATGAACAGTGTGGTCGACCAGAACGCCGACGTCGTGCTCGTGTTCTCTCCGCCTGGGGTCGCCCACGAGCAGGTGCAGTGGTGTATCGAGCAGGGGCGTCACGTCGTGGTGGGTACGTCCGGTTTCGATGAAGCGGCCATCGAGAAGATTCGTGCTGCCATCGGCAAGTCGGATGCAGTCAATGTGCTCGTCGTCCCCAACTTCTCCGTCGGCGCGGTACTGATGACCCGGTTCGCCGCGCAGGCCGCCCCCTTCTTCGAGTCCGTCGAGATCATCGAGATGCACCACCCGGGCAAGGTCGACGCGCCGTCCGGGACTGCCCAGCACACGGCTGAGGTCATGGCACGGGCGCGGGCTGAGGCGAATTGCGCTCCGTCTCCCGATGCGACCACCAGCGATCCCTATGGGGCCCGTGGTGGACAGGTTGAGGGAATCGGGGTTCACGCGGTCCGTGTCCGCGGGTTCATGTCGTCCCAGCAGGTTCTGCTCGGCATAGAGGGCGAAATCCTCACGCTGCGCTATGACTCGGTGACGCGTGAGTCGCTCATGCCCGGAGTTCTGGCCGCACTGCGTGCTGTTCCGACTCTCCCGGGAACGACGGTGGGGCTGGACGCGGTGCTGACTCTGAGCTGAGCCGGCGCGAATCCGCACAGCCCGATCAGTGGTGATCCGTGAGCAGACACGTGGTCGACGAAATCGTGGGCGATCGCCCGGAAGGACCCGCATGACTATCGAACCGCTGACCCTCGACGGTGTCGTTCCGTATCCGGCGGAGACGGTGGCAGAGTACGTGAGCAAGGGCTACTGGCGCGATCAGACGCTGCCTGAGCTGTTGTTCGAGACGGCCGGTCGGCTCCCCGACAAGGTCGCAGTCATCGACCGTGATTCGCAGCTGACCTACGCCCGACTGACCGGTGAGATCCTACGGCTGGCGGCCGGACTCAACGCCCTCGGCCTGCGTCGGGGAGATCGGGTGGTGGTGCATCTGCCCAACACCTATGAGTATATCGTCTTCGTCTTCGCCCTGTGGGAGCTCGGGGTGGTTCCGGTCGTCGCGCCCATCGCACACCGGCGCACCGAGATCGAGCACTTCGTCATGGTCGCGGAGGCGCGCGCCTACATCACCGTCGAGTCCGACGGCGGTACCGACCTCCGCGCGATGGCTGACGAGCTGAAGCAACGGTGGTCGCACCTGGAACACACCGTCGTCCTCGGCCGTGGTGGCGGTGGGAGCGAGTACGAATCGCTGCTGTCGCACGGTTCGCTCGAACACGACCGCCGGACCAGCCCACAGGACGTCGCGTTGCTGCAAATCTCCGGTGGGACGACGGGCGTTCCGAAGCTGATGCCGCACAGCCACTGCACATATGGTTACGCGCTGCGCAGGAGTGTCGGCGAACGCGGGATCGTCGAGAGCACGGTGCATCTTCTGGTCATTCCGATCTGCCACAGCATGTCGACGCGCTCACCCGGATTCCTCGGCGCGTTCAGTGTCGGTGCCACCGTCGTCATCGCCGCCAACGGCAGTCCCGACGTCGCGTTCCCGTTGATCGAGAGGCACCGGGTGAACCGGGTGTCACTGGTGCCGCCGATCCTTCTGGCCTGGTTGAACTCGTCGCAACGCGGTGCGTATGACCTCTCGAGCCTGAAGACCGTCATGTGCGGGGGCGCCAAGCTGGGGGAGGAGGCGGCGAGCCGCGTCGAGCCGGAGTTCGGCGTGCAGCTGTCGCAGAGCTTCGGGATGGGTGAAGGTCTCGTCGTCAGCAACCCGGCCGACGTCGACCGTGAGACCAGCGTGCGATACCAGGGACGGCCGGCGTCCGCGGCCGATGAGATCCGGGTGGTCGACGACCAGGGCGACGATGTGCCACCCGGTCTGCCGGGTCACCTGTTGACTCGCGGTCCGTCGGTGATCCGCGGGTACTACCGCAATCCCGAGCAGAATGCCCTGGCGTTCACCGCGGATGGGTTCTATCGAACCGGCGACATCGTGGAGCGTGACGACCGCGGATTCATCCGGGTGGTCGGACGCTCCAAGGACCAGATCAACCGGGGCGGCGAGAAGATCGCCCCCGAGGAGCTGGAGAACGCCATTCTGGCGCACCCCGGTGTGCACAACGCATCGGTGGTCGGCATCGATGACGAGCACCTCGGAGAACGTGTCAAGGCGTACGTGATCCCTCGGTCGCCGGACGGTGTCGCCGATCTCACCGTGGGGAAGATCCGCCAGTTCCTCCGAGCCGGAGGCCTGGCCACGTACAAGCTCCCCGACGTGGTGGAACTCGTCGACGAGTTCCCCTACACCGCCGTCGGCAAGGTGAGCAAGCGTCTGCAGCGGATGCTGGGCCAGGAAGCGAAGACCGACCTCTGAACGATGAACACATCGCATGGAACCAACCGCGTGGTCGTAGCGGGTGCGGGCCCCGTGGGTGCGGTCTGTGGACTGGCGCTCTCGCGTATGGGTGTACCGGTCACCGTCCTCGAGGCGGATCCCTCGCCCGTGCAGGACCAGCGCGCCGCGTCGATCCATCCCAGCACCCTGGAGATGCTCGATGAGTTCGGTCTCGTGGAGAGGATCCGTGATCGGGGCCTTCGGTCCAGCGTCTATCGATTCCACGATCGGCCGACCGGCGAGGTGGTGGCCGAGTTCGATCTCGGCCGACTGAAGGACGAGACCCCGTTTCCGTACGTTCTGCAGTTCGAGCAGTACAAGCTCACGGCGGCGATCGTCGAGGAGTACGCGAACGACTCCGATTTCGACATGCGCTTCTCGCACACGGTGACATCGCTGACCGAGACCGACCGGGGGGTCGAGGTCGAGTGTTCGACGCCGACCGGGACGGAACGCATGAGGGCGGCGTACGTCGTCGGATGCGATGGCGGCAGGTCGACGGTGCGGAAGCTCGCCGGAATCAAGTTCGAGGGGTTCACCTATCCGGAACGATTCATCAAGATCGCCACGAGCTTCGACTTCAAGACCGTGAAGTCGAATCTGTCGCTGCGGAACTACTTCTCCGATCCGGCGGAGTGGGCGAACGTGTTCAAGGTGCGGGGGGAGGCTCCCGAGGGCCTCTGGCGAGTCATTCTGCCGATCGGGTCCGATGAGGAGGAGTCGGTCGCTCTCTCGGAGGAGCGGGTCGAGCAGAGACTGCAGAAGTTCTTCCCGAAGGCCGGCGCCTACCACGTCGAGTACGCCAAGGTCTACGGAGTCAGCCAGCGTGTGGCCGCCACCTTCCGGCGCGGAAGGATTCTTCTCGCCGGTGACAGCGCACATGTCAACAATCCCATCGGCGGGATGGGAATGAACGGTGGGATCCATGACGCCATCAATGTGGCGGGCAAGATCGCCGCGGTGATCGCGGGTTCGTCCGGCGAGTCCGTGCTCGATCTCTACAGCCGTCAGCGCCGTCATGCCGCCGTCAACTACGTGCAGGCGCAGACCATCGCCAACAAGCGGTTGCTGGAGGAGCGCGATCCCGCTGTTCGTCGGCGCAACCTCGACGACCTGCGCCGCACGGCGGACGACGCCGATGCTGCGCGCGCCTACATGCGTCGTGCCGCGCTGTTCGACAGCCTGCGCGACGCCGACGCGATCACCTGATCGTGAGGCCCGACGTCCATCCGGGCTCGGTCGGACCACTGGTGCGCCCGACCGGGCCTGGGACGTCGGCGAACTCAGCCGGCGACGGAGTCGTGCGCCTCGACCGGCACGTCGAGGGGGCGGATGTCCTGCCAGGAGGCATCGACGTAGTCGAGACATGCTCGGCGGTCGGTGCCCGACGGTCCCCCGTACCGGACTTCCCAGCCGCCGGGAACCTCGGCGAAGGACGGCCACAGTGAGTGCTGGCCCCGGCTGTTCACCAGGACCAGGAAGGTTCCGTCTTCGTCATCGAATGGATTTCCGGACAAGATTCTCGACTCCAGTTCCTGGGAGTGCACTTCATGAAACGAAGTTAGGTTAGCATAACCTGTGGTTGGACCCGGTCCGTCCACCCGCCCGGGTGGCCTCCGGCGGTGTCGGAAGTGATGGAGAGGGGTGGCCGCAGGGTGCAGTGGGGGTGACGGCGGTAGAAATTAGGGCAGGCTAAGCTAATGTTCGGCGGTGGTCGCCGCATGTCCTCGGAGACTCGTCGGCATCCAGGCGATCCCGCTACCGATGGCAGCTCCGATCGAGATCGGAGCGTTGCGCTGCGAAAGTGAAGGATGCGGGTGGACGACTCGAAGACACTGCACGGACCAGAGGGCGCCGGACAGGCCGACATCGCATGGCCGCACGAGTCGTGGAACCATCGTTCGACGCCACAGGTCACGGCGACTGTCCCAGAGCTCTTCGCGGCGGCGGTCCACTCGAACCCCGACGCACTCGCTCTGGTCGACGGCACGAGGCGCCTGACCTACGACGAGCTCTCGGTGAAGGTGGCCCAACTGGCGCGCCACTTGCGCGCGGGTGGTGTCGTCGCGGAGGACGTGGTCGCGATCGCCATGCCGCGGTCGGCCGAGATGGTGATCGGCGTCCTCGCGAGCATGGTCGCGGGCGGTGCGTTCGTCCCGGTCGATCCCGAGTGGCCCGAGGCCCGTCGCGAGACGGTGGTGGCCGACGCGTCGGCGAAGGTCGTGCTGGTCTCGGCGGAGCAGCAGGCGTCGCTGTCGGCCGAGCAGATCCTGGTGAGCCTCGACGACTGGCGGTTCGGCGGGCTCGATCCCTGGCTCCCGGATGTGCCGATCGCCGGTGGGCAGCTGGCGTACGTGATCTTCACCTCGGGCTCGACGGGCGTCCCGAAGGGCGCGATGATCCGTCACGAGGCGATCTGTGAGCGCCTGATGTGGCAACGCGACCACGTCCTGCTGTTCGGGCCGGGCGACGCATCGCTGTTCAAGGCTCCACTCGCCTTCGACATCTCGGTCAACGAGATCCTCTTGCCCCTGGTGTCCGGCGGGTACGTGGTGGTGGCCGCGCCGGACGGTGAGAAGGACCCGGACTACCTGTTGGACGTCATCGCGGCGGAGCGCGTCACCTATCTCTATCTCGTCTCGTCGATGCTCGATGCCCTCCTGGCCCTCGACCTGAACCGGTCCGAGCAGGCGGAGTCGTCGTTGGCGAGCGTGCGGCACGTGTGGTGCGGCGGCGAGGTTCTCACCCCGGACCTGTTCGACAGGTTCCGCAGGCAGCTCTCGACCACGCTGTACCACGGGTACGGCCCGGCGGAGGCCACGATCGGCGTCTCGCACGTGATCTACCGGGATCGTGCCGAACGCATCTCGACCTCGATCGGACGGCCCAATCCGCACACGCAGCTCTACGTGTTGGACGACCGGCTCGAGCCGGTGCCGGTCGGGACCGGCGGTGAGCTCTACGCTGCCGGGTTCCTCCTCGGCCGCGGATACGTCGGCAAACCCGGACTCACCGCTGCGAGTTTCGTCGCGAACGCCTTCGACTCCGACGGCTCGCGGATGTACCGCACCGGTGATCTCGCCCGGTGGAACCCGGATGGTTCGCTGGAGTTCCTCGGCCGCGCCGACAACCAGGTGAAGATCGGTGGCAGGCGTGTCGAGCTGGAGGAGATCGAGGTGTCGCTGGCGCGGCACCCCGATGTCCGGCAGGCGGTCGTGACCGCGCACGGCCGCGGCAGCGGTCCCAGCCTGATCGGCTACCTGACACCGATGCCGGGAGCACGGCTCGAACCCGACGCCGTGCGGGAATGGTGCCTGTCGCAGCTGCCCGACTACATGGTGCCGTCGGTGCTGCTGGTCCTGGACTCCTTCCCGCTCAACACGAACGGCAAGGTCGACCGCGCAGCCCTGCCGGAACCCGCGGACGTCGAGCGGGACGACGTGGTCGCGCCGGAGACCTCGCACGAGAGTCTCCTGTGCGAGGCCTTCGCGACGATGCTGGGCGTCAGCGAGGTCGGCGTCGACGACGACTTCTTCGCACTCGGTGGTGACAGCATCGTGGCGGTCGGCCTGGTGCGGTCCCTGCGGGCCGCGGGAATCGTCGTGCGGGTCAAGGACCTCACCGCGTACCGCACACCGCGGCGCCTGGCCGCGGTGGTCGGGCCGGGGAGCGGGCAGACCGCCGGCCGGGCCCGGCCGGCGGATCCGACCGATCGCCCCCTGGTCGTTCTCGACGACGACGATGCCGCCGAGCTCTCCTCCGCCCTGCCGGACCTGCGCGCGGTGTTGCCGCTGACGGCTGTCCAGTCCGGGATCTACTTCCACTCGGTGGCCAACGGCACGGACGACACCTACATCGTCCAGCAGGTCGTGGACGTCATCGGCGCACTCGATCCGGCCCGACTGGCGCGGGCGACCCACGCGGTCGTCGAGCGTCACGAGGCACTCGCCGCAGGGTTCCACACCGCACCGTCCGGCAGGCTCGTCTCGACGATAGGAACGCCGCGCGCACCGGGGTTCCGGACACTGGAGCACATCGGTCGACCGGATGCGGAGACAGCGGCCTTCGTCGCGTCGGCCGCCCAGGAGGACAGGGACGAGGGATTCGACCTCACCCGCCCCCCGTTGATGCGCTACACGCTGATCGACCTCGGGGACGATCGGCACTGTCTGGTGCAGACGGTCCATCACCTCGTCGCGGACGGCTGGTCCGTCGCCGTGATCTGGGACGACATCATGGCCGCGTATCGCGGCGAGACCCCTGCGGCGCCCGCGCCCCAGTTCGGGGATTTCCTCCGGTGGTGGGTGCATCAGCGGGACGCCGCCGGCGACGTCGCGGCATGGAGCCGGTACCTCGCCGGGGCCGACGCGCCGACCCTCGTCACGGACGTCGTACCGGCCGGTGCGGCGGTGGGATTCGGTCGGCGCCATCGGGTGCTGGACCCGGATCGGCGCCGTGCGCTGCGCGACTACGCCCGTACCCGTGCGGTCACCGAGGCGGCGGTCCTGACCGTCGCCTGGGGGATCACCCTCGGCTGCGTCATGACCCGGACCGACGTCGTGTTCGGGTCCACGACGGCAGGTCGGGGTGAGGACGTCGGCGGTATCGACCGGATCGTCGGGATGGTCGTCAACACGGTCCCGACGCGGGTGCAGTGGTACCCCGAGGACACCGTCGACGAGATCGTGCAGCGCTTCGTCGTGGCCGAGGCCACGGTGCTGGACCACCAGCACGTGCCGCTGCTCGACCTGCACTCGGGCACCGGACTCAGCGAGCTCTTCGACACCCTGTTCTCGATCCAGAACCTGAAGCGGCCGGACTCGGCCGAGGAACCGCGCCTCGGACCGATCCGCTACGTCGAGACGCCGCACTACCGGCTGAGCGTGCTGGTGAACCTGCACGAGTCGGTCGCGGTGGAGGTCACCAACGACCGGACGGCCGTCGGCGACGAGGTCGCCGACCGGATCGTCGACCTCTATCTCCGGGCGGTCTCGCTGATCGTGGGATCACCCGGGGTGCCCGACGCCCCACCGCGTGGGGCGGGGCCCCTCGAACCCGTGCAGGCCGATCCCGCAGGCCCGGTCAGGGCACCGGTCGACCGCGGGGTCCGGGCCCACCTGCCGTCGCCGCCGCCGCAGACGTCGGGACTGGTGCCGATCGCCGTCGCGCATGCGGGGCTGCCGGGATTCGAGTCGTTCACGCAGTCGTCGATGTTCACCACGCCCGCGGGTCTCGATGCCGCCGCGCTCGAGCGCGTCCTGAGCCGGGTCGTCACGCACCATCCGGCGTTGGGCGGTCGTCTCCTGCGGGACACGGCGTCGGGTACCTGGCGGTTCGGGGTGGACGATCCGGTCGACATGGACGTCGCCTCCCGGATCTCGACCGACACCGTCAGCGATGCACGGGGATCGGACTCGTGGCGACACCGGGTGGCCCGGGCGGCTGCGGAGATGTCGCGGTCGCTGGACCTCGAGGGCGGGGTGCTGTGGCGCGCACGGTGGTTCACCGGCCACGCGGAGCCCGAGGGGCGGTTGCTGCTGGTCGTCCACCATCTCGTGGTGGACGGGGTCTCGTGGCGCATCATCGGTGATGATCTGGCGCAGGCATGGCAGATCGAGACCGGGGTGTCGACGGCGTCGCTGTTGTCGGTCGGGACGAGCCTGTCCGCATGGTCCGCGGCTCTGGCCTCCCGTGCGCACGACGCCGATGTCGTCGCCCAGATCGACCACTGGTCAGGGGTGCTGGGAGGAGAGGACCCGCTGCTGGGGTCGCGCCGGACCGACCCCGGGCTGGACACCTACGGGGGCTCGGGCGAGGTCCGGATGTCGGTTCCGGCCGACGTGACCCGGGCTGTTCTCTCTGAGCTCCCGCGCGCATTGGCCGTGGAGATCAACGACGTGCTGCTGGGCACCCTCGCGGTCGCGGTGGGGGCCTGGCGGGCGCGGCGTGGCGTGAGCTGCCGGCGTGTGCTGGTCGGGCTGGAGGGCCACGGCCGGGAGGAGGGCGTGGTCGACGGCGCGGACCTGACCTCCACGGTCGGATGGTTCACGTCCTGGTATCCGGTGGCGCTGGACACCGAGGACGTCGATCCGGTGGAAGCGATCACCGACCCGGCCGCGAGCGCGCGTGCGGTGCTGCGGGTGGGGGACTCCCTGAGGCGGGTCCCGGACCGTGGCGTCGGGTACGGGCTCCTGCGGTATCTCAATCCCTCGACGGCCGGCGCTCTGGCGAGCGCTGCCGCACCCCAGATCGGGTTCAACTACCTGGGACAGTTCGGGAGCGTCGGCGCCGGCGGGACGACGCCGTGGCAGGTCGCTCCGGAGCGGCCGGGCATCGACTGGTACGCCCCGGACGTGCTGCGATCGCCTGCCGCGATCGACGTCAACGTCGCTGCGGTGCCGGGTGGGACGGGCCTGGTGCTGGAGGGGGGGTTCAGGTTCGCGGCGGGCGTGCTCGACGAGGTCGACGTCCGCGAGCTCGTCGAGCTCTGGCAGGAGGCCCTCGGCACGCTCGGCCGGCTCCGGCAGACGGTGGGTGCCGGGCGTCGCTTCGCCGACCTCACGCTCCTGCGCGAGGAGGACCGGCGCCGGATCGACGGATGGTCGTCGGGCACTGCGCTTCCCGTCGCGGACACGACGGTCGACGCGCTCGTACGGGAACAGGTCCGACGCACCCCCGACGCGGTGGCCGTGGTGGCCGACGACGGCGTGGAACTGACGTACCGGCAGTTCGACGCGCGGGTCGACGCGCTCGCGCACGTGCTCGTCGAGCGGGGCGTCGGCGTGGGTGACCGCGTCGCCGTGCTGCTGCCGCGGAGCGCGGACCTGGTGGTGGCGCTGGTCGCGGTACTGCGTGCGGGAGCGGCGTACGTGCCGATCGACCCGGGCCATCCCGCCGAGCGGGTGCGGGCGGTCCTCGCCGACGCCACCCCCGTCGTGGTCGTCACCGAGCAGGACGCCGTCGGCCCGCACCGGGCCGTGTTCGACGAGTGCGCGACGGAGGTCGTCGAGCTCGACCGGGAACCGGTGCGCGGGCTGATGGGAGCCGGTGCGTCGACGTCACCGGTGTTGACGCGCCCCCTCACCGCGGCGGATCCGATGTATGTGATCTTCACGTCCGGTACGACGGGTCGACCCAAGGGCGTCGAGCTGTCCCACGGAGCGGTCGTCAACCGGCTGTACTGGGCGCGCGACGACTATGACGTCGGCCCGTCGGACAGGATTCTCCAGAAGACACCGAACACCTTCGACGTGTCGGTGTGGGAGTTCTTCCTGCCGTTGATCGTCGGAGCCCGTCTCGTGGTCGCAGCACCCGACGGCCACAAGGACCCGGACCACATCGCTGCCGTCATCGAGCGACAGCGGGTCACCGTGGTGCACTTCGTGCCGTCGATGCTGCAGGCGTTCCTCGGTTCCCGCCCGGATCCGGCGCAGCTCGCGTCGGTGCGGTGCGTCTTCTTCTCCGGTGAGGCGCTGCCGGCCGCGGCTGCGGTCGAGGCCGTGCAGACCTTCGGCGACGCCGGTCTCCACAACCTGTACGGCCCCACGGAGGCGGCGGTCGACGTGACCAGCCATGCCGTCGTCGCCGAGGAGCTGGGGCAGGCGGTGTCCGTACCGATCGGCCGTCCGGTGGCGAACACGGTGGTGCGGGTACTGGACGGGTGGTTGCGTCCGGTGCCGGTGGGAGTCACCGGCGAGCTCTACCTGGGTGGCGTGCAGCTGGCGGACGGCTACGTGGGACAGCAGGGACTGACCGCGCAGCGGTTCGTCGCCGACCCGTTCAGCGGCACCGGCGAGCGCCTGTACCGCACCGGGGACCTGGTCCGATGGAACGAGAGCGGCTGTCTGGACTACCTCGGCCGGTCCGACGGCCAGGTCAAGGTCCGCGGGTTCCGGATCGAGCTCGACGAGATCCGGTCGGTCCTCGAACGGCACGGGAGCGTCTCCGGTGCGGCGGTGGTCGCGCGGGACCACCCCGCAGGAGGGCTCCTGCTCGCGGCGTACATCACGGCCGCCGACAGCTCCTGCGACGAGAGCGAGCTGTTCGACACCCTGCGCGGGCACCTGGCGGGACGACTGCCGGAGTACATGATCCCGGCCGTGTTCAGCCGGATCGATGCCTTGCCCGTCACCGCGAACGGCAAGCTCGACGGGCGGGCCCTGCCGGCTCCGGACCTCGCGACGGGTGCGGCCGGTGGCAGGTCCGCGGGGACCGACGCCGAGCGGACGCTGGTCGAGCTCTTCCGCCGGGTTCTCCACCTCGACGACGGTGTCGCCCTGTCCGCCGAGGACGACTTCTTCCGCCTCGGCGGCGACAGCCTGTCCTCGATCGCGTTGGTCCGCCAGGCGCGGAGGCGGGGGATGGACTTCACGATCCGCGACGTGTTCACGATGCGCACCCCCGCGCGGCTCGCGGCCGTTCCGTCTCCGGACGCCCGGGCGACCGCGCCCGACGGGGCCCCGTCCCAGGACGCCGGTTCGCCGGTCGCCGTGACCCCGACGGTGAACCAGCACCGTCTGCGGTTGTCGGGTCTGCCGCTCGACGGTCACCTGGTCACCGAAGTGGCCGACGTCGACGCCGGTGCCGACGCCGACCGGCTGCACGACGCGGTCGCAGCGCTCCTGGAGGAGGTCGACTGGCTTCGTCAGCGGGTGTCGCCGCGTCACCGCCGCCTGTGGACGACCGAGATCCTGCCGATGACGGGAGACCTCGTCGCGCAGAGCTCCTCGATCCACGACCGGTCGACTATGACAGCCGACGAGGCGTTCCGGGACCTCCGGGCACAGATCGTCGACGGAGTCGACATCACACGTGGGCAGGGTGTGCACGCAGCGATCGTCACGTCGTCGCAGGGCCGTCATCTGATGGTCGCGGCGCACGGCCTGGCCGCGGACCGCGCGACCGTGCACCGGATCGTCGCCCGGCTGGCTGCGCGGGTGAACGGGAGCTCCGCCGAACCGGGGACGGCGGTCGCTTCGATCGTCGACGTGGCGGCGGCACTCGACGCGGCGGCCCAGTCCGCTGCCGGAGAAGCCGCACGGGTCGAGTGGGCGGACCAGCTCAGCGGTGTACCACCGTTCCCCGACGAGCCCGAGGACCGTCGCGAGGTGTTCTCCGCCCGTGTCGGGTCCTCGGCGGAGTCGTCCGACTCCTGGTCGGAGGCCGTGGAGTCGGCGTTCATCGCGGCGTTCACGGACTGGGCCGGCGCAGAGTTCCCCGTCGACGTGGAGTGTGACCTCCGTATGCATCTCGAGGCGCTCCACCCGGATCCGGCGTGCCTCCCCGGATCGTTGACGGCCGTGTACCCCAGGTCGGCGGGGCGGGACGCCTCGGTGCCGATCGCGCAGTGGCACGACCTGGTGCGCTACCAGAGCAAGCGCGGAAGCAGGACGTTCCGAGGAGTGCCGAACGCGGGTGCCCTGTTGGTCCGGCTCGCCGGGCGGCCCGTGGACCCGGCCGTACTCGAGGGTTTCGAACCGCTCTATGCGGTCGTCGCCCGGTTCACGGTCACCGAACACGGCACGGACCTGAGCGTTCTCGGTCCCGTCGGTGCCGAGACCCTGCTGCAGCGCTGGGTGGACTCCCTGTCCTCCTAGAGTGCGGCGGCCGGACGCCCGACCAGGGCGCCCGGCCGCCGCACCGACCCGCGCCGGACGAGTCGTGGTCGAACCGGCAGGTCCAGCCTCACAGTCAGCCGAGGTGACCGCGCATCGTGCTGAACAGGTCGGCGAAGGAGGGGTAGTACTCGTCGAGGACGCCGAGGTCGGTCGCCCGGGCGAAGTTCGGGTGATCGCGGTAGTTCTCCAGGGACGCCAGCTGCCTGGCCCCGAAGTACTCTCCCGCGTCGGCCGGATCGGACGAGACTTCCGATGCCGGGGCCCGGCCGAGGTCGTCCAGGTTGGCGGTGAGGATGGCGTGACAGTGCTGCGTCACCTCGATCGACAACTCCTCCAGCGTGGCCGAGCGCGAGAGCGGGAACATGCGCCGATCGATGATCGGGCCGGTGTCGATACCCGCATCGACACGATGGAGGGTCACACCGAACTCCCGTTCCGACCGCAGGATGGCGAAGGCGGCGGTCGCCAGGGGCAGCCCGCGATACTGCGGCAGCGGCGCCCCGTGCACGTTGACGATCGTCAGCCCCAGACTCAGGACGGGCTCCCGGAAGATGAACGGGTTGCCGGTGGAGCACACGAGCCCGTCGCCACACGAGTCGCGGAAGAGGTCGGCGTGCTCGTTCACGTCGCGGACATCGACGCAGTTCAGGGAGGCGGCCTGCGGCGGAACCTCCTCGCCGCGGGGGTGCACCACCGCGTCGACGGTCCTGCCGACCTGGGTGGCGTAGGTCGCGGCGCGCCACAGCAGGGCACCGGAGCCGACGAAGATCATGTGGGCAGTCCGTCCCGGGTCGACGGGATGGGAACGGGGGAAGTCATCGTTGCGCTCCTTCGTCGGCGGATGCCTCGGTCGTGCTTCAGTCCTGCCATGCCGCCCACAGCCCGGCGTAGACGCCCCCGGCCGCGACCAGGTCGTCGTGCGTCCCGATCTCGATGATCCGGCCGCGCTCCATCACCACGATCCGGTCGCAGGCCGCGGCCTGCGACAGGCGGTGGGCGATCACCACGCCGGTGCGGCCGCGCAGCGCGACCTCGGCCCCCCGGTCGAGCAGTCCCGCGTAGGTCGAACCCGCCTCGGCCGTGGCCTCGTCGAGGACCGCCAGTTCGGGATCGAGCAGCAGCAGCCGCGCCAGTGCGAGCTGCTGTGCCTGTGCATCGGTGAGCTGGTGCCCGCCCGACCCGACGACCGTGTCGAGGCCCTCGGGTAGTGCGTCCAGCAGGGACGAGGCGCCCGTGGCGTCGAGAGCGGCGCGGATCTCCCGGTCGTCCGCGTCGGGCTCGGCGAGGGTGAGGTTGTCCCGCAGTGTCCCGGAGAACACGTGGACCTCCTGGCTGATGACGGCGGTCCGCTCCGGGCGCGTCACGGTGCCCGTCCCGGGAGGATGGATTCCCGTGACCACCGTGGCGAGCGTGGTCTTGCCCGCTCCGGAGGCACCGACCACGGCCACGTGCTCGCCCGCTGCGATCTCCAGTGAGATGTCGTCGAGCACGCGGGGACCGTCCCCGTAGCGGAACCCGACGGAGTGGAGGCGGACCGCCGCCTCCTGCCCCGGTCGCTCCGCCTGCCCGTCGGGCTGCGCCGCGGACAGGGTGACGACACCGACGATGCGGTTGAGGGACGCCGCGGCGGACTGGATGGTGTCGATGACGAACAGCAGCTGGTTGATCGGCTCGAGCAGCCGCAGCACGACCAGCGTGGCGGTCGTGGCGGCGCCCACGGTCGACACCCCGTTCCGGATGAGCAGGAAGCCGACGACGAGGATCGCCGTCAGCGACAGGCATTCGGACAGGTTGAGCCGTGCGTTGAACATGCTCTGCACGGTGCGTGCCCGCAGCGAGTGGATCGCGACGCCCCAGGACGCGGCCATCACGGCACGATGCCGCTGCCCTGTCAGGCCCAGCCCGAGTACGGTGTCGTAGCCCCGCTGGGACTCGAGTATCTGCTGGGCTCGGGCGCTCGTGGCGGCGCGCTCGGTGCGGTACACACGAGGTCCGGTGCGCAGGTACCAGCGCATCGCGAGCACGTAGATCGGCACCACGACGGCGAACACGACGGCGTAGGGCCATTGCAGCGCGGCGAGTCCGACCAACGAGACGACGACGGTGAACGCGGTGGTGGTGAGCACACCGGTCACCGCAGGGGCGGCGTCGGCGATCGCGGTGACGTCGTCGCTGGTCCGCGCCACCAGATCGCCTGCGCCGGCCTCCTCCACGCGGTGCTGGGGAAGCACCATCGCCCGTTCGACGAGCTGCTCCCTGAGCTCCGCGAGAACCGTGTGGTAGATGCGTGTCGCCAGCACGACGGTGACGGCGGTCCCGCACACCCCCACCCCGGCCGAGACGGCCATCACCGCGGTCGTGCCCAGGACCGTCCCCAGGTCCGCGGTGCCGGCCTGCACCCTGTCGATGAGAGCCCCGACCGCAACCGGCGGGATCAGACTGACGGCGGCGCTCGCGAGCCCCAGCACGACCACCGCGACGACCCACATCCGGTGGGGTGTGGTGAGCAGCGAGATCTGCCGGACGGTGGCACGGCCGCTCGCGACCGGAAGTCCTGACCCGACCGTGGTCGTCGGCTCCGGGGATCGGCTCATTGTGTCCTCGCAACGTCGGTCGACAGCGCGACGTGCACCGCCGTGGCGGTACGCAGATCGATGACCCGGTCGCAGCAGGCGAGCAGGGGGGAGGACGAGGCGACCAGAACGGTGGAGCGTCCGTCGCGGAGGTCCCGCAGCCGTGCGGCGATGGAGGCCTCGGTCGCAGAGTCGATGGCTGTGGTCGGGTCGTGCAGGACCAGGACCGGCGCATCGGTGGCGAGCGCGCGGGCGAGTGCGACCCGCTGACGTTGCCCGCCGGAGAGCCGGTTGCCGTTCTGCCCGACCGGCATGTCGAGGGTGGCGACGAAATCGGTGCAGGCGGCGGCGTGCACGGCTGCCGCGACGAGTTCCGGTGTGCTGGTCGGGGTGGTGAGGTTCTCACCCACGGTGCCGCTGAACAACGTCGTGCGGTGCGGGGCGACGACGACCCGGGCGCGGTAGTCCGCGAGGTCCAGGTCGGCGGTCGGAATGTCGTCGATGCGGACCTCGACGTCGCCGTCGGCGCCGGGACGCAACAGCGCGCTGAGCAGCTCGGCTGCCGTCCGGTCGTCGCTGCGTACACCCACGAGCTCGCCGGGCTCGACCCGGATGGTCCGGTCGGGCAGCCGGATCTCCACCGGGGGCACGTCCCGGGCCGGGGTACGCGGCGACGGCCGCGACGTGCGCTGGCCGTCGCCGTCACCGGTGAGACCGGCCTCCGCGGGGACGCTCGCGCCGGCGAGCGTGTCGAGGATCCGGGCGGACGAGGCGCGCGCGTTCGCGAGGTTGGGGATCGAGGAGTTGGCGATGCCCTGGATCTGCGGGAGCAGCGCCTGCGCGAGGCCGACGGTGGTGATGAGCTCACCGACGGTGAGCGCTCCGCTGACCGCGAACCAGCCCGCCGCCCCGGTGACGACGGCGACGAACGTGGCGTTGACCGCGCCGGAGATCGACTGCGCCCGGCCCAGCAGCCCCGCGTTCCGCCGCGCTCCGGTCAGCGTCTCCTGGCTGGCCTGCCGGTATCGGCGTGTCACCTCGGCCTCGGCGCGGACACCCTTGACGACGCGATATCCGGACACCAGGTCAGTCGCCCTGGCGACGGTCCCGGCCAGCAGGTCCTGATACCGGCGGGTGTCCCGCGACAGTCTGTCGCCGAGCATCCCCATGAGCCACACCACCGTCGGCGCGCCGATGAGCACGATGACGCCGAGCGGCAGGTAGATGACGAGCAGCGCGATCGCGACGAACCCGATCGCGGCCAGCCGCGCGACGGGCATCGTCAGCAGCAGACCGGCGTTGGAGAGGCGGGTGACGTCGTTGGTCATCGTGGACACCAGGCCGCCGTCGGGCGCCGGGGTGGCCTGGTCGACGGGGTGCAGGATCCGCTCGGAGAGGGTGGCCCGCAGCCGGTGCTGCAGCATCTGGAGGGCGTAGACGTTGAGCCGGTTGGCGAGCCTCGCCGCCGTCGTCAGGGCGAGGTAGAGGACGACCAGGATCCCGATCCACAGGACCAGGGCCTCGGCGTCACCGGTGACCAGTGCCCGGTCGATGGCGATCCCCATGACGACGGGGACGGCGGCCTCACCGACCTGCCAGAGGATGGCGAACCCGATGGCAGGGACGGTGATGCGGGGCAGGGAGAACATCACCCGCGCGAGGAATCGTCCGGGGGTGTCGCCCGTCGTGGCCCCATAGGGTTCCGGCTCAGGAGGGGTGGAGGGCGCTCGTCCGAACACGGGGAGTCGTCGGGTCAACGGGCCACGGCCCAGCCCGGCGGGGTCGGTCTGTCGCATGGTCGAGTCGGTGCTTTCGTGGGTCATGTCGTGTCGACGGGGCGAACGGCGTGCAGGCGCTCCCGCCCGAGGGGAACCACTGCGGGGGTCCCGGCGACCGGGTCGGCGACGACGATGCATCGCAGGCCGAACACCTCTTCGACGAGGTCGGCGGTGACGATCTCCGCCGGCGGCCCCTCGGCCACCACGTCCCCGTCCTTCATGGCGATCAGATGGGTGCCGTATCGGGCGGCGTGGTTGAGGTCGTGCAGGACCGCCACGAGGGTGTGGCCCGCGTGATTCAGATCGGTGAACAGCTCCAGCAGTTCGATCTGGTGTGTGATGTCGAGGAAGGTCGTGGGCTCGTCCAACAACAGGATGTCCGTACGCTGGGCCAGGACCATCGCGATCCATACCCGTTGACGCTGTCCACCGGACAGTTCGTCGACGACGCGGCCGGACAGGTCCGTGGTACCGGTCGCCTCCAACGCTCCCGCAACGGCGTGCTCATCGATGTCGGTCCACTGCCGCACCAGGTTCTGGTACGGATACCGGCCGCGCGCCACGAGATCGGCGACCGTGATCCCGTCGGGCGCGATCGAGGTCTGCGGCAGCAGCCCGATGTGTCGTGCCACGGCCTTGCTCCGGTAGGAGCTGATGGCCCGTCCGTCGAGGATGACGTCTCCGGCGCTGGGCTTGAGCAGCCGGGACAGTGTCCGCAGCAGGGTGGACTTGCCGCACGCGTTCGGTCCGACGATCACGGTGAACGACCGGTCGGGTATCGACACGGACAGGTTCTCGCTGATGGTCCGCCTGCCGTAGCCGATCGTCGCGGCATCGACGTGCAGCCGGGACATCGATCCGTCGCGTGACGCGGTCACAGCCTTCTCCTTGCTTCGACGAACAGCAGCCACCCCAAGTAGGTGCCTCCGATCATGACCGTGACGACACCGACGGGCAGCGGCGTCGGGGTGAGGTGCTGGGCGACGAAGTTGGCCGCTGCCAGCAGCAGGGCACCCACGAACGCGGCCGGTACGAGCGTGATGCCCGGGGTGCCGGTCAGGCGTCGGGCGATCTGCGGGGTCGCGAGCGCCACGAATGCGATGGGTCCGGCTGCAGCGGTCACCGTCGCGGTGAGCGCCACACCGAGGATGATCAGGCCGAGCCGTGCGGTCCCGATCATGACACCCTGCGAGGCAGCGGTGTCGTCGCCGAGTTCCATCTGGCGCATCGGCCGGCTGAGCGACGCGGTGAGAACGAGCAGGACCAGGATGACGGCTCCGCCGACCGCGACCTGGTTCCACGTGACCGCGTTGAGGGACCCGGCTCCCCACGCCGCGGCGGCGATGGCCACCTCGAGGTCGGCCTTGAGAACCAACCACGTGTTCACCGAGGCGAGCATCGCCGACACCGCGATGCCCACGATGATCAGCCGGAAGCCCTGGACACCCTGGCGATAGGCGAACAGGTACACCGCCAGCGCGGTGACGATCCCGCCTGCGAGGGCACCCAGCGCGACGGTCGCGTACGAACCTCCGACCACGAGGACCACGATCAGCGCCCCCGTGTAGGAACCGGTCGAGAACCCGATCACGTCCGGCGATGCGAGCGGGTTGCGCATCAACGACTGGAAGATCGCACCGCTCACGCCCAGGGCCGCACCGAATACGACGGTCGCCGCGACCTGCGGCAGCCGCCACTCGACGACGACGTCGTGGACCAGCCCGCGCTCCCGCCCGGCCAGCGCCGACACCACCTGGCCCAGGCTGAGCTGGTAGGTACCGCTCGCCAACGTAATGAGGGCGATCACCATCACCGCAAGGGCCACCGCGGTGCACACCGCAACGCTGCGCGCGTCGATCCGCACACTCGCGCGTCCGCTGCGCAGTATCGCCGTCCTGCGGCCGAAGGAGACCCGGGTCGGGCGTCCGGGCATCCGGAGATCGGTACTCACAGTCCACTCGCCGCCTTCCGACGGACCAGGAGGATCAGCACCGGCGCCCCGACGAACGCGGTCACGACACCGACGGGGATCTCCGACGGTGTCATCACGATCCGGCCGAGGACATCGGACGCCAACAGCAGGCTGGGAGCCAGTACCAGGCTGTAGACGAAGATCCAACGCTGATCCGGCCCGACGATCCAGCGAGCGACGTGGGGCACCATGAGGCCGACGAACCCCACCGGTCCCGCGATCGCCGTGGCTCCACCGGCGAGCAGCGTCAGTGCCGCGACCGCGAGGGCGCGGGTCCGGATCAGCCGGACGCCGTGGGCGACGGCGACGTCGTCGCCGAGGCCGATGGCGTTCAACGAGCCCGCGATCGCCAGGGCCACGACGAGGGCGACTGCGAGGAACGGGACGATCGGCCACAGCACCTCCAGCGGCCTACCGACGATCGAGCCCGCGTTCCAGGCGCGCATCCGGTCGAAGGCGTCCGGATTCGTCAGGGTCAGTGCGGTCGTGGCTCCGGTCAGTACCGCGCCGACGGCCACGCCGGCGAGCACCATCATCACCGGCGAACTCCCGCGTCTCGTCGCG
Organism: Pseudonocardia sp. TMWB2A; assembly: GCF_017312135.1. Taxonomy (NCBI): domain Bacteria; kingdom Bacillati; phylum Actinomycetota; class Actinomycetes; order Pseudonocardiales; family Pseudonocardiaceae; genus Pseudonocardia; species Pseudonocardia sp. TMWB2A. Next base: position 3,405,591 of record NZ_QKQY01000002.1, read on the forward strand.
CCGAGGAGCATCACCATGAGGGTCACGACAAGCGCGCCGGCGAAGGCGAACCACATGTACCCGGCGATGTCGGTGATGCCGAGAACGCCGACGGCGATCGCGACGGCAAATGCCGAGCCCGCATGCACGCCGAGAATCCCCGGCTCCGCCAGGGGGTTCCGGGTCAGAGCCTGGATCAGTGCCCCGGCCAGTCCGAGTGTCGCGCCGACGACGAGCCCGACGACGGTGCGTGGCATCCGGTAGTCGCGGATGGCGAACTGGTCGGGAGTCGGCGACGGATCGAACAACGCGTCCCAGATCATCGGCAGTGGGATCGATTTGGAGCCGATCATGATGCTGATCACCAGCAGTGCGCCCAGGACGACCAGAGCCGCCGCCAGACCGGTCCGGCGACGGGCCGGCAATGATGGACGCACTGCTGGTGGTCGTGTGTGCCCGGACTTCACCCGGTCACAGCGGGCAGCGTGCTCAACGCCGTGTCGAGCGACTTGAGGTTGGCGATGCCGTCGGGGTAGGAGAGCCCACCGGTGCAGGTGACGCCACGCGTCCGGTTCGAACTCGCCTGCGGCAGGGCCTTCCAGGCGTTGGAGTCCAGGACCGGCAGCACCTCCGGCTTCGGGTTCCCGTCCGGTCCCAGCGGGTAGAGGAGCGCGCTGTACTTGGCGAGGTCGCCGATACGCTCCATCGACGTCTGATCACCCGGCTGGTTCGCCGTCTCCGGGAACTTGACACCGAGTTCGGTGCCGAAGGTGGTGCAGTAGAAGGAGCGCCCTTCGACGAGGAACTGCCCCTCCTTGGTGCTCTTGTGCCGGTTGATCAGTGCGAAGGTGCTGGACGCGAGGACGTCCTTCCGATCCGTCCGCATCTTCGCGATGAGGTTGTCGTACTCCGTCTTCCGCGCCTCGAACTCGGCGGACTTACCGAGCGCATCGGCCACACGCGCCTCCTGAACCTTCCAGTTCGCGTTGCTCACCTCGATGTACACCGTCGGGGCGATGGACTGGAGGCGCTCGTTGTCCCAGCTGCCCTCCCAGATGAAGTCCGGAGTGCTGACGACGATCAGGTCGGGCTTGAGGCTCGCGATCTTCTCGTAGTCCACCGTCTTGAAGTCGGCCACGACCGGCGTCGAGTCGTACACGGCGCGCTGTGCGGGCGGCAGCCACACGGGGTCCTCGTTCAGCTGGCCGAGGCCGACCGGCTTCATACCGAACTCGAGCATGTTGCTCGCGCCGCGCTGGATGCCGATGATCCGCTGTGGATCGACGGGGATGTCGATGGTCCCGTTGTCGGCGGTGAAGCTGCGTGTCGCGGACGGCGCGGTCTCTGCATCACCACTGCTGCACGCGGAGAGGACGAGGGCGGCGCCCATGAGCGCGGCCACGAATGCCGCGAAGCGTCGTCTCTGGTAGGTCATGACTCGTTCTGCTTTCTGATCAGGATGTGACAGGGACGGTGGGGGTGGGGTGACAACCGGCTCGTGTCGTCGGTCGGGCGCTGCCCGGGCCGGTCGGGGGTCCGCGTCGTCGGCCCACCGCTGTGTCGTTCAGCCGGGACCACGCACCATCAGCTCGTGGATGGTGGTGCCCCAGCCGACCGTGTGGACGGCGCTGCGGACGAGTCCTGCTCCGTCGATGACCTCGTCGAGCTCGTCGGGTGTGCGCATGCCCGAGCCGTGGACCGTCAGCGCGATGAGATCCGCCTCGCAGGCGTGTTCGTCCAGGTCGTCGGTGTCCAGGGTCTCCTCGACCAGGAGCACGCGTCCGCCCGGCACCAGGTTCTCGGCCGCTCTGCGCATCGCGTGTGCGGCGTCGGCGTCGGGGAGCGCCCGGAAGGCGCGGCTGATGAACACGGCGTCGGCGACGGGACTCGGTTCGAACACCGACTGCTCGACGATGCTCACGCGCGCGCGTTGCCCGTCGTCGGGCATGGACTCGGGCAGGTCGCGACGGAGCCAGTCCGCTTGGCTGGGCAGGCAGCAGATCGTGATGCGGAGATCGGGGTGCTTGGCGACGAACTCGCGTGCGTGGGCGCCCGCACCTCCGGAGTGGATCACCAGGTGCTCCACTCCGGTGAGCAGGTCGGAGCTCGCGATCGGCTCGGCGAGGGCGGGCTGGAACTTCGCCAGGTACTCGAGGTAGCGGTCCTCGTAGTCCTGGTCGGTCCGAACTTCGGCGAAGGTCTGGCCGGTGACGCCGGAGTAGGAGGCGAGGCCGGTGCGGACGGACTCGGTGAGCCCGTGGATGCCGAGCATCTCGCGCCCCTGCACACCGTTCGGATGCAGTGCGTCGGACATGGCGTCGGTGGTCAGCACCTCGCCGACCGGGGTGAGCCGGTAGTGGCCCGGAGCGCTCTCGGCGAGCAGGTCGAGCGAAGTCAGGTAACGGAGGAGCTTGCCGAGTGCGCGTTCGTCGCTGCCAGAGGTCACGGTGAGCTCGCCGGTGCCGGTGACACCACGGGAGATCAGATCGGGAATCCCCAGTTCGACTGCGGTCCGGATCGCGATCGGCGGGACCAGCTCGGTCAGCTCGTGGAGTTTCTCGAACGGCGTGACCGTCTTCTCCGGGTCGGGAACCGCCTCGTCCTCCTCGAGGGAGACCGCCTCCCCACGACGCCAGTAGCCGGTGAACTCGATGTCGGTCTTCGGCAGACCCCGGTCCTCGACCAGGTGCCGGCGCAGATCCCGGACGGCCGTGTGCTCGCCCGCGATCCACGCGAACGGGCGCCCCTGCGCCCATGCGCAGTCCTTGACGGCCCTCAGCAGGAGATCGCCTGCGTTCGACCCGTCCCGGACCAGCCAGGTCACCTCGACGCCGGGGAGGCTGCGCAGCGCGAGCCCGTCGTTCTCGGCGCCGACCTCGATGAACACCCGTGCCCGGGCGTCGTCGGGGAGCTCGTCGAGAAGACGCGCGATCGCGGGGACCGCCGTGTCGTCGCCGGCGACGAGAAGCCAGTCCGTGTCGATCGGCAGCGCCCGGGAGACCGACGGACCGAAGACGTGGATGCGGTCACCCGGCTGCGCACGGTAGGCCCAGGTCGTTCCCACACCGATGCCGTGTCTGACGAAGTCGATGTCGAGCTCTCCCGTTCGCCGGTTCCACCGACGGACCGAGTAGGCCCTGGCCAGCGGCCGAGGGTCCCTCGGCATGCGCAGGCCGGTCTCCTTCTGCTCGGGCAGGACGGCTTCGGTACGGCCGGGATAGGGGAACACCAGCCGGACGTCGTCATCGAACCCCGACGAGTCGAAGGCGGGCTGGGCGAACCCGTCGGCCGTGGTGAATTCGCGAAGCTGGGAGCCCGCCAGGGTGACCCGCCGCATCCCTGGTGAGAGGTCCACGGACCGGACGACCTCGACCTCGCGGAGGGTCAAGGGGCGCACGGTGAGTGGACGTGAGGTCTTCGGCATTCTGTGAGCGGCCCTTCCGATTGCTCCGCGGTGACGTCAGCCGCACCCGCTGCCGGCAGGAGGGCCACCGCTAAGGTTAGGCAAACCGCACGCACGATGGTGTGCGCAGGCTGTCGAATACTTAGGATCGTCTGATGTCCCTCCCGGTGCACACGAGCACGGGTGACCCTCCGCCGGTTCCCGCCGTCCGCTCGGATCCGGCGGCTCACGTGCGGCGCCCACTCCTGGTCTGGGTCCGCACCGGTGCGGCGTACGTGCGTATCGACGACGCCGAGGTGATCCGTCTCACGGCAGGGGAGGGCGTGTGGATTCCGGCGGAGGGGTGGGGTTCGCGGGCCGTCGTGACCGACCCCGGGACCGTCGCGTTCCCGGTGTGGGCGGACCTGGGGGCGGCGTCGTCGCCGGAACCGACGCGGTTCGAGGTGTCGCGGTCGTGGCAGGACTGGCTGATCCAGTACTTCAACCTGCAGGTGACACCACTGACCGGCCAGGGGTACTCGCCGGCCAGGATCGCCGCGCTCGTGCGCCGTTCCCGAACGCGACCGCTCTCCGGCGACCCTGCAGGCGGGCCCGCACAGGGGAGGATCGCCCCGCTCGCTCTGCCGAACACCCGCAGGGCCGCGGCGGTCGCCGAGGAGGTGCTGCGCGATCCTGCCTGCGATCTCACCGTGGAGCAGTGGGCGGCACGAGTGCTCTGCAGCCCGCGGACCCTCCGACGCGACTTCCTCGCAGGCAGTGGGCTCACCTTCGAGCAATGGCGGCTGCGCTGCAGGCTGCGGGCTGCGGTCGAGCTCCTGACCGCGGGATGTCCGGTCGACCAGGTGACTGCGCGGGTGGGGTTCACGAGTCGCAGCGGCCTGAGTCGCGCGTTCAGGCACGAGATCGGGGTGACGCCCCACCAGCTCCGTCGGCAGGTGCTCGCCGAACGCGGCGCGGAGCGGGGCGGTTCCGCGCCGTGTCCGGACGATGCCGATGTCCCCGTGCCGTGGGGCCGGGGGGCGGTACCCGATCCGTTGCCCGCCGTCCACACACCTCCGCACACCAACAACAGTCATGTACTCAGCTGGATGTACCGCGGCACGGGATACCTCGACATCGGCGATCGGCGGTATGTGCGGCGGCGCGGCGTGGCGACGTGGGTACCGGCGGACACGGAGCACACCACCGGAGTCCGTGAGAACTCGGTCTCGCTGCCCCTGGGCAACGCCGGGACCGGCGAGCTGCTGCTGACCGAACCGCTGCAGGTCCGGTTCTCCCCGGCGTGGGACGACTATCTGATGTACTGCTCGATCAGCGCCCGCTCCATCCTCCGCCCGGACGACTACGACCCGCGCCACGTCGTCGAGCTGTTCGCCAAGCAACTCGCCGCGCAGCGGGCGATGTCGGTACCGATGCCCACCGACCCGGTCGCCCGATCCGTGGCGCTGGACTATCTGCGGCGTATCGCGGTGACGGGCGAACCGGCCGCGTCCGATGTCGGTTCCGCGATTCATGAGGCGTTCCGGAGAGAGACCGGTATGAGTTTCAGTCGTTGGTGCTACGGAGTCCGCATGCGTACCGCGCGGGATCTGCTCATCGGCGGATCCACACCCAGTGCCGTCGCTCGTCGGATCGGCTACCGTCATCTCCCGACGTTCAGCGCCGCCTTCACGCGTTTTCACGGTATGTCGCCCCGGACCTATCAGGAACGTGAGATCGGCCAGTCGTGAGGTTCCCCACGAACCGTCTTCGACGGCGTTGCAGCCACGTTTTCCTCGTGCGTAGTACGATGAACTGATAACCGTGGTCAACGGTTCGGACCGGTAAGTCGGGTCCCGGTCGACATTGTCGCGCTCTGCCGGTGAGAGTTCTGTTCGGGCCGCGCGACGAGAACGAGGTGGACGTGCGCAACGCAGATGTCGTCGTCGTCGGCGGAGGGTGCGCCGGATACTGTGCGGCACATGCAGCCGCACTGCGCGGGCGGCGGGTGCTGCTGCTGGACAAGGCTCCCCGTTCGAGTGCCGGCGGGAACAGCTACTACACGATCGGTTCCACCCGTGTGGTCCATGACGGGCTCGCCGACCTCCTCCGGATCGTCGAGCCGGACGAACGGCATGCTCGGACGGAGGTTCCGCCGTACCCGGCGGCGGACTTCATCGCCGATATGGAGCGAGTGACCCAGGGGCGCGGTGACAAGGCGCTCGCGGAGGTCGTCGCCCACGGTTCCCGGGACGCTGTCGGTTGGCTGCATGCACTGGGTGTGCGATTCGAGCTGATGTACGACCGGCAAGCCCACGAGCGCGACGACGGGACGTTCGCGTTCTGGGGAGGCATGCATCTCAGCAGCGTCGGAGGCGGCCCAGGCCTGATGTCCGACCACGTCCGGGTGGCGTCCCGACTCGGCGTCGAGGTCCGATACGAGTGCGCAGTCACTGGTCTCGTCACCGAGAACGATGCGGTTGTCGGCGTCCGTTCGGGGGAGCGGGAGTTCCGCGCGGATTCAGTGGTGATCGCGAGCGGCGGATTCGAGGCGAACGAGGAATTGCGGCAACGCCACCTCGGCGACGGGTGGCAACATGCAAAGGTGCGTGGCACACCGTACAACACCGGTGATCTGATCGAGGCGGCCCTGGCCATCGGCGCCGATCGAGGCGGGGACTGGGCGGGGTGCCACAGCGTTCCGTGGGACGCATCCTATCCTGCGAACGAGAGCAATCGTAGTCTGACGAACCGGCTCAGCCGGTACGGCTACCCGCTGGGAATCGTGGTGAATCGCGACGGCAGGCGTTTCGTCGACGAGGGTGCAGATCTCCGGAACTACACCTATGCCAAGTACGGCAGGCGGATCCTGGAGCAGCCGGGATCAGTGGCGTACCAGATCTTCGATGCGACGTCACGATCGATGCTGTACGGGTACGAGTACGACATGCCCGGCATACGTCCGGTCGTCGCCGAGCGACTCGACGAGCTCGCGACGGCCGCGGGTATCGATGCCGACGGGTTCGTGCGGACGGTGGCGGAGTTCAACGCGTCGATCGACACGGCGCGCCCGTTCGACCACACCGTCAAGGACGGGCGTCGTGCCTCGGTGGAGCCGGCCAAGAGCAACTGGGCGACGGCGATCGACTCCCCGCCCTACTACGCGTATCCCGTGACCTGCGGCATCAGCTTCACGTTTGGAGGGCTCCGAGGTGATCTCGACGGCCGCGTACTAGACCGTTCGGGAATGCCCATTCCTGGTCTCTTCGCCTGTGGCGAAGCGCTGGGCGGGCTGTTCAGCGGCAATTATCCCACGGGGGCGGGCCTGATCGCGGGAATGGTGATGGGGCGCCGCGCAGGCTCGCTGGCGTGAGATGCCGGCGCGGCGCCCGATGTGCGCTGCCCCGCGCAGTCAGGTGGTGGCCGTCATCTTGGCCTCGAGCACGTGCCACCAGCCGTCCACGGTGGAGTCGTCGACGAGGTCGAAGAAGCGTACGTCGATCCCTCGGCCCTGCCACTGGTCGACCAGACGCATCGTCCCGATCGAGTCCAGGCCGCAGTCGATCAGGTCCGAACCACCGGTGAGCTCCTGCGTCTCGACCCCCAGCACCGCGGCGAGGTCGCCGAGGAAGGACTCCCTGCTCATGGCAGGGCTGGAGGTCGCCGCGGAATCCGTTCCCGGGCCGGTACTGCTGTCCATGCTTTGCTTCCGCCTTCGAGTTCGTCTCTGTCGTCGTGACCGTGCGGGCCGCACTGCCCGCTGACCGGGCGCCGCCGGAACGGGGACGCGGCCACCACCGCGGTTCGGGGCTCACAGGGTGCTCACAGTCCTGCGAGGAAGTCGAGTGCCAGGGTGTTCACCTCCCCCGGGCGTTCGAGGTATCCGAGATGACCCGTATCGGGCACCTCGACGTAACGGGCGCCGGGGACGGCGTCGGCGACCTCACGGCCGAGATGGGGAGGGACGATCAGGTCGTCGGCGAATCCGATGACGAGCAGCGGCCGGTCGATCGCCCGGTAGTCCTCGGTGCGATCTCCCAGACGCTCGGACGCGCCGAGCTGGCCCCGTTCGCCCGACGATATCGGCGCCGCGGCGTGCTCGAAGATCGCAAGCCAGTCCCGCGCCGTGGCGGGATCCCGCAGTGTCGCGGGCGAGAGGTTCAGCATCGCGTTCACCGCGGCCTGGTACTTCGTCGGAAGAGCGATCCGGCGGTCGAACAGTTCCTGTTCGCCTGCGCTGTACAGATCTGTTGCGGCTTCGGTGCGCGCGTGCGCCCCCATCGCGATGACCCCGCGGACGAGTTCACGGTGGGCGAGAGCGAGCTCCTGCACGATCCGGGCGCCCAGGGATGTGCCGATCACGTGCGCCGGTCCGCCGGCGTGCTTGATGAGCTGGGCGAGATCGGCGACCAGTTCGCCCACACCGATCTCGGGACAGAAGGAGTCGTTCTGTCCCGGCACGGGGCTGATTCCGCGATTGTCGTAGGTGATCACCCGGTATCCGGCGGTGACGAACTCCGGAACCTGATGGAGGCTCCAGACGTTGCCTTTCGCTCCGGTTCCCTGCACCAGGACGACCAGGGGAGCGTCGGCATCACCGTACTCCCGGTAGTGCAGCGCGATCCCGTTCACGGACAGGGCCGGCATGGATCCCTCCGTCTCGCCCTCGTCGCGGGCGGGAGTCAGTCGGTCGTGGGTGAGCGGACGGAGCCGATGGCAGCGCCGCCTCGACGGTCGGGGTGGTGGTCCGGAGCCCGTGCGAACGCCGGTCGTCGGAGGTGTGAGCCCTCCTGCTTGATCGATGAGGCCCTCTCCAAGTAAGTGTAGTCTAGCCTAACTTTTCGGCCGACTGAGATGCGGAGGCTGCCAATGGCGCCGAAGGCCCGTTCCACCGAGGTGGCGACTGTGTGCGACTCGATCCCCCTGTCCCGCAGTCAGCGGGGGATCTGGGCGGCACAGCTGCTCTTCCCCGGAGCGAGGGCCTTCCACGTCGGACGGTTGATGTGGTTCGACGGGGCTGTCGACACCGAGGTGTTCGCCGCGGCGGTCGCCCACACCTTCTCGGAGACCGAAGCGTTGCGCGTGCGGTTCTCGGACGAGACCGGAGAGCCGTCGCAGGTGGTGTGCGATGAGGTCTCGCTCGACACGGAACTGTTCGACGAGGCCCGGAGCGACGGTGAGATCCGCGCCGAAGCACGGGAGCGTGCCGTGCACGGCCGGACGGGTGCGGTCGAGGACTCCACCGTGTCGATGCTGTTCAGGCGGGAGGCCGGCGGCTGGGCCTGGTGCTTCATGACGAACAACCTCCTGCTCGACGGGTACGGCTACTTGCTCGTCACCCGACGCGTCGCCGAGGTCTACTCCGCGATGGTCGACGAGGCCGCCGTGCCGCCACGACGATTCGGTCGCCTCGCCGACGTGATGACCCCGACGACGCCGGAGCAGGTGGCGCGGGACATCGACCACTGGCGTGAGGTGCTCGGTGTGGAGGTCGATGCGACGACCACGGACGAGATGCCGCTCGCGGCCCTGTTCGCGTACTCCTACGACCCTGATCAGCTGGTGTTACCCGCCGACATCGGTGGCCGGCTGGAGGCCCTGGCGCAGAAGCTCCAGGTCGCGTGGACCGATGTCCTGATCACGGCATGGGGGTTGTACACGGCACTGGTGCAGGGCCGCGACCACCTCGCCGTGCGAGTGCCGCTCATGCTGCGTGACGGCTCACGGGAGATCCGCACCACTCCGTGTGCGATCGCACGGGCTCTGCCGGTCGTCGTCACCATGCGCCCGGACGACTCCTTCTCCGACATCATCACGGCAGTCGCCTCGCAGGCACGTGAGATGCGCCGGCACTCCGCCATCGAGGATCACGAGCTGGCCAGGTTGTGGACAGGTCATGAGTCGTCCTACCTCTCCCTGCCCACGATCAACATCAAGCTCTTCCAGGCCTCCCTGGACTTCGGGGGACAGGAGGCTCGTTCGGAATCGATCAATCCAGGACCGACGGGTCTACTCGACCTGTCCGTCCACGGCACCCCGGCACGGGGGCTCCGGCTGGACCTGTCCGGCCGTTCCCCGCTCGTCTCCACGGAGGAGTCCCACCGCCACGCCGTCGCCTTCGCGTCCTTCCTCGACACGGTGACCGACGGCCCCGATGCCGTGGCCGTCAGCCGGTTGGCTGCCAGGGCGCTCCCGTACGACCCGTCGACGGACATCGGTGTGTGGTCGGTGGGTGCTGGGGTTGTGGTGGGGGATGTGACGGTTGATTCGTTGTTGTGTGAGCAGGTGGTGCGGTCTCCGGGGGCGGTTGCTGTTGTTGATGATGTGGATGGGGGTGAGTTGTCGTATGGGGTTTTTGATTCGCGGGTGAATGCGTTGGCGCAGTTGCTGGTGGATCGTGGTGTGTCGGTGGGGGACCGGGTGGCGGTGGTGTTGCCGCGTGGTGTTGATCTGGTTGTGGCGTTGTGTGCGGTGTTGCGTGCGGGTGCGGCGTATGTTCCGGTGGATCCGGAGTATCCGGGTGAGCGTGTCGCGGCGATTGTGGAGGATTCTGCTGCGGGCGTTGTTGTTGTTGATGGGGATGTTGCTGGTGTTCATCGGGATGTTTTCGGTGGGGCTGGTGCGGTTGTCGTGGTGGTGGATGAGGAGTCTGTCCGGGGGTGTGTGGTTGCGGGGCGGTCGGCGCGCCCGGTGCTGTCTCGTCCGGTGACGTCGGCTGATTCTGCGTATGTGATTTTCACGTCGGGGACGACGGGTCGTCCCAAGGGTGTTGTGTTGTCGCACGGGGCGGTGGTGAACCGGCTGTTGTGGGGGCGTGACGCGTTGGGGTATTCGTCGGCGGATCGGGTGTTGTTGAAGACTCCGGCGACGTTCGATGTTTCGGTTCCGGAGTTCTTCCTGCCGTTGGTCGTGGGTGCGACGATTGTTGTCGCGGTCGACAAGTTGCATGGTGATCCGGAGTATGTTGCGCGGGTGCTGCGGGATCGTGAGATCACCAGTGTGCATTTTGTTCCGTCGATGTTGCAGGTGTTCCTGGATTCGGGTGTCGGTCCTGGTCGGTTCCCGTCGGTTCGTATCGTGTCGTTCACTGGTGAGGCGCTTCCGGTGGGGGCTGCTGTGCGGGCGCGGGAGGTGTTCGGTGGGGCGCAGTTGTTCAATCTGTACGGTCCTACCGAGGCTGCGGTCGAGATTACTAGTTACGATGTTTCGGAGTTGGTCGACGGTGCGGAGTCGACTCCGATCGGTGTTCCGATCGCTAATTCGTTCGTGCGGGTTCTGGATGGGTGGTTGCGTCCGGTTCCGGTGGGTGTGGCGGGTGAGTTGTATCTGGGTGGGGTTCAGCTTGCTGACGGGTATGCGGGGCGGGCGGGTCTGACTGCTTCCCGGTTCGTTGCCGATCCTTTTGCGGGTGTCGGTGGCCGGTTGTATCGGACGGGGGATGTGGTTCGGTGGAACCGGCGGGGTGAGTTGGAGTACCTGGGTCGTTCCGATGACCAGGTGAAGGTGCGCGGGTTCCGGATCGAGTTGGACGAGATCCGGTCTGTGTTGGAACGTCATGAGTCGGTGTCGGGTGCGGCTGTGGTGGTTCGGGAGCATCCTGCGGGTGGGACGTTCCTTGCGGCGTATGTCGTCGTGGTCGACGGCGTGGTCGAGGGTGTCGATGATTCGGTGTTGTTCGACGGGCTGCGTCGTCATGTGGCTGAGCGGTTGCCGGAGTACATGGTTCCGGGTGCGTTCGCGCGGCTTGACGTGTTTCCGGTGACGGTGAGTGGGAAGCTCGATCGTAAGGCGCTTCCCGAGCCTGATTTCGGGGATGGGGCGGGTGGCGGTCGGGCGCCTGAGAGTGTTGTCGAGCGGGCTCTTGCGGATGTTTTCCGTGATGTTCTGCATCGTGCTGTGGATGCGCCGTTGTCGGTGGATGATGATTTCTTCAATCTGGGTGGGCATTCGTTGCTCGCGACTCGGGTGGTTGCTCGTGTGAATGCTGATCTGGGGTCGGCGCTCACGTTGCGGGATGTTTTCGATCATCCGACTGTCGGTGGTCTGGCTCGGGTTCTCGCTGAGGCGCCCGAGGGGGTGGAGCCGGCGTTGCGGGTCGGTGATGTGCCGCGTCCGGATGTGGTTCCGGCGTCGTACGGCCAACAGGCACTCTGGGTGATCGATGCTCTCGGAGGCCCGGGCAACCAGTACGTCGTGCCGACGGTGATGCGACTCGTCGGTGACGTCGACGGTGATGCACTGGCGGCCGCGGTCCGCGATGTGGTCGATCGGCACGAGACCCTTCGAACGCGGCTGATCGCGGAGAACGGCATGGTCCACCAGGTGGCGGTGCCGGCCGAGCACATCGACACCCGACAGATCTTCGCGCTCGAGGATCTCAGCGAGGCGGGGGAGGAGGCCGTCGAGGCGCGCGTCGGGCAGGTGGTCCGGTCGGGATTCGACCTGGCGGTCGATGTCCCGTTCCGCGCCCGGCTCCTGCGAGTCGCGGACACGCAGTGGACCCTGGTGCTGGTCGTCCATCACCACGCGATCGACGAATGGTCGCAGCCGGTGCTGTTGAGGGACCTTTCGGCCGCCTATCGGGCCAGACTGGCCGACGAAGCCCCGGACTGGGCGCCGATGCGCGTGCAGTACGCGGACTACGCGCTCTGGGAGCGCCACGTTCTCGGAGACCCGGACAATCCCGGCGCCGAACTCGCCCGGCATCTGGACTACTGGAGGAACAGCCTGACGGGGATTCCGGACGAGTCGACGATCGTGGCCGATCGGCCGCGTCCGGTCAGCCCCACCCATCACGGCGACGACATCGCGTTCACGATCAGCGAGGACACCGTGCTCGGGCTGCGGCGGGTCGCCGAGGCCCGTGACGTGTCCATGTTCATGATCGTGCAGACGGCCGTGGCACTGTCCGCCTCGCTCCTCGGGAGCGGCGACGACGTCGTGATCGGGTCTCCGGTCGGTGGGCGCACCGAGGACGGGCTCGAGGATCTCGTCGGGTACTTCGTCAACACCCTCCCGATCCGTCATCGGTTCCGGCCGGGAGACACCGTCGGTGATGCTCTCGACCGTGCTCGCGACGCCGTGCTGGAGGGGTTCGCCCACCAGGCGGCGCCCTTCGAGCGGATCGCAGCCGCGGTCGGTGCCGAACGATCGGCGAACCGGAACCCGCTGTTCCAGATCATGCTCACCCACCGGACGATCGCCGGCAGGCAACGCGTCGTGGACTTTCCCGGGGCGACGGCACACCGGCGTCCGGCGTCCATCGGGGCGGTCAAGTCCGATCTCGATCTGTACGTCTTCGACGGCACCGACCAGCTCGCCGGGTTCGTGGGGTACGCGACCGAGCTCTTCGATCGAGCCACGATCGAACGCTTCCTCATCGTGTTCAGGCGCGCGCTGGCGGCGATCGCCGCCGATCCGACTGCCCGCATCATCGACATGGACCTGCTGTCGGGACCGGACGTCAGCGACATCGGTGTGTGGTCGGTGGGTGCTGGGGTTGTGGTGGGGGATGTGACGGTTGATTCGTTGTTGTGTGAGCAGGTGGTGCGGTCTCCGGGGGCGGTTGCTGTTGTTGATGATGTGGATGGGGGTGAGTTGTCGTATGGGGTTTTTGATTCGCGGGTGAATGCGTTGGCGCAGTTGCTGGTGGATCGTGGTGTGTCGGTGGGGGACCGGGTGGCGGTGGTGTTGCCGCGTGGTGTTGATCTGGTTGTGGCGTTGTGTGCGGTGTTGCGTGCGGGTGCGGCGTATGTTCCGGTGGATCCGGAGTATCCGGGTGAGCGTGTCGCGGCGATTGTGGAGGATTCTGCTGCGGGCGTTGTTGTTGTTGATGGGGATGTTGCTGGTGTTCATCGGGATGTTTTCGGTGGGGCTGGTGCGGTTGTCGTGGTGGTGGATGAGGAGTCTGTCCGGGGGTGTGTGGTTGCGGGGCGGTCGGCGCGCCCGGTGCTGTCTCGTCCGGTGACGTCGGCTGATTCTGCGTATGTGATTTTCACGTCGGGGACGACGGGTCGTCCCAAGGGTGTTGTGTTGTCGCACGGGGCGGTGGTGAACCGGCTGTTGTGGGGGCGTGACGCGTTGGGGTATTCGTCGGCGGATCGGGTGTTGTTGAAGACTCCGGCGACGTTCGATGTTTCGGTTCCGGAGTTCTTCCTGCCGTTGGTCGTGGGTGCGACGATTGTTGTCGCGGTCGACAAGTTGCATGGTGATCCGGAGTATGTTGCGCGGGTGCTGCGGGATCGTGAGATCACCAGTGTGCATTTTGTTCCGTCGATGTTGCAGGTGTTCCTGGATTCGGGTGTCGGTCCTGGTCGGTTCCCGTCGGTTCGTATCGTGTCGTTCACTGGTGAGGCGCTTCCGGTGGGGGCTGCTGTGCGGGCGCGGGAGGTGTTCGGTGGGGCGCAGTTGTTCAATCTGTACGGTCCTACCGAGGCTGCGGTCGAGATTACTAGTTACGATGTTTCGGAGTTGGTCGACGGTGCGGAGTCGACTCCGATCGGTGTTCCGATCGCTAATTCGTTCGTGCGGGTTCTGGATGGGTGGTTGCGTCCGGTTCCGGTGGGTGTGGCGGGTGAGTTGTATCTGGGTGGGGTTCAGCTTGCTGACGGGTATGCGGGGCGGGCGGGTCTGACTGCTTCCCGGTTCGTTGCCGATCCTTTTGCGGGTGTCGGTGGCCGGTTGTATCGGACGGGGGATGTGGTTCGGTGGAACCGGCGGGGTGAGTTGGAGTACCTGGGTCGTTCCGATGACCAGGTGAAGGTGCGCGGGTTCCGGATCGAGTTGGACGAGATCCGGTCTGTGTTGGAACGTCATGAGTCGGTGTCGGGTGCGGCTGTGGTGGTTCGGGAGCATCCTGCGGGTGGGACGTTCCTTGCGGCGTATGTCGTCGTGGTCGACGGCGTGGTCGAGGGTGTCGATGATTCGGTGTTGTTCGACGGGCTGCGTCGTCATGTGGCTGAGCGGTTGCCGGAGTACATGGTTCCGGGTGCGTTCGCGCGGCTTGACGTGTTTCCGGTGACGGTGAGTGGGAAGCTCGATCGTAAGGCGCTTCCCGAGCCTGATTTCGGGGATGGGGCGGGTGGCGGTCGGGCGCCTGAGAGTGTTGTCGAGCGGGCTCTTGCGGATGTTTTCCGTGATGTTCTGCATCGTGCTGTGGATGCGCCGTTGTCGGTGGATGATGATTTCTTCAATCTGGGTGGGCATTCGTTGCTCGCGACTCGGGTGGTTGCTCGTGTGAATGCTGATCTGGGGTCGGCGCTCACGTTGCGGGATGTTTTCGATCATCCGACTGTCGGTGGTCTGGCTCGGGTTCTCGCTGAGGCGCCCGAGGGGGTGGAGCCGGCGTTGCGGGTCGGTGATGTGCCGCGTCCGGATGTGGTTCCGGCGTCGTACGGCCAACAGGCACTCTGGATCACGGAGCAGGTCGCGAACCGGCCGATGTTCCGATTCCCCGTCGTGCTGCGCGCTCAACGGCGCATCGACGACGACGCACTCGAGCGGGCGGTCCGTCGCCTCGTCGAACGACACGAGATCCTGCGCACGACCTTCGTCTTCGACGAGGAAGCCGGTGTGCTCACACAACGGGTCCACGCCGTGCCGGGCGACGACGCACCGTTCGTGAGGGTCGAGGACGTGGGTGCGGGAGACGTCGGCGAGGCCGTGATCCGCTGCATCTCCCGGCCGTTCGACCTGACATCGGAGTTCGGACTGCGCTTCCAGCTGGTCCGGGGCCGGGAGGAGGACGTTCTCGCCGCTACCGCGCACCACATCGTGATCGACCAGCAGTCGGTCGGCCCCCTCCTGCGCGACCTCAACGCCCTGTACCTCGACGAGGCCGACGGGGTGCGCCCGGTGCTCGGCGACCCGCCGGTGCAGTACGCGGACTTCACCGTATGGCACCGAGCGCTTCTCGGGGACCGGGATGACCCGCGGTCGACCTTCCGGAGCGACCTCGACCACTGGCGTCGGACCCTCGATGGCGCGCCGTCGCAGATCGAACTGCCGGTCGATCACCCGCGCTCGGACAGTTCCTCCCGTACGGTGCGCCGGCACGCCCACCGTCTGCGCAGCGACGAGAGCGCAGCGCTGGACGAACTGCTCGTCGAACGCCGTGCGACGCCGCTGCAGGCGCTGATCGGGGCGCTCGCGCTCGCGCTGTGGACGGAGGGGAGCGGCACCACCGTCCCGGTGGGAAGCCCGGTGAGCCTGCGCGATCTACCCGAGCTGGACGATGCGGTCGGGTACCTCGTGAACACCGTCGTCATCCGGGCCGACGTCGAGCCCGCCGAGGGATTCGGCGCACTCCTGCAGAACGTCCGTGAGCGCACACTCGGCGCCGAGGAACACAAGTCCGTGCCGTTCGAGAGCGTGGTCGAGGTGGTCGATCCGCCACGGACCCCCGGGGTCGGACCGCTCTTCCAGGTCATGGCGGCCTACGTCGACCAGCAGGACTCGACGGTCGATCAGGAGGCCCCCTTCTCGCTCAGCAGCCCTGCGATGGGCGACAACCGGAACAGGTCGCAGCCGGCGATCTCGGACCTCGTGTGGTCTCTCGCGCGCAGCGACGGCGGACTGATCCTGAACCTCAACGCCACGAGGGAACTGTTCGACGAAGCGACGAGTGAGCGGATCCTGCGGAAGGTCCACCTGTTCCTGACCCTGGGAACGAGGTACCCGCAGCTGCCCACCGTCCATCTGGCACAGCTGGTCGCGACGGTGCAGGACGGCGTCGGTGAGCCGCCCGCCTCCGTCGGCGGGGCGCTGCCGATGTTCGGGATTCCCCTGACCGACTTCGAGATCGGCGACGCACCCCGGTGGCGTGCGGCCGTAGAGCAGGTGGCGATGACGTCGGGGATGCCCGACCTGGGCCTGCGTGTCCTCGACGACGGACGTGGCGAACTCGTCGCCGCCACCGACAACCCGGCTGCGCTCGATCACGTGTGCGACCTCGTGACGCAGCTGTTCGCCGCGTTCGCGTCGCCGACCGCGATGGAGATCGGAAACCGGCAGCCCGCCGGTGCGTCCCGGACGTCCGACGAGATCGCCCGTCTCCTCGACGACCCCCGGTGGGACGACTGGGTGGACGGGTTCGTCGACGCACCCGAGAGCGACCTCGTCGTGGGCGACACCCCGGCGGCGTTCGGGGCGGGCTCCGCCACCGTCGCGCGCGACACGACCCGACCGGCGGCCGACCCCGACGCGGCCCTGGCCGCGGTGCTGCTCACCGTGGCCGCGGAGCTCCCCGGGAGCATCACGGGCGACGGACTGCTGGCGGAGGTACGCGGGTCCCGGAGCACGACGATGACCCGCGACCACCCCGTCTTCGTCGACCCGGGGCTGCTGCTCGCGTCGCCGGCGACCGCTCCCGGCGGCGCGGAGCCGAGCGAGGTGCTCGGTCTGACCGGGGCGCAGGCGGCAGAGTTCTCGGCACTGTCGCGTGACCCGGAACTGAGCCGGTACTTCGACGAGCTTCCCCGACCGAGTGTGCGCATCGGGTTGTTCGCGAGTGAGGCCTGCCGTGTCGCGCCGGAGGGCGGGACCAGCGGGGTCGACGTGGAGATCCGTGTCCTGGTCGGCGCGATCTCGTCCGCGGGTCTCCGGACCCTGCGGGTCGAGGTCGAGACCGCATCCGGGGTCGGGGTCGACCCGCAGGCGCTCGCCGACCGCCTCACGACAGCACTGTCCGCCTCGCAGGTGCTGCCCGACCTCGTCGCCGAGCAGAACCCGCTGACGCTGGTCCGCGCCGACCGGCTCCCGCTGTCACGGGAGGAGGAGTCGCGGATCCGTGAGCGCTACGGCGACGACGCGGAGATCCTGCCCCTGTCGACCCTGCAGCGCGGAATCTTCTACCACATGGTCCGCGCGCTGGAATCCGGTGACGACAACTCGTACCTCTCACAGGCGAGTAGCGAGCTGACCGGAGCCGTCGACGTCGAACGCATGATCCGGGCGGTCGACACGGCGGTCGGGCGCTACCCCAACCTCCGCGCCGCGTTCGTCCCGTCGGGCGAGGTGCAGGTGATCCCCGCCCGGGTCGACGTCCCGTTCAGCGTCGTGCCGTTCGAGGAATGGTCCGCGCTCGGCCGGGGCCTGACCGAGTTCCTCGCCGAGGACCGCCGGCGCCGGTTCGACTTCGAGACGGCTCCGCTCATCCGGTTCACGCTCATCGAGCACGCCAGGGACGCCTGGACCCTGGTCACGACGTTCGAGCACATCCTGCTGGACGGCTGGTCGCTGAACGCCTTCCTCGCCGAGATCATCGAGATCTACGCCGATCCGACGTACGACGACCGGATCGCACCGTCCTCGTTCCGCGCGTACCTCGACTGGCTCGACACCCGCGATCCGGACGCGGCCACCCGCGCCTGGAGTGAGTACCTCGCCGATCTCGCCGGCCCGGTGATCCTGTGGCCTGAGGGGGGTGACCTCGGCACGCGTCGGGGCGAGACAGGGGAGCTGCACCACGATCTCGACGGCGACGTGGCGGAGGCGGTCTTCCGCGCCGCCCGCAGTACCGGCGTCACGGTGGGCACCGTCGTCCAGACGGCCTGGGGGATCACCCTCGGGCGGCTCGCCGGCGCGACCGACGTGGTGTTCGGCAACACCGTCTCGGGCCGTCCCGCCGACCTCGCCGACGCCGATCGGATCATCGGGCTGCTGTTCAACACGGTTCCGATGCGGGTGCGGGTGTCCCCGTTCGAGACCGCTGGCGACCTGCTGAAGCGCGTGCAACTCGAGCAACTGCTGGTCATCGACCATCCTGAAGTGTCGCTCACCTCCATCCAGCGCGCGGCCGGCATGGCCAACCTCTTCGACACGCTGTTCGTCGTGCAGAACCATCCTTTCGGTCGCGCCGCGCCCGCGAAGGACGGGGCGGGCGTGCAGCTGCTCGACCTGTCGGTGGACGACGCGACGCACTACCCGGTCACCTTCGCGGTGAACCCGTGGGAGCAGGACGGCTCGTCGCGGGTCCATGTGCGGCTGTCGTACCGTCGGGACGCCTTCGACGACGCGACGGCCGGACGGGTGCTCGAGCGCTACATCCACGTGCTCGACTCTCTCGTCGCCGGGCTCGACCGTCACGTGGGCGAGCTGTCCGCGCTGTTGCCTGCGGAGGCCGACCCGCGTACCGGACTGTGCGCCGCCGACGACCGGGAGATCGCGCAGGTCACCGTGGCCGACCTCCTGGACGAGCAGGTGCGCCGGTCGCCGGGTGAGACCGCGCTGGTCGCCGGGCCGCGGAGCTACACGTTCGTCGAGTTCTCCGCCGAGGTCAACCGTTACGCCAGGCTCTTGCTGGAGCACGGCGTGCGACCCGAGCACACGGTGGCGCTGCTGTTGCCGCGTGACGAGCGGATGGTGATCGCGATGTTCGCGGTGTTCACCGTGGGCGCCGCCTACGTGCCTGTCGACACGGAGCTGCCCGACGAGCGCATCGAGTACATGCTCGGTATCGCGACTCCGACGGTCACGCTCGTCACCGGGCGGGACGCACATCGGCTCGGTGGGGCCGCAGGCCGGATGATCGATCTCGACGATCCAGCCGTGCGGGAGGACATCGCGCGGCACGGTGCAGAGCTGGTGACACCGGAGGAGCGCGGCGGGGAGATCTCGCTGGACCATCTCGCCTACGTCATCTTCACGTCCGGTTCCACGGGCCGCCCGAAGGGCGTGGCCGTCGGATACAGGGGTCTGACGAACATGTACCTCAACCACGTGGAGAAGATCTTCGATCAGGTGGGCGCACATCAGGACGGGCGGAGGCTGCGGATCGCGCACACGACGTCGTTCTCGTTCGACGCCTCGTGGGAGCAGTTGTTCTGGCTGCTCAACGGCCACGCCGTGTACGTCATCGACGAGGCGATGCGCCGCGATCCGCAACGGCTCCTCGCGTACTACGACCACGAACGGATCGATGGCTTCGACGTGACGCCGTCGTACGGGCAGGTCCTCGTCGACGAGGGGCTGCTCGAGCGCGACCGACCGGCCGGGCGATCGGTCGCGGCCGACGCGCCGGGGGTCGTCTTCGTCTCGCTGGGTGGCGAGGCGGTCCCCGAGAGGCTGTGGCAGGAGCTGCGCGACGCTCCCGGTGTCGAGTCGTACAACCTGTACGGGCCGACGGAGTACACGATCAACGCGCTGGGTGCCGACCTGGCGGACAGCGCAACCCCGAGCGTCGGCCTCCCGATCTTCAACACCCGCGCCTACGTCCTCGACGAGAACCTGCAGCCCACGCTCCCCGGTGTCGCTGGTGAACTGCATCTCGCGGGAGCCGGGATCGCACGGGGCTACCTGAGGCAGTCCGCGTTGACCGCCGAGCGGTTCGTGGCGTGCCCGTGGGAGCCCGGGGAGCGCATGTATCGCACGGGCGACCTGGTCCGGTGGAACCGCGAGGGCCACATCGACTTCCTCGGCCGGATCGACGAGCAGGTGAAGATCCGCGGTTACCGCATCGAACCCGACGAGGTCCGTACAGTGGTCGAGGCGCACCCGCTGGTCACGGGTGCGGCCGTGGTCGCGGCCGACCACCCGTCGGGCGGCAAGTTCCTCGTCGCCTACCTCACCGTCGTCGAGGGGGCCGGTGCCGACGAGATCGCCCTGCGGGACCAGGTGCGAGGTTTCGTCGCGGAGCGGTTGCCCGAGTACATGGTCCCCACGTCCTACGTCCGTGTGGGAGCGTTTCCGCTCACGCCCAACGGCAAGCTCGACACCCGTGCGCTGCCTGCACCCGATCTCGGACAGAGCGCGGCAGCGGTGCGGGAGCCGGAGACCGAGACGGAGCACATGCTCATGGGGGTCGTGCGCGACGTGCTCGGGCTCGACGGCGGTGCCGAGTTCTCCGTCGACGACGACTTCTTCCAACTCGGCGGCGACAGCATCCTGTCGATCAAACTCGTGTCGCGGGCACGCGCCGTCGGTGCGGCCTTCACCGCCGCGGACGTGTTCTCGGCCCGGACCGTGGCCGCGCTGGCCCGCATCTCCGACGACCAGCGGGCGCCGGTGGCGACGACTGCCACCGACTCCGACGACGAACGGCTGCTCGCCGCGATCCGGGTGCCGATCGCCCCCGCGGCACAGGCGCGGAACCTGTTCGCGGTGCACCCGATCCAGGGTTTCGCGCTCGTCTACTCCGCGCTCGCAGAGCACCTCCCCACGGGGATGGGGCTGGTCGGGCTGCAGGATCCCGCTCACGGAGGTCTCGACGTCGATCTCGAGACCCCGCGAACGCGTGTCCTCGGTGTACGCCGATGCCGTTCAGGCGAGCCAACCGGAGGGTCCTTACGATCTCCTGGGCTGGTCGCTCGGTGGTCGGATCGCCTTCTCCGTCGGGCAGGAGTTGGTGGCGCGCGGAGAGCAGGTCTCGTCACTCACCATCGTCGACACGTTCTCGCGGTGGTGGGCCGCGAGGAGCGGGCCGGCCGACCAGGTACGACGTGACCGTCCCAGTCATAGGGACCAGGACGCCCAGGCGCGGGGTGATCGAGCAGTCCCGCGACAGATGGCGTGACCTGCTCGGCCTGGACGACGACGACCGGGGCGCCGACGAGGTCATGACCGCCATGGCGATCTCGACCCTTCGGGGTGCCGGGGTGATGGCGACGCCGACAGCGGGTGAGCTCGGGGTGGACGCGCTGCTCGTCGCGACCGGGGAGTTCCTGGACTCCGAGCGTGATTCGGGAGAGGGGACGGGAGATCTGCTGTGGGGGCCGCACCTGCGCAGCTGTGAGGTGGTCCGTGTGGATGGTGTGGACCACTACTCGATCATGGACCGGGACAGGGGCGTGCCGCAGTGGGGGAAGCGCCTGTCGGCCTATCTCACCCGGCCGCGATAGAACACGCCGGCAGGGGCCTGTCGGCGCGATCGTGTGTGCGTCAGTGATCCGGCAGGTCGGGGCGGACGCTCCGGCCCGCCGGCCTGACGCGCAGCAGCGCAGGTCGGTGGCGAGTGAGCCCTCTCCGGGCCGGTGATCTGCGATGTCGACGGCGGTGACGCCGCATCCACTACGGACACGCCGGGCTGTCCAGCGACACCGAGGACATGCTCGCAGGCCCTCGCTGAGCGGTAGTCACTCAGTACTGGGAATGCCCGGCGTCGGACGGGCCCGGAGGCGCTGCCTCGGGGGACGACGAGGGCGACCATGTCGCGGAGGGCGTCACGAGTACGACGACGTCGGCGCCGGAGAGCGGGGCCTCGTCGGTCAGCCGGATCGCCTCCGCGGTGGATGTCCAGGCCGGTTGGTCGGGCGGCTGATCGGCGGTAGGCTGTCGGTTGCGCTGTGGGCCGGCGGTGATGTTGGAGGCGCAGCCAGTCGGGGAGGGGAGCCTGGGCAGTCCCGGGCGTCTCGACGAGCGGTCCCGCAGGGGCGAAGCGGGCGTAGGCCCACCCGTCGGCGAAGGTGTGGCGGAAGCGTTCGATCCTGCCGTTGGTCTGGGGTCGGTAGGGGCGGGTCCGTTCGTGGATGATGCCCGGTCGGTGCAGGTGTCACGCCAGGCATGCGACCGGTAGCAGCTGCCGTTGTCGGACAGGAGCCGCTCGACGGTCACGCCGCGGGCGTTCAACCAGTCCACGGCCCGGCGTGGCACGGCGGTGACGGCTTTCTCGTCGCGGTGGATCTCGGCGTGGGCGACGCGGGGGCGGTCGTCGATGGCGGTGTGGACGAACTCTCTGCCGGTGCGTGGCTCGTGGTCGGT
The DNA here is from genome assembly GCF_017312135.1 of Pseudonocardia sp. TMWB2A. NCBI lineage: Bacteria > Bacillati > Actinomycetota > Actinomycetes > Pseudonocardiales > Pseudonocardiaceae > Pseudonocardia > Pseudonocardia sp. TMWB2A. The sequence continues at coordinate 3,427,645 of NZ_QKQY01000002.1, forward strand.
CCCCTTCGGGCAGCCCGGGAGTGGCCTGCTTGTTCAGAGCGCTTGCCGACGGCCGACGAAGCGGAGCCCGCCTCCGTCAGGGTTGTTGCCGAACCTGGTGACGTCGACGTGGATCAGCGAACCGGGATGGGGGGTGTTCGTAGCGGCGCAAGGGCTCGCGGGTGACTCGGCTGCGGGACGGTCCGTCGGACCGTGTCGGCGAAGTCCACGGGCCCTCCCCGGAGGAAGTGCCCCACGTCGACTCCCACGGCAGGGTCATGCGTTCCTCTCTCCCGGACGGGTGCCCGTCCGCGCCGGAGGGGACGCGGCGGACGGGCGGGTCCGCCGCCAGGGGTCAGCCCGGCAGCAGGGCGACGGGGATGTCGACGAGGCGGCTGCGCAGGTACTCGCCGAGGCCCTTGGCCTGCGGGTCCGGCCGCGTGGCGGAGGCGACGCCGTCGCCCAGGATCCCGACCACGACGAGGTTCAGCGCCCGCAGGTTGGGCAGGTCGAAGCGGCGGATCTCCAGCCCGGCGGCCTCCGGCAGCAGCGCGCGGACGCGCTCGACGGTGAGGTGGCCGCGCAGCCACGCGTACTCGTCGTCGGTGCGGGTCCAGAGCCCGATGTTCGCGTTCCCGCCCTTGTCGCCGGAGCGGGCCGCCGCGATCTCGCCCAGCGGCAGCCGCCGGGTGGGCCCCGGCACGGGTGCCGGCACGACCGGCTCGGCCGGGGCGGGGCTCCCGGCGGTGACCGGGCTGTGCGGCACCGTCGTCGTGGTGCCGTCGGGCAGCGTGACCAGGTGCTCCACCTCGGAGGCGGGCACCAGGGTGGGCCAGTAGACGCCGAAGGCGCTCTCGGCCGACGGCGGGGTGGTGGTGTGGAAGCCGGGGTAGCCGCCGAGGGCGAGTTCCATGGTCGTGTTGGAGAAGGCACGGCCGACCTTGCGCCGGTCCGGGTCCTTGACGGTGACCCGCAGGTGGGCGGTCGCCTGCGGGTTCGTGGGCGCGTCGGGGTGGTCGAAGCGCAGCAGCTGGATGTCGAGCTCCTCGAACCGGTCCGCGCCGCCGAGCAGCTCGGTGAGCTGCTCCGACGCCCAGGCCGCCTTCTCCTCGATCTTCGTGCCGGTGAGCACCAGCGTCATGGTGTTGCGGTAGCCGCCCTCGTAGTTCAGCGCGACCTTGAGCCGGTCGGTCGGCGCGCTGCCGCGGGTGCCGGAGATGCGCACCCGGTGCTCGCCGTCCTGGGTCAGCTGCAGCGAGTCGAAGTGCGCCACGGCATCCGGTCCGGGGTAGGCGGGCTCGGCGATCTCGTAGAGCAGCTGTGCGGTCACCGTCCCCGGCGAGACGAGCCCGCCGGTGTCCGCGTGCTTGGTGATCACGCTGGAGCCGTCGGCGGCGACCTCGGCGATCGGGAAGCCGGGGTAGCGGCGGTCGGTGATCTCCTCGAAGAAGGAGTAGTTCCCGCCGGTGGCCTGCGGGCCGCACTCGATGACGTGCCCGGCGGCCATGGCGCCGGCGATCGCGTCGAAGTCGGTGCGCTCCCAGCCGTGCCACCACGCGGCGGGGCCGACGACCACGGACGCGTCGGTGACCCGCCCGGTCACCACGACGTCCGCCCCGGCGCGCAGCGCCTCGGTGATGCCCCACGCGCCGAGGTAGGCGTTGGCCGACACCGGGGTCACCCCGGCGTCGGCCAGGGTGGCGCCGGTGTCGAGGTGGGCCAGGGCGTGTCCGGCGCCCTGGAGCTCGTCGAGCCGGTGGACGAGGTCGTCCCCGTGGACGTGGGCGATCCTCGGGGCCAGGCCGAGCCGCCCGGCCAGCGCGGCGAGGTCGGTGGCCAGGCCCGCGGGGTTGAGCCCGCCCGCGTTGGACACGATCGCGATGCCGCGGTCCAGGCAGGTGCCGAGCACGTGCTCGACCTGGGTGAGGAACGTCTTCGCGTAGCCGCCGGTCGGGTCCTTCTGCCGCGCCTTGTAGAGGATCAGCATGGTCAGCTCGGCGAGGTAGTCCCCGGTCAGGACGTCGATCGGCCCGCCCTCGACCATCTCCCGCGCGGCGGTGATGCGGTCGCCGTAGAAGCCGGAGCAGTTGCCGATGCGCACCGGTGCGCGGGTCATGCGGGCCCTCCTGCGGGGGTACGGGTCGGGGCGGGGAACGCCGCGGCGACGGCGCCCGGGGCGCGGCCGGGGCCGGGCGGGTTGGCGAAGGTCTGGGCGATCGAGACCCATTCGGCGGCGACCGGCCCGGTCGTGGCCACGTCGGTGTCGTCGGGGTGCCTGCGCTGGGTCGCGACCAGGCAGAAGCCGAGCGCGGAGCCGGTGACCCGGTCCGCGGCGTCCTCCGGGCCCCAGGTCCACAGCGCACCGGAGGGAGCGACCAGCTCCACCCGCACCGGCACCTCCGGGACCTCGCGGCCGTTGTTGCGGAAGGTGAAGCCGAAGGTCTGCACCCCCAGATGGGCGACGTGGCGCAGCCGGTCCGTCGGCTCCCGCAGCACCCCGAGCGCGTCGGCGACGTCCTGGCCGTGCGCCCAGGTCTCCATCAGCCGGGCGGTGACCGAGGACAGGGCGCTCATGTCCGGCCCGTACCAGGGCAGCCGGGTCTTCGGCCCGATGCCGCGGAAGGTGCCGACGAGGGCGTCGCGGGCCCCGGCGAACCAGGCCCGGACCTCCTCGGCCCGCAGACCCGCGTGGTCTGCGGCGATCCGGTCGGGGAAGCCGGGCCCGAGCTCCTGCAGCCCGTCGGCCCGCGTGCGGAAGGTCGCCGGGTCCGTCGCGGCGAGGGTGGCCGCCTCGTCGAAGTAGGCGAGGTGGGTGAGCTGGTCGCGGACGGTCCAGCCCTCGGCCGGGGTGGGGCCGCCGATGGCGGCGTCGTCGAGGTCGGCGACCATCGCGCGGACGACCGCGCTCTCGGCCTCCAGGTCGTCGAGGACCGCGTCCATGGACACCATGGTCATACCCCCTGCCAGACGGGGGCACGCTTCTCCCGGAACGAGAGCGGGCCCTCCTGGGCGTCCTGCGAGAGGTAGACCGGCTCCCAGATCTCCTCGGCGCGCTCGTAGGCCTCGGCGCGGGTGTGGCTCGCCGACAGGTACGCGGTCCGCTTGGCCGCGAGCACCGACAGCGGGGCGTTGGCGGCGATCCGCTCGGCGAGCCGCTGGGTGTGCCCGCGCAGCTCGGCGGCGGGCACCACGTCGTTGACCAGCCCGTGGCCCTGCGCCTCGGCCGCGCCGATCGGGTCTCCGGTGAGCAGGATCTTCATCGCGACCCGCGGCGGGACCAGCCAGGACAGCGGCGCCGCCCACGGGGAACCGCGGCCGATCCGGACCTCGGACACCGCGAAGCGGGCGTGCTCGGCGGCCACCACCAGGTCGCACTGCTGGGCCAGGAGGAACCCGCCGCCGTAGGCGATGCCGTTGACCGCGGCGATCGTCGGCTTGGGGACGTCGATGTTGCGGCCGAGCTGGGGCAGGAAGTCCGGGGGCGGGACCCGGAGCGCGACGTCGTTCATCTCCTTGAGGTCGCCGCCCGCGCAGAACGCCTTCTCCCCGGAGCCGGTCAGCACCAGGACCTTCGCCGTGTCGTCGGCGTTGAACCGGTGGACGCCGTCGAACAGGCCCTCGCGGACGGCCCTGCTGAGGGCGTTGCGGGCCTCGGGGCGGTCGATCGTCAGCCAGGCGACGCCCTCGGTCACCTCGTAGGTCACGTCGCTCATGTCAGGCCTGCGCCTCCTCGATGACGGCGAGGACCTCGCCGGACTCCACGGTGTCGCCGACCTGCACGCCCAGCTCGGCGACGGTGCCGGCGACGGGGGCGCGCACGAGGTGCTCCATCTTCATGGCCTCGAACACCACGACGACCGCACCCTGCTCGACCTGCTGCCCGACCCCGGCCGCGACCCGGACGACGGTGCCGGGCATGGGGGCGAGCAGCGAGCCGGGGGCGGCGTCGGTGCCGGGCTCGGGCAGCCGGGCGCGCTCGGTCAGCGTGGTGGCGCCGAGCGCGCTGTCGACGTGGACGGTGTCGCCGACGCGGTGCACACGCACGGCACGCCGCACACCGCCGACCCGCAGGTCGACCCGGTCCGCGGTGGCGGCGAGCACGGCCGCGCCCGGGAGCGCGGTCCCGTTCACGCCGGCCTCGAGCGTGCCGCGGCCGAGCCGGTAGGTCACGTCGAGGTCGATGTCGCCGGCCCGGTACTCCGCGTGCTGGGCGGCGCTGCGGACGTTCCGCCAGCCCGACGGCACCGGCTGCTGGACCGCGGCGCCCGCCCGGCGGCCGGCCTGGTCGGCCAGGGCGGCGGCGAGGGCGTGCACGGCGAGGGTGGACTCCGCCGGGGTGCCGACGAGTGCGGTGGGCTCGTGGCGGGTGAGGTAGCCGGTGTCGGTCCGCCCGGCCAGGAACTCCGGCTCGCGCAGGACGGCGACGAGCAGGTCCCGGTTGGTGACCGGGCCGTGGATCTCGGCCTCGGCGAGGGCCCGCGCGAGCTTCCGGGCGGCCTCGGTGCGGGTGCGGCCGTGGGCGATCACCTTCGCCAGCATCGGGTCGTAGTGCGTCCCGACCACCGAGCCGTCCCGCACACCGGTGTCGACGCGCACGCCGGGCAGGGCGGGCACGGAGAACCGGTGGAGGGTCCCCGAGCCGGGCAGGTAGTCCCGGCTCGGGTCCTCGGCGTAGAGCCGGGCCTCGATCGCGTGGCCGGTGATCGTGGCCCCGGTGACCTCCGCGGGCAGCGGCTCGCCCTCGGCGACCGCGATCTGCAGCGCCACCAGGTCGAGGCCGGTGATCTCCTCGGTGACCGGGTGCTCGACCTGCAGACGGGTGTTGACCTCGAGGAAGAAGAACTCGCCGTCCTGCGCCATGACGAACTCGACGGTCCCGGCGCCGGAGTAGCCGATCGCCGCACCCGCGGCGACGGCCGCGTCGCCGAGACGGGTGCGCAGCGCGTCGTCGACGGCGGGGGAGGGCGCCTCCTCCACGATCTTCTGGTAGCGGCGCTGGATCGAGCACTCCCGCTCGAACAGGTGCACCACGGTGCCGTGGGTGTCGCCGAAGATCTGCACCTCGACGTGGCGCGGGTCCTCGACGAACCGTTCGAGGAACACGGTGCCGTTGCCGAAGGCCGACGCGGCCTCGCGCCGGGCCCCGGTCACGGCGTCGACCACCTCGGACGCGGAGCGGACGATGCGCATGCCGCGCCCGCCACCGCCGAAGGCGGCCTTCACCAGCAGCGGGTAGCCGATGCCGTCGGCGAGGGCGGAGACGGCGGCGGCGTCGACCTGTTCGGCGTCGTCGATCGTGGCGCCGGGCAGGACGGGCACGCCCGCCTTCTCCATCAGCTCCTTCGCCGCGATCTTCGAGCCCATCGCCTCGATGGCCTCGACCGGCGGGCCCACGAAGGTGATCCCGGCGGCCGCGCAGGCGCGGGCGAAGTCCGCGTTCTCGGACAGGAAGCCGTAGCCGGGGTGGATCGCGTCGGCGCCGGTGAGCAGCGCGGCCTCGATGATCAGGTCGGCGCGCAGGTAGGTCTCCGACGGGGCGGCGCCGGGGAGCCGCACCGCCTCGTCGGCGGCCTCGACGAACAGGGCGTCGGCGTCCGGGTCGGAGTGGACGGCGACGGTGGCGATGTCCAGCGCGCGGGCCGAGCGGACGACCCGCTCGGCGATCTCCCCGCGGTTGGCCACGAGCAGCTTGTGGACGGTCATCTCCTCACCTCACATCCGGAAGACGCCGTAGCCACGCTGGCCGGCGACGATGTTCGAGTGCGCGGTCGACAGGGCGATGCCGAGCACGGTGCGGGTGTCACGGGGGTCGATCAGGCCGTCGTCGTAGAGCCGGGCCGTGACGAAGAAGGCGTGCGACTCCTGCTCGATCTGGGCCTCGATGGCGGCGCGGTTGCGCTCGTCGGCCTCGGCGTCGAACTCCCGGCCCGACGACGCGGCGGACTGCCTGGCGACGATCGACATCACGCCGGCGAGCTGGGCGGCGCCCATGACGGCGAGCCGGGAGCCCGGCCAGGCGAACATCAGCCGCGGGTCGTAGGCGCGTCCGGACATGCCGTAGTTCCCGGCGCCGAAGGAGGCGGCCAGGTTCAGCGTGATGTGCGGGACCTTGCTGTTCGCCACCGAGTTGATCATCTTGGAGCCGTCCTTGATGATCCCGCCCTGCTCGTAGCTCTTCCCCACCATGTAGCCGGTGGTGTTCTGCAGGAAGATCAGCGGAGTGTCCGTCTGGTTGGCCAGCTGGATGAACTCCGAGGCCTTCTTGGCCTCCTCGCTGAACAGCACGCCACGGGCGTTGGCGAGGATGCCCACGGGGTAGCCGTGGATCGACGCCCAGCCGGTGACGAGGCTGGTACCCCACAGCGGCTTGTACTCGCCGAACCGGGAGCCGTCGACGACGCGGGCGATGACCTCGCGCGGGTCGAAGGGCACCTTGATGTCCGACGGCGCGATGCCCAGCAGCTCGTCGGGGTCGTGGACCGGCTCGTCGGCGGGCAGCGTGGGGCCGGGGCCGAGCTTGTGCCAGTTGAGCTCGGAGACGATCCGGCGCCCGATCCGGATGGCGTCGCGCTCGTCGACGGCGAAGTGGTCGCAGAGACCGGAGACCTTGGCGTGCATCGCCGCGCCGCCGAGCTCCTCGTCGTCGGACTCCTCGCCGGTGGCCATCTTCACCAGCGGCGGTCCGCCGAGGAACACCTTGGCCTGCTGGTCGACCATCACGGCGTGGTCGCACATGCCGGGCACGTAGGCGCCGCCCGCAGTGGAGTTGCCGAACACGAGCGCGATCGTCGGGATCGCCATCGACGACAGCTCGGTCAGGTCGTGGAAGATCTTGCCCGCGTGCACGAACAGCTCGGACTGGGTGGGCAGGTCCGCCCCGCCGGACTCGACGAGGTTGATCGTGGGGAGCCGGTTGATGCGCGCGATCTCCAGGGCGCGCAGCGTCTTCCGCAGCGAGTACGGGTTCATCGCGCCACCGCGGACGGTGGGGTCGTGGGCGATGATCATGCACTCGACGCCGGAGACGACGCCGATCCCGGTCACGATGGAGGCGCCCACGGTGAACTGGGTGCCCCAGGCCGCGAGCGAGGACAGCTCGAGGAACGCGGCGTCGCGGTCGAGGAGCAGCTCGATGCGCTCCCGCACGAGCAGCCGCCCGCGGTCGCGGTGGCGCTGCTGGTAGCGCTCGCCGCCCCCGGCGATGGCGGTCCGGACCTGCTCGTCGAGCTCGGCCAGGACCTGCTCCGCGTGCGCGCGGTTGGCGAGGTAGACCTCGTCGGAGGTGTTGAGCGCGGAGCGCAGGACGGTCGTCACGGGTGTCCCCCCTGGTCCGAGCGGGCCGGGCCCGGGCCGTGTTCCCGGAGGTCCCTGTGCCCGGAGCTCTCCCGAACGTCCACATCGACTCCTCTGCGCATCCGGCCGGCCGGGCGTCGTCGCCCGCACGAGTGCATCGTCGTTCACTAACCATGCCCGTGGCAAGTCCTGTCGCCGCCACCGGCCGGGCTCGGCGCGTACGCGTCCGGACCCGCGTGGGCGGCCCGGTCGCGGCGTCGCGCCGGCGCCCTCCAAGTTGTGAACGACGAGTGACTAAGGGCTTGTGGTCGGCAGGTGATGCCGCGATGCTGTCCGCCTCAGGTGAGCTCGGCAAGGAGGCTGGTGTGGACCTGCAGGGACAGCTCGGGAAGATCGATGTCACGCGCCTGCGCGGACGACGTGCGGTGAACCGGTGGGAGCGGACCTCGGTCGGGGACGTGTTCGAGCGTCTGACCTGGAGCTACCCCGACAAGACCGCGATCACCGGCCGGCCCGGTGCCTACGGTGAGGAGCGGTTCGCCTCCGTCACCTACCGCGAGGCCGACGGGATCACCAGCCAGGTCGCCCACGCCCTCGCGGCCCGGGGGTTGGAGCCGGGCGCGCGGGTGCTGCTGTTCTGCGAGAACTCCGTCGAGGCCTACCTGGCCAAGGTCGGTGTCGCAAAGGCGGGCATGGTGGCCGTACCGGTGAACCCGGCCCTCGCCCCGGACGTGCTCGAGCACCTGATCGGCCAGGCCGAGCCGGGCCTGGCGATCGTCGACGCGGAGCTGTGGCCGCGGGCCGAGCAGGCGTTCACCGCCACCGGGCTGCGCGTCGGCGCGACGATCACCATCGGCGGCGGGCCCGTCGCGGGGAGCCCGAGCTTCGGGGACCTCCTCGACGGTCTGCCGACGACCGAGCCCGACGTCGAGATCCACTCCGACGACATCTGGGAGATCCTCTACACCTCGGGCACCACGGCGATGCCCAAGGGCGTGATGATCTCGCACGGGTCGACCCACCTCGCCGCGCTGAACTTCACGGTCTCGCTGACCCGCGGCCTGCGGGTGGAGACCGACCTCAGGGTCGCCACCGCGCTGCCGATGATCTACCACGTCGGCGACCAGATCTTCACCTTCTCGGCGTTCCTGGCCGGCGGCTCCCTGGTGCTGAGCCGGCGCCCGCTGCCCGACCAGCTCGTGGCCACGATCGCCGAGGAGCGGCCGACCGCGCTGTGGGCGGGCTCCCCGCAGTTCGTCGCCGCGCTCGACGCCGTGGCGGAGCGGACCGGCGCGGACCTGTCCAGCCTGACCGTGCTGGTGTACGGCTGGGGCGCCCTCGAACCGGCCGTGTACGCGCGGCTGCAGGACCGGGCCCCCGGCCTGGTGGTGCTGGGCATCTTCGGGCAGACCGAGGCGATCGCCTGTCACCGGTTCTGGCCCGCCACGTGGAGCGAGGTCTACGCGCGGACGGCTCCGTCGGTGAACTACGTCGGCGTCCCGAGCCCGCTCCTCGCCTCCGACGTCGTCGACGAGACCGGGGTGTCGGTCCGGGACACCCCGCACGTCCCGGGCGAGGCGGTGTACCGCAGCCCCATCGTCACGGCGGGCTACTACCTGAACGAGGAGGCCACGCGGGAGGCGTTCCGCGGCGGCTGGTTCCACTCCGGGGACAGCGCATCCGTCGACGAGGACGGTCTGCGGATCATGGTGGACCGCTTCAAGGACATCGTGAAGTCCGGCGGGGAGAACGTCTCCAGCCTGCGGGTGGAGTCGGTCCTGCACGGGCACCCGGCCGTGGAGAAGGCGGCGGTGATCGGGCTCCCGCACGCCCACTGGGGCGAGGCCGTCACGGCGGTCGTCGTGCTGCGGGAGGGCGCGGCGGCCGACGCGGAGTCGATCATCGCGCACTGCCGGGCGAAGCTGGGCGGGTACGAGACGCCGAAGGCGGTCGTGTTCGTGGACGGCCTGCCCGAGACCGTGGGCGGGAAGGTCCTGAAGTACCGGCTCCGCGCGCAGCACGGAGCCCTGTTCGAGCAGGTCTGAGCGCGGGCGGGGCGCCCACCGGCGCGGCCGACCCGCGGCCGCGCCGGGCGGGCCGCGGGACGGCCGGCACCGCGCCGGTCACGCCCAGCGGAGCGGGTCGTCCTCCAGCGCGGAGCGGTCCCAGCGCCCGAGGTCCGCGGCGGCCTCGTAGGTCGTGCGGAGGAACTCGGCGACCGCGCGGTCCGGGTCCGGTGCGGCGCGGGCGACCTCGTAGGGCAGCAGGAACTGCTGGAAGTCCGCGCTGTAGAAGGCACCGTCGGGGCCGACCGGGGCCTCGGCGAAGCCGTCGGGCGCGGGGTAGGCGTAGGAGTAGAAGGCGCCCTCATCACCCCCACCGGGCCAGAACCCGCAGCTGGACAGCTCCCGCGAGTAGCCCTCGACCATGACCCAGTCGCCGCAGTTGGGCACCCCGCCCGGGTGCGGCGGCGCCGTCCGCCCGGAGAAACGGGTGCAGGCCAGGTCCATGCCGCCCCAGAAGAAGTGCACCGGGCTGACCTTGCCGACGAAGTGCGACCGGAACTCACCGATCACCCGGTTCGCCTGCAGCAGCTGCCGCCAGAACAGGGTGGCCGCCTCGGCGTCGTAGGAGGCGTGGGTGTGGTCCTCGGCGAACGGGATCGCCGGGTCGACCTCGTTGGGGTGCGGCCGGATCGGCGCGGCGACGCCGAGCCTGCTGAGCACGTCCAGGACCCTGCCGTAGAACTCGGCGACCGGCATCGGCGCCAGCCCGAAGCCGAGCGCGCCGCCGTCGCTGCTGCGGACCTCGAGCCGGTGGCCCAGCAGGTCCAGCTCGATATCGAAGGCCCCGGCGCCGTACGGGACCGCCGACGTCGTCAGCCCGCGCGGGCCCACGTACAGCGTCACCTGCCACCAGTGGTTGAGCAGCGGGGCGTGGGCCATGCGGATCTTGCCCACGATCTGGGTCCACATGTGCAGGGTCTCGCGGGTGGCGGTCCAGTCCGCCACGCGCAGGCTCGGCCAGCTTGTCGTCGTGCTGCTCATCGGGTCTCCTCGTGGGTCGGCCGTCGCCCGCGTCAGCGGTACTCGGGGTTGGTGTTTCCGGGGTGGGTGCCGGCGTCCCAGGCCGTGCGCTGGTTGCCGTGGGCCGGGAACCCGCCCGCGCCGCGGATCATCGCGGCGAGGTGCATCAGGTTGTAGGTCATGAACGCGATGTTGCGGTTGGTGAAGTCGTTCTCCGGGCCGCCGGAACCCTCGTCCAGGTAGGACGGGCCGGGGCCGACCTCGCCGAGCCAGCCGGCGTCGGCCTGGGGCGGGACGGTGAACCCGATGTGCTGGAGGCTGTAGAGGATGTTCATCGCGCAGTGCTTGAGGCCGTCCTCGTTGCCGGTGAGCAGGCACCCGGCGACGCGGCCGTAGTAGGCGTACTGGCCGCTGGGGTTCAGCACGCCGGAGTGGCCGTACAGGCGCTCGATCACCCGCTTCGTCACGGAGCTGTTGTCGCCCAGCCAGATCGGCCCGCCGATGACGAGGATGTCGGCGGCGAGGACGCGGTCGAGCAGTGCGGGCCACGCGTCGGTGTCCCAGCCGTGCTCGGTCATGTCGGGGCGGACGCCGGTGGCGATGTCGTGGTCGACGGCGCGGAACCGGTCGACGTCGACCCCGTTCGCCTCCATGATCGCGATGCTGCGGTCGATGACGCCCTGGGTGTGGCTGCGGCCGGGGGAGCGGTTGAGGGTGCAGTTGACGTAGGTCGCGCGGAGCCCGGTGAAGTCGGGGCTCCCGGACGTCGCGGCCGCATCGGTGGGTGCGGGGCGGGTCACCCGGCGAGTGTCGGGCCCGGCCCGTCCCGGCGGATCGGTCACCGGATCGGTCGCCGGGACGATCCGGACGACGTGGTTACGGTGGTGCGACGGATCGGCCGTGCCACGGTGGCCGGCGGGACGGGGCTGCGGGGGGTCATGGAGCTGTTCGGGCGGCGTGCCGAGACCGCGGCACTGGAGCGGCTGCTGGTACGCGCGGCCGACGGCGCGGGTGCCGCGCTCGTGCTGTGGGGCGAGCCGGGGATCGGCAAGACCGCACTGGTCGACCACGTCGTCGACGCCGCGTCCGGGGTCACCGTGCTGCGGACCCGGGGCACCCGGATGGAGACGGGACTCGCCTTCGGCGCGCTGCACGCGCTGCTGTGGCCGGTGCTGGACCGGCTCGACGAGCTCCCCGACCCGCAGGCCGCCGCGCTGCGCGGCGCGTTCGGGATCAGCCGGGACCCGGCCAACCGCTTCCTCATCGGCGCGGCCGTGGTGTCGCTGCTCTCCGGCCTGGCCCGGGAGCGGCCGGTGCTCGTCGTCGTCGACGACGCGCAGTGGGTCGACGAGGCGACCGCGCACTGTCTGGGTTTTCTCGCGCGCCGGGTGCGGACCGAGCCGGTCGTGGTGATCCTGACCGACCACGCGGACCCGTCCCCGGGCCCCTGGGAGGGGGTGCCGGCGCTGGAGGTCGTGGGCCTCACCGGCGACGACGCCCGCCGGCTGGTCGCCGCCGCCGTCCCCGACGCCGACGAGGCCCTCGTCGAGGGCACGGTCGCGATGGCGGGGGGCAACCCGCTCGCGCTGCAGGAGCTGCCCACCGTCGGGCGCGACCCCGCCGACGGGGCGTCCGGGGAGCCGATGCCGGTGGGGCCCCGGTTGCGGCAGGCGTTCTGCGCCCGTGCCGAGGCGCTGAAACCGGCCACCCGGGCGTTGCTGCTGCTGGCGGCCGCCGAGGGGCGGGGCGACCGGCACGTCCTCGACCGGGCCGGTGCCGGGTGGGGTGTCGACGCCTCCACCTGGGACGAGGCGCTGCGCTCTGGCCTGCTGCAGGCCTCGGGCGCCCGCCTCCGGTTCCGCCACCCGCTGGTCCCGGCCGCCCTCTACGACGGCGCCCCCTTCCCGGACCGCCGGGCCGCGCACCGCGCGCTGGCCGCGGCGCTGCCGGCCGAGGACACCGAGCACCGCGCCTGGCACCTGGCGGCCGCCGCGGACGGCGCCGACGAGGACGTCGCGGCGCTGCTGGAGCAGGCGGCCGCCCGGTGCCTGGAGCGCAGCGCCGGCCCACTGGCGGCACGCACGCTGCGGCGGGCCGCCGACCTGTCACCGGACCCCGCGGACGCCGCGCGCCGGCTGGCGGTCGCCGCCCGCGCCGCCTGGGACGCCGGCGACGCCGAGGGGGCCCGGCGGCTGCTCGACGACGCCGAGCGCCTGGGCGGGGTGGAGCCCGTCGTGCGGTGCAGCGGCGGGCTGCGCGGGATCCTCGAGTTCACCGTCGGCCTCTCCGAGCGCGCCCACCACTACCTGGTGGGGGACATGGCCGTCGTCGACGGGACGCGCACGGCGATGGAGCTGGGCACGGTGGCGGCCCGCGCGGCGTGGTCGGCGGGCCGCCCGGACCTGCAGCAGGCGGCGCTGGCGCGGCTGCTCGCCCTCGACCCCGGCGGCGAGCTGGCACCGGTCATGCCGACGCTGCGGGCCTGGTGGGCCTGCTACGACGGGACCGGCCGGGCGGCCGGGCCGCTCCCGGCCCCGGATGCCGCCGCCGTCGGCCTGCTCGGGACCGTGCCGTGGGAGCTGCTGCCGCCCGTGCCGCTGGCCCAGGCCTGGGGGGTCGAGGGGCCCCTGCACGACGTGCTGCGGGTGCAGGCCGCGCAGCTGCGGCGGCGGCACGAGCTCGCCGCGCTCGCGATGGTGCTCGCACAGAGCGCGGTCCTCGACGCCGCGGCGGGCCGGTGGGAGGCGGCCGAGGCCGGGGCCACCGAGGGCCTGCGGCTGGCCGAGGAGGTCGGAGCGGACCACGTGGCGAGCCAGTGCCGGCTCTGTCTGGCCAACCTGGCCGCGGCCCGCGGCGACGCCCCCGGACTGGACGGGCACACCACCCGGGCGCTGGCCGTCTCGGTCCGGCAGGAGGTGCGCGCGCTCACCGCGTCGGCGTACTGGGTGCGCGGCCGGGCGGCGCTGTTCGACGGCAGGCCCCGCGAGGCCCTGCACCACCTGATGCCGCTCGACGAGCCCGGCCACGAGGCCGCCCACCCCACGTTCGCGCTGCTCGCCGCCCCGGACACCGCCGAGGCCGCGACGCAGGAGGGCCGCACGGAGACGGCCGCGGCCCGGCTGGCGGCCGTCGAGACGTGGGCCCGGCGGACCGGCGCCCCCTGGGCCCGTACCGCCGCCCACCGTCTCCGCGCCCTCGCCGCCGGCGGGCCGGACACGGAGGCCGCGTACCGGGCCGCGCTCGACGGCGCGGGCACCGCCCCGGACCCGTTCGAGCAGGCCCGCACCCGGCTGCTGTACGGCGAGTGGCTGCGGCGGGTCCGCCGGCGCGCCGACGCCCGGCACGAGCTCACCGGGGCGGCCGAGACCTTCGCCCGCCTCGGCGCGGCGCCGCTGCGGGCACGGGCGGTGCGGGAGCTGGGCCTGGCCGCGCAGTCCGGGGCGCGGCACGAGCCGGCCGGGGCCGGGCTCACCGCCCAGGAGCTGCGGGTCGCCCAGCTGGCCGCCGAGGGGCTCACCAACCGGGAGATCGCGGCCCGGCTGCTGATCAGCCACCGCACGGTCGGGCACCACCTGGGCAGCGTCTACCCCAAGCTCGGCGTCACCTCCCGTGCCGAGCTCGCGCGGATCGACATGGCGGGCGACCTGCGGTTCCGCACCCCCGGGCGCGGGGAGTGACGCGGCCCGCCGGCCGGTGACCGGTTGCGCGCTGCGGCCGCCCTGCCGGTCGACGGCGTCGCCGGTCGGCTCGCGGAGTTCGAGCTCGTCGCCGGCTGAGACGCGACGCCGGAGGGCTCAGATCGCCGGCGAGCGGGACGTCGACCGGACCGCCGGTGCGCCCGGGGACGTGCTCACCGCGTTCGCGCGTCCGGTCGCGGGGAGGATGATCTCGGACCCGGGAAGCCCGGCGAGCACCTCCTCGAGCGAGGCCGAGGCGGACGGGGCGTAGTCCCGCGCCCGGCGCAGATCGTCGCTGATGACGAGGATCTCCAGGGCGAACGACGCCGTGAGCCGCACCGAGAGATCGCTCGCGGGCCGCCCCATCCGCTCCGCCAGTGCGGCCTCCAGCTGTGTCCGCGTGCTCAGGTGGAAGTCCCAGAGCCGCGCCCGGGGGACCGGCGCGACGTCCACCAGTTGCCGGATCTCCGGTATGCGCAGGTCCGGGGTGTCGAAGTCCGCCGCGGCCTCGCGCAGCACCGCGGTCAACGCCTCGCCGACCGGCTCGTCGGCCGGTCGGGCCCGCAGACGCTCCCCGATGTCCATGCCGCGCACGACCCGGTCGAGCAGGAGGAGGTCCTTGGTCGGGAAGTACCGGTAGAGCGTCGTCGTGCCGACCTCGGCCCGCTCGGCGATCTGTTCCATCGTCGTGTCGTCGTAGCCCTGCTCGAGGAACAGCTCCACGGCGACGTCGATCATCCGCTGCCGTGTACGTGCCGACTTGATCTCCCGCAGGCCCATGGCGCGACCCTACCCGGCGCCGACTCCCATGCGGGCTTGACAACGTTTGGGGGGTGACTTCAATGTGGTAGTCACTACCGATCAGGAGTCGGTACCACACAAGGGAGTGTCGATGTCGGTTCCCGTTCCCGGCGCCCCGGTGGTGAGCGGCCCTCCTGCGGCCGAGACCCCCACCGGCCGGCTCATCTCCGCGATGTTCCTCTCGAACGCGAGTGCCTTCGTCGGGCTGCTGACCCCGCTGCAGCTACTGCTGACGCTGCACCTGACGCGCATCGAGGGCCCGGGCGCCGCGGCGGCGTTCGGGGTCGTCACCGGCTTCGGCGCGGTGTTCGCGCTGGTCGCCAACCCGCTCGGCGGGCGGATCAGCGACCGGACGGCGGCGCGGTTCGGCCGGCGCCGCACCTGGATCCTGACCGGCTCGCTGGCCGGTGCACTCGTCGTCGGGGCCATCGGGTTCACCACCGAGGTGTGGCAGGTCGCGGTGCTGTGGTGCGCCGCGCAGACCCTGTTCAACTTCCAGCTCGCCGCGACCAGCGCCCTGATGGCCGACCAGGTTCCGCAGGCCCGGCGGGGCACGGCCTCGGGGATGCTCGGACTCGCGGCGGCACTGGGTCCGCTCGCCGGTATCGGCGCGGTGAGCGCCGTGCGGGACCCGCTGCTGCAGTGGGCCGTCGCGGCCGTCGCCGTCGTGCTGCTCGGTCTGCTGGCGCTGGCGCTCATCCGGGAACGGCCGCTGCCCGGGCGCACCGGCGCCGCGCAACTCGGTGCGGTCGAGCTGATGACCTCGCTGTGGCTGAACCCGCGTCGGCACCCCGCGTTCGGGTGGGCGTGGCTCGTCCGGTTCCTGCTCGCCTGCGGGGTGGCGAGCGCGACCTACAACGCCTTCTTCCTGATGGACCGGTTCGGCCTCGGCACGGACGAGGTCGGGGGGCCGGTGCTGGTCCTGGCCGTGATCAACGTCGCGATGCTGGCCGTGTCGAGCGCGGTCGCCGGACCGGTGTCGGACCGTCTCGGCCGGCAGAAGCCGTTCGCCGTCGCCGCGGGCGTCCTGGCCGCCGTGGCGCTGGTCCTGATGGCCCTCGCCACCACCCTGTGGGTGGTCTACGTCGCGGTCACCCTGCTCGGGATCGCGACCGGCCTGATGGTCTCCGTGGACACGGCGATGTGCGTGCGGGTCCTGCCGAGCCGGGAGAACGCCGGGAAGGACCTGGGCGTGGTCAACATGGCGAACACGCTCCCGCAGTCGATCGTGCCGTTCGTCGCCCCGGCCCTGCTCGCGCTGGGCGGGTTCACCGCCGTCTACCTGGTGCTGGCGGTCGTCGCGGTGCTCGGCGGCGTGGCCGTGCTGCGGATCCCCGAGATCGGCCGGGAGGGCGATCCTCGCTGGGCCCCCATCACCCGCGACGAGTGGGCGCCGGCATGACGCCCGCCGGCCACGAGGCCCCGCACGGCGGGGCACCCCACGAGAGGAGACCGATGAACATCCTGTCCGTGTCGTCCTACAGCCTGCGCGAGCAGCTCGGACCGACCGATCTCGCCGTCGTCGCCCCCGACGGGCGCGAGATCCGGTTCACCACCGACTTCCCGGCGCTGGTCGACATCGCCGAGTTCCCCCAGCTGGCGGCCGACCGGTTCGGTGTCGCGGGGGTCGAGACGGTGGCGTTCCAGTTCACCGGCCCGGACGACCCCCGGCTCGACCGGTTCGCCGCCGAGTCGGCGGCCGCCGGTGCACGGCTGCTCAACGTGGCCGTCGATGTCGGCGACCTGCTCACCGAGGACCCCGTCCGGCGCGCCGCCGACGTCGCGGCCCTGACGACCTGGATCGACCGGTGCGCCGAGCTCGGGTCGGCCTTCGTCCGGGTGAACCCGGGCTCGCCGCTCAGCCCGCACCACGGGACGACACCGCCGGAGCACCTCATCGAGGCGCTGACCGGCCTCGGTGCCCACGCCCGCGCCCGGGGCGTGCGCCTGCTCGTGGAGAACCACGGCGGGCCCTCCAGCGACGCCGGGTGGATGAACCGCCTGCTCGACGCCGTCGGCCGGGAGAACCTCGGCCTGCTGCTCGACCTGGGGAACTTCGACGTGATCATGGCGCCGATGATGGCCGCGCTCACCGGAGATCCGGACGGCCCGCCGGTGCCGCTGCGCGGCAGCCCCGAGCTCGAGCCCGTCTACCGGGGGATCGACGCGCTCGCCGGGCGCGCCGAGCTCGTCCACGTCAAGGCGCACGACGTCGACGACGACGGGACCGTCGGGCTCGTCGACCTCCCGCGGGCGTTCGGGATCCTCGCCCGGCACGGCTACGCGGGACCGCTGACGGTCGAGTACGAGGGCACCGGCGGCGACCCGTGGGCCCGGACGCGGCGGGTGCTCGACCTGACCGCCGCGGCGTTCACCACCACGAGCTGACTCCACCGACTCCGGAAAGGACCGAGATGACCTCCATCGACGCAGACGGCTCCCGGGTCGACGTGCTCGTGATCGGGAGCGGCCCCGCAGGCTCCACCTACGCCCGGACCATCGGGGACGCCGTCCCGAGCGCCCGGATCCTGATGGTCGAGGTCGGCCCGGCCGTGCCCGGTGCCCGCGGCGACCACACCCAGAACATGTCGGAGTCCGACCGCGCCGCGGCCCAGCTGCTCACCCAGGGTCCGGACGCCGGCGTCGAGCGGGCGGCGGCGCTGTCCGACGTCGCCGCCGGCATCGACCCGAGCCTGGAGTTCCGGCACACCATCCTGCCGGGCCTGTTCTTCGCCGACCCGCGGCCGGCACCGGCCGCCGGGGAGGTCGGGCTGCCCGCGGCCAGCATGGCCAGCGGCGTCGGGGGGATGGGGATCCACTGGGGCACCTCGAGCCCCCGTCCGCAGCAGTCCGAGCGCATCCCGTTCGTCCCCGCGGCCGAGATGGACGCCGCGCTCGACCACGCCGAGCAGCTCCTGGGCACCACGACCCCGCCCATCCCCGGGCACGGGCTGCCCGAGGCGGTCCGGGCGGTGCTGGCCGACGAGTTCGACGGGCCGGGGCTCACCCCGACCGGGTTCATGCCGACCTCCACCCACTGGGAGGGCGACACGCTCCGGTTCACCGGGACCGGGAGCATCCTGGGCGACCTCGAGGCGACGGTGCCCGGCTTCGAGCTGCGGACCGAGACCCTCGCCCGCCGGGTGATCGTCGAGGACGGCACCGCCGTCGGCGCGGTGCTCGAGGACCGGCGTTCCGGGCGGACCTACGAGGTCCGGGCCGGCCACGTCGTCGTGTGCGCCGACGGCCTGCGCACGCCACAGGTCCTGCACGCCTCCGGTATCCGTCCGGCGGCCCTCGGGCGCCACCTCAACGAGCACTTCCAGGTGAGCTCGTTCGTGGTCCTGGACGACGGGTTCGACCCGTCGCTGTTCCCACCCGAGCCGCGCAACGTCCGCTCGGTGCTCACCCCGTTCTCCGACGCCCGCCCGATGCAGGGCGGGGCGATGCTGCTCGCGAACTCCGCGTACCGGATCAGCCTGGGCGACGGAGACCCGCTCGACGGTGCCGGGTCGGACCGGCTCGCGGTACTGGCCTGGTACGGGGCGAAGGACATCCGCCCCGACGACGCCGTCGAGTTCAGCGACACCGAGACCGACTTCTACGGCATGCCGCGGATGCGGATCCGCTACTCCCACACCGCCCGGGACCGGGCGACGATCGAGGAGATGACGACCAACTCGGTCCGCGCCGCGAACCGGCTGGGCACGCTGGTGGAGCCCCCGGCACTGGCCGCGGGCGGGTCCTCGCTGCACTACCAGGGCACCGTCCGGATGGGCGAGGTCGACGACGGCACCTCGGTGTGCGACCCGTGGCTGCGGGTCTGGGGGGTCGGCAACCTCCACGTCGGCGGGAACGGTGTCATCCCCACCGCGACCGCGTCCAACCCGACCCTGACGACGGTCGCGCTGGCGTGGCGGGCCGCCACCGCGATCGCGGAGACCCTGACCGCGGCCCGCATCGACACCTCCGCGGCCACGGCGTAGACCGGGCCCGCGAACCACGAACGAGGAGCACGTCATGGCCACCCGTACGACACTGGGCGTCGGCATCGTCGGCGCCGGATTCATCGGCCGGTTCCACGTCCGGTCGTGGCAGGGCGTCCGCGACGGTGACGTCGTCGCCACCGCCTCCCGCACCCGGGCCTCGGCCGAGGCGCTCGCGCGCGAGGCCGAGGGGCTCGGCGTCGGGACCGGTGTCACCGCCTACGACGACGTCGCCGCGCTCGTCCGGGACCCGCGGGTCGACGCGGTCTGGGTGCTGGTCCCCAACCACGCCCGCCTGGAGGTCGTCCGCGCGATCTGCGCGGAGGTGACCTCCGGCCGGGCGCAGCTGCGCGGCATCGCGATCGAGAAGCCGGTCGGACGCACGGTCGCCGAGGCCGCCGAGGTGCTGGGGCTGGTCACCGGTGCCGGCCTGCTGCACGGCTACCTGGAGAACCAGGTGTTCGCGCCGGCGATCACCCGCTCGCACGCCCTCATCTGGAGCCGGGCGGTACCGGGGGCGGGGACGCCGTACCTCGCCCGGGCGGCCGAGGAGCACTCCGGGCCGCACAACACCTGGTTCTGGAACGGCGAGCAGGAGGGCGGCGGGGTGCTCAGCGACATGCTGTGCCACTCGGTCGAGGCCGGCCGCTACCTGCTCACCCCGCCCGGGACGGACCCGGCCACCTGGCTCACCCCGGTCTCGGTGTCGGCGTCGATCGCGTCGCTGAAGTGGGGCCGGTCCCGGTACGCCACCGAGCTGCTGGAGCGGTATCCGGGCGTCAACGACTACCGGCGCACGCCGTCGGAGGACTACGCGCACGCCGTCTACGAGTTCCGCAACGGCGACGGCGAGCCCGTGGTCGTCGAGGCCACCACGTCCTGGAGCTACGTCGGCGCGGGGCTGCGGCTGTCGTTCGAGATGCTCGGACCCGAGTACTCGATGTCCGCGGACACCCTCGACACCGAGTCGAAGGTCTTCCTGTCCCGCAGGCTGATGCAGGACGAGGGCGAGGACCTGGTGGAGAAGCAGAACGCCGAGCAGGGCCTGATGCCGATCGTCCCCGACGAGTCCGCGAGCTACGGCTACACCGCGGAGAACGCGGCGTTCGCGACGGCGTTCCTGCGCGGCGAGCAGCCCGCGGAGTCCCTCGCCAACGGCCTGGAGGTGGTGCGCCTGCTGATGGCCGCCTACGCCTCGGCCGAACAGGGCCGCACCGTCTCCCTGGAGGAGGGGTTCGAGGACTTCGTCCCCGCCGTCGCCCGGGGAGCGTGGAACCCGCGGGCCGCGGGCCCGCCGGCCGGGCCGTCCGGGGACGCGCGGTCGTGAGCCCGGCCTGGACCGCGAGCTGGACCCAGGCCGTCACCGATGTGGCCGTGGCCGACCTCGAGCTGCGCGACGTGACGGTGCGGATCACCGTGGAGGCCGGCGTCGGCGGTGAGCGGCTGCGGGCGGGCCTCAGCAACCGCTTCGGGACCACGCCCCTGCACGTCGGCCGGGCCGCGGTGCGGGTGGACGGACGCGCCGCCCCGATGCGGTTCGGCGGACGGTCCGCCGTGGACGTCCCGGCCGGGGAGGACCTCGTCTGCGATCCGGTGGACCTCGCGGTCGTCGCCGGCGCCGCGGTCGAGGTGGACCTGTACCTGCCGGGGCCCTGGCGGTACGCCACCGCGAACGTGTCCACCGCGACGTGGCACCCGTCCGCACCCGGCGACCACGCCGGGTCCGACCACTTCCCGGGCCGGGCCACGCCCGTGCTGACGCTGCCCGACGGTGCCGAGATGGAGCTGCCCGCACCGGTGCTGCGCGACGTCGAGGTGCTCCGCGACGTCCCCACCCCGGTGGTGGTCTGCCTCGGGGACTCCATCACCGCGGCGGGCTGGCCGGAACGCACGGCCCGGCGGCTGCGGGACCGGCCGGTCGCGGTGGTCAACCGGGGCATCGCGGGCAACCGGCTCCGGCTCGACGGGGCCGGGCCCTTCGGACCGGTCTTCGGGGCCTCGGGCCGGTCGCGGTTCGACCGCGACGTGCTCGCGACCGCCGGGCGGACCCACGTCGTCGTCGCGCTCGGGGTCAACGACCTCGGTCATCCGGGGACGATGGCGCCCGAGGACCAGCTGCCGAGCTCGGAGCAGCTGATCCGGGCGCTGGACGGGATCGGCGCCCGGGCCCGGGACGCGGGCCTGTCGGTGCTGACCGCCACCGTGACCCCGTTCGACGGGGCCGAGGGCTTCGACCGCGAGCGCGAGCTGCGCCGCGCCGAGGTCAACGAGTGGATCCGCGGCCTGGGCAGCGGCGTCGTCGACTTCGACGCCGCCCTGCGATCCGGGCCGGGCGCGATCGCGCTCGCCCCGCGCTTCGACAGCGGGGACCACCTGCACCCGGGCGACGCGGGCCTCGACCGCATGGCGGACGTGGCGGCCGAGGTGCTCGGTCGATCGGTCTGAGCCCGGGGGAGGGTCCTCGGCCCCGTGGACCACGGTGCCGGCCACCCGTCGGGGGCGGCCGGCACCGGGGCCGGGGAGCGGAGCTCAGAAGCCCCGCGCGAGCCGGTGGTAGGCGTTGTTCCAGCGCAGCTCGTGCAGGAAGGTCCGCGGGCTCGTGCTGTCGCCTATGTGCACCAGCTCGGTCCCGACGATCTCGGCCAGGTCGTCGAGGGCCTCGACGCCGACGGCGGTCGAGAGCACCGTGTGGTGCGGGCCGCCCGCCATCAGCCAGCACTCGGCCGAGGTGGCCAGCGACGGTTCCGGGACCCAGGTCGCCGTCGCCACCGGCAGCCTCGGCATGGGCTCGTCCGGGTCGACGACCTCGACGTCGTTGCTGACCAGGCGGAACCGCTCGCCGAGGTCGCAGATGCCGAGCACCACGCCCGGGCCCGGGTCGGCGGTGAACCGCAGCCGGACGGGGTCCTCGCGCCCGCCGATGCCCAGCGGGTGGATCTCCAGCGACGGCCGGGACCCGGTGATGCTCGGGCAGACCTCCAGCATGTGCGCCCCGAGGATGCGTTCACGGCCGGGCCGCAGGTGGTAGGTGTAGTCCTCCATGAACGACGTGCCGCCGGGCAGCCCGGTGGCGACGACCTTCACCGCGCGCAGCATCGCCGCGGTCTTCCAGTCGCCCTCGGCGCCGAAGCCGTAGCCGTCGGCCATCATGCGCTGCACCGCGAGACCGGGGAGCTGGCGCAGTCCGCCGAGGTCCTCGAAGTTCGTGGTGAACGCCTGCGCGCCCGCCGCCTCCAGGAACGAGCGCAGCCCGATCTCGACCCGCGCGCCGTAGCGGAGCGCCTCGTGCCGGTCGCCGTCGGGGAGCAGCTCGGGGGCGACGGCGTAGACCTCGGCGTACTCGGCGACGAGCTTGTCGACGTCGGTGTCGGGGACCTGGTCGACGACGGCGACGAGGTCGTTCACGCCGTAGGTCTGCACCGACATCCCGAACACCCGGGTGGCCTCGACCCGGTCGCCGTCGGTCACGGCGACGTCGCGCATGGAGTCGCCGAACCGGACCAGCCGGAGCGCGCGCAGCTCGGCGGCACCGGCGGCCGCGCGGGTCCAGGTCCCGATGCGGTCCCGCAGCACCGGGTCGGAGACGTGCCCGGCGACGGTCTTGCGGGCCAGGCCGAGCCGGGTCTGGACGTAGCCGAACTCGCGGTCGCCGTGCGCGGCCTGGTTGAGGTTCATGAAGTCCATGTCGATCTCCGACCAGGGGAGGTCGACACCGGCCTGGGTGTGCAGGTGCAGCAGCGGGCGGGTCAGCGCCTCGAGCCCGGGGATCCACATCTTCGCCGGGGAGAAGGTGTGCATCCAGGTGATGACGCCGAGGCAGCGGTCGTCGGCGTTGGCCTCCAGGCAGATCCGCCGGATGGCGTCGGCGTCGGTGAGGACGGGCTTCCACACCACCCGCACCGGGATCTCGTCGGCGGTGTCGAGCCGGTCGGCGACGACCTTCGACTGGTCGGCGACCTGGGCGAGGGTCTCCTCGCCGTAGAGGCCCTGGCTCCCGGTCAGGAACCAGACCTCGTAGCTGTCGAGCAGCGAGCCACTCATCGGACATTCCTCCTTCGGGGGCCTGCGGCGCTCAGCGCTGCCCGTAGACGTTCTGGTAGCGGTCCCAGAGACTGTCGATCTCGTCCTGGGGGATGGGCACGGTGTCGCCGAGCTGGCGGGCGAGGTGCACGGTGCGGGCGACGTCCTCGCACATCACCGCGGCCTTCACCGCGGCGCGGGCGTCGGCGCCGATGGTGAACACGCCGTGGTTCTGCATGATCACGGCGGGGGAGCGGCTGCCGGTCAGGGTCTCGACGACGCCGCGGCCGATCGACTCGTCGCCGATCAGCGAGAACGGGCCGACCGGGATGTCCCCGCCGAACTCGTCGCTCATCGCGGTGAGCACGCACGGGATCGGCTCGGCGCGCGCCGCCCACGCGCTGGCGTAGGTGGAGTGGGTGTGCACCACGCCGCCGACCCCGGGCATGGCCCGGTAGACGTGGGCGTGCGCCGCGGTGTCCGACGACGGCGTCAGGTCACCCTCGACCGGGGTGCCGTGCAGGTCGCACAGCACCATGGTCTGCGGGGTCAGGTCGTCGTAGGAGATCCCGCTGGGCTTGATGACCATCAGGTCGTGGCCGGGGACGCGGGCCGAGACGTTGCCCGCGGTCCAGACGACCAGCCCGTAGCGGACCAGCTCGGCGTGCAGCGCACACACCTGCTCGCGCAGCCGCGCCACGGTGGCGGCGACGCCGGGGGAGGCCAGGGTGTCGGTCATGCGTCGAGGTCTCCTTCTCGCTGGGCGCGCGCCTCGCGGCGGATCGCGCGCAGGCGGTGCATCACGTCGTCGCCGCCCCGGCCGAAGTGGTCGTGCAGGCGCGTGTACTCGGCGAACAGGGCGTCGTAGGACTTCGCCGACTCCTCGTCGGGCAGGTGTGCGCCCTCCCGGACGCGGCCCATCGCGGCGGCCGCGGTGGGCATGTCGGGGTGGACCCCCGCGGCGACGGCCGCGTGGATCGCCGAGCCCAGGGCCGGGCCCTGCCCGGTCTCGACGACGGTGAGCGGCAGCCGGGTCACGTCGGCGTAGATCTGCATGAGCAGGGCGTTCCGGGTGAGCCCGCCGGAGACGATCAGCTCGGTCACCGGGACGCCGGAGGCCGCGAAGGTCTCCACGATCATCCGGGTGCCGAACGCGGTGGCCTCCAGCAGCGCCCGGTAGGTGTCCTCGGGCCGGGTCGCGAGGGTCTGCCCGACGACGACGCCGGACAGCTCGTGGTCCACCAGCACCGACCGGTTGCCCGAGTGCCAGTCCAGCGCGACGAGCCCGTGCTCGCCGACCGCCTGCCCGGCGGCCAGCTCGGTCAGGTACTCGTGCACGCCGAGGCCCCGCGCCCGGGCGGCCTCGTGGTACGCGGGCGGCACGCCGTGCTCGACGAACCAGCCGAAGATGTCGCCGACGCCGCTCTGCCCGGCCTCGTAGCCCCAGAGCCCGGAGACGATGCCGCCGTCGACGACGCCGCACATCCCGGGCACCTCGCGCAGCACGTCGGAGCTCATGACGTGGCAGGTGCTGGTCCCCATGATCGCGACCATCTGCCCGGGCCGGACGGCGTTCGCCGCGGCGGCGGTGACGTGGGCGTCGACGTTGCCGACGGCGACCGCGATGCCCTCGGGCAGCCCGGTCCAGCCTGCCGCCTCGGCGGTCAGCGTCCCGGCGACGGCGCCCAGCTCGCCGATCTCGTGGGCGACCTTGGTCTCGGCGAACCCGGCGAAGGCCGGGTTCAGCGCACCGAGGAAGTCGCGGCCGGGATAGGCGCCGTCCTGCAGGATCCCCTTGTACCCGGCCGAGCAGGCGTTGCGGACGTAGCGGCCGCACAGCTGCCAGACGATCCAGTCCGCGGCCTCGACCCAGCGTTCGGTCCGGGCGTAGACCGCGGGGGCCTCCTCCAGGACCTGCAGGCCCTTCGCGAACTCCCACTCCGAGGAGATGAACCCGCCGTAGCGGGGGAGCCAGCTCTCGCCGCGCTCGGCGGCGAGGGCGTTGATGCGGTGGGCCTGCGGCTGGGCGGCGTGGTGGCGCCAGAGCTTGGTGTAGGCGTGCGGCTCGTCGGCGAGATCGGGCACCTCGTTCAGTGGGGTGCCGTCGTCGAGGGTCGGGACCATGGTGCAGGCGGTGAAGTCGGTGGCGATGCCGACCACCCGTGCCGGGTCCACCCCGGCGGCGGCGACCGCCTCGGGGACGGCGTGGCGCAGGACGTCGACGTAGTCCGACGGCACCTGCAGCGCCCAGTCCGGCGGCAGGCGCAGGTCCGGCCGGCCCGGCAGGGCGTCGGTGACGACGGCGTGGGTGTAGGCGTGGACGGCGGTGCCGAGCTCGGCCCCGTCGGCGGCACGGACGACGACCGCCCGTCCGGACAGCGTCCCGAAGTCGACGCCCACCACGAGGGCGTCGGCGGGGTCGACCGGTGGTCGGATCATGAGCACTTCCTCGGGTCACGAAACGGCCGGCCGAGCGATCGGGCGGCGAGCAGATGTTATCGCTAACAGCGTACGAACTCAACGGTCAGATCCCGGTCCCTGCTCGCAGCGGGGTCGATCGTGCGGCACGTTCACCTGCTGTGCGTCGCCGCCGGCCGGGTCGTCGGGGCCGGTCGCCAGGCCGGGGCGCCGGGTCGGGCGGGGCCGGCGCCGGTGGCCGGCGGCGCCGGCGTCGGGGGTGTCGGCGGTCGCGGCGGCCCGTTCCGGCACCTGCCGCTTCGGCTCGAGCCGGGGGCCGGTCGCGCCCCGGCGGTTCCTCGGCTCGTGTTAACCCTCACGTGAGGCGGAACGTTCGCGTCGTCGTGGGCGCCGCCCGCACCGGGCGGTGACCGGTACGGGACTGATCGACTCTGTTCAGGGCGGTACATAACGGACGGATAACGACACTTCCGTCGCTCTTCGTCGCTGGTTAGCGTTCACATTCAGTGTCTCTCCCGACCTGACCGGTGAGACCCGCCCGCTGCCGTCTCGACGAGGAGATCGCCTGTGTTCACGAGGATGCGCACCGTCGCCGTCGGTGCCCTGCTGGTGCTGGGACTGGCCGCCTGCGGCGGCCAGGGAGCCGGGGGAGGTGGCGGCGCGGGGGCGGGTGCGGCACCCGGTGACCTGACGGTCGGCGTGTCGATGCCGACCCAGACCTCCGAGCGCTGGATCGCCGACGGCAACGCCGTCCGCGACCAGCTCACCGCGGCCGGCTACCAGGTCGACCTGCAGTACGCGGGCGACGACATCCCGACCCAGTCCCAGCAGATCGACCAGATGGTCACCAGCGGTGCCGACCTGCTGCTCGTCGCGGCCATCGACGGCACCGCCCTGTCCGGGCAGCTGCAGGCGGCCAAGGACGCCGGCATCCCGGTCATCGCCTACGACCGGCTGATCCGGGAGAGCCCGAACGTCGACTTCTACGTCACCTTCGACAACTTCCAGGTCGGCGTCGCCCAGGCGAAGGCCCTGCTGCGCGGCATGGGCCTGCAGGACGCCGACGGGGCGCCCGGCCCGGAGAAGGGCCCGGTCGTCGTCGAGCTGTTCGCGGGCTCGCTCGACGACAACAACGCCTTCTACTTCTTCGACGGCGCCATGTCGGTGCTCAAGCCGCTGATCGACAACGGCACGGTCCGGGTGAAGAGCGGCCAGACCACCATCGAGCAGGCGGCCACGCTGCGCTGGGCGCAGGAGACCGCACAGAAGCGCATGGAGGACCTGCTCACCTCCTCCTACAATGACGGCAGCCGCCCCGACGGCGTCCTCTCGCCCTACGACGGCATCTCCCGCGGTGTCATCACCGCCCTGCAGAACGCGGGCTTCGGCACCGCGGCCAAGCCGATGCCGACCGTCACCGGCCAGGACGCCGAGATCGCCTCGGTGAAGCTGATCGACGACGGGGTGCAGAGCTCCACGGTCTTCAAGGACACCCGCAAGCTCGCCGAGCAGGCCGTCACCGCGTCGAAGGCGTTCCTCGACGGCGGCACCCCGCAGGCCAACGACACCACCACCTACGACAACGGGGTGAAGGTCGTGCCGTCCTTCCTGCTGCCGGTCCGGACCGTGTTCAAGGCCGACATCCGGCAGGTCCTCGTCGACTCGGGCTACTACACCGCCGAGGACGTCGCCCGCGGCCGCCAGGGCTGAATCAGTCGAGCCGGCCCATCCCTTCCGCGACGGAGGACGACGTGACCGACCACGACCCCGGCGGCGACCCGCCGGAGAACATCCTCGAGATGCGCGACATCACCAAGACCTTCCCGGGGGTGACCGCGCTGTCGGAGGTCTCGCTCGCGGTGCGCCGCGGCGAGATCCACGCGATCTGCGGTGAGAACGGCGCCGGGAAGTCGACGCTGATGAAGGTGCTCTCCGGGGTGCACCCCGCAGGCACCTACGACGGCGAGATCGTCCTCGACGGCCGGCCGGCCCGGTTCGCCGGGATCCGCGACTCCGAGGCCGACGGCGTCGTGATCATCCACCAGGAGCTCGCGCTGGTGCCGCACCTGTCGATCGCCGAGAACGTGTTCCTCGGCAACGAGCGGCGCGGCCGGCTGGGACTGGTCGACTGGCGGCGCACGCACGCCGAGGCCGCCCGCCTGCTCGCCGAGGTGGGCCTCACCGAGAACCCGGCGACGCCGGTCGGGCGGCTCGGCGTCGGTAAGCAGCAGCTCGTCGAGATCGTCAAGGCGATGACCAAGGACGTGCGCCTGCTCGTCCTCGACGAACCCACCGCCGCGCTTAACGACACCGACTCCGCCCACCTGCTCGAGCTGATCCGGCGCTTCCGTGACAACGGCATCACCTCGATCATCATCTCGCACAAGCTCGACGAGATCGTTGCGATCGCCGACCGCACCACCGTCGTCCGCGACGGCCGGACCGTCGAGACCTTCACCGTCGCCGACGAGCCCGCCCCGCGGAACCGCATCATCCGCGGGATGGTCGGCCGCGACCTCACCTCCTTCTACCCGGACCGCGTGAGCAGTCCGGGGGAGGAGCTGCTGCGGATCAGCGACTGGACGGTCTGGCACCCGACCCAGGACCGCAAGGTCGTCGACGCCGCGTCGCTGTCGGTGCGGGCCGGGGAGGTCGTCGGCATCGCCGGGCTGATGGGGGCGGGCCGCACCGAGCTCGCGATGAGCGTGTTCGGGCGGTCCTGGGGCCGCGACGTCAGCGGCACCCTGCGGGTCGGGGGCCGCGAGGTCCGCGCCCGCTCGGTGTCCGACGCGATCAAGGCCGGGCTGGCCTACGTCACCGAGGACCGCAAGCACCTCGGCCTGAACCTGGTCGACGACATCCGGCGCAACGTCTCCGGCGCGGGCCTGCGCCGGCTCGCCCGCCGCGGCTGGGTCGACGGCGACGCCGAGCTGCGCGTCGCCGAGTCCTACCGGCGCGACCTCGGCATCCGGGCGGCGAGCACCAGCGTCGGGGTCGGGACCCTGTCCGGCGGCAACCAGCAGAAGGTCGTGCTGGCCAAGTGGCTGTTCACCGAGCCGGACGTGCTGATCCTGGACGAGCCGACCCGCGGGATCGACGTCGGCGCCCGCTACGAGATCTACGTGATCATCAACCGGCTCGTGGAGGCCGGCAAGGCGGTCCTGGTGATCTCCTCCGAGCTGCCCGAGCTCCTGGGGATCTGCGACCGCGTCTACACCCTGTCGGCCGGACGGATCACCGGTGAGGTGCCGGTCGCCGAGGCCACCCAGGAGGGCCTGATGGCCCTCATGACCCAGGAGGCGGAGAGCTCCGCATGACCAGCACCCTCCCGAAGAAGGACCCCTCCTCCGACGAGCGTCCCGGCGCCGGGGCGGCGGCCCTGCACTCCGGCACGAGCGACCTGCGACGACTGTTGGCCGGCAACGTCCGCCAGAGCGGCATCGTGATCGCGTTCGTGGCGATCGTCGCGCTGTTCGCGGTCCTCACCGGCGGCGTCTCGCTCAGCCCCGGCAACATCACCAACATCGTCCTGCAGTACTCCTACATCCTGGTCCTCGCGATCGGGATGGTGATCGTCGTCGTCGGCGGGCACATCGACCTCTCGGTGGGGTCGGTGGTCGCGCTGACCGGCGCGGTCGCCGCGGTCCTGGTGATCGGCGGCGGGCTGCCCTGGTGGGTCGGCGTCGTCGCGGCCGTCGGCGTCGGCGTGCTGGTCGGTGTCTGGCACGGCTTCTGGGTCGCCTACGTCGGCATCCCCGCCTTCATCGTCACCCTCGCCGGGATGCTGCTGTTCCGCGGGCTGACCCTGCAGGTGCTGGGCAACATCTCGCTCTCGCCGTTCCCCGCGGGCTACCAGCAGATCGCGGGCGGCTTCGTCAACGGGCTCATCGGCGGCCGGGGCTACGACGCCTTCACCGTCCTGATCGCCGCGCTCGGCGTCGCCGGGTACGCGGTGCTCGCCTACCGGAGCCGGGTCGCGAAGGTGCTCGACCTGCAGCAGGTCGAGTCCTTCCCGCTGTTCGCCTGCCGGATCGCACTCGTCGGGCTGGTCGTCATGGCGTTCGCCTGGCAGCTGGCCTCCTCCCGCGGGCTGCCCGTGGTGCTGGTCGTGCTCTCGGTGCTGGTGCTCGCCTACGGGCTGCTCACCCGGCACACGGTGTTCGGGCGGCACGTCTACGCCCTCGGCGGCAACGCGGCCGCGGCCCGGCTGTCCGGGGTGCGGGTCAGGGCCGTCACGTTCTGGATCTTCGTGAACATGGGCTTCCTGGCCGGCGTCGCCGGGGTCATCTACTCGGCGCGGTCCAACGGCGCCCAGCCCGCGGCGGGCACCATGTTCGAGCTCGACGCGATCGCCGCCGCGTTCATCGGCGGTGCCGCGGTGACCGGCGGGATCGGGACCGTGGTCGGCGCGCTGGTCGGTGGCCTGATCATGGCCGTGATGAGCAACGGCATGCAGCTGATGGGGGTCGACCAGTCCGTGCAGTCGGTCGTCAAGGGGCTCGTGCTGCTGCTCGCCGTCGCGTTCGACGTGTGGAACAAGCGGCGCGCCCGCGGCGACGCCTGAGCACCGCTCCCGGCGACGACGGCGGCCGGCCGTGGGGGATCCCCCCCCGCGACCGGCCGCCGTCGTGCGTGGTGTTCAGGCCGGGACGACGCCGCAGCGCAGCAGGATGCGGCTGCGGTAGGTCCCGCCCGGGCGCAGCACCGTCGACGGGTAGTCGGGACGGTTGGGCGCGTCCGGGAAGTCCTGCGGCTCCAGGCAGAACGCGGCGCCCCGGCGGGCGGGCCGCCCGTCGGGGAAGGTGATCGAGCCGTCGAGCATCGTCCCCGAGTAGAACTGCACGCCCGGCCGGTCGGTGAACACGGTGAGGGTGCGGCCGGTGAACGGCTCGGCCACCCGGGCCGCGCCGCGCAGGCCGTCGACGACCGGGCCGCCGTCGTCGAGGACGAAGGTGTGGTCGAAGCCGCCGGCCACCGCCAGCTGCGGGTGGTCCCGGCCGAGCCGCTCGCCGACCCGGACCGGGACGCGCAGGTCGAACGGGGTGCCCGCGACCGGGGCCGGGGGACCGGGGAGCGGGACGAGACGGTCGTCGACGGGCAGGTAGCGGTCGGCCCAGACGGTGATCTCGCAGCCGGCCACCCCGGCCCCGCCGAGGGTGAAGTAGGCGTGGTTGGTCAGGTTCACCACGGTCGGGGCGTCGGTCCGGGCGGTGAGCTCGATGGCCACGTCGGACCCGGTGACGGTGTAGACGACGGCGACGTCCAGGGTGCCGGGGTAGCCGCCGTCGCCGTCGGGGCTGCGGTGGGTCAGCGTGACGCGCCGTCCGCCGGGCACCTGCTCGACGGGCCCGGCGGCGAAGTCGGCGTGGTCGAACCCGGCCGACCCGCCGTGCAGCGACGCCCCGGGCTCGTTGCGCGTCAGGACGTGCTCGGTGCCGTCGAGGACGAACCGCCCGCCGGCGATGCGGTTGGCGAAGCGCCCGACCGTCGCGCCGCGGAACGCCGGGTCGGTGCGCGGGTCCGCGCAGCCGAGCAGCACCTCGTCGACGACGCCGTCCCGGTCGGGCGCGCGCAGCCCGGCGAGCCGGGCGCCGTGCGGGTCGACCGTCACCGCGACCGGCCCGCCGGGCCCGCCCAGGTCGATCACGACGCGCCCGGCCCGCGCCGGGCGAACGCCCGCTGCAGCAGCACGAACACCAGCAGCAGGGCCCCGATCACGATCCTGGTCCACCACGAGCTGAGGGTGCCCTCGAAGGAGATGAAGGTCTGGATCAGGCCGAGCACCAGCACCCCGAGCAGCGACCCGACGACCAGGCCGACACCGCCGGACAGCAGCGTCCCGCCGATGACGGTCGCGGCGATGGCGTCGAGCTCGGTGCCGACGGCGGCCAGGCTGTACCCGGACAGCGAGTAGAAGGTGAACAGCAGCCCGGCCAGCGCCGAGCAGAACCCGCTGATCGCGTAGACCGCGACTCGAGTGCGCCCGACCGCCAGTCCCATCAGCATCGCCGAGTGCCGGTTGCCGCCGACGGCGTAGACGGTCCGGCCGAACCGGGTCCGGTGCAGCACCCACGCGGCGACGGCGACGACGACCAGCGCCACGACCACCGACGGGCTGACGAAGGACCTGCCGCCCAGCGGGATCGCGGCCTGCGCGATCGCGGTGAACGTCGGGTCGGTCACCGGGACCGACTCGACGCTGATCACGTAGCAGAGCCCGCGGGCGAGGAACATCCCGGCGAGCGTCACGACGAACGGCTGGATCTCCAGGTGGTGGATGACCAGCCCCATCGCCGTCCCCAGCGCGACGCCGACGACCAGCACCGCGAGCATCACCGCCGGCGCGGGCCAGCCGTCCGCGA
Organism: Pseudonocardia sp. TMWB2A; assembly: GCF_017312135.1. Lineage (NCBI taxonomy): Bacteria > Bacillati > Actinomycetota > Actinomycetes > Pseudonocardiales > Pseudonocardiaceae > Pseudonocardia > Pseudonocardia sp. TMWB2A. Next base: position 3,459,207 of record NZ_QKQY01000002.1, read on the forward strand.
GCAGCGTCGCGGCCAGCACCCCGGACAGCGCGACCACCGACCCGACCGACAGGTCGATGCCGCCGGTGAGGATCACGAAGGTCATGCCGACCGCGAGGACGATCAGGTAGGCGTTGTCGACGAACAGGTTGAGGAAGACCTGCGGGGACAGGAAGTTGTCGTAGCGGACCGACCCCGCGCCGAACAGGAGCACGAACAGCACGAACGTCGCGAGGACCGGCAGCACCTGCGTCGAGGGCCGGGGCAGGCGGGACAGCAGCGATCCGGTGGGGTCCGGCCGGGTGGGCCGGGGCGTCGTGGTCGTCATCGGGACACCGCCTGGGAGGTGGTCGGGGTGCCGGCGGGCTTCCGTCGCCTGCGGGCGAGGGCGGACCGGACCTTCGGGGACTGGAGCAGGCAGACCGCGATGATCACGACGGCCTTGAACACCAGCGTCACCTCGGGCGCGATGCCGACGGTGTAGACGGTGGTGGTGAGCGTCTGCAGGATCAGCGCGCCGACCAGCGTGCCGCCGATGGAGTACCGGCCGCCGGACAGCAGCGTCCCGCCGATCACGACGGCGAGGATCGCGTCGAGCTCGATCCAGAGCCCGGCGTTGTTGGCGTCGGCCGCGGTGACGTTCGAGCTGATCAGCAGCCCGGCGACGCCGGCGCAGAGCGCGACGAACAGGTAGACCGACCAGACGATGCCGCGGGCCCGCACCCCGGCCAGCCGGCTCGCGGTGGGGTTGATGCCGACCGACTCCAGCAGCATCCCCAGCGCGGTGCGCCGGGTGAGCAGGGCGACGGCGAGGTAGACCAGTGCGGTGAGCACGACCGCGACCGGCAGGCCGAACCAGAACCCGCTGCCGAGCACGGCGTAGGTCGGGTTGGACACGGTGACGATCTGCCCGTCGGTGATCAGCATGGCGATGCCGCGCCCGGCGGTCATGAGGACCAGCGTCGCGATGATCGGCTGGATCCCGAGCACCGAGACGATCGCCCCGTTCCAGACGCCGAGCACCAGCGCCAGCACCAGGGCGACGCCGATCCCGGACAGGGCCGCGCCGGGGGAGGTGGGGTCCGGCGAGGACGCGATCCAGGTGCAGGCCACCGCCCCGGAGATCGCGACCGTGGCGCCGACCGACAGGTCGATCCCGCGGGTCGCGACGACGAGGGTCATCCCGAGCGCGATCAGCGCGGTCGGGGCGCCGTTCTTGGCGATGTCGACCAGGCTGCCGTAGAGGGCGCCGTCCTGGACGGTGATCGTGAAGAACCCGGGCGACCACACCAGGTTGGCCAACAGCAGCGCCGCCAGGGTCAGGACCGGCCAGAACAGCGACGACCCGACGACGCGCGACCAGGGGCGCGGCCCGGTGCCCCGACCCGGTGACGGGGGAGCGGCCGGGGCGTCCGGCGCCGCCGTCGCGGGGGCGGCCGCCGTAGGTCCGTCCGGGTCGCCGGTGGCGGTCCGGGTGGGGGCGGGGTCAGGCAGCAGGGGTGCCACGGTGGGTGCCTCCCTCGGCGACGATCTCCATGACGGCGGCGGTGGAGGCCTCGGCGCGGCTCAGCTCCGCGACCTTGTGCCGGTCGCGCAGCACCGCGATCCGGTCGGAGAGCCGCACGACCTCCTCCAGCTCGGCGGAGACGAAGACGACGGCCATGCCGTCGCCGGCGAGCTCCGCGACCAGCTTCTGGATCTGGGTCTTGGCGCCGATGTCGATCCCGCGGGTCGGTTCGTCGAGGATCAGCAGCTTCGGGTCGGTGATCAGCCAGCGGGCGAGCAGCACCTTCTGCTGGTTGCCGCCGGAGAGGTTGCCGACGAGTGCGTCCGGGTCCGCCGGGCGGACGTCCAGCGCCGAGATCCACTTCGCGACGAGCGTGTCGGCGGTGCGGCGCGGGATCCGGCGGGCCCAGCCGCGCCGGGCCTGCAGGGCGAGCACGATGTTCTCGCGCACCGACAGGTCGGCGATGATGCCCTCGCCCTTGCGGTCCTCGGAGCAGAACGCGATGTGCTCGGCGACGGCCGCGGTCGGGCCGCCGAGGGTGACCTCGCGGCCGTCGACCCGGATCGACCCGGTCTCGGTGCGGTCGGCGCCGAACAGCAGCCGCACCAGCTCGGTGCGGCCCGACCCCAGCAGCCCGGCGACGCCGACGACCTCCCCCGGGTGCACCGCGAGGTCGGCGGGGGCGACACCGCCGGCCCGGCCGATGCCCCGGGCGTCGAGGAACGGGGTCCCGGTGCGCGTGGCGCCCTCGCCCGCGGGCTGGCGGTCGAGGTCCTCCAGCTCCTCCAGGGCGTGGCCGACCATCTTCGACACCATCTCCAGGCGCGGCAGGTCGGCGATCGCGTACTCGCCGACGAGACGGCCGTTGCGCAGGATCGTGGTGCGGTCGGCGAGCTCGTAGACCTGGTCGAGGAAGTGCGAGACGAACAGGATCGCCACCCCGGCGTCGCGCAGCTCGCGGATGACGCGGAACAGCTCCCAGACCTCACCGGCGTCGAGGCTGGAGGTGGGCTCGTCGAGGATCAGCACCGACAGGTCGGTGGCGACGGCCCGGGCGATCGCGACGAGCTGCTGCACGGCGAGCGGGTGGTCACCGACGAGCGAGGCCGGGTCGAGGTCCAGCCCGAGCCGCCCGAGGACCGCGACGGCGGTGCGCCGCACCGCGGCCCGGTCGATCCGCCGCCCGCCCCACCACGGGGCCCGCGGCTCGCGGCCCAGCATGATGTTCTCGGCGACGGAGAGGTTCGGGCAGAGGTTGACCTCCTGGTAGACCGTGGCGATCCCGGCCTCCTGGGCGTGCCCGGGCCCGGTGAACTCCCGGCGTTCGCCGCGGACGGTGAGGGTGCCCGCGTCGATGCCGTGGACCCCGGTCAGGGCCTTGATCAGGGTGGACTTGCCGGCGCCGTTCTCGCCCATCAGGGCGTGCACCTCGCCGGGGAACAGCCGCAGGTCGACCCCGTCGAGGGCCTTCACCCCCGGGAACCCGATCTCGATGCCGTGCAGTGCCACCACGGGATCGGTCGTGGCGGCCGGGGGTGGTCCGGTCTCGGTCATCGTCGTCTCCGGGAGTCGTCCCGGGCGCGGCCGCGCGCGGCACCCGGGAGTGGGAACCGCCCGGTGCCGGTGGATCGTGCTCCACCGGCACCGGGCGGACGGTGCGGGATCAGTACTTGCGCTCGGCCAGGACGGCCGCGGCCTGGGCCTGGTCGAAGGTGGTCTCGGTGACCTCGACGCGGGCCGGGACCTGCTCCCCGGCGGCGACCTTCTTCACCATGTCCATCAGCTGTCCGCCGAGCAGCGGGTTGCACTCGACCATGTAGTTGATCTTCCCGTCGGCGGTCGCCTGCATCCCGTCCTTGGTGGCGTCGACAGAAATGATCGTGATGTCCTTGCCGGGCACCTTGCCCGCCGCGGTGATGGCCTCGATGGCGCCGAGAGCCATGTCGTCGTTCTGGGCGTAGACCACGTCGATCTTCGGCTGGGACTTCAGGAACGCCTCCATGACCTGCTTGCCGCCGGAGCGGGTGAAGTCACCGGTCTGCGAGGCGACGACCTTGATCGCGGGCGTGCCCGCCGTGGCCTGCTTGAACCCCTCGGTGCGGTCGATGGCCGGGGCGGCGCCGGTCGTGCCCTGGAGCTCGACGACGTTCACCTCGGGCTTGCCCGCCGAGTCCTTCACCAGCCACTCGCCGGCCTTCTCGCCCTCCTTGACGAAGTCGGATCCGATGAAGGACTTCACCAGCGACGGGTCGGCGGAGTCGATCGAGCGGTCGGTGAGCACGACCGGGATCCGGGCCCGCTTCGCCTCCTGGAGCACGGTGTCCCAGCCGGTCTCGACGACCGGGCTGAACGCGATCACGTCGACCTGCTGCTGGATGAACGACCGGATCGCCTTGATCTGGTTCTCCTGCTTCTGCTGGCCGTCGGAGAACTGGAGCTCGATCCCGGCCTGCTTCGCCGACTCCTGGATCGAGGCGGTGTTCGCGGTGCGCCAGCCGGACTCCGCGCCGACCTGGGCGAAGCCGAGGGTCAGCGTGTCCGGGGCGGCTCCGCCGGACCCGCCGGAGCCGCAGGCCGCGATCCCGGCGGTGAGGGCGATGGCCGCGGCGACGCCGGCCAGCCGGCGGAAGACGCGGCGCCCGGTGGGTGCCGTCGGGGTGGGTGTCGTCGTCGACATCGGGATCCTCCGTGTGGTGCGCGGCGGTGCGCGGCCTGCGGGGTGAGGGCCGGAGCCGGATCCTGTGCGGTCCGGTGTGCCGGCGGTCTCGGTGGTGAGCAATTGTTAGCGCGAACACGGCGGTGGGTCAAGGGTCGGTGTGGCCGCCGGACCGATCGTCCATCGATAGGTGATCGCGTCCGCTGCCGGTCCTGGACATCGTTGATGTGAAGGTTAACAATCACGCTGTCCGGTTCCCGCGGTCCGCGGGCGCCGGACGGTCTCCCGGCCGCCCGGGGGACGCGTCGGCGGGGTGGCCGGGAACGTCCCGGTCGTGCAGGGGTCCGGCGAACGCCCTCCGAAGGGGAGACGGTCACGGACGGCTACGCTGCACCGATCGGAGGGGGACGGCGTGGGGATCGCGATGGAGCCGGGGTCGGGGCCGAGGCCGGGGCCGGGACGGGCACCGTCCATGTTCGACGTGGCCCGTCGTGCCGGGGTCTCCCACCAGACGGTGTCGCGGGTGCTGAACGCGCACCCGAACGTCCGGGAGAGCACCCGGGTGCGGGTCCGGACCGCGATCGAGGAGCTCGGTTACCGGCCGAACCGTGCCGCCCGCACCCTGGTGACCGGCCGCGACCGGGTGCTCGGCGTCGTCGCGCCGCGGTCCACGCTGTTCGGCCCGGTGTCGCTGCTCGCCGCGTTCGAGGAACAGGCGGTCGGCGCCGGGTTCGGCGTGAGCGTCGTGCGGGTGCGCGAGATCGACGGCGAGTCGGTGCGCCAGGCCGTCCAGCGCCACCTCGACGGACAGGTCGCGGGCATCGTCGTGATCGCGCCGGTGGCGTCGGTGGCCGAGGCGCTCGACACCGTGCCGCGTGACGTCCCGCTCGTCACCGTCGACGGCGATCCCGACCAGCAGCTGCCGATGGCCACGGTCGACCAGGTGGAGGGCGGCCGGATCGCGACCGAGCACCTGCTGGCCGCCGGCCACGCGACGGTCTGGCGCGTCGCGGGCCCCACCGACTGGTTCGACGCGGCGGGCCGTGCGGCCGGCTGGGCCGCGGCGCTGCACGCGGCCGGGGCCGAGGTGCCGCCGGTGATGGCTGCGGACTGGAGCGCGGACGCCGGGTACCGGGCGGGTGAGCTGATGGCCCGGATGCCCGAGGTGACCGCGGTGTTCGCCGCGAACGACGCGCTGGCCACCGGCCTGCTCCACGCCTTCCACGACCGCGGCCGGAGCATCCCCGGGGACGTCAGCGTCGTCGGGTTCGACGACGTGCCCGTCTCGGCGCACCTCATCCCGCCGCTGACCAGCCTGCGCGCGGACTTCGAGGCCGTCGCGCGCGAGGCGCTCGACCTGCTGCTGAACCACGAGGCCGGGCCGGACGTGTCGCAGGCGGTGCACCGGAAGATCGCCCCGGTGCTGGTGTCCCGCGACAGCGTCGGCCCGCCGCCCCACTGACGGCGTCGCCGTCAGCTCGTGTTCTGGACCTTCCTCGCCAGCAGCTCCCAGCTGCGCCACCAGCTCTCCCGGCGCGGCGCCGGACCGGTGACGATCAGCTCGTCGGCGTCGGCGCGGGCGGCGAACTCCTCCAGGTAGGTGGTGACGGTCTCCGGTGTCCCGACCGCGGTGTAGCGGGTCATCGACCGGATCTGCCCGCCCGAGGCGCTGTCGAGGACGGCGTCGGCCTCGGCGTCGGTGAGCGAGGCCCCGCGACGGCCGGTGAACAGCCGGACCCGGGACCGCTGCACCTCACGCTGGATCTGCTGTGCCTCGTCGTCGGAGTCGGCGGCGATGACGTTCACCCCGGCCAGGACGTGCGGGGCGGACAGCTGCTCCGACGGCCGGAACTCCCGGCGGTAGAGCGCCACGGCCTGCTCCAGGGCGTCCGGCGCGAAGTGCGAGGCGAAGCCGTAGGGCAGCCCCAGCGCGGCCGCGACCTGGGCGCCGTAGAGCGAGGACCCCAGGATCGTCAGCGGGACGCCGGTGCCGCGGCCCGGGTGGGCCTCGACGCCCCGGACCAGGCTGGTGGTCCCGAGGAACGCCTGCAGCTCCTGCACGTCCTGCGGGAAGGTCTCCGACGCGCGCGGGTCCCGCCGCAGCGCCGCGACGGTCGCCTGGTCGGTGCCGGGCGCGCGGCCGAGCCCCAGCTCGATGCGGCCGGGGTGGAGCTCGGCGAGGGTGCCGAACTGCTCGGCGATCTGCAGCGGCGAGTGGTTCGGCAGCATCACACCGCCGGAACCGAGCGTGATGCGCTCGGTGTGCGCGGCGACGTGGGCGATGAGCACGCTCGTCGCCGCCGACGCGATCGAGCCCATGTTGTGGTGCTCGGCGTACCAGATCCGGCGGAACCCCCACTCCTCGGCGCGTTGCGCCAGCTGGGTGCTGGCCTCCAGGCCCTGGGCGACGGTCTCACCCCGGGCGACGGTGGCCAGGTCCAGAATCGACAACGGCAGCGGTAGCGGCATGACAGCACCTCACGATCGACACGGTGACCTCTCCGTCAACGAACCGGAGGCGCATCCTCTTCCGCTCCGCGGGATCCGGAACGGAAATGTGGTGAGCCCGGCTCCGGCACGGGGGCGAACCCCTCGACATCGGCGCCGCGACCGCGGCCTGGGAGGCGGCGCTCGCCGTCCCGGGGCCGACCGGCCCGCCGGTATGGGTGCACGCCGACCTCATGCCCGGCAACCTGCTGGCGCGCGGTGGCCGGCTCGCCGCGGTCCTCGACCTGGCGACCGCGGGGCTCGGCGACCCGGCGGTGGACCTCGTCCCCGCGTGGAACCTGCTCCCTCCGCCGGCCGTCGCGGCCTTCCGGGGCGCCGTCGACGCCGACGACGCGACCTGGGCCCGCGGGCGCGGCTGGGCGCTGGCCATGGCACTGGTGCAGCTGCCGTACTACCGCGACAGCCACCCGGTCATCGCCGCCAACGCCCGTCACGTGCTGGGCCGGATCCTCGGCGACGGCTGACCGGCGCCCTCCCGGTCGCGCCGGCTCAGGACGGCGGGAGGTCCTGCACCCCCAGCGCGACGGCGATCCGGCCCAGCGCCGCCCGGTCCGCCGCGTCGAGCCGGTCGAGGACGAGGGCGCGGACCGCACGCAGATGGGTCGGCGCCGCGGCGTGCACGACGTCGAACCCGGCGTCGGTGAGGGCCGCGAGGGTGTAGCGGCCGTCGTCGGGGTCGGGGGAGCGGTGCATCCAGCCGCGGCCCTCCAGCCGTTTGACCACGTTGGACAGCCGGGACAGCGAGCCGTTGGTCAGGAAGGCGAGCTCGCTCATCCGCAGGCTGCGCCCCGGCGCCTCGGACAGGTGGCTGAGCGTCAGGTACTCGAACAGCGTCAGGCCGTGCGCCTGCTGCAGCGGTGCCTCCAGCCTGCCGGGCAGCAGCATGATCAGCGAGACCAGGCCCGTCCACGCGGCCTTCTCCCCGCCGTCGAGCCACGTCGGCCCGTCACCGCCTGCCTCCGGTGTCGCCCCGTCCGTCGTCACCCGTCGCTCCTGTCCGTGGGTACCGGAGCGCACTTTACAGGTGAACTCATGACTTGTAGCTTGAATTCATGGATGAAGTCATCGACCGCGAGACCGCCACCTTCCACGTCACGCCGGGCTACGGCGTGACCGCCCGCGACCTGCTCGGCTACAGCCAGGCGGTCCGGATCGGCAACCGGGTGGAGACCTCGGGCCAGGGCGGCTGGGACGACGACCTGGTCGTCGCCGAGGACCTGGAGCAGGAGATCGTCCAGGCGTTCGACAACGTCGGGCGCACGCTCGCCGAGGCGGGCGCGACCTGGGCCGACGTCGTGCACGTGAACTCGTACCACAAGGTCGCGCCCGGGTCCGACGCCATCGGCGACGAGCACAACCGGATCATGGTCCGGGAGTTCCGCAGCCGGCTCGGCGGGCGGGCCCCGGTCTGGACCCAGACCGGCGTCACCGTGCTCGGGGTCGCCACCATGCGGGTCGAGATCCGGGTGACCGCCCTGGTGGAGGGGACCGGCTGAGGGTGCCTCAGTGGGTCCGCTCGTAGTGCCGGCGCGCCTTGGCGCGGTTCCCGCAGACCGCCATCGAGCACCACCGGGCGCGGTTTGCGCGGCTGCGGTCGAGCAGGAACAGCTGGCACGCGTCGTTCGCGCAGGGGCGCAGCCGGCCGGGCAGCTCCTCCTCGACGGCGGCCCAGGCGAGGACGGCCTCGACGGCGAGCCGGGCGTGCGGGGGGGCGACGGTCCGCCAGGTCAGCCGCCCGTCGGTGAGCTCCGGCGTCCGGTGCACGCCGTCGAGGAGCGGGGCCAGTGCGACGCCCGGGTCGGTGTCCCCCCGTGCGACCCGGGTGAGGGCGTCCCGGGTCTCGCGCAGCGCCGCCAGCTCCTCCGGGCCGCCGTCGCCGCCGTGAGCCCGGGCCCAGCGGCTCCCGGCGACGGGGTCGCGGAGGGCGTCGCGCTCCGTGCCGTCGACCAGGGGTCTGCTGTTGAGCAGGTCCAGCAGCAGGTCCACGTCGTCTCCTAACCGCATCGAGTCCTTTGACAGGTTACATGCGGGCGTGCTTCCGTGGGGAAGTCTAACCATATCAAGAATGTGAAGGAGTTAGTCATGCCGCTCGTCCACCACCGGACCGCGACCGTCGACGGACACGAGATCTTCTACCGGGAGGCCGGTCCCGCCGACGCGCCCACGATCGTCCTGCTGCACGGCTACCCGACCAGCTCGTCGATGTTCCGGCAGCTGATCCCGCTGCTGGCCGACGACCACCACGTGATCGCGCCGGACCACCTCGGCTTCGGGTACTCCGCCGCCCCGTCGGCGTCGGAGTTCGACTACACCTTCGACGCGCTCGCGGACATCACCGACGGGCTGCTCGAGCTGCTGGGCGTCGACCGCTACGCCCTCTACGTTCAGGACTACGGCGCACCGATCGGCTGGCGGCTCGCACTCGCCCACCCGGAGCGGATCACCGCGATCGTCACCCAGAACGGCAACGGCTACGAGGACGGGTTCGTCGAGTCGTTCTGGACCGACGTCTGGGCCTACGGGGACGCGCCCGGCCCGGAGACCGAGCCCGCCGTCCGTGCCGCCCTCGGCCTCGACGCGATCCGGTGGCAGTACCTGCACGGGGTGTCCGACCCGGGCACGGTGGACCCGGACACCTGGCACCACGACCACGCGCTCGTCTCCCGCGAGGGCAACGACGCGGTCCAGCTCGCGCTGTTCCGCGACTACCGCAACAACCGCCCGCTCTACCCGCGCCTGCACGGGTTCCTGCGCACCACCGGGGTCCCGGTGCTGGCGGTGTGGGGGCGCAACGACGAGATCTTCGGACCGGACGGGGCGCGGGCGTTCGCCCGCGACGCCCGGGACGTCGAGGTGCACCTGGTGGACGGCGGCCACTTCCTGCTCGAGAGCCACCTCGACGTCGTCGCCGGCCACCTGCGACGCTTCCTGGAGCGGGTCCCGGCGTGACGCGTGCACCCGGGGGCCGGATGCGCGATCAGGACCGGCCGTCGTCCTGGGTCTCGCCGCCCGGGTCGCCCAGGACGGCGTCCACGGCCAGGTAGAGGGTCTCGGTCTCGGTCCGCAGGATCGAGTCGGCGGCGGGCAGTGCCCGTTCCATGCCGAGCCCGTCGACCACGGTCATGAGGAACCGTGCCCGCCGGGCGTTGTCGCCCGGGGCGAGTGCGCCCTCGTCGACCAGGGTCGTCAGCCAGTACTCGACCCGGCGCCGCACCTCGCGCTCGATGGCGAGGTAGGCCCGCCGGTTCTCCTCGGTCGGCTCGGGCACGACGAAGGTGTCGACCGCGGTCCGCAGCGCCCGGCGCGCCTGCTCTCCGACCCCGGTCCGGGTCAGCACCTCCCGCAGGCAGGCGGCGAGGCGGTCCCGGGCCGGCACCGCGGTGTCGTGGATGGCGTCGTCGGGGGCGACGAGGTCGTAGACGCGGGTCAGGACCTCGTCCTGCAGCGCCCGCTGGGTCGGGAAGTGGTGGCGCAGCGAGCCGGTGCTGACCCCGGCCCGCGCGGCGACCGCGCGCACGCTCAGCCGGGTCCCCGGGTCCTGGCCGAACAGCTCCATCGCGGCCAGGAGCACCCGGTCCCGGCTGCCGAGCCTCCGCCGCTGCGTCTCGTCCACCCCTGGCAGCCTACTAGTACACCGTGTTAGCGTGCCGGCGCACGGACCAACACAGTGTGTTGGTCAAGGACACGGGTTCGGGGGGACCAGATGTTGACCGAGTGGCGACGACACCGCGCCGTCCGACGGGTGAGGCCGGGCGACGGCAGTCCGCTGAAGCGTTTCCGCTGGTGGCAGATGTTCCTGGGGCGCGCCCTGCTGCACCTGGACCTGGTCGGCGCCGACGGGCGGCCGGCGCGGTACTCCGTCGACGTGCGCCACCAGGGCAGCGGGGAGAACGGGCAGGTCGTCGCGCAGGTGTACCGCGACGGGCGGCACCACGCGTCGTCGCGGGTGCCGGCCGTCGTCCCGGTCGAGGGCGGCGCGATCGAGGTCGCGACGAGCGGGTTCGGGGTGAAGCGCTGCCGGTACGTCACCGCGGCCGGTGCGGTCCGGCAGCTCGTCCCGGACCCGCGCTCGGCGGAGGGCCGCCGGGCCCGCCTGGAGCGCGAGCACCCGTCGCTCAGCCGCGTGCTCGGAGTCGTGTCGGTGGTGGCGCTGGTCGTCGGCGTCGGGCTGAACCTGCTGCAGCTGCTGGAGCCGCTCAGCCGGATCCCGCCGGTCGCGGCGGCGGTCGGGGTGTTCGAGTCGCCGGTTCACCTGCCGATCTGGCTCAACATCGCGCTCGGTCTCGCGGCCGCCCTGGCCAGCACCGAACGGGCGCTGCGGCTGCGCTACCACTGGCTGCTCGACGGCGTCGGCAACTGAGCCGGGCGTGCCCCGGCGGTCCGCCCGCCGGGGCACGCCCCCGGTCAGGCGGCCGGCTCCCCGAACCAGCGGCGGGCCGCCCGCCCGAACGCCGCGGGATCGGGCCGGTCCCCGCCGACCCAGGCCACGACGCCGTCGGGGCGCAGGAGGACGGTGCCGGTGCCGAGGTCGTCGCGCAGCGGGCCGGTGACGCGGCGGATCCGGTCCGCCCAGCCGCGCGCCGCGGTGCCCAGTGCGGGGTCGGCCCCCGGGTCGAGCAGCACACCCGAGCCGGTGGTCGTCAGCTCACCGAGCCAGGTGCCGTCGGCGAGGCGGAACTCCGGCGCGACCCGCCCGACCATCGGGTGTGCGTCGCCGAGGTCGAGACGCAGGCCCGCGCCGGAGGTCCGCAGGTAGACGTAGCCCGCGCCGTCGCGGGTGGTGAGCAGGTCGCGCACCACCGCCTGGAGGGCGGCGGCCTGCGGGCCGGGCCGCATGAGCGCCACCTGGGCGCGGGACCAGTCGAGCACGGCGGCCGCGACCGGGTGCCGTTCGTCGTCGTAGGTGTCGAGCAGGCCGTCCGGGGCGGTGCCCCGCGCCGTGGCGGCCAGCTTCCAGCCCAGGTTCAGCGCGTCGGCCAGGCCGGAGTTGAGGCCCTGCCCGCCCAGCGGGGAGTGGATGTGCGCGGCGTCGCCGGCGAGCAGCACCCGTCCCCGCCGGTAGGTCGTCGCCTGCATGGAGCGGTCGGTGAAGCTGGAGGCGTTCCACACCTCGAGCAGGGTCACGTCGGTGCCCGACACCCGGCGCAGGACCTCCTGGAGGTGCTCGGGCGTCGGCGGCCGCGAGCGGTCGAAGGCACCGCCGTCGAAGTCCATGATCCCGAGGTGCCCGTCGGTGGGCATCCGTAGGTACATGCCCTGCGGGGTCAGGGTGAAGCCGCGGTCGAGCTTGTCGAGGTCGTCGACCCTGGCGTGCAGCACGTAGCCGGTGAACTGCGGCTCGGTGCCGACGAAGTCGAACCCGGCGAGCCGCCGGACGGCGCTGCGGCCGCCGTCGCAGCCGACCACCCACCGGGCGGGGAACGTGCCGGTGCCGCTGTGCACGACCACCCCGTCGTCGCCCTGGTCGAGGCCGGTGACCGGGGTGTCGCGCAGGATCCGGACCCCGAGCTCGCCCGCGCGCCGTGCCAGCATCCCCTCGACGTCGGCGAGGTGGATCATCAGCCGGTCCGTGGCCGGGGTGGGGAGCCGGGGCGGGAGCGCGGTCTCGTCGAGCTCGACCCCGCCCAGCATGATCCCGGCGAAGTGCCCGGCCCGCGGCGGCGGCAGCACCCCGTCCCCGGCCTCGGCACCGGGGTCGGTGCGGTCGTCGGCCGCGGGGTCCGGGCCGAAGCCGGCCGGGGTCGGGCCGACCGCCTCCCGCAGCGCGGGCAGCAGCCCTCGCCGGTGGAAGGCCTCCACCGAGGCCGCGGTCAGCCCGCGCATCCCGAGCGGCGCGGTCCGCCAGGGGTTCTCCCCGCCGGGCTCGCGTTCGAGCACCGTCACCGAGCAGCCCGCGAGACCCAGCTCGCAGGCGAGCAGCAGACCGACCGGGCCCGCTCCCACGATCACCACGTCGTCCACACCGATCGCCTTCTTCCGTCGTCGAGGTCGTGACCCGAGACTGCGCCCGGCCGCTGGCGCGGGGCACGCACGCGGCACGCACGGCCCTGGCACCGCCGGGTCAGGCCCCGGCGCCGACGGCCTGGGCGGCGGCCAGCGAGCGGTACAGCTCGTCGGAGGCCAGCAGCTCCTCGTGCGTGCCGACCGCGCGGACCCGGCCGCCGTCGAGCACCACGACGGCGTCGGCGTCGCGCACGGTGCGCAGCCGGTGCGCGACGACCAGCACCGTCGCCCCCGTACGGCGCCCGGACAGCAGCTCGTGCAGCGCCTCCTCGGTGCCGCTGTCCAGGTGCGCGGTCGCCTCGTCGAGCAGCAGCAGACCCGGCCGGCGCAGCAGCGCGCGGGCGATCGCGACCCGCTGCCGCTCCCCGCCGGACAGGGTGACCCCGCGGGCCCCGAGCGGGGTGTCGAGCCCCCGGGGCAGGCGTTCGACCAGCTCGGTGAGCCGGGTCGCCCACACCACCTCGGCCAGTGCGGGGGCGGTGGCGTCCGGGGCGCCCAGCAGCAGGTTCTCCCGCAGCGTCCCGTCCAGCACGGGCGAGTCCTGCTCGACCACACCGACCCGGCTCCGCCAGGTCGCGCGCGGGACCGCGGCCAGGTCGACCCCGTCGACGGTCACGGTCCCGCCGGTCGGCGGGTGGAAGCGCAGCAGCAGCGACAGCAGCGTCGACTTCCCCGCCCCGGACGGCCCGACCAGCGCGACCCGGGACCCGGCGGGGACGGCGAACCCGACCCCGCGCAGCACCTCGGCGCGGCCCGGGTGGGCGAAGCGGACGTCGTCGAACACCAGCGACGGCGGTCCGGTCCGCGGCGGGACCGGGAACGCGCCGGGGTCGACGTCGTCCTCGACCGGGATGTCCTCCACCTCGGCGAGCCTGCGGGCGGCGCCGAGTCCCTGCTGCAGCGTCCCCACCGCCGACACCAGCTCGGTCAGCGGCGTGGCCAGGTAGAACAGGTACAGCAGGAACGCGACCAGCGTGGACACCGTGAGCGCGCCGGTCGCGACCAGCCCGCCGCCGACGGCGAGCACCACGAGGAACGACGCCTGCAACGCGAACTCCGCCCCGGCGACGAGCAGCGCCTCCCAGCGCGCCTGCACCACACCGGCCCGGAACGCGGCGGTCGCGGCGTCGTCGACGGCGGCCTGCTCGCGGCGCTCGGCCCCGTACGCCTTCACGGTGCGGGCCGCGCCCAGCACCCGGTCCAGGACGGACCCGACGGTGCCGACGGCGGACTGGGCCTGCTCGGTGGCCCGGCGGATGCGCGGCAGCACGAGCGCCGCGGGGGCACCCACCACGACCAGCACCGCGACGGTCACGCCGAACAGGCGCAGGTCGAGCACCGCCATCAGCACCAGCGCCCCGACCATGCCGACCGCACCGTTGACCAGGGTGACCGGCGCCGAGGTCGTCGCGTGGCGGACCAGGCCGGTGTCCGAGGTCGCGCGGGTGACCAGGTCACCGGGGGCGCGGGTGTCGAGCTCGGGCACCCGGATGCGGACCAGCCGCGCGGCGAGCCGCCGCCGGATGCTCAGCACCACGTGCTCGCCGGTGCGGTCGAGCAGGTAGCTGTTGACGCCGTTCGCGACCGCGCTGCCGAGCACCAGCAGGCTGAGCAGGACGACCGGGACGAGCAGCGAGCCGCCCCCGCCGAGCGAGTCGATCACCGACTGCGCGGCGAGTGGCTGGGCGAGGCCGGCGGCGCTGCCGAGCAGCGCCAGGACCAGGCCCGCGGCGAGCAGCCCGCGGTGGGCGGCGGCGTGCCGGAGGAGGTAGTGCATCGTGCGGTCGTCTCCCTGTGCTCCCGGCCGCGATCCCGGGGGCGGCCCCGGCCGGACCCCCAGTCCACCGGGTGCCGGGCGTGCGGGGGACCGGCCGGGGTGCCGGAGCGGTCCGCCGTCCGGCGGGGACCGGCCCCCTCCGGGTGGCGGGTCCGCCTCAGCTCCGGCGGGGGAGCGGCAGGTGCAGCGCCAGGCGGAAGCCGCCGTCGTCGTCGGGGCCCGCGGAGAGCTCGCCGCCCGCGAGCTCGGCGCGCTCGCGCAGCCCGACCAGGCCCTGGCGGGACCCGGGCAGTCCCAGCGGCCCGCGGTCCGGGCGGGTGTTGTGCACCGTCGTCGTCACCCGCCCGCCGGCCCGGGCGACCCGGACGGTGACCCGGGAGCCGGGGGCGTGCTTGCGGGCGTTGGTCAGTCCCTCCTGGACGGTCCGGTACACCGCCCGCTGCGCGTGCGGGTCCAGGTCGATGCCCGGCTCCTGCGCCAGCTCCGCGTCGACGCCGGCGCCCGCCACCAGCGCGGCCAGCTCGGCGAGGCCGGGCTGGGGCTCCAGCGGCGTCCCGTCCCCGCTGGGCGCCCGCAGCACCGCCACCATGTGCCGCAGCTCGTCGAGTGTGGACACCCCGAGCCTGCGGATGGTGCGGGCCGCCTCCCGGGTGGTGTCGTCGACCGCCCCGACCTGCAGCGCCCCCGCCTGCACCGCGATCAGTGACACCTGGTGGGAGACGACGTCGTGCATCTCCCGGGCGAGCCGGTTGCGTTCGCGTTCGAGCACCTGCTCCTCGCGCAGGTCCTGCTCGACGCGGTGGGAGTCGGCGAGCTCGCGCAGCCGCCTGCGCAGCGAGTCCTGCGCGCGCACGAGCTGCCCGAGCGCGGCCGGGGCGGCCCCGGACATGATCCCGTAGACCAGGTCGAGCAGCGACTGGCGGTCGAGCAGGTCCAGCCGGACCGGGAAGGTGATGCCCGCGCCGACCGCGGTGGCCGTCGCGGCGAGCACCACCAGCGTCCGGTTCGAGGTGCCCCGGGCCAGCGTGTACAGCGTCACCAGGGTCGCGATCAGGGCGTAGGAGGTGACCAGGCCCGGCAGCGTCGCGAGGAACCCCAGCACCGGGTACCGCCGGCGCAGCGGCACGCCGAGCAGTGCCAGTCCCGCCGCGACCCACGGCCACGCCCGGTCCGACGCGGTGATCTCGAGCAGCGAGTCCAGGGCGGCGACGGCGAACAGCGCCACCTCGGTCGCGACCGTGAGCGCCGGGCCGCGCCACCGCGCCGGGACGCTCACGCGTCGTCGCCGGGGCGGCGGAGGCCGGCCAGCTGGGCGAGCAGCGCCGCGCGCACCCGGCTGGTGACCCCGAGCTTGCCCAGCAGGGTGCTGACGTGGTCCTTCACCGTGCTGGGGGACAGGTAGAGCTCCCGGCCGATCTCGGCGTTGGACAGTCCCTCCGAGACCAGCGCCAGGACGTCGCGTTCGCGGTCGGTCAGCGCCGCGACGTCGCGCTCGGCGGCGCGGCGGTCCGCCGAGAGCCGCCCGCCGACGACGGGCCGGGCCGCGCCCGGGGACAGGACGACCGCACCGGCGGCGAGCGCCCGCACCGACTGCACGAGCTGGTCGGGGTCGGTGTCCTTGAGCAGGAACCCCGACGCGCCCGCGGCGAGCGCCTGCTCGATGTACTCGTCGGTGTCGAAGGTCGTCAGCATGGCCACAGCGGGGGCGTCGCCCGCCGCGAGGACCCGGTCGAGCACGGTCAGCCCGTCCACCCCGGGCATCCGGATGTCGAGCAGGACGACGTCGGGCCGGGCGAGCGCGATCTCCCGCTCGGCGTCGGCGCCGGTCGCGGTCGCCACCACCCGGATGTCGCCCGCGGCCTGCAGGATCATCGTGAACCCGGACCGCACCAGGGCCTCGTCGTCCACCACGACCACCCGGATCATCGCCGTCCCCCGCCCGTCCGTGCCGATCCCGCCGCGTGTCCCGCCGGCGCCGCCCCATCCTGCTCGGTCGCTCATCGGGGCGGGCCGGGGACCAGACCACCGCGGGCGGCGACGCCGGGCAGCGCGAGCTGCAGCGCGGCCGTCGCGACCGCCCAGGAGTGCCCGCCCGGCAGGACCAGGTAGCGCACGTCCATCCCGGAGGTGCGGGCGAGCTCGGCGAGCCGCCGGGCCCGCTCCACGTCGCCGCCCTCGTCCGCGCCGACGACGACGGTGCCGCTCACCCCGTCGTAGCGACGGGTGCGCAGCAGCTCCTGCGGGTCGGCGGCCCGGAACGCGGCGTCGTCGCCGCCGAACAGCGCACCCACCGTCTCCTCCCGGGTGCCCAGCGACGGCTGGTCCTGACCGCCGACGTCGAGGAACGCCGGGTACACCTCGGGGGCGCGCACGGCGAGCTGCAGCGCGCAGGTCCCGCCGTAGGAGAAGCCGCCGATCGTCCAGCTCCGCGGGTCGGGGTCCACGTCGAACGTCCGCCGGATCCAGTCCGGGACGTCGCGGCGCAGGTAGGTCTCGGCGGCGCCGCGCCGGGAGTCCATGCACAGCGGGTTGTCGAAGGTGCCGCCGGTCGCGTCCGGCACCACGACGACCGGGGCGAGCCCGCGGTGCGCCGCGGCGAACTCGTCGAGCACCGCGGCGAGCCGCCCCGCGGTCAGCCAGTCCGCGGGGCCGCCCGGTGCGCCCGCGACCAGGACCAGCACCGGCAGCCTCGGCCCGCCGCGGACCAGCGCGGCCGGTGGCAGGTAGACCACCCCGGGCCGGGCCGGGAAGCGCGAGACGGTGCCGGGGATGGCCATCCGGGCGACGCCGCCGTGGGCCGGCAGGTCCGCGGGCGGCACCCACCGGGCCGCGGTGACCGCGCCGCCCGCGCGGGGCGGGATGCGGGCCGGGTCCAGCGCGTTCGCCTCGGGCAGCCCGAGCAGCTGCCGGGGAGTGGGGTAGTAGCCGTAGATCGCGTTGACCTTGACGCCGCTGGTGGCGAGAACGAGCAGCACCGCGGGCACGACCAGCAGGCGGGCGGCGCGTCCGCCGCGCCGCAGCACGAGCACCCCGCCGAGCAGCGCCGCGAGCGCCACCCCGGACCAGACGAACAGGCGGGCGGGCAGCTGGTCGGGGATCGGCCGCCACAGGTCGTTCAGGACGAACGCGGCCAGTGCGGGCAGCGCCGCCGCGACGACGACCGCGAGCAGCGCCGGTCGCCACCAGCGCGGCCCGCGCGGCCACAGCAGGAACGCCGCCGCGAGGACCCCGGCGACCGAGATCACCAGCGGCAGCGTCCCGGCGACGAGCGACAGGTCGAGCGGTGTCGTCGCGGGCACCGGGGGCGGCGGGAGCGGGGTCACGGTCACCGGGCGTCGTCCCCTGCCGGGAGCGCCGGGAGCGCGGGGAGCGCGGGCAGGGCGGCGAGCGCCGCGAGGTCGGCGCGGGCCGTCGCGAACGGCAGCACCCCGCGGTCGAACACCGCGGCCGCCGGGCCGGTCCCGAGCGCCCCGCCGAGCAGCGCCGGGTCGGTCAGCCCGGTGGCGGCCGCGGCGACCTCGTGGCCGTCGAGGGTGACCCGCCACGCGTCGGCGGTGTCCGGGGCGTCGTCGCGGGGGCGGGCCAGCGGCTCCGTCGCGACCGGCGGCGCCGTCTCCACCACGGGTACCGGCCCCCCGGTCACGGCACCGGCCGCGGGGAGGGCGTCGGCGACCCGGTCCAGCACCGACCACAGCGCGTGCGCGTCGGCCAGCGACGCCCGCAGGTGCAGCACCGGGCGGGCGGACCGGTCGATGTGGAACAGCCGCTCGACCACCCCGTCCGGGGCGGGCCCGGCGCCACCGGGCAGCGCCGGGTGCACCGGCGGGACCGCCGACGCGGCGAAGCCCGCGGTGAGCAGGGCCTGCTCGGCGGCGTCGGCCAGTGCGTCGGCGGGTGCGGGGTGCGCCGCGCCCGCGAGCCGGGTGAAGGATCCGGCCAGTGCGGACAGCTCACCCGAGCGGGAGGTGACGACCTCGCCGTGGACCAGGACGAGGTCGTCGGGCCCGACCGTGGCCTTCCACCCGGTGAGCGCGTCGGCGCCGGTGGTGGTCTCGTCGACGATCACCTGGATCCGCCCGGTACCGGCGTGCAGCGTGGCGAACGCCAGCGCGCCGAAGGTGCGGCGGGCCCGCACCCGGCCCACGACCGTCGCCGGGCGGCCGGTGCGGACGTCGCGGTCCAGCCCGGCGTGCTCCCGGCGCAGCGCGGCGAGGTCGTCGACCCGGGTCGCGACGGCGGGGTGGGAGGCACGCCGCGGCGCCGACGGCCCGGGACCGCAGGCCGGGGCCGGAGGACGTCCCGGGCCGCGGACCGCGGGCCGGGGCAGCGGCAGGAAGCCCTCCGCCGCGGCGGCGGCCACGGCGGCCCGGGCCGTGCCGCCCGACCAGCACAGCAGCCGCGGTGTCCACTCCGGCTCGAAGGTCAGGCTGAAGCGGTGCAGCGACTCCAGCTGCACGAACGACGACGCGGCCCGCAGCACGGCCCGCCGGGCGCGCTGCACGGGACCGGCACCCAGGCGCCCGCCGGTCTCCAGCGACTCGCGGAACAGCACGAAGTTGAGCGAGGCCCGCCGGATCCCGTGCGCGGGACCGGCCGCGGCCAGCTGACCGATCATGAACTCCATGATGCCGGGTGGCGAGCCCGGAGCCCGCCGCATCACGTCCAACGACACCCCGTCGGTGCCCCAGGGCGCGAACGTCAGCACCGCGCACGGAGCGCCGTCCGGCCCGGTCGCCTCGACCAGCACGACGTCGACGTCTGCGGGGTCGCCCACCCGGCCCGAGGCCATCGAGAACCCGCGCTCGGTCGGCCCGTGCCGCCAGCGCTCCGCCCGGCCGGCGACGGCGGCCAGCTCGGCCTCCGGCACGTCGCGGACCCGCCGGACCGTCGCCCGGCAGCCCTCGGCGGACAGCCGGCGCACCGCGCGGCGGATCCGGCCCTCCCGGCCCCCGGTGTGCAGCAGCCGCGGCAGGTCGACCACGGCCTCGTCCCCGATCCGGCGGACCCGCAGCCCGTGCCGCCGGTAGAGCGCCGCACCCCGCTCCCCGGCCGCGAGCACCACGGGCTGCCACCCGTAGCGGCGGGCCTCGGCGAGCCAGGCGTCGACGGCGCCGGGCCACCGTCCCGGCGCGCCGACCGGGTCGCCCGCGGCGACCGAGGACCCGCCGACCACCCGGTACGCGACGGCCGCGCGGCCGTCCGGGGAGAACACGACCCGCTTGTCGCGGCGCGTCGCGAAGAAGGCCAGCGGGTCCGCACCCCCGTGGCCGGCGACGAGCGCACGCACCCGTTCCTCGTCCCCGGCGGTCGCGGTGCCGTGCGCCCGCGCCCCGCGCAGGAACGTCGCGAGCGCCGCGACCAGCACCGCGCCGCCCACCAGGTCGAGCGCGGCGGGCAGCCACCCGTCGTCGACACCCGCGGCGGTCAGCTCGAACGCGCCGCCGGTGAGCCGGTCGGCCACCCACACCAGCCGCGGCCACGCCCCGGCCGGGGCGCCGGGTGCGCCCGGGGCCAGCAGCCAGCCCGCCGCGACCGCGGCGCCGAGCCCGGCCACGGCCACGACCGCGGCGCGACGCCGGGCGCCCGGCGCGACCCGGGCCCCGAACTCCGCGCGCCGCGCCACCAGCGTCGCCGCCCACAGCGCGGGGACGGCCACCGCCGCCGTCCCGGTGGGCGGGTCGAGCCCGGCGAGCGCCGAGACCACCAGCAGCACGAGCAGCACCCCCGCCCCGGCACGCCTGCCGGCCCGCAGCGCCGCGCCCAGCAGCAGCAACGCGAGCCCGACGAGCAGGCTCGGCCCGGTCGGGACGCCCAGCAGCCCGAACGCGTCGTCGACGGCGGTGACCGGCGGCGCCCCGAGGACGACCTCGGCCAGGCAGGCCACCCCCGCCACGGTGACGACGAGCGCGGACACCGCCCGCACCGGGGTGCGCCGGACCGGCGGGCCGGACGCCGCCACCGGGGGACCGGCCGGTGCCGGTCGGGTCGTGGTCGTGGTCATGTGCGGGCCCCCGTCGGTGTCGGAGCCCCGAGCCTGGCCGCGCGGCCCGGGGGACCGGCACCCGCCGTGGGCGGGACCGGGGCCGCCGCCGGGCGGGTGCCGACCCGCCGGGTGGCGGGTATCGACGGCGGGCGGGGTCCGCCGCGTCACACCCGCCGGGACGGTGGGGCCGTGCTCGCTAGCGTCGGGACGGCCCGCACCGCGCCGACACCCCGGACGACACGATGATCCCGACCCTGCTGGCCGCCGCCGTCGCGGCCGTCCTCTGTGCCCTCGCCGCGCGACGGCTGGAGCGCTGGAACATCGCCGTCCCGGCGGTGATGGTGGCGGCCGGGGCGGTCGTCGGGCTGACGGTGGAGGGGTCCGTCGGGGCCGTCCTGAACACCACCGCCGCGCAGCGCGTCGCCGAGATCATCCTGGCCGTCCTGCTGTTCGTCGACGCCACCGAGGTCCGCGGCGGGCGGCTGTGGGGGCGCGCGCCGGGGACCGCCGCCCGGATGCTGCTGGTCGCGATGCCGCTGAGCATCCTCGCCACCGTCGTCGTCGGTGGGCTGTTGTTCCCCGCGCTGCCCTGGCCGGTGCTGCTGGTGCTCGCCTGCGTGGTGGTCCCGATCGACTTCGCCTCCAGCGAGCGGGTCGTGCGCGACCGGCGGCTGCCCGCCCGGCTGCGCAGCGCGCTGAACGTCGAGGGCGGCTACAACGACGGCATCGTCTCGCCGGTCTTCCTGGTCGCGCTCGCCCTGGCCGGCGGTGCGGCCACGCAGGGCTCCGGTCCGTGGCACGCGCTGTCCACGGCGGTGCCGCACGCGGTCACCGCGATCGTCGTCGGACTGTTGCTGGGCACCGTGCTCGGCGGGGCGCTGGAGCTGGCCACGGTGCGCGGCGCGACGACCGACCGGTCCCGGCGGACCGTCGTGCTGATCGCCCCGGTCGCCACCTACACCGCGGCGCTCGGCCTGGGGGGGAACGGCTTCGTCGCCGCGTTCGTGTGCGGCATCGCGTTCCGGTACGTGCACCGTGTGCTGCTGGCCCGGCGGCTGCGCGGCACCGACGGCGGCGTCCGCGCCGCGGGCGGTGCGGCGGTCGCGATGGGCCGCGACTTCGTGCTGCTGGAGGACGTGACGGCGATCCTGACCGCGGCGATGTGGTTCGTCGTCGGCATCGCCGGGGTGTACCTCGCCTCGGCCGTGGACCTGCCGATCCTGGTGTTCTGCGTGCTCGCGCTGACCGTGCTGCGGATCGTCCCGGTCGCGCTCGCCCTGGTCGGCAGCGGTCTGGGTGCCCGCGAACGGCTGCTCGCGGGCCTGCTCGGCCCCCGCGGCACGACGACGATCGTGTTCGGCCTGCTGGCGTTCAACGGGCTGCCCGACGGCGACCCGGCCGACACCATCCTCATCGCGACGGTGCTGTGCGTGGCCGGGAGCGTCCTGCTGCACGGACTCGGCTCCTCCGCGGCGATCGCCCGGCTCGCGCCCGAGCGGACCCGGGAGACCGCCGCACCCCGCGCCGGCGGGTGACCCGGGTCACGATCGCTGGAGTGTGCCGCGACGGCCGACGGTGCCATGGCCCCCAGGCACCGGGGACGGTCCCCGGCTCCGTGAGGAGGCACCGATGACCCACGCACCGATGACCCGGACACCCACCCGCACCCGCATCAGCCTCGAGGACTTCTTCGCCGACCCGGAGTTCGCCGGGCCGTCGCTGTCGCCGGACGGGACGCGCATCGCCTACCTCGCGTCGCACCGCGGACGGCGCAACCTCTGGGTCCGGGGCGTCGACGAGACCCACGCCGACGCCGTCGCGGTCACCCACGACACCCGCCGCGGGATCTCCCGCTACCACTGGACCGGCGACCCGCGCTGGATGCTCTACGAGCAGGACACCGACGGCAACGAGGACTGGCACCTGTACCGGGTCGACCTCGACGCCCCCGGGGAGCCCGCCGTCGACCTCACGCCGATGGCGCCGGGCTCGCGGGTGTTCGGGGTCGAGCCGGCGCACGAGCGCCCCGGCACCGTGCTGGTCTGGATGAACCCCGACCCGATGTCGATCGACATGTTCCGGGTCGACCTCGCGACCGGGGAGACCACCCTGGAGCTGGCCCAGCCCGGGCTGCGCGAGACCTGGCTGACCGACCGCGAGGGGCGCCCGGCGTTCCACTCGGTCATGACCGAGGCCGGCGACTACGAGTTCTCCGCAGTCGACCCCGACGGCGGGCGACGGCTGCTGCTCACCGTCGGCGGCCCGGAGCACCCGGTCGGCGTGTACCCGCAGATGGTCACCCCCGACGGCACCGGCCTGCTCCTGGGGCTCCACCAGGACTCCGACGACCTGCGGTTGGTCCGGATCGACCGGGAGACCGGCGAGCAGACCGTGGTGTCCGCGGTGGACGGGAGGAGCCTGGACACGCTGGGGATGCTCGGCCCCGGCCTGCCCCAGACGCTGCTCACCGACCGCGCCACCGGCGAGGTCGTCGCCGCCCGGTACGTGGGGGACCGGCCGCACCTGGAGATCCTCGACCCGGAGTTCGCGCCGGTCTACGAGGCCCTGTCCGCGCTGTCCGACGGCGTGCTGGAGTCGGTCTCCTCCGACGAGTCCGGGCGGCTCTGGATCGCCGGCTGGACCCACGACCGCGAGCCGGGCGTGTACCGGCTCTACGACCACGCCACGGGGGAGAGCCGGGAGCTGTTCCGCGGTCACCCGCAGCTCGACCCGGCCGACCTCGCGCCGATGGACGCGGTGTCGTTCACCGCCCGCGACGGCCTCCCGCTGCACGGCTTCCTGACCCTGCCCGTCGGCACGACCCGGCAGGACAGCGAGCGCCTGCCCCTGGTCCTGGTCGTGCACGGCGGGCCGTGGGCGCACGACACCTGGGGCCATGACCCCGAGGTCCAGTTCCTCGCGAACCGCGGGTACGCCGTGCTGCAGGTCAACTTCCGGGGCTCCACCGGCTACGGCCGCCGCCACCTCACCGCCGCGATCGGTGAGCTCGCGGGCGCGATGCACGACGACCTGATCGACGCCTGCGACTGGGCCGTCGGGCAGGGCTGGGCCGACCCGGACCGGATCGGCATCTACGGCGGCTCCTACGGCGGGTACGCCGCGCTGGTCGGCGTGACCGTCACCCCGGACCGCTTCGCCGCCGCCGTCGACTACGTCGGCATCTCCGACCTGGCCAACTTCATGCGCACCCTGCCCGAGTTCGTCCGGCCCTACCAGGTCAACGCCTGGTACCGCTACGCGGGCGACCCGGACGTGCCGGAGCAGGCGGCCGACCTCGCGGCCCGCTCGCCGATCACGATGGTCGACCGGATCCGCACGCCGCTGCTGGTCGCCCAGGGCGCCAACGACGCCCGCGTCGTGCAGGCCGAGTCGGACAACATCGTCGCCTCGCTGCGCGAGCGCGGGGTGCCGGTGGAGTACCTGCTCGCCACCGACGAGGGGCACGGCTTCGCCAACCCGGAGAACCGGATCCGGCTGTTCCGGGCGATGGAGCGCCACTTCGCCGAGCACCTCGGCGGCTCCGCCTGAGCCCGTCGTTTCGCCGCACCGCCCCGGGGTAGCCGTCCGGGGACAGGGTGTCGAGCGACACGTCGGCGCACGCCGGCGGAACGGAGTGGACATGGCGAAGCACGTGGCAGCGGTCTGGGTACCGGTGACCGACATGAAGCGGGCGACCGCGTTCTACCGGGACGTCCTCGGCCTGACCGTGACGATGGAGAGCGACGACTGGACCGAGCTCGACGCCGGCGGCCTCACCATCGGGCTCAACGGCCGGGAGACCGCGGAGACCGCCGACCACGGCGGCGCCGTGATCAGCTTCCACCCGGAGACGTCCATCGAGGAGGCCCTGGACGACCTCAAGCAGCGCGGCGGCCACGTCCAGGGCGACATCAGCGAGCACTCCTGGGGACGGATCTTCCCGTTCCGCGACACCGAGGGCAACGACCTGCAGTTCTACACGCCGCCGGCGAGCTGACCCGGCCGCTCACGCCGCCAGGTCGGCCTCCAGCGCCTCGGTGAGCAGCGCGACCAGGGCCTCGCGCTGCACGTCGGCCGACGACCCGGACACGTCGTCGGCGCCGTCGAGCGCCGCCGCCGCGAGGCCGGCCTTGGAGTCGATCAGGTCGGCGATCCGGGCGTCGATCGTCTGGGCGGCGAGGATCCGCCACGCGGTCACCGGTTCGGACTGTCCGATCCGGTGGCTGCGGTCGATCGCCTGGGTCTGCTCGGCCGCGGTCCAGGACAGCTCCGCGAGCACGATGTTCGAGGCGACCTGCAGGTTCAGCCCGACCCCCGCCGCGGTCAGCGAGCACACCGCCACCGCGACGCCCGGGTCGTTCACGAACGCGTCGATGTTGCGCTGGCGCACCGACGGCGTCTGGTCGCCGCGGATCGAGGAGTACCGCACGCCCTGCTTGGCGAAGGTCTGCTCGGCGGCGTCCATGACGTCGACGTGTTTGGCGAAGAACACGACCTTGCCCGCGCTGCGCGCGATCTGCACCGCGTAGTCCGCCGCCAGCCCGGCCTTGGCCCGGCCGAGGCGGCGCATCATCGTGAACACGTTGTCCCCGGAGCCCGCCTCCGCGGCGTCCTTCTGCTCCCAGCCCGCGACGTCGCGGACCAGGCCGTGGTCGATGCCCTCGACCGTCGGGCCGGACCGGCGGGCGGCGAGCGCGGCGGTGTAGCGGGCGACCATCCGCCGGGCCAGTGCCTTCTCCGCGGCCCGGATGGACCGGCCGGTCGGGCCGTCGATCTCGACGGGCAGGTCGGCGATGCGCCGGGCCGGGATGTCCGCGGCGACGTCGATCTTGCGACGGCGCACGATGCCCATGTCGACGACGCACTGGCGGGCGGCGCGCTCGAACAGCCCGTCGGCCGGGGTCATGCCGGTCGCGGTCAGCGCGTCGAGCAGCTGGGCGCGCGGCTTGGTCGCGTCGATCCAGCCGAGGAACTGCCAGATGGCCAGGAAGTCCTCGACGTCGTTGATCAGCGGGGTGCCGGTCAGCGCCATCAGCAGCGGCCGCGGGATGAACGCCCGGATCTTCTCGGCGATCTCCAGGACGTGCTTGGACCGCTGCGAGGTGCGGTTCTTGATGAAGTGCGCCTCATCGACGACCATCCCGCGGAACCCGAAGTCGCCCAGCCAGCCGATGTGCCGGTCGAGCACCTCGTAGTTGACGACGACGATGTCGGCGAAGCCGTCGACGGAGTCGCCGTTGCCCTGGATCGCGGTCGCGGCCCGGCGCGGCGCCCACAGCGCGGCCTCGCGCACCCAGTTGGTCTTCACCACGTTCGGCACGACGACCAGCAGCGGGTAGGCGTTCGCCGCCTCCGCCGCGCGCAGCGCCTGCGCGGTCTTGCCCAGGCCGGGCTCGTCGGCGAGCAGGAAGGTGCGGTGCCCGTCCTCCGCGGCGGCGACGAGCTTCGCCTGGTGCGGCATCAGCTCCCGCCCGCCGGGGACCGGACGGGTCGAGGGTTCGGGCAGCTCCATGCAGGCCGGGGCACCCGCCCCGGCGCGCTCGAAGGAGCGCAGCAGCGGGCCGAGCAGCTCCCAGCCGGTCAGCGGCGTCGGGCGCGGGCCGCTCGGCGGCGCGGCGGAGAAGTCGGGCGCGAGGAACGGGTTCGCCATCTGCCGGGCCACCACGGACTGCGGCACGACCTGCGGCTTCGCCGGGACCAGCGGGACCTCGACGGGCTCCGGCTCCGGCTCGGGCTCGTCGACCTCGATCCCGGCCGAGCGCAGCATCTCCCGCTTGAGCGCGCGCGCCGAGTCGGAGACGACGGCGTCGTCGGCGAGCAGCGCCAGCAGTCCCGCGTCGCGGACCGCGTCCATCGCCAGTGCCTTCGCGATCTCGTCGAGACGCTGCAGGGTCTCGGCCCGCTTCGCGTCGTCGTGCCGGTCGCGGACCCGGGCCCGTTCGTCGCGCAGCAGCAGCGCCACCGTCTGGAACTTGGTGCGGGTGGCCGGGGTGACCCGGCCGGTCCGCAGGGCCGTCCGCACCTCGCGTGCGGCCCCCGTCAGCACCGACATCACGTCGTTGCCGCGCGGGCGGCGACGTCGCTGGGGGGTGCCCTGGCGAGCCCCGGTCCGGGGCCTGCCTCCTCGCGCCACGTACTGCTCCTGTCGACGTCCTGCGGCGCCGGTCCGTGGCCGCGTCCCGTTGGGGGCCGCGGCCGGACGTGCTCGACGTGACGAAGGGCCGGATGGCCCCTCCGCACCACGAACCGGCCGGTGGGGGATCGCAGTCACGGAGGTCGGCGGTCCGGCTGCGGGAAGCGCCACAGGCCGTCGACGGTGTCCGGGACCCGCCGTACGACCCGGCCGTGGAACACCCGGGACGGTCGGCAGATCTGATCCGTGTCCCACCCTACCCCGCGCGGGCCCGTACGGCGCGTGACACACCGGTGGCGGACGACACCACCGCCGCTACCGGTCCGGGCCGACCGGTCCCTCGATGCGGAACAGCCGTCGCGCGTTGCCCTCGGTGAACAGGTCGCGGTCGGCGGCGGTGAACTCGTCGAGGAACCCCGCGACCTCCGCCCGCGACGGGTGCTGGAAGGGGTGGTCGGTGGAGAACAGCAGCCGGTCGGGCGTCGTCACCGCCAGCGTGTGCCGCAGGTGCGCGGGGTCGAGCATCCCCGAGCAGGTGAGCACGATGTTCTCGCGCACGTACTCGGGCACCGAGCGCTCCAGCCCGGCGACCCGGGCGACGCCGTTCGCGCGGTCGGCCCAGTAGGGCAGCAGCTCGCCCCAGTGCCCGAGCACGACGGTCAGGCCGGGGTGCCGGTCGAAGGTGCCGCGGGCGATCAGGCGCAGCACCGCGACGGCGGCCTCCACGTGCCAGCCCCACCCGAACGTCGCGAGCGCCAGGTCGGTGGTGTCGCCGAACCCGGAGTAGGACGCGTCGCGCACGGCGGGCGGCGGGACCTGCGGGTGCACGAACACTGGCAGCGCGCGTGCCGCGGCGACGGCGAACAGGTCGTCGAGGCGGGGGTCGTCGAGCAGGATGTCGCCGCTGCGGCCGTAGACCATCGCCCCGACCAGGCCCCGGTCGGCGGCGCGTTCCAGCTCGGCTGCGACCGCCGACGGCTGCGCGGTGGGCAGGGTCGCCATCGCACGCAGGCGCCGCGGGTGGTCGGCGACGGCCGCGGCGGCGGTGTCGTTGAGCTCGCGGCACAGCGCGACCGCGTCCGCCGGGTCCAGCGGCCCGGTCGACGGCGGGGCGACCGAGAGCACCTGCAGGTCGACGCCCTGGGCGTCCATCGCGGCGAGCCGGCCCGCGCCGAGGTCGTGCAGCTGCGCGAGGTGGTCACCGATGTCGTTGAGGGCCGTGCTGGGGTCCCGACGGTCCGGCGGCAGGGCGGCCAGTGCCGCGTCCAGCGCGGGGGAGGTCCAGTGCTCCTCGACGGCGATGATCGACATGGGTGCTCCCGCGGCTGTCGGAGGACCGGCCGCGCGACCGCGGCGCCGACGACGATGCTGCCAGCGCGGAGACGGCGGGGCCTCAGCGTTCGGTGCCCCCGCCCGGCGGGTCGACGCGCAGCAGCCGCAGCGCGGAGTCGATCTCCGCGGCGAGCCGGGCCGCGTGGTCGGGGCCGCCGGAGGCCAGGCCACGGGCCTGGGCCACCCGCAGCGCGGCGAGCGCGACCGCGGCGAGGACCTGCGCGTCCCCGGCGGGTGCCCGGTCGGCGATCGCCGCGGCCAGCGCGGACTCCTGCTCCAGGAGGACCGCCATCTGCCGGGCCTGCAACGCCGGGTCGTGGTGGGCCAGGTGGAGCGCGGTCCGGGTGTCCGGGTCCCCGTCGTCGCCGGCGAGCACGCCCAGCGCGGCCTCGCGCACCGCGTCGAGCACCGGCTCGTCCGCGGGCCGGGCGCGGAACGCCTCGACCAGGTCCGCGGCCCGGACACGCACGACGGCGAGGACCGCGTCCTCCTTGCTGGGGAAGTGGTTGAAGAACGTCCGCACCGACACCCCGGCCTCGTGCGCGATCATCTCCACGGTGACGCCGTCGAGGCCGTGCCGTTCCGACAGCCGGACCGCCGCGGAGCGCACCCCCTCGCGGGTGGCGAGCTTGCGCCGCGCACGCACACCGGGCGACGGCGGCCGGGTCCGGTCGGAGGTGTCCACCCCGGGCATCCTGCACTCCGGACGGCGGGTCCTCAGCCCCAGGTCACCGGCAGCGCGTGCACACCGAAGATCAGCATCTCGTTGCGCAGCGGCACCTGCTCGGCCTCGACGGCCAGGCGCAGCCCGGGGATCCGGGTGAACAGACGCTCGAAGCCGACCTGCATCTCCACCCGGGCCAGCTGCGAGCCGATGCACTGGTGCACCCCGTGCCCGAACGCGAGGTGCGGGACGCGCCGGCGGGACAGGTCCAGCTCGTCACCGGCCTCGACGGTGCGCGGGTCGCGGTTGACCTCCGGCACGGCGACGACCACGGTCGACCCGGCCGGGACGGTGACCCCGCCGACCTCCAGGTTCTCGGTGGCGACCCGGCTCACGCCGAGCTGGATGATGCTGAGGTGGCGCAGCAGCTCCTCGACGGCGTCGTCGACGCGGTCGGGGTGCTCGCGCAGGAAGGCCAGCTGCGCGGGGTTGCGCAGCAGGGCGAACGCGCCCAGCCCGAGCATGTTCGCCGTCGTCTCGTGGCCGGCCCCGAGCAGCACGAGCGCGATGTCGACGAGCTGGTTGTCCGGCAGCGGCGGGTCGGTGTCGTGCACGAGCCCGGACAGCAGGTCGTCGGCCGGGTTCTCCTTCTTGTGCGCCACCAGCCCGGCCAGGAAGGTGTACAGCTCGCCCAGGGCGCGGGCCCGGTCGGCGTCGGACGAGGCGGAGCTGAGTCCGACCGCGGTGTTCTCCTGGAACCGGGCCCGGTCGGCGTAGTCGACGCCCAGGAGCTCGCAGATCATCTGCGACGGCAGCGGGAGTGCGTAGGCGGTCACCAGGTCCGCGCCGGGGCCCGCGGCGAGCATCGCGTCGATGTGCTCGTCGGCGATGGCCCGCATCCGCTCGGTCAGCGCCCGCATCCGGCGCACCGTGAACTGGCCCTGCAGGAGGCGGCGGATCCGGGTGTGCTCGGGCGGGTCCATGAAGACGAACATGCCGTCTGTGCGCTCGACGTCGGCCGGCCGGACCGGCTCGCCCCGCTCGGCCGCGGCGGCGAGCTCGGCGACCTCGTGCGGCTGCAGGGCGGTGGCGTCCTTGTAGCGGACGCGGTCCGAGCTGAACCGGGTGTCGGCCAGCACCTCGCGGGCCTCCTCGAAACCGAGGACGAGGAACGCGCGCGCCCCGTTGCGCAGCTCGACGGTCTGCACGGCGCCGCCACCGCGGCGGGCGGCCAGCCCCGGGGCGGGGTCGAACGGGCAGCCGGGAGGCCGTTCGAGCAGGTCCTCGGGCACGATGCTGCGCAGCCCGACCGGCGAGCCGGTCGTCTCGGTCGTCCCGGGCGCGGCGGCGTCACTCGACATGGGGCTCCCTGCGGTGGGTCGGTCGGTCCGTGGTGGGGCGCCGCCGACGCTACCAACTCGCTGCACGGTGTGCAGCGAAATCGGCGCCGGGTCAGCCGCGCAGGATCCGCGGGATCGCCTGCCGCACCGCGGCCAGGTCGGTGAGGACCTCGACGGCACCGGCCGCGGTCAGCTCGTCGACACCCGCTCCGCCGGTGCGCACCGCGTAGGCGGGGTGCCCGGCGGCCGCGGCGGCGCGCACGTCCCACTCGGAGTCGCCCAGGACGAACGCGGTCGACCCGGCGACCCGGCGCACCGCCGCCTTGACCAGGTCCGGGTCGGGCTTGGTGCGGCGCGCGTCGGACCGGGTGAGGCAGGCGTCGGCGAGGTCGCCTCCGCCGAACAGGTCCAGGTAGGCCTCGACGTGCTCGGGATCGCCCGAGCTGGCCAGCACCACCTTCATCCCGAACCCGTCGCGCAGGTCGACGAGCAGCTCCGCCGCCTCGGGCAGGGCGACGACCTCGCCGAGCAGCGGGTCGAACTCCTCCTTCCACGCGGCGCGGGCGTCGTCGCCGTGGGTGTCCTCGAACCCCTGACCGGCGACGGCGGGAACCAGCTGGTCCCCGCCCATCCCGACCGCACGGTGCAGCCGCCACAGCGGCACCGTGACGTCGAACCGGCGCAGGGCGCGGGACCAGGCGATGGTGTGGTGGTAGTTCGTGTCGACGAGCGTGCCGTCGACGTCGATCACCGCGGTGTCGGGGGTCGTCATCCGCGCGGGGTACCCACGCGCCCGGCGTCCACGCGGTACCGGCCGGTGAGTTCGGACCCGCGCGCCGCGCGGGTGTGGACCGTCGCCCGGCGGGTACCCCGAGCGACGCCGAGGACGGGATGTGCGCAGATGCCGCAGGTACGGGTGAAGGCCGTCGGCACCGACGCGGCCACGACCAGCCGGGTCGTCCTGCTGGAGGAGACGTCCGGGGCGGGGCGGATCGTCGTCGTCGCGGTGGGGGAGGCCGAGGCGCTGGCCGCGGCCGCCGCGCTGGAGGGGGTGCAGAGCGCCCGCCCCGGTACGCACCGCCTGATCGGCGCCGTGCTGCGCGCCGCGGGCCGCCGCCTGGTCCGGGTCCGCGTGCACACCCTGCGCGACGCGGTGTTCCACGCCGAGCTCGACCTCGACGACGGCACCCGCGTCGACTCGCGCACCAGCGACGCGGTGGTCCTGGCGCTGCTGCTCGGCGCCGACATCGTGGTCGCCGACGCGGTGCTGACCGTGGCCGGGGTCGACCCGTCGACGGTCGTGGTGGAGGGGCTGGGCACGGGCTCGGGCGAGCTGGAGGCGTTCCGCCGGTTCCTCGACACCGCCACGCCCGACGACTTCGACGAGCCTCCGCGCTGACCCCCGGCGGCCGCGTTCAGGCGACCGGCCGCCCCGTCCCGCCCGCGCCGACACCCGGCCCGGCCTGCGGGTGGGCCGCCGCACCGGCGTCGCGCAGCAGGTCGGCGAGCCCGCCACGGGCCCGGCCGCGGGTGCGGGCGCTGGTCCGCACCGTCGCGGGCGCACCCGCGACGACCCGGTAGCCGCCGGCCCGCAGCCGGGCGACGAGCCCGTGGTCCTCGCCGCAGGCCAGCGGCGGGAACCCGCCCACCGCGGCCCACGCGTCGGCGCGCACGCCCAGGTTCGCGCCGTACACCGGGTGCTCGGGCGGCGCGGGCTCCCCGGGCGGGCGCGGCAGCCCGGGCACGTCGAGCACCACCCCACCGGCGACGGCGTCGGCGCCGGCCGCGGCCAGCGCCAGGTGTGCGGCGACCCAGCCGGGGGCCACGGTGCCGTCGGCGTCGGTACCGAGCAGCCAGGTCGTCGCCGGGGCGGCGCCGTCGGCGGCGAGCAGCGCGGCCAGGGTGACGGCGGCGAGCTCGCGGACCGCGCCGATCGTGACCGGCCCGGCGACCTCGTGCGGCCGCGGCGCGGACCGGCAGCCGGGCAGCGGGGCCACCCCGGCGGTGGGTTCGAGCACCGTCACCCGTACCCGGGCCGCGGCCGGGTGCGTCGCGGCGGCGGCCCGGGCGAGCGCGGCGGTGGCGTCGGAGCAGCGGTCGGCGACCACGCACAGCGCCCGCGCGGTGAGCCCGGGCGCGTGGTCGAGGGCGGTCAGCACGGACCGGACGCAGGCGGTGATGGTGCCCGCCTCGTCGTGGGCGGGGACGAGCACGCCCGCGGCGGACGGTGCGGCACCCGGCCGCGTGGTCCGGCTCACCGGCGCCGGACCACGTGCAGGAGGAACTGCTCGTCGGTGTGCTCGACGAGGGTGTCGAAGCGGTCGTCGGCCACCACCCGCGCGTGCACGGTGGCGGCGTCGGCGGGCGCCTCGGCGGGCCACTGCCGCCAGTGCACCAGCACCAGGTCGCCGCCCGGCACCAGCGCGCCCGCGATGCGGTCGAGCACGGCGCCCACCCGCGCGGCGGGCAGGTAGTAGAGGAACTCGGCGAGCACCACGAGGTCGACGCCGCCGGGGACCGCCCGGTCGTCGTCGACGTCGGCCCGCAGGACCTCGACTCCCGGGGTCCCGCCGAGGGCGTCGGTGGTGGCGGCGACGGCCTCGTCGACCACGTCGGAGGCCACCACCCGGTCGCAGCGCACCGCCAGGTCCCGGGTCAGCTCGCCGAGCCCGCAGGCCGGTTCGGCGGCCAGCGCGTAGCGCTCCCGCGGCAGGCAGGCCAGCAGCACCTCGCGCTTGCGCCGCTCGTAGAACGACGTGCGCACGGCCCAGGGGTCGGCGCCGTCGCGGTAGAGCCCGGCGAACAGCTCCGGCGGTGCCCCCGAGGGCGGCGGCTCCCGGAAGTAGACCTCGTGACCGCCGTGGAAGTGGGCGAGCGTCGCCGCGGACAGCACCGCCCGGGTCCCGCCGCGCGGCACTGCGGACTGCGACGCGTGCGCGGCGATCGCGCGGCGCTTGGCCGCGCGGTCGCCGGCGGACAGCGGCAGCCGGTGGGCGCGGTCCCACGGCACGCCGGGGTCGGTCGGCGCGATCCGGGTGCGGGCCCAGATCGGGAACCCGAAACCGTGCGCGGTCACCGGGGCCGCCTCCGGGCAGGCCCGGCCGACCGCGGCGTGGTCGGGGTGCGGGTCGCCGCGCCACGGGCTCGCCCAGGCGTCGGCGCCGGCGAGCAGCCCGGTGAGGGGACCGACGAGCTGGTCCTCGCGCAGCGCCGAGTCGGGCAGCCCGAGCCGGTGCACCGTCGCGGGCACGCCCAGCTCGGCCAGCGCCGCGTCGAGCTCGGCGCGGCGGGTGCGGGCCAGCCCGGCCCGGTCGATCGACCCGACCTCGGGCAGGGCGGCCTCCCCGTCGCTGGCCAGGACGATCTCGACGGTGCCGCCCGCGGCGACGACCCCGCGCATGAGCCCGGCCGCGCCGAGGGTCTCGTCGTCGGGGTGGGCGCACACCACGACGAGGCGGCCGAACGACGACGGGTCGAGCCCGCGCCGGGCGAGGGTCACGGCCGCGTGCTCCCAGACGTCCGGGGGCTGCACGGGTTCCATCAGGTCGCCGGGGTGACCAGGGCGCGCCCGAGGGCGGCGAGGTCGCGTCCGCCGTGGTGCTGGCGCAGGTAGATCTGCAGGTCCGCGAGGCGCGCGGTGAGCAGCGGCGACCCGGCCAGCACGGCGACGCCGGCGATCTCCGGGGCGGCGTCGAGCACGGTGCGGCACGCCCGCTCCACCGCGGCCCGCACGGTGGCCACCGCGTCGTGGTGGGCGGTGGCGGGGTCGGCGTCGATCCGGGCGGCGGTGACGACGAGCAGGGCGTCCGCGGCGGCGACGGCGGCGTGCACCGTCCCGAGCGCGGCCAGCCGGTGCGGGTCCGGGTCGGCGGTGCGCAGCGGCGCCGCGACGTGGTCGACGACCGCGGCGGCCGCGCCCAGCCACACCGCGGCGACCCCGGCGCCGCCGTGCGCGAACCCGGGGCGGTCGGTGTAGGCGTCCGGCCCGCCGACCACGGCCTCGGCCGGCACGGGCGCGTCGTGCAGGACGACGTCGTGGGTGTCGCTGGCGGCCATCCCGGCCGCCCGCCAGGCCGTCACCCGTTCCACCTGCGGGGCGCGCAGGTCCAGGTCCACGAGCCGGGTGCCGTCCCCGGTCCCGGCGACGACGAGTGCCCGGTCGAGCAGGTGGGTGCCCGAGCAGAACCGCACGGTGCCCGACAGACGCAGCCCGTCGCGGCCGCCGTCGAGCCGGGCCCCGCCGCCGGAGCGCGACGCCCACACCCCGTAGCCGGCGCCCGGGACGGGGGAGCGGTGGTGGTCGGCGAGGATCGCGACGGCGTCGGCGTGCCCCTCGGCGAGCCGCGCGACCGGCAGGTCGCGTCGTGCGATCCGGGCCAGCCGCGCCCACCGGGTCGTGGTCGCCCCGGAACCGGGCAGCGGGAGGTCGAGCTCACCGGCGGCGACGGCGGCCGCGAGGGTGGCCCCGGCCCCGCCCGGGAACGGCTCGGCGGGGCCTCCGGGTGCGGGCACCGGGTCCAGGACGGTGGTGCCCGGCCCGGGTCGCCCCTCCCGGTGGTCGCTGCCGGGGACGTCGGGTCGGTGATCGAGGCTCACGGGCTGCCGTATGTCCGGTCCCGGCGGGTCCAAACCCGACCGCAGGGTGGGGCTCAGCCGTAGAGCCGCCGGTGGGCGAACCGCACCGCGCCGCGGTAGAGCCCCCCGGTCGTCCCGGACGCGGCCAGCGCGGCCCGCGCCGCGTTGGCGCCGGGCCCGCCGTGCACCGCGCCGCCCGGGTGCGCCGACGCCCCGGCCAGGAACAGCCCCGGCACCGGGGTGTCGGCGCGGCCCAGCCCCGGCACCGGCCGGAACACCAGCTGCTGGTGCACCGCGGAGGTGCCCGCGGTGATCGCCCCGTCGACGAGGTTGCCGTCGCGGCCCTGCAGGTCCGCGGGCCCGGCGACGGCGCGGGCCCGCACCCGCGACCCGAACCCGGGCGCGTGGTCCTCGACGACCTGCTGCATCCGGTCGGCCCAGCGCAGCACCTCGTCGCGGCCCCAGCCCAGGCCGCGCGGCACGTGGGTGTAGGCCCAGGCGGACTCGGTGCCGGGCGGGGAGCGGGTCGGGTCGGCCCTGGTCATCTGCCCGAACAGCAGGAACGGGTCGCCGGGCAGCCGGCCGGCGGTCAGGTCGGCGGCGTAGCGGCGCAGGCCGTCGAGGTCGGCGCCGAGGTGCACGGTGCCCGCCGACCGGGCACCCGGCGCGGTCCACGGCACCGGACCGTCGAGCGCCCAGTCCAGCTTGACCGTGGAGAAGTCCCAGTCGAACCGGGCGAGGTCGGCGACGAAGCGGGCCGGCAGGTGCTCCTCCCCGACGAGGTCGCGGTAGAGGCGGGGCGCGTCGACGTCGGCGAGCACCGCCCGGCGGGCGAGGACCCGCTGGCCGGCCGCGTCCACGACGCCGCAGGCCCGGCCGGACGGTCCGACCAGGACGGTCCGGATCGGCCGTCCGCAGTCGATCCGCCCCCCGCGGCCCGTCAGCCGGGCGACGAGCGCACCGGTCAGGGCACCGGCCCCGCCTGCCGGGACGGGGAAGCCGACGCGCTGGCCGAGCATCGCGAGCAGCCAGCCGTAGGCGGCGCCCGCCGCGGAGTCCGGCCCGAGGTCGGTGTGCAGGGCGTTGCCCGCGAGCAGCAGCGGGGCGGCCCGGCCCCCGAAGTGCTCCTGGGCCATCCGCGCCACCGGCTGCACCAGCATCCGGGCCAGCCGCAGGGCGTCGCCGGTGCCGAGCGTGCGCAGGAGCCGGGATGCCGGCCGGACCGGCGGGAACGGGCGCAGCGCGGCGGCGACGACGTCGTCGCCGATCCGGTCCCACTGCGCGACCAGCGCGCGCCAGGCGTCGCCGTCGCCGGGGTGGTCGTCGTCGAGCGCGGCGGCGGTGTCGTCGAGGCGGCGGTGCAGCATCGCGCACCGGCCGTCGGGGGTGGGGTGGGCGAGGACGGCGGGGGCGTGGCGCCACTGCAGCCCGTGCGCGCCGAGGTCGAGCTCGCGCAGCACCGGTGAGGCGGCGCCGAGCGGGTGGAACGCGCTGGCCAGGTCGCTGACGAAGCCCGGCGCGGTGATCTCCGCCGAGCGCACGGCGCCACCCGGCGCCTCGGCGGCCTCGCAGACCAGGACGTCCCAGCCGGCGTCGGCGAGCAGGTTCGCCGCGACGAGGCCGTTGTGCCCGGCCCCGACCACGACGGCGTCGACCCGTTCGGTCACCCGGTTCCCCCTCGCCCGTCGGTCGGGGCAGTGTGCCCCGACCGGCGGGGGTGTACCTCCGGGGGGGCCGCGTCCACACCCGCTCCGGCCGGGCGGGCGACGGACGGCCGGGGTTGGAGCGCTCCACTGCTACGGTGACCGCCTCCCCGGACCGGACAAGGAGCCTGCCGTGGCCGACGCCGCCCGCCGCCCGGCCCGACGGGCGGGCCGCCGCCCCACCCTCGACGACGTCGCGGCCGCCGCCGGGGTCTCCCGCGCCATGGTGTCGATCGTGCTGCGCGGCGCCCCGGGGTCGCGCCCGGAGACCCGGGAGCGCGTGCTCGCCGCGGCCGAGCGCGTCGGCTACCGGCCCGACACCCGGGCCCGGCTGCTGGCCAGCGGCAGCTCGCGCCAGCTCGGCGTCGTGCTGGGGATGTCCGGGCGCTTCCACGCCGAGCTCCTCGACGGCCTCTACGACGCCGCCGCGGCGTGCGGCTACGAGCTGTTCCTGTCCGCGCTGACCCCCCGCCGCGACGAGCGCACCGCCGTGGAGACGCTGCTCGACCTGCGCTGCGAGGCGGTCATCCTGCTCGGCTCGGGGCTCGACGGCGTCCCGGTCCTGGCCGGGCGGCTGCCGGTCACCGTCGTCGGCTGGCGGGTGCCCGACCCGGGCGTCGACGTCGTCCGGACCTCCGACACGGCCGGGCTGCGGCTGCTCACCGACCACCTGACCGGGCTGGGCCACCGCCGCATCGCTCACGTCGACGGCGGCCCCGGCCCGATCGGCGCCGCGCGCCGGACGGCGTTCCGCACCGCACTGCGCCGGCACGGCCTCGCCGCGGACGGGCTGGTCGTGCCGGGCGGGGACAGCCTGGAGGCCGGGGTGCGCGCCGCCCGGGAGCTGCTGCGCCTGCCGACGCTGCCGACCGCCGTCGTCGGGTTCAACGACGACGTCGCCGCCGGGCTCGCCGAGGGGCTCGGGGCGCACGGCGTCCGGGTCCCCGGCGACGTCTCGGTCACCGGCTGGGACGAC
Source organism: Pseudonocardia sp. TMWB2A (assembly GCF_017312135.1). Taxonomy (NCBI): domain Bacteria; kingdom Bacillati; phylum Actinomycetota; class Actinomycetes; order Pseudonocardiales; family Pseudonocardiaceae; genus Pseudonocardia; species Pseudonocardia sp. TMWB2A. Next base: position 3,496,343 of record NZ_QKQY01000002.1, read on the forward strand.
AGCTCGCTGGCCCGGCTGCCGGAGCAGGGGCTGACGACGCTGCGCCAGGACCCGGTCGAGCTGGCCCGGCTCGCCGTGGAGCGCAGCGTGGCCCGGCTGCGCGGCGAGGAGCCGGAGCGTCGCGAGATCGTCCTCGACCCCGAGCTCGTGGTGCGCGGCTCGACGGCGCCCCCGCCCGCGGCCTGACCCCGCGCTCGCCTGTTCGGACGCATTGACGCGGAGTTGTTAGAGCGCTCTAATCAACTGTATTGGAGCGCTTCAACCATCCGGCTGCGAGGAGGCCCCCGTGACGGCGGTCGAGTACGACCCGTTCGACCCGAGCTTCTACACCGACGACCCGTTCGGGACCTACCGGCGGATGCGCGACGAGGAGCCGGTCCACCGCAGCGAGCGGTACGGCTGGTACGCCCTGACCCGCTTCGACGACGTCCGCGCCGCCATCACCGACGCCGACACCTTCCTCAGCTGCGAGGGCATGGACATCGACGACTCGCGCCTCGAGCACGTCCCGCCGGGGTCGATCGGGTCGATGGACAACCCGCGCCACGACCAGGTCCGCCGGGTCGTGCAGCCGTTCTTCGTGCCGCGGCGGATCGCCCGCCTGGAGGGGGGGATCCGCGGCGTCGTCCGCGAGCTCGTCGGCTCCTGGGCCGGGCGCGACCGGGTCGACGTCGGCCGTGAGCTGGCCTGGCCGATGCCGTTCGACGTGTTCTTCCACCTCATGGGCTTCCCGAGCCGGGCCGAGGCGGGCGACGCCGAGCGTGCCCGCCGCGAGCAGCTCGAGCACTGGACCCACGAGCTGAAGGACCGGATCCCCGGCACCCCGCACCTGGGGCCGAAGGCGAAGGCCGCCACCCCGAAGGTGCAGCAGTACTTCGTCGACGTGCTGGAGTCCCGTCGTCGCGCCGGCCGCGACGACCTCATGACCTCGATGGTCACCGCCGACGTCGACGGCGAGCCGTTCGTCCCGGGGGAGATCACCCCGACCTCCGAGATCAGCGGCCTGATGATGATCCTGTTCCTGGGCGGGGTCGAGTCCACCGCCGGGCTGGTGACCACGCTGTTCAAGCTGCTCGCCGAGAACCCCGACCAGCTGGCGCTGCTGCGGGCGGACCCGTCGCTGGTCCCGGCCGCGGTCGAGGAGGCGATGCGCTGGGCGACCCCGCTGCAGCTGACCGCCCGCACCACCAGCCGCGAGGTGGACCTGCACGGCGTCACCCTCGCCGCGGGCTCGCGGGTCGTGCTGGTCCCCGGCGCCGCGAACCGCGACGAGCGCCGCTTCGCCGATCCCGACCGGTTCGACGTCACCCGCCCGCCCGGGCGCCACGTCGGCTTCGGCGAGGGCGTCCACGGCTGCCTCGGCGCGCCGCTGGCCCGGCTGGAGGCGCGGATCGCCCTGGAGGAGGCGCTGCCGCTGCTCGGGGACTTCACCCTCGACGCGACGCCGCGGTTCTACGCCAGCTCACCCAACATGTACGTCTGGCGGACGATGCCGCTCGCGCTCGCCGCACCGGTCCCCACGGCGGGGCCCGCGTCGCCGCCGCGCCGCCGACCGGCGCCCGGGGCGGAGACCGAGACCGAGGCGACCGTCGTCGCGAAGGACGCCGCGTCCGACGGCGTGGTCACCCTGACCCTGCGCGCCGCCGACGGGTCGCCGCTGCCGGCGTGGCAGCCCGGCGCGCACACCGACCTGCTCTGCGGCGGGGCCACCGCCCGCCAGTACTCGCTGTGCGGCGACCCGGCCGACACCACCACCTGGCGGCTGGGCGTGCTGCGCGAGGACGCCGGGCGCGGCACGTCGCGGCACGTCCACGACGCGCTCGCGGTGGGCGACACCGTGCGGCTGCGCGGCCCGCGCAACAACTTCCCGCTGGCCTGCTCCCCGCGCTACCTGTTCGTCGCGGGCGGCATCGGGATCACCGCGATCCTGCCGATGGTCGCCGCCGTCGACGCGCTGGGCGCCGACTGGCAGCTCGTCTACGGCGGCCGTCGCCGCGCGTCGATGGCCTTCCTCGACGAGCTCGCCCGCTTCGGCGACCGGGTCGTCGTCGCCCCGCAGGACGAGGTCGGCCTGCTCGACCTCGACACCCTGCTCGGCACCCCGCGCGAGGACACGCTGGTCTACTGCTGCGGCCCCGAGCCGCTGCTGGCCGCGGTCGAGCAGCGCTGCGCGGCCTGGCCGGACGGCGCGCTGCACGTGGAGCGGTTCAGCCCGAAGCCGGTCGGCGAGCCGGCCCGGGCGGAGGCGTTCACCGTCGAGCTGGCCCGCACCGGGGTGAGGCTGGAGGTCCCGCCGGAGCGGACGGTGCTCGACGTCGTCGAACGGGCGGGCGCGACGGTGCTGTCCTCGTGTGCCGAGGGGACCTGCGGGACCTGCGAGACCCGGGTCCTCGACGGCGAGGTCGACCACCGCGACTCCGTGCTCGACGACGCCGAGCGGGCCGCGGGGGACTGCATGATGATCTGCGTCTCCCGGGCCCGCTCGGCGCGGCTCGTGCTGGACCTGTAGCCCTCTGGTGCCCTCAGCCCAGGTCGACCCAGGCGCGCTTGTCCACCGACTCGGCGACGGCGTCGAGCACCCGGGCCGCGGCCAGCGCGTCGTCGATCGTCGCGCCGCCCGACCGGCCCTCGGCGATCCCGCGCAGGAACGCGGCGCACTCGGAGACCTTGAGGTCGTCGAAGCCGGTGGGGTTGCCGGCCCCGGGCTGGAACAGCGCGAAGTCGCCGTCGCCGGGGGCGGCCGCCCAGGTCGTCGCGGGCTGGTCGACGTACGACCCGCCCGCGGCGACGACGAGCTCGCCGGGGCGCCGGAAGTCGAACGACAGGTACCCGCGGGTGCCGTGGATCTCGAAGCCGTAGTCGTTCTGGTCGCCGACGGCGACCCGGCTGGCCTCCAGCGTCACGATCGCCCCGCCGACGGCGCGGCCCAGCACCGAGACGAAGTCGAGGTTCTCGACCTCTCCGGTGGGGGCGTCGGCGGCGGCACGGACGTACTGGCTCGCCCCGGCGGGGGCGACCGGGCGGCGGGGGACGAACCGGTCGCCGTCGGCCACGACCGCACCGAGGTCGCCGACCAGGTGACGGACGAGGTCGACGCCGTGCACCGCGAGGTCGTTGAGGACCCCGGAGCCACCGTGCTCCCGGGTGAAGCGCCAGCTCAGCACCCCCGACGGGTCGGCCGCGAAGTCGGTGAGCAGCCGGAACCGGGCGTGCGTGAGGGTGCCGAGGCGACCGTCGTCGATCAGCCGCTTCGCCCGCGCGACGGCCGGCACCATCCGGTAGTTGAACCCGACGGTCGCCTGCACACCCGCGGCGTGCACCGCCCGGGCCACGGCGGCGGTGTCGCTGGAGGACAGCCCGACCGGCTTCTCGATCCAGAGGTGTTTGCCCGCCTCGGCGACGGCGACACCGACCTCGCGGTGGGTGCTGTTCGGCGACGCGACGCTCACCGCCGCGATCGAGGGGTCGGCGACCAGCTCACGCCAGTCGGTGACGGCGCGGGCGAAGCCGTAGCGGGCGACGTGGTCCGCCCCGGCGGCGGCCACCGGATCGGCGACGGTGACCAGGCGCGGCCGCAGCGGCAGGTCGGTGACGTGGTGCGGTAGCCGGGCGTACGCGCGTGTGTGCAGGTGGCCCATCCACCCCGCGCCGACGACGCCCACCCCGATCTCGGTGGTCATGCGGTTCCCTCCGGTTTGACGGCCAGCACCGGGACCGGGCTGTCCAGCAGCAGTCGCTGCGACACGCTGCCGAGCAGCGCCTTGCTCACCCGGCTGCGCCGGCGCAGCCCGATCACGAGCCGCGCCACGTCGCCGCGCTCGGCGATCTCGTCGAGGACGGCGTCGACCGGGTCCCGGTCGCCGGGGCCGTGGCGTTCCAGCACGGCGGCCGCGGCCGGGAGTGGTCCCAGCGGGTCGAGCGTCAGGTTGACCACGACCAGGTCGGTGCCCAGCCGGTCGGCCTCGGCGGCCCCGGCGGCCAGGGCGGCGGCGCCCTCCGGGCCGGCGGCGACGGCGACGAGCACGCTCATGTGCACTCCCTCCCTGTCGGGCTCACGCGTAGCGGGTACGGAACTCGGCCTCGAGCTGCTCCAGCGACCGTCCGCGGGTCTCCGGGACCACCCGGTAGACGAAGACGAGCGCGGCGAGCCCGAGGGCGACGAAGACGAAGAACGAGCTGGCGATGCCGATCGCGGCGACCATCGGCGGGAACAGCAGCGCGACCAGCGCGTTGGCGATCCACAGCACGAACACGCTGATGCCGATGGCCAGGCTGCGGATCTTCAGCGGGAAGATCTCGGACAGGATCAGCCACACCAGCGGGCCGATGGTGCCCTGCATGGAGAACACGAACAGCACGACGAACACCAGGATGAACCAGGCCTTGGCGGTGCCGTCCGGCAGCAGCAGCGCCGACAGCCCGACGAGCAGGTGGAAGGTCGTGGTGAGGACGAACCCGCCGAGCAGCATCGTGCGGCGGTCGATCCGGTTGATCAGCAGCAGGCCGACGGTGACGCCCAGCACGGAGAACAGCCCGTTGAGGGTGTTCGCGACGACGGCGGCGTTCGCCGAGAAGCCGGCGTCACCCAGCAGCTGGGTGCCGTAGTACATGATCGAGTTGATGCCGGTGGCCTGCTGGAAGATCCCCAGCCCGGCGCCGATGAGGATGAGCCGACGGATCCAGCGCACCCCCAGGTCGGTGGCCCCGCCGGTGCGCGAGGCGCGCTCCTCGTCGGCGAGCCGGTGCACCTCGGCCATCTCGGCGCGGGCCCGCTCGTCGGAACGGACCTGGCGCAGCACGGCCAGCGCCTCCTCCTCGCGGCCGCGCGAGACCAGCCAGCGCGGGCTCTCCGGCATCCGCAGCATCCCGACGAACAGCACGATCGCGGGCAGCAGCGCGACCAGCAGCATGACCCGCCAGATCGCGTCGACCTCGCCCCAGACGCTGTAGATGGCCGCGTTCACCACGAACGCCGCGAACTGGCCGGAGACGATCATGACCTCGTTGCGGGTGACGAGCCCGCCGCGGCGCTCCACCGGGGCGATCTCGGCGAGGTAGACCGGGACGGTGGCCGACGCGCCGCCGACGGCGAGGCCGAGCACGAACCGGAAGACGGCGAGGACCTGCCAGCTCGGGGCCAGGACGCAGCCGACGGTGCCGACCATGAACACCAGCGCGAGCAGCAGGATGTTGTGCCGCCGGCCGTGCCGGTCGGACAGCGACCCGCCGACGATCGCGCCGACCGCCGCCCCGAAGATCAGGATGCTGACGACGAAGCCCTCGGTGAGCGGGGTGAGCCCGAGGTCGCGGCTCATCGGCTCCAGGGCGCCGTTGATGACGCCGGTGTCGTAGCCGAAGAGCAGCCCGCCGAAGGTGGCGACGACCGTGATCAGGCCGAGCCGCGACGAGTGCGGTCCCCGGGTGTCGGGCGGCAGTCCGGCGGGGGCGCCGGTCGCTCCGTGCGTGGTCATGGGTCCTCCGCATCGAGGGTGCGTGGCCGGATCCGGGTGGGTCGGGACGCCGGACGGACGGCGGCGGACGGTGTCCGGGTGCACCGGCGCCGGGCGGCCGCGCGGCGGCCACCCGGCGGGTGAGGTCAGGTGTTGGTCGGGAAGCCGAGGTTCAGCCCGGCGTGGCTCGGGTCGAGCCAGCGGGTGGTGACGACCTTGCCCCGGGTGAAGAAGTGCACGCCCTCGGTGCCGTGCGCGTGGGTGTCGCCGAACAGCGAGTTCTTCCAGCCGCCGAAGCTGTAGTAGGCCATCGGCACGGGCACCGGCACGTTGATGCCGATCATGCCGACCTCGACCTCGTTCTGGAAGCGGCGGGCGGCGCCGCCGTCGTTGGTGAAGATCGCGGTGCCGTTGCCGTAGGGGTTGGCGTTGATCAGCTCGACGGCGCGCGCGTAGGTCTCGACGCGCACCACCGACAGCACCGGGCCGAAGATCTCGTCGGTGTAGACGGTCATGTCGGTGCCGACGTGGTCGAGCAGGGTGGGGCCGACGAAGAAGCCGGACCCGTCGGCGTCGAACTCGCCCTGCCTGCCGTCGACGACGACGGTGGCGCCCTCGGACTCGCCGGCGTCGATGTAGCCCGACACCCGCTCCTGGGCCGCCCGGGTGACCAGCGGGCCCATGTCGCAGGAGCGGCGGCCGTCGCCGGTGCGCAGGGCGCGGGCCCGGTCGGCGATCCTGGAGACCAGGGTGTCGGCGATGTCGCCGACGGCCACGAGCGCGGAGACGGCCATGCAGCGCTCGCCCGCGGAGCCGAACCCGGCGTTGACCGCCTGGTCCGCGGCGAGGTCGAGGTCGGCGTCGGGCAGCACGACCATGTGGTTCTTCGCCCCGCCGAGCGCCTGGACGCGCTTGCCGTGCGCGGTGCCGGTCTCGTAGACGTAGCGGGCGATCGGCGTGGAACCGACGAAGCTGACGGACTTGACGTCCGGGCTGGTCAGCAGCGCGTCGACGGCGGTCTTGTCGCCGTTGAGCACGTTGAACACGCCGTCGGGCAGGCCGGCCTCGGACCACAGCTCGGCGATCCAGAGCGCGGCGGAGGGGACCTTCTCCGAGGGCTTGAGCACCACGGTGTTGCCGGTGGCGATCGCGACCGGGAAGAACCACATCGGGACCATCGCCGGGAAGTTGAACGGGCTGATGATCCCGACGACGCCCAGCGGCTGGCGCACCGAGTGCACGTCGACGCCGGTGGAGGCGTTCTCGGTCGCCGAGCCCTTGAGCAGGTGCGGCATCCCGCAGGCGAACTCGACGACCTCCTGGCCGCGCGCGACCTCGCCCGCGGCGTCGGAGAGCACCTTGCCGTGCTCGGCGGTGATCAGCGCGGCCAGCTCCGGGGCGCGGGCGTCGAGCAGCTCGCGGAAGCGGAACAGGATCTGGGTGCGCTTGGTGAGCGAGGTGTCGCGCCAGGCCGGGAACGCGGCCTTCGCGGCGGCGATCACCGCGGCGGCCTCGTCGGCGCTCGCGAGGGGCAGGTGCGCGGTGACCTCGCCGGTGGCCGGGTCGGTGACCTCGGACGTCCGCCCGGAGGTGCCCTCGACCCGCGCTCCCGCGACCCAGTGGTGGAGCGTCTTCTGCAGCGTGCTCGTCATGGTCCTCTTCTTCCTCAGCTGCTCGGGCGCAGGAACGGGCGCTGCGTCGCCTTGTGCTCGTCGTAGACGGTGCGGGCGGCCCGGGTGGAGTCGAGCCCGCTCACCTCCGACACCGGGACATCCCACCAGGACCGCGAGTCCGGCGCTCCGACGAGCGGGTCGGTCTCGACGTGGATCACGGTGGAGTCCTCGGCGGCCTTGGCGGTCTTGACCGCGTCGGCGAACTCGCCGGGGGTGGCGACCCGCAGCACGCGCAGGCCGAAGCTCTCCGCGTTCGCCGCGAGGTCCAGCGGCAGGACGTCGCCGTCGAGCCGGCCCGACCGCGCCGAGCGGTAGCGGTAGCGGGTGCCGAACCGCTGGGAGCCCAGCGACTCCGACAGCGCGCCGATCGAGGCGAACCCGTGGTTCTGCACCAACACGGTGATGATCTTGATGCCCTCCTGGACGGCGGTGGCCAGCTCGGTCGCCATCATCAGGTAGGAGCCGTCGCCGACCAGGACGAACACGTCCCGGTCCGGGCAGGCCAGCCGCACGCCGAGCCCGCCGGCGACCTCGTAGCCCATGCAGGAGTAGCCGTACTCGACGTGGTAGCCCTTGGCGTCCCGGGTCTGCCACAGCTTGTGCAGGTCACCGGGCATCGACCCGGCCGCGCACACCACGACGTCGCGCGGGTCGGACAGGTCGTTGACCATCCCGATGACCTCGCCCTGGGTCAGCAGGCCGCCGGCGCCGGCCGCCGGGACCGCCGGGTGGTAGGCGGCGTCGACGGTCGCGGTCCACGCGGCGTCGAGCCGGGTGTACTCCGCGACGTAGTCCTCGTCGACGCGGTGGCCGGCCAGCAGGGCGGTCAGCTCGGTGAGGGTCTCCCGGGCGTCGGCGACGACCGACACCCCGGAGTGCTTGACGGCGTCGATCGGTGCCACGTTGACGTTGACGAACCGGACGTCGGGGTGCGCGAAGGCGGTGCGGCTCGCGGTGGTGAAGTCCGAGTACCGGGTCCCGACGCCGATGACCAGGTCGGCGTCGCGGGCGATCGCGTTGGCCGCGGTGGTGCCGGTCGACCCGATCGCGCCGAGGCACTGCGGGTGGTCCCAGACCAGCGTGCCCTTGCCGGCCTGGCTCTGCCCGACCGGGATCCCGGTGGCCGCGCAGAACGCGGCCAGCGCCGCGGTGGCGCCGCTGTAGTGCACCCCGCCCCCGGCGACGACGACCGGCCGCTGCGCCGAGCGGATCAGCTCCGCGGCGCGCTCCACGGCCCAGGTCTCCGGCCGCGGGCGGGCCACGTGCCAGGTGCGCTCGGCGAACAGCTCCACCGGCCAGTCGTGCGCCTGGGCCTGCACGTCCTGCGGGAGGCAGACGGTGACCGCGCCGGTCGCGGCCGGGTCGGTGAGCACCCGCATCGCCGACAGCAGCGCGGCGGGCAGCTGCTCCGGGCGCCAGACCCGGTCGAAGTAGGCCGAGACGGGCCGGAACGCGTCGTTGACGGTGACGTCGCCGGCGTCGGGGCGTTCCAGCTCCTGCAGCAGCGGCGACGCCGCGCGGTCGGCGAAGGTGTCGGCGGGCAGCAGCAGCACCGGCAGCCGGTTGATCGTGGCGAGCGCGGCGCCGGTGACCATGTTGGTCGCGCCCGGCCCGACGGACGAGGACACCGCCCACGTCCTCAGCCGGTCGCTCGCCCGGGCGTAGGCGACGGCGGTGTGCACCATCGCCTGCTCGTTGCGGCCCAGCACGTAGGGCAGCAGGTCCGGCTCGGTCAGCTCGGCCTGCAGCAGCGCCTGGCCCAGCCCGGCGACGTTGCCGTGGCCGAAGATGCCGAAGCAGCCCTCGAACAGCTTCTGCCGCACGCCGTCGCGCTCGCTGTACTGCGCGCCCAGGAACCGCACGGTCGCCTGGGCGACGGTCAGCCGGACGGTGCCGCCGGTCGCAGCGCTCATGTCAGTGGCCTCCGTGTCCGGTGAGACGGGGATCGACGGCCTGGTCCGCCCACGTGTCGCGGACCCAGGCCTGGTCGGGGTGGTCGGTGATCCTCCAGGCGCGTTCCTCGCCGGGGCCGGCCATCACGTTGAGGTAGTACATGTCGTGCCCGGGTGCCGCGGCGCACGGCCCGTGCCAGCCCCAGGGGATGAGCACGGTGTCGCGGTCGTGGACCTCGACGGTGATGTCGATGTCGTGCCCGGGGGAGCTGGACGTGCGGTGGAACCCGAGGCCGGGCTGCCCGGCCGGACCGGGGGCGACCTCGAAGTAGTAGATCTCCTCGAGCTCGCACTCGTGAGCGGTCGTCTCGTCGTGCTTGTGCGCGGGGTAGCTCGACCAGTTGCCGCCCGGGGTGACGACCTCGACGCAGATGGCCGACGCGGCCTCGAACACCCCGGCCGCGCCGAAGTTGCGGACCTGCCGCGACGACTGCCCGGCGCCGCGCAGCTCGACCGGCACGTCCTCGCGGGGGCCGTACCGGAACGGCAGCGCGACCTCGGTGCGGGCGCCGCAGAGGGCGAACCGGCCACCGGCCGCGGAGGCGACGGTGACCGACGAGCGCACCGGGAGGTAGGCGAAGTCGGTCGGGCCCTCGAACACCCCGGACCGGCCGGTGAGCTCGTGGGTGGTGCCGTCGCAGGTCACCGTGGCCGAGCCGGACAGCGGCACGAGGAACATCTCCTCCCCGCCGGTCCCCACGACCCGCGACCCGCCCGGGGCGAGCGCGAGGATGCGCAGCGAGGAGTGCTCCCAGCCCGCGGACCCCTGGGTGATCTCCAGCTCCCAGCCGTCGCCGGGGGAGCTGCCTGCGGGGAGGACGTAGCCGGTCACGCCGCCCTCACCTCCTGCGGGCGCACCAGCGACACGGCGGTGTCGACGGCCGCGGCCACGTCGCCGTCCTCGGGGTAGAGCAGTGCGCGGCCGACGATCAGCCCGCGCACCGACGGCAGCTCCAGGGCCGCCTTCCAGGACGCGTAGGTCTCCTCGGGACGGGTGGTCGGGTCCCCGCCCAGGAGCAGGGTGGGCAGCGTCGTCGACTCCATCACCCGCTCCATCTCCTCGACCACGGGCAGCTTCATCCAGGTGTACGCGCTGGACGCGCCGAGGCCCTGGGCGATGTGCACCGAGCGGATGACGGCCTCGGGGGACAGGTCGTTGACCACGCGGCCGTCGATGCGGCGCGACAGGAACGGCTCCACCATCGCGACCAGCCCGGCCCGGTTGGCCTCGCTGACGACCTCGGCGCAGGTCTCCAGGGTCCGGACGCTGGCCGGGTCGGCCAGGTCGATCCGGGTCAGCATCTTGATGGCCTCGAAGCCGGCGTCGACGGTGCCGCGCACGTCGTAGCCGGTGAGCCGGTCGTCGAGCTCGAAGCTCGCGCCCTGCAGGCCGCCGCGGTTCATCGACGACACCACGACCTTGCCCTCCAGCGCACCCAGCAGCAGGAGGTCCTCGAGGATGTCGGCGGTGGCCAGCACGCCGTCGACGCCCTGGCGGGCCAGCGCGGTCCGCAGCCGGTCGAGCAGCTCCGGGCGGCTCGCCATCGCGTCCGCGCGGCCGCGGGCGGCCAGCGCGCCGCGGGCGGGGTGGTCGGCGGCGACGATCATCAGCCGGCCGTCGGCGGGGACGAACGGACGGCGCCGTCGTGCGGCCAGCAGGGCGGGGATGCGCTCGGGCGCCGAGGCCCTGATCTCGCGGACCTCGTCGTAGTCGCGCGCGAAGCTCACGACGCCTCCTTCTGGTTCGGGTCGCCGCCGGCGAGCAGGACGTCGATCTCCGCGGCGGTGGGCATGGCGGTGGAGCACTCCAGGCGGGACGCGACGATCGCGCCCGCCGCGTTCGCCCGGGCCAGCACCGTCTCCAGCGGCCAACCGGCGAGCAGGCCGTGCGCGAGCGAGCCGCCGAAGCTGTCGCCGGCACCGAGGCCGTTGTAGGGGGTGATCGGGATCGGCGGGCTCACGACGCGCTCGGTGCGCGACTTCGCGAGCACCCCCTCCGCGCCCTGCTTGACGACCGCCAGCCCGACGCCCGCGTCGAGCAGCGCGTCGGCCGCCCGCTCCGGGTCGGTCTCGCCGACCGCGACCTCGCACTCCTCGCGGTTGCCGACGGCCACGGTGACCTGGCCGAGGATCTTCTGCACCTGCTCGGTCGCGGCGGCGGGGGAGTCCCAGAACATCGGCCGGTAGTCCAGGTCGAGCACCGTCGGCCCGCTGCCCGCGGCCCGGGCGGCGAGCGCCTCGTGGTGCGCCGAGCGCGAGGGCTCCTCGGACAGCCCGGACACGCTGAGCCAGAACAGCCCGGCGGCGGCGATCGCGTCCCGGTCGAGGTCGGCGGGGGAGACCTGCAGGTCCGGGGCGGAGGGCCTGCGGTAGAAGTACAGCGGGAAGTCGTCCGGCGGGAAGATCTCGCAGAACGTCACCGGCGTCGGGAACTCGGAGTTCGTCACGACGTGCCGGTCGTCCACGCCCAGCCGGTTCAGCTCGCGGCGCACGTAGCGACCGAACGGGTCGTCACCGACCCCGGTGACGATCGCGGCACGCCGCCCGAGCCGGGCCGCGGCCACCGCGACGTTGGCGGTGGTGCCGCCGAGGAACTTCCCGAACGAGGTGACGTCCTCCAGGCCGACACCGACCTGCAGCGGATAGATGTCCACCCCGGCGCGGCCGAAGGTGAGGATCTCAGCGGGGGCGTTCATGGTCCTCGGTGACCTCTCGTGGGCGGTGCGACGGAACGGGCGACGAGGAGAACGGTAGGCCGCGTGCCCGCCGCGGTCAACAGTTTGTACAGACATAAGGACAACCGGACCTGGGCCGGTAGAGTGGTGGACATGGCCACCCGCTCCGACGCCGTCCAGGTCGACGTCCGCCTCGACCGGACGAGTCCGGTGCCGCTCTACCACCAGCTCTCGCAGGCCATCGAGGCCGCGATCGACAACGGCGACCTGCGCCCCGGGGACCGGCTGGAGAACGAGCTGTCGCTCACCGAGCGCCTCGGGCTGGCCCGGCCGACCGCGCGCCAGGCGATCCAGGAGCTCGTCCGCAAGGGGCTGCTGGTGCGCCGCCGCGGTCTCGGCACCCAGGTGGTGCGCCCGGCCATCCACCGCGACGCCCGGCTGACCAGCCTCTACAGCGACCTCGCCTCGGGTGGGCGCGAGCCCGACACCCGGCTGCTGTCGCACGACACGACCACACCGACCGCGGCCGGCATCGACCTCGGCGACGTCATGGCGCCGGACGCGCCGCTGCACGTCGTCCGCCGGCTGCGCTGGGCCGACGGCGAGCCGCTGGCGATCATGACCAACTACGTGCCGGCCCGCTTCGAGCTCGACGACGTCGCCCTGGCGGGGCGCAGCCTCTACGACCTGCTCCGCGAGCAGGGGGCCCAGATCGCGATCGCGCACCAGACGATCGGGGCGCGCCTCGCCGACGCCGAGGAGGCGGGACTGCTGGAGCAGCCCCGCCCGCTGGCGTGCGTCACCGCCGAGCTGATCGTCTACGACGACGCCGGCGCCCTGGTCGAGGTCGGGCGGCACCTGTACCGCTCCGACCGCTACACCGTGCAGACCTCCCTGGTGGTCTGAGCACGGACCGTGCGGTGCCCCGGCCGGTCTCAGCGGCCGAGGGCCTTGCGCAGGTTCTGCACGCTGGTGTGCACGTCGCCCGCCGGGCCGACGCCGGTGGGCGGGCCGTGCAGGATCGTGTCCTGCTCCAGGACGTGCCAGCCGTCGTAGCCGTGGGCGTCGAGGGTGGTGAGCACGCCCTCGAGGTCGACGTCGCCCTCGCCGAGCGGGCGGTACATGCCCGCACCCACGGCCTCGGTGTAGGTCAGGCGGCCGTCCTGCACCTGGCGGGCGAGGCCGAGGTCGACGTCCTTGAGGTGGGTGTGCGCGACCCGCTCGGGAGCCTGGCGGGTCAGCGCGGCGGGGTCGGTGCCGCCGATGAGCAGGTGCCCGGTGTCCAGGCACAGCGCGATCGACGAGCCCTCCAGGACGCGCGCGACGTCGTCGCCGGTCTCGACCATCGTCCCGACGTGCGGGTGCAGCACGGCGACGACGCCGCGGGTCGCGGCGTACTCCGCGATCCGGTCCAGGTGCGACAGCAGCAGCGCCCAGCCCGCGCCGTCGAGCTCGGGGCGCGAGTCGTAGCCGGTGCCGCCGGAGTCGGCGGACAGCACCAGGGTGCCGGCGTGCGCGGCGTCGTAGCCGGCGAGCAGCGCCTCGACGCCGGGCAGCGGGTCGTGCCCGGGCACGTGCAGCAGGGTCGGGGTGAACCCGCCGACGGCGGACAGGCCGTGGGCCTCCAGCGTCGCGGCCTTGGCGGCGGGCGCGTCGGGCAGGAAGCCGTCCGGGCCGAACTCGGTGGCCGACAGCCCGACCTCGCGCATCTCGGTGAGCACGCGGTCCGGGTCGAGCTGGAAGCCCCAGCCCGGGACCTCGCAGACGCCCCAGGAGATGGGGGCGCCGGCGATCCGGGGACCGGTGGGAGCGTTCATCGGACGACCTCCTCGAGGCGCACGGTGCGCCCGGACTGCAGCGATGCGGTGGCGGCCTCGGCGATCCAGCCCGCGGCCATGGCGTCGGCGACGGTGCACGGCGAGTGCGTGGTCCCGGCGACCAGCCCGGTGAACGCGGTCAGCTCCGCGCGGAAGGCGGGGGCGAGCCGGTCCATGAAGAACGCGTACGGGGTGCCGCCGGGGAAGGTGACCCCCGGCTCGACCGAGCGCAGCGGCAGCCCGGCGTCGAGGCCGACGGCGACCGAGTCGGCGTCGCCGTGCAGCTCCAGGCGCACGTCGTAGCCGCGCGGGTTGTAGCGGGAGTTCGAGACGACGGCGTGGCTGCCGTCGTCGAGGGTCAGGATCGCCTGGGAGGTCGAGACGTCGCCGATCTCGGCGAACACCGGGTCGCCGTGCGTGTCGCCGACGGCGTGGACCTCGACGACCTCGCGGCCGGTAACCCAGCGGATCGCGTCGAAGTCGTGCACCGAGCAGTCGCGGAAGATCCCGCCCGAGACGCGCAGGTACTCGGCGGGCGGCGGAGAGGGGTCCAGGGTGGTGGCCCGCACGGTGTGCACCCGGCCCAGCTCGCCGCCCGCGACGGCGGCCCGCGCGGCGGCGTAGCCGGCGTCGAAGCGGCGCGGGTAGCCGATCTGCACCCGCTCGTCGCGCCCGGCCAGCTTGGCGGCGAGCGCGACGGCGTCGTCGATCCGGCCGGCCAGTGGCTTCTCGCAGAACACCGGCAGCCCGGCCTCGACCGCGGCGAGCAGCAGCTCCGGGTGCGCCGGGGTGGCGGCGGCGATGACGACGCCGTCGACGCCGGAGGCGAGCAGCTCCTCCGGCGAGCCCGCGGTGCGGGCGCCGACCTGCGCGGCGACGGCGTCGGTGACGTCCGGGCGGGCGTCGGTGACGACCAGGGTGTCGACGGTGTCCAGCCCGGACAGGGTCCGCGCGTGGAACGCGCCGATCCGGCCGAGGCCGATGAGTCCGATCCTCATGAGGTGTCCTTCGGGTGGTTCGTGGTCGGGTCGGTCGTGGAGCTCAGTCGTGGGCGCCGACGACCTGCTGGTCCCAGTCCAGGACGGAGCCGGTGACCACGCCGGAGCGGTCCGAGAGCAGGAAGACGACGGCCTCGGCCGCGTCCTGGGGTGCGGCGAGGCGGCCCATCGGGAGCCGGGCCCCGGCGCGCTCGCGCCAGTCGTCGCCCGCGCCGTGGAAGCGGCGCTGGGTGGCGTCCTCGCCCTCGGTGTCGGTCCAGCCGATGGCCAGGCCGTTGATCCGGACCCGGTCGAAGCGGTGCGCGTGCGCGGCGTTGCGGATCAGCCCGGCCAGCCCGGCCTTCGCCGCGACGTAGGGCGCGAGCACCGGGGCCCCGCCGTGCGCGGCCTCGGACACGATCGCGACGACGGTGCCCGGGGCGCCGCGGCGCACCATGTCGGCGACGGCGGCCTGCATCAGGAAGAACGGGCCGCGCAGGTTGACCGCGATGTGGGCGTCGAACAGCTCGGGCGTGGTGTCGAGCAGGGTGCCGCGGTCGGTCAGCCCGGCCGCGGTGACCAGGCAGTCGACCCGCCCGAACTCCGCGACGGTGGCGTCGACGGCGGCGCGGCAGGCGTGCGGGTCGGCGATGTCACCGGGCACGGCCAGTGCGCGCACGCCCTGCTCGCCGAGCTCGGCGACGAGCTTCTCGCCCGGCTCCGGGCGGCGGCCGGTGACCACGACACCCGCGGCACCCTCGCGCGCCGCGGTCCGGGCGCAGGCGGCGCCGACCCCGGTGGTGCCACCGGCGACGAGCACGACCCGGCCGTCGAGCAGCCCGCTCACGACGCCACCCCGCGGCGGCGTGCGACCTGCCCGGCCAGCACGTCGTCGAGCCGCTCGGGGGCCCAGCCCTCGCGGACCGCGCGCAGCAGGACGTCGGCGGGCGAGGGCGGGGCGAGCCCGTCGACCGGCGGGTCGGCGTCGAGGTCGGTGGGGAAGGCGTAGCCCTCGGCGGCCGCGGCGACGGCGTTGGCGACCAGGTCGTCGGCGACCCCGGCGGTCCGCATCGCGGTGAGCGCGCCGAACACGGCGCGGGCGACGACGCCACGGTCGACGCTCTCCATCGCCCGGCCGAACGCCGAGGAGACCTGCAGCAGGTTCGCCGTCCGCCGGACGTCGGCGGAGCGGTTGTGCCCGGCGCCGTGCAGCAGCGCGGGGTTGAAGAACACGGCGTCGCCGCGGGACAGCGGCAGCTGCACGTGGTGCTCGGCGAAGTAGGCGCGGAAGTCCTCGCGGTCGGCGACGAGGTAGCCGTGCGGGTAGGTCTGCGAGCCGGGCAGATACATCGTCGGCCCGGTCTCGACCGGCATGTCGGTGTGCGCGACGGCGCCCTGCAGGGTCAGCGCGGGGGACAGGCGGTGGACGTGCGCGGGGTAGCGGGCGGCGCCGCCGGCGTCCATGAAGCCGAGGTGGTAGTCGCGGTGCGGGCTCTGCGCGGCCCCGCCCGGGTTGACCACGTTGACCTGGGAGGTGACCTGGTAGCCGGGTCCGAGCCAGGCCTCGCAGACCAGCGCGGTCGCGGGGTTGGCGTAGTAGGCGGTGAACGCGGCGGGCGCGCGCACCGCGAGCTTCTCCAGGGCGTTCCAGATCCGGTCGTTGGCGCCCGCGGTCGCGAAGTGGTCGCCGACCGTCGCGCCGGACGCGCGCTGCTCGGCGACGATCGCCTCGAACTCGGCGGTGACGGGGTCGAGCTCGGCGGCGGCGAACGCCCCGGCCAGCACGACGATGCCCGGCCCGTCGGCCAGCGCCCCGGCGAGCTCGGCCTGCACGGCGCGACGCCCGGCCGGGCCGGTGGCGGCCTCGGCGACGAGCGCGGCGGCGTCGTAGACCGGGACGCCCTGGTCGATGTGCCGGGCGCGGGGGAGCGCCGCCGGGTCGGCGGGGCGCTCGACGTGGGCCCGGAGGTCCTCGACGCGGGCGTCGGCCGGGTCGAGCCAGGCGGCAGGGGTGGGGGTGACGGTGCGGGTCATACCGCTCTCCTCGGGCTCGGCGGTGAGCTACCGGTCAGCGCTTTAAAGCGCTTTAATACCGGGACGAGTCTGCGGTGCGAGGGGAGATCATGTCAAGACAAAGTCCGGGAGCGGGGCGTCCGCGGCTGGCCGACGTCGCCGCGCGGGTCGGGTTGTCCCCGGCGTCGGTGTCGCTGGTGCTCCGTGGCGCCCCGGGGCCCAGCCCGGCGACCCGGGCGCGGGTGCTGGCCGCGGCCGACGCGCTCGGCTACCGGCCCGACCGCGCGGCGAGCATGCTCGCGAGCCGGCGCAGCGGCACCGTCGGCGTCGTGCTCGACATCCGCTCGACCTACCACGCCGAGCTGGTGGAGGAGCTGCTCGCCCTCGCCGAGCGGCGCGGCCGTGACCTGCTGCTGGGCGCCCGTTCCCCGGCCCGCGACGAGCGCCGCGCGGTCGAGTCCCTCGTCGACTCCCGCTGCGAGGCGCTGGTGCTGCTTGGCAGCGACGCCCCGGCGGACCGGCTCGCCGAGCTGGGCGCGACGCTGCCGGTGGTGGCGGTCGGGCGGCGGCTGCCCGGTGCCGGGGTCGACGTCGTCCGGGTGCCCGACGACGACGGCGCCGCCGAGCAGACCCGGCACCTGCTCGACCTGGGGCACCGCGAGGTCGTGCACGTCGACGGCGGCGCGGGCTCGATCGCCGCGGAGCGCCGCGACGGCTACCGGGCGGCGATGCGCGCCGCCGGGCTGCCCGGGCGGGTGGTGGCCGGCGGGCACGGTGAGGCCGACGGCGCCCGTGCCGCCCGCACCCTGCTGGCGGGGGAGTCCCTGCCGACCGCGGTCGCGGTGTTCAACGACCGCTGCGCGGTCGGCCTGCTCGACACCCTGGCCCGGGCCGGGGTCGACGTGCCCGCCACGGTGTCGGTGGCCGGCTACGACGACAGCCCGCTGTCCCGGCTCGCGCACGTGGACCTGACCACGGTCAGCCAGGACGTCCCGGGCACCGCCGAGCACGTGCTCGACCTGCTGGCCGAGCGGCTCGACGGCGGCCGGGACACCGCGCGCGAGGTCGTCCTCGCGCCGCGGCTGCTGCCCCGCGCCAGCACCGCCCCACCCCGGAGCTGAGCCCGGCGGACGGGGCGCAGGCGCGTTCCGCGGAACGCGGTCCGGGGGTGCGGTGACCGGCCCGGAGCGGCGGTGCCGCGCCCTCAGTGCACGGGCGCCGGCAGGCGCGGGTGCGGTGCCATCCCGGCGGCCGCGTAGGCGGCGTCGATCAGCTCCGCGTTGGCGACGGCGTCGTCGAGGTCCAGCGGGAACGGCGCCCCCTCGCGCAGGTGCGCCCGCAGCGCCTCCAGCTGGTAGAGGTAGGTCGGCCGGGTGCCGAGGTGCTCGGTGCGGGTGGTGCCGTCGACGGTGACCTCCACCCGGTCGTCGCGGGTGGGCAGGCCGAAGTTGCGGGCCAGGACCTCGCCGCGGTCCCCGACCACCCGGGCCGGCAACGCGAACCCGGCGGCCTCCATGTCGCAGCGCGCCCGGCCGGTCGCCCCGGACGGGAACTCCAGGTCCGCGGCGAGGCGCGCGTCGACGCCGGGCGAGCGCTGCGTCGCCTCCGCGGCGGTCACCCGGGGCTCCCCGCCCAGCACGACGCGTCCGAGCGTGCGCTGCACGTGGAGGGCGTAGCAGCCGATGTCCATCACCGCGCCGCCCGCGAGATCGGCGGACCAGCGTGGGTCGTCGTCGGCGGGGGCGGGCATCTCGAAGGTCGTCTCGACCCGGCGCACGGTGCCGATCTCCCCGGACGCGGCGATCTCCACGACCCGGCGCAGCACCGGGTGGTGCACGTGGTGGAACCCCTCGACCACGACCACCCCGGCCGCCCGCGCCGCGGCGGCGACCTCGCGGGCCTCCTCGGCGTTGGCGGCGAACGGCTTCTCGCTCAGCACGTGCTTGCCGGCCGCGATCGCGGCCAGGTTCCACGGCCCGTGCAGCGCGTTGGCCAGTGGGTTGTAGACGACCTCGACCGACGGGTCGGCGAGCACGGCGGCGTAGTCGTCGTGCACCCGCTCGACGCCGTGCTCGGCGGCGAAGGCCTCGGCGCGCCCGCGGTCCCGTGCGGCGACGGCGACGAGCCGGTCACCGGTGACGGCCGCGGGGTCGACCAGCGCCTCGCGGGCGATCCGGGCGGCTCCCAGGATCCCGATGCGCAGCGGCTCCATCAGCGCTTCAGCTCGTGGGCGAGCTCGGCGAGCTCCTGGCCGCCCGCCATCTCGGCGGTCAGCTCCTCGAGGGTGACCTCGGAGCGCTTGCGGTCGAGCACCCGGCGGCCGAGCTTCAGGATGATGAAGTGGTCGCCGACCATGTAGGCGTGGTGCGGGTTGTGGGTGATGAACACGACGCCCAGGCCGGCGGCGCGGGCGGCTGCGGTGTACTTGAGCACCACACCGGACTGCTTGACGCCCAGCGCCGCGGTCGGCTCGTCGAGGATCAGCACCCGGGCGCCGAAGTACACGGCACGGGAGATCGCGACGCACTGGCGCTGGCCGCCGGACAGCGTCCCGATGGGCTGGTTGATGTCCTTGACGTGGATGCCCATCTTGCGCAGCTCGGCGTCGGCGATCTCGCGCATGCCGGCGATGTCGAGCGGAGCCAGGGGGTAGTTGCCCTTGCGCAGCTCGGAGCCGAGGAAGAAGTTGCGCCAGACCTCCATCAGCGGGACGACGGCGAGGTCCTGGTAGACCGTCGCGATGCCGAGGTCCAGCGACTGGCGCGGCGAGGAGAACGTGGTGTCGCGCCCGTGCACGGTCAGGGTGCCCTCGGAGTGCGGGTGCAGCCCGGACATGATCTTGATGAGGGTGGACTTGCCGGCGCCGTTGTCCCCCAGCACGCAGGTGACCTCGCCGGCGTTGACGGTCAGGTCGATGCCCTCCAGGGCCCGGATGGCGCCGTAGGCCTTGCCCACCCCGCGCATCCGCACCAGGGGCTCGCCCGCGCGCAGGTCGGAGGCGGCGTTCTCGGCGATCGTGTCGGTCATCTCGGGCTCACTTCCGCGTCGTCGCGTAGTTCTTGATGTAGAGGTTCAGCACGACCGCGAGCAGCAGCATCGCGCCGAGGAAGGCGTAGAACCAGTTCGGGTCGAAGCCCGCGAACACGATGCCCTGGGTGGTCATGCCGAGGATGAACGCGCCGATCGCGGCACCGATCGCCGAGCCGAAGCCACCGGTCAGCAGACAGCCGCCGACGACCGCCGCGACGATGTAGATGAGCTCGTTGCCGACACCGAGGCCGGACTGCACGGAGCTGAAGTTGAACAGGATGTGCATGCCCAGGATCCAGCCGACGAAGCCGACCCCCATGAACAGGCCGATCTTGACCTTCTTCACCGGGACGCCGACGGCGCGGGCGGACGGGGCGTTGCCACCGACCGCGAAGATCCAGTTCCCGAGACGGGTGCGGAACAGGATCCAGGAGGCGACCGCGGCCAGCCCCAGCCACCACAGCACGGTGACCTTGACCGTCATGAAGCCCAGCGGGATGTCCGAGGCGAAGATCGCGTGTGCGGAGGCGAAGCCGTCCAGCTCGGAGGCGTTGTTGGTGGCCACCGTGCCGGTCACGGCCTTGGTGACGCCGATGTTCGCGCCGCGCAGGACGAAGAACATCGACAGCGTGATCAGGAAGCTCGGGATGCCGGTGGTGACCACCAGCCAGCCGTTGATGAAGCCCACCAGCAGCGCCGCCACCAGGCTGAGCACCACGCCGACCCACATGTTCAGCGAGAGCTGGTAGGCGAACAGTGCCGCGGTCAGCGCCGAGGTGGTGACCCCGACCCCGGACGACAGGTCGAACTCGCCGCCGATCATCAGCAGCGCCACACCGACGGCCACGATCCCGATCGTCGAGGCGGCATAGAGCACGGTCGCGAACGAGTCCAGCGTGCGGAACGGCTCGGCGATCGCGAAGAAGAACACGAAGATCACGACGGCGGCGATGATCGTCCCGAACTCGGGGCGGGTGAACAGCCGGGCCGAGAGCGAGCGGGACTGCGGGGCCGCGGGCGCCGGTTCGGGCGCGGGCGGGGTCGGGGTGGACGCGCCGGCCTCGCCGGCGGCGGTGGGTGTGCTCATGGGAGGCTCCTGGTCGAGGCGGACGTCCGGGGGCGGCCGGTGCGCGGGCCGCCCCCGGACGCGCCGGGTCAGCGCTTGTTGGCCTGGGTGTAGGGCAGGATCTGTCCGATGTTCGAGCTGTCCACCAGCGACGGGCCGGTGAGCACGGGCTTGCCACCGCCGAGGTCGTTGCCGTTGGAGAGGTTCAGCCACAGCGACTCGACGGCCATGTAGCCCTGGACGTAGGGCTGCTGGTCGACCGAGAAGAGGATCTTCCCGTCCTGGATGGCCTTGGCCGCGTCCTGGTTGAGGTCGAAGGTCGCGATCTTCGCGGTCGAGCCGGTGCCCTCCTGGGCCTGCATCGCGGCCAGCGCGATCGGGGCGCCGAGCGTGACGATGTCGGTGATCGACTTGTCCTCGGAGAGCTTGGCGTTCAGCGTCTGCTGCACCGACGGCAGGTCAGCGCCGTTGACCTGGATGTTCTCGGTGTTCGGGTAGGCCTTCTTGACACCCTCGCAGCGGGTCTCCAGCGCGACCGAGCCCTGGGCCTGGATCACACAGAGGACCTTGCCGCCGGGGCTGGTCTGGGAGAGCTTCTGCCCGACGGTCTGGCCGGCCAGGCTCTCGTCGGACCCGAAGTACATCTTCGCGCCGGCGGCCTTGTACTGGTCGATGCCCTGGTTGAAGGCGACGACGGGGATGCCCGCGTCGGCGGCCTTCTTGGCGACCGGGACGACGGCGTCGGCGGAGGAGAGGGTGACGGCGATGCCGTTCACCTTGGAGTCGATGGCGTTCTGGACGAGTGTGGCCTGCTCCGGGCCCTGCTCGTTGTTCGAGTACTTCAGGTCGATGCCGTGGGTGGCGGCGGCGTCCTCGGCCCCGGCGCGGATCTTGTCCCAGAAGGTGTCGCCCGCCTGCTCGTGGGTGATCATCGCGATCGTGTAGCGCTGCCCCTGGGTCGCCGCGGCGTCGTTCTGCGCGCCTCCCTGGCTGCTGCAGGCCGTCAGTCCGAGGACCAGCGAAGCTGCGGCCAGTCCGGCGCCGATCTTCCGAATACTCCTCATCGAGCATCTCTCTCTGTGATCGCGACGCGGGTCGACCGGTCGCGGCGAGTGTGGCGGTCTCCTCCGAGGGCCCCGATGTCGGAGGGTGATGCGGACCACGCATAGATGTACGCTCACCGCACTGTCTCGTCAATGGTTTGTCAGGACAAACTGACGCCCTCATCAGAAATGGGGAGTGCCGTGCCCGACCCGGTCGGCGTCCGCGTGGACCGCGGCAGCCCGGTGCCGCTGTACTTCCAGGTCGCGAGCCGGCTGCGGGCGATGGTGGAGTCCGGCGAGCTGCCCGCCGGGTCCCGACTGCCCGGCGAGGCCGAGCTCGTCGGGCGCCTCGGGGCGACCCGCCCGACGCTGCGCCGGGCGGTGTCCTACCTGGTGGAGCAGGGGGTACTGGCGAGCAAGCGCGGCGCCGGGACGCGGGTGCTGCCGCCCCCGCTGGCGCGACCCGCCGACCTGACGAGCCTGCACGACGACCTGCTGCGCGCCGGCCGGACGCCCGCGACGGTGCTGCGGCGGTGCACCACCGGGCCGGTCGACGACGGCGTCGCGCGTGCCCTCGGGGTGCCGCCCGGCACCGTCGCCACCCGGATCGAGCGGCTGCGCCTGGCCGACGGCGAGCTGCTCGCCCTGATGACCAACGTCGTGCCGGTGTCGGTCCTCGCGCCGCGCGTGGAGGACCTCGTGGCGCACGGGCTCTACGCGCTGCTGCGCTCCGCCGGTCACGCTCCGCGACTGGCCCGGCAGGTCGTCGGGGCCCGGGCGGCGACCGCGGACGAGGCGTCCGCGCTCGGCGAGCCGGCCGGCGCGCCGCTGCTGACGACGGTGCGCACCGCCTGGGACGAGTCCGGGCACGCCGTCGAGTACGGCACGCACCTGTACCGGCCGAGCCGCTACGCCATCGAGGTCACGCTGCCCGCCGGGGCCGCCGCGCCGGCCCCGGTCTGACGGCCGCTCAGCGGACGGGGCCGGTCGTGCCCCGCACCACCAGGTGCGGGTCCAGCACCAGCTCCACCGGCCCGGCCGCCGGGTCGTCGAGCCGGGCGCGGACGGCGTCGACCGCGCCCCGGGCCAGCGCGGCCGTGTCCTGGCGGACCGTCGTGAGGTCGACGTGCGCGAGCCGCGACACCCGGTCGTCGTTGTAGCCGGCGACCGACATCCGCCCGGGGACGTCCACCCCGGACCGGCGCAGCGTGTCCAGCAGGCCGATCGCGCACCGGTCGTTCCCGGCCACGACGGCCGTCGGCGGCGCGGGGTCGCCGGGCCCGCCGGCCAGCAGCCGGTGCGCGGCGGCGATGCCGGCCTCCTCGTCGTAGGCGCCGGGCAGCACGCGCACCTCCCCGGACAGCCCGGCGGCGGTCATCGCGGCGGTGTAGCCGTCGCGGCGGGCCGCGGCGTTCGGGCCCGGGCCGCCGTCGACGTGGGTGATCCGGCGGTGACCGGCGGCGATCAGGTGCTCGGTGACGGCGCGCAGGCCCGCCTCGTCGTCGGTGTGGGCGCTGTCCACCCCGCGCACCCCGCGCCCGACGACGACGAGCGCGGTCCGCCGGGCCAGCGCGATCAGCTCCGCGTCCGGGGCCTCGGGGCCGAGCAGGACCAGCGCCTCGCAGCGGTGGGCGAGCAGCTCGTCGACCGCGGTCCGCTCGTCGTGCCCGGGGGTGCGGGCGCTGAGCAGCACGCCGTAGCCGTAGCGGCCGGCCTCGGCGTAGAGGCACTCGATCAGCGCCGCCTCGAACGGCTCGCCGACCGTGGTGAGCACGCCGATGGTGCGGCTGCGCCCGCGGGCGAGCAGCCGTGCGGCGCTGTCGGGGGTGTAGCCGAGCTCGTCGGCGGCGGTGAGCACGCGGGCCCGGGTCGCGTCCGAGGCCCCGGGCCGGTCGCGGAACACGATCGACACCAGGGCGCGCGATACGCCCGCGCGCTCGGCGACGTCGGACATCGTCGGGCGCCGCCGCCGGGGCGTCGCGGCGGCGGGGGGATCCAGCTCGGGCACGGGGCCTCCCGTTCGTGCCGACGCGGCCGATCTTTGTCTTGACATAGTCGGTACGGCGCCGGATAGTTGCCGACCGAGCGTACTAGCGCGCTCTAGTTGTCTGCCGGTGGTGCCCCACCGGCGCACCGAGGACCGGGAGAGACACCGTGGCCACCCCCTCCAGGATCACCGTCGGTTCGGCACCGGACTCGTGGGGAGTCTGGTTCCCGTCCGACCCCGAGCAGACGACCGCGGACCGCTTCCTGCGCGAGGTGTCCGGCGCCGGCTACGACTGGATCGAGCTCGGGCCCTACGGCTACCTGCCCACCGACCCATCGGAGCTGGCCGATGCGCTCAGCACCCACGGGCTGCGGGTCTCGGCGGGCACCGTGTTCGAGCACCTGCACCGCCCGGACTCCTGGGAGGACGTCTGGAAGCAGGTCACCGACGTCGCCGCGCTGACGAAGGCGGTCGGCGGCGGGCACATCATCGTCATCCCCGAGCCGTGGCGCGACCACCGGACCGGGGCGGCCATCGAGAGCCCGGAGCTGCCCGCGGAGCAGTGGCGCGCGCTCACCACCGGCATGGACGAGCTGGGCCGGCGCATCCTCGACGAGTACGGCCTCCACGTGCAGTTCCACAGCCACGCCGACTCCCACGTCGGGTACCAGCGCGACATCGAGCGCTTCCTCGCCGACACCGACCCCCGGTACGTGAACCTCTGCCTCGACACCGGGCACGTGTCCTACTACCGCGGGGACAACGTCGACCTGATCCGCCGCCACCCCGACCGGATCGGCTACCTGCACCTCAAGCAGGTCGACCCGGCCGTGCTGGACCAGGTCGAGGCCGAGGACCTCACCTTCCCCGAGGCCGTGCGCCGCGGCGTCATGTGCGAGCCCCCGCACGGCGTGCCCGCGATGGAGCCGCTGCTCGACGCCGTCGCCGCGCTCGGCCGCGACCTCTACGCGATCGTCGAGCAGGACATGTACCCCTGCCCGCCCGACGCGCCGCTGCCGATCGCCCGGCGCACCCACACCCACCTCGCCGGCTGCGGCAACCGCGCCGTCGAGATCGGCACCCCCCGCCCCTGACCACGGGCATCGAAGACCGAGCAAGGAGGCTCACCATGTCCGAGCTGCGCGTCGCCGTGATCGGCGTCGGAGCGATGGGCGCGTTCCACGTGGACTCGCTCGCCCACCGGGTCCGGGGCGCCCGCGTCGCCGTCGTCGCCGACGCCGACGCCGACCGGGCCGCCGGGGTCGCCGCCGGGGTCGGGGCCCGGGTCGAGACCGACCCGATCGCCGCGATCACCGCCGACGACGTCGACGCCGTCGTCCTCGCCAGCCCCGGGGCCGCCCACGAGAAGCAGGTGCTGGCCTGCCTGGAGGCCGGCAGGCCGGTGCTCTGCGAGAAGCCGCTGACGATGGACGAGCCGAGCGCGCTCGCCGTCGTCCGCGCCGAGGCCGCGACCGGGCGGCGCCTGGTCCAAGTCGGGTTCATGCGCCGCTTCGACCGCGAGTACGCCGCACTGCGGGCGCTGGTCGAGTCCGGCGGGATCGGGGATCCGCTGATGCTGCACTGCGTGCACCGCAACCCGGCGGTGCCCGAGCACTTCACCTCGGTGTTCGCGATGGCCGACTCGGTGGTGCACGAGGTCGACTGCACCCGTTTCCTGCTGGGCGAGGAGATCACCGCGGTCACCGTGCTGACCCCCCGCGCGAGCTCGGCCTCGCCCGCGGGCAACGCCGATCCGATGCTGGTGCTGTTCGAGACCGCGTCCGGCCGGCTGGTCGACGTCGAGTCCTTCGTCCGTACCGGCGTCGGCTACGAGGTCCGCACCGAGCTCGTCGCCGAGCGCGGCCAAGCCACCATCGGGCTCGACCAGAACCTCGTCCTGCGTTCCGCGGGACGCTGGGGAGGGTCCCTCGCGCCGGACTTCGTGGTCCGCTTCGGGCAGGCCTACGACACCCAGATGCAGGCGTTCGTCGACGCCGCCGCCCGCGGCACGGTCGCCGGCCCCGGCGCCTGGGACGGCTACGCCGCCGTCGCCGTCTGCGCGGCCGGGGTGCAGGCCGTCACCACCGGCCGCCGCGTCGAGGTCCGGCTGGGGGAGCGGCCGTGAAGCTGGCGCTCGACCCGCAGATGTTCCACGCGACGCACGCGGTGCACGAGCTGCCCGACGTCGTCGCGCGGATGGGCTACTCCTGGATGGAGCTCTCGCCCAAGGACGACTTCCTCCCGTTCTTCCGGTACCCCCGCGCCGACGACGCCGCGGTCGCGCGGCTGCGCAGGCGGGCCGCCGACGCCGGGGTCGGGATCGCCTCGGTGCTGCCGGTGCTGCGCTGGTCCGGGCCCGGTGAGGACGAGCGGCAGGCCGCGGTCCGGGCCTGGAAGCGGGCGATCCGGATGACCGTCGACCTGGGCGTCGAGGTCATGAACTCGGAGTTCAACGGGCGCCCGGAGTCCCCGGAGCACGCCGAGAGCCAGTTTCTGCGCTCGCTCGACGAGCTCGCGCCGGTGTTCGAGCGCGAGGGTGTGCGGCTGGTGCTGGAGCCGCACCCCGACGACTTCGTCGAGGACGGGCACGCCGCGGTGAACCTGGTGCGCGGGCTGAACGCCGACTGGATCGACTTCCTCTACTGCACCCCGCACACCTTCCACCAGGGCGACGACGCCGCCGGGATCATCGCCGCGGCGGACGGGAAGCTCGCCCACGTCCACCTCGCCGACACCCTGGACCACACGGCGTCGCACGGACTGCGCTACATCGTCAACCCGCCAGGGTCGACGGTCCGGGTGCACCAGCACGCCGAGATGGGGCGCGGCGAGGTCGACTTCGACGCGGTGTTCGCCGCGCTCGCCGCGACCGGGTTCGACGGCGTGCTGTCCAGCTGCGTGTTCGGCTGGGAGGAGCACGCCGCCGAGATCAGCGTGCGGCAGCGGGAGACGATCGTCGCGCTGGTCGCGAAGCACTTCGGCGACGGGCACCTCCCGGCCGGCCGCTAGCCCGTCTCACCCCGCCCGGCCGGGGGCGAGCCCGTGCTCCAGCGGCAGCCCCCGGTCGGCGACGACGTCCTTCATCACCAGCGTCGAGGACAGCCGCTGCACCCCGGGCAGCGTGGTGAGGCGCTCGTCGTAGAGGCGCTGGAACGCGGGCAGGTCCCGGGTGATGATCCGCAGCAGGTAGTCCGGGTCGCCGAACAGCCGCTGGGCGGCGACGACCTGCTCGATGGCGTCGACGGCCGACTCGAACGCCTGCACCGTGTCCTGCACCGCCTCGTGCATGGTCACGAACACCAGCGCGTCGAAGCCCAGGCCGAGCCGGTGCGCGTCGAGGTGGGCGCGGTAGCCCGCGATCGCCCCGGAGGACTCCAGGGCACGCAGCCTGCGGTGGCACGGCGACACCGACAGCCGCACCCGGTCGGCCAGCTCGGTGACGGTCAGACGGCCGTCGGCCTGCAGCTCGGCAAGAATCTTCCGGTCGATCGCGTCCACGGAGAGGAATCTTGCACCATCCAGGGCTCTCGGTGGGAACATCGGGAACACCTGTCGGCGCTTCCTGCCTAGCGTCGGGGCATGCCGATCGGAAGCGTGCTGGGGTTCTCCGGCCTGTCGTTGCTGCTGGTCCTGACGCCCGGCGCGGACTGGGCGTACATGATCCGCGCGGGGCTGCGCGGTCGGACGGTGCTGCCGTCGCTGGCGGGTCTGCTCAGCGGGCACCTGGCACTCGCCGTGCTCGTCGCGGCCGGGATCGCGGCGGTCGTCGCGCGCCGGCCGGAGGTCCTCACCGTGCTCACCGCCGTCGGTGCCGCCTACCTGCTGGTCCTCGGCGCGACGACGCTGCTCCGCCCGGCCGGCCCCGCCACCGCGGCCGTGGACGGCGGCGGGTCCGGGCTCGGCGACCTGGTCCGCGGCGCCGGGGTCAGCGGGCTCAACCCGAAGGCGCTGCTGCTGTTCCTGGCGCTGCTGCCGCAGTTCACCGACCCGTCGGCGCCGGTCCCCGTCGGCGGGCAGATCCTCCTGCTCGGTCTCGTGCACGTGCTGGGCTGCGCCCTCGTCTACACCGGCGTGGGCGTCGGCGCCCGCACCGTCCTGGCCGCGCGGCCCGCCGCGGCGCGCGTGGTGTCCCGGGTCGCGGGCGCGGCGATGGTGACCCTCGGCGCCGTCCTGCTGGCGTCGCAGCTCATTACGGTGTAATCCTGTAATCATCGATGCAGGAGGTGCGCGATGACAGGACGAGGACGCGGACGGGGTGGCTGGCAGCAGGCCGACCTCCCCCCGGCCGACGACGCCGCGGCGTGGTTCACCGGACGGCTGCCCGACGGGTGGTTCACCGGCGCGCCGGAGGTGACGGTCGACCGGGACGAGATCGTGGTGGTGGGGGAGCTGCCCCCGCCGGGTGGCGACCACCCCGACACCGATGCGGGACGGGCCGACGCCGCGGCCGCCGAGACCGGGCGGATCGCGCGGTTCCGCGAGGAGACCCGGGACCGGCGGATCGAGATCGCCCGCCAGGCCGAGAGCCGCTACCGGCGCAAGGTCGCCTGGGGCGCGCGGATCGGCGGGACCACCGAACTGTTCACGACGATCTCGGTGCCGGTGATGACCCGGCTGCGCCAGCCCGAGCGGGCGGTGCTCGACACCCTCGTCGACGCCGGTGTGGCCCGGTCCCGATCGGACGCGCTGGCCTGGTCGGTGCGCCTGGTCGGCCGGCACGCCGACGAGTGGCTGACCGAGCTGCGCGAGGCGATGGGACGGGTGGAGGAGCTGCGCTCGCAGGGCCCGGAGTGACCCCGCGCTGAAACGGTCGGCCGCAGCCGCTCGCCCGGACGTCGCGGCGGCTGCGGCCGTCCGCCGCAGCTGCGGGGCCGCCCGTCCCCTCGACCGCTCCGGTCGCGTGTGACGGCGGTGTCCCCGGGAAATGTCCCGGTCATGTCGATCCTCGCGTTCGCACACCGGGCCCTGACCCGCCGTGCGCGGCCGGGCCGGGCGTCGGACCTGTGCTACTCGTGCATGCGGCCGGTGCAGTTCTGCGCCTGCCCGCCCCGCACCGACCGCTGAGCCCCGGCCGGTCTCACCCGACCCGCAGCACGTCACGCCGCGGGTCGAACTCCACTGCGCCCGCCGCGTGCAGCTCGCGCAGCCAGCCCGCCATGGGCCACCACCCCCAGCGGTCGTGGAACAGCCGGGCGTTGCCGACGATCTCGGCGATCCGGGCCGGGTCGGTCCGGGCCGGCGGATGGTGCTGGTGGTACGCGTGCGCCCCGCCCACCCACACCAGGTCCAGCCCGCAGGACAGCGCGAAGTCGGTGTCCTCGCCGCCGTAGCCGGCGTAGTCCTCGCAGAACCCGCCGCCGGCCCGCCACGCGTCGGCGGAGACGGCGAACGACAGGGACCAGAACAGCTCCCGGCGCGGCTCCGGGACCAGCGCCCCGTCGGCCGGTGCCGGGCGCGCCGGGTGCGGGTCGGTGTGGTGGTGCAGGTCCCGCTCCGGCAGCACCCCCGCCGGCAGGTAGGTGACCGGCCCGCACAGCAGCGCGTCCGGGCGTCGTGCCGCGGCGCGGAGGTAGCCGTCGACCAGGCCGTCCCCGGGCAGGCAGTCGACGTCGAGGAACATCAGCAGCGTCGCCCCGCCGGCGAGCGCGGCGCCCGCCCCGGCGTTGCGCGCCGCCGCCAGCGGCAACGGCCCCGGCGCGGGCACGCTGAGTACCCGGGTCGGCGGGCCCGCACCGTCGGTGGCGGGCTCTTCGCCCATCCCGACGACGACGTGGGTCACCGGCGGTCCCGCGGCGAGCACCCGGCGCTGGCGGGCGAGGTGGCCGGCGCGGCCGCGGACCACGGTGACCACGGCGACCCGCGCTCCGGGCGCGCTCACGCGGCGATCCGGTCGAGCACCGCGGCCGCGCGTTCCGCGGCGCGCCCGTCGGACCAGCGCGACCAGCCCGCCCCGCCGCGGGAGACCGCCTCGTCGAGCACCCCGGGCCAGTCGGCCGGTGCGGGCCAGTGGTCGCGGACCGTGGCGAGCCCGGCCGCCCGCAGCACCGCGCCGGTCGCGACCTGCTCGCCGTAGGGACGCTCGGCCGGGACGATGACGGCGGCGCGGCGCGCGGCGGCGATCTCGGCGACGACGTTCTGCCCGGCGTGCCCGACGACGACGTCGGCGTCCTGCAGCTCGGCCCACACCCCGCCCGTCCACCCGGCGCAGGCGAGGTTCGGCGGGGCGTCGCGCAGCGCGCCGGTGAGGCCGCCGGCGACCCGCCAGGTCCAGTCCGGGGTGGCGGCCGCGGCGGCGGCGAGTGCGGCCGGGTCGGCGCCGCCGTCGCCGCTGCCGGTCAGGACCAGCACCCGGCGACGGCCCGGACCCGGGCGGGCGGTGCGGTCGTCGTAGCGGGACAGGCCGCCCAGGTGCACCGTCCGGCCGGTCAGCTCCGGGCGCCACGGCCGCGGCGGATCGGCGGGCCACGGCGCGAGCAGGACCTCCGCCAGGTCGTAGACGGTGCGGTGTGCCCGGTCGAGCCGCTCCCCGGGCTGCGCGACGACGGCGACCGGTACCCCGTGCAGCCGGGCCAGCAGCGCGATCTCCACCGACACGTCGGCGACGAGCAGCCGGGCCGGGCCCGCGGCGAGCAGCGCCGAGACCGCGGCGGTCCGGGCGCGCAGACCGTCGTGGTGGCGGGGCACCCAGTGCAACGTCCCGCCCGCGGTCACGTCGGCGGTGCCGGCGGTGTCGCTGTCGCTGCCGCCGGTGTCGAGGGGCAGCTCGTGCCAGGTGCCGGGCCAGCCGTGCGGGGCGGGCCGGGACCCGACCCCGACGACCGGGGTGCGGCAGTGCGCGGCGATCGCGGCGGCGCGGTGGGCGTGCCCGCTGCCGTGGTGGTGCACGTAGTAGACGATCGTGCCGGTCATGCCGCGGCCAGGGCCTGGTAGAGCCGCTCGTAGCCGTCGATCATCACCTCGGCCGAGCAGGTCGCCTCGGCGTGCCGGCGGGCGTCGGTGCGGTGGAGCAGCGACGCCGCGCGGATCGCCTCGGCCAGCCCCTCGACGTCGCCGGGCTCGGCCAGCACCCCGCTGAGCGGGTCGACGATCTCGGGCAGCGCACCCCGGGCGAACCCGGCGATCGGGGTGCCGCAGGCCAGCGCCTCGGCGACGACCAGGCCGTAGGGCTCGTCCCAGCACGGCGACACGACGGCGACGGTCGCGTCCCCGACCAGGCGGGCCAGCGCCCGGTGGTCGAGGTGCCCGACGTAGTCGACGCCGTCGCCCAGCAGCGGGGCGACGCAGGCGTCGAAGAACGCCCGGTCCGGGCACGGCCCGGCCAGCCGCAGCCCGGTCCCGGCCAGCCGCGCCGCGCGGATCGCCTCCACCGGGCCCTTCTCCGGGACGACCCGGCCCGACCACACCGGGACCCCGCCGCCCGGCCCGTACTCCCAGGCCGCGGTGTCGACCCCGTTGCGGACCACCGTCGCGCGGGCACCGGTCGGCGCCCAGGCGCGGGCGGTGTGCGCGCTGACCGCGGCGAACCGCAGCCGGTGCGGGTCGCCGAGCCGCACGGCGGACTCCATCCACGGCGTCGGCGGCGTGTGCAGCGTGGTCAGGACGGGCGCGTCGAGGGTGTCGGCCAGCGCGAGCGGCAGGTAGTGCAGGGAGTTGTTGTGCACCACGTCGTAGCGGCCGCGCTCGCGCGAGAGCGCCAGCAGCAGCTCCAGGTAGGAGTGGTGCTCGGCGAGGAACCACTCCGGCGGCATGCCGACGTCGCTGCGGGCGGCACGCGAGATGGGGGGCAGCACCGCCATCTCCCGGACCCGCAGTCCGGGGTCGGAGCCGGGCGCGCCGAAGACGGTCACGTCGTGGCCGCGGCGTCGCAGCCGGGACGCGAGCCCGGCGGTGTGCGCCTCGAGCCCTCCCGGGAACGGTTCACGGATCGGGTAGCGGGCGGAAGCGATGAGGGCGATCCGGACGGTCACCGGTGGAAGGCGGACGGGATCATGGGTCGATACGCTCCGAGGCTCGTAGGGCGGAACCGTGCGAGCTGGCGGCTGAACCCGGACGTTCCACCGATCATGCGGTGCCCCGGGCCCCCCCACAACTCGACCTTGGGCCCCCTGTCCGGCTACAGCCCCAGCAGCTCCAGGGTGTCGGCGTGCCGGGCCAGTCCGGCGTCCACCCATCCGGGGTGCGTGGCGTACCAGGCCCGTTGCGCGGCGGCGACCTCGTCCTCGCCGATCGCCTGGTCGGAGACGCACCAGTGCGGGCGCGGCGGCGTGTCCAGCCCGAGGGCGTCGACGACGTCGGCGCGCAGCGGGGCCCGGATCCCGCCGAGCAGGGTGCGTCCGGGGTCACACACGACGCCCGGCATCCCGGCGGCGTCGAGGATCCGGCCGGCGAGCAGCATCAGCACCCCGTTGCCGGGGTGGTTGAGGGTGTGCGCGGCCGCCGCGCCGAACCCGGCGATCGCGTCGGACACCCCGGCGTCGGTGTCGCGGGCCTCCCGCCGGGCGAGCTCGGCGATCCCGCGGCGGCCCACCTCGCGCAGGGCGTCGGGCGTCGGCGGCGGCCCCGGCTCGCGTCCCGCGGCGGCCGCGAGGGCCCGCAGGTCGTGGTAGGGCACCCCCGGCGGGACGGCGGCCGGGTCGGACGGGTGGCGCACGATCGCCGACCACGGGTGCAGCGCGGGGTGGCGGATCACCGGCCAGCGCACGACGACCGCCCCCGGCGCCAGCCCGTCGGCGATCTGGGTGGTCCCCAGCGGCAGGTCGCGGTAGTCGTCACGGACCGGCTGGGACGCCAGCAGCCGGGTCCGGGACAGCAGCCGGCGCAGGTGGGGCAGGTCCTCGGCGGTGAGCTCGTGCACCGGCGGGATGCGCACCGGGGTGACCGGCAGGCCGTCGACGCCGGCGAGCAGCACCCGGACCGACTCGGCCTGGCAGTTGCCCCACACCAGGGCGAGCGGTCCCGGCGGCGGCGGCTCGAGGCCGTAGAGGACGCCGTAGTGGCGGCGGCGCGGATCGGTCACCCGGTCATCGTGGCCCGCGCGGTTGATCCGCGCCCGGACGGGCATCCCGGAGGACCCGAGGAGAGGAGCCGTCGCGTGCGCGTGGCGTCCGTGCCCACCGCCCATCCCTACGTGGCATCGCTGCACCACCCCGAGGTGGTCCGGCTCCCGGACCCGCCGGTCCCGGGTGCCCGTCCGGGGGTGTGGTGGCCCTCGCCCTGGCTCGACGCCGACCACCTGCGCGCGCATGCGGCCGAGGTCGACCTGCTGCACGTCCACTTCGGCTTCGACGACCGCACCCCCGACCAGCTGCGCGCACTCGTCGCGGCACTGGGGGAGACGGGTGTCCCGCTGGTGCTGACCGTGCACGACCTGCGCAACCCGCACCACGCCGACCCCGCGCCGCACGCCGCTGCCCTCGACGTGCTGGTACCGGCCGCCGCCGGGCTCGTCACGCTGACCCCGGGTGCCGCCGCGCGGATCCGGGAACGCTGGGGACGCGAGGCGCTGGTGCTGGGGCACCCGGCCGTCGTCGGGCCGGAGTGGCTGCGCCGCCCCCGGCCCCGCCGCGCCGACGGGTTCGTCGTCGGCCTGCACGCCAAGAGCCACCGCACCAACGCCGACCCGGTCGGGGTGGCCCGCGCGCTCGCCGCGACCGCCCCGCGGGACGTCCGGCTGCGGGTCGACGCGCACGACGACGCGCGCGGCCGCGCCGTGGCCCACGCCCTGCGCGACGAGCCCCGCCTGGAGCTGCGGGTGCACCCCCCGTTCGACGACGACGCCCTCCACACCTACCTCCAGGAGCTCGACGTGTCGGTGCTCCCGTACCGGTGGGGGACCCATTCCGGCTGGCTGGAGGCCTGTCACGACCTCGGCACGACCGCGCTGGTGCCCGACGTCGGGCACTTCCGCGAGCAGGCGCCCTGCCTGACCTACACCCTCACCGACGACGGTCCCGACCGCGCCTCGCTGCGCGCCGCCGTCGCGCTCGCGCACCGGACCCGCCCGGCCTGGCGGGCCGACCCCGGAGACCGGGAACGGCGCCGCGCCGAGGTCGCCGACGCCCACGCCCGCGAGTACCGCCGCGTCCTGGCCGGGGTGGCGCGGTGACCGTCACCGTGCGGGTCGTCGCGCCCGGGGCGTCCGGGCACGGCGTGGTCCGGCACGCCGCCGCCGTCGCCGCCGCGGTGGTCGCCGACGGCGTCGTCCCGGTCGGCTCCGGCCAGGCCGACCTCACCCACGCCCAGTTCACCGACGCGCTGTGGGGCGCCGGGGTCGCCGCGGCCGCCGACGCCTTCGTCGAGCAGGCGCAGGTCCTGCCGCGGCCGCTGGTCGTGACCCTGCACGACCTGCCCGGCGCCGACCCCGACCCGGCCCGCGACGTCCGCCGCTGCGCCGGGTACCGGCGCGTGGTCGCGGTCGCCGACGTGGTCGTCGTGTCCGCGGGGCACGAGGCCGACAAGGCCCGCGCGCTCGGCGCGACCGACCCGGTGACCCTGCCGCTGCCGCTGCCGGTCGTCGTGCCCGCGGAGCAGGCGCCGGGCTGGGCGGGGCGCCCCACGCTGGGCGTGCTCGGGTTCGTCTACCCCGGCAAGGGGCACGAGGCCGTCATCGACGCGGCGGCGGCGCACCCGGACCGGCCGGCGGTCGTCGCCGCGGGGGCGGTGTCCGACGGGCACGACGAGCTCGCGCGGTCCCTCGCCGGGCACGCCCGATCCCGCGGGGTGGACTGGATCCTCACCGGGCACCTGGAGCCGGCGGCGCTCGCCGCGGCCGCCGCCGCGGTCACCGTCCCGGTCGCGCCGAGCCGCACCGTCAGTGCCAGCGGCTCGCTGCTGGCGTGGCTGGCCCACGGCCGCTACCCGCTGGCCGCAGCCGGTGCCTACGCCCACGAGGTCGACGCCGCCGCCCCGGGCGCGGTGGCGCTCTACGACGACGACACCCGCCGCGACGCCCTCGTCGCCGACGCCCTGACCCGGCCCGGCGCGACCCGCGGCCCGGTCCCGAACTGGCCGGACGCCGGGGCCGGGCACGCCGCCCTCTACCGGCGGATGGTCGCCCGGTGAGCGTGCCGGGGAACCGCTGGGACCTGCTCGCGCCGCACACCGGGCCGCCGCCGTCGGTGGGGGTGGTGGTGTGCCACTACCGCCAGCCCGCGCAGCTGGCCCGCACCGTCGCCGCGCTGCAGACGCAGACGCGGCCGCCGGTGTCGGTGGTCGTCGCCGACGACGGGTCCCCGGAGCCGCCCGACCCGGGCGCGCTGGGGCCGGTCCCGGTGCGGGTGGTGACCCAGGACGACCGCGGGTTCCGCGCCGCCGCCGCGCGCAACCGCGGCGCCGCGCAGGTCGAGGGTGACGTCCTGGTGTTCCTCGACGCCGACACCGTCCCCGGGCCCGGCTTCGTCGCGGCGCTCACCGCGCGGATCGCGGCCTGCCCGGACGTGCTCGCCGTCGGGCGTCGCCGGCACGCGGACCTGTCCGGCACCGCCCCCGGCGACGACCCGGCCGCCGCGCCGCAGCTGCCCGACCCGGCCTGGCTCGCCGACGGCTACCGCCGCACCCGCGACCTGCTCGACGCGTCGGGCACGGACTGGCAGCTGGTCATCAGCGCCGTGCTCGCCCTGCACCGCAGCCTGTTCGACGACCTCGGCGGCTTCGACGAGCGCTACGTCGGCTACGGCGGCGAGGACTGGGATCTGGCCTACCGGGCCTGGAACAACGGTGCGCTGCTCGTCCACGAACCGGCCGCGGTGGCCTGGCACGACGGCCCCGACTGGGGTGCACGTCCGGAGGACCACGACGCCGTCGGCGGGGGCAAGGACGGCGAACGCATCCGGATCGCCGCGCTCGTCCCCGACCCGGGAGTGCGCGGCGCACCGCTGCCCGGCGCGGTCCCGGACGTGCTCGCGACCGTCGACGCGGATGCGCACGGCTGGGAGCTGGTGGAGATCGTCGACGCGGTGCTGAACCAGACCCATCGCGACGTGCGGGTCCGGCTGCCCGGCGGCGACCCGCGGCTCGACGAGCTCTACCGCGGCGTCGCCGACACCGGCCCGTGGAGCACCGACCGGCTGCGCCGCGCCCGGGCCCGGCTGCACGTCCACGCGCCGCTCCCGCCCGACGCGCTGGCCCGCGCGATGGACCTGCTCACCGGCCACGACCTCGGCCGCGTCGAGATCGCCGGTCCGGACGGGCGGACCCTCGCCGCACTCGTCTCCAGCCGGGCGGCGGGCCGGGCCCGGCGCGGGCGGGTCGACGACGCCGTCACCCAGCACCGGCAGGGCGTCGCGACCCTGCTCGCCGCGATGCCGTAGCCCTACGGAGGCCCGACCGCCCCGGATGGCCCTAGCCTCGCCGGCATGACCGCACCAGCTGCCTCCCCGGTCCGCGGGGCCCGCCGCGCGATGATCGTCGCGGTGGTCGCCTCGCTGCTCGTCGCCTCGCTCTGCGGGATCGTCGCCCTGCTCGGCGGCGGCTTCGGTGACCTGCAGGCCCGGATCGTCGCGACCACCCTGATCGTCGCCGCGTTCGGCACCTCGGCGCTCTGCCACCTCGCCGTCGTCACCCGCGCCGTGCGGGCCCTCGGGTTCGCCGGCCTGGCGGCGAGCGTCGTCGCGGCGGGGGCCGCGCTGTGGCTGGTCTGGGGCGGCGACGGGCTCTTCGAGGGCGACGGCGACGGCTCGGTGCTGAAGACCCTGCTGGTGGCGACGATCGTCGCGATCAGCCTGGCGCACGCGAACCTGCTCCTGCTGCTCGCCGAGCGGCGCCGCACCGTGATCCGCGCGGGCCTCGGGCTGACCCTGGCCGCGATCGCCGTCGTCGCGACGATGCTGGCGCTGCCGGTGATCACCGACGGCGCGGTCGGCGACCGCGAGTGGTACTGGCGCTGGTTCGGTGTCGCGGGGATCGTCGACGCGCTCGGCACCATCGCCCTGCCCGTGCTGGCGCTCGTCCTGCGCGGCCGGCGGCACGAGCCCGCTGCCACCGAGCTCGCGCCCACCGAGCCCGCGCCCAGCGAGCCCGCCGCCACCGAGCCCGCGCCCACCGAGCCCGCGCCCACCGAGCCCGCGCCCACCGAGCCCGCCGCCACCGAGCCCGCCGCCACCGAGCCCGCCTCCGCCGGGACTCAGCCCGCCTCCGCCGGGGCCGCCACCGAGGCGGTGTCGTCCGGGACCGCCTCCGCCGGGTCCACGTCTCCCGGGCCCGCGTCCGCCGGGAACACGGCCACGCGGGCCGCGACCGCCGGCACCGCGTCGGCCGGTGCGCGGGCCGACGGTGAGGCGACGACGGCACCCACTGCCGCTGTGGTGGGTTCCGACGGCGCCGGGGGCGACGACGCCGGTACCCCTAGCGCGGAGTCGGACGTGGCGCCGGTCCGGATCGTGCTCGACCTGTCTGCGGACCTGGTCGCCCGGCTCGACGCCGCCGCGGACGGGCAGGCACGGGACGCCGCGGCGCTGCGCGTTCTGCGGAACGCTCTCGCCCAGGGCTGACCCGCCGGATCCACCCCGGTTCCGGGTTCACCGCACCGCACCGCGCGTGACGGACGGCGTCCTCGATGCGGTGCTTGCGCTCCTTGAGCTCGACCTCGGTCGCCGCGCCGGCCTCGCCAAGCTGGCCGGCGGCGTCGCCGTCCGCACCGCACCGCGACACACCGCGCCGCACCGCCGGTCCGGCCGTCACGACCGCTGCCGGAGCCGCGCGGACACCGTCGTCATCGGCACTGTCGCCGCCACTGCCCGGGAGTGCAGTCGGTGCGACAGCCGGTCCGCCGTCGTCAGGGAGCGACCGCAAGCCGCAGCCGCGGCCGTGGCCGGAGCGGGCGCGTGGCCGGTGTCGGTCAGGCCGGGGTGCCCCCGCCGTGGTCACCGTCGTCGGCCCGGTCCAGCCGTGCCCGCCGTTCCTGCTCCCGGCGGCTGTATGCGGCCTGGCGGACCGCGCCGTCGTCGGCGAACCCGGAACCGAGTGCCCCGGCGACCGTCCCCATGGACGTCGACAGCCAGGCGATCATGATCCAGTCGTCCGGTCCGGACTCGCGCATCAGCGTCGCGGAGAGATAGTCCGGCGGGATGACGAGGACCGCCGCCACCAGCGCCAGGACGAACAGCAGCGCGAACATCGCCAGCACCCCGCACGCCACCGTGATCACCGTCGACAGGTTCGACAGCAGCATCTCCTCGCGCAGCGAGCGGTGCCGCCGCGACTCCCACAGCCGGTTGTCGAGGATCAGCCACGCGGTCATCCCGACCAGGGCGATCAGCATGACCGTCACCTGCCGGGCGGTCCCCAGAGCGGTCGCCAGCTCCCAGATGTTGGAGTAGAAGATCCCGAACGCGGCACCGGCGGCTGCCGCGGCGATGGCGGGGGACAGGCTCGGCACCAGCCGCCACGGACGGTTCGCGCGGACCATCCCGGCCAGCAGCCGGACCCGCCCACGGAGCCCGGTGAGGGCGAGACGGACGTCGACGTCGTCCTCCACCCCGCCGCTGCCGGCATCGGAGTCGTCCGCGGGCCCGCGCCGGGCGGGGTCGCTGTCCGCCCGATCCCGATCCCGGTCGCGGTCCTGATCGCGGTCCTGGTCGTGGTGGTCGCCGTCGGTCCCGGCCCGGGGCCCCGAGTCGATCCGGGTCAGCGGTCCCGCATGACCGCCGTCCGGCGCTCCGCTCTCCCCGGCGCCCGCGCGGTCCGGGGGCACCAGGTGCCCGGTCACGAGACGGACCACCGTGTCGCGGCACCGCCGGTACTGGTTGATCGCGCCCAGCGCGGGCAGCGACACCAGGCCCACCCGGTGCCCGGTCCCGCCGTCGGCGACGACCGGATCCGCCCCGGAGCGGCGCGGCAGGTCGGTGAGCAGCACGACGGCGTCGGCGCCGTCCCGCTCGCGCACCCGGTCGCCGATGTCGAGAGCGGGCAGCGCGCCGCGCTCGTCCAGGACGATCGGCTCGTCGGCGAGGCGGACCTCCCAGCGGGCGTCGTCGTGCTCCCCGAGCGCGGCGGGCAGGTCGCGGACGAGCCGGTGGGCGAGCTCGGTCGGCAGCCCGGGGTCGGCGACGAGGTCGAGCACGGTGGTGCGGGTCGCGTCGGTCACGGCGCGCGAGGCTAGTACCTGTCGGTCGCGATCGGGCGGTGGGTGGTCGGGCGGTGCAGCGCGATGCCGTCGCGTTCCGCGGAACGCGGGCGGCGGCACCTGCTCGTGGTGTCAGGCCGCGGCCGCCGGAGCGGTGACGGGAGGCAGGAGCGCGTTTAGGATGGGGCCGGGATCGAGGCGGTCGCCGTACCAGTCGGGGGTCAGGGTGTCGCGGTCGATGCGGAGCCGGGCCCGGGTGTTGATCTCCAGGAGGGTGTCGGCGCAGCCGTCGAGCGGAGCTCCGGTGGGACGGACGACGGTGCCGTCGGGGCGGTGGAAGGTCCAGGTCTCCCCGGGCGGCCGGAGGATCGCGTAGCCGTGGTCGTGCACGAGCCGGTGGTGGAAGCTGCACAACAGCACGAGGTTGTCGACGTCGGTGGGGCCTCCGTGCAACCAGTGGCGGACGTGGTGTGCATGCAGGTGCCGGGTGTGTGCGCAGCCGGGGAAGCGGCACCCGGGCCGGCCCTCGGCGACGCCTGCGGCGCTGAGCGCGGCGATCTGTCCGGGTCCGGCGAGCCGACGGGAGCGGCCCAGGTAGAGGTGGTTCGCGTGGCGGTCGGTGAGCAGGACACGGGCCCGCGCGTCGCAGGCGAGCCGCTCGGCCGTCGGCGCGGGGATCTCGGGGCCGCCGTCGAGGCGGGCGGTGCCGGTGGCGGCGTCGACGACGACCGTGACCCGGGTGTCGGGACGGGACACGACCGGTCCGCCGGTGTCGTCGCCGTCGCGCGTGGCGAGGTGCAGTAGTGCATCGGCGCGGCGGGCGGCCAGGGTGTCGACGACGGCGCCCGGGGCGTGCTCGGCGGCCTCGCGGGCCCGCTCGTGGGGACCGACCCGCGGGTCGGGTTCGGGGGACGGCGCCGCGGTCGAGGGAGCCACGGCGACGACATGTGCCTCGATCGCGGCGACCAGGGCCGCGCCGTCGTCGGGAGTGAGGCGGGCGCGCAGGACGAACGAGCCGTCCGTGTCGTGGTACCAGCTCACACCACGCAGGGCCGCGGTGTGCGCGGGCGGTGCGACGCGGCGGCGGGCCGCGCGGACCACGGTCTCGACGTGGCTCGCGGTGCCGGTCAGGGCCAGGTCGAGCAGGACCTGCTCCGCGGACGGGGGTGCGGATGCCGGCGACGCGGTGTCCGCAGCGGGGTGGGTCGCGTCGGTCGGGCCGTCGGTCGGTCGCGCGGGCGCGGGTGGGGTGCCGTCGGTGCCGAGCCCGGCCGGGTCGGGGCCGCCGGTGGGTGCAGCACGCGTCGCGGGTTCGGGGGCCCTGTGCGATCCGGTTCCCGCGGGGGCGCCCGCTCCGGCCTCGGTCCCCGGGGCGGTGCTGGTGTCGGGGGTGATGTCGGCAGTGCGGTCGTCGGCCGGAGGGTCGGTGCCGGGGTCCGCGTCGGAACGGGTGGATGCGGCGGTCCGGGACGGGGCGGCGGCCGGTGACGTGTGGGTGGCGGTGATGCGGGCCAGGACGGAGTCCTCGGCGCCGGCGAGGCGGGTGATCGCGCGGACCTTGGAGTAGGAGATCCGGCCGGCCGCGAACGCCTCGGTGATCCGGGGCAGCCGGGTCAGCGCGTGCGCGACGCGCAGGTGCTCGGTGGCGGTGCGCAGGCTCATCCCCGCGCGCCAGGTCAGCCAGTGGGCGCAGGACCGGACGCCGACGCCGCACCAGCCGCCGCGGTCGTCGAACTCGGCGAGCAGGCGCAGGAACCGGCACTCGGCGGCGGCGATGTGGCCGGCGAGACCGAGCAGCTCCGACTCGAGGGCGTGCAGACTGAGCGGTGGGCCGGGCTCCGCTGCGGGGGTGGTCGGGTCGACGGACGGATCCACTGCGGCCTCCTGTATCGAACGTGTGTTCGCATGAGTGTGGCCGAGGGGTCCGACAGTTGGGGGCGAGCCGTAGGGGAGACGGGGCTCTGGGGCGCGTTCCGCGGAACGCGCACGGACGCCCCGCGCACCGGTAGGGACGCCACCGCCGGTGCCGGTCAGGACCCGGCGCGCAGCCACCCCGCGGCGATCGAGGCCAGCGGCTCCAGCTCCTTGTACTCCGCGACCTCCGGCGGCAGCGTCTCCAGGACCGACACGAGGCGCTCGCGCCAGGCCGGGACCCGCGCGACCTCGTCCAGCGGCAGCAGGCGGATCCCGATCAGGAACAGCACCGCGCCGGTCAGCGGCAGCCGCACCAGGTGCTGCACCTCGGTGCGCAGGTGGATCTGCCGGCCGGGGTCGGAGAGGTCGAGCCGGGTCCGGGCGGGCTGCCACAGCGGGGCGGCGTCGAGGGACAGGTCGCGGCGGTCGTCGGGCTGCAGCCCCCAGTTCAGACGGCGGTAGGCCTCGCCGGGATGCAGCCGCAGCAGGAAGCGTTCGGCGCGCTCGAACACCCCGCCCGGACCGTTGCCGGGGACCGGGCCGTGCAGCTCCCGGAAGCTCATGCCGGCGTCGAACCCGAGCGACCAGACCGAGGCGAACGCGACGGCACCGGCGTCGAGCCACAGCGCGTCGTCGCGGGCGCCGAGCACCACCACGTCCTCCGCGACGAGCCGGGACACCCAGCGCAATGGGTGCTCGGGCAGGGTGGCGTCGTCGCCGAACACGAACTCGTGGTCGGTGCCGGTGGCCGCGTCACGGAACCGCCACCCGTCCGTGCTGCCGGGCCGGCCGGGGGTGCGGGTCAGGGTGCAGGTGCCGGGCTGCTCGGCGGCGAGGCGCCCGAGCAGGTACAGGCAGGCGTCCCAGCAGGACGCGCGGGCGTGCGGTGCGGCGACGAACCGGGCGGGTTCGCGGTCCAGGGTCGACGCACGTTCGGCGGCGACGGCGGGACGGTCCGGGCCGTCGTGCACGATCCGCGCGCCCCAGCGTCCGGCCTCGGTGCGGCGCTCGACCCCGGCCGGTTCGACGTTCGCGCTGATCCGGTAGGTCGGGTGCGGCAGCGGGAACGGGTAGTCCTCGACGCCGGTCACAGGTCCAGCTCCAGTGTCGTCCCGGCGGCGCGGGACACGCAGAGCGCCATCCGGTCGGCGCGCTCGTCGGCGGTCAGGACCGTGTCGCGGTGCTCCACCCGGCCGTCGACGACGGGTGTCACGCACTCCCCGCAGACCCCGCGCCGGCACATCGCGGGCGCGGCGACCCCGGCGCGGTGCACGGCGTCGAGCAGGGTCTCGCGGGCACCGACCTCGACCGTGCGACCGCTGCGGCGCAGCACCGCACGGAACGGGGTACCGGGCTCGGGTTCGGGGACGAACGCCTCGGCGTGGATGCGGGCGTCGACCCAGTGCGCGGCGCGGGCGGTCCGCGCGGCCGCGGCGATCAGACCGGGCGGGCCGCAGGTGTGGACGTGGCTGCCGAACGGCGCCGTGGTCAGCAGCCGCTCCAGCGCGGCGTGGGCCTCGACGCGGCCCGTGGCCTCGACGAGCCGGTCCCCGCAGAGCGCGCGCAGCTCGTCGCGGTGCGGGCCGGGACCGGTTCGTTGGACGGTGAGCACCGCGAACGGGTTCCCCCAGAACGCGTGCCAGCGGGCGTGGGACAGGACCGCGGTCACCCCGATCCCGCCCGCGACGAGCAGGTGGTGGCGTGCGGTGTCGACCGGCGGGAACGAGCTGCGCGGCGTCGTCGCCACGACCGCGTCGCCCGGGGTGAGACCGTGCGCCCACACCGAGCCGCCGCGGGAGCCCGGGCGTCGCGCGACCGAGACGTGCCAGCGG
Organism: Pseudonocardia sp. TMWB2A; assembly: GCF_017312135.1. Lineage (NCBI taxonomy): Bacteria > Bacillati > Actinomycetota > Actinomycetes > Pseudonocardiales > Pseudonocardiaceae > Pseudonocardia > Pseudonocardia sp. TMWB2A. Next base: position 3,538,833 of record NZ_QKQY01000002.1, read on the forward strand.
TCGGGTGCGGGGGACGGCGCGGTCAGCGAGTAGGAGTTCCAGCGGCCGGGCGCCCACTCGACGCCGATGTGGCCGCCGGGCGGGGCCGCGGGCAGCGGCCCGGTCCCCGGTGCGGCGGCGAGCTCCAGGGAACGGACTCCGGGCGCGGCGTCGGTGACCGCGGCGACCCGCAGGTGCACGACGGGCCGGGTCACGGCGCCCGCTGCGCGGTGGGCGCGCCGAGGAACGCCGCGAGCCGGCGCGAGTGGTGCGCGGCGACGTGCAGCACGAGCCGGCAGCCGGGGCAGGCCACGGCGTCCCCGACGTCGGCGTGCACGACGACGCGGTGGTGGCAGTGTCCGCAGTGCACCGTCCGGTCCCGGGTGGGGTCGGCGACGTCGGTCGGGACCAGGACGAGCTCCTCGTCGAGGGCGCCCCGGTGCAGCGCCGCGGCGCGCACGGCCTGCACGACGCTCTCGGGGCCGGTGACCAGGATCCGGGTGCCGGTGACCGGCGTCGCGAGCTCCCGGTCCAGCAGGCTCTCCGTGTCCCCGCCGGTGGGCAGCCGGACCAGGCGGTCGTCGGGTCCGAGGCCGGGATCCGGCGCGGACCCGGCGACGACGACCAGGTGCGGCGCGTCGCCGCGGCCGGCAGGGCCGGCGTAGCGCGGCACCGTGGTCCGGCCCGGTGCGACGTGCGCGGACGGGGCGGCCGCGCCGGTGCGCAGCGGGCGGACGGGCTCGGCCATGACGGGTGCGATGCTACGAGCGTCGCGTGAACGGCGGATGGCGCCCAGCGAGTGCGCGGGTCGCCATTTCTGGTGAAACTGTCGGGAGTCGGTGACGATCTCGGCGCCGGCGCGATGAACTGCGTGAAGCGCCCGCACGCCGGAGAGGGGGACGTCATGGACGGCACGTCGTACCGCCCGCGGCACGCCCTGCGTGAGACCCCGCCCACGATCGCCGTTCCGGCGCAGCGGGGCGCCCCGCGGGCCGAGGCCGTGACCCGGCCGGACGTCGACGGCCACCGCGCCGCCGCACCGCAGCGGGAGGTGTCCGCCCACCGGATCGCCGTCCCGCAGCCCCGCCCGGCGCCGCGGACCACTGCGCAGCAGCACGGCGCCGCGCCGCAGCACGGCACCGCGCCCTGGTGGGCGGCCGTCCCCGCACCCCGTGACGGGGCGCACCCCGCGCCGCCCGCCCCGGCACCGGAGCGGCCCTGGTTCACCCCGGCCCCGGTCGTCGTCGAGCCCGCCGCTGGACCCGGCGCCGACGGAAGGCTGCCCGGCTTCCCGACCACGCTGCTGCCGCGCCGCCGTCGTCCGCTCGCGGTCGGTGCGGGCCTGGCCGCCGGGATCGCCGGGATGCTCGTCGTGTTCGCGGTGGTCGTCGGCGCCGCGGGTGCGGCGGGCCGTGGGATCGACGACGCCGCCACCGCGACGGCCGCGGTCGGCGACTGGCGCGCCGCCGGCGGCCAGGTGCACGTCACCGCGATCACCGAGGCCCTGCGCGACATCGCGCGCGCCGGGTCCGGCGGCGGGACCGTCGCGCTGGTCGAGGCCTGCCGCGACCTGCGCGACGAGGTCGCCTCCGCGCAGGCGTACCCGGCGATCCCGGACGCCGTCGCCCAGGTGTACTGGCGTGACGGGCTCGCCGCGGGCGCCGACGCCGCCCGGCACTGCATCGCGGGCGCCTCCCTCGGCGACCCCGGGCTGCTCGGCGACGCCGCCCAGGAGCTCAACGGGATGAGCACCCAGCTGGGTGCCGTCGCGGACCGGCTCACCCTGCTCTCGGGCGGCTGACCCCGCGGGCACCGCGGACCGTGCGCGTCCGCGCCACGACCCGCATGATCACGCCATGACCACCATCGCGATCGTCGGTGCCGGACCGGGGCTCGGCGCGGCGACGGCCCGGCGCTTCGGGCGCGAGGGGTTCGACGTCGCCCTGATCGGACGGCGCCGCGACCGCGCCGAGACGCTGGCCGCCGAGCTGGCCGCCGACGGCGTCGCCGCGCACCCCTTCACCGCCGACGCCCGCGACCCCGCCGCCCTCGCCGCGACGCTGGAGCGGGTCGCGGAGACCGTCGGGCCGGTCGAGGTGCTGCAGTACAGCCCCGCACCGCAGAAGGACTTCCTGCGGCCGCTGCTCGAGACCACACCGGCCGACCTCGTCGGGCCGGTCGAGATGTCGGTGTACGGCCCGGTCGCGGCCGTGCACCAGGTGCTGCCCGGGATGCGCGCGCTGGGCCGCGGCACGGTGCTGTTCGTCAACGGCGGCAGCGGGGCCCGGCCGTCGTCGCGGGTGGCGGGCACCTCCATCGCCTTCGCCGGGCTCGGCGCGTTCGCGGCGATGCTGCACGACGAGCTGGCCGGCGACGGCGTGCACGTCGCCCAGCTGATCGTCCCCGGCGCGATCGAGCCCGGGCACCCCCGCAAGGACCCCGCCGTGCTCGCCGGGACCCTGTGGACCCTGCACCGCGACCGGCCCGCCGGGTTCCGCCATCTCGCCGACGACCTCTGAGCGCCCTCCCGGGGGTGTGGCGTAGTCGTTGCGGCGGGCACCGGGGCTCCTGCGCCGCTAGGGTTCCCGCCGCAGATCAACCGGTACGAACGGAGTGGGTCATGGATTCGGGGTCGCAACCGACCGCGCGTGCCGGGAACCGTGGGGCGCGGCGGGACCCGGCGGGGGGCGGGCTGCTGAGCCCGTCGCCGACGGCCCCGGCCGCGAGCCGCGGCACCGTCATCGGCAACGGGCTCACCTGGCTGGCGGCGTGGAGCCTGCGGGTCGCGCTGATCGCCGTCGGGCTGGTGATCCTCGGCTACGTCATCGGCATGCTGTGGGTCGTCGCCTGGCCCGTCGTGCTCGCGATCCTGCTGGCCACCGTCCTGCGCCCGCCCGCGGCACTGCTCATCCGGTGGCGGGTGCCGGCCGCGGCGGCCTCGGCGATCGTGCTGCTCGTCGGCATCGCCGCGGTGACCGGGCTGTTCGTGAGCATCGCGCCGTCGATCGCCGGGCAGACCCAGCAGATCACCTCCGGGGTGATCGCGGCGCTTGGGCAGATCCAGCAGTGGGTGTCCGGGCCGCCGCTGAACCTCGGCGACGGCCAGATCGGTGACATCGTCAACCAGGTCACCCAGCAGCTGCAGCAGAGCGCGACCGCGATCGCCGGCGGCGTCCTGACCGGGGTGTCCACCCTGGCGTCCGGGCTGATCTCGCTGGTGCTGGCGCTGGTGCTGACGTTCTTCTTCGTCAAGGACGGGCCCCGGTTCCTGCCGTGGCTGACCTCGATCACCGGGCGCAGCGCGGGCGGGCACATCGCCGAGGTGCTGCGCCGGATGTGGGACGTCCTCGGCGGCTTCATCCGCGTCCAGGCCCTGGTGAGCCTCATCGACGCCGTGTTCATCGGCATCGGCCTGGTGCTGCTGGGCATCCCGCTGGCGCTGCCGCTCGCCGTGCTGACCTTCGTCGGCGGGTTCATCCCGATCGTCGGTGCGGTCGTCGCGGGCTCGCTGGCGGTGCTCATCGCGCTGGTCACGCAGGGCTTCGGCACCGCGGTCGCGGTGGCGGTGCTGGTCGTGGCGGTGCAGCAGATCGAGGGCAACGTGCTGCAGCCCTTCCTGCAGGGTCAGAGCCTCAAGCTGCACGGCGCCGTCGTGCTGCTGGCGGTGACGGCGGGCGGGTCGCTGGCCGGGATCGCCGGTGCGTTTCTGGCGGTGCCGATCGCGGCCGTCGTCGCGGTGCTGCTGCGCTACCTCGGCGAGCAGATCGACCTGCGGGACCGCCGGTTCTCCGGTGTCGACGACGTCGCCGCGGGCACCCCGGTCACCGCCGCCGACGGCGCGGCCCCGGCCTCCGCCGCAACCGGCACCGGCACCGACACCGGCACGAAGACCGAGACCGAGACCGACACAGCCACCGGGAACGAGAACAAGACCGCCGTGCCCGCCCCGCCGGACTCCGCCCGTCAGGACGGCGGCTGACCGACCCGCCCGGGCAGCCGGTCGGTCCCCAGCATCCGGTCCATCAACCGGAACCGCAGCACCACCCACATCAGGGCGAACCAGCAGACCAGGACCGGCAGCACCACCAGGAACACCGGCCGCGCCGCGCCGGTGAGCCCGAAGTACGACGACAGCGTCGGGGTCCCGACCACGCCCGCGAACACCACGATCAGGCCCAGCACCAGCCAGGCCGGGCGACGGTCGGACACCGGCGCCGTCCACGCCGCGAGGAACCGGTGCGGCGGCAGCAGGAACAGGATCAGCACGAACGACGCCAGCCCCACGAACGTCGACAGCCCGGTCTGCGCGCCGAGCGTCGCGGCCGCACCGGCGAAGTCGGCGTCGGTGCCGTAGGTCAGCCCGGTGTAGCTCTGGAACTGGTCGATCACCTGCGCCGGGGTCCGCCCGCTGGTGAAGCCCTGCAGGATGCCCTGGTAGAGCACCGTGTAGACGACCGTCCCCGCGCCCGCGGTCACCACCGACGCCGGCACCACGAAGCGGGCGAGGTTGCCCAGCAGGTCCGGGTCCGGCTCGGACGGCGTCGCCCACAGCGTCAGGAACAGCGTGGGCACGCCGACGGTCAGCAGCGTCAGCCCGACCTGGGTGGGGGAGTAGGGGAACCCGAGCCCGAGCATGGTCACGGCCATGATCACCAGGCCCTGGGTGGCGACCCGGGTGAGGAACACGTACATCGACACCGCGATGCCGTCGATGATCCGGCGGCCCTCGGTGCGCGCCGGCAGCAGCGCGGCGAACGAGTCGTCGACGAGCACGATGTCCGCGACGTCGCGGGTCACCGCCGAGCCGCTGCGCATCGCGACGCCGACGTGGGCCCGCTTGAGGGCACGGGCGTCGTTCACACCGTCGCCGAGCATCGCGACGTGCGCACCGCCCCGGCGCAGGCTCGCGACGACCCGCTCCTTCTGCTCCGGGGTGACCCGCCCGAACACCGTGGTCCGGGCGACGAGCGCGTCGAGCGCGGCCCGGTCCCCGGCGGAGTCGTCGAGCTCCTCGATCTCGGACCCGGCGACCGCCTCACCCACGTCGAGTCCGGCCTTCGCGGCGAGCGCGGCGACGGTGCGCGGGTCGTCGCCCGAGAGCACCTTCACCGCGACCCCGTCCGCGGCGAACCGCTCCAGGGCGTCGGCGACGCCGGGACGCAGCTCGTCGGACAGCACCACCAGCGCCACCGGCTCCAGGGCGGGCAGGGTGGGACGGCCGTCGTCGTCGCGCAGCCCGGCGCCCGCCCGCGCGGCCCGGGCCAGCAGCAGCACCCGCAGCCCGGCGGTGGCACGGGCCTCCACCCGGTCGGCGACGGCGTCGGGGTCGCCCAGGTGCGGCGCGAGCGCGTCCGGGGCGCCGAGCACGAACGCCTCCCCGCCGGTGGTGACCTGCCCGGACCAGCGCAGCGACGAGGTGAACGCGACCTCGTCGCGCAGCTCCCACGGCGTGCCGGGCAGTGCCGCGGCGAGCGCGGCGGAGGTGAGGTTCGGGTCGGCCACCGTCGCCGCGAACCGCGCGAGCACCGGCCCCGGGTCGGTGCCGTCGAGCGGGTCGAGCCCGTCGAGGCGCAGCGCGCCGGTGGTCAGGGTGCCGGTCTTGTCGGTGCAGACGACGTCGACGTGGGTGACCGCCTCCACCGCGTTGACCTGCTGTACCAGCGCGCCGCGCCCGGCCAGCCGGGCCGCGCCGCGGGTGTAGGCGACGGCGATCAGGAAAAACAGGCCGTAGGGGACCAGCCCGGACAGCACCGCGGTGATCTGCACGACCGGCAGCAGCGAGAACCCCTCCAGGAACGCCTGGGCCAGGATCGCGCCGCTCATCAGCACGACCAGCACCATGGTCAGCCGGACGACGAAGTCGATGCGCCGCTGCAGCGGTGTCGCCTCGGTGGTGTCCGCGCGGGCCTGCAGCGTCAGCCGGCCGGCGTAGCTGTCGGCACCGACGGCGGCCGCGCGCTGGCGGGCGGTCCCGGCGACGCAGTGGCTGCCCGAGCGCAGCAGGTCGCCGGGGGTCTTGACGACCGGGTCGGACTCGCCGGTGAGCAGCGACTCGTCGGCCTCGGCGCGCCCGGTCAGTACCGGCCCGTCGACGACGACCTGCTCGCCCGCCCGCACCACCAGCACGTCCCCGGCGACGACGTCGGCGGCGGGCACCCGCTGCTCGGCCCCGTCCCGCACGACGGTGACCTCCGCGGCGTCGAGCAGCTGCAGCCGGTCCAGCTTCCGCTTGGCCCGCATCTCCTGCACCGCCCCGACGACGGCGTTGACCAGGCCGAGACCGACGCTGGTCAGGGCGTCGCCGTAGCGGCCCAGCACCAGCAGGACCAGGCCGATCGCGAACAGGATCGTGTTGTAGGAGGAGAAGACGTTGGTGCGCAGGATCCGCCCGTAGCCGCGCGTCCCGGCGGTCACCGGCGCATTCGTCCGGCCCGCCCGGCGCGCCGCGGCGACCTGTGCCGCACTCAGCCCGTCGTCGGGTGCCGCCTCCACGATCCCGGCCGCCACGCCGTCCCCTCCCCGCCGTCGGTCCCTCGAGTGGCGATCATGGCAGGCCCCGATGTGTGCCGACTGTGCGTGAGCTGAAGGCTCACCAGCGTTCCAGGCCCCCGCGCTTGACGAGCTGGGCGGCGATCACGTTGCGCTGGATCTCGTTGGTGCCCTCCCCGACGATCATCAGCGGGGCGTCGCGGAAGTACCGCTCGACGTCGAACTCGGTGGAGTAGCCGTAGCCGCCGTGGATGCGCACCGCGTCCAGGGCGACCTCCATCGCGGTCTCGGAGGCGAACAGCTTCGCCATGCCCGCCTCCATGTCGCACCGCTGTCCGGACTCGTACCTCCGGGCGGCGTGCAGGATCAGGGTCCGTGCGGCGGTGATCTTCGTGGCCATGTCGGCGAGGTGGTTGCCGACCGACTGGTGCTGCCAGATCGGCTTGCCGAACGACTCGCGTTCCTGGGCGTAGGCCAGGGAGTCGGCGAGCGCGGCGTCGGCGACGCCGAGTGCGCGCGCCGCGACCTGGATCCGGCCGGTCTCCAGGCCCTTCATCATCTGGGCGAAGCCGCGTCCGGGCTCCCCGCCGAGCACCGCGTCGGCGGGGACGGCCATGTCGGTGAACACCAGCTCGCAGGACTCGACGCCCTTGTAGCCGAGCTTGGGCAGGTCCTTGGACACGGTCAGGCCCGGGCCGTGCTCGACGAGCAGCACCGAGATGCCGCGGTGGCGAGGTTCGGCGGCCGGGTCGGTCTTGCACAGCAGCGCGATCAGCCCCGAGCGCCGCGAGTTGGTGATCCAGGTCTTGGCCCCGTTGACCACCCAGCCGTCGTCGGTGCGACGGGCGTGGGTCGTCATCGCCTGCAGGTCCGAGCCGCCGCCGGGCTCGGTCAGCGCCATCGTCGCGCGCAGCTCACCGGTCGCCATCCGCGGCAGGTACCGGTCCTGCTGCTCGCGGGTGCCGAAGGCGACCAGCAGCTTCGCGACGACGGTGTGCCCACCCATCGCGCCGGCCAGGCTCATCCAGCCACGGGCCAGCTCGGCGGTGACCAGGGCGTAGCAGGGCATCGACACCGGGGCCTCGCCCCACGGCTCGGGGACGGCGAGCCCGAAGATCCCGAGCTGCTTCATCTGCTCGATGAGCTCCTCGGGATAGGTGTTCGCGTGCTCCAGCTCCCGCACCACCGGGCGGACGTCCCGGTCGACGAAGTCGCGCACCGTCTCCACGACGGCCTGTTCCTCGGTGGTCAGTTCACCCGTGCCCGCTCCCATGTGTGTGAGCATCGGTCATCGGCGGGGCCGGCGCGAGACCGGGGAGACCCGTCGTGCGCGACGGAACATCGGCGGTGCCCGCACCGTTGTAGCCGTCGAGACCCGATACAGGGAGGTTCAAGCCTGATGACCGAGACCGCGATCCTCGCCGGTGGGTGCTTCTGGGGTGTCCAGGAGCTGCTCCGCGAGCGCCCGGGCGTCGAGTCCACCCGGGTCGGCTACTCCGGCGACCCGAACACCCCGAACGCGACCTACCGGCGCCACGGCGACCACGCCGAGGCCGTCGAGATCGTCTTCGACCCGGAGCGGATCTCCTACCGCGAGATCCTGGAGTTCTTCTTCCAGATCCACGACCCGTCGACGAAGGACCGGCAGGGCAACGACATCGGCCGCAGCTACCGCTCCGCGATCTTCTACACGAGCGAGGAGCAGAAGGCGGTCGCCCTGGACACCATCGCCGACGTCGACGCGTCCGGGCTCTGGCCGGGCCGCGCGAGCACCGACGTCGAGCCGGCCGGTGACTTCTGGGAGGCCGAGCCGGAGCACCAGGACTACCTGCAGAAGTTCCCCTACGGCTACACCTGCCACTTCCCGCGCCCGAACTGGGTGCTGCCGCGGCGGGCGGCCAGCACCAGCTGAGCACCCACCGCTCCCACCGCACCCGGACCGGCCCGCGACCCCAGGTCGCGGGCCGGTCCCGTGTGGGGGGCGGGCGCCGGCCGGCGTCGCTCAGACGCGGCCGCGGGCCTCCGCGCGGTGCCTGCGCTCCACCGACCCGTTCACGACCTGCACCTTGTCCCCGACCTGTAGGGTCTCGAAGAACCGCTTCGCGTCGCGGGCGCCGAGCTTGACGCAGCCCGCCGACTCGCGGCTGAGGTCGCCGCCGTGGAAGGCGATCCCGCCGTCGGCGAAGAACACCGACCACGGCATCCGCGCCGGGCGGCCGTCCGGGCCGGGGAACTCGCCGCTGCGGTGGTCGGCCTCCTTGCGGTACACCCGGAACGAGTGCCCGACCGGGGTGGCCTTCCCCTCGCCCCCGGTGGTGACCCGGAACGGTCCGCCGGTGACCTTCCCGTCGCGGACCAGCCACGCCTGCCGCGTCTCGAGGTCCACGCACGCCCGCACCGACGCCGCGCACGGTGTTCCGGGGGCGGCCGGCTCGGCGTGCGCCTGCTTCGCGACCCGGCTCTGCTCCGGGTCGGCGGTGGCGATCGCGGTGCCACCCAGCCCCACCCCGGCCACGAGCACGAGCCCGGTCACCAGAACGCCACGACGGCGACGGAGCCGCTCGGTCCGGGACATGCCCACCTCCACGTCACAGATCACCCACCCGGGTGACATCGGGGCAGACGCCCGTCCGGGTGTCGCGGTTGCCCGGGCGGGCCCCGCGGCGGCGAGTGGGCAGCGGTGCACGGCGAACGGGTGGGCGGCGGGCCCGGCGGCGGATCGTTGCGCGGCCGACCGTCCGGGTACGGGAGGGGACCGCACGGCGTCCGGAGGGCGTGATCTCCGTCCCGAGGGGATGTCACGGGGCGATAACGGGGGTAGTTCTCGGTGACCGCCCCCTCACCCGCGGTGCTGGGGACGACCCGTCGTGACCGACCCCTGGAGGAACGATGCGCGCAGCCGACCGGCCGGGCTCCGAGCCGGGACCCGCTGACCGGCTCCGCCGTCGGGCGTCCCGTCGCGAGGACCTGCTCGCGGTGCTGCTCGGGCTGCTCGCCGCCTGCGGGCTGGTCGTGGCGTGGCTCGCCGGTGCCGCGGCCCACGGGTCGGTCCTGGAGCGGGGCGCGGTCGAGGCCCACCAGCGGGTGCCGGTCGCAGCGACGGTCACCGCGCGGGCGAGTGCGGTGGGCGACCTGCAGACCGGCCAGCAGTCGCTCACGCTGAGCTGGACCGGCCCCGACGGGCAGCCGCACTCCGGCGGCAGCACGCTGCCCGGCGTCTACGACGTCGGCGACCGGGTGCCGGCCTGGGTCGGCACCGACGGACGGCTGGCGCCGCCGCCGTCGACCCCCGCCGACGCCGTCACGGTCGCCGTCGCGGCCGGGTTCATCACCGCGGTCGTGTGGGCCGCCGGGGTGCTGGTCGCCGGACGGCTGGTCTTCGCCTGGAACGGGCGTGCGTTCGCCCGTGCCTGGGAAGAGGACTGGGCGGCCGTCGAGCCCGAGTGGTCGGGCCGCCGCACCCCCTGAGCCGGGCGCCCGGAGCGGCGGGGTCGGACCGGGGTCAGAACATCAGCCGCCGCACCCGCTCGGGGTGGATCACCAGCCGCACCTGGTCCTCGGCGAGGATCGCCGCGAGGTCCGCGGCGCGCGTGGGGTCGTCCAGGTCCCAGTAGCGCTGCGCCAGCCGCTGCGCCAGCGCGTGCGCCCCGTCGGTCTCGACGGTCGTCAAGCCCTCGACCGCGACCCAGCGCTCGCGTTCCCCGACCGGCGCGGCGACGACGATCGAGGCCCGCGGGTCCTTGCGCCTGCGGCGGATGTGCAGCGACTCCGGTCCGGTGAACAGCTGCACGGTGCCGTCGTCGGTCGCCTCGAACCAGACCGGGCGGGGCTGCGGCGGCACCGGGCCGCCCGCGACGCTCAGGAAGCCGTGCAGCGGGCGGGCGAGGAAGACGCGGTCGTCGTCGGTGAGTGCGGTGCGGTCGTCTGTGTGGGTGTCGGTGTGGACGTCGGTGGTGGGCATGGGTCCACGACACCACCGCGGCGCGGACGACGACATGGGTGAGACGCCGGAACTCCTGTCCGGTCGTCTAACCTCGGTGCGGTGGACCCCTTCGGTGACCTCGTCCGCGGGCTGCGGTCGCACGGCTCGCTGTTCGGCAGCACCACCCTGACCCCGCCCTGGTCGCTGTACTTCGTCGACGGCGCACCGCTGACCCTGTGCGCGATGCTCACCGGCGCGGGGTGGATCCTCGTCCCCGGAGCCGACCCGGTGCGGCTGGCCGCGGGGGAGACCGCCGTCGTGCGTGGCCCGGCCGGTTTCCACGTGGTCGACGAGGTCGGCACCCCGGCCGAGCCGATCGTCTGCGGCGTGGACTGCGCGACGCCCGAGCAGGGCGGCACCCGCCACCGGCTTGGCTGGCACGACCCGGCGCCGGCGCCGGGCAGCGACGCGAGCACCCTGATCACCGGGGCCTCCCCGGCCGGGGGCGAGGTCGGTGCCCGGCTGCTCGACGCGCTCCCGCCGGTGCTGCGGGTCGGTGCCGGGGGCAGCGGGGACACGGTGCTCGACCACGTCGCCGCCGAGGTCGCCGTCGACGCCCCCGGCCAGCAGGTGGTGCTCGACCGGCTCCTGGACTGGCTGCTGGTCTGCACCCTGCGCGAGTGGTTCGACCGGCCGGACGGACGCCGTCCGCGCTGGTGGACGGCCCAGCACGACCCCGTGGTCGGGCGGGCGCTGCGGCTGCTGCACGCCGACCCCGCCGCGGCCTGGACCGTCGCCGGGCTCGCCGCCGCCACCGGGGTGTCCCGGGCGACGCTGGCCAAGCGGTTCACCGACCGGGTGGGCGAGCCGCCGCTGACGTACCTCACCGGCTGGCGGATGACCCTGGCCGCGGACCTGCTGCTCGCCGAGCCCGGCGCGACGCTGGCCGGGATCGCGCGCCGGGTCGGGTACGCCGACCCGTTCGGCTTCAGCGCGGCCTTCACCCGGGTCCGCGGCGTCACCCCGAGCGCGTTCCGCCGGGGCGAGCGGCAGGGTGGGGGACAGGGCGGGGGACAGCGCGGACGGCACGGTGACCGGGTGGGTGCTCCGGACGGGGTGAGCGGCTAGCCTGCGGCGCCGTGACCACCGTCGCCGTCCTGCACCACGCCCTCGGCCGCACCACGGGTGTGACCGGCTTCGCCGGGACCCTGGCCGCCGACGGGCACACCGTCGTCGTGCCGGACCTGTTCGACGGCCGCACCTTCACCGAGGTCGCCGACGGGGTCGCGTACGCGGACGCGCTCGGGCCCGAGGCCGTGGCCGCCGGCTTCGACGCCGCGGTCCCCGCCGGGACGGACCCGCTGGTCGTCGTCGGGTTCTCACTCGGGGTGCTCGGCGCGCAGCGGATCGCGCAGACCCGCCCCGGTGTCGCCGGCGCGGTGCTCTGCCACTCCTGCATCCCGGCGGCCTGGTTCGGCGCCTGGCCCGCCACGGTCCCGGTGCGGGTGCACGCCTGTGCGGCCGACCCGTTCTTCACCGGCGACGGCGACGACGCCGCCGCGCGCGAGCTCGTCGCCGCCGTCCCCGGCGCGATGCTGCACCTGTACCCGGGCGCCGGGCACCTGTTCGCCGAGCCGGGCACCCCCGACCACGTCCCGGCCGCCGCGGCGCTGCTGGAGCGCCGGGTGCGCGCCTTCGTCGCCGCCGTGAGCGGCCGGTCGTGACGACCCCGCCCACGGTCCGGCTGGCCAACCTCGACCTCAACCTTCTCGTCTCGCTGCGCGAGCTGCTGCGCGAACGCAACGTCACCCGCGCCGCCGCCCGCATCGGCATCTCCCAGCCCGCCGCCAGCGCGGCCCTGTCCCGGCTGCGCCGCCACTTCGACGACGACCTGCTGTCCCGCCACCCCGGCGGCTACGTCCTCACCCCGCTCGCCGCCCAGCTCGTCGAACAGGTCGAGGGCGTCTGCTCGGCCGCCGAGCGGCTGTTCGGCACCGGCCACGGCTTCGACCCGTCGAGCGCCCGGCGCGGTTTCACCCTGCTCGTCGCCGACTACACCGTCGCCGTGCTCGGGCCCGCGCTGTCCGCGGCGGCGGCCCGGCGCGCCCCCGGCATCGAGCTGCGGCTGCGGCTGGTCCGCGAGTCGTTCTCCGCCGACATCGGCGAGACGATCCGGCTCATCGACGGCCTCATCGCCCCGCCCGCCGCCCGCTTCGAACGCCCCGAGCTGCGCTCCACCGCCCTGTTCGACGACCGCTGGGTCTGCGTCGTCGACGCCGCCAACCCGGTCGCCGCCGGGCCGGACCCGACCCTGGACCTCGACGAGCTCGCCGCGATGCCCTGGGTGGTGCCGTTCGCCCCGGACCGCGGCATGTCGGCGGCCGCGCCGATGACCCGCCAGCTCGCCCGCCTCGGCGTCGAACCCGACATCAAGGTGCGGGTGGAGAGCTACCTGTCGGTGCCCTACCTGGTCGCCGGGACCGACCGCGTCGCGCTGCTGCAGGAACGCCTTGCGCGCCAGGTCGCCGACCGTCTCGGGCTGGTCGTGCTGCCCTGCCCCGGCGATCCCGGACCGATCCACGAGCGCCTCTGGTGGCACACCGACCTCGACCCGGACCCGGCCCACCGGTGGCTCCGCGAGCTCATCGTCGAGCTGTCGGGCACCCTGTAGAGCTGCGACTATTCGTCCGGTCGATGGTCCGGCAGGCGAACGTTCTATTTCCGGGACGGCGCGCGCCGTTCCTAGTGTGTGAGCCATGCCTCACCCGCTGACGCCCCTGCCGGTCCACACCGTGATCCGGGACGCCCCCCTGCGCGCCGGCGACCCGGCCGAGCACGCGGTGACCGCCGACGTCTGCGTCGTCGGCTCCGGCATCGCCGGGCTCTCCGCCGCCGTCGAGTCCGCCCGCCTCGGCCGCGACGTCGTCCTCGTCGACGCCGCCCCCGTCCTCGGCGGCCAGATGGTCAACTCGCTGATCGGGCTGTTCTGCGGGGTCTACGGCAACGGCCCCGAGTTCCGGCAGCTGACCCACGGCCTGTTCGACTCGATGTTCGCCGACCTCGAGGCCGGCGGCGACCTGTTCCGCCGCACCGGCCACACCCTCACCGTCGGCTACGACGAGGTGCGCCTCGGCCGCTGGGTCGAGGACACCGTCCGCGCCCACGGCATCCGGGTGCTCACCAACGCCACCCTCACCGGCGTCGAGCGCGACGGCGACCGCGTCCTCGGCGCCCGCTTCGCCACCCGCTACGGCGCCGTCGACGTCACCGCGGCCGGGTTCGTCGACGCCAGCGGCGACGCCGCGCTCGCCTGGGCCGCGGGCCTGGAGTGCCGGCTGCCCGACCGGGAGATCTACGGCAGCCAGCAGCTCGTCGTCGAGCACCTCGACGCCAGCGCCGCCCCGCCGCCCGCCGAGCTCGCCGACCGGGTCGCGGCCAAGGCGGGCGACTACGGCCTGCTCCGCCGCGACGGCCTCGCCTTCTACTTCCCCGGCCGCGACACCGCGGTGCTCAACATGACCCACATCGAGGCGCCGCTGGACCCGATCGCCGCCGCCGAGGCCCAGCTGGAGGGCAAGGCCCAGGCCGACCGGGTCGTCGAGTTCCTGCGCGCGGAGTTCCCCGAGGTGTTCGGCAAGGCCACGGTGCGCTCCTACGGGCTGCCCGGCCGCCGCCAGACCCGCTGGATCGCCGCCGCCCACCAGCTCACCGTCGAGGAGGTGCGCGCCGGGGTCCGCTTCGACGACGCCGTCGCCCGCACCGCCTGGCCGATCGAGCTGCACGACAGCCCCGACGGCTACGTCTGGGAGACCTTCGACGCCGACCACCTGCACTACGTGCCGCTGCGCTCGATGCTGCCGCCCGCCGCGTCGAACCTGGTCGCCGCCGGCCGCTGCATCGACGGCGACGCCGCCGCGCTGTCCAGCGTGCGCGTCATGGGCCCGTGCGCGGCGATGGGCCACGCCGCCGCGCACGCCCTCGACCTCGCCGGACCGCAGGGCAGCCTGCACGACGTGCCCGCCGACGCCCTCACCGACCGCATCCGGGAGAACGTCGAGGACTGACCCCACCCCCACCACGAGGAGACAGGCAACGATGCCCGGAGGCGCCCCGTGATACTCACCGACGACGACCGCAGGATGCTCGACGGGGCCGAGGGGCCCGCCGTCGCCGCCGCGATGGATCTGCTCACCCGCTACGCCGAGGCACTGGACGCCGAGCGGCTCTGCTCGGTCCGCAACGTGGCCGGGACCGCCACCCAGCCCTCCCCGCTCAAGGCCCGCCTGGTCGCCGAGGGCGGCTGGGACCGCGCCTTCTCGGTGATCAACCTCGACAGCGACGAGACCCACGAGATCCCGCCGATGGCGGTGCCCACCTGCCAGCTCCAGCAGGGCTTCGGCGCCGACGCGGCCGCCGTCGCGCCCTACCCGGCCGAGTTCGTCGAGCTGCAGGCCGACGCCGAGACCTTCTACGGCCGTCGCGGCGTCTCCATCCTCGCCACCTGCACGCCGTACCAGGTCGGGAACCTCCCGGTCCGCGGCGAGCACTGCGCCTGGATGGAGTCCTCCGCGGTCGTCTACGCCAACTCGGTGCTCGGGGCCCGCACGAACTGCGAGGGCACCGCGTCGACCGGCGCGGCCAGCCTCACCGGGCGCGTCCCGTGCTGGGGCAACCACCACGACGAGCACCGGCGCGGCACCCACCTGGTCCGGGTCGACACCCCGGTCGGCGGGTTCCTCGACTGGGGCCTGCTCGGCTACTTCACCGGCGACGTCGTGCAGGAGGCACGCCCGGTCGTCACCGGCGACCTCGCCCTGCCCGACCTCACCGACCTCAAGCACTTCGGCGCCGCGGCCGCCTCCTCGGGCGGGGTCGAGATGTACCACGTCCCCGGGGTCACCCCGGAGGCGCCGACCGTCGAGGCCGCGTTCGGCGGCGGCGTCCCGGCCGACGCGGTCGTCTACGGCGCCGCCGAGCGGGCCGCCACCTACGCCCGGCTCAACGACCAGGGCACCAGTACGGACGTCGACTTCGTCCTGCTCGGCTGCCCGCACGCCTCGCTCGACCAGATCCGCGACGTCGCCCGGCTCCTCGACGGCCGCAGGCTGCACGACGGCACCTCGCTGTGGATCATGGCGCCGCGGGCGCTGGCCGCGGTCGCCGAGCGCAGCGGCTACACCGCCACCATCGAGGCCGCCGGCGCGAAGGTCCTCACCGACTCCTGCCCGGCGATGTCCCGCCTGGCCCCGCCCGGGACCCGGGTCTTCGCCACCGACTCCGCCAAGCAGGCCCACTACCTGCCCGCGATCCTCGGGATCGAGGCGTGGTTCGGCACCACCGAGGACTGCGTGCGGGCCGCGGTCACCGGCCGCTGGTCGGGTGAGCTGCGATGACCGCGACGGTCGGGACCGTCCTGCGCGGACGGACCGTGGTGCCCGGCGTGGTCACCGGCGAGGCGCTGGTGTCGCCCGAGACGATCTCCGGCTGGGGCGGCATCGACCCGGCGACCGGCACGATCGTCGAGGCCCGGCACGCCCTGCAGGGCGTCTGCTTCACCGGGAAGATCCTCGTGTTCCCCGGCGCCAAGGGGTCCTCGGGCTGGTCGGCGTTCTTCCAGAGCACCCGGCTGCTCGGCACCGCCCCGCTCGGGATGGTCTTCACGGTCACCACGACCAAGGCCGCGCTCGGCGCCGTCGTCACCCGCGTCCCCGCACTGGCCGACCTCGACGCCGACCCGGTGCAGGTGCTGCGCACCGGTGACCGCATCCGGCTCGACGCCACCGCGGGCACCGTCGAGCTCCTCGCGCGGGCGGGCGAGCACCGGGCGGGGGAGGGGACGTGAGGCTCGCCGTGCTGCCCGCCGACGAGCTCGCCCCCGGCGAGCACCGCGTGGTGCGGGTCGGCACCCGCTCGATCGGCGTCTTCCGGGTCGGCGACGACTACTACGCCCTCGCCGACCACTGCCCGCACCAGGGCGGCCCGCTGTGCCGCGGCTCCGTCGCCGGGGCCCCGGTGGCGACCGGTCCCTCGGACGTGCGGCTCGACGAGGGCCACGTGCTCGTCGCCTGCCCCTGGCACGGCTGGGAGTACGACGTGCGCACCGGCCGCTCCTACCAGCCCGGCGACGCGCCCGCCCGCAGCCTCCCGGCGTCGGTCGAGCCGGGCCCGCCGGGCATGACACCCGGCCCGTACACCGCCGAGACCTTCGAGGTGACCGTCGAGGACCGCTGGGTGGTCGTCGACACCGGCCGTCGCCCCGCCACCGAGGAGACGTCATGACCACCATCGACTCCACCGCGGCCACCACCCGGGCCCCGGCCCGGCGTCGCGCCCGGACCCCGATCGTCGACGCCGACATCCACCCGGTCGTCACCGCCGACCGGCTCGCGGCCGCGCTGCCCGAGCCCTGGCGGCGACGGTTCCTGCGGTTCGGGCTGCGCGGCGCGCCGCCGCCCGCGGTCTACCCCCGGGTCCGGCACGGCGGCATGCGCCGCGACTCCCACCCCGAGGCCGGCCCGCCCGGCAGCGCCGTCCGGCCCCCGGGCAGTGACCTGGACCTGATGCGCAGCCAGCTGCTCGACCCCTACGACGTCGTCGCCGGGGTGCTCATCCCGATGCAGGGCCACACCGCGGGCGCCGAGGAGCCCGCGTTCGCGGCCGCGCTGTGCCGCGCGTACAACGACGTGCTGGTCACCGACTGGCTCGACCCCGAGCCGCGGCTGCGGGCCAGCATCTGCATCCCGCACGAGTCGCCGGCCGAGGCCGTCGCCGAGATCGAGCGCCGCGCCGCGGACCCCCGGTTCGTGCAGGTCCTGTTCCCCAGCGGCACGTTCCTGCCCTGGTCGGACGCCAAGTACCGGCCGATCTACGCCGCGGCCGCCGCGCACGGGCTGCCGGTGGCGATCCACCTCGGCGGCACCGAGGGCCACCGCGGCGACGGCTGGCCGTCGTTCTACCTGGAGCAGCACGCGTGGTACGGCAACGCCGTGGCCGTCGCGCTGACCGGGCTGGTCGCCGGCGGCGTCCTCGAGGCGGTGCCGGACCTGCAGTTCGTGCTCGTCGAGGGCGGGGTGTCCTGGCTGCCGTCGCTGCTCTGGGGGCTCGACGACGCCTGGGAGCTGTGCCGCGACGACGTCCCGTGGCTGACCCGCCCGCCGTCGGAGATCGTGCGCGAGCGGGTGTGGTTCACCACCCAGCCGATCGACGAGCCGCCGGTGCCCGCACACCTGGCGACGACCTGGGAGCAGACCGGGATGACCGACCGGATCCTGTTCTCCTCCGACTACCCGCACTGGGACTTCGACGACCCGATCACCGCGCTGCGGGTGCTGCCCGCGGCGCTGCGCCGGCCGATGGCGGCCGCCAACGCCGCCCGCCTCTACGGCCTGACCCTGCCCGGGAGCGACGCATGAGCGCCGACCAGCCCGAGGAGTTCTTCGACGCCGACACCCACGTCGCGCCGGCCTCGTTCGCCGACCTCGCGGGGCTGCTGAGCCCGTACTGGCGCGACTACGCGGCGGGCGCCGCCCTGCGCGCCGACCCCGTCCAGGGGGGTGCCTACCCGCCCGCGATGGTCGACGGGCCCGCCCCGCACGACGTCGCGGCCCTGCGTGCCGCGGTCCTCGACGCGCCCGCACCCGGGGGCGGCCGGATCGGTACGGCGGTCCTGACCTGCACCACCGCGTTCGACGTCAGCCGCAACCACGCCTTCGAGGCCGCCCTGTGCCGGGCGGTGAACACCTGGACCGCGCAGCGGTTCCTCGACCACGAGCCCCGCGCCCGCGGCTCGGTCGCGGTGCCGCTCGGCGACCCGGCCGCGGCCGTCGCCGAGATCGAGCACTGGGCGGACGACCCGCGCTTCGTGCAGGTCCTGCTCCCGGTGCGCGGGCACGACCTGCGCTGGGGCCACCCGGTGTTCCGGCCGGTCCTCGCCGCGGCCGCCGCGGCCGGGCTGGTCGTCACCCTGCACGCCTGGGGCCGGGTCGGCAGCGCCCCGACCACGACCGGGTTCACCCACACCTACCTGCAGGACTACCTGTCCCACGGGCAGGTCGCCCAGTCCCAGCTGGTGTCGCTGGTCGCCGAGGGTGCCCTCGGCGCGCTGCCGGGGCTGCGGGTGACCGTCGCCGAGTGCGGCTCGTCCTGGCTGCCGCCGCTGCTGTGGCGGCTGGACAAGGAGTGGCGCGGCATCCGCCGCGAGGTGCCGTGGGTGGACCGGATGCCGTCGGAGTACGTCCGCGAGCAGGTCCGGTTCACCACCGCGCCGGTCCACCTGCCGCGCGACCCCGGCGAGCTGCGCGACGCCCTCGACGTCCTGGGCGCCCCGGAGCTGCTGCTGTACTCCGGCGACCACCCGCACCGCCACGGCGACGGCGCGGCCCGACTCCTCGCCGCCCTCGACCCCGCCGCCCGCGCCGCGGTCACCCACCACAACGCCGCCGCGTGGTACCGCGGCAGCCACACCGTCGGCGCATCGGCACCGTCGCCCGCGTCGGCCCAGCACGCACCGGAGGTCCCCCGATGACCCGCACGACGACCCGGCTCGCCGCGGTCCTGCTCGCCGCCTGCCTCGTCCTCGCCGGATGCGGCGCGGGCGGCGGCCAGGACGGCCGCGACCGGATCACCTTCCTCAACATCCTCCCGATGGAGTCGCTCGGCTACGCCGCCGAGATGATCGCCGACACCAAGGGCTTCTTCGCCGCCCACGGTCTCGACGTGACCTTCGAGGCCACCCAGGGCTCGGCGCCGGCCATCCAGACCCTGCTCGCCGGGTCCGCGGAGATCTCCCGGATCGGCGACATCGAGACGATGGTCGCCGCGGGCGAGCGCGGCGCACCGCTGGTCGCGATCGGCGGTGTGGTGCACAACGGGCCGTTGCGCCTGGTCTCCTCGCAGCGGGCGCCGGTCACCGACGCCGCGCAGCTGCGCGGCAAGCTGGTCGGGACGCCGTCGGAGGGCGGCACCAGCTCGATCACCCTCGACCTCGTCGCCGGGTCGGCCGGGATCGCCCCCGCCGAGCTGCGCCGCCAGGTCGTCGGGCTCAGCCCCGGCGTGTTCGACCTGGTGAACACCGGCCGCGTCGACGCGTTCATCGTCTCGCTCGACACCGCGATGCTGCTGCAGGCGACCCGGCCCGAGGCCGTCGTCTACGACCCCAACGACGCCATCTCGGCCGGGTCGCAGATCTACGCCACCTCGAAGGCCACCGCCACCGATCCGCAGGAGCAGGACAAGCTGCGCCGCTACCTCGCGGCGATCGCCGACGCCACCGCGTTCATCACCGCCGACGAGGCGAACGGTTTCGCCGAGACGATGCAGCTGATCGGCTCGAAGTACCAGGTCTCGGCGCTGGACCGGCCCGAGGTCGCCCGCGCCGCGCTCGCCGCCTACGTCGACGGCTACGCCGCGGGCCAGGGTCCGACCGGCATCTCCCCGCAGCGCTGGCAGGCCACCTACGACGAGGTGTCCTCGGTCGGTCAGGTCCCCGCCGGTCTGGACCCGGCGCAGTGGCTCGACGCCGGCCTCAACGGCACGGAGGGCGCCCGATGAGCACCCCGACGACACGACGGTCCTCGGCACCGGAGCAGGAGACGAGCATGACCCAGGAGACAGCGACCCAGGCGACGGCGACCCGTCCCGGGGCGCACGCGGCCCCGACCGGAGGCGCGGTCGGCCTGCGGGTGTCCGGTGTGGACAAGGTGTACCCGACCCGGCGGGGGGAGGTGCGCGCACTGTCCGGGATCGACCTGGACGTCGCCCGCGGCGAGTTCGTCTCGCTGGTCGGGCGCTCGGGCTGCGGCAAGACGACGCTGCTGCGGATCCTGTCCGGCCTGCTCGCCCCGTCCGCGGGACTGGTCGAGGCGGGCGGACGGCCCGCGTGGGCCGCCGGCCGTCGTGACGACGCGGTCTTCGCCGAGTTCGGCCTGGTGTTCCAGGAGGCGAACCTGTTCCCGTGGTTCACGATCACCGACAACGTCGCGCTGCCGCTCAAGCTGCGGGGGGTGCCGCGTGCCGAGCGCCGCGCCCGGGCCGCCGAGCTGTGCGCCACCGTCGGGCTCGGCGGGTTCGAGGACTCCTACCCGCGGGAGCTCTCCGGCGGCATGCGCCAGCGGGCCGCGATCGCCCGCGCCCTGGCCTGCGACCCGTCGGTGCTGCTGATGGACGAGCCGTTCGGCGCGCTGGACGCCCTGACCCGCGACCGGATGAACCTGGAGCTGCAGCAGATCCACGCGGTCTCCGGCGCCACCGTCGTGTTCGTCACCCACTCGATCCCCGAGGCGGTGTTCCTGGCCGACCGGGTCGTGCTGCTGACCCCGCGCCCGGGACGCATCCGGTCGATCACCACGATCGACCTGCCCCGGCCGCGGTCCGCCGCGACCGAGACGACACCGGAGTTCGGCGCGCTGGTCGCCGGGCTGCGCACCGAGCTGGACCGGGAGGACTGAACCGATGACCACGACCGAACGGCCCGCTCCGGCGACCGACCCCGCCACCCCCGTCACCGACCCCGGCGGCCCCGAGAAGGAGTCGCCCTGGCTGCGGCGCCTGCCGTGGATCTCCGGGCCGGTGCTCCTGCTGCTGCTCGTGGGGGCCTGGCAGTTCACCGTCTCGGTGGTCGGGGTCTCGGAGTTCATCCTGCCCGCACCGGCCGCCGTCGTCGGCGCGCTGGGGGAGCTGCTGGCCGACCCGGCGATCTGGGGCCACATCGGCGTGACGCTGCTGGAGGTCCTCGTCGGGTTCGGCGCCGCGCTCGTCGCCGGTGTCTGTGTCGGCGCGCTACTCGGGCGGATCGAGTGGCTGCGCCGCGCGGTGCAGCCCGCCCTGGTCGCGCTGCAGGTCGTGCCCAAGGTGGCGTTCGTGCCGATCTTCGTCATCTGGTTCGGCTTCGGCCCCACCTCGAAGATCATCATGGCCGGGCTGCTCGCGTTCTTCCCGATCATGCTCAACGTGATGCTGGGGGTGCGCTCGGTCGAGCGCGGGCACCGCGACGTCATGACCGGGCTGGGCGCCTCGCGCTGGGCGACGTTCCGGAACCTGGAGCTGCCCGCGACCCTGCCCTACGTGTTCGCCGGCGCCGAGGTCGCGATCGTGTTCTCGGTGATCGGCGCGATCGTCGGTGAGTACCTCGGCGGCAGCGCCGGGCTCGGCTACCTGGTGGTGTCGAGCCTCAACGCCCTCGACGCGCCACGGCTGTTCGCGGTGATCGTGCTGCTCGCGGTGCTGGGGTCACTGCTCTACCTGATGGTGACCACCGCGAAACGCCTGGTCATCCCGTGGCACGAGTCGGTGAACACCGGGGTCTGAGCCGCAGCGCCCGCACGCCGACGCCGCCGGGGTCACGCCCCGGCGGCGTCGCGGGCCCAGCCGGTCAGCACCGGCACGACGACGTCGAGCGCCCCCGGCTCGCGCGCCCACCCGAAGTGCGGGCGCGCCGCGGGCACGTCGAGGTGGTGGCGGCGCAGGGTCGCCGCGCCGAACATGTCCAGCAGCGCGTCGACCGAGGCGGGCGGGGCGAGCCCGTCGCGCTCGAACCCGATCCCGAGGACCGGCAGGTGCACCGCGGCGATCGACGGGGTGTGGTCGATCCGCGGCGTGCCGAACGCGAGCCGCCCGGTGCGGGCCCACCGGCCCCAGTCGCGCATCTGCCCGCGGGCCTCCCGCCCGGCGAAGCCGACCCGGTCGCCCGGGAAGTGCCCGATCAGCATCGCCGCGGCCACGACGGCCTGGGTCCGCAGCAGGTGCGCGGGCCCCCAGACCCGCCAGTCGACGCTGCCCGACCCGACGAGGGCGACACCGTCGACGCGGTCGGGGTGCCGCGCGGCGTGGGCCGCGGCGAGGTGCCCGCCGAGGCTGTGCCCGACGACGAACACCGGCGCGCCGGGCCGCTCGGTGTGCACCGCCTCGACGGCGGCGGCGAGGTCGCCGACGAGGTCGTCGTAGCCGAAGTCGTTGCGGCGCCCGGGCGGGGGAGCGGGGCGGGCCTGGTGCCCGCGCAGCTCGGTGACCGCGGCGGCGACGCCGGCGTCGGTCAGCGCCCTCAGCAGCGGGGTGTAGAACGACGCGCGCATCCCCATCGCGGGCACGACCAGCAGCACGGGTGCACCGGGGTCGGGCACCGGGTGCAGGGTCAGCTCCAGCGGTGCCGGGGCCGGGCGGTCCAGGACGGTGGTGACGGGCACGCCGGTGATCCTCTCCCGGCCGCCCGCCGGGTCAGGCCGGGGCCCCCGCCAGGGCGCGCAGGCCGGCGTCGAACACGGCCATGGCCTCGTCCACCAGCTGGGTCAGCGACGGCGAGCGCGGGTCCGTGCCGTGGTCGCCCAGCCAGTGCTGCACCGCGACGCGCAGCCCGGTCACCGCGGCGGCCGCGGCCAGGGTCGGGTAGAGGTCGCGGGCCGGGTCGGACCCGGTCCGGGCGACGACGGCGTCGGCCAGCGCCCGCTCCTGCGCGGCGAACGCGGCCATCTGGTGCGCGACGATCGTCGGGTGCTCCCGCAGCGCCCGGAGCGCCTGCACCCGGTCGAGGTAGCAGGGGTCGGTGACCACGGCACGCAGCGCGTGCCGCAGCGACTCGGCGACCGGCTCGTCGTCGGGGCGGGCGGCGAACGCGGTCAGCAGGGTGTCCGCCGACGACGCGTTGCCCGCGACGACCGCCTCCTCCTTCGAGGTGAAGTAGTTGAAGAAGGTGCGGGGCGCGACGTCGGCGGCGTCGGCGATCTGCTCGACGGTCACCGCGTCCGGGCCGTGGGCGCTGCACAGCCGCAGCGCGGCGCCGGCGAGCGCGGCCCGGGTGGCGGCCTTCTTGCGCTCGCGACGCCCGGGGGCGGCCTGCTCAGCCACGGTCGGCCCCCGTCCGCTCGCGCTCGGGCGCCTCGATGACCGAGACGAGCTCGTGCCGGCCCGGATGCCCGCCGGCGGTGCGTGTCGTGCCGTCGGCGGGTGCGCCGGCCGGCAGGTCGACGTCGAGCCGCAGCCCGTCCGCGCCGACCCTCACCCGGTGCGCGGCGGGACGTCCCTCCCAGCGGTACACGGTGGACACGATGCCGGTGGCGACGCAGATGCGGTAGTGCCCGTCGGCGTCGGCGCGGGTGCGGCCGACCTCGTCGCCGGTGCCGTCGAGGACGGTCAGCACGGCACCGCCCGCCGGGGCGCCGTCGGCCCGCACGAACCCGTGCAGCACCGGACCGGTCGGACCGGTCGGCGGGGCCGGGGTGGTGGCCGCGGCACCGGCCGCGGGGTCGGCGGGCTTCTCGATGTCGAGGGTGTCGCGCAGCGGGACCTCGCGCAGGGCCAGGATCGCCAGCAGGGCCAGGAAGGCCAGCGGCGCGGCCACCAGGAAGATCATCGAGGTGGCGTGGCCGTAGGACTCCATGACGATCGAGCGCACCGGCTCGGGCAGGTCGGCCAGATGCGGCACCTGCCCGCCGCCGACGGCCGCCCCGCCGTCGACACCGGCGTCGGCCAGCCCGGCCGCGGTCCGGGACCCGACCACGGAGGCGAGCAGCGCGCCCAGCCCCGCGACGCCGGCCGAGCCGCCGAGCGAGCGGAAGAACGTCACCGTGGAGCTCGCGGCGCCCATGTGCCGCAGCGCGACGGTGTTCTGCACGGCGAGCACCAGGTTCTGCTGGGTGGTGCCGACGCCGATGCCGACCAGTGCCATCGCGACCGCGACCAGCCAGTACGGCGCGGTCGAGGAGATGACCGCCGCCCCGAGCGACAGGCCCGCGGTCAGCGAGACCGCGCCGCCGACGAGATAGCGCTTCCAGACGCCGGTGCGGGTGATCAGCTGGCCGGCCACGTTCGACGCGCCGAACATGCCGACGATCATCGGCAGCGTGAGCAGCCCGGCCTCGGTGGCGCTGGCGCCCCGGGCGAGCTGGAAGTACTGGGACAGGAAGATGGTGGAGCCGAACATCGCGACGCCGACGAACAGGCTCGCGACGGTGGCGAGCATGACGGTGCGGTCGCGGAACAGGAACGGCGGCACGACCGGGTCCTTGGCCCGTCGCTCGACGACGATCGCGCCCACCAGCAGCACCAGGCCGGCACCGATCAGGCCGAACGAGGTCGGCGAGGCCCAGCCGAACTGCTTGCCGGCCAGCGAGGTCCACAGCAGCAGGGCCGACACCGCGGCGGCGATGAGGGTGGCGCCCAGGTAGTCGATGCTGGGGCGCTCACCGTCGGCGCGCACGGGGGTGGGCACGTTCAGGGTGCGCTGCAGCACGAGCAGCGAGAGCGCGGCCAGCGGGACGCCGACGAAGAAGCACCAGCGCCAGCCCAGCGGCGAGTCGACGATGATGCCGCCGAGCAGCGGACCGCCGACGACGGCGATCGACATGATCCCCGAGAGGTAGCCCATGTAGCGGCCGCGCTCGCGCGGGGTGATGATCGCCGCGATCACGACCTGGGTCAGCGCCTGCAGCCCGCCCATGCCGAGGCCCTGCAGCACCCGGAAGCCGATGAGCTGCCCGGTGGAGACCGCCAGCCCGCAGAGCAGCGAGCCGACCAGGAAGATCCCGATCGCGGCCTGGACCAGCAGCTTCTTGGAGTAGAGGTCGGCGAGCTTGCCCCAGATCGGGGTCGAGGCCGTCATCGCCAGCAGTGACGCCGAGACCACCCACGTGTACTCGGCCTGGGTCCCGCCGAGGTCGCCCAGGATCCGGGGCAGCGCGTTCGACACGATCGTGCTGGACAGCACGCCGACGAACAGCGCCATCAGGAGGCCGGTCAGGGGGAGCAGTACGTCGCGGCGGTGGGCCGCGGCCTCCTCGGGGGTGCGCACGGGGCGGGTAGTTGACGTCACGCAACGAGTCTGGCCCAAAGATGCAGGCTGTGCAACTTTGCCGGACGTGCGTCCGCGCACAGTCTGCACGGTTGCGCCGGCCCGTCCGCGCGACGACGCCCCGCGACCGGCGGGGGCCGGTGGCGGGGCGTCGCCTGCGCCGCGTGCGGGCCCGGACGGCCCGGCGGTCAGGCCGCGGCGGTGCCCTCCGGGTGGACGGCCAGCCTGGCCAGGCGCTTCTCGGTGGGCCAGCGGACGTTCCACGCCCAGCCGAGCCGCTCGAACAGCCGGATCGTGCCGGCCGAGATGTCGATCTCGCCGCGGCCGACGCCGTGCCGGGCCGAGGTGGGGTCGGCGTGGTGAAGGTTGTGCCAGGACTCGCCCATGCTGGGGATGGCGAGCAGCCAGACGTTGGTGGAGCGGTCCCGGGCCTTGTACGGCCGCTCACCGACGAGGTGGCAGATCGAGTTGGTCGACCACGCGACGTGGTGCGACACCGCGACCCGGACCAGCCCGGCCCAGAAGAACGCGGTGAACGCGCCCCACCAGGACCAGGTCACCAGGCCGCCGACGACGCCGGGCCCGAACACGGACAGGATCGTCAGGACGGTGAAGCCGCGGTGGACCCGGTCGATGTCGGGGTCGGCGAGCAGGTCCGGGGCGAAGCGGCGCTGGTCGGTCAGCGACCGGTCGAAGATCCAGCCCATGTGGGCGTGCCAGAAGCCGCGGACCAGCGCGGCGGGGGAGGTGCCGTAGCGCCACGGCGAGTGCGGGTCGCCCTCGGCGTCGGCGTAGGCGTGGTGACGGCGGTGGTCGGCCACCCAGTGCCGGACCGGCCCCTGCACGGCGAGGCTGCCCGCGACGGCGAGCGCGATCCTCAGGGGCCGGTTCGCGGTGAACGAGCCGTGGGTGAAGTAGCGGTGGAAACCGACGGTCACCCCCAGCATGGACACGACGTACAGGCCGAGTGCGAGGCCGGCGTCGAGCCAGGTCAGGCCCCAGCCCCACGCGAGGGGGACCGCGGCGACGAGCGCGATCGCCGGGACGATCGCGAACGCGTAGACGAACAGGTGCGGAACGGGATGCCGGAGCCGGTCGGAGAAGTCGGAGCGCGGCGCGGGCCGGGTGTCGGTCACACCCTCCGATGGTTCCGGCTCGCACCAGAACGGACAGTGGGGACAACCCCCCTCACGCACCGTGAGTGGGGACTCCTCAGGCCGTGGCGGGCTGGGCCGCCTCCCGCAGCAGCGGCTTCACGCGCTCGCCGAACTTGGTGACGCCGTCGACGAAGTCGGGCCAGGTGAGCAGCGCCCCGTCGATGCCGGTGGTCGCGGCGATCTCGTCGAGCTGGGCCGCGACCCGCTCGTAAGAGCCCTTCACCACCGGCAGTGACAGGAACGCCATGTTCCCCTCCGACGCGGGACGCTCCAGCGAGGCCAGCAGCTGGGCCGAGGTGCCGTCCGGGTTGGTGTCCAGCGACGCCCCGGTGGTCATGTAGCTGATGGCCTCGAGGTCGGCGTTCTCGACGATGTGCGCGCACAGCCGGTCGGCCTCGTCGTCGGTCTCCTCGGCGATGATGCAGTACAGCGCGTAGGTGCCGACGTCGCGGCCCGCCTCGTCGCCGAGCCGGCGCACCCCGGCGGCGATGTCCCCGACCTTCGAGCGCTCGGCCATGATGAAGTTCCGGTCGCCGTGCTCGGCGGTGAACGCCTGGCCCGCCGGCGACTGGCCCGCGCAGACGATCGTCGGGGTGTGCAGCGGCTTGGGACGCATGTCGGCGTCGTCGAAGGAGAAGAACTCGCCGGAGAAGGTCGCGGTCCCCTCGCTCCACAGTGCCCGCAGCGCCCGGACGTACTCGGCGGCGTAGGCGTAGCGGCGCTCGAAGTACTCGTCGCCGGGCCACAGCCCCATCTGCGTGTACTCGGGCTTGTTCCAGCCGGTCACGATGTTGAGCCCGCAGCGCCCGCCGGAGATCTCGTCGATCGTCGCGACCATCCGGGCGGCCATGATCGGGTGGGTGGCCAGTGTGGTCACCGACGGGTAGAGCCCGATCCGCTCGGTCACCGCGGCGAGCCCGCCGAACAGGGTGAACGACTCCAGGCACTCGCCCCAGAAGTCGCTCGGCCCGCCCGACCCGCGGTGCTTCATCATCGAGAGCACGAAGTCGAGGCCCTGGCGCTCGGCCTCCTGGGTGATCGCCACGTTGTGGGCGAAGCTCGGCCGGTACTGCGGGCTGCCGGTGGACAGGATGTAGCCGTTGGTCGCGTTCGGGATGAAGACGCCGTAGTGCACTCAGACCTCCGGGGTGGACAGCTGTGTGACGGTGCTGGGCAGGTCGGCGACGTCGGCGTACTTGGCGTCGAGGTCGGCGAGGTTGCGGGTGTGGACGCCGGCGTCGCGGTCGGCGCAGGCGTCGGCGACGACGACCGGGCGGAACCCGGCGGCGAGCGCATCGGTGGCGGTGGCGCGGACGCAGCCCGACGTCGACACCCCCGTGACGACGACGGTGTCGACCCCGCGGGCCCGCAGCGTCGCGGCGAGCGAGGTCCCGGCGAAGGCGGACGCGTGCTGCTTGGCCAGCAGCGTCTCGCCCGGCGCCGGGTCGAGGACGAGCCGGCCCCAGTCCCCGGGGGCGCCCTCGGCGAAGCAGGACAGTGCGGGCACCTTCGCGGCGAAGAACCCGGCGTCGGCGAGGTCGGCGGCGTAGCGCACGACGGTCCAGACGACCGGGTGCCCGCCCGCGCGGGCCGCGGCGACCACGGCGTCGCAGCCGCCGGTGACCCGCTCCGCGGTGGCGGCGTCCCCGAGGAAGAAGGGCCCGTCCGGCTCGGTGTAGGCGGCCACGAGGTCCACCACGACGACGGCCGGTGCCGCGCCCCAGCCGACCCGGCCCGAGAACGGCGCACCGTGCGGTCCTGCCCCGGCGCCGGTCACCGGCGGTCCCCGGTCATCACGGCGCGGGCGTTGGCGATGTGGCTGACCATCACCGCGGCGGCCCAGGCGCCGTCCCCGGCGCGCAGTGCGGCGACGATCTCGGCGTGGTGGGCGAGGCTGCGGGCCAGCGACGCCGCGTCGTAGGTGTGGAAGGTGCGCAGCACGACCGGTGCGTGCACCACGCCGGCCAGCGCGGAGGCGAGCGCGGGGGTGTCGGCGATCTCGAGCAGCCGGGCGTGGAACCGCCGGTTCAGGGCGACCAGGGCGTCGAGGTCCTGCCCGGGGCCGGGGCCGCCGACGGCGAGCATGCGGCCGGCGAGGTCGTCGAGCTGGTCGAGGTCGGCGGCGGTGGCGCGGGCGGCGGCCAGCGCGGTGGCCCGCGGCTCCAGCGCGGTGCGGACGCCGAAGATGTCGTCGAGGTCGGCCTCGGAGAACGTGGCGACCCGCGCACCGCGGTGCGGGTGCAGCTCGACCAGCCCCTCCGCGGCGAGCCGGGACAGCGCCTCGCGGACCGGGGTGCGCGACACCCCGAGCCGGTCGGCGAGCTCGACCTCGCCCAGGTGGGCGCCCGCGGCCAGCGCGCCGGTGAGGATCTCCTCGCGCAGCGCGGCCTGGGCGCGCTCGGAGGCGCGCCGGGGAGTCGTGTCGACCATCGTCACCTCCGGCGTCGGAATGTATGCAACCTACGAGTGCCGCCGGTCACGCACAAGGCTCCACCTGTTGTTACGTCCGGATGACGGGCAGAGTGGGCGATGCGTGTACACAATCAAGCTCGACGAAGGGACCCCGCCGTGGCCGACCTCCTCAGCCGACCCGGGAACCGCCGGGCGCGCCTGCGTGCCCTGCTCGACGCCGGCACCCCGGTGCTCGCCCCCGGCGCCTACGACGCGCTGTCCGCGCGGCTGGTCGAGCAGGCCGGGTTCGACGTCGTCTACATGACCGGGTTCGGGACGACGGCCGGGCTGCTCGGCCGGCCCGACGTCGGCCTGCTCGGGGGAGCGGAGATGGCCGCGCACGCGGGCAGGCTGGCCGACGCCGTCGACCTCCCGCTGATCGCCGACGCGGACACCGGCTACGGCAACCCGCTCAACGTCATCCGCACCGTTCGCGACTACGAACGGGCCGGGGTCGCGGCGCTGCACCTGGAGGACCAGGTCATGCCCAAGCGGTGCGGGCACCTCGCGGGCAAGCAGGTGGTGCCCGCCGCGGAGATGGCCGCGAAGGTGCGGGCCGCCGTCGACGCCCGCACCGACCCGGACCTGCTGGTGATCGCGCGGACCGACGCCGCCGCCGTCGACGGGCTGGACGCGGCGATCGACCGGGCCCGCCGGTTCGCCGACGCCGGCGCCGACCTGCTGTTCGTGGAGGCGCCGACGTCCGAGCGCGACATCGAGACCGTCGCGACCGCGCTGGCCGGGCACCGGCTGGTGTTCAACTGGGCCGAGGGCGGCCGCACCCCGCCGCTGTCGCGCGACCGGCTCGCCGAGCTCGGGTTCGCCCTGGTCCTGTTCCCGGTGGGCACCCTGCTCGCGGCGACGGCCGGGATGCGGGAGCTGCTGGAGCGGCTGCGGGCCGAGGGCACCCCGGCGTCGCTGATCGACCGGCTCGGCGGTCTCGACGAGTTCGCCGAGCTCGCCGGGATCGGGGAGGTCCGCGAGCTGGAGCAGCGCTACCGCGCGGAGGGGGAGTGAACAGTTCCCGGCCGCCTCACGCCGCAAACGTCCCTCTACGGAAGGGTCGGTAATACACGGCCAGGAGTGGCGGGTCGATATGTCGTCCACCACACTCAGCGGAGATGACCTTGCTGACCTGCGGACGTCGACCGGAACGGGTCAGGCAGGCAGGGTCCCGGAATCGCCCCAGGCGGTGGATCGTGCAGCAGAACACTCCCCGGCTCCGCATCTGCGAACGATGCTGGTCGTCGGTCGCGGACGGCTCGGTCTGTCGGATCTTCCGGCACTCCGACCCCGCGACCCCGCTGGAGAGGCCCACCTTCTCCTACCGGCACCTCGACGGTGACCCGGCGTGCAGCGGGGCGCAGCAGCCCGAGCTGGAGACGGGGTGGGCCGCGTGAGCGCACCCCCCGTGCCGGGACGCGCGCTGCGCCCGGTCCCCGCGCCGGTGCCCGCCGCCCGGACCGTGCTGTCGCCGGTCGACCCACTGCCGGTGTCCCCGGGCGACCTGGACCGGCTGCGCGAGAACCTCGGACGCGTGCTGGCCGGTCTGCGCTGGCCCGCCCACCGCTGGCAGGTCCTCGCCGAGGCCGAGGCGTGGGGGGTGAGCGGCGTGGTCCGCCAGCAGCTCCTCCCGCTGCCCGACGGGCGGTACCCGTCGTTCGAGGCCGTCGTCGAGGTGCTCACGGCCGCGGCGCGGAGCCGGCTGCGCCCGGCCCCGGTCCGGCCCGCGATCGGCGCCGACCGGCTGCACCCCGCCGAGCGGGCCGGTGTCCCGCCGCGCCTGCCGCGCGCCCACGGCAGGCCCGCACCCGCGCCGGGACACCGCCCGGCCTGACCTCCGACGGGGCCGTGCGACCGCCCCGGACGGAGGCGGTTGGGGCCGAGTCGGCCGGGGTCGGCGGTCCCGAATCCGCCGGCCCCGGCCGGGGCGGCCACCCGTCCGCTCCCCAGCGACGGGTGGTGGGTCCTCGGGGTGCGTGGCCCGCGACGAGGCGGGTGCGTGCCGGTGGGAGACCGGCTGCTCACGCGAGGTGATGTATATCACGCGGTGCGGCCGGATTGGTCCGGTTTCCCCGAACCGGGCGACGGTATCGATCAAGCCGTCCGTGCGCGTGTAGACCGCGGAGCACCGGGAAGGCCGGGGGTGTCCGGGCCCGGGCGGGCCCGGCGCGGCGAGGAGGCGGACGTGGCGGGGCAGACGGCGATCGGGCTGGCGGTCGAGACGGCGGGACCGGGGGTGCGGCTGGTCCGGGTGTCCGGGCGGCTGGACCGTCCGGGAGTGGAGGCGCTGGCGCGGATGCTCGACGCCCAGGCGCGGTGCGGCCGGACCCCGGGGCACGTCGTCGTCGACCTCTCCGGGGTCAACGCCTTCGACGGGCCCGCCACCGAGCGGCTCGGCGCGGTCGTCGCCCGCTCGCGTGCCGACGGCGTGCGTCTGCACCTGGCCGGGTGCGGCGGCCGGGCGGAGCTGCTGCCGCTGCGCGCCCGCCAGG
The DNA here is from genome assembly GCF_017312135.1 of Pseudonocardia sp. TMWB2A. Classification (NCBI taxonomy): domain Bacteria; kingdom Bacillati; phylum Actinomycetota; class Actinomycetes; order Pseudonocardiales; family Pseudonocardiaceae; genus Pseudonocardia; species Pseudonocardia sp. TMWB2A. The sequence continues at coordinate 3,570,105 of NZ_QKQY01000002.1, forward strand.
TCCTGCAGCGCTGCAGCGCCTTCCCCTCCGCCGAGGTCGCCGTCCGGACGCTGACCGCGGCCCGCGCCGGTACCGCCGGTGCTGCCGGGACCGTGCCCGGACCGCGCCGGGCCGGCGACGACCGCGCCGGTGGCCGGCCGGTCGCCTCCGGTACCTGACCCCGACCGGCCCGGGGCCGTCAGCCCGCCGCGTCGAGGGCGCGGCGCACGGCGGCCGCGCCGTCCTCGTCGAGCTCGCCCCAGCACCGCAGCCGGGACAGCCCGCCGTCGGGGAACACGTCCAGACGCAGGTGGGTGGCCGGTGCGGCGCCGGGCAGCAGGAACCGGTGCCGGGTGTCGGGCTGCACCCGCTCGCGGTCGCGCAGCACCGTCCACGACCCGCCGGTGCGTTCGTCGCGGGTGCTGACCGAGACCCAGCCCGGCGCGTTCCCGACGAACCAGGTCGTGTCGACCTCCACGTGCCGCGGGACCCCGCCCGCGGCGAGCGCGAACTCGACCCAGTCGTTGCCGCCGTCGCGGCGCCGCGCGTTCTCCCAGCCCTCGCCCATGTGCCGCGCCTTCCCGGGCAGCAGCAGGTTGCCGGGGGAGGAGTAGAACTCGTCGGAGCAGCCGGTGACGTGCCCGCCGTTCTCCGCCGCGAGCAGGTCCACGGTGCCCTCGAGGAACCGCGGGTCGGGCAGCACCCGGCCGAGGACCCGGAACCGGGCGATCCCGCCGTCCGGGTGCATGATCAGCCGCAGGTGGGTGGCCCGGCGGGTGTCGGTCACCGGGTAGACGTTCGCGGTGTGCCCGGCGCACGCCGAGCGCGGCACGATCTCGTGCCAGGGCGCCTTCTCCAGCTCGTCAGGGGAGGGGTGGCCGTCGACGGCGGTCGCCTCGACGGCGATCTCCGGCGGGTAGTTGCCCCTGAACCAGGAGGTGTCGACGACGACGTGGTCCACCACCCCCGGCGCACCCAGGCGGACCAGCGCCCAGTCGTGGCCGGGCTCGCGGCGGCGACGGGTCTCCCAGCCGTCGTAGACCTTGCCTTTGAGACCGAACTCGTCGGGGTCGAAGCGGGGCGGGGCGGCGGTGATGAGGTTCTCGCGCTGGGCGAAGAACTCGTCGTTCGCGGCGACGACCGAGCCGCCGAGCGCGCGGGAGGCCAGGTCGATGAGCGAGGGGTCGGTCACGGTCTGCTCCTGATCATCGGGCGGGTGGGGGACGGGTGGTCGGTGGCGATCCGGGCGCCGAGCAGCCGCAGCAGCTCGGCGGCGCGGTCGACCGCGTCGCGGTGGTCGAGGGCGGTGTCGGTCAGGGCGTAGGTCGCGACGAAACCCGCGGCCCGCAGTGCGGCCGGGCCGAGGGTCACCTGCCCGGCGACGGCGACGACCGGCGTCCCGGCCGCGCGGGCGGCGGCGGCGACCCCGGCCGGAGCCTTGCCGTGCAGGGTCTGGGCGTCCAGCCTGCCCTCCCCGGTGACGACGAGACCGGCGCCGGCCAGCTCGTCGTCGAAGCCGGTCAGCTCCAGGACGGTACCGACGCCGGGTGCGACACGCGCCCCGCAGACGGCGGTCAGCGCGAGCCCCGCCCCGCCCGCGGCCCCGGCGCCGGGTGCCGCGGCGAGCGCGTCGGCGTCGGTGCCGGTGGCGGCGGCGAGCACCCGCACCCAGCGGGCCAGCGCGTCGTCGAGCGCGGCGACCCCGGAGGCGTCGGCGCCCTTCTGCGGGCCGTAGACGGCCGCGGCGCCGTGCGGGCCGAGCAGCGGGTTGTCGACGTCGGCGGCGAGCCGGACCCGCACGGCCGGGTCCCGCAGCCGCGGGTGCAGCCCGGCCAGGTCGAGCCGGTCGGCCCGGGCAAGCGCCGCGCCGCCCCGCCCGACCTCGGCGCCGCCGGCGTCCAGGACCCGGGCGCCGAGCCCGCGCAGCAGCCCGGCTCCGCCGTCGGTGGTGGCACTGCCCCCGAGCCCGACGACGACGTCGGTGCACCCGGCGTCGAGCACCGCGGCCAGCACGGTGCCGAGCCCCTCGGTGCCCGTGCCGCCCGGGTCGCGCACCCCGCCGGGCAGGACCGCGAGCCCGGCCGTCGAGGCCAGCTCCACCAGCGCGGACACGCCGTCGCGGGCCCAGACGGCCGTCAGCGGAGCCCCGGTGGGGCCGGTCGCGGTGGTCGTGACCGGCTCCCACCCGGCGGCGAGCGCCGCGGCGACGGTGCCCTCGCCGCCGTCGGCGACCGGGCAGCGGCGCACCGGACGGCCCGGGTCGGCGTCGGCGATCCCGGCCGCGAGCGCGTCGGCGACGGCGGCGGCGTCCAGCGAGCCCTTGAACTTGTCCGGGGCCAGCAGGATCGCGCTCACCGGCGGTGGGCCAGCGCGGTCGGGGCGTCGGCGGGGGTCTCGGCGAGGTCCTCGAACTCGGTGACGGCGTCGATCTCGGTGCCCATCGCGATGTTCGTGACCCGCTCCAGCACCACCTCGACCACGACCGGCACCTTGTGCTCCGAGGCCAGCTGCGACGCCCGGCGCAGGGTCGTGGCGATCTCGTCGGGCTCGGTGACCCGCAGCCCCACGCAGCCCAGCCCCTCCGCGACGCGGACGTGGTCGACGCCGTAGCCCTTGGGCAGCCCGGTCAGCTCCTCGTCGGCGTGCATGTTGTCGAAGGCCAGGGAGACCTGGAAGTCCATGTCGAACGCGCGCTGCGCCTGCCGGATCAGTCCCAGGTAGGAGTTGTTGACCACGACGTGGACGTAGGGCAGCCCGAACTGGGCGCCGACCGCGAGCTCCTCCAGCATGAACTGGAAGTCGTAGTCGCCCGAGAGCGCGACGACCGGGGTCGACGGGTCGGCGACGACGGCGCCCAGCGCGGCCGGGATGGTCCAGCCGAGCGGTCCGGCCTGGCCGCAGTTGACCCAGTGCCGGGGCCGGTAGACGTGCAGGAACTGGCCGGCCGCGATCTGGGACAGCCCGATCGTCGTCACGTAGCGGGTCTCCGGGCCGAAGACCCGGTTCATCTCCTGGTACACCCGCTGCGGCTTGATCGGGACGTGCGGGAAGTCGGTGCGCCGCAGCAGCGTCGCCTTCCGCTCGCGGCACGACTCCGCCCACGCGCCGCGGTCCGGCAGGGTCCCGGCGTCGCGGCGGCGGCGGGCCTCGGCCAGCAGGGCGCGCAGGGCGGCCCCGGCGTCGGAGACCACGCCGTAGTCGGGGGCGAAGACCCGCCCGATCTGGGTGGGCTCGATGTCGACGTGCACGAACCGGCGCCCGCGCCGGTAGGTGTCCAGCCCACCGGTGTGCCGGTTCGCCCAGCGGTTCCCGATGCCGACGACGACGTCGGAGGCCAGGAAGGTGGCGTTGCCGTAGCGGTGCGCGGTCTGCAGCCCGACCATCCCGGCGGCGAGCGGGTGGTCGTCGGGGATCGTGCCCCAGCCCATCAGGGTCGGCACGACCGGGACGCCGAGGATCTCGGCCAGCTCGACGAGCTCGGCGGAGGCGTCGGCGTTGACGATCCCGCCGCCCGCGACGATCAGCGGCCGCTCGCCCTCGGCGAGCAGGTCCAGCACCCGCGACGCCTGCGGGCCGGTCATCGCGGGGCGGTGCACCGGCAGCGGGGCGTAGGTGTCGGGGTCGAAGTCGATGACGGTCTGCTGCACGTCGATCGGCAGGTCGATCAGCACGGGACCGGGCCGGCCGGACCGCATGAGGTGGAACGCCTGGGCGAACGCGCCCGGCACCTGCGCGGCCTCGCGCACGGTCATCGCCATCTTGGTGACCGGTGCCGCGATGGCCGCGATGTCGACGGCCTGGAAGTCCTCCTTGTGCAGCCGTGCGACCGGCGCCTGCCCGGTGATCGCCAGGATCGGGATCGAGTCCGCCGACGCCGAGTACAGCCCGGTCACCATGTCGGTGCCCGCCGGGCCGGAGGTGCCGATGCAGACGCCGATGTTGCCCGGACCGGAGCGGGTGAAGCCCTCGGCCATGTGCGAGGCGCCCTCGACGTGGCGGGCCAGGACGTGGCCGATCGTGCCGCGGGCGCGCATCGCGGCGTAGAAGGGGTTGATCGCCGCACCCGGCACGCCGAACGCCTGCGTGGCGCCCTCGGCCTCCAGGATGCGGACGGCGGCCTCGGCCGCGGTCATCCGGGTCATGACGACTCCCCGTTCAGGCGGCGGACGGTGCGGTGCAGGGCGGAGTGGTCGAGGCCGCCGTCGCCGGCGGCCCGGGTGGCGGCGACGAGCTGGGCGACGAGCGCGGTCACCGGGGCGACCACCCCGGCCTCGCGCGCGGAGTCGGCGACGATGCCCATGTCCTTGTGGTGCAGGTCGATCCGGAAGCCGGGGGCGTAGTCCCCGGCCAGCATCTTCGGGGCCTTCTGGTCGAGGACCTTCGAGCCGGCGAGCCCGCCGCCGAGCACACGGGCGGCGGCGTCGAGGTCGGCGCCGTGCGCGCGGAGGAACTCGACCGCCTCGGCGAGCAGGGCGATGTTCCCGGCGACGATCAGCTGGTTCGCGGCCTTGACGGTCTGCCCGGCCCCGGACGGGCCGACGTGCACGACGGTCGCACCGAGGACGTCGAGCAGCGGGCGGGCGGCGGCCACGTCGGCCTCCTCCCCGCCGACCATGATCGACAGGGCGGCGTTCTCGGCGCCCGCCTGGCCGCCGGAGACCGGGGCGTCGAGCATCCGCAGGCCGCGTTCGGCCGCGCGGGCGGCGAGGTCGCGGGCGACGTCGGGGCGGATCGTGGAGAAGTCGACCACCAGGGTGCCCGGCTCCGCGGTGTCGAACACGCCGCCGTCGCGGGTGCAGACGTCGACGACGTCGGGGGAGTCGGGCAGCATCAGCGCGACCACGTCGGCGCCGGTCACCGCCTCGGTGACCGTCGCCGCGGCCCGGCCGCCGTCGGCGGCCAGGGCCTCGGCCTTCTCCGGGCTCCGGTTGTGGCCGACGACGTCGTGGCCGGCCTTCACGAGGTGGCGGGCCATCGGGCCGCCCATGATCCCGAGGCCGACGAAGGCGATGGTGCTCATGCGGGGGCTCCTTCCCTGGTCAGCCAGCCGAACGGGTCGGCGGTGACGGGCTTGTACTCGAGGCTGACCGGGCCGTCGTAGCCGGCGGCGACGACCCGGGCGAGCAGGTCGGCGATCGGCAGGTCCCCGGTGCCGGGTTCGCCGCGGCCGGGGGCGTCGGCGATCTGGACGTGGCCGATCCGGTCGGCGTGGCGGTCGATCGCGGCCGCGGGATCGTCGCCGTTCACGGCGAGGTGGTAGACGTCGAGCAGCAGCCGCAGGTGCGGCGACCCGACCCGGTCGAGCACGGCGACGGCGTCGTCGGCGGTCCTCAGGGGGTAGGCGTCGACGCCGCTGACCGGTTCGAGCAGCGCGACCGCGCCGATGCGGGCGGCCGCGTCGGCGGCCAGTGCGAGGCTGCGGACGGCGGTCTCGTCCTGGACGCGCGGGTCCAGGTCGTCGCGCCGGTTGCCGTACAGGGCGTTGAAGCCGAGCGTGCCGAGCCGCTCGCCGATGCCGACGGCCACGGCGACGTTGTCGGCGAACTCGCTCGCGCGGGCCGGGTCGGACAGGATGCCGCGCTCGCCGGCGGGCATGTCGCCCGCGGTGAAGTTGAGCCCGGTGAGGGTGACGCCGGCGTCGGCGACGGCGGTGACGAAGGCGTCGACCTCGTGGTCGCCGGGCACGGAGTCCGCGAACGGCCACCAGAACTCGACGGCGTCGAAGCCGGCCGCCGCGGCGGCCGCGGGCCGGTCGAGCAGCGGCAGGTCGGGGAACACGATGGAGCAGTTGACGGTGTAGCGCACTTCAGGGGCCTCCTCGGTCCTCAGGCGGGCTCGGGCAGTCCCCGGTAGGCCCGCCACCCGCCGTGGGTGGTGATGTCGGTGAGCTCGTCGCGCTGGCGCTCCAGCACGCCGGGCCGCAGCCCGACGGCGAGGACGTCGCGGCCGTCGTCGAGCTCGATGACGGTGAGCTCGAGCTCCGGCGGCTCGTCGGGCAGGAAGTCGGTGCGGATCGCCGAGAGCGGGACGTCGTAGATCTCCCCGGCCAGCGCCACGCCGCCCGACGGGTCCTCCAGCAGGGCCGGGAACTGGTCGCGTACCGAGTACATGCGGTAGTGCGGAGCGGTGCGGACCCCGCCCAGGAACGGGTGGGCGGACACGTTGTGGTGGAGCCGGCCGCCGCGCATCGCGTCACCGGAACAGAAGAGGGCAGTCACCGGAGCCTCCAATCATTCCGCAATGCGGAAAAGTGATTCCGTTGTGCGGTGTGAATCGGACCACGGCATCCGGGGGCTGTCAAGCATCGTCGTCGGCGGCGACCCCTTGACGCTTGCGTGACCGGCGCCATAGCTTGATTCCGCCAGGTAAGAGATTCGTTTCACATCGCGGAAATCAGCGCGTTACGTTGGACGCGCCACGACGTGGGAACCGAGGTGGCCCCGATGACGGGACCCGGAACGAGCGACCGATCCGCAGCAGCCCCGACCGGTGAGCGGGTGGCCGCCGTGCCCGTCACGCAGGACGGGGCGGACGCACCGAGCCCCCGGCTCTACAACCGCGACCTCGCGCCGACCACCGTCGAGGGACGGTCGTGGAAGGCCTACAACATCTTCACCCTGTGGGCCGTCGACGTGCACAGCCTGGGCAACTACGGCTTCGCGCTCGGCCTGTTCGCGCTCGGCCTCGGCGCCTGGCAGATCCTGGTCTCGCTCGGCATCGGTGCGCTGGTGCTGTTCGTGCTGCTCACCGTCGCCGGGTACATGGGCTACCGGACGGGCCTGCCGTTCCCGGTGATGAGCCGGATCTCCTTCGGCGTGCGCGGCGCCCAGCTCCCGGCCCTGGTGCGCGGCGCGGTCGCGATCGCCTGGTTCGGCATCCAGACCTACCTCGCCACCCGGGTGCTCGTCGTGATGGTCCTGGCCGTGGCTCCCTCGGCCGGTGCGCTGGAACAGGTGTCGTTCCTGGGGCTGTCGGTGCTGGGCTGGATCTGCTTCGTCGTCCTGTGGGTCGTGCAGGTGGCGATCCTGCTGCGCGGCATGGACGGCATCCGCCGCTACGAGGCCGTCGCCGGCCCGATCGTGCTGGTGACCCTCGCGGTGCTCGCGGGCTGGGTGCTGTGGCAGACCGGTGGCGACATCGCGCTGTCGGTGCCCGAGCCGCTGACCGGCGGGGCGATGTGGGTGCAGATCCTCGCCGGGGCGTCGCTGTGGACGGCGATCTACGGCACCTTCGTCCTCAACTTCTGCGACTTCACCCGCGGCGCGGTGTCCACCGGCGCGGTCCGGCGCGGCAGCTTCTGGGGGATCCTGCCGAACACGCTGTTCTTCGGTGTCGTCGTCGTGGTGCTGGCGGGCGGCCAGCTGCGGATCGGCGGCCAGGTGATCTCCAGCCCGGCCGACGTCGTCAACACCATCCCCAACACCCCGCTGCTGCTGGTCGCCTCCGCCGCGCTGCTGATCCTGACGATCGCGGTCAACCTGATGGCGAACTTCGTGGCCCCCTGCTACGCCCTGTCGAACCTGTTCCCGCGGGTGCTCGACTTCCGCCGGGCCGGGGTGGTGAGCGCGCTGATCGGGCTGATCATCCTGCCCTGGAACCTGTACGACTCCCCGGTGGTGATCACCTACTTCCTGGGTGTGCTCGGCGCGCTGCTCGGCCCGCTGTTCGGGATCGTGATGGCCGACTACTGGCTGGTCCGGCGCGGACGCATCGACGTCCCCGCGCTCTACACCGAGGCGAGCACCGGCGCCTACCACTACCGCGGCGGGGTCAACCGGCGCGCGGTCGCGGTGTTCGTGCCGTCCGCGGTGGTCGCCGTCGCCGTCGGGTTCGTCCCCGCGCTGGAGCCGGTCGCGCCGTTCAGCTGGTTCCTCGGCGCCGGGATCGCGGCGCTGCTGACCGTGCTCGTCGCCCCGCGCGGACGGGAGTACCGCGCGGTCTCCGGGGAGTCGCTGGCCGTCGCACCGACCGGGGGGCACTGATGCGCATCGTCGTCGTCAACGTCAACACCACCGGGTCGGTGACCGAGGCCATCGCCGCCTCCGCCCGCGCCGTCGCGGCACCGGGCACCGAGATCGTCGGGCTGACGCCCCGGTTCGGCGCCGAGTCGGTCGAGGGCAACCTGGAGAGCTACCTGGCCGCGGTCGGGGTCGCCGACGCCGTCGCGCGCTACGCCGCCTCCGGCGAGCGGTTCGACGCGGTGATCCAGGCCGGCTACGGCGAGCACGGCCGCGAGGGCCTCCAGGAGATGCTCGACGTGCCCGTCGTCGACATCACCGAGGCCGCCGCGACCACCGCGATGTACCTCGGCCACCGCTACTCGGTGGTGACCACCCTGGACCGCACCGTCCCGCTGATCGAGGACCGCCTGCTGCTGGCCGGGCTGGACCGGCGCTGCGCCTCGGTGCGCGCCTCCGGGCTCGCGGTGCTGGAGCTGGAGCAGGACCCGGACCGCGCGGTCGCCGCGATCGTCGAGCAGGCCCGGGTCGCGGTCGAGCAGGACCACGCCGAGGTGATCTGCCTCGGCTGCGGCGGCATGGCCGGGCTGGACGCGAAGGTCCGCGCCGAGACCGGGGTGCCTGTCGTCGACGGGGTGCAGGCCGCGGTCACCGTCGCCGAGTCGCTGGTCCGGCTCGGCCTGACCACCTCGACGAGCCGCACCTACGCGGCACCCCGTACCAAGAAGATCACCGGATTCCCCCTGGAGATGTCATGACCAGCTACGACCTGGTGGTCCGCGGGAAGCGGATCATGACCACGGCGGGCGAGCAGCCCCGCGAGATCGGCGTGACCGGCGGGCGGATCGTCGCCATCGAGCCGCTCGGCAACGGCCTCGACGGGGCCCGGGTGATCGACCTCGCCGACGACGAGGTGCTGCTGCCCGGCCTCGTCGACACCCACGTGCACGTCAACGAGCCCGGCCGCACCGAGTGGGAGGGCTTCGCCTCGGCGACCCGGGCCGCCGCGGCGGGCGGGGTCACCACGATCGTCGACATGCCGCTGAACTCGATCCCGCCGACCGTCGACGTCGCGGCGCTGGAGGTGAAGCGGAAGGTCGCCGAGCACCAGGCGTTCGTCGACGTCGGGTTCTGGGGCGGCGCGGTGCCCGGCAACCTCGGCGACCTGCGTGGTTTGCACGACGAGGGCGTCTTCGGGTTCAAGTGCTTCCTGCTGCACTCCGGCGTCGACGAGTTCCCGCCGCTCGACGCCGACGAGATGGAACGCGACATGGCCGAGCTGGCCACCTTCGACGCCGTCATGATCGTGCACGCCGAGGACTCCCGGGCCATCGAGAAGGCCCCCACCCCGCACGGCGCGAAGTACGACACCTTCCTGCGCTCGCGCCCGCGCGGCGCGGAGAACCTGGCGATCGCCGAGGTCATCGAGCGGGCCCGCTGGACCGGGGCGCGCGCGCACGTGCTGCACGTGTCCTCCTCCGACGCGCTCCCGATGATCGCCACCGCGCGGCGCGACGGCGTCCGGATCACCGCCGAGACCTGCCCGCACTACCTCACGCTGTTCGCCGAGGAGATCCCCGACGGCGCCACCACGCACAAGTGCTGCCCCCCGATCCGCGAGGCGTCGAACCGGGAGCTGCTGTGGGAGGGGCTGCTCGACGGGACGATCGACTGCATCGTGAGTGACCACTCGCCCAGCACCGCCGAGCTGAAGCTGCTCGACTCCGGGGACTTCGGGCTCGCCTGGGGCGGGGTGTCGTCGCTGCAGCTGGGGCTGTCGCTGGTGTGGAGCGAGGCCCGCCGGCGCGGCATCGGGCTCGCGCAGGTGGTGCAGTGGATGGCGTCGAAGCCCGCCGACCTGGTCGGGCTGCGCTCCAAGGGCCGGATCGCACTGGGCTACGACGCCGACCTCGCCGTCTTCGCCCCCGACGCCGCCTACGTCGTCGACCCGGACCGGCTGCACCACAAGAACAAGGTGAGCGCCTACGCCGGCCGGTCGCTGTCCGGCGTGGTCCGGCGCACCGTCCTGGGCGGCCGCGACGTCGACGTCTCCGGTGAGCCGCACGGCAGGCTGCTGCGCCGCGGCTCGGTGGAGCGGGTGACGGGTGCACCCGGCGCCCCGGACGGCCCCGAGGTCCCGGCCGCACCGCCCGAGCAGGGCTAGACTTCCGTCATGCGGAAGAACGATCCCGACAGCCGTGTCGACGCCGGTGCGGACGTCACCGCGTCCGCACCGGCCCGCTCGGGCACCGTGCAGTCCGTGGAGCGCGCCGTGGACCTGCTGGAGGCGATGGCCGACGCGGGCGGCACGGTCAGCCTGTCCCACCTCGCGGCCACCTCCGGGCTCCCGCTGCCGACCATCCACCGGCTCGTCCGGACCCTGGCCGGGCGCGGCTACGTCCGCCAGCAGTCCTCGCGCGAGTACGCCCTCGGCCCCCGCCTGGTGCGCCTCGGCGACACCGCGGGACGCCTGGTGGGCATGTGGGCTCGCCCGCGGCTCGCCGGCCTGGTCGACGACCTGGGGGAGAGCGCCAACCTGGCGCTGCTGGAGGGGAACCAGGTCGTCTACGTCGCCCAGGAGCCCGGCCGGCACTCGATGCGGATGTTCACCGAGGTCGGACGACGGGTGTCGCCGCACTGCACCGCCGTCGGGAAGGCGCTGCTGTCCCGGATGCCGGTCGAGCGGGCGCGGGAGGTGCTGCGGCACACCGACTTCGTGCGGCACACCGACAACACGATCACCTCGCCCGAGGAGTACTTCGCCGAGCTCGACAAGGTCCGTGCCGCCGGGTACGCCGTCGACGAGGGCGAGCAGGAGCTGGGGGTGCGGTGCGTCGCCGTCGCGCTCGACGGGCCGCTGCCCGCCGCCGTGTCCATCTCCGGCCCGACGACCCGGATGACCGACGCACTCCTCGACTCCGCCGTGCCGAAGCTGCAGTCCGTGGCCGACGCGCTGGTGGCCGAGCTGGCCCGGCAGGACACCGCGGGGGCCTGAGGCCGGCCCGACCATGATCGGAGATCCGGAGGGGATCGGTGCCACTGCCGGCACCGATCCCTTCCGAGTCCTCGATCACCACGGGGACGCGGTTCGCGATCGCCACCGGAACGGAGCGAACGGGCCCGGCCGGGCCGCCGCGGCCGGATGCTCCGGCGATGACCGGGAGCCCCGACGGCCACGACGCCCCCTCCGCCGGTCCCTCCGGCGCGACCGGAGCGGTGGCCGCGTTGCTGGTCCGGCAGGCCGGTGTCATCAGCCGGGCCCAGGCCCTCGCCTGCGGGATGTCGGGACGCACCGTCGCCCGCCGGGTGTCGACCGGAACGTGGTGCGTGGTGCACCCCGGGGTCTACCTGGTCGCCGGCCATCGGCCGGGACACGAGAGCAGGGTCAGGGCGGCGGCGCTCTGGGCGGTCCGCGGGCGACGTTGAGCGGACCCGCCGCCGCGTTCTGGCACCGGATGCTCGACGAGCCGCCCGGCGCGGTCGGGTTCACGGTCCCGCGCACGATGCACCGGGTCCCGGTCCCCGGGGTGACGCTGCGCAGGCGGGTCCTGGACCCGGCCGACCGGACGGTGCTGCACGGCGTCGCGGTGACGACGCCGGCGCGCACCGTGCTCGAGACCGCCCCGGTCGCGGGACCACGGTTCCTCGACCGCGCGCTGCAACGTCACGTCGGCTTCGCCGAGCTGCACGCGGCCTACTGCCGCCACATGGGTGCCCGGGGGAACCGGGGGATGGGGGAGCTCCTCGTCGCGTGCGCCGACCGCGCCGACTCGGTGGCCGAGCGCCGGATGATGCGGTTGCTCCGGGACGCGGGTGTGACCGGGTGGGTGCACGGCCACCGGTTCGGCCCGTGGACCGTGGACCTGGCGTTCCCCGAGCGCAGGCTGGCGATCGAGGTCGACGGCTGGGCCTGGCACGTGGACGCCGAGCGCTTCGCCGCCGACCGGCGCAAGGGCAACGCGCTCGGCGCCGCGGGGTGGGTCCTGCTGCGGTTCACCTGGGCGGACCTGACCGGGGCCCCGGAGCTCGTCGTGCGCCGTGTCCGTGAGGTCCTGGCCGCCGCGGCGTGACCGGCCCCGGACCGGCAGCGGTGATCGTCGTCCCGGAAGGGACCCGTGCCACGGACGGCACCGGACCCTTCCGGAACGACGATCATGCGGCGGCGCTCAGTCCTCCCTGACCTGAGTGCCCGGCTTCGCCGTGACCGGCTCGTAGGACTCCGGGCCCAGCACCTCGCCCGAGGCCAGGATCCGGATCTCCCCGGTCTGCACCAGCACCGGCGGGCCCGCCGCGACGACCGACGGCGCCGACGGCCGCCCGGGGGCGAACACGTTGAAGAACAGGTTGAGCAGCACCGCGACGATCGCCGCCGAGCTGATGCCGGAGTGGAAGATCGTCGCGAACCAGTCCGGGAAGTTCGCCCAGAAGTCCGGCGACACCACCGGGACCAGGCCGAACGCCACCGACGCCGCGACGATCACCATGTTGTTGGTCCCGCGGTACTCGACGGCGGCGAGCGTCCGGATGCCGCTGGCGGCGACCGTGCCGAACAGCACGATGCCCGCCCCGCCGAGCACCGGCTGCGGGATCGCCGAGAACACCGCGGACGCCATCGGCGAGAGCCCCAGCACGAGCAGGAGGAGCCCCCCGGCGGCGACGGCGAACCGGCTCCGGATGCCGGTCAGCGCGACGAGCCCGACGTTCTGGGCGAACGCCGTCGCCGGGAAGGAGTTGAACACCGGCGCGACCACCGAGGCGGCCATGTCGGCGCGCAGCCCGTCGCCGACCCGGCGGGCGTCCACCCGGGTCTCGACGACCTCGCCGACCGCGAGGATGTCGGCGGTGGTCTCCACCATGATCACCAGGACCACGATGACCATCGAGACGGTCGCCCCGACCGTGAACAGCGGGGTGCCGAACGCGAACGGCGCGGGCAGCGCCGCGACGCTCGCCCCGCCGACGCCGGAGAAGTCGCTCAGCCCGGCCACCAGCGCGACGACGGTCCCGACCAGCAGTCCGAGCAGCACCGACAGCCGCGACAGCACCGCGATCTTCCCGGCGACGACCACCACCAGGAACGTGAACCCGGCCAACGCGATCGAGGGCAGCGCGGCGAACTCGGGGTTGGGCACCGTCGCCCCGCCCACGGTGACGGTCTCCCGGCCGGTGATCCAGCCGGTCGCCACCGGCATCAGCGACAGCCCGATCACGGTGATGATCGACCCGGTCACCACCGGCGGGAACAGCCGTACCACCCGGGCGAAGAACGGGGTGATCAGCAGCCCGACCGCGGCCGCGACGATCACCGCGCCGTAGACGGTGCGCAGGCCGTCGGTGCCGTCGTCGCCGACGATCGCGATCATCGTCGACACCGAGGCGAACGAGGTGCCCTGCACCAGCGGCAGCTGCGACCCGAAGAACGGCAGGCCGAGGGTCTGCAGCAGGGTGGCGAGCCCGCTGACGAACAGCCCGGAGGCGACGAGCACGGCGCTCTGCGCGGGGGTGAGCCCGGCCGCGCCGCCGATGATGATCGGTACCGCGATCACGCCGCCGAACATCGCGAGGATGTGCTGGACGCCGTAGCCGACCGTCGGCCCGATCCCGAGCCGTTCGTCCTCCGGACGTGGTGCCTGTTCCGTGCTCATGGCGGATCCCCTCGGTGGGAGTGGCGGGTCAGACGGAGGACGGCATGTCGGTCCACGCCTCCGGCGCCGGGGTCACGCCGTCGCGGACGACGGTGCCCTCGATCAGGCCGTAGGGGCGGTCCGCGGCGTGGAACACCTCGTTCGGGTTCTTGAGCCCGAACGGCGACAGGTCGGACAGGAAGTGGTGCTTGTTGGGCATCGCGAACCGGATCTCGGCGACGCCGTCGCAGGCCTCGATCGCGGCCCGGCCCATCTCGTAGAGCGACTGCTGCAGCGCGAGCGAGTGGGTGGTGGCGAACGCCGACAGCATCGCCGCGCCGATCGCGTCGTAGGCGCCGTTGAAGTCGATCCCGGCGGCGACAGCGTCGGGCAGGTAGCGCCAGCGCGCGGTGACCGAGGTGGCGAGGATGCGGTCGTCGGTCTCGACGAGGGTCGTGTACCGGTCGCGCGGGAAGCCGTGGAACTCGCTGCCGGTGGACTTCAGCACGGTGAGGTCCTTCAGCCCGGCGGTGACGTGGGTGGCCCCGCCGGTCTTCTGCACCGTCGCCAGCCGGGTGGCCCGGCCCTTCCGGACGAACGAGTGGTCGTGCCCGGCGCCGTCGACGACGATCCGCTCCCACTCGTACTGCTCGGCCTGCCAGAGCCCGCCGGTGATCCAGTCGAACTCGCCGGTGAAGTGGTCGCCGAGCAGCAGCAGGAACTCCTCGGGTGAGGTGATGCCGTGCTCGGACGCGAAGGCGTACACCACGTTCTTCTGGGTGTCGGTGGCGACGACCTTGGAGTTGTCGCCGGTCAGGTAGCTGCTCTCGAGCGCGGCGCCGCGCAGCTGGCTGGTCACGTTGAGATCGGTGATCTCGTGCCGGGCGGTGTCGCGCACGACCCGCACCACGCGGACCTCCGCCTTCCCGTACTTGTTGTCGCCGAGGTGGACCGAGACGGACATGATCAGCTCCCGAGATAGGTGGAGTAGGAGTAGGGCGACAGCAGCAGCGGGACGTGGTGGTGGCGGTCGGTGCGCTCCGGGCGGAACGCGATCGACACCTCCGGGAAGAACGGGCTCGGCGTCGTGAACGTGATCCGGTGCAGCACCCCCGCGGTGAGCGCGGCGGACTCCGGGGCGCGCCAGCGGCCGTCGTCGTCGGTGGTGCCCGACGCCAGCACGGTCCCGTCGGCGCCGGTCAGGGTGACCGGGACGCCGGTGGCCGGGCGGCCCGCCGCGGCGTCGAGGACGTGGGTGGAGAAGCTGCTCATGCCAGCACCTGCCGCATCCGCAGCGCGGTGATCTCGGCCAGCTGCCCGGCGGCCTCGGCGCGCTCGGCGGCCGGGTCGTTGCCCAGCCTGCGCTCCAGCTCCGCGAGGATCTGACCGGCGTCGCGGCCGGCGGCCCGGATCAGGAACACGTGGCCGAAGCGCTGCTCGTAGGCGGCGTTGCCGGCGGCGAGCCGGGCGGCGGTGTCCGCGCCGCTGTCCACACCGGACTGCTCGGAACGGGAGAACGCGGCGCCGTCGGCGTGGGCGCCGCCGGGTCGCTCGCCGATCCGGGGGTGCCCGGCCAGCGCGGCGTCGATCTCGGCGCTGTCCAGGGCGAGGACCGCCTTCTCCGCCGCGGCGACGGCGTCGTCGACGCTGCCGTACGGGCGCCCGGCCAGCATCCGGTCCGCCCACACCGGCGAGGTGGCGCAGGCACGCAGGGCCGGGCGCAGCTCGTCGGGCGGGGCGGTGTTGAGTCGGTCGAGGGTCAGGTCGTCCGGCATGGGTCCTGCTTCCGTGCTCGTTCCGTGAGTTTCACGATGCGGAATCGTGGTTCCGAAGTGTCATCAGTGTTGGTTTCGCGACGGGGAGGTGTCAAGGGTCACTCCGTCGAGCGGCTCCGTCCGCGGCGGGGTCCGGCCGACCAGGCTGCGGGACACGGCGCCGGGGGACACCGGACCCGGCCGGTTCGTCACGTACTCGTCCCGCCGCGCAAGGAGATCGTCATCCGACGCCGGTTGTGTCCGGTGTGCGTGGTTCCGGCGTCACGCAGTCGTGACCCGCGGGCAACCGGCGCCGTCGTTGCGGAACGCAGCATTCCTCATCGGTGGTCCCACCGACCCGGCCACCGTGGGGGCATCGGATGACACAGGAGATGAACCGGCCGGCACCGGCGGCGTCGGAGGCCGGGGCCGCGCGCGAGACGCTGGAGGACTACACGCTGCGGTTCGCGCCGCGCAGCTACCGCCGCTGGTCGCCCGGCGTGGTCGGGGTGACCGCGCTGGGCGGCATCGCCTACCTCGCGGACTTCGCGATCGGCGCCAACATCGGCATCGCCTACGGCACGACGAACGCGCTCTGGGGCATCGCGGTGTTCGCGCTGGTCGTCATCGCGACCGGGCTGCCGCTGGCGTACTACGCGGCCCGCTACAACCTCGACCTGGACCTGATCACCCGCGGCAGCGGCTTCGGCTACTACGGCTCGATCCTGACCAACGTCATCTTCGCGACGTTCACCTTCATCTTCTTCGCCCTCGAGGGCTCGATCATGGCCCAGGGCCTGCAGCTGGGCCTCGGCGTCCCGCTCTGGGCCGGCTACGCCGTCTCCACGGTGATCATCTTCCCGCTGGTCGTGTACGGGATGTCGCTGCTGTCGACCCTGCAGGTGTGGACGACGCCGCTGTGGCTGGTCCTGATGGTGCTGCCGTTCGGCTACCTGCTGGTCGCGCACCCGGACTCGGTCTCGACCTTCCTGGCCTACCAGGGCGAGGACGGCCGGGGCGCGCCGAGCCTCGGCTCGGTCATGCTCGCCGCCGGGGTCTGCCTGTCGCTGATCGCCCAGATCGCCGAACAGATCGACTACCTGCGGTTCATGCCGCCGAAGACGCCGGAGAACGCGCGCCGCTGGTGGGCCGCGACCCTGCTCGCCGGGCCGGGCTGGGTGCTGTTCGGCGCCGCGAAGCAGGTCGTCGGGCTGTTCCTGGCGGTGTACCTGATCGCGAACGTCGCCGACGGCGCGACCGTCGCCAACGAGCCGGTGCACCAGTTCCTGTCGATCTACTCCGACCTGATGCCGGGCTGGCTGGCGATCACCCTGGCCGTCGTGCTGGTCGTCATCAGCCAGATCAAGATCAACGTCACGAACGCCTACTCCGGCTCGCTGGCTTGGACGAACTCCTTCACCCGGATCACCGGGACCTACCCCGGCCGGCTGGTGTTCCTCGGCGTCAACCTGGTGATCGCGCTGGTGCTGATGGAGGCGAACATGTTCGACTTCCTCAACACGATCCTCGGGTTCTACGCCAACATGGGCATCGCGTGGATCGTCGTCGTCGCCACCGACATCGTCGTGAACAAGTACCTGCTGGGGATCTCGCCGAAGGTCCCCGAGTTCCGCCGCGGGATGCTCCACGCGGTCAACCCGGTCGGGTTCGGATCGGTCGTCCTGGCGGGCGGGCTGTCGATCGCGGCGTTCTTCGGGCTGCTGGGGGAGGCGCTCGCGCCGTTCTCGCCGCTGGTCGCGATCGTGCTCGGCGTCGTCCTGCCGCCGGTGATCGCGGTCGCCACGAAGGGCCGGTACTACCTGCGCCGCCCGGACGACGGCATCGACCTGCCGATGTTCGACGAGCACGGCAACCCCTCGGACGCCGTGCTCGGCTGCCACGTGTGCGGCCAGGACCTGGAGCGCCCGGACATGACGGCCTGCACCGCCCACGACGCGCACGTCTGCTCGCTGTGCCTGAGCACCGACCGGGCGCGGGAGCACGTGCTCCCGGCCCAGGGGTGATCACGACCGGCGAGGGGATCGGTGCCGGATCCGGCACCGATCCCCTCACCGGTGCCGATCATGGTCCGACGGGGTGCGAGGCCGCCGCGGCGACCGCCCCGGCCAGCCGCCGGGCGGCGGTGACCGCGTCGTGGCCGACGGCCGTCGCGAGCATCCCGCGCACGGCCAGGGGCGACAGGCTCCAGCCCTCCCCGCAGGCCGGGGACACCGGCTCGCCGCCGGGGCCGATCACGACCTCGGTGCCCAGCACCCGGTGCCCGGCCAGGTGGGCGGGGGAGGCGTCGAGCAGCGGGTCGCCGATCTCCTGGGTCTGCACCAGCAGTGGGCGGCCGTCCTCGGTGACCCGGACGGTGCCCCGGTAGCGGCCGGCCCGCTCGCCGGTCCGCCCGGCGACGAGCACGTCACGGGCGTGCAGCGTCGCCGTCGGGGCCAGCCGCACGTCCAACACGGTCTCGTGGTCGGCGCGGGCGGTGACCACCGTCGGCTCGGGGCGGTAGGTCAGCGACCCGCCGTCGGCGACGGTGGCGCGCAGCACGGTGCGGCTCGGACGTCCCGCCCCGGGCAGCGCGACGGCGGCGGCGACGCCGGTCAGCACCAGGTGGGCGCCGGGCCCGACGGTGACGGTGAGCTCGACGTCGTCGCCGGCCAGCGGGGTCGACGCCGACCCCACCAGGTGCACGACGGCCTCGGGGCACGCCGCGCCGGCCACCCCGCGCCGCGGCACCAGCGCGAGCGGGGCCTGCGCCCGCAGCGCCGTCACGACCGTGCGGCCCTCCCGCGCCACGACGCCCAGCTGCGCGCAGGCCCGCACCTCAGACCGTCGCCCGGACCGCGGCGACCTGCTCGCACACCCACGCCCCGACCCGCGCGGCGCCCGGGTCCTCGACCAGCGACTGCGCGATCACCGGCAGCTCCCCGCGGATCCGTGCGGCGTCCCCGGTCATCACGGTGAGGTCGGCGCCGACCAGCGGCGCCAGGTCGGTCTTGTTGATCACCAGCAGGTCGGCGGTGGTGACGCCAGGGCCGCCCTTGCGGGGCACCTTGTCCCCGCCCGCGACGTCGACGACGAAGATCTGCCGGTCCACCAGCCCCCGCGAGAACACCGCGGTGAGGTTGTCCCCGCCGGACTCGACGAGGACCAGCTCCAGGGCCTCGTCACCGGAGAACCGCTCCTCGAGGAGGTCGATCGCGTCCAGGTTGGCGGTGATGTCGTCGCGGATCGCGGTGTGCGGGCAGCAGCCCGTCTGCACCGCCTCGACCCGCTCCGGGGGCAGGACGGCGTTGCGGCGCAGGAAGTCCGCGTCCTCGGTGGTGTAGATGTCGTTGGTGACCACGGCCAGGCGCACCCGCCCGGCGAGGCTGCGGGCCAGCGCCGCGACCAGGGCGGTCTTGCCCGAGCCGACCGGGCCGCCGATGCCGATGCGCACGGCGCGGCCGCCGGTCGGGGCGGGTGCGTGGTGGTCGTGGTCGGCGACGGTCGGGTCGAAGCTGATCACGTGACCGTGCCCGTGACCGGTGCCGGTGGGTTCAGGAGGCAAACAGACGCACCCTCTCGCGGTGGTGGTGGACGTGGGACTCGGCCATGAGGTCGAGCACCGGCGCACCGGGCGCCGGGAGGTCCTCGGGCGGGCCGTCCGCCATGGCGGCGGCCTCGTCGACGACGGCGGCCAGGTCGTCGCCGAGCGCGACGATCGCGGCGTTCACGGCGAACGGGTCCAGCCCGAGCAGCCGCACCGCCGCCGACGCCGGTCCGGAGACGGCCAGGTAGGCGACGCAGCGGGCCGCGGCCGACGGCGGCTCCCCGGTGCCGCCGACCACCGCCCCGGTCAGCAGCGGGTGGTGCGGGCGGGGGTGGGCGGAGAGCAGCGCGCCCAGCACCGGCGACGGCCACGCCGCCCGCACCGCCCGCAGCGACGCCCGGCCCTGGGCCCGGGACGCCTCCCGCTGCGCCGCCGAGGGGGTGCGGGCGTCGAGCGCGGCGTCCAGGGCCGCCCACCCGTCGCCCCCACCGTCGACGGCGAGCTGCGCGGCCGCCGCGGCGGCGCAGGCGGCGACCCGGCCCGCGGTGCGCAGCCGCCCCCGCAGGAACGCGTGCAGCGAGGCGACGTCGCCGACCAGGCCGCGCTCGGCGGCCTCCTCCAGGCCACCGGAGTGCACGTGCCCGCCGCCGGGGAACCGGGCGTCGGACAGGACGAGCGAGGCGAGCATCAGAACAGGAAGTACCGCTGCGCCATCGGCAGCTCGGCGACCGGGGCGGGCTCGACGACGTCCCCGTCGATCGTCACGGTGAACGAGTCCGGGTCGACCCGCACGTCCGGGGTGGCGTCGTTGAGCAGCATCCCGGCCTTGCGCACCGAGCGGGTGTCGGCCACCGGCACCGCGGGCGTCGCCAGGCCGAGCCGGTCGGGGACGCCGTCGGCCAGCGCCGAGGGGGCCATGAACGTCAGCGATCCCAGCGCCGCGGGGATGTGGGCGTAGCCGAACATGGGCCGCCCGTAGACCGGGCCCGGGGTCGGGATGGAGGCGTTCGCGTCGCCCATCTGCGCCCACACGGCGAACCCGCCCTTGAGCACGACCTCGGGGCGCACCCCGAAGAACTTCGGCTCCCACAGCACCAGGTCGGCGAGCTTCCCGACCTCCACCGAGCCGACGTGGTCGGCGGCACCGTGCGCCAGCGCCGGGTTGATCGTGTACTTCGCGACGTAGCGCCGGGCGCGCAGGTTGTCGGCGCGGTCGGAGTCACCGGGCAGCGGCCCGCGGGCGGCCTTCATGACGTGTGCGGTCTGCCAGGTCCGGATGACGACCTCGCCGATGCGGCCCATCGCCTGGGAGTCCGAGCTCATCATCGAGATCGCGCCCAGGTCGTGCAGCACGTCCTCGGCGGCGATCGTCGTCGGGCGGATCCGGGACTCGGCGAAGGCCAGGTCCTCGGGCACCGACGGGTTCAGGTGGTGGCACACCATGAGCATGTCGAGGTGCTCGTCGAGGGTGTTGACGGTGTGCGGACGGGTCGGGTTCGTCGACGACGGCAGCACGTGCGAGGTGCCGACGACCTCGATGATGTCCGGGGCGTGCCCGCCGCCCGCGCCCTCGGTGTGGAAGGCGTTGATCGAGCGGCCGTCGATCGCGGCCAGGGTGGACTGCAGGAACCCGGCCTCGTTGAGGGTGTCGGTGTGGATCGCGGCCTGCACGCCGGTCTCCTCGCACACCCGCAGACAGGCGTCGATCGCCGACGGGGTGGTGCCCCAGTCCTCGTGCAGCTTGAACCCGCCCGCCCCGGCGCGCAGCTGCTCGTGCAGCGCCCCGGCCGAGGTGGTGTTGCCCTTGCCCATCAGCAGGAGGTTCACCGGCTGGTGGTCCATCGCCTGCAGCATCCGGGAGATGTTCCACGGGCCGGGCGTCACGGTCGTGGCCTTGGACCCGTCGACCGGGCCGGTGCCGCCGCCGAACAGCGTGGTGACCCCGGAGGCGAGCGCGGTCTCGACCAGCTGCGGGCAGATGAGGTGCACGTGCGCGTCGATCGCGCCGGCGGTGAGGATGCGCCCGTTGCCCGACAGCACCTCGGTCCCGGGCCCGATCACCAGCGCCGGGTCGACCCCGTCCATGGTGTCCGGGTTCCCGGCCTTGCCGATACCGACGATGCGGCCGTCCTTCACCCCGACGTCGGCCTTCACCACGCCCCAGTGGTCGAGCACGACGGCGCCGGTGATCACCAGGTCCGGGCAGTCCGCGGCCAGGACGGCCGCCTGACCCATCGACTCCCGGATCACCTTGCCGCCGCCGAACATGACCTCGTCGCCGGACGCCGGGCCGCGCGAGCGGTCCTCGGTGACCTCGATCAGCAGGTTCGTGTCGGCGAGCCGGATCCGGTCCCCGACGGTCGGGCCGTAGAGGTCGGCGTAGCGCGCGCGGTCGATGCTCACTGCTCGTAGCTCCGCTCGTCGAGGGCGCCGGCCCGTTCCGGACGCAGGCCGGGGACCCGGCGCGCCCCGGCGATCGGCACCAGCGTCACCTCGCGCTCCACCCCGGGCTCGAACCGCACCGACGTCCCGGCGGGGACGTCGAGCCGGTGCCCCCACGCGGCGTCGCGGTCGAAGGACAGGCCGGGGTTCGCGGCGGCGAAGTGGTAGTGCGACCCGACCTGCACCGGGCGGTCCGCGGCGTTGACCACGGTGAGCGTCAGCCGGGGGCGGCCGGGGTGCAGCTCGACCGGCTCGGTGCCGACGAGGATCTCGCCGGGGGTCACGCGATCGGCCCGTGGACGGTGACGAGCTTCGTGCCGTCCGGGAAGGTGGCCTCGACCTGCACCGAGTCGAGCATCTCCGGGACGCCGTCGAGGACGTCGTCGCGGGTCAGGACCTCCCGGCCGCTGCTCATCAGCTCGCTGACGGTGCGGCCGTCGCGGGCGCCCTCCAGGACGTGCTCGGTGATCAGCGCGACCGACTCCGGGTAGTTCATCCGCAGACCCCGCTCCCGACGCCTGCGGGCGACGTCGGCGGCGACGTGGACGAGGAGCTTGTCGCGCTCGCTCGGGCTGAGGTGCATGCCCCGCATTGTCTCCGGTCCCGGGTTGCGACGGGATTGCCGGGAGGTTCCGAACGGTGTCCCGACGGGGGCCCGATGTCCGGGTCGACTGTCGGAACCTACGAAAGCCCCGCGACGAGCGGCCCGGGGTTCGTCGGGGACGGCGGTGCCGGGCGGTCCCGGCCCGGGCGCATGGTGATGCAGGTCGCAATCCGGCCCCCTCAGCGCGCCCTGCCCAGTCACACCCTCCGGCTCCCATCGAGGTCACCGATGCGCCTGCGCCGATCCACCAGCCGAACCACCGATCCCGCCCGTCCCGTCCACCCGGTCGACCGGGTGCCGCCCGCCGGGCGGCTCGCCGTCTACGGCATGCAGCACGTGCTGGCGTTCTACGCCGGCGCCGTCGTCGTGCCGATCCTGCTCGCCAACGCCATCGGTCTCGACGAGCGCCAGCTCATCCACCTGATCAACGCCGACCTGTTCACCTGCGGCATCGCCTCGATCCTGCAGTCTGTCGGGATCGGCCGGATCGGGGTGCGGCTGCCGCTGCTGCAGGGCGTCACGTTCACCGCGGTCTCGCCGATGATCGCGATCGGGCTCGCCGCGGGTGGTGGCACCGCCGGGCTCACCACCATCTACGGCGCGGTGATCGTCGCCGGGCTGGTCACCTTCCTCGCCGCGCCCTACGTCGCGCGGCTGCTGCGGTTCTTCCCGCCGGTCGTCACCGGCACGGTGATCACCGTGATCGGGCTGGCGCTGCTGCCGGTCGCCGCGACCGACGCCGTCGGCGGCGCGAACGCCCCCGACCCCGGCAACCCGCTCTACCTCGGGCTCGCCCTCGGGACGCTCGCGGTGATCGTGCTGATCCAGCGGCTGTTCCGCGGCTTCCTCGCCACCGTCGCGGTGCTCGCCGGGCTCGTGCTCGGGACACTCGCCGCGGTGCCGTTCGGGCTGGTCGACCTGTCCGCGGTGGGGGAGTCGGACTGGGTCGGGGTGACCACGCCGTTCCACTTCGGCTGGCCGCAGTTCTCGATCGCCGCGATCCTGTCGATGATCGTCGTCATGATGATCACCGCGGTCGAGACGACCGGCGACGTGATCGCGACCGGCGAGATCGTCGACCGGAAGGTGGGCGCGGACGACGTCGCCCGCGCCCTGCGCGCCGACGGCGTCGCCACCACCCTGGGCGGGGTCCTCAACTCCTTCCCCTACACCTGCTTCGCCGAGAACGTCGGCCTCGTCCGGCTCACCCGGGTCTCCAGCCGCTGGGTGGTCGCCGCCGCGGGCGGCTTCATGATCCTCATCGGGCTGGTGCCGAAGGCCGGGGCGCTGGTCGCGGCGGTGCCGCACCCGGTGCTGGGCGGGGCGGCGCTGGCGATGTTCGCGACCGTCGCCGTCGTCGGGATCCAGACGCTGTCGCGGGTCGACTTCCGCGACCACCGCAACGTCGTCGTGGTCGGGTCCGGGCTCGGGGTGGCGTTGTTCGTGACCGTGCAGCCGGACGTGGCGCAGGCCCTGCCGGAGTGGGCGGGCATCGTGCTCGGCTCCGGGATCACCGCGGGCAGCGTCGTCGCGATCGGGCTCAACCTGCTGTTCTTCCACACCGGGCGCCGCCGCGGCGCCGCCCCCGCGACGGCCGGCGGGGACACCGTGACCTTCGACCGGCTCGCCGCCGCCGACGCCGGTGAGTTCGCCGCGGTCCTCGGGCGGCTGTTCGAGGGACCGACCGCGGTGCCCGGGCGGGTGCACGCCCGCGGCCCCTTCACCGACGCCACGGCGCTGCGCGCCGCGGTGCAGGACGAGCTGTTCGCCGCGCCGCCCGAGGAGCAGCGGGCGCTGATGGGCCACTACCCCGATCTGGGCGGTCTGGTGGGCACCGGCTCCGCCGCCCCGGCGCCCGACCGCGACGGGGGCACCGCGACCACGGGCGCCGGCGCGGCGGCACTGCGCGACCGGGCCGGTCTGGCCCTGCTCGACGGCGACGACCGCGCCGAGCTCGGCCGGCTCGCCGCGGCCTACCGGGAGCGGTTCGGCTTCCCACTGATCGTGTGCCTGCGCGACGCCGGGGACCGCGGCGCCCTGCTCGCGACCGCGCGACGCCGGCTCACCCACCCGCCGGCGCAGGAGCACGCGGCCGCGCTCGTCGCCGTCGCGACCGTCGCCGGGCACCGCTTCGACGACCTCGTGTCCGGCTGAGCGTCCGGCCGGGCCACCGACCGGGCCGTCCGGCCGGCGCGGGACGTCCGCGCCGGCCGTCGCGGTCGTTCCGGGCCGGTACGGTGGCGGCGTGGACCTGGCGATCGGACGGCGCGCGCGGGCGGGGGCGGCCCTGCTGGTCGCGTCGCTGCTCCTGCTCGCCCCGGTCCTGCTGCCCGCCGACGTCGACACCGGTCTCGTCGGCGCCGTCGTCGCGCTCGCCGTCCTCGCCTGGGCGGGGCACCGCGAGCTCGGCGCGATCCACCTTGTCGCCACCGCCGCGACCACCCCGGTCCGCGAGGCCCGCCGGGCCCGGACCCGGGCCGGGACCGTCCGCCAGACCGACCCCGACGCGGCCGGCCGTGCCCGGCCCCGCGCCCCGGGAGCGCTCCGCCCGGAGCAGGTCCCCGGCACCGTCGCGGCCGCCTGACGCGCGCGGTCCGCCGGCCGGTGCGCGGTGCGCACCGGACCGTCGTCGTCCCTGCTCCGGGACCCGTCCCGCCCCTCGGACGTCCCTGGAGTGATCCGTGCTCGACTTCCTGTACTACCCCGTCTCCTTCGTCATGCGCTTGTGGCACGAGCTGTTCGGCGCCCTGTTCGGACCCGCCACCGGGCTGTCCTGGGCGCTGTCCGTGGTGTTCCTCGTGCTCACCGTCCGGGCGCTGCTGGTGCGCTCGGCCTGGACCCGGATGCGGGCCGCCCGGATCGGCCGCGCACTGGCCCCGCAGGTCGCCCGGCTCCGCGAACGCCACCGCGGCGACGCCCGGGCCCTGGCCGAGGCGACCGCCGCGCTGCACCGCACGCACGGCTCGTCGCCGGTCGCCGGGCTCGGGGTGGTCTTCCTGCAGATCCCGGTGTTCGTCGCGCTGCTGCACGTGCTGCGCTCGTTCAACCGGCCCGGCCTGACCTTCGAGCAGAACGCCGCGATCGCCAACTACGCCTTCCCGCCCGACCAGGTCGCCTCGTTCCTGCAGGCCCGGCTGTTCGGGGCGCCGCTGTCGGCGTGGCTGCGGATGCCCGCCGAGCAGCTCGCCGCGTTCGGGGGGACGCCCGTGGACGGGGCGGCGGTCGCCGTCGTGGTGGTCGTGCTGACCGTGCTCGCCGCGGTCTGCACCCACCTCAGCATGCGCTACGCCCGGGTCGACCCGGGTGCCGCGCCGCAGGGCGTCGCCCGGGTCCTCGCGACCCTGCCCTGGATCGCACCGGTCGGCGTCCTCGCCGGCGGGCTGCTCTACCCGGCGCCGGTCGCGCTGCTGCTCTACTGGATGACCGGCAGCGTCGCGACCCTGGTCCAGCAGCTCGTGCTCACCCGGCTGCTCGACCGCAGGCCACCGGTCGTCGTCGCCCCGCCGGCCCCGGAACGCAGCCGGGCGCCACGGCCGGGGGCCAAGCCGGTGCGCCGCCGCCCCGCCGGTGCCCGCCGCTGAGCTGCCGTCAGCGCGAGCGCAGCGCCAGGTAGAGGTCGACGCGGTCGGCGAACGACGACGGGTCGCGCCCGGTCAGCTCCGCCACCCGGCCGATCCGGTACCGGACGGTGTTGACGTGCAGGTGCAGCCGGGCCGCGGTCCGGTTCCACGACCCGGACTCGTCGAGGAAGACCTCCAGGGTCTCCAGCAGCCCGGTGCCCGACCGCGCGTCGTGGTCGAGCACCGGGCCGAGGACCTGGGCGGCGAAGCCGCGCCGCACGTCGTCGGGGACCCCGGCCAGCAGCGCCACGTGCGAGGTGATCTCCCCGGCCCGCACCGAGGTCACCGGACCGGACCGGGCCGCCGCCAGCCCCGCGGCGTGCCCGGCCTCGGCGAGCGCACCGGACAGCGCGTCCGCCGCCGACGGCCGCGACACCCCGGCCGAGAGCCGGCCGCCGGCCAGGCCCGGCCCGAGCCGGTGCACCGCGGCCAGCACCTGCTCCACCGGGTCCGGGGCGTCCCGGGCCCCGGGCACCGCGACGACGGCGACCGCGTCGCCGCCCTGCACCCCGATCGCGGCCGGGCCGGTGCCGACCAGCGCGTCGAGCAGCACGGTGTGCGCGGTGTCGGCCGGGTCCGCGACGCCCGAGGCGCGCAGCACGACCACGGCGAGGGTCCCGTCCGGCTCGACCCCGGCCTGGCGCAGCCGCACCCGGGTCTCGGGGCGGTCGCCGGTGTCGGCGGCGATCCGGGCCAGCGCGTCGTCGGCGATCGGGCGGGCCACCGCCGCACCCTCACGGCGCCGGGACCGGTCCAGCGCGGCGATCGCGGCCAGCTCCCCGACGGCGTCGACGGCGTCGGTACCCGCCTGCTGCACGCCCGGCGGCAGCTGGGCCGCGACCAGCCAACCGGTGGCCCGGGCGGTCCCCGGTGCCGCGGGCACCACCAGGTGCGCCGCACCCGCCGGGCCGGCCGGGACGGTCACCGGCAGCCGGCCCGCGGTCAGGAACCCGGCGACGACGGCGTCCCGCTCGGCGTCGGGCAGGCCCGGCCCGGCGAGCAGCCCGCCCGCTGCGGTCAGCACCCGGCAGACCAGGCCGGTGCCCGCCGACACCGACCCGGCCAGGTCGGCCAGCTCCGCGCCGCCGGCGAACGCGGCGAGCAGCCGCCGGTGCCGGCCCAGGGTGTGGGCGAGCCGGTCCCCGCGGGCCGCGGACAGCGCCCCGATCACCGCCTCGGTCACCGCGCCGAACGACACGTCCACCGGCACCGCGACCAGCACGAGGTCGTGGCGTCGGCAGGCGTCGACGACGTCGGCCGGGATGTCGCCGAACACGGCCTCCCCGGCCACCAGCGCCGCCGCCCCGGACCGCGCGACCGCCGCGACGAACCGCTCCGAGTCCGCGGGCGTCCGCCGCCACACCAGGCCGGACACGACCAGCTCACCGCCGCCCAGGTAGCGCGACGGGTCGGGCAGGTCGGTCGGGTACACCCAGCGCACGGACCGGTCCAGGTCGGCCGCCGAGCCGTGCAGGACCCGCAGCCGCAGCTCCGGACGTGCGACGAGCTCCGAGAGCAGCATGGGAGGAACCTACAACTCGGTGCGCCGCGGGGGACCCCGATTCGTCACGGCGGTGCCTTCTCCCGGTGACCGGCGCGCGGTGCACTGGGTCCATGCAGCAGCCGAGCGCCGGCCGGACCGCACACCGGATCGCCATCGAGGGTGCCCACGTCGTCACCGTCACCGGGGAGGAGCTCCCCTGGGGGCACGTCGTCGTCGAGGGGGAACGGATCGCGGAGGTCGGGTCCGGTCCCGCCCCGGCGGGGTCCTACGACCGCCGGGTCGACGCCCGCGGCTGCCTGCTCACCCCGGGCCTGGTCAACACCCACCACCACCTCTACCAGTGGGTGACCCGCGGGCTCGCCGTCGACCACACGCTGTTCGAGTGGCTGACCACGCTGTACCCGGTGTGGGCGGGCATCGACGAGCACGCCGTGCACACCGGCGCCACCGGCGCGCTGTCCGCGCTCGCGCTGTCGGGCTGCAGCACCACCACCGACCACCACTACGTCTTCCCCCGCGAGGGCGGTGACGTGCTCGGCGCCGAGATCCGTGCCGCGCAGCAGGTGGGGCTGAGGTTCCACCCGACCCGCGGCTCGATGGACCTCGGGCGCAGCGCGGGCGGGCTGCCGCCGGACCACGTCGTCTCCGACCGCGACGAGATCCTCGCCGCGTCCGCCGACGCCGTCGCCCGCTGGCACGACCCGTCGCCGGGGTCGATGCTGCGGATCGCGCTGGCCCCGTGCTCGCCGTTCTCGGTGACGCCGGAGCTGATGCGCGAGTCCGCGACGCTGGCCCGCGAGCTCGGGGTGCGGCTGCACACCCACCTCGCCGAGACCGACGACGAGGAGGCGTACTGCCGGGAGCGCTTCGGCGCCACTCCCACCGAGTACGTCGCCGACCTGGGCTGGACCGGGCCCGACGTGTGGTTCGCCCACACCGTGCACCTCGACGACGACGCCGTGAAGACCATCGGCGCCACCGGCACCGGCGTCGCGCACTGCCCCACCTCCAACGGTCGTCTCGGCGCGGGCATCGCGCGGGTCCGCGACCTCGTCGACGCGGGCGCCCGGGTCGGGATCGGTGTCGACGGCGCCGCCTCCAACGAGGGCACCCACCTGCTGGAGGACGTCAAGCACGCCGTCCTGTTCGCCCGCGCCGCGGGCGGCCCCCGTGCCCTGTCGGTGCGCGAGGCCCTGGAGCTCGGCACGCTCGGCGGCGCCCGGGTGCTCGGTCGCGAGGACGAGATCGGGTCGATCGAGACCGGCAAGCTCGCCGACCTCGCCCTGTGGCGGCTCGACGGGTTCCGGCACCGCGACGTCGCCGACCCGGTCGCCGCCCTCGTCCTGGGCACCCCGCCGCCGCTGGAGCTGCTGCTCGTGCACGGCCGCCCGGTCGTCGAACGGGACACCGTGCTCACCGTCGACACCGACGCCGTCGCCGCCGAGTGCGCCGCCGTGCACCGCGACCTCGTGGCCAAGGCCGGGTGAGCGGATGGACCTGCACACCGTCACCGGGTTCCGGCGCGCCCGCGAGCGCGCCGACCTGGCGCTGGCGCCGGGGGAGCGGATCCTCGCCGGCGGGACGTGGCTGTTCTCCGAGCCGCAGCCCGGCGTCACCGGCCTGGTCGACCTCACCACGATGGGCTGGGAGCCGCTGTCCGACCTGCCCGGCGGCGGCCTGTCGGTGGCCGCGACCTGCCCGATCGCCGACCTCGCCGCGCACGGCGAGCGCACCGGGACCCCGCTGTTCGCCCAGTGCGCGCACGCCCTGCTCGCGTCGTGGAAGATCTGGCACACCGCGACCGTCGGCGGGAACGTGTGCCGCGCCTACGCCGCCGCCGGGATGGTCGCGCTCGCCGCGACGCTCGACGGGCTCGCCGTCGTCTGGACCCCCGACGGCGAGGAGCACCGCGTCCCGGTCGCGTCGCTCGTCACCGGCAACGGCACCACCGCGCTGCGCCCCGGCGAGGTCCTGCGCGCGGTCGAGCTGCCCGGCGCCGCACTCCGCGCCCGCACTGCCTTCCGCAAGATCGCACTCGCCGAGCTCGGCCGCTCCGGCGCCGTGCTCACCGGGCGGGTCGACACCGCACCCGACGGCGGCGCCGCCACGTTCGTGATCACCGCCGCGACCGAGGCGCCCACCGTCCTGCGCTACCCGGCCGGCGTGCCCGACGCGGACCGGCTGCGCGCCGACGTCGACGCCGTCGACGGCTGGTACACCGACCCGCTCGGTTCCGCGGACTGGCGCCACGGGGTCAGCGCGGTGCTGCTGGAACAGATCCGGGAGGAGCTGTCGTGAAGCTGCACGTCAACGACACCGAGCTGGAGGCGGAGCCCGCCCCGGGGCAGTGCACCCGCACGTTCCTGCGCGAGCACGGGCACCTGGAGGTCAAGAAGGGGTGCGACGCCGGGGACTGCGGCGCCTGCACCGTCCTGCTCGACGACCGGCCCGTGCACTCGTGCCTGATCCCCGCCCAGCGCCTCGACGGCGCGCGGGTCACCACCGTCGCCGGGCTGGCCGGGCCGGACGGGGAGCTGCACCCGGTCCAGCAGGCTTTCGTGGAGAAGTTCGGGTTCCAGTGCGGGTTCTGCACGGCCGGCCAGATCGTCACCGCCACCGCGCTCACCCCCGACGACCTCGACGACCTGCCGCGGCGGATGAAGGGCAACCTGTGCCGCTGCACCGGCTACCGCAGCATCCGCGAGGCGATCGAGACCGGCGTCCGTGGCGGCTGCACCCCCCGCACCCCGGGCGGGACCGCCGGCACCGTCGGCTGCTCGGCACGGCCCCCGGCCGCGGAGCGCATCGTCACCGGCAGCGAGCCGTTCACCTTCGACACCGACCTCACCGGGGCCCTGCACCTGCGGATCCTCGGCTCCCCGCACGCCCACGCCCGCATCCGGTCGATCGACACCACCGCCGCGCAGTCCGCGCCGGGCGTCGCGCTGGTGCTGACCCACCACGACGTGCCGGACCTGCGCTACTCCACCGCCCGGCACGAGCACCGCACCGACGACCCCGACGACACCCGGATGCTCGACGACGTCGTCCGCCACGTCGGGCAGCGGGTCGCCGCCGTCGTCGCCGAGACCCCGGCGCAGGCCGAGGCGGCCTGCGCGCTGATCGCCGTCGACTACGAGGTGCTGCCCGCCGTGCTCGACCCGGAGGCGGCCCGGCGGCCGGGCGCTCCGCTGGTGCACCCGGACCGGACCCCGGCCGACCGCGTCGACGACGCCGGACGCAACGTCGTGCTCGCCCTGCACGGCGGGCACGGCGGCGACGTCGACGCCGCACTGCGCGCCTCCGCGCACACCGTCACCGGCACCTGGCGCACCAGCCGCGTCGCGCACGCCCAGCTGGAGTGCCACGGCGCGATCGGCTCGCTCGACGCCGACGGCAGGCTCGTCGTGCGGGCGGGCACCCAGGTCCCGTTCCTCACCCGCGGCGAGCTCGCCCGGGTGCTCGGCCTCGACCCGGACCGGGTCCGGGTGCACACCGCGCGGGTCGGCGGCGGGTTCGGCGGCAAGCAGGAGATGTTCGCCGAGGACCTCGTCGGGCTCGCGGTGCTGCGGACCGGGCGCACCGTCGTCCACGAGTTCACCCGGTCCGAGGAGTTCACCCGCACCGCGCTGCGCCACCCGATGCGGGTCGCGGTCACCCTCGGCGCCGACGACGAGGGCCGCCTCACCGCGATGAAGCTCGACGTCCTGTCCGACACCGGCGCTTACGGCAACCACTCCCGCGGGGTGCTGTTCCACTCCGTCGCCGAGTCGGTCAGCGTCTACAACTGCCCCGTCAAGCACCTCGACGCCGAGGTCGTCTACACCCACAACGTGCCCAGCGGCGCGTTCCGCGGCTACGGCCTGGGCCAGGTGATGTTCGCCGTCGAGTCCGCGATGGACGAGCTGGCGATCGCGCTGGACGTCGACCCGTTCGACCTGCGGCGACGCAACATGGTCCGGGCCGGGGACCCGCTGCACGTCGCCCACCACGGCGAGCCCGAGCACGACCTGCACTGGACCAGCTACGGCATGGACCAGTGCCTCGACCTCGTGCAGGACGCCCTGGCCGACGGTACCGGCGGCCCGGTCCCCGACGGCCCGACGTGGCGGGTCGGCGAGGGCGTCGCCCTGGGCATGATGACGACGATGGCCCCGTTCGGGCACGCCGCCACCACCACGGTGACGCTGCTGCCCGGCGGGCGCTACCGGCTCGGCGCCGGCACCGTCGAGTTCGGCAACGGCACCACGACCACGCACCGCCAGGTCGTCGCCACCGTGCTCGGTACGACCCCGGACCGCGTCGACGCCCACCACGGCGACACCGACGCCTGCGGCTACGACACCGGGGCGTTCGCCTCGGCGGGCACCACCGTCGCGGGCAAGGCACTGCACGCCGCGGCGACCGCGCTGCGGGAGCGGATCCTCACCGTCACCGGCGGCGGGGAGCTGCACGCGGCCGGTGTCACGGCACCCGGCGGCGAGTGGACGCTCGACGACGTGCTGGCCGCCGCGTCGTCGCCCGCGGGGCTGGCGGCCACGGGGGAGGAGCCCGGCACCGCGCGGGCGATCACCGCGAACTGCCACGGCGTGCGCGCCGCGGTGGACACCGCGACCGGCGAGGTCCGGGTGCTGCGGTCGGTGCAGGCCGTCGACGCCGGCACCGTCCTGAACCCCGAGCAGCTGCGCGGGCAGGTCGAGGGCGGCGCCGCGATGGGACTCGGCAGCGCGCTCTACGAGGAGGTGTACGTGGGAGAGTCCGGGGAGGTCCTCAACCCGGTGTTCCGCACCTACCGGGTGCCGCAGATGGCCGACGTCCCGGATACCGAGGTGCGCTACGCCCGCACCCACGACGCGCTCGGCACCTACGGCGCGAAGTCGATGAGCGAGGCTCCCTACAACCCGGTGGCACCCGCGGTCGCGAACGCGATCCGCCGGGCGCTGGGGGTGCGGCCGTACCATCAGCCGTTCAGCCGCGACCGGGTGTGGCGGCTGGCGGCCGACGGCACGGCGCCCTGAGGCACGGCGTCCCGAGACGCAGTGGTCAGCCGCGGCGGCGGGCGTGCTCCAGCAGTGCGGTCGCGGTGAGCTTGCCCAGCTCGTTCGCGGCCAGGGGGCTGTCGCCGGTGATGAGGTTGCGGTCGGTGGTGCAGCGGCCGGTCATGTCGTCGTTGACCACACGGACGCCCTCGTCCTGCAGGGCCTTGCCGAGCAGCCACGGCATCTCGCCGGGCAGGTAGCCGATGTCGATGTTGGCGCCGGCGTCGAGCGCGTCGGGGAACACGCACATCTCGTAGCCCTCGAACACCGACCGGCCGCGGCCGATGCGGGTCGAGAGGAACGCGGCGGGCCCGTGGCACAGTGACACCACGAGCCGGTCGGTGCGCATCGCCCACTCCAGGGTGTCGCGGACGTCGGTGGAGAACGGCAGCCCGGACAGCGCACCGTGCCCGCCGGGGACGAACACCGCGAGGTAGTCCGAGTCCTCGCCCAGCTCGCGCTCGACGACCTCGGCCAGCGACTTCGGGGCCCGCCACTGGGCGATCAGCTTGTCGCGGGCGCTGCCGACCGCCTCGTCCTCGCCGGGGTAGGCCCACCACTCGAACTTCGCCGGGTTGCCGGTGAGCGTCGCGATCTCGACGCCGAACCCGGCCTCCAGGACGTGGTGCAGGGGGAGCAGGGTCTCCACCGGGTGGTTGCCGGTGGAGAAGAAGGTGCCGTTGCCCATGCGCAGGTAGCGCTCGTCGGTGGCCAGGACGAGCACCTTCCAGCGGCCGCCGGACCAGGCGTGCCGCTCGGTGGCGAGACCGTCGAAGTCGGTCCTCGGCGCGGTGTAGGCGTCCAGCGAGTACGGCGACGGGAAGTAGGCCTCGTGCTCCGCCGGGTCCGCGGTGGGGTCCTTGCTGAGCGTGCTGTCGGACATCGGGGTGCCTCCGGGTCGTTCGTGCGGTGCCCGCGCGGCGTACCCCCGCCCGGTGCCGGTGAACCGCGCCGCCGTGCGTTCACCAACTTGTCCATACAGGGTGGTGGACGGCCCGGCGAGGTGGTGCGACCGTCGCGGGCATGGCAGCTCCCGTGACGACCGCCCGCTACGCCCGCTGGGACGGCGTCGGCGCCCCGTTCCGCCTGGTCACGACCGCGCTCGGCGAGCCGGGGCCGGGTGAGGTCCTGGTGGCGGTCGATCTGGCGACGGTGTGCGGTTCGGACCTGCACACGACCCGCGGGCACCGCTCGTCGCCGGTGCCGGGCGTGCTCGGGCACGAGCAGGTCGGGCGGGTCGTCGCGACGGCGCCGGGCCTGCGCCACGTCGACGGCGCGCCGGTCCGGACCGGCGACCGGATCGTCTTCTCGGTCGCCGCGTCCTGCGGGGAGTGCCGCCGCTGCCGTCGCGGGATCCCGCAGAAGTGCACCGACCTGCACAAGTACGGCCACGCCCCGCTGGACGAGGCCCGCCCGCTGACCGGCGGGTTCGCCACCCACTGCCTGCTGGCGCCGGGCACGGCGACGGTCGTCGTCCCCTCGGCGGTGCCCGACGAGGTCGCCGCACCCGCCTCGTGCGCGACGGCCACGGTCGCCGCGGTCCTCGACGCCGCCGGCTCGCCGGGCCCGGGAGCGCGGGTGCTGGTGACGGGTGCGGGCATGCTCGGTGTGACCGCGGCGGCGATGGCCTCCCGCGCGGGCGCCGAGGTCGTGGTCGCCGACCCGCACGCCGACCGCCGCGACCGGGCCCGCCGCTTCGGCGCCGCGGACACGGTCGGGACCCCGCCGGAGCGGGCGTTCGACGTCGCGCTGGAGCTGTCCGGTGCACCCGCCGCCGTGCGCGCCTGCCTCGACGCGCTCGACGTCGGCGGCACCGCCGTCCTCGCCGGTTCGGTGTCGCCCGGCCCCGCGGTGGGACTCGACCCGGAACGCCTGGTCCGCGGGCTGCACACGGTCGTCGGCGTGCACAACTACGCCCCCCGCCACCTCGCCGCCGCGGTCGCGTTCCTCGTCGCCGAGCACACGCGGTTCCCGTTCGCCGAGCTGACCGGTGGCCCGTGGTCCCTCGACGCGCTCGACGACGCCTTCGCCGCCGCCGGGGCGCCGGGTGCGGCGCCGCGCCAGGCCGTGCGTCCCTGACGTCGCTCCCGATCGTCCGGCCGGGCCGGGCCGGGCCGGACCGGGTCGGGTCGGGCGCGGGTGCGGGTCCGGTGGGGCCGGGGCGCTGCCGTCGCCGCCGCCCGCCCGA
Source organism: Pseudonocardia sp. TMWB2A (assembly GCF_017312135.1). NCBI lineage: Bacteria > Bacillati > Actinomycetota > Actinomycetes > Pseudonocardiales > Pseudonocardiaceae > Pseudonocardia > Pseudonocardia sp. TMWB2A. Next base: position 3,604,361 of record NZ_QKQY01000002.1, read on the forward strand.
AGAGGTTCCGAGCACCATGTCTGGGCTTCTCCGGGCGTACGGATGCCGGCCGCTGGTGTGGCGCGCATCCACCCGATGCGCCACGGCGGACCCGACTCCGGGGGTCTGCGGGAACAGCTCATCGCATGAACCGATTCGGCAGGGCGGTTGTCCTCCCGCTCCGGAGGGGGATGTGTGTCGATTCGCTTACCCGGTAAGCGAATTCAGAACAGGGGCACCTCTGGGTGGCGGCGGCAGGGGTGGCGGCGACGAAGGCGGCGGCGACTGTGGCGGCGGTGCGACTCCGGTCCGGTGCCGTTGTGCAGCGGACCGCGGGCGCGGTCCCGGTGGCGGTCGATCATCGCGAAGCCCGGAGCTGGAGCCGGGCCGGGCCAGGCCAGGCCGGGGCGGAGCCGGGGCGGGGCGGAGCCGAGCCGGGACGGAGCCGAGCCGAGCCGGGACGGAGCTGAGCCGAGCCGAGCCGGAGCCGAGCCGGGCCGGGCCGGGGGGCGAGCCGGAGCCCGAGCCCGCGGGCCCCGATCCGTGGCGCGACCGGGCCCGGGCACCGCGGTCGCCGGCGGGGACTCGTCGCCGCCGGCCCGCGGGCGCCCCCCACCCGCTCACTCCCGCGCGAACCCACCCCGCCCGCTGCGGGTGTTCGTCACCGTCACGGTCGCGACGTCCGGGCGGTAGCGGTCCTCCGACCACTCGAGGGCGTCCCCGGCGGAGTCCCAGGTCAGCCGTCGTTCGCGGAGCAGGGGGTGTCCGACCTCGACGTCGAGCAGGGACGCGTCGAGCTCGTCGGCGGCGACGGCGTCGAAGGTGTGCCGGGCCGCGTGCAGGTCGACGCCCTGGCCGGTGAGCAGGGCGTAGATCGACCCGGCGTTGAGGTCGGCGTCGAGCAGGGCGCGCCCGACCTTCTCCACGTAGGTCATCCGCTCCAGCATCGCGGGACGGTCGTCGAGCAGGCGCAGCCGGATCAGCTGGACCGCGTAGTCCTCGGGCTCCAGGCCCAGCGCCGCCGCGACCGCGGGCGACGGGTGCCGCAGCGCGATCTCGTGCAGGCGCTGGCCCGGGACGTGGCCGGTCAGCTCCGCGCGCCGGGTGAAGGACAGGAACGACTCGAACGGCTGGGCCGGCACCGCGTCGAGCACCACCGGGCGCCGGCCCTGCCCGCCGCCGATCAGGCCCTCGTCGCGCAGGGCGGCCAGTGCCTGGCGGACGGGGCCGCGCGAGGCCGAGAACTCCCGGCACAGCTCGGCCTCGGACGGCAGCGCCTCGCCGACACCGATCGCGCCGCTGCGGATCCGGGTGCGCAGCTCGTCGGCCAGTGTGCGGTGCAACGGGGTCCCCACGGACGGTGACTCTACAAGCGTCAGGCCGCTGAGCACGACGTCCAGGGGTCGGGCAGGTGAACGGATCCCGACTTGTATCGACAAGTCATTGCGGTGCGGGACATCCGGCTGGCACCGTCGCCGCCGTGACCCGGACGAGTGACCTCCTGATCGTCGGGGCCGGCGTCGTCGGCCTCGCCCACGCCGTCGAGGCCGTCGAGCGCGGCCTGGCCGTGACCGTGCTCGAGCGCGACGAGCACGCCGTCGGGGCCTCGGTGCGCAACTTCGGCCACGGCTGCCTCACCGCCCAGACCGGCGACGCGCTGGAGTTCGCCACCCGTGGCCGTGGCACCTGGTTGCGGCTGGGCGCCGAGGCCGGGTTCGGCGTCGCCGAGTGCGGCACCGTGGTCGTCGCCCGGTCGGCCGAGGAGCGCGCCGCGCTCGAGGAGCTCGCGGCCATCCGAGGTGACGACGTCGAGCTGCTCGACCCGGCGCGGGTCGTCGGCCGGGTCCCGGTCGCCCGCGAGGGACTGCACGGCGGGGCGTTCCTGCCGCGTGACCTGAGGATCGAGCAGCGCCGGGCGGCCGGGGCGATCGCGGCGTGGCTCGCGGCCCGGCCCGGTGCCGAGATCCACTTCGGCTGCCCGGTGCACGGCATCGACGCGGCCGGCGCCGGGGCCGGCCCGGGCGGGATCGGCGCGGGCGGGATCGGGGACGCGAGCGGCGACGGCCCGGTGGTCGTCCGCACCGGGCGCGGGGAGTTCCGGGCCCACCGGGTCCTCCTCTGCGTCGGTCACGACCTGGACCGCCTCGTCCCCGGCCTCGCCGACGACGCGGGCCTGCGGCGCTGCGTCCTGCAGATGCTGCAGGTCCGCCCGCACACCCCGCTCACGATCGGCCCGGCCGTGCTCACCGGCAGCTCGATGCTGCGCTACCCGGCCCTGTCGGGCACCGCGGGCGCCGCCGCGCTGCGCGAGCGCTGGCGCACCGAGCGGCCGGAGCTGCTCGACGCGGGCGTCAACCACATGCTCACCCAGCTGCCCGGCGGCGACCTCGTCGTCGGCGACACCCACCACTACGACCGCACACCCGAACCCTGGACCGACGAGACCCTCGACGACCTGCTGCTCGCCGAGACCCGGGCGCTGCTCGGGACCGGCGTCGACGTCGTCCGCCGCTGGCGGGGCGTCTACGCCGACGCCCCCGGCGAGTTCCTGATCCGCCCGGTCGCACCGGCGACGACCGCCGTCGCGGTCACCTCCGGCATCGGCATGACCACCGCGTTCGGCCTCGCACCGGCCGTGCTCGACCGCGTCCTCTGAAACGGGAGACCCCCATGCGCCGCCCCCGCCTGCTCGTCGTCGCCGCACTGGCCGCGAGCCTCGCCCTCACCGCCTGCGCCGGCCCGTCCGGCCCCGCCGCCGCCGAGTCGCCCACCTGCCCCGGTGGGCAGATCCGGATGGGCATCGAACCCTTCGAAGACCCGGCGAAGCTCGTGCCCGCCGCGGAGATCCTCGGCGACGCCCTCGAACGCCGGCTGAGCTGCCCGGTCCAGGTGCAGGTCACCGACGACTACGCGGCCGAGGTCCTCGCCATGCGCAACGACCGCCTGGAGATCGGGATCTTCGGCCCGCTCGGCTACGTCTTCGCGTCCGAGCGCGCCGGGGCCGAGCCGGTCGCCTCGTTCGGCACCGCGACCGGTGAGCTGTCCGCCTACACCGCCGGGATCTGGGTGCCGCGCGGTTCCGACGTCACCACGGTGGCCCAGCTGCGCGGCCGCACCCTCGCCCTCGGCTCGGTCGGCTCCACCTCCGGTGACGCCCTCCCGCGCAAGGCGCTGCTCGACGCCGGGCTCGCCCCCGCCGACGTCCGGGTCGACTACGCCGGCGGCCACCCCGAGGCGCTGCTCGCGCTGACCAACGGCACCGTCGACGCCGCCGAGATCAACTCCCAGCAGCTGGCCTCGGCGACCGCGTCGGGGACGTTCGACCCGGCGGGGTTCCGCCGGGTCTGGACGTCCGCGCCGATCCCCAACGACCCGGTGACCGTGCGCGGCAACCTCGCCCCGGCGTTCAAGGCCGCCGTCACCGACGCCCTGCTGAACCTCGACCCGCAGGCGGTGGGGGAGATCGGCGCACTGCTCGACGTCACCCCGCCCGGGAAGCTCGTGCCGGTCACCCGCGACACCTACGCGCCGCTGTTCGAGCTGGCCCGCACGCTCGGCCTGACCGAGAAGGACGTCCAGTGAGCGCGCTGCTGGCGGTCCGCGGCGCCCGGGTGCGCTACGGCGACCGCGAGGTCCTCCACGGCGTCGACGTCGACGTCCACGCCGGGGAGCTGCTCGCCGTCCTCGGCGCCAACGGCTCGGGCAAGTCGACGCTGCTGCGCGCCGCCGCCGGGCTGACCCCGCACCTCGGCCGGGTGCTCGTCGACGGCCGGCCGCGCGGACGGCTCGACGTCGCCCTGGTCTTCCAGCGGATCCACCTCGTCACCCGGCGCACCGTGCTCGACAACGTCTGCGCCGGCGCACTGGGACGGCTCCCGCTGCGGTCCTCGCTGGTCCCGGCCCTGTTCCCGCGGGCGCTGCGGGAGGAGGCGGTGGGCTGCCTGGACCGCGTCGGCCTCGCCGACCGCGCCCACGACCGCGCCGGGTCGCTGTCCGGCGGGCAGCAGCAGCGGGTCGCCGTCGCCCGCGCACTGTGCCAGCGCGCCCGGGTCCTGCTCGCCGACGAGCCGGTGTCCGCGCTCGACCCGGCCGCCGCCGAGCAGGTGCTCGGCCTGCTCGCCGAGCTCGCCCACACCGAGCGCCTCGCCGTGCTCGCCGTCCTGCACCAGCCCGACCTCGCCGCCCGGCACGCCGACCGCGTCGTCGGGCTGCGGTCCGGGCACGTCGTCCTCGACGGACCACCCGGCGGCGACGTCCGCGCGCTCTACCCCGACACCGCCGACCACCGTGAGCCGGCGGCCGCCCTGGAGGCCGCACCGTGACCAGCACCGCCCCGGACGTCCGTCGCGTCCCCGTCCCGCCGCGGCGCCGCGACCCGCGCACCCTCGCCCTGGCCGCGACGGTCGTCGTCGTGCTGCTCGTCGTGCACGTCATCGCCTGGCGCACCACCGAGATGTCGTTCGCGACGCTGCTCGGCGGCGCCGACGGCATGGCCGAGTTCCTCACCGAGGCGATCCCGCCCGATCTGTCCTGGGCGGTCCTGGGGCCGAGCCTGCAGGGAGCCCTGGTCACGCTGTGGATCGGGCTGCTCGGCACCACCCTGTCGATCCCGTTCGCGCTGGCGCTCGCCCTGGCCGCCGCCCGCGGCACCGCTCCCGGGCCGGTCACCTACCAGGCCGCCCGTGGCCTGCTGTCGTTCCTTCGTGCCGTGCCCGACGTCGTGTTCGCACTGGTCTTCGTCACCGCGGTCGGGCTCGGCCCGTTCCCCGGGGTGCTCGCGCTGGTCCTGCACAACATCGGCGTGATGGGCAAGCTCTGGGCCGAGACCGTCGAGGACGCCGACCCCGGCCCGCCCACCGCGCTGCGCTCCGCGGGCGCCGGACGGCTGCAGGTCGCCGTGCACGCGCTGCTGCCGTCGGTCACCCCGCAGCTGGTGGGGCTGCTGCTCTACCGCTTCGACGTCAACGTCCGCTCGTCGCTGGTGCTCGGCCTGGTCGGCGCCGGCGGCATCGGGTTCCTCATCAACCAGTCCATCCAGCTGTTCCGGTTCGACGAGATGCTCACCCACATCCTCGTCGTGCTGGTGCTGATCGTCGCGGTCGACCAGCTGTCCGCGCTGGTCCGCCGCCGTCTCGGGAGTGACACGTGATCCGACTCGCCGCACTGGACATCGCCGGGACCACCGTCGACGAGGGGGGAGCGGTCTACCGGGTCCTCGCCGAGGTCGTCCGGGAGGCCGGGCACGCGGGCGACGACGCCGCGATCCGCCGCTGGATGGGCGCCGACAAGCGCGAGGCGCTGGCCGCGCTCACCGGATGCGGCGACCCGGCCCACGTCGAGGAGCTGCACGACGCCTTCGTCGCCGCGCTCGCCGACGCCTACGCCGCCGCACGGCCGCGCCCGCTGCCCGGCGTGATCCGGGCGTGCGCGGCGCTGCGGGCCGCCGGGACCGCCGTCGTGCTCACCACCGGCTTCGACCGGCAGGTGACCGACCCCCTGCTGGCCGCGCTGCCCGCGGCGTTCACCGGCGCGCTCGACGCCGTGGTCTGCGCCGAGGAGGTCGGCGCGGGCCGTCCCGACCCGGCGATGGTCCACCGGGCGATGGCGCTGACGGGGGTCGAGGACCCCGGTGCGGTCCTCACCGCGGGCGACACGGTGCTCGACGTGCAGGCAGGCCGCAACGCCGCCGCCGGGCGGGTGGTCGCGGTGCTGTCCGGCGCGCAGACCCGCGCCGAGCTCCTCGCGGCCGGGCCGACCGACGTCGTCGACGGCGTCGCCGACCTCCCCGGGCTCTGCGCGGTGGCCGGTCAGAAGTCGTGACCGGCCTCGGGCGGGTTGCCCGAGATCCGGCGGAGGTGCAGGTGCCGGGCCAGCCGGATCACCGGGCGGATGAGCATCTCGATCGATCCGACGACGAACAGCCACGTCCCGGCGTAGCTCGTCGCTTCGGAGAGGAACAGCACGCTGCCGACGACGAACCAGATCCCGATCAGGACGTCGTTGGCGATGCTGAGCGCCTCGTAGCGGCGGCGGATCACCAGCTCCGCGTGGCCGACGGTGAGGGTGAGGGTCCGGCCGTTCTCGGCGATGTCCATGCCGGGGGACTACCCCGCGCCGGGCCTGTCCGACGCGCGGTGTGACCCGGGTCGGGTCAGGGGGCGGCGGGTGCGTCGCAGCCCGGCCCGCGGTGCGCGTCGCGGTGCACCTCGTCGCGCAGGGTGCCCAGGATCCGGGCGAGCTCGGCCCGGTCGTGGTCGCCGAGCCTGCCGAAGAACTGCTGCGCCTCGTCGGCGCGGCCCGCCCGGATCGCACCGGCGGTCGCCGCGCCGTCGCCGGTCAGCCGCAGCAGCACGGCCCGGCGGTCGCCCGGGTCCGCCGCGCGCTCCACCATCCCGAGCCCGGCCAGCGCGTCGACGACCTCGGTCGCCGAGCGGGGCGCGATGCGCAGGTGCCCGGCCAGCTCGCCGGGGCGCATCTCGCCGTGCCGGGCCAGCACCATCAGCGCCCTGGCCTGCGACGGCGACAGCCCCCAGTCCGCCAGCCGCTCGGCGGAGGTGTGCCGCAGCCGCCGCGCCACGGCCCAGAACGCGTCGACGAGGTCACTCGGAAAGTCGGGTTCCGGCACGGGAACAGACTAGCAAGCGACACTGTTGTTGCCTCATAGTGAGGTAACCACAGCATTGTGGCGCAGCATCGTGAGGAGCTCCCCTTGGACCCCCGACCCCCGAACCGGCCCGGCCGGCCCGACACCCGCACCTCCTCACCGGAGGAGAAGGAACAGGCCCGCGCGGTCTCGCTACGGCGCATCGGCGCCCTGTTCGCCCCGCACCGGGGCCCGCTCTCGGTCGTCGTCGTGACGATCGTCGCCTCGTCGATCGTCGGGATGGCCTCGCCGTTCCTGCTGCGCGAGGTCATCGACGTGGCGCTGCCGCAGCGCGACGTCACCCTGCTCGCCTGGCTCGCCGGCGGGATGGTCGCGGTCGCCGCGGTGACCGCCGCGCTCGGCGTCGCCCAGACCTGGATCTCCACCCGCATCGGCCAGGAGGTCATGCACGGGCTGCGCACCGGCGTCTTCGCCCACCTGCAGCGCCAGAGCCTGGCCTTCTTCACCCGCACCCGCACCGGTGAGGTGCAGTCGCGCATCACCAACGACATCGGCGGCATGCAGTCGGTGGTCACGAACACCGCGACCTCGGTCGCGTCGAACCTGACCACCACCGTCGCGACCCTGGTCGCCATGCTGGCGCTGTCCTGGCAGCTCACCCTGGTCTCGCTGGTCGTGCTGCCCCCGGCGATCCTGCTGACCCGCCGGGTCGCCCGTACCCGCCGCGCGATCACCGCCGCCCAGCAGCGGGAGCTGGCCGACCTGAACGTCACCGTCGAGGAGAGCCTGTCCGTCGACGGCGTCGCGCTGTCCAAGACCCTCGGCAGCGGACCGGAGCTGACCCGCCGGTTCACCACCTCGTCGTCGCGGCTGATCGGGCTGGAGCTGCGCTCCCAGCTCGCCGGACGCTGGACGATGGCCGTCACCCAGGTCGTGTTCGCCGCCGTCCCGGCGGTCATCTACCTCGCCGCCGGCCTGCCGTTCGCGGCCGGGACGATGAGCATCGGCACCCTGGTCGCGTTCACCGCGCTGCAGGGCGGGCTGTTCCGGCCGGTCATGGGGCTGCTCAGCGTCGGGGTCCAGATCGTGGCGTCGCTGGCGCTGTTCGCCCGGATCTTCGAGTACCTGGACCTGACCGTCGACGTCGTCGAGCCCGAGCACCCGGTTGCGGTGGACCACGACCGCGTACGCGGGCACGTGCGCCTCGAGGGCGTCACGTTCGCCTACCCGGGCAGCGACGCCGCCGCCGTCGCCGGGATCGACCTCGACGTCCCGGCCGGGACCACCCTGGCGCTGGTCGGCGAGACCGGCTCGGGCAAGACCACCCTGGCGGGGCTGGTCGCGCGGCTGCACGACCCGACCGCGGGCCGGGTCACCATCGACGGCGTGGACCTGCGGGACATGGCCGCCGCCGACCTCACCCGGATCGTCGGTGTCGTCGGGCAGGACACCTACCTGCTGCACGCCACCGTGCGGGAGAACCTGCGCCACGCCCGTCCGGACGCGACCGACGCCGAGATCGAGGCCGCCGCGCGCGCCGCGCAGGTCCACGACCTGATCACCGGCCTGCCCGACGGCTACGACACCGTCGTCGGCTCGCGCGGGCACCGCTTCTCCGGCGGGGAGAAGCAGCGCATCGCGATCGCCCGCACGCTGCTGCGCGACCCGAAGGTGCTGGTCCTCGACGAGGCCACCAGTGCGCTGGACACCCGCACCGAGCGCGCCGTGCAGGCCGCGTTCGACGCGCTGGCCCACGGCCGGACGACGATCACCATCGCGCACCGGCTCTCGACCGTGCGCGACGCCGACCGGATCGCCGTCGTCGACCACGGCCGGATCGTCGAGTCCGGCAGCCACGACGAGCTGCTCGCCGACGCGGGCCGCTACGCCGCGCTGGCCACGGTGTGAACGGCGACCGTGTGAGCGCCTACGCCACGCCCGGCGCCGTGACGACCTCGACCAGCCGCGGCCCGTCGGCGGCGAACGCATCCTTGAGCGCGGCCGCCGCCGACGCGGCGTCGGACACCGACACCGCCGGGACGCCGTAGCCCTCGGAGATCTTCACGAAGTCCAGGCCGGGGACGTCCAGGCCCGGTGTCTCCCCGGTGCCCAGCAGCCCCGCGAAGCCGCGCAGCGCACCGTAGGTGCCGTTCTTCAGGATCACGAAGACCACCGGCACCCGGTACTGCGCCGCCGTCCACAGCGCGGTGATGCCGTAGTTGGCCGACCCGTCGCCGACGAGTGCGACCACCCGGCGCGCGTCGCCGTGGGCCAGCTGCGCCCCGACGGCGGCGGGCAGCCCGAACCCCAGGCCGCCGGAGGCGGGGAACAGGTAGCTGCCCGGCTCGGTGAGGTCGGCCTGGGCGACGAAGTCGTCGATGGTCGAGGTGGACTCGCAGACGTGCACGGTCCCGGCCGGGGCCGCGTCGCGGACCAGCGCGAACAGCTGCTGCGGCGGGACGTGGTCCCCGGCGCCCCGCGGTGCGGGCGGCCCGGACCGGGGCGGCAGCGGCTCCCGCCCGGAGGCGGGCACCCGTCCGGCGAGCGCGGCCAGCGCCGGGCCGACCGGGCCGACCCACGCCTCGCCCATCGGGGCCCGCGCGGCCTCGGCCGGGTCCGCGGTCAGGTGCAGCAGCCGGGTGCCCGCCGGCAGCAGGTCACCGGGGACCCACTGGTGGTAGCGGAACACCGGAGCGCCCGCGACGAGCACGACGTCGTGCCCGGCCAGCCGGTCGGACACGTCGCGCACCGAGGCCGGGAGGATCCCGCGGAACGCCGGGTGCCGGGTCGGGAACGGGCACCGCGACGCCGACGGCGCGATCCAGACCGGGCAGGCGAGCCGCTCGGCGAGGGCGACGGCGTGGTCGTTGGCCCGGTCCGCGTCGACCTGCGGGCCCAGCACCAGCACCGGGTTCGCCGCCCCGGCCAGTGCTCCGGCCAGCTCGGAGAGCGCCGCCTCGCCGAGCTCGGCGGCGGCGGTCGCACGCCGGGACGGCAGGTGCGCGGCGTCCGGGCCCGCCTCGCGGGACCAGTCGTCGTAGGGGACCGAGAGGTAGACCGGCCCCCGGGGGGCCAGCAGCGCGGTGTGCACCGCCTGGGACAGCGCACGCGGCACGTCCTGGGCCGACGCGGGCTCGGCGGCGTACTTGACCAGCGGGCGCGGCAGCGCGGCCGCGTCCACGTTGGTCAGCATGACCTCCTGGCCGACCGTGGACCGCACCTGCTGGCCCGCGGTCAGCACGAGCGGGGAGTGGGAGTAGACGGCGTTGGTGAGCGCGCCCATCGCGTTGCCCGACCCGGACGCCGCGTGCAGGTTGACCAGCGCCGGGCCGCCGGTGGCCAGGGCGTAGCCGTCGGCCATGCCCAGTACGGCGCCCTCGTGCAGGCCGAGCACGTAGCGCACCCCGTCGGGCATCGCCGCGAGGAACGGCAGCTCGTTCGAGCCGGGGTTGCCGAACACGGTGTCGATGCCGTGGGCGGTCAGCACCTGCCAGCCGGCCTCGCCGACGGTCGTCATGGGGGCTCCTCGGGTCGCGGGACCCCCACCGTAGGTGCCGTCAGCGGCGCGCGGCGACCCGCTCGGCCCGGGCGCCGCGGCGCACGTGGGCGACGACCAGCGGCCGCACGGCCAGCGCGGCGGCGGCCAGGACCAGGGTGACTGCGGTGGGGGCCAGCGGCACGGAGACGATCGTGGCGACGGCCAGCAGCACCATGAGCACACCGGCGAGCACGACCGTGCGCACCTCGGTCGCCCGCGACTGCGGAGCGGCTCGGAACATGGCGTCCACCTCCTGATCGGCGCCCGTGCCCCCTGCTCGCACCGTGCGCCCCGAACACCGGAGTTCGGTCCGGCTAACTCTACGCCTCGGCACGCCTGAACAACAGCGTCGGGTCGCCGTCGGACCCGTGATCACTTATCGTGTACGCAGCGTCACACCTGTCGGGGGGCCGTCGGGGACGCCACGACGGGGGTGACGTGTGACCGCACCGGTACGGGATCCCCACCGGCACGTGCTGACCGTGCCGGTCAGCGACGAGCAGCTCGCCGAGGACGTCGCCGCGTTCCTGGCCGAGGGGCTCACGGCGGGGGAGCGGGTCGCCTACTTCGACGACGACACCGCCGGGCTGGTCCTGTCCCGCCTGGCCGACGACGGCGTCGACGTCACCGGGCCGCTGCGGTCCGGGCAGTTCCAGCTCGTCCCGGGCGAGTTCACCCGCGCCGCCCTGCACGCCCCGCTCGACGAGCTGACCGGGGTGATGGAGCAGAACGTCACCTCCGCCCTCGACGACGGCTGGGCCGGGCTGCGCTTCAGCGGCCAGATGGACCACGGCCTGCGCCGGCCCGGGGGACAGGTGCTCGACGAGTACGACCGCAGGCTCGACGACGCCGTCCGCGACCACCCGCTGCGCGCGCTGTGCGTCTACGACCACCTGCGCTACCCCGACGAGCTCATCGCGACGATGCGCAGCCTGCACCCCGCCGAGCTGACCGCCGCCCCGCTCTACGACGACAGCCTGCTGCGCGTCACCGAGATCGGCCCGGCCCGGGTCCGGCTGGCCGGCGAGGTCGACCACGCCAACCGGCCCCAGGTCCGCCGGGTGCTGGCCAGGCTGATCGACCGGGTCGTGCGCGGCGACGTCGGCGAGGGCACGCTGACCGCTGACCTGTCCGCGCTGCGGTTCGTCGACGTCGCCGGTGCGGTCAGCCTCGTGCACGCCGCCGACGAGCTCCCGGTCAGCGTGCGGCTACGGCTGGTGAACCTGCGTCCCGGTGTGGCCCGGCTGCTCGAACGCTGCGGTGCGGGGTTCGCCCCGCAGCTGGAGATGAGCACCCGCGAGCGGCACGCCCTCTGCCCCGCCGACGCGCTGGGCCTCGCCGGAGGTGGGTCGGAGTGAGCGGGCTGGTGCACGCCCTGTGCCGGCACGGCGGCGACGGCGACCTGACCGACCGGCTCGCCGACACCGTGCTCGACGCGCTCGCCGCGGGCGGGTCGGTGGCGACCCTGCTCCGCCCGGTCACCGAGGTCGCGCTGCGCGGCCGGGTCGCCGAGGCCCTCGGCGCGGACGCCGTCGCCGGGCTGCTGCGGCTGCGCCGCGACTGCGGGCCCGACGGTCCGTCGGGCCAGACCGAGGCGGCGCGGCTGGCCCGGGTCCTGCGGGCCCGCCACCGGGCGGTCGCGGGGCCGGTGACCGTCGTCGTCGAGCACTCCGCGGACCTCGACGACCCGCGCGGCGCCTACTGGGGCGAGGTCGAGGCGGCCGCGGCGCTCGCCCTGGCCGACCTGCCGCTGCGGCTGCTCTGCTTCTTCCCCGCCGACCTGCCCGGGCCCATCGCCGAGGTCGTGCGACGCGCGCATCCGTTCGTCCTCGACGACGGCCGGCCCGTCCCGACCGGTGTCGACGCCGACCCGCGCCGGCTGCTCGACGGCCTCGGCGCCCCGGTGCCCGCCGAGCTCGGCGCCCCCGCGCAGGAGTTCCGCTTCGACGCCACGCAGCTGCGCGACGTGCGCCGCGCCGTCGACGAGGCACTGCGCGGCCAGGGGTTCCCCGACAGCCGCGCGGAGGACGTCACCGTCGCGGTCAACGAGGTCGCCACCAACGCCGTCCACCACGGGACGCACACGGCGCGGCTCATGCTGTGGACGCCCGAGCAGGACGTCGTCTGCGAGGTCCACGACGGCGGCCGGCTCGCCGACCCGCTGCCCGGCCTGGCCCCGCCGGACCCGGGCCGCGCGCACGGGCGCGGGATCTGGATCGCCCGCCAGCTCTGCGACCTGCTGCACGTCTGGGGCGACGACGCGGGCACCCACGTCCGCATCCGCGCCGCCGCCTGAGCGCACCCGGGCCCGGGGGCCTCAGCGCGTGTCGAGCGCGTGGAAGGACTCCACCAGCCGCCCGGGCGGGAACCCGGCCCGCTTCGCCAGCGACCCGGACCACTGCCCGATCATGTCCTCCAGGCCGGTCATGTGCGCGGTCTGGCTCGCGTGGGCGCGCAGCGCCGCGATCTTCACGTCGATCGTGTCGGTGATGTCGACGTGCCGTGCCCCCTCGGGGTCGTCGGCCGGGGCCGGACCCAGGACCCACACCTCGCCGACCGTGTGCGCCTCGTACCCGGCCTCGGCCAGCTCGGGGAAGGCGTAGGGGTTGCGCGCGTCGGGGTAGACCGCGCACAGGGCGGCCTCGCCGGTCGCGGTGTGGTCGGGGTGGCTGCCGTACATGCTGCGCAGGTCGCGCACCGGCTGCGGCACGACGACCCGGTCCGGGCGGACCTGCCGGATCACCCGGGCCAGGTCGCGGCGCAGCTCCAGGGTGACGGTCAGCCGCCCGTCGGGGTGGCCGAGGAACACCAGGTCGGTGACGCCGGCCTCGGCGGCCGCGGCGGTCTGCTCGGCCCGGCGGATGCCCGCGATGTCGCTGCGCGGCACGGCCGGGTCGAAGCCGCCCGCGTCGCCGTCGGTCACGAGGCAGTAGGTCACCGCGACCCCGGCCGCGGTCCACACCGCGACGGTGCCGCTGCAGGAGAAGTCGATGTCGTCGGGGTGCGCGGCGATCACCAGCACGCGCTCCACCCCGGTGTGCGCGCGGTCGTCGGCCGCCGTGCGCTCGTCCTCGGTCGCAGTCACCCGGCCATCCTGGGTCACGCGCCGGAGGCGGTCACCAGCAGGACCCCCACCACGGACCCGGCCGACCACACCAGTGCGCGGACCAGGTTGACCCGCAGCAGCCGGCGCAGGTCCCCCGGGTGCGCGGCCGGGTCGAGCCGGCCGTGCAGCGACACCGCGGGCAGGGTCACCGCGACGCCCGCGGCGGCCGCCACCGCGGCCACCCACACCAGCGGCTCGCCGGGCGCGAGGACCAGCAGCGCCGCCGTCGCGAGCCCCTGCGCGACCCACGGCGGCCCGACGACGAGCGTGACCGCCCGGCTGTGCGCGGCGTGGTAGCGGACCCAGGACCCGGCCGGGACCAGCGCGAACGCCGGGTAGACCACCACCTGCACGGTCCAGGCGATCCCGGCCAGCAGCACGGTCGCGACGGCCTGGACGACGGCGGCGATCAGCACCGTCCGATTCTCGGGTGAACCGGCGCCGCGCGCGTGCCAGGCTGCCGGGGTGATCACCACCGCGATCGGGCCCGAGCTGCTGCACGGCGTCCTCGACGCCGTCGACGGCGAACGGGGCCTGCTCCCGCAGCGGCTGCCCGCCTCCGCCCGCGCCCGCAACACCGACCCGCAGCTGGCCGGCGCGCAGAGCCAGCCGTCCGGGGTGCGCGTCGTGTTCCGCACCGCCGCGCGGACCGTCGAGCTGGAGACCCTGCGCACCCGGATCGGTCTCGTCGGCGCCCCGCTGCGGCCCGACGGCGCCTACGACCTGCTCGTCGACGGCCGGCCGGCGGGCAGCGCCACGACCTCCGGCGGCAAGCTCCTCATGACCGACCCGGCGACGGGGGAGGTCACGGTCACCGACGGCCCACCCGGCCCGGTGCGGTTCACCCTGCCCGGCCGCGACGCGCTCGTGGAGATCTGGCTGCCGCACAACGAGATCACCGAGGTCGTCGCGCTGCGCACCGACGCGCCGGTCGCCGTCGTCCCGCCCGGCGGGCGCCCCGTGTGGCTGCACCACGGCAGCTCGATCAGCCAGGGCAGCAACGCCGCGGGCCCCAGCACCACCTGGCCCGCGCTCGCCGCCCGCTCCGCCGGTGTCGAGCTGGTCAACCTGGGGTTCTCCGGCAGCGCGATGCTGGACCCGTTCGTCGCTCGCACGCTGCGCGACACCCCGGCCGCGATGATCAGCGTCAAGATCGGGATCAACATCGTCAACGCCGATCTGATGCGCCGACGGGCCTTCGGACCCGCCGTGCACGGGTTCCTCGACACGATCCGCGACGGGCACCCCGACACCCCGCTGCTGGTGGTGTCCCCGGTGCTGTGCCCGATCCACGAGCACACCCCGGGCCCGGGAGCGCCGGAGGTCGTCGACGGGCGGCTGCAGTTCCGGGCGACCGGCGACCCGGCCGAGGTGGCGGCGGGGAAGCTGACGCTGTCGGTGATCCGCGAGGAGCTGGCCCGGATCGTGGCCGGCCGCACCCCGCAGGACCCGGCGCTGGCCCACCTCGACGGCCGCGAGCTCTACGGCGACGCCGACGCGGCCGAGCTGCCGCTGCCCGACCGGCTGCACCCGAGTCCCGAGGCGCACCTGCGGATGGGGGAGCGGTTCGCCCGGCTGGTGTTCGGTGCGGGGGGTGCGTTCCACGCCGCGGGCCCGGGCGACCGGTGACCGGCCACGGGGCCCGCGGGCGCGGGCTCAGTTGCCGTCCTGGTCCAGCTGCCCCCGGAGGCGGTCCTCGAAGTCCTGCTGGCACTGCGCGATCGCGGACTGATCGGTGCCCGCCTGCTGCACGCAGCTGACGTACTCGTCCCCGCCGACCTGGTTGAACACGCTGAGGCCGAAGGCGACGACGGCGATCGCGATGACGATGCCGACCAGGCCGAGCACGAGCCCGGCGATCGCGACCCCGCGGTTGGTGGCGGCGCCCTTGGACGCCCGGCTGATCCCGACGATGCCGAGCGCGACCGCGACGACCCCGAACAGGGCGCCGATCAGGAAGAACCCGAGCAGCACGGCGAGGATGCCGAGCACCAGCGCGGCGATCCCGATGCCGTTGCGCGGCGGGGTCGCGGGCGCCCCGCCCTGCGGCCACCCCGGCGGCCCGGCGGGCGGCCGGTCCGGGTAGGCGGCCGGGTCGTGGCCCTGCGCGCCGTAGGGCTGCTGCCCGTACGGCTGCTGCCCGTACTGCTGGCCGGGGGGCTGCTCCCCGTACTGCGGCTGCTGTCCGTACGGCTGCTGTCCGTGTGGCTGCTGCCCGTACTGCTGACCGGGCTGCTCGCCGTACTGCTGCCCGCCGTAGGGCTGGTTCTGCTGCGTCGGCTGGTCCAGGTTGTTCGGGTCCTGCGGGTCCCCGGGGCGACCCGGGTACGGGGGTGGGCTGCTCACGCTCGTCCTCTCCTCACCGACGCACCGGGTGGTCCCCGGTGCCGGCGGTGCCGTCCGGCGGAGTCGCCGTGACCGTCCTCGCCGTCGTGTCCGGTTCGATGATCCCCAGGTGCCCGGGCGCGGTCCAGGCAAAACACCCATGGGGGCGGCGCGGGAGCCCCGGTCGTGATGGGATCGGTGCCCGTGAGCGGTATCGACGAGATCGAGGAGTGGACCCGGGCGCAGCGCCGGGTCATCGACCTGGTGCGGGACCTGCCGCCCGAGCGCTCGGAGCTGACGGTCCCGTCCTGCCCGGACTGGACGGTGCGCGACCTGTTCTCGCACATGGTCGGTCTGGGTGCGGACGTGGTGCGCGGCGACGAGCCCGACGACCACAACGAGGAGTGGACGGACCGGCAGGTGCGGGCGCGGCGTGACCACGACGTGGCGGCACTCGTCGCGGAGTGGGAGTCGCTGACCGGCCCGCTGCGCGACTGGATGGCGGGGAACACGACCCGCCCGCTCGGCGACGTGATCATCCACGAGCAGGACCTGCGTGGTGCGCTGCGCGAGCCCGGCGGGCAGCACACCCCCGGCCTCTACGCGATCATGGACAAGTTCCTGGGCCGGTTCGCCGACGCCCTCGGGGACCTCCCGCCGATCGCGCTGGTCGGCGACGGCCGCCGCTGGGTGTCCGCGGGCGACGAGGCGGGGGCCGCGGTCGTCGTGCGGGCCCCGGACTTCGACCTGGCCCGTGCCCTGGTCACCCGCCGGTCGGCGGCGCAGCTGCGGGCCTGGACCGAGCGCGGCGACGTCCAGCCTTACCTGGACGCGTTCGCCCTGCTCGGGTCGCTGCCCGACACCGACCTCACGGAGTCCTGACCACGGTCGTCACCGGATTGTCAGCACCGTCGACGTGACACGGTCCTGACAGTGGGTCCAGACTGGGCGGGTGAGCGTGCACCCCACCCACCCCGTCCCCGCTCTCGACGACGCGCTGACCGGGCGCGCCGTCGAGCGCGTCCGCCGCTGGACCGAGCGCACCGGTACCGCCCCGTCGTCGGGCTCCGGCCGCGGAGCGGACCCGACGCAGCGGCTGGCCGCGCTGATGCACGACCCCGCCGGGGTCGACTTCACGCTGCGCTTCGTCGACCGCGTCGCACGCCCCGCCGACGACCGGGTCGCGGCCCGTGAGCTGGCCCGGTTGGCCGGGGCGGGCGCCGCGCTGCCCGCGTTCGTCGCCGGCACCGACCGGCTGCTCCTGCGGGCCGGCGGCCGGCTGGCGACGGCGCTGCCGCACGTCGTCGTGCCCGCGGCGCGGTCGCGGCTGCGCAGCCTGGTCGGGCACCTGATCGTCGACGCGGGCGGGCGCGGCCTGGACCGCCGCCTCGCCGCGGCCCGGCGCGACGGCCACCGGCTCAACCTCAACCTCCTCGGCGAGGCGGTCCTCGGCCACGACGAGGCGGACCGTCGCCTCGCCCGCACGATCGCGCTGCTGCGCCGGCCGGGCGTCGACCACGTGTCGGTCAAGGCGTCCTCGGTCGTCGCCCAGCTCGTGCCGTGGGACCTCGAGGGCAGCCGGGACCTGCTCGTGGACCGGCTGTTGCCGCTCTACCGGGCCGCCCGCGAGCACGGCGTGTTCGTGAACCTCGACATGGAGGAGTACAAGGACCTCCACCTCACCGTCGCGCTGTTCACCACGCTGCTGGCGCGCCCGGAGTTCCACGACCTGCCCGCCGGGATCGTCCTGCAGGCCTACCTGCCCGACTCCGTCGCCGCGCTCGACGAGCTCGGGGGGTTCGCCGCCCGCCGCGCCGCCGCGGGCGGGGCGCCGATCAAGGTGCGCCTGGTCAAGGGCGCGAACCTGGCGATGGAACGGGTCGACGCCGAGCTGCACGACTGGCCGCAGGCGCCCTTCGCCACCAAGGCCGAGGTCGACGCCAACTACGTCCGGCTCCTCGACCGCGGCATCGGCGGCCCGCACGCCGACGGGATGCGCCTGGGCGTCGCGTCGCACCACCTGCACCACGTCGCGCTCGCCCTGGAACTGGCCGACGCCCGCGGTGCCCGGTCCCAGCTGGACCTGGAGATGCTCCAGGGCATGGCCCCCGCGTTCGCCGACGCCGTCGCGGGCGACCTGCCGGAGTCCGGTCCGGGCTCGCAGCTGGTGCTCTACACCCCCGTCGTGCACCGCGGCGACTTCGACACCGCCGTGTCCTACCTGGTCCGGCGGCTGGAGGAGAACGCCTCCCCGGAGGGCTACCTGTACACGCTGTTCGCTCCCGATTCGGGCGGCCCGGCGACCTACCAGGAGCGGTTCCTCGCCTCGGTGCGCGACCGCGACGCCGTCGCCGACACCCCGCGCCGCACACAGGACCGCACCGTGTCCGCACCCGTCGGGACCGACGGCCCGCTGCCCGGGGACCCCGTGCCGGCCGGGTTCCGCGCCGAGCCCGACACCGACCCGTCGCTGCCCACGAACCGGGACTGGGCCCGTCGCGCCGCGACGACCGCCGTCGCGCGGACCGAGGTCCCCCTCGTCACCGACCCGGCCGCGGTCGACGCCGCGGTCGAGCGCGCCCGCACCTCCGGCTGGCGCGACGTCCCCGCCGCGGAGCGGGCTGCGACGCTGCGCCGCGCCGCCCGCGCGCTGGCCGCCGCCCGCGGGACGCTGTTGTCGGTGATGCTGCACGAGGCGGGCAAGACCGTCGCCGAGGCCGACCCCGAGATCTCCGAGGCCGTCGACTTCGCCGCCTACTACGCCGAGCGCGCCGCCGAGCTCGACGGCGCCCCGTTCACCCCGGACCGGGTCGTGGCCGTGACCCCGCCCTGGAACTTCCCGGTCGCGATCCCGCTCGGCGGCTGCCTCGCCGCGCTCGCCGCGGGCGCCCCGGTGCTGCTCAAGCCCGCCCCGCAGGTCCGCGAGTGCGCCGAGGCGGGCGTCGCCGCACTGCACCGCGGCGGGATCCCGCGCGAGGCACTGCAGCTGCTGCCCACCGACGAGGCCGACGCCGGACGCCGGCTGGTCACCCACCCCGACATCGACCGTGTCGTGCTCACCGGCTCCTCGGAGACCGCCGCGCTGTTCCGGTCCTGGCGGCCCGACCTGAACCTCGTCGCCGAGACCAGCGGCAAGAACGCACTGGTCATCACCCCCGCCGCCGACCCGGACCTCGCCGTCGCCGACCTCGTGCGCTCGGCGTTCGGGCACGCCGGGCAGAAGTGCTCCGCGGCGTCGCTGGCCATCCTCGTCGGCCCCGCCGCGACCGGCTCGGCCATCGGGAGGCGGCTGCGCCGCCAGCTCGTCGACGCCGTCACCACCCTGCGCGTCGGCCCCGGTACCGACCTCGCGACGACCATGGGCCCGCTCATCGAGGCGCCCTCGGCGAAGCTGCACCGGGCACTGACCACGCTGGAGCCGGGGGAGCGGTGGCTGGTGCGCCCGCGCCGGGTCTCGGAGACGGTGTGGACACCGGGCGTGCGGGCCTGGGTGTCGCCGGGGAGCTGGTTCCACCGCACCGAGTGCTTCGGCCCGGTGCTCGGCCTGATGGCCGCCCGCGACCTCGACGAGGCGATCGCCTGGCAGAACGACACCGGCTTCGGCCTCACCGGTGGCATCCACTCCCTCGACTCCGACGAGATCGCGCACTGGCTCGACCGCGTCGAGGTCGGCAACGCCTACGTCAACCGGCACATCACCGGCGCGATCGTGCAGCGCCAGTCCTTCGGCGGCTGGAAGGGCTCGGTGCTCGGCCCGGGCGCCAAGCCCGGCGGACCCAACTACGTCGCCCAGTTCGGCACCTGGCACGACGGCGACCTCCCCGGGCCGGGACCGGCCTCCGGCCCGGCCGCGGACCGCGTCCTGGCCGCGGCGGCCGACCTCGACCCGGCCGCCCGCGACCGCCTCGCCCGCGCCGCCGCCTCCGACGCCCGCGCGTGGGACACCGAGTTCGGGATCGAGCACGACCCGACCGGGCTGGCCGCGGAGTCCAACGTGTTCCGCTACTGGCCCGCCCCGTCGGTGACGCTGTGGTGCGGCACCGGTACCGCCCGCGCCGACGTCCTGCGGGTGCTGCTCGCCGCCGCCACCGCGGGGGTCCCGGTACGGCTGCACGGGCCGGGGATCCCGCCGGGCGAGGTCCCGGGCGGGGTGCACGGCGGCGAGGGGCTCGTCCCCGTCGCGGGCGAGCGGATCCGGGCCCTGGGCACCGTGCCCGAGGGTCTGCGGGCGGCCGCCGCGGAGGTGGGCGCGTCCGTCGTGGACACCCCGGTCGTGCTCGACGGACGCCGGGAGATCCCCACCGTGCTGCGCGAGCAGGCGGTCAGCCGCACCCGGCACCGGTTCGGCCACCTCGAACGGTGAGCGATGGCGGCCGCGACGTCGCCGTGGTTACGGTGCGTCCATGGTGGTGCGTGCCCGCGATGTCATGACCGAACGCGTCGTCACGATCTGGGCGGACGCTCCGCTGGCGCGGGCGCAGGAGCGGATGGCCGAGTCCCGGTTCTCCGCCCTGCCCGTGGTCGACCGGCGGTTCTCCCTGGTCGGGGTGATCTCCCTGGTCGACGTGCTGCGCCACCGCGACGACCCGCACGCCGTCGTGGGCGACGCGATGACCGAGCAGGTCGTGTCGGTGCTCCCGACGACGAACATCTCCATCGTCGCGCACCGCATGCGGGTCTACGGCGAGCTGCGGCTGGTGCCCGTCGTCGACAAGGGCATCCTGGTCGGTGTGATCACCCGCAGCGACCTGCTGCGGCACCGGCACTCCGGGGGGCGGCTGCGCCGCACCGCCCGCCGGATCGGCGGTGTCGTGCCGGTGGCGCCGCTGCCGGAGGCGATGGCGCCGCGCGGGGCGGGCCGGATCGGCGGCCGCCCGACGTCGTCGCTGCGGGTCGCGGACGTGATGACCGACGGCGGGCTGGTCGCGATCCCGCCGGAGCTGGCCCTCGACGAGACCGCCGAGGTCCTGTTGTCCTACCGGTTCACGGCGGTCCCGGTCGTCGACGACCGGGACCACCTGCTGGGCATCGTCTCCGAGGCCGACCTCATGCACGGCTCCCTCGACGGCGGCCGGCGGCTGCGGGCCCGCACCGTCTCGGAGGTGATGACCCGCGACGTCGAGGTCGTGCACCCGGGCGACCCGCTCACCGACGCCGAGGACCTGCTGTCCCGGCGCGGGTTCCGGGTCGTCCCGGTCGTCGACGCCGACGACGTGCTGGTCGGGGTGCTCAGCCGCAGCGACCTGCTCTGAGGATCAGCTCGCGGGCGGGGTGACCGGGGCCGGTGTGCCGGGGGCCCGGACCTTGTCGCACGCCTGCGCGGCCTGGGCGGCCGTCGCCGAGAACCCGATGGGGTCCTTCAGCGCGTCGCCGGTCAGGTTCGTGAAGTCCATGTACTTCTGCAGGCAGGCGAACTGGGCGGCCTGGTCGGCGGGGCTCAGCGGCGGCTCGACGGGCGGCGCGGGCTGCGCCGACGCCGTCCCGGCGGTGACGGCGGCCAGGGCGAGTGCGGCGGCGACGGCGCCCGCCGCGGTGGTGGCGGCGCGCAGGGCGGTCCTCACGATGTGCTCGCTTCCTGCGCCGGGAGCCGGCGCGGTCGGGGTCCTACCGCCCTCCGCGTGGCGTCCCGGCCGAGCCCGGCGTCCGCGGTGGCACGATCCTGCGGCCCCGGCGGCACCCGGCGCGCCCCGACGGGCACGGGTCGACCCGGAGGTGTGACCCCCGGTCGGGTGGGCGTGGGATCCTGCCCGGGTGCCCCACTACCACACCCCCGCCCGCGAGCTGCTCTGCACCTGGTCCCGCCGGATGGTCCGCGACGGCCTCGTCGTCGGCACCTCGGGGAACCTGTCGCTGCGCACCGGGGACCTGATCGCGGTCACCCCGTCCGGTGTGGACTACGAGACGATGACCGCCGCGGACGTCGTGCTCGTCGACGCGGAGGGC
The DNA here is from genome assembly GCF_017312135.1 of Pseudonocardia sp. TMWB2A. Classification (NCBI taxonomy): domain Bacteria; kingdom Bacillati; phylum Actinomycetota; class Actinomycetes; order Pseudonocardiales; family Pseudonocardiaceae; genus Pseudonocardia; species Pseudonocardia sp. TMWB2A. The sequence continues at coordinate 3,625,856 of NZ_QKQY01000002.1, forward strand.
ACCGTCGTCGACGGCACCCGGGAGCCGACCAGCGAGCTCGGGCTGCACGTGGCCGCGCAGGCCCGGCCCGGCACCGTCGCGGTGGTCCACACGCACTCCCCGGCGGCGGTCGCGCTGTCGACGCTGTCCGACCACGTCCCGGCCGTGCACTACCAGCTCGCGATGTTCGGCGACGGCGTGCGGGTGTCGGAGTACGCGCCGTTCGGCAGCCGTGAGCTGGTCGTGAACGCGCTCGCGGCGCTGGGGGAGTCCACCGCCGTCGTCCTCGGCAACCACGGCACGCTGGTGCTCGGCGACACCCTCGGCGCCGCCTACGACGGCGCCCGCCAGCTGGAGTGGCTCTGCGACGTCTGGCTGCGCGCGCCCGCGCCGTCGGCGAGCCGCGGCTGCTGCCCGACGCCGAGATCAGTGCGGTGCGAGGGCGGTTCGCGGCCCAGCGGGCGAAGGTGCGGGCGACGAGCCCGGTCCCCACGCCCGCTCCTCGGTGACGATCGCGGTCACCAGGTCGAACGGCGTCACGTCGAACGCCGGGTTGTAGACCGGGGTCCCGGGCAGGGTGAGCAGGGTGCCGCCGTGCTCGCGGACCTCCTCGGCCCCCCGCTGCTCGACGACGATGTCGGCCCCGGTCGGGGTGTGCGGGTCGATCGTCTCCTCCGGCGCGACCACCACGAACGGGATCCCGGACCGGGCCGCGGCGCAGGCCAGCATGTAGGTCCCGATCTTGTTCGCGACGTCGCCGTTGGCCGCGATCCGGTCGGCACCGACGAACACCGCGTCGACCAGCCCGGACGCGATCGCCGCGGGACCGGCCGAGTCGACGCACAGCCGGTGCGGCGCCCCGGCCGCGGCGAGCTCCCAGACGGTCAGCCGCGCGCCCTGCAGCAGCGGGCGCGTCTCGCACGCCAGCACCTCGGCCAGCGCGCCGCGCTCGTGCAGGCGCAGGACCGCCCCCAGCGCGGTGCCGCCGTCGCCGGTGGCCAGCGGGCCGGTGTTGCACACCGTCAGCGCCCGCAGCGGGCGGTCCGGGCACAGCTGCTGTGCCAGGTCCGCGGCCCGGCCGGTCGCCGCGGCGTTGACCCGGGCGGCCTCCGCGGCGACGGCGCGGGCCTGCGCGAGCACCGCGGGCGGGCCGCCGTCGAGCGCCTCCAGGGCCTGCGCCACCCCCAGCCCCAGCGGGACGGCGGTGGGCCGGGCGACGGCGATCCGCTCGGCCGCGGCCCGCACCGCGGCGACGGCGACCGGCGTCGCCGTCCCGTGCAGGTGCGCGGCCAGCGCGACCCCGAAGGCGCCGGTGATGCCCAGGCTCGGGGCACCGCGCACGGCCAGCGACCGGATCGCCTCGATCAGCTCGTCGACGGTGCGCAGGTACAGGTGCTCGGTCGCGCCGGGCAGCGCGCGCTGGTCGAGCAGGACCACCGCCGGGCCGCCCTCGTCGTCGCCGGCCCAGTCCACGATCCGCATCGCCCCGTACCCTTCCCGGTCACCCGTCCTCGGGCGACCGGGGTGAACCTACCCCGGCACCGCGGGCGGCCGGGCCGACTGCGGCCCCGGTCACGGGCGGGCGCTCACCGTCCGGGCGGGGCCACCCGGTAGACCGCGCCGGCGTCGTCGTCGGTGACGTAGACCGCGCCGTCCGGCCCGGCGACGGCCGCGACCGGCCTGCCCCAGCGCGACCCCGACGGGTCCTGGAACCCGCCGACCAGCGTCTGCTGCGCGCCGAGCGTCCCGTCGCGCCACGGGAAGAACGACACCTCCGGGGCCCGCGGCGGGTCCGCGTTCCAGGAGCCGTGCACCCCGGCCAGCGCCCCGGCCGCGTACGGCGCGGGCAGCACCCCCTCGGTGAACGACAGTCCCAGCGGCGCCGAGTGCGCCGGGAACGACTGCTCCACCGGGGCCAGCGCCGCACAGTCCATCGCGCGCCCGCCGGGGCTGAGCTCGGCGTCGGCGACCAGGCCGACGTCGGCGAAGTCCTGCGCGGACCCGGCGACACCCGGGTCGGTGTCCGGGTCCGGGTTGCAGAACGGCCAGCCCAGCTCGCGGCCCGGGGTGAGGCGGGCCAGCGGCTCGGCCGGGTGGTCGGTGACGTAGCCGTCGACGACCTTCCCGAACGACGAGCCACCGGCGTCGCCGTAGGGCCGGTCGTAGGGGTAGGGCACGTTGTCGCGGCCGTTGACCGCGGTCCAGACCGACCCGTCGGGCGCGGTGGCCAGCCCGGTGCCGTTGCGGACCCCGGTGGCGAACGGCGCCGCGGGCCCTCCGGTGGGCGGCATCCGCAGGATCGACGCGCGCGGGGGAGTGGCGTCCCGGTCGGCGACCGAGATGTTGCCGGTCGACCCGATCGAGACGTAGACCGCGCCGTCCGGGCCGACGGTGACCGACTTCAGCTCGTGGCCGTAGGCGCCGCGCAGGTCGGGGGAGTTGGCGTCGGGCAGGCCGGGGACGACGACCCGCCGCCCGGTCGCCGCGCCGCGCGCCCAGGCGTACGCCGACACCTGGTTCGACTCGGCGACGTAGAGGGTGCCGCCGTCCGGGGAGAACGCGAGCCCGTGCGGCTGGGTGAGCCCGTCGAGCAACGGCCGCTGCTCACCGGTGCGCGACAGCGCCAGCACCCGGCCGTCGTCGGGCACCGAGACGAGCAGCTCGCCGTCCGGGGTCCAGACGGCCAGCCGGGCGTTCGGGACGCGGGCGAACACCGACACCGTCCACCCGGCCGGGACGAGCGCCTCGCGGGGCTCGTCGAACGGGGCGGTCGCGGCCCCGGGCGGCACCGACACCGTGACCGGCACCAGGCCCGCGCCCGCCGCGGCGACCGGGGCCTCGGCGCCGGACAGCGCGTTGGTCACCGGGTTGGGGCCGGTGCCGCAGGCGGCGAGCAGGGGGAGCGTGACCAGGGCGGCCAGCCAGGGGGCGATCCGCATGAACCCGACGCTACGGCCGGTACCGGCCCGTCGCGCGGCGGGGGCGCGCAGCCGCCAGGATCGTCGTCGATGCGCCTGACACTGCACGCCCGCGGCCCGCAACCCGCCGACGAGGTCTGGGAGCGCTACGCCGTGCCCGCCCGCTGGCCGGAGTGGGCGCCCTACATCCTCGGCGTCGACACCGCGGCGGACCGGATCCGCCCCGGCGTGACCGGGCAGGTCCGCGGCCCGCTCGGCGTCACGGTGTCCTTCGCCGTCACCGAGGTCGACGAGCGCGCCCGCACCTGGGCCTGGGACGTCGCCCTCGGCGCCAGTGCCTCCCCGCTGAACCGGGTGCGGCTGAGCCTGGACCACGGCGTGCGGCCGTCCGGGGCCGGTACCCGGACCTGGCTGACCGTGCACGGCCCGCCCGCCGTGGTCCTGCCCTACCTGGTGCCGGCGCGGCTGTCGCTGGAGATGCTGGTCCGCCGCCCCGCCCGGGCGAGGTGATCGCAGGCCAGCGTCGCGAACGCGCCGGGCACCTCGATCTGGGGCATGTGCCCGACCCGGCCGAACACGTGCGTCGTGACCTGCGGGAGACGGCCCGCCGCGCGCAGCTGGGCCGCGGGCAGGATCAGGTCCCGCTCACCCCACACGACCAGCGTCGGCTTCGGGGCGCGGGCGAACGCGTCGAGCAACGCGCGCCGCCAGCCCGGCCGGACCCCGCGGACGGTGCCCAGCTCGGCCGCGACCTCGGCGAAGGTCAGTGCGAACTCCGGCCGCCGCGCGATCTCCACGGCGCGGGCGACCCGCTCGTCGGTGACCAGGGAGCCGTCGACGAACAGGGACCGCTCCGAGCGTCGCGCCGCCGTGGCGTCCAGGTGGCCCAGCAGGAACCGGCCCAGCAGCGGCACCCCGATGACCCGCAGCGCCGGGGTCACCTCGGCACCGAACCCGGCGGGGTCGGCCAACACCAGCGAGACGACCCGCTCGGGGTGCCGGGTGGAGATCAGCAGCGCGACGGCGCCGCCGAGCGAGTTGCCCATGACGTGCGCCGGCCGGGTCTCCCCGAGCGCGTCGAGGGTGGCGAGCGCGGTGTCGGCGAGCTTCTCCAGCGTCGCCGGGCCGGGCACCCGGTCGGAGTGGCCGAACCCGGCCAGGTCGAGCGCGACCACCCGGTACCGGGACAGGAACTCGTGCTGCGGGTCCCAGTCCTCCAGGCTGCGGCCGATCCCGTGCAGCAGCAGGACCGGCTCACCGGCGGGGTCGCCGGACTCGCGGACCCGGATCCGGGTGCCGCCGACGTCGACGAAGCGGGTCTGCGGGAGGGTCATCGCGTGCGCGCCGCCTTCGCGTTCCCCGAGGCGCCCACCAGCTTCGCGAAGATCCGGATGCTGTTCGCCGGGGCGAGCCGGGCCAGCAGGTCCGGGACCTTCGCGCTGATGCCGATGAGCAGCCGCGGGCGGCGCTTCGCGATCGCGTCGACGATCAGCTCGGCGGCCTTCTCCGCGGGGAAGGTCAGCAGCTTCTCGAAGTCCTTCTTGCCGCGCTCGGCCTCCTCGGCCGGGATGTTGACCCCGACCCGGGCGCCGGCGGCGATCCCGGTCCGGATGCCGCCCGGGTGCACCGTGGTGACGGTGGCGCCGACCTGGGCGAGCTCGGCGCGCAGTGCCTCGGAGAAGCCGCGGATCGCGAACTTCGACGACGAGTACGCCGACTGCCCGGGCGGGGCGATCAGCCCGAACAGGCTGGACACGTTGACCACGTGCGCGCCGGGCCGCGCGGTCAGCGCGGGCAGCAGGGCGTGGGTCAGCCGCACCGGGGCGCGGAAGTTGACGTTCATGACCCAGTCGAACTCGTCGAGGGTCAGCCGGGCGAAGTCCCCGCCGAGCGCGACGCCGGCGTTGTTGACCAGCAGCCGGATCTCCGGGTGACCGGCGAGGATCCGGGTGGACAGGGCGTCGACGGCGTCGCGGTCGGCCAGGTCGACGGTCTCGGTGGTCACCGACAGGCCGGGGTGCTTCGCGCGGATCGCCGACGCGACGGTGTCGAGCCGGTCGCCGTCGCGGTCGACGAGCACCAGGTCGCTGCCGCGCTCGGCGAGCAGGCGGGCCACGTGCTCGCCCATGCCACCGGCGGCACCGGTGACGACGGCGGTGCCCTCGGCGAAGCGGAACGGTGAGCGGGCCATCAGGAGGCCACCTCCTGCTGTGCGGTCGCCGGGGCGGCGACGGTGTCGGCGGCGATGCCGGACGCGGTCGGGGTGGGGACGCGGGCGTCACGGGCACCCAGCGCCGAGGCGGGGGTGAGGATCATGTCCCGCTTGAGGTCGGCGCGGCCGAGCCCGACGGCGTCGAGGAAGAAGTTCTGGTGCAGCCGCCACGGGTCCTTGCGGCCCTGGCGCGGGAACAGGTGCTCCGAGCGCTTCACGTAGTTCGACTCGATGTCGAGCAGCGGCCGGTCCGGGGACGCGGTCGGCGCCGGCGTGGCGACGGCGATCCGCTCGCGGTCCATCAGCGCGAGCAGCTTCGGCACGTAGCGGGCGACGAGGTCGGCGCGCAGCGTCCAGGACGCGTTGATGTAGCCGATGCAGAACGCCAGGTTCGGCAGGCCCGACAGCATCAGGCCGCGGTAGGTGACGGTCTTGCCGATGTCGACCTGCTCGCCGTCGACGTGGATCGTGATGCCGCCCAGCGGGCTCAGCGACAGGCCGGTCGCCGAGACGATCACGTCGGCCTCCAGCTCCTCGCCCGACCGCAGCCGGATGCCCTTCTCGGTGATCCGCTCGATGTGGTCGGTGACCACCGAGGCGTCACCCCGGTTGATCGACTTGTAGAAGTCGCCCTCGGGGATGACGCACAGGCGCTGGTCCCACGGGTCGTAGCTCGGGGTGAAGTGCTTGTCCACGTAGGACTCGTCCTTGAGGAACTTCAGCGCGAGGCCGCGCAGCACCTTCTTCACGCGCTCCGGGCGGCGCCGCGCGAGCTGGTAGAACGCCTGGGTCAGCGTCACGTACTGCAGCCGCAGGATGGCGTGCGCGACCGTGGCGGGCAGGAAGCGGCGCAGCTGGTCGGCGACCGGGTCCTTGCTGGGCAGCACCGTCAGGTACGACGGCGAGCGCTGCAGCATCGTGACGTGCCCGGCCTTCGCGGCCAGCGACGGGATCAGCGTGACGGCGGTGGCGCCGGACCCGATGACGACGACCTTCTTGCCGGTGTAGTCGAGGTCCTCCGGCCAGAACTGCGGGTGCACCCAGGTGCCGGCGAAGTCCTCCCGGCCCGGGAACTCCGGCTGGAAGCCCTTGTCGTAGTCGTAGTAGCCCGAGCACATGAACAGGAACGAGCAGGTGTAGCGCTTCGGGCCCTGCGCGGTGGTGGTGTCCACCGTCCAGCGCGCGGTGGCCGAGTCCCAGGACGCACCGACGACCTTCGTGCCGAAGCGGATCCGCTCGGTCACGCCGTACTCGCGGGCGGTCTCGGTGATGTAGCGGCGGATGTCGGCGCCGTCGGCGATCGACTTCGGCTCACGCCACGGCCGGAACGGGTAGGCCAGGGTGAACATGTCCGAGTCCGAGCGGATGCCCGGGTAGCGGAACAGGTCCCAGGTACCGCCGATGTTCTCGCGGCCCTCGAGGATCGCGTAGTCCTTACCGGGCAGCTCCTGGTGCAGCCGGGCCGCGGCGCCGATGCCGGAGAGCCCGGCCCCGACGATGATCACGTCGCGGTGCTCGCCGGCGGTGCTGTCCGGAGCGGGCGTCGTGCCGGCCTGCGTCATGTGGTCCTCCTCATCGGGCGCGTCCGCGCTGACTACCTCTGTTGACCGAGATCCAGTCTGCCCCAAACCTACCCGGAGTAACTTGACCTGGCGCGACAACAACTTACCCTCGTACGACATGGGCACCGGATCACTCACCCGGGCGAGGGCGTTGCGGGGGCTCGTCGCACTCGTCGGCGAGCTGGGCGGCGACGGAGCGGAGCTGTTCGCACGGTTCCGCATCCCGATCGACGCCGTCGAGGGAGTCGACCCGGATGCGCTGGTCCCGACCCGGTCGGTGGCCCGGGTGCTGGAGACCGCGGCCGCCGAGCTCGGGTGCGGCGACCTGGGCCTGCGCCTCGCGCAGCGGCAGGGCCCGGAGATCCTCGGGCCGCTCGCCGTCGCCGTCCAGAACTCGGCGACCCTCGGCGACGCGCTCGACTGCGCCTCGCGCTACCTCTACGTGCACAGCCCGGCGCTGACGATCGGCGCCGTCGCCGACCCGGAGGGCGTCGCCGGGGTGACCGGGCTGGAGTACGGCAGCACCGACCCGCTCCCGCCGCAGGCCGCCGACCTGGGTGTGGGGGTGCTGCATCGGATCGTCGGGCTGCTGTCGGGCGGGCCCTACGGGCTGCGGTCGGTGCACCTGCCGCACCCCGCTCCCGCCGACGCCGACCGCTTCCGCGAGTTCTTCGGCGCCGAGGTCCGCTTCGACCGGCCCGCCGCCGTGCTGCGCGTGCCCGCCGACCTCGTGCGACGCCCGCTGGCCGGCGGCGACGAGACCGTGCGCGCCATCGCCATCGAGTACCTGGAGACCCATTTCGACCGGCCCGGGCGCACCGTCACCGACCGGGTGCGGGCCGCCGTCGACCGGTCGCTGGGGTCGGGGCCGGTGCGGATCGGCTCCGTCGCCCGGCTCCTGCGGGTGCATCCCCGCACGCTGCAGCGTCACCTCGCGGGGGAGGGGGCGACGTTCGAGCAGGTCGTCGACGACGCCCGCCGGGACACCGCCGAGCGCCTGATCCTGCGGACCGACCTGCCGTTCACCCAGGTCGCGGCGATGATCGGGCTGGCGGAGCAGTCGGCGCTGTCCCGCGCGTCGCGGCGGTGGTTCGGGACGCCCCCGCGGGAGCTGCGCAAGGCCGGGCCGGCCGGGCTGCCGGTGGGTTGACGGCTCCGCCGGTTCCGCCGCTTCCGCCGGTCCCGGCGCGTCCGTCGGTCCCGCCTGCCTTGCCCGCGTCCGTCGGTCCGGCCGGGTCTGAGTCCCTGCCGGCACCCGTCCCGAGCCCGGTCCGCAGTCGCCTGCATCCGCTCTGCGGTCCCTGTGCGCGACGATGTCCGTCGCGCGGTCCGCGTCCGCGACCCGCTGCGCGTTTCGTGGACGCTCCAGGGTGGGCGGGGCTCATGATCGTCGTCCGGGAAGGGATCGGTGCCGTATGCGGCACCGATCCCTTCCGTGGTGCCGATCATGATGTGCGCGTCCGGTCCGGCTCGCGGGCGCCCGGCCCCACTCGGCCTCGTCCGACCGCCCGGCCCCGCCAGGCTCGTCCGTCCCGGTCCGACCGCCCGGCTCGCCTGGTCGCCAGGCCCGCGATCCCGGACCCGCCCCCGCCCCGGGCTTCGCCGCGCTGTCCCCACCTCGGCAGGCCTGGTGCGCGGTCCGTTCCCGCCGGGCCCTGGGGCCGCGGACGACTCGGGTCCGGACAGCTCCAAGATCGCTACGAGAGAGCGGATCGGTGCCGTATGTGGCACCGATCCGTTCCGAGAAACTGATCATGATCGTTCCGCCCCGGCTCCGCCCGGCCCGATCCGCCGCCCCGGCCCTGCCCCCACCCGCCCCGATGCCCCGGACAGCAACCCACATCCAGAATGACTCTTACCTACATCCGAAATATCGGATACCGTCGAGCCATGCCCATCCCGTCCCGTGCCGCCGGAACCGACCGCATGCTGTTGCGCGACCAGGCGTTCCGGACGCTGCGTGCGGCGATTGTCGACGGCACGCTCGAACCGGGGGAGCGCCTCAACGACGCCGAGCTGTGCGAGTGGCTCGGCGTCTCCCGCACCCCGGTGCGCGAGGCGATCGCCCGGCTCGAGCAGATCGGGCTGGTCAGCGTCCGCCCCGGCAGCTCGACCACGGTGAGCGCGCTCGACGTGCGCGCCACCGTCGAGGCGCAGGCGGTGGCGGCCGCGATGCACGAGCTCGCCGCCCGCGAGGCGGTACCCGTGCTGACCCCGGCCGACCTCGACGCGATGGTCGCGGCCAACGACGACTTCGCCGCGTCGCTGGCCGCCGGTCAGGTCGACGCGGCGATCGCCGCCGACGACGCGTTCCACGGCGTGCTGGTCCTCCGGTGCGGCAACCGGCGGGTCACCAGCGTGCTCGACGACGTCACGCCGCTGCTGCGGCGGATGGAGCGGTCCCGGTTCGCGTCGCTGACCGGCCGGTCCTCGGTCGCCCAGCACGCCGGGATCGTCGAGCTCGCCCGCGCGGGGGACGCCGAGGGCGCCGCCCGCGCGAACCGCGACAACTGGCTGACACTGCGTCCCTGAGCGGACGCGGCACCCGGAGCCCACCCACCCCGACCAGGTCAGGAGACCGACGTGTCACTGGACGACTTCGCGCGCCACCCGCTGCTGTTCGGCCCGAGCCCGGTCCACCCGCTGGACCGGATGACCGCCCACCTCGGCGGGGCCTCGATCTGGGCCAAGCGCGAGGACTGCAACTCCGGGCTGGCCTACGGCGGCAACAAGACCCGCAAGCTCGAGTACATCGTCCCCGACGCACTCGCCGCCGGTGCCGACACGCTCGTCTCGATCGGCGGCTACCAGTCCAACCACACCCGCCAGGTCGCCGCCGTCGCGGCGAAGCTCGGGCTCAAGGCCCGGCTGGTGCAGGAGAAGTGGGTCGACTGGCCGGACGCGGTCAACGACAAGGTCGGCAACATCCTGCTGTCCCGGATCATGGGCGCCGACGTGCGGCTGGACCCGGCCGGGTTCGACATCGGCATCCGCGACTCCTGGGAGCGGGCCATGGAGGAGGTCCGGGCCGCGGGCGGCACGCCCTACGGCATCCCGGCCGGCGCCTCCGAGCACCCGCTGGGCGGGCTGGGCTTCGCCAACTGGGCCCGGGAGGTCGCACAGCAGGAGGCCGAGCTGGGCGTCTTCTTCGACACGATCGTCGTCTGCTCGGTCACCGGGTCCACCCACGCGGGGATGATCGCCGGCTTCGCCGAGCAGGACCGGCCGCGCCGGGTGATCGGCATCGACGCCTCCGCGACGATCGAGAAGACCCGCGACCAGGTCGAGCGGATCGCCCGCAGCACCGCGAAGCTCATTGGCCTGGACCGCGAACTGCGCGCCGACGAGATCTCGGTGCTGGAGGGCTGGGCCGGCGACCTCTACGGCATCCCCGTGCCGTCCACGATCGACGCGATCCGGCTCACCGGCGAGCTCGAAGGCATGATCATCGACCCGGTGTACGAGGGGAAGTCGATGGCCGGGCTGATCGACCTGGTCCGCTCCGGCGAGATCGGGCCGGACTCGACCGTGCTCTACGCCCACCTCGGCGGGCAGCCGGCGCTCAACGCCTACGCCGGCGCGTTCTGAGCGCCGCCGTGACCGACACCGTGAGCACCGTGGGCGGCACGACGCTGCGGGCGGCCCGGCGGATGCGCGACGGCCTGGTGACCCTCCGCCACGAGCTGCACGCCGACCCCGAGATCGGCCTGGAGCTGCCCCGCACCCGGCAGAAGGTGCTCGACGCGCTCGACGGGCTCCCGCTGGAGATCCGGCAGGGCTCCTCGTGCACCTCGGTCACCGCCGTCCTGCGCGGCACCCACTCCGACGACGACGCCCCCGTGGTGCTGCTGCGGGCCGACATGGACGCCCTCCCGGTGCACGAGGAGATCGACGTCGCCTACCGGTCCCGCACCGACGGGGTGATGCACGCCTGCGGGCACGACCTGCACACCGCGATGCTCGTCGGGGCGGCCCGGCTGCTTGCCGACCGCCGCGACGAGCTCGCCGGCGACGTCGTGCTCATGTTCCAGCCCGGCGAGGAGAACTTCGACGGCGCCCGGCACATGATCGACGAGGGGGTCCTCGACGCCGCGGGCCGCCCGGTCACCGCCGCCTACGGGCTGCACGTGTTCTCCGCCGACCTCGAGCCGGGGGAGTTCGCGACCCGGCCCGGGACGTTGATGTCGGCCACCGACGAGGTGCACGTGACGATCACCGGGCGCGGCGGGCACGGGTCGATGCCGCACCTCGCGGCGGACCCCGTCCCGGCCGTCGCGGAGCTGGTGACCGCGCTGCAGACCATGGTGACCCGCCGGTTCGACGTGTTCGACCCGGTCGTGCTCACCGTCGGGTCGCTGCACGCCGGCACCAAGGCCAACGTCGTGCCGGAGACCGCGCGCCTGGAGGCCACGCTGCGCACGTTCTCCGCGGCCACCCGCGACCGCTGCCTGGCCCTGGTCGACGAGCTCGCCCGCGGGATCGCCACCGCGCACGGGGTCCGGGCCGACGTCGAGGTCGTCACCCTCTACCCGGTCACCGAGAACGACCCGGACGAGGCCGCCCTGCTCGCGGCCACGGTGGCCACCGAGTTCGGCCCGGACCGGTTCCGGCACCTGGCGAACCCGCTCGCCTGCTCGGAGGACTTCTCGAAGGTCCTCCAGCACGTCCCCGGCTGCTTCGCGGCACTCGGGGCCCGGCCGGCCGCGCTCCCCGCGGAGGCGGCCTCCTACAACCACTCGGCGCACGCGCAGTTCTCCGACGACGTCCTCCCGGACGGAGCGGCGCTGCTCGCCGCGCTCGCGCTGCGGCGGTCCACCGGCCGCCCGGACCGCGCCCGCACCTGACCCGGTGCGGCGCAGCACCACCCCGGTCGACGAGGGGACCGACCACGGCCCGTCGACCGGTCATGACGCACGACCACCACCGTCCCTCCGGCACGAGGAGTGATCGTCCATGGCCAGCCTCGACGACAGGTCCACCGTCATCCCGGGCGCGGACCGGCGCACGTCCCGCCGCGCCGTCGTCGCCGCCTCGATCGGCAACGCCCTCGAGTGGTACGACATCATGATCTACAGCTACTTCGCGGTCGTGATCAGCGCCCTGTTCTTCCCCGCGGAGAGCGAGTTCGTCGCGCTGCTGCTGACCTTCGGCACGTTCGCGATCTCCTACGTCATCCGTCCGATCGGCGCCGTCGTCATCGGCAACATCGGTGACCGCCGCGGGCGCAAGGCCGCGCTGAACCTGACCATCGTGCTGATGTTCGTGGGCACGCTGGTGCTGACGCTCGCGCCCACGCACGCACAGATCGGGGTCGGCGCCGCCGTGCTCGTGCTCGGCGCCCGCCTGCTGCAGGGCTTCTCCGCGGGCGGCGAGTTCGGCTCGGCCACCGCGTTCGTCACCGAGAACGCCCGCCGCGGCAAGGCGTTCTACGCGAGCTGGCAGTCCGCCACCCAGGGTGCGGCGCTGCTGCTCGCCGCCGTCGTCGGGCTGCTGCTCACCACGGGGCTGAGCGAGGAGCAGCTCTACTCCGGGGGATGGCGGACCGCGTTCGCGGTCGGCCTGCTGATCGGCCCGGTCGGGCTGTACATCCGGCTGCGGATGGACGACACCCCGGAGTTCCGGGCGGCCGAGACCGTCAAGTCCCCGATCCGCGAGACGCTGCGCAGCAACCGGCTGCGGATCGTCACCGCCGCGGGCTGCGTCGGGCTCGGCACGGTCAGCATGTACCTGCTGCTCTACATGCCCACCTTCGCGATCGCGAACCTCGGGCTGCCGAGCTACGCGGCCTACATCGGGGGTGCGATCGGTGGCGCCACGGTGCTCGTGGCCGCCCCGCTCATCGGGGGCCTCGCCGACCGGGTCGGCTGCACCCCCATCATGGGCGCCGCGGGCGTCTGCGGCGCGGTGCTGTTCGTCCCCATGTTCGCGCTGCTGAGCGACCGGCCCAGCGTGCTCGGGCTGACGCTGTTCCAGGCCGTCCTGGGTCTGGTCCTGGCGTTCTACTTCGCGCCGCTGCCCGCCCTGCTCAGCTCGCTGTTCCCGACGAACGTGCGGGTCACCGGGATGTCGATCGCCTACAACGTCGGCGTCCTGCTGTTCGGCGGCACCGCACCGCTGGTGTTCACGACCCTGCTCGAGACGACGGGGTCGCCGGTCTCACCGGCGTACTTCATGGTGTCGGTGGCGGTCGTCTCGGTGCTGGCCGTCACCGTGGCCCGGCGCCGCTTCGCCCAGCGCTGACGGTCCTACCGGGCGCGCAGCGCGTAGCGGCGCTCGGCGTAGTCGAGGTCGTCGCGCCACAGCCGGGCGGCGGCCGCGGCCATCGCCGGGCGGATCGCCGGGGCGAGCTTCGAGGCCACGGAGAACCCGGGCCGGTCCGACCCGGCGACGACGGCCTCGATCACCGCGGTCCGCGGCCGCCCGTCGCGGTCGGTACCGCGCGGGGTCGCGTGGGTCTCGACGACCGAGCCGACGCCCTCGCCCTCGACGATGCGCATCACCACCGTCCGCGGCTCCGGGCACACGAACTCCGCCCGCGCCGGGACGCCGAGCCCCGGCCCGACCTTGAAGGTGACGGTGACCAGGAAGCGGTCGTCGGACTCGGCGACGTCGGTGACGGCGGGCGCGGAGTCCACCGTCAGCTTCTGGAACGAGTACGGGTGGAACCAGGCGCCGTGCCACGGGTCGAGCCGGTTGGCGACGATGTCCTCGGGCTCGCACACCCCGGTCAGGGTGGTCACGGCGTCGAGGACCGCGCCGGCCGGGCGGGCCGGGACGACCGGGGCGTCGGTCGGCTCCTCACCGCCGACGTCGTCGAGCCGGGTCCAGACGAGCACCCCGTCGTCGTGGACCGGGTGCACCGCCCAGCCGGGGCCGGACCGGGCGCCCAGGCGCAGCCCGTGCCAGCGGCACACCAGCTCGCCGCAGTCGACGGCCGCCAGCGCCATCGGCGCACCGAGGTGCGGGCAGGCGCCGGGACCCACGCGGACCGTCCCGTCCTCCTCCCGCCACGCGACGAGCTCGACCCCGCCGATGCGCACGCCGAGCGGCCGGTCGCCGCGGACCTCCCGGCTCGCGGCGACCACGAACCAGTTCCCCGACGGGCGCGCCTGCGCCCGCTCCAGCGCGGCCGAGATCAGCTTCGGGTCCGCGCCGGCGTAGGTGGGCTTCTGGGCCGCCCACTTCTGCGACGGCAGCGGCTGCAGCGGCCAGTGGGACGGCCAGTTCGCGGTGAGACGGGAGAGCAGGGTCATGACGTGGTGTCCTTCGACGGGTGTCAGGTGCGCATCGCGTACTGGGCGGCGCGCCGCAGCGGACCGAGGCGGCCGCTGGTGGGGACGGTCTCGAGGGGGTGGCCGGCCAGGCCCCAGCCGGCGAGCAGCCGGTTCGCCGCCTGCCAGCCGGTGCTCGCGGCACGCTCCATGAGCGCGACCGGCAGGTCGATCCGGATGCCGTCGCCGGCCAGCACCAGGCCGTCGACGGGGGTGGCGACGGTGGGCCGCCGCGCGAAGTCGCCGACCCCGAACATCGGGCAGTCCGCCCGCCACTGCACCAGCTCGCCGACCACCCCGGCGCCCGCGGTCTCCGGGTAGAGCTCGTGCAGCCGGGCGACCGAGCGCCGGCGCAGGTCGGCGGTCCAGGTGTCGTCGTCGACGCCCGGGGGCGGGGCCGCGGAGTAGGCGTGCAGCTCCACGACGGACCCGCCGTGCCGGTCCGCCCAGCCCGCGGCGTCGCGCTCGTAGCGGTCCAGCACGGAGATGTTGTCGAGCGGGTCGAGCCCGCCGGTGCCGAGGAACGGCGGCCGGGTCGCGTCGACGGGCCGGTCGAGCCAGAGCCGCTGCACGAGGAACGGCGGGGCGCTGCCCAGCGCGGCGACGTCGTCGCGCCAGCGGGCGAGCACGTCCGGCCCGTCGACGGCCGACGCGGGGTCGCCCAGGCCGGGGGAGGCGGCGACGATGTCGCGCAGCCCCCGCACGTCCGTGGCCAGCACGACCGCGTCCGCCTCGCTGCCGCCGCCGTCGCGATGATTCACGTGGAACCGTCCACTGCCGACACCGTCCACCGGGGACCGTTCCACCGAGGACACCTCGACCCCGGTCCGGAACGTGACGCCGCGGGTGGTCAGGTAGTGGCGCAGCGGCTCCCACAGCGCGGTGTCGAAGCCCGCGTCGGGCACGTCGAACATCAGGCCCTCGGAGGAGCCGAGGAAGTAGATGTGGAACATCGTCGCGAGCTCGGCGGCCGACATCGTCGAGGGCGGCGCGAAGAAGCTGCGGGAGAACACCTCGAACGCCAGGTGCCGGGCCGCGGGCGGGAAGTTGATCGACTCGACGAAGCTCTGCGCGTCGACGTGGTCGATCGCCTCGTAGATGCCGGGCACGCTGACCGCGGCCAGCGGCGCGGCGGCGCGGGCGTCGAGCCGCAGCAGGTCCGACGGGCGGAACGTGGGGCTGCGCAGCGCGAACAGCACGGCGTTCCACGGGGGCGTGCGCGGCAGCCCGCGGAAGGTGTCCCGGCGCCCCTGCGCGTCGACGAGCGGGTAGTCCTCCAGCGGCACCAGCCGCTCCAGCCCGGGGTCGCCGCGGCGCAGCAGCGCGCGCAGGTTGTAGTACTGCCGGAAGAAGGCGTGGAAGCCGCGGCTCATCGACACCGGCGTGCCGTCGGGCAGCGTCTCCGACCAGCCACCGACCCGCCCGCCCAAGTAGGGCTCACGCTCCAGCACCTCGACGACGACGCCGCGCTCGGCCAGCCCGGTCGCCGCGGCCAGCCCGGCGATCCCGCCCCCGACGACGACCGCCCGCGGCCGCCGCCCCAGCTGCCCGGCGTCGCCGAGGCCACCGGCGGGCTCGTGGCGGACGCGGCGCGGGTCGGTCGGGCGGGCGGTCACGACCGCGTCCCGAGCACGGTGTGCACGACGCCGTTCTGCCAGCCGGTCATGGTCTCGGAGTGCACGGCGTCGAACCCGGCGGCGCGCACGCGGTCGCGCAGGCGGCCGATGCCGTCGAAGGTGTTCACGCTGCGCCACAGGTGCCGGTACAGCGCGGTCTCGCCGGTCGTCATCCGGCCGAGCGGCACGATGATCCCCCAGCAGACCGCGTGCCAGGACAGCCGGGCGCGGGGGGAGTCGGCGACCGAGTACTCGTGCAGCGCGAGCACCCCGCCCGGGCGCAGCAGGTCGTGGAAGCGGCGCAGCTGGGCGTCCGGGTCGTCGAGGTTGCGCAGCAGGTAGGCGGCGAGGATCCCGTCGAACGGGCCCTCGACCCCGTTCTCGGCGAGGGTCTCGGCGGTGGAGTGCACGAACCGCACCGACGCCGGCCACGGCTTGGTGCGGGCGCGCTCGAGCATCCCGGCCGAGGCGTCGACGGCGACGATCTCGGCGCGCGGGGCGACCCCGAGCAGTGCCGCGGTGGAGGCTCCGGTGCCGCAGCCCGCGTCGAGCAGACGCAGCCCGGCCCCGTCACGGGGGAGCCGCATCCGGGCCGCGGACGCGCGCAGGTGGTCGTGGTAGCCGGGGTTCATCCCCACCAGGCGGTCGTAGTCGGCCGCGCCGTCGTCGAAGTGCGACGGGACCTGCTCGCGGGGCAGGCCGCCGCGGCCGACGGTTCCGGGGCGGGTGGGACGGGACGGGGAACGGTCGGCCATGTCCGCGAGCCTAGGACCGCCGGCGTCGCACGGCGCGTCGGGTCGCATCCTGTTGCACCGCAGCCACTCGCGGGGGTGAGCCCGGTCAGGAGACCCGGTCGGCGCAGCGCACGGCCATCGCGCGCAGCACCGCGGCGACGTCGTCGCCGAGCACCCCGTCGGCGACCGCGCCGTCGACGAGCCGCAGCGCACCCTGAACCCGGGTGGCGATGAGCTCCTCGATGCGGCGGCGGGCCCCGGTCGACTCGATCGCCACCCGCGCCGCGGCGACGTCGACCGGGCCGTCGGCCTCGTCGGAGCCGTGCAGCAGCGCGTCGAGGGCGCCCCGGGTGGCCGGTCCGGCGACCTCGCGGGCCAGCACGACCAGGCTGGTGGCCTTGCGCTCGGCCAGGTCGTCGCCCGCGGACTTGCCGGTGGCGTCGGTGCCGAACACGCCCAGCACGTCGTCGCGCATCTGGAAGGCCTCGCCGACCATCGTCCCGTAGTCGCCGAGCGCCGCCAGCAGCTCCGGTCCGGCCCCGGCCATCGCGGCGCCGAGCTCCAGCGGGCGCCGGACGGTGTAGTTGCCGGACTTGCGGCGCAGCACGTCCATCACCTCGTCGAGGGTGGGGACGCGGCGGGCCTCGTTGAGCAGGTCGGCGAACTGTCCGACGGCCAGCTCCGAGCGCATCTCGTCGTAGCGCGGCCAGCCGCGGTCGAGCACCGCACGCGGCAGCCCGCTCTCGCGCATCGCCTGCTCGGCCCACACCAGGCACAGGTCGCCCAGCAGCACCGCGCCGGACTCGCCGAACCGGTCCGGGCAGCCGGACATGCCCTGGCCGCGGTGCCAGGAGGCGAGCTGGACATGCACCGTCGGCCGGCCGCGGCGCAGCTGCGAGCGGTCCATGACGTCGTCCTGGAGCAGGGCGAAGGCGTGCAGCAGCTCCAGCCCGGACACGGCCGCCAGCGCGGCGGGGGAGTCCGGGGCGGCGGCCCGCCAGCCCAGGTATCCGAACATCGACCGCAGGTACTTGCCGCGGCCGACGAAGTCGCTCAGGACCCCGGCGACGAAGTCCGCACCGCGCATCGAGTGCACGTGCTCGGCGCACCGGAGCCGCACGGTCTCGTCGACGTGGGCCCGGACCCGGCCGCGGATCTCCGCGACCCAGTCCGGGTGGGTGGGGACGTGCTCGAGCCGCCGGTCCTGCCCGGTCTCCACGAACATCGCGCGGCCTCCCGTCGGGTCGCCTGGGGTGGTGAGCGGCCGGACGTCGGCGTCCGGACCCGGTCGGGGGCCGAGGGCACCGCCGGGCCGGGTCCTGTCGAGGGTATGGGGGGTGTCGTGATCGCGCGCGCCGAATCGGACGGACCACCCCGGTCGGGTTCGGACGGAGCGGCCACGTGGTTCGGGTGACCCACGTCACTGGCCGTCCGGGCCGGTCAGCCGGCCCGGAGGAACGACCAGGCGGCCAGCCACACCGACCCGGCGACGAGTGCCATCGCCCCGGGCACGTGCACGATCAGGCCCGGGATGTCGCCGAACCACGCCTGGACGAAGGTGAACGCGAAGACCGCCACGGCGAGGACCGACGGCCACCACGCACCGGCGGTGACGACGCGGAGCCACACCGCGGCCGCCGCGGCGAGCCCGGTGACGACGTGCAGCACGATCGCGCCGGTGCCGTGCGGGCCGACGTCGCCGCCGGTGAACAGGCCGGCGGCGGTCACGAACTGCCAGGCCAGGACGACGACGGACGCGGTCGCGAGCATCCGCAGGACCAGGACGGGGGTGGAGCGGGTGACGTCGGGGGCCGCGTGGCGGTGTGGGGCGGACATCCTCGCAGTCTGCCGACAACCGGCCGCAGGTGCACGAACCGGGCGTTCAGGCCATCGCGGGCGCGAGCTCGCGCGCGACGACGACGGCGGCCCAGGCCGGGAGGAAGTGCCGCGCCGGGTCGAGCGCGGGGGAGCCGGTGACCGGGGTGAAGTGGTGGTCCACGAACGCGCGCAGCGCCGCGGAGTGGCCGAGCCGGTCCGGCACGAACGGCACGTCGTCGCGCCAGCCGCACTCGCAGGCCGCGCGGTAGGCGACGGCCGGGGCGCGGCGTGCGTCGGTCCAGATCCCCGTCGCGCGGCCGTCGGCGGTGTCCGCGCTGACGAACCCCTCGTGGTCGTCCGACCCGGGGATCTCCACCGGTCCGATGTAGAGCACGCGGTGATCATCCCCGGGTGCC
The DNA here is from genome assembly GCF_017312135.1 of Pseudonocardia sp. TMWB2A. Classification (NCBI taxonomy): domain Bacteria; kingdom Bacillati; phylum Actinomycetota; class Actinomycetes; order Pseudonocardiales; family Pseudonocardiaceae; genus Pseudonocardia; species Pseudonocardia sp. TMWB2A. Next base: position 3,644,382 of record NZ_QKQY01000002.1, read on the forward strand.
GCAGGTGCGCAACCCGGGGTGGGACGGGTGGGCGCTCCGGTTCGTCCGGCGGTCGTCCGGCGGTCCCGCGTGGCAGGCTGGACCGGTGGCGGACGACGAGCGGGGCGAGGCGGTGCTGGCCGCGGCGACCGACGCGGCCGCCGCGAGTTCGGTGACGACCTGGTGGCGGCCTACACGCTCGGTAGCCTCGCGCACGGCGGGTTCGCCCCCGCCGTCAGCGACGTCGACCTGGCCCTGGTGCTGCGGGAGACCGGCGGCGGCACGGCCTCGCGGGTGCACGACGTCGTCGCCGCGGCCCGGGACGCCGCCGCGGGCACCGACGGGCTCGCCGAGCGGCTCTCGGTGTTCTGGGCCGACCCGGACACCGTGCGCCACGGCCCCGGCGGCCGCCCGGCCCGCCTGCCCGCCGTCGACCGGCTCGACCTGCTCGACTCGGGCGTGCTGCGCCACGGCACGGACGTCCGCGACGGCGCCGTGCCGCCCACCCACGACGAGCTGGTCCGCGGCTCGGCGGAGTTCCTCGTCGAGCGGGTGGACGACGCCTGGCTCGCCGGGGTCGCCGACCCGGCGGCACTGCTGGCCCGTGGGCCGCGGGCGGTCACCAAGACGGTGCTGTTCCCGGTCCGGTTCCTGCACACCCTCGTGACCGGGGAGATCGGCCGCAACGACGCCGCCGTCGCGTCCTACGACGGCGCCCACCGCGACCTGGCCGCCGCGGCGCTGCGGTGGCGCGACGGGGCGCTCGGCGAGCGGGTCGCGGCCTGGACCCTGCTGACCGACCACCTCGCGGGCCTGTACCAGGAGTGCGTCGACGCCCATCTCGCGGCGCTGCCCGGTGACGACCCCGCCGTCACCGGGCTGCGGGCGCTGCGCGACGCCCTGGCGGTGCTCAGTGCTTCGCGGGCCGCCGTCCCACGAACGCCCCGATCCCGGTGACCGCGCGCCCCACGACCAGGGTGTTGATCTCCTTGGTGCCCTCGTAGGAGTAGAGGGCCTCGGCGTCGTTGAAGAAGCGGCCGACCTTGTTCTCCAGCAGGATCCCGTTGCCGCCGAACACCTCCCGGGCCCGGGCGACCGCGTCGCGCAGCATCAGCGTGGCCTGCCGCTTGGCCAGGGCCGCCTGCTCGTCGCGGAAGGTGCCGTCGTCCTGCATCTGGGCGACCTTCACGGCCATCCCCAGCGAGGCGACGACGGCGCCCAGGATCGACACGAGGTGGTCCTGGACCAGCTGGAACGACGCGATCGGCTGCCCGAACTGGACGCGCTCGACCGCGTAGTCGCGGGCCAGCTCGAAGACCCCCGCCATCGCGCCGACCGCGTTCCAGGCGACGCCGCCCCGGGTCACCCGCAGCACCCGGTTCGTGTCGGCGAAGGTCTGTGCGCCGGGCAGCCGGTTCGCCTCCGGGACGCGCACGCCGTCGAAGGTGAGGTCGGCGTTCTGCACGGTGCGCAGCGCGAGCTTGCCCTCCATCTTGGTGGCGGTGAACCCGGGCATGCCCTTCTCGACGACGAAGCCCTTGACCGAGTCGTCCGCCACGTCGCGGGCCCACACGACCACCAGGTCGGCGAAGGTGCCGTTGCCGATCCAGCGCTTGGCGCCGTCCAGCACCCACTCGTCGCCCTCGCGGCGGGCGGTGGTCTCCAGCCCGCCCGCGACGTCGGACCCGCCGTGCGGCTCGGACAGCGCGAACGCGCCGATCTTCTCCATCCGGCGCATGGCGGGGAGCCAGCGGTCCTTCTGCTCCGGTGACCCGCACAGGTCGATCGAGGTCAGCGCGAGCCCGGCGTGCACCCCGAAGAAGGTCGCCATCGACGGGTCGACGCGGGACAGCTCCATCGACACGAACGAGGTGAGCAGCCGCGAGTGGGCGGGCCGGTCGGGCCACTCCCGCGCCAGCCCGACGACGTCGAGCTCGGCGAACCCCGGGATCAGCTCGTGCGGGAACTCCGCGCGGTCCCAGTAGTCGTCGGCGATCGGGGCGATCTTCTCCTCGGCGAAGGTGCGGACCCGGGCGAGGATCTGCTGCTCCTCGGGGGCGAGCAGGTCGACGTAGCCGAAGAGGTCGGCGGGAAGCGGTGCGGTCATGACTCCTCCAGAGTGGCGGGCACGGCGGTCGTCATCGGGCGAGCACCCCCTGCTCCTGCAGGGCGGCGATCTCGTCGTCGGTGCGGCCCAGCTCGCGCAGCACGTCGGCGCCGTCGGCGCCCAGCGCGGGGGCGGGGGTGCGCATCCCGCCCGGGGTGGCGGTGAACCGGACCGGGAAGCCGATGGACCGGTAGCGGCCCTCGGTGGGGTGCTCGGCCTCGGTGAGCAGGCCGCCGTCGGTGACGTAGGGGTCGGTCTCGGCGTCGTCGACGGCGAGGACGGGCGCGAACGGGACCGAGTGCCGCGCACACAGCCGCGCCCACTCGTCGGTGGTGCGCTGCGGGGCCAGCTCGCCGATCAGCGCGTACAGCTCGGGCTGGTGCGCGGCCATCGCGGGGGAGGTGGCGAACCGCTCGTCGGCGGCGAGGTCGTCGCGGCCGGCCGCGGTGAAGAAGTCGGCGATGTTGCGCGGGGTGTAGGGCAGGATGCAGGCCCAGCCGTCCTTCGTCGCGACGGCCTCGTGCCCGGCGGCCATCGACCGGTTGAACCCGGTCGGGCCCTCCGCGGGCACGAAGGTGTGCCCGGACAGGTGCTCCACCAGGTTGAACGCGAGCAGCGTGTCGGTCATCGGGACCTCGACCAGCTGCCCCTCGCCGGTGGCCCGCTGGTGGATCACCGCGGCCAGCGTGGAGTAGGCGATCGTCAGCGCGCACACCTTGTCGGCCAGGATCGTCGGCGCGTAGGACGGGGTGCCGGTCGCCCGGCGCATCAGGTCCACCATCCCCGAGGACGCCTGCACGATCTCGTCGTAGGCGGCGCGGTCGGCGAGCTCGGAGTCGCTGCGGAAGCCCTGCGCGCGGACCTGGACCAGGCGCGGGAAGCGCTCGGCGACCCGACCGGGGTCGAGCCCGAGCCGGTCCAGCGCACCCGGGCGCATGTTCGTCACGAGGACGTCGGCGGTGTCGAGCAGGTCGTCGAGCACCGCGCGGCCGGCGTCGGTCTTGAGGTCGAGCGCCACCGAGCGCTTGTTGCGGTTCACGTTCAGCGCGAGCGCGCCCATCCCGGGGTTGCGCTGCGGCAGCGTGCGGCGGGTCATGTCCCCGGCCGGTGGCTCGATCTTGATCACCTCGGCGCCCAGGTCGCCCAGGATCTGGCAGGCGTACGGGCCCATGACCACCGACGCCAGGTCGATCACCCGCAGCCCGTCCAGTGCGCCACCCATGTCGTGCTCCCCTCGGTCGCTCGCCATCACGTTCTCCATGAGCATGGCTAACTTCTCTCGCTCCTGCGAGCTAGTCTTACCCATATGCGTAACCACCACCGGACCGTGGACCGGGTGGCCGGTCTGCTGGAGGCCGCCGCACGCCGACCCGACGGCAGCACCCTGTCGGAGCTGGCCCGCCGCGTCGGCGCCCCGGTGTCCTCGGTGCAGAAGCTCGTCGACGGCCTCGTCGCCACCGGCTACCTCGACGACCGCGACCGTCGGTACACCCTGGGCCCCGCGCCGTGGATGCTCGCGGCGAGAGCGGGGGAACCACCCGTCCCGGCGATCCCGCACGAGGCGCTCGACCAGCTCGCCCGGCACACCGGGCTGCCGGTGCTGCTCGCCGCCCGGATCGGCGACGACGCCGTCTACCTCGACTGGGCGGGCGCCGACGAGGGCTTCGACGTGGCGCTGTCGGCCCGGGTCCGCGCACCGCTGCCCGACACCGCGGCCGGCCGGGTCCTGCTCGCCCACCTCGGCCCGGCCGAGCGCAAACGGGTCGCGCTCGCCGCGCACGAGGGCGACCCCGGCGCTGCCGCCGCGCTCCTCGACGCCTGCGCCCGGATCCGCGCCGACGGGTTCGAACGCGGCGCGAGCGGCACCCTGCTGCCCGGCGCCGTCGCCGTCGCGGTCGCGCTGCGCCACGACGGCCGCGTCACCGGGGCGCTCTCGGCCGCCGACCGCGGGTCCGGGCCGCTGCCCCCCGGGGTCGCCGAGGCCCTCGCCGACGCCGCCCAGGCCTGGTCGACCTGAGCCGGCGCGACGTTTGCCCCCCGGTGTGCCGGGAAGGCGACGGGTGATGCGTACCGACTGGATCCGACCCCTGAACGACAGCGACGGCCCCTTCGCGACCGTCGTGCTCGACGCCACCCACGACACCTCCGACGCCACCGAGCAGTACCGCCTGCGCTGGCGCGACCTGCGGGAGCGCCTCATCGACGACGGAGCGGACGAGTCGGTGCTCGCCGTCCTCGACGAGGCCGTCACCGCCGCCGACGCCCCCGACGGCACGGCCGGGCGGGTCCTCGTCGCCGACGCCGCACGGGTCCTGCTCGACCGGCACACCGAGTTCCCGCCCGAGCGCGGGACCGCGGCCTGGGGCTCGGTGCCGGACCTGCTGGGCGTGCTCGGCGCGGTGGGGGAGGACGTGGCGACCGTCGTCGTCTCGGTCGACCGGACCGGGGGCCGGGTCCGCGGTGTGGACGGCACGGTCTCCGAGGTGTCGGCCGACTCCGGCGGCCCGGTCCACAAGGCGAGCACCGCGGGCCCCGGCGAGGGCTCCGCGGACGCCCGGGTCGAGGAGACCTGGAAGCGCAACGCCCAGGCCGTCGCCGAGCGGGTCGAGAAGTCCGTCCGCGCCGGCAACGCGGGCCTGCTCGTCGTCGCCGGGGACGCGGAGTCCCGGGCCCGCCTGCGCGACGAGCTCCCGCCGGGCTCGGCCGGGATCATGGCCGAGATCGAGAACACCGGCGGCACGGTGCCCGAGCAGGTCGACGACACCGTCCGTGCCGCCGCCGACGAGGTCCGCGAGACCCGCCGCGGCGAGGCCCTCACGAGCTTCGCGACCGCGTCCGGGCGCGGCGACGGGCTCGCCGTCACCGGGCTCGGCGACGTCACCGGGGCCACCCGCGCGCACGCCGTCGAGACGCTGCTGGTCGACCCGGCCGCGGTGCCCGGCACCGAGCTGGTCGCCGGCTCCGACCCGGCCGCGGTGGGGGAGAAGGCCGACGAGCTCGTCGGCGACACCCCGGTGCTGTCCGGTCCGGCCGCGAACGTCCTGGTCCGCGCCGCCGCCGCGACCGGCGCCGCCGTCGTGCTGATCCACCCCGGCGACGACGTCACGCTCACCGACGGCGTCGGCGCCGTCCTGCGCTTCCCGGTCGGCCCCGCCTCCTGAGCGCGCCACCGTCGTGCCCCGTCCCCGTCCCCGTCCCCGTCCCCGTCCCCGGGCCGGACCGGCCGGGACGGGGCATGATCGGGTCCATGAGCGACCAGCGGATCGAGACCTCGCGCATCGTCGACGCGAGCCCGGCCGAGATCTTCGCCGTGCTCCGTGACCCGCGCGGGCACGTGGCCATCGACAGCTCCGGGATGCTGATGTCGGCCGAGGGCGAGCCGGTCTCGGCGGCCGGGGACACCTTCGTCGTGCACATGGACCGCGAGTCGCTCGGCGACCGCCCGATGGGCCGCTACGACGTCACCGTGCACATCGCGAGCTACGTGCCCGACCGCGAGATCTCCTGGACCATCGTCGGTGTCATGCGCCCGCCGGTCGGCCACGTCTACGGCTACCGGCTGGAGCCGGTCGGCGAGGCCGACGGCGGCGGCACCCGGGTCGTCTCGTGGTGCGACTGGTCCGACATCCACCCGCAGTACCGCGACTCCGGCCTGTTCCCGGTGATCTCCGCGGCGTCGCTCAAGGCGACCCTGGGCATCCTCGCCCGGACCGTGCAGACGTCCTAGGCGACGCGGCGGCGGCCCCGCCGCAGCAGGACGCCGGAGCCGCACGCCCACAGGGCCCACACCACCAGCAGCGGCTGGACGAGCAGCCGGGTCGCACGGGCGCCGTCGCTGTCCAGGCCGAACGCGTCGGTGCCGGTGACGTACTGCGCCACGTTGCCGGGGAACACCAGCACGAACAGCGCCGCCGCGACCAGCCCGGCGTGCGGCCGCAGCCGGGCCGGTGCGAGGAGCACCGCGGCCCCGACCGCGATCTCGACGAGCCCGGACACGAGCACCACCGCGCCGGGCGCGGGCAGGAACGGTGGCACCTGGGCCAGGAACCGGGCCGGGACGAGCAGGTGGGCGACGCCCGCTCCGACGAGGAACGCGCCCAGCAGCAGCCGGGCGGTGGTGCGGACCGCGTGCACGGCGCCTCCGGACGTCATCGATTCTGGGTATCCGCGGCCCCCGGCCGAACCGGGGACCGGACGGGGCGCGGACACCCCGGGACCACCCTTCCACGGAGGCCCCGACATGACCGCTCCTGAGACCGTCCCGCCACCCGGTGACTACGGCGACGGCCCGGTGTTCCTGCGCGTGCACCGCGCCCGAGCCGCCGGGCACTGGCCGGTACCCGGTTTCGACCGCGAGGTGAACGACCGCGTCCTGGCCGCCGACCCGGACCACGACTGGGTCCGCGTCCCGCAGGGCAACAGCCGGTGCGGGCACGCCGACCGCGACCGGCTGCTCGCCGACCACGCGCTCCCCGGTGACGCGGTCGAGGTGGTGCGGTTCCGCCCGCCACCCGGCCGCCGGCGCTGACGGGCGGTCGCGGTACCGCCGTCGTACCGACCCGCCGGTACCCCGTTGCCGCAGCGGGGTACCGGCGACCGGGTCACGGTGCGCGTCCGCACTGGGCGCTGCGGGTGAACCGCAGCCGTTTGCGATTGAATCGCGCAGAGTCGGGGAAACTGCATGACACGAGCTTCTGCACGGACCGGGCGCTGGGGAGCCTTCCGGTCCGTCGGCCCCGGGTCCGGGGTGCGACCGCTTCGGGGGTGGTCGCGCCCCGGACCCGTTCCTCGCCTCCCCGACCTGCGGGCGCCGTCGCGGCGAGCCCGATCCTGCGGGCTCGGATGAACTCCCGACATCGAGCGCTTACCCTGTGGGAATGACCGAGCCCGGAACCGTTGCGCCGCTGGCGCTCGACGAGCAGCTCTGTTTCGCGCTCCACTCGGCGTCCCGTGCGATGACCGGGTGCTACCGCCCGATCCTCGACTCCATCGGCCTGACCTACAGCCAGTACGCGGTCCTGCTCGTGCTGTGGGCCGAGGAGACGGTGCCCCAGCGGGAGCTCGGCGAGCGGATGTTCCTCGACAGCGGCACGTTGTCGCCGATGCTGACCCGGCTGGAGGGTCACGGGCTGGTCACCCGCGCCCGTCGCCCGGACGACGAGCGCACCGTGCAGGTGTCGCTGACCGAGAAGGGCAAGGCGCTGCGCGAGCAGGCCGCCGCCGCGCAGGACCAGGTCATCAAGGCCACCGGCATGTCGATGGACGAGCTGTTCCGCCTCCGCGACGACCTGCAGCGGCTCGCGTCCCGGCTCCGGTCCGCCGAGTCCGAGGCCGCTCCCGCCTGACCGGGGCGCCGCCCCGTCCGCCCGCGCCCGGCGCGGATCGTTGCACGGGTATATGCTTGCTGACAGGCAAACATATGGAGTGTGCATGAGCGGCCTCGACCCCGACGAGCTGGCGCGGCTGCGCACGGACCTGGCCCGGATCGCCCGGGGCCTGGACCGGGCCACCCGCGGCTCCGACCTCACCCGCAGCGCCCTGTCGGTGCTCGGCACCGTCGCGGTCCGCGGCCCGATCGGGATGGGGGAGCTCGCGACCGTCGAGGGCGTCAACCCCACCATGCTGTCGCGCCTGGCCGGCAAGCTGGAGGCCGCCGGGCTGCTCGTCCGCGACACCGACCCCGACGACGGGCGCGCCGTGCGCGTCGCGGTCACCGAGGCCGGTGCGGCCGAGCACCGCCGGCGCCGCGAGGAACGCACCCGGCTGCTCGCCGCACACGTCGACGCCCTGACCCCCGACCACGCCGCACGGCTGCGGGCCGCGCTGCCCGCGCTCGACGCGCTCGCCGGCGCCCTGCGGGACGCCCGGTGAGCGCCGGTCCGGACCAGGCGCCCCGCTCGACGCTCGCCCGCACCTTCGCCGCGCTGTCCGGCCACAACTACCGGCTCTGGATCGGCGGCCAGTCGATCTCCCTGGTCGGCACCTGGATGCAGTCGATCGCCCAGTCCTGGCTGGTGTACGAGCTGACCGGGTCCGCTGCGGTGCTCGGCACCGTCGTCGCCGTCCAGACCGTGCCCACCCTGCTCCTCGGGCCCTACGCCGGGGTGTGGGTGGACCGCCTCGACCGGCGACGGCTGATGGTCGGCCTGCAGACGATGATGGGCCTGCAGGCCGCGGCACTCGCCGTGCTCACCCTCACCGGCACCGTCGCGCTCTGGCACGTCTACGTGCTGGCCGCGGTGCTCGGGCTGAACAAGGCCGTCGAGAACCCGGCCCGGCAGACCTTCGTGCACGAGCTGGTCGGGCCCGAGGACCTGCGCAACGCCGTCACCCTCAACTCGGTCCTGGTCAACGCCGCGCGCGCGGTCGGACCGGCCGTGGCCGGGCTGGTCATCGTCGCGGGCGGGACCGGGATCTGCTTCGCGGTGAACGCGGTCAGCTTCGTCGCCGTCGTGACCTCGCTGCTGCGCCTGGACACCTCCGCGCTCATGCCCACCGCTCCGGCGCCCCGGGCGCCCGGACAGCTGCGCGAGGGGCTCGCCCACGTGCGCGGCAACCCCGAGCTGCGCGTGCCGCTGGTGATGATGGCGCTGATCGGCTGCCTGGCCTACGAGTTCCCGGTGGTGCTGCCGGTGGTGGCCTCGCAGACCTTCGGCGGCGACGCGGCCACCTACGGCTGGCTCACCGGCGCGATGGGCGTCGGCGCGGTCGTCGGGGGGCTCGTCGTCGCCGGGCACGGGCGGACCGGGGTGCCGATGCTGGTGCGCACCGCGCTGCTGTTCGGCCTGGTCCTGGGGCTCGCCGCGGTCGCGCCGTCGCTGTGGGTCGCGCTGGTCGCGATGGGGCTGGTCGGGATGGCCAGCGTCGCGTTCATGGCCGGCGGCAACTCGACGCTGCAGCTGGCCTCGGCCCCGCACATGCGGGGCCGGGTGATGGCGCTGTGGTCGGTGGCCTTCCTCGGGTCCACCCCGATCGGCGGCCCGATCGCCGGGTGGGTCAGCGAGCAGTGGGGCGGTCGCGGCGGGCTCGCCCTGGGTGCGGTGGCCTGCCTGGTCGCGGCCGCGATCGGCCTGCCCACGGCGCGCCGCGCCGCCCGGGCGGAGGCCGCCGGGTGAGCGCGCCCGGCCGGCCGGCGGTGCTCGCGGCGGTCGCCGCCGGCGGGGTGGTGGGTGCCGAGGCGCGCTGGCTGCTCGGGCTCGTCGGCCCGCCCGCCCCGTGGACGACGCTGATCATCAACGTCACCGGCTGCCTGCTGATGGGGGTGCTGATGGTGCTGGTCACCGAGCGGTTCCGGGCCCACCCGCTCGTCCGCCCGGCGCTGGGCGTCGGGGTGCTCGGCGGGTACACGACGTTCTCCACCTACGCCGTCGACGTCGCCGCGCCGGCCTTCGGCTCGCCGGGGTCGCTGGCGCTGATGGTCGGCACCCCGGTGCTCGCCGTCGCCGCGACGGCGCTCGGCGCGACCCTGACCCGCGCGCTCGCCGGGGGAGGAGCCCGGTGACGGCGCTGTTCGTCGCCCTCGGTGCGGCCGTCGGGGCGCCGCTGCGCTACCTCGTCGACACCGCGGTGAAGGCGCGGACGCCCTCGGCGTTCCCGTGGGGCACCTGGGTGATCAACGTGGCCGGGTCCTTCGTGCTCGGCGGCGTGGTGGCGCTGACCCCGCTGTTCGGGCCGGGGTTCGCCGCGCTGCTCGGCACCGGGTTCTGCGGGGCGTTCACCACCTACAGCACCTTCGGCTGGGAGACGCTGTCGCTGCTCGAACGCGGCCGCACCGCGCTCGCCGTGGGCTATGCGGCGGCGAGCGTGGTGGTCGGTGTCGCGGCCGCACTGGCCGGGCACGCGCTGCTCACCGCCGTCGCCGCCTGAGCCGGGTCGCGCCGGGGTCCGGCCGGGTCAGCGGATCCGGCCGCCGGTGGCGATCCGCAGCAGGTCACGGGCGGTGCCGCGGGGCGAGGTGCCCTCCCGCCAGACGGCGCGGAACTCCCGGGTCAGGTCGAGGCCGCGGACGTCGACGACGACCAGCGACCCGGCCGCGACGTCGGCGCCGACCACCGCCCGCCCCAGCACCGCGGGGCCCTCACCGGCGCGGACCGCGGCCCGCAGGGCGGCGTCCGCGGCGTACTCGCGCCGCGGCGGCACGGGCCCACCGGCACCGGCGGCGTCGAGCGCGGCCTCCAGCGCGGGCCGGGCCCCGGCACCGGGCGGCCGGGTGAGCAGCGGGGTACCGGCCAGCTGTGCGGCATCGACGCCGTCGGACCCGGCCCACGGGTGCCCGGGGGCGACGACGAGCGCCAGCGGGTCCGATCCCACCGTCGCCGCGTGCAGGTCCTCCAGCGGGCCGGGCGTGGACACCACACCGACCGCCGCGTCACCGGCCCGGACAGCCGCCGCCGGGTCCGGGGTGTCGCGCAGCACGACCCGCCCGCCCGGACCGTCGCGCAGCTCGACCAGCCAGGCCTGCAGCAGACACTCCGCGACCACCGGGTTCGCGGCCAGGACGACGGTGTCCTCCCCGGCCGGCTCGTCGCGCAGCGCCGCGACCGCGACGTCCAGGTCGGACGCGGCGGCCAGCAGCGGGCCCGCCCACTCCACGAGCAGGACCCCGCGGGTGGTGAGCCTGCTGGACCGCCGCCCCCGACGGGCCCGTTCGAGCACCGGGCCCCCGACCTGCTGCTCGGCGGCCCGGATCCGTGCGGACGCGGCCTGCACCGTCAGCCCGAGCCCCTCGGCCGCGGCGGACATGCTCCCGGTGCAGGCGATGTCACGGAGCAGGGCGAGAGCGGTCAGGTCGGGGACGCGTGCGGGTGCGGTGGCCATCGGGACCAGCCTAGGTGGCGGGCGGGGTCACACTCCGAGCAGCCCGCGCAGGTAGGCCGCCTGACCGGCGTGCTGGAGGTCGTCGCCGAGCACGCTGACCAGGCGTTCGCCGAGAGTCACGCTCTCCCCCCAGGTGGGCGGCAGGACGCGGGACAGGTCGTCGTCGGCGAGGCCCGCGAGGTGCCCGACGGTGCGCTCGTGCACCGCCGCGCCGTAGCCGGCCAGCAGGTCCGCGGTGGTGCGCACGGCGTCGACCTGCGACGACGCGTGCCCGAACCCGGTGTCGGCGACGTCGAGGTCCAGGCCGAAGCGCTGCGCCCAGCCCTCGCCGGTCCAGACCTGGTCGGACCCGAATGCCTCGGCGACGTGGTCGTCCTGCACCCGCAGCAGGTGCCACACCAGCCAGCCGATCGGGTTGCCGGGGCCGTCCGCACCCTCCGGGCGGCGGGCGAGGTCGGCCTCGGACAGGCCGTCCACCACCTCGCGCACGAGCTCGTCGATCCGGCCGAAGTGGTCGGTCAGCAGTTCCGCGGTCGTCGTCATGGGGCGGGCTTTCCCGTATGCGGGCCCCGGCATGCGGGTTACGGTGGTAGGTGGTGACCGAGAACGTGAGGACCCACAGTGCGCACTGGGGCGTGTTCCACGCCCGCTGGGACGGCAGCAGGCTGCGGGTCCGCCCGCATCCGGGCGACCCGGACCCGTCCCCGGTGCTGGACAACATCCCCGCGGCCGTCGGGCACGCCGCCCGGGTCGCCGCGCCCGCGGTGCGCCGCGGCTGGTGGGACCGCGGCCCGGGCCGTGACCCCGGTCGTGGGCGCGACGGCTACCGCACCGTGTCCTGGGACGCGGTGCTCGACCGGCTCGCCGAGGAGACCCACCGGGTCCGCTCCACCCACGGCGACGAGGCCGTCTACGGCGGTTCCTACGGCTGGGCGTCGGCCGGGCGGTTCCACCACGCCCAGGGCCAGCTGCACCGGTTCCTGGCGCTGACCGGGGGCTACACCCGCTCGGTCAACACCTACTCCGGCGGCGCCGCCGAGGTGGTGCTGCCGCACGTGCTGGGCACCTTCGACGCGGTGACCCGCTACGCGGTGACCTGGGACCAGGTCGCGGCGCACACCGACACCGTCGTCGCGTTCGGCGGGATGGCGCTGAAGAACTCCGCGATCGCCGCGGGCGGGGTCAGCCGGCACGTCGAGCGCGGGGCCATGCGCGCCGCCCGCGACCGGGGCGCGGTGTTCGTGCTGGTCAGCCCGCTGCGCCCGGACCTGCCGGAGGAGGTCGACGCCACCTGGCTGCCGATCCGGCCCGGCACCGACGTCGCGCTGATGCTGGCGCTGATGCACACCGTCGTCGAGGCGGGGCGGGCCGACACCGACTTCCTCGCCTCGCACTGCGACGGCTGGGACCGCCTGCGCGAGTACCTGTTCGCCGCCCCGGCGCGCGACGCCGGGTGGGCCGAGGGCGTCACCGGCATCCCGGCGGCGACGATCCGCGAGCTGGCCTGGCGGATCGCGCACGGCCGCACCCTGGTGACCGTCGCGCAGTCGCTGCAGCGCGCGGAGCACGGCGAGCAGCCGGTCTGGGGCGGGACGGCGCTCGCCGCGGTGCTCGGCCAGATCGGCCTGCCCGGCGGCGGCTTCAACTACGGCCTCGGGTCGCTCGGGCACTACGGGCGCCCGCGCAACGCGGTGCCGGTGCCCACGTTCTCCCGGGCGCCGAACCCGGTGACCTCGTTCATCCCGGTCGCGCGGGTCGCGGACATGCTGCTGCACCCGGGGGAGACCTACTCCTACCAGGGCGTCGGGCACTCTTACCCGCACGTGCGGATGGCGTGGTGGGCCGGCGGCAACCCGTTCCACCACCACCAGGACCTGCGCCGGATGCGGCGCGCGGTCGCCGAGCTGGACACGTTCGTCGTGCACGACCCGATGTGGACGGCCACCGCGCGGCACGCCGACGTCGTGCTGCCGTCGACGACGACCCTGGAACGCGACGACATCGGCGCCACCAGCTCCGACCCGCTCGTCGTCGCGATGAAGCAGCTGGTGCCCCGGCACGGCGAGGCCCGCGACGACTACGACGTGCTCGCCGACCTGGCCGTGCGGCTCGGGCACGGCGAGGCCTTCACCGAGGGCCGGACGTCGCACGAGTGGCTGGTCCACATGTACGACCGCACCCGCAAGGGCCTGGCCGACCGCGGGCTCGACGCGCCGTCGTTCGAGGAGTTCTGGGAGCGAGGCGAGCTGGAGCTGCCCCAGCGCCCCGACGACGGCGGGGTGCTGGCCCGCTTCCGCGCCGACCCCGTCGCGCACCCGCTGCCGACGGCGTCCGGCCGCGTCCAGGTCGGGTCCGGCCCGATCGCCGCGCTCGGGCTGCCCGACCACCCCGGCCACCCGGCGTGGATCGAGCCGACCGAGGTCCCCGACGACCGGCACCCGTTCTGGCTGGTCTCCAACCAGCCGGCGACCCGGCTGCACTCCCAGCTCGACTTCGGCGCCCACTCGGCCGGGTCGAAACGCTCCGGGCGCGAGGTCGTGCGCATCCACCCCGACGACGCCGCCCGGCTCGGCATCGGCGACGGCGACGTCGTCCGCCTCCACAACGACCGGGGCGCCTGCCTGGCCGCGGCGCGGGTCACCGACGACATCCGGCCCGGCGTGCTGCAGCTGCCGACCGGGGCGTGGTGGGACCCGCGCCCCGACCCGGACCGTCCCGAGCTCGGCGACGACGGCCTCTGCGTGCACGGCAACCCGAACGCCGTGACCCGCGACCGGGGGACGTCGGGCTTCGCGCAGGGGTGCAGCGGTCAGCTGTGCGCGGTCGCGGTGGAGCCGTACCGCCACGAGGCCCCGGAGGTCACCGCGCACACCCCGCCGGTCACGCCGGCTTCGCCGTGACCGGCTGGGCCAGGTCCCGCTCGATCTCCTCCAGGCTGCGGCCCTTCGTCTCGGGCAGCAGCCGGGTCGCGTAGACGTAGGCGGCCGCCGTCGTCACCGCGAAGAACAGGAAGTTCCAGCCCGCGCCGAACGCCTCGAGCAGCGACGGGAACAGCAGCGCGACGGTCATGTTGAACAGCCAGTTGAACGTCACGCAGAACGCGACCGCGCCGGCGCGGACCCGCAGCGGGAACAGCTCCGGCAGCAGCACCCACTGCACCGGGCCCCAGGAGATCGAGAACGAGGCGATGTAGACGACGATCCCGGCCAGGGTCAGCCCGAGCAGCAGCGGCCCCTGCTCCAGCCCGACCAGGTTCGTCACCGCGAGGACGATCATCGCCACGCACATGCCGACCGCGCCCCAGCGCAGCAGCGGGCGTCGCCCGGCGCGGTCGATCAGCCACATCCCGGGCAGCGTCATCAGCATGTTCACCGCGCCGATGCCCACGTTGGCGCCGATCGCGCCGGTCGCCCCGAAGCCGACGTCGGTGAGCAGGGTCGGCGCGTAGTAGATGATCGTGTTGATGCCGACGAAGTTCTGGAAGAACACCAGCAGCATCCCGATGAGGGTCAGCCGCCGCAGCCGCGGGGAGAACAGCGTCCCGATCGCGACCTTCTCGGTGTTCTCGCGCTCGACGCGCACGCTCTCCCGGATCTCCGACAGCTCGGCCTCGGCCGCCTCCGGGGTGCCGCGCAGCCGCTGCAGGACGACCCGCGCGTCCTCCTCGCCGCCGTCGGGCTTCTGTGCGACCAGCCAGCGGGGGCTCTCCGGCTGGGTGTAGATGCCGATCGCGAGGATGACCGCGGGGATCACGCCGAGACCGATCATCCAGCGCCAGTCCCGGGACTCGGCGAAGGCGAAGTCGGTGACGTAGGCCAGGAAGATCCCGACGGTCACCAGCAGCTGCATCAGCGACGTCAGCCGCCCGCGGATGCGGGCCGGGGCCAGCTCGGACAGGTACATCGGCACGACCACCGACACGATGCCGACGCCGACGCCCATCACGAACCGGAACCCGACGAGCATCGCGACGTTCACCCCGAGGGCGGCGCCGAGCGTGCCGATGACGAACACGATGCCGCCGAGCAGGATCAGCAGCCGCCGGCCGAGGGTGTCGGCGAGCTTGCCGGAGACGCCCGCCCCGAGCATCGCGCCGACCAGCAGCCCGGACACCACGGTGCCCTGCTCCAGCGACGACAGCGGGATGTCGTCGGGGATGAACAGGATCGCCCCGGAGATGACGCCCGTGTCGTACCCCCACAGGATCCCGCCGAGTGCCCCGAAGAACCAGATCGCCCACTGTGACGGCCGCTTCGCCGTCTGCGCCCCCGAACTCATCGGCCGATCCTCCGGTGGCCCGTTACGGGCCGCAACAGGAGGCGTCAGGCGGCGTGTCGTGAGGCGTCCAGCCGGCGGCGGCCGCCGTCGGTGGCGGCGTCGATCTCCCGCACGCCCAGTGCCTTCGCCAGCCCCAACGGCGGCATGTCGCCGTAGATCGTCTCGAACTCCCCGGCCACGAAGGTCTCGTGCCAGATCCCGACGGCGCCGGGGTAGCGGCGGGCGCGGCGGTTGAACGCGGCCCAGGCCGGCCGGTGCGTCGCCGCGGTGTCGCTCGCGTAGGCGTAGAGGGACTCGCGGTCGCGCCAGTACTGCACGAGGAACGGGCCGCCGGGGCCGATCCCCGAGCGGGTCCCGAGCAGCCCGTGGGCGGGGTCGCGCTCCAGCTCGCGCAGCATCCCGGACATCGCGCTCACCACCGGCAGCCAGGCCCGGACCTTCCAGGGCCGGTTGAAGCGCATGCCGATGAGGAACACGACGACCGGCCCGTCGGCCGGCTCGTTGGTCGTGCGGGTGTACGGCGCCATCGGTCCACTCCCTCGTCACGGTGCTGTGCGGATACCGAGACTATCCGATGATGGCGAGTGGCGCTATCCGTTCCGGTCGAGCCAGGCCCGCACCTCGGCGGAGTCGGCGCCCAGCGGCGGGGGAGAGCGGCGGTAGGACGGCGGGGTCACCGACCAGGTGACCGGGTTGCGGACGGTCGGGACGGCGGCGGCGTCGTCGGCCCGGACGACCGGGTCGAGGCCGAGCTCCTCGGCGAGGGCGACACCGCCGTCGACGGTGTTGATCGGGCCGCAGGGCACGCCGGCGGCGGTGATCGCGTCGTACCACTCCTGGGCGGTGCGGGTGGCGAGGCGGGCGCGCAGCCGCTGCTCGATCTCCTCGCGGTGGCCGATCCGGTCGGACATGGTCGCGAAGCGCGGGTCCTCGGCCATCGCCGGGTCGCCGAGGACGGTCGCGAGCTTGCGGAACTGGCCGTCGTTGCCGGCGATGACGATGAGGTCGCCGTCCGCGGTGGGCATCGGCTGGTACGGGAAGACGCTGGGATGGGCGTTGCCCATGCGGCGGCCGACCGCGCCCGCGGCGACGTAGGCCTCGGTCTGGTTGACCAGGGTGGACATCGCGACCGACAGCAGGTTGGTCTCCAGCAGCTGCCCCTGCCCGGTCCGCTCGCGGTGCCGCAGCGCCGCGCCGACCGCGAGTGCGGCGTGGAGCCCGGTGAGGACGTCGAACACCGCGACCCCCGCGCGGAACGGCGGCCCGTCGACGTCGCCGGTCAGGCTCATCAGCCCGGACACCGCCTGGACGAGCAAGTCGTAGCCGGCCAGGTGGGCGCCGCCGCGGGCGCCGAACCCGGTGATCGAGCAGTACACGACCCCGGGGTTGCCGGCCGAGACACTGCCGTGGTCCAGCCCGAACCGCGCCGCACCGCCCGGCCGGAAGTTCTCGACGACGACGTCGGCCCGCCGCGCCAGCTCGCGTGCCGCCGCGAGGTCGCCCGGGTCGGTCAGGTCGAGCACCACGGACCGCTTGTTCCGGTTGATCGACAAGTAGTAGGTGGAGATGTCGCCCTGCTCGGGGTCGCTGACCACCGGCGGCTTCCAGGTGCGGGTGTCGTCGCCGCCCGGACCCTCGACCTTGATCACCGTCGCGCCGAGGTCGGCCAGCATCATCGTGGCGTAGGGCCCGGCGAGGACGCGGGAGAAGTCGGCGACCAGCACGCCGTCCAGCGGTCCGCCGGTGGGGTCGTCGCCGAACGGGGAATGATCCACGTCCCGGCACGCTAGCCGCGTCGCCACACCGGCGACAGTCGCGACGCGGCTCACGGTGGGTCGGGTGCGAGGTAGGTGTGCCCGGTCGGGGTCCTGGTGACCACAGTCCCGTCCGGGGCTCGGGCGATGTGCCAGCCGGGTTGTTCGCGGACGTGGTTGTGGAACTCGCACACTCCGCGACCGTTGTCGAGCTCGGTGCGTCCGCCGTCGGCGTCGCGGTGGATGTGGTCGAGGTGGCGGACGGGAGCGTCGCAGTAGGGCTCGGTGCACCGGTTATGCGCCCGTGCCTTGACCAGGGTGGCGAGCAGGCCAGTGAAAGTGCGCTGCCGGGAGTCGCCGCCGATGATCAGACCGTGGTCGGTGAGCAGGCGACGCAGGGACTTGGTGCCCTCGGGGTTCGCGAGCAGGTCAGCCGGGACCGGTCCGAGGCCGGGGATCTCCGCGGGGAGTGGGGACTGCGGGTCGAGCAGGGCCTGGATCGGGACGGTGACCTGGACTTCCAGGTTCACCGCCGTCGCGGTGACCTGTCCGGTGACGCGTTCGACGAGGGTGTCGGCCAGGACCTGCCCGCGGGTACGGGTCAGCGGTTCCGGGTCGACCTGGACCTCGACGAAGGCCTTCTGCAGCGCCGCCAGGCAGGCGGCGCCCTGTTCGACCGGGACGTAGGCGGTCAGATAGCTCATCGCGTCCGGCGCGGGCCGCAGGGTGACCCGGCGCTCGGCCCGGGCGGCGTGGACCCGGGCGCGGAACCGGTCGGGAGCGATCTCGGCGACGAGCCGGCGGGTCATGGCGCGGAGCCGTCCGATGCCGAGCCGGGTCAGGTCGTGCACGGCGAGGCGGGCATCGACCTGCCTGCGCCGGCGCGCATCGAGGTCGCGGCATTCGACGGCGATCGCGGAGACCTTCGCCGCGCTGAGCTCGCCGGCGATGTGCAGGTCCCGGACACGACCGAACCCGGCGTACAGGTCCCGGGCGTTCGCCACCCGGGTGCGGGCCTCGGCCGTGGAGACCCGGCAGGCGAGCTGGACCTGCGCGACCACGCTGCGGTGGAGCCCGTCGACGTCGGCCCGGTCGTCGGTGAGGCGGTTCTCGACGTGTGCCTGGGCGAACGCCCGGATGCGCGTCGCCTGGAGCGCGGCGAGGGAGGCCTGCAGGGACTCGATCTGCCGGATCTGGTCGATCAGGTCGGCCTCGGAGAGCACGGTGATGTCGTCGTCGACGACCTGGTCGACCAGGAGGCGGAGCAGGGCCAGGTCACCGGACGTGAACCCGCCGCCCGGCACGCCGGTGGCGTGGACGGGTGGTTCCTGGGTCGCGGTCACGTCGTCGATCGTACTCGAACATGTGTTCGATATCCAGCCCGTACGTCGGGTGGACTCCGGACCCGGCGCTCGCCGGTGCGCGGTGTCGATGGGGCCGCCCACGGAGCCCCCGTCGTGTGGGTCGCACGCCGTCGACGACGCGGCCCGCCCCCTCATCCCAGGGAGAGCCGGAGGTCCCCGTCCCGGACGGCGGCGTCGGTGAAGGTCACCTCGCCGCGGTGGCCCACCTCCACGGTGTAGAAGTCCGAGACCGGGACGTCGTCCACCGTGAACGAGAAGGCGCACCCGTAGCTGCTCCCCGTCCCGCTGCCCAGCGCGCCGACGCCGGCGATCGTGCCGGAGGAGTCGCGGACGGTCACGGTCGTCCCGGCGGTGATGTCGTCGTAGCCACCGGACAGGGTGCAGGCACCGTAGGAGGAGCCCGAATAGAGCGACCCCGAGCCGCTCACGACCGTCATGACACCGGAGACGGTGCGGGTCGACGGAGCCCCCAGATCGGCGATCGCCGCGATCACGATCATCGCCAGGACCAGGACGATCCCGGACGAGGCGGCCATCAGCAGACGCCGGGCGGTGCGGGAGCCGAGCTGCACGTGACGCGGAGTAGGCACCGGGGCGGCCGCCGCGGCCCAGGGCACCTGCTGCTGCGGGGCCGGAGACTGCGTGACCCGGGACTGCGCGATCCGGGACTGCGCGAGCCGGGACTGTGCGTGCTGCCATTCCTGGAAGCGGGCCCACTCGACGCGCTCCCGCTCCGACATGGACTGCCACTGCTGCACGTTCATGGTCTCCCGATCTCCGCCGCCCGGCCGCACCCGACTGGTCCGTTCGGTCGGCATGTCGAGGGCGGTGACCGGCGTGTTGCAGGGAGTCCCCAGTTCTGATGAGGCGCCTACCCGACGTCCCCGTCGACGTAGAACCACCGCCCGTCCTCCCGGACGAACCGGCTGCGCTCGGCCAGCACCCCGTCCGTCCGGTGGGCCCGGAACTCGACGGTCCCGTCGGTGGAGAACATCGTCCCGCCCGAGCGCGCCACGATCTGCAGCCCCGTCCACACCGAACCCGGCTCCAGCCGCAGCCGTCGCGGACGCGTCGACGGGTGCCACGAGGCCAGCAGGTACGCGCGGTCGCCCCGCACGAAGGCGGTGTAGCGGCTGCGCATCAGCGCCTCCGCCGTGGCAGCGGGGCGCCCGGCGAGCACGGGGGCGCAGCAGGTGTCCTCGGGGCGGCCGGTACCGCAGGGGCAGAGCACGGTCGTCGAGCATGCCCCATCCGGCACATGTGAGGTGCCCGACCGACCCGAAGGGACAGTTGACCACCTCTACGGACGTGTGGTCGTCTCATCCGTCGCCGAGCCGTGTACCGCAGGAGGAATGCCGACGTGACGGACTTCTACGACGTCCTGCACTCCCGCCGCGACGTCCGCACCGGCTTCCGGCCCGACCCGGTCGACGACGACGTCCTCACCCGCGTCCTGCAGGCCGCGCACGCCGCCCCGAGCGTCGGGTTCTCCCAGCCCTGGGACTTCGTCCTGGTCCGCGACGCGGGCGTCCGCGAGCGCGTGCACGCCCTCGTTTCCGCCCAGCGCGACCGCTACGCCGCGTCGCTGCCCGCCGCCCGCGCCGAGGCGCTGCGCGCGATCCGGGTGGAGGCGATCCGTGAGACCCCGCTGAACGTCGTCGTGACCGCCGACGCCACCCGCGGCGGCCGGCACACCCTCGGCCGCCACGAACGCCCCGAGATGGGCCCCTACTCCGCCGCGCTCGCGGTGCAGAACCTGTGGCTGGCCGCCCGCGCCGAGGGCCTCGGCGTCGGCTGGGTGTCGTTCTTCGGCGACGACGGCCTCACCGAGCTCGGCGCGCTGCTCGGGCTGCCCGCGCACGTCGAGGTCGTCGCCTACCTGTGCGTCGGCCACGTCGACGCCTTCCCCGACCGGCCCGAGCTCGAGCAGCACGGCTGGGCCCGTCGCCGCCCGCTGGACTGGGCGGTGCACCAGGACACCTGGGGCGCCCGCGGGCTGCCCGGCGCCGCGCCCACCGCGCTGCTGGAGTCCACCGTGGACGCCGTCGCACCGGTCGACGACGTCGCCCGGTCCGCGGCCCGCGACCGGCTCGACCGGATGACCAAGCCGCGCGGCGCGCTCGGCCGGGTGGAGGACGTGGCCGTCGCGCTCGCCGGGATCGCCGGTGCCGAGGTGCCGCCGGTGCCGTCCCCGGCCGCGGTCGCGATCTTCGCCGGTGACCACGGCGTGCACGCCCAGGGCGTCACCCCGTGGCCGCAGGAGGTCACCGCACAGATGGTCGCGAACTTCACCGCGGGCGGTGCGGTGGTGAACGCGTTCGCCCGCCAGCTCGGGGCGGAGGTGCTCGTCGTCGACGTCGGGGTGGCCGCCGAGCTCGACCCGGTGCCCGGCCTGCTGCCCCGCAAGGTCGCCCGCGGCACCGCCGACATGACCACCGGCCCGGCCATGACCCGCGAGCAGGCCCGCGCCGCGCTCGAGCACGGCATCGAGGTCGCCCGCGACCTGGTCGCCGCGGGGAACCGCTGCCTGCTCACCGGGGACATGGGCATCGCCAACACCACCGCCGCGGCCGCGCTGGTGTGCGCGTTCACCGGCGCCGACCCGGCCGTCGCGACCGGGCGCGGCACCGGCGTCGACGACGAGACCCTGGCCCGCAAGACCGACGTCGTGCGCCGCGCCCTGGAGCTGCACCGGCCCGACCCGGCCGACCCGCTCGGGGTGCTCGCCGCCGTCGGCGGGCTGGAGCACGCGGGGCTGGCCGGGTTCGTCCTGGGCGCCGCCGCGCTGCGCACCCCGGTGGTGCTCGACGGCGTCATCGCCGGCTCCGCCGCCCTGGTCGCCGCCGCGTTCGCGCCGGACGTCGTCGGCTACTGCCTGGGCGGGCACCGCTCCGCCGAGCCGGGCGGCGCGCTCGCCCTCGACCACCTCGGCCTCGCGCCGCTGCTGGAGCTCGACATGCGCCTCGGCGAGGGCACCGGCGCGCTGCTCGCGCTGCCGGTGCTGCAGGGCGCGGCGCGGGCGATGGCCGACGTCGCCACCTTCGACGCCGCCGGGGTCACGGACAAGACCGGTGGGTGACCCGCTCACCGTCGTCGGGGTCGGCGCCGACGGCTGGGCCGGGCTGCCGGAGACCCACCGCGACGCGCTGCGCGACGCCGAGGTGCTGCTCGGCGGGCCCCGCCAGCTCGACCTGCTGCCCGCCGACGTGGCGGGGGAGCGCCGGGCGTGGCCGTCGCCGCTGGTCCCGGCGCTGCCGGGGATCCTCGACTCCCTCGCCGACCGGCGCGTCGCGGTGCTCGCCTCCGGCGACCCGATGTTCTTCGGGATCGGCGCCACGCTGGCCCGCGTCGCCGGGCCGGACCGGCTGCGGGTGCTGACCCACCCGTCGTCGGTGGCGCTGGCCTGCGCCCGGCTGGGCTGGGGCTCGGAGCACGTGGCGGTACTGAGCGTCGTCGGCCGCCCGCTCGACGCGCTGCGCCGCGCGCTGGCCCCGGGCGCCCGGCTGGTCGTGCTCTCGGCCGGAGCCGGGTCACCCACCGAGATCGCCGGGCTGCTCGCCGGCGCCGGATGGGGCGGCTCGCGGATGACGGTGCTGGAGCGGCTCGGCGCGCCCGACGAGCGCCGGGTGTCGGCCACCGCCGCGGCCTGGCGGGGCGACGCGGACGCGCTGAACGTCGTCGCGCTCGAGTGCGTCCCCGACGCCGGGCTGGTCCCGCCGGGGGAGACGCCCGGCCTGCCCGACGACACCTACGACCACGACGGTCAGCTCACCAAGCGCGAGGTCCGCGCCGTCACCCTCGCCCACCTCGCGCCGCGCGCGGGGGAGCTGCTGTGGGACGTCGGCGCCGGGTCCGGGTCGATCGGCATCGAGTGGATGCGGGCGCACCCGCGGTGCCGCGCGATCGCCGTCGAGACCCGCCCCGAGCGCGCCGACCGGGTCGCCGCCAACGCCGCGGCGCTCGGCGTCCCCGGCCTGCGGGTGGTGACCGGTCCCGCGCCGGACGTGCTGGCCGGGCTGGAACGGCCCGACGTCGTGTTCGTCGGCGGCGGGCTGACCCGCGCGGGCGTCCTCGACGCCTGCCTGGCCGCGCTGGGCCCGGGCGGACGCCTGGTCGCCAACGCGGTCACCGTCCAGACCGAGGCGGCGCTGGCCGCCGCCCACGCCGCGCACGGCGGGGACCTCGTACGGGTGCAGGTCGCCCGCGCCGTCCCCGTCGGCGGCTTCCACGGATGGCGCCCCGCCATGCCCGTGACCCTGTGGAGCTGGAGGAACGTGCTGTGAGGACCGAGCTGTGACGGTGCACTTCATCGGGGCCGGACCCGGTGCGGTCGACCTGCTGACGCTGCGGGCCCGCGACCTCATCGCGGCCGCGCCGGTCTGCCTCTACGCGGGCAGCCTGGTGCCGCCGGAGATGCTGGAGATCTGTCCGCCCGGCGCCCGCACCGTCGACACCGCGCTGATGACGCTCGACGAGATCCTCGACGAGATGGTCCGCGCCCACCGGCACGGGCTCGACGTCGCCCGGCTCGCCTCCGGCGACCCGTCGGTGTTCTCCGCGATGGCCGAGCAGATGCGCAGGCTCGAGGCCGAGGGCGTGCCCTACGACGTGTGCCCCGGCGTCCCCGCCTACGCGGCGGCGGCCGCGGCGCTGGGCCGCGAGCTCACCGTCCCCACGGTCGCCCAGACCGTCACCCTCACCCGGATCGCGGCGCGCGCGACGCCGATGCCGGAGAACGAGGGACTCGACAAGCTGGGTGCCGCCGGCGGCACCGTGGTGCTGCACCTGGCCGTGCACCGCATCGCCGAGGTCGTCGACGCCCTGGCCCCCTCCTACGGCGGTGACTGCCCGGCCGCGGTGGTGGCGCACGCGTCGCGTGCGCACGAGATCGTGCTGCGCGGGACCCTGGAGCAGATGCCCAAGGCCGTCGACGAGGCCGGGATCCAGCGCACCGCCGTGATCATCGTCGGGGAGGCGCTGGCGGCCCGGCACTTCCCGGACTCGCACCTCTACAGCGACGGCCGCTGCCGTGCCCCGGAGACCGCGGTGTGGCAGCCCGCGGGGCAGGACGTCCCCGGTCAGTAGTCCTCGTGCCAGGCCCGGCCGTCGCGCTCGATGAGCGCGGTGGCCGAGGCCGGGCCGTGGCTGCCCGCGGTGTAGGGCCGCGGCCGCTGGTCGGTCGCCTCCCAGGTCCGCAGGATCGGCTCGGCCCACCGCCACGCGGCCTCGATCTCGTCGCGGCGCATGAACAGCGTCGGGTTGCCGCGCAGCACGTCCATGAGCAGCCGCTCGTAGGCGTCGGGCAGCCGGTCGCCGAAGGTGCGGGCGAAGCTCAGGTCCAGCGGCGCCGGGATCGGGCGGATCCCGCCGGGACCGGGCTGCTTGGCCGTCATGTGCAGGCGGACGCCCTCGTCGGGCTGCAGCCGCAGGACGAGCCGGTTGGCCGGGATCTCCTCACCGAACGCCGGGAAGATCGAGTGCGGGACCGGCTTGAACTGCACCACGATCTCCGACGCGTGCGTCGCCAGCCGCTTGCCGGTGCGCAGGTAGAACGGCACCCCCGCCCAGCGCCAGTTGGCGACCTCGGCGCGCAGCGCCACGAAGGTCTCGGTGGAGGAGCGCTCCCGCTCGCGCGGGGTCCCGGCGCGGGACTCGGCCAGCTCGGTGGCGTAGCCGGGCACCGCGGTGCCGTCGACGAGGCCCTCGGCGTACTGCCCGCGCACGGTGTCGCGCACGACGTCGGGGCCGTCGAGCGGCCGCAGCGACTGCAGGACCTTGAGCTTCTCGTCGCGCACGCCCTCGCCGTCGATCTTGGCGGGCGGCTCCATCGCGACCAGGCACAGCAGCTGCAGCAGGTGGTTCTGCACCATGTCGCGCAGCGCGCCGGAGCCGTCGTAGTAGTCCGCGCGGTTCCCGACGCCGATCGACTCGGCGACGGTGATCTGCACGTGGTCGATCTGCGAGGCGTTCCACAGCGGCTCGAACAGGGAGTTGCCGAAGCGCAGGACCAGCAGGTTCTGCACCGTCTCCTTCCCGAGGTAGTGGTCGATCCGGTAGATCTGCTCCTCGGCGAAGACCGAGCCGACCTCGTCGTTGATCGCCTGCGCCGAGGCCAGGTCGGTGCCCAGCGGCTTCTCCAGCACGACGCGGGTGCGGTCGTCGACGATGCCGGCGGCCGCGCTGCCGACGCAGATCCGCCCGAACAGCTGCGGGGCGGAGGCGAGGTAGAGCACCCGGGTGCGCCCCGGGGAGGGCGCCCCGATCAGCTCCGACAGCAGCGACCAGTCGTCGTCGGCGACGTCGAGGGTCACGTGGTGCAGCCGGTCCAGGAAGCGGTGGTGCTGCGCGTCGTCGGCGCAGGCGTCGGGGCCGGCCCAGCGCGGCGCGGTGCGCCGCAGCTCGGAGTCGACCTTGTCGCGGTAGCCGGGGTCGTCGAGCCCGGAACGGGACACGGCGACGATGCGGGTGTCGTCGGCGAGCTGGCCGTCGCGGTCGCGGAGGTAGAGCGCGGGCAGCAGCTTGCGCATCGCGAGATCGCCGGTGCCGCCGAACACGACGACGTCGGCGGGGTCCATGACGGGAAGGGGGTGCGGCACGAGCCGTCTCCTCGGTAAGCGAACGGGTGCGGGTCGAGCGGTGCCAGGGCCCGCGTGACGGGGCACTTCCGTACTGTACCGATTCCGTTCCGCTCGCGAAAGGCGGAAGGGGTCCCCGGTCAGGCCAGCCGGTCCGCCCCGTCCGACGGCGTGCCCGGGAACACGACCGGCTCGGCCCAGCCGCGCTGCGCGTAGGCCTCCCGCACCGAGGCGGTGACCGCGGCCGCCCCGTCGGCCTCGACCAGCGCGATCACGCAGCCGCCGAAGCCGCCGCCGGTCATCCGCGCGCCGGTCGCGCCGCCGTCGCGGGCCGCCTCGACGGCCACGTCGACGTGCGGGACGGTGATCTCGAAGTCGTCGCGCATCGAGGTGTGCGACGCGTCGAGCAGCGGCCCGATCGCCCGCGGGTCCGCGCCGCCGGACAGCAGCCGCACGGTCTCGGTGACCCGGGCGTTCTCGGTCACGATGTGCCGGGCCCGGCGGCGGATCCGCTCGTCGGCGATCCGGGGCAGGTCGTCCGGGCCCGCGTCCCGCAGGGCCGGGACGCCGAGGGCGGCGGCCGCGGCCTCGCAGTCGGCGCGCCGGGCGCCGTACTCGCCCGAGGCGTGCGCGTGCGGCGCCCGGGTGTCGATGACCAGCAGCTCCAGGTCGTGCGCCGGCAGGTCGAAGGGGACCAGCTCGACGGTGTCGTCGCGGGTGTCGAGGAACACCAGCCGGCCGGCGCGGCCGTGCATCGAGGCCATCTGGTCCATGCCGCCGGTGGGGGCGCCGACGAACTCGTTCTCCGCGCGCCGCGCGATCCGGGCCAGCGTGGTCGGGTCGACGTCGGCCCCGGCGAGCCCGGCGAGCGCGACGCCGACCGCGCACTCCACCGCCGCCGACGACGACAGCCCGGCCCCGACCGGCACGTCGGAGTCCAGCTCCAGCTCCACCTCGCCCACCGGGTAGCCGGCCTCGCGGAACGCCCAGCAGGTCCCGGCCACGTAGGCCGCCCAGCCGGGCACCTCGCCCGGCACCACCGACGCCGCGGAGAACTCCACCGGGGCGCCCGGCTCCTGCACCGAGCGGACCCGGCTGCGGCCCCCGGTCGCGGGTGCCGCGGCGACGACGGCCCGGTGCGGCAGCGCGAAGGGCAGCACGAAGCCGTCGTTGTAGTCGGTGTGCTCGCCGATCAGGTTGACCCGCCCGGGGGCGAACCAGACCCCGGTCGGGGCCGCCCCGTGACGGGTGGCGAAGGCGTCGGCGACGGTGGACATGGCGGCTCCGGTCGAACGAGGGTGCTGGTCGGGAGGTGGGTGCGCGGCGGGTGGCCGGGGGCGCGGGCACGGTAGCCGACCCCTGCGCCGGACGGCCGGGGCGCCGGGGCACGATGACGGCCGTGCCCGACGCCCCCGACTGCCTCGACACCGCCCTGACCGACCCGGTGGCCTCCGCCCTGCGCGGGCGGCTGGCCGGCTTCGGCGCGACCCGCGGTGCCGCGGTGCGCTTCGACCCGGAGGTGTCGCCGTTCGCGGCGCTCCCGCTCGACGCCGACGGGCACGGCCGCGCCGGGGACTGGGCCGATCTCGCGGCGCTCTGCGCGCCGGGCAGCGAGGTCGTGGTGGTGCGCGCCGCCGCCGGGCCGCCGCGGATCCCGGCGGGCTGGGAGCTGCTGCGCGCGTTCCCCGGGGTACAGATGGACGGCGCCGCGGTGCCGGGCGCGGCCGCGGACGACCTCGTCGAGCTGGGGCCGCCGGACCGGGCGGAGATGGCGGAGCTGACCGGCCGCACCCGGCCCGGGCCCTGGCTGGCGCGCACCGCCGAGCTGGGCCGCTACCTCGGCGTCCGCCACGACGGCCGGCTGGTCGCGATGGCGGGGGAGCGCATGCGCATCGGCGGCGACGGCGCCGCCGGGGCGACCGAGATCAGCGCGGTCTGCACCGACCCGGAGTTCCGGGGCCGGGGGCTGGCCCGCCGGCTGGTCGACGCCGTCGCCGCCGGGATCGTCGCCCGCGGCGAGCGCCCGGTGCTGCACGCGGCCGCGGACAACCACGGCGCGATCCGGCTCTACGAGGCGATGGGGTTCACGCTGTCGCGCACGATGCGGTTCGACCTGCTCCGCGCGCCGCACCGCTGAGCGGCTCAGGCCGACAGGGCGGCGTCGACGGAGCCGGGGGAGAGCACCTCGTCGAGCACCAGGATCGCGCAGCCCATCACGCCCGACCGCCCGCTGAGCAGGCCCGGCTCGATGCGCAGGTTCTGGGTGGCCGCGGCCATCGAGCGCCGGTAGATCGCCTCCCGCACACCCGCGACGAGCGGGTCGAACGCCCCGACCAGGTCCCCGCCGATCGCGACCAGCGCGGGGTTGACCAGGTTCACCGCGGCGGCGAGGACCTCGCCGAGCCGGCGCCCGGCGATGCGCACCAGCCGCACCGCGTCCGGGTGGCCCTGCTTGACCAGCGCGACGACGTCGGCGATCGCGGTGACCGGCTGCCCGCACTCGGCGAGGTCGCGCACCAGGGCGCGGCCCGAGGCCAGCACCTCCAGACAGTCGATGTTGCCGCAGCCGCAGCCGATGCCCGGCCCGTCGTGGACCGGGGTGTGCCCGATCTCGCCCGCCGCACCCCAGGCGCCGCGCTGCAGCACCCCGCCGCAGACGAGCCCGGCGCCGACCCCGGACCCGATCTTGACCATCAGCAGGTCGTCGACGTCGGGGTGGGCGTCGTGCTCGGCCAGGGCCATGACGTTCACGTCGTTGTCGACCAGCACCGGGGCGGGGAAGCGGGCGGTGAGCAGCGGCGGCAGCGCGATCCGCTCCCAGCCGGGCAGCGCGGGGACGCCCACCGACCAGCCCTGCGCGCCGTCCACGGTGCCGGGGATCGACAGCCCGATGCCGCGGATCGTCGCGTCGTCGACCCCGGCGGTGAGCAGCAGCTTCTCCAGCCGGATGACCGCCTCGGAGAGCAGATGCTCCGGCCCGGCGGAGGCGGGGATGTCCACGACCTCCTCGGCGAGCACGGCGCCGGACAGGTCGCACACGGCGGCCTTGGACCGGCTGACGCCGACCGACAGCGCCAGCACGGTGCCGCCCGCGGCGTTGAACTCCAGGCGCGCGGCGGGTCGTCCGCCGGTCGCGGCGGCGCCGACCACCTCGGTGACCAGGCCGTCGGCGAGCAGCCGGTCGACGCGCGCGGCGACCGCGGTCCGGGACAGGCCGGTCTCGCGACCGATCTCGGTCCGGGTCCCGGCCACGCCGTCCCGGACCAGCCGGAAGATCTCGCCCGCCGTGGCGGGCGCGCTGGTCGGGGTGCGTCCTCGCATTCGTCCAGTGAACCACAGGGCTTCGACCTGGTAAAACGCTGATCGGGTCTCACTAACGTCTTGTGAGTACATAAGTAAGTCGGTAGAGTGCTTATCGAACGGTTCGCCACGCACCCCACCACCTGGAGATCGACGTACCGTGACCGCTTCCGTCCCGCTGCACCCCGTCGTCGACGCCGTCACCCGGCGGGTGACCGCCCGCTCGGCCACCACCCGCGCCGCCTACCTCGAGCGCATCCGCGCGGCCGCCGCCGCGGGGCCCGCCGCCGGCCCCGGCCGCGCCGACCTCGGCTGCGCCAACCTCGCCCACGCCGTCGCCGCGTGCGGGCCGGACAAGCTGACGCTCACCGCGTCGCCCGCCCGCAACATCGGCATCGTCACTGCCTACAACGACATGCTCTCGGCCCACCAGCCGTTCGAGACCTACCCCGCGCGGATCAAGGCCGCGGCCCGCGACGCGGGCGGGGTCGCCCAGGTCGCCGGCGGGGTCCCCGCCATGTGCGACGGCATCACCCAGGGCCGCGCCGGCATGGAGCTGTCGCTGTTCTCCCGCGACGTCATCGCCCTGTCCACCGCCGTCGCACTGAGCCACGACATGTTCGACGCCGCGGTGCTGCTCGGGGTCTGCGACAAGATCGTCCCCGGGCTGGTGATGGGCGCGCTGTCCTTCGGGCACCTGCCGGTGCTGCTCGCCCCCGCCGGCCCGATGACCTCGGGCCTGCCGAACAAGGAGAAGGCCCGCATCCGGCAGGCGTTCGCCGCGGGCGAGGCCGGCCGCGCCGAGCTGCTCGAGGCCGAGTCGGCCAGCTACCACGGCCCCGGCACCTGCACCTTCTTCGGCACCGCGAACTCCAACCAGCTGCTGATGGAGGTCATGGGCCTGCACCTGCCGGGGTCGTCGTTCGTCAACCCCGGCACCGCGCTGCGCGACGCCCTGACCGACGAGGTCGCCCGCCGCGCGCTCGACGCCGCGGGTGACCCGGACAAGGCGATGGGTGCGGTCGTCGACGAGAAGGCCGTGGTCAACGGGATCGTCGCGCTGCTGGCCACCGGCGGCTCCACCAACCACACGATGCACCTGGTCGCGATGGCCGCCGCCGCGGGCGTGCAGATCACCTGGGACGACTTCTCGGACCTGTCCGCCGTCGTGCCGCTGCTGGCCCGGATCTACCCCAACGGCAAGGCCGACGTGAACCACTTCCACGCCGCCGGCGGCACGGCGCTGCTGATCCGCGAGCTGCTCGACCACGGCCTGGCCCACGACGACGTCCGCACCGTCGACGGCCCCGGCCTGACCCGCTACACCCGCGAGCCCTTCCTCGACGGGGACACCCTCGTGTGGCGTGAGGGCGCCACGGAGAGCCTGGACAAGTCGGTGCTGCGCTCGGTCGCCGACCCGTTCTCCCCGGACGGCGGGCTGCGCGTGCTGCACGGCAACCTGGGCCGCTCGGTGGTCAAGACCTCCGCCGTCGAGCCCGACCACCGCGTCGTCGAGGCCCCGGCCGTGGTCTTCGACGACCAGGACGACCTGCTGGCCGCGTTCGCCGCGGGCGAGCTCGACGGGCGTGACCTCGTCGCCGTCGTCCGGTACCAGGGACCGCGCGCCAACGGCATGCCCGAGCTGCACAAGCTGACCCCCGCGCTGGGGCTGCTGCAGGACCGCGGGCACCAGGTCGCGATCGTCACCGACGGCCGCATGTCCGGCGCCTCGGGCAAGGTCCCCGCCGCGCTGCACGTCACCCCGGAGGCCGCGCAGGGCGGACCGCTGCGGAACGTGCGCGACGGCGACCTGGTACGCCTGGACACCCTGAACGGCACCCTGTCCCTGCTGGTCGACGCCGACGAGTTCGACGCCCGCGAGCCCGCCCGGCCCGCAGGCCCGTCCGGTCCGACGACCGGCACCGGACGCGAGCTGTTCGCCGCGTTCCGCGCCGCCGTCGGGCCCGCCGACACCGGCGCGACCGTCGTCCTGCCCCACTGAGAGACCGTCCCGTCCGAGAGGAACCATGAGCGAGAAGCTGCTGGAGCTGGCCCCCGTCGTCCCCGTCGTCGTGCTGCCCGACGCCGCGTCGGCCGTCCCGCTCGCCCGTGCCCTGGTCGACGGCGGGCTGCCGGTCATCGAGGTGACCCTGCGGACCCCGGCCGCGCTCGAGGCCGTCCGCCGGATCGCGGCCGAGGTGCCCGACGCCATCGTCGGCACCGGGACCGTCCGCACCCCCGACGACGTCCGCGCCTCGGTCGACGCGGGCGCCCGTTTCCTGGTCAGCCCCGGTGCGACGCCGCGGCTGCTCGACGCGATGGAGGACTCCGGGCTGGACTTCCTGCCCGGCACCGCGACGATCTCGGAGATGATGGCCGTCGCCGAGCGCGGCCACACCGCCTGCAAGTTCTTCCCCGCCGAGGCCGCGGGCGGGCGCCCGTTCCTGACGTCGGTCGCCGGGCCGCTGCCGGACCTGCGGTTCTGCCCGACCGGGGGGATCACCGTCGACTCGGCACCGGGCTACCTGGCCCTGCCCAACGTCTCCTGCGTCGGGGGCTCCTGGCTCACCCCGGCCGACGCCGTCGCGGCCGGGGACGTCGACCGGATCCGCGGGCTGGCGGCCGCGGCCGCGGCCCTCGGCTGACCGGCGCCCGGGGGCGGGACGAGGGGTCCGCCCCCGGGGCCGGGAGGGTAGGGTCCCCTCCGGTGTGCCGGGAAGTCTGGTCGGCGAGCGATGTCTCCTGCCCGCCCGACCTCCCCGGAGCCCCGTGAACGCCTCCCGTACCGCCCGCCGCGTCGGCGACGTGCTGCGCACCGAGACCGTCGGGGGCGTCCTGCTCGTCGTGGCGGCCGCGGTCGCGCTGCTGTTCGCCAACTCGCCCTGGCGCGACGCCTACACCGCGCTGTCCGAGCTCACCGTCGGGCCCGCCGCGCTGCACCTGGACCTGTCGCTCGCGACGTGGGCCGCCGACGGCCTGCTGGCGATCTTCTTCTTCGTCGTCGGGCTGGAGCTCAAACGCGAGTTCCTGGCCGGTGACCTGCGCGACCCGCGCACGGCGCTGCTCCCGGTCGCGGCGGCCGTCGGCGGCATGGCGGTGCCCGCGCTGATCTACGTCGCGATCAACCTCGCGAACCCCGGGGCCCTGGTCGGCTGGGCGATCCCGACCGCCACCGACATCGCGTTCGCGCTCGCGGTGCTCGCCGTCATCGGGACGCACCTGCCCACCGCGCTGCGGACCTTCCTGCTCACCCTCGCCGTCGTCGACGACCTGCTGGCCATCACGATCATCGCCGTGTTCTACACCGAGCAGCTGTCGGTTCCCGCGCTGCTCGGTGCGCTCGTCCCGCTCGCGCTGTTCACCCTGGCCGTGCAGCGCGGGGTCCGGTCCCGGTGGGTGCTGCTGCCGCTCGCCGCGGTCACCTGGGTGCTGGTCCACTCCTCGGGAGTGCACGCCACCGTCGCCGGGGTCCTGCTCGGGTTCGCGGTGCCGGTCCTGGGGCGGCGCCGGGTGCACGGGGTGTCGCTGTCGGAGCACTTCGAGCACCGCTGGCGCCCGGTGTCGGCCGGTTTCGCGGTGCCGGTGTTCGCGTTCTTCGCCGCCGGGGTCACGGTGGTCGGCGGTGACGGTGACGGCGGTGGGTTCGGCGCGGCCCTGGTCGACACCGTCACCCTCGGCATCGTCGCCGGCCTGGTGGTCGGCAAGACCGTGGGCGTGCTCGGCTCCACCTGGCTGGTGCAGCGGTTCACCCGGGCCGAGCTGTCCGACGACCTGTCCTGGTGGGACCTGCTCGGCCTCGCGCAGCTCGCCGGGATCGGGTTCACCGTGTCGTTGCTGGTCGGCGAGCTCGCGTTCGGGACCGGGACCCCGCAGGACGACCACGTCAAGATCGGGGTGCTGTGCGGCTCGCTGCTCGCGGCGCTGCTCGCGACGGTGGTCCTGCGCGCCCGCAACGCCCACCACCGGCGCCGGGCGGGCTGAGCCGGGTCAGCGGTGGTCGGCGCGGGCCGCGGCGTGCCGCACCGCGGCCGGCGACAGGCCACGACGACCGCGGTCCCAGTCACCGGTGTCCGGGCGCACGCAGGGCAGGGCGTGCACGAAGCTGCGGGCCGGTCCGCCGTCGGCCGCGGTCCCGCCGTGGGTCCTCAGCCGCAGCGGCTCGCGGGTGGGGTCGATCGGGTTGAGGCAGCGCTCGCACAGCGCGTCCCGGATCACGCGGCCCACCGCCCGGCCGGGACGACGGTGCCCGCGGGGACACACGCCGCGACGTGCACGACGGCCTCGCGCCAGGTCACCTCGCCGGCCGCGTCGGCCGACTCGATGTGGGACAACCGGTAGACGCGTTCGGTCGCGGCGTCGACGGGGGCGAAGCAGCGCTCGCAGAGCTGGATCATCGGGCTCGACCTCGCGGCTCTCTCTCGGGATCGGACGGCCAGGATCTACCCACCGGCCATCATCCGGACACCGGAACGTGACCGGCGCCGCTGTGTGGCCCGCCCCACCTGACCTGCGACGTCGTCATCGGTGAGCGGGCGGGCGGTGTCGCGGCGGGGAACGGTGGGGGCCCCGTCCTAGACTCGGCGGTTCCCCGTACCCGACCGCTCCGGGAGTTCCTCCGTGCGCTTCGTGCACGCCGCCGACCTGCACCTCGACAGCCCGCTGCGCGGCCTGTCGCGGCTCGGCGACTCCGAGCTCGCCGCGACGCTGCGCGCGGCGACCCGGCGGGCCTGCGAGAACCTCGTCGACGCGGTCGTCGACTCCCGGGCCGAGGCGCTGGTGCTGCCCGGCGACGTCTACGACGGCGACTGGAAGGACTACGCGACCGGCGCGTTCTTCGTCCGGCAGCTGTCGCGGCTGCACGACGAGGGCATCCCGGTGTTCCTCATCAGCGGCAACCACGACGCCGAGTCCGAGATCACCCGGTCGCTGCGGCTCCCGCCCAACACCCACCGGCTCTCGGTGGACGCCCCCGAGACCGTCGTCGACGACGACCTCGGCCTCGCCGTGCACGGCCAGGGCTTCGCCCGCCGCGCGGTGCTGGAGAACCTCGTCCCCGCCTACCCCGACCGCATCCCCGGCCTGGTCAACGTCGGGATGCTGCACACCTCGGTGCAGGGCGACGACCGGCACGACACCTACGCCCCCTGCCGCCCCGAGGACCTGTCCGGCTGCGGCTACGAGTACTTCGCCCTCGGCCACGTGCACGAGCAGCGCGCCGTCTGCGAGGGCCCGCACCCGGCCTGGTTCTCCGGGAACCTGCAGGGCCGCCACCCGCAGGAGCGCGGCGCGAAGGGCGCCCTGCTCGTCGACGCCGCCCCCGAGCGGTGGGCGACGGTCACCCCGCTGGTCCTCGACGTCGCCCGCTGGGAGCTCGTCGAGGTCGACATCGCCGGGCTCGGCGGCGCCGACGAGGTCTACGAGGCCGTCGAGTCCACGCTGCGCGAGCGGTGCGCCGCCGCCGCGCCGCGCACCGTCGTCGCCCAGGTGACGCTGCACGGCGCCGGGCCGGCCGCCGCGGACCTCACCTCCGCCGAGGGGGTCCGCACCGAGCTGGAGCTGCTCGCCGAGCGCTGCGGCGCGGTGCTGGAGAAGGTCCGCAACCGCACCCGCCCGCCCGCCGGGGCGCTCGCCGTCGACCCGGAGCTGACCGCCGCGGTGTCCGCCGCCGCGGCCGGCCTGGCCGCCGAGCCGGACCGGATCCGCGAGCTCGCCGCCCCGCTGGAACGCGAGGTCGGCCGCCGGCTGCGCGAGGCGGGCCTGCTGGACCTGCGCGACGACGAGCGCCTCGCCGCGCTGGCCCGCCAGGCCGAGCAGCAGCTGCTGGCCCGGATGGCCGGGTCGTGAGCACGACCGCGCGGCTGCGCACCCTGGTCCTGGAGCGCTACGGCGCCTACGAGGGTCGCGAGCTGACCCTCGGCGACGGTCTGACGATCGTGTCCGGGCCCAACGAGGCCGGCAAGACCACCCTGCTCGACGCCCTGTCCGACCTGCTGTGGGGGATGCCCCGCCCGGTGCGCCACGCCTACGCCGTCGGCCCGTCGCGGCTGGCCGTGTCGGCCCGGGTCGCCGGTCCCTCCGGCGAGACCGTGCTGCGCCGCACCACCCGCGGCCTGCACGACGACACCGGCGCCGTCGCCGACGCGCCCTGGGGCGAGTCCGGTGCCGACGCCCGGCGCCGCTGGCGGGAGGGCTTCGGGCTCGGCCACGAGGAGCTGCGCGAGGGCGGCCGGGCACTGTGCGCGGGGGAGGGGGACCTCGCCGAGCTGGTCTTCACCGCCCGCAGCGGCCGCGACGCCCGCGCCCTGATCGCCGCGCTGGACACCGAGGCCGACGCCCTGTTCAAGGACCACCGGGGCAACCGGTCGGTCGAGGTGCGCGCGGCGTTCGCCCGGTTCACCGAGACCGAGAAGGCCGTGGGGGAGCGGGTGTCGCGGGCCGGCGAGGTCACCGCACTGGCCGAGGAGATCGCCCGGCTCGAGCGCCGCGCCGCGGAGCTGACCCGCACCCGTCGCGGGGCGGCGGGGGCGGCGGACCGGGCCCGGCAGGCCGTCCGCGGCCAGGACCCGGCCCGGGAGCTGGCCGCGCTGCGCGCCGAACGCGCCGCCCTGTGCGCGACCGGCGCCGCCCTCGACGCGGCCTCGCTGGAGGAGTACACCCACGCCACCGCCGCGCTGGCCGACGCCGAGACCGCCCGCGACGAGCACCGCGCCACCGCCGACGCGCTGCGGGCCCGCCGCGCCGAGCTCGACCTCGACGAGGACCTGCTCGCCGACGCCACCCGCGTCCGCGAGCTGGAGTCCGCCGCCCAGGCCCGCCGCGCCGACGCCGAGCGGGCGGCCCGGCTGCGCGCCGACGCCGCCGAGGCCCACCGCCGTGCCGAGACCGCGCTGGCCGGGCTGGTCGCCGAGGACGGGCGCAGCCCCGCCGACCGGCTCGCCGCCGTCCACCTGCCGGCCGACCGGGCCCGCGACCTCGACGAGCACGCCCGCCGCCTCACCGAGGCGCTCGCCGAGCAGACCCGCGCGGAGCGGCTGCACACCGACGCGCTCGCCGAGGTCCGCGAGGTGGCCGACGTCCCGGGCGGTCTCGACGCCGACCGGGTCGGCCGGGTCGCCGAGGTCCGCCGCGCGATCGAGGCCGATGGCTCCGCCGCCGCGCTGTGCCGCTCCGCCGTCGCCGACCGTGACGGCGCCCGCACCCGGCGCGCCGAGGCGCTCGCCGCGGCCGGGTACCGCGGCACTCCCGACGGCACCCCCGGCACCCGGGGCGTGCTGGCCCCGCCGCGCCGCGAGGTCCGGGAGCTGCGGGCCGCACTGCGCACCGCCGAGCAGGACCAGCGCGGCGCCGAGCGGGCCGCCGCGGACGCCGCGGACCGCGCGCACCGCGCCCGGGCCGCCCGCGACGGGGTGGCCGCCGACGGCCGCCCGGTCGGCGCGGACGCGCTCGCCGCGGCCCGCGCCGCCCGCGACACCGCGCTGGAGCAGCTGCTCGCCGCGGGGCCGGACGGCGCCGCCGCGGCCGCGGGCAGGCTGTCCGCCGCGCTCGCCGGGGCCGACCGGGTCGCCGACGACATGATCGCCTCCGCGGACCGGGTCGCCGAGCTGGCCCACCGCGACGCCGAGCTCGACACCGCCGACGCCGAGGCCGCCCGCACCGCGGCCGCCTCCGCCGTGGCCGGGGAGCGCACCGCCGCCGCCGGCGCGGCCTGGGCGACGCTGTGGCGGGCGCACGGCGTCGCCGTCCCCGACCCGGACGACGCCGACGCCGTCGTCGCCGCGCTGGCCGAGGCCGCCCGCGCCGAGGACGACGCCGCCCGCGCCGACGAGCGCCTGGCCCGGCTGCGCGACCAGGCCGAGGTGCAGGAACGGGCGCTGGGCTCCGCGCTCGCCGCGGCCGGGCGCCCGCGCGACGGCGCCCCGCTGGACGTGCTGCTCGTCGCGGCCGCCGACCTCGCCACCGAGGCCGAGCACGCCCGGGACCGGCGGGTGCTGCTGGCCCGGCTGCGCAGCGAGGCCGAACGCGCCGGGGGAGCGGCCGACGCCGCCCGCCACGAGCGGGAGCTGGCCACCCAGCGCTGGCGGTTCGCGCTGCGCGGCGCCGGGCTGCCCACCGACCTGGAGCCCGCGGGCTGGGACACCCGCCGCGACACCGTCGCCGACGCCCGCACCGCGGGGGCGCTCGCCCGCCAGGACGACGAGGAGGCCCGCCGCCTGGAGCGCTCCGTCGCCGCCCACGGCCGGGCCGTCGTCGCGCTGGTGGAGCGGCACCTCGAGCCCGCACCGACCGGCACCGCGGCCGCGGACCGGCTCGGCGAGCTCGCCGACCGCGTCCGCGAGGTCACCAAGGCCGCGGTGTCGGCAGGCCACCTCGACGACGGCATCGCCGCCGCCGAGGACGACGTCACCCGGGCCGCCCGCAGCGCGGCCGCGGCCACCGCGGTGCTGGACCGGCTCGCCGTCGAGCTGGCGCTGACCGAGGCCCCGGAGCCGGGCGGGCTGGAGGCCGCGGCACAGCGCGGCGCGCACGTCGCCGGGCTCGACGTCCGCATCGCCGAGCAGGAGCGGCTGCTGGCCGCCGCCGCCCCCGACCTCGACGCCGTCGAGCTGGTCGCCGCCGCCCCGGACACCGAGCCCGGCGCGCTGACCGAGGCGCTCGACCGGGCCGAGACCCACGAGCGCGACCTCGGCGCCGAGCAGGACGAGGTGCGCGAGCAGCTGGGCGGGCTGCGGGCCCGGCGCCGCGAGCTGGAGGAGGCCGAGGGGGCCGCCGAGCTGCACGCCCGCGCCCAGTCCGAGCTGGCCGGCGTCGCCGACGCCGCGGAGCGCTACCTGGTGCTGCACCTGCAGCGCGAGATCCTGCGCCGCGAGCTGGAGGCCTACGAGCGCAGCCACGCCTCCCCGCTGCTGGTCCGTGCCGGGGTGGTGCTCGAACGCCTCACCGGCGGCCGGTTCGTCGCGCTGCGGCCCCCGGCCGAGGCGGGCGGCGCCGGACGCAGCCTGGTCGCGGTGCGCGCCGACGGCGAGGAGCTCGCCCCGACCCGGCTCTCGGAGGGCACCGCCGACCAGGTGCACCTGGCGCTGCGCCTGGCCGGGATCGAGCAGCTGCAGGCCGACCGGGTCGCCGCCGGGCTGCCGACGGTGCCGGTCGTGTTCGACGACGTCCTCATGACCTTCGACGACGAGCGCGGCGCCGCCGCCGTCGCCGTGCTGGGGGAGCTGGCCGCCACCGCGCAGGTGCTGCTGTTCACCCACCACGAGCACGTCGTCGGCCTCGCCCGCGACGCGGGCGTCGGGTTCACCGTCGCCGAGCTGGGGCCGCCCGCCCCGGTCGAGGTCGTCGGCGACGCCGACACCGCCCGCGCCACCCCGCTGGCCGGCTGAGCGGGGCGATCACGGAGACTGCCGACGTGGACGCGTGCGGTGAACGGTTCGTGATCGTCAGCGGCGACTCCCGGGCCGAGGTCGACGAGGTCGGGGCGGCGCTGGCCGGGTTCTCCCAGGGCGGCCGGGTCCGGGTCGAGCCGCACCCGCCCACGGCCCGCCCGCCGAAGGGCTCCGGCGCGGTGCTCGCGCCCTGGCCGAACCGGGTCCGCGGCGGCGCCTGGACCCACCGCGGGACCCGCAGGCAGCTCGCGCTGACCGAGCCGGACGCCGGCAACGCCATCCACGGCCTGCTGCGGCACGTGACCTGGACCCCGGTGGAGCGGGCGGGGGACCGGATCACGCTGACCGCCGTCGCGCCGGTGCAGCCCGGCTGGCCGCAGCCGGTGCGGGTCACGGTGACCTACGCCGTCGGCCGCGACGGGCTCACCGTCACCACCGAGGTGGAGAACCTCGGGGACGCGCCCGTCCCGTTCGGCCTCGGCTTCCACCCGTACCTGCGGGTCGGTGACGTGCCGACCGACGAGCTGGAGCTGACCCTGTCCGCGCGGACCGAGCTGCCGCTGCGCGACCAGCTCCCGGACGGCCCGGCGCGGCCGCTGGACGGCGCGGTCTCCCGGACCCGGCTCGCCGGGCTGGTCCTGGACAGCGCGTTCGGCGGCTGCACCCCCGGCGACGGCCCGGACGGCGGCGCCGACGGCCGGGTCCGGCACCGCGTCGGGTCCCGGGACGGCGGCGGCACCGAGCTGTGGGCCGACGCGGCGTTCGGCTGGGTGCAGGTCTTCACCCCGTCGGACTTCCCGCGCCAGGGCCCGGACGGGGTCGTGACGCCGTCGCGGGCGATCGCGGTCGAGCCGATGACCTGCCCGCCGGACGCGCTGAACTCGGGCACCGACCTGATCGAGCTCGTCCCCGGCGAGTCCCAGGTGCTGCGCTGGGGCGTCCACGCCACCGGGTGATCCGGATCATCCCCGGAGCGGAATACCGGAGAGGTCGTTGAACGCTCTACCGATCGTGACTGTCCAGACCGCTTCCCCGGTGCTCCTGCCCCGTCTCGACGAGGCCGGTCGCGCCGCCCTGTTCACCGAGGCCCGCACCGCCAACACCTTCACCGACGAGCCCGTCACCGACGAGACGCTCCGCGCGGTGTGGGACCTGGCCCAGTGGCCGCCGACCGCGGCCAACACCCAGCCGCTGCGCGTGACCTTCGTCCGCAGCGACGAGGGGAAGCAGCGCCTGCTGCCGCTGCTCGCCGAGGGCAACCGGGCCAAGTCCGAGGCCGCCCCGGTCATCGCGATCCTGGCCGCGGACCTCGACTTCCACGAGCACTCGGACACCACGTTCCCGGTCAAGCCCGGCTTCCGCGAGGGCCTGGAGTCCCAGGGCCGTGCGGGCCGCGAGCCGATGGCGCGGTTCAACGCCTCGCTGCAGATCGGCTACGTCCTGCTCGCCGCCCGCGCGCACGGCCTCGCCACCGGCCCGATGGCCGGCTTCGACGCCGACGCCGTGACCGCCGAGTTCTTCCCCGGCGGCCGGCACCGTGCG
Source organism: Pseudonocardia sp. TMWB2A (assembly GCF_017312135.1). Taxonomy (NCBI): domain Bacteria; kingdom Bacillati; phylum Actinomycetota; class Actinomycetes; order Pseudonocardiales; family Pseudonocardiaceae; genus Pseudonocardia; species Pseudonocardia sp. TMWB2A. Next base: position 3,683,481 of record NZ_QKQY01000002.1, read on the forward strand.
CTGCTCGTGGTCAACCTGGGCCACCCCGGCCCGGACGCCTGGCACCCGCGGCTGCCCCGCCTCGAGGCCGGGCAGGTCCTCGACTTCGCCTGAGCGGGCCCACCCCCGCGGCCGTCACCGCACGGCCGTCATCGAGGGGGTGTGCTGCAGCAGGGTGCGCGTGTAGTCGTGCCGCGGCGCGGTGAGGACCTCCTCCACCGTGCCCTGCTCGACGATCCGGCCCTGCTGCAGCACCGCGATCCGGTCCGCGACCTCCCGGGCCAGGGCGATGTTGTGCGTCACGAACAGCATCGCCGTGCCCAGCTCGCGGCGGACCGTCGCCAGCAGCTCGACGATCGAGGCCTGCACCGACACGTCCAGCGCCGAGGTGACCTCGTCGCACACCAGGACGTCCGGGGCGGTGACCAGGGCGCGGGCGATCGCCGCGCGCTGACGCTCACCACCGGACAGCCCGCCCGGGTAGCGGTGGGCGAAGGACTCGTCGAGCCGCACCTGGCGCAGCATGTCCAGCACCCGGTCCCGGCGGGCGTCGGCGTCGAGGTCGGTGAGGTGGCGCAGCGGCACCTCCAGCGAGCTCGCGACGGTGCGCCGCGGGTTCAGCGACGCGAACGGGCTCTGGAACACGTACTGCACGCTGCGCAGCTGGGCGTAGCTGCGCGGGGTGGCCAGCGCCTCGCCGTGCAGGCTCAGCTCCCCGGCGTCGAGGGTCAGCAGCCCGGACAGGCCACGGGCCAGGGTGGTCTTCCCCGACCCGGACTCGCCGAGCAGCATCAGGCACTCCCCGGCGGCCAGCTCCAGGTCGACGCCGTCGAGCACGGGGCGGTCGCCGTAGCGCTTCCCGGCGCCGCGCACCCGCAGCACCGGCTCCCCGGCCGTCGTCGGCTCCCGTCCGCTGGCCCGGTGCAGGTCCGGCACCGCCGCGATCAGCGCCCGGGTGTAGGGGTGCTCCGGCGCGGTCAGCACGTCGCGCACCGGCCCGGTCTCGACGACCTCACCGGCCTGCATGACCGCGACCCGGTCGGCCAGCCCGGCGACGACGGCGAGGTCGTGGGTGATGTAGAGCGCGGCGGTCCCCGAGCGGGTCACCAGCTCGCGCACGGTGTTGAGCACCAGGTCCTGGGTGGTGACGTCCAGCCCGGTCGTCGGCTCGTCGAGCACGACGACGTCGGGCCGGTGCACGAACGCCGCCGCGATCCCGACCCGCTGCTGCTGGCCGCCGGAGAGCTGGTGCGGGTAGCGGCCGAGGAAGGCGTCGTCGCCGGGCAGCCCGACGTCGGTCAGCACCTCCCGCACCCGGGCGGTCACGTCGCCCTCCCAGCCGTGCGCGGTGAGGACCTCCGCGACCTGTGGCCCGATGCGCAGCACCGGGTTCAGCGACAGCGCCGGGTCCTGCGGCACGTAGGACACCAGCCGCCCCCGGACCCCGCGCAGGGTCGCCGCGGGCAGCGTCAGCAGGTCGTCGTGGGACTCGGTGTGCCCGGCGAAGCGCATCGTCCCGCCGGTGTGGGCCAGCCCGGCCCGGAAGTGGCCGAGCGCGGCCAGCGCCGCGGTCGTCTTGCCCGAGCCGGACTCGCCGACCAGGGCCAGGATCTCGCCCGGTGCGACGGCCCAGTCCACGCCGTGCAGGACCTCCCGGCCGTGGGTCGTCGCGACCCGCAGCCCCGTGCACTCGATCGTCGGTGTCGCCGTCGGTGTCATGCCCCGCCCCCCGTCGTGTCCGCGGACTCCTTCGCCAGCGCGTCGGTGATCATGTTCGTGCCGACGGTGAGCACGGCGATCGCGAGCACCGGCAGCAGCACCCCCCACGGGGTGACGATCAGCGCGATCCGGTTCTCGTTGATCTGCAGCCCCCAGTCCGCGGCCGGCGGTTGCACCCCCAGCCCCAGGAACGACAGCGACGCCACGTAGCCGATGGAGTAGGTCAGCCGCAGGCCGAGCTCGACCATCAGCGGGCCGGTGATGTTGGGCAGGACCTCGGTGGCGAGGATCCGCCGCCGGGGCATCCCGTACATCCGGGCGGCCAGCACGTAGTCCTGCCCGGCGACCGACAGCGTCGCCTGCCGGGCGACGCGCGCGACCCGCGGGATGTGGGTGATGCCGATGACCAGCACCAGCAGCCAGCCCGACGAGCCGAGCACCGCGACCGCGAGCAGGGCCAGGACCAGCTGCGGGAACGACAGCAGCACGTCGCCGCCGCGCATGATCAGCGTGTCCAGCCTGCTGCCGGTGGTGCCGGAGTAGCCGGCGAGCATGCCCAGCGCGGTGCCGCCGACGATGCCGATCGCGGTCGCGGCCAGCGCGTAGAGCAGCACCGGACCGCCGCCGGCGAGGAAGCGGGTGAACACGTCGCGGCCCAGGTCGTCGGTGCCGGCGACACCCTCGGCGCGGAACGGCCGCCCGGCGAAGTCGTCGACGCCGTAGCCGGTCAGCAGCGGGCCGAGGACCGGACCGAGCAGCGCGACCGCGACCACGACGACGGTCAGGACGGCACCGATCCGCGCCTGGCGGCGGCGGAAGGTCCGGCGCAGCAGGCCGGAGGGGACGGTCGGGGCGCTCATGCGGAACCTCCGGTCGAGGAGTGCCGGATCCGCGGGTCGGCCAGGATCCCGGCGACGTCCGCGGCGAGGTTCACCACGACGTAGAACGCCGCGATGATCAGCGTGATCGCCTGCACGACCTGCACGTCCCGGTTGGCGACGGCGTCGATCAGCGCCTGGCCGATCCCGGGGTAGCGGAACAGGAACTCGACGACGACCACACCCCCGGCGAGCCAGGCCAGCTGGAGCGCGATCACCTGGGCGACCGGGCCGATCGTGTGCGGCACGGCGTGCCGGAACAGCACGGTCCGCTCGGGCAACCCCTTGAGCCGGGCCATCTCGACGTAGCCGGCGTCGAGGGTCTCCGACAGCGTCGCGCGGGTCATCCGCACCACGTAGGGGATCACCACCAGCGCCAGCGTCACGACCGGCAGCACCAGCTGCTCGGGCCGCGCCCACACCGGCTCGCCGGGCCGGGCGATCGTCACCGACGGGAGGATCTGCAGCACCGAGGTCGCGAACAGCACGACCAGCAGCACACCGATGACGAATTCGGGCAGTGCCGCCAGCACCAGCGAGGCACCCGACAGCGCGGAGTCGGTACGGGTGCCGCGGCGGACCGCGGCCCGCGCGCCCAGCGCGAGCGCGATCGGGGTGGAGACGACCGCGGTCAGCACCAGCAGCAGCGCCGAGGCGCCGATCCGGCCGCCGAGCAGCTCCGACACGGGTCCGCCGGTGGCGGCGGAGAAGCCGAGGTCGCCGGTCAGGACACCGCCCAGCCAGGTCAGGTAGCGCTCGGGCGCGGGCCGGTCGAGGCCCAGCTGCGCGGTCAGCGCCGCCACCCGCTCCGGGGTGGCCTGCTGGCCGAGGATGGCCCGGGCGGGGTCGCCGGGCAGCAGCAGCGTCGCGGCGAAGATCAGCACCGACACGACGAGCAGGATCAGCACCGACAGCGCGAGGCGCCGCAGGATCATGCGGACGAGCGGGCTCATGCGTCCACCCACGCCTTCCGGAACTCGTAGCCGGACAGGGACAGCCCGGTGCGGTTCGGGACGAGCCCGCCGACGTAGGCCTGGTGGGCGTCCACCCGGTCCGGGAAGCCCCAGATCAGGTAGCCGCCGCGGTCGAACTCGATCCGCTGCGCCGCGCGCACCAGCTGGGCGCGGCGCCCCGGGTCCAGCTCGGACCGGGCCCGGCGGACCACGCCCTGGTACTGCGCGTCGGTCCAGTGCGTCTCGTTGAACGGCGCGTCGGGCATCGACGACTGCGAGGCCTGCGGCAGGTAGTTGCGGGTGTTCCAGAAGCTCTGCGCGAACTCCCACTGCAGGTACTGGTCGGAGAAGAACGTCGAGGTGTCGACCCGGCGCAGCCCGATGTCGATCCCGGCGCCGCGGGCCTGGGTCGCGAGCACCTGCGCGGCCTCGACCGTGCCGGCCTGGATCGGGGAGGTCACCAGCTCCACCGCCAGGTTCGGCTTCCCGGCCGCGGCGAGCAGGTCGCGGGCCCGCGCGAGGTCCTGCTCGCGGGACGGGTCGAGGTAGTCCGGGTCGAAGCGGGCGTAGAGGTCGACGCCGGCGGCGCCCTGCCCGGACAGCACCTGGTTGACCAGCTCGCCGCGGCCGGTGACCAGGCGCAGCGCCTGGCGGACCCGGACGTCGTCGAACGGGGCGACGTCGACGCGCATCGTGAACGGCAGCCACGACCCGGTCTCCGAGGTCAGCAGCCGGATCGAGTCGTAGGAGCCGACCACCTCGGTCAGCGACAGCGGGACCTGGTCGATCGCGTCGACCTGCCCGGACAGCAGGGCGTTGATCCGGGCGTCGTCCTCGGAGAAGTTGATCAGTTCGAGGCGGTCGACCCAGGGCTGGTCCGGGCGCCAGTAGCCGTCGTGGCGGACGAACGCGCTCTGCTGGCCCGGGGTGAACGACTCGAACCGGAACGCGCCGGTGCCGACCGGGCGCTCCAGGGAGAAGTCGGCCGGGACGATCCCGCACGAGTACTCGGCCAGGTACTGGTCGAACACCGGGGACGGCTCGGACAGCACGAACCGCACCGACCGGTCGGACGCGACGACGACGTCGTCGAGGATCCCGAACTGCGACGCCCCGGACTTCGGGTCGGCCGGGTCGGTGATCCGCGCGAAGGTGGCGACGACGTCGTCCGGGGTTACCGGGCGGCCGTCGTGGAAGGTGATGCCGGCGCGGATCACCGCGGTCCAGGCCCGCGCCCCGGGCTCCGGCGTCACCGACTCGGCGACGGCCGGCTGCAGGGTGTAGGCGTCGTCCCAGTGCAGCAGCGGCTCGTAGAGGCTGAGCGTGCGGGCGATGTCGGGGTTCGTGGCGGGACTGTGCGGGTCCAGGGTGTCCGACGATCCGCCGCCGGTCACCCCCACCCGCAGGACGCCGCCGCGGCGCGGGGGGCCGGCGTCGCGGGCCGCGGCGGGGCCGCCGCAGCCGGCGAGCACGGCCGCCGCGGCGAGTCCCGCCGCGCCGCCCAGCAGTCGCCGCCGGGACAGCGGCGTCAGGGTCGGGCTGGTCATCGAGCTGTCTCCTCGGGGAGGGCCCCGCACCTGCGGGGCCGCGGTCGCGGGTCAGGTCGGGGGCCGGGGCACCTCCTGCACCGCGCGCCCGGCGTGCTCGGGGGCGGGGTCGCCGGTGACCAGCGCGTCGAGGTCGGCGGCGACGCCGTCCGGGAACGGCGTGGCGCCGCCCGGGCCGACGTGCAGGCACATCAGCTCCTCGGTGGCGCAGAGCCGGCCCGCGCTGCGCAGCTCGTGCCACAGCCGCAGCCGCTTCGCGTCGCGGCCGAGGACCCGGGTGGTGACCTCCAGGGGTGCGTCCGGGCCGATCTCGCGCAGGTACCGGACGTGCGCCTCGACCGTGTACAGCGAGCAGCCGGTCGCGTCCCGGTAGCCGGCGTCCATCCCGGTGCGCTCCATCAGCGCCGTCGTGGCGTCACCGAACACGAGCACGTAGTACGGCTCGGACAGGTGGCCGTTGTAGTCGATCCACTCGGGACGGACGACGTCGTGGTGCACCGGCGGCGCGCTCACCGGGTGCTCTCCCGGGTTGCGGCCCCCCGGGCCGCGGCGACGGCCCGGCGGACCGCGATCACGGCCCGGTCGCGCTCGGCCACCAGCTCCGCCATCGGCCGCCCACCGGCGGAGACCTCGGCGCCGGCGACCATGTCGTCGCGCAGCTGCGGGGTCAGCTCCGGGGCCTCCAGACGCGTCCACGGCGCCTTCAGCGACGGTCCGAAGTGGTCCAGCATGTGTGCCATCCCGCCCTGGCCACCGGCCAGGTGGAAGGTCAGGCAGGGACCGTGCACCGGCCAGCGCAGCCCCGGGCCGTCGGTGATCGAGCGGTCGATCTCCTCCGGGGTGGCCTCGCCCGCGGCGACCATGTGCAGCGCCTCGCGCCAGATCGCCTCCTGCAGCCGGTTCGCGATGAAGCCGGGCAGCTCCCGCTCCATCTCGATCACCGACTTGCCGATGTGCCGGTAGAAGTCCGCGGCCCGCGCCGCCGCCCAGGCCTCGGTCCTCTCGCCGCCGACGACCTCGACCAGCGGGATCAGGTACGGCGGGTTGAACGGGTGCCCGACGACGAGCCGGCCCGGCTCGGCCGCGGTGGTCGCCATGTCGGTCATCGGGAACCCCGAGGTCGACGACGCCACCACCACGTCCGGCCCGGCCGCCACCGCGGCGTCGGCCAGCTCGGCCAGCAGGGCGCGCTTGAGCTCCAGGTCCTCCGGGGCGCTCTCCTGCACGAAGTCGGCGCCCGCGACGGCCTCGGCCGCGGTCGGGTGCACCGTCAGCGCGTCCCGGTCGGCGCCGCAGGCCAGGCCCAGCTCGGTGAGCGCGGGCCAGGCGGCGTCGACCACCCGGCGCAGCTTCTCCCCGGCGTCCGGGGCGGGGTCCCAGGCCCGGACCCGCAGCCCGCGGGCCAGGAAGTACGCCGCCCAGCCGGCGCCGATCACCCCGGCGCCGATGCAGGCGACGGTCCGGATCTCCGTGACGGGACGCGGCTCAGGCACCGGTGCGCTCCTTCAGGCCGAGGATCTCCCGGGCACGGTCCGGCGTCGCGATGGCCGCGCCGAGGTTCTGCACGATCTCCACCGCCCGCTCGGTCAGCTGCTCGTTGGTCGCCTTCACCCCGCGCGAGAGGTAGAGGTTGTCCTCCAGCCCGACGCGGGCGTGCCCGCCGGCCAGCACCGACTGCGCCACCCAGCGCAGCTGGTCGCGCCCGATCGCGAACGAGGCGAAGTTGGCCCCCTCGGGGAGCAGGTTCACCTCCGCCGCCAGCACGCCCGGGTCGGCCGGGGCGCCGTAGGGGATGCCCATGCACAGCTGGAACAGTGCCGGGGCGTCGATCAGCCCCTCCTCGACCAGCACGGTGGCGAACCACAGCTGGCCGGTGTCGAAGATCTCCAGCTCCGGCTTCACGCCGAGCTCCTGGACCCGCCTGGCGCCGGTGCGCAGCATGTCCGGGGTGGAGATGTAGAGCTGGTTGCCCTCGCCGAAGTTGAGCGAGCCGCAGTCCAGCGTGCAGATGTCGGGCAGCAGCTCCTCGACGTGCGGGAGCCGCTCCAGAGCGTTGACCAGGTCGGTGCCGTCGATCGGCTTCAGCGGGTCCTCGGCGTCGATCACCAGGTCACCGCCCATGCCCGCGGTCAGGTTCAGCACGACGTCGACGCCCGAGTCCCGGATCAGGGTGACGGTCTCGCGGTAGAGCTCCACCGCCCGCGACGGGCTGCCGGTCTCCGGGTCGCGCACGTGGATGTGCACCACGGCGGCGCCGGCCCGGGCCGCGGCGATCGCGTCCGCGGCGATCTGGCCCGGGGTGACGGGCACGTGCGGGCTGCGGCCCACCGTGTCCCCGGCCCCGGTCACCGCGCAGGTGATGATGACGTCACGGTTCATCCGTTCTCCGTTCGCTCCGTGCGTGCCGGCGCCGCGAGCACGGCCCGGTCGATGAAGTCGTGCAGCAGGGCGCGCATCCGGTCGGTACCGGCGCGCGGGGTCATGGCGAGCACCTGGATGCCGAGCCCGTCCACCAGCGCGGTGAGCTGGTCGGCCAGCGCCTCGGTGCGGCCGGACACGAAGACCCCGGCCTCCGCCCCGTCGGCGATCGTCATCGCGATGCTGCGGTACCAGCGGTCGTAGGCGTCCCAGTACAGCTCGCGCCGGGCCGGGTCGATCGCCGACTCCGCCCACACCTGGATCCAGATCGACCACTCGCGGCGCAGCAGCGCGCCGTCGGGGAGCTGCAGGTCGATCAGCCGCAGCAGCCGCTCGTGCGGGTCGGCGATCGTGTCGAGCTCGGCGACCTGGCGGTCGAAGGCGAGGCGCACGTTGTGCCGCAGCGCGGAGTCGAGCAGCTCCGAGCGGGTGGGGAAGTGGTAGTGGATCGCCGCCGGGCTGGTGCCCGCCGCCCGCGCGACGTCGGCGGTGCGGACCCGGTGGTAGCCGTGGTCGGCGATCAGCTCCCAGGCCGCGTCGAGGATCCGGCCGCGGGTGCCGTGGGTGCCGCCGGGCTCGCGGCCGGGGTCGGGTTCGGCGGCCGCGGCGGCGGCCCCGGTGGGGACGGCGGTCCGGGCGCGGGCGCCGTCGCGGCCGTGCAGCAGCCGCGCGACGGTCTCGCCGGTGACGTCGGCGATGCGGACGAGCTCGTCGGCGGCGAAGCGGCGGCGCCCGGCGAGCGACTTGGACAGCTTGGTCTCCTCCAGCCCGACCGCGGCGGCGAACCGGCGCTGGGTCCAGCCGTCGCGCTCCAGCAGGGCGCGCACCCGACCGGCCACCGCGTCCTCGGCGGTCCGGGGGGCACGGGGGTCGGTCACCGGGCGACCGTAGGCCGGTACTTGCGATTAGCGCAAGCATCGGCTCCGGATCGTCGCAGCGCACGAGGGTGCGATACGGGCACGTCCGGTGCGTCGGCCAGTTCGCGGGAGCCGCTCGCGGAAGCGCTTGCGTCGGACAGTGTGAGCGGTAGGGTCGGCCTCTCACCCGACGGCGCCGTGGGGCGCCGGGGACGTGGCGAGGGGGACCATGCGTTCGCTGGACGAGACCGGGATCTGGACCGACGGGATCGAGGGCGTGGAGGTCCCCGGCTACGACCGGGCCGCCGTGGGCCGCGGTATCGTCCACATCGGCGTCGGCGGTTTCCACCGCGCGCACCTCGCGATGTACGTCGACGCGCTGCTCGCCTCCGGCGGGGCGCCGGAGTGGGGGATCTGCGGGGTCGGGGTGCTCGCCGCCGACGACCGGATGCGCGACGTGCTCGCCGCCCAGGACGGGCTGTACACGCTCGTGCTGAAGGAGGCCGACGGGACGCTGACGCCCCGGGTCGTCGGGTCGCTCGTCGACTACCTCTACGCCCCCGACGACCCCGAGGCCGTCGTCGAGCGGATCGCCCACCCCGACACCCGGATCGTCTCGCTGACGATCACCGAGGGCGGCTACGCGATCGACCAGAAGACCGGCGAGTTCGACCCGGACTTCCCCGGCGTCCGCGCCGACCTCGACGCGATGGCCGCCGGCTCCGCCCCGACCGGGGCGTTCGGGCTGGTCGTCGAGGCGCTGGCGCGCCGCCGGGAGCGCGGCACCGGCCCGCTCACGGTCATGAGCTGCGACAACATGCAGGGCAACGGCGACGTCGCCCGCCGGGTGTTCACCGGCGTCGCCCAGCTCCGTGACGCCGACCTGGGCGCCTGGGTCGCGGAGTCGGTCACCTTCCCCAACTCGATGGTCGACCGGATCACCCCGGCCACCGCCGACACCGACCGCGAGGCCCTCGCCGAGCGCTTCGGGCTGCGGGACGGCTGGCCGGTCGTGTGCGAGCCGTTCACCCAGTGGGTGCTCGAGGACCACTTCGCCGCGGGCCGCCCGGAGTTCGAGCGCGTCGGGGTCCAGGTCGTCGACGACGTCGTCCCCTACGAGTTCATGAAGCTGCGCCTGCTCAACGCCACCCACCAGGCGCTGGGCTACCTCGGCTACCTCGCCGGGCACCGCTACGTGCACGAGGTCGCCCAGGACCCGACGTTCGCGGCGTTCCTGCGCGGCTACATGGACGACGAGGCCACCCCGACGCTGCGCCCGGTGCCCGGCATCGACCTCGACGCCTACAAGGACACCCTGCTGGAACGCTTCGCGAACCCGGGCGTCGCCGACACCCTGATGCGGATCAACTACGGCAGCTCCGACCGGATCTCGATCTTCCTGCTGCCGGTGGTGCGCGAGCAGCTCGCCGCGGGCGGGCCGGTCGAGCGGGCCGCGGCCGTCGTCGCCGGGTGGTGCCGCTACGCCGAGGGCACCGACGAGCAGGGGCGGGAGATCACCCAGCAGGACCGTCTCGCGGAGGAGATGACCGCGCTCGCGCGGGCCGAGCGGGACACCCCGGGGTCGTTCCTGTCCCACCGCGGGGTGTTCGGCGACCTCGGCTCCGACGAGCGGTTCGCCGGTGCGTTCCGCTCGGCGCTGGAGTCGCTGTGGTCCCGCGGCGCCGCGGCGACCGTCGCCGACCTCGCATGACCGGCGTGGGGAACCGATGAGTTCCCCACGCGTCTGCGGTCGTAGCCGATGACCCCTCGCCTCGACCCCGGGAGACCACAGTGGGCACGATCGACGTGCACGAGTTCATCAGCCTCGACGGGGTCGTGTCCGACCCGTCCTGGACGGCGGAGTACGGCTTCACCGACGCGATGGGGGAGGCGATCGGCCGGCTGACCGACGCGGCGATCCTGCTCGGCCGCAACACCTACGAGATGTTCCACCCGGCCTGGTCGGCCCGCGGGCACGACGTCGAGTCCGGTGGCGCGTTCTTCAACGGCGCGCCCAAGCACGTCGTCACCTCCACCCTGGCCGACCCGCTGGAGTGGGAGAACTCCCGGGTGCTCGGCCCGTACGACCCGGCGCGGATCCGGCAGCTCAAGGACGCGACCGACGGCGGCATCTACGTCTCCGGCAGCGTCACCCTGGTCCGTGCGCTGCTCGCCGACGGCCTGGTCGACACGCTCAACCTGTTCGTCTACCCGGTGTCGCTGGGGGCCGGGCTGCGGCTGTTCGCCGAGGGCGCGCGGGTGCCGTTGCGGCTGCGCGAGTCCGAGGCCTACGAGAACGGCGTGGTCCGGCTGACCTACGGTCCGCCGCTCGCCTGAGTCCGGGCGCGCTCAGTCCGGCAGTGCCGCGAAGGCCTCCCGGGCGGCCGCCAGCACGTCGCCGTAGACCCGGCGGGCCGGTGGGCCCGCCGGGTCGGCCAGCCAGCCGGCGACGGCGACCTGCATCACCGCCATCGCACCGGCCGCGGCGAGCCGGTGGGCCGTCGCGGGGGTGTCGGCGCCGTCGCGCTCGGCGAGCGCCTGCGCGACGGTCTGCTCCACGGTCCGCCCGACGTGGGCGATCCGCGGGTGCAGCTCGGGGTGGGTGCGCAGCAGCTCCATCTGCCCGTGCCAGGTCGGGCTGGTCGTCAGCGCCACGCTGACCTCGGCGAGCACCGCCGTCGCCGCCCCGAGCGGTGAGGCCTCGGTCCGGGCGCGGACCTCGGCGGCGAGCTCCTCGAGGGAGGCGGTGTCCCAGTCGAAGAGCACCGCGTCCTTCGACGGGAAGTGGTTGAAGAACGTGCGCGGCGCGACGTCGACGTCGGCGCAGATCTCCTCGACGGTGAACGCGTCCGGGCCCTGGGTGCGCGCGCGTTCCAGTGCCGCGGCGCGCAGCGCCTGGCGGGTCCGCACCTTCTTGCGCTCCCGCAGCCCGTGGCAGCGCGCCTCCTGGTCGGTCAGCATCTCGCCGATCATGCCCGTCCCACCTCTCCCGCCGGTCCCGGCGCGGCTCGCACCCTCGAAACGTGCGGGGAGTGCAGTCGTGCAGTCACTGCAGTGTGCTTGTACATTCGTGAGCACCGCAAACTATTGCACGGCGCAAGCCCGCATGGAGGACGCGTGTCACAGGAGCAGGTGCAGGAACCGGAGCGCTCGCGCACGGCGAAGGACCTGGCCCTGGCCCTGTGGTTCCCCGCCTTCTTCGTGCTGGGGTTCATGCTGTTCTACCTGCTGCCGTTCCACGCCCCGGCCCCGCACGGCATCCCGGTCGGGGTCGTCGGGCAGCAGGCCGCCGCGACCGTGTCCGCCGAGCTGGCGCAGGCGTCGCCGGGCGGGTTCGACGTCACCCCGGTCGCCGCCGCGGCCGACATCCGGGACGCGATCTTCCACCGCGACGTCGTGGCCGGGTACGACCCGGCGGGCCACACGCTCTACATCGCCCGCGCCGACGGCCTGCAGCTCGTCCAGGTCCTGCAGGGGATCTTCACGCCGCTGTCCACCGGGTCCGGGGCGCCGCTGCAGGTGGTGGACCTCGCGCCGACCGCGCCCGGCGACGGCTTCGGCACGTCGCTGTTCTACATCGCGATGGCCTGCAACATCTCCGGCTACATCGCGGTCATGATGATGATGCAGGCCACCGCGCTGTCGCGGCGCACCAAGCTGACCGCGCTCGCCGGATTCGGCCTGTTCGCCACCGTGGTGTGCTGGGCGATCGGCACCGCGATCCAGGCGATCCCGTTCCACCCGGCCGTGCTGGTCATCGGTTTCCTGCTGTCCCAGGCCGTCGCCTGGACGACGTTCGGGCTGGCCCCGTTCGTGCGCCGCGCGCTGCCCGGCGTCGCGATGGGCCTGTTCGTGCTGATGTCGATCCCGTCCTCGGGCGGGGCGATCCCGAAGGAGATGGTGCCGGGCTTCTTCCAGGTCCTGCACCACGTCATGCCGCTCGGGCAGGCCATCGACGCCGCCCGCGGCATCCTCTACTTCGACGCCACCGCGATCACCGTGCCGGTGCTCGGGCTGCTGGCCTGGTGGGCGTTCGGTGCGCTGCTGGTCGCGCTGGGTGCGTGGCGGGACCGGCGCGCCGCCGGGCGCGAGGCCGCGGCCGGGCCGGAGGAGGCGGCCGTCGACGCCGAGCGCGAGCGGGAGCACCGGATCGCCGAGGCCGTCGCCGACGAGGCCTCGGTCGGCGGCGCGCACCCGGACGCCCTCGCCGACGCCCGGCTGCTCGCCCACCCGGTCCCGACGCTGATCGGCCGGGTCGTCGACGACGCGGGCCGGCCCGTGCCGCGGGCGCGGGTGACCGTCGTCGACCACACCGGCGGGCAGGTCGACGTCGCCGCCGGGTCCGAGGACGGCCGGTTCGCCGTCCGTGGCCGCGCCGACGGGTGGGTCACCGTGCTGGTGTCCGCGCCCGGCCACGACCCGGTGTCGGAACGGCTGCGCCTGCACGGCGCGGTGTCGCACCGCAGCGTGGTCCTGCGCCCGGCCGCCGCGCCGGCACCGGGGGAGCCGGTCAGCCGTGCGCCAGCAGCGCTGCCCCGATGATCCCGGCCTCGTTGAGCAGCCCGGCCGGGACGAGCTCGGTGCGGGTCCGCACGTAGGGCGACCACTTCTCGAACTTCTTGCTCACCCCGCCGCCGACCACGATCAGGTCCGGCCACAGCAGGTTCTCGACGTGGGTGAAGTAGCGCTGCAGCCGCCCGCCCCACTCCTCCCAGTCCAGGTCCTCGCGCTCGCGGGCGGAGTCGGCGGCGCGCGACTCGGCGTCGAACCCGTCGATCTCCAGGTGCCCGAACTCGGTGTTGGGGACCAGCTTCCCGTGGTTGACCAGCGCCGACCCGATGCCGGTCCCGAGGGTCGCGACGAGCACGAGCCCGTGGTGGTGGCCGGCGGCCGCGCCGAACTCGGCCTCGGCGACGCCCGCGGCGTCGGCGTCGTTGACCAGCAGCGCGTCCCGGCCGGTGACCCGGCGCAGGACTGCGGCGGCGTCGCAGTCGATCCAGGCCCGGTCCACGTTGGCCGCGGTGCGGGTCACCCCGTGCTGGACGACGGCCGGGAACGTGCAGCCGAAGGAGTCCCGCCAGTCGAACTCGTCGAGGATCTGCTTGACGGTCTCGGCGACCGCCTCCGGGGTGGACGGCTGCGGCGTCGGGATCCGCACCCGGTCCGCGGCCAGCTGGCCCTTGTGCAGGTCCACCGGGGCGCCCTTGATGCCCGAGCCGCCGATGTCGATACCGAACCCGAGTGCGTGCTTGCTGCTCACGCGCCCGATCCTTCCAGGGCCGCCGCGACCACGCCGCGCGCCTCGTCCTGGATGCGCGTCAGGTGCTCCGGTCCGCGGAAGCTCTCGGCGTAGACCTTGTACACGTCCTCGGTGCCCGAGGGGCGGGCGGCGAACCACCCGGCGTCGGTGACGACCTTCAGCCCGCCGATCGCGGCGTCGTTGCCCGGGGCGCGGGTGAGCTTCGCGGTGATCGCGTCCCCGGCGAGCTCGGTGGCGGTGACGGCGTCGGCGTCCAGCTTCGCCAGCGCCGCCTTGTCCTCCCGGGAGCAGGCGACGTCGGTGCGGGCGTAGGCGGGGGCGCCGAACCGCTCGGTGAGCCGGGTGTAGTGCTCGCTGGGGGTCGACCCGGTGACCGCGGTGATCTCCGAGGCCAGCAGGGCGAGCAGCAGGCCGTCCTTGTCGGTGCTCCACGGCGAGCCGTCGCGGCGCAGGAACGACGCGCCCGCGCTCTCCTCCCCGCCGAACCCGATCTCCCCCGAGCGCAGGCCGGGCACGAACCACTTGAACCCGACGGGCACCTCGACCAGCCTGCGGCCGAGGTCACCGGCGACCCGGTCGATCATCGACGAGCTGACCGCGGTCTTGCCGATCCCGGCGGCCGCGGGCCAGCCGGGACGGTGGGCGAACAGGTAGCCGATCGCGACGGCGAGGTAGTGGTTCGGGTTCATCAGGCCGCCGTCGGCGGTGACGATGCCGTGCCGGTCGGCGTCGGCGTCGTTGCCGGTGGCGATGGTGAACGGCGCCGGGTCGGCCTCCATCCGGGCCCGCAGCGACGCCATCGCGTACGGCGAGCTGCAGTCCATCCGGATCTTCCCGTCCCAGTCCAGGGTCATGAAGCCGAAGGCCGGGTCGACGTCGGGGTTCACCACGGTCAGGTCCAGGCCCCAGCGCTGCGCGATCACGCCCCAGTAGTCGACCGAGGCGCCACCGAGCGGGTCCGCGCCGATGGTGACGCCGGCGTCGCGGACCGCGGCCATGTCGAGCACCTGGTCGAGCTGGTCGACGTAGGTGCCGAGGTAGTCGTAGCGGTGCGCGGCGGCGGCGTCGAACCGGGCGCGGCGCACCTCCTTCAGGCCGTTCTCGAGCAGCTGGTTGGCCCGGTCGGCGATCCAGGACGTCGCCTCGGTGCCGGCGGGGCCGCCGTCCGGCGGGTTGTACTTGAAGCCGCCGTCGGCGGGCGGGTTGTGCGACGGGGTGACGACCACGCCGTCGGCGAGGTGCCGGCCGTCGCGCCCGGCGTTGGTCACGAGGATCGCGTGTGAGATCGCCGGGGTCGGGGTCAGCCCGTCCCGGGAGTCGACGACGACGTCGACGCCGTTTGCCGCGAACACCTCGGCCGCGGTGAGCCAGGCCGGCTCGGACAGCGCGTGGCTGTCGCGGCCGAGGAACAGCGGGCCGTCGGTGCCCTGCGCGGCCCGGTACTCGACGATCGCCTGGCTGGTGGCGGCGATGTGGTCGTCGTTGAAGGTCGCGGTGAACGCCGACCCGCGGTGCCCGGACGTGCCGAACGCGACCCGCTGCACGTCGACCGACGGGTCGGGGTGGGTCGCGGCGTACGCGGCCAGCAGCGCGTCGACGTCGACGAGGTCCTCGGGGCGGGCCGGGGTCCCGGCGCGCTCGTGCACGGTCATGCCGCGATCCTTCCCCCTCGTCGCGGCCCACGCCACCGCCTACCGTTCCGCGGTGTGCGGATCGCGTCGTTGCTCCCGGCCGGGACCGAGATCGCCGGGCGGCTCGGCCTGGCCGCCGACCTGGTCGGCGTCACCTTCGAGTGCGACGACCCGGTGGGCGTCCGGGACCGGGTGCCGGTGGTCGTCGACACCGCGCTGCCGCCCGCCGCGTCGCCGGGGGAGATCGACGCCGTCGTCCGCGATCGGGCCGCGGCCGGGCTGCCGCTGTACGAGGTGCACCGCGCCCGGCTCGCCGCCGCCGACCCGGAGCTGATCCTCACCCAGGACCTGTGCGCGGTGTGCGCGCTGCCCGGCTCGACCGTCGCGCAGGTGCAGGACGAGCTGGGGACCCGGGCCCGGGTGCTGTCGCTGGACCCGCACCGGCTGGCCGACGTGCTCGACGCGGTGACCGCGGTCGGCGCCGCGGCCGGGGTGCCGGACCGGGCCGCCGCGCTGGTCGCGGGCCTGTCGGCGCGCCTCGACGCCGTCGCCGCCGCGGTGCGGGGCCGCCGGGCGCCGCGGGTGCTGGTGCTGGAGTGGACCGACCCGCCGTTCCTGCCCGGGCACTGGGTGCCCGACCTGGTCACCGCGGCCGGTGGCGTCCCGGTGGCGGCCGCCCCGGGCGGGCGCAGCACCGCCGTCGACCCGGCCGACCTGCCCCCGTGCGACGCCGTGCTGGTCGCGCCGTGCGGCTTCGGCCTCGACGACGCGCTCGCCCAGGCCCGCGCGGCGCTGCCGTGGCTGCCCGCCGGGGTCCCGGTGCACGCGATCGACTCGGCGTCGTTCGTGGTGCGGGCCGGTCCGCGCCTGGTCGACGGGGTCGAGGCGATCGCCGCCCTGCTGCACCCCGGTGCGGTCCCGGCGCCGCCGCCGGGGCGGGTCGCGCGGGTCCGCTGAGCGGGCCTCAGGCCGCGGGGCCCGGGCCGAGCCGCCGGCCGACCACCCGCGCGATCCACGGCGCGACCAGCAGCATCAGGATCACCCGCAGCACCTGCACCGCGACCACCGAGGTGACGTCCACCCCGGAGGAGATCGCCGTCGCCAGCACCGCGTACACCCCGCCCGGGGTGGTCGCGAGGTAGCCTTCCAGCGGGGTCATGCCGGTGAAGTACGACAGCAGCAGCCCCAGCCCGGCGCAGAGCGCGACGACGCCCAGGATCAGCCCGGTCGCCAGCGGCAGCACCCGCGCGACGGTGCCGAGCGCGGCCCGGGTGAAGCGCAGCCCGGCCTGCCAGCCGATGACGGCGTAGGCGACGTCGACGATCGGCAGCGGCACCGACGCGGCGAAGGAGAACCCGGCCAGGCTGACGACCAGCGCCACCACCATCGGCCCGAGCAGCGACCCGGCGGGGACCCGCGCGAGCTTCCCCAGCGGGACGCCGACGCCCACGCACACCGCGGTCACCGCGAGCCCGACCCACCACGGCGCGCCGGGGCCGGTGACCGCGGCGGCCGGTGCGCCGGGGGAGGCGCCGTAGACGACCGCGGCGACCACCGGCATCGTCGCGGTGACCAGCCCGACCCGCAGGTACTGGATGACGGCGACGGTGCGCTCGTCGCCGCCTAGCTCGCGGCTGATCGCGACCAGCCCGGACGCGCCGCCCGCGGTCTGCGCGAGCATCCCGGTGAGCGGGGTGACCCCGCGCTGCAGACCCATGAGCAGCCCGGACCCCATGCTGACCAGCAGCGTCGCGAGGCTGATCAGCAGCACCGGCAGCCACTCGGAGGCCACCGCGGCCAGGGTGTCCGGGCGGGCGAGCAGGCCGATGACGACGCCGATCACCGCCTGCGCACCCGACGTCGCCGGGCGGGCGACCCGGGCGGGACCGAGCCCGCACAGGGCGAGCACGGTCGCGACCAGCAGCCCGGCGAACAGGGCGGGGGAGGGCACGTCGACCGCGGCGAGCCCGGCGGTCACGACCACGGTCAGCGCGGCGAGCAGCAGCCAGCGCCACCATCCGGACAGCGACGGGCGGGACCTCACCGTGTGATCACGACCCGAGCCTAAATGGGACGGGCGTACTGGTGCGCGGTGAGTCGGGACACGATCGTTGTCGAGAGCGAACGATCACGGCTTCCGCCGGAGCGGCCGCCGGGGTAGGACGGACGGGCACGAGGAGGTGCGCCGATGCGAGACATCCCGGGAGACGACACCGCCGCGAGCACCGGGCTCGGCCCGGTGATCGCCGCACTGACCGCGCCCGGCGGGGAGTTCGAGCTGGTCGACCACGACGTGCGCGGCGTCGCGATGCGGGTCTACCGGCGTGGCCCGCACACCCTGGCCGAGCTGTGGGCGGCGACGGCGGCGTGGCCGGAGCGCACGTTCACCGTCCACCACGGCGGGCGTCGCACCTACGGCGAGCACCGGAGCCTGGTCGCCGACCTGGCCGGCGTGCTCACCGGACGGTTCGGGCTGCGCCCCGGCGACCGGGTCGCGATCGCGATGCGGAACCTGCCGGAGTGGCCGGCGGTCTTCTTCGCCGCACAGGTCGCGGGCCTGGTCGTCGTGCCGCTGAACGCCTGGTGGAGCGCATCCGAGCTGGCGTGGGCGGTGGCCGACTCCGGTGCCGGGGTGGTCGTGGCCGACCCGGAACGGTGCGCCGCCCTGTGCGGTGGGAGCGGCACCGGGGTGCCGGTCGTACGGGTCCGCGGGGGCGGCGCGCCCGCGCCCGGTCCGGTGACCGAGTGGGACGACCTCGGGCTGCGCACCGACGGCCCCGGTGACCCGGTCGGGGGCGCCGCGCCCGGCCCCGACGACGACGCGACGATCCTCTACACCTCCGGCACCACCGGCCGTCCGAAGGGCGCGGTCGGCACCCACCGCAACCACGTGACGAACCTGCTCAACGTCGCGCTGCAGGCCCGCGCCACCGCGCTGCACTCCGGGGTGGGACCGCCGCCGGGGCAGCAGGGGACGCTGCTGATGTACCCGATGTTCCACATCGCCGGGATCAACGGCCTCGTCGGCGCCGTGCTCGGCGGGGCGAAGCTCGCGACCCTGCACCGCTGGGACCCGGCCGCGGCGCGGGCCGTCGTCCGGTCCGAGCGGCTGACCCGCTCCAACGGTGTCCCGTCGACGACGGCGGAGCTGCTCGACGGCGCCGACCCCGCCGACCTCGCGTCGCTGCGGACGGTCGGGATGGGCGGGGCGCCCGTGCCGCCCGAGCTCGTCGCGCGGATCGGGCGCGACCTCGGCGCGGGGGCGGCGAACGGCTACGGCCTGACCGAGACGACCTCGGCGATCTGCGCGAACACCGGGTCCGAGTACCGGGCCCGTCCCGACTCGGTCGGCCGGCCCGCGCCGGGGGCCCGGCTGCGGGTCGCCGGCCCGGACGGGGAGGCACTGCGCGACGGCGAGGTCGGCGAGCTGTGGTTCCGCGGCCCGAACGTGGTCCGCGGCTACTGGAACCGGCCCGACGCCGACGCCGAGGCGTTCGTCGACGGCTGGTTCCGCACCGGCGACCTGGGGCACGTGACCGACGGCTGGGTGTACGTCGTGGACCGGCTGAAGGACGTCGTGCTGCGCGGTGGGGAGAACGTGTACTCCGCGCAGGTGGAGGCGGCGATCCACGAGGTCGACGGGGTGCTGGAGGTGGCGGTGCTCGGTGTGCCGCACCCGCGCCTGGGCGAGGAGGTCGCCGCACTGGTCCGGGCCCGCCCCGGAGCGGCCCGCGACGACGACGCCGTCCGCGCCGCCGTCGCCGCGCGGGTGGGGGAGTTCGCCGTGCCCGCGCACGTGCGGTGGACCGACGAGCCGCTGCCCAGGACGGCGACGGGGAAGGTCCGCAAGCGGGAGCTGCGCTCGGGGTTCACCGCTCCGGCGTGAGCGTCCTGCGGGCCGCGGACACGACGTCCAGCCAGGGACGCGGGTCCGGGGCGCCGGCCGGCGGGACCAGGACGACGGTGTCCAGCCCGGCCGCGGCGTGGGTCCGGACGACCGCCTCCACCTCGGCCCGGTGCTCCGGCAGCGCGACGTAGCCGATGCGCCGGAACCCGTCCGCGGCGCCGCCCGGGCCGCACGCGTCGAGCGAGGACCGGACGTCGGCGGGGGACAGGCCCGAGTCGAGCAGGACCCCGTCGGCGAGGTCCCCGGCCAGCCGCAGGGTGCGCGGCCCGCGCCCGCCGACCAGCACCGGTGGGACGGTCGTCGGCGGGTGGTCGAGCCGGACCCGGTCCAGGGAGACGTAGCGCCCGGAGCGGGTGACCTCGTGGCCGGCGAGCAGGTCCCGCACCGCGGTCGTGTGCTCGGCGAGCAGGGTCAGCGGCGAGGAGACCCGGTTGCCGACCTGGCCCATCCAGTCGAGCACGCCGTGCCCGAGGACCGGCAGGTACCGGCCGGGGAACAGCCGGGCGAGCGAGGCGGTCTCCATGGCGACGACCGCCGGGTTCCGCAGCGGCACCGGGAACAGCCCGACGCCGACGGTCAGGGCGTCGGTGCGGGCCAGCGCGACGGCCGCGGTGGCGGTCCCGCCGTGCAGGAAGCAGTCCTCCCACAGCCAGAGCCGGTCCAGCCCCGCGGCCTCGACGTCACGGGCCACACCCGGCAGCTCCTCGGGGGGCAGCTCGGGCCGGAAGACGATGCCGATGTCCATACCGGTCACCGTGCCACGCGCGGCCGCCGGCGTCGTACGGCTACCGGGCCGGGTCGATGCGGAACACCGGGCAGATGCCGGTCAGGGCGCCCAGCGCCGCGGGCGTCGGCTCGGCGACGACCCCGTTCTCCACCATGATCCCGACGCCCTCCGGGGTGACCTGTGGCCACGCCTCCAGCACCGGGCGCGCCTGCTCCGGCGGCACCTCCACCAGCACCACGGGCTCCGGGTCGGTGTCGGGACCCGTGCTCAGCGTGGCCAGCCCGCCCGCGGCCCGGACGTTGACGATCCAGTCCGCGCCCGGGAACCCGCCGACGACGAACCGCTGCCCGCCGGTCGCGTACACCGTCAGAGGGGTGTGCCGGGGCGTGCCGCTGCGCCGGCCGGGGACGGTCAGGACGGGCAGCTCGAACGGCAGCTCGCCACGGTCGCGCCGGGCGAGCAGGTCGTCGTTCAGGTGCTTGATCTGCTGCGGGGCACGGATGTGACGGCGGGGATCGTCGGACACGGGGACTCCTCGTTCTCGGATCCGGGCCAGGATGCCACGGGCCGGCGGGCGGGTGCGGGGCGTCGGAAAGGGGACTCAGTCCGGCCGCAGCCCGTCCAGCGCCTCCTCGGCCCGGGCCAGGTCCGCCTCGGCCCGCTCGGCCCGGCCCGCGGCGTCCCGGGCGGCGCGGCCGGCCTCGTCGCGGGCACGGTCGGCGTCCTCGGCGGCGGAGCGGGCGCGGTCCAGCTCGGCGGTCAGCTCGTCCACCCGGCGGTGCGCGTCGTCGCGACGCCCGTCGGCCCGGTCGGCGCGGTCGCGGGCGTCGTCGCGTTCCCGGCCGGCGTCGTGGGCGGCCAGCCGAGCGGTCTCGACGGCCTTCTCCGCCTCGGCGAGCGCCCACGCGTGCTGCTCGGTCTCGTGTCGCTCCCGCTCCTCGGCGGCGCGGCGCTCGGCCTCCCGCCGCCGGGCGTCGCGCCGGCGCCCGGCCAGCTCCCCGTCGCCGTCCCGTTCCTCGCCGCCCCCGTCCGGCTGCGGGGACCCGGCGCCACGCGGAGCGTCCGCGTCCGCCGTGGACCCCGCTGCCCCGGAATCCGCCTCCCCGAGCGGCCCGAAGCCGCTGTGCCGCTCGTAGCGCTCCAGCCGCCCCGACCGCACCCGGTCGGCCAGGTCCGGGTCGGCCAGCGCCGACTCCAGCACCCACCGCACGTCGCGCTCCACACCGGAGCCCACCCGGGCCCCCGCGGCGCGACCGAGGGCCGCGGCCCGTCGGGCCAGCGCCCCGACCAGCCGGTTGCGCTGCGCGGACACCTCCCGCAGGGCCGCGCCGTCGAGGGAGCGCTGGGCGTGGGCCAGTACCGGGGCCAGGGCCAGGAGCCCCTCGACCTCGTCGCGGGCGTCGTCGACCAGCAGGTTCGCCAGCCACGCGGCCCGGGTCGGCCGCCGGGCGGCGGCGATCTCCCGGGCCGCGTTCTTGTCCGCATCGGCGCGGGCACGGGCGGCGGCGTCGTCGCGTGCGGCGACGAAGTCCTCCGGCGGGACCCGGTACAGCCGGTCCAGCTCCGCATCCGTGTCCACGCCGGCGGGCCTCAGCTCAGGTTCGCGTGCGTCCCGACCAGGACGGCGCGGCCGACGGTGTGGCTGAACAGGTTGAAGGCCAGGAACGTGGGCGTCGCGGTGGCGGGCACGTCCAGCGTGGGCACGTCGACGGCGTGCACCACGAAGTAGTACCGGTGCGGGCCGTGCCCGGGCGGCGGCGCGGCGCCCAGGTAGCGGGTCAGGCTCGCGTCGTTGGGCAGCTGGACCGCGCCCTCGGGGAGGCCGGACCCGCTGTCGTCACCGGCGCCGGACGGCAGCGACGTCACCGAGGCCGGCACGTCGAACACCGCCCAGTGCCAGAACCCGGCGACGGTCGGTGCGTCCGGGTCGTAGCAGGTGACGGCGTAGGACTGCGTCCCCTCCGGCGCACCGGACCAGGACAGCTGCGGCGAGACGTCCTCGCCGCCCGCGCCGAAGATGCCGGACAGCTGGGGGGTGGCGAGCGCGGCGCCGTCGTTCACGTCGGTGCTGGTCAGGGTGAACGACGGGACCGGGGGCAGCTCGTCGTAGGGGTTGCGGGGCACGGGGCGGACCTCCTCGGATCGGTGGCGGTGGGTCTCGCCGTGATCCTGGCACGGCGCGTCGGCTGCCGTGGGACGGCGAGGAGGGCAGGGTGTCGGTCCGTGGAGATGCTGCTCGTGCTCGTCGGGCTGATGGTGGCCGCGGTCGTCCTGGTCGGGGTGGGGGACCGGCTGCGGCTGCCCTGGCCCGCGCTGATGGTGGTCCTCGGCGTGGTCGTCGCGCTGCTGCCCGGGCTGCCCGACGCGTTCGTCATCGACCCCGAGCTGATCCTGCCGCTGTTCCTGCCGCCGCTGCTGTTCGCCACGGCGCAGCGCACGTCGTGGGCGCTGTTCCGGGCGCGCAGGCGGACGATCGCGCTGCTCGCCGTCGGCCTGGTGCTGGTCACCGCCACCGCGGTCGCCGGGACGGTCTGGCTGCTCGTGCCGGGGCTCGCGCTCACCGCCGCCGTCGCGCTCGGGGCGATGGTCGCCCCACCGGACCCGGTCGCCGTCGAGGCCGTCGCCGGGCAGGTCCCGATCCCGCGCCGCGTGGTGGCGGTGCTGCAGAGCGAGGGCCTGTTCAACGACGCCACCGCGCTGGTCGTGTTCCAGGCCGCGGTGCTGGCGACCGTCTCCGGCGACGAGCTGAGCCCCCTCGGGCTGGGCCTGCGGTTCGTGCTCGGCGCCGCCGGCGCGGTCCTGATCGGACTGGGGGTGGCCTGGCTGGCGCGCCGGGTGCTCGGCAGGCTCACCGACGCCACCGGGCGCAGCGCGCTCACCCTGGTCCTGCCGTTCGCCACCTACCTGGCCGCCGACGAGCTCGGCGCCTCCGGGGTGATCGCCGTCGTCGTGCTCGCGCTGCAGCTGCGCGCCGGGGCCGACGCCGACGAGGCCGCCGAGCGGCTCACCCAGTCCTCGCTGTGGAACGTCGTCGAGCTGCTGGTCACCGGGCTCGCGTTCGGCCTGATCGGGCTCGACCTGCGCCAGGTCGTGCTCGCCGCGGGCGACGAGCTGCCGACGATGCTCGCGCACGCGGCGGTCGTGTGCGTGGTCGTCGTCGCGGTGCGGGTGCTGTGGATGGTCGTCGCCTGGCGGCTGCTGTCCCGCAGCGCCGACGACGCCGCCGCGGCCGGCGCCGCGCCGCTCACCGGACGCGAGGCGGTGCTGCTGTCCTGGTGCGGCATGCGCGGCCTCGCCACGCTCGCCCTCGCGCTGTCGCTGCCGCTGCAGACCGCGTCCGGGGCGCCGTTCCCCGCCCGCGACCAGCTCGTCCTCATCGCGGTGTCGGTGCTGTTCGTGACGCTGCTCGTGCCCGGCTTCACCCTCGGCATGCTGGTCCGCGCCCTCGACATCGACGACGAGGCCGACGCCGAGGAGCGCGCCGAACGCGAGATCGTGCTGCGGGCGCGCCGCGCCGCCGTCGCCACCCTGGAGTTCGAACGCACGGTGCGGGGCCTGCCCGAGGAGGTCGGCACCGCGATGCGCGAGCGGGTCGAGCGGCTGGAGCGGGTGCTGTCGGGGGAGACGCCCTCGGAGGAGGAACGGTCCCGGATCGCGGCGGTGAAGAAGTCCCGGCGCGCGTTCGCCGAGGCCCAGGCCTCGGCGCTGGCCGCGGCCCGGACCGAGGTGCTCGCCGCCCGGCGCGAGCCCGGCGTCGACCCGCACGCCGTCGACCGGGTGCTGCGCCGCCTCGACCTGCGCACGGTGCTGCTCGACTGAGGACCGGAGCCGTCGGTCCGGTCGGGGCGCGGCCCGCCGCGTTACGGGTACGGCTGCGACCCGGTCGGTGATCTTCCCCGCAGCCGTGGCCGTGCCTCCACATGATGAACTGTGCAGGTGTGGGAACGACGGGCGGTGCGGTCCGCGACGGTGACCGCGGCACTCGCCGTGCTGCTGGCGGTCGCGCTGGTGGGCTCGCTCGCGTTCGGCGCCGAGGTCCTCCCCGTCGCGAAGGTCGTCGACGCGGTGCTGCACGACCGTCCCGGCCCGGTCTCGACGATCGTCTGGGACCTGCGGATGCCGCGCTCGCTGCTCGCCGCGATCGTCGGCGCGGGCCTCGCGCTCGCCGGCGCCGGGGTGCAGACCCTCGTGCGCAACCCACTCGCCGACCCCTACCTGCTCGGGGTGTCCTCCGGCGCGAGCGTCGGCGCCACGGCCGTCATCACCACCGGGGTGCTGGGTGCGCTCGGCACCTGGGCGCTGTTCACGGGCGCGCTCCTCGGGGCCCTCGCGGCCGGGGCGCTGGTCGGGGCGATCGCCGTCGCCCAGGGCGGGATCACCCCGATCCGGCTGATCCTCACCGGCACCGTGCTCGGCTCGGCGTTCTCGGCGACGGCGAGCTACCTGGTGTTCCGCTCCGGCGACCCGGCCGCCGCCCAGTCCGTGCTGTTCTGGCTGCTGGGGAGCCTGTCCGGGGCGCAGTGGGACCGGGTCGCGGTGCCCGCGGTGACCGTGGGGCTCCTGCTGGTGCTGCTCGTGGCGTTCAGCGGCTGGCTCGACGCGCTCACCGCGGGCCCCGACACCGCGGCCGCACTCGGCGTGCCGGTGACCGCCGCCCGGACCGCGCTGTTCACCGTGTGCGCGGTCGCGGTCGGCGTGCTCGTCGCGGTGTCCGGGGCGATCGGCTTCGTCGGCCTGGTCGTGCCGCACCTGGCGCGGCTGCTCGTCGGGTCCCGGCACCGGGTGCTGCTGCCGGTGACCGCGCTGGGCGGCGCGCTGTTCCTGCTCGTCGTCGACGTCGCCGCCCGGATCGCGGTGCGGCCCACCGAGATGCCGCTGAGCGTGGTCACCGGGCTGATCGGCGCCCCGGTGTTCCTGATCCTGATGGGACGCCGCCGCTACCGGACCGCCGGGAGCATGGCGTGAGCCTGCGTGTCGAGGGGCTCACCTGCGTGCTCGGCGGCCGCACCGTCCTGACCGGGGTCGACCTCGCCGTCGAGCCGGGGGAGGTGCTCGGCGTCGTCGGGCCCAACGGCAGCGGCAAGTCCACCCTGCTGCGCGCCCTCGCCGGGATCCGCAGGCCCGCCGCGGGGCGCGTGCTGCTCGACGGCACCCCGCTGACCGCGCTGCGGGCCCGGCAGCGGGCCCGGCGGATCGCGTTCGTCGGCCAGGAGGAGGACCTGCCACCCGACCTGTGCGCCGGGGAGGTCGTCGCGCTCGGCCTGGTCCCGCACCGGCCGCCGTGGGCGGGCGGCGACGCGGTCGAGCGGGCCGCGGTCACCGCGGCGCTGGCCGCGGTCGAGCTCGACGGTCTCGCCGACCGCCCGGTCGACCGGCTCTCCGGCGGTGAACGGCGCCGGGTGCTGCTCGCCCGCGGCCTCGCCCAGGACGCCGGTGTCCTGCTGCTCGACGAGCCCACCAACCACCTCGACGTCCGGCACGCACTGGGCCTGCTGGAGCTGGTCCGGTCACTGCGCCGGACCGTCGTGGTGAGCCTGCACGACCTCGACCTGGCCGACCGCTGGTGCGACCGCCTCGTCGTCCTGCACGACGGCCGGGCCCTCCCGGCCGTGTCCGACCTCGACCCCGACACCGTCTCACGGGTCTTCGGGGTCGCCGCCGCCCGTGTCACGCATCCGGTGACCGGGCGGTCCCGCCTCGTGTTCGACTCGCTCAGGGAGAGCTCGTGACCCGTCCGCTACGCCTGTCCGCCGTCCTCGCCGCGGGGGTGGTCGCCCTCGCCGCCTGCTCGGCGCCCGCCCCGGCACCCGCCGCCGCCGGTGACCCCGCCGGCACGGTCACCGTGCAGAACTGCGGTGCTCCCGCGCAGTTCCCGGCGCCCGCGCAGCGCATGTTCGTCAACGACGGCAACATGATCTCGATGGTCCTGGCGCTCGGCGCCCAGGACCGGGTCACCGCGGTGTCGAGCATGCAGCGCGACGCCGACACGCTGCGCCGCCACTACGGCGCCGCCGTCGACGGCCTGGCGCAGGCGGCGCCGGAGTACCCGACCCTGGAGACCGTCCTGGCTCGCGACCCCGACGTGATGGTCGCCGGCTGGAACTACGGCTACAGCGAGGAGAAGAACCTCACCCCGGCCCGGCTGCGCGAGCAGGGCATCGCCCCGTACGTGCTGACCGAGTCCTGCCGCCAGGCCGACGGGCAGAGCGCCCGCGGCATCGTCGACCCCTGGACGGCGCTGCGCGACGACCTGCACAACCTCGGCACCATCACCGGGCACACCGCCGACGCCGACCGCGTCGTCGCCGACATCGACACCCGGCTCGACGCGCTGGGGAAGGCACCGAAGGCCGCGACCCCGCCGACGGTGTTCCTGTTCGACAGCGGCACCGACACGCCCTTCTCCAGCGGACGGTTCGGCGCCCCGCAGGCGATCATGGAGGCGGCCGGGGCGCGCAACGCGCTCTCCGACGTCGACGACACCTGGACCAAGGTCTCGTGGGAGCGGGTCGCGACGGCACAGCCCGCCGCGTTCCTGTTCGTCGACTACCCGCCGCAGACCTTCGCCGAGAAGGTCGCGGTCCTCAAGAGCCGTCCCGACACGCGCGACCTGCCCGCGGTGAAGGAGAACCGGTTCCTGAACCTGCCCTACGCCCTGTGGACCTCGGGCCCGCTCAACGTCGACGCGGCCGAGCAGGTCCGGGCGGCACTGGAGCGCTGGAACCTCGTGCCCGCCTCCGGCCTGACCCCGAAGTCCGACGACGTGCCCCGCAGCTGAGCGCGGAGGTCCCGGGGGCGCCGTACGGCGCCCCCGGGACCGGGCCGGCCGGTCAGGTGATCGTGATGCCGCCGTCGACGGCCCAGGTCTGGCCGGTGACGTAGCCACCGGCGTCGGAGGCGAGGAACAGCACGGCCGCCGTCAGCTCCTCCGGGTCGCCCTTGCGGCCCATCGGGATCCGCTCGGTCATCCGCTCCAGGTAGCCGTCCTGGTACTGGTCGGTCATCTCCGAGGCGAAGAACCCGGGCGCGACCGCGTTGACCCGGATGCCCCGGCGGCCGGTCCACTGCTGGGCCAGGTCCCGGGTGAGGCCGACGATGGCGGCCTTCGACGCCGAGTACGCCGCCTGCGGCAGCGACGCGGTGGTCAGGCCCAGCACCGAGGAGATGTTGACGATGCTGGACCCGGCGCCCATGTGCGCCGCGCAGGCCTGCGCCATCCAGTAGGAGCCGTTGAGGTTGACGTCGACGACCCCGGTGAACTGCTCCGGGCTCTCCTTCAGGGCGGGCACCGCGGTGCCGATCCCGGCGTTGTTGACCAGCACGTCGAGCCGGCCGAACTCGTCGACGGCGGCCTGTGCCAGCGCCCGGCAGTCCTCGGGCTTCGCCACGTCGGTGGCGACGGCGACCGCGCGCCGCCCCGCCGCCTCCACCAGTGCCACCGTCTCGGCCAGCCTGTCGACCCGTCGTGCACCCAGCACGAGGTCCGCGCCGGCCTCGGCGAGGCCCTTCGCGAAGGCCACACCGAGCCCGGACGACGCACCGGTGACGACGGCGACCCGGCCGTCCAGTCGGAACCGCTCCATCACAGTCACGCCGCGACCCTAACCCGGATCAGCCGCCGAGCTTCCCGGCGAGCTGCGGGACGAGCCGCTCCAGGGCGTAGGGGGCGGACAGCACGCTGTTGTAGGTCATACCCGCCCGCACGTCGGCGTCCGGGATGATCATGTCGCCGCGGGCGACGACCGGGACCTGCGCCAGGACCGGGTCGGTGTCGACCTGCCTCCGGGCCGGTCCCTCGTCGGCCAAGACGACCAGCGCGTCGCCGTCGAGCAGCCCCGCCTGCTCGGAGGAGAGCTCGACGTAGAAGCTCGTGCCGTCGTCGAGCGCCGCGATCCGCTCGGGGAGGGCGAACCCGAGCCCGGACATGAACTGGCCGCGCGCGTCGGCCGGGGTGAAGGCGCCGTACTTGCCGTCGTAGGGCAGCACTGCCGGGGCGACCGCGCCGCGGAACTCCGGATGTGCGGCGACGGCCTCGGCGAACGCGGCGTCCGCGGTCCGGACGAGCTCCTCGCCACGCGCCGGCTCACCGAGCGCCGCGGCGACGGTGCGGGTCTGGTCGCTGCGGGGCACGCCGTAGGCGATGGTGCCGGCCGGGCGGGCGACGACCGGGGCGATCGCGGAGAGCCGATCGTAGGTGGCCTGGTCGATACCCGAGGTGACGGCGATGATCACGTCCGGCGCGAGCGCGGCGAGCCGCTCCAGGCTCGGGGTGGCGTCGGGCTCGGCCAGCACCTGGGGCGGGGTGCCGCGCACCAGGTCACGGCCCCACGGTCCGACCCCGTCGGTGTCCCGGAACGCGGGGTAGGACGTCGTGGCCACCGGCGTCACGCCGAGCGCGAGAACCGGGTCGATGTCGGTCACGCCGAGGGTGACGATCCGCTCCGGACGGGCCGGGATCTCGGTGGTGCCGTAGAGGTGGTCGATGCGGACCGGGAACGCGCCGTCGGACCCGGACGGCGCGGCGGCCGGGCCGGGGTCGGAGGCGCAGGCGGTGAGCAGGCCCGCGAGGGCCAGCAGGACGATCAGTCGACGGAGCACGCCGGGACGATAACCGAGCCTTGCCTTACCTGGAATGTCCGGATCGTCTCAGAACGCGCGTTCGCACCGGCGGCCGGCTGTCGCGCACCGGTGCGAACGCGCCGGGTCAGCCGCGCGGGCGGCGCTTGCGGGCCACGACGGCCCGGTAGAGCAGCGGGTCGCGGCTGGTCGCGAGCCGGTGCCGGTAGACGGTCGCGCCGAGCTCCTCGAGCTCGCCGGACGCCAGCAGCGAGGAGATGAGGCCGGCGAACCCGGAGGTGTCGCCGTCGGTCAGGAAGTCGTCCCGCAGGGTGATCGCGACGAAGCCGTCGACCGCGACCATGTCGAACGCGGCACGGAACGCCGCGGGCGGGATGTCGCCGAAACCCAGCGCGGCGACGCAGGTCAGGGCGTCGAAACCGCCCGCGGAGATGTTCTCGGTGGTCTCGTCGTCGAGGTCGGTGAGGTCCACGACGTGGTAGTCGTCGTAGACCCCCGGGCGGTCCCGTTCGGCGGCGTCGCGGGCCTCGGGGAGGATGTCGATCCCCACCACCTTGCCGACGCCGCGGGCACGCAGCTCCTCGGCGACGATGCCGTTGCCGGCGCCGACGTCGAGGACCCGCAGCCCGGACGGGTCGACGCCGACGGCGTCGAGCTGCTCGGCCAGCGCGCCGGCCACCACGGCCGGGGACTGGCACTGCAGGATGTCGTAGAACAGCTTCTCGTAGAGGCCCGGGATCTTGAAGAGCTCGTCGTAGTCGTGGAAGCGGTACTCGGTCCACCCGTGTCCGAGGTCCAGGACGCAGTACTCCGCGTCCTGCTCGAACGAGGTCGTGGGTTCCGGCAGAGCAAGCCGGTAGGTCGGTTCGGAACGCTCGACGGCCATGAAAATCCTTCCTGGTCGGGAACGGACACCTCGACGCTAGTGCACCCGACGCCTCCGATCGGGGGTGAGCGACGTCGCACGGGCCGCGATGTGACTCGGCGGTAGGTGGTGACACGATCGGCTGCGGGAGACACCCGGAGATCACCGTCGATCAGCGAGGAGAGACATGACCCAGCAGCAGAGGACCGCCGTCGTGACCGGTGGGGCGCGCGGCATCGGGGCCGCCACCGCGATCCGGCTCGCCGCCGACGGACATAAGGTCGCGGTGCTGGACCTGGAGGAGTCGGCCGCGAAGGCCACCGTCGAGGCCATCGAGTCCGCCGGCGGGACCGCGGCCGCGTTCGGTGCGAACGTCGCCGACGAGCAGGCCGTCGCCGCGGCCGTCGACGCGGTCACCGAGCGCCTCGGCGCACCGACCGTGCTGATCAACAACGCCGGCATCACCAAGGACAACCTGCTGTTCAAGATGACCGTCGACGACTGGGACGCCGTCATGGGCGTGCACCTGCGCGGTGCGTTCCTGATGACCCGCGCGGTGCAGAAGCACATGGTCGACGCCGCCTGGGGCCGGGTCGTGAACCTCTCCTCGACCTCGGCGCTGGGCAACCGCGGCCAGGCGAACTACTCCGCGGCGAAGGCCGGCATGCAGGGCTTCACCAAGACCCTCGCGATCGAGCTCGGCAAGTTCGGCGTCACCGCGAACTGCATCGCCCCCGGATTCATCGCCTCGGAGATGACCAAGGCGACCGCCGAGCGCATCGGCGTGGACTGGGAGGAGTTCAAGGCCGCCCGGGCCAAGGAGATCCCGGTGCAGCGCCCCGGCTCGCCCGAGGACATCGCCCAGACCGTGTCGTTCTTCGTCGACGAGCGCTCGTCGTTCGTCAGCGGCCAGGTCATCTACGTGGCCGGCGGCCCGAAGGCCTGACCCACCCACGACGAACGGGCCGGCTCCGCTGCTGCGGTGCCGGCCCGTCCGTCGTCGCGGGAGGGTGTCAGGAACTGCTGTTCATCGGCACGATCGCCCAGCCGGGGATGTCGTCCTGGCCGGAGACCGGCACCGCGTTCGCGGAGAAGTTGACGAGCAGCACCGACCCGTCCGCCGCGCGGAAACCACCCAGCGACGAGCCGTCGGTCGCCCGGCCCAGCTCGACGGTGCCCTCACGGAGCCGGGGCACCAGCCAGCGCCACGCCTCGGTCAGCGGGGTCGGCTGGCCGCCGTTCTCGTCGGTCGCGGGGGTCCACAGCGAGGAGTACTCGAGCGAGTTGCTGCCCTCGGGTCCCCACAGCAGCGAGCCCTGGGTGCCCGAGCGGGCCATCGCCTGCAGGGCGGCGATCGTCGAGACCGCGCTGGCGGGGGAGGCGAAACCGGCCTGGGCGTCGGCGGGGACGTTGGCGTAGAACTCGGCCCACCAGATCGGCAGCCTGGTCCGCTCCTGGATCCAGCGGTCGATCACCGAGAACTTCTCGGCGCCGACGTCGACCGGGGAGATCGCGTCCTGCTGGCCGCGGTTGGTGGTGGAGCCGTCGACGACGATGAAGTCCGCCCCGACGTTGTTCTTCAGCCAGTAGTCCAGGACGTCCAGCGGCCGCTGGTCGAGCGCGCCCCAGGGGCCGCGGATGTCCGAGGCGTCGCCCGAGTCGACCGGGACGCTGCTCATCACCACGTACGGGCCGCCGACCTGCACGTCGGGCCGGACCGACTTCACCGCGCGGTACACGTCGTTGTACATCGTGGTGTAGCCCTCGTAGTCCCAGCGGTTCTCGGCCTGGTTGTAGAAGCCCTTGAGCTCGTTCCACACCAGGACGCGGTCGACCTGCGGGTAGCGCTGCACGGCCTCCTTGGCCAGGTTGGCGAAGTCGGCGAAGTGCTCGGGCAGCGGCGCCTTCTCGAGCCGGTCCCAGCGGGTGTCGCCGCTGTCGCGCGGCGCGCCCTTCATCCAGTCCGGGGAGCAGCACAGGGTCAGCATCGCCTTGCCGCCGGTCTCCTCGGTGAGCTGCATCCGGCGGTCCAGCGAGCCCCACTCGAACTCGCCGGGCCGGGGCTCGGGGTTCAGCGTGCCGAAGCCCATGAGGTGGTGGTTCTGGTACTCCTGCCCGAGGCTCGACAGGATGTCGACGCCGCGCTGGCGGGCCTGCGCGGGCTCGGTGTCGTCGAGGCTGTCCTGGGTGTGGGTCACCCCGATCTCCATCGGGCCCGGCTGCTTGTCCCAGCGCCAGCCGTTCAGGTCGACGGCCTTCGCGGAGGCCTCCAGCGCCGACGACGGCACGGTGTCACCGGTGCCGCCACCGCCGGTCCCCGAGGTGCAGGCGGCGAGGGCCAGGACCCCCGCGAGCAGCAGGGCCAGGGCCGGGGTCCGGCGCAGGCCGGGCCGGAACCGGGGGGCCCGCGACGGGGACCTCGGTCCTGACGTCGTCGGGGAGGGACGGCGTGACGCTCGCACGGGGTGGTGACCTCACGTTCTGACCGGACGCGGCGCCGGGCGGATGCCGTGGCGCGCGCGGGCTCGTACTGACTCCTGCACTCCTGCGCGGGACGGTGTCCCGGCGAGGTGCTCCCAGCGTGTCAGGGGCCTCCTGTGACCCGACTGAGAGAACCTCGCGAACGCCCGGAGCCGGCCGGGGCCCGCTCTCAGACGTTCGGAGCAGAGTAGGGCCGCGGTTCGCGAGGACCGCACGCAGCCCCGCTGCGCAGGTGAACCCTCTTGTCGCGCAGCGTGTACACCCGGTCGGCCCGCGGCAGCACCGCCGGGTCGTGGGTGATGACCAGCACGGCCCGGCCCGCCGCGGCGGCGAGCAGGTCGTCGAGGACGGCGTCACGGGTGTCCGGGTCGAGGTGCGCGGTGGGCTCGTCGAGCACCAGCACCGCGGGGTCGACGAGCAGCGCGCGGGCCAGCGCGAGCCGTCGGCGCATCCCGCCCGAGAGCCGGGCGCCGTGCGCGCCGACCTCGTCGTCGAGGGCCAGGCCGGCGAGCCCGACCCGGCGCAGGACGTCGCCGAGGTCGGTGTCGTCGGCGTCGGGGGCGGCCAGGCGCAGGTTCTCCCGGACCGTGGAGTCGAACACGTGCGGGTCGGCCGGCACCCCGGAGACCACCGCACGGACCTCGTCGGGCGGGCGCAGGGCCAGGTCGTGCCCGTCGAGCCGGACCGTCCCCGCGCGCGGGTCGAGGAACCGGAACAGCACCGCGGCCAGCGTCGACTTGCCCGACCCGCTGGCACCGACCAGCGCCACGACCTCCCCGCGGCCGACGTCGAGGTCCACCCCGTGCAGGACGGTGCGGCCGCGCCCGTCCGGTCCCGGCCCGGGCCAGGCGGCGGTGAGCCCGCGGACCCGCAGGTCACCGCGGCGCGGCAGCGGCTCCGGCCCCGGAGCGCGGTGTACGACGGCGGGTGCGGCGTCGAGCACCGGCACCAGCCGGGCCAGCCCGGCGCGGACCGCGGCGAGCCGGGCCGCGGCGGCCGGCACCGGCGCGACGATCTCGAACGCGGCCAGCGCGGTCAGCACCAGCACGGCCAGCGGGACCGCACCCAGCGCACCGGCGTCGACGGCGGCGACGCCCAGCAGCAGCGTCCCGGCCAGGGTGAGCCCGGCGACCAGGGCACCGGACCCGGCGCCGAGGCCGAGCAGCGCGGCGTCGCGGCGGGCGGTGCGGGTCAGCTCGGCGTCGGCGCGGGCGACCGCGTCGACCGCGTGACCGGTCGCGCCGTGGGCCAGCAGCTCCGGGCCGCCGTCGAGCAGGTCGACCAGGGCGGTCGCGAGCCTGTCCCGTGCGACGCCGGCGCGCTCGGCGGGCCGCCGCGACAGCGCCGCGGCCAGCGCGGGCACCGCGACCCCGGCGAGCAGCAGCCCGGCGGCGAGCAGCGCCCCGCCGGGGACGTACAGCGCGGTGGCGAGCAGCACCGCCCCGGACCCGGCGACCGCGGCCGCGACGACCGGCAGCACCCCGCGCACCACCA
The DNA here is from genome assembly GCF_017312135.1 of Pseudonocardia sp. TMWB2A. Lineage (NCBI taxonomy): Bacteria > Bacillati > Actinomycetota > Actinomycetes > Pseudonocardiales > Pseudonocardiaceae > Pseudonocardia > Pseudonocardia sp. TMWB2A. Next base: position 3,716,774 of record NZ_QKQY01000002.1, read on the forward strand.
GGTCCTGCACCGAGTCGGTGTCGCCGACCAGCCGGGCGACCAGCTCGCCGGACCGGAACCGGCGCACCGGCTCGGTGGCGGCGAGCCGGGCGTAGACGCGGCCGCGCATGTCCGACAGCGCGCGCAGCGCGGCGTCGTGCCCGACCAGCCGCTCGGCGTAGCGGGCCACCCCGCGTCCGACGCCGAGGGCACGGGTCAGCACGACGGCGACCGACAGCGCCGTCACCGACGGGTGCTGGGCGGCGGTGGCGAGCAGCCAGGCGGCCAGCGACAGCAGCCCGGCGCCACAGGCAGTGGCGAGCGCGCCGAGCAGCGCGCCGCCGACGACGCCGCGCAGCCGGGGCGCCAGCACGCTGCGGGCGAGCGACCAGGGGCTCATCGCGGACTCCCGGCGGGTGCGGTCGCGACCGGGGTGATCGTGACGGTGCGGTCGGTGTGCTCGGCCCAGCCCGCGTCGTGCGCGACGACGACCGCGGTGCGCCCGCGCAGCAGCTCGGCGGCCGCGGTGCGGACCGCGTCGGCGGAGTCGGGGTCGAGGTGCGCGGTCGGCTCGTCGAGCAGGACCAGCGGGGCGTCGCGCAGGAACGCCCTGGCCAGCGCGACCCGCTGGCGCTCGCCCGACGACAGCTGCGCGCCGCCCTCGCCGAGCACGGTGTCCCAGCCGTGCGGCAGCCGGGCGACGACGGCGTCGAGCCCGGCGCGGCGTGCGGCCGCGCGCACGGCGTCGTCGGTGACGCCCGCGTGGTCGCGTCCGGCGCCGAGCCGGACGTTGGCGGCGACGGTGTCGGCGAACAGGTGCGGCTGCTGCGGCACCCAGGCCACCCCGCGGCGCCAGGCGTCGAGGTCCAGGTCCGCGAGGTCGGCGCCCGTGCGGTCGCGCCCGTGCACGGTGACGGTGCCGCCGGTCGGGGCGACCATGCCGAGCAGCACGCCGAGCAGGGTGGACTTGCCGGCCCCGGACGGGCCCCGTAGCAGCACCGTCTCCCCGGGGGCGAGGCCCAGCGACAGCCCGGCGACGGCGTCGGCGTCCGCGCCGGGGTAGCGCACCCGCAGCCCGTCGACGGTCAGGCCGCGCCCGGCCGGGTCGGCCGTCGGCACCGGCGCGGTCCCGCCGGTCGCCCCGCCGGCCGGGCGGTCCAGCTCGGCGAACACCTGCCGGGCCGCGGCGACGCCCTCCATGCTGGCGTGGAACCGGGCACCGACCTCGCGCAGCGGCAGGTAGGCCTCCGGGGCCAGGACCAGCACGAACAGCGCGGTGGCGTAGTCGAGGTTCCCGTAGAGCAGCCGCAGCCCGACCTCGACCGCGACCAGGGCGACGGCGAGCGTCGCGAGGACCTCCAGCACGAACGCGGACAGGAACGCGACCCGCAGGGTGCCGGTCATGGCGTGTCGGTGCTCGTCGGTGGTCTCCCGGACCTTGCCCGCGACGACCTGCGCGCGGCGGAACAGCGCGAGCGTCGGCAGCCCCTGTACGACGTCGAGGAAGTGCCCGCCTAGACGCGACAGCAGCCGCCACTGGCGGTCGGTGCGGGCCCGGGTGTGCATCCCGACCAGGGCCATGAACAGCGGGATCAGCGGCAGCGTGACCGCGATGACGACCGCGGAGATCCAGTCGGCGCTGCCGACGACGACCAGCACCGCGACCGGGACCAGCACCGCGAGCACCAGCTGGGGCAGGTAGCGGGCGAAGTAGTCGTCGAGGGCGTCGAGGCCGCGGGTGGCCAGGGTGACGATCTCGCCGGAGGACCGCTGCGGGTCCGGTGCGGCGAGCACGAGCCGGCGCACGAGCTGCATCCGCAGCTGGGACTTGGCGCGGGCGGCGCTGCGCAGCGCCGCGGACTCCGCGCCGTAGGACAGCAGCGCCCGCGCCACCGCGACGACGGCGACGCCCCCCACCAGCCAGGCCAGGGTGTCGAGCCCGGCGCCCGGCCCGGTGCGCGCGCCGTCGAGGGTGAACGAGGGCGTCGCCCCGGCCACCACCCGCGACACCAGCCAGGCCTGGGCCAGGATCAGCCCGGTCGCGGCGACCCCGCAGACCGCGGCGACGGCCAGGTGCACCCGGACCGCGCTCGCCGTGCGCAGCAGCCGGGGGTCGACCGGCGGGCCGCCCGCGGGCGGCGCCCCGGCGGTGGTGGACGGGGTGGACACGGTCGTCATCGTGGGGCCGGTACCGCGGTGTCACCAGGGCCGGAGGTCCCGGCCGGGGCGACCCGCGCCCCGCCGAGACGGCGGCGGAACACCCAGTAGCTCCAGGACTGGTAGCCGAGCACCAGCGGCAGGAACACGGCCGCGATCCAGGACATGACGCCGAGCGTGTACGGCGCGGACGCCGCGTTCGCGACGGTCAGGGTGTGCGCGGGGTCGGTCGTCGAGGGCAGCAGCGTCGGGTACAGCTGCCCGAACAGCACGACCGACAGCCCACCGATCGCGAGCGCGGTGGCGGTGAACGCCCACCCCTCGCGGCCGGCCAGCAGCGCCACCCCGGCGGCGGCGATGCCCGCGCCGGAGACCCAGGCGACCGTGGTGGTCCAGGACGGCTCGCGCAGCGCGAGCGTCGCGGCCAGGAACGCGACGGTCACCAGCAGCACCGGGACCACCGCGCGCAGCGCGAACCGCCGCGCCCGGTACCGCACCGGCCCGTCGGTCTTCAATGCCAGGAACACCGCGCCGTGCAGCAGGAACAGCGCCGTGGTGACGACGCCGCCGAGCAGGGCGTAGCCGTTCAGCAGGTCCCCGAGCGACGCGGTGACCACGGTGTTCTGCCCGCTGCCCGGGGCGCTGAGGACGGTGGGCAGGCCACGGACCAGGTTCGCGAGGACCATGCCCCACACGAACGCAGGCACCAGCGACCCGAGACCGATCATCAGGTCCCAGCGGGCCTTCCACGGCGCGTCGGAGCGCTTGTGCCGGTACTCCAGCCCGACCCCGCGCACGATCAGGCCCAGCAGGACCAGCAGCACCGGCAGGTAGAGGCCCGACAGCATGGCGGCGTACCAGGCGGGGAACGCGGCGAACATCGCGCCGACGGCGGCGATCAGCCACACCTCGTTGCCGTCCCACACCGGGCCGATCGCGCCGAGGGCGGCCTCGCGGTCCTCCTCGTCGTCGCGGCCCAGGACGCGGACCAGCATCCCGACGCCGAAGTCGAACCCCTCGAGCACCAGGTAGCCGGTCCACAGCACGGCCACGGCCAGGAACCAGATCGTGGGCAGGTCCATCGTCGTCCCTCCGGGGTCAGTAGCTGAAGGCCGCGGGGCGGCGCTCGTCGGAGCCGGCATCGGCACCGGCGTCGGCACCCTCGGCGGGGTCGTCGGGGTAGGGGAGGGCGGCGCCGGGGCCCGCCTGCACGTAGCGGAACAGCAGCCGCACCTCGACGACGGCGAGCACCCCGTAGAGCGCGGTGAACGCGGCCAGGGAGAACGCCACCTGGCTCAGGCTCACGCCGGGGGACACGCTCTGCGCGGTGAGCAGCTCGCCGTGCACCGTCCAGGGCTGGCGGCCCATCTCGGTCAGCACCCAGCCGGCGATGTTCCCCGCCAGCGCGGCGGGCAGCGCGGCGACCACACCCCGGTAGGCCCACCGCTGGAGCCGCCCGGCCGGAGCCGGTGCGCCGTCGCGGGTGAACCCGGGCAGCCGGCCGCCGCGGGTCAGCCAGAGCCCGGCCGTCGCGACCGCGACCCCGGCCAGGCCGAGGCCCATCATCAGCCGGAACGCCCAGTAGAGGACGGCGATGTTGGGCCGGTAGTCCCCGGGCCCGTAGAGCGCCTCGTACTGCGCCTGCACGTTCTCGATGCCCTGCACCGGGCCCCACGGGCTGCCGGTGGCCAGGAAGCTCAGGACGCCGGGGATCTGCACGTTGATGTGGTTGCGGCTGCCCTGGACGTCGCCGACGGCGAACAGCGAGAACCCGGCCGAGTCCTCGGTCTGCCACAGCGCCTCGGCCGAGGCGAGCTTCATCGGCTCGTAGGTGGCGGCGAGCTTGGCCTGGTGGTCACCGGAGGCGATGACCAGCACCCCGGCGACGAGAGTGACGAGGAACCCGGTGCGCAGGGTCTTCCGGAACAGCGCGTGCTCGCTCGGGTGCGGCGCCGCGTCGCCGGGACGGCCCCAGCGTTCGCGCATCAGCTTCCAGGAGCTCACCGCGGCGACGAACAGCCCCGCGATCAGGAACGCCGCGGCGACGACGTGCAGGTAGGTCGACCAGGCCTGCGGGTTGGTCAGCACGGCGCCGATGTCGGTGAGCCGGGCCCGGCCGGTGGCGCGGTCGACCTCGTAGCCGACCGGGTTCCGCATCCACGCGTTCGCCGCGAGGATGAAGTACGCCGACAGGTTGGACCCGATCGCGGCGGCCCAGATGCAGGCCAGGTGCACGCCCTTCCGCAGCCGGTCCCATCCGAAGATCCACAGCCCGATGAAGGTGGACTCCAGGAAGAACGCGATCAGCGCCTCCATCGCCAGCGGTGCGCCGAACACGTCGCCGACGAAGGTGGAGTAGGCGCTCCAGTTCATCCCGAACTGGAACTCCTGCACGATCCCGGTGACCACGCCCATCGCGAAGTTGATCAGGAACAGCTTCCCGAAGAACTTGGTGGCGCGCAGGTACTCCTCCCGGCCCGTGCGGAACCAGGCGGTCTGCAGCGACGCGACGATCACCGACAGGCCGATGGTCAGCGGCACGAACAGGAAGTGGTAGATCGTGGTGATCCCGAACTGCCAGCGGGCCAGGTCGAGCGCGTCCATCCGGACCTCCCGAGCGAAGTTCTACGTCCAGTAGTAGTTCTACCGGAAGTAGAAGATCGGTGGGGAACCGGGCCCGGTGGCCCTGGACACGCGGGTCGTGGCGGGGTGCTCAGCCGCCGGTGCGGGGGTCGAAGGCGCCGTGGCGACGCAGCACGTCGAGCACCTGCGGCAGGTCGGCGAAGGCCCGTTCGACGTCGGCCGGGGCGGCGACGCGGTGTGCGTTCGCCTCGACGTAGGCGCGGACCGCGGCGTCGAACCGCTGCGCGCCGACGGCGTCGCGGCCCGCGAACAGGGCGGCGGCACCCTGGTCGTAGACGCCGTCGACGAGGTCGGTGAACCCGCCGCGGGAGTCCCAGAACGACATGGGGGCGCCGATCGGGCCCGCGACGTCGCCGGGCCCGAAGCTGCCGATCCGGTACAGGTCGCGCTGGCCGGCGACCAGGGCCTGGGCCCAGGTCGTGAACGCCTCGTCCAGCCACGGGTCGCGCGCCTGGTCGTTGCCGACCAGCGCGTAGAACCAGGAGTGGGCGATCTCGTGCGCGGCCAGCGACGGGCGGGTGGCGTCGTCGACGTCGCCGAACTGCAGGTGGGTCGGGAACTCGACGCCGTCGCTCTGGGTGGGCACGACCGTCAGCCACAGGTCCGGGTACGGGTAGGGCCCCAGCAGCCGTTCCAGGGCGGGCAGGAAGCGGGCGACCTCGCCCTGCCAGTCCTGCGCGGAGCCGCGGAGGTCCCCGCCGCGCCGGGCGCCGGCGCGGCCCGCGGTGGGCAGCGCGACGTGCACCCGGGTGGCGCCGACCGTGGATTCGGTGACCTCGTAGGCGCCGACGGCGACCGCGACGTCGCGGACCGCGTCGGCGGCGAAGGTGCGGGTGAGCCGCCCGCCGCCGGCGTCGCGGGTGCCGGTGGCCTCCCCGACCCCGACGACCTGCTGGTCCGCCGCCGCGGTGACGGCGAGCGAGGCGAGCCGGTAGTCCTCGGCGACGACGGTCTCGCCGGACATCCGCACCGCGGGGGTGCGGACCCAGCCGCGGCCGCGGACCCAGTCCAGCACCGGCAGCGGGCTGCCGAGCCAGGCGGTGCCCGCCGACGGGGAGTGCCCGATGCGTTCGGTGGAGTCCTCGCCGAGGGTGAGGGTGAACCCGAGCTGCGCGGTGACGGTGGTGCCCGCGTCGACGCAGGACGGCAGCGGCAGCTCGACGAGCGTGCCGGGCGCGCCGTCCGGGGCGCCCGCCTGCTCGGTGCGCGGGGTGACCGGGGTGCCGTCGACGCTCGCGTCGGTGACCCGGGACGAGCCGCCGTCGGAGACGACGGTCGGCCGGTTGGTCCAGAGCCGGAAGACCAGCTCGCAGATCCGGGCGTCGGGGGTGAAGCGGACGGTCTGGCGGCCGGTGGCCGAGGACAGGTCCGGCGCGAGGTCCAGCGACGCGTCGACGACCGGGCGCTGCGGCCACGGTGCGGCGCGCTCGACCTGCGGCACGCCGGCCGCGCAGCCCCCCAGCACGGCCAGGACGACGGCGACGCCGACGAGGGCCCGGCGCCGCCGGGTCAGGTCGATCATGACGGCGAGGCTATCCGCGGTGCCCGTGGGCGGCGACCGGCGTGCGGCGCCGCCCGGCTACGCCACCCGATCGCGGACCCGGCCGCGCAGCCGGTCGCGGACGGCGTGTGCGGGCGCCGACACGGCGGTCTCCAGGGGTCCGCGCCCGACGGCGCGCCGCCACGCCAGCCCGATCCCGACCGCGACGGCGATCTGCCACAGGTAGCCCTCCCAGGGGCCCAGGTCGTCGAGCGGGGAGTTCATGAACAGGATCGAGCCGACGTAGAGGGTCAGCGTCATCGACCCGGCGGCGGCGAGCGGGCGCAGCAGGTGCCCCAGCAGCGGGCCGGCGCCGCGGACGGTGACCGAGGCGAGGAGCAGGACCGCGCCGAGCACGGCGAGCGCGGACCCGGTGGTCTGGACGACGTCGAGCGGCGTGCCCGAGTGCGGCGCGACGGTCGCGAGCCACCACCACGTCGAGGTGGGGGTGACGCCGTCGGGGTAGCCGGTGACGACGTCGGCGATCGTCGGGGCGCTGTCGAGGATCTCCGGCGGGCTTACCGCGGCGATCGCGGCGTACCCGCCGCCCGGGCCGAGCAGCCACATCGACAGCCCGGTGGCCGCCGTCGCCGCGACGACGCCGCCGCCCAGCAGCGCCGCCGCCGTGCGCCGGTCCGAGAGCCGCAGGCGTCCGACGACGATCCCGACCGCCATGTAGGCGAGCCAGACCACCGCCGGGTAGGCGCCGGTCAGGGTCAGCTCCGACAGCAGCGCGCCGGGGTCGGTGACGAGGTCGAGCACCGAGGGGTTGCCGAGGTCGGGCACCGGCAGGAACGGGCGCACCAGGTGCGAGAGGACCGGCACCCCGAGACACAGCAGCACCGCGAGCGGCGCGAGGACCCGGGTCGGCAGCGCGACCAGCGGTATCGCGAGCAGGAACGCGATCGCGTAGTAGGGGAGGATGAGCGCCGCGATCGACGGGTCGGTCCAGCTCAGGGCCAGTGCCAGCACCATGAGGACACCGGCGCGGGTGGCGAGCATCGCCGCCGCGGCGCGCAGGTCCGGGCCGGTGCGGACCCGGGCGCGTCCGGTCATGAACGCGAACGAGACCCCGGCGAGGACGGCGAACAGCGCCGCGGAGCGGCCGCCGAACACGAGGTAGCTGGGCGTGGGGGTGCCGTCGTCGGTGGCCTCGACGAGGGCGTGCACGGCGATGATGCCGAGCAGCGCGACGCCGCGGGTGGCGTCGACGCCGAGCAGGCGCGAGCCGCGCTCACGGGGTGGCGCGGGCTCCGGCGCGGCCGGGGGAGCCGCGGGCGGGGCGGGCGTGGCCCGGGTGGTGGCCGGGAGCACGGTGGTGGTCTCCGTGGCGTCCGGTGGCGCGGCCGCGGCGCGCAGGGTCCGCGCGGGTACCGACGGGCCCTGCGGAGGACCCGGTGTGCGGGGGGCCGGGACGGCGACGGTCCTCCCGGGCGCGGCACCGGGCGGACCGGACGGCCGGCGCGGCCGGCTCGCGGTCCGGGTGGCGGCGGCGTCCGGGTGTCCCTCCGGGGCCCGGTGGGTGCCGGTGCCGCTGCGCCGGGGCGCGTCCGTCCGGAGTGCCGCGCTCGACGGGGCCGCGTTCGACGGGGCCGTGTTCGACGGGGCTGCGGTGTGCCGCTCCGCCGACGAGGCCGCGGTGTGCGGCGAGGCGGTGTGCGGCCGCGGTGGGGTGGTCGACGGCGCGCCCGGTGCGGGGACGAGGGCGGGCACCGGCGGGCGGGGCGGCGCGGGGCGGTCGGCGCCGCGGCGGTGGCTGCCGGGCGGCTGCGGTCGGGTCATGTCAGAACCTCGTCGATCAGCTGGTGCCCGAGGTCGCGGGCGTCGGCCGGATGCAGCCCGGCGTCGGCGAACCAGTCGGGTCCGGCCTCGGGATGCGGGCCGACGACGCCGACCCGGCCGTGCCCGAACGGGGTCACGGCGGCGGCGACGAGCCCGTCGGGGTAGCGGGCGAGGACGGTGCCGGAGTCGAGCAGGAAGTGCGGGCCGTCCTGGAAGAACAGGGTGCGGTCGCGGCCGCGCCAGTCGAGTCGGACCAGGGCGTCGCCGTCGTGGCCGACGGTGGCGCCGGGGGAGTCGATCCAGCGGTCGGTGTCGCCGGGCAGCAGGCCGAACCCGGGGGTGGCCCCGGCCAGGTAGCCGCCCAGGCAGAACCCGAGGTAGCGGCCGCCGTCGCCGACCCAGTCGCGCAGCGGGCCGGCCGCGGGCCGCATCGTGCGCCACGCCGCGGACAGGGTGCCGCCGCCGGGCTGGGCGTAGAGCGTGGCGCGGGCGAGGGTGTCCGCGGTGAGCGGGAGCCGTTCGCGCGGGCCGGTGTAGTGCACGTCGAACCCGTGCCGCGACGACCCCAGCAGCGCCGCCACCGACTCCGCGCACCCCGTCGGCTGCGACGCCGGTCCGCGGTAGACCAGCGCCACCGGGCGGTCGCCACCGGAGGGGGCCGGGTCGCGGCGGCCGAGCAGCCGCCCGAACAGGCTCACCGCGGGCCCGGCCCGGAGCGGACGGGGTGGTGGTCGCGCTGCTGCGGCACCGGAGGCGGGGCCGTCCCGGGTCCCGGCCGGGGCGGCACGGCCGGGAGGGCCCGTGCGGTGCGTTCCGCGGAACGCGCCGCGGGAGCCGGGCCGGGTGCGGCGGGACCCGCTCCGGTGGTCGGTCCGCGTTCCGCGGAACGCGCTGCGGGCACCTGGCCGCGTGCGACGGGACCTGCCCCGGTGGTCGGTCCGCGTTCCGCGGAACGCGCCGGGCGGCCCGGCCCGCCGTCGCCCGCACCGACGACCGCGCCCACGCGGTCGCCGTGGCCCGCGGCGGCGTGGCGGTGCCGCGCACGGGGCGTGCCGCCCGGCCGGGCGGGGGCACGGCGGCCGTGCCCGGCGCCGGCGGGCCCGGTCCCGGGGGCACCGGCCGAGCCGGCGGCACCCGCGCGGTGCCGGCCGGTGCTCCCGCGGCGCGGGACCTGGCGCCCGGCCAGGACCGAGCGCATCAGCAGCGTGCGGCCCGGGTCGTCGGCCCCCTGCACCCGGGTGAGGACCATCGTGCGCTCCGGGTCGACGGCCGCGACCCGCACGGTCCCGGCCACGGTCTCCGGTGCCGCGGCAGGCAGCACGGCAGGCGGCACGGCGGGCAGCACGGCAGGCGGCACGGCGGGCAGGACGGCCGGTGCCGCGTCGGCCGGAGCCGCGTAGGGCACCGCGCGGGCGGTGATGCCCCGGTAGCGGGAGCCGGGCGGCAGGTGCTCGCCCTTCATCACCAGCGACAGCGGGTCGAGCCGCGCCCCGGCGCCGACGACGGCGTCGTAGAGCACGATCGCCCGGTCCCCGACCGAGGCGCCGTCCGCGACCGACACCGTCGACATCTTCATGACCCGGTCCTCGAACAGGTGGGTCTGCAGCGACACGTCCCGCCCGACGACGGCGTCGTCCCCGATCTCCACCAGGTCGTACTCGGTGAGGTAGGTCGTCGACACGCAGGTCCGGCGCCCGATCCGGGCGCCGAGCAGCCGCAGCATCGGCGGCAGCAACGGGGTCCCGGACAGCATGCTCAGCAGCCCGGGGACCGCGGAGGCCTCGTAGAGCCCGGTGACGAACTCCGAGCGGCGCACGAACCGGCTCCACAGCGGCTCGGTCCGCGGCCGGTAGGTGCCCACGACCAGCCACTTCACGGCCGCGACCAGCAGGACCAGCGCGAGCGCCGAGGCGAGCGCGAGCACCGGTGCCGCGAGCACGACCTGCCACGCCGCGCCGGTGCGGGCCACGTCGGACAGCCCCTGCAGGAACAGGTAGATCGACACCGAGATCGCGGAGGCGGGCAGCGTGGCCCGCAGGAACTCGATGCCGAGCCGCTCGGCGACGCGGCGCCGGGACGGCGCGAACGTCAGCGACTCCGGGTGGTCCCCGGAGTCCTGGCGCACCGGCAGGTGCATCGCCGGGGACCCCAGCCAGGTGGTGTCGCGCGGCACGCCCGACGCCGGGGGCACCGTCGCGACGCCGATCAGCGACTCGTCGCCGAGCGTCGACCCGGCCGGGACGACGGCGGCGTTCCCGACGAACGCGCGCCGCCCCACCAGCGTCGGACGACGGACCATCCAGCCGTTGTGGAAGGTCGCGCTGCCCACGCTCGCCATGTCCGCGACGAAGCTGCCCTGGGAGATCGTCAGCATCTCCGGGTCGATGTGCGAGGCGGTGGACACCTCCGCGCCGCGCCCGATCCGGGCGCCGAGCAGCCGCAGCCAGCCCACCGTGTAGAGCGTCGAGTACAGCGAGTTGGTGTAGGTCAGGCTCATCTCGAGGAGCTTGTCGCCGAACCACTTGCGCAGCCCCAGCGCGGAGCGCGCCGGGAAGACCCCGGGCCCGGTGCGGGGCGCGACCGCCCACCGGCCGACGGCCACCAGCACGCACACCGTCACCACGAACACCGGCCCGACCAGGGCGGCGACGAGCAGGGCGGGGCCGTCGCCGAACAGCAGCAGCGACGACCACACCAGCAGCACCGCCGGGACCAGCGCCAGCAGCGACACCAGCTCCAGCGCGACGATCCCGGCCAGCGCGGCCGCCCGCTGCGGCCGCGTCCAGGACGGCGCCGGGCCGCGTTCGGTCAGCTCGGCGACCGCGGCGTCGGCGGCGTCGGGCACCGCGGGGGACCCGGCCCAGTGCTCGGCGGGCGGCACCACCTGGTCGGCGGCGAGCGCGGACTGCTCCCCGACGACGGCGTCCGCGCCGACCACCGCACCCGGTTCGACGACCGCGCTGGCGCCGACGTGGGCGCCCTCGCCGACCGCGATCGGGGCGACGGTCACCCAGCCGTCGGCCAGCGTCCAGGGCCGCAGCGCGGCGCCGTAGCCGACGGTGGCGCCGTCGCCGATCCGCAGCAGCGCGGGCATCGACAGCACCGAGGTGCCCAGGTGCACGTCGCGGCCCACGGTGGCGCCCAGCATCCGCAGGTAGGCCGGGGCGAGCGGGCCGCCGGACAGCACCGGCAGCGGCGACATCGACAGCAGCAGGTCCGCGGCCCACAGGCGCAGGTGCACCCGTCCCCACATGGGGTACCGGCCGGGTGCGACCCGGGCGGTGAGCGCGCGCACCGCGAGCGGGGCGAGCAGCCAGCGCTGCAGCAGGAAGATCGCGGTGGCGCCGAGGGCGAGCTGGGCCAGCACGTCCGGGGCGACCCGGCCGCCGTGCCAGGCGTACACCCCGGCCGCGGGCAGGGTCATGACCAGCATCAGCACGAACAGCGCGGCGCCCTGCGCGGTCCCGGCGGCGGAGTAGCGGCGCCGGGAGTGGCGCAGCGGCTCCGGGCGCGGGGGCGGGGGCACGGAGCCGTCGCCGCCGTCGCCCGCCGCGTCGGGGTCCAGCGCCGCGGCCAGGCCGCGGACCGTCGGGTGCTCGTACAGGTCGCGCACCGCGGGGGAACGGCCGACGCCGCGCTCGCGCAGCAGGGTCACCAGCCGGGCGGCGAGCAGCGAGTGCCCGCCGAGCTCGTCGAAGAAGTCGGCGGTGACCGAGACTTGGCCGGCGTCGAGCGCCAGCACCTCGGCGAGCACCGCCCGGACCCCGGTCTCCAGCTCCGTCGACGGCTCGACGTGCGGGCCGTGGGCCACCACGATCCGCGGCCCGGACGGGGCAGGCAGCTTCGGCCGGTCGACCTTGCCGCTGGGCATCATCGGCAGCGCGTCGAGCACCTCGACGTAGCCGGGCACCATGTACTCGGGCAGCCGGGTCCGCAGCAGCTCGTACAGCGCCGCCCGGTCCACCGGCCCGCCCGGTCCGGCAGCCGGGACGACGTAGACGGTCAGCTCCTCACCGGTGCCGTCGTCGGTCTTCGCGACCGCGGCCACGGCGCTCTCCACGTCGGCGTGCTCCAGCGCGACGGTCTCGATCTCGCCCAGGTCGACGCGGTGCCCGCGGATCTTGACCTCGTCGTCGGCGCGGCCCAGGTAGACGATCTCGCCGTGCTCGTCGAACCGGGCGAGGTCACCGGTGCGGTAGAGCCGCCCGTCGCCGTTCGCAGGCGCCGCGGGGTGGCGGACGAACCGGTCCGCGGTCTTCTCCGGCAGGTTGACGTAGCCGATGCCGACCCCGGGGCCACCGATGCAGAGCTCGCCGACCTCACCGCGGGGGACCTCGCGCAGGGTGTCGTCGAGGATCACCGCGGAGTAGGTCGGCACCGGACGCCCGATCGTGACCGGCTTCCCCGGGTGCAGCTCGCCCCAGGTGCAGGTCACGGTGGTCTCGGTGGGGCCGTAGGTGTTGAGCATCCGCCGCCCGGGACGCGCCCAGCGCTCCACCAGGCCGGCCGGGCAGGCCTCGCCGCCGACGAGCAGAGTGCGCAGCGCGGGCAGCTCCCGCGGGATCGTCGCCAGCAGGGTCGGCACGCAGCACAGCACGGTGACGCCGGTGTCGGCGAGGAAGTCGCCCAGCTCCGCGCCGATCCGGCGCGAGTCCGTCGGCCCGACCACCAGCGTCGCCCCGGCCGCGAAGGTCGGCCAGATCTCCTCGATCGAGAAGTCGAAGGAGATCGTCATGCCCTGGTAGACGCGGTCGTGCGGGCGGACGTCGTAGACGCGGGTGATGACGTGCACGAAGTTGCAGATGCTCGGGTGGGCGATCGCGACGCCCTTGGGCCGCCCGCTGGATCCCGAGGTGTAGATGATGTAGGCCAGCGGCGCCGGGTCCGGGTCGACCGCGACCGGGGCGAGCGGGTGACGGGGCAGCGCGGCGACGGCGTCGACGCAGGTGTCGAGCAGCACCAGGCCGGGCGTGGGCAGCTCGCCCGCCAGGTCCGAGGTGGTGACCAGCAGGTCCAGCCCGGCGTCGTCGCGGATGTAGCCGACCCGGTCCGCCGGGGCCGCCGGGTCGATCGGGACGAACGCGGCGCCGGTCTTGCCGATCGCCAGCAGCACCGCGTAGGTCCGCCAGGTCCGGTGCAGCAGGATCCCGACGCGACGGCCCGGGCCCGCGCCGAGCCCGGCCAGGTGGCGGGCGAGCTGGTTCGCGCGCGCGTCCAGCTCGGCGTAGGTCAGCTCCAGGCCGCCGTCCTGCAGCGCGACCGCCCGCGGGGTCCGGGCGACCGTGGCCTCGAAGAACCGGTGCAGGCGGTCCGGGTGTCGCGCGGGCGCACCGGCCGGGGCCGGGCGCGCCACGGCGACCCCCGCGCGGGGCGGGGACATCGTCACGTGCCGTCATCTCCCTACACGGCGACGGAACGCTTCCTCCGGTCGAAGCTGGGGAGCACCCTGTGGGTTCAGGGGTACGGACCGGTGAGGCCGCCGCGGTCCCCCGTGACATCGCCACGGGGGCGGGGGCATGTTACGGCGAGCGAGTAAGCGACAGGTACTCACTTTTACGGAGTGTGGCCGCTCACAGGCCGCGCTGCCCCAGCCGGGGCCTCCGGGTCCTCCGTCCGGCCCAGTCAGACGACGGCGAGCGTGCGGCGCAGGAAGTCCACCTGTGCGGTCACGGACCGCTCGAACATCGCGCCGAGGTAGATGTCGAAGTGCCCGCACGGCAGCTCCAGCACCTCCGAGCCCGCCCCGGCCCGCGCGGCCACCGCGCGCACCGACGCCGGCGGCGCGATCGAGTCCCGCGCCGCGACGACGACGAGGATCGGCGCCCGCAGCCGCGCCGCCGCCGTCACCGGCCGGTTCAGCGGGATCCGCAGCGCGCCCCGGGCCCGCATGGTGTTGCGGAACCCGGGCCCGGTGATCGAGGAGTAGCCGCTCTCGGCGTCGTGCGAGGTGATCGCCGCGGTCGACCCGGGCGGTCCGAACACCGCGATCCGGTGCGGCGGACGTCCGAGCAGCCCGGCGGCGGCGTCGCGCAGCCCGTGCCCGGTGAGGCGGGCCAGCTGCCCGGGCCCGGCGTAGCGCAGGATCTCCAGCAGCGCGGCGGTCCCGTCCATCGCCGCGCCCTGGGAGATCACCGCGGCGACCTGCCCGTCGCGGGCGGCGACCGGGACGACGTGCCCGCCGGAGTACGAGCTGCCCCACAGCACGATCCGCTCGGGGTCGACGCCGGGCAGCGTGCGGGCGTGCGCGATCGCGGCGTGGTAGTCGGCGCGGTGCCTGCCGTGGTGGACGTCCTGGTCCAGGCGGGGGTCGCCGGTGCCGTCGGAGGCGCCGAACCCGCGGTAGTCGAACACGAGCACCGCGCAGCCCGCGGCGGCGAAACGCTGCGCGAAGGGCAGCAGCCCGGAGTCGCGGGTGGCGCCGAAGCCGTGCGCCATGACCACGCAGGGGCGGCCGCGGTCGTTCGCGAGCGCGTCGCCGGCCGGGGCGAGGTGCCAGGCCGCACAGCGCAGCCCGCCGCTCGGGAACGACGTCTCGGCGGGGGTGACGGTCATCGTCGGCTCCTGCGGTGCGCGGGCGGGGCGGCGTCATCCTGCCGCACCCCCGCGGCGGGCCGCAGGGTCAGGCCCCGGTCGGCCCGAACTGCTCGATCCGGATCGCGTGGTCGGGGACCCCGGCGGCGGCGAGCAGGTCGGCCGCGGCGGCGGCGAACGCGGGGGAGCCGCACACGAACGCGGTCTCCCCGCCACGGACCAGCGGGGCGAGGTCGGCGAGGGTGAGCCGGCCCGCCGGGCGGTCCGCGCCGGGCGGGGCGGTCCGGGTGAACACCGTGGTGACCGGGGGACCGGTGAGCTCCTCGCCGTAGAACAGGTCGTCGGGGGTGCGGACCGAGACCAGCATCCGGACCAGGTCGGGACGGCCGGTGGCGCGGGCGTGACGCAGCATCGCGGCCAGCGGGACCTGGCCGGAGCCGCCGCCGACCAGCAGCGCGGGGGAGACCCCGTCCCAGGCGAACCAGCCGCCGACCGGCCCGCGGACCTCCAGCACGTCCCCGACGACGGCGACGTCGTGCAGGAACTCCGACACCTCGCCGTCGTCGAGACGTTCGACGGTCAGCGCGATCTCCGGCCGCCCGTCGGGCGCGGAGGCCACCGAGTAGGAGCGCTGTGCGGTGTAGCCGTCCTCGGCGGTCAGGCGCAGCACGTAGTACTGGCCCGGCAGGTGCGTGGCGGGCTCGGCCAGACCGAGCCGGAACGTCCGCACCCCCGGGGCCTCGTCGTGCACCGACAGCACGGTCGCGGCCTGCCAGCGCAGGGTCCGCCGCGGGGTGGTGTCCACGGTCAGTCGCCCTGGAAGCGCTGCTCGGACCACGGGTCGCCGCGGTCGTGGTAGCCGTTGCGCTCCCAGAAGCCGGGCTCGTCCTCGGCGGTCAGGCGCAGCCCGGCGACCCACTTCGCGCTCTTCCAGAAGTACAGGTGCGGCACCAGCAGCCGCGCCGGGCCGCCGTGCTCGCGGGTCAGCGGCGCGCCCTGCGCCTCGAACGCCAGCCACGCCCGGCCGCCGGTGAGGTCGGACAGCGGCATGTTCGTGGTGTAGCCCGAGTGCGAGTGCGCGACGGCGAACCGCGCCTCCGGCAGCGGCCCCGCGGCCTCCAGCAGCGTGTCGACCGCGACCCCGCTCCAGCGCATCCCGAACTTCGACCAGGTGGTGACGCAGTGGATGTCGCCGTACCAGCGTTCGCGGGGCAGGGCGCGGATCTCGTCCAGGTCCACTCGACCGGGCGCTGCACGAGGCCGTCGATGCGGAAGGTCCAGCGGGCGGTGTCCAGGGTGGGGGCGCGTTCGGCGGTCAGCACCGGCCACTGGTCACCGGCGTCGTACTGGCCGGGTGGCAGCCGCCGGTCCCGCGGCCTGCGCCCGACGAATCCTCGGGTCACGGGGGGCATGCCGACCACAATGCACCCCCACCCCCGGTTGTTCCCGCCCGTCTCAGGTCACGAGGTAGGCGACGTAGGCGACCGCGTCGGCGGTGCGGACCGCGGAGCCGACGAGCACCGCGGTGTTGAGCCAGGCCAGGTCCGGGTCGGCGGTCCGGGCGTCGACGACGACCCGGAAGTAGTAGCGGGCCGGGTCGACCGGCTCCCCGGCGAGCAGCGCGTCGAGGACCGCGGCCGGGCCGGTCCGGTAGCCCGCCGTCGCCAGCTGCAACAGGTGCCCCGACCGCAGCGCCACGGTGTAGCGGGTGTCGATCACGGCGGTGCCGTCGTCGAGCACCCGCTGGCGGTCGGCGCCGCCGCGGAGCACCTCGCCGTGCAGCCCCTCGCCGTCGCGGCCGGGCCCGGAGACCGTGCCGCCGACGATGGGGATCTCCCGCTCCCGGCCGAACGGGGTCCGGCCGACCTCCAGCGGCGGGTCGAGCAGGACGTGGACGCGGGCGACCGGGGTCAGCCCGGGGACGGCGGGTGCGGGTCCGGGAGTCGACACGGCCCCAGACTGGCGTCCGGGGCCGCCCGGGGCTACCCATGAGGACTACCGGCGGGGAACCGCCGGGTGTACGCCGCGAGGCCCCCGGACGGTCCCGCTGCGCCAGTCGGGTGCATCACAGGCCGTGCGCGCCTCGCCACAGCGCATGCCCCCGGCGGCACCGGCTCACTAGACTCCGCTGCACTTCGGTGGCGTCGACGACGGCGCCATCCGGCGGGCAACGAGGCCGCCCCGCGGGCCGGTGAGGAGAACAGAGCGGATGACGGACAGTGACCGCAGCGCGGTCGACCGCGCAGCCGGTCCGGAGGGCTCTGCCGTGGACGGTCCGGTGGAGCCGGAGGAGCTGGTCCTGGCGGGCGCCTTCGACCCGGTCACCCGCGACCAGTGGCTCGCCGCCGCCGACGCGGTGGTGCGCAAGTCGGGCCGGATCGGCGAGGACGCCGAGCTCGGGGCCGGGGTCGAGACCCTGACCCGCACCTCGCCCGACGGCATCCGTGTCGCGCCGCTCTACGCCGACGAGGACACCACCGACCTGCCGCCCACCGGCGTGCCGGGGTCGTGGCCGTTCACCCGCGGCGCCCGCACCGAGGGGCACGTTCCCGACGGCTGGGACATCCGCCAGCGCCACGCCGGCACCGACCCGGCCGCCGTCCGCGAGGCCGTGCTGGCCGACCTGGAGTGCGGCGTCACCTCGGTGTGGCTGCGCGTGGGCGAGGGCGGCGTCGCCGTCGCCGACCTGGCGCGCGCCCTGGAGGGCGTGCACCTGGACCTGGCCGGGGTCGCCCTCGACGCCGGGACCGAGCAGGTCGCCGCCGCGCACGCCTATCTGGACCTGGCCGCGCGCAACGGCGTCGAGGACGCCGAGCTGCTCGGCTCGCTGGGCGTGGACCCGATCGGGCTGCGCGCCCGCGCGGGGTCCGGCCCGGACGTCGACTCGGTCGTCGAGGTCGCCCGCCGCGTCCACGGCACCTTCGGCAAGGTCACCGCGGTCACCGTCGACGCGACCGTGATCCGCGAGGCGGGCGGCTCCGACGCCCAGGAGCTGGGCTGGTCCCTGGCCGCGGGCGTCGCCTACCTGCGGGTGCTCGACGCGGCCGGGATCGCCGTCGCCGACGCGGCCCGGCTGCTCGAGTTCCGCTACGCCGCCACCCCCGAGCAGTTCCCGACGATCGCCGCCCTGCGCGCCGGCCGGCGGCTGTGGGCCCGGGTGCTGGAGGCCTCCGGCGTCACCGACGTGCCGCAGACCCAGCACGCCACCGTCCCCGAGGCGCTGTTCACCCGCCGCGACCCGTGGGTCAACATGCTCCGCGGCACCGTCGCCGGGTTCGCCGCGGGCGTCGGCGGGGCCGACGCGGTCACCGTGCCGCCGTTCGACGCCGCCCTCGGCGTCGCCGAGCCGTTCTCCCGCCGCGTCGCCCGCAACACCCAGAACCTGCTCGTCGAGGAGTCGCACCTGGCGCGGGTCATCGACCCGGGCGGCGGCTCCTGGTACATCGAGCACCTCACCGACGACCTCGCCCGGCTGGCCTGGGAGTTCTTCGTCGAGATCGAGGCCGCGGGCGGCGCCGTCGCCGCGCTCGACTCCGGCCTGGTCGCCGAGCGGGTCGGCGAGGTCCGCCCCCGCCGCGAGGCCGACGTCGCGAGGCGGAGGACGCCGCTCACCGGCGTCTCGGAGTTCCCCGACCTGAACGAGAAGCCGGTCGAGCGCACCCCGCTGCCGCCGGCCGTCGAGCGCGGGGGGCTGCCGCTCTACCGCCCCGCCGAGGCCTACGAGGCCCACCGGGACCGCTCCGACGCGCTGCTGGGCGAGACGGGCTCGCGCCCCACCGCCTTCCTCGCCACCCTCGGCCCGCTCGCGGTCTACACCGCCCGCGCCGGGTTCACCCGCAACCTGCTGGCCGCCGGTGGCGTCGACACCGTCGACGCCGGCCCGACCGACTCCACCGCCGACGTCGTCGAGGCCTACGGCAAGGACGGCACGCCGGTCGTGGTGCTCTGCTCCTCGGACAGGCTCTACGACGAGCGGGCCGCCGAGACCGCCGCCGCGCTGCGCGAGGCCGGTGCCGCGCGCATCCTGCTCGCGGGGAAGCCGAAGGACGAGGTGCCCGGTGTCGACGGCTACCTGTTCGCCGGCTGCGACGCCCTCGCCGTCCTCGACGACGTGTACACCCACCTGGAGGGCTCGAAGTGAGCATTCCCGACTTCACCGGCGTGCCGCTCCTGGGCGACACCACCCCCGCGACCGCCTGGACCGGCTCCGCCGACGTCTGGGAGGCGCCGGAGGGGATCGGCGTCAAGCCGCTCTACACCGCCGACGACCTCGCCGGCGTCGACTTCCTGCACACCTACCCGGGCATCACCCCGTACCTGCGCGGGCCGTACCCGACGATGTACACCAACCAGCCGTGGACGGTGCGCCAGTACGCCGGGTTCTCCACCGCCGCGGAGTCCAACGCGTTCTACCGGCGCAACCTCGCCGCCGGGCAGAAGGGCCTGTCGATCGCGTTCGACCTGGCCACCCACCGCGGCTACGACTCCGACCACCCCCGCGTCTCCGGCGACGTCGGCATGGCCGGTGTCGCGATCGACTCGATCCTCGACATGCGCCAGCTCTTCGACGGCATCCCGCTGGACAAGATGTCGGTGTCGATGACGATGAACGGCGCCGTGCTCCCGGTGCTGGCGCTCTACATCGTCGCCGCCGAGGAACAGGGCGTGAGCCCCGAGAAGCTGACCGGAACCATTCAGAACGACATTCTGAAGGAGTTCATGGTCCGCAACACCTACATCTACCCGCCGCAGCCGTCGATGCAGATCATCTCCGACATCTTCAGCTTCACCAGCCGGAAGATGCCGAAGTTCAACTCGATCTCCATCTCCGGGTACCACATCCAGGAGGCGGGGGCGACCAACGACCTGGAGCTCGCCTACACCCTCGCCGACGGCGTGGAGTACCTGCGGGCCGGGGTCGACGCGGGCCTGGACATCGACAAGTTCGCGCCGCGGCTGAGCTTCTTCTGGGCGATCGGCATGAACTTCTTCATGGAGGTCGCCAAGATGCGGGCCGCGCGCCTGCTCTGGTCGAAGCTCGTGAACCGGTTCGAGCCGCAGAGCGCCAAGTCGCTGTCGCTGCGGACGCACTCGCAGACCTCCGGCTGGTCGCTGACCGCCCAGGACGTCTACAACAACGTCGTCCGCACCTGCATCGAGGCGATGGCCGCGACCCAGGGCCACACCCAGTCGCTGCACACCAACGCCCTCGACGAGGCCCTCGCGCTGCCGACGGACTTCTCCGCCCGGATCGCCCGCAACACCCAGCTGCTGCTGCAGCAGGAGTCGGGCACCACGAACGTCGTCGACCCGTGGGGCGGCTCGTACTACGTCGAGAAGCTCACCTACGACATCGCGAAGCGGGCGTGGGCGCACATCGACGAGGTCGAGAAGGCGGGCGGCATGGCCCAGGCCATCGACGCCGGCATCCCGAAGATGCGCGTCGAGGAGGCCGCGGCCCGCACCCAGGCCCGGATCGACTCCGGCCGCCAGCCGGTCATCGGCATCAACAAGTACGTCGTCGAGGCCGACGAGCAGATCGACGTGCTCAAGGTCGACAACGCGAACGTCCGCCGCGAGCAGCTCGACAAGCTCGCCCGGCTGCGTGCCGACCGCGACGACCGCGCCGTCGACGAGGCGCTGCGCGCGCTCACCGGCGCCGCGGAGAAGATCGCCGAGGGCTCGTCGCGCTCCGACGACGAGAACCTGCTCCAGCTGGCCGTGAACGCGGCCCGCGACCAGGCCACGGTCGGGGAGATCTCCGACGCACTCGAGAAGGTCTTCGGCCGCCACGCCGGACAGATCCGCATCATCTCCGGTGTGTACTCCGCCGAGGCCGGGCAGAACCCGGCGATCGACCGCGCCCGCGAGCTCGTCTCCGAGTTCGCCGGCCACGAGGGCCGCCAGCCCCGCATCCTGGTCGCGAAGATGGGCCAGGACGGCCACGACCGCGGCCAGAAGGTCATCTCGACCGCGTTCGCCGACATCGGCTTCGACGTCGACGTGGGGCCGCTGTTCCAGACCCCGGCCGAGGTCGCGAAGCAGGCCGCCGAGTCCGACGTGCACGTGATCGGCGCCAGCTCGCTGGCCGCCGGGCACCTCACGCTGGTCCCGGAGCTGCGCCGCGAGCTCGCCGAGCTGGGGCGCGACGACATCATGGTCGTCGTCGGCGGGGTCATCCCGCCCGCGGACGTGCCGGAGCTGCTGGAGATGGGCGCGGCCGCGGTGTTCCCGCCCGGCACGGTCATCGCCGAGGCCGCGGTCGACCTGCTCGGCAAGCTGGCCGCCGCGCTCGGCCACGACGAGCCGGACACGTCCGCGCAGGCCGGCACCGTCTACGCCGACTGAGCCACGCCGCCACCGTCATCGTGCCGCCGTCGCCGTGCCCGGTGCGCCCACCCGCGCACCGGGCGCGGTGCCGACCCGCAAGGAGAGTCCCGCCGATGGCCCCTCGCGTCCCCGACCCCGCGGAGCTCGCCCGCGGGGTCCTGGCCGGCGACCGCACCCTGCTCGCCCGGGCGATCACCCTGGTCGAGTCCAGCAGGCCCGACCACCAGCGGGCCGCCCAGGAGCTGCTCCTGGAGCTGACCCCGAAGGCCGGGCACGCGGTGCGGGTCGGCATCTCCGGGGTACCCGGGGTCGGGAAGTCGACCTTCATCGAGGCGATGGGCTCCACGCTCACCGGCCGGGGCCACCGGGTGGCGGTCCTCGCCGTCGACCCGTCGTCCACCCGTACCCGCGGGTCCATCCTGGGTGACAAGACCCGGATGCCGCGCCTGGCCGTCGACCCGGACGCGTTCGTGCGGCCGTCGCCCTCGGCGGGCACGCTCGGCGGGGTCGCCCGCCGCACCCGGGAGACGATGGTCGTCATGGAGGCCGCCGGGTTCGACGTCGTCCTCGTCGAGACCGTCGGGGTCGGTCAGTCCGAGACCGCCGTCGCCGGGATGGTCGACACCTTCCTGTTCCTGACCATCGCCCGCACCGGCGACGCGCTGCAGGGGATCAAGAAGGGCATCCTGGAGCTCGCCGACGTCGTCGCCGTCAACAAGGCCGACGGCCCGCACGAGCGCGACGCCCGCGCCGCGGCCCGCGAGCTCGCCGGCGCGCTGCACATGATGACCCCCACCTCGGCGCACTGGCGCACCCCCGTGCTGTCCTGCTCCGCGCAGACCGGGAAGGGCCTGGACACCGTGTGGGAGAAGGTCACCGCCCACCGGGAGGCCCTCGACAAGGGCGGCGAGCTCGCGACCCGGCGCGCCGACCAGCAGGTCGAGTGGATGTGGCAGATGGTGCGCGACCGGCTCATGGACCGGGTGCTGCACGACCCGGCGACGGCCGAGCGGCTCCCGAAGCTCACCGCCGAGGTCCGCGACGGCGGCCTCACCCCCACCCTCGCCGCTCAGCAGATCCTCGACGTCCTGGGCTGAACCACCCGTTTCGGTCCCCGGGCGCAGCCCGGACGGTCGCTAACGTCGGCGACCGTGAACGACCGGATCATCCCCGGGGTGCTCGCGATCGGGCTCGGGTCGGCGCTGGTGCTGGCCGTGCTCGTCCCCGCCGTCGCGCTGACCTACCGCCGCCGCGGCCGCTTCGGGCCCGGCGAGCTGGCCGTGCTCGTCGCCGTCCCGGTGTACGGGCTGGCCATCCTCGGCTACACCCTGCTCCCGCTGCCCCAGGTCGACGCGGCGTTCTGCGCCGGGCGCACCGCGGCCGACTCGCTGCAGACCCGGCCGTTCGCCTTCGTCGGCGACATCACCCGGATCGCCGCCCGCCAGGACGCGACCGGGGTGCGGGCCTGGCTCGCGAACGCCGCGGTGCAGCAGGTGGTGCTCAACGTGGCGCTGTTCGCGCCGCTGGGCTGGTTCCTGCGCGGGGTGTTCCGCCGCTCGCTGCCGGTCACCGTGGCCGCCGGGTTCGCGGTGTCCCTGCTCGTCGAGGCCACCCAGTACACCGGCAACTGGTTCCTGTTCCCGTGCGCCTACCGGCTCGCCGACGTCGACGACCTCATCGCCAACACCGCGGGCGCCCTGCTCGGCGGGCTCGCCGCGATGCTGCTGCGGCCCCGCTCGTGGGACGCCACGGGCGACCCGGACCGCCCGGCGCCGGTCACCGGCGGACGACGCCTGCTCGGCGCGGTGTGCGACCTGATGGCGGTGTGGGCGACCGGGGCGCTGCTCGGGTCGTTGCTGCTCGGCGGGGCCACCGTCGTCGCCGGGCTGCGGGCACCGTTCCCGGACTGGTACGACACCGCCAACTCCGTCGTCGGCTTCGGGGTGCCGCTGCTGGCGTTCCTGGTCGTGCCGCTGCTCGGCTGCGGCGGCACGGTCGGCCAGCGCGCGGTGCGGCTGCGCCCGGCATTGCCCGGCGGCGGCGTCCCCGGCCGCGGACGCCGCCTCGCCCGGGCACTGCTTGGCACCGGTGGGTTCCTGCTGCTGTCCGGGCCGTCCGGCGCGCTCGGCGTGCTCGGGCTGCTGTGGGGGATCGCGGGCCTGGTCGGGCTCTGGCGCAGCACCGGCCACCGCGGGGTGGCCGGCCGGCTCACCGGGCTCACGATGGTCGACGCCCGGGAGCCCGCCCGCACCGCCCCGGACGACCGTCCCGCAGCGCCCGACCGTCCCGCGGCGCCCGACCGCTCCGCGGGCTGACCGCTCAGGGCCGGGCGTCGGCCAGCTTGTCCGCCAGCGCCGAGCGCAGGATCGCCTGCTCGGCGGCGAGCATCGTGAACGTGCACCCCAGCGCCCGGAAGCGGCGCACGTGCGCGGGGGAGTCGCAGTAGATCCCCACCGGCACCCCGGCCCCCGCGCACACCGCGGCGATCCCGGAGACCAGCTCGGCGTGCCGGTCGGACTCCGGGCCGCCGTCGCCCTGGGCGGCGAGCGGGAGCCCGTGCGCCAGCGCCAGGTCCGACGGCCCGACGAACACCGCAGCGACCCCGTCGACGGCCACGATGTCGGCGAGGTTCGCCACCGCCGCGACCGTCTCCACCATCACCACCGTGCGCGGCGGCGCGAACACGTCCCGGCCCTGCCACGACGGGCGGACCGGCCCGAAGCTGCGCACCCCGTCGGGCGGGTAGCGGCACGCCGCGACCGCCGCCGCGGCCTGCTCGGCGGTGTCGACCAGCGGGACGATCACGCCGTCGGCGCCCCGGTCCAGGGCCCGCCCGATGCCCTCGGCACCGTGGCCGGGGACCCGCACCAGCGACGGCGTCCCCGTCGCGGACAGGGCCTGCAGCATGCCCAGGACGGTGTCGTCGCCGATCAGGCCGTGCTGGGTGTCGACGCAGACCAGGTCGAACCCGACGGAGCCGGCGATCTCGGCGACGGCGGGGGAGGGCAGCTGCAGCCAGCCACCGACCGCGTCGCCGGTGAACAGGGGATCAGGGGTCATGCGACGACCGTGCCGCCCCGCCCACCCGACACGCCAGTCGAGACCGTCGTCTCGTTGTGTGCCGCGCTCCGGTCGGCTGGGATGTGCAGGTGAGGCTCACCTTCCCTGTCCGTGTCGTGGTCCGTGCCGTGGTCGCCGCGCTGTGCCTGGTCCTGCTCGCCGGCTGCGGCGCCGGTGCCACCGAGACCCCCGCGCCCGCGGGCGGGGACGGTGCGGCCCCCACCGCGCTGCCCGCCGGGCAGGGCTCGCCCGAGCCCGACGGCGTCTTCCCGCGCACGGTCACCCACGAGATGGGCACGACGACGATCCCGGCCGAGCCCCGGCGGATCGTGGTCATCTCCACCGGGCAGCTCGACGGGCTGCTGTCCCTCGGCGTCGTCCCCGTCGGGTCCACCCGGGCCGAGGCGGCCACGATGGTCCCGGGCTACCTCACCGCGGCGTTCCCGCAGTACCGGGCCGGGCTCGCGGCGATGGCCGACGTCGGCCTGCGCACCGACCCGGCGATCGAGGCGGTCGCCGCGGCGCGCCCGGACCTGATCCTGGCCAACGTCGCCGGGGCGAAGGACTTCTATCCCCAGCTGTCCGCGATCGCGCCGACCGTGATGACCCGGGGCAACGGTGTGAACTGGAAGACCGACCTGCTGCTGGTCGGGTCCGCGCTGGGCCGGGCCGGTGCCGCGCAGGCGCTCGTCAACGACCTCGCCGGGCGGGCCCGCGCCGTCGGCGCGCGCGCCGGGTCGGTCGAGGTGTCGCTGCTGCGCATCCAGTCCACCCGGGTCCGGGTCTTCGGCGTCGGCTCCTTCCCCGGCTCGCTGCTCGCCGACGCCGGGATCGCCCGGCCGGAGAGCCAGCGCTTCGCCGCGACCTCGCGGGACCTGTCCACCGAGGAGCTCGGCCGGGCCGACGGCGGATGGATCTTCTACGGCGTCCAGGGCGCGGCTCCCGGCGCCGCGCCCCCGGCCCTGCTGACCGAGGGGGTCGGGGCCTCGCTCGGCGCGGTCCGGGACCGGCACACCACCGCCGTCGACGACGACACCTGGTTCCTCAACGCGGGCCCGCAGGCCGCGCGCGTGGTGCTCGACGACCTGGCCGCCGCACTCGGGGCGGGGTGAGCCCGCCGGGACGGGTGGGGCGGGGTGCCATCATCACCCCATGTCGTCGCCGTCCGCGCAGCCGGTGTCCCTGCCCGCCCGGCCGGTGGTCGGGGTCCTGCACCCCGGCGCGATGGGCGCCGCGCTCGGATCGGCGCTCAAGGCCCGCGCGGGCGCGGTGATCTGGGCCGACGCCGGCCGCTCGCACGCCACCGCCAAACGCGCCGAGCTGGCCGACCTGCAGGCGGTGCCGACCGTCGCCGACCTCGCCGCCCGGGCCGACGTGATCGTGTCGATCTGCCCGCCGCACGCCGCGCGCGAGGTCGCGGGCCTGGTGGGCGCCGGGCTGGCCGGGCGTACCGACCGCCCGCTCTACGTCGAGGCCAACGCGGTGTCCCCGGACACCGTGCGCGGCATCGCGACCCTGCTCGGCGACCGCGCGACCGTCTGCGACGGCGCCGTCATCGGCCCGCCCGCCTGGACGGCGGGCACCACCACGCTGTGGCTGTCCGGGCCCGGGGCGGACACCGCCGCCACCCTGTTCGAGCCCGGCCCGTTCGACGCCCGGGTGCTCGGCACCGCCGGGACCGACCTGGGCGCCGCGAGCGGGCTGAAGGCCTGCTTCGCGCTGCAGAGCAAGGCCGCACCGATGCTGTGGCTGGCGCTGGAGGAGGCCGCCGCGGCGTTCGGCGTCACCGAGGCGCTGCACGCCGAGCTGGACCGGGCCGGGGTCGACCACGCCGCCGCGCTGGCCCGCACCCGCGAGCGGATGGCCGGGAAGGCGTGGCGCTGGGCGGGGGAGATGGACGAGGCGGCCGACGCGTTCGCCGCCGCCGGGGTGCCCGACGGCTTCTCCCGCGCCGCCGCCGAGCTCTACCGGCGCGCGGCCGGTGCGGGCGGGTGAGCCGGGCCCGGCACCGCGACGGCGGCACCGGACCCGGCCGGTCTCACGCCGCGACGCTGCCGTGCGGGTCGATCACGAACTTGCGGGCCACGCCGCCGTCGAACTCCTGGTAGCCGCGCGGGGCGTCGTCCAGCGTGATCGTGGTGGCGTTGACCGCCTTCGCGATCTGCGCCCGGTCGGACAGGATCGCCTGCATCAGCTGCCGGTTGTACTTCTTCACCGGGCACTGGCCGGTGGTGAAGCTGTGCGACTTCGCCCAGCCCAGGCCGATCCGCACGCCGAGGGTGCCCTCCTTGGCCTTGTCGTCGGCGGCACCCGGGTCGCCGGTGACGTAGAGCCCCGGGATGCCGAGCGCGCCGCCGACCCGGGTCACCTCCATGACCGAGTTCAGCACGGTCGCGGGCGCCTCCCCGGCATCCTTGCCGTGCCCGCGGGCCTCGAACCCGACGGCGTCGACGGCGGCGTCGACCTCGGGCTCGCCGAGCAGCTGCTCGAGCTGCTCGGCCAGGGTGCCGTCGCCGGACAGGTCGACCGTCTCGCAGCCGAAGCTGCGCGCCTGCGCGAGCCGCTCGGGGATCATGTCCCCGACGACGACCGCCGCCGCCCCCAGCAGCTGCGCGGCGTGGGCCGCGGCCAGCCCGACCGGCCCGGCACCGGCGACGTAGACCGTCGACCCGGTGGTGACCCCGGCGGTCACCGCGCCGTGGTAGCCGGTCGGGAAGATGTCCGACAGCATCGTCAGGTCGAGGATCTTCTCCAGTGCCTGGTCGCGGTCGGGGAAGCGCAGCAGGTTGAAGTCGGCGAAGGGCACCATCACGTACTCGGCCTGGCCGCCGACCCAGCCGCCCATGTCGACGTAACCGTAGGCGGCGCCGGGACGGGCCGGGTTGACGTTCAGGCAGACGCCGGTCCTCCCCTCGTTGCACATCCGGCAGCGCCCGCAGGCGATGTTGAACGGCACCGAGCAGATGTCGCCGACCTTCGCGAACAGCACGTCGTCGCCGACCTCGACGATCTCGCCGGTGATCTCGTGGCCGAGCGACTGCCCGACCGGTGCGGTGGTGCGGCCACGGACCATGTGCTGGTCGGACCCGCAGATGTTGGTGGTGACGATCTTCAGGATCGCCGCGTGCGGAGCCTTCCGCTGGATGCCGAGACCGTCGACGACGTCGGACGGCAGCTCCAGCTTCGGGTAGTCGATCGACTCGACGGCGACCTCGCCGGGCCCCTTGTACACGACGACGCGGTTGTCGGGCATGGTGCGCTCCCCTCCTGCGTGGACGCGCGGACCGCGGTCGCGGCCGCGCGGCGGCGCCGCGGCCACACCGATCCCGCGCCCCCACGGGTCCGGCCGCGTCGCCCGCTGCCGACCCTCCCACCCCGTGCGGACATGCGCACGCGGCGATGCGTGCCGCAGCGGTCCCTGTGCCGACGGCCGGGTCCGGTCCGGGCGGGGGCGGCCGGGACGGGTGATACTGCGCCCATGGCCAGTGACGATCTTCTCGAGCCGCCTGTCCCGGTACTCACCGCGCCGTACCACACCCCCGAGCGCGAGGCGCTGCAGAAGCAGGCCCGCGAGTTCGCCGCGACCCGGGTGCTGCCCGTCGCCGACGAGCTGGACCCGCGCAAGGGCGAGATCCCGCGCGACCTGCTCGACGAGATGGGCGAGCTGGGCTACTTCGGCATCACCGTCGACCGCGGGCACGGCGGGCTGGGCCTCGGGGCGTTCGAGTACTGCATGGTCGCCGAGGAGCTGGCCCGGGCGTGGATGAGCGTTGGGTCGATCATCGCCCGCGCGCAGGGCGCCGGGACCGCCGTCACCGACCCGGAGCGCCGCGCGGAGCTGCTGCGCCGGTCGGCCCGCGGGCAGTGGATCGGCGCGATCGCGCTGTCCGAGCCCGACGCCGGGTCCGACCTGGCCGGGGTGGAGACCCGCGCGGTCCGCGACGGCGACGAGTTCGTGATCACCGGGCACAAGCGCTGGACCGGCAACGCCAAGGCCGCCGACTTCATCCAGGTGCTGGTGCGCACCGACGACCCGGCGCCGGGGGAGAAGCGCTCCGCCGGCCTGGCGACGGTCGTCGTGGAGAAGGAGCGCGACACCTTCCCCGCCGGGATCACCGGCCGCCCGATCGACAAGATCGGCTACCACGGCTTCGTCACCTGGGACCTGGAGTTCGATGGCGTGCGGGTGCCGGTCGGCAATCAGCTCGGCGCCGGCGGCGAGGGCTTCGCCGACGCCCAGTCCTGGCTGAACATCGCCCGGGTGCACACCGCCGCGCGGGCGGTCGGGCTGGCCAGGGCCGCCGTCGAGGACTGCGTGCGCTACCTGCAGCGACGCCACCAGTTCGAGCACCCGATCGGCGACTTCCAGGCCGTCCGGTTCACCCTCGCGACGATGGCCGCCCGGGTCGAGCAGGCCCGCGCCTTCTACCAGAACGTGGCGCACCGGCTCGACCTCGGCGAGCCCTGCGAGCGGGAGGCGGCGATGGTCAAGCTGCTCGCCACCGAGATGGCCGCCGAGGTCACCGCGGACGGCATCCAGCTGCACGGCGGCAACGGCTACACCACCGAGCACCAGGTGGAACGGCACTGGCGCGACGCCCGGCTGACCACGATCTTCGAGGGGACCAGCGAGATCCAGCGCAAGATCATCTCCGACCGGCTGCTGCCGCGCAGCCCGCTCGGCTGACGGCGGCGCCGCGGCGTCAGCGGAAGGCGGCCCGCACCGCGCCGAGGGCGTCGGACTCGTCGAGCCCGAGCCGCCGGGCGAGCTCGGCCAGCTCACCGGCCTTGCGCTCCAGCTCGGCGCGTCCCCCGGTGGCCCGCTCGGTGAGCACGGCCCCCCGGCCGCGCCGCAGGTCGACCAGGCCCTCGTCGCGCAGCTGCTGGTAGCCGCGCAGCACGGTGTGCAGGTTGATCCCCAGCGCGCCCGCGACCTCCCGGGCCGGGGGCAGCCGGTCCCCGGCGGCGGCCCGGCCGTCGGCGACCGCCCGGCGGACCGAGGCCGCGACCTGGTCCCCGAGCGGCACCGGCGACGACGGGTCGACCCGGATCAGCACGACGGTGCGGCGCCGGCCGCGCCGTGCCCGGCGCGCCGGTCGAGCTCGGCGTTGACCAGCCCGGCCGCGGTGGCGGCGTCGGGCACCGTGACGACGAACCGGCGGTCGTCGGTGAGGTCGAGCACCAGCGCCTCCCCGGCCCGCCGGGCGCGGTAGCCGAGCACGGACGGCGACCGGCGCAGGACGCCGTACTCGTTCCAGCCGAACCGCTCCGGGTCGAGCTGCTCCGACCGCGCGCCGCGGACCTCGGCGAGCGGCGCCTCGGCCAGCGGCCGTCCGAGCAGCGCCTGCCGGACGTGCACCCCGTCGCCGTCGACGCGGACCCGGGCGACGGCGGTCAGTGCGGTCGAGACGACAGCGGCGGCGACGAGCACGACGACCAGCACCGCGCTGCCACCGGCCAGCAGCTGGGCGACCGCCGCCAGGAGCAGCACGGCCGCGACGACCAGGGTGGGGCGGGACAGCACGGTGCGGGCCCACAGGTAGCGCTCACCGGGCGCGAGCGGGGTGCGCACCGCGCCGGCCGGGGCGCTGCCGGTCGCCGACGGCCGCGGGGCGTCCGGTCCGGCCAGCAGGTGTCCGACGCCGTAGGCGGCGGCGACCGCCGCCAGGACGCCGACGGTCCAGGCCCAGCCGGGTACCTGCGGGGCCAGCCGGGCGCCGGGCACCCACCACACGATGACGGCGAAGGCCCAGGCGGTGCCGACGGCGCGGCGCTCCACGTCGGGCCGCCCGGAGCGCAGCCGCAGCAGCGGCAGCCCGATCGCGAGCAGGCCCACCACGACCACCGCGAGGGTGCTCGGGAGCGTCCGGCCGGGCGGCTGGGTGGCCACCAGGGTGGCCAGGCCCGCGACGGTCAGCGCGGTGGCCGGTGCGGTGGCGAGGAGCCGGCGACGGCTCGTGTGCGCGACGGGTGTGGTCATGACGTCCCTCTCGTCGAGTGATCCGAACTTGTTCGCAATGTACTAGAATAATCATGTCTGCGCATCCCCCGGGGACCGGCTAGCGTCACGACCATGGCGCTCGACCCCGCGTTCCGGACCGTGCTCGACACCCTCGCCGGGGCGGGGGCCCTGCCGCTGGTCCGCGACGGCGACCCGGTCGCCACTCGGGCCCACTACCGGTCGCTCGCCCTGGCCCGGCGCGGTCCGGGGTTCGTCCCCGAGCAGGTCGGCCGGGTCGACGACGACACCGTCCCCGGCCCGGCGGGCCCGGTGCCGCTGCGCACCTACGTCCCCGAGGGCGACGACGGTGCGGCCGTGGTGCTCTACCTGCACGGCGGCGGCTGGGTCGTCGGGGACCTGGAGACCCACGACCCGGTGTGCCGGCGGGTCGCGAACGCGACCGGGGCGGTCGTCGTGGCCGTGGACTACCGGCTCGCGCCCGAGCACCCGCACCCCGCCCCGCTCGACGACGCCTGGGCCGCGCTGCTCGCCGTCGCCGGCCGGTTCCCGGCCCGGCGGCTCGGGCTGGCCGGCGACAGCGCCGGGGCGAGCATGGTCGCCGGGCTGGCGCTGCGCTGCCGCGACCGCGGCGGCCCGCGCCCGGCCGCCCAGCTGTTGTTCTACCCGGCCCTCGCCCCGGAGGGGGCGACGCCGTCGTACCGGGAGAACGGCGAGGGCTACTTCCTCACCGCCGCGGACATGCGCTGGTTCTGGGACAGCCTGCTGTCCGGCCCCGCCCCGGCCGACCCCGAGGTCGCGCCCCTGGGGGCCGCCGCGCCCGCCGACCCGTCCGGGCTGGCGCCCGCGGTGGTCGCCACCGCCGAGTTCGACCCGCTGCGCGACGAGGGCCGCGACTGGGCCGCGGC
This sequence comes from Pseudonocardia sp. TMWB2A, assembly GCF_017312135.1. Lineage (NCBI taxonomy): Bacteria > Bacillati > Actinomycetota > Actinomycetes > Pseudonocardiales > Pseudonocardiaceae > Pseudonocardia > Pseudonocardia sp. TMWB2A. Next base: position 3,747,663 of record NZ_QKQY01000002.1, read on the forward strand.
GCTGCGCGCGGGCGGGGTGGAGGTCACCGAGGTCGACGGCCCCGGTCTCATCCACGGCTACGTCGCGTTCCTCGGCGTCGTGCCCGCGGCCGAGCGCATCGCCGGGCAGGCCCTCGACGCGTTCACCGCGCTGCTGCGTCACTAGCCGGATCGGGTGAACCGCGGTGGCTGTGACCTGCACCGACGGGGTCGCGTCACACAGATGTGACACGGGCGACACGGTGCGGTAGCCGTCCCGCGCCACCCTGTGGCTCCCCGGACGCGCATCGTGACGACGACCGCACCGCGGGACGGAACGGACGAGCGCGGCGCCCGCGGGCCGCCGCGGCCGCGAGGCGCGGAGGGTGGATGGCACGGTCGGAGATCGGACGCACCGGGGCCCGGTTCGGGGCGCCCCCGTCCCGGCACGCCCCCGACCCGGAGTACCCGCACGGCAGGCCGCCGGAGCCGGACCCGGAGCCCGCCGTCGTGGCGGAGGAGCCGGAGGCCGGGCCGGAGAACCTGGTCGGGGTGACCGGGGCCCGGTTCGGCGGGCACTCCGCGAAGCGCACCCGGCTCAGCCGCCGCGAGCGGGCGGCGCGCCGTGCGGCGGCCCGCGCGGAGACGGACGGGCACCCGGCCGACGACACCGGGCTGGGCGGCACCGCGGCCGGAGACCCCGCGACGGCGGGCACCGGTCGCGGCCCGGACGGCGACACCGGCACGCCCGGGCCCGCCGACACCGCGCCGCTGCCCGTGGTCGCCGGCCGCCCCGCGCCGGGACCGGGTCGTCCGGCCGCGACGGCGGGCCCCGCGTCCTCCCCGTCCGCGCCCCACCACCCGGCGTCCCAGCACACCGCGTCCCGGCAGACCGCGCCGCCGGAGGCCGCGCCGCTCCCGGTCCCGGCGTTCGCCCCGGTCCGGCCCTACGTCATGACCGGCGGCCGTACCCGGGTCCGCGCCGAGCTGCGGCTGGAGACGCTGGTCTCGGTGCGGCCCGCCCCCGGCCCCGTCCCGCGCGCCGACTCGGTCGAGCGCGCCGCGGTGCTGCGGCTGTGCACCCGGCCCCGGTCGGTGTCGGAGGTCGCGGCGCTGGCCGCAGTGCCGCTGGGCGTCGCCCGGGTGCTCATCGACGACCTCGCCTCCGAGGGACGTCTGGTGGTGCACGGTGTGTCCTCGGCGGAGGACGGGCCGAGCGTCGCGCTGATGGACCGGGTGCTGGCCGGGCTGCGCCGGCTCTGACCCGCCGGGCCCGCGGGTGTCCTGCGGGCCCCGGCCGCCGGGGCCAGGATGGGGACATGACCGATCCCCGTCCCGTCCGCATCGGACTGCAGCTGCAGCCCCAGCACGCCGACTACGCCGACATCCGCCGCACCGTGGCCGCCGCCGAGGAGGCCGGCGTCGACGTCGTCTTCAACTGGGACCACTTCTTCCCGCTCTACGGCGAGCCCGACGGCAAGCACTTCGAGTGCTGGACCATGCTCGGCGCCTGGGCCGAGGCGACCTCCCGGGTGGAGATCGGCGCCCTGGTGACCTGCAACAGCTACCGCAACCCCGAGCTGCTCGCCGATATGGCCCGCACCGTCGACCACATCTCCGACGGCCGGCTGATCCTGGGCATCGGCTCCGGCTGGTTCCAGCGCGACTACGACGAGTACGGCTACGAGTTCGGCACCGCGGGCGGCCGGCTGAACGACCTGGCCGCGGCCCTGCCCCGCATCCGGAGCCGGTGGTCGGCGCTCAACCCGGCCCCGACCCGCGACATCCCGATCCTCATCGGCGGCGGGGGCGAGAAGAAGACCCTGCGCTACACCGCCGAGCACGCCGGCATCTGGCACGGCTTCGGCGACGTCGACACCGTCACCCGCAAGAGCGGCATCCTCGACGGGCACTGCCGTGACATCGGCCGCGACCCGGCCGAGATCGAACGCTCGGTCGGCGTCGAGGGCGCCCCGGAGGACAACGGCGCCGCCCTGTACGACGCCGGGGTGCGCCTGTTCACCGTCGGCCAGGACGGCCAGGGCGGCTACGACCTGTCCCGGCTGAAGGACTGGATCGCCTGGCGCGACGAGCGCAACGGCTGAGCTCAGAGGGCGCGCAGGAACGGGTCCCGGATCAGGTCCGGGACCCGTTCCGCGACGACCGCGGGTGCGTAGTACCAGCCCTGGGCGTTGGCGCAGCCGTACTCGCGCAGCCGCGCCGCCTGCTCCCGCGTCTCCACCGCCTCCGCGGTGACCTCCAGGTCCAGCGCGGAGGCCAGCGAGATCAGCGTGCGCAGGATGACGTCGTCGCGCTCGGCGGTCCCGGCCAGGAAGTGCCCGGCCAGCTTGAGCCGGTGCACCGGCAGGTGCCGCAGGTAGGCGAGGTTGGAGTAGCCGGTCCCGAAGTCGTCGATGGCGATCTTCACGCCGAGCCGGTCGAGCTCGCGCAGCGTGGCCAGCGGCCGGCCGGGGGAGCCCATCAGGTCAGACTCGGTCAGCTCGACCTGCAGCAGCTCCGGCGGCCAGTCGTGGCGCTCCAGCGTCGCCGCGACGTCGGCGACCAGGTCCGACTCGGTCACCTGCCGGGCGGCGACGTTCACGCTGATCGTCAGCGGCCTGGCCGGGTACGCGTCGGCCCAGACCCGGCCCTGCCGGCACGCCTCGTCGAGGACCCGGCGGCCCAGCGGCACGACCAGACCGGTCTCCTCGGCGAGCGGGATGAACCGGTCCGGGCCCAGCAGCTGCCCGTCGGGCCGCTGCCAGCGCACCAGCGCCTCGACCCCGATGGTCTGCTCGTCGGCCAGGCGCACCAGGGGCTGGTAGACGACCACGAAGTCGTCGCGGCGCAGCGCCTCGGGCATCTGCGAGGACAGCTCGAAGCGGGCGACGTCGTCGCGGTGCCGGTCGCGGTCGTAGAGCACGTAGCGCCCGCGGCCGGCGCGCTTGGCCGAGTACAGGGTGGTGTCGGCGGCGGCGATCAGCTCGTCGGTGCCCAGCTCGCCGTCGTGGCGCACCACCCCGACGCTCGCCGAGATCACGATGTCGCGGCCGTCGACGCGCACCGGGCGGCGCACGGTCCCCAGCGCGCGGGTCGCGACCTCCTCCAGCTCGGCCCGGTCGGCGGTGCGCGGCACCAGCACGACGAACTCGTCGCCGCCCATCCGCGCGACGAGGTGCCCGCCGGGCTCCAGCGCGCCCCGCAGCCGGTCGGCCAGCACCTGCAGCAGCCGGTCCCCGGCCTGGTGGCCCAGGGTGTCGTTGACGACCTTGAACCCGTCCAGGTCCAGGTAGCAGACCCCCGGGCGGGCACCGGAGGAGCCCGCGTCGATCGCGGCGCCCAGGCGCTCGAAGAACAGCGACCGGTTCGGCAGCCCGGTCAGCGGGTCGTGCGACGCCTGGTGGGCCAGGCTCTCCTGCATCAGCAGCTGGTCGGTCACGTCGGACACCACCGCGACGAGCAGCTGCTCGTCACCGCCGACCGGGCCGAGCAGGGTGACCACGGCGTCGATCCACACGTCGCTGTCGTCGGCGCGCCGGACCGGGCGGACCACCCGGAGCCGGTCCAGGGAGCCGTCGAGCAGCCGCGGCCGCTCCGCCCACACCTCCGGCGCCGACTCCCGGGGCACGAAGTCGGTGACCCGCATCCTCAGCAGCTGGGCGGGCGTGTACCCGGACATGACGGCGGCGGTCTCGTTGACCTCGACGAGCCGCCCGTCCGGCTCGAAGATCACGATCCCGACGGCCGCGGAGTCGACGACGGTCCGCAGCCGCAGGTCCGAGCGACGACGGGCCTCCTCGGCGACGCGGCGGGCCTCCAGCGCGGCCCGGGTGACCTGCTCGTGCTCGGCGAGGACCAGGCTGCGGGTGGCCTCGGTGAACCCGCGGGCGAACGCCGCCAGCACGGCCGCGATCCGCCGGACCCGGGCGGCGGTGTCCGCGGCCGGCTCCAGGTGCGCCCCGAGCAGCTCCATCCCGATCTCCAGGCAGCCCGGCTGGTGGATCCGCGCCCGTACCAGGTCCCCGCCGGCGGCCGCCGGGAGGGCCGGGTCGTACCGCTCCGCCAGTGCGGCCTCCCGCAGCCGGCCGGTCACCCGGTCGAGGACCGGGCGCAGCTCGGTGACCGGCAGCACCGAGCGCCGGGCCAGCTCCGAGGCCCAGGGACCGGTGAGGTCGGCGGGGTCGGGGAGTGCTGCGGGGACGAGCGCCCGTCCGTGGTCGGCGCGAGCAGCGGCGACGTCGGCCTGCTGCATCCACCGCCCCCGTTCGCTCCGGTGGGAGGGACTTCCCTCATGATCGGGATGATCGGTGAACACCGTAACCGATCCGACCCGCCCGGTGGGGCCGACCGGGTTACGTCGGTGGCCCGCGACGGGCCGGTCGGGTCAGGCCGGCGACCCGTCGGTCACCTCCGTCACCCACACGACGGCCTCACCGGCCTCGTCGGAGGCAGCGAGGTCCACCTCGGCGGTGATCGCCCAGTCCCGGTCGCCCGCCGGGTCGTCGAGGACCTGGCGCACCAGCCAGCGGTCGGCCTCCTCGGTGAGGTCGAACAGCTCGGGCCCGCGCGCGTCCGGCCCGAAGCCGATCCGGTCGTGGATCGCGAAGTAGGGGGCCAGGGCGTCCCGCCAGCGGTCGGCGGTCCAGCCGGCGTCGGCGTCGAGGTCGCCCAGCTCGGCGTAGCGGCCCATCGCCGCGAGCTCCACTCGGCGGAACAGCGCGTTGCGCACCATGACCCGGAACGCGCGGGCGTTGCCGGTGACCCCGGTCGGCGTGGCGACGGCGACCTCGGCCCCCGGCGGCAGCACCTCCCCGTCGGCGCCCGCCCCGGCGGCGAGCTTCTCCCACTCGTCGAGCAGCGAGGAGTCGGTCTGGCGGACCAGCTCGCCCAGCCACTCCACGAGGTCGGTGAGCTCCTCGGTGCGGGCGTGCTCGGGCACGGTCTGGCGCAGCGCCCGGTAGGCGTCGGCCAGGTAGCGCAGCACCAGGCCCTCGGAGCGGGCGAGCTGGTAGTGCGAGACGTACTCGGTGAACGTCATCGCCCGCTCGCTCATGTCCCGGACCACCGACTTCGGCGACAGGACGGCGTCGGCGACCCACGGTGCGCCGCGGCGGTAGGTCTCCAGCGCGGCGTGCAGCATCTCGTCGAGGGGCTTGGGGTGGGTGACCTCCTCCAGGCGGGCCATCCGCTCCTCGTACTCGATGCCGTCGGCCTTCATCGCCGCGATCGCCTCGCCGCGGGCCTTGTTCTGCTGGGCGGCGAGGATCTGGCGGGGGTCGTCGAGGGTCGACTCGATCACCGAGAGCACGTCGAGGGCGTAGGTCGGCGACTCCCGGTCGAGGAGCTCGAACACCGCCAGCGCGAACGGCGACAGCGGCTGGTTGAGCGCGAAGTCCAGCTGCAGCTCGTCGACCACCCGCGCCCGTGGCCGGGTCGCACCGTCCACGGTGTACTGCTCGACGACCCCGGAGGTCCGCAGCGCCCGGTAGATCGCGATCGCCCGCAGCATGTGCTTGAGCTGCCGCTTGCGGGGCTCGTGGTTGTCGGTGAGCAGGTGCTCCATCGCGGCGTAGGTGTCCCCGCCGCGCGAGACCACGTTGAGCAGCATCGCGTGGGTGACCTCGAAGTGGCTGGTCAGCGGCTCCGGGCGGGCCTGCTGCAGCTTCTCGAACGAGGTCTCCGACCAGCCGACGAACCCCTCGGGGGGCTGCTTGCGCTGGACCTTGCGGCGCTTCTTCGGGTCGTCGCCCGCCTTGGCCAGCGCCTTGGCGTTCTCGATGTCGTGCTCGGGTGCCTGCGCGACGACGGTGCCGACGGTGTCGTACCCGGCCCGGCCGGCGCGGCCGGCGATCTGGTGGAACTCGCGGGCCTTGAGCGGGCGCACGCGGCGCCCGTCGTACTTGGACAGGGCGGTGAACAGCACCGTGCGGATCGGCACGTTGATGCCGACGCCGAGGGTGTCGGTGCCGCAGATGACCTTGAGCAGGCCGGCCTGGGCGAGGGTCTCCACCAGCCGCCGGTAGCGGGGGAGCATCCCGGCGTGGTGCACGCCGATCCCGTGGCGCACCAGGCGGGACAGGGTGCGGCCGAAGCCGGAGGTGAACCGGAACGCCCCGATCGTCTCGGCGATCGCGGCCTTGTCCTCCTTGGAGGTGACGTTGACGCTCATCAGCGCCTGCGCCCGTTCGACGGCGGCCTGCTGGGTGAAGTGCACGACGTAGACCGGCGCCTCACGCGTCGACAGCAGCTCGGTGATCGTCTCGTGCAGCGGCTCGACGACGTAGCGGAAGTGCAGCGGCACCGGCCGCTCCACCGAGGTGATCTCCGCGGTCTCCCGCCCGGTGCGCCGGGTCAGGTCCTCCGCGAAGAACGACGTGTCGCCCAGCGTGGCGCTCATCAGCAGGAACTGCGCCTGCGGCAGCTCGACGATCGGCACCTGCCAGGCCCAGCCGCGCGACGGGTCGGCGTAGAAGTGGAACTCGTCCATGATCACCGAGCCGACGTCGGTCCCGGGGCCCTCGCGCAGGGCGAGGTTGGCCAGGATCTCCGCGGTGCAGCAGATGATCGGCGCCTTCTCGTTCACCGCGGCGTCGCCGGTGAGCATGCCGACCTTGTCCGCGCCGAACACCTCGCACAGCGCGAAGAACTTCTCGCTGACCAGCGCCTTGATCGGCGCGGTGTAGAAGCTGCGCTCCCCGCGGGCCAGCGCCGCGGCGTGCGCGCCGATCGCGACCAGCGACTTCCCCGAGCCCGTCGGCGTCGAGAGGATCACGTTGGCGCCGGTGACCAGCTCCAGCAGCGCCTCCTCCTGCGCCGGGTACAGCGACAGACCGCGCTCGTCGAACGCCCACTCGGCGAAGGTGTCCACCAGCGCGGCGGGATCCGGGGGGTTCGCGGGGTCGGAGGAGCGCGGCAGCCGGTCGGTGAGCGTCATGATGGGACCGATCGTCGCAGACACCCCCGGCACCGGGCGCCGCAGCGCCGAGGTGGCGCCCGCACTCGCCCGTGCGGGGGATAGCGTGGATGCCGTGGTGGGGGGCGGTGCGACGCACGGCGCCGGGCAGGCGCGCGCCGGCGCGGGTCCTGCTGCGCCCATGCCCGACCTCGTCCCGCCGATGCTGCCCGCCGCGGGCGAGCTGACCGACGCGGGTGACCCGGACCGCTGGGCGGTCGAGTTCGCCTGGGAGGGCCACCGCTGCGTGGCCTACGCCCGGCCCGGCCGCGTCCGGCTGCTGTCCTCCACCGCGCGGAGCGTGACCGGGTCCTTCCCCGAGCTCGCCGTGCTCGGCGACCAGGCCCCGCCGGGCGGCATGGTGCTCGACGGCACCGTCGTCGCCCTCGACGAGGCGGGCCGCCCGTCGCGCGGTCCGCTGCTGCGCCGCACCGCGACGGTGTCCCCGGACGCGGCCCTGCGGACCGAGGTCCCGGTCGGCTACGTCGTCACCGACCTGCTGTTCTGCGACGGCCGCCGCACCCTGGAGCTGCCCTACCGGCGGCGCCGCGCGGAGCTGGAGGCGCTCGACCTGGCCGGGCCGAAGATCCTGGTGCCGCCCTCGTTCGGGCTCGACGAGGCCGACCTCGTGGTCCGCACCGCGGAGCGCTACGGCCTCGACGGGCTGCACCTCAAGCGGCTCGACCTGCCCTACCAGCCCGGGCGGCGCACCCGGAACTGGCTGCGGGTGCCGCTGCGCCGCCACCGGCAGGTGCTCGTCGCGGGCTGGGTGCCCGCCGGGGGCCCCGGCGGGGGCCGGGAGCGGATCGGCGCGGTGCTGCTGGCGCTGCCCGAGCCCGACGGGCTCCGCTACGTGGGCCGCGTCGGGATCGGCGCCGCCGACGTCGACGCCCGTACCGTCCTGCGCGTCCCCGCCACCGGGACCCCGCCGCTCGGGGTGCCCGACGGGATCGGCGTCGACGCCCGCTGGCTGGCCCCCGGCCTGGTCGCGGCGGTCGAGCACCGGGGCCGGACGGCCGCCGGGCGGCTCACCCTGCCGTCGTGGCGCGGTCTGGTGGTGCCCGCCGAGCACGACGACGACCTGGCCACCGCGATCGACGCGGCCCGCCGGGCGGCGTCGGCGGCCCGCCCGACCGTCGCACTGCGCCGCCCGGGCCGCGGGACCGAGCAGGCACCCGGGCACGGCCCGGAGACCGTCGTCCTGCCCCGCGCCCGTGCCGCGGCCGCACCGGCCACCCGGCCCGCGTCCGAGGACGGGGACGCCCCGCCGGGCACCCGCACCCCGGGCCGCGCCGGCACCGCGGACCCCGACCGGCCCGCCCGCGACACGTCACCGGACGAGGGCCGCGCGGCCCGGCCCGGCGCGCACCGCGCCCCGGCCCCCGACGAGACCGTCCGCATCCGGGTCCGCGACGCCGTCCCGCCCGCCCCCGGGGCCCCCGCGCCGCCGGCCGCCGCCCCCGACGGCCCCTGGCACGGGCCGCTGTCGCGGCGGCTGGAGCAGCACTTCGTCTACAACACCCTCAACACCATCGCCTCGCTGGTGCGCACCGACCCGCCACGGGCCCGGGAGCTGCTGCTGGGCTTCGCCGACCTGTCCCGGGCCGCGGACCGGGCCGGGGAGCCGTCGATCCGGCTCGACGAGGAGCTCGCCGCCGTGCGGGCGTACCTGCAGATCGAACGGACCCGCTTCGGCGCCCGGCTGACCACCGAGCTCGACGACCCGTCCGGGGCCGGGGTCGACCCGTCGTCGGCGGTGCCGCCGCTCTCGGTGCTCGCCGCGGTCCGCCGCGGGGTGCAGGAGGAGATCGAGCCGCACAGCGCGGGCGGCGCGGTCCACGTGCGGCTGGACCCGGACGCCCCCGACGGGCCCGCGGCCCGGGTGGAGGTCCATCCGGCGGGCCCGGCGGAACGGTCCGCCCGCGCCCCGCTCGTCCTGCTGGTCCTGCCGCTGGGCGTGCCCGTCGTGTGACACCCGGCGGCGGGGGAGTGGCGTGCACCGCCCGGGGCGACGGAGCTTCATCGATCCGGATAGCGTGCGCGCCATGCTGGGGCTGCCCGAGGGCACACGCGCGTGCCTGTTCGACCTGGACGGCGTACTCACCGACACCGCGAGCGTCCACGCCGCGGCGTGGAAGCAGATGTTCGACGAGTACCTCCGTTCCCGCGACGGTGACGGGTACACCCCGTTCGACGTCAACGCCGACTACGGTCCGTACGTGGACGGGAAGCCCCGTCTCGAGGGGACCCGCAGCTTCCTCGCCTCGCGCGGGATCGAGCTGCCCGAGGGGTCCCCGGACGACTCCGCGGACACCGAGACCCTGTGGGGCCTGTCGACCCGCAAGAACGACCTCGTGCAGGAGCGGATCCGCACCGACGGCGTCGAGGTCTACCCGGGGTCGCGCCGCTACCTGGAGGCGGTGAAGGACGCCGGGCTCACCACCGCCGTCGTGTCCTCCAGCGCGAACGCCGAGCAGATCCTGCGGGTCACCGGGCTCGAGACCTTCATCGACCACCGCGTCGACGGCGTCACCGCCCGCGAGCGCGGCCTGCCCGGCAAGCCCGCTCCCGACACCTTCCTCGCCGCCGCGGCCGACCTCGGGGTCGACCGGTCCGCCGCGGTCGTGTTCGAGGACGCGCTGGCCGGCGTGCAGGCCGGCCACGCGGGGGACTTCGGCGCCGTCGTCGGCGTCGACCGTCTCGACCAGGCCGACGCCCTGCGTGAGCACGGCGCGGACGTCGTCGTCACCGATCTCGCCGACCTGCTGGAGCGTTCGTGAAGCCCGACCACCTGCCCACCTTCACCGTCGAGCCGTGGGTGGTCCGCGAACCGCGCCTCGACCTGGACGCGATGGGCCAGACGGAATCGGTCTTCGCGCTGTCCAACGGCCACATCGGGCTGCGCGGCAACCTCGACGAGGGCGAGCCGCACGTCCTGCCCGGCACCTACCTGAACTCCTTCTACGAGGTCCGGCCGCTGCCGTACGCCGAGGGCGGCTACGGCTACCCCGAGTCCGGGCAGACGATCATCAACACGACCAACGGCAAGCTGATCCGGCTGCTGGTCGACGACGAGCCGTTCGACCTGCGCTACGGCACCCTGCACCGGCACGAGCGGGTGCTGGACATGCAGGCCGGCACGCTGCACCGCGAGGTCGAGTGGGAGTCCCCGGCCGGGCGCCGGGTCCGGGTCCGCTCCACCCGCATGGTCTCGCTGACCCAGCGCGCGGTCGCCGCGATCTCCTACGAGGTCGAGCTGGTCAGCAACGGCAACGACGGCAGCGGCGCCGCCGGTGACGCCGCCCTGCTGGTGCTGCAGTCCGAGCTCGTCGCCAACGAGCAGCTGCCCGGCCGCGACGCCGACGACCCGCGCCTGGACACCGCGCTGGACAACGTGCTCGAGCCCGAGCAGTCCCGCGCCGGCGACGCCGGTGCGACCCTGGTGCACCGCACCCGCAAGTCCGAGCTGCGCTGCGGCGCCGCGATGGAGCACGAGGTGTTCGGCCCGGAGGGCGTCCAGGTGTCCACCGACGCCAACGAGGACCTCGCCCGCACCACCGTCATCGCCCGGGTCAAGCCCGGCCAGTCGCTGCGCGTGGTCAAGTACCTCGCCTACGGCTGGTCCTCGCGACGCAGCCTGCCCGCCGTCTACGACCAGGTGCGCGCCGCCATCGCCGCCGCCCGCTACACCGGCTGGGACGGCCTGGTCGCCGAGCAGCGCGACTACCTCGACGACTTCTGGGCCACCGCCGACGTCGAGATCGACGGCGACGCCGAGCTGCAGCAGGCCGTGCGGCTGGCGACCTTCCACATCCTGCAGGCCGGCGCCCGCGCCGAGCGCCGCTGCATCCCGGCCAAGGGCCTGACCGCCGACGGCTACGACGGCCACACCTTCTGGGACACCGAGACGTTCTGCCTGCAGGTGCTGTCCTTCGTCGCCCCGGAGGCCGCGGCGGACGCGCTGCGCTGGCGCAAGTCGATCCTGCCGCTGGCCTTCGAGCGCGCCGAGACACTCGGCCTCAAGGGCGCGGCGTTCCCGTGGCGCACCATCCGCGGCCACGAGTGCTCCGGCTACTGGCCCGCGGGCACCGCGGCGTTCCACATCAACGCCGACATCGCCGACGCGGTGAAGCGGCACGTGCACGCCACCGGCGACACCAAGTTCGAGCTGGAGGTCGGGCTGGAGCTGCTGGTCGCGACCGCGCGGCTGTGGCGCTCGCTGGGCAGCCACGACTCGGCGGGCAACTTCCGCATCGACGGCGTCACCGGCCCCGACGAGTACTCCTCGATCGCGGACAACAACGTCTACACCAACCTGATGGCCCAGCAGAACCTGCGCTACGCCGCCGAGGTCGCCGCGAAGCACCCGCGGTCCGCGTCGCGGCTCGGGGTGGACTCCGAGGAGATCGCGTCCTGGCGCGACGCCGCCGGCGCCATGTTCATCCCGTTCGACGAGCGCCTGGGCGTGCACCCGCAGTCCGAGGGCTTCACCGACCACCAGCGGTGGAACTTCGAGGAGACCCCGGCCGAGCGGTACCCGCTGCTGCTGAACTACCCGTACTTCGACCTGTACCGCAAGCAGGTCATCAAGCAGGCCGACCTCGTGCTGGCGATGCAGATCTTCCCGGAGGCGTTCACCGAGGAGCAGAAGCGCCGCAACTTCGCCTACTACGAGGCGATCACGGTGCGGGACTCGTCGCTGTCGGCGTGCACCCAGTCGGTGATGGCCGCCCGCACCGGGCACCTGGAGCTGGCCCACCAGTACCTCGCCGAGGCCGCCCTGGTGGACCTGCAGGACCTCGCGGGCAACACCGACCACGGCATGCACATCGCGTCGATGGCGGGGACCTGGACCGCGGTCGTGCTGGGCTTCGGCGGGATGCGCTGCGAGGCCGACGGGCTGTCGTTCGCGCCGGTGCTCCCGGCGTCGCTGTCGCGGATCTCGTTCGGCCTGAAGTGGCAGGGGCGCCGCATCCGGGTCTCGATCACCCCCGAGGAGACCGAGTACCGGCTCACCGACGGCGCCCCGATGCGGCTGCGCCACCACGGCGAGCCCATCGCGCTCGACGACGAGGGCCCGGCCACCGCGCCGACCCCCACCCCGGAGTGGGTGGAGCCGGTGGAGCAGCCATACGGACGGGCCCCGCGGGTCCGCGGCTGACCGCGCCGGGCCGGACTGCGTAGGACGGCGGATCCCGCCGCCGTCCCCGCAGTGGTCCGATGTCCGGTATGTCACCGGTGTGGAGGTCCGTGGCGGTCGCCGCCGGGATCGTCGTCGTGGTCGTCGTCGGGTACGTGCTGTGGGTCTCGCCCGGGTCCCCGCCCGACCGGGCCGAGGTGACCGGGCACGTCGAGCGGGTGCTCGCCCGCCAGGAGGGCGGCCCGGTCACGGCGACCTGCACCGAACCCGTCGGGTCCGACGACGGCACCCTGCGCGCCACCTGCACGCTCACCGCGGGCGTCGACCGCCGCGGCTGGGCGACGGTGACCGCGACGCCCCGCTCCGGGGCGACCGAGCACCGCGGGGCCGGGACACGCACCTCGGCCGGCGCCTGGTGGCTCACCGTCGCCGGGGCCGTGCCGGTCGACACGGCCGGACGGGTCGACCACACCGTCGCCGTCGCCGGCACCGGTGGCTCGGCGTCGGTCGCGGCGACCGGCACCGTCCTGCACGCGCTGCGGGCGCTGGGCCACGACGGTGCGCCGCTGCTCGGCTGCCCGGACGGCGACGTCCCGGTCGGCGCGACCGTGACCTGCACCGCGACCGGCCCCGGTGCGGCGACGGTCTCCGCGGCGGGCGTCACCCGGGTCGACGCCGCCACGTTCCGGGTGCGGGCGCGGGTGCCGGCCGCGGGCGGCTGAATCCCGCCCCGTCGTCCACCGGATGGTCGTGCACCACTGGTAGCCTGGTCAGTCGCTCCGTCGGAGACAGGCTCGTCCTGCCACCGCGCGGACGTGTCGTGTACGTCCCCCCGGTGGAGGATCCCCGCGCCGTGCCCGAACCCACTTCCACTGCCGGCTCCCCGGCTGCCGCGGCCGACCCCGCCGCGCCGGTCGACCCGGAGCTGGCCCACGAACAGTCCTACGTGGCCATGCTCTACGAGCAGCTCGAGGACCGCCGTCGCGACACCGCGCGCCGGCTGGCCGACACGCTGCGCGAGGAGACCGTCGGCACCCCGCAGGCCATCACCCAGCGCGACGCCGCCGCGGAGATGCTCACCGACCGGCTCGCCGGTCTGCGTGCCGCCGAGCACGGGCTGGCCTTCGGCCGGCTCGACGCCGACGACGGCGAGATCCGCTACGTCGGCCGCATCGGCCTGCTCGACGAGGACAACGAGTACGAGCCGCTGCTGATGGACTGGCGGGCACCCGCCGCCCGGCCGTTCTACACCGCCACCGCCGCGAACCCCGAGGGGATGCGGCGGCGCAGGCACCTGCGGACCCGGCTGCGGCAGGTCGTCGCGGTCGACGACGAGCCGCTCAACCTCGCCGAGATGACCGAGGCCGAGCGGGCCCGCTCGGGCTCCGGGCTCACCAGCGAGGCCGCGCTGCTGGCGGCGGTCTCCTCGGCCCGTACCGGGCGGATGGGCGACATCGTCGCCACCATCCAGGGCGAGCAGGACCGGATCATCCGGTCGAAGCCGTCCGGGGTGCTGGTCGTGCAGGGCGGGCCCGGCACCGGGAAGACGGCGGTGGCGCTGCACCGCGCGGCCTACCTGCTCTACACCCACCGCGACCGGCTGGCCCGGCGCGGCGTGCTCGTCGTCGGGCCGAACCCGACGTTCCTGCGCTACATCGGCCAGGTCCTGCCCTCGCTGGGGGAGACCAGCGTCGTGCTCGGCACCGTCGCCCAGCTGTTCCCCGGCCTGGACGCGCGACGCACCGAGTCCCCGGCGACGGCCGAGCTGAAGGGCCGCGCCGACATGGCGCCGGTGATCGCCGCCGCGGTGCGCGACCGGCAGCAGCTGCCGCGCACCCCGGTCGAGCTCGTCGTGGAGCAGCAGCGGGTCGTCCTCGACCGGGACACCGTCGCCCAGGCCCGCACCCGGGCCCGGCGCTCCCGTAAGCCGCACAACGAGGCCCGCCGCATCTTCCGCAAGGAGCTGCTGCGGCTGCTCGCCCAGCAGGTCGCCCGTCGCGTCGGCGGCGGCGAGTCCGGCCTGCTGGACCGGCGCGACGTCGACGACATCCGCGACGAGCTCGCCGAGTCCGCCGCGGTCGCGACGCAGCTCGAGGAGCTCTGGCCGACGCTGTCGCCCGAGCAGCTGCTCACCGACCTGTTCGCCGACCGTCGCCGGCTCAACTCGGTGGCCCGGCGGATCCCGGCGCCCGAGCGGGCCCTGCTGGAGCGCCCGGCGCCCGGCGCCGACGTGCCCCCGGACCTGCGCTGGACCCCGGCCGACGTCGCCCTGCTCGACGAGGCCGCCGAGCTGCTCGGCGACGACGGCGCCGCCCAGGCCGCCGCCGAGGCCGCCGCACTGCGCGAGGAGGTCGAGTACGCCCAGGGCGTGCTCGACGTGCTCGACCTGGAGGAGGACCTCGACCCCGAGCTGCTGCGCGCCACCGACATCATCGACGCCGACCGGCTCGCCGAGCGCATGCAGGTCTCCCGCTACGACTCCACCGCCGAGCGGGCGGCCGCGGACCGGGAGTGGACCTACGGCCACATCATCGTCGACGAGGCGCAGGAGCTGTCGGCGATGGCCTGGCGGATGGTCATGCGTCGCGCCCCCGCCCGGTCGATGACCCTGGTCGGGGACATCGCCCAGACCGGTGACCGCGGCGGCGCGGGCTCCTGGGACGAGGTCCTGTCACCGTTCGTGGCCCGCCGCTGGCGCCTGGAGCAGCTGACGGTGAACTACCGGACGCCCTCGGAGATCGCCGACGTCGCCGACGACGTGCTCGCCGAGATCGACGCGTCGCTGCGGCCGCCGTCGTCGGTGCGCTCGACCGGGGTGCCGCCGTGGGCGGCGGCGCTGCCCGCCGGGGCCGACGGCGACCGGGTGCTGGCCGAGCGGGTGGGCGCCGAGCGCGACGCCGTCGGGGACGGGCGCACCGTCGTCCTCGCCCCCGAGGGCCGCGTCGCCCACGTGCGCGCCGTGCTGGAGACCGCAGGCCTCGTGACGCCGGCCGGGCCCGACACCGAGGAGACCGCAGGCGAGTCCGAGCTCGACGCCCCCGTCGTCGTGCTCCCGGTGGCCGCGTCGAAGGGCCTGGAGTTCGACGCCGTCGTCGTCGTCGAGCCGCAGGAGATGCTGGACGAGTCCCCGCGCGGGCTCAACGACCTCTACGTGGCGATCACCCGGGCCACCCAGCGCCTCGGGGTCCTCCACTCCGGGGACCTGCCCCCGGTGCTCAAGCGGATCGGGCGGGCCGGCTGAGCCCGGCCCGGCGCCCGGCTCAGCCGGCCCGGTAGAGGTCGCGCAGCAGCGCGATCTCCGCGCCGTGGTGGATGGCCTCCCGGTGGATGTGCAGCACCAGGGTGGCCAGCGGCGCGTCGGCGTAGGGGCCCTCGGCCGGTCCGCACGGCCGGGCGAGGCCCTCGGCGCCGAGCGCGGCGACCCCGGCGGTCCAGCGGGCGTACTCGGCGTCGAGTGCGTCGAGCGCCTGTGCCGCGGTGCCGGGGTAGGCGTAGGAGTCGTAGTCGACGGCCGGGCCGCCGAAGTGGGAGTGCGAGCGCATCGCGAACACCCCGACCAGGAGGTGCCCGAACCGCCACGCGATCGTCGTGACAGGCGGCGGCTCCGACGTCGGGAACGTGAAGTCGATCACCCAGTCGCCGGACCCGGCGCCCGGCGGGGTCACCGACTCCCCGCGGCGGCGCACGCCCCAGCAGCCGGGCACCGGCTCCCGGTGGTACTCGTCGTCGGTGAGCCCGGCCAGCCGCGGCCGCAGCAGGGTGTCCCAGTGGAACGTCAGCTGCGCGAGCAGCTCGGCGTTCCAGTCGAGGGTCGTGGTGGGTGTCGTCATGCCCCCGGAGGCTAGGGCCGATCGAGGACGGCCGCGGTCCGCGTCGCGGGGACGGGTGCGCCCGGCGCGCTCAGCCGGCGACGGCGACCGGGCGGAGCCCGGAGGTCCGCGCGCGCCGGGCCGCGGCGACCACCGCCCGCGCCAGGCGCAGGTCGGTGGTGTCGCGTTCGGGGTGGGACTGCACGCCCAGCACCCAGGGCGTGTCGGACCCGGCCGGCTCGGCCCACTCGAGGGCCTCGACCACGTCCCCGGCGCGGGCCGACACCCGCAGCCCGGCCCCGGCCCGGTCGACGCCCTGGTGGTGGTGACAGCGCACCCGCACCGGGCCCGGCCCCAGGATCTGCGCGGCCCGGGTACCGGGCTCGGTGGTGACGTCGACCGGCGCGTAGACCCCCGGCCCGGCCGCGTGCGCCGCCGCGGCCCCGGCGCCGAGCACGTCGGGCAGGTGCTGGTGCAACGTCCCGCCGAGCGCGACGTTGAGCAGCTGGTGGCCCCGGCAGATCCCCAGCACCGGGACGCCGCGGGCCAGCGCCCGGTGCAGCGCGGCGAGGTCGGCGGCGTCGCGCTCGGTGCGCGGCGGGTCGGTGTGCGCACCGGGCGGCTGCCCGTAACGGGCCGGGTCGACGTCGGGCCCACCGGCGACGACCAGCCCGTCGAGGACGTCGACGGCCGCGTCCCCGCCCGCCACCGGGGCCAGCAGCACCGGGGTCCCGCCCGCAGCGAGCACCATGTCGACGTAGGTGCGGGGGAGCAGCACGACGTCGTCGTCGCGCATGATCCAGTAGTCGGCGCGCTCGGCGTAGCAGGAGATCCCGATGAGCGGCCGGGTCATGCCGGCCTCACGGGTCCGCGCCGTGCAGCACGTCGATCACCTGGTCGCCGTAGCGGGCGAGCTTGCCCTCGCCGATCCCGGAGATCGTGCCCAGCGCGGCCCGATCGGCGGGGGCGCGGGTCGCGATCTCGCGCAGCGTCGCGTCGTGGAAGATCACGTAGGCGGGGACGCCCTGCTCCTTCGCCGTCGCCGCCCGCCAGGCCCGCAGCCGCTCGAACACCGGCGCGAGCTCGGCCGGCATCTCCACGGCCGGCTTCGACCCGCCCCGCGACCGCGACGACCGCGCGGCGCGCTCCGGCTCGGTGCGCAGCATGACCGTCTGCTCGCCGCGCATCGCCGCCGGGGACTCGTCGGTGAACCGCAGCGTCGAGTAGTTCCCGCCGACGGTCAGCAGCCCGCGCGCGACGAGCTGGCGCAGCACGTTGCGCCACGCGACGTCGGTCAGCTCGGTCCCGACGCCGAACACCGACAGCTCGTGGTGGCGGTGCTGGTCGACCTTCGGGGTGCGCTTGCCCAGCAGGATGTCGACGACCTGCCCGGAGCCGAACTCCTGGTTGCGCTCCTTCTTCAGCCGCCACACCGTCGACAGCACCTTCTGCGCCGCGACCGTGCCGTCCCACGACGACACCGGCGTCAGACAGGTGTCGCAGTTCCCGCACCGCTGGGCGTCGGGCCTCTGCCCGAAGTAGCGCAGCAGCTGCGCCCGGCGGCACTCGGTGGTCTCGCACAGCGCGAGCATCGCGTCGAGGTGCTGGGCCAGGCGCCGCTTGTGCGCGGCGTCGCCCTCGCCGTCGTCGATCATCTTCCGCTGCTGGACGACGTCGGCGAGCCCGTAGGCCAGCCACGCCGTCGACGGCTCGCCGTCGCGGCCCGCGCGGCCGGTCTCCTGGTAGTAGCCCTCCACGGACTTCGGCAGGTCCAGGTGGGCGACGAAGCGGACGTCGGGCTTGTCGATGCCCATGCCGAACGCGATCGTCGCGCACATGACCAGGCCGTCCTCGCGCAGGAACCGGGACTGGTTCTCCCGGCGCACCGACGCGTCGAGCCCCGCGTGGTACGGCAGTGCCCGGATCCCCTGCGCGGTGAGGAACTCCGCGGTCTGCTCGACCGACTTGCGCGACAGGCAGTAGACGATGCCCGCGTCCCCGGCGTGCTCGGAGCGCAGCAGCTCCAGCAGCTGACGGCGCGGCTCGTTCTTCGCGACGATCCGGTACTGGATGTTGGGCCGGTCGAAGCTCGCGACGAAGTGCCGCGCCCCGGTCAGCTCCAGGCGCTGCGCGATCTCGGTGCGGGTCGCGTCGGTCGCGGTCGCGGTCAGCGCGATCCGCGGGACGTCCGGCCAGCGCTTCGGCAGCTCGGAGAGCAGCAGGTAGTCGGGCCGGAAGTCGTGCCCCCACTGCGCGACGCAGTGCGCCTCGTCGATCGCGAACAGGGCGATCCGGCCGCGCTCCAGCAGCCGCACGGTGGACTCGACCCGCAGCCGCTCCGGGGCGAGGTAGAGCAGGTCCAGCTCGCCCGCGAGGAACTCCTGCTCGGTGAGGCGGCGCTCGTCGGCGTCCTGGGTGGAGTTGAGGAACCCGGCCCGCACCCCGAGCGCGCGCAGCGCGTCGACCTGGTCCTGCATCAGCGCGATCAGCGGCGACACCACGACCCCGGTGCCCGGCCGGGCCAGCGCCGGGACCTGGTAGCACAGCGACTTGCCGCCACCGGTCGGCATGAGCACCAGCGCGTCCCCGCCGCCGGTGACCTGCTCGACGATCGCCTGCTGCTCGCCGCGGAACGTGTCGTAGCCGAAGACGCGGCGCAGGATCTCGTGCGGGTCGCTGCTGTGCACCCGCTCCGGGACCGGCTCCGGCTCCGGCGGCCGCCCCGGCCCGGCGGGCGCGGCGGCCCAGGCGTCCTCCGGTGGGGGTTCGTCGCCGTAGTCGTCCTCGGGCTCGGGCGGGAGCGGGATCTCGTCCGGGTCGGAGGCGTCGAACACGTCGTCGATCGTACGAGTCCCGCCGCGCGCGCCCCGCCCGGCACTCACCTCGCGGCACCGCCGACCGCGCGCGGGCCCCGGCCGGGGCGTGGTCCCGGTCACCGCCCGTGTGTCGCGGGCGCCGCGGTGCTGCGCCGGACGGCCCCGGGGTGTAGCAAGACCTGCAGGACCAACGGCGTTCGCAGACCGGGCGCCGGGCGATCACGCGAGAAGGACGGATCCGTGGATCTGAAGATCGGGTACAAGGCGTCGGCCGAACAGTTCGGCCCCCGCGACCTCGTCGAGTACGCGGTGCTGGCCGAGGAGCTCGGGCTCGACAGCGTCTGGGCGTCGGACCACTTCCTGCCCTGGCGGCACGAGGGCGGGCACGCCCCGGCCGCGCTGCCCTGGATGGCGGCGGTGGGGGAGCGCACGAAGCGGGTGCAGATCGGCACCTCCGTGCTCACCCCCACGTTCCGCTACAACCCGGCGGTGCTGGCCCAGGAGTTCGCCACGATGGCGCTGCTCACCGGCAACCGGGTCGTGCTCGGCGTCGGCACCGGCGAGGCGCTCAACGAGATCGCGGTGTCCGGGCGGGAGTGGCCCGAGTTCAAGGAGCGCTTCGCCCGGCTGCGCGAGGCCGTGAAGATGATGCGCGCGCTGTGGACCGAGGAGTCGGTCAGCACCGAGGGTGAGTACTACACCTTCGTCGACGCCATGATCTACGACCGGCCCGAGCAGCCGGTCCCGATCTACGTCGCCGCGGGGGGCCCGATGGTCGCCCGGTTCGCCGGCCGGTTCGGCGACGGGTTCATCTGCACCTCCGGCAAGGGCATGGACCTCTACACCGACAAGCTCCTCCCGGGCGTCGAGGAGGGCGCGGGCAAGGCCGACCGCGACGCGGGCGCCATCGACAAGATGATCGAGATCAAGATCAGCTACGACCGCGACCCCGACGCCGCGCGGGAGAACACCCGGTTCTGGGCGCCGCTGTCGCTCACCGCGGACCAGAAGAACTCCGTCGACTCCTCGCAGGAGATGGAGCGCCTGGCCGACGAGCTGCCGATCGAGCAGGTGGTGAAGCGCTGGATCGTCGCGTCGGACCCCGACGAGGCCGTCGAGCAGATCAAGCCCTACCTCGACGCGGGCCTGAACCACCTCGTCGTGCACGGACCGGGGCACGACCAGCGCCGGTTCCTGGAACAGTTCACGACCGACGTCGCGCCTAAGCTGCGGGCGCTCGCGTGAGCGCCGCGACGAGCGCCCCCGCCGTCACCCGCGAGGGGCGGGTGCTGCGCTGCCGGGTCTCCACCGGCCGCCACGGCACCCTCGACGGGCCCGCCATGGCCGAGGTCACCGAGGCGCTGCTGGCGCTCGACCCGGCCGAGACCGGCGCGGTGCTGGTGCACGGCGACGGCGAGAACTTCTGCACCGGCGGTGACGTGCGCGCCTTCGCCGGGGCCGACGACCGCTACGCCTACGTGCACGGCCTCGCAGACACCTTCCACTCCATGCTGCGCCCGCTGGCCGCCTCCCCGGTGCCCACGGTCGCGGCGGTCCCGGGCTGGGCCGCCGGTGCGGGCATGAGCATCGCGCTGGCCTGCGACCTCGCCGTCGGCGGGACCTCGACCCGGATGCGCCCGGCCTACCCCGGCATCGGGTTCTCCCCCGACGGCGGGATGACCTGGACGCTGCCGCGGCTGATCGGTGCCGCGCGGGCACGGCGGGTCCTGCTCACCGACGAGGTACTGGAGGCCGAGACGCTGGCCGAGCTGGGGCTGCTCGCCTCCGTCGTCGACGACGACCGGGTCGCCGACGAGGCCGCCGCGGTCGCGCACCGGCTCGCCCAGGGACCGACGGCCGCGCTGGGCCGCATCCGCGGTCTCCTGGCCGTGACCTGGGACCGGGGGCTCGACGAGCAGCTCGAGGCCGAGGCGGACTCCATCGCGACCTGCGCCGCGGGTCCGGAGGGTGCCGAGGGGCTCGCCGCGTTCGGCGAGAAGCGCCGCCCGCAGTTCCACTAGCCGCACACGACGAGGGGGGCGCGACCGTCCGGTCGCGCCCCCCTCGTCGTCGGTGTGGCCGGTCAGCGCCCGCTGGCCGGGCTCCCCGCGACGACCCGGCGCGAGCGCTGCGGGCCGCGGCCGGTGCCGGGCATGCCCACGGCGAAGCGCTGGGCCGGGCGGTGCAGGCCCGGGCCGAGCGGCCAGCCCGCGTCGAGCGGGGCGAGCAGGCGGTCCAGCTCGGAGTCCGGGGTGGCGCCGACGCTGTTGCGCAGCAGCCGCTGGAACTCCTCGTACTCGGCGAGGGCGTCGGCGACGTGCCCGCCGGCGAGCAGGGCCTCGACCAGGGCGCGGCGCGACCGCTCGCGGCTCGGTGCGGTGGCGACGGCCCGGCGCGCGACGGCGACGGCGTCGTCGTGCCGGTCGGCGGCGGTGAGCGTGCCGGCCAGCCCTTCCAGGGCGGACAGGCGCAGCTGGCGGAACCGCTCGCGCTCGACGGCGATCCACGCCGCGGTCCACGACGGGAGGATGTCGGCCTCCAGCAGCGCGGTCTCCGGCGCACCGATCTCGCGCACGGTGCGCAGCATGCTGGGCGCGGACAGCCCGCGGATCAGCAGCATGGCCTCGGTGAGGTCGACGACCACGTCGTCGCCGAGCTGCAGCCGGCCGAGGTGGTCGGCGTCGAGCAGGCCCGGTACGTCGACGCCGGCGACGGCCTCATCGAGCAGCCGGGCCGCGGGGACGGGACCGACCCCGGGCCACAGCGTCGCGGCGAGCGCCGCGGTCGGCTGCGGCCGCCGGTGGACGGCGAGATAGGCGACCAGGCGACGGGAGTCGACCGGCAGCGGGACGGCGCGGTCACCCGCGCGCAGCCCGAACGAGCCCAGCACCCGCACGTGCGGGGCGGAGGTGGGAGTGCTCTGCTCACTGGATCGACAGTGATCGTCGGACATGGCCGTTTCCCCGGATCGGTCGTGGCGTGCGGCCCGCGATCGGGTCCGTGCGGAGCCGGGGCGCGCCGGGCGGGAGGGCCTCGGATCGCGGAGCGGGCACGACGGAACCGCACCGACACGGACGGCGGGCGGCGTCTCCGTGTGGTGTCGTGGGACGAGGATAGCCCAGCAGTGCCCACGGTGTGAGATCCGGGTACGGCCGGATTGTGAGATCTGCGTCAGGCCCGGGAGAGCAGCCGGACGTGGGTCCCGTCCGGGGCCCGCCACACGTGCAGGCTGTCGCAGAGCTGCCGGGCGATCCAGGTCCCGCGCCCCCGGGCCTGCGACGGGTGCGGCGGCGCGAGCCCGATCAGCGGCAGCGCGATCGCCCCGCTGTCCTGGACCTCGCAGACCAGCTCCCCGTCGCGCGCCCACACCGACAGCCCCGCCTCCGGGGACCCGTGCTCGACCGCGTTGGTGGCGACCTCGTTGACCGCCTGCACCATGTCCTCGCCGCGGGCGGTGTCGAACCGGCACACCCGGGCGGCCTCCTCGACGGCGTCGCGCACCCGGGACAGCTCGAAGGTGTTGTAGGACAACGTGACGTCCGGCGGTCCGAGCAGGTGCGGCGGCGCGATCGGCAGGGCCGCGAGCACCTCGGCGGGCGGGCGGTGCCGCGGGTTCTCGGTGAGCCCGGAGACACGCAGCCGCAGCGGGTGGTTGACCACCGCCGACTCGCCGACCGCGCCGTGCAGCGGCAACCGGGGGTAGGCGCACACCTGCAGGACCGGCAGCCCCGCGAGGGAGATGTTGAGCGCGGCCTCCAGCTCGACCCAGAACCCGCCGTCGACGCCGTCGAGGTCCGGGTCGTGCGCGCTCACGACGAACACCGGGCGGCCCGAGGAGGTCAGCGCCCGCAGCTCCCGGGCCCGCCAGGCGGCGACGGTCTGTCCGGACTCCCGGGCGGAGCTGGTCAGCGAGGTGAGCCTGCCGAGCTCGACCTCGTCGCCGAGCTCGTCGTGCAGCGCCTGCTCCAGCGGTGCGGGCAGGTCCAGCGCGACCCGGGCGCCGGTGTCGCGTGCCGCGGCCCGGGCGGCGGGGGCGACGGCGGCGAGCAGCTCCACCGGGTCGTCGGCGTGCACGAGGGCGTGCCGGAAGCCGGGCGGGCGGGGTGCGGCGTTGACCTTCACCGGAGCTGTCCTCCCGGGTGCACGACCTCGGGGGCCGGCGGGTGGTCGTCGAACACGAGCTGGGGGGAGAAGGCCGCGCCGCAGCGTTCGAGCACGCGCAGCACCCGCGGCCGGACCCGGTGCAGCACCAGGCGGTGGGTGGCCGGGAAGCCCTCGGCGGCGTGCACCAGCGCGACCGCGGTGGCGACGTCGACGAACCGCACCGAGGCCAGGTCCAGGCCGATGTCGGTGCAGGCGTCCGCGGAGCGCAGCGCGGCGTCCAGGGCCGACTGCAGCAGCGAGGTGATCTTCGAGCGGTTGCTGTGGTCGACCTCGCCGGCCAGCCGGGCGTGGCCGGTACCGAGGCGCACGATCCGGAGCAGACCGTCGTCGTAGGCGGTGGAGCAGGGGACGTGGTCGCGGTGCAGCGCCCGCATGATGTCGATCTGCTCGGCCGGGAAGTGCTCGGTGTCGTAGGTGCACAGCGCGGTCAGACCGCCCGCGCTCTCGCGGACCAGCCGGGCCAGCAGGCCGTCGTACTCGGGCAGGGTGCCCGCGGCGCCCGCGTCGAGCACCGAGTGCATCTGGCCGGTCATCCGGGTGCCGTTCCAGCCGAGCTCGCGGGAGCGGGCGACCTCGCCGGACATCCCGGCGTGCACGTCGGACAGCGGGGTGCGGAAGGTGCGCCGGGTCCGCTCGGCGGGCAGGATCTCCAGCTGGCCGTGGCGCAGCGGGTCGTCGACCTCGACGCCGTCCTCGACGAGGCGGCGGAGCAGGACGTCGGCGGCGCCGTCGTCGTCGAAGTAGAGGATGCGCTCGCCCCGGTCGAGACCGTGCGCGACGTAGGCGGCGGCGAGCTCCCCGAGGTGCTCCGTGCTGTCCGGGACCGCGCACACGTGATCGCCGGACGTCAGCGCGTCCGCCAGCTTGATCACGTCTCACCTGCCGCGCGTGCCCCGCCACCGCACGTCGCGGCGCCGGGCACACCCCGTCACGAACTCCTGGACGGATCAACCGTACGGAGGCCCTCGGCGGGGACCGGAGACCTCGGAGCGTGTGGGGCGCCGAACCGACGGTGACGCGCGACGAGCGGATCGCCACCGGCGGGCGACCGGAGCGGGCAGACCTGGTCCGACCAGGACCTACGGCCGTTCGGCGCTGCCCGGTGCCCGCCGGACGGCGGTGGCACCCGGTGTCCGGGTGGTCACCGTCCGGCGTGCCGCGGGCGGGTCAGGCGGCCGGGTTGACCGCGACCGAGGTGGTCGCGCTGCCCTGGATGGTCTGCAGGACGACGCAGTACCGCTCGGTCAGCTTCACCAGGGTCGCGACCTTGTCCTCGGCGGCGGGCGCGCCGCCGTCGCGGATGTCGACGTCGAAGGACAGGCGGATCTCCCGGAAACCGACCGGGGCGTCCTTCGCGACGCCGAGGGTGCCGCGGAAGTCGAGGTCGCCCTCGGCGCGCACGGCGCCGAGCACCTCGAGCTCCAGTGCGGTGGCCACCGCGCGCAGGGTCACCCCGGCACAGGCCACCAGCGCCTCCAGCAGCATGTCGCCCGAGCACAGCTGGGTGCCGTCGCCGCCGGTGGCCGGGTGCAGGCCCGCCTCGGCCATCGCCTGGCCGGTCGAGACCTTGCACGCCACCCCGGAGCCGAGCTCCCCGTCCGCCTTCAGGGTGATGACCGCCGACTCCGGGTCGTCGCGGTACTGCTGCTTGAGCGGGGCCTGGATGTCGCGCAGGGAGATGTTGGTGTCGGTCATGTCCCCATCCTCACCCCGACGGGGTGACCCGCACACCCCGACCCGACGACTAGGGTGCCCGGTGTGGGCGGGGAGAGCGATACCGGACGGGCGGCAGCGGTGCGCCGCAGCGCCCGCGAGGCCGCCGACTCGGTCCGCGAGGCCCGCGACACCGTCCGGGACACGGTGCGCGACACCGTCCGGGACTCGGTGCACGACACCGTCGGCCCGCCCACCGACGACGACCGGCTCTGGACCGTCCCGAACGCGCTCAGCATGCTGCGCCTGGCCGGGGTGCCGCTGTTCCTGTGGCTGATGCTCGGCCCGGAGGCCGACGGCTGGGCCGTCGCGGTGCTGGCGATCGGCGGGTTCACCGACTGGCTCGACGGCAAGCTCGCCCGCGTCCTGGACCAGTTCAGCCGGTTCGGCGCCATGCTCGACCCGGCCGTGGACCGCCTCTACATCCTGGCCGCGCTGGTCGGGCTGGCCGCGCGCGACATCGTCCCGTGGTGGGCGGTGGTCGCCCTGGTCGCCCGCGACGTCGTCCTCGCCGTCTGCGTGTTCGTGCTGCGCCACCGCGGCTACGGCCCCTTCGAGGTCGTCTACCTCGGCAAGGCCGCCACCTTCGTCCTGCTCTACGCCTTCCCGCTGCTCCTGCTCGGCGACGGGCCCTCGCCCGCCGAGGCCGTGGTCGGCGTCGTCGCGAACGCCTTCGCCATCTGGGGCGTGGCCCTCTACCTGTGGTCGGGGCTGCTGTACCTGGCCCAGTTCCGGCTGGCGCTGCGGCGTCCGGAGCCGGGCGTCCCGGCCCCGGCGGCCCGGTTCGATCACGGCGGCGCCGCGGGATAGGCTCCACGGCGTGAGCTCGGAGATCCCGTCGGACCTGTCCTACACCGAGGCCCACGAGTGGGTGCGCCGCAGCGGGGACGGGGTGGTCCGCGTCGGCATCACCGACCACGCCCAGTCGCAGCTCGGTGACGTCGTCTTCGTGCAGCTGCCGGCCGTCGGCGACACCCTCGCCGCGGGCGACGCCATGGGCGAGGTCGAGTCGACCAAGTCGGTGTCGGACATCTACGCCCCGGTCGGCGGCGAGGTCGTCGCCGTGAACGACGGGCTGGACGCCGGCCCGGAGCTGGTGAACTCCGCCCCCTACGGTGACGGGTGGATCGTCGAGATCCGCCTGGCCGAGGGGGCCTCGCTCGACGGCCTGCTCGACGCCGACGCCTACCGCCAGCTGGCCGACGGAGCCTGAGCCGGCCCGCCCGCCGCGCCACGCGGCACGGCGCGCCGACCTCCGTATCGCCCCGGCCGCCCCGACCGGTAGGTTCACATCCCCTGGACGTGCCGTCCGGAAGGGACCGGGACACCGGCCCCGCTCAGCCCTGACCGCCCGGACGCCGTCCGGGTACCGCATCCGCGAGGAGGAGTCCCCGAGGTGACCACGAACGACCCGCGCGACGTGCCACCGGAGCGCGCACCGGAGACCACGTCGGTCTTCCGGGCGGACTTCCTCGCCGACGTCGAGCAGCCGGCCGCCGAGCCCGCCGTCTCGGGTGTCGACGGGCTTCCCGCCGGGTCGGCGCTGCTCGTCGTCCGGCGCGGTCCGAACGCCGGCTCGCGCTTCCTTCTGGACGTGCCGACCACCAGCGCCGGCCGGCACCCCGACAGCGACATCTTCCTCGACGACGTCACCGTCTCCCGGCGGCACGCGGAGTTCCGCCGCGACGCCGGTGAGTTCGTCGTGGTCGACGTCGGCAGCCTCAACGGCACCTACGTCAACCGCGAGCCGGTCGACACGGCGGTGCTCGCCAACGGCGACGAGGTGCAGATCGGCAAGTTCCGCCTGGTCTTCCTGACCGGGCCCCGCGAGCCGGGCGCCCAGGGCTGATCCCGGTTCCGTGCGGCGCCGCAGGCGCCGGTCACGGAACCCCGCGTACGACCGGCCCGTCGCGGCCGGGGGTGCTCTCGTACCCCCTGGTGCGACGGGCCTTCGGCGTGCACGGGGACCGACGGGTGTCGAGCCGACACGCCGTGCGCGACGGGCGTGTGACGATCGTCGAACGGACCCCGTCACTCCCCGTCCGGAGGCGCGCGTCGGGGCGGACCGCCGTGTAGCGTCATCAGATGTCGGTGGCAGTGCGGTGGCAACGACACGGAGCCCGTCGGGGTCCGCCGCACGGGTCAGGGCGAGCAAGGCGATCAGGGCGGCCGGGGTGGCGTGTCCACCCGGGTGGCCCGACAGGCCCGACAG
The DNA here is from genome assembly GCF_017312135.1 of Pseudonocardia sp. TMWB2A. NCBI lineage: Bacteria > Bacillati > Actinomycetota > Actinomycetes > Pseudonocardiales > Pseudonocardiaceae > Pseudonocardia > Pseudonocardia sp. TMWB2A. Next base: position 3,774,427 of record NZ_QKQY01000002.1, read on the forward strand.
GGCCGGGGAGGCGGGCTGATGAGCGAGATGCGCGTCGTGGGCGTCCGGGTCGAACTTCCGGCGAACCAGCCGATCCTGCTGCTGCGGGAGACGAACGGCGACCGATACCTCCCGATCTGGATCGGATCGGTGGAGGCGACGGCGATCGCCCTGGAGCAGCAGGGGGTCAAGCCCGCGCGGCCGCTGACCCACGACCTGCTCAAGGACGTGATCGGGGCACTCGGGCGGCGGCTCGAGCAGGTGCGGGTGACCGACCTGCAGGAGGGCACCTTCTACGCCGAGCTGATCTTCGACGGCGGCGTCACGGTGTCCGCGCGGCCGAGCGACTCGATCGCGCTGGCGCTGCGCACCGGCGTTCCGGTCCACGCCGACGAGAGCGTCCTCGCCGAGGCGGGGCTCGTCATCCCCGACGAGCAGGAGGACGAGGTCGAGAAGTTCCGCGAGTTCCTCGACTCCGTGTCGCCGGAGGACTTCCGCGGGGCCCAGCCGGGCTGATCCGTCCGGGTGACCACCGCCGTCACCCGGTGGTGGGACCGGATGGACCACGGTTCGACCGTTCACCGACGTCACCGACCGTTCGGCGGCTGTACGCCCTCCGTACCCGGCAACCCGGGCGGGTGTCCGGTACGCCCGGGTCGGCGAGCCGCGTTGACCACCTCGGCCACTGGGCCTACCGTCATCACGACTGATGACATCCGTGGAACTCACCACTACCCAGAGTCACATGGTAGGGGAGGGCCACGGTCCCGACCGAGGGAGACCGCGCGGTGCAGACGCCACCACCCGAGGGGCCGGGTCAGGGAGAGCTGTTCCCGGACCCGCTCGTCGGTGAGGGGCTCGACGGGGTGACCGACCGCCTGGTCGGCTTCCGCGGGCCGACCGCGTGCCAGGTCGTCGGCATCACCTACCGGCAGCTGGACTACTGGGCCCGCACCGGGCTGGTCGTGCCGTCGATCCGCGGGGCCGCCGGGTCGGGCAGCCAGCGGCTGTACTCCTTCAAGGACGTCCTCGTCCTCAAGATCGTGAAGCGGCTGCTCGACGCCGGTGTCTCGCTGCAGAACATCCGGATCGCCGTCGAGCACCTGCGCCGGCGCGGGATCCGCGACCTGGCCGGCATCACCCTGTTCTCCGACGGCACCACCGTCTACGAGTGCACCTCCCCGGAGGAGGTCGTCGACCTGCTGCAGGGCGGCCAGGGCGTGTTCGGGATCGCGGTGTCCGGGGCGATGCGCGAGATCTCCGGCGTCATCAAGGACTTCCCGGCCGAGCGGGCCGACGGCGGCACCGTCGACGAGGCCCCCGAGGACGAGCTGGCCCGCCGCCGCGCGCGCCGCGCGATCTCCTGACCGGACCCGGTCAGGCCACGGCCCGGAACGGGTCGTGCTCGGCCAGGAGCTTCTCCATCCGCGCCTGGTCGACCCGGTTGACCACGGTCAGGCTGTCCTGCCGGTCCCGGACGCACTTCGCGAGGGTGAACGCCGAGGTGATCGCGTACAGCACGGCGATCGCGAGGAACGCCTTCACCCACCCGTCGACGGGCAGGTAGACGGTCCCGACGACGACGGCCGCGAGCGACACGCCGAAGGACAGCATCGCCTGCGTGTGGAACGCGGCGGTGGTGGCCGGGGTGGTGTTCGGAGCGCTGGTGTTCGACATGGCAGGAAGTGTGACGAGCCGGCGCAGGCGGCGACGCCGCAGAACTACGCAGGTAGGCTGGCCCGGTAGTCGTCGACGCCGTGCGGGAGAGCCCCGGGGAACGTGCCCGGGCGCCGAAGGAGCAACCCCTTCCCGGAATCTCTCAGGCACACGGACCGCGCGGTCGAGGCGCCTCTGGAAAGCGACGGGTCGCACACGCACGCGAGGCACCCGTCCGCCGACGGGGAAAGCCGGAAGCCTCCGGTGAATCTCTCAGGCGCCCGTTCCGCGGGTACGGACAGAGGGGGAGGGGCGAGTTGCCCTGCCCCGATCCGCCCGACGACCTCCGGAGGCGCCGTGAGCCCGACGTCCGAGCACCGTCCCACCCTCGCCGAGCTGGAGCGGGGGCTCCCGTTCGCCGAGCGCCACATCGGGCCCCGGCCCGGTGACCTGGCCCGGATGCTGGAGGTGCTGGGCGTCGACTCCCTCGAAGCGCTCGCCGCCCGCGCGCTGCCCGACACCATCCGCGACGACGGACCGGTCGGCGCGTCGCTGCCCGCGCCGGTGGGCGAGGCCGAGATGCTCGCCGAGCTCCGCGAGCTGGCCGGGCGCAACACCGTCACCGTCCCGATGATCGGCTACGGCTACCACGGCACCCGCACCCCGTCGGTGATCCGCCGCAACGTGCTGGAGAACCCGGCCTGGTACACCGCGTACACGCCGTACCAGCCCGAGATCAGCCAGGGCAGGCTCGAGGCCCTGCTGACCTTCCAGACGATGGTGTCCGACCTGACCGGGCTGCCGGTCGCCGGTGCCTCGCTGCTCGACGAGGCCACCGCCGCCGCCGAGGCGATGACGCTGCTGCGCCGGGCCAACCGCTCGACCAGCCCGCGGTTCGTCGTCGACGCCGACACCGGGGCCCAGACCGTGGACGTGCTGCGCACCCGCGCCGAGCCGCTCGGCATCGAGCTGGTCGTCGCCGACCTCGGCGACGGCGTGCTGCCCGAGGGCGAGTTCTTCGGGGTGCTGCTGTCCTACCCGGGCGCGTCGGGCCGGGTCGCCGACCCGTCGGCGCTGGTCGAGGCCGCGCACGGGCGCGGGGCGCTCGTCGCCGTCGCGGCGGACCTGCTGGCCCTGACCCTGCTCACCCCGCCCGGGGAGCTCGGCGCGGACGCCGCAATCGGGTCCACCCAGCGCTTCGGGGTGCCGCTCGGCTTCGGCGGCCCGCACGCGGGCTACCTCTCGGTCGGGCAGAAGCATGCCCGTCAGCTGCCGGGACGCCTGGTCGGGGTCTCCCGCGACGCCGACGGCCACTACGCCCTGCGCCTCGCGCTGCAGACCCGTGAGCAGCACATCCGCCGGGAGAAGGCCACCTCCAACATCTGCACCGCGCAGGTCCTGCTCGCGGTCATGGCCGCCTGCTACGGGGTGCACCACGGCCCGGACGGGCTCCGCGAGATCGCCACCCGCACCCACCGGATGGCCGCGGTGCTCGCCGCCGGTCTGCGCTCGGGCGGGGTGGAGATCGTCCACGACGCGTTCTTCGACTCCGTGCTCGCCCGCGTCCCCGGCCGCGCCGACGCCGTCGTCGCCGCCGCGCACGACGCCGGGATCGCGCTGCGCCGCGCCTCGGACGACGAGGTCGGCGTCGCCACCTCGGAGATCACCACCGTGGCGCACCTGCACGCGGTGTGGGCGGCGTTCGGCGTCACCGGGGTGGACGTGGCCGCGCTCGACGGGGACACCGCCGACGCGCTGCCCGCGGGCCTGCGCCGTGCGAGCGAGTACCTCACGCATTCGACGTTCCACGAGTTCCGGTCCGAGACCGCGCTGATGCGCTGGCTGCGCCGCCTCGCCGACGCCGACCTCGCGCTGGACCGCACGATGATCCCGCTGGGCTCGTGCACCATGAAGCTCAACGCCGCCGCCGAGATGGAGGCGGTGACCTGGCCGCAGTTCGCCGACCTGCACCCGCTCGCGCCGGAGTCCGACACCGCCGGCACCCGGGAGATGATCGACCAGCTGGAGACCTGGCTGGCCGACCTCACCGGCTACGCCGCGGTGTCGCTGCAGCCCAACGCGGGCAGCCAGGGCGAGCTCGCCGGGCTGCTCGCCATCGCCGCGTACCACCGCAGCCGCGGTGAGACCGACCGCGACGTCTGCCTGATCCCGGCCTCCGCGCACGGCACCAACGCCGCCTCGGCGATCATGGCCGGGCTGCGGGTGGTCGTCGTCGGGACCGCACCGGGCGGCGACGTCGACCTCGACGACCTGCACGCGAAGATCGCCGAGCACGGCGACCGGCTCGCCGCGTTGATGATCACCTACCCGTCGACGCACGGCGTCTACGAGGCCGGGGTCCGCGACGTGTGCGCCGCGGTGCACGACGCCGGCGGCCAGGTGTACGTCGACGGCGCCAACCTCAACGCGCTGGTCGGGGTCGCCCGTCCGGGGGCCTTCGGCGGCGACGTCAGCCACCTCAACCTGCACAAGACCTTCTGCATCCCGCACGGCGGCGGTGGGCCGGGCGTGGGCCCGGTCGCGGTGGCCGAGCACCTGGCGCCGTTCCTGCCCGGGCGCACGCCCCGGTCCGACGGCGGTGTCGGCCCGGTGTCCGCCGCCCGCTTCGGTTCGCCCGGCGTCCTGCCGATCTCCTGGGCCTACCTGCGGATGATGGGCCTGGACGGGATGCGCCGCGCCACGTTGACCGCGGTGGCGGCCGCCAACTACGTCGCCACCCGGCTGCGGGAGCACTTCCCGGTTCTCTACGCGGGCGCCGACGGCACGGTCGCCCACGAGTGCATCCTCGACCTGCGCACGCTGACCAAGGAGACCGGGGTGACCGTCGACGACGTCGCCAAGCGGCTCATCGACCACGGCATCCACGCCCCGACCATGTCCTTCCCGGTGGCCGGGACGCTGATGGTCGAGCCCACCGAGTCCGAGGACCTCGCCGAGATCGAGCGGTTCGTCGCCGCGATGGTGTCGATCCGCGGCGAGATCGACCGCGTCGCCGCGGGGGAGTGGCCCGCCGAGGACAACCCGCTGCGGAACGCCCCGCACACCGCGGCCTGTCTGGCCGACGACAAGTGGGACCACCCGTACCCGCGGGAGCTGGCCGCGTACCCGACCGGGGTCACCCCGGGCGTGCACGACCGGAAGGTGTGGCCGCCGGTGCGCCGGATCGACGGTGCCCACGGCGACCGGAACCTGGTCTGCTCCTGCCCGCCGCCGGACGCCTTCGCCTGAGCGCGGACCACCCGTCGGGAGGGTGTCCGGACAGGGCGGGGATCATGGCGGGGTGTCACGCCGACCGAGTGAGCGCCTCCGGGTCCCCGCCCCCGTCCTGCGGACGCGCGTCGGGTCGAAGCGGGCCGCGACCGACCAGCCCAACGTCACCGGCGACGGCGCGTCGCCGCTGACCGTCCGGTTCTGGCTGCTGCTCGTCGTGACCGGGGTCGCCGCCGGGCTGTCCGGGATCGTGCTGATGGCGCTGCTGCACGCGGTGTCGGACCGGGCCTGGGGGGCCGGGGCGGCGGAGGGGTTCCAGGCGGCGGTCGAGCGGGCCGACGCCTGGGGGCGGGTGTGGCCGCTGCTGGTGGCCGGGCTCGTCGCCGGGGTCGGCGGGTACCTGCTGCGCCGGTTCGTCCCCGGCCGCACCGACGTCGACGACGCGATCTGGACCGGCGACGCGCGGCTCGGGGTGCGCCGCAGCACCGGCACCGCGGCGCTGTCGGAGGTCGTGGTCGGGCTCGGCGCCTCGCTCGGCCGGGAGGCCGCGCCCAAGCTGATGGGCGGGGTGTGGGGCGCGGTCCTGGCCGGCTGGGGCGGATTGTCGCTCGAGCAGCGACGGCTGCTGGTCGCCTGCGGCGCCGGGGCCGGGCTGGCCTGCGTCTACGACGTGCCGCTGGGCGGGGCGCTGTTCACCGCCGAGGTGCTCGTCGGCACCGTGCGGCTGCCGGTGGTGCTGCCCGCGCTGGCCTGCACCGCGACCGCCACCGTCGTCGCCTGGCTGTACCTGCCCGCCGGGCCGCTCTACCCGGGCCTCCCGGTCCCGGCGACGACGCCGTCGCTGCTGGTGTGGGCGGTGCCCGCGGGCGTGCTGATCGGGGTGCTCGCGACCGGCTGGGTCCGGCTGATCGGGTTCGTGTCGCACCACGGACCCCGGCGGACGTGGTGGCGGATCGCCGCCCCGGTCGTCGCGTTCGGGCTGCTCGGTGTGGCCGGGCTGGCGTTCCCGCAGCTCTACGGCAACGGTGCGGACCTGGCCGAGCAGGCCTTCCTCGGCGGCGGGGCGCTGCTGCTGTTCGCGGCGCTGGCCGTGCTGAAGCCGCTGGTCACGGCGGTGTGCCTGGGCAGCGGCGCGTCCGGAGGGCTGTTCACCCCGACTCTGTGCACCGGCGCGGTGCTCGGGGCCGCGCTCGGCGGGGCCTGGTCGGCGCTGTGGCCGGGCACCCCGGTCGGCACGTTCGCCCTGGTCGGGGCGGCCGCGATGATCGGGGCCGGGATGCAGGCGCCGCTGGCCGGTCTGGTGCTGGTGCTGGAGCTGACCGGCACCGGGTTCGCGATCGCCGTCCCGCTGGTCGCCGCGACGCTGGTGGCGACCGCGGTGGCGCGGTGGCTCGACGGGTACTCGATCTACTCGGCTCGCCTGGCCGCGCAGCCCTCGGCCGACCAGACCACCTGAGGCGGGTCAGGCGGGCAGCGCGGTGCCCGGGGTGCGGTGCGGCAGCCGGTGGGCGAACCCGGTGAGCAGCCCCAGGCTGACCACGGCGAGCACCCCGTAGGCGACGAACCCGCCGACGCTGTCCCAGGTGGTGTGCAGCGCCACGGCCAGGACGAACACCAGCAGCGCACGCCCGGCGGCCCGCCGGGTGCGCCGCCGCGCCGCGTACCAGAGCGCCGCCGCGGTGAGCCCGGTCCACGCCATGTGCGCCGCCGGGCTGAGCACGCCCCGCAGGAGCAGGACGTCGTCGACGGCGCCGAGGTCGCCGTTCGAGCGGACCAGTACGACGAAGCCGTAGCCCATCGTCTCCAGCGCGGCGAAGCCCGCCCCGGACGCGACCCCGACCAGCAGGCCGTCCGCGGGATGCCCGCGGCGCGCGGTCAGCAGCAGCACCAGCAGGGGCGCGACGAGCTTGGCCGACTCCTCGATCAGCGCGACGCCGAGCATCGGCAGCGTGCCGAGCGAGCGCATCGCGTCGAACTCCAGCAGCCCCGCCGCGACGACGCCGACGACCCCGCCGAGGAACGCGACCAGCGCGATCGGCCCGGCGCCGATCGAGTAGTCCAGCCGCCGCCCCAGCACGAAGGTCACGAACGCGGCCGGGGCGACCGCGGCGCCGAGCAGGATCAGCGACGGGACGAGGTTCGGGTTCTGGGTGACCAGCAGGACCCGGCGCACCGCCTCGAACAGCACCAGTCCCACGACCAGGACGACCAGCCAACCCCAGCGACGCACCTGCGACTCCCCTCCTCGACGGACGCCGGGACGGTAGCGGCGCCGCTCAGACCCGGGCGAGTCGGGACCGGCGGTGGGCCGCCATCCGCACCGGGGCGTCGGCCCAGCCGTGCCCGTCGTGGCCGCCGGTGCGCTGCACCAGGGCCAGGAACAGGCGCCCCCCGAGCAGCTCGGTGCACACCTGCAGGTAGTCGCCGTCGGCGTCGTGGTCGTGCAGGACGCCGAGCTCGCGGTAGGCCGCGACGGTCGTGGCCGGCAGGTCGAGGCGGGCGGCGAGGTCGTCGTGGTAGTTCGCCGGCACCGGGAGCAGCGGCACCCCGGCCGCGCGGGCGGCGGCCGCGGTGGCGAGTACGTCGTCGCAGGCCAGGGCCACGTACTGCGGGTCGGCGACGGCCGGGCTCCATCCGCCGCGGCGCAGCACCGACACGGTGAGGGCGAGCCGGACCCGCCGCTCGGGGTCGGCCAGCGCCCGGCTGCGGACCAGCCCGAACGGGGCCGCGTACTCGCCGTCGCCGACGGTGTCGAGGCCGAGCACGGCGCGGTGGAACAGGACCGCCTCGTCGAACGCGTCGTAGGGCTGGGTGAGCCCGATGTGGTCGATGCCGGTGATCCCGGTGCCGGGGGAGCGGGGCTCGTCGACGGCCACGAAGTCGTGCGGCCACGCCCCCGCGGGGTCCCCGGTGGTGCGGCACAGGAACACCGCGGTGCCGTCGGGGGCGGTGATCCCGGCGAGGTCGGCCTCGCCCGGCCCGGTGACGCGCGGGACTGGGGCGGCGCACAGCCGGGCCGCGCGGCGGGCGGCGGCGTCCGGGTCGGCGGACTCGACGGCGAGCGCGGCGACCGCGCCCGTGCCCTCGCCCGCCGCGTTCACCAGCAGCCTCGCGGTGCCCTGCTCGAAGCGTTCGACCTGCTTGGTGCGGTGCACCCCGGTGCGGCTGAACCCGAGCGCACGCAGCACCCGTCCCAGCTCGGGGCCCGCGGTGAGCTCGACGAACGCCGTCCCGCCCAGGGCGGGGGCCGCGGTGCCGACGGGGTCGGTCCCGGCGCCGGCGCGGGCGGTGGCCTCGGCGAGGGCGATCAGCGAGCGGCGGGCGTCGACGGCGGTGCGGACCGGGTCGGACTGGCGGAAGACGTCGTTGAACACCTCCAGGGACAGCGGCCCGGCGTACCCGGCGGCCAGCACGGGGGCGAGGAACGCGGGCAGGTCGAACCCGCCCTGGCCGGGGAACAGCCGGTGGTGGCGGCTCCAGGACAGCACGTCCATCGACAGCTCGCGGGCGTCGGCGAGCTGCAGGAAGAACAGCTTCCCGCCGGGGACCTCCGCGATCGGGGCGGGGTCGGAGCCGCGGGCCAGGATGTGGAAGGAGTCCAGGCAGAGGCCGAGCGCGGGGTGGTCGGCGGCGTGCACGGCGTCCCAGGAGGCGTCCCAGGTGTCGACGTGCCTGCCCCAGGCGAGCGCCTCGTAGGCGATGCGCAGCCCGCGCTCGTGCGCGCGGGCGGCGAGGGTGTGCAGCTGGGCGGCGAGCAGGTCGGCGTCGGCGGCGGGGTCGACGGCGTCGGGGGACACCGAGGAGCACACCAGCACGGTGTCGGCGCCGAGACCCGCCATGACCTCGAAGGTCGCGTCCGCCCGGCGCAGGTTCGCCGCGAACCGGTCGGGGTCGGTCGAGTCGATGTCGCGCAGTGGCTGGTAGAGGTCCACCGACAGGCCCAGGTCGCGGCAGCGGGCGCCGATCGCGGCCGGGGAGCCGGGGTCGGCGAGCAGGTCCGGCGCGAAGATCTCGACGCCGTCGAACCCGGCGGTCGCGGCGGCGGCGAGCTTGTCCTCCAGCGTGCCGGACAGACAGACCGTGGCCAGGGACAGGCGCGCGGTCCCGGTGGCCGGGGTTCCGGTGGGCGCGGTCGCGGTGGGCGCGGTGGGCGCGGTCTCAGGCGACACGGGCGGCCTCCTGCTCGGCGGTGATCAGCTCGGCGAGGTGGGCCAGCATCCGGGCCGGGTCCGGTGCGACGCCGGTGAACAGCCGGAACGCCTCCGCGGCCTGGTGCACGGCCATCGCGCCGCCGTCGACGGTGCGGCAGCCCGCGGCGCGCGCGGCGGCCAGCAGCGCGGTGTCCAGCGGCCGGTAGACGATCTCGGCGACCCACGGGCGGGTCGTGAGCAGTGCGGGGTCGAACGGCAGGCCGGGGTGCTCGGCCATCCCCACCGGGGTGGCGTGCACGAGGCCGTCGGCGCCGGGGAGCAGCGCGGCGAGTGCGGACAGCGGGTGCCCGGTGGCCTGCGCGCCCGGGGCCAGGTGCGGGGTCACCGACGCGGCGAGCGCGGCGGCGCGGTCGCCGTCGACGTCGACGACCTGCAGGGCGCCGACGCCCTCGCGGGCCATGGCGTAGGCGGCCGCGGCACCGGCGCCCCCGGCGCCCAGCAGCACGACGCGGCCGGTCGCGGCGCCGGGCAGCCCGGCCCGCCAGCCGTCGCGGAACCCGGTCCAGTCGGTGTTGTGCCCGGTCAGCGACCCGTCCGCGCCGATGACGACGGTGTTGACCGCGCCGATCGCGGCGGCGTCCGGGGCGAGGGCGTCGAGGTGGCCGATCACGCGCTGCTTGCAGGGGTGGGTGACGTTGAGCCCCGCGTGGCCCTGCGCGCGGGCCCGGCGGAGCAGGTCGCCGACGGCGTCCGGCGACACCCCGAGGACGTCGAGGTCGAAGCGCTCGTAGGTCAGGTCCAGGCCGTGGGCGGCGCCCTCGCGCTCGTGCAGGGCCGGCGACAGCGACGGACCGATGCCGGCGCCGATCAACCCCGTCCGCACCCGCGTGCCGGTTCCGGTGGCGTCGGTGTCGCGCCGGGTCTCGCTGCTGCTCCGCACGGATCCCTCCTCGGATCTATGTACCGTACGGTTAGTTGTACCGGACGGTGGACGTCTCGGCCAGGGGGAGCGGTCGGCGGTCCGTAGAGTCCGGGGGCGCCGCCGGGATCCCGGCGACGCGGAGCGGCGGAGGGGGACCGCGGTGGCAGCGGCACCGGAGGACGGCGTCCGGCAGCGCGACGCCGAGCGCACCCGTACCGAGATCCTGGACGAGGCGACCGCGGAGTTCGCCGACCGGGGGCTGGCCGGGGCGCGGGTCGACGAGATCGCCGCCCGCACCCGGACCACCAAGCGGATGCTCTACTACTACTTCGGCTCCAAGCAGGGCCTCTACCTGGCGGTTCTCGAACGCGCCTACACCGGGATCCGGGCACTGGAACAGCAGCTGTCGGTATCGGACCTCAACCCGGCGCGGGCGGTGCGGGCGGTCGCGGAGCTCACCTTCGACCACCACGAGGCGCACCCGGACTTCATCCGGCTGGTCGCGATCGAGAACATCCACCACGCCGAGCACCTGCGCTCCTCCCCGCTGCGCGAGGGGCTCGCCGGGCCCGCGGTCGGGGTGCTCGAGTCCATCCTCGCCCGCGGCCGGGAGACCGGGTTGTTCCGCGACGACGTCGACGCCTTCGACGTGCACGTGCTGATCAGCTCGTTCTGCGTGTTCCGGGTGGCCAACCGGCATACCGTCTCGGCGATCTTCGGTCGCGACCTGCTGGACCCGGCGCGGCGCGGGCACTACCGCCGCATGGTCGGTGACCTGGTCGTGGAGTACCTGACCGCCCGCGTCGGGCAGGACTGACCGCCGGCGTCCCACCGGGCCCTTGACACGCGTCGCGCTGCAACTCACTATTCGGTACGTAACCAGACGGTACATAAGCGAGCGGCTCGCCGCCCGGGAGCCGTCGACCGTGACCACAAGTGCCTGCAACGTCGCACACGCCGGGAGCCACCGTGAGCCAGCAATCGTCCGCCGCCGCGCCGAGCGCGCCGCAGGCGCAGCCGAAACGGGCCGCCCTGGCCGCCTGGATCGGCAGCGCCCTGGAGTACTACGACTTCTTCATCTACGGCACCGCCGCGGCGCTGGTGTTCAATAAGGTGTTCTTCCCCGACTCGAGCCCGGCCACCGGCACGCTGCTGGCGCTCGCCACCTTCGGCGTCGGCTATCTCGCCCGGCCGCTCGGCGCCTTCGTGCTCGGTCACATCGGTGACCGGTTCGGCCGCAAGCGCGTGCTCGTCGCGACGGTGATGCTCATGGGCGCCGCGACCTTTGTGATCGGCTGCCTGCCGTCCTACGGCTCGATCGGGATCGCAGCGCCGATCATCCTGGTCGCGATGCGGCTGCTGCAGGGCTTCTCCGCAGGAGGTGAGCAGGCCGGCGCGAACTCGATGACCCTGGAGCACGCGCCGGACCACCAGCGCGCCTACTACACGAGCTTCACGCTGTCCGGCACACAGTTCGGGCAGATCCTCGCGACGGCGGTCTTCCTGCCGATCGCGTTGCTGCCCGAGGAGGACCTGCTGTCCTGGGGCTGGCGCGTGCCGTTCTGGCTGAGCTTCGTCGTGGTCCTGGTCGCGTTGTTCATCCGCCGTTCCCTGCACGAGACTCCGGTCTTCGAGCAGCAGCGCCAGGAGCAGGGCGAGAGCGTGAGCCCGCTCGTCGAGCTCGGCCGCAACCACCTCGGCAGCGTCGTCCGTGTGGTCGCTGCCGCCACCATCGCGACCGTCAGCACGATCTTCACCGTCTACGCGCTCTCCTACGCGGTCAACACCGTCGGGCTGTCCCGCTCGGCGATGCTCTGGGTCGGCGTCCTCGCCAACGTGCTGGCCCTGTTCGCGCTGCCGCTGTTCGCCCGGCTCGCCGACCGGATCGGTCGCAAGCCGGTGTTCATCGGGGGCTCGATCGGGTGCGCAGTGCTGATGTTCGCCTACCTCGGCGCCATCTCCACGGGGAACTACGTGCTGATCTTCGTGGTCGGACTGTTGATGTTCGGAATCGTGCACAGCGCCACCGGTGGGGTATGGCCGTCGTTCTACGGCGAGATGTTCCCGGCCCGGGTCCGCCTCTCCGGCACCGCGGTCGGTACCCAGATTGGCTTCGCCGTCGCCGGCTTCGCCCCGTCGATCGCGGCCGCACTGGCGGGCCCGGACGGCGCGGACTGGCTCCCCGTCGCCTGCTTCGTCGCCGCGATCTGCGCGGTGAACGTCATCGCCGTCGCCACCGGGCCGGATCACTACCGGACCCCGACCTCGGAGCTCGGCACCCGCCGCAGCCGGGAGAAGGTCTCGGCCTGATGGCACCGGTGTACGAGGTCACCGCTCTGCGCTACGCCTCGCGCGAGGCCCGGCGGGGCGAGCACTTCCTCGGCTTCTCCGAGGACTGGGCCCAGCCCCACCCCACCGCCTACTTCGTGTGGCTGGTACGCGGTGCCGGACGGACCGTCCTCGTCGACGCCGGGATCGACCCGGAACGCCCGGGCAGTCTCGTCGGGCCGACGGCGGACCTGACCGCCCCGCACGAGCTGCTGGGCGAGGTCGGCGTCGACCCGGCCGAGGTCGACACGGTGGTCCTCACCCATCTGCACTACGACCACACCGGCACGGTCGCCCGCTACCCGAACGCCCGGTTCGTGCTCCAGCGCGACGAGCTGGACTACTGGACCGGGCCGTGGGCGAAGCGGCTCACCCGCGAACAGTGGCTCTGCTCCGCCGTCGATCTGGGGTTCCTCACCGACCCGGCGACGAGCGGACGGGTCGACCTCGTCGACGGTGACGCCGAGCTCGCGGCCGGGCTGTCGGTGCACCGGGTGGGCGGACACACGGCCGGCATGCAGATCGTGCGGGTGGCGACCGCGGCCGGGTCGGTGGTGCTGGCGTCGGACGCCGCGCACTTCACCGAGAACATCGATCTCGACCGGGCCTTTCCGATCGTGAACTCGGTACCCCACGCCCATGCCGCGTTCGACCGGGCGCTCGAGCTGGCCGACTCGCCGGCTCTGGTGGTACCGGGGCACGACCCCGTGGTGCTGGAGCGCTTCCCCCCGGTCTCGCCGCGGCTGGCCGGACGGGCGTGCGTGATCGGCGCGACGCCGAGGGCCACGGCCGGTTGAGTCCGGCCCGGCCGCTCACCCGGGCCCCGTGGCATCACGCCGCGGGGCCCGTCGGCGTCCCGGCCGCGGCCGCCAGCACCCCGACGACGTCGCCGGGGTCGGCGGCCCGGTCGGCGCGCCACACCGCGTCGGTACCCAGCCGCACCTGCGCCCCGGTCACCGGCAGCACGTGCACCGGCTCCCCGACGAACGCCTTGTGCGTGGCGCCGGACCCCAGCCCGACCAGCGTGAACGCCTCCCCGGCCGCGACGACGTGGGTCAGGTCGCCGGGGTTGTGGGTGTCGAGCTCGATCCGCCGGTGCACGCCGTGGCGGGCCAGCAGCTCCCCGGTGGCCCGGTAGACCGCGGGGGCGGCGTCGTAGCGGATGGACACGTAGGGCAGCTCCGCCAGCTCCTCCAGGCGGACCTCGGTGCGGTCGTCGAAGCCCCGCCCGTGCCCGACGGCGACGGCGGCCGGCCGGGTGTCCACCCGCCGTACGGTCAGCCCGGGGTCCTCGCCACCGCCGTGCACGAACGCCAGGTCCAGCTCGCGGCGGGCGACCGCGCGGGCCAGCTCCGCGCTGGTCCCGGGGCGGATCCGCACCGCCAGCTCCGGGCGGGCGGCCCGCAGCCGTTCCAGGAACCCGTCGCGGACCGCCGCGGTCACGTCCGGCGCCATCCCCACCACGACGACCGGGTGGCCGTCCGCGGCGGCCAGCGCGCCGGGCAGCGCCTCCACCCGGGCCACGATGTCGCGGGCCCGCGGCAGCAGCGCCCGCCCGGCCGCGGTGAGCGCCATCCCGCGCGCGGACCGGGTGAACAGCGTCGCGCCGAGCTCCCGCTCCAGGTCGCGGACCCGCCGCGACAGCGGCGACGCGGCCAGGTGCAGCCGGGCCGCCGCCCGGGTCAGGTTCAGCTCGTCGGCGACGGCGAGGAAGTACCGCAGATGGAACAGCTCCACGGAGCATGACCCTAGAGGTCACGCCCGGCTGCACGCATCGGTCCTGGTCGTGGCCCTGATCCGCGGCCTACCGTGACCGGCATGGCCTCCCGTCCCGTGCGCATCGCGAACGTCTCCGGCTACCTCGGCGACCGGTACACCGCCGTCGACGAGGCGATGGCCGGTGACCCGGTCGACGTCCTGATGGGCGACTACCTCGCCGAGATCACCCTCGCCGCGCTCGCCGCCGCCGCCGGGCGCGGCGGCCCCGGCTACGTCGCCTACGCCCTGGACCAGCTCACCCCGCACCTGCCCGAGATCGCCCGGCGCGGGATCCGGGTCGTCACCAACGCGGGCGGGTTCGACCCGGCCGGGATGGCGCAGGAGCTGCGCGGCCGGATCGCGGCGGCCGGGCTGTCGCTGCGGGTCGCGCACGTCGCCGGGGACGGGGTGTTCGACCGGCTCGCCGACTTCCACTCCGACGGCCACGGGCTGGAGCACCTCGACACCGGCGCCCCGCTCAAGGACTGGGGGTTCGCCCCGATCACCGCGAACGCCTACCTCGGCGGCTTCGGGATCGCCGCGGCGCTGGCCGCCGGCGCCGACGTCGTTGTGACCGGGCGGGTCACCGACGCCTCGCTCACCGCCGGACCGGCCGCCTGGTGGCACGGCTGGGGCCCCGACGAGTTCGACGCGCTGGCCGGTGCGGTCACCGCCGGGCACGTCATCGAGTGCGGTGCGCACGCCACCGGCGGGAACTTCTCCGGGTTCCGGTCGGTGCCCGGGATGCTGCGCCCCGGCTTCCCGGTCGCCGAGGTCGCGGCCGACGGCTCCTCGGTGATCACCAAACACGCCCGCGACGGCGGCACGGTCACCGTGGACACCGTCACCGCGCAGCTGCTCTACGAGATCCAGGGACCCCGCTACCTGAACCCCGACGTCACCGTGCACCTCGACACCGTGCGGCTGAGCCAGGAGGGCCCGGACAGGGTCGCGATCGGCCCCGTCACCGGGTCCCCGCCGCCGCCCACGGCGAAGGTCGCGGTGTTCGCCCCGATCGGCTACGAGATCTCCACGATGCTGTTCTGCACCGCCCCCGACGTCGAGGGCAAGGTGGAGCTGTTGCGCAACCAGCTGCGTGCCGCGCTGGAGGGGCACGTCGACTCCCTCGAGGTCACCCCGCTCGGCGTCGCCGCGGTCGACCCGCCGACCCAGTGGGCGGCGACCGTCCCGATCCGGGTGATCGCGACCGCGCGGGAGAAGGAGCCGCTGCTCCGGTTCGCCCCCGCCGTCGGGTCGCTCTACCTGCAGGGGTTCCCCGGTTTCCACCACGACGGGCACGCGCCGCGGGCGTCGCAGCCGTGGCCGCGGATCGAGTACTGGCCCGCGCTGCTGGAGTCTGCGCTGCTCGACCACCACGCCGTTCTCGACGACGGCAGCCGGGTCGAGGTCCCGCGCGCCGGCCGGACCGCCACCCCGGAGGAGACCGCGCAACCGGTGCACCCGGACCCGGACCTGCCCGCACCGACCGGGCCGCGCGCCGAGCTGGGCGAGTACACGTGGGCCCGGGCGGGGGACAAGGGCGGCAACGCCAACGTGGGCGTCTGGTGCCGCGACCCCGCGCACTGGGAGTGGCTGCGTGCCACCCTGACCACCGAGCGGGCGGCCGCGCTGCTCCCCGAGGCGGGGGGCCGCATCGTCCGCCACGAGTTCCCGCACCTGCGCGCGGTGCACCTGGTGCTCGTCGGGCTGCTCGGCTCGGGCGGCTCGGCCAACCTGCGCGTGGACCAGATCGGCAAGTCCGTGGGCGAGTACCTGCGGGCCAAGCACGTGGAAGGACCCGCTGCATGACCAGCTCCGCCGCCACGACCGGCGACGCCACTGCCGAGCGCATCCTCGCGACCGTCGCGTCCCCCGCCGCCGACGACGCCTTCGACCCCGGCGCCGCGCTCGACGGGCTGCTGGGCTGCGTCGGGATGAGCGGCGCCGACGCCGGCGGGCGGGTCGCGTTCGTCGGCGCCGACCCGGTCGTGCCCAGCGCGCTGCGCCTCGGCGGCGGTGCGGCCGTCGCGCTCGCCGCGAAGTCGGTCGGGATGGCCGCGGTGCACCGCGACCGCGGCGGCGACGGCCAGGACGTCACCGTCGACGTGCGCCGCGCCCCGCACCGGCTCTGCCCGTTCTACGACCGCCGCTGGGAGCTCGTGAACGGCTACCCGGCCGCCGCCCCGGCGATCACCTCCCAGGAGCTCGGGTTCCGGTTCCACCGCACCCGCGACGACCGCTGGGTGATGCCGCTCAACCCCTACCCGGCACTGCGGGCCCGGGCCGAGACCTTCCTCGGGGTGCCCGAGAGCGGCGTCGCGGGCGCCGTCGCCCGGTGGGACGCCGCCGATCTGGAGGCGGCCGCGAGCGACGCCGGCATCGTCATGCCGATGGCCCGCACCCCCGCCGAGTGGCTCGCGACCGAGCAGCACGCGGCGCTGGCCGGCACCCCGCCGATCACCCTGCGCCGCATCGGCGACGCCCCGCCCGAACCGTTCCCGCGGCGCCGCCGCGCCGACCTGCCGCTGGACGGGCTGCGCGCGCTCGGGATGGGCCACGTCATCGCCGGCGCCGGGACCGGCCGGGCGCTGGCCCTGCACGGCGCGGACGTGCTCAACATCTGGCGCCCCACGGAGTTCGAGCACGACAGCACCTACGTCACCGCGAACGTCGGCGTCCGGTCCGCCACGGTGGACCCCCACACCGCCGACGGCGCCGCGCTGCTGCGCGGGCTGCTCGCCGACGCCGACGTGTTCTACGCCAACCGCCGCCCCGGCTACCTGGCCCGGCTCGGGTTGTCCGCCGAGGACGCCGCCGCGGTCCGGCCCGGCATCGTGCACGCCTCGAACACCCTGCACGGGCCGGTCGGGCCGTGGGCGCACCGCGTCGGGTTCGACCAGTCCGCGGGCACCCTGGTCGGGATGATGACCCTGGAGGGCGGCTCGGCCACCGACCCGACGGTGCAGCCCCGGCTCTCGCCGATCCTGGTCGTCAACGACTACATCGTGTCCTGGCTGACCGCTGCCGGCGTCGCGGCGGCGCTGCGCCGCCGCGCGGTGGAGGGCGGCTCCTGGGCGGTGGAGGTGTCGTTGGCCCGGGCCGCGCTCTGGATGCTGGAGCTCGGGGTCCTCGACCTCGGCTACGCCCGCGAGGTCGCGGGCACCGGCGAGCGTCACGCCTACCCCGACCCGGAGACGTTCACCGCGCAGACCCCGCTGGGGCACTACCAGGGGGTGACCGACCAGGTCACGATGAGCGCGACGCCGGGGGAGTACCGCACGGTGCTCGTCCCGCGCGGCTCCGGGCGCCCGGAGTGGCCGGCGCGCTGAGCCCGGCGCCCGGCCGTCGGGGCCCGGAGCCCGCCGTTCAGCGGTCGCGGCGCGGCGGCGGCTCCACCCGGGGGATCGGGCGGGTCACGTCGGCCTCCACGGCGCGGTCCACGGCGCGGTTCCCGCCCGGCTCCGCGACGGGGCCCGGGACACGGTCCATGACCTGGGTCGTGGCCTGCTCGGGGGTGTCGTCCGGCGCGGCCGGCGCCGCCGACCCGTCCACCCGCCGCTCGACGGCCATGATCGCCAGGACGACCGCGGCGCCGGCCGCGGCCGGCAGCAGCATCCACCACCAGCCCGGGTCGGGCGCCAGGACACCGCGGGCGTCGTCCTGCCAGGGCCACAGCGCCCGCAGCGCCCCCAGCAGCACCCCGATCATGATCACCATCAGGGTGCGGCGGTGGTGCTCCAGCAGCCAGGTCAGCACCGACACGAAGCTCGCCAGTCCCAGCACGGCGCCGAGCCCGAACACCGCGATGTAGGCCAGGTCGAGGTCGCGCACCGCGCGCAGGGTCGGCTCGTAGAGCCCGAACACCAGCAGCAGGAACGACCCGGAGAAGCCCGGCAGCACCAGGGCGCACACCGCGACCGCCGCGGCCAGCGCGACCAGCGGCATCGGCGGGCGGCCGTCGCCGACGGCCGGGGGGAGCGCGCTGACCGCGAACGTCCCCGCGAACGCGACGACGACCAGCGCCCACTCCCGCAGCCCGCGCAGCCGCCCGGTGATCCGCAGCGGGACCGCCACCGACGCGGCGACCATCCCCAGGAACACCGCCCGGGCGCCGACGGGGTGGTCCTCGATCAGCCCCGGGAGCACCTGCGACGCCGCCAGGACCGCCAGCACCATGCCCAGCGCGACGGGCAGCAGCAGGCCCCAGTCCAGCCGTCGTAGCTCCTCGCGGGGCGCCACGTCACCGCCCGCCGCGCCCGGCAGCAGACCCCGGGCCGCGCCGACGAGGTGGGCCCCCTGGGCGATCAGGCGCTCGTAGATCCCGACGACCAGGGCCATGGTCCCGCCGCTGACCCCCGGGATGGTCTCGACCACGCCGATCGCGGCCCCACGGGCCAGATGGATACCGGACATACGCGACAACACAGGGCAGGACGGTACCGACCGGGCGACGATCGGGAACGGACGGGTGAACCCTCGTTCGCATCACGAAGGATCGGGGCAACCGGTTGCGTTCCGATACGTCCGAGGAGACGTACACACCATGACGATCGGGGGACTGACATGGACGGGTACGTCCTGCACCGCACCGCCCGCTGGGCCGTGACCATCGCCGCCTGCGGCGCCGTGCTGGCCGGCTGCGGGAGCGGCGGCGACTGGCCGGCGGCCGCCGGGTCCGGCGGCGCCTCCGCCACGCCGAGCGCCGCCGCGCCGACGACGAGCGCCCCGGTGTCCGACGCCGGGGGCACCGGGTCGGCCGGGGGAGCCGGGAACGGTGGCACCCACACCGGCACCGGTGGCGCCGAGGCGGGCGGCGACGAGCGCTGCCACGCCTCCGAGCTCGCCGGCTCGGTCGCGGCCGACCCGGGCGGCGGCGCCGCGGGCTCGTCGTACGTGACGCTGACGCTGCGCAACCAGAGCGGCCGCACCTGCTACGTGCGGGGCTTCCCCGGCGTGTCCTACGTCGGCGGCGACGACGGCCACCAGATCGGCCCGGCCGCCGCGATGCAGGGCGGGCACGGCGACCCGGTGCGCCTCGCCCCCGGCGGGACCGCCGGTGCGACACTGCGGGTGGTGAACGTGCGCAACTTCGACGAGGCGGCCTGCCGCCCGACGGCCGTGCGCGGCCTGCGCGTCTACCCGCCCGGCGAGACCGACTCGCTGTTCGTCCCGATGGAGGGCACCGGCTGCGCCGCCACCCCGCCCGGGGACCAGCTGGTGATCCAGGCGTTCACCGCGCGCTGACCCGCGCCCGGGCCCGGTCCGCCGCGGACCGGGCCCGGCGGGGTCCGCGGGTGGCCGCCGCGACGGTGGAGGAGAGAACCCCCGCATGACCCCGCACGACCGCCCGGACGCGCCCCGCCGGCGTGGCGACGTCGCCGCGCTCGGCTACCGGCTGCAGGACCTCGACGGCGCCTCCTACCGCTCCTACAAGGGCCTCACCGGCGTCTGGATGGGTGAGGACGGCTACGACCTCGAGATCCGGACGGTGCAGGCCGACCCGTTCGCGCCGCCGTCGCGGCTGCGGGTGACCGTGCCCGCCCGGACGGCGGGACTGCCGCCCGGCCTGTACTACGGCCCCGTCCGCGCGCGTGCCCTCGGCGGGTTCCTCGCCCGCGCCCTGCGCCGCGCCGTGGAGCACAGCACCCTGCGGGTCGACGCGGGCGGCCAGGAGGTGCTCGACCGCAGCGCGGTCCGCATCCGGCCCGACGGTACGGTCGTCGCCGAGCTGTCGGTCCCGCTGCCCGGCCGCGGTCGCCGGATCGACGGCTGGGCCGCGGCCGCCGCGGTGACGGTCGTGCTGCCCCGCGCCGTGCTCGGCGCGCTGCGCTGGGAGACCGCCGACACCGCCGCGGCCGAGGAGTTCGTGGAGACCGTCGAGGACGCGGGTGCCCTGCGCGACGCGCTCGCCGGTCGTGGCCTGGTCGGGTTCGTCGCCGACGGCGCGGTGCTGCCGCGGGCCTCCGGGGTCGACGACCGTCCGCTGGCCGGCGGGGTCCCGTTCGTCTCCCCGCCGGAGCTGCGGGTGACCCTGGACGTCCCGCACCGCGGCACGGTGACCGGGATGGGCGTCCCCGAGGGGGTCACGCTGATCGTCGGCGGCGGCTACCACGGCAAGTCCACACTGCTGCGCGCGCTGGAGAACGGCGTGTACGACCACGTCCCCGGCGACGGCCGTGAGCTCGTCGTCGCCCGTGCCGACACGGTGTCGGTGCGCGCCGAGGACGAGCGCTCGGTGCAGCGCGTCGACGTGTCGGCCTTCGTCACCGGCCTGCCGTCCGGCAACCCCACCGACGACTTCTCGACGGAGTCGGCGTCCGGGTCGACGTCGCAGGCCGCCGCCACGGTCGAGGCCCTGGAGGCCGGCGCCGGGGTGCTGCTGATCGACGAGGACACCGCCGCCACCAACGCCATGATCCGCGACGACCGGATGCGCGCGCTGATCCCGGCCGAGCCGCTGGTCCCGTTCGTCGAGCGGGTCCGGCCGCTGCACCGCGGGCACGGGGTGTCCACCGTGCTCGTGATGGGCGGGTCGGGGGAGTACCTCGACCGCGCCGACACGGTGGTCCTGCTGCAGGACTACGCCGCCTCCGAGGTCACCGGGCGGGCCCGGGAGATCGCCGGACGGGCGGACGAGGCGGGCGACACCGCGTTCCCGGGGTTCGCGCGCCGCGAGTTCGACCCCCGCAGCGTGGACGCCTCGGTGCGCGGCCGGCGCAAGGTCACCGCCCGTGGCCGCGGCCGGCTCACCTTCGGCGCCGACGACATCGACCTGTCCGCGATCGCCCAGCTCGCCGACCCCGGCCAGACCACCGGCGTCGGGTACGCCCTGGCCGCCCTCGACCTGCGCGGGGTCACCCTCGCCCAGGCCCTGGACCGGCTGGAGGAGGCGGTGCGCCGCGAGGGGCCCGACGCGATCACCCGGGGCGCCCCCGTGGACGTCGCGGTGCCGCGGCGGCACGAGGTCGCGGCCGCCCTGAACCGACTGCGACCCGCTCGTGTGACCCACCTCCACAGAAACGGTCAGATCTGACTGTTACAGTGCGCTCCGAGCACGTGCACCGACGCACCGTCACCGGAGGACCCCATGACCGAGCCTGCCCAGCGGGACCTGAACAGCCGCACCATCGTCATGTCCGGCGGCAGCCGCGGCATCGGCCTCGCGATTCTGCTCGCGGCCGCCCGCCGCGGCGCCAACGCCGTCATCCTGGCCAAGACCGACCAGCCCGACCCGCGGCTGCCCGGCACCGTGCACACCGCGGTCGCCGAGATCGAGCAGGCCGGCGGCAAGGCCGTCGCCGTCGTCGGTGACGTGCGGGTCGAGGAGGACGTGGACCGCGCCGTCGCGACCGCCGTCGAGACCTTCGGCGGCGTCGACATCGTCGTCAACAACGCCAGCGCGCTGAACATGAGCGGCACCGCCGACGTCACGCCCAAGCGCTACGACCTCATGCAGTCGATCAACTCGCGCGGCACCTACCTGCTGACCCGGGCCGCGCTGGACCACCTGAAGGCCTCCGACGACGCGCAGGTCCTCACCCTGTCCCCGCCGATCAACCTCGACCCGAAGTGGCTCGGCGTGTTCCCGCCCTACATGCTCTCCAAGTACGGCATGTCGCTGCTGACCCTGGGCTGGGCGCACGAGCTCGCCGGCGACGGCATCCGGGCCAACTGCTTGTGGCCGCGCACCACCATCGCCACCGCGGCCGTGGTCAACCTGCTCGGCGGCGACGCGGCGGGGCAGCGGGCCCGCACCCCGGAGATCATGGCCGACGCCGCCGTGGCCGTCCTGACCGACCCGGCCCGCCCCACCGGGCAGACCTTCATCGACGACGAGGTGCTCGCCGCGCACGGCGTCACCGACCTCGCCCCGTACGGCGACTCCGAGCACAACGACATCGACTTCTTCATCGAGGGCACCGACCCGGCGGACCTCCCGAAGCACTAGTGCTCCGACGGTGACCGGTTGACCCCATCGGGTGACGCCGGGAACCGGCGGGACCGGGTGCGCGACCCCTCACGACGGCGCGGGCACCCGTCCCGCCACCCCGGACCGACGACGAGGAGCACCCGAGTGCGACACATCGCCACCTTCTGCGGCAGCTGCAACTGCGGATGCCCCGAGCTGTACGTCGACGACGCCGCCGTGCCGGAGAAGCGCATCGTGGTCACCGACGACTTCGGCCAGCGCGTGCAGATGAGCGTGGACCAGTTCGCCGACCTGGTCGCCTCGGCCCGCAACGGCCTGCTGGACGAGCTCGTCGCGAGCTGAGCCGCTACGCGGTCGCGGGGCCGCCGGGGACCTCCCCGGCGGCCCCGTCGTCGTTCCCGGGACGGTCACCGGCCCCGGCGAGGCGCCCCGCGAGGTCGATCAGGTCCGCGCGCAGCGGCGCCGCCCGCTCGGCGAACCCGGCCTGGGCGCGGGCGTACTCGGCGCGCCCGGCGGGTGTCTCGATCGGCACCGGGTCGAACCCGTGACCGGACAGGTCGTAGGGGGAGGCCCGCATGTCCAGCTCGCGGACGTCCGCGGCCAGGGCGAAGCAGTCGGCCACGACCTCCGACGGCACCGCCGGGGCGAGCTTGTAGGCCCACTTGTAGAGGTCCATCGTCGCGTGCAGACAGCCGGGCTGCTCCAGCTCGACCTGCCGCTCCCGGGTCGGGACGAGCTCGTTGCGCGGGGCCGCGGCGTCGGTGAAGAACCGGTAGGCGTCGTAGTGGGTGCAGCTGATCCGCGCCGACTCGACGACGGCGTCGGTGCCCGCCCGCCCGAGGCGCAGCGGCACCGTGTCGCGGTGCCGGGTGTCGTCGGTGCGGTAGACCATCGCCCACTCGTGCAGGCCGAAGCAGCCCAGCCGCGGCGCCCGGGAGCCGGTCGCGGTGAGCAGCCGGTGCACGAACGCCGCCGTCGTCCGCAGCCGCGGCGGCGCCGTCGCGGGGTCGAACAGCACCGTGCCGTCGGGCCGGGTGACGTGACCGGGGCGGTCGGCGAGCTCCGCGGCGTCGGCCAGTGCCACTCCGGGGCCCGGGTCCCAGCGCTCCAGCTGGGCGGGGCGGTGGGAGTAGTAGGTGAACAGGAAGTCCCACACCGGGTGCGGCTCGCCGCGCCGGCGCCGCTCGCGGTGCGGCACGGTCCACACCGCGACCCGCTCCCGGTGTGCCGCCGCCCGCGCCCGCCACGCCGCGCCGTCGAGGACGGGCACGGCGGTGGCGGGGGCGGACGGGGTCGGCACGGTGTCCGACGGTACGACCCGCCCGGGTCAGGCCGGGGTGCCGGGGGCGTGGGTGGCGTCGCGGACGCTGCCGACGAACGCCTCGGTGAGGTCCTCCATGGTGACCACGCCGACGGTGGTGTCGTGCGCGTCGACGGCGCGGGCCAGGTGTGCCCGGGCCGCCCGCAGCGTCGCCAGCGCCTCGTCCAGGCGGGCCGAGGCCGGGACCGAGGGCAGGCTGCGGACCCGCTGCGGCGGGATCGTCGCCGACTCGGAGTCGGCGAGGTCCAGCACGTCCTTGACGTGCAAGTACCCGGTGAGCCTGCCCTGGGCGCCGCGGATCGGGAAGCGGGAGTACCCGGTCCGCTCCACGGCCTCGGTGAGCGCGGAGACCGTCGTCGACCCGCCGGGGCCCGCGTCGAGGCACACCAGGTCCTCCAGCTCGACGACGACGTCGGAGACGGTCGCCTCCGCCGAGGACAGGGTCCGCTCGATCCGGGAGCTCTCGGAGTCGTCGAGCAGGCCCTCCCGGCGCGAGTCGCCCAGCATCTCGGCGAGCTCGCCGGTGGTGAACGCGGTCTCCAGCTCGTCGCGCGGGGTCACCCCGACCAGGCGCAGGGAGCCGTTGGCCATCGCGTTGAACAGGTCGATGAACGGGCGGGTGACCCGGGTCCACACCAGGAACGGCGGGACCAGCAGGATCGCCGCGCGTTCGGGGCCGGCGATCGAGATGTTCTTCGGCACCATCTCGCCGAGCATCATGTGCGCGACGACGACGATCATCAGCGACACCGCGAACGCGACCGGGTAGGCGAACGCCTCCGGCACCCCGACGGCGGCGAGCGGCCCGTCGATGAGGTGCGCGACGGCGGGCTCGCCGAGCCGGCCGAGCAGCAGCGAGGCGATGGTGATGCCCAGCTGGGAGGCCGCGAGCATCCGGGACAGGTCGTGCGAGGCGTCGAGCACGCGGCGCGCCCCGGCGGACCCGCCGTCGGCCATGGCCTCCAGGCGGTCCTTGCGGGCGGAGATCAGTGCGAACTCCGCGGCGACGAAGAACGCGTTCACCGCGAGCAGGGCGACGGCGGCGAGCAGTGCGATCAGGTCGTTCACGCCGACACCGCCCCGGACACGGCCGTGTGCTCGTCGGCGCCGCGGGTGACGCGGACCTCGGCGACCCGGTTGCGGTCGCGGCGCAGGACCTCCAGGGTCCACCCGTCGACCTCGACGGCGTCGCCGACGTCGGGGATGCGGCCCAGCCGGGCCACGACCAGCCCGGCGAGGGTCTCGTACTCCCCGTGCGGCATCCGGAAGCCGGTGGCCTCGTCGACCTCGTCGTCGCGCATCAGCCCGGACAGCGCCCAGACCCCGTCGCCGAGGCGGCGCACCCGGTTCTGCTCTCCGCGGTCGTGCTCGTCGCGGACGTCGCCGACGATCTCCTCCACCAGGTCCTCCATGGTCACCAGGCCCGCGGTGCCGCCGTACTCGTCGACGACGACGGCGGTCTGCAGCCCGGCCGCCCGCAGCCGGGTCATGAGTTCGTCACCGTCGAGCGACGACGGCACGGTCTCGACCGGCCGGGCCAGGTCCCGTACGGCGGTGTCGGCGCGGCGGGCCGGCGGGACCGAGAACGCCTGCTTGACGTGCACCAGCCCCAGCGGGACGTCCGGGTCGCCGTCCACGACCGGGAACCGGGAGAACCCGGAGCGGCGGGCCAGCGCGACCAGGTCGGTGACGGTGTCGGTGGCGTCGATGGTCTCCACCCGCACCCGCGGGGTCATCAGGTCCTCGGCGACGCGGTCGGTGAAGCGCAGCGAGCGCTCCAGCAGCACCGCGGTGCCCGGGTCGATGCTGCCGCTCTCGGCGCTGGCCCGCACCAGCGAGCTCAGCTCGCCGGGGGAGCGGGCCGAGCGCAGCTCCTCGGCCGGCTCGATCCCGAACCGGCGCACGATGGCGTTGGCCGCGGCGTTCAGCCCGGTGATCAGCCAGCGGAACGCCGAGGCGAACCCGGCCTGCAGCCACACCACCGAGCGCGCCACCTCCATCGGGTGGGCGATCGCGAGGTTCTTCGGGACCAGCTCGCCGAACACCATCGACAGCACCGTGACCAGGACCAGCGACAGCACGGTGGCGGTGCCCGAGGCGATCCCGGCGGGCAGCCCGACGGCCTCCAGCACCGGCCGGATCAGCTCGGCGACGGCGGGCTCGGCGATGTAGCCGGTGGCCAGGGTGGTGGCGGTGATGCCGAGCTGGCAGCCCGACAGCTGGAACGACAGCCCGGAGTGCGCCCGCTGCACCGAGCGGGTGCGGCGGTCGTCGCTGCGGGCGACGGCGGCGTCGATGCGGCTGCGTTCGAGCGCGGTGAGGGAGAACTCCGAGGCGACGGAGACGGCGGTTCCCAGGGTGAGCGCGACGACCGCGAGCAGCCCGAGACAGGAGAGCAGGACGGACACGGAGCTCAGGGCCTCCATCAGGGAGAAACGGTGCACGACGATACGGCCGCCGCGCCCGGCCCGCCCGACGGGAGCTGCGAGTGATCTCACGGCGTCCCGACGGTGATCCGGGCCGTGACCGGGGTCTAGGTTGGTCAGCCATGACCACGGCGACGTCGCCCTCCGCACCGCTCCCCGCGCCACCGGGTCCCCCGGACGGCCGCCGGGGGCCGGTGGCCGGGGCCCCGACCGCGGCGCAGCGGTGAGCGCCCCGCAGCCGACGCCCCCGTCGGAGCGCGCGACCCCCGCGGCCGCGGCGCCCCCGCAGTACGGTGGCCGGCGCAGCTCCGGGCTGGCCCGGGGGAGCGCCTCACCGTTCGTGGACTTCGACCGCCGGTCCTGGGCACAGCTCGCGTCCTCGACCACGGTGCCGCTGTCGGCACAGGAGCTCGAGCAGCTGCGCAGCTACGGCGACTTCGTCGACCTCGACGAGGTCCGCGAGGTCTACCTGCCGCTGTCGCGGCTGCTCAACCTGCACGTCGAGGAGGGCGGGCGGCTCTACCGGGCCTACCGGCGCTTCCTCGGCTCGGGCGGGGCCCGCACCCCGTTCGTGATCGGGATCGCCGGCTCGGTCGCGGTCGGCAAGTCGACCACCGCGCGGCTGCTGCGCCTGCTGCTGGCCCGCTCCCCGGAGCACCCCGACGTGCAGCTGGTCACCACCGACGGGTTCCTCTACCCCAACGCCGAGCTGCAGGCCCGCGGGCTGATGGAGCGCAAGGGCTTCCCGGAGTCCTACGACCGCCGCAAGCTGCTGCGGTTCGTCTCCGAGATCAAGGGCGGCCGCCCCGAGGTGACCGCCCCGGTCTACTCGCACCTGGTCTACGACATCGTGCCCGACGAGCAGCTCGTGGTCCGCAGCCCCGACATCCTCATCGTCGAGGGCCTCAACGTGCTCCAGCCCGCGGTCGCGGGCGCGCTGACCGTGTCGGACTTCATCGACTTCTCGGTCTACGTCGACGCCGCCACCGCCGACGTCCGCCGCTGGTACGTGGAGCGGTTCCTGCGGCTGCGCCAGACCGCGTTCCGGGACCCGCAGTCGTTCTTCCGCCGCTACGCCGAGCTCGACCACGACGCGGCCGTCGCCCGGGCCGAGCACATCTGGGCGACGATCAACCAGCCCAACCTGGAGCAGAACGTGCTGCCCACCCGTTCGCGGGCCAGCGCGGTGCTGACCAAGGGGCCGAACCACGACGTCACGCGGGTGCGGCTGCGCAAGCTCTGACCAGCGCCGGGACCAGGGCGTCGGCGGCCTCGCCGACCCGGGCCGCGGAGCAGGTCTCGTCGGTGACGTGCGCCAGCTCGGGGTCGCCGGGCCCGTACACCAGCACCGCCGGGTCCCCGAGCGCCCCGACGAGCACCGACGCGTCGGTGAAGTAGGACGCGAACGCCGCCGGCCCGCCGTACCCGAGCGCCGTCGCGGCCGCGGCCGCCCGCGGGTCGGCCGGGTCGGTCCCGACGGCGGGCAGGTCCAGGCGGACCTCGACGTCCGGGACGCCGCGGTGGGGGGTGCCGGCCAGCGCGGCGCGGGCGATCCCGGCCACCTCGTCGCGGGCGGTCGCGGCGTCGAGGCCCGGGACCAGGCGCAGGTCGACCTCCAGCTCGGCGCGGTCGGGCACCAGGTTGGGCTGCAGCCCGGCGT
This sequence comes from Pseudonocardia sp. TMWB2A, assembly GCF_017312135.1. Taxonomy (NCBI): domain Bacteria; kingdom Bacillati; phylum Actinomycetota; class Actinomycetes; order Pseudonocardiales; family Pseudonocardiaceae; genus Pseudonocardia; species Pseudonocardia sp. TMWB2A. Next base: position 3,801,789 of record NZ_QKQY01000002.1, read on the forward strand.
GCAGCGTCCCGGGGTTGGCCGTGGCGGCGCCGTGCGTCGCGCTGACCGGCCAGGTGTGGTCGTGCAGCGCCGCCGCGACCCGCCCGAGCGCGACGAGTGCGTTGTCGCCCAGCTCGGGGCGCGACCCGTGGGCGCTGACCCCGTGCTGGACCAGCCGCAGCCACAGCACGCCCTTGTGGCCGTGCAGCACCCGGTTGGCGGTCGGTTCGGCCACCACCAGCAGCGGTGACGGCTCCAGGCCGGTGAGCAGGCGGGCGCCGTCGCCGCCGGTCTCCTCGCCGAAGGTGAACACCAGCTGCAGCGGGGTCGCCGGGTCGCTGTGCAGCGCCGCGACGACGAGCGCCGCGACCCCGGCCTTCATGTCGGTGCTGCCGCGCCCGCGCAGCCGCCCGTCGACGACGTCACCGGCGTGCGGGTCGAACGACCAGCCGGCCGGGTCGGCGGGGACGGTGTCGAGGTGCCCGGTGAGGGTCACCGGCGGGCGGCCGTCGCCGCGGCGCGCCACCAGGTTCGCCCGCGCCGGGTCGGCCGGGTCGGGCTCGGTCCGCACGGTGAAGCCGCCGTCGTCGAGCAGGCCGGCGAGCAGGTCCGCGGCCGCGCGCTCGCCGCCGCCCCGGGTGTCGAGGGCGATCAGCGAGCCGGCGAGCGCGACGGGGTCGGGGGTCTCCATCCCCGCGACCCTGCCACGACCCCGCCGCCTCCGAGGGCCGATGCCATTGCTCATCACTTCTTTGGCAGAATGGGGCGATGAGTGAGGGATCGGGCAGCGAGTCCGGCGGCTCCGGCGGCACCGTGGTGTCGAGCCGCTTCGAGACGAGCGACGACGAGGTGGCCTCCCGGCTGCGGCTGGCCGTGGGCCGGCTGAACCGCCGGATCCGCATCGACGGCTCCGAGTCGCTGCCGCCGTTGCAGCTGTCGACCCTGGTCACCGTCGAGCAGCACGGCCCGCTGCGCCTGTCGGAGCTGGCCCGCCGGGAGGGCGTGACCGCACCGACCATGTCCCGGGTGCTGTCCGCGCTGGACGACCAGGGCATGGTCGAGCGCGCCGCCGACCCGGGCGACGCCCGCGGCGTGCTCATCTCGATCTCCGCCGACGGGCTGGACCGGCTGCGCGAGGTCCGCAGCCAGCGCACCGCGCTGGTCGCCCGCCGGCTCGACCGGCTCGACGCCGCCCAGCGCGCCGCGCTGGAGGCCGCGCTGCCCGCGATCGAGGCCCTGATCGTCGCCGACGAGGACTGAGCGCTGCGGGGTCCCCTCAGGCCTCGGCGCCGTCGACGGTGACCACGACCCGGGAGCCGTCGTCCCGGCTGCCGCCCGCGACGGCACGCAGCCCCGCGACCCGCGCCGACTCCGGCAGCGGGTCGGGGTAGTGCCAGAACACGTCGGCCAGCCGGGTCCCGCCGGGCAGGTCGGCGTGCTCGTAGTGCGCCTCGCCCTTGTAGGGGCAGCGGGTGCGCAGCCCGCTCGGCGTGGTCGGGACGGCGACGTCGGCGGCGGGCAGGTACCAGCGGTTCGGCAGCCCGGTCTCCGACAGCACCCACGGGTGCTCCGAGCGGGCCAGGACCGTCTCGACGCCGTCGGTCGCGACGTGGGTGACCACGACCTCGCGGTGGGTCGGGCGCACGTCGACCCGGGTGTAGGGGTCGGTGAGGTGGGCGAAGACCTGCTCGTCCTCGTCGTACCAGGCGTCGGCGGCGTTCCAGTACAGCGCGGCGAGCCCGCGCAGCCAGGGCGCGGCCGCGACGGGCTCGGGGTAGTGCCAGACGGCGTTCTCCGCGGTCCGGTCGCCGAGGACGAGCGAGCGGTAGGACGCGTCGCCCTTGAACGGGCAGTGCGTGGTGTGGTCGGTCGCGACCAGGACGTCCTGGTCGAGGTCGGCCTCGGGGACGTAGAGCACGGGCAGCAGGTTCGACTCGTGGACGAGGAACCCGCCACGGGTGTCGAGCACGGTGCGCCCGGCGAACTCCGCCCGCACCCGCCTCGGGAACGGATGCATGAGCAGCTTGTGCGGCGGGCCGTCGATCGCGTAGTTCACCGTGGTCGGCGCGTACGGCGACAGCGGGCCGTCGGTGCGGGTCAGTCCCATGTGGCCTCACCTCGTGGGTGGTCGTGCGGGTCGGTACCCACACAACCACCCACGGGGCGAACCTGCCACGGGGCTACAGCGAGAGCTGCACGTCGTAGTCGCCGATCCAGGTGTTCAGGTCGATGATGCGCTCCAGCTGCATCCGGCGGCCCATCGAGTTGGCCTCGTGCCCGCCGCCCTCGTCGAGCCGGCGCTGCACCGCCGCCCGGTCCACCAGCGGCGCGACGGGCGCGTCGTCGCCCTGCCCGACGATCTCGGCGACCTGGTCGCGCAGCGACTTCTCGTAGGAGTCGTCCTGGGTGGAGGGGTAGGGGCTCTTGACCCGCTGGACCACCGTCTCGGGCAGCAGGTCCTTGGTGGCGTGGCGCAGCAGCGACTTCTCGCGCCCGTCGAAGTTCTTGTGCGCCCACGGGGTGCCGAAGACGTACTCGACGAGGCGGTGGTCGCAGAACGGGACCCGCACCTCGAGCCCGACGGCCATGCTCATCCGGTCCTTGCGGTCCAGCAGCACCGGCAGCCAGCGGGTCAGGTAGAGGTAGCAGATCTCGCGCATCCGGCGCTCGTGCGGGTCGTCGGCGGCCGGGCCGGTCAGCTCGGGCACCTCGGCGAGCGCGGTCCGGTACTGGTCGTCGAGGTAGCCGGGGACGTCGAGCTTGTCCCACAGGGCCCGGTCGAACAGCCCGGGGTCGGACTGGTCGGCGTTCATCATCCGCCCGGCCAGCCACGGGAAGGTGTCCGCGGCGACGGTCTCCGGGTCGTGGAAGTCGCGGTAGCCGCCGAACACCTCGTCGGCGGACTCCCCGGACAGCGCGACCGTGGACTCCTTGCGGATCGCGGAGAACAGCAGGTACAGCGACGAGTCCATGTCGCCGATGCCGGCGGGCAGGTCGCGGGCGTGCACCGTGGCCCGGCGCACGGCCGGGTCCATCATGTCCTCGGTCCGCAGCACGATGTCGCGGTGCGCGGTCCCGACGTACTCGGCGACCTCGTGCACGTAGGGGGAGTCGGGGGTGCCGCGGGCGTCGTCGGCGACGAAGTTGTCGGCGTAGCCGACGAAGTCCACCGCGAACGACCGCACGGTGCCGTCGACGTGCTTCGCGGCCAGCGCGGTGAGCGCCGAGGAGTCCAGCCCGCCCGAGAGCAGCGTGCACAGCGGGACGTCGGCGTAGAGCTGGCGCAACGCGGTGTCCTCGAGCAGCTCGCGGACGTGGTGCACGGTGGTGTCGACGTCGTCGGTGTGCCCGGTGTCGGTGAGCTCCCAGTAGCGCTCCTCGCGGACGCCGTCGCGGGAGACCCGGACCACGCAGCCCGGGGGGACCTCGCGCATGCCGCGGAACACCGCGTTGGACATGTCGGAGACGAACGCCAGCGCCCGGCGCAGGCCCTCGGCGTCGACGACCCGCTCGGCCTCGGGGTTGGCCAGGATCGCCTTGGGCTCGGAGCCGAACAGCACCCCGTGCGGGGTGGGGTAGTAGTACAGCGGCTTGATGCCCAGGCGGTCACGCACCAGCACCAGCTCGTTCGTGCCGGAGTCCCACAGGGCGTAGGCGAACATGCCGTTGAGCCGGCGGGCGACGTCGCGGGGGTCCTTCGCGCCCCACTCGCGGTGCGCCCGCAGCACGACCTCGGTGTCGCTGGAGGTCCGGAACCGGTGCCCGGCGGCGGCGAGCTGCTCGCGCAGCTCGCGGAAGTTGTAGGTCTCGCCGGAGTAGACCATGTGCAGGGCGGGGGCCCCGCCCTCGTCGAGGGTCATCGGCTGGCGGCCGCCCTCGATGTCGATGACCGCGAGCCTGCGGTGGCACAGCGCCGCGGGCCCCTGGGCCCACACGCCCTGCTGGTCCGGTCCGCGGCAGGACATCGTCTCGTTCATCGCCGCGAGGGTGCGGGCGTGCTCGTCCGCCCCCAGGTCGTGTCGGTAGTCGATCCAGCCGCAGATTCCGCACACGGTTGAGCGCCTCCTCAGATCTCGTGGCCCGGACCGCGCCGCCCGGTAAGATCGATTGCAACGCTAATGATTGCAGGACGCAACACGTAGGTAACACGACGTGAGTGCTCCGTCCGGTAACGGGCGGTTCGTCCAGCACGTTCGACGACGGGCGTCGCTGATCACACCCGTTCGGCGCAGCATCGTTGCGTGAAGGCGCACGAACCTTTCGATCCGCTTACGTGATTGCGATCGTCAATGTTGCGGCCCGCAACGTGTGTAGCATGCGAATCATGACGGAACGTCCGATTGGCCCGATTGACGACGACGCAACCGTGGCGACCGGCGGTCTCGCCACGGCGACCCAGGACCCGCTGCACTCGCTGGAGAAGCAGATCACGCTGCTGGTCCGCCGCACCATGGAGTCGGTGTGGTCGAACGGCTACGGCGCGAACGACGCCGTGGACCGCTACACCTACCCGGTCCTCATGCTGCTCGACGACGAGGGCGCCCTCTCGCTCACCGCGCTGACCGGCAAGCTGGGGGTCTCCAAGCCCACCGCCAGCCGCCAGGTCTCGCGCCTGTCGCGGGCCGGTCTGGTCGACGTGTCGCCGCACGAGCGCGACCCCCGCTCGGTCAGCGTCACCCTGACCCCGGCCGGGCTCGCCGCCCGTGAGCAGGTCCGCGAGGCCCGCCTGGCGCCGCTGCGCGAGGTCATCGCGCACTGGCCGACCCACGACCGCGACTCCTTGGCCGAGCTGCTCGACCGGTTCAACACCGACCTGGACCTCTTCGTGCGCTGACCCCGCTCCACCCGCCCGCGCGCGCCCCCGTGCACCCGCTGCTCCGCCGGGCCCCACCCGGGTGATGCGATAGTGGGCAGTCCGGGTGGCCCGCACCCGGAGCGAGTTCGGGGGTGAGGACGGGCGTGGACGCGCTGGTGGCGCTCGTCGCCGGAGTGCTGGAGGGCATCCGCGGGCTCGGTGTGCCGGACGTGTGCCCGGGGGACTGGGCCTGGTCGGTCACCGCGCTCGGTGTGCTGACGGGGCTGCTGCCCACCGCGGGTGCGGCGCTGGTGGCGCTGCTGCGCCGCGGGATCGGCTCGGGGTCCTCCTCGGGCTACGGCTCGGCCGAGTCCGTGCTGCTGGCCGGGATCGGTGTGCTGTCGGCGGGCCTGCTCCCGCTGGCGGTGTTCGTCGGGGCGGGCGGGGTGTTCAGCCGGGCCACCGCCGGTGTGCCGGCCGTCCCCGGCCTGAGCTCGTCGGCCACGTCGTCGATCCGGGTCGAGACCTGCAGCGTCGTGGGGACTCAGAGCAGCTACCTGGGCCGCGGCACCGTGGCCGGGTCCATCGGCGGGGACGTCGTCACCTCGGTCACCTCCGTCGCCTTGCTCGGCGTCGTGCCGCTGCTCGCGACCGTGCTCGTCGCGGTCCAGGCGCGCACCGCGCTGCGTCGCGGGCCCCGCTGGCCGGCCAAGTTCTTCTGGCTGCCGCTGTTCGCGCTGATCGTGCTGACCGGCGCGGTCCCCGCGGGCACCGCCGAGCACCTGTGGGTCGGCATCCTCGCCGCGAGCCTGGTCGGGGTGCTGGTCGTCCCGCTGTTCCCCGCGCCGTCGCGGGCGACGGTCGAGCGGATCCGCGCCGGGCGCGACGCGCCACCGCGCCGTGCCGAGCCGTCCGTCGCGGGACGCACCGGCACCGGGTCGTCGCGGGCCGGGCGCGGTGGCGGCGACGGGCTCGCCCCGCAGTCCGGCGCGGCCGCGACGCCCAGCGTCGCCGAGCGTCTCGCCCAGCGCTTCTCCGCCCGCGAGACCCCGGGCACCGCCGGGACGAACGGCACCCGCGGGCCGTCCTCGGTCGAGCAGTCCGCGCCCTACGCCGGGTTCGCCGCCGCGCCCCGCCCGCCGTCCGGGTACGGCGCGCTGCCGCCCGCCGGGTACGCCCCCGGCCCGGCCGGACGCCCGTCCGCCGGGCCGCCGCCGTTCACCGGCCCGGCCGCACACCCCGCCGCGGGTCCGCTGCGCGGCCCGGTGTCGGGAGCGGCCCGCGGCCCGGTCTCCGGTGCGGGACGCCCCCCGGCGGGGCCGCCGCGCCGGCCCACGCTCGTCGCACCCGTGGCGGGCGGTCCGCCGCGGGCGCCCCGGTTCCGGCTGATGCGCCGCCTCGGTGCCGGTGGTTTCGGCGGGGTCTGGCTGGCCCACGACGCGAAGCTCGGCCACACCGTCGCGGTCAAGTCCGCGCACGCCGCGGACCCGGAGACCGAGGAGCGCATCCGCCGGGAGGCCGCCGCGCTCGGCGCGATGCGCCACCCCTGCTGCGTGCAGATCTACGACCTGCTGCACGCCTCGTCCGACCCGGGCCTGCAGGGCATGGACGGGCTGGTCATCGTCATGCAGTACGTCGACGGCATGTCCCTGGGCCAGCTCGTCGGCGAGCAGGGCCCGGTGGACGACATCTCCGCGGCCCGCATCTGGACCGGCATCGCCGGCGCCCTGCACACCGCGCACCGCGCCGGGGTGCTGCACCGCGACATCAAGCCGGGCAACATCGTCGTCGACCCGCAGGGGCACCCGCACCTGATCGACTTCGGGATCGCGCGCAAGCAGGGCGACTCCACGCTGACCCAGACCGGCTACGTCCTGGGCACGCCCGACTACCTGGCGCCGGAGGCCGCGGCCGGGAAGCCCGCCTCGCCCGCCTCCGACGCCTGGCAGCTCGCGGCGGCGGTGTCGTTCGCGCTGAGCGGGCACCCGCCGCGCGGGGAGTCCGCCGACGCCGTCGCCGGGCTGCGGGCGGCCGCGGCGGGGGCGAAGCTCACCCACCTGCCGAGCCGCACCGCGCACCTGGCGCTGCTCAAGCAGGCGATGCGCACCGAGCCGCACCGGCGCCCGGACCTGCCCACGGTGCAGGGCAAGCTCGACGGCTGGCTGCGCCGCCACGGGCAACGCACCGACGGCCCGGTCACCGCGATGCTGGAGTACCGCCGGGGCTGAGGGTCCGGTCCACCCACGGCGCACCGCCGGGCCGCGCGGGACCGCTCAGAGCCAGGCCTGGACGAACAGCCGCACGGCCAGGCCGAGGCCCGCGACCGCGATGCCGATCCGGACCAGGCGGGCCGGGAGCCGCCGGGCCACGACCGGGCCGAGCCGGCCGCCGATGAGCAGGCCCAGGGCCAGCGCGGGCACCGCGGCCCACGCGACGTCGCCGAAGACCGCGAAACCGACCGCGGCGACCGCGTTCGCCGCCCAGGTCAGCACGTTCTTCAGCGCGTTGGCCCGCAGCAGGGTCGCGCCCGGCAGCGACAGCGTGAGCGCCAGCATCATCACCCCGGCCGCCGCGCCGAAGTACCCGGCGTAGACGGCGACACCGAACACGGCCACCGCGACGCCCGGCCCGGGCGGCCGCGGTTCGGCCGCGGGCCGGGGCGGGCGCAGGAGCAGCAGTGCCGCGACCGCGACCAGGAACGGCACGATCCGCTCGAAGCCACCGGCCGGGGTGAGCAGCAGCAGCCCGGCCCCGGCCGCGCCGCCGAGCAGCGCCGGGCCGATCCAGCGGCGCAGCTGCGGCCCGGCGCCGCGCAGCTCCGGGCGGGACCCGGCGACCGCGCCCGCCCCCTGGAACAGCATGCAGACGGTGTTGGTGATGTTCGCCGTCGTCGCGGGGAGCCCGACGGCCAGCAGCGCGGGGTAGGAGAACAGCGACGCGAGCCCGGCGACGGCGCCGACCAGACCGGCCGCGACGCCGGCACCGAACAGCGTGAGCAGCTGCCACGGGGTCACGGGCGGAGCATCTCGTTGGCGATGCACAGGACCCTACCCGCCGCCCGGTGAGGGGCACGACCACGTCACAATGACGCCGATCGGCGCAGCGACCTGCGTCGGAACGGGGGTCACGGTGGTGGGTCCGCGCGAGGCCGGGGTGGGTGCCGCCCTGCTGCTCCTGCTCGCGGGCTGCGGCACCGCGGGCCCCGACGTCCCCGCCCCGCGCCCGCCCGCCCCGGCCCCCGCGGCCCCGGCACCCGTCGTCGCGACCCCGCCCCCGTCGAGCACCGCGTCCGCCCCGGCCGACGACGGCGGCCCGGCCGGTCCGTGCACCGGCGACACCCTCGACGTGTCCGCCACCGCACCCCGCACCGACGGCCCGGCCGCCGTCGCCGACCTGGTGTTCCGCAACACCGGCGGCGCCCCCTGTGTGCTCGACGGCTATCCCGGGGTCGCGTTCGTGGCGGGCAACGAGGGGACCCGCGTCGGGCCGCGGGCCGCGATCGACGGGCCCCGGGCGCGGGTGCGGCTGGCCCCGGGCGCCGTGGCGACGGCGCCGCTGCGGGTACGGGCGACCCCGTCGTACCCGGAGGCCGACTGCGTCCCGGAGCAGGCGCGCGGGCTGCGGGTCGCCCCGCCCGGGGGCAGCGGCGGGACGTTCGTGCCGCGCCCCGGCCCGGTGTGCTCCGCGACCACCGAGCCGCCGCAGGCCACGGTGGGGTCGGTCGCCGCCCGGTAGCGCCTCCTCAGGCGGGGTCGGTGGTGTGCAGGGCGAACCACAGCTCGGCGCGGACGCCGGGGGAGTCGAGGTCGCGCTCCAGCAGTGCGGCGGCGCGGGTGATGCGGGCCCGCAGGGTGTGGCGGTGCACCCCGAGCCGGGACGCGGCCGGGTCCCACTGCCCGTGGTGGGCCAGCCACTCCCGCAGTGAGGCGACCAGGTCGCCGCGCCGCTCGGTGTCGTAGCGGACCAGCGGGGCCAGGACGGCGTCGGCGAAGGCGGTGGCGTCCTCGGGGCGCACCAGCGAGGCGAGCCCGCTGCCCGCGAGGTCGGCGAAGCGCAGCACCGCCCGGTCGCGGCGTTCGGCGGCGTCGAGCGCCCGGCCCGCCTCGCGCAGCGCGCGGCCCAGCTCACCGACCGGCGCCGGCGTCGACACCCCGGCCCGCACCCCGCGCACCTGTCCGGCGACCTCCAGCACCGCGGGCACCGACCCGGCACCGACGAGCGCGGCCACCTGCCCGTCGAGCTCGGCGTGGAAGGCGACCCCGGGGGCCCGTTCCAGGGCGTCGAGCAGGACGTCCGGCGGCGCACCGGTGGCCCGCCCGCCGAGCGCGACCGCGACCAGGTCCCCGCCGGGCAGCGGGCCCCAGGTCTCGGCGAGCACGTCCTCGGCGCCGCAGCCCGGCAGCGCGGCCAGCGCCCGCAGCACCGCGGTCCGCACCCGGCGCTCGGCCCGCCCGGCCGCGGCGCTGCGCGCGTGGGCCAGGGTCAGCACCGACACCGCGGACCCGATGAGCTGCCGGTCGACCGGGGTGAAGCGCCGGTCCCGCCCGACGACGAGGACCGCGGGCCCGATCAGGCGCACCGGCTGGAGCACGACCTGCCCGTCCCCGACGGCGACGGTGACGCTGGACGGCCCGGGGTGGTCCCGCACCCGGTCGATCTCGGCGCGGAGCAGGACCGCGCGCCGGGCCGCCCCGGCGGGCGCGGAGCGGCGGACCCGGCCGTCGGTCCCGGAGATCAGCGCCCAGGCGTCGAGACGCTCGGTGAGCCGGTCGAGCACCCGGGCGGTGCCGGTGTCGGGGTCGTCCTCGCCCAGGGCGGCGGCGGTGAGCGCCCGCTGCGCCTCGTCGGTGCGGACGACCTCGGCGTAGCGGTCGGCGGCGCGGGCCTCGGCGACGGCCTTGGTCAGCGCCAGGAACGGGGTGCGCTCGGGGATCTCCAGCAGCGCCAGCCCGGCCCGCGCGCAGGCCTCGCGCAGCGCGGGGAGCAGGTCGTCGTGTCCCAGACCGCAGCCGAACCCGAGCCCGGCGAGGCCGTGCGCGACGAGCCGGTCCACGTAGCCGGCCGGGTCGGGCGCCGGTCCGAGGCCGGTGGTCAGCAGCAGCTCGTCGCCGTCGAGGTAGGGCGTCGGATCGGACAGTTCGCTCGAATGCACCCACGTGAGCGGTCGATCCTGATCCGCGGACGGACACGCGAGACGCAGTCCGAGACTGCGGCTCGCACACAGCGTGCGCAGCGTCAGCGCCATCGAACCCCCTGCCGGATCGGCGTGTACCGGACATCGAACTGGACAGTCCGGACACTACCGCCCCGGCGTGTTCCGGATCACGCTGTCCGGCACGGACCGCAGTCGTCGTCGGAAGGACAGCTTTGACCGCCACGCAGGAGACCGGTACCGCTGCGGCACCGTGGGTGGGAACCCGCATGCAGCGCAAGGAGGACCAGGCGCTGCTCACCGGCCGGGCCACCTGGACCGATGACATCGCCCCGCCCGGCACCCTGCACATGGTCCTCGTGCGCAGCCCGCTGCCGCACGCCCGGATCGTCGCGATCGACACCGCCGCCGCGGCCGCCGTCCCGGGGGTCCGCGCGGTGCTCACCGCCGCCGACGTCGACGACGAGTTCCTCGCCGGCATCCCGTGCGGCTGGCCGGTCACCGAGGACATCCGCATCCCCGACCACCGCCCGCTCGCCCGCGACGAGGTCAACCACGTCGGCGACGGCGTCGCGGTCGTCCTGGCCACCAGCGCCGCGGCCGCCCGCGACGGCGCCGACCTCGTCGACGTCGAGTACGCCGAGCTGCCCGCCGTGGTCGACATGGCCGACGCCCTCGCCGACGGCGCCCCCGTCGTGCACGCCGAGATGGGCACCAACCACTGCTACACCTGGCCGCTGGCCACCGGCGACGTCGACACCGCCTTCGCCGACGCCGACGTCGTCGTCTCCGGGCGCTACCTGCAGCAGCGGGTCGTCCCCTCGCCGATGGAGCCGCGCGCGGTGGTGTGCGTGCCGGACCCGGTCGGCGCCGGGTTCACCGTCTACACCGCCACCCAGGTGCCGCACTTCGTGCGCGACATCCTCGCCGCGGTCACCGGCATCCCGGACACCCGGATCCGGGTCGTCGCCCCGGACGTCGGCGGCGGGTTCGGCGCGAAGCTCAACGTCTACGCCGAGGAGTTCCTCGCCCTCGTCCTCGCCCGCCGGCTGAGGACCCCGGTGAAGTGGACCGAGACCCGCTCGGAGCACCACCAGGCCACCACACACGGCCGCGGCCAGATCCAGGACGTCTCCGTCGCCGCCACCCGCGACGGGAAGATCCTCGGGATGAAGGTGGAGCTGCTCGCCGACATGGGCGCCTACCTGCAGCTGCTCACCCCGGGCATCGCCGTGTTCGGCGCGTTCACCTTCTGCGGGCTCTACGACTTCGGGCACTACTCGTTCACCGCGAAGGGCGTGTTCACCAACCTCACCCCGACCGACGCCTACCGCGGCGCCGGCCGCTCGGAGGCCGCCTACGGCCACGAGCGGATCATGGACGACCTGGCCCGCGAGCTCGGCATGGACGCCGCCGAGGTGCGGCTGCGCAACCTGCACCCCAAGTTCCTCGAGCCGCGCACGGTCCCGTCCGGGGTGCAGTACGACTCCGGGGACTACGAGACCTGCATGCGCCGGGCGATGGAGCTGGTCGGCTACGACGAGCTGCGCGCCGAGCAGGCCCGCCGCCGTTCCTCGTCGGACCCGGTGCAGATCGGGATCGGGTTCGGCAACTTCACCGAGTCCGGCGGGCTGTCGCCGTCGAAGGTCGCGGCCGGGGTCCGGCTGCAGTCCGGCGGCTGGGAGCAGGCCACCGTGCGCATGACGACCAGTGGCAAGGTCGAGGTCGTCACCGGCACCTCCCCGCACGGGCAGGGCCACGAGACCGCCTGGTCGCAGATCGTCGCCGACCGCCTCGGTGTGCACCCCGACGACGTCGAGGTCCTGCACGGCGACACCCTGGTCGCGCCGTTCGGGCGCGACACCTACGGCTCGCGCAGCCTCGCCGTCGGCGGCACCGCGGTGCACCTGGCCGCGGGCAAGGTGCTGGACAAGGCGATGCAGATCGCCGCGCACCTGCTGGAGGCCGACGAGAAGGACCTGGAGTTCACCGGGGGCCGGTTCTCGGTGGCGGGCACGGCCGGGCCATCGGTGACCATCCAGGAGGTGGCGGGCGCGGCGTCGCTGGCGAACGACCTGCCCGAGGGCATGGAGCCCAACCTGACCGCGGACTCGGCGTTCGACCCGCCGAACTTCACCTGGCCGTTCGGGACGCACGTGTGCGTCACCGAGGTCGACACCGAGACCGGGTTCACCCGGATCCGCCGCTACGTCGCCGTCGACGACTGCGGGGTCGTGGTGAACCCGACGATCGTCGAGGGGCAGCTGCACGGCGGCATCGCCCAGGGCATCGGGCAGGCCCTCTACGAGCACGCCACCTTCGACGAGGCCGGCAACCCGACGGCGGGCAACCTGGCGTCCTACGCCGTGCCCGCCGCGACCGACCTGCCGCACTTCGAGCTGGAGCAGCTGGTCACGCCGTCGCCGACGAACCCGATGGGGGTCAAGGGGATCGGCGAGTCCGGCGCGATCGGATCCTCGCCCGCCGTGGTGAACGCGGTGATCGACGCCGTCGCCCACCTCGGGGTGACCCACGTGGACATGCCCGCGACGCCGCAGGCGGTCTGGCGGGCGATCACCGCCGCGTCCGGCCAGACTGCCTGAACCCAGGGGAGGGAGACCGGGACATGGTGGACATCAACTGCGACATGGGCGAGTCGTACTCGATCTACCACTGCGGCGACGACGAGGGCCTCATGCCGTTCGTGACCGTCGCCAACGTGGCGTGCGGCTTCCACGCCTCCGACCCGCGGGTGATGGCCCGCACGGTCGCGCTGGCCGAGCGGCACGGGGTGAAGGTCGGGGCGCACCCGTCGCTGCCCGACCGGGAGGGCTTCGGCCGCCGCGAGATGACGCTGGACCGCGAGGAGCTGACCGCGGGCGTCGTCTACCAGATCGGCGCGCTGGCGGGGTTCCTGCAAGCGCACGACATGGAGCTCAACCACGTCAAGGTGCACGGCTCGCTCTACGGCATGTCGGCCCGGGACCCGGAGGTGGCCGCCGCGATCGCCGACGCCGCGGACGTCTTCGGCGCCCCGCTGGTCGGCATGGTCGGCACCGTGCACGAGCAGGTCTGGGGTGACCGGCCCGCGGGGTTCGTCGCCGAGTACTACGCCGACCTCGACTACCGCGACGACGGCTCGCTGATCATCACCCGTGAGCACGAGGCGTTCGACCCGGTCCGTTCCGCGGAACGCGCCCTGCGCGCGGTCACCGAGGGGAAGGCGACCTCGGAGAACGGCAACGAGCTCACCGTGCGCGCCGACTCGGTCTGCGTGCACTCCGACACCCCGAACGCCGTCGAGCTCGCCCGTGCCGTGCACGACGCGCTGAAGCCCCACCTGAGCAGCTGAGAAGGAGTACCCGCAGTGCCCCGACACGAGGTCGTCTCCCCGATCCCCGGCGTGTTCTACCGCCGTCCCGACCCCGGCAGCCCGCCGTTCGCCGAGGACGGCGCCGCCGTCACCGACGACCAGGCGATCGGCCTGGTCGAGGTCATGAAGTCCTTCCACCAGATCCCGGCGGGCGCCACCGGCACCGTCGTCGAGTTCCTGGTCGGCGACGAGGACGAGGTGGACGCCGGCCAGCCCGTGGCGGTGGTGGAGACGGCATGAGGCTGCTCGTCGCGAACCGCGGCGAGATCGCCGTCCGGATCATCCGGGCCGCACGGGACCTGGGCATCGGCACCGTCGCGGTGCATTCGAAGGCCGACGCCGACGCCCTGCACGTGCGCCTGGCCGACACCGCGGTGGCGATCGGGCCCTCGCCCGCGTCGAAGTCCTACCTGGTCGCCGACGCGATCCTGGCCGCGGCGAAGGAGACCGGCGCCGACGCCGTCCACCCCGGCTACGGGTTCCTGTCCGAGCGGGCGTCGTTCGCCGCCGCCGTCGCCGGCGCGGGCCTGACCTTCGTCGGCCCGGACGCCGCGACGATCGAGCGGATGGGCGACAAGGTCGCCGCCCGGGAGGTCGCCCGCGCCGCCGGGGTCCCGACCGTGCCCGGCACCCCCGGGGGGGTCGCCGACGCCGACGCCGCGGTCGCCGCCGCGGAGGAGGTCGGCTACCCGGTGATGCTCAAGGCCGCCGCGGGCGGCGGGGGCCGGGGCATCCGGGTCGTCGCCGACGCCGACGCGCTGCGCACCGCGTTCGGGCAGGCCTCGACCGAGGCGGAGAAGGCCTTCGGCGACGGCACCATGTACCTGGAGCGGTTCGTCGAGCGCGCCCGGCACGTCGAGGTGCAGGTCCTCGGCGACGGCCGCGACGCCGTCCACCTGTTCGAGCGGGAGTGCTCGCTGCAGCGCCGCAGGCAGAAGGTCGTCGAGGAGGCGGTGTCGCCGGGGATCACCGGGGCGACCCGCGAGGCGATGACGACCGCGGCCGTCGCGCTGTGCCGCGAGGTCGGCTACACCTCGGCCGGCACCGTGGAGTTCCTCGTCGACGACGAGACGGGCGAGTTCTTCTTCATCGAGATGAACACCCGCATCCAGGTCGAGCACCCCACCACCGAGCTCGTCACCGGCATCGACCTGGTCGCCGAGCAGCTGCGCGTCGCCGCGGGGGAGCCGCTGCGGTTCACCCAGGACCGGATCTCCCGGCGCGGGCACGCGATCGAGTTCCGGGTCTGCGCGGAGGACCCGGAGCGGGACTTCCTGCCCCAGCCCGGTGGCGTCGGGCGGGTCACGCTGCCGTCCGGGCCGTGGGTGCGCTGCGACACCTGGCTGGAGCCCGACGGGACGGTCCCGCCGTACTACGACTCGCTGCTGGCGAAGGTCGTGGTGTGGGGTGCCGACCGGACCGAGGCGCTGGCCCGGTCCCGGCGCGCGCTCGACGAGTTCTCCGTCGCCGGGATCCCGACCACCGCCGGGCTGCTCCGCACCCTGGCCGGGGAACCGTGGGTCGCCGACGCCGACTTCCACACCGGGACCCTCGAACACTGGCTGGCCGAAGGGAAGGGGACCGCATGAGCGCCCGCTACAGCTGGGGCGGCGACGAGTTCGTGTTCGTCGAGCTGGCCGAGGAGATGAGCCTGCAGGCCAACTTCAAGGCCGTCGCGATCACCAACCTGCTCCGCTCCGAACGACCGGACGGCATCCTGGAGATCTGCCCGGCGAACGCGTCCTACCAGGTGCGCTACGACCCCGACGTGCTCGACCCGCACGCCCTGATGGCGCAGCTGAAGGAGCTGGAGACCCGGGTCGGCGACGCGCTCGGGGTCACCCTGGACTGCCGGGTCGTCGAGATCCCGGTGCTCTACCAGGACCCGTGGACCACCGAGACCCTGATGCGGTTCCGCGACCGCCACCAGGACCCCGAGGCCACCGACATCGAGTACGCGGCCCGCATCAACGGCTACGGCGGCGTGGACGAGTTCATCGCCGCGCACTCCGGCTCGCCCTGGTTCACCTCGATGGTCGGCTTCGTCGCCGGGCTGCCGTTCAAGTACCAGATGGTGCCCCGCGACCGGCAGATCGTGGTGCCGAAGTACCTGCGCCCGCGCACCGACACCCCCAAGCAGACCGTCGGCTACGGCGGCTGCTTCTCCTGCATCTACTCGGTGCGCGGCGCCGGGGGCTACCAGATGTTCGGCATCACCCCGGCGCCGATCTACGACCCGACCCAGACCAAGCCCGACTTCACCGAGCACATGGTGTTCATGCGGCCCGGGGACATGGTCAAGTTCCGCGGCATCGACCGCGACGAGTACGACCAGCTCCAGGCCGCCGCCGAGGCGGGGGAGTACCGGATCACCGCCCGGCCGGTGGCGTTCGACCTGCAACCGTTCCTCGACGACCCCGACGGCTACAACAAGCGCCTGCTGGAGGTGCTCGCGTGACACGCATCGAGGTCCGCAAGCCCGGGCTGTCCACCACCGTGCAGGACGGTGGCCGCTCCGGCTACTACCACCTGGGCATCCCGCCGTCGGGCGCGCTGGACCAGTACTCGCTGACCTGCGCGAACGCGCTGGTCGGGAACCCGGACGGCGCCGCCGCACTGGAGATCGTCTACATGGGCCCGGAGCTGGTGTTCACCGGCCCGGCGACGGTCGCGGTGGCCGGCGCGACGATCACGCCGACGGTCAACGGCGAGCCCCGCCCGGTGTGGGAGTCCTTCGACGTCGCCGAGGGCGACGTGCTGGCCTTCGACTACCTCAAGGCCGGCGCACGGGCCTACCTCGCGGTGTCCGGCGGGATCGACGTGCCGGAGAAGCTCGGCAGCCGCGCCACCTACGCGCTCGGCGCCCTGGGCGGGCTCGACGGCCGGCCGCTGGCCGAGGGCGACGTCCTGCCCGTCGGGTCCGGCACCGGCCGGGCCGGGCTCGTCGTGCCCGAGGACCTGCGGCCGTCGCTCGCGAAGGACGTCGAGGTCCGGGTCGTGATGGGGCTCTACGACCACCGGCTCACCGACCGCGGCCGCGCCACCTTCCTCGACACCACGTGGACGCTGACCCCGGTCGCGGACCGGATCGGGTTCCGCTACACCGGTGGCGAGCTGGAGACCGTCGACCGGGAGCCGCCGTTCGGGGCGGGCCAGGACCCGTCGAACATTGTCGACTCGCCCTACCCGATCGGCTCCATCCAGGTCCCGGGCGGTGTGGAGCCGATCGTGCTGCACCGGGACGCGGTGTCCGGCGGCGGCTACATGATGGTGGCGACGGTGATCTCCGGGGACCTCGACGTCGTCGCCCAGTCGGCGCCGCGCACCCGGACCCGGTTCGTGGCGGTCGACCTGGAGACGGCGCTGTCGCTGCGGGCCGAGCGGAAGGACCGGCTCGCGCGGATGCACAGCGCACTGGAGCGGTGACGCCGCTCCCGCTCACCCGTTCGGGCTGGCCCCGCAGCGCCGTCTGGTCCAGACTCGACGCTCGGTGACGCGAGGCGGTACCGGACGTGGGGGAGGACCGAGCGATGAGCGGCAGGCACCGGAGGACGGCGGGGGCCGGACTGGTCAGGCGGGTCCTGGCCGTGACGGTCCCCGTGGTCGGGGCGATCGCACTCGCCGCGGCGGTCGTCGTCACCGTGACGCCGGGGGAGCAGCCCGTCGCGGGGCAGGGGGAGCAGCCCGGCCCGGCCGCGCCGCTCGCCGCCGGTCCCGCGGTGCCCGGCGGGGGCTCCCCGGCGCGGATGGCCGACCCGGCACCGCTCGCGCAGGCACCGGTGCGGGCGGCCGCCGACGCCGCGGCCGCCGCGCCCCGGAACCCCACGGCGGGATCGCCCCGGGAGCCGGGGTCGCCGGGTGCGGCCGCCGCCGGGTCCGGCCCGGTCCGGTCCGGCGGGGGCAGCGCGTCGCGCTCCGCCGCAGGGCCGTCGGCGACCGGCGGCGCGGGCGGCCCCGCTCCGGCGGGCCCGGCCGGCGGCACGGCCGGTGACCGCACCGCGCCCGGCCCCCTCGCCGTCGCGCCCGGCACGGGGACCGCGCCGGCACCCGGCCAGGTCACCGCTCCGGACGACACCCCCCCTGCCGACGACACGCCCCCGGCCGACGACACCGCGCCGGGCGACGCCAGCGCACCCGGCGACGACACCGGGCCGGACCGGGACACCGGACGGGGCTGGGACACCGGGTGGTCCGCCCCGTCCCGGCCGACGGTCCCGCGGCCGGTGGTACCCGCCCCGCGCGTGGCCGTCCCGCCACAGGCCGCTCCCCGGTCCGCCGCGCCGCAGGACGACGACCCGGCCGGCAGCGGTTCCTCCGGTGTCTCCCCGGGCACCGTCGCACCGGCCGACCCGGGCACCGGCGCCGCGGACGGGGCGCTGCTCCGGCTGCGCCTGCGGATCGCCGAGACCCCGCCCGTCGACGTCCGGGTGCCCGGACCCGCGCTGTCGCTGCTCGGGGGCTGAGCCCGGCCGCCCGTCCGGGCGGCGCGCAGTTCACCCCACCGGGACGGCCCGCGATGGCAACACACCCGTTCGGTGCATGGCCGTACCGCCGTCCGCCGGTGACGATCACCCCATGCGCACGGCGAGCGGCTCCACCACGTGACCGGCCGGCACCGGACGCCGGGCGAGCCCGGCCCGGACCCGGCCGCGGTCGGGCCCGAGGCGTGGCCGGGCTCGGCGGCCCGCTCCCGGGGCGCGACCGCGACGGCGCCCGTCGGCCCGTGGGACGCGCCACGACCGGTCGAGGGGCGGGCCCGGCCGTCGCGGGGCCGCCGGCGGCTCCGGGTCACCCTGGCCGGGGTCGTCCCGGTGGTGCTGGTCGCCGCGGTCACCGTCGCCGGTCTGCTCGGGACCGGGGTGCTCGGCGGGGTCGCTCCGGCGGACCAGCGGGTCGACGACCACGTCCCGGTACCGACCTTCGCCTCCGGCCCGACCGTCGACGACGCCTCGTCGATCCCGATGCCGTCGCGCTGGTACGGCTCGGGCACCGGGGTCGCGCCCACCACGGTACCGGTCGCGGCCCGCGAGACGCGCGCCGCCGCCGTCGCCGACGGGGCGGTACGGGCGGCCACGGCCCGCATCGCCGAGGACCGCCGGATCGCCGAGGAACGCCGGGCCGCCGAGGCCGCCGCCCGGGAGCGGCGGGCCGCCGAGCAGCGCGCGGAGCAGGACCGCGCCGCGCAGCGGGCCCGGGGTCAGGCCGACGCGCGCCGTCGCGCCGCCATCCCCCCGACCGAGGCACCCACGACCCCGCCCGCCCCGACCACCACCCCGGCCCCGCCGACCGGCACCGCGCCCGACGACGCCCGGACCGCGTCCCCCACCCCGACCGGGGACACCCCGCGCACCGAGGGCGTCGTCTGCCGTGTCGTCCGCTTCGTGATCGTCCCCTGCTGACGCCCGGCCGGGCGATGCAGGTTTGAGCCCCTCCGGCTCCGGCTACCGACAGTGGAGGAGGCGATCACGATGAGCGGACGGCACCGACGTCCACGCACCACGCCCGGCCGCCTGGCCCTGCTCGGCACCGTCCCGCTGGTCGGCGGTGCCGGTCTGGCGGCCGCCCTCGCCGGTGGCGCCGACGGCACGGACCCGGCCCGGAACATCACCCCCACCGCCGCGGCCGCCGACGGCACGGCCGCGGACGCGACCGAACCCGTCGCGGTCCCCGGACGCGGCGAGATCGTGCTGGACGCCGTCGGCGGGGCCCGCGACGCCGCCACCCGGGCGGGCGACGCGCAGACCGCGGGCCGGGTCAGCACCGTGGCCGCCGAGCTGCGCGACCAGGCACGGTCCCGGGCCGACGCGGCCCGCGCCGCCGGGGACGCCGAGCTCGCCGCCTACCACCGCGACGAGGCGGCCCGGCAGGACCGGGTCGCGGACGCCTCGCGTCCCGTCGTCCCCGACGAGCCGACCGGCGACGACGACCTCACCGGCACCTCGCCGCTCTGCCGCGCCGCGGACGTCGTCCGGCTCGGCCCGCTCACCGCGACCGGGCCGCAATGCGACGACGACCCGTGGATCGCCGGCCAGGTCGAGGACGCGATGCGCCGCGGCGGCCTCGACCGCCCCGTCGGCTGACCCGGCCTACGGCTCGAGCACCGTCAGCCCCAGCGCCGCGCAGATCGCGCCCGCCTGGGTGGGGGAGACGATCGCCCCGCGCAGCTCGCGCGGGGTGTCCGGAGTGACCTCGCCGAGGTCGCAGCCCCGCAGGTCGGCGCCCTCGAGCCGGGTGGACCGCAGCACCGTGCCCCGCAGCCGGCACCGCTCGAAACGGATGTCGCGCAGGTCGGCGCCGGACAGGTCGGCCTCGGACAGGTCGCAGTCGGCGATCCGCAGCCCGCGCATCGCGACGTCGCGCAGGTCCGCCAGCTGCAGCGAGCAGTCGTCCAGGACGAACGACGCCGTCAGCCCCCGCAGCCCGCGCAGGATGGTGCCGATCATGCGGCAGCCGGTGAACCGGGTGTCGCCGAGGGTCGCCCCGGCCAGCCGGGCCCCGGACAGGTCGACCCCGCTGAGCACGGCGTCGGTCAGGTCCGCCTCGCGCAGGTCGGCCCCGGCCAGCGACGTCCCGGTGATCCGCGCCCGGTCCAGCCGCACGCCGCGCAGGTCGGCCCCGGCGAGCGAGCCGCCCCGCAGGACCAGCCCGGCCAGGTCGGTCTCCCGCAGGTCGGTCTCGTCGAGGACGGCCGAGCCGACCTCCACGCCGTCCCGGGCCGCCGCGAGCAGGTCCTCCGCCGTCGTCACCGCCGTCACGGGCGACAGCGTGGCACGGTCAGGACGCGGCGGGTGCGTCCGGGCCCACCGGCAGGCAGCGCACCGGGTTCGCGTGGGCCGGGTCGAGTGCGTTGAGCACGTGCTGCAGCGTGACGGGGTCGAACGCGACGGCGACGTGCTCGGCGAGGTCGGTGGGGCAGCCGTTCTGCAGGACGATGTTGTGCGCGCCGTCGAGCAGGCCCGAGGTGTAGGGGACGACCAGCTCGTCGTAGCGGGTGAGGATCATCGTGTAGTCGACGCCCTCGGCGCGGGGGCCGCCGTCGGAGTTCATGCGCTGCAGGAAGTCCGAGCCGTGCAGGAACTGACGGCAGGACGCGCACAGCGGGTCGAGGACGGTGCCGACGGCCGGGCCGAGGCCGAGCTGCTCGCCGGTGCGGTTGAGGAACGCCAGCCCGGCGGTGTTCGTGCCGTCCCAGAGCGGGGTGAGGCCGACGTAGCGCCGGACCTTGTCGGCGCCGCCGAGGAACCGGACGTAGTGGTTCGGCATCAGCGAACCCTCGGAGTGGCCGACGATGTCGACCTTCGCGGCACCGGTGGCCCCGCGCACCCGGTCGACGAACGCGGCGAGCTCGGCGGCGCTGTCCTCCATCGGGGCGAGCCCGCCGACCTGGGTCAGCGGCGGCGGGGCCAGGGGGTTGCGGCCGTAGGTCAGGGAGAACACGCAGTAACCGCGCTGGGCCAGCTGCGGGGCCATGTAGGCCCAGTTGTTCCCCTGGTTGGCCGAGAGGCCGTGGACGAGGACGACCGGCTCCGGGTGCGCCTCCGACGGCCGGCAGCCCCAGTCGTTCGACCCGGGCGGGGAGGGGTCCAGCAGGTCCTGCACCGACGCGACCTGCTCGGGCTCCGGTGCCGCCGCCTGGGCGGGCGGGACCAGCGCGAGGCCGACCGTGCACACCGCGACCGCGATCGAGACGACCGCCGCCCACCTGCGCCGGTCGTTGCCCTGTCCAGCCACCTGCCGCCTCCTCGGATGCCGTCGTCACGAGGATCAACGACGACGGTCACCGGAGGTTGCGCACCGTCACCGGACAGGGCCGTCCGGGGGAGGAGTGACTACTCCGTCCGATCCTGTCCGGTGCTGCCGTCCGGCTCGGTGGACCCGTCGTGCCGGGGGACCTGGTCCTGGCGGGGACGTCCGCCGCGGCGCATGTTCCCGTTGGTGGTCCGCCGGGTCGGGTCGACCAGGCGTTTCCACTTGGCCTGGGCCGCCTGACGGCTCGACAGCTGGGCCTGGACGGCGTCGGCCACCTCCTTCCAGGTCATCCCGCCGGCCCGCAGGGTGCGGATCAGGTCGCGCTCGTAGTAGTCGGCCAGCCGGCGCATCTCCTGCACCAGGGCGTACCAGGCGGCGGCCCCGTCGTGGGTGAGGACGCCGTCGGCCGCCCGCTCCTTCATCCCGTCCAGCTGTTCGGTGATGGACTCCCGCTTCTTCGCGATCGAGGGGTCGGCCCGTTCCAGCCAGCGCTGCGCTTCCTCGTACCTCATGATGTCAATGGTTCATTGACGCGTACGCGCGGTCAACCGTTCCGCGACACCGGCGTGTCGCGGGGGAGCGGGCCACGACGACGGCCGCGGTGCCGGCGAACGGGGTACGCGCCGGCGACACCACGGGTGCTCCGGGGTGCCGGTCGTCGCCGCAGGCTGCCCAGGAGGCGCTGGGAGCGCTCTGTACGGCCCTCTGCGGGCCGCCGCGGCGGGGGCGGACCATGCGGCGGCCACGCACGACCGAGCCGGTCCTGTGCCCGCTGAACCTCCCGGATGCGGCGGACGGTGCCGACCCCACGCCGGTCCGGTGGGCCAGGGGCGGGCCGACGCGAGGCGCACGCCCGGGCTTCGAGACCTGTTCGTGGTGAGGGTCCCGGGTCCCTGACGGAAGTGCGCCCTGTCCTTCTCTGGTCAATGTTTCATTGACGCGTCCTCGTAGTCACCGAAACGGCGACGACGAACCCGCCAGGACGCGGCGAGGCCGGCCCGGGGGAGCGGCCGTCAGGTCAGGGGGAGGCTGAAGCCGTCGTGGGTCCGGAGGAACCCGAGGCGCTCGTAGAACCGGTGGGCGTCGGTACGGGACCGGTCGGAGGTGAGCTGGACGAGCACCGCCCCACGTCGGCGGGCCTCGTCGACGGCGTACCGGACCATGGTCGCCCCGAGCCCGCCGCCGCGCCGGCCCGCGGCCACCCGGACGGCCTCGATCCGGGCCCGCAGGGCGCCGCGCCGGGCCAGGCCCGGCAACAGGGTGAGCTGCAGGGTCCCGACGACCGTGCCGTCGTCGTCGGCGACCAGGAGCAGGTGCCGCGGGTCGGCGTCGAGCTCGGCGAACGCGGCGAGGTAGGGCGCCAGGTCGTCCGGGGTCTCCCGGGTGGCGCCGAGCGGGTCGTCGGCCAGCAGCGCGACGACGGCGGGCACGTCACGGGCCGTGGCCCGGCGCAGGACGGGTTCGGGCACGGCGGGACCTCTCGACGTGGGACGGCGGGGGAGCGGGCTCCCCGAGTGTCCCGGAGTGATGTCGTGCGGCCGGGCTGGGAGTCCGCCGGGGTCAGCGGTCACCATGGCGGGCATGTCCCTCGACACCCGCGACCGGGCCGATGGCACCACCCCCGCCGCCGGCTCCGCTCCCGCACCGACCGGCGGCGACCCCGTCACGGTCTCGTTCACCCGTCGCGCCGACCCCGGCCACGCCGCGGAGATGACCGCCTGGATCCGCTCCGGCCTGCTCATGGCCGAGGGGTTCCCCGGCTTCCTCGGCGGCGGCTGGGTCCGCAGCCGGGACGGCTCCGACGAGTGGCACATGCTGGCCCGCTTCGACTCCCCGGAGTCGCTCGGGCGCTGGGAGGCCAGCCCGGAGCGCCGCTGGTGGCTCGGGTCCGCCCAGGGCCTGGCCGAGATGACCCGCGCCGAGCGCCGCACCGGGATCGAGGGCTGGTTCGACCAGCCGACCGCGGTGGAGACGGCGGGCCCGCCCCAGGTCACCCCGCCCCGCTGGAAGCAGGCGACGACGATCTGGCTCGTCTTCTTCCCGATGAACCTGCTGGCCACGGTGACCCTCGGCGCGCTGCTCGCGGACTGGCACGTCGTGCCGCGGCTGGCGGTCACGACGGTCGTCCTGACCCCGGTCATGGTGTACGTGATGCTGCCCTGGATCACCCGCGTGCTGGGGTGGTGGCTGCAGGGCCGCCGGTTCCGCGACCGGCACCACGTCCCGGTGGGCTGATCACCCCCGGGGGCTCCCCGGATCACGCGGAGCGAGGCCGCTACCGTCGTTCGGTGCTCACCTCCGAAGCGACGGTCGCCGCGCCGGCTCCGGTCGACACGCTCCGCGACCGTCGACGCCTGCGCTGGGCGGGCCGGCTCGGCCTCCTGGCGTTCGTGCTCGCCGTCGCGGTGCCCTTCCTGCCCGTGGTGCAGCACACGACCACGATCGTCTGGCCGTCGGTGACCGACGGCACCGCCGACGTCAACTCGCCGCTGGTCGCGCTGCGCCCGGAGACGATGTCGGTGGTCGTCCCCGCCGACGCGATCCGCAGCCTCGACGACCGCGCCGACGGCTCCGCCACGGTGCTGTCGACCGTCCCGCCGGAGTCGCCGGAGGGTGCCCGCTCCGGGATGGTCCTGACCGTCGCCGACGGCCAGCTGGCGCTGGTCGACCGCGGCCAGCAGCTCGCCACGGCGCCGCTGCGGGCCGGCCCGTCGGAGGTCCGGATCACCTCCGACGGCACGTCCACCACTATCGACCTGGGCTCGGGGGCACAGACCTTCGAGGGGGACCTGCGGCCGCAGGTCGTGGGGATCTACTCCGACCTGGACACCGCGCTCGACCCGACGGCGGGCACCGCGGTCCGGATCACCCCGGACACCCGCTTCGACACCAGCCCGTCGGTGTGGAAGACCGCGGCCACCGTCGTCGCCGCGGTGGCGCTGCTGGGCTCGCTGCTCGCGCTGGCCGGTGTCGACCGGCACCTGGGCCGCAGCCCGCACCGGGCGGGCCGCGACGCCATCGGCGGTCTCGCCGGCCGGTGGCCACCGCGGCTGCGCCGCTGGTGGTCGCGCGCCCGGCCCCGGCCGATCGACCTGATCGTCACCGTGGTGCTCGTCGGGTGGGCCGCGATCGGGGGCCAGACCTCCGACGACGGGTTCACCCTCGGCATCGTCCGCGACGTCCCCACCTCGGGCTACGTCGGCAACTACTACCGCTGGTACGACGCCGCGGAGGCGCCGTTCGGCTGGTTCTACGACCTCTACGCGCTGTGGGTGCGGGTCTCGGACTCGCTGCTGTGGCTGCGGCTGCCCTCGGTGCTGATGGGGATCATGGCCTGGTGGCTGGTCTCCCGCGGCCTGCTCCCGCGCCTGGGCCGTCAGGCCCGCCGCTCCCGCGCGGCCACCTGGGCCGCGGGCATGGTGTTCCTGGCGTTCTGGATGGCCTACAACTCCGGGCTGCGGCCCGAGCCGGTCGTCGTCGTGTGCTCGCTGCTGGCGCTGGTCTGCGTCGAGCGGGCGCTGGCCCTGCAGCGGCTGCTCCCGGTCGCGCTCGGCCTGTTCGCGGCGTCGATGGCGGTCGGGGCGAACCCGGCCGGGCTGATCGCGATCGCGCCGTTCATCGCCGGTGTGCGGCCGCTGTGGCACCTGCTCGCGGCCCGCATCCGGGCCGTCGGCACGGTCCCGGTGCTCGCGCCGCTGCTGGCCTCGGGCACCGCGATCCTGATGATCGCCTGGGCCGACCAGAGCTGGGCCGCGGTGATCGACTCCACCCGGCTGCGGTCCGACATCGGACCGGACTGGCCCTGGTACACCGAGATCGCCCAGCGCTACGCGCCGTTGTTCGAGGGGCTCGCGGACGGCTCCATCGCGCGCCGGTTCCCGATCCTGCTGGTCATCCTCTGCCTGCTGGCGTGCGTGGTCGTGCTGATCCGTCGCAACCGGATCCCGGGCGCCGCGCTCGGGCCGGCCCAGCGCCTCATCGGCAGCACCGTGATCGCGCTGCTGATCTTCGCGCTGACCCCGACGAAGTGGACCCACCACTTCGGCGACCTGGTCGGCCTCGGCTCGGGCATGGTGGCGCTCGCCGCGATCGCCACCGGCTCGGACGTCCTGCGCTCGCTGCGCAACCGGCTCGCGTTCCTGTCCGCGGTGTTCCTGGTGGCGGCGCTGTCCGCGGCCGGGCCGAACCTGTGGTGGTACACGAACAACTGGGGCGTGCCGTGGGCCGGTGAGCAGGTCACCGTCGCCGGCTACGAGCTCTCCACGATCCTGCTGCTCGTCGCTCTGCTGCTCGCCGCGGGCGCCGGGGTCGAGCACCTGCGCGGCATCCGCGAGGAACGCCACCCCGACCAGCTGGCGGGCGTCGAGCGGGCGCTGGGCCGGATCCCGCTGCTGGGCCGCTGGGTCCGGGCCCGGGACTGGCGCCGCGACGCGTCGTCGGCGCTGCGGGCGACGCGGCGGCTGCGGCTGACCTCGGCGCCGCTGGCGGTGCTGTGCGGGCTGCTGGTCACGTTCAACGTGTGGTCGATGGTCTCGGCCATCCAGGACCGCTCCGGGACCTGGACGATGGGCGCCGACGCGCTGTCGCACCCGTTCGGCGGGTCCTGCGGGCTCGCCAGCCAGGTGTTCGCCGAGCGCCGCCCCGTCGACGGCGTGCTGCCCCCCGCCCCGGAACCGACCGGGATGGCCGCTCCGGCCCGCTCCGGGCTGCTCCCGACGGTCGCCCCGCCGCCCCCGCCGGGGGAGCCGACCTCGACCCCGGCACCGCTGCCGCCGGGCGTCGTCCCCGCGAACAGTCCCGACGCCCAGCTGCTCGACCCCAACAGCGGGGGCAGCGGCTTCGTCCGCAACGGCATCCCGCCGACCGGCGGCGGGACCGGGGCGTCCGGGTTCGAGTACGTCCTGTCCGGGGGGCTGGGGAGCGACGCGGCGCCCGCGTTCGGCAGCTACCTGCCCCGCGGCGACCGCAACACCGGCACCCTGCGCACCCCCTGGGTGATGCTGACCGCCGACCAGCGCGCGGGCACCACACCGCTGGTCGTCACCGCGGCCGGGCGCCTGGGCAACGGGAATCGGCTCACCGTCCAGTACGCGACGCGGCTGTCCGACGGGCGGGTCCGCGTGGTCGAGCAGACCACCCTCGACGACGGCCGGGTGGAGGAGATGCCGTGGCGCGAGCTGCGGTTCGACCTGCCCGACACCGCCCGCGCGGCGACCGAGGTCCGGATGGTGGTGCAGGACAACTCGCTCGGTGCCGACGGGTGGCTCGCCGTCGCACCGCTGCGCGCGCCGCAGCTGGCGCCGCTGTCGCAGGTCGTGGGCGACCAGCCGATGTTCCTGGAGTACCCGGTGTCGCTGGCCAGCCCGTGCCTGCACCCGTTCCGCACCTCGGGCGGGATCGCCGAGGTCCCGGCCTACCGGCTGCAGGCCGACGGCAGCCAGATGCGCGGCGACGGCGAGGGCTGGTCGTCCCCGCAGGCCGGCGGCCCGCTGGGCTGGATCACCGTGATCGGCAAGCAGACGGAGCTGCCCACCTACCTCGAGGGCGACCCGGGCCGGGACTGGGGCAAGGTGCAGGCGATCCAGCCGTACCGGCCGAACGCGGTCGCGCCGACCCTGGAGCGTCGCGACGTCGACCGTTCCGGGCTCTACAGCTCCGGTCCGCTGCCGGCGCCGCCGCCGGGCATCCCGTCGCCGAGCCGGTGACGGCGGCCCCGGGCCGGACCGGCCCGGGGTGCGGGGTCAGCCGCTGAACTCGACCGCGGGTGCCGCGGAGGGCTGCCTGCGCTCCGCGGGCGCCTCGTCCCCGGTCTCGCTGTCCGGCACGGCCCGTGCGGCCGGGACGGCCTCGGCGGCGGGCTCGTCGGTGGCCGGTGTCTGCGGCGCGGTGCCCGCCGTGTCGCCGTCCTGGGCGCGGCGGTGGGCCTCGACGACCTCGGACGGGATGCGGCCCCGCTCGGACAGCGTCCAGCCGTTCTCCCGGGCCCAGGCCCGCACCGCGCGGTTGTGCTCGCGGGTCGCGGCGTCCGAGCCGTCCGCACCGCTGCGCCCGCCCGACGGCGCGGACACGCCCGCGTTGCGTCCGGTGCGCGGGGACCCCGCGGCACGCGCGACCCCGACGAACGGGGCGAGCGCGTCCCGCAGCGCCGCGGCGTTGTCCGCGGTCAGGTCGATCTCGAACCGGCGGCCGTCGAGCCCGAAATCGACGGTCTCGTCGGCGTCGCCGCCGGTGATGTCGTCGACCAGCCGGATCGTCTCGACCTTCGCCACTGCAGTTCCTCCCGGTTCGCCGTCCCGGATTCACCCGGGGTCGCCGGAAGCATAACGACGGAGGCCCTCCTAATCGTGGGCGCCCGGCCGGGCGGAACGGCGGAACTCCCGCGCCCGGACCACACTCGGCCTGGTCGGACGCACCTCCCGGAGCGTTCCGATCAGGACGGCGAGGCCGATCAGGACAATGACCAGCAGTACTGCGACGACTGCGCTCACGGTGTTCTCCTCGCCGGTCGGTACGCGGCCACCCGCCGCCGGTGAAAGTGCGATGTACCGACGATAGGAGCGTGCCGAATGGGTCGGCGCGGTATTTGAGCAATTCTTGAGCCGTGCCCGCCGGGGGGAGGGAGCAGGATGGAGCACGTGCAGATCGACACCGACGACCTGTCCGGGGCGCAGATCCGGCGGTTCCTGGCCGGGCACCTCACCGACATGCGCGCCCAGGGGCCACCGGAGAGCACACACGCGCTGGACCTCGACGGACTCCGCGGGCCCGGAGTG
Source organism: Pseudonocardia sp. TMWB2A (assembly GCF_017312135.1). Taxonomy (NCBI): domain Bacteria; kingdom Bacillati; phylum Actinomycetota; class Actinomycetes; order Pseudonocardiales; family Pseudonocardiaceae; genus Pseudonocardia; species Pseudonocardia sp. TMWB2A. The sequence goes on from NZ_QKQY01000002.1 coordinate 3,829,610, forward strand.
ACGGTCTGGGCCGCCCGCGACGACGACGGCACCCTCCTCGGCTGCGGTGCGCTGAGCGAGCTGGCGGCCGGCGCGGTGCCCGAGCACCCGGCAGCGGAGATCAAGTCCATGCGGACGGCGGAGCACGCGCGCGGTCGCGGCGTCGGGACCGCGGTGCTGACCCGGCTGCTCGACGCGGCACGCGGGCAGGGGCACCGGGCGGTGTACCTGGAGACGGGCGCGGGGGAGTACTGGGCCCCGGCGCGGCGGCTCTACGAGCGCTTCGGCTTCGCCGTCTGCCCGCCGTTCGCCGACTACCCCGTCGATCCACTGAGCGTGCACTACCGGCTCGTCGTGTGATCCGACGATCATGTGATCCCGCTCTCGCCCGGATGCCGGACGTGATCTAGAATGCTCTACGAGCCGTAGAACACGGTGCCGACGCCGGACCGTTCGAGGGTCCTCCCACCCGGGCGTCGGGCCCCACCGCGCCGCCTCAGCGCCGGAGGTCCGTCCCGGGACGCGGGGACGGAAATGAGGCCACGGGGATGACGGTCGAAGCCGGTCTGGTCAATGCCGACCTGCGCCGCAAGCGGTCGGTGGACCTGGCGCAGCTGATCCACGAGCAGCACGGGGGATCCGTGACCGCGCTGCGCGAGGGGCTGCTGACCTACCCCTACCCGCACCCGGTGGCCGACTGGCACCGCGCGCGGACCGTCGTCCCGGCGATGCGGGGGACCGGCGAGCTGACGCTGGTGGCCTCGACCGCACCGGACCGGAGCTCCCCGGCGACCGGCGTGGGGATCTGGGAGCTCGCCGTCACCGGGTCGGAGCCGCTGGCCCGCGGTGAGGCCGAGGGGTGGGCGCGGGCGCTGTTCGGGTACCGCTGCGCGCCGCTGGTGTACCGGCGCCGGACGGGCGGGTTGTTCCACCGCCCGACCGGCGTCGAGTTCGTCGTCTTCCACGGGGTGCACGGCCCGATGCACCCCTCCGACGTCGAGGAGTACGGCGCGAACGCCTGCGCCTGAGCGCTCAGAGCCGGTAGGACCGCAGCCAGACGGTCTGGGCGGCCCGGCGGAGCGCCGAGAGCACGTCCTCGGGCAGGACCTGGTCGGTGTCGGTCAGCACGTAGCCGAGGTCGCCGCCGGTGGACAGCGACTGCCCGACGACGTTCACGCCGGCGTCGGCCAGCAGCCGGTTGATGTCGGCGAGCACGCCGGGGGTGCTGGTGTGCAGGTAGGCGGTGCGGAACACCCCGGGCGGGTTCGGGGCGCCCACGTTGGGCAGGTTCACCGACAGGGGAGTGGCGCCGAGCTGCACGAAGTCGAGCAGCTTGCGCGAGACGAAGGTGCCGATGCCCTCCTGCGCCTCCTGGGTCGACCCGCCGATGTGCGGGGTCAGGATGACGTTGTCCAGGCCGCGCAGCGGTGAGTCGAACTCGTCGCCCTGGGCCTTGGGCTCGACCGGGAACACGTCGACGGCGGCGCCCGCGAGGTGCCCGGACAGGATGTTCTCCCGCAGGGCGTGCTCGTCGGTGACCATGCCGCGCGAGGCGTTGATGAACATCGAGCGGGGCTTCATCCGGGCGAACTGCTCGGCGCCGAAGAGGCCGGCGTTGCCCGGGCGGCCGTCGACGTGGATGGAGACGACGTCGGACTCGGCCAGCAGTGCGTCCAGGCTGGGCATCCGCCGGGCGTTGCCGTGGGCGAGCCGGTCGGCGGTGTCGTAGAACACGACCTGCAGTCCGATGGCTTCGGCCATGTTGGACAGCTGGGTGCCGATGTTGCCGTAGCCGACGATGCCCAGGGTGCGGCCGCGGAACTCGTGGGCGCCCTTGGCGGACTTGTCCCAGACGCCCTCGTGCATCCGCTGGGTCTTCTCGGTCAGCCGCCGCGCCAGGACGACGATCTCACCGATGACCAGCTCGACGACGCTGCGCGTGTTGGAGTACGGCGCGTTGAACACGGCGATGCCGCGCTCGGCGGCCGCGGTGAGGTCGACCTGGTTGGTGCCGATGCAGAAGCAGCCGACGGCCAGCAGGTCCTTGGCGGCGTCGAGCACCTCGGCGGTGATCGTGGTGTTGGAGCGGATGCCGAGCAGCTGCACACCGGCGAGCGCGTCGTGCAGCTCGTCGCCGCTGAGCGACCCGGGTCGGGTCTCGACCTCGAAGCCGTCGCGTCGGAACGCCTCGGCCGCGCCGGGGTGGATGTTTTCCAGCAACAGGACCTTCACGCGTCCAACCTAGGACGCCGGGAGGTCCCGGAGGCACCGGGGCCGGGTGATCCTTGCGGCATGACGCCGTACGGGGGGTAGGACGGTCACCCCGGTGAGCGGGCCCGCAACGCTCGAACTGTCATAACGTGCATTATCGGCTCAACGCTAGGGTGGGTCGGTGACCGCCGCTATCCATCATGTCGAGCTGTGGACCCGAGACCTCGCCGGGACGGCGCCGTCGTTCCACTGGCTGTTCACCGAGCTCGGCTGGACCCTGCGGGACGACGGCTGGGACCGCGGCCGGATCTGGAGCCACCCGTCGGGTGTGTACGTCGTCCTGGAACAGTCGCCGGCCGTCCACGGCGTGCACGACCGGACGCGTCCGGGCCTGAACCATCTGGCCCTGGCCGTGTCCGGTCGAGCCCGGCTCGACGCGCTGCGGGCGGACTGCGCCGCACACGGGTGGTCCGAGCTGTTCGCCGGGACCTACCCGCACGCCGGCGGGCCGGACCACACCGCGTTGTTCGTGGAGAACGCCGAGGGCTTCGAGGTGGAGCTCGTCGCGCCCTGACCGGACCGGCTCAGTTGCCGCGGCCGGTGGCGTCCTGCAGCTCGTCGATCCGCTTCGAGGCCTCGGCCTTGGTGAGCTTGTCCAGGTCCTCCGGGGCGTCCTGCCCGGCCTGCTGCAGCAGCGTCTCCAGGTACGACCGCTGCGGGCCGGTCATCGGCTCGTCGCCGGTCGTCCAGTCCGCGGGGTCCTTCTCGGCCGTCCCGGGGTCGACGGCGTCGGTGCTGTGGTCGTTGGTCATGGGTCGAACGTATCTTCGACCGGCACTCCCCGCACGTCGAGCCGTCCCGGCTCCACCGCAACTGTCATAACGACGACCCGGTCGGTGTCGGTGCCGGTCACTACGCTGCCGCTGTGCCCCTGGACGAGTACCGCCGCCGGCGCGACGCGCGGCGCACGCCCGAGCCGGTGCCCGAGCACGACGCCGGGCCGCCGGGCGCCGTCGGCGACCGGTTCGTCGTCCAGGAGCACCACGCGACGGCGCTGCACTGGGACCTGCGGCTCGAACGCGACGGCGTCCTGGCGTCGTGGGCGGTCCCCAAGGGACTGCCCGAGGACTCCGAGACCGTCCGGATGGCCGTGCGCACCGAGGACCACCCGCTGGAGTACCTGGAGTTCTCCGGGGAGATCCCGCGCGGCGAGTACGGCGGCGGCGGGATGGCGATCTGGGACCACGGCCGCTACGACACCGAGAAGTGGAACGACCGCGAGATCGCGTTCGTCCTGCACGGCGGGCGCGTCCGCGGCCGGTTCGTGCTGCTGCACCGCAGCTCCGGCGGGCGGAAGGACAACTGGCTGCTGCGCCGCACCCGGGACCAGCCCGACGGCATGGACGCCGGGGGTGACCCGCTCCCCCACGACGTCGTCCTGGCCGTCCCCCGCCCCGCCGACCGGCTGCCCACCGGGGACGGCTGGACGGTCCGCCCGGTCTTCGGTGGCCGCCGGGTGCTGGTGCGGGTGGACGGCGGGCGGCTCTCCCTGCGCCCCGTGGACGACGATGGCCGGGCCGGGGAGCCGTTCGACCCGCCGGGTGCGCTGCGGGGCCTGGGGCCCGCCCTGGGCGCCGGTGGGCACCTGCTCGACGCCGAGCTGACCGGCCGCGGCGAGCTGTGGGTGGCCGACGTCCTGCACACCGGCGGCCGCGACGTCCGGGCGCTGCCCGCCGAACAGCGTCGCGCGCTGCTGGAGGAGCTGCCGCTGGACGGGCCGCACCGGCGGGCGGCGCCGTCGTACCCGAACGCGGGCGCCCGGCTGCTCGACGCGGTGCGCGACCAGGGCCTGCCCGGGGTGGTCGCCGTCCGGGCCGGTTCCGGGTACCCCGAGGGCGCGGGCGACGACTGGCGGGAGGTCCGGGTGGACGGTGCGAGCCGGAAGGCGGCGCAGCGCGGGTCGGCACGGCGTGGGACTGCACAGCGCGGGACGGCACAGCGCGAGGGGTACGGGCGGGCGTCGCTGTCCAACCCGGACAAGGTGCTCTACCCGGCCACCGGCACGACCAAGGCCGACGTGCTGGGGCACTACCTGGCCGTCGCCGAGGTGATGGTGCCGCACCTCGACGCCCGGCCGGCGACGCTCAAGCGCTGGCCGGACGGGGTGGAGGGGCAGTCGTTCTTCGAGAAGAACGTGGCGCGGCACGCGCCGGGCTGGCTGCGCACCGCCCGCGTCGGGACGCCCGGCGGCCGGTCGGAGTCCGCGGACTTCGCGGTGCTCTCCGACGCCGAGGGGCTGGCCTGGGCGGCGAACCTGGCGGCGCTGGAGCTGCACGTGCCGCAGTGGCGCCTGGGCCCGCGCGACGGGCGCCACCCGCCGGACCGTGTGGTGTTCGACCTGGACCCGGGCGAGGGCACGACGATCGTGGACTGCGCCCGGGTGGCGCTGTGGCTGCGGGACCTGCTCGACGGGCACGGGCTGGCGGTGTACCCGTCGACGTCGGGCGGGAAGGGGATGCAGCTCTACCTGCCGGCGCGGGTCACCGACCCGGACCGGACCAGCGGGTTCGCCCGTGAGGTGGCCGAGCGGCTCGCCGAGGAGCACCGGCGCGAGGTGATCGCGGTGATGACCCGGGCCCGTCGGCGCGGGAAGATCTTCGTCGACTGGAGCCAGAACAACACCGCCAAGACCACCATCGCCTCCTACTCGCTGCGCGGCCGCGAGCGCCCCACGGTGGCGACCCCGGTGACCTGGGATGAGGTCGAGGGCTGCCGCGAGCCCGCGGACCTGGTGTTCACCCTCGACGACCTGCCGGCCCGGCTGGACACGCACGGGGACCTGATGCGTCCCCTGATCGACACCGAGGGTTTCCGGCTCCCCCGTGGTGGCGTGATCGGGCAGGTGCCAGGCTGACCGCCGTGCACCACCCGTACCTCGACGGTCCGCACCCCCGCGCCTACGCCCACCGTGGCTGGCACATCGGGGAGCTGGCCGGCTGTGAGAACACCGTCGCCGCGTTCACCGCCGCCGCCGACCACGGTCTGCGCTACGTCGAGATGGACGTGCACGCCAGCGCCGACGGAGTGCCGTTCGTGCACCACGACCCGACGCTGGACCGCACCACCGACGGCACCGGCCGGATCGACACGCGCCCCGCCGCGGAGCTCGACACCGTGCGGGTCACCGGGGCACAGCGCGCCGAGCCGCTGCCGCGGCTGGCCCAGGTGCTCGCCGCGGTCCCCGGGGTGCGGGTGACGATCGAGCTGAAGTCGGCCGAGGTCGTCGCGCCGACGCTGGCGGTGCTCGACGCCGCCGACGCCTGGGACCGGGTGTGTCTGGGCTCGTTCTCCGCACGCTGGCTGGGCGTCGCCCGGACGCTGGCCGGGCCGAGGCTGTGCACGTCGATGGGGCAGACCGAGGTGGTGGCGCTGCGGGCCCGCGCGTGGGGCGTCCCGGGCCGGCTCCTGCCGGCGTCGGCGGGGGTGTTCGCGCAGGTCCCGCCGATGTTCGGGCCGATCCCGGTGGCGTCGGACCGCCGGTTCGTCTCCGCGGCGCACCGGGCCGGGCACGAGGTGCACGTGTGGACTGTGGACGAGCCCGAGCAGATGCGACGGCTGCTGGCCCTCGGGGTGGACGGGCTGCTGTCCGACCGGCCGGACCGGCTGCTCGACGTCGTCGGGAGCTGACCGGGTGGGCGCCTGCGTAGATGATCGGAGGCCGGGTCCCGCGGGCGTCGATACGCTCGCGCCGTGACCGCCTCGACCGCTCCGACCGCAGAGCCGGCCCCGCCCCGCCGATCCCGGCTGTGGGCCTGGGGCCTGTGGGACTGGGGCTCCTCGGGGTTCCAGCACATCGCGCTGACCTTCGTGTTCTCGGTGTACCTGACCGACGCCGTCGGGGCGGACCTGCCGGGCTCGGTCAGTGCGAACAGCTGGCTGGCGTGGTCGACCGCGGCCGCCGGGGTGCTGATCGCGCTGATGGCGCCGGTGGTCGGGCAGAGCGCGGACCGCACGGGGCGGCGGCTGCGGGCGACCGGGGTGTGGACGGCGCTGGTCGTGGTCTGCATGGCCGGGATGTTCTTCGTCCGCGACGACTGGTCCTACCTGTGGCTGGGCCTGCTGCTGCTGGCGCTGGCGTCGATCTTCGCCGAGCTGGCGGCGGTGTCGTACTACGCGCTGATGGCGCAGGTGTCGACGCCGGCGACGGTGGGGCGGGTGTCGGGCTTCGGCTGGGCGCTGGGCTACATCGGCGGGATCGTGCTGCTGCTCGGGGTGTACGTGTTCCTGCTGTCCGGCGACGGCGGGCTGCTCGGTGTCCCGACCGCCGACGGGCTGGACGTGCGGATCGCGGTGCTGGTGGCGGCCGTGTGGTTCGCGGTGTTCGCCGCGCCGATGTTCTTCCTGCTGCCCGAGACGCCGCCGGTGGCGCCGGACGCCCCGAAGCTGGGTGTGGCCGGTTCCTACCGCAGGCTGGTGACCGACCTGCGCGCGCTCTACCGGGCCAGCCCGCACACGGTGTACTTCCTCGGGGCGAGCGCGCTGTACCGGGACGGCCTCAACGCGATCTTCGCCTTCGGCGGGGTCCTGGCGGTGACGGTGTACGGGCTGGAGCCGGGCCAGGTGCTGATCTTCGGCGTGGCGATCAACGTGGTGTCCGCGGCCGGGGCGCTGCTCGGGGGCAGGCTCGACGACCGGTTCGGCCCGAAGGCCGTCGTGGTCGGCTCGCTGGCCGGGCTGGTCGTGGTCGGGGTGGTGCTGCTGCTGGTGTCCGGGCCGACCATGTTCTGGATCTTCGGTCTGGTGCTGGGGCTGTTCGTGGGGCCGGCGCAGGCGTCGTCGCGGTCGTACCTGCTGCGGGTGTGCCCGCCGCAGCAGGAGGGCCAGCTGTTCGGTCTGTACGCGACGACCGGGCGCGCGGTGTCGTTCCTGGCGCCGGCGCTCATCGGCCTGTTCACCTACGTGTTCGGCTCGGACCGGGCCGGGACGATCGGGATCGTGCTGGTCCTGGCGGCGGGACTGGTCGCGCTGCTGCCGGTGCGCTCCCCCGGCCGTGCACCGGTCCGGTCGGCTGTGTGAACACTCGTCGACGCCCGGGTGAGCACCGTCACACATGGCTGACACGTCACATCGGAGTGTGTAACGGGCGGCGATAGGGAACACTGGTCAATCGGGCGCAGAGCGGGTTACCGCGAGGTAACTCGAGCGGGTCCGTTCTGCCCTGCCGCCGGAATACCGTAGCTCCACGCACGTTACACCCGGTGGCGGAGACGTAACCGTCGAGGTGCTCCCTCGACATCGCGCTACAGGAGGGTGACGCATGGCCGACCGCGTTCTGCGTGGCAGCCGGCTCGGGGCTGTCAGCTACGAGACGGACCGCAACCACGACCTGGCGCCGCGGCAGATGGTCCGTTATGTGTCCGAGTCCGGCTACGAGTTCCAGGTGCCGTTCGCGAACGACGCCGAGGCTCCCGCGACGTGGGAGTCCCCGCAGGGCGGTGTCGGTCGCCGGGTGGACGGGACCGAGCCGGAGCAGAAGAAGCAGAAGCCGCCGCGTACGCACTGGGACATGCTGCTCGAGCGCCGGTCGATCGCCGAGCTCGAGGAGCTGCTCGACGAGCGCCTGGAGCTGCTGCGCGAGCGGCGCGCCGAGATCGCCTGATCCCGGCCGCACCGCAGGCACACACCGGACCACCACCCGGTGACCACGGAGCCCGGATCCCTCAGGGGGTCCGGGCTCCGTCGCGTCCGGGCATGATGACCGGTGATGAACGATCAGCAGACCGGCACCGACAGCACCGACAGCACTGCCAGCACCGCACGCCCCGCCCGGGCGGTCCGCGACCTCGCCGACGACCACGTCCGGCGCCTCGCCGAGCTCGACCCGGTCCTCGCCGGTGACCTCGGCTGGACCGAGCGGCAGGACGAGCTGCCCGACCTCTCCCCCGACGGCACCGCCGCGCTCGTCGCCGCCTGCCGGGAGACCCTGGAGCGGCTGGACACCACCACGGGCGCCCGCGAGCCCGCCGACCCCGACGAGCGTCGCTGCGCGCGGCTGCTGCGCGAGCGTCTCGGCGCCCAGCTCGACCACCTGGGCTCCGGGGAGCCGCTGCGCGCGGTGCAGGAGCTGTTCGGGCCGCTGGCGACCCTGCGGACCGCGTTCACCCTCATGCCGGTCGACGGCGACGAGGACTGGGCCACCGTCGCCGCGCGGATGGCGCGGGTCCCCGAGGCCCTTGCCGGGTACCGGGCGTCGCTGGCCGAGGGACGCCGTCGCGGGCTGTTCGCCGCGCCGCGCCAGGTGGTGCGGGTGACCGAGCAGATCGACGCCTGGAACGGCGACGCGGGCGGCCGCGGCTGGTTCGCCGGGTTCGCCGCGGACGCCTCCGTCGGTGACGCCGTGCGCGCCGACCTGGACCGCGGTGCGCGGGAGGCGACGGCGGCGCTGGGCGAGCTGCGGGACTGGCTGGCCGCGGAGTACCTGCCGGCCGCGGAGGGGACCCCGGACGGCGTGGGCCCCGACCGGTACCGGATCGCGAACCGGTTCTGGAACGGCGCCGACATCGACACCGTCGAGGTCTACGAGTGGGGCTGGTCGGAGTTCCGCCGGATCCGCGAGGAGATGGCCGTCGAGGCCGCGCGGATCGTGCCCGGCGGCAGCGTGCGCGAGGCGATGGAGTTCCTGGAGACCGACGGGGGCTCGACCGGGGTCGTCGTCGGCGGGGAGGCCGCCCGGGCGCACCTGCAGAAGATCATGGACGACACGATCGCCGAGCTCGACGGTGTCCACTTCGACCTGTCCGGCCGGCTGCGGGAGGTCGAGTCCCGGCTGGCGCCGGCGGGCAGCGCGGCGGCGCCGTACTACACACCGCCGGCGCTGGACTTCTCGCGGCCGGGCCGGACCTGGCTGCCCGCGAGCGAGGACGACCGCTACCCGCTGTGGGACCTGATCAGCACCTGGTACCACGAGGGCGTCCCGGGCCATCACCTGCAGCTGGCGTCGTGGGCGGTGCGCAGCCGGGAGCTGTCGACGTTCCAGACGTCGCTGGTGGGTGCGGTGAGCGCGGACGTGGAGGGCTGGGCGCTCTACGCGGAACGGCTGATGGACGAGCTGGGCCACCACTCCGACCCGGGCTCTCGGCTGGGCTACCTCAACGCCCAGATGCTGCGCGCGGTGCGCGTGGTGATCGACCTGGGGATGCACCTGTCGCTGCCGGTCCCCGACGACTCCCCGGTCGGGCCCGGGGAGCGCTGGACCCCGGAGCTGGGGCGGGAGTTCTTCGGCCGGCACGTCGGCGGCGGGGACGCGATGGCCGACTCGGAGCTGCTGCGCTATCTCGGCGGACCGGCCCAGGCGATCGGCTACAAGCTGGGCGAGCGGGCCTGGCTGACCGGGCGGGAGCGGGCCCGGGCCGCGCACGCCGCCCGCGGGGAGGAGTTCGACCTCGCCGCGTGGCACGCCGCCGCGCTCGCGCAGGGCACGCTGGGTCTCGACGACCTGGTGCCGGAGCTGGCGGCCCTGCCGGCGCGCGCCTGAGCGCACCCGGGGGCGCCGCGCGGCTCAGCCGTGTGCGGCGCCCTCGGTGACCGGGCCCGCGGGGCGCTGGGGGGTGTCGCGGCCGAGCCGGTGCGACAGGCCCCAGCAGGTGACCCGCCACAGCGCCTCGGCGACGATGCCGCCGCTCATCTTGGAGGCGCCGCGCTCCCGCTCGGTGAAGGTGATCGGGACCTCGCTGACCCGGAACCCGGCCTGCAGGGCCCGCCAGGCCATGTCCACCTGGAAGCAGTAGCCCTGGGAGGCGACCGAGTCCAGCTGCAGCTGCTCGAGCACGGTGCGCCGATAGACGCGGTAGCCGCCGGTGATGTCGCGCAGCGGCACGCCGAGCGCGAGGCGGGAGTAGAGGTTGCCGCCGCGGGAGAGGACCTCGCGGTGCCAGGGCCAGTTCACGACGCGCCCGCCGGGCACGTAGCGGGAGCCGAGGACGACGTCGGCGTCGGACAGGGCGGCGAGCAGCGCGGGGAGGTCCTCGGGGGCGTGCGAGCCGTCGGCGTCCATCTCGACGACGACCTGGTGCTCGCCGGTCAGCGCGTGCCGGAAGCCGTCGAGGTAGGCGGCGCCGAGGCCGTCCTTGCCGGAGCGGTGCAGGACGCGGACCCGCTCGTCGGCGGCGGCGAGGGCGTCGGCGAGCTCTCCGGTGCCGTCGGGGCTGGCGTCGTCGACGACGAGGACGTCGGCGTCGGGCAGCGCGGCGTGCAGCCGCGCGACGGCGGGACCGAGGTTCTCCCGCTCGTCGTAGGTGGGAACCACGACCAGGACCGGGCCCGGCGGTTCGACCATTCTCGTCCTCTCCCCCGCCCGATCGGTGTCGACCGGACGACCCTACCCGTACCGACCGCACCTGCTCGGTCACCGCTCGTCGTAGTGCGGCGGAGCGCGGTCGTGCGGACAGCGTAGTGGAGCGCTGCGACCGTCCGACGCGGCGGCATCGGACGCGGGGCCCGATCCGGGGCCGGAGCGGGTGTGGGACGGGGACGGCGGTCAGCGGGTCCCGGCGAGCAGATGGGCGTTGCCCAGCGCCTCCAGGACACCGCCGCGGGCCCGGCCGCCGGTGTTCTCACCGGGGAGGAACCACTCGTAGCCGTAGGCGGCGGCGAAGCCCGCCTCGTCGACCGCGTCCGGGGCGATCTGGCTGGCGTGGGCGAGCATCGCGGCCCGCTTGACGGCGAGCTCGGCCGGTCCGCCCCCGACGGCGACGGCGATCTCGGCGGTGACCCGGCCGTAGCCGACACCCGCGGCGTGCGCGGCGCCGTGGACGAGGTGCCGGTCGCGCGCGGCCAGCGCGAGGTGCTCGCGGTCGACGGTCATCCGGTAGCCGTGGGCGCCGGTGAGCGAGCAGGCGATGGCGCCCGCGGCGTGCGCGGCGCGGTGGTCGGGGTGGCCGTAGATGCCGGCGTCGTCGTCGTGCAGGACGGTGTCCGCGCCCTCGGCGTCGACGATCTCGGCGACCGCGCGGCCGAGCGCGACGGGGTCGGCGCCGGCGAGGGCGCGCGGGTGGCGCAGGCCGGGGCCGCCGGGCAGGCCGGAGTCGCGGTGCCCGAGCAGCACCAGGCGGTGCACGCCGAGCAGGGCGGCGGCGTCGGTGAGCTCGCGGCGGCGGCGGTCGGGGACGGTCTCGCCGGGTTCCAGGGGGAGGCGGGACTCGCCGAGGTCACCGCCGGTGGCCATGACGAGCACGACGCGGGCGCCGGCGTCGGCGAGGCGGCGCAGGGTCAGGCCGGTGAAGATCGACTCGTCGTCGGGGTGGGCGTGCAGGGCCAGGACGGTCTGGCCGGAGAGGGTGTGCACCTGGTGATCGCTTCGCGTGCGGGGCCGGGGCGGCCGGTACGGACACGGGTCCGGAGCGGGTCGGTACCCGGGCGGCGCGAGCGGTCCATGGACGGTGAGCCGGGACGGCGGTGTCAGCCGCGCGGGGACGGACCCCGACGACAGCGACATGCGGCGGCGCGCACGGGGCGCGCGGCGGCGGTCGTCGGCTCGATCACGCGGGAGATGATGGCAGGGGCGCCGTCGCGGGTCCACACCGGGGCCCCGCGACGGCGCTCACACCGCTCGGTCAGACCGTGCTCCTCGGCATGATCAGCCAGAGGGCGAGGTAGATGACGAACTGCGGGCCGGGCAGCAGGCAGGACAGCACGAACAGGAACCGCACGGTGTTGCGGCCGAGCCCGAAGCGGTCCGCGAGCCCGGCGCACACCCCCGCGATCACCTTCCCGCTGCGGGGCCGGACCAGGCGCTGGGACTGGGGCATGCTCACTGCGTTCTCCTTCGTACTGCGGACTCGACCTACCCCACCCTGGCACCACCGGGGTCCGGCGCGCTCGGGGAACACCCGGAGGGTGACCCCGAACGCGCCTCGGGGGTCGCTACAGGACGACGAGGTCGCGGGCGGTGGTGTTGAGCCGCTCCACGCCGTCGGCGGTGACGACGACGATGTCCTCGATCCGGGCGCCCCACTTGCCGGCCTGGTAGATGCCGGGCTCGACGGAGAAGGTCATGCCCTCGGTGAGCACGAGGTCGTTGCCGCCGACGATGTAGGGCTCCTCGTGCACGTCGAGGCCGATGCCGTGCCCGGTGCGGTGGATGAAGTGCTCACCGTGCCCGGCGGAGGCGATGTGCTCGCGGGCGGCGCGGTCGATGTCGGCGGCGGTCGCACCGGGCCGGACGGCGGCGACGGCGCGCTCCTGGGCCTCCTGCAGCACCGCGTAGGTCTCCTTGACCTCCGGGCCGGGCTCGCCGCCGACGGCGTAGGTGCGGGTGCAGTCGGAGTTGTAGCCGCCGGGCAGCGGCCCGCCGATGTCGATGACGACGACGTCGCCGGCCTCGATCACGCGGTCGGAGACGTCGTGGTGCGGGCTGGCGCCGTTGGGGCCGGAGCCGACGATGACGAACGCGGCCTCGGTGTGGCCCTCGGCGACGATCGCGGCGGTGATGTCGGCGCCGACCTCGGCCTCGGTGCGGCCGGGGCGCAGGAACTCGCCCATCCGCCGGTGCACCCGGTCGATGGCGGCGCCGGCCTCGCGCAGGCGGTCGATCTCGGCGGGGTCCTTGCGCATGCGGAGCTCGCGCAGCACGGTGCCGCCGAGGTACTGCGGGACGTCGGGGAAGGCGTGGCGCAGGCCGAGGACGTGGCGGGCGGGCATGTCGTCGTCGACCGACATCCGGGTGGGGCCGCCGGCGAGGTCGCTGACCAGCAGGTACGGGTCCTCGCCGTCGGTCCAGGTGACCAGGTCGATGCCGAGGGCCTCCAGCGGCACACCGGCGAACCCGGGCGCCTCCAGCGACGGGACGACGAGCGCGGGCGGCGCCCGGTGCCCGGCGGCCGGGACGATCAGACAGGTCAGGCGCTCGTGCGAGGACCCGTCGAACCCGGTCAGGTAGCGCAGGTCGGTTCCCGGGGTCAGGAACAGCACGTCGGTGCCCTGCTCGGCGGCGTGCTCACCGGCACGGCGCAGCCGGTCGGCGAGCAGCTCGGTGGGGACGGCATCGGTCATGACCGTGAGCGTAGGCGGGCACGGGGGGTACACGACCGCCACCCGGAGCACCGCGGCGTGGGCCGGGCGGATGCCGGTGGGCGTCCGGACGCGCTGCGTGACCGGACGCCTGCGGAGCCGGCGGGCGGGTCAGTCGGTGTCGAGCGCGGTGGGGTGCGCGGTGACGGTCCCGGCGAGCTCGACGAGCTTGACGTTGAGGTCCTGGGAGGTGCGGCGGAGCACGTCGAAGGCCTCCTCGGCGGTGAGCCCGCGGCGCGCCATCAGGATGCCCTTGGCCTGGCCGATCACGTCGCGCGAGGCGATCGCCTGGCGCAGCTGGGTCTCCTGGAGCCCGGAGTTGGACACGGCGACGCAGGTGGCCAGGGCCAGCGACGCGTGCGTGGCGAGCAGCATCAGCCGGTCGCGGTCGGCGGAGGTGAACGCCCGGCGGTCGGTGGCGTAGACGTTGAGCGCGCCGGGCAGCCGCGGCGGCTCGGCGTTGGGGATCAGCGAGACCGCCAGCACCGAGTGGAACCCGTGCCCGACGGCGGCGTGGGCGAAGTCGCTCCAGCGGCTCTCGGCGGCGAGGTCGTCGGAGGAGGCCAGCGCGGGGCCGTCGGCGCGGGCGGCCTCGACGCAGGGGCCGCGGCCGCTGGCGTACTGGGCCTCGTCGATCGAGGAGGCGGCGGGGTCGGTCTCGACGGGGGTGTGGAAGCGGCCGTCGTCGTCGCGGAGGGTGACGCTGACCATGTCCGCGCCGGGCACGACCCGGCGGACCGCGGCGACGACCCGGGCGAGGACGTCGGCGACCGAGCCGGAGGCGAGCAGTGCGCCGGTGAGCGCGGCGAACTCGCGGGCGAGCGGGCCGGTGTCGGCCAGGGCGTCCTCGGCGGGGCCGCCGCGCTGCTCGGTGACGACGAACAGGTCCCGCTCGGCGGTCCAGTCGTCGCGCCCGGTGACCGCAGCAGGTCCGCTGTTCGTGGTGGTTCCGCTGTTCTCCACACCGGGCATTCTGCACGGTCCGCGCGGGTGCGGCGCCCACCCGGGTACGGCGGCGGTGCCAGACTCGCGGCATGAGTGAGCGCCCGCTGATGCTGCTGGACTCCGCGAGCATGTACTTCCGTGCCTACTTCGGCGTGCCGGAGAGCGTCACCGCCCCGGACGGGACGCCGGTGAACGCGGTGCGCGGGTTCACCGACATGATCGCGCGGCTGGTCACCGAGCACCGCCCGGTGCGGCTGGTGGCCTGCCTGGACCTGGACTGGCGGCCGGCGTTCCGGGTGGACGCGCTGCCGTCGTACAAGGCGCACCGGGTGGAGGCGGGCCGGGCCGGCGACGAGGTGCCGGCCGGGGTGCCCGAGGAGGTGCCGGACACCCTCGCCCCGCAGGTGCCGCTGATCATGGAGGTGCTGGCGGCGGCGGGGATCGCCACCGGTGGGGCCGTGGGCTGCGAGGCCGACGACGTGATCGGGACCCTGGCCCACCGCGAGGCCGTCGACCCGGTGCTGGGAGTGTCCGGGGACCGGGACCTCATGCAGATCGTGCGCGACGCCCCGCCGGTGCGGCTGCTCTACATCGGCCGCGGGCTGAACAAGGCCGAGAACCTGGGCCCGGACGACGTCGCGGAGAAGTTCGGGGTGCCCCGGGAGCGGGCGGGCGCGGCGTACGCGGAGATGGCGATGCTGCGCGGGGACCCCTCCGACGGGCTGCCCGGCGTGCCCGGGGTCGGTGCGAAGACCGCGGCGACGTTGGTGGGCCGGTTCGGCTCGTGGGCGGAGCTGCTGGCCGCGGTCGGCGACGGCGACACCCGGATCGGGGCGGGGCCGCGGGCGAAGCTGGCGGCGGCGCGGGACTACCTCGACGTCGTCGAGCCGGTGGTGCGGGTGCGGACCGACGCCGAGGTCGACCTGAGCCGCGACGACGTGCTCCCGGCGGCGTTCGCCGACCCGGACCGGCTCGACGAGCTGGCACGGCGGTGGGGTCTGGAGTCCTCGGTGGGGCGACTGCGGAAGGCCCTGGACGCGGCGGCGTCGTCGTGACCTGCCCGGACCACGGGCTGCCGATCCCGCCGTCGTCGGCGTACGACGAGGCCGTGGCCCGGGAGACCGCGGTGCGCGCGGCGGCGGCCGAGCCGATCACCTCCCCCCACGACGGCGCCCCCGCCGCGGTGCGGGAGGCGGTGGCGGACGCGGTCGAGGAGCTGCGGGACGAGCTGCTGGCGTTGTCGCACGACCTGCACGCCCACCCGGAGACCGCGTTCTCCGAGCACCGCTCGGTCGCCGCGGTGGCCGCGCTGCTGGCCGGGCACGGGATCGACGCCGCCGTCGGCGTGCACGGGCTCGACACGGCGCTGCGGGCGACGCTCGGCTCCGGGGACGGCCCGACGGTCGCGGTGCTCGCCGAGTACGACGCGCTGCCCGGCATCGGGCACGCCTGCGGGCACAACGTGATCTGCTCGGCGGCGGTGGGCGCGTTCCTGGCGCTGGCGCGGGTGCTCTCCGCGCACCCGGTCGGCGGCACCGTGGTGCTGCTCGGCACGCCCGCGGAGGAGGGCGGGGGCGGGAAGGAGACGATGGCCCGCGACGGTGCCTTCGACGGCGTCGACGCCGCGGTGATGCTGCACCCGTTCGCCCACGACATCGCCGACCACCCGTTCTTGGGGCGCCGCCAGCTGGAGGTGACCTACCACGGGGTCGCCGCGCACGCCTCGGCCCAACCGCACCGCGGCCGCAACGCCCTGGACGCGGTCGTCCTGGGCTACCAGGGGATCGCGATGCTGCGCCAGCACATCCCCGACGGGGACCGGGTGCACGGCATCGTCGTCGACGGCGGGCAGGCGCCCAACGTCGTGCCGGAGCGGGCGTCGGCGCGCTACTACCTGCGCTCGCAGCACCCGGAGACGTTGCGGGACCTGACCACGCGGGTGGAGGCGATCGCCGTCGCGGCGGCGGCGATGACCGGCTGCGGCCACACCCTGGAGTGGGACCCGCGCCCGCCGTACCTGCCGATCCGCCACAACCGGACCCTCGCCGCGCGCTGGGCGGTGCACCAGGCCGGGCGGGGGCGCACGGTGTACCCGCGCGGGGTGGTGCCGGAGTCCGAGACCGGGTCGACCGACCTGGGCAACGTCTCGCTGCGGGTGCCGTCGATCCATCCGATGATCGCGATCGCGGAGCCGGGCACCGCGCTGCACACCACCGGGTTCGCCGAGGCCGCGGCGGGTGCGGCCGGGGACCGCGCGGTGCTCGACGGCGCCGCCGGGCTGGCGACGGTGGTGGCCGACCTGCTGCACGACGCGGCGCTGCGCGGGGCGGTCGCGGCGGAGTTCGCCGAGGCGGGCGGCCCGGTGGACGTGCCCGCGTTCTTCGACTGAGGCTCAGCCGCCGTGGCCGCCGGTGCGGCGCTCACGCGGCGCGGCGCGGGTGTGGATCTTCTCGCCCTGCGGGCCGAACAGGCTGAGCAGCTCGACGGCGCGGTCGCGGTCGGCGGAGCCGAACCAGTGCGGGACGTGGGTGTCGAACTCGGCGGCCTCCCCGGCGCCGAGCACGACGTCGTGCCCGCCGAGGACCAGGCGCAGCCTGCCGTCGAGGACGTAGAGCCACTCGTAGCCCTCGTGCACCCGCGGGTCGGGCTCGTCGCCGCGGAACGGGATGAGCATCTTGAACGCCTGCAGCCCGCCGGGGCGCTCGGTCAGCGGGACGACGGTCATCCCGTTGGCCCGGCGCGGCCGCAGCCGCACCCGTGGGTCGCCGACCGGTGGGGCCGCGACGAGCTCGTCGAGCGGCACCTGGTGGGCGGCCGCGATCGGGAGCAGCAGCTCCAGGGTCGGGCGGCGCCCGCCGGACTCGAGGCGCGACAGCGTGCTCACCGAGATGCCGGTGGCCTCGGACAGGTCGGCCAGGGTCATGCCGTGCGCGGTGCGCAGCCCGGCCAGCCGGGGGCCGACGCCGGCCAGGGTGTCCGCGATCGCCTCGTTCACACCGGGCAGTTTGCCATCCCGGCAACGATGTTTGCCAGTGTCGCGCCGTGGCGCGCAGGGTGGTCCCATGACCTCCTCTCCCGCAGACCCGTTCGGTGCCGCGTCCGAGCGCCGGGTCGCCGCGCTCGTCGCGGGCGACCGGGTGCACGGACTCACCACCGGCACCAGCACAGCCGCTGCGCCCACCCCGCCCACCCGACCCACCGGAGTAGCCACCGTGACCGAGGACCGCTGGTCCGCGGCGTTCTGGGACGCCCACTACGACACCCGCCCGCAGATCTGGAGCGGCGACGCCAACGCCGCCCTCGTCGCCGAGGCCGCGGACCTGCCGCCCGGGCGGGCCCTCGACGTCGGCTGCGGGGAGGGCGGCGACGCGGTCTGGCTCGCCGCGCGGGGCTGGCGGGTGGACGCCGTCGACGTCTCCCCCGTCGCGGTGGAGCGGGCCCGGGCCGCCGTGCAGCGGGCCGGGTGGGCCGACGCGGTCACCCTCACCGCGACCGACCTGCGCTCCGACCCGCCCGCCGCGGGCGTCTACGACCTGGTCAACACCCAGTTCCTGCACCTGCCCCCGGACGTGCGCCGCTCGCTGTACACCGCGCTCGCCGACGCCGTCGCACCCGGCGGGACGCTGCTACTGGTGCTGCACCACCCGCGCGACCTGGCCGCCGGGATCCCGCGCCCGCCGGAGCCGGAGCTGTTCCCCGACGAGCACGAGCTCGCCGGGGCGCTCGACCCGGACCGGTGGGAGGTGCTGGTCGCCGACGCGCGGCCGCGGCCGGTGACGCTGCCCGACGGCAGCACGGTGACCGGCCACGACGCGGTCGTCCGGGCCCGCCGCCGGGCCTGAGCGTCCGCGTCGCGGCCGGGGACGCTCAGAAGAACGTGCCACACCACGGCGCCGGTCCGGGCACCGCGAACAGCGCGTCCGCCCGGACCCGGGCGCCGGGGGTGAGCTCGCGCCAGCGGCCCGCCGCCACCAGCGACGACGGCGACCGGTCCCCGAGGAACGCCGCCGCCAGCGCGTCGACGGCGCACTCCAGGTCCGGGTCGGCGCCGGCGGCGGGCTCGGCGGCGCCGTCGGCGAGACGCCAGGTGCCGGTGTCGCCCAGGAACGCGTCGTGCACCCGCAGCACGACCGGCCCGCCCGGACCCCAGGCGCGGGCCCGCAGCGCCGCGTCCGGGTCGAGCAGGCGCAGCCACAGGTCGTCGCCGCGGCCGGTGACCCGGTGGGCCCGGGAGTCGGCCAGCACCAGGTCGAGGTCCTCGTCGAGGGGGCGTGCCCAGCTCGTCACCGCGCCGGCCAGGTCGAGGCCGGTCAGGAACCGCCACAGCCCGGCCGTCGCGGCCGGCCCGGCGGCCCAGAGCTGCTGCAGCCGGACCTCGTCCGTGCCGCCGGTGGCCAGGTCGCCCTCCGCGACGCCCCACACCACGAACCCGTCGTCGACGCCGTCGGTGCCGGTGTGCACCGCCACGCCCTTGTACTCGCCGGCGGGCGGGCCCGCGGGGCGCAGCGCCCGCCGCCACCAGCGCGCGGAACGGGTCATCCCGCCCGGGCGGTCCGCGGCGAGGCGTTCCTGCAGGCCGGGCAGCAGCGCGGTCGCCTCGTCGGGGTCGAGCATCCGCACCGTGCCCCCGGCCGGGGCCTCCGGGCGCCACACGGCTCCCGCCGTGACGCGGACCTGGTCGGCGCGGGAGGCGACGCCGTAGCCGAAGCGGCCGTAGATGCCGGCCTCCGACGCGCGGAGCACGGCGGCGACGTCGCCGCGGTCGCGGGCCGCGGTCAGCTGGGCGCGCATGAGCGCGGTCAGGCGCCCGGCGCGGGTCCGGTCGGGTCGCACCCCGACGCCGCTGACCGCGGCGGCGGGGACCCGGGCCCCGCCGGGCAGGGTCAGCCGGGTCGGGAAGGAGTACGCCGACCCGACGAGCGCACCGGAGGGGTCGGCGACGCCGAGCCAGTGCTCGTCGGGGGCCTGCCCGTGGGCCTCCCACGCGTCGTCGGTGATCGGGCCGTGGTGCAGGGTGCCCAGGAACAGGTCGAACGCGCGGCGCCGGTCGGCGGGGTCGGTCAGGGTGCGGACCGTGTGGGGGGCGACGGTCGGCGGGGCGGGGTGCGGGGCGAACGGGTCATCGGGGCTCACATCCGACGAGCCTCGCGTCCGCGCGCCCCGCGCGCCAGCCGATTACCCGGCCCGTCACCGCGGCCCGGTCAGACCCGCCCGACCTGGTAGTCGCCCTGGTCGCTGGTCACGACCACGGGGACCTCGACCTGCTCGCCGTCGACGACGGCCTGGCAGGTGAACTGTGTGCCGGCCGACACCTCGACGTCCTCCGGGCAGGCGATCGCACCGACCTGCAGCCCGTAATCCTGGGTGAGGACCTGGTTGACCCCGGCCTGCAGCGCGGTGCGGTCGAGCCGGTCGCTGCCGAGCACGCCCGCCCAGAACAGCGCACCGACCACGAGTGCGGCCACCACCACGGCGCCGACCCCGGCCAGGACGTACAGCCGCGTCCGCGACGGGGAGCGGACCGCGTCCCGGGAGACCCAGGGCTCGTCCTCACCGGGGCCGGGGTTCTGCTGCCACCCGCCCGGCCCGGACCCGCCGTCGGCCGGGACGGCCGCGGTGGTCTGCGCGTCGGCCCAGGGCGACCCGGGCGACGACGCGGGGACGGCGTCGGTGGGGGCTCCGGCCTCGGCGGCCCGGCGACGGGCGCGGCGCCCGGTCGGGACGGCCCATCCGCCGTCGGTGCCGGTGTCGGCGCCTGCCTCGTCGCCCCACAGCGACTCACCGCGGGCCGGGTCCCCGGCGGACCCGTCGTGGGCGGCCCAGCCGCCGGTGTCGCCGCTGTGGCGTCCGCCCGCGGGCGGGACGGCGTCCCAGCCGCCGGTGCCCTGCGCGGGTGCGCCGCCGGCGTCGTGGGCGGCCCAGCCGTCACGGTCGTCGTGGTCGGGGGACCAGGCTCCGGTGGTCTCGGGGTCGGCGCCCCACCCGCCGGGCGGCGGCGTGCCCCAGGCGGGGATCTCCCCGGTCCGCTCCGCGGCATCCTCGGGATGCCGGTCCGGTCCCTGCGGGTTGTTCATCGCCTACTCGTCCGCCCGTCTCTCTCGTCGTGCCGTCGTGACTGCTGGTGCTGCTCGTGACTGCTACTGCATACCGGCCGCGACCACGCCGCGCCGGACCGCACCGGAGGCCCGGTGGGCCGCCTTCCCGACCGCGCTCGACCGCCCGGCGACCCCGGCGATCTGGTCGAGCAGGTCGAGGACCTGCCGGGTCCAGCGTACGAAGTCGCCCGCGGACAGCTCGTGCCCGTTCCGTTCGGCGGCCTCCAGGACCTGTGCCAGGGACTCGCCGCGCGCCCACCGGTGCATCGGCCAGGCGAAGGCCAGGTCGGGTGCGCGGGTGCGTTCGGCCTTGTGCCGGCGCTGGTCGGCGTCGAGCTCCTCCCACAGCCGCACGGTGCGCTCCAGGGCGTCGGACACCGGGCCGGTGGGCAGCCGCGGCATCGGTGCGTCGTCGCGGCGGGACTCGTAGACCAGCGCCGAGACGACCGCGGCCAGCTCGTCGGGCTCCAGGCCGTCCCAGGCGCCGTGCCGCAGGCACTCGGCGGCCAGCAGGTCCGACTCGCCCCACAGCCGGGCCAGGACCCGTCCGTGCGCGGTGATCTCCTCCTCGCCGGGCTCGGTCTCCCCGGCCGGGACGAGGTAGCCGCGCTCGGCGAGCAGCGCGCGGATCCGGTCGAAGGCCCGGGCCAGCGAGTGCGTCGTGGCCCGCACCTTCTGCCGCAGCGTCTCGGTCTCCCGCTCCAGCCTCGCGTGCCGCTCCGCCCAGCGGGCGTGCGCCTCGCGGTCGTCGCACCCGTGGCAGGGGTGCGCGCGCAGGGCCCGGCGCAGGGTCGACAGCTCCGGGTCGTCCTGCACCCCGGGCCGGCGACGACGCCCGAGGGCGCGCCCCTCCCCCAGCCGGGAGGCACGCAGCGAGGAGGCCAGGTCCCGGCGGACCTGCGGGGAGCGGTGCTCGACCCGCTTCGGCAGCTTGATCCGGCCCAGCACCTCCACCGCGTCCGGGAAGTCCGCCGCCGACAGCCGTCCCGCCCAGCGGTCCTCGGTGCACACCAGCGGCCGGACCTCGGCGTCGCGGCCCGCGGCCGACACCGCCCCGATCCCCGGGTCCAGCACCACGGCGATCCCGGCGCGCTTGCCCGAGGGCACCGCGATCACGTCGCCGGGGCGCAGCTCGCGCAGCGACTCCGAGGCCTCGTCGCGGGCGGCGACGGTGTTCTGGCGGCGCAGCGACTTCTCCCGGTCGGCGATGCGCCTGCGCAGGTCGGCGTACTCGGCGAAGTCGCCGAGGTGGCAGCTCATCGCCTCCCGGTAGCCGTCCAGGGCCTCGGTGTTGCGGTCGATCCGCCGGGCCAGCCCGACCACCGACCGGTCCGCCTGGAACTGTCCGAAGGAGCGTTCCAGCAGCTCGCGGGCGGCGTCGGTGCCCAGGCGCCCGACCAGGTTGACGGACATGTTGTAGACCGGCCGGAACGAGCTGCGCAGCGGGTAGGTGCGGGTGGAGGCCAGCCCGCCGACCTGCTCCGGGTCCATGCCGGGCGCCCACAGCACCACGGCGTGGCCCTCGACGTCGATCCCGCGTCGCCCGGCGCGCCCGGTGAGCTGGGTGTACTCGCCGGGGGTGAGGTCGACGTGGGCCTCGCCGTTGTACTTGACCAGCCGCTCCAGCACGACGGTGCGGGCGGGCATGTTGATGCCCAGTGCCAGGGTCTCGGTGGCGAACACACAGCGCACCAGGCCGGCGACGAAGAGCTCCTCGACGGTCTCCTTGAACGCCGGCAGCAGCCCGGCGTGGTGGGCGGCGACGCCGCGTTCGAGGGCCTCGCGCCACTCCCAGTACCCGAGCACGCCGAGGTCGGCCTGCGGCAGGTCGCCGGTGTGCTTCTCGACGATCCGGCGGATCTCGTCGACCTCCTCGGGCACCGTCAGACGCACCCCGGCCCGCACGCACTGGCCGACCGCGGCGTCGCAGCCGGCGCGGGAGAAGACGAACGTGATCGCGGGCAGCAGCCCCTCGCGGTCGAGCCGGTCGATCACCTGCACCCGCGACGGCGGCCGGAACCCACCGCGCGACGGCCCGCCCCCGCGCGGCCCCCGCCCGACGACGGCCGTGGAGTCGGTCTTCCCGCCCCGGGTGCGGCCGCGCTGCGGACCACCCCGGCCGCGCGGCCCGCGGTCGCCCGCCCGGTCCGAGCCGCGTGAGGTGGTGAAGTCCCGCCGCGCCATCTCGCGGGTGTAGCGGACCAGCTCCGGGTCGACGACGACCTCACCGGGCCCGCCGGGGGTGCTCCGCTCGCCGAACATGTCGAACAGCCGGTTGCCGACCATCATGTGCTGCCACAGCGGCACCGGGCGGTGCTCGTCGACCACCACGCGGGTGTCGCCGCGGACCTCGACCAGCCAGTCGCCGAACTCCTCGGCGTTGCTGACCGTGGCCGAGAGCCCGACGACCGCGACGTGCTCGGGCAACTGGAGGATGACCTCCTCCCAGACCGCGCCGCGGAACCGGTCGGCCAGGTAGTGGATCTCGTCCATCACCACGTAGCCGAGGTGGTCCAGCCGCCGGTTCGCCGCCTTGTCGGAGTCCGCGTAGATCATGTTGCGGAGCACCTCGGTGGTCATCACGACCACCTGGGCGTCGCCGTTCACCGCGGTGTCGCCGGTGAGCAGGCCGACCGCGTCCGCGCCGTAGCGGGCGACCAGGTCGGCGTACTTCTGGTTGGACAGCGCCTTGATCGGCGTGGTGTAGAAGCACTTGCGGCCCTCGGACAGGGCCAGGTGCACGGCGAACTCTCCCGCGACGGTCTTGCCGGCGCCGGTGGGTGCACAGAGCAGGACGCCGTGGCCGTCCTCCAGGGCCTCGCACGCCTCGCGCTGGAACGGGTCCAGGTCGAAGGGCATCAGACCGGTGAACTCGGCCAGCCGCGGGTAGGCGGCGCGGGCCTTCGCCGCCGCGTACGCGGCGGCCGGGTCGGCGGCGGAACCATTCACGGCCCCAGGCTGTCACACGGCACCGACACCCTGCTCCGTCACGGCGTGAGCCGGGCCACGTGGCACCGCCGGGCTACTCCGGGTGGGCGAACTCCGCCTCGACGATGTCGGGGTTGATCTCCGTGCCGTGGTGCTCACCGCGGCAGATGGCGGCCATCAGGCCGTCCTTCTCGATGTCGAACACGTGCAGCGGCAGGCCGTGGTCGCGGGCCAGGATGAACGCGGTCTGGTCCATCACGGCCAGCCGGCGCGACAGCACCTCGTCGTAGGGCAGGCGCTCGTAGCGGCGGGCGTCGGGGTTGGTGCGCGGGTCGGTGTCGTAGACGCCGTCGGTGCCGTGCTTGGCCACCAGCAGCGCGTCCGCGCCGATCTCCAGGGCGCGCTGCACGCTCGGGTAGTCGGTGGTGATGAACGGCTGCCCGTTGCCGCCGGAGAAGATCAGGATGGCGTCCTTCTCCAGGTGCCGCTTGGCGCGCAGCCGCAGGAACGGCTCGGCGACGGCGTTGATCGGGATCGCGGTCATCACGCGGACGTTCTCCTCACCGCCCGCGGAGAGCTTGCCGCGCAGCAGGAGACCGTTGATCACGGTGCCGAGCATGCCGATGTTGTCGGCCTCGACGCGGTCGATCCCCCAGGTCTCGGAGCGGTTGCCGCGGAACACGTTCCCGCCGCCGACGACGACCGCGACCTGCACCCCCAGCGCGCGCATCTGCCGGATCTGGTCGGCGAGGTGGGACAGGGCCTGCGCGGAGAACCCGAAGCCGTCGGCACCGGCCATCGCCTGTCCGCTGAGCTTGATGACCACCCGGTTGTACTTCATCTGTCCCGACCCGCTCCTCAGTGCCGCCCGACCCGATCCGGGGGGCAAGCCTACGGAGCCGTGCCGGACGGGGCCGCGGGGGGATCCGCGGCACCGCCCCGGTCAGGTGATGTCGTCGTAGCGGGGCGGCTCGGGGGCGGTCCCGTTGGTCCCGGCACCCCCGGTGCGGCCGTTCGCCGCACCCGTGGTGCCGCCGTCCGGGGCGACGACGGGGGTCCGGGTGGTCGACACCGGCGCGGGGGCCTCGATCCGGGACGGCTCGATCCGCGACGGCCCCTCGATCGGCGACGGCGTCGTGTCCAGCGGCGAGGGCTCGTCCGGGTCCAGGGAGTCCCAGCCCTCGGCGGCGCGCCGGCGGGCCCGGCGGCGGTCGGTGATCCGGCAGACCTGGATGGCCGCCTCGAACAGCAGGGTCAGCGCGAACGCCAGCGCCAGCATCGAGATCGGGTCCTGGCCGGGCGTGGCGATCGCGGCGAAGCAGAACAGCCCGAAGATCAGCCCGCGCCGGGAGCGGCGGAGCACGTCGTAGGACACGACCCCGGCCGCGTTGAGCGCGACGACCAGCAGCGGGATCAGGAAGCTGACCCCGAAGATGATGATCAGGTTCACGACCAGCGAGAAGTACGACGTGCCGGTCAGCGCCGTCGTCTGGATCTCGCTACCGATGGTCAGCAGGAAGCCGAGCGCCTGCGGGATGATCAGGTAGGCGAGCACCGCGCCGGCGACGAACAGCACCGCGGCCACCGAGACGAAGCCCAGCGCGTAGCGGCGCTCCTTCTTCAGCAGGCCCGGGGTGATGAAGCCCCACAGCTGGTAGAGCCAGATCGGGCAGGCCAGGATCACCCCGGCCGTCGCCCCGACCTTCAGGCGCAGCATGAACTGGTCGAACGGGGTGGTGCCGAGCAGGGTGCAGGCGTTCGGGTCGGCCGTCAGCGACGCGCGCGCCGAGGGCGGCAGCGAGCAGTACGGCTCCTTGAGCAGCTCACCCAGGCTCGGGAAACCGAAGAACGAGACCTCGAACCAGATGTAGCCGAACACCGTCGTCACCACGATCGCGGCGAGCGAGATGCCGAGCCGGTTGCGCAGCTCGTAGAGGTGCTCGATCAGGGTCATGGTCCCGTCGGGGTTGAGCCTGCGCTTCCGACGGAACGGTGCCTTCACGGGAGGAGGTGCCTCAGGCGGTCGGACCGGCGGGCCGGTCGGTGGCCTGCGCCGACGGCGGCTGCGGCGTCTGCTGCGGGGCCGGGGCGGTCTGCTGCGGCGCCGGGGCGGCCGCGGGCAGCTCCTGGGCGGGCTTGGACTCCTCGGCCTGCCGGGTACGGGCGTCGTCGTCCTTGAGGCCCTTCATCTCGCCCTTGAACACGCGGGCGGACTGACCGACCGACCGTGCCATCTCGGGCAGCTTCTTCGCGCCGAACAGCAGGAGCAGAACGGCGATGATGATCAGCCACTCGTAGCCACCGGGCATGGGTCCACCTCGCGTCGATCGGGCCGGGTCGCCACCGAGTGTAGACACGGGCGAATCGGTCGCCCGGTCCCCCCGTCCCGGGACGTGGCTCCGGTCACCCGGTGTTCACTCCGCCGTCGTCATCCTGTCGCATACCCCCTCCCGGGGTAATCGAGGTGACTCAGGGTGATGCGTCGGCGATCCGCAGGGCCTCGCGGGCCCGTTCGCGCACCGCCGTCGCCAGCTCCGGGGGCTCGACGATGCGGGCCGCGCCACCGAGCCCGAGCACGAGGCGGACCAGCCAGTCGTCGTCGGCGAAGCGGAGCAGCACCCGCAGCCGGTCGTCGCCGCCCGCCGCGGCGGGCACCGGGTCCGGCGCGCCGGGCGGCGGGTCGCCCTCGACCAGCTCGCCGGCACCGGTGCGCACCTCGTCGACCGGGTAGTACTCGGCGACCCAGTGCGCGTCCGGGTCGAGCTCCAGGACCGCGTACCGGTGCTCGGCGCGCGGGCTGAACAGCCCGTGCGAGACGTCGACGGGCCGGGCCTCGGGATGGGCGCGGGCCGGTTCGTCGAGCTCCTCGGCCTGCTCCACCCGGTCCAGGCGGAACATCCGCACGTCCTCGGCGCGGCGGCACCACGCCTCCAGGTAGCCGCGCCCGCCGCTGACGACCAGCCGCATCGGGTCGACGTCGCGGCGGGACACCGCGTCACGGCCCGCGGTGAAGTAGACGATGCGCAGCGCGCGCCCGCGGTCCAGCGCCCGGCGCACGACGGCGGTGGTGTCGCGCTCGCCGATCCCGGACTCGACGGTGACCAGCCCGCCCGGACCGGCCGCCTCCCCCACCGCGGCCTCGACCTTCGCGATGGCCCGCCCGACGGCGTCGGAGTCGACCACCCCGGCGGTCTGGTGCAGCATCCGCAGCGCCACGAGCAGCGCGGTCGCCTCGGTCGTGGTCAGGCGCAGCGGCCGGGTCAGCCCGGCGTCGAAGACGACGTCGACGGTGTCCCCGGCGAAGGACAGGTCGACCAGGTCACCCGGCCCGTAACCGGGCAGCCCGCACATCCACAGCAGCTCCAGGTCCTTGCGCAGCTGCCGCTCGTCCACACCGAAGTCCGCGGCGGCCTCGGCGACCGGCACCCCGGGGTGCGCCCGCAGATAGGGCACCAGCGACAGCAGCCGGGGCAGGCGCTGGGCGACGCCCTGGCGGCTCACGTGCGGCTCCCGAGGGCACCGGCGCCCAGCGCGGCCTCCCACAGCTCGCGGACCGCGCGGGCCAGCTCCGGCGGGTCGAGGACGGCGACGTCCGGGCCGTGCCCGGCCAGCCAGCGCGCGACCGTGCCCCGGTCGCGCAGGTCCAGCTCGATCTCCACGCCCGGCCGTCCGGCGTGCTCGCGCGGCCCGCGCTCGCGGCCGGTGCGGCGCAGCCCGGCCGCGCGCCCCGCCGCGACCCAGACCCGTGCGGTGCCCGACACCGGCTGCGGGCCCGCCGAGGCACGCACCAGCGCCCGCAGGTCGACGCCCTCGGGCACGGTGACCGCGCCCTCCGGCCCGACGGCACGCACCGGGCCCTCGACGCGGGAGAGCCGGAAGCAGCGCACGTCGTCGCGGTCGCGGTCGTGGCCCACCAGGTACCAGCGGCCCCGGAACGACACCACGCCCCACGGCTCGACGGTGCGCCGCACCAGCTCCCCGGTGGGGCCGCCGCGGCGGTGGTCGAAGGTGACGACGCGGCCGGTGCGCACCGCGCCCAGCAGCGGCGCGAGGGCCGGCTCGCCCGCGGCGGCCCCGGGGCGGATCGCCGCGGCCGGGGTCTCGGCGACCTCGACGCCCGCGGCCCGCAGCTTCACCAGCGCCCCGTGCGCGGCGCCGGCCAGCTCCGGGGAGTCCCACAGGTTCCCGGCCAGCGCGACGACGGTCGCCTCGTCCGGGTCGAGATGGATCTCGCCGAGCTCGTAGTCGGCCCGGGCGATCCGGTAGCCCTCCACGGTGTCGAACACCGAGTTGTGGCCGGTCTCCAGGGGCACGCCCAGCTCGCGCAGCTCGGCCTTGTCCCGCTCGAACATCCGGAAGAACGCCTCGTCGCCGGTGCCGTCGGCGTAGCCGGGGACGATGGACCGAATCCGCTCCGCGGACAGGTACTGGCGCGTCGACATCAGGCAGAGCACCAGGTTGACCAGTCGCTCGGCGCGGGCGGAGGACACGACGGGCATCGTAGCCAGGCCGGACGGGACGGATCGGGCGCCCCGGGCCGCGGGCACCCGGGACCGCGCCGGGGTGTCTCATCCTGCGACAGGGTCGTTGACGGCGGCGCGCGGACGGCAAAGGCTCGACCCCGGGTGCGGCGCCGCGGCCGTACCGGCACGTGGAGGTGGCGCATGTCCGGTGAGCAGGAGACGTTCAACCCGTGGACCGTGGTGAACCTGGTGTTCCACCACCTGGCCGACCAGGGTCTGCACCCGGTGCTCGGGGAGACCGGGGACCCGGCCGCGGCCGCGACCGGGCTGCTGCGGTCGATGGGCATCGCCCCGGCGCCGGAGAAGGCGGGTCCGGCCGACCCGGAGGTGCAGGACGAGCTGGCCGAGCTGCGCCGCCGGATCATGCCCGGGATCGAGTGACCCGGCACCGGTGATCTAGTTTGCGCTCCGCACCGGACGGACCGGTCCGCGAGAGGGGCGCCGATGGAGCAGCAGACCGAGCGCGCGATCGTGCAGCGGCAGCTCGAGGAGCTGCACGGGGCGGTCGGGAGCCCCGGCGGGGTGCCCGACGGGCGGGTCGTCGCGTACTACCCGCCGTCGATGGCCGGGCAGGCGCAGCTGTTCGGGCTGGCCGCCACCGACATCGAGGGCACCCAGTGGGAGGTCGGCGACGCCGGGGTCCGCTTCCCGCTGCACTCGATCTCCAAGGTGTTCACCTACGGCCTGGCGCTGGAGGACAACGGCCGCGAGGAGGTCCTGCTGCGGGTCGGGGTCGAGCCCTCCGGCGACCCGTTCAACTCGATCAGCTTCGACGAGGTCAACCACCGCCCGTTCAACCCGATGATCAACGCGGGGGCGCTGGTCGCGGTGAACCTGGTGCACGGCGCCACCAGGGAGGAGAAGGTCGAGCGGCTGCTGACCCGGCTGCGGATCTACGCGGGCAACCCCGACCTGGCCGTCGACGAGGACGTCCTCGCCGAGCAGCTGGTCTCCAACGACCGCAACGTCGCGCTGTCCTACCTGATGCGCAGCCTGGGGATGCTGCACGGC
The DNA here is from genome assembly GCF_017312135.1 of Pseudonocardia sp. TMWB2A. Taxonomy (NCBI): domain Bacteria; kingdom Bacillati; phylum Actinomycetota; class Actinomycetes; order Pseudonocardiales; family Pseudonocardiaceae; genus Pseudonocardia; species Pseudonocardia sp. TMWB2A. The sequence continues at coordinate 3,858,369 of NZ_QKQY01000002.1, forward strand.
AACATCGAGGACAACCTGTACGTCTACCTGGCGGCCTGCTCGGTGACCGTCACCGCCGCGGAGCTGTCGACGATGGCGGCGACCCTGGCCCGGGGCGGGGCGAACCCGTTCACCGGGGTGCCTGCGCTGCCGCGGACCTACACCCGTGACGTGCTCAGCGTGATGAGCATGTGCGGCATGTACGACGCCGCCGGGCAGTGGGCCTACGAGGTCGGCATCCCGGCCAAGTCGAGTGTGTCCGGGGCGATCCTGGCGGCGATCCCGGACGCGATCGGGGTCGGCGTCTACTCCCCCGGGCTGGACCGGCACGGCAACTCGGTGCGCGGGGTCGCGGTGTGCCGGGAGCTGTCGGACCGGTTCGGGCTGCACGTGTTCGCCGACCCGTCGGAGTCGCGGCTGGGCCGGATCGTGCGCCCGGGCCGGCGGGAGGAGGCGACCGAGATGTACCCCTCCGGCGACGGCTGGCTGCCCGACGGGCTCTGACGTCCGGGAAACGTTCCGGCGCGGCGGGCGAGTCCTCTGCGGGACATCGTCGTCGACACCGGGAGCAGGCACGCATGGCCACGTTGGACGTCGTCGCGGACCGGGCGCTGCGCCGGGCCGGGGCCATCCGGTTCCACCGCCGCCACCGCGGGGAGGCGGCGGCGCTCCTCGCCACGATCGAGGCCGAGCGCGGTCCGTCCGACCCGGCGCTGGCCCCGGCGTGCGACGCCTGGGCCGGCGACGTGCTGGGCTGGCGCGGCTACGCCCCCTGGCTGCGGGTCTACGCCGCGGTGGCCGGGGAGTTCCGGGAGGGCTGGATCCCCGACAACTACTACGGCCGGGTCGTGCTCCCCGCCGTGCAGGGGCCCTACGGCGAGGTCTCGAAGCTCAAGCCGTTGTCGCGGCGGCTGCTGCGGTCCGACCTGATCGCCGACGTCGCCTACTGGGTCAACGGCGGCCTCTACGACCGCGACCTGCGCCACCTCGACCGCGCCGGGCTCGCGTCGGTGCTGTTCGCCGGCTCCGACCGGGCAGTGTTCAAGTCCGACGACTCGATCCAGGGCGCCGGGGTGCGGGTGCTGCACCGGTCGGGGTTCGACCCCGCCGAGCTCGACGGGCTGCCGTCGGGGGTGTTCCAGAGCTGGGTCGACCAGCACCCGCTGCTGGCGGGGTTCACCCCGGGCTCGGTGGCGACGATGCGGGTCACCACCGTCGTGACCGACGACGGCGTCGCCTCGGTCCGGGCCGCCTACCTGCGGTTCGGGCGCGCCGCCGACACCCACGTGCGCTCCGACAGCCACGTGCGCGTCGCCGTGGACACCATGACCGGCCGGCTCGCCGACCACGGCCTGACCCCGCGCTGGACGCGCGTCGACGCCCACCCCGACTCCGGTGCGGGGTTCACGGGGACCACCGTGCCGGGCTTCGACGGGTGCGTCGCGGCGGTGCTGGAGCTGCACCGGGGGATGCCGTTCGCGCGCTGCGTCGGGTGGGACCTGGCCGTCGACGCCGACGGGCGGCCCGTCGTACTGGAGTGGAACGCCGGGCACAACGACATCAAGTTCTCCGAGGCCGTCCAGGGGCCCTGCTTCGCGGACATGGGCTGGGAGCGGCTGTGGCGACCCGTGGCCCGGATCCCGGCCCAGCGGCGGCCCGGGCAGTAGGTTCTGCGACCGGACACCCCCGACGAAAGGGACACCGATGGTCGCGCAGGCCGAACGCGAACTGGTCCAGCAGCAGTTCGAGGACCTCCGCATCACCTGTACCGCCGGCAGTGGCAGCCTGCTGCCCGGCGAGGAGGTCGTCAGCTACTACCCGGCGTCGATGGAGGCCCGGGCCGAGGAGTTCGGCCTGGCCGGCACGAACGTCGACGGCACGCAGTGGCAGGTCGGCGACTGCGACGTCCGCTTCCCGCTGCACTCGATCTCGAAGGTCTTCACCTACGGGCTCGCGCTGGAGGACAACGGCCTGGCCGAGACGCTGCGCCGGGTCGGGGTCGAGCCGTCGGGGGACCCGTTCAACTCCATCACCTTCGACGAGACGCACAACCGCCCGTTCAACCCGATGATCAACGCGGGGGCGCTGGTCGCGGCGAACATGGTCAAGGGGGCCACCAGGGAGGAGCGCGCCGAGCGGCTCCTGGAGCGCAACCGGGTCTACACCGGCAACCCGTCGCTGGAGATCGACCGCGCCGTCCTCGACGAGCAGCTGGTCTCCAACGACCGCAACCTCGGGCTCAGCTACCTCATGCGGAGCCTGGGGATGCTGCACGGCGACATCGACGACAGCCTCTACGTCTACCTCGCCGCCTGCTCGATCACGGTGACCGCGCCGGAGCTGTCGGCGATGGGCGCGACGCTGGCCCACGGCGGGGTCAACCCGCTGACCGGTGAACGGGCGCTGCCCCGCGAGCACCTGCGCACTGTGATCAGCGTGATGAGCATGTGCGGGATGTACGACGCCGCGGGCGAGTGGGCGCACGACGTCGGCATCCCGGCCAAGAGCGGGGTGTCCGGCGGGATCATGGGGGTGCTGCCGCGCTGGTTCGGGCTCGGCGTGTACTCCCCCGGCCTGGACCGGCACGGCAACTCGGTGCGCGGCGTCGCGGTCTGCCGGGAGCTGTCGTCGCGGTTCGGGCTGCACGTGTTCGCCGACCCGCAGGAGTCGCGGTTCGGCCGGATCGCCCAGCCCGACTGAGCCGTACCCCGGGGTGGGCGGCCGCCCACCCCGGGGCCGCGGTCAGAGCGAGGCGATCAGGCGGTCCACCCGCTCGTCGACGGCGCGGAACGGGTCCTTGCACAGCACGGTGCGCTGGGCCTGGTCGTTCAGCTTCAGGTGCACCCAGTCGACGGTGAAGTCCCGCCCGGCGGCCTGCGCGGCGGCGATGAAGTCCCCGCGCAGCTTCGCCCGGGTCGACTGCGGCGGGGTGTCCTTGGCCGCCTCGATCTCGCCGTCGTCGGTGACCCGGTCGACCAGCGCCTTGCGCTGCAGCATGTCGAACAGGCCGCGGCCGCGGCGGACGTCGTGGTAGGCCAGGTCGAGCTGGGCGACCCGGGCGCTGGACAGGTCCAGGTCGTGCCGGGCCCGGTAGCGCTCCACCAGCCGGTGCTTGATCGCCCAGTCGATCTCGCGGTCGATCTTCGACAGGTCCTGGGACTCGACGGCGTCGAGGGTGCGGCCCCACAGCTCGACGACGCGCGCCATCGCCGGGTCCGGGTGTCCGGTCGCCTCCAGGTACTCCACGGCGCGGGCGTGGTACTCGCGCTGGATGTCCAGCGCCGAGGCCTCCCGGCCGCCGGCCATCCGCACCGGGCGGCGCCCGGTGAGGTCGTGGCTGATCTCGCGGATCGCGCGGATCGGGTTGTCCAGGGTGAAGTCCCGGAACTGGACGCCGGCCTCGATCATCTCCAGCACCAGGGTGGCCGACCCGACCTTGAGCAGGGTCGTCACCTCGGACATGTTCGAGTCGCCGACGATCACGTGCAGCCGCCGGTAGCGCTCGGCGTCGGCGTGCGGCTCGTCGCGGGTGTTGATGATCGGCCGGGACCGGGTCGTCGCCGAGGAGACGCCCTCCCAGATGTGCTCGGCCCGCTGGGACAGGCAGTACACGGCGCCGCGCGGGGTCTGCAGGACCTTCCCGGCACCGCAGATGAGCTGGCGGGTGACCAGGAACGGCAGGAGCACGTCGGCGATCCGGGAGAACTCGCCCTGCCGCGCGACGAGGTAGTTCTCGTGGCAGCCGTAGGAGTTCCCCGCGGAGTCGGTGTTGTTCTTGAACAGGTAGATGTCCCCGCCGATGCCCTCGTCGACCAGGCGCCGCTCGGCGTCGACGAGGAGGTCCTCGAGGATCCGTTCACCGGCCTTGTCGTGCGACACGAGCTGGGTCAGCGAGTCGCACTCCGCCGTGGCGTACTCGGGGTGCGACCCGACGTCGAGGTAGAGACGGGCACCGTTGCGGAGGAAGACGTTGGAGGACCGGCCCCACGACACCACCCGGCGGAAGAGGTAGCGCGCCACCTCGTCCGGGGACAGTCGGCGCTGTCCGTGGAAGGTGCACGTGACACCGAACTCCGTCTCGACCCCGAAGATCCGACGCTGCATGCCGTTCAGGGTAGGCGCCCGACCCCCTCTACTGTCACGACTGTGAGTGGATGGTTCGAACGCGTCGCCCGCAGGTCCCGTCGTCTGGACCGCGGGGTGGACTCGGTGTCCCGGGCCGACCGGGCGGTCACCGAGTTCATCGCGAGCCGTCCACCGAGCCGGGTGGACACCTCGGTGCGCCGGCTCACCCGCACCGCCGACCACAGCGTGCTGTGGTTCGCGATCGCCGCGGCGCTGTCGGTGCGCCGGGGGGCCGGGCGCAAGGCGGCGATGCGCGGGATCGCGTCCATCGCGCTGACCAGCTTCACCGCGAACGCGCTGCTCAAGCCGTTGCTGCCGCGCCGGCGGCCGGCCGCGGCTGAGCTGCCCGCCTACCGGACGGTGGCCGACCCGCCGTCGTCGTCGTCGTTCCCGTCGGGGCACGCCGCCTCGGCCGCGGCGTTCGCGACCGCGGTGGTGATGGAGAACCGCCGGGCCGCGCCGGTCGTGGTGCCGCTGGCGGCACTGGTCGGCTGGTCTCGGGTGCACGTGGGCGTGCACTGGACCTCCGACGTGATCGTCGGCGCGGCGATCGGCACCGGCGTGGCGAAGCTGACGAACCGCTGGTGGCCGGTGCGTCCCAGCGACGAGGCCCGCGCCCGCCCGATCGACACCGTCCCGGTCCTGCCGCAGGGCGAGGGCCTGGTCATCGTGTCGAACCCGTTCTCCGGGCCGCCCGACCACGACGTGTCCGACGAGGTCCGTGAGCGGCTGCCCGCGGCGCACCACCTCGTCGTCGGGGACGGGGTCAAGGTCGAGGACATGCTGACCGACGCGATCGCACAGCGCGGGCAGTGGGTGCGCGCCGTGGGCGTCGCGGGCGGGGACGGCACCGTCGCCACCGCCGCCGCGGTCGCGGACCGGCACGGCCTGCCGCTGGTCGTCGTGCCGGGCGGGACGCTGAACCACTTCGCCCGCGACGTCGGTGTCTACGACACCCAGGAGGCCGTCGACGCCACCCAGGCCGGCGAGGCCGTCGCGGTCGACCTGGCACTGGTCGAGGCCCACCCGGGCCGCCTCGACGACCCCGAGGACGTCTCGGTCACCCGCACCCGCTACTTCATCAACACCGCGTCGATCGGCTCCTACCCGGAGCTGGTGCGGCTGCGTGAGCAGTGGCAGCCGCGCTACGGCAAGTGGCCGGCGTTCGCCGCGGCGCTGATCACGGTGCTGCAGCGCTCGGAGAAGATCTCGGTCCGGATCGGGGACCGCTGGTACAAGGTCTGGTTCCTGTTCGTCGGCAACGGCCCGTACCACCCGCGCGGCGCGGTGCCCGCCTGGCGGCCGACGCTGGACTCGGGCCTGCTCGACGTCCGCTGGCTGCGCGCCGACGTGCGGTTCTCCCGGCTGCGGGTCGTCCTCGCGCTGATCCTGGGGGCCCTGGGGCACAGCCGGGTCTACCACCAGCGGGAGGTGCCCAGCCTCGACGTCGAGCTGCTGGAGCCGAGCATGCTGGCCACCGACGGCGAGGTCGTCGAGGAGGCCGGGCGCTACACCTTCCGGGTCGCCGAGAAGCCGATCCCGGTCTACCGCCGCGACGAGGACCGCTGGACCGGGCGGGACCGCCCGTTCCAGGGATGAGCGGCGTGCTTCTGCGCTCGGTGCGGCCGCTGCGGCCCGGCTGCGACGGCCTGGGCGACCCCGTCGACGTGCTCCTGGACGGGGGCCGGGTGCGCGCCGTGGGCGCCGGGCTCGACCCGGGCGGCGCCGAGGTCGTCGGGTGCGACGGGCGGGCGCTGCTCCCGGGGCTGTGGGACCACCACGTGCACATGGCGCAGTGGGCGCTGGCCCGCCGCAGGCTCGACGTGTCCGGCGCCCGCTCGGCCGCCGGCGCCGCGGCACTCGTCGCGGCCCGGATGGCGACCGCGCCGCCCGCCCCCGGTGAGGTGCTGGTCGGGTTCGGGTTCCGCGACGCGCTGTGGCCCGACGAGGCGCACCGCTCGCTGCTCGACCCGGTCACCGGTGACACCCCGGTCGTGCTCGTGTCCGGGGACCTGCACCAGGGGTGGCTCAACGGCGCCGCGCTGGCCCGCTTCGGGCACGGCGGGCACCCGACCGGCCGGATCCGGGAGTCGGAGTTCTTCGCCGTCGTCTCCCCCGCGCTGCAGGACGCACCGACCGAGGCCCTCGACGGGTTCGTCGCCGACGCCGTCACCGCGGCCTCGGCGCGCGGGGTGGTCGGCGTCGTCGACTTCGAGGCGCCGTGGTCGCTGCCGGACTGGCGGCGCCGGATCGCCGGCGGCACGACCGGGCTGCGGGTCGAGGCGTCGGTGTGGCCCGACCGCCTCGACGACGCCCTGGCCACCGGGCTGCGCAGCGGCGACGTCGTCGAGGGCACCGGGGGCCTGCTCACCGCGGGCCCGCTGAAGGTGATCACCGACGGGTCGCTCAACACCCGCACCGCCTACTGCTACGACCCCTACCCCGCGCCGCCGGAGAACCCCCTGGAGCACCCGTGCGGGCTGCTGCTGGTCCCGCCGGCACAGCTGCGGCCGCTGCTGGCCCGGGCGCACGCGGGTGGGCTCACCGCGGCCCTGCACGCCATCGGCGACCACGCCAACACCCTGGTCCTCGACGCGTTCGCCGGGACCGGGGCCCGCGGGCGGGTCGAGCACGCCCAGCTGCTCACCGGCGACGACGTGCCCCGCTTCGCCGGGCTCGGCCTGGTCGCGAGCGTGCAGCCCGAGCACGCCCTCGACGACCGCGACGTCGCCGACCGGCTCTGGGCGGGCCGCACCGACCGGGCGTTCGCGTTCGCGTCGCTGCACCGCGCCGGGGCCCGCCTCGCGCTCGGCTCCGACGCCCCGGTGGCGCCGCTGGACCCGTGGATCGCGCTCGCCGCGGCCGTGCACCGCACCGCCGACGACCGGGACCGCTGGCACCCCGAGCAGGAGATCGACCGGGCGACCGCGCTCGGTGCGTCGTTCGGGGTGGTCGACGGCTCGGCCGCCGCGGTCGTCGTGGGCGCGCCCGCCGACCTCGTGCTGACCGACGCCGACCCGACCTCCTGCGACCCGGCGACGCTGCGGGCCATGCCGGTCGCGGCGACACTCGTCGGCGGCCGGTTCACCCACCGCGCCGGTGTCTGACCCGGGGGTGCACGAGCGGGTCGGGCTCCCGGGCGGGCCGCTGGACCTGCTGCGTCCCGCCGATCCGGACGCCGTCGCGTTCGACCCGGTCGCCGTCGACGAGGACGTGGAGGAGCTGCACCCGCCGCACTGGGCGCGGCTGTGGCCGTCCGGGCGGGCGCTGGCGACGGCGCTGGACGACGCCGGTCCCGCCCTGCTGGCCGGGCGCTCGGTGCTGGAGCTGGGCTGCGGGCTGGGTCTGCCGTCGCTGGTGGCCGCCCGGGCCGGGGCGCACCCGGTGCTCGCGACCGACCGCTCGCCCGCCGCACCGGGGTGGGTCGCGGCGACCGCGCGCCGCGCAGGGCTGCGGGTCGCGACCGCGGTCGCCGCGTTCGACGGCACCGGCGACGCCCTCGGCGGCCGCGGCTGGGACCTGGTCCTGGCCGCCGACGTGCTCTACGGCGCGGCCGCCGCCGACGCGCTCACCGCGCTGCTGCCGCGGGTGACCGGCCCGGACGGGCAGGTGTGGCTGGCCGACCCGGGGCGCCCCGAGACGCCGCGCTGGCTCGACGCGGCCCGGGAGACCTGGACGGTCACGACCCGCCGGCTGCCGGGCGGGGTGGACCTGCACGTCCTGCGCCGCCCCTGACCGTGCGGTCGGGGGCGGCGCCACTGCGGATGCCGTCGCACCGACCGGCTGCGATCATGGCCGGTGCACCGCGCAACGTCCTCCGGAAGGGGTTCCGCCATCCTCCGCCTGCCTCGGGCCGCCGCCTTCGCCGGCCTGGCCGTGACGTTCGCCGTGGTGATGCTCGGGGCGACGATGCCGACCCCGATGTACGCGCTCTACCAGCGCGAGCTCGGGTTCTCCCCCACCGTCCAGACCGTGATCTTCGCGCTCTACGCGGTCGGTGTGCTCGCCGCGCTGCTGGTCACCGGCCGGTGGTCGGACCAGCTGGGGCGGCGACCGGTGCTGCTGGCCGGGGTGGCGCTGTCGCTGGCGTCGAGCGTGGTGTTCCTGGTCGCGGGTCCGGTGTGGGTGCTGCTGGTGGGGCGGCTGCTGTCCGGGTTCTCCGCCGGGATCTTCGCGGGGGCGGCGACCGCCGCGGTCATCGAGGCCGCACCGGAGTCCTGGCGCGAACGCGGGGCCGCGGTCGCGACCGTCGCCAACATCGGCGGGCTCGGGCTCGGCGCGGCGCTCGCCGGGGTGGCCGTGGAGTACCTGCCCGCGCCGCTGCACCTGTCCTTCGCGGTGCACGCGGTCGCCGTCGCGCTGTGCGGGCTGCTCGTGCTGGGCGCCCCGGAGACGGTCACCGACCGGTCCGCGCACCCGGAGCTGCGGCCGCAGGTCCCCGAGGTGCCGCCCACGGTGCGCGCGGTGTTCGTGCCGGCGGCGACGGCCGGGTTCGCCGGGTTCGCGGTGCTGGGCCTGTTCACCGCGCTGTCCCCGCGGATCGTGTCGGATCTGATCGGGATCGCGAACCACGCCGTCGCCGGGGCGATGTCGCTGCTGCTGCTGGGCGCCTCGGTGCTCGCGCAGCTCGCGGTCCGCACCGCGCCCACCGAGCGGATCCTCGCCCTGGGCTGTGTGCTGCTGGCGGCCGGTCTCGCGCTCGTCGCGCTGTCGGTGGCGCAGGGCTCGATGGCCGAGCTGGTGGCCGGCGCGGTGGTCGCCGGGGCCGGTCAGGGCATGACGTTCTCCAAGGGCCTGGCCGCGGTGAACGCGCGGGTGGAGGCCCACCAGCGGGCGGGGACGACGTCGTCGTACTTCGTGGTGGTCTACGTGGCGATCTCGCTGCCGGTCGTCGGCCTGGGCGCGGCGAGCCAGGCGTGGGGGCTGCGGACCGCGGGGATCGTGTTCTGCGTCGCGGCCGCGGTGCTCGCGCTGCTGGCGCTGGCGGCGCTGCTGGTCATCCAGCGGCGCGACGCGCGCGGCCGTGTGAGCCGTCACCGGTAGCCCGTCGTGTCGGCGGGCAGTCCCGCGTCCTGGACCTCGGTGACGTAGCGCCAGGCGTCGGGCCGGGACCCATCGACGTCGTCGACCCCGTAGACCCGCCCGAGCTCGCCCGAGGAGGTGGAGCGGCCGTTCCAGCGGTGCCGGTCGGGGTCGGCGGCCAGCGCGGCGATCCCGCGGCCGACGAACCGCGGGCTCTCCGAGATCGCGAAGTGCGGCTCGGCCGCGCACGCGTCGCGCCAGGTGTCGGCGGTGACCCCGAACTGCTCCAGCATGATCTCCGAGCGCAGCCAGCCCGGGGTGACCGCGACCGCGGTCCCGCCGTGCCCGCGCAGCTCGTGCGCCCAGGACCGGGCCAGCCGGATGGGCGCGATCTTGGCCAGGTCGTAGAAGACGTTGAGCCGGTAGTTCTCGGCGTTGTAGGTGTCGGTGCCGTCGGTGACCTCGACGACGAGGCCGCCGGGTGTGCGGGAGAGCAGCCCCAGGGCGTGGTGGGCGGTGACGAGGTGGGTCTCGACCGCCAGGCGCAGCGTGCGCAGCCCGTTGTCCAGGTCGAGTTCCCAGACCGGGACGTCCCACTCGACCATCATCTCGCCGCCCCAGATGTCGTTGACCAGCACGTCGAGCCGGCCGTGGTCGCGCTCGACCCGCGCCACCAGCGCCGCGACCGCTCCGGGGTCGAGGTGGTCGGTGGGCACGGCGATGCCGGTGCCGCCCGCGGCGGTGACGAGATCGGCGGTGTCCTCGATCGTCTCCGGCCGGTAGTACTCCGAGCGGGCCGCGCGGGTGCTGCGGCCGGTGCAGTACACGACCGCGCCGGCCGCGCCCAGCTCGACCGCGATCCCCCGTCCGGCGCCGCGCGTCGCGCCCGCCACCAGCGCCACCCTGTCCCTCAGGTCCGTCATACCGGGCAGCGTGGCAGGGACCGGATTGTTTGTAAACGAGCATTCGGTTATGTTCATCGGAGCCGAGCCGACGAGGGGACCGACCCGCAGCATGTTCGAGACGACCACCGAGATCACCGACCTCCAGCGACTGCTGGACGCCTCCGTCTCCGGAGCCGGGGACCACCTGCGCAGCATCGTCACCCCCGGGGAGCGGACGCTCACCGCCGAGCAGCTCGTCCGGGTCGCCACCGGCATCTGCACCCTGGCGCTGGCCACCACCACGCGGGGCGGCGAGCCCCGCGTCAGCGGCGTGGACGGGCACCTCCTGCACGGTGCGTGGGTCGTGGGCACCGACCCACGCGCGGTCAAGGCCCGCCACCTCGCGGTCCGCCCCGCGGTCAGCGCCTCCCACCTGCGCGGCGACGACCTCGGGATCTTCACACACGGGACGGCGCACCCTTTGAACCCGGCCGGCGGCCCGGAGCACCCGCGGTGGCCCGAGACCCTCGGCTACCTGAAGGACTGCTACGGACCGGACGGGTTCGTCTGGGACGAGGTGGTCTTCTACCGGATCGAGCCCACCTGGATGGTCGCCTACAGCCCCGACCCGGCCGGCCTCGCCGGGTCCGCGGCGTCCGTGGCGCCGCCCGCCTGAGAGGGTGAGCCGTGCCCCGTCGCAAGCAGGTCCCCGACGCGGACGTCCTCGACGCCGCCCTCGACGTGCTGCACGCCCGCGGCCCGCAGGCGCTCACCTTCGCCGCGCTGGCCGAGGCGAGCGGGCTGGCCCCGGCGACCCTCGTGCAGCGCTTCGGCGGCAAGTCCGACCTGCTGCGCCGGACCCTGCTGCACGCGTGGGACCGGCTCGACCGCCAGACCGCCGGGGACGGGGCCCGGGCGGAGCGCACGCCGGAGGGCGCCGTCGCGTTCCTGGTCGGGCTCTCGGGGCAGTACGGCGGGATCGACAGCTACGCCGACGCGCTGCTGGTCCTGCGCGAGGACCTCCTCGACCCCGACGTACGACGACGGGGCGCCGCCTGGCAGCAGGCACTCACCGACGTCCTCGACGCGTGCCTGGCCGGCACCCCGGGCGCCCCGGACGGCGCCGGCGCGCTCCTGGCGACCCACTGGCAGGGCGCCCTGCTGTGGTGGAGCTTCGACCCCCGGGTGCCGGTCGCCGAGCACGTGGAGCGGGAGCTGACCCGGTTCGTGGCCGCGGTGCTCACGCCTCCGGCAGGTTCTGCACGTGCCGGAACCCGAACCGGCCCTTGATGCACAGGTGCCCGTGGGTGACCGAGTGGTCCGCCGGGCTGGTGACGTTGACGATCTCGCCCCGCTGCACGTGCAGCTCCAGGTTGCAGCCGACCCCGCAGAACGAGCAGATCGTCGTCGTGACGGTCTCCTCGTCGGGGTGCCAGTCGCCGGCCTCGCGACGGTCGTGCTCGGCGACCGACTTCAGCGCCCCGGTCGGGCAGACCCCGATGCAGTTGCCGCAGTAGACGCACGCCGAGCCGGGCAGCTCGACGTCGTGCTCGGTGGCGATGCGGGCGTCGAAGCCGCGGCCCGCGGCGGCGATCGCGAAGGTGAACTGGGCGTCGGTCCCGCAGGCGTTGACGCACTTGTAGCACATGATGCAGCGCGAGTAGTCCCGCACGTAGAGCTCGTTGTCGATCTTCACGGGCTGGGCGACGGTCGCCCGGGTCGCGCCGTCGGGGGCCGGGTGGTGCCCGGCGTGGCGGCGGTCGCGCTCCCCCGCCGCGGCCGGCGGCGCGGGCGGTCCGTAGCGCTCGGGGTCGACGCCGTAGTCGGTCATCCAGCGCGCCACGTCGGCGCTCGCCTGGGTCATGTCCACCGAGGACGCCAGCAGCTCCAGCACCATCCGGCGGCTGTGCCGGACCTTGTCGGTGTCGGTCCGCACCTCCATGCCGTCCTCGCAGCGCCGCGCGCAGGAGGGCACCAGCGCGCGGGAGCCCTCGACCTCGACAACGCAGACCCGGCAGGCGTTGACCGGGTCCATGTTCGGCGCCCAGCACAGGGTGGGGGTGTCGGCCTGGGCGGGCGAGCCCTCGCGGTGCAGGGCGTCGAGGATCGTCGCGTCCTCCGGGACCCGGACCTCGGTGCCGTCCAGCGAGACGGTGACGGTGCGCCGGATCGCGCCGAGCATCACCGGGCCGCCGGCGAGCCGTTCGGCCGGTCCGGGGCCGGAGCCCGCCGGGTCGGCCACGGTCACGCCGACCGCGCCGGCCCCGTTCGTGCGGTGCAGGGCGGCGACGCCCTCGCCCGCGCCGGGGCCGTCGCCGGGGGTGCCGTTGCCCGACGACGCGTCCGCCTCGGGCGCGCCGTCGACCTCCCCGGCCCGGGGCGCCCGCGAGCCGCCGCCCGGCCCCATCGGGCCCTTGCCGCCGGTCGTGGTCATCGACGCCCCCCGTGTCCGTTCGACGAGTGCGACGGCGCCGCGATCAGTCCCAGGTCGAGTGCGGAGGCGACGGCCGACGGCGCGGTCTGCCCGAGCCCGCAGATCGACGCGTCGCGCATGACGCGGGCGAGGTCGTCGAGCAGGGCCAGCTCGGTCTCCCGCGACCCGAGCGGGGCACCGCGTTCCAGCCGGGCCAGTGCCTCCTCCTGGCGCACCGTCCCGACCCGGCACGGCACGCACTGCCCGCAGGACTCGTCGCGGAAGAAGGCCGCGATCCGGCGGAGGGTGGCGGTGAGGTCGGCGCGGTCGTCGAACACGAGCACGACGCCGGACCCGAGGGTGGCGCCGATGTCGCGGGCCCCCTCCAGGGTGAGGGTCACGTCGAGGTCCTGCGGGAGCACGAACCCGCCCGCGGCGCCGCCCAGCAGCACGGTGCGCAGCGTGCCGCGGGTGCCGCCGGCGAGGTCGAGCAGCTCGCGCAGGGTGGTGCCGAAGTCGACCTCGTACACCCCGGGGACGCCGACGGCACCGGACACGCAGAACAGCTTCGACCCGGTGGACCGGCCCCCGCCGACCGCGGCGAACGCGCCGCCGCCGATGTTCAGCACCTCCAACACGTTGTAGAGGGTCTCGACGTTGTTGATCGCGGTCGGCTTGCCGAACAGCCCCGAGGTCGCCGGGAAGGGCGGCTTGTTCCGCGGCTCGCCCCGGTAGCCCTCGATCGACTCCAGCAGCGCGGTCTCCTCACCGCAGATGTAGGCGCCCGCCCCGCGGCGCAGGTCGATGTCGAAGGCGAAGCCCTCCCCCATGACGTCGTCGCCGAGGTGGCCGCGCGCCCGGGCCGCGGCGATCGCGTCCTGCAGCCGGCGGGTGGCCAGCGGGTACTCGCCGCGGATGTAGAGGTGCCCGACGGTGGCGCCGGTGACGTAGCCGGCGATCGTCATGGCCTCGACCAGCCCGAACGGGTCGCCCTCCATGAGCACCCGGTCCTTGAAGGTGCCCGGCTCGGACTCGTCGGCGTTGCAGACGAGGTGGTGCGGGCGTTCCGGGGACTGCGCGACGCCCTCCCACTTGACGCCGGTGGGGAACGCGGCGCCGCCGCGCCCGGTGAGCGAGGCGTCCTTCAGCTCGGCGATCACCCGGGTGGCGCCGAGGCGGACCGCGCGGCGCAGGGCCGCGTAGCCGCCGCGGGCGCGGTAGTCGTCGAGCGAGGTGGGGTCGACGACGCCGACCCGGCGCAGCAGCCGCAGGTGCTCACCGGTCCGGGTCTGCGGGGCCGAGACGGTGGTGTCGGCGAAGGCCCGGTCGGCCTCCGACGCCTGCTCCCCGTCCGGGTCGGCGGGCGCGTGCGCCGCGGCGAGGACGGCCTGCGGGGTGGCGGGGGCCTGGGACAGGTCGGGTTCGCCCGCGCGCTGGTGCAGCACCGCGGGTGCCCGCTCGCACAGTCCCAGGCAGGGGCTGCGCACCACGCAGGCGCGCCCGCCGTCGAGGTCGCGCTCCAGCGCCGCGACGATCTCCTCGCCGCCGGACGGGCCGCACGCCACGTCGTCGCAGACGTGCACCACCCGCGGGGCACGCGGCTCGACGGAGAACATCGCGTAGAAGGTGGCGACGCCGTACACCTCGGCCGGCGGGACCTGCAGCGTCCGCGCGACGTGGTTCAGCGACCCCTCCGACAGCCATCCCGCCGCGTCGTGCACCGCGTGCAGCAGCGGCAGCAGCAGGTGGCGCCGCGAGCGGGCGGCGTGCCCGGCGTGCGCCGACCGGGTCGGCCGGTCCCCGGCGGTGGCGTCCGCGGCGGTGGGGGCGAGCAGCGCGAACGCGGCGTCGATCGTGTCCCGTTCGGCCGCGGTCGGTGCGGCGGTGGAGATGTGGAGATCCATTCACAGCCTCTCGATCCGCACCGCGGTCGCCTTGAACTCCGAGGTCCCCGACTTGGGGTCCCAGGCGTCGTTGGTGAGCACGTTGACGTCGACCTGCTCGGTGAAGTGCGGGGTGAACGACGCCAGCCCCGGCCGCAGCGACCGGTCGACCCACACCGGCGCCTCGACACTGCCGCGACGGCTGGTGACCCGCACCCGGTCGCCGTCGGTGACGCCGAGCGCGGCGGCGTCGGCCGCGTCGATGCGCAGCGACTCGCGGCGGCGCAGCGGCGAGGCGTAGCCGCCGGTCTGCACCCCGGAGTTGTAGGCGTCGAGCAACCGCACCGTGGTGAGCCGGATCGGGTACTCCTCGGTGAGCTCGTCGGCCGGCGGGACGTGCTCGACCGGGGTGAACGGCGCCGGCGTCCCGCGCTCGTCCGGGTCGTCGGCCCACAGCCGGGTGTGCATCAGCGGGGTGCCCGGGTGGTCCTCGGCGGGGCAGGGCCACTGGATGCCGCCGAGGGTGTCGAGGCGGTCGTAGCTCATGCCGTGGTGCCAGTTCAGCGACACCGAGCGCAGCTCGTCCCACACCTGCTCGGCGGTCGGCTCGCCCCAGTCGTGCCCGAGGCGCTGCGCGACGCCGCAGATGATGTGGGTGTCGGGGCGGGCCAGGCCCGGCGGGTCGAGGGCCTTGCGGATCCGCTGGACGCGGCGTTCGGAGTTGGTGACGGTGCCCTCGTACTCGCACCAGTCCGCGGCGGCGGGCAGCACGACGTCGGCGAGCTCGGCGGTGGCGGTGCGGAAGATGTCCTGCACGACGAGGTGGTCGAGCGAGGACAGCAGGTGCCGGGCGTGCGTGGCGTCGGCCTCGGACTCGGCCGGGTTCTCCCCGATGCAGTACAGCGCGCTCATCTCCCCGGCCTCCATCGCCTCGAACATCTGCGACAGGTGCCGCCCCGGCCGGTCGGGGAACTCGACGCCGCCGTAGACGGCGTGGAAGCGGGCGTGCGCGTCGGCGTCGGACACGTCGTAGCCGCCGGGCAGCTTGGCCGGGATGGCGCCCATGTCGCCGCCGCCCTGCACGTTGTTCTGCCCGCGCAGCGGAACCAGGCCGGAGCCGTAGCGGCCGACGTGCCCGGTCAGCAGCGCGAGGTTGATCAGGGCGAACACGTAGTCGGCGGCGTTGTGGTGCTCGGTGATGCCCAGCGTCCAGCAGATCTGGGCGCGGTCGGCGCGGCCGTAGGCGTGCGCCAGCTCCCGGATCGACGACGCCGGGACCCCGGTGATCCCCTCGGCACGTTCGAGGGTGTACGGCTCCACCGCGGCCCGGTAGTCCTCGAACCCGGTGGTGGAGCGCTCGACGAACGCGTGGTTGACCAGCCCGGCGTGGATGATCTCGCGGCCGACCGCGTTGGCCAGCGCGATGTCGGTGCCCACGTCGAGCCCGAGCCAGGAGTCCGCCCAGTGCGCGGTGGAGGTGTGGCGCGGGTCGACCGAGAACATCCGGGCGCCCTTGCGGATCCCCTGCAGCACGTGGTGGAAGAAGATCGGGTGCGTCTCGCGGGCGTTGCTGCCCCACAGGACGAGGAGGTCGGCGTTCTCCGCCTCGACGTAGGCGGAGGTGCCGCCGCCGGCACCGAACACTGCCGTCAGACCGACGACGCTGGGAGCGTGTCAAGTGCGGTTGCAGCTGTCGACGTTGTTGCTGCCCATCACCGCCCGGGCGAACTTCTGGGCGACGTAGTTCATCTCGTTGGTCGCCTTGGAGCAGCTGAACATGCCGAAGCGGTCCCCCGGGACACCGGCGAACCCGGCCGCGGCGCGGTCGAGGGCCTCGTCCCAGGACGCCGGGCGCAGCACCCCGTTCTCGCGGACCAGCGGCTCGGTGAGGCGGACGTGGCGGGGCCGGAAGCCCCGGCGCGATCCCTGCGGGCGGGTGGCGGTCATCGTCGGCCTCCGGCGTGGTGGTTCCCTCGGCTCCCGCACCGTAGCAAGGTCGAGACCCGCGTCACACCCCTTCGAGCTCGTCCCCGGTCACCAGTGGGAACCACGGCGGCAGCGGCGCCGTCCCGCCCGCGACGACCACCGGGCGCCCCAGCTCCCCCGCCGTGCGGGCGCGGACGGTGCGGACCCGGCCCCCGTCGTGCAGCCGCACCGCGGGCAGCGGGCGGGCCCGGGCCGCGGCCAGCTCGGCGGGGGTGTTGACGTTGGTCAGCGACGCCAGGTCCGGGTCGAGGCGGGCCAGCACCGGGTCGCTGCGCAGGGTCTGCTCGCCGATCCGGCGGACCGCGACCCGGTCGAACAGCGACGGCGGGCGGCCCTGCCCGGCCGCGGTCAGCCCGTCGATCACCGGGGCGAGCGCGGTGGCGTAGGCGGCGGCGAGCGGCTGGTGGTGCCCGAACGCCTCGGGCAGGGCGACGTCGTGGTCCCCGCGCAGGTCCAGCACGCGGGCGACGAACGCGGGGTGCAGCAGCGGCAGGTCGGTGGAGGCGACGAACGCCGCCCGCGCCCGGCCGGCGACGGCGGCCAGCCCGGCGCCGATCGCGGGCAGCGGGCCGAGGCCGGGCACGGGGTCGTCGACGACCTCGGTGCCCGGCGGCAGCTCCGGCAGCTCCTGCCCGGCGGCACGCACCACGACCAGCGGCCCGTCCACCGCCCGGCCCAGCACGGCGACGGTGCGGGTCAGCAGCGCCGCCCCGTGCCAGTCCAGCGACGCCTTCGCCGTCCCCATCCGCGACGACGCACCGCCCGCCGGCACGATGCCCGCTCCCGGCCGCCGACCCCCGTACCCGCGCACGCGCCCGATCCTCCTCCTACCCTGGGGGGTCGACAGCGGGAGGGGATCGGAATGGGACGGCTCACCGTGCGGCGCCCGGTGCTGCACCTGAACGGGGACGGCAGCACCCGGTCGCGGCCGGACACCCTCGTCGCCGAGGAGCCGCTGGAGCTGCGGGTCGGGGGGAAGGCGCTGTCGGTGACGATGCGCACCCCCGGCCACGACGTGGAGCTCGCGCACGGGTTCCTGCTGACCGAGGGTGTGATCCGCTCCGGGCTGGACCTGGCCGGGGCCCGCTACTGCAACTCCGTCGACGAGCAGGGCCGCAACACCTACAACGTGTTAGACGTCGACCTGGCCGAGGGCGTCGCCCCGCCGGACGCGTCGGTGGAGCGGAACTTCTACACCACCTCGTCGTGCGGGGTGTGCGGGAAGGCCTCGCTGGACGCGGTGAAGCTCAAGACCCGCCACTCCCCGGCGGCGGACCCGCTGCGGATCGGCCGGGAGCTGCTGCTGGAGCTGCCCGACCGGCTGCGCGAGCACCAGAAGGTGTTCGGCTCCACCGGCGGGCTGCACGCCGCCGCCCTGTTCGACGCCGACGGCGGCCTGCTCGCCGCCCGCGAGGACGTGGGCCGGCACAACGCGGTGGACAAGGTGCTGGGCCGGATGGTGATGGACGGCCGCGTGCCCGCCGCCGGCACCGTGCTGATGGTGTCGGGGCGGGCGTCGTTCGAGCTCGTGCAGAAGGCCGTGATGGCCGGGGTGCCGATGCTCGCGGCGGTGTCGGCGCCGTCGTCGCTGGCGGTGGAGCTGGCCGAGGAGTCCGGGATGACCCTGGTCGGGTTCCTGCGCGGACGGACCGGCAACGTCTACACCGGGGCCCAGCGCATCGACCTGTAGGGCAGAGGTGCGTCATGCCCGCGGGGTGAGCGTGGCCCAGGCCCTCTCGTGCCGGTCCACCACCCGGCGCAGCCGCCCCGCGGTCCCGGCCGGACCGACCAGCGCGGCGACGGTAGCGACGACCAGCGCGCAGCCCGCGACCTGCCACCCGGTCAGTGTCTCCCCGAGCACCAGCATGCCGAGCACCACCGACAACACCGGGTGCACCAGCAGCAGCGCACCCGCGGTGCCCGGCGCCAGCCCGGCCGAGCCGCGCCCGATCAGCACCCAGGACACCACCTGACCGGCCAGGGCCAGCACGATCAGCCAGGCCCAGGTCGTCGCGGGCAGCGAGACCGCGATCCCGCCCCCGGCGACGCCGATGATCCCGCAGGTCACCCCGGCTCCGACGGTGGCCAGCGCGACCGGGGTCACCAGGTGACGCGGACGGCCCCGCGACACCGAGCGGTTGAGGTGCAGGAACCCGGCGTAGGCGATCCCGGCGAGGGTGCCGAGCACCGCGCCGCGCACCGGCTCCGGGCCGCCGACCCCGGCGCCGAGCACCCCACCGGCCAGCGCGATGCCGCCCAGCAGCAGCGGCGCCGCGTACACCAGCCGGCGCGTGACCCGCTCGCCCGCGACGACCCAGGCGATCAGCGGCAGCGCCAGCACCTGGATGTTGAGCACGACGTTCGCGATCCCGGCGCCCGCGTCGAGCACCGCGCGGGTCCACAGCAGGAAGTCCGCCCCCAGGAACACCCCCGACAGCAGTGACCAGCCCACCGTCGCGAGCGGGAGGCCGCCGGCGCGGCGGTATTCGGCCAGCGCCCACGGCCCCAGCACGACCAGCGCGAGCACGCACCGCCAGAACGACGCCGTCGCCGGGTCGGCGCCCGCGAGCGCGACGAGGATGCCGGTCCAGGCCAGGACCGAGGCGCCGGCGAGCAGGAGGAGGGCGGAGTGCGGGTCGGGGGCGGTGCGTGCGTTCACGTGATCCACGATCCCCGCCCGCACCGCGAAGCTCCAATGATTGTTCCTATCCGATACCGCTAAGCTGTGCTGTGTGATCTCCTGGGACCGGCTGCGGGTGTTCGACGCCGTCGCCGAGCACGGCTCGGTTGGCGCCGCCGCGGCGGCGCTGCACATCACCGGGCCCGCGGTGACCCAGCAGCTGCGCAAGCTCGAACGCGAGACCGGCACCCGGCTCGTCGAGCCGGACGGGCGGGGCATCCGGCTCACCGCGGCCGGGCACGTACTGGCCGGGCACGCGGCCACCGCGGCGGCGACCGTCGCCGGTGCCGAGCGCGACCTCGCCGCCCTGCACGACGACGCCGCCGGGCCACTGCGGATCGGCTCGGTCGCGAGCGCGCTGCGGACGCTGCTGCCCGAGGTCATCGACGGCCTGGCCGCCGCGCACCCCCGGCTGGTCCCCACCGTCGACGACGGCGAGGTCGTCGACCTGCTGCCCGCCCTGCAGTCGCGCGACCTGGACGCGGTGCTCCTGGAGAGCTGGACCCAGCGCCCGGCCCGGCTGCCCGCCGGGATCCGGGTGACCGCTCTGGCCACCGAGCCCGCGATGCTCGCCGTCCCCGCCGACGACCCGCTCACCGGACCCGACCCGGTGCCGCTGCGCACCCTGGCCGGGCGGGTGTGGACCTCCGGCCCGGTCGGCACCGAGCCCTACGAGGCGCTGCTGCAGCTCCTGCGCGGGGTCGGGACCGAGCCGGACATCCGCTACCGGGTCGGCGACTTCGCCACCCAGCTGGCACTGGTCCGCGCACGGCTCGCGATCGCGCTGGTCCCGGGCATGGCGGTGGCGGGATCCGCGGTCCCCGGCGGCACCGGCCCGGTCCCGGTCACCGCCGACGACGGCGTGCGCCTGCTGCCCTGCCGGCCCGCGGCGGGCCGCTCACTGGTCCTGGCCACCCGCGGGTCCGACGCCGACCTTCCCGCCCTGCGCGCCCTGGTCGACGGCCTGCGTGCCGCGGCGGCCCGCATCATCCCCGCCTGACCCCGGGCGCAGCCGCTCAGGCGAGCATGTCGCGCACCATCGGGATGACCCGGGTGCCGTACAGCTCGACGGCACGCAGCCGGGCCGACACCGGCTGCGGCCCGACGGTGTAGATCAGGTCGAAGCGCTGTGCGCCCAGCGAACGGACCGAGTCGGCGATGCGGCGGGCCACCGTCTCGGGGGACCCGACGTGCAGCGCCCCGCCGGAGACCTCGGCCTCGAACCGCGCGCGGTCCAGCGGCGGCCAGCCGCGCTGGGCGCCGATCCGGTCCATCTGCGCCTTGTACGGGGCGAAGAAGACCTCCTTCGCCTCCTCGTCGGTGTCGGCAACGAAGCCCGGCGAGTGCATGCCCACCGGCTTCGCCGCGTGCTCGAACTGCTCGACGGCGCGGTGGTACAGGTCGACGTAGGGCGCGAACCGTCCGGCCGGGCCGCCGATGATGGCCAGCATCAGGCCCAGGTCGTGGCGGGCGGTGCGCACCACCGACTCCGGCGATCCGCCGACCCCGACCCACACGGGCAGCCGGCGGCCGGTCGTCGGGAAGACCTCGATGCCGTCGATCGCGGCGCGGGTGCCGCCCCGCCAGGTCACCGGCTTCTCGTCGAGGAGCTGCACGAACAGCTCGAGCTTCTCCTCGAACAGCTGCTCGTAGTCGTTCATGGAGTAGCCGAAGAGCGGGAAGGACTCGGTGAACGAGCCGCGGCCGACGATCACCTCGGCTCGGCCGTCGGACAGTGCGTCGAGGGTGGCGAAGCGCTGGTACACCCGCACCGGGTCGTCCGAGCTGAGCACGGTGACGCCGGAGGACAGCCGGATCCGGGAGGTGCGCGTCGCGATCCCGGCGAGCACCGTCTCCGGGGTGGTGATGGCGTACTCGGGGCGGTGGTGCTCCCCCAGCGCGACGACGTCGACGCCCGCCCCGTCGGCCAGCACCACCTCGTCGACGACCTGGCGGATCGCCTGCGGGTGCGACAGCGGCGCGCCGTCGTCACCCACCGGCACGTCGCCGAAGGTGTCCATGCCGAAGACGATGTCGCTCATCCGCTCCCCCGATGTGGTTGACTCTTCAACCATCATGCCACGCGCACAGGAGGCGCGTGGACGGGGCACGGGACGGGGGACCCCGGCGGGGGCAGCCCCGGCCCCGACGGCGGTCGGGCCCGCTCAGCGCTCGCGCGCCCCGAGGCGACGCAGCAGGTTGGCCGCGAACCGGTCCCCGGTCGCGTCCATCGTCGCCTTCATCGTGCGGGTCACCACCGGCGCCGCGAGCCGCGACAGCGGCATGTCGACGTCGACGGTCAGCGAGATCTCCAGATGCGTCGCCGGGGAGCCGTCCGGCTCCGGGTCGGCGTCGCTCAGTGCGTAGTAGCCCTCCGCGCCCGCCCACTCGGTGACCCCGGTGGGCGGTGCGTGGGTGAACTCGATCCGCTTGCCCTCGACGAAGGTCATCCGCTCGGTGAACACCGGTTTGATGCCCACCCCGAGCACCGCGATCCGCACCATGTGCCAGCGCCACAGCTCGTAGCCGTCGACGGCCGCGTCCCGCGCGGAGTCGGCGTCGATCCGGTTGAGCAGCGGTGTCAGCGTCGGCAGCACATCGGGATCGGTCAGGACGCGCCAGACGTCGTCGCGCGAGGCCGTCACGACGGCCTCGGACGCGGTGGTCGCGGAGAAGCGGGTCAGGACGCCCCGTCCCCGCCCAGTGCCCCACCGGCGGCCGGGGTGTCGTCCCCGCCCGCCACGTCGGGCTCGGGCTCCTCGGTGCCGCGGTTCGCGGCGGGCAGCAGGTCGGCCAGCGCCGCACCCTCGAGACGGCGGAAGGTCCGCCGCGGCCGGGTCCGGTCGAGCACCGCGACCTCGAGCGCCTCGGCGCCCAGGACCCGCGGCTGCGCGTTCGCGCCGTTGCCGGGCGACGCCGGGTCCGCACCCGGCACCTGCAGCCCGCCCAGCGCGACCTCGATCGCCGCGCCCAGCTCCAGGCCGTGCTCGTAGGTCTCGGACAGCTTCTGCGAGATCGGCTCGGTCTGACCACCCATGACGACGAACCGCGGCTCGTCGGTGATCGACCCGTCGTAGGTGATCCGGTACAGCTGGTCCCCGGTGGCCTCGACGCCCACCTCGGCGACGCACAGCTCCACCTCGAAGGGCTTCTGCTGCTCGACGAACGCGGTGCCCAGCGCCTGGGCGTAGGCGTTGGCCAGCATCCGGCCGGTCACGTCGCGCCGGTCGTAGGTGAACCCGCGGAAGTCGGCCATCCGGATCCCGCCGGTACGCAGGTTCTCGAACTCGTTGTACCGGCCGACCGCGGCGAAGCCGATCTTGTCGTAGATCTCGGAGACCTTGTGCAGCGCCGTCGACCGGTTCTCCGCGACGAACAGCACGCCACCGGCGTAGGTCAGCACGACCACGCTGCGGCCGCGCGAGATGCCCTTGCGGGCCAGCTCGGAACGGTCGCGCAGCAGCTGGTCGACGGAGGAGTAGAACGGCATCGTCATGGGGAGGCGCTCCAGGCTCGTGCTTCGTGCGGGGAGGGGGTCAGCGGGACGGACCGCCAGGGCGCTCCCGGCGCCCGGCGATCACCTGGTCGACGACGGCGGCGATCTCGGCGTCGTCTCGGCGCGCGGCGCCCTCGGCGGTGATGCCGACGACCACCGGGTAGATGCGCCGCACCGTGTCCGGCCCACCGGTGGCGGTGTCGTCGTCCGCGGCGTCGTAGAGCGCCTCGACCGCGGTGCGCACCGCGCCGTCGAGGTCCGCGGCCGGGTCGTGCAGCTTCTTCAGCGACGACTTCGCGAACACCGAGCCGGAACCGACGGCGTGGAAGCCGAGGTTCTCGTCGTACCGGCCGCCGGTGGGGTCGAAGGTGACGATCCGGCCGGCCTGCGCCGGGTCGGCGGCGTCGGTGTCGTAGCCCGCGAACAGCGGGACGACGACGAAGCCCTGCATCGCCGCGCCCAGGTTCTGGCGGACCATGCCGGCGAGCTTGTTGGCCTTGCCGTCGAGCGAGAGCGGGACGCCCTCGAGCTTCTCGTAGTGCTCGAGGTCGACCGAGAACAGCCGGACCATCTCCAGCGCGATCCCCGCGGAGCCGGCGATGCCGACGGCGGAGTGGGTGTCGGTGACGAACACCTTCTCGATGTCGCGCTGGGCGATCACGTTGCCCGCGGTCGCGCGCCGGTCACCGGCGATCACGACGCCGCCGGAGAACAGCAGCGCGACGATCGTGGTGCCGTGCGGGACGCCCAGGGCGTCGGCGGAGGTGCCGGGACCGGCTGTCCGGTCCAGGCCCGCGCCGGGGAGCAGGTGCGGGGCCGCGCCGCCGACGAAGTCGGAGAACGACTGCGACCCGGTCAGGAAGGTGCCGAGCTGACCCGTGTGGTGCCCGGGCACCAGCCCGGAGGTGACCGACGGCCGGAACTCCATCTCTCGGACGTGCCTTTCGTTCGAGCTTCGTGCGCCGGTGGTCCCGCTCCCCCACGTCGGCGGGGTCTGCGGCCCTTCCGGCACGGCCGGGCCCGCAGGTGCGGACCCGGCCGGGACGGTACTGCTGGTGCCGGGGTGCGGCAGGGTGGGTGGCCCCGTGGGGCTCACTCACCGCCCTTCTGCACGTAGGACCGCACGAAGTCCTCCGCGTTCTCCTCCAGCACGTCGTCGATCTCGTCGAGGATGGTGTCGACGTCCTCACCGAGCTTCTCGCGGCGCTCCTGACCGGATCCGGACGCGTTCTCCCCGGACTCGTCGTCTCCGTCGCCGCCACCCTGGCGCTTGGTCTGCTCCTGGGACATGACGCCTCCTCCTCGCAGAGTTGCCTGCAGGTTCACCCTACCCACCGGGGGCGACAAAATCGCCTGTTGCGCAGCGGCGTGTGATCCGCTCCCCCGGCGGGCGGGCTCAGGAGGCGGTGAGCTTGTCGACCAGCTCCTCGGCCGTCGACACCGCCTCGAACAGCTCCCCCACGTGCTTGCGGGTACCGCGCAGCGGCTCCAGCGTCGGGATCCGGACCAGCGACTCACGGCCCAGGTCGAAGATCACCGAGTCCCACGACGCGGCGGCGACCTCGACCGGGA
The DNA here is from genome assembly GCF_017312135.1 of Pseudonocardia sp. TMWB2A. Lineage (NCBI taxonomy): Bacteria > Bacillati > Actinomycetota > Actinomycetes > Pseudonocardiales > Pseudonocardiaceae > Pseudonocardia > Pseudonocardia sp. TMWB2A. The sequence goes on from NZ_QKQY01000002.1 coordinate 3,882,409, forward strand.
ACCGGCCCATGCAGGTGCCACGGAAGTAGGCGCGGGTGTCCTCGGGCGGCTCGGTCATCGCCGCGGCGACCTGCTCCTCGGTGACTAGCCTGCGCATCGACCCGCGGGTGACGAGCCGGTTGTAGAGGCCCTTGGCCAGCCGCACGTCGGAGTACTGCAGGTCGACCATCCCGAGCCGGCCCGACGCCCAGGTCAGGCCGTCGCGCTCGCGGTAGGCCTCGAGCAGCTTGAGCTTGGCCGTCCAGTCGAGCCGGTCGGCGGTCAGCATCGGGTCGCGCTCCAGGTCGACCAGCACCGACTCCCACTCCTCGACGACCTCGCGGGTGTCGGGGTCCCACTCCTCGCGGCGCGGGGAGACGGTCTGCTCCATGTGCTCGACCGCGCGGGCCAGGTACTCCTGCTGGATCTGCACCGCGGTGAGGTGACGGCCGTCGGCCAGCGGGACGGTCCGCTGCAGCGTCGGGTCGTGGCTGATCCGCGAGACCGACTTCACCGGCTCGGCCAGGCGCAGGTCCTCGAACGAGCGCCCCTTCTCGATCATGTCGAGGACCAGCGCCGTGGTGCCGACCTTGAGCAGCGTCGAGATCTCGGACAGGTTCGCGTCGCCGATGATGACGTGCAGGCGGCGGTACTTGTCGGCGTCGGCGTGCGGCTCGTCGCGGGTGTTGATGATGCCGCGCTTGAGCGTGGTCTCCAGGCCGACCTCGACCTCGACGTAGTCCGAGCGTTGGGCGATCTGGTAGCCGGCCTCGTCGCCCTGCTGGCCGAGGCCGACCCGGCCGGCGCCGCAGACGACCTGGCGGGTCACGAAGAACGGGGTGAGGCCGGTGACGATCGACGGGAACGTCGTCGTGCGGGCCATCAGGTAGTTCTCGTGGGAGCCGTAGCTGGCGCCCTTGCCGTCGACGTTGTTCTTGTAGAGCTGCATCCGCGGCGCGCCCGGCACGGTGGCCGCGCGGTTCGCCGCCTCCAGCATGATCCGCTCGCCGGCCTTGTCCCAGGTCACGATGTCGCGCGGGGACAGGACCTCGGGCGTGGAGTACTCCGGGTGGGCGTGGTCGACGTAGAACCGGGCGCCGTTGGTGAGGATGACGTTCGCCGCGCCGAGGTCGTCGAGGTCGGTGTCGAGCTGCGGCGCCAGCGACGGTGCCGACAGGTCGAACCCCCGGGCGTCGCGCAGCGGCGACTCCACCTCGTAGTCCCAGCGCGCCCGGCGGTTGCGGGGCACGTCCGCCGCGGCGGCGTAGGCCAGCACCACCTGCGTCGAGGTGACGACGGGGTTCGCGGTGGGGTCACCCGGCACGGCGATGCCGTACTCCACCTCGGTGCCCATGATCCGGCGGGCCGTCACGACCGGCCCCCTGCGCGAGAGTGCATTGCACGAGACTAACCGTCCGCGCCCCCACCCGGGGCGCACCGCGGCCCGGCGGGATCATCGTGGCGTGACCGATCCCGCATGTGAGCGCCTGACCGTCTTCGACGCCGGGGGCACGCCCACCGGCGTCGCCGAGCGCGGCGAGGTCTACGCGCGCTCGCTGTGGCACGCCACGACGGCGATCCTGCTCCGCTCCGCCGACGGGACGCGGGCCTACGTGCACCGGCGCACCGACACCAAGCTGGTCATGGCCGGGATGTGGGACTGCCTCGCCGGCGGGGTCCTCGACGAGGGCGAGACCCCCGACGCGTGCGCCGCCCGCGAGCTGGGCGAGGAGCTCGGGGTCACCGGCGTGCCGCTGGAGAAGCTGGCCGTGGTCCCCTTCGACGCCGCCGCGCTGGGTGTCGACACCGGGCCCGGCACCGGCCCGGACGGGCTGCGGGCCCACGTGCACGTCTACCGCGCCTTCTCCGACGGCCCGGTGACCCACCAGCCCTCGGAGGTGGCCGAGGGCGGCTGGTGGACCCTCGACGAGCTGACGGCCCGGATCGGCGCGCCGGACCGGCCCTGGGTCCCCGACGGCCTGTACGTCACCCGCCTGCTGCTGGCCGACCTCGTCCGTTAAGGTCCTCGGGCCAGCGCGTTTACCAGTGGGTAACATACGTCACCCACATCGGTACCTGAATCGGTCAACACCGGGCGGGTCGCGCGACGCCACCCCGGGAAGGGCCCAGCGTGGGGCCTCCCCGACGGACCACCACGCCCACCACGCGACAGTTCCAGGAGTCACCCATGGTCAGCATCTCGGTCTCGGCCCGTTCCCTCGCCGCCGCCAGGCTGATCGATCCCGACGTCAACACCGCCGCCGTGCAGGCCGCGGTGGAGGCGGCACTGGCCGCCGAGCGCCACGAGCAGCGCGCCGCCGCGGGCTCCACCACGCGTCGCGAGCACACCGCCCGCCGCGAGCCGGACTCCCGGAGCTCCTGACCCCGCCACGACGACGGGCCCGCACCCCGGGTGGGATGCGGGCCCGTCGCGGCCGTGATCAGAAGTTGATCATGTGGCCGGCCAGGCCGTGGATCGCCTCCTGCAGGCACTCCGACAGGGTCGGGTGCGCGTGCACGTTGCGCGCCATCTCGTGGACGGTCAGGTCCCACTTCTGGGCCAGGGTCAGCTCGGGCAGCAGCTCGGTCGCCTCGGCGCCGATGATGTGCCCGCCCAGCAGCTCGCCGTAGGTGTCGTCGGCGATCAGCTTGACGAAGCCGGCGGGCTCGGCCATGCCGTGCGCCTTGCCGTTCGCGGTGAACGGGAAGGTCGCGGTGTTGACCTTCCAGCCCTTCTCGTCGGCCAGCTCGCGGGCCTCGGCCTCGGTGTAGCCGAACGACGCGACCTGCGGGTTGCAGAAGGTCGCGCGCGGCATCATCTTGTAGTTCAGCTCCTGGGTCTCGGCGCCCGCCAGGGTCTCGGCGGCGACGATGCCCTGCGCCTCGGCGACGTGGGCGAGCATGAGCTTCGCGGTGACGTCACCGATCGCGTAGACGTGCTCCACGCTGGTGCGCATGTAGTCGTCGATCTCGATGGCGCCGCGCTCGGTGAGGTTCACCCCGAGCTTGTCCAGGCCGTAGCCGTCCACCCGCGGCGCGAAGCCGATGGCCTGCACGACCTTGTCCGCGCGCAGCTCCTCGCTGCCCTTGGACGACGAGACCGAGACGGTGACGCCCTTGCCGTCGTCGGTGATGGACTCGACCTTGGTCGAGGTCCGCACCGTGACGCCGAGCTTCTTGTAGGCCTTCGCCAGCTCCTTGGACACGTCCGCGTCCTCGAGCGGGAGCAGGCGGTCCAGGTACTCGACGATGGTGACGTCGACGCCGTAGTTGGCCAGCACGAACGCGAACTCGACACCGATCGCACCGGCGCCGGCGATGATCACGCTCTCCGGCAGTTCGCGGGTGAGGATCTGCTCCTCGTAGGTCACGACGCGGTCGGACAGCTCCGTGCCCGGCAGCAGCTTGACCGTGGATCCCGCGGCGATGATCACATCGTCGTAGGTGACGGTCTCGTTGCCGCCCTTCGACAGCTCGACCTCGATCTCGCCCGGCTTGGTGAACCGGCCGAACCCCTCGAGCTCGGTGATCTTGTTCTTCTTCATCAGGAAGTGCACGCCCTTGACGCGCCCGTCCGCGACCGAACGGCTGCGGTCGAAGGCGGCGCCGAAGTCGAGCGACACCTCACCGGACAGACCGAAGGTCTTCTGCTCCTTGGTGACGATGTGGGCGATCTCGGCGTTGCGCAGCAGCGCCTTGGAGGGGATGCAGCCCACGTTGAGGCAGACACCGCCCCAGTACTTCTCCTCGATCACCGCCACACTGCGGCCGAGCTGGGCAGCACGGATGGCCGCCACGTATCCACCGGGTCCGGCTCCGAGTACGACGACGTCGAAATGAGGCATGTGCCCAGCCTAGGACGCCTGGGCCGGGTCCGGGCCGTCCGGTCCCGAGTCCCCGGTCACCGGCCACTGCCCGCTCCCGGACAGGTGCGCCACGACCGCCTCGCACGCCTCGCGCAGCCCCGCCTGCTGGGTCGGGGTCAGGCCGTCGAACACCGCCTCGCGCACGCTCTCGACGTGGTCCGGCGCCGCCGCGGCCAGCACCTCGAACCCGCGGTCGGTGAGCCGGGCGAGCTGGCCCCGCCGGTCGGTGGGGCACGACCGCCGCTCGACCCAGCCGGCCTCCTCCATCCGGGCCACCGCGTGCGAGACCCGGCTGCGTGAGGACAGCGCGCAGTCGGCCAGCGCGCTCATCCGCAGCGTGCGCTCCGGCGCCTCGGAGAGCCGGACCAGGATCTCGTAGTACGCCTGGGGCATCCCGGCCCCGGACTGCAGTCGTCGCTCGACCTTGTCCGACACCAGCCGCTGCGCGGCGAGGAACGCCCGCCACGTCCGCTGCTCCTCGTCGTCGAGCCAGCGTGTGTGACCCACAGCACCCTCCGAAACATTTGAGCGTTACCCTTGTTGTCCCTAGTATCGCTCTCAACAAGTGAAAGTTCAACTATCTCCGGAGGAGACATCATGACCACGGCCACCACGATCCCCGGCTACGTCGTCGGCACCTGGGACATCGACGCGGCGCACTCCGACGTCTCGTTCTCCGTCCGTCACATGATGGTCAGCAAGGTGCGCGGGCGCTTCACCGGCGTCTCGGGCGAGCTCGTCACCGCGGAGAAGTTCGAGGACTCCACCGTCACCGCGACCGTCGACGCCACCTCCCTCACCACCGGCCAGGACCAGCGCGACGGCCACATCCGCTCCGCCGACTTCTTCGACGTCGAGAAGTACCCGGAGTGGACCTTCCGATCCACCGGCATCGCCGCGAAGGGTGACGACCACGTCCTCACCGGCGACCTCACGATCAAGGGCGTCACCAGGCCGGTCGAGTTCGACCTCGAGCTCAACGGCTTCGGCCCGGACCCCTACGGCGGCACCCGCTCCGGCTTCACCGCCACGACCACCATCAAGCGCTCGGAGTTCGGTGTCGACATCGAGCTGCCGATGGACGGCGGCGGCGTCGTCGTCAGCGAGAAGGTGAACGTGCAGCTGGAGATCGAGGCGGTCCTGCGCGCCTCCTGACCCTGCGCACGCGGCCACGGCCCCGGACCGGCGACGCCGGCACCGGGGCCGTCCCGCGTCCGTAGGCTGGCGCGGTGCGCAGCTACGCCGAGACGCCCCCCGCCGGGCCGCTGCGCGCGGTCGTCGAGGTGGCCTGGCGGGCGCACACCGGGACCGCGCCGCACACCCAGCGGGTGCTCCCCGACGGCTGCATGGACCTGCTCCTGTCCGGCGGCGAGGCGGTCGTCGCGGGCCCCGACACCACGGCGCACCTCGCCGGCTCGCCCGCGGGCGGCGTGACCACCGGCCTGCGCTTCCGCCCCGGTGCCCTCCCGGCCCTGCTGGGCGTCCCGGCCGACGCGCTGCGCGACCGCCGCGTCCCGCTCTCCGACGTGCTCGACCCCGGCCGGCGCCGGCTCCTCCGGCCCGCCCCGGCCGACGGCGACGACAGCGGAGACACCGGCGACGCCGCGTGGCTCGCCCGACTCGCCCTCGCCCTGCACGCGGCGGCCGGGGACGACCGGACTCCCGCCTCGCTCTCCCAGCCCGCGCTGCGCGCCCTGGCCGGGGGCATGCCCGCCGCGGAGCTGGCCGACCGGCTCGGCGTCACCGGACGCACCCTGCACCGGCGCTGCGTCGCCACCCTCGGGTACGGACCGGCCGTCGCACGGCGGGTGCTGCGCTTCCGGGCCGCGGCCGCGCTGCTCTACGACGGCGTCTCCCCGGCCGCGGTCGCCGCCCGCACCGGCTACGCCGACCAGCCCCACCTGTCCCGCGAGGTCCGCGCCCTCGCCGGTGTGTCGCCTGCGTCGCTCGCACCTCGCACGGGCTCCCCCGACCTCACAGCCACTGCGGGGGCTGCGAGGTCGGGGGAACGTGTGCGGGGTCAGGTCCAGGCGAACAGGTCCAGCGACGAGCCGTCGGGGTCGGCGACCGTGGCGTAGCGCTGCCCCCACGGCGCGTCGAACGGGTCCAGCACCGAGGCGTGGCCGGCCGCGGTGACCCGGCGCCAGGCGTCGTCGACGGCCGCGGCGGTGGGCAGCCGGAACGCCAGCCCGACCCGGCCGTGGCCGTCCGGAGCGACGCCCGGGTGGAAGCCCTCCACCATCGACTGCAGGTCCAGGGCCAGGCGCAGGCCGCCGCGCAGCGTGGTCTCCACGTGCGCCTCGGCCTCGGAGCCCGAGGGGAACTCCAGCCCCAGCAGGCGGTAGAAGGCCAGCGAGCGGGTCATGTCGGTGACCACGATGCCGATCATGTCGAGCTCGGCGCCGATCGAGGTGTCCATGGCGGCGACGCTAGGGGCCCGGTGCGGGCGCCGTCGTGAACGGATCGGACACCGGTCAGCGCTTGCCGCGGAAGCGCCGCAGCATGTCCTGCGCCCGCTGCCGGTTGCGCGGGTCGCTCGCCATGCGCTTGGCCTGGTCGCTGTAGCGACGCCCTCGCGGGCTCTTCAGGAATGCGCTGATGCGCCCGATGATGCCGGCCATGACGACCTCCGTGGTGGCGGGCCGCGACACGGACGTGCACGGCTCCGTGCACAGGATGCCCGTTTCGTCCGGACATCATTCCACCGGGTGACGATCTGCGGACGCACGACGGGCCCCACCGCGGGATGCGGCGGGGCCCGTGCGTGCGGAGCGTGTCTACAGGTACTGGCCGGTGTTCGACGCGGTGTCGATCGCGCGGCCGGTGGCGTCGTTCTTGCCGGTGACCAGGGTGCGGATGTAGACGATCCGCTCCCCCTTCTTGCCCGAGATCCGCGCCCAGTCGTCGGGGTTGGTCGTGTTCGGGAGGTCCTCGTTCTCGGCGAACTCGTCGACGATCGCGTCCAGCAGGTGCTGGACCCGCAGGCCCGGCTGGCCGGACTCGAGCACCGCCTTGATCGCGGACTTCTTCCCGCGGTCGACGATGTTCTGGATCATCGCGCCGGAGTTGAAGTCCTTGAAGTAGAGCGTCTCCTTGTCGCCGTTGGCGTAGGTGACCTCCAGGAACCGGTTCTCCTCGGACTCGTCGTACATCCGCTCGGTGATCCGCTGGATCATCCCGTCCACGCAGGCCTTGCGGCTGCCGCCGAACTCGGCGACGTCGTCGGCGTGGATGGGCAGCGTCTCGGTCAGGTACTTCGAGAAGATGTCCTTCGCGCCCTCGGCGTCCGGACGCTCGATCTTGATCTTCACGTCGAGCCGGCCCGGCCGCAGGATCGCCGGGTCGATCATGTCCTCACGGTTCGAGGCACCGATGACGATGACGTTCTCCAGGCCCTCGACGCCGTCGATCTCGGCGAGGAGCTGGGGGACGATCGTCGTCTCCACGTCGGAGGACACACCCGAGCCACGGGTCCGGAAGATCGAGTCCATCTCGTCGAAGAACACGATCACCGGGGTGCCGGCGCTCGCCTTCTCCCGCGCGCGCTGGAAGATCAGCCGGATGTGCCGCTCGGTCTCGCCGACGAACTTGTTGAGCAGCTCGGGGCCCTTGATGTTGAGGAAGAACGCGCGCCCCTCGTCCGGGTCGTCGCCCCGCTGCTTGGCGATCTTCTTCGCCAGCGAGTTCGCGACGGCCTTCGCGATGAGCGTCTTCCCGCAGCCGGGCGGCCCGTAGAGCAGCACGCCCTTGGGCGGGCGCAGCTCGTACTGGGTGAACAGCTCGGTGTGCAGGAACGGCAGCTCGACCGCGTCCTGGATCTGCTCGATCTGCCGGGACAGGCCGCCGATGTCGGAGTAGGCGATGTCCGGGACCTCCTCGAGCACGAGGTCCTCGACCTCGGCCTTGGCGACCCGTTCGTAGGCGTAGCCCGCCCGCGAGTCGACCATGACCGAGTCGCCGGACTTGAGCGGGCTGGTGCCCTCCTCCTGTCCGAGCTCGAACAGCGGCGCCGCCAGCCAGACGACCCGCTCCTCGTCGGAGTGGCCGACGACCAGGCCACGACCGGCCGAGCCGTCCTCACCCGGACGGGAGATGATCTCCCGCAGCGAGTAGAGGTCACCGATCTGCTCGAAGCCCATGGCCTCGACCACGGTGAGCGCCTCGTTGAGCCGGACGGACTGGCCGCTGCGCAGCGTCTCGCCCTCGACCGCCGGGGACACGGGGACCCGCATCCGGCGGCCGGAGGTGAAGACGTCGACCGTGTCGTCGTCGTACCGGCCGAGGAAGACCCCGTAGCCGGACGGCGGCTGCGCGAGCCGGTCGACCTCCTCGCGGAGCGCGACCAGCTGGCCGCGGGCCTCCTTGAGGGTCTCGGTCAGCTTCTCGTTCCGAGCGTTGAGCGCGGAGAGCCGGCTCGTGGTCTCGGCGAGACGCTGTTCCAGCACTCGGGCGTGCCGGGGCGTCTCGGTCAGCCGTTGACGCAGCGTGGAGATCTCGTGCTCGAGGTGACGGATGTGCTCGGCGGCCTCAGCGGGGCTGAGGTCGCGGTCAGACTGGAAACCCTGGTTGCCGGGACCGTCGTCGTAGGGGTGGTTCACGGCAGCCTCCCTCCGTGTTCCGTCTCACCACGGTACCCGTGACGGGTGACCGCGACGGTGCGTCGAACCGGTGATCCGGGCCTCAGCCGGTCGGCACCATGTGGTCACTCTGCGGCTTCACGGGCGTCACCGCCACGTCCACACGGAGGGTAGTTCGTAACGTTCTCGTTCCGCGCTCGGGCGCGTCGTGGTCGTGATCCGGTCGAAACCGGACAGAACGCCCGAGTTCAGCGGCCGGTCGGCCGGCGCTGCTGCCGGGGCGGCGTGACGCCGTCGGCGAGCCGCCGGGTGGTCAGGAGGAAGGCCGTATGGGCGATCATCCGATGCTCCGGACGGACGGCCAGACCCACCACGTGCCAGGGGCGGACCATCGCCTCCCAGGACTCGGGCTCGGTCCAGCACTGCATCTCGCGCAGCGCCTCGGTGAGCACCGACAGCTGGGTGGTGGTCGCGACGTAGCCGACGAGGATCCCGCCCGGCACCAGGCAGTCGCGGACGGTGTCGAGCACGTCCCACGGCGAGAGCATGTCCAGCACGACCCGGTCGACCTCGCCGCGGTGCTGCCTGACGTCACCGACGGTCAGCTCCCAGTGCGGTGGCCGGTGGCCGAAGAAGGTCTCGACGTTGGTGACCGCGTGCGGGGCGTGGTCGTCGCGGACCTCGTAGGAGATCACCTTGCCGGTCGGCCCGACGGCCTGCAGCAGCGAGCAGGTCAGCGCACCGGACCCGGCGCCGGCCTCCAGCACCCGCGCGCCGGGGAACACGTCGCCCCACATGAGGATCTGCGCGGAGTCCTTGGGGTAGATCACCTGGGCGCCGCGGGGCATCGACAGCACGTAGTCGGCCAGGCGGGGGCGCATGGTCAGGTACGGCGTGTTCGCCGCCGAGTGCACGAGCCCGCCCTCGGGCGAGCCGATGATGTCGTCGTGGTCGATCTGGCCGCGGTGGGTGTGGTACGCCCCGCCGGCCTGCAGGACGACGGTGTAGCGGCGGCCCTTGGGGTCGGTGAGCTGCACCCGGTCGCCCTCGCGGAACGGCCCGCCGCGGCGCGGGGGCACCCAGGTGGCCGGCTCGGGCTCGGCCGGCTCGTCGGCGGAGGGGACGGTGTCGATGATCTGCGTGTCGATGATCTCCGCGTCGACGGGCGCCGCGTCGACGGGCTCCTCGGCCTGCGGGGTGTCGAGGGGCGCGGACTCGGTCGGCGCGTCGGGCGTCGGGGCGTCGTGCACGGGCGACGACGCTATCCGCGCGCACCCCCGGCCCCGACGCCGGGGCACATGGGCTCCCCCGGGGCGCCCGGAACCGTCGGGGGTCGCGGCTAGCCTGCCGCCATGACCGCAGCCCCCGCCGACGAGCCCGGCCCGGACCCGGCCGCACCGGGCCCCGCGGTCACCCCTGCGCCCGTCGCGGCACCGCCGCGGCCGCCCGCGCTGTCGCCGTCGCGGGCGGCGGACTTCCGCCGCTGCCCGCTGCTCTACCGGTTCCGCGCGGTCGACCGGCTGCCGGAGCCGCCGTCGCGGGCGCAGGTCCGCGGCACCCTGGTGCACGCCGTGCTGGAGCAGCTGTTCGCCCGGGACCCGGCCGACCGCACCCCCCGGGCCGCCCGGGAGCTGCTCGGCCCCTGCTGGGACGACCTCGCCGCCGCCGAGCCCGCCGCGGCGGCGCTGTTCACCGGCCCGGAGGACCCGCAGCTCGCGCTCTGGCTGGACTCGGCCTCGGCGCTGCTCGACCGCTACTTCGCGCTGGAGGACCCGGCCGGCGTCACCGCGACGGCGGTGGAGGCCCGCATCGAGGCGACCCTGCCCGGTGCCGGCGGCGCGGCGCCGGTGCCGCTGCGCGGCATCCTGGACCGGCTCGACGACGGCCCCGACGGGCTGCGGGTGGTCGACTACAAGACCGGCGCGACGCCCGGCGAGGGCTACGAGTCCGGCGTGCTGTTCCAGCTCAAGTTCTACGCGCTGGCCGTCCTGCTGACCCACGGCCGCGTCCCCGACGAGCTGCGCCTGCTCTACCTGGCCGACGGCACCGCCCTGATCTACCGGCCCGACGCCGAGGAGCTCACCCGCTTCGGGCGCCTGCTCGAGGCGGTGTGGACCGCCATCCGGCTCGCCGCCCCCACCGGGGACTTCCGGCCCCGCACCGGCCCGGCCTGCCGCACCTGCGACCACAAGGCCCACTGCCCCGCCTGGGGCGGCACTCCCCCGCCCTACCCCGGCTGGCCGGGCGGCGCGGCATGATCGACGGGTGAGCGCACCGCCCCCGATCCCGCCCGGCCCGTTCTACCTGCCCCGCGGCGAGGACACCGCCGACGGCGTCACCCACACCGCGTTCGAGGCGACGCCGTCGACGACCGGCCCCTGGTTCGCCGACGCCCAGCACATGGGCCCGCCCTCGGCGCTACTGGTCCGCGCCCTGGAACGGCTGCCCGAGTCCCGCCCCGGCGGCGCCGAGGCCGGGTGGCGGATCGCCCGCGTCACCGTCGAGGTGCTCGGGGCGGTGCCCGCCGGGCCGGTCACGGTCACCGCGGGCGTCGAGCGGCCCGGGCGGACGATCGAGCTGCTGTCGGCGACGATGCGCGCCGGTGACCGGGACGTGCTCCGGGCCCGGGCCTGGCGGCTCGCCGCGTCCGACACCGCCGTCGTCGCGCAGGGGCAGGCGGCCGCGCTGCCCGGGCGGGACGCCGCCGTCGTGCGCACCGAGCGGCCGGACGGCTGGCTGCCCGGGTTCCTCGACGCCATCGAGTGGGCCTGGCTCGACGGGGGCCGCCTCGGCGACGAAGGCCCGGGGCGCGGCTGGATCCGCATGCGGGTCCCGCTCGTCGAGGGCGAGGAGCCGAGCCCGGCGCAGCGGCTGATGGTCGCCGCGGACTGTGCGAACGGGCTCGCCGCACCGCTGGACGTGACGCGCTGGCTGTTCGTCAACACCGAGCTGACGGTGCACCTGCACCGGGCCCCGGCCGGCGAGTGGATCGGCGTGGACGCCGCGACCGTCGTCGGGCCGGACGGGCTGGGCACCTGCTCGGCCACCCTGTTCGACGACGACGGGCACACCGGCCGGATCGCCCAGTCCCTGACCGTCCGGGCCCGCTAGCCGTACGGCGGCACTGCCCGGGCGACGCGACGGCGGCCCGCCACCGGAGTCACCGGGGGCGGGCCGCCGTGGGGGGAACGGACGTCGGACGGGGTGGGCTCAGTGGCCGTGGCCGTTGACCGTCATCGCGCGGCAGGACCGGATCTCCGAGGTGAGGATCGCGGTGGCGCCGATGTCGGCGAGCTTGTCCATCACGCGGTTCGTGTCCTTGGTGCGCACCATCGTGCGGACCGCGACCCAGCCCTTCTTCGACAGCGGCGAGACCGTCGGCGCCTGCAGGCCCGGCGCGACCTTCTCCACGGCCTCCAGCAGCCCCTCCGGGCAGTCGAAGTCCATCATCAGGTACTCGCGGGCCACGACGACGCCCTGCAGCCGGTCGGCGAAGACCTTCTTCAGGCGGGTGGTCTCGGCGTCCTCGGCGCGGTCGTGCCGCTTCTCCCGCTCGATGAGCGTGGCCTGCGAGGTGGCGATGGCCTCGCCGATGATCTGCAGACCGTGCTGGCGCAGCGTGCGCCCGGAGGACACGACGTCGGCGATCGCGTCGGCCAGACCCAGCTGGATGGAGATCTCCACCGCGCCGTCGAGCTTCACGATCTCCGCGCCGATCCGCTTGCCGGACAGGTACGAGCGGACCAGGCGGGGGTAGGACGTCGCGATCTTGCGGCCGTCGAGGTCCTCGATCTTCCAGTCGGCGTCGGCCGGGGCCGCGAAGTGGAACCGCGACTTGCCGAAGCCGAGCGGGATGATCTCCTGGGTCTGGCTGCCCGACTCCTCCATGAGGTCGAAGCCGGTGACGCCCAGGTGCAGGTCACCCTTGCCGACGTAGGTCGCGATGTCCTTGGGCCGCAGGTAGAAGAACTCGATCTCGTTCTCGTCGTCGACCACGCTGAGGTCGCGTGAGTCGGTCCGCTGGCGGTACCCCGCCTCGCGCATCATCGTCGCGGCGGGCTCGGCCAGGGTGCCCTTGTTCGGCAGTGCCACGCGGAGCATTTCCGCTCTCCTGACGGTCGTCGTCGGTGGTGGTGTCGGTGGGTCGGGTCGACCTACAGATGCTTGTACACGTCCTCGAGGGTGAGCCCCCGCTGGAGCATGATCACCTGCAGCCGGTACAGCAGCTGCGAGATCTCCTCCGCCAGCTCGTCGTCGCCCTGGTACTCGGCGGCGATCCAGACCTCACCGGCCTCCTCGAGCACCTTCTTGCCCTGGGCGTGCACCCCGGCGTCCAGCGCGGCGACGGTTCCCGAACCGGCCGGCCGCTCCTGGGCCTTGGCCTGCAGCTCGGCGAACAAGTCGTCGAATGTCTTCACGGGTACCAGTGTGAACGGTGACCCACGCCGCACGCCGGGCGCATCCGGGGCGGTAAGCCGTGTGGGCAACGGACCGCGCCGGATGGTTCACCCGGAGTGAGCAAGACCAGGTCGAGGTGCCGCTCGTCGCCGCGAACGGCCCGCTCACACCGGCCGTTGGGCCGTTCAGCGGGCCCGGACCTCCGCGAGGACCGCCCCGAGCTCGGCCGGCCCGATCCCGGCGAGGGTCTCGCGCAGCACCCGGCGCGGACCGGCGGGCACGTCGAGCTCGCAGGGCACCACCAGCACCGCGCAGCCGGCCCGCTCGGCCGACAGCGCACCCGTCGGCGAGTCCTCCACCGCGACGCAGTCGCCCGGGTCGACCCCGAGCAGCTCGGCGCCGCGCCGGTAGGGCTCGGGCTGCGGCTTGGGCTCGCGCACCTCGTCGCCGGGCACGACGGCGGTGAAGTGCTCCCGGCCCAGGGTCTCCAGCGCCCGCTCCACCAGCACCCGGATGGTGTTGGTGACGAGCACGGCCGGGATGCCCGCCTCGCGCAGGGCGCCGAGCAGCTCCCGGGCGCCGGGCCGCCACGGCACGCCGTGGGAGAACAGCTCCCCGGCGCGGTCGTAGAGCCACTCGCCGGTCTCCCGGTACTCGTCGGCGGGGGTCGTGTCGGGGTCGCGCCCGGCCTCCCGGAAGCAGATCCGCAGCGACGAGTCGAGCGAGCCGCCGACGGACTCCAGCCGGGCCTCGAGGCTCAGCTCCGGGGCGCCGAGGTGCTTCATGAGGTCGTTGAGGGCGACCTCCCACACCTTCTCCGAGTCGATCAGGGTGCCGTCCATGTCCAGCAGCACACCCGCGGGCCGGGTCGTCGTCGGCTCAGGCATCGGGGGTGTACCCCAGGTTCGGGCGCAGCCACTTCTCGACGACGGCGACGTCCACGCCGAGCCGGCCGGCGTAGTCGGCGACCTGGTCGGGCCCGATCCGGCCGACGGTGAAGTACCGCGACTCCGGGTGGGCGAACATCATGCCGCTGACCGCGGCCGCCGGGGTCATGGCGAAGGACTCGGTGAGCCCCACGCCGGTCTCCTCGGCGCCCAGCAGGTCGAACAGCGGCCGCTTGAGCGTGTGGTCCGGGCAGGCCGGGTAGCCGAACGCGGGCCGGATGCCCCGGAACCGCTCGGCGTGCAGGTCCTCGACGGCCTGGTTCGCGTCGGGCTCGAACCACTCGCGGCGGGCCTGCCGGTGGGCGTACTCGGCGAAGGCCTCGGCGAGCCGGTCGGCCAGCGCCTTCACCATGATCGCCTTGTAGTCGTCGAGCGCGGTCTCGAACTCCTTCGCCATGTCCTCGGCGCCGTGGATGGACACCGCGAACGCGCCGAGGTGGTCCCCGGCGGGCGCCACGTAGTCGGCGAGGCTGCGGTTGGCCCGCCCCTGCGGCTTGACCGTCTGCTGGCGCAGCATCGGCAGCCGCACGTCACCGCCGTCGGGTGAGATCACGATGTCCTCGCCCTCGGCGCGGGCCGGCCAGAAGCCGTAGACGCCGCGGGCGGTGAACCGGTCCTCGGCGATGATCTGGTCGAGCATCGCGTTGGCGTCGTCGTAGAGCTCCTTGGCGACCGGCGAGTTCAGGATCTGCGGGAACTTGCCCTTCAGCTCCCAGGCCAGGAACAGGAACTGCCAGTCGATCAGCTCGCGGAGCTCGGCGATCGTCGGCTCGCACGGCCGGACCCCGGTGAACTCCGGGACGGGCAGCTCGCCGAAGTCGATGCTCTCGCGGTTGGCGACGGCGTCGGCGAAGGGCAGCAGCGGCTTGGCCTGCCGTCCCTCGTGCTGCTCGCGCAGCCGCTGCTGGTCGGCCTCGTTGCGCTGGGACAGGGCCTCGGCGCGGTCGTCGTCGAGCAGGTCGGACACGACCCCGACGACCCGGGAGGCGTCGATGACGTGCAGGACGTCGCCCTGGTACTGCTGGGCGATCTTCACCGCGGTGTGCTGGCGGGAGGTCGTGGCGCCGCCGATGAGCAGCGGCAGCTTCAGGCCGCGCCGCTCCATCTCGGTGGCCACGTTCACCATCTCGTCGAGCGAGGGGGTGATGAGGCCGGACAGCCCGACGACGTCGGCGCCCTCGGCGACGGCGGTGTCGAGGATGGTCTGCGCGGGCACCATCACGCCGAGGTCGATGACCTCGTAGCTGTTGCAGCCCAGCACGACCCCGACGATGTTCTTGCCGATGTCGTGCACGTCGCCCTTGACCGTGGCCATGACGACCTTGCCGTGGCCGCGGGCGTCGATCTCGCCGCGGGCCTTGGCCTCCTCCTTCTCCTTCTCCATGAAGGGCTCGAGGTAGGCGACGGCGCGCTTCATCACGCGGGCGGACTTCACGACCTGGGGCAGGAACATCTTGCCGTCGCCGAACAGGTCGCCGACGACCTTCATGCCGTCCATCAGCGGGCCCTCGATGACGTCGAGCGGCCGCGCGGCCTGCGCGCGGGCCTCCTCGGTGTCGGCCTCGACGAAGTCGACGATGCCGTGCACGAGCGCGTGCGACAGGCGGGCGCGGACGTCGGCCTCCCGCCAGGACAGGTCGACCTTGCGCTGGGTGCCCTCGCCCTTGAACCGGTCGGCGTTCTCCACGAGCCGGTCGGTGGCGTCGGGGCGGCGGTTGAACAGGACGTCCTCGACCATCTCGAGCAGGTCGGCCGGGATGTCCTGGTAGACCGCGAGCTGACCGGCGTTGACGATGCCCATGTCCAGGCCGGCCTTGATGGCGTGGAACAGGAAGGCCGAGTCCATGGCCTCGCGGACGACGTTGTTGCCGCGGAAGGCGAAGGACAGGTTCGAGACACCGCCGGAGATGTGGGCGCCGGGGCAGCGCTCCTTGATCCGGGGGCAGGCCTCGATGAAGTCCTTCGCGTAGTCGTTGTGCTCCTCCATGCCGGTGGCGATGGCGAGGATGTTCGGGTCGAAGATGATGTCGTGCGGGTCGAGCCCGGCCTTCTCGACGAGCAGGTCGTAGGCGCGGCCGCAGATCTCGACCTTGCGGTCGGCGGTGTCGGCCTGGCCGGTCTCGTCGAAGGCCATGACCACGACGCCCGCGCCGTAGGCCTTGACCTTGCGGGCCTGCTCCAGGAAGGGCTCCTCGCCCTCCTTGAGGCTGATCGAGTTCACGACGCCCTTGCCCTGCACGCACTGCAGGCCCGCCTCGATCACCGACCACCGCGAGCTGTCGATCATGATCGGCAGCCGGGCGACCTCGGGCTCGGTGGCCAGCAGGTTGAGGAAGGTGCGCATCTCGTCGGCGGACTCGAGCAGGTCGGCGTCCATGTTGACGTCGAGCATGTTCGCGCCGCCGCGGACCATGTCCAGCGCGACGTCGAGCGCGCCGTTGTAGTCCTGCGACTCGATGAGCCTGCGGAACCGCTTGGACCCGGTGACGTTGGTCCGCTCACCGATCATCACGAACCCGGTGTCGGGGCCGATCTCGAAGCGCTCCAGGCCGGAGAAGCGGGTGCGCCGCGGTGCCTCGGTCGGCACCCGCGGCGGCAGCCCCTTGACCCGGTCGGCGATGTGGCGGATGTGCTCCGGGCCGGTGCCGCAGCAGCCGCCGACGATGTTGACCAGCCCGGACTCGGCGAACTCCTTGAGGAAGTCCGCGGTCTGCTCGGGGGTCTCGTCGTAGCCGCCGAAGGCGTTCGGCAGGCCCGCGTTGGGGTAGGTGGCGACGAACGCGTCGCTGATCTCGGCGAGCGCGACGGCGTGCGGGCGCATCTCGTCGGCGCCCAGCGCGCAGTTCAGCCCGACGACGAGCGGCGCGGCGTGGCGCACCGAGGTCCAGAACGCGTCGACGGTCTGCCCGGACAGGGTGCGCCCGGAGCGGTCGACGATGGTCACCGAGATCCACACCGGAAGGTGCGGGGCGACGTCGTGCGCGGCCTGCAGCGCGGCCTTCGAGTTCAGCGTGTCGAAGATGGTCTCGATCAGCAGGATGTCGACGCCGCCGGAGTCCAGCGCGGCGATCTGCTGGGCGTAGGAGTCGTAGACCTGCTCGTAGGTCACCGCGCGGTAGGCGGGGTCGTCGACCTTCGGCGACAGCGACAGCGTGACGTTCAGCGGACCGATGGAGCCGGCCACCCACTTGGGCTCGCCGGTGGCCTTCTCGGCCTCGTCGGCGGCCTCGCGGGCCAGCCGCGCCGCGGCCACGTTCATCTCGTCGACCTTCGACTCCAGGCCGTAGTCCGCCTGGCCGATCGTGGTCGCGGTGAAGGTGTTGGTCGTCGTCAGGTCGGCGCCCGCGTCGAAGTAGTTGCGGTGCGCCTGGAGGATCAGGTCCGGACGGGTGAGGTTGAGCAGGTCCGGGTCGCCGTTGGTGTCCTTGGGGTGGCCGTGCAGCCAGTCCGCGGAGTAGTCCTCCGGGGTCAGGCCGAGGCCCTGGATGACGGTGCCCCAGGCGCCGTCGATCACACCGATGCGACGACCGAGGAGCTCCGTCAGCTGCTCGGTACGCTGCGCCGCCCGCCGGACCCGTTCGGGGTCGACCGGACGGAGGGTGCTGTCGTGCGCAGAGGTGCCCACCGAGTGATCCGCTCCCGTCGTAGATGACACGATCAGCCACGGTACCTGGTAGAGGGGGAGCAACCCGGCCCCGCGCCCGCGGGGTCGTAGGCTGGGGTGATGACCGACCGAGAGCCGAGCATCACGGGTGGCGACAGCACTCCGCAGCTGGTCGATCCGGTCCTCATCGCCGCGTTCGAGGGATGGAACGACGCCGGTGAGGCCGCGAGCACCGCGCTGGAGCACCTCGAGCTCAGCTGGGACGCGAAGCCTCTGACCTCGATCGATCCCGAGGAGTACTACGACTTCCAGGTCACGCGCCCGCACGTCAAGCTCTCCGACGGCGTCACCCGGCGGATCGAGTGGCAGACCACGCGGCTGTCGTGGGCGACGCTGCCGGGCACCGACCGGCATGTCGTCCTGGTGAACGGGATCGAGCCGAACCTGCGCTGGAAGACGTTCTGCGCGGAGCTGGTGGGCCACGCGGAGCGTCTCGGCGTGACGAAGGTCATCACATTGGGAGCCCTGCTCACCGAGGTCCCGCACACCCGTCCGACGCCGGTGAACGGCACCTCCTGGGACGCGGAGTCGCAGAAGGCGATGGGCACCGAGCCGTCGAACTACGAGGGCCCGACCGGGATCGTCGCGGTCTTCCAGCAGGCCTGCGTACAGGCCGGCATCCCGGCCGTCTCCTACTGGGCCGAGGTGCCGCACTACGTCTCGCAGGCCCAGGTCCCCAAGGCCGCGGTCGCGCTGCTGCACCGGATCGAGGAGTCCCTCGACGTCGAGGTGCCGCTCGGGGTGCTGCCGGAGAAGGCCGAGGAGTGGGAGCGGACCGTCTCGGAGATGGCCGACGCCGACGACGAGGTCCGCGAGTACGTGCGCCAGCTGGAGGAGCAGGCCTCGGAGTCCGACGACGAGGAGGCCCGCACCGAGCTGCGCGAGACCTCCGGGGACTCCATCGCGGCGGACTTCGAGCGCTACCTGCGCCGCCGCGGCCCCAACTCCTGACCGGCCGCGGCTCGTGGTGGCGCTGCGCCGAGCGGCGCTGTTCCTGGGCGCCTTCCTCGGGCCCTTCGGCGGTGGCCTGACCGCGGCGATGCTGCCGGAGCTGGGCGCCGACTTCGGCGTCCCGACGGCGACGGCGTCGGTCTCGATCACCGCCTACCTGCTGCCGTTCGCCGGGGTCATGCTCGTCTCGGGCACCCTCGGCGACCGGTGGGGCCGGGGCCGCACCGTCGTCGCCGGGTACGCGCTCTACGTCGTCGCCTCGCTGGCCTGCGTCCTGGCGGTGGCCTGGCCGGTCTTCCTGGCCGGGCGGGCACTGCAGGGCGTCGCGAACGCGTTCACCACTCCGGTGCTGCTGGCGGCGCTGGCCGCCGCGGTGGAGCCGGACCGGCTGGGCCGGGCGCTGGGCTGGTTCGGGTCGCTGCAGGCGGCCGGGCAGACCTCGGCACCGCTGGTGGGCGGGCTGGCCGCGGAGCTGGACTGGCGCCTGGCCTTCGGCGGGGCCGCCGTGGTCGCGCTCGGGCTGGCGGTGATCGGCACCCCCGGGGGCGCGGGCACCGCGCCCGCCGACGCTCCCCCGCGTCTGCGGGCGGCCTGGACCGGTCCGGTGCTGCGGCTCGGGCTGGTCGCCGGGATCGGCTGGGGCTGCCTGGCGGGCCTGAACTTCCTGCTGGCGCTGCGCCTGGAGGAGACCTTCGGCCTCGGGGCGGGCGGGCGCGGGCTGGTGCTGACCGCGCTGGGCGTGGCCGGCATCCTCACCGCCCGGCTGATCGGGGGCGCGGTGGACCGGTTCGGCGCCCGGCGCTGCGTGGTCGCCGGGACCGTCGTCGGCGGGGTGCTCGTCTCGCTGATCGGGGTGGTGCCGGTGCTGGGCGTCGTCGTCGCGCTGTGGGCGCTGGGCGGGGTGTGCGGCCAGCTGATCCTGGTCGGGGTGAACACCCTGGTCCTGGGCGCGAACGGGGGCGGCGGCGCGGTGTCGGTCGTGCAGGCGGTCCGCTTCGCCGGGACGGCCGCGTCGCCGGTGGCGCTGACGCCGGTCTACCACGCGGACCCGGTGCTCGCGTTCCTCGCGCCCGCCGCGCTGCTGGCGGCGGGCGCGCCCGCCGTGCTCGCGGCCGACCGGCCGCGCCGCGCCTGAGCCCTCACCCGGCGGCGTGCGCCCGCAGGTCGCCGAGGTCGACCCACTCGAGGGTGCGGGCGTGCGTCGCCTCGAGCACCACCGGCGGTGCGACACCCTCGCGCAGCGCCTCGGCCCAGCGGCTCGCGCACAGGCACCACCGGTCCCCCGGCACCAGGCCGGGGAACCCGAACCCCGGGTTCGGGGTCGTCAGGTCGTTGCCCTGCTCGCGGGCGAAGTCGAGGAACTCGGCGGTGACGCGGGCGCAGACGGTGTGCACGCCCGCGTCCTCGCCACCGGTGTCGCAGCATCCGTTGCGGTAGAAGCCGGTGAGCGGATCCGTCCCGCAGGTCTCCTGCTCACCGCCCAGCACGTTGAGGGCCATCCGTGGAGTCTCCCGGCCGGGCGCCCGTCGTGCCGGCCGGGTGGGTACCGGACCGGCTACAGGCGCACGCCGAGCAGGGCGTCCAGCGCGGTGCGCACCTGCTGCGGGGCCGTGGTGTCGGTGCCGCGGCGGGTGAGCGCCTCCTCCGCCCAGGCGTCGACGGCGGCGAGCGCACCGGGGGTGTCGAGGTCGTCGGCGAGGTGGGTCCGCAGCTTCGCGACCAGCTCGGCCGCGTCCGGCCCGGCATCGAGACCGACGGCCTCGCGCCAGCGGGTCACCCGGCGGTCGCCCTTCGCGTGCACCTCGTCGGTCCAGGACCGGTCGGTGCGGTAGTGCCCGTTGAGCAGGGCGACCCGGATGACGTTCGGGTCGACGCGGGCGTTGCGCAGCTTGGAGACGAAGACCAGGTTGCCCTTGGACTTCGACATCTTCTCGCCGTCGAGGCCGATCATGCCGGTGTGCACGTAGTGCCGGGCGAACGGGTGCTCACCGGTGAGTGACTCGGTGTGCAGGGCGCCGCACTCGTGGTGCGGGAAGATCAGGTCCGAGCCGCCGCCGTTGAGGTCGATCTGCGGGCCGAGCCGGTTCAGGCCGATCGCGGCGCACTCCACGTGCCAGCCGGGGCGGCCGCGGCCGAGGCCGGAGTCCCAGGCGGGCTCGCCGGGGCGCGCGGTGCGCCACAGCAGCGGGTCGAGCCGGTTGCGCTTGCCCGGCCGGTCCGGGTCGCCGCCGCGCTCGGCGGAGAACCTCAGCATGGTGTCGAGGTCGTAGTTCGACTCGTAGCCGAAGTGCCCGGTGGCGGTCACGTCGTGGTAGACGTCGGGGTACTCCGGGTCGTCGATCCGGTAGGCCGCACCGGCGGCGACGAGCTTCTCGACCAGCTCGGCGATCTCGGGGATCGCCTCGACCGCGCCGACGAACTGGCGGGGCGGCAGCACCCGCAGCGCCTCCATGTCCTCGCGGAACAGGGCGGTCTCGCGCAGGCCCAGCACGACCCAGTCGTCCTGGTCGCGCTCGGCGCGCTCCAGCAGCGGCTCGTCGATGTCGGTGACGTTCTGGACGTAGTGCACGTCGTGGCCGAGGTCGCGCCAGTAGCGGTTGACCAGGTCGAACGTCAGGTAGGTGGCGGCGTGGCCGAGGTGGGTCGCGTCGTAGGGGGTGATCCCGCAGACGTACATCGTCGCGACCGGGCCCGGCGCCGTGGGCCGGACCCGGCCGGTGGCGGTGTCGTGCAGGCGCAGCGGCGGGCCGCTGCCCTCCAGTGCCGGGACGTCGGTCGGGGCCCAGGTCTCCATGCGGTCAAACCTACCTAGCTCTCGGAAGCGGTCACGCATGCGAACGCGCGGCGTCCGTCGCAGATTCCGGTGCGGGACGGGGTGCCGGTCACCACCACTCGACGTCGAGCTTGGACTCGATGTCGCGGACGTGCCGGCGGGCGCAGGCCGGGCACAGCCGGCCGTCGCGGCCGCGCTCGTCGCGGTCGGACACCCAGCCCGCGACGGCGGCGACCCCGGCGTCGTCGGGACCGGGGGCGCCGCAGAGGCGGCAGACGGGCGGCGTCACGCCCGCGATGGTGCTCCGGCGGCCCGGTCGGTGTCGAGCGCCGCACGTCGCCTGCCGACCCGGTCGGCGATCATCGCGCAGGCCATCAGCTGGATCTGGTGGAACAGCATGAGCGGCAGCACCACCAGCGCCCCGGCGGGGCCGCCGAACAGCACACCGGCGATCGGCAGCCCGCTGGCCAGCGACTTCTTCGACCCGCAGAACACGATCGCGATGCGGTCGGCGTCGTCGAAGCCGAGCGCGCGGGCCCCGAACGAGGTCACCACGAGCACCAGCGCGAGCAGCACCAGGCAGATCCCGAGCAGCACGAGCAGCGAGACCGGGGTGAGCCGTCCCCAGATCCCGGCGACGACGCCCTCGCTGAACGCGGCGTAGACGACGAGCAGGATCGACCCGCGGTCCACCAGCGAGAGCCGCTTCTTGTGCCGGGCCACGAACCGGCCGATCAACGGCCGTGCGGCCTGCCCGGCGAGGAAGGGCACCAGCAGGCGCAGCGCGATGTCACCGAAGCTCGACGCGTCGAACCCGCCGCTGGTGGCCAGCAGCAGCGCGGCCAGCACCGGGGTGAGGACCACCCCGAGCACGTTCGACACCGACGCCGCGACGATCGCGGCGGGCACGTTGCCGCGGGCGATGCCGGTGAAGGCGATCGAGGACTGCACGGTCGACGGCAGACAGCACAGGAACACGACGCCGGCGGCGAGCGGCGCGGGCAGCAGCCACTCCGGCAGCAGCAGTACCGACAGGCCGAGCAGCGGGAACAGCACGAACGTCGCCGCCAGGACGGTGCCGTGCAGCCGCCAGTTCCGCAGCCCGCCCAGCGCCTCGGTGGCGGAGAGGCGGGCGCCGTAGAGGAAGAACAGCAGGGCGATCGCGGCGGTGACGGCGACGTCGACGACCCCGACCGCCGCGCCGCGCGCGGGGAACAGCGACGCGACGCCGACGGTCACGAGGAGCAGCACCAGGAACGGATCGGGACGGACTCGCATGGGTTCCATCCTGCAAGCCGTCCGCCCATCGGGAAACCGACTGATCACCATGACTGTGTCCGCGATCTATGATGACCGGGTGCTCGACCCCGTCCAGCTGCGGTCCTTCGCCGCCGTCGCGCGTGCCCGCAGCTTCACCCGGGCCGCCGCCACGCTCGGCGTCGGCCAGTCCACCGTGAGCCAGCACGTGCGGCGTCTGGAGGCGACGGTCGGCCGCCCGCTGCTCGACCGCGACACCC
Organism: Pseudonocardia sp. TMWB2A; assembly: GCF_017312135.1. Lineage (NCBI taxonomy): Bacteria > Bacillati > Actinomycetota > Actinomycetes > Pseudonocardiales > Pseudonocardiaceae > Pseudonocardia > Pseudonocardia sp. TMWB2A. Next base: position 3,905,081 of record NZ_QKQY01000002.1, read on the forward strand.
ATTCGGTGTCGCTCACCGTCGACGGCGAGGCGATGCTGGAGTTCGCCGCCACCATCCTCGACGCGGGCGACCGGGCGATGGCGCACTTCCGGGCGTCGCGGGTGCACGGCCGGGTGCGGTTCGGGGTGTCGGAGGACCTGGTCCTGACCCGGCTGCCCGCGGTGCTCGCGGACTTCCGCCGCCGCCACCCCGAGGTCGACCTGGAGCTGACCGTCGGCCTGGCGGGCGGGCTCGAACACCGCCTCGACGCCGGGGAGCTGGACCTGATGTTCGCCAAGCGCCTCCCCGGCCCCGACGACGGCCGGCTGGTCGTCCGCCGCGACCGCTTCGTCTGGGTCGGGGCGCCCGGGCTGCCGCTCGGCCCCGGCGACCCGGTGCCGGTCGTCGCCTATCCCCCGCCGAGCCTGTCGCGCACCGCCGCCGTCGGGGCCCTGGAGACGGCCGGGCGGCCGTGGCGGATGGCCTGCACCAGCGGCAGCCTGTCCGGCCTGCGGGCCGCCGCGCTCGCCGGGCTGGGCGTGCTCGCGCACGCCGCGACGCTGGTCCCCGACGGGCTGGAGGTCGTCGGGGACCGTGCCGGGCTGCCCGCGCTGGGCCCGGTGGATCTGGTGCTCGCGCACGGGCGGCGGCGCAGCGACCCGGCCGAGGCGCTGGTCCGCAGCATCCGCACCGCGGACCTCCGTCCGGAGTCGTGGACACCCCCGAACGGCGGCTAGGGTCCCGGGCCGTGCGCCGCCTGCCGATCGTCCTGCTGCTCGCGATGCTGGTCGCCGGATGCGGTGCGCCCGCCGCACCGGGGTCCCCGACGCTGGACCGGGTCGCGTCGTCGCACGTGCTGCGGGTCTGCTCCACCGGGGACTACCGGCCGCTGACCGCGCTGGCCGCGGACGGCACCTGGTCCGGGATCGACGTCGACATGGCCCGCGACCTCGCCGCCGAGCTCGGCGCCCGCGCCGAGCTGGTCCGCACGACCTGGGCGACGCTGCTCGACGACGTCGTCGCCGGGCGCTGCGACATCGCCGTCGGCGGCGTCTCGGTCACCCCGGACCGCGCGGAGCGGGCCGTGTTCACCGAGCCCTACCTGCGCGACGGCAAGACACCGATCGCGCGCTGCCCCGACGTCGCCCGCTACGGGACGGTCGCCGACATCGACCGGCCCGGCGTCCGGGTCGTGGTGAACCCGGGCGGGACCAACGAGCGCTTCGCCCGGGAGACCTTCACCCGCGCGACGATCGTCGACCACCCGGACAACTCCACGATCTTCGACGAGATCGTGGCCGGCCGCGCGGACCTGATGGTCACCGACGCGATCGAGACCCGCTGGCAGGCAGCACAGCACCCCGGGGTGCTCTGCGCGGTGCACCCCGACGCCCCGTTCACCGACTCGGAGAAGGCCTACCTCACCCCTGCCGGGGACCCGGCGTTCACCGGGCGCGTGAACGACTGGCTGCGCACCGCCCGCACCGACGGCACCTGGGACCGCCTCGCCCGCCCCTGGCTCGGCTGAGTCCACACCCCCTGCCGGGCAGCCACACCCGGTGCGACGGGTGTGGCTGCCGGTCAACGGGTGTGGCTGCCGGGACCCGGCCGCGCGGTCAGCCGGTGCGGCGGCGCAGGTAGTCCGACACCACCTCGGCGCCGAGGCCGTCGAGGTCGGGCTGCACCACCCGCCCCCCGGCGCGGCGGGCGAGCCGGTTCACGAACGACAGCAGCCCCGGGTCGTCGCCGAGCACGAAGAACGTGAACGCCGCGTCCATCCCGATCAGCCGGTCCAGCCCGTCGACGGTCGCCCGCAGCGTGTGCGGGCTGGGCGGGTAGTCGAAGAACGCCTCGCCGTCGCGTTCCAGGTGCGCGGTCGGCTCGCCGTCGGTCACCACCAGGACCACCGGCGTCGCGTCGGGCTGGCGGGCCAGCCGTTCCCGGGCCAGGAGCAGGGCGTGGTGCAGGTTGGTGCCCTGCATGTACACGCCCTCCAGCCCGATCAGCTCGGCCAGGTCCACGGTCTGCGCGTGCCGCCCGAAGGTGATCAGCGACAGGTCGTCGCCGCGGAACCGGGTGGAGATGAGCTGGTGCAGCGCCAGCGCGGTGCGCTTCATCGGCACCCACCGGCCCTCGGCCACCATCGACCACGACGTGTCGACCAGCAGCGTCACCGCGGCCCGGGTGCGCTGCTCGGTCTCGACGATCTCGACGTCGGACACGTCGAGCGCCCGGTCGTCGCCGCCGGCGCGACGCAGCTGGGCGTTGAGCAGGGTCCGCGGCACCGACCAGGCCTGGGTGTCACCGAAGGCCCACGGCCGGGTCGCCCCGGTCGCGTCGCCCGCCGCCCCGGCACGCCGGGTGTCGCGCTGCCCCTGGCGCCCGGAGATCCGGTCGGCGACGTCGCGCAGCACCGACTGCCCGAGCGTCCGCAGCGCCTTGGGCGAGAGCATCAGCGAGCCGTCGGGGGCGCGGCGGAACAGGTCCTGGCGCTGCAGCTCGCGTTCCAGCTCGGCCAGGGTGCGGGCGTCGGCGGCGGCCTCCGGGCCGAGCATCTCGGTGAGCGCGTCGAGGTCGATGTCCTCCATCCGCGCGCCGGGGTAGCTCTGCGCGAGCTGTTCGGCCAGGGCGTCGAGCTGCCCCAGCTCCTCCATCGCGCGGGTCGCCTCGCCCATGCCCATCGGGTTCTCGCCGCGGAAGTTGCCCTCCCCCGACCAGTCCTCGCCCGGGCGCAGGCCCTGCAGCTGGGCGTCGAGCCGGGCCAGCGACTGCGACAGACGCGGGTCGCCGAACGCCTGCTGGGCCAGCTCGGCCAGCTCGGCGCGCTGCTCGGCCGACATCGAGTTCATCATCCGCTGGGCCGCGGCGGCCCGGGCGGCGAGGGCGTCGACCAGCTCCTCGGTGTTCTGCGGGTTCTCCGGGAAGTGCTCGCCGTGCTCGCCCATGAACTCGGCGAACTGCTCGGTGGTGTCCTCGCCGCGGGCGTGGCGGTCGAGCAGGTCGTTGAGGTCGTCGAGCATGGCGTTGATCCGCTCGACGTCCTCGGGGGTGGCGTTCTGCATCGCCTGCTTCATGCCCTCGAAGCGCTGGTCGAGCATCTCCCGGCCGAGCAGGTCGCGGATCTCCTGATAGGCCTCACGGGCGTCGGAGGACCGCCAGTCGTAGGAGTTCAGCTCCCGCACCGAGCCGCCGGTGTCGGGCGGCAGGGCGTCGAGCTGCATCTCGCGGAACCGCGCGTCGTCGGAGTCCTCGTTGCCCAGCGCCTCGCGCTCGGCGTCGAGGGCCCGTTGCAGCAGCTCGCGGACCTCCTGCAGGGTCCCGTCGATGCGGTTGTCGCGCTGCAGGTCCCGGCGCCGCTCCCACACCCGGCGGGTGAGGTCGTCGAGCCCGCGCCGCCCGTCGAGGCCGCGACGGAGCAGCTCCTGCAGCGCCTGGCGCGGCGAGGAGCCCTCCATGACGTCGCGGCCGATCTGGTCCATCGCCGCGCGGATGTCGTACGGCGGCGCCAGCGGGTCGGGCCCGCCGGCGTAGGGGCCGTAGGCGTACCGGCGGCGGCGACGCCTGGGATCAGCCATACGACACCGTGTCACCGTCGTCGGACTCGTCCTTGGCGAGCTTGCGGGTCAGGAACAGGTACTCCAGCGCCAGCTCCGCGGCCGAGGCCATCGGGCCCGGGTCCTCGGTGCCCGCGGCGCCGAGCTTGGCGGCGATCTCGGTGAGGGCGTCGACCTGCGGCAGCGCGGCGACGACGTCCTTCGCCGGGATCCGCTCGCCGGTCCGGACCGGGCGGGTCGAGACCGCGACGGCCAGCTCGTCGAGGTCGACCCCGCGCAGCGCGAACCGGGCGGTGTCGGCGGTCGCGCGGCGCAGCAGGTGCTCGAGCACCTCGTCCTCGCGGCCCTCCTCCCCCGACGCGAACTCGATCTTGCCGCGGAGCACCGCGGGGACCGACTCCAGGTCGACGGGCCGGGCGTAGGGGGTCTCCTCGCCGGTCAGCGCGGCACGGCGCAGCGCCGCGGCGGCGACGGTCTCGGCCGCGGCCACGGCGAACCGGGCCGACACCCCCGAGCCCTGGTCGACCGCGGAGGAGTCGCGCAGGTGCCGGGTGAACCGGGCGACGACCTCGAGCAGGTGCCGCGGCACCTCGGCGACGAGCTCGGCCTCCTGCGCGACGAGCTCGACCTCGGCGGCCAGCTCCAGCGGGTAGTGGGTGCGGACCTCGGCGCCGAACCGGTCCTTGAGCGGGGTGATGATCCGCCCGCGGTTGGTGTAGTCCTCGGGGTTCGCGCTGGCCACGAGCAGCACGTCCAGCGGCAGCCGCAGCGTGTAGCCGCGGACCTGGATGTCGCGCTCCTCCATCACGTTGAGCAGCGCGACCTGGATGCGTTCGGCCAGGTCGGGCAGCTCGTTGATGGCGACGATGCCGCGGTGCGACCGCGGGACGAGCCCGAAGTGGATGGTCTCGGGGTCGCCCAGCGAGCGACCCTCGGCGACCTTGACCGGGTCGACGTCGCCGATCAGGTCGGCGACCGAGGTGTCGGGCGTGGCGAGCTTCTCGGTGTAGCGGTGGTCGCGGTGCACCCAGGCGACCGGCAGGTCGTCGCCGAGCTCGGCGGCGCGCCGGATCGAGGCGGGCACGATCGGCTCGTAGGGGTGTTCGCCGATCTCGGAGCCCTCGATGACGGGGGTCCACTCGTCGAGCAGGCCGGCCAGCGAGCGCAGCAGGCGGGTCTTGCCCTGGCCCCGCTCACCGAGCAGGACGAGGTCGTGACCGGCGATGAGGGCCCGCTCGAGCTGCGGGACGACGGTGTCGTCGAAGCCGACGATGCCGGGCCAGGGGTCGCGGCCCTCGCGCAGGGCCGCCAGGAGGTTGTCGCGGATCTCGTGCTTCACGGGGCGCTGTACGTGACCGGACGCACGCAGCGCACCGACGGTACGGGGAAGGTCAGGTGTGACGGGCACGATCTCCACGCTACGCCCGGTTCCGGGGTGCAGCGCGTCGTCGCGGAACCGCGTTCCGCGCACCGGACTGGAATCTGTCTGGTTGTACAGATAGTTTGTCGGGTATGGCCGACCCCACCCCCGACGGGCGACGACGACGCGGCGCCGACACCCGTCGCGCGCTGGTGCGGGCCGCCGTCGACGTCGTCACCGCGCACGGCTTCGACCGGCTCACCCTGCGCCAGGTCGCCGACCGCGCCGGCGCCTCGGCCGCGTCGGCGACCTACCACTTCGGCACCGTCGACGCGCTGCTGGAGGCGGTCGCCGCCGAGCTGGAGCACGACGCCGTCGCACGGCTGGGCGAGCTGACCCGGCGGGCCCGCTCCGGTGACCTGACCCTGCTCGACGCCTGCACCGCCTACCTGGTCGACCTGCTCGGCCCCCGCCGGCCGGTGTTCCTGACCATGCTGGAGCTGCGCGTCCGCGTCGCCCGGGGCCACGGCGGCACCGCCACCGGCCCGGCCGCCGCGGAGCCCGACGCGGCGCTGGTCGACCTCATCCAGGACCACGTCGGGAACCGGGAACGGGCCCGCGAGCTGTTCGCCGGGGTCTTCGGGCTGTCCGCGCTGGCCGCGTTCGCCCCCGTCCCGCCGGGCGAGCCCGAGCTGCGGGCCCGGATGGCCCGGCTGCTCGCCGGAGCCGGGCTCGCCACCCACGACGACCGCGCCACCCCGCACGAGACCCCGCACGAGACCCAGGAGGACCGGTTCCCGTGACCGCCACCCGACCCCCCGGCGCGCCCGACCGCGACGCCCTCGCCGCTCGCTTCGGCCCTCGGCGGGCCGACCTCGCGCTGCGCGCCCGGACCGCGGGCGACCCGCTCGCCGACGCCGTCGTCGCCGAGATCCGTGCCGCGGGCCGCGAGGGCGGCCGCGCGCTCACCGCGGCGCTGCAGCGCGGCATCCGCGACGGGCTCGCCTCGCTGACCGATCCCTCCCCCGCCCTCGCGGCCCTGCTCACCTCGGCCGAGTCGCTGCCCGCGGGCACCGACCCCGCGATGCTCGACACCGGGGTCCGGCCCATGTTCACCGCGCCCCCCGCGGTGCACACCCTGTCGCTGTCGGCCGGGGCGCTGCTGCGCACCTACGGCTCCCCGTCGATCGCAGTGCTGCTCGGCACCACCGGACGGCTGGTGGAGTCCGCCGAGCGCCGCCTCACCGAGACCGGCACCTGGCTGCTCGCCGCCACCCTGCCCGGCGGCATGCGCCCCGGCAGCCCCGGCTACGTCGGCACCCTGCAGGTCCGCGTGCTGCACGCCCACATGCGCGTGCTCGCCCGCGAGCGCGGCCTCGACGAAGCCGTGCACGGCGTCCCGGTCAACCAGGTCGACCTGGTCCGGACCTGGCTGGACTTCACCCTCGTCTCGATGCGGGCCGAGGCGACCATCGGGTTCGGGCTCACCCCCGCCGAGACCACCGAGGTCTACGCCTGCTGGCAGCTGCTGGCCCACCAGCTCGGCATCGACCCCGAGCTGGTCCGCGACGTCACCTCGCACGCCGACGCCGAGGAGCTCGACGCGCTGGTCACCGCCGTCACCGGACCGCCCGCCCCCGAGTCACGCGCGCTGGCCGGGGCGCTGATCGGGGCCGTCGCCGCGCTGCTCGTCCAGCCGCTGCGGCTGCCCGTGCCGCAGGGGCGCCGCCTGCTGCAGGCGCTGGCCCGGCGCTTCCACGGCGCCGCGGTGACCACCGGGCTGGGTCTGCGGCGCAGCCCCGGCTGGGAGGTGGCCGTCGCCGTCCTGGGGCGGGTGATCGCGGTGCAGCGCCGGTGGGTCCGGCGCAGCCCGGCGTCGCTGGAGGCCGCGCGGGTCCGCAACGTCGCCGCCACCCGGGCGCTGCTCGCCGACGACCGCGGCGGCCCCTCCCTGTTCGAGACGCACGGCGCCTGAGGTCAGGCCGGGTCGTCCCACCAGCGCTCGGACAGCCCGGCGGCCCCGACGGCCGCGGTCAGCGCGTCGCGGCGCCGGTCCGGCCCGACCAGGACCAGGCCGCCGTGGCCCAGCGCGGCCGCGACCCGGTCGGCGGGCTGCAGGTGCCCCGGCCCGAGGTCCGGCGAGCCGAGCTGCGGGTAGGTGTCGGCGACGGCGAGCAGCGGCCCGCCCGGCCCGTCCCGGCGCCCCCACGGCGCGACGACGTGCGCGACCGACCAGTCCGGCCCCGGCCGGGCCCCGGCGTCGAGGTCGGCGACCGGGGTGGCCGCGGCGACAAGCTCCCCGGTCCACAGCGCGGCCAGCACGCCGACCGGGCCGTCGGCGATGACGGCGTCGAGCAGCGCGGTCAGGCGCGAGGCGGTCCAGTCCCCCGCGGCCGGGACCGCGGCGAGCGACTCCCCGGAGAACTCCTCGACCGCACGACCGAGACCGGCCACCGGGGTGCCCGCCCGCCCGTCGTCCGCGGCGACCGGCAGGCCCCGCAGGTAGTCGGCGTCGGCCGGCGCCCCGGGCGGCCGCGACGACGCGTCGTCGCCCGCCCGCACCCGGGTGCCCGCCGCGTGCGCGAAGGCGGCCACGGTCGGTGCCGGCAGCGACGAGAGCGCGGCCACGAGCAGCCGGGCGACGAACGGCCCGGCCAGCTGGTCGGGCTGGGGCAGCGACGCCGCGTGCACCCGCAGCAGCGCCTCCGCCCCGGGGAACGCACGGACCGGACCGGGCGCCGGGGTGCTCACGGGGCCACCAGCAGCCACACCGGAACCGCGACCAGCGCGACGGCGACCAGACGGACCAGCCAGCGCACCAGCACCGGCAGCGGCGCGGGCGGGGAGGTGATCCGGTCGATCCTGGCCTCCAGCGCGTCGGTGAACGACGACAGCGCCGCCGCCGGCGCGGACCCGCCGACGGCCTTGAGCGCGGTCGCCAGCTCGGTCGGGTCGCACAGCCTGCGGGCGACGTCGTCGGCCCGCATCTCGATCAGCCGGGCGACCGCGAGCTGGGCGTGCACCATGCCGCGCACGAACGGCGCCGTCGCACCCCACGCCACGAAGGGCAGCACGACCAGGTCGTGGCGTTCGCGCAGGTGCGCCCGCTCGTGCGCGAGGACGGCGACGACCCCGGCGGTGTCGAGCGCGTCCAGCACCCCCGCCGACACCACCAGCCGGGAGCTGCGCCCGGGCAGGCAGTACGCGACCGGGACGGGGTGGTCCAGGACGCGGGTACCGGAGGCGTAGGGCCAGGGCGTGGCGAGCACGTCGAGCAGGTCGCGGTGGCGGCGGCGGGCCCGCAGGGTCCGCACGGTGGTGATCACCAGGACCGACAGCAGCCGCAGCAGCACCCCGACTGCGATCAGCAGCGCCCCGACGTGCAGCGGGTCCATCCGGTCCGGCCACTGCCCCGCCGACACCGACGCCGACAGCGCCGCGGCGGCCGAGGGCAGGCTGTGGCCCATCGGGGAGAGCCCGTAGGCCAGTCCCGCGCCGAACAGCGAGATCCCGCCGCCGAGCCCGACGGCCTGCCACAGCAACAGGGCGCCGACGGGGTCGCGGCCGGGCCAGCTCGCCCGGGCCAGGGCACGGCTGACCGGCTCGGCGAGCAGTACGCCGAGCAGTCCGAGTCCGAGCGCGGTCAGCTGCATCGCGTCACATCGTCGCGGAGCGCGCGACGCGGCGCCGCATCACCCCCGCGACCGGACAGGGTCCTCGACCGTCCGGCGCTCAGCCGAGCAGGTCACGCAACCGCGACCGCTCCTCCTCCGACATCGAACCGAGGAACCGCGCGAGGGCGGCACCCCGGTCGGACGCGTCGTCGAGCGCGTCGGTCATCAGCTCGGCCACGTGGTCCTCCCGGCTGGCCACCGGGCGGTAGTGGTGGGCGCGGCCGTCGCGGATGCGCCGGACCAGCTGCTTGCGCTCGAGCCGCCCGAGGACGGTGAGCACGGTCGTCGTGGCCAGGTCGCGGTCGGCGAGCTGGTCCTGCACCTCACGGGCGGTCATGTCCCGGTCGGTCTCCCAGAGGACGTTCATGACCGCCCGCTCCAACTCGCCCAGACTCGTCACGAAGGTCATCCTACGCGAACCTTTCTACCTCGCGTAGAACCCCTGCGGGAGATGGCTCACACCGGGCGTGTCGTCAGTGGATCTGCACCTGGTCGCCGACCTGGAGGTAGCCGAACCACTGGCGGGCGTCGGCCTCGGCGAGCTTGACGCAGCCGGCCGAGGGGGTCGAGAGGTCGCCCTGGTGGAAGGCGATCCCGCCCTGGGCGAAGAACACCGACCACGGCATCTGGGTCAGCCGTTCCCGGCTGGTCCACTCCTCGGCCTTCCACTGCACGGCGAAGGTGCCGGTCGGCGTCGGGGCCTCCGGGTCGCCGGGGCGCATCGCGACCGGTCCGGCGACGACCTGACCGGCGTCGACGAGCCAGGTGGAGCGGCTCTCCAGATCCACGCAGGCCCGCGCCGAGGACGTGCACGGTGTGCCCGGGACGAGCTCGCCGGTGGCGACCTGCCGGTCGGTGGGGTCGGGCTGCTCCGACGGCTCGGCCAGGGCGGGGCCCGCCACGAGCCCGGCGGTCAGGGCGCCGGTCAGGGCGACGCCCACCGCGAGGAGCCCGGCGGTCCGGCTCCGTCCCCGTGCCCGCATCCGTCCGCCCCTCCGCCGGGCCCGGCGGGCTCGACGTCCTCGGCCCGCCCGGACCGACCGGACGCGCTGCGCAGCCGGTCGGTTCCGGACGGTAGCCCAACATGATCTTGGGCTGAACGGGTGTATCACATACCGCCGATCGACGGTTGCCGGGGTGCGCCGGACGGTCGTTGCGGCGTCCAGTACTCCGGTCAGCGGCCCCGGAACACCGGGGTGCGCTTCTCGGTGCGGGCGGCGCGGCCCTCGGCGATGTCCTCGGCGGCCCAGCAGCCGCGGAAGTCCGCGGTCAGCCCGTCGACGACGGCCGGGTCGGTGTGCCCGCCGCGGCCGAACGCGTCCACCGAGCGCTTGTTGTAGGCCAGGGTCAGCGGGGCCATGGTGGCGATGTCGCGGGCCAGGGCGAGCGCGGCGTCGCGGTCGCCGAGGGTGTCGGCGAGGCCGCGGGCGTGCGCGGTGGTGGCGTCGACGGTGGCGCAGGCCAGCAGCAGGCTGCGGGCCGTGCCGCCGCCGGCGATCTGCACCAGGCGCTCGATCGTCCACGGGTCCACGGCCAGCCCGAGCCGCGCGGTCGGCAGCCCGAACACCGCCTCCGGGGCGGCGACCCGCAGGTCGCAGGCCAGGGCCAGCTGCAGCCCGCCGCCGATCGCGGGCCCGGTCACCGCGGCGACGGTCGGCATCGGCAGGTCGGCGACCGCGTGCAGCCCGGTGTAGAGCGCGTCGAGGAACTCGTCGGTGTAGACCTCCCCGAAGTCGGCGCCGGAGCAGAACGCCGGCCCGTTCCCGGCGACGACCACCGCCCGTGCGCCGGCCGCGCGGACCTCGGCCGCGGCGTCGACCAGCTGGCGGCAGGTCGCGATGTCCAGGGCGTTGCGACGCTCGGGGCGGTTCAGCTCGATCAGACCGACGTCGTCGTGGGTGCTCACGGAGATCACGGGCCGGACCCTAACCCGCGGCCGCGGCCCCGGACCCGTCCGCGTGACCGGCGCCGCGCCCGGCGGGGGCGGGCTCGCTCCAGGTCTGTCCGCACAGCTCCCGGGCCAGCCCGACGGCGAGCTGGTCGATCCGGCGCAGCAGCCGCGCCGCGGCCAGCCGGCGCGTCCGCTCGGTCCCGGCACCGGCGGCGGTCCGCGACGCCGCGTCCGCCTCGGCGGCGTCGAGCAGCTCCTCCGCGGAGCCGACGCCGTAGTCGGCGGGACCCGCGCCACTCGGGTGCTCGCGCCGGGCGGCGGGGCCCCAGCCGTCGTCGAGGATGCGACGCAGGCCGTCGAGGTCGGCGCGGACCCGCTCGGCCGCGGGCTCCAGGGTCGCGGCCCAGCCGGGGACCGACGCGGTCGCGGCCTGGGCGGCGAGCTGGCGGGTGTAGTGGTCGACGGCGCCGACGACCCGCACGGTGTGGTGCACCCCGCGGCGCAGCGGCCTGCGGGCGACGGGGTGCTGCAGCGGCACCGCGCGGGTCCGCACGGTGGCCACCGCGGTGTCGACGGCGCGGGCCTTCTCCAGCGGGTCACCGGCGCCGGGGCGGCCCAGCGCCGCGTCGACCGAGGTGCGCAGGGAGACGTCGACGGCGGTGAGGGCGTCGTCGAGTGCCTCGGCGAAGGCCGTGCGCGAGCGGGTGGGCAGGATCAGGTAGGCGGCGAGCATGCCCAGCGCGCCGCCGACGACGGTCTCCTCGACCCGCAGCACCAGGGTCTGCACGCTGAACTGGCCGATCACGCCGTAGAGCAGCGCCAGCACCGCGGTGATCCAGAACGCCATCATCGCCTGCGAGATCCGCACCATGTACAGGGCGAGGAACACGCAGACGAACAGCAGCGCGAGGCTGGCGACGACGTTGCCGCCCACCAGCAGCGCCAGGAGCATCCCGGCCACGACCCCACCCGCGGTGCCCACCGCGCGGGCCCAGCCGCGGCTCAGGACGTCGCCGCGGCTGGCGGTGCCGGCGAACACCACGAACGCGGCGATCACCGCCCAGTACCAGCGGGCCGGGGAGATCAGCTCGCCGACGACGATCGCGAGGCTGGTGGCGACGCCGACCTGCACGGCCTGGCGGGTGTGCAGCGCGAGCCCGCCGAACCGGTCCCGGCCCGCCGGCGGCTCCACCTGCTCCGGGACGGGCTCGGGTGCCGGGTCGCCGCCCGCGGTCTCCCGGTCGGTGTCGTGGTGCTCGGCGATCCGCAGGCGGGCCTGCTCGACGGTGGTCTGCATCGCGTCGGCGAGCCGGACCACGGCGAACCCGATGCGCTGCTCGCGCGCGGCGGGCCCGACCCCGGCCGGCCGGTCCACGATGCCGGCGACGGCGGACCGTGCGCCGTCGTAGAGGCGGGCGGCGATCGCGCCGGGCGTCCCGACGGCGGTGGCCGCGGCGAGGGCCCGCAGCCCCTCGGCCAGCTCGGCGCGGTCGTCGTCGGGGATCGGGTCGTGGTGCTCGACCGACCGGCGGACCGACATGGCGACCCGTTCGGCGGCGAGCTCGGAGTCGATGATCCACTGCCGCAGGCCCGCGACGGGACCGGCCGCGGCGTCGGGGCCGTCGTCGGTGTCGTCCAGCCGGTCGGTCACCAGCAGCGCGGTCTCGTTGAGCCGGGCCTGGGCGCGCACCAGCGGGTCGAGGTCGGGCTCACCGGCGGTGGTCTCCACCGCCTCGACCGCGGTGAGCAGCAGCGCGTGCAGCCGCGCCTCGAACGCGCGGAACAGCGCGTCCAGCACGGCCTCGGAGCGGCGGGTGAACACCAGGCAGCGCAGCAGGAAGGTGCTGCCGATGCCGATCACCGCCCCGGCCAGCAGGTACGGCAGCTCGCCGGGACCGGCGTGCAGGAACTGCACGAAGAAGAACGGCATGAACGCCGCCATCCCGAGCGCGACCCCGCGCGGCCCGTACCGCCGGACCGCGACGGCGACCATCATGACCAGGACGAACACGACGTCGGCCGCGACCCGGTTCGTCGCCAGCAGCGCGGACACCGTCGCCGACGCCGCGGCGGGCAGGACCATCAGGGCGGTGGTGACGCGCCGCCGTCGCAGGTCGTTCTCGTTCACCGCCAGGTTGCTGATCATCGCCAGCACCACGGAGAACAGCACGATCGTGATCGGCTGCCCGGTCAGGGCGCGCAGCACGCTCGCGGCGACCGCGGCCAGCAGCATCGCCGCGGTCGCGACCGAGGCCAGGTGCAGCCGGGTGTGGCCCGGGTCGACCGCGGCCGCCCACGTCCGCAGCTCGTCCCACCGGGCCGGCACCGGCAGGCGTCGTCCCCGCTCGACCGTCCCCGTCACGGTGCGAGTCTGACACGCACCGCGGCCCGGAGGTCCCTGCCTCAGTTCGCGGTGCGGGCCTGCGGCGGCAGCGACGCGGTCGGCACCGGGTTGGTCGCCCCCGGGACCGGCTGCGAGGTGGGCCGGGCGACCCGGATGCCGAGCACGTCACCGGCGGCCGCGGCCATCGCGCGCATGCCCTGGGCGTTGGGGTGCACCGGCGCGGCGGGCGAGGTCGGGACCAGGCCCTCGACCCACTTCACGCCGGGCAGCGTGCAGGCGTCGTGGCCGATGGTCGGGGTGTAGGTGTCGACGTAGTCGACACCGGCGTCGCGGGCGGCGTCGGCCAGCATCGCGTTGAGCTTCTTCTCGGTCTCGCGCAGGTAGGCGGTGTCGCCCGGGCTGAACGGGATGACCGGGTAGCAGCCGGGACCGGTGTCCGGGAGGATCGACGGGTACCCGACGACGGCGACCCGCGCGGCCGGCGACCGGTCGCGGATCTTCGCCAGCACGTCGGACACCTTGGACTCGGTGCCGTCGATCCGCTCGGCGAGCTGGTCGGTGCCGCCCGCGGTGTAGAAGTCCTTGCAGGCCGCGCCGAACAGGTTCGCCGAGGAGCGGCGCACGCACTCGGTGATGATCCCGGAGAAGCCGATGTCGTTGCCGCCGATGGTCAGGGTGACCAGCGACTCGGAGCCGTCGAGGGCGTCGAGCTGCGGCGGGTTCGGGCCGGCCTGGACCTGCTGCGGGGCCGTCATGTCCTCGGTCGTCGCGCCGCTGCAGGACACGTCGGTGAAGCGGCCGATGCCGGCCGAGCGGGCGAGCACCGACGGGTAGTTCTGGTTGGAGCGCAGGCACCCGGACGGCGTGCCCTGCTGCACCGGGACCAGCGGGCCCGCGGCGTAGGAGTCGCCCAGGGCGACGAAGCGCCCGACCGGGGCGGTGTCGAGGTTGCGCGCGGACAGCGTGGTCTCGGCGAACGTGGTCGGCGCCTCCGCCTGCGCGGGCGCGAGGGCGCTCATCCCCGCCGAGCTCAGCAGGGTCATGGTCGCCACGGCGAGCCACCGGGACGGACGGGGACGGCGCACGGGCTCTCGGACCTCCGGTCGGACGTCGCCGGCGTGGGCACGCCGGTCCTGTCCGACCAACGATCATCGTCGCCGACCGGTTACGCCCCGTTCGGCGCACGTGACGGGCCGGGTAGGACCCGGCCCGTCACGCACCGTGGGCGGGGCTCGCTCAGTCGGTGAGCCTGCGCAGCGACAGCGGCGCCACCAGGCGGTGCCGCAGCGCGGTCGCGTCCCAGAGCTCCGGCTGCGACGGCATCGACGCGAGCCGCCCGGCGGCGACCGCGCCGGGGTCGTCCATCGGCTCGCGGACACCGGCGAGGAAGGCCCACTCGTGCTCCTCGCAGCCGATGTAGACCCCGCGCCCGCCGGTCTCGCCGAACACCGCGGCGAAGCGCTGCCAGGCCGAGCGCAGCGTCGCGTCCCGCCACACCGCCGGGCTGCCGGCCTGGAACACCAGGACCCCGCCGGGGGTGAGCCGCTGCGCGCAGGCGCGGACGAAGTCCTCCTCGTAGAGCCGGTTGATCTGGGCGTCGGGCTCGTCGGGGCGCTCGTCGGGCAGGTCGACGACCACCAGGTCCCAGTGCTCGTCGGAGTCCAGGACGAACTGCCGCCCGTCGCCGTAGGTCAGGTGCACCGGGCCGTCGCCGCGCTCGGCCGCGGCGAGGGACTCGGGGGTGTAGCCGTAGGGCAGGTGCTCGGCGCAGATCCGGACGGCCTCGGCGTCGATGTCGACGTGGTCGACCCGGCTCGCACCGGCCGCGACCGCCATCTCCGACGCGACACCCTCCGAGGAGCCGACGATCAGCACCCGGTCCAGCTCGCGGGCCAGCAGCGCACCCGGCCACACCAGCGCCTCGTGGTAGGTGAGCTGGGTGTGCTCGGTGGACTGGCGCTCGTCGTCGCAGAACAGGGTGACGCCGTGCGCGGTGTCGGCGACGACGACGTGCTGGAACCCGGTGTGCGCGACGTGGTGGACCCGGCCGAGGTCCCAGCGCCGGGTCAGGCCGGGCGAGATGGGCTCGGTGACCGTGCGCGGGGCGCCGCCGCGGGCGACGACCTGCAGCGCGGTGTCGGTCGCACCGACGCGGTCGGCGAGGCGGCGCACGGCGTCGACCGGGTCGGCGCTCTCGCCGCAGGTGAACACGTCGACGTGCATGCCGCCGTGCTCGGGCCAGGTGTGGATCGAGGCGTGCGACTCGGCCAGGACCGCGACGACGGTCGCCCCCTGCGGCTCGAACCGCTCGACGACCACCTGGCGGACCTGGGCCCCGGCCTCGGTCAGCGCGGCGGTCAGGTCGCTGCGCAGGCGTTCGCAGTCGTCGAGGATCTCGGGGGCGATGCCGCCGAGCTCGGCCAGGACGTGTCTGCCGACCGGTGACGACGTGCTGGGCAGCGCGGGTGCGCCCGTCCCGAGCCCGACGGCCGGATGCAGTTCTCCGGCCGCGGCGGCGGGCACGGACATGATCGGCGAGGTGGAGGATGACACGTCCGGACACGTTAACCGGGATGTGGGAGCGACGCCCCCTCCCCCGCGACGATCACCTCGAGCGGTCCGAACCCGTTGAACCCCACCGAGGCGTAGCTCGAGGTGTAGGCGCCGGCCCCGAGCAGGTCGACGACGTCGCCCGCGGCCAGGTTCAGCGGCAGCGCGACCGGGGTGCGGCGGTAGATCACGTCGTCGCCGTCACAGGTGGGGCCCGCGACGACGACCGGTCCGCACGGCCCGGTGCGCCCGGGCACGCGCAGCGGGTAGGCGATCGCCTCGCCCTCGGTCTCGGCGAGGCCCTGGTAGCGGCCGACGTCGAGGTACACCCAGCGGCGGTGGTCGACGCCCGGGCGGCGGGACACGCGCAGCACCCGGGCGCGCAGCACCCCGGCCGGGGCGGCCAGCGCGCGGCCCGGCTCCAGCAGCAGCGTCGCGCCGTCCACGTGCCCGGCGTCGACGGCCGTGGCCACCGCGGCGCGCACGGCCGCGGCGTAGTCCCGCGCGGGGGCGACGGCGGCGCGGTAGGCCACCGGCCAGCCGCCGCCCAGGTCGAGCTCGGGGCGGCGCAGCCCGGCCCGCCCGGCGGCCTCCAGCGCGAGCGCGACGGCCCCGGCGTAGGTGGCGGGGCGGGTCTGCTGGGAGCCCGCGTGGAAGGTGACCCCGGCCGCGACCAGGCCGCGGTCGGCGACCCGGCGCAGCAGCGCGACGGCGGCGTCGGGCGGCGCCCCGAACTTGCCGTGGAACGGCGTCGCCGAGCCGGTGTCGTCGACCGAGAGCCGGACCTGCACCCGGGCGCCGGGGACCTCGGCGGCGAGGGCGTCGACGTCCTCGGCGCTGTCGGTGACGAACCGGGTGACGCCGTCGCGGGCCGCCCGGGCGGCGGCACCGGGGCCGCGCACCGGGTTCCCGTGCTGCAGCGTCGCCGGGTCCGCACCGGCGGCCAGGCACAGGTCGATCTCGGCCTGGGAGGCGACGTCGAACCCGGCCCCGGCCGCGACGAGGGCGCGCAGCACGGCGGGCTCCGGGCAGGCCTTGACGGCGTAGAGGATGCGGGCGTCGCCGAACGCCGCGGCCAGCGCGCGGTAGCGCTCCCCGGCGACGGCGGGGTCCAGCGCCAGGTACGGCGTGGGACGGTCGGTGGCGAGCAGCTGCTCCAGGCCGGGGCTCAGGTCGTGCACGTGGTGATGCTCTCCCCGGCCGCACCACCCGCACCGGCCGGGGTCTGATCTAGGTTCGGACCATGACCGCACCGAAGCCGCAGCGCCGCGCCCGGAAGATCGCGATGACCCCGGAGGAGATCACCGCCTTCCTCGACGCCGAGCGCACCTGCCGGGTCGCCACCAACGGCGTGAACGGCCCGCACGCCACCCCGCTCTGGTACCTCTGGGACGGCGAGGCGCTCTGGCTGACCTCGCTCTCGCGCTCGCAGCGCTGGGCGGACCTGCAGCGCGACCCGCGGATCGCCGTCGTCGTCGACGCCGGGCACGACTACACCGAGCTGCGCGGGGTCGAGCTGCGCGGCTCCGTCGAGGTCGTCGGCGAGGTGCCCCGCACCGGCGAGCCGAACCCGGAGCTGGAGCGGGTCGAGCAGGCGTTCGCCGCGCGCTACACCGGCGACCAGGTCGTGATCGACGGACGGCACGCGTGGCTGCGGCTGCGCCCGGAGAAGATCACCAGCTGGGACTTCCGGAAGATGTGATCGCCGGGAGTGAGGGGGCCGGTGCCGGATGTGGCACCGATTCCCTCACCCGTGGCGATCACCGGGTTCGGGCCGGGTTCAGGGCCGCCCGGTCACCAGCGGCCAGAGCCCGTCGGCGCCCGCGTCCAGCGCGGCCGCCCCGACCCGGTCGTTCCAGAACGCCTCGTCGCCGTCCTCGTCGCGCCAGGCCCACAGCCGGGTCGTGACCAGCCGCAACGCGTGCTCGCGGGTGAACCCGATCGCCCCGTGCACCTGGTGGGCGATCCGTGCGACGGCCGTCGCCGCCTCCGAGCAGCGGGCCTTCGCCGCGGCGACGGCGAACGCGGTCTCCGGGGCGGCGAACCCCGCGCGCCGCGCGGTCGAGGTCGCGGCGGCGGAGGCGGCGGAGGCGGCCGCGACCTCGGCGCCCGCCTCGGCGAGCATCTGCTGCACGGCCTGGAAGCGGCCGATGGGACGACCGAACTGGGTGCGCTCCCCGGCGTAGGCGACCGAGCGGGCCAGTGCGCCGCGGGCCGCGCCGGCGAGCAGCAGCGACCGCGCCAGCGCCGCCCGCAGGGTCAGCTCCGCGGCCGCCCCGGCGGGGGCGGTGCCGGTGGCCAGGGGCGTGACGCCGTCGAGGGTGAGGCCGTCGCGGGGCTCCTCGGCGAGGTTGGCGCCCTCGGTGACCGCCGCCGCGCCCGTGTCGAGCACGAGCACCCGGTCGCCGTCGAGGACGACGACCGCGGCCAGCGAACGCCCCCACGGCACCCGGGTCAGGGTCGTCGACACCGTCCCGGCCGTGCCGCCGCTGCCGGTCACCGTGCCCCCGGCGGTCCCGGCCGGGCGGTCCCCGCCGGTCGCGTCGGTGACGACGGCGGCCAGCGGCCCGTCCGGCACGGCGAGCCCGGCGGCGCGGGCCAGCCACCCGGCGAGCAGGTCGGTCTCGGCCAGCGGCAGGCGGGCCGCGTCGGCACCGGCGACCTCCAGCAGCACGGCGGCGTCGTCGAGGGTGCCGCCGGTGTCCGGGTCGGTCAGCGAGGTCAGCCCGGCCCCGGCGCACGCCTTCCAGGCCGCGGTGTCCAGGCCGGTCCCGTCGCGGTCGTCGGACCCGGCGGCGAGGATCGAGGTGGCCAGGTCGGCCAGGTCGCTGTTGCGGGCCATCAGCGCAGTCCCATCCCCCGCGCGACGATGCCGCGCAGGACCTCGTTGGTGCCGCCGCGCAGGGTGAACCCGGGCGCGTGCAGCACGGCGTCGGCGAGCAGCCGGGCGAACCCGGACTCCGCGCCGGGGTCCGGCGGGATGTCGACCAGCAGCCGGGCGGCGTCGACGATCTCGTTCTCGTAGCGGGTTCCGAGGTCCTTGACCAGGGCCGCGGCCAGCTCGGGGGCCCGGCCGGACTCCAGTGCCCCGGCGACGGCCAGCGACATGGCCCGCAGCGTCCACAGCCGTGACACCAGCGACCCCACGCGACGACGGGCGCCGGCGTCGGCGCGGCCCGCCCCGGCGAGCTCGCCGACCAGCGACGCCAGCAGCGGGTAGGTCGACAGGAACCGCTCCGGTCCGGACCGCTCGAACGCGAGCTCGCCGGTGACCTGGGCCCAGCCGTTGCCCAGCTCGCCGAAGACCCGCGCGTCGGGGATGAACACGTCGTCGAAGCGGACCTCGTTGAAGTGGTGCGCCCCGGTGAGCAGCGGGATCGGGCGGATCTCCACCCCGGGCGAGTCCAGCTCCACCAGGAACTGGGACAGCCCCGCGTGCCGGTTCGTGTCGTCGCGCGGCTCGGTGCGCACCAGCGCGAAGAACGCGTGCGCGTGGTGCGCCCCGGAGGTCCACACCTTGGTGCCCGACAGCCGCCACCCGCCGTCGACGCGGGTCGCCCGGGTCCGCACCGACGCCAGGTCGGAGCCGGAGTCCGGTTCGGACATGCCGATGCCGAAGTACACCTCGCCGCGGGCTATCCCGGGCAGGAACGCGCGACGCTGCTCCTCGGTGCCGTGGCGCAGCAGCGACGGCCCGATCTGGCGGTCGGCGATCCAGTGCGCGGCCACCGGGGCGCCCGCGGCGAGCAGCTCCTCGGTGACGACGTAGCGCTCCAGCGCGGTCCGGCCGTGCCCGCCGTACTCGGTGGGGATGGTCATCCCGAGCCAGCCGCGCTCCCCCAGCCTGCGGGAGAACGACTCGTCCCAGCCGGAGAGCCACACGTCCGCGCGCGGGGTCCAGCGGGCGGCGCCGCGCTCGTCGTCGAGGAAGGACCGGACCTCGGCCCGCAGGTCCGCCAGCCCGGCGGGGAGCTCGACCGGGTCGGGCACGAGCTCGGGCAGGGCCGCTGCCGGTGTCGATGTCGCTGCCACGGGCCTCATCATGACCCAGCCCCGCCGGCGCCGCCGGTGTCTATGGGCCGACTCACCGGGGTACGTTCCGGGCATGACCACCAATGCTGACGAGCGCAGGGTGCTGGATGCCGTCCCCACCGGCCTGTTCATCGGCGGCCAGTGGCGGCAGGCGGAGAACGGCGCGACCGCGAAGGTGGAGGACCCGGCCACCGGAGAGGTGCTGACCGAGGTCGCCGACGCCTCCCCCGCCGACGGCATGGACGCCCTCGCCGCCGCGCACGCCGCGCAGCCCACGATCGCCGCGATGGCGCCGCGGGAGCGCAGCGAGATCCTGCGCCGCGCCTACGACCTGCTCCACGAGCGGATCGACGACCTGGCCCTGCTCATGACCCTGGAGATGGGCAAGCCCTTCGCCGAGGCCAAGGGCGAGGTCGTCTACGCCTCGGAGTTCCTGCGCTGGTTCTCCGAGGAGGCCGTGCGCATCGACGGCGGCTACCAGGTCGCCCCGAACGGCCAGACCCGCTTCCTCACCATCCGCCAGCCCGTCGGGGTCTGCGTGTTCGTGACCCCGTGGAACTTCCCGCTGGCCATGGGCACCCGCAAGATCGCCCCGGCGGTCGCCGCCGGCTGTGCGTCGGTGATCAAGCCCGCGCCGCAGACGCCGCTGACCATGCTCGCGTTCGCGCAGGTGCTGGCCGACGCCGGCCTGCCCGACGGCGCCCTGAACGTCATCAACGCCACCGACGCCGGCGCGGTGATGGAGCCGATCCTGCGCGACGGCCGCGCCCGCAAGATGTCGTTCACCGGGTCCACCCCGGTCGGGAAGCTGCTGCTGTCCCAGGCCTCGGACAAGGTCATGCGCTCGTCGCTGGAGCTGGGCGGCAACGCCTCGTTCATCGTGCTCGACGACGCCGACGTCGACGCCGCCGTCGAGGGCGCCATGATCGCCAAGATGCGGAACATGGGCGAGGCCTGCACCGCCGCGAACCGGTTCTACGTCCAGCGCGGCGTCGCCGAGGAGTTCACCGCGAAGCTCGCCGAGCGGATGGGCGCGCTCAAGGTCGGCCGCGGCACCGAGGAGGGCGTGAACGTCGGCCCGCTGATCGACGCCAAGGGCCTGGACAAGGTGACCGACCTGGTCGCCGACGCCGTCGCCGCCGGCGCCTCGGTCGCGATCGGCGGGAAGGCCCAGGACGGGCCGGGCTACTTCTACCCGCCGACCGTGCTCACCGACGTGCCGGTGAACTCCCGGCTCAACCACGAGGAGATCTTCGGCCCGGTCGCGCCGATCACCGTCGTCGACAGCGCCGACGACGCGCTGGCCGCGGCCAACGCGACCGAGTTCGGCCTGGTCAACTACGTCTACACACGCGACCTGAACCGGGCGCTGCACATCGCCGAGAACCTCGACAGCGGCATGATCGGGCTCAACACCGGTCTGGTGTCGAACCCGGCCGCCCCGTTCGGCGGCGTCAAGGAGTCCGGGCTGGGCCGCGAGGGCGGCAACGTCGGCATCGACGAGTTCCTCGAGACCAAGTACGTGGCCATCGGCTACAGCGGCTGACCCCACGCACGACCGAGGGCCCCGGTGCCGTACGGCACCGGGGCCCTCGTGTGTCGCGGGTCGGTCAGTTGGCCGGGGCCGCGGGTGCCGCCGGGGCCGGGGCCTGCGGCTGGATCGGCACCGCCGGGTCCTGCCCGGGCAGCGGCTCGGCGGGCTGGGTCACGTCGGCCCGGCCCCCCGAGACGAGCTCGACCAGCTCGACGCCGCCGTTGAGGGTCAGCATCACGACCACCAGCGCCACCGAGGCGACGGCGGCCGCGGTGAGCCCGCGCTGCGCGGACCCGCTGGTGACCAGCCGGCCACGGCTGGTCTCCACCACCCAGGCGCGGGCGGCGAACACGGCCAGCATCAGGCCGAAGGCGAGCCAGGTCAGGAGGAATCCGTTCACGGGTTCGGCACCTCCCCGCCGGCCGCCGGGGCCGGGGCCGTCGCCGGTGCCGGGACGCCCGGCGCCGGGAGCGGCTCGTTGCGCACCAGGATGGCGTCGAAGCCGCTCTCGTAGGTCGCGCGGTACTGGCCCGACGCGATGAGCTGGTTGCGGATCTCGATCGTCCAGCCCGGCTGGCGGTCGTTCAGGACGACGCCCTGCTTCTCGATCGCCGGGTAGAACAGGATCGTCTGCGGCTGGACCTGGTCGATGCAGCGGAACGGGTCTGCGGCGAGGACCGCGCAGCCCTGACCGCCCGAGGCCATGTTGTTGTTCTCGCCGACGCCCTCCAGGGCGTAGGGCCCGACCGTCGACAACGGCTGCACCGTCGCCCCGGGCGGCGCCTCGGCGTAGGCCTTGCGGGTCATCTGGACGTCCTCGGTGGTGACGTCGGTGTAGGCCTCGTTACCGCCGCGGATGAAGATCAGCAGACCGAAGACGACCACCATGCCCACCGCGAGCAGCCGTTCGCGCTTGCGGTCGACGCGGGCGAAGGCCCGCAGCGCGTCGACGGCCAGGATCGACAGGATCGGCAGGCCGTAGAGCAGCACGCGCAGGAGCAGCTCGCCGCCGTAGCTCTGCACGACCGCCATCCCCATCGGGATGATCGCCAGCAGGATCGGCACGAGGTCGCGGCGGCGGCGCCAGTAGACCCAGGCACCGGCGAAGCCGAGGACGTAGGTCAGGCCGGTCATCGCGACCCGGAACCCCTTGCCGACGAGCTGGCCCGTGTCGCCCTGGAAGCGGTCCGCGACACCGGCCTGCAGCGCGCTGCCGTCGTCGCCGCTACCGATGATCATGCTGATCTGGTTCATCCAGAAGTCGCGGGCGCCGATCAGCACGAACACCGTCACCGCGGCGATCGCGACGATCACCAGCCCGCGGCCGCGGAACCGGCCGACGACCGCCAGCACGGCCAGCTGGCCGATGATGGCGAACGGGGTCAGCTGGTGGGCCGGGGCGACGGCGATGACGCACAGCGCCGCGCAGAAGTAGATCAGCAGGAGCTGCCGGGCGGGCAGCGTCGGTGTGTTCGGCGGGGTCAGCGCCGACACCAGCCAGCGCCGCCACCGGGGCAGCGGTGGCGCCCCGCGGTGGGCCCGTGGCCAGCCCGGGACCCCGGCGTTGTCGACGCGGCGGGTCGCCAGCGGGCCGAGCGCGAAGGTCAGCACCGTCAGCAGCAGCACGATCGCGGTCGCCTGCGGCGAGAAGTAGTCCTGCTCGATCCAGTTCAGGCCGATGAACAGCCAGGCCGCGACCCACGGCGCCCGGGTGCCCCCGAGCATCGAGCGGGCCAGGGCGTAGACGCCGATCGCCCACACCGCGGTGACCGCGGGCGGGTACCACCGCAGGATCGTGTCGAGCTGGTCGGCGCCGGCAGCGTCGCGGATCCAGGCCCACTGGGCGAAGAACGCGGGCCAGTAGAACCGCGCGTCCACGCCGGTGGGCGGGACGCCGTTGTTGCGGGCGACCGCGTCGACGAACCCGGAGATCAGCCAGGCGGTGGTGAACCGGGCCTGCGGCTGCACGACCGAGGGCAGGCCGGTGGAGCACAGCAGCAGCACACCCGTCGCGGCACCCAGCATCGGGATGCGCGGGCGGCGCGACCAGAGCTCGAGCAGGCAGGCGCCGATGGCGAGCAGCAGCGCGACCCACGCGAACGGGCTCAGCGCCGGGGCCAGGCCCCAGCCGCCCAGGTCGGACAGGTCGGTCGTCGCGGCGGCGACGGGCAGCAGCAGCACCGCGAGCACGGCCAGGACCGGCGCGCCCCAGACCCACAGCGGGGACAGCGGATCGGCGGTCTCGGGTGCGGGCGGCGGGGGCGGCGGCGGGCCGTCACCGGGCGGGCGCGGGACCGGGCCGCGGACGGCCATGGTCGGCGAGTCCGGGCCGGGCGGCGTGACGAACTGGGTCCGCTCGCTCGCGCTCTCCTCCGCGACGCGGGTCCGCGCGACGGCGGGCTCCTCGCCGCGGTGGCCGCGGGTGGACGGGTCGGGGCCGCCCGTCCGGCGGGTCTCCGACGTCACGACTTCACCTCCGGTGTGCTCCGGCGGTTCCACGCCGGGACGAATCTGAGTGCCAGTGCGCAGAGGATCTGCGCGCCGACGTAGCCGAGGACGACCGGCAGCATGGTCATGCTGACCGATGCGGTTCCGGGGTCCGGCAGCGGGACCAGACCGGCGAAGACCACGACCAGGCCGGTGTTGAGCAGCTGGATCTTCGCGTAGCCCATCCCATCGCCGTCGGCCTGGCGGCGGGCGAGCTCGAACACGACGATCAGCCGGAAGAACAGGCCGCCCATGAGCACGGCCAGCGCCGGGGCGCCGGGCGCGTAGCCCTCACCGAGCAGCGACAGCACCGGGTAGCCGAGTGCCGCGCCGAGCCCGAGCGCCGGGACGAACAACAGGAGCATCCGGCGCCGGGCGACGCGGGCGAACTCCTCGGCGCGGTGCGGCTCCCGGGCGGTCTGCACGGTCAGGGAGTTGGTGAAGAACGTCGCGGCCAGGTCGATGACGGTCACCGCCTGCCAGCAGATGAAGAAGACCGCGCCGATCTCGTTGCCCATCCGGAAGTTCGCGAACAGCGGGACCTGGTTGTAGAGCAGCGCGTTGCCGCACTGCGCCAGCGCGGTCGGCGCCAGGAACGCGATCATCTCCGGGCGCGACGGCAGCGTGCCCGGCCCACCGGAGCGGGCGAAGCGCCGCACCATGAACCAAAGCAGCACGGTGCCCGCGGCGATCCACAGCACGACCGGGATCGCCCAGGACAGCACCAGCGCCTCGGAGGCGAGCGTGGTGCCCAGTGCCAGCAGCAGCACGATCCGGGTCACGGCGAAGGTGCCGTTGCGCCACACCGCCACCCACGGCCGCCCGATGGCGACCATGACGAAGTCGTGGACGACGAACACGCACCAGCCGGCGCAGGTCAGGACCAGGACGACCAGGCCCCAGCCGAACGATCCGCCACCCGCGGCCTCCGCGACCCGGGGCACGAGCGTGCCGTAGATCAGGCCGATCAGCCCGGACAGCGGCATGATCAGCAGCAGCGAGCCGAAGGTGAGCCGGACCGACCTGCGGCCGGCCCCGGGGAGCCAGCGCAGCAGCGCCAGCCCCAGGTTGAGCTGGGCGACGCCGCCGATCAGCTGGAAGGCCGACACGAACTCCGAGGCCCGGCCGACCTCGGCCTGCGGCATGATCCGGGTCGCGATCAGCACGCCGAGCAGCCCGGCGACCGAGCCGAAGCCAGAGCACAGGGTCAGGGCGATGCCGTCGCCGATGCCGCCGTTGCGGTCCGGGACCTGCTCGCCGTCCTCACCGCCGCCGTCTCCGCCGCCCGGTCCGGGCGGTGGGGTGGGCGGCGGGGTCGGCGGGTTCTCGCCGGGCCCGCGCAGCCCGACCAGCGGCGGGAGGTACTCGGTGTGCTGCTCGGCGTTGCGGCGCGAGTGCGCCCGCGCGTGGGCGGTGGCGAGACGCTGGGTCGGGGCGTCCGGGTCGACGCCCGCCGCCTGCGGTCCGGGGACGGGGCCGGGACCGGACGTACCCGCGGCGGGGCGGGGACGCGCCGGCCCGACCGGCCTCACCGGGAGGTCCCGCTCACTGGGCCACCACGGCGTGGCGCAGCAGGAACGGGACCGACAGGAGCGTGACGACGAACAGGGCGACGCTCGGGTACCAGAGCCCCAGGCTGACCATGAGCTGGCCGCCGATCAGGGTGACGGCGGTACCGACCCCGAGGGTCAGCAGCCAGACGTGCGCGGCGGGCGCGCGGCGCAGGAAGCCCGCGGCGGCCCAGCCGGGACCCAGCAGCAGGAAGCCGATGGTGACCAGCAGCCGGAACTCGCCCAGCGCGCCCCCGCTGATCCCGGCGATGCTCAGGCCGCAGGCGATGACGCCGGCGGCGACGAGCAGGATCGCCACGTACCGCCGCGCGGTCCTCGCGCGGGTCAGCTCTGCTGCGGACTGCACGCTCACCGCGGCTCACTCCTCTTCACTGGTGGTTCTCCCGGCGCCACGCCCCTCGTGGGGCGTGGGCCGGTGGGGCACGGACCGGCCCGATCCGGTCCCGGGGCGCTCAGGACGCCTCTTCCCCCCATGCGTACCGCACACCGGTCCGCTCGGGACGGGCGGACCCGTCGCGCTCGGCGCCGACGGGGCGCTGCTCGCGGGCGACCGGCGACGGGGCCGGCTGCTGCGGGGCGGGCTGGCCCGCACCGGGCTGCGGCTGCGGGGCCGGACGCGACGGCTGCTGCTGCGGGCGCTGCGGGGCCGGTGCGTCGGCGTGCGGCCGCGGGGCCGGGCGCTGCGGCTGCGCCGCCGGGACGGCACGGTCCGGCACCGCGGGCGGCACCGGCGCCGTGGCCGGGGTGGCGGGCACCGCCGGGTGCCCGGCGGGCGGGACGACCGCGGCGGGGCCGGGGACGGCCGTGCCGGGTGCGGCGGACCGGTCGTCGCGACCGGCACGACGCCGTTCGGCGGCAAGGGTCCGCAGGACGCGGGTGCCGTCGGCGAAGGTGCGCAGGTTCGTCTCGCCGAACATCCGCTCCTTCTCCACCGAGGGGACCTCGGTGATCGACAGACCGGCTGCGGCGACGCGGCAGTTCAGGACCGTCTCGATCTCGAACCCGTCGCCCCAGTACATCCCGCCGTCCGGGTGCGGCGGCATGTCCACCGCGGGCAGCTCCAGCAGCGGCAGGATGTCGGCCCAGAAGGCGTTGTAGCCGTAGCAGAGGTCGCTGTAGCGGGTCCCGAACAGAGTGTTCGCGATCAGGTTCAGACCGGCGTTGCCACCCTTGCGGAGCAACGTGATGTCGTCGCTGCCGCCCCCCTTGGTGAACCGGCTGCCCTTCGCGAAGTCGGCGCCCTCGACGAGCGCGGCGACGAAGCGCGGGATCTCCTGCGGGTCGGCCGAGCCGTCCGCGTCGAACATGACGATGGCGTCGCCGGTGGCCGCGGCGAAACCGCAGGCCATCGCGTTGCCCTTGCCCTTGCGGGTCTGGCGGACGATCCGGACGCCGGGCAGGACACGGCGTGCGGTCTCGACGGTGCCGTCCTTGGAGTCGCCGTCGACGACGATCACCTCGTACACGGCGGGACGCACGGCCGCGACGGCCGGCAGGACCACCTCGAGGTTCCGTGCCTCGTTGCGGGTCGGCACGATCACCGACACCCTCGGTTGGTTCGGACGACGTGGTCCGTGGTCAGGGCGCTTGTTCACCGGTCTCTCCCCCGAATCGATCGGTCCTGGCGCGCGGTTGGCGAGCAGTGCGTGTCCGGTCGTGACGACGATGCCGACCTCGACCGGATCCGTTACCCCACAACGGGGGTCATCCGGCTTATCTCCGGCGCCGTCGGTCGCGTTACGTGACCCGCACCGCATCGGGTGTCGCCCGGACGGCGCAAGGCCTCCGGACTCCGTCGCCGCGGCGTGGACCGACCACGCGAACACGACGACGGATACTACGGACGTCGCCCGGGCCGCCGCGGCGCGGGACCGGCCCTCCGGGGCCCCGGCCGACGAGCGGTGATCGTCGGGCGGCGAGCGGCGGGACGTCCGGCCGGTGATCACGGTGCGTATCCGTTCCGTCCCGATGGTCCCGGTCGGACGTCGCTCGTCCGCGCCGCCGTCCGGCCCGCCGACCGGGGCGGGTAGCGTGGGTCGCCGCCTGCTCGTCCGATCCGTTCCACCCCTGCGAGGTACCCGATGAGGCCCGGCGGCTTTGTGCCCAGCGTGTCCGTCTGCATCCCGGTCTACAACGGCGAGGCCTATCTCGCCGAGACCATCCGCAGCGTGCTGGAGCAGACCTGGCGGGACTTCGAGCTCGTCGTGCTGGAGAACGGCAGCACCGACGCGAGCTGGGAGATAGCGACCTCGTTCCGCGACCCGCGGATCCGGGTCGAGCGCAACCGGCAGACCCTGCCGCAGGGCGACAACTGGAACCGCGCCGTCGAGCTGTGCCGCGCACCGCTGGTGAAGCTGGTCTGCGCCGACGACCTGCTGCACCCGCGCTGCCTGGAGCTGCAGGTGCCGCCGATGCGCGACGACCCGTCGCTGTCGGTGGTGGCCTCGCGCCGGCACATGATCGACGAGCAGAGCCGGGTCATCGTCCCGCGCCGCGGCCTCGGCGGCGGCCTGGTCGGGCTGCACTCGGGCAGCGAGGTCGCACGGCGGGTCATCCGCAACGGCGCGAACCCGATCGGCGAGCCGGGCAACGTCCTGTTCCGTCGCGAGCAGTTCGTCACCGCGGGCGGGTGGCGCCCGGAGCGGCGCTTCATCATGGACCTCGACCTCTGGATGCGCCTGCTCCAGTACGGCGACTTCCTCGGCGTGCCGGAGACCCTGGCCGCGTTCCGGATCGCCCGCGGCTCGGTCTCCTCGGAGTTCGAGCAGCAGATCTCCGAGGAGCAGCAGCTGCTGTTCGACGAGCTGGGCGACTCCGGGGTGTTCGACGTCCGCCCGGTCGACGTGCGGATCGGCCGGCTCGCCCTGCCGCTGGGCCGGGCCCGGCGCAAGGCGCTGTTCAAGGTCTCGCGCATCGCCGCCCGCAAGGACGACAAGCTGATCGCCGAGCGCGACGAGGCCGCGGCGGCCGACGCCCGCTGACCGCGGGCGCCCGACCGCGCGCCGCCCGGACGGACGGCATCCCGGACTCTCCGATCGGCGGGGCCGATACCGGACATCCGGGACATGCAGTCGCCTATCTACTGCCAGGTCTTTGCGGCAGCACTGCCGTCGCGTTGAATCCCCTCACCCGGCCGGGTGGCGGCCGGTCCGACCGGTGAGGGGGCGCGATGCAGACGCACGCGGTCGCCATGCACATGAGCGACGGGCTGGTGAACGGCCCGACGGCGCTGCTGTTCGCCGTCGTCGCGGTGATCGCGCTGACGGTCGCCGTCCTGCGCGCCCGCGCGGATCTCGACGACCGCACCGCGCCGATGGCCGGGCTGGTCACGGCGTTCGTCTTCGCCGTCCAGATGATCAACTTCCCGATCCTGCCCGGGGCCAGCGGGCACCTGCTGGGCGGTGCGCTCGTCGCGATCCTGGTCGGCCCGTGGGTGGGCATGATCGCGATCTCGATCGTGCTCGTCGTGCAGGCGCTGCTGTTCGCCGACGGCGGCATCACCGCGCTGGGCCTCAACATCACGAACATGGCCGTGATCGGGGTGGTCGTCGGCTGGCTGGTGGCGCGCTCGCTGCGCCGGTTCGCGGTGCGTTCCCGCGGCGGGCTGGTCGCCGTCGCCTTCGTCGCGGCCCTGCTCAACACCGTCGTCGCCGCGATGGGCTTCGTCCTGGAGTACGCGATCGGCGGCGCCGGCGGCGCCACCCTCGGCACGGTGTTCGCGCTGATGGGCGGGCTGCACGTGCTGATCGGCATCGGTGAGGGCGTGATCACCGCGGCCACCGTGGGCGCGGTGGCCGTCGCCCGGCCGGACCTGGTGTACCTGCTGCGCGGCACCGGGCGCCCGCTGGTCCGCCGCTCGACCTCCGAGGAGGGTGCGCGATGAGCGCCACCGCCCGCCGTCGCCCGCTGCTGTTCTTCGCCGGGTTCCTGATCGTGTCCCTGGTCGTGGCCGGGCTGGTCTCCTCCTTCGCCTCCCCCGACCCCGACGGCCTGGACACCGTCGCCCGGGACGGCTGCACCGCGGTCGCGACCCCGGACGGCGGGGAGCGGCTGGAGGGCACCTGCATCGCGGCCCACGAGAGCGACCACGCCATGGCGTCGAGCCCGCTCGCCGGGTACTCGGTCGTGGGCGGCGAGGGCACCACCGGCGTCGCCGGGGTGGCCGGGGTGCTGGTGACGGTCGTCGTCGCGGGCGGGGTGTTCCTGCTGCTGCGCCGCCGGGCCGGCTGATGGGCGCCGGGCACGCGCACCCGCTGTACCTGCACCGCGACTCCCCCGTCCACCGGCTCCCACCCGAGGTGAAGATCGTCTCGGCGCTGCTGGTGGTGGTCTGCGTGGTCGCGACCCCGCGCGAGGCGTTCGCGGTGTTCGGCGGGTTCGCGCTGCTGCTGGCTTCGGTGTGGGCGATGGCCGGGGTGCGCCCCGGCTGGATCCTGCGGCGCTCGGTGATCGAGCTGCCGTTCGTGGTGCTCGCGGTGCTGCTGCCGTTCACCGGCCCGGCCCCGACGCTGGACTGGCTCGGCCTCACGCTGTCCCAGCCGGGGCTGCTCGGGGCGTGGAACATCCTGGTCAAGGGCACCCTGGGCGTCCTGACCTCGCTGACCCTCGCGGCGACGACGCCGATGCGCGACCTGCTCGTCGGCCTGCAGCGCCTGCACGCCCCGGCGATCGTCACCACGATCGCCACCCTGATGCTGCGCTACACCGACGTGATCACCGGCGAGGCCCGCCGGATGCGGCTGTCCCGGATCTCCCGCGGCCACGACCCGCGGTTCCTGTGGCAGGCCGGGGCGACCGCCCGCGGGATCGGCTCGCTGTTCGTGCGGTCCTACGAGCGCGGCGAGCGGGTGCACCTGGCGATGCTGTCGCGCGGCTGGACCGGCACCATGCCGCCGTCGGGCGACGCCCCGACCACGTCGCGGCAGTGGCTGGCCGGGCTGACCGTCGCCGGGGTCGCGGTGCTGCTGGCCGGGTCCGGCTGGGTGGCCGCATGAGCGCGCCGTCGCTGCGGCTGGCCGACCTCGCCTTCGCCTACCCCGACGGCCACCAGGCGCTGTTCGGCGTCGACCTGACGATCGCCCCCGGCGAGCGGGTCGCGCTGCTCGGCCCGAACGGCGCCGGGAAGACCACCCTGGTGCTGCACCTCAACGGGATCCTCGGCGGCGGCGGGGACGGCGCCGCGGGCACCGTCGAGGTCGGCGGGCTCCGGGTGGAGAAGCGGCACCTGCGCGAGATCCGCCGCCGGGTCGGGATCGTCTTCCAGGACCCCGACGACCAGCTGTTCATGCCCACCGTCGCCGAGGACGTGGCGTTCGGCCCGGCGAACTTCGGGCTGCGCGGGCCCGCGCTGCGCGAGCGGGTCGACGAGGCCCTGGCCGCGGTGGGGATGGCCGACGCCGCCGACCGCTCCCCGCTGCACCTGTCCGGCGGGCAGCGCCGCCGGGTCGCGCTGGCCACGGTGCTGGCGTGCGACCCGGAGATCCTGGTGCTCGACGAGCCGTCGTCGAACCTGGACCCGGTGGCCCGCCGCGAGCTGGCCGACGTGCTGCTGGGGCTGGGCCGGACCATGCTCATGGTCACCCACGACCTGCCGTACGCGCTGCAGCTGTGCCCGCGCAGCGTCGTGCTGGACGGGGGCACCGTCGTCGCCGACGGGCCGACCCGCGAGCTGCTGGCCGACGCCGAGCTGCTCGCCCGGCACCGCCTGGAGCTGCCCTACGGCTTCGTGCTCGCTTGATCCCGGCCCACCCGGCGGCGCAGGACGAGCACCGCCAGCAGGATCACGGCCAGCGCGCCGAAGGCGACGAACTCCATCGACGTCGGTCGTGCCGGGTCGACCTGCGTGCTCAGCACGCTGAAGTCCCACCAGCCGTGCGCGAGCATCGCCGCCGTCAGCGCCCCGGTGCTGCGGAACACGAGGTAGAACACGAACCCGGTTCCCGTGGTCAGCACGACCTGCAGGAGTGCGTTGCCGTACTCACCGGTGACGATCCCGTTCGAGCCGTGCGCCACACCGAAGACGACGCTGGTCCACAGACCGACCCGGAACTCGCTGCACCCGCTCCGGCGGAAGACCTGCACCCCGACGCCGCGGAACAGGAGCTCCTCGGAGAACCCGACCATGAGGGTGGCGACCAGCAGCGCCCCGGTGAAGGTGAGGCCCTTGCCGGCGAGGCCGCTGTAGTCGGTCACGACCAGGCCGGTCACCAGCAGCACGACCGGGATCGCCAGGACCCAGGCGCGCAGCCGGCGGGGTTCGACGAAGACCGTCTGCCAGGCGCGCAGGTAGGTCACGATCCCGAGGACGAACGCGGCACCGATCCCGACCGGGACGACGACCTGCGCGACGATCGCGTCCGTGGAGGTCAGGCCGTGCGCGTCGGCGCCCGGCTCCGCGGCCAGCAGGAGCACCGCGCCCTGGACCAGGACCAGGTATCCGACGACCAGGACCAGGAACTGCCACACCTGCAGCCGCGGCCCCCGGGAGCCGGCGTCCTCCGGGCGGTCGCTGCCCGGAGCCGCACCCGCGTGCCCGGGTGTCGAGGCCGTGACCACTGTCGATCTCCTTCTCGTCGGCTGATCGGGAGCCGTTGTACACGACACCGCCCCACCCGGCGAACCGGATGGGGCGGTGTCGTCACCGTTCGGGTGACGTGCGGCCGAGGTGGCTCAGCCGCGCTGCTCCTGGCCGTTCGGGTGGCCCTGCACCGCGCCCGGGGCGCCGATGCCGGGGACCTCGCGGGAGGCCTCCAGCTGGGCCGGGGCCGCACCGCTGCCGCCGTTGCCGGCCTCGGCGCCGGGGACCGGCGGGACGTCCGAGCCGACCGGCGGGACCTCCTGCTGGGCCGCCGCGGTGGCCGCCGCGACCTGCTTGGCGATCTCCGGGTCGGACGAGGTGTCGAACCAGTCCTCGACGCCGTCGTCCTCGGCGGGCCGGGAGACGGTGCCGTCGTCGGGGCTGGGCTCGTAGCGGAAGACGCCGTCCTCGCCGGGCGCACCCAGCATCCGGGTGAAGCCCTCCAGGGCCTTCCCGAAGTCGGACGGGACGACCCACAGCTTGCTGGCCTCGCCCTCGGCCATCTGCGGCAGCGTCTGCAGGTACTCGTAGGCGAGCAGCTCCGGGGTGGGCTTGCCGGCCTTGATCGCGGCGAACTTCTTCTCGATCGCCTTCGACTCACCCTGCGCCTCGAGGTACAGGGCCGCCCGGCGGCCCTGCGCCCGCAGGATCTCCGACTGCCGCTCGGCCTCCGCGGCGAGGATGGCCGCCTGCTTGGCGCCCTCCGCGGTGAGGATCTGGGACTGCTTGTTGCCCTCGGCGCTGCGGATGGCCGACTCCCGCTGGCCCTCCGCGGTGAGGATCATGGCCCGCTTCTCGCGGTCGGCCTTCATCTGCTGTTCCATCGAGTTCTGGATCGAGGGCGGCGGGTCGATCGCCTTGATCTCGACCCGGGCGACCCGGATGCCCCAGCGCTCGGTGGCCTCGTCCAGCTCACCGCGCAGCGCCGTGTTGATCCGGTCCCGCGAGGTCAGCGTCTGCTCCAGCGTCATGCCACCGACCACGTTGCGCAGCGTCGTGGTGGTGATCTGCTCGACACCGGCGATGTAGTTGGCGATCTCGTAGACCGCCGCCTTCGCGTCGTTGACCTTGAAGTACACGACCGTGTCGATGTTGACGGTCAGGTTGTCCTGCGTGATGACCGGCTGCGGCGGGAACGACACGACCTGCTCACGCAGGTCGACCCGCTCGCGGGTACGGTCGACGAACGGCACCAGGATGGCGGGGCCGCCCTCCCGGATGCTGTGGTAGCGGCCCAGCCGTTCGATGATGTAGGCCCACTCCTGCGGGACGATGACGACCGACTTGACGACGATCGTCACGACCAGCACGAGCAGGATGATGCCGATGATGAACTCGGCGCCCATGTGCTCTCCCCTCCTGCGCGCCGGAGAACCGGCGCCCGTGTCGCCCCGGAGTCCCCGGGGCGTCGTGCCGTCCCACCGCGGTGGCGGGTCAGGACGGCGGTAGCTCCCCCCGACCGGTGACGAGCACGGCCGCCCCGGTCACCTGCAGGATCGTGACGGTGGCGCCGGCCTCGAGGACCTCCACCCCGTCCATCGACCGCGCCGACCACACCTCGCGCCCGATCCGCACCTGCCCGCGCTCGCCGTCGACGCGCTGCACGACCTCGGCGGAGGCGCCGACGAAGCGGTCCTGGTGGCGTTCGAGCGTGCCCATGTGCTCCTGCAGCCTGCGTTTGGCCACCGGTCGCACGGCCAGCAGCAGCAGTACCGCGACGGCGCCGCCCACCCCGGCGGCCGGGAGGAGCGTCAACCCGAGTGCGGCCCCGGCCGCCGCGGCGAGTGCGCCGCCGCCGAGCATGACGAGGAACAGCTCTCCGGACACGACCTCGCTGCCGATCAGTACGAGACCGATGAGCAGCCAGATCAGTGCCGGATCCATGGCTCCAGGGTGCCAGAATGTCCGATTCCCTGTCGGCGTTTCGTCGGGATGCTCCGCACCGGTCGACCAGATCGTTACCGGTCGGTGCCGGAGTTCGCCCGCGGTGTCGGGGTCAGGCCCCCTCGGCCGTGACGAAGTCGATGAGACGCTCGACCGCGCCGATCATCGGGGTCTCCAGGTCGCGGTAGCTGCGGACGGCCCCGAGCACCCGGCGGGCACCGTCGGCGGGCTCGCCCCACCGCAGCGCCGCGCAGACCCCGGTCTTCCAGTCGGTGCCGCGCGGGATCACCGGCCACTCGCGGATCCCGACGACCGAGGGCTTCACGGCCTGCCAGACGTCGACGTAGGGGTGGCCGGTGACCAGCACGTTCTGCTGGGCGTCGCGGGTGGCGCGGTAGGCCTCGCGGGCCTGCCGGGTCTCCTTGGTGCCCTCGACCAGGTGGTCGACGAGGATGCCGAGGCGCCGGTGCGGTCCCGGGTCGAAGTCGCGGACGGCCGCGGCCAGGTCGTCGACGCCGTGCAGCGGCTCCACGACGACACCCTCGACCCGCAGGTCGTGGCCCCACACCCGTTCGACGAGCGCGGCGTCGTGCAGGCCCTCGACCCAGATCCGGGCGGCGCGCGCAGTGCGGGCCTTCAGGTTCGCGACGTGCACCGAGCCGGACGCGGACAGCGTGCGGCCCGCGGGGGCGGCCCGGGGCCGGACCAGCGTCGCGGGGCGGCCCTCGTACAGGAACCCGGCGGGGCGCAGCGGGAAGATCCGCCGGCCGCCGAAGCGGTCCTCCAGCGTCACCTCCGAGCCGGTGACGGTCACCACGGCACCGCAGAACCCGCTGGCCGGGTCCTCGACGACCAGGCCCGGCTCGGCGGCGACCTCGGTCACCCGGCTCTCCCGTGGCGCACGGGTCCCCGCGGTGTCGAACATGCCCCGGTAATCGTGGGTCCGGCTCATGGTGAGCCAGTATCGGTCGACGCCGGTCGGTGACCGCGGCACGACACGCCCATACTCCGGTGGTCACGCTGAGCGTGAACCTCGTAGCGCTGCGTCACCCACGTGCCGGGTGTGCGACGCCGGACGGGCCGTTAGCCTGACCGCCGTGTCCTGTGCCTCCACGACCTTCGCCGTGTGGGCCTCGGCCTGGCTGGCCGGGTCCGCCGCACCCGACGACGTCCTCGACGCGCTCGCGCCGTGGTCGGAGGCGCACGACGTGCTCGCCGCCGACGACGTCACCGCCGCCACGACCGGACTGCCCGGCCCCGGGTCGGCGCCGACCTCGACGGCGATGCTGCTCGCCGCCGTCCGCCGCGGCGCCCCGCGCGGGCAGGCCCGGCTGGTGCTGCCGGCCCCCGGGGACGTGCGCGGCCTGCCCGGCCCGGGCCCGTTCTCCGACGCCGCGATCACCGCGGGCGAGGGCGTGCTGTTCGCCGACGCCGGGTTCGGCGTCGTGCCGTCACCGATCGCCGACGGGGTGGTCCGCTGGACCGCGCACGCCGTCGCCGACCCCGGCCCGGTCCCCGAGTACGTGGCACTGAACGAGGCCGAACGGGAGCTGCGCGGCCAGGTGCGGGCCGCCGCCGCGGCGCTGACCGACCTGGGGGTGGCCCGGCACCGGCCCGGCGTGCGCGAGGAGATCGCGGCCTGGCTGCGCCGCCGCCCGCAGGCGCTGTGGCCCGGCGGGATGCCCCCGCAGGCGCTGCGGGTGCTGCAGCAGGCCGACGAGGTCGACGCGATCCTGTCCGCCGCCTCCGGCGACGAGCCCGGCGGCGCGCTGTCGGCGTCGGCGGCCGTCGCCCGCTCCGACGCGCTGCGCCCCATCGCCACCGCGGTGCGGGTCGCGCGGCGCGCCGCCGTCGCCGAGGCCGTCCGGGTCCTGGTGTCGGTCCCCCGCTGAGCCCCGCGCCGGGCGCTACCGGAGCAGGGATTCCAGCAGCGCCCGCGCCGCCGGTCCCCCGGGCCCGCCCGAGCGCCACACCAGGTGCAGCCGGGTCCGGATCTCCGGGGTGATCGGCACCGCGACGGGCGGCCGGGCCAGGGCCGCCACCCCGGCCGCGCTGAGCGCGGGTTCCGGGACCACCGCCACCCCCGCCCCGCGCGCGGCCAGGCGCAGCAGCAGCGTCATCGCGCCGGACTCGAACCCGACCCGCGCGGTGAGCGACCGGGCCGCCAGCGCCGCGTCCAGCGCGGCGCGCAGGCCGTGCCCGCGGGGCAGGCAGATCAGCGGCCGGGCCGCGAGCTCGTCCAGGGTCACCGCGGCCCGCCCGGCGAACGGGTCGTCCGCCGCGACCGCCGCGACCAGCGGGGACTCGACCAGCACCCGTCCGTCGAGACCGTCGGGCGGGGCGTGCGGGAACCCCAGCACGGCGACGTCGAGCCGCCCGGCCCGCAGCTCGTCGACCAGCTCGTCGGTCGTCCCCTCCCGCAGGGTCACCTCCAGCTGCGGGTGCGCGGCGGCGAAGTCCCCGACCGGGTCGGCGAGCACGGTGTCGGGCAGCGACGTGGCCATGCCGACCGCGACCCGGCCGCGCAGCAGCCCGTGCAGCGCGGCGACGGCGTCGCGCGCGTCCTCCACGGCGGCGAGCGCGGCGCGGGCGTGCGGCAGGACCGCCCGCCCGGCCTCGGTCGGGGTGACCGCGCGCGGGCCGCGTTCGACCAGCGGTGCGCCGAGCTCGCGTTCCAGCTGCCGCAGCTGCGCGCTCACCCCGGGCTGCGCGACGTGCAGCGCCGCGGCGGCCGCGGTGACGGTCCCGCAGTCGACGACCGCGACCAGGTAGCGCAGGTGCCGCAGTTCCATAACCGATAATGCTAGCCGGTAGACGATCCATCTCTTCGACTTCTGCCGCGGCCGGGCCCAGGCTCGGTGCCATGACCAGCACACGCAGCTTCCAGACCGGGATCACCCACCGTCCGTCGGCCGTCGTGGCCGCCACCGGCGCGCACGACGTCGTCGCCGCGCTGGCGCGGGCCGGCCGCGACGGCCTCGCCGTCACCGTGCACTCCACCGGGCACGGCCTGCGCCGCCCCTGCGACGGCGGCCTGCTGATCGACACCGCGGCGATGGCCGGGGTCACGGTCGACCCGGGCACCCGCACCGCCCGCGCCGGGGCCGGCGCGACCTGGGGCGACGTCGTCGCCGCGGCCGCGCCGCACGGCCTGCGCCCGCCACACGGCAGCGCACCGTCGGTCGGCGTCGTCGGGTACCTGTCCGGCGGCGGGCTCGGCCTCACCGTCCGCGCCGACGGCTGGGCCGCCGACCACGTCCACGCCGTCGAGCTCGCCCGCGCCGGCGGCACCGTCCGGGTGTCCGCGGCGTCGGACCCGCGCTACTTCGCCCGGCTTCGCGGCACCGGCCCCGACGACGGCGACGTCGTCACCGCGGTCGTCGTCGGGCTGCTCGGCTCCGACGGCCTGGTCGGCGGCGGCCTCGTCCGCGTCCTCGGCGCCGCCGACGCCCCCGGCGACCCGTCCGCGCTGCACGCCTGGGCGGACTGGACCGCGACCCTGCCCGACGACGTCACCTCCGGGGTGTCCGTGGTCCCCTACCCCGACCTGCCGTTCCTGCCCGCCCACCTGCGCGGACGCCGCGTCCTGCGGGTCGGGGTCGTCGGCACCGGCGGGCCCGGCCGCACCGACGCGCTGCTCGCACCGCTGCGCGCCGCCGTCGCCTGGGACGACGACACCGTCGCCCCGCTGGACCCGCGTGCGTCGGCCCGGGTGTACGCCGAGCCGGAGTTCCCGCACGCCTACCTCGGCGACGACCTGCTCGTCGACGGGCTCGACCGCGACGGCCTCGACCGGGTCGTCGCCCGCACCGGGCCGATGGTCGTCACCGGGATCCGGCACCTCGGCGGCGCGGCCGGGCGGGC
Organism: Pseudonocardia sp. TMWB2A; assembly: GCF_017312135.1. Lineage (NCBI taxonomy): Bacteria > Bacillati > Actinomycetota > Actinomycetes > Pseudonocardiales > Pseudonocardiaceae > Pseudonocardia > Pseudonocardia sp. TMWB2A. The sequence continues at coordinate 3,942,382 of NZ_QKQY01000002.1, forward strand.
CCCGGCCGTCGCCGACACCGTCCGCGGCCGCGACGCCGCCCACTGCGTGAACGTCCTGGCCCCGTTCGGCGACGACGCCGTCCCCGCGCCGGTCGCCTGGCGGGAGGTCGACCACGTCCTGGCCGGGTTCGCCCCGCGCGCGACCCGCGAGCGGTCGCACCCGGCGTTCCGGTTCGGGCCGCCCCGCCCGGACGCCGGCTGAGCCCGTGCCCCGCCCCGGGTCAGACCGGCGGGGACAGCCCGGCGTCGTGCACCAGCAGCGCCACCTGGACCCGGTTGTTCAGGTCGAGCTTGGTCAGGATCGCCGAGACGTGGGTCTTCACCGTCGCCACGCTGATGTGGTTCCGGGCGGCGATCTCGGCGTTGGACCGGCCCGCGCCGAGGTCGAGCGCGATGGTGCGCTCCCGTTCGGCGAGGCGCTCCAGCCGTCGCCGGGCCGCGGCCCGGGTGCTGTCCCGGTCGGTCTCGGCGACCCGGTCGATGAGCCGGCGGGTCACCTCCGGCGAGAGCACCGGGCGGCCCGCGGCGGCGTGCCGGACGGCGAGGACGAGCTCGTCGGGCGGGGTGTCCTTCAGCAGGAACCCGGCGGCGCCGGCCCGCAGCGCGCGCAGCACGTGGGCGTCGGCGTCGAAGGTGGTGAGCACGACGACCTGGGGAGCGCCGGGGCGGCGGCGCAGCGTCTCGGTGGCGGTGAGCCCGTCGGTGCCCGGCATCCGGATGTCCATCAGCACGACGTCGGGCCGGTGCCGCTCGGCCAGCGCGACACCCTCGGCGCCGTCCCCGGCCTCGGCGACGACGGTCAGGCCGTCGGCGCCGCGCAGCATCATCGACAGTCCGAAGCGGACGACCGGGTCGTCGTCGACGATGAGCACCGCGACGGGGTCGGAGGCGGTCACGACGGCCACGGTAGCCGCATCCCGGTCCGCCACCCGCCGTCCGGGGTCGGGCCGTGGTCCAGCCTGCCCCCGACGAGCGTCGCCCGCTCGGCCAGCCCCCGCAGCCCCTGCCCGGCCCCCGGCCGGTCGGCGCGGGCGGGCCGGACCGGTGCCGGGTTCGCCACCTCGACGACGAGCCCGTCCCCGGCCCCGCCGGTCACCGTCACCGTGACCGGGGCACCCGGCGCGTAGGTGCGCGCGTTGGTGAGGGCCTCCTGCACCAGCCGGTAGGCGGTGCGCCCCGCGGTCTCGGGCACCGGGTGCTCCCCTGTGGTCACGCCGGGCCCGTCGTGCAGGACGACCGCGGTCCCGGTCCGGCGGGTCTCCTCGAGCAGCTCCCCGACGTCGGTGATCCCGGGCAGCGGCAGCTCCCCCACCGGCGCCCGGAGCACCCCGATGACCTCGCGCAGGTCCTGCAGCGCGCGGTGGGCGTTCTCCCGCACGACCTCGGCGGCCCGCGCGGTCTCCTCCGCCGGCGCGTCGCGGTGGAACGCCAGCGCCCCCGCGTGCACGCTGAGCAGCGACAGCCGGTGCCCGAGCACGTCGTGCATCTCCCGGGCCAGCGCCTCCCGCGCCTCGTGCGCGGTGTGCTCGGCCCGCAGCGCCGCCGCGGACTCGGCCATCGCGGCCCGCTCCCGCAGCGACGCGACCAGCAGCCGGCGGCTGCGCACGAGCAGCCCCCAGCCGAACACCGCCGCGTGCACGGCCACGACCGCCCCGACCAGCAGCCACAGCGGGGCCTCCGGCGCGGGGCGCCAGGAGTAGTACACCGCGAACGAGGCGAAGCTGCCCAGGAACACCGCGGCCGAGACCCGGGCCGGGCAGCGGGCGGCGACCGCGAACAGCGCGACCAGCCCCGGGACCGACGCGACCTCGGAGAACGTGCACAGCACGACGATGCCCACGGCCACCGGCAGCGGGTACCGGCGCCGCCACCAGAGCGCGACGCAGGCGAGCATCCCCGCCACGACGTCGACACCCAGCAGCACCTCGGGCCCACCCGGCGACGCCACCACCCGCAACCGGGCCATGAGCAGCCCGATCAGGGCCGTCACCACGACCACCAGGCCGTCGACGACCCACCGCCGGTACGCCGCGACATCGGTCATGACGCCGAGGCTAGGGCCCGTACCGGCCCGGGCACCTCCGTCCCGGGACCCGGACGCACTCATCCTTCGGACGGACCCCGGACGGGCAGGACACTCCCCCGGACCGATCCGGACGGCCGGGTGGCCGCCGCAGCATCGGCCCCATGCCCGCCCCGCACCGCCGCCTCCGACCGCTCGCCGTACTCGCCGCCGCCGTCGCACTGGCGGTCACCGGCTGCGCCGCGGCCGTACCCGCCGCGCCCGCCGTCCCGCCGCCCGACCCGGTCACCTGGACCGGGTGCGGTCCCGGCCTGGAGTGCGGCACCCTCGAGGTCCCCCAGGAGTACACCGACCCCGGCGGCCCCCGGATCACCCTCGCGGTGATGCGGCACCGTGCCACCGACCCGCAGCGCCGGATCGGCACCCTGTTCTTCAACCCGGGCGGCCCCGGGGTCGCCGCGACCGACACGCTGCGCGCGATGCCCGCCACCGCGGGGTCGCCGGGCACGTTCGGGCCGGAGGTGCTGGCGCGCTTCGACGTCGTCGCGATGGACCCGCGCGGCGTCGGCGCCTCGTCGGGGGTGCGCTGCCGCACCGACGCCGAGCGCGCCACGGCCGCCGCGAGCACCGCCGCCGACCCCGCCGTCCCCGGCGGCGCCCCGCTGCCGGCACTGCTCGCCGAGGCGAGGGCGCTGGCCGAGGGCTGCGCGGCGCACGGGGACCCGGCGTTCCTGGCGAGCCTGTCCACCGACAACGTCGCCCGCGACCTCGACCGGCTCCGCGCCGCGCTCGGCGAGGAGACGATCACCTACTACGGCATCTCCTACGGCACCGTCGTCGGCCCGATGTACGCCACCCTGTTCCCGGACCGGGTCCGGCAGATGGTCCTCGACGCACCCGTCGACACCACGCTGTGGACCGGGGACCCCCTGGAGTTCCTCGACGAGGTCGCCGTCGCGAGCGAGCGGACCCTCGACGCCTGGTTCGACGCCTGCCGTACGGAGGGCACCGCGGTCTGCCCGGTCGGCGACGGCGACCCGGCCGCCGCGTTCGACGCGCTCGTCGCCGGTCTGGAACGTCGCCCCGCCCCGGCCCGGGCGGTGGAGGGTCTCGCCCCGGCCGGCGTCGTCGACGGCGCGATGCTGCTGGAGACCGCCCGCGGCGCGGCGGGCGACCGGACCCTGTGGCCGGTGCTGACGACGGCGCTGGCGACCGCGCAGCGGGGCGACGGCACCCTCGCCCACCTGCTGTACCGCAACCTGACGGTCTCGCCGTTCGGTGTCCCGACCGCGACGCAGGAGCAGCACACCGCGGTGCGCTGCGCGGACTGGACCACCCCGGCCGACGTCGCCGCGCACACCGCGGCCGCCGAGCGGGCGGTCGGGCACGCACCGCGGATCGGCACCCGCGCCGCCTACAGCGCGCTGGCCTGCGCGGTGTGGCCCGCGCCGAACACCGACCGGGTCACCGCGCCGCTGACCGGCGCGGGCGCCCCGCCGACGCTGGTGGTCGGCGGCCGCCTCGACCCGGTCACCCCCCACACCTGGGCGAAGCGCACGGCCGACACCCTGGAGCAGGCGGTCCTGCTGACCCGCGAGGGTGTCGGGCACGGCTCGTACGGCACCGACCCCTGCGTCGACGCCGCGGTGGAGGCCACGCTGCTCGACACCACGCTGCCGGCGGCGGGCACCGTGTGCACACCGCCGCCGGCCACCACCCGTCCCGGGGCGGTCCCGGGCGGCTGAGGTCAGCCGTGCGCGAGCAGCTTGACCACGATGACGAGAGCGCCGAGCCCGACGAGCGCGACGACCAGCAGCACCCGTCGCCACCACGACAGCGGGGTCCGCCGGGCCGCGAGCACGGCGAACAGGGCCAGCACCAGCACCGTCACCCCGGTCGCGAGCTCCAGCGCGGTGGTCAGCTCCAGCAGCCCGGCCGCGGCGGCGGCGAGCAGCACCACCGGCGCGGCGGAGGCCTGGAGGATCTGCCCCGAGCTGCGCAGCGCGGCGACGAGCTCGTGGCCGCGAGGCCCCTGTCCGTGCACGGCGAGGTGGGCGACGACGTCGGAGAGCAGGCTCGCCGCCCACAGGGCGCCCGCGGCCACCACGACGTCGACGATCGCGGACCCGGCCGAGGAGCCCTCGCCGCCGTGGCCGAGCAGGACCAGCAGGGTCGACAGGCAGGACAGGGTGCCGTAGAGCCGCTCCCGCAGCACCGTCACCACGACCGGGGCGGGAGCCTCGCCGTCGGGGCGACGACGCGAGGGGACACGGGAGGTCATGGCGCCGAGCGTGCCAGGCCGCAACGACGGCGGGTCACCACGGCCAGGTGCAGCCCCGGCGACGCCACCGGCCGCGGGCGCGGTGCCGCCCGCGGCGGAGCCTGCCCAGCATCCATCTCATGTGGACCCCGTGACCGTGGTCGGCATCGACGGTGACACCTCCTGCCTCCGGCCAACTTACAGTCACGCGTGACCGTCGGTAGGTCCGAACGGCCTAGCTGCGGGCCCGCAGGGCGGCGACGACCTGCTCGGCCATCGGTGCGCTCGACGCCGGGTTCTGCCCCGTCACCAGGTTGCCGTCGACGACGGTGAACGCCTGGTACGCCGGTCCGCTCTCGTGCGCGGCACCGCGCTCGCGCAGCCGGCTCGCCAGCAGCCACGGAGCACCCTCCGCGGTGCCGAACAGCTGCTCCTCCTCGTCGGTGAAGGCGGCCATCCGACGCCCGGCGAACAGCCAGCCACCGTCCGGGCCGGTGGCGCTCAGCAGCCCGGCGGGGCCGTGGCACACCGCACCGACGATCCGGCCGTCCGCGTCGGCCCGCGTCAGCAGCGCGCCCAGGTCGGGGTCCTCGAACAGGTCGACGACCGGCCCGTGACCACCGGGGAGCACGATCGCGTCGTAGCGGTCCGGGTCGACGTCGGCCAGCCGCAGCGGCGCCCCGAACTCACGCAGTGCGGTCTCCGCGACGCGGACGAAGCGCTCGCAGTCCGGACCGGCGACCGCCGGGTCGGCGCTGTGCCGGTCCAGCGGCTGCAGGACGCCGCCCGGGGACGCGAACTCGACGGTGTGCCCGGCGGCGACGAACGTCTCGAACGGCGCCGCCAGCTCCTCGGCCCAGTAGCCCGTCGGGTAGGCGGTGCCGTCCGTGCGCTCCCAGGTGTCGGCGGCGGACATGACGATCAGGATCCGGCTCACGGTGGTTCTCCTCCGGTGGTCGATCACGGTGCGCCGCGGGTGACCGGGGCGTGCACCCAGCCTGGTGACGGCGCAGGCGCCCCGGGCGCCGATACCGGGCCCTGCCCGACCGCGGACGCCGCCGACCAGGACCGGGCCGACCAGGACCCGCAAACTCAGGACGCGGAGGGCCGGGTCCGCCCGGCCGGAATGGGCGATACTGGCCGGTATGGCCGGGAACAACCGCGAGCTCGCCGACTTCCTGCGCCGCGCCCGCAGCCAGTGCGACCCGGCTCGCGCGGGGCTGCCGGCCGACGGCCGGGTCCGACGGGTGCCGGGACTGCGCCGGGAGGAGGTGGCCCGGCTCGCCGGGGTCTCCTCGGACTACTACGCCCGGCTGGAGCAGGGACGCCGGATCGTGCCGTCGCCCGCGGTGGTCGAGGCGATCGGCCGCGCCCTCGAGCTCGACGCGGCGGGCCGGGAGCACCTTGCCGACCTCATCGGGCTGGGCGCGGCGTCACCGCAGCCGCGGACCCGGGAGCTGCAACGGGTGCGGCCCGGCCTGCGCCAGCTCCTCGACGCCCTCGACGGCGAACCGGCGCTGCTGCTGGGACGCCGGATGGACGTGCTCGCGGCCAACCGGATGGCCACGGCGCTGTTCGTCGACTTCGAACGGTTCCCCGGCCCCCACCGCAACTACGCCCGCTGGATCCTGCTCGACGCCGACGCCCGCGCGCTGTTCGAGGACTGGGAGGTCCAGGCCCGCGCCGCGGTGGAGGCCCTGCGGCTGGAGGCGGGCCGCGACCCCGGGGACCGGGCGACGGTCGCGCTCGTCGCCGAGCTGCGCGAGGAGAGCCCCGAGTTCGGCCGCTGGTGGCAGGAACACCGCGTCCACCAGCGCACCCACGGTTCGAAGCGGTTGCGCCATCCGATCGTCGGGGCCCTCACCGTGGAGTACGAGACCTTCACCCCGCCCGGTGATCCGGACACCACCCTGTTCCTCTACACGACGGCGGCCGGGTCACCCTCCCGGGAGGCGTTGGACGTCCTGACCAGCTGGACGATGTCCGAGCGGGAGCCCGGCCGGCCCGGTCGCTGACCGCCGGGCCTCACCCGCGCACCGCGGCCGCGAGGGCCGCGAGGTCGTCGGGGTGCATCCGGGCCGGGCCCGGCTCCGGTGCCGCGGCGCGCAGCCGGTCCCGTTCCGCGGCGAGCCCGTCCCGCTCCCGGCGGGTGTCGTCGAGCCGGCGGGTCAGCTCCTCGGCCGCGGTGCGGGCGGTCTCGTGCTGCGCGCGCAGCCCCTCGGCGACGGCGCGGGCCTCGGTCAGCAGGTCGCGCTGCGCGGCGAGCCGGCTGCGCTGCTCGACGACGGTCTCGACCAGACCTGCCCGGTCGTCGACCACCGCGGCGTGGTCGGCCCGCAGCGCCGTCAGGTCGGCGTCCAGGCGGTCCCGGTCGTGGGTGGCGGCATCGGCGCGGGCGAGGGCGGCGTCGCGCTCGTGCTCGGCGGTCCGGGCGGCGAGCACCGCGGCCTCCCGGTCCCGGGTGGCGGCCGCGGCGGTGTCTCGGGCCTCGCGGGCGTCGGCGACGGCGGCGTCCCGGGCGGCGACGGCGTCGGCGGCCTGCTGCCGCGCCGCACCGAGGGCCTCGGTCGCCGCGAGCGCGGTGGCGGCGGCCTCCTCGGCCCGGGTCACCGCCTCGGCCCGCTCCTGCCGGGCCTCGGTCGCGGCCCGGTCCGCCTCACGGGCCCGGCGCTCGGCCGTCTCCCGGGCGGTGTCGGCCTGCCGGCGGGCGGCGTCGGACTCGGCGGCGCCCGCGCGGGCGGCCTCGGTGGCGGCCAGGGCGTCGCGCTCGATCTCGTCGAGCCGGTCCAGCACGGAGGTCAGCGCCCCGGACAGCTCGGCCACCGGCCCGGCGAGGGCGCCGACGTGCTCACGGAACCGGTCCGCGTCGAGCGCGAACGCCCCGGTCCCGGTGTCGAGGCCGAGCGCACCGAGGGCCTCCCGCTCGGCGCGGGCCATCTGCGCGCACGTCCGCCCCTGCTCCCACCGGGTGTCCCGGCAGAACGACCGCGGACGGCCGCCCTGCGGCCCGGGCGGGGGCAGCTCCGCCCGGCACCGGCTGTATCCGCACCGCACCACCGTGTCCGTCACGCTGATCATGCTAGCGGTTCATGTTCGCTGAACCAGCAACCGGTTCTAGGTTCGTTCTGCTAGAACATAGGTAACACGTGATAATGCAGAGAATCCCGGGTTGTCCGGGCCACGGGTGCACCGACCGACGCCGGGGGCGCGCCGGGGCGCGCGGGGGCACACAGGGACGCTGTGGTGGAGAGGGACCGCCGGGGCGGTGGAGGGTGTGCGGTCAGGCCGGCACGGAGGCGCCGAGCCACTCCGCGATCATCGCCGCGACCACGTCGCTGTTGGTGTCCATCATCGGCATGTGGCTGTTCCCCGCCCGGCCGGCGGCGGGCAGGCCCAGGTGCCCGACCGGCCCGGCCGCTCCCCCGACGTAGGCCGACCACTGGGCCCGGAGCTGCCGGTACAACGGGGTCCGGTCGAGGAAGTCCCCGGACACGAGCAGCTGCCGGACCCCGGCCGGTCCCCCGTCGTCGGGCAGGCCGTGCGGCTCGACGAGCACGAGCGACTCGACGAGCGCGGGCGTGGCCGCCGCGGCCGCGACGGCGATGCCGCCACCCTGGCTGTGCGCCACGACCCGGCACCGCCCGACCCGCTCGACCAGCGCCGTGACCGCCCCGACCGCGAGCGGGGTCGTGGTCATCCACCGCGGGACCTGCTGACGGGCCAGCGCCTCCAGCGCCTCGACCGGGAACAGGCAGCCGGGATGGCACGCGCGCGCCGGGTAACCCTCCGGCGGCCCGATGCGGAACGCGTCCCAGGCCTCCTGCTCGGTGCGCAGCAGCGCGCCGTCGGTGGGGCCCGCGGGATCCGGGAACCAGCCGGCCCGGCCGCGCTCGACGTTGTCGACGACGTAGCAGGGGTGGCCCCGCCGGAGGAAGTACTGGAGCCAGCCCTCGCGCCCGTCCGGGGTGCCCTCCCAGGTCGTCCCCGCCATGCCGCCGCCGTGGACGAACACCAGCGGCGGGTGCCCGACCGGTTCGGGGACGAAGTACTGCACGTAGGCGTGGTCGACGGCGTACGTGCCGTTCGGGTCGACCGGGTAGGCCGGCAGGTCCCGGGAGAGCTGGACGTGCCGCAGCGGGAGGCCGGTGACCTCGGCCCGGCGCCCGGCGACCGTGAAGCTGCCGAAGGTCGACAGCGCGAACGGTTCCCGTCCCTGCATCAGCGGTCCCCTCCCGGCGGCGGAGCAGCCCGAGCGTAGCCGTCGCCGCGCGGCACGCCGGCCCCGATCACCGGCCCGGGTCGAGGCTGATCCTCCCGGTGTCGGTGTCGGTGTCGAAGTCGAACAGCTCGCCGTAGCGGCCCCAGTCGATCGCGGTGTCGAGCTGCTGCTGGGCGTCCTCCGCCGAGAACCCGCGCCGCAGCAGGTCGAGGAAGAACGTGGCCCGCAGCGACCCGTCGCTGCTCGCCGACAGGGCCCGGTGGATGGTGCGCACCAGCGGCGCCCGCTCCCGGGCCTGCCCGGCGAAGATCCGCTTGCTCTCCTGGATGTCGGCCGTGGTGAACGCCGTACCGGTCGGGGTGAGGTGCAGGTCCGCCCCGGAGACCGCGACCAGGTCGAGCATCGCCGCGGCGTCGACGAGCGGCAGCAGGTCGTCGACCTCGAAGCTCAGCTCGCCGGCGAGGTCGGGCAGGTCCGCCCGGCCGCCCCGGGCGTGCACGATCTCGGCGAGCCCGGCCAGACCACCCACCGAGGCGGCGGGCAGCGGCCGGGCCGTCGGGGTGAGATCGCCCGCCCCGGACGGGAGGTCGTCGGGCTCCCGTCCGGTCAGCAGGTCGTAGAGCCGGTCGACCAGCGCGGTGAACGCCGGTGCGGTGCGGTCCCGCGGCCGGGGCAGGTCCACCTCGACCTCGGCGCGGACCCGGCCCGGGCCCGCCTCCAGCACGACCACCCGGTCGGCGAGCAGCACCGCCTCCTCGATGTTGTGCGTGACGATGCAGATGCCCGTGGTCGGGAACCGCCCGCCGGTCCACAGGCCCATCAGCTCGCTGCGCAGGTTCTCCGCGGTGAGCACGTCGAGCGCGGAGAACGGCTCGTCCATCAGCAGCAGGTCGGGCTCCAGGACCAGTGCCCTGGCGAACCCGACGCGCTGCCGCATCCCGCCGGAGAGCTCCTTCGGGTAGGCGGACTCGAACCCGTCCAGCCCGATCAGGTCGATCGCGGCGAGCGCGCGCTCCCGGCGCTCGGCGGCCGGGACACCGCGGGCGGCCAGACCCAGCTCGACGTTGTCCTGGACGGTCAGCCACGGCATCAGGGCGAAGGACTGGAACACCATCGCGACGCCGGGGTTCGCGCCGTTCAGCTCCCGCCCGCGGTAGCGGACCGAGCCGGAGGTGGGGGCGATGAGCCCGGCGACGGTGCGCAGCAGCGTCGACTTGCCCGAGCCGGACCGGCCGAGCAGCGCGACGACCTCGCCGGCGTGCAGGTCGAGCCGGATGTCCTGCAGGACCCGCAGCTCACCGCCCTCCGCGCCGGGGAAGCTGGTGCTGACCGCGTCGACGGAGATCAGGACGTCGGACCGGGTGGGGGTGAGGGTCGACATGGTTCCTCCTGGCAGCGGGACGGTCACAGGGCGAAGCGGCGCTCGGCCAGCGTCTGCAGGGGACGCCAGAACAGGCGGTTGAGCCCGACGACGTAGACGCTCATGACGAGCACGCCGATCAGGATCCGGGGCCCGTCACCGGCCGCGGTGGCCTGCGCGATGTAGGCACCGAGCCCGGTGGCGGTGAGGGTGACGGGGCCGTAGGACACGATCTCGGCGACGATCGAGGCGTTCCAGGCTCCGCCCGCGGCGGTGATCCCGCCGGTGTCGTAGCTCGGGAAGACCGCGGGCAGGGCGAGCCGGCGCCACCACAGCGCCCGCGGGAGGCGCAGGTTCGTCGCGGCCTCGCGCAGGTCGTGCGGGACCGCCGAGGCCCCGGCGATGACGTTGAACAGGATGTACCACTGCGCGCCCAGGCTCATCAGCAGGATCCCGCCCCAGTCCAGGCTGATCCCCGTGGCCACGAGCACGCCGGTGACCAGCGGGAACAGGAAGTTCGCCGGGAACGAGGCCAGGATCTGCACCACCGGCTGGGCGAGCCGGGACACCCGGGGGTCATCCCGATCCACACCCCGACCGGCACCCACACCACGGTCGCGACGACCACCAGCACGACCACCCGGCCGAAGGTGACCAGCCCCAGCAGCAGGGCGTGCCCGACCTCGCCGAAGCCGGTCGTCGCCGCGATGTAGCCGGCCGTCCGGACCAGCCCGTAGGCCAGCAGCGCCACCACCGCGGCGGTCAGGACGACGTCCCCGGCCCGGCGGCGCGCCACCGACCCGCGCAGCGGGTGCTCGGCACGGCCGAACACGGCCATGACCCGGTCCGTGGGCCCGACCAGCCGGCCCGCGACGACGCCGAGTGCCCGCGGGACCCGCGAGCGGCGCAGCAGGTCGAGCACCACGCTGCGCGGGGCGTCGGCGCCACCGGAGTCCTCGACCCGGAACCGCTCGGCCCAGGCGGTCAGCGGACGCCAGAACAGCACGTTGACCCCGACGACCATCACGACCATCACCCCGATGGCCAGCAGCACCCGGCCGAGATCGGCGTCCTCGGTCGCGGTGGCGACGTAGGCGCCGATGCCGGGCAGGGCGTAGGAGCGCCCGCCGACGGTGAGGGCCTCCGAGGCGACCAGGAAGAACCAGCCGCCGCCGAAGCTCATCATGCCGTTCCAGACGAGCGGGATCATCCCGCTGGGCACGTCCACCCGCCAGAAGCGCTGCCACTTCGACAGCCGCAGCAGCCGGGCCGCCTCGTCCAGCTCCCGGGGCTGGGAGACCAGCGACCGGTGGAAGGCGAAGGTCATGTTCCAGGCCTGGGAGGTGAAGATCGCGAAGATCGACGCGCACTCCAGCCCGAGCTCGGACCCCGGGAACAACGCCAGGAACCCGGTGACGGTCACCGACAGGAACCCGAGGATCGGCACCGACTGCAGGATGTCCAGCACCGGCAGCAGCACCTTCTCCGCCCGCCGCAGCCGGGCGGCCGCGGTCGCGTAGACGAAGGTGAACAGGACCGACAGCGCCAGTGCGACGAACATCCGCAGCAGCGAGCGCGCGGCGTAGTAGGGGAGCTCGGCCGGGTCGGTCGAGATCCGCGACGGGACGGTGGCCTCGTCGAACGGCACGTCCAGCCCGTGCGAGAGCCGCACCAGCGCCCACAGGAGCGCGGCCGCACCCACCAGTACGGCGATGTCGACGGCACCCTGCCGCGGCCGGGACAGGGCCTCGCGGGAGGGGAACACACGCAGCACCACGACGATGTCCTCTCTGCCTCGCGGGGCTCAGCTCGCCGCGCCGGTGTCGCGGGCCGGGGTCCGCACGTCCCAGCGCACGCTGGTCACCGAGGGTTCGAGCGAGAGCCGGCTGACCGCGGACTCCATCTGGGTGTCGTCGCGGTGGTCGGCGGACAGGTCGGCGCGGACCTCGACATAGCCCTCGGTCGGGGTGTTGCTCGACCGCACCGACGCGAGCCGGAAGTCGGTGCGCCCCAGCGCCTGGACGAGCAGGGCCCGCACGTGGGCCTCGGCGTCGTCGCGGGTCACCGCGTGGAAGCTGTAGACGGTCGGGGTCTCGTCACCGGCCTCGGGACGGCGGTCGATCGCCCTCCCGAGCGGGCGCAGCGCCAGGTTGACCACCACCACGACGGCGGTTCCCGCGGCGGCGACCTGGTAGAGCCCGGCCCCGGACAGTGCACCGACCGCGGCCGAGCACCACAGGGTCGCCGCGGTGTTGAGGCCGCGCACGGTCAGGCCGTCGCGCAGGATCACCCCGGCGCCGAGGAACCCGATCCCGGACACGATCTGGGCCGCCACCCGGGTGGGGTCGGCGCTGCCGGCGTCGGACAGTCCGCCGAACCCGTGCGCCGACAGCAGCACGAACAGCGTGGCGCCCACGGCGACCAGTGCGTTGGTGCGCAGCCCGGCCATCCGTGCCCGGTACTGCCGTTCGAACCCGATCACCGTGCCCAGGCCGACACCGGCTCCCAGACGCAGCAGCATCTCGACGGTCGTCATCGTCGTACTCGCTCTCGTTCGTGCGGAGGTGGACGGCCCGGGACCACCTCCTCCGCCGCGCAGCGGGCACCGGCCGCCGGACGGCGGTGGAGCGGGCGCGCGCACGGGGGGGCGCCGGCCGTCAGGGCCGGCGCGCGGGCACCACGGTGTGGGGCGGTCCCGTCGGCGGAGGCGTGGTCGAGGCCTCGGACACCACGTGGACCGCCGGGCTCAGCCCGGTGTCTCCCGGTAGGGCCGGGGACCCACGTGGTCGTACGTACTGTTCCCCTCGTCGGACACCCGGCTCACCTCCCCTGTGGACGTTCCGGACCCGCTGCGTCCCGCGCACCGGCTGCACGACCACTAGACCGTACCGAGCTGCAACGATCAAACGGTTGTGAGAATGTTTGACCGTCGTCACGTGCGACGACACCGCACGGAAGGAGCCCGGTTGCCCGCCGACCCTCCCCCGCCGGGCCCGGCGGACCCACTGCCCGAGGAGCTGCTGCACGAGACCGCCGCCGCCTTCGGCATGCTCTCGGCCACCGTCCGCCTGCACATCATGTGGCTGCTGGCCTCCGGCGAACGCGACGTCGGGACCCTCGCCGAGGAACTGGGGCACTCGGTCGCGACGGTCAGCCACCACCTGGGCAAGCTCAAGCTGGCCGGCTGGGTCCGTGCCCGGCGCGAGGGCAGGCGGCAGATCTACCTCGTCGACGACGACGAGGTCGTCGACATCGTCCGGCGCGCCGTGCACCACCAGCACGAGCTCCGCCACACCGCGCGCGCCCGGCGACGGCGGCGCGGGGCCTGACCGGCGCTAGCCTGGCCGGGAACCGGGCGGGAGGAGCAGCGATGGACAGGACACCGTGGTTCGGGCCGAAGCGGGTCGGGTGGGGACTGCGCCCGCAGACCTGGCAGGGCTGGGCGGTGACGGCGGCGTTCGCCGCGGCACTGCTCGTCGTCGCCGCGGTCGTGCACTGACCGTGCCCCCGGTCCCGCGCCCCGCCGACCTCGACGCCGTCCGCGACTCCTACGACCGCGTCGCCGACAACTACGTCGACATGGTCGTCACCACCGGCCTCGGTGACGTCCGCACCCACCCCTGGCTCCGGGCCGCCATAGACACCTTCGCCGACGCCGTCGCGGGCCGCGGGCCGGTCCTCGACGTCGGCTGCGGGCCGGGGCAGGTCACCGCCCACCTCGTGGAGCGCGGCGTCGACGCGTCCGGGGTGGACCTCTCCCCCGCCATGGTCGCCCACGCCCGGCGGCTGTACCCGCACTGCCGGTTCTCGGTCGGCTCGGCCACCGAGCTCGCGGTCCCCGACGGCTCGCTCGCCGGGATCCTGGGCTGGTGGTCGCTGTTCCACCTGCCCCGCGACGTCCTGCCGCACGTCCTGGCCTCCTTCACCCGTGCCCTCGCCCCCGGTGGGCGGCTGATCCTGGCGACCCACGTCGGCGACGGCGAGCTCGAACGCACCGAGTGCTACGGCGGCGTGCCCGTCCGCTGGACCACCCACCTGTGGCGGCCCGAGCAGCTGCGCGACCTCCTCGGACGGGCCGGGCTGCACCCCGAGGCCGAGCTCCTCCTGCACCCCGACGAGCGGACCGGCCCGGGAGTGGTGATCGTGGCGCGGGCGCCGGGACCGGCAGGATGACCCCGTGACCGACCCCGCCCCCACCGGCGTCCCCGGCGCCGAGCTGCTCGCGCCGCAGGTGGACCTCCCGCTGACCGAACAGGAGGCCGCCTACGTCGCGGCCGCCCGGTCGGCCAACACCCGTCGCGGCTACGCCTCGGACTGGCGGGAGTTCAGCGGCTGGTGCGACCGGCACGGGCACGCGGCGCTGCCCGCCGCCCCCGAGGCGCTGTCCGGCTACATCACCGAGCTCGCCGGGGCCGGGGCGAAGGTCGGGACCATCAGCCGCCGGCTGTCCTCGATCCGGTTCGTGCACGTCATGCGCGACCTGCCCGACCCCACCGACGCCCGTCGCGTCACCGCCGTCTGGGAGGGGATCCGCCGCACCCACGGCGCCCCGCCGGTCCAGGCCCGGCCGCTGATGCCCCCCGACCTCGACGACGTCGTCGACGCCTGCCCCACCACCCGCAGCTACGCGACCCGCGCGGGCGAGGACGACCTCGCCGGCCTGCGCGACCGGGCCCTGCTGCTGGTCGGGTTCTTCTCCGCGCTGCGCCGCTCCGAGCTGGCCGCGCTCACCGTCGCCGACGTCGCCGACCACCCGCGCGGCCGCGTCCTGTCGATCCCCCGGTCCAAGACCAACCCCTACGGCACCGAGCCCGAGCTCGTCGTCCTCCCGCACGCGCACCGGGCCGCGCGCTGCCCGGTCACCGCGCTGCAGACCTGGCTCGACGCCGCCGGGATCACCGAGGGCCCGGTGCTGCGCAAGGTCACCCGCGGCAACCGGGTCACCGACCGGCCGCTGCACCCAGAGTCGGTCAACGAGATCGTCCAGCGCGCGGTCGCCCGTGCCGACATCGGCCCCGGCCCCTGGTCGGCGCACTCCCTGCGCGCGGGCCACGTCACCTACGCCCACCAGCGCGGCGCCTCCGACCGGGCCATCGCCCACCAGACCCGGCACCGCTCCCTGGCCACCGTGGGCGCCTACATCCGCATCGACAACGCCTGGGAGGACAACTCCGCCGCCCTGCTGGCAGGTTTGTAGCCGTGCCCCTCCACCCGCCGATCGAGCCCTACGACGCCGGCACCCTCACCACCGACGACGGCCAGGCCCTGTACTGGGAGACCTGCGGCAACCCCGACGGGCGACCCGCCCTGCACCTGCACGGCGGACCCGGATCGGGCGCCTCGGCCGGGGCCCGCCGGTACTTCGACCCCGAGCGGTACCGGATCGTGCTGCTCGACCAGCGCGGCTGCGGCCGCAGCAGGCCGCTCGCCTCCGACCCCGCCGTCGACCTGGGGCGCACCCAGACCACACAGCTGCTCCTCGACGACATCGAGCGGCTCCGCGAGCTGCTGGCCGTCCCCTCCTGGGTCGTGCAGGGCGGCTCCTGGGGCAGCACTCTCGCCCTCGCCTACGCCCAGGCCCACCCGGAGCGCGTCGACGCGCTCGTCCTCGCCGCGGTCGTGACGACGACCGAGCGGGAGATCCGCTGGGTCACCGAGGACATGCGCCGGATCTTCCCCGCCGCGTGGGACCGCTTCGCCGACGCCGTGCCCGCCCACCTGCGCGGCACCCGTCTCGTCGACGCCTACGCGACCCTGCTCGCCGACCCCGACCCGGCCGTCCGCGAGGACGCCGCCCGCGAGTGGTGCCGCTGGGAGGACACCCACGTCTCCCTCGCACCGGGCCACCGGCCGAGCCGACGCTACGAGGACCCGGCGTTCCGGCTCGTCTTCGCCCGGCTGGTCACGCACTACTGGCGGCACGCCGCGTTCCTCCCCGACGGCGCCCTGCTCCGCGGCATGACCCGGCTCGCCGGGGTCCCCGGGACCCTGGTCCACGGCAGGTACGACGTCAGCGGACCCCCGGACATCGCCTGGCACCTGCACCGGCGCTGGCCGGGCAGCGAGCTGCGGATCATCGACGACGCCGGGCACGGCGGCGCCGGGGCGTTCACCGACGCCGTCGTCGACGCGCTGGACCGGGCCGCCGAGCGACCCCGCTGACCCGGGGCGGGCACCGCCCCGCACACCGGTCCCCCGGCCGGCGTCACCGGACCTCCCCGGCCGGCGCCGGCCCCTCAGGGTCCAGGCAGTTCGGTCGTCGTCGTTTCGTCGACGATTTGCCGGCGTCAATGCTTCATTGACAACGAAGGACCACGACGCGTCGACGAGCCGGGGTGGCCGGCGCCGTCGATCGCACCGGCGGGCCGCTCGTCGGCCGGTGCAGCTCCTGCCGGTGCGGTCGCCCCGGACCTCCCGGCCTGGACCCGATCGGCGCGGGAACCCGTCGACCCCCGGCGGCACGCGACCGTGTCCCGACACCACCGACGTGCGCCGTCGACATCGGACCGGGCCCGGGAGCCGAGGCGCGGCCGGCGCCCCGTCGTCGCACCGGCCCGACCGGACCGCGGAACCGTCCGATGATCCGCACCGGCGGGACCCCACCGGCACCCCGCGCCCGGTGACGGCCGTCCCGGCCCGACCGCGCGAGCCGGCCTCCCCTCCCCCGGCTCCGCGGCCGGTGGGTGTCGCCGCTCGGTTGACCGCGCGTAGGCGTCAATGATTCCTTGACAACGTGAGTCCCGGCGCTCCGGCTCCCGGCGCGTTGACCCCCTGCCCGCGGCGGCTCTAGATTCGGACGAGCCCCGGTGCCGACTCCGTGCACCCCGCCTGTCGCAGGAGTGCACCCTGTCCACGATCCCGCTGTCGTGCCTGGACCTGAACCCGGTCCGGCCCGGCGGAACCGCCACCGACGTCGTCTCCGACGCGATCGTGCTCGCACGCCAGGCCGAGGCGCTCGGCATGCTGCGCTACTGGGTCGGCGAGCACCACCTCAACCCGGCGCTCGGGTCGACCAGCCCGATGGTGCTGCTCTCGCACCTCGCGGCCCGGACCGAGCGCATCCGGCTGGGCGTCGCCGCCACCCTGGTCGCCTACCACCCACCGCTGCGCCTGGCCGAGGACGCGACGCTGCTGTCCGCCCTGTCCGGTGGCCGCACCGACCTCGGGCTGGGCCGGTCGGTCGCCGCCCGCACGCCGCGCACCGTCGGGTTCGACCACGACCGCCCGCACGTCGAGGCCCGGCTGCTCGAACGCGGCCTGGGCACCTTCAGCGGGCGCTGCGACCAGCTCCTGCGCCTGCTCGCAGGCAAGGAGCCGGGACTGCAGGGCACGCCGGTCGACCTGCTCGACGCCGTGACCCCGCAGGTATGGGTGCATGCAGCGGGCGCGGGCGAGAGCGCCGAGTACGCCGCGCGCAACGGGCTGCCGATGGGCGTCGCCTACTTCTCCCGGCCGACCACCGTGCTCGAGGCGGTCGACCTGTACCGCGAGCGGTTCGTACCGGGCCCCTACAGGGACCGCCCGCACGTCGCGATCGCGGTGTCGGCGCTGGCCGCGGACACCGAGGACGAGGCCGCCGCACTGGGCTCCGGCTACGACGTCTGGCTGCGCGGGCTCGCCCTCGACGCCGGCGCGCACCACTACCCCACCGCCGACGAGCGGGCCGGCCTCCCCCCGCTGGACCCGGACGAGCAGGTCGCGCTGGACGACCGCCTGCGGACCCGCGTCGTCGGCCGGGCGGACGCGGTGGCGAGCCGGCTCGCCGCGATCGTCGAGGCCGCGGAGGCCGACGAGCTCGTCGTCGAGACCGTCGCCCCGACCCTCGACGACCGTCTGCGGTCCTACGAGCTGCTCGCCCGGGCGTGGGCCCGGATCTGACCGGGCCCACGCGACGGGTCAGAGCATCGCCCGCTCGGACGGTTCCACCTCGGTGACCTCGCCGGAGGCGAGCTTCGCGCGGAACGCCCGGACCTCCTTCTTGACCACCGGGGCCAGCACGTAGAGGCCCAGGATGTTGAAGAAGGCGAGCAGGAAGAGCACCGCGTCGGCGAAGTCGAGCACGCTGCCCAGGGTCAGCACCGAGCCGACGACCACGAAGAAGCAGAAGACCGTCTGGTAGACGCGCTCGGACACCACGTTCTTGCCGAACAGGTAGGTCCAGGCCTTCTGCCCGTAGTAGCCCCACGTGATGATCGTGGAGACGGCGAACAGGAACACCGCGACCGCGAGCACGTAGGGGAACCACGGCAGCACCGTGGCGAACGCGTCGGAGGTGATGAGCACGCCGTCGGCCACGTCGGAGCCGCCGCTGGCGAAGGCGGTCGCCTGGGCCTGCTGCCAGAAGGGCGTACCGGCGATCACGATGGTCAGCGCGGTCATCGTGCAGATGACCACGGTGTCGACGAACGGCTCGATCAGGGCCACGTACCCCTCGGTGGCCGGGTTCCTCGTCCGCACCGCCGAGTGCGCGATCGGCGAGGAGCCCAGGCCCGCCTCGTTCGAGAAGGCCGCCCGCTGGAAACCGACGATCATGGCGCCGAGCGCACCGCCCACCACGCCCTCGGCGGAGAACGCTCCCGAGAGGATGAGCCCGAACGCCGTCGGGACCTGCGCGATGTTCACGGCGATCACGACGAGGCAGGCGGTCACGTAGACGATCGCCATCGCCGGGACGAGACGACCCGTGACCGCACCGACGGACTTGATGCCCCCGAACACGACCGCCCCGACGAGCGCGGCCAGCAGCAGACCGAAGACGAACGCGGCGCCGCCGCTGCCGAGCAGACCGGTCTCGCCCCCGGTGACGTTGCGGAGCTGGGCGAAGGTCTGGTTGGCCTGGAACATGTTCCCGCCGGCGACGCCGAAGAAGAGGATCATCACCGCCGCACCGGCGGCCAGGACCTTGCCCAGGCCGCGGCCGAACGCGTTGGGGATGCGCTCGGCGACACCGATCCGCAGGTAGTGCATCGGACCGCCGGACACGGTGCCGTCGGGGTGCACTTCGCGGTACTTCACGCCGAGGGTGCACTCGACGAACTTGGTGGCCATGCTGAGCAGCCCGGCGACGATCATCCAGAACGTCGCGCCGGGACCACCGATCGTGACCGCCACACCGACGCCGGCGATGTTGCCCAGACCGACGGTGCCCGACAACGCGGAGGCCAGGGCCTGGAAGTGGGTGATCTCCCCCGGCTCGTCGCGCCGGGTGTAGCGGCCACGGACGATCCGCAGGGCGAGCCCGATGCTGCGGAACTGGACGAACCCGAAGTAGAGGGTGAACAGCACCCCGGCCAGGATCAGCCAGCCCACGATCAGCGGGAAGTCCGCTCCGAGGACGGTCACCTCGTAGAAGACGATGTTCGACAGCCCGGTCGAGATCGGGTCGAACACCGAGTTGATGGACAGCTCGATGCTCTCGAGCACGCCGGGTTGCGGCGGTGCCGTGGTCGGTACGGAGGTCATGGGGCGGAACTTCACCCCATGTGGACACGAACCACAAGAATACGGACAAACGGTTACCGGATCGTCGATATCGGCCGGGACCTTGACCTCGACCGAGGTGGAGGTCGGATGCTCCCGGGACGTCCCCGAGAGGAGCATCCGATGGAGCTGACCCCGCCCGTCTCCCGGTTCGACCAGGCCTACCGCGACGGCGACCCGCCCTGGGTGATCGACGAGCCGCAGCCGGCGGTCGTCGCACTCGTCGGCTCGGGAGCGGTCACCGGCACCGTCCTCGACCCCGGTTGCGGCACCGGCGAGCACACGATCCTGCTCGCCGGGCTGGGGTACGACGTGCTCGGCGCCGACGCCGCCCCGACCGCGGTCCGGCGGGCCCGGGAGTGGGCCGCGGCCGCGGGGGTGGACGCCCGGTTCGTCGTCGCCGACGTGCTCGCCGCGGACGGCCTCGGCCCGTTCGACACGGTGGTGGACAGTGCCCTGTTCCACCTGTTCGACCCCGGTGACCAGGCCCGCTACGCCCGCGCGCTGGCCGGGGTGGTGCGTCCCGGCGGTGTGGTGCACGTGCTCGCCCTGGCCCGGACCGGCGCCGCCGCCGAGTTGGGCCCGGTGATCGACGCGGCCGACATCCGGGCCGCGTTCACCGGGCCGGACTGGACGGTGGAGACCGTCGGACCGGCGTCCTACCGGGGGGTCGTGACCGCCGGCCTGGCCGGGTCCTACGGCGAGCCGGCCGGGACCAGGGTCGAGGTCCCCGCCCATCTGGCCCGGGTGCGGCGCCGCTGATCAGCTCGGCCGGGCGGGCCGCCGCTGCGGCACGCAGCAGTCGACCGCGCAGGGCGCCCCGTTGCGGGTGCACCCGGCGGACGGGCCGGTGCCCAGCCGCCGGGCGGGTACGCCGTCGGAGTGCTCCCGCACGAGCTCGACCACCATGTCGGCGAAGCGTGGGTCGGGTCCGGCGGTGGCGGCGCGGGCGAAGCCCATGTCGTGCTCGGCGGCGCGCTCGGCCGCCTCGTTGTCGAGGTCCCACACGACCTCGACGTGGTCGGACACGAACCCGACCGGCGCGACGACGACCGCGGGCACGCCCTTGGCGTGCAGGTCGTCGATGTGGTCGACGATGTCGGGCTCCAGCCACGGCACCTGCGGCGGACCGGAGCGGGACTGCCAGACGACGTCGAACTCGTCGACGCCCACCTCGGCGGCGACCAGCGCCGCGGCCTCGGCGACCTGGCGGGAGTAGCGGTGCCCGCCGTCGGCCGGGGTCCCGGCGGCCGCGTCGGCCGAGGTCGGGATGGAGTGCGCGGTGAACACCAGCCGCGCCGCCTCGCGACGGTCCTCGGGCAGCTGCACCCACGCGGTCCGCACGGCGTCGGCGTTGGCGCGCACGAAGTCCGGGTGGTCGTAGAAGTGGCGCAGCTTGACCAGCTCGGGGGCCGCGTCACCGACCGCGTCCCGGGCCCGGGAGATGTCCTCGTGGTACTGGCGGCAGGCGGAGTAGCCGCCGTAGGCGCTGGTCGCGAAGACCAGCGCCCGCTCGACGCCGGCCTCGGTCATCTCGCGCACGGTGTCCTCGGCGAAGGGCCGCCAGTTGCGGTTGCCGAAGTACACCGGCAGCTCGGTGCGCGCGGCGATCGCCGCGATCAGCTCGCGGTTGCGGGCGTTGATCGGCGAGACCCCGCCGAAGTGCTGGTAGTGCTCCTCGACGGCGTCGAGGCGCTCCGGCGGGACCCCGCGCCCCCGGGTCACGTTCTCCAGGAACGGGCGGACCTCGTCGGGGGCCTCGGGGCCGCCGAAGCTGAGCACCAGGATGGCATCGGGGTCGGAGCAGGGCTGTTCGGGCACGGTCCCGATTATCGACGCCACCCGGTGCGCGCGCTCCTCGGCCTCACACGCCGACGGCGTGCACCCCGCCGTCGGCCATGATCATCGAACCGGTGGTGGTCGGCATCCAGTCCGACAGCGCGGCGCACACGGTCTTGGCGACCGGCACCGGGTCGTTCATGTCCCAGCCGAGCGGGGCGCGCTTGTCCCACACGTCCTCGAACGCGGAGAAGCCCGGGATCGACTTGGCGGCCATCGTCTTCACCGGGCCGGCGGCGACCAGGTTGACCCGGATGCCGTCGCGGCCCAGGTCGCGGGCCAGGTAGCGGGTGACCGACTCCAGCGCGGACTTCGCGACGCCCATCCAGTCGTAGGCGGGCCACGCCTGCCGGTTGTCGAAGTCCATGCCGACGATCGAGCTGCCCGGGCCGAGCAGCGGCTTGCACGCCATCGCCAGGGACTTCAGCGAGTACGCCGACACCTGGATCGTGGTGGCGACGTCCTCCCACTGCGCGTTGAGGAACGCGCCCTCGCCGAGCGCACCGGCCGGGGCGAACCCGATCGAGTGCAGCACGCCGTCGAGGCGGGGCTCGTCACCCAGGTGCGGGGTGATCCGCTCGACGAGCGAGTCCAGCTGCTCCTCGTCCGAGACGTCCAGCTCGACGACCGGTGCGGGCTTCGGCAGCCGCATCGCGATCCGCTCGACCAGCCGCATCCGGCCGAAACCGGTGAGCACGACCTCCGCGCCCTGCTCCTGGGCGATCTTGGCGGAGTGGAAGGCCAGCGAGGCGTCGGTGATCACACCGGTGATCAGCAGCCGCTTGCCGTCGAGCAGTCCCATGACGTCCTTTCGAGAGTTCTGCGTGGCCGGGCCGGTGGCCACGGTGTCGATGTCCGCTCCGCGGACGTCGCTCAGTGACCCATGCCCAGGCCGCCGTCGACCGGGACGACCGCCCCGGTGACGTAGCCGGCGCCCGGCGAGGCGAGGAAGGCGACGACCGAGGCGATCTCGCCGGTGTCGGCGTAGCGGGAGAGCGGGATGGTCCCGAGGATCTCCTCGCGCCGCTTCTCGGGCAGCGCGCGGGTCATGTCGGTGTCGACGAACCCGGGGGCGACGACGTTCGCGGTGATGCCGCGGCTGCCCAGCTCGCGGGCGACCGAGCGGGCCAGGCCGACGAGCCCGGACTTCGAGGCGGCGTAGTTGACCTGCCCGGCCGAGCCGGAGAGGCCCACGACCGACGAGACGAAGATCATCCGGCCCTTCTTGGCCTTCAGCATCCCGCGCGAGGCCCGCTTCGCGACCCGGTAGGCCGCGGTGAGGTTGGCGTCGACGACCTTGGTGAAGGACTCCTCGGCCATCCGCATGAGCAGGCCGTCGTCGGTGATGCCGGCGTTGGACACCAGCACCTCGACCGGGCCGTGCGCGGCCTCGACCTCGGTGAACGCTGCGTCGACGGACTCGGCGTCGGTGACGTCGCAGTGCACCGGCAACAGCCCGTCGGGGATGTCGTCCTTCCCGGAGCGGTACGTCACCGC
This sequence comes from Pseudonocardia sp. TMWB2A, assembly GCF_017312135.1. Lineage (NCBI taxonomy): Bacteria > Bacillati > Actinomycetota > Actinomycetes > Pseudonocardiales > Pseudonocardiaceae > Pseudonocardia > Pseudonocardia sp. TMWB2A. The sequence continues at coordinate 3,965,060 of NZ_QKQY01000002.1, forward strand.
CACCTGGTCGCCCTCGGCCGCGAACGCCTGTGCGATCGCCAGGCCGATGCCGCGGTTTCCTCCGGTCACGAGCACGCTACGTCCCACGGGGGGTGAACCTAACGCACTACCGGCCGGTACCCGCGAGCGGAGATCACCCTCACGGCAGTCGCCTGCCGAGCAGGATGCCCGCGCCGAGCCCGCCGATCAGGAGCACGAACCCGCCGATCATCCAGGGCCTGCTCGCGTCGACCTCGCGTTCCTCGTAGCCGAGCTCCTCGGACAGGTCGGAGTAGACCGCGCGCAGCTCGGACTCGGTGGCGGCGGTGAAGAACCGGCCGCCCGACAGCTGCGCGATGCGCTCCATCGAGGCGTCGTCGACGGCGACGGGGGTGCGCCCGCCGTCGAGCTCGATCGTGCCGTAGCTGGTGCCGAAGGAGATCGTGGACACCGGGATGCCGCGGTTCTTCGCCTCGGCGGCCGCGGTGAACGAGCCGCGCGGTTCCGTCTCCCCGTCCGGCCCCGGCACGGTCTGGGTGCCGTCGGAGAGCAGCACGATCCGCGCCGGTGGCGGCACACCCGCCGCGTCCGGGCCGCCCTGCAGCGAGCGCGAGAAGGTGTCGATCGACTGCATCGCCGTGAAGATCGCCTCGCCGGTCGCGGTGGACTCGGCGAGCTGCAGGTTGTCGACGCCGTTCTTGACCGCGCTGCGGTCGGTCGTGGGCGAGACGAGCACCGCCGCCGTCCCGGCGAAGGACACCAGCCCCAGGTTGACGCCCGGGGTCAGCTGGTCGGCGAACTGCTTGGCCGCGGCCTGCGCGGCGGCCAGCCGGGTCGGGGCGACGTCGGTGGCCTTCATCGACAGCGACACGTCGATCACCAGCATCACCGTGGCCCGGTTGCGCGGCACCTTCGCCATCGCCTGCGGCCCGGCGAGCGCCACGGTGAGCACCGCCAGCGCCGCGATCAGCGCGATCGCCGGGAGGTGCCGCCACCGGCCCGGCCGCTTGGGGGCGACCGACTCCAGCAGCTCCAGGTTGGTGAACCGCACGACGTCGCGACGGCGCCGCCGCAGCAGCCACACGTAGGCCACCGCGAGCGCGGCGACGACGAGCAGCCCGAGCAGCCACCAGGGGGCGGTGAACGTCACGCGAGCCTCCGCGGAGCGGCGGCGTGCTTGCGGGCGACGGCGAACCGCACGATGTCGGCCACCCAGTCGGTGTCGGTGCGCAGGGTCAGGTGCCCGGCCCCGCAGCGGCGCAGCGCGGTGGCCACCCGGTCGCGGTGCTCGGAGGCGGCGGCGGCGAACTCGCGGCGCAGCAGCGGCGTGGTGTCGACCTCGCGCTGGCGCCCGGTCTCGGGGTCGGCGAGCACGACGGTCCCGACGTCGGGCAGCTCCAGCTCCCGCGGGTCGACGACCTCGATCGCGAGCAGCTCGTGGCGGGCCGAGAGCGCCCGCAGCGACCGCTCCCAGGTGGGCTCGCCGAGGAAGTCCGACACCACGACGACCAGCCCGCGCCGGCGCGGCGGGCGGCGCAGCTCGTCGAGCGCACCGGACAGGTCGCCGCGGGTGCCCTCGGGCGCCGGCGGCATCGTCGCGACCCGGCGGACCAGGCCGCGGGCGTGCGCCAGTCCGCCGCGGGCGGGCAGCCGCAGCGTCGACTCCCCGTTCGCGACGACGGCGCCGAGACGGTTCCCGCCGCCGGTCGTCAGCTGGGCGACCGCGGTGAGCCCGGCCAGCGCCAGGTGCCGCTTGTCGGTGCGGGCGGTGCCGTAGTCGATGCTGCGCGACAGGTCCACCACCGCCCAGGTCTCCAGCTCGCGGTCGGCGACGGTCTCGCGCACGTGCGGCGCGGTGGTGCGGGCGGTGACCGACCAGTCCATCCGGCGGACGTCGTCGCCGGGCTGGTAGGGCCGCGCGTCACCGGGCTCGGTGCCGGGCCCGGGCAGCAGGCCGATGTGGTTGCCCTGGAGCAGCCCGTCCAGCCGGCGCCGGACGGTGAGCTCCAGGGTCCGCAGGGATGCCTCGAGCCGGACGAGGTCGGCGGACCCCGCCGTCACGCCGGGCCCTGGCCGGCACCCGGTGCGGGCGGCCACGCCGTCGACGCTCCCTCGGGACCTCCCCCGGGACGGGCGCTGACCTGCGGCAACGGCACGGTCTGCAGGACCCGGGTGACGATGTGGTCGACCGGCACCTGGTCGGCGATCGCGTCGTAGGACAGCACCAGGCGGTGGCGCAGCACGTCCGGGGCGACCTCGAGCACGTCCTGCGGGAGCACGTAGTCCCGGCCGCGGACCAGGGCCAGCGCGCGGGCGGCGGACACGATGCCCAGCGACGCGCGCGGCGAGGCGCCGTAGGCGATCCAGGACGCGACGTCGGACAGGCCGTGCTCGGACGGCAGCCGGGTCGCGACGACCAGCCGCACGACGTAGTCGACCAGGGCGTGGTGCACGAACACGTCCGCCGCGGTGCGCTGCAGCCGGACCAGCTCCTCGGGGGTGAGGATCTGGGAGGGCACCGGCGGGGTGGACCCCATCCGGTAGATGATCTCCCGTTCCTCCTCGACGCCCGGGTACTCGATGATCAGCTTGAACAGGAAGCGGTCGCGCTGCGCCTCGGGCAGCGGGTAGACGCCCTCGTTCTCGATCGGGTTCTGGGTGGCGAGCACGAGGAACGGGTCGGGCATCGGGTGGTCGCGACCGGCGAGGGAGAGCTTGCGCTCGGCCATCACCTCGAGCATCGCCGACTGCACCTTGGCCGGGGCGCGGTTGATCTCGTCGGCGAGCACGAAGTTCGCGACGACCGGACCGAGCTCGACGTCGAACTCCTCGCGGCCCTGCCGGTAGATGCGGGTGCCGAGGATGTCGGCGGGCACCAGGTCGGGGGTGAACTGCAGGCGGGAGAAGCTGCCGCCCACGACCGTCGCGAAGGTCTCCACGGCGAGGGTCTTCGCGACGCCGGGGACGCCCTCCAGCAGCAGGTGCCCCTTCGCGAGGAGCCCCACCAGCATCCGCTCGACGAGGCGGTCCTGGCCGACGATCACCCGCTTCACCTCGAGCACCGCACGCTCGAGCCGCTCGGCGTCGCGGGCGGGGGTGATCGGGTCCGGACCGGTCGAGGCAGTCGTGCTCACGGTCCCATCCCACCGTGTCGGCCGTGTGGATCCGGTGAGGCGTGCGGCTCCGGGCCGCCGGGCCCACCCGCGGCGGGGTCCTGCGCGGCGAACCGGATCGTCATCGCCAGGTAGTCGCGCAGCGACACGGTCCGCGGCGCCGCCCGGTGCCGGGTCCAGACCGTGTTCGCCCGGGCCGGGGTCAGGTCGTGGGCGTGCGCGACCACGGCCCGCGCCTCGGCCGGACCGATCTCACGACCGGCCAGCGCGGCGAGGGCCACGGCCAGCTCGGCGGCGCGGTCGTCGTCCACGACCCCAGGAGAGCAGACACCCCCGACAGTTCCGGGCGCTCACTCCACCAGCAGGAACACGATCGCCGCGACCCCGATCACGACGATCACGGTCCGCAGCACCGCGGGCGGCAGCCTGCGGCCGACCTTCGCCCCGAGCAGCCCGCCGACGATCGAGCTGACCGCGATGATCCCGACGACCGTCCAGTCGACCGGTGCGACGACGGCGTAGATCGCCCCGGCGACGATGTTCACGACCGAGGCGAGGGTGTTCTTGAAGGCGTTGAGCCGCTGGAGCGGGTCCGCGACGAGCAGCCCCATCACCCCGACCAGCATGATCCCCTGGGCGGCGGTGAAGTAGCCGCCGTAGACGCCCACCAGGAACACCAGCACGTAGAGCACCGGCGAGCCGGTCCGGTCCGGACGCGGGCGGTCGCGCAGCCGGCGGGCCAGCAGGGGCTGCACGGCGACCAGCAGCACCGAGGTGCCGACCAGGACCGGCACGATCGTCTCGAACGCGTCCGGCGGCAGCGACAGCAGCAGCGCCGCACCGACCACGGCCCCCAGGAACGACGCGACGCCGTACTTCGCGAGGCGGCGGCCGTGCCCGGCCCACTCCTTGCGGTAGCCGACGGCGCCGGTGATCGAGCCGGTGATCAGGCCGATGGCGTTCGACGTCGTCGCCGTCACCGGGGGGAAGCCCAGCGCCACGAGTACCGGGAAGGTCACCAGCGTCCCGGACCCGACGACGGTGTTGATCAACCCCGCCCAGAGCCCGGCCAGCGCGATGACCCCGACCTCCCACAACTCCATCGGGACACCCTACGAACCGCAGACCGCCGCTCCTCCCGGCGCGGTACGCGTAGGGCTTACGCAGCGTGCGTAGGGCTGTCTACGAGGTGCGTGGCATGATCGACGCCGTGACCGCCGCCGACGACCCCCGCTGGGCCGCTCCCCCGGCCCCGGTGCGCCGGACGCTGGACCGCGGGTCGATCGTCGCCACGGCGCTGCACCTCGCCGACGCCGACGGGCTGGCCGCGGTGTCGATGCCGCGACTGGCCCGCGAGCTGGGCTCGGCGCCGATGTCGCTGTACCGGCACGTGCCCGGCAAGGACGCGCTGGTCGACCTCGTCCTGGACGTCGCGCTGGGCGAGCCGCCGGACCTGTCGGACTGCGGGCTGCGGCTGGGCTGCGAGATCTGGGCGACCGCCCTGCGCGACGTGCTCGACGAGCACCCGTGGACCGTCGGGCTGCTCGCCGGTCCCCGCGCCACCGGGCCCGCCGAGTGCGCGTGGTCGGAGGCGCTGCTGGCACACGTCGTCGGGGCGGGGCACCCGCTGCACGCGGCCGTCGAGGTGCTGCACCTGCTGCACGGCTACGTCCGGGGCGCGGCGGCCCTGGCCGGGGACCGCCTGCCCACCCTCGACGACGTCCGCCGCTCCGGCCGGGCGGAGGGGCTGCCGGTGCTGTCCCGGCTGCTCGGCGGCGCCGTCGTGCGCGGGCCCGGCGGCGGCGAGCCGCTGTTCGACTCCGGGCTGCGCCGCACCCTCGACGCCGTCGAGGCCGGGCTCCGGCCCTGATCACCCGGCCGGGCCGAGCTCCAGCCGCGGCCAGTCGGCCAGGTCGCGCAGCAGCTGCCGGTCGTGGGTGGCGACGACGACGGCCGCCGGGGTGTCCCGGACCATCCCGGTGAGCTCGTCCACGAGCCGCGCGGACAGGTGGTTGGTCGGCTCGTCGAGCAGCAGCGTCGTCGGGCGCTCCGCCAGCGCGCGGGCCAGGTCGAGCCGGCGTCGCTGGCCCTCCGACAGCCGGCCCACCGGGGTCCGCAGCGCCGCCGCGTCGAGCAGGCCGTGGGCGCCACCACCGGTGTGCTCCAGCACGGCACGCGCGGGCCGCCGCGGGTCGAGCACCGCGGTCTCCTGCCCCAGCCGGACGACCCGGGCGCCGCGCGCGGTGCGCACCGCCCCGGCGTCCGGAGCGAGCACCCCGGCCAGCACGGCCAGCAGCGTCGACTTCCCGGCCCCGTTCGGCCCGGTCACGAGCAGCCGGTCGCCCGCGTCGAGGACCAGGTCGACCGGACCGGCGAGCCGGCCCCGCACGCCGACCCCGTGCGCACGCAGCTGGGGCGCGCCGGGGCGCACGTCGAGGTCGGGCCACCGCGGCGACGACGGCGGCACCGGTACGTCGACCCGGTGCGCATCGAGCTCGGCGCGGCGCCGGTGCAGTGCCTGCACCACCCCCGGGGCCCGGGACTGGCGGGCGTGCTTGCCGGTCCCCTTGTCCGGGCGCCAGCCGGTCGAGAGCCGGTCCCGCGCGGTGGCGACGGCGTCGGCGAGGCGACGGTGCTCGGCCTGCTGTTCGGCGTGCTCGGCCTCCCAGGCGGCGCGGGCCCGGTCCCGCGCGGTCCGCCAGCCGTCGTAGCCGCCCGCGGTGAGCCGGGGCGTGCCGTCGCGGCTCGGGTCGAGGTCGCAGAACTCCTCGGCGACGTCGCGCAGCAGGGCCCGGTCGTGGCTGACCACGGCGAGCCCGCCCGGGTGCGCGCGCAGGGTGCGGGTCAGGAAGTCGAGCCCGGCGGCGTCGAGGTGGTTGGTGGGCTCGTCGAGGAGCAGGACGTCGTGGCGGGCACCGAGCAGGCACGCCAGCCGCACGCGGTGGCGCTGCCCCACCGACAACGTCTCCAGTGGCCGGGTGCGGTCGGTGCAGGCGCCGAGCGCGCCGAGGGCGACGTCGACGCGGCGTTCGGCGTCCCAGGCGTCGAGCCGGGTCGCGGTGTCCAGGGCGGCGGCGAACCGGTCGTCGGCGCCGGGCGCGCCGTCGGTGAGCGCCGCGGTCGCCGCGTCGAGCTCGCGCAGCGCCGTCCGCGGGGCGGCGAGGGACTCCGCGGTCAGGGTGCCGACGGTCTCGCCGTCGCGGGCGGGCACCTCCTGGCGCGCCAGGGCGACGGTGCCGGCGCGGTGCACGACCCCGGCGTCCGGGACGAGCAGGCCCGCGAGGACGTGCAGGAGCGTGGACTTGCCGCGCCCGTTCTCGCCGACGACGGCGAGCCGCGAGCGGGCGGAGACGGTCAGCGTCACGCCGGTGAGGACGCGGTGCGACCCGCGGGTGACGACGACGTCCTCGGCACGCACGTGGGCGGCCGCGCCGGCGTCGAGGGCGGGCAGGGGTGAGGACGGTTCGGGGGTGGTGTGCACGAGAGAGCTCCGCGGCATCCGAGATCGGAGCCGGGCAGCACGGGATGCGCCGCCCAGCGGGGACCGGGACGGCGGACGCGCGTGCGACGTCGCGAGGACGAAGGGAGGGGCGCCGCCGTCAGCGGGCGGAGCGGACCTTCTGCGACCAGATGCCTCGTGCCATGGTTCGAGCCTATCCATCGGCAGGTGTCCGTGTCGCCCGGTTTCGGACACGCCCACCCGCCCCGTCCCGCCGGAGGACCGATGCCCGCCCGTGCCCTGCCGTTCCTGACCTTCCAGCCGCCGCGTGGCCCGAGCGCGAGCGAGGCGATGGAGTTCTGGACCTCCCTGTTCGACGACGGCGAGATCGTCTCGGTCACCCACCGCCCCGACGACCCGACCGCGGTGGCGCTGGCCGAGTTCGTCGTCGCCGGGCAGCGCCTGCGGTGCAGCGACAGCCCGCCGGTGCACCAGTGGGACTTCTCCCCCGCCGTCTCGCTGTGGGTGGACTGCGAGTCCGGCGACGAGCAGAAGCGGCTGCTGGCGGCCCTCGCGACCGGTGGGCGGGAGTTCATGCCGCTCGACGACTACGGCTTCGGTCCCTTCGCCTGGGTCGAGGACCGCTTCGGCGTGTCCTGGCAGCTCGCCGCCCCGGCGGCCTGAGCAGCGCTCAGAAGGGCGCTACGACAGCGTCGGCGTCGTGGTCGGCCGCGTCCGGCAGCGGATCGGTGAAGACCCGGTGGTCGAACTGCCGCGTCGTCGCCCGGCGGCCGCACGGTGCCACCCAGGTCAGGCTGCCGTCGGCCCCGGCGAGCACCTGCCAGCCCGGCGCGTCCTTCAGCGCGTGGTCGGCCCGGCACAGCCAGAACAGGTTCTCCGCGCTGGTCGGCCCGTCCCCGGCCGCCCAGGGGCGGTGGTGGTCGAGGTCGCGGACCCGGCGGCTGCACGCGGGGCCGCGACAGATGCAGTCCCGCGCCCGGACGTGGTCGGCCATCGCGACCGGCGGGCGGTAGCGGGTGCGTCCGACGTCGAGCACCGTGCCCGACAGCGGGTCGGTCACCAGCCGCTGCCACACACCGCCGGCGGCGAGGGCCCGGGCGAGGTCGGCGGGGATCGGGCCGTGCCCGACCAGCTCGGCCGGTGCCGCACCACCCATCAGCGTGCTGAGCGGGACGACGACCTGGATCAGCGGACGGCGCCCCACCGCCTCCTCCGGGTCCGGCTTCGCGGCGAGCACCCGCGCGACCGCTGCGAGCAGGCCGTCCTCGTCGGCGCCCTTCCCGTCCGCGCCGAGCCCGTCCCGCACCGTGCCGACGTCGGTGAGCGTCAGCGTGCCCTGCAGCAGCTGGTGGGCGAGGTCGACGCGCTTCTGGTCCAGGGTGCGGTCGTCGCACGGGTCGTCCAGGGAGCGCGCCAGCCGGTCGACGCACTGCCACGACGCCTCCACCTGCGCGGCGGTGCCACCCAGCCACAGCGAGCCCATGCCGTCGTCACCCGGGGAGATCGACATCCGCCGTTCCGACCGGGCCCGTTCATGGCGCTCGCGGGCACCGTCCGGGTCGACCCGGGCGATGTGGCGGCGCAGCCGGTCCCGCAGCAACCGGCGGTGCGCCTCCGGAGCGCCCGGGAGGACCGCGGCCTGCACCCGGCGGGCGCGCTCGTCGTCCAGGACGAGGGTCGACGACGAGATCGCCTCGGCGGCGCCCTGGTCGATCGCCCCCGACTCCCACGCGGCCAGGGTCTCCGGCAGCACCTGGGCGAACCGCTGCGCCTGCCCGATCAGCGACCGTGCGTGGTCGCGCGGGACCCGCAGCACGATCGCCACCTGGTCCGGCAACCACCGCGAGACGGGCTGAACCGCACGCGGGTCCGCGCCCGGCGGCGCGGCGCCGCTCCCGGCCGGGTGGCGCTCCGCGATCTGCGCGACCGACCGCATCCGCAGAGCGGTCGAGCGCCGCACCCAGTGCTCGGCGCCCTCCAGGACGTCGAGCACCTGCAGGTCGGTGAGCCGGTCGGTCGGGACTCCGGCGACCAGGCACCGCAGCGCCTCCCAGGCGACGTCGTCGATCCCGCCGGAGCGGTCGGACGGGGGCTCGGGACCGCACATCTCGCCGCACAGGTCGATCGCGAGACCGTGCGGGCACCGGGTCGCCTCCTCCACCGCCTCGCGGCGGCGCCGGTGTTCGAGCCAGGCCGGGTCGTCGGCGGGATCGGTGTGGCTCACCACGTCCAGCACGTCCACCTGATCGATCATACGTTCGATTATAGGTCTCCTGGCTGGGCGTCTCCAGGTCGTTCGGCGCTCGCATCCGGCCGTCCGCCGCAGCCCGGCAGCGGACGATCCCCGCGCACCAGCTCGCGCCGCCATCTCCTCGGCCTCATCACGCCTGGGCCTCGCGCCCCCGCGGCCACTCCCCGAGCCCCCGACCGACGCGCCCGCCGGAGCACGGCGGTCGTGCCTCGACGGCCGGGCCGTCCCACCACGACTCGAGCTCCGCTCCGAAGACGGCGTCCCGGACCCGGCCACTCGGCTGGACGGCGGAGGCGCGCGACCCCCGCACGCGCGAGGATGACCCCGTGCCCCGTCTCGCCGTCCCGTTGCTCGTCGCCCTGGCGCTCCTCGCCCCGACGAGCCCGGCCGGCGCGACGGATGCGGCCGGGGAGACCGCGAGACCGTCGGCCCGCATGTCGTGCGTCCCCGGCCCCCTCCGCTCCGAGCACGCGTTCACCGGCACCGTCGCCTCGACCTCCGCCGACGGCCGCGTCGCGCAGGTCCGCACCGACGACGGCCGCGACGTCCAGGTCGTCGGCTCCTCGAACCCACAGCCGAACACCGCGACCACGGTCGACCGGTCGTACGCCACCGGGACCCGCTACGAGTTCCACCCGTTGAACCCGGCGAGCCCGTACGAGGACAACATCTGCACCGCCACCCACGAGGTCGCGGCCGTACCCGCGGCACCGCCCGAGCCCCCGGCGACCACGGTGTCGACGGGCGCGTTCGTGACCGCCCTCGTCGCGTTCGGGGTCGTCGCCCTGGTCGGGACCGCGGCGGCGTTCCTCGTCCCGAGCCGCCGTCGCCGCAACCGCCGGCGGCGCCGGCGCGCCTGACTCACGGCCCGGACAGCAGGTCCCACCGGTTCCCGGCGACGTCGCGGAACACCGCGACCGTGCCGTAGGCCGCCACCCGCGGCGGTCCCTCGAACTCCACCCCGAGTGCCACGAGCCGCTCGTACTCCGCGGCGGCGTCGTCGACCTCCAGGAAGTGCCCCACCCGCCCGGCGAACTGGTCACCGACGGCGGCCCGCTGCCGGTCGCCGTCGGCGCGGGCCAGGAGCAGGCCGGTGTCGGCGCCGGGCGGACGCACGACGACCCAGCGCTTCGCCGCCCCGGTCGTCGAGGTCGTCGCGGGCGAGTCCTCGACCAGCTCGAAGCCGAGCACGTCGACGAAGAAGGTGATCGCGGCGTCGTAGTCGTCGACCACGAGGGTCGTGTAGCGCAGCCTCATACCGTCACCTCTACCCGACGCCGGGCCGGCGCGGACGCCACCAGCACCCCGCCGACCACCACCGCCCCGGCCACCAGCTCGGTCACCGACGGCCGCTCCCCGAGCAGCACCATCGCCAGGCTCATCCCGACCACCGGCACGAGCAGCGAGTGCGGCGCGACGAGCCCCGCCGGGTAGCGGCGCATCAGCCCGGTCCAGATCCCCGCGGCGAGCACCGTCGCGACCAGCGACAGGTACACGAGCGCGACCAGCCCGGCGACGCCATCGGGGGTCACCATCGCGACGACGTCGCCCCAGGCGCCCGGACCCTCCACCACGGCGGAGGCGGCCAGCATCGGCACCGGCGGCACGACGGTCATCCACAGCGTCAGGTGCAGCGGGTTGACCGCCTCGCCGTCGCGCTGGGCCAGGCGGCTGCACAGGTTCCCGGCCGCCCAGCCGAGCGCGCCGAGCAGGGTCAGCACGACCGGCAGCAGCGCCGCGGACTGGGCGCGGGCGAGGGCGATGCACCCCAGCCCGACGACGGCGACGCCGATCCCCGCCCACTGCCGTGGCGTCACCCTCTCGCGCAGCAGCAGCGCGCCCAGCACGAGCGTGAACGGCCCCGACGCCTGCAGCACCAGCGACGCGAGCCCGGTCGGCATCCCGGCGTACATCCCCAGGAACAGGAAGAGGAACTGCACCGTGCCGAACCCGAGCCCGTAGCCGACGAGCCAGCGCAGCGGCACCCGCGGCCGCGGCACGAGCAGCACCGTCGGGACCGCGAGCACGAGCATCCGCAGCCCGGCCAGGAACAGCGGCTGGAAGTGCTCGAGCCCGACGTGGATGGCGATGAAGTTGGCGCCCCACAACACGGCGACGACGACGGCGAGCAGGCGGTCACGAACGGTCACGGCGTCCACGCTGCCGTCCCGGGACCGTGCAGACCAGCGACTAGAACTGAAACGATGTTGTAGCGTTCCTGCATGGACGTACGGCGGCTCCGGATCCTGCGCGAGCTCGCCGACCGCGGCTCGGTCACCGCCGTCGCCGCGGCGCTGAACTTCACCCCGTCCGCGGTGTCCCAGCAGCTCAAGGCGCTGTCCCGGGAGGCGGGCCTGGAGCTGACCGCGCCGGACGGGCGCGGGCTGCGGCTCACCGCGGCCGGGCGGGCCGTCGTCGACGGGGCGCAGGAGGTGCTCGACGCGCTGGGCCGGCTGGAGGAGACCGCCGCGGGCCTGCGCGAGCAGCCGCTGGGCACGGTGCGGGTGGTGTTCTTCCCGTCGGCGGCCCGGCTGCTGCTGCCCGGGCTGCTGCGCCGGGCGTCGGCCCACCCCGGGCTGGCGCTGTCCTGCCGCGACCTCGACCTGCGCCCGGAGGAGGTACCGGCCGCCGCGGCCGACGCCGACGTCGTCGTCACCCACCACGACGAACGGTTCGATCCGCTGCGCACGGGCCGGCTCACCGTGCACCCGCTCCTGCGCGAGCCCCTCGACGTCGCGCTGCCCCCGGACCACCCGCTGGCCCACCGTGCCGAGGTGCACCTGTCCGACCTCGTCGACGCCGACTGGATCTCGGTCGCCGTCGGGTGGCCGGTCGACGACGTGCTCAACTCGCTCGCGCTGGTCACCGGCACCGTGCCGCGGGTGGTGCAGCGGATCAACGACTTCTCGGTCACCGAGGAGCTCGTCGCACACGGGCACGGCGTCGCGCTGCTCCCCCGCTACTCCACCGACCACCGCGACGGCGCCCGGCTCGCTCTGCGCCCGCTCGCCGGGGTGCGGGCCGCCCGCCTGGTGCGGGCCGTGACCCGCGGTGCGGTGACCCGGCCCGCGGTGCGGCTGGTGCTCGACGAGCTGGCCGGCGAGGCCGCGGCCGTCAGAGCAGCCGGGTGACCTTGTTCAGGCCGTCGTAGCGGACCGGGGTGACCCGCACGCTCGCGCCCGAGTACGGGGCCTCGAGCATCTTCCCGTCGCCGAGGTAGATGGCGATGTGGTGGGTGCGACCGCCCTCGGCCCAGGACAGCATGTCCCCGCGCCGCATGTCCGAGATCGGCACCAGCTGCCCGGCGTTGGCCTGGTTGCCGCTGTAGCGGGGCAGGCTGATGCCGACCCCGGCGAAGGCGAACTGCATCAGCCCGGAGCAGTCGAAGCCGACCTTGCGGAAGTCGCCGTGGGCGTCGGCGACGCCGCCGTCGCGGATCCCCCGGGTCGGTCCGCGCGAGTTGCCGCCGCCCCAGGCGTAGATGGTGCCGAGCTGGGCCATCGCCCGGTCGATCACGGTCTCGATCGCCGCCGACCCGGTGCGCCGCGGCGCGGGGCCGTCCGACGGCGCGGACTCCTGCGCGACCCGCGACGCCGCCTCCTCCCGGGCCCGCCGGTCGGCCTCGGCCTGGAGCCGGGCCTGCTCGGCCCGCCACGCCTCGTAGCGCTGACGCTGGGCGCGCAGCCCGGCGTCGGCGTTCTCGGCGGCGTCGAGCCGCGACTGCACGTCGGTGCGTTCGGTGTGCACCGCGTCGAGCCGGGTCTGCTGGGCGTCGGCGGCCGCGACGGCCTCGTCGACGGCGGAGTCGGCCGCCGCGGACGCCTGCTCGGCGTCGGCGCGGCGCCGGTCGGCCTCCTCCTGCGCCGCGCGGGCGAGGGAGTCGGCGTTGGCCTGGGCGATGCGGGCCTGCTGGAGCTGCTCCAGGACGGCGGCCTGGTCCTCGCTCAGCGCGTCGGTGAGCCGGGCCCGGTCCATCAGGTCCTGCGGGTCGGTCGCCCGCGAGAGCAGGCCGAGCGGGCCCAGGTCGAGACCGTGGGTGTAGACGTCGCCGACGAAGGCGTCGATCCGGGTGCGGGCGTCGTCGACGGCGCGGCCCGCGGCCTCGGTCGCGGCGCGGGCGTCGGCGGCCCGGGCCGCGGCGGTCTCGGCCTCGCGGCCGGCGGCGTCGGCGGTGTCCCGGGCGGCGAGTGCCTCCTCGTTGCGCCCCGCGACCTCCATCTGCAGCTGCTCGGCCTGCGTGTCGAGCTCGGCGAGGCGGGCGGTGAGCCTGCCGACTTCGGCGGCCCGGTCCTGCACCGACTGGCGGCTGCGCTCCAGCTCGTCGTCGCCGGGGTTGGGCGGCGGCGGGGGCGGGGGCTGCGCCGGGAGCACCGCGGCGGCGGGCACGACGGCGGTCGCGGCCGCGCCCACCCCGGGCGAGGCCAGCGCGACCGCGACGAGCGCGGCCACCACGACGAGGGTCGCCGGCGGCTGGCGCGTCACGGGGAGGTCCTTCCGGGGGGCGGGCGGGATCGACGGGGAATCGACTGGGAACAGTGCCACTCGTGTCACCCGAACCCCGTGCGACACACCGGACCCGTCCACCGCACGGGGGACCCCACCCGCCCGACGGCACCGCGACCCCGGCCACACCCGCCTCGCCAGGCTTATAGGACAGGCGTACTATTTGCGGTACGAGGGTCCGCGCTGCTGCCGACACGGCGGTGCGCGAGACTCCGACACCACGCAGGTGAGCACCTCCTCCCCCGCGAGGCGGGGCGGGCTCACCGCACCGGACAAGCGACCGCCCACCACCACGGGAGGACCACCAAGTGGCCAGCACCGACAGCTTCGGCGCCAGAGGACAGCTCGACGTCGGGGGCACCGGTTACGAGATCTTCCGGCTCTCCGCGGTGGAGGGCTCGAAGCGCCTGCCGTTCAGCCTGAAGGTCCTGCTCGAGAACCTGCTCCGCACCGAGGACGGTGCGAACGTCACGGCGGACCACATCAACGCCCTGGCGAACTGGGACCCGCAGGCCGACCCGGACACCGAGATCCAGTTCACCCCCGCCCGGGTGATCATGCAGGACTTCACCGGCGTGCCCTGCGTCGTCGACCTGGCGACCATGCGCGAGGCCGTGACCGAGATGGGCGGCGACCCGTCCAAGGTCAACCCGCTCGCGCCCGCCGAGCTGGTCATCGACCACTCGGTGATGATCGACTTCTTCGGCACCGCCGACGCGTTCGAGAAGAACATCGAGTTCGAGTACGGCCGCAACAAGGAGCGCTACCAGTTCCTGCGCTGGGGCCAGGGTGCCTTCGACGAGTTCAAGGTCGTCCCGCCCGGCACCGGCATCGTGCACCAGGTCAACATCGAGAACCTGGCGCGCGTGGTCATGCCGCGCAACGGCCAGGCCTACCCCGACACCCTGGTCGGCACCGACTCCCACACCACCATGGTCAACGGCCTGGGCGTGCTGGGCTGGGGCGTCGGCGGCATCGAGGCCGAGGCCGCGATGCTCGGCCAGCCGGTCTCGATGCTCATCCCGCAGGTGCTCGGCTTCAAGCTGACCGGGGAGATCCCGACCGGCGTGACCGCCACCGACGTGGTGCTCACGATCACCGAGATGCTGCGTCGCCAGGGCGTCGTCGGCAAGTTCGTCGAGTTCTACGGCGCCGGCGTCGGCGCGGTGCCGCTGGCCAACCGCGCCACCATCGGCAACATGAGCCCGGAGTTCGGCTCGACCGCGGCGATCTTCCCGATCGACGACGAGACCGTCCGCTACCTGAAGCTGACCGGCCGCTCCGCCGAGCAGATCGCGCTGGTCGAGGCCTACGCCAAGGAGCAGGGCCTCTGGCACGACCCGGACCACGAGCCGGTGTACTCCCAGACGATGGAGCTGGACCTGTCGACGGTCGTCCCGTCGATCGCCGGCCCGAAGCGCCCGCAGGACCGCATCGAGCTGACCGACGCCAAGCCGGCGTTCCGCAAGACCGTGCACGACTACACCGACGACGGCGTGGCCCCGAGCCCGCTCGCCGGCGTCGACGAGTCGTCGAACGAGTCCTTCCCGGCCAGCGACGCCCCGGCGCTCTCCTTCGCCGACGACGACGCCGCGCCGGTCATCATGTCGGCCGCGGACGGCTGCGAGGGCCGCCCGTCCAAGCCGGTCACCGTGAAGTCGGACTCGCGCGGTGAGTTCGTGCTCGACCACGGCGCCGTGGTGATCGCCTCGATCACCTCGTGTACCAACACCTCGAACCCGAGCGTCATGCTCGGTGCCGCGCTGCTCGCCAAGAACGCCGTCGACCGGGGCCTGACCACCAAGCCGTGGGTCAAGACCTCGATGGCCCCGGGCAGCCAGGTCGTCACCGACTACTACGAGAAGGCCGGTCTCTGGCCCTACCTCGACAAGCTCGGCTACAACCTGGTCGGCTACGGCTGCACCACCTGCATCGGCAACTCCGGCCCGCTGCCGGAGGAGATCTCGGCCGCGGTCAACGACAACGACCTCACCGTCGTCTCGGTGCTCTCGGGCAACCGGAACTTCGAGGGCCGGATCAACCCCGACGTCAAGATGAACTACCTGGCGTCCCCGCCGCTGGTCATCGCCTACGCGCTGGCCGGGACGATGGACTTCGACTTCGAGAACCAGCCCCTGGGCCAGGACTCGGACGGCGCCGACGTCTTCCTGCGCGACATCTGGCCCTCGACCGAGGACATCAACGCGGTCGTGGACTCCTCGATCACCTCGGAGATGTTCACCAAGAGCTACTCCGACGTGTTCCGCGGCGACGACCGCTGGCGCGCGCTGCCCACCCCGGAGGGCCGGACCTTCGAGTGGGACCAGAAATCCACCTACGTCCGCAAGCCCCCGTACTTCGAGGGCATGAAGGGCGAGCCGGACCCGGTCACCGACATCTCCGGTGCCCGCGTGCTCGCGCTGCTCGGCGACTCGGTCACCACCGACCACATCTCGCCGGCCGGTGCGATCAAGCCGGGCACCCCGGCCGCGGAGTACCTGGACTCCCACGGCGTCGAGAAGAAGGACTACAACTCCTTCGGCTCGCGGCGCGGCAACCACGAGGTGATGATCCGCGGCACGTTCGCGAACATCCGGCTGCGCAACCAGCTCCTCGACGACGTCTCGGGTGGCTACACCCGCGACTTCACCCAGGACGGGGCCCCGCAGTCGTTCATCTACGACGCCGCGCAGAACTACGCCGCGCAGGGCACCCCGCTGGTCGTGCTGGGCGGCAAGGAGTACGGCTCCGGCTCCTCGCGTGACTGGGCGGCCAAGGGCACCGCGCTCCTGGGCGTGCGCGCCGTCATCGTCGAGTCCTTCGAGCGGATCCACCGTTCGAACCTGATCGGCATGGGCGTCGTCCCGCTGCAGTTCCCCGACGGCGAGTCGGCGAAGAGCCTCGGACTCGACGGCACCGAGACCTTCGACATCGCCGGCATCACCGAGCTGAACGACGGGAAGACCCCGAAGTCGGTGCACGTGACCGCCACGAAGTCCTCCGGCGAGACCGTCGAGTTCGACGCGAAGGTGCGCATCGACACCCCCGGTGAGGCGGACTACTACCGCAACGGCGGCATCCTGCAGTACGTCCTGCGGGGCATGCTGAAGAGCTGACGCGCGCAGTACCCACCACCATGCGGAGCCCGTCCCCTCACCGAGGGGGCGGGCTCCGTCATTGCTGCGGGGTCGTTCCTACGGGCGGGCCCCCAGGTCGCGGGAGATGCGCCGGGCGGCGTCGGCGGCAGCGCGGCCGTGGTCGTCGAAGACCTCCTCGGTCATGCGCACCGTGGGGCCGGACACCGACAGCGCCCCGACCGGGCGGCCGTCGGGACCGAGGACGGGGGCGCCGACCGCGGCGATGCCGTCGGAGAGCCCCTCGGGGTTGACCGACCACCCGCGCTCGCGCACCTCGGCGATCCGGGCCCGCAGCCGGTCGGGGTCGACGACGGTGTGCCGGGTGGAGGGGGCCAGCGGGCCGGCGAGGTAGGCGTCGACCTCCGCCGGGGTGCAGGCGGCGAGGTAGGCCTGGCCGGTGGCCGAGGCGTGCAGCGGGATGCGGTGGCCCAGCGGCAGGAACGCGCGCAGCCGGTGCGCGGTGTCGAGCCGTTCGAGCAGGACCAGCTCGCGGCCGTCCGGGGCGGCCAGGTGCACGGTCTCCCCCGTCGCGAGCTGCAGCTCGTGCAGCACCGGGACCGCCACCGCGCGCAGGCCACCGGCGTCGCGGGCCTGGTTGCCGACGGCGAACGCGCGGTAGGTGAGCCGCCAGCGCGCGGTGTCGTCGGCGACGCACCAGCCGACCTCGGCCAGGGTGCGCAGGATCCGCTGCACGGTGGACTTCGGCAGCGCGACGGTGCGGGCGAGGTCGGACAGCCCGACGGGCTGCCGCTCCCCCACCGCCTCCAGCACGCGGACCGCGGAGACGACGCTGTTGGTCGGAGCCATGGCCGGTGTTGACCTCCCCCGTTCGGGCGACCTAGTGTCCGCCACCAAACGGTCCACTGTACGAACCACTGTGCCACCAGGTGGACCGATACGACAAGCGCGTACCAACGGGGGTAGGCATGGCGGTGCAGGTCATCACGCTGGTGGTGTTCGCGGCGGTCTTCGTGATCGCCGAGGTCCGCCGGTCCCACATCGGGATCGTCATGTTCGCGGCCGCCGCCGGCATGGGGCTGCTCGTCGCGGGCCTGCCGCTCGACGACATCGTCGCGGGCTTCCCCGTCGACATCCTGGTCCTGCTGGTCGGGGTGACGTTCTTCTTCGGGATCGCGAAGTCCAACGGCACCATCGGCCGGCTGGTGGACCGGGCGCTGGTCGTCGTCGGCGACCGGACCGCGGCGCTGCCGCTGACGTTCTTCGTGCTCACCGGTGTGGTGTCGGCGATGGGGTCGCCGCTGGGCGGGCTGGTCATGGCGCCGATCGGGATGACGGTGGCGCACCGGCGCGGGATCGACCCGATGCTGATGGCGCTGGCGATCGGGACCGGGCTGTCGGCGGGCGGGTTCGCGCCGACGTCGCTGTTCGGGATCGTCACCTGGGGGACGGCGTCGGCGGCGGGCATCGCGCTCAACCCGCTGACCCTGTTCGCGGTCGCGATCATCGCGAACCTGGTGCTGCTGGGCGCGTCCTACCTGATGTTCTCCGTCCGCAGCCGCGTCCCGGTCACGGCGGGCGGCGGCGGGCCCGAGGTGCCCGGCGACGAGGAGCCCCCGGCCCGCGAGCCGTTCCGCGCGACGCACTGGATCACCGTCGTCGCGATGCTCGGCCTGGTCGCGGCGGTCGTCGTGCTGGCGGTGCTCGGCGCCGAGCCCGACGTCGGGGTGCTCGCCTTCGCCTTCGGCGCGGTGCTCACCCTGATCGACCCGGACAGCGGCCGCGGCGCCCTGAAGGAGATCGACTGGTCCACCGTCCTGCTGGTCGGCGGGATCATCACCTACGTCGGTGTGCTGCAGGAGATCGGCTCGGTCGACCTGCTGGGTGACCTCGCCGCGAGCCTCACCGTCCCGCTGCTCGCCGCCCTGGTGATCTGCGCGGTGTGCGGGCTGGTGTCGGCGTTCGCGTCGACCACCGGCATCCTCGCCGCGCTGGTGCCGCTGGCGATCCCGCTGGTCCAGCAGGGCGGGATCCCGGGCTGGGCGCTGATCTGCGCGCTCGGGGTCTGCTCGTCCATCGTGGACGTGTCACCCTTCTCGACGGTGGGTGCGACGCTGGTCGCCACCACCGTCGACGAGCAGGAACGTCCCCGCATGACCGCGCTGCTGACCCGCTGGGGCCTGTCCATGGTCGTCATCGGCCCGATCGCGCTGGTGGGAGCCCTCGTGCTGCCCGCCATGGCGGTCTGACCCCGTCACCACCAGGAGAACGACGTTGTTCCTCACCTCGCTCACCGGCACCCAGGACCTGGAGCGTGCCGTCACCGTCGGCGACGACGTGCTGTCCCGCGCCGAGCTCCTCGACCGGGCCGGCCGCCTCGCCGCCGGCATCCCCGACCACGGCCCGGTCGCCGTCCACGCGACCGCCTCGATCGACACCGTCGTCGCCATCACCGCCGCCATCCTCGCCGGCGTCCCGGTCGTGCCCGTCCCGCCGGACTCCGGGCCCGCCGAGCGCGGCCACGTGCTCTCCGACTCGGGTGCGACGGCCTGGGCCGGGGAGCTGCCCGAAGGGGTCGACCTGCCGGTCGTCGTACCGGGCTCGCAGCCGATCGGCCCGCGCCCGGTCGACCCCGCGGCCACCGCGATGCTGCTCTACACCTCCGGCACCACCGGACGCCCCAAGGGCGCCCAGCTCTCCGGCGCCGCGATCGCCGCCGGCCTCGACGCCCTCTACGAGGTCTGGGACTGGACCCCCGACGACACCGTCGCCCACGGCCTGCCCCTGTTCCACGTCCACGGCCTGATCCTCGGTGTGCTGGGATCGCTGCGCCGCGGGTCGCGGGTCGTGCACACCGTGAAGCCGCAGCCCGCCCGCTACGCCGCGGTCGGGGCGTCGATGTACTTCGGGGTGCCGACGGTGTGGAACCGGATCGTCGACGAGCCCGACGCCGCCCGCGCCCTGTACCGGGCCCGGCTGCTGGTGTCGGGCAGCGCGCCCCTGCCCGCATCGCTGTTCGACCGGATCGCCGCGCTCACCGGGCAGGCACCCGTCGAGCGCTACGGCATGACCGAGACCATGATCACCCTGTCCGCACACGCCTCCGGGGAGCGCCGCGCCGGCTGGGTCGGCCTGCCCCTCCCGGGCGCCGAGACCCGGCTGCTCCCCGCCACCGACGACGCGACCGACGCCGACACCGTCCCCGACGACGGCGAGACCGTCGGCCGCCTGCAGGTCCGCGGCCCGATGCTGTTCGACGGCTACCTGAACCGCCCGGACGCGAACGACGAGTGCTGGGCCGGCGAGGGCTGGTTCCGCACCGGCGACCTCGCCGTCCGCGACCCGGGCGGGTTCCACCGCATCGTCGGCCGAGAGTCCACCGACCTCATCAAATCCGGCGGCTACCGCATCGGATCCGGCGAGATCGAGGCCGTCCTGCTCGACCACCCCGCCGTGTCCGAGGTCGCCGTCGTCGGCGCCCCCGACCCCGACCTCGGCCAGAGGATCGTCGCCTACGTCGTCGGCGACATCCGCGACGGACAGGCCCTCATCGACCACGTCGCCGGGCAGCTGTCCTGGCACAAGCGGCCGCGCGAGGTCGTGTTCCTGGACGCCCTGCCCCGCAACCCGATGGGCAAGGTCCAGAAGAAGCTGCTCGGAACCTGAGCGGACCGGGCCGATCGGTCCTAGGTTCGGATCATGCCCGGTGCGCACTCACCCTCGGAGGACCGCGGCGAGGACCGCGCGGTCCCGGTCAACCCCGTCTTCGCCGCGGAGCCCGTCGACATCCCCCGCTTCCGCATCCCCGACACCGGGATGCACCCGGAGATCGCCTACCAGGTAGTGCACGACGAGCTGATGCTCGACGGGAACGCCCGGCTGAACCTCGCCACGTTCGTCACGACGTGGGCGGAGCCCCAGGCCGCGCGGCTGATGGCCGAGTCCTTCGACAAGAACATGATCGACAAGGACGAGTACCCGCGGACCGCGGACCTGGAGCAGCGGTGCGTGCGGATGCTCGCCGACCTGTGGCACGCCCCCGACCCGGGGCGGGCCATCGGCTGCTCGACGACGGGGTCGTCGGAGGCGTGCATGCTCGGCGGGCTGGCGCTCAAGCGGCGCTGGCAGCACCGGCGGAAGGCGGCGGGTCTCCCGACGGACCGGCCGAACATCGTGATGGGCGTGAACGTCCAGATCTGCTGGGACAAGTTCGCGAACTACTGGGACGTGGAGCCGCGGCTGGTCCCGATGGAGGGCGACCGGCTGCACCTGGGCGCCGAGGAGGCCGTCGCGCTGTGCGACGAGAACACCATCGGCGTCGTCGCGATCCTGGGATCCACCTTCGACGGCAGCTACGAGCCGGTCGCGCAGCTGTGCGCGGCGCTCGACGACCTGCAGTCCCGCACCGGGCTGGACGTGCCGGTGCACGTCGACGGCGCGTCCGGGGCGATGGTCGCGCCGTTCTGCGACCCGGACCTGGAGTGGGACTTCCGGCTGCCGCGGGTGGCGTCGATCAACACCTCCGGCCACAAGTACGGCCTGGTGCACCCGGGCGTCGGGTGGGCGGTGTGGCGCGACACCGACGCACTGCCCGAGGACCTGGTGTTCCGGGTGAACTACCTCGGCGGTGACATGCCGACGTTCGCGCTGAACTTCTCCCGCCCCGGCGGCCAGGTCATCGCGCAGTACTACAACTTCCTGCGGCTGGGGCACGAGGGCTACGCCCGGGTGCAGGGCACCTGCCGGGAGATCGCGACCGGACTGGCCCGGCGGATCGAGGCGACGGGCGCGTTCCGGCTGCTCACCGACGGCTCGCAGCTGCCGGTGTTCGCGTTCACCGTCGCCGACGGCGAGCCGTTCTCGGTGTTCGACGTGTCGGCGGGTCTGCGCGAGACGGGATGGCTGGTCCCGGCGTACACGTTCCCGGAGAACCGGGAGGACCTGGCGGCGCTGCGGATCGTGGTCCGCAACGGGTTCAGCCACGACCTGGCCGCACTGCTGCTCGACGACCTGGCGCGGGTGCTGGAGCGGCTGCGCCGCCAGGCCGGTCCCGTCCGCGGGAGCGAGGCCGCGGGCTTCGCCCACGGGACGTGAGCCGGTCCCGGCGGGACACCCGCACCGCGTACCTGCTGCTGGCCCCCAGCCTGGTGGGCGTGGTGCTGTTCCTGCTGGTCCCGGTGCTGATCGTGCTGGGTCTGGCGCTGTTCCGGTGGGACCTGGTCGGGCCGCGGACCTTCGTCGGGCTGGACAACGTCGCCGCGGTCGCCGCGGACGGCCGGTTCGCGCGGTCCCTGCTGGTGACGGCGTTCTTCGTGCTCATCGTCATCCCGGTGCAGACCGTGCTCGGGCTGGCGGCCGCGCTGCTCCTGGACCGCGGGCTGCCCGGGACGACGGTGTTCCGGGTGGTCTTCGTGCTGCCGTGGATCTGCGCGCCGCTGGTGCTGGGCGTGGTGTGGCGGTGGATCCTGTCTCCCACCGACGGCGCGCTCAACGCGCTGCTCGGGATCCGCGTCGAGTGGCTGGCCGACCCGGCGCTGGCGCTGCCGTCGGTCGCCGCGGTGACCGCCTGGACCCAGGTCGGCTACGTCGCCCTGTTCTTCCTGGCCGGGCTGCGCGCCATCCCGGACACGATCGTGGAGGCGGCCCGGCTCGACGGGGCCTCGGCGTGGCAGCTGCTGTGGCGGATCCGGTTGCCGCTGCTGCGCCCGACGCTGTTCTTCGTGCTGGTCACCGGGGTGATCTCCAGCTTCCAGGTGTTCGACTCGGTGTACGCCCTCACGCCGAACGGCGGCCCGCAGGGTGTCACCGACGTCGTCGCGGGGCGGATCTACTACGAGGCGTTCGAGAACCGCGCGGTCGGGCAGGCCGCGGTGATGGCGGTGGTGTTGTTCGTGATCCTGGTGGTGGTGACCGTGGCCCAGCAGCGGTGGTTCAGCCCTCGCACGACCTACGAGCTCGACACGTGAGGCGCGGAAGGCTCGTCGACGCGGCCGTGCTGGTCGCGCTGCTGATGGGCGCGGTGGCGACGCTGGCGCCGTTCGTGCTGAGCGTGACGACGGCGCTGAAGACGACCCGGCAGTTCGCGTCGACGCCGGTGCTGTCACCGCCGGCCCCGCCGACGGTGGAGAACATCGTGACCCTGTTCGGCCGGGACTACGACTTCGTGACCCCGATCGCGGTGACCGCCCAGGTGGTGGTCGTCGTGCTGGTGGGGCAGCTGCTGTTCTCGGTGCTGGCGGCGTACGCGTTCGCGCGGCTGGAGTTCCCCGGCCGGGACGCGCTGTTCTGGGTGTACCTGGGGACGCTGATGGTGCCGCAGGCGGTGACGGTGATCCCGCTGTACCTGATGATGACCGAGGTGGGGCTGCGGAACACGTTCTGGGCGCTGGTGCTGCCCTACGTGCTCGGGTCGCCGTTCGCGATCTTCCTGCTGCGTGAGCACTTCCGGACCATCCCGCAGGACCTGATCGACGCCGCCCGGCTCGACGGCGCCGGGACGGTCGGGATCCTGCGGCACGTCGTGGTGCCGGTGAGCCGGCCGATCCTCACGACGCTGGCCGTGATCACCGTGGTGACGCACTGGAACAACTTCCTGTGGCCGCTGGTCATCACCTCCGGCCGGACCTGGCAGGTGATGACGGTGGCGACCGCCGGGCTGCAGACGCAGTACAACGGGAACTGGCCGGTCGTGATGGCGGCGACGACGGTGGCGATCGTCCCGCTGATCGTGCTGTTCCTGGTGTTCCAGCGCAGCGTGGTCCGCTCGATCACGATCACGGGGTTCCGGTGAGACGGCGGCTCGGCGCCGCCCTGGCGCTGGTCGGGGTACTGCTGCTGGCGGCGTGCTCACCGGCGTCCCGTTTCGACGACGACGCCGACGGCGTCACCACGGTGACGCTGCGGCTGTGGGACACCCAGGTCGCGGCGGCCTACGAGCGCTCGTTCGCGGCGTTTTCGCAGGCCAACCCGGACATCCGGGTCGAGCTCGTGCAGGTGCCGTTCAAGGACTACTTCACCTCGCTGCCGCTGGACGTCGCGTCCGGCACCGCGACCGACATCTACTGGGTCAACTCGTCGAACTTCGGGGCGTTCGCCGACGCCGGGAAGCTGATCGACGTCGGTGCCGCACTCGCCGACCAGCGCGCCGGCTGGGTGGACGCCGCCGCCGCGCAGTACACCCGCGGCGGGACCCTGTGGGGCGTCCCGGTGGTGACCGACGGCCGGATCGCCGTGTTCTACAACAAGGACCTCGTCCGCGCGGCGGGCGTCGACCCGGCCGCGTTGCGCTGGGACCCCACCGACCCGGCCCGCGACACCCTGCTCCCCGCGGCCCGGAAGCTGACCCGCGACGCCGCCGGACGCAGCGCCGGCACGCCCGGGTTCGACCCGGGCACCGTGCGCCAGTACGGCTTCAACGCCGCCCGGGACCTGCAGGCGATCTATCTCGACTTCCTCGGCTCGGCCGGTGGCCGGCTCCAGGCGCCCGACGAGACCTTCGACGTCGCGACGCCCGCGGGCGAGCAGGCGTTCGGCTACCTGGTGAACATGATCAACACCGAGCGGGTGGCGCCGTCCGCGGCGGACACGAACCAGAACCCGGACTTCAGCCGCGACCAGTTCCTGCAGGGCCGGATGGCGCTGTTCCAGAGCGGCACCTACAACCTGGCCAACATCGCCGAGGGCGCCACGTTCGACTGGGGCGTCGCCCCCATGGTCGAGGGCCCGCGGGGCCGGGTCAGCGTGGTGTCGAGCATCGTCGCCGCCGGCAACGCCGACAGCCCGAAGCGCCCGGAGATCCTGCGGGTGCTGCGCTGGCTGGGATCGTCCGAGGGCGCCGCCCCGGTCGGCGACAGCGGCGCCGGGCTGCCCGCGGTGACGGCGGCCCAGCGAGGCTGGTTCGACTACTGGGCCCGGCGCGGCGTCGACACCCGGGAGTTCGTCGCGGACGGCCCGACGACCCCGGCCCCGGCCGGCCCGAAGGTGGGCGCGGCGACGACGGCGATGGAGCCCGCGCTCGACGAGCTGTTCGCCGGCCGGGTCCCGGTCGGCCCGGGGCTGCGGGCCGCGCAGGACATCGGCAACGCGGCCCTGCGCTGATAACCTCCGCGGTGCGCCCCCGATGGGCCCAGCCGGAAGGAGTTCTCGCCAGTCCCGCACGGGCCCGCGGGCGCAGCTCCTTCCGCAGGTCGTTCGCGTGGTCCCCGCTGTCGTCAGGAGACCCGTATGACCTGCACGTTCAACCACACGATCATCGCCACCCGCGACCGGGTGGCCTCCGCCGCGTTCTACCGGCACGTCCTGGAGGCGGCCGAGGCGCCGTCCTGGGGGCCGTTCACCAACATCGCCCTCGACGGCGGTGTCCTCGTCCAGTTCGCCGACCTGCCGCTCCACGTGGTGCCCGAGATCCAGCCACAGCACTACGCGTTCCTCGTCGACGACGCACTGTTCGACCGCGCGTACGCCCGCCTCGTCGAGGACGGGACGGAGCACTGGGCCGACCCGCAGCGCACCCGTCCCGGGGAGATCAACCACGGGCACGGCGGGCGCGGGGTGTACTTCCTCGACCCGGCCGGTCACTATCTGGAGATGATCACCCGGCCGTATGTGTGACGTCGCCGCGGCCCGGCGCTGGCTCGACGCCGCCCGGCCCGACCCCGGCCGGGCCCCGGACTGGATGGGGCCGCTGCTGCGCGGGCTGGAGCACGCCGGGCCGCGCGACATCAGCACGAACGACCTGCCCGCCGACCACGTCGGGCCCCGGCAGTCGGCCGTGCTGGTACTGCTCGGCCAGGGCCCGGACGGCCCGGAGGTCGTGCTGCAGCGGCGGGCCCGGCGGCTGCGCCACCACTCCGGGGAGATCTCCTTCCCCGGTGGGCGCGCGGACCCGGGCGACGCCGACCCGGCCGCGACGGCGCTGCGGGAGGCCACCGAGGAGACCGGGCTGGACCCGTCCGGTGTGGACGTCGTCGCGATGCTGCCGCGGCTGATCCTGCTGACCGGGTTCCACGTGACCGCGGTGCTCGGGCACTGGCGGTCGCCGACCCGGCTGCACGCGGTCGACCCGGCCGAGACCGAGGCGGTGCTGCACGTGCCGCTGGCGGTGCTGGCCGACCCGGCGCACCGGTTCCGGCTCCGGGCCGGCGGCGGGGCCTGGCGGGGCCCCGGGTTCCGGGTGGGCGACGACGTGGTGTGGGGGTTCACCGGCGACGTCGTCGACGCGGTGCTGCGCCTGGGCGGGTGGGAGCGGCCGTGGCCGCCCGGCCCGGAGCTGGAGTGGGAGTCGCTGTGACCGCGGCGCGCGCCTAGGTCACTCACGACGAGGCCAGGACGGCGTCGAGCAGCACCGGAGCACTGTGCCGAGGGGTTCGTGGGGCGGGCAGGTCGGGCCGGTGGAGCGGGTTGCGCCGGGGCCCGCCCGGCACCCAGGGCGGTGGATGGAACACCGGGAACCCGCCGTCGATCTCGACCGCCCAGTCCCCGACGTGGATCATGCGATGGTGGTGCGGACACAACAGCACCAGGTTCGTGAGGTCGGTGCAGCCACCGTGGGCCCAGTGCACGACGTGGTGGGCCACGCACCACTGCGGCGGCGCCTCGCACCCCGGGAAGGCGCACCCGCCGTCGCGCTGGGCCAGCGCCCGACGCTGCGCCCGCGTCGCCAGCCGGTGCTCGCGCCCGACGAACAGCGGCTCGCCCGCCGCCCCCAGCACGATCGGCACCACCCGCGCATCACACGCCAGCCGCAACGCATCCTCCGCCGCGATCGCCGCGGACGAACCAGCCGCGCCGAACCCGAGCAACCCGGCCCCGGCACCCGAGGTCAGGGCCTCCAGCGGCACCGTCACGGTCAGCGCCACCGGCTGCCCGTTCTCGACGCCGAGATCCCCCACCGCCAGCAACCGACGGGCCAGCTCGACCAGACCGTCCCCGTTGCGCTCGGCCGTGGAGCGTTCGTCCCGTGCCTGCCCGGCGCCGTCGGGCGGGACCGGGGCGGTCAGCGGCGACAGCGCGCTGCGCAGGACCGCGGCGGACTCGGTGTCCAACCAGCCCCGCGCCTCGAACCCCGACCCCTGCGGACGCAACGCGAACCGGTTGCGGGTCGGCTTTGGTTCCCGCGGACGCGGCCCGTCGGGATCCAGCAGCGCGAGGGCCCGCCTGCCGAGCTTGTCCACCGC
This sequence comes from Pseudonocardia sp. TMWB2A, assembly GCF_017312135.1. Taxonomy (NCBI): domain Bacteria; kingdom Bacillati; phylum Actinomycetota; class Actinomycetes; order Pseudonocardiales; family Pseudonocardiaceae; genus Pseudonocardia; species Pseudonocardia sp. TMWB2A. The sequence goes on from NZ_QKQY01000002.1 coordinate 3,991,636, forward strand.
GTCGGGATCCAGGGTGCGGGCGTGGGCGACGAGGTCGGCCTCCAGCACCGGCCGGTGCTCCCCGAGATGTGGGGGCAGCGAGGCGAGGACCCGGATGATCACGCGCACGTGCTCTGCGGTGACCGCACCGTCCTCGAAAGCTTCGGCGAGCACCGGCAGCTCGGGGTCGACCTGGTCGCCGGTGATCAGGAACAGCGGGGAGAGCTTCCGGGCGGCGTCGACCCGGGCGCGGGCGGTGGACGATCCGACGTTCTGCACCGTGCGCAGCAGGTCCGCGGTGTCCCGGAACCCCTTCGCCTCGGCCAGACCGCGGGTGGCGACCTCCGCGACGAGGGCGACCAGGGACGCGGACTCGCGGTTGATCCGTTCCTGGACGGCCGCGACGAGGAGGTCCTCGTCGTCGGTCTGCCAGAGCTCGTCCACGCATCTCATTCTACTCGACCATATGTTCGATTCACGGTAGTTGAGCTGGGCGGGAGTCGCGGCGCGACGAGCGGTCCGGGTCGGCCGACGGCGACGTCGGCGTCGATGTCACGTCCTGCCGGGAACCGTGATGGAGTACCGGACACAGGCCCACTCACCAGGCGGGAGAGGAAGTCACCGACCATGGGATTTATCGACGCCCTGCCCAAGGCGGAGCTGCACGTCCACCTCGAGGGCACCCTTGAGCCGGAGGAGGTGTTCCGCCTCGCGGCCCGCAACAGCGTCCCGCTGCGCTGGCCCTCCGCCGCCGCGATGCGCGCCGACTACGACTTCACCGGCCTGCAGCACTTCCTGCAGCTCTACTGGGCCGGCGGCACCGTCCTGTGCCGCCGCGAGGACTTCTACGACCTCACCGCCGCCTACCTGCGCCGAGCTGCCGGGCAGGGTGTCCGGCGCGCCGAGATGTTCTTCAGCCCGGAGACCTTCCTCGACCGCGGCATCCCGGTCGCCGACCAGCTCGGCGGCGTCCTCGACGCCATCGACGACGCCCGCGCCGACAGCGGCATCGACGGCGCGCTCCTGGTCATCGCCCAGCGCCATCGCGACGAGACCTCCGCCCTCGAGATGCTCGACGCGGTCGATCCCCACCGGGACGCGATCCTGGGTGTCGGGCTCGGCAGCGCCGAGGTCGGGAACCCGCCGTCGAAGTTCGCCCGGTTCTTCGCCGCCGCCCGGGACCGGGGCTACCGTCTGACCTGCCACGCCGGGGAGGAGGGGCCGGGCGACTACGTCCGGGACGCCCTCGATCTCGGGGTGGAGCGCATCGACCACGGCTACGCGGCCGCGGCCCACCCCGACCTCGTCGCCCGGCTGGCCGACGAGCGGGTCCCGGTCACCCTGTGCCCACTGTCGAACCTGCGGCTGCGCGTCGTCGACGACCTCGCCGGCTACCCCGTCCGGGAGTTCACCGACGCGGGTGTCCTCGCCACCGTCAACTCCGACGACCCGCCGTTCTTCGGCGGCTACGTCAACGAGAACTACGCGGCGCTCGCCGACGCGGTCGGCCTCGGGTCCGCCGAGATCGCGGCACTCGCGCGCACCAGCTTCCTGGCCTCGTTCGCCGGCCCCGCGGAGGTCGACCGCGGCGTCGCGGCCGTGGACCGTTACGAGCAGGGAAGTTCCTGACCGACCGGCTCACCGGGGTCGGCCGTCGTCGGGCGCCGTGACACCCGATCCGCGGTCTCCCTGCGGGACGCCCAGCACCCGCGGTGTCAGCGCAGCGGCCACCAGCGCCAGCGCCGCCGCCGTCCACACCGGACCGGTGGGCCCGGCGGCGGCGAGTCCCGCACCGCCCAGCAGCGGGCCCACCGTCGCCCCGGCGTTCAGCGACGCGGTGGCGACCGCGCCGCCGAGGGTCGGCGCCTCGCGGGCGAGCGTCAGCGCCCGGGCGATCAGCGTCGCGCCGACCGCGAACCCGAGCGCGCCCAGCAGGCCCACCAGCGCGAGCACCGCCACCGGGTGCCCGGCACCGACGGCGAGCGCCGCCCAGCCCGGCGGCAGCGCGCCGCCCGCGACGAGCAGCAGCGGACGGGTGCGGGTGTCGGCGAACCGACCCGCGACGCCCACCCCGGCGACGGCGCCGACCCCGAACAGCAGCAGCCCGGCGGGCACCGCGGGCGGGCCGCCCGCCGTCGCCAGCAGCGGGGCCAGGTAGGTGTGCGCGGCGAACGTCGAGCCGTTCACCAGCGCGCCGAGCGCGAGTGTCCGGACGACCGGGCCCCGGCGCAGCACCGTCAGCTCGGTCCGCAGGCCGGGCGCGGGTGCCCGGCCGCCGTCGTCGGCCGGGATCCCGGCGACGACCCCCACCAGCGCGACGGCGGCCACCGCCGCGACCGACCAGAACGTCGCCCGCCAGCCGAACGCCTGCCCGACCAGCGCCCCGGCCGGGACGCCGGCGATCAGGGCGAGGGTCGTGCCGGACAGCAGGGTCGCGGTCGCGCGGGCGGTGCGCCTCGGGGGCACGGCGGCGACCGCGACCGACAGGGCGACGGCGAGGAACCCGGCGGTGCACAACGCCGCGAGCACCCGGGTGACCAGCAGGACCCCGAGTCCGGGGGCCAGCGCCCCGGCGACGTGCACGGCGACGAACGCGGCGAGGAACCCCCGCAGCGCGAGCCGCGGTGGCAGCCGGCGGGCGGCGAGCGCCACGAGCGGCGCGCCGGCGACCATCCCGACGGCGAACGCCGAGGTCAGCGACCCGGCGGCGAGTGGGGTGACGCCGAGGTCGGCGGCGATGTCCGGGACGAGCCCGGCGAGCATGAACTCCGAGGTGGCCTGCGCGAAGACGGCGCAGGCGAGGACGACGAGCAGCACGGTGGAACTCCGTGGGTGACGGGGTCGTGGAACGGACGCCGGTCCGCCTCGTCACCGGGAGCGGGCAGGGGAGGTCGCCGCCACCGGTGGGGACCGGTGGCTACCGCCTGTTCGACTCCGGGCTGCTCACGGCCGTCACCGTAGCCGCCGCGCTCCCCCGGCGCCCGCCGTTTCCGCTCCCGGGCCGCTCACCAGACGATGCGGTCGAACAGCTCCCGCAGGCGCGCCGCCCGGGCCGGGCGCCCGTGCCCCACCCAGGCGATCCGTCCCAGCAGATGCTCGCGGAACGCGGGGTGCCCGGCCCGGTTCTGGGCGTCCGGGCCGGTGCGGGCCGCGTTGTGCAGGATCGCGCGGAGCTCGTCGTGGTCGCGGCGCGACGCCGCGGGCTCGCTGCCGTTCACGACGAGCCCGACGATCCGCTGGCGGTGGTGCGCGGGCATGATCCGGGTCTTGTCCGGGCGGACGCGGAAGCCCTCCTCCGCGGCGATCGCGGCCACCCGCTGCGCCAGGCCCTGCACCGGCAGCGTCGCGTCGCCGGAGAACACGAGGTCGTCGGCGTAGCGGCCGTAGGCGGCGCCGACCGCGGCGGCCAGGCCGCTCAGCCGCCGGTCCAGCCCGTAGGCGAGCAGGTTCGCCACCGTCGGCGACGACGGCGCCCCCTGCGGCAGGTGCGGTGCGGCGAGGCGGTCGAGCAGCCGTCGTCGCGGGGCGGGGTCGCCCCGGTGCGGGCAGGCGCGCAGCACCCCGGGCGGGGTGGTGGTGACGAGCAGCCCGGCGACGGCGGTGGCGACGGCGGGCGGGTACCCCGCGACCCGCAGGAGCCCGGCGACCCGGCCGCCGGTCACGTGGGAGTAGAAGCCCTCCAGGTCCAGGCGCAGCACCATCGGCCGGGCCCTGTGCTCCGCGGCGAGGGTGTGCGGGCTGCGGCCGCGGACGTGGCCGTGCGCGGCCGGGTGCACCGGGATCCGGTCGAGCACCCTGCGCACGATCCGGCGCTGCAGCTCGGCGAGCCGCGGGGCGGGTGCCTCGACCAGGCGCGGCGTCCCGGAACGCGACGGTGTCCAGTGCCGCCGGTAGTGGGTCAGCGGGCCGTCCGGGGCGCGCCGCAGCCAGCCGCCGGGGTCGGCGAACCAGGCGAGCTCGCCGTCGTCGAGGTGCAGGGCCGCGGCCAGGGCGGGCAGGTCCGTCCAGCGCGGCACCGGCAGGCGCCACACCGGGTCGGGCTGGACGACCGGCCGGTGCCGGCGCGGCCCCGCCAGCAGCGCCGCGACCTCGGCCTCGACACCGGCCGGGGAGCCACGCGGGGCGCGACGCCGCCGGGCGACGAGGGCGCCCACGACGCCGGCCAGCTCGTCGGGGCCCGACCAGCCGCCGAGCCGGGCGAGCCGCTCGGTCAGCGGGTCCGTGCCCCAGCGCCCGGCGCAGGCGGCCGCGGCGATCGCCGCCGGGTCCGGTGCCATCAGCGGTCCCGTGCCGTGCGGCGGCCCCCGGACGGCGGGGTGATGCGGCGGCGGGGGTCGACCGGTGTTCTCCGTCCGCCGCGCGCCGCCGGCAGCGCTGTCCTGCCACCCGCGCGCGGGACGCCGTGCTGCATCGTGCCGGTGCACCCCGGGGTTGCCCCGGAGTCGCGGGCCCCGGCCGGAGCCGGGGCGGCCGCCTGCTCGTCCGTCCGCCGCCGCATCGGCACCGACGCTACCGGTCGGACCGCCCCGCGGGCGCCCACCCGACGCGGTGACGGCCGGACGGCCGGGACGGCCCCGTATCGTCGGCCACCGTGAGCGCCGTGCCGTCCGAGGAGCCGCCCGGCGGGAACCCGTCCGGAGGGCCGTCCCGGGCGACGCCGGTCGTCGCCGCGGTGGTCGCCGTCCTGGTGGTCCTCCAGCAGGTTCCGGGCCTGGTCTTCCGGCAGGGGACGCCGGTCCCGGTGCTGCCGGTGGGGCTGTGGCGGGCCTGGCTCCCGCTGATCCTGGCGGGGCTCGTGCTGCTCGCGCTCTCGGCGCTGTGGGGGCGCCGACACCCGGGGACGTCGGGCACCGTGGGCCGGGTCGTGGGGCTGCTGCTCGCACTGGGCCCGGCGACGCTGCTCGCCTACCGCGGGCGGCTGGTGGACCCGCTGGCCGTGTTCACCCTGGGGCTGGACCCGTCGGTGCGGGCGTGGCCGGTGATCGACGTCGTGCTGGGGACGCTGCTGGCCCTCGCCCTCGTGGTGACGCTGCTCAGTGCCGTGGGTGCAGGGGGTCGACCCAGGGGACGTGCTCGGGATGGGACACCCCGGTGATGTCGAGGTTGACCACGACCGGCTCCTGACCGGAGCGGGTCAGCACGCACTCCAGCGGCTCGTCGTCGAGGGCGTTGATCTCCTGGTGCGGCACGAACGGCGGCACGAAGATGAACCCGCCCGGCCCGGCCTCGGCGGTGAACTCGAGGTTCTCGCCCCACTTCATCCGGGCCCGGCCGCGGACGACGTAGATGACGCTCTCCAGCTCCCCGTGGTGGTGCGCGCCGGTCCGGGCGCCGGGATGGATGGTCACCGTCCCCGCCCACAACCGCTGCGCGCCGACCCGGTCCCCGGTGACGGCGGCGGCGCGGTGCATGCCGGGCGTCTGTGGGGTGTTGGCGTCGAGCATGTCGCCGGGGATGACCCGGACGCCGTCGTGGCGCCAGTCGGTGCTCATGCACCGACCCTAGCCGCGGCCGGCCCGGAACCGGAACGACCGCGCACCCAGCTCGGTCTCCGGCCGTGCGAGCCCGGCCGCCCCGAGCCGCCGCGGCAGCGTCGCCGGGTCGACCGCGGTCAGGGTGTCCCCGATGTGGATCGTCCGGAACCGCAGCGTCATCCGGGAGTCGATGCCGGCGAACGTCCCGCCGGGACGCAGTACCCGCGCGGCCTCGGCGAAGAGCCGGTCCTGCTCGCCGGGCGTCGGGACGTGGTGGAGCATCGTGAAGCAGACGACGGCGTCGAAGCTGCCGTCCGGGAAGGGCAGGGCGGCGCCGTCGCCGTGCCGGACGTCGACGCCGAGCTCGCCCCCGAGGCCCGCGCGCAGGTCCGCGGCCAGCACCGGGTCGACCTCCAGCGCGGTCAGCGCCCCGGTGCGCGGCGCGAGCCAGCGGGTGGTGACGCCGTAGCCGGGGCCGATCTCCAGGACCTCGCCGGTGAGGTCGACGTCGCGGGTGGCCCAGGGCAGCGTCGTCCCGTGCATCCGGTCGGCCCAGGAGTCGGAGCGGCAGATCCGTCGGTGCAGCGCGTTCATCGCCATGCCCGCGACGCTAGGCGCCGCCCGCGGTGGCCGGGAGCCGTTAGGCTGCCGCATCGTGTCGCGTTCCGGCCTGCCCGCGCACGTCCCGGACGTGCCGGGGGCCGCGGTGCTGGTCTCGCGCATCCCGCTCGACCGCGGGCACGCGTTCGCCGAGCACACCCACCCGGCCCACCAGCTGGCCTGGGCTGCGGCCGGGGTCCTGCGGGTCACCGTCGCCGACACCAGCTGGGTCCTCGGCCCCGGACGGGCACTGTGGCTGCCGGCCGGGGTCCCGCACGTCACGGCCGCCACCGAGACCGCGGCGATGCGCGGGATCTACCTGTGGCCCGGCCGCTGCCCGATCGACTGGCCCGCGCCGTGCGTGCTCGCGGTCGAGCCGCTGGTCGCCGCCCTGCTGGAACACCTGGCCGGGCCGGGACCCGCGACGCCCGAGCGGGCCCGGGCCGAGGCGGTGCTGTTCGACCGGCTCCGCCCGGCCCGCGACGCCGGCGGGCCCGGCGCGGCGGTCCGCCTCGTCCTGCCCACCGACCCGCGGGCCCGCCGGGTCGCCCTGGCCCTGCTCGACGACCCCGCCGACGACCGCGACACCGCCGCCTGGGGCCGGGCCGTCGGGGCGGGGGAACGCACCCTGTCCCGGCTGTTCCGCGCCGAGACCGGGGTGGGTCCGGGCCGGTGGCGGACGCTGCTGCGGATGCGGGTCGCGCTGGAGCAGCTGGCCGCGGGCCGCCCGGTCGGCGTGGTCGCCCGGCACGTCGGCTACGCGACGCCCTCGGCGTTCGTCGCGGCGTTCCGCCGGGAGACCGGGACCACGCCGTCGGCGGTGCTGCGCCCGGCCGGGGCAGCACCGCCGGACCTCAGGCGGCGGTGAGCAGGGTCAGCGCGAACCGCGCGTCGGGGTCGACCCAGCGCCGCGTCGTGGCGAACCCGGCGGCGGCGGCGAACGCGTCGACCGTCGCGGGGGTGAACTTCGCCGAGATCTCGGTGGCGAGCTCCTCCCCCGCGGCGAACGCGACGTCGAGGTCGAGGTCGGCGATGCGGACCTGCATGTCGCGGGTGGCGCGCAGCCGCATCTCGATCCAGGAGTTCTCCGCGTCCCAGACGGCGACGTGGTCGAACGCGTCGACGTCGAAGGTCGCGTCGAGCTCGCGGTTGAGCACGTGCAGCACGTTGCGGTTGAACTCCGCGGTGACCCCGGCGGCGTCGTCGTAGGCGGGGACCATCACGGCCGGGTCGGTGGCCAGGCCGGTGCCGAGCAGGAGCTGCTCACCGGGCCGGAGCACCGAGCGGACGTGGCGGAGGAAGTCGTGGCGCGGGCCGGGCATCAGGTTGCCGATGGTGCCGCCGAGGAAGGCGATCATCCGCTTCCCGCCGGGGTCGGCGCCGGGCAGCCGGTCCAGGTCGCGGGTGAAGTCGCCGACCACGCCGTGCAGCTCCAGCTCCGGGTAGTCGCGGTGCAGCTCGTCGATGGCGCCGCGCAGGGCGGACTCGCTGACGTCCTGGGGCACGTAGCGGCGCAGCGTCCCGGCCCGGGCGAACGCGTCGAGCAGCAGCCGGGTCTTGGTCGAGGACCCGGACCCCAGCTCGACGACGGTGTCGGCGCCCGAGGACCGGGCGATGTCGTCCACGGAGTCGGTGAGCAGCGCCCGCTCGGTGCGGAACGGGTAGTACTCGGGCAGCTCGGTGATCCGCTCGAACAGCTCGGACCCCCGGGCGTCGTAGAACCACTTCGGCGGCAGCTCCTTCGGCGACGCGGCGAGCCCGCGCGTCACGTCGGACCGCAGCGCGGTGCCGGCATCGGTGTCGGAGAGGTGGACGTCCAGCTGGATGGCGCCGGGAGTGCTCACGGAGCTCCTAGGTCATGACTCTCGTGGTGGCCCGGTCGGGCCACCACCAGGTGCCGGTCGGGCACCTGTGTCCAGTCGGGGAACGCATGGGTGGGTTCGGAGGCGACGGTGACGCACGCCGGCCCGACCCGGACGGCGAGTGCGTGCCGCCAGGCCGTGGCCCAGATCGTCGTGCCGTCGGTGAGCAGCAGGTTCAGCCGCGAGCCGGGTGCGCTCCGCTCGGTGTCGGCGCAGACCCGGGCCAGCAGGTCGGCGGGGTCGGCGCCGTCGGCGAGACCGCGCCGGACCACCGCCCACAGCAGCGCGGCGTCGGTGGGGGCGTCGAGGGTCATCAGGTCGGTCACGGGCAGCGCCGCCGCGGCGGCCGCGAGGGAGTCCGGCCAGCCGCGGACGACGCCGTTGTGGCTGAACAACCACCGCCCGTCGGTGAAGGGGGCGGCGGCGGTCGCCGTCACCGGCATCCCGACCGTCGCCGAGCGGACGGCGGCGAGCACGGCGCCCGACGTCGTCGCCCCGGCCAGCGCGGCGTAGGAGGTGTCGGCCCACAGCGGCGACGCCGAGCGGACCCGCACCGGCGTCGTGGCACCGGGCGGGTACCAGCCGGTGCCGTGGCCGTCGGCGTTGATCGTGCCGCCGCCGCGCATGTCGGCCGGGGCGTAGGACTGCGCGAGCAGCCCGTGCTCCGGTTCCAGCACCAGCGACGCCAGCGTGGCCGGCTCCCCCAGGTACGCGAGGTGCCTACACACCGGCGTCGCGGACCAGCCGGAACCCGGCGAAGATCTGCCGGCGGATCGGGTGGTCCCAGTTGCGGAACGTCGCCCGGATCGCGGCCGGGTCGGTGCCGAAGGAGCCGCCGCGCAGGACGGCGTAGTCCCCGCCGAAGAAGACCTCGGAGTACTCGGGGTAGGGGAACACGGTGAACCCCGGGTAGGGGTGCCAGCCGGAGTCGCACCACTCCCAGACGTCGCCGACCATCTGCTGCACCCCCAGCGCGGACGCCCCCGCCGGGTAGGAGCCGATCGGGGCGGGCTGCAGGTGCCGCTGCCCGAGGTTGGCGTGCTCGGCGCGCGGCTCGTCGTCGCCCCAGGGGAAGCGCCGCGAGCGGCCGGTCGCCGGGTCGAAGCGGGCGGCCTTCTCCCACTCCGCCTCGGTGGGCAGCCGCTTGCCGGCCCAGCGGGCGTAGGCCTGCGCCTCGTGGAAGGACACGTGCACGACGGGCTCGTCGTCGGGCACCCGCTCGACGACGCCGAACCGGCGCCGCCACCAGGTGCCGTCGCTGTCGCGGGACCAGAACCGCGGTGCGACCAGCCCCTCCTCGGTGCGGTGCGCCCACCCGGCGTCGGTCCACAGCCGCGGGTCGTCGTAGCCGCCCGCGTCGACGAACGCCGCGAACGCGCCGTTGGTCACCGGGTGGACGTCGATCCGGAACGCGGGCAGGTCCACGACGTGCGCGGGCCGCTCGTTGTCCAGCGCCCACGGCTCGGCCGAGGTGCCCATCTCGAACGGGCCCGCCGGGACGAGCACCTCCGCGGACGGGTCGCCCGCACCGGCCGGGCGGGGCGGCGGGGCGGCGTCGAGCACCGGCCCCCCGGAGCGCAGCTGGTGGGTGGCGAGCATGGTCTCGTCGTGCTGCTGCTCGTGCTGCACGATCATCCCGAACGCGAAGCCCTCGGCCTCCAGCGGGCGACCGCGCAGCGGGCTGCGGTGCAGCGCGTCGAGCGCCTTGTCCCGCACCTCGGCGACGTAGCCGCGGGCCTCGGCCGGGGTGAGCAGCGGCAGCTCGACCCGTGAGGAACGGGAGTGCTGGAACGCGTCGTAGAGGCCGTCGATCTCCGGGCGCAGCGGCTCGCGGCCGCCCACGTCGCGGACGAGCCACAGCTCCTCCATCGACCCGATGTGCGCGAGGTCCCAGACCAGCGGCGACATCAGCGGCGAGTGCTGGGCGGCCAGCTCGCCGTCGTCGAGGGCGGTGAGCGCGGTGCTGCGGTCGCGGGAGCGGCCCAGCAGGGCGGCGACGCGGGTACGCATCGTCTCCGGGCTCTCCCCCGGGGTCGCGGGGCCGGTCAGCGGTCCGGCGGGAACGGCGGGATCGGCGGTCATGCCACGTCCTCCTGAGCAGCCTGGTCGGCGGTGTCGACGGCGGACCGGCCGGGTCCTCGACCGGTCCCCTCACGTGCGGCGGGCGCGCCGGGCACGGCGGAGCCCAGGTGGAGCCCCGGCGGGAACGGGTCGGCGGTCGGGCCCGCCCCCTGCTCGGCGGGGTCGGTGTCGTCGGCGGGGCAGCGCCCGCGCAGCACCCGCTGTCCGGTGACCTCGCGCAGCCGGTCCAGCACCGGCCCCGGCACGGTGGTCAGCGGGTGGTCCGCGGCGGCCAGCACGTCGCAGGCCAGCGGGAACAGCCCGGCGGCCGCGGCGGCGAGACCGGGGTGCTCCAGCCCGTCGCGGGCGGCGGCGACCCACTCGTCGCGGACCGGCTCGCACAGCTCCCGGACCCGGTCGACGACCGCGCCGGAGGAGGTGAGCGCCAGCAGCACCGCGGTCGGCAGCGCCCAGTCGTCGCCGGCCTGGCCGTCGACGTAGCGCACCTCGAGGTGCCCGTGCGGGCGGACCGGCGGGAACAGGGTCGAGACGTGGTAGTCGAGGTCGGCCAGTGTCGGCGGCCGGTCGAGGACCCCGCCGCGGGCGCGGCCGGACACCCAGTCGGCGAAGGTGACCCCGGTCGGCACCGACCAGGTCCCGGTGCCGCGCACGCACAGCAGCGGGGTGTGCAGCACCCGGCGGGCCCAGGCGCCCGCGACGTCCTGCCCCGGCGCCGGGATGGGCGGCGGGGCGGTGCGGGCCGGGTCGAGGCTGAGCCAGCACGCCTGGCGGGAGGACTTCCAGCCGGTGCGCCTGCCGTGCTGGACCGGCGAGTTCGCGAACGCCGCGACGAGCACCGGGCCCAGCTCGTGCAGGGCCGCCCAGCGGTCGGCGATCCCGGCGGCCGGGCCGGCGTCGAGGCAGACCTGCACGGCGGCGGTGGAGCACATGCCGCTGCGTCCGTGCGGGCCGACACCGTCGAACACGCACTCCATGGCCGCGTAGCGCGGCAGGTCCAGCAGCCGCCGGGCGGGCCGGACCGGGTCGGCGGCGCGGGCATGCGGGCGCAGGTCGTGCTCGGCGAGCAGTCCGTGGAGGTGGGCGGAGTCGGCGCCGAGGGCGCCGAGGAGGGCCTCGAGCGAGTCCGCGGGAGCGCTGGAGATCTCGATCTGGCCGCCCGGCTCGACGGTCACGGTGCCGCCCGCGGGGAGCGGGGCCGCGTGCGAGGCGGGGTCCAGGGAGGCCGGGCAGTGCGGGCCGAGAGCGGCACGCACGGCGTCGAGGTCGACCGGGTCGGCCGGTCGACCGGGTCGGTGGAGCATCCATTCGATCTCGACACCGGCCAGGGTCGGGGGGCCGTGTTTGAAGCAGACCGAGGCCACGTAGGCCTCGGCCTCCCCCACGCTGCGGAGCACACCGTCGGTGCTCTGGTCGTCCAGGGTCACCACGTCGACGCTACCCCCGCCGTGTGACACCCGCACGCGATGAAATCGTGGTCGTCGGCACCGCGGGTGACCGGCGACACGACCGTCCACACATGCAGGACAAGCGTACGGAATACTGGGGTGCATGCCCCGCGTCAGCACCGACCAGCTCGCCGCCCGCCGGCAGCAGATCCTCACCGGTGCCCGGACCTGCTTCGCCGACCACGGCTACGAGGGCGCCACCGTCCGGCGGCTCGAGGAGTACACCGGGCTGTCCCGTGGCGCGATCTTCCACTACTTCCGGGACAAGGAGGCGCTGTTCCTGGCCCTGGCCGAGCAGGACGCCACCCGGATGGCCGACGTCGTCGCCGAGCAGGGCCTGGTGCAGGTCATGCGCGACCTGCTGCGCGGCGGCTCGGACCGCAGCTGGCTGGGCACCCGGCTGGAGGTCTCCCGACGGCTGCGCACCGAGCCGGAGTTCCGGGCCCGCTGGCAGGAGCACTCCGGCGCGCTGACCGCCGCGACCCGGGCCCGGCTGGAACGCCAGGCCGCGGCCGGCGCGCTGCGCGACGACGTGCCGGTCCCGGTGCTCGCCCAGTACCTGGAGCTGGTGCTGGAGGGGCTGGTCTCGCACCTGGCGATGGGACTGCCCGCCGACGACCTCGGCCCGGTGCTCGACCTCGTGGAGAACGCCGTCCGCGCGCCGTTGATGCGCTGACCGCCCACGGCCAGCATGATCGGCGCCATGCCGTTCCCCTTCCACCCGGCGGGCGACGACCCCGTCCCGGCCGCCGTCCGCGGGTTCGCCCGGGCCCACGCCGACCTCGTCGCGCTGCACGAGGACCCGATCCACCTGGTCGCGCGTCACCGGGCGCCCGGCAGGCGGGTGGGGCTGGTCTCCGGCGGGGGTTCCGGCCACGAGCCGCTGCACGCCGGGTTCCTCGGCCGCGGGATGCTCGACGCCGTCGCCCCCGGCCCGGTGTTCACCTCCCCGCACAACAAGGCCGTGCTGCACGCGTCCCGGGCCGCCGCGGGCCCGGACGGGGTGGTCCACGTCGTGAAGAACTACACCGGCGACCGGATCAACTTCGGCATCGCCGCCGAGCGGCTGCGGATGGAGGGCGTCGACGTCGCCCGGGTGCTCGTCGACGACGACCTGGCCACCGACGGGCTCGACACCGCGACCGGGCGGCGCGGGACCGGGGCGACCGTCGTCGTCGAGAAGATCCTCGGCGCCGCCGCGGACACCGGCGCCGGGCTGGCCGAGCTCGCGACGCTCGGTGCGGACGTCGCCGCCGCCTCGCGCAGCCTCGCCGTCGCCTCCCGCGCGCAGACCTCGATGCGCACCGGGGAGCCCGCGTTCGCCCTCGACGGGCAGCTCGACTACGGCGTCGGCATCCACGGCGAGCGGGCCCGGCGCTCGGTCGACCGGCCGCCCACCGAGGAGCTCGTCGACCGGATGCTCGACGAGGTCGTCGCGGGCCTGCCCGACGGCCCCGACCAGGTCGTCCTGGTCGTCAACGGCATGGGGGGCACAGCACTGCTGGAGCTCTACGTGCTCGCCGAGCTGGCCGCCGCCGGGCTGGAGGCGCGCGGGCTGGAGCGGGTGGGCCTGCTCGTCGGCACGTTCGTGCCCGCCCTGGACATGGCCGGGTTCTCGCTCACCCTGACCCGGATGCGCCCGGAGTGGACGGGCCTGTGGGCCGCGCCGGCGCAGACGGCCGCCTTCCCCCGGACGGAGACCTCATGACCGGCCACCCCCTCGACCAGGACGCCGTGCTGGCCCGCTTCGCCCGGGCCGTCGAGGACGGCCACGGCGTGCTCACCGACCTCGACCAGCACTCCGGCGACGGCGACTACGGCGACAACCTCCGCGCCGGGGTCCGGTTGGCCGTCGCACTGGCCGACCGCGGACCGCAGCGCGGGTTCGGCGCGCTCGGCGAGGTCTTCCTCGACGAGGTCGGCGGCACCAGCGGCCCGCTGCTGGGCCTGCTGTTCTCCGAGATCGCCCGCGCTCTGTCCTACGGCTCGGCCGACACCGCCGCGTTCGCCGCGGGCGCCCGGGCCGGGCTGACCGCGATCCAGCGGGTCGGCGAGGCCGAGGTGGGCGACCGGACGATGGTCGACGCGCTGGCCCCGGCCGTGACCGCGCTCGACCGTTCGGGGTACGCCGCCGCGGCGGCCGCGGCCCTCGACGGCGCCGAGCGGACCGCGGAGCTCGCGGCCCGGCACGGTCGCGCGTCCTACGTCGGCGAGCGGGCGAAGGGCGCGCCGGACCCCGGCGCGGTCGGCGTCGCGCTGCTGTTCGCCGCGGTCGCCGCGGTGGCCGAGCCCGGCGCCGAGGTGGCGGACCCGCTGGCGGGCCGGGCCTGAGCGCCGTCCCATCCGGTGGGACGGCGGGCGGCGGTTCGTCCCGCGACACCCGCGACGTCCTGATTGAGGTTAGCCTTTCCTCTCATAAGGCTTGCCTGCATACTCTGCGTCGTCTTCTCTCTCGCTCGGACGAGTGAGCGGGAGGAACCGTGGGACGACGGGGCAGGAACAGGCGCGCGGCACGCGCCGGGAGCGCGACGCGCCGCTGGAGTGCCGCGCTGCACCGCTGGCTCGGGCTGCTGGTCGCCGCCGTGCTGGTCTTCCAGCTCGCCTCGGGGACCCTGCTGCTCTACCGGCCCGAGATCTTCGCCCTCACCCACCCGGAGCTGTTCGCCGCCACCGCGGGCACGGTGGCCGCGGGCCCGGCCGAGGCGCTGGCCGCGCTGCACCGCGCGCTCCCGCAGTTCAGCACCTCCTACGCGGCGTCCGTCGAGGGTGTGTGGCAGATCTGGGACGCCGACTACCACCGGGCCGCCTACATCGACCCCGGTACCGGGAACCTGCTGGGCACCGCCGAGCCCGACGGCGGCTTCTGGGGCGTGCTGCTCAACCTGCACGACTGCGGGCTCAGCTGCGAGACCTACCCCGGCTACGTCGCCGCCCTGAACGTGACGGTCCCCGGGGCCGACGAGCTGACCTGGGGCGGGCTGGTGCTGGGTGTGCTCGGACTGGCCCTGCTCCTGCTCACCCTCAGCGGCACGGTCGCGTGGTGGCCGTCGATGGGTCGGTTCCTGCGGGCGCTGCGGACGAAGATGCGGCCGCGCCTCGACCGCGGCGCCTACCGGGCGCACCGGGACCTGCACGACGTCGGCGGGTGCTGGCGCTGCCGCTGATCGTCGTCTGGGCGGTGACCGGTGCCGGGTACGCGCTGCCGTTCGTCGGCGACGCCTGGTACGCCGTCACCGGCGGGGTCGCCCCCGAGCACTCCTTCACCGCCGACGCGGCCCCCGAGGGCGCACCCGACATCGGTCCCGACGCGGCGCTCGCCGCGGCCCGCACGGTCCTGCCCGGCCAGGAACTCGTGTTCGTCATACCACCGGGGCCCGACCAGGACCACTACCTGGTCGGCTTCCAGGACGGGGTCGCTCCCGCCCGCTACGGCGGTGTCCGGACCTTCTCCGAGAGCGACGTGGCCGTCGACCCGCACACCGGCCGCGCCGCCCTCTACGACGGCGGCCCCGGCCAGCCGTGGCCGGAGTGGCTGTGGGAGTCGGGCAACTACGGCGTCCACTTCGGCTACCTCGTCCCGTGGTGGGCACGGGCCCTGTGGTTCGCCGCCGGCAGCGTGTCGGTCTACCTGGTCGGGTCGGGCCTGTGGACCTGGTGGTGGCGACGGCGCCGGATCCGACGCGCCGCCCGTCCCGTCCCGGCGCCGCGCCGTGCCGCCGCGGCGGTGGAGCAGGTGCCCGCGGAGTAGCTCAGCCCGCGGTCGTCGCCGCCGGGAGGAACTGGGTGCGGTAGAGCGTGGCGTAGCGGCCGTCGGCGGCCAGCAGCTCGTCGTGGGTGCCGGACTCGACGACCTGCCCGCCCTCCAGCACCGCGATCCGGTCGGCCGCCCGCACGGTGGACAGCCGGTGCGCGATGACGATCGCGGTCCGCCCGACCAGCGCCTCGGCCAGTGCCTCCTGCACCGCGGCCTCGGACTCGGAGTCGAGGTGGGCGGTGGCCTCGTCGAGGATCACCACCCGCGGGCGGGCCAGCAGCAGCCGGGCGATGGTCAGGCGCTGGCGCTCGCCGCCGGACAGGCGGTAGCCGCGCTCCCCCACCACGGTGTCGAGGCCGTCGGGCAGCGTGTCGAGCAGGTCGCCGAGCCGGGCGCGGCGCAGCGCGTCGACCATCTCGTCGTCGGTGGCGGCGGGCGAGGCGTAGCGCAGGTTCCCGGCGATGGTGTCGTGGAACAGGTGCCCGTCCTGGGTGACCATGCCGACGGCCCCGCGCAGCGTGGCGAACGACAGGTCCCGCACGTCCACCCCGGACAGCTCGACCGAGCCGGCGTCGACGTCGTAGAGACGTGGGACCAGCGACGCGAGCGTGGACTTCCCGGCCCCGGACGACCCGACCAGGGCCAGCAGCCCCCCGCCGTGGACGTGCAGGTCGACGCCGTGCAGCACCTCGGCGTTGACCCGCTGGTCGAGCACCGCGACCTCCTCCAGCGAGGCCAGGGAGACGTCGGTGGCGCTGGGGTAGGTGAACCGGACCCCGCGCAGGGCGACGTCGACGGGGCCGTCGGGCAGCGCGGCCGGGTCGGGCCGCTCGGTCAGCATCGGGCGCAGGTCGAGCACCTCGAAGACCCGCTCGAAGGCGACCAGCGCGGTCATCACGTCGACGCGGGCGTTGGCCAGCGCCGTCATCGGGGTGTAGAGCCGGGTCAGCAGCAGCCCGAGCGCGACGACGGTGCCCGCGGGGATCGCCCCGGTCACCGCGAGGTAGCCGCCGAGGCCGTAGATCATGGCCTGGGCCAGCGCCGACACCAGCTGCAGCGCGGTGACGAACAGCCGCGACACCATCGCCGACCGGACACCGATGTCGCGCACCCGCGACACCTGGCCGCGGAAGACGGCGGCCTCGGAGTCGGGGTCGCCGAACAGCTTCACCAGGGTGGCGCCGGGCGCGGAGAAGCGCTCGGTCATCTGGTTGCCCATGGTGGCGTTGAGCTCGGCGGCCTCGCGGCGCAGCTCGGCGAGCCAGGTCCCCATCCGCCGGGCCGGGAGCACGAACACCGGCAGCAGCAGCATCGCCAGCACGGTGACCTGCCAGGCCAGACCGATCATGACCGCGATGGCCAGCACGAGCTGGATGCTGTTGGACAGCACCGTGGACAGGGTGCCGGTGATGGCGGTCTGGGCGCCGATCACGTCGTTGTTGAGCCTGCTGACCAGCGCCCCGGTCCGGGTGCGGGAGAAGAACGCCAGCGGCATCGACTGGACGTGGCGGAACACCGCGACCCGCAGGTCCTCGATGAGTCCCTCACCGAGCCGCGCGGAGAACCAGCGGCCGGCGAGCCCGACCACCGCCTCCAGGACGGCCATCCCGGCGATCGCCCCGGCGATCACCATCACGACGCGGGCGGCGTCGGGCAGCTCGTTCGCCGCGACGATCGTGTTGACCACGCGCCCGGCCAGCACCGGCGTCGCGACCCCGATCACCGCGGTGACGGTGGTCAGGGCCAGGTAGGACAGCAGCCAGCGGCGGTAGGGCCGGACGAAGCCCCAGATCCTGGGCCAGGTGCCCGGCGCGATGGAGCCACGGCGGATGGACGTCGAGTCCGCCCCCCGGATGACCCCGCGCATCAGGGTGAGCGGGCGATCCAACGGTGTTCCCCTTCGCCGGTGGTGGACGGCGAGGGTTCACGTTACGGCGCGTACGGCGGGCGGGCGCGGTGGTCCCGCGCGCGGCGCCCCACGACGCACCCCGGACACACGACGACGCCGCCCCGGGCTCGCTTCTCGACCCGGTCGGCGGCGCCGACGAGAGGACTACTTCTTCTTGGTACGGGTGGCGCCGCCGCGCCCGCGCAGCGTCACACCCGTCTCGGACAGCACCCGGTGGACGAATCCGTACGACCGCCCGGTCTGCTCGGCCAGCGAACGGATGCTGGCGCCCTTCTCGTACTTCTTCTTCAGGTCGGCAGCGAGTTTGCCCCGCTGCGTCCCGGTGATCCGGGCGCCCTTCTTGAGCTCGGCCATCGGCCCTCCTCATCCCCTCCGCGGATGCCCCCGCGGACCGCCGCATCAGGCGCGACGATCAGGCCATGATGATCCAGTTGACGATTTATGACCAGAACGCGGAAAACGCGATCGGCGAACGGTTACCCCGAACGGCGCAGCACTGCGGGTACCGTTCGGAATCGTCATCCGTCGGGCAGCGCAATGCATTACCCCGTCGGAACGGGTCGTGCACGATTCCGACGGCCGCACGCGGTACGGCCCGGACACGTCCGATGATCTTGGTGGTCCGGTCGGGTGATCACCGCGGCGTGCGGTGACCGGTCACGCGAGCTGGACGAGTTCCAGGTAGTCGGCCGACCAGTGGTCCTCGGTGCCGTCGGGCAGGACGATCACCCGGTCCGGCTCCAGCGCCTCGACCGCACCCGGGTCGTGGGTGACGAGCACGACCGCGCCCTCGAAGCGGCGCAGCGCGTCGAGCACCTGCTCGCGGCTGGCCGGGTCCAGGTTGTTCGTCGGCTCGTCGAGCAGCAGCACGTTCGCCGCCGAGGACACCAGACCGGCCAGGGCGAGCCGGGTCCGCTCACCGCCGGACAGCGTCCCGGCGGGCTGCTCGAGCTGCTCCCCGGAGAACATGAACGACCCGAGCAGGGTCCGCAGCTGCTGCTCGGCGGCGTCCGGGCTGGCGTGGCGGATGTTGTCCCAGACCGAGGCGTCCATGTCGAGCGTGTCGTGCTCCTGGGCGAAGTAGCCCCGTCGCAGCCCGTGGCCGGGCACGACCCCGCCGGAGTCGGACTCCTCGGTGCCGGCCAGGATCCGCAGCAGCGTCGTCTTGCCGGCACCGTTGAAGCCCAGCACCACGACCTTCGACCCGCGGTCCACCGCGAGGTCCACCCCGGTGAACACCTCCAGCGACCCGTAGGCCTTGGACAGGTTCTCCGCCGTGAGCGGGGTGCGCCCGCAGGGCGCCGGGGTCGGGAACCGGATGTGCGCGACGCGGTCGGCCTGACGCTCGTCGTCGAGACCGGCGAGCAGCGCGTCGGCCCGGCGGGCCATGTTCTTGGCGGCGACGGCCTTGGTGGCCTTCGCGCCCATCTTGGCGGCCTGGACGTGCAGTGCGGACGCCTTCTTCTCGGCGTTGGCCCGCTCGCGGCGACGACGCTTCTCGTCGGTGGAGCGCGCCTCCAGGTACCGCTTCCAGTCCATGTTGTACTGGTCGGCCTCGCCGCGGGTCGCGTCGAGGAACCAGACCTTGTTCACCACCGCGGCCAGCAGGTCGGTGTCGTGGCTGATGACGACCAGACCGCCCTCGTGCTGCTGCAGGAACCCGCGCAGCCAGGTGATCGAGTCGGCGTCGAGGTGGTTGGTGGGCTCGTCGAGCAGCAGCGTGGTCGCCGACTGCGACCCGCCGTCGGATGCGGCGAACAGGATCCGGGCCAGCTCCACGCGCCGGCGCTGACCGCCCGAGAGCGTGCGCATCGGCTGGGCCAGCACCCGCTCGGGCAGCCCCAGGTGCGTGCAGATCCGCGCGGCCTCGGACTCCGCGGCGTAGCCGCCGAGGGCGGAGAACCGCTCCTCGAGCCGTCCGTACTCGCGGACCGCCTTGTCGTTCGCGGCCGGGTCGGCCAGCTCGGCCATCGCCGTCTGCGCCTTCTCCATCTTCGCCAGCAGCACGTCCAGGCCGCGGGCCGAGAGCACCCGGTCCTTCGCCGTGACCGACAGGTCGCCCTCACGCGGGTCCTGCGGCAGGTAGCCGACCGGGGAGTTCGCGCTCCGCTGCCCGGAGTACGGCTCGCCCTCGCCGGCCAGCACCCGCATCGAGGTGGTCTTGCCCGCGCCGTTGCGCCCGACCAGACCGATCCGGTCGCCGGGCTGCACCCGCAGGGTGGCACCGGAGAGCAGGATGCGGGATCCGGCGCGCAGTTCGAGGTCGGTCGTGGTGATCACGTGGAAGAGCTCCAGACGGAGGACGAGGAGTGACGCTGAGAGGACCGGATGCGGGCACGGTCGTGCCCGGGGCGCCGGTCTACTCGATCAGGATCACGCGTCCAGACTACCGGCCGGGTCCACCCGATTCCCCACGTAGGGTCGGGCCCCATGACCGATCTCACCTCCCTGGCCGGTCGGGCGGCACTGGTCACCGGCGCCTCGCGGGGCATCGGGTACGGCGTCGCCGCCGCGCTGCTGGCGCGCGGCGCGTCGGTGGCGATCACCGGTCGGCGCGCCCCGGAGCTCGACGCGGCGGCGGCGGAGCTCGCGGCCGGCGCGGGGGCCGGCACCGGCCGGGTGCTCGCCGTCGCCGGCAACGTCGGGGACGCGGCGCACCGGGCCGCCGCGGCGGAGGCGACGGTGGCCGCGTTCGGCTCGCTGGACGTGCTGGTCAACAACGCCGGGATCAACCCCCAGCACGGGCCGCTGGTCGAGGCCGACCTCGACGCCGTCCGCAAGATCCTCGACGTCAACGTGGTCGCCGCCCTCGGGTTCGTCCAGCAGGCGCACCGGGTCTGGATGGGCGCGCACGGCGGCGCCGTCGTCAACGTCGCCTCGGTCGCGGCGCTGCGGCCCACCGGCGTCATCGGGGCCTACGGGGCGTCGAAGGCCGCGCTGCTCACCCTGACCGAGGAGCTGGCCGGCCAGCTCGGCCCCGGCATCCGGGTCAACGCCGTCGCCCCCGCCGTGGTGCGGACGCGGTTCGCCGAGGCGCTCTACGCCCACGACGAGGCGTCCGTCGTCGCGGGCTACCCGCTGGGGCGCCTCGGCGAGCCCGCGGACGTCGCCGAGGCGGTCGCGTTCCTCGTCTCCGACGCCGCGTCCTGGGTCACCGGGGCCACCCTGCGGATCGACGGCGGCAGCCTGTCCGCCGGGCGGCACCGGCCGGGCCCACAGTGACCGGGACGACGAGCGGGACGGCGTCGTCGAGCCGGTCGGGCACCCCCGGCACGACGGTGGCCGACGTGCTGGTCCTCGGCGGCGGTCCGGCCGGCCGGGCGCTCGCGGCGGCGTGCGCGGAGGCCGGGCTGCGCACCACGCTCGCCGACCCCGCCCCGGAGCGGGCGTGGACGGCGACCTACTGCGCGTGGCCCGAGGAGCTGCCCCCGCACCTGCCGGCGGCGATGGTCGCGACCCGGCCGGAGGCGGTGGCCGTGCTGCCCGGCGGTGGCACCCGCGCGCTGGGCCCGTACGCGGTGCTCGACACCGCCGGGCTGCGCGCCCACCTCGACGCCCGGCTCGCCGGGGTCACGGTGCTGGCCGGGCGCGCCGCCGCCGACGACGTCCGGCCCGACGGCCACCGGTACCGGGTGCGGCTGCACCCTCCGGGCGGCCGGGGCGGGAGCGGCGACGCCGGCGACGGCGGGGCCCCGCGGGACGACGCGGCGCGGGTCGTCGACGCGGCCCTGGTCGTCGACGCCACCGGGGCACCGTCGCGGCTGCGCCCCGGCCCGGCGGGCGGGACCGAGCAGACCGCGTGGGGCGTCGTCGTCGACGAGCGGGTGGCCGCGCCGGTGGTGGGGCCCGGCGAGGCCGTCTTCATGGACTGGCGCTCCCCCGGCCCGCACCGCCCGGGGTGGACGGACTGGCCGACGTTCCTCTACGCCGTCCCCTACGGCGACGGCACCGTCCTGCTGGAGGAGACCTCCCTGGCGCGACGGCCGGGCCTGGGGCTGCCCGAGCTGCGCGACCGGCTCGCGGCCCGGCTCGCCGGGGCGGGGGTCACCGTGCCCGACGACGCCCCCGTCGAGCGGGTCCGCTTCCCGGTCGACACCCCGCGCGGCCCACGGCACCCCGTCGGGTTCGGGGCGGCGACCCCGCTGGTGCACCCTGCGACCGGGTTCAGCGTCGCCCCCGCGCTCGGGCTGGCCCCGCAGCTCGCCGCGGAGCTGGCCCGGCACCTGCCGCACGACCCCGCCGCCGCGACGACGGCGGCCCGCCGGCTGCTCTGGCCCCGGTCGGCCCGCGCGGTGCACCGCCTGCGCCGGCACGGGCTGCGCACCGTGCTGGAGATGCCGCCGCGGCTGGTGCCGGACTTCTTCGACGCGTTCTTCGCCGGCCGCAGCGGCCGGGCGTTCCTCACCGGCCGCGACGACCTGACCGGCACCCTCGCCGGGATGGCCGGTGTGTTCCGGGCCGCTCCGCCACCCGTACGAGCGCACATGCTGCGATCGGCCGCCGCATTTCACTCGAAAGGGCGATGACGGGAGGGAGTCGGGACAAGTTGATCGGATACCACGTAGTAACGTCATCGCACGCGGTGACGCCGGCCGCAGGCCCGGCGACGCGCGACCGTTCCCCCGGGAGGCACCTGTGTCCGCATACAAGACCATCGTCGTCGGCACCGACGGCTCGTCGACGTCGTTCGCGGCCGTCGAGCGCGCGGCCGGGGTGGCCGCGGACAGCGGCGCGAAACTGGTCATCGTCTCCGCCTACACCCCGGCCAGCCGCGAGGACACCTCGGCCGCGGAGGACGCGCTGAAGGACGAGGCCTTCCTCGTCACCGGCTGGACCCCCGCCGAGGAGGCGCTGCGCGAGGCCTCCGACCGGGCCGCCGCCGCCGGCGCGAAGGACGTCTCGACCTTCGCCGAGGACGGCGCGCCGGTCGACGTGCTCCGCAAGGCCGTCAAGGAGCACAGCGCCGACCTGCTCGTGATCGGCAACCGCGGTCTGAACACCTTCTCCGGGCGGCTGCTCGGCTCGGTGCCCGCCGACGCGACCCGCCGTGCCGGCGTGGACGTGCTCGTCGTGCACACCACGTGATCGCGTGACGTCCGAACCCGGACCGCCCCGTCCGATGCCCGACCCCGCCTCCATCGACTGGAGCGGGATCGACGACGGGGCGCTGGACGAGTTCATCCTGGGCGCGCCCCGCGAGTTCACCCGCGACGAGCTGGTGGAGGCCGCGGGGCTCGACCCGGAGGAGTCGGGGCGGCTCTGGCGGGCGCTGGGGTTCGCGGACTCGGATCCGGAGGACCGGGTCTACACCCGCGCCGACCTGGAGGCGGCCAGCACCGTCGCCCGGCTGACCCGGGACTGGCTGCCCGACAAGAACGCCCGCGAGGCCGTCGCCCGCGCGGTCGCGCAGTCGCTGTCGCGGCTCGCCGAGTGGCAGATCGGCATGCTCGCCCAGGTCGCCGCCGCGCACATCGGCGAGCTGACCCCGCGCGACGCGGCCCGGCTCGCCGCCGACGTGCTGCCCGAGCTGGAGTCGCTGCAGTCCTACGTGTGGCGGCGCCACCTCGCTGCGACGGCGTCGCGCTGGGTCGCGGGGGCGCAGCGGATGGACGCCGCGGACATCGCGGCCGACACCTGGCCGCTGTCGGTCGGGTTCGCCGACATGGTCGGCTTCACCCGCACCACCCGCCGCAGGTCGATGGACGAGCTCGGCGAGATGATCGAGCGGTTCGGCTCGGTGACGACCGAGGTCATCGCGAACGGCCGGGGCCGGGTGATCAAGACCGTCGGCGACGAGGTCCTCTACGTCACCGAGCACCCCGCCGACGCCGCGGCCATCGCGCTCGGCCTGCGCGACCGGGTCCGGACCGAGCCGGCGCTGCCGCAGCTGCGGATCGGCCTCGCCCACGGCATGGTGCTGGCCCGCTACGGCGACGTCTACGGCGAGGTCGTCAACGTCGCGGCCCGGCTCACCTCCGAGGCCCGCCCGGACACGGTGCTGGTCGACAAGGAGATGTTCGAGTCGCTGCGCGACGACCCGCGCTTCGACCTGCGGCGGATCGCGACACTGCACACCCGCGGCTACTCCCACCTGCGGGCGTGGGCACTGCGCGGCGCCCGCGAACGCTGATCCTTGACCTGAACCCGGGTCGAGGTGACAGCCTCGGGCACCATGACGAGCACGGTGACCACCTCAGCCGCCGCGTACCTCGACCTCCTCGGGGTCGACCGGGCGACACCGGACCGGGCGCTGCTCGACCGGGTCGTGACCGCGCACAACGCGACCATCCCGTTCGAGAACCTCGACCCGTTCACCGGCGTCGAGCCGCCGACCACCTCCGACGGCGTCGCGGCGAAGCTGGTGAACGGCCGGCGCGGCGGCTGGTGCTTCGAGCACAACCGCCTGCTGTACGACGTGCTGGCCGCGGTGGGGTACCAGGTCACCCCGCTCGTCGGCCGGGTCCGCCTGGGCCTGGCCCCGGCGGACCCGCCGACGTCGCGCACCCACCGGCTCACCCTCGTCGACACCACGGAGGGCCGCTTCACCGTCGACGCCGGGTTCGGCTCGACGGTGCCGACCACCGCGCTGCGGCTCGTCGCCGGACTGGAGCAGCCCACCCCGCAGGCGACCTACCGCTACGCCCGCGACGACCACGGCGCCTGGGTCCTGCAGCGGCGCGGCAGCGGTGACTGGGCCGACCAGTACGTCTTCGACCTGGTCCCCGCCCCGGACGTCGACTACGCGATGGGCTCCTGGTACCTGACCCACCACCCGGCGTCGCACTTCCGGACCGGGCTCGTCGCCGCGCGCACCACCCCGGAGCACCGGACCACCCTCGACGGGACCCGGCTCACCGTGCGCACCGCCGACGGCGACCCACAGCGGCACGACCTCACCTCCCCCGCCCACGTCCGGGACGCGCTGGAGGAGCACCTCGGTGTCGACACCGGCGCCGTCGCGGGGCTGGAGGACCGGCTGCGGGAGGTCTACTTCCGGTGAGACGACGACGGGCCGGACCCCGGGTGGGGATCCGGCCCGTCGGGTCGGTGCGGGGTCGTCAGACCCGGAAGCCGAGGGCGCGCAGCTGCTCGCGGCCGTCCTCGGTGATCTTCTCGGGGCCCCACGGCGGCATCCAGACCCAGTTGATCCGGACGTCGTCGACGAGGCCGCCGTCGGGACCGGCGGTGAGCGCGGAGCGGGTCTGCTCCTCGATCACGTCGGTCAGCGGACAGGCCGCCGAGGTCAGCGTCATGTCGATGACCGCGGTCCCGCCGTCCCGGTCGATGCCGTAGACGAGGCCGAGGTCGACGACGTTGATGCCCAGCTCGGGGTCGACGACGTCCTTCATCGCCTCCTCCAGGGCCTCGAGGGTCGCGCCGTCACCGGCGTCGGCCCGGGCGGGCGGCTCGGGCATGCCCGCCGCGCCGCGCACCACGTCCTCGGAGGTGCTCTGTTCGGTGGTCTCGCTCATGCCGGACTCCCCTCGGAGTTCTCGATGCGGGCGTCGGTGCGGCTCACCGCGTCCTTGAATGCCATCCAGCCCAGGAGAGCACACTTGACCCGCGCCGGGTACTTGGCGACGCCGGCGAAGGCCACGCCGTCGCCGATGACGTCCTCGTCGGGCTCGACCCTGCCGCGTCCCTGGGCCATCTCCTGGAACGACGCCATGATCTTCCACGCCTCGCCGACCGGCTTCCCGGCGACGAGGTCGTGCAGCACCGACACCGACGCCTGGCTGATCGAGCAGCCCAGCGTCTCGTAGGACACGTCGGTGACCACGTCCCCGTCGACCTTGACCCGCAGCGTGACCTCGTCCCCGCAGGTGGGGTTCACGTGGTGGGTCTCGGCGTCGTACGGCTCGCGCAGACCGGCGCCGTGCGGGTCACGGTAGTGGTCCAGGATGATCTCCTGGTACATCTGCTGCAGCTGCACGTCACACCGTCCCGAAGAACTTCTGGGCGGCGCGCACCCCGTCGGCCAGCGCGGTGACCTCGTCCAGGGTGTTGTACACCGCGAACGACGCCCGGGCGCTGGCCACGATGCCGAAGCGCCGGTGCAGCGGCCACGCGCAGTGGTGACCCACGCGGATGGCGACGCCGGCGTCGTCGAGCACCTGGGACAGGTCGTGGGCGTGGATGCCGTCCACGACGAACGACACCGCTCCCCCGCGCAGCTCCGCCCCGGGCGGGCCGACGATGCGCAGCCCGTCGATCGCGGACAGCTGCTCGAGCGCCGCCGCGGTCAGCGACGCCTCGTGCGCGGCGACGGTGTCCATCCCGATCGCCCCGAGGTAGTCGACCGCGGCGCCGAGGCCGACGGCCTGCGACGTCATCGGCACCCCGGCCTCGAACTTCTGCGGCGGCGGCGCCCAGGTCGCGCCCTCCATCCGGACGGTCTCGATCATCGAGCCACCGGTGAGGAACGGCGGGAGCGCCTCGAGGAGCTCCCGGCGGCCGTAGAGGACGCCGACCCCGGAGGGCCCGAGCATCTTGTGCCCGGAGAAGACCGCGAAGTCCACCCCGAGCCGGTGCAGGTCGACCGGCATGTGCGGCACCGACTGGCAGGCGTCGAGCACGGTCAGCGCGCCGACCGCGGCGGCCCGCTCCACCAGCTGCGCGACCGGCGCGACGGCGCCGGTGACGTTCGACTGGTGGGTGAAGGCCACGACCCGCGTCCGGTCGGTGAGCTCGAGCGAGTCGAGGTCGATCCGGCCGTCGTCGGTGACGGAGTACCAGCGCAGGGTCGCGCCGGTCCGCCGGCACAGCTCCTGCCACGGGATGAGGTTCGCGTGGTGCTCCAGCTCGGTCACGACGACCTCGTCACCGGGGCCGAGCGCGAACCGCTCGGAGGCGGCGTCGAGCCCGGTCCGGACCGAGGCGTTGCCCAGGCCGTAGGCGACCAGGTTGATGCCCTCGGTCGCGTTCTTGACGAACACGACCTCGTCGTCGTTCGCACCGACGAACGCCGCGATGCGTGACCGGGCGGACTCGTAGGCGTCGGTGGCCTCCTCGGCGAGCTGGTGCGCGCCCCGGTGGACGGCCGCGTTGTGCCGCTCCAGGAACGTGCGCTCGGCGTCGAGCACCTGGCGCGGCCGCTGGGAGGTCGCACCGGAGTCGAGGTAGACCAGCGGCTTCTCCTCGCGCACGGTGCGCGCGAGGATCGGGAAGTCCGCCCGGATCCGGGCCACGGCGTCGGCGTCGAGGCCGGCCGTGGTCCCGGTTCCGTGGGTGAGGGTCATGGTCAGGCCAGTGCCTTCTGGTCCGCCGCCGCCTTGTCGGCCTGGGTGAACCGGACGTAGCCGTTCTTCTCCAGCTCGTCGGCCAGCTCGGGGCCGCCGGACTCGACGACGCGGCCGCCGGAGAACACGTGCACGCGGTCCGGCTTGATGTGGTTCAGGATCCGCGTGTAGTGCGTGATCAGCAGGACGCCGGTCTCGCCGCTCGACCGGTACCGGTTCACGCCCTCGGACACGACGCGCAGGGCGTCGACGTCGAGGCCGGAGTCGGTCTCGTCGAGCACGGCGAACTTCGGGTTCAGCAGCTCGAGCTGGAGCACCTCGTGGCGCTTCTTCTCACCGCCGGAGAAGCCCTCGTTGACCGAGCGGTCGGCGAACTCCGGGGAGATGTCGAGGCCGGCCATGGCCTCCTTGACCTCCTTGACCCAGGTCCGCAGCTTCGGCGCCTCGCCGCGGGTGGCGGTGGCCGCCGAGCGCAGGAAGTTCGCCATCGACACGCCCGGGACCTCGACCGGGTACTGCATGGCCAGGAACAGCCCGGCCCGCGCCCGCTCGTCGACCGACATCTCCAGGACGTTCTCGCCGTCCAGCAGCACCTCGCCACTGGTCACGGTGTACTTGGGGTGCCCGGCGATGGCGTAGGCCAGCGTGGACTTGCCGGAGCCGTTCGGCCCCATGATCGCGTGCGTCTCGCCCGCGCGGACGGTGAGGTTCACACCGCGCAGGATCTCCTTGGGGCCGTCCTCGGTCTCGACCGAGGCGTGCAGGTCCTTGATCTCCAGAGTGGACATCGGTGGTGGTCGCTCCGTATTCGGGAAAGTGTGCGGAATCGGTGCCGAGCTGCGCTCAGACGCCGGTGAGCGCGAGCTCGGCCTCGACGGCCGCCTCGAGGCGCTCCTTGAGCTCCGGCAGCGTGAT
Organism: Pseudonocardia sp. TMWB2A; assembly: GCF_017312135.1. Lineage (NCBI taxonomy): Bacteria > Bacillati > Actinomycetota > Actinomycetes > Pseudonocardiales > Pseudonocardiaceae > Pseudonocardia > Pseudonocardia sp. TMWB2A. Next base: position 4,018,895 of record NZ_QKQY01000002.1, read on the forward strand.
CTTGTTCAGGACCTCGCCGAAGAACCCGCGGACGACCAGGCGACGGGCCTGGTCCTCGGGGATGCCGCGGCTGCGCAGGTAGAACAGCTGCTCGTCGTCGAACCGCCCGGTGGCGCTGGCGTGGCCCGCGCTCACGATCTCGCCGGTCTCGATCTCCAGGTTGGGCACGGAGTCGGCGCGGCAGTGCTCGGTGAGCACCAGGTTCCGGTTGAACTCGAAGGTCTCGGTGTTCTCGGCGGCGGCCCGGATCAGCACGTCGCCGATCCACACCACGTGCGAGGAGTCCTTCGTGAGGCTCTGCAGCGCGTTCTTGTAAAGCACGTTGGACTTGCAGTTCGGCATCGCGTGGTCCACCAGCAGCCGCTGCTCGAGGTGCTGGCCGGCGTCGGTGAAGCCGAGCCCGATGAGCTCGGCGTCGCCGCCGGGGCCGGCGTAGCGCACGGTCGAGGAGACCCGGACCAGGTCGCCGCCCAGCTGGACCGTGGTGGCCCGCAGGGTGGCGTCGCGCCCGATCGAGTAGTGCTCGGCGCCCACGTGCACGGCGTCGTCGGCCCACTCCTCGGTCACGACCAGCGTGAGCTGCGAGCCGTCGCCCAGGACGACCTCGGTGTTGTCGGCCAGCACGCCCGACCCCCGGTGCACGACGACGACCGTCGCCTGCGTGTGCGGGGTGGTGCGGATGTGCAGGTGGCCGGCCGCCGTGACGCCCTCGCCGGGGCCGTCCACGGTGATCGTCACCGGGTCGAGCTTCTCCCCGTCCAGGGTGACCAGGGTGGCCTCGCCGAACCCGGACCAGGCCGCGGCGGCGACCCGGTCGAACGGGACACCGCCCTCGCCGATCCGGGCGTCGTCGCGGCCGACCTTCTCGACGGTCACCCCGGCGGCCTCGGTGACCGAGACCGGCGCGGTGCCCTCGAACGCGGCACTGCCGTCGTGCAGGCCCTTGAGCCGGCGCAGCGGGGTGAACCGCCAGTTCTCCTCGCGGCCACCGGGGACCTCGAACGCCTCCACGTCGAAGGACTGGAAGCGCTCGCCGGCCGAGGCGATCGGGACCTCGCCCTGCCCCTCCTTGGCGCCCTTCAGCTCGGGCGCGAGGCCGGCAACGTCACTCGTCGTCATCCGACGGAACCCTCCATCTGCAGCTCGATCAGCCGGTTCAGCTCCAGCGCGTACTCCATCGGCAGCTCGCGCGCGATGGGCTCGACGAACCCGCGCACGACCATGGCCATGGCCTCGTCCTCGGTCAGACCGCGGCTCATCAGGTAGAAGAGCTGGTCGTCGGAGACCTTGGAGACGGTGGCCTCGTGCCCCATCGACACGTCGTCGTTGCGAATGTCGACGTAGGGGTAGGTGTCCGAGCGCGAGATCGTGTCGACCAGCAGCGCGTCGCACTTCACCGTCGAACGGGAGTTCTTCGCGCGCGGGTTGACCTGGACCAGGCCGCGGTAGGACGTACGCCCGCCGCCGCGCGCCACCGACTTCGACACGATCGTCGAGGAGGTGTTGGGCGCGAGGTGGACCATCTTGGCGCCGGCGTCCTGGTGCTGGCCCTCGCCCGCGAACGCGATCGAGAGGACCTCGCCCTTGGCGTGCTCGCCCATCAGCCACACGGCCGGGTACTTCATGGTCACCTTGGAGCCGAGGTTGCCGTCGACCCACTCCATGGTCGCGCCCTCCTCTGCCTTGGCGCGCTTGGTGACCAGGTTGTAGACGTTGTTCGACCAGTTCTGGATCGTGGTGTAGCGGCAGCGGCCGCCCTTCTTGACCACGATCTCGACGACGGCCGAGTGCAGCGAGTCGGTCTTGTAGATCGGCGCGGTGCAGCCCTCGACGTAGTGCACGTAGGCACCCTCGTCGACGATGATCAGCGTCCGCTCGAACTGGCCCATGTTCTCGGTGTTGATCCGGAAGTAGGCCTGCAGCGGGATGTCGACGTGCACGCCCGGCGGGACGTAGATGAAGGAGCCACCGGACCAGACCGCGGAGTTCAGGGCGGAGAACTTGTTGTCACCGGACGGGATGACCGAGCCGAAGTACTCCCGGAACAGCTCCGGGTGCTCCTTCAGCGCGGTGTCGGTGTCCAGGAAGATGACGCCCTGCTGCTCGAGGTCCTCGCGGATCGAGTGGTAGACGACCTCGGACTCGTACTGCGCGGCGACACCGGAGACCAGGCGGGCCTTCTCGGCCTCCGGGATCCCCAGCTTGTCGTAGGTGTTCTTGATGTCCTCGGGCAGGTCGTCCCAGGTGGCGGCCTGCTTCTCCGAGGAGCGCACGAAGTACTTGATGTTGTCGAAGTCGATCCCGGACAGGTCGGAGCCCCAGCGCGGCATCGGCTTCTTGCCGAAGATGTCGAGCGCCTTCTGCCGGAACTCCAGCATCCACTCGGGCTCGCTCTTCAGGCGGGAGATGTCGGCGACGACCTCGGAGGACAGGCCACGCTTCGCGATGGAGCCCGCCTCGTCGGAGTCGGCCCAGCCGAAGTCGTACCGGCCGAGCGCCGCGATCGTCTCCTCCTGCGTGAGCTCGGTGCGCACATCAGGAGTGGTCGTCATAAGGACTGCCTCCCTTTCGGGGACCGTGGTGGGAGAAGGTCCCGCCGTCGGCGGGGCCCCCTTCTTCTTGCACCTGCCGCACCTGCGCAGTGGTTCTCCCACTCACGGTGACGGAACGGCCTTGCTTCTTACCTCGTGCCCGCGCGAGGAGTTCGGGATCCTCGAGCGGGACGTGTGTGGTGCACGCGGCGTCGCCGCGGGCGATGGTGGCCAGCCGCTGCACGTGCGTGCCCAGGAGCTCGGCGAAGGCACGCGTCTCGGCCTCGCAGAGCTCCGGGAACTCGGTGGCCACGTGGGCCACCGGGCAGTGGTGCTGGCACAGCTGCACCCCGAACCCGCCGTGGCGGGCCTGCGCAGCGTAGCCGCGGGCACTGAGCACCCGGGCGAGCGCTTCGACCCGTTCCGCGGGTTCCGCCGGGGCGGTCACCGCGTCGAGGTCGGACCCGAGCAGCTCGCGCACCCGGTGCCGGGCGAAGGCGTCGACCGCCTCCTCCCCCGCCGTCTCGGCGAGGAAGCGCAGCGCCTGGGTGGCCAGGTCGTCGTACCCGTGCCCGAACCGGACCCGGCCCGTGTCGGTGAGCAGGTACTCCCGGGCCGGACGGCCCCGGCCGCGCGGACGGGCGGACCGGGCCGGGGCCCGGACCTCCGCCTCGCCGTCGGCGATCAGCGCGTCGAGGTGCCGGCGCACGGCGGCCTCGGTGAGCTCCAGCTCGGCCGCCACGACGGCGGCCGTGACCGGACCCTGCTCCATGAGCACCCGTGCCACGAGGGCGCGGGTACCCGTCCCGGACGCGGCGGGCACCACGGCGTCGCCGCCGACGCCGTGCCCGCAGGCAGGGTCGTCGAGGCGCCGCGGCGCTGTCCGGTCCGTTTTCACAACATCAGTGTTGCGTATATCGGTCGGCACGGCAAAACAGACCCCCCGCCGTGGTGACCGGGCTCACTCCACCCGCAGGTGAGGGCCGGTACCGGACCCCCCGTGGCCGCACCACTAGCCTCTTCTCCCATGGTGACGCCCGAGGTCGCCCCGCCCGGGCGCGACGACCCCCCGACGCGTGCGGCGCCGTCCGATCCCCCCGCCACACCGCCGTCGACCGGCCACCGGGCCCGGCGCGGCCTGCGCGAGCAGGCCCGGATCGCGCGGATCCTCGGCCTGACCGGCGCGCTCCTGATGGGGATCAGCGCGCTGGGGTCCGGGGCCTTCCCGGTGCCGAACCCGCTCAACGGGCTGCGCGTGATCGGGCTGCCGTCGCGCAACGTCACCCTCGCGATCGCCGTCACCTACGCGGGCCTGCTCATGGTGGTCACGGCCTGGCTGTGGATCGCCCGGATGCTCACCACCCGCGGGGCGCACCACCCCGCTCCCGAGCGCCGCGAGCTCGGTCGCACCGCGATCCTGTGGGGGGTGCCGCTGGCGCTGGCGCCGCCGATGTTCTCGAAGGACATCTACAGCTACCTCGCCCAGAGCGCGACGCTCGCCCGCGGGATCGACCCGTACTCGATCGGCCCGGCGCAGGCGCTCGGCATCGACGACCCGCTGGTCCGCGGCATCCCCACGGTCTGGCGCGACACCCCGGCGCCCTACGGCCCGCTGTTCCTCGGCCTCGGTCGCGGGATCACGGCGCTGTCCGGGGAGAACGTGGTGCTCGGCATCCTCGAGCACCGGGTGCTCGCGCTGGTCGGCGTCGCGCTGATGGTGTGGGTGCTGCCCCGGCTGGCCTCCCGGTTCGACCTCGACGCCGGCCTCGTCCTGTGGCTCGGCGCGGCGAACCCGCTGGTGCTGTTCCACATGGTCAGCGGCATCCACAACGAGTCGATCATGCTGCCGCTGCTGCTGCTCGGGCTCTGGGTGATGCTCGGGCGCGACGACACCGTCCAGCCGTGGTGGCGGATCACCGGCGGTGCCGCGCTGATCGTCGCCGCGGCCTCGGTGAAGCTCCCGGCGCTGCTCGCGCTGGGCTTCGTCGGTGTGTACCTGGTCCGCAGGCGCGGCGGCAGGCTCGTCGACTGGGCCGTGATGACGGCCTGGCTGTCCGCGATCGCCGCGGCCGTGCTCACCTTCTTCAGCCTGGCCACCGGGCTGGGCTTCAACTGGGTGCGCGGGCTGTCCGCGCCCAGCGTGCTCATCTCGCCCATGTCGATCAGCACCAACCTGGGGCTGCTCGCCGGGCAGGTCGGCAGACTCGCCGGGCTCGGTGACCACACCGAGACCACGATGGGCCTGATGCGCAGCCTGTTCGTGCTGCCGATCGCGGTGATCGTGGTCGTGCTGCTGCTCGGCTGCCTGCGCGGGCGGGTCGACCCGGTCACCGGCACCGGCCTCGGGCTCGGCGCCGTCGTGCTGCTCGGCCCCGTCGTGCACCCCTGGTACCTGTTCTGGGCGCTGCTGCCGCTGGTCGTGACCCGGGCGATGCCGTTCTACCGCCGCGGCCTGCTGCTGCTGTCGGTCGTGCTCGCGCTGGCCGTGCCGCCCACCGGCGCCGACTTCTTCTTCCGCGGGTTCCAGCTGCCGCTGGCCATCACCGCGGGCGCGGCCATGTACACCCTCGCGCTGTACGTCGTCGCCCGGCTGATCCGCTCCCCCGGCGACGCCGGTGACCCGGCCCGCCCGGACGGGGGCACCGACGGCAGCGGCACCGACGGCAGCGGCACCGACGGCAGCGGCACCGACGGCAGCGGCACCGACGGCAGCGGCACCGACGGCAGCGGCACCGACGGCAGCGGCACCGACGGCAGCGGCACCGACGGCAGCGGCACCGACGGCAGCGGCACCGACGGCAGCGGCACCGACGGCAGCGGCACCGACGGCAGCGGCACCGACGGCAGCGGCACCGACGGCAGCGGCACCGACGGCAGCGGCACCGACGGCAGCGGCACCCCGGGCGACACCGGCGCCGGGACCCGCGCGCCGTCGGACCAGGAGCCCGCCCGGTGAGCGCCGCCCTGGAGATCCGCGGCCTCGTCGTGCGCTACGGCGCCACGACCGCCGTCGACGGGATCGACCTCGACCTCGCCCGCGGCGAGGTGCTCGCCCTGCTCGGCCCGAACGGCGCCGGCAAGTCCTCGACCGTCGAGGTGTGCACCGGGTTCCGGGCGCCCTCGGCCGGACGGGTGCGGGTCCTCGGCCACGACCCGGCCGACGAGGCCGTCCGCCCCCGGGTCGGCGTCATGCCGCAGGGCGGCGGCGCCTACCCGGCCGTGCGGACCGGGGAGATGCTGCACCTGGTCGCCGACTGCGCCGCGCACCCGCTCGACGTCGACATGCTCATCGACGTGCTCGGCCTGCGTCCGCGGGCGGGCACCCCGTACAAGCGGCTGTCCGGCGGGGAGCAGCAGCGCCTGGCGCTGGCGTGCGCCGTCGTCGGGCGCCCGGAGCTGGTGTTCCTCGACGAGCCGACCGCCGGTCTGGACCCGCAGGCCCGCCACCTGGTGTGGGACCTGGTCCGGGCGCTGCGCCGCGACGGCGTGGGGGTGCTGCTGACCACCCACCTGATGGACGAGGCCGAGCAGCTCGCCGACGACGTCGTGATCATCGACCACGGCCGGGTCGTCGCGCACGGCTCGCCCGCCCAGCTCACCGCGGGCGACCAGACCGAGCTGCGCTTCCGGGCCCGGCCCGGGATGGACGTCGCCGGTCTCGACGCCCGGCTGCCCGCCGGCTACGCCAGCTGCGAGACCTCCCCCGGCCGCTACCGGGTCCGCGGCCGGATCGACCCGGGCGCGCTCGCCGCCATCACCTCGTGGTGCGCCGACCAGGGCGTGCTCGCCGACGACGTCCAGGTCGTGCGGCGCAGCCTGGAGGACGTCTTCCTCGACCTCACCGGACGGGAGCTGCGCTCGTGACGACCCCGCGGACGACGCCACCGTTCCCCGACGGCATGTTCACCCCCGCGCCCGGGCGCGGCCGGGTGCTGACGATGCTGCGGGCCCAGGGCGGCCTGGAGACCCGGCTCGCGCTGCGCAACGCCGAGCAGGTGCTGCTGACCCTGCTCATCCCGGCGGCCCTGCTGGCCGGGCTCACGCTCGTGCCCGCGGTGCCCGCCCCGGAGCCGCGGGTGGCGTGGCTGTTCGCCTCCATGCTGGCGCTGGCCGTGATGAGCTCGGCGTTCACCAGCCAGGCCATCGCGCTCGGCTTCGACCGCCGCTACGGCGCGCTGCGCAGGCTGGCCGCGACGGCGCTGCCCCGCTGGCTGCTGGTGTGCGGGCGGCTGGCCGCGGTCGCCGCCGTCGTCGTGATCCAGGTGGTGCTGCTCGGCGTGCTGGCGGCGCTGCTGGGCTGGTCCCCGGCCGGTGCCCGGCTCGACGGCGCCGCGCTGGCGGTGCTGCTGGGCGCGGCCGCGTTCGGGGCGCTGGGCATCCTGCTGGGCGGGACGCTGCGCGCGGAGATCGTGCTCGCCGTCGCCAACCTGGTGTGGTTCGCGCTGCTGCTGGCCGGTGGGATCGTCGTGCCGGTGGCGGACCTGCCGGGGCCGCTGGCGGCGCTCGCGCCGTGGCTGCCCTCCGGGGCGCTGGCCGAGGCGCTGCGCTCGGCCCTCGGCGCGGGCGAGTTCCCCGCGGCCGGGCCGCTGCTGGTGCTGACCGGCTGGGCCGTCGTCGCCGGGGTGGCGGCGTCGCGGCTGGTGCGCTGGACCTGAGCCCCATCTTCTACGATGCGTAGTGTGCTGCTGTCGCGCGTGCCCTCCACCCCGCCGGTGCTGATGCGCCGGCTGGCGATCGCGAACCTCGTCGCCCAGATCGGGATCGGGGTGACCGGCTCGGTGGTCCGGGTCACCGGCTCCGGCCTCGGCTGCTCGACCTGGCCGCAGTGCGAGCCGGGCAGCATGATCCCGGTCGACCACGCCGAGATCGCTCCGCTGCACATGTGGATCGAGTTCTCCAACCGGCTGCTCGGCATCCTGGTGGTGCTCACCGCGGGCGCGGCGCTGCTCGGCGCGCTGTACACCCGGCCGCGGCGCCGCCGCCTCACCGGGCTGGCGCTGGCGATGCCGCTCGGCGTCGTCGCGCAGGCCGTCATCGGCGGGATCACCGTGCTGCTCGGGCTGGCCTGGTGGACGGTGATGCTGCACTTCCTGGCCTCGATGGTGCTGGTCTGGTTCGCGGTGCTGCTCGTCGGCGCCGCCGGCGAGGCCGACGGCCCGGTGACCCGCACCGTGCCCGTCGCCGGGCGTGGGCTGGTGCTGTTCTCCACCGCGGTGCTGGGCGTCCTGCTCGTCGCGGGGACCCTGGTCACCGCGGCCGGTCCGCACGGCGGCGACCCGGAGACCCCGCGCCTGGACGTGCCGATCCCCGCGCTCGCGCAGCTGCACGTCGACACGCTGTTCCTCTACCTCGGCACCCTGGTCGGGCTCGGGTTCCTGCTGCACGCGGTGTCCGCCCCGCGGGCGCTGCTGCGCCGGTTCCGGGTGCTCGTCGTGGTCGTGCTCGCCCAGGGCGCGCTCGGCGGGGTCCAGTACGCCCTCGGGGTCCCGGAGCTGCTGGTGTCGCTGCACGTGCTCGGCGCCGGGCTGACCGCCGCCGCGGCCGCCTGGGTGTGGGCCGGCACCGCGACCCGCCCGGCCGCCGCCGACCCCCGCGCGACCCCGACCGGCGACCCGGCGGACGCCGCCGCGCCGGAGCCCGCCGCCGCGTCGGTCTGAGTCGGTCCGACCGGCCGCTGCACGATCGGGTGACACTCGGGCACTCTGGAGTCATGACCTCCGCATCCCGGTTGCGACGCGGCGGGATCGCCGTGGTCCTCGCGGCCGTCCTGGCCGTCGCCCTCATCGTGTCGCTGTCGGTGGGCCTGCTCACCACGCGGGCCTCCGCCGCCCCCGAGCTGCCGCCCGTCACGCCGGAGCAGCTCGTCGCCTCGGTCGTCGCGGCGGAGCCGGTCGCGCTGGCCGGCACCGTCGCCGTCGACAACCGGCTGGGGCTGCCCGCCGTGCCGGGCCTGCCCTCCGACGGGCTGACCGACGGCACCTCCACCGCGCGGGTCTGGTCCGACGGGAACGGCGACGGCCGCCTCGCCGTCCCGAGCGACGACGGCGAGCGCACCTACGTCCGCGACGGCGCCACGACCTGGGCCTACGACTCCACCGACCGCACCGCGACCCGGTTCCCGAGCCGGGGGCACGCCCCGGACGCCGACGCCGCGAAGGACCCGGCCGAGGTCGCCCGGACCGTCGTCGCGCGGCTGAGCGCCACCAGCGTGCTGCGGGTCGACGGCACCACCGAGGTCGCCGGCCGCCCCGCCTACACCCTGGTCCTGGCGCCGAAGCCCGGTGAGCGCACCGTGCTGCGCGAGGTCCGCTCCGCCGTCGACGCGCAGACCCGGACCCCGCTGGAGCTGACCGTCCTCGGCGCCGGGACCGACCCGGTGCTGCGGATCGGCTTCGACGACGTCACGTTCGGCCCGCAGGACCCGGCCCTGTTCACCTTCACCCCGCCGCCCGGCGCCACCGTCCGCGACGGCACCGCCGGGACGGTGAAGCAGCCCGGCCCCGGCATCCGCCCCGGCCCCGCCAACCCCGGCACCGGCAGCCCCGGCAGCACACCCGCACGGGCCGCCGCGCCGACCGTCGTCGGCGAGGGCTGGGACACCGTGGTCATCGGCCGGGTCCCGCAGCGCTCCGGCGACGGGCAGGGCCCGGACCTGTCCGCGCTCGGCACCCCGGTGTCCGGACCGTGGGGCGCCGGCCGCGAGATCACCACGAACGCGGGCTCGGTGATCCTGGCCGACGACGGCCGCGTCGCCGCCGGTGCCGTCGGCCCGGACGTCCTCGGCGAGGCCCTGGCCCGGTGACGACCACCCGCTCCGCCCCCGCCGGCCACGTGGCGGACGGGACCGCGGACGAGCAGCTCCCGGCCGCCCGCGTCCGGGACCTGCGCAAGGTGTTCGGGCGGGTCACCGCCGTCGACGGGGTGGACCTCGACGTCCCGGCCGGGTCGGTGTTCGGGATGCTCGGCCCCAACGGCTCGGGCAAGACGACACTGATCCGGATGCTGCTCGGGCTGACCACGCCGACCTCGGGCAGCGTCGAGCTGCTCGGGCTCCCGGTGCCGGGCGGGCTCGCCACGACGCTGCCCGACGTCGGCGCGCTGGTCGAGGGGCCGGGGTTCCACCCGTTCCTGTCCGGGCGGGAGAACCTGCGCCGGGTCGCGGCGACCGAGCCGCGGCTCGCGGCCGGTGAGGTGCGGCCCGCGGTGGAGGCGGCACTGGAGCGGGTCGGGCTGGCTGCGGCCGCCGGGCGCCGGTTCCGCGGCTACTCCATCGGGATGAAGCAGCGCCTCGGGCTGGCCGCGGCGCTGCTCGTCCCGCGCCGGCTCGTCGTGCTCGACGAACCCACCAACGGCCTCGACCCGGCCGGCACGCGGGAGATCCGGACGATCGTCGCCGAGCTGCGGGCGGGCGGGGCGACGGTGCTGCTGTCGTCGCACCTGCTGTCGGAGGTCGAGGCGGTGTGCACGCACGTGGCCGTGCTCAAGCAGGGCACGCTGCTCGCGGCGGGACCGCTGGACCGGCTGCTCGGCGCCGCCGACGGCGACTGGGAGATCGCGACCACCGACCCGGCGGCGGCGCTGCGGGAGCTCGGGGCCGCGGGCGCCGATGCCCGGGCCGAGGGCGCGGCCGTCGTCCTGGCCGCCGACGCCGACGGGCCGCGGCTGTTCGCCGGCCTCGTCGGGGCCGGGGTGGCGGTGCACGGGCTGGCCCGGCGCCGCGCCGGCCTGGAGGAGCTGTTCACCCGGATCACCGAGGGCGACGCGTGAGCGCCCCGCCCGCCCCGCCCCGGCCGGTGTCGTGGCGGCGGCTGCTCGGGGCCGAGCTGCGCTGGGTGCTGCGCAGGCCCCGGACCTGGGTGATGGTCGCGCTGCTCGGCGCGGTGCCGGTCGTGATGGCGGTCGGGCTCGTGCTGGCCGACGGGCCGCGCCGCGGCCTGCTCTCCGAGGTCGTCGGGAACGGGCTGACCCTGCCCGTCGCGGCGCTGACCCTGCTGATGGCGCTGCTGCTGCCGCTGGTGGTCACCGTCGCGGCGGCGGACGCGATCGCCGGGGAGGCCCAGCACGGCACCCTGCGCGGGCTGCTGCTGGCCCCGGTGGGGCGGCTGCGGCTGGTCGCGATGAAGGCGTTCGGGGTGCTGGTGGTGGCCGCGGTCGCGGTCGCGGTGGTCTGCGTGGTCGGGCTGGTGGCGGGATGGGCGCTGATCGGGCCCCCCGCCGTCGTCGGCGACGGCGGTGCGCTGCTGACGATGTCCGGCTCGGTGCTGGACCTGACCTCCGCGGCCGGCCGGATCGCCCTGGTCGCGCTGTGGACGCTGGGTCAGCTCGCCGCGGTCGGCGCGGTGGCGCTGGCGGTGTCGTCGTTCACCGAGCACCCGCTGGTGGTGCTGTCCTCGGTGCTCGGCGGGATCATCCTGTCCGGGGTGCTCGGCGCGATCCCCGCCCTGGAGCCGATCCGCCCGTTCCTGCTCACCGACGGCTGGGCCGCCGGGGTCGACGTGCTGCGCGACCCGCTGCCGACCGACGGGCTCGTGTCGAGCACCGGGCTCGCGGCGGGCTGGTTCGCCGTCGCCGCGGTCGTGCTCGTCTCCCGGATGCTCCGCCGCGACGCGTGAGGGCATGATCGGGCCCGTCAGCAGCGGCGAGCGACGAGGAGGACACATGCGTGCGGTACGGGTGACGAGGCCCGGCGGGTCCGAGGTGCTGGAGGTCGTCGACACCGACGCCCCGGTGCCGGGTCCGGGCGAGGTGCTGGTGGAGGTCGCCGCGGCCGGGGTGAACTTCATCGACACCTACCAGCGCGAGGGCATCTACCCGATGGAGACGCCCTACGTCGCCGGGCTGGAGGGTGCGGGCCGGGTCACCGCGCTGGGCGCGGACGTCGACGGCGTCGCGGTCGGGGACCGGATCGCCTGGGCCAACACCCTGGGCAGCTACGCCGAGCAGGTCGCCGTGCCCTGGGCGAAGGCCGTCCCGGTGCCCGAGGGCGTCGCCGACGACGTCGCGGTCGGCGCGGCACTGCAGGGCATGACCGCGCACTTCCTGGTCAACGACTGTGTCGCCCTGCGCGGCGGGGAGACGATCCTGCTGCACGCCGCCGCCGGTGGCGTCGGGCTGCTGCTCACCCAGCTGGCCGTCGCGAAGGGCGCCCGGGTGATCGCGACGACGTCGACGCCGGAGAAGGCCGAGCTGGCCCGCGGCGCCGGCGCCGACGAGGTGATCGACTACACCGCCGTCGACGACCTGGCCGCCGCCGTCCGCGACCTCACCGGCGGCGCGGGCGTGCACGCCGCGTTCGACTCGGTGGGGCGCACCACCTTCGACGCGAGCCTCGCCTCGGTGCGCCCGCGCGGCACGCTGGTGCTCTACGGCGCCGCGTCCGGCCCGGTCGAGCCGTTCGACCCGCAGCGGCTCAACGCGGCCGGGTCGCTGTACCTGACCCGCCCGAAGCTGTTCGACTACATCGCCACCACCGACGAGCTGCGCACCCGCGCCGCCGCCGTCTACGGCGAGGTCGCCGCGGGCCGCCTCGACGTGCGGATCGGGCACCGCTACGACCTGGCGGACGCCCGCACCGCGCACGACGACCTGCAGGGCCGCCGCACCACCGGCAAGGTGCTGCTCGTCCCCTGACCGGTCCGGAACGGGGTCGGTCCGCCGCGCGGCGTGCGGTAGAACCGACGGCGTGACCGACACCCCCTTCCACGACCTCGACGCCTACGTCGCGCTCCCCCGCCTCGGCGGGCTCGCCCTGTCCCCCGACGGCACGCGGCTGGTCACCGGGGTCGCCGAGCTCGACGCCGACGGCACCCGCTACCGGACCGCGCTGTGGGAGGTCGACCCCGCGGGCGAGGCCCCGGCGCGGCGGCTGACCCGGGGCACGGCCGGCGAGTCCGGGCCGGTCTTCACCCCCGACGGCGACCTGCTGTTCCGGTCGGCCCGCCCGGACCCCGACGCCACCGGGGAGACCGAGCCGCCGACCGCGCTGTGGCGGCTGCCCGCGGCCGGCGGTGAGGCCGCGCCCGCCGGGTCGCGGCCCGGCGGGATCTCCGCGGTCGCCGTCGCCGCCGACGCGGGGACCGTCGTCGTGTCCTCCCCCACGCTGCCCGGCGCGGTGACGACCGACGACGACGAGCAGCGCCGCACCGCGCGCACCGAGGGCAAGGTCACCGCGATCCTGCACACCGGCTACCCGGTGCGGCACTGGGACCACGACCTCGGCCCGGCCGAGGAACGGCTGCTCCTGGCCTCCCCCGAGGACACCGACCCGTGGACGGACCTCACGCCGGCACCCGGCCGCGCGCTGGACGAGACCGCCTTCGACGTCTCCCCCGACGGCGGCTCGGTGGTGACCGGCTGGTACCGCGCGCACGGCCACGGCACCTGGCGGCCCGGCCTGGTCGTGGTCGACACCGCGACCGGGGAGCACCGCGACCTGACCGACGACGACGGCCACGAGTACGGCGCGCCCCGGATCAGCCCGGACGGGCGGACCGTCGTCGCGCTGCGCGAACGCGTCTCCACCCCGGAGGTCGCGCCGCGGATCGACCTGGTCCTGGTCCCGCTCGCCGGTGGCGCGCCGCGCCCGGTGGCACCGGGCTGGGACCGCTGGCCCACCGCGGCCCGCTGGACGCGCGACGGGTCGGCCCTGATCGTGACCGCCGACGAGAACGGCCGCGGCCCGCTGTTCCGGATCGACCCGGGCGCGACCCCGCAGGACGACACCGTCACCCGGCTCACCGGTGACCACGGCGCCTACTCCGACCCGTGCCCGTCGCCGGACGGGCGATGGGTCTACGCGCTGCGCCACGCCTACGACGCGCCCCCGGCCCCGGTCCGCGTCCCCGCCGACGGCCGCGACGCCGACCCCGAGCTCCTGCCCGCCCCCGCAGACGCGCCCGCACTGCCCGGCACGCTCACCGAGCTGGAGACCACCGCGGCCGACGGCACCCGGGTCCGCGCCTGGCTGGTCCTGCCCGACGGCGCCGACGCCGAGCACCCGGCGCCGCTGCTGCTGTGGATCCACGGCGGCCCGCTGGCCAGCTGGAACGCCTGGTCGTGGCGGTGGAACCCGTGGCTGATGGCCGCGCGCGGCTGGGCCGTGCTGCTGCCCGACCCGGCACTGTCGACCGGCTACGGCCAGGACTTCGTCCAGCGCGGCTGGGGCGCCTGGGGCGGCGCGCCGTTCACCGACCTGATGGCCGCCACCGACGCCGCCGTCGCCCGGCCGGAGATCGACGGCACCCGGACCGCGGCGATGGGCGGCTCCTTCGGCGGCTACATGGCCAACTGGGTGGCCGGGCACACCGACCGGTTCGCCGCGGTCGTCACCCACGCCAGCCTGTGGGCCCTCGACCAGTTCGGGCCGACGACCGACCACGCCGAGTACTGGCTCACCGAGATGACCCCGGCGATGGCGCAGGCCAACAGCCCGCACCACCACGCCGACGCGATCGTCACCCCGATGCTGGTGATCCACGGCGACCGTGACCATCGGGTCCCGATCGGCGAGGGGCTGCGGCTGTGGTGGGACCTGGTGTCCCGGCAGGCCGACCCGGACGCCAACCCGCACCGGTTCCTGTACTTCCCCGACGAGAACCACTGGGTGCTCGCGCCGAACCACGCGAAGGTCTGGTACCGCACGGTGTGGGCGTTCCTGGACTACCACGTGCTGGGCGCGGAGTGGGAGACGCCGCACCTGCTGCGGTGACCGGCGGCCCTCAGCCGCGCAGGGACCGGGCCGCGTCGTCGAGCACCCGGGCCGCGCTCGCGTAGCCGCGGTGCACCCACGTGCCCCGGTCCACCGTGACGGCGCGCCCGGCCCGGACCGCGGGCAGGGACCGCCACAGCGGGTCCCGGGCGACCTCGGCGTCGTCCTCGCCCTCGGCGACCCGCACCAGCAGGAAGACCGTGTCGCCGGCCACCTCGGCCAGCCGCTCCCGGCTGACCCCGAGGTAGCCGTCGGCGTTCCAGGACACCCCGGGCGGGGTGGGCGCGGTCGTCGCGCCCGCCTCGCGGAGCAGGGAGCCGGCGAAGGAGTCCGGGCCGTAGACGCGGACGCCGTCGCTGTCGACCTGCAGGACCGACACCGTGCCCGGCCGGGAGGCGAGCACGGTGCGCGCCCCGGCGACGTGCCGGGCCAGCTCCTGCTCGGCGGCGGCGGTCGCCGGGGCCCGGTCCATCGCCGCGGCGGCGGCCGCCACGTACTCCCGCCACCGCGCGGCCGGCTGCGGGACCGCGATCTCGGCGGTCGGCGCGATCCGGCGCAGCAGGTCGGCGTGGTTGTCCGGACCGGTCTGGGTGAGGATCAGGTCCGGCCGCTCGCGAGCCACCCGCTCGAGGTCGACGCCGACACCCGCGTTCGTCAGCGGGACGCCGTCCGCGATCCCGGTGAGGTGCGGGGGCAGGGTGCTCCCGACGACGGCCGCCAGCACCGGTCGCACCCCGACCGCGAGCGCGGCGTCGAGCAGCGCGGGCACCAGCGTCACGACCCGTGCCCCGGCCTCCGCGGGATCCGGGCCGGCGGGCGCCGGGCCTCCGGACGCCGGGGTGCCGGGCGCAGGGGTGCCGCAGGCGCCGAGGACCGCCGCCCCGAGCAGCCCGAGCGCGGCGCGCCGGGACACGCGACCGCCCACGCGGCCGGGCACGGGGGCGGGCACCGGGGCACTCACCGGGCCACCGCGGTGACGGTCGCGGACCGCGGGTCGGGGCGTCCCCGCTCCCCCGCCGAGCACGACGTCAGGCGTTCGGGCAGCGGCGCCGGGCTCAGCCGGACCCGGTCCCGGCCGCCCGGCCGGTCCACCACCACCCCGTCCCCGCAGGGGTCCCCGCCGGGGAGCGGGACCACGTCGTCGATCCCGCGCAGACCGTGCCGCTCCCGGACCACGTGCTCGGCGATCTGCAGCTCCGGCGGGTCGCAGCACCGCCCGCGCAGGTGCCGCAGCGACAGCAGCCCCCGGTCGGTGTCGGCGGCCAGCGCCCCGGCGTCGGCCGGGTCGACGTGGCCGAGGTAGTAGCCGTGCGGCAGGACGACCACCGCCGCCGCGAACCGGTCGCCACCCAGGTGCGTGGTCTCCCACACCCGCCCGGTCGACGCCAGCGCCCGCGCCACCGGGCGGCCCAGCACCGCGCAGCAGGCGTCCTTGCGGCCGTGCGTGCACACCAGGAACCACGGCCGGGTCACCGGAGTCCCGAGGCCGGGTGCCGACGCCGACGCCACCACGGCCGGGTCGAGGTCCAGCAGCGCCGAGAGGTCGTCGACCCGCAGCTCCTCGTGCCACGGCCCGCCCCGCCCGGAGTGCACGAGGTGCACCCGGCGCCGGCCACCGGGCCGGGCCCGGCCCGGCTCGCGGACCAGCAGGACCCGTGCCCCCGCCTCCTCGAAGCGCTCCTCGACCAGCGCGCCCCAGCGCTCGTCGGCCCGGTCGAGGGCGCCGTCGCCCCACGGGCCGGAGTGCTCCACGAGCAGCCAGCCCACGGCGGTGGCGGCCGTGCCGCGCAGGGGTTCCCGCAGCGCGCGGGAGATCGCCGCGCACGCCGGTGGTGCGGTCGGCAGGTCCGTGATCGTCACCCGGACACCGTAGGAGTGTGGGCAGCCTAGCCTGTGTTCATGAACGGTCCCATGATGTCGAGTTCCCGACAGCGGCGGCTGACCGTCGGGGTGCACGTCCGCGACGAGCGCCCGGACCGTCGCGCGACCGCGTCTGGACCCGGTGGACCTCACCGCCACCGGCGGACGTGCACGTCCGGGTGCACCAGCACCCGTGCCACGAGCTGGTCTGGGCGGCGTCCGGGCCGCGCACGGTCGAGATCGACCGCCTGTCCTGGATCGTGCCGGTCGGCGCCGGGATCTGGATCCCCGCCGGGACACCGCACCGGGGCGTCGTGACCGGCCGCACCGGGTACCGGTGCACGTTCGTCGAGCCGGGCCGGTGGGCCCCGGAGCTGCCGCCCGGGGTCGTCCGGTTCGGGCCGGCCTGGGCCGGTCTGGTCGAGCACCTGGACCGCGGGGACCTGCCCGAGGAGGCACGGCGGCGCGCGGAGGCCGTCGCGCTGGACTCGGTGGAACCGGTCACCGGTGGCGTCGCCGACCTGCCGATGCCGACCGACCCCCGGCTGGCACTCGTCGCCCGGGGCATCGTCGCCGCGCCGGGTGCGGCGCATCCCGCCGAGGTGTGGAGCCGCCGGGTCGGGTGGAGCGCGCGGACGCTGCTGCGCCGGTTCCGCGAGGAGACCGGGATGACCTTCGCCCAGTGGCGGACGCAGGCCAGGGTGCGGGCCGCGGCCCGGCTGCTCGCCGAGGGGCGCAACGTGATCGAGACCGCGCACGCCGTCGGCTACCGCACGGCGAGCTCGTTCGTCCGGGCCTTCCGCGAGGCGACCGGGCGGACCCCGGGCGCCCTGGGCACGACGGGCCGGCGGTCCCGCTGACCGCGGGCGGGCCGGGTCAGAACAGGACCGGCAGCCCCAGCGCGGCGTCGACGGCGATCGCCGCGAACAGCACGCACAGGTAGATGTTCGACAGGTGGAACAGCGGCATCGGGGAGATCTCGCCGCCGGACTTCACCTGGTGGTGCAGCCGGTGCGCCCGGAACACGAAGTACGCCCCGCCGAGCAGCGCCACCGCGAGGTACACCCACGACGTCGCCGGCAGCAGGAGCAGGCTCCAGGCCACCATCACCCAGCTGTAGACCACGATCCGCACCGACACCGCGGGCGCGGGTGCGACGACCGGGAGCATCGGCACCCCGGCGGCGGCGTAGTCCTCGCGGTAGCGCATCGCCAGCGCCCAGAAGTGCGGCGGCGTCCAGAAGAAGATCACACCGAACATGACCAGCGCGGGCCACTCGACGGTGCCGGTCACCGCGGCCCAGCCGATCACCACCGGCATGCAGCCCGCGGCACCGCCCCACACGATGTTCTGCGAGGTCCGCCGCTTGAGCAGCATCGTGTAGACGAGCACGTAGAACGCGATCGCGGCCAGCGACAGCGCGGCGGCCAGCCAGTTCGTGGTCAGGCCCAGCCACACCGAGCTCAGCGCGGCCAGGATCAGGCCGAACACCAGCGCGTTGCGCGTGGGGACCTGTCCCCTCGCCAGCGGGCGGCGGGCGGTGCGCGCCATCTTCTGGTCGATGTCGGCGTCGACGACGCAGTTCAGCGCGTGCGCCGCGGCCGCGGCCATCGCGCCGCCGACCAGGGTGGCCGCGATCAGCAACAGCGACGGCACACCGCGCTGGGCCAGGAACATGGCGGGCACGGTGACCACGAGCAGCTGCTCGATGATCCGCGTCTTGGTGAGGCCCAGATAGGCCGCCACCGTGGCGCGGACGCGCGCGAGACGCCCGGTCGGTGCCGCCGGCACCACCACGGTCGTGGCGGGGGGCGTCGCCGCCGGCGCGGCGTCCGGTCCGGCCGGGACGTGCTCGGCCGGGACCCCGGCCTCGTCGGCCCGGCTCCGCCCTGACGCGGGTGCGCTCACCTGTCCGTACCTCGCTCGGTTCGACGTAGTGATCCCGTGCCGCGCCGCCCGAGGGGCCGCACCGGCTCGGTGCCGTGGACACGGGGTGGTCGCCGCGGTGGCGACCTCCCTAGTTCTACAGCGCGTCGATGCTAACCGGTGGCATGCGTCGCGGGCCCGCCGGGTACGCGGTCCCCGGCGGGCCGGACCGCCGATCGCCACGAGGCGCAAAGCCGCAGGCCGCGGGCGTGAGCAGTAGGGTATTCCGCGTCGGGGCGGCGACGATGCCGCCAGGTGATCCGGGTCGCACCACACACCCGCCGACGTCGCCGCCTGCGGAACGGCCGCGACCACCGGGCGGGTATCCGGATCCACGACCGGCAGACCGACATTCGTCGACGCGAGTACAGGAGCCATCGCCTTGTCCGACACCGCTACGTCCCCCCACGCCGGGGACGGCGCCGTCGCCGCGCTCACCCGCGCGCACGTCCCCGACGACTGGACCGACCTCGACCGCAGGGCCGTGGACACCGTTCGTGTACTGGCCGCGGACGCGGTCCAGAAGTGCGGCAGCGGACACCCCGGCACCGCGATGAGCCTGGCCCCGCTGGCGTACACGCTGTTCCAGCGCGTCATGCGGCACGACCCGGCCGACCCCGACTGGATGGGCCGCGACCGGTTCGTCCTGTCCGCCGGGCACTCCAGCCTCACCCTCTACATCCAGCTCTTCCTGGCCGGCTACGGCCTCGAGCGCGAGGACCTGGAGCAGCTGCGGAAGTGGGGTTCGCTGACCCCGGGCCACCCGGAGTGGGGCCACACCCGCGGCGTCGAGATGACCACCGGCCCGCTGGGCCAGGGGCTGTCCTCGGCCGTCGGCATGGCGATCGCGGCCCGCCGCGAGCGCGGCCTGTTCGACCCGGACGCCCCCGAGGGTTCCTCGCCGTTCGACCACCAGATCTACGTGATCGCCTCCGACGGCGACATCGAGGAGGGCGTCACCTCCGAGGCGTCGTCGCTGGCCGGTCGCCAGGAGCTGGGCAACCTCACGGTGATCTACGACGCGAACGAGATCTCCATCGAGGACGACACCAACATCGCCCTCAACGAGGACACGGCGAAGCGCTACGAGGCCTACAACTGGCACGTGCAGGTCGTCGAGGGCGGCGAGAACGTCACCGGCATCCTCGCCGCGCTGGAGGCCGCCAAGGCCGAGACCGACCGCCCGTCGATCATCATCCTGCGGACGGTGATCGGCTACCCGTCGCCGAACAAGATGAACACCGGCGCCGCGCACGGTGCCGCGCTGGGCGACGACGAGGTCCGCGAGGTCAAGAAGGTCCTCGGGTTCGACCCGGACCAGGACTTCGAGGTCGACGACGACGTCCTCGCCCACACCCGCGCGGTCGGCGAGCGCTCCCGCGCCACGCACGACTCCTGGCAGGGCACCTTCGACGAGTGGGAGCAGCGCGAGCCCGCGCGCAAGGCGCTCCTGGAGCGGCTGAAGGCCGGCCGGCTGCCCGACGGCTGGGAGGCCTCCCTCCCGCACTGGGACATCGACGAGAAGGGCATGGCCACCCGGAAGGCCTCCGGCGCCGTGCTCGGTGCGCTGGCCGACGTGCTGCCCGAGCTGTGGGGCGGCTCGGCCGACCTGGCCGAGTCGAACAACACCACGATGAAGGGTGCCGACTCGTTCGGCCCCAAGTCGGCCTCGACCGGCATGTGGACCACCTCGCCCTACGGCCGCACGCTGCACTTCGGTGTCCGCGAGCACGCCATGGGCGCGGTGCTGAACGGCATCTCGCTGCACGGCCCGACCCGGGCCTACGGCGGCACGTTCCTCGTCTTCTCCGACTACATGCGCCCGGCCGTGCGGCTCGCGGCGCTGATGAAGACGAACCCGATCTACGTGTGGACGCACGACTCGATCGGCCTCGGCGAGGACGGCCCCACCCACCAGCCGATCGAGCACCTGGCGTCGCTGCGGGCCATCCCCGGCCTGTCGATGGTGCGCCCCGGTGACGCCAACGAGACCGCCTACGCCTGGAAGGCCGCCCTGGAGCGGCCCGACGGCGGCCCGGTCGGCTTCGCGCTGACCCGGCAGAACGTCCCGACCGTCGCCGGGACCTCCGCCGAGGGCGTCGCCCGCGGTGGTTACGTGATCTCCGAGGCGTCCTCGGGCGTCCCGCAGGTGATCATCATCGCCACCGGCTCCGAGCTGCACCTGGCGCTGGCCGCCCGCGAGCAGCTCGAGGGCGAGGGCGTCGGCACCCGGGTCGTCTCGATGCCGTGCGTCGAGTGGTTCGAGGCCCAGGACGAGCAGTACCGCGAGTCGGTCCTGCCGACCGCGGTCAAGGCCCGTGTCTCGGTCGAGGCCGGCATCGCGATGCCCTGGTACCGCTACGTCGGCGAGCTCGGCCGGTCGGTGTCGATCGAGCACTTCGGTGCCAGCGCCGACCAGGCCACCCTGTTCGAGAAGTTCGGCTTCACCGCCGACACCGTCGCCACGGCCGCGCGGGAGACCCTCGCCGCGACCGAGAAGTCCTCCTGAACCGACGGCACCCGATCGCAAGGAGAGAATCATGAGCAACGATCGACTGGCCGCACTGTCCGCGGCCGGGGTGTCCATCTGGCTCGACGACCTGTCCCGGGAGCGCCTGGCCAGCGGCAACCTCGCCGCCCTGATCGAGGACAAGCACGTCGTCGGGGTGACCACCAACCCGACGATCTTCGCCGGTGCGCTGTCCGACGGCGCCGCCTACGACGAGCAGGTCCGCGAGCTGGCCGCCCGCGGTGCCGACGTCGACACCGCGATCCGCGAGATCACCGTCGCCGACGTGCAGCACGCCTGCGACGTGTTCTCCGGCACCTGGGAGCGCACCGGCGGCGTCGACGGCCGGGTCTCCCTGGAGGTGGACCCGCGCCTCGCGCACGACACCGAGGGCACCGTCGCGCAGGCCCAGGACCTGTGGAAGGCCGTCGACCGGCCCAACCTGCTGGTGAAGATCCCGGCGACCGAGGAGGGCCTGCCGGCCATCACCCGGGCGACCGCCGAGGGCATCAGCGTGAACGTGACGCTGATCTTCTCCGTCGAGCGCTACAAGCTCGTCATGGACGCCTACCTGACCGGCCTGGAGCAGGCGAGGGAGAACGGGCAGGACCTGTCCCGCATCCACTCGGTCGGCTCGTTCTTCGTGTCCCGGGTGGACTCCGAGATCGACGGCCGGCTGGAGAAGATCGGTGGCGACGCCGCGCTCGGCCTGCGCGGCAAGGCGGCCGTCGCGAACTCGCGGCTGGCCTACGCCGCCTACCGCGACGCGTTCTCCGGTGCCCGCTGGGACGCCCTCGCGGAGCACGGCGCGCACGCCCAGCGCCCGCTGTGGGCCTCCACCGGGGTGAAGAACCCGGACTACCCGGACACGCTGTACGTGTCCGAGCTGGTCGTGGACAACACCGTCAACACCATGCCGGAGAAGACCCTGACGGCCTTCGCCGACCACGGTGAGGTCGACGGGGACAAGGTCAGCGACACCGCGGGCGCCTCCCAGACGGTGTTCACCGACCTGGAGGACCTCGGCATCGACCTCGACGACGTGTTCCTCACCCTGGAGAACGAGGGCGTCGAGAAGTTCGAGAAGTCCTGGACCGAGCTGCAGGACACCGTCCGCGGCCAGCTCGACTCCGCGAAGTAGTTGAACGAGGCCACTCCCGGTGGCGACGGGGCCGACCTCGGCTCCGCCGCCACCGGCGGCCCGTCCGCACCCGCACCGTCCCCGGTGCGGGTGCGGCTCGCCGGTGAGCCGTTCGCCGGAGCGGCCCGGCGGATCGCCGCCGAGCTGGCCGGCGAGACCGTCGCCTCCCGGCTCGCCGACGCCGACCCCAGCGTCTGGGGGCCCCGCGCCGCGGGGGCCCCGCCCCGGACCGGCTGGACCGGGCTCGCCGCCCGCAGCCGGCCACTCGTCGGGCAGGTCGCCGCGCTGCGCGAACGGTTCGTCGTCGCCGGTGCGCACCGGGTGCTGCTCGTCGGCACGCCCGACGCGGTCGCCGCGGCCCGCGTCGTCGCCGGCACCGACCCGGGCGGGACGCGGCTGACCGCGCTGGACTCCGCGGACCCGGTGCAGGTCGCGGAGGCGCTGTCCGGGGAGCTCGCCGAGACCGTCCTCGTCGTCGCCGACGCGGCGGGCACCGACCCCGTCGTCGCGGCCGTGACCCGGGTGGTCGCCGCCGCGATCGCCGAGGAGGTCGGCGCCGACGCCCTCGCCGCGCGCACCGTGCACCTGACCGAGCCCGGCTCGCCGCTGGACGTCCCCGGCAACCCCGGCCCGGTCGTGGTCACCCTCGACGCCGACGTGCCGGGCCGCTTCGGTGTGCTGGGCCCGCTCGGGCTGGTCCCCGCGGGGCTCGCCGGGGCGGACGTGCCCGCCGTCCTGGGCGACGCCGTCGCCGCCGAGCGCGCGCTGGCCGCCGACGACCCGGACAACCCGGCGCTGCTGCTGGCCGGCGCCCTGGCCGCGGGCCGTGGCTCGCTGCTGGCCCTGCGCGACGCCGAACGCTCCCCCGCCCTCACCGGCTGGCTGGCCCCGCTGCTCACCGCCGCCGGGCTCACCGTCGTGCCGGTGCCGCCCGACGAGCCGGTCGGCGCGGGCCCCGCCCCGCAGGAGCCCACCGCACCCGCGGGCGTCGTGGACGTGCACGCCGACGGCACCGGCCCGCGGCCCGGGCCGGGCCACGGCGCGGTGCGGCTCGACGCGGGCCCGGGTGCCGCGGTCGTGCTGTGGCAGGCCGCCGCGGCGCTGGCCGGGCGGGTCCTCGACACCGACCCGTTCGCGCCCGCGCCGCCCGCGCCGGCCGACGGTCCCGACCCCGAGCCGTCGTTCGTCGACGGCGGGATCGCCGTGCACGCCGGGGACTGGCTGCCGCCCGGCACCCGCACCGTCGCCGGTGCGCTCGACGCGCTGGCCGCCGTCGCCGAGGGGGCCCCCGCGGTGGTCTCGGCCTGGCTGGACCCGGAGTCCGACGCCTCGGTCGCGGTGCTGCGCGGGCCGCTGGTGGCCCGGCTCGGGCTGCCCGTCGCGTTCGGCTGGGCCCCGGCCTGCCGCAGCGGCGACACCGGCGCACCGGACGTCGCGGTGCACTGTCACCTGACCGGGAACGGTCCCGGCGGTGATCTTCCGGGGTCCGTCGGCGCGGACACCGTGCCGCACGGGCCGGGACTGGATAGCCTGCACGCGGCACAGGCCCGGGCGGTCATCGACGACCAGCGACGCCGGGGACGTCCGGTGCTCCGGCTGCACCTGACCGACCGGCTCGCCGGGCTGGTCACCCTGGCCAGGGCGGTGACATCGACACAGACGTCGACAGAGCCCCCGACAGAACCGTGACCCCGGTGCCCCGATCACGAGAACACCAGTACTAGGAGGGGCGATGCCCACCGCGAACGGCGGACGGACCAACCCGCTGCGCGACCCCCGTGACAAGCGGCTCCCCCGGATCGCCGGCCCCTGCGGACTGGTGATCTTCGGAGTGACCGGGGACCTGTCCCGCAAGAAGCTCATGCCCGCGATCTACGACCTCGCCAACCGGGGGCTGCTGCCGCCGGGCTTCGCCCTCACCGGCTTCGCCCGCCGCGACTGGGACCACGAGGACTTCGGCCAGGTCGTCTACGAGGCCGTGCGCGAGCACGCCCGCACCCCGTTCCGGCAGGAGGTGTGGGACCGCCTCGCCGAGGGGCTGCGGTTCGTCCAGGGCTCCTTCGACGACGACGCCGCCTTCGACGAGCTGGAGCGCACCGTCCGCGAGCTGGACGAGAAGCGCGGCACCGGCGGCAACCACGCGTTCTACCTGTCGATCCCGCCCGGCGCGTTCCCGGTGGTCTGCAAGCAGCTCGCCCGCTCGGGGCTGTCCGCGCAGGAGGACCCGGACGTGTGGCGCCGGGTCGTCATCGAGAAGCCGTTCGGGCACGACCTCGCCTCGGCCATCGAGCTGAACGCGATCGTCAACGACGTCTTCCCCGAGGACTCGGTGTTCCGCATCGACCACTACCTCGGCAAGGAGACCGTCCAGAACGTGCTGGCGCTGCGGTTCGCCAACCAGCTGTTCGAGCCGATCTGGAACGCCAACTACGTCGACCACGTCCAGATCACCATGGCCGAGGACATCGGCCTGGGCGGTCGTGCCGGCTACTACGACGGCATCGGCGCCGCCCGCGACGTCATCCAGAACCACCTGCTGCAGCTGCTCGCGTTCACCGCGATGGAGGAGCCGACGTCGTTCTCCTCCGACGAGCTGCGCGCCGAGAAGATCAAGGTCCTCAAGGCGGTCAAGCTCGCGCACCCGCTCGACGCCACCACCGCCCGCGGCCAGTACGAGGGCGGCTGGCAGGGCGGCGAGGAGGTGCCCGGCCTCAAGGAGGAGGAGGGCTTCAACCCGGAGTCGACCACCGAGACCTTCGCCGCGATCACCTGCGAGGTCGAGAACCGCCGCTGGGCCGGGGTGCCGTTCTACCTGCGCACCGGCAAGCGTCTGGGCCGCCGCGTCACCGAGATCGCCGTGGTGTTCAAGCGGGCCCCGCACCTGCCGTTCGACGCGACGATGACCGAGGAGCTGGGGCAGAACGCCCTGGTCATCCGGGTGCAGCCGGACGAGGGCGTCACCATGCGCTTCGGGTCCAAGGTGCCGGGCAGCCAGATGGAGGTCCGCGACGTCACGATGGACTTCGGCTACGGCAACGCCTTCACCGAGGCGTCCCCCGAGGCCTACGAGCGCCTCATCCTCGACGTGCTGCTGGGCGAGCCGTCGCTGTTCCCGGTGAACGAGGAGGTCGAGCGGTCCTGGGAGATCCTCGACCCGGTCCTGGAGCACTGGGCCGCCGACGCGCGCGGCCCGGACTCCTACCCCGCCGGGTCCTGGGGCCCGGTGTCGGCCGAGGAGATGCTGGCCCGCACCGGGCGCCACTGGAGGCGGCCGTGAGCGCACGGACGGCAGTCGCGGAGAAGACGGAGACCCCATCGTGATCATCGATCTCCCGTCGAGCACCACCTCGGCGGTCAACCGCAAGCTCGTCGAGCTCCGCGAGTCCGGCGGGGTGTTCGCGCTGGGCCGGGTGCTGACCCTGGTCGTCGTCACCGACGACGGGCCCGAGCTGGAGCGCGCCGTCGACGCCGCCAACGCGGCCAGCCGCGAGCACCCGTGCCGGGTGATCGTCCTGGCCCGCGGGCAGCGGCGGGCCTCGCCGCGGCTCGACGCCCAGATCCGGGTCGGCGGCGACGCCGGCGCCAGCGAGGTGATCGTGCTGCGCGGCTACGGGCCGCTGGCGGCCGAGGAGGCGGGGGCGGGCATGGTCATGCCGCTGCTGCTGCCGGACGCCCCGGTCGTCGCGTGGTGGCCGAACGAGGCGCCCGCCTCGCCGTCGGAGGACGCGGTGGGCCGCCTCGCGCAGCGCCGCATCACCGACGCGCTGTCGTCGAAGAACCCGGTGAAGGCGTTCGAGGCGCGCCGCAAGGACTACGCGCCCGGCGACACCGACCTGACCTGGACCCGGCTCACGCAGTGGCGGGCGCAGCTGGCGGCCGCGCTGGACGTGCCGCCGTACGAGGACATCAGCTCCGCGGTCGTCGCCGGGGAGGCGGTGTCGCCGTCCACCGAGCTGATCGCGGGCTGGCTCGCCGCGAGCCTGGGGGTGAAGGTGAAGCGCTCGCCGTCGGAGAAGGACAACGGGCTCTCGCTGGTCCGGCTGACGCGCCCGTCCGGTGACGTCGAGCTGGCCCGCCCGGACGGCAAGACCGCCCGGCTGACCCAGCCCGGCCAGCCGGAACGGCTGATCGCGCTGGCCCGGCGGCACGTGTCGGACTGCCTCGCCGAGGAGCTGCGCAGGCTCGACCCGGACGAGGTCTACGCCGAGGCCCTCGCCGGGGTGGCGAAGGTGACCCGCGGCCGCACCCCGGTGAAGGTGCGCGCGTGAGCGCCGCGACGCAGGTCCAGGTCGCGGTGCACCCGGACAAGGACGCACTCGCCGCGGCGACCGCGGCCCGGCTGGTCACCGCACTGGTGGACCTGCAGGCCGCGGGCACCGTCCCGCGGCTGGTGCTCACCGGCGGCGGGGTCGGGATCCAGCTGCTGCGCGACGTCGCCGCCTCCCCGGCGCGCGACGCCGTCGACTGGGCCCGGGTGGACCTGTTCTGGGGCGACGAGCGCTTCGTGCCCGCCGACGACGACGAGCGCAACGACCGCCAGGCCCGCGAGGCCCTGCTCGACGCGCTGCCGCTGGACCCGGCGCGTGTGCACCCGATGCCCGCGGCCCCGGCGGGCGGCGGCACCCGCGACGACGCCCTCGCCGCGGCCGCCGACTACGCCCGGCTGCTCGACGACCTGGCAGGCCCCGACGACGACGGCGTCCCCGCGTTCGACGTGACCCTGGTCGGGATGGGCGAGGAGGGCCACACCCTCTCGGTGTTCCCCGACTCCCCCGCCGTGCACGAGCAGGCGGCGACGGTCGTCGCGGTGTTCGACTGCCCGAAGCCGCCGCCGACCCGGATCTCGCTGACCCTGGCCGCGGCGCGCCGCTCCCGCGAGGTGTGGGTGGTGGCCGCCGGGGCGGGCAAGGCACCGGCCGTCGCGGGTGCGCTGACCGGCACGCCGGAGACCGAGCTGCCGGTCGGTGGGGCCCGCGGCACCGTCACGACCCGCTGGCTGCTCGACACCGAGGCCGCCGCGGACCTGCCCGACGGGTTCGTCGCCCGGGTCTCCTGACGGGCGGCCCCCGGATGTGAGATGCCGCGCCCGGGCGGGGTGTCGCACGTGGACCTGCGGTTAGGGTCCCCGTCATGCGTATCGGCACCCCGCTCGGCCCGGACCCCACCCGCGTGCTGCTGCTCGGCTCGGGTGAGCTGGGCAAGGAGGTCGCGATCGCGTTCCAGCGCCTGGGCGTGGAGGTCGTCGCCGTCGACCGCTACCCGCACGCCCCCGCCCACCAGGTGGCGCACCGCTGGCACGCGATCGACATGACCGATCCGGTGACGCTGGCGACGCTCATCGAGCAGGAGGCGCCCGACCTCGTCATCCCCGAGATCGAGGCCATCGCCACCGGCGCCCTGCTGGAGATCGAGGCGGCCGGCACGACCGTGGTCCCCACCGCGCGGGCCGCGAAGCTGACCATGGACCGCGAGGGCATCCGGCGCCTCGCCGCCGAGGAGCTGGGCCTGCCCACCTCCCCGTACGTCTTCGCCGACACCCTCGACGAGGTCCGCGAGGCCGTCGCGACGGTCGGGCTGCCGTGCGTCCTCAAGCCGGTGATGTCGTCGTCGGGCAAGGGGCAGTCGGTGCTCACGACGGCGGACGACGCCGAGGCGGCCTGGGAGTACGCCCGCACCGGCGCCCGGGTGTCGAACCCGCGGGTGATCGTCGAGGGCTTCGTCGAGTTCGACTACGAGATCACCCAGCTCACCGTCCGGCACGCCGGCGGCACCGCGTTCTGCGAGCCGATCGGGCACCGCCAGGAGAACGGCGACTACGTCGAGTCCTGGCAGCCCCAGCCCATGTCCGACGCCGCGCTGGCCGCCGCCCGCGACGTCTCCGCCCGGATCACCGAGGCGCTCGGCGGGTGGGGCCTGTTCGGGGTGGAGCTGTTCGTCCGCGGTGACGAGGTGCTGTTCTCCGAGGTCAGCCCGCGCCCGCACGACACCGGCCTGGTCACCCTGGCGACCCAGCGGCTCTCGGAGTTCGAGCTGCACGCCCGCGCGGTGCTGGGCCTTCCGGTGGACACCGCGCTGCGCTCCCCCGGTGCGTCGGCGGTGGTCTACGGCGGCAAGGAGATGGACGCCCCCGCCTACGAGGGCGTCGCCGAGGCGCTCGCGGTCGAGGGTGCGGACCTGCGGCTGTTCGGCAAGCCCACCGCGACCGAGCGACGCCGGATGGGCGTCGCGGTCGCCCACGCCGACGACGTCGACACGGCCCGGGAGCGCGCGACCCGCGCCGCCGGGCTGGTGCGACCGGTCCCCCGGGAGCGATGAGCGGGGCGCACCGCGCCGGTCTCCCCTCGTGTGACGCCGAGAGCCGGCGTCGCGGGGAGGGGACGACATCATGAAGCCGATCACGCCGTGCCTGTGGTTCGACGGCGTCGCCGAGGAGGCGGCACGGTTCTACACCGGCATCTTCCCGGACTCCGGCATCGACACCGTCATGCACTACGGCCCGGAGGTCCCCGACCAGGAGGGCCGGGTCCTGACCGTGGGGTTCCGGATCAACGGCCAGCCCTACACCGCGCTGAACGGCGGTCCGGTGTTCACCCTCTCCGAGGCGATCTCGATGGAGGTGCACTGCGAGTCCGTCGAGGAGGTCGACCGCTACTGGGACGCCCTCGCCGACGGCGGTGTCGAGCAGCCCTGCGGGTGGCTCAAGGACCGCTACGGGGTGTCCTGGCAGGTGATCCCGCCCGGCGTGCGGGAGTGGCTGACCTCACCGGACGCCGACGCCCGGTCCCGGGTCGCGCGGGCCGTGTACGCCACCCACGGCAAGCTCGACGCCGTCGCCCTGGAGAGGGCCTACCGCGGGTAGCCTGGCCGGGTGGCTCGGACCGGACTCGTCGTGGCCGGCGCCGGGGCGCGCGGGGCCTATGAGGCGGGCGCGCTGACCGAGCTCCTGCCGCGGATGGCGCGGCGGTGGTCGGCGCCGTCGGTGCTGGTCGGCACGAGTGCCGGCGCGCTGAACGTGGCGGCGCTGGCCGGGCTGTCCGACGTCGCCCCGGACGCCGCGGCCGCCGAGCTCGTCGCCCGCTGGTCCTCGGTGCGCACCGACGAGGTCGTGGCGCTGCCGTCGTCGGCGGTGGAGGCGACCGCGGCCTACCTCGGGGACCTCGCCGGGGTCCCGTCGTGGCTGCGCAGGCTGCTGCTGGTGCCGGACCGGGTGACCCGCCTCCTCGACGCCGACCGGCTGCGCCCGGTCGTGGACCGGGTCGTCGACTGGGACCGGCTGCACGACGCCGTCGCCCGCGGCCGGGTCGACGCCGTCGGGGTGGCGTGCACCGCGGCCGGGACCGGCGGGACCACGGTGTTCGTCGAGCGCGGGCCGGACGTGGCGCTGCCGCCGTACGACCCGGGGCGCGACATCCGCTACGTCGACGCCCGGCTGGGCCCGGACCACCTGCTCGCCTCGGCCGCGGTGCCGGTGCTGTTCGCGCCGCGCCGCATCGAGGGCGAGGCGGCCGGCTGGTACCTCGACGGCGGGGTCCGGCTCAACACCCCGCTCAAGCCCGCGCTGCGCCTGGGCGCGGACCGGGTCGGCGTCGTCGCGACGACACCGGACGTCCCGTTCGGCGAGTCCGCCGCGGCGCTGTCCCCGGCGGACCGGGTGCCCGACGTGTACGCGGTCGCCGCGCTGGCGCTGCGCATCGTGCTGGGCGCCGGGGTGACCGAGGACCTGCGGACCCTGCGTGCGGTCAACGCGCTGGTCGACCGCGGCGAGGACCGGCGGCACCGCCGGATCGCGACCTGGTTCGCCGGGCCGCCCGCCGACCGGGCCACCGAGCTGGCGGAGCTGGCCGACGCGGTGCGCCGCCGCGAGTACGGCGGGCTGCGCGCGCTGCGGAACCCGTCGCTGGCGGTGCTGGAACGGCTGGTGGGCGGCGCGGTGCCGGACGCCGACACCACTCACGGCGCGGAGCTGCTCAGCTTCCTGTTCTTCGACCCGGTGTTCGCCGCCGCGGCGGCGGAGCTGGGTGCGGCGCACGCCGCGGGCGCCGTCGCCCCCGAGGGCGGGGCGGCGCGTCGCCGGACGGCCCGTCCGGCGACGCGCTGAGGGCTCAGACGGCGTCGCTGCCGCGTTCGCCCGTGCGGACCCGCACGATGGTCTCGACCGGCTGCACCCAGATCTTGCCGTCGCCGATCTTGCCGGTGCGGGACGCCTCGACGATAGCGTCGACGACCTTGTCGGCGATCTCGTCGTCGACGACGGTCTCGATGCGCACCTTCGGCACGTAGTCCACCGAGTACTCCGCGCCGCGGTAGATCTCGGTGTGCCCCTTCTGCCTGCCGTGCCCGCGGACCTCCCCGACGGTCAGCCCGAGCACCGCGAGGTGTTCGAGCGCCCCGCGGACGTCCTCCAGCGCGAACGGCTTGACGATGGCGGTGACGAGCTTCATCGGGTCTCCCCCACGGGCTCGCGGGTGGCCGGCGTCGCGGGGCGGGAGGCCCCGGCGAGCGCGCGGGTGCCCAGAGACGAGAAGTCGTAGGCGGTCTCGGCGTGCTCGGTCTCGTCGATGCCGGTGGCCTCGTTCTCCTCGTCGATGCGGAACCCGATGGTCACCTTGATCAGGTAGCCGAGGACCAGCGCGACGACGAAGGAGTACAGCAGCACCGCACCCGCGGCGAGCGCCTGGCGGCCCAGCTGGACCAGCCCGCCGCCGTAGAACAGGCCGTTGTCGCCGACGGCGGCGGAATTGACGCTGTTGTCGCCGAAGAAGCCGATGAGCAGGGTGCCCACGATGCCGCCGACGAGGTGGACGCCGACGACGTCGAGGGAGTCGTCGAGGCCGAAGCGGAACTTCAGCCCGACGGCCAGCGCGCACACCGCACCGGCGATGAGCCCGATGGCCAGCGCCCCGACCGGCTGCACGAACCCGCAGGCCGGGGTGATCGCGACCAGCCCGGCGACGGCACCCGAGGCCGCACCGAGGGTGGTGGGGTGGCCGTCGCGGAACTGCTCCACGAGCAGCCACCCGATCAGCGCGGTGGCGGTGGCGAGCATGGTGTTGGTGAACGCCGTGGCGGCGAGGTCGCCGGCAGCGAGCGCGGAACCGGCGTTGAAGCCGAACCAGCCGAACCACAGCAGCGCCATGCCCAGCAGCACGAAGGGCAGGTTGTGCGGGCGCATCGGCTCGCGCGGCCAGCCGCGCCGCTTGCCGAGCACGATCGCCAGCGCGAGCGCCGCGGCACCGGCGTTGATGTGCACCGCGGTGCCACCGGCGAAGTCCTCGGCCTTGAGGGTGTTGGCGATCCAGCCGCCGACGTTGTCCGGGCCGGTGAAGCCGTCGAAGGCGAACACCCAGTGCGCGACCGGGAAGTACACGATGCTCACCCACAGCACGACGAACGCGGTCCAGCCCCAGAACTTCGTGCGGTCCGCGACGGCGCCGGAGATCAGCGCCGGGGTGATGACCGCGAACATGAGCTGGAACATCACGAACGCCAGCGCGGGCAGGGCGTCGGGGCCCGGCCACGGGGCCGAGTCGCTGCCGACGCCGACCATCGCGCCGACGGTGTTCGCCAGCCCGGCGAACTCCCCGCCGCCGATCAGGCCGCCGCCCACGTCGTTGCCGAAGGCCCAGCTGTAGCCGTACAGCGCCCACAGGACGCTGACCACGGCCAGGCAGATGGTGCTCATCATCAGCATGTTGAGCACGGACTTGCTGCGGGTCATCCCGCCGTAGAAGAACGCCAGTCCCGGCGTCATCAACATCACCAGCGCGGCGCTGACCAGCACCCACGCGGTGTCTCCCGCATTCACGCCCACGCGTGCCCTCCGTTGGTCTCGTCCCGACCCCGGCACAGATGTTTCGCGGGCGGTGTTTCACGGAGAGACGGTGCGCGGTTTCCTGTGGGTGTCGGGTCCGGGCATCCGGCACGCCCCGCGCAGACGCCGCCGACGCGACACACGACGCAGCCGGGACCGACGGTCCGAACCCGGACCGGGCGCACCGATGAGTTCCGGCGACGGCCCCGGTCTCCTCTGCAACGGCGGCCCCGGCCCGGGACCGCGAGCACCGAGGGAGCCCGCCATGACCACCACCACCCGTACCGGGACCGCGTCCACCACCTCCGCCACCCGTCGCCCGCGGGCCGCCACCGTCGGCCTGTGGGTGCTGCAGGTGCTGCTGGCCGGGGTCTTCGTGATGGCGGCGCTGCCGAAGGTGAACGCCGACCCGGTCGCGGTCGCCGGGTTCGACCTGCTGGGCCTGGGGACCGTCGGCATGGTCGTGGTCGGCTGGCTGGAGCTGGCCGGTGCGGTCGCCCTGCTGGTCCCGCGGCTGTGCGGGCTCGCCGCCGTCTGCCAGGTCGCGCTGATGGTCGGGGCCACCGCGGTCACCGTGGTGCTGATGCCCGCGATGGTCGCGTTCCCGGCGCTGACCCTGGTGGCGGTCTGCGTGATCGCGTGGGCCCGCCGCCGCGACACCGCGGCCCTGCTGCGCGGCCTGCGCCGCTGACCGCCCGCACGGCGACGGCCCGTCCCCCTCGTCCGGGGGACGGGCCGTCGTGGTGCGGGTGGGGCTCAGCCGATCCCGTCAGCCGATCCCGTCAGCCCATCTCGTCGAGCCGGCCGTTGGTGTAGTCGTCGTAGGCGGCGAGGTCGAGGAAGCCGTGACCGCAGTAGTTGAACAGGATCACCTTCTCCTCCCCGGTCTCCTTCGCGGCGAGCGCCTCGTCGATGGTGGCGGCGATGGCGTGCCCGCACTCCGGCGCCGGGATCTTGCCCTCGGTGCGCGCGAACTGGATGGCGGCCTCGAACACCTTCCCCTGCGGGTAGGCGACGGCCTCCATCCGCTCGTCCTTGACCAGCGAGGACACCAGCGGCGAGTCACCGTGGTAGCGCAGCCCGCCGGCGTGGATCGACGGCGGCACGAAGTCGTGGCCCAGGGTGTACATCGGCATCAGCGGGGTGAGGCCCGCGGTGTCGCCGAAGTCGTAGTCGTAGCGGCCCTGGGTCAGCGTCGGGCACGACAGCGGCTCGACGGCGAGCAGCCGCACGCCGGAGTCCGGCACGAACGGGAAGGCGATCCCGCCCAGGTTGGAGCCACCACCGCACGGCGCGATGACGACGTCGGGCAGCCGCTCCCCCGCCAGCGCCAGCTGTTCCTTCGCCTCCAGACCGATCATGGTCTGGTGGAGCAGCACGTGGTTGAGCACCGAGCCGAGCGCGTAGTGGGTGTCGGAGCGGCCGACGCAGTCGCGGACCGCGTCGGAGATGGCCGAGCCCAGCGAGCCGGGGTGGTCGGGCTCGTCGACGGGCGACGGCACGACCTCGCCGCCCCAGGTCTCGATCGCGATCCGCCGGTAGGGCTTCTGCCCGTAGGACGCCCGCACCATGTAGACCTTCAGGTCCAGGTCGAACTGGGCCGCGGCGAACGACAGCGCGGTCCCCCACTGGCCGGCGCCGGTCTCGGTGGTGAGCCGGGTGGTGCCCTCGCGGGCGTTGTAGAACGCCTGGGCCACGGCCGTGTTGGTCTTGTGGCTGCCCGAGGGCGAGATGGACTCGTCCTTGAAGTAGATCCGCGCCGGGGTGCCCAGCGCCTTCTCCAGCCGGGTCGCGCGGACCAGCGGCGTGGGCCGCCACAGCCTCAGGATGTCGAGGACCTCACCGGGGACGTCGATCCACGGCTCGGCGCTGACCTCCTGCTCGATCAGGGCGGTCGGGAACAGCGGCGCCAGGTCCTCGGGGACGACCGGCTCGCGGGTCCCGGGGTGCAGGGGCGGCTGCGGCGGCGTCGGCAGGTGCGGCACGACGTTGAACCATGCCGAGGGGATCCGGTCCGGGGGCAGCGTCCAGCGGCTCATGACCACCGAATCTAACCCGGACGTGCGCCCGGTCACGACCCGGGCGCGCCGTGGGACCGGGTCAGAGCTCCCGGGAGGCCCGCAGCCGGCCGAGGGCCTCCTCCAGGATGGCCTCGCCGTCGGCGTCGCTGCGCCGCTCCTTCACGTACGCCAGGTGCGTCTTGTACGGCTCGGTGCGGGGCGCGGCGGGCGGGTTCTCCGCGTCACGTCCGCCCGGCAGCCCGCAGCGCGGGCAGTCCCAGGTCTCGGGGACCTCGGCCTCCGCGGCGAACCAGGTGTTGTTGACGTGCCCGTTCGCGCAGTAGAACGGGATGCGCTCGCGCGGGGCGGTCTCGCCCCGCTCGTTCTCGCCCATCGGTCCCGCACCGACCCGGGTACCGCGGATCGCGTTGCCGCCTGCCATGTCCCGCTCCCTCTCGTCCGTCCGACCGTCAGCCGGTGGCCAGCAGCAGGCCGTTGCCGACCACCGCGATGAGCCAGATGAGGCCGACGAAGACCGTGTAGCGAGCGATGTTGCGGTCCGCCGCCGCCGAGCCGGACAGGCTCGACTGCACGCCGCCACCGAAGAGACTGGTCAGACCACCACCCTTGCTGCGCTGCAGCAGGACCATCGCGATCAGCAGGAGGCTGGTCACGATCAGGATGATCTGGAGGGTCAGGATCACGTGCGCTTCCCCATCAGTGGTCGCTCGCCGGAGTGGCCGAGAATACTCCAGCGGCCCCGGCCCCCTCTGACAGGGGACCGGGGCCGCGGGAACGGTACGGAGCGGGCCGCCTACGGCAGCGGACCACCCGCGGCGATCGCCGACAGCTTGGCGAACTCCTCGGCGTCCAGGCTGGCGCCGCCGACGAGTGCGCCGTCGACGTCGGTCTGGGCCACGATCTCGCCCACGTTCGACGACTTCACCGAGCCGCCGTAGAGGACGCGGACCGTCCCGGCGACCTCGTCGGAGTACAGCTCGGCCAGCGTCGCGCGCAGCGCGGCACAGACCTCCTGCGCGTCGGCCGGGCCCGCCACCTTGCCGGTGCCGATCGCCCAGACCGGCTCGTAGGCGAGCACGAGACCGGCCGCCTGCTCGGCGGTGACGCCCTTCAGCGCCCCGCGCAGCTGGTCGGTGCAGTGCTGCACGTGGGTGCCCGCCTCGCGGACGTCCAGGCCCTCGCCGACGCACAGGATCGGGGTGATCCCGTGCTTGAGCGCGGCGAGCACCTTGGCGTTGACGACCGCGTCGTCCTCGCCGTGGATCTCGCGGCGCTCGGAGTGCCCGACGGCGACGTAGGTGCAGCCCAGCTTGGCCAGCATGACGCCCGACACGTCACCGGTGTAGGCACCGGAGTCGTGCGGGGACAGGTCCTGGGCGCCGTGGACGAGGCGCAGCTTGTCGCCGTCGATCAGCGTCTGCACGCTGCGGATGTCGGTGAACGGCGGCAGGACGGCCACCTCGACCTTGTCGAGGTACCGGTCGGGCAGGGCGAAGGCGAGCTTCTGCACCACCGCGATGGCCTCGAGGTGGTTGAGGTTCATCTTCCAGTTGCCCGCGATGAGGGGCTTGCGGGTGGCCATCAGGCGTCCTCCTCCAGCACGGCGACGCCCGGCAGGGTCGCGCCCTCCAGGAACTCCAGGGACGCGCCGCCCCCGGTGGAGATGTGGGAGAACGCGTCCTCGGCGATGCCGAGCGCCCGGACCGCGGCGGCGGAGTCCCCGCCACCGACGACGGAGAAGGCGTCGCCGTCGGCGATCGCCTGCGCGACACCGCGGGTGCCCTCGGCGAACGGCGCCAGCTCGAACACGCCCATCGGGCCGTTCCAGAAGATCGTCTTCGCGTCGGCGATGCGGGCCGCGAACTCCCGCACCGAGTCGGGCCCGATGTCGAGGCCCATCCAGCCGTCGTCGATCCCGTCCACCGGCACGGTCCTCGTGGTCGCGTCCGCGGAGAACGCGTCGGCGACGACGACGTCGGTCGGGAGGACGATCTTGCCGGACTCCAGGAGTGTCCGGCAGGTGTCGACCTGGTCGGACTCCAGCAGCGAGGAGCCGACGCCGTGGCCCTGCGCGGCGAGGAACGTGAAGCACATCCCGCCGCCGACGAGCAGCGTGTCGACCTTCGGCAGCAGCGCCTCGATCACGGCCAGCTTGTCCGAGACCTTGGAGCCGCCGAGCACGACCGCGTACGGCCGCTCCGGCGAGCCGGTGAGCGTGCGGAGCACCTCGACCTCGGACAGGACGAGCCCGCCGGCGTAGGCGTCGAGCCGCTGCGCGACGTCGTAGACCGACGCCTGCTTGCGGTGCACCACGCCGAACCCGTCGGAGACGAACGCCGCGTCGTCGCCGACCAGGGCGACGAGCTCGTCGGCGAACGCGCCGCGCTCGGCGTCGTCCTTGCTGGTCTCGCGGGCGTCGAACCGGATGTTGTCCAGCATCACAACGTCACCGGCGGCCATCGACGGCAGCGGCTTGCCGAGCTCGACCAGGCGCACCGGGGCGCCGAGCAGCTCGCCGAGCCGCTGTGCGACCGGGGCGAGCGAGAGCTTCTCGTCGGGCCCGTTCTTCGGACGGCCGAGGTGCGCGGTGACGACGACCTGGGCGCCCCCCTCGTAGAGGGCGTTGATCGTCGGCACGGACGCGCGGATGCGGCCGTCGTCGGTGATGTTCCGGTCGTCGTCGAGGGGAACGTTCAGATCGGAGCGGACCAGCACGGTCCGGCCCTGTACGCCCTCGGCGACGAGGTCGTCGAGGGTCCTCACAGCTTCGACGCCACCAGACCGGTGATGTCGACGAGGCGGTTGGAGTAGCCCCACTCGTTGTCGTACCAGCCGACGATCTTGACCTGGTTGCCGATGACCTTGGTCAGGCCCGAGTCGTAGATGCACGAGTGCGGGTCGGTCACGATGTCGGAGGAGACGATCGGGTCCTCGGTGTACTTCAGGACGCCCTTGAGCGGGCCCTCGGCGGCGGCCTTCATCGCGGCGTTGATCTCCGCGGCGGTGACCTCCTTGCGGACCTCGACGGTCAGGTCGGTGGCCGAGCCGGTGGGGATCGGCACCCGCAGCGCGTAGCCGTCGAGCTTGCCCTTGAGGTGCGGCATGACCAGCGAGATCGCCTTCGCCGCACCGGTGGAGGTGGGGACGATGTTCAGGGCGGCGGCGCGGGCGCGGCGCAGGTCCTTGTGCGGGCCGTCCTGCAGGTTCTGGTCCTGGGTGTAGGCGTGGATCGTGGTCATCAGACCCTTCTCGATCCCGGCCAGGTCGTCGAGCACCTTCGCCATCGGCGCGAGGCAGTTGGTGGTGCAGGACGCGTTCGAGACGATGGTCTGCGAACCGTCGTAGTCGCCGTCGTTGACGCCCTTGACGATGGTGATGTCCTCGTCGGTCGCCGGAGCGGAGATGACGACCTTCTTGGCGCCGCCGTCGAGGTGCTTGGCCGCGGCCTCGCGCTTGGTGAAGATGCCGGTCGACTCGACGACGACGTCGACGCCCAGGTCCTTCCAGGGCAGCTCGGCGGGGTCGCGGACGGCCAGGCCCTTGAAGCCCTTGCCGTCGACGACGATCTCGTCGCCGGAGGTGGAGACCTCGTAGGGCAGGCGCCCGAGGATCGAGTCGTACTTCAGCAGGTGCGCGAGCGTCGCGTTGTCGGTGATGTCGTTCACCGCGACGATCTCGATGTCCGTGGTGCCGGCGGCGCGCTGGGCGTCCACCGCCCGCCAGAAGTTCCGGCCGATGCGGCCGAAGCCGTTGACTCCTACGCGGACCGTCACAGATGCCTCCAGGGCTCGTCGTGCCTGTCGTCTTCTCCCCCGGCCCGCCGGGTCCCGGCGGTGGGGTGTGGCAGGTCGATCGCGGGTCGGCACCCGGGTGGGCGCCGGCGCGTGCCGTGCTCGGCAGCCACCCTATCGGCGCATCGGCCGTCGCGACCCCCGTAGGGCCCGTGACCTGCGCCGCGCTCGGGGATCGGGCGCGGTCGGGCCGCTCCGGACGGTCCCCGGTGTGGGGACGGACCGGTACCGGCCGGTATCCGGACACGCGACGGCCCCGTGCCCGGGCGGGTCACGGGGCCGTCGCGGGCGGGCTCAGGCCAGGCGGAGCAGGCGGCGCCAGCCCGGACGGGTGTCGGGGACGTCGGCGGCGGCGCGCTCGTC
Organism: Pseudonocardia sp. TMWB2A; assembly: GCF_017312135.1. Taxonomy (NCBI): domain Bacteria; kingdom Bacillati; phylum Actinomycetota; class Actinomycetes; order Pseudonocardiales; family Pseudonocardiaceae; genus Pseudonocardia; species Pseudonocardia sp. TMWB2A. The sequence continues at coordinate 4,056,555 of NZ_QKQY01000002.1, forward strand.
GTCGGAGAAGCCCTCGACCGGCTCGTGCGGACGCCCGTCGCGGGCGCGGGTCACGAACGCCGAGGCCGCGGACAGCGCGGCGGTCACGCCGGTCGCACCCGGACCCGCGGTGATGGTGGCGGTGACCGGCACGCCGAAGCGCTCGGCCCCGTCGCCCGCGGGCCGCTCGGCGACGGCGACGGCGACGGCGGCGTCCCCGCCCTCGCCCCGGTTCTCCCCGGACGCGGCCGCCCGGGCACCCGCGGCGGCCGGGATCGTGCCGGTGGTCACGTCGACCAGCACGAACTCCCAGGCGTAGGTGCTCTGCTGGTGGACGATGCGCTCGCGGACCGCGGAGGTGTCGCCGACGGCGCCCTCCCCGACGAGCAGGACGACGACCCGCTCGGGGCGGTCGGCCTCGTCGCGGGCGGCGAGCTCGTCGCCGACGGCGCCGAGCAGCCGGGCCGCGCCGCCGCGCAGGTCCGGGCCGCCCAGCGGGCGCAGCTTCGCGGGCAGTGCGGTGCGGGCCTCGGCGGCACCGACCGGGACGGCGGGCGGGTGCGTGCCGTCGGGCAGCGAGCGGGTGAGGTCGTCCCCGGTGGCGACGACGACCTGCAGGTGACCGTCGTGGGCGTCCTGCTCGGCGAGCAGGTCCGCCAGACCGGAGCGTAGTGCGGGCAGGAGCGGCCGCAGCATGCTGGATCGATCGAGATGAACGGCGAGGAGGGTGAAGCCCGGGATCGTCACGGCGGCATCATGCCCGACGCCCCGCACCCCCCTCGTGACGGGGTGTGACCGCGGTCAGCGCCCGCCGCCCTCCTCCTCCAGCATCTCGGCGGTGACGGCGGACTCGGTGTCGGGGATGCCGAGCTCGGCGGCCTTCTTGTCCGCGGTCTGGAGCAGCCGCCGGATCCGGCCGGCCACCGCGTCCTTGGTCATCGGCGGGTCGGCCAGCTGGCCCAGCTCCTCCAGCGACGCCTGGGTGTGCTCGGCCCGCAGCCGCCCGGCGGCCTGCAGGTGCTCGGGCACCTCGTCGCCGAGGATCTCCAGGGCGCGGCTGACCCGGGCCGCCGCGGCGACCGCGGCCCGCGCCGAGCGGCGCAGGTTGGCGTCGTCGAAGTTCGCGAGCCGGTTCGCCGTCGCCCGGACCTCGCGGCGCATCCGCCGCTCCTCCCAGGACAGGACGCTCTGGTGGGCCCCCATCCGGGTCAGCAGCGCGCCGATCGCGTCGCCGTCGCGGACGACGACCCGGTCGGCGCCGCGGACCTCGCGGGCCTTCGCCGCGACGCCCAGCCTGCGTGCCGCGCCGACCAGGGCCAGCGCGGCCTCGGGGCCGGGGCAGGTGACCTCCAGTGCGGAGCTGCGGCCCGGCTCGGTGAGCGACCCGTGCGCGAGGAACGCGCCGCGCCAGGCGGCCTCGGCGTCGGACAGGTCACCGGAGACGACGGGCGGCGGCAGCCCGCGCACCGGGCGGCCGCGGTTGTCGAGCAGCCCGGTCTGGCGGGCGAGTCCCTCGCCGTCGCGGATCACCCGGATCACGTAGCGGGCGCTGCGGCGCAGCCCGCCCGCGGTGATCACGTGCGCGTCGGCGGTGTGGCCGTAGAGCTCGTGGATCTCGCGGCGCAGCCTGCGGGCGACCGAGCCGGTGTCGACCTCGGCCTCGATCACCACCCGGCCGCCCACGATGTGCAGGCCGCCTGCGAAGCGGAGCAACGAGGCGACCTCCGCGCGCCGCGACGACTGCTTGGTGACGGTGAGCCGGCTCAGCTCGTCCTTCACCGTGGCGGTCATGGCCATCGGGAGCTCCTTCCGCGCTGCGGGCTGTCGTGCTGCGGGCTGTCGTGCGTGCCGTTCTCCGTCGGGACCCGGCCGGGGGTCAGAGCGCCGAACACGTCGGCGAGTGCCCCGGCCAGTGCGTCCGGGTCGTGCCGCGGGGTCGCCGCCCGGGCGTCGGCGACGGCGGCCGGCCACACCCGTCCGCCGGGGACCAGCAGGTCGGCGGCGGCCGCGTCCAGCCGGTCCGGCAGGCTCACCGACCCGGCGTCGGCCAGGACGGCGTGCACCCGCAGACCGGGAGCGTGCCCGGACAGTACTTCAAGGTGCTGTTCGGGGGAGAAACCGGCGGTCTCCCCCGGCTCGGGGGCCAGGTTGAGCAGCACGACCCGGGCCGCCGGGGTCTCCAGCAGCGCGTCGCGCAGCCCGGGCACGAGCAGGTGCGGGAGCACGCTGGTGAACCACGAACCGGGTCCGAGGAGCACGACGTCGGCGTCGAGCACCGCGCGGACGGCCTCGTCGCAGGCGGGTGGGTCGGCGGGCCGCAGCCAGACCCGGCGCACCCGGCCCGGGGTGGAGGCGACGGCGACCTGGCCGCGGATCAGGTGGGCGCCGTCGACGCCGTCCAGCGCGACCTCCGCCTCGATGTCCAGCGGCACCCGGGCCATCGGCAGGACCCGTCCGGCGCAGCCCATCAGCTCGCCGACCGTCGCCAGCGCGCGCACGGGGTCGCCGTCGCGTTCCAGCAGCCCGGCGAGCAGCAGGTTGCCCACCGCGTGCCCGGCCAGGGCGCCGGTCCCGCCGAAGCGGTGCTGGACCAGCCCGGACCAGAAGCGGCCCCGCTCGTCGTCGCCGGCCAGCGCCGCGAGGGCCATCCGCAGGTCGCCGGGCGGGAGCAGGCCGAGCTCGCGGCGCAGCCGCCCCGAGGAGCCGCCGTCGTCGGCGACGGTGACCACGGCGGTGATGTCGGTGACCGGCGGGCAGCGGCGCAGTGCGGTCAGCGTGGCGTGCAGGCCGTGCCCACCGCCGAGCGCGACCACCCGCAGTCCCCCGGTGCGCTCGGGTGGGCGTGGGCTCACTCGCGCCCCATGTCGCGGTGCTCGACGTTGACCTGGATGCCCTCGCGGTCGGCGAGCCGGCGCCCGATCTCCTCCGAGATCGCCACCGAGCGGTGCTTGCCGCCGGTGCAGCCGACGGCCACGGTCAGGTACCGCTTGCCCTCGCGCCGGTACCCGGCGCCGACGAGGTCGAGCAGCTCCAGGTAGCGGTCGACGAACTCCTCCGCGCCCTCCTGGGACAGCACGTAGTCGCTGACCTCCCGGTCGCGGCCGGTGAACGGGCGCAGCTCGGGGATCCAGTGCGGGTTGGGCAGGAACCGCACGTCGACGACGAGGTCGGAGTCCAGCGGCAGCCCGTACTTGTAGCCGAACGACAGCACCGTCACCCGGGTCGCGGCGTGCGCGCTCTCCTGGGCGAACGAGCCCTCGATCCGGGTGCGCAGGTCGTGCACCGACAGGTTCGAGGTGTCGACGACGAGGTCGGCGTCCTCGCGCAGCGGCCGCAGCACCTCGCGCTCGGCGTTGAGGCCGTCGGTGATGCGCCCGGCGCCCTGCAGCGGGTGCGAGCGGCGGTTCTGCTCGAAGCGGCGCACCAGCACCGCGTCGGAGGCCTCCAGGAACAGCAGCTTGGGCCGGTAGCCGCGACCGTCGAGGTCCTTGATGACGGCACCGAGGTCGTCGGTGAACGCGCGGGAGCGCACGTCCATCACCACCGCGATCCGGGCCACCTCGCCCCGGGCCCGCGACCCCAGCTCGACCATCGTGGCGATGAGCTCGGGCGGCAGGTTGTCCACCACGAACCAGCCCAGGTCCTCCAGGACCTTCGCCGCGGTGCTGCGCCCGGCCCCGGACAGGCCGCTGACCACCGCGACCTCGATCCCCGGGCCCGCGGTCACCTCGCCGTTGTCGTCGGTCATGCCTTCTCCCCCTCGGTTCCGGCGTGCAGGGCCGCGACCACGGACTCGGCGGTCCGGCGACCGAAGCCGGGCACACCGGCGATCTCGTCGACGTCGGCGGCGCGCAGCTTGCGCACCGACCCGAAGTGCTTGAGCAGCGCCTGCTTGCGGGCCGGGCCGAGCCCGGGCACCCCGTCGAGAGCGGACGCCGTCATGCCCTGCGAACGACGCTGGCGGTGATAGGTGATGGCGAACCGGTGCGCCTCGTCCCGGATCCGCTGCAGCAGGTAGAGCCCCTCGCTGGTCCGGGACAGGATCACCGGGTCGGTGTCGTGGGGCAGCCAGACCTCCTCGAGGCGCTTGGCGAGCCCGCACACCGCGACGTCGGTGATCCCCAGCCCGGCCAGCTCCGCGGCCGCCGCGTCGACCTGCGGCTTCGCACCGTCGACGACGAGCAGGTTCGGGGGGTAGGCGAACTTCTTGGGCCGCCCGGTCTCGGGGTCGATCCCGGTGCGCACGGTGTCGCCCGGCGCGACCTCCCCGGAGCCCTCGGTGGGGGCCGGCTCGTCGGCCGTCTCGGCCAGGTAGCGGCGGAACCGGCGCCGCACCACCTCGGCGATCGAGGCGACGTCGCCCTCCTGTGCCGCGTCGCGGATCTCGAAGCGGCGGTACTCGGACTTGCGGGGCAGCCCGTCCTCGAAGACCACCAGCGACGCGACCACGTTCGTGCCCTGCACGTGGCTGATGTCGATGCACTCGATGCGCAGCGGCGCCTGGTCGAGCTCCAGGTTCTCCTGGATCTCCTGCAGCGCGGCCGACCGGGCGGTGAGGTCCCCGGCGCGGCGCAGCTTGTGCTGGGCGAACGCCTCCTTCGCGTTCCGCGCGACGGTCGCGGCGAGGTCCCGCTTGTCGCCGCGCTGCGGCACCCGGATCCCGACCCTGGAGCCGCGCAGCCCGGTCAACCAGCGCTCCAGCGCGGGCGTGTCGGAGGGCAGCACCGGGACCAGGATCTCCTTCGGCACCGGCTGCGCCGCGTCGTCGGCGGCGCCGGCGAGGGCGTGCTGCTCGCCGTAGAACTGGGAGACGAACCGCTCGACGAGCTGCTCGGTGTCGGTGGGCTCGACCTTGTCGATCACCCAGCCGCGCTGGCCGCGGACCCGGCCGCCGCGGACGTGGAAGACCTGGACCGCGGCCTCCAGCTCGTCCTCGGCGAAGGCGACGACGTCGGCGTCGGTGCCGTCGCCCAGCACGACGGCCTGCTTCTCCAGGGCGCGGCGCAGGGCGCCGAGGTCGTCGCGCATCCGGGCCGCGCGCTCGAACTCCAGGTTCTCCGACGCCTCGGCCATGTCGCGTTCGAGCTGGCGGACCATCCGGTCGGTGCGCCCGGACAGGAAGTCGGAGAAGTTCTCGACGATGTCGCGGTGCTCGTCGGCGCTGACCGTGCCCACGCAGGGGGCGGAGCACTTGTCGATGTAGCCGAGCAGGCAGGGCCGCCCGATCTGGCCGTGCCGCTTGAACACCCCCGTCGAGCAGGTGCGCGCGGGGAAGACCCGCAGCAGCAGGTCGAGGGTCTCGCGGATGGCCCAGGCGTGGGCGTACGGGCCGAAGTAGCGCACGCCCTTGCGGCGCGGACCGCGGTAGACGTGCAGCCGCGGGTACTCCTCGTGCATCGTCACGGCGAGCACGGGATAGCTCTTGTCGTCGCGGTAGCGGACGTTGAACCGCGGGTCGTACTCCTTGATCCAGTTGTACTCGAGCTGGAGGGCCTCGACCTCGGTCCCGACGACCGTCCACTCCACCTTCGCCGCGGTGGTGACCATCTGCCGAGTGCGGGGGTGCAGGCCGGACAGGTCGGCGAAGTAGGAGTTCAGCCGCTGCCGCAGGCTCTTGGCCTTGCCGACGTAGATCACCCGGCCACGGGGGTCGGAGAAGCGGTACACCCCGGGCGACTCCGGAATCGTCCCGGTCGCCGGACGGTAGGTGCTGGGGTCGGCCATGGTGACTCCCAGGGTAGTTGCGGGCACCGACGGTCCCGGTCCGGCCCCGGCCTCGGCGCGGGCCCCGGACGAGGTGTAGGGACGCGTGTCGGCCGGGGACCTCGCGCGGCGCCGCCGGAACTGTCGGTAGGGTCCGGTACACCTCGCCCTCGAACACGAGTTCGACCATACCGAGCCCGAGGAGACCGCCGTGAGCACCGCGCAGGAGACCGGCCCCCGCACCGACATCGGCACCGCGCCGGGTGAGCAGGTGCCCGGGGCCCGGCTGGACCGGATCCGCAAGCTGCTGGCGAAGGCGGAGCGGGCCGGCACCCCGGACGAGGCCGAGATCTACACCGACAAGGCGTTCGCGCTGATGGCGCGGCACGGGATCGACGAGGCGCTGCTGGCGGCGGCGCCCGGCGCCGGGCCGTCGCGGGCCGACCCGATCGGCCGGAGCCGGATCACCGTCGACAACCCCTACAGCGGGGCGAAGGCCCGGCTGCTGGGGTGGACGGCGTCGGCGCTGCGCTGCCGGTGGGTGATGCACGACCAGCGGGGCGGTTCGGTCGCCGCGGTGACCGTGTTCGGGTTCGCCTCGGACCGGGAGCGGGTGGAGCTGCTCTACACCTCGCTGCTGCTGCAGGCCACGGCCGCGCTGGCCGCGGTCCGCCCGCCGGACCCGGGCGAGTCGGTGGCGGCCTACCGGCGGTCCTGGATCTACGGCTTCGCGGGCCGGGTGTACGAGCGGCTGTGCGAGGCCGAGCGCTCCGCGCTGGGCGAGACCGAGGCCGAGACCGGGCGGGCGGCGGCCTCGACCGAGCTGGTGCTGGCCGACCGCGGCGCCGAGGTCGACCGCGCCTACGACGCCGAGTTCGGCCGGCTGCGCCGCGCCCGCCGCCCGCAGGTGTCGGGCAGCGGCTTCCGGCACGGGGCCGCCGCGGCCGACCGGGCCGACCTGGGCGGCCCGCGCCTGGACGGCCGGGCCGGGGCGCCGGGCATCGGCGCCTGAGCCGGGGTCACTCCCCCAGGACGGCGGTGCGGTGCAGGGTGCGCAGGGTGCGGACGTGGCGCACGGCCAGCCCGCGGTCGACGGCCTGCACGGCGAGCACCGACTGGTACTCGTCGTCGGGCAGCTCCAGGCGGGCCGAGGCGGCGCCGTCGGGGAACGAGACGCCGTGCACGTCGGCCCAGTCGTACCACCGGGCGGTGATGACGTTGCGGACCTCGATGCCGTGGCTGTCGGCGCGCACCCGGGGGCGGGCCATGAGCAGCAGCCCGCCGGCGACGAACGCCCCGATGACCATCATCGCGACCTGGTCGGCCGGCTGGAAGATCACCCCGGTGTCCTCGGCGGGCATGAAGTAGGCCGCGATGAGGAAGAACACCATCACGCCGGCGGCGCTGAGCCAGGCGGTCCAGCGGATGACCCGCGGGCGCAGGGTCACCGCGTCCGGTCCGGGCCCGGTCCGGGTCTGCGCCACCGGGGCGGCGGGGGCGGGGGTGGTGGAGTCGGTCGGCTGCTCGGTCACTGGAGTCTCCCTGTGCTGACCCGGGTCGGGGTCACGGGCGGGTCGGGGCGCCGGCGCGCAGGTCGCGCAGCGCCAGCGCCGATTCGAGTGCGGCGATGCAGGCCTCGGCACCCTTGTCCTCGGCCGCGCCCGGCGCGCCGGAGCGGTCGATCGCCTGGTCCACCGTGTCGGTGGTGAGCACGCCGTTGCCGACCGGGGTCGACTCGTCGAGCGCCACGCGGGTGAGGCCCGCGGTGACGGCGTCGCAGACGTACTCGAAGTGCGGGGTGCCGCCGCGGACGACGACACCGAGCGCGACGACGGCGTCGTGGCCGCGGGCGAGCTCCTGGGCGACGACCGGCAGCTCGACGGTGCCGGGCACCCGCACGACGGTGGGCTCGGCACCGGCCTCGCGGGCCGCGGCGACGGCCCGTTCCAGCAGCCGGTCCACGATCTCGGCGTGCCAGCGGGCCGCCACCACCCCGACCCGCAGTCCGCTCGCGTCCAGCTGCGTGGCCCCGGAGGGCCGGCCCTCACCGCTCATGGGCCGATTCTCGCCTCTCGGCCCGCGCGCCGCGCCACGGGGTCTCCGGTGCGCGGCGCACGGCCGGGGTCAGAGCGCCGGGTCGGCGACCTCGCCGAGATCGGGCAGGTCGTGGCCCATCCGGTCGCGCTTGGTCCGCAGGTAGCGCAGGTTCTGCGGGGTGGCGCGCACCGGCATCGGCTCGCGGCCGACGACGCGCAGCCCGTAGCCCTCCAGCCCGGCGCGCTTGTCCGGGTTGTTGGTGAGCAGCCGCATCGACTTCACGCCGAGGTCGGCGAGGATCTGGGCGCCGATGCCGTAGTCCCGGGCGTCGGCGGGCAGCCCCATCGCGAGGTTGGCGTCGACGGTGTCGGCGCCGGCCTCCTGGAGCTGGTAGGCCTGCAGCTTGTGCAGCAGGCCGATCCCCCGGCCCTCGTGCCCGCGCATGTAGAGCACGACGCCGCGGCCCTCCTTGGCGACGGCCTCCAGGGCCGCGTCGAGCTGGGGGCCGCAGTCGCAGCGCAGCGAGCCGAGGACGTCGCCGGTGAGGCACTCGGAGTGCACCCGGACGAGCACGTTCTCGCCGTCGTCGGCGGGGGTGGCGATGTCGCCCATCACCATGGCGATGTGCTCGGTGCCGTCGAGGGTGCAGTCGTAGCCGTGGGCGAGGAAGTCACCGTGGCCGGTGGGGATCCGCGCGGTCGCGACCCGCTCGACGTGCTTCTCGTAGCGGCGCCGGTAGGCGATGAGGTCGGCGATGGTGATCAGGGTGAGGTCGTGGTCGGCGGCGAACACGCCGAGCTCCTCGCCGCGGGCCATCTCGCCGGTGTTCTTCTCCGAGACGATCTCGCACAGCGCGCCCGCGGCGGGCAGGCCCGCCATCCGGGCGAGGTCGACCGCGGCCTCGGTGTGCCCGGGGCGACGCAGCACGCCGCCCTCGCGGGCCTGCAGCGGCACGACGTGGCCGGGCCGGACCAGGTCGTGCCGGTCGGTCTCCGGGTCGGCCAGCGTGCGGATCGTGTGCGCGCGGTCCTGGGCGGAGATGCCGGTGGTGACGCCCTCCTTCGCGTCCACGGTGACCGTGTACGCGGTGCGGAAGGAGTCCCGGTTGGTGTGGTGCATCGGCGGCAGGTCGAGCCGCTCGCAGGCCTCACCGGTGATGGCCACGCAGACGTAGCCGGAGGTGTAGCGGACGGTGAACGCCAGCAGCTCCGCGGTCGCCTTCGACGCCGCGAAGATGAGGTCGCCCTCGTTCTCGCGGTCCTCGTCGTCCATCACGACGACCGGCTTGCCCTCGGCGATGTCGGCGATGGCCTTCTCGATCTGGGCGAAGCGCTCGGCCCGCTCCGAGGGCGACATCGCGGTGTGCGGGGCGTCCGGCAGCTTGCCCGACCCCTGGCCTGCCGGCGTGACCGGCGACTCCCACGGCTCGCTCACCGGGCGACCCCTTCCTGTCCGGACCCGGGCCCCTGCAGGTACCCCGCGGTCATGCGTTCCACGTACTTGGCGATCACGTCGACCTCCAGGTTGACCGGATCACCCGGGGCGCGCGACCCCAGGGTGGTCTCGGCCAGGGTCGTCGGGATCAGCGCCACCCCGAACCCGTCCGGGTACACGGTGGCGACGGTCAGCGAGACCCCGTCGACGGCGACGGAGCCCTTCTCGACGACGTAGCGGGCCAGCTCGGCGGGCAGCGAGAAGCGGACCTCGTCGCTGCGCTCGCCGGGGGTGCGGGACACCACGGTGCCGACGCCGTCGACGTGGCCCTGCACGATGTGGCCGTCGAGCCGGCCACCGGCGGGCACCGCGCGCTCCAGGTTGACCCCCGACCCGGCGCCGACGGCGCCGAGCGAGGTCCGCTTCAGCGTCTCGGGCACCAGCTCGAGGGTCAGGGTGGCCGCTCCCGGCCCGGTGACGACGGCGGTGAGGCAACAGCCGTTCACCGCGACCGACTCCCCGTGCCCGACCTCGGCGGCCAGGGCCGCGCGCACGGTCAGCACGACGACGTCGTCGTCGGTGCGGACGTCGACGACCTCGCCGACCTCCTCCACGATCCCGGTGAACATCGCCCGTCCCTCCTACTGCGGCACGTCCGGCCCGGTCGGGCCGGGTGCCGGTCGTGCGTCGATGACCACGTCGTCGCCGGCGCGGTGGATCTCGTCCACGTGCAACCGCACGATGTCGGCGATCGTTACCACGCCCGCGTCGCCGAGGGCGTGCGGTCCCGCGCCGAGCAGGGCCGGGGCCAGGTGCACGAGCACCCGGTCGACGAGCCCTGCGGCGACGAACGCACCGGCGAGGGTCGGTCCGCCCTCGAGGAGCACGTCCACCACGGTCCGGTGGCTGAGCTCGGCGAGCACCTCCCCCGGATCGCGGGTGCGGAGGTGGAGCACGTCGGCGGTGCCGGCTTCGTCGGTCCGGGCCAGCCGGGCGCCGGGCGGGACGTCGCGGTGTCCCACCACCACCCGCAGGGGCTGGTGGTCGAACAGGGTGCCGTCGGGCCGGCGGGCGGTCAGCGCCGGGTCGTCGGTCAGGACGGTACCCGTGCCCGCGACGATCGCGTCCATCCTGCGGCGCAGGTCATGCACCGTGCCGCGCGCGGCCGGGCCGGTGATCCAGCGGCTGGTGCCGTCGGCGGCGGCCACCCGGCCGTCGAGCGTGGTGGCGACCTTCCAGGTCACGTGGGGGCGTCCGGTGCGCGTGCGGTGCAGCCAGCCGCGCAGCGGACCGAGGGCCACCTCGTCGGCGAGCGTGCCGAGCGTCACATCCACACCGGCGGCACGGAGCCGGTCCAGCCCGCCCGCCGCGACCGGGTTGGGGTCGGCGACGGCGGCGTGCACCCGGGCGATCCCGGCCTCGAGGAGGCCGTCCACGCACGGCGGGGTGCGGCCGGTGTGGTTGCAGGGCTCCAGGGTCACCACGGCGGTCCCGCCCGCGGCGCGGTCCCCCGCCTCCGCGAGCGCGGCGCGTTCGGCGTGCGGACCGCCGGGCGGTGCGGTGGCACCGGTGCCGACGACGACGCCGTCGCGGTCGAGGACCACGCAGCCGACGGCCGGGTTGGGGCTGGTCGTGCCGTGGACGCGGGCGGACGCGGCGAGGGCGCGGCGCATGGCGGCGGCCGTGCGCTCGTCGGTGCCGGTCGGGCGGTCCACTCCGGTGTGCTCCGTCGCTCGGTCGTCCGCGGCGGGCTCAGTCGGCCCAGCGGTGCGGGTTCGCCCGGCGGACGCTGTCCCGCAGCGCGGTGACGGCGCGGCCCGGGTCGTCGGCGCCGTAGACGGCGGACCCGGCGACGAAGCAGTCGACGCCGGCCTCGGCCGCCTGGTCGATGGTGTCGGCGTTGATGCCGCCGTCGATCTCGACGAGCACCGTGAGGTGCCCGGTGTCGACCAGGTTGCGGACGGTGCGGACCTTGTCGAGGACCTCGGGGATGAAGCTCTGCCCGCCGAAGCCGGGCTCGACGCTCATCACCAGCAGCGTGTCGTAGTGGCGGAGCACCTCGACCCACGGGTCGAGCGGGGTGCCGGGCTTGATCGAGAGCCCGGCGAGGGACCCGGCGGCGCGCAGGTTCTTCGCGAGCATCACCGGGTCGTGGGCGGCCTCGGCGTGCACGGTGACGTTGCGGGCGCCCGCCTCGGCGTAGCCCGGGGCCCAGCGGTCCGGGTCCTCGATCATCAGGTGGCAGTCGAGCGGGATGTCGGTGGCGGCGCGCAGGCTCTGCACCACCGGCAGGCCGAGCGTCAGGTTCGGCACGAAGTGCGCGTCCATGACGTCGACGTGCAGCCAGTCCGCGCCGTTCCCGGTCCCGTCGCCGCCCACGGCGGCGGCCTCCTCGCCGAGTCGGGCGAAGTCGGCCGACAGGATGCTGGGCGCGATCATCGGGTGCACGCGGAGGAGGTTACTGGCCGCTCGCCGGCGGCCCCGCACCCGTGGGCGAGGCCGCCGTCACACCGTGGTCAGTCCTCGAGCGGGCGGCGCAGCAGCGCCAGGAACATCGCGTCGGTGCCGTGCACGTGCGGCCACAGCTGGACGGTCGGCCCGTCCCCGAGGCCGGGGACCTCGCCGGGCAGCGAGGCGCGCGCGTCGAGCTGTTCGACGGCACCGGCGGGGCCGGGGCGTCCCTCGCGGCCGACGATCCGGCCGACGACGCCGACGGTCTCCGACACGTGCGGCGAGCAGGTGACGTAGGCGACGACCCCGCCGGGGCGGACGTGCCGCAGCGCGGCGACGAGCAGCTCGCGCTGCAGCCGGGTCAGCGTCGCGATGTCCTCGGGGCGGCGCCGCCAGCGGGCCTCGGGGCGGCGGCGCAGCGCGCCCAGCCCGGTGCAGGGCGCGTCGACGAGCACCCGGTCGTACCCGCCGTCGGGCAGCGGGGCCTCCCGGCCGTCGGCGACGTGCACGGTGACCGGCAGCTCCGCGACGGACCGGCGCACGAGGTCGGCGCGGTGCTCGCTGGACTCGACCGCGTCGAGCGTCCCGCCCCGGGCGGCGACGAGCCCACCCAGCAGCGACGCCTTGCCGCCCGGCCCGGCGCACAGGTCGAGCCAGCGGCCGGTGTCCTCGCCCAGCAGCTCGGCGCGGGCGAGCGCGGCAGCGACGAGCTGGCTGCCCTCGTCCTGGACGATCGCGAGCCCCTCGGCGACGGCGTCGAGCTCGCCGACGTCGCCGCTGCCCGGTTCCAGGTGCACCCCGTAGGGCGAGTACGGCGCCTGCTCGCCGCCGGTGGCCAGGGCCAGCTCCTCGGCGGTGATCTCACCGGGCCGGGCGAGCAGGTGCACGCGGGGCCGGGTGTCGTCGGCGGCGAGGGCGGCGGTCAGCTCCTCGCCGGTGCCGCCGAGCGCGTCGGCGAAGGCCTGCGCGATCCAGCGCGGGTGGGCGTGGCGCAGCGCGGCGTCGCCGACCGGGTCCTCGGCGGGGTCGGGGGCGAGGCGGTCGAGCCACTCGGCCTCGGTGTGCTCGCCGATGCGGCGCAGCACCGCGTTGACGAACCCGGCCGACTGCGAACCATGATCGGACCGGACCAGCTCGACGCAGGTGGTCACGGCCGCGTGGTCGGGCACCCGGGTGCGCAGCAGCTGGTAGGCGCCCAGGCGCAGCGCGTCGAGCAGCGCGTGCTCGATCTTGGCCAGCGGGCGGTCGGTGCAGGCGTCGATGATCGTGTCGAGCAGGCCCTGGGCGCGCAGGGTGCCGTAGCCGAGCTCGGTGGCCAGGCCGGCGTCGCGGTCGCGCAGCCGGTGGCGGCGCAGGATGCCGGGCAGCGCGAGGTTGGCGTAGGCGTCGCGCTCGCGGACGGCGGTCAGCAGCTCGTAGGCCGCCTGCCGGGCGGGGTCGACGGCCGGGGGCCTGCCGGGGCCGCTGCGGCCGCGGGGCGGGCCGGAGTTGCGGGGGCCGGAGGTGCGCTCGCGGCGGGGGCCGCGGTCGCCGCCCCGGTCCCCACGGTCGTCGCGCCCGCCACGGCGGTCGTCGCCGCGGTCGGGGCGGGGACGGTCGCCCTGCGGGCGGTCACCGCCGGGACGGTCGCTGCGGGGACGGTCGCCGCGGGCGCGGTCGCCCTGGGGTCGGTCGCCCTGGGGTCGGTCGCCCCGGGGCCGGTCGTCACGCGGGCGGTCGTCACGGTCGTACCGCGGACGGTCGCCGGCGGGGCGGTCACCGCGGGGGCGGTCGTCGCGCGGGCGGTCGTCACGGCGGTCGGGGCGGGGCCGGTCGCCACGGGCACGGTCGCCGCCGGGGCGGTCGCCGCGCGGGCGGTCGTCACGGGAGCGGTCGTCACGGTCCCGGTACGGCCGGTCCCCACGGGGACGGTCGTCGCGTCCCCGGTCGCCGCCGCGCGGGCGGTCGTCCCGGGAGCGGTCCCCGCCGCGGGCGCGGTCGTCGCCCCGCGGCCGGTCGTCGCGGCCCCGGAACGGGCGGTCGCCGCGGGGACGGTCGTCGCGCGACCGGTCCCCGCCGTCGCGCGGGCGGGCCACGTCGCCGCCGGAGCGGGAGTGGCTGGGCCGGTCGGAGTCGCGCCACCCACCGCCACGGCGCTCCCCGGAGCCACCCGAGCCACCGGAGCCGGACCCGCCGCGCCGGTCGCCGGACCCCGGGCCGCCGCCCCAGCCGGACCCGGTGCGCGGGCCGCGGTCGTCGCGCGACCGGTCCCCGCGGGCCCGGTCACCGCCCGACCGGTCACCGCCCGGCCTGTCGCCACCGCGGTGCCGGTCGTCGCCGGTGCGCCGCTCGGGGCGGTCGGACCGGTCGGGCCGGTCGCGGTCGGGTCGGGGGTCCTGCTCGCTCACGTGGTCTCCTCGGCGGGGTCCGCCGTGGCCGGGGGCCGGCCGTCGTCCGGGATGTCGGAAGGTCCGGGATGTCGGAAGTCGGTGTGGTGTCGGGAGGTCGGTGCGCCGGACCGGGGCGGGTGGCGGCGGTCAGCCCAGGTACTCGACGCCGTCGATCCGGGCGCCGCGGGCCCAGTCCGGCGCGGGCATGAACCGCTTGCCCTTCGGCTTCACCTCGCCCAGCTCGACCGGGACGGTCGCGGTCCCGGCCAGCACCCGGCGGCGCTCGACCCGCAGCTCGCCCGGCGCGAGCTCGACCTCGCCGGTGCGCAGCGGGCGGACCGGGCCGAGGCCGAGGCGGTCGTCGCGGAACCCGCACCACGCGCCGGGCTCGGGGGTGACCGAGCGGATCAGCCGGTCCAGCGCGGCGGCCGGGGTGGTGAAGTCGGCGCGGGCGTCGGCGGTCGTGACCTTCGGCGCGAGCGAGACCCCCTCGGCGGGCTGCGGGACGGCGGCCAGCGTGCCGTCGGCGATGCCGTCCAGGGTCGCGGCGAGCAGCCGGGCACCGGACTCGGCGAGCCTGCCCAGCAGGTCGCCCGCGGTGTCGGTCGCGCCGACGGTCTCGGTGACCAGGCCGTAGGTGGGCCCGGTGTCCATGCCCTCCTCGAGCCGGAACGTGGTGGCACCGGTGACGTCGTCGCCGTGCCGGATCGCGGACTGCACCGGCGCCGCGCCCCGCCAGGCGGGCAGCAGCGAGAAGTGCAGGTTGACCCAGCCGTGGACGGGCACGTCCAGCACCGGGCGGGGCAGCAGCGCCCCGTAGGCGACGACCGGTGCGCAGTCCGGGGCGAGCGCGCGCAGCGTGTCGAGGAACTCCGGGTCCGACGGCTTCGCGGGGGTCAGCACCGGGATCCCCGCAGCGTCGGCGAGCTCGCCGACCGGGGAGCGGGTGAGCCTGCGGCCGCGCCCGGCGGGGGCGTCCGGGCGGGTCAGCACCGCGACGACCTCGTGGCCGGGGTGCTCCAGCAGCGCCCGCAGCGACGGCACCGCCGGGTCGGGGGTGCCGGCGAACAGCAGCCTCATCGAGCCTTGCCGAACATGGGGTGCGGGCTCGCCTTGACCACCGGCTCGGGCTCGCCGAACCAGGCGGCCTCCCGGATCTCGCGCATCGCGAGCTTGCGGGTCTCGGCGTCGAGCCGGTCGACGAACAGCACGCCGTCGAGGTGGTCGGTCTCGTGCTGGATGGCCCGCGCCAGCAGCTCGGAGCCCTCGACCACCTGCGGCTCGCCGTGCATGTCCCAGCCCCGCGCGACGACGTGCAGCTTGCGCCGGCAGTCCCAGCCGAGCCCGGGGATGGACAGGCAGCCCTCCATGCCGAACTGCTCGTCCTCGCCGACGGCCTCCCAGGTCGGGTTGACCAGGTGCCCGGAGAAACCGTCGCAGTCGTAGACGAACACCCGCTTGCCGACGCCGATCTGCGGCGCGGCCAGGCCGGCGCCGCCCTCGTCGTGCATGGTGTCGGTCAGGTCGCTGACGAGCTTGCGCAGCTCCGCGTCGAAGTCGGTGACCTCGGTGGCGCGGGTGCGCAGGACCGGGTCGCCGAACAGCCGGACGGGCTGGATGGGCACGGGCTTCCCCTCACGGCGGACGAGTGCGGTGATCAGCGCTCCATTGTGCCACTGCGGCACCGCCGGTCCCGTCGGGTGTCACGGCGGTGACGCGGCGCACCGCTCAGTCGATCTCGTCGGGGTCGAGCCGGACCCGGACGGTCTCGGGGGCCTTGCGGGCGGTGCGCAGGGCCTGCGCGTCGTGCAGGGCGCGGGCCAGGTCGCGCCCGGCGCGGCGCGGGACCCGCAGCAGCGCGCGCTCGCGGACCTCCTCGGCGGCACCGTGACCGGTCCCGGGCCGGTCCGGCGGGTCGATCTCGACCGGTCCGAGCAGCTCCACCCCCTCGGGCGGGGACGGGTCGACGCGCCCGGTGCCGAGCACCGCGTCGCAGATCTCGGCGACGGCGGCGGGCGGCCCCTCCACCGAGGCCATCCGGATCGCGGGCGGGAACCCCACCTCGGCGCGTTCGGCGAGCTCGGCCTCGGCGTGCCCGGCCGGGTCCCACCGCACCAGCGCCTGCACCGTCGGCACCGACGCCTCGGCGACGACGACGACCCGTCCGCCGTCGGTGTGCGGCACGACCCCGGCGGCCGCGGCGAACCAGCGGCGCAGCGTCTCCTCGGCGACGCGCAGGTCGGGCCGGGCGAGCATCGCCCAGCCGTCGAGCAGCAGCGCGGCGCCGTAGCCCGCCCCGCCGCCGCCGTCGACGACCGGCTCCGCCCCCGGGGTGGCGACGACCAGCGCGGGCCCGGCCGGGACGGTGTCGAGGACCTCGGCGCCCCCGCCGGAGGTCCGCACGGTGACGCCGGGGAACGCGCGGCCGAGCTCCTCGGCGGTGCGACCGGCGCCGACCACCCCGGCCCGCAGCCGTCGCGACCCGCAGTGCCCGCAGCGGAACGCCGGCTCGGCGCGGCCGCACCAGCGGCAGGCGGGCAGCGCACCCTCCGACCCCGCGCCGGAGCGCGGCAGGCCCAGCGGCCCCGCGCAGTGCCGGCAGCGGGCGGCGTCGCGGCAGGACGCGCACGCCAGGAACGGCAGGTATCCCGACCGCGGCACCTGCACCAGCACCGGGCGCCCGGCGGTCAGCGCGGCGCGGGCGGCCTCGAACGCGACGCCCGGGACGCGGGCCGCGCGGGCGGCCGGGTCACGCACGAGCTGGGTGTCGGTCTCCCCGATCGCGGTGACCCGCGGCATCCGGGCGCGCACCCCGGCACGGTCGGCCGCGATGGGACTCGCCCAGCGGGTCTCGACGAGCACCTGCGCCTCGGCGGTCCGGGCGAACCCCGCGAGCAGCAGCGCGGCGCCCTCGCGGTGCGCGCGCAGCAGCAGCACGTCGCGGACCTGCGGGTAGGGGGCGCGGGGCTCGGAGTGGGAGTCGTCGCCGTCGTCCCACACGGCCAGCAGGCCGAGCTCGCCGAGCGGGGCGAACGCCGCGGACCGGGTGCCGACGACGACCCGCACGCTCCCCCGCCGCACCGCCAGCCAGCGCCGGTAGCGCTCGGCGGGCCCGAGCTCCGCGGTCAGGGCCACCACACCGTCCTCGCCGAGCAGCGCCGCACAGGCCGCGTGCAGCCGGGCGACGTCGCGCTGGTCGGGCACGACGAGCAGCGCCGAGCGGCCCGCAGCCCGGGTGGCGACGGCGGCCTCGGCCAGCCGGGCCGCCCACTCCTCCCCCGGCAGCGCCTGCCAGACGGCGTGTGCGGCGCGCCCGCCCGCCAGCGCGTCGAGGAACGCCCCGCCGCGCGGGTAGGCCTCCCAGCCGGCGCGGTCCACCGGGGCCGGGCCGGGCGTGTCGCGCTCGCGGGGGGTCTCGGACTCGACGCGGGCGTGCCGGGCGGGTACCGCGAGCCGCAGGACGTCGGCCATCACCCCGGCGTAGCGGTCGGCGACGGCCCGGGCCAGCCCGGCCACCTCGGCGGTGAGCACCGGTTCGGGCGAGACGACCTTGTCGACCCAGGCGAGCTTCCCGGCGTGGGCGGTGTCGTCGGAGCGTTCCAGCAGGAAGCCGTCGACCAGCCGGCCGGCGAAGCGCACCCGCACCCGCACGCCGGGGACGGCGGCGCCGTCGAGGTGGGTCGGGACGCGGTAGTCGAAGGTCCGGTCCAGGTGCGGCAGCGCGACGTCGACCAGCACCCGCGCGACCGGACGGGCCGGAGCGGGCTGCCACTGCCCCCGGTCGCGCCCCGGGCGGCGGGCGCGGGCCGCCGGGGCCGTACGCGGAGAGCTCACGCCGAGGGTCTACCACGCGGCACCGACGCCCCCCGGAGACGCCCGTGGCCGCCGACCGCACGGGGTGGTCGACGGCCACGGGGCACGTGCTCGGCGCTCAGCCGCCGGCGACCGACTTCAGGGCGTCGGCGCGGGAGGTGTCCTCCCACGGCAGCTCGACGTCGGTGCGGCCGAAGTGGCCGTACGCGGCGGTCGGGCCGTAGATCGGGCGCAGCAGCTTCAGGTCGCGGATGATCGCGGCCGGGCGCAGGTCGAAGACCTCCTCGATGGCGGCCTGGATCCGCGCCGGGTCGACGTTCTCCGTGCCGAAGGTCTCCACGAACAGCCCGACCGGGGCGGCCTTGCCGATCGCGTAGGCGACCTGGACCTCGATCCGCCCGGCGAGCCCGGCGGCGACGGCGTTCTTGGCGACCCACCGCATGGCGTACGCCGCGGAGCGGTCGACCTTCGACGGGTCCTTGCCGGAGAAGGCGCCGCCACCGTGGCGGGCCATGCCGCCGTAGGTGTCGACGATGATCTTGCGGCCGGTGAGGCCCGCGTCACCCATCGGGCCGCCGAGCACGAAGCGGCCGGTCGGGTTGACCAGTAGCCGCGGCTGCGACGGGTCCCAGCCCAGCGCCTCCACCTCGGGGGTGACGACGTGCTTGAGGATGTCGGGGGCCAGCATGCCGTCGAGGTCGACGTCCGCGGCGTGCTGCGAGGACAGGACCACGGTGTCGAGGCGGACCGGCTTGTCGCCGTCGTACTCGATGGTGACCTGGGTCTTCCCGTCCGGGCGCAGGTAGGGCAGCGTGCCGTTCTTGCGGACCTCGGTCAGCCGGCGCGACAGGCGGTGCGCCAGCGCGATCGGCAGCGGCATCAGCTCGGGGGTGTCCTCGCAGGCGTAGCCGAACATCAGGCCCTGGTCGCCGGCGCCCTGCTTGGCGATCTCGTCCTCGGCGGACTCGACGCGCTTCTCGTAGGCGGTGTCGACGCCCTGGGCGATGTCGGGCGACTGCGCACCGATCGCGACGTTGACGCCGCAGGAGGCGCCGTCGAAGCCCTTGGCGGAGGAGTCGTAGCCGATCTCGAGGATCTTGTCCCGGACCAGCTGCGGGATCTCGACGTAGGCGTTGGTGGTGACCTCACCGGCGACGTGCACCTGGCCGGTGGTCACCAGGGTCTCGACGGCCACCCGGCTGCTCGGGTCCTGCGCGAGCATCGCGTCGAGGATGGTGTCGCTGACCGCGTCACAGATCTTGTCGGGGTGGCCCTCGGTGACCGACTCGCTGGTGAACAGGCGACGGCTCGTGGTTGACACGCGCAGTTTCTCCATCCCGTTGGAAACGTTCTCCGCTCCGGCGCGACGACCCCGTCACGCTCGCTCGGACGCACGACCATGATCGCGAGCGCCCCTCGGCATGCAGAGTAGTCCAGACCAGCCGCCCGTACGGGAGTACCCACGACGGAACTCACACACGGAGCGTGACGGCGCGCCGAAATGACGCTACCCAGTGTCGCCGGATGGGGTGATTGACCCTCCGCTCACGAATCGAACGGGCGTCGGCTCGTTGGGCGGGACAACACCTCGCACGCCCCGCGGGGTCGCCCACGAACGGATCCGCACGGTGGCCTCCCCGGCCCCGGCGGCACGGAGGTTGTTCCACCATGAAGCCGAACTCGCGACGCGTCGCAGCCGTCCTCGGCGCACTGGCCGTGGCCGGCGTCACCACCACCGGGATCATCGCCGGCACCGCGTCGGCCGCCGGTACCGGCACCTGCACCCAGAGCGTCAACGTCCGCTCCGAGCCCGAGGCCGACGCGCCGATCGTCGGCGTGTGCGAGCGGGGTGAGTCCACCTCGACCGGGGAGACCCGGGACGGGTTCGTCGAGCTCCCCGAGTACGGCGGCTGGGCGATGACCCGGTACGTCTCGACCTCCGGCGCCGAGCGCTCCGGGTCCTCGGAGGACTCGCTGACCCCGAGCAGCACCGAGCGGTCGGCCCCGTCGACCTCGTCGCCGTCCACGTCGTCGGCGACGCCGTCGACCGCGAGCCCGCGCTCGACCTCCTCGGCGACGCCGTCCTCGTCCGCGCCGCGGTCGACCTCGTCGGCCACGCCGTCCACGTCGGGTGAGGGGTCGGGCGAGGGGTCCGACTCCTCCTCCGACGAGGCGGCGCCGACCCGCAGCTCCTTCTTCGACGAGGACTGAGTCCGGTCGCACACGACGACGGGCCCGCACCGGGAGCTCTCCGGTGCGGGCCCGTCGTCGTGTGTGCGGGGATGCTCAGCGCAGGCGCGGGGTGACCGCGTCCCAGATGCGGGAGGCGAGCAGCGCCTTGGAGCCGAACGGCAGCTCGTCCTCGCCGCCGTCGCGGGCGAGCAGCCAGCCGGCGTTGTCCGTGGTCTCGAAGGCCTTGCCGTCGCCGACCGCGTTCACCACCAGCAGGTCGCAGCCCTTGCGGGCGAGCTTGGCGCGGCCGTGGTGGAGCACGTCGCCGTCGGCGTCGCCGGTCTCGGCGGCGAACCCGACCACGACCTGGTCCGGCCGCGGCGGGTCGGCCACGAGCCCGGCGAGGATGTCGGGGTTCTGGGTCAGCCGCAGCGGCGCCGGCTCCGCGTCGCCGCGCTTGATCTTGTCGGCGGCGGTGTCGACCGGGCGGAAGTCCGCGACGGCGGCGGCCATCACCACGGCGTCCGCGTCGGCGGCGGCACCGCGGACGGCGGCCTCCATGGCGACGGCGGTCCCCGCGGCGACCACGTCCACCCCGGCCGGGGCGCCGAGGTCCGCGGTGTGCCCGGCGACGAGCGTCACCCGCGCGCCGCGCTGGGCGGCGACCCGGGCCAGCGCCCAGCCCTGCCGGCCCGAGGACCGGTTGCCGAGGAACCGGACCGGGTCGAGGTTCTCCCGGGTCCCGCCGGCGCTGACGACCACGTGGCGGCCCTCCAGGTCGCGCGGCAGCGCGTCCGGGCGCTCCAGCAGCAGCCGGGCCAGGTCGACGATCTCGGCCGGGTCGGGCAGCCGGCCCTTGCCGGTGTCCGCGCCGGTCAGCCGGCCCGCGGCGGGCTCGATCACCACGGTGCCGCGGGCGCGGAGCAGGGCGACGTTGTCGACCGTCGCGGGGTGCTCCCACATCTCGGTGTGCATCGCGGGCGCCAGCACCACCGGGCACCGGGCGGTCAGCAGCGCGGCGGTCAGCAGGTCGTCGGAGCGGCCGTGCGCGAGGCGGGCCATGAGGTCCGCGGTCGCCGGGGCGACGACGACGAGGTCCGCGCCCTTGCCCAGGGCGACGTGCGGCACCTCGTGGACGTCGTGGAACACCCCGGTGGCGACAGGCCGGCCGGACAGGGCCTCGAACGTCGCGGCCCCGACGAACCGCAGCGCGGACTCGGTGGGGATCACCCGCACCGCATGGCCGGACTCGGTCAGGCGACGCAGCACCTCGGCGCTCTTGTAGGCGGCGATGCCGCCGGAGACGCCGAGGAGCACCTCGGGAGGAGCCATCGAGAGGTCTTACTCGCCCTCGGTGTGCTCGAGCATCCCCGCCTGGATCTCGCGCATCGCGATCGACAGCGGCTTCTCGCGCGGGCCCGGCTCGACGAGCGGGCCGACGTACTCGAGCAGGCCCTCACCGAGCTGGGAGTAGTAGTCGTTGATCTGCCGGGCGCGCTTGGCCGCGTAGATGACCAGCGCGTACTTCGAGCTGACCTGGCCGAGCAGGTCGTCGATCGGCGGGTAGGTGATGCCCTCGGGGGCGGTGGAGGTGCCGGTGGGCGTGCTCACGTGGTGGACTCCTGAAGAACGAGGGGGACCTGGGGCGCTCAGACGGCGCCGCGGTCGACCGCCAATGCTACCAACCGGCCGATCACGGCCTGCAGGTCGTCGTTGACGACCACCTCGTCGAACTCCCCCTGGGCGTCCATCTCCTCGATGGCGGTCCGCAGCCGGCGCTCGCGCTGCTCGGGGGTGTCGGTGCCGCGGTCGGTGAGCCGGCGGGCCAGCTCCTCCATCGACGGCGGCGCGACGAAGACGGTGACGGCCTCGGGCAGGACCCGTTTGACGGACCGGGCGCCCTGCAGGTCGACCTCGACCAGGACCGGACGGCCCCGGTCGAGGGCCTGCTCGACGGGCACCCGGGGCGTGCCGGAGCGCTGCAGGCCGCCGTGCACCTCGGCCCACTCGAGGAGCTCGCCGCGCTCGATGAGCGCGTCGAACTCCTCGCGGGACACGAAGCGGTAGTCACGGCCGTCCACCTCGCCCGGCCGCGCGGGCCGGGTCGTGGCGGACACGCTGAACAGCAGCTCCGGCAGCGCCTCGCGCAGTCCCGCGACCACGCTGCTCTTGCCCACCCCGGAGGGCCCGGCCAGCACGAGCAGCCGCCCGCGGGCGGGGCCGGTCCGGCCGGAGGACATGACGGAGGAGGTGTCGGTCACGGGACGCCCGGATCAGCTCGGGTAGCGCTCGAGCAGCGCCTTGCGCTGACGGTCGCCCAGGCCACGCAGACGGCGGCTGGTCGCGATCTCCAGCTCCTCCATGATCTGCTGGGCGCGGACCTTGCCGACGTTCGGCAGGGCCTCGAGCAGCGCCGAGACCTTCATCTTGCCGAGGACCTCGTCGGTCTCGGCCTTCTTCAGCACCTCCTCGAGGGTGGTGCCGCCGCGCTTGAGGCGGTCCTTCAGCTCGGCCCGAATCCGGCGCGCGGCCGCGGCCTTCTCCAGCGCTGCGGCGCGCTGTTCCTCGGTCAGCTGGGGAAGGGCCACGGTTGGTTCCTCCGTACTTTCCTGTGTCGTTCTCGTCGTTCTCGCCGCCGTGATCCCGGCTCGCGCCGGGGTGTCGCGTCAGCGATCGGGTGGTGGGTCGCACCGACCCGTCCGGGGGACGTCCCCGGCGTCGTCATTCGAACGTACCCACGACCTCCACGGAAGCGTCAATGGGGGTCCCACCTCCGGTTTCGGCCATCAGGAGGTGATCAACGGCACCCTGTTCGAACCACGACAGGGGTGCCATCCGGCTCCCCCGTACGGCGGGTCGGCGCAGTGCTGCCCGCCGGACGGGGCAGCCGGCCCGCCGCCGGACGCGCCCGATCGACGTCCCGGTGCGCCCGGGGGCGTCCGGCGGGTGGAGCGGACCGCCCGGCGCGCGTCCGGCGCAGCCGGGCCGCCACCGGGCCCGCGTCGCCCGGACTCCATGATCGCGACGCGTGAGGGGTCCGGTGCCGGATCCGGCACCGACCCCTCACGGGAGACGATCACCCGGCCCGGCGGCCGCTCAGTGCGACCCGGCGGCCGTGGCGGCCAGCTCCTCCCCGAGCAGGTGCGCCGCGTCCCGCAGGGCGACGGCGTCGGGGCCGGCCGCCAGCACACCGCGCGCCGACACCGGCAGGACCGGGCCCGCGGTGCCCGCGAACCGCGACACCACGTCGGCCGGGCTCGCGCCCTGGGCACCGAGCCCGGGCACCAGCACCGGGCCGTTCAGCGCGGTCAGGTCCAGGCCGTGCTCGTGGGTGCCGCCGACGACGACCCCCACCGCGCCGCGGGGCCGCGCACCGGCGTTGCGGGCGGCGGCGTCGTCGACCATCCGCTGGGCGACGCTCACCCCGTCCGCCGTCGTGGCGCACTGCACCGCGGCACCGTCCGGGTTGGACGTGCGGGCCAGCACGAACACCCCGCGCCCGGCCTCGTCGGCGGCGGTCAGCGCCGGCTCCAGCGACCCGAACCCCAGGTAGGGCGACAGCGTGAGCGCGTCCGCCCCGAGCGGCGCGCCGACGCGCAGGTAGGCGTCGGCGTAGCCGTCCATGGTGGAGCCGATGTCGCCGCGCTTGGCGTCGAGCAGGGTCAGCGTGCCCGAGCCCGCGAACCCGGCGAGCAGCCGCTCCAGCACCGCGACGCCCGCCGAGCCGTGCCGCTCGAAGAACGCCGCCTGCGGCTTCACCACCGATACCGCCCCGGCGAACGCCGCGTGGCAGCGGTCGGCGAACGCGGCGAGGCCGTCGGCGTCGTCGGTGAGGTCCCAGGCCGCCAGCAGCGCCGGGTGCGGGTCGATCCCGACGCACAGCGGCCCGTGGGCGGCGACGGCCCCGTCGAGCCGGGCGGCGAAGCTCACGCCTTCGCCTTCAGCGCCGCGTGCGCCTGCTGCAGCGACCGCACGCCGAGCCCGCCCGAGGCGAGCGCCTCGATGCCCTGCACCGCGGCCGCGGTCCCCTGCACCGTGGTGATGCACGGCACCCCGCGCGACACCGCGGCGGCGCGGATCTCGTAGCCGTCGACGCGCGGACCGGGGTTCCCGACCGGGGTGTTGACGATCAGGTCGACGTCCCCGGCGAGGATGGTGTCGACGATCGTCGGGGTCTCCGGTCCGGAGCCCTCGCTGTGCTTGCGCACCACGGTGACGTCGATCCCGTTGCGGCGCAGCATCTCCGCGGTGCCCTCGGTGGCGAGGACCTGGAAGCCCATGTCGGCCAGGCGGCGGATCGGGAACACCATCGCCCGCTTGTCGCGGTCGGCGATGGACACGAACACCGTGCCCGAGGTCGGCAGCGACCCGTAGGCGGCGGCCTGCGACTTGGCGAACGCCGGGCCGAAGGCGGAGTCGAAGCCCATGACCTCGCCGGTGGACTTCATCTCCGGGCCGAGCAGCGGGTCGACGCCCTGGCCCGCGGTGTTGCGGAACCGGTTGAACGGCAGCACCGCCTCCTTGACCGCGACCGGGGAGTCGGCGGGCAGCGCGCCGCCGTCGCCGGTGGCCGGGAGCAGGCCCTCGCCGCGCAGGTCGGCGATGGTGGCGCCGAGCATGATCCGGGCGGCGGCCTTGGCCAGCGGCACCGACGTCGCCTTGGACACGAACGGCACCGTCCGCGACGCCCGCGGGTTGGCCTCCAGCACGTAGAGCACGTCGCCGTGCAGGGCGTACTGGACGTTGAGCAGCCCGCGCACGCCGACGCCGTGCGCGATGGCGGCGGTGGCCTCGCGGACCTTCGCCAGCACCGACGAGCCCAGCGTGATCGGAGGCAGGGTGCAGGAGGAGTCCCCGGAGTGGACCCCGGCCTCCTCGATGTGCTCCATCACGCCGCCGAGGTAGATCTCCTCGCCGTCGCACAGGGCGTCGACGTCGATCTCGATGGCGTCGTCGAGGAACTTGTCGACCAGCACCGGGCGGTCCGGGGAGATGGTGGTGGCGCGGGCGATGTAGCCGGCGAGGGTCGCCTCGTCGTAGACGATCTCCATGCCGCGCCCGCCGAGCACGTAGGACGGCCGCACGAGCACCGGGTAGCCGATCCGGGTCGCGATCCCCCGGGCCTGCTCGAAGGAGGTCGCCATGCCGAACTCCGGGGCGGGCAGGCCGGCCTTGCGCAGGACCTCGCCGAACGCGCCGCGGTCCTCGGCCAGGTCGATCGCGGCCGCGGAGGTCCCGACGACGGGCACCCCGGCGTCGGTGAGGCGCTGCGCGAGCCCCAGCGGGGTCTGCCCGCCGAGCTGCACGATGACGCCCGCGACGGTGCCGGAGGCCTGCTCGGCGTGCACGACCTCCAGGACGTCCTCAAAGGTCAGCGGCTCGAAGTAGAGGCGGTCGGCGGTGTCGTAGTCGGTGGACACCGTCTCCGGGTTGCAGTTGACCATGACGGTCTCGAACCCGGCGGCGCGCAGCGCCATGACCGCGTGCACGCAGGAGTAGTCGAACTCGATGCCCTGCCCGATGCGGTTCGGGCCGGAGCCGAGGATCAGGACCTTCGGCTTCTCGGTCTGCGGGGCGATCTCCGACTCGGCCGAGGGGTCGGTCTCGTAGGCCGAGTAGTGGTACGGCGTCCTCGCCGCGAACTCGGCGGCGCAGGTGTCGACGGTCTTGTAGACCGGCCGGATGCCGAGGCGGTGGCGCAGGGTGCGCACGCCGTCCTCGCCGGCGAACTCGGGGCGCACCGCGGCGAGCTGACGGTCGGACAGGCCGTAGCGCTTGGCCCGGCGCAGCAGGTCGGCGTCGAGGACGGGCGCGGCCTCGAGCTCGGCGCGGATCTCCCCCAGCAGCGCGATCTGGTCGACGAACCAGGGGTCGATGCCGGAGGTCTTGGCGACGTCGTCGACCGACTGGCCGCAGCGCAGCGCGCGCTCGACCTCGTAGATGCGGCCGTCGACCGGGACGGTGTACTCCGGCTCGCCCTCGGGGTCCGGGGCGGTCCAGAAGCCGGCCCGGGCCCGCTCCATCGAGCGCAGCGCCTTGCCCAGCGCCTCCGGGAACGAACGGCCCAGCGCCATCGCCTCGCCGACGGACTTCATGGTCGTCGTCAGCTCGGGGTCGGCGCCCGGGAACTTCTCGAACGCGAACCGCGGGATCTTGACCGCGACGTAGTCCAGCGACGGCTCGAACGCGGCGATGGTCTCGCCGGTGATGTCGTTGCGGATCTCGTCGAGGGTGTAGCCGACGGCCAGCTTCGCGGCGATCTTGGCGATCGGGAAGCCGGTGGCCTTCGACGCCAGCGCGGAGGACCGCGAGACGCGCGGGTTCATCTCGATCACGACCAGGCGCCCGGTCTCGGGGTGGATCGCGAACTGGATGTTGCAGCCGCCGGTGTCGACACCGACCGCGCGCAGCACGGCGATGCCGACGTCGCGCATGTGCTGGTACTCGCGGTCGGTCAGGGTCATCGCCGGGGCGACGGTGATCGAGTCACCGGTGTGCACGCCCATCGGGTCGATGTTCTCGATGGAGCAGATGACGACCACGTTGTCGTGGTGGTCGCGCATGAGCTCCAGCTCGTACTCCTTCCAGCCGAGCACCGACTCCTCGATGAGGACCTCGGTGACCGGGGAGGCGGCGAGCCCGGCGCCGGCGAGGCGCTCCAGGTCCTGCGCCGAGTGCGCCATGCCCGAGCCGAGCCCACCCATGGTGAACGACGGCCGGATGACCACGGGCAGGCCCAGCTCGTCGGCGGCGGAGCGGACCTCCTCCATGGAGTGGCAGACCCGGGAGCGGGGGACGTCACCGCCGACCCCGATCACGATGTCCTTGAACTTGAGCCGGTCCTCGCCGCGCTCGATGGCGTCGACGTCGGCGCCGATCAGCTCGACGCCGTGGCGCTCCAGGGCACCGTTCTCGTGCAGCGCGATCGCGGTGTTGAGCGCGGTCTGCCCGCCCAGGGTCGCGAGCATCGCGGTGACCGGGGTGCCGTTGTCGCGCTCGGCGATGATGACCTTCTCGACGAACTCCGGGGTGATCGGCTCGACGTAGGTGGCGTCGGCGAACTCCGGGTCGGTCATGATCGTCGCCGGGTTGGAGTTGACCAGCGAGACCCGGATGCCCTCGGCCTGCAGCACCCGGCACGCCTGGGTGCCGGAGTAGTCGAACTCGCAGGCCTGACCGATGACGATCGGCCCGGAGCCGATCACCATGACGTGGTCGATGTCGTCGCGGCGGGGCATCAGTGGTCCTCCTGCCGGGCCTGGTCGTGCCGGTCCGGGTGCTGCGGGGTGGATGGGGATCCGGTGGGCGGTGGCGGCCACGGGCGGTCGTCGACGGGCCGGGCGCGGCCGGACACCGGGTCGCCGCCCGGTGCCGGCTCCGCCGGGGTGCCCTCGGCGTCCGGGTCGGCGGTGGCGCCCGGGTGGGCGGGCGTACCGCCGTCGCGGCGCAGCGCGTCCTCGATGTCGGAGAACGGCGCCGTCAGCGGGTCCGGGGTGCCGGGGCGGCCCACGGCGGGCATCCGGCTGGTGGGCGGCTCGATCTCGTCGCGGCCGGTGGCCGGGGTCCCGGCCGGCGGGGTGACGGGCAGCCGGGTGGTGTGCTCGTCGGCGGCGTCCGGTCCGGCGTCGGCCCCGGTGTGCGGGCCCTCCGGGCTGCCCGGCTCGAACCCGCCCGCGGCCGGGGCCGGGGTCGGCGAGGGCGCGGTGGGCCGCAGGTCGACCGACGGGGCCGCGGTCGCCGACGGCGGCGTGGCCGGGTCGGGCTGGGCGGTCATCGCCGGCGCGGGCGCCGCCCCGGTCCCGGACCCGGGCCGGGCCTCGGACCCGGGCTCGGGGGCCTCGGAACGGGCCTCGTCCTCGGGCCGCGGGTACGGCGCGGGCGCGGTGCCCCCGGGCCGCTGCCCGGCGACACCGGCGTAGCCGACCGGGTACTCGGTCATGAGCGCCACGAAGCGGTCGAACAGGTCCGACGCGTCGTGCGGGCCCGCGGCGGCCTCCGGGTGGTACTGCACGGAGAATGCCGGGAAGTCGAGCCCGGCCATGCCCTCGACGCAGCCGTCGTTGGGGCAGGTGTGGGTGATCTGCGCGCGGCCGTAGGGGGTGTCGAACTCCTCGCCCGCCTCGCCGGACACCGCGAAGCCGTGGTTCTGCGAGGTGATCGCGATCCGCCCGGTGGCGTGCTCGACGACCGGGATGTTGATGCCCCGATGGCCGTAGCGCAGCTTGTAGGTGGACCGGCCGAGCGCGCGGCCGAGGATCTGGTTGCCGAAGCAGATCCCGAACAGCGGGATGCGCCGCTCCAGGACCTGCCGGGCGAGCGCGACCGGGCCGTCGGCGGTGGCCGGGTCACCCGGGCCGTTGGCCAGGAAGAAGCCGTCCGGGCGCAGCGACTCGACGGTCTCGATGGTGCTCGACGCGGGCAGGACGTGCACCTCGATGCCGCGGGCGGCCATCATCCGCGGGGTGTTGAACTTGATGCCGACGTCCAGGGCGGCGACGACGAAGCGCCGCTCCCCCACCGCGGGCACCACGTAGGTCTCGGCGGTGGTGACGGCGCCGTAGAGGTCGGCGCCCTCCATCTGCGGGGACTGCTTGACCCGCTCGACCAGCTCGTCGTCGGCGGCGAGGGCGGGGCCGGAGAAGATCCCGGCACGCATGGCGCCCTGCTCGCGCAGGTGGCGCACCGCGGCGCGGGTGTCGATCCCGGCGATCCCGACGACCCCCTGGGCCCGCAGCGCGTCCTCCAGCGAGCCGGTGGCCCGCCAGTTCGACGCCCGCCGGGCGGGGTCGCGCACGACGTAGCCGGCGACCTGGATCGCCCGCGACTCGTCGTCCTCGTCGTTCCAGCCCGTGTTGCCGATCTGCGGTGCGGTCTGCAGCACGATCTGGCGGTGGTACGACGGGTCGGTCAGGGTCTCCTGGTAGCCGGTCATGCCGGTGGTGAACACGGCCTCACCGAGCGTCTCCCCGGTGGCGCCGTACGCCTGTCCGCGGAAGATCCGCCCGTCCTCGAGCACCAGTAGCGCGGTCACTGCACAACCTTCCCGTCCTGCGCGGTGATGCGTCCCCGCAGCACCGTCGCGACCACCGTTCCGGGCAGTCGCATTCCCTCGTACGGCGTGTTCGCCGCCTTGCTCGCCAGCTCCGCACCGCGGACCGTCCAGACCCCGTCCGGGTCGACCAGCGCGAACGTCGCCGGCTCCCCCTCCGCGATCGGACGGCCCTGGTCGGGCAGGTTCCCGATCTCCGCGGGGCGCTCCGACAGCACCCGCGCGACGCCGTGCCAGTCCAGCAGGCCCGGCTCCACCATCGTCTCGACCAGCACCGACAGGGCGGTCTGCAGGCCCAGCATGCCCGGCTTCGCGGCCTGCCACTCGGTGTCCTTGTACTGCGCGGCGTGCGGGGCGTGGTCGGTCGCGACGACGTCGATCACGCCCTCGGCCAGCGCCTCGCGCATCGCGCGGGTGTCGTCGGCGGTGCGCAGCGGCGGATTGACCTTGTTCACCGGGTCGTAGCCGGTCAGCCGGGAGTCGGTGAGCAGCAGGTGGTGCGGGGTGACCTCGGCCGACACCCGCACGCCCTGGGCCTTGGCGGCGCGCAGCACGTCGATCGTGCGGGCGGTGGAGATGTGGCAGACGTGCAGCCGCGCGCCGGCCTCGCGGGCCAGCGCGCAGTCGCGGGCGACGATCGTCTCCTCCGCGGTGGCGGGCCACCCGGCGAGCCCGAGGCGCGCGGCGACGGCGCCCTCGTGCGCCTGGGCGCCGCCGGTGAGGCGGTGGTCCTCGGCGTGCTGGGCGATGACGACGTCGAGCGCGGAGGCGTACTCCAGCGCGCGGCGCATGATCAGCGGGTCGTTCACGCAGCGGCCGTCGTCGGAGAACATCCGCACCGCGGCGCGGGAGGCGGCCATCGTGCCGAGCTCGGCGAGCTTCTCGCCGCCGAGGCCGACGGTGACCGCACCGACCGGGTGCACGTCGACCAGCCCGATCTCCTCGCCGCGCCGGCGCACGTGCTCGACGACGACGTCGGAGTCGGCGACCGGGGTGGTGTTCGGCATCGCGAACACGGCGGTGAACCCGCCGAGCGCCGCAGCCCGGCTGCCGGTCTCGATGGTCTCGGACTCCTCGCCGCCGGGCTCGCGCAGGTGCACGTGCAGGTCGACGAAGCCGGGCAGCAGCACGGCGCCGTCGGCGTCGAGGGTCTCGGCGCCCTCGGGCGCGGTCAGGCCGGTGCCGATGGTGGCGACGACGCCGTCGGCGACGAGCACGTCGACCGGGTCCCCGCCGTAGGGCCGGGTGTTGCGGATCAGCAGGTCGGTCATTCGGGAGCTCCGGCGAGAAGGTGGTAGAGGACGGCCATCCGCACGTGCACGCCGTTGCGGACCTGGGCCAGGACGGCGGCGTTGGGGGCGTCGGCGACCGCGGGGGCGATCTCCATGCCGCGGATCATCGGGCCGGGGTGCAGGACGACCGCGTGGTCGGGCAGGAGCCTCGCGCGGTCCTCGGACAGCCCGAAGCGCACCGCGTACTCGCGCGCGGAGGGGAAGAAGCCGCCGTGCATCCGCTCGGACTGCACGCGCAGCATCATGACCGCGTCGAGCGCGGGCAGCTCGGCGTCCAGCTCGTGGGACACCCGGCACGGCCAGGACTCGACGCCGGTGGGCAGCAGCGTCGGCGGCGCGACGAGCACGACCTCGGCGCCGAGGGTCGCGAGCAGCAGCACGTTGGACCGGGCGACCCGGGAGTGCAGGACGTCGCCGACGATCCCGATCCGGCGCCCGGCGATGCCGCCGAGCCGGTCGCGCAGGGTCGCGGCGTCGAGCAGCGCCTGGGTGGGGTGCTCGTGGGTGCCGTCGCCGGCGTTGACGATCGCGGTGGGGGTGCCGGTGACCTCGCGGTCGGCGTCCACCCAGTGCGCGAGCCGGTGCGCCGACCCCGAGGCGGGGTGGCGCACGACCACGCAGTCCGCGCCCATCGAGGACAGGGTCAGCGCGGTGTCGCGCAGCGACTCCCCCTTGGAGACCGATGAGCCGGAGGCGGACACGTTCACGGTGTCGGCGCTCATCCACTTGCCGGCGATCTCGAACGACACCCGGGTGCGGGTGGAGTTCTCGTAGAACATCGTGATGACCGTGCGGCCGCGCAGCGTCGGCAGCTTGCGCACCTCGCGGCCGAGCAGCGCCTCGCGCAGCCGGTCGGAGGTGTCGAGCAGCGCGGTGGCCCCGGCGGCGTCGAGGTCGGCGACCGAGAGCAGGTGTCTCACCTGTCCCCCTCTCCCTGGGTGATCCAGACGCCGTCGCTGCCGTCGATCTCGGTCAGCGAGACCAGGATCTGCTCCGAGCGCGACGTCGGGACGTTCTTGCCGACGTAGTCGGCGCGGATCGGGAGCTCCCGGTGGCCGCGGTCGATCAGCACGGCGAGCTGCACCGCGCGCGGGCGGCCCTCGTCGCGCAGGGCGTCGAGCGCGGCGCGGGTGGTGCGCCCGGACATGAGGACGTCGTCGACGAGCACGACGAGCCGGTCGTCGACCCCGCCCTCGGGCACCGCGGTGGACTCCAGCGCGCGGGCCGGGCCGCGGCGCAGGTCGTCGCGGTAGAGGGTGGCGTCGACCGAGCCGACGGCCGGTGCGGCCCCGGCGAAGTCGGTGATCGCGGCGGCGAGCCGGTGGGCCAGGTGCACGCCGCGGGTGGGGACGCCCAGGAGCACGAGCCCGTCGGGGTTCTCGGCGCTGAAGGCGGTCTTCTCGATGATCTGGTGCGCGATGCGCGCGACGGTGCGGGTGACGTCGGCGGCGGACAGCAGTTCCCGTGCGGGCTGCTGCGCGTCGGCGTCCCCGCGGCGGTTCTGCGCCACGAGGTGGTCTCCTTCCCCGCCTCACCGGACGGGTCTTAAAGGACGGTCGTGCAAGAGCTGTGCGCCAACCTAGCAACCCGGCGGGTGTCCGCGCGGGCCCGCCGCAGCGGGTCACACCGCGAGCCGCGCCACAGCGGCGTCACTCGTTCGAGGTCACGTTCCCGTCACGATGCGCGATGGTCGACCGCGGACCGGTGCGACATCTTGCGATACCCGATTCTGCCCATGCGCACCCACAGGGGCGGGTGGTGGGATCGCCGACCCACACCCTGCGCTACCGCTGACGAGGGACGTGGACTGCCCCGTTCGTGTGGGAAACCGCTCGTCAACCCCCCGAGCAGGGGGTCGAACTTGACGGTGCCGGACCGGACCCGGAGGATTACTCTCCGTATCAATCAGCACGCGTGCAGCAGCGCCGCGACGCGCGGGACGGTCGGGACGCCGGCCACCGCCGGAGCTGCCGCCCCGAACGGGACCACCCACAGGGGCGACGACGCGGCAGGCGCGACAACGGACCGGTGCACCGCCGGTGACCGGCCGGTCCGGCCACACCGGTACGGACCGTCAGGAACGAGGAGATCGATGGGCGACTACGCCAAGGCGCTCGGGGGCAAGCTCCGGGCGATCAGGCAGCAACAGGGGCTCTCCCTGCACGGCGTCGAGCAGAAGTCGGGCGGACGCTGGAAGGCGGTCGTCGTGGGCTCCTACGAGCGCGGGGACCGTGCGGTCACCGTGCAGAAGCTGGCCGAGCTGGCCGACTTCTACGGCGTCCCGGTGGCCGAGCTGCTCCCCGAGGGCCGCATCCCCTCCGGCAGCGAGCCCGCGACGAAGATCGTGATCAACCTGGAGCGGCTGCAGCAGCTCCCCGCGGACAAGGTCGGGCCGCTGGCCCGCTACGCCGCGGCCATCCAGAGCCAGCGCGGCGACTACAACGGCAAGGTGCTCTCGATCCGCGCCGAGGACCTGCGTTCGCTCGCGATCATCTACGACATGTCCCCCGGCGAGCTGACCGACCAGCTCATCGACTGGGGAGTGCTCCCGCCCGAGGCGCGTCCCGGGCAGCACGTGGGATGATCTGTTCCACCGGCCGCGTCCCAGGGGAAGGGTGACGCGACCGGTCGGGCGGTGGCCGGGGTCTGCACAGTCCCCCGGCCACCGCCCTTCGTGCGTTCAGGCCCTGGTCAGAGGGTCGCGCGCAGGTGCTCGGCGATGTCGGAGATCTGCCCGAGCACTCCGTTGACGTAGCGCGGGGAGTCGTCGGTCGACAGCGTCCGGGCCAGCTCGACGGCCTCGGTGATCGCGACCGGGTCGTCGACGTCGTCGACCCACAGCAGCTCGTAGATCCCGAGCCGCAGCAGGCCGCGGTCGACCGCGGGCATCCGGTCGACGTCCCAGCCCTCGGCGTGCTCGGCGATCAGCTGGTCGATCCGGTCCCGGTGGGTGGCGACGCCCTCGACGAGCCGCGCCGCGTAGTCCTGCACGGGCGGCGCGTCGTCGGTCTCGCGGCGCGCGGTGAGCACGGACAGAGCGTCCTCACCGCGTGCCTCGGCCTCGAAGAGGATGTCCAGTGCCCGTTTACGGGCCTTGGTGCGTGCGCGCACCTCAGCTCACGCGGCCGAGGTAACGGCCGTCCCGGGTGTCGACCTTGACCTTGGTGCCGCTCTCCAGGAACAGCGGCACCTGGATCTCGGCGCCGGTCTCCAGGGTCGCGGGCTTGGTGCCGCCGGTGGAGCGGTCACCCTGCAGGCCCGGGTCGGTGTGGGAGATGACCAGCTCGACCGAGGTCGGGAGCTCGATGAACAGCGGCTCCCCCTCGTGCAGCGACACCTGGGCGGAGGCGTTCTCCAGCAGGTAGCGCGCGGCGTCGCCGACGGCCTTCTCCGGGATCGGGATCTGGTCGAAGGTGTCGCCGTCCATGAAGACGAAGTCGGTGCCCTCGCGGTACAGGTAGGTCATGTCGCGGCGGTCCACCGTCGCGGTGTCGACCTTGGTGCCCGCGTTGAAGGTCCGGTCCACGACCTTCCCGGACATCACGTTCTTCAGCGTGGTGCGAACGAACGCACCGCCCTTGCCGGGCTTGACGTGCTGGAACGCCGTCACGGTCCACAGCTGGCCCTCGATGTTCAGGACCAGGCCGTTCTTCAGGTCGTTCGTGGTCGCCACGTGCGCGCTCTCCTGCTCGGATCTCGGATTCGTGCGTCGGTCAGGGTACCGCCACCCGGTTCACCGGCCCGCCCGAGGGGCGGGCGACCTGCCAGGATGGGCGCCATGACGGTGCGGGTGGTGGTGGCCGACGACCAGGCGGTGGTGCGGGCGGGGCTGCGGACGGTGCTGGCGGCGGCGCCGGACATCGACGTCGTCGGGGAGGCCGGGGACGGCGCGGAGGCCGCCGAGCTGGCCGAGACCCTGCGCCCGGACGTCGTGCTGATGGACGTCCGGATGCCCGGCACCGACGGCATCGAGGGGACCCGGCGGATCCGCGCGCTGCGCGACCCCGGCATCCGCGTGCTGGTGGTGACGACCTTCGACCTGGACCGCCACGTCTACGACGCGTTGCGGGCCGGCGCGTCCGGCTTCGTGCTGAAGGACGTCGAGCCGGAGGACCTCCAGGTCGCGGTCCGCACCGTGCACGCCGGGCACGAGCTGTTCGCGCCGTCGGTCACCCGCAGGCTCGTCGGCTCGTTCGTCCCGGCCGACCCGCCCGCCCCGGCCGGGCCCGCGGCCGGGCTGACCGAGCGGGAGCGGGAGGTGCTCGGGCTGGTCGCCGCCGGGCTGTCCAACGCCGAGATCGCCGACCGGCTGGTGCTGGGCGGCACGACGGTCAAGACCCACGTCTCGAACCTGCTCACCAAGCTGGGGCTGCGCGACCGGGTGCAGCTGGTGGTGTTCGCCTACGAGCACGGGCTGGTGGGAGCGGCCGGTGCCGACGGCTGAGCCCGGCCCGGACGGTCCCGCCGCCCCCACGCCGCTGCCCGGCACCCGCGCCGGGGACGTCGCGCTGGCGGTGCTGGCGCTGATCCTGGTCGCCCAGGAGCTGGTCACCGCCCTGGTCCTGGAGATCCCCGGCTACGCCCACCGGCTCGCCCCGCCGCTGTCGGTGGCGCTGGCGGCGGTGCTGAGCCTGGCGATGGCCGCCACCGTACTGCTGCGCCGCCACCGGCCGCGGGTCGCCTACCTGGTCCTGGCCGTGCTCGCCGCCCCGGCGATGGCGTTCCTCGGCGGGTTCGCCGCGCTGCTGTGGCCGCTGCTGGCCTTCTCCGTCGCGCGGGCTCCGCAGCGCGGACCGGTCGGCGCGGCGGCCTGGGTGACGCTGCCCTGGCTCGGTGCGCTCGGCCTGGCCGGGCTGCTGCGCGTCCCGGTGTCGCCGGATCCGGCGACCGAGGCGGGGATGCTCGTCGGCGGCTCGGTGGTGGTGGCGCCGCTGCTGGTCATCGCCGCCCTCGCGGGGCGGTGGAGCCGGTCCGCCGCGCTGCGCGCCGACCGGGAACGGGCCGAGACCGACCGGCTGCGGCACGGCACCGCGCTGGACGCCGAGCGGTCCCGGATCGCCGAGGAGATCGGCGGCGGGGTGCTCAGCGGTCTGCGCGGCCTGGTCGCCCAGGCCGGGGCGCTGGGCCCCGGCGCGACCGAGGCCGACCTGCGGGCCGTGCGGGAGCGGGCCCGGTCGGTGCTGGCCGCGATGCGCCGGGTCCTGGGCGTGCTCCGCGCGCCCGCCGCCGCCGAGCCGGGGCCCGTCGCCGCCGCGGTGCCGGTGCCCGCCGCACCCCCGCGGCGGCGCCGGCTGCCGCTACCCGACCGGGCCGGGCTGTGGGCGCTCGTCGCGTTCGTGGTCCCGGCACTGCTGATGGGGGCGCTGGTCGCCCCGGTGGCCGGCCTGGACACCGGGCAGCCGGTCGTCGACGGGTTCCTGCGCATGCTGGCGCTGCCCTGGCGGAACCCGGCCGCGGCGGCCGTCGTGGTGGCGCAGTTCGCACTCGTCGCCTGGTGGCGGACCGCGCCGGTGCCGGCGCTGCTGCTCGCCGGGGCCGGGTCGCTCGCCGCGGGGCTGCTCGACGGCTCGAACGTGTTCGCCGAGTCGGCCTGGATCCTGCTGGTCTGGGGCGCGGCGACGGCGGCGCCGGTCGTGACGTCCGCGGTGGCCGTGGTGGTGTCGACGCTCGTGGTCGTCGCCGGGGGTGTCCTGACGGGGGTGTGGGACCGGCTCGGCTACCCGGAGTCGGTGGTGGTGCTGAACTTCCTGGCCGTGGTGCCGCTGTGGGCGGCCGGGGTCGCGGTCCGCCACCACCGGCTCGACACCGCGGCCCGGCGGCGCGCGCTCACCGAGGCGGGCGTGCGCGACGCGCTCACCCGCGAACGCCTGCGTGTGGCCCGCGACCTGCACGACGTCGTCGCCCACCACGTCTCCGCGGTGGCGGTGCAGGCCGGGGCCGCGCGGCTCGCCGCCGACCCGGCGGCGCGCGCCGAGGCGCTCGGGCACATCGCCGACTCGGTCCGCCGGGTCGCCGAGGCGCTGCCCGCGCTGGCCGACCTGGGTCCGGACCCGGACGGCGCGGACCTGTCCCCCGCCGCGCTGCAGGCGCTGGTCGCGCCGTCCCGCTCGGCGGGTCTGCCGGTCGCGGTGACGGTCGAGGGCCCGCCGGCGGAGACGCCCGGTGAGGCGGAGCTGTTCGCGCGGCGCATCGTCACCGAGGCCCTGACCAACACCCTGCGCCACGCCGGGCCCACCCCCACCCGGGTGCGGGTCACCCAGGGCGGCGCCGACGAGCCCGTCGTCGTGGAGGTCGGCGACGACGGCCCGGTGCCCGGCCACCGGCCCGACGGCACCGGCTCCGGCCTGGGCCTGCTCGGCATGCGGGAACGGGTCGCGCTGCTCGGCGGCGACCTGTACACCGGCCCCGGCGACGGTCCGGGGTGGACGGTCCGCGCGGTGCTGCCCCGCAGCCCGCTCGTCCGCGAGGACGACCCCGCCGCGTCGCCGATCTCGTCCTGCGCGCCGATCCGCGAGGGGGCACCCGGCTCGTAGCGTCGGCCCCCACGAGCGGGGAGGGACCGATGACAGCACAGCAGCAGCAGCTCCGGGCCGGGCCGGTGACCGGCACCGGCGCGACGCTCGAGATCGACGCGCTGACCAAGCGCTACGGCGGCACCGTCGCCCTGGACGGGGTGAGCTTCGACGTCCGCCCGGGCGAGATCTTCGGCTTCGTCGGCTCCAACGGCGCCGGGAAGACGACGACCATGCGGATCGCCCTCGGGGTGCTGGCGGCGGACTCCGGGCAGGTCCGCGTCGGCGGGCGCCCGGTCGACCTCGACGTGCGCCGCACGATCGGCTACATGCCCGAGGAGCGCGGGCTGTACCCGAAGATGAAGGTCGGCGAGCAGCTCACCTACCTGGCCGAGCTGCACGGCGTCGACCGGGCCGCGGCGCGCCGGGCGGTGCTGCACTGGGCCGAGCAGCTCGGCGTCGACCACCGGCTCGGTGACACCGTCGACGCGCTCAGCCTGGGCAACCAGCAGCGCGTGCAGCTGGCCGCCGCGCTCGTGCACGACCCGGCGGTGCTGGTGCTCGACGAGCCGTTCTCCGGGCTGGACCCGGTCGCCGTCGACGTGATGAGCGAGGTGCTGCGGGAGAAGGCCCGCGCCGGGGTGCCGGTGCTGTTCTCCAGCCACCAGCTCGACCTGGTGCAGCGGCTGTGCGATCGGGTCGGGATCCTCGTCGCCGGCCGGATGCGGACCGTCGGCACCGTCGGCGAGGTGCGCCGCGGTGGCGGCACCCGGCTGGAGGTCCACGCCCCCGCCGCCGCGCCCGGCTGGGCGCAGGGCCTGCCCGGGGTCACCGTGCTCGCCCACGACCGCGGCCGCACCGTCCTGGCGCTCGGCGACGGCGCCGACGACCAGCGGGTCCTCGCCGCGGCGCTCGCCACCGGGCCGGTGCGCGGCTTCACCGTCACCACGCCGTCGCTGACCGATCTGTACCGGGAGGTCGTCGCATGACCGGGTCCGCCACCCTGCCCGCGCACCGCGCGGTCGCGCTCGTCGCGCGTCGCGAGTTCCGGGTGCAGGTGCACAAGCGCAGCTTCTGGATCAGCAACGCGATCATGGTGCTGGTCATCGTCGGCGGCATGGTCGCCTACGCGGTGTTCGGCTCCGGCGGCGACGACCGGCCCACCGTCGGGGTGGCCGGGGACGCCTCGCTCGCCGCGGCGGTCACGACCGCCGGGGAGCGGCTCGGCCTGCCCGTCGAGGTCCGGGAGGTGCCGTCCGCGGCCGCCGGGCGCGACGCCGTCGCCGCCGGGGACCTCGACGTCGCCCTGACCGCGGACGGCCCGGCGGGCGCGGTCGCCGTCGTCGACTCCGAGGTGCCGTCGGCGACCCGCGCGGTGCTCGACGCCGCGCTCGCCGACCGGGCCACCGCGGCCGCGCTGGCGACGGTGGGCCTCACCCCGGCCGAGCTGGCCGCCGCGACCCCGCCCGCCGGGCTCACCGTCGACGCGCTCGACCCCGCCGACCCCGAGGCCGGGCAGCGCACCGCGCTGTCGTTCGTCGTGCTGATCGTGATGTTCATGCAGATCGTGGGCTTCGGCCTCACCGTCGCCATGGGCGTGGTCGAGGAGAAGTCCAGCCGCGTGGTGGAGCTGCTGCTGTCCACCATCCGCCCGCTGCACCTGCTGTGGGGCAAGGTGCTGGGCATCGGCGCGGTCGGGCTGGTGCAGCTGCTGGTCTACGGCGTCGTCGGCATCGGCGCCGGGCTCGCCACCGGGCTGCTGACGATCACCGGCACCGCGCTCGGGGTGTTCGGCGCGGCGCTGGGCTGGTTCGTCCTCGGCTACGCGTTCTTCGCGGTGCTCTACGCCGCCGCCGGGTCGCTGGTCTCGCGCCAGGAGGACGTCAACACCACCACCGGGCCGCTGATGATGGTGCTGTTCGCGATGTACGGCGTCTCGTTCTGGTTCCTGGGCTCGCCGGACTCCGCGGTGCTCGGCGTGCTGTCGTGGATCCCGCCGTTCCCGGCGATGCTGATGCCGCTGATGATCGCCGAAGGGTCGGCGACCGCCTGGCACGTCGCCGGGTCGGCCCTGGTCATGCTGGTGGCGCTGGTCCTGCTGGCGAAGGCGGGCGCCCGGGTCTACGAGCGGTCGGTGCTGCGGATCGGGGCGACCGTGCCGTGGCGGGAGGCGCTCAGATCTCGATGAGCTCGCGGGGCAGCCCGGTCAGCGGCACGGCCGGGCCGCCCGCGACGACGTGCAGGGTGTCCTCGATCCGCACCCCGCCCCGTCCGTCGAGGTAGACGCCCGGCTCGACGGTCACGACGTTGCCGGCGTCGATCCGCCCGGTGGCGGTGATCCCGAGCCACGGCGGCTCGTGCACCGCGAGCCCGACCCCGTGCCCGAGGCCGTGCGGGAACCGTTCGCCGTGCCCGGCGGCGGTGATCACGTCCCGGGCGGCCGCGTCGACGGCGGTCACCGACGCCCCGTCGACGAGCGCGGCCCGCCCGGCCGCGGCGGCGGCGTCGACCAGGGCGTGCAGCTCACGCTGCCAGTCCGCGGCCGGGCCCAGGCAGAACGTGCGCGTGGTGTCGGAGTGGTAGCCGTCCAGCGCCGCCCCGAAGTCGATCTTGACGAGGTCGCCGCGGCGCAGCTCGGTCCCGGTGGGGCGGTGGTGCGGCACCGCGGAGTGCGGGCCCGCGGCGAGGATGGTGTCGAAGGCGGGGCCGTCGGCGCCCAGGCGGCGCATCCGGTCGTCGAGGTCGAGCGCGACGTCGGCCTCGGTGCGGCCCGGGCGCAGGCCGCCGTCGTCGAGCAGGGCGCGCAGCGCGGTGTCGGCCAGCGCGCAGGCCGCGGCGATCCGCTCGACCTCGCCGGCGTCCTTGACCGCGCGCAGCCGCCCGGCCAGCCCGGGGGCGCGGCGCAGCCTGCGGCCGGGGACGGCGTCGCGGACCGCGGCCAGCCCGTCGACGGTCAGCGTCGCCGAGTCGTAGCCGAGGGTCAGCCCGGCGGGGACCCGGGCCGCGGCGGCCGGCGCACTCGGCCGTTCGACGAGGACCTCCAGGTCGGGGCACTGCTCCGCGGCCTGGACGCGGTAGCGCCCGTCGGTGCAGAGCAGGTCGTCGCCCGGGTCGGCGGCGATCACCGCGGCGGCGTTGGAGCCGGTGAATCCGGTGAGGTGCCGGACGTCGAGCAGGTCGGTGACCAGCAGCGCGTCCAGTCCGGCGGCGGGGAGCAGGGCGCGCAGGGTGTCGCGCCGGGCGGGGTGGGACATGGCCCGAACCCTATGTCTAGGGTCGCGGCCATGGGTCTCTACTTCCGCCAGCTGCTGTCGGGCCAGGACTACGCCGTGGGTGACCCGGTGGCCACCCAGATGGTCAACTTCTCGTACCTGATCGGCGACGACGAGACCCGCGAGGCCGTCGTCGTCGACCCGGCCTACTCCCCCGACGAGCTGCTCGCGACCCTCGACGCCGACGGCATGCGCCTGACCGGGGTGCTGGCCACGCACCACCACCCCGACCACGTCGGCGGCACGATGATGGGCTTCGACCTCGTCGGCGTCGCGCAGCTGATCGGGTCGCACCCGGTGCCGATCCACGTGCAGCGCGCCGAGGCCGACTACGTGACGCGGGTGACCGGGCTGTCGGCGACCGACCTGACCCCGCACGACCACGACGACGTCGTCGCGGTGGGGAACGTCGCGATCCGGCTGCTGCACACCCCCGGCCACACCCCGGGCAGCCAGTGCTTCCTGGTGCCCGGCCCGGACGGCGACCGGCTCGTCGCCGGGGACACGCTGTTCCTGCAGGGCTGCGGGCGCACCGACTTCCCGGGCGGCGACACCGCGCAGATGTACCACTCGCTGCAGCAGCTGGCTGCGCTGAAGGGCAACCCGACGGTCTACCCGGGGCACCGGTACTCGCCGGCGTCGAACGCCCCGCTCGACGACGTGCGGGCCACAAACACCGTCTACCGGGCGACCTCGGCCGAGCAGTTCGTGGCCGCGTTCGGGTCATGACGGCCGGATCGTGACGGCCGGGTCGTGACCCCGGCCGCGGTGGTGCTCGTCGAGGGGGCCAGCGACGCCGCGGTGCTCGAGACCCTCGCGCGGCGCCGCGGCACCCCGCCCGGCGACGTGGCGATCGTCGTCCTGCACGGCTACACCAACCTGGGCACCGCGCTGGCGGCCCTCGCCCCGGCCGCCCCGGACCGGGTCGCCGTGCTGTGCGACGCCGGCGCCGCGGCGTACTGCCGCCGGGTCGCCGGGGCGGCGGTGCCGGTCCGGGTGTGCGACGCCGACCTGGAGGACGAGCTGCTGCGCGCGCTCGGCACCGCGCGGGTGCACGCCGTCCTCGACGCCTGCGGTGAGCTCGCCGCGCTGCACGCCCTGGCCCGTCAGCCCGGCCGCCGCGGCCGCGGCGCCGACGAGAACCTGCGCCGGTTCCTCTCGGCGCGCTCCGGGCGCAAGGTCCGCTACGGCGCGCTGTTCGCCGCCGAGCTGGATCTGCGGGCGCTACCGGACCCGCTGCGCCGGGTCCTCGACGACGTCGGTCTCTGACCGGGGTGCGGGGTCGGTCCCGTCGGTCGCGATCCACGCCGCGGAGAACACCAGCAGCCGCGACAGCAGGAACAGGAAGAACAGTGTCGCGAGCACGGTGCCGAACACGGCACCGCCCGCGGTGTCGGACACGACGCCGACGACCAGCGCGACCCCGAGCTTGAGCAGCTCCAGCGCGACCGCGCCGACGGCGGCGGGGCGCACGACCCGGCGCAGCGGGACCGGCCGGCGCGGCAGCCGGGCCAGCACGAAGCAGAACACGGCCCAGTCCAGGACCAGCACCACGACGGCGCCGAGCACCCGCAGCGCGACCCGGCCGCCGAGCGCGTCGCGGACGCCGACCAGCTCCAGGGTGAACCCGGCCAGCCCGGTCACGGCGAACGTCACCACCACCGAGGCGAGGACGGCGGCGCCGAGCACGGCCAGCGCGCCCAGGTCCCACAGGACCCGGCGCGGCGAGACGATCCGCTCGGCGGGCAGCCGGAACTGCGCCGACAGCGCCTCCCGCAGGTACGACGTCCACGTCGACCCGGCCCACAGCACCCCGAGCGCGCCGATCCCGACGAGCGACCCGCTGCGGTCGGCGGCGGCCTCGACGGCGGGGGCGACGGCGTCGGTCAGCCCGGCCGGGAACGCCGCCTCGACGGCGAGGACCAGGTCGTCGCGGGAGGTGGTGCGCCAGAACACGAGCAGCCCGAGGGCGAAGAACAGGACGAGCAGCAGCGGCACCGCCGCGATCACGGTGTAGAACGCGACCGCGGCGGACAGGTGGTTGCCGCGCTGGTGGCGGTAGCGGTCGGCGGCCCGGCGGGCGTGCGCGACCCCCGCCCGGACCGCCACCTCAGCCGCTGATCGCCGCGTACGCGGTCGCGAGCAGGCCTGCGTCCGGGCCCTCCAGACGGCCGGGCTCCGCGAGCCCGTCGAGGACGACGAACCGCAGCGTCCCGGCCCGGGACTTCTTGTCCCCGCGCATGGTCTCGGTCAGCTCGTCGAGCACGCCGGGCTCGTAGCGCGTCGGCAGCCCGACCAGCTCCAGCACCTCGCGGTGCAGGTCGGCGGTGGCGTCGTCGAGCCGCCCCGCGGCGCGGGCCAGCTCGGCGGCGAACACCAGGCCGACGGCGACGGCGTTGCCGTGCCGCCACCGGTAGCGCTCGCGGCGCTCCACGGCGTGGCCGAGGGTGTGGCCGTAGTTGAGGATCTCCCGCAGGTGCGACTCGCGCAGGTCCGCCCCGACGACGTCGGCCTTCACCCGGATCGCGCGGCGCACCAGCTCGGCCAGCACCGGCCCGGCCGGGTCCAGCGCGGCGGCCGGGTCGGCGCGGACGCGGTCGAGGATGACCGGGTCGGCGATGAACCCGGCCTTCCACACCTCCGCGGACCCGGCGACGAGCTCGGGACGTGGCAGCGTGCGCAGCGTGTCGAGGTCGACGAGCACCGCGGACGGCTCGTGGAAGGCGCCCACCAGGTTCTTCCCGGCGGCGGTGTTGATGCCGGTCTTCCCGCCGACGGCGGCGTCGACCATGGCGAGCAGCGTGGTCGGGACGTGCACGACCCGCACCCCGCGCATCCACGTGGCGGCGACGAACCCGGCGAGGTCGGTGACCGCTCCCCCGCCGAACCCGACG
Source organism: Pseudonocardia sp. TMWB2A (assembly GCF_017312135.1). NCBI lineage: Bacteria > Bacillati > Actinomycetota > Actinomycetes > Pseudonocardiales > Pseudonocardiaceae > Pseudonocardia > Pseudonocardia sp. TMWB2A. The sequence continues at coordinate 4,099,532 of NZ_QKQY01000002.1, forward strand.
ACGACGTCGGCCCGGGTCAGTCCGGCCCGGGCGCAGGCGTCCCAGCAGTCGGCCAGCGAGGCCAGGGACTTGCCGTCCTCGGCGTCGGGCACCTCGTGGGTGGCCGCGGCCAGCCCGGCGGCCGCCAGCTCGGCGCGGGCGGCGCCGGCGCGGTCGGCGAGCGTCGGCGGGTGCAGCACGAGGACCCGGCCGGCGCCGGTGCCGGCGACGACCTCGGCCAGCCGCGCGGCCACCCCGGCGCCGACGAACACCGGGTAGGGCGCCTCGGTGCGGACGTCGATGCGGACCGAGCCGTCGGGCTCGGTGGTGCCGGACGTGTCGTTCATCGGGCCTCCGCCCGCTCGGTGCCGGTGCCGTCCTGCGGCGAGCCGAAGCCGGGCACCGGCAACGTCGAGTCCTGGCGCGGGGTGGGCCGGTCGAACGGGTCGGCGGCGTCCGGGGACGCCTCGGGCAGCGCGGACGGGCCGTGCCCGAGCCCGGCCAGCACGGCGGCGACGACCTGGTTGGGGCTGCGGCGCACCGTCGTGACGGCCACGGTGGCGACCTCGGCGTAGAGCGGGGCCCGCTCGGCGAGCAGCGCCCGGAACGTCGCGCGCGGGTTCACCCCGGCCAGCAGCGGGCGCGCGGTGGACATCCCGGTGCGGCGCATCCCGTCGGCGAGGTCCACCTCCAGGGCGACGACGCGGTGCCCGGCGAGCAGCGCGCGGGTCTCGGCGGCCAGCACCGAGCCGCCACCGAGGGCGAGGACGCCGTGCCCGGCGCGCAGCTGCTCGGCGACGACCTCGCGCTCCAGCGCGCGGAACGCGGCCTCGCCCTCCTGCACGAACATCTCCGCGATCGGCTTGCCGATGCGCGCGACGATCGCGGCGTCGGTGTCGGCGAAGGTCAGGCCGAGCCGCTGTGCGAGCAGCGAGCCGACCGTGCTCTTGCCGGACCCGGGCGGGCCGACGAGCACCACCCAGGGGCGGCCCTCGGCGTCGGGGGCCGGGGTGGGGGCCGGCGCGGTCACCGCTGCCCCGCCAGATAGGAGGCGAGGTTGCGGCGGGTCTCGTCGAGCGAGTCGCCGCCGAACTTCTCCAGCGCGGCCTGGGCCAGCACCAGCGCCACCATCGTCTCGACGACGACCCCGGCACGCGGCACGGCGCAGGCGTCCGAGCGCTGGTGGATGGCGGTGGCCTCCTCGCCGGTGGTGGTGTCGATGGTGCGCAGCGCCCGCGGGACGGTGGAGATGGGCTTCATCGCGACCCGGACCCGGACCGGCTCGCCGTTGGTCATGCCGCCCTCGATGCCGCCGGCCCGGTTGGTGAGCCGGGTGACCGGGACGGTGCCCGCCGGGCCCTGCCCGGGCGAGCCGGCGGGGACCATCTCGTCGTGGGCGACGGAGCCGCGGCGGTGTGCGGTGCGGAAGCCGTCGCCGATCTCGACGCCCTTCATCGCCTGGATGCCCATCAGCGCGGCGGCGAGCCGGGCGTCGAGCCGGCGGTCGGCCTGCACGTAGGTGCCGACGCCGACCGGCATCCCGTAGGCGATGACCTCGATGACCCCGCCGAGGGTGTCGCCGGCGTCGTGCGCGGCGTCGATCTCGGCGGCCATCGCGGCACCGGTGGCGTCGGTGAAGGCGCGCACCGGGTTGGCGTCGATGCGGTCGAGGTCGGCGGGGCCGGGCAGCGGCTCGTCGTCCGGGGCGTCGACGGCGCCGATGCCCACGACGTGGGACACGATCGACACGCCGAGGGCCTGCTGCAGGAATGCCTTGGCCACGGTGCCGAGCACGACGCGGGCGGCGGTCTCGCGGGCGCTGGCCCGCTCCAGGACCGGGCGGGCCTCGTCGAAGCCGTACTTGGTCATGCCGGCGAGGTCGGCGTGGCCGGGACGGGGCCGGGTCAGCGGCGCGTTGCGGGCCCGGTTCGCGATCAGCTCCGGGTCCACCGGGTCGGCGGCCATCACCGTCTCCCACTTGGGCCACTCGGTGTTGGCGATGCGGACCGCGACCGGCCCGCCCTGGGTGACGCCGTGCCGCAGGCCGCCGATGACCTCCAGCTCGTCGGCCTCGAACGCCATCCGCGGGCTGCGGCCGTAGCCGAGCTTGCGGCGGGCCAGCTCGGCCTGCAGCTCCTTGGTGGTGACCGAGACCCCGGCGACCATGCCCTCCAGCACGCCCACCAGGGCCGGACCGTGGGACTCCCCGGCGGTGATCCATCGCAGCACGGCGACCATCCTCTCACCCGGGGATCCGGGGCCCTGGTACGGCCACCGCGACGACGGCGAGCGCCACCCCGAGCAGCACCGGCCCGTGCGGGAGCCTGCTCCCCCATCCGGCCCGGCCGGCCAGGACCGCGACGAGCGCCACCGCCACCGAGGCGACCGCGGCGCCCACCGCGACCACCGGGAGCAGCGCCCACCCCGCACCGGCGGCCGCGGCCCCCACCGGGGCGGCCAGCTTCACGTCGCCGCCGCCCATCGCGTGCGGCGAGACCAGGTGCACCACCAGGTAGGCGCCGCCGAGCAGGACCGCCCCGGCCAGGCCGCGCTGCACGGCGCCGCTCCCGGCCGGGACGAGCGCGACCAGCACCAGCCCGAGTGCGGGCACCGTCAGCGCGTTCGGGAGCCGCCGGACCAGCAGGTCGGTCGCCGACCCGGCGACGGCCAGCCAGGTCAGCGCCGCGAGCAGCGCCGCCCACCGCGGGTCGAGCCGCCCGGCCTGCACCGCCAGCGCGACCGCCGTCCAGCACGCCGCGAGCCCCGCCTCGCACCACCCCACCGGGACCGGCGCCCCGCGCGGCAGCCGGACCAGCAGCCACCGGGTGCCCGCCCCGGCGACGAGACCCAGGGCGGCGGCGGGGACGACGAGGCTCATACCCCGATCCTGGGGGCCGCGACGCCGTCCGGACCGACGGGTTGCCCGCCTGTGGACAACCCGCCGGGCGCGGGCAGGATGACCGGAATGGGTTCCAGTGCGCCGCAGGGTGACCGCCGGGCCGGGGCGGTGGTCCGCGCCGAGGTCGACCACGGTGTCGCCGAGCTGGTGCAGGACGCGGCGCGGCCGTCGTCGTGGACGCTGCTGCTCGACGGGACCGCCCAGTCCCACGTCGACCTCGACGACCCCGAGCACCTCGAGTTCGAGTACGTCCGGCGGATCGCCCACCTCGTCGACCTCGCCGCGCCGCCCGCCGTGCCGCTGCGGGTGCTGCACCTGGGCGGCGGGGCGTGGACGCTGGCCCGCTACGTCGCCGCGACCCGCCCCGGGTCGGCCCAGACCGTCGTCGAGCTCGACGGCGAGCTGGCCGCCCTGGTCGCGCACCGGCTGCCGGGCCCGGGGGTCGCCGACGGGCTGGCCGTGGTCACCGGGGAGGCGCGCGCCACCCTGGGCCGGTTCGCACCGGCCTCGTTCGACGTCGTGGTCGTCGACGTGTTCGCCGGGGCCCGCACCCCGGCCCAGGTCACGACGGCGGAGTTCCTCACCGCCGTCCGCCGGGTGCTCGCGCCGACCGGGATGCACGTGGCGAACCTCGGCGACGGCGCCCCCTGGCCGTTCCTGCCCGGCCAGATCGCGACGGCCGGGGCGGCGTTCGCCGAGCTCGCGCTCGTCGCCGCCCCGGACGTGCTGCACGGGCGCCGGTTCGGCAACCTCGTGCTGGCCGCGTCGGACCGGGAGCTGCCGGTGCCCGGGGTGACCCGCCGGGCGGCCGGGGACCCGTTCCCGGCCCGGGTGCTCGACGACGCCGACACCCGCGCCCTCGGGCGCGGCGCGGGCGTCGTCACCGACGCGTGCGCCGCACCCTCGCCCCGGCCGCCGGAGGGCTTCTGGGGGGCAGTGACCCCCGCTCAGGCCAGGGACGGGTCGACCAGGACCTTCATCTTCCGGCCCGCGTGCAGCGCCTCGAAGCCCTCCTCGACGACATCACGCATGGCGATCTTCTCCATCCAGCCGGTGGTGTCGTAGTGGCCGTTCGCCATCAGCTCGATCACCGCCCGGTAGTCCTCGTGGGTGTAGCAGAGCGAGCCCTGGATGCGGGACTCGCCGAGGACCAGGTTGAGCAGCGGGGTCACCAGCGGCGTCTCGTAGATCGCGACGCTGACCATCGGGCGGCCCGCCCCCAGCGAGTCCAGCGCGGTCGCGACGGCCGGGGCCACGCCCGCGGCGTCGTAGCAGGCGTCGGCGCCGCGGCCGTTCGTCGTCTCCGCCACGATCGCCGGCACGTCCTGGGCGGTCGGGTCGAGGGTGTGCGCGCCGAGCCGCTCGATCGCGCCGCGCCGGGTCGCCGACGGCTCGACGACGCGGACGTTCTCCACGCCCATGCCGCGCAGGGCGAACCACAGGCCGATCCCGATCGGCCCGGCGCCGAACACCAGCGCGGTGTCGCCCGGGTTCACCCCGCCGAGCTTCGCCGCGTGGTAGGCCACGGCCATGGGCTCGACGAGCGCGCCCATCTCCAGCGACACGTTCTCCGGCAGCGGGTGCAGCATGTGCGCCGGGACGACGGTCGTCTCGGCCATGCCGCCGTCGGCCATCAGCCCGTGGAAGCCGATCTGCGCGCACACGTTGTAGCGGCCCTCGGAACAGCGTGAGCAGGTCCCGCAGGTGTAGAGCGGCATCACCGCGACCCGGTCGCCCTCGGTGACGCCCTCGACCCCGGACCCGATCTCGACGACGGTCCCGGAGAACTCGTGGCCGAGGGTCAGCGGCAGCTCGCGGCCGGTGAGCGGGTGCTTCTCCCCGTTCGGGATGAAGATCGGGCCCGCGTAGTACTCGTGCAGGTCCGAGCCGCAGATGCCGTTGAACCCGACCTTGAGCCGGACCTCGCCGGGACCCACCTCGCCCTCGGGCACGTCGGTGATGTCGAGGTCCCCGGGTCCCCGGTAGACGACCGCACGCATCGCTGGCTCCTCTCGCCTGACGTCGCTGTCAGGTCCCGGTCTACCGGCGGGGGGTGAGCGCCGTCACGGGTTGGGCCCAGGTTGCATGCGCGCCCGGTGATGGGTCAGAACGCTCCGGCGGCGCGGGCGCGGTCGACGTTGCCGAGGTGCTCGGGGTAGGTCGTGGCGAAGCAGGAGGCGCCTTCGGTGGTGCACCGCACGAAGAACAGCCACGGGCCCGCAGCCGGCTTCTCAGCGGCCGAGAGCGCCGCGGTGGACACCGAGGCGACGGGCGTCGGCGGCAGCCCGGTGTTGAGGTAGGTGTTGTACGGCCCGGGGGTGCCGCGGGCCTCGGCCGTGGTGCGCAGCGCCTGCACGTCGAGCGGGTAGTTGACGGTGGAGTCCATCTCCAGGCGCTGGTTCACCGCGAGCCGGTTCTCGATCACCCGGGCCACCTTCGGCATGTCGGGGACGAGCGCCTCCTTCTCCACGACGGAGGCGAGGACGAGGGTGCGGTAGGCGTTCTCCCCGCCCAGCCCGGCGGCCGCCAGCCTGGTCGCCGACGCGGTGAGCACCTGGCGCAGCACCTGCTCCGGGGTGCCGCGCGGGTCCAGGTCGTACGGCCCGGGGGCGACCAGGCCCTCCATCCGGCGTCCGGGGGCGGCCGCCCGGTAGCCCGCGCGGGCCCACTCGGGGACGGCGATCGCGGCCGGGTCGGCGTCGGCCATCGCGGCGCGCAGCGCGTCGACGTCGGTGCAGCGGGCGTCGCCGTCCGCGGTGCCGAGGCAGGTGGCGCGGGAGATCTGGGACAGCACGCCCGGGGAGACGGTGCCGTCCGGGGCGCGGGTGTCGTCGAGCTGGACGCCGCCCTTGACGTCGAAGAACCCGACACGCCGCTCCGGGTCGAGCAGCCCCTCGACCGCGGAGTCGCCCGACATCTGCGAGCGGAGCTCGTAGTAGCCGGGCTGGACCCGCTGGATGTCGGGCTCCTCGGCGGCGGCCTCGACGAACGCGGCCCGGGACTTCACCACGTCCAGCCCGACCAGGGTCTCCCCGATCGCGCTGGTGGTGTCGCCGGACTCGACGCGCACCACGACCGAACCGCTGCCGGAGCCGGCGTAGTCGTCGGCACCGCGCAGGTACAGGCCGACGGCGACGAGCACCGCGCCGGCCAGCAGCGCCGACCCCAGCAGGGCGAGCCGCCGCCGCCGGAAGTGCACCGGGGTCGGACGGTGCCGTACGGGCCCCGCGGTCACGCTCACATCGGGCCCCGGGACGTCACGTCGTTCTCGCCGGCGCCGGTCACGCGGTCGAGGGTATCCGCCGCGGGCCCGGCCCGTGGTCACCCCCGGTCACGGTGATCAGGTTCCGCGGGTGGTATCCAGCCAGCCCTGCAGGATGGCAACCGCGGCCTGCTGGTCGATGACCGCACGCTGCTTGCGGCCGCGCACGCCGCGCCCGGCCAGCTGCCGGGTCGCGACGACGGTCGTCATCCGCTCGTCGGTGAGCTCGACCGGGACCGCGCAGCCGGCCGCGGCGAGCCCCGCCTCCAGCGCGGCGGCGAACTCCCGTGCGGCGACGGCGGCCGGGCCGTCCTCGCCGCGCAGGTTCCGGGGCAGCCCGAGCACGACGCCGACGACGTCGTGCTCGGCCACCAGCGCGGCGATCCGGCGCACGTCGGCGCCGCCCTCGGCGTCGCGGGGCACGGTCTCGACCGGGGTCGCGAGGATCCCGTCCGGGTCGCACATCGCGACCCCGACGCGGACGGCGCCGACGTCGATGCCCAGGCGCCGCCCGCGGGTGGGGGTCACGGACGCAGCGCGGCGCGCAGCTTCTGCACCGCGGCGTCGATCCCGGCCGGGTCGGTGCCACCGCCCTGGGCGAGGTCGGGCTTGCCGCCGCCGCGCCCGCCGACGGCCGCGGCGAACTCCCCGATCAGCTTCCCGGCGGCGATCCCGTTGTCCCGGGCCGCCTTCGTGGTGGCGACGACGAAGGACACCTTCTCCCCGTCGACGCCGAACAGCACGACCACACCGGGCCGGTCGCCCAGCTTGCCGCGGACGTCGGCGGCGAGGGTCCGCAGGTCGTTGCCACCGACACCGTCCGGCGCGGTGACGGCGACCAGGGCGGTCCCGTCGAGGTCCTCGGCCTGCTGGGCGAGCGCCCCGGCCGAGGCCAGGACGGCGTCGGCGCGGTGCTTCTCCAGGTCGCGCTCGGCGGTCCGCAGCCGCTCGACGATCCCGTTGATCCGCTCCGGCAGCTCCTCCGGACGGGCCTTGAGCTGGTCGGCGAGCTGGTTGACCAGCAGGTGCTCGGTGGTGGCGTGCTTGAAGGCGTCCAGCCCCACCAGCGCCTCGACGCGGCGCACCCCGGAGCCGATGGAGGCCTCGGACAGCACCCGGACCAGGCCGAGCTCGCCGGTGCGCCCGACGTGGGTGCCACCGCACAGCTCGCGCGAGTAGTCGCCCATGTCGACCACGCGCACGCGGTCGCCGTACTTCTCGCCGAACAGCATCATCGCGCCGAGCGTGCGGGCCTCGTCGATGGAGGTCTCGTAGGTCTGGATCTCCCGGTCCTCCTGCAGGACCGAGTTGACCTCCTCCTCGATCTCGACCAGCGCCGCGGGCGGCACGGCCCCGGTCGGGGAGGTGAAATCGAACCGCAGCCGGCCCGGAGCGTTGAGCGACCCGGCCTGGGCGGCGGCGCTGCCGAGCGCGCCGCGGACCCCGGCGTGCACGAGGTGGGTGGCGGTGTGCGCGCGCGAGATCGCGGACCGACGGGTGCGGTCGACCTCGGCGACGACCTCGGCGTCGAGGGTCACGGTGCCGGCGGTGACGACGCCGCGGTGCACCCGCAGCCCGGCCACCGGGGACTGGACGTCGTCCACCCGGACCTCGAAGGACGCGCCGCGCAGCACGCCGGTGTCGGCCTGCTGGCCGCCGGCCTCGGCGTAGAACGGGGTGCGGTCGAGCAGCACCTCGACCTGCTCGCCCTCGTGGGCGGCGGGCACGGTGGCGCCGTCGCGCAGCAGCCCGACGACCCGGGACTCCGACTGCAGCGTCTGGTAGCCGAGGAAGTCGGTGGCGCCGTGGGTGTCGAGGACGGCGCGGTAGACCGAGGCGTCGACGAAGCCGATCTTGCGCCCGGCGGCGTCGGCCTTGGCCCGCGAGCGCTGCTCGTCCATCAGCGCGGTGAAGCGCTCCCGGTCGACGGTGAGCCCGGCCTCGGCGGCCATCTCCAGCGTCAGGTCGATCGGGAAGCCGTAGGTGTCGTGCAGCGCGAACGCCTGGTCGCCGGGCAGGGTGTCGCTGCCGGCGGAACGGGCGCGGGACACCGCGCCCTCGAAGATCCGCTCGCCGGCGGTCAGCGTGGCGCGGAAGGTGTCCTCCTCGGCCCGGATGACCGCGGAGATCCGCTCGAAGTCGGTGGCGAGCTCGGGGTAGGTCGGCGCCATGGTGTCGCGGACGACGGCGGCGAACTCGCCCAGGCACGGCCCGGTGACGCCCAGCAGCCGGGCCGAGCGCACGATGCGGCGCAGCAGCCGGCGCAGCACGTAGCCGCGGCCCTCGTTGCCGGGGGTGACGCCGTCGCCGACGATCATCAGCGACGAGCGGGCGTGGTCGGCGATGACGCGGAAGCGCACGTCGTCGATCTCGCCCTCCGGGCCACCCGCGCCGTAGCGCTTCCCGGACAGCTCCTCGGCCTTGGCGATGACTGGGCGGACGAGGTCGGTCTCGTAGACGTTGTTGACGCCCTGGAGCAGGAACGCGACCCGCTCGACACCCATCCCGGTGTCGATGTTCTTGTGCGGCAGGGTGCCGATCGGCGGGTGCCCCTTCTTCGGGGACAGCGCGCCGCGCTCGTCCTGCATGAAGACGAGGTTCCAGATCTCGAGGTAGCGGTCCTCGTCGGCCTCGGGGCCGCCCTCGGCGCCGAACTCCGGGCCGCGGTCGACGTAGATCTCCGAGCAGGGGCCGCCGGGGCCGGGGACGCCCATGTCCCAGTAGTTGTCGTCGCCGCCGCGGCGCTGGATGCGCTCCTCGGGCAGGCCGGCGATCTCCTTCCAGAGCGCGATGGCCTCGTCGTCGTCGTGGTAGACGGTGACCCAGATGATCTCGGGGTCGAAGCCGTAGCCGCCCTCGTCCTGGCTGCGGGTGATCAGCGACCAGGCGAACTCGATGGCGCCGCGCTTGAAGTAGTCGCCGAAGGAGAAGTTCCCGGCCATCTGGAAGAACGTGGTGTGCCGGGTGGTCTTGCCGACCTCGTCGATGTCCGGGGTGCGGACGCACTTCTGGATCGACGTCGCGCGCGGGTAGGGAGCGGGGACGTCGCCGAGGAAGTACGGCTTGAACTGCACCATGCCCGCGTTGACGAACAGCAGCTGCGGGTCCTCGAGGATCAGCGAGGCGCTGGGGACGGGCGTGTGCCCGTTGCTCTCGAAGTGGGCGGTGAAACGACGGACGATCTCGTGGGTCTGCACCGGTGGGTCTCTCGTGACGGGTACGGCTGGCGACGGGTCGGCGACGGGGCGGGCGCCCTGCGCCCGCGCCACACCGTAGGCCGCGCGGCGTGGGGACGCCGCGGGAGGCCGGTCGTGCCAGGTTACCGGCACCCGGAGGAGGGAACGGCCGGTGCCGGTGCGCGCCCGAGCGCACCGGCACCGGCCGTCTGCGGGTCCCGCCGTGCTCCCGGTCCGGGGGGTCGACCGGAGGGCCGGCGGGTCCGCCGTCACGCCCCGGTCAGACGGCGACCGGTAGCGGGGCGTCGAGGGGGGTCCGCGGCGCGGGGACGAGGACCCGGGGGGTGTGGACGGGGGTCCGCGGGGCGGGGACGGCGACGACCCGGACGCCGGCCCGGCGGGACGCGCGGTCCTCGAGCTCGCGGCGCAGCCGCTGCAGCGCGCGGTGCTGGGCGACGCGGACCGCGCCGGGGGTGGAGCCGAGTGCGTCGGCGGTCTCCTCCGCGGTCAGCCCGACCGCGATGCGCAGCGTGAGGATCTCGACCTGGCGCGGGCCGAGCAGGCCCATGAGCTCGGACAGGCGGTCGTTGCGCTCGGCGTCGAGCACGACCTGCTCCGGGTCCTCCTCGCGGCTGAGCCGCTCGGGGAGCTCCTCGACGGCGTCGCAGCGGTTGCGGGCCATCGCCCGGAACGCGTCGGCGATCTTGTGCCGGGCGATGCCGAACACGAACGCCCGGAACGACATCCCCGAGGGTCGGTAGTCCGGGAGCACGGCCAGCACCGCCATGCAGACGTCCTGCGCGACGTCGTCGGCCGAGCCGAGGATCGTCTCGCGCCGGCCCAGCCGGGCCCGGCAGAAGCGCTCCACCTGCGGGTGCACCTTCGCCAGGAGCAGCGCGACCGCGCGCTCGTCGCCGGCGACGGCCGCGGCCAGCATCTCCGGCGGGAGGAGGTCCGCCGCCTGCCGGGAGTCGGCCTCCTCGGCGGTGTCCTCGGGTGCGGTCGCGATGGCCACGGGTCCGTCGTGCATCTGCCCAGCTCTCCTCAGTCGCGACCCGGGGGCCGCGTCAGGCGCCGGCACCGCCCGTCCGACCCAGGAGAGGTCGGGCGGTGCGACTGTCGCGCTGTCCTCCGCCGGTGGTGGTCGGCGCTGCCGGCAGGTCCGCTCGGCCGCGCCCCGGCCTGCGATCAACCCTTCCGGTGCACCCTTTCGGGGTCAATCAACATGCACAATTTGCGGTATAGGTAGACGGACAGTAGGGGCTTTGGTCCTCATGGGGGCAACCTCGGGCACGGACGGACGTCCACCCCTTTCGGAGGGGTGTCCTCCGCCTGCGGGCCGTGACCCGGGCGGAGCAGCGTCGTTGGGCCGGGTGTCACGCTCCGCTCGCCCGAAGGACCGCTCGTGTCTCTGCGTCGCCCGCACCGCCTCCTGCTCGCCGCTCTCGGCACCGTCGCGATCGGTGTGGGGGTGGCCGTGCCGGCGACCGCGGCCCCGGCGCTCCCCCCGGTCGCGGTCGGCGAGGACGCGGCCGCGGCGCTGGTGCCCGCGGTGACCGAGGCCCTCGGGCCCGCGCTGGCCGGGACGTGGCTGGCCGACGGACGGCTGATGGTGGGCACCTGGGACGCCGCGGCCGCCCCGCTGGTCACCGCGCTCGGCGCGACGCCGGTGGTGCGCGACGAGCCGCGCCGCGACCCCGCCGCGGTGCTGTCGGCGCTGGCCGGGCGCACCGCGACGGGGATGCCCGCCGGTCTGGACTCCTACGGTGTCGACCCCCGCACCGAGCAGGTCGTCGTGAGCGTCGTCGACGGGCCGGGCGCCGACGCGCTGGCCGCGGGCCTGACCGGCGGTCTCGACCCGTCCGCGGTGCGGGTGGAGCGGGTGGCGGCGCCGGCGCACCGGCAGGCCGCGGTCGGCGGGGGCGACACGATCACCGACGGGACCCGCCGCTGCACGGCCGGGTTCGCCGCCTCCGACGGCAGCAGCGACTGGCTGATCACCGCCGGGCACTGCACCCGGGGTTCGTCGTCCTGGTACGCCACCGACGGCTCGACGATCGGCTCCGAGGTCGAGACCGCGGGCCGCGGGGTGGACGTCGGCGCGATCGCGGTCGAGTCGGGCAGCGTGTCGGCGACGGTGTCGGGGATCCGGGTGGCCGGGAGCCGTCCGGCGCCCGTGGGCTCCACGGTCTGCCTGTACGGGTCCACTAGCGGGCGGTCCTGCGGCACGGTCCAGCGCACCGACATGACGGTGAACTTCGAGGGCCAGAGCCAGTCCGGGCTGACCTCGGTGGCGGCGTGCGCCCAGGAGGGCGACTCCGGCGCCCCCTACATCACCTCGTCCGGGCAGGCCCAGGGCGTGCACACCGGCGCGGGCGGCGAGGGCAACTGCACCAGCTACTTCACCCCGATCCGCACCGCGACCGGGGCGCTCGGGCTGACCCTGACCACCGGCTGAGCGCGCGGACTCAGTCCCGGGTGCCGCGCACGACGCGGCGCAGCTTGGGCAGGCGCTCGGCGAGGACGCGTTCGTGCCCGCGCCCGGACGGCGCGTAGTAGTCGACGCCGACGACGTCGTCGGGCGGGTACTGCTGTCGCAGGACGCCGTCGGGGTCGTCGTGCGGGTAGCGGTAGCCGACGGCGTTGCCGAGCTTCTGCGCGCCTGCGTAGTGGCCGTCGCGCAGGTGCGGGGGCACCCCGCCGACCCTGCCGGAGCGGACGTCGGCCATCGCCGCGTCGATCGCGGTGATCACGGCGTTCGACTTGGGTGCGGTCGCCAGGTGCACGGTGACCTGGGCGAGCGCGATCCGTGCCTCCGGCATACCGACGAGCTGCACGACCTGGGCGGCCGCGGTCGCGGCGGGCAGCGCGGTCGGGTCGGCCAGCCCGACGTCCTCCGAGGCGTGGATCATCAGCCGGCGCGCGATGAACCGGGCGTCCTCCCCCGCGACGAGCATCCGGGCCAGGTAGTGCAGGGCGGCGTCGGGGTCGGAGCCGCGGATGGACTTGATGAACGCGCTGATGACGTCGTAGTGCTGGTCGCCCGCGCGGTCGTAGCGCACGGCGACCTCGGTGACGGCGCGCTCGACGGCGGCGAGGTCGATCACCGGGTCACCGCCGGCGCCGAGGACACCGTCGGCGGCCGCCTCCAGCGCGGTGAGCGCGCGACGCCCGTCGCCCGCGGAGAGCCGAACCAGTGCCTGTTCGCCGTCCTCGGCGAGCTCGACGGTCGCGTTCAGGCCCCGCTCGGAGGTCACGGCGCGCCGGAGCAGGGTGCGCACGTCGTCCTCCCCCAGGGACTGGAGCTGCAGCACCAGGGAGCGGGACAGCAGCGGGGACACGACGGAGAACGACGGGTTCTCGGTGGTCGCGGCGACGAGCAGGACGAGCCGGTCCTCGACCGCGCCGAGCAGGGCGTCCTGCTGGGTGCGGGAGAAGCGGTGGACCTCGTCGATGAACAGCACCGTGGTGGTGCCGCTGCGGTCGCGACGCCGGCGGGCCTCCTCGATGACCGCCCGCAGCTCCTTCACCCCGGCCGAGAGCGCCGACAGGGCGACGAAGTGCCGCTCCGCTCCCCCGGCGCCGGCCATCAGCCGGGCGAGGGTGGTCTTGCCGGTGCCGGGCGGGCCGTAGAGCAGCACCGACGCCGCGGCACCGCCGTCGAGCAGGCGGCGCAGCGGCGCGCCGGGGGTGAGCAGGTCGGCCTGGCCGACGACCTCGTCGAGGGTGCGCGGGCGCATCCGCGCGGCGAGCGGCGCGTCGGGGCGGACGGCGTCGCCGTCACCGGTGTCGCGCTCGTCGCCCCCGGGGTCGATGTCGAACAGGCCGTCGGTGCTCATCCGTTCCAGCCTGCCAGGACACCGGCCCCGGGGGGACGGGCGGCTCAGGCGCGGTCGATCTCGTCGGCCAGGACGGGGGTGTGCACCGGGTTGTGCTCGTGGAAGCGGCACTCGGCGTAGGTGACGATCATCGCGGCGACGCCGGCGATCTGCACCGGCAGCTGCAGCAGGGTCCCCACGACCTGCCCCAGGACGGGGCTGAGGTACGTCAGCGGCGCGACGACGACCAGCGAGATCACCAGCGAGTACACGATCGCGATCAGGAAGAAGACCACGAGCCGGCCGAACACGGGGAAGAACCGGGGGTTGACCAGCGTGAACGTGCGGCCGATCCCGGCCCGCTCGATCACGACGACCCCGATCAGCGCGCCGGTGAACACCACGCCCAGGTAGATGGCCGGGATGATCAGCAGGAAGAAGCCGATGACCACCAGCAGCCCGGCCAGCAGTGACCAGCCGATCACCGGGAGCGCGCGGTTCTTCGCGAACGCGATGACCTGGTCCTGGCTCCAGGGGCGCTGGGCCGCGTCGCGCACGACGACGAACACCGACGCCGCGTAGCCGAGCGCGGACAGCACGATCGCGATCACGGTCAGGAGCAGGGTGGTCAGGCCGAGGCTCGCCACGAACCCGGTGCTGAGGTCGAGGTCGACGGGGTCGAACGACGACGTCGTGCTCCCCCCGAGGAGGTAGCTGATGCCGCTGAGGACCGCGGTCGGGATCAGCACGATCAGGTTGATGATCAGCAGCGGCTTCCAGCTGCGCTGCAGCACGCCGACGATCTTCGAGAACCAGTCGCCGAAGGAGAACGGCACCAGCGGGTCCGGGGAGGTGCCGCTGGGCGGGGCGCCGCCGGAGGGGTAGGCGGGCTGGCCGTAGCCGCCCTGCGGGTACTGGCCGCCGTACTGCTGGCCGGTCGGGTACTGGCCGGGGTACTGCTGCCCGGCCCCGGGGTACTGGCCGGGGTACTGGGCCCCGTACTGCTGCTGGCCGCCGTACTGGCCCGCGCCGGGGTACTGGCCGGGGTACTGCTGCTGTCCGTAGGGCTGGCCGGGGTACTGCTGCCCCGGGTCCTGCCCGTACGGGACCTGGCCGTACTGCTGGCCGTACTGCTGGCCGGGGTCCTGCGCGTACGGCCGGCCGTACTGCTGTCCGGGGTCCTGGCCGTACTGCGGCTGCCCGGGGTCCTGGCCGTGCTGGGACGGGGCGGCGGCGCCGTACTGTCCCGGCTCCTGCGCGCCGGTGGCGGCGTCCTCCTGCCCGGCCTGCTGCCCGCCGGGATACGGCGTGCCCGGCTGGCCCCCGCTCCCGGCCGCCTGCCCGGGCTCCTGGGCGCCACCGGGCGTCGCGGCTCCCCCGGGACCGGCCTGCGGGTCCTCGCCCCGCGGCGGTTCGTTGCTGCTCATGCGCGCGGACCCTAGTTGCGGGCGGGGTGCGGCGGTGCCGAATTCACCGGCTCGCCCCCGATTCGTGACCGATGCGTACGCAGCGTGATCGTCACCGACCCCGGATCGTCGCCGGAACGCAACGCCGCGGACGCGCGGTGTCACCGGCCCGCAACAGAGCCCGTGCACGCTCACGGGGCATGGACACGATCCCGAGATGCCCGCTCTGCTCCCGTCCGCGCACCCCCGCGGACGTCCGCGGACTCGTCTGGAGCAGCCACCACGGCCCGACCGGCACGGTGTACGTGTGCGGTCCGTGCACACGCGCCCACCTCGTCGACCTCGAGTGCGGGCTGCTCGACCCGGCCCGCGGCGGTGTCGCGCCGGTCGTCGCGGCCCCGCTGCCGCACGCGGCCTGACCGGTCGGACGGGGCGGGCCGGCACCGACCCGCCCGGCCCGCGGCGCGGCGACGGGCGGTCGTCGTAGGGTCACGCCGTGCGCGAGATCCTCGAGTTGCTCGAACGTGACGCGTCGTTGAGCCACGACACCGTCGCCACCATGCTGGGTCTGCCCCGGGACGAGGTCGACGCCCGGATCGCGGAGTGGGAACGCTCCGGGGTGATCCGCAGGCACAAGGCCGTCGTGGACTGGGCCCGGTACGAGGACGGCGGCAACGGCCGCTCCGGCGCGGGTCGCGCCGGGGCGCAGGTGACGGCGTTCATCGACGTGTCGGTGGCCCCGGCCCGCGGGGTCGGGTTCGACGACGTCGCCGCCCGCATCTCCCGCTTCGACGAGGTCCGCGACTGCTACCTCGTCTCCGGTGGGCACGACCTGCGCTGCACGGTCGTCGGCCCGGACATCCGCGCGGTCAGCGACTTCGTGTCCCAGAAGCTGTCCACGATCGACCGGGTCCGTTCGACCGCCACGCACTTCGTGCTGGCCACGCACAAGCGTGACGGCGACTCCTTCGCCGAGCCGGAGCCCGACCACCGGCTGCCGGTGACCCCGTGAAGGCGCTCAACGCGACGATCTCGGCGATCCCGCCGTCGGGGATCCGGCGGTTCTTCGACATCGCCGCCGAGATGGACGACGTCATCTCCCTCGGTGTCGGTGAGCCCGACTTCGTGACGCCGTGGCGGATCCGCGAGGCCGGGATCTACGCCCTGGAGCGCGGCTACACCACCTACACCGGGAACGCGGGCCTGCCGAAGCTGCGTGAGCTGGTGTGCGCGGACCTGGCGTCGCGCTACGACGCCCACTACGACCCCGCCACCGAGTGCCTGGTGACGACCGGGGTGTCCGAGGGGCTCGACCTGGCGTTCCGGGTGCTGCTGAACCCGGGCGAGGAGGTCATCGTCCCGGAGCCCTGCTACGTCGCCTACCAGCCGTGTGTGGCGTTCGCCGGTGGTGTGCCGGTCGGGGTGCCGACCCGCGCCGAGGACGGGTTCGCCATCGACATCGCCGCGGTCGAGGCCGCGGTGACGCCGCGGACGAAGGCGATCCTGATCGGCTCGCCGGCCAACCCGACCGGCGCGGTGCAGCCGCCCGAGGTGCTTCGCGAGCTCGTCGCGCTGGCCGAGCGGCACGACCTGTACCTGCTCTCCGACGAGATCTACGACCGCCTCACCTACACCGGCGCCCACACCTGTCTGGGCGCGGTCCCGGGCGCCCGGGAGCGGACGGTGGTCCTGGGCGGGTTCTCCAAGGCCCAGGCGATGACGGGGTGGCGGGTCGGCTGGCTCGCCGCGCCGGAGCCGATCGCGGAGCTGTGCCTGCGGGTGCACCAGTACACGATGCTGTGCGCGCCGCACATCTCGCAGATCGCCGCCGTGGAGGCGCTGACCAGCGCGGAGGGCGACGTCGCGGAGATGGTGGCCGACTACGACCGTCGCCGCCGGGTGTTCGTGAAGGGCCTGCGCGAGGCCGGGCTGGACTGCCCGGAGCCTGCGGGCGCGTTCTACGCGTTCCCCTCGATCCGCGCCTCCGGGCTGGACTCGGAGACCTTCGCCGAGCGGCTGCTGCGGGAGGAGTCGGTCGCGGTCGTCCCGGGCAGCGTGTTCGGGCCGTCCGGGGAGGGCCACATCCGCTGCTCGTACGCGACGGCGCTGCCGCAGCTGGAGCAGGCCGTGGAGCGGATCGGGAACTTCCTGCGACGCCTGTAGCCGGGCCGCGCCCGCGGCCGGGCCGCATCAGGGCTCGCCCGGACCCGCCCGGCAGGCAGGCATCCCCCGCGACGACCGGCGAACGGCAGGTGATCAGTCCGGGCCGCGGTAGGTGTGCCCGGTCGGCGTGGTGGTGACCACGGTCCCGTCCGGGGCCCGGGCGATGTGCCATCCGGGTTGCTCGCGGACGTGGTTGTGGAACTCGCAGACTCGACGTCCGTTGTCGAGTTCGGTGCGTCCGCCGTCGGCATCCCGCCGGATGTGGTCGAGGTGGCGGACGGGTGCGTCGCAGTAGGGCTCGGTGCACCGGTTCTGCGCCCGGGCCTTCACCAGGGTGGCGAGCAGCCCGGTGAAGGTACGTCTGCGGGAGTCGCCGCCGATGACCAGGCCCTGGTCGGTAAGCAGGCGACGAAGCGACTTGGTGCCCTCGGGGTTCGCGAGCAGGTCGGCCGGTACCGGACCGAAGCCGGGGATCTCCGCGGGCAGCGGGGAGGTGGGGTCGAGCAGCGCCTGGACCGGCACGGTGACCTGGACTTTCAGGTTCACCGCCGTCGCGGTGGCCTGTCCGGTCACCCGCTCCACCAGGGTGTCGGCCATCACCTGCCCGCGAGTGCGGGTCGGCGGCTCCGGGTCGACCTGGGCCTCGACGAACGCCTTCTGCAGCGCGGCCAGACACGCAGCGCCCTGCTCGACCGGGACATAGGCGGTCAGATAGCTCATCGCATCCGGCGCGGGCCGCAAGGTGACCCGGCGCTCGGCCTTAGCCGCGTGGACCCGTGCGCGGAACCGGTCCGGGGCGATCTCGGCGACCAGACGGCGCGTCATCGCACGCAGCCGGCCGATGCCGTACCGGGTCAGGTCACGCACGGCGGCAAGCCGGGCGTCGACCCGCGCGCGCTGGGTCGTGTTGAGGTCCCGGCACTCGACCGCGATCGCGGTGACCTTGGCGGCGCTGAGCTGCCCGGCCTCGTGGAGACACCGGACGTCGTCGAGCCCGGCGTGCAGGTCGCGGGCGTTGGCCACCCGGGTGCGGGCCTCGGCGGTGGAAACCCGGCAGGCCAGCTGGATCTGGGCGACGACGCTGCGGTGGATCTTGTCGAAGTCGCTCCGGTCATCGACACGCCGGTTCTCGACATGGGCCTGGGCAAAGGTCCGGATGCGGTCGGCCTGGAGTGCGGCGAGGGAGGCCTGGAGCGACTCGATCTCCTGGATCTGGTCGACCAGCTCGGCCTCGGACAGCCCTTCGGTGTCAGTGGCGAGTGCTTGTTCGACATGGAACCGGAGCAGGGTGAGGTCACCGCACGGGAACCCACCTACGTGCACGCCGGTGGCGTGGGCGGGTGGCTCCTCGGTGGCGGTCACACCATCGACGATACTCGAACGTGTGTTCGATCGCTAGTTTCCGTTCGCTATCGCGAATTTGTGAACTGCAACGACGGTGCGCTACCTGAGGTGGTGCAATGTCTCGGGACTGTCGGAAACCAGCGGACGTGCACAGGCTCCGACGTCGGCCGGTGCTCCCCGGACCACGTCGGGCCGACCACGGCGGCCGCGCCACTGCGCCGGAGTGATCGAATGCGACCGGGTCGCCGGGATCAGGCGGGCACCTTCCGTGCCCGCGCCCCCTCCACGAGCCCCCGCACCATCACCGGCCCGAGGTCCCGGGACCGCCGCACGAGCCACGGCACCCCCTGCACCACCAGCCACGCCCCCCGCTGCCAGGCCGTCACCTCCCGCCCACCGGCGGCGTCGAGCCCGATCTCCCCCGGCACCGCGAACCCGGCGGCGCCGAGCAGCGTGGCGAAACCACGCGCGAGCAACCGGTGCCCCAGCTCGGACGGGTGCAACCGGTCCACGCTCCACGCCGCCGGGTCGTAGCTGCCGGCGGTGTCGAGGTCGAGGATCCCGACGGCGGACCGCCCCGTCGCAGCGACGGCGTCGGCCACCGCCCCGTCGACGGCCCCGTTCAGGGCGGCGATCCGGGTGGCGAGCGCCCGCTGCAACAGCCCCGGCAGCGGCCAGACGCGGGTGTGGTCGTGGAAACGGAGCAGCAGCACGGTCGCACCGGCCCGCAGCAGCAGCTCCAGCGACTCGGCGCAGTCCCGCCGGATCGCGGCCGGGTCGAAGTCCGAGCGCAGGGTGTCGTTCATCCCGGCGCACAGCACGACGACGTCGGGCCCCGACGCCGCGGCCGCGGGCACCTGCCCGTGCCGGGCGTCGGCCATCCGCGCCCCGGTCCGGGCGTGGTTGTCCAGCCGGACCGAGCCGGGGTGGGCGGGATCGTCGAGGGCGTCGCGCAGCAACGGGCCGAACCCGCGCCAGCCACCGCCGGGCAGGGGGTCACCCAGCCCGACGGCGGTGGAGTCGCCCAGCAGCACGAGGTGCCGGACGGGCCGCCCGGTCGCGCGCGGTACGGCGACGGGACGGACGGGGCGGAGGACCGGATCGACGACGGACGGACGCGCGGTCATCGGGGACACGCCGACACGATCACCGCCGCAGCCACCGTTTCCGTGTGCAACCGGTGACGGGTCCCGTACCGCCGTGGGAACTCTCGGGGGGGCCCCTACCACTCGCCGCCGCGGAAGGCGGGGAACAGCGGCAGCGTCGACGACGCGTCCGGGAAACGGGTGTCGAGCGCGGTCACCACGGCCTCGGCCAGCGCGGCCGTGCCGGGCCGGGCGGTCGCCTCCGCTGTGACGCCGAGGCCCCGCCAGTAGTGCCGCAGCGCCGTGGAGATCCGCGGGGACCGGCCGGCGTCGGGACCGATCGGGCCGTCGCGCTCGGGCACCCGCGGCAGCAGCTGCCAGGTCGACCACCACACCCACAGCACCTGGGCGTCGGCGAGGCGCGACTCCAGCAGCTTGGGGTCGTCCAGCTCGGGCCACACCGGCGCGACCTCGGCCCGCCAGGCGTCGAGCATGGCGTCGGCGACGGCGTCGGGCAGGGCGAAGCTCGACGAGCAGCCGGGGAACGGCACCCGCACGTAGGCGGCGTCGAGGACGACGTCGCGGAAGCAGCCCCACTCGAAGTCGACGAACCGCACCCCGCGGCTGGTGACCAGGTTGTTGTCCGGGCAGGTGTCGGACGGGCTGAACGCGCGGAACCCGGTGCCGCCGAGCAGGCGCACCCCGCCCTGGGCCTCGAACAACGCCATCTCCGGCACCTCGACGCCGAGGATCCCGGCCAGCAGCTCCGGCAGACCGGCCAGCGCGGCACGGGCCTGGTCGGCGACCGGGTCCCGGCGCGCCTTCTCCCCCAGCCGGCGCAGCAGCGCCCCGAAGTCACCCTCCCGCCCGGCGGTCGCGGCCTGCATCCGGCCCAGGCCGCGGGCCCAGCCGAGCAGGCAGGTCCGGGCGGCCTGGGCGTCCGGGCCGAACAGCTTGTCGGCCAGGGTCAGGCTGCGGCCGAGGTCCTCCAGGACGAGCAGCCGCTGCACCGGGTCGTGCGCGATGATCACCGGGCTGGGCCGGACGTCGCTGGGCAGCGCGGTGAACAGCTGGCAGGACGCGACCTCGTAGCGGAACGGGTCCGACGCCAGGTCCGCGCCGTCCTCGGGCGGCGCGTAGTGCTTCACGACGACGCTGCGCCGGTCGGAGAACGGGTTCTTCGCCATCCGGGCCCGGGCGACGACGGAGCGGCCGCTGCCGCCGAGGTCCTCGGGCTCGAACAGCTCGACCTCCGAGCCCGCCCGCCGCGACAGCAACCGCGCGGCCCCGGCCACCGCCGCGACCGCGCCGGGAGTCGACTGCGGATCGGTCATCGAAGGGGACCCTACCCTTCGGAGAGCGCGCGGTCCGCGCCCCGACGGCGGGATCCGCGACGGGCCAGCACCAGCACCGCGGCCGCCGCACCGATGGCGCCCACCAGGTTGACCCCCAGCTGCAGCACCGACTGTGCCGCCTCGCTCCAGCGTCCCTCGATCACCGCGACCGAGGCGTAGGCGGCGGCCGGGACGGTCGTCACCGAGATGAACACCCCGACCAGCGCCGACGAGCGCGCCGAGGTCAGCGACAGCATCCCGGCCGCCCCGGCGAGCACGGCGACGACCAGCGAGAACGGCCCCACCTCGTAGATGAAGTCCATCTGCTCGAGACCGTCGAGCCCGGCGGAGGACAACCAGCCGAGCAGGTCGAACACCAGGGTCGCGACGGCGGTGACGGCCATCGCCAGCGGGAACCCGGCGGCGAGCGCGAGCGCACCGCGCGAGACCAGGTCGCGGCGGCGCAGCACCAGCCCGATCGCCATCGCCGCCATCGGGCCGAACTCCGGGCCCAGCACCATCGCCCCGACCACCGTGACCGGTGAGTCGGTGACCGCGCCGACGGCGGCGAGCAGGCAGGCGATGGAAAGGAAGGTCAGGAACGTCGCGGACAGCCGCGACTCCTCACCGGTGCGCTGGATCAGCTCGTCCCAGACGACGGCGTCGGCCCCGTCCCCCGGCGCGGCCTCCTCGGCGGCGTCGGCCCGGTCGGACAGCACCGTGTCGAGCTGTTCGAGGGTGATGCCGCCGTCGTGGTCGACGCCGAGGTCGGCGAGCCGGCCCAGCAGGTCGTCGGCGCACTCCCGGGCGACGTCGGCCCCGACCAGGTCACCGGCCGGGTGCACCGCCACCCCGGGGTGGACCACCAGGTGGGCCACCCCGGGTTCGGCGTCGAGGACGCTGCGGACCTCGACCGTCCGCCCGGGTGGGCAGACCACCCGCAGGTGCAGCACCTACGCGGCCGGGCCGGGCTTCTCCGGGGCGCGCTCGGGCTTCGCGTCGACGCCCGCCTCCTTGCGCTGGGCGGCGGTGATCGGCGCGGGGGCCTGGGTCAGCGGGTCGAACCCGCCACCGGTCTTCGGGAACGCGATGACCTCGCGGATCGAGTCGACGCCGGCGAGCAGCGCGGTGATCCGGTCCCAGCCGAACGCGATCCCGCCGTGCGGCGGCGGGCCGAACGAGAAGGCGTCGAGCAGGAAGCCGAACTTCTCCTGCGCCTCCTCCGCGGACAGGCCCATGATCTCGAAGACGCGCTTCTGCACGTCGGCCGAGTGGATACGGATCGAGCCACCGCCGATCTCGTTGCCGTTGCAGACGATGTCGTAGGCGTAGGCCAGGGCGTTGCCCGGGTCCTTCTCGAAGGTGTCGATCCACTCCGGGGTCGGCGAGGTGAACGCGTGGTGCAGCGCGGTCCACGCACCGCCGCCGACGGCGACGTCGTCGGTGTCGGCGGCCGACTCGAACAGCGGCGCGTCGACGATCCAGACGAACGACCAGGCCGACTCGTCGATCACACCGGTCCGCCGCGCGATCTCGCCGCGGGCGGCACCGAGCAGCGCGCGGGCCTCGGCGGGCTTGCCGGCGGCGAAGAAGATGCAGTCGCCGGGGTTCGCGCCGACGGCCTCGGACAGCCCGGACCGCTCGGCCTCGGACAGGTTCTTGACGACGGGGCCGCGCTCGTCGACCTGGCCGTCCTCACCGATCAGCACGTAGGCCAGGCCGCGGGCGCCGCGCTGCTTGGCCCACTCCTGCCAGCCGTCGAGCACCTTGCGGGGCTGCGACGCCCCGCCCGGCATGACGACGGCGCCGACGTAGGGGTTCTGGAAGACCCGGAACCCGGTGCCCGCGAAGTACGACGTGAGCTCGGTGAGCTCGATGTCGAAGCGCAGGTCGGGCTTGTCCGAGCCGTAGCGGGCCATCGCCTCGGCGTAGGGCATCCGGCGGATCGGGGCCTCGATCTCGTACCCGACGAGGCGCCACAGCGCGGTGAGGACCTTCTCGGCGAGTGCGATGACGTCGTCCTGCTCGACGAAGCTCATCTCGATGTCGAGCTGGGTGAACTCCGGCTGGCGGTCGGCGCGGAAGTCCTCGTCCCGGTAGCAGCGCGCGATCTGGTAGTACCGCTCCAGCCCGCCGACCATCAGCAGCTGCTTGAACAGCTGCGGGCTCTGCGGCAGCGCGTACCAGGAGCCGGGGCGCAGCCGGGCCGGGACGACGAAGTCGCGCGCACCCTCCGGGGTGGACCGGGTCAGGGTCGGCGTCTCGACCTCGATGAAGTCCTCGGCGGCGAGCACGTCGCGGGCGGCCTTGTTCACGTCGCTGCGCAGCTTCATCGCCGCGGCGGGCCCGGAACGGCGCAGGTCCAGGTAGCGGTGGGAGAGCCGGATCTCCTCGCCGACGCCGGTGTGCTCGTCGATCGGGAACGGCAGCGGCGCGGACTCCGACAGCACGGTCAGCTCGGTGACCGTGACCTCGATGTCGCCGGTCGGCAGGTCGGAGTTCTCGTTGCCCGCGGGACGGCGGACGACCTCGCCGACGACCTGGATGCAGAACTCGGAGCGCAGCCGGTGGGCCCGCTCGGCCATCTCGCCCTCGCGGAACACGACCTGGGCCGATCCGGAGCGGTCCCGCAGGTCGATGAAGATCACGCCACCGTGATCGCGGCGGCGGGCCACCCATCCGGCGAGGGTCACGGTCTGGCCGGCGTTCTCGGCACGCAGCGTGCCGACGGGGTGGGTTCGCATCACGGCGGTCAAGGCTATCGGCACCCCCCGGGCCGCCTGCCACCAGGTTTCCGGCGGGTTCTCACAGCAGGCTCAGCTGCCCGTCGCCGGGCTCCGCCGCCCGCGGCGCCGCGACCGGCTGCCGGGTCCACCCCGGGTCGCGCGGGTTCGGTTCGGGCCGGTCCAGGCCGTGCCGGGCCAGCAGCGGGGCGACCCGCCGGGCCAGAGCCCCGCGGTAGTCCCGGGTGGCGTAGGCCCCGCCGCGGTAGAGCCGCTCGTAGCGCGGCAACAGCGCGGGGTGGGTCCGCCCCAGCCAGGCCAGGAACCACTCCCGGGTCCCGGGACGCAGGTGCAGCGCGAGCACCGTGGCCCGGCTCGCCCCGGCGGCGGCGATCTCGCCCAGCAGGGCGTCGAGCGCCTCGGTGGAGTCGGTCAGCCACGGCAGCACCGGGGCCACCATGACCCCGCAGGGCAGGCCGGCGTCGGTGATCCGGCGGACCAGGTCGAGGCGGGCCCGCGGGCTCGGGGTGCCCGGCTCCAGGTGCGACTGCAGCTCCCGGTCCAGCAGCGCGATCGACACCCCGGTGCCGACGCGGACGTCGGCGTTCGCGGCCGCGAGCAGCGGAAGGTCCCGGCCCAGCACGGTGCCCTTGGTGAGGATGGAGAACGGCGTGCCGGAGCGGGCCAGCGCGGTGATCACCCCGGGCATCAGCCGGTAGCGGCCCTCCGCCCGCTGGTAGGGGTCGGTGTTGGTGCCCATCGCGACGTGCTCGCGCCGCCACGACGGCCGGGCCAGCTCCCGCTCCAGCACCCGCGCGACGTTCACCTTGACCACGATCTGGGAGTCGAAGTCCGCGCCCGCGTCGAGGTCGAGGTAGGTGTGGGTGTTGCGGGCGAAGCAGTTGTGGCTGACCACCCCGGCGGCGACGAAGTCCCCCGTGCCGGTGGTGATGTCGACCATCGGGCGGAGGGTGCCGGTGTCGCGGACCGCCACCACCCGCGGCGCTCCCCCGGGCGGCTCCTCGACGCGGGCACCGCCGACGTCGCGCACCCGGGCCACGGCCGGGTCGGTCACCGCGACCAGCCGCAGCTGCTCGGCGACCCCGCCCAGCACCCGCAGCGCCCGCACCCCGGGCCGGGCCGACGGCTCCGAGGCCACCCGGAACCCGAGCCGGCGCAGCGCGTCGACGCAGGCGCGGGCGAGCTCCTCGTCGCCGGGCACGATCCGCAGCACCCCGGCGGAGACCTCACCGCAGGCGTCGACGATCCCGCCGACGAACCCGGCCGACCAGCCGCGGGCGGGCCGCTGCGGCCAGGCCGTCGGCGACGGCGCGGGTGCCGCGAGCATCCCGGCGGCCACAGGCACCGGCCGTGCGGTCAGCAGGTGGTGGGCGCGGGCGAGCGCCTCCAGCTCGACCCAGCCGGTCGGGAACGGCTCGGCCCGCACCCGGCCGCGCACCGCGTCGGCCCGGACCAGCCCGCAGAGCCAGCCCTCGGCGTACCCGTCGGGCCGGGGCCCGCCCGGGACCGCGGCCGCACCGGGCCCGACCAGCGCCGTCCCCGGGCTCAGGTGCGGCCGGTCCGCCGAGGACCGGCAACGCCCCGGGCGCACGTGCGCCCAGCCGGAGGTGGTGAGGAAGCGGTGCTCGGCGGAGGTGACGAGCCGCGTGCCGTCGTCGAGGGTCACCTCCTGGGCACGGCGCCGCGTCGACCAGCGCGCGAGCACCGGGGTGCGGACGAAGCGGCGCCGCCCGCCGCCGTCGGTGACGGTGCCGACCACCTCGTCACCCGGGCGCAGCTCCCCGATGGGCCGCGACCGGCCGTCGGCGGTGAGCACCGGGGTGTCCGGGACGAGGCAGTAGGTGCAGGCGTGCGAGCAGCCGCGGTAGGGGTTGACCGTCCAGCCGAACGGCACCGGCGACGACGACGGCACCCGGTTCAGCACCGAGCGAGCCTCGACCTCGTGGAACACCGTGTCCGCGAACCCGGGCGTGCGCACCGAGCGCAGCAACCCCCGCATCCCCGGCAGCGCCGTCGCGTTCCCGACACCGTCCGCCCCGACCTGCTGTCCGTCCCATCGCACCGGCCCAGTCGAACACAAGTTCGAACATCGGACAACCGGTCGTCGCCGGGCGGTCGCGTCCGGGCGAACGGCGCCCCGCCAGGCGAAGATCGTTTGCAAGGATGCGGACGTGCCCCCGCCCCCGCCCGTCCCACGCGACCCGTCCGCCCCCGACGGCGGGCGGCCCGCCGCCCCGCGGACGGGTGGGCGGCGGCGTGCCGAGGACCGGCCCCCGGGCGCCTCGGGCGGGCACCGGCTCCCGGGTGGCGAACCGGCGCGGCACCGGGCACGGCAGGCACCCGCCCCGCGCCGTCCGGCCCCCGTGGAGAACCGCTCCGGGCCCGCACCGGCGGGCGGCGCGGCGACGGACCCCGCCGACGGCGCCGAGACCGGTCCGATCCCCCATCCCGGGCACCCGGGCGGCTGGGGCGACTGCCCCGGCCAGGCCGACCTCGGCGCCACACCCGGCCCGGCGGCCCCGCCCGCCCCCGGCCGGGGACACGGGCAGGGACACGCACAGGGACACGGCCACGGGCACGGGCACGGCGCCGCCTCCCCCGCCGGGCGACGGGTGCGCAGGCTGCTGGTCGCGCTGCTCGTGCCGTGCGCGCTCGCGACGCTCGCCGGGGTGGCCCTGCTGTGGCCGGGCGCGACCCCGGTCCCGGAGATCCCGCCCACCCAGCAGGTGCACGGCACCGTCACCGCGGTGCAGGTCGCGGACTGCTCCCCCGGCGCCGGGGACCGTCGCTGCACCGGGGTGACGGTCGCGCTGTCCGACGGACCGCGCGCCGGACGGGACCTGGTGCAGCTGGTGCCGAACGAGCCGTCGACGCCGCGGTTCGCGGTCAACGACCCGGTCACGCTGTCCTGGTCGGGCGCGAACCCCGACGACGCGGGCTCCTACCAGCTCGTGGACTTCCAGCGCGGTGCCCCGCTGGGGTGGCTGGCGGCGGCGTTCGCACTGGCCGTCGTCGTGCTGGGGCGGCTGCGCGGGTTCGCGGCGCTGGTCAGCCTGGCGCTGAGCTTCGTCATCCTGCTGTGGTTCGTGCTGCCGGCGATCCTGTCCGGCGGCTCCCCGCTCGCGGTCGCCGTCACCGGCGCCTGCCTGATCATGTTCGTGGTGCTGTACCTGACCCACGGGTTCACCGCGCGGACCTCGTGCGCGGTGCTCGGCACGCTGGCCTCGCTCGCCCTGATCGGGGTGCTCGGCTACCTGTTCACCGTCACCTCCCGGCTCACCGGGCTCGACGACACCACCGCCACCCTGATCGGC
Source organism: Pseudonocardia sp. TMWB2A (assembly GCF_017312135.1). Lineage (NCBI taxonomy): Bacteria > Bacillati > Actinomycetota > Actinomycetes > Pseudonocardiales > Pseudonocardiaceae > Pseudonocardia > Pseudonocardia sp. TMWB2A. Next base: position 4,126,056 of record NZ_QKQY01000002.1, read on the forward strand.
ACGCTCGGCCCCGGCGTGCCGATCGACCCGCGCGGCCTGGTGCTGGCCGGGCTGGTGATCGGCGCGCTCGGGGCGCTCGACGACGTCACCGTCACCCAGGCGTCCGCGGTGTGGGAACTGGGCGCGGCGAACCCCGAGCTGGGGGTGCGCGAGCTGTTCGCGGCCGGGATGCGGATCGGGCGCGACCACGTCGCGTCCGCGGTGAACACCCTGGTGCTGGCCTACGCGGGCGCCGCGCTCCCGCTGCTGCTGCTGTTCACGGTGGCGGCGGGCGGCGTGACCCAGGTGCTCACCAGCCAGGACGTGGCGACCGAGATCGTGCGGACCCTGGTGGGCAGCATCGGGCTGGTCGCCGCCGTCCCGGTGACGACCGGGCTGGCCGCGCTGGTCGTCGGCCGGCGCTGAGTCCGGTCCGGCGACCTACCCGGCGGGCTGGAGCACGAAGTCGTAGCGGGCCTCGTACCAGGGGACCTCGCTGTGCCCGCCGTCCGGCGTGGGGCCGGGCTCGCGGCGGGTGAAGCCGACGACGAGCTCGCGCTTGACCCCGAACACGACGTCGGAGTCGAGGAACTCGGTGCCCTCCCGGAACAGGTGGGTGATCAGCGGCTCGTAGCCGGGCACGGCCAGCAGGAAGTGGATGTGCGCGGGCCGCATCGGGCTGATGTCGGTGCGCGAGACGAGGTCGCCGACGGGGCCGTCCATCGGGATCGCGTAACCGAGCGGGGCGATGGTGCGCAGGCAGTAGCCGCCGTCGTCGCCGGTGGTGTACTTCGCGCGCAGCCGGACCTCGTCGACGTCGAGCTGGGCCTCGTAGGTGCCGTCGGCGTCGGACTGCCAGACGTCGAGGACGGCTCCGGTCACCGGGGTGCCGTCGAGCGCGCGGACGCTGCCGTGCACGAACAGCGGGTCGCCGGGCAGCCCGTCGGACATGTCCTCGCCGGAGGCCTTCTCCGGGGAGCCGTCGATGTGGAACGGGCCGAGCACCGTCGCCGGGGTCGCGGCCGGGTCGAGCCGGTGGTTCTGCTGGACGACGAGCATCGACAGCCCGAGCACGTCGGAGGCCAGGATGAACTCCTCGCGCTTGTCGTCGGAGATCTGCCCGGTGGCGGTCAGCCAGCGCACCGCGGCCATCCACTCGTCCTCGGTGAGGCGGGTCTCGCGGGCGAAGTCGTGCAGGTGCCGCACCAGGGCGGTCATCAGCTCGGCGGTGCGCGGATCGTGCGCGGTCGCCCAGCGCGCGACGGCGGCGTCGGTGATCGTGTCCTCGGTGACGGTGGTGGGCTGCGTCATCGCAGGTCTCCCTCGGGCTCGTACGGGTCGGGGTCGACGGACCGGTTGTGCAGGTCCACCGACAGGAAGATGTCGTTCGCGACGGGGTGGCGCAGCTCCTCGGCGAGCTGGCCGATCAGGCCCGCGGTGCGGGCGAGCAGGGCGAAGCCGCGCAGCAGCTCCAGCGGCAGCCCGAGGTCGGCGAGCGCGGCGCCGCAGACCCCGGCGCCGTTGAGCGGCAGGGTGCGGCCGAGAACCTGCGAATGCACCCGGCCGATCGCGGCGAACAGGCTCAGGTGGTCGCCGAGCAGGCCCTCCTCGGCGGCGATCGCGAACAGCCGCGGGGTGCGGGGGTCGCCGTCCTTGTGGACGTGGTGGCCCAGGCCCGGCACGAACCGCTTCGCCGCCCGCTGGGCGGTGACGATCTCCAGCGCGACGGCGTCCCAGCCGTCGTCGGTGGTCGGGCGCTCGGCGGGCAGGTGGTCGTGCAGGAAGCGGCCGCAGTCCTCGGTGACGCCGAGGAAGCGCGACCCGCCCCCGAGCAGCCCGGCGGCGAGCGCGCCCTGCACCGAGTCCGGCGCGGACAGGTGGGTGAGCCGGGTGACGATCGCGGTCGGGGTGAACCCGTGGTCGGCCAGCGCGGCCAGCACCGCCTCGAACACCCGGGTCTCGCCGGGGGTGGGCCGGCGCTGGGTGGCCAGCCAGAACGCGAGCTCGCCGAACCCGACCGAGCCCATGACGTCGTCGGCGAGGTCGTGGCCGAGCAGGGTGATGGTGTCCTTCGTCGAGGCACCCAGGGCGGTCGGGTAGGTCATGAGTCGAGCCACTTCCTCAGGTCGGCGCCGTGCTCGTCGAGCCGCGGCGGGGGGAGCCGGTAGACGGCCGGGGTGGCGGAGAACCGGACCGGGTGCCGGGTGGTGGGCACCGCGCGGTCGCCCTCCCCGACGGTGACGACGGGGTCGAGCCCGAAGCGCTCGGCCATCGCGAACCCCCCGTCGATGGTCTGGATCGGCCCGGAGGGCACGCCGGCGGCGGTGAGCAGCTCGAACCACTCGACGGCACCCTTCGTCGCGAGCCGCTCGACCAGCAGCGGGCGCAGCTCCTCCCGGTTGACCGTGCGGTCGGCGTTGCGGGCGAAGCGCGGGTCGTCGGCGAGGGCGGGGACCTCGAGCACGCCGCAGAGCTTGCGGAACTGGGCGTCGTTGCCCGCGGCGACGATCAGGTCGTCGTCGGCGGTGGGCATCGGCTCGTAGGGGAACACCGAGGGGTGGGCGTTGCCCATCCGGTAGGGCACCGTCCCGCCGGCGACCCAGGCGGAGCTGTGGTTGACCAGCCCGGTCAGCGCGGAGGACAGCAGGTTGACCTCGACGTGCTGGCCGGCGCCGGTGCGGTCGCGGTGGCGCAGCGCGGCGAGGACGCCGATCGCGGCGTGGTTGCCCGCCATCACGTCGAACACCGAGATGCCCGCGCGGTACGGCGGCCCGTCCGGGTCGCCGGTGAGGCTCATCAGCCCGGACATCGCCTGCACCATGAGGTCGTAGCCGGGGACGTGCGCGCCCGCGCCGGAGCCGAACCCGGAGATCGAGGCGTAGACGACACCGGGGTTGTCGGCGACGACGGCCTCGTAGTCCAGCCCGAAGCGGGCCATCCCGCCGGGCCGCAGGTTCTCGATGACGACGTCGGCGCGGCGGGCGAGCTCGCGGGCCGCGGCGAGGTCGCCGGGGTCGCGCAGGTCGAGCGCGATCGACCGCTTCCCCCGGTTGATGCCGAGGTAGTAGGTGGCCTCGCCGTCGCGCTCGGGCGGGGTCCAGGTGCGGGTGTCGTCGCCCGCCGGTCCCTCGACCTTGATGACGTCGGCGCCCATGTCCGCCAGCAGCATCGTCGCGTACGGCCCGGCCAGGATCCGGGAGAAGTCGGCGACGAGTACGCCGTCGAGCGGCCCGCCGGTTCCGGGTTCCGCCATCGGTGTCCCTCCGAAGTGATCGCTGTGCGGACGAGTGTCCGCCAGACGATCGTGACCCCGGGCGCGGGCGGCGGTCAAGCCGTCGCCGACACCGTCACGTGCGGCGCGGAGGCGAGCCGGGCGAAGTCGGCACTGATGTCGCCCGCGGCCTGCAGCAGCAGCGGCAGGTGGTGTTCGAGCAGGGTCTCCAGCGAGGTCTCCGCGGCGTGACAGTTGACGTTGACCCCGGCGACGACCCGGCCCTCGCCGTCGCGCAGCGGGGCGGCGACCGAGCGGATGCCCGGGGCGAGCTGCTCGTCGGTCAGCGCCCAGCCGCGGGCGCGGACCTCGCGCAGCTCGGCGTCGCGCTCGGCGGACGCCGGGGCGTGCCGCGGGGTCAGCCCGGAGCGCGACGGCTCGGCCAGCACCCGCTCCAGCTCCTCGGGGGCCAGCGCGGCGAGCTGCACCTTCCCCAGCGACGTCGACGCGGCCGGGAACCGCGTTCCGATCTGCACCGACAGCGCGACGATCTTGGGCACCGCGACCCGCGCGACATAGACGATGTCGCTGCCGTCGAGCTGGGCGATCGAGCAGGACTCGTGGGTCCGCGCGACGAGGCGCTCCAGGTGCGGCCGGGCGACGTCCCACAGCCCGGTCGACCGGACGTAGGCCACGCCCAGGTCCAGCACCCGCGGGGTGAGGGCGTAGCCGCGCTCGCCGGAGCGGACGTAGCCGAGCTCGGTGAGGGTGAGCAGCACCCGGCGCACGGTCGGGCGGGCGAGCCCGGTCGCGCCCGCCAGGTCGGCGAGGGTCATCTCCGCCCGGCCGGGCCGGAAGGCGGTGATCACCTCGAGACCGCGGGCGAGCGCCTCGATGAAGTCCGGGCCGGTCCCGTCGCGTGCCATGGGCCCACGGTAGCCGGACACCCCCGCGACCCGGCCGTTGACAGCACAAGAAGGGTGCGCGACAGTGGCCGCCGTTCGTGCTATGTCCGCACAGCGGACGCTTGTCCGCAGGAATGAGGGGTGCGTCGATGAGCGTCGTCTTCCGCAACGGGACCGTCCTGACCGTGGACGCGGGCCGGACGGTCCTGTCCGGCCACGACGTCCTGGTGACCGGTGACCGGATCGCCGCGGTCGGGGTCGGTCTGGAGGTGCCCGAGGGCACCGAAGAGGTCGACGCGACCGGCGGGATCGTGATGCCGGGCATGGTCGACACCCACCGGCACATGTGGCAGACCTCGTTGCGCGGGTACGGCGCCGACTGGACGCTCACCCAGTACTTCGTCTGGAACTACCTGGAGTGGGGCAAGATCTTCCGCCCGGAGGACATCCACGCGGGGAACCTGCTCGCCGCGCTGGAGGCCCTCGACGCGGGCGTCACCACCACCGTCGACTGGTCGCACGGGCTGCAGACCCCGCAGCACGCCGACGCCGCCGTCGACGCTCTGACCTCCACCGCGGGCCGGTTCGTGCTCGCCTACGGCAACATCCACGACGCCCCCGCGAACTGGACCGCCGACCCCGGGTTCCGCGAGTTCGTGTCGCGGCGCATCACCCCCGGCGACGACATGCTCGGCTTCCAGCTCGCCTTCGACGTCACCGGTGACCCGGCGTTCCCCGAGCGCCCCGCGTTCGAGGTGGCCCGCGAGCTCGGCGTCGGCGTCACCACGCACGCCGGGGTGTGGGGCGCGACCAACGACGACGGCGTCCGGCTCATGCACGAGCACGGCTTCGCCGGGCCGGACACCGTCTACGTGCACGCCGCGACCCTGTCCGCGGACTCCTACCACCGGATCGCCGCCACCGGCGGCTCGGTGTCGGTGTCCACCGAGAGCGAGCAGAGCGCCGGGCAGGGCTACCCGCCCACCTGGGCGCTGCGCGAGCACGGGATCCCGGTGTCGCTGTCGATGGACACCTCGATGTGGTGGAGCGCGGACCTGTTCTCGGCGATGCGTACCACGCTGGGCGCCGACCGGTCCCGCGAGCACCTGGAGGCGCACGCGCGCGGGGACACCGTCACCCACTCGTCGCTGCGGGCCGAGCAGGTCGTGGAGTGGGCGACCCGCGGCGGGGCCCGCGCGATCGGGCGCGAGTCCGACCTCGGCTCGGTCGAGGTCGGCAAGAAGGCCGACCTGGTGCTGCTGCGCAACGACCACTCGCCGGTGTCGTTCCCGCTGCTCAACCCGCACGGTCACGTCGCGTTCCAGGCCCAGCGCGGCGACGTGCACACCGTCTTGGTGGACGGGCGCGTGGTGAAGCGCGACGGGCGCCTGGTCGACGTCGACCTCGCCGCCGCGCGGACCGCGGTCACCGCGACCGTCGAGCACCTGCGCGCCACGATGGGCGAGGAGGCCTGGCAGGCCGGGATGAACCCCGAGATCCCCGAGACCAAGGTCCTCGACAACCCCTACACCTACACCGACTACCGCAGCGCGGCCACGCACGGCGGCTGATCAGGCGGGGAGGCGGGCCACCAGGTGCGCCTCGCCGTTGCCCTCGCCGTGGGCGAGGACCTCGAGGCCGGCGAACGCGGCGGTCAGCTCACCGGGCACCGCCCGGAACGGGCCGCCCGCGTCGCCGACCTCGGACAGCACCGTGACCACCAGCAGCCCGCCCGGGGCGAGCGCCGCACGCAGCGCCGGGTAGAGCGCCGGGTCTCGGAACCGCTGACAGACGACGACGTCGTAGCGGTCGTCGTCGCGGGGGAAGCCGGCGTCGAGGTCGGCCTCCACCCAGCGCACCCGTACGTCGTGCGCGGCGGCCAGCCCGGCGCCCGCGGCGAGCCCGGCCGGAGACACGTCGACGGCGACGACGTCGAGCCCCCGCGTCGCCAGCCACACCGCGACCGCGCCGCGCCCGCAGGCCACGTCCAGCGCCCGGCCCGAGGACGGGAGCAGGTCCGTGCGCCCGCGCATCGCGTCCGGCGGGAGCGGCGCCCCGGCCCCCGCGGCGGTGTGCCGGGCGTCCCAGCGTTCGCGGTCCGAGGCCGCCACCGCGGCCTCAGCCCGCCAGGGCGGTCACGACGGCGTCGGTGACCGCGTCCAGCGGGACGTCCTGCTGCTCGCCGGAGACGAGGTCCTTGAGCCCGACGGTGCCGTTCTCCAGGTCCCGGTCCCCCAGGACCAGCGCGAACCGCGCGCCGGACCGGTCGGCGGACTTCATCGCGCCCTTGAGCCCCCGGCCGCCGTAGGCCAGGTCGACCCGCAGGCCCCGGGCCCGCAGCTGCGCGGCGACCACGACCAGGCGGCGCTGCGCGGCGTCGCCGAGAGACACCCCGAACACCTCGACGCGGGCGTCCGACCAGGGCTGCACACCCTCGGCCCGGCAGGCGAGCAGCGTGCGGTCGACGCCGATGCCGAACCCGACGCCGGACAGCTCCGGTCCGCCGAGGGTCGCCATCAGGCCGTCGTAGCGGCCGCCGCCGCCGATGCCGGACTGCGCGCCGAGACCGTCGTGGACGAACTCGAAGGTGGTCTTGGTGTAGTAGTCCAGACCGCGGACCATGCGCGGGTTCGGCGTGTAGGCGACGCCGAGGTCGTCGAGGTGGGCCAGCACCCGGGCGTGGTGGTCGGCGGCGGCGTCGGACAGGTGGTCCATCAGCAGCGGCGCGTCGGCCATCGCGGCACGGACCTCGGGGCGCTTGTCGTCGAGCACCCGCAGCGGGTTGATCTCCGCCCGGGCCCGGGTCGCCCCGTCGAGGTCGAGCCCGGCGAGGAAGTCCTGCAGCAGCGTGCGGTAGGTGGGGCGGCACTCGGCGTCGCCCAGCGAGGTGATCTCCAGCCGGTAGCCGGTCAGGCCGAGGGACTTGAAGCCCTCGTCGGCGATCGCGATGACCTCGGCGTCCAGCGCCGGGTCGTCCACCCCGACCGCCTCGACGCCGACCTGCTGGAGCTGCCGGTAGCGCCCGGCCTGGGGCCGCTCGTAGCGGAAGAAGGGGCCCGCGTAGCGGAGCTTGATCGGCAGGCCCTGCTTGTCGAGGTTGTGCTCGATCACCGAGCGGACCACACCGGCGGTGCCCTCGGGGCGCAGCGTCACCGAGCGGTCGCCGCGGTCGGCGAAGGTGTACATCTCCTTGGAGACGACGTCGGTGGACTCCCCCACCCCGCGGGCGTAGAGGCCGGTGTCCTCGAACACCGGCAGCTCGATGTGGCCGTACCCGGCCCGCTCGGCGGCGGCGGCGAGGGTGTCCCGCACGTGCACGAACCCGGCCGAGGACGGCGGGAGGTACTCGGGGATGCCCTTCGGCGCGGCGAACGGCTCGGGCCTGCGGGCCCGGCTCACCTGCGGCTCGGTGGCGGTCACGGTTGCTGCACGTCCTCTCCGGGGATCAGATCGGGGTCGTCCCAGCCTAGAACCGGTGTCTCTCAGGTTTCTCCCCAGGTCGCCCCGATACCCTCACCGCGCGTACGAGTGATCAAGTCAGGGAGTTGGGCGGGACGTGGCGACGAACGAGCAGCGCCGGGAGGCGGCCAAGCGCAAGCTGGAGGCGCAGCAGGCCCACCGGGCCGAGCGGCAGCAGCAGCGCAAGCGGAACACGACGATCGCGGCCGTCGTGACGGTGCTGGTCGTGGTGCTGGCCGCGGTCGGGGTGTACGCACTGACCTCGGCCTGGGGCGGCTCCGACGACGCCGGGCAGAGCGCCGCGGCGGCGCCGCCCGCCGGGGACGGCCCGGACACCGCCGGTCGGCCGACCGTGCCGCTGCCGACGCGCCCGACGGCGCTGCCGGCATCGGTGGACTGCACCTACCCGAAGTCCCCCGAGCCCGCCTCGAAGCCGGTGAACCCGCCGGCCGCGGGCCCGACCTCGGCGCAGGGCACGGAGACGGCGAACCTGCAGACCAGCGCGGGTCCGATCGACCTCACGCTGGACCGCGGCCTGGCGCCGTGCACGGTCAACAGCTTCGTGAGCCTCGCCCGGCAGGGCTACTTCGACGGCACGTCCTGCCACCGGCTGACCACCAGCCCGGGCCTGCAGGTGCTGCAGTGCGGTGACCCGAGCGGCAGCGGGCGCGGCGGCCCCGGCTACTCCTTCGCCGACGAGGTGTTCCCCGGCCTCACCTACGGTCGCGGGCTGCTCGCGATGGCCAACGCCGGCCCGGACACCAACGGAAGCCAGTTCTTCATGATCTACGGCGACGCCCAGCTGCCGCCGAGCTACACCGTGTTCGGCTCGATCGGCTCCGAGGGCCTCGCGACGCTGGACAAGGTCGCCAAGGGCGGCGAGTCCGTCGGCTCCGGTGACGGCGTGCCGAGCATCCCGGTCGAGATCCAGCGCACCACCCTCGGCTGACCGGCTCCCCGGTCCGCCCCGGGTGGGGCGGGCCGGGGTCAGGCCGCGCTGGTGACCCGGTAGACGTCGTAGACGCCCTCGATGTTGCGCACCGCCTGGAGCAGGTGCCCGAGGTGCTTCGGGTCGCCCATCTCGAAGGAGAACCGGGAGATCGCGACGCGGTCGCGGGAGGTGGTCGTCGTCGCCGAGAGGATGTTGACCTTCTCGTCGGCCAGCACCTTCGTGACGTCGGACAGCAGCCGGTGCCGGTCGAGCGCCTCGACCTGGATGGCGACCAGGAACACCGACTCCGGCGACACCGACCAGGTCACGTCGACCAGCCGCTCCTCGCGCGCGGTGAGGTCCCCGGCGTTGGTGCAGTCGGTGCGGTGCACGCTGATCCCGCCGCCGCGGGTGACGAACCCGAGGATCTCGTCGCCCGGCACCGGGGTGCAGCAGCGGGCGAGCTTGATGTACAGGTCGCCGAGGGCCTGCCCGTCCTCGCCGGTGACGACGACGCCGGCGTTGCCCGACGGGCGCCGGTGGCGGACCGTCGACGGCGTCGCCCGCTCGGCGAGCTCCTCCTCGGCCTCCTCCTCGCCGCCGAACCACGCGACGAGGCGCTGCACGACGTGCTGGGCGCTGGCCTGGTGCTCGCCGACGGCGGCGTAGAGCGCGGAGACGTCGGAGTAGTGCATCTCCCGGGCGAGCGCGGACATCGCGTCGCCGGAGATGAGGCGCTGCAGCGGCATCCCGGTGCGGCGTGCCTCCCGGGTGATCGCCTCCTTGCCCTCCTCGACGGCCTCCTCGCGGCGCTCCTTCGCGAACCACTGCTTGATCTTGGCCTTGGCCCGCGGGGACTTCGCGATCTGCAGCCAGTCCCGCGACGGCCCGCCGTCCTCGGCCTTCGAGGTGAAGATCTCGACGACGTCGCCGGAGGACAGCTGCCGCTCCAGCGCGACGAGCTTGCCGTTGACCCGGGAGCCGATGCAGCGGTGCCCGACCTCGGTGTGCACGGCGTAGGCCAGGTCGATCGGGGTGGAGCCGGTCGGCAGGGTGACGACGTCGCCCTTCGGGGTGAAGACGAAGATCTCCCGCGCGGCCAGGTCGAAGCGCAGCGAATCGAGGAACTCGCCGGGGTCGGCGGCCTCGCGCTGCCAGTCGAGCAGCTGGCGCATCCACGCCATCTCCTCGACCTCGACCTCCTTGTTGCCGCCGCCCTTGACCTCCTTGTACCGCCAGTGCGCGGCGATGCCGTACTCGGCGGTGCGGTGCATGGCGTGGGTGCGGATCTGCACCTCGAGGGGCTTGCCGTCCGGTCCGATCACCGTGGTGTGCAGCGACTGGTAGACGCCGAACCGGGGCTGGGCGATGTAGTCCTTGAACCGGCCGGGCATCGGCTGCCACAGCGCGTGCACCATGCCGATCGCGGCGTAGCAGTCGCGCACCTCGTCGACGAGCACCCGGACCCCGACGAGGTCGTGGATGTCGTCGAAGTCGCGGCCCTTGACGATCATCTTGCGGTAGATCGAGTAGTAGTGCTTCGGCCGGCCCTCGACCTTGGCCGGGATCCGCGCGGAGTCCAGCTGCGCGGACACCTCGTCGATGACCTGGCGCAGGTAGGTGTCGCGCGACGGCGCCCGGTCGGCGACCAGCCGCACGATCTCCTGGTACTTCTTGGGCTGCAGGATCGCGAAGGACAGGTCCTCCAGCTCCAGCTTCACCGTGGCCATGCCGAGGCGGTGCGCGAGCGGGGCGAACACCTCGAGGGTCTCGTTCGCCTTCTTGACCTGCTTCTCCGGGCGCAGGAAGCGCATCGTGCGCATGTTGTGCAGCCGGTCGGACAGCTTGATGACCAGCACCCGCGGGTCCCGGGCCATCGCGACGACCATCTTGCGGATCGTCTCGGCCTCCGCGGCGGTGCCGAACTCGACCTTGTCGAGCTTGGTGACCCCGTCGACGAGGTGCGCGACCTCGTCGCCGAAGTCGGCGCGCAGCCGCTCCAGGGAGTAGTCGGTGTCCTCGACGGTGTCGTGCAGCAGGGCCGCGACCAGCGTCGTGGTGTCCATGCCCAGCTCGGCCAGGATCGTGGAGACGGCGAGCGGGTGGGTGATGTAGGGGTCCCCGGACTTGCGGGTCTGCCCGTCGTGCTTGTCCTCGGCGACGTCGTAGGCGCGCTGGAGCAGCACCAGGTCGGCCTTGGGGTGCAGCGAGCGGTGGACCGCGGCGAGCGGCTCCAGCACCGGGGTCACGATGGCGACGCGCTGCGGCGTCATCCGCCGGGCGATGCGGGCACGGACCCGGCGGGTCGCGGACGGGCGCGGCGGTTCGTCGTCGGGCGTCAGCGGGCGCGTGGCCGGATGGGCGCCGGTCCGGTCGACCTCGGTCACCGCACCTCCTGCTCGTGCTCGGGTGGCGGGAAGGGTCCCGGGGCCGAGGATAGTCCGCGAATCGGGGCCCGTCGTGGTCAGGCGTTCAGCAGCGCGTCGATCCGCAGGTCACCCAGCTTGGCCCGGCCGTTCAGCGCGGCCAGCTCCAGCAGCGTGCCGAACCCGACGACCTCCGCCTCGGCGTCGGCCAGCAGGGCGCAGGCGGCCGCGGCGGTGCCGCCGGTGGCGAGCACGTCGTCGACCACGTAGACCCGCGTCCCCGGCTCGACGACCCCGGCCGGCAGCTCCAGGGTGGCACTGCCGTACTCCAGGTCGTAGCTGCGCGACGCGGCGACCGCGGGCAGCTTGCCCGCCTTGCGGACCGGCACGGTCCCGACCCCGGCGACGAGCGCGACGGCCGCGCCGAGCAGGAACCCGCGCGCCTCCACCCCGACCACCAGGTCCGCCTCGCCCGCGTTGGCGGCCAGCTCGGTGGTGACGGTCGCGAAGGACTCCCCGTGCGCCAGCACCGGGGTGATGTCACGGAACAGCACCCCGGGCTGCGGGTAGTCGGGTACCGAGCGGACCAGCTCGGCGACCCGGAGCAGGTCCTCCGCGGAGTCCCCGGTGATCCCGGGCCCGACCCGGATGCCGTCGACCTGTGCCCCGCTCACCCGCGACGCCGTCCGGTCTTGCCGGTCGGGCGGGCGCCGGGCCGCGGGGCGGCGGGTGCGGAGGAGCTCACGGCGGCGAGGGTATCGGTGGCCGGATCGTCCTCGACGTCCGACTCCGTGTCGCCCCGGCCGGCCGCGCGGGCACGACGGGCCTCGACCCGGGCGGCCTGGTCCCGGACGCGCTTGTCGCGCAGCTTGATGTCGACCAGCGCCGGGGTCGCCAGCAGCAGCGAGGAGATGACACCGGTGATCATGCCGACGAGCTGGACCAGGGCCAGGTCGGCCAGGGTGCCGACGCCGAGCAGCCCGACGCCGATCACGAGCAGGCCGAGCACCGGCAGGATCGCGATCAGCGAGGTGTTCATCGACCGCATCAGCGTCTGGTTCAGCGCAAGGTTCGCAGCCTCGGCGTAGGTGCGCCGGGTCAGCTTCAGCAGCCCGCGGGAGTTCTCCCGGACCTTGTCGAACACCACGACGGTGTCGTAGAGCGAGAACCCGAGGATGGTCAACAGGCCGATCACGGTGGCCGGGGTGACCTCCAGCCCGATGATCGAGTACACCCCGGCGGTCACGACGATGTCGTTGACGAGCGCGATCAGCGCCGCGGCGGCCATCGCCCGCTCGAAGTAGAACGCCAGGAACAGCGTGACCAGCACGATGAACACCGCCAGCGCGATCAGCGCCTGCGTGGTGACCTCACCGCCCCAGGTGCCCGAGACCTGCGAGTCGCTGATCGAGGCGGCGCTGGGGGTGCCGTCCGCGCCGAGCGGCTGCAGCTGGGTGAACAGCGCCTCGCGCAGCGGCACGAGCTGCTCGGGGGTCAGCGGCTCGGACTGCAGCACGATCGACGCGGCGTCGCCGGACCCGACGGACTGGGTGACCTCGGGCGCGAAGCCGATCACGCCCTCGTAGACCCGGTCGACCTGCTGGGTGCTGATCGTGCCGGCGGCGCCGTTCGCGGGCAGCTGGATCTGCGAGCCGCCGGTGAAGTCGATCCCGAGGTTGAAGCCCCGGAAGACCAGCGACAGCACGCAGACGGCGATGAGCACGCCGAAGCCGATGTACCAGGTCTTCCGGCGGCCGATGATGTCGACGTTCGCGGTGCCGGTGGTGAGCCGGGTCCAGCCCGACAGCGACTCGGGGTTCGTCATGCGCCCGCTCCCTTCCCGGTGGTGGCCGCGCGCCTGCCGACGGCCGGCTTCTCACGGCGGTGCCGCGACCCGATCCGGTCGACCGCGGCGAGCCCGGACAGCCCGGGCCTGCCCAGCGACTTGGACCGGGAGATGAGCACGACCAGCGGGAACGTCACGAGGAACACGACGACGAGGTCGAGGACCGTGGACATGCCCAGGGTGAACGCGAAGCCGCGGACCTCGCCGACGGCCAGGATGTAGAGCACCGCGGCGGCGAGGAAGCTGACCGCGTCGGCGGTGAGGATCGTGCGCCGCGCCCGCTCCCAGGAACGCGGGACGGCCGAGCGGAAGGTGCGGCCGTCGCGCATCTCGTCCTTGAGCCGTTCGAAGAAGATGACGAACGAGTCGGCCGTGATGCCGATGGCGATGATGAACCCGGCGACGCCCGCCAGGTCCAGGGTGAACCCGATCCAGCGCCCGAGCAGGATCAGCACCGCGTAGACGACCAGGCCGGACAGGGCCAGCGACAGCATCGTCAGGATGCCGAGCAGGCGGTAGTAGAACAGGCAGTAGGCGAACACCAGCACCAGGCCGACGGCGCCGGCGATGAGCCCGGCCTCCAGCGAGGCGAGCCCGAGGCTGGCGGAGACGGTCTGGGCGTTGCCGGAGTCGAACGACAGCGGCAGCGAGCCGTAGCGCAGCACCTGGGCGAGCTGCTGGGCCCGGTCCTGGTTGAACTGCCCCGAGATCTGGGTCTGCCCGAAGATCGGCTGGTTGATCGTCGGGGCCGAGACGACGTCGCCGTCGAGGACGAACGCGACGTTCTTGCCGACGTTCTCGGTCGTGTACCGGCCCCAGGTGTCGGCGCCCTGCGGCTTGAAGGTCAGCCCGACCACCCAGCCGACGCCCTGCTGGTTCTGCTGGGCCTGGGCCGAGGCGATCTCGGTGCCCTCGAGGAACGACGGGCCGAGCAGGTACTTGGTCTGCCCGTCCTCGCTGCAGGCGACCAGCGGCTTGGTCGGGTCGTCGTAGCCCTGCAGGGGGTCCGGTGCGCCGCAGTTCAGCGACAGCAGCGCCTGCAGCTGGGTGGCCTGGTCGGTGCTCTGCCGGGTCTCGCGGAGCTTCGTGACCTCGGCGGCGACGCGCGGGTCGTCCGGCGCGAGCCCGCTCGGGCTCGGCGTCGGGGACGGCGCGGGTGTCGGCGGCGGGTCCTGCAGCAGCGCGACCTGCGCGACCGGCGCGACGGGACGGCTCTGCTCACCCATGCCCTGCGGCTGCGCCGGGGCGGGGCTCGCGGGGGCCTGGCTCGCGGGGGCCTGGCCGGACTGAGCGTCCTGGCCCGGCGCGGGCTGCTGCCCGGCGGCCTGGTTCGCGGGGACGGGGCCCTGCAGCACCTCGCGGAAGCGCAGCTGCGCGGTCTGGCCCAGGGAACGGGCCTGCTCGCCGGCGTCGCCGGGGACGGTGATGACGATGTTGCTGCCGTCCAGCTGGACCTCGGCGCCGCTGACACCGAGCCCGTTGACGCGCTGCTCGATGATGTCCTGCGCCTGGATCAGCTGGTCACGCGGCGGTGGCTGCCCGTCGGTGGTGCGGGCGGTGAGCGTGACGCGGGTGCCACCCTGCAGGTCGATGCCCAGCTTCGGCGTGAGGTTGCCGCCCCCGGTGAGGAACACCAGTGCGTACAGCACCACGACGATGCCTGCGAAGGCCGTCAGGTAGCGCCAGGGGCGCACGTGCTGCTGCCCCGACGACGTTGCCACGTGATCGTTCTCCTGATCCGACTCGTGCGGCGGCCGCGGCCGGCCTCACGGTCGGTCGCCGTCCCACCGGGCCGGTGCGGCAGAGCCGCGGCCGGGCCCGGTACGGACGCCGAGGCCGCCGGAACGGGCCGCCCGGCCCGTTCCCGACGTGCTCAGTGGATGGTCGGCTTGTTCTCCGACGCGTCCTTGTCGGCCGGCTCGGCGACGGTCTCCTCCGTCGCCTCCTCGGCCGCGACCTTCTCCCGGATCGCCGCACGCAGCCAGGTGGTGACCACGCCGTCGGCGATCTCGAGGTCGATCGTGTCCTCGTACGAGGCGTCGACGATGGTGCCCCGCAGCCCGGACGTGGTGACGACGACGTCGCCGTCCTCCAGCGCCTGCTGCATCGCCTGCGTCTCCGCCATCTGCCTGCGCTGCTTGCGGCCGTTCAGGAACAACGGCACGAACAACAGCAGGATGATGAGGAACGGCAGCAGGGAGAAGATGCTCGAGCCGCCACCGGCCTGCTGGGCGAGGATTGAAGTCATCGTGCGGGGTCTCCGTCTCGTCTCGTAATCGTGAGTGTGCCAGCCGGGACCGACACCGACGGCCGGCCCCCTCCCGGAGGCGGACCGCTCGTCGCAGTGCGACGGGCCGAACGGCGTCACCCGGGGCCCGCCGGCTGCCCGACATGCCCCGGAACGAGCCGGACGCCCGGATCGTTCCGGTACGCCCGCATCAGGACGCCCGCCGGGCACGCGGTGTCCGGAGGACTCCGCGCGGTGTGCGGACACCAGGGTGCCCGTGGTCCCGGCCGGGCGGTGCCCGATCCGTTCGGTCCGTCCGGATCCTCCCATGTGTGACGGGTCGCGCACTCCGGTGCCCAGACGGCACGCCGGGTCAGAACAGCGGGTCGACCCGGTGCCCGGCCGGTGCGTCCGCGGGCGGGGTCAGCCCCAGGTGGGTCCAGGCCAGCGGGGTCGCGACCCGGCCGCGCGGGGTGCGGGCGATCATCCCGGCCCGCACCAGGTAGGGCTCGCAGACCTCCTCGACGGTCCCCGGCTCCTCCCCCACGGCGACGGCGAGGGTCGAGACGCCGACCGGGCCGCCGTGGAAGGAGCGGACCAGCGCGCCGAGCACGGCGCGGTCGAGCCGGTCGAGGCCGAGCTCGTCGACGTCGTAGACAGCCAGCGCGTCGCGGGCGACCTCCCGGGTGACGACGCCGTCCGCGCGGACCTCGGCGTAGTCGCGGACCCGGCGCAGCAGCCGGTTCGCCACCCGCGGGGTGCCGCGGCAGCGCCCGGCGATCTCGGCCGCGCCGTCCGTGCGCAGGTCGATGCCGAGGATCCCGGCGGCACGGCGGAGCACGCGTTCCAGCTCGGGGACTTCGTAGAACTCCATCTGCCCGGTGAACCCGAACCGGTCGCGCAGCGGACCGGTCAGCGACCCGGCCCGCGTCGTGGCCCCGACCAGGGTGAACGGTGCGACGTCGAGCGGGATCGAGGTGGCGCCCGGGCCCTTGCCGACCACCACGTCGACCCGGAAGTCCTCCATCGCGAGGTAGAGCATCTCCTCGGCGGGGCGGGCGGTGCGGTGGATCTCGTCGATGAACAGCACGTCGCCGGGCACGAGGTTGGACAACATCGCGGCGAGGTCCCCCGCCCGCTCCAGCGCGGGGCCGGAGGTGAGCCGGATCGCGGCGCCCATCTCCTGGGCGATGATCATGGCGAGGCTGGTCTTGCCGAGGCCGGGCGGGCCGGACAGCAGGATGTGGTCCGGCGGGTCGCCGCGGCGCCGGGCGCCCTCCAGCACCAGCTGGAGCTGCTCGCGGACCCGTGGCTGCCCCACGAACTCCTCCAGCGAGCGGGGCCGCAGCGACGCCTCGACGTCGGTGTCCCCGGGCTGGGCCGCGGCGTCGACGGCCCGCTCGTCGAGATGTCCGTCGATCCCGGCGTAGGGGTCGGGGTCGGTCACCGCGACCTGCCGAGGCTCGACAGCGCGGTGCGCAGCAGGTCCCGGGCGTCGGTGTCGGGTGCGTGGGCCAGCACCGCGTCCACGGCCTGCTCGGCCGGGCGCTGGGTGAAGCCGAGCCCGAGCAGCGCCTCGACGACCTGCTCGCGCACCCCGAGCACCGGGGCCGGGGCGGCCGCGACGGCACCCGCGGGCACCGCGACGGGCGCGGTCACCTTGTCGCGCAGCTCCACGACCAGGCGCTCGGCGCTCTTGCGCCCGACGCCGGGGATGCGGGTGAGCACGGCGAGGTCGCCGTCGGCGAGGGCACGGCGCAGCGTGTCCGGCTCCAGCACCGCGATCGTGGCGAGCGCGAGCCGCGTCCCGATCCCGGACACCGTCTGCAGCAGCAGGAACAGCTCGCGTTCCTCGGCGTCGGCGAACCCGTAGAGGGTCAGGGAGTCCTCGCGCACCACCAGCGTGGTCGGCAGCCGGGCCTCCTCGCCGCGACGCAGCCCGCCCAGCGTGGCGGGCGTGGCGTA
The DNA here is from genome assembly GCF_017312135.1 of Pseudonocardia sp. TMWB2A. Taxonomy (NCBI): domain Bacteria; kingdom Bacillati; phylum Actinomycetota; class Actinomycetes; order Pseudonocardiales; family Pseudonocardiaceae; genus Pseudonocardia; species Pseudonocardia sp. TMWB2A. Next base: position 4,142,945 of record NZ_QKQY01000002.1, read on the forward strand.
CACCGCGAGCCCGACCCCGCCGACCTCGACGACGGCGTGGTCCAGCCCGATCTCCAGCACCGGACCGCGCACCGAGTGGATCACTGACAGGTCCCCCTCCCACGAACGACCGTTCGAGGCACCGACGCTACCGGGCCGCACCGACGGGACCGCACGCGACACCACGCCACCACCGGGCGAGACGGGTCAGCGCGCGCGCCATCCGCCCGCCGAGCGGGCGTCGGCCGCGGCGCGGGCCGCGGCCCACTGCTGGGCGGCACTGGGCCGGGCGCCGCCCTGCTCCCGCTGCGCCTCGGCGAGCCGGGCCCGGTGCACCGCGGCCAGCTCCTCGGCGCGGGCCTGCGCCTGCGCCATCCGGTCGATCATCGGGGAGCGCCAGCAGTGGCAGATGGCCAGCGCGAGCGCGTCGGCGGCGTCGGCGGGCTTCGGGGGTGCGTCGAGGCCGAGCAGCCGGGTGACCATCGCGGTGACCTGCGCCTTGCCCGCGCGGCCCTCCCCGGTGACGGCGGCCTTGACCTCGCTGGGGGTGTGGAAGGCGACCGGCAGCCCGGCCCGTGCGGCGACGAGCGCGACGACCCCGCTGACCTGCGCGGTGCCCATCACGGTGCGGACGTTGTTCTGGCTGAACACCCGCTCGACGGCGATCACGTCGGGGCGGTGCCGGGCCACCCAGCGCTCCACCTCGTCGGCGACGGTGAGCAGCCGCCGTTCCAGCGGCAGGTCCGGCTCGCTGCGGGCGACGCCGACGTCGACGAACCCGACGGTCCGGCCCGCACCGGCCTCGACGACGCCGATCCCGCACCGCGTCAGTCCGGGGTCGACCCCGAGCACCCGCACCGCGTCCCCCTCGCCTCGGATCCGCACGGCCGTTCGAGAACCGTACCGGTGGGGGCGCTCCCACCCGTGCGGCACGCCGGACCGGCGGGTCCGGGCCGGGCCGGGCGGACCGGGATGACAGGGTGCGCGGGTGACGTCGTTCCTCCGGGTCCTCGCGTGGGTGTGGGCCGCGCTGCTGCTGGTCGTGCTGGTGGGGACCTTCCGCCCCGAGACCCCGGCGATCGGGCTCGCGGGGTCGTTCCTGTCCGGCGCGTACCCGCTGCACGTGGCACTGGCCGCGGTGCTGGGGATCCTGTTCGGGCTGGCGGCGCGGGCCGCGGGTGCCCGGTTCACCGGCGTCGCGACGGCGGTGCTCGCCCTGGCGGCGGTCGTCGGGTCGGTCACGGTGCTGGCCGCGCAGGGCCGGGCCGCGTCCGAGCAGGGCGTCCCGCTGGACTGGACGGCGGCGCTGACCGAGCTGGGCCAGCCGGACGGGAGGCCGGACCGGTCGGTGGAGTTCGCCCCCGGCCGCACGCTGGACCTCTACCTGCCGACCGGCGCGGGTCCGCACCCGACGATGGTGTGGGTGCACGGCGGGTCGTGGACGGGCGGGGACCGCGGCGACCGCACCGCGCTGAACCGGTGGCTCGCCGAGCGCGGCTGGGCGGTCGCGGCGGTGGACTACCGGCTGCCGCCGCCCGAGCCCGTCGGCCGCGACCAGCAGCGCGACGTCGCGTGCGCCGTCGACTGGGTGCGCGCGCACGCGGGCGAGGCGGGTCTGGACCCCGCGCGGCTGGTGCTGGCCGGGCAGTCCGCCGGCGCGACGCTGGCGCTGTCGTCCACGTCCGGGCTGCTCGACGGGACGCTGGCGTGCTCCGAGGCACCGGCCGCGTACGGCGGCACCGGCCCGGCCGACGCCCCGCCGCCGACGCCCGGCCCGCCGCCGGTCGGCGTGGTCGCCTACTACCCGCCCGTCGACCTGACGCTGGTCGACCCGGACCTGCAGCGCACCCTGTTCGGCGGCACCGCCGACGAGGCGCCGGGCCTGCTGCGGCTGCTCTCCCCCGCCGAGCAGGTCCGCCCGGGGCTCCCGCCGACCCTGCTGCTGCTCGGCTCCGCGGACCACTACGTCCTGCCCGACCGGGTCGCCGCCTACGACCGGGAGCTCCGCGCCGCGGGGGTCGACGGCAGGCTGGTCACCGTCCCCTACGCCGACCACGTCTTCGACCGGCCCTTCGGCAGCCCGGGCGCGCAGCTGACCCGGGAGGCCGTGATCCGGTTCCTGACCGGGCTGAACTGATGCGGGTCGAGGTCACCGCCCTGCTGGCCGCGTCCCGGCACGCCTACGAGGGCAGGCCCGCGGACGGGCCCCGGCCCGACCCGGAGCCGCCGCTGCGCCGCGAGATCCGGGTCCGCGCCGGCCACGGGATCGTCGGCGACCGCTACGCCGGCCGCCCGGCCCACGCCCGCGCCGCGGTGACCCTGCTGGCCGCGGAGTCGCTGGACCACCTGCGCGCGGTCCTCGGCGACACCGTCGACGCGACCCCGCTCGCGGCGCGGCGCAACGTCGTCCTGCGCGGCGCCCCGGTCGATGCGCTCGCCGCACCGGGCCGCGGCGGCACCGGCGCGCTGTTCGCCCTGGACTCCGGCGACGGGCCGGTCCGCTTCCGCGCGCACCGCGCCGCCGCGCCGTGCCGCTGGATGGACACCGAGATCGGCGACGGCGCGTGGGCGGCGCTGCGCGGCCGGGGCGGTGTCCGCTGCGAGCCCCTCGACGACGGCGTGCTCCGCCTCGGACCGGCCGAGCTGACGATCCTGGAACCGGCGGCAGCCGTACCGCCGGACGCCGGGCACGGACCGTCCGGCGGGGTGTCCACACCGTCCGCCGCGACGACGTAACAGCAGGTGGGAGGTTTGCGACCCTACCGGCGTCGGCCCCGGAGGAGGTGACGCCGATGCCCCTGGTCCCGCATCCCCGCCGCCCCGACGAGCCACCGGCCGTCCCCACGCAGGCGGGCGTCGTCGTCCACCGGGGTCTGCCCGGGGACCGGGCGACCTGGGCGCGCCGGGCCGGCCGGATCGGCGGGCTCCTGGTCGCCCTGGCCGACGCCGAGTCCGCCGGACTGGAGCTGCCCGCGTCGCTGGCCGGGCGCCGCGCGCTGTGGGCGTGGTCGCGTTCCGCGGAACGCGCGGTCGCCGCGGCGGGCGACGCCGACGCGGTCGTCGTGATCCACACCGACGACGCCGACGTCCTCGCCGCCGCCGGACGTGACCTGGCCGCGGTGCTGCGCCACGAACGCGACACCCGCCGCACCGCCACCCCCGGCGACGCCCCGAGCGGCGGCACGAACGGCGGCACGGCCGCGATGGGCCCGGCCGGACGGCTCTGCGCGATCCTGCACGCGGCGGCCCGCCGGCAGGACGTCGCGGTGGAGCAGCTCGTCGCCGAGCTGGGCCGTGCCGCCCGGGTCCTCGCGCCCGGACACCTGCGCCACCCCTCCGGAGCCGGGTACGGCACCGGCGCCGCCCCCGCACCGGGAGCGGTCGCCGGCTGACCCCGGCCCCGGGGGCCGGGGCCCGGGTCAGTGCGCGGCGGCGTCCCAGCTGCGGCCGGACCCGACCGACACCTCCAGCGGCACCGACAGGTCGGCCGCGGCCGCCATCTCCCGGCGCACGAGTGCCTCCAGGGTCTCGCGCTCGCCGTCGGCGACCTCGAGGACGAGCTCGTCGTGCACCTGCAGCAGCATCCGGCTGCGCAGCCCCTCGGCCTGCAGCGCGCGGTACACCCCGAGCATCGCGACCTTGATGATGTCCGCCGCGCTGCCCTGGATCGGGGCGTTGAGCGCCATCCGCTCGGCCATCTCCCGGCGCTGACGGTTGTCGCTGGTCAGGTCGGGCAGGTAGCGGCGCCGCCCCAGGATGGTGGCGGTGTAGCCGTCCTTGCGGGCCTGGTCGACGACACCCGCGAGGTAGTCGCGCACCCCGCCGAACCCGGCGAAGTAGTCGTCCATCAGCCCCTTGGCCTCCTCGGTGGAGATCCGCAGCTGCCCGGACAGGCCGTAGGCCGACAGCCCGTAGGCCAGGCCGTAGTTCATCGCCTTGATCTTGGCGCGCTGCTCGACCGACACCTCGGTCGCCGCGACGCCGAAGACCCGGGCCGCGGTCTCGGCGTGGAAGTCGTGCTGCGAGCGGAACGCCTCGATCAGCGCAGCGTCCTCGGACAGGTGCGCCATGATCCGCATCTCGATCTGGCTGTAGTCCGCGGTGAGCAGATCCGCGTACGGCGCGCCGTCGGGCCCGGACCCGACGACGAACGCGTCCCGGATTCGGCGCCCGGCGGCGGTGCGGATCGGCACGTTCTGCAGGTTCGGGTCGGTCGAGGACAGCCGGCCGGTCGCGGCGATCGTCTGCGAGTACGTGGTGTGGATCCGGCCGTCCTCGGCGACGGACTTCATGAGCCCGTCGACGGTCACCTTGAGCCGGGTCGCGTCGCGGTGCTGCAGCAGGAACTGCAGGAACGGGTGCTCGGTCTGCTCGTAGAGGCTCGCCAAGGCGTCCGCGTCGGTGGTGTAGCCGGTCTTGGTGCGCTTGGTCTTGGGCATCTCCAGCTCGTCGAACAGGACGACCTGCAGCTGCTTGGGCGAGCCGAGGTTGATCTCCTTGCCGATCACCTCGTAGGCCTGCCGCGCGGCCTCGCGGACCTGGCCGCCGAAGTCGGACTCCAGGTCGGACAGGGTCTCGCCGTCGACGGCGATCCCGGCGGCCTCGCAGTCGGCCAGCACGAACGCCAGCGGCAGCTCCAGGTCGGCCAGCAGCTCGCTGCCGCCCCGCTCGGCCAGGTCGGCGTCGAGGGCGTCGGCGAGCTCGGCGATCGCCGAGGCCGCGAGCATCTCCTGCCCCGCGGCCTGGGCGTCGGCCTCCTCCTCGCCGCCGAGCAGCGACAGCTGCCCGTCGGCGGGCTCCTCGGTGCGCAGCTCGCGGCGCAGGTAGCGCAGCGCGAGGTCCGCCAGGTCGAAGGTCCGCTGCCCGGGCTTGGCGAGGTACGCGGCGAGCGCGGTGTCGCTGGTCAGCCCGCCCAGGGTCCAGCCCCGCGCGCGCAACGCGTGCAGCACCGGCTTCACGTCGTGCGCGGCCTTCGGCACGGACGCGTCGGCGAGCCAGTCGCCCAGGGCGGCCTCGTCGTCCGGGGTGAGGCCGGTCAGCGCGAGGTAGCCGGCGGCCGGGACACCGGCGGTGGCGCCGGCGGCCCGTTGCTCGACGGTCGGCTCCCCCGCGGCGAGCGCGATCCCGTCGAGGTCGCGCCCGGCGATCGGGCCGGTGACCCCGGCGAAGCTCACCGCGACGCGACGCCCGTCGCGGGCGTGGGCGTCGAGCCAGGCCCGCACCGCGCCGGGTGCGACGACCTCGCCGGCGACCTCGAAGCCGGACTCGGCCTCGGGCTCGGCGGAGGACAGGGTGGAGAACAGGCGCTCGCGCAGCACCCGGAACTCCAGCTCGTCGAACAGGCGGTGCACCGCGTCGCGGTCCCACGGGCGCAGCTCGAGCTCCTCGGGGGCGGCGCCGAGGTCGACGTCGCGCACCAGCTCGGTGAGCTGGCGGTTGAGCAGCACGTTCGCCAGGTTGGCCCGCAGGTTGTCCCCGGCCTTGCCCTTGACCTCGTCGACCCGGTCGGTGAGCTCGGCGAGCGAGCCGAACTCCCGGACCCACTTGGCCGCGGTCTTCTCCCCCACCCCGGGGATGGAGGGCAGGTTGTCCGAGGGGTCGCCGCGCAGCGCCGCGAAGTCCGGGTACTGGGTCGGGGTGAGCCCGTAGCGCTTGTCGACCTCGGCCGGGTCGATCCGGCCGAGGTCGGACACGCCGCGCTTGGGGTACAGGACGGTGACGTCGTCGGTGACCAGCTGGAACGCGTCACGGTCGCCGGTGGTGATGAGCACCTGGTAGCCGTGCCCCTCGGCCTGGGTGGCGAGGGTGGCGATGAGGTCGTCGGCCTCGTACCCGTCGACGGCGAACACCGGGATGTTCAGCGCGGTCAGGACCTCCTTGATGAGGTCGATCTGGCCGCGGAAGTCGTCCGGCGTCGACGAACGGTTCGCCTTGTACTCGGCGTACCGCTCGGAGCGGAAGGTCTTACGCGACACGTCGAAGGCCACGGCGAGGTGGGTCGGCTCCTCGTCGCGCAGCAGGTTGATCAGCATCGAGGTGAAGCCGTAGACCGCGTTCGTGGTCTGCCCGGTACCGGTGCGGAAGTTCTCCGCGGGCAGCGCGAAGAACGCCCGGTAGGCCAGGGAGTGGCCGTCGAGCAGCAACAGGCGCGGCTTCGCCGGTGCCCTCTTCTTCGCCGAGGCCGACTTCTGGGTGCCCTGCGTCGCTGTGCTCATCGGCGGCGAGTCTAGAACCGACCCCCGACAGTGAACGCGGCCGCCGGTCAGCTCCCGGCCCGGCCCAGCGGCACACCGTCACCCGCGGCGGTGCGCTCCAGCAGCGGCACCAGCGTCCGCAGCGCCCAGTCCACGCTCAGCGGGGACAGGTTCTCGGTCAGCCCCCGGGCGAGCACCGGGCTCAGGACGCTGTAGCGGCCGGCCGCCACGGCGGGCAGCCGTCGCCACAGCTCCGAGGCCTCCGCCGCGGCGGTCCCGGCGGCGTCGGTCGCCGGGCAGAGCAGGACACCCGCCGGCCGCAGGACGTCCACCTGCTCGGGCGAGTACTCGGTGACCGCGTCCGGGCCGGTGGTGTGCACCGTCAGGCCGAGGTCGCGCAGCAGGCCCACCATCGGGCTCGCGTCGCCCTGGACGTAGACCTGCCCGTGGTAGGTCGACCCGACGACTACCGGCAGCCCGCCCAGCCCGCGCAGCCGCACCGCCGCCGTCGCCACCGTGTCCCGGTACCGCTGCGCCAGGCCCTCGACCCGGTCCTCGCGGCCGAGCGCCGCGGCCACCGTCGCGAGGCCGTCGTGCCAGGTGGTCTCCCACCCGAGGCAGACCGTCGGCGCGATCCGGGAGAGCACGTCGTACTGCTCGCCGGCGGGGGGCATCCCGACCAGCAGGTCCGGCCGGGCCGCCACCACCCGCTCGGGCTCGGCCTGCGACGTCGGGATGTCCATCCGGGTCAGCCCGGCCACCCCCGCCTCGGTCTGCCACGGCAGGTTCCCCGAGCCCCAGGCGTCGGTGAACCCGTAGAGCACGGGCCGCACGCCCAGCGCGAGGACCAGGTCCAGGTCGAGGTAGTCCGACAGCGCCACCACCCGCTCCGGGGCCGCGGGCACCGTGGTCTCCCCCGCCTCGTGGCGCACGGTCCGGGGGAACCCGCCGGCGGCCGGCGCCCCGTCGGTGTCGCCGGGGGCGGGGCGCCCGCAGGCGGCGAGCAGGGCCAGGCCGAGGCTGCCGGCGAGCAGCCGGCGACGACTGGTGGCGGGGGCGGGCATGCGGGTCTCCGTCGTGGTCGCGCCGTCCCGTGTGGACGGCTCCCGGGGCAGGAGTCTCGCCCGGTCCCGGCGTGTCAGACGGACACGACGTGTCGGCAGACGGTCAGCCCGTCCCGTCGAGCCGGGCGACCGGCGCCGACCAGCGTCCCGGTGTGGTCCCGGTCTCCCGGCGGAACGCGGCGACGAACGCCGCCTCCGACCGGTAGCCGACCCGGTGGGCGACCGCCCGCACCGGCCGCGCACCGGTCAGCAGCGGGAGCGCGGACAGCACCCGGCAGCGCCGCCGCCAGCTCTCGAAGCCCAGCCCGGTCTCCTCGGTGAACCGCCGGGTCAGCGTGCGGGCGCTCACCCCGACCACGAACCCCCACTGTTCCAGGGTGCGCCGGTCCTGCGGGGTGCCGAGCAGCGTGGTCGCGACCAGGCGCACCGGCGCGGACCGCGGCATCGGCAGGTCCGGGAGCACCGTCGGCCCGCCGACGAACTGGTCGCACAGGACCTCCTCGGCCCGGGCGCGCACCGGCGCGTCGAGGACCGGCGACATCAGGTGCTCGGCGAGCGCGGTCGTCAGCGGCGGGGTCGGGAACCCGGTCAGCCCGACCGGCACCGTCGCGCGCCGGTCGCGGTCGACGTAGCCGACGAGGAAGGTCGTCCCGGCCGGGGCCGACACCGCGTGCCGGACACCGGCGGGGATCCAGACCCCGCTGCCCGGCACCGCCGTCCGCACGAGGTCACCGGCCCGGACCCGGACGCCGCCGGAGACCACGACGAGGAACTCGTGGTCGACGTGGGAGTGGACCGCCCACGCGGTGGGCGCGGTGATGATCCACCGGTACACCTCGATCCGCGGCCCGACCGCCCGGTCGACCACCTCGAGGACCTGCGCCCCCACCGACACGACCACCACCCCCACTCAGGACAGGCTCACCTTACCCAGTGGTGTGCCGACCCCGAGGACGACGATGCGGCCGCCCCCACCAGGGGGACGGCCGCACCGGGACGGGACCTGCCGCTCAGCCGACCTCGGCCATGACCTCGTCGGAGACGTCGAAGTTGGCGTAGACGTTCTGGACCTCGTCGGAGTCCTCGAGCGCCTCGATCAGCTTGAAGACCTTCTTCGCGCCGTCGGCGTCCAGTTCGACCTGCATCGACGGCACGAAGACCGCCTCCGCGGAGTCGTAGTCGATGTCGTTCTGCTGGAGCGCGGTCCGCACCGCGACGACGTCGGTCGGCTCGGAGACGACCTCCCAGCTCTCGCCGAGGTCGTTCACCTCCTCGGCCCCGGCGTCCAGGACGGCCATCAGCACGTCGTCCTCGGACAGCTCGGCCTTCGGCAGCACCACGACGCCCTTGCGCTGGAACAGGTACGCCACCGACCCCGGGTCGGCCATGGTGCCGCCGTTGCGGGTCATCGCCGTCCGGACCTCGGTCGCCGCCCGGTTCCGGTTGTCGGACAGACACTCGACCAGCACCGCGACCCCGTTCGGGCCGTAGCCCTCGTAGGTGATCGTCTGGTAGTCGGCGCCACCGGCGTCGGCACCCGAACCACGCTTGACCGCACGGTCGATGTTGTCGTTCGGGACCGAGCTCTTCTTCGCCTTCTGGATGGCGTCGTAGAGCGTCGGGTTGCCGTCGGGGTCACCGCCGCCGGTCCGGGCCGCGACCTCGATGTTCTTGATCAGCTTGGCGAACATCTTGCCGCGGCGGGCGTCGATCACGGCCTTCTTGTGCTTGGTCGTCGCCCACTTGGAGTGACCGCTCATCGGCTCGTCTGCCCACCTCTCGTGCTCGCACCGCGCACGCGACGCGCGGTGAGGGGCAGGTCCGACGCCCCGCAGCGCGAGCTGCGGTCGGGCCGACCTGCGGGAACCCGTCAATGTTACCGACGACGCGGCTCCGCGCCGGGCCGGGCCCGCGCACACCCCGCGCGTCACCGACATATGCAAGATCGACTATGCTTCGCCACCGCGTCCCGCCGGGGACCCGGCGAGGACTACTCTGACAACCGTTATCGGCACCTGCACCGGGCGCCGGTCGCGAGAGGAGCGCACGTGTTCGGAGCAGTGGCAGGCAAGGCCGTCGGGCTCGTCGTGAGCGGGCTGGCCGGCGCGGTCGCCTACGACGGCGTCAAGAAGGTCGCGCGCTCGGGCGCCGTCCGCGAGGCCGCCGTCTCGGTGACCACCTGGGGCCTCAAGGGCGCCCGCGCCGCCGAGACCGGTGCCGAGAAGGCCCGGCTGGCGACCGCCGACATCGTGGCCGAGGCCCGTGGCCGCATCGGCGAGGAGGCCCCCGCCCCGGGCAACGGCCACGGGCACGGCCACGAGCACTGATCCCGGTCCTCCGGGCACGACGAGCGAGACGAGCGAGACCGTGAGCACCGACACCGCCGGCCCGGACGCCACCGTCCACAGCGACGCCGCGGGCCGCATCCGCTTCGCCGTCCCCGCGCTGCGCGGGCGCACCGCGCTGGCCGTGGCCGTCGAGGACGAGCTGGACCACGTCGGCGGGGTGCGGCAGGTGCACGCCTACCCGCGCACCGGCAACGTCGTCGTCTGGTACCGCCCCGGCTGCGACCGCGTCGAGCTCGTCGAGGCCATCGGCAAGGGCCTGCGTGCCGAGCCGGAGGCCACCGCGGCCCGCACGCCGCGCTCGGCCGACCAGCACAACGGCGAGCTGGCCCGGCTGGTCGTCGGCGGGGTCGCGCTGGCCGCGCTCGGCTTCCGCCGCTACGCGCTGCGCCGCCCGCCGCTGCTCGGCCCGGCCAGCCGCACCGTCGCCACCGGCGTCACGATCTTCACCGGCTACCCGTTCCTGCGTGGCGCGCTGCGCTCGCTGGCCGGCGGCCGGGGCGCGGGCACCGACGCGCTCGTCTCGGCGGCGACCGTCGCCAGCCTCGTGCTGCGCGAGAACGTCGTCGCACTGACCGTGCTGTGGCTGCTCAACATCGGCGAGTACCTCCAGGACCTGACGCTGCGCCGCTCCCGGCGCGCGATCTCGGAGCTGCTCACCGGCGCCACCACCCGTACCTGGACCCGCACCGTCACCCCCGACGGCGGCACCGTCGAGGTCGAGGTCGACATCGCCGACCTGTCGGTGGGCGACGAGGTCGTGGTGCACGAGCGGATCGTGCTGCCCGTCGACGGCGAGGTCGTCGAGGGCGAGGGCGTCGCCGACCAGGCCGCGATCACCGGCGAGCAGCTGCCGGTCTCGGTCGCCCCGGGCGACACCCTGCACGCCGGGTCGGTGCTGCTGCGCGGCCGGATCGTGGTCCGGGCGACGGCCGTCGGCCAGGACACCGCGATCGGCCGGATCATCGACCGGGTCGAGCAGGCCCAGGACGACCGGGCCCCGATCCAGACCGTCGGCGAGAACTTCTCCCGCCGGTTCGTGCCGGCCTCGTTCCTGCTCTCGGCGCTGACCCTGGTCGTCACCCGCGACGTGCGGCGCGCGATGACGATGCTGCTCATCGCCTGCCCGTGCGCGGTCGGCCTGTCCACCCCGACGGCGATCTCCGCGGCGATCGGCAACGGCGCGCGGCGCGGCATCCTCATCAAGGGCGGCGCGCACCTCGAGGCGGCAGGCCGGGTCGACGCGGTGGTGTTCGACAAGACCGGCACGCTCACCCAGGGCCGCCCGGTCGTCACCAACGTCATCTCCTTCCACGACGACTGGTCGCCCGAGCAGGTCCTGGCCTACGCCGCGTCGTCGGAGATCCACTCGCGGCACCCGCTGGCCCAGGCGGTCATCCGCTCCACCGAGGAGCGGCGGATCGAGATCCCGCCGCACGAGGAGTGCGAGGTCCTGCTCGGCCAGGGCATGCGCGTCCAGGCCGACGGCCGGGTGCTGCTCATCGGCTCGCGCGACCTGCTCCGCGCCCAGGGCGTCACGGTGCCGCGCAAGGCCGCGGACTGGGTGCGGCGGCTGCAGAAGGCCTCGGAGACGCCGCTGCTGCTGGCCGTCGACGGGGCACTGGTCGGCCTGGTCTCGCTGCGCGACACCGTGCGGGCCGAGGCCCGTGACGTGCTGGACCGGCTGCGCGCCGACGGCGTCACCCGGATCGTCATGCTCACCGGCGACCACCCGCAGACCGCGAAGGCCGTCGCCGAGGAGCTCGGCATCACCGAGTACCGGGCCGAGGTCATGCCCGAGCAGAAGCAGGACGTGGTGCGGGCGCTGCAGGCGCAGGGCCACACCGTCGCGATGATCGGCGACGGCACGAACGACGCCCCGGCGCTGGCGCTGGCCGACATCGGGATCGCGATGGGCGTGGCCGGGACCGACGTGGCGGTCGAGACCGCGGACGTCGCCCTCGCCGCCGATGACCTCAACGCACTGCTCGACCTGCGCGACCTGGGGCGGCGCTCGATCACCCTGATCCGGCAGAACTACGGCATGTCGATCGCGGTGAACGCGGCCGGGCTGCTGGTCTCCGCCGGCGGGGCGATGTCACCGGTGGTCGCGGCGATCCTGCACAACGCCTCCAGCGTCGCGGTCGTCGCGAACAGCTCCCGGCTGATCCGCTACCGGATCCCCGCGGGGGTGGCGACGACCGTCGTCGAGGGTGAGGTCGTCGCCGGATCCCCGGCCGCCTGAACCCCGCAGCCGGACCGGCGGCGGTTCAGCGCGCGGCCCGTCCGCCGGGACCACCGCGGTAGAAGGCCCGGGCGGCCGGGTGGAACAGCAGCGACATCGCGGCCACCACCTCGACGACGTGCAGGGCACGCAGGGACGCCGCGAGGAGCTCGGCGCTGCTCGCGTCGGCGAGGAAGCCCGCGACGGTGGTGCCGGCCGCCAACGCGCGCAGCGGCTCCGCCACCAGGGACGCCGTCCCGAGCAGCCCGAGCACACCGACCACCGTCCAGCGGTGCACCGCCGACCCGGACCGCAGCTGGACCACCAGCACCACCAGCACGGTGTACACCGCGCTCCGGAACGCGACCTCGGCGCCGCTGGGCGGGAGCGGACCGGCCAGCCGCACGAGCGTCTCGCTCAGTCCCGCCAGTAGCGCGCCCAGCCACAGCACGACGCTCGCCACCACCGCACCGGGCGGCGGGGCCGGGCGCAGCGCGGTCGGGTCGACGAGGAGGGACACCCCATCACTGTCCCCGCGGCGGACGGCCCGGCCCACACGGCACGCCCCCGGGTGGCCCTGGGGAATCCCCCACCCCGGGTCCGGTTCCCCGCGCGCGGGGACTAGCGGGGTCCGGCGCCCGCCCGGCGCTTCGCCGCGCCCCAGACGGCGGTGCCGACGAACAGGACGACCCCGATCACCGTCAGCCAGAACAGCCCCTTGACCACCAGGCCGAGGACGGCGAGCACCAGCCAGACGACGAGCAACACACCGATGAGAACGAGCACTCTTCAACCGTACGCCGGTGCAACGGTGCCGTGCGTGGCCGCGACCGGCCGCGGGCGGGTCAGCCCGCCGCGGCGCGCACCATGTCCACGAACAGCCCGTGCACCCGGCGGTCCCCGGTCAGCTCGGGGTGGAACGAGGTGGCGAGCACCGGGCCCTGCCGGACCGCGACCGCGCGCCCGGCCGCCTCACCGGCGTCGGCACCGGCGCTGGTGACGTCCGGGACGGAGGCGAGCACCTCGACGTCGCCGCCGGTCTTCTCCACCCACGGGGCGCGGATGAACACCGCGTGCACCGGACCACCGGTGAGCCCGGTGAAGTCCAGGTCGGTCTCGAACGAGTCGACCTGGCGGCCGAAGGCGTTGCGCCGCACGACGACGTCGAGCCCGCCGAGCTGGTGCTGGTCGGGGCGGCCGTCGAGGATCTCCTCGGCCAGCAGGATCATGCCGGCGCACGAGCCGTAGGCGGGCAGCCCGTCGCGGAGCCGGGCGCGCAGCGGCTCCAGCAGCTCGAAGGTGTCGAGCAGCTTGGACATGGTCGTCGACTCGCCGCCGGGCAGGACGATGCCGTCCACCGCGGCAAGTTCGGACGCACGGCGGACCGGTACGGCCTCGGCGCCCGCCGCGGTCAGCGCCGCCACGTGCTCGCGGACGTTGCCCTGCAGGGCCAGCACACCGATCCTCACCGCCATGCCCGCCAGCCTAGACCCGTGCGACCTGCGGTAACCGCCCGTCCGGGGGTGAGCCGCGGCACCGTACGGCGGTGCCGCGGCCCGGGGTGCGGGACGGATCCTGGGTTCCCGCGCGGTGCCGGGCACGGTCCGCCCGGGGACACGGGGGTGGGGCGTCATGGACATCGGAGCGACGGTGCGGGTCTTCCGGGCCGAACCCCTGGCCGCGCCGGGCGACCCGGTCCGGGCGCCGGCGCATCCGCCGACCGACGGGGCGGCGCCCCCGGCCGCGCCGGTCCCGGACGGGACGCCGCCGCGGGTCCCCGGCCGGGCCGGTGAACCGGTGTGTGCCCCGCGCTGACCACACCGTCGGACGGCACCGCACCGGACGTCGCGGGCGTCGTCGTCGGCTGGCGGTGCTGGCGCGTCGCGGGCCCGGTCACCGCGCCGCGGCTGCGCTCTCCGGTGCACGTGGCCACCGAGTGGCCGCCCGGCGGGGCCCTCGCCGCGCACTGCGAGCTGCGCGGACACGAGGCACCGGACCCGGCCTGCACCTGCGGGGTGCACGCGGTCCGCGACCCGGCCCGGGTCGGCGGCGTCGGGTTCGGTCCCGGCACCGTGCTGGGCTGCGTCGGGCTGTGGGGCCTCGTCGTCGAGGGCGAGCACGGCTGGCGGGCCGGCGCCGCGGCACCGCTGGTGCTGTTCTGCGGGCCCGCGCTGGGCGACCCCGAGCGCAGCGGGCTGGCGCGGACCTACCGGGTCGGGGTGCACCGGCTGCCGCTCCCGGTCGCGGCCACCGTCGAGCTACCGCTCCCGGTCGCGACGGCGGGCGCGGTCCGGGCCGCCGCCGCCGACGGCCGGGGCCTCGACGACGCCGCGGCCGCGTTCGTGACGGCCGTGCCCGTGCCGGACGCCCCGGCGCGCCCGGTGCGCGTGCCGCGACCCCGCCGGTTCGCGCTCGGGACGACGGCGGTGCTGGCCGTGCTCGCCGCGGCGGCGGCCTCCCCCGTCGAGCACCTCCCCGTGCCCGGGCCGGTGCCCGCGCCGCCCGGGGTGGTCGTCCCCCGGTGAGCCGGGTCAGCCCGCCTCGACCTCGCCGCGCTTCGCCTGCTTCGCCGCGGCACCGCGCAGCGCCTCGGCGACGGCCGGGGCCACGCTCGTGTCGAACACGCTCGGCACGATGAACGACGGGTTCGGCTCGGCGACGACGTCGGCGATCGCCTCGGCCGCGGCGAGCATCATCTCGTCGGTGATGTCGTGCGCCTGGGCGTCGAGCAGCCCGCGGAACACACCGGGGAACGCGAGGACGTTGTTGATCTGGTTCGGGTAGTCCGACCGGCCGGTCGCGACGACGGCGGCGTGCTTCATCGCCAGCGTCGGGTCGACCTCGGGGTCCGGGTTGGCCAGCGCGAACACGATCGAGTCGTCGTTCATCGACCGCAGCTCGTCCTCGCCGAACAGGTTCGGCGCGCTGACCCCGATGAAGACGTCGGCCCCGACGAGTGCGTCGGCCAGGGTGCCCCGCTTGCCGCCGGAGTTGGTCTGCGCGGCGATCGAGACGAGGTTGTCGTCCATCCCCTCGCGTCCGGTGTGGACGATGCCGTCCACGTCGACGGCGACGACGTCGGCGGTCTGCTCCGAGCCGAGCAGCCGGATGATCGCCGAGCCGGCCGCGCCGACCCCGCAGACGACGACGCGGATGTCGGAGAACTTCTTGCCGACCACGCGCAGCGCGTTGCGCAGCGCGCCGAGGACGACGACGGCGGTGCCGTGCTGGTCGTCGTGGAAGACCGGGATGTCGAGCAGCTCGCGCAGCCGGCGCTCGATCTCGAAGCAGCGCGGCGCGGCGATGTCCTCCAGGTTGATGCCGCCGTAGCCGGGGGCGATCAGCTGGACGGTGCGGATGATCTCCTCGGTGTCCTGGGTGTCGAGGCAGACCGGCCAGGCGTCGACGTTGGCGAACTGCTTGAACAGCGCCGCCTTGCCCTCCATCACCGGCATCGCCGCGGCGGCGCCGATGTTGCCCAGGCCGAGCACCGCGGACCCGTCGGTGACGACGGCGACGGTGTTGCGCTTGATCGTCAGGCGCCGGGCGTCGGACGGGTTCTCCGCGATCGCCATCGACACCCGCGCGACGCCCGGGGTGTAGGCGCGCGACAGGTCGTCACGGGTGCGGAGGTTCACCTTGGACCGCACCTCGATCTTGCCGCCGAGGTGGAGCAGGAAGGTCCGGTCCGAGACCTTGCGGACCGAGAAGCCCTCGAGCTGCTCGATGGCGGTCTTGATCTCCTCGACGTGCTCGGTGTTGCGGGCGTTGACCGAGATGTCGACGACGAGACTCTCGGTGCGTGCCTCGACGACGTCGAAGGCGGTGACGACGCCACCGACCTGGCCGACGGCGGCGGTGAGGTCACCGGCCGAGGTGGGGTGGGCGGGGGCGTCGACGCGTGCGGTGATGGCGTAACCGGGACCGGGAATGGACACGGCCCGGAACAGTACCGCCGGGAGTGTGGTTACCGTGGGGTCAACGATGTGACGACGCGCGTCACCGCTCGTCGGCGTCGTCCGCGGGGATCCGCGGCAGCGGCCCGGTGGGGGCGTCGGCGACGGCCATCTTCGCCGCCGAGTCGGTCGGGGCGTGCCCGCCGAGCGCGGCGAGCGCGGCGTCGTTGCCGACGTCGGCCCCGGCCCGCTCGGACAGCAGCCAGCGTACCTCCAGCAGGTCGCAGTAGGCCTGCACGGCGTCGCCCGCGCCGCCGAGCGCTGCGTGCGCCCGCGCGGACCCGGGGTCGAGGCAGTGGTCGATCCAGCTGCGGGCCGCGGCGCGTTCGGTGACCGGGTGGCCGGTGCGGCGCTGCATCCAGTCGCGATGGGCGTTGAGGTCGCCGAGCAGGATCCGGGCCTGGCCCTCCCCCACGCCGACGCCGGTCAGCCTGCGCAGCGTCTCGGAGTGGTAGTTGCGGTCGCCGACGGCGATGTGCAGCCGCGACCGCCCGTCGCCGACCGGGAGCAGGGACACCTCGTCGACGGCGAAGCCCAGGTCGTTGAGCTCGCGGATGGCGCCCTCGACGCGGTAGCGGTCGCCGAAGGCGAAGACCGGCGAGGTGTGCAGCGCCTCCCACAGCTCCCGGTAGCGCTCGGGCAGGGCGGTCGCCTCGTCGATGAGCTGCGGGATCATCTCCGGCGGGCGTTCCAGCGAGGTCGCGAGGTCGATCATCCCGGCGGCGATGTTCTCGACCAGGATCGTCACGTCGTGCTCGCGCTGGCCGTCGGACAGGCCGTCCGGGTGCACCTCGCTGGTCTCGGCGTCGACGAGGAAGGCCTGCAGGGTCTGCCCGTCGCGGGTGAACAGGGTGTTGTTGAGCGAGCAGTCGCCCCAGAACACGCCGTGCCGGTGCAGCTCGACCAGCAGCGAGATCATCGCGTCGAACAGCCGCGCGCGGTGCCGCGGCCGGTTCGGGGGCAGCCGCAGGAACAGCCTGCGGTACTGCCAGGACCCGCTCAGGTACCGGGTCACCAGGATCGCGGTCTCGTGCGCGGGCTGGTTCACCAGCCCGGCCGGGCGGACCGCGGGCAGGCACTGGTGCTCGAGGCGGCGCAGCACGTCGTACTCGCGCCGGGCGATCCGCTCCGGCATGTCCTTGAGTGCCCACAGTGCACCGTCGGCCTCGACGAACCGGACCAGGTGCCGGCTCGGGCCGACCTCCATGTCACGCAACGGGACCCGCGTCTCGTCCCACCGTTCCAGCGGCTCGTTCCAGGGCAGCGCGATCAGCTCGGGGCCGGGGGCCCGCAGCACCAGCTCCGGCGGGGCGTCCATTCAGGACACCCCCCGCACGCCGCGGGCGGGTGGGGCGGTGGAGCCGCGGATGACCAGCCGGGTCGGCAGGGTCGCGAGCGGCTCGACCGGCTCGCCGGCCAGCGTCGCCAGCGCCATCCGGGCCGCGACGGCACCCTGCTCGGCCGCCGGCTGGGCCACGGTGGACAGATCGGTCAGCGCGGCCAGCGGGTGGTCGTCGATGCCGATGACCGACACGTCGCCGGGCACTGCGAGCCCGGCCCGGCGCAGCGTGCCGACGGCGCCGAGGGCGACCTCGTCGGTGTGGGCGTAGACCGCCGTCGGCGGGTCGGACAGCCCGAGCAGCTCCCCCATCGCGCGCGCCCCGCCCTCCGGGCTCCAGGGCACGCTCACCGTCAGGGCGGGGTCGTACTCCACGCCGGCGTCGGCGAGCGCCGCCCGGTAGGCGGCGGCACGCCCCTCGGGCTGGCCAGGGTCGAGCTCCGGGTCGGTGGTGACGATCATCCCGATCCTCCGGTGTCCGAGGTGGAGCAGGTGGTCGACGGCCTGGCGACCGGCGACGCACTCGTCGATCGACACCGAGGGGTGGTTGCCGATCCGGGTCCCCGCCGACACGATGCCGACGCCGATCCGCTCCAGCCGGGCGCGCTCGGCGTCGTCGACCCCGAACCCGAGCAGCACGACGGCGTCGGCACGCCGGCGGGCGGGCAGCTCGGCGAAGAACGCGCGCCGGGCCGCGGCGTCGCCCAGGTGGTAGAGCAGCACGTCGCGCCCGGCCTCGCGCAGCACGTCGGACAGCCCCTCCAGCGCGGCCCCGAACCACCACCGCGACAGGTGCGGGACGACGACGGCGATCCGCCCCGTGGTGCCCCGCGCGAGCCCGGAGGCGTCCGGGCTGACGACGTACTCCAGGGCGCGCGCGGCCTCCCACACGCGGGCGCGGGTGGCCTCGGCGACGTGGGGGTGATCGCTGAGCGCGCGTGACGCGGTGGCCGGTGAGACCTTGGCCAGCCGGGCCACGTCGGCCAGGTTGACCGGTTCGGGCACGACACATGTATGCCCAAAGCTGGAAGCGATTGCAAGAGCGGATGTTATCCGACTGCGCTGGACCATCGCCTGTCGATCAGTAAGGATCGTCGCCGACCAGCCCGACTGCTGTGAGCCTTGACACTCCCGAGTGAAAGGCTCACAGTCTCGGTTGGAAACGCTTCCAACGTCGCCGACGAGCGACGGGACACAGCAGCGGTATCGGACACGGGAGTTCGGAGTTGACCATGCGTCGCACACGGTGGAGGAGGACGCTGGCCGCCGGCGCGGCCACCGTCGCCCTCGCCCTGCTGGCGGGCTGCGGAGGCGCACCCGCGGGCCCGCCGGTCCTCAACTGGTACATCAACCCCGACGACGGGGGGCAGGCGGAGATCGCCCAGCGCTGCTCGGCGGCGTCGAACGGGCAGTACCAGATCGCGGTGTCGGTGCTGCCGCGCCAGTCCGCGGAGCAGCGTCAGCAGCTGATCCGCCGGCTCGCGGCCAACGACAGCTCGATCGACATCATGTCCATCGACCCGCCCTACATCCCCGAGTTCGCCGAGGCGAAGTTCCTGGCCCCGGTGCCCGAGGAGGTCGCGCAGCGGACCACCGCCGGGATCGTGAACTCCGCGAAGGAGGGCGCGAGCTGGAACGGCAAGCTGGTCACGGTGCCGTTCTGGGCCAACACCCAGCTGCTCTGGTACCGCAAGTCGCAGGTCGCCGGCACCGGGCTGGACCTGTCGAAGCCGGTCACCTGGGACCAGGTCGTGCAGACCGCGCAGGCCAAGAACTCGATCATCGCCGCGCAGGGCATCCGCGCGGAGTCGCTGACCGTCTGGCTGAACGCGCTGGTCGAGGGCGGCGGCGGGCAGATCGTCACCAACGCCTCGCCGCAGAACCCGGAGGGCGTCCAGCTCGGCCTGGACTCCCCCGCCGCGACGAAGGCCGCCGAGATCATGAAGGCCGTCTCGGCCGTCGGCGGTCCCGGCTTCTCGACCAACTCCGAGGACGAGAACTCCAACGCCTTCCAGTCCGGTGACGCGATGTTCCAGGTCAACTGGCCGTTCGTCTGGGGCAAGGTCAACAGCGCCGTCGAGGAGGGGACCGTCCCGCAGTCCACGCCGGACGACTTCGGCTGGGCGCTCTACCCGCAGACCGAGGCCGGCAAGCCCTCGGCCCCGCCCTACGGCGGCATCAACCTCGGCGTCGGCGCCTTCAGCAAGCACACCGACCTGGCCTACCAGGCCACCGAGTGCATCACCTCGACCGAGAACCAGAAGCAGTACTTCCTCACCAACGGCAACCCGGCCGCCCGGATCTCGGTCTTCACCGACCCGGACGTGGTGAAGAAGTTCCCGATGGCCAAGGTCATCGCGCAGTCGCTGCAGCAGGCCAAGCCGCGCCCGCAGACGGCGTACTACAGCGAGGTCTCCGAGTCCATCCAGCGCACCTACCACCCGACCGCGGGCATCGACCCGCCGACCGTCGGCCCCGCGACCGCCGCGCTGATCAAGGCGGTCCTCGCCAAGGAGGAGCTGCTGTGACCACGACGACCGAGCGGCCCGGGACCGGGACCGGGGCCTCCCCGGCCCCGCGCGGTGCCAGCGACCGCAGCCGGGCCGAGCAGAAGCTCGGCTGGTACCTCGCGGGCCCGGCGTTCGCCGTGATGCTGCTGGTGACGGCCTACCCGATCATCCAGGCCGTCTACTACTCGCTGTTCGACTACCGGCTGACCGACCCGGACAACATCTCCTTCGTCGGCCTGAAGAACTACGCGGTCATCCTCACCGACTCGATCTGGTGGACCTCCTTCGGCGTCACAGTGTTCATCACCGTGGTCACCGTCGCGGTCGAGCTGGTGCTGGGCTTCCTGCTCGCGCTGGTCATGATGAACGCGCTCAAGGCGATCCGGCCGGTGCTGCGCGCCGCGATCCTGATCCCCTACGCGGTCATCACGGTCGTGTCGGCGTTCGCCTGGCAGTACGCGTTCTCCCTCGACTCGGGCTTCGTGAACTCCTGGTTCGGCTGGCTGCCCGGGATCTCGGCCGACACCGACTGGTTCGGCTCGACCGGCTCGTCGCTGTTCGTGATCTGCCTGGCCGAGATCTGGAAGACCACCCCGTTCATCTCGCTGCTGCTGCTCGCGGGTCTGGCCCAGGTGCCCGACGTGCTGCAGGAGGCCGCCCGCGTCGACGGCGCGACCTGGTGGCAGCGGATGTGGAAGGTCACCCTCCCGAACATGAAGGCGGCGATCATGGTCGCCCTGCTGTTCCGGACCCTGGACGCGTTCCGCGTGTTCGACTCGGTGTTCGTGATGACGGCCGGGGCGAACAACACCGAGACGGTGTCGTTCCTGGCCTACCGCCAGACCATCGCCCGCGTCGAGATCGGGCTCGGCTCCGCGGTGTCGGTGCTGCTGTTCCTGTCCGTCGTGATCATCTGCATCGGGTTCATCAAGGGGTTCAAGGTCGACCTGTCCCAGGCCCGAGGGGAGAAGTGATGTCCACCCGCGAGAGAGTCCTCTGGATCGTCGCCGGCATCGCGATCGTCATCTACGCCCTGTTCCCGGTGGGCTGGATCGTGTCGCTGTCGCTGAAGTCGAGCGACGACATCGCCAACAAGCAGTTCCTGCCGACCTCGGTGTCGTGGAGCAACTACGAGCAGATCCTCGTCGGGGACGCGGCCGGGCTGTTCCTGCCCGCGCTGCGCAACTCCTTCGGCATCTGCATCATCGCGACGTTCCTGGCGTGCGTGCTGTCGATGTTCGCCGCCTACGCGATCGCCCGGCTCGACTTCCGGGGCAAGCGGCTGATCCTGTCGACCGCGCTGGCGGTGGCGATCTTCCCGGTCATCTCGATCGTGACGCCGCTGTTCAACCTGTGGCGCCAGATCGGGCTCTACGACACCTGGCCCGGCCTGATCATCCCCTACCTGTCGCTGACCCTGCCGCTGTCGATCTGGACCATGTCGGCGTTCTTCCGCGAGATCCCGTGGGAGATGGAGCAGGCCGCGCAGGTCGACGGCGCCACCACCTGGCAGGCGTTCCGCAAGGTGATCGTCCCGCTGGCGACGCCCGGGGTGTTCACCACCGCGATCCTGGCGTTCTTCATCGCCTGGAACGACTTCGCCTACGGCATCTCGCTGACCTCGACCGGCGCGTCCCGCCCGGTCCCGGCCGCGCTGGGCCTGTTCTCCGGGGCCTCGCAGTTCGAGTCGCCCAACGGCCCGATCGCCGCCGCCGCGGTGATCGTGACCATCCCCGTCGTCGTGCTCGTCCTGCTGTTCCAGCGGCGCATCGTCGCCGGGCTCACCAACGGCGCCGTCAAGGGCTGACACCCCCGTACACAGAGAGAGGAACCGACCGGCCATGGCGTCGATCGAGATGAAGAACATCGTCAAGAAGTACGGGGACGGCTACCCGGCCGTGAACGACGTGAGCATGGACATCGCCGACGGCGAGTTCATGATCCTCGTCGGCCCGTCCGGCTGCGGGAAGTCGACGCTGCTGCGGATGATCGTCGGCCTGGAGGACATCACCTCCGGCGACATGGTCATCGCCGGCAACCGCGTCAACGACAAGGCCCCGCGGGACCGCAACCTGTCGATGGTGTTCCAGAACTACGCGCTCTACCCGCACCTGTCGGTCTACGAGAACATCGCGTTCCCGCTGCGCCTGGCCAAGGCCCCCGAGGACGAGGTCAAGCAGAAGGTCGACACCGCGGCGAAGGTCCTGGAGCTGCAGGAGCACCTGCAGCGCAAGCCCGCGAACCTGTCCGGCGGTCAGCGCCAGCGGGTCGCGATGGGCCGCGCCATCGTCCGCGACGCCGACGCGTTCCTGTTCGACGAGCCGCTGTCCAACCTGGACGCGAAGCTGCGCGGGCAGATGCGCACCGAGATCGCCCGCCTGCAGCGCAGGCTGGGCATCACCACGGTGTACGTCACGCACGACCAGACCGAGGCGATGACCCTCGGCGACCGGGTCTGCGTGCTGCGCAAGGGCGTCATCCAGCAGGTCGCCTCGCCACGCGAGCTCTACGAGCAGCCGGTCAACCTGTTCGTCGCCGGGTTCATCGGGTCGCCGCCGATGAACTTCCTGCCCGCGACCGTGTCGGGGAACCGGCTGGAGACGCCGTTCGGCCCGATCGAGCTCGACGCCGCGCGCGCCGAGAAGGTCGCCGGTCGCGAGCTGGTGCTGGTCGGCATCCGGCCGGAGTACTTCGAGGACGCGTCGCTGGTCGACGAGGCCAAGAAGCACGTCGGGTCCACCTTCACCGCGAAGGTCGACGTGACCGAGTGGCTGGGCGACTCGCAGTACGCCTACATCCCCTACGAGGCCCCGGCCGAGGTGGAGACCAAGCTCAAGGAGCTGTCGCGCGAGCTCGACGCCGACCAGCTGCGCACGCAGGCGATCGTGTCGATCGACTCCACGAGCCGGATCCGGGAGGGCCGCGACGCCGAGTTCTGGCTGGACGCGCGCAAGATCCACGTGTTCGACCCGGAGTCGGGCGAGAACCTCACCCGCGACCCCGAGGCCGGTGCCGAGCTGACCCGGATCGCGGCCGAGGACCGCGCCGAGCAGGTGGCGCAGGCCCGCGGCGAGGGCTGAGCCTGTCCGACCCCCGGGGGCGCCTCCGTGACGCACGACGTCACGGGGGCGCCCCCGGTGCCGTCCCCGGTGTCGCGGCGGGGACGGGTCAGAGGGCGCGGACGTCGCGCCGGTAGCGGGTCTCGGCGACCCCGGCCAGCGTCCGGGCCATCACCGCGAAGACGAAGCGCTGCGACGGGTAGGCCGCCAGCCATCCCAGCCGACCGGCCATCCCGCGCGGGGTGAACCGCAGGGTCTGGGTGTAGCGGCTGGTCAGCCGGTCGGTCGGGGTGACGGCGAGCTCGAGCCGGGCGTCGCCGGGGAGTCGGTCCGCGGCACGCAGCACCAGCCGCCGCCCCGGCTCGACCGTCTCGACGGTCCAGCGGTCCAGGGGCTCCCCCGGGACGAGGCGGGGAAGGCCGTCGCCGTGCCGGCGCGGGACGACACCGGGACCGCCGGCGAGGACGTCGAGGTGGCCGGTCAGCGTCGCGACGCCCGGGACGGTGTACCAGCCGTGCGGGCCGCCGAGCGTCTCGATCACCGACCAGACGGCGCGGGCGGGGGCGGCCACGTCGTGGGTGTCGGTCGTCGACCACTCGAGCGGACCGCTGCCGGGCGGGTCGGACGGTCCCGGTCCGGCCGCGCCGACGCCGTCGAGGGCACGGCGGACCGCCGTACGGTACGGGGTCCGTCCGCCGGGCGGGGTGCCGATGAGCGCGTCGAGGGCTGCGAGGTCGTCGGGGTCGGCCACCAGCTCGTGGCGCATCGACTCGACCAGCGGCTCGGCCAGGCCCCGGCCGACCGGGGTGAGCGCGGCGACGGCGCGGGCGGTGAGCCGCGGCGCCGACAGGGGGACGGGCACCGGGAACGGCCGCAGCAGCCCCGCCTCGGCGGCGAACTCGCTCATCAGGGACCGGTAGGTGTGCACGTCGGGGCCGCCGACGTCGAACGCCCGGTCCACCCCGGCGGGCAGGTCGAGGCAGCCGATGAGGTCGTACAGCACGTCGTCGACGGCGATCGGCTGGATGCGGTTCCAGGCCCGGTCGGGCAGCGGCAGGACCAGCGGACCGCCCATCGCGGTCTCGGTGAGGTGCCGGATCATCTCGAAGCTGGCCGAGCCGGTGCCGACGACGATCCCGGCCCGCAGCACGGCGGCCGGGACAGGACCGGCGAGCAGGATGTCCCCGACCTCGCGGCGCGACGACAGGTGCTGCGACACCCGCCGGGTGCCGGCCTCGGGCTGCAGCCCGCCCAGGTAGACGATGCGGCGCACGCCGGCCGCGGCGGCGCCGTCGGCCAGCGCGTGCGCGACGGTGCGGTCGCGGTCGGCGTAGCCGGGGCCGTCCATGGCGTGCACCAGGTGGACGACGGCGTCGACGCCCGCACAGGCCCGGCGCACGTCGGCCGGGGTCCGGGCGTCGCCGCGCACGGCGTCGACCGCCTCGCCCCACGGGTGCGCGGCCAGCTTGCCCGGGGTGCGGACGAGCACCCGGACGTCGTGGCCGGCGTCGAGCAGGCGCGGGACGAGCCGGGAGCCGACGTAGCCGGTGGCGCCGAGGACGAGCACGTGCATGGGCTGATCCTCGCGGTCCCCGGCGCCCGGCGCGCGCCGGGGTGACGACCGGCTCAGGCGATCCCGGCCAGCCGCAGCCCGGCCGTCGTCGCCGCGGCGAGGACGACGACCAGCACGAACGGCACCCGGAGGACCAGCGCACCGGCGGCCACGGCGACCCCGGCCGGGCGGGCCCAGCCGGCGAACCCGGCGCCCTCGAACCAGGTGCCGGTGGCGACGAGCGCGACGAGCAGCCCGACCGCGCCCAGCTCGACCAGGCGCACGGTGCGCGGGGACAGGGTGACCCGGTCGTGCAGGACGAGGGGCAGCAGCCGCATGAGGTAGGTGCCGCCGGCGAGGACGAGCAGCGCGGCGACGGTCACGACTCCTCCTCCGTCCGCCCGGCGGCGGTGACGCCGAGCAGCCCGGCCAGCACGGGCAGGCCCGCTGGCAGGAACGGGGCGCAGGCCAGCGAGACCGCGGCGGCGGCCGCACCGACCCGGCGGGCGTCGACCCGGCGCAGCATCGGGACGAGCATCGCCAGCATCGCCGCCGGGAAGGCGGCGTCGAGGCCGAACGCGGCCGGGTCCGGCACGCTCGCGCCGAGCACGAGACCGGCCGCGGTGCCGAGCTGCCAGGACACGTACTTGACGACGCCGAGGATCCGGAACGCGCGCCACCCCCGGCCGGGGACGTCCGTGCGGGCCAGCACGAACGCCGTCGACTCGTCGGTGACGACGTGTGCCGCGGGCACCCGCGCCCAGCCCCCGCCCAGGTGCCGGGCCAGGGCCAGGCCGAACGGCAGGTGCCGCAGGTTGAGCACCAGCCCCGCGGCGACGGCGGCCCACACGCCTCCCCCGGCGGCCAGCACCCCGGTGACGAGCAGCTGGGCGCCGCCCGCGAACACGAGCAGCGACATCGCCATCGTCATGGCCGGGGACAGCCCGGCGGCCGGCGCGAGCGCGCCGAACGACACCCCGACGACGGCGACGGCCACCGAGATGGTGACGGCGTCGCGGACGTCCCCGCGGGTCGTTCGCTGTATCGAACGCATGCCCGATACAGTGAACAACGATGCCTGTGTTCGTCAAGCCGAACGAGGAGACCGATGGACCGAACGCCTGGGCCGCCGCTCGCGACGATCGCGGCGGCGATCCGCCGGGAGCGCGAACGCCTCGGGATCTCCTCGGCCGAGCTGGCCCGCCGGGCCGGGATCGCGAAGTCGACGCTGTCGCAGCTGGAGGCGGGGACCGGGAACCCGAGCGTCGAGACGCTGTGGGCGATCGCCGTCGTCGCGGGGGTGCCGTTCAGCGCGCTGGTGGAGCCGCCGTCGTCGCCGGTGCGGGTGGTGCGCTTCGCCGACCGTCCCGCGATCCGGTCGGAGGAGGCCGCGTACACCGGAGCGCTGCTGTCGCCGTGCCCGCCGGGCGCCCGCCGCGACCTGCACCTCATCACCTGCGAGCCCGGGCCGGCGCGGACGGCGCACGCCCACTCCCCCGGCACCGTCGAGCACATGGTGGTGTCCACGGGCCGGTGGAGCGTCGGACCGGACGACGAGCAGATCGAGCTCGACCCGGGTGACCACGTCACCTTCCCCGCCGACCGGCCGCACAGCTACCGGGCGCTCACGCCGGGTGCCACCGCGGTGCTGGTGATGGAGTACCGCTGATCAGGTGCCGCTGACGCCGCGGGTCGCCGAGCCGGGCTCGCGGTCCGGGCCGCCCTCGGTGATGCGGTGCAGCAGCCCGTCGAGGAGCCCCTCGTCGTTGCCGCCCGCGTCGCCGGAGTCGTCCCCGCCCTTCTCGGACTCGGGCAGGGCGTACTGGCGGACCCAGTCGACCTGCATCTCCGAGGGCTTCACGTCGCCGCCGCCCTTGGGGAACCAGTCGAGCTGGATCGTCAGGTGCATCGGCCCGGGGGGCAGGACCGAGGTGTCGTCGGTGTGCCACCACTGCTTGCCGTCGACGAAGGCGGTCACGCCCTTCGGCGTCCACTCGACCGCCCAGTTGTGCCACTGGGTCGCGTCGATGTCGACCGAGCCCTGGACCTGGGAGTTGTCCTCGCCGTAGTGCAGGAACAGGTTGGTCTTCTGCCGGGTGTGGTCGGTCATCTCCATGAAGTCGATCTCGCCGCCGACCGGGAAGTTCTCGGCGGTCGGCCAGAGCAGCAGCAACGCGTTGTACGACGGGTCCGACGCGGGCGCCCGCACCCGGCCCTCCCAGCGGCCGTACTTCTGGCTGCCGTCGGACCAGGCCATGCCGCCGGTGGTGCCGTCGGCGTCGCCGTCGATGGTGAGCAGGCCGTCCTTCACCGAGATCGCCGACGGGGAACGGGTCCCCTTGCCGGCGTGGCCGGGGCCGTCGTAGGGGCTCCAGCCGGTGAGGGCGTCGCCGTCGAAGTCGTCGACCTTGGTGGGCTCGCCCCAGTCGTGCGCGACGGCGGCGGTGGTCGCCGCGCCCGGGTAGGACGGGACCGCCGGGGTAGCCGGGGCCGCGCCGGCGGCGCAGTCCGCGGGGGCGGGGGCCGCGCCGGGGGCCGGCTCGCCGGCCGGGGTGGCCGCGGCGCCGCCGGGTGCCGTGCCCGGGGTCGCGTCCGCCGAGGTCGTGTCGGCGGGTGAGCCCGGGGCGCCGGCCTGGTCGCCGGCCGAGCCGGCCTGGTCGCCCTGGTCTCCGGCCGAGCCAGCCTTATCACCCTGGTCGCCGGCCGGACCGCGGTCGCCGCTCGACGCGCCGTCCTCGCCCGATGTCGTGTCGTCGCCCGAGCCCGTGTCGGGGCTCGTGTCGCCGCCGGAGCCCTGGTCGCCGCCCGAGCCGTGGTCGTCGCCCGGTTTCCGGTCGCCGCCGGAGCCGTGGTCGTCGCCCGAGCCGTGGTCGTCGCCCGGTTTCCGGTCGCCGCCGGAGCCGTGGTCGTCGCCGGAGTCCTGCCCCTTGTCGCCGGTGCCGGAGTCGCCCGCGCCCGATGTCGTGTTGCCGGAGTCCCCACCGGAACCCGAGCCCTGGTCCGAGCCGGAGCCGGAGCCGCGGTCGCCCCCCGAGCCGGACCCCGCGTCGTTCCCCGAGCCGCCCGATCCCGACGGTCCCCCGTCGCCGCCGGAGCCGTCGCCGTCACCGGAGCCGGAGCCGGAGCCGGAGCCGGAGTCGTCGCCGCTCCCCGAGCCGCCGTCGTGCCCCGACCCGTCGCCGGAGGAGCCGTGGTCGCCAGAGGAGCCGTGGCCGTTCGAAGAGCCGTGGTCGTCGCCCGAGCCGCCCCCGGAGGGGCCGTCCCCCTCGGGCCCGGCCGTCCCGGGAGCGGCGGAGGCGCCGGGCTTCCCCGACCCGGCGCCTCCGTCACCACCGGTGGCCGGACCACCCGAACCGGCTCCCCCACCCGGGGCGGTGCCCGTCGTGGGGCAGTCCGCGGTCGTCGTCGTTCCCGGTCGGCCGTCCCCGGTGTCCGCGAACGCCGCAGCCGGAAAGCTGATCAACATCGCGGCGGCGATCGCCACGACCCTCACAGAGCGTCCCATCAGGCTCCTCCGTAACAGTGGTCTCCTGATCCCCACGGAACGCTAGATGCCACAGAGTCACCATGAGCACCTGTGTCACCACATCGAGTAGGCAACCCCTCCACCGAGCGACCGCGGACCGTGGCCGGAACGGACACCCCACGCGTCCGAGGGACCGATCGGGTCACCGGACCGTGGCCCGCACCCGGGCGGGAACGACGGGAGCCCCGTCCGGCGGTGTGCCGGACGGGGCTCTCGGGGCGGAACGGGGGTGCTTACCAGCCGCGAGCGGCGTAGCGCTGCTCCTCGGGGATGTCGGCGATGTTGATGCCGACCATGGCCTCACCGAGACCGCGGGAGACCTTGGCGATCATCTCGGGGTCGTCGTGGAAGGTCGTGGCCTTCACGATCGCCGACGCGCGCTGCGCCGGGTCGCCGGACTTGAAGATGCCGGAGCCGACGAACACGCCCTCGGCGCCGAGCTGCATCATCATCGCGGCGTCGGCCGGGGTCGCGATGCCACCGGCGGTGAACAGCACGACCGGCAGCTTCCCGGTGCGGGCCACCTCGGCGACCAGCTCGACCGGGGCGCGCAGCTCCTTGGCCGCGATGTAGAGCTCGGCGGCGTCGAGCGAGGCGAGCCGGCCGATCTCGGCGCGGATCGAGCGCATGTGCCGGGTGGCCTCGACGACGTTGCCGGTGCCGGCCTCGCCCTTCGAGCGGATCATCGCCGCGCCCTCGGAGATGCGGCGCAGGGCCTCACCGAGGTTGGTCGCACCGCAGACGAACGGGGCGGTGAAGCTCCACTTGTCGATGTGGTGGGCCTCGTCGGCCGGGGTCAGCACCTCGGACTCGTCGATGTAGTCGACGCCGAGGGACTGCAGGACCTGGGCCTCGACGAAGTGGCCGATGCGGGCCTTCGCCATGACCGGGATGGACACGGCCTCGACGATGCCGGTGATCATGTCCGGGTCCGACATGCGGGCCACGCCGCCGTTGGCACGGATGTCGGCCGGGACGCGCTCGAGGGCCATGACGGCGACGGCCCCGGCGTCCTCGGCGATCTTGGCCTGATCCGGGGTGACGACGTCCATGATCACGCCGCCCTTCAGCATCTCGGCCATCCCGCGCTTCACCCGCGCGGTGCCGTGCTGCGGACCGGCGGTGTCGGGGGTGTTCTCAGCTGCGGACACGGGTGATCGGAGCTCCTCACATGACGGTCGGACTGCGTGGCGATTCTACGTGAGGTCGCGCAGGTGAACGCGGCGGTTCCGGATCGGCGATCTCGAAGTACACCGGCTCCGGTGCGGTGCCGTGCAGCCGCAACATCCGCACCAGCCGCCGGGACCGCAGGGCACGGGTGTCGCGGACGGCGTCGTTGTGCACCCGGCGGGCCAGCACGACCAGCACCTCGGCGTCGGCGAGGTCGCCGCAGGGCCCGGGCTGCCCCGGCCCCCGCCCGACGACGGCGAGCTGCCTGGTCAGGGCGTTCTCCGCGGCCTCGCGGGCGGCGCGGCTCCCGGCCGGGTCCCGGCCGTCCGGGGCAGGAGCGGGCAGTGCCCGCGCGGCGACGGCGGCCCGGCGCAGGTCCGGCGGTGCGGCGGGACCGAGCGCGTCGGCGACGGCGAGCGCGACCCGAGCCCGGGCGTCCAGCGCCGCGGCGAGCCCGGCCCGGGCGGCGTCGACCCGCACGTGCAGCCGGTGCAGGCGCCGGACCCGTGTCACGCACCACAGGGTGAGAGCCGCCACCAGCAGCGCCGCGACGACTACTCCCCCGACGACGACGACCGTGCTCACCGCGCGCCCCCGCGCACCAGCGGCCGCGGTGCGCCGGCGATCGCCGCCCGGTACACGCGCAGCACGTCGGAGGCCACGACCGGCCAGTCGTAGCGCTGCGCCCGGTCCCGCCCCGCGGCGGCGAGCCGGGCGCGGGCGGTCTCGTCGTCGAGCAGGCGGGTGAGCGCCGCGGCCAGGGCGAGGTCGTCGCCGGGTGGGAACAGGGCACCGGCACGGCCGTCGTCGAGGACGGCGCGGAAGGACTCGAGGTCCGCGGCCAGCACCGGGGCGCCCGCGGCCATGGCCTCGGTCAGCACCATCCCGAAGCTCTCCCCGCCGCGATGCGGTGCGCAGAACACCGCGACCGAGCGCAGCGCGGCGGCCTTGGTCGCCTCGTCGACCGGCCCGAGCAGGTCGATCCGGCCCGCCAGCCCCGGCCCCGCGGCGCGCCGCAGCCGGTCGCCGTCGCCGCGGCCGACGACGAGCAGCCGCACGTCCGGGCGGTCGGCCACGACCCGGCGCAGTGCGGCCAGCAGCACCGGCATGCCCTTGCGGGGCTCGTCGAAGCGGCCGACGTAGCCGACCCGCACCGCGGGCGGGAGGTCCAGTGCCGGCCCGTGGGCGAACCGGGCGACGTCGACGCCGTTGGGGATCTCGGTGGCGTCCCCGCCCAGGTGCTCGACCTGGACCCGGCGGGCGGTCGCCGACACCGCGATCCGCGCGGTCACCCGCTCCAGCAGGGGGCGCGCCACGGGCCCGAACGCGGCGAGGACCCGGGACCGCTCGGTGGAGGTGTGGAAGGTCGCGACGACCGGCCCGCGGGCGTCGAGCAGCGCGAGCGCCGACACCGACGGGGTCGTGGGCTCGTGGACGTGCAGCACGTCGAAGTCGTGCGCGGCGAGCCAGCGCCGGGTGCGGTGGCGGGTCAGCGGGCCGAACGCGACGCGGGCGACGGAGCCGTTGTAGGGGACGCCGACGGCCCGCCCGGCCGGGGTGACGAACTCGGGCGCGGTGCCGGTCGTCGGGGCCAGGACCTCGACCGTGTGCCCGAGCGTGCGCAGCGCGGCGGCCAGGTCCAGGACGTGGCGCTGCACTCCCCCGGCGACGTCGAGGGAGTACGGGCAGACGATCCCGATCCTCATCCCGTGCCGACCGGCTGGAGCATGTGCCAGTCCCACGGACGGCGGGCGATCATGTCGCCGAACGCGTCGGCGAGGTGCTGGACGGCACCGGGACCGGGCGGGACCGGCGCGCCGACCTCGACACCCCAGGCGTCGTCGGTGAAGTAGGGGTAGGCCGGGTGCAGCGCGGCGCCGGTGAGCCGGGCGAGCCGCGCCGGGCCGGACGGCAGCCGGGCGGGCCCCCCGAGGAACGTCACGTCGGTCCCGGTGCCGGTCAGGTCGCGGTCGGCGACCAGGCAGACGACGCCGCCGCGGCGCAGCCGCCCGGTCAGCGCGCGGTGCGCGGCGCGGGGGTCGTCGGCGGTCACGACCTCGAACCCGAGCGCGCGCCGGTAGGCGAGGAACCGGCGGAACAGCGGCTCGGGGCGCAGCCGCTGCACGACGGTGGTCAGCGCCGGTTCGAGCCCGAGCCGGTCGAGCTCGCGCAGCAGGTAGAGCCCGGCGAGGTCCCAGTTGCCGGCGTGCGGGAGGGCGAACACGACCCCGTGCCCGGACCGGGTGGCCGCCAGCGCGCCGGCGACGCCGTGGGCGTGCGGGTGCATCGCGGCGTGCACCGCGGCGGGGTCGAGGCCGGGCAGCGCGAACGCCTCGCGCCAGTAGCGGGCGTAGCTGCGCATCCCGGCGGCGACCAGGGCGTCGAGCTCGGCGGGCGTCGCGTCGGGGCGGGCCCGGTGCAGGTTGTGGCGCAGCCGTCGCACCCCGGGGCCGTCGCGGCGGACCGCGAGCGCGGCGCCGGCGTCGAACGCCCGTCCGACGACGCCGGCCGGCAGCCGCCCCGCGACCCGCCAGCCCGCCGCGTACCCGGCGGCGCTCAGCGCGTCGGTGGTGCGCGTCCGCAGGTCAGGCACGCGGGGCCTCGCGGGAGCTGAGCCGCACCGCCAGGATCCGCTGGCCGAGGGTCACCGCCGTCCCGATCGCCAGCACGACGAGGGTGACGGTCAGCGCCCACGGCACCCCGATGCCGGACAGGAACGCCCCGACCAGACCGAGGATGAGCCGTTCGGCGCGTTCGACGAGGCCGCCCTCGGCGGTGAGCCCGACGGACTCGGCGCGGGCCTTGACGTACGACACGATCTGGCCGCCGACCAGGGCCACCAGCGCCGCGGCGCCGGCCAGGGGCTCGGCCCCGCCGGTCAGCGCCCACCAGGCGAGCCCGGCGAACAGGGCGCCGTCGACGATCCGGTCGCAGGTGGAGTCGAGCACCGCCCCGAACGGGGTGCCGTGCCCGCGGGCCCGGGCCATCGCGCCGTCGATCAGGTCGGTCAGCACGAACAGCGTGACCAGCACCGCGCCGAGGGCCAGCCAGCCGGTCGGCAGGAACGCCAGCGAGCAGGCCACGGCCCCGACGGTGCCGAGCACGGTCACGGTGTCCGGGCTGACACCGCGGTCGATCAGGGCCCGCCCGACGGGGTCGGTGAGCCGGTTGACGTGCGCGCGGGCGAACAGGTTCAGCATCGGCGGCTGCGTGCTCCCGTGCAGGACGGCGGCGGTGGGGGACGCTGCCAGCGTAGTCCGACACCGGGTCCGCCCGCCGTCGGCGCGGCCGCAGTCAGCGGCGTGGCGGTTCCCACGCCTGCGCCAGCTGGTCGCGGGTCTCGGCGAGCAGCTGCGGGATCACCTTCGTCTGCCCGACGACGGCGATGAAGTTCGCGTCCCCGCCCCAGCGCGGGACGACGTGCTGGTGCAGGTGCTCGGCCAGCGACCCGCCCGCGACGTGGCCCAGGTTCAGGCCCACGTTGAACGCGTGCGGCGCCGCGACCTTCTTCATGGTCACGACGGCCTGCCGGGTGAACGCCATCAGCTCGCCGGCCTCGGAGTCGGTGAGGTCCTCCAGGTCCGCGACGTGCCGGTAGGGCAGCACCATCAGGTGCCCCGGGTTGTACGGGTGCAGGTTCAGCAGCGCGAACACCTCGTCGCCGCGCGCGACGACGAGGTTGTCCGCGTCCGGGTCCGTCGAGTCGCCCAGGGTGTCCCCCCGGGCGATCCGGCAGAACGGGCAGCCGGTGTCACCGGCGCCCTGGATGTAGGCGAGCCGGTGCGGGGTCCACAGCCGGGCGAAGCCGTCGGGCGTCCCGGTCCCCTCCTGCGGGACCCACTCCTGCTCCATGAGCCGATCCTAGGCGCCGGGCCCCGCGGCGCAGGACCGTGCCCGGGTGCTCACCCGTCGATCTCGCAGAGCACCGAGCGGACGCTCACCGCGTCCCCGGGCGCCACGGCGAGGCCGCGGACGGTCCCGTCGCGGTGGGCCAGGACCCGGTTCTCCATCTTCATCGCCTCCAGCACCGCGACCAGGTCGCCGCGCGCGACCCGGGTGCCGTCGGTGACCGCGACCGCGACGATCGTGCCCTGCATCGGTGCGGTCACCACCGGCCCGGACGCGCCCGCGGTCTCCGCCCGCCGCAGCGCCGCCGACTCCTGCCGGATCCGCGCCGCGGTGTCGCCGAGCACCGCCAGACCGGGCACCGTGACCGGGAGCGACCTGCGGCCGACCCGCACGGTGAGGGTGTCGCCGACCGGCCCGGGCCCGACGGCGACGGGCCGTTCCTCGATCCACCGGTTGTGCACGGCGAAGGTGTGACCGTCGCCGGTGAAGTCGGGGTCGACGACGACCTCGCGGTAGAACGGCAGCGGTGTCGGCACCCCCTCGATCCGTGCCTCGGCCAGGGCGCGCCGGGCGCGGCGCAGCGCCTGCGGCCGGTCCCGGCCGGTGACCACGAGCTTGGCGAACATCGAGTCGAACCGGCCGTCGACGACGTCGCCCTCGACGACGCCGGAGTCCACCCGCACGCCGGGGCCGGACGGCATCCGGAACACCCGCAGCGGCCCGGGTGTGGGCACGAACCCGGCCGCCGGATCCTCCGCGGTGAGCCGGAACTCGATGCTGTGCCCGCGGTCGGGCACCGGCCCGCCGGTGAGCCTCGCGCCGCCCGCGATCCGGAACTGCTCGGCCACCAGGTCGATCCCGGTGGACTCCTCGGTGACCGGGTGCTCCACCTGCAGCCGGGTGTTGACCTCCAGGAAGGACAGGGTCCCGTCCCCGCCGAGCAGGTACTCGACGGTACCCGCACCGACGTAGCCCGCGGCCGCGCAGATGCGCGCGGCCGACCCCCGCAGCTCCTGCTCCTGGGCCGCGGTGAGGAACGGGGCGGGCGCCTCCTCGACGAGCTTCTGGTTGCGGCGCTGCAGCGAGCAGTCCCGCAGCCCGACGACCTGCACCGTGCCGTGCGCGTCGGCCAGCACCTGGGCCTCGACGTGCCGGGCCCGGTCGAGGAACCGTTCGACGAAGCACTCGCCGCGTCCGAACGCCGCGGTGGCCTCGCGGACGGCCCCGGCGAACGCCTCCGGGATGCCGGCGGCGTCGCGCACCACCTTCAGGCCGCGCCCGCCGCCGCCGAAGGCGGCCTTCACCACGATCGGCAGTCCGTGCTCCTCGGCGAACGCCCGGACCTCGCCCTCGTCGTGGACCGGGTCCCGGGTGCCCGCCGCGAGCGGGGCACCGACCTCGCGGGCGATCCGGCGGGCCGCGACCTTGTCCCCCAGCGCCCGGATGGTGTCCGGCGGTGGCCCGATCCACACCAGTCCGGCGGCGACGACGGCGTCGGCGAACCCGGCGTCCTCGGAGAGGAACCCGTAGCCCGGGTGCACCGCGTCGGCGCCCGCGGACAGGGCCGCCGCGACCAGGGCGCGGGCGTCGAGGTAGGTCGACGCGGCGTCGTCGCCGGGCAGCGCGACGGCGGCGTCGGCCGCGTGGACGTGCAGCGCGTCGCGGTCCGGACCACCGTGCACGGCGACGCTGCGCAGGCCGGCGTCGCGGGCGGCGCGGATCACCCGCACGGCGATCTCGCCGCGGTTGGCGACGAGGACGGTGTGCAGCGGGCGGGGTGGTTCGTCGGTCAGCACGGGGGCTCCTCCCGGCGGAGCGCGTTCCTCACGCGTCCCCCGCCCGGGCCAGGACACCCCTGGCCATCGCGATGTGCACGGCGTCGACCATCCCCCCGTCGACGACTCCGACGCCACCACCGGCGGCGTCCAGCACCCGGCGGGCCCGGGCGAGCTCGTCGGCCGACGGGGTGAAGACCTCGTGCGCCGCCCGCACCTGCAGCGGGTGCAGGCAGATCTTGCCGTGGTAGCCGAGGTCGCGGCCGCGGGCGGCGTCGGCGCGGAACCCCTCGGTGTCCCGGACGGCGACGACCGCCTGGTCGACCACCGGGACCCGGGCGAGGTGTGCCGCCAGCCGGACGGCGCTGCGGGCGTGCAGCACCTCGTCGCCGCCGGCGGTCCGCCGTCCGCCCAGGTCGGCGACCAGGTCCTCCGCGCCGAAGTAGGCGGCGTCGGGCCCCTCGGCGAGCAGCGCACGGGCGTCGGCCACCCCGAGCGCGCTCTCCAGCCCGACGACGACGCGGGCCCCGGACGGCAGTGCGTCCCGCACCGCGCGGAGCCGGCCGGGGTCCTCGTACTTGGGCAGGACCACCCCGTCGGCGGCCGCGCCCGCCGCGGCGGCGAGGTCGTCGTCGTGCCAGGGCGTGCCGGGCGGGTTGACCCGGATCAGCACCGTGCCCGCGCCGGGGCGGTCCGCGGCGAGCGCGGTGACCACCGTGTCGCGGGCCCGGGCCTTGTCGGCGGGGGCGACCGCGTCCTCCAGGTCGGCGACGACGACGTCGGGCCGGCTGCGGACGACCTTCGCGAGCAGCTCCGGGGCTCCGCCGGGCACGAACAGGACGCTGCGCACCGCGAGGGTCACGACCGGCCACCGGGGGCGGGGCGGCGGTGCATCAGCCCGGTGCGGCGGGCCCGGCAGACCAGGTCGCCGTGCTGGTTGTGGGCGCGGTGCTCGAACACGACGATCCCCGCGTCCGGCCGGGAGCGGGACTCGCGGGCGGAGACGACCTCGGTCTCCACCCGGACGGTGTCGCCGGGGAAGACCGGGTGCGGGAACGCGACCTCGTCGAGGCCGAGCTGGGCGACGATCGTGCCCAGGGTGAGTTCCGGGACCGAGAGCCCGACGACGAGCGCGACGGTGAACATGCTGTTCACCAGCGGGCGGCCGAACTCGGTGCCCGCGGCGTACTCGGCGTCGAGGTGCAGCGGTGCCGGGTTCATCGTCATCGTCGTGAACAGGACGTTGTCGGTCTCGGTGACGGTGCGCCGGGTGGCGTGCCGGACGACGGTCCCCACCTCGAGCTCCTCGAACCAGCGACCGGACACGGCCCGGTCGGCCCGGTCGGCATCGTCCTCGGCGCCGCTCATCCGCGCACCACCGCGGCGGTGACGTCGAGGGCGGACCGGTCCTCCATAGCGGAGGTGTCGCCGGTGGGCTCGCCGTGCACGACCAGGTCGCGCAGCAGCCTGCGCATGATCTTCCCGGTGCGGGTCTTCGGCAGTGCCGTCGTGACGTGCACCCGGTCCAGCCGGGCGTAGCCACCCAGCTCCGCGACGACCCGGCGGCCGATCTCGGCCGCGACGTCGCCGGACCCGTCGCCCGGACCGAGGGTGACGAACGCGATCGGGACGGTGCCCTTGGTGGGGTCCGGCACCCCGACGACCGCCGCCTCCACTACCGCCGGGTGCGCGGTGACCACGGCCTCGATCTCCATCGTCGAGATCCGGTGCGCCGCCACGTTGATCACGTCGTCGGCCCGGCCGAGCACCCACAGGTGCCCGTCGTGGTCGACCACCGCCTCGTCGTGGGTGGCGTACCGGCCCGGGAACCGCCCGAAGTAGGTGTCCAGGTACCGCTGGTGGTCGCCCCACACCGTCCGGGCCAGGGTCGGGAACGGCGCGGTCAGCACCAGGTTCCCCTTCACCCCCGGTGCCACCTCGACCCCGTCGTCGTCGACGACGACCCAGTCGTGCCCGGGCACCGCCGTCCCCACCGAGCCCGCCTTGAGCGTCTCCACCCCGGCCACCGGATAGGTCCAGGTCGAGCCGGTCTCGGTCTGCCCGTAGGCGTTGACCACCGGCACGTCGAACGTCCGGGTCGTCCACGCGAAGGTGTCCGCGTCCAGCGGCTCGCCCTGCATCGTGATCAACGACAGCGCCACCGGGTGCGCCGCGGCCAGGTCGTCACCGAACTTGCGCAGCATCCGCGCCACCGTCGGCGCCATCAGCACCTTCGTGACCCGGTGCCGGGCACAGATCTCGTAGAACCGCGAGCTCGACGGCGTGTCCAGCGCGCCCTCGAAGCAGGCGATCGTCATCCCGCACGCCAATCCGCCGACCACCGCCTGGATCGGGAAGGTCAGCCAGCCCACGTCCGCCGCCACCCAGTACACGTCCCCGTCCTGGCGGCCCGCCTGCCAGTACGCGTTCGCCCAGGTCCCCACCAGGAACCCGCCCACCGAGTGCACCACCCCCTTCGGGGTCGACTCGGTCCCGCTGGTGAAGATCAGGAACGCCGGCTCGTTCGGGTCCAGCGCCACCGCGTCGCACCCGGCCGCCCCCGAGATGAGCAGGTCGGCGTAGCGGTGCTCGCCCCCGGTCAGTGCGGTGTCGTCACCGGTGCGGTCGACCACCACCGTCGCCCGGACCGACGGGGCCCGCGAGCGTGCCGCCCGCAGCGTGGCGAGCAGCTCCACCCGGTTGCCCCGCCGGTAGCTCGCGTCCGCGACGACCACCACCGACGCGCCCGCCGCGGCCAGCCGCGACGCCACCGCCTGCTCGCCGAACCCGGCGAACAGCACCGTGTACACCGCGCCGATCCGGTTGCACGCCTGGATCGTGGTGAACGCCTCCACCAGGTTCGGCATGTAGACCGCGACGACGTCACCACGGGACACGCCGAGCTCGCGCAGGCCCGCGGCCAGCGCCGACACCTCGACGGCCAGCTCGCCGTAGGTCAGCGTGCGGGTGTCGCCCGGCTCGCCCTCCCACACCACCGCCGCCCGGTCCCGGGTGGCGGGGTCCTCGGCCCACCGGTCCACACAGTTGTCGGCGACGTTGATCAGGCCGCCG
Organism: Pseudonocardia sp. TMWB2A; assembly: GCF_017312135.1. Lineage (NCBI taxonomy): Bacteria > Bacillati > Actinomycetota > Actinomycetes > Pseudonocardiales > Pseudonocardiaceae > Pseudonocardia > Pseudonocardia sp. TMWB2A. The sequence goes on from NZ_QKQY01000002.1 coordinate 4,180,559, forward strand.
TCGAAGTAGGTGAAGTCGGGCAGCCCGCCGGTGCGCAGCCGCTCCCAGGGCCGCATCCAGCGCTGCCGGCCCGCCGCCCACTCCCAGTACTCGTCGGTGGTGCCGAACCCGCGGACGTGGGCCAGCTCGGCCTCCCGCTCCGGTACCCGCCACCGCTGTGGCAGCACCCGCAACGGCTCCGCGATCAACGCGGCCAGCGGGTCCGTGCTCTCGGACATCGTCGTCCTCTCGGAGATCTACACAGGGCTGATCAGGTGGTGCCGACGGCCGGTCGTGCGGGTCCAGCCGTCGGCGTCGTTCATCCGTGCGACGAGCTCGGTGCGCAGCTCCCCCGGTGCGACGACGGCGTCGACGACCAGGTCGCTCCCCATCCGCAGCAGGTTCACGTCCGCCTCCTGCTCGGCGGTGCGGGCCGCGACGTAGGCGGCCCGCTCGCCGTCGTCGCCGATGGCGGCGATCTTGTTGGCGTACACCGCGTTCACCGAGGCCTCGGCCGCCATCGGGCCGATGGTGGCGGTGGGCAGCGCGAGGGTCGCGCGGGGCTCGAAGCCGGGGGCGCACATCGCGTAGTAGCCGGCGGCGTAGGCCTTGCGCAGCACCACGGTGAACTTCGGGACCTCCGCCGAGGACATCGCGGCGATCAGCTTCGCGCCGTGCCGGATGATCCCCTGCCGCTCGACGTCCACCCCGACCATGAACCCGGGGACGTCCTGCAGGAACACCAGCGGGATCCCGTAGGCGTCGCACATCGAGACGAACCGGGCGGCCTTGTCCGCGGAGTCGACGAAGATCGCGCCGCTGCGGACGTCGGGCTGGTTGGCCACCAGGCCCACCACCCGCCCCTCGAGCCGGGCCAGTCCGACGACGATCTCGCGTGCCCAGCGGGCCTTGATCTCGAAGAAGGTTCCCGCGTCGACGACGCCCTCGATCACGTCGCGCACGTCGTAGGCCTGGTTCGGATCGGGCGGCACGACGTCGCCGAGCACCCGTTCCGGCGGGACCGGCTCGGCGCGGGCGGGCGGGGACCGGTAGTCGTCGGGCAGGTAGGACAGCAGCAGGCGGGCGGCCGAGACGGTCTCCCAGTCCGAGCCGAACACCTCGTCGCCGCAGCCGGAGACCGAGGCGTGCATCTGCGCCCCGCCCATCTCCTCCAGGGTGGTGCGCTCACCGGTGACCTTCTCGGCGACCCGCGGGCTCGCCAGGTACATCGAGGCGTGGTGCTCGACCATCCCGACCCAGTCGCAGAAGGCGGGCATGTAGGCCCCGCCGGCGGCCGAGGGGCCGTGCAGGCAGCAGATCTGGGGGACCCGCCCGGAGAGCCGGACCTGCAGGTGGAAGATCGCCGAGGCACCGCGCCTGCCGGGGAAGAAGCCCATCTGGTCGGTCAGCCGGCCACCCGCGGAGTCCACCAGGTAGACCACCGGGAGCAGGTCGCGGTCCGCGCGTTCGAGGATCCGGATCTGCTTCTCGCACGTCAGCTCCCCCCAGGACCCGGCCTTCACGGTGAAGTCGTGGGCGATGACCGCGACCCGGCGGCCGTCCACCCGGCCGACCCCGGTGACGACGCCGTCGGCGGGCAGACCGTCGGCCGCCACCGAGGCGAGCAGACCGTCCTCGACGAACGTGCCGGGGTCGAACAGCACCCGCAGCCGGTCGCGCACCGGCATCTTCCCGGGCCAGCGGGAGGCGTCTCCCCCGGCCAGCGCCCGCTCCCGGGCGGCGGCGACGTCGGCCCGGGTCGGCGCGCCGGTGGTCGAGGCGCTCATCCGGCGGTCCCCTTGGCGAGGATCTCCAGCTGGATCTCGTCGGTTCCGCCCCCGATCCGCAGGATCCGGGCGTCGCGGTAGTGCCGGGCGACCGGGGACTCCTCGACGAACCCGGCTCCGCCGAACAGCTGCACGGCCTCGTCGACGATCCGGTTGGCCGCGATCGCGGCCACGTACTTGGCCCGGGCCACCGAGGTCTCCGCCTCCGGGTGCCCCGAGGAGAGCCGGGCCGCGGCCCGGTGGGTGAGCAGCCGGGCCGAGTCCAGCTCGATCTCCATCACCGCGACGCGGTGCCGGATCGTCTGCAGCCGGGCGAGCGGGGCGCCGAACGCCTCGCGCTCGCGGACGTAGGACCGGACCAGGTCCAGGCACTCCGCCGCGTGGCCCAGCCCCATCCCGGCCAGCGCGATCCGCTCGAGCTGGAACCCCTCCATGATCTGGTGGAAGCCGCGGTTCTCGGTACCCACGACGTCCTCGGGGCCGACGGCGACGCCGTCGAGGACCACCTCGCGGGTGTCCGAGGAGTGCCACCCCATCTTGCGCAGCGGGCGGCCCACGGACAGGCCCGGCGCGTCGGTGGGCACCACGAACAGGGTGATCCCCGAGTGCCGGGGCCCGCCGGTCCGCGCGGCGACGACCAGCACGTCGGCCAGCCCGGCGTTCGTGATGAACATCTTGCGGCCGTCGATCGTCCAGCCCCCGACCGCGGGCCGGGCCGTGCTGGTGATGCCGGCGACGTCGGACCCGGTCCCCGGCTCGGTCACCGCGATCCCGGCCATCGCCTCGCCCGCGGCGAGCGGGCCGAGCCAGCGCCGCTGCTGGTCGGGGCTGCCGTGGCGGACCAGGTGGGGCGCCGCCATGTACCCGCTGACCAGAGCGGTCACCGCGATCCCGCCGGTGGCCCTGCTCAGCTCCTCGGCCAGCAGCGCGACGGCCAGGGCGTCCGCGTCCGAGCCGCCGTGCTCCTCGGGGGTGACCAGCCCGAGCAGGCCGGCCGCGCCGAGACGCTTCCACAGCTGCATCGGGATCGCCCCGGCCTGCTCGGCCTCGTCGACCACCGGCCGGATCTCACGGTCGGTGAAGTCCCGACAGGTCCGCCGGAACGCCTCGTGCTCCTCGTCGAGCTCCCACATCTATGGCGCGCCTCACAAAATCGACCGACCGGACGGTCGAATGCTGGGCCGACCGGGCAGCCCTGTCAACCCGCCCCGGGGCTACCGTGAGCGGGCCCGACCGCACGACGGAAGGAACCCGATGGCCGGCACGGCCCTGACCAAGGCGGACGCCCGTCGGATGCGCGTCCTCGCGCTCTCGGCCGAGATCTTCTCCCGGCGCGGCTTCCGGGCGACGTCGATGAACGAGATCGCGGCCGCGGTCGGGCTGTCGAAGCCGACGCTCTACCACTACTTCCGCAGCAAGGAGGAGCTGCTGATCCGGCTCTACTCCGACGTGCTGGACGAGAGCTTGGTGCTCGCCCGCGAGACCCTCGCCGCCGCGGGCTCACCGCTGGAGGCGATCCGCGACCTGATCGCGTCCCGGGTCGCCTACACCTGCCGGCACCAGTCGCTGCTCAAGGTCTGCTTCGAGGAGGAGCACGAGCTGCCGGTCGAGCTGGCCGGCGAGGTGCTCCGGCGACGGCGCGCGTTCGAGGACGTCTTCCTCACCGCGCTGCGCGACCACCTCGCCGCGCACCCCGGCGCACTCACCGGGATGACCCCGAAGGTCTACATGAACATGTGCCTGGGCGCCGCGAACTGGAGCTACAAGTGGTACCGCCCGGACGGGAGGTCCACTCCGGAGGAGCTCGGCGCCGGGATCGCCCGGTCGCTGACCACGGCGATCGACCCGGACGCCCGCGGGTGACGGGGTGCGCCCGGGCGGCACCCGGGCGCACGACCGTCAGGACGCGGGGAAGGTCTCCGCGGTCGGGGAGACGTTGCTGCGCGACGACACCCACGCGGTGATCGCCGCGACGGCCTCGTCGACCGGCACCGCATTGGTCTGCGAGCCGTCGCGGAAGCGGAAGCTCACCGCGCCGGCCTCGACGTCGCGACCGCCCACGAGCAGCAGGAACGGCACCTTCTGCAGCGTGTGGGTGCGGATCTTCTTCTGCATCCGGTCGTCGCCGGAGTCGACGTCGATCCGGATGCCCGCGGCGCGCAGCCGGGCGGCGACGTCGCGGACGTAGTCGTCCTGGGCCTCGGTGACCGGGATCCCCACCACCTGGACGGGGGCCAGCCACGCCGGGAAGGCGCCGGCGTAGTGCTCGGTGAGCACGCCGAAGAAGCGCTCGATCGAGCCGAACAGCGCGCGGTGGATCATGACCGGGCGCTGCCGGGAGCCGTCGGAGGAGGTGTACTCCAGCTCGAAGCGGTCCGGCAGCATCAGGTCGACCTGGATGGTCGACATCTGCCAGTAGCGGCCGATCGCGTCGCGGGCCTGCACCGAGATCTTGGGGGCGTAGAACGCGGCGCCGCCCGGGTCGTCGTGCAGGGTCAGCCCGAAGCTCTCGGCGGCGTCGCGCAGCGCCTGGGTGGCCTCGGCCCACGACTCGTCGGAGCCGATCGACTTCTCCGGGTTGCGGGTCGACAGCTCCAGGTAGAAGTCGTCGAGGCCGTAGTCGCGCAGCAGGTCCAGCACGAACTGCAGCAGGCTGCGGATCTCACCCTGCATCTGCTCGCGGGTGCAGTAGATGTGCGCGTCGTCCTGGCTGAACCCGCGGGCCCGGGTGAGGCCGTGCACCACACCGGACTTCTCGTAGCGGTAGACGGTGCCGAACTCGAACAGCCGCAGCGGCAGCTCGCGGTAGGACCGTCCGCGCGAGGCGAAGATCAGGTTGTGCATCGGGCAGTTCATCGGCTTGAGGTAGTAGTCGACGGCCGGCCGCTTCAGCTCGCCGTCGGCGGTGTACTCCGCGTCGAGCTGCATGGGCGGGTACATGCCCTCGGCGTACCACTCCAGGTGGCCGGACTTCTCGAACAGCGCGCCCTTGGTGGCGTGCGGGGTGTAGACGAACTCGTACCCGGCCGCGGCGTGCCGCTCGCGGGACAGGTCCTCCAGCTCCTTGCGGACGACGCCGCCCTTGGGGTGGAAGACCGGCAGGCCCGACCCGATCTCGTCCGGGAAGCTGAACAGGTCCAGCTCGCTGCCCAGGCGGCGGTGGTCGCGCCGCTCGGCCTCGGCGATGCGCTCCAGGTAGGCGTCGTGCGCCTCCTGCGACTCCCACGCGGTGCCGTAGATCCGCTGGAGCTGGGCGTTCCGCTGGTCGCCCCGCCAGTACGCGGCGGCCGAGCGGGTCAGCGAGAACGCCGGGATGAACTTGGTGGTCGGCAGGTGCGGGCCGCGGCACAGGTCCGACCAGACGACGGCGCCGGTGTGGGCGTGCACGTTGTCGTAGACGGTGAGCTCGCCGGAGGAGTCGACCTCCATGACCTCGCCGTCGTCGGCGCCGCCCTTGAGGTCGATCAGCTCCAGCTTGTACGGCTGGTCGGCCAGCTCCGCGCGGGCCTCGTCCTGCGAGGCGTAGCGACGGCGCTCGAAGCGCTGCCCCGCCTTCACGATCTTCTTCATCGCCGACTCGATCTTCTTCAGATCCTCGGGGGTGAAGGGGGTGTCGACGTCGAAGTCGTAGTAGAAGCCGTCGGTGACCGGCGGGCCGATGCCCAGCTTGGCCTTCGGGAACAGCTGCTGGACGGCCTGGGCGAGCACGTGCGCCGCCGAGTGCCGGATGACGCTGCGCCCCTCCTCGGTGTTCGCCGGGACCGGCACGACCTCGGCGTCGGCCTCGGGGGCCCAGGCCAGGTCGCGCAGGGCGCCCTCGGCGTCGCGCACGACGACGATCGCCTCGGGACCGCTGGTCGGCAGCCCGCCCTCCCGGACGCGCGCGCCGGCGGTCGTCCCGGCCGGCACCCGGATCGGGGCGGACGCGGGCGGGGCGGACGGTGCGGACACGGGGGTGCCTCCAGGGTGGTGCGAACGGATGGACCTCCGATGCTAGTCGGGGGCCGCGAACCGGTTTCGACCGCCGGGAAGACACCCGGCGGGTGCGGGTGTTGCAGCCGTCGTGGTCCCTCTCTCCGTGCTCGACCTGGTCCCCGTGGCCGACGGCTCGTCGGCCACCGACGCGCTGGCGCACAGCACCCGCCTGGTGCGACGGGCCGAGGAGCTGGGCTTCACCCGCTACTGGGTCGCCGAGCACCACGGCATGCCCGGGATCGCCAGCTCGTCGCCGCCGGTGCTGATCGCGCACCTGGCCGGGGCGACCGAGCGGATCACCGTCGGCTCGGGCGGGGTGATGCTGCCCAACCACCGCCCGCTCGTCGTCGCGGAGCAGTTCGGCACCCTCGAGGCACTGCACCCCGGCCGGATCGACCTCGGCATCGGGCGCGCCCCGGGCACCGACCCCCGGACCGCCGCTGCGCTGTGCGGGACCGGGGCCGACCGGCTGCACGCCCCGGACGACTTCCCCGACCAGCTCGTGGAGCTCGCGGCCTACTTCCGTGGCGACGCCGGGGTGCTCGCCGTCCCGGCCGCGGGGAACGCGCCGACGATGTGGCTGCTCGGCTCGTCGGGCTACTCGGCGAAGGTCGCCGGGATGCTCGGGCTGCCGTTCGCCTTCGCCCACCACTTCTCGGCCGCGAACACGCTGCCCGCGCTGGAGCTCTACCGCGAGCACTTCCGGCCCTCGGCGATGCTGGTGCAGCCGTACTCGATGATCGCCGCCGCCGTGACCTGCGCCGACACCGACGAGCGCGCCCGCGAGCTGGCGCTGCCCTCGGCGCTGCAGTTCCTGCACCTGCGCCTCGGCGACCCACGCCCGCTGCCCGGCCCCGAGGAGGTCGCGGCCTTCGACTGGACCGACGCGGCCCGGGCGTTCGTCGAGCAGCGCCAGGCCGACCAGGTCATCGGGTCGCCGGAGACCGTGCGGGCCGGCGTCGAGGAGCTCGTGGCCCGAACCGGGGTGGACGAGCTGATGGTGACGACCTCGACCTTCCGCGGCGAGGACCGGCTGCGCTCCTACGAGCTGCTGGCCGGCGCCGTCGGCCTGCGCCCGGCGGCCGCGGCCGCCTGACCCGGGGAGTGTGGGGCATGATCGCGGGCGTGAACGACGCCGCCGCCCGCTTCCGGGCCGCGATCGAGGCCGGAGACCTCGACGCGGCCGTCGCCCTCTGCCGCGACGACGTCGAGTTCCGCTCGCCGGTCGTGCACCGCCCCTACCGGGGCCGGGACGCGTTGCGCCCCATCCTGGGCGCGGTGTTCACCGTCTTCGGCGGGTTCCACTACGTCGCCGAGTACTCCGGCGACGACGGGCACGTCCTCGAGTTCGCCGCGACCGTCGGGGAGCGCGAGGTGCAGGGCGTCGACGTCCTGCGCACCGACGACGAGGGCCGGATCCGCGAGCTCACCGTGCTCGTGCGGCCGCTGTCGGCCGCGGTCGCGCTGCGCGACCGCATGGGCCCGCTGCTCTCCTGACCCGTCGCCGCAGGTCGGCGTCGGGGTTGCCGCCGCCCGTCGATCGACGACGGCCGGTCGTCCCGCCGGGTGCGGCCGTCCGGCCGTCCGGCGCTGGGCCGCCCGCGCGTCGTCGCACGCAACCGGCCGTTGCTCGACGCAGTGATCGTGTCGCCTGTGCATCCCTTCGGCCGCGGGCACGATGGTCCGCATGCCGCACCATGATCGGGCGATCCGGTCACGGAGCGCGCCATCACCCCGCTGACGTGCCGACATTCGAGTGACGTCGATCAGGTGGGCACAACGCCGCCCTCCGGTCCCTCGTTGACACAGCGAACTCGTTGACCGGGTGAGACCACGCCACCGTCCGGCTCCGCCGGCCGTCGACCAGAAGGGAGAGCCGGTTGCCCGCAGGCCCGCCCCCACCGCCGCGGTCGCGCCGCTCCCCCGAGTCCGATTCCCACGGATCGTCCGGCTCCGGTCGTGCGGTCGACACCGAGGAGCGCCCGACCGGTCGGCACGGCAGCGACCAGGTCGCCCGCGACGACTCCGGCGCCCCGGCCCGGCACGGCGCCCCCGCCGGTGGACGGCGCGCGCGGTCCGCCGAGCCGGAGGCCCGTTCCTTCGCCGACGTCGTCCGGGCGACCGGGTCGACCGGACGTTCCGGCCCGGACGGGGCACGCGGCACCGGGGAGGACGGCGGCACCGGCCGTCGGCGCTCCCGGCGGGCCGGCGAGGCCGCTCCCGCGACCGCCGCCCCCGGTACCGGGGCCCCGGCGGATGGCGCCCCCGCACACGGCGCCCCTGCGAACGGCGCTCCCGTGAACGGCACCTCTGCGAACGGCTCGAGCAACGGCTCCGGGGGCAGCGGCTCCGGCACCCCCGGCCCCGCGGGCAGCGGCTCGGGCGGCAACGGTTCCGGGGGCAACGGCTCCGGCGTCAACGGCTCTGGCGTCAACGGCTCCGGCGTCAACGGCTCCGGGGGCACCACGAAGGTCGGGCTGCGCGTGCGCGGCGGCACCGTGCCCCGCGAGCCCGGCAGCACCCCGCGGCCCGGCACCACCGGCGCGACCCCCGCGGGCCCGCCCGCCCCGGCCGAGCCCCGGCACACCACCGGCCCGCAGCGGCGCCCCGGCGCCGGCGGGTCCGGCCGACCGGGCCCCGCGCCGTCGTTCCCGGCCGGGCGGCCCACCGCGCCGGCCCCGACCGGGCCGGTCGACCGCCCGGGGATCGGGACACCACGGCCCGGCACCGGCGACGCCCACGGCGCCGCGCCTGCCCCGGGGCACCGGAACACCGGGCCGCAGGCCCGGCCTCGCCCCGCCCCGGCGGCGCCGAGCGCCCCCGGCGCCGGTCCGCAGAGCGCCGCGCCGCGCCCCGGGCAGCACCCGTCGCTGCCGCCGGTCCCCCGCCCCGCCGTGCCCCCGACCGGTGCCACCCGGCCCGGCCCGGCCTCGGCCACCACCTCGGCCACCACGGCCACCACCGGGGCCACCGCTGCGGCCACCACGGCCGTCGCCGCGCCCTCGGCACCGTTCCCGGGCCCGGCGGCCCCGGACGGCGCCGCCGCGGCCACCCGCACCGGCCGCCGTCGTCGTCCCGAGCCGGACGAGGGCGCCGGGTCCACCACCGACGCCCTGCCCGCGCGCACCGGCGGGCGCCGCCGCCGTCCCGGACCCGGCGACGCCGCGACCGCGCTCGCCCCCGCCGCCGAGGCCCCGACCGGGCTCGTGCCCGCCACCGCCCCGCGCGGCGACGGCGGTGCGCCCACCGCCCTGGTCGCCGCCCCCGGCGACGAGGCGGGCACCGAGTACGTCGACGCCGCGGCCCCCGGCCCGCGCCGCCGTCGCCGCGCCGAGCCCGACGGACCGTTCGACCGGGTCATCGCACTCGTCGGGCCCGGCGTGGGTGTCGTGCGCCGCCGCCTCGGCATCCTCGACGCCGACCAGAAGGCCGCCCTCACCCCCGAGGAGCGCCGGACCCGGCGTCGCCGGCAGGTCGTGTACTCGCTGGTCGGGACGGCCGCGTCGATCGTGCTGCTGCCGCTGCTGCTGCTCGGGCTCGGCTGGCTGCTGTTCCCGATCCCCAGCACCGACGACGCGGTGCAGAACCAGATCGCCACCGTCTCCTACGCCGACGGCGGCCAGCTCGCCCGCCTCGTGCCCGAGCAGGGCAACCGGATCAAGGTCGGGATGGACGCCATCCCGGTGCACGTGCGCGAGGCCGTGCTGGCGGCCGAGGACCGGTCGTTCTACTCGAACCCGGGCTTCGACTTCACCGGCATCCTGCGGGCGATGGTCGCCCAGCTGACCGGCGGCGTCGGCGGCGGGTCGACGATCACCCAGCAGTACGTCAAGAACACCCTGGTCGGCAACGACGCGACGTACTGGCGCAAGTACAAGGAACTGATCGTCTCGCTGAAGGTCTCCGGGCAGAAGTCCAAGGACGAGATCCTCAACGACTACCTCAACGCCATCTACTTCGGCCGCGGCGCCTACGGCATCGAGTCCGCCAGCCTCGCCTACTACGGCAAGCCCGCGGCCCAGCTGACCCCCAGCGAGGGCGCGCTGCTCGCCGGGATCATCCAGTCGCCCTCCAACTGGGACCCGGCGAACTCCCCGGACCGGGCGAAGCAGCGCTGGAACTTCGTCCTCGACGGCATGGCCGCCCAGGGCTGGATCTCCAAGGCCGACCGGCAGGCCGCCGTGTTCCCGCAGACCATCGCCCCGGAGAACACCTCGCGCTCGTCGTCGCTGACCGACGCCCGCGGCCACATCCTCAACGCGGTCCGCTCCGAGCTGGGCTCGCTGGGCATCTCCGAGCAGGCGTTCGCCCAGGGCGGCCTCCAGGTGACGACGACGATCGACCCGCAGCGCCAGCAGCAGCTCACCGACTCGGTCGAGCAGAAGCTGCGCGGCGAGCCGGAGCTGCTGCGCACCGGCGCGGTCGCGATCGACCCGCGGACCGGCGGCATCCTCGGCTACTACGGCGGGTCGAACGGCGCCGGCCTGGACTACGCCCAGGTCATGAAGCAGCCCGGGTCGACGTTCAAGCCGTTCGCCGTGCTCGCCGGGCTCCTGAACGACCCGCCGATCGGCCTGGGCACCACCTTCGACGGCTCCGAGCGGCCGGGGCTGCGCAACGCCGAGGGTGCCAACTGCCCGCGCTGCGACCTCAAGCAGGCGATGACGATCTCCAACAACGTCGTCTTCACCAAGCTCGCCGCGCAGGTCGGGCCGCAGAAGGTCGCCGACGCCGCCCGCCTCGCCGGGATCACTGCGCCGCTGGAGAACCCCGACGCGCGGCTCCCGCTGGGCAACAAGGAGGTCACGCCGGTCCAGCTGGCGTCGGCCTACGCCACCATCGCCGCGGGGGGCGTCTGGCACGCCCCGCACATGGTGTCCAAGGTCGTCGACTCCGACGGGCGGGTGCTCTACGAGTACCAGCCCGGCGAGGGCGAGCAGCGCTTCCCCGAGCAGGTGGCGCGCAACGTCGTCGAGGCGATGATGAACGTCGTCGACAACGACGGCCTGCAGCTGCCCGACGGGCAGGAGGCCGCCGGCAAGACCGGCACCGTCCAGTCCCGCTTCGAGGGCCAGAACAACGACGCCTGGTTCGCCGGCTTCACCCCCGGGATCGCGACGGCCGTGTGGGTCGGCACCGACCGCAACGACCCGATCCAGGACTCCGCGGGCCGCCCGATCAACGGCGCCGACCTGCCCGGATCGGTGTGGAAGGCGTTCATGTCCGACACCGTGCGCACCACCGGCACGGCCGAGTTCCCGGCGTTCCGGCCGATCGGCGAGTCGCCCTCCACCCTGGCGCCCAACGAGCCGACCGCCCCGCCGACGCCGACGAGCACGCCGTCGGCCGAGCCCACGCCGGAGCCGAGCACGGACCCGGTCGCCCCCACCGATCCCCCGGCCCCGGTCGAGCCGACCGGCGTCCCGGAGACGACCGGCGACCCGGTGCCCGCCCAGCAGGACGAGACACAGCCGGGTGCCGACGCGGGCCGCGCCGCCGACCCGACCGTCGGCTGATCCGCCCCGTTCGCGCCGCCGCCGGGCTACCGTGGACGGGTGACCGGTGACCATCACTTCGAGGTGGTGGCCTGGCGGGCGGACCGCAGGCTCACCCTCTACGTGCCGGGCATCGAGGCGTCGACCACCGTCGACGACCCCCGGGTGGCCGAGGACGCGGTCCGCGACCTGATCGCGGACCTCACCGGCGTCGACCGCGGGGTCATCACCTGCGACATCCGGCTCGGACGCCCCTGGCGGTCCGGGATCTGAGACCTCCCGGTCAGCGGGCCGGCGGCACCAGGATCGTCGCCGCCGCCGCGCAGACCGACTCGGTGAGCGCGTCGAGCACCGTGGTGCTGAGCTTCCAGTGCTGCCAGTACAGCGGGACGTCGAGGTGCCGCTCGGTGTCGAGCAGCACGAGCCGCCCGGCGGCCGCGGCCTCCCGCGCCGGGCCGTCGGTGAACATCCCCCAGCCCAGACCCGCACGGATCGCCTCGTGGTACCCGTCGGCGGCGGGCACCCGGTGCGCCGGGCCGGTGCACTGCCGGTGGGTGAGCCCGCGGACGAACCGGGTCTGCAACACGTCCTTCGACCCGAAGTCGACCCGCGGGGCGAGCGGGAACGCCTCGGCCGGGTCCCGCCCGGCGAACCACCGGTCGTACACCGGCCGGGCGGCGACGGGCCGGTAGCGGGTCGCGCCCAGCGGCCGGACCGCGCAGCCCTGCACCGGTGCCGACGACGTCGTCACCGCCCCGACCACCGAGCCCTCACGGAGCAGGGCCGCGGTGTACTTCTCGTCGTCGACGTGCAGGTCCAGCCGGACCCCGTGCCGCGCGGCCAGGGGGACCACCGCGGACAGGAACCAGTGGGTCACCGAGTCCGCGTTCACCGCGATCGGCAGGTGCGTGCCCGCGGTGTCGGCGCTGCCGAACCCGGCCTCGACCTCCCCCTCCAGCACCGCGATCTGCCGGGCCAGCCGCAGCAGCGCGGCCCCCTCCTCGGTCGCGACGCACGGACGCGTGCGGCGCACCAGGATCCGGCGCGCCTGCCGTTCCAGGGCCTTGATCCGCTGGGACACCGCGGACGGCGTGATCGACAGCCGCGCGGCGGCGGCGTCGAAACCGCCCTCCTCCACCACGGCGCTCAGGGTGGCCAGCCGCTCCCGGTCGTACATGAAGCAAATCTACAGTTCATGACGTTCTTTCAGTCGCTGACGTCTTCCTGACGCGGTCCGCCTAGCGTCGGTGACGTGAGTGTGCTGGCGGGATTCGGAACGGGACTGTCGCTGATCGCGGCGATCGGGGCGCAGAACGCGTTCGTGCTGCGGCAGGGGCTGCGACGCGAGCACGTGCCGGCGGTAGTGGTGTTCTGCGTGCTGGCCGACCTGGTGCTGGTGACCGCGGCGGTCGCGGGCGTCGGGCTGCTCGTCGACCGCGTACCGGGGCTGGTCGAGGTGGTGCGCTGGGGCGGCGTCGTGTGGCTGACCGGCTACGGCCTGCTGGCGCTGCGGCGCGCCCTCCGGCCCGGTGCGCTCGACGCCGACCCCCACGGCTCGGCCCGGCCCCTCGTGCCCGTCCTGGGGAGCGCGGCGGCCCTGACCTTCCTCAACCCGCACATGATGCTGGACCTGCTGGTGCTCGGGTCGCTGGCCGCCGCGCACGGCGACGACGGCCGGTGGACGTTCGGCGCCGGGGTGGTCGTGGCCAGCCTGACCTGGTTCTCCGGGCTCGGCTTCGGCGCGGCGCGGCTCGCGGGGCTGTTCGCCCGGCCGACGGCGTGGCGGGTGCTCGACGGCGTCGTCGCCACGGTGATGCTCGGCCTGGCGGTCGCGCTGGCCGCCGGATGAGGAGTGGGGGTACAACATCGTCCATGTCCGCCGAGTACGTGCCGGGGCGACCGCCCGCCGCGCTGCGCGGGCACGTGCTGCGCTACCTCGGCTACCGCGAGCACGCCGCCGCTCCCCTGCGTCGTCGCCAGCCGCCGTCCGCCGGGACCGCGCTGATCCTGGGGCTGCACCCGCTGACGCTGTCCGGGCCGGCCGTCGGGACCGGGTCGGCGGCCGCGTTCGTCGGCGGCCTGAGCGACACCTGGGTGCTGACCGAGTTCACCGGCCCGCAGGCCGGGGTGCAGGTGGACCTGACCCCGGCGGCGACCTACACCCTCCTCGGCGGGCGGGCGCTGCCCGGCGGCACGGTGCCCCGCCTCGACGAGCTCGACGACCCCGTGCTCGCCGCGCTGCCCGCCCGGCTGGCCGCCGAGCCGACCTGGGACGGCCGGTTCGCGCTGGTCAGCGCGCTGCTCGCGGACCGGCTCCTGGACGACCGGGCCCGCGTCCCCGCACCCGAGGTGCGTTACGCGTGGGACCGGCTCAGTGCGACCGCGGGCCGGGTCGGCGTCGCGGAGCTGGCCGCCGAGACCGGCTGGAGCCGCCGCCACCTGCAGTCCCGGTTCCGGACCCAGGTCGGTCTCGCGCCCGGGACCGTCCGCCGGGTGCTGCGCTTCGCGCGCGCCGCGGAGCTGGTCGGGGCCGGGCGGGCACCGCTCGCCGTGGTCGCCGCCGGCTGCGGCTACGCCGACCAGGCCCACCTCACCCGCGAGTTCCGGGCGCTCGCGGGGATCACGCCCGCCGCGTTCCGGGCCGAGCAGTTCCCATTGCTTCAAGACGCACCGCCGCGTCCCGGTCAGGATCGGGCGTCATGAGCATCCACCCCACCCTCCGCTACGACGACCCCCGCGCCGCGATCGCGTTCCTCACCACCGCGCTCGGCTTCCGGGAGGTCGCCGTCCACACCGGCGACGACGGCGGGGTCGCCCACGCCGAGCTCGCCTGGGACGACGGCGACGACACCGGCCTGGTCCTGATCGGACCGCGCCGCGCCGGGGGCGACCGCTTCGACACCGGTCGCGCCGTGATCTACCTGACCTGCGACGACCCGGACGCGGTGCACGCCCGCGCGGCCGCCGCCGGCGCGGAGATCACCATGGCGCCGGTCGACCAGGACTACGGTTCGCGCGAGTGCGCCGTCGCCGACCCGGAGGGCAACACGTGGAGCGTGGGGACCTACCGGCCGTCCCCGGGGCGCCCGTGACCGCACGCCACCCGGACCCCGCCGACCCGCTGCCGTGGCTGCGGGAGATCTGCCTGTCCCTGCCCGAGGTGACCGAGAAGGTCAGCCACGGGTCGCCGTCGTGGTTCGTGCGGAAGATGTTCGTCTCCTACGCCGAGCACCACCACGGCCACCCGCACCTGGCGTTCTGGTGCGCCGCGCCGCCGGGCGTGCAGGCCGAGCTGGTCGCCGAGGACCCGGCCCGGTTCTTCCGGCCCGCCTATGTCGGCCACCGCGGCTGGCTCGGGGTGGTGCTCGACGGCACCGGCCCCGACGCCGCCGACCGCGACGAGATCACCGAGATCGTGACCGACGCGTGGCGCTGCGTGGCCCCGGCCCGGCTGGCCGCCCGGCTCGACAGCTGACTCAGGCCGCGGCGCCCGACTCGCGGACGGACCGGAGCAACGCCGTCAGCAGCCGGGCGTGGTCGGCGTCGGCCTGGCTCGGGACGAGGAAGCGGCGGCGCAGGAAGGCATAGGACAGCTCGTTGCGCGGGTCGGCGAGCGCCTGCTGGCCGCCGGCTCCGCTGTGGCCGAACGACCCGGCCGCGAGCATCGGGTAGACCTCCGAGGAGGCGTGGAACCCGACCGCCCACGCCTTGTGCCGGCGCAGGACCAGGTCGAACCCGGCGGTCTGGATCTGGGCGAACGCGGCGAGGGTGTCCGGGCGGAGCAGCGCGGGGCGGCCGTCGACCGGGCCGGTCGCCGCGGCGTAGAGCGTCGCGAGCGCGCGGGCGGTCCCGATCCCGCCGAGCGAGGCCGGCCCGCGGGAACGGACGACCGGGTGGGCGGGCAGCTCCCACACCTCGCAGCCGTCGGGGTGCCTGCGGTTGAACGCGATCCCGGGGAGACCGTCCGGTGCGCCCGCGCCCGCGGCGAGCTCCCGCAGCCGCTCGGGCGTGGCGACCATGGGCTGGGGGGCGAGGAACCGCTGCTCGTCCTCCGCGGGCAGCCCGAGGTGCAGGTCCAGGCCCAGCGGCCCGGTCAGCAGCTCGCGGACGAGCGCGCCGACCTCGGCCGAGGTGGCGCGGCGGACGACCTCGCCGGTGAGGGCCGACTCCACCAGGGCGTGGTAGCCCGACGACGTGCCGGGACGCCAGAACGGGCGCTGTGCGCCGAGCCGCTCGGCGACCAGGTGGTCGTCGGAGAGCTCGTCGACGGAGAAGCCCTCGGGTGTGCCGACCAGGCCCGCCTGGTGGGCGAGCAGCTCGCGCAGCAGCAGGTCCTGCTTCCCACCGGTGGCGAACTCCGGCCAGTAGTGCGCGACCCGCTCGTCCAGGTCGAGGACGCCCTGCTGGACGAGCAGCGCGACCAGGAGGTGGGTCACGCCCTTGGACGCCGAGTAGATGCCCTGCAGCGAGTCGGGCCCGGTCTCCGGCCCGGCCCACAGGTCCACCACCGGGCGCCCCCGGTACCGGGCCGCGACCTGGGCGTCGAGCGGCGCCCCCTCGGCCGCGAGCAGCGCGGCGAACGCGTCCCGCACGGGCTCGAACCCGTCGGCCACCGTGCCCCGGACCGCGTCCGTCGCCGTTCCCGTGATCGTCATACCGCTCCCCGCTCTCCCGCCGACCGCCAGTTAGTAACCGTTGGATACTAACCGATTCGGGAACCCGGCCGAGCCGGCTCACGTCCTAGAGTCCGGGGCATGACCCGGACGCCGGAGGAGCCCGCAGCGAAGCGACCGCCGGGCCGCCCGGCGCGGATCAGCCGCGACGCGATCGTCGAGGCGGTCGCCGCCACCGCGAACCTCGACACGATGACCGTGCGCGAGGTGGCCGCGCGGTTGCAGGTCACCCACGGGGCGCTCTACCGCTGGGTGCGCACCCGCGACGAGCTGGTCGACCTGGTCAGCGGGACCCTGGTCGACCGCGTCGTGCGCAGGATCGACGGCGCCGCCGGGGAACCGCCGACCACCCCGGAGCTCCTGCGACGCCTGGGGTGGGCCATGCACGACGAGTTCCTCGCCCTGCCCGGCTACGCCACCCACCTGTCCCGGCCGCACCGCCACCACGGGCCGTCGGTGGAGCGGATCCGGGACACCGTCGTCACGGCGCTCGTCCGCGACGGCGTCGACGGGGCGATGGCCGAGCAGAGCTGGCAGATCTTCGTCACGTGCACGGTCGGCTGGCTGGCCGCCGTCGAGAACGCCCAGCACCCCGGCGCGGGGACGCCGCACTTCGCGGTCTTCCTGGACGTCCTCGTCCGGGGGCTGCCCGCCCGGGCCCCCGGCACCGGCCGGTAGCGCGGGACCACCGGCTCCCGCGTCCGGATCCCCGCGGGAGGCACGGCGGTGATCACCGGTTGTGGAGGACGGCGCCCGCGTCGCGAACGGATCGCTCCACAACCGGTGATCTTCTGACGCCGGCCGGGCCGAGGCGACGTCCGGTCAGGCGTTCGCGCCGCTCACCGCGGAACCGGCCGGAGCCGGGGAGGTGTGCTCGGCGGCCGGCGCCGCGGCCTTCTGCGGCCGGCGGGCGCGCAGCCGCGCGAGCAGGCTGCCCTCGGGGCGTTCGGCCAGTGCCGAGGTGAACCGGTCCAGGAAGATCGCCACGATGACGACGGCGAGCCCGCCCTCGACGCCGGTCGCGATGTCGAGCTGGGTGACCGCGCTGACCACCGTCGTGCCCAGCCCGTCGGCACCGGCCAGGCCCGCGACGACCACCATCGACAACGCCAGCATGATCACCTGGTTGACGCCGGCCATGATCGACGGCAGCGCCATCGGCAGCTGCACCTCGCGCAGGATCTGACGCGGGTGCGCCCCGAACGCGTGCGCGGCCTCCACGACCTCGCCGTCGACGCCCCGGATGCCCAGCTCGGTGAGCCGGACCGCCGGCGCGATCGAGAACACGATCGTCGCGACGACGCCCGGCACCACGCCGATGCCGAACAGCAGCACCACCGGGATCAGGTAGACGAACGCCGGGACCGTCTGCGCCAGGTCGAGGACCGGGCGCAGCGTCCGGCTCGCCGCGCGGCTGCGGGCGGCCCAGATGCCCAGCGGCACACCGATCGCCACCGCGATCAGCGCCGCGACGAGCACCAGGCCGAAGGTCTCCATCGTCTCGGTCCACAGGTCGAACGAGGACACGAGGAGGAAGCCGATCAGGGTGAACACCGCGAACCCGACCCCGCGCACGAGCAGCGCGAGCGCCACGAGCAGTACCAGCCAGACCCACCACACCGGGGCGGTGAAGACCGAGGTCACGGCCTCGACGACGGCAGTGATCGCGACCCCGATGGCGTCGAACACGACCCCGGCGTTCTGCAGCAGCCAGAGGATGAACGCCTCGACGTAGCTCCCGAACTCGAACCTGGGCATCAGGCGTTCCTCCCGTCGGCGGCGGCCTCGTCGTGGGTCGACAGGGCGGCGAGCACGGCACCCCGCGGGACGACGCCGGTGAGGCGGCCGTCGTCGACCACCGCGAGCGGGACCGGGTTGCGTCCGACCTGGTGCAGCAGGTCGATGAGCGGCCGGTCCGGTTCGGTGGTGCGGTACTCCTCGACCAGCGCGGACCGGTCGATGCCGGTGGCGCCCCGTCCCGCGGCGTGGCCGAGCCAGTCGTCGCGGACGACGCCGAGGATGCGGTGGTCGTCGTCGACGACGTAGGCGCCGGTCGCCTCGGCCCGGCCGAGCCGGACCAGCACGTCGGCGGGGCGCTCGTCGAGGGTCACGGTGATGCGGGCCTCGCGGATCACGTCGGCGGCGGTGAGCACCCGGCTGCGGTCGACGTCGGAGACGAACTCGGCGACGTAGTCGTCGGCCGGGGACTCCAGGATCTGCGGTCCGGTGCCGACCTGGACCAGGCGGCCGTCCTTGAGCAGCAGGATGCGGTCGCCGAGCAGCATGGCCTCGTTGAGGTCGTGGGTGATGAACACGATGGTCTTCTTCAGGTCCCGCTGCAGACGGACGAGCAGTTGCTGCATGTCGCGCCGGATCAGCGGGTCCAGCGCGGAGTAGGGCTCGTCCATCAGGAGCACGTCGGTGTCGCTGGCCAGCGCCCGGGCGAGCCCGACGCGTTGCTGCATGCCGCCCGAGAGCTGGCCGGGCAGCGCGTCGGCGCGCTCGCCGAGGCCGACCTGCTCCAGCGCCCACTCCGCCTTCTCCCGGCGGGTGCGGGCGTCGACGCCGCGGATCTGCAGCCCGTACTCGGCGTTCTGCCGGACGGTGCGGTGCGGCAGCAGCGCGAAGTGCTGGAACACCATCGCGATCCGCTCGTTGCGCAGGGTGCGCAGGTCGGCGTCGCCGAGGGAGCCGAGGTCGCGGCCGTCGACGGTGATGCTGCCCGAGGTCGGTTCGATGAGCCGGTTCAGCAGCCGGACCAGCGTCGACTTGCCCGATCCGGACAGGCCCATGATCACGAACAGCTCGCCGTCGGCGATGTCGAAGGACACGTCGTGCACGGCGAGGGTGGCGCCGGTGCGGCGCTGGATCCCGCTGCGCCCCTCGCCCTCCCCGGCCAGCCGGACGGCCTCGTCGGCGGCCCTGCCGTCGCCGAAGACCTTGGTCAGGTTCCGTACCTCGATCATGCTCCGGCTCCCACCCACTGGCGGACGCGGTCCGGGTGCGCGGCCACGTAGTCCCGCGCCACCACCTCCACGTCCTCGTTGTCCACGTCGACCCGCTGGAGCATCTGCTCGACATCGGCCAGCGGCAGCTCGAACCGGCGCAGCATCGCCGCGAATCCGGGGCTGGTGCGTGCCAGGTCCGGGCTCGCCGCGGTCCAGGCCGAGTACGCCGGCATGGCGCAGGCGCCGTCGCCGGTGGTGTAGCAGTCCTCCCGTGCCGGGGTCGGCTCCGTCAGCTTCGTCAGCCGGAGCTCCTCGAAGATGTAGTGCGGGCGGTACAGGTAGACCAGGATCGGCTGGCGGCGCTCGTAGGCGCGGCGCAGCTCCGCGATCTGCGCGGCCTCGCTGGAGGTCACCTGCTCCAGGTTCAGCCGGTAGCCGGCGAGGCGCTTCGCGTTGTACTCGGTGGTGAGGAAGCTGGGGTCGGAGTCGACGAGCCGGTTGCCGAGGGCGTCGGCGTAGTCGTTCAGCTGGGTCACGCTGGTCAGCCCGGCCAGCGGCTGACCCGGCTCGACCGCGTAGCTGGGGACGTACCAGCCCTGCTCGGCTCCCTGGTACGTCGGGTGCACCAGCCCGATCCGGTCCTGCGCCTTCGCGGCGAGCTCGGACTGGTTGGGCATCGCGACCTCGGTGAGGGCGTCGACGTCGCCGCGCTGGGCGCCGGCCCAGGCGGTCGCGGGTCCGACCTGGATGGTCTTGAGCCGCCCGACGCCGAGCTCCGGGTGGGTCGCGACGACCTCACCGAGGATCGCGTTGGTCAGCTTCGCCGCGCTCCACGGGAACTGGGCGAGCCGGACGGTCGGGCCGTCGGCACCGGCGGACGCACAGCCGGATGCGGCCAGCAGTACCGCGAGCAGGGTGGTGACCAGGCGGACGGTCCTGGTCCGGGGTACGGCAACGGGCGGATCGGCCACGGGGGCACGTCCTCTCGGGGGTCGTCGGCTCTCCGCGTCCCGGTCGGCTTCAGGACACGCGGGCAGGCGTCAACGACAGGCGGACGACCACATCCGGCACAGGTCGACGTGCAGACGCGACGTCAGCCGGAGGTCGGGAATCACGCAAACGAGCCTTCACGACCGTTCCGGACGGCGCAACAGCGAGCACTACGATCGTGATGTGCCTGCGACGTCGCTGCTCGAACTGGACGGTCTGCGCCACGAGTACTCCGACACCGGCGGCCCCGGCGACGGCCGTGCGCCCCTGCTGTTCCTGCACGAGGGGCTCGGCTCGGTCGGTCTGTGGCGCGGGTTCCCCGAGCGGGTCGCGGCCGCGTCCGAGCGCCGGGCCGTCGCGTACTCCCGGCTCGGGCACGGCCGCTCCGACCGGCCCCGCGACCCGCGGACCACGGCGTTCATGGCGACCGAGGCGACGACGACCGTCCCGGCCCTGTGCGCCGCGCTCGGCCTGGACCGCCCGGTCCTCGTCGGACACTCCGACGGCGGCACGATCGCGCTGCTCGCGGCCGCGGCGATGCCGGTGAGCGGGGTGGTGGTCCTCGCCCCGCACGTGCTGACCGAGCCGTTCGCCCTCACCGCGATCCGGGCGGCCCGCACCGCGTTCGACGACGGCGACCTCCGCACCCGGATGGCCCGCCACCACGACGACCCGGACGCCGCGTTCCGCGGGTGGAACGACATGTGGCTGGCCGAGGAGTTCACCTCCTGGGACGTCCGCGACGCGCTGGCCGGCATCACCGCCCCGGTGCTGGGTCTGCAGGGCGATGACGACCCCTACGGCACCGTTGTGCACGTGCGCGCGGTGGCCGAGCGGGCGTCCGGCCCGGTCACGGTCACCGAGCTGCCGTGCGGGCACGCGCCCCACCTGGAGCTCCCCGACGAGACCGCCGAGGCGATCACCGCGTTCCTGCGCACCCTGCCCTGATCGCGGGTTCGCGCGCGGAACCGTGGTGCGCGCGCGACGGGACGCAGGCGGGGTCCGGATCCGCGCGCGGACGCGTGATCATGGGGGCGGGGTGGCGGTCCAGGCGGTCCAGCGGGTGGGGGTCAGGGCCAGGACCGGGCCCTGCGGTGGCTGCGCGGCGTACGGCTCGTACCTCTCCGCGAGCGCCGCGACGGCGCGGGCGTGCAGGTCGCCGTCGTCGTGGATCGCGCAGGTGGCGTCCAGGCGGACCCACCACAGCTGCGACCAGTCGTCGTCGTAGTGGTCGGCGAGCAGGGCCACCCGCGGGTCGGCCTCGATGTCGCGCAGCCGCGCGAGGCGGCGGTGCCGCTTGGGCTTGACGTCGTCGACGGCCGACATCACCAGCCCGTCGACGAGTGCGAAGGTGACCGGCACCAGGCGCGGGGTGCCGTCGGTGGCGCGGATCGTCGCGAGCCGCGCCACCCGCGCGCCGGTCAGCAGCGCGCGGGCGGCGGTCTCGTCGAGGGAGGGCACGGGCTCAGGCCGCCGGGACGTCCACCCGGACGGCGAGCAGCTGCGCCAGGCGGGTGTCGCGGCGCTCGTGCTCGGCGAACCCGGGGGCGGTGCAGAGGAACAGGGTGTGGCCGTCGTCGCCGCCGAGGGCGCAGGCGTAGGTGCCGACCTGGCCGGTGGAGACCTCGCCGTCGACCAGCCCGCCGGGGCGGACCCGGATCGCCCGGTTGCCGATGGCGTCGGCGACCCAGATCGCACCCTCCGCATCGGGGGCGGAGATGCCGTCCGGGGCGACGGTGAGCTCGGCGATGGCGTCGAACGGGTCCTCGGCGGCCGACGGCGGACCGAACAGCGCCCAGTCCCGGCGCGGGCCGAGGGTGCCGTCGTCGCCGACCGCGAAGGCGGACATCCGGTTGCCGAAGGTCTCGGCGACGACGAGGTCCCCACCGGACAGCGCGGGTCCGTTCGCGAAGTGCAGCGGCTCGCTCGCCACCGACACGGAACCGTCCGGCGCGACGCGCAGCAGCGGCGCGGCGGCGCGCGGGGCGCCGTTCATCAGGTCGAAGCCGAAGCTGCCCACCCAGAGGCCACCGCCGTCGTCGACGATCATGTCGTTGAGCACGTGCTCGGCGTGGCCGGACAGGTCGGCGTGGGTGACGAGGGTGCCGTCGGTCTCGCGGCGCAGGATCCGCCGGTCCCGCATGGACACGATCAGCAGCCTGCCGTCGGGCAGCCAGCCCAGACCGGAGGGCTGCTGGGGCACCTCGGCCTCGGTGCGCAGGTCCGACCCGTCGGCGCGGGCCGAGAGGACCCGGTGGGTGTAGAAGTCGCTGACCCAGATCCTCCCGTCGTGCCAGCGTGGCCCCTCGAGGAACGACATGTCCGACAACATCGTCGACAGCTCCGTCATGGCGATCAGTCTGGCCTCCCGGGAATCGGGGCGCCAGCGCGGTCGTTGACCGTGCAACAACCACCGACCGTGGAGGTCCCGATGCCCGCCGTCTCCGTCGCCGACGTCAGCGCCCTGCCTCGCGTGCCCGTCCCGGGCCCGACCGACCTGGACCGGGGCGTCCGCAGCGTCACCACCGCCCCGCGCGGGTACGAGGGCGAGGGCTTCCCGGTCCGCCGTGCCTTCCAGGGGGTGGACCTGCGCGATCTCGACCCGTTCCTGCACATGGACCAGATGGGCGAGGTCGAGTACGCCCCGGGCGAGCCGAAGGGCACCTCCTGGCACCCGCACCGCGGCTTCGAGACCGTCACCTACATCATCGACGGGACCTTCGAGCACGGTGACAGCCACGGCGGCGGCGGGACGATCACCGACGGCGACACCCAGTGGATGACCGCCGGCTCGGGCCTGCTGCACATCGAGCGCCCGCCGGAGTCGCTGGTGCGCAGCGGCGGGCTGTTCCACGGCCTGCAGCTGTGGGTGAACCTCCCGCGCGCGGACAAGTGGCTGCCGCCGAAGTACCAGGACCTGCGCGGCGGTGAGGCCGCCCTGGTCACCACGCCCGACGGCGGCGCGCTGCTGCGGGTGATCGCCGGCGACGTGGCGGGCGCATCCGGACCGGGCTCGACCCACACCCCGATGGCGATGGTGCACGCGACCGTCTCCCCCGGCTCGCAGCTGCGGCTGCCCTGGCCGCGGCCCTACAACGCGCTGGTCTACGTGCTGAACGGGTCCGGCACCGTCGGTGCGGACCGGCGCCCGGTCCGCACCGGCCAGCTCGCCGTGTTCGGCCCCGGGGACCTGATCACCGTCGAGGGCGGCACGGGGCAGGAGTCCCGTCACCCGTCGCTGGACGTGGTGGTGCTGGGCGGGCAGCCGATCCGCGAGCCCGTCGCGTGGGCGGGCCCGTTCGTGATGAACACCCGCGAGGAGGTGCAGCAGGCGTTCGAGGACTACCAGCGCGGCCGCCTCGGCGTGGTGCCGTCGGACTACGTGCCGCACGGCTCCCTCCCCGGCTCGTTCAACTGACGGGTTGAGTACGGGCCCTCCCGGCGCTACGGTGTATTCAATCGAGAGGTTGAACGAGGAGGAGACGTGGAGGACCGGCTGAACCGGGTTTTCGCCGCACTGGCGGACCCGATCCGGCGCGACATGGTGGCCCGGCTGGCGACGGCCGACGCGACCGTGAACGAGCTGGCCGAGCCCTACGACGTCTCCGTGCAGGCCGTCTCCAAGCACATCCGGGTGCTGGAGGACGCGGGGCTGGTCCGGCGCAGCCGGCAGGCCCAGCGCCGTCCGGTGCACCTCGAGGCGGAGGTCTTCGACCTGATGACGGCCTGGATCGAGCGGTACCGGCGGCAGGTGGAGGAGCGCTACGCGCGCCTCGACGACCTGCTCGCCGAGGGCGCACCCACCGAGCACGAGGAGACGGCATGAGCACCACCGGTACCCGCGGCACGGCCATCGACACCGTCGACGACCTGCCCGCCATCCGCATCACCCGCGAGTTCGACGCCCCGCCGGAGCGGGTCTTCGACGCCCACGTCGACGAGGACAAGGTCGTGCGCTGGCTGGGCCCGCGCGGGCTGACGATGACCGTGCACCGCTGGGACGCCGCGACCGGCGGCGGCTACCGCTACACCCACGCCGACGAGGGCGGCGAGTACCGCTTCTTCGGCTCGTTCCACGAGGTCCGGGCCCCCGAGCGGATCGTGCAGACCTTCACCTTCGAGGGCTTCGGCGACAGCGTCTGCCTGGAGACGATGACCCTGACCCCGCTGCCCGGCGGGCGGACCCGGCTGGTCGCGGAGTCGCTCTACGACTCGTTCGCCGCCCGCGACGCGATGCTCGCCTCGGGGATGGACGTCGGGGTGAACGAGGGCTACGAGCAGCTCGACGAGCTGCTCGCCGAGCGGGCGCCCTCCCGGTAGGCCGCGGGGGTCAGGCCCGTCGCGCGTTTGAACACCTGCCCGAAGTGCGACGGCCCGCGGAACCCCCACCGCGACCCGATCGCCGCGGCGGGCACGTCGGCCAGTGCGGGGTCGGCCAGGTCGCGCCGGCACATCTCGACCCGCCGCGCGCGGATCCAGGCCGCGGCGCTCGTGCCGGTCCCCGCGAACAGGTTGTGCAGGTGGCGCGCGGAGACGAAGTGCGCGGCGGCGATCCCGGCGGGGGCGAGGTCCGGGTCGCCGAGGTGCGCCTCGACGTGGGCCTTGATCCGGTCCAGCAGGTCGCAGTGCGGGGCGGGCTCGGCACCGGCGGTGCTCCGCAGCAGCACCCCGACCAGGTCCACGGCGTGCCGCACCGCGACGGCGGCGTGCGGACCCATCGCGAGCCGGTGCGCGTCGAGGTGGCGCAGAGTGTCGCAGACGTAGCCGGCCAGGCCGGGGCCGGCGTCGAAGGCGGTGCCCGCCACCCCGGTGAGGGGCTCGCCGCGGGGCTCGACGCGGTCGCGCGGGAACCGCACGCACAGCGCGCGGAACGCCCGGTCCGCGGTGGGGGTCCCCGGGTGGGCCGGGTCCAGCAGCGCCCACCGCCCGGGGACCAGCGGCTCGCCGTCGCCGAGCAGGGCACTGCCCGCGAGCGCCACGACCAGCACGAGCCGGTCGTCGCCGGGGGCGGGCAGGTCGCCGGTGACGGTGGTGAAGGAGACGCCGTCCGGTCCGGGGACGGAGCCGGGTCCGGAGTCGGTGGGACGGTCGGCGACGGTCGTCATCGGCGGCTCCTGGTCGTGCTGGTGGCCGCACCCAGCCTAGTCACGCCGTAGCCGCCCGCCGGGCCGGTGCGGGCGTGCACGCGGGCGACAGCGGTCTGCGCCCGTCGGCGATGTGCCGCGGCCGCGGTGTTCCTAGCGTCGGGCACGTGGCTCATGTCGAAGGCTCGCACCATGTGACCCTGTCCGTCGCCGGCGCCCAGGAGGACGTCGACTTCCACACGAAGATCCTCGGCATGCGCTTCATCAAGCGCACCGTCCTGTTCGACGGCTCGCTGCCGATCTACCACCTCTACTACTCCAACGCCGACGGCGACCCGTCCAGCGTCGTGACCACGTTCCCGTGGGCGCAGGCGGGCCAGTTCGGCACCCGCGGCACCAACCAGGCCCGCGAGGTGCTGCTGTCGGTGCCCGAGGACTCGCTGGACTACTGGTCGGCGCGGCTGCGCTCGCACGACGTCGAGGCGACCGACCTGGAGCGCTTCGACCGGCGCCGCCTGGCGTTCCGGCACCCGTCGGGCATCGAGTACCAGTTCGTCGGCACCACCGGCGACCCGCGGCGCGGCTACGAGGGCAACGGTGTGCCCGGTGAGCACGCGATCCACGGCATCCACGGCGTCGGGGTGCACATGACCACCCCGGACCGGATGGTCGAGTTCGCCGACACCTCGTTCTTCGCCCAGGGCGCCCCCGTCGAGGACGGCGACGTATTCGGCCTGCGGATCGGCGACGCGAAGGTCGGCAACCACCTGGAGATCACCGTCAACCGCCGCGATGACCAGGGCACCTGGCGCTACGGCGCGGGCACCTACCACCACTTCGCGTGGAACGTGTCCGACCTGGCGAACCAGGACGCGGTGAAGTTCGACATCGAGGGCGCCGGCTACACCGACATCTCCGAGCTCAAGGACCGCAAGTACTTCAAGAGCGTCTACGTCCGGACGCCGAGCGGGGCGCTGTTCGAGCTGGCCGTCACCCACGACGAGGGCGGCTGGACCTGCGACGAGTCCCCGCAGGAGCTCGGGACCCGGTTCCAGCTGCCCGAGCAGTTCGAGCACCGGCGCGAGGAGATCTTCGCCAAGCTGGAACCGATCGAGGACTGATGGCGACCTGGGGGGATCCGGACGCGCCGCTGGTCGTGCTCGCCCTGCACGGGCGGGGCCGCGACCCCGACGACATGCGGGCCACCGCGGCCCGGTTCGGGGACGTGCCCGCCCGGTTCGTCGCGCCGCCGGCGCCGGGCGGCAGCTGGTACCCGAAGCCGTTCCTGGAGCCGTTCGACGAGAACCGCGACGCGCTGCTGCGTGCCCTGGGCATCGTCGACGACGAGCTGGCCCGGCTCGCCGACGCCGGTGTCGGCCGGGACCGGGTGGTGCTGTGGGGGTTCTCCCAGGGCGCCTGCCTGGCCGCGCACCACCTACTGGTGCGCGACCCGCGCCCGTGCGCGGGACTGGTGCTGTTCACCGGCGGGTTCGTCGGTCCGGAGCCGGTCCCGGCGCCACCGGCCGGGGCGCTGGCCCCGACCCCGGCGGTGCTGCGGTCGATCTCGCACGACCCGTGGGTGCCCGCGCACCGGGTCACCGAGACCGCATCGCTGCTGGTCGCCGGCGGTGCGCGGGTGGACCTGCGGATCGACGACGGCGACGAGCACGTGATCACCGACGAGGCGTGCGCGGCCGCGGCCGGGCTCCTGCACGCGGTCGCTGTCGGGGGTCGCCTCTAGCGTGGGGGTGTGTTCGTCGTCCACGCCCTGCACTCCCCCACCCGGGGCGTCCTGCTGTGGGCGGAGGACGGCGAGCGCACCCCCCGCACCGACCGCCGGTCGCTGCGCACGGCGCGGCCGCACCCGTTCGCGGTGCCGTCGGACGAGCTGGCCGCGATCCATCCGGGCAAGCCGGCGTCGGTGACGGTGCTGCTGCCCTCGCACCCGTCGGGCCCGCAGGACTCCCCCGGCCTGGTCCGGTCCCGGCCGCGCACCCGGAGCCGAGGCACGCCGACGCTGGCGCCGTGGACGGTGCCCGCGGTCGTCGTCGACCCCTCCGAGCTGACCGACCCCTCCGACGAGGTCCGCTACGGCGCCGGGTTCGCCCACCTCGCCGACCTCGCCCGGCTGGCCGAGGAGCTCGCGGCCCGCGGCCGGGTGCTGCCGGTGCTGCTCGCCGAGTCCGGCCGGCCCGCGGCGCGCTGGCGCCCGGTCGTCCAGGGTCTCGACGCGGTCGCCCGCGCCGACCTGGTGCGGCGGCTGCCCCCGGTCGCACGGGCCGAGCAGCGCCGCCCCGGCGACGTCGCCGGGCAGGACCCGGACACCCTGGTCGACGCCGCGCTGGCCCGGTTCACCGACGCCGCCGTCCGCGAGCGGCTGGGGCGCAGCGCCGCGATGCCCGTCCCGCTGCCCGCCCGCGCGGACGCCCCGGCGTCGCTGCTGCACGCGCTGACCGGCCCGTCGGCGGACCTGCCCGCGACCGGTGCCGGGCTGCGGGTGCTGCGCGAGGCACTGGCCGTGTGGGACGACGTCGGCCGCGAGCAGCCCGGCGCCGCCACCGCGCTGTTCCGGCTCGCCGAGGTCTCCACCCTGCACGACCCGGCCGACCCCGGCCCGGACCTCGACGACCAGACCGGCGACGGCACCCGGTGGGAGCTCCAGTTCGCGCTGCGCTCCACCGAGGACCCGAGCCTGGTGTTCGACGCGGCCGGCGTGTGGGCCGGGGAGGCCGACGCCCTGGTCTCCGGCGCGCAGGACGTGCTGCTGGCCGAGCTGGGGCGGGCCGCGCAGGTGCTGCCCGGGCTGGTGCCCGCACTGCGCCGGGCCCGCCCGACCGGGCTCGAGCTCGACGTCACCGGCGCCCACCGGTTCCTCACCCGGGACGCACCCGCGCTGCTCTCGGCCGGGTTCGGGGTGGCGCTGCCGCGCGGCTGGGACGGGCGCCGCCCGCTGGGGCTGCGGCTGTCGGCGTCGTCGGCCCCGGCGCCGGGGGTGATCACCCGCGGCGGGCTGGGCCGTGACGAGCTGGCGGAGTTCCGCTGGTCGCTCGCCGTCGGCGACGAGGAGCTGGGCGAGTCCGAGATCGCCGCGCTGGTGGCGGCGAAGGCGCCGCTGGTCCGGCTGCGCGGGCGCTGGGTCGCCGTCGACGCCCAGGCGCTGGCCCAGGGGCTGGACTTCCTGCGCCGCCACCGGGACCGGCCGCCCACCGTCGGCGAGGTGCTGGCCGCGGCCCGTGGTGAGGCGGGCGCCCCGCTTCCGGTGACCGACGTGTCCGCCCGCGGGCACCTCGGGGCGCTGCTGGAGGGCACCGCCGAGGCGACGCTGACGCCGGTGCCGTCGCCGCCGGGGTTCACCGCGACGCTGCGCCCCTACCAGGAGCGCGGGGTGGCGTGGCTGGCGTTCCTGTCGTCGCTGGGGCTGGGGGCGTGCCTGGCCGACGACATGGGGCTGGGCAAGACCGTCCAGCTGCTGGCCCTGGAGGCCCACGACCGGTCCGGCGGGCCGACCGGCGCCCCGACCCTGATCGTGTGCCCGATGTCGATGGTCGGCACCTGGCAGCGGGAGGCCGCGACGTTCGCACCCGGCCTGCGGGTGCACGCCCACCACGGGGCCGCCCGCCCGCGCGGCGATGCCCTGCACGCCCGGCTCGGCGAGGCCGACCTCGTCGTCACCACCTACGCGACCGCGACCCGCGACGCCGAGGACCTGCGGGCGTGGCGGTTCCACCGGCTCGTCCTCGACGAGGCCCAGATGATCAAGAACGCGCACGCGGCGGCGTCGCGCACGATGCGGTCGTTCGACGCCGGCCACCGGGTCGCGCTGACCGGAACCCCGATGGAGAACCGGCTGGCCGAGCTGTGGTCGGTGATGGACTTCCTCAACCCCGGCGTGCTCGGGGTGCCGGAGGTGTTCCGGCAGCGGTTCGCTGTGCCGATCGAGCGCCACCGCGACGCCGGGACGGCCCGCATGCTGCGCCGGATCACCCGGCCCTACCTGCTGCGGCGGGTGAAGACCGACCCCACGGTGATCGACGACCTGCCGGAGAAGATCGAGATCGTGGCCGACCACCGGCTCACCCGGGAGCAGGCGTCGCTGTACCGGACCGTCGTCGACGACATGATGGAGAAGATCGAGGGCAGCGACGGCATCGAGCGCCGCGGCAACGTGCTGGCCGCGATGAGCAAGCTCAAGCAGGTCTGCAACCACCCCGCGCAGCTGCTGCACGACGGGTCCCCGATCCACCGCAGCGGCGGGCGGCACCGCTCGGGCAAGGTCGCCCGGCTGGAGGAGATCCTGGAGCCGGTGCTCGCCGCCGGGGACCGGGCGCTGCTGTTCACCCAGTACACCGAGTTCGCCGCGATGCTGCGCCCGCACCTGTCGGCGCGGTTCGACACCGAGGTGCTCTACCTGCACGGCGGCACCCCGAAGAAGCGGCGCGACGAGATGGTCGCCCGGTTCCAGTCCGGGGAGGGACCGTCGCTGTTCCTGCTCTCGCTGCGCGCGGGCGGCACCGGGCTCACGCTCACCGCGGCGAACCACGTGATCCACCTGGACCGGTGGTGGAACCCGGCGGTGGAGGACCAGGCCACCGACCGGGCGTTCCGGATCGGGCAGCGGCGCGCGGTGCAGGTGCGCCGGTTCGTGTGCCCGGGGACGGTCGAGGAGCGGATCGAGGATCTGGTCACGGCGAAGCGGTCGCTGTCGGACATGGTGGTGACCGGCGGGGAGGACTGGCTGACGTCGCTGTCGACCTCCGAGCTGCGTGCGGTGTTCGCGCTCGGCTCGGACGCGGTGGCCGACCCCGACGAGGAGACGGGCGACGCCGATGAGTGACCGGCCGTTCTGGGCGCAGGAGGACTTCACCGGTGGGCCGCCGCGCCGCGTCGAGGGCGGGATCCGGATCCACGCGTCGAGGGGCGCGGTCGCCCGGACCTGGTGGTCGGCGCGGTTCCTGGCGGTGCTGGAGCGGCTCGGCGTCGGCGGGCGGCTCTCGCGTGGCCGCAGCTACGCCCGGTCGGGGCAGATCGTGTCCCTCGACGTCGACGCGGGCGCCGTGGTCGCGCTGGTGCAGGGCACCCGGCCGCAGCCGTACCGGGTCCGGATCGGGCTGGGGGTCTGGGACAAGACGCAGTGGCGGCGCGTGGAGCAGGCCCTGGCCGCCGACGCCTGGTACACCGCGGCCCTGCTGTCGGGGACCGTGCCCCCGGAGATCGAGGAGCTGCTCGACGGCCTGGAGCTCTCGTTGTTCCCGGCCGCGGGCGCCGACCTGTCGCAGGACTGCTCGTGCCCGGACCACACGGTGCCGTGCAAGCACCTGGCCGCGGTGTTCTACGTGCTGGCCGAGCGCTGCGACACCGACCCGTTCACCCTGCTCACGCTGCGCGGACGCGACCGGGACACGCTGCTGGAGCGGTTGCGGGCCGAGCGCGACAGTGGCGACGGCCCGTCCGGACCGGCCGGGCCGGCGCCGCTGGCGGACCTGCTGGACAGCTTCTGGGAGGGCACGGCGGGGTCCGCTCCCCCGCGGCCGCCGGACACCGAGCCGGGCGCGGTGCTGGACCAGGTGCCCGAGCCGTCGCTGCGGTCCGGCGGCGGGCGGCTGACCGACGCGTTGCGGCCGGTGTACCGGGCGCTGGCCCACCCGGACGCGTGAGGAGCGGGAAACGTGTGAGGGCCCGGTCGCCGTGGTCGAGCGACCGGGCCCTCGTCCCGAACTGACGCGCCGCTCCCACCACGAAGCGACACGTGAAACTTAGCCAAGGCTTACCTACGCTGTCAAGCCGTGGGCGGGAGCGGATGCTCCCGGAGGGCCGGGAACGGCGCCGCCGGGTTCCGCGGGACCGTCGAGACCGACACCGACCCCGGAACGCGGGACGGCCCGGCCGCTGTGGTCGATGCGGCCGGGCCGTGTTTCCCGAACTGACGCGCCGCTCCCACCACGAAGCGACAAGCTGAAGTTAGCCTAGGCTTACCTCAACCGTCAAGAGCGGCACGGGAATCCGGGAGGTCTCAGCCGGCGACGGGCTGGGCGCGGGCCGGGTCGAGGCGGCCGGTGGCGCCGGCGTGGCGCTCGAACCAGATCGTCGTCAGCGGCGGGATGCTCGCGAGCAGGCCGATCACGGTGGTGCGCAGGTCCCAGCGGAACAGCCGCGCGGTCCACAGCGTGACGAGCACGTAGGCGACGAACAGCGCCCCGTGGATCGGCCCCATGACCTGCACCCCGACCTCGGTGGTGGCCAGCACCCACTTGAAGAACATGCCGATCAGCAGGCCGGTCCAGGACAGCGCCTCGGCGATCGCCACGACGCGGAAGGCCTTGGCGACGAGGGACGGGTCGTTCATGACGGTGCTTCCTCCAGGCGGACGGGACGTCGGACTCCACTCTGCCGTATCCCCCGCACCACCTTCTACCGGGTGTCGAAAGACACGCGGTGCGATGAGTCGGCGCGCCGCGACCGGTCGGAACGGGCAGGGCCCCGCGACCGTGGGGCGCCGACCCGACCGGAGGTGGCATCCGTGCTCGATCTCGCCCCGACCGCCCGCGCCGTCGCCGACGTCGTCGCCGGTGTCCGCGACGACCAGCTCCACGACCCGACCCCCTGCGACGACATGACCGTCGCCGCCCTCCTCGACCACCTGCACGGTCTGGCGTGGGCGTTCCGGGTCGCGGCGCAGAAGTCCCCCGAGGCCGCGGGTACAGCGCCGAGCGCCGACGCCGCGCACCTCGTCGCGGACTGGCGCACCGCGGTCCCGGCCCGGCTCACCGCGCTGGCCGAGGCCTGGCGCGAACCTGCCGCCTGGGAGGGCTTCACCGCCGCGGGTGGGCTGGACCTGCCGGCCGAGGTCGCGGGGGTCATCGCGCTCGACGAGCTGGTCCTGCACGGCTGGGACCTCGCCGTCGCGACCGGCAGCCCCTTCACCCCCGACGACGACGCCGTCGCCGCCGTCCTGGAGTTCACCACCGCGATGTCGGAGCCCGGCCAGGAGGCGTCCCGGGCGGGCCTGTTCGGGCCGGTCGTCGCCGTCGGGGGCGACGCACCGGCGTTCCACCGGGCGCTCGGCAACAGCGGCCGCGACCCGCGCCGGGGCCGCTGACGCGGGGTAGCGTCGACCGGCGTGGTGACGTCCCCGCACGGCAAGGTCCGCATCGGCGTCGGCTCGGTGGGGCTGCGCGCCACCGACCCCGGCTCGGAGTTCGACGAGTTCGTCGACGCCCTCGAACGCGCAGGCGTCGACTCGCTGTGGCTGCCCGACCTCGTCTCCGCCCCCGGCGTCGACGCGCTGGTCGGTACCACCTGGGCGGCCGCCCGGACCCGGACGCTCAAGGTCGGCACCGGCGTCACGATCCTGCCCGGCCGCAATCCGATGCTGCTCGCGGCCGAGCTCGCGTCACTGGCGGTGCTGGCGCCGAAGCGGATCCTGCCCGCGTTCGGCATCCGGGCGGCGACGCCGTCGGAGCGCCAGCTGTTCCCCGTCCCCGGCACCCGGGCCGCGGTGTTCGAGGAGTCCCTCGTGGTGCTGCGACGGCTGCTGTCCGAGGAGTCGGTGACCCACCACGGCGAGTTCTTCACCCTCGACGACGCGACCGTCGCACCGCGCCCGGCCCGCCCGCTCGACCTGTGGCTGGGCGGGCGCGCCGAGGTCGGCCTGCGCCGGGTCGGCCGGCTCGCCGACGGCTGGCTGGGCAGCTTCCTCACCCCCGACGAGTCCGCCCGCGCCCGCACCGTCATCGAGGCCGCCGCCCGCGACGCCGGCCGGGAGATCGACGACGACCACTACGGCACCAACGTCACCGTCGTGCTGCCCGGCGAGGGGTCCGGTGCCGCCGCCGACCACGCGCTGCTCCGGGCCGCCCAGCAGCGGCCCGACGCCGACCCCGAGCAGCTGGTCGCCCGCGGCTGGGACGGCGCCGCCGAGCAGATCCGCCGCCACGTCGAGGGCGGGCTGACCAAGTTCGTGGTGCGCCCCGCCGCCCCGGCGCAGGACTGGGCCCGGTTCCTCGACGAGTTCGTCGCCGAGCTGGGGCCGCTCGAGTCGGACTGAATGTTCCCGAACGGGTGACCGATCACCTACGGTGAGTGAGTGGTCGACTCCCCGCACGGCAAGGTCCGCATCGGTCTCGGCCTCGTCGGGGCCCGCGACCTGCCCACCTTCGCCGACGAGTTCGACGAGCTGCTCCACGCCCTCGACGCCTCCGCCGTCGACTCGTTGTGGCTGGCCGACATCGCGTCGAAGTCGGTGGTCGACCCGATGGTCGGCAGCACTTGGACCGCGGCGCGCACCCGCACCCTGAAGGTCGGCACCAGCGTCACGGTGCTGCCCGGGCGCAACCCGATGCTGCTCGCCTCCGAGCTCGCGTCGCTGGCGGTGCTCGCCCCCCGGCGGATCCTGCCGGTGTTCGGGCTGCAGGCCGCCCAGCCCTGCGACCGGCAGCTGCACCCCGTACCGGGCCGGCGCGCCGCGGTGTTCGAGGAGTCCCTCGTGGTGCTGCGCCGGCTGCTCACCGAGGACTCCGTGACCCACCACGGCGAGTTCTTCACCCTCGACGACGCCGCCGTCCTCCCCCGCCCGGCCGCCCCGCTCGACCTGTGGCTGGGCGGACGCGCCGACGCCGGGCTCCGGCGCGCCGGGCGGCTCGCCGACGGCTGGCTCGCCAGCTTCCTCACCCCCGCCGAGACCGCCCGGGCCCGCGGGATCATCGAGACCGCCGCCCGCGACGCCGGCCGCACGATCGACGACGACCACTACGGCACCAACCTGTGGGTCGCCCCGCCCGGCGCGGACCCCGGCCCCGCCCGGGCGCTCGCCGGGGCCCAGCGTCCGGACGTGGACTGGCGCGACATCGTCGGCGACGGCTGGGACGGCGTCGCCGAGCTGGTCCGCCGGCACGCCGACGGCGGCCTCACCAAGTTCGTGGTGCGCCCGACCGGCCCGGTGGCGGACTGGCCGGGGTTCCTCGACCGGTTCACCACCGAGCTCGGGCCGCTGCAGTCCGGCTGAGCGCCGCGATGCGGCGCCGGGTCAGCGCGTCGTCCAGATCCCCCCGTCGACCGGCAGCACCGCGCCGGTCACGTACGACCCGGCGGCCCCGGCCAGGAACAGCGTCGCCCCGACGACGTCCGAGGGCTTGCCCAGGCGTCCGAGCGGGGTGGAGTCGGCGATCTCGTCGCCCGCCGCCTCCAGCGTGGCGCGCATCATCCGCGACGGGAACGGCCCCGGCGCGATCGCGTTCACGGTGATCCCGCGCCCGGCGAGGTCGCGGGCCAGCACCCGGGTCAGCTGGTGCACCCCGGCCTTGCTGGCCGAGTAGCTGTAGTTCGGCAGCTCGGGGACGCGCAGCCCGTCGATGCTGCCGATGTTGATCACCCGGGCCGGGTCCTCGGCCGACCCGGCGGCCTCCAGCAGCGGCAGGAACGCCCGGGTCAGGAAGAACGGCGCCTTCAGGTTGAGGTCGAGCACCTTGTCCCAGGCGTGCGCCGGGAACTCCTCCAGCGGCGCACCCCAGGTCGCGCCCGCGTTGTTGACGAGCAGGTGCACCCGCTCCTCGCGCTCCCCGACCTCGGCGGCCAGCCGGACGCACTCGTCCTCCGACGACAGGTCCGCGGCGATGCCGGTGCCGCCGATCTCCGCGGCGGTGTCGGCGCAGGCGTCGGCCTTGCGGCTGGACACGTAGACCCGCGCCCCGGCCTCGGCGAGACCGCCCGCGATCATGCGGCCGATGCCGCTGGTGCCGCCGGTGACCACGGCCACCCTGCCGCGGACGTCGAACAGTTCGGTGATCATGACGCACGCTAACCGGAGAGCTGGCACGCTCGCAGCCATGACCCGTTCCCGCGACCGCGACGACCGGGGCCGTGCCCGCAACGCCCGCCCCCGCGACGCCGCCGGGCGTCCGCTCCCGCACGGCGCACCCGGCGTCGAGCGGGTGCCCGAGGACCTGGTGCTCTCCCCCGCCGACGCCGTCACCGAGGCCCAGCGGCTGCTCGACTCGGGCCTGCCGTTCAACGCCCACGAGATCCTCGAGGGTGCCTGGAAGGACGCGGGCGACGACACCCGCGACCTGTGGCGGGCGCTGGCGCAGCTCGCGGTCGGGCTGACCCACGCCCAGCGCGGCAACGCCCGCGGCGCCGTCGCGCTGTTGCGCCGCGGCGCGGAGGGCGTCCGGCTGTGGCGGGTGCTCGACGTCGCCGTCCCGGCCGGGCTGGACCTCGACGGCCTGGTCGCGCACACGGACGCCCTCGCCGACGACGTCGAACGCGACGGTGCCGGCACCGTCACGGCGACACGGCTCGCCCCGCGGCTGCGCGGGACCCGGGCGCCGGGGAGCCTGATCGCCGCGCGGCCGCGCGCCGGGAGCCACCCGCCGGGGAGTCCGACGCCACCCCACGACGTCCGTGACTCCGGCCCGTCCCCCGGGCCACCATGGGGCCGTGCCCCTCCACCTCGTGTCCCGCCCCGCACACTGACGGTGGCCGCCCGTCCCACCTCCCGGTCCTGGCCCCGCGCGCTGCTGCGTGAGGCCCGGTCGCTGCCCACACTGGCGCTGCTCGGGCTGATCGCCGTCGTCGGTGTCCCGCTGGTGATCCTGCTGACGCCGGAGAACCACGTCGAGGTGTTCGGCCAGGACGTCGGCGTGGGCGCCCGGGTGCCGCCGCTGACGCTGTCGGGGCCCGCGCAGATCGCCCAGCTCGGCAACGCCGAGTTCGACCTCACGACCGTGCAGGTGTGGGGTCCGATCCGGCCGCGGCTGTCGATCGGGCCGTTGAAGCGGCCCGCCGACAACGGCCCGGTGCTGGGCCCGCACACCGTCGACGGTGCCGGCGACGCGGTCCGCGACCTCGGTGAGGGGTTCGTGACCTGGTACCTGTGGGGCGCCGCGGGCATCGTGCTGGTCGCGCTGCTGGGCAGCGGGCTGATGGCGACCGCGCGGCTGCTGCTGGCGCTGCGCCGCACCCGCACCCGCCGGTACCGGCCGGTGCACTGGGACGACCTGGCCGGGCCGATCGGGCGGATGACCGTCGTCGCGGTGACCGCGTCGGTGCTGCTGTGGGCGGGCGCCGGGGTCGCCGCGCTGCACGGCACCCTCACCGGTCTGGGGCGGGTCACCTCGCTGACCGACCTGGTCGGGGCGGCGACGGTCACCCCGTCGCCGGTCGGGCCCGCGGTCACCGGGGTCGCGGGCGCGGTGATCGGGGACTCCCGCGCGGCCCGGATCGGCGGCCCGCCGCTGCGGCAGGACGACGGCACCGTCACCGACGAGGACCGCGCCTGCGGGCGCAGCACCGACTCCACCGCCGCCGAGCTGGCCCGGCTGCGCGGCGAGGACGTCCTGAACCTGGCCTGCGCCGGGGCGGGCGTCGCGACCGGGCTGCGCGGGCCGCAGCTGCGCGAGGGCGTCACCGTCGACCCGCAGGTCGGGCGGCTCAAGCAGGTCCGGAACCTGCAGTGGGTGGTCGTCGCGGTCGGCCCGAACGACCTGGCCTGGTCGGACTTCCTGCTGTACTGCTACGGCCTCGCCACCTGCGACGACCGGCTCTCCGACGGCGAGTTCGAGTCCCGCCTCGCCGGGTTCGCCCGCGACGTCGGCGCCCTGTTCACCGACCTCGACACGCTGCCGGGGCGCCCGCGGGTGGTGGTCACCCTGTCCTACGACCCGTTCCCGGCCCGGTTCGACCCGACCTGCGCGGACATGCGCGGCCCGGCCGGCACCCCGGGCCTGGACCAGGCCAAGCTCGACCTGCTCGCCGAGCGGAACCGCCGGCTCAACGACGTGCTGGCCGACGGCGCCGCCCGCTTCGGGTTCAGCACCGCCGCGCCGGCCCTGGCGCCGCTGTGCGACCCGGACCGCGACCGGATGCCGCCGGACATCATGGGGCTCGCCACCCCCGACCCGTTCCACCCGACGGCGGTCGGCTCGCTGCGGATCGCGGCGTCCGCGGCGACGGCGCTGGCCGGTCCGCGCCCCACCGGGACGCCGTGACCCGCCGCCGGGCCGCTCAGGCGTCGGCGTCGCGCAGCACCCGCAGCGCGTTGCGGTGGGCCAGCTTCGCCAGGTCCTCCGCGCTCCACCCGCGGTCGGCGAGCGCGTCGAGCAGCCGCGGGTAGGTGGAGACGTCGGAGAGCTCCTCGGGCAACTCGGTGGTGCCGTCGAAGTCGCCGCCGATGCCGACGTGGTCGATCCCGGCTGCCTCGCGCAGGTGCTCGACGTGCGCGACGACCTCGGCGAGGGTCGCGCGGGGCTGCTCCGGACCGTCCCAGCCCGCGATGAAACGGTTCCGGGCGGCGAGGTCGCGGTGGTCGGCCCCGGCCTCGGCCATCGCCTCCCGGACCCGCCCGTCCCACGCGGTCACGGCGGTGGAGACGAAGCGGGGCACGAACGTCGCCATGACCACGCCGCCGTTGCCGGGCAGGGCCTCCAGCACGTCGTCGGGGACGTTGCGCGGGTGGTCGGTGACGGCGCGGGCGCCGGAGTGGGTGAACAGCACCGGGCGGGTGGTGACGGCGAGGGCCTGGTGCATCGTCGCCGGCGCGACGTGCGAGAGGTCGACGATCATGCCGATGCGGTTCATCTCGGCGACGACCCCGCGGCCGAACTCCGACAGCCCGTCGTGACGGGGCGTGTCGGTGGCCGAGTCGGCCCAGTTGTTGTTCAGGTTGTGGGTCAGGGTCAGGTAGCGGACCCCGAGCCCGCGCAGGACCCGCAGCACGGCGAGGGAGTCGGCGATGCAGTGCCCGCCCTCGGCCCCCATCAGGGAGGCGACCCGCCCGGAGCCGACGACGGCGTCGACGTCGTCGGCGGTGTCGGCGAACGCCAGGGCGTCCGGGTGGGCGGCCAGCAGCCGCCGCACCCGGTCCACCTGGTCGAGCACCGCGGTGACGGCCTCGTCGTGGCCCAGCTCGCCGGGCACGTAGACCGACCAGAACTGGGCGCCGACCCCGCCGGCCCGCAGCCGCGGGAGGTCGGTGTGCAGCCGCGGGTCCCCGGCGGCGACGTCCGGCTCGCGGGCCGGGTCGCCGCCGGAGAGCTCGCGCAGCGCCCAGGGCAGGTCGTTGTGTCCGTCGAGTACGTAGACCATGCCCCGGAGCCTGCCAGTGCTCAGTAGCGGATGACGCCCCGGATGTTCTTGCCCGCGTGCATGTCCTCGTAGGCCGTCGCGACCTGGTCCAGGGTGTAGGTGGTGGTGACCAGCTCGTCGAGCTTCAGCGCGCCGGCGCGGTAGAGCTCCAGCTGGCGCAGGATGTCCCAGTTCGGGTTGGACATGCCGAACATCGCGCCCTGGATCCGCTTCTGGAACAGGGTGACGTCGGCCAGCGACACCGGCAGCGGCTCGGTCGAGTTGATGTCGCCGAGCGCGGTGACGACGACGGTGCCCGCCTTGCGGATCGAGGCCATCGCCTGCCCGACGTGGTCGGGCTTCACGACGCCGACGGTCACGATGGTCTGGTCGGCGCCCTGACCGTTGGTGAACTGCTTCGCGATCTCGGTGGCCTCCTCCATCGTCTCCACCGCGTGCGTGGCGCCGAGCTCCTGGGCCTTCTCGCGCTTCAGCGCGACCGGGTCGACGGCGATGATGTTCGCGGCGCCCGCGTGCGAGGCACCCTGGACCGCGTTGATGCCGATGCCGCCGATGCCCATGACGATCGTGGTGTGGCCCGGCTGCACGCCGCCGGCGTTGACCGCGGAGCCCCAGCCGGTGCCGACGCCGCAGCCGACCAGGCAGGCGACCTCGAGCGGGATGTCGTCGGGGACCTTCACGCAGGAGTCCTCGGAGACCACGGTGGTCTCGCAGAAGGTCGAGATGCCGCACATCTGGCCGACCGGGGTGCCGTCGTCGGCGAGCCGCAGGCGGGTCGTGGGCTCCTCCCAGCGGGTGCCCGCGAGCAGGCCCGCGCCGAGGTCGCAGAGGTTCTGCATGCCGCTGGCGCACCAGCGACAGTGCCCGCAGGAGGGCAGGAACGAGAAGACGACGTGGTCGCCCTCCTTGAGGCCCTTCTTGTTCGCCCCGGCGCGGGTGACGATGCCGGAACCCTCGTGTCCACCGGCGAACGGGTAGGTGCCGACCGGGATGTCCCCGGTGGCGATGTGGTCGTCGGAGTGGCACAGCCCCGACGCGACCATCTTGACCTCGATCTCGCCGGGGCGCGGCTCGTCGAGTTCGAGGTCGACGACCTCGTACTTGCCCGGAGCGCTCCGGACGATTGCTCCACGGGTGTGTCCCACGGTGGTTCACCTCAGACGTCGTCGTCCAACAGGATGCGCACGCGACGATATGAGCCCGGTCACTCCAGGGGAAGTGCCACACGCAGATCGCGGGACACCGTTCGCCTGTAGACCGTGTCGCTAACGGGGCATCCGACGCCAGACGGCGCGGGGCAGCAGCCGCAGCCCGAGGAACAGCAGCCGCAGGGTGCCGGGCACCCAGACGTCGGCGTTGCCCCGCCCGCGCCGGACCGCGCGCACCGTCGCGTCGGCGACCTGCGCGGGCGTCGACGACAGCGGCGCCGGGCTCATCCCCTCGGTCATCCGGCCGACGACGAACCCCGGGCGGATCAGCACCAGCCGCACCCCGGTCCCGTGCAGCGCGTCGGCCAGGCCGGAGGCGAACCCGTCGAGCCCGGCCTTGGCGCTGCCGTAGACGTAGTTGGCGCGCCGCACCCGCACGCCGGCCACCGAGGAGTAGACGACCAGCGTCCCGCTCCCCTGCGCGCGCAGCACCTGGGCCAGCTCGGTGAGCAGGTGCACCTGGGCGAGGTAGTCGGTGTGCACGATCGCGGCGGCGTGCGCGGCGTCGGTCTCGGCGCGGGCCTGGTCGCCGAGGATCCCGAACGCGACGACGGCGACGTCGATCCGCCCGTGGCGCGCCGTCACGTCGTCGAGCAGCGGGCGGTGGCCGGCGAGGTCGTCGGCGTCGAAGGCGACGGTGTCCACCGCGGCGCCCGCGGCCCGGACCCGGGCCGCCTCCGCGGTCAGCGCCTCCGGGCGGCGCGCGGCCAGCACGACCGTGTCGGTGTCCCCGGCGGCGAGCCGTTCGGCGACCTCCAGCCCGATCTCGCTGCGACCACCCAGGACCAGGACCGTGCGCTCCGAACCACCCACACGGTGCAGCCTCCCACCCCGTGGCGGACCATCGTCGCCATGGGGTCGGACGGGGAAGCCGGTGCGGTGTACGACTCGGTGCTCGACGCGGTCGGGGCCACCCCGCTGGTCCGGCTGCGCCGCATCGTGCCCGAGGGGTCGGCGCAGGTCTGGGTCAAGACCGAGTGGACCAACCCGGGCGGCTCGGTGAAGGACCGCGCCGCGCTGGCGATGGTGCTCGACGCCGAGGAGTCCGGGGCGCTGCGCCCGGGCGGCACGATCGTCGAGGGCACCTCGGGCAACACCGGCATCGGCCTGGCGATGGTCGCCGCCGCCCGCGGCTACCGGGCGGTGTTCGTGGTGCCGGACCGGACCACCGCCGAGAAGCAGGCGCTGCTGCGTGCCTACGGCGCCGAGGTCGTCCGCACGCCGGGACTGGTGCCCCAGGACGACCCGCGCCACGTGCGACGGCTGGCCGGCCGGATCGCCGCCGAGACCTCCGGCGGCTGGCTCGCCGACCAGTACGACAACCCGGCCAACCCGGCCGTGCACGAGCGGACGACCGGCCCGGAGATCTGGGCGCAGACCGGCGGCCGGGTCACCCACCTCGTCGCGGGGGTGGGGACCGGCGGCACCCTCACCGGCGCCGGCCGGTACCTGCGCCGGCACGGCGTCACCGTCGTCGCGGCCGACCCGTGGACCTCCCGCTACGGCGGCGGCGACGGCAGCCCGTACTACGTCGAGGCCGTCGGCCACTACCTGCACCCGCTGACCGGCACCGACACCTGGCCGCGGGTCTACGACCCGGCGGTGCACGACCGCGTCGAGCGGATCGGCGACGGCGACTCGCTGCGCACGGTGCGCAGCCTCGCCCGGTCCGAGGGTCTGCTGGTCGGCGGCTCGTCGGGGACTGCGGTGGCCGCGGCGCTGCGTGTGGCCGTCGAGGCCGGGCCGGACGCGGTGGTCGTCGCGGTGCTGCCCGACTCCGGGCGGATCTACCTGTCGAAGTACTTCGACGACGACTGGCTGACCCGCCTGGGGTTCCTCGACGCCGTCGCCGGGCCGCGGGTGCGCGACACGGTCGGCCCGTACGCGCCGGGGCTGCTCGTCGCCCCGGCCACGACGACCGTCGCCGCGCTGCTCGCGGCCCTGGACCGGGCGGGCCCCGGCGGCGCGGTCCCGGTGGTGCTGCCGCGCGAGACCGACGCCGTGACCTGGTCGGCACCGGACGTCATCGGCAGCGTGCGGCCCGCCGACCTGGTGGGACTGCGCCCCGACGAGCGGGTCGGGGCGCACGCCGGTCCCCCGCCCGCGACGGTCGGCCACGGCGAGTCCACCGCGGCCGCGACCGCGCGGCTCGACGCCGCCGCCGTCGGCCAGCACGACGCCGTCCTGGTGCTGGTCGACGGCCGTGCGGTCACCCAGGTGCGCCGCGACCGGCTCGGCGGCCACCCCGCCTGAGGCCGGTGTGGGTCCGCTCACACCGGACCGGGCGGGGATGGGCGGGGACGGCGCCGTCGTTGTCTGCTGTCACGGGGCGCGCCCGCCGCGTCCGGGAAGGGGACCGTCGTGGACCTCCTGCTGCACCACGGGCTGACCGCGTTCGGGCAGTTCGTGTCGTGGGCCGAGCTCGTCGGGCAGATCGGCGCCATCGCCGTGGTGTTCCTGGCGCGCCGGCGCAGCCTCGCGACCTGGCCGGTGCAGATGGCGGCCTGCGTGCTGCTGTTCACCGTCTACGCCTCGGCACACCTGGGCGGGCTCGCGTTCCGGCAGGTCATCGTGCTGGCCATCTCGGTGTTCGGGCTCGTCGCGTGGCTGCGCAGGCGCGACCCGGTCTACGGCCTCGCGGTCCGCCAGGCGAGCACCGCGCAGCGGCTCGGGCTGGTCGGGCTGCTCGTCGGCGGAACCGTGGTGATGGCGCTGGTCCTCGAGGCGCTCGACGCCAGCTGGGCGCCCTGGCCGGACGCCGCGATCTTCGTCGGCACCGCGGTCGCGTTCCTCGCCCAGGGTCTGCGGTTCATCGAGTTCTGGGTGATCTGGCTGCTGGTCGACGCCGTCGGCGTGCCGCTGCAGCTGGCCTCGGGGCTGTGGTTCTCCGCCGCGGTCTACGTCGTGTTCGCCGGGCTGGTCGTGCACGGCTGGTGGAGCTGGGCGCGGGCCCGGCGCACCGTGGGGGCCGCGCAGCGGGAGCCGTCGCGGGCGGTCTGAGCCGCCACGGGATACTGCTCGGATGAGCACGTCCCCCGTCCGCCGCGCCGCCGTCCTCGGTTCCCCGATCGCCCACTCGCTCTCGCCCGCGCTGCACAACGCCGCCTACACCGCGCTCGGGCTGACCGGCTGGTACTACGACCGGCACGAGGTCGACGAGGCGGGCCTGGCCGGGTTCGTCGCCGGGCTCGGCCCGGAGTGGGCGGGGCTGTCGCTGACGATGCCGCTCAAGCGGGTGCTGCTCGACGTCGCCGACCACGTCGCGCCGGGGGCGGCCGCGATCGGCGCCGGCAACACCCTGGTCTTCGAGGGCACCGGCGCGACCGCGCACAACACCGATGTCACCGGCATCGCGCGCTCGCTGCGCGCCGCGGGCGCGGGCGGCGGGCGCGCCGTGGTGCTCGGGGCGGGCGGGACCGCGCAGGCCGCCGTCGCAGCGCTGCACGACATGGAGGTCGACGCCGTCGACGTCCTGGTCCGCGACGCGGGCCGGACCTCCGCGCTGCGCGGGACCGCCGAGCGGCTCGGCACCGAGGTGACGGTGCACGCGGTGCTCACCGACCCGCCCGCCGCGGCGCGGCTGCTCGAGGGCGCCGACGCGGTCGTCTCCACCCTCCCGGCGGGGGCGGCCGACGCACTGGCCGGTGCGCGCTGGCGGCCGGGGACCGTGCTGCTCGACGCCGTCTACGCGCCGTGGCCGACGGTGGTCGCGGGCGGCGCGGCGGCGGCCGGGGCGCGGATCGTGTCCGGCCTGGAGATGCTGCTGCAGCAGGCGGTCGCGCAGGTCGAGCTCATGACCGGGCGTCCCGGTCCGGAGGCCGCCATGCGCGAGGCGCTCGACGCGGCCGTGCTCGCCCGCAGCTGAACCCCCGGCCCGGCGGCGCCACGGCCCGGGTGGCGCTGCTCAGGCCCTGATGATTCTCGGCGAGCGGAGCGCCGCGGGCGGGACGACCATGACGGTCGTGGAGGAGAAGAGCTGCGTGGTCTGCGGGCGGCGGATCGAGTGGCGGAGGAAGTGGGCCGACGACTGGGAGCAGGTGCGCTACTGCTCCCAGGGCTGCCGCAGGCGCAAGGTCCGCCCGGTCGACACCGAGCTGGAGTCGGCGATCACCGGGCTGCTCGACCGCAGGAAGGGCGGGGCGACGATCTGCCCGTCCGAGGCGGCCCGCGCCGTCGACCCCGACGGCTGGCGCGACCTCATGGAACCGGCGCGGATGGCCGCGCGCCGGCTCGTCGACGCCGGGCGGGTCGAGATCGTGCAGTCCGGCCGGGTCGTGGACCCGTCGACGGCGAAGGGCCCGATCCGGATCCGCCGGGTGCCCGGCTGAGCGCCGTGCCAGGCTGAGCCCGTGCCCCGCGACACCTACACCCACGGCCATCCGGGCGTCGTCGTCCGGTCGCACGCGGCCCGCACCGCGGAGAACTCGTGCGCCTACCTGCTGGACCGGCTCACGCCCGGCACCAGCCTGCTCGACGTCGGCTGCGGCCCCGGCAGCATCACCGCCGACCTGGCCGAGCGGGTCGCGCCCGGCCGGGTCCGCGGCGTCGAGGTGGTGCCCGGACCGCTGGAGCAGGCCCGCGCCGGTGCCGCCGCCCGCGGCCTGGACGTGGAGTTCGCCGTCGACGACGGCTACGCCCTGTCCGACCCGGACGGCACCTGGGACGTCGTGCACGCCCACCAGGTGCTCCAGCACGTGTCCGACCCGGTCGCGTTGCTGCGCGAGATGGGCCGGGTCGCCCGGCCGGGCGGCCTGGTCGCCGCCCGCGACGCCGACTACGCCGGGTTCCACTGGTGGCCGCACGACCCGCGGCTGGACCGCTGGCTGGAGCTGTACCGGGCCGTCGCCCGCGGGAACGACGCCGAGCCCGACGCCGGACGACGGCTGCTCGGCTGGGCGCACGCGGCCGGGTTCACCGAGGTGACGCCGTCGGCGTCGGTCTGGTGCCACGCGACCCCGGAGGCCCGCGCCGCCTGGGGCGGGATGTGGGCCGACCGCATCCACACCGGCGTCGGGCGGATGGCCGTCGAGCGCGGGCTGGCCGGGGAGTCCGAGCTGGACGGGATCTCCGCGGCGTGGCGGGAGTGGGCGGCGCACCCCGACGGCTGGATCGTCATCCCGCACGGCGAGGTCCTCTGCCGGGTGCCCGACCGGCCCTGAGCCGCCC
This sequence comes from Pseudonocardia sp. TMWB2A, assembly GCF_017312135.1. NCBI lineage: Bacteria > Bacillati > Actinomycetota > Actinomycetes > Pseudonocardiales > Pseudonocardiaceae > Pseudonocardia > Pseudonocardia sp. TMWB2A. Next base: position 4,224,941 of record NZ_QKQY01000002.1, read on the forward strand.
GGGTCAGGCGCGGCGGTGCAGGGCGACCACGTAGTCGCCGCCGGACCAGGGTGCACGGTCCCAGGTGGACCACCGCGCGACCGGGTCGAGCCCGGCGGTGGCGCACCAGGCGTCGTGGTCGTCGGGGGTGGGCCAGCCCGGCTGTGTGGCGAACCCGGCCAGCAGCAGGCCGCCCGGACGCAGGTGCCGGGCACAGCCCGCGACCACCCCCGCGCGGTCCTCGGCGTAGGGGATCACGTTGCCCGCCAACACGACCAGCCCGAACCGCTCGGGCAGGTCCAGGGTCTCCAGGCCGGTGGTGACCCAGCGCAGCGCGGGCGCCTTGGCCCGCGCCGCGGCGATCATGTCCGGGTCCGGGTCGACGCCGACGACCGCGACGCCGCGCCGGTCCAGCTCGATCGCGACGCGGCCGGTGCCGCAGCCGCCGTCGAGGACGGGGCCGTCCCCGCGCAGCGCGCAGACCAGGTCGGCCTCGCCGTGCGGGTTCTTCCCGGCCGCGGCCATCGCCGCCCACCTGCGGTCGTAGTCGTCGAGGTCGACCCGGCCGCGCCAGGCCTCCCAGTCGTCGGGGAGCCCGCCGGGGCCCGGCTCCGCGGGGTCGGCGCGGGGTCCGCTGTGGTCGTGCGGGGCGTGGTCGTGCGGGGCGTGGTCGGGCACCCCCGCAGGTTAGGCGGCGACCCCGGAGCCCAGCCGACCGCGCAGCCACCGGCCGACGCCCGCCCCGCGCAGGCACGGGTGGAGCACCACGACGGGCTCGGGCACGCCGGCGTCGGTGCCGAGCAGCGCGGCCACGCCGACCAGGTCACCGGCGGCGGTGCGCAGCAGCAGCGCCGGTGCGGCGACGGGCGCCAGCAGCCCCGCGAGGTCGGCGGCCGTCCAGTCCACGGCCGGTTCCCCGGCCAGGCAGGTCCGCAGCAGCACGTCGAGCTCGGCGGTCTCCTCCCCCGACGCGGGTTCCGCGACGAGCTCGGCCCCGCCGGGCAGCAGCACCGTCTCCCGGGGCGGCGGGGTCGCCGCGCCCGCGCGCAGGAACGCCTCCCCGCGGGCCCGCTCGGTGACGGTGAACGGCGCCCAGTCCCGGCAGGCCAGCACCGGCGGGCCGGCCGGGGCGGTGAGCTCCAGGACGTGCGTGCCGGCCGCGACCGGGCCGGTGCCGACCTCGTCGGCGTGCAGGAGCGCGGCGAGACCGTCGAACAGCCCGTCCCGGCCGCGGGCGGCGGCCACGAGGTCGAGCGCCCGGGTGGGCCCGTCGACCAGCTCGTGCGGGTCGGCCGGGGTGACCTGCACGGTGTCCGGGCCGGACCCGCGCAGCCGTCGCCGGATCACCCGCGACAGCCGGTCCGCGGTCACCCCGCCGCCGACGAGCATCTCGTCGACGACGGTGCCCGCGTCGCGGCCGTGCACCGACAACGACAGGATGTTGCCGCCGACCTCGGCGACGGCCGCGGTCAGCCGGGCCAGCGCACCGGACTCGTCGGGCAGCCGGACGCGGACCTTGAGCAGCGGCGCCGGTCCCGGCTCGGCCCCGGTGCCGAGGACCGCCGGGTCGAGGTCCGCCGGGCCGGGCTCCGTCGAGCCGGGGTCCGCGGCGTCCACGACCCGCAGCACCGGCGGGACGGACGGGCCGTCGACGAGGGTCTGCCCGGGGCCGACGGCGGCGTGCCCGGCCGCCCGCAGCGCGGCCCACATCGTCACCTGGTTCGCGGTGAGCACCGGCTTGCCGAGCTCGCGCTCCAGCCCGGCGATCGCGTCGTAGGTGGGCAGGTTGGTGCAGGAGACGAAGACCGCCTGCGCGTCGGGGTGGTCCGCGGCGCGCACGGCCGCGGCGACCTGCTCCGGGGTCGTCGTCCAGATGTGGCCGAGCAGGCCCAGGCCGTGCCGGGCGACGGTGTCGACCCCGGACTCGGCGAGGAAGTCGGCGAGCAGCCCGGTGAGGTCGTCGACGTAGGGGGTGGCGACGGCGAGCCGGGTGACCCCCAGCTCGGCGCACGCCGCGACCAGCGACCCCGCCGTCGTGACCGCCGCCGGCGCGCCCGCGGCCAGCACCGCCTCGCGCAGCGCGGCCTCCCCCGCCACGCCACCGACGAAGCTGCCCGAGGTGCACGAGTACGCGACCACGGCGGGCCCCGGGGTCAGCACGTCGCGGGCGGCCCGCCGGACCATCGCCGGGTCGGAGATCAGCCGGGCCTGCGCGGCGTCGGCCGGGGTCGCGACGAACGGCGTGCGGGTCACGTGCAGGGTGACCCGCTCCGGGACCCACCGCCACATCTCACGGTCGAGGGCGAAGTCGTACGGCACGACCACACCCACCCGGTCCCGATCCCGCGGGGACGACAGCTCACCCATACCGGCCTCCATGACGCAACGATCACCGTCCATCGTTGCCGCCACGGGTCGCGGCGGTTTCGCGATGGTGAGGACGCCCGCCGGAGGCCGTGTGGGTACTGCCCGTTCTCGATCGTCCTGCCCGCAGGATGCCAGCGGTGGCGGCTCCGTGACCTCCGTGCCACGCCGACCGGCGCCTGCGGTGCGCCGAGTGCGCTACGCGCCGGCCCAGCCGCGCGGGTCGGACTCCGGGCGCGTCGCGACCGCGCGCAGGAACGCCTGGGCCCGGGCCACCTCGGTGACGGTGAACGGCGCCGCCCGCCGGGCGACCAGCCGGGTGCCGTCGGGCGCGGTCAGCTCCAGGTCGTGCTCGTCGCGCGCACCCGGCTCGTCCGGGCCCGGCGTCCGGACACCCGACGCGCCGAGCAGCGCGGCGACCCCGTCGGCGGGGCTCTGACCGGCGGCGACGATGTCCAGTGCCCGGGTGGGCGGGTCGACCAGGTCGTGCGGGTCGGCGGTCATGACCAGGACCCCGCCGTCGGGGGCCGCCCCGCAGACCGCCACCGACAGCTCGCCGACGCTGCACGGCCCGGACACCAGCAGCTCGTCGACGACGGAGTGCGCGTCCTGACCGTGCACCGACAGGGCGAGGATGTTGCAGCGCACCTGCGCCAGCGCCGCCGTCAGCCCGGCCAGGGCACCGGGTTCGTCGGGCAGCCGAACCCGCACCCGGTAGAGGCCGTTGGTCGTCCCGGGATCGGTGCTCATCACCACCAGCCTGCGGGACCGATGTTGCGGCCCTGTGTCGGGGCGGTGTCGGGTGCGTCGCGGCCGGCGCGCCCGTCCGCCGGGCGCGCCGGCCACGCGGGTCAGCCGCAGACCGCCCCGTCGGCCGCCGACGACACGAGCTTCGCGTACTTGCCCAGCACCCCGCGCCGGTTCGTCGGCTCCGGGCACGTCCACTCCGCGCGCCGCCGCTCCAGTTCGGCGGGCTCGACGCCGATGTCGATCGTGCGGGCCTTCATGTCCAGGGTGACCGTGTCGCCGTCGTGGACGAGCGCGATCGGTCCGCCGTCGGCGGCCTCGGGCGAGACGTGCCCGACGCACAGCCCCGTCGTCGCACCGGAGAAGCGGCCGTCGGTGACCAGCAGGACGTCCTTGCCGAGGCCCGCGCCCTTGATCCGCCCGGTGACGGCGAGCATCTCCCGCATCCCGGGCCCGCCGCGGGGGCCCTCGTAGCGGATCAGGACGATCGTGCCGGGCCCGATCTCGCCGGCGTCGACGGCGTCGAGCGCGCCCTGCTCGCCGTCGAAGACGCGGGCGGTGCCGGTGAAGGTGGCGGCGTCGAACCCGGCGGACTTGACGACGGCGCCGTCGGGCGCGAGCGAGCCGCGCAGGATCGTGAGGCCGCCGGTGGGGTGGATCGGGTCGGCGAGGTCGTGGATGACCGAGCCGTCGAGGCCCGGCGGGTCGAGCTCGGCGAGGTTCTCCGCGACCGTGCGGCCGGTGACGGTGCGGGCGTCGCCGTGGATGAGGCCCGCGTCGAGCAGTGCCTTCATCACCACCGGTACGCCGCCGACCTGGTCCACGGCGTACATGAGGTGCCGCCCGAACGGCTTGACGTCGGCCAGGTGCGGGATCCGGTCGCCGACGGTGTTGAAGTCGTCCAGGGTCAGCGGCACCTCGGCCTCCCGGGCGATGGCCAGCAGGTGCAGCACCGCGTTGGTGGACCCGCCGAAGGCCATGACGACGGCGATCGCGTTCTCGAAGGCCTCGCGGGTCAGCACCGACCGCGCCGTCAGGCCACGGGCGATCATGCCGACCGCGGCCTCGCCGGAGGCACGGGCGACGCCGTCGCGGCGACGGTCCACCGCGGGCGGGCTGGCCGAGCCGGGCAGCGCCATCCCGAGCGCCTCGGCGGCCGCGGCCATCGTGTTCGCGGTGTAGAAGCCGCCGCAGGCACCCTCCCCCGGGCACATGGCCCGTTCCAGGGTGTCGAGCTCGTCGGGGGTGATCAGGCCGCGCGCGCACGCCCCGATGCCCTCGAACGCGTCGCCGATGTTGACCTCCCGGTCACCGACCCGGCCCGGCATGATCGATCCGGCGTAGACGAACACCCCGGCGAGGTCGAGCCGGGCCGCGGCCATCAGCATCCCGGGCAGCGACTTGTCGCAGCCGGCCAGGAGCACCGTCCCGTCGAGCCGCTCGGCCTCGACGACGGTCTCCACCGAGTCGGCGATGATCTCCCGGCTGACCAGCGAGTAGTGCATGCCCCGGTGCCCCATCGAGATGGCGTCGGAGACCGAGATCGTGCCGAACTCCATCGGGTAGCCGCCCGCGGTGTGCACGCCCTCCTTCGCCGCGGTCGCGAGCCGCTGCAGCGACAGGTTGCACGGGGTGATCTCGTTCCAGGACGAGGCGATGCCGATCTGGGGCTTGGCGAAGTCGTCGTCGCGCATGCCGACCGCGCGCAGCATGCTGCGAGCGGCGGTGGCGCCGATGCCGTCGGTGACCTGGTGACTGCGGGGCTTGCGGGAACTGGTGGTGGCCATGCGCGCTCCTCGGCCGGACTCCGGTGTCGGGACGGGGCCGATCCTCCCGCACATCACCGGCGCAGGCCCGTTTCCGGCTGCAACGCATAGCCCGTCCGGGCGTATCCGTTGCTACGGGTGATCGTTGGACTCTCCGGCAGCACCGTCATTCACCCGAGAGGACCCGAGCGACACTCATGGCGCACACGAACGAACCCACTCCCCGTAGCACTCGCCGGGTGCGTCGCCGCCGCGCACTGGTCCTCGCGGCCACCGGGCTGGCCACCGGGCTGGTCATCGGGCTGGGCGCCGCGGGCACCGCGGTCGCCGCCGGCACCGGCTCCGGTGTCGCCGGCACCCCGTGCTCGGCGACGGCGAAGGCCTGTGTGGACCTGGAGTCCCAGCAGGCGTGGCTGATGAAGGGCGGGAAGGTCACCTACGGCCCCGTCGACGTCGCCACCGGTGGGCACGGCACGGAGACCCCGACCGGGGACTTCGCCGTCTACGACAAGGACCGCGACCACCACTCCGCCGAGTTCGACGGCGCCCCGATGCCGTGGTCGGTCTTCTTCGCCCCCGGCGGCATCGCCTTCCACGAGGGCGACCGCGGCTCCGGGTCCGCGGGCTGCGTGAAGATGCGCAACCAGGACGCGACGGTGTTCTTCGGCAAGCTGGCGCAGGGTGACCGGGTCGAGGTGCGCTGACCCTCCCCCACCGACGACGACAGGGGCCCCGCGCGATCCGCGCGGGGCCCCTGTCGTGTGCCGTGGGTCAGCGGGCGCCGGCGTTGTCCCGGTCGCGGCGCACGTTGGCCTTGCGGCCCTTCAGCGTCGTCGCACCGCGCAGCGAGCGCAGCACGTCGTCCGCGGCGTGCTCGGGCACCTCGACCAGCGAGTGGCGCTCGTGGATTTGGATGGCGCCGATGTCGCGGCCGGACAGCCGGGACTCGTTCGCCAGCGCACCCACGATGTCCTGCGGGCGCACACCGGAGGCACGGCCCGCCGAGACGAACAGTCGGGTCGCCCCGGCCTTCGGCGGGCGGGCGCCCTGGCCGCGGGCACCGCCCGGACGGCCGTCGCGGTCGCGGCGCGGGCCACGGTCGCCGGGGCCGCTGTCACGGCCACCGCGCGAGCGGACCTGCGGGATCTCGATCTCGTCGTCCGGCACCGAGTTGCCGGCGCGGGCGAGCCGGATCGCCGCGGCGGCGATCGAGGCGAGGTCGTGGTCGCGGGCCAGCTCGACGACGAGCTGCTCCACGCCGTCCTGCGGCGGGGTGTCGGCGTCCTGACCGGCCTGCTCGCGCAGGGCCAGCGCGGTGCGGGCGAGCCGCACGGTGCGCAGGTCCTCCGGCGAGGGCACCGGCGCGCTGGGAACCGACGCCCCGATGAGGCGCTCGATGTTGCGCAGGTGACGCACCGACCCCGGGGTGACCAGGGTGATCGCGACGCCCTCGCGTCCCGCCCGGCCGACCCGGCCGATGCGGTGCACGTAGGACTCCGGCGACGACGGCACGTCGTGGTTGACCACGTGGGTCAGCGAGTCGATGTCGAGGCCGCGGGCCGCGACGTCGGTGGCGACCAGCAGCTCGGTGCGGCCGGCGCGCAGGCGCTCGACGACCCGGGTGCGGTGCTCCTGGTCCATGCCGCCGTGCAGCGCCTCGGCGCGCAGGCCGCGCGCGGTGAGGGTCTCGGTGACGGCGTCGACGTCGGCGCGGGTGCGGCAGAACACGATCGCCGCGGTCGGCTGCTCCATCTCGAGCACCCGGCCCAGCGCGACGGTGACGTGGCTGCGGGGCACGTGGTACGCGGTCTGGCGGACCTTGGGGGCCTCGCCCTCGGGCGTGGCCTCCTTCTTGATCCGGATGTCGGTCGGGTCGCTCAGGTGGGTCCGCGCCAGGCTCTGGATGCGGCCCGGCATGGTCGCCGAGAACAGCACGGTCTGGCGGCCCCGCGGCGTCGCGCCGAGGATCGTCTCGATGTCCTCGACGAAGCCCATGTCGAGCATCTCGTCGGCCTCGTCCAGGACGGCGACCTCGATCGCGTCCAGGGCGAGCGCGCCGCGGTTGACCAGGTCGATCGCGCGGCCGGGGGTGGCGACGACGATGTCGACGCCGCGGCGGAGCTGGCCCAGCTGCGGGCCGATGGGCGCGCCGCCGTAGACGCAGGCGACCGAGGCGCCGAGCGCGGCACCGTACTTGGAGACCGCGTCGCCGACCTGCATGGCCAGCTCGCGGGTCGGGGCGAGCACCAGGCCGAAGGGCTTGGTGCCGCGGGAGCGCGAGGTGCGGCCGTCGGCCAGGCGCTGCAGCATCGGCAGCGAGAACGCGGCGGTCTTGCCGGTACCGGTGGCGGCCTGGCCCAGCAGGTCGCGCCCGGCGATCAGCGGGCCGATCGCGGCGGCCTGGATCGGGCTCGGCGAGGCGTAGCCCAGCTTCTCGAGGGTGTCGAGCAGCTGCGGCGCGAGGCCCAGGTCGGCGAAGGTCGGGCCGGCGGGGGTGTCGTCGACGGGCTCGTCGGCGGTGTCCGCGTCCTCGGTGTCCGCGTCCTCGGCCACGTCGGCGGAGGGGGTGCCCTCCCCGGCGTCGGTCGTGTCGGGGGTGGTGGCGGCGTCGGCGATCTCGGTGTCGAGCTCGGCGGCGGCGTCGGTGTCCGTCATGGCGGCGGAAGTGGTGATCTCGTCTCCGGAGTCGTTCAGGTCGGGGTGCTGGTCCAGCAGAATGCTCACTCGGTCCTCAAATGGCGCGCGCAGGGGGGTGCGCTGTGTCGTCGGGCGGCTCTCGCCCGCTCTCCCAGCCCGCCAGGCCCGCGTGCGGCATCTCGATCCAGATGATGTGCCGGTGAACCCAGACCTCCGGGGCTCGCGGCCGTGCGTCGTCGCCGACGGCCGTCGATCGACCAGTGTGCCATGTCCCGGTGCGGTCCGTGCGTCGGGTCCCGCGTGACCGACACCACCGATGCCCCTGGTCACGACCCTCGGCGCGGCCGCGGGGAGATCACCGACCCTGGCCGGGTGACGGCATTCCTCTCCAGCGCCGCGACCCGGCGCCCGGCGAACCTGCGTGATCTCGGCGGTCTCCGCACGACGGACGGCTACCGGGTACGGCACGGGGTGCTCTACCGGTCCGACGCACCCCGCCCCGGCGACCCGCGCGACGCCCGGGCCCTCGACCTGCCCGAGGGATCGCCGTGGCCGCCGCGGACCGTCGTCGACCTGCGCTCGGCGGCGGAGACGCGCGAGCCGCACCCGCTCGCCGACGTCGCCGACGTGCGGCCGGTCCCGCTCGGCGCGTCGCTGACCCCGGAGCGGGTCGCGACGGCCGCCGCCGGGCAGGACGGGCTCGGGTGGGCCTACCGGCTGCTGGCGTCCGAGGCCGGCGCCGAGCTCGCGGGGATCGTGCGGACCGTCGCCGACGCGCCCGCCCCGGTGCTCGTGCACTGCGCCGCGGGCAAGGACCGGACCGGGATCGTGGTCGGGGTGCTGCTGGCCGTGCTGGACGTGCCGCGCGCGACGATCGTCGCGGACTACCTCCGCACCAACGAGGTCCTGCCGACCCTGTGGGACCGGCTGCGCGCCTGGGGCCAGCCCGAGCCCGACGACGAGGCGCTGCTCGGGGTGGACGCCGCCGCCCTGGAGGCCGTGCTCGACGACCTCGACGCGCACCCCGGTGGCCCGGCGGGCCGGCTGCGCGAGTGGGGCGTCGGCGACGACGACCTGCGCCGCCTCGCCGAGCGGCTGCTGGAGCCGGTCCTCCCGCACTGACGCGACCGGGCCCCGCGCACCCGGGGTGCGCGGGGCCCGGTCGTCGTACGGGGCCGGAGCTCAGGACTTGCCGAAGCCCGCCTTGCGCAGCGCCTCGGCCATCGCGTCGTTGGCGGGGCCGCGGTCCTGCCGGCCGCCGCCGGAGCCGCCGCGACCGCCCTGGCCGGCCTGGCCGCCGGAGCCGCCGCGTCCGCCGCCCTGACCGCCGCGTCCGCCGTCGCCGCGGCCACCGTCGCGGCCACCGCGGCCGCGGTCGCCGCCGCCCTGGCCGCGTCCGCCGCCCTGGCCACCGCCCGGACCGCGCCCGCCGCGCTCGCCGCCGTCGCGACCCCGGCCGCCCTGGCCACCGCCCTGGCCCTGGCCGGGCCCGCGGGACCGGCCGCCGCGCTCGCCGGCGCCGGGCTCGTCGTCCAGACGCAGGGTCAGCGAGATCCGCTTGCGGGCCTCGTCGACCTCCAGGACCTTCACCTTGACCACGTCACCGGACTTGGCGACGTCGCGCGGGTCGGACACGAAGTCCTTGCTCATCGCGCTCACGTGCACGAGGCCGTCCTGGTGCACCCCGACGTCGACGAACGCACCGAAGGCCGCCACGTTGGTGACGACCCCCTCCAGCAGCATCCCCGGCCGCAGGTCGGAGATCTTGTGGACGCCCTCGGCGAAGGTCGCGGTCCGGAACGCCGGCCGCGGGTCCCGGCCGGGCTTCTCCAGCTCGGCCAGGATGTCGGTGACGGTCGGGAGCCCGACGCCGTCGTCGACGTAGTCCTTGGGCTTGATCTGGTGCAGCCGTGCGGCGTTGCCCATCAGGGCGGACACGTCGAGCGTGGTGCGCTCCACCATCCGCCGGACGACCGGATAGGACTCCGGGTGCACGCCGGTCACGTCGAGCGGCTCGTCGCCCCCGCGGATGCGCAGGAAGCCCGCGCACTGCTCGAACGCCTTGGGCCCCAGCCGCGCGACGCCGGTCAGCGCGGTCCGGTTCCGGAACGGGCCGTTCTCGTCGCGGTGGGCGACGATCGCGCCGGCGAGGGACTCCGAGATGCCCGAGACCCGGCGCAGCAGCGGCGCGGACGCCGAGTTCACGTCGACGCCGACGGCGTTCACACAGTCCTCGACGACCGCGTCGAGCGAACGCGACAGCGAGGACTCGGGCAGGTCGTGCTGGTACTGCCCGACCCCGATCGACTTCGGGTCGATCTTGACCAGCTCGGCGAGCGGGTCCTGCAGGCGCCGCGCGATGGAGACCGCGCCGCGCAGCGAGACGTCCATGTCGGGCAGCTCGGCCGAGGCGTAGGCCGACGCCGAGTACACCGACGCGCCGGCCTCGGACACCATCACCTTGGTCAGCTTCAGGCCCGGGTTCGCCGCGATGAGCTCACCGGCCAGCGCGTCGGTCTCCCGCGAGGCGGTGCCGTTGCCGATCGCGATCAGCTCGACGGAGTGCTTCGTGCACAGCGCCGCCAGGGTCTTCAGCGACCCGGCGCGGTCCTTGCGGGGCTCGTGCGGGTAGATCACCGCGGTGTCGACGACCTTGCCGGTCGCGTCGACGACGGCGACCTTGACCCCGGTGCGCAGGCCCGGGTCGAGGCCCAGGGTCGCGCGGGTGCCCGCGGGGGCGGCGAGCAGCAGGTCGCGCAGGTTCGCCGCGAACACGCCGATCGCGCCCTCCTCGGCGGCGGTGCGCAGCCGGACCCGGATGTCGATGCCGAGCGCGGTGAGCAGCCGGGTCCGCCACGCCCACCGGACGACGCCGAGCAGCCAGGCGTCGCCGGCGCGGCCGCGGTCCGCGACGCCGTACTCGGCGGCGATCAGGGCCTCGTAGGGGTTCGGCTCGTCGTCGGCGACGCCGGCGTCGAGGGTGACGTCGAGCGCCTCCTCGGACTCGCCGCGGAAGGCCGCGAGGATCCGGTGCGAGGGGAGCGTCGTGAACTTCTCGGCGAAGGAGAAGTAGTCCGAGAACTTGGCCGCGGCCTGGTCGTTCTCCTTGCCCTCGCGGACCGTGGTGACCAGCCGCCCGTGCGCCCACATGCGCTCGCGCAGGCCGCCGACGAGGTCGGCGTTCTCCCCGATCCGCTCGACCAGGATCGAGCGGGCGCCCTCCAGCGCGGCGCCGGCGTCGGCGACCTCGTCGGTCACGTAGGCGGCCGCCGACGAGTGCGGGTCGAGCGTCGGGTCGGCGAGCAGCGCGTCGGCCAGCGGCTCCAGCCCCTGCTCGCGGGCGATCATCGCCTTGGTGCGACGCTTGGGCTTGTAGGGCAGGTAGATGTCCTCGAGTCGGGCCTTGGACTCGGCGGCGAGGATGGTGGCCTCGAGGGCCTCGTCGAGCTTGCCCTGCGACCGGATGGAGTCGAGGACGACGGTGCGCCGCTCCTCCAGCTCCCGCAGGTAGCGCAGCCGCTCCTCCAGGGTGCGGAGCTGGGCGTCGTCGAGGCCGCCGGTCGCCTCCTTGCGGTACCGGGCGACGAAGGGGACCGTCGAGCCCTCGTCCAGCAGGGCCACCGCGGCCCCGACCTGGTCCGGCCGGGCGCCGAGCTCGTCGGCGATGCGCTGGTTGATCGAGCGGTGCTGCTGGATGTCCGGGGGTGCCGTGCCTGTCACCGCCCCATCGTGGCGAACGGTGTCGCGGGCGCCACCGCCGGGTGGGGGGTCGGGCCCGCGCCCGTCCGGACGGCGGTCCCCGCGACCGCCGGCAGGTGTCCGACATCCGATGGAGAACCCGGTGGGTGAGCGCCCGCTCACCCGTGCCAGACTGCCGCCCGTGGCTCGCTGTGGATCATGGCCCGCCGGGCGGCCCGCCGTCCGCGGCCAGCGCGGCGAGCCCGGTCGCGAGCGCGTGCACCATGCGGCTGTACAGGTCGGGCGGCGCCTCGCCGGGCACACCGAGGCGGTACTCCCGGACGAGGCCGTGGAACAGCGCGATCATCGCGGTCGCCACCTCCTCGTCCGGCACGCCGAGGTCCACCCCGTTGGCCGCGCGGCCGCGCGCCACCATCGCGGCGGCCTCGGCACGGACCCGGCGGTGGTGGTCGGACACGGCCGCGCGCAGTGCCGGGCTGCGCATCGCGGCGGCCCAGCTCTCGGCGTCGAGCAGGGTCGCCGGGCGCGAGCGGGCGGTCTCCAGCAGCACCGTCTCCAGCTCGGCCAGCCCCTGCTCGGGGCCCGTGTCCATACCGGACCGCACCCGGTCCAGGTCGCCCTCCAGGTAGCCGGTCATCAGCGCCCGGAACAGGTCCTGCTTGCTGCCGAAGCGGCTGTAGATCGACCCCACCGACACCCCGGCGGCGCGGGCGATCTCGTCCACCGAGGCGCCGTCGTAGCCGCGCTCGGCGAACACGTCGGCCGCCGCGGCCAGCAGGGCCGCCCGCGTGCGCGCCACGCCGTCGTCCCGTGTCTCCCGGCGCCTGCCCCCGGGCGTCGCTCCCGTCACGTCGTCCCCCCGTCCGCTCCCCCAGGTCCCGGAGGTTCCCATGCGGTCGCGCAGTCTGCTGCTGTCCGTGCTCGTCGGAGTGATCGTCGCCGGAGCAGGGGCGGGTGTCGCGTCCGCCTCCACCTGTGACGACGCCTGCCGGGTCGACGGTGCCCGCGCCTACGTCGCCGCGCTCGCCGACCACGACCCGTCGGCGGTGCCGTTCCACCCGCACGCGACCCGGGTCGAGGCGGGGCTGCCGACCGGGTTCTCCGGCGACCAGCTGCGCGCCGACCTGCGGTTCGGCCCGCAGTACCGGATCATCCGCGCCGTCTCCGACGAGACCTACCGGGTGCGCGGGGACGGCGTCGTCGTCGCGGAGTTCACCCTGTCCGTCGGGGCGGGTCCGATCGGCCTCACGACCGCGCGGGTGCACGAGACCTTCCGCTACGAGGACGGTCTGATCCGCGAGATCGTCGCCGACATCCGGATCGGGGGCTGAGCCCGATGCGGGTGACCAGCCGCCGGGGCTTCCTGACCGGGGCCGCGCTCGGCGCCGCCGCGCTGGGTGCCGCCGGGACCGCGACCGCCGCGCCGGCCCTGCTGCGCCGGGAGGTCACCGCGATGTCCGCACCGGCCGTCGTCGTCGGGAGCGGGCTCGGCGGGTCGATCGCCGCGGCCCGGCTCGCCGAGGCGGGCGTGCGCACCCTGGTCCTCGAACGCGGCCGCCGCTGGACCACCCCGGCCGCCGACACGTTCCCGCCGTTCCTGCGCCCGGACCGCCGCTCGTCGTGGCTGACGCCCGCGCCGGTGTTCCCCGGCCAGCCGCCGACGCTGTACAAGCCCTACACCGGACTGTTCGAGAAGGTGTCCGGGCGCGGGATGAGCGTGCTCTGCGGGGCCGGGGTCGGCGGGTCGACCCTGGTCTACGCCGGGGTGTGGATCCGGCCGGACGCGGCGGTGTTCTCCGCGGCGGTCCCCGGCATCGACCACGACGAGCTCGCCGCCGTCCACTACCCGCGCGCCGCCGCCCGGGTCGGGGTCTCGCCGATCCCCGACGACGTCCTGGCCCACCCCGCGCACGTCGGCACCCGGCTGTTCCTGGAGCAGGCCCGCCGCGCCGGGCTGACCGCGCAGCTGCTGCCCAACGCGACCGACTGGGACGTCGTGCGCGCCGAGTTCGCCGGGCGGGCGACGCCGTCGATGTCGGTCGGCGAGTACTTCACCGGCGTCAACTCCGGGGCGCGGCTGTCGGCGGACAAGAACTACCTGCGCGACGCCGAGGCCTCGGGCCTGGTGACCGTCGCCCCGCTGCACCGGGTCACCGACCTGACCGCGGTCGGCGGCGGGCGCTACCGGCTCGACGTCGAGCGGATCGACACCGACGGAGTCGTGCAGGAGCGGATCGCGCTGACCACCGGTGCGGTGTTCCTCGCCGCCGGGTCGACCGGGACCTCCCGGCTGCTCGTGCGGGCCCGCGAGACCGGGACGCTGCCCGACCTCACCGCCGACGCCGGCCGGTTCTGGGGCAACAACGGCGACCGCATCCAGCTGCGCGTCGGCGTCCCCGGACCGGCGGGCGGACCGCAGGCCGGACCGATGGCGGCCGGCATCCGCCCGCCCACCGACGACCGCGCCGAGGCCGTCACGCTCACCTTCGGCCCCGCGCCGCTGCCGTTCGACGTCCGCGCGATGTCGCTGCCCGGGTTCGGGGCCTGCGACCCGGTCGGCGAGTTCCGCTTCGACGGCGCCACCGGCGAGGCCGTGCTGCATTGGCCCACCGACGGCGACGCCGACGCCCAGCGCACCGTCCGCGACCTCACCCAGCGGCTGATCGCCCCGGACGCCCCGGTCGGCGCCGGCCTCGGACGGGTCGTCTCCGACGTCGCCTCCCGGCTGCCCGCAGGGCTCTCCGGCCTGGTCGCGCGCGCCGCGGACGCACCCTCCGGGGTCCTCGACCTGGGGACCCTGGACCCGGTCACCTGGCACCCGCTGGGCGGCGCGGTGCTGGGCCGGGTCACCGACGACCGGGGACGCGTGGCCGGGCACCCGGGGCTGCACGTCGTCGACGGGGCGCTGGTGCCGGGGACGACGGGGAGCACGAACCCGTCGTGGACGATCGCGGCGATCGTGGAGCGGGCGATGGACGGGATCCTGACCGACGGGCTGTGAGCTCGGTCCGCGGCGCCCCTCCCCGGTCCGCGGCACCCCGTGCGCGGGTCGCCGCGCGACGTCACGGGGCGCCGCGGGCCTGGTTCACCAGGTGACCGGCAGCGCCCGCACTCCCCCGGTGACCTGCTCGGCCCGCACGTCCAGGTCCTCCGGGGCGACGGCGAGCCGCAGCCCGGGCAACCGCCGGAACAGCCGCGCGAACACCGTCGCGAGCTCGGTGCGGGCCAGGCTCGCACCGATGCAGAAGTGGCCGCCGTAGCCGAAGGACACGTGCGGGTTGGGCCGGCGGGTCGGGTCGAAGGCGTCGGCGTCGTCGAACACCTCGGTGTCCCGGTTCGCCGACGCCGTCGAGATCATCACCGCGTCACCGCGGCGGATCGTGACGCCCCCGACCTCGATGTCGGCGTGCGCGTAGCGCAGCAGCGCGAGCCCACCGGGGGCCGACATGCGCAGGACCTCCTCGACGGTGCCGTGCAGCCGGCCGTCGACGTCGGCGACGAAGGCGTCCCGGCGGGCGGTGTCGGTGAGCAGCAGGAGCACGCCGAGGTCGATGCGCCCGACGGTCGTCTCGTGCCCGGCGAACAGCAGCCCGGCGGCGAGCCGGGTCAGCTCGGCCTCCCCGAAGCCGGGGTCCTCGGCCTGGGCCCGCACGAGGTCGGTGACGACGTCCTCCCCCGGGGTCTCCCGCTTCGCCGCCGCGAGCCGTCCCATGTAGCCGCGGAACTCGGTCATCGCGGTCTCGGCGTCGCCCCCGGAGCGGATGGTCGCGACCCGCTCGGACAGCCCGCTGAAGTAGCCGCGGTCGGCGAAGGGCACGCCGAGCAGCTCGCAGATGACCAGCACCGGGAGCGGGAACGCGAGGTGGGCGTGCAGGTCCGCGACGCCGTCGGGGGACGTCTCCCTCGCGGCGACGAGGTCGTCCAGACAGCCGTCGACGAGCTCGCCGACGTGGTCACCGAGGCGCCGCATCCGCTTGGCCGAGAACGCGGGGACGAGCAGCCTGCGCATCCGGTCGTGCTCGGCCTTCTCGGTCTCCACGGTGCCGGTGGGGCCGCCCAGGATCGCCGCCTCGGACACCCGGGCGGCCTGCTCGGGAGCGGGGTGCGAGCGACCGAGCCGCGGGTCGGCGAACAGGGAGCGCGCCTCGGCGTGCCGGGTGACCAGCCACGCCGGGTCACCGACCGGGGTGCGCACCGGCACGATCGGTCCCTCGCGGCGGAGCACCGCGTACAGCGGCGCGACGTCGATGACGTTCGGACGGTCGAAGGGCAGCTGCGGGGCCTCGGCGGTCGTCACGGGGACACTCCCTCGTCGTCGTGATCCGGACACCGGAACGGTAGCCATCTATCGTTTCGTGGCGCAACCGGGAGTCCCGTTCGTCCCGCCGGCGCGCGGCCGTCCGGCCGGGCGACGATGCTGTGCCCATGGCGACAGGGAAGCGCATGCTCCGCACGGCCGCCGTGCTCGTCCTGGCGCTCCTCGCCGCGGGCTGCACGTCCCCGCCCGACGGCCCGGCCGCACCGGGACGCGCGGGTACCCCGGTGCGGTTCGCCGAGCCGCTGCCGCCGCCCGCCGAGCCGGGCGTCGCGCCGCCGGTGACCGGCACCCCGCCCGGGCGGACCGTCGCGGTCGGCGCGGTCCCGGAGGGCATCGTCGCCGACGGGCCGACGCGCCGCGTCGCGGTCGGGGTGCGACAGCCCGACCGGCTCGTGCTGCTCGACGCCGACACCGCCGCCGTCGTCGGGCGGGTGCCGCTGCCGGGCGTGCTGCGCCACCTGCAGCTCGCCGGGCCGGGCGGGCCGGTGCTGGTCCCGAGCGAGAGCGCGAACGGCCTGCTGCGCGTCTCGCTGCCCGGCGGCCAGGTGTCGTCGGAGGTGATGACCGGCCCGATGGCGCACGACGCGACCGAGACCGCGGCCGGGACGGTGTTCGTCGCCAACGAGGCGGGTGGCAGCGTGTCCGTGGTCCGCGGGGACCGGGTGGTGCGCCAGCTGACCGACGTCACCCAGCCCGCCGGGCTCGCCCCGGTCGGCGACCGGGTCGGGCTGATCGACGTCCGCGAGAACACCCTCACCGTCTACGACGCCGCGACCGGCGACGGCATCCGCGAGCTCCCGGCCGGCGACGGCCCGACCCACCTGGTCGCCGACCGGCACGGCCGCATGATCGCGACCGACACCCGGGGCGGGCACCTGATCGTCTTCGATCCGGCGGGCACCCCCGCCGAGGTCGGACGGGTGGACCTGCCCGGCGAGCCCTACGGGATCGCCTACGACCCGGTCCGCGACCGCGTGTGGGTCACCGCGACCGGGGCGAACCTGCTCGTCGGCTACGACATGACCGACCCGACGCCGCGGGAGGTGGCCCGGATCCCCACCGTGCGGCAGCCGAACACCGTGGCGGTGGACCCGGACACCGGGCGGCTCTTCGTCACCGGTACCGCCGACGGTGTCGTGCAGGTCGTCGACGGGCCCGCCTAGGAGCGCGCGGAGCTCACCGGCGGGCCCCGAGGGCCGGCAGCAGCACGTCGTCGCAGACCGACCGCAGGTACCCGGCGTCGGCGACGGCCGACGGCCCGTCCAGCAGCGTCGGCGCCACCACCGCGCCCGCCAGCAGGTAGGGCAGGTGCCGGGCGGCGGGCGGGTCGGCGGGCAGCTCCCCGCGGGCGACGGCCCGCACCACCACCGCGCGCAGCGCCTCCACCTGCGGCAGCAGCCGCGAGGACAGCGCGGCCAGCAGGGCGGGGTCGCGCTGCCCGGCCCCGGCCAGCCCCAGCACGATCGGCACGTCGACCCGGGCCCGCGCGGCCAGCTGGTCGACCACCGCCGCGAGGTCCCCGGCCAGCGACCCGGTGTCGATCCGGTCGATCGCGAGCGGGCTGCCCGCCGAGACGGCCTCCACCACCAGCGCGGCCTTGTCTCCCCACTGCCGGTAGAGCGTGGCCTTGCTGGTGCGGGTCGCCGCGGCGACGGCCTCGACGGTGGTCGACTCGTAGCCGCGTTCCGCGACGAGGTCACGGGTCGCGGCGAGCACCTCCCGGCGGCGCTCGTCGGGGAAGCGGCTGGTCACTCGCGACGCAGGAAGAACAGGAACGGGTGGGCCAGGCCGCGCATGTCCATGGCACCGAGGACGGTGTCGTCGTCGACGCGCCGGAAGACGTCGTGGATCGGCAGGTCGTCGTAGCACATGGTGGCGCTGGCGACCCCGCGGTACTCGGTGGTGCGCAGCCGCGCCTTCGGGGCCCGGGTGGCGAGCGCGGGGCCCGCGGTGCGGGCGATCCGCGCGAGGGTCGCGTTGCGCAGCGCGGCCGGGTGACGCAGCAGTGCGGGCAGCGGGACCAGGGCGGGGTTGAGCGAGAACCGGCCGCCGCGGGGGTGGTCCATGACGAGCGGGTGGACGTCGTCGACGCCGTCGAACCGCTTGCCGTGCCACCCGAAGCGCCCCAGCAGCCCGTCCATCGGGTTGCCGGTGGGGATCTCGCCACCGGACCAGTCACCCAGCATCTCCTCGACGCGGACGGCGGGCAGCGCGTCGAAGAACCCGAGGCCCTCCTCGAGCGTGGCGCCGTGCGCGAGGTGGCGCAGCGTGTCGGCCGGTGCGGTGCTGGTCATCGCGAGCTCTCCATCGAAACGGCGGCGTTTCGATGGAGAGTACCCGCTCAGCGCAGGGCGGAGCCCTTCGTCTCCGGCAGGGTCAGCACCGCGACGAAGGAGATCACCGCCCCGACGGCGACGTAGACGAAGAACAGGATCGCCAGGTCCGCCTCCTGCAGCGAGGCGATGACCAGGGGCGCGGTCCCGCCGAACACGGCGACGGTCAGGTTGTACCAGGCACCGATGCCCAGGGCGCGGACCTTCGTCGGAAACAGCTCGCTCATGATCGCCGGCGCGACCGAGGTCATCGCCGTGTAGAGCCCCAGCCCGACGACGAACACGACGAACATGTTCCAGAAGCCGGGCCCGATCAGGAACGACAGCGGCACGACGAGCACCGCGGTGGCCGCCGACCAGACCAGCATCTGCGGTTTGCGGCCGTACCGGTCGGCGGCGGCCCCCATCGGGTACTGCAGGAGCACGAAGATCGCCGTGGCGATCGACAGCGCGAGGAACACCTCCGTCGCGTCGGCGCCGCGGGAGCGGGTGGCGAACGGGGTCAGCGCGGAGAAGAACGTGTAGTAGCAGAGCGTGTGCAGGATCGTGAAGCCGACGAGCTGCGCGACCGCCCTCGGGTGCTCACGCAGGGTCAGCATCAGCGGGTTGCGGATCCGGGCCGCGGACTCCTTGTTCTCCTCGAACTGCTCGGTCTCGCTCATCTGGCGCCGCATCCAGAGCCCGACGATCCCGAGCACCCCGCCGAGCAGGAACGGGATCCGCCAGCCCCAGGAGGCCAGCTGGTCCTCGGTCAGCGTCGCGGCCAGCACGAAGCCGGTGAGCGAGGCGAACAGCACCGCGGTGCCGGTGGAGATGTAGAAGAACGACGAGTAGCGCCCGCGCCGCTCGCGCGGGGCGATCTCGGCGAGGTAGGCCGAGGCGTTGGAGACCTCCCCGCCCAGCGACATGCCCTGGGCGATGCGCGCGAGCAGGAGCAGCACCGGCGCGAACCAGCCGATCATCGCGAACGTCGGCAGCAGGCCGATGACGAACGACCCGCCCGCCATCAGCAGGATCGTCACCAGCATCGCGGTCCGGCGGCCCTTGAGGTCGGCGAAGCGGCCCAGCAGCAGACCGCCCAGCGGCCGGAAGAAGAAGGCGAGCGCGTAGGTCGCGAGCGTCGAGATGAGGGCCAGCGCCGCGTTCTCGGGCGGGAAGATCTGCGTCGCGAAGTAGATCGAGAACGTCGCGTAGATCGTCCAGTCGTACCACTCGACCGCGTTGCCGATGGACGCCGCGACGAGCGTCCGAACCGGGAGACGGTGACGTTCCGTCGTTCCGGTGGTGGGTGCCTGGGACACGGTTCCCCCTGACGTGTCGGCCGAACGGTCGGCGAACGGTAACCGTTACAGCCCGACAATTCGACCGGACGGGTCAGGAGAGGACCAGGCCGACGATCGTCGCGGTCCCGAAGACGAGGGTCACCACGTGCCCGAGGACGGCGAGCCCGCGGCGGCCGCGCCGGGTGCCGAGCACCACCGCCGTCGTCCAGGGCAGGTAGCCGAGCAGGGCGACGCCGAGGAACGGCAGGGTCAGCGCGGCGAGCACCCCGGTCGTCCCGGTGGGCACCGCACGGTCACCGGCGGGGGTCAGCTGCGCCGCCACGACCTCCCCGGCCGACGAGTCCGGCGAGGCGTCGACGGCGATCGGGTCACCGCCGGCGTCGGGCCGGAACAGTCCGTTGCAGTCGTAGCGGCCCTCCCCCAGGTCGGTGCAGTCGGTGACCTCCAGGACCCCGGGCGCGCCGACCGAGCCGGTGGCCAGGCGCAGGTCGTCGACGGCGAACCACCCGCACGCGAGCGCGAGCAGCAGCCACAGCGCCAGCAGGAACCCCATCCAGCCCGGGGTGGGGGTCTCCGGGTCGTCCCAGTCGACCTCGACGTCGGGGTTCCGGCGCTCACTCACACGCGCGAGTATCGCCGTCGCGACCCGGGCACCCCATCATCATTTCTCGGTACACCGAGCCGCCCGTCCCACGAGTCCGGAGGATCCCCGCGATGCCACTGTCCACCGCCACCGACGGCTTCCGACTGGCCTACGACCGCCACGGGGAGCCCGGTGCGCCGCCGGTCCTGCTGCTGCACGGCTGGCCGGGTGACCGGACGGACATGACCGCCGTCGCCGAGCGGCTGGCCCCCGCGCACGACGTCGTCGTCCCGGACCTGCGCGGGTTCGGCGGGTCCGACAAGCACGACCGCGACCCGGCCGAGCAGTACTCGGCGGCCGCGCAGGCGCGCTCGCTGACCGCGCTGCTGGGCGAGCTGGACCTGTCCGATGTGGTCGTCGCCGGCTACGACGTCGGCAGCCGCGTCGGCCAGCAGGTCGCGAAGGACCGGCCCGACCTGCTGCGCGCGCTCGTGGTCACCCCGCCCGCGCCGGGGGTCGGGCAGCGGATCCTCGCGGAGCGGCCCGTGCGCGAGTTCTGGTACCAGTCCTTCCACCAGCTCGACCTGGCCCGCGAGCTCGTCGACGGCGACGCCCGCGCCGCCCGCGCGTACCTGCGCCACTTCTGGTCGCACTGGTCCGGCCCGGGGTTCACCCCCGACGACGAACGCCTCGACCACCTCGCCGCCTCCTACGGGGCGCCGGGCGCGTTCGTCGCGTCGATCAACTGGTACCGCTCCGGCGGCGGCGCGGTGGCCCGCTCGCTCGCCGAGACCACACCCGACCCGGCCGACCGCGTCACCGTCCCGACGACGTTCCTGTGGCCCGAGCACGACCCGCTGTTCCCGCGCGACTGGTCCGACCGGGTCGGGGAGTTCTTCACCGAGGTGACCGTCACCCCCGTCGACGGCGTCGGGCACTTCGTCCCGGTCGAGGCACCGCAGGTGTTCGCCGACGCGGTGGCCGCGGTGGCCGCCCGGTAGGACCTGTCGTCGCGGCCGCCGCTGTGGTCCGATGATCGTCGTGGTCCGGGGATGGCGGTGGATCGGCGGGGCGGCGGTCGCGGTGCTGGCGCTCGTGGCGCTGCTGTCCTGGGTGCGCTGGGCCGGGCTGCCCGCGGACGTCGCCGTCCCCGCGACCACCGGCGGTCCCGTCGCGGTCACCGAGCCCGGGACCCGCTGGGTGTACCTGGAGACCCGCAGCGGCTACGGCTCCGCCGACGCGCTGCCGACGGTGGCCGGCCCGTCCGGCCCGGTGCCGCTGGTCCCGGCGACGATGGACGAGACCTACTCCGTCGGTGCCCGCTCCGGCTTCCTGATCGGGTCGTTCGAGGTCGAGGAGCCGGGCACCTTCACGCTGTCCGCCGCGCCGGGGGCACGCGGGATCGGGGTCGCGCTGGTCGTCGCCGCGGCCGGGATCGCCCCGCTGATCGTGGCGATCCTGACGACGGTCGCGGCCGGCGTCGGCGCGATCGTGCTGCTGGTGCTGGTCCTGGTGCTGCGGCGACGACCCCCGCGCACCGCCCCGCCGCCGTGGACGGTGCACTGATGGGGACCCCGCGGGTGCACGACGACGGCGCGGTCCGGACCGTCACCCTGGACCGTCCCGAGGCCGCCAACGCACTGCACCTCGACGACGTCGACGCGGTCACCCGGGCCGTCACCGACCTCCCGGACCGGGTGCGGGTCGTGGTGGTCACCGGGGCCGGGGACCGCGCGTTCGGCGCCGGGATGCACCTCGACGTGTTCCGCGACGCCGCCCCCGGCGACGGTCGCGCGATCATCACCCGGCTCGCGACCTGCCTGCGCGCGGTGCGCACCGCACCGGTGCCGACGATCGCCCGGCTGAACGGCGCCTGCCTCGGTGCGGCGTTCGAGCTGGCGCTGGCCTGCGACCTGCGCGTCGCCCACGCCGGGGTGCGGGTGGGGCTGCCCGAGGTCCGCCTCGGGATCCCGTCGGTGGTCGACGCGGCGCTGCTGCCCCGCTACGTCGGCGCCGCGCTCGCCCAGGAGATGGTCCTGACCGGCAGCGTGCACCGGGTCGACGAGCCCGGGACGGCGCCGCTGGTGAACCGGCTCGTCGACTCCCCCGCCGGGCTCGACGCCGCCGTCGACGACCTCGTCGCGACACTGCTCGCCCCGACCCGCGAGGTCCTGGCGGCACAGAAGGAGCTGCTCGAGACCTGGCGCGAGCAGGGCATCACCGGCTCGGTGGACGCGAGCGTCGACACCTTCGCGGAGGTGTTCGCGCTGCCCGCGACCCGCGCCGCGATCGCGCGGTACCGGCCGTAGGGTCGCCGCCATGGCCGTCACGACCAAGATCGCCGACCTGACCGGGCCCGGGTACACCGACCGGTTCGGGATCGGCGGCACCGACCTCGGCATCCTCGCCACCGCCCCGGACGGGCGCCTGGTCGCCGTCTTCGGCGACACCTTCGACCGGGCCGGTGTCGGCGGGCCCGGCTGGCGCTCCCCGGTCGTGCTGTTCGCCGACCCCGACGATGTCCGCGGCGGCCTGCGCTGGACCGGCTCCGGCGGCGACGCGGCCGACTACGCCTGCCGGCTCGTCAGCAAGCCGGCGACGAACTGGTTCCGGCTGCACCGCCGCGTCACCACCATCCTGCCCGCCGACGTCATCACCGTCGGCGACACGATGTACCTGCACGTCATGGCCAACAAGGGCCTCGGCAACGTGCTGTGGAGCGAGATCGTCGCCTCCCGCGACAACGGCGTCACCTGGCAGCGGACCGGCTGCGACTGGCCCGGCGACCACCACGACGGCCTGTTCCAGCAGCTGACCTGGTGCGACGGCGGCGACGGGTACGTCTACGCCTACACCACCGGCTTCCAGCGCCGCGACGGTCTGCTGCTGCACCGGGTGCCCGCCGACCGCATCACCGACCGCGACGCGTGGGAGCCGTGGGGCTTCGCCGGGGAGCGCTGGGACTGGGGCAACCCGCCGACGCTGACTCTGCCGGGCGCGTTCGGCGAGCTCAACCTGCGCCGGGTACCCGGCCCGGACGGTCGCGAGCACCTGCTGCTCACCGTCTTCGACGCCGGGAACTACCGGATCGACACGCTGCTGCTCGACCGCCCGGACGCCGACCTGCACCGCGCCCCGCGGACCACCGTGCTGACCGGTTGCGGCTGGGACGACGAGGACCACGCCACCGGCCGCGTCGCGCAGCTCTACGGCGGCTACGTCGTCCCCGGCTCGACGCTCGACGAGCTGCACCTGGTCGTCAGCCAGTGGAACACCACGACCAACTGGCCCTACCGCGCGATGCAGTTCCGGACGGACGTCACGGAGCTGCTGCGGACGGAGTAACCCCAGGTCCCGGCGTCATGAGAAGTGGGTATCTCCCGGCCGGGACCGCATCCGGACGGGGGCTCCGCTCGTAGGGCACTCCATGAGCTCGGAGCACGACGGGACGCGCCCCTTCACCGCGACGGTGGTCGTCGGCGGCTGTCCCCTCACCGCCGACGAGCTGCGCGTGCTGGCGCGGACGCTGCCCGAGCTGTCCCGGGTGCGGACCGCGCACCACGACGGCGAGCTGCTCCTGCAGGCGCGCCTCGACGACGTCGACGGTCCCGCCGCCGTGCGACGGCTGCGCCGCGCGGTGCCGCGGCTGCTGACCGGGTTCCCCGGTGTCGTCGTCGCGGCCGGCCCCGGGCCCGCACCCCGGCCGTGGACGCCGTGGCGGCGCCCGGCCGTCAGCCCGGTTCCCGCTCCCCGGGCGGCAGGAGGCTGAAGTACCAGCGGCCCGCCTCCTCGGTGACCGACAGCGTCACCAGCACCGGGCCCGAGCGCACCTCGACCCGGTCCGGCCCGGTGGGCAGCACGGCCGGCGACCCGGCCGCCTGCAGGCGCTCGACGTAGTCGTCGACGAAACCGCGGTCCGGGGCGTCGAGCAGCAGCTCGTGCAGCCGGGCGCCGCCGCCGTCGGGGGTCCGCAGCGCGGCGCCGCCCCGTTCGTAGAGCGCGGCCCGGTCGTCGGCGCCGCGCTCCCCCGCCGCCGCGATCAGCGTGACCGTCCCGACGATCCACGCCCCGACGAACGCGACGGCGATCCACCCCAGCAGGGTGCGGGTGCGCGCAGGACGTCTCATCAGGCCGAGACTGTGTCATACCGGACACCGTCGTCCGCCGCACACCGGTCGCCGTTCACCGGTCCGTGCCGGTGTCCACCCGAACCCCGCGGGTACCCGCACTCGTAGACCCGGGTGGAGGTGGTCGACGGTGGCCCGATGGTGGCGGCCCGTGCTGCTGGTGACGCTGGTGGCCGCGGGCTCCGCGGTGCTGCTGGTCACCGGCTGGCCGACGGTCGAGGGCGTCCGCGCGACGACGTCGGCCGCGGGCTGGGCGGCACCGGTCCTGTTCACCCTGCTGTTCGTCGGGTTCACCCTGGTCCCCGCGCCCGCGACCGTGATGGGCATCGCCGCCGGGGTCCTGTTCGGCCTGCCCGTCGGCCTGGCGACGACGATGACCGCCGTCGCCGTGGGCTCGCTGATCGGCTTCGTGCTGTCGCGGACACTGGGCCGCGAGGTCGTCGCCGGCATCGGCAGCGCCCGCATCCGCCGTCTCGACGCGCGGCTGCGCCGGGGCGGGCTGTGGGCCGTCGCCGGGGGCAGGCTGCTGCCGGTGATCCCGTTCCCGGTGCTCAGCTACGCCTGCGGGCTGACCGCGATCCGGCTGCGCGACTACCTCGCGGGATCGGTGCTCGGGGTGGCCCCCTCGGCGGTGGCGTTCGTGACGATCGGCGCCTACGGCGGGGACCCGGGCTCGGTGCCGTTCGTCGCCGCCGTCGCCGGGCTGGTGCTGCTGACGGCCGCGGCGCTCGTCGCGGGTCGGCGACGGCGGCGACGCACGGAGCCCGGTGCCGCTCCGCCGGTCCCGGTGGGCTGAGGCCGGCTGCCCGACCCCGCCCCGGCGCCGCCCGGGCTGCGCTCGCCGCCTTCCGGCCGCGCCGACATCGATCAGTACCTCAGCGCTGTCCCCCCGGCACGCGACCGCCCTGAGGTACTGATCGATCGCCGGAGCCGGGTCCGAGGGAGTGGGCGAACGCCCGGAGGTCGGCGAGGTGGACGGCCAGCCGTGCACCAGCAGCAGCGGGACGGCCTCGGTCCGCGTCGAGCGGCGGACCAGCGCGTGCACCCCGGCGTGGTCGGGGGTGTCGACGACGACGGAGTCCGCGGCCAGCCGCTCCTCCACCGCCCGCCAGTCGAAGCGGTGCCGCCAGTGGTCGGAGAGCGCGCGCAGGTGGTCGGGCGGGACGCCGTAGGACCACCCGGCGCCGGCCGGCACGTCGGGCCAGCGGGTGTCGTCGAGACGGGCGTGCAGGCGGTCGATCTCCGCCTGCGGGACGGGGAACGGGTTCGGTGCCACGACACGACCGTGGTACCGGACCCGGACGGATCCCGTCCTCGGAGGTCAGGCCGAGACGACGGTCCCGACGTGCTCCCCGGCGAGGGCCTTCGTCAGGTTCCCGGCGACGGTCCCGTTGACGATCCGCACCGACCGGACGTGGCGGGCGCGCTGCAGCGTGCGCAGCGCCTCCCGGTCGACCGGCAGGGTCCGGGCGGCGTCGGCGAGCAGGTCGGCCGCGGACGCCTCGCGCAGCACGGTGTCCCCGTCGAGCACGCCGTCGACGTCGCGGACGTAGGTCAGCGACGCCGCGCCCCACGCGTCGGCGAGCAGCAGCGCGCCGGTGTCGGTGCGGTGCGCCGGGATCTTCCCGCCCGCCGACGGCAGCTCGTGCACGCCGTAGGGCGGGTAGCCGTTGGTGACGGCGGCGTTCGACGCGGCCAGGTGCACCGGCAGCTGGTGGGCGACGGTGTCGTGCCCGAGGTAGGCGACGCCCTGCTCGGCGAGCAGCGCGGCGACCAGGTGCCCGTTCTGCTCGGCCTCACGGCCGGCGATCTCGGCGAGCGCACCGGTCGGCAGGCCCAGGTCGAGGCCGACGCCGAGCGCGTGCCGGGCGCGGATCCCGGCACCGGTGGCGATCAGCAGCGGGTCCCCGGAGATCGCGGCGCGCAGCTCCTCGACGAGCGGCAGCAGCACGTCGCGGCCGCGGTCGACGATCGAGCGGCCGCCGAGCACGACCACGCGCAGGCGGGGCAGCATCCGGATGACCGGCTGCTGCTGGTCGACGGGGCGGACCTGCTCGCGGTCGAGCAGGGTCTGGCGGGCCAGCGGGGACTCGACGTCCTTGGTGTGGGTGGTGCTCATCGGGCGTCTCCCGCGGTGATGATCGTGCCCACGTGCTCGCCGGCGAGCGCGCGGGTGAGGTTGCCGGGCTTGAGACCGTTGACGATCTGGATCGAGCGGACGTGCGTCGCGTGCCGCATGAGCTCCAGCACCGGGCGCTCGACGATCAGGTCGGGCAGGTCCCGCTCGATGAGCTCGTCGACGGTGATCTCGGGGATCAGGGTCGCCGACGGGTCGTTCTTCGGGTTCGCGGTGTAGAGACCGTCCTCGTCCTTGACGAAGATCATGTTCTTGCAGCCGTAGGTCTCGGCGACCAGGTAGCAGCCGGCGTCGGTGCGGTAGGGCGGGATGACACCCTCGTCGGGCAGCGGCTGCCACATCGCGTACGGCGGCATGCCGGCGAAGATCGCCGCGCGGACCTCGGACAGCGACAGCGGCAGCGCGTCGAACCCGCCCCCGGCGACGACCGGCACCCCGTGCCGGGCCATCAGGTAGCCGAGCATGGTGGCGTTCTGCCCGGCGACGGCGCTGCCGACCGAGCTGAGCACGCCGGTGGGCAGGCCGAGCTCGGCGGCCAGGGAGTACGCGTGCCGGGCCCGGGTGCCGCCGCCGGTGCCGATCAGCAGCCGGTGCTCCGACCGGGCCTCCAGCAGCTCCTCGACGAGCGGGAACACCGCCTCGCGGCCGCGGTCCATGAAGCTCTGACCGCCGACCTTGACCACGGACACGTCGGGCAGGACCCGGGTGTCGGGGGTCCGCTCGGTGGCCGCGGCGAGCTCCGGGTCGTCGAGCGACCGGGTCAGCAGCAGCGACTCGAGCTCGGCCGCGCTCGCGGCGTGCGTCATCGCATCTCCTCGTGTTCCGATGCGCGCGCCCGGACGGGCGGCGCGGTCCAGCGCGAACCTAGCGACTCCGGGTCGCGTCGTGCCCGGCGGCGCCACGGGCACCTCCGGCCGGGCTGCGGCACCGGCTCCGGGCGCCGCGCCGTCGGCGCGGCCGGTCGTGCACGACCGGCCCGCATACGCTGATCGCGACGCCGTCCGGGTGATCCATGCCACTGTCCGGCGCCCGTTCCGCAGCTCCGCCCTCTCCCGCACTCGGCCCCCGCACCCGCGGTGCACCCCACCACGTGCGGCGCCGCACGGGTTTTGGTTCCGCCGCACACCCCCGGACGTGTGCGGTGCGCTCGGAACCTGTGCGGCGCGGGTCCGGTGGGGGCGGCGACCGCCCGGCGTCGAACCGGCCCGGCGCGGGCGGTGCGCCGGACGCGGGCGGGGCGGCCGAACGCGAGCGGGGCAGGGCGGCGCGGGCGCCTCAGGCGCGGAGACGGAAGGTGCCGGTGGGCGCGTCGAAGGCCAGCTCGTCGGTGTCGAACGCCGCCCCGACCGCACCGGAGGCGGCCAGCTCGCCGGGCGTCCCCGTGTGCAGCGCGCCCGCGCCGTCGAGCAGCCAGGCCCGGTCCGCCAGACGCAGTGCCGGCTCAAGGTCGTGGGTGGACAACAGCACCGCGAGGTCCTGCTCCCCCGCCAGCCGGCGCAGCGTCCCCAGCAGCGCGACCCGGGAGGAGACGTCGAGGAACGCGCTCGGCTCGTCGAGCAGCAGCAGCGACGGCTGCTGGGCCAGTGCCCGGGCGACCATCATCCGCTGCCGCTCGCCGTCGGACATCCGGGCCAGCGGGCGTCCGGCCAGCGCCCCGGCGCGGATCGCGTCGATCGCGGCGTCGACGGCGGCCTCGTCGTCGGCGGTGAGCAGGCCGGTGGCGCCGGTGTGCGGCAGCCGCCCCAGCTCGACGACGTCGCGGCCGGTCAGCTGCCCCGGGTCCGGCCGGTCGGTCAGCACCACCCCGACCCGGCGGGCCCGCTCGGGCGGCCGCAGCCCCAGCAGGTCGGTGCCGTCGAGGGTCACCGCCCCGCCGAGCGCGGGCTGCAGCCCGGCGAGGGTCCGCAGCAGCGTGGACTTGCCCGCGCCGTTCGCCCCGAGCAGCACGGTCAGCTCGCCGCGGGCGGCGACGGCGTCCACCCCGGACAGCACCGGGCGCACCCGGCCGCGGCGCAGCGCCCCGCCCTCGGCGTACCCGACGACGAGCCCGGACAGCACCAGCCCGGCGCTCACCAGGCCGCGCCCAGCCGTCGGGAGCGCAGCAGCACCGCGATCACGACCGGCGCCCCGACCAGGGAGGTCACCACGTTCAGCGGGATCACCGTGCCCAGCCCCGGCGGGTTCGCGACGACCGCGCAGGCCAGCCCGACCAGCGCCCCGGTCAGGGCGGTGGCCGGGACGAGCACCCGGTGCCGCGAGGTGCCGACCGCCATCCGCGCCAGGTGCGGCACGGCGATGCCGAGGAACCCGATCGGCCCGCAGAACGCGGTGACCGTCCCGGCGAGCACGGCGGCGACGAGCAGCACGACCACCCGCACCCGGGCGACGTCGACGCCGGCGGTGCGGGCGTAGTCGTCGCCGAGCAGCAGCCCGTCGAGCGGCTTGGCCAGCACGACCACCGCCAGCAGCCCCGCGGCGACGATCCCGCCGAGGACCGGCAGCTCGCCGCGGCCGACGCCGGACACCGAGCCGAGGCCCCACATCAGGTACTGCTGCGCGGTGCGCGGGTCGGTCCAGACCAGCAGCAGGCTGACCACCGAGGTGACCGCCGACCCCAGCATCACGCCGATCACGAGCAGCGCGGTGACCGACCGGGCGAACCGCGACAGGGCCAGCACCAGCGCGAGCACGGCGGCGGCACCGACCGCCGCGGCCGCGACGGTCGTGAGCCGCCCCCCGACGACCGGTGCGGCCCCGAGCCCGCCGGTGGCGAACGCGGCGGTCCCCGCGGCCGCGCCGAGCGTGGTCACCAGCGCGACGCCCAGCCCGGCCCCGGCGCTGACCCCGAGCACGTAGGGCTCGGCCAGCGGGTTGCGGAACAGGGTCTGGGTGAGCAGCCCCGCGGTGCCCAGCCCGACGCCGACGGCCGTCGCGGTCACCGCCCGCGGCACCCGCAGGTCGGTGACGAGCAGGTCGAGCCGGGCGTCGGGGGTGCCGATGCCGAGCAGCGCCGACAGCGTCCGGTCGAGCCCGATCACCACCGACCCGGTCGAGACGGCGAGGGCGAACAGCACGACGACCCCGGCGGCGAGCAGCGCCAGGACCAGCGGCGCCCGGCGTCCCGAGCGCTGCCCGGCCCGGTCCGGGGCCCGGGTCGCCGGAGCGGGCGACGCCGGTGCGGCCGGCCTCATCCGGCGGGCACCTGCCGGTAGTAGGTGAACGCGTGCCCGGGCAGGGCCTGCGGGTGCAGGATCGCGACGAGGTCGGCGAGGATCTCGTCCTGGTGGAGCGCGCCGCGCTCGTAGAGGGCGTTGCCGCCGTCGGCGGTGGTGGCCCGGTCGCGGGTCCACAGCTGCCCGCCGGGGCGGGCCGCGGCGAGCGAGGACAGCCGCGGGTCGAGCGTCGCGACGTCGGCGGTCGTGGCGAACGGGCCGTCGGCGAGCCAGACGCGGGCATCGCCGTCGTCGGCCAGCACCCGCTCCAGCGACTGCGCCTGGGTGCCGGTGCCGGGCATCCCGGCGCCCAGCCAGGTGGCGCCGGCGTCGCGGAACAGGATGCCCGCGGTCGACTCGGCGGCCGGGACGTTCCAGGTGCCCTGGTAGGGCTGCCCGGCGACGATCGGGGTCGGCGGCAGGCCGCGCACGCGACCGGCGAGGTCGGTGTAGCGGCCCGCGATGCCGTCGAAGACCTCCGCGGCGCGGGCGTCCTGCCCGGTCAGCGCACCGACGACCTTGATCCACTCGGCCTGGCCGAGCGGACCGGTCTCCAGGTAGTCCGCCCAGCCGACCACCGGGATGCCGGCGGCGGCCAGCGCCGGGAAGGCCGGGTCGTCGGTCCCCGCCGACAGCACGACCGGCGGCGCGGCGGCGACGACGGCCTCGGCGTCGATCGTGGAGTTCGGCGCGAAGTCGACGGCGGCACCGGAGTCGACGCGCGCCCGCACGGCCGGATCGGTGACCAGCGCGGCCCCGCCGACGCCGGTGATCCGGTCGAGCCCGCCCAGCTCGGTGATCATCGGCAGCTGGGTGGTCGAGCCGGCGAAGATCCCGCTCACCGGGGTGTGCACCACCGGGGCCCCGGCGAGCGCCGCGGGCAGCGCCGGGTCGCCCTGCCCGCAGCCGACGAGCACGACCGACTGCGGCTGCCCACCCGGGAAGGGCGTGCGGACGGTCAGGACCCGGTAGCCGTCGCCGCCGGTGATCGTGACGTTGGTGGCGTGGGTGAAGGCGACCGTGTCGTCCGGGGCGGACGCGGCGCCGGGCACGCAGTCCTGCGCCGCCGCGCCGGTCCCACCGGGGGCCGGCGGTGCCACGGCGGGTGCCGAGCACCCGGCGACGAGGGCCAGTGCGAGCAGGGCCGCGAGGACCCACCGAGGACGCGTCACCTGAACAGTCTCACATATGTGGATCAGGCCCCGACGAAGTCGGAGAGCCCGTCCAGGAGCCGGTCGACGTCGGCGTCGTCGGTGTAGCAGGCCAGCCCGATCCGCAGGGATCCGGTGTCCCCCAAACCGAGCCGCCGCGAGCACTCCAGCGCGTAGAACGACGAGGCTGGCGCCGCGATCCGCCGCTCCGCCAGGTGCCGGTAGGCGTCGGCGGCGTCGCGGTCGTCGAAGGTCACCAGCAGGGTCGGGGTCCGCCGCGCCGCCCGGGAGCGCACCGTGACCCCGGGCAGGGCGGCGAGGTGGGTCTCGATGCGCTCGCGCAGCGGCCGCTCGTGCTCCTCCACCGCGGCCATCGACGCCTGCAGCCGCGCCCGGCGGTCCCCGGTCGCCGACGGGTCCAGGGCGGCGAGGAACTCGACGGCGGCGGTGGTCCCGGCGAGCAGCTCGTAGGGCAGGGTGCCGAGCTCGAAGCGCTCGGGCACCGCGTCGCTCGACGGTGCCAGCTTCGCCGGGTGCAGGGTCTCCAGCAGCGCCGGGTCGGCGGCGAGCACCCCGCAGTGCGGGCCGAGGAACTTGTAGGGCGAGCAGGCGTAGAAGTCGGCGCCGACCGCGGCGACGTCGATCGGCGCGTGCGCGGTCAGGTGCACGCCGTCGACCATGAACAGTGCCCCGGCGGCGTGCACGGCGGCGGCGATCGCGGGCAGGTCGGGGCGGGTCCCGACCAGGTTCGACGCCCCGGTCACCGCGACGAGCCGGGTGCGGTCGGACAGCAGCGGCGTCACGTCGTCGAGCTCGGTGGTGGCGGGGTCGAAGTCGAGCCACCGCACCGTCACGCCGGCCGCCTGCGCCGCGGTCACCCAGGGGCGGATGTTCGCGTCGTGGTCGAGGCGGGTCACGACGATCTCGTCGCCCGGCGACCAGGTCGCGGCCAGCGTGCGGGCGAGGTCGAAGGTCAGCGCGGTCATGCTGCGCCCGAACACGATCCCGCGCGGGTCCGTGCCGAGCAGGTCGGCCGTCGCGGCGCGGGCGCCGAGCACGATCGCGTCGGCGGCGCGCTCGCCGCTGGTGACCGTCCCGCGGTTGGCCAGCGGGGAGGTCATGGCGGCGGCCACCGCCCCGGCGACGGCGTCGGGGACCTGGGAGCCGCCGGGCCCGTCGAAGTGGGCGATCCCGGCGCGCAGGGCGGGGAAACGGCTGCGGACGGCGGCGACGTCGTAGCTCATGGCCGGAACCCTGTCACGACGGCGCCCCGGACGCGCCCGGGCAACGATCACATGTCGTCGGGGTGTCGTACCGCCCGTGTGGGTGACACGCGGGCCATGATCCTCGGCATGTCGAGGTCCTGGGAGCACTCGCGCGGGCGCCACACCCCACGCCGGCGGCGGCGCTCGGTGCACCGTCGCACCTGGGCGGTGCTCGCCATCTCGCTGGTCGCGCTGGTGGCGCTGCTCGCGGGCGGGACCGCCGCGATGGCGGGCGGCCGGATCGGCGACGGCGTCGGCTCGCTGGCCCGCAACCTCGCGGGCGCCGTCGACCGCCTCCGTCCGGCGCCGGCCGTGCCGCCCGCGCCCCCGGTCCCCGAGGTCCTCACCAGCGTCCCGGCCGGCGGTGCCCCGGTCGCCCCGCGCAGCCCGGTCCGCACCGAGGTCAGCACCGGGACCCTCGACGGGGTCGCGCTCACCGCCGACTCCGATGACGGGCCGGTCACCGTCGCGGGCACCCTGTCCCCCGACGGCCGCAGCTGGACCGCCACGGAGCCGCTGGACCTCGCCACCACCTACCACTGGTCGGGCAGCTGGGTGCTGGGCCCGCAGGACCGGCGCCCGGTGCCCGCGGCCCCGTTCACCACCGTCGACCCCGACGACACCGTCGACGCCACCATGAACATCCGCGACGGCGGCGAGGTCGGCATCGGCGCCCCGGTCGTGCTCACCTTCGGCGAGAAGCTCCCCGAGGCCGCGAAGACCACCGTCGAGCGGGCGCTGAGCGTCACCGCGTCGCGGAAGGTCGAGGGCGCCTGGGCGTGGCTGCCCGACACCGCGGAGGGCTCGCGGGTGCACTACCGCCCGAAGGCCTACTGGCCCGCGCACACGCAGGTCCACGTGCGGGGCGCGCTGCGCGGACTCGACCTGGGCGACGGCACCTTCATGACGAAGGACCTGGACCGGACCTTCACCGTGGGGCGCAGCCAGATCGTGAAGGCCGACACCCGCAGCCACGCGATCGTCGTCGTCCGCGACGGCAGGGAGGTCGCCCGCTACGACGCCTCCTACGGCCTGGAGTCCGACCCGCGCCGGGTGACCCGCTCCGGCATCCACGTGGTCATGGCCAAGTCGGAGAAGGTGCTGATGAGCAACCCCGACTACGGCTACGTCGACGAGCCCCAGTTCTGGGCGGTCCGGATCTCCAACAACGGCGAGTTCATCCACGCCAACCCCGCGTCGTCGTGGGCACAGGGCAACCGCAACGTCAGCCACGGCTGCGTCAACCTGTCCACCCGCGACGCGAAGGAGTTCTTCGCGAGCGCCGTGTTCGGCGACCCGGTCGAGGTGACCGGCAGCTCGCAGCCGCTGACCGCCCGCGACGGCGACCTGTACGACTGGACGATCCCCTGGGACGACTGGCGCTCGCTGAGCGCGCTGTCCTGACCGCACCCCGGCCTCCCGGTGGTCCGCCCGCCAGGGACGCCTCCACACCGAACCGGACCGTCTGGTCCGGGACCGATCGGTCCGGTATCGTGGCCCCATGGCTCGCACCCCCGCCCCGGGCACCCGGGAGCGCATCCTCACCACCGCGTCGCGCCTGTTCTACGCACACGGGGTCCGCGCGATCGGGATGAACCAGATCATCGCCGAGGCGGGCACCGGGAAGAACCTGCTCTACCAGCACTTCACCACCAAGGACGACCTGGTCGCCGACTACCTGACCCGGGTCCGCGAGCGCCGCTCGGACGCGGTCCACCGGGCCCTCGACGCCGCGGGCGACGACCCGCGCGCACGGCTGGTGGCCCTCGTCGCCGAGATCGGGGACCTGGTGGCCCGCACGGGCTCCCGGGGCTGCGCCTTCCGGAACTACCTCGTCGAGTTCCCCGACGACGACACCGCCGGGGACACCCCGGCCGCGGTCGCCCGGGGGCACCTGGCCGACGTCCGGGCGATCGTCGAGCGGCTCGTCGGCGAGCTCGGGGCCGACGACCCCGACCGGCTCACCGGGGAGCTCTGCCTGATCACCGACGGGCTGTTCATGCAGGCCGCCCACCGCGATCCGGCCGACGTCCGGCGTGGCGCCGACGCCGCCGTGGCGCTCACCCGCCGCCTCGTCGGCGCCTGACCATCCGCTGAACCACTCGCCGTACCACCCCGCACTGTCCGCACGTCACCCCGGACCGATCGGTCCGCTTCGAGAGGACGACCATGCCCGCCCCCAGACCCGGTGTCGTCCTGCTCATCACGTCGGCGGCGGCGTTCCTGTCCAGCCTCGACCTGTTCATCGTCAACATCGCCTTCCCCGACATCCGTGCCGCGTTCCCGGGCACCGACCTCGGGCAGATGTCGTGGATCCTCAACGGATACACGGTGGTGTTCGCGGCGTTCCTCGCCCTCGCCGGGCGGCTGGCCGACCGCGTCGGCCACAAGCGGATCTTCCTGGTCGGCCTCGCCGTGTTCACGCTCGCGTCGGCCGCCTGCGCGATGGCGCCGAGCGTGTGGTCGCTGGTCGCCGCACGGACGGTCCAGGCCGTGGGCGCGGCCCTCGTCATGCCCACCTCGCTGTCGCTGCTGCTCACCGCCCACCCGCCCGAGCGCCGCAGCCGGGCCGTCGGAGCCTGGGCCTCGATCGGGGCCGTCGCCGCGGCGCTGGGACCTCCCCTGGGCGGGCTGCTCGTGCAGGCGTCGTGGCACTGGGTGTTCCTGGTCAACGTCCCGGTGGGGGTCGTGGCGCTGGTGGCCGGGGCACGGGCGCTGCGCGAGTCCGACCTCGAACGCACCGGGATGCCCGACCTGCTCGGCGCCCTGGCACTGGTCATGGGCATCGGCGCGCTCGCCTGGGCCCTCGTCCGCGTCCCCGACCGGGGCTGGCTCTCCACCGAGGTGCTCGCCGCCGCCGGGGTCGCGGTCCTCGGCCTCGTCGCCGTCGTCGTGCGGTCGCGGCGGCACGCGGTCCCGGCCCTGGACCTCGCGGTCGTCCGGGTGCCGTCCGTGGGGTTCGCCGCGCTGACGATGGTCGCGTTCACCTGTGGTTTCGCCGGCATGCTCGTCGTGAACGTCCTCTACCTGACCGGAACCTGGGGCTGGACGGCGCAGGCCGCGGGCCTGGCGCTCGCGCCGGGGCCGATGGTCGTGGTGGTCGTCTCGCGGCTCGCCGGGCGGCTCGCGGCGCGGATCGGGGTCGGTCCGACGGCGGGGCTCGGCGCCCTGTCCTTCGCGGCCGGGCCCCTCTGGTGGCTGGCCCACCTCGGCCTCACCCCCGACTACGCCGTCGGCATGCTCCCCGGACAGCTGCTGACCGGGCTCGGGGTCGGGCTGATCCTGCCCACGCTCTCCTCCGTCGTCGGCTCCGCCCTGCCCGCCCCGCAGTGGGGCTCGGGGTCGTCGCTGATCAACACCGCCCGCCAGGTCGGGTCGGTGCTGGGGGTCGCCCTGCTCGTCTCGGTGATCGGCGCACACACCACCGGTCTGCCATCGGAGTTCGGCGCGGTCCGGGCCGGGTGGGTGCTCCTGGCCGGGTCGGCCAGCGTCGCCGCGCTGCTGGCGCTCGTACTCGCCGTCGCCGAACGGCGGCCGGCGCCGGTCGTCGACGGCGGGGTCCCCGGCCTGACGCCGGTACGCCCGGGCGCGGAGGGCGCCGGCGCACCCTGACCCGTCACCGCCGCCCGGTCACCGGATCCGGCGCTCCTGCCCGGCCCACGCCTCGTCGCGCAGCACGAACTTCTGGATCTTCCCGGTGGAGGTCTTCGGCAGCTCGGCGAAGGTGACCCGCTTGGGCGCCTTGAACCGCGCCAGCCGCCCGCGCACGTGCTCGACGATCTCGTCCTCGGTGGCGCTCTCGCCCTCGCGCAGGGTCACCCAGGCGGCCGGGACCTCGCCCCACCGCTCGTCGGGGACGGCGATCACCGCGACCTCCAGCACGGCCGGGTGGTCGGCGATGGCCTGCTCCACCTCGACGCTGGCGATGTTCTCCCCACCGGAGATGATCACGTCCTTGGAGCGGTCGCGGAGCTCGACGTAGCCGTCGGGGTGCATGACGCCGATGTCGCCGGTCCGGAACCAGCCGTCCGGCGCGGCGTCGCGGGTGGCCTGCTCGTCGTCGAGGTAGCCGAGCATGACGTTGTTGCCGCGCAACGCGATCTGGCCGGTCGTCTCCCCGTCGGCGGGGACGTCGGCGCCGTCGTCGTCGATCACCCGGACGGCGCAGGCGATCATGTTCCCGACGCCCTGGCGGGCCTTCATCCGGGCCCGGGCGTCGGCGTCGAGGTCGTTCCACTCCGGACGCCAGTCGCAGATCATCGCCGGGCCGAAGGTCTCGGTGAGCCCGTAGAGGTGGGTCACCTCGAACCCGAGCTCGGCCATCCGGCGCAGGATCGCTGGGCTCGGCGGTGCTCCCCCGGTCGCGACGGCCACCGGGGTCTCCACCGGCCCGGCCTCCGGCGCGTAGGCGATCATCGACAGCACGGTGGGGGCGCCGTTGAGGTGGGTGACGCCCTGGTCGCGCACGAGCTCCCAGATCCGGGACGGCTCGACCTTCGGCAGGCAGACGTGGGTCGCGGCGGCCGCGGTGACCGCCCAGGGGAAGCACCAGCCGTTGCAGTGGAACATCGGCAGCGTCCACAGGTGCACCGACGACGCGGTCAGCCCGGTGTGGCCGACCATCGCCAGCGCCTGCAGGTAGGCGCCCCGGTGGTGGTACATCACGCCCTTCGGGTTCCCGGTGGTCCCGGACGTGTAGTTGATCGACAGCAGGCCGCGCTCGTCGGCGGGCCGCACCGCGGTGGGCTCCCCCTCCTCGACGAGGCGCTCGTAGTCCGGGCCGACCCGCACCGTGTGCGGCGGGGTGTCGAGGCGGGCGAGGACCTCGTCGACGAGGTCGTCGAACACCGGGTCGGCCACCAGCACCGAGGCGCGGGAGTGCTCCAGGATGTAGGCGACCTCGCCCGCCGACAGCCGGGTGTTGACCGCGACCAGCGCCGTCCCCGACCACGGGACCGCGTGCGCCGCCTCCAGCCCGACGTGGGTGTTCGGCACGAGGACCGCGACCGGGCGCCCGTCGTGCAGCGCGGCGAGCGATCCCGCCAGGCGCCGGCAGCGGTCGCGGAACTCGGTGTAGGTGAACCGCAGGTCGCCGTCGACGACCGCGACCCGGTCGCCGTGCGCCGCCGCGGCCCGGTCGAGGAACGCCGTGGGGGTCAGCGGCTCGTAGGACAGGTCCACCAGGTCGGCCGGGACACCCGCCGGGTGGACGGGGACGGGAGCCTCGTCGGTCATCCCCCGAGCCTCCCCGGCAGCGCCCGGGCACGCAATCGCCCCGCCCACCCGGAGATCTGCCGCCCGCCCGGGGCCACTGCCTGCCCGGGGGGGCCACCGTCCGCCCGGGGGGCACCGTCGGCCCGGGGGGCACCGTCCGCCCGGGGGGGGGACCGTCGGCGCGGTGACTCGCAGCCCGCGCGCGATGTGCAGCCTGCGCGGTGATCCGCGCCCACACAGTGATCCGCTTCCCGCGCGGTGATCCACCGTCCGCGCGGTGATCCGCTCCGCGCGTGCGTCCGGACACGCGCGGGCCGCGGATCTCCGCGCGCACTGTCGATCACCGGTTCGGCCGACCACCGACCACCGGCCCCGCCGATCACCGCACCGTCGGCTACCGGCACCACCGACTGTCGGCACCGTCGGCTGCCAGCACCGCCCGACCACGGGCACCGTCGACCACCGACCACCGGCACCACCGACTATCGGCACCGTCGGCTACCGGCACCGCCCGACCACGGGCACCACCGACCACCGACACATGGCACCGTCGGCTACCGGCACCGTCGACCACCGGCTCGGCGGCGGCCCTGTCCCCGTCGTGGCGGGCTGGGTTACGTTCGCAGTGGCAACGAGGCTCGTCGGGAGGCGGACGCAATGGCGTGGGACTTCAGCACCGATCCGGAGTTCGAGGAGAAGCTGAAGTGGATGCGCGGCTTCGTCCGCGACGAGATCATCCCGCTGGAGACCCTCGACCTGGACCGGGAGACCTTCGCCCGGATCACCGCCCCGCTCAAGGAGCAGGTCAAGGAGCAGGGTCTGTGGGCGGCGCACCTGCCCCCGGAGCTCGGCGGCGGCGGGTTCGGCCAGGTCTCCCTCGGGCTGATGCACGAGATCCTCGGCCAGTGCCGCTACGCGCCGGGGGTGTTCGGCAACCAGGCCCCCGACTCGGGCAACGCCGAGCTGCTCGCGATCGGCGGGTCGCCGGAGCAGAAGGAACGCTGGATGCACCCGCTGCTGCGCGGTGAGCTGCGGTCCTGCTTCTCGATGACCGAGCCCGGCGCCGGCGCGGACCCGACGATGCTGTCCACCCGGGCCGTGCGCGACGGCGACGACTACGTCATCAACGGTCACAAGTGGTTCTCCTCGAACGCCACCGGCTCGGACTTCCTGATCGCGATGGTGGTGACCGACCCGGACGCGCCGCCGTACCAGCGGGCCTCGATGATCGTCGTCCCGACCGACACCCCGGGCCTCGACGTCGCCCGCGACATCCCGGTGATGGACCACCCCGACGTCGGCGGCGAGATCTACGGCGGCCACGCCGAGGTGTTCTACCGCGACGTCCGGGTACCGGCGACGAACCTCGTCGGCAACCCCGGCGACGGGTTCCGGCTCGCCCAGCAGCGGCTCGGCCCGGGGCGCATCCATCACGCGATGCGCTGGCTGGGCCAGTCCCGGCGGGCGTTCGACATGCTCTGCGAGCGCGCGGTGTCGCGGACGGCGAGCGGGACGCGGCTCGCCGACAAGCAGATGGTGCAGGACATGATCGCGCAGTCGGCGGCGGACATGGCCGCGGCGCGACTGCTGACCCTGCACGCGGCGTGGACGATGGACCAGGTCGGCGCCTCGAACGCCCGGATCGAGATCGGGATGATCAAGTACTGGGGCGCGAAGGTGCTGCACGACGTGATCGACCGTGCGATCCAGGTGCACGGCTCGCTGGGCTTCTCCGGGGACCTGCCGCTGGAGCAGATGTACCGGGCGGCCCGGGCCGCGCGCATCTACGACGGTCCCGACGAGGTGCACAAGGAGTCCGTCGCGCG
Organism: Pseudonocardia sp. TMWB2A; assembly: GCF_017312135.1. Lineage (NCBI taxonomy): Bacteria > Bacillati > Actinomycetota > Actinomycetes > Pseudonocardiales > Pseudonocardiaceae > Pseudonocardia > Pseudonocardia sp. TMWB2A. Next base: position 4,263,582 of record NZ_QKQY01000002.1, read on the forward strand.
GCGCATCCTGCGCGGCTACACCCCGGTGGAGGTCCCCACCGAGCACGTCCCGACCCGCACCGAGGCCGCGCGCCGCAAGTTCGCGGAGTACCTGGACACCGCGGCGGCGAACGCCTGATGCCTCAGGCCGGCGTGGACTTCCGCGCCGGCCCGGAGGCGAGGTCGGCGCGGTAGTCCGCGACCAGCGCGTTCATCGCGGTGAGGAAGCGGGCCGCGGCGGCGAGCTCGTCGTCGTCGAAGCCGGCGAGCACGGCGTCCATCCGGGCACCGAGCGGGCCGAAGAACGCCCCGCCGACCTCGGCGGCGTTCTCGGCCTGGCGCAGGGTCACCCGCCGCCGGTCGGTGGACTCGCGGCTGCGGCGCACGTGGCCGGCGCGCTCCAGGCGGTCGACGAGCGCGGTCGTCGCACCGGTGGACAGCCCGAGCCGGGCACCGAGGACGCCCGGGGTGAGCGGTTCGCCCGCGGAGTCCGCGCGCATCACCGCGAGCAGCGCGTGCAGGTCGGTGGGGTGCAGCCGGTGCCGCCCGGCGAACTCCTGGCCGAGCAGCTCGGCCTCGCCCGCGTAGTCCTGCAGCAGCGCGACCAGGTCCTCACGTCGCGTCCGGGCAGGCATACCGACGAGCCTAGTCGCGTGCGGCGACATACCGGGCGCGGGTCAGCGCTCCGGCCGGCGCGGCGGCGTACCGGGCGGGGGTCCGGCGCGGCGGCGTACCGGGCGGGGGTCCGGCGCGGCGGCGTACCGGGGCCGGGTCAGCGCCCCGTCCAGCGCGGCGGGCGCTTCTCCAGGAACGCCGCGATCCCCTCGGTCTTGTCCGCGGACCGGTCGATCGCCGCCGAGGCGATCTCGGTGGCGTTCCAGCCGCGCTCGTCCGGCTCGGACACCACACGTTCCAGCGCGCGCAGCGACACCGACACCGCCAGCGGCGAGTTCTCGCACACCGCGGCCGCGAGCGCCAGCGCCGCCGCCTCCGCCCCGCCCGGCTCGACGAGCTCGGAGACCAGGCCCAGGGTGTACGCGCGCTCGGCGTCCAGCGGGCGCCCGGTGACCAGCAGCTGCTTGGCGATGTTGAGCGGCAGCGGCCGCGGCGCCCGGAACAGCGCCCCGCAGTTCGCGACCAGGCCACGGGCGACCTCGGGCAGCCCGAACCGCGCCGTCGTCGACGCGACGACCATGTCGCAGGCCAGCACGATCTCGAACCCGCCGCCGTAGGCGACGCCCTCGACGGCCGCGATCAGCGGGCGCCGCCGGTCCCGCCGGACGACGCCGTAGTTGCCGCCGCGCGGCGTCGGCCCGCCGGAGCCCGCGGCCAGGTCGGTGCCCGCGCTGAACGCCGTCGCGTCCCCGGCGAGCACGCCGCACCACAGGTCCGGGTCGTCGTCGAGGGTGTTGAGCGCCTCGTCGAGCCCGGCCGTCATCGCCGCGTCGACGGCGTTGCGCTTGTCCGGCCGCGTCATCCGGATCAGGAGCACGTGCCCGTGCCGCTCGGTGGTCACCCGTGTCCCCGTCATGCCGTCCGTCACGATCGTGACTGTAGGTGGGGAGCGGGCCCGGGCGTTCGTACTGTGGTGATCGTGTCCCGCAGCAAGCGCGTCCCGACCGCGTCCGTCCTGTCCGTCCCGCTCGCCCTGACCGGGGCCCTCGCCGCGCTCGGCGTGCACGTGCGCCGCAACATGGGGGCCCGCGCGGGCGAGCTCCACCGGATCGCCTCCGGGTCGCCGAACGCCGTCGACGGCGTGTTCGCCAACACCGAGCCGGGTCTGCCGCGGGCCAAGGCCTCGGCCCGGATGATCCTGAACATGCTGGTGGGCCGCCGGTCCGAGGGCGTCGCGCCGGCCACGGTGCCGCTCGCGCCGCTGCGGACCCCCGACGCGCCCGCCGGGCTGGCGGTGACCTGGCTGGGTCACGCCGGGGTGCTGCTGGAGATCGACGGCCGGCGGGTACTGGTCGACCCGGTCTGGTCGGAGTACGCCTCCCCCGTGCCGCGCTTCGGGCCGCGCCGCCTGCACCCGCCGGTCGGGCCGCTGTCCGCGCTGGGGTCCCCGGACGTCGTCGTGATCAGCCACGATCACTACGACCACCTCGACCGCCCGACGGTCACCGCGCTGGCCCGCGACACGTCCGCGGTGTTCGTCGGCCCGCTCGGGGTGGGCGCGCACCTGCGGGCCTGGGGCGTGCCAGGGCACCGGGTCGTCGAGCGCGACTGGGAGGGCGTGGTGACCGTCGCCGGGCTGGAGCTGACCTGCTTGGAGACCCGGCACTTCTCCGGGCGCGGGCTGCGCCGCAACACGACGCTGTGGGCAGCCTGGAAGGTCGCCGGGCCGCGGCACACCGCCTACCTGGGCGGGGACACCGGCGCCACCCGGGCGCACGCGCGCACCGGGGCCGCGCACGGCCCGTTCGACCTGACGGTGCTGCCGATCGGCGCCTACGCCGACCTGTGGCCCGACATCCACGCCGACCCGGAGCAGGCCGTCGCCGCGCACCGCGAGCTGGGCGGCCGGGTGCTGCTGCCGATCCACTGGGCGACGTTCAACCTGGGCTTCCACCCGTGGGACGAGCCCGCCGAGCGGGCCCGCAAGGCCGCCGCCGACCAGGACGTGGTCCTGGCCCTGCCGCGCCCGGGCGAGCGGATCGACCTGACCGGCGTCACGACCGTCGACGACGCCCGCGCCGCGGTTCCCACCGAACCGTGGTGGCCGACCGCGCGCTGATTCGCGTCACGTTCACCGCTGACCCTTTTCGCCCATTCCCGTCGCCCGGACGCCGTATCCCCCGACCCGAAACGACGGCGCCGGACTATTTCCGGGTAGGGGTTCGACAGGTCGGTTCGGCATCCTTTATCGTTCTGCCCGAAGAATCGGTTCCGGCTCCGACCGGGCGATTCCCGTCTCCGGCCGATCCGGTGATTCCCCCGTGGAAGGAATGACGACGTGGCGCAGCAGACGACCGTCACACTGGTCGACGACCTCGACGGCACCGAGGCCGACGAGCAGGTGGAGTTCTCCGTCGACGGCCGCGCCTACGAGATCGACCTGTCCACCAAGAATGCCGAGAAGCTGCGGGAATCGTTGGCGCCCTACGTCGCGGCCGCCCGTCGCGGGTCCGGTCGGCGCAGTCCCGCTTCCGGCGCCTCGTCGTCGAACGGTTCCAGCGCCTCGGAACGCGCCGCGAACCGCGCCGTGCGGGAATGGGCGGTGGCCCAGGGCATGAAGATCTCCGAGCGCGGGCGTATCCCGTCCTCGGTTCTCGAGGCCTATCAGAACGCGCACTCCTGACCGCTGCCGCCGCCGGGGTCGCCCCGGATGGCAGGATCGGGCCGACGAGAGACGTGCGCCGGGCGATCCGCGGCGCGCCCCGACGGAGAGGCCCCGATGTACCCAGGCACGCATGCCGCGACGACCCCCGACAAGCCGGCCGTGATCATGGGGGGCTCGGGCGCGACCCTGACCTTCCGTGAGCTGGAGGAGGGGTCCGCCCGGCTCGCGAACCACCTGCGTGCGGCCGGTCTGCAGCGGGGCGACGTCGTCGCGCTCGTCGCGGAGAACACCGCGCGGGTCTACGAGGTGTACTGGGCCGCCCAGCGGTCGGGGCTCTACATCACCGCGGTGAACCACCACCTGTCCGCGCCCGAGGCGGCCTACATCGTGCGGGACTGCGGCGCGAAGGCGCTCGTCGTCTCCGCCGGTGTCGCCGGTCTGGCCGCGGCGATCGAGGACCACGTCGACACCCCGGTGCGGCTGGCCTTCGGGGGCGAGATCCCCGGTGCGTCGCGTTACGCCGACTACGACGAGACCCTCGCCGCGGTGTCCGCCGAGCCGCCGGCCGACCAGCCGCGCGGCGCGGACATGCTCTACTCCTCGGGCACCACCGGCCGCCCCAAGGGCATCAAGCCGACGCTGCCCGACCGGCAGGTCGACGAGCCGGGCGACACCTACCAGGCCCTGTTCGGGTCGATGTACGGCTTCGACACCGACACCGTCTACCTGAACCCGGCCCCGCTCTACCACGCCGCGCCGCTGCGGTTCACCGCCACGGTGCAGGCGCTCGGGGGCACCGTCGTGGTGATGGAGCGCTTCGACCCCGAGAAGGCGCTGGCGCTGATCCAGAAGTACTCGGTCACCCACTCGCAGTGGGTGCCGACGATGTTCGTGCGGATGCTCAAGCTCCCGGAGTCCGTCCGCGCCTCCTACGACGTGTCCTCGATGCGGGTCGCGGTCCACGCGGCCGCGCCGTGCCCGGTGGACGTCAAGCAGGCGATGATCGACTGGTGGGGCCCGGTCCTGCACGAGTACTACGCCGCGACCGAGTCCAACGGCATCACCTTCATCGACTCGGCGCAGTGGAGCGAGCGTCCCGGCTCGGTCGGGCGCGCCGGGCTCGGCACCATCCGGATCGCCGACGACACCGGCGCCGTCCTGGCCCCGGGCGAGATCGGGACGGTCTACTTCGAGCGCGACGTCCGGCCGTTCGAGTACCACAACGACCCGGGCAAGACCCTCGCCGCGACCCACCCCGAGCACGAGAACTGGACCACCACCGGGGACCTGGGCTACCTCGACGAGGACGGCTACCTCTTCCTCACCGACCGCAAGGCGTTCATGATCATCTCGGGCGGGGTGAACATCTACCCGCAGGAGGTCGAGGACGCCCTCGCGCTGCACCCGAAGGTGCTCGACGTCGCCGTCATCGGGGTGCCCGACGACGAGATGGGCGAGAAGGTCAAGGCCGTCGTCCAGCCCCCGGAGGGCGTCGACGCCGGCCCGGAGCTGGAGCGCGAGCTGATCGACTTCGTGCGGGAGCGGATCGCGCACTACAAGGCGCCGTCGTCGGTGGACTTCACCGACTTCCTGCCGCGCACCCCCACCGGCAAGCTGGTCAAGCGGGAGCTGCGCGACCGCTACGTGTGACCTCACCCCTCCCCCGCGTCGCCCGCGGCGCGGGGGAGGTCAGGTGGCCCGGCGGGCGTAGCGGGCGCGGGTCCAGGCGGCGACCAGCGCCAGCGGCACCGAGGCCACCAGGGCGGCGGCGAACAGCGGGGCGAAACGCCCGGCGTCGGCCAGCGGGGCACCCAGCGTGGTCCCGGCCGAGCTGCCCAGGAACAGCAGCGTCGCGAACAGCGCGACGGCGGTCGCGCGGGCCTGCGGGACGACCTCGGTCGCCCAGGTCTGCAGGGTCGAGTGCAGGAACGCCCACGCCCCACCCAGGCAGAGCCCGGCCGCGGCGACCGTCACCGGGTGCACGACGACCAGCGGGAACACCCAGGCGACGACGAGGAACCCGCCGCCGGTGCCGGCCAGCGCGGCCGGGCGCAGGCGCCCGACCAGGCGTCGCACGACCCGGGAGAACAGCACCGCGCCGACGCCGTAGCCCCCGGCGGCGAGCCCGGCCAGCGCGGCGGAGCTGCCCCCGGCCTGCAGCGACGGGGCCAGGTAGGTCAGCACCCCGAGCACGACGGCGCCCTCGACGAAGGCGAGCGCCAGCACCAGCCGCGCCCAGCCGTTCCCGGCGACCGCGGCCAGCGGGCGGAGCACCGCGTCGACGATCCCGCGCGAGGTGGTGCGGGCGCCGTCGGGTTCGGGCAGCGCCCGCAGCGCGACGAACAGCACCGCGCAGCCGGCCGCCGTCGTCCCGAGGACGACGCGCCACCCGGCCAGGTCGGCGAGCAGTCCCGCCCCGGCCGTGGCGACGGCGGTGCCGAGCGCGGTCGCGGCGAGCAGGTCCGACAGCGGCCGCTGCCGGACCGCGGCGGGCCAGGTGTCACCGACGTAGACCAGCGCCGCCGGGATCAGCGCCGCCGTGCACGCGCCGGTGACGACCCGGGCGACGACCAGCACCGCCAGCGTCGGGGCCAGCACCGAGGCGACCCCGCCCAGCACCGCGCCGACCAGGGCCAGGCGCATCACCCGGACCCGGCCGATCCGGTCGGACAGCACCCCCCACACGACCTGCATGAGGCCGTAGGCGAGGAAGTAGCCCCCGGCCGCACCGGCCGCCGCGGCCAGCGGCGCCGAGAACGACGCGGCGATCGGCACCAGCAGCGGCGCGATCGCGAACCGGTCGACGGTGCTCGTCAGCGACGCCAGCTGCAGCAGCCGGAGCCGCCGGGTGCCGTCGGGGACGGCACCGCCGGGGTCGGCTCCGTCGGGGGTCGTGCTCACCGGCGTCACCCTGCACGGCGGGCCGTGATCTTGCCCCACCGGGGTGAGCGGGACCACAGTGGCGGGGCAGTCGAGGCTCGGGAGGCCACCGGTGGGCACGATCACGGGACACGGGATGACCGCGGCGGACGTCGTCGCGCGGCACGCACGGACCGCACCGGACGGGCCGGCGCTGGCCGACCCGCGGACGTCGCGGACCTGGGCGCAGCTCGACGACCGGGTGTCCCGGCTGGCGACCGTGCTCGCCGACCGGGGGGTCGACCGCGGGGACCGGGTCGCGGTGCTCGGGCTCAACTCCGTCGAGCTCGTCGAGAGCTACCTGGCGGTGCTGCGTCGCGGCGCGATCTGCGTGCCGCTGAACTTCCGGCTGACCGCGGGCGAGGTCGCGTTCCAGCTGACCGACTGCACCCCGGTGGCGGTGCTGTGCGACGACGCCTTCGCCGCCACGGTGGAGTCGGCGCGGAAGCAGGCCCCGTCGGTGCGGACGGTGCTCACTCTCGGCGACGGGTTCGACGCACTGCTCGCCGGGACCGGTCCCGGCGACTGGGGCGACGACGTCGCCGACGACGAGCCCGCCTACATCATGTACACCTCGGGCACGACCGGCCGCCCGAAGGGCGCGGTGCTGACCCACCGCAACCTGATGCTGCACGCGTTCCTGTCGATCACACACCTGGGCACCACGGGCGACGACCGGGTCTCGATGTCGGGGGCGCCGCTGTTCCACATCGCCGGGCTGTCCGGGATGCTCCCGACCCTGATCGCGGGCGGCCGGGTGATCATCCCGCCGTCGGGCGGCTTCGACCCGGTCGCGACGGTCGACACCCTGGAGCGGGAGCGGGTGTCGTCGTGCTTCTTCGTCCCGGCGCAGTGGCAGGCGATCTGCGCCGTGCCCGGCATCGCGCAGCGGGACCTGTCGGCGCTGCGCCGGATCACCTGGGGTGCCGCTCCCGCGTCGACGACGCTGATCCGCACCATGATCGACACGTTCCCGGAGGCCATGGTGGTCACCGCGTTCGGGCAGACCGAGTGCAGCCCGGTCACCTGCGCGCTGCGCGGCGAGGACTCGGTGCGCAAGATCGGCTCGGTGGGGACGCCGATGGTCGGCGTCGAGGTGCGGGTGGTCGACGCGGAGATGAACGACGTGCCGCGCGGCGAGGTCGGCGAGATCGTCTACCGCGGTCCGACCGTGATGCGGGAGTACTGGGGCCGCCCGGAGGCGACGGCCGAGGCGTTCCGCGGCGGCTGGTTCCACTCCGGTGACCTGGTGCGCGAGGACCCGGACGGCTTCTACTACGTCGTCGACCGCGCCAAGGACATGATCATCTCCGGCGGGGAGAACGTGTACAGCGCCGAGGTCGAGGAGGTGCTGGCCGCGCACCCGGGCGTCGCCGACGTCGCGGTCGTCGGGGTGCCCGACCCGCGCTGGGGCGAGACCCCGCTCGCCGTGGTCGTGCCCGCCGACCCCGCGGCCCCGCCGGACCTGGACACGCTCACCGCGTGGTGCGCCGACCGGCTGGCCCGCTACAAGCAGCCGAGCCGGCTCGCACTGGTGGAGGCGTTGCCGCGCAACCCGTCGGGCAAGGTGCTCAAGACCGAGCTGCGCCGCGTCCACGGGTCCGTGTGAGACGAACCCGCTCGCGTCGGCGGCGGTGGGACGCCTAGCGTCGCGGGGGTGTCCGTCGTGGAGTCCGTGAACACCGGGGTGTCCCGTCCGATCCTCGCCAAGGCGGGGGCCTCGGGTATCGACAAGCGGCCGGTACCCGGTCCGGTCCGGGTGGACGTCCCGGCGCCCGCGGCGAGCGGGCTGGCCGGCGACACGATCTGCGACGCCGACCACCACGGCGGCCCGGACCAGGCCGTCTACGCCTACGCCCGGGAGGACCTGGAGTCCTTCGCCGCCGAGCTGGGCCCGCTGCGGGCGGGGATGTTCGGGGAGAACCTCACCACCCGCGGCGTCGACGTGTGCGGCGCGGAGCTGGGCGAGCGCTGGCGGGTCGGCGGGGTGCTGCTGCAGGTGACCGCGCCGCGCATCCCGTGTCGGACCTTCGCCGCGCACCTGGAGCGGGCGGGCTGGGTGAAGCGGTTCACCGCGGCCGCCCGCCCCGGCGCCTACCTGCGGGTCCTGTCCCCCGGCGAGATCCGCGCCGGCGACGCCGTGACCGTCGAGCACCGGCCCGGGCACGGCGTCACCGTCGCCGACGCGTTCCGGGCGCTGCTCGCCGAGCCGGCCCGGCTCCCGGACCTCCTGGCCGCGGGTGAGCACCTGCTGCCGGAGATCCGGGAGACCGTCACGAAGCGGACCGCGTCCCGGCGCTGACCCGGCCGTAGCGCATCCCCATGGCCGTGCGGACCGCGTCGAGCGTCTCGTCGGCCAGCGCGTTGGCGCGGGCGTTGCCGCGGGCCAGCACGTCGTCGACGAGCCCGGGGTCGCGGGCCAGCTCGGCGCGCCGCGCGCGGTGTCCGGCGAGGTGGTCGTTGACCGCGTCGGTGGTGAGCCGCTTCAGCGCGGCGGCCCCGTCCAGGGTCGCGGCCAGCTCGTGCGGGTCGCGGCCCAGGCACAGGGCCGCGGTCGTGAGCAGCCCGTACACCCCGGGCCTGCCGTCCGGGTCGACGGTGATCCGCCGCTCGGGGTCGGTGCGGGCGCGGCGCACGAGCGCCGCGGTCTCGTCGGCGGTCGCGCCGAGCGGGACGGCGTTGCCGCGGGACTTGGACATCTTGTGCCCGTCGAGCCCGGGCAGCTCCGGGGTCTCGGTCAGCATCGGCTCGGGCGGGGTGAACACCGGGCCGTAGCGCTCGGCGAAGCGCCGGGCCAGCACCCGGGTGAGCTCGATGTGCGGGAGCTGGTCCTTGCCCACCGGCACGAGGTCGGCGCGGCAGGACAGGATGTCCGCGGCCTGGTGCACCGGGTAGGTCAGCAGCAGCCCCGACAACGCGCGCCCGGACGCGGCGTGCTCGGCCTTCACCGTCGGGTTGCGGTGCAGCTCGGCCTCGGTGACCAGCGACAGGAACGGCAGCATGAGCTGGTTCAGCGCGGGCACCGCGGAGTGGGCGAACACCGTCGTGCGGTCCGGGTCGAGCCCGGCGGCGAGCTGGTCGAGCACCGCGCCGCGGACGTGCTCGGCCAGCCGGTCGGCGACGTCGCGGTCGGTGATCACCTGGTAGTCGGCGAGGATCACCAGCACGTCCACCCCGGACCGTTGCAGCCGGACGCGCTCGGAGATCGTGCCCACCAGGTGCCCCAGGTGCAGCGGGCCGGTCGGCCGCTCCCCGGTCAGCACCCGGTGCGACGACGGGTCGGCGGCGACGGCGGCACGCAGCGCGGGCATCCGGGCGACGGTGGCGGCGAGGGAATCCATGATCAGCTCCTGGGAACGGGGAGCTGCACGAGACACACCGGTTGCCGCCGGGCTGCTCGGGCAGCCCGGGGTGACGGTGACGTGCGTCTACGCGGCTGCGGGGAGCAGCCGCCACCAGACGGGACGGGAGGAACGCACGGGGGCACCTTACACCCGGTCAATCGACAATCGTTATCATCACTGGCATGGCCGACCGTCGCGTTCCCGTCACGATCCTGTCCGGCTTCCTCGGCGCGGGGAAGACGACGCTGCTGGAGCACCTGCTCGCGAACCGCGCGGGCAGGCGGATCGCCGTCGTCGTCAACGACATGAGCGAGGTCAACATCGACGGCGCGCTGGTCGACCTGCACCGCAGCCAGGAGAAGCTGGTCGAGCTCACCAACGGCTGCATCTGCTGCACGCTGCGCGAGGACCTGCTGACCACGGTCGGCGAGCTGGCCGCGGAGGGGCGCTACGACCACATCGTCGTCGAGTCGACCGGGATCTCCGAGCCGATGCCGGTCGCGGCGACGTTCGAGTGGACCTTCGACGACGGCACCGCGCTCTCCGACGTCGCGCGGCTGGACACGATGGTCACCCTCGTCGACGCCTCGACCTTCGAGACCCTCCTGACCACCGAGGATTCGCTCGCCGACCGCGAGCTGCAGGCGGCGCAGGGCGACGAGCGGACCCTGTCGGACCTGCTCGCCGACCAGGTCGAGTTCGCGGACCTGCTGGTGCTCAACAAGACCGACCTCGTCACGCCGCACGCGCTGGGCCGGATCGAGGCGCTGCTGTCGCGGATGAACCCGGGCGCCCGCCTCGTGCGCGCCGTGCGCGGGGACGTGCCGGTCGCCGACCTGCTCGACACCCGTCGCCACGACCCGGCGGCGGCCTCGGCGACGCCGGGCTGGGCCCAGGAGCTGAACGGCTCGCACACCCCCGAGACCGAGGAGTACGGGATCGCGAGCGTCACCTGGCGGGCGGCGCGCCCGTTCCACCCGGCGCGGCTGCTCGACGCGCTCGGCGAGTGGCCGGGCCTGCTGCGCAGCAAGGGCTTCTGCTGGCTGGCGACCCGGCCCGACGTCGCCGGGATGTGGTCGCAGGCCGGCCCGAACATGGCGCTGGACCCGGCGGCGCCGTGGTCGTCGTTCGACGGGCCGCGCGGGCAGGAGATCGTGTTCATCGGGCTCGGCCTGACCCGCGACGCCGTCACCGCGCGCCTCGACCCGGCCCTGCTCACCGACGACGAGCTGCTCGCCGGGCCCTGCTCCTGGCGCGACCTGGACGACCCCCTGCCCGCCTGGGACCTCGACGACCTGCACGACCACGGGATCCACGAACACGCGCCCGCGGCCGGGTAGCGTCCGGGCACGTGCCCGACCTCACCCCGGACGAGTTCCGCGCCCTCGGCCACCTGTTCGTCGACGCCGTCGCCGACGCCCGCGCCGGGATCGAACGCCACCCGGTCCGCGACGTCGTCGAGCCCGGCACCGTGCGGGCCCGCTTCCCCCGCGAGGCGAACGAGGACCCCGAGCCGCTCGCGGCGTTCCCGTCGCTGGTCGAGACCGTCACCGGTGACGCCGATACCCGCTGGCAGCACCCCGGGTTCCACGCGTTCTTCCCGGCGAACGCCTCGCTGACCTCGCTGCTCGGCGAGCTGCTCTCCGGCGGCGCCGGGGCGCAGGGGATGCTCTGGTCGACCTCGCCCGCGTGCACCGAGGTGGAGCAGGCGGTCACCGACCAGCTGGCCAGGGCGCTCGGGCTGGACGAGACGTTCACCCACGACGGCGGCGGGGGCGGCTCGATCCAGGACTCGGCGTCCTCGGCGGCGCTGGTCGCGCTGACCGCCGCGCTGCACCGGGCCGCACCGGACCCGGACTCCGGCTGGCGGGTGCGCGGGGTGACCGGCCGGGAGCGCGTCTACGTCACGGCCGAGACGCACTCGTCGCTGGCCAAGGCGGTGCGGGTGGCCGGGCTCGGCTCCGACGGGCTGCGGACCGTCCCGTGCACCCCGGGCTCCCGGGCGATGGACCCGGCCGCGCTGGCCGACACCCTCGCCGCGGACGTCGCCGCCGGGCTGGTCCCGGTGCTGGTGTGCGCGACGGTCGGGACGACCTCGACCGGGTCGAGCGACCCGGTCGCGGCGCTGGTCACGGCGGCGCGGCCGTACCGGGCCTGGGTGCACGTCGACGCCGCGTGGGCGGGCGTCGCGGCGCTCTGCCCGGAGCACCGCTGGGTGCTCGACGGCGTGAACCCGGGCCCGGGGCCCGGCGTCGACTCCTTCTGCACCGACGCCCACAAGTGGCTGCTCACCGCGTTCGACGCCTCGCTGCTCTGGGTGCGCGACGCCCGCGCGCTGCCGGCCGCGTTGTCGATCACCCCGGCCTACCTGCGCGACGCGCACTCCGACTCCGGCGCCGTCGTGGACTTCCGGGACTGGCAGGTCCCGCTCGGGCGGCGGTTCCGGGCGCTGAAGCTGTGGGCGGTGCTCCACGGCCAGGGGCTGTCCGGGCTGCGGTCGCACCTGCGCGGGCACGTGGACCTCGCCGCCGAGCTGGCCGAGCGGGTCCGCGGGCACGACGACCTGGAGCTGGCGTGCGCACCGGTGCTGTCACTGGTCTGCCTGCGCTCGCGCTCCGGCGACGCCGCGACCACCGCGCTGCTGGAGCGGGCCAACGCCGACGGACGGGTGCTGCTCACCGGCACCGAGGTCGACGGGCACCCGGTGGTGCGGGTGGCGTTCGGCGGGGTCACCACGGGCCGCGAGCACCTCGACATCGTGTGGGATGTCCTGTCTGCCCGATCGTGACCGCCATGGGTAAGGTTCGCCTGTCCACCCGGAAGGGTGTACTGACCTGATCCCCCGGCGCCCGGTGCACCCCGCCCGCACGGGTCCCGTCGAAAGGACCGCCCCCATGCCCCGACCCCTGCTCCGCGCGCTCGCCGCGTGCGTGGTCCTGCTGCTGGCACTCGCCGGCTGCTCCTCCGGGGGCTCCGGCGACGCGGCACAGCCCGCCCCCGCCGGCGACGCCCCCACCGGAGCGTTCCCGGTCACCCTCACCCACGCCTTCGGGCAGACGACGATCCCCGCCGCGCCGCAGCGGGTCGTGACCGTGGGCTTCAACGACGCCGACTTCGCCCTCGCCCTCGGCGTGAAGCCGGTCGGGGTCCGCGAGAACATCGGCGACTACGACTACGCGAAGCGCCCCTGGGCGCAGGAGGCACTCGGCGGGACGCAGCCGCAGCTGCTGACCGGGTTCGAGATCCCGGTCGAGCAGGTCGCCGCGCTCAAGCCCGACCTGATCCTCGGCGTCTACTCCTTCATGGACCAGGCGACCTACACCGCGCTGTCGCAGATCGCGCCGACCGTCGCCCAGGGCACCCCCGACGGCACGAACGCCGCGGGCTGGGAGGAGCAGACCCGCATCACCGGGCAGGCCACCGGCCGCACCGAGCAGGCCGAGCAGGTCATCACCGCGACCCGCGCGACGTTCGACGAGGCCAAGGCCGCCCACCCCGACTTCGCGGGCAAGAACCTCAAGATGGACTTCTTCATCGAGGGCGTCCCCTACGACATGGGCACCGACGACCTGCGCGCCCAGATCTTCGCCGGCCTCGGCTTCACCGTCCGGCCGGACTCGCAGACCCTCTCGCTGGAGCGCCAGGGCGACCTCGACAGCGACGTGCTCGTGGTGCTGGGCCGGTCGCGCGCCGAGTCCGAGGCCGACCCGGTGTTCCGCGCGATCCCGGCGGTCCAGCAGGGCCGGGTCGCCTACCTCGGGCCGTTCGAGACCGAGTTCGCCGCCGCGCTCGGCTACTCCAGCCCGCTGTCGCTGCCCTACGCCATCGACACCGTCGCGCCGCAGCTCGACGCGGCGCTCAAGGGCCAGGCCCCCGGCAACTGACGCCGGCCGTGCACCGGTGGACGTGGACGTCACGTCCACCGGTGCCCCGCCGGGACCCTCAGGTCAGGTAGCCCCCCATGCGGCGGAAGTGGTCACCGGCGACGTGCTCGACACCGTCGGCGTCGCGCACCCGCTGCAGGACCAGGCCGTACTGACCGCCGCGCCAGGCGTCCGGCCCGGCGACGACGACCACCCCGCTCCCCTCGCGGGCGAAGATCCGCCCGTTGGTCCCGCCGCAGCGCTCCCGCGACACCGTCGCCTCCAGCACCCGAAGCCGCGCGCCCTCGTGCAGGCACCAGGCGTTCGGGTACGGCCCGGTCTGCGCGCGCACCAGGTTGACCAGGTCGGCGGCCGGACGGTCCCAGGGGATGCGGTTGTCCTCGTCGGCCCGCTTGTGGAAGAACGACGCGTGCGCCGGGTCCTGGGTGAGCCACTCGTGCGGACCGTGCTCGACCCGGTCGAACGCCTCGAGCGCGAGCGGTCCGAACAGGAGCACGGTGCGCTCGAACAGGTCCTCGGTGGTGTCGGTCGGGGTGACCGGCACGGTGCGCTGGCAGATGATCGGGCCGCGGTCGAGCTCGGCGTCCATCCAGTGCGCGGTCACGCCCACCTGGCTCTCGCCGTTGATCAGCGCCCAGTTGAGCGGGGAGAACCCGGCGTAGCGCGGGAGCAGCGAGTCGTGGGTGTTGACCGTGCCGCGCGGCGGGGCGGAGAACACCTCCGGGGAGATCCAGGTGCGCCAGTTGCAGGCCACCCCGATCTCGGCGCCGGAGCCGGTGATCGCGGTGACCAGCTCGGCGTCGACGGCCTTCTCCCGGTAGAGCACCGGGATCCCGTGCTCACGGGCCAGGTCGCCGAGCGACTCCTGGAAGATCACCGGGGACGGCTCGCCCTCCTCCGGGTGGCTGACGACGAGCACCACCTCGTGCCGCGAGTCCAGCAGGTCGGCGAGCAGCCGGGCTCCCCACTTCTGGTAACCGAACAACACGACACGCACGGGATGTCGACCTCCTCCTGGGATGCGGCGCGACGACGGGCGCCGGACGGTGCGCGACCCGGAAAGCGGCGGACCACACACCCACCGTCATGATCGCCGCGCGTCGGTGAGGTTAGCCTCCCTTCATGACCGAGCACAGGGGCACCGGTGACACGCAGGTCACCGCACGGGAGGTGGTCCGCAGCACCATCAGGTCGTTCCGCGGCCGGGTCGCGGCGGCGACCGTCCTGCTGTGCGGGCACCAGGTCGGAGAGGCGCTGGTGCCGGTCCTGGTGGGCGTCGTCATCGACCGCGCGGTCGCGACCGGCGACGTCGGCAGCCTGGTGATCTGGCTGCTCGTGCTGGCCGCGGACTTCGCGATGCTGTCCTACAGCTACCGGTTCGGCGCACGGCAGGCCCTGCACGCCGACCTGCGTGCCGACGCCGGGCTGCGCACCCGGGTGGCGGCCCGGCTGCTGGACCACCGCGGCGGCGCCGAGACCGGCAGGCTGCCCGGCTCGATCACCTCGATCGCCGTGGCCGACGCCAAGCGCGTCGCCGTGATGAACTTCTGGATCCCCACGGCCGCGGCCGCCGCGGCCGCGCTCGTGGTCGCCGCCGTCGCGCTGCTGCGGATCTCGCTCCCCCTGGGCCTGCTCATCCTGCTCGGCACCCCGCCGCTGCTGTGGCTGATCGGCCGGGTCGGGCGGCCGCTGGAGCGGCGCAGCGGCGCCGAGCAGGAGCGGGCCGCGCGCGCCGCCGGCACCGCCGCCGACCTCGTGTCCGGCATCCGCGTCCTCAAGGGACTGGGCGCCGGGCCCGCCGCGGCCGAGCAGTACGCGGCCAGCAGCCGCACCGCGCTGGGCGCCACGCTGCGGGCGACCCGCGCCGAGGCCGGGTTCCTCGGCACCGTCCAGCTCGCGAACGGCCTGTTCCTCGCGGTCATCGCGCTCGTCGGCGGTCTGCTCGCCCTCGACGGGTCCATCACCGTCGGCAACCTGGTCTCCGCGGTCGGGCTCGCCCAGTTCCTCGTCGGGCCGCTGCAGACCCTCGGCATCGCCGGGGCGCGCTTCGCCCAGGCGCGGGCCTCGGCCGGGCGGATCGCCGAGATCCTCTCCGCACCGCCCGCCGTCGGCCCCGGCCGCGACGGCCGGGACGCCGGCCCCACCGACCCCGCCGCCGCGCTGGCGGTCACCGGGCTGCGGCACGGCCCCCTCGACGGCCTCGACCTGGAGGTGCCCGCCGGTCAGCTGCTCGGCGTGGTCGCCCCCGACCCGTCCGCGGCGACCGCGCTCGCCCGCTGCCTGGCCCGCGACGTCGCACCCGACTCCGGGCGGATCCTGCTCGGCGGCACCGGCGTCGACGACCTCGCCCCGGCCGCCACCCGGTCCACGCTGCTGGTCGCGGCGCACGACGCGCACCTGTTCACCGGCACCGTCCTGGACAACGTCACCGCCGCGACCGGCGACGGCGCCCCGGGGTCCGCGACGGTCGCGGCGATGGCCGCGGCCCGCGCCGACCAGGCCGTCGAGGCCCTCCCGCAGGGTGCGGACACCCCGGTGACCTCGCGCGGCAGCTCGCTGTCGGGCGGGCAGCGCCAGCGGGTCGCACTGGCCAGGGCGCTGGCCGCCGACCCCCCGGTCCTGGTGCTGCACGACCCCACGACGGCCGTCGACGCCGTCACCGAGTCCGAGATCGCGGCCCGGCTGCGCGAGCACCGCACCGGCCGCACGACCGTGCTCCTCACGACCAGCCCGGCGCTGCTCGCGGTCACCGACCGCGTGGTGGTGCTGCGCGAGGGCCGCGTCGTCGCGGACGCGACACACACCGAGCTGATGACCGACGACACCGACTACCGCAGGGTGGTGACCGGATGACCACCGGGACCGAGCCGTCCGGACCCCGCCTGCTGCCCGTCGCCGACGGGCGCCGCACCCGCGCCGTCCTCGGCGAGCTGCTGGCCCCGCGCCGTGGGACCGCCGTCGCCGCACTCGTCGCCCTGGTCGCCGGGGCGGCGGTGAGCCTGGTCGCGGCACCGCTGCTGGGCCGGATCGTCGACCTCGCCGCGCGGGGGTCGGAGCCGTCCGCGCTGACCGCGCCGGTCGCCGCCCTGGCCGGGGTCGCGGTCGTCCAGGGTGTGCTCGCCTTCGCCGGGATCGCGCTGATCGCCCGGGTCGGGGAGACGATGCTGGCCCGGCTGCGGGAGCGCTTCGTCGCCCGCGCGCTGGACCTGCCGCTGGAGACCCTGGAGCAGGCCGGGTCCGGTGACCTCACCTCGCGCGTCACCGACGACGTCAAGGTCGTCGGCGAGGCGGTGCGCGAGGCACTGCCCGAGTTCGCCAGGGCCGCGCTGATCATCGGCCTGACCCTGGTCGCGCTCGCCGCCCTGGACTGGCGGTTCCTGCTCGGCGCGCTGCTGGCGGTGCCGATCCAGGTGGTCACCGCCCGCTGGTTCCTGCGCCACTCCGGCCCGCTCTACGACGACGAGCGCATCGCGGGCGGGGCCCAGCAGCAGCAGCTGCTCGACACCGCGGCCGGGGTGAGCACGGTGCGCGCGTTCCGCCTCACCGACGACCACCTGGACCGGGTCCGTGCCCGCGCCGAGGCCGTCGCCGGGATCGGGCAGCGGCTCGTGGTGCTGCAGACCCGCTTCTTCGGCCGGCTCAACGCCGGTGAGGTCCTCGGCCTGAGCGGGGTGCTGGTCGCCGGGTTCGTGCTGGTCGGCAGCGGCAGCACGACGATCGGTACGGCGAGCGCGGCGGCGCTGTACTTCATCAACCTGTTCACGCCGATCAACATCATGCTGTTCCAGCTCGACGCCGCCCAGTCCGCGGTCGCCGGGCTGCGGCGCATCGTCGGCGTCGCCGAGATCGACCCGCCCGCCCCGCCGGCGGACCCGGCCGTGCCCGCCGACGCCCGGGTGCGGGTGCGCGGCCTTACCCACTCCTACGTCGACGGCCACCCGGCGCTGTCCGGGGTGGACCTCGACCTCGCCCCCGGCACCCGGGTCGCGCTGGTCGGCACCAGCGGTGCGGGCAAGTCCACGCTGGCCAAGCTCGTCGCCGGGATGCACACCCCGGACGCCGGGGTCGTCGAGATCGGCGGCGTGCCGCTGGAGCGCATCGACCACCGCGGCGGGCGGGCGCCGGTCGTCCTGGTGACCCAGGAGGTGCACGTGTTCGCCGGGCCGCTCGCCGAGGACCTGCGCCTGGCCCGCCCGGACGCCACCGACGACGACCTGCGCGCCGCCCTGGCCACGGTCGGCGCGGCGCCCTGGGTGGACCGGCTGCCCGACGGGCTGGAGACCGTCGTCGGGGACACCGGGCACGCCCTGACCGTGGTGCAGTCCCAGCAGCTCGCGCTGGCCCGGCTGGTGCTGGCCGACCCGCCGGTGGTGATCCTCGACGAGGCGACCGCCGAGGCCGGCAGCGCCGGCGCGGCGGAGCTGGAGCGCGCCGCCGACGCCGCGCTGGCGGGTCGCACGGCCGTCGTCGTGGCGCACCGGCTCAGTCAGGTCGCCGACGCCGACCTCGTGCTGGTGCTCGAGGCCGGGCGGACCGCGGAGACCGGCACGCACGCCGAGCTGGTCGCCTCCGGCGGCCGGTTCGCCCAGCTGTGGCAGGCCTGGACGGGCCTGCGCGGCGAGCCCGTCCGGCGTACCGGCGCCTGAGGTAAGGGTCTCTTGACCTGGCCCGGGACTTAGGTAAGCCTCAACTGCCACAGCGGATCACCGGGCAACGACGGACCCGTCGTCCCGGGTCGAGAGAACAGGAACGTCATGCCTCACGCCTCACCGTCCAGGGGACGGTTCCGCCCGCTCCTCGTCGCCCTGCTCGGTGTCCTCGTCCTCGCCGGGTGCTCCTCGGCGCCCTCGGGCGGCAGCGGTGACGGAGCCCCGGCCACCCCGGCCGCGTCCGGGACGTTCCCGGTGACGGTCGAGCACAAGTACGGGTCCACCGAGATCACCGCCGAGCCGAAGCGGGTCGTGACCCTGGGCTACACCGACCCGGACGCGCTGCTCGCCGTCGGGATCGCGCCGGTCGGGATCGTCGACTGGTTCACCCAGCCCCCGGCCGGCAACAAGTGGCTGTGGCAGGAGCAGGGCTTCGCCGGGCAGACCCCCGAGGTCGTCGGCGTCCGCGAGGAGTACCAGCTCGAGAAGATCACGGCGCTGAAGCCGGACCTGATCATCGCGTCGTACTCGGGCATGACCCAGGAGCAGTACGACCAGGTCTCCCGGATCGCGCCGACGGTCGCCCAGCCCAAGGGCTTCGAGGACTACACCGCGTCCTGGCAGGTCATGACCCGGGAGATCACCAAGGCCGTCGGCCGCGAGAAGCAGGGCGACGAGCTGGTCGCCGCGACCGAGAAGAAGATCGCCGACGCCAAGGCCGCGCACCCCGACTGGGCGCAGCAGACCGCCGTCGCGGTCTCCTACGACACCCCGAACTACTTCGCGTTCGCCGGTGGCGACATCAAGGCCGACCTGCTGGCCCAGCTCGGCTTCCGTGCCCCCGAGGCGATCACCCGGGCCGCCGCCGGGACGAGCGAGGCGCAGCTGAGCCCGGAGCAGGCCGGCGAGTTCGACGTCGACAAGCTGCTCGTGCTCGCCCCGACCGAGGCCGCGAAGGCCGAGATCGAGGCGCGTCCGGAGTTCAGCAGGCTCAAGGCCGTCCAGCAGGGCCGGGTGCTGTGGATGCTCAGCTCCGAGCGCACCGAGCCGCTGCCCGCCGCGCTGAGCTACGGCAGCGTGCTGAGCCTGCCCTACGCCCTGGACAAGCTGGTGCCGGAGCTCGAGGCGCTGCCCGCCGCCCAGGGCTGAGCCCGGGGCGCTCCCCGCACACAACGACAGGGGGCCGGTCGCACCGCGACCGGCCCCCTGTCCTGTCTCGTGTCGTCGCTCAGTCCCGCCCGGTCAGCTCCCGCAGCGCCGCGGTCCACCGGCGCCCGAGGTCGGCGACGACGTCGTCGTCGAGCACCGCGGCCGGGTGGATCAGGTCGGCGTGCACCCGGGGCCCGTCCGCGCCGTCGACGGTGCGGGCGATGACGGTCAGCGGGAACCGCTGGCGCATGTCCGGCTCGACGGCGATGTCGAGGACGTCGTCCTCGTCGGCGAAGCCCCAGTCGCGCGGGGCGCGCCGGTCGAACCGGCCCAGGTAGTTGAACTCGATCTCGGGCAGCGGGAGCGGCACGAGCTCCGCGGCGGTGTCCGGGTTCAGGTGGCGCAGCAGGCCGAACCCGAGGCCGTGGTCGGGTTCGGCGTCGAGGTCGGCGACCAGCCGGTCGCGCACCTGCCCGGCGGGTCCGCGCGGGTCGACCGCGACCGGCCGGATCGCGGTGAACCAGCCGACGGTGCGGGACAGGTCCGGGCGCGCCGCGACGGCCTCCTCCTCCCGGCCGTGTCCCTCCACCGCGAGCGGCACGACCCCCTCGGCGGGGGCGCCGTGGTGACGCGCGAGGCCGGCGACGGCGATCCCGAGCGCGGCGGCCAGTGCCCGGTCCGCACCGGCGGCGAGGACGGCGGCCGACAGGTCCGCGGGCAGCTCCACCGGGTGCACCCGGTTGGTGCCGTGCCGGTCGCGGTCCGGGTCGAACGGCGTCGCCAGCGGCAGCGCCACCCGCGGTCCGGCCAGGACCGAGCGCCACCGGCCGGTCTCGGCGACCCGCTGCGGGCGGGCGGCCTCGGCGGCGAGCATCGACGCCCAGGCGCGGTAGGACACCGGGACCGGCGGCGGCGCCGGCTCGCGCCCCGCGTCCTGGGCGGCGACGGCAGCGGCGAGGTCGTCGAGCAGGATCCGCCACGACACCCAGTCGACGGCGACGTGCGCGACCACCAGCAGCAGGCGTCCGGGGGCGTCCGGTCCGGCGTCGAACCAGACCGCCGACAGCATCGTGCCGGAGCCGGGGTCGAGCCGGTCGCGCGCGGCGAGCGCCTCCTCCCCCAGCAGCTCGCGCACCTGGTCGGCGGTGTTCGCCGCGCCGACCGGCACCTCCCGCAGCACCGGGCCGGGCACCGCGGGCGGGACCTCCAGGCCGTCGGCGGTGCGCCGGGCGCGGAGCATGCCGTGCGTGGCGAGCAGCGCGCCCAGTGCGCGGCGCAGCACCGGCCCGGTCAGCCCGGCCGGGGTGCGCACCAGCACCGACTGGTTGTAGCCGGGCGCGTGCGGGTCGACCTCGGCGAGCCAGTCCAGGATCGGGGTGGACCCGACCGGACCGACGCCGTCGTCGTGGGTGTGCTCGCGCTCCACCGCCCCGGCGACGGCGGCCAGCCCGGCGACCGTGCGGTGCCGGAACACCTGGCGCGGGGTCAGCGCCAGCCCGGCCGCGCGGGCCGCGGACACCAGCCGGATCGCGATGATCGAGTCCCCGCCGAGGGCGAAGAAGTCGTCGTCGGCGCCGACCCGGTCCACGGCCAGCAGCTCCGCGACCAGCCCGGCCAGCAGGCGTTCGGGTCCCTCGGCGGGCTCCCGGCCGCCGCCGGGCGCCGGGGCGGGCTCGGGCAGCGCCCGCTTGTCGACCTTACCGTTCGGGGTGCGCGGCAGCGGCCCGTCCAGCGCGACGAGGTGCGCCGGGACCATGTGCTCGGGCAGCCGCCCGCGCAGGTGCTCGGCGAGGCCGTCAGGCACCGCCGTGCCGCCGCCGGCCGGGACGACGTAGCCGTCGAGCCGGGTGACCGGGCCCCGCCGTCGTACGACGACCGCGGCCTGCGCGACGTCCGGGTGCGCGGCCAGGACGGCCTCGATCTCGCCGGGCTCGATCCGGTGGCCGCGGATCTTGACCTGGTCGTCGGAGCGGCCGAGGAACTCCAGGACCGGCTCGCGGTCGGGGTGCTCGGCGCCGTCGTCGAAGCGCAGCCGGACGCGGTCGCCGGTGCGGTACATCCGCTCCCCCGGCTCCCCGAACGGGCAGGCCACGAAGCGGTCCGCGGTGAGCGCGGTGCGCCCCAGGTAGCCGCGGGCCAGGCCGGCCCCGGCCACGTACAGCTCGCCGGGGACGCCGGGCGGGACGGGGGTGAGGGCGTCGTCGAGGACGTAGGTCCGCACGCCCGGGTCGGGGCGCCCGATCGGTGACCGGAACGCGGTGCCCGGCCGCGAGTGCCACAGCGTGGAGTTCACGGTGGCCTCGGTGAGCCCGTAGGCGACGTGCAGGTCCAGGTGCGCGCCCCAGCGGTCGATCAGGTCCGGCGGGACGGCCTCGGTCCCGGCGAGCACCGTCGACCCGGCCGGGAGCGACGCCTCCGGCGGCAGCGCGGTGATCAGCGACGGCGGCAGGATCAGGTGCGTGAGCCGCTGCTCGGCGAAGAACCCGGTCAGCTCGGCCGGGTCGGCGTCGCGGCCGCGCAGCCGCTCCGGGGCGACGACGAGCCGGGCCCCGGAGCACAGCGCCATGCACAGCTCGAACACGAGCACGTCGAAGCCGGGCGCGGAGAACTGCAGGACCCGGGAGTCCGGGGTCAGCCGCATCCGGTCGCGGGCCAGCTCCAGCAGCTCGCCGATGCCGGCGTGCGGCAGGACCGCGCCCTTCGGGCGTCCGGTCGAGCCGGAGGTGTAGATGACGTAGGCGGCGCCCGCCGGGTCGGTGGGCGGGTCGGCCGGGGCCGGGCCCGGCTCCGGCGGCGCCGGGACGAGGTGGGTGACGCCGTCGACGGCGGGCAGCAGGTCCGCGGCGTCGCCGGTGGTCACGACCAGCCGGGTGCCGGAGTCGGTGAGCAGGTACTCCAGCCGTTCCGGGGGCAGGTTGAGGTCCAGCGGCAGGAACGCGCCACCGGCGCGCAGCACCGCCAGCACCGCGACGACCATCCCGACCGACCGCGGCACCGCGACCCCGACGACGGTCTCGGGGCCGACGCCGCGGGCGCGCAGCTCGCGGGCCAGCGCGGCGGTCTCGACGTCGAGCCCGGCGTAGTCGAGCTCGCGGTGCTCGTCGGCGACGGCGACGGCGCCGGGCCGGTCGGCGACGGACCCGGCGACCATCTCCCACATCGTGCGGGCGGCCGGGACCGGGCCGCCGTCGAGGGCGCGGCGGGTCCGGCCGGCCTCCCCGTCCGCGGCGACGTCGATCCGGCGGACCGGGCGCCGCGGGTCGGCGACGACGGCGCGCAGCACCGTGGTCAGCCGCTCCCCCAGCGCGTGCACGGTCGCGGCGTCGAACAGCTCGGTGCGGTACAGCAGCCGCACCCCCAGCGGCTCCTCCGGCCCGCCGTCGCGGAACTCGACGACCAGGTCGAACTGGGCGCGGGCGGGCGGCTGCGGCTGCTCGCCGACGGTGACCCCGGGCAGGACCAGGCCGGACTCGCGGGCGGTCCCACCGGCCCGGTGCACCACCATCACCTGGAACAGCGGGGTGGTGTCGGCGCTGCGGTCCGGGTTGACCGCGCGCACCACCGACTCGAAGGGCACGTCGGCGTGCGCGAACGCCTCCAGGTCGGCGGCCCGGACCCGGTCCAGGACCTCGGTGAACCCGGGGTCGCCGGACAGGTCGGTGCGCAGCACCAGGGTGTTGACGAAGAACCCGACGACGTCCTCCAGCGCCTGGTCCGAGCGGCCCGCGACCGGGGCGCCCAGCGGGATGTCGTCGCCGGCGCCGAGGCGGTGCAGCAGGACCGCGACGGCGGCCCGGGCGAGCATGAAGGTGCTCGCCCCGGCGGCGCGCGCCGTGCGGCGCAGCTCGGCGCCGAGCGCGGGGTCGATCGGCACCTCGACCGCGTCGCCCGCCATCGTCGGGGACGCGGGCTCGGGCCGGTCGGTCGGCAGGTCCAGGCGTTCGGGCAGCCCGGCCAGGGTGCGGGTCCAGAACGCGAGCTGGCGGCCCGCGACCGACGACGGGTCGGCCGGGTCGCCGAGCAGCTCCCGCTGCCACAGGGTGTGGTCGGCGTACTGCACCGGCAGCGGGGTGAGGCGGGGCGCGCGGCCCGCGGCCCGGGCCGCGTAGGCGGTCGCGAGGTCGGCCAGGAACGGCCGGTCGGACCACTCGTCGGTGGTGACGTGGTGCAGCACGAGCACCAGCACGTGCTCGCCGGTGTCGGACTCGGTGAGCAGCAGCGCCCGGATCGGCAGGTCGGAGCCCAGGTCGAACGGGCGCCGGATCTCCGCCGCCACCGCCGCCGGGGTGGCGGCGGCGTCGACGGTGCGGCGCACGAACGGCACCCGGGCCGTCGCGGCGTCGACGACCACCTGGACCGGGACGCCGTCGCCGTCGTCGACGAGCAGGGTGCGCAGCGACTCGTGGCGCCCGGTGACGTCGTGCAGCGCCGTGGCCAGCGCGTCGGCGTCCAGGGCGCCGGCCAGCCGGAAGGTGATCGGGAAGTGGTAGGCGCTGTCCCGGCCGGCGTCGGCGTCGAGACGGTCGAGGACCCACAGCCGGTGCTGCGCCGACGAGGCCGGCAGCGGCTCCGGGCGGGGCCGCGGCGCCAGCACGGGGCGGGCGGTGCCGTCGCCGCGGTCCTCGCCGGGGTCTCCCGCGTCGAGGCGGGCCGCGAGCCGGGCCGGGGTCGGCTCGGTGAACAGGTCGCGGATCGACACCTCCGCCCCGATCGCGGTGCGCAGCCGGGCGACGATCCGGGTGGCGAGCAGCGAGTGCCCGCCGAGGTCGAAGAAGTCGTCGTCCACGCCGACCTCGTCGAGGCCGAGGACCTCGGCGAACACCGTGCACAGGGCCTGCTCGGTCGCGGTCTCCGGGGCCCGCGACGGCGCCGCGGCGGCGCGGGCGTCGGGGACGGGCAGCGCGCGGGTGTCGAGCTTGCCGTTGGCGGTCAGCGGCAGCTCGTCGAGCAGCACGAACGCCGACGGCACGAGGTGGTCGGGCAGGCTCGCCCGCAGGTCCTCGCGCAGGACCGGGACCAGCTCGGCGGCGAACCGCGCCGCCGCCGGGTCGGTCGCCTCCGGGGCGGCCGGGTCCCCGGCGCGGTGCAGCCCGACCAGCGGGCGGCCCGCCGGGTCGGCCGCGACCAGCACGACGTCGAGCAGGCCGGGGCCGTCCGGGGACCAGGTCGGCTCGGCGTCGCGGCCGTGCCGGGCGGCGAGCGCACGCAGCGCGTCGGGCTCCGGCCCGTCGCCGGGGCTCCCCTGCTCGGTGGCGAGCCGGACGTCCGGGACGCCGGTGAGGCGCAGCGCGGTGCCCCCGGCGTCGGCGAGGAGCCGGTCCAGCTCGTCGAGGGAGGTCACGTCGGTGCCCCAGCGCAGCGTGCGGGCCGGGTCGGCGCGGCGCACGTCGGCGCCGGGCAGGTGCAGCTCGACGTCGTAGCGGTGCCGGGTCAGCTCGTTGTGGGCGTCGCCGCGCTTGGCGCGCACCGCGACCTCCGCGCCGAGACCGGCCGCGACCCGGTCGAAGAACGCCGGGGCGAGCAGAAGCTCCTTCTCCAGGGCCAGCGACCGCTCCGCCGCGGCGTCGACCGCGGCGGGGTCGGCGCCGTCGCCGAGCCGGGTCCGGGCGATCGCGGTGTGGAACGCGTGCAGCGTGTCCGGGCGGCGCACGTCCCCGACGACGATCCGGCCGCCGGGGGCGAGCAGCTCCGCGGCGCCGGTGAGGACCCGCTCCAGGTAGCCGGCGTCGGGGAAGTACTGCACCACCGAGTTGATCACGACGGTGTCGAAGTGGCCCCGCGGCAGCCCGGACAGGTCGTCGGCGGGCCGGGTGTCGAGCTCGACGTGGCCGTAGCGGTCCGGGTCGGTCGCGAGCGCGGTGCGCAGCGCGGTGATGACCGGCTCGGCGAGGTCGGTGCCGCGGTACTCGGCGCAGCCGGGGGCGAGCGGGCCGAGCAGCAGCCCGGTCCCGACCCCGATCTCCAGCACCCGCACCGGGCGCAGCGCGCGGACCAGGTCGACCGTCGCCGCCCGCCACTGCGCCATCTCCGCGAACGGGATCGGCTCGCCGGTGTAGGAGGAGTCCCAGCCGGCGTAGTCCTCGGTGAACACCGCGACCGGGATCCGGGAGTACTCCTCGGAGTAGATCGCGCGCCACTCGTCGACGGCGCCGGCGGCAGTGGCCGCGCGGTCGGCCTCGTCGGGGGCGGCGGGGACGACGTAGCCGACCAGCCGGAGCGACCCGCCGTCCGGTGCGGGGACCGGCACGACCGCCGAGCGCGACACCAGCGGGTGCCGGTCCAGGCGGGCGGTGACCTCGCCGGGCTCGACGCGGTGCCCGCGGATCTTGACCTGGTCGTCGGTGCGGCCCAGGAAGTCGAGCAGCCCGCCGGTGCCGGGGCGGCGCCGGACCAGGTCACCGGTGCGGTACATCCGCCCGCCCGGGCTCCACGGGTCCGCGACGAACCGCTGCGCGGTCAGCCCGAACCGGTCCAGGTAGCCGCGGGCCAGACCGTCACCGGCGATGTACAGCTCACCGGCGACGCCGTCGGGCACCGGGCGCAGCCACGGGTCCAGCACGTGCGCGACGGTGTTGGTGATCGGCGTCCCGACGGCGGGGGTGTCGGAGTCCGCGGTCCCGGTGCCGAGGGTGTTGATCGTGTACTCGGTGGGGCCGTAGAGGTTGTAGCCGAGCACACCGTCGGCGTCGCGCAGGGCCGACCAGACCGCGTCGGACACGGCCTCGCCGCCGAGCAGCACCAGCGGCATCGGGCGCCGGGCGAGCAGCCCGGTCTCCAGCAGCGCCGCGGCGTAGGTCGGGGTCACGTTGACGACGTCGACGTCGTGGGTGTCGCAGTAGGACACCAGCCGGTGGGCGTCGCGGCGCAGCTCCTCGTCGGCCACGTGCACCTCGTGCCCCTCGACCAGCCAGAGCAGCTCCTCCCAGCTCATGTCGAACGCGAAGGACACGGTGTGCGCGACCCGCAGCCGCGCGTCGGGGCCGCGGCGGGCGCGGACGTCGGCGACCACCGGGTCGAAGATCTCGCGGCGGTGGTTGAGCTGCATGTTCGTCAGCCCCCGGTACGGGGTGACGACGCCCTTGGGCCGCCCGGTGGAACCGGAGGTGTAGATGACGTAGGCGGGCAGGTCGAGCCGCGCCGGGTTCTCGCGGGCGAAGGAGCCCAGCTCGGCGTCGGGGATCGGGCCGGGGTCCAATGCGGCGCGCTCGGCCGCGACGGCCGGGTCGTCCAGCGCGACCGTGGGCACCTGCGCACCGGCGAGCGTCGGGGCGACCGCGGTCGTGGTGAGCACCGCGACCGGGCGGGCGTCGCGCAGGGTCTCGACCAGCCGGGCCGCGGGGTGGTCCAGCTCCAGCGGCAGGTACGCGGCGCCGGTGCGCAGCACCGCGAACAGCGCGACGACGGTCTCGGCCGAGCGCGGCAGCCCCAGCGCGACGACGGTCTCGGGCCCGGCGCCGCGGGCGCGCAGCAGCCGCGCGGTGCGGTTCACCGCGGCGTCCAGCTCGGCGTAGGTGAGCCGGACGTCCCCGGCGACGACGGCGAGGTCGTCGCGGGCGAGGGCGGCCCGCTCGGCGAGCAGGTCGGCGATCGTCGCGGTGCCGAGGTCGACCCGGCGCCCGGTGCGGTGCGCGACGACCTCGGCGCGCTCGTCGTCGCCGAGGGCGTCGATCCGCGCGACCGGGGTGTCGGGGGCGTCGAGCAGGCCGTGCAGCACCCGCCGCACGCGCTCCACCCAGCGGGCCGCGGCCGGCTCGCCGACGGTGTGCGACAGGGTCAGCCGGAACCGCTCGCCGGGGGTGACGGCGAGG
This sequence comes from Pseudonocardia sp. TMWB2A, assembly GCF_017312135.1. NCBI lineage: Bacteria > Bacillati > Actinomycetota > Actinomycetes > Pseudonocardiales > Pseudonocardiaceae > Pseudonocardia > Pseudonocardia sp. TMWB2A. The sequence continues at coordinate 4,290,594 of NZ_QKQY01000002.1, forward strand.
GTCAGCGCGTAGTGGGTGGTGTCGGTGCTGGTCAGGTCGGTGATGCCGTGCCGGGCGCCGAGGTCGGCGACCCGCTGCTCGCCGCCCTCGGGCCGGTAGACGAACAGCGTGTCGAACAGGGTCCGGTGCCCGGAGGACTGCTGGATCTCCCCCAGACCGACGGTCTCGTGCGGCAGCAGCGCGAGCCGCTCGGCCTGCACCCGGGCGAGCAGCTGCGTGCCGGTCTCGCCGGGGCGCAGTGCGACCCGGGCGGGCACGGTGTTGAGGAACAGCCCGATGATGTTCTCGACGTCGGGGACGGTCGCGGGCCGGCCGGCGACCGAGGTGCCGAACACGACGTCGTCGCGGCCGGTGCCGGCGGCCAGGGCCAGCGCCCACACCGTGGACAGCACGGTGTTGGGGGTGACCGCGGTGGCGCGGGCCAGCTCACGCAGCCGCGCCGAGGTGTCCGCGTCGAGGTCAAGGTGGGTCTCGACGACCGCCCGCGGGCTCGCGGCGGGGGTGGGCGCGGTGAGGGTGGGCTCGTCGAGCCCGGCGAGCGCGTCCCGCCAGGCCACCCGGCCGGGCTCCGGGTCGCGGGCGGCGATCCAGGCCAGCAGGTCGTCGTAGCCGCCGCCGGGCGGCGGGGGCGGCGACCCGGCGTAGGTGTCGAACAGCCCCTCCAGGAACAGCCAGGCCGACCAGCCGTCCCAGATCAGCAGGTGGCGGTGGATCAGCAGCCGGTCGCGGCCGTCGCCGCGCAGCACGGTGATCCGGAACAGCGGCGGGGCGCTCAGGTCGAACGGCGCGGTCCGGTCGGCGGCGGTGAGCCGGTCCCGCTCGGCCTGCGAGCCGGTGTGCACCAGCCGGACCGGTGGGGCCGGGTCGGCGGCGACGAACTGCACCGGCCCGTCGAGGCCGTCGGCGGTGAACCCGGCACGCAGCGTGGGGTGGCGGCGCAGCATCGCGGTGACGGCGTCGCGCAGCCGGTCGAGGTCGATCTCGTGGTCGAGCTCGACGGTCTCCTGCACGGTGTAGGCGTCACCGGCGGCGGTGACGGTGCCCGCGGTGCCGTCGAGGGTGGCGTGGAAGTAGAGGCCCTCCTGCAGCGGGGACAGCGGCCAGACCCGGTCGACGTCGTCGCCGGCGATCTCCCGCACCCGGGCGAGGACGGGCGGGCCGGGGTCGGGCAGCGGCGGGACCGGCTCGGCGGCCGCTCCGGCCCGACCGGCGACGGCGGCCGGGGTGCGCCCGGCCAGGACGTCACCGGGGCCGACGTCCAGGCCGGCCCGCCGGGCCCGCGAGGACACCGCGATCGAGGTGATGGAGTCCCCGCCGAGGGCGAGAAAGTCGTCGTCGGGGCCGACCCGGTCGCGGCCCAGGACCTCGGCGAACGCCGCGCACAGCACGCGTTCGACCTCGGTGGCGGGCTCCCGGTCCGACCCGCCCGCGGCGACGCCCGGGGCGGGCAGCGCGGCCTGGTCGAGCTTGCCGTTGGGGGTCAGCGGCAGCTGCTCCAGCACGACGACCGCGGCGGGCACCATGGCCTCGGGCAGCACCCGGGCCAGCGCGGCGCGCAGCCCGTCGCCGTCGGGGGCCGCGCCGGCGGCGGGCACGACGTAGCCGACCAGCGCCGGGGACGGCCCGTCCCGGCGGACGACGACCGCCGCGCGGCCGACCCCGTCGGTCGCGGCGAGCGCGGCCTCGACCTCGCCCGGCTCGATGCGCTGCCCGCGGATCTTCACCTGGCCGTCGGAGCGGCCGAGGTAGACCAGCTCGCCGTCGACGCGGCGCACGACGTCGCCGGTGCGGTAGAGCCGCTCCCCCGGCGCGCCGAGCGGGTCGGCGACGAAGCGGTCCGCGGTCAGCCCGGGGCGGGCGTGGTAGCCCCGCGCCAGCTGCACGCCGCCGAGGTACAGCTCGCCGGGGACCCCGTCGGGGACCGGGCGCAGGCAGGCGTCGAGGACGTGGGTGCGGGTGTTCGCGACCGGCACGCCGATCGGGACGACGGTCCCCGGGTCGGGCGCCACCGTGTGCGCGGTGACGTCGACGGCGGCCTCGGTGGGCCCGTAGAGGTTGTGCAGCGCCACCCCGGTCAGCGCGTGCCAGCGCCGGGCCGCGGCGGCGGGCAGCGCCTCGCCGGAGCAGAACACCCGCCGCAGCGTGGCCGCCCACCGCGGGTCGGCGACGACCTGTTCGGCGGCGAGGAAGCCCTCCAGCATCGAGGGCACGAAGTGCAGCGTGGTGATGTGCTCGTCGCGGACCAGCCGCGCCAGGTACTCGGGGTCGCGGTGCCCGCCGGGGGCGGCGAGCACGACGGTCGCGCCGGTCGAGGGGCCCCAGAAGAACTCCCACACCGACACGTCGAACCCGGCGGGGGTCTTCTGCAGCACCCGGTCGTCGGAGGTGAGCGGGTACGCGTCCTGCATCCAGTCGAGCCGGTTGCCGATGGCGCGGTGGCTGACCACGACGCCCTTGGGCCGCCCGGTCGAGCCGGAGGTGTAGATCAGGTAGGCGGCGTCGTCGGGGTCCGGGTCGGGCAGCGCGGCGGGCACCGGGCCGTCGGCGAGCTCGGCGACCGCCAGGCGGCGCACCCCGGGCAGGTCGGGCAGCGGGTCGGTGCCCGCGGGCACCAGCACGGTGTCGACGCCCGCGTCGGCGGCGGTGAACGCGATCCGCTCCGCCGGGTGCTCCGGGTCCAGCGGCAGGTACGCGGCCCCGGCGCGGACGACGCCGAGCAGCGCGACCATCAGCTCGGTCGAGCGCGGCACGGCGACCCCGACGACGCTGCCCGGTCCGGCGCCGCGCTCGCGCAGCGCCCCGGCCAGCGCGGCCGAGCGGCGGTCCAGCTCGGCGGCGGTGAGCGTCCCGTCCGGTGCGACGACCGCGGTGCGGCCGGGGTCGGCGGCCAGCCCGTCGGCGACCCGGCGGGCCAGGGTCCGCGGGTCGGCGGCCCGGGCGGGGCCGTGCACGCCCTGCTCGGGACGGGTGCGCAGCGGCAGCGAGGCGACGGTGCGCTGCGGGCCGGTGGCCAGCGCGGTCAGGGTGCGCTCGAACATCTCGAGCAGCAGGCCCGCGGTGGCGTCGTCGACGCGTGCGGTGTCGTGCTTGAGCACGACGGAGGTCTCCCGGCCCGGCCGCACGACCAGCGCCAGCGGGTAGTGCACCGCGTCGCGCACCTCCACCCCGGTGACCAGGCCGTTCGCGGTCTGCTCCGCGGTGTAGTTCTCGATCACCACGATGGAGTCGAACAGCTCCCCGCGGCCGCGCTGCAGCTCGGCGAGCCGGACCTGCGGGTGGTCGAGGACGGCGGTGCGGCCGTCCTGCATGCGGCGCAGCGGCGCGGACAGGGGCTCGCCGGGCGCCCACCGCATCCGCACCGGGACGGTGTTGACGAACAGCCCGACGGCCTCGCCGATGCCGTCGACGGCGGCGTCGCGGCCGGACACGGTGCTGCCGACGAGCACGTCGCGGCTGCCGGTGAGCGCGCCGACGGTGAGGGCCCACGCGGTGTGCAGCACCGTCGACGGGGTGACCCCGCGGGCGCGGGCGGCGCGGTCCAGCGCGGCGGTCGCGGCGACGTCGAGGGTCAGACCCCGCTGGGCGTGCGGCCGGTCCCCGCCCTCGGCGACGGTCCGCGGGGCGGGGAGGGCGTCGAGCAGCCGGACGGGTTCGGCGCCTGCCAGCTCCGCGTCCCACACCGCGCGGGCGGCGGACCGGGCGTCGTCGGTGTCGAGGGCGGTGAGGTGGGCGAACCAGGCGCGCAGCCGCGCCTCGGCCCGGGCACGCGGCCCAGCGGGGTCCTGCGGGGTGCCCGCGGCCCGGGCGGCGTGGGCCTGCTCCAGCTCGGTGACCAGCAGCGCGACCGACCAGCCGTCGAGGACGGCGTGCTGGAAGGTCAGGGCGAGGCGGGCGCGGTCGTCGTCGTGCAGGAGCGCGGCGCGCAGCAGCGGCGGGCGGGCGAGGTCGAAGGGGCGGGTCCGCTCGGCGTCGAGCACGGCGGCCGGGTCGGTGCCGCGTACGTCGTGCTCGGTCCACGGCAGCGTGACGCGGTCGGCGACGCCCTGGACGACGCGGCCGTCGGCGCGCTGGGCGAACCCGGCACGCAGCTGCGGGTGCCGGTCGAGCAGGTCGGACAGGGCAGCACGCAGGGCGCCCGGGTCGACGTCGGCGGGCAGGTCGAGGACCTCCTGCACGACGTAGGAGGTGTCGGCCGGGTCGAGCGCGGCGTGGAAGAAGAAGCCCTCCTGCAGCGGGGACACCGGCCCGGCGAGGGTGACGGGGCCGAGCACGGCGGCCGCGGCGTCGTCGAGGACGGTCGTGTCGGGCCCGGTGGGCGCGGCGACGGCGTGGTGCTCGGTCACGAGCGGCGCGAGCTCGGCGACGGTGCGGTGGGTGAAGACCTGCCGCGGGGTGACCAGCAGGCCGGACTCGCGGGCCCGCACGACCAGCCGGATCGACAGGACCGAGTCGCCGCCGAGGGCGAAGAAGTCGTCGTCGACGCCGAAGCCGGGCACCCCGAGGACCTCCGACACGAGGTCGCAGAGCAGCGCCTCGCGTGGTGTGCCGGGGCGGGTGCCGCGGACCTGCGCGGACAGGTCGGGGGCGGGCAGCGCGGCCCGGTCGGTCTTGCCGTTGGCCAGTACCGGCACCGACGGCAGCGGGACGACGGCGGCGGGCACCATCCAGTCCGGGAGCCGGTCGCGCAGGTGCTCGCGCAGGGCGCCCACCAGGGCGTCGACGTCCCGGAAGGGGGCCGGGCGGTGGAACGCGGGGCCGGTCGCGTCCGTGGTCGCGCGGTGCAGCGGCCCGGGGTCGACGCCGGGCCGGGAGAACAGCAGCTCGACCGTCGCGCCGGGTCCCCAGGTGCCCTCGGCGTGGTGGCCGAGGGACTCGCCGAGGGCCAGCAGCTCCTCGGGGTCGGCGCCGGCGGGGGGCTCGGGCTCGCCGTCGATGCGGGCGCGGGTGGCGCGGTCGGCGGCCGAGCGCAGGTCGGGGACCCCGACCACGCGCACCACGTCCGCGCCCCCACCGGCGAGCGCGGCGCGCAGGGCGTCGGTGAGCGCGGCCGGGTCGGCCCCGACCCCGTCCCAGTCGATCACGAGCGGGTCGGTCGCGGGGCCGGGCCGCGCGGCGGCGCCGGGCCGGAGCACGACGTCGTAGCGGTAACGCGAGAGCTCGTCGTGCGCGCGGGCCCGCTTGATCCGGATGCTGCTCGCGTCGAACCCGTCCAGCGCGGTGAAGAACTGCGGCGCGCAGAGCAGCTCGCCCTCCCAGGCGACGGCGCCGTCGAGGGCGCGGCGCAGCTCGGCGGGCTCGGCGTCGGGCCGCCGGGCGGCGACGACCCCGGCGCGGAAGGTGCGCAGCAGCCCGGCGTGCCGGACGTCGCCGACGACGATCGCGCCGCCGGGGGCGAGCAGCGCCGCGGCCCGGGTCAGCACGTCGGTCAGGTACTCCGGGCCCGGGAAGTACTGGGCGACGGAGTTGATCACGATGGTGTCGAAGGGGCCGGTGATGCCGTCGAGCTCGTGGGCGGCGGCGGGGGCCAGCTCGACGCGCTCGCGCAGCCCGGGGCGGGTCGCGACCCACCGTGACAGCGCGGCGACGGCCTCGGCGGACACGTCGGTGCCGACGTAGCGGGGACAGTCCGGGGCCAGCTCGGCGAGCAGCAGGCCGTTGCCGACGCCGAGCTCCAGGACCCGGCCGGGGCCGAGCTCGCGGATGCGGGCGACGGTGGCGTCGCGCCAGGCCCGCATGTCCGCGCGCGGGATGGGGGTGCCGTCGTAGGTGGAGTTCCAGCCGGCGAAGCCGCCCTCGTAGCCGGTGGGGTCGCCGTCGTCGGCGGAGGTGGCGGCGTAGAGCAGCTCGTGGACGTCGCGCCAGTCCGCGACGCGCTCGGCATCGTCGTCGGCGGGGGTGTCCCCGGCGGTCGCGGGGACGACCCACGCGGTGAGGCGCCGGTCCCCCGGCGCGGCCTCGTGCACGCCGACGACGGCCTCGGCGACGTGCGGGTGGGCCCGCAGCACCGACTCGATCTCACCGGGCTCGATCCGGTAGCCGCGGACCTTCAGCTGGTCGTCGACGCGGCCCAGGAACTCCAGCTCGCCGCGCTCGTCGACGCGCACGAGGTCGCCGGTGCGGTAGAGCCGCCCGCCCGCGGGCCCGAACGGGTCGGCGACGAACCGCTCCGCGGTCAGGCCCGGCTTGTTCAGGTAGCCCCGGGCCAGGCCGGGGCCGCCGAGGTAGAGCTCGCCCTGCTCGCCGTCGGGGACCGGGGCCAGGTCGGGGCCCAGCACGTACGCGTCGGTCATCGGGTCGGCGACGCCGATCGGCACCACCGGCCCGGTTCGCGCCGGGTCGCACCGGCCCAGCGTGGAGTTGACGGTGACCTCGGTCGGACCGTAGGCGTTGAACATCGCCCGGCCCCGCGCCCAGCGCGCGACCAGCTCCGGGGACACCCGCTCGGTACCGGCGAGCAGGGTCGCCGGGGGCAGCGTGACGTCCGGGCCCAGCGCGGCGAGCAGCGCGGGCGGCAGCACCATCACCGTCACCGCGTGCTCGTGGGCGTAGTCGGCGAGCTCGGGCACCGGCAGCCGCAGCTCCGAGGGCACCACGACCAGCCGCCCGCCGGAGAGCAGTGCCATGCACAGCTCCCAGAACGCGACGTCGAAGCCGGTCGAGGCGAACCCGAGGATCCGGTCGTCCGCGCCGACGCCGAGCCGCTCGGTCTGGGTGGCGACGAGCTGGGTGACACCGCTGTGGGTCAGCACGACGCCCTTGGGCCGCCCGGTGGAGCCGGAGGTGTGGATGACGTAGGCGGCGCCGAGGACGTCGACGTCGGGCACCGGGGCGACCGGGGCGGCGGCGATCGCGGCCCGGTCGGCCTCGTCGTCGAGCAGCACGGTCGGGGTCCCGTCGGGCAGCGGCAGCTCCGCGGCGACACCGGCCGTGCTCAGCACGACGGCCGGGCGGGCGTCGTCGAGCACCAGCGCGGTCCGCGCCGGGGGCTGGTCCGGGTCGACCGGCAGGTACGCCGCGCCCGCCCGCAAGATCGCCACCTGCGCGACGACGAGGTCCACCCCGCGCGGTACGGCGAGCGCGACCAGCCCCTCCGGTCCCGCGCCGCGCCCGCGCAGCACCGACGCGAGCCGCCCCGCCCGCTCGTCGAGCCCGGCGTAGGTCAGCTGCTCGCACTGCTCCCCCGAGCCGCACTGCACCGCCACGGCGTCCGGCGTGGCCGCGACCTGCCGGGCGAACAGCTCCGGCCACGTCGCGAGCGCACCGTCCGGCAGCGGCCCCGGGCGCGGGTCGGACGGGGACGGCAGCGTGCGGGTCACGGGAGGCGCTCCTGGGGTGGTGGTGCGGGACGGGCGGCGCTGGGGCGGGTCAGCCGGCGGCGCGTTCGCGCAGGCTGCGCGGCCGCAGGTCGGTCCAGTGCGTCTCGACGAAGGACAGGCACGACGGCTTGTCGGCCGGCCCGTGCTCGACCGTCCAGCCGGCGGGGACCTCGGCGAACGCGGGCCACAGCGAGTACTGGCCCTCGTCGTTGACCAGCGCGTAGAAGCTGCCCTCGGGGTCGTCGAAGGGGTTCGTGGACATGGCTCTCCCTGGGATCGGCGGAACGGGTGGGGTCGCGCTCAGACGACGACGGGCGTCGGCGCCGTCGACGGCACGGGGGCGCCGGTCAGCGAGGCGACGACCTCGCCGGACCGGACCGCGATGTTGGACAGCAGGGTCGAGGTGATGCCGTGCGTGTGCTCGGTCGGTCCCTGCAGGTAGAAGCCGGCCCGCACCGCGGTGCCGTCGGCCAGCGCGGTGGTGCCGAGCCGGTAGTCGCGGTGCACGTCGAGCCGGCCGCGGGCGTCGCGGGCGCAGGCCTCGTCGAGACCGCCGGACAGCAGCCACAGCGGGTCGGCGGGACGGTAGCCGGTCGCGTAGACGACGGCGTCGGCGGTGATGACCTCGCGCGAGCCGTCGATCAGCGACTCGACGGCCAGCTCCACCCGGTCCCCGACGTCGACGACGTCGGCCACCCGGGACACATTGCGGAAGCGCAGGCGCTCGGTCCCGGCGACCCGCTCGTGGTAGTGGGTCCGGTAGAGGCCCTCGATGAGCTCCGGGTCGACCACGGAGTAGTTGGTGTTCGCGTGGTAGCCGAGGATGCGGTCCTTGACCTCGTCCGGCGCGGTGTAGAAGTCGTCGACGGCGGCCGGGTCGAAGATCCGGTTGGCGAAGGAGGTGTCGTCGGCGGGGCTGTAGCCGTAGCGGGCGAACACCGCGTGCACCTCGGCGGTCGGGAAGGTGCGGTGCAGGTGCTCGACGGTCTCGGCGGCGCTCTGCCCGGCGCCGACGACGGCGAAGCGGGTCGGCTCGGTCCCGGCGAGCTCGCGGGTGCGGAACAGCAGGTCGCGGTTGTGCCAGACGCGGCCGCCCACGGTGATCCCGCGCGGCAGGACGGGGGTGAGCCCGCAGGCGAGGACGACGTTGCGGGCGCGCAGGCGCTCCACCCGGTCCCCGGTGCGGACGACGACGTCGACGAGCTCCACGCCGTTCCCCCCGCGGACCGGCTCGATCTCGACGACCTCGCTGCCGTAGTCGACCGTCACCGCCGACCCGGCGGCCGCGCTGATCTCCCCCACCCGGGCCGCGGCCCACTCCAGGTAGTCGTGGAACTCGCGACGGGTCGGGAACGACGAGCCGTAGTTGATGAAGTCGGCGAGCCGGTCCCGGTCGTGGAGGTAGGACAGGAAGGAGAAGCCGCTGGTCGGGTTCCGCAGCGTGACCAGGTCCTTGAGGTGCGAGACCTGCATGGTCGCGTCCTCGAGCAGCATCCCGCGGTGCCAGCCGAACCGCTCCTGGCGCTCGACGAAGCGGGCGCTCACCCGTGCGTCGGCCGGGACCGTCGCGTTGTGCTCGAGCAGGGCGATGGCGATGCCGAGGTTCGACGGCCCGAACCCGACCCCCACCACGTCGAGTACCTCCGGGGTGGAGTGGGGGTTCGCGTTCGCGGGGTTCGCCATCACGGTCCTTTCGTTGCTTCGGCACGCCTCAGATAAGGCGAGGCTAACTGCAACACGAAGGTGGATGTCCCGCCTAGGGGGTGATCGCCGGGGCCCGGCCGCCAGGGGCCGTCCGCACTGGTCAGCGCCGTGACGTGACGCAGGTGTCACCCATTGGGAGTACAGAGCGCAACGGTGCACGCACCGCCGCACGAGGGTGTCGCATGCCCCGTCCGCGCGTCATCAGATCTGACGAGAGGGCCTCTCCGGCCACTCGGGGCGTGAGCGCGCCGGCCGGTGGCGACCCCGGCCGCGCGACGGCGCGGAACGGCGCGGAACGGCGGCGCCGCGCGGGACGACCGAACGTCCCGCGCGGCGCCGATGACGGTTCACCAGTCCCAGTTGCGCACGAGCGATCCCCCCTCGACCGGAGTGCTTCTCCCCGTCCCGGAACGGACGCCGTTGCGCTCCGCACGTGAGGACGCACGGCGTGCTCCACGATCGAGTGATGACGTGGCCAGAGTAAGCGACGGACAACGCTCCGTCACGATTTAACGTAAACCTGAGGCGTTCGCCGTCGGTTCCGGGCCGTTCGGCGCGGATTCCGGCCACCGGGGCACGAACGGCAAAGGCTTGCCTTACCCGCGGGTAGCCTCGGTCCATCCCCCTGACGCAGCCGACGAACAGGCAGGCGACGTGACCTCTGGCCCGGTGGCACCACGTCCGGCCGGGCGCCGCCGTCGTGCGCCGGACGCCCGGTCGCTGCTCGGCCTGCCGGTGCGCCCGCTGCTGCTGGTCCTGGTCGTGGAGACCGCCGCGGTGGCCGCGGTCGTCGCGGGCCTGCTCACCGGGGACCCGCCGGTGCGGACCGACGTGCTGCTCTGCGGGCTGCTGGTGCTGGTGGCCGCGGTGCACACCGAGCTGTCGGTCAACGCCGAGCGCCTGCGGCGCCGGATCGCCGCGACCCGCTACATCAACATGACCTCGGTGTGGACCTTCGCGGCCGCGCTGCTGCTGCCGCCGGGGCTCGCGACGGTCGTCGTCGCCGTCATCTACCTGCACCTCTACCTGCGGGTGGCCCGCCCGAGCGGCACGCCGCCGCACCGCCAGATCTACAGCGCGGCCACGGTGCTGCTCGCCGTGCACGCCGTCGCGGGGCTGCTCGCGCTGGTCGACGGCCGGGCCGGGGCGCTGGCGACCCCGCAGAACGCGGCGCTGGTGCTGGCCGCGCTGGTCGCCTACACGACGGTGAACACGCTCCTGGTCGTGTCGGTGCTGCGGCTGACCGCGCCGGGCTCGCGGTTCCTCGCGATCCTGCTGGGCGGCGATATCGGCCTGGAGCTGGCGACGCTGTCGATCGGCGGGCTGGTCGCGGTCGTGCTCGCCAACACCTCCCCCTGGTTCGCGTTGCTCGCGGTGCTGCCGCTGCTCGTCGTCGAGCAGACCACCCTGGTGCGCCAGCTGGAGGCGCAGGTCGACACCGACGCCAAGACCGGGCTGCTCAACCCGGCGGCCTGGCGCTGGCGCAGCCGTCAGATGCTGGAGCGCGACACGCGTACCGACCGGGCCGCCGCGGTGCTGATCCTCGACCTCGACCACTTCAAGGCGGTCAACGACCGGCACGGCCACCTGGCGGGCGACGACGTGCTCCAGGCCGTCGCCGACGTCCTCACCGCCGAGGTCCGCGACCACGACCTGGCCGGCCGGTTCGGCGGCGAGGAGTTCGTGGTCGCGCTCGGCGGGATGCGTGCCGACGACAGCCCGGCCGACCGCGCCCGCGAGGTCGCCGAGCGGATCCGGCGGGGCGTGCGCGCGCTGCAGGTCGAGACCGCGACCGCCGGGCCGGTCACCGGGCTGTCGGTGTCGGTCGGGGTCGCGACGACGCCCGACCACGGCACGGACCTCGACGGCCTGCTGGCCGCCGCGGACGCCGCGCTCTACGAGGCCAAGCACGCGGGCCGCGACCGGGTCGCGGTCCGGCGCCCGGCACCGCCGGTCGTCGCCGAGGGCGCGACGCCGCCGTTCGGGCTGAGCTTCGGCACCTGAGGCGCCGGGTCACCGGGTCACGGCCCGAGCAGCACCCGCGCCAGGTCCTTCCACTGGGGCAGCATCGCGTCGCCCGCGGGGTCGCGCGGGTCGAAGGTGTAGGTCAGCGCGGTCCCCCGCATCGAGGTGAGCAGCAGGTCGCGCAGCTGCTTGAACCGCGGGCGGCCCGCCAGCTCGTCGCCGAACATGCGGGCCATCGACGCGCGGATCGCCGCACCGAGCCGCTTCTCCTCGGGACGCAGCGCCTCGGCGATCTCGGAGTTGGACCGGGCCGCGGTCCACAGCTCCACCGCCGCCCAGAAGTGCGGCTCGGAGAAGCTCTCCCACAGCAGCTCGATGACCCGGTCGGCGCGTTCGAACAGGCCGACCTGGTCGGCGTCGAGCACCCGGCGGACGCGTTCCTCGGTGTCGGCGACGCGTTTGACCGCGAGGTGCTGCGCCGCCGCGACCAGCAGCCGGTGCCGGCTGGGGAAGTGGTGCAGCAGCCGACCACGCGAGACGTCGGCGGCCGACTGGATGGTCAGGGTCGTGGATCCGGAGTAGCCGCCGTCGATGAGGCAGGCGACGGCGGCGTCCAGGATCCGGGCGCGGCTGTCCGAGGACCGCTGCGCCCGGCTCCTGACCACCGGGGTGGGTTCGGTGTTCATGATGTGCTCATGATCGCCTGTCGGTCATCGGCTCAGAGTCCCAGACCCCGGCCGATCACCTCCTTCATGATCTCGGTGGTGCCGCCGTAGATCCGGGTGATGCGGGCGTCGGCGTAGGCCTTGGAGACCGGGTACTCGCTCATGTAGCCGTAGCCGCCGTGCAGCTGGAGGCAGCGGTCGGCGACCCGGCCCTGCAGCTCGGTGCACCAGTACTTCGCCTTCGAGGCGTCGACGGCGGTGAGCTCGCCCGCGTTGAGCGCGCGGACGCAGTCGTCGACGTAGTGCTCGGCGAGGTCGATCTCTGTGTCCATCTCGGCGAGGGCGAACTTGGAGTTCTGGAACGACCCCACCGGCGAGCCGAAGGCCTTGCGCTCCTTGACGTAGGCCAGGGTCCCGTTCAGCACCGCCCGGGCCGCCGCGGCACCGGCGATCGCGATCGACAGCCGTTCCTGCGGCAGCTTCTCGACCAGCTGGACGAAGCCCTTCCCCTCCTCGGGCCCGAGGAGGTTCTCCACCGGGACCTTCACGTCGGTGAAGGACAGCTCCGCGGTGTCCTGGGCGTGCATCCCCAGCTTGTCGAGGTTGCGGCCCCGCTCGAAGCCCTCCATCCCGCGCTCGAGCACCAGCAGGCTCATGCCCTTGTGCTTCTGCGACGGGTCGGTCTTCACCGCGACGACGATCAGGTCGGCGTTGATCCCGTTGGTGATGAAGGTCTTCGCGCCGTTGACGACGTAGTGGTCGCCGTCGCGGATCGCGGTCGTCGACATCGACGCCAGGTCCGAGCCGATGCCCGGCTCGGTCATGGCGATGGCGAGGATCGTCTCGCCGCTGACGACGCCCGGCAGCCAGCGCTGCTTCTGCTCCTCGGTGCAGTAGGTGAGCAGGTAGGGCAGCACGATGTCGTTGTGCAGGGTCAGGCCCAGGCCGGACCCGGCGGCGCCGACGCGCAGCAGCTCCTCGCTGATGACGGCGTTGAAGCGGAAGTCCTTGACCCCGCCGCCGCCGAACTCCTCCGGTGCGTCGATGCCCAGGAAGCCGTTCGCACCGGCGGTGGTGAACAGCTCCCGCGCGACGGCGCCGTCGCGTTCCCACTGCGCCTCGTGCGGGACGATCTCCTTCTCGACGAAGGCGCGGAACGCCTCCCGGAAGTCCTCGTGGTCGGACTCGTAGAGCGTGCGCTTCACGGCGCCGCCTCCCCTCGGGTGGTGGTGGTTAGCGCGGCTGCATCCGGATCGCGCCGTCGAGGCGGATCGTCTCGCCGTTGAGCATCGGGTTCTCGACGATGTGGGCGGCGAGCTTGCCGTACTCGGTCGGCTGGCCCAGCCGCGACGGGTGCGGGACCTGCTTGCCCAGCGAGGTCTTGACGTCCTCGGGCAGCCCGGCCAGCAGCGGGGTCTCGAACAGGCCGGGGGCGATGGTGTTCACCCGGATGCCGATGCTCGCCAGGTCACGGGCGATCGGCAGGGTCATGCCGACGATGCCGCCCTTGGACGCCGAGTAGGCGGCCTGCCCGATCTGGCCCTCGAACGCCGCCACCGAGGCGGTGTTGATGATGACGCCGCGGTCGCCGTCGACGTGCTCGGCCTTGGCGATGCGCTCGGCCGCCAGCCGGATCACGTTGAACGTGCCGATCAGGTTCACGTTGACGACCTTGGTGAAGTCGGCCAGCGGGAACGGGCCGGTCTTGCCGTAGGTCTTGATGCCGTTGCCGATGCCGGCGCAGTTGACCGCGACGCGGACGGTGCCGAGCTCCTCGGCGGCGTCGAGGGCGGCCGAGACCTGCTCCTCGTTGGTGACGTCGGCGGCGACGAAGCGGACGTTCTCGCCCAGCTTGTCGGCGACGGCCTCGCCCTGCGACGACGGCAGGTCGATGATCAGGACCTTGGCGCCGAGCTCCACGAACTTCTCCGTGGTGGCGAGGCCCAGGCCGGACGCACCGCCGGTGACGACGGCGACGGAACCGTTGATGTCCATGTTCTGTCTGTTTCCTTCCGGGTGGGGAGCGGGTGTCAGAGGAGCTCGAGGATGGTGGCGTTGGCCTGGCCGCCGCCCTCGCACATGGTCTGCAGGCCGTAGCGGATGCCGTTGTCGCGCATGTGGTGGATCAGGGTGGTCATGATCCGCGCGCCGGAACCGCCCAGCGGGTGACCGAGTGCGATCGCGCCGCCGTTGGGGTTGAGCCGCTCGGCGACCGAGGTGTCCTCACCGGCGATGTCGGCCAGCCAGGCCAGGGGCACCGGGGCGAAGGCCTCGTTGACCTCGAACGCACCGATCTCCTCCAGCGACAGACCCGACCGCGTGAGTGCCTTCTGCGTCGCGGGGATCGGCGCGGTCAGCATGATGACCGGGTCGGCACCGGCCAGCACCGCGGTGTGCACCCGCGCGATCGGGGTCAGACCCAGCTCCGTGGCCTTCTCACTGGTGGTCATCAGCAACGCCGCGGAGCCGTCGGAGATCTGCGAGGAGTTCCCCGCGTGGATCACCCCACCCTGGTCGGCGTCCTTGAACACCGTCTTGAGCTGGGCCAGGCCCTCCAGGGTGCCGCCCCGGCGGATGCCCTCATCGGCCGAAACGCCCGCGATGGGTGCGATCTGGCCCTCGAAGCGGCCGTCGTCCTGCGCCTGCGCGGCACGCTCGTGCGACAGCAGCGCGAACTCGTCGAGCCGGGTCCGGGAGAAGCCCCACTTCTCGGCGATCATCTCCGCGCCGACGCCCTGGTTGGGGGCCACCCCGTAACGCGCGGCGAAGTCCGAGCCCAGCGGGTCCTGCCCCTGGCTGGAGGAGAACATCGGGATGCGCGTCATGGACTCGACACCACCGGCGACGGCGACGTCGTACTGGCCCGCGATCAGCCCGGCCGCGGCGAAGTGCACCGACTGCTGGCTCGACCCGCACTGCCGGTCCACGGTCACACCGGTGACGGTCTCGGGGAACCCGGCGGCCAGTGCCGCGTTGCGGCCGATGTCGAAGGTCTGCTCGCCGACCTGGGACACGCAGCCCCAGATGACGTCCTCGATGTGGGCCGGGTCCACGCCGGACCGCTCCACCAGGCTGCGCAGCACGTGCGCGGAGAGGTCGGTGGGGTGGACGTCCGCCAGGCCGCCCTTGCGCTTGCCGACCGGGCTGCGTACGGCCTCGACGATGACTGCGTCTCGCACGGTGTTCGCTCCTTCGCGACGGTGGACGGCGCCCGGACGGGGCCGTCGACTCGCCACGACGGTAGCAGGAAACAGTCAGTGTTGACTGCCACGGGGCGGTGCGACCCGGGTCACGCCGATCACGGAGCTCCGCGACCGGCGCGCCCCGTCGATCAGTACCTCGGCGCTGCCGGGGCGCGCCGGGGCGGCGCCGAGGTACTGATCGATCCCGGACCGGCGGCGCGCGGCCCGGGCGCGTCGGACCGGTGCGCGACCGGGGTCAGGCGGAGGTGGCCGACACCCGGTCGGCCGTCGCACCCTCGCCGGAGGCGGTGGCCTCGGTGGGGTCGGTGTCCTCGGTGGCGTCGATGGGATCGGCGGCGTCGCGCCCGAGGATCCCCTCCTGCGCCGCGACGAGCGTCGGCACGGTGATCTGCCCGGCGACGTTGGTGGCGGTGCGCATCATGTCGAGGATCGGGTCGATGCCGATCACGATCGCGATCCCGGCCGCGATCACCGCGGGCGGCATCCCGACCGCGGCGAGGGTCAGGGTCAGCATGGTGAACCAGCCGGTCGTCCCGGCGGTGGCCAGCGCCCCGAACACGGCGACGGCGACGATCACCAGGTACTGCCACGCCGCGAGCTGCACCCCGGAGACGTGCGCGATGAAGATCGTCGCGAGCGCCGGGTAGACCGCGGCGCAGCCGTCCATCTTGGTGGTGGTGGCCAGCGGGACGGCGAACCCGGCGTAGTTGCGGTCCACGCCGAGGTCGATCGCGGCCTGCCGGGACATCGGCAGGGCGGCGCCGGACGAGCGGGACACGAAGGCGAACTGCAGCACCGGCCAGGTGGTGCCGAAGAAGCGGCGCGGCCCGATGCCGGCCACGACCTTGAGCAGCAGCGGGTAGACGCCGAACAGGACGATCGCGCAGCCGAGGTAGACGGTGACGATCAGCCCGGCCAGGGACCCGACGACACCGCTGCCATAGGTGGCGAACGCGTTGCCGATCAGGCCGAGCACGCCGATCGGGGCGAGCACGACGATCCAGCGGATGATCGTCAGGACGATCTCGAAGGCGGAACGGGAGAACGCGACGAACGGCTCGGCCTTCTCCCCCAGCGCGTAGGCGGCGGCACCGACCAGCAGCGCCGCGACGACGACCTGCAGCACGTTGTCCGCGGCGAACGCGGCGACCGGGTTGTCCGGGACGAGGTTCGACAGCAGCGCCTCCCACGAGCCCGCGGTCTTCGCGCCCACGGCCTCGACGTCGGCCGGGTCGGCGGCGATCGTGACGCCCTCGCCGGGGCGCCCGATCAGCCCGATCGTGATGCCGATCAGCACCGCGACCAGGGAGGTCCCGGCGAACCACGCGACGGTGCGCCCGCCGAGCCGGGCCGCGGTGCGGCCGCCGCCGAGGTCACGCAGGCTGACGATGCCGACGACGATCGCGAGGAACACCAGCGGCGCGACGGTGAACTGCAGCAGCCCGGTGAACAGGCCGCCGACGGTGTCCAGCGTGGACGCCAGCCCGGTGGAGCCGGTGACCCGGGCGGTCAGCCCGAGCAGGGCGCCGAGCACGAGCCCGGCGACGGTGAGCAGTGCGAACACGCGCGGGCGCTGCCAGGCGCGTGCGGCACGGACGACGAGTGACACGGGGATCCCCCAGGAGGTGTGCGGACGGACGTGGGCCATCGGGAGCCCGGACAGCCCGTCGCGGGGCGGCGGCACAGGTCGATCACCCGCCGGCTCACCAGCCACACACCCGTCCCCCGCACAGGTGGGAGCAACGCACCCGTTCGCCGCGTTCTTCCCGCCGGACGGAGGTACGCAGCGTGACCCGTACCTCCGTCCGGGACCGTCACCGCACCGGTGGGGTGGTCGCGTGCGCGGGTTGCTCGGCCCCGTCGAGGCCGGCGGTCGCGAGGTCGATCCCCCGGGTCTCGGGCAGCAGGTACACCGTCAGCCCGGACACCAGCAGCAGCGCGATCGCGTAGCCGAGGAACAGACCGGGCCTGCCGATCTCGGCGAACAGCGTCTGCAGGTAGGGCGCGGTCCCGCCGAACAGCGCGACGGAGATCGAGTACGGCACGCCGAGCCCGGCGGCCCGCACCCCGGTCGGGAACATCTCGGCGTAGAGGGCGGGTCCGACGGCGCAGCCCGCCCCGATCAGCGCGAGCGCGACGGTCATCGCGACGAACAGCGTCGGCCCGTCGTGGATCATCGCATCGAGCGGGAACAGCGCCAGGACGAGCACCGCGCCGGGCACGAGCAGGGTGCGGCGGCGGCCGAACCGGTCCGAGGCCGCGCCCCACAGCGGCAGCAGCACCATGAACACCGCCAGCGCACCGGCGCCGGCCCACAGCGCCGCCGCCGGGTCCACCCCGCGCGCGGTGATGGCGTACGCCGGGGCCGCGACCGACCAGACGTAGTAGACGACGGTCAGGCCGCTGGTCAGGAACACCACCCGGGCCAGCGCCTTCGGCCGGGCCAGGACCTGGCGCCACAGCGACGGGCGGCCGGGCGTCGCGGTGCGGGCCTCCTCCTCCCGGGAGTAGGTGTCGGACTCACGCATCCGCAGCCGCATGACCAGCGCGTACAGCCCGAACAGCCCGCCCAGGACGAACGGCACCCGCCAGCCGTAGGCGGCCATCTCCTCGCGGGTGAGCACGCTCGACAGGACGGCGCCGAGCACCGTCCCGACCAGGATGCCCGCGGTGCCGGAGAAGTAGATGAGGCTCGACCACAGCCCGCGCCGCGCGGGCGGGGCCATCTCGGCGAGGTAGGTCTGCGCGGCGGGCAGCTCGCCGCCGTGCGCGAGGCCCTGCGCCAGCCGGGCCAGGACCAGCACGACCGGTGCGGCGATGCCGATGACGGCGTGGGTCGGGACGAGCCCGATCACCAGACTGCCCACCGCGGCGGTCGCCACGCACAGCGCCATCGACAGCTTCCGGCCGCGGCGGTCGGCGATCCAGCCGAACAGGAAGCCGCCGAACGGGCGGGCGACGAACCCGACGGCGAACACCGCGAGGGTCTTGAGCAGGGCGGTGCCGGTGTCGTCGCCGGCGAAGAACTGCGGGGCGAAGAACGCCGAGAACGTCGCGTAGACGTTCCAGTCGAACCACTCCATGGCGTTGCCGGCGCCGATCCCGAGGATCGTGCGACGCCGCTCGGTGCGCTCGGTCATGCCGCCACCCCCGCGGCCGGGGCGAGGCGGGTGGTGGCGAGCGCGGCGTACAGCGCGGTCGCGTCGGCGAGGACGCCGTCGTCGAAGCGGGCGAGCGGCGAGTGGTTCATCGGCGCGGTGTCGGGGTCGGTGCCGGGTGGGCAGGCGCCCATCCCGAGGAACGCACCGGGGACGGCGGCGAGCACCCGGGAGAAGTCCTCGGAGCCGCTGACCGGGTTCGGGGCGAGCCGGAACCGGTCCTCGCCGAGCAGCTCGGCGCACACCCCGGCGGCGAACGCGGCCTCGTCGGCGTCGTTGACGGTGCGCGGGTACTCGTCGGTCCAGACGACCTCGGCGCGGACGCCGTGGGCGGCGGCGACACCGTCGCAGACCTCGCGGACCAGCACCGGCAGCGTCGCGGCGTGGACGTCGGAGAAGCTGCGCACGGTGGCCTCGAAGCGGGCCGTGTCGGGGATGACATTGCGCCGGGTGCCGGCGGCGACGACGCCGACGGTCAGCACGACCGGGTCGAACATGTCGAAGCGGCGGGTCACCATCGTCTGCAGTGCGGTGATCATCTCCGCGGCCGCGGCGATCGGGTCCCGGGCGGTGTGCGGGTTGGAGCCGTGGCCACCCGCCCCGTGCACGACGACGTCGAGCGCGTGCGAGGCGGACAGGAACACCCCGGGCCGGGTCGTGACCAGCCCGGCGGGCATCCGGTTGGCGAACACGTGCAGGCCGTAGGCGTGGTCGGCGCGCCGCCCGGCCGCGGTCAGGACACCCTCGGCGAGCATGTGGCCGGCGCCGTCGAAGCCCTCCTCGCCAGGCTGGAACATGAACACGACGTCGCCGGCGAGGTGGTCGCGGTGGGCGCTGAGCAGCCGCGCGGCCCCGGCCAGCGCCGCGGTGTGCAGGTCGTGGCCGCAGGCGTGCATGGTGCCGGTCCGCGCCGCGAAGTCCTCGCCGGAGTTCTCCGTGACCGGGAGGCCGTCCATGTCGCCGCGCAGCAGGACCACCGGGGCGTCCGCGCCGCCGTCCGGGGCGGTGCCGCGCAGGACCGCGGTGACCGACGTCGTCGTGGTCCCCCCGGTGATCTCCAGCGGGAGTCCCGCCAGTGCGTCGAGGACGCGGTCGCGGGTCCGGGGCAGGGTCAGGCCGACCTCGGGGTCGCGGTGCAGCTCCCGGCGCAGGTGCGCCAGGTCCGGCTGCAGCGACCGGGCGTCGTCACGAAGATCCACAAGCGTCCCCTCGGGTCGTACCGGAGGGCCACGCTGCCCGCCGGAGGTCCTGCCCGAGTCTCGGAGCCCGCGCGTTACGGCACGTAACATCGACCGATCCGATCCGGATCGGGGGCCCCGTGGACGGAACCGACCGCCATCCGCTGTCCGAGGACGACTTCGCGCTCGTCCACGCGCTGCAGCTGCACCCGCGCGCGAGCTGGGCCGGGCTCGGCCCGGTGCTCGACGCCGCGCCGGTGACACTCGCCCGGCGCTGGGCCCGCCTGCAGGGGTCCGGGCACGCGTGGATCGGCTGCTACCCGGTGGTCGGCGAGGACGCCATGCAGGTGGCGCTGGTCGAGGTGGACTGCGCCCCGGGGCGGCTCGCGGGGGTCGCCGCGGCGCTGGACTCCGAGCCGTCGGTGATGACCATCGAGTACGCCGCCCGCGGCCGGGACCTGCTGCTGACGGTGAACGCGGCGTCGTTCACGGAGCTGTCCGGGCTGGTGCTGGACCGGATCGGGCGGGTCGCCGGGGTCGCGTCGGTGCGCACGCACCTGGCGTCGCGGGTGCACCGGGAGGGCAGCCGGTGGCGGCTCGACGCGCTCGACGCCCGGCAGGTCGCGGCCGTGCGCGCGCTGCGCCGGGCGGACACCACACCGCAGGCGGGCGGCGTCGACCTGCGGGGTCCGGTGTACGCGCCGCTGGTGCGGGAGCTGTGCGCCGACGGGCGGGCGAGCGCCGCGGAGCTCGCGGCCCGGGTCGGGCGGCCGGCGTCGACGGTGCGCCGGCAGCTGTCGGCGCTGGTGCGCTCGCGGGCGCTGGTGTTCCGCTGCGAGGTCGCACAGCTGCTGACCCGGTGGCCCATCTGCGTGACGTGGTGGATCCGGCTGCCGACCGCCGCGGTCGAGGCCGCGGTGCGCCGGGTCCGGACCGACCCGCGGGTGCGGCTGTGCCTGTCGCTCACCGGGCCGGAGAACCTGCTGCTCACCGCCTGGACGCACTCGCTGGGCGAGCTGGTGGGAATGCAGTCGGCGCTGGAGCGGTCGCTGCCGCAGGCGCAGATCGTGGACACCTCGGTGATCCTGCGGACCCGCAAGCGGATGGGGTGGCTGCTGCACCCCGACGGCCGGGCCACCGGGACGTGCGTCCCGGTGTTCCCCGGCTGAGGCGGCGCCGGGTCAGAGCCAGGCGTCGCGGACGTCGAGGGTGGTCCGGTCCAGCGACGCGAGCAGGTCCAGCTGCGGTCCGGTGCGGGGCAGCTCGTGGCGCACGAAGTAGCGCGCGGCGGCGCGCTTGCCGTCGTACAGGTCGCCGTCGCGGCCCTCGGCGGCGAGCGCCTGCTCCAGCCAGATCCAGGCGAGCACGACGTGCCCGACCGCCTCCAGGTAGACCGAGGAGTGCGCGACGGCGAGCGCCGGGTCGTCCTGGCCGTGCACGGTCCCGGTGACCTCGACGACCCGGTCCGCGGCCGCGGCGACGGCGTCGGCGTGCGCGGCGAGCTCCCCGCCCGCCGCACGGCCCCGCGCCACGGTCTCCCCGATCGTCTCCCGCAGCAGCGTCAGCCCGGCACCCCCCTGCATCACGACCTTGCGCCCCAGCAGGTCCAGGCCCTGGATGCCGTGGGTGCCCTCGTGGATCGGGTTGAGCCGGTTGTCCCGGTAGAGCTGCTCGACGTCGTGGTCGCGGGTGTAGCCGTAGCCGCCGTGGATCTGGATCGCGAGGTCGTTGGCGTGCAGGCACCACTGCGACGGCCAGCTCTTCGCGACCGGGGTCAGCACGTCCAGCAGCAGGTGCGCCCGGCGTCGCTCCTGCTCGGTGCCGGCGGTGCGCTCCTCGTCGAGGAGCCGCCCGCAGTACAGGTTCAGCGCGAGCGCACCCTCCACGTAGGACTTGCTCGCGAGCAGCATCCGGCGCACGTCGGTGTGCGCGACGAGCGGGACCTGCGGGCTCGCCGGGTCCTTCGCGCCGGCCGGGCGGCCCTGGGTGCGGGTGCGGGCGTGCTCGAGGGCCAGCAGGTAGCCGGCGTAGCCGAGTGCGGTGGCTCCCGCGCCGACCCCGACCCGGGCCTCGTTCATCATGTGGAACATCTGGGCGAGGCCGGTGTGCGGCTCCCCCACCAGGTAGCCGACGGCGCCCGCCTCGCCACCCGGCGTGGCGCGGCCCTCGCCGAAGTTCAGCACGGTGTTGACGGTGCCGCGGTAGCCCATCTTGTGGTTCAGCCCGGCGAGGGCGACGTCGTTGCGTTCGCCGTTCTCCAGCACCCGGGGCACGACGAACAGCGAGATGCCCTTCACCCCGGCCGGTCCGCCGGGGATCTTCGCCAGCACCAGGTGGACGATGTTCTCCCCCAGCTCGTGCTCGCCGCCGGAGATCCACATCTTGGTGCCGGTGATCCGGTGCGTGCCGTCGTCGCGGGGCTCGGCCCGGGTGGTGACGTCCGCCAGCGACGACCCGGCCTGCGGCTCGGACAGGCACATCGTGCCGAAGTAGCGGCCCTCCACCATCGGGCGCACCCAGGTCTGCACCTGTTCTGAGCTGCCGTGGGTGAGCAGCAGGTTGGCCGCGGCGACGGTGAGCATCGGGTAGGCGGCGGTGGCGACGTTGCCGGCGTGCAGCCAGACGAAGCAGGCCTGGACGACGACGGCCGGCAGCGCCATGCCGCCCACCCGCGCGTCGAGCCCGGCGCCGACGATCCCGGTGTCGCCCAGCACCTTCAGCGCGGCGCGGACCTCGTCGGGGAGGGTGACGCGCTCGCCGTCGAACTCGGGCTCGCGGGTGTCGGAGATCTTGCGGTGCGGCGCGAAGTGCTCGGTCGCGACCTGCGCGGCGAGGTCGACGACGGCGTCGATGGTGTCGCGGTCGTGCTCGGCGTAGCGCTCGCGGTCGCAGAGCTCGACCACCCGCAGCCAGTCGTGGAGCAGGAAGTCGAGGTCGGCACGGGAGATCAGCTGCGCTCGCACGGCACCCACGATCGCACCCCGGGGCGGGTCCGGGGAAGCGGGCCGCTCAGCCCCCGACCGCGAGCGCCGGGGCGAACGCCGGCGACCCGGACCGGCCGGTCCGCACCAGGTCGGCGACGAGCTCGCCGACGGCCGGGGCGTACTTGAAGCCCTGGCCGGAGAACCCGCCGAGGACGACGGTGCGCGGCTCCCCCGGGGCGAGCGCGACGATGCCGCGGCGGGTCGGGGTGTAGCCCTCGACGTAGGACTCCAGCCGGGCGGGCCGGTCGGACATCCCGGCGAGGCGGGCGGCGACCGCACCGGCCCAGTCCCGGGTGTAGCCGGCCTCGACCAGCGGATGGTGGTCGGCCGGCGAGTGGACGCGGGGCTGCGGCTGCTGGTGGTTGATCTTGACGGTGGCGCCGTCGACGGCGGGGAAGAACGAGTGCACCGGTGCCGCGGTGTGGATCCCGGGAGGGAAGACCGCGGGCGCGAACCGGGCGGGGTCGCGCACCCCGAACCAGCTCAGCACGACGCGGCGCTGCTCGATCCCGGTGGCGCCCGGGACGAGACCGGCGCCGTGGCCGGTGGCGATCACGACGCTGTCGGCGACGGTCTCGCCGTCGACGGTGTGCAGCACGACGCGCCCGCGCCGCCTGCCGATGCCGACGACGGTGACGCCCTCCCGGACGGCCGCCCCGGCCCGGCGGGCCTCCGCGACGAGCCCGCGGGTGGCGGTGCCGGCGTCGAGCAGCCCGCCGCCCGGGTCGAGCACGGCCACCTCGTCCGCGCCGAGCAGGTGCGCGGGCCAGCGCACGGCCGCCGCGGCCGCGTCGAGCACGGTGGTCCGGCCCGGCAGCGCGACCGCCCGGACCCGCGGGTCGTCGCGCGCGCCGAGGGTGAGCGCGCCGCAGGCGGTGAACGGCGCGCCGGGCAGCCCGGTCCAGAGCTCACGGCTGCGGTCGAGCAGGCGGACGTGGTCCGGCCCGGTCGCGACGGCGGTGCGGAAGATCCGCGTCTCGCCGCCGGAGCCGCCGTCGGGGTGGCCGACGCGCCCGGACTCCAGCCCGACGCAGGACACCCCGGCGCGGGCCAGCGCGAGCAGCGACGCCGCGCCGAGCACACCCAGCCCGACGACGGCGCACTCGACCGACCCGGCCCGTCTCACGGGTTCTGCGACCGGATCCGGGCGTCCGCGGGCAGCGGCACGCGGGCCGGGTCCCGGGGCAGGCGTCCCGGCCAGACCAGGCAGAGCAGCGGCGGCGCGCCGACCGCCCGCAGCGCGGCGACGGCCGTCACGACGTCCTCGGTGGTCGTCGCGGCGGTCTCGACGACGAGCACGCTCGGCCCGCCGTCGCGCACGGTGCGCAGGTCCTCGTGGGCGAGCCGCGGGACGCGCAGGGCCCACACCACCGGCGTCCCGGGGGCGACGGTCGTCGCCGGGGCGCCGGGGGTGAGGTCGCGGTAGTCACGCCGGTCCCCCACCAGTGCGGCCGCCTTGACCAGCTCGGACGCGACGTCGCAGGCGGGCTCGCGGGTCAGCTGGACGACGGTGAGGCACTCGACGTCGCGCAGCAGGTCGCGGTAGGCACCGGCCAGGCGCGGCACCGCGTCCGGGGCGGTGCCCGGGGCGAGCACCGGCACGTCGAGCCGGGCCCGGAGCCGGTCCTCGGGGTGGGCCTCGGGCAGCAGCCCGCGGCCGCGGCGGACCGCGGGCACCCCGAGACCGGCCAGCAGCAGCGCCGCACCGGCGCCGATCCCGGCCGCTCCGCCGACCCACCACGCGGTCGGGACCTCCGGTGCGACGACCGGGGCGGGCCCGTCGACGACGACGGTGACCTGCCCGGTCCGGTCGGCCAGCGTCCGGCCGAGCTGCTCGGCGACCGGGTCGGTCCCGGTGGTGCCCGAGTTGCCGGTGGCCTGGGCGTCGGCGGCGCGCCGGTCGATCTCGGCGCGCAGCGGCTGGGTGCCGCCGGTGGTGACGGCGGCGTCGAGGGCGCCGATGCGCTCGCGCAGCGCGGTGACCGCGTCACCGGCCAGCGCGGTGGCGGTCGCGTCGTCGGTGCCGGTGGCGCGGACGGCGACCACACCCGGTTCGGGTGCGGTGAGCACGAGGCGCCCGGCGACGTCGGTGACGGTGGAGCCGGTCAGCTGGGCGACGCGGTCGGTGAAGGCGGCGCTGCCGGCCGCGGCGAGCGCGCGGGTGGTGGCGGGCCCGGGGTCGGCGGTGCCGACCGAGCCGACCTGCACCGACGTCGTCGCGACGGTGGGCGGTGGGAAGAGCACGGCCAGGCCCGCGGCGCCCGCGGCCGCGAGCAGCACGGCGCCGGTGACGGGGACGCGGCGACGGCGCAGGGTCGCGCCGATCTCCGTCAGGGGGCCGTTGCGGTCCGCCCCGGACGAGACGGGTGCCGGTGTCGCGGCCGGGATCGGTGCGGCCGCGGGGGTGGTCGACGGGGCCGGTGCCGCGGTCCGGTCCGGCCGGGGCGCCACGGGCGGGGCCGTCGGCGGGGCCGGACCGTCGAACCCGGCCGGCAGCGCGGGTGCGGATCCCGTCGGGGCCGGGCGCAGGGGTGCGACCGGGGACCGCTGCGGGGCCGGTGCCCGGGTGGGCACGGACGCCGTCGGCGGCACCCGCGGGATCGCCGAGGTGGCCGGGGACGGGCGGGACGGTGCCGTCGGTGCCGGCGCGCCCGACGCTGTGGACCGGGTGGGCAGGGCCGACGGGCCGGTGACCGGCGCCGTCCCCGTGACCGCCGACGGGTCGACGGGCGTCGTGGCCGACGCCGCGCCGTGCGCACCGTTCACGCCGTTCACGCCCTTCGCGCCGTTCACCGGAGCCGGAGGCGGAGCCGTGGACGTGGCCGGGGTGTCGGTGCGGGGTGAGGTCGGCAGCGACGTCGGGGTCGCGGTGCGGTGGGCCCCGGCGCGCGGCTCGGTGCCGTTGCGTGCGTCGGTGCCGTTGCGTGTCTCGGCCCCGGTGCGTGCCCCGGCCGAGGTGCGCGACTCGGTCCCGTGCTGCGCGTCGGTCCCGTTGCGCGGGTCGGTGCCGTTGCGCGGGTCGGCCCCGGTGCGCGGGCGCGTCTGCACGGTGTCCTCCACCCCGGAAGCGCCGGAAGCAGCGGAGACACCGGACGTACCGGAAGCACCGGGAGCGCCGGAACCGTCCGGGGTACCGGCACCCGCCGGCGACGCGGCGGGCTCGGCGCGGGTCACCGCACCCGGCGGCGGCAGCAGCCCCCGCCGCCGCGACCGGGCCCGCTCCGGCGTGCCGGAACGCGACGGCTCAGCGGAACGCGACGGCTCGGCGGAGCGGGACGGCTCGGCGGCACCGGTGCCGGGCGACGCCGGGTCGGCGTCGCGCACCGGGACTCGCTCGTCGCCCCGCGCCGGGGCCGCACCGGAGGACGGCATGGCCGACGCCCCGCCCTGCTGCGGCGGGGCCGCCGTCCCGGCGTTGCGCGCCGGGACCGGCCCCCCACCGGCCGACGACGGGGTGACCGCGGGCAGCGCCGTCGTCGCGGAGGCGTCGTCGACGGCACCCGGGGCACCGCCGGCGGGCTCCTGCGACGCGTTCTCTCGGCGGTAGGGCGTCGGCCGGGACGGCGACGCCCCGGCCGCCGTCTCCGCCGGTGCCTCGCGCCGCGGCGGGACCAGCGGGGCCCGCGGGGTCCTGGTGCGGGCCATCAGCGGGACCCCGCGACCAGGGCCGGGCCGCCGGGCAGGATCTCGGTGACCACACCGGCGGGCGTGACCTCGGTGATCGTGGCGTCGCGCGGCTGCGGCATCCCGGCCGCCACCTCGGGGCCGAAGTGCTCGGCCAGCCACGACGGCCGGTAGACCGTGTCGAGGTAGCGCTCCCCCAGGTCCGGGGCGAGCGCGACGGCCGTGGTCGTCGCGTCACCGTGGCGGCGCAGCCAGTCCGCGGCCCCCGCGACGACGGTGCCCGTCGACCCGCCGAACAGGAACCCGCGGCGGGCCAGGGCGTGGCACGCCTCGAGCGTGTCGGGCTCGGCGACGTGCACGACGTCGTCGATGTAGGACTCGTCGAGCGCCTCCGGGCGGACGCTGGTGCCCAGCCCCGGGATCATCCGGGGCGTCGGCCGGTCGCCGAAGGTGACCGACCCGGCCGCGTCGACCGCGACCACCCGGACCGGCCGCGGCCGGGACCGGAAGTAGCGGGCGCAGCCCATCAGCGTGCCGGTCGTGCCCGCGCCGACGAAGACCACGTCGAGCTGCGGGAACGCCGCCTCGATCTCCGGCCCCGTGGTGACCAGGTGCGAGCCCTGGTTCTCCGGGTTGGCGTACTGGTTGAGCCAGACGTAGCGGTCGTCGCCGGCGACCAGCGAGCGGACCAGCGCGATCCGGGTGGCGAGGAAGCCACCGGCCGCGTCCGGGGTGTCGACGACGCGGACCTCCGCGCCGAGCGCCTCCATCAGCCGGTGCGTCGCCGGGTTGCAGCGCGGGTCGGTGACGCAGACGAACCGGTAGCCCCGGCTCGCCGCGATCATGGCGAGCGCGACGCCGAGGTTGCCCGAGGAGGACTCCACGAGCACCGATCCGCGACGCAGCAGGCCGCGCCGCTCGGCGTCGGTGACCATGCCGAGCGCGGCCTTGAGCTTGACCGATCCTGCGAAGTTGAAGCCCTCGCACTTGAGGTAGAGCGACAGTCCGAGGACCCCGGTCAGGTCGACGTACAGGTCGTCGGTGTTGAAGTCTTCGGGTGCGGAGATGACGGTCATCGTCGACCCCTCGTGTACCAGTGGTGGCGGCTCAGCCGTGCCGGCTCAGCTCGTGGAAGAAGTCGTCGACGGTGTGCAGCTCGCCGGCGCGGGCGACCTCGGCGTGGACGAACCGTCCGACGGCGAGGTCGAGGACCCCGAGGCCGAACGGGGAGAACACGACCGTGCGGTCGGTGGGGACGGCCAGCGTGCCGTCGAGCACCTGGTCGAGGGTCCCGTCGACGAAGTCGCGGTTCCCCGTGGCCTGTTCGGCCAGGTGCGGGGAGGTGTCGGCCTTGAGGCAGTGCTCGACGTCGTCGAGGACGTTGAAGGCGCTGAGCACGATGTCCGCGGACAGGTCGCGCAGCGACACGTTGAGCACCAGCGGGTGGTGGTCGAACCAGGCGGGGTCGTGCACGTGCGGGGTCCCCGCGACGGTCGCGAAGATCACCAGGTCGCTGCCGCGGACCAGCGACTCGGCGGAGTCGTGGATCCGGACCTCGCCCGGCGCGGTGCGCTCGACGTGGCCCCGGAACCCCTCGGCGGAGTCCGCGGAGAGGTCGAACACGCCGACCTCGTCGAAGGTCCAGCCGGTGCCGACCAGGAACTGGTGGATGTAGCGGGCGATCAGCCCGGTCCCGACGAACCCGACGCGACGCGGGCGGGCCCCGTCGCGCGAGAGCCGGTCGGCCGCCGAGGCCGCGGACGCCGCGGTGCGCGTCGCGGAGATGATCGAGCTCTCCAGGCAGGCGTACGGGTAGCCGGTGCGGGGGTCGTTGAGGATCAGCACCGCCGAGGCCCGGGGGACGCCGCGGGCGACGTTCTCCGGGAAGCTGGAGATCCACTTGATGCCGTCGACGCCGGTGTCGTCACCGGTGCCGCCCAGCGACGCGGGCAGCGCGATGATCCGCGACGACGGCCGGTCCGGGAACCGCAGGAAGTACGACGGCGGGTTCACCGTCGCACCGGCACCGTGCACCCGGTAGGTGTCCTCGACGAGCTCGACGAGCTCCTTCTCCCGCCCGCCGAGCGCCCGCGCCACCTGGGCGCCGGAGATCACGGAGAAGGCGGGGACGGACTCGGCCGGGGCGTTCATCGGGCTCCCTCGAAGGCGGGGACGGCGACGCCGTCGGTCATGGCGACGACGACGTGCCGGTCGCCGGTGTAGGGGTCGCGGCCGTGGGCGAATCGCAGGTTGTCCACGACCAGCAGGTCGCCGTCCTGCCAGGGCTCGCGGACGGCGTGCCGGTCGTGCGCGGCGTTGATCTCGTCGACGACCGCCTCGGGCACCGGGGAGCCGTCGCCGAAGCGGGTGCTGAACGGCAGCCCGTCCGGGCCGTGCATCTCCAGCAGGAACTCGCGGACCTCGGGGTCCATCGCGAACTCCGACAGGAACGCGATCTGGTTGAACCAGACCCGCTGCCCGGTGACCGGGTGCATCAGCACGCCGTGCCGGCGCTGGCGGGTGCGGAGCCCGCCGTCGGGCGTCCACTCGGTGGCGATGGCGTTGGCCCGGCAGTAGCGCTCGACGACGTCGCGGTCGGCGGTGCCGAACGCCTGCTCCCAGGAGGCGCCGATGTCGTCACCGTAGGAGCGGGTGAGGATCCAGCCCTCGCGCTCGACGCGGTCGACGAGTGCGGGCGGCAGGTCCGCCGCGACCCGGGTGGTGTCGACCAGCGGTGTCGCGCCGCCGGTCTCGGGTGCACGCAGGCAGGCGAACAGCAGCGTGGCGGGCGTGTCCAGGACGTAGGACAGCTCGTGGTGGGCGCACATCGGCTGGCGCGCGGGCCACGGGGTGGCCGAGTAGACGCCGTCGGACAGCAGGGTCCGGGCGGCGATCGCCTCGCACTCGACGTAGCTGCCGGTCCCCAGCCGGGCGGCCACACCGGCGACGTCGGCGACGGTGCGCAGGCCGAGCCCGCGCACCAGCACGACACCGTGGTCGTCGAGCAGGTCGCGCAGCGCGTCGCCGTGGCGCTCGGTCCAGCCGGCGGCGTCGCCGCCCGGGCCGGCGTCGAGGACGGGCGGTCGTCCGGGGTGCGGGCGCACCCCCAGCAGTGATCCGGTCATGTCTCCCCCTGTGGTGGTCAGAGCTGGTCGGCCGGGAGCAACCCGGCGAGGTCGGTGAGGACGGGATGGTCGAGCACCTGGCGGACCGTGACGGCCCGGCCGAGTGCGATCACGAGCTTCACCGCGGACAGCGAGCTGCCCCCCAGGTCGGCGAAGTCGTCGTCGGGGCCCACCGATCCGGCGGGCAGGTCGAGCACGCGGGTGACGGCGTCGACGACGCGGCGCTGGGCCGCGGTGAGCTCGCCGCCGGTCGGGCCACCCACCGCCGGAGCGACGGCGGCCTGCGCCGCGGCCGCGGTCGCGTGCGCGGTGAGGGTCTTGCGGTCGATCTTGCCGTTGGCGGTGACCGGCAGCGGGTCGAGCCGGTGGACCGTCGGCGGGACCATGTAGGCGGGCAGGCTGCGCGCCAGCCGGGCCCGCACCTCGGGCGCGTCCGGGCCGTCGCCGGCGTGGTAGGCGACCAGCTGCGGCCCGCCCGCGGTCGTCGCGACGACGACGCACGCGTCGCGGACGCCGGGCACCGCCAGCAGCGCGTTCTCGATCTCGCCGATCTCGATCCGGAACCCGCGGATCTTGACCTGGTTGTCGCGGCGGCCGAGGAACTCGAGCTGCCCGTCCGGGCGCCAGCGGCCGTGGTCGCCGCTGCGGTAGAGCCGCTCACCGGGCCGGTGCGGGTCCGAGCCGAACGCGGCGGCGGTGCGGTCGGGGTCGTTGACGTAGCCGCGGCCGACGCACACCCCGGAGAACACGATCTCCCCGGGCGCGCCGAGCGGGACCGGCGCCAGGTCGGCGTCGACGACGTAGACCTTCACCCCGGGCACCGGGGCGCCGAGCGGGACCCGGCCGTCCGCGGGGGCCTCGCGCAGCACGGCGTGGTTCGTGTCGTCGGAGGTCTCGGTGAGGCCGTAGGCGTTGACCAGCGGGACGCCGGGCAGCACCCGGAACCAGCGCTGCACCAGCTCGGTCTTGAGCGCCTCCCCGGTGGCCGAGACCATCCGCAGGTCGGGCAGCGCCGTGGGGTGCTCCTCCAGGTAGGTCAGCACGACCTCGAGGTAGCTGGGCACGAGCTGGGCGACGGTGACCCGGGACCGCACCAGGGTGTCGACGAAGCGGCGGACGTCGAGGATCACGTCCTGCTCGACGAGCAGGGTCCGCCCGCCGGCGAGCGGACCCGCGACGAGCTGCCACAGCGAGATGTCGAAGCACTGCGGCGCGGTCTGGGCGACCACGCAGCCCGGCTCCAGCTCCAGGTCCTCGATCTTGGCGAGCAGGTGGTTGAGCATCCCGGCGTGCTCGCACATCGCGCCCTTGGGCTCGCCGGTGGAGCCGGAGGTGAAGTACAGGTAGGCGAGCCCGTCGGCCGGGACGTCGGCGGTGGGTGCGGGGCCGTCGGCGGCGGCGACCGCGTCGGGCACGGTCAGCACCGTCGTCGCGACGCCGGCCTCGTCGAGGTGGGCGCGGGTGGCGTCGGTGGTCAGCGCGATCCGGCACCCGGCGCGGGTGAGCGTGCGGGCGATCCGCTCGGCCGGGAAGTGCGGCTCGACCGGCAGGTAGGCGCCACCGGCGCGCAGGACGGCGAGCACCGCGACCATCCAGTCGAGGTCGCGGTCGCACACCACGGCGACGACGTCCTCGGGCGCCAGCCCGGCGTCGAGCAGGGTCGAGGCGACGCGGGCGGCGCGGTCCTCCAGCTCGGCGCGGGTGAGGGTGACGCCCGCGTGCTCGGCGACGACCTCGTCGGGGGCCGCGGCGGCGCGGTCGGCGAGCAGCTCGTGCGGGCGG
This sequence comes from Pseudonocardia sp. TMWB2A, assembly GCF_017312135.1. Lineage (NCBI taxonomy): Bacteria > Bacillati > Actinomycetota > Actinomycetes > Pseudonocardiales > Pseudonocardiaceae > Pseudonocardia > Pseudonocardia sp. TMWB2A. The sequence continues at coordinate 4,321,298 of NZ_QKQY01000002.1, forward strand.
CGGTCGGGCAGGTCCCGGGGCCGGCCGGCGAGGTCGCCGAGCTGGGCGTCGCGCTCGGCCCGCCCGACCAGCGCCGACGGGCGCACGGGCGCGCCGGGGTCGGCGGCGGCGAGAGCCAGGGCCGCGGCGTGGTAGCCGGCGATCCGGGCGGCCGCGCCCACGTCGAGCAGGTCGAGGCGGTAGGTCAGGCGCAGGGTCGCCCCGGACACCGCGACGTGCAGCCCGGCGGCACCCGGCCCGTCGCCGGTGGTGGTGTCCGTGTCGGCACCGCGGTCACCGGTGCGGTCCAGCGCGCCGGGGGCGATCTCGTCGCCGCGCAGGTCGGCGCCCGGGTCGAGCACGGTGCCGAACAAGGGCACCGCCGTCCCGAGCTCGGCGGCGAGGCGTCCCAGGTCGGGGTCGGGGTGGGCGCGCAGCCCGGCCAGGGCGTCGGCGGCGGCGGTGACCAGCGCGGACCAGCTGCGGGCCGTGTCCAGGCACACCGGCAGCGGCGTCGCGCCGGTGCGGGCGGGGACGCCGGCGGTCACCTCGGTGTCGCCGGACAGGGCCGCGAGGACGGCGGCGTGCGCGGCGAGCAGCACCGCGCCGGGCTCCACGCCGGTCACCGCGGCGACGGCGGCGACCGCGTCCCGCGGGATCGGCTCGGTGTGCACGGCGGTCCCGGGCCGGGGTGTCGCCGTCCAGGACGGGGCCGGGGTGGCGCCGCCGGTCAGCAGTACCCGGCTCCAGTGCTCACGGGTGGTCGAGGTGGTGGGGTCGGCGAGCGTGCCGGTCATCGTGCGGACTCTCCGTTCGACAGCGGGGTGGGGGCGGGCCGGGGCGTGGCGCGGGCCGGGTTCCCCTCCCAGAAGGCACCGGCCGGGACGTCCTCGCCCTTCATGAGGAAGGCGTCGCAGCCGATCCGGGCGGCGTCGCCGACGACGGCGCCGTAGTGGACGAAGGCGCCGACGTCGAGGCAGGCGCCGGTGCCGACGGTGATGTGGTCGGACTTGAAGGTGCCGTCCTCCTGCGAGTGGCACTGCAGGACCGCGCCGGCGTTGAGGACGGCGTCGTCGCCGATCCGCACGAGCGTGCGGTCGGTCATGCCGCAGCCGTCGTCGAAGACGCGGCGGCCGATCTGCACGCCGAGCGCGCGGGTGACGAGGTTCTTGAAGGGGGTCCCGGCGAGCATCCGGTCCCAGCCCTGCACGACGAGCTTCCAGTAGCGCTCGTGCCACCAGAAGTACGGGTCGTACACCGAGCAGAAGCGGGGCCGCAGCCGGCGCCGCCCGGCGACGGCGAGCCGCTCGACGGCGATCGAGTACGCCATCGTGAACAGCAGCGACGCGAGCAGCTGCACCCCGACCGCGATCGGGCCGAGCGGCACGATCAGCGCCGCGACGACGAGCGAGAGCAGGGTGATCCCGAACAGGGCGCCCCAGCGGACCGCCAGGGCCAGCGCGATCGACCGGCGGTTGTAGCGGTTCTTGGCGCGCAGCCGGTCGTGCAGGTCGAGTCCGGTGTGCAGGTGCCCGAAGGTCGCGTCCCGGGCGACGGTGCGGGGGATCTCGAACGGCGGCGAGCCGAGCAGGCCGACCCCGGTCCGTACCGGGCCGTCGGTCGGGACGAGCGTCTTGGTGGCGATCAGGCAGTCGTCGCCGACCCGGGAACCCGCGGTGTAGACGATCCTGTTGCCCAGGAACGAGTTCGACCCGATCCGGGTCCGGTTCACGACGAATGCGGTGTCCGAATAGTCGACATTGACGATGGACAGGCCGTCGGCGACCATCGTCCCGGTTCCGATCGAGCTCGCGTACGGCGTCTCCTGCTTCACCGCCGTACCGAAATTCGTGCCCGTCTGCGGCGTACGTCGGAGATCGTGCCCGATGATCCGGAGATAATCGACGATGTAGGAGCTGTCGCCGAACAGATAGGTGAAGAACTTGATGTTGGTGATCCGTAACACGGTGCGCTGCAACGTGTACCGGAGACCGTAGAGGGGATAGGGACGCCCCTCGGTGAGCCCGGCCGACAGCACCCGCGCGACGACGGCGGCGCCGAACAGCCCGACCACCATGCCGCCGACGAGCAGGACGGTCGTGGTGAGGACCGCGTCGATCCACATCTGCCCGGACAGGACGTCCGCGGTCCCGGCGGCCAGCACCGCGGCCAGAGTCGGGATCCGCTCCAGCACCGCGTCGAGCACGCCGGTCCCCAGCGGCAGCCAGACCAGCAGCAGCCAGCCGAGCTGACCCATCGCGTAGCCGGCGCGCCGGCCCGGCCCGACCGGGGCGGACACCGCGGCACCGGGGTCACCGCCGCCCGGGCGGGCGGGCGTGCCCCACCAGGTCTGTCCGGCCGGGACGACCTGGCCGGTGTGCAGCGAGGAGGCGTGGGCGAGCCGGGCGTCGTCGCCGATCGTGGTGCCGATGTCGATCACCGCCGCCTCTCCGACGACGACGCGGGAGCCGATCGTGACCCGCCCGGTCCGGATGATGCCCGGCTCGGCGCGGTAGCAGGACAGGATCGAGTCCTTGCGCAGCACGGTGTTCCCGCCGACGGTGAGCAGGTCCGGGCAGGCCGGGACGGTGCGCGCCAGCATGACCACGCCGGGCCCGATCCGGGCGCCGAGCAGGCGCATGTAGAGCGGCAGCAGCGGAGAGCCCGCGGCGACCAGCAGCAGCGGGTTGGTCCGGACCAGGGTCCTGGCCAGCCAGAACCGGTAGTACGACGCGCTCCACAGCGGGATCTCGCGTTCGGTCCAGCGGCCGACGAGCAGCCACTTCGCGGCGATCGGGAGCACCGCGAACACCGTGAAGGCCACCGACACCGCGGCCAGCGAGCGCAGGTAGAAGCTGAGCAGCCCGGTGCCGAGGGCGATCCACTCGTAGACCGCGCCGAGCAGGGTGCCGTAGGCGAGGGTGAACACGACGAAGGTGAGCAGCTGCGCCGCGCCGCACAGCACGTAGGCGCGGGTGGAGCCGGTCGGGACCGGCTGCGCGGGCGGTGCCTCGTCCACCACGGGGCCGGCGTCCCCGGCGAGCGCGACGGCCAGGCCGGCGGCGGTGGGGTGGGCGTAGACGTCGGTCATCGCGACGTCGGGCAGGTCGTCGCGGCGGCGCACCCGGGCGCAGAACCGGGTCATCGTCATGGAGTCGGCGCCGAGGTCGGCGAACACGTCGGCGTCGACCCCGACGTCGGCGCCGACCAGGTCGGCGAGGATCGCGCGGTAGCCCTCGCGCACGTCGTCGACGGTGCGTCCGGGACGCGCGACGGACGGGGCGAGCGCCGCGGCCAGCCCGGCCACGGTGGGGTGGGCGTAGACGTCGGTCATCGCGACGTGCGGCAGGTCGGGCCGCTGCCGGACCCGCGCACAGAACCGGGCGAGGACCATGGAGTCGGCGCCGGCGTCGACGAAGAAGTGGTCGTCCGGCCGCACGGGTGCGTCGAGCAGCTCCGTGATGATCGCTGTGAACGCAATCACGACAGCGTGTTCCGACTCGGACACCGTGCGCGATTCCTGTTCGCGCACAGGCCCGGCGGTCATCACCCCGTCTTTCGACACCATCGCCATCCCCCGGCAGTACGAGCTTGTACGGGCAGAATCGTCGACCATTTCCAACGCGTTACATAGTCATTTTTTATGATCGGCCGACCCCCGGCTCACACCGTTTCCGGGGCACAGCGGCACGATTCCGACCGCGACGTCGAGGGCGTCGCGGTCGCGGGCCGCGATGCGACGCGATCCCGATGAACTGTTTTCGTGACTCGACGAGCGGAGGTTCGACGTGAGCCAGGATGTGACACAGCTCACTACATATCAGTCGTCGGTGCGGGCGTGCCGCGGGGGACCGGGGGTGCACCCGGCCGGTTCCGGCCGATCGCCCGTGGCCGGGCACGCGCGGTGATTCACTCGTCCGGCGACCCCGGCCCCGGCGCGGGCGCACCGCCGCCGGGGTCGCCGGGGCGGAGAATGGACGGTTCTCCCCGACCACCACGCACAGGAGGACGTGTGACCGCACTGCCACGCCGCAGCGTGCTGCTCGGCACCCTCGGGGCCGCGGTCGCCGGGCTGGTGCCGGCCACGCCCGGCGGTGAGCCCGCCGCCGTGCCCCGCTGGTTCGCCGGTGCCCTGCGCCAGGCGACGACGCCCGACCCGTTCACCCTCGGCGTCGCCTCGGGCGATCCCGCGCCCGACGGGATGGTCCTGTGGACCCGGCTCGCCCCCGAGCCCGACGCCGAGGACGGCCGCGGCGGCATGCCCGACCGGGCCGTCGAGGTCGAGTGGGAGGTCGCCGAGGACGAGCGCTTCGCCCGCGTCGTGTCGCGCGGCACCGAGACCGCCACCCGCGAGCTCGCGCACAGCGTGCACGCCGAGCCCGCGGGACTCGCCCCGGGCCGCGAGTACTTCTACCGGTTCCGTACCGGTGGCCACCTCTCCCCCGTCGCGCGCACCCGGACCGCGCCCGCGGCGGGGGCGTCCGCCGCCGCACTGACCATCGCGACGGCGTCGTGCGCGAAGTTCGGGGCGGGCCACTTCACCGCCTACCGCGGGCTGGCCGCTGACGCCCCCGACCTCGTCCTGCACCTGGGCGACTACTTCTACGAGACCGACCGGGGCGAGGTCCGCGACCCGGGACCACCGGAGCCGAAGACCCTCGCCGGGTACCGCCGTACCCACGCCCACCAGCGCTCCGACGAGGACCTGCGCGCCGCGCACGCCGTCGCACCGTGGGTGGTCGTGTGGGACGACCACGAGGTCGTCAACGACTGGGACGGCGCGACGCCCGACCGGCGCCGTGCCGCGGCCCAGGCGTACTACGAGCACATGCCGCTGCGCCGGACCTCGGTGCCCGACGGCCCGGACATCCGGCTCTACCGGCGGCTCGCGTGGGGCTCGCTCGCCACCTTCCACGTCCTGGACACCCGTCAGTACCGGATGCGCGGCTCGATGCTCGGCGCCGACCAGGAACGCTGGCTGCTGCGCGGGCTGGCCGACTCCGCCGCGGGCTGGGACGTGCTGGCCCAGCAGGTGTTCTTCGCCCCGCGCCGGGGCGGCAAGTCCGGCACCTGGGGGGAGTTCACCGGGTCCCGGGAGCGGGTGGTCCGCGGCTGGACCGAGGCGGGCGTGCGCAACGCCGTCGTCCTCACCGGCGACGAGCACGTCCACCACGCCAACGAGATCCCCGGTGCCGACGACCGGATCGCCGGCACCGAGCTCGTCACCACCTCGGTCACCTCCGGCGGCGACGGCGACGGCGACGCGAAGTCCGGTGGCAGCGGCAGCTCGGTGTGGTCGCTCGACCGGCGCGGCTACGTGCTGGCGACGTTCACCCCCGCGCAGATGCGCGCGGACTTCCGCACCGTGTCCCGGGTCAGCGAGCCCGGTGCCACGGTGCGCACGGCGGCGTCGTTCGTGGTGCCGGACCGGGAGCCGGGCCTGAACAAGGTCTGACCCGGCCCCCGGCGCTCAGCCGGTCGCCACCCGGGGCTCGCGGACGTCGTCGTCGAGGGTGTCCAGCACCAGCGCGGCGATGCGCTCGCGGTGAGCCTCGGCGGACCCGAGCAGCGCCGCGTCGGCGACGGCGCGCTTGTAGTACAGGTGCGCGACGTGCTCCCAGGTGAAGCCGATCCCGCCGTGCAGCTGCACCGCGTCGGCGGCGACCCGGTACGCCGTCTCCGAGCAGGTGGCCTGCGCGATCGACACGGCGAGGTCGGCGTCGTCGACGCGCGGGTCGTCGACCGCCCAGGCCGCGTGCAGCGCCGCGGTCCGGGCCTGTTCGACGGCGACCAGCATGTCCGCGCACCGGTGCTTGACCGCCTGGAACGACCCGATGGGCCTGCCGAACTGCAGCCGCTCCTTCGCGTAGGCGACGGTCAGGTCGAGCAGCCGGCGGGCGATGCCGGCCTGTTCGGCGGCGAGCAGCGCCCCGGCGGTGCGGAAGGCGTGCCGCAGCGCGCCGTCGGCGTCCGCGCCGGTGGCGAGCACGGTGCCGGTCGCCCCGTCGAGGACGACCCGGGCGACCGGGCGGGTCACGTCGAACGAGCCGCACCGCTGCACCCGCACCCCGTCGGCGCCGGGGTCGACCACGGCCAGCACCGGGCCCTCGGGGCCCGCGGCCGCGACGACCAGCACGTCCGCGGCGCCCGCGTCCGGGACGTGCTCCACCGTGCCGGTGAGCCGGTCGCCGTCGGCGGTGACACCGGCCGCGGAGGCGCCGTCGTAGGGCTCGGTGAGCCGGGCGACCAGGGCCGCGGTGCGCGAGCCGTCGGCCAGCGCGGCGAGCAGCGCGTCGCGCCCGTCGCCCGCCGGGGCCGCGACCAGCGCCGGGACCGCGAGCGCGACGGTGCCGAGCAGCGGCCCGGTCACCAGCGCCGCACCCAGCTCCTCCGCCGCGACGGCCTGGTCCACACAGGTCCCGCCGGCGCCGCCGAGGTCCTCGGGCACCGCGAGGGACAGCGCGCCGAGCTCGGTGCCGAGCCGGGCCCACAGTGCCCGGTCGAACCCGTCGGTGGTGTCGACGAGCCGGCGCAGGGTGGCCTCGTCGTGCTGGCGCTCGGCGAAGCGGTGCAGTGCCGCGCGCAGCTCGCGCTGCTCGTCGGTGACGTCGAACTCCCGGAGCTCCTGCTCAGCCACGGGGGACCTCCTTCCAGGGGCGGTCGGAGTCCGACCGGGGCTCGCCGGGCAGACCGAGGACGCGTTCGCCGAGGATGTTGCGCATGACCTCCGAGGTGCCGCCCTCGATGGTGTTCGCGCGTGAGCGGAGGAAGCGCTGCTGCACCGTGGAGTTCGGGTCGGTGTGCACCCGTGCTCGGTCCATCGTCCAGTCGTCGTAGAGCAGCGCGTCCGGGCCGAGCAGGTCCATGCAGAACTCGTAGACGTCCTGGTTCAGCTCGGCGCCGACCAGCTTGGACACCGACCCCTCCGGACCGGGCTGTCCGGCGCTCGCGGTGCGCCGCGCGCGGGCGAGGGTGAGGCGGTGGGTCTCGGCGCGGGTCCACAGTGCCGCGAGCCGGTCGCGCAGCACCGGGGTGTGCCGGTCGGGGTGGGCCCGCCACAGGCCCAGCGCCTCGCCGATGACGCCGCTGCCGCGCCGCCCGGTGACCCCGCCGATGGCGGTGCGCTCGTTCATCAGGGTGGTGATCGCGACCTTCCAGCCGGCGCCGACCTCGCCGAGCCGGTGCGCGTCGAGGACCCGGGCGTCGTGCAGGTGGACCTCGTTGAACTCGGCCTGCCCGGTCATCTGCCGCAGCGGGCGGACGTCGACACCCTGCTGGGTCATGTCGATCACGAAGTAGGTCAGGCCGCGGTGCTTGGGCTGGTCGGGGTCGGTGCGGGCGACGAGCATCCCCCACCGCGCGACGTGGGCCAGGGTCGTCCAGACCTTCTGCCCGTTGACGACCCACTCGTCGCCGTCGCGGACCGCGGAGGTGGCCAGGCCCGCGACGTCGGAGCCGGCGCCGGGCTCGCTGAACAGCTGGCACCAGATCTCCTCGCCGGTGGCCATCGGCCGCAGCCAGGCCGCCACCTGGTCACGGTCCGGGCCGTACTCGACGACGGTCGGCGCGCCCATGCCGTAGCCGATCGGGTTGACCGCGAACATCCGCTCGCCGCCGGCGTCGGTGACGATCTGGTCGATCACCGACTGCAGCCCGCGGGACAGGTCGAGCCCGCCGAGCCCCTCGGGGTGGTGCACCCAGGCGAGCCCGGCGTCGTAGAGAGCGCCGAACAGCTCCTCGCGCGGCACCGACCGCGGGTCGTGGGCCTCGACCACCTCCCGGGCGGCCTGTGCCACGCGGGCCGCGTCGGATGCCGGTCGGGTCGTGGTGGGCGAGCTCATCGCACCTCCGGAAGGTGGGCCTGACGGTCGTCGTCGACGTCGCTCCGAACCTAGCCGTCATCAGTTTCGGGGACCACGGTTAACGGTTCCTGGTCCGTACGCGACATCAGGTTCGTCCGTCTGACGCAGTCCGAACCCGCAGGAGCAACGATGCCCGCCACCACCGCCACCACCGCCGCCACCCACCGCCCCGCGGCCCCCGTCCTCGACGAGACCGCGCTGCCGGGCTGGGTGCTGCTGCTGATCACCGCCGGACTGGCCGCCGCCGTCGTCGTGATCATGGTGCTGTCCTACAGCGGGCTGGCCTGACCCATACTCGGGAGTGATGCCCCCACTCCCCGACCTGCCGGTCCGCGCCGTCCTCGACGAGCTGCGGGCGGCGCTGGACGACCGCGGCGGCGCCGTGCTCGTCGCCCCGCCCGGCACCGGCAAGACCACCCTCGTCCCGCTCGCCCTGGCCGGGCTCGACGGCTCCGGCCCGGCACCCGAGGGCACGGTGCTGGTCGCCGAGCCGCGCCGGGTCGCCGCCCGCGCCGCCGCGGCCCGGATGTCGTCGCTGCTGGGGACCGAGGTCGGTGGGCCGGTCGGCTACCGCGTCCGCGGCGACGCCCGCACCGGGCCCGGCACCCGGGTCGAGGTCGTCACCTCCGGGCTGCTGCTGCGCCGCCTGGCCGGGGACCCGGAGCTGACCGGGGTGTCCACCGTCGTCCTCGACGAGGTGCACGAGCGTCACCTCGACGCCGACCTGCTGTTCACCCTGCTGCTCGACGCCCGCGACGGGCTGCGGCCCGACCTGCGGCTGCTCGCCACCTCCGCGACCCTCGACGCGGCCCGCCCCGCCGTACTGCTGGGCGACGACGACCGGCCCGCGCCGGTGCTGGAGGTCGCCGCCCGCAGCTACGACGTCGCCGTCACCCACGTCCCGCCCGCCCGGGCCGGTCGCGGCGGGACCGAGCGGATCGAGAACACCGTCGCCCGGACGTGCGTGCGGGCGCTCGAGCACGGCAGCGTGCTGGCGTTCCTGCCGGGCGTCGCGGAGATCGGGCGGACCGCGTCCGCGCTGCGCGGGCTGGGACCCGACGCCGACGTCCTCGCGCTGCACGGCAGGCTGCCCGCCGCCGAGCAGGACGCGGCGCTGCGTGACGGGCCGCGGCGGCGGATCGTGCTCGCCACCGCCGTCGCCGAGTCCAGCCTGACCGTGCCCGGTGTGCGGGCCGTCGTCGACTCCGGCCTGGTCCGGGTCCCGCACACCGACCACCGGCGCGGGCTGTCCGGCCTCGTGACGCGGCGGGTCTCGCGCGCGGTCGCGACCCAGCGCGCGGGCCGCGCCGGCCGGGAGGCACCCGGGTTCGCCTACCGCTGCTGGCCCGAGGGCGAGGGCCTCGCCGATGCCCCGGACCCCGAGATCCGCACCGCCGACCTCACCGCGCTCGCGCTGGACCTCGCCGTCTGGGGCACCCCCGACGGCAGCGGTCTGCGCTGGTGGGACGCCCCGCCGCCCGGTCCGCTGGCCGCCGGACGCGCTGTGCTCACCGCACTCGGCGCGATCGACGCGCGAGGCGCGGTCACCGAGCGGGGCCTGCGGATCTCCGCGCTGGGCCTGCAGCCGCGCCTCGCCAGGGCCCTGCTCGACGGCGTCGCCGCCGGTGGGGACCCGCGGGAGGTCGCCGGGATCGTCGCCGTCCTCGACGACGACACCCTCGCCGGTCCCGCCGACGACCTCACCGCCGCGCTGGCCCGGCTGCGCTCCGGCGACGCCCCCGGCGCCGGGCGGTGGCGCGGGGACCGGGACCGCCTGACCGGTGCGCTGCGCCGCGCCCGCGCCTCGTCCCCCGCCTCGTTCTCCGCCTCGTCCCCCGCGGCCGCCGCCTCGCCGACCGGCGCGGTGTCGCCGGGCACCTCGCCGGGAGCCGGGGTCCGCTCCGGCCCGGCCGCCGGGGCCCCGGGCCGTGCGCGCGAACGGGCCGGTCGCGCCGAGGGGACTCCGGGCACCGAGCTCGTCGCGCTGGTCACCGGGCTCGCCTACCCCGAGCGGCTCGCCCGGCGCCGCGACGCCGCGGCCGGGGTGTTCCTCATGACCGGTGGCACCGCCGTCGAGGTCCCGCCCGGCCCGCTGCGCGACGCCGAGTGGCTGGCCGTCGCCGTCGCCGACCGGCGCCCCGGGCAGACCCACGGCCGGGTCCGCCTCGCCGCGACCACCGACGCCGCGACCGCGCTGCGGGCCGCCGCGCCGCTGCGGGTCACCGGCTCGGAGGCCGTCTGGAGCGACGGCGACGTCCGCGCCCGCACCGTCGACCGGCTCGGCGCGATCGTGCTGTCGGAGAAGCCCGACCGCTCCCCCGACCCCGGTGCCGTCCGCGACGCGCTCGTCGCCGGGCTGCGTGCCGAGGGCACCGGGCTGCTGCGCTGGACGGCGGGGGCGGTGTCACTGCGCGAGCGGCTGGGCTTCCTGCACCGGGTGCTGGGCACGCCGTGGCCCGACGTGTCCGAGGAGGCGCTGCTCGACTCCGCCGCCGATCCCGCCGGGTGGCTGGCCGGTCCGCTCGCCACCGCCCGGCGACGCTCCGACCTGGCCCGGGTCGACGCCGGCCCGGCGTTGCGCCGCCACGTCGCCGCGTACGTGGGCGGGCTCGCCGGGCGGATCGACGAGCTGGCCCCGGAGCGGCTCACCGTCCCCACCGGGTCCCGGATCGCGCTGGACTACTCCGGCGCGGCCCCGGCCCTGCCGGTGAAGGTCCAGGAGGTGTTCGGGTGGACCGGCTCCCCGGCCGTCGCCGACGGGCGGGTGCCGGTGGTGCTGCACCTGCTCTCCCCCGCCGGGCGTCCGACGGCGGTCACCGCGGACCTGGACTCGTTCTGGGACAACGCCTACCCGCAGGTCCGGGCCGAGCTCCGCGGGCGCTACCCGAAGCACGCCTGGCCCGAGGACCCGCGGACCGCGACACCGGGACGGGGCACCGGGCGCCGGAGATGAGCCCCGCGCCCCGCCCGGCGACCCGGTCCAGCCGGCCCGGTCGCCGAGATGCAGCTCAGCGGGAATTGTGGATCTCCACGGCCCGCTGAGCTGCATCTCGACGAGCGCGGGGGCGCGCGGACTGCTCAGCGGACCTGGTCGGCGAACACGACGACGTTGTCGACGTAGCTGCGGGCCGACCGGTCGAACACCCCGCCGCAGGTGATCAGCCGCAGGCCCGCGTGGTCGAGGTCGCCGTAGACCTCGGCGGTCGGGAACTCCGCCTTGGGGAAGCGCCCGACCCGTCGCACGGCGAACACCACCGACGTCCCGTCGGCGCGGTCGACGCGGATCTCGTCGCCGGGCTCCAGGGTGTCCAGGTCGGCGAAGGCGCCCGGCAGCCCCTTCCAGTCGACGTGCGCGGTGAGCACGGCGGGCCCGACCTCGCCGGGGGTCGGTGCGCCGGTGTACCAGCCGACCGTGCCCGCATCCGCGGGGACCTCCATCGACCGGTCCGCGGTCAGCCCCATCGGTCGGGGCACGGTGTCGAGCCCGAGCCGGTCGACCCGCAGCCGGACCGGCTCCGACCGCACCAGCGGCGCGGGCCCCGGCGGCAGCAACGCGCCCGGCGCGGGCGCCGGAGCGGGCACCGGGACGGAGGCGACGGCCGTCGCCCCGGGCTCGGGTGCGCCCGCGGGGTCGGCGAGCAGCAGCGCGGCGGTGAGGACACCGACCGGCGCCAGCACCCGCGTCACCCGGCGCAGCGCACCGGCCCGTCGCCGCGCCCGTCGCCCGCGGTCCGGGCTCCCGCGCCGCACCGTCCCGGCCCGGTCCCCGGCCACAGGGCCGCGCCCGGCCCGGTCCCCGGCCACAGAGCCGCGCTCGGCCCGGTCCCCGGCCACGGGGCCGCGCTCGGCCCGGTCCCCGGCCACGGGGCCGCGCCCGGCCCGCGCACCGGACGGTGCGGCGGGTCCGGGCGCCGGGAGGACGGGGCCGGGCACGGTGCCGGGGTCAGCCGCGGCGACCGGCGGCGACGCGCCGCACCGCGACCGCGCCGATGCCACCGGCGACGACGGCACCGAGCGCCAGCGGCAGCACGTCGGCCGGGCCGCCACCGGCCTCGACGCCACCGACCGGCGTCGCGGTGACCTGGGAACCGGCGGCGGCGACGCTGTCGGCCGCGACGTCGTCGGAGGTGGAGGTGGCGGTGCCGTAGTCGTGGTCCTCGCAGGCCTGACCGTCGTTGTCGCGGTCGAGGCCGTAGGGGTCACCCGGGGTCAGGGCCGCCTGTGCGTCGGCCTGGCTGGCGAAGTCCTTGCAGTCGCGGTCCTGGGCGAAGGCCGTACCGGCGAGCGGGAGGGCGGCCGCGGTCGCGAGGAGCACGGCGGCGGACAGGGAGCGGAGGCGCATCGGGGGTGTCCTTCCGGGGAACGTGGGGGGAGCCACGCAGGTAGCAGCGATCCGGACGTGTCGGTCGTTACACCCGATCGTGAATGAATCCGAACGGACTTGAACCGGCTCCGCCGGGCGGCGGAAGGTGGTCCGGTGAACGCTCTCCCCACCCCCGACGACGTCCGTGCCGCCGCAGCGATCCTGCGCGGTCACGCCCACCGCACCCCCGTCCTCACCTCCCGGCTCACCGACGCCGAGCTCGGCGCGCAGGTGTTCGTGAAGGCGGAGAACCTCCAGCGCACCGGGAGCTTCAAGTTCCGCGGGGCGTTCCACACGCTGTCCCGGCTGTCCCACGCACAGCGGCGGGCGGGGGTCGTCGCGTACTCCTCGGGCAACCACGCCCAGGCCGTCGCGCTGGCCGCGCAGCTGCTGGAGGTCCCCGCGACGATCGTGATGCCGCACGACGCCCCGGCCTCGAAACTCGCCGCCACCCGCGGCTACGGCGCCGAGGTCGTCGGCTACGACCGCTACGCCGAGGACCGCGCGGCCATCGCGACCGCGCTGTCGGAGGAGCGCGGGCTCACCCTCGTCCCGCCCTACGACCACCCGCACGTCATCGCCGGGCAGGGCACCGCGGTGCTGGAGCTGCTGGAGGACCACGGCCCGCTCGACGCGCTGTTCGTCTGCCTCGGCGGGGGCGGGCTGCTCTCCGGGTCGCTGCTCGCGGCGCAGGCCCTGTCCCCCGACGCCCGGGTGTACGGCGTCGAGCCCGAGGCCGGCGACGACGGCGTGCAGTCCCTGCGCGCCGGGCACGTCGTGCGCATCCCGCAGCCCCGCACGCTCGCCGACGGCGCCGCCACCACCCACCTCGGCGACCACACGTTCCCGGTGATCGCGCAGCTCGTCACCGACATCGTGACCGTGCCCGACACCGCCCTGGTCGAGTCGATGGCGCTGTTCGCGGCGCGCTACAAGGTGCTCGTCGAGCCGACCGGGGCGCTGGCGTTCGCAGGTGTGCGGGCCGCCGTCGCCGCGGACCCGCAGCGATGGGCGGGGGCGCGGATCGGAGTCACGATCTCCGGCGGCAACGTCGACCTGGACCGCTTCGCCGCCCTCGTCACCGGCTGACCGCGCCGCCGGGCGGCACGACACGGAGCGGCCCCCGTCCGGACGGTCCGGACGGGGGCCGCTCAGGGCGGAGGGGACTCAGCGCCGGTCGTGCTGCAGCGCGTCCTCGGCGATCACGGCCTCGGTCGGCAGCCCGGGCACCTCCCGGACGGCCTCCTCGGCGTCGGCACGCTCGTGCGACGGGCCGGGCTGCTCGGTCTCGGCGTCGGCGGCGTCCAGGTCGCGGCGGATCGTCGACAGCAGCGCCACCCCCACCAGCACGACGACCGCGGCGATCAGGAACGGCACCGAGGCGCCGACGGCCGCCGCCATCAGGCCCGCGGCGAACGGGGCGAGGCCGCCACCGATGAACCGGACGAACCCGTAGGTGGCCGACGCGGTCGGGCGGGGCACCGGCGAGATCGACATGACCGCCGTCGTCACCAGGGTGTTGTTGACACCGACCACGATGCCGGACAGGACCACCGCGACGATCACCACGGCGGGCACGTCGTCGAACAGCCCGATGGCCGCGAGCAGGACCGCGATGCCGACGAGCGCGCCGTAGAGGGTGCGCGCGGTGCCGAAGCGGTCCTTGAGCCAGGGCGCGCCGAACACCGCGAAGGCCGCGACGAGCAGGCCCCAGCCGAAGAACACCGCACCGAGCGAGATCGGGTCGAGCCCGCCCATCAGGAACGGTGCGTAGCCGAGCAGGGTGAAGAAGCCCCAGTTGTAGAGCAGCCCGACCCCGCTGGTCGTCGCGAGCGCGCGGTGGCGCAGGGCGGTCAGCGGTTCGGAGAGCGTCGCCTTGTGGGTCGGGACCGGCGTCGGCTCCAGCAGCACGACGGTCGCGACGAGCGCGATCAGCATCAGCACCGAGACACCGAAGAACGGGCCCCGCCAGGAGACGTTGCCGAGCAGCCCGCCGAGCAGCGGACCGGTGGCGATGCCGACGCCGAGCGCGGTCTCGTAGAGCACGATCGCGCCGGCGAACCCGCCCGACGCCGAGCCGACGATCACCGCGAGCGAGGTCGCGATGAACAGCGCGTTGCCCAGGCCCCAGCCGGCGCGGAAGCCGACGATGCCCCAGATCCCCGACGACGCCCCGGCCAGCGCGGCGAACACCACGATCAGCGCCAGGCCGGTGATGAGGGTCTTCTTCGCGCCGATCCGGGACGACACCCAGCCGGTCACCAGCATCGCGATCGCGGTCACGACGAGGTAGCTGGTGAACAGCAGCTCGACCTCGGCGTGCGTGGCGTGCAGCTGCCCGGACAGCGACGGCAGGATCGGGTCGACCAGCCCGATGCCCATGAACGAGATGACGCAGGCGAAGGCCACCGCCCAGACGGCCTTGGGCTGACGGAACGGGCTGGGGGCGTGCGCTGCACCGGATGTTCGGGACATGTCATCGCCTTTCCCCGGGAACGGACCCTGGAGAGATCATGGACGTATCGGACCTGTTGAACATTGCATCACGCAACCCATGTCATGAGCAATGCGAACGACCGTGATCGTGCCCATGCCCCGCTACGGTCGGGACCCCGACGTCGAGGAGGCCCCGTGCCGCACACCGCCGCCGAGGCCGACCGCCTCGCCCGGCAGGCCGCGTTCCTGGGCGCACTCGCCGCGATCGGCGCCCTGCTCCTGGCCGTGCTCGGCTGGGCCGGTGGCGCGTTCGCGATGTGGATGGGCGTCACGGCCCGCCGCCGCGGCGCGGGGCGCACCGCCGTCGTCGCGATCGCGCTCGGCGCCCTCGGCCTGGTCGCCGGCGTCGGGAACGCCCTGCTGGGCGCCTACCTGTTCCGCTGACCGGTCCGCAGCACCGGCTTGCCCGGGGCCCGGTCCGGTGACTCCAGGTGCGCGTGCGCAGCGGCGACGGACGCGACGCCGTCGTCCAGGTCGAAGACCCGCTCCACCAGCGGGGTGAGCGTGCCTGCGGCGAGCCCGGCGCGGGCGAACGCCTCGGCGCGGGCCAGCACCGCCGCGTCGCCGGTGACCTCGCGGACGTGGAAGCGGCGCAGCCACACCGGCGCGTACCCGGCTGCGGGCAGCGGTGTCGGCTCCCCGGACAGCCCGCCGTGGACGATCACCGCGCCGCCCGGTGCGCAGGCCCGCACCAGCCGGGCGACGCCGGGCCCGCCCTCGGCGTCGAGGACCAGGTCGGCACCGCCGCCGAGCGCGGACCGCAGCGCCTCGGCGTCGGGCGTGCCGGTCAGCACCTCCGCGGCCCCGGCGGAGCGCAGGACCCCGGCGTGCCGGTCGTCGGGCACCACGGCGACGGCGTGCACCCCGAGGTGCCGCGCCACCTGCAGCGCCGCGGCCCCGATGCTGTTCGCCGCAGCCGTGACCACGAGCCGGTCCCCCTCCCGCAGCCGGACGGCGTGGCGGGTCATGCCCCACACGGTCAGCAGCGGCATCCACAGCGCGGCGGCGCCGTCGTCGTCGAGACCGGGCGGACGGGCCAGCAGCGACCGGACCGGCACGACGGCCTCGTCGGCGTAGACCGGGTGCTCGTTCTGCGACGACGCCGGGATCACGCACACCTCGTCGCCGGGCGCCCAGCCCGTCACCCCCGGACCGGTCCCGAGCACGGTGCCCGAGCACTCGCTGCCCAGGCCCGCGGGGAGCACCGGGGCGTCGAGGTAGGTGCCGCGGCGGAAGTTGACCTCGGAGCGGTTGAGCCCGACCGCGTGCACCCGGATCCGCACCTCCCCCGGGCCCGGGTCGCGCAGCGGCAGCCGCTCGATCCGCAGCACCTCCGGGCCGCCCGTGGCGTGGAAGCGGACGGTGCGCACGAGCGGGGTCGTCACGACGGACCAGCCTAGGTCCGCGGCGGCCGGTAGGGCACGATGAGCGCCGTTGCACGGGGAAAGGACAGGGATGCGGCGTCGGGTCGAGGTCGGGCTGGAACGGATCACGTTCTTCAGCGACGGGGTGTTCGCCATCGCGATCACGCTGCTGGTGCTGCCGCTGACCGACGCCGAGATCGGCCCGGGCCCGGTCGCCCCGCAGCTGGTGGAGCTGCTGCCGCGGATGCTCACCTTCGCATTGAGCTTCGCGGTGATCGGGCGGTACTGGACGGTCCACCACCAGCTGTTCGCCCGCTTCGACCGCGCCGACGCCCGGATGATGACGCTCAACCTCGGCTACCTGTTCGGCATCGCGTTCCTGCCGTTCCCGACGTCGCTGCTCGGCGGGCACGGCGACAGCACCGCGGCCGTCGTGCTCTATGCGGCCAACCTGGTCGTCATCGGCTCGTTCTCCGCCGCCATGTGGGCCTACGGCTCCTACCGCGGCCGCCTGACCCGCGCCGACGTGACCCCGGACGAGGCCCGCCACACGCTGGTCAACGGGCTGGCGCCGGTGGTGTCGTTCCTCCCGTCGCTGGTGATCGCACCGCTGAGCCCGACCTGGGCGATGCTGTCCTGGCTGCTGACCGTCCCGGTCTCGGCGGTCGCGGAGCGGCTGTTCCCCGAGCACCGCGCGGCGCGGGCCCGCGCGGGGGCGGGGACGCCGGACACCGCGTGAGGCTCAGACCTCGTTGCTGATCTCGACCAGGTTCCCGTCCGGGTCCCGCAGGTAGACGCTGAGCAACGGGCCCCGGGCCCCGGTCCGCTCGACCGGCCCCACCTCGACGGCGACGCCGGCCTCGGCCAGCTCGCGCCGGACCTGCTCGATCGGGTCGAGGGTGATCAGGCACAGGTCGGCGCTGCCCGGGGTGGGCCGGACGGCCTTCGGCTCGAACTCCCGCCCCGCCTCGTGCAGGTTGATCTTGTTGGGGCCGAAGGCGAGTGCGCGGCGCCCGCCGCCGAACTCGACGGCCTCCATCCCGAGCACCCGCGTGTAGAAGGCGACGGTGGCGTCGATGTCGGCGACGGTCAGCACGAGGTGGTCGAGGTGGTCGATGCGCATGCCCGCGATGCTGGCAGCCGGGCCGCCCGCACGCAGATCCTCCTGTGGGTGACCGCCACCGCCCCGGACCGTGACCGGGCGTCGGACGTCGACACCCACACGGACCAATCGGGCGGGTCGCTACCGGCGAACGGGCGTTCGTGAATCACCCTTGTACCTGGCCGTGCAGCCGAGTGGAGAGGGACGAGGACGCACGTGGACGACGAGCTGACGACCGGCGGGGAGACCCCGCCCGCGGACACCGCGAGCACCGCGGCGCCCGAGCCGCCGAAGCGGAAGCGGGGCAGGCCACCGGGCTCGACGGCCCGCACCACCCGGGTCGTGACCATGACCCTGACCGTCAGCGGTTCCGCCGACGGCGACTGGCAGGCAGAGCTGAAGCAGGGCACCACCTGGGTGGCCCGCGGCCTGCCGGTGACGGCGTCGGCGGTGTCCGCGGCGGCCGCGGCGCTGCACGCCGACCTGTCCGGTCCGGTCGACGAGCTCATCGAGGGCGCCCGGTCGGCGAAGGCCGCGCGGGTCGCGGAGCTGGAGGCCGAGCTGGAGCAGGCCCGCAAGGACCTGGCCGAGCTGGAGCAGTGACCCCGCCGGGGTGACCGGCGCGGTGGCTCAGCCGAGCAGCGGCCCCAGCGTCGTGGCGTGCTCGCGCAGCAGGGTGACCAGCTCGGGATCCGGGTCGGCGACCCGGGTCGCCGGGCCGGACAGCGCGAGCCCGGCGACGAGCGCCCCGTCCGCGGGCGAACGGACCGGTACGGCCAGGCACCCGCGGTCCGGGCGCAGCTGACCGGTCTGGGCGGCCAGGCCGTCGCGGCGGACGGCGTCGAGGACGGCGTCGAGCGCGTCCGGGTCGGTGACGGTGCGGTCGGTGACCGGGCGCAGGTCGCGGACCAGGGCCCGCCAGTCGGGCTGCTCGGCGAGCAGCAGCCTGCCCAGCGCGGAGGCCTGGGGCAGCCGGGCGAGCAGGTCGGCGTCGCTGGGCGGGTGGTCCGGGTCCGGGTCGAGGACCTGCAGCCGGGCGCCGTCGAAGATCGCCAGGTGCACGCCCCAACGGACTCGGCCACGCAGGTGGTCGACGACGGTGCGCGCGGCGGTCGGCAGCCGCGGGACCGCGACCGGGGACAGCCGCGCGGCGCGGCGCCCGAGCGCGAAGCCGCGCAGGTCGGGCAGCCGGACCAGGTACTCCTCGCCGACGAGCAGGTTCAGCACCCGGTAGGTGGTCGCCGGGGGCAGCCGCAGCGCCGTCGAGATCTCCTTGGCGGTGACCCCGGGCCCGGCCGCGACGACCTCCTCGAGCACCGCGAGCGCGGTCCGCACGGCCCGCGGCTGGCGTCCGCTGATCGGCGCCGGGTCGACCGTCACCGGGCCCGCCCCCAGACGTCGGAGGCGACGGTCTCGTCGTAGACGCCCAGGTCGTGCAGCCGCCCGCGGCGGCGCAGCACCACGGCCCACACCGCACCGGCCGCGAGCGCGACGGCGAGCGCGATCCCGGTGGCCGGGGCGACGACGACAAACGCGACCAGGGCCGCGACCAGCGACGGGACGGCCACCACCGCCGTCGCGACCGCGGCCGGGGTGAGCTCGCCGATGCGGCGCAGGAACACCGGCGCGGCCAGGCAGACCAGCGCGTAGCCGACGAGGAACCCGACCGTCGCGACACCGAGCAGCGCGGCGAGCACCGTCCCGACCGGGACGCCCAGCCCGACCGGTACGGCGACCGCGAGCGTCGCCGCGGGTGCCCCGAGCCCGACGGCGACGTGCGGGGTGCGGAACCGGCGGTGGGTGCGCCCCAGCGGGCGGGGCACGACGCCGTCGCGGGCCAGGGCGAACAGCACCCGCGACAGCGCGGTGACCGTCGCGACCGCGCAGGCGAGGAAGGACAGGACGAGCGCGGCGTCGAGCAGCGGGGGGATCCAGGACCAGCCGCGCGCGACGGCGAGGACCTGCACCGGCTGGGTCTGCCCGGCGAGCCCGCCCGGCACGGCGGCGAACCCGGCGACCTGCACCGCGGCCGCGAAGACGTAGAGCACCGCGGTCACCGCCGCGGTCGCCGTGACCGCGCGCGGCACCGACCGGAACGGGCGCCGGGCCTCGGCCCCGAGCGAGGTCGCCACCTCGAACCCGATGAACGCCGCGAGCGCGGGCACCACGCCCGCGGCGACCGCACCCGGGCCGGCGGGCGGGGCGGGCGTGCCGGTGCCGGGCAGCGGGCCGCCCACGAGCAGCACCACGAACACCCCGACCAGCACCGCGACCGCGACCGCCTCCACCAGCAGCACCACCCGCGCCGCGGGGCGTACCCCGCGCACGACCAGCGCGGTCACCACCGCGCCGACCGCGACGGCGAGCAGTGCCGACGCGAGCGGCCCGGTCGCCCACGGCCCGCACAGCGACCCGAGGTAGGCCACGGCACCCGCGATCGCCGCGCCGCACAGCAGCAGGTACCCGGCCAGCGTCGCGATCCCGGCCGCGAACGCCGGTCCGGCGCCGAGGCCCTGCGCGGTCAGCGTGTAGATCCCGCCGGGTGCCGCCATCCGGCGGGTGAACCGGGAGACCGAGGCGGCCACGAGCAGCGCGAGCACGCCGGCGACGACGAACGACCACACCGTTCCCGCCCCGGCCATGCCCGCGACGATCACCGGGGTGGCCGCCATCGCCGCCGAGGGTGCCGATCCGGCGATCGACTGGGCCGCGACGTCGGCCGGGCCCAGCCGTCGCCGGGCCAGACCGTGCACCGGTGACCGGTCACGCAACGACGTCACGACGCCCCCTCCCCGCCCTCACCGGTGATCCTCGCCCGCGGACACTAGCTCCCCATGTCGACGCCATGACCAGCGACGACGGGTCGAACGAGAAAAACTCCGGCGCCGTTCCCGCAGTGCGGGAACACCACGGCCGGTGATTCGCACCACACGGGATCCGGCGTTGTGCACGGTCCGCGACACCGGCCACCGTCCCGGCACCCGACGTCCGCCCCGACCGCCAGGAGGAACCGTGAGCGCACCCGCGCCCCGCCCGTCACCACCGTCGCCGTCCCCGGAGCCCGCGGACCGGCACCGTCTGCGCGGGACGCTGGGCGCCGGGTCGATCGTGTTCATGGTGGTCGCCGCGGCCGCGCCGCTGACCGTCGTCGCCGGGACGGTGCCGCTGGGGCTGGCCGCGGGCAACGGTGCCGCGTTCCCGATGACGTTCGTGCTGTGCGCGGTGGTGCTGCTGCTGTTCGCGGTGGGCTTCTGCGCGATGTCGCGGCACGTGCCGGGCGCCGGCGCGTTCTACGCCTACGTCGCCCGCGGGCTCGGTGCCGCGCCGGGCCTGGGGTCGGCCTTCCTCGCGCTGGTCACCTACACCGCGGTGCAGGCCGCGGTGTACGGCTACCTGGGCGCGACCGTCGACGCGCTGGTGCAGCACTACGGCGGGCCCGCCCTGCCCTGGTACCTCTACGCGGCCGTGGCGCTCGTCGTCGCCGGGGTGCTCGGCTACCGCCACATCGAGCTGTCCGGCAAGGTCCTGGGCACGCTGCTGGTCGCCGAGGTCGCGATCGTGCTGGTGTTCGACGCCGTCGTCGCCGCGACCGGCGGGCTCGGCTCCGGCCGCTCGACGGCGCTGTTCGTGCCGTCGCAGTTCCTGTCCGGCTCGCTCGGCATCGCGATCATGTTCGCGATCGCGTCGTTCATCGGGTTCGAGGCCACCGCGGTGTTCCGCGACGAGGCCCGCGACCCCGAGCGCACCATCCCCCGCGCGACCTACCTGGCCCTCGTGCTGATCGGCGCGTTCTACACGCTGTCGTCGTGGGCGGTCGTCTCCGCCTGGGGCGACGACGGCGCCGTGGCCCGCGCGACCGAGGACCCCGGGAACATGATCGTCACGACGATCACCGCGGTGCTCGGCCCCGTCGGCGGTGACCTGGCCCAGGTCCTGCTGGTCACGAGCCTGTTCGCGGCGCTGCTGTCGTTCCACAACGTGCTCTCGCGCTACCTGTTCGCCCTCGGCAACGCCGGTTCGATGCCCGCCGCGCTGGGCCGCAGCCACGCCCGGCACGCGTCGCCGCACGCCGCGTCGGCGGCCCAGTCGGGCACCGCGCTGGCGCTGATCGCGGTGTTCGCGGTGACCGGGATGGACCCGGTGACCCAGGTGTTCGCCTGGATGGCCGGGACCGCGACCCTCGGGGTGCTCGCGCTGATGGCGCTGACCTGCGCGGCGGTGCTCGTGTACTTCCGCCGCTCGCGCGTCGACACCCGGTTCTGGCACACCGTCCTGGCCCCGGCGCTCGGGTTGGCCGGTTTGCTGGTCTGCCTGTGGCTGACCGTCGCGAACTTCCCGACGCTCATCGGCGGCTCACCCGCGCTGGCCACCGCCATCGGCGGGGTCCTGGTCGCCGCGTTCGTACTCGGAACGGTCCTGACCCGATTCACGGGTGCCCGCCCCGAAACCTTGCCCTCGCTCGACGCGCCCGGAACCGTCACCGGGAACGACACCGGGCACGACACCGCCGGAACCGACCTCCAGGAGGAGACCCGATGACCGCCGTCCAGGAGCCGCGCACCACCGCGAGCCACCCGCTGGCCCCGACCACGGAGGCCGAGGTCACCGTCGTCCGCGAGGTCCTCGCCGCGGCCGGGCTGCTCGAGGAGAACGTCCGCTTCGCGTTCTTCGCCCCCGAGGAGCCGCCGAAGTCCGAGGTCCTCGCCCACTCCGACGGCGCCGACACCGACCGCTGCTTCCGCGCGGTGCTGCTGGACCTGGGCACCGGCCGCTCCCACGACACGGTCGTCTCGGTCGCCCGTCGTGAGCTGGTCTCCTGCCGCGAGCTGGAGCCCGAGCGGGAGGGGCAGCCGCCGATCATCGACTCGGAGTTCGAGTTCATCGAGGACGTCCTGAACGCCTCACCGGACTGGCTCGCCGCGCTGGAGAAGCGCGGGCTGGAACCCGCCTCGGTGCGCGCCGTGCCGCTCTCGGCCGGCGTCTACGACATCCCCGGGGAGAAGGGCCGCCGGCTCGCCCGCGCCTTCGGGTTCCGCCAGGACCACGAGGCCGACCACGCCTGGGCGCACCCCGTCGACGGGCTCGTCGCCTACGTCGACCTCACCGCCCGCACGGTCGACCGGGTGATCGACACCGGTGTCGTGCCGGTGCCCGCGACCAGCGGCAACTTCGACGACCCGGCCGTGCAGGGTGAGCACATGACCTCGCTCAAGCCGATCGAGATCACCCAGCCCGAGGGACGCTCGTTCACCGTCGAGGACGGCCGGGTCCGCTGGGGCAAGTGGGACCTGCGCGTCGGGTTCAACGAGCGCGAGGGCCTGACCCTGCACCAGATCGCCTTCGACGACCGCCCGATCTGCTACCGCGCCTCGGTCGCGGAGATGGTCGTGCCCTACGCCGACCCGGCGCCGGTGCGGTTCTGGCAGAACTACTTCGACTGCGGCGAGTACATGTTCGCCCGCTACGCCGACTCCCTGCAGCTGGGCTGCGACTGCCTCGGCGACATCCACTACCTCGACGCGGTCGTCGCCGATGACCTGGGCAACCCGCGCACGATCAGCAACGCCATCTGCATGCACGAGGAGGACCACGGCGTCCTCTGGAAGCACACCGACATCTTCACCGGCGCCCGTGAGGTGCGCCGCCAGCGTCGCCTGGTGATCTCGTTCTTCACCCCGATCGGCAACTACGACTACGGCTTCTACTGGTACCTCTACCTCGACGGCACCATCGAGCTGGAGTGCAAGGCGACCGGCATCGTGTTCACCTCCGGCACGCCCGGCGAGTACGCCACCGAGGTCGCGCCCGGCCTGGGTGCGCCGTTCCACCAGCACCTGTTCTCCGCGCGGCTGGACATGACCGTCGACGGCACGGCCAACGCCGTCGAGGAGGTCGAGGCGGTCCGCGTGCCGATGGGCGAGGGCAACGCCTACGGCAACGCGTTCGCCCGCTCGGCGACCCGGCTGACCTCGGAGTCGCAGGCCCAGCGGGACGCCGACCCGGGGTCCGGGCGGGTCTGGCACGTGGTGAACACCGAGAAGACCAACGCGCTGGGACGGCCGGTCGGCTACGTCCTGCACCCGCACGGGCAGCCCACCCTGCTGGCGGACCCGGCGTCGTCGATCCACGCGCGGGCGACGTTCGCCTCGAAGGCGCTGTGGGTGACCCGCTACGACCCGGCGCAGCGCTACCCGGCCGGTGACTTCGTCAACCAGAACCCGGGTGGGGACGGGCTGCCGTCCTGGGTGGCCGCGGACCGCGACCTCGACGGCCAGGACGTCGTGCTGTGGCACACGTTCGGACTGACCCACTTCCCGCGGCCGGAGGACTGGCCGGTCATGCCGGTCGACTACACCGGCTTCGTCCTGAAGCCCGCCGGGTTCTTCGACCGCAACCCCACCCTCGACGTCCCGCCGGCGCCGAAGAGCTGCCACTGACCGTCCGCCCCACTCCGAGCCGGCGCCGCACAGGTCGTGTCGCCGCCGCACAGGTTCTGTCCTGTGCGGCGCGTCCATGACGTGTGCGGCGCCGGTGTCGTCAGCGACCGAGTGCCGCGCGCAGGCGGGAGGCGGTCGCGGTGAAGGGGGTCAGGTCGGACCAGGTCCAGCGGACGACGACGAACCCGGCGGCCCGGATGCGGTCCTCGCGCAGCTTCTCCTCCCACAGCACCTGCGCCGGGTCCTGGCCCGGGCCCGCCGATCGGCCGTACTTGATCCGGCCGTCGAACTCCCCGACCACCCGGTGCTCCGGCCACGCGAAGTCGGTCCGGTGCCGCCGGCCGTCCACCTCCACGGGCCACTGGAGGACCGGTGCGGGGAGCCCGGCGACGGCGATCGCGAGCCTGCTGCGCGTCTCCCCGACGCTCTCCGAGCGGCCGTCGGCGAACGCCAGGACGCGCCGGACCAGCGGCATGCCGGTCCGGCCCGCCACACCGGACGCCACCCGGGCGAGCGCCTCCGGCGTCGTCGGCGGCGGTCGGTTCCCGGACCGCTGCGCCAGTGCGCGGTCGGCGACGACCAGCCCGCGCTCGACGCCGCAGCTCCGCGCGATGTCGACGACGGTCCTGGCCGGGCCGGTCACGGGGAGCCCGCCGGCTCGCCCACGGTGCTCCAGCGGCAGCGAGGACGGGTGGACGTGCAGGTCCCGGGTGCGACGACCACCGTGGGAGCGGTCACGCGTGACGTGGACGCGGTCCAGAGGCAGGTCCCAGAAGGGGATGCCGAGCAGGACGAGCGCGGACACGTGGCTGGCGTAGGCGCCGGGGCCGAGGCGTTCGAGCGCCGCACCGGCCGCGGCCCGGTGCCGGACGCGGGCGTCGACGAGTGCCGGGTCGCCGTGGTCGAGGTAGACGCCCCGGCGGATCGGTACGAGCTCTCCGCGACGCAGCGCCCGGCCGATCTCGCCGTCGTCGACGCCGGCCGCCCGCAGGTCCGCACGGAACCGGACACCGTGTGCCGGGAGGGGTCCGTCCATGCCCCCACCGAACCCGTTCCCCGCCCCCACCACGCCCGATCCGGCCCATCCCGTTCACGATCGCGACCGCCGCCCCGGCGCCGCACGGGTTCCGTACGCGCCGCACGGGTCCGAACCTGTGCGGCGGCGCCCGAACCTGTGCGGCGGTGCCGGATGCCAGGGCGGGGTGTGACGACGGCGCGGGGCCGGGCGGGGCGGTGGCGGACTAGGGTCGGTCCCGACCGCTCCACCCCGCAGCACCAGGAGGAACCCGTGGCTCTCGCCGCCGGTGACCAGATCCCCGACGTCACCCTGATGACCCCGTCCGCCGAGGGCCCGAAGCCCGTGCAGAGCGCCTCGGTGCTCGGCACCGGCACGGTCGTGCTGTTCGGTGTGCCCGGCGCGTTCACCCCGGCCTGCTCCGACACCCACCTGCCCGGCTACGTCCTGCGCCGCGACGAGCTCAAGGCCAAGGGCGTCGACACCGTGGCCTGCACCTCGGTCAACGACGCGTTCGTCCTGGAGGCCTGGGCCGAGTCCCGCGGCGCCGGCGACGCGGTGCTCATGCTCGCCGACGGCAACGGCGACTTCGCCAAGGCCGCCGGTCTGGACATGGACGGGTCGAAGTTCGGCCTCGGCACCCGCTCGCAGCGCTACGCCGCGATCATCACCGACGGCGTCGTGCGCTGGATCGGCGTCGAGCCGGTCCCGCCGACCGTCGAGATCTCCGGCGTCGAGTCGGTGCTAGCGCAGCTCTGAGGTTCCGGGCCGACCGGCACGCGGGCCTACACTGGCCCGCGTGCCGAAGGTCCTGGGCTCGCTGGCGACGCACCGCGAGCAGGTGCGCGAGCGGGTGTTCGACGCCCTGCGCGTGCAGCTCTACGAACGCGGCTTCGATACGGTGACCCTGTCCGGGGTCGCCGCGGCCGCCGGCGTGGGGCGCTCGGCGCTCTACAACCACTTCCCCGACCGCCAGGCCCTGCTCGTCGCGTTCGTCGAGCACGAGGCGGAGCGCTACGTCGCCGAGCTCGACGCCGCGCTCGCCGAGGCAGCGGACCCCCGCGAACGGCTCGCCGCCTTCGCCCGGCTGCAGCTGCGCCGCCTCGCCGAGTTCCACCTCCCGCCCGGCCAGGCGCTGGCCGGCGCCCTCGACCCGGCCGCCTACCGCCGGATCGCCGCGCACGCCGACCCCATCGGGGACCGGTTGGTGGCGGTGCTGCGCGAGGGCGCGGCGCAGGGCTGCATGGTCGACGACGACCCCCGGGTGCTCGCCGCCGTCGTGGCGGGGGCGCTGTCGAGCAGGCGGATCGTCGACGTCGACCCGGCGGAGCTCGACGCCTCGATCGGGACGGCGGTCGCGGCCGTGCTGCGAGCGGTCTCGACGGTTGCGCGCGACTGAGGCTAGCCTTACCCGCGTCGGGGCCCTACCATCGTGATCTGACACGGTGTCAGATCCGGCGCCGTGCCGTTGCACCAGACGTCACGTCACGGGAGGGCCGATGGACGCCACGACCCCCATCACGGGCACGCTGTCCGCCGATCTCCGCCAGGCCACCTGGGCGGTGCACGAGCGGGCACATCACTCGTCGTACATGGGCGCGCTGCTCGACGGCGCCCTGCCGCTGGACGCCTACACCCTGCTCGCCGAGCAGTACATCGCGATCTACACCGCGCTGGAGGAGGCCGGGGACGCCCTGGCCGCCGACCCGGTCGCGGCCCCGTTCGTGATCGACGAGCTGCGCCGGGTGCCCGCCCTGCACGCCGACCTCGACGCCCTCGGCGGCGGGGTCCCGCGGGTCCTGCCCTCCACCGCGGCCTACGTGGCGCGGCTGCGCGAGGCCGCGACCGACCCCGCACTGTTCGTGGCCCACCACTACACCCGCTACCTGGGTGACCTGGCCGGCGGCCAGATCGTCGGGAAGATCCTGCAGCGCACCTACGGCATCGACGGCCCCGGACGGCTGTTCTACGACTTCAAGTCCCTCGGCAGCCCGTCGGCGTTCCGGACCCGCTACCGCGCGCTGCTCGACGACGCGGCCTGGACCCCGGCGCAGCGCGACCGGCTGCTCGCCGAGGCGGTGCACGCCTTCGAGCTGAACATCGCCGTCCTCACCGAGATGGCCGAGGAGGTCGGGCTCGCGCAGCCGCTGGCGTCCTAAGCGGGACCGTCACCCGGCGGCGGGGTCGTAGCGCATCAGCCCGACCGGGACCCCGGACGGGTCCGCGACGAACGCCAGCTCACCGACACCGGCGATCGTCGTCGGCTCCATCAGCACCCGGCCGCCCGCCGAGACGGCCGCGGCCAGGCCGGCCGCCACGTCGTCGACGGCGACGGTGATCTCCACGGGGGCGGCCACGCCGCCGTCGAACACCCGCCGGTGCTGCAGGGCCGCGAACGGCCCCGGGTCCCGCCCGCGGTCGGTGTGCACCCGGAAGAACTCCGGCGGGCCCCACGGCTCGAACCGCCAGCCGAGCACGGCCCCGTAGAAGGCGCGGCTCGCGTCGGTGTCGTCGGAGTTGATCGCGATGTGGGCGACCGTGCCGATGGGCGGGGTCGTCGGTGTCGTCGGTGTCGTCATGGAACGGAGTCTGGCCCGGCGGGCACTGGCGCTCCGTCGCCGTCACGACCGATCCTGTCGTGTGTGCGACAGGATCCGCCCGTCCGCAGCTACGCGGTGACCCACCCGGCCGGCACGATCGTTCCCCCGCAGCCGCCGGGCTGGCACCAGGTGCTGCTCACCACCACCGGTGCGATGACCCTCGAGCTGCCCGACGGCTCCTGGTTCGTGCCACCGGGGGCCGCCGTCGAGGTCCCGGCCGGGGTGCCGCACCGGGTCCGGGCGGTGGCGACGGTCCGGCTGCGCACCCTGTACCTGCGCGGGGCCCGGCCCGGTCCGGCGCGGGTGGTCCGGGTGGTCCCCCTGCTGCGCGAGCTGCTGCTGGCCGCGGTCGCCCGCGCGCCGCTGTACCCGGACGACGACCGGGCCGCCGCGGCCCTGCTGGATCTGACCGAGCGTGAGCTCGCCGCGGCCACGACGATGACACCGCTGCTGCTGACACTGCCCACCGACCCGGCCGCGCGCCGGGTCGCGGAGCGCATCCTCGCCGCGCCGGGCGACCCGGCCGGGGTCGACGCGCTGTGCCGGGGCTGCGGAGCCGGCCGGCGGACCGTGGAGCGCCGGTTCCGTGAGGGCACCGGGCTCGGCGTGGCGGCCTGGCGGCGCCGGGCCCGGCTGGTCGCGGCCCTGGCCGAGCTCGCCGACGGCCGTCCGCTCGCCGGTGTGGCGCACGCCGCGGGGTACGCCACACCCAGCGCGTTCGGTGCGATGGTCAAGGCCGAGCTGGGGTCGAGCCCCGGAGCACTCGTACGGGCTCCCTAGACTCGACGCCCGTCCCCCGACCACCGATCCCAGGAGTGTCCCGGTGTCCAGCCCCGGCATCGACCCGGACGAGCTCGCGACCGCGCTGAAGGTACTGGCGCAGGTCGACGAGCTGCCACCCGAACACCCCGACGCCGTGGTCGTCCGGCGGGCGACCGCGGGGATCTGGAAGTCGGTGCGGCTGCGGCGCCGCGCCGAGAAGCGGCAGGCCGAGAGGTCCTCCGACGAGGCCGTCACCGCCGCCACCGCGACCGGCGCGGCCGGGCGCATCGACGACGAGACCGCCGGCATCCCGCTGGTGTCGAACACCCCCGGAGCGACCGCGGGGACGCTGCACCGCGCCCGCGGCTGCTACGTGTGCAAGACGCGCTACACCGTCGTCGACGCCTTCTACCACCAGCTGTGCCAGGACTGCGCCGCCGCGCACCGCGCCCACCGCGACGCCCGCACCGACCTGTCCGGGCGCCGCGCGCTGCTCACCGGCGGCCGCGCCAAGATCGGGATGTACATCGCGCTGCGGCTGCTGCGCGACGGCGCGCACCTCACCATCACCACCCGTTTCCCGCGCGACGCCGCCCGCCGCTTCGCCGCGCTGCCCGACTCGGCCGAGTGGCTGCACCGGCTGCGGGTCATCGGGGTGGACCTGCGTGACCCGGGCCAGGTCGTCGCCGTCGCCGACGAGGTCGCCGCCGCGGGACCGCTGGACATCCTGGTCAACAACGCCGCACAGACGGTGCGCCGCTCCCCCGGCTCGTACTCCGCGCTGGAGGCCGCCGAGCACGAGGAGCTGCCCGCGGGCGAGCTGCCGGAGATCGTGTCGTTCACCAGCGCCTCGCGCGAGCACCCGCTCCTGCTGGCCGGCGCGGTCCCGGGCGGGCGCGACCTGGCCGCGCTGGCGACGACGGCCCGTTCGGCGTCGCCGGAGCGGATGGCCGCCGGCACCGCGGTCGACGCGGGCGGGCTGCTGCCCGACACCGCGGCGGTCAACAGCTGGGTCGACCACGTCCAGCACGTGGACCCGCTCGAGCTGCTCGAGGTGCAGCTGTGCAACCAGACGGCGCCGTTCGTGCTGGTCTCGCGGCTGCGCCCGGCGATGGCGGCGTCGAGCGCCCGCAACAAGTACGTCGTGAACGTCTCGGCGATGGAGGGCGTGTTCGGACGCGGCTACAAGGGGCCCGGGCACCCGCACACGAACATGGCCAAGGCCGCGCTGAACATGCTGACCCGCACCAGCGCGGGCGAGATGTTCGCGACCGACCGGATCCTGATGACCGCGGTGGACACCGGCTGGATCACCGACGAGCGTCCGCACCCGATGAAGCTGCGCCTGGCCGAGGAGGGGTTCCACGCCCCGCTCGACCTCGCCGACGGCGCCGCCCGGGTCTACCACCCGATCGTCGCCGGGGAGGCCGGCGAGGACCTGCACGGAGTGTTCCTGAAGAACTACCGCGTGTCCTCCTGGTAGAGGGGTCCACCCGTCACTGTCGGGGGTCGCCGCTACCGTGCGGTCCGTGCTGGAGATCCATCGGGCCGAACGCGCCGACACCCTCGTCGAGGCGCTCGCCGACGTCCTGGCGGCCGGCTCGGGCGACCCGTTCGCGGCCGAGACCGTCGCGGTCCCCGAGCGCGGGGTGGAGCGCTGGCTGGCCCAGCGGCTCGCGCACCGGCTCGGTGCGGGGACGGGCAGCGGCGGGGTCTGCGCGAACGTCCGGTTCCCGGCGCCGGCCGCGCTGCTCGGCGGGGTCGTCGCGCACGTCACCGGCACCGACCCGGCGACCGACCCGTGGTCGCCCGGCCGGTCGGTGTGGCCGCTGCTGGAGCTGATCGACGAGGCGGTCGCCGCGGGCGGGGACGACCGGTTCACCGCTCTCGCCGCGCACCTGGAGCGGGGTGGGCACGGCCGCCGCTACGCGCTCGCCCGCACGCTGGCCGGGCTGTTCGGCTCCTACGCCACGCACCGCCCCGAGCTGCTGCGCCGCTGGCGTACCGGTGAGGACGCGGTGCCCGCCGACCTGGTGTGGCAGCCGGAGCTGTGGCGCCGCCTGCACGCCGCACTCGGGGTGCCCGGTCCCGCCGAGCGCCTCGACGACGCGGTGGCCCGCCTGCGCGGGGGCGCCGACCCGGGCCCCGAGGTCGGGCCGCGGCTGTCGCTGTTCGGCCCCACCCGGCTGGCCGCCGAGCACCTGACCGTCCTGGAGGCCCTCGCGGCGCACCGGGAGGTCCACCTGTGGCTGCCGCACCCGTCGCCGGCGATGTGGGACGCGGTGCGCGCCGCGCGGACACCGGGGGTGCCCTCGCGCGCCGCCGACACCAGCGCCGAGGCCGTGCGTCATCCGCTGCTGCGCTCGCTCGGCCGGGACACCCGGGAGCTGGCCCTGCGGCTCCCCGCGGCCGGTCCCGGCGTGACCGACACCCACCACCCGGCCCCCGCCGGGACCGGCGCGCCGACCCTGCTGCGCCGCCTGCAGACCGCCCTGCGCGACGACGCCGTGCCCCCCGCCCCGGAGGACCGTCCCCTGCTCGACGCGGACGACCGCAGCGTCGCGCTGCACTCCTGCCACGGCCCGGACCGGCAGGTGGAGGTGCTGCGCGAGGTGCTGCTCGGCCTGCTCGCCGCCGACCCGGACCTGGAGCCGCGCGACATCATCGTCATGTGCCCGGACATCGAGGTGTTCGCGCCGCTGATCACCGCCTCGTTCGGCCTCGCCCCGGACGCGGACTCCCCCGACGGTGCGGGCCCGTCGCGGGAGGAGCTCCACCCCGGGCACCGGCTGCGGGTGCGCCTGGCCGACCGCGCCCTGCGCCAGGCGAACCCGCTGCTGGGCACGGTGTCGTCGCTGCTGGAGCTGGCCGGGTCCCGGGTCAGCGCCTCCCAGGTGCTCGACCTGGTCGCCTCCGCCCCGGTGCGGCGCCGTTTCCGCTTCGACGACGACGCGCTGGAGCGGCTGTCCGAGCTGGTCACCGCGGCCGGGGTCCGGTGGGGGCTCGACGCCGCGCACCGGCGGCCCTACCGGCTCGACGGGGTCGAGCAGAACACCTGGCGGGCCGGACTGGACCGGATGCTCGTCGGCGTCGCGATGGCCGAGACGCCGGGCGCCCCGGCCTGGCTGGGCACCGCGCTGCCGCTGGACGAGGTCGACTCCTCCGACGTGGACCTCGTCGGGCGGCTCGCCGAGTTCGTCGACCGGCTCGCGACGGTGCTCGGTGCGCTGCGCGGCCCGCAGCCGCTGTCGGTCTGGGTGGACGCGCTGGTCGAGGGGCTGTCCGCGCTGACCGACACCACCCCGACCGACGCCTGGCAGGCCGGGCAGGCCCGGGCGGAGCTGGCCGACGTCGTCGCGTCCGCGGGGCCGCAGGCCGCCACGGTCGACCTCGACCTGCCCGACGTGCGCGGCCTGCTCGCCGAGCGGCTGCGCGGGCGGCCCAGCCGGGCCAACTTCCGGACCGGCACGCTGACCGTCGCGACGCTGGTGCCGATGCGGGCCGTCCCGCACAAGGTCGTGTGCCTGCTGGGCTGCGACGACGGGGTGTTCCCCCGCGCCGGCGCCCCCGACGGCGACGACGTGCTGGCCCGCGACCCGGTCGTCGGCGAGCGGGACCCGCGTGGGGAGGACCGCCAGCTGCTGCTCGACGCGATCTGCTCGGCCACCCGGCACCTGGTGGTGGTGTCCTCCGGGGCCGACGAGCGCACCGGTGCCGACCGGCCGCCGTCGGTGCCGGTCGGGGAGCTGTGCGACGCGATCGACGCCTGCGTGCGGACCGGGACCGAGGCGACCGCGTCGCAGGCGCTGCGGGCCCGGCACCCGCTGCAGCCGTTCGACCGGCGCAACTTCACCTCCGGCGCGCTGCTGGCCGCCGGGCCGTTCAGCTTCGACCGGGCCGCGCTGCGCGGTGCCGAGGCCGCGGCCGGGCCGCGCACCGTGACCCCGCTGTTCGGCGCGGACCCGCTGCCTCCGCCGGAGGACCCGCCGGACGGGGTGGTCGAGCTCGACGAGCTGGTCGCGTTCGTCGAGCACCCGGTGCGGGCGTTCCTGCGCCAGCGGGTGCGGGTGCTGCCACCGGAGGAGAACGTCGAGCCCGACGACGCGCTGCCAGTCGAGCTCGACGGCCTGGCCACCTGGAAGATCGGGGACCGGCTGCTGACCGACCGGCTCGCCGGGGCGGCACCGCAGGCCGTCGCCCGGGCCGAGACGCTGCGCGGTGACCTCCCGCCCGGCGGGATCGGACACCGGGTGCTCACCGAGGTCGGCGGGCAGGTCGAGCCCCTGGTCGCCGTCGCCGCGGCGGTCGCGACCGGCGAGGCGGGATCGCAGGACCTCGTCGCGCAGCTCACCGGCACACCGGAGGACGGCCGCGCCGTCGCCGGGACGGTGCCGGGCCTGCACGGCGACGTCGTGGTGCGCGTCGAGTACTCGCGGCTCAAGGCAAAGCACCGGCTGCGGGCGTGGGTGCAGCTGCTCGCGCTCACCGCCGCGCACCCCGGCCGGTCCTGGACGGCGGTGACCGTCGGGCGCGGCCCCGGCGGCGCGGCCCGCTCGGTGCTCGGCCCGGTCGACCCGGGCCTCGCCCGCCGCACCCTGGCCGACCTGGTCGCGCTGCGCCGCGAGGGCCTGCGGGCGCCGCTGCCGCTGCCCACCGACGCCGCCGCCGTCTACGCCCGCAACCGCGCCCGCGGGGTGGTCCCGGCCAACGCGTTCGCCGCCGCGGAGAGCGAGTGGTCGCGCTTCGAGCACGCCGAGGCCCCGCACGTCTTCGTCCGGGGCGCCGCGGGCGGCCCGCTGGTCGTCCGTCCCGAGCCCGGCTCCGGCGGGGAGCCCACCCGCTTCGGGGAGCTCGCCGTCCGGCTGTGGGCACCGCTGCTCGACCACGAGAGGCAGGACGCGCCGTGAGCACCACCAGCGTGTTGTCGGCACCGACCTTCGAGGTCGACGGGCCGCTGCCGACCGGCACCGTCGTGCTGGAGGCGAGCGCGGGGACGGGCAAGACCTACACGATCGCCGCGCTGGCGACCCGCTACGTCGCCGAGGGCGTCGCGGACCTGGACCGGCTGATGCTGGTCACCTTTGGCCGCGACGCCACCCAGGAGCTGCGCGAGCGGGTCCGGGAGCGGCTGGTGGGCACCGAGCGGGCGCTCGCCGCCGTGCAGTCCGGCGCCGCCCCGCCGACGCCGGAGGCCGACCCCGTGGTCGCGCACCTGGCCGCCACCGACCCGGCCGAGCTGGAGCGGCGCCGGGCCCGGCTGGCGACGGCGTCGGCGTCGTTCGACGCGGCGACGATCGCCACCACCCACCAGTTCTGCATGCAGATGCTGGCCGGGCTGGGCGTGGCCGGGGACAACGACCCGGACGCGGAGTTCGTCGACCACGTCGACGACGTCGTTACCGAGGTCGTCGACGACTTCTACGTGCGCAAGTACGCCGCCCCGAACGCGGGCCGCCCGGCGTTCGACCGGGCCGCGGCCCTGGCGCTGGCCCGCCGCGCCGTTGGCGACCCGCAGGCCGAGCTGGAGCCCCGCGACGCCGACCCGGCCACCCCGGCCGCCACCCGGTACGGCTTCGCCTCCGCGGTGCGCCGCGAGGTCGACGCCCGCAAGCGGCGCTCGCGCATCTACAGCTACGACGACATGCTCACCCGCCTCGCCGCGGCGCTGCGCGACCCGGTCCGCGGCCCCGCCGCCCGGGAGCGGCTGCGGTCGCGGTTCTCGGTGGTGCTCGTCGACGAGTTCCAGGACACCGACCCGCTGCAGTGGGAGATCCTGTCCCTGGCGTTCCACTCCGCCCCCGACACCACGTTGGTGCTCATCGGCGACCCGAAGCAGGCGATCTACGCCTTCCGCGGCGCCGACGTGCACAGCTACCTGCGGGCCGCCGACGCGGCGGCGACCCGGCGCACCCTCTCG
Source organism: Pseudonocardia sp. TMWB2A (assembly GCF_017312135.1). Classification (NCBI taxonomy): domain Bacteria; kingdom Bacillati; phylum Actinomycetota; class Actinomycetes; order Pseudonocardiales; family Pseudonocardiaceae; genus Pseudonocardia; species Pseudonocardia sp. TMWB2A. The sequence continues at coordinate 4,355,195 of NZ_QKQY01000002.1, forward strand.
ACCAACCGCCGCAGCGACGCGGCCCTGCTCACCGCGCTGGACGGGGTGTTCGGCGAGGCCGCCCTCGGGGACTCCGGGATCGTCGTGCACCCGGTCCGGGCCCACCACACCGGCCGGCGGCTGACCGCCCGCCACGACGCCCCGCTGCGGCTGCGGCTGGTCGACCGGGACCGGCTCGACCTGACCGGGCGCGGGCTGGCCCGGGCCAAGGGCGCCCGCGCGGTGGTGGCGCGCGACGTCGCCGTCGACCTGTCGCAGCTGCTCGACGGCACCGCCCGCTTCGCGGGGGAACGGCTGCGCCCCGGGCAGGTCGCGGTGCTGGTGCGGACCAACGCCCAGGGCCTGCTGGTGCGCGACGCCTGTGCCGAGGCCGGGGTGCCCGCCGTGCTCACCGGCTCCACCAGCGTGTTCGCCACGCCGGTCGCCGCGGAGTGGCTGACGCTGCTGGAGGCCGTCGAGCAGCCGCAGCGCTCGATGCGGCTGCGCGCCGCCGCGCTGACCCGGTTCGTCGGCCACACCGTCGCCGACCTGTGCGGGCCCGACGCCGAGGGCCTGGTCGACCAGCTCGGCGCGGACCTGCGGGCCTGGCACCAGGTCCTCGCCGAGCGCGGGGTCGCCGCCCTGCAGGAGGCCGTGTTCGCCCGCTACGCCCCCGCCGAGCGCCTGCTGCGCAGCCCCGACGGCGAGCGCGACCTCACCGATGTGCGCCACGTCGGCCAGGTGCTGCACTCCGCGGCGCTGGAACGCCACCTGGGACCGACGGCGCTCACCGAGTGGCTGCGGCACCGGATCGGCGAGGCCGCCCGCGACACCTCCGCCGAGCGGAGCCGGCGGCTGGAGTCCGACGCCGACGCCGTCCAGATCGTGACGGTGCACCGGTCCAAGGGGCTCGAGTTCCCGGTGGTGTACCTGCCGTTCGCGTGGGACCGCTGGGTCGACGACCGGCCCGAGACGCTGCTCTACCACGACACCCCGGCCGGTGCCGGTGGCCAGCGCCGGCTGCTCGACGTCGGCGGGTCCACCGGGCCGGACCGCACCCGGCGCACCGCGCTGCACCAGGCCGAGGAGGCGGGCGAGGACCTGCGGCTGCTGTACGTGGCGCTCACCCGAGCCTGCAGCCAGGTCGTCGCCTGGTGGGTCCCGGGGACGACGACCGCGGCGGCGTCGCTGCACCGGGTGCTGTTCGGGCACGCCGGGCCCGGCGCGGAGCCGGAACCGACCGCGAAGGTCCCCGGCGACGCGAACGCGCTGGCGTTCCTGCGGGAGCGGCTCGCCCCGGCCGGCGCGTCGGTGGAGACCCTGCACGACCGCGACCCCGCCGACCGCACCCCGGTCCCGCCCGACGCCGGGCTGGCCGTCGCGACGTTCACCCGCACGCTGGACACCGCGTGGCGGCGCACGTCCTACACCGCGCTGACCGCGGCCGCGCACGCCGCGCACCACCCGCACCCGGCCGTCGACGCCGAGCCGGAACCGGCCGCGACCGCGCCCGGGGTGCTGACCGAGCCCGAGGACGAGGGCATCGTCGACGAGCCCGACCCCGCCCCGCTGCCCGGTGCGGGCCCCACCGGGGACGCCACGGCGGGCACAGCCGACCCGGCGGCGTTCCCCTCCCCCATGGCCGACCTGCCCTCGGGCACCGGGTTCGGCACCCTGGTGCACGCCGTGCTGGAACACCTCGACACGACCACCGCGGCCGAGGGTGACGCCGCGCTGCGGGCCGAGGTCGTCGCGCACGTCACCGAGGAGCTGCGCCACCAGCCGGCCGACCTCGATCCCGACGAGCTCGCCGACGCGCTCGTCCCGGTGCTGCGGACCCCGCTCGGGCCGATCGCGTCCGGGCTGGCGCTGGCCGACGTCGCCCCGGAGGACCGGCTGTCCGAGCTGGACTTCGAGCTGCCGCTGTGCGGCGGGGACACCCCGACGGGGCGGCTCACCCTGTCCGGGCTGGCCGCCGCCGTCCGCAGGCACCTCGGGCCCGGCGACCCGCTGCACGGCTACGCCGACCTCCTCGACTCCCCCGACCTCGCCGGACAGCCGCTGCGCGGCTACCTGACGGGCAGCATCGACTCGGTGCTCCGGGTCCGTGACGGGGCCGGGGAGCGATTCCTCGTCGTGGACTACAAGACGAACTGGCTGGGCCCGGTCGGCCCGTCCGGGCGCGACCCGCTGACCGCGGCGCACTACACCGCCGACCGGCTGGCCACGGCGATGGCCGACGCGCACTACCCGCTGCAGGCGCTGCTCTACGCCGTCGCGCTGCACCGCTACCTGCGCTGGCGGCTGCCCGGCTACGACCCGGACACCCACCTCGGCGGGGTCGGCTACCTGTTCCTGCGCGGCATGTGCGGGCCGGACACCCCGGTCACCGGGTCCGGGCCGCTGGCCGCGCCGTGCGGTGTCTTCGCCTGGCGGCCACCCGCCGCCCTGGTCGAGGAGCTGTCGGACCTGCTGGACGGAGGCACCCCGTGACGACGACCGCACCCCCCACCCCGGCGCCGACGGCACCCCCGGCCCCCGAGCGGGACCCGTTCGGTCCACGGGCCGCCCGCACCGCGACCGGGGTGCTCGCCGCGTTCAACGAGGCCGAGATCCTCGCGCCGGGCGACGTGCACGTCGCCCGGCGGCTCGCCGCCCTCGGCGGACGCGGCGACCCGACCACCGCCGCCGACCCGGCCGCCGCCGAGCCCGAACCGGTGGTGCTCGCCGCCGCGCTGGCCGTGCGCGCGATCCGCAACGGGTCGGTGTGCGTCGACCTGGTGAAGGCCGCGGCCACGACCGCGGGCGAGGGCGAGGTCGCCGTCGACGTGTCCGGGCTGCCCTGGCCGGAGCCCGCGACGTGGCGCGCGGCCTGCGCGGACAGCCCGCTGGTCGCCGTCGGCGAGGACGGTCCCGCCGGGCGCCCGCTGCGCCTGCTCGGGGACCTGCTCTACCTGGAGCGCTACTGGCAGGAGGAGGAGCTGGTCCGCCGCGAGTTCACCGCGCGCGCCGGGCCGGTCGCGGCCGTCGACCCCGACCGGCTGTGCGCGGCGCTGGACCGGCTGCTCGGCGACCCCGGCGCCGAACGGCAGCGCCTCGCCGCCGCGGTCGCCGCGCTGCGGCCGGTCGCCGTGATCGCCGGCGGTCCCGGCACGGGCAAGACGACGACGGTCGCGGCCCTGCTCGCCGTCCTGCACGACCTGCACCGCGCGGCCGCCCCGCCCGGCGCGCCGGGTCTGCGGGTGGCGCTCGCCGCGCCGACCGGGAAGGCGGCTGCCCGGCTGACCCAGTCCGTCGCCGAGGCCCACGGGCGGCTGCCGGAGACCGACCGGGCCGCCGTCGCGGGGGCGACGGCGTCGACGCTGCACCGGCTACTGGGCTCGCGCGGCGCGTCGGGCCGGTTCCGCCACCACCGGGGCAACCGGCTGCCGCACGACGTCGTGGTCGTCGACGAGACGTCGATGGTGTCGCTGACGATGATGGCGCGGCTGCTGGAGGCCGTCCGCCCGGACGCCCGGCTGGTGCTGGTCGGGGACCCGGACCAGCTCGCGTCGGTGGAGGCCGGTGCGGTCCTCGGCGACCTCGCCGCCGCGGGCGGCCGGGCCGAGCCCGCGCTGCAGGACGCGCTGAGCGCCTGCGGGGCGTTCCGCGTGGACCGGCCCGTCCCGGCGTCCGGCGCCGCGGGCACCCCCGCGCCCGCCGAGCCGGGCCCGCCCGTCGTGATCCCCAACGGGGTGGTGCGGCTGGAGCGCAACTGGCGCTTCGGCGGCACGATCGCGGACTTCGCCGCCGCCGTGCAGGGCAACGACCCGGACGCCGCCGTCGCGCTGCTGCGCCGCGGCACGGCCGACCTGTCCTTCGTCGACGGCGACGCGGCCGAGATCGAGGCACGCCGGCTGGACACGTTCCGCCAGGACGTGACCCGGGCCGCGGTGAACGTGATCGGGGCGGCCGAGGCCGGGGACTCCGAGCAGGCGCTGCGGGTGCTCGACGACCACCGCGTCCTCTGCGCGCACCGCCGCGGCCCGCACGGGGTGACCCGCTGGACCGCGGAGATCGAGCGCTGGGTGGAGACCGAGCGTCCCGGCTTCGCCGCCGAGGCCCCCTGGTACCCGGGCCGTCCGCTGCTGGTCACCACGAACGACTACGACCTGGGCCTGTTCAACGGCGACACCGGCGTCGTGGTCCGGACCGCGTCCGGACGCCGCGCGGTGTTCGCCCGGGACAACTCCTCGGTCGCGTTCGAGCCGGCACGCCTCGGCGGCGTCGGCACCGTCCACGCGATGACGGTGCACCGCAGCCAGGGCAGCCAGTTCCGGCGGATCACCGTGGTGCTGCCGCCCGCGGACTCGCCGCTGATGACCCGCGAGCTGCTCTACACCGCCGTCACCCGGGCCAAGGAGTCCGTGCGGATCATCGGCACCGAGGAGGCGGTACGCGCCGCGATCGGCCGCCCGGCCGGGCGCGCGAGCGGCCTGCAGCAGCGGCTCGGGACCTGAGGTCCCGAGCCGGCGCGGGCACCGTCACGCGGCGGGCGGGGCCTGCTGCTTCTGCCTGCGGCTCGCCTGGAACGACACGAACACGACCAGCGCCAGGCTGATCCACAACGCGTACTTGTCGACGGCGAGCACCACGTCGACGGCGTCCTGCCCGAGGCCGAACCCGAGCCCGGCGACGAGCCCGGTGATCAGCGCGGCGCCGATCGCGTCGAAGAGCAGGAACGTCGCGAGCCGCATCCTCCCCAGTCCGGCGACCGCGAACACCGCGGCGGCCGGGATGCCGGGCAGCGCGGCCGCGACGACGGCGATCGGCATCGCCCAGCGCGGCCAGCTGCGGATCCGGCCGACGAACCGCTTCGCGAGGTCACCGGGCGCCCACAGCGCGACGATCTTCTCGCCCCACCGGCGCCCGGCCAGCCAGAACAGCCAGTCGAACTTGATCATCCCGAACACCCCGGCGGCGATGACGACCCACAGGTCCGCCTCGCCGATCCGGGCGAACGCCGCGCCCGCGCCGACCGCGGAGAGGCTGCCCGTGACCGCGGCGAGCCACACCGGGTGCGACGCCAGCAGGAACGGCCGCAGCGGCATCGTCGCGAGCATGAACACGAGCAGGCCGAGCGTGGAGAAGACGAGCACCTTGTCGCCGCGCGACATCGGGTGGTCCCACGGCATCGCGTCGCGCCACGCCTGCTTGCCCGCCTCGATCTCCTCCGGGCTGTAGTCGCGCCGCCACCACCGGGTCCGTGCGGGGGCGGTCGCGGGCGCGTCCGGTGCCACGGTCGCGACGGCGTCCGCGCCGTCCCCGCGGTCCGCGGCGGACCCGCCGTCTCCCGTCCGTGCGGCCGGCCGGGTGTGGTCGCTCGTCATCGTCGTCCCCCTCGTCCGATGGCGTTCCATCGGAACACGACCCTAGGCGGGCCGGGGTCCGGCCCGGATCCGCAGCGAGGACGAGATGCCCACCGTCCCCGTCCTCGTCCGGGCGGAGGAGGAAACCCCTCGGCGGCGGCCCGCGGCGCCGCTACGCTCCCGCCCCGTGCCGCCGCCCGTCACACCGGCCGACGGGCCGTCCCTCGACGCCCCCGTCACCCTGCGCCCGTTGGTGCGGGCCGACCTGCCCCTGCTGCGGCGCTGGCTGGCCGCGCCGCACGTGCACCGGTGGTGGTTCCACGAGACCACCGACGAGGCGCTCGAACGCGACTTCGGGGCGGGGCTGCGCGGGGAGGAACCGGGCGAGGACCTCGTCGCCGAGCTCGGTGGTGTCCCGGTCGGGCTGGTCCAGCGCGCCCGCTGGCACGACTACCCCGAGGAGGTCGCCGCGATCGCGCCGATCCTGACGCTCCCGGACGGTGCGCTGACCGTCGACTACCTCATCGGGCCGGTGGAGCTGACCGGGCGCGGGCTGGGCCCGCGGATCATCGCCGCCGCCGTCGCCGAGGGCTGGGAGCGCTACCCGGAGTCGACGGCGGTGGTCGTCCCGGTCGCGGCGGGCAACCGGGCGTCGTGCCGGGCGCTGGAGAAGGCCGGGTTCCGCCGGGTCGCGACCGGGGAGCTGCCCCCGGACAACCCGGCCGATCCCCCGCTGGCCCACGTGCACCGGCTCGACCGGCCCGCCCGTCTGGGATGATCCCTGCGTGCCTCCCGTGACCAGCGCCGGACTCCTGCTGCACCGGGCCGGGCCGGGCGGCCCGGAGGTGCTGCTCGGCCACATGGGTGGACCGTTCTGGGCCCGCAAGGACGAGCACGCCTGGTCGCTGCCCAAGGGCGAGCACGGCCCCGACGAGAGCCCGCTCGACGCCGCCCGCCGCGAGTTCACCGAGGAGATCGGCGCCCCGCCGCCCGACGGCGAGCCGGTCGGGCTCGGCACGGTCCGCCAGTCCCACAAGACCGTCACCGCCTTCGCGCTGGACGGGTCCGGCTTCACCGGCGCCGACGCCGTCGCCGACCGTCCCGACGACGGCAGCTGGGTCGAGATGGAGTGGCCGCCCCGCTCCGGGCGCACCCTCCGCTTCCCCGAGCTGGACCGCGCCGCGTGGTTCGACCTCGCCACCGCCCGGGAGAAGATCGTGAAGGGTCAGGTGCCGTTGCTGGACAGGTTGGCCGCGCTGCTCGGCGGGTAGTCGACCGCCATGGCGAGCAGCATCAAGGACGACGAGATGTACGAGCGTCTCCGCGAGGAGGGCAACTCCAAGGAGAAGTCCGCGCGGATCGCGAACGCCGCGGCCGCCGAAGGTCGCGACACCGTCGGCAGGCGCGGCGGCGAGCACGGCGACTACGAGGACCAGACCAAGGACCAGCTCTACGCCCAGGCGCAGAAGGTCGGCATCCCCGGCCGCTCGGACATGACCAAGGACGAGCTGATCCGGGCCCTGCGCGAGCACTGACATCATCGGGGCATGAGCCGCCGTCACGACCACGACGCCGGGGGCGACCCCGGGACCCTCGCCCGCAAGGCGGAGCTGCGCGAGGAGGTCTGGACCGCGCTGACCGAGCAGAAGGCCTCCCGGTTCCCGGGGGCGCGGAACCGGATCTCGAACTTCGTCGGCGCCGAGGCCGCGGCCCGGCGGCTGCGCGAGCTGGACGTGTGGCGCGCCGCCCGCACCGTGAAGTCCAACCCGGACTCCGCCCAGCTCCCGGTGCGCCGGTACGCGCTGGAGGACGGCAAGACCGTGTACATGGCCGTCCCGAGGCTGGCCGAGGACGACCCGTTCTTCCTGCTGGACCCCGACCACCTCGCCGACCCGCCCCACCGCGCCGTGTCGATCAAGAACGCCACGCGGTCGGCCCGCCGGGTCGCCGTCGACGAGCTGGAGCCGGTGGACCTCGTCGTCACAGGCTGTGTGGCCGTCGGCGCGGACGGGGCGCGGCTGGGCAAGGGCGGCGGGTTCGCCGACCTGGAGTTCGCGCTGGCCCGCGCGGCGGGACTGATCTCCGACGACACCCTCGTCGTCACCACCGTGCACGAGCTGCAGCTGCGCGACGCCGGCGTCATCCCGTGGGCGGACCACGACGCGCCGGTCGACCTGATCGTCACCCCGGACCGCGTCGTCGACTGCCGGGAGCACCGCCGGAACCGCCCCGAGGGCGGCATCGTGTGGGAGTCCCTCACCGAGGACAAGATCGCGGCCATCCCGCTGCTGGGACGGCTGCGCGAACAGGCACGCGCATGAGGATCGTCTGCGAGCGCGGGGACATCACCGAGGCCCGGGTCGACGCCGTCGTCAACGCCGCCAACTCCGGCCTGCGCGGCGGGGGCGGCGTCGACGGCGCCATCCACCGGCGTGGCGGGCCCGCGATCCTCGCCGAGTGCGAGCGGCTGCGCGACGGCGACCTGCCCGACGGGCTCCCCACCGGACAGGCCGTCGCGACGACCGCCGGGGACCTGCCCGCCCGCTGGGTGATCCACACCGTCGGACCGGTGTACGCGCGGCGCGAGGACCGGTCGGCGCTGCTGGCGAGTGCCTACCGCGAGTCGCTGCGGGTCGCCGACGAGCTCGGCGCCCGGACCGTCGCGTTCCCCGCCGTCTCGGCCGGGATCTACGGGTGGCCGCTCGACGACGCCGCCCGGATCGCCGTCGCCACCGTCCGGGAGGTCGCCGAGGCGGGCACCGCGGTGACCGAGGTCCGGTTCGTCCTGTTCAGCGACGACGTCCTCGCCGCGTTCGAGACCGCCCTAGGCTGACCCCATGATCACCGTGAACGGCCACACCCCGCAGGTCCACGAGCAGGCCTGGGTGGCGCCCGGCGCCGTGCTCGCCGGCGAGGTGAGCGTCGGTGCGGAGACCGGGATCTGGTACACGTGCGTGATCCGGGCCGACTTCGCCCCGATCACCCTCGGCGCCCGCACCAACGTGCAGGACGGCTCCGTCCTGCACGCCGACCCCGGCTTCCCGGCGACCGTCGGCGACGGCGTCACCATCGGCCACCGCGCGGTCGTGCACGGCTGCACCGTCGAGGACGACGTGCTGATCGGCATGGGCGCGGTGCTCATGAACGGGGTGCACGTCGGCGCCGGGTCGCTGATCGCCGCGGGTGCGGTGCTCACCCAGGGCACGGTGGTGCCGCCCGGGTCGCTGGTCGCCGGGGTCCCGGGGAAGGTGCGTCGCGAGCTCGGCGAGGCCGAACGGAACTCGATCCCGCTGTCGGCCGCCGCCTACGTCCACCTGCTGGGCCTGCACCGCGCCGCCAACGCCTGACCCAGCCGTCGCCGGCGCCCCGGATCCGGTCCCCCGGTCACCGGCCCGCCGGACCACGCGCGGCCCCGCACACCGGCCGCGCGCCGGGTCGGAGAACGCGCGCCCGATCGAGGACGCGTTCTCAGGTCCGGCGCGCGTGAACCGGGCGCGGGACCGACGCGTGAACGGGGCGCGGGAGCAACGCGTCGCCCGGGGCGGGTGCGGGTGGGCCGGAGGGACGGCGTCAGCGGCCGGTCAGCCGGGCGGCGAGCGTCGCGACGCCGTCCCCGGTGAGCCGGTCCAGCACCGCCGGGCGCCCGCAGGCGGCCAGCAGCACGTCGACACCGTGTCCCCGGACCTCCGCGCCCTCGCCCCGCGCGAACCCGGCGTCGTCGGCGACGAACCGCAGGCCCGCCACCCGACGCCGCGTGGTGAACGCGAGCGGGACCGTCCCGACCACGAAGTCGAGCGCGATGCGCACGTCGGCGGGGTCGGGGTCGAACGGCAGCCCGAGCGGGACGGTGACGTCGGCGGTGTGCACGATCGCGTCGGTCATCGGGCCCCGCGCCCCGATGCCGGGCGGGGCGAAGGAGCTGTCGGCCCGGTCGCGCAGGACCGCGACCAGCTCCTCGACCGGGCGGGTCGCGTCCCGCCGCGCGGCCCGGTCGACCGCCCGGTCCACGTTCCCGCGCGCCCGCAGCACCTGGACCAGGAACGACGGCACCGTCGTGGTCAGCGCGGACACCAGGTGCCCGGCGACGGTCCGCACGTCCCACCCGGCGCACAGGCTCGGCGCCGCGAGCTGCGCGGCGTCGAGTGAGGAGACGAGGTCGGCGAACCCGCGCCGGTACCGGGCGGACACCGCGACGACGGCGGCGTCGGGCAGGTCGGAGGTGGTCACGGCGGTGAGCCTAAGCAGGCCGGACCCGGCCGTGGAAGGCGCGGATGTGCGCCTCGATCCGGTCCGCGGCCAGCGCCCCGTCGCCGTCGGCGATGGCCGCGTGGATCTCCCGGTGCTCGGCCCGCAGCCGCTCGCGCAGCGCGGGCCAGTCCCCCTGGGCCTGCATCGCGTCGAGCAGCATCCCGCGCACCGACTCCCGGATCGCCCGGGTCAGCTCCCCCACCAGGCGGTTCCCGGCCGCCGCAGCGATCGCGACGTGGAAGGCGATGTCGGCGTCGCTGAAGGCGGCCGGGTCGAGGTCGTCGTCCATGACGTCCAGCGCGGCCGTCCACTCCAGCAGGTCCGACGCCGAACGCCGGCGCGCGGCCAGCCCGGCGGAGAACCGCTCGAACATGACCCGGGCCTCGGTGACGTCGTCCACCGGGAACGAGTCGACCGCCAGGTGCAGGGCCAGCACCCGGCCGAGTGCCCGCGCCGGGGCCGGCACGACGACCGTCCCGGAGTCCGCGCCGGTGCCCACCTGCGAGCGGATCACGCCCTGGGCCTGCAGCACCCGCAGCGCCTCGCGGACCGCCTGGCGGGACGCACCCAGCGTCGCGGCGAGCTCGCGCTCCGGGGGCAGCCGGTCCCCCGGGCGCCACTCGCCACTCGTCAGGCGCTCCTCGACGTGGGCGAGCACCATCTCGTGGGCGGCGGGAACACGCACGTCGTCCTCCTGCTTGTGTGTGGTCCGACCATACCGATACCTTGGTCGGACCACACCCTCCGTCCCACCACTTCACCGGAGGCGCCATGCCGATCTCCCGGCCCCGCGTCGGCCTCATGGTCACGTGTCTCAACGACGCCCTGTTCCCGGACACCGGCAAGGCCGTCGTGTCCCTGCTGCGCCGCCTCGGCGTCGACGTCGAGTTCCCCGCCGCGCAGACCTGCTGCGGGCAGCCGATGGTCAACACCGGCTACCTCGACGAGGCCGTCCCGCTCGTCCGCAACCACCTCGACGCCTTCGCCGGGTACGACGCGATCCTCGCCCCGTCCGGGTCGTGCGCGGGCTCGGTGCGCCACCAGCACGGCCTGGTCGCGCGCCGCTCCGGCGACCCGGGCCTGGTCCGCGGCGTCGAGTCGGCACCGTCGGTGTACGAGCTGAGCGAGTACCTGGTCGACGTGCTCGGCGTCGTCGACGTCGGGGCCTACTTCCCGCACCGCGTCACCTACCACCCGACCTGCCACTCGCTGCGGATGCTGGGGGTCGGCGACCGGCCGACCCGGCTGCTGCGCGCGGTCCGCGGGCTCACCCTGCTCGACCTGCCGGGCTCGGGAGAGTGCTGCGGCTTCGGCGGGACGTTCGCGGTGAAGAACTCCGAGACCTCGATCGCGATGGGCAACGACAAGGCCCGCCACGTCCGCTCGACCGGCGCGGAGGTGCTCGTCGCCGGGGACAACTCCTGCCTGATGCACGTGGGCGGGCTGCTGTCGCGGCAGCGGTCGGGGATGCGGGTCATGCATCTGGCCGAGGTGCTGGCGCAGACCGAGCCCGTGGTCGAGCGGCGCACCGAGCGGGCCGCGGACCCGACGAGCGTCGGCAGCGCGGTCCCGGACGCGACGACGGAGGCGGCCCGATGAGCGGCACGTTCCTCGGCACACCGGCGTTCCCGGCGGCGGCGCGCGCCGCGCTGGAGGACTCCCAGCTGCGCCGCAACCTGGCCCACGCCACGTCCACCATCCGCACCAAGCGCGGGAACGTCGTCGGCGAGGTCGACGACTGGGAGCAGCTGCGCCTGGCCGGTGAGGCCATCAAGAACCGGGTGCTGCGGCACCTGCCCGACTACCTGGAGCAGCTGGAACGGTCGCTGACGACGGCCGGGGCCACCGTGCACTGGGCACGCGACGCGGCCGAGGCGAACGCGGTCGTCGTCGACATCGCGCGGCGGCACGGCACCGACGAGGTCGTCAAGGTCAAGTCGATGGCCACCCAGGAGATCGACCTGAACTCGGCGCTGGAGGCCGCGGGCATCCACGCCTGGGAGACCGACCTCGCCGAGCTGATCGTGCAGCTCGGCGACGACCTGCCCAGCCACATCCTGGTCCCGGCGATCCACCGCAACCGCGCGGAGATCCGGGAGATCTTCCTGCGCGAGATGGGCCGCGCCGGGCGCGCCGCCCCGGCGGACCTGACCGACGAGCCCAAGCGCCTGGCCGCCGCGGCCCGGGAGCACCTGCGGGAGAAGTTCCTGCGGGCGAAGGTGGCGGTGTCGGGGGCGAACTTCGCCGTCGCCGAGACCGGGACGCTCACCGTCGTCGAGTCCGAGGGCAACGGGCGGATGTGCCTGACCCTGCCCGAGGTGCTGGTGTCGGTGGTCGGGATCGAGAAGGTCCTGCCGACCTTCCAGGACCTGGACGTGATGCTGCAGCTGCTCCCCCGGTCCTCGACCGGGGAGCGGATGAACCCCTACACCTCCACCTGGACCGGGGTCACCCCCGGCGACGGGCCGCAGGAGGTGCACGTGGTGCTGCTGGACAACGGCCGCACCGACGTCCTGGCCGACCCGACCGGGCGGCAGGCGCTGCGCTGCATCCGCTGCTCGGCCTGCCTGAACGTGTGCCCGGTCTACGAGCGCACCGGCGGGCACGCCTACGGCTCGGTCTACCCGGGCCCGATCGGCGCGATCCTCACCCCGCAGCTGCGGGGGGTGGGCACCGACCCGCAGACCGACTCGCTGCCGTACGCCTCCAGCCTGTGCGGGGCGTGTTTCGAGGTCTGCCCGGTCCGCATCGACATCCCCGAGGTGCTGGTGCACCTGCGCGCCGAGGTCGTCGACGCCCACAAGCGGGCGAGCCGGGTGCCGTCGGTGCAGGACGTCGCGATGAGGGCGGCGTCGTGGACGCTGTCCTCGGCCGCGCGCACCGGCGCCGCGGAACGTGTCGCCGGGATCGGCGGGAAGCTGGCCGGACGGCTGGGCCGCACCGCGCCCGGCGGGCGCAGCATCCTCGGCGCGGTGCCCGGCCCGGCGAGCGCCTGGTCGGACTCGCGCGACGTGCCGGTACCGGCTGCCGAGTCCTTCCGGGAGTGGTGGACCAGGACCGACGGCGGGCGGAGCCGGAGCGACGACACCGACGGCGGGCGGAAGAACGGGGACGGGGCATGAGCGCACGCGAGGCGATCCTGGCGAAGGCCCGGCGGGCACTGGCCGACGTGCCCGATGTCGAGCCGGTGCTCGACGTCGAGGTGGTCCGGCCGGTCCCCGACCGGTCGCTGCCGCACGCGCAGGTCGTGGACCTGTTCGACGAGCGGGTCGCGGACTACCGCGCCGTCGTCGAGCGGGCGGACCCGGGCACCGCGGCAGCGCGGGTCGCCGGCGCCCTGGCCGGCCGGTCCCCGCTCGCGGGCTCCGGCCCGCTGCGGATCCTGGTGCCGCCGGGCTTCCCGGCCGGCCTGGTGCCCGGCGACGTCGAGGTCGTCCCGGACGGGCCGGACGTCGCGGTGTCGGAGCTGGACCGCTGCGACGGCGTGCTGTCGACGGCCGCGATCGGCATCGCCGAGACCGGCACGATCATCCTCGACCACGGTCCGGGCCAGGGCCGGCGCGCCGCGACGCTGGTCCCCGACCTGCATGTCTGTGTGATCCGCGCCGACCAGGTCGTGGCCGGGGTGCCGGAGGCGGTGGCGGCGCTGGACCCGGCGCGGCCGCACACCTGGATCAGCGGGCCGAGCGCGACCAGCGACATCGAGCTGGACCGGGTGGAGGGTGTGCACGGGCCGCGGACACTGCACGTGGTGATCGTCGGCTGAGCCCGGGGCCGGGTTCAGCCGGCCATCCGGGCGGCGACCCGGTCGCGCAGCCAGCGGTGCGCGGGGTCGGTGTCCCAGCGGCGGTGCCACAGCATCCCGAGCGCGACCCGTGGCAGGTCGAGCGGGATCGGGTGGACGCGCAGCCCGGCGGGCCCGGCGACGACCGCGGCCGCGTCGGACGGCACGAGCGCCAGGACGTCGGCGCTGGTCGCGAGGAGCATGGCGGTGCCGATGGCGGGCACGGTGGCCAACACGTCACGGCGCAGACCGAGATCGGCGAGTCGCTCGTCGACGATGCTGTGCGCCCGACCCCGCCGGGAGACCGCGACGTGCGGCAGCGCGACGAACTCCGCGAGCGTCAGGCGCTCCCCGACCGGCGCGGCCGGCCGCACGAGTGCGGAGTGACCGTGGTCGGCGACCCGCCGGACCCGCACGTCGGACGGGAGGGCGGGCGGCAGTGTGCCGACGTCGAGGTCGACGTGGTCGCGCAGGTCCGCCGGGTCCTCGTCGCCCTCCGGGACGAACCGGAAGCGGACCCGCGGTGCCTCCCGGGCCGCCGCGGCGGCGAGCGCGGGGGCGAGGACGACGCCGCTCTCGTCGCTGCCGCGCACGACGAACACCCGCTCCAGCGCGGCGAGCTCCGGCGGCGCGGGGCGGGTGAGCACGTCGGCCGCGCCGAGCAGGGCCTGTTCGGCGCGCGGGGCGAGCTCGCGCCCGAGCGCGGTCGGGACGAGGCCCCGCCCCGCCGGGACCAGCAGCGGGTCGCCCAGCACCCGGCGCAGCCGGCCCAGGGTGCGGCTCATCGCCGGCGGCGAGACGTCCAGCTCCGCGGCCGCGCCGGTGACGCTGCCGGTGCGGAGCAGGGCGTCCAGCGCGGGCAGCAGGTTCAGGTCCGGGAGTTGCACGGGACGCAATCCTAGGCTGAGCAATCGGAACTGGTGCTCAACCATTGCACCATGCACGCTTGCGTCGTGCAGACATCCCCGATCCCCCGGCGGCTCGCAGCCCTCGTCGCGGGCTGCTTCGTGATGGAGAACCTCGACGTCACGATCGTGACGACCTCGGCCGAGCCGCTGGCCCGCGCGCTCGGCACCACGCCGTCGTCGGTGGGGCTGGTGGTCGCGGCCTACCTGGTGGCGCTCGCCGTCGCCCTGCCGCCCGGTGGCTGGCTGACCGGCCGGTTCGGGCCGCGGTGGGTGCTCACGGCCGCGATCGCGGTGTTCACACTGGCGTCGGTGGGGTGCGCGAGCAGCGGGACGCTCGCCGAGCTCGTCGGGTGGCGGGTGGTGCAGGGGGTCGGCGCGGCGATGATGGTGCCGGTCGGGCGACTGATGCTGCTCGACGGCGTCGCCAAGCGCGACGTGCCGCGGCTGATGGCGTGGATCGTCTGGCCGGGGCTGGCGGCGCCGGTGGTGGCACCGCTGCTGGGGGCGCTGCTCACCACGTACGCGAGCTGGCACTGGATGTTCCTGATCAACGTGCCGATCGGGGTCCTCGGCCTGGTGCTGGCGCTGCGCTGGGTGCCGGACACCCCCGGTCGCGGGGCGGGGCCGCTGGACGTGCCGGGACTGGTGCTGTGCGCGGCCGGGCTGGGCGGGCTGGTGTCGTCCTCGGCGCTGGTCGACCACGGCCTGCCGGTCGCGGCGGGCGTCGCGGTGGCGGCGGGCGCGGTGGTGCTGGCCGTCGCCGGACGGCACCTGCTGCGGACCGCGCACCCGCTGGTGGACGTGCGGGTGCTGCGGGTCCGGACGTTCCGGGCGTCCTCGGTCGGCGGCGCGCTGTTCTGGGCGGTCGTGACGGCGGTGCCGTTCCTGCTGCCGCTGCTGTTCCAGCAGGTGTTCGGCTGGAGCGCGACGACGGCGGGTGCGGTCGTGGTCGCGGTGTTCGCGGGCAACATCGCGGCCAAGCCGGCGACGACGGCGCTGATCCGCCGGTTCGGGCTGCGGACGATGGCCGCCACCGCGGCGGTCGCGGTCGCCGCGACCCTGGCGGTCGCCGCCACCTGGTCGCCGGACGCCGGGATCGTGGCCGTCGTCGTGGTGTGCGCGCTGAGCGGGGCGGCCCGGTCGGTGGGCCTGACGATGTACTCGATCCTGCCCTTCACCGACGTGACCGGTCCCGAGCTGCGGCACGCGAACACCCTGGCCGCGGTGGTGCAGCAGACGTCGATGGGGCTCGGGGTCGCGCTGGCCTCCGCGGTGCTGGCCGGGGCCGCCGCGCTCACCAGTGACGCGCCGGCCGCGTTCCGGGTGACCTTCGCGGTGTTCGCGGTACTGGCGCTGGTGGTGGCACTGGACGTGCTGCGGCTGCCCCGCGGGGCGGGCGACGCCGTCCGGAGCTAGGCGTCGCCGAGCGTCCGCACCACCACCGTCGCGATGTCCTCGGCCGAGCGCGCGGCCGGGCCCGTGGGGAGCACCATGTGGCTGACGGTGAGCCGGGCGGCGGTCTGGGCGGCGAGCCGGACGTCCTGCTCGCGAGCCTCGGGCCGGACCCGGCGCAGGTAGCCCGCGGACCGCTCGGCCGCGGCCGCGATGATCGGGCCGGAGTCGGTGCCGAACGCGGACGGGACCGCCGCGTCGCCGCTGAGCAGGGCCTTGATCAGCGGGTTCTCCCCCGCCTCGGTGAGGGCGGCGTCGGCCGCGGCGACCCAGGCCGCGTACAGGTCGGGCTCGCCGTCGAGGGCGGCCTCGATCCGGTCGAGGAACCGGTCGGTGGCGCGCAGCACCAGGGCCGCGGCGAGGCCGTCCCGGTCGCCGAACTCGCTGTAGAGGGTCTGCCTGCTGACCCCGACCCGGCGGGCGAGCTCGGGCATCGACGGTCGTTCGCCCGCGACCGCGAGGCGTTCGGCGACGTCGAGGACCTCACCGCGCAGCTCGTCGCGGGCCCGCCGCGCCATCGTCCGCCGCTCGCTCATGGCCGACATCATGACACGGCCCGTCCATTGCCTGGACAGTTCTGCCGAATGTGTCTAACTTCGGCGGGGACACCGACGTCGACGCCCGAGGAGCAGGCCCGTGAAGCTGGTGCAGCAGGCGCGTGAGCGCTGGTCGTCCGTCCTGACCCTGCCCGCGCCCGACCGGCTCGACGACGCGCTGCTGGCCACCGGCGCCCAGGGCCGCCGCCCCGCACCGTTCGGCCCGGCACCGCAAGGCCTGGCCGAGGTCCCCGGCGACGACGGCATGCCGCTGCTCGGCCACGCGCTGGCCTACGTCCGGTTCGGGCACCGCTTCACCCGCGCCCGCACCGAGGCGCTCGGCCCGGTGTGGTGGATGCGGTCCCCGGCAGGCCGGGCGATCGTCGTGACCGGCCCGGCCGCCACCCGGGAGGTGCTCACCAACCGGGACAAGGCGTTCTCCCAGGAGGGGTGGCGTGCGACGGTCGACGCGTTCTTCCACCGCGGCCTGATGCTGCTCGACTTCGACGAGCACCGCGCACACCGGCGCATCATGCAGGAGGCGTTCACCGCGGACCGCATCTCCAGCTACGTCGCCGCGACCACCCCGGTCGTGCGCGAGGTGCTGCCGACCTGGCCGGAGCGGCTGCGGCTCTACCCGGCGCTCAAGCGGCTCACCCTGGACGTGGCGCAGGCGGTGTTCATGGACGCCCGCTCCGGGCCGGAGGCCGAGGCGGTGAACCGGGCGTTCGTCGACTGCGTCCGGGCCGCGAACTCCTTCGTCCGCAAGGACCTGCCCGGCACCCGGTGGCGGCGCGGGCTGCGCGGACGGGTGGTGCTGGAGAACTGGTTCCGGGAGAACCTGGCGGCCAAGCGCGCGGGCGGGGGCACCGACCTGTTCTCCGCGCTGTGCCACGCCCGCACCGACGACGGCGAGACGTTCTCCGACGACGACGTCGTCAACCACATGATCTTCCTGATGATGGCCGCGCACGACACCTCGACCACCACGACGGCGTCGGCGGCGCACCACCTCGCGCGCAACCCCGTCTGGCAGGAGCGCTGCCGCGCCGAGTCCGACGCGCTCGCCGAGCGGATCGGGGACCGCGCCCCGACCGTGGCCGAGCTGCGCGAGCTGACCTCGCTGGACCTGGTGATCCGGGAGGCCCTGCGGCTCGACGCGCCGGTACCACTGGTCATGCGGACGGCGGTGAAGGACACCACGGTCGCCGGGCACCACGTGCCGGCGGCGACGCGGGTCGTCGTCGCACAGGCGGTGAACCACTACGACCGGTCCTGCTGGACCGACCCGGAGCGCTTCGACCCCGAGCGGTTCGGCCCGGACCGGCGCGAGGACCGCTCCGACCGCGACGCGTGGATCCCGTTCGGCGGCGGCGTGCACAAGTGCATCGGGCTGCACTTCGGGACCCTCGAGGTCACCGCGATCCTGCACGAGATGCTGCGCCGCTACCGGTGGAGCGTCGAGCCCTCCTACCGGCTGCGCTGGGACAACACCTCGCTGCCGGTGCCGGTGGGCGGCATCCCGGTGCGGCTCACCCCGCGCTGACGGCCCACTCGTCGCAGGCGATCCGCACGGCCAGCTCCAGCAGCGCGACGGCCGCGCCGTGCAGCCGCTCCCCCACCGCGCGGTCCGCCTCGCCCGCGGCGACCCGCGCCCAGGTGCCCTCCAGCACCACGCCCAGCTTGAACGCGGCCAGCCCCGCGTACCAGGTGATGCCGGTGGTGTCGCGGCCGCCGGCGTCGACGTAGGCGGCGACGAGCTCGGCCCGGGTGGGGAGCCCGCCGTGCCCGGCGAGCTCGGTCCCGGCGCCGAACCCGACGGGGTCGACCGGCCAGGTGACCAGCAGCCAGCCGAGGTCGAGCAGCGGATCGCCGACGGTGCACATCTCCCAGTCGACGAGCGCGGCCACCCGCGGCCGGGTCCGGTCCAGCAGCACGTTGTTCAGGTGCAGGTCCCCGTGCGCGACGCCCGGTTCCGGCTCGGGCGGCCGGTGCCGGGTCAGCCAGTCCGCGGCGACGGCCACGTCGGGCAGGTCGCCCGGGTCGTAGCCGGGCACCTCGGAGTAGGACGCGAGCTGCTCGGTCCAGCGCGGCACCTGCCGTTCCAGGAACGGGCCGGGGCGGCGCAGCCCGTCGAGCCCGACGGCGGCCGGGTCGAGACGTCCCAGCCGGGCCGCGGCCCGGGCCACGTCGAGCACCGCTCCGTGCCGCAGCGCCGGGGTCGCGGCCTGCTCGGGCGAGACCCGCTCGCCGGGGTTGACGCCGTCCACGTCGGACATCAGGTAGAACGGCCTGCCGAGCACCTCGGCGTCGGTGCAGGCGGCGACGAGCTCCGGGTGCGGCACGTCGGTGCCGCGCAGCGCGCCGAGCACGGTGATCTCGCGGGCGAGGGTGCGGGCCGACCCCGGCCGCGGGTGCACCGGCGGGGAGCGCAGGACCAGCGGCCTGCCGTCGACGACGGTGCGCAGCACCACGTTCTGGGTGCCGCCGCCGACCGGTTCCAGCTCGCCGGACCAGTCGCCGAGGCCCTGCTCGCGCAGCCAGGCCCCGAGCGCGGCCCGGTCGACGACGTCGGCCGGGGACCTCACGTCGACCACGCCATCCCGCCGTCGACCTTGATCGTCGCGCCGGTGGTGTAGCTGGCGTCCGGGCCGGTCAGGTAGAGGATCGCGCCGACGACCTCGGCGACCTCCCCCACCCGTCCGGCGGGGACGGTGCCGGCGATCTGCGAGCGGAACTCCTCGGTCCAGTGCTCGGCGATGTCGGTCCGGACCGGACCGGGCATCACCGTGTTGACCCGCACCGACGGCGCGTAGGCGCGGGCGAGCCCGACGGTCAGGGCGTTGAGCCCGGCCTTGGCCAGCGCGTAGGGCAGCTCGCCGGGGCCGGGCATGACCGCCGCGACCGAGGAGACGTTCACGATCGCGCCGCCGCCCGCCGCGGCCATGAGCTCCCCGCAGCGGGCCCCGAGCCGGTAGGCGCCGCGCAGGTTCACCGCGAGGACCTTGTCGAACAGCTCCTCGGTGACCTCGGTGAGCGACCCGTAGAGCGGGGACATGCCGGCGTTGTTGACCAGCACGTCGATCCGGCCGTACTCGGCGAGCACCCGGTCCACCAGCGCGTCGCAGTCCGCCCAGCGGCCCACGTGGCAGCCGACGCCCAGCGCGGGCGTGCCGTGCTCCGCGGTCAGCTGGGCGGCCAGCGCGGTGCACGCCTCGGCCCTGCGGCTGGCGACGACGACCGTGTCGCCGCGGGCCGCGTACGCCGCGCACGCCGCCCGCCCGATCCCCCGGCTCCCGCCGGTGACGACGACGACCCGGCCCCCGTCGCTCGACGCGCTCATCTCAGGACGCCCCGGAGCCCCCGGCGTTCCACTCGCGATCCTTGCGGTCCTCGGACTCGGTGCGCTCCTTGGCGATCTCCAGCGCGCGGGCCGCGGTGGCCTTGTCCGGGTACGGGCCGAGCCGGTCGGCCGACCGGCAGCCGTCGGCGGTCTCCACGGTGCCGTGCTTGAGGCAGTAGAACCATTGCTCGTCGCTCATGGGACCACCCTGGCACCGATCCACCCCGCCTGTCTCCCGCCGCGCCGGTCCGGCGATGGCAGGCTGGGGGCATGGCACTGGTGCTCGGGGTGGACTCCTCCACCCAGTCCTGCAAGGTCGTCGTCCGCGACGCCGACACCGGCGAGCTCGTCCGTTCCGGGCGCGCCGCGCACCCGGACGGC
The DNA here is from genome assembly GCF_017312135.1 of Pseudonocardia sp. TMWB2A. NCBI lineage: Bacteria > Bacillati > Actinomycetota > Actinomycetes > Pseudonocardiales > Pseudonocardiaceae > Pseudonocardia > Pseudonocardia sp. TMWB2A. Next base: position 4,375,174 of record NZ_QKQY01000002.1, read on the forward strand.
ACGGAGATCGCGCCCCGGATCTGGTGGGAGGCGCTGCAGGCCGCGATCGACGACGCGGGCGGCCTCGACGGCGTCGCGGCGCTGTCGGTCGCGGGCCAGCAGCACGGCATGGTCTGCCTCGACGACCGCGGCGAGGTCGTCCGCGACGCGCTGCTGTGGAACGACACCCGCTCGGCCGCCGCCGCCCGTGAGCTCGTCGACGAGTTCGGCGCGCAGCGGTGGGCGGAGACGACCGGCGTCGTGCCGGTGGCCTCGATCACCCTGGCCAAGCTGCGCTGGCTCGCCGGGAACGAGCCCGACCACGCCGCCCGCACCGCGGCGGTGTGCCTGCCGCACGACTGGCTGACCTGGAAGCTCCGCGGTGGCGGGCTCCCCGGCGGCGCGGGTCTCGACGAGCTGGTCACCGACCGGTCCGACGCCTCGGGCACCGGCTGGTTCGACGGCGTCGACTACCGCCCCGAGCTGCTGGAACGCTTCTTCGGGTCGACGCCGGTGCTGCCGCGGCTGCTCGGCCCGGCGGAGTCCGTCGACGGGCCGGGCGGGATCCGGGTCGGCGCCGGGGCGGGCGACAACGCGGCCGCCGGGCTGGGTGTCGACGCCGGCGACGACGTCGTCGTCTCGCTGGGCACCTCCGGCACGGTGTTCGCCCGCTCGGAGCGCCGCGCCCAGGACCCGTCCGGGATCGTCGCCGGGTTCTCCGACGCCACCGGCGCCTACCTCCCGCTGGTGTGCACGCTCAACGCTTCCCGGGTGCTGGACGCGACCCGGCGGCTCCTCGGCGTGGACCACGACGAGCTGGGCCGCCTCGCGCTGGCCGCCGAGCCGGGCGCGGGCGGCCTGGTCGTGGTGCCCTACCTGGAGGGCGAGCGGACCCCGAACCTGCCCGACGCGACCGGCGCGCTGCACGGGTGGACGCTGGCGTCGGGGACCCGGGAGAACCTGGCCCGGGCCGCGGTCGAGGGCATGCTGTCCGCGCAGCGGGTCGGGCTGGAGGCGCTGCGCGAGCAGGGCGTCACCGTGTCCGGGGTGACCCTGGTCGGCGGGGCGGCCCGCTCCGAGGCGGTCTGCCGGATCGCCGCCCAGGTGTTCGAGGTGCCGGTGCGGGTGCCCGAGCCCGGCGAGTACGTGGCCGACGGCGCCGCCCGCCAGGCCGCGTGGGCGCTGCACGGCGGCGCGACGCCGCCGTCGTGGAGCGCCGGTGCCGAACCGGCACGCTACGAGGCCGACCCGGCCCCGGCGGCGTGGGAGCGCTACCGCGAGGCGGCGGGGGCCTTCCTGGACCGGGTCGCGGGATGACCACCGAGGGCCCGAAGCGGCTCCTGGTGCTCGGCAAGATCACCGACATCCTGGACGCGTTCACCCTGCAGCGCCCGGTGCTCGGGCTGGGCGAGATCCAGCAGGCGACCGGCATCCCGACCTCGACGGTGCAGCGGCTGGTGTCCAACATGGTCGCCGAGGGGCTGCTGGACCGGGTCGGGGACCGGGTCCGGATCGGGATCCGGATGGCCTACTGGGCCGGGGCCGCGGCCCGCGGGGTGGACCTGCTGGAGCTGGCCGGGCCGCTGCTGCGCGAGCTGCGCGACACCACCGGGGAGACCGCGTCGCTGTTCCGGGCCGAGGGCAGGCACCGGGTGTGCGTCGCCGTCGCCGAGACGCGGCACGCGCTGCGCCGGGAGATGCACGTCGGGCGGATCGTGCCGCTGCACACCGGCTCGGCCGGCCGGGTGCTGCTGGCCTGGGCACCCGAGCGGGCCGAGCACGTGCTGTCCGGCCCCCTGGAGCCGCTGACCGACCGGACCGTGACCAGCCCGGAGCGGCTGCGGGAGCTGGTGGCCGACACCCGTCGCGACGGGTTCGCGATCACCGTCGCCGAGCGCGACGACGGCGGCTCCGGGCTGTCCGTGCCGGTGTTCGACCATGCCGGGGAGGTGACCGCGGCGCTCACCGTCAGCGGGCCGACCATCCGGTTCGGCCGCTCGGAGTGCGAGAAGTGCGTGGACCTGCTGGTCGGGGCCGCGGAGCGGCTGACCCGCACCCTCGGCGGGCGCCCGCCGGGCTGACCCGGCGGGCGCGGGCCGGGCGGTTCAGCCGCGCGGCCCCGCCGTCCACGGGAAGGCCTCGGCGTTCGAGCGGACGCCGCGCGCGGTCGCCGAGCGCATCGGCTCCCCCAGCTCGGCGAGCAGGTCCTCCGACCAGGTCACGAGCTCGGCCAGCACCGCGGGGGTCAGCCAGTCCGGGCGCAGTGCGAACAGCAGGTCCTCGCTGGCGGTGTTGCCGCTGGCGCCGGGCGCGAACGGGCACCCGCCCAGTCCGCCCAGCGCGCCGTCGAGGACGGTCGCACCGTTCTGCACCGCGGCGAGCGCGTTCGCGACGCCCTGGCCCCAGGTGTCGTGGCCGTGGAAGGCGACGCGACGGCCGTCGGCGACCGCGGCGACGCGCCCGACCAGCGAGGCGACCTCGGCCGGGTTCGCCTGCCCGAGGGTGTCGCAGACGACGACGTCGCAGGAGCCCGCGGTGCGCGGGTCGGCGACGATCTCGACCACCCGGTCCGGGTCGACGGGGCCGTCGAACGGGCAGGTGAACGCCGTCGCGAGGCACAGCTGGATGCGTCCGCCCGCGGCGCGCGCGTACTCGACGGCCTGCGGCATCGCGTCGAGGGAGACCGCGGTGTCACGGCCGATGTTGGCGTTGTTGTGCGCGTCGGACACCGAGAAGCAGTACTGCACGTTGCGGGCCCCGGCGGCCACCGCCTTCTGCACGTGCCGCGGCGTCGCCACCCACACCCAGCAGCGCTCCAGCTCCTCCGGCGTCAGCGCGGCGACGACGTCGAGGGTGTCGGCCAGCGGCGGCACCAGGTCGCCGCGGGCCAGCGACCCGATCTCCAGCTCCGGCACGCCCGCACCGAGCAGCGCGCGGACCAGCCCGACCTTGCGGTCGGTGGGCAGCGGCTTGCCGGTGAGCTGGAGCCCGTCGCGCAGCGTGACGTCCCGCAGGACGACCCCGTCGGTGCTCATGCGTCCTCCCCCGATGCGGCCCGGATCGTGTCCGGGGTGTACCCGAGCAGCCCGCCGAGTACGTCGGCGGTGTCGGCGCCCAGGTCCGGCCCGACCGAGCGGACCGGGACCGAGCGGCCGTCGAGCACCGGCACGATGCCGGGGAACCCGACCCGGGCGGGCTCGTCGCCGCCGGTGTCGACGTCGAAGTACTGGACCATGTCGCGGGCGCGGAACTGCTCGTCGGCGACGATGTCGGCGGCGGAGTGGATCGGCCCGGCCGGGACGCCCGCCTCCTCCAGCTTCGCGAGGACCTCGTCGCGGGGCAGCGAGCGGGTCCAGGTCTCGATGGCGCTGTCGAGCTCGTCGCGGCGCGCCCAGCGGCCCGCGTTGGAGGCCAGGTCCGGGTCGCCGCCCAGGTCCGCGCGGCCGATGACGGTCATGAACCGGCCGTAGATGGAGTCGCCGTTGCCGGCGATGACGACGCTGCCCCCGTCCGCGCAGACGTAGGCGTTGGACGGGGCGATGCCCTCCATCCGCCCGCCGACGCGGCGCCGCTCGACGCCGTAGGCGAGGTGGTCGGGGACGAGCGACTCCATCATCGAGAACACGGCCTCGTTGAGCGCGACGTCCATGCAGCGCCGATCCAGCGCGGGCCGGTCGGTGCGGCTCTCGCGCTGGTAGAGGCCCATCATCGCGGAGAACGCGCCGTAGAGCCCGGCGATCGAGTCCCCGATCGACACCCCGGTCCGCGACGGCGGCCGGTCGGCCTCCCCGACCAGCGCGCGCAGCCCGCCCATCGCCTCGGCGACGGCGGCGAACCCCGGCCGCGACGACAGCGGCCCGGTCTGCCCGAACGCCGAGATCCGCACGAGCACGACGTCGGGGTTGACGGCGTCGAGCTCGGCCGGGCCCAGCCCCCACTTCTCCAGCGTGCCGGGCCGGAAGTTCTCCAGCACCACGTCGGAGCGGGCGGCCAGGTCCAGCACGGCCTGCTTCCCCGCGGCCGAACGCATGTCGAGGGTGATGGAGCGCTTGTTGCGGTTCAGCGTCCGGTACAGCATCGAGGTGTCCCCGGCGTAGAGCCGCCAGTTGCGGATCTCGTCGCCCGTGCCGGGACGCTCGACCTTGATCACCTCGGCGCCGAAGTCGGCGAGCAGGCGTCCCGCGGTGGGGGCGGCGATGTAGTTGCCGAGCTCGAGCACCCGGACCCCGGACAGTGGAAGTTGCGACACGACTCTCCCTAGACGACGAGCGACAGCGGCAGGATCACCAGGATCGCGACGACGGAGGCGATGGAGACCCCGACCGAGCAGGTCTTGAGCGTCCCGCGCACGGACTGTCCGAGCAGCGACTGCAGCAGCCAGAACGTGTTCGAGGTGACGTGGATGGCGAACAGCGCCCCGGCACCGGCGGCAAGCGCGATCAGCACCGGGGCCAGGCCGATCACCGGGGCGACCGGGGCGAGCACGCCGGCCGCGGTGATCGCCGAGATCGTCACCGACCCGATCGCGACGTGCAGCACGGCGGCGATCAGCCACACCATCAGCAGCGGGGCGGCGGTGCTGGCGGAGAAGAAGCGGCCGAGGATCTCGCCCAGCCCGGCGTCGGAGATCGTGGTGGCGAGCGAGCCACCGACGCCGGTGAGGATGAGGATCTGCCCGCTCTCGCGGAACCCGTCGGAGACCGCGGACTCGACCATGCCGCGCCCGTGGGCGACGCCGACGACGGCGGTGGTCCCGATCAGCGCGAGCAGCAGCGCGATCACCGGCTCGCCCAGGAACGCGATGACGGGGTGGGTGATCCCGGCGGCGTCGAGGACGGCGCCCGCGGCGATGAGCAGCAGGCCCACCAGCAGCGGCCCGAACAGCAGGGCCAGCGGCAGCTCGCGACGCGCGGTGCCGGACACCGCGGTGCCGACGGCGGCCGGGACCGCGCCCCCGCCGTCCGGGGAACCGGCACCGGTGGGCCGTCCGCCGGCGCTCCCGGCGTCGGGTGCGGCGTCGGGTGCGGCGTCGGGTGCGGCGCTGTCCGGCGCGTGGGCCTCCGCACCGGCGGGCACGCCCGCGGCGACCGGCTCCTGCTCGTCGCGGTGCGGGTCCCACCAGCCGCGGCGCAGCAGCACGGACATGATCCCGGTCGCGATCAGCACGGTCGGCACCACGACGACCAGGCCCAGGATCAGCATCTGGCCCAGCGGCACCCCGAGCACACCGGCGAGCGCGACCGCGCCGACACCGGGGACCATGAACACGATCCCGCACTCCAGGCCGATCGCGAGCGCCGTCGCCATCCGCGGCAGCCCCTTGTCCCCGATGCGCGGGGCGATCCGGCGGGCCAGCGGCGCGGAGATGACCAGCAGCACGTCGACGAAGATCGACTGGAGTGCGGTGGAGACGGTGACGGCGGTGGCGTAGGGCATCCCGCGCGGGCCGCAGGCCGTCAGCAGCGCGGAGACCAGCCGTTCGATGGCGCCCGCGTGGTGCAGCATCGCGCCGGTCAGGACACCGAAGGCGATGAGCAGCCCGACGTCGGCCAGGATGTCGCCGAACCCGCCGGTGACCGCGTCGACCGTCCCCGTCACCCCCAGGCCGGCGGTCAGGCCCAGGTAGACGGCGCCGATCACGAGGGAGATCACCGGGTTGAGCCGGAACCTCACGATCAGCACGACGACGGCGAGCACGGCGACGGCCGTGTTCACCACGATGACGGTGTCCGACACGATGATCCCCCTGGGCATCGACGACAGTGTCGTACCCACATCATGAACACAGACCCACCATGCGGGCAACCCCGCAGGTCAGGTCGCGGCCAGCGCCCCGCCGAACCCGATCAGCGCGACCCCGGCGACGACGTCACCGGCGCGGCGCACGCGGCGCCGGGTGAAGAAGGCCCGCGCCCGGTGCACGGCGAGGACCAGGCCCACCCCGTAGACGCCGCCGAGCACCGCCACCGACAGCGCCAGCAGCAGCGCGTCGGCGGTGGTCGTCACCCCGGGCACGAGGAACTGCGGCAGCACCGACAGGTACATGACCAGCACCTTCGGGTTGGTGATGTTCGAGCCGAAGCCGACCAGGAACGACCGCCGCACCGGCACCCGCGGACCGCCGTCGGGGACCACGGGGTAGTCCCCGCGGCGCGCGGCCCGCAGCGCCTGCACCCCGAGCACGCAGAGGTAGACCACCCCGGCCCAGCGGATCACGGTGAACGCGGTGTGCGAGCTCGCGACGAGCACACCGAGCCCGAACGCCGCGGCGCTGCCCTGCAGGGCGTTGCCGGTGAACACCCCGGCCAGCGTCGACAGCCCGCCCGCGCGCCCGCCGACCAGCGAGGCGCGCAGCATCACGAAGGTGTCCGGGCCGGGCATCAGCACCAGCCCGACGACGATCAACAGATAGGCACCGTAGGACGTCCAGCTCACGAGGGGCCATCGTAGGCTGCTGCCCCGTGAGATCCCGCCGGCGCCGCACGTCCCGGGAGGCGTCCCCGCTCCCGACGGTCGACGGCCTCGCGCCGGCCCGCGTCCGCACCCCGGCGACCGGCGGGTGGGCGACGATGCGCGACCACCTCGTCGACCGGTTCCCGCACGTCGCGGAGCGGATCGACGCGCGGCTGGCCGCCGGGGAGATCGTGACCGCGGCCGGCCCGGTCACCCCGGCCACGCCGTACACGCCGTCGACGACGCTGTGGCTCTACCGCGACGAGCCCGACGAGGTACCGGTGCCGTTCGGGCTGCCGGTGCTGCACGCCGACGACGACGTGGTCGTCGTCGACAAACCGCACCTGCTGGCGACGATCCCGCGGGGCAGCCACGTCCGCCAGACCGTGCTGGTGCGGCTGCGCCACGAGCTGGGGCTGCCCGCGCTCAGCCCGGCGCACCGGCTCGACCGCGCCACCGCGGGGATCCTGCTGCTGGTGGTGCGACCCGAGCTGCGCGGCGCCTACCAGACGTTGTTCGCCCGCGGCCGGGTCACGAAGACCTACGAGGCGCTCGCCCGGTTCGACCCGGACCTGGAGCTGCCGCGCACCGAGGTGTCGCGGATCGTGAAGCGCCCCGGGGTGTTCGCCGCCGTCACCGAGGACGGCGAGCCGAACGCCGAGACCCGCGTCGAGCTCGCCGGGGTGCGGGGCGAGCGGGCCCGCTACCGGCTGACCCCGCGCACCGGGCGGACCCATCAGCTGCGGGTGCACCTGAACGGGCTGGGCGTGCCGATCCTCGGCGACGACGTCTACCCCGAGCTGCACCGGCGGGCACCGGCGGACTTCACCCGCCCGCTGCAGCTGCTCTCGCGTGCCCTGGAGTTCGACGACCCGGTGACCGGGGCGCGGCGGCGCTTCGTCAGCGGCCGCACCCTGCAGGCGTGGGACGACCCGGACGGCTGGGCCGCCGGGACGCCGCACGAGTGGTGATCAGCCGACGCTGCGGTCGTCGCCGTCGTCGAGGTGGTGGCCGTTGCGGTGCCCGCCGGGCACCGGCGCGCCGTTGACGGCGCCGTTGCGCGCACCACCGGCCGGTCCGTGCGGGCCGTGGTCCTCCGCGGCGCGGTGGCGGCCCTCGCGCAGACCGCGCTGGTAGCTGGCCAGCCGGTTGCGCACCCGGTCGGGTTGGCGCTCCCGCGACCCGGTCGGCGCGACGCCGTTCGGGGTGTCCCGCCACGACGGCGGCACCATCGCCTGCCCGGGCAGGCGCTGCGGCAGGCCCTGCGCGGTGGTCGGCAGGTCGACGACCCGGTCGGCCCGGATCCGGGCGGCGTCGAACTCGGCGTCGCCCGCGGTGCGCCAGTTGTCGTTCGGCGTGACCGGGAGCGCCGTCGTCTCGGTCGATCCCGGCTCACGGAACCAGGCCGAGGCGACCGCCGCGAAGATCGGCGTGTCGTCCGCGTCGTCCACGGGCACCGGCACCTCCGAGTCGAACGGTCCGAACAGCTCCACCGGTGGGGTCGTCCCCGCCGCACCGGTGACGGGAAGTGCCTCGGTGGCCGGGGGGTCCTCCGGCGCGGGCGGCGGTGGCGGGGCGCCGTTGCGCGCCGGGCCCGTGGCCGGCGACGGCGGCCCGTACGGCGGGCGCGGGCCCGAGCCGGGACCGGCCGGGCCGGGGGCGTGCGGACGGGCAGCCGGGGCACCGGAGCCGGCGAAGGGGGCCGCGGCCGCGATCCCGCCGGCCGGGCGGGGGGCACGGCGGGGCAGCCCGGCGGGTGCCGCGGGCTCGTCCCGTTCGGGAGCGACCGGCGGCCAGCTGCGCTCGGGCTCCGCCACCGGGGTCTCCCGGGGCGGCCACGGCACGTCCGCCGACGCGGCCGGTGCGGGGGCGGGGGCGGCGTCCGGTGCCGGGCGGCGCAGCGACGCCGTCGCCCCGGTCCCGGCCTGCTCGACGGACTCGGCCGGCTGCGGCTCCGCGGCGGGCGCCGCAGACTCCGAGCGGCCACCGCCGAGGACCGAGGACGGCAGGTGGAGCACGGCGATCGGGGCGATCGCGGAGTTCCCGGCGGGAGCGCGGACGCCGAGCCGGGCACCGATGGCGCGGGCCAGCCGCGCGGCCACGTGCAGGCCGATCTCCTGCGGGGCGACCGGGCCGCCGGGGGTCGCCGAGCCCAGCGCCCGGTCCAGCTCCTCGACCGGGGTGCGGTGCCGCGGCGGCTGGGTCCCCTGGAGCTCGACGACGATCCCGCCGTCGGGACCCCAGCGGGTCAGCAGCTCGATGCGCTCCCCGGCCGGGGTGGCGCTCGCGGCGTGGGCGAGCAGCTCGGCCAGGATCTGGCCCAGGACGGGCTCGGCGGTCGCGTCGACCGAGACGCTCGGGGTCGGCGGGACGATCGTGCGCGAGGCCGCCTCGCTCGCGGAGACGACGGTGTTGAGCGCCTGCCCGAGCGGGGTCGGCGGGGCGGCGAGCCGGGGCCCGCGGGGGGCGCCGGCGAGGACGAGGATGTGGTCGCCGTCGCGGGCCCCGCGGCGGGCGGCCGCCGCCAGCTCGGCGAGGTCGGCCAGCGCACCCGGGCGCAGCTCACCGGCACGCAGGCGTTCGGTCAGCAGCTGCTGGCGCTCCGAACGGGCCCGCAGCCGGTGCGCGATCGCGGCGAGCACCGCGTCCCCGGCCGAGGCACCCGCCGGGCCGGACGGGTTGGGCGGCGGGTCGTCTCGCGCCACGCGATCGTCCTCCGAACCGTTCGGACGGCGCCCGGGGTCGGACGCCACGTCAGTACCCGCTCGGGTAGCGGGCGGGACGGTTGCGAAGCCTACTCGTCGGTCCGCCCAGCGCTCGCTCTGATGCGGTGGGCGGTGGATCGTGGACGGGCGGGCGGCGCGCCCCCCGCCGGCGGGTCACCAGAGGTGCCCGGACGGGCACGACGGGCGGCCGGGCGGCCGCGCCGGAGGGGTCCTCACTCGAACCGCGACGGGTCCCCCGCACCGTGCCGCACGATCTCCGGCTCGTCGCCGGACAGGTCGACGACGGTGGTCGGCTCGGTGCCGCAGTCCCCGGAGTCGATGACCGCGTCGACCTGGTTCTCCAGCTCCTCCTTGATCTCCCAGCCCTGCGTCATCGGCTCGTCGTGGCCGGGCAGCAGCAGCGTCGAGGACAGCAGCGGCTCCCCCAGCTCGGCCAGCAGCGCCTGGGTGGTGGCGTGGTCGGGGATGCGCACGCCGACGGTCTTCTTCTTCGGGTGCAGCAGCTGCTTGGGCACCTCCTTGGTGGCCGGGAGGATGAAGGTGTAGCTGCCCGGGGTGGACGCCTTCACCGCGCGGAACACGGCGTTGGAGATCTGCACGAACTGCCCGAGCTGCGCGAACTCCGCGCACACGAGGGTGAAGTGGTGCCGGTCGTCGAGCTTGCGGATCTGCCGGATCCGCTCCAGGCCGTCGCGGTTGCCCAGCGAGCAGCCCAGCGCGAAGCACGAGTCGGTCGGGTAGGCGATCAGGCCGCCGGACCGCACGAGGTCCACGACCTGTCCGATGCTGCGCGGCTGCGGGTTCTGCGGGTGCACGTCGAAGTACCGGGCCATCGCGCGAACGTACCGGCTCGGCGGCCCACCCGGGGGGATCGACGACCGGGCGGTCGCGGTGCGGCGGGAAACCGTTGCCCGCGACGCGCGGAGGGGGCCAGGATGCGATCCATGCACGTCGTGGAATACCGGCCGGAACGGCACGAGTTCGCCTGGACCTTCGGTGGCGTGCCCCCGGTGCGCCGGGTCGCGCCCGGGACCTGCCTGCGGCTGTGGACCGAGGACGCGTTCTCCGGGCGGCTCACGTCCACCTCGGACCGGCCGAGCGCGGTGCTCGACATGAGCGAGGTGAACCCGCAGACCGGGCCGTTCCACGTGGAGGGCGCCGAGCCGGGCGACACCCTGGCCATCCACCTCGTGGAGCTGACACCGGCCCGGGACTGGGGTGCCTCCACCCTGATCCCGCTGTTCGGGGCGCTGTCGACGACCGACCGCACCGCGCTGCTGCACGAGCCGCTGCCCGAGCGGACCTGGATCTACCAGCTCGACCGGGCCGCGGGGACGGTGCTGTTCGAGGCGACGAGCGCGGACCTGCGCCTGGAGCTGCCGTGCAACCCGATGCTCGGCACCGTCGGCGTCGCCCCGCCCGGGCGGGAGGTGCGCAGCTCGCTGGTGCCCGACGTGTTCGGCGGGAACATGGACACCCCGGAGATGCGCGCCGGGGCCACCTGCTACCTGCAGGTCAACGTGCCCGGTGCGCTGTTCTCGGTCGGCGACGGCCACTACCGCCAGGGCGAGGGCGAGAGCTGCGGCACGGCCGTCGAGGGCGCGATGGACGTCGTGCTGATCGTCGAGCTGATCAAGAACGCCCCGGTCCCGGCGTGGCCGCGGATCGAGACCGACACCCACTACGTCGTCGTCGGGTCCTCCCGTCCGCTGGAGGACGCGTGGCGGGCAAGCCAGGTCGGGATGATCGCCTGGCTGGGCGAGCTGTACGGGCTGGACCGGCTGGACGCCTATCAGCTGCTCACCCAGGCCGCGGAGTCGCCGCTGGCCAACGTCGTCGACACCAACTACAGCGCCGTCACCAAGATCGCGAAGGCGCTGCTCCCGGCCGCCGCGGCCTACGGCGGCGTCCACCGTCACCTGCGCGAGCAGGCCCGCTCCCTGTAAGAGAGGCCCTTTCCATGGACATGCTGCTGAACGGTCGTGTCGTGCTCGTGACCGGAGGGTCGCGCGGGATCGGGCGTGCGGTCGTCGCCGGGCTGGCGGCGGAGGGCGCGCGGGTCGCGTTCTGCGCCCGCGACGCCGACGGGGTCGCCGCGGCCGAGCAGGAGCTGCGCGCCGCGGGCGCCGGCGAGGTCGCCGGGACCGCGGTCGACGTCGCCGACGGCGACGCGCTGGCCGGCTGGGTCGCCGCCTCCGCCGAGCGCTTCGGCGCCGTCGACGCGGTCGTCGCGAACGTCTCGGCGCTCGCGATCGGCCCGGGCGAGCAGAACTGGCGCTCGAGCTTCGAGGTCGACCTGCTGCACACGGTGCGCCTGGTGGAGGCCGCGCTGCCGCACCTGGAGCGCAGCGACGCCGCCTCGGTCACCGCGGTGTCCAGCGTGTCCGGCCGCGAGATCGACTTCGCCGACGGCTCCTACGGCGTCATGAAGGCCGCGCTGGTGCACTACGTCTCCGGCCTGGCGTTCGACCTCGCGCCGAAGGGCATCCGGGCCAACGCCGTCTCCCCCGGCAACGTCTACTTCCCCGGCGGGGTGTGGGCGAACGTCGAGCAGCACGACCCCGCGCTGTACGCGCACGCGATGGGGCTCAACCCGACCGGCCGGATGGGCACCCCGGAGGAGACCGCCTACGCGGTGGTCTCGCTGGTCAGCCCGCGGGCGAGCCGGATCAGCGGCACCAACCTGGTGGTCGACGGGGCGCTGACCCGCGGGGTGCAGCTCTGAGCGGTCCCGGCGGCGGCCGGACGATCTCCCGGAACCGGACAGTCCATCCCGAACCGGTCTCGGGTTAGGGTCACCTCACCTGACCGAAGGAGATCGTCCGTGACGCCGCCCCGGGCCGCGGTGGCCCTCGCCGCCCTGCTCACCCTGTTCCTCGCCGCGTGCTCCGCGCCCGGCTCGGGCCCCACCGACTCCGGGGAGACCCGCACGGTCGCCACCGCACGCGGCGAGGTCACCGTCCCGGCCGCGCCGCAGCGGGTCGTCGTGCTGGAGCCGGTCCAGCTCGACACCACCGTCGCCCTCGACGCCCCGCCGGTCGGGGCCGGGGTCCTGTCCGAGGGCACCGGGGTGCCCGCCTACCTCGGCGACGCCGGTGCGCAGGTGACGGTCGTCGGGACCGTCGCCGAGCCCGACCTGGAGCGGATCGCGGCCCAGCGGCCCGACCTGATCCTGGGCACCGAGTCCCGGCACGCCGCGCTGTACGACCGGCTGACCGCGATCGCGCCGACGGCGTTCATGGCCTCGCAGGCCGACCCGTGGCAGGACAACGTCCGCTTCGTCGGCCGGGCGCTCGGCCGCGAGGCCGACACCGAGCAGCTGCTCACCCGCTACCGGGACCGCTGCGCCGAGGTGGCCCGGACCCACGACACGGCCGGGCGGACCGCGCAGATGATCCGCCCCCGCGACGGTCTGCTCACCCTGTACGGGCCGACGTCGTTCGCGGGCAGCACCCTGGAGTGCGCCGGGTTCACCATCCCGCCACGGGACTGGGAGAACTCGATCTCGGTGGACCTGTCCCCCGAGCTGGTCCAGCAGGCCCGCGCCGACGAGGTGTTCCTGACCGCGACCGACCCGGCGTCGCCGTCGGCGGTGCCGCCGGCCGTCCAGGCGGTGCGTGCGCAGGTCTTCCCGCGGCTGCACCCGGTCGACCAGTCGGTCTGGATCACCGGGGTCGGGCCGCTCGGCGGGCAGAAGGTGCTCGACGACATCGAGCGGACGCTGGGCCGGTGAGCCCCCTGTCGGCGTCGCCGAACGTCCTGTTCGCCGCCCGGGTGCTCGCCGTCGGCGTGCCCTCCCCCGGGTTCCGGCGGATCGTCCTGGGCGGTCCGCAGCTGGCGCGGTTCGCCCCGCACGGCCGGGACCAGCGGGTCAAGCTGCTGGTCCCGCCGGCCGACGGCTACCCCTCCTCGCTCACCTCGGGCCTGCTGGAACGCGAGTGGCGGGCCCGGCTGCGGGAGCTGCCCGCCGACACGCGGCCGGTGCTGCGCAGCTACACCCCGGCCGCGGTCCGGCCGGGGCGCGGTGAGGTCGACCTCGACGTGTTCCGCCACTCCCGGCCGGGCCCGGCGAGCGCGTGGGCCGCGGCCGCCCGCCCCGGCGACGCCGTCCTGCTCTCCGGGCCGGACGTGCGGCGCGGCAACCCCGGCCACGGTGTGCAGTGGGACCCGGGCCCCGCCACCGAGGTGCTGATCACCGGCGACGAGACCGCGCTGCCCGCCGTGCGCGGCATCCTCGCCGCGCTCCCGCCGCACCACCGGGGCCGGGTGCTGGTCGAGGTCGGCGACCCGGCCGACGCCGTCGGGCTCACCGACGCGCATCCGGGCGTGACGGTGGAGGTCTGCCGTCGGCCCGGGCGCCCGCTGCTCGACGCCGTCGCCGACTGGGCCGGCGCCCACGGTGGGGCGGCCGCCCGCCTCGGCGAGCACTTCTACGCCTGGAACGCCACCGAGAGCACCCGGGTGGCGCGGGTGCGGGCGCTGCTGCACGAGGCGGGCGTCGCCCCGGACCGGGTCCACGCGCAGGGCTACTGGCACGACCGGCCCCGTCCCGCTGCCCGCTGATCACCCGGCCGTCATCCGGGCGTGGCTCTGCGGACATGACCGGCGCGCAGCGTTGCCACACGTGGACGAGACCCCGGTCGAGCCTCAGGCCGACGCCCCCGACACCCTGATCCCGCACCCCGCCGCGGCCGACCCCGGGCACTTCCGGGTCGACGACTCCGACGACGACGACCCGACCCTCGTCGACCCCGAGGGCAGCCCGGTCGACACCTGGCGCCAGGGCTACCCCTACGACGACCGGCTGTCCCGCCTGGAGTACGAGCGCCAGAAGCGGCTGCTGCAGATCGAGCTGCTGAAGCTGCAGAACTGGGTCAAGGACACCGGCAACCGGATCGTCGTGCTGTTCGAGGGCCGCGACGCCGCGGGCAAGGGCGGGACGATCAAGCGGTTCACCGAGCACCTCAACCCCCGCGGCTGCCGGGTGGTGGCGCTGGAGAAGCCGACCGAGCGCGAGTCCGGCCAGTGGTACTTCCAGCGCTACGTGCAGCATCTGCCCTCGGCCGGGGAGATCGTGCTGTTCGACCGGTCCTGGTACAACCGGGCCGGTGTCGAGCGGGTCATGGGCTTCACCGACCCCCGCTCCTACATGGAATTCCTGCGGGCCACCCCGGAGCTGGAGCGGATGCTCGTCCGGTCCGGGGTGCACCTGGTGAAGCTGTGGTTCTCGGTGTCGCGCGACGAGCAGCGCACCCGCTTCCTGATCCGCCAGGTCGACCCGGTGCGCCAGTGGAAGCTGTCCCCGATGGACCTCGCCTCGCTGGACAAGTGGGAGGCCTACACCGAGGCCAAGGAGGCGATGTTCTTCTACACCGACACCAAGGACGCGCCCTGGACGGTGATCAAGAGCAACGACAAGAAGCGCGCACGGCTCGAGGCCATGCGCCACGTCCTGGGCCTGTTCGACTACCCCGGCAAGGACACCGGGGTCGCCTCCCCGCCGGACCGGCTGATCGTCGGTCCCGCCGCGGAGATGTTCGAGCAGGACGAGGGCCCGAACCGCTTCCCGCCGCTGACCGACAAGCACCACTGACCCGCGGGGGCGGTGCTCAGGCGGGCTCGGCCACCAGCGTCATGGTCAGCGAGTGGCCGACGCCCAGGCCGGGGCCCGCGGCCCGTTCGAGTCCGAGCAGGGTCCCGGCGAGCCGGTCGGCGTCAGCCTCGGCGAGCGGCCCCGCCCCCCGGTACGGCTCCAGGGCACCGTTCCAGCGGTCGGCGAACCCGCGCAGCCAGGACAGCACCTCCTCCGGTGCGCCCCCGGTCGCGGGGGTGAACCGGAGGTCGTCGGGGTCGACCCGGGACGGGTCGCGGACCAGGTCGTTCACCAGGGTCCGGAAGCGCGGCACCGCCGGGTGGAAGGTGCCGGTGGCGGTGTGCCGTCCGACCAGGACCGACCGGTCGACGGCGGTGCGCGACACCAGCCGCGCACCGCTGCCGGCCAGCGCGGCGTCGACGGTCGCGTCGAGCTCGGCGCGGCCGTAGAAGGTCATCGGCTCGGCGATCGCCCCGCCGCCGCCGGCGAAGAAGCTCATCGCGTAGTCCCAGCGCTCGGTGCCCCAGCGGGGCTGCCACTCCACCGAGTACCGGCCGAGGACGTCGACGACGACCGCGGCGCGCCGCCCCCGGGCCGCGACGGCCGTCAGCACCGACCCCAGCGCGGCGACGAGCTCGTCGCGGGTGAGGTGGGAGTACGGCACCCCGCAGGACAGGTAGAGGTCGAACGCGCCGTCGGGCAGCACGTCGCGCACGTCGCCGAGCACGAACGACGCCGACGGCGAGCCGACGGTGTCCCGCGCGGTGGCGACCATCTCCGGGTCGACGTCGAGACCGACGTAGCGCAGCCGGTCCTCCGCGACGATCGGCGCGGCGCCCGGTGCCGGGTGCGTGAGGAGGGCGAACCCGTCGGCGGTACCGGACCCGACGTCGAGCACGGCGACCGGGGCTCCGGGCCGCAGGTGCAGCGCGGCCAGCGCACCCGCGATGACCCGCCGGGTGACGGGCTCCTCGGAGCCGACCTTGACGGGGTCCCGTCGCGACGGGGACAGGTAGTGGGCGCTCGCGCCGCGGTAGGACGGGGCCTGCTCGGAACGGCTCACCGTTCCTTCCTACACCGAGAAGATCATTCTCGGCTCACCGCGGGCGGCCGGGGCCGGGCCGGCCGCCCGCGGGAGGTCAGCGGGGACGCCTCAGGCGAGATCGTCCAGCTCGCCGTTCCTGATCGAGGTCAGGAAGGCGGCCATCTCGGTCGCCGGGAAGGCGAGGACGGTGCCGTGCGGGTCCCGCGAGTTGCGGACGGCCACGGTTCCACCGGTCACGACGGCGAGCTCGACGCAGTTGCCCTGGTAGCCGCTGCGCACGCTCTTGCGCCACGCCAGCGAATCGATCGCCGCGGGGCCGCTCAGGTGCATCTGTTCCATGCGAATGCTCACCTCATCTGCACGTGCATTCTCCGTTGCGGAAAAGCTAGCAGGGGGCACGCGGTTCGGTCGTGCAAAACAGGACGGACGCGCCCGGCGGTCGTCCGGCCGCGCCCGGGTGCTCCGCACCGGCCGTGGGCGGTCGGCATCGGACGGTGTCCCCCGCTGCCGGGGACACCGGTGCCGTTCGTCGCCCGGGAGCGACGTCGCCGCAGGTCAGCGCTCGGCGCGCAGCTTGCTCAGGGCCTGTTTGGTCTGCTCCGGGCTGAGCGCGTCGACGGTGAGCCGGTCCATCGACCGGCCGTAGCGCTCGACGTCGGCCCGCTTGTCCAGATAGGAGGACCCGGTCATCTCCTCGAGGTAGACCAGGTCGGGCAGCTCGGGCTCGGCGAAACGCAGCATGGTGAAGGCGTGCTCGGCGCCGTAGCCGGACAGGTCCCAGGGCAGCAGCTGGACGATGACGTTCGGCAGCGACGACAGCTCGACCAGGTGGTCGAGCTGGGCGCGGAAGACCGCCTCCCCGCCGACCGGCCGGTGCAGCACGGCCTCGTCGAGCACGGTCCAGAAGGTCGGGGCGTCCTTGCGGTGCAGCACGCGCTGGCGCCGCAGCCGCACCTCCAGGCGCTTCTCGACGTCGGCCCGCTCGGCGGGCGGCAGGTCGGTGTGACCGCCGCTGACGACCGCGCGGGCGTACTCCTCGGTCTGCAGCAGGCCGGGGACGAACAGGAGCTCGTAGGACGAGATCCGCGACGCCGAGGCCTCCAGACCCACGAAGTCCTCGAACCAGCCGGGGACGACGTCGTTGTAGCGGGCCCACCAGCCGCTGGAGTTGCTCTCCTCCGCCATCGACAGGACCTGGTCGCGCTCGGGGCCCTCGGCGACGCCGTACATCGTCAGCAGGTCGGCCACGTCGCGCTGCTTGAACCCGACCTTGCCGGACTCCAGCCTGCTCATCTTCGAGTCCGAGCCGCGGATCGCGTACGCCGCGTCGGTCCGGGAGATGCCCGCGCGCTCCCGCAGCCGGCGCAGGTGGGAGCCGAGGACGATGCGCCGCGCGGTCGGGCCGCGGTCGGCACCGGGCGGGGTGGGGCTGTTCGGGCTGGGGACCACCGGGACGGGCTCCTGCGGGTTGCGGGGACTGCCGATCGGGTGACCCAGCCTACACAACGGTTCCGCAGGTCGTCAGCGGTCTCGATCACGGGCCACTTCCGGACGGTGACGGTGCGTGCCCGTCGGGCCGGTCCGCTACGGTGACCGCACCGGTGATCGGCGCCACGACGGGCGCCGTCCGGGCACCGACCGACGACCCGGCGCGACGGCGCCGACGACGCAGTGAGGACTCCGCCGATGGCCCAGCCGACCGAGGGTCGCGCTCCCGCGTACATCGACACGACCAAGGCCAGCATCGCCCGGGTCTACGACTACGCGCTCGGCGGGAAGGACAACTACGAGGTCGACCGGGAGACCATCGAACGGGTCCGGCAGGTGGCCCCCGAGGTCAACATGCTCGCGATCGACAACCGGGCGTTCCTGATCCGGGCGGCGCGCTTCGTCGCCACCCAGACCTCCATCACCCAGTACCTGGACTGCGGCTCCGGCCTGCCGACCGCGGAGAACACCCACCAGGTGGTCCAGCGGCTGCAGCCCGAGGCCCGGGTCGCCTACGTCGACAACGACCCGACCGTCATCGCGCACGGCCAGGCGCTGCTGGAGGACAACGAGTTCACCCGCTTCTCCGCCGCGGACATCCGCGAGCCGGAGACGGTGCTGGCCGACCCGACGGTCCAGGGCTTCCTCGACCTCGACCAGCCGCTCGCGCTGTTCCAGATCGGCACCATCCACCACTTCGACGACGCCGTGGACCCGCAGGCGATCATGGCGCGCTACATCGAGCGGCTCGCCCCCGGCAGCGTCGTCGCGATCGCGCACTTCTTCGACCCGGAGAACGCGGACAGCGAGCTGGCCCGGCGGATGGAGCAGGTCTTCGTCCACAGCCCGATGGGCAGCGGCCGGTTCCGCACGCACGCCGAGATCAGCGGCCTGTTCCCCGGCCTCGAGCTGGTCGACCCGGGCATCGTCCCCTGCTACCGGTGGTGGCCCGACGGCCCGCAGCTGCGCACCGAGGACCCGGTGCAGCGCTGCATCGTCGGCGGGGTCGGCATCAAGCGATGAGTCCGCGGGGCCGCCGCGGTCGGAACGGGTGAGACCCGCCGACCCCGGGAGGCCCCCGTGACCGTCACCCTGGACCGCACCGCCGCGCTCCTGCACGACGCCGTCGGCACCGGGCGCGTCCCGGGGCTGGTCGCCGCCGTCGACGACCCCCGGCACGGCACCGGGGTGCACGTCCTCGGCGAGGACGGCGCCGGACACCCGCTGCGCCGCAACACGCTCGTGCGGATCGCCTCGATCACCAAGCCGGTCGTCGCGGTCGCCGCGCTCGCACTGGTCGAGGACGGGATGCTGGAGCTCGACGGGCCGGTCGCGGCCTGGCTCCCGGAGCTGGCCGCGCCGCGGGTGCTGCGTCACGAGGCCGCCGAGCTCGACGACACCGTCCCCGCGCGCCGACCCATCACCCTGCACGACCTGCTGACCTACCGCTGCGGGATCGGGATGCTCCCCCGCTTCGGCGCCGACCTGCCCGTGCAGCGCGCCACCGCCGGGCTCGGCAGCGACGGGCCGCCCGGCAGCTACCCGCTGCCCGACCCCGACACCTGGACCGCGCGGCTCGCCGCGGTGCCGCTCGTCGCACAGCCGGGATCGCGCTGGCTCTACCAGACCAGCGGCGACCTGCTCGGCGTCCTGCTCGCCCGCCGCTGCGGGACCGACCTGCAGACCGTGCTGGCCGAGCGGGTGTTCACCCCGCTCGGCATGCGCGACACCGGCTTCTCGGTGCCCGTCGCCGATCGGGACCGGTTCGTCCCGCTGCTGGCCGCCGCACCCGGCGGTGCCTTCACCGTGACCGACCCGGTCGACGGCGCGTGGGCGGCACCGCCGGTGTTCCCGTCCGGGGGCGGCGGCCTGGTCTCCACCCTGGACGACCTGCTCGCGTTCACCCGGGCCCTGCGCGGGGGCGGCAGCCCGGTCCTGTCCCCCGGCGCCGTCGCCGAGCTGACCACCGACCGGCTGAGCGCCGCGCAGCGGGCCGGCGCCGCCCCGTTCCTCGACGACGGCTGCGGCTGGGGCCTGGGCCTGGCCGTCGAGGACGGCGGCCGCTACGGCTGGGACGGCGGCCTGGGCACCGCCTGGCGGTCCGACCCGGCCACCGGGGTGATCTCGCTGCTACTGACCCAGGTCATGTGGTCCGGGCCCGAGGGGCCCGCGCTCGTGCACTCCTTCCGCGCCGCGGCGCACTCCTGAGAGGACCCACCGTGGACTGGACGCTCGAGGTCGTCGTGCTGCCGGTGTCGGATCTCGACACCGCGGTCGCCTTCTACCGCGACCGGGTCGGTTTCGACCTGGACCACGACACCCGCACCGAGCACATGCACGTCGCCCAGCTGACGCCGCGGGGCTCGGGCTGCTCGATCGTCGTCGGCTCGCTGCCGGCGCAGAACGAGATGGCGCCGGGCTCGATGCGCGGGCTGCAGCTCTGCGTCGCCGACGCCCGGGCCGCGCGCGACGAGCTCGTCGGGCGCGGGCTGGAGTGCAGCGAGGTGATGGTGCTCGACGAGCGCGACGGCGGCACCTTCTTCGGCTTCGCCGATCCCGACGGCAACACCTGGGCGGTGCAGGAGCTGCGGGTCCGCGGTCACCGGCCGCTGATCCCGGAGTCGGCGCGGGGCCGCTTCGGCGGCTGAGTACACCCGGTCACAGCGATTGCGTGACGGTCTCCGGGGGCGCATACTCGTCGTAATTCAACACCAGTTGAAATGAGGTGGGTGTGATGTCGGAGCGGACGACGTGCTGCGTGGTCGGGGGCGGCCCGGCCGGGATGATGCTGGGGCTGCTATTGGCCCGGGCCGGGGTCGAGGTGACCGTGCTGGAGAAGCACGGCGACTTCCTGCGGGACTTCCGCGGGGACACCGTGCACCCCACCACCCTGGACCTGCTCGACGACCTGGGGCTGGGCGAGCGGTTCGCCGCGCTGCCGCAGAGCCGGGTCGACGAGGTCGTGATCCCCGACGAGCGGGGCGGCGCCCAGCGGGTCGGGAACCTGTCGCTGCTGCGCCGGGTCGGGGTCCGCCACCCCTACATCGCGCTCGTCCCGCAGTGGGACCTGCTGAACCTGCTCGCCGAGGTCGCCGCCGACGAGCCCGCCTTCCACCTGCGGCTCGACACCCGGGCCACGTCGCTGGTCCGGGAGAACGGGCGGGTCGTCGGCGTCCGGTACGCGACGACGACCGCGCCCGGTGCGGAGACCACCGGCGAGATCCGGGCCGACCTCACCGTCGCCTGCGACGGCAGGCACTCGGTCCTGCGGGCCGGGTCCGGCCTGCCCGTGACCGAGTACGACGTCCCGTTCGACACCTGGTGGTTCCGGCTGCCGCGCCGCCCCGAGGAGCAGCGGGCCACCCTGCGCCCGCGGATCGGGAAGGGGCGCTTCGCGGTGGTCATCCCGCGCGAGGGCTACTACCAGATCGGCTACCTCGCCCCCAAGGGCGCCGACGCGCGGCTGCGCGCCGCGGGCGTCGAGTCGTTCCGGGCCGACATCGCCGAGCTGATGCCGGAGTACGCCGACCGGGTCGACGAGATCGCGTCGATGGACGAGGTGAAGCACCTCGACGTGAAGCTCAACCGGCTGCGCCGCTGGCACGTCGACGGCCTGCTCTGCATCGGCGACGCCGCGCACGCGATGTCCCCGATCGGCGGCGTCGGGATCAACCTCGCGATCCAGGACGCGGTCGCCGCCGCGACCCTGCTCGCCGCCCCGTTGCAGCGGGGCACCCTCACCGAGCGGGACCTCGGCCGGGTCCGCAACCGCAGGCTGCTCCCGACGGTGCTGGTCCAGGGCCTGCAGCGGATCATGCACCGCAACATCGCCGGCCCGGCGCTGGCGGGACGGCTCGACGGTCCCCCGGCTCCGCTGCTGCGGCTGATGCGCGCGGTCCCGGCCGCCCAGATCGTGCCCGCCTACCTGGTGGGCGTGGGCTTCCGGCCGGAGCGGGCCCCGGACTTCGCCCGTCGCGAGCCCGTCCCGGCCGGCTGAGCCGCGGCTAGGCTCACCGGGTGCTGTCCCTGGACGCCCTCGACGTCGACCTGCTCGCCGCGCTGCGCGACCGGCCGCGGGCCGGGGTGCTGGAGCTCTCGCGCACGCTGCGGGTCGCCCGCGGGACGGTGCAGGCGCGGCTGGACCGGCTGGAACGTGCCGGGGTCGTCACCGGGTACGGCCCGGACGTCGACCTCCCGGCGGCCGGGTACGGCGTGCAGGCGTTCGTGACGCTGGAGATCGCGCAGGGCGAGCTGGGCGACGTCGCCGCCGAGCTCGCCGCGCTGCCCGCGGTCACCGAGGCGTACGCGACGACCGGCTCGTCGGACGTGCTGTGCCGGCTCGCGGCGTCGTCGCACGAGGACCTGCAGGACACCCTGCTCGCGCTCGGCCGCTCACCGCTGGTGGCCCGCTCCACCAGCGTGGTGGTGCTGTCCACCCTGGTCGCGCCGCGCTGGCGGCCGCTGCTGGAGCGCGACCACCGCGAGGGCCCGAGCCGGGCGCCCGCCTACCGGGACTGACCGGCCCCGTAGTTCGACGGTGCCGGCGCCGCGGCGGCCGGGGCACGATCCCCCCGTGTCGAGGACGGTGCTCGTGGTCGTGGTGGTGGCGGCGTTGCTGGTCGGGGCGGCGGGCCTCGTGTGGTGGTACGGTCCGGCCCGCCACGACCGCGTGCGTGAGCTCGCCCGGCAGGCGGCCGAGCGCGAGGCACCGGGAGCGCTGCGCGTGCTGTCGGTGCGGGGGCTCGGCGCCGCCGGTGGGTACGAGGTCACGGCCGCGGTCGTCGGCGACCCCGACGCGGTCGCGTCCTTCGCGACCGGCCCGGGCGGCGCCTGCCCACCCGGGTCGCGGTGCGCGCTCGCCGTCGGGCCCGCGGTGGCGCGGGCCCGGGCCGAGGCGGCGGAGCTGCGCAGCCTCACCACGGCGCTCGACCGGTGCGGCGCCGACGTGGCGGGGATCCGCGAGCTGCGCCGGATCGACCGCCCCGGCGGCCCCGGACCGGGTATCGACGACGCCGCGGGACTGGTCGCCGAGCTGACCGTCGTCGCCGGGCCGTCCACGGCCACCGACGGTGGCGCGGCGCTGCTGGCCCTCCTGGACCGGTGCGCCCTCGACGCCGCCCGGGCGCGCGCCGGCCTGGCGGGGATCGACCCGGACGGACCGGTCACGCTGTCGGTGCGGGTGCTCGACCCGGCCGACGCCGTCCGGCCCGGGCCGCCCGGGCCCGACCGGCCGCGGGCGCTGGTCCTGCGCGAGGCGGCCGAGGCCGCGGCCGCGCGGGTGCGGCACCGCACGACGGTGCGCGCGACCCGGCACGGCGTGCACGAGGGCGCGACGCTCGACTTCGGCCCGGCCGGGGCGACCGGCTACCGGGCGGCCGCCGAACGGGTGGCCGCCGCGTACCTCGCGGCGACGGGCGTCCCGTCCGCGAACACCCCGGCGCTGCACTCGTTCCGCCAGTACCTGCCGGGCTCGACCGACCGGGTCCGCGCCTACGTGTCGTTCCGCTCCCCCGGGCGCACCGCGCCGGGCGACGACCGGGTGGTCGCGGTCGACGTCGGCGCGGACGGCTCCGACCCGGTGGCGCTGCGGGTGCTCGACGCCCCGCAGCCGTGGCGGCTCCCGTTCGAGCCGGGCCTGCGGTGACCCGGCGGCCGGGTCAGCCGAGGTGGTGCGCCGCCCGGTGCGCGCCGAGCACGTCCAGGCCGAAGTCGGCCGACGGGTCGCGCCACACCGAGTGGGCGTGGTTGGCGTCGCGCTGGGTGTTGTCCCACTCGATGAGCAGGCGCGGGCCCTGGACCCGGTAGTAGCTCGGGGCGCCGTCCTCCAGCGGCCCCGCCCAGGCGAGGTGCACGGCGTCGAGCTCGGTGTCGTCGTCGTAGCGGGAGATCGGCTGCAGCGGCTCGGCGACCCGCTTCAGGTAGGTGCCCAGCAACGCGCGCAGCATCTCGCGGCCCCCGGCGTCCAGGTCGGACGCCGGCACGCCGGCCGGGGTGCGCGACAGCGCGACGGTCTCCTTCTGCGCGTCGGTGAACGCGGCCCGCTCCTCGATGGCCGCGCTCATGTCGTCGAGCTTGCGCTGCTGCTCGGGGTCGGCGAAGGACTCGGTGCGCCAGATCCCGGCCAGCGGGATCCAGTTGTCGCCCTCCTGCGGCTCGGTGCGGTTGGCGGCGACGAGGTCCGGTGGGGCCTTGTCCAGCAGCACCGCACGCTCGCGCAGCTCGGCGGGCAGCGAGCGGACGAGGTCGCGGGCGAGGTCCTCGACCCGTCCGAGCGGGCGGAGCACGGCGTCGCCGAGCAGCTCGGAGGTCGCCGGGTCGGCGCCCAGGAAGCACGGGGTCGAGGCGACCACGACGCCGTCGACGACCAGCATGTTGACCGAGACGTGGTGCCCGCCGAAGCGCCAGCCCCAGGTGCCGGTGTCCCCCGGCTCGCCGAAGACGCGCAGGTAATACATCTGCGGGTCCCGGCCGCGGGTCCGGTCGAACAGCGTCACGAAGCCCTCGGTGTGGTCGAGGACGTTCTCCAGCCCCATCACGGTCGCGACGGTGACGTAGGCGGCCCGCGACAGCCCGGACGCGACCAGCTTCATGGCAGCGCGCTGCTGCGGCGGGAGCTGGTCGTGGAAGGTGAGCCCGCCGTGGTCGGTGGGGGTGTAGAACCAGCGGCGGCGCTCGGCGTCGGCGTCGCCGTCACCGGTCGGGGCGTGCCCGACGGCGACCTCCCGCTGCGCCGGGTCGAGGGTGTCCAGCCAGGCCAGCGCGGCCCCGGCCATCGCGTCCGCCGTCTCCCGGGTGTCCGCCGCACCGATCATTCTGCCGACGGTAGCGACTGCGGGCAGACTCCACCGGGCGAGATGCGCCATACTCGTTGTGCACAACCAATCGAGCCGGAGGCAACGATGCCCACTCCCACCGACGACAACCGCGACCTGCTCACCGTGATCGCCCGGATGCGCGCGAAGCCGGGCAAGGAGGAGGAGCTGAAGGCGGAGCTCGAGAAGCTGATCGAGCCGACGTCGAAGGAGGACGGCTACGTCAACTACGACCTCCACCAGGGCTGGGACGACCCCGCGGTGTTCTTCTTCTACGAGAACTGGGAGTCCGAGGCGAAGCTCGACGCGCACCTGCAGACCCCGCACCTGGTGCACTTCGTCGGGATCATGGGCGACCTGCTCGACGGCGAGCTCGTGATCCAGAAGCTGCGCCGCATCGCCTGAGCTCAGCTCCGCCGGTACCCGGCCGCCAGCTCCGCGAAGGCGGCCGGGTCCACCAGCGACGTCGTGTCGCCGGGCTCGCGCCCGGCGGTCACGTCGAGCAGCAGCCGTCGCATGATCTTGCCCGAGCGGGTCTTCGGCAGCTCCGCGACGAGCACGACCTCGCGGGGCCGGGCGACCGGCCCCATCTCGCGCGCCACGTGCGCCCGCAGCTGCGCCGCGAGGCCCTCGGTCGGGCCGTCGGTGACCGTCACGAACGCGACGACGGCCTGCCCGGTCGTCGCGTCCGGTGCCCCGACCACGCCCGCCTCGGCGACCCGCGGGTGCGACACCAGCGCCGACTCCAGCTCGATCGAGCCGAGCCGGTGCCCGGAGACGTTCATGACGTCGTCGATCCGGCCCTGCAGCGTCACGTACCCGTGCTCGTCGACGACGGCGCCGTCGCCCGCCTTGTACCAGCCCTGCTCGGCGTAGTCGGCGAAGTAGGACGCGCGGAACCGCTCCGGGTCGCCCCACACGGTCCGTGCCATCGACGGCCACGGCCGGTCGATCACCAGGATCCCGCCCTCGCCGGGGTCGCAGGTCCGCCCGTCGCGGTCGACCACCCGCACCGAGAGTCCCGGCAGCGGCCGGGTCGCCGAGCCCGGGACCAGCGACGTCACGCCGGGCAGCGGCGCGCAGATCGCCGCACCGGTCTCGGACTGCCACCAGGTGTCGACGATCGGGCACCGGCTCCCGCCGATCACCTCGTGGAACCAGCGCCAGGCCTCGGGGTTGATCGCCTCGCCGACGGTGCCGAGCAGCCGCAGCGACGACAGGTCGTGGCGGCCCGGGACGTCGCGGCCCCACTTCATGTAGGTACGGACCAGGGTGGGCGCGGTGTAGTACACGGTGACGCCGTACCGCTCGATGATCTCGAAGTGCCGGCCGCGCTCCGGGGTGTCCGGGGTGCCCTCGTAGATCACCTGCGTGACGCCGTTGGACAGCGGGCCGTAGACCTCGTAGGTGTGCGCGGTGACCCAGGCGAGGTCGGCGGTGCACCAGTAGACGTCGTCGGGCTTGTGGTCGAAGCAGGCCCACGCCGTCCAGGACGCCTGGGTGAGGTAGCCGCCCATGGTGTGCAGAAGACCCTTGGGCGTGCCGGTGGTGCCGGAGGTGTAGACGAGCATGAGCGGGCTCTCGGCTCCGAAGGCCTCGGCCTCGTGGACCTCCGGCGCGGTGTCGACGACGTCGTGCCACCACACGTCGCGCCCGGGGGTCCAGCCGACCTCCGAGCCGGTCCGGCGGATCACCAGCACGTGCTCCAGCGACTCCACCCCGGCCGCGGCCTCGTCGGCGTTCGCCTTGACCGGGACGGCCTTCCCGCGCCGGTACTGGCCGTCGGTGGTGACGAGCAGCTTCGCCGCCCCGTCGGTGAGCCGGAACCGCAGTGCCGGGGCGGAGAATCCGCCGAAGACCAGCGAGTGGACCGCCCCGATCCGGGCGCAGGCGAGCATCACGACGACGGTCTCGACCAGCACCGGCAGGTACACGACGACGACGTCGCCGCGCCCCACCCCGAGCGCGGTGAGCGCGTGCGCGCAGCGGGCGACCTCGCGCTGCAGGTCGGCGTAGGTGACGGTGCGCCGGTCCCCCGGCTCGCCCTCCCAGTGCAGGGCGACCGTGTCCCCCGCACCGGCCTCGACGTGCCGGTCGACGCAGTTGCGCGCGACGTTCAGCGTGCCGTCGGCGAACCAGGTGACCTCGGGCCAGCGGCTGCCGTCGTAGCCCTGCTCGGGCGCGCGGTCCCACTCCAGGCGCCGGGCCTGCGCGCACCAGAACGCCTCCGGGTCGGCGGCGGCCTCGTCGTAGGCCGCCGCGGTGACGTTGGCGTGTGCGGCGAGCTCGGGCGGGGGCGGGTACATGCCCCGATCCTCGCCGCCGGATCCCGTGAGGCGCAGGCCGTCGTGAGGGGACTCACCGATGGGCGAAGGCCCGGTGGTGGTCGTCGAGCAGGTCCACGCCGAAGTCGTTCTCCGGGTCGCGCCACACCGAGTGGGCGTGGTCCGCGCCGTCCTGGGTGTTGTCCCACTCCAGCAGCAGCCGCGGCCCCTGGAGCCGGTGGTAGTGCGGCTCCCCCGGCTCCAGCGAGCCCGCCCAGGCGATGTGCACCTCGTCGAGGGCGGCGTCGTCGTCGTAGCGGCCGGCGGGTGAGACCCCGGCCGGTGCCCGGTCCAGGTAGGCCGAGAGCAGGCGGCGCAGCAGGCCGCGGCCGCGGTCGTCGAGCGCGCTCGCCGGGACACCGCGCGGCGCGCCGGTGAGCGCGACGGCCTCGGTGCCGTCGACCGGGTCCACCGGCCCGGGCGGGCTCTCCCGCCGGACCGCCGAGGTCGGCAGCGGCCGGTCGCCCGGCGCGACCAGCGGCCGGTTCGCCGTCACCAGGTCCGGTGGGGCCCCGGCGGACAGGACCGCGGCCCCGGCGAGCTCGGGCGGGAGCCCGCGGACGATCTCCCGGGCCAGGTCCTCGGTCGGCCCGAGCGGGCGCGCGACACCCCCGCCGAGCAGCGGCGTCGTCGCGGGGTTCGCGCCGAGGAAGCACGGCGTGGCCGCGGCCACCCGCCCGTCGACGACGAGTGCGTTCACCGACACGTGGTGCCCGCCGAAGCGCCAGCCCCAGGTGCGCGCGCCCGGGTCACCGAAGATCCGCAGGTGGTAGAGCGCCGGGTCCCGGAACCGCTCCCGGTACGGCCGGGTGGGCCAGTCCTGCGCCCGGTCCAGGACGTTCTCCAGCCCCATGACCGTCGCCACGGTGGCGTAGCCGGCCTCGGACAGCCCTGAGGCGACGAGCCGCATCGCGCGCTGCTGCTGCACAGGGGTCTGCGCGTGCAGCGTCAGCCCGCCGTGGTCGGTGGGGGTGTAGAACCAGCGACGACGCTCGGCGTCGGACCCGGCGTCGCCGGACGGGCCGTCGCCGCGGGCGGTCGCGAGCCGGTCGTCGTCCAGGGTGTCCAGCCAGGCCGCGGCCGTGTCCGCCATCGCCGCGGCGACCGTCTCGCTCGTCGTCACACGGCCACGCTAGTCCGCCGGACGGGTCAGTCCGTCGCGTCGCGGACGAGCAGCGCGATCTGCACCCGGTTGTCCAGGCCCAGCTCGCGCAGCAGCCGGGACACGTAGGACTTCACCGTCGCCACCGACATGTGCAGCTCGGCGGCGATGTCGGCGTTGGAGCCGCCGCGGGCGACGGCCTCGGCGACGTCGCGCTCGCGGCCGGCGAGCCGGTCGAGCCGGGCCCGGGCGGCGCGCCTGCGGTCGACCGGCCCGGCGCCGTCGCCGCGGACGATGCCGATCAACCGCCGAGTGATCGCCGGGGACAGCACGGCGTCGCCGTCGGCGGCGGCGCGGACGGCCTCGACGATCCCCTCGGGCGCGGCGTCCTTGAGCAGGAACCCGCTCGCCCCGGCGCGCAGCGCCCGCACGACGTGCTCGTCGGCGTCGAACGTGGTCAGCACGACGACGGTCGGGGCGTCGGGCCGCGAGGTCACCTCCCGGGTCGCGGCGACGCCGTCGACGCGGCGCATCCGCAGGTCCATCAGCACCACGTGCGGCCGCCCCGCGGCGACGGCGGCGGGCACCTCGTCGCCGTCACCGGCGTCGCCGACCACCTGGATGCGCCGTACCGGTCCGGTGCCGTCGCCGGGCAGCGCGTGCCCGTCGAGCATCACCCGCAGCCCGGAGCGGACGAGCGGGTCGTCGTCGACGAGCAGCACCCGGATCGCGCTCGCGGTCATCCCGCCTCCTCCCGCCACGGCAGCACCGCGCGCAGCAGGTGGCCCGACGGCGTCGGGCCGTGGGTCAGCGTCCCGCCGGCGAGGGTCTCGACCCGCTCGCGCAGCCCGACCAGGCCGGTCCCGGCACCCTCGGGCGCCGGACCGGCCGCGGACGGCCCGGAGGTGACGGTGACGGTGAGGTCCCGGCCGGGCCGCCCGTCGAGGGCGACCTCGACCCGGGCCCCGGGTGCGTGCCGGGCGGCGTTGGTCAGGCCCTCGCGGACCACCCGGTGCACGACCCCGGCCAGCGGGCGCCCCGGCGGGGACACCGTCAGCAGCGCCGTCGACCGGAGGCGGACGTCCGCGCCGACCGCGCGGGCCTCGGCGACGAGCTCCTCGACCGCGCCGAGGTCGTCGACCTCGTCGGGGACGTCGCCGGTGGGCTCGTGCAGCACCTGGACGATCGTGCGCAGGTCCTCCATCGCGCGGTGGGTGGTGTCGCTCAGCACCCGCGCGGTCTCGCGGACGGTGCGGGCGGGCAGGTCCCCGCGCAGCGCCAGCGCCCCGGCGTGCACCGACAGCAACGACAACCGGTGCCCGAGCCGGTCGTGCATCTCCCCGGCGATCCGGCGCCGCTCGTCGGCGCGGGCCTGCTCCTCGCGCACCGCACGCTCGGCCTCGGCGCGGGCGAGCCGCTCGCGCAGGTCGTCGACCATCGCGCGACGGATCCCGGTCAGCAGGCCCGCGGTCACCGAGATGGCCTGGAACGCGACGGCGCCGCCGAGCAGCACCAGCACCGTCGGCCCGTCGGGGACGTTGCGGTACAGCGTGACCGCGGCGGTCCCCACCGCCAAGGCCAGCACCGGCAGCGTCTCCACCGCGCGGCGCCGGGTCGCGATCACGAACACCCCGACCAGCGGCAGGTAGGTGGCGACGGGCGAGACGAGCGGGCCGAGCACGGCCAGCACCGCGAACACGCGCGGCGCCCGGTAGCGCACCGTGATCGAGCCGATCATCAGCAGTCCGACGACGAGCAGCGTCCACTGCAGTACCCCGGCGGTGGCCTGCGTCTCGGCGACGGTGAGCCCGGCGGCGAGCACCGCGACCACCAGCCCGGCGGAGATCACGGCGGGGCGGACCGGCACACGTCGACCTTGGGGGCGGACCGGCGCCGTCCAGCAGGTTTCCGCTCGAACGGGACGACCACCGGTCCCCTCCCGTCTCCCGACCCCCGGGATCGACGGTCAGCCTGCCGGGCGGCGCGACGGTGGCGCACCCGCCGAAGGTCGCGCGCACCGCGACCGAAGTCGCCGGGCCGCGTCACCCGGAATGAGTACGATTCGGACATGCCGGAACCGCACAGCCACCGCGAGAGCGGGCAGCACGTCATCGAGCACGCGCTCGACCTCCTCGAGGCGGCCGACAAGGCGCAGGACTACCCCCAGGCGACCGACGGCCACACCGCCGCCACCGCCTACGCGGTGAGCGCGCTCTACCAGGAGATGCGCCACGGCGACGACCAGCTCGCGGTGCTGATCTCCGCGGTGCAGGAGCAGACCGCGGTGCTGCGCGAGATCCGGGACTCGTTGCGGGACGGGGCACGTACCGGAAATTGATGATGTCTCGGGCATCCACCGCGATCCCGGGATGACCGCTCCCCCGTCCTCGGTTGTGCGCGATCGAAGCGGCCGGCCGGACCGTCCGCCGAGCGGCCCCGGAGCGTGCGCATGTCCCAGCCGGTCGACCCCCGTCTGCGGGTCGCGGACCTGTTCGTGTTCCGCGGCCGCCGGGGCACCGTCCTGGCCCTGACCACCGACCGTTCCGCGGTGGGCGGTCTCGCGTCCGGTGCGACCTACGACCTGCGCATCGACGGCGACGGCGACGCGGTCGAGGACCTGACCTACCGGGTCGTCGTCGACGGCGCCGATCCCGCCGACGGCACCCGCCCGGTCGTGCTGCGCAGGCTGAGCCGCGCCGACGCCGAGGACCCGGCGGCGTGCGGGACGGTCGTCGCCGCGGGCCGCACCGGGTCGACCGTGGCGGGCACCGACGGGCTGCGGCTGTGGACCGGCACCGCCGCCGACCCGGCGCCGGTCGACCCCGGGCTGCTCGCCGCGGTCACCACCGCCGTCGAGCACGGGACACCGGTCGACCTGTCCGGCCGGGTGCTGCCCGCGGCCCCGCCGACCGGGAACCGGGTCGCCGCGGTCGTGCTGGAGATCCCCGACGCCGTGCTCGCCCCGGTCGCGATGCGCGCCGCGGGCCGGATCGGGGTGTGGGCCACCGTCGCGCCCGCCGCCGGGCAGGGCGGCCCGCAGACCCACCGGCGCGGCCTGCCCCTGGTCGGGGAGGTCCTCGCCGGGCTCGACGCGCCGCTGCGCGAGCACCTGGGCCGGGGCCGCCCGGCCGCCGACCGCGCCGAGTTCGGCGGGATGTTCGCGAAGAAGGCCGAGCAGGTCGTCGCCGCCGGTGCCGCGGTGGGCGACCCGAGCGCCTACGCCCGCCGGGTCGCCGACCGGCTGCTGCCCGACGTGCTGCCCTACACGATCGGCACCACCGCCTCGTTCGGTTTCGCTGGGTGGAACGGCCGCGACCCCGCCGACGACGCCGCCGGGGTCGTCTGCAGCGTCGTCGCCGGCGTGGCGGTGCCGTTCGGGGCGGGACGGGCCACGGCCCACCGCGCGACGACGACCTGGCCGTACCTACCGCTGCTCTGACCGGCATGGCCCGATCCGTTCGCGAGGTGGCCCGCGGGCCACTCCCGGTCCGGCCGGGTGCGGCCGAGCATCGGGGCATGTCCTCTCCGACCTTCCCCTGTGCCGCCGTCGTCGTCGCGGTCGGCGCGCTGCTCGTCGTCGTGAACGTCCCGCCGACCGCCGCGCTGGTCGTCGGTGCGGTGGCCGTCGCCGTCGCGGCCGGGGCGGCCCGGCTCGTGGGGCCGCTCGCGCTGCCCGTGCCGCCGCGGACGGTCGCGGTGCGGGCCGCCGCGGTCGCCGTCGTGCTCCTCGGCGGGCCGCTCGTCGCGGCCGCCGCCCTGGGGCCCGGCGCGGTGCCGCTGGTCGCCGCGGTCGTCGCCGCGGCGCTGCTCGCCGCTCCCCTGCTCGTCCGGCGGGCTCAGCCGCCCCGGAAGGTCCGCCGGTAGTGCAGCGGGGGCACCCCGAGCTCGCGGCACACGTGGCGGCGCAGCGCCGTCGCCGTGCCGAACCCGACCTCGTCGGCGATCCGGCCGACCGGGAGGTCGGTGGTCTCGAGCAGCTCCCGGGCCCGCTCGACGCGCCGGCGCAGCAGCCACCCGAGCGGGCTCTGCCCGGTCTCCTCCCGGAACCGGCGGGTCAGTGTCCGCACGCCGACGTGCAGCGACGCGGCCAGCTCGGCCAGCGTCCAGGGCCGGGCCAGGTCGGCGAGCATCCGCTCGCGGGCCGCGGCGGTGCCCGTGCCGGGTCCGTCGTCCGCGACCGGCCGGGCGATGTACTGCGCCTGGCCGCCCTCCCGGTAGGGCGGGACCACGGTCCGGCGGGCGACGTCGTTGGCGACGGCGGCGCCGAAGTCGCGCCGGACCAGGTACAGGCACAGGTCGATGCCCGACGCCTCGCCGGCCGCGGTGAGCACCTCGCCCTCGTCGACGTAGAGCACCGCGGGGTCCAGGTCGACCCGCGGGAACCGGCGCCGGAACGCCTCCGCGGACAGCCAGTGCGTGGTGGCGCGACGACCGTCGAGCAGCCCGGCCTCCGCCAGCGGGAACGCGGCCGTGCAGATCGAGGCCAGCCGGGTGCCGGGACGCAGCGACGCCAGGGCCTCCCCGAGACCGGGGTCGGCGACGACCGACGGCTCGTGGTCGTCCCGCGTCGCGAGCACGACCACGGTGTCGGCCCGGGCCAGCAGCTCCGGCCCGTGCCCGACCACGACGTGGAAGTCCGCGTCGGTCGGCACCGTCCCGGGGTGCAGCGCGCAGGTGCGCACCCGGTAGAGCGGCTCCCCGTCGGCCGACCGGGCACCGCCGAGGATCTGGTGCACCAGGCCGAGCTCCATCGGCCGCACCCCGGGGCGGACCAGCACCGCGACCTCGTGCCGCGGGGTGTCCTCAGGCGCCGACATAGGCCGCCAGGTGCTCGCCCGTCAGCGTCGACCGGTCCGCGACGAGCTCGGCGGGCGTCCCCTCGAAGACGACCGCGCCGCCGTCGTGCCCGGCACCGGGGCCCAGGTCGATGATCCGGTCGGCGTGCGCCATCACGGCCTGGTGGTGCTCGATGACGATCACCGAGCGGCCGCCGTCGACGATCCGGTCGAGCAGCGCGAGGAGCTGCTCGACGTCGGCCAGGTGCAGCCCGGTCGTCGGCTCGTCGAGGACGAACGTCCCGCCGGACTCCCCCAGGTGCACCGCCAGCTTGAGCCGCTGGCGCTCGCCGCCGGACAGCGTGGTCAGCGGCTGGCCCAGGGTGAGGTAGCCGAGCCCGACGTCGGCGAGGCGCTCGAGGATCCGGTGCGCGGCCGGGGTGCGGGCCTCGCCCGCCCCGAAGAACTTCTCCGCCTCGGCCACCGGCATGGCGAGGACCTCGCTGATGTCGCGCCCGCCGAAGGTGTACCCGAGCACCGAGGCGTCGAAGCGGCGGCCGTCGCAGACGTCGCAGGTGGTCGCGACGCCGGCCATCATCGCCAGGTCGGTGTAGACGACGCCCGCGCCGTTGCAGTTCGGGCAGGCGCCCTCGCTGTTGGCGCTGAACAGGGCGGGCTTGACGCCGTTGGCCTTGGCGAAGGCCTTGCGGATCGGTTCGAGCAGCCCGGTGTAGGTGGCGGGGTTGCTGCGCCGCGACCCCTTGATCGCCCCCTGGTCGACGACGACCACCCCGTCGCGCCCGGCGATCGAGCCGTGGATCAGCGAGCTCTTGCCCGACCCGGCCACCCCGGTGACGACGGTGAGCACCCCGAGCGGGACGTCGACGTCGACGCCGCGCAGGTTGTGCCGGTCCGCCCCGCGGATCTCCAGGTACCCGCTCGGGGTCCGCACCGACGGCTTCAGCGACGCCCGGTACTCCAGGTGCCGGCCGGTCAGCGTGCCCGAGGCCCGCAGCCCGTCGAGGTCGCCGGTGTAGACGACGTGCCCGCCGTCGGAGCCCGCCCGCGGCCCCAGGTCGACGACGTGGTCGGCGATCACGATCGTCTCCGGCTTGTGCTCGACGACGAGCACGGTGTTGCCCTTGTCGCGCAGGCGCAGCAGCAGGTCGTTCATGCGGGCGATGTCGTGCGGGTGCAGGCCGATGGTCGGCTCGTCGAAGACGTAGGTGACGTCGGTCAGCGACGACCCCAGGTGCTTGATCATCTTGGTGCGCTGGGCCTCGCCGCCGGACAGCGACCCGGACGGCCGGTCCAGCGACAGGTAGCCGAGCCCGATCTCGACGAACGAGTCGAGCGTGTGGCGCAGCGAGCCCAGCAGCGGGGCCACGGACGGCTCGTCGAGGTCACGGACCCAGTCGGCGAGGTCGGAGATCTGCATGGCGCAGGCGTCGGCGATGGAGATGCCCCGGATCTTCGAGGACCGGGCCAGCTCGGACAGGCGCGTCCCGTCGCAGTCCGGGCAGCGCTGGAACACGATGGCCCGGTCGACGAACGCCCGGATGTGCGGCTGCATCGCCTCGCGCTCCTTGGCCAGGAACGACTTCTGGATCCGCGGGATCAGCCCCTCGAAGGTGACGTTGATGCCGTCGACCTTGATCCGGGTGGCCTCCTTGTGGAGCAGTGCGTTCAGCTGGGGCTTCGTGAAGCTGCTGATCGGCTTGTCGCCGGGGAAGAAGCCGGAGTTGGCGAAGATCCGGCCGTACCAGCCGTCGACGGAGTAGTTCGGGATCGTCAGGGCGCCCTCGACGATCGACTTCGACTCGTCGTACAGGGCCGTGAGGTCGAAGTCGGACACCGAGCCGCGGCCCTCGCACCGCGGGCAGGCACCGCCGACGATCTCGAACTCGCGACGCTCCTTGACCTGCTGGCCGTTCTTGCGGACGGTCACGGCGCCGGAGCCGCTGATCGTCGCGACGTTGAACGAGAACGCCTTCGCCGGGCCGGCGTAGGGCTTCCCGAGCCGGCTGAACAGGATCCGCAGCAGCGCCCCGACGTCGGTGGCGGTGCCGACGGTGGAGCGCACGTCCCCGCCCATGCGCTCCTGGTCGACGATGATCGCGGTGGTGAGGCCGTCGAGGACGTCGACGTCGGGGCGGCCGAGGTTCGGCATGAAGCCCTGGACGAAGGCGCTGTAGGTCTCGTTGATCATCCGCTGGGACTCGGCGGCGATCGTCGAGAACACCAGGGAGCTCTTGCCCGAGCCGGACACCCCGGTGAACACCGTGAGCCGCCGTTTGGGCAGCTCGACGGAGATGTCGCGCAGGTTGTTCTCGCGCGCACCGTGCACGCGGATGAGGTCGTGGCTGTCGGCTGCGTGCATGGTGGATCCCCCGTCCGGCCCGTCTCAGGGCCGCTGCTGGATGCGGACCATCGTGCCCGCGGGGTCGCGGAAGGCACAGTCGCGCACCCCGTACGGCTGGTCGACCGGTTCCTGGACGACCTCGGCCCCGCTCGCCTGGAGCCTGTCGAACGCGGCCTCCAGGTCGTTACTGGCGAGCAGCACGGCGGTGTAGGTGCCCTTGGCCATCATCTCGGTGATGGTGCGGCGCTCGTCGTCGGTGACGCCGGGGTCCACCGCGGGCGGGGCGAGGACGATCGAGACGTCGGGCTGCCCGGGCGGGCCGACGGTGAGCCAGCGCATGGTGCCCTGGCCGACGTCGAGGCGGACCTCGAAGCCCAGGCCGTCGCGGTAGAAGGCGAGCGAGGCCTCGGGGTCGGTGTGCGGGAGGAATCCGGCGTGGATGGTGATGGCGGGTTCGGTCATGACGCTCACGCTAGGGAGGTCGCGGGTCCCGGTGCTTCTCGATTCCTGACCGGTCGGGTGACCTGCTTGGCGACGCACGCCGGGAGCCCCTGCGTGCCGTCCCGGGCGGCGCGCTTGTACGCCGACGGCGGCATCCCGACGAGCTCGGTGAAGCGGGTGCTGAAGGTGCCGAGCGAGGAGCAGCCGACGGCGAAGCAGACCTCGGTGACGGTGAGGTCGCCGCGGCGCAGCAGTGCCATGGCGCGTTCGATCCGCCGGGTCATCAGGTAGCTGTAGGGCGACTCGCCGTAGGCCCTGCGGAACGCCCGCGACAGGTGCCCGGCCGAGACGTGCTCGGCGCGGGCGAGCTCGGCGACGTCGAGCGGGCGCGCGTACTCGCGGTCGATCCGGTCCCGGACCCGGCGGAGCCGGACGAGCTCGCGCAGGTGCCCGTCGTCGCGGTCGCTCACCCGAGGAACTCCCGCAGCAGCGCCGCCACCTCGGCCGGGCGTTCCAGGTAGACCATGTGCCCCGCGTCGACGGGGGCG
Source organism: Pseudonocardia sp. TMWB2A (assembly GCF_017312135.1). Classification (NCBI taxonomy): domain Bacteria; kingdom Bacillati; phylum Actinomycetota; class Actinomycetes; order Pseudonocardiales; family Pseudonocardiaceae; genus Pseudonocardia; species Pseudonocardia sp. TMWB2A. The sequence continues at coordinate 4,410,822 of NZ_QKQY01000002.1, forward strand.
ACGGTCAGGTCCGCGCCGAGCGCGGCGCGGCAGGCGTCGAGCCAGTCGTCGGAGACGTAGTCGGCCCGGCCGGCGGGGACGACCAGCGTCGGCAGACCCGCCGGTGGGACGACCGCCGGGCGCGCCATCTCCGCCCACGCGGCTACCAGGGACGCCTGGCTCAGGCGCCAGCGCCAGGCGCCGTCGCGCTGTTCGAGGTGCTCGTCCACCTCGGCGTCGACCAGCGCGCCGGGGACGTCGGCCCAGCTCTCGGCCTTGGCCGCGCGGGCGGCGTCGCGGGTCGGGAACGTGACGTCGGCGCGGGTGTCCTCGGCCGCGTCGAGCATGTCCTGCGGGTCGAGCCCGAGTGCGGGGTCGAGCAGCGCGAGCCGGTCGACGCGGTCGGGCGCGGTCCGCGCGAGGTGCGTGGCGACGGCGCCGCCGAAGGAGTGCCCGACGACGGCGGCGCGCCCCACCCCCTCGGCGTCGAGCACCTCCACCAGGTCCGCGACGTGGCGTTCCAGGTTCCACGGCGGCGCCCACGGCGACCGCCCGTGCCCGCGGACGTCGACGGCGATCCAGCGCAGCCGGGGCAGCGCCGCGAACAGCGGCCGCCAGCGCAGACCGTGGCCGGTCACGCCGTGGACCGCGAGGACCGGCGGCCCGGCGGGGTCGCCGGCGTGGTGCACGTGCAGGGACATGCACCCATTCTGCACGTTGCCATTCCGGCAAGGAAACTTGCCGTTGCGCGCGGCCGCTCGTCAGGCTGGGGACATGGACACAGCACAGCGCCACGACATCGTCGTGATCGGCGGCGGCCCGGCCGGACTCAACGGGGCCATGATGCTCGCACGCTCCCTGCGGTCGGTGGTCGTCGTCGACTCCGGCATGCCCCGCAACGCCCCGGCCGCGGCCGCGCACGGCCTGTTCGCCCGCGACGGCGTCGCCCCGGCCGAGCTGCTCTCGACCGGCCGCGAGGAGGTCCGCCGCTACGGCGGCACGCTCGTCGACGGCGAGGTCGTCGGCGCCCGCCGCACCGGCGACGGCTTCACCGTGACCCTCGCCGACGGCACCACCCTCGACGCCCGGCGGCTGCTCGTCACGACCGGGCTGGTCGACGTGCTGCCCGACGTGCCGGGACTCGCGCAGGGGTGGGGTGCCGACGTCGTCCACTGCCCCTACTGCCACGGCTACGAGGTGCGCGACCGCCCGATCGCGGTGCTCGGGACCGCCCCCGCCTCCGCGCACCACGCGCTGCTGTTCCGGCAGCTCAGCGCGGACGTGATCTACGTGTCGCACTCGGCGGAGCCGACCGCGGAGCAGCGGGAGCGCTTCGACGCGCTCGGCATCGCCGTCGTCGACGGGCCGGTGAGCGAGGTCGTGCGGGAGGACGGCGCGATCACCGGGCTGGTCACGCCGTCCGGTGTGCTGGCGCGCGAGGTCGTCGCGGTGGCGACCCGGATGGAGGCCCGCGCCGGCTTCCTCGCCGAACTGGGCCTGGTCCCGGTCGAGCACCCGAGCGGGATGGGGCAACACCTCGTCGCCGACGCGATGGGCCGCAGCACGGTCGAGGGCGTGTGGGTCGCGGGCAACGTCACCGACCTGAGCGCGCAGGTGGGGGCCGCGGCGGCCGCGGGGGCGTTCGCGGGGGCCGCGATCAACGCCGACCTCGTCGAGGCCGGGGCGCTCGCCGCGCTGCGGGAGGTGGCACGCCTCTAACCTGGGGGCGTGCTGGTCATCTTCGGGCTGTCGGGCAAGGAGCGCCCGCTGGGCCTGGTCGCGCTGGGCTGCGGGAACTGCGGTCACCCGGGTCCGCAGCCCGCGGTGCACCGGAGGACCCGGTTCACGCTGTTCTTCGTGCCGGTGCTGCCGCTGCGCAGTCGCTACGAGATGCGGTGTCCCGTGTGCGGGACGGGGCGGACCCTGTCCCGCGACGACGCCCGCCGGCACGGCGCGCGGGTCTGAGGAGCGCGGGGCCCTGACCGCCTCGGTCGCCGCCCGAGGAGCCTCATCACCCCAGCTCAGGGATTCGCGATAGCGAACAGAAACTAGAGATCGAACACACGTTCGAGTATCCCCGATGGTGTGACCGCCACCCAGGGACCACCCGCCCACGCCACCGGCGTGCCCGGCGGCGGGTTCCCGTCCGGTGACCTCACCCTGCTCCGGTTCCTCGTCGAACAGGCCCTCAGCGCCGGCACCTGCGCGTTGTCCGAGTCGGAGTTGATCGATCAGATCCAGGAGATCGAGTCGCTCCAGGCCTCGCTCGCCGCACTGCAGTCCACCCGTATCCGGGCTTTCGCCCGCAGCCACGTGGACAACGGCCCGACCGACCTGGATCCCGAGAAGCTCCACCGCAGCGTGGTCGCCCAGATCCAGCTCGCCTGCCGGGTCTCCACCACCGAGGCCCGCACCCGGGCGGCGAACGCCCGCGACCTGCACTCCGGGCTCGACCGGATCCGCGGCCTGCACCGAGCCGGCGAGCTCAGCGCCGCGAAGGTGTCTGCGATCGCCGTCGAATGCCGCGACCTCGACACGACCCAGCGCGCGCAGGTCGACGCCCGGCTTGCCACCGTCCGGGATCTGACCCGGTACGGCATCGGGCGGCTGCGGGCGATGACCCGGCGGCTGGTCGCCGAGATCGCCCCCGACCGGTTCCGCGCCCGCGTCCACGCCGCCAAGGCCGAACGCCGGGTCACTCTGCGACGCGCGCCCGACGCGATGAGCTACCTCACCGCCTACGTCCCGGTCGAACAGGGCGCCGCCTGCCTGGCCGCACTACAGAGAGCGTTCGTCGAGGTCCAGGTCGACCCGCAGCCGCTGACCCGCACCCGCGGACAGGTCATGGCCGACACCCTCGTCGAACGCGTCACCGGACAGGCCACCGCGACGGCGGTGAACCTCGAAGTCCAGGTCACCGTGCCCGTGCAGGCCCTGCTCGACCCGCAGTCACCACTGCCCGCCGAGATCCCCGGCCTGGGGCCCGTTCCGGCCGACCTGCTCGCCACCTCCGAGGGGACGAAGTCCCTACGCCGCCTGCTCACCGACCAAGGCATCGTCATCGGCGGGGACTCCCGCAGACGTACCTTCACCGGACTCCTCGCCACCCTCGTGAAAGCCAGAGCGCAGAACCGGTGCACCGAGCCCTACTGCGACGCACCCGTCCGCCACATCGACCACATCCGGCGGGATGCCGACGGTGGACGCACCGAACTCGACAACGGACGTGGAGTCTGCGAGTTCCACAACCACGTCCGCGAACAATCCGGCTGGCACGTGGCCCGCGCCCCCGACGGGGCCGTCGTCACCACCACTCCGACCGGGCACACCTACCGCGGACCGGACTGATCGCGGCGTACCCGGTCGCGCCCGGTGCCGGGGCGGTGTCCGCGGCACCGGGCGGACACCGGGCCGTCCGGTCTCAGGTCGGCAGCAGGTACTCCTCGCTGGCGTGGTGGCACGCGCTCGGATGGTGCCCACCCGGCCGCGTCACCAGCGGCGGCTCCTCGGTCGCGCAGATGTCGGTGGCCTTCCAGCAGCGCGTCCGGAACCGGCAGCCGCTCGGCGGGTCCACCGGGCTCGGGACGTCACCGGTGAGCCGGATCCGCTTGCGCCCCTCCCGGACCGACGGGTCGGGCACCGGCACCGCGGAGAGCAGCGCCTGGGTGTACGGGTGCGACGCCCGGGTGTAGATCTCCTGCTCGGTCCCGAGCTCCACCATCTTGCCCAGGTACATCACGCCGACCCGGTCCGACAGGTGCCGCACGACGGACAGGTCGTGGGCGATGAAGATGTAGGACAGCCCGAACTCGCGCTGCAGGTTCCCGAGCAGGTTCATCACCTGCGCCTGGATGGACACGTCGAGCGCGGACACCGGCTCGTCGCACACGATGATCTCCGGGCGCAGCGCGAGCGCGCGGGCGATCCCGATGCGCTGCCGCTGCCCGCCGGAGAACTGGTGCGGGTAGCGGTTGACGAAGTCGGGGTTGAGCCCGACGACGTCGAGCAGCTCCTGCACCTTCGCCCGCCGCTCCCCCTTCGGCGCGACCTCGGGGTGGATCTCGAACGGCTCCCCGACGATGTCGGCGACCGTCATCCGCGGGTTCAGCGACGTGTACGGGTCCTGCAGCACGATCTGCATCTGCCGGCGCAGCGCCCGCAGCTCCGCCCCGCGGCGGGCGAAGATGTCCTCGCCGTGGAAGCGCACCGAGCCCGACGTCGGCGGCTCCAGCCGCATCAGCACCTGGGCCAGGGTCGACTTCCCGCAGCCGGACTCGCCGACGATGCCCAGCGTCTCGCCCTTGTTCAGCGAGAACGAGACGCCGTCGACGGCGCGCACGTGGCCGACGGTGCGCTTGACGACCGCACCGACCTTCACCGGGAAGTGCTTGACGAGGTCGTCGACCTCGAGAACGGGCTCGCTCATACGAGGTCCTCCGCGAACAGGCACGCCGACGCCCGCGCTCCGGGCAGCGGGATCAGCGGCGGGTCGGTGCCGAGGCAGCGCTCCACCGCGCGCGGGCAGCGCGGGTGGAACGGGCAGCCGTCGGGGATGGCGGTGAGCGTCGGCGGGAGCCCGGTGATCGCCCGCAGCTCGGTGCCCTTGCTGTCCAGCCGCGGGATCGACGCGAGCAGCGCCTCGGTGTACGGGTGGGCCGGGTTCGCGAAGAGCTGGTGCACGTCGCCCTGCTCGACGATGCGGCCCGCGTACATCACCGCGATCCGGTCGGCGACCTCCGCGACGACGCCGAGGTCGTGGGTGATGAGGACCAGCCCCATCTCCCGTTCGCGCTGGATCTCGGCGAGCAGGTCCATGATCTGGGCCTGCACGGTGACGTCGAGCGCGGTCGTGGGCTCGTCGGCGATGAGCACGTCCGGGTCCAGCGCCAGCGACATCGCGATCATGACGCGCTGGCGCATCCCGCCGGAGAACTCGTGCGGGAAGTTCGTGACCCGCTGCGCCGCCCCGGGGATCCCGACGAGGTCGAGCAACTCGACGGCGCGGGCCCGCGCGTCGCGCTTGCTCATCCCCCGCCGCGTCCGCAGCTGCTCCCCGATCTGGAACCCGACGGTGAACACCGGGTTCAGCGCCGACAGCGCGTCCTGGAAGATCATCGCGACGTTCTCGCCGCGCAGCTCGCGGCGCCGTTCCTCGGTCGCGGTGAGCAGCTCCTCGCCGCGGTAGCGGACCGAGCCCGCGGTGACGGTCGCGGGCGGGGTCGGCAGGATGCCCATCACCGTGTTCGCGGTGACCGACTTCCCCGACCCGGACTCCCCCAGGACGGCGAGGGTCTCCCCCGCGTGCACCTGGTAGCCGACGCCGTTCAGCACCCGGGCGACGCCGTCGCGGGTGCGGAACTCGACGTGCAGGTCCTCCACCTCGAGCAGCGGGGTCATGACCGGCCCTTCGGGTCGAACGCGTCGCGCACGGCGTCGCCGAGCAGCACGAAGGCCAGCACGGTGACGACGAGGAACGCGCCGGGGAACAGGAGCAGGTGCGGCGAGGTCCGCAGGTAGCTCTGCGCCTCGCTGATCATCACGCCCCAGGAGACGACGGGGTCGCGCAGGCCGACGCCGAGGAACGACAGCGTGGCCTCGGCCCCGATGAACGCACCGAGCGCGATCGTCGCGTACACCATCACCGGGGCGATGGTGTTGGGCAGCATGTGCCGCCGGATGATCCGCCACGGGCTCGCGCCGAGCGCGCGGGCGGCCTTGACGTAGTCCTGGTTGCGGGCGGCGATCGCGGCGGACCGCATGATCCGCATGACGATCGGCCAGGACAGCAGCCCGATCGTGCCGATCACCAGGCCGCTGATGCCGATCACGCTCTGCCCGACCGACGCGCGGAAGGTGGAGAGCACGACGATCGCGCCGAGGATGAACGGCACACCGAAGAAGACGTCGGCGACGCGGGCGAGCAGCGAGTCGACCCAGCCGCCGGCGAACCCGGCGATCAGGCCCATGACGGCGCCGACGAGCACGACCGCCGTCGTCGCCAGCACCCCGACGACGATCGAGACGCGGGTGCCGTAGACGGTGCGCGCGTAGACGTCGCGGCCGAGGTGGTCGTAGCCGAACCAGGCCTGGGCCGAGGGGTCCTCGCGGGCCCGGGACAGGTCGCCGAGGGTGGGGTCGACCGAGGTGAACAGCTGCGGGAACGCGGCCATGACCAGCAGGAACGTGATGAGGCCCGCCGCGACGAGGAACAGCGGGCGACGGCGCAGGTCGTGCCAGGCGTCGCCGCTGAGGCTGCGGGTGCGGGCCGTCGCCTCGGCGCGACCGGCGGCGGCGACGGGCTTGTCTGCGGTGGCGGTGGTGGGGTCAGTCAAGGCGGATCCTCGGGTCGAGCAGCGCGTAGGTGACGTCCACGACGAGGTTCGCGAGCAGGTAGACGATCACCAGCAGGACGACGACGCCGGTGACGACCACCCCGTCGAGCCGTTGGATGGAGCCGAAGATGAGCCCACCGATCCCGCGGATGTTGAAGATGCCCTCGGTGACGATCGCCCCGCCCATGAGCGTGCCGAAGTCCGCGCCGAGGAAGGTGATCACCGGGATCGCCGAGTTGCGGGTCAGGTGGACCCCGACGACACGACGCCGGGTCAGGCCCTTCGCGGTCGCGGTGCGGACGTAGTCGGCGCGCAGGTTCTCCGCGATCGACGTCCGGGTCAGCCGGGCCACGTAGGCCAGCGACAGGCTGCCGAGCACGTAGCCGGGCACGACCAGGTCCAGGAACCCGGGGTTCGCCGGGACGGTCGGCGGGATCAGGCCCAGCCGCAGCCCGAGGACGGACTGCAGCACGTAGCCGGTGACGAAGACGGGCACGGCGACCAGGAACAGGGTCGCGGTGAGCACGACGTTGTCCAGGAACCCGCCCGGCCGCAGACCGGTGAGCACGCCCGCGGTCAGGCCGATGATCGCCTGGATGACCAGCGCCACGACGGCGAGCTGGATCGTGACCGGGTAGGCGTTCGCGATCAGCGTGGAGACCTCCTGGCCGCGGAAGTTCTCCCCGAAGTCGCCCCGCACCAGGTTGCCGAGGTAGGTGGCGTACTGGACGAAGATCGACCGGTCGAGCCCGTACTCCTCCCGCATGCGCTCGATGAACGCGGGCGGGCACGCCTGGTCGCCGCACTTGCCGGCGAGCGGGTCGCCGGGCAGCGCCCAGACCATGAAGTAGATGAGGAACGTGGTGCCGAGGAACACCGGCACCAGTTGCAGGAGTCGTCGCAGGACATAGCGCCCCACGGGTCACCTCCGGGTTCGGGTGCCCGGCGGTTCGCGCCGGGCACGTGCACCGGCGGCCGGGTGGTCACCCGGCCGCCGGTGTGTGGTGGTGGGGCGGCGTCACTCCTGGACGGTCACGGTCTCCAGGTCCAGCTCACGGCCGTAGGTCAGCTCGACGTTCTGCAGACGCGGCGACCAGCCGAACTGCGCGGACTGGTCGTTGATCGCGACGGCAGGCATGTCCTGGATCAGGACGCGCTCGGCCTCGGCCCACAGCGCGTAGGCCTCCTCGGCGGTGGCGGCGGTCGAACCCTGGTTGACCAGCGCGTCGAAGCGCGGGTTGGTGTAGCCGCTGTTGTTGTTCGCCGCACCCGTCGTGTACTGCGGACGCAGGACGTAGTCCATGGTCGGGGTCGAGGCGACCCAGCCGGAGCGGAAGATGCCGGTCAGGCTCTCGGCCCGGCGCTGGTCCAGGAACTCCGAGAAGGTCGGGACCGGCACGAAGTTGCACGGCACGCCGAGGGTGTTGCTGATGCTGACGCAGGCGGCCTGCATCCACTCGCGGTTGATCGCGGAGTCGACGTTGGAGATCAGCTCGATCGGGCCGGTGAAGCCGGAGGCGTCGAACTGCTGCTTGGCCCGCTCCGGGGAGAAGGTGCACAGCTCGCCGCACTGGTCGTCGACCTTGCCGGGCACGCCCTCGGGGATGAAGCCGGTGGCCGGCTTCACGAGTCCGTTGTAGACGTTGTTGATGATCGCCTCGCGGTCGACGGCCATCGAGATCGCCTGCCGCAGCTGCGGGTCGGTGTAGCGCTGGTCGTAGATCGGGAACGTCATCGTGTTGGTGCCGGCGTAGGGCTGGTTGCCGTTCCGGTCGGCGAGGTCCTGCTGGTACAGGTTGTCGATCAGGAACGAGCCGGGGATGGTCTCGAGGAAGTCCAGGTTGCCGCTGACGACATCCTGGTAGGCGGCCTCGCTGTCGGCGTAGAACCGGAACTCGACACCGCCGACCCCGACCGGCTGCTCGCCCCCCCACTCGGCGAAGCGGGTCACGGTGACGTTCTGGTCGGGCACCCGGGACTCGTAGCGGAACGGGCCGTTGCCGACCGGGTTCGCCTCGAACGCGGCCGGGTCGGCGAAGAACGACTCGGGCATCGGGTAGAACGCGACGTCGCCGAGGGTGTTGACGAACACCGGCGACGGCGAGGTCAGCGCGACGGTGAAGGTGCGGTCGTCGACGACCTGCAGGCCGGACATGGCCTGCGCCGTCGGCTCACCCTCGTCCGGGTTGACCTGGTCGAACCCGGCGACGTTGGAGAAGAACTCCGAGCTGGACTGCGCGTTGGTCTTCAGCGCGACGTAGTTCCACGCGTCGACGAAGCTCTTCGCCGTGACCGGCGTGCCGTCGTGGAAGGTCCAGCCGTCCTTGATGCGGATCGTCCAGTTCTGCGAGTCGGTCGACTCGATGGACTCGGCGACCTTGTTCTCCGGCTCGCCCTGCTGGTTGTAGTCGACCAGCCCGGACCACAGCGCGTCGAGGATCTTGCTGCCGCCGACCTCGCGGGTGTTGCCCGGCAGCAGCGCGTTCTCGGGCTCGGTGCCGTAGACCGAGATCGTGGGGGCGCCCTGGGCGTCGCCCGTGGTGCCGCCTCCCCCGCCGCCACAGGCGCTGAGCACCAGCGCGGAGGTCAGGGAGAGCGCGAGCAGCGCCGCGACTCGAGTTGATCGCATCAGAGTCCTGTCTGTCCGGGACGGCCGCTCCCCGCGTGGTGTGCAGGCGGCCGGTGCGGTTCGGTGGTGGGTCGCACGGTAACCACAGCATCCCGGTTCTCCGGTTACGAATCCATTGCGTCCGCCGCCATTGCGTCGAGCAACACGGAATTGCGCGCGACGGTCGGTGATCGGATCGCGACGTCACGTCCGGCCCGATCCTCACGGAAAACACATCAGCGCAGGTCGGACGCATTCCGGTGCATTCTTCCGCTACGCAACATTGCATTGCGCATCGCAATTACCTGGTCACCGGTGTGACGAGTGCCACATAACTGAGCCACTGCGAGCCCGTGAGCAGCGACGGCACCTCACGGGAGTGCACCGGCGCCGGACGGCGGGGCAGGCGTCGTCCCACGTCGTGGAACCCGTCCGCCACGACGCGGGACCACCCGTCGCGCGAGAAGCCACCGTCCGTGCGCATTTCCTGGCTGCTTTCCCGTGGGATGTCCGTCGTTATCGCAGCGGTGATCCGCCGAGCCCGGGACGCCGACTCCGACGCCGCAGCAACCCATTGTCCGGCAATTCAGGAGAATGGGTCAGAATCGCATCGGAAACGGGGCACGGACACCGCCGGCGTGCGCTCCACCTGCGGGACCGCGGGATCGCGGCCCGACCGGCCCCGCCTCCGGCGACGACGGCGCGCTTCCACGGGACGTCAAACGCTCGACGTATGCATTTCAGGAAGATCGCCTGAAACGGTCATTCGAGTACGGGCGTACCAATCGTGGGCGGTCAGCGCGGCGACGCCTGCGTGAACAGATCGCCCTTCAGGTAGATGTTCCAGTCGGCCGCCTTGAGGCCGTGCCCGCCGGAGCGCAGGTGGTAGCTCATCGCCGGCCCGGAGAAGGCCGTGTCGGTGGTGGGCTTCCAGCCCGTCGTGCCCAGGCCGTTGTCGCCGAGGCCGTACAGGTCGTAGATCTTGCTGGCCGCCTCGTAGGCGAGGAACTCGCCCTCCGGGTCGGCGTTGGAGTCGTCGCTGGCGCTGGCGATCACCAGCTTGCGCGGCGCGACCAGCCCCATCAGCTCGTGCTGGTCGACGGGCAGCTCGTCGACCTTGTTCCCGTAGGCCTGGTAGGTCTTCGGGAACCAGTACGGGAAGGAGCTGTTGACCCGCGACACCGTCTCGGCACCCACTCCCCCGTCGCCGCGGCGGGCGAGCTTCGCGCCGGTCGACCCCGAGTTGTTGGAGATGACCGCGGCGAAGCGCGGGTCCTGGGCACCGGCCCAGAGCGCGGCCTTGCCGCTGCGGGAGTGCCCGATGACCGCGATCTTCGACGGGTCGATGTCCTTGTCGGTCTGCAGGTAGTCCATCGCCCGGCTCGCGCCCCAGGCCCAGGCGGCGATGGCCCGGCCGGCGTCGTCGGGCAGGTCGCTCCCGGACGGGTAGAACAGGTTGATCATCTTGCTGCGGTAGCTGCCGCCGTCGTCCGGGGCGATGTCGTTGGCGTCGATCTGGGCGAAGGCGTACCCGGCCTTCGTGATCGTCGAGACCGGTGCGTAGTCCGAGGACTGCCCCGGGTCGTCGGAGACCGAGCCCCGGTGGTCGATCATGAGGAAGGTGCCGCGCGGGGTCTGACCCTTCGGGACGAACAGCCGCAGCGTGAACTTCCCGGTGCCCTCCGGCCCGGTGATGCCGATCGTGACCTTCTTGAGGGTGACGTCGCCGTCGTCGCTGGTCCGCACGTCGAAGGTCTGCTTGGTCGGCTTTGGCAGCGGCTGGCCGTAGACGTTCTCGCGGAACGCCGCCAGCAGCTCCGCGCGCCGGGTCCCCTCCCACTGGGCGACGTCGGTGACGCCGGTGCCGTCGAGCATGCGCAGCGGGTTCGGGTACTGCGTGCCGTCGATGGTCACCGTCGCCGCGACGGACAGGCCCGCCGCCGGGACCGACGTGTAGGCGGCGGGTGCGACCGGCGTGGCCGTGGCCCCCACCGCGCCCACGCACCCGGCCGCGGCGACCGCGCCGACGACGAACAGCGACGTCGCCGTCCTCGCGACGGGGTGCAGGACGCGACGACGGCTGCGCGGGCTGATCGGAGTGGACACGGTCCGAACGCTACCGAGGCGAGGACCCTCTGCAACCGTCGTTGCCGGTATCACGTCGATCGGGGGACAAGATCACACACCTAACGTGTGACTCCTGCCGTCACAGGTGTTGCCGCAGGTGACGACGGGGTACGGCGGGTCCGCGCGGCGCCCCGGAGGGGGTCTGCCGACGTTCGCGGCTGCGAACGGTCAGGGCCGCAGCGCGGTGTCGCGCGGGTCCCCGGCCACCGACAGCGACCGCAGCTTCGCGTGGCTCTCGCTGCCGGGGACGGCGGTGTAGACGAACAGCAGGTGCGCCTGGTCGGGGTCGACGAGGGTCTGGCAGTTCAGCTCCAGCACCCCGAGCCCGGGATGGACGAGGCGCTTCGTCTCCGGTGGCCGGAGGCCGACCTCGTGCCGGTCCCACAGCGCGCGGAACTCCGCGCTGCGCGCCAGCAGGTCCTCGGCCAACGCGGCCGCCCGCGACCCCGGACCGCGCACGGTCCCGCGCAGCCCCGACACGTAGAGGCGGGACAGGAAGCCGTGGTCCTCGTCGACGTACAGCGCCCGCGCGGCGGGGTCGGTGAACCAGCGGTAGCCGAGGCTGCGGGCCGCTCCGGTGTGGACGGTCGCGTCCCCGGTCAGCGCGACGCCCGCCGGCGTCTGCCGCAGGGTCTCCCCCAGCTCGGTGACGATCTCGGCCGGGGTGTCGGCGAGGCGGTCGAGGATGCGCTGCAGGCCCGGTGCGACGTGTCCGCTCCCGGCGCCGCGCGCGGGTGGACGCTGCCCGGCGAGCAGGAACAGGTGGTCGCGCTCGTCGAGGGTCAGGTGCAGGCCCTGCGCCATCGCCTCCAGCATCTGCTCCGACGGGTGCGGCCCACGCTCCTGCTCCAGGCGCGCGTAGTAGTCGGCCGACATGTGGCACAGCCCCGCGACCTCCTCGCGGCGCAGCCCCTCGGTGCGACGACGGCGCCCGCGCGGGAGCCCGACGTCCTCGGGCTGCAGCACCGAGCGACGGTGCCGCAGGAACTCCGCCAGCCCGGTCCGGTCGACCATGCGCACGCTCCTCGTGTCCTGTCGTCGTTCCTACCGTGTGCGCCGTGCCCGCAACCACGGATCGACGATCCGTGGATACCGCGCCACGACCCGGCCAGGCTGGACCCATGCCACGCACCCCTGACCTCACCCTCCCCGACCTGACCGGGCGCCGCGCCGTCGTCACCGGCGGCAGCGACGGCGTCGGGCTCGGCATCGCCGACCGGCTCGCCGCCGCCGGTGCCGAGGTCGTGCTGCCCGTCCGCAACGCCGCGAAGGGCGCCGCCGCCGACCGGATCCGCGACCGGCACCCCGGTGCCACCGTCTCGCTGCGCGAGCTCGACCTGTCCTCGCTGTCCTCGGTCGCCGCGCTCGGGGAGACCCTGCGCGCGGAGGGACGCCCCGTCCACCTGCTGATCAACAACGCCGGCGTGATGACCCCGCCGGAGCGGCGCACCACCGCCGACGGGTTCGAGCTGCAGTTCGGCACCAACCACCTCGGTCACGTCGCGCTCGTCGCGCACCTGCTGCCGCTGCTGCGCGCGGGCCGCGCCCGGGTGGTCTGCCAGATCAGCGTCGCCGCGGCCCGCGGCACGGTCCTGTGGGACGACCCGGACTCCGAGCGGTCCTACGACGGCATGGCCGCCTACCGGCACTCGAAGATCGCGTTCGGGCTGTTCGGCCTGGAGCTGGACCGGCGCAGCCGCGCCGCGGGCTGGGGCATCACCGCGAACCTGTCGCACCCGGGCGTCGCGCCGACCAACCTGCTGGGCGCCCGCCCCGACCTGGGCCGGGACCGGCAGACCCTCGGACGACGGGTGCTCGGCGTGATGTCCCGGGCCGGCCTGCTGATCGGGACCGCCGACTCGGCGGGGCTGCCCGCGCTGCTCGCCGCGACCGCACCGGACGCCGGGCACTCCGTGTTCTACGGGCCGAAGGGTCCGAGCCGGGTGGGCGGACCCCCCGCCGAGCAGGAGCTCTACCGCCCGCTGCGCGACGCCGACGCCGCCCGCCGGGTGTGGGACCTGTCGCAGCAGCGGGCCGGGGTGTCGTTCGACGGCGCCGCCACCCCCTGACAACCCCCCTCGCCGACGCCTCCAGGACACCGGCGGACCCCACCGCCGCGGGCCCGTCCGGAGGGGATCATGGAGACGTCGACGTACGGAGGTGCCCAGTGGTGGACCAGTCCCCCCAGGAGCGCGAGATCCTGCTGCACGGACAGCGTGTGAGCTACCGCGAGACCGGCCGGGGCGAGGGCCCGACTGTCCTGCTCGTGCACGGTCTCGCCGCGAGCTCACGTACCTGGGCCCCGGTGTTCGACGCGTTGGGCGGCGGGCTGCACGTGATCGCGCCGGACCTGCTCGGCCACGGCGCCAGCGAGGCCCCGCGCAGCGGCGACTACTCCCTCGGCGGGTACGCGACCGGGCTGCGGGACCTGCTGGCCGCGCTCGACGTCGAGCGGGCGACGATCGTGGGGCACTCGTTCGGCGGCGGCATCGCGATGCAGTTCGCGCACCAGTTCCCCGAGTTCACCGAGCGGGTCGTGCTCGTGTCCTCCGGCGGTCTCGGCCACGACCTGACCCTCGCGCTGCGCGCGGCGAGCCTGCCGGGCACCGAGCTGGTGCTCCGCTCGGCGGCGTCGCTGACCCCGCCGTGGATGCGCCGCGCCGCGCACCGGCTGGCCCACCGCGTCGGCGCCGCGCCGCGCTCGGACATCGACGGTGTGCACACCGCGCTGGAGACCTTCGCCGACCGCGGCACCCGCGGCGCGTTCGTCCAGACCGCGCGGGGTGCGCTGGAGCCGTCCGGCCAGCGCCTCGACGGGGCGCAGCGCCTGCACCTGCTCGAGGAGGTGCCCGTGCTCCTGGTCGGGGGGAACCGCGACCGGGTCATCCCGCTCGCCCACACCCTCGCCGCGCACGACCGGCTGCCCGACAGCCGGCTGGAGGTCTTCGACGGCGCGGGACACTTCCCGCACGCCGAGCAGCCGGACCGGTTCGTGGGGCTGCTGCGGGACTTCGTCGACGGGACGGCTCCGGCCGAGGGCGACCGGGACGCGCTGCGCCGCCGGATCCTGGGGCTCCCCCGGGTCGGCTGAGCCGGCCCGCAGTTCTACTCGTAGCCCTCGTCGCGCAGCGCGGAGCGGTAGCTCGCGTCCATGGCGCGGCGGGTGAGCCCGCTCGTGGCGGTGGCCAGGCCGCGGGCGAGCGCCCTCGTCGCGCGTCCGCCCCGGGCTGCCAGGTGGGCGGCGCCGATCGCGGTCAGGTCCGGTGCCGGCCCCACCGGTTCCGCCCAGAGCGCGTCGACGGCCGGGCACCGCACGAGCTCGGCGCTCCCGACCCGCAGCACGACGGCGGCGTCGGGCGCCTTGTCGCGCAGCGCCATCGTCGCGAGCAGCGCCGGGTACACGTCGACCCGGGCGGTGCCGGTGAGCCGGACGACGTCGCCGCGGCCCGGTACGACGGCGAGCACCGACACCTCGGGGCAGCGCATCAGGTTGTGCAGGGTGTCGGCCCGCCGGTTCCCGCGGCGCTCGGCGAACGCGACGGTGTCCCCGTCGAGCACCCGCAGCAGGCCCGGCCGGTCCCCCCGCGGGCTGGTGTCGCCGTGGCCGTCGCCGTCGCGGGAGCTGATCACCGCGAACGGCGAGGTCGCGAGGAACCCGGCCACCCCCGGCGCGGCGAGCGGACCGCCCGCGGGCGGTGTGACGGCGACCGGGTCGGGCACCGCCGTCCACAGCTCGGAGCGCATGACGCAGCGCGCGCAGTGGACGTAGCCCTCGGTCAGCCGGACCTGCACCCGGCCGTCGCGGGTTCCCTCCGCGGTCCCGTTGCACCGGAACGTCTCACCGAGGCCGGGGAGCAGGAACAGCATCGACACGCCCTCGCCGGGCCCGGGTGCCTCGTCCAGCGGCACCGACAGCACGGTGTCGGACTCGGCACGGACGACGCCGGGGCTGCCGCCGGCCAGGACGGTGCCGGTCCGGGTGCCGACGGCGACGACCGGGGCGGCGGCGAAGATCGCGCGACAGCCGTCGTCGAGCACCGGCGTCGACTTGAGCAGCACCGGCCGCGGCGGGGTGCCGATGAGCGCGTCGACCTCGTCGGACGTCGTGAGTGTCTGCATGTGATCGACGCTAGGGTGGCGCTCGTGCGGCAGGTGGCCGACCATGGCCGCGAAACGGCCAGCTGGGGGTGCCCGTGCCGGAGACCGTGCTGGCGACCGCGCGGACGGAGTTCGACCGCGGCTTCACCTTCGACCTGCACGTGCACGACTTCCACCTGCTGAGCTGGTCGGCGACGGCGACGGTCACCCACCGGACGTCCGAACGCGACTGGCTCGTGCCGCCCACCCACGCGCTGTGGATGCCGGCCGGGGTGCCGCACACCCTCGACGTCGTCCGCGGCGGGCTCGGCTACGGGGTGGTCCTGACCGGGACGACGCCGTGGACCGAGCCGACGGGCGTGCTCGTCACCCCGCTGGTCCGGGAGCTGATCGTGCACCTGGGCACGGCCCACTCCCCCGCCCGGAGACAGGCAGAACAGCTGCTCGTCGACCTGCTCGAACCCGTCCCGAGCACCACGTTCACCCTGCCCGTCCCCACCGACCCGCGGCTGCGGACCATCACCGACGCCCTGGTCGCCGACCCCTCGGACGGGCGCGACCTGGCCGCCTGGGCCGACCACGTCGCCGCCGGCGTCCGCACGCTGACCCGGCTGTTCCAGGCGGAGACGGGCATGACCTTCGCGCAGTGGCGCACCCACGCCCGCATCCGCGCCGCGCTGATCCTGCTCACGAACGGCACGTCGGTCGGGGCGACGGCCCGGGCGGTCGGCTACCGCAAGCCCGGCGCGTTCGCCGAGGCGTTCCGGCGGGTGACCGGCCGGTCCCCGAGCGACGTCGGCTGACCGCTCACCTCAGGTGCCGGGTCCCAGGTGCCGGGTGAGGAACCGGGCGGCGTCGTCGCCCTCGAAGGCGGGGACGCCGGTGTGCCCGCCGGTGTTGGCGTGCAGCGTCTTCTCGCGGCTGCCGAGGGCGTCGAACAGGTCCAGGGCGTGCTGCCGGTCGTTGCCCTCGTCGTCCCACTGCAGCAGCACCAGCAGCGGGACGGTGACCGTCCTGGCCTCCGCGACGATCGCGCGGGGCACGTAGCTCCCGGCGAACAGGACCGCGGCCGCGATGCGCGGCTCGACCACGGCCATCCGGACGCCGAGCGAGATGATCCCGCCCGACCAGGCGACCGGCCCGCACAGGTCCGGCCGGGCGAGCAGCGCGTCCAGCGCGGCCCGCCACTCCGGGGCCGCCTGCTCGACCAGCGGGAGGACGAGCCGGTCGACGACGTCGTCGGGCACCGGCTCACCGGCCCGTACCGCACGTCGCAGGTCGGCGCGGGCCCGGTCGGCCTCGGGGTGGCGGGGCCGGTCGCCGGTCCCCGGGAGCTCGAGGGTCGCCGCGGCGAACCCGGCCGCGATGCAGGACCGGGCCCGGGCGAGCAGCCGGGGGTGCATCCGGCCCAGGTCGCCGGGGTGGCCGAGGAGCACCAGCGGGGACGGGGTGGTCGCGACGGCCGGGGTCCAGAGGACGCCGGGGACGTCGTCGAGGGAGAACGCCGTCTCGACCAGGTCGTCGTGGCGCTGTTCGGTGAGGAGTCGCATGGTCGTGCCCTTCGGGAGAGGGCGCTCCCGGGCGACCTACCGCCCGGCCGTGTCCCCGGAGGGGAGCACCCGGCTGTCTGCTGCGGTCACGGGTCCCACCTCCTCGGTTCGGTGCACGGCTGCGGGAACGGTAGTGCGTGCCGCGGCCGGTCGGCCAGCGGGTTTCCGCGACCGCGCGCGGTTCAGCCCCCGGTGCCGGACGGGCCCCCGGCCGCCGGGACGGGCCGGACACCGAGACGCTCCGCGACCCGGCGCGCGGTCCCCTCGCGGCGCGCGGTGAGGTCCCCCTGGGCCTCCCGCGCCCGGGCCAGCACCTCAGGGGGCGCCGTGTCCGGGGTGCCGGCGTCGAACGGGGGCTCCGGGGCGTACTGCATGCCCAGCTGGATGACCTCGGCCGCCTGCCGCCCGCGCAGCTCGGCCGCGAGCCGGAGCGCGCCGTCGATCCCGGCCGTGACCCCGCCGGCGAACACCCACGTGTCGTCGACGACGACCCGGCGGTCGTCGCGGACCGCACCGAAGAACGGGAGCAGGTGCAGGGCCGACCAGTGCGTGGTCGCCCGGCGCCCCTGCAGCAGGCCGGCCGCGCCGAGCAGGAGCGCCCCGGTGCAGACCGACAGGACGGCGCCGGCCCCGGACGCCTGGTCACGGAGCCAGGTCAGGACCTCCTCGTCCTCCATCAAGGCCTCCTGGCCGGGGCCTCCGGGGACGTGCAGGACGTCGAGGCGCGCCGGCTCGGCGATGGTCAGGTCGGGGAGCACCCGGAGCCCGCGCATGTCGCGGACCGGGCCCTCGGCGGCGCCGACGAGCCGGTAGGACGAGTTCGGGATCCGGGACAGGACCTCGAACGGCCCGGTCAGGTCGATCTGGTCGAAGCCGTCGAACACCAGCGAGCCGATCTCGAGGTGCTGGTCGTCGGGGATCACGGGGGCCTCCCTGGGTGGAACGGACGGGACACGACCACGATCGCGTGCCCGGGGCCCGCGGCGTGAGTGGCCGGCGCGCCGGGAACCGGTACTTTCGCGCCGTGCTCAGCCCCGCGACCGGTCCGGCGGCTCGCCGCGGAAGGTGCGCCGGTACTGCGACGGCGACACGTGGACGAGGTCGTGGAACCGGCGCCGGAACGCGACCGTCGAGGTGAAGCCGCAGCGGGCGGCCACCTGCTCGACCGGCAGGTCGGAGGCCTCGAGCAGGTGGCGGGCGCGGAGGATCCGCTGCCGGGTCACCCACTGCCAGGGCGGGATGCCCACCTCGGCGCGGAACAGCCGCCCGAAGGTGCGGACGCTGTAGCCGGTGCGGCCGGCCAGGTCGGCGAGCCTGAGGGGGTCGCCGAGGTGGTCGTCGATCCAGGCCAGCAGGGCGGCGATGTCGACGTCGGAGGGTTCCGGCACCGGGTGCTCGACGAACTGCGCCTGGTCCCCCGACCGGTGCGGCGCCACCAGGCTGCGGCGCGCGACCGCGTTCGCCACCTCGACACCGCAGTCCTCGCGCACGATCCGCAGGCAGAGGTCGATCCCGGCCGCCACCCCGCCGGAGGTCAGGACCGCGTCGTCGACGACGTAGAGCTCGTTGTCGACGACGGTCGCGGCGGGGAACAGCCGCCGCAGCTCGCCGGTGACGTGCCAGTGGGTCGTCGCGCGGCGGCCGTCGAGCAGTCCGCTGTGCCCGAGTGCGAACGCTCCGGTGCAGATCGACACGAGGCGGGCGCCGCGCGCCGACGCCGCCCGCAGCGCGGCCGCCGCCGGTTCCGGCAGCGGGGAGAGGATGTCCTCGTACCCCGGCACGACGACCGTGTCGGCGTCGGCCAGCAGCTCCGGTCCGCCGTCGACACCGATGTCGACACCCGCCGCGGACGGGACCCGCCGGCCGTCCGGGGAGCAGACCGCGAGGTCGTAGTGCACGGGGCCGGAGTCCCGGTGACAGTGGCCGAAGAACTGCGTCACTGCACCGAAGTCCAGGACGACGACGCCGGGGAGCAGCAGCACCACGACGCGGTGCGGGTCGTGCGTCACACGGTCACCTCCCGCGGGCTCGTGGGGAACGCGCCTCTCCTACGGTGGCGTCGTGCTGCGCTGGAACGACCCGCTGCCCGTTCTGCCGCGCCGCACCATCATCGCCGGGGTCTCGGGATCGGGTAAGACGACCCTCGCCGCCCGCCTCGCCCCGGTCCTCGACGCTCCGCACACCGAGATCGACGCGCTGTTCCACGGCCCGGGGTGGGTGCCGCGCCCGTCCTTCCTCGACGACGTCCGACGGCTGGCCGGGTCCGACACCTGGGTCACCGAGTGGCAGTACTCCACGGCGCGACCGGTCCTCGCCGCCCGCGCGGACCTGCTGGTCTGGCTCGACCTGCCGTTCTGGACCGTCACGTTCCCCCGGGTGCTGCGCCGGACCCGGCAGCGCAACCGGGGCCGTGAGGTGCTGTGGAACGGCAACGTCGAACCACCACTGTGGACGGTGCTGGTCGACCGGGAGAACATCCTCCGCTGGGCGGTCTCGACGCGGCACAAGTACCGCGAGTCGGTGCCGATCCTGGCGCGGGAGCGCCCGACGCTGCCGGTGGTGCGGCTGAGGTCCCCGGCCGAGGTCGAGGGGTGGGTCACGGGGGCGCTGCGTGACGCCGCCCGGCGATAGGCCGGGGATCCCGGCTCTCCACAGTTCTGTGGATCCGGCACCGCCATTTGCAACACCCGATCTCAGCGTGCGACGTAGGGGTCATGACAACCTCGCAGACCCCACAGGGCCCCTCCCAGAACATTCCGGCCGGTCGGTACCCGCAGGCGGGCGCCCACCCCCAGCAGGTCCGGTACCCGCAGCCGGGCCAGATCCCGCAGCAGTGGGCCCCGCCCACCGCACCCTGGGCGCAGCAGCCGCCGCAGCAGCCCCCGGCCCCGACTCCGGTCTCGAAGCGACGGCGGAAGTGGCCCTTCATCGTCGGCGGAGCGGCCGCGCTGATCGTCGCCGCCGCCGCAGCGGGTGCCGGCAGTGAATCGACGGAGACCTCGACCGCGGCGGCCCCGACCTCCGCGCCCGCCGTCACCCCGCCCACCGCGGTCGTCGCACCGCCCCCGGTCACGCTGACCGCGCCGAGCACCACGGCGTCCGCCCCCGAGACGTTCGCCGCAGCCCCGGCGGCGCCGGCGACACCGATGCTGTCGGTGAGCCGGCAGAACGCGGTCGACTCGGCCGAGAGCTACCTCGCCTACACCGCGTTCTCCCGCAAGGGTCTGATCGAACAGCTCGAGTTCGAGAAGTTCTCCACCGCGGACGCCACCTACGCCGTCGACCACGTGACCGTCGACTGGAACGAGCAGGCCGCGAAGTCGGCGAAGAGCTACATGGACTACAGCTCGTTCTCCCGCGGGAGTCTCATCGACCAGCTCGAGTTCGAGGGCTTCACGGCCGCGCAGGCCAGGCACGGGGCGGACGCGGTCGGGCTCTGATCCTTCGTACCCACTGCGGGCGCGCATCCCGCGCGCCGTCGTCACGCACCCGCGGGCGTCCATGGGACATGAGCCCCACATCGCCGGTCCTGGACGAAAGGAGCTCGTCCCTTCGGGAGCGAGAGCCCATGCCCCATGTTCCAAGCCTCTTACGAGAGTGTGACCAGGAACCGTCCACAGTCAGTCGAATGTCTGCCGCCAGGACACTCTGATCCGGCTGGCGTTGCTGTCGACCACGAGATACCAGTAGGCGTCGTACGGCACCTCCAAGACAGCGGTGCCGAACTCGACGAAGCCACCGTAGTACTCGTACTCGTGGCTGTCGAGGTAACTTTAGTACTCGTCCGCGTCCATCAGCGCAACCCTGGCCGCAGATCCTCGCAAGGCCACCTCAATGAGCGCACCACCTGCGAACGACCCAAGGTCGAAGTACGAATGCTCCACAACATCAGCTGTAGCGCATGTTCGCGGTGTGCACTGCCAGGAAAGATCAGCTTGGCGGGCGAGGAGCGAATCGGACGCCCGAGCACTTCGGTGTGAAGAAACCGGAACGACGGCTGGACAGGTAAGGTTTCTCAGGTCAATGCGATCGCTCCGTCCGTGGACGTCCACGGGGTTCCGCTCATGTGAGGGGTCGTTGTCAGGCAGTTGGTCAAGCAGGCCGACGCGCTACATAGCTGCGGCTCCCGCCATCTCGTCTACCTGCTCGACGGACGCAGGCACGTTGATCCTTGGCTCTCGGCACTGGCGCGGAGCTCCCAACACGCCGCTTCGAAACATGATGCGGGCAATTCAGCGTTTCACTGGCGTCCGCGGTCACCTGGGCTGTGGTCGATTTGATGTCACCTAGATGGACACTCGTTGACTCCCGGAGATCTACGATCGAGGTTGACGATCCTACCGCAAACCAGACTGGCGTACTGACCGCGCGACTGCCCCACGACACGCGAGCCCCGTCCGCTCCTGCGCTCGATTCAGCGTGATCGGGCCCATACTAGGCGGATACGCCAACAAATCGACTATCTCAGATCTCGCAGTATGCTGGCGGAACTATCCGAGACCTCCATCGACAATGCGAGGTGATCGAGGCGGTCAAAGCGAATGGACCTAAGCTCTTTCTCATTTAAGTCGAGACTAAAATTGGTAGCGCCTAGCGGATCTAGAGTCAGCTCCAGAGGGGCCGCCAGCTTAAAGCGTTCAACTCCTCCGCAGGTGTTTCGAACTAACGATCCAGTTGCCCGGACATCAAACGGTTCACCAATCCGCCCAATAGAGCCATCATGCAAGACGCCAGCCGGCGTGAACGTGACCGGACCTCGTAGCTCAATCCGATATGACTCGCCGGGACTCGCACACATTGCCTCGGTGACCGATCCTTCGATTTCAAACCTAGTTACCGCAATAGATACCTGCCGTTTATTCTGAACCGCTACGCTTATCCGGAAAACACCCCTACCTTCCAGAATCTGTAGGTTGCGCAACGAAAGATCATCTGAGTCTGAGACCATCTCCGAGCGGGGCAGGTCCGTTGGCGGCGAAACGGCGGGCCGATCAAAGGACGGGATTAAAGCTCCAGTATCCTTGCCCAGATGATTCACTTCCGGCTGAGTGTAAGACTTCTCGTCTGAGTCGATCACTTGTAGTGGCCACACCAGCATTGTCGCCGCCCCTACAGTGGCCATGAGACTCAAAACGGTCGCCTTCGCGTTTTCACGGATTGTGTGAACGGTCTCAGATTGCACGAAATCGACAACACAAACAAACGATAGCGTAAGCGCGAGAACGCCAACTACCGAACAGCCGAGGAGCAGGATCGTCTCAACTGCCGAGTTACCGTCACTCTTCTGAATAAAGACGCCGATAAGTACTAGCGTAGTGAATCCAGCGGCGAGCCTAAGGGCCAATCTGAAATCGAAGTCGGTGGTACGCAGATAGTTCACTAAAGCAGCGACAACAGATCTAGTCATTGCCCCCTCGACACTGTGTGAGAGTTGCACGGTGAAGAACAGCTTGGTCAGGTCTGATATCTCGCGCAACGGACGCTATCCGTTACCGACAGCACAGCCCCGGAGACGGCCCAGGAACACCTCTCGCCGGCCCCTCTCCCCCACACGCCCCCGGCTGCGGTTCGAGTGCCATCCCGTCGGCCTGGCGCAGCCCGACCGCGCGGTCGTCCGTGGGCAGCCCCTCGACGCACACCGGCGGCCGACGATGCGGAGCTGCTGCCCACGGACGACCGTGCGGTAGCCCTCGGGGAGGTCGATGGGATGGCACGGCCCACCATCCCGGAGGTCAGCCCGCCCGGCGAGGGTGTTGACTCGTTCGTTGACTTGAGTTCGCCGCAGGCGTTCCGTAGCTCGTTGTAACAGCCCAGCTGCGGCCAGCGACAGAGGTGTCGACCTACTGGCCGGATGGAATGTTGCACTGCAAGATGAGTGTCGCAGCGTCGTCCGGGATCCAACTACCCGACGGTGGCGAATGACCGAGCAGGGATTCTTGCAGTACCAGGCGACTGGAATCGCTGGCCTTCTCCGAACTCAACTATTAGCAGTTCCATTTTATCAGCGTTCCTACTCGTGGAATATCAGCGACTCCAAGCCACCAACTCGTGAAGTTGTCGATGACACCGACAAGTCACAAGTGGATGAGTACTGGGAAGACCTTAACGCCGGCTTTCAAAGCCAGCGTAGCTACTTTCTTGGAACAGTTGTACTCGCAAACGATGGCGACTCGCCGGGGCGTAAGCTGGTAATCGATGGGCAGCAACGACTTGCGACGACTTCACTAATGGTTGCCGCAATTCGAGACGAACTTGAGCGTCGCGGCGCTAGCGACTACGCAAACTCGACCCAGAACGAGTTCATCGGAACTTTTGACAGGCAGGTTGGATCGCTACAGCCACGACTCATCCTAAACAGCGACGATCGCGACTATTATAATCGAGCAATTCTTGATCGCGATTTGTCCGCACAGCCAGCTAATCACAGTCAAGAACTCTTAAGTCGCGCGCACCGCAAACTGAGCGAGTACGTTGCCGAGTTCGCTCGTGACGCTGGCGAGGATTGGAAAACTCGCCTCAACGACTTGCTAACGTATTTAGATCGCGACGTGCAGATCGTTGCTATTGATGTTGCCACACAGGCTGACGCCTTCCTGATCTTCGAAACCCTGAACGATCGTGGCGCAGATCTTACCGTCGCTGACCTACTAAAGAACTACCTATTCAGTCAGGCAGAATCGCGCTTGGACGAGGTCCGCGACTCATGGGTGAAGACCCTCACCAATCTAGACCTCGATAAGGTCGGCAATCAACGCTTCACGAGCTTTGCCCGTCACCTCATGAGTTCGAAGTACGGCCGAACTCGAGAGCGCGAGCTATACGCAAGGATCAGGAACGCAGTGTCGGGCCCGGCAGCGACAGTGCGTTTCTCCCAGGAACTTCGGGACTCTTCGCGAGTCTACTACGCACTATTGACAGTTGACAGTGACTACTGGAGTGACTTCGGAGAGCCAACGCGAGCAGCCGCACAGGTCCTCATCGATCTCAATCTTGAACAGTATCGCCCCCTCCTGCTTGCCGCTCTGACAACTTTTGATTCAGCCGAGGTCGGTCGGTTCATGTCCAGCATGGTTTCGTGGACAGTTCGGGGCATGGCAGGCGGACTACTCGGCGCCGGCTCAGCCGAATCAGCATTCGGGGAGGCTGCCCGCGAAATTCGGGCTGGGCGAGTGACAACGACGGAAGGAATCCTAGAGATCCGACGAGTTTCGGACCTAATTCCCTCCGATGCGACGTTCGAATCCGCGTTTGCGTCATGGCGCGTTACCAGAGGAGCAGTTGCCAGGTACTTGCTGCGAGCCATTGAAACCGAGGAGCGCGGAGAGAAGGAGCCCGAGCTTGTCGTTAACTCCAATGTCGAGCACGTCAATCTTGAACACATCTTGCCGCAATCCGCAAGAATTGCCGACTGGTCGCAATTTCCAAGCGAGGAGCTCAAGTTGTGGGCTCACAGACTGGGGAACATGTGCCTCCTACAGAAAGGCCCCAACGGACGAATTGGCAACAAGTCCTGGAACGTCAAGGCGCCGGTTCTTAGCGCCTCCAAGTTCCTGACTACTAGCCGCCTCGGCGCTACACCGACATGGAACGCCCAGGCGATCGCCGAGAATCAGCAGCGTCTAGCCGCTACGGCCCTACGTGTCTGGCCACGCGAGCCCCGCAAGTAGTTCGGCAGCCCTTTACCGCGACGAGGCTCCCGGGGACCGGCCGAAGGCCGCAGCCCCGGAAGCCGCGGTGCCGCAGGCACCGCCTTGATGCTGCATGGAGAGTTTCGACACCGACGCGCTTCGGCTCCAGGTCCCGACTCGCCGAGCGGCTGAGATCGGCTAAGCCGAACGCACCGGTCTTCGCCAACGAGGTCGGGGCACCGCTGCGGCGGACCCTGTTCCGGTCGCGGATCTGGCGTCCCTCACTGGTCCGGGCGGGTCTGCTCGGCGGCGTCACGCCTGTTGGTGATCGGTACCGGGCACGCTGGACCGATGCCGCGGGCACGGAGCAGACGGAGGACTTCCGGACCGAGTCCCCCGCCGTGCACCACGTCGCACGGCACCAGTCCGGCGGACTGCGGTTCCACGACCTGCGCCACTCGTACGCCACATGGCTCGTCGACGACGGCGTCCCGCCGAACATGGTGCAGCGGGTCCTGGGCCACGAGCGGTCCTCGACGACGCTGGACCTCTACACCCGGCGGACCGACAACAGCGAGCGCATCCTCCAGGCCCTCGACGACGAGGACGATCCGGACGACGGCGGAGCGTCCGGTGCTCCGGAATGAGCGATGCTCCGGGAACGCCCCGGGGAACGACGAAACCCCTGGTCACATCCGGCTCGTCGAGCCTGTGACCAGGGGTTTTGACTGTGGGCGATACTGGGATCGAACCAGTGACCTCTTCGGTGTGAACGAAGCGCTCTCCCCCTGAGCTAATCGCCCTCAGCGGTGAAACCAACTCTACACAGCCCGTCCGACCGCCGTTCACGGGGGTCACCCGTGGATCACTGCGGGCCTGTGACCAGCTCCGATCCCGGAACGGGCACCGGCGGGGGCGGCGGCTGGATCAGCGGCAGCAGCGGCGAGTGCAGCCACTCCCAGTGGATCCCCACCCAGCCGCCGGCCGTCTCGAAGATCCCGAACAGCCACGCGCACACCGCGACCGTGCCGAGGATCAGCGTCATCACCAGCAGCTGCACGACACGGTTCTGGCGGCCCATCCAGGCCACCCAGCCGTCGTAGCGGACACGGACCCAGTGCAGGAGCCGCTGCGCCCAGCCGAACTCGGCGGCGAGCACGCCCAGGCCGAGGAAGATGATCGCCCAGCCGGGGCCCGGCGCGGGCAGCGCGATGATCCCGATGATCACGATCGCGGTGCCGAGGACCCCCATGGTGATGCGGTAGGTCAGGTCCAGCACCGGGTTGCGGGCCACGCGGGCCCGGAACACGCGGTAGCGGACCTTCGCCCGCCGGTACTTCTTGCGGATACCGGTGTACCGGCGCCCGGAGGTGGTCCTCCCGGACGCCGGCACACCGACGTCGTTCTTCTCCGTCGTACTCAGGTCTCCACCTGCCCGGCCGCGACTACCTTGGTCGGCGCGGGGGGAGCCTCCCTTCCGCGCTCGAGCGAGACGGCGTATGTCCCGTAGCTCCCGCTGTCGGGCGATTCTACGGACACCGGTCCCGACTGCCCCGCTCGCACGTCGAACGTGCCGACCGCGCGCGGAGTTCCGTCACCGTTGAGTCCCCACAGGACATAGGTCTGGTCCGCGGTCTCGTTGGGGTCCAGCCCCATCGGCATGACCTCGCGCTGTCCGTCCTTCACGACGACCGCGGCCACCATCGGCGCCCCCGGCTCCGCGGAGAGGAAGGCGTGCGGTGTGCCGGGCTGCGCGATGGCGGAGAGTACGTCGCGCAGCTCCTGGGCCTGCGCGAGGCTCGCGTCCCGCTCAGCCTGCAGCGACTGGATCTGCCCGAACGCCGCTCCCCCGCCCACGATCACCGCGAGTGCGACCGCCGCGACGACCAGGACCCGTCCGGGGCGGCGCAGCCACCCGTTCCGGGCCGGACCTCGTCCGGCGCCTCCCGACGGGCGTGTCGCGGGCCCGGTGGACCGCTCGGACCGCGCAGGGCGGGCGCGCGGCGCGGCGTCGCCGGCCCGCGGCCCCTCGTAGGCGGTGCCGTCGGCGGAGGACGTCTCGTCGCGCAGGGCGTGCCGCGGCACCGCGCGGTCGGACTCGCGTCCGACCTGCGGGGTCTGCCGGGCCTGCTCCAGGATCGACTCCCGCAGCGACGGCGGCGGCTCGACCTGCGGCACCGCGCTACCGAGCACGGTCGTCGTCTCGGCGACGTCCGCGGCGAGCCGTCGGCATTCGTCACAGCCCTCGAGGTGCTGCACCACCTCGATCTCCTCGTCGGGCTCGAGAGCGTGGAGCGCCCACCCGACCGTCTGTTCGTTCATCGGACAGGCCCTCCCCTCGTTGCCGTTCACGACAGCCCTCCTGCCAGGTCTCCCCCGGCCTCCCCGAGCACGGGTCCCAGCAGGTTCCGGAGCTTGGCCACCCCGGTGAACATGCGGGACTTCACGGTGCCCAGCGGCACCCCGGTCATCGCGGCCACCTCGCGTTGGGTGTAGCCGCCGTAGTACGCCAGCGCGAGGACCTTCCGCTGGTCGGCGGGCAGCTGACCGAGCGCGTCGCGCACCTGGCCCGCGACGAGCGCGCCGATGGCCCCCTCGTCGGCGCCCGGGCCGGGCGGGGCGTTCCACTCCGCGCCGTCGTCCGACGCCGGGACGGTGCGGCGCCGGATGGCGCTCTCCCGGCGGACGGCGTCGACGGACTTGTGGTGCACCAGGGTCAGCAGCCAGGTGCCGAAGCGGCCCTTGGCCGGGTCGAAGCGCGACGGGTCGCGCCAGAAGGCCAGGAAGACCTCCTGCACGACGTCCTCGGCCAGCCCCTCGTCGGCACAGATGCGCCGTGCGAGGGAGTAGGCCTGACGCCCGAAGCGGTCGTACAGCTCACCCAGTGCGGTCGAGTCGCCGGACACGATCCGTTGCACGAGTCGCGTGTCCCCGGCGTCGTCACGACGCGACGGGTCACGGCGCGCGGCAGGGCCGGCGGCCCGCCCGTGCTCGGGGCGGTCCGGCGGATCGGCGATGCCTGCCACCAGCGTTGTCCTCACGATTGCTGTATTCGGTGCCCGCACCCGTTCCGGTTCGGACTCCGACGAGAGTAGTCGTCATGGGCTTCCCGGCTCACACGCCAGGACGTCGCCAAGCCCGTTCAGCCCTGTCGTCGCACGCAGCGAGTTACACCGTTGTGACTCGATCGGGGGTCATCCCACGGTGATCCACGTTCTTGCGCATCGAACCCGTCACCCCGAGGCCTTCTCTCTCGTTCCCACACTGACGCCCCACGCAACGCCCCCACGAAAGAGGATCACCGATGCGCGACGAGTCCAAGACGATCCGGGCGACGGCCATGTTCGAGCTCATCGCTCCGGACGCGCCTGTCGTGCCTGTGAAGGTCGAACTGTCCTACACGAGCCGCGACCCCTACGCCGTGCAGGCCTCGTTCAAGACCGGCCACGACACCACGGTCGACTGGGTCTTCGCCCGCGACCTGCTCGGCGACGGCCTGGTCGACTCCGCCGGCACCGGCGACGTCCGGGTGCAGCCGATGAGCGACGACCCGACCCGGATCGAGCTCGAGCTCACCTCCCCCTCGGGCCACGCCCTGTTCACCACCTCCGCGGCGACGCTGTCGGAGTTCCTGCAGGCGACCTACGACGCCGTGCCCGCCGCCGCCGAGTACTCGTGGCTCGACTTCGACGCCGCCCTCGCGGACCTGCTCGACACCACCGCCCGGGACTGACCCGACGTACCCCACCACCGGGCGGAGCCCGTCTCCGCACGTGAGAGGACATCCGGTGGTGGAGAGAGGGGGCGGTCGGACCCCCCTCGGGGCGGGTGCTAGTGTTCTCTCACCGCACCGCGGACGGGCCTCACGGCCCGGGACGCGGTGCACGGTGCGGACGTAGCGCAGCTGGTAGCGCATCACCTTGCCAAGGTGAGGGTCGCGGGTTCGAATCCCGTCGTCCGCTCGGAGACTTCTCTTCCCACGCGCGATTAGCTCAGCGGGAGAGCACTACCTTGACACGGTAGGGGTCACTGGTTCAATCCCAGTATCGCGCACCAATTTCCCGGATCCCCGGGGCCGCACATCGGCCCCGGGGATCTCGCTTTTCCGGATGTGCCCGGGCACGAGCGGATGCGACGACGCGGTCGGCCGAATGCCCGCGGCGCGCTCCCCCGGCCGCCTCCGGCCGTCGTGGCGCCGCTGACCTGGACGGACGATCATCGGGTACCCCCTCGACAGCGGCCACGGACGGTGCGCTACTGTTCTCCCAACGCACCGGGAACTTGCGGAAACGCCTCGGGAACGGTGCGACATGCGGACGTAGCGCAGCTGGTAGCGCATCACCTTGCCAAGGTGAGGGTCGCGGGTTCGAATCCCGTCGTCCGCTCTGCCGGGCCCCGACAGCAGGCCGGTTTCCGGCGGCGTGGCCGAGTGGCTTAGGCAAGGGCCTGCAAAGCCCTGTACGCGGGTTCGATTCCCGCCGCCGCCTCGCGCGATTAGCTCAGCGGGAGAGCACTACCTTGACACGGTAGGGGTCACTGGTTCAATCCCAGTATCGCGCACCATTCCCGGATCCCCGGGGCCGGAAGTCCGGCCCCGGGGATTCTGCTTTCCGGACTCATCAACATTGACGAAGATGCCCAGCCGGGGCTAATGAAGGTCCACACCCCCACGACGACGGAGCAGTTCCGACGTTCGGGGGTACACGATGACCAGTCCGCAGCAGCGCCACGGTGCACGTCCGCACCAGTCGCCCGACTCCTCCCCTGCTCCGCAGTTCGATCCGCCGGCTGGGCAGGCTCCGTGGTGGGCCATTCCGGCCCAGCGCACCACCGAATCCACCCCCGTGGTCCCGCCCCGCGTCCGCGGTCCGCGCTGGACGCTCGCCTTGGCCATCGGAGTGGTGGCGACGATGGCGGTCATCGGCGCGGCGGTCGTGTCCACCGGCCCGCGCGACAGCGCTCAGACCGACACGGCCGCGGCACCTGCGGCTGCCGCACCGACCTACGCCTACAGCGCCCCGACGACGTCAGCACCGCCTCCGGATCCTGCGCCGCAGAGCTTCACGGGGACAGGAGACGAGGTCGTGCGCCTCGACTCTCCCCGTGACACGGCGGTCGTCACGTTCTCCTGCAAGGACTGCTCCAGCAATGTGATCGTCAAGTCGGACGAGGACACCCTCGTCAACGAGATCGGGAGCTATTCCGGGACGACCTTGTACGGCATCCGGGGATCGTCGTCGACTGCTCCCCTCACTCGGCTCCAGATCACTGCGGACGCCGCATGGACGCTGACGATCGGAGGCATCGACACGGCACGCGAGGTCGGCTCCTTCCCGGTGAAGGGCTCCGCGGACGACGTCATCATGGTCGACTCCCCTCGCGACGTCGCCCGCCTCACGCACGATGGCGACAGCAACTTCGTCGTGTACGCCATCAGCGGCTCCGACTCCGACCTGGTCGTGAACGAGATCGGCGCGTACGAGGGGACCGTCATACTTCCCGCCGACGGTGGGCGCCTTTTGCTCGTCATCACCGCCGACGGGAACTGGACAGTCGACTGAGGGCTCAGCGCACCTGTTCCACCGGGCGCACGAGCATCTCGTTGACCGCCGCATGCCGCGGGCGGGTCACGATGTAGACGACGGCGTCGGCGATGTCGGCGGGCTCCAGCACCCCGCGTTCGCCCTTCGAGGTCGCGTCCGGCGCGTACTCCGCACCCGAGGTCGTCATCTCCGAGGCGACCAGGCCGGGCTCCACGAGGCCGACCCGCACGTGGCGTTCGGCGTACTCCTGGCGCAGCGCCTCGCAGAACGCGCCGACCCCGTGCTTGGTGGCCGCGTAGACGTTGCTCTCCGGCGACGGGACCCGGCGCCCGGCCACCGAGCTGATCGTCACCACGTCGGCGACGCCGCGCGGCCCACCGGCCGCCGTCGCCAGGTGCGGCAGGGCCGCGTGCGTCGTCGACAGGACGCCCGTGAGGTTGACGTCGATCATCGTGCGCCAGTCCGCGACGTCGGCCTCGGCCGCCGGGCCCCAGGACCCGGAGCCGGCGTTGTTGACGAGGACGTCCAGCCCGCCGTGCTGCTCGACCACCGCCGCGACGGCGGCGTGCAGCGCGTCGTCGTCGGTGACGTCCACCGGGTGCACCGACGCCCTCGGCAGCTCCGTCGCCAGCTCCTCGAGGCGCTCCCGGCGCCGGGCCAGCAGCGCCACCGTCGCCCCCTCGGCGGCCAGCGCCCGGGCGGTCGCCTCACCGATTCCGCTCGACGCACCCGTCACGATCACCGTCGTCCCGTCCAACCGTCCGCTCATGACAGCGGGGTACCCGCGGACCCGGCCACGTGCTGATCATCGCCGGGGGTGCGGCGCGGCGCCCGGGAGCGAGTGCGTTATCGTGGGCCGGCACGCGCCGGGGACGGTGCGACTGCGGACGTAGCGCAGCTGGTAGCGCATCACCTTGCCAAGGTGAGGGTCGCGGGTTCGAATCCCGTCGTCCGCTCCACATCACCAGGGTCGCCACCCGTTCCGGTGCCGGGCGAACCCACCCTCCGAGTCGATCACCTGTCCGGTGATCCAGGCCGCCTCGTCGGTGCACAGCCACGCGATCAGCCGGGCCGGGTCGTCGGGCTCGCCGAACCGGCCGAACGGGAACATCGGGGCCATCGCCCGGAACGCCTCCGCGCCGAGGTAGCCGGTGTCGACCGGCCCCGGGTTCACCGTGTTGACCCGCAGACGTCGGTCCGCGAGCTGGTCGGCGAGGGTCGGGGTGATGCCCGCGACGGCCGCCTTCGCCGCGGCGTAGGCCACTTCGCCGGGCATCGGCCCGCGTGCCTGCCCCGAGGTGAGCAGGACGGCCGCGCCGCCGGGGCGGGTGTCGTCGTGCGCGTTCGCCCATGCCTGGACCAGCAGGATCGACGCGCGGGCGTCGACCGCCCAGTGCCGGTCCAGCTCCTCGGACAGCTCCCCCAGCGGACCGTCGGAACCCGACAGGGCCTGGTTGGCGACGAGCAGGTCGACCGGCCCGGCGAGCTCCCGGGCGGCGTCGAGCAGGAGCTGCGGCGCGGCCGGGTCGGCGAGGTCGGCGTGCACCCCGGCGACCGGCGCCGTCGCGTGCCCCCGGACCTGCGCGAGAGCGGCGTCGACGTCGTCGGCACCCCACTCCTGCGCCGCGTCGTGCGGGGCGAAGTGGTGCACGACGACGGCCGCGCCGTACGCGGCGAGCCGGCAGGCGGTCGCATGCCCGATCCCGCCGCGCCGGCCGCCTCCGGTCACGAGCGCGGTGCGGCCGCGCAACGGCATCGGGTCCCGGCGCAGGGTGCTCACGCCCCGACCCTGGCCGACCGGCACCCGTTCGCGCGAGCGGAATCGTCGGTGCCCTGCCCTACCGTGCCGCCATGACGACATGGACGGAGTTCGTGACCGCGGCGCCCACGATCTCCGAGGTCTTCGCGCGCCGCCACGCCGCCGCCGGGAGCCTCGCCATGCTGGGCACCCTGCGCGCGGACGGCTTCCCCCGGGTGTCCCCCGTCGAACCGCGGGTGTTCGAGGGCGAGCTGTGGCTGAGCGGCATGCCCGGGACCCGCAAGTTCGACGACCTGCGCCGCGACCCGCGGTTCACCCTGCACACCGCGACCGTCGACTCCCGGGTCACCGAGGGCGACGCCAAGATCTGGGGCACCGTGCACGACGTGCGCGACCCGGAGCTGCACCAGCGCTTCGCCGAGGCGCTGTACGAGGAGATCGGGCTCGACCTGCGCGGCCGGGAGTTCGGCTTCCTCCCGGCCGCCGACATCCTGGGCGGGTCCTCGGTCCGGGTCGGCGGCGGCCACATGGACGTCACCGTGTGGCGGGCCGGTGGGACCGAGGAGGTGGTCCGCAAGCACTAGCCGCGGGCGGTCTCCGGGGTGATCGCGCAGCGCAGCCGCGCGGGCAGTGCCTGCGGGTCGGGGGCGCCGCCGTCCTGGAGCCAGCGGGTCACCGCACGCACGTCGTCGGTGCTGCGGACCGGGCCGACCGCGACCACCGGCGACTCGGGACGCGTGCGGGCGGCGTCGCACGCCTGCACCAGCACCATCAGCCCGGGCCGCCGCACCGCGCAGACCCCCGGCCCGAGCCGGCACCCCGCGGTCACGAGCACCCCCTGGGCGCTGTCCTGCACCACCGCGCGCAGACCCTCGACCAGCACCTCGTCGACGCCGGGCAGGGCCGCGACGGTGCCGTGCGCGTCCTCGTCGAACCCCGACGGCGCGTGGGCGCAGGCCCCGCACCGGACCACCGTGAACCCGTCCACCGGCACCCCTTCCTGCAAATAGTAATCGTTGTCGATTATAGTCGACGGTAACACCCGCGACGCAGGAGGAACACCGTGAAGCCCGGCATCCACCCCCCGTACGGTCCGGTCGTCTACCGCGACACGTCCACCGGCGACGAGTTCCTGACCCGGTCGACCGAGACCTCGCGCGAGACGATCGAGTGGTCGGACGGGAACACCTATCCCCTGATCAAGGTGGACACGACCTCGGCGTCGCACCCGTTCTGGACGGGCAACGCGCGGGTGCTCGACGCCGCGGGCCAGGTCGAGAAGTTCCGCCGCCGCTTCGGGGAGCGCACGCGCGGCTAGGCCCGCGTAGCGTCGGGAGGCATGCGCCGCCGCCGTCGCGAACGGGTCCAGGTCGTCACCGACCTGACCGAGCCGCTGACGGTCGAGCACGGTCGTCGCATCCGGATCCGGCTCGTCGCCATGGTGGTGTGGATCGCGGGCTGGATCGTCGCCGGCGCCCTGTGGCGCGACGGCTGGCTGGCCACCGCGATCCTGCTGACCAGCGGCCCGGGGCTGTGGATCCTGTGGTGGCTGTTCGTCCCGTCCCGGGAGCGGGGACGGCGCGAACCGGTCGGGCGCCGGCCCCCGCGGGCACTGCCCGCGCCGCGGGACCCGCGGGAGTGATCGGGTGGGCGGCCGCGGGGTTCCGCGACCACCCACCCCGGCATCCGGCGTCGTGGGCCGGAGGGTCATCCCGTCCTGCTGATCTCCACCATGTCCTCGCGCGGCACGACCTTCGTCCGCTCGCGGCCGCGTGTCTCACCGAGGCCGCGCTCGTGCTTGTCGAGCGCGAGCCAGCCGGTCCAGGTCGTGTACGCCACGCCCCGGCGCTCCAGCAGCGCGTCGACTTCGGCCGGGTCGCGGCGGGGCGCCCGGGGCAGCTGCGGCGCATCGGCGAGCAGGCTCGCGACGGTCTCCGAGGCGCAGCCCTTGGTGTGCCCGATCAGCCCGACCGGGCCGCGCTTGATCCAGCCGACGGCGTAGACGCCGGGCAGTTCCTGACCGTCGATGTCGTGCACCCGCCCCTTGCGGTGCGGCAGCACTCCGCGCTCGTGGTCGAAGGGCAGCCCGGCCAGGTGCGAGCCGGTGTAGCCGATCGCCCGGTAGACCGCACCGACCGGGATGTCGGTGAACTCGCCGGTGTCGCGGACGTCGCCGTGGCCGGTGTACTCGGTGCGCTCGATCCGGATGCCCTCGACGCGGTCGGTGCCGAGGATCCGCTCGGGGCGCGAGAGGAAGTGCAGGTGCACCCGGCGGGGATCGCCGCGCCGGTCGCGCAGCGCCCACCCCTGCAGGGTCCGCACCACCATCTCGACGTGCTTGGCCGAGCGGACCTCGGCGGCGGCGACGTCGTCGAACTCGACGTCGGCCGGGTCGACGACCACCTCGACGCCCGGCACGTGGTCGAGCTCGCGCAGCTCCATCGGGCTGAACCGGGCGTGCGCGATCCCGCGGCGGGCGAACACGTGCACGTCGGTGGCCGGGTTGACCGCGAGCCCGGCGTGGACCGAGTCCGGGATCTCGGTGCCCGACAGGCCCTCGGCGGTGCTCGCCAGGATCCGGGCGACGTCCAGGGCCACGTTCCCGGCGCCGATCACCGCGACCGACGACGCGTCGAGCGTCCAGTCCCGGGGCACGTCGGGGTGGCCGTCGTACCACTGCACGAAGCGGGCGGCGCCGTGGCTGCCCGGCAGGTCGACGCCGGGGACGTCGAGATCCCGGTCCCGCTCGCAGCCGGTGGCCGCGATGACCGCGTCGTAGTGGTCGCGCAGGTCGGACAGGGTGATGTCGGTCCCGAAGTGGACGTTGCCGAACAGCCGCACGCCGGGGCGGTCCAGCACGCGGTGCAGGGCGTGCACGATCTGCTTGATCCGCGGGTGGTCCGGGGCGACGCCGTAGCGGACCAGCCCGAACGGGGCGGGCAGCTTCTCGAACAGGTCCACGGCGACGTCGGCATCGGACTTCAGCAGGGTGTCGGCGGCGTAGATGGCGGCCGGACCGGCGCCGATCACGGCGACGCGCAGCGCAGTCATCGTTCTCCTCGGGTGTCGACGGACCCCCGAGGCTATAGCAAGGTAAGCCTTACCTAACTATGATGCAGGCAACACCGTGCGCGGCAACAGGTCCGGGAAGTGGCCGCCGACCCGCTCGGAGTGGCGTCGCCACTCCCGCGGGTAGCCCAGCGACACCTCGACGAACGGGACGCCGTCGACGGTGACCGTCCGCGGGATGTGCAGGTGGCCGTGCACGACCACCCGCGCCCGGTAGCGGCGGTGCCAGTCGGCCGTCGCCGTCGTGCCGCACCAGAGCGCGAACTCCGGGTACCAGAGGACGTCGCAGGGCTCGCGGACCAGGGGCCAGTGGTTGACCAGCACCGTCGGCAGGTCCGGGTCGAGCGCGTCGAGGCGGGCCGCCGTCGACGCCACCCGGGCCGCGGACCACTCGGCCCGCGTGGCGTACGGGGCCGGATGGAGCAGGTACTCGTCGGTGCAGACGACACCGGCGGCGTAGGCCGCGGCCAGCCCCTCCTCCGACGTCGTGGTGCCGGCGGGCAGGAACGAGTAGTCGTAGGGCACGAACAGCGACGCCACGACGGCCGGTCCGCCCGGGCCGTCCCACACCGGCCACGCGTCCTCCGGGGTCAGCACCCCGACCTCCCGGCAGCGGCGGACCAGCTCGTCGTAGCGGGCGACGCCGGCGAGCTGCTCGACCGCGTCGGCCCGGGCGTTCTTGGCGCGGGTCCAGAGCTCGTGGTTGCCCGGGGTCCACAGCACCTGCGCGAAACGCTCCCGCAGCACGGCGAGCGTCGCGACGACGCTCTCGAT
Source organism: Pseudonocardia sp. TMWB2A (assembly GCF_017312135.1). Taxonomy (NCBI): domain Bacteria; kingdom Bacillati; phylum Actinomycetota; class Actinomycetes; order Pseudonocardiales; family Pseudonocardiaceae; genus Pseudonocardia; species Pseudonocardia sp. TMWB2A. Next base: position 4,446,289 of record NZ_QKQY01000002.1, read on the forward strand.
CCGCTCGTCGACGTCACCCGCGACGATCAGCCAGTCCCCGGGGTGTCCCGGGTGCAGCCCCGCGGCGATGTCGGCGTTCTCCGCGTGCCGCACGTGCAGGTCACTGACCGCGAGCAGGCGCGGCTCCCCGACGGCGGTCACCCGCCATTGGTACCCGGTGGGGTCCGGGCCACCGTCCGCCGGGGCCGGAAACGTACCTACCCGCGGTAACTTACTGCTGGTAGCTTCGGAACCGAGCTCGACGACGAGGCGGGGAGGCCGGGATGGCGGCATCGCGGGGCGTACGACGATGGATCCGGTGGGTGCTGCGGCACGGGGCGATGCGGCGGGAGGTGACCCGCCAGGCGGCCAAGGGTGACCTGGGCGCGCACATGATCATCAACCCGGACGCGGTCCGGGACCCGTACCCGGCCTACGAGCAGATCCGTGAGCAGGGCCGGATGGTGCGTTCCGCGCTGACCTGGACCACGGTCGACCACGAGATCACCACCGAGGTGCTGCGCAGTCCCGACTTCTGCGTCGGCCTGCGCATGCCGGAGAACGCGCCCGGCCTGCTGCGCGCGCTGCTCGCCGCGGGCGGGACCTGGCCGCTCGGGCCGGCCGAGCCGCCGTCGCTGCTGTCGATCGACCCGCCGGACCACAACCGGGTCCGCAAGCTGGTCACCCGCTCGTTCAGCGCCAAGGCGATCTCGTCGCTGCGCGGGCGCACCGAGGAGGTCGCCGCACAGCTGCTCGCCGACCTGGAGGCCCGCACCGGCGCCGACCGGCGGGCCGACGTCATCTCCGGCTACGCCTCACTGCTGCCCGCGACCGTCATCGTCGAGATGCTCGGGGCGCCGGTGGAGATGCGGGAGAAGTTCCTCGAGTGGGGCGAGGGCGGCGCCTACTCCCTCGACATGGGCCTGGACTACGCGACGTTCCGCCGCACCGAGCGCGACATCGATGCCCTCACCGACTGGATGACCGGGCACTTCGAGCGGCTGCGCCGCGAGCCCAACGACTCCATCCTGTCCTCGCTGGTCGCCGCCTACGACCAGGAGGAGGGCCGGCTCACCCACGACGAGCTGCTGTCGCTGGCGATGCTGCTGCTCGCCGCCGGGTTCGAGACGACGGTCAACCTCATCGGCAACGGCACCCGACTGCTGCTGACCCACCCCGACGAGCTCGCCCGGCTGCAGGCCGACCCGGCGCTGTGGCCGAACGCCGTCGACGAGGTCCTGCGCTACGACTCCCCCGTCCAGCGCACCGGGCGCGTCGCCGCGCGCGACACCGAGGTGTGCGGGTTCCCGGTCAAGCGGGGCGCGCTGGTGCTCACCCACCTCGGCGGCGCGAACCGCGACCCGGACGTGTTCCCCGACCCCGCCCGGTTCGACGTCGGGCGCGCGGGCGCGGACCGGCACGTGGCGTTCAGCCAGGGGATCCACTACTGCCTGGGTGCGGCGCTGGCGAAGATGGAGGGCGAGGTCGGGCTGCGGGCACTGTTCGACCGCTACCCCGACCTGCGCGCCGACGGCCCGGCCGAGCTGCGCGGGACCCGGGTGCTGCGCGGCTACCGGACGCTGCCGGTCCGCCTGGGCGACGCCCGGGTCCCCGTCGACGCCTGAGCTCAGGCCCGGTTGGTGGCGCTGGTGACCGTCGTCGTCACCAGGCTGATGATCGACATCCCGATCACGAGGTGGATCACCGCGGTGGCGATGCGGACGGTCCAGGGTTGCTCGGTGAGGATCAGCGGGGACACCGCGGCCAGCGCGGTGAGCAGCCCCGCGATCCAGCCGAAGTAGGACATCGGGCTCGGCACCGCGACCAGCAGCAGGTGCGCGAGCCCGGTGGCCGCCAGCCCGGCGGCCGCCGCCCAGATCGCGAGGCTCTGCGCCGCGGCCCAGCCGTCGAGCGGCTCGGAGACGGCCGGGGCCAGGTACGGGATCTGCAGCAGGACCTGCAGGATCAGCAGCCCCACCAGGGCGATCAACGCGGCGATCACCGCCGTCGCCACACCGCCGGCCCACAGCCGACCGGGGTTCACCCCGCTGCGGGGACGCGGCCGGGCGGTCTCCCGGCTCATCTCTCGGGTGCGGTCGTCGGCCTCGGACATCGTCGTACTCCCCCGGTCGCGGACGGGCCGTGCGCGGCGTCGGTGTGGCGCGGCGCGACGGGGACCACCCGGGCCCGGGTGATCACCTGTGGTGGGCAGCAGACTACGCCCCGCGAGGACGCCCCGTCGGCCCGCGCCGCAACGCGGCGAGCGCGGCCTCCGCGTCGGCGACCACGCGCTCACGACGGCGCTCCAGGGCCTCCCCGGACTCGGCGTCCGAGCCCATGTTGCCCTGGGCGTAGCGCGTCCAGACCCCGGTCCCGATGCAGGCACAGCGCCAGTGCGCGAACGCCACCCAGTACGGCAGCTGGTCCAGCGCGCGCCCGGAGCGCTCGGCGTAGCGGGTGGCGACGAGGTCGCGGTCGGGCCAGCCGGGCGCCGCGGTCGGGCCGCTGGTGATCGCGGGCAGCGTGTCGCCCGGACGCTCCCAGGACGCCAGCAGCCACCCCAGGTCGGCCAGCGGCTCTCCCAGGGCCGCGAGCTCCCAGTCGAAGACGCCGGTGATCCGGCCGCCGCGGAACGACAGGTTCCCCGGCCGGAAGTCGCCGTGCGCGATCCGCGGCCCGCCGGCCGGCTCCGGCGGCATCGCCTCGACCAGCGCGGCGTGTGCGGCGTCGAGCGCGGCGAGGTCGGTGAACGCGCCCGCGTGCGCCTGCCGGTGCCAGCGGCGCAGCTGCCGTTCCAGGTAGCGGCCGGGCCGCTGCAGGTCGCCGAGCCCCACCTCGGCCGGGTCGACGGCGTGCAGCGCCGCGAGCACCTCGGCGGTGTCGAGACCACAGGCCCGCCGCTCCGGTTCCGGGACGGCCTCGCCCGCGGCACGGTCCCCCGGTACCACCCCGTCCACCCAGCCCATCAGGTAGAAGCCGGCGCCCAGCACCGCGGTGTCCGCGCACAGGGCGACCGGCTCCGGCACCGGGACCGCGGTGCCGGCCAGCGCGGTCAGGAAGCGCCACTCCCGGCCCATGTCGTGCGCGGTGGCGAGCACACCCCCGGTCGGCGGGCGGCGCAGCGCGTACGGCGTGCCGCGGGCGTCGGTGACCCGGAAGGTCAGGTTGGAGTGCCCGCCGGAGATCCGCTCCACGGCCACCGGGCCGTCGCCGAGCTCGACCTGCGGCACCTCGGCGGCCAGCCAGCGGGTCAGGGCGACCGGGTCCACCCCGTCGTGTGCGTCGGTCATCCCCCGATGCAACATGATCGCCCCCCGCGCCGACCACCCCCGTTTCGGGCGCGACGATTGCGGGCACCTCTCCCCTGATCATGACCGGTCGCGTCCGGCGCACCCCGGCGCCGTCGACGACGACCGGTGGGAGAGGAACCCGTGAGCGACCAGATCACCGTCACCCGCACCGTGTCCGCCACCCCGCAGCAGCTGTTCGCGCTGCTGTCGACCCCCACCCGGCACCAGGAGATAGACGGCGCCGACATGCTGCGGGGCGTCGAGGGCTCGACGGAGATCAGCGGTGTCGGCGACGAGTTCGTGATGAACATGCACAACGGCGACCTCGGCGACTACCAGATGAAGAACACCGTCACGTCCTTCGAGAAGGACCGCGTGATCGGCTGGGCGCCGTCGCTGCACCCGATCGACGCGAAGAAGGACACGATCGGCGACGTCCGCGCCGAGGGCCACACCTACACCTGGCACCTCGCGCCCGAGGGCGACGGCACGACGGTCACCCAGGTCTACGACTGGAGCGGCGTGCAGGACCAGGACTTCCGCGGCTTCTTCCCGATGCTCAGCGAGGACCAGCTCGCGGACTCGATCGAGAAGGCCGGACGGGCCGCCTCCTCCTGAGACCGTCCACACCCGACGGCGCCGCACCGGTCACCGGGCGGCGCCGTCGTGCGTTCCGGGGGCACCGGCCGGAGCCGTGTCCTGCGACAGCGGCAGCACGAGCCGGGCCAGCAGCCGTTCGGCCTCCGCGGCCGGGTCCGCGGTGAGTCCGGTGTGGACCGGGCCGGGGCACACGATGGTGCTGCGCGCGGTGGTGAGACGCCGGAAGCGGCGTCCGATGTCCTCCCCCGCGCCGGGCCCGCGGGCGGCCAGCGCGCCGGTGGCGTGCCGGTCCGAGCGCGGCGGCTCGGGCACCGCGGCCACCGCGGCCACGGTCGCCAGCAGCTCGTCGACGGCGTCGGCGTCGGCGGCCGGGTCGAGCGCGGCCAGCCGGGCGCGGTCGAGGTGGACCCGCACCGCGAGGACGTCGCGGGCCCGGCAGTGCAGCAGCACCCCGGCGTTCATCGACTCCCCGCGCTCCACCCGCGGCACGACCCGCAGCAGCGCATACTCGTAGGCGACGAGGCCGCTCACCGGCCCTCACCGCCGCCGACTCCGCCGATCCGCAGCCAGGGCGGACGGCGTGGGGCACGGTCGACCGGCCGCGGCCTGCCCGCCGCCACCGTCGCGGCGACGCCCGGCAGCCAGTCCCCGCGCGCCGCGACCCGGGCCGCGAGCGCCTGCACGTAGGCGGCGCGCACGGCGTCGGGGGCCCCGACGCCGTCGACGTCGGCGATCCACTCGTCGGGGACCAGCGCCAGCACCCCCTCGAGCAGGTCCGGGGTGACCAGCGGGGCGAGTGCGGTGTCCGCGGCGTCGAGGTCGGGGTGGGCGCCGAGCAGCACGTGGTCACCGGCGTCGAACGGGCGGTGGGCGAACCGCGGCGCGGCCGACCAGTCGTGGGCGAAGGTGAGCGTCGCGCCGTGGTCGATCAGGTAGGGCCTGCGGTGCCAGAGCAGCATGTTCGAGTTGCGCCAGGAACGGTCGACGTTGCCGACGAGCGCGTCGAACCAGAGCACCCGGCCGGCGAACCCGGGCCCGACGTCGAACGCGACCGGGTCCAGGTCGAGCGCGCCGGGCAGGAAGTCGACGGCCAGGTTGAGCCCGTCGGAGTTCCGGAGCAGCTCCTGGACCTCCTCGTCGGGCTCGGTGCGCCCGAGCGTCCCGTCGACGACGATCGTCGCGATCCGCGGGACGGGCAGACCCAGCGCGCGGGCGAGCTCCCCGGAGACGATCTCGTTGACCAGCACCGGGCGGCCCTGCCCGGCGCCGGTGAACTTGACCGCGTAGGTGCCGAGGTCGTCGGCCTCCATCAGCCCGGGAAGCGACCCGCCCTCGCGCAGCGGGGTCACGTACCGGATCGCGGTCAGCCGGGGCAGCGCCCGCCCCTCGGTCGTCCGCTCGTGGCTCACCCGCGGAGGTTAGCGCCGGACACGGATGAGGCCCGCACCCCGTGGCGTCGGGGTGCGGGCCGTGGTCGCGCCCGCGGGCGGGCCGGGAGGAGGGTCACCGGCCCGCCCGGCTTCGGGGCGCGCGGGCGGGCCGGGAGGTACGGGTCAGACCGAGACGGTCTGGCGCGGGATCGCCTGGGTCTGCTCCATGCGGCGGGCCGCCTGGCGGGACAGGAGCTCGTCGACGCTGAACCGGCCCGGGCCGGTGGACATCAGGATCAGCGTGGCGCAGATGATCGTGCCGACGAGCGCCCAGCCGTTGTCGGCCATGAACAGGCCGTTCTTGCCGTGGACGAACCAGATCGCGCCGGCCATCACGAAGGTCATCATCGCGCCGGGCAGGACCATGCGGACGCCGAGGGCGACCGAGAGGGAGAACACGAGCTCGACCACGATCGTGAACGAGGCCGCGCCGATGGCCAGCGGGATGCCGAACTTCGCGAACACGGCGGCGGTGTCGAAGAGACCGGCGTCGATCTTCTTCCACGAGTGCATGACCATGATGTAGGCCAGCAGCAGGCGGGCGACGAGCAGCGCGACGTCGCGCGGGGTTCCGGTCAGGGAGCGGTACACGGTTCCTCCAGGTACGAGATGGTCACCGCGGGTGAGCTCGTCACCACGGAATGCACAAGACCCTAGAGGCACGAACGCGCTACGCCGCCCGGATCAGCCACACTGCGCGACGAGACGGCCGCAGCACGCGACGAGATGTACGCCACCGCGTGTCACCCGACCGGGGGTCGCTGTGGCCGGTGGCCCACACGGCACGACCGGTCGAGCGGTCGCCCCGATCCCGCGTCGTCGCAGGTCGCGGGCACACAGCGTGTCCCTGCCGGAGCGGGCATCACCCGGACGTCGCAGTGACCGGCGACGCACCCGCCACAGGATCACCGACGGTCGGGGCGGGGTGCAGCCCGGCGATCCGGACAGGCCGCTCGTCCCGCACGAACCTGCGCGCGACGGGCGGTACGCCCGAGCGGCCCAGTGACGCGCCGCCGGGTCGCGCCGTCGCGCTCGGACCCCCGCGCTGCGCAATGATGGCCGTCGTGTCCGACACGAACAGCCACGACATCACGGCGACCACGGAATGGACGGCGCTGACCGAGCACGCGGCGGAGGTCGAGCCGCGGCACCTGCGGTCGCTGTTCGACGACGACCCCGATCGCGCCGGCGCGCTCACCGCCACCGGGGCCGACCTGGTGCTCGACTACTCCAAGCACCGCATCACCCGCGAGACCGTCGGGTTGCTGACGGACCTGGCGCGGGCCGCCGGCCTGCCCGCCCGCACCGAGGCGATGTTCACCGGTGAGCACGTGAACACCTCCGAGGACCGGGCCGTCCTGCACACGGCGCTGCGGCTGCCGCGCGACGCGTCGCTCACCGTCGACGGCCAGGACGTCGTCGCCGACGTGCACGCCGTCCTGGATCGGATGGGCGAGTTCACCGACGCCGTGCGCTCCGGGGCGTGGACCGGGTCCACCGGGGAGCGGATCCGCACGGTGGTCAACATCGGAATCGGCGGCTCCGACCTGGGCCCGGTCATGGCCTACGAGGCGCTGCGCGACTATGCCCAGCGCGACCTCGAGTGCCGGTTCGTGTCCAACATCGACCCGACCGACCTGTACGAGAAGACCCGCGACCTCGCCCCGGCGACCACGCTGTTCGTCGTCTCGTCGAAGACGTTCACCACGCAGGAGACGCTGACCAACGCCCGCAACGCGCGGTCCTGGCTGCTGTCCGGGCTCGGGACCGACGACACCGGGGCCGTCGCGAAGCACTTCGCCGCGGTCTCCACGAACGCGGAGAAGGTGTCGGAGTTCGGCATCTCCACCGACAACATGTTCGGGTTCTGGGACTGGGTCGGCGGCCGCTACTCGCTGGACTCGGCGATCGGGCTGTCGCTGATGTGCGCGATCGGCCGCGAGCACTTCGCGGAGTTCCTCGCCGGCATGCACGCCATGGACGAGCACTTCCGGCGCACCCCGCTCGAGCAGAACCTGCCGGTGATCTCCGGGCTGCTCGGCGTCTGGTACGCGAACTTCTTCGGCGCCGACACCCGTGCGGTGCTGCCGTACTCCCAGTACCTGCACCGGCTGCCCGCCTACCTGCAGCAGCTGACCATGGAGTCCAACGGCAAGTCCGTGCGCGGCGACGGCACCCCGGTCACCACGACCACCGGCGAGATCTTCTGGGGCGAGCCGGGCACCAACGGCCAGCACGCGTTCTACCAGCTGCTGCACCAGGGCACCCGCCTCGTGCCGTGCGACTTCATCGGTTTCGCCCGCCCGCACCACGACCTGCCCGGCGAGGACGCGGCCGACTCCCACGACCTGTTCATGGCGAACCTGTTCGCCCAGTCCGCGGCGCTGGCGTTCGGCAAGACCGCCGCGGAGATCGAGGCCGAGGGCACTCCGGCCGACGTCGTGCCGCACAAGGTGATGCCGGGCAACCGGCCGTCGTCGACGATCCTGGCCGAGAAGCTGACCCCGTCGGTGCTCGGGCAGATCATCGCCTTCTACGAGCACGTCACCTTCGTCGAGGGCACGATCTGGGGCATCGACTCCTTCGACCAGTGGGGCGTCGAGCTCGGCAAGGTCATGGCCAAGCAGTTCGGCCCCGCGCTCCACGGCCCGAACCCGCCGGACGCCGCCGAGGCCGGTCTCGACGCGTCCACCGCCGCGCTGATCGGCCGCTACCGCGCCTGGCGCGGCCGCTGACGCACCTCTCCCGGCGGGCCGTCGTCCCGCCGGGAGAGAATCGGCCGGTGAACGATCCACGGTCGGCCCCGCTGCGGGCCCGCGTCACCGGTCCGGTCGCAGCGGTGCTGCTCGTCCTCGCGGCGGCGCTGCTCGCGCTGGCCGCGACCGGGGTGCTGCAGACCGCGGACACCGCGACCGCTGTCGGGCTGGCCGCGGACCGGGTCCCGGGCGTCACCGTGGTGGCGCTGATCGTCACCGAGATCGGCAACACCGTCGGGAGCACCGCGGTCGGGCTCGTCGGGGGCGCGGTGCTCGCGCTCCGGGGCCGGGCCGCCGCCGGTCTGTGCCTGGCCGCGACGCCGCCCGTCGCCAGCGTGGTGTTCACCGTGCTCAAGCAGCTCATCGACCGGCCGCGGCCGCCCGCGGAGCTGCAGGTCACGTTCATCGCGAACGAGTCGCTGCCGTCCGGGCACGCGACGATGGTCGCCGCCGCGTGGACCGCGCTGGTGCTGGCGCTGTGGCCGGTCCTGCGCTCCCGGGGGCGGACGCTGCTCACCGCGTTCGCCGTGCTGTGGGCGGGTGCCGTCGGGTTCAGCCGCCTCTACCTGGGCGTGCACTGGCTCTCCGACGTGCTCGCCGGGTGGACGCTGGGCGCGGCGCTCGCGTTCACCGGGGTGACGGTGCTGTCGCTGGTGCTCGCAAGGCGGACCCGGCGACCCGACACCGCCGCGGCCTGACCCGGCCGGGCCCCGTCCGGGCGCCGGTCAGCCCGCGGGGTCCCCGTCCGGCGTCCCGGCGCCGGTCAGGTCGCCGGTGATGCGCGTGGCCCGCTCCCCCGCCGCGGCGAGGGTGCGGGCGTGGTCGTGCCAGGCACCGATGTCGTCGCGCAGCCACGCCGCGCGCAGTGCCTCGGTCGCCGTCGTCCACTGCCGCAGCAGCGCGACCCCCTCCGCGGCACCGCCTGCCCTCCGGTGGGTGCGCAGCGCACCGGTCATCGCGAGCACGGCACGCATCGCGGTCGCGACCTTCCCGGTGATCTCGATCGGCACCGGGAGCCCCGCCGTGGCGTGCGCGACGGCGGCGGCGCGGGTCAGCAGCAGCACCGCGGCCACGACCCCGACCAGCACGACGACGGCCGCCACCCAGTACGCCGCCCCCGCCACTGGGGTGAACGCGAGCACCAGCACGACGAGCAGCAGCACCGGGACGCCCCACCGGGCACCGCGGGCGGTCCGCACCAGGGTATGGGCGCGGCGCTGGGCCGCGGGGTCGGGTGGGGTGTCGTCGGCGCGCACGAGGCCGCGGTCGAGGTAGAGCAGAGCGGTGTCGGACGCGTCCGGCATGGGGTGATTGTGCACGGCCCCCGGTCAGACCTGCTCCTGTGGGCACCACCAGGTCGACCGCCCGCCGACGGTCCCGTGCACCATCTCCGCGCCGCAGCGCGGGCAGTGCCCGCCCGGGTGCCGGTGCTCGATGACCTCACCGGTGTGCACGCCACCGTTCGCGATGGCCCGCTCCAGCGCGCGGTCGAGGTTGCGGTGCAGCCGGTCCAGGTCGGTGCGGGTCAGGTCACGCACCGGGACCTTCGGCGAGATCCGCGCCTGCCACAGCGTCTCGTCGGCCAGCAGGTTCCCGACGCCGGCCAGCACGGACTGGTCGAGCAGCCGGGCCTTCACCGCCGACGTGCCGCGCAGCAGCCGGTCGCGGAACTCGGCCGGCTTCATGCCCTCCGCGTCGGGGCCGAGACCGGACAGGTCGGGGTCGAGCCGGACCCGGCCGAGACGGCGCTTGTCGAACAGCCGGAACTGCCCGCCGTCGTCGAAGGTCATGGTGAACCGGTCCCACTCGGCCTTGCGCGGCTGCCGGTCGGGGCGGGCGGGGCCGCCGCCGACGCGCTCTCCGTCGGAGTTGGTGACGACGATCCGTCCGCCCATCCCGAGGTGCACGCCGAGCGCGGGCCCGGCCTCGCCGTCGGCGGTCTCGGTGTCGCACCACATGGTCTTGCCGATCCGGTTCGCCCGGGTGAGCCGCCCGCCCTTCAACGCCGAGGCGATGTCACCGGGCCGGTGCGGGCGGCAGACCCAGTCGTCGCGGTCGTCGACGGCGGTGATCGTGCGGCCGACGGCCTCGGCGAGGACCGTGCGTGCGTTCTCCACCTCGGGCAGCTCGGGCATGACGATCAGTGTGGCGTGGTCGGGGAACACCCGCGCGCCGGTCCGTCGTTGGGGCCGGTGTGACTGCTGGTGAACGGATGAAGGTGCGGGCGCCCGAGCTGCGCGGACGGCGGTGGCTCAACACCGGCGGCGAGGACGTGACCCTCGCCGAGCTGCGCGGGCGGATCGTGGTGCTCGACTTCTGGACGTTCTGCTGCGTCAACTGCCTGCACGCGCTCGACGAGCTGCGGCCCCTGGAAGCCGAGTTCGGTGACGTCCTGACGATCATCGGGGTGCACTCGCCGAAGTTCCTGCACGAGGCGGACCCGGCCGCGGTCGAGGCCGCCGTGGAGCGCTACGACGTCACCCACCCCGTCCTCGACGACCCCGAGCTCACCACCTGGGACGCCTACGCCGCCCGCGCCTGGCCGACCCTGGCCGTCATCGACCCGGACGGGTTCGTCGTCGCCCGGATGGCGGGCGAGGGCCACGGCCCCGGGCTGGCCGCGCTGGTCCGGGAGCTGGTCGACACGCACGGAGACCGGCTGCGTCGCGGGGACGACCCGTACGTCCCGCCGCCCGCGCCGGGCACCGCGCTGCGGTTCCCCGGCAAGCTCGTCGCGCTGCCCGGCGGCACGTTCCTGGTGTCCGACACCGCCCACCACCAGCTCGTCGAGCTGGAGCCCGACCTGGAGACCGAGGTGCGCCGGATCGGGTCCGGGGAGCGCGGGCTCACCGACGGCGCGGCGGCGACGGCGCGGTTCTCCGAGCCGCAGGGGCTGCTGGTCCTCCCCTCCCGCGACGCCGTGCTGGTCGCCGACACCGTCAACCACGCGGTCCGGCGGGTCGACCTGGCCGACGGCACCGTGTCCACCCTGGCCGGGACCGGTGAGCAGCTGCGCGAGCGGGTCGCGGTCGGTGCCGCGTCGGCGCTGCTGTCCTCGCCGTGGGACCTGGCGTGGTGGGGCGGGACGGTCGTCGTCGCGATGGCGGGACCGCACCAGCTGTGGACCCTCGACCCCGCCACCGGCGAGGCCCGGGTGCTGGCCGGGACCACCAACGAGGGGCTGCGCGACGGCGCGTTCGACGAGGCGTTCTTCGCCCAGCCGTCCGGGCTGGCGGCCGGCCCCGACGGGACGCTGTGGGTCGCCGACTCCGAGATCTCCGCGCTGCGCCGGGTCGGCGACGGCCCCGGCGCCGCGGTCGCGACGGCCGTCGGGCAGGGGCTGTTCGAGTTCGGGCACCGCGACGGCCCGGCCGCGCAGGCGCTGCTGCAGCACCCGCTCGGGGTAACCGTGCTGCCCGACGGCTCGGTCGCCGTCGCCGACACCTACAACGGCGCCGTGCGCCGGTTCGACCCGGCGACGAACCTGGTCTCGACGCTGGCCGAGGGGCTCGCCGAACCGTCGGACCTGCTCGTCGACGGCGAGACGCTGGTCGTCGTCGAGTCCGCGGCGCACCGGCTGGTGCGGCTGCCCGTCCCGGCGGGGTCGCTGGTGTCCGGCGACGCCCACGTCGTCCGGCGGACCCCGACGGCCCTCGCCCCGGACGTGGCGCTGCGGATCGGGTTCGCCCCGCCCACCGGGCAGCACCTCGACGACCGGTACGGCGACCCGACGTCGCTGACCGTGGCGGCCGACCCGCCGTCGCTGCTGCTCTCCGGCGGGGGCACCGCGACCGGGCTGACCCGCGAGCTGCGCCTGGACCCGGGCGTCGGCGCCGGGGTGCTGCAGGTCGCGGTGACCGCGGCGGCCTGCGACGACCCGTCGGACGGGTTCGCCGCCTGCCACCGCTACCAGCAGGACTGGGGCATCCCGGTGACCGTCGACGACGGCGGCCCCGCCGAGCTGGCGCTGGACCTGCGCTCGGTCTAGCCCAGCCAGGCCAGGACCGCCATCACGCGGCGGTGGTCGTCCGACGACGGCGGCAGCCCGAGCTTGGTGAAGATCGAGGAGATGTGCTTCTCCACCGCGCCCTGGGTGATCACCATGAGCCGCCCGATGGCGATGTTGGTGCGGCCCTGGGCCATGAGCTCCAGCACCTCGCGCTCGCGCGGGGACAGCTCGGCCAGGGGGTCGCGCCGGCGGCGCTTGGTGAGCAGCGCGGAGACGACCTCGGGGTCCAGCACGGTGCCGCCCGCGGCGACCCGGCCGAGCGCGTCGGACAGGTCGGCGAGCTTGGACACGCGGTCCTTGAGCAGGTAACCGACCCCGCCGCCGGCCTCCAGCAGGTCGGTGGCGTAGGACTCCTCGACGTACTGGGACAGCACCAGGATCCCGACCGACGGGAACCGCCTGCGGATCTCCAGCGCGGCACGCAGCCCCTCGTCGGTGAACGAGGGCGGCATCCGGACGTCGACGACGGCCACCTCGGGCTGGTGCTCCTCCACCGCGGCGACGAGCGCGGTGCCGTCCCCGACGGCGGCGAGCACCGTCGCGTCCGCCTCCTCCAGCAGCCGGACCAGGCCCTCGCGCAGCAGCACCGAGTCCTCGGCGAGCACCACCCGCATCGTCATGGACCCATCCTGGGTCACGCGTCCCCCAGGCCGGCGACCGGGACCTCCGCGGTCAGGACGGTCGGGCCACCGGGCGGGCTGTCGACCTCCAGGCGTCCCTCGACGATCTCCAGCCGGTCGGCGAGCCCGGCCAGGCCGTGGCCCTTGCCCGGGTGGGCGCCGCCGCGGCCGTCGTCGCGGACGCAGACCCGCAGCAGGGTCTCGTCGACGGTCACGGTGACCGTCACCGCGGTCGCGCCGGCGTGCTTGGCGATATTGGTGAGCGCCTCGGTCACCACGAAGTACGCGGTGTTCTCGACCAGGGCGGGCAGCCGGGCGCCGTCGGCGAGACCGACGTCGAGGTCGACCGGGACCGGGCAGCGCCCCGCGGCCGCCCGCAGCGCCGGGCCGAGCCCGCGGTCGGCGAGGATCGGCGGCGCGATGCCCCGGGACAGCGCGCGCAGCTCCGAGAGCGCCTCGCGGCTCTGCTCCAGGGCCTCGTGCAGCAGCGGGCGGGCGCGCTCGGGGTCGTCGTCGAGGCGCCGGACGGCGGACTCCAGGTCCATGCCGAGCCGCACCAGGCGCTGCTGCGGCCCGTCGTGGATGTCGCGTTCGAGCCGGCGCAGGGTCTGCGCCTCGGCCGCGACGGCCGCCCGGCGGCCGGCGGCCAGCGCCAGTGCGCGGGCCCGCAGCGCGGCGGTCTGGTTGGTGAGCAGGCCGCGGGCGAGCAGCGCACGCATGTCGGTCAGCCAGCGCACGACCGTCGGCAGGGTCATCAGCAGCAGGACGCCGAGCCCGGTGTTGAGCGCGACGTCGCCGAGGGTGGAGTCGATGCCGGTGATCGAGCCGAACAGCGTCCAGTTGTTCGGCCCGCGCGGCAGCGACCACTGCCAGAACACGTAGAACAGCCCGCCCAGGCCGGTGACCGACCACACCAGCGCGACCGCCGCGGTCACCGTCCGCACCGGCAGCGCGGTGACGGCGTGCGCGACGTCGCGCCAGCTCTGCGGGTCGGCCAGGGCCCGGAACAGCCGCCCCATCAGCGAGCGCCCGCGGTTGGGCCGGTAGTGGTGCGGCGGGAGCGGGCCGCCGGTCGCGGCCTCGGTGGCCCGGCGCTCCAGCTCGGCGAACCCGCGCGCCGCGGCCAGCAGCCCGACGGTGATCGGCAGCCCGATCCAGATCACGAACGTCCCCGCGCCCAGCACCAGCCCGACCAGGACCACGACCCCGCTGACGACCGCCAGCGGCAGCCCGGTCAGCAGGTAGGCCATCTGGGCGCCGAGCCGGGTGCGCCCCGGCCACGACGACGGCCAGCCCGGCGGGTGCGGCAGGTGCAGGCCCCCGTCGCGCAGCAGGTACTCGCGCAGCGCCCCGTTGCCCCAGCCCTCCAGCGCGCGGACCAGGTGCGGGTCCAGCGGGCTGCCGCCCGGCTCGTCGGGGGCGGGGCGGGGGCGGGTGGCGACGTCGCGGTCGGCCGGCTCCTCGGACATGCGGTCCTCCTGCTCGGCGCGGCACGGGTGCACCCCGAGGATAGGCGGTGACGAACACCCCGCCGGGGTCGCGTGGGACGGGGCGACATGGTGAGCTACCCCTCGGTAACAGACGCGACGACGCGAGAAGGTGTGCCCGTGGACCCCGCCGACCTCATCGACGTCCTGGACTCCGTCCGTGACTTCATCCGCACCGAGGTGGTGCCGCAGGAGGAGCGGATCGACGCCGAGGACGCCGTCCCCGAGCGCATCGTCGCCCAGTGCAAGGAGATGGGCCTCTACGGCTTCACCATCCCCGAGCAGTACGGCGGCCTCGGCCTGACCGCCTCGCAGGAGGTCCGGCTCGCGTTCGAGCTGGGCTGGACGACCCCCGCGCTGCGCTCGCTGTTCGGCACCAACAACGGCATCGCCGGGCACGTGCTGCTGGAGGGCGGCACCGAGGAGCAGAAGAAGCAGTGGCTGCCCCGGCTGGCCTCCGGCGAGGTCACCGCCTCGTTCGGACTGACCGAGGCCGACGCGGGCTCCGACCCCTCCTCGCTCACCACCCGGGCCGTCCGCGACGGCGACGGCTGGGTCCTCAACGGCTCGAAGCGCTACATCACCAACTCCCCCGTCGCCGATGTGATCATGGTGTTCGCGCGGACCGACCCGGACGCCCCCGGCAACCGCGGCATCTCGACCTTCCTCGTCCCGAAGGGCACCCCCGGCCTCTCGGTCGGGCCGAAGGACCACAAGATGGGCCAGTTCGGCGCCTGGACCGCCGACGTGTACCTCGACGACGTCCGCGTCCCGTTCGAGAACGTCGTCGGCGGCGAGGAGGGCATCGACAAGGGCTTCCTCGTCGCCGCGAAGTGCCTCGCCCACGGCCGGCTGCACATCGGCGCGGTCTGCGTCGGGATGGCCGACCGGCTGGTCCACGAGACCGTCGAGTTCGCCAGGACCCGCGAACAGGGCGGCAAGCCGATCGCCCGGTTCCAGCTGGTCCAGGGCCTGGTCGCGGACTCGGTGACCGACGCCCGCGCGGGCCGCGGCCTGGTCCTCGACGCCGCCCGCAGCTTCGACGACGGCACCGACATGGTCTCCGGGCCCGCCGCCGCGAAGTACTTCTGCTCGGAGATGGTGGGCAGGGTCGCCGACCGCGCGGTGCAGGTGCACGGCGGGGCGGGCTACATGCGCGGCGTCGCAGTCGAGCGGTTCTACCGCGACGCCCGGCTCTTCCGGATCTACGAGGGCACCAGCCAGATCCAGCAGGTCATCATCGCCCGCGACGCGCTCGGCCGCGCCGCCCGGGGCTGACCGCACCCCGGCGGTCCGGCCCGGCCGTACCGCCGGTCATCCCCCGGCGACCACGCCCCGCAGCGCGGCGGCCACCGTGCGGACCTCGGCCGCGAGGTCCCCCTCCTCCTCGGCGGAGACCCAGCGCGCGAACGCCGTGCGGAACACCGCCGCGCCCGCCTCGGCCGCCACGGTCGCCGCGGGGTCGGCCACACCGCGGGCGCGCAGACCGTCGGTGAGCACGCCCACGACGGACTCCATCTTCACCAGCTCCCGTTCGCGCAGCGACGCGTTCGCCGCGAGCACCCCCCGCCGGCGCCGCGCGAACGCCCACCGCCCCTCGAACGTGGCCGCGACGTGCTCGAGGGCACCGGTCAGCGCCCGTTCCGGCGGCAGGTCCGGGTCCGCCGCGGCCAGTCCCGCGGCGAACAGCGACACGAACGACTCCCCGGAGTCGCCGCCGAACAGCACCTCGCGCTTGTCGGCGAAGTGCCGGAAGAAGGTCCGCTTGGTGACCCCGGCCCGGGACGCGATGTCCTCCACCGTCGTGCCGTCGAAGCCGTGCTCCTCGAACAGGTCCAGCGCCGCTCCGCGCAGCCGCCCGGCGGCGTCCGGCTCCCATCTGCCCATGCCCCGAGCCTACGTGACGACACCTGGTGTCATCGCGGTGTACGGTGATGGCACCAGATGACATCACCGGTCATCACGGTCACACGGAGGCACCTCATGCGCATCCTCGTCACCGGGGCGACGGGCTGGATCGGCTCCGCCCTCGTCCCCGAGCTCCTCGGCGCGGGCCACCGGGTCGTCGGGCTGGCCCGTTCCGACGCCGGCGCGACCGCCCTCGACACTGCAGGGGCCGAGGTCGTCCGCGGCGACCTGGACGACCTCGACCTGCTGTCGACCACGGCGTCGCAGGTCGACGGCGTCGTCCACCTCGCCTTCAAGCACGACCTGGCCTTCGGCGGCGACTTCCCGGCCGCGGTCGCGGCGGACCGCGCGGCCGTCGCGGCGCTGGCCGCGCCGCTGCGGGGCACCGACCGCCCGCTCGTCATCGCCTCCGGGCTCGCCGGGCACGGCTCCGGCGCCCCGGTCGACGAGGACGACCTGCCCGCCACCGACAGCCCCGCGGCGGGCCGGATGCTCACCGAGCGGGAGGTCCTCGACCTGGCGGCGGCGGGCGTGCGCTCGGCGAGCGTCCGGCTGGCCCCGACCGTGCACGGCGCGGGCGACACCGGCTTCGTGTCCGTGCTCGTCGACACCGCCCGGCGGACCGGGGTCAGCGGCCACGTCGGCGACGGGGGCAACCACTGGCCCGCCGTGCACGTCGGCGACGCGGCCCGGCTGTTCCGGCTGGCCTGCGAGTCCGCCCCGGCCGGCACGGTGCTGCACGCCGCGGGCGAGCAGGGCGTCCCGATGCGCGAGATCGCCGGGGCGATCGGCCGCGGGCTGGGCGTGCCGGTGCAGGAGGTCCCGAGCGAGCACTTCGGCTGGCTGGGCGCCTTCGCCGAGCTCGACGTCGTCGCCCGCAGCGACCGGACGCGCGCCCTGCTGGGCTGGCACCCCACCGGGCCCACGCTCGTCGAGGACATCGAGCGGCACTACGTCGGCACCCCCGCCGGGCACGCGAGCGCCTGAGCACCCCGGAACGACGAACGGCCCCACCCCCGGTGACGGGGATGGGGCCGGTTCGCGTGGTGGTCAGTGCGCGGCGGGACCGCGGTGGTACTCGAACACCAGGCCGCCGACGGCGATCAGCACCAGCGTCATGCCGATGACGATCATCCAGGCGTACCAGAAGGCCACACCCAGGGCGGCGAAGGCGGCCGCGGCGGCCAGGCCCAGCGGCCAGTAGCTGCCGGCGGAGAAGAAGCCCACCTCGCCGGCGCCGTCGGACACCTCGGCGTCGGGGTTGTCCTCGGGGCGCTCCTCGAGGCGGCGGGAGACGAACCGGAAGTACGTGCCGACGATCAGCGACAGACCCGCGGTCAGCCACAACGCGGTCACGCCGACGACCTCACCGGCGATGAACATGTACGCCAGCGCGGCCAGGATGAAGAAGCCGGTGACGATCTCGAAGAGCCGGGACTCGATCTTCATGGGTGCGCGTCCTCCCTCAGCCCGTGACCTGCGCGGCCAGCTGGCCGCGGTCGGTCGAGAACGGCTGCGTGCTGATCGCCTCCGGCGCGCACCACTCGCCGCAGTTCAGCGCCTGCAGCGCCTCGCCGGTCGAGTAGGCCTGCCCGGTCTGCGGGTTGGTCTCCTTGCGGAGCTGGATGTACCGGTCGAACAGCGCGGGCTCCAGGGCACGCACCTCGAAGTTCATCTGCGAGTGGTACGTGCCGCACAGCTCGGCGCAGCGACCGACGAACGCACCCTCACGGTCGATCCGGTCGATGATGTAGGTGTTGTCCTGCTCGTTCCGCTCCGGGAACGGGAAGACGTCGCGCTTGAAGAGGAACTCCGGCACGTAGAACGAGTGGATCACGTCGGGCGAGCGCTGCGTGAACTGGATCGACCGGTCGGTCGGGAGGACCATGATCGGGATCGTGTCGCTCGTCCCCAGCGTGCTCACCGGGCGTCCGCCCTGGCCGGCCTCGTCGGGGTAGGAGAACTCCCAGTTCCACTGGAACCCGACGATGTCGACCCGCAGGTCGGCCGGGCCACCCGCGGTCGGGTTCTCCTTGTCGATGTAGTTCTGCACGTTCACCGTGAAGCCGAACAGCACGGCCACGATGACGGTCGGGATCGCCGTGAAGACGAGCTCGACCGGCAGGTTGTACTGCGTCTGGCGCGGCAGCGAGCCGTCGTCGTCCTTGCGCTTCCGGTGCAGGATCATCGCCCAGAACATGGCGCCCCAGGTGATGACACCGACGACCAGCGCCGCGATCGCGGACCAGGTCCACAGGTTGCGCATCGACTCGGCCTCGGGGGTCACCCCCTCGGGCCACCCGAACCGGATGACCTCCTGGACCGAGCAACCGGCCAGAGCCGGAGCCGCCAGCAGGCCGACCACGGCCACCTTCGCCGCCCGGGCGATCCGGGAGCGGCCTTCGGTTCGGGCCACTGCACGCCGCCTTCCTGTCGTCTCCTGCGTACGCCGCACTGCCAGCACGTTCTTCCTTGCTCCGCCGTCACGACACCGCGGTCGAAGGGGATCATGTGCCACCCGTATGGAGCACCGTCTTCGACCTCGCGTAGAGCCTAGACGAACCCCGGTCGGGCCGCGCCCCCCGGGGGTTCCCGGACAGGGCGTGAACGTCGTCACCGCCGCAGGGGAAACAGGCAGTCTCGCAGCGGGAAGACCGTTTCGCACCGGGGCGCGCGAGACCCGTCCGGCTGACTCGGCATACTGACCGGTGTGTGCGGACTGCTGGGATTGCTGACCGCCGGGGCGGACGCCGCGACCCGGGTCGACCCGATCGCCGACGGGCTGCGCTGTGCGCGGCACCGGGGACCCGACGAGAGCGAGACGTGGAACGACCACGACCTCGTCCTCGGGTTCAACCGTTTGTCGATCATCGACGTGGACCATTCCCACCAACCCCTGCACTGGGGGCCGGTGCCGGGCGAGGACACCCGCTACACCATCGTCTTCAACGGCGAGATCTACAACTACCTCGAGCTCCGTGAGGAGCTGATCGAGACCTACGACGCGGCGTTCGCCACCGACGGCGACGGCGAGGTCATCGTCGCGGCGTTCCACTACTGGGGCCCCGACGCCGTGCAGCGCCTGCGCGGCATGTTCGCCTTCGCCATCTGGGACGTCGTGGAGCGCGAGCTGTTCCTGGCCCGCGACCCGTTCGGCATCAAGCCGCTGTTCCTGGCCACCACCCCGGTCGGCACCGCGTTCGCCAGCGAGAAGAAGTCGCTGCTGTCGCTGGCCGGTGAGCTGGAGATCGGGCTGGACCTGGAGCCGGCCGCGCTGCAGCACTACCTGACCCTGCAGTACGTGCCCGAGCCGATGTCGCTGCACCGGATGATCTCGCGCGTCGAGTCCGGCACGCACGTCACCGTGCGCCCCGGCGAGGAGCCGCTGCACCAGCGCTACTTCGCGCCGAAGTTCATCTCGCTGCCCAGCCACGCCCCGGCCAGCGCCGAGGCGGAGGCGATCGTGCACGGCGAGATCGCCGACGTGCTGCGCGACTCGGTCGCCAAGCACATGCGGGCCGACGTGACCGTCGGTGCGTTCCTGTCCGGCGGGATCGACTCCACCGCGATCGCGGCGCTCGCCAAGGAGCACAACCCGAACCTGATCACCTTCACCACCGGGTTCGAGCGCGAGGGCTACTCCGAGGTCGACGTGGCCGCCGAGTCGGCCGCCGCGATCGGCGTGCGGCACGTGGTCCGCACCGTCAAGCCGGACGAGATGATGGAGGCCCTGCCGCTCATCATCTGGTACCTCGACGACCCGGTCGCCGACCCGGCGCTGGTCCCGCTGTGGTTCATCGCCCGCGAGGCCCGTCAGCACGTCAAGGTCGTGCTGTCCGGCGAGGGCGCCGACGAGCTGTTCGGCGGGTACTCGATCTACCGCGAGCCGCTGTCGCTGTCGCCGTTCGAGAAGGTCCCCGGCACGCTCAAGCCGCTCATGCGCCGGGCGTCGCGCAAGATGCCCGAGGGCATGCGGGGCAAGGACCTGTTGCGCCGCGGGTCGCTGTCGATGGAGCAGCGCTACTACGGCAACGCCCGCATCTTCCGCGACGACCAGCTCCACGAGGTCCTGCGCGGCTACGACCCGCGCGTGTCGCACCAGGACGTGACGGCGCCGCACTACTTCGCCAGCCACGACTGGGACCCGGTCGCCCGGATGCAGCACGTGGACCTGTTCACCTGGCTGCGCGGCGACATCCTGGTCAAGGCCGACAAGATGACGATGGCGCACTCGCTGGAGCTGCGGGTGCCGTTCCTCGACCCCGAGGTCTTCGACATCGCCTCGTCGCTGCCGCAGTCGCAGAAGATCACCCACGGCTCGAACGGCACCACGAAGTACGCGCTGCGCCGGGCCTGCGAGGGCATCATCCCGCCGCACGTGCTCAACCGGCCCAAGCTCGGCTTCCCGGTGCCGATCCGGCACTGGCTGCGCGACGAGATGTACGCCTGGGCGCGCGACATCCTGCAGAACTCCGGTGCCGGGCACCTGATCGACCTGCAGGCCGTGCACCGCATGCTCGACGCGCACCGCGAGGGCCCGGTCGACCACTCCCGCCGGATCTGGGCGGTGCTGGTCTTCCTGCTGTGGCACGGGATCTTCGTCGAGAAGCGGATCGTGCCCGAGGTCCCGACCCCGACCTACCCGGTCAAGATCTGAGCGGTCCCCGCACGACGACGGGCCGGCACCCCCGCGGGGGTGCCGGCCCGTTCTCGTACGGCGGGGGTCAGCCGGGCAGGACGGCCCGGATCTCGTCGGCGGCGGTGTCACCGAAGGCGTCGCGCAGCCGGGTGAGGGCGGCGTCGCGGTCCCAGGTCCATTCCTGCGGGCCGTCGGACTCCAGGACGTAGGTCGCGATGAGCGCACCCAGCTGGGCCGAACGCTCCAGCGGCAGCCCCGCGCCGAGCGCGGTGAGGAACCCGGCGCGCCAGGCGTCGCCGACACCGGTCGGGTCGACCAGCTCGGTCGGCGGGACGACGTCGATCCGGGTCTCGGTGCCGTCGGCCTCGACGATCAGCGCGCCCTTCTCGCCGAAGGTGGTGATCCGGGTGCCGACCTTGGCGCCGATCTCCTCGGCGGTCCAGCCGGTCTTCTTGAGCAGCAGCTCGAACTCGTAGTCGTTGGTCACCAGGTAGGTGGCGCCCTCGATGAGGCGGCGGACCTCGGGGCCCTCCATCCGGGCGAGCTGCTGGGAGGGGTCGGCGAGGAAGGGGTAGCCCTGGGTGCGGCACTCGTCGGTGTGGCGCAGCATGGCCTCGGGGTCGCTGGCGCCGATCAGCACCAGGTCGAACCCGCCGACGCGCTCGGCGATCGGGGCGAGCTCGATCTCCTTCGACTTGGCCATGGCGCCCGTGTAGAAGGACGCGATCTGGCGCATGTCGTCGTCGGTGGTGCAGACGAAGCGGGCGGTGTGGACGTCGTCGTGGGTGTGCACCCCGGAGGTGTCGACACCCAGGTCGTCTAGGACCTGCTTGTACTCGGCGAAGTCGGCACCGACGGCGCCGATCAGCACCGGGTTCTGGCCGAGCACACCGAGCGCGAAGGCGATGTTGCCGGCCACGCCGCCCCGGCGGACCGTCAGGTCGTCGACCAGGAAGCTGACCGAGATCCGGTCCAGCTGGTCGGCGAGGATCTGCTCGGAGAACTTCCCCGGGAAATGCATGAGGTTGTCGGAGGCGATCGACCCCGTCACGGCAATAGGCACACAGGGGACCCTACGTCACCCACGGCGAAGGGCCCCGCCGGAGATCACCGGCGGGGCCCTTCGGAGGTGCTGCTGTGCGACGTCAGTTGAAGCTGTCGCCACAGGCGCAGGAGCCGCCCGCGTTCGGGTTGTCGATCGTGAAGCCCTGCTTCTCGATGGTGTCGACGAAGTCGATCGTGGCGCCCTGCAGGTACGGGGCGCTCATCCGGTCGACGCCGACCTTGAGACCGTGGAAGTCACGGAAGAGGTCACCGTCGAGCGACCGGTCGTCGAAGAAGAGCTGGTAACGCAGGCCGGCACAGCCACCGGGCTGCACGGCGATGCGCAGGTGCATGTCGTCGCGGCCCTCCTGCTCGAGCAGGGTGCGCGCCTTGACGGCAGCGGAGTCGGTCAGCTCCACGCCGTGCGTCTGCTCCGTGGTCGCGCCCGCGTCCAAGGTGTTGTCAACGGTCATGACTCTCCCAACAACGTGCGTGGTCCGCCCTGTTCCCACCGGGCGTCGGAATCCATAGTACGACGTCGGGCGGGTCCGCATCCGGGCGGAGACCGTGCGATTCGCCGACGGGCGGGTGACGGGGCTCACCGGCTCCAGCGGGGAGCGACGCGTTCGGCCAGGTCGGCGAGGGTCCCGGCCGGGTCGGCCATCGAGGCCTCCAGGCCGAACTCCTCCGCCACCCCGAACGCCGCGTCGACCCCCGCCGCCGCGGCCTCCCGGCGGCCGACGCTGACCTGCCCGGCCAGCACCACGCACGGCGTCCCGCGGTCGGCCGCACCCCGGGCGACGGCGGTGACGAGCTTGCCGCGCAGCGACTGCCAGTCGAAGCTGCCCTCCCCGGTGACGGCGACGTCGGCGGCGTCCAGCTCGGCGTCGAGCCCGACCAGGCCGCGGACCAGCCCGGCACCGGACTCGACCCGCGCGCCGAGGGCGAGCAGCGCGGCGCCGAGACCGCCCGCGGCGCCGGCCGAGGGCAGGTCGCGCACCTCGCGCCCGGCCAGGTCGGCGAGCACCCCGGCGAACACGGTCAGCGCGCCGTCCAGCTCGGTGACGGCGGCGTCGTCGGCGCCCTTCTGCGGGCCGAACACGGCGGCGGCGCCGTGCGGTCCGAGCAGCGGGTTGTCGACGTCGCTCGCCGCGACCAGGGTCATCCCGCCCAGGTCGGGGGTCCCGTCGAGGCGGGCGCAGCAGTCCAGGGCCGCGCCGCCGGGCGGGAGCGGGAGGCCGTCGTCGTCGACGGGGACGGCGCCGAGCGCGGCCAGCAGACCGGCGCCGCCGTCGGTGGTGGCGGACCCGCCGAGCCCCACGACGGCGGTGGTGACGCCGGCGTCGCGGGCGGCGGCGAGCAGCTCCCCCACCCCGGACGTCGTCGCCGTGCGGGCGACCCCGGGGACCCGGTCCTCGCGCGGGACGTGGTGCAGCCCGCACGCCGAGGCGCACTCCAGGTAGGCGGTGTCGCCGACGCGCAGCCAGGACCCGGTCACCGGGTCACCGAGCGGGCCGGTGACCTCCCGCTCGTGCACGGTCCCGCCGAGCGCGGTGTGCAGCACCTCCGCGAAGCCGGTGCCGCCGTCGGCGAGGGGGACGATCGCGACGTCGGCGCCGGGCACGCCGCGCCGCCAGCCCGCGGCGATCGCCTCGGCCGCCTCCCGTGCGCTGAGGGTTCCACCGAAGGAGTCGGGAGCCACCACGATGCGCATGCGGGGCAGGCTAGCGGCGGCCCGTATTGTGGACACCTGTGAGGTTCCTGCGCCGCTCCGAGAGCTCCGACCAGGCCGGTCAGACGGCCGTCGAGTCCCCGGCGGGCACGGACGCTGCGGAGACGGAGGACGAGGGCGCGACCCGCTCGCGTCCCCACACCACCCCCGGCAAGGGCCGGGCGACACCGAAGCGCCGTGACGCCGAGGGCAGGCGGCGCGGTCCCGCGCCGCCCCCGCCGCGCACCCAGCGGGAGGCCGCGAAGCTGGCCCGCGCCGCCCGGCCGTCGAAGGACGAGCGCCGGGCGAAGGCGCTGGAGCGCCGCAAGCGGATGGACGCCGGCGACGACCGCGTGCTGCTCCCCCGCGACCGCGGCAAGGTGCGGGCCTACGTGCGCGACATCGTGGACTCGCGCCCCGCACGTCATCGGGCTGTTCCTGCCGCTGGCCGCGCTCGTGCTGGTCGCCGCGCTGATCCAGAACCCGGTGATCCAGCAGTACGTCACGCTGTTCACGTTCCTGATGCTGATCGTGATGGTCGTCGAGGGCACGCTGCTGGGCATGCAGGTCCTGAAGAAGGCCCGCGCGAAGTTCCCCGACGAGGAGATCAAGGGCCTCGGCACCGGGTGGTACGCGTTCTCCCGCGCCACCCAGCCGCGCCGCATGCGGGTGCCCAAGCCGCGCGTCAAGCGCGGCGACACGGTCTGACACCGTCCCGGCGGGCCCCGGCTCTCAGAGCACGAGCGGCCCGCCGGGCAGGTCCAGCACGGCCTGCAGCGACGGCGTCTCCCCCGCGACGACCTCGGCCTCCCCACCCGCACCGACGGCGTCGAGCAGTGCGGTCACCCGCTCCGGATCGGGGTGGGTCAGGCGCAGCGTGCGCAGGCTCGCCGGGACCGGCAGGTCGGCCGACGGGTGCCGGGTGGCGCCCCAGTCGATGAGGAACGGCAGCACCCCGCCCGCGTCGTCGGGAGGGAACGCGAGCCGCCACGCGAGCAGCGTGCCGTCCGGGCGCCGACGGGACATGTCCCGGGCGGGTCCCGGGTCGTGCCCGGCGGCGCGGGCCGCGTCGAGCGCGGCGTCGAGGTCGTCGACGCGCACCGCCCAGGTCACCAGCGCGGGTGCGGTCAGGGTGTCGATCCGGAACGGGCGCGGTGCGCCCGGCTCGTCCTGCGCGGGGTCGGGGCCGACGACCTCCAGGTACCGGCCCGGCCCGATCCCGGCCAGCCGGTTGCGGGTGCCGACACCGACGTGCGGCCCGCCCTCGAGCGTGTGGAGATGACGTCCGGCCAGGTCAGCGGCGGTGTCGTCGACGTCGGGGGTGGCCAGGACCAGATGATCGAGCACCTTCGCGACGCTACCGGGGACCGGTAGGACACGATGTGCGGCGTGACTCCTCCCGTCGAACTGCGGACGCTCGTCCTCGGGGGCACGCGCTCCGGCAAGTCGCGGCACGCCGAGGAACTGCTCGGCGACGACGCGGCGGTCCGCTATCTCGCGACCGGCCGGCGGATCCCCGGCGACACCGACTGGGACGCGCGCATCGCCGCGCACACCGCCCGGCGCCCCGCCCACTGGACCACCGAGGAGGTCGGCGGCACCGAGCTGGCCGCCGCGCTCGCCCGGCCCGGCCCGGTGCTGGTCGACGACCTGGCGACCTGGCTGACCGGGGTCCTCGACGACGCCGGTGCCTGGGACGCCCCGGTCGTGCCCGCCGCGGTCGACGCCGCCGTCGACGGGCTGGTCGCCGCGGTCGCCGCCGCGCCGGGTCCGCTGGTGCTGGTGTCCGCCGAGACGGGGCTGGGGGTCGTGCCGGACACCCGCGCCGGGCGGCTGTTCCGCGACCGGCTGGGCGAGCTGAACGCCGCCGTCGCGCGGGTGTGCGACGACGTCGTGCTGGTGGTGGCGGGGCGGGCCCTCGCCCTGCCCGCTCCGGCCACGGACGCCTCCGCCGCTCCGGCCGGCATCGCCGCCGCACCCGGACCTGCGGCGCCGGCCGCGGGAGCACGCGCCGATCTCGCCGCCGCGGGACCCGCTGCCGGGCTCGACGCCACCGGCTCGCCCGGCTCCGCCACCGGGTTGCCCGGCTCCGCCACCGGGTTGCCCGGCTCCGCCACCGGGTCGCCCGGCTCCGCCACCGGGTCCGCGGCTCCCGACGGGAGCGGTGCTCCGGCCGGCGGGGCCGCCGGGGCCGAGGTCGCCGACCCTGACGGTGACGTCGCGGGCACCCCCGCCGGGGTCCCGGGTGCGGTCCTCCCCGCGACCGGGGCGGCCGCGGGCGCCGTCGCCGGGGCCGCGACGACACCCGCCTCGGTCACCGAGTCCGACGTGGAGATCGTCCCGGTCACCGTCGGACGGCCGGACTCCCGCAGCCGCCGAGAGGCCGTCGCCCTGGTCGAGGGGCTCGCGATGCCCACCGGCGGGCTCGGCAGGCTCGGCGAGCTGGGCGTGTGGCTGGCGTCCTGCCAGGGCACCTGTCCCCCGCAGGCGCCCGTGCGCGCCCGGGTGGTGCTGCTCGCCGCCGACCACGGCATCGCCGCGAACGGCGTCTCGGCCTACCCGCCGCAGGTGTCCGCGGTGCGCGCCACCGCCGCCGCGGCCGGACGGCTGCCGGTCACCGTCGCCGCGCGGGCCGCCGGGGCGACCGTGCGGGTCGTCGACGTCGGGCTCGTGTCCAGGGCCGAGGGCGCCGAGCCGGGCTGGCTCGTCGCGCACGGCACCGGCCGGATCGACCGCGAGGACGCCCTGGACGGCGAGCGCGCCACCGCGGCGTGGCTGACCGGGCGGCGGCTGGCCGACGCCGAGATCGACGCCGGCGCGGACCTGCTGATCCCGGCGACGCTCGCCGTCGGCGTGACGACCCCCGCCGCGACGATCGTCGCGGCCGTGACCGGGGCCGAGCCCGTCGCCGTCGTGGGGCGGGCGTCGGGGATCGACGACCGCGCCTGGATGCGCAAGGCCGTCGCGATCCGTGACGCGCTGCGCCGGGCCCGTCCGCACCTGCGCGACCCGCTGGCGCTGCTGCGCACCGTCGGCGGCACGGACCTGATCGTGCTCGCCGGGTTCCTCGCCCGGGCCGCGGAGCGCAAGGTGCCCGCGGTGCTCGACGGCCTGGCCGTCGGCGCGGCGGCCCTGCTCGCCGACGAGCTGGCCCCCGGCGCGAAGGACTGGTGGGTCGCCGCGCAGCCGTCGACCGAACCGGCCGCGACGCTCGTCCTGGAGCACCTGTCGCTGGTGCCGCTGCTGGACCTGGCGGTGCGCACCGAGGACGGCACCGCCGCGGTGACGGCGCTGCCGCTGCTGGTCACCGCGGCGCGCCTGCTCGCCGAGACCGGGACCGCGCACGACACCGGCGTCGTCCCGGGTGACGTGACGGCGCCGGCCGGCCTCGGCCGGTGAGCGGACCCCGGCCCGGTCCCCTCGCCGGGCTCGCGCTGGCGGTCAGCTGGCTGACCGTCGTGCCCGCCCGGGTCCGCACCTCCGACGAGGGCGCGCTGCCCGACGGCGTCGCCGCGGCCGCCCTGCGCTGGGCGCCGCTGGTCGGCGCCGGGCTCGGCGTCGCGGGCGGGGCGCTGCTCACCGGGCTGGTCGCCGCCGGGGTGTCCCCGCTGGTCGCGGGCCTGCTGACGGTCGGGGCGGGAGCGCTCGCGACGCGCGGGATGCACGTCGACGGCATCGCCGACACCGCCGACGGCCTGGGCAGCTACGGCCCGCCGGAGCGGGCGCTGCGGATCATGGCCGACGGCGGGGCCGGACCGTTCGCCGTCGTCACGCTGCTGGTGGTGCTGGGCGCCCGCGCCGCCGCCCTCGCGCAGCTGGCGTCCGCGCCGCCCGCGGTCGTGCTCGTCGTCTGCGCGCTGGCCGCGGCGACCGGGCGGGCCGGGTTCTGCTGGGTTGCGCGCCGCGGGACGCCCGCCGCGCGGCCCGGCGGGCTGGGGGCGACCGTCGCCGGGTCGCAGCCGGTGTGGGTGGCGCCGCTGTGGTGGACCGGTCTGGCGGCGGCCGGGGCGGGGGCACTCGTCGGCGCAGACCGGGCGGGGGCGGCCGCCGGGGCGGTGCTCGCCGTCGCCGGGGCGGTGCTGCTCGCGGCGCTGCTGGTGGTGGGCCTGGCCCGGCACACCCGGCGACGCTTCGGCGGGATGAGCGGCGACGTCCTGGGTGCGGCCTGCGAGCTCGGCGGCACCGCGGTCCTCGTCGTCCTGGCGGCCGCGCTCACCGGATGACCCGGGGCTTGATCGAGCCGGTCCACGCGGCAGGCGGCCCCATGATCACCGGTTGTGGAGCACATCGTTCGCGAGGCGGGCGCAGGACTCCACAACCGGTGATCATGGACGGGATTCGCAGCTGCGACGGGTTCGGCGGGATCGGGGCCGGGCCGTGCGGGGCGCCGCCATCCTGCGCCGGTGCCCCCTGCCCCGCTCCCCGCTCCGTCGACCTCGCTGCGTGACCTGCTGCTCGCCCAGGACGGGGTCCTGTCCGCGGCCCAGGCCCGGGCCACCGGGCTGTCCCGGCAGGCCGTCCGGCGACGGGTGGCCCGCGGCGAGTGGGTCGACCTGCACCCGGGCGTCCTCGCCGAGGCGACCCGCGTCCCGACCGCGGCGATGCGCGTCCGGGCCGCGGCGCTCTGGGCCGGGCCCTCCGGGCTGGTCCACGGGCCGGCCCGCCGCATGCTGGAGCGGGATGACCGACCGGTGCCCCCGCGACGTCGGAGTAACGCTCCCCCGCGGCACCCGGCGGCTCGCGCCCGGCGGCATCGCGCTGCGGCGGCGCGACGTGCCCGGTCCCGACCGGACCTGGATCCGGGGCGTCGCCGTCACCGCCGAGCACCTGACCGTGCTGGAGACCTGCGCCGTGCTGCCCGACGGGGCCGCGTTCCTCGACCGGGTCCTGCAGCGTCGCGTCGTGCACCCGGCGCTGCTGCACGAGGCCTACTGCCGCAACGCGGGCGCGCACGGCATGGCCGCGGCGCACCGGCTGCTGGTGGCCGCGCTCGACCGCGCGGACTCGGAGCTGGAACGGATGCTGCTGCGGCTGCTGTGCGCCGCCGGGATCGGCGGCGTCGTCCGCGGGCTGCCCGTGGGCGGCGGGCGCGAGATCGATCTGGCCTTCCCCGCCGAGCGGGTGGCGATCGAGCTGGACGGCTGGGCCTGGCACATCGACCCCGACCGGTTCCGGGCCGACCGGGCCAAGGGGAACGCCCTGGTCACCCAGGGGTGGACGCTGCTGCGCTTCACCTGGCACGACGTGCACGACGCACCCGAGGGCACCGTCGCCGCGATCAGGCGGGCCCTGCGCCGGTGATCACCGGTTGTGGAGCGTTCCGTCCGCGAGACGGGCGCGGAACTCCACAACCGGTGATCATGCGTCGGGGCCGGACGGCCGGCCCGGAACCGGTGGACGATCCCGGGACGGCTCAGACCGACGCGGAGGCCGGCACCAGGGTGTGCATCCAGCCGTGCGGGTCCGGGGCCGCGCCGCGCTGGATCGCGGTCAGCGCCTCGCGCAGCTGCAGGGTGACCGGGCCGGGCTCACCGTTGCCGACGGTCACCTCGCCGCCGCTGTGCTTGACCGTCCCGATCGGGGTGATCACCGCGGCGGTGCCGCAGCCGAACACCTCGGTCAGCACGCCGCTGGCGGCGCCACCGAGCCACTCCTGGCCGGAGATGCGGCGCTCGACCACGGAGATCCCGAGGTCCTTCGCCACCGTGATCAGCGAGTCCCGGGTGATGCCGGCGAGCACCGAGCCGCGCAGGTCCGGCGTCGCGACCTCGACCGAGCCGTCCTCGGAGCGGAAGACGAAGAACAGGTTGTTCGAGCCCATCTCGTCGATCCACTGGCGCTCCTCGGCGTCGAGGTAGGCGACCTGGGCGCAGCCGTGCTGGGCGCCGACCGCCTGCGGCAGCAGCGACGCCGCGTAGTTCCCGCCGCACTTGGCGGTGCCGGTGCCGCCGAGCGCGGCCCGGGTGTACTCGGTCTCCAGCCACACGTCCATCGGCTTGACCCCACCGGCGAAGTACGGCCCGGCCGGCGAGGCGATGACCGAGTACAGGTACTCCGACGACGGCCGCACCCCCAGCCCGACCTCGGTCGCGATCATGAAGGGCCGCAGGTAGAGCGAGTCCTCGGTGCCGGCCTCGGGCACCCACTCGGAGTCGACCGCGAGGAGCTCGGACAGCGAGGCGAGGAAGAGGTCCTCGGGGAGCTCGGCCATCGCGAGCCGGCGCGCGGAGCCGGCGAACCGGGCGGCGTTGGCGTCGGGCCGGAACGAGGCGATCGAGCCGTCGGGCTGGCGGTAGGCCTTGAGCCCCTCGAAGATCTCCTGCCCGTAGTGCAGGACCATCGACGACGGGTCCAGCGTCATCGGGCCGTAGGGCACGACCGCCGGGTCGTGCCAGCCGGTCCCGGCGGTCCACCGGATCGTCACCATGTGGTCGGTCATGTACCGCCCGAAGCCGGGGGCGGCCAGTGCGTCGGCGCGCCGCTGCGGGGACGCCGGGGCGGGGTTGCGGGTCACGGAGAACTTCGGCGCGCTCATGCCCCGAACGGTATCCCCGCTGTCCACGGGGCAAACAGTCGGATTCCCGAAGAACGGGACCCTCAGCGGACGTGCGAGGGCACCAGCGGCGGCTTCACGACCTCCACCGGCAGCGCACGGCCCCGGACGTCGATCACCAACCCGTCGCCGACGGCCACCCCTCCCGCCGTGTCGACCAGGGCCAGTGCGACGCCGGTGCGCAGCGTCGGGGAGAACGTCCCCGAGGTGACGACGCCGACGGGGCTGCCGCCCTCTCCGTCGAGGACGGTCATGCCCGCCCGCGGGACACCACGCCCGGTCGCCCGCAGCGCGCGCAGGCGCCGCGCCGGGCCCGCCGCGCGCTCGGCGAGCAGGGCGTCGCGGCCCCAGAACGCCGGCTTGTCCCACCCGACCGCCCAGCTGCTCCCGGCCTGGACCGGGCTGATCTCGGTGGACAGCTCGTGGCCGTGCAGCGGGTAGCCCATCTCGGTGCGCAGGGTGTCGCGCGCCGCGAGACCGCAGGGGCCGCCGCCGACGGCGCGGACGGCGTCGAGCAGGGCGTCCCACATCGCCGGTGCGGCCTGGGCGGCGAGGACGACCTCGTAGCCGAGCTCGCCGGTGTAGCCGGTGCGGCAGATCCGCACACCGCCGTCGTTCAGGCCGCCCTCGAGGTCGGTGAACGCCATGTAGTCCAGGTCCGCGACGCCCTCCCCCGCGGCACCGAGCGCCGCGCCCAGGGCCTCGGCGGAGCGGGGCCCCTGGACGGCGAGCACGG
Source organism: Pseudonocardia sp. TMWB2A (assembly GCF_017312135.1). Taxonomy (NCBI): domain Bacteria; kingdom Bacillati; phylum Actinomycetota; class Actinomycetes; order Pseudonocardiales; family Pseudonocardiaceae; genus Pseudonocardia; species Pseudonocardia sp. TMWB2A. Next base: position 4,477,051 of record NZ_QKQY01000002.1, read on the forward strand.
CGAGCTCGCGGTGCCGGTCGGTGATCGTGACCCCGGGCGGGGCGTCGGCGGCGAGCGCGGAGACGATCCGGGTGGAGTTCGCGGCGTTCGGGACGAGCAGCAGGTCGTCGTCGGCCGCCAGGTAGACGATCATGTCGTCCTCGACGCCGCCGCGGTCGTCGCAGGCCAGGGTGTACTGGGCGCGGCCCGGGCCGATGCGGCCGAGGTCGTTGGTGAGGCAGGCGTTCAGGTGCGCGGCCGCGCCCGGCCCGGAGATCGGGACGGTGCCGAGGTGGCTGACGTCGAACAGGCCCGCCGTCTCGCGGACCGACGTGTGCTCGGCGACGGTGCCGCCCGGGTAGGAGATCGGCATCGACCACCCCCCGAACTCGCCGAGGGTTGCGTCGAGGGCGACGTGCCGGTCGTGCAGCGGGCTGGGCAGGAGCTCGTCGGTCACGCGCCCGACCCTATCGGCCTCAGGCCGCCTGTTCCTCGGGATCGCTGCGGCGCACGGGTTCCTCGGCCGCGGCGCGGGCGCGGGAGCGCGCCGTGACGGCGCACAGCACCCAGCCCGCGGCGAGCGCCCCGGCCGTCGCGACCAGCGGCCACGGCGGCATCGACGCGGCGACGGCCAGGCACCCCACCCCACCGGCGACGGCGACGACCGCCGCCCGCACCGGACGTCCCGGCAGCCGGAGCACCGCGGCGTGCAGCACCGCGTGGTGGACCAGGGCCGCGACGACGGTGACGACGATCGCGGTCGTCGCGGACAGCAGCAGGGTCATCGCCAGGGTCAGCACCCCCAGCGTCAGGTCGGCCACCCACGGCGTGCCGCGCGACCCGCCCCGGCCCAGGAACGCGGGCAGCTCCCCCTCGCGGGACAGCCGGGCGGCGCCGGCCGCGGCCCGCGACAGCGCCCCGAGCAGTGCGGCGACCGTCGCGGCGGCGGCACCGACCCGCACCAGCACCCCCACCTGGGCGCTGCTGCTGGTGTCCATCAGCGCGGCCAGCGGCGCCGACGCCGAGGCCAGCCCGGACGCGCCGAGCCCGCGCAGCAGGGCCGCCGACAGCAGGAGCAGCAGCACCGTCGTGATCACGACGGCGAGTGCGGGGGCCCGGCGGATCGCCCGCACCGGGTCCCGCAGGCTGCCCCCGAGCTCGGCGACGCGGGACAGCCCGGTGAAGGCGAGGAACACGAACCCGGCGGCGGCGAGCACGCCGAGCGGGCCCGGCTCGATCGCGGCCTGCAGCGTGGCGACGGCCGGGTCGTCGGGCGTCCCGGCGCCGTCGCCGGCGATGCCGGTTCCGGTGGCCGCGGCGGGCATCGCCGAGGACAGCACCGCGTGCGGCCCGTCCGACCGCAGCCCCACCACGATCGCGACGGTCAGGGCGAGCACCGTGCCCACCACCAGCCCGCGCGCCGCACCGGGCGAGATCCGCACCCCGAAGGCGTTCACCGCGACGACGGCGAGCACCGCCACCACCGCGATCGTCACCGGCTGGGTGGGCAGCACGTAGGCGCCGAACACCAGCGCCGCGGCCGACCCGGCGGCGGCCCGCGAGGTCACCCGCGCGACCGCCCCGAGCCGTAGTGCGGGGGCGGGCAGGTCACCGCGGGCCAGCTCCGGACCGGCCGGGCGGGCGAGCGACAGGTGCGCGGTCGAGCCGACCACGCCGAGCGCGAGCAGCGCGGCGAGGAGCACCCCGAGCGGGAACCAGGTGCCCGCCGACGCGGCCGCGGGGCCGAGCGCGGCGTACAGCCCGGTACCGAACGTCGCCGACAGGGCGACGACGACCGCGGTCACGGTCGGGATCCGGTACGGGGGGCGGGGCACCCGTTCACCTTCCCATCCACCCCTGTGCCGCGCGGCGCCGCGGGGGTGTCATTACCATCTCGGTCCGGTCTCGTCGTCCCGCCCGCCACCCGGCTCCCCACCCACCCGGCGCACGGGACGTGTGCACCGGCCACGCAGGGTGAGATCGGGCGACCCGGAGCCACTCGTCCGATACCCACCGTTCCCGTCCGACCCCGAGGAGTGCCACCCGTGCCGATCGACGTCCCGACCCCCCCGCAGACCGCCGCACACAGCGGTGCCGAGACGGAGGCGGTCGTCGACGCCGTCGTGGTCGGTCTGCACGCCCCCGCGGCCGACGCCGCCGACGGCACCGGCCCGGCGCTGGCCGCGGGCGCCGCCGGCGTCGACGCCGCGTTCTCCGGGGAGCTGCTGGAGCTGCTCACCACCGTCGGCGCGACCGGGAAGGCCGAGCAGGTCGTGTCGCTGCCGACCCGCGGCGCGCTGTCCGCGCCGCGGCTGGTCGCGGTCGGTCTGGGCCGCCCGGCCGAGGGGCCGAAGGCGTCCGAGGCGGTCCGCCGCGCGGCCGGTGCCGCCGCCCGCACGCTGGCCGGGACCGGCTCGGTGCTGAGCACGCTGTCCGCCCTCGACGCCGAGGCCGCGGTCGTCGGCGCCGTCCTGGGCGGCTACCGCTTCGACCGGCACCGGACCTCCACCGACGCCGCGGCCGCCCCGGTCGGCAGCTGGTCGTTCACCGGTGCCGACGACGCGGCCGTGCGCCGGGCGACGCTCGTCGCCGAGGCCGTCGTCACCGCCCGGGACCTGGTCAACACCGCGCCGAACGTGCTGGTCCCGGAGACCTTCGCGGCGCACGCGGTGGCGCTGGGAGAGCGCGCCGGGCTGGTCACCGAGGTCCTCGACGACGCCGGGCTGCGGGAGAACGGCTACGGCGGCGTCACCGGCGTCGGGAAGGGGTCGGCGAACCCGCCCCGGCTGGTGCGCCTGACCTGGAACGGCGGCCCGGCCGCGTCGAAGCGGGTCGCGCTCGTCGGGAAGGGCATCACCTTCGACACCGGCGGCATCTCGCTCAAGCCCAACGCCGGCATGGCCGACATGACCTCGGACATGGGCGGGGCGGCCGCGGTCGTCGCGACCGTCGTGCTCGCCGCGAAGCTGGAGCTGCCGGTCACGGTGACCGCGACCGTGCCGATGGCGGAGAACATGCCGTCGTCGACGGCGTACAAGCCCGGCGACGTGCTGACCATGTTCGGCGGGACCACCGTCGAGGTGCTCAACACCGACGCCGAGGGACGGCTGATCCTCGCCGACGCGATCGTCCGCGCCGCCCAGGACGACCCCGACTACCTGGTGGAGACCTCGACGCTGACCGGCGCCCAGCTCGTCGCGCTCGGCATGCGCACCGCCGGGGTGATGGGCTCGGACGAGCTGCGCGACCGGGTCGCCGCGCACGGCACCGCCACCGGCGAGGACGCCTGGGCGATGCCGCTGCCGGAGTACCTGCGCGGCGAGCTGGACTCGCGGGTGGCCGACATCAGCAACGTCAGCGGGCAGCGGTTCGCCGGGATGCTGCTGGCCGGCACGTTCCTCAAGGAGTTCGTGCCCGCCGGGCTGCCGTGGGCGCACATCGACATCGCCGGGCCGTCGTTCAACACCGGCGGGCCGCGCGGCTACACCACTAAGGGCGGCACAGGGGTGCCGGTGCGCACCCTGCTGGCGTTCCTGGAGGACGTGGCCGCGAACGGCTGAGCGCGGCTCAGCGGTCCTGCAACGCGTCCAGCGCGACGGCGAAGGCGGCGGCCAGGCGGAAGTCGATGCGCGGGTCCGGGACGGAGACGTCGTAGGAGTCGCGCAGCGACCACCGCCGGTCGCTGCTCATCAGCAGCGTGCCGCCGGAGTCCTCGGTGACGTCGAAGTGGTACGGCAGCGGCAGGTTCTCGGCCACCCGGCGCAGCAGGGCGACGCCGAGGCTGCGCTCGCGGCCGGTCGCGGCGACGCCCGGCGCGGTCAGCGTCCAGGTCGAGCGCAGCAGGCTCGCCCCGAACCGCTTGCCGAAGGTGCCGATCACCCGGCCGTGCTCGTCGAAGACGTCGTGCTCGGCGCGGACGTCGAGACGCTGGCGGGCGCGGAAGGAGAACACCGCGCGGGAGCGGCTGTCGTCGGACCAGAAGGTCACCTGCTCCTTGAAGGCGAACCGCTTCTGCTGCGCGAACGCCATGAGCGCGCCCGCGCTGCCGTCGGGGTTCGCGGCGTGCACGTCGTAGCGGTTCACGCCGAGGGTGATCCGCTGGCGGACGAGGAAGCGGGGCAGGTGCATCGCGGCCGTCACGGGGCCCGAGTCTGGCCGGACCGGATCCGGGCGGCGACACCGGACCGGGGGTTACCCACGGGTAGGGCATACTGCCGCCCATGAGCCGGCAGCGTCGTCGACACGAGGTCCCCGCGCACACCCCCCGTTCCGCGGTGGTCACCGGCGCGGCCCGCGGCATCGGCGAGCAGATCGCCCGCGAGCTCGTCGGGCGCGGCTACCGGGTGCTGGTCACCGACCTCGACGAGGCCGCGGCACAGGCCACCGCGACCCGGATCGGAGCGGCCGCCGGCACCGCCTGCGACGTCACCGACCCGGCCGCGTCCGTGGCGGCGGTGGCCCGGGCCCGCGAGCTCGCGCCGCTGGGCGCCTGGGTGAGCAACGCCGGCGTCGGGTTCGACGGCACCGTCACCGACATCGCCGAGGCCCGCGCCCGCGCGCTGGTCGAGGTCAACCTGCTGGGCCCGATCTGGGGCGCCCGGGCCGCGGTGACCGCGTTCCGCGAGCAGACGGCGGCGGGGACCGCCCGGGGCGGCGAGATCGGCGTGACCGTGTCGCTGTCCGGCCTCGGCCCGGTTCCGGGCCTGTCGGTGTACGCGGCGTCGAAGGCGGGCGCGCTGTCCATGGTGTCCGCGCTGGCCTCGGAGGTGCGCCGGGAGGGCATCGGGGTGCACGCGGTCTGCCCGGACGGGGTGAACACCGAGCTGCTGCGCTCGATGACGCCCGGCGGCCAGGGCCAGGCGCTCGTGCGGTCCGGGGTGCTGGTCACCCCCGAGCAGGTCGCGACGGCGCTGGTCGGGATGTTCGGCACCGACCGGGTCTACCGGACGCTGCCCGCCTGGCGGGGTGCGCTGCTCCGCCTCACCGCGCTGGCCCCCGGGCCCGCGCTGCGCCTGGAGCCCGCGATGCGCGCGCTCGGCGAGCGGCGCGCCCGCTCGCTGCGCCCCTGACCCGGCGGGTCAGGCGTCGCGGTCCTTGGCCCGCAGCTCGCGCAGCATCCGCTCCTGGCGCTCGCGCTTGCGCAGGGCGCGGTCGCGGGCGTCGTGCTCGCGCATCCGGTTCGGGTACCCGACGAGCTGCACGTCGTAGATCGGCATCTGCAGCGACCGGGCCAGCTTCTTCGCCGCGTTCGGGTTCGCGACCCGCCTGCGGGTCCACTCGCCGTCGTGCGCGACGAAGACCACCGTCGTCTCCGTCACGGTCGTGCGCGGCTCGACGAAGGCCTCGACACCGATCCGGGCGGCCGACCACTCACGCAGGTGGGCCTCCCCCTCCGCGTACGCACCACGCCTCCCGCCGGAGCCGGATCCCCGGCCGGACCTGGGGCCCGACGGTCCACGTGACCGGAACAGGTCGAGCAGACCCATGCGCGTCATCCTCTCGTCGATCCGGTCGCACCCCTACGAACCGGACACGGTAGCTCCGAGTGCCCAACGAACGGGATCACGGATTTGCTCCCGACACCCCAGTGGCGCAGTCGCGGCCGGATGACAAGATGGTCGCCGCGTAGCGGGGTCCCGTCCGGCGGAGCCGGTCCACCGGCGGTGACCCCCGGAGGGAGCTGATCGGTGTCCGACCCGGGCGCTCGTTCCGCCGACCTGGTGATCCTGGGCGGCGGCTCCGGTGGCTACGCCTGCGCGCTGCGGGCCGCGGAGCTGGGCCTGTCGGTGGTCCTGGTCGAGAAGGACAAGCTCGGCGGCACCTGTCTGCACCGCGGCTGCATCCCCACCAAGGCGCTGCTGCACGCGGCCGAGGTGGCCGACCACGCCCGCGACGGCGCGCAGGTCGGCATCCGTTCCACCTTCGACGGCGTCGACATGGCCGGGGTGAACGCCTACAAGGACGGCGTGGTCTCCCGGCTGTACAAGGGCCTGCAGGGCCTGGTCGCCTCGCGCGGGATCACCGTGGTGCCCGGCGCGGGCACCCTGGAGGGTCCCGGCACCGTCCGGGTCGGCGACGAGCGCATCACCGGACGCCACGTCGTGCTCGCCACCGGCTCCTACGCCCGGTCACTGCCCGCCCTGGAGCTGGACGACCGCATCGTCACCTCCGACGCCGCGATCTCCCTCGACGAGGCCCCGCGCCGGGTCGTCGTGCTCGGCGGCGGCGTGATCGGCGTCGAGTTCGCCAGCGTGTGGCGCTCGTTCGGGGCCGCGGTCACGATCGTCGAGGCGCTGCCGCGGCTCGTACCGAACGAGGACGAGTTCTGCTCCACCCAGCTCGCCCGGGCGTTCCGGCGGCGCCGGATCACCGCCCGCACCGGGGTGCGGTTCGCGAAGGCGACCCGCAGCGGCGACACCGTCACCGTGTCGCTGGAGTCCGGTGAGGAGATCGAGGCCGACCTGCTGCTGGTCGCGGTCGGCCGCGGCCCCAACACCACCGGTCACGGCTTCGCCGAGGCCGGCGTCGCGATGGACGGCGGCTTCGTGACCGTCGACGAGCGGCTGCGCACGAACCTCGACGGCGTGTACGCCGTCGGGGACGTCACCCCCGGCCTGCAGCTCGCCCACCGCGGCTTCGCCCACGGGATCTTCGTCGCCGAGGACGTCGCGGGGCTCGCGCCCCGCCCCGTCACCGACGACGGCATCCCGCGCGTCACCTACTGCGACCCCGAGGTCGCCTCGGTCGGGCTGACCGAGCAGGCCGCGCGGGACCTCCACGGCGAGGTGCACACCCTGACCTACGACCTGGCCGGCAACGGGAAGTCGCAGATCCTGCAGACCTCCGGGGCGGTCAAGCTCGTCGCCCAGGGGCCTGCCGGACAGGGCGGACGCGTCCTCGGCGTGCACATGGTGGGCTCCCGGATCGGGGAGCTCGTCGGAGAGGCGCAACTGGTCTACAACTGGGAGGCTCTGCCCACCGACGTCGCCGCCCTGATCCACGCCCACCCCACGCAGAGCGAGGCCCTCGGAGAGGCCCACCTCGCGCTGGCCGGGAGACCGCTGCACACCCACGGCTGATCCCGGCCCCACAACCCGAACACCCACGCGGAACAAGAGGAGCTCCACCCGACATGGCCGTCACCGTTGAGATGCCCGCCCTGGGCGAGAGTGTCACCGAGGGCACCGTCACCCGCTGGCTCAAGGCCGAGGGCGACACCGTCGAGGTCGACGAGCCGTTGCTCGAGGTCTCGACCGACAAGGTCGACACGGAGATCCCGTCGCCCGCCGCGGGCGTCCTGAAGCGCATCATCGCGGGCGAGGACGACACGGTCGAGGTCGGCGGCGAGCTCGCCGTCATCGGCGACGCCGACGAGGCCGACGACGCCGGTTCGTCCGACTCCGGCTCCTCCGAGAAGGCCGAGGAGCCCGCGGAGTCCGAGGCGGAGCCCGAGCCCGAGCCGGAGCAGGCCGAGGAGGAGGCCCCGCAGCCGTCCTCCGGTGGCTCGTCGTCCGGTGGGGGCTCCGGCACCCCGGTCACGATGCCCGAGCTCGGCGAGTCGGTCACCGAGGGCACCGTGACCCGCTGGCTCAAGCAGGTCGGCGACGCCGTCGAGGTCGACGAGCCGCTGCTCGAGGTCTCCACCGACAAGGTCGACACCGAGATCCCCTCGCCGGTCGCGGGCACCGTGCTCGAGCACACCGTCGCCGAGGACGAGACCGTCGAGGTCGGCGCGCAGCTCGCGCTGGTCGGCGACGGCTCCGCCGCCCCGGCGCAGGACGAGGCGCCGAAGCAGGAGAAGGCTCCGGAGAAGAAGGAGGAGCCGAAGAAGGAGGCTCCGAAGGCCGAGCCCAAGCCGGAGCCGAAGGCCGAGCACCCCAAGGCCGAGGAGAAGCAGGAGAAGGCCCCGGCCGGGTCCGAGGACTCCCCCGCCGGGAAGATCGAGCCCTCCTCGAACGGCTCGGGCTCGGGTTCGGGCGAGAAGCCCTACGTGACCCCGCTGGTGCGCAAGCTGGCCCAGGAGCACGGCGTCGACCTCGACTCGGTCACCGGCTCCGGCGTCGGCGGCCGCATCCGCAAGCAGGACGTCCTCGCCGCCGCCGAGCAGGCGAAGGCCCCGGCGCAGGAGAAGCCGTCCGCCCCGGCGGAGCAGCCCGCCTCCGGTGGCGCGCCCAAGGAGCCGAAGGCCGTCCCGACCCGCGCGGACAACGCGCCGGAGCCGGGCACCACGGTCAAGCTCCCGCGGCTGCGCCAGGTCATCGCGCAGCGGATGAACGAGTCGCTCGCCACCTCGGCGCAGCTGACCACCGTCCAGGAGGTCGACCTCACCCGCATCGTCAAGCTGCGGAACCGGGTCAAGGAGGACTTCAAGCGTCGCGAGGGCGCCAACCTCACCTTCCTGGCCTTCATCGCCAAGGCGACCATCGAGGCGCTCAAGGCGTTCCCGTCGCTGAACGCCTCGATCTCCGAGGACAACAAGCAGGTCACCTACCACGGCTCGGTCCACATGGGCATCGCCGTGGACACCCCGCGCGGCCTGCTCGTGCCGGTGATCAAGGACGCCGACGACCTGTCGCTGGCCGGGATCGCCAAGAAGATCGCCGACGTCGCGGCCCGCACCCGCGACTCGAAGATCGGTCCGGACGAGCTGTCGGGCGGCACCTTCACGATCACGAACATCGGGTCCGCGGGCGCGCTGTTCGACACGCCGATCATCAACCAGCCCCAGGTCGCCATCCTGGGCACCGGCGCGATCTCGAAGGAGCCGAAGGTCGTCACCGGCCCCGAGGGCGACGACGTCATCGCCGTCCGCTCGGTCTGCTTCCTGCCGATGACCTACGACCACCGCCTGGTCGACGGCGCCGACGCCGGCCGCTTCCTGTCCGCGGTCAAGGCCCGGCTGGAGGAGGGCGCCTTCGAGGCCGAGCTCGGCCTGTAGGCACTCCCCGCGACACACGGCGGCCCGTCCCGGTTCACCCGGGGCGGGCCGCCGTCGTCACCGGTCCGGGTGAGCGGGTGACGATGGTCGCGGCATGTCCGGCTCGCGCGTCCGCCCGGGACCGGGAAGGATCGCGGCCGTGCGAGTCGTCGTGGCCGGTTCGTCCGGACTGATCGGAACAGCCCTGGTCGCCCACCTGAGGGGCGCGGGGCACGAGGTGCTGCGCCTGGTGCGGCGCACCCCCGCCGCCCCCGACGAGCGCGGCTGGGACCCGCCCGCCGGCACCGTCCAGGACGGCACCCTCGACGGCGCCGACGCGGTCGTGAACCTCAACGGCGCCGGCATCGCCGACCGGCCGTGGACCGGCGCCCGCAAGCAGCTGATCCGCGACTCGCGCAACGTCCCCACCGACGTCCTCGCCGAGGCCGTGGCCCGGCACAGGGTCCCGGTGCTGGTCAGCGGCTCGGCCGTCGGCTACTACGGCGACACCGGCCAGGTCGTCGTCGACGAGTCCGCGCCGTCGGGCTCGGGGTTCCTCGCCGACGTGTGCCGGGACTGGGAGGCCGCCGCCGCCCCCGCCGTGGACGCCGGCGCCCGGGTGGTGCTCGTCCGCACCGGTCTGGTCCTGTCCCCCTCCGGTGGGCTGCTCGCGATGCTGCGCCCGCTGTTCAAGGGGTTCCTCGGCGGGCGGATCGGCAAGGGCACCCAGTTCATGCCGTGGGTCTCCCTCGACGACCAGGTCGCGGCGATCCGGTTCGCCGTCGAGACCGAGGCGCTGTCCGGCCCGGCGAACGTGACCGGCCCGGTGCCGGTCACCAACGCCGAGTTCACCAAGGAGATGGCCGCGGCCGTCGGGCGGCCCGCGCCGTTCCCGGTGCCCGGCCCGGTGGTCTCCACCGTGCTCGGCGAGATGGGCCGCGAGATGCTGCTCGGCGGCCAGCGGGCGGTGCCGGCGGCGCTGCTCGAGGCCGGGTTCCAGTTCCGCCACCACACCGTCGGCGACGCGCTCTCGGCCGCGGTCGGGTCATGACCCCGTCCGACGTCGACGTCCTGGTGGTCGGGGCGGGCCTGTCCGGCCTGCGCGCGGCCACCGTGCTGCACCGGCACGGGCTGACCGTGCGCGTGCTGGAGTCCGCCGACCGGGTCGGCGGGCGGATGGCGACCGACGTCGTCGACGGGTTCCGCTGCGACCGCGGGTTCCAGGTGCTGAACACCGGGTACCCCGCGCTGCACGCCGCGCTCGCCCCGCACGGGCTCGACACCCTCGCCGCGCGGCCCTTCGAGCCCGGTGCCGCCATCCGGGCCGGCGACGGCGAGCTGCACCGCTTCGTCAACCCGCTGCGCCGCCCCGCGTCCGCCCCGGCCACCGCGCTGGACGACCTGTTCGGCCCGATCGAGAAGGCCAAGCTCGTCGCGTGGACGGCGAAGGTGCTGGCGTCGCCGCCGTCGCGGACCGCGACGCTGGTCGACTCCTCCGCCGCCGCGGACCTCGACGCCGCCGGGCTCGGCGGCGCGGTCACCGACCGGTTCCTGCGCCCCTTCCTGTCCGGCGTGCTCGGCGAGACCGCGCTGGAGACCTCGGCCGCGTTCGTGCGGCTGGTGTGGCGCAGCTTCGCCCTCGGCACGATCGTCGTGCCCGACGACGGCATGGAGGCGCTGCCCCGGCGGCTGGCCGCGGCCCTGCCCGAGGGCACCGTGACGCTCGGGACCCGGGTGCACGCCGTGCGCGGCGGGCCCGCCCCCGCCCTGGACACCGACGACGGCACCCTGTCCGCGCGGGCCGTCGTCGTCGCGGCGGACCCGCGGACGGCCGCCGCGCTGCTCCCCGGGGTCGCCGAGCCGCGGATGAACGCGCTGACCACGTTCTTCCACGTCCCGCCGCAGGCCCCGACGGCCTCCCCGCTGCTGCACCTGGACGGCACCGGCGGGCCGGTCGTCAACACGATGGTGATGACCGCGGCCGCGCCGGGCTACTCCGCCGACGGGCGCCCGCTGGTGGCGTCCTCGATCGTCGGGACCCCGGGGTCCACCGGGGTCGACGAGCCCGCGGTGCGCCGCGAGCTGGCCCGGATCTGGGGCGTCGGCACCGACGACTGGGCGCACCTGCACACCGCGCAGGTCGACGAGGCGCTGCCGCTGTTCGAGGCGGGGCGCCCGGTGCGCCGCGACGTCGACCTCGGGGAGAACCTGTTCGTCGCGGGCGACCACCGCGACACCCCGTCCACCCAGGGTGCGCTGGTCAGCGGCCGCCGGGCCGCGCAGGCCGTCCTCGCCCGGCTGGGCGCGGCGTAAGCTCGCCGCCATGCCCGCACCGCACCTGTCCTGCCGCGCCGCAACCGACGACGTCCGGGTCGACCGGCTCGGGCGCGTGGAGTACCAGGCGGCGTGGGACACCCAGAAGGCGCACGCCGAGGCCCGCAAGAACGGCGGGCCGGACGTGCTCATGCTGCTGGAGCACCCGCCCGTCTACACCGCGGGGCGGCGCACCCGGCCGGAGGACCGGCCCACCGACGGCACCCCGGTCGTCGACGTCGACCGCGGCGGGCGCATCACCTGGCACGGGCCGGGACAGCTCGTCGGCTACCCGATCATCGCCCTCGGCGAGCCGATGGACGTCGTGGACTACGTCCGCCGCCTGGAGGAGGCCCTCATCCGGGTCTGCCACGACCTCGGCGTGACGAGCGCGGGCCGGGTCGAGGGCCGCTCGGGCGTCTGGCTGCCCGCGCAGGGCTTCACCCCCGAGCGCAAGGTCGCCGCGATCGGCGTCCGGATCGCCGGCGGGGTCACCCAGCACGGCTTCGCGATCAACTGCGACGCCGACCTGGGCGACTTCGGGAAGATCGTGCCGTGCGGGATCGCCGACGCCGGCGTCACCACCCTGACCGCGGAGCTGGACCGGGAGGTGACCGTCGACGAGGTCGCCGGCCCGGCGGCCGCCGCCGTGCTGGACGCGCTCGACGGCCGGCTGCCGGTGGCCGAGCACCCGGTCGTCCGCCAGGTCGACCTGATGTCCGGCCTGGGCTGATCCCCCCGGCCCCGGTGCCTCAGGCGAGCTGGGGCACCACCGTCGCGGCGAAGTCCTCGATGTGGGCGAGGTCGGACAGGTCGAGGACCTGCAGATAGACCCGGGTCGTGCCGGTGACCTCGGCCCAGCGGCCGAGCCGGTCGACGATCTCGCCGGGGGTGCCGGCGAGGCTGCTCGCGCGGACCTCGGCGGCGTCGCGGCCCACCGCGGCCGCGCGGCGGTCGACCTCGGCGTCGTCCTTGCCCAGGCACAGCATCTGCGCCACCGAGTACGTGAGCGAGCCCGGGTCGCGCCCGGCGGCGGTGCACGCGTCGCGGACCCGGCCGAACTGGGCGGCGACGGCCTCGGGCTGCTGGAACGGCACGTTGAACTCGGTGGCGAACCGGGCGGCCAGCGCCGGGGTCTTCTTCTTGCCCATCCCGCCGACGATCACCGGCGGCGCGTCCTGCACCGGGCGCGGCAGCGCCGGGGAGTCGGTGACGGTGTAGTGCCGTCCCTGGTGGGTGAAGCGCCCGCCGAGCGGGGTCGCCCACAGCCCGGTCAGGATCTCCAGCTGCTCGGTGAGGATCTCGAAGCGCTCGGCCAGCGGCGGGAACGGGATGCCCAGCGCCCGGTGCTCGGCCTCGAACCAGCCCGAGCCGAGCCCGACCTCGACGCGGCCGCCGGACATCTCGTCGGCCTGTGCGACGGCGACGGCGAGCGGCCCGGGCAGCCGGAACGTCGCGCTGGTGACCAGGGTGCCGAGCCGGATGCGCTCGGTCTCGCGGCCGAGCGCGGCGAGGGTCACCCAGGCGTCCGTCGGGCCGGGGAGGCCGCTGCCGTCGCCCATCGCGACCCAGTGGTCGGAACGGAAGAACGCGTCGTAGCCGGCGTCCTGCGTGGTGCGGGCGACCCGCAGGAGGTCGGTGTAGCGGGCGCCCTGCTGGGGCTCGGTGAAGATCCGGAAGTCCACGGGTCGCGACGCTAGCCGCCCCGGCCCGCCCGCGCCGCCCGACCACCGTCGGCGGCCGTGGGGGCCCGCTCGCTACGGTCGCGTCGTGCACCCGATCCCCGACCAGACCGGCCGGACCGTCGTCGTCACCGGCACGACCTCCGGGCTCGGTCTCGCGCTGTCCACCGCGTTGGCCCGGGCCGGGGCCCGGGTGCTGATGACCGCCCGCGACGTGACCCGCGGCCGCGCCGCGGTGCGCGGGGCCGGTGGTGAGCTGGTGCTGCTGGACCTCGCCGACCTCGGCTCGGTGCGGGCCGCGGCGGCGGAGATCCGGGAGCGCACCGGGGACCGGGTGGACGTGCTCGTCAACAACGCGGGCGTCGCGATGGGGCCGCGTGCGGACACCGCGGACGGTTTCGAGCTGCAGATCGGCACCAACCACCTCGGGCCGGCCGCACTGACCTGGCTGCTGATGCCCGCGCTGCGGGCCGCCGGCGACCCGGAGCGGCCGTCGCGGGTCGTCACGACGTCCAGCCTCGGCCACCGCACCGGCCGGCTCGACCCCGACGACCTGGGGTGGCGGCGCCGGCGCTGGTCCCCGAACGCGGCCTACGGCGCGTCGAAGCTGGCGAACCTGCTGTTCGCCGCGGAGCTGGACCGGCGGCTGCGGCTGTCCGGGGACCCGGTGCTCTCGGTCGCCGCGCACCCGGGGATGACCGAGTCGTCGCTGCTCGCGAACTCCTTCCGGCGGGGCGCGACGCTGCAGGCGCGGCTGTTCGCCCCGTGGGAGCGCTGGCTCACGTCCCCGGTGTCCGAGGGCGTCGGGCCGCAGCTCGCCGCGGCGACGGGACCGGTCCACGGCGGCGACTACCTGGGCCCCACCGGGCTCGGCGAGGCCCGCGGCCCGGCCGGTCCGGCGCGGCGCTCGGCGGCCGCGCAGGACCCGGTGCTCGCGGGCAGGTTGTGGCAGGTCACGGCCGCCGCGACCGGCATCACACCGGACCCCGGGCGTAGGCTGGACGTGTGACCATCGCACCCGAAGGCCGCAAGCTCCTCCGCCTCGAGGTCCGCAACAGCGAGACCCCGATCGAGCGCAAGCCGTCCTGGATCCGCACCCGCGCCAAGACCGGTCCGCAGTACACCGAACTGAAGGGTCTCGTCCGGTCGGGCGGCCTGCACACGGTGTGCGAGGAGGCCGGTTGCCCCAACATCTACGAGTGCTGGGAGGACCGGGAGGCGACGTTCCTCATCGGCGGGGAGCAGTGCACCCGTCGCTGCGACTTCTGCCAGATCGACACCGGCAAGCCGGCCGACCTGGACACCGACGAGCCCCGCCGGGTGGCGGAGTCGGTGCAGCAGATGGGGCTGCGCTACTCCACCGTCACCGGTGTCGCGCGCGACGACCTCGACGACGGCGGCTCCTGGCTCTACGCCGAGACCGTCCGCAAGATCCACGAGCTGAACCCGGGCACCGGCGTCGAGCTGCTCGCCCCGGACTTCAACTCGATCGACGCCCAGCTGACCCCGGTCTTCGAGTCCCGCCCCGAGGTGTTCGCGCACAACCTCGAGACCGTCCCGCGGATCTTCAAGCGGATCCGCCCGGCGTTCCGCTACGACCGGTCGCTGGAGGTCATCACCAAGGCCCGCGAGTTCGGTCTGGTCACCAAGTCGAACCTGATCCTCGGCATGGGCGAGACCCCCGACGAGGTCACCTCCGCGCTGCAGGACCTGCACGACGCGGGCTGCGAGATCATCACGATCACCCAGTACCTGCGCCCGACCAAGCGCCACCACCCCGTCGAGCGGTGGGTCAAGCCCGAGGAGTTCGTCGAGCACTCCACGGCCGCCGAGCAGATCGGTTTCGCCGGTGTGATGGCCGGGCCGCTGGTGCGCTCGTCCTACCGGGCCGGCCGGCTCTACGCCCAGACCGTGGCCCACCGCGGCGAGGAGCTCTCCCCCGCCCTGGCGCACCTGGCCGACTCCGGCCCGGCCGCGCAGGAGGCCAGCTCCCTGCTGGCGCGCGGCTGAGACCTCCTCGCACCGTCGATCACCGGTCGGAAGTAGGCTGGTCACATGCCCGGCAAGCCCCGTAAGCCCTCGCCCGAAGAGAAGAAGGCGCTCAAGGCCCAGAAGAAGGCCGCGTCGAAGCAGCGTCGCCAGCAGATCTGGCAGGCGTTCCAGATGCAGCGCAAGGAGGACTCCAAGCTCCTCCCGATCATGATCGGCGTGTTCGTCGGGTCGATCGTGGTCGTCACGCTCATCGGGTGGCTGCTGGGCCTGGTCTGGTTCTTCGTGCCCTTCGGCATCCTGATCGGCGCGCTGGCGGCGTTCAGCATCTTCGGCCGCCGCGTCCAGAAGTCGATCTACGTGAAGGCCGACGGGCAGCCGGGCGCCGCGGGCTGGGCGCTGGACAACATGCGCGGGCAGTGGCGGATCACCCAGGGGATCGCGGGCACCACCCACCTCGACGCGGTGCACCGGGTCATCGGGCGGCCCGGGATCATCTTCGTCGCCGAGGGGGCCCCGCACCGGGTGAAGACCCTGCTCGCGCAGGAGAAGAAGCGCACCGCGCGGGTCGCCGGCAGCACCCCGATCTACGACGTGATCGTGGGCAACGAGGAGGGCCAGGTCCCGCTCAAGGGGCTGCAGCGCCACCTCATGAAGCTGCCCCGCAACATCTCCGCCGCCGAGATGGACTCCCTGGAGGGCAAGCTCAACGCCCTCGGCAGCCGCTCGGCCGCGATGCCCAAGGGGCCGATGCCCCAGGGCGCCAAGATGCGCAGCATCCAGCGCACCGTCCGCCGCCGCTGATCCCGCCGCCGGCCGGGCCGCGGCGGGCCCGGTCGCAGGGCCCGCGGCGGCGACGGCCGCCGGGTCAGTCGGTCGGGTCGCCGGACGCCTGCTCGCCGCGCAGGTCCGCGAGGACGCAGTCGGCGCAGGTGCTGCCGCCGGGCACCCGGTAGTACAGGCAGCAGGACCGGCGCCGGAACGTCCAGGCGTGGTCCGGTGCCACCGGGGCCCGCCGCTCCCCCGTACCGGTCAGCCGGGGGTGCTCCAGCAGGTCCGCGGCGACGGCGGCGACGGCGTCCGCCGCGTCGGGGCGCTGGATGTCGAGCACCCGCTTGGCCCCCGCGACCGACGACGCGACGTTGCCCCACAGCACCGTCCCGGACACGCCGAAGCGCTCGCCCGCGATCTCCACGAGCGGGGTGAGCACGTCGTCGACCAGCGGGGCCAGCGCGTCCGGCGCGGGGAACGGGCAGCGCACCACCCGGGGCGGGTCGAGCGCGACGACGTCGCCCAGCGGCGTCGCCGACCACCACAGCGTCTCCGGCCGCAGGTCGACCAGGACACCGTGCAGGGCCAGCGCCGCGACCGGCCCGGACAGCAGTTTCGCCGCGAGCCCCTGCACCGCGATCGACGCGGCGATCCGCCGGCCCAGCGGCGGCTCGGCCCCGAGCGCCACCCGGGTCCGTTCGACCCGGTCCAGCAGCGCGTCGGGGGCGAGGACGGCGGCGAACGGGCGGACCGACCGTCCGGCGGCCCGCTCCTCGGTGACGTCGAGGAGCTCGAAGAACGGCCCGACCGCCGCGAGCCCGGCCAGCACGTCGCTCACCGGCGGGGTGGTGGCCGGGCGCGCGATGTCGGTGTGGTCGGTGGTCACGGTGGCAGCCTCGCATCCCGGATCGTCCCGGTCGAGGTGTTCGTGAGGGTCCCGGCGAGCGGTCCGACCCACAGCACCACCCCCGCAGCGGCGACGACCGCGACCGCCTGCGCCGCCGTCGACGACGCCACCAGCGCGGCGAGCACCGTCAGCCACAGGAGGCCCCGCGCGGTCGCCCGTCCCGTCGCCGTCGCGGCCACCGGGAGGCGCGTCACGGCCGGGCACCGGCCGGTTCGGGCAGCGGCAGCCCGGTCACGATCCGGGCCGCCGCCGCACCCGCGCGGCGCCCGTGCGGCCGGTCCCCGGCCCGCTGCGGGCCGGCCGGTGCGGCCGGGTCCGGTGCTGGTTCGGTGAAGGCGGGCCGGTCGGCGGGCAGCTTGGTGTGGTGCACGACCACCGAGCCGTCGGCGCCGACCCCGACGCCGACGTCGAGCCGGGACCGCTGCGCCGCCCGGTGGGCCAGCGCGACGACCCCGGCGGTGCCCCCGACGGCGTCCGGGTCCGGCCAGGTCGTGACCGGGACGCCCTCCTCCTCGGCGCCGGCGAGCACCTCGCGCAGCACCGGGTCCGGGGTGTCCGGGTGGTGCCCGACGACGACCGACGGCGGCTCCGGGGCCGACGCCGGGCCCGGGCGGCTCATGCCGCCGGCTCCCCGCTGCTGACCAGCGAGCTCGCGTGTGCGTCGACCAGACCGGAGGCGACGGCGTTGCGCGGGCCCTCGGTGCCGTGCACGTTGCCGGTACCGCAGACCACGCCCGACCCGGCGAGCGCGTCGGCGATCATCTGCGGGATCTCGAAGTCCAGCGCGGACCCGCCGAGCAGCACGACGAAGTCGAGCATGCGCAGCGACCCGCTCGGGGCGACCTGGCGCAGCGCCCGCAGGGCGTTCACCACGAACACCCGGCGCTTCGCCTCCCGGCGCACCCGCACGACGTGGTCGATGGAGTGCCGCGTCTTGATCGGGACGGGCCCGTCCGGGGTCATGACGACGACCCGGGCGAACACGTGCGAGGGCAGCGGCTCGGTGAAGAACTGCACCGAGCCGTCCTCGTGGCGGATGTGGAAGAAGCTCTCCACCTTCGCCAGCGGGAACCACTTGACCTGCTCGGCGGTCTCGCGGTCGTCGAGCGCCAGCTCGGAGTCGATCAGCTTGGTGACCAGCTCCCCCGCGCCGGCGACGTGCACCGCGGTGCACGTGCCGTCCCGCAGCAGCAGCGCCGCGTCGGTGGACCCGCCGCCCATGTCGAGGATCGCGATCGGCGTGTCGGTCCCCGGGGTGGTCAGGGCCCCGCGGACCGCCATCTCGCCCTCGACGCCGCCGATCCGGGCCGAGCAGCCGAGCGTCTCGGCGACCTGGTCGGCGACGACCTGCATTCGGCTGCGGCTGGTACGCACCATCGCGGCGAGCGCGACGGCGTTCTCCAGCGACACCTCACCAGCCAGCCCGCCCCGCACCTCGCGCGGGACGAACGTGTCGATGGCCAGCACGTCGCGGATCCGGATCTCCCCGGCCGGCTGCCCGGTCACGTCGGTCATCGTGTCCCGGACCTGGGCGAGCATCCCGCCGACGTGCGTGCCGGGCTGGCCGGTCGCGTCGTCGAGGGGCTGCACCCGGGCCAGGGTCTCCATGATGTCGTCGGCGCCGGCGTCGACGTCGATCCGCAGGGTCTTGCCGGCCCCGGTCAGGACCAGCTCCCCCACTGGGACGCGCCGGTCGGTCACGTCCCCGGCCGGGGTCCGGACGACGACGGCCGACCGGTTCCCGGTCAGCGCCCGCGCCACCGGCGCGACCTGCCGGGTCTGGTCGGGGTCGAGCTCGAACACCGTGGCCAGGCCGTAGGAGTCCGACAGGGTCCGGATGGTGCGACCCGGCAGGGCCACCTCCACCGCCGCGGACATGCCGAGCGGCACCCGCTCGACGGCGCCGACCTCGTCGACGATCGGGATCGAGACGTCGATCCGGTTCGCAACGAGCACCGCGTCGTCCTGCGCCAGCACGGCCGCGACCAGCTCCAGGCCGCGTCCGAGCGCGTCGTTCAGCACCCGCGCGACGCGGTCGAAGTCCCACCCGCGCCCGACGACGGCGATCACCGGTCCCTCGGGCACCGGGCCGGGGCCGGTGAGGTCCTCCACCGCGACGGTGACGCCGACCCCGATCCCGCTGCCGCCCGGCGTCGCCGGGTTGTGCCCGATCATCGTGGACTCGGTGATGATCGTCTCGGTGATCGTCTCCATGGCGAGACCGCTGATCACCGGTGTCGCCTCGTTGAGCAGCACCTCGTCCAGCTCGTCGGCGGAGCGCCGGGCCCCTTCCAGGGCCCGGCGGACCGCCTTCACCGCGCCGTCGGTGTTGTCCGGGGTCCCCTTGACCCCGGTGGTGCGGGTCAGGGCGGTCCCGAGGTAGGTGACCCGGCCGCCGGCGTCGATCGAGGCCACGCAGGCCTCGGTCGTCGAGTTGCCGATGTCCACGCCCACGACCAGCCGCGAGCCGTCCGTCCCGTGCACCTGTGTCTCCTTCAGCCTGCGACCGGTGCGCCGAGGGCGACCTCGACCGGACGCACCCCGTTGCGGATCTGCTCGAACTCCTTCAGGTGCAGCAGCGCCGCCTTGGCCTGCCAGCGGGGGCGGGCCATCTGGTCGTTGCGGGTCGGCACCGGCTGCGGCGACTCGCCCTTGGCGTACTGCGCGGCGTTGGAGCCGATGCCGCGGAACACCTCGGCGTCGAGCAGCGGGGACTGCGGGAACAGCTCCAGGTTCGACAGCCGGGCGAGGTCCTTCTGGTGGATCATCGTGGTGCCCCGCGACAGCAGGCCCACGCAGATCCCGGAGCCGGACAGCTTCGCGCCGGTGTGGGCGATGGCCGCCAGGTCGGCGGTGTCCCACACCCGGATCAGCCGCGACGTCACGCCCTGCTCCTCGATGCCCGCCATGAGCTGGCGCAGCACCTCGGCGTGCGGGACGTTGACGATCGTGCGGGTGAAGAACCCGGCGAACGCCGGGGACACCGCGATGACGACCTCGTCGGGCCGGGTGCCGCGCTCGGCGGGCCCGATCTCGGTGAGCGACAACGGGTTCTCGGTAGCGATGCTCACGAGACCTCCTCCTCGGGGTTCTCGGCGCTGGTGACGTGGCGCAGCTTCTTCAGGGCGTTCCACCGGTCGCCGGTCAGGCGGTAGCCGGTGCCGGGACCGGCGTAGTCGTTGGCGTCGTTGATGGCGGCCTGCGGGACGAAGTTCTCGTCGAGGATCGCCGAGGTCTGGAGCAGGTCGCCGGACACGCGCTGGCGCAGGACCTGCAGCAGGTTCTCCGCGACGTCGTGGAAGCCGGTGCGCTCCAGGATCTTGACCAGGTCGAGGCCGGTGATGCCGCGGTCCATGACCGACTGGGCGCCCTTGAGGTCCTCGAGGACCTCGCGCAGCGGGTAGTCGGCGCTGGAGTTGGCGTAGGTGGCCGCCTCGATCTCCTCGTCGGTGATCCGCGGCAGGTCCAGCTCGGCGAACACGGCCTGCATCGCGCGGGCCGCCTTCTCGCGCACCGCGAGGATCTCCGGCTCGCGGACGTGGCGCAGGCCGCCGTCGATCTGGAGGTCGCGCTGGATGGTGTTCCAGTCGTCGTAGTCCTCGACGTCGAGGTTCGACCCGGCGAACATGTTGTCCGAGTTCGGCACGCCGGAGAAGCCGGAGCACACCAGGTCCTGGCCGGACAGCAGCTGCGGCATGAGCCGGCTGGTGCGGCGCATCGCCGAGTGCGAGAACGACTGGTCGTTGCCGGCCGCGCACTCGAGGTCGACCATGTTGCAGACCAGGTTCTCGGCGGCGACGGCACGGATGCCGCCGGGGACCGCGCCCGGGACGCCGATGCAGCTGATCGAGCCGTTCTGCAGGCCCTGGACGCCGGCGCCCTTGGCCATCAGGATGCAGCGGATCTCGAGGAACAGCATGGAGCGGCCCTCGGCGTTGCCCATCTGCACCTCCGACCCGGTGCCCGAGGTGAAGCGCATCTTGATGCCGCGGGAGGCGTAGGCGCTGGCCAGGAACGACTTCGACCACGGGGTGTCGTCGCCGTCGACGAAGACCGACTCGGTGCCGTAGACCGAGATCGTCTCGGCGTAGCCGGTGATGCCGCGCATGCCCAGGTCGAGCTCGGTGGCCTCCTCCAGCGCGCACTGGGTGATGACACCGCCGCGCCCGGACTGGGCACCGACCTGCAGGCCGATGGCGACGAGCGGGGCGTAGCGCAGGACGCCGAGGGTCGTCTCCATCTCGGCGAAGCCGCGCAGCGCGGCCTCGGCGGCGTCGGCCGCGACCTGGATGGGGTTGTCCCGGGCGCTGGTGGAGTGCGCCTGGTTGGCGGGGCTGCGACGGGCCCGCATCTTCTGCATCGACATCATGATCTCGACGACGTTGAGCAGCTTGACGACGTCGAGCAGCTTGGCCGGGGTGAGACCACGGGTGATGTCGAGCAGGTCGGCCCGGGTCACGCCCGGGTCGACGAGCATCCGCGCGATGTCCTTCGAGGGGATCGCGGTGGCCCGCTCGGCGACCTCGACGTCGATAGCGTGGTCGGCGATGAAGGTGTCCATGAAGTCGAACGCGGCGCGCTCGCGCCCGTCCATCTCCACGATCACGCCGTTCTCGACGCGGACGCTCGGCTGCGGGTCGAAGTCGCTCTCCATCGCGACGAGACCCTTCTCCGGCCACTCCTCGACGAAACCGTCGAGGTTGACCGGGCGGGACTCGAGCATGTCGGTGCGCTTCGAGGTCCGGGCCCCGGTCGCCGGGGTGCCCACCTCGGGGAGGGTGCTGGTCATCGGTCAGTCTCCTTCGCGGGCGAGCAGGTCGCGGGCGGCGTAGACCTGCGCGGCCTCGCGGACGAGCGCGGCACAGGTGGCGGCGGCGTAGTCGTTCTCCAGCCGGTCGGCGATCTCCGCGAGCCGGGCGGCCGACGAGGCGCGGGGCCGCAGCGCGTTGTAGATCGCGAGGACCTCGTCGTCGGGGACGGCGGTGAGCTCGGCGGCGCGCCGCATGTTCTCGGCGAGCTGGCGGCGGCCGACCGCGTCGGAGATCTGGCCCTGCAGCTGCAGCGTCTCGGCCGAGATGCGGAGGTCCTCGTTGCGGATCTCCCCGGACACGACGGCGGCCATGGTGACCTCCGCCAGCGGCCGGCCGGTCGGGGTGCGGAGCAGGTCGGGCCGCTGCACGGACAGCGGGTAGTCGGTGGGGCCGAGGGTGGTGGTCATCGGGTCTCCTCCAGGCGGGACGGCAGGGGCTGCTCGACCGGGGCGTCCGGCTGCGGGACGCGGCCGACGGGGACCTCGCCGGTCGCGGCGGCCTCCAGCTCGGCCGGGGCGAGGAAGCGCTCGACCAGCAGGACGAACGCGCCGCCACCGATCAGACCGCCGAGCAGCGGGGCGACGATCGGCAGCCACCAGTACGGGACGCCTGCGCTCGTGACGAACGCGGTGTCGTAGCCGGTGACGAACGAGGCCAGGCGCGGGCCCAGGTCACGGGCCGGGTTGATGGCGTACCCGGCGTTGGCACCGAAGGCGATGCCGATGCCGACGACCAGGAACCCGATCATGAAGGGCGCCATGTTGGCGCCGGGCGGGTTGTTGAGCGCGTTGGTCAGCGCGAAGATCACGAAGACCAGCAGGGCGGTGCCGACGATCTGGTCACCGAACGCGGCGAAGATCGTGACGTGCTCACCGGGCAGGGTCGAGAAGATGGTCTGGGTGGCGACGGTGTGACCGGGGTCGACCGCGGCGATCGGGCCGGCGTAGACGGCCCGCACGACGAGGGCGGCGAGGAAGGCGCCGGCCGTCTGCGCCAGCGAGTAGGGCAGGACCTTGCGCCAGGAGAAGCCCTTGAACACGGCCAGGGCCAGGGTGACGGCCGGGTTGAGGTGGGCACCGCTCACACGGCCGGCGATGTAGACGCCCATCGTGACCGCGACGCCCCAGCCCCAGACCAGGGTGCCCCAGTCGCCCGCCTTGCCGTCGGAGGTGACGACCTGGGCGACGGTGCCGCAGCCGATGAGGATCAGGACGAAGGTCCCGGCGAACTCGGCTGCGAGCTCGCCCGCGTCCCCGCGGCTCACGCGAGTGCCGCGACGGCGGCCTCGGCCACCGTCACGTCCTGCTCCACCGAGCCGGCGCTGACCCCGACCGCGCCGACGAGCTCGCCGTCGCGGTGGATCGGGATGCCGCCACCGAAGATGACCATGCCGCCCGCGGTGTGCTCGAGGCCGTAGAGCTCGGCACCGGGCTGCACCAGCGGGGTCAGCGCGGCGGTCGGCAGGTTCATCAGGATCGACGTGCGCGCCTTGCGCTGGGCGATGTCGATGCTCGCGCGGATCGCGCCGTCCTGGCGGGCGAAGGCGAGCAGGTGACCGCCGTCGTCCACGATCGCGACGTTCATCGGCTGGCCGATCTCGGTCGCCTTCGCCAGTCCGGCGGCCAGCGCCTTCTCGGCGTCCTGGAGGGTCAGTCGCTGCATCCGGGCCTCACTCCTCGTCGAGTCGAGCTGCCCGGTTCCGTACCGGGCCACGACGAGGACGCTATGAGCGCGGTCACCGGTGAGATATGAGGACTCTCCCTACCTCACCCCCACCCCCACACCCTCCGGGGAGGGCCGTATGGCCCAGTCGGCGCCGGTGCGGAGGGGTCGACGGATCGGTCGCCGCAGCGGCGTCGACCGGGTGGCCCGGCCGGCCGGCTGCGGCGACGGCGGCCACGCCGTCAAGCGTGCGGGCCGGAGTGCCGTCGCTCAGTTGCCCGCGCCGAAGCGGGCGAGCATGGTCCGGTTGCGGGCGCCGGTCTTCCGCAGCACCGCACCGACGTGCTTCTCCACCGTCTTGACCGAGATGGCCAGCCGGGTGGCGATCTGCTTGTCCGCCAGCCCCTGCTCGACGAGTGCGCGGACCTCCCGCTCCCGCAGGGTGAGCGTGTGCTGGCCGCGGGCCGGCTGCAGGCCGGTGGGCGGCAGCACGAGCGAACCCGCCGTGTACGGGGTGGGCGGGTCGGGCCAGCAGGCCCGCACACGTGTCCCCCACCCGGGGACGCTGTCGATCTCCAGCCGGCCGCCCGCCGCGCGCACGGTGGACTCGACCCGGTCCAGCCCGGACCGGGGCGCGGTGACGGGGTCGAAACCGCGGCCGTCGTCCTCGACGAGCAGGCGGACCGTGCCCGCCTCGAACGCCAGCCCCACCCGCAGCGTGCACGCACCGGAGTGCAGCACCGCGTTGTCGAGCAGCAGCCGCGCGACCTCGTGCACCCCGGTCGCGACGACCGGGTCCGGCACCCGCTCGGTACCCAGGGTGACCACGCCGCCGCGGGCACCGAGAGCGCGCAGCGCACGGTCCAGCTCGGCCCGCAGCTCCGGCAGCAGCTGCGGCGCGGCGGGGGCGGTCGCGACCGCCGGGACGTCGGCGAGCAGCCGGGCCGCCATCACCGCGACGGCAGCCTGCTCGGCGAATCCCTCGACCGCGGCGACGTCGGAATCACGGAAGGATCCACCCCCGCCGAAAGCACAGGCTCCGAGGAGTTCGTCGTCCCACCAGAGGGGGGTTCCGAGCACGTCCGGTGCGCCAGGACCGTCCCCCTCCACAAGGAGGGTGCGGGGCTCCCGGACCAGACGGGCCAGGACGTCCTCGACCGGGGGCAGCGGATCCCGGTGCACGACCGGCGCCGGGTCGCCCAGCAACGCGACGGTGCCGCCACCACCGCCCAGCCTGCTGGTCGTGCGCCGGACGAGGTCGTCGAGCAGCGTCGTCACACCCCGGTCCTGCACCGCACCGTGAGTGAGGATCACCCGGTCCTCCCGGTATCCATCTTGCATCTATGTCGCGTTCCTGGAGGGGAACGGTAGGGATGTCGGCCGGGGTGGGCAAGCCTCGCGAACCCGGGCCGGACGTGATCAGGCATCATTCGGACGTGGACGACGGGTCACGGGCGAGCGGTAGCGCCACCGAACGGGCGTACCGGTTCGCCAAGGCCGGGATCCTCGACGGCTCCCTGCCCGCGGGCGAGCTGATCAGCGAGGGTCAGGTCGCGCGGCCGCTGGCGCTGAGCCGCACACCGGTCCGCGAGGCGTTCCTGCAGCTGCAGGCCGAGGGACTGCTGAAGCTCTATCCCAAGCGCGGCGCGCTCGTGGTGCCGGTCTCCCCCGGTGAGGTGGACGCCGTCGTCGAGGCGCGCGACGTCATCGAGTCGCACGCGATCGCCACCGTCGTGGGGGTCGACGACGAGACCCTGGAGCACATCGCCGCCGCGATGGACGCCGCGATCGACGACCAGCTCGCCGCCGTGGCCGCGCGCGACGAGCTCGCCTTCGTCGAGGCCGACCGCCAGTTCCACACCGTGCTGGTACGGGCCGGGTGCCGCAGCATCCTGCTGGAGGTCTACGGGACGCTGCGCGACCGGCAGCTGCGGATGAACATGGGCGCCCTCGGTGGCCGCTTCCCCGGCCGGGCCGAGCGCCTGGTCTCCGAGCACCGGCAGCTGCTCGCCGGGCTGCGCGCCCGGGACCGCCAGGGCGCCGTGGCCGTGCTGCGGGTGCACCTGGCCGGCACCCGGGCGTCGGTCCTGGGCGCCCCGCCGGCGAGCGCCTGAGCCGCCGGGCCTCAGCCCCGCAGCACCCGCACCACGACCGTGCGGCTCGCGCGGTCGTGCCAGCCGCGGCCGTCGGTGTCGCGCAGGAACGGCGGCAGCACCACCGCGATCATCGCGGTGCGCAGCAGCGCCCGCGGCACGCCGACGTGGGTCGCCATGTCGGTGCGCGCGACCCGCATCCCCAGCGCGAGGTGCCCCGGCGCCGTGCCGAGCACCGACACGGACAGCGCGGTGATCACGAACCAGGTCCCGAGGACCCACCAGCTGAACTCCGGGGTGCCGAGCGCGTCGACCCCGGCGACCAGCAGCACCAGCAGGTAGGACAGGAACCAGTCGAGGCAGACGCCGGCGACCCGGCGGCCGAACCCGGCGACGGAGTAGTGGCCGGTCGCCGGCAGCCCGAGACGCTCGCCGGGGTGTCCGGCCGGGGCGGAGCCTCCGGCGGATGAACCGGGGAGCCAGGACTCGATCCAACGGGCCATGCTCTCTAGCGTAGGCGCCGTAGCCGCACCACCGAGCGGGACCGGACCGGACACCGATGACGAACGTGATCGATGTCGCGGTCGGGTCAGTTAACGTCGGTGAAACAGGTGAGTGATGGGTGAGCAACACGCCACTCCTACCGTCACCCACGATCTCCACCAGCGAATGAAGGAGCCCAGAGAGTGTTCAGCAACGCCGAAGAGGTACTCAAGTACATCTCGGACGAGAAGGTCGAGTACGTCGACATCAGGTTCTGCGACCTGCCCGGCGTCATGCAGCACCTCACCGTCCCCGCCAAGACGGCCGGCGACCTCCTGGAGAACGGTGCCGCCTTCGACGGCTCCTCCGTCCGCGGTTTCCAGGCGATCAACGAGTCCGACATGGCGCTGCACCCGGACACGACGACCGCCCGTCTCGACCCGTTCCGCAAGCACAAGACGCTGAACATCAACTTCTTCGTGCACGACCCGATCACCGGTGAGCCCTACTCCCGGGACCCGCGGAACGTCGCACGCAAGGCCCAGGAGTACCTGGCCGCGTCCGGCATCGCCGACACCGCGTACATGGCGCCCGAGGCCGAGTTCTACGTCTTCGACTCGATCCGGTTCGGCACCGACCCGCACCAGGCCTACCACCACATCGACTCCGCGGAGGGCTGGTGGAACACCGGCCGCGAGGAGGTCGGTGGCAACCTGGGCTACAAGGTCAACTACAAGGGCGGCTACTTCCCCGTCCCGCCGGTCGACCACTACGCCGACCTGCGCGCCGACATCGTCACCGCGATGCAGGCGTCGGGCTTCGAGGTGGAGCGCGAGCACCACGAGGTCGGCACCGCGGGCCAGGCCGAGATCAACTACAAGTTCGACACGCTGCTGCGTGCGGCCGACGACGTCATGCTCTTCAAGTACCTGGTGAAGAACGTCGCGTGGCAGAACGGCAAGACCGCGACCTTCATGCCGAAGCCGCTGTTCGGCGACAACGGCTCGGGCATGCACGTGCACTCGTCGCTGTGGAAGGACGGGCAGCCGCTCTTCCACGACGAGTCCGGCTACGGCGGCCTGTCCGACACCGCCCGCTACTACATCGGCGGCCTGCTGCACCACGCGCCGTCGCTGCTGGCGTTCACCAACCCGACGGTGAACTCCTACCACCGCCTGGTCCCGGGCTTCGAGGCGCCGGTCAACCTGGTCTACTCCGCGCGCAACCGCTCGGCCTGCATCCGCATCCCGCTGACCGGTGACAGCCCGAAGGCCAAGCGCGTCGAGTTCCGCTGCCCCGACTCGTCCGGCAACCCGTACCTCGCCTTCTCGGCGATCCTGATGGCCGGCCTCGACGGCATCAAGAACAAGATCGAGCCGCCGGCGCCGATCGACAAGGACCTCTACGAGCTCCCGCCGGAGGAGGCCAAGGACATCGCGCAGGTCCCGGCCTCGCTCGGTGCGGTCATCGACAAGCTGGAGCAGGACCACGACTACCTGCTCGAGGGTGGCGTGTTCACCCCGGACCTGATCGAGACCTGGATCTCCTACAAGCGGGAGAACGAGATCGACCCGCTGCGGCTGCGCCCGCACCCGTACGAGTTCGCCCTGTACTACGACGTCTGATCGAGACGTGCCGCTGACCGTCGGGTCGGCGGGATGACGGCGGTCGACCCGGCAGGATGCCTGTCGGGTCGGCCGCCGTTCGTCGTTCTCCCACGGGGCCCGGCCGGGGACCCCGGGCTCGCGTCAGAGGCGTTCGACGCGGTCGGCCTGCGGGCCCCGGTCGCTCTGACGCACCGCGTAGCGGACGCGGTCGCCCTTCTGCAGCGGCTCCGACCCCGCGATCACCGACACGTGGACGAAGAGGTCGTCGCCGCCGGCGTCCGGGGCGATGAAGCCGAAGCCGCGGTCCTCGTCGTAGCGCACGACGACGCCCTCGCCACCGCGTGCGGGCACCTCGCGCGACGCCGGCCCCGAGGCCGCGGCGGGTGCCGGCCGCTTCGGCGCCGGGGGCTCACCGCTGCGGACCAGGTGCACGTCACGGGCCTGCGGGCCCCGGTCCCCGTCGGTCACCTCGTAGGCGATGCGGTCGCCCTCCGCGAGCCACGTCAGCCCCTCGGCCAGGGCCCGGGCGTGGACGAAGACGTCCTCGCCGCCGGAGTCGGGGGTGACGAAGCCGAAGCCCTTGTCCTCGTCGTACCAGGCCACCGTGCCGTCGGCGTCGTCCGCGGTGTCGTCGGTGGCGGGCAGGCCTGCCCCCGCTCCCAGCGGGATCACGTGCCCGGCCTGCGGACCGCGCTCGCCCTCGACGACCAGGAAGGCCACCCGCTGTCCCTCGGTGACCACGCCGCCGGTCACGATGGCGGAGCTGTGCACGAAGATGTCGGCGCCGCCGCCGTCCGGGGACGCGAAGCCGTACCCCTTCCCCGGCTCGTACCAGTTGACGGTGCCGAGCAGGCCCAGGGCGCTCTCGGCAGCCTCCGCCGTGACGCGCACCCGCAGCGCCTGGGGTCCGCGGTCGTTCTCGCCGACCTCGAACTCGACGACCTGGCCCTCGCGGAGCACCGGCGCGCCGCCGCCCCCGACGATCTCCGACGCGTGCACGAACACGTCCGGCGAGCCGTCCTCGGGTGCGAGGAAGCCGAAACCCCGTTCGGCGTCGAACCAGCGGACGGTCCCTTGCGGCATCGAGAACTCCAGATCGGGAAGGCGGGTCACTGGCCCCAGTCTCCCCGACGGACCCCGCGCTCCCTCGGGCCGGGCCCACAGGCCGGCGGTGCGGGGGCGTGGAGCGGCCGTCCGGGCGACAGGCAGGCACCGCGTTGCTGTTGGGGCTGTCGGGCAGCGCTGTTTCGTCGTAGATCCGAGAGGGGCGCGCACGACAGCGCCGCCCCGTCCGAAGGGACGGGGCGGCGCTATGGTCTCGCTGAGACTACCGCTGCGTCAGCGGCCGACCTTCTTGCGACCGGTGATGGCGTTGTAGATGACCAGAACGATGATCGCACCGATCACCGAACCGATGATGCCGCCGAACGAGAAGCTCATGAACTGCGCGGTACCACCACCGGAGATCAGCGACCAGAGCAGGCCACCGACGAGCGAACCGACGATACCGAGAACGATGGTGGGAAGAATACCCATCTTGTCGTTACCCGGAACGATGGCGCGGGCGAGGAAGCCGGCGATGAGACCGACGACGATCGCGATGAGAATGGTCCAGAGCATGGGGATGTCTCCTCTGTGCGGCGTATGGACGAGCAGCAGCCCGGGGTACCGGACCAGGCTGACACCGAGTGACCCGTGGGACTCACAACGAAACGTCCCGAATGGTCACCGTTCGGACGCGATCGAAAGACGGGAGAACATCGACCCGGCCCGACTGCGCCGACCGGCACCTAAAGGACCGCCCGACCGGCAGCCGACGTACGGCCGACCGGACCACACGGAACCCGGTGTCGAGTACAACGCCGACGACGCTAACCACTGCCGGTCACGGAAACATCGCAGAACACCCCTGCCCCACCATCAGGTGCCGGAGTTCGCACGGTCGGGGTCTTCCCGGATGCGCGCGCGTCACGAGGCGGTCACGGCGGACGGATGCGACCCCCGCTCAGGGTCAGGTCCGCTCGGAGCATCCCGGACGCGGAATCGGTGCAGACATCATCTCACCGACCGCGTCCGCGGATTCGTTGACAGGGGTGGGACGCGAATGCTTGACTCAGAGCTACCGTGTTCCAGGTCACACGGAGTGAGGGCCACACCGGCCCGGCCACTCCGCTCGGTGACACCGCCCGGGTGTCCAAGGAACGGCACCGGCCACGCGCGACCCTCTGCGTCACCCTGCGCCCTGCGGCGCGACCACGAACGTGCACGGTCCTTCCTCGGCGGCAGGATCGTGTCCCCTCCGCGCCCCCGGGCTGACCTCGTCGCCCGGGGGTGCGGCACATTCCGGGGCGTCGGGACTACTCGGCGCCGGTGACCGCGACCAGACCGGCGGCCTCGATCCCCGCGAGGGCGGCGGCCTCGTCGTTGAGCGACGCGTCGCCGGTCACCCCGACGGCGCCGAGCAGCGCGCCGGCCGCGTCCTTGACGAAGACCCCGCCGGGCACGGAGAGGATCTTGCCGCCGGCGAGGTTCGCCACCGAGGTGAAGAACTCCGGGGAGTCCGCGGCCCGGGCGGCGATCGCGCGGTTGGTCATGCCGAGGGCGAGCACACCGCTGGCCTTGGCGACGGCGAGGTCGGGGCGCAGGAAGCCCGAGCCGTCCTGGCGGGCCAGGGCGACGATCGCACCGCCCGGGTCGAGCACCGCGACCGTGAGCGGGTTGAAGCCCTGCTCGGTGCCGTGGGCCAGGGCAGCGGCGGCGATGGTCTGGGCCTGCTCGAGGGAGATCGTCATGGCCCGAACCCTGCCATCACCGCGGCGCCCATGCCCACCCCGGCCTCACGCAGCGGGCAGGACGGCGGTCAGCGCCGGGTGAGGCCCACCAGCGGGATCCTACGGTCGGTCTTGCGCTCGTAGTCGGCGAAGCCGCCGTTGTTCTCCTTGATCCAGGTCCAGATGCGGTCGCGGTCGGCGTCGTCGAGCTCGCTCGCGTGCACCGGGACGGTCTCGACCCCGCCCTCGCCGTCGGCGATCTCGGCGGTGACGTCCGGGTTCGCCATCAGGTTGTGGAACCAGGCGGGGTGACGCGGGGCGCCCGCCGCGGAGGCGACGACGACCCAGCGGTCACCGTCGGCGAACCAGCGCAGCGGCGCGATCCGCTCGGCGCCGCTCTTCGCGCCGACGTGGTGGACGAGGATCATCGGCAGGCCGGTGAACGGCTCGCCGACCCGGCCGTCGTTCTCCCGGAACTCGCGGATCACCCTGGTGTTGAAGTCCTCTGCCATGACCCCATGCTGTCAGGCCGGTGCCCCACCGGGGGCGAACACGACCCAGCAGGCGGCGAGCGTCGCCGCGAACGCGACGAGGACGAACAGTGCCGCCCACGCCCCGCCGCCGAGCGGGGTGAGCTCGGCGAGCCGGTCGGCGTCGGAGTGGCGCAGCCTGCCCCCGCGACGACCCCGGCG
The DNA here is from genome assembly GCF_017312135.1 of Pseudonocardia sp. TMWB2A. Lineage (NCBI taxonomy): Bacteria > Bacillati > Actinomycetota > Actinomycetes > Pseudonocardiales > Pseudonocardiaceae > Pseudonocardia > Pseudonocardia sp. TMWB2A. The sequence continues at coordinate 4,507,728 of NZ_QKQY01000002.1, forward strand.
CAGCTCCAGGCAGGCCTTCACCCCGCCGAACAGCAGGAACCAGGTCAGCGCGGCGGCGAACCCGGTCCGCAGGTCGGCCGGGGCGCGCAGCGCGACGAGAACGAGCACCGCCCCGGTCGCGACGACGGCCAGGCCGCCGTAGAGGTTGCGGATCTGCAGCAGCGTCGCGGCGAGCAGGACCACCGCGATCCACAGCATCACCTGCGCCTCGTCCGCCGCGACCAGCACCGCACCGCCGAGGCCGAGCAGCGGCGGGAAGACGTAGCCGGCGAAGAACATCGCGACCACGCCGGGCCCGCGCCCGGCGCCGGTGGAGTGCGTGACGCCGGAGGAGTCGGCGTGCAGCCGGATCCCGGCCAGGCCCCGCCCGACCAGCACCGCGACGAGTGCGTGCCCGCCCTCGTGGGCGATCGTGACCGCGGTGCGCGTCAGCCGCCAGGTCGGCCGCCACGCCACGACCGCCAAAGCCAGCAGCGCGGCCAGCAGCGACGCCGGCCGGGCCGCGACGAGCTCGTACCCGCGGGTGATCACGTCGAGGTCTGCCACGGACCCCAGTGAACCAGCGGGGTCCGGTCACCCCGCGCCGAGGATCTCCTCGACCGCCTCCAGCGCCGAGTCGGTGTCGTCGGCCAGGTACATGAGGTCGACGAAGGTGTGGTCGACGTCGGTGTCGGCGGCGGCCCGGCGCACCAGCGCGGCCGCGTCGGCGGCGGTCTCCCCCGGCTTCGGGTTGACCCGCAGCACCGCGCCGATCGCGTCGGCGGGGCGGCCCGCCTCGGCCGCGGCGGCACGCAGGTCCGCCCAGGGCGCGGAGACCGCGGCGTCGAGGTCGGTGACGTCGGAGGTGACGACCGGCAGGAACCCGTCGGCCCGTTCCGCGATCCGCCGGCGCGCCCGGGGGCTGAACCCGCCCAGGTAGACCGGCACGTGGTGCGGCCGGGCGTGCACGTACGACGGTGCGACACTCGCGAACCGGCCGGTGAACTCCACCGGGTCGTCGTGCCACCAGGCGTCGAACAGGTCGAGGGTCTCGTCGAGCCGGGCGCCGCGCTCGCCCATCGGGACGCCCACGGCGTCGTACTCCTCGGGCGACCAGCCGATGCCGAGGCCGAGCAGCAGCCGCCCACCGGACAGGTTGTCGATCGTCGCCGCCTGCCGGGCCAGCAGCGCCGCCGGGTACCAGGGCGCGTTGAGCGTGCTGGTGCCGAGCTGCACCCGCGCGGTGACGGCGGCCGCCGCGGTCAGCAGCGCCAGCGGGTCGTGCGCGGCGGTGAACTGCTCGGGCACGCTGCCCGGGCCGCCGGGCCCGCCGCCGTAGCCGACCGTCGGGTCGACGGCCACCAGCAGCCGGTCGCCGGTCCACAGGCTCGCCGCGCCGCGCTCCTCGGCGCCCGCCGCGAAGCACATCGTCCCGTCCACGTGGGCCGCGGCCGCACCGAACTGCGGGATCCCGAAACCGATTCGCACTTGACCTCCAGCCGCTGGAACACCCGACGCTGTACCCCGTGACCGCACCGCGTACCGATGATCACCCTGTCACGCTGACGATCGGGCAGCTCGCCCGGCGCAGCGAGGTCGCCGTGCGCACGCTCCGCTTCTGGTCGGACGAGGGGCTCGTCCCCGCCGACCGCAACGGCGCGGGCCACCGGGTCTACGGACCGGCCGCGGTCGCCCGGCTCGACCTCGTGCGCACCCTGCGCGAGCTCGGCCTGGGTCTGGACGACGTGCGCGCCGTGCTGTCCCGCCGACGGGGGGTCGGCGAGATCGCGGCGGCACACGTCCGGGCCCTGGACGACCGGATCCGGGAGCTGCGGGCGCAGCGCGCGGTGTGCGCGTTGCTGGCCCGCACCGGGGCCGGTGACACCCTGCCCGACGAGCGGAGCGTGACCCTGATGAACGACCTGGCCCGGCTGTCCGCGGCCCAGCGGCAGCACCTGATCGACGACTTCGTGACCGAGACCTTCGCCGGCATCGACGACGACGCGCCGGGCGCGGGCATCGCCACCGGCATGCGGTCGATGCCCGCCGAGCTCCCCGACGACCCGACCCCCGAGCAGGTGGGGGCCTGGGTGGAGCTGGCCGAGCTCGTCGCCGACCCGGGGTTCCGGGCCCGGTGCCGGGAGATGGCCGTCGCCGGCGCCACCGCTCCTGAGCACCGGGAGCAGCAGGCCGACCCGGCCGCGGTGGCCGAGCACGCCGGGGCCGCGCTCGCCGCGGGCGTCGACCCGGCGAGCCCGGAGGCGGCCCGGGTCCTCGCCCGCATCCCCGGCGTCGAGGGGCAGGACGCGGCGGCCCGCGCCCGGACCGCGGACAGCGTCGAGCTGTTCGCCGACCGTCGCGTCGAGCGCTACTGGACGCTGCTCGGGGTGCTCAACGGCTGGCCGGCCCGGGAGCCCGCGGTCCCGGCGTTCGAGTGGTTCGCCGCGGCGCTCCGGTCGGCACCGGCCGGTCAGTCCTCGGACCAGCCGTAGAACACCCGCTCGACGACCGCGCGGGCCCGCCGCGTGACGCGCTTGTAGTCGTCGAGGAACTCCCCCGGGTCGCCGCCCGCCGGGTACCCGAGCGCGACGGCGACGGCGGCCAGTTCCCGCCCCGAACGCGGGAGCTGGTCGCCGGGCTTGCCCTTGACCAGCATGATCGCGTTGCGGGCCGCGGTCGCGGTGCGCCAGCCCTCCTCCAGCTCGGCGGCGTCCCCGGCGCTGATCAGCCCGGCCTCCGCGGCCTCGTGCAGCCCGTGCAGCGTCGACGGGGTGCGCAGCTCGGGGATGTCGCCCGCATGCTGGAGCTGCAGCAGCTGCACCGTCCACTCGACGTCGGCCAGCCCGCCCAGGCCGAGCTTGGTGTGGGTGGTGCGGTCCGCGCCGCGGGGCAGGCGCTCGGCGTCGACCCGGGCCTTGATCCGGCGGATCTCCGACACCGAGGCCGCCGACACGCCGTCGGCCGGGTAGCGGATCGGGTCGATCAGCGCGGTGAACTCGCGGCCCAGCGTCCGGTCCCCCGCGATCGGGCGGGCCCGCAGCAGCGCCTGGGCCTCCCACACCTCGCCCCAGCGGGCGTAGTACTCGCGGTAGGAGGCCAGGGTGCGCACCATCGGCCCGGACCGGCCCTCCGGGCGCAGGTCCGCGTCGACCGGCAGCTCCGGATCCGGGCTGGGTGAGCCGAGCAGCCGCCGCACCCGTTCCACGACCCGCGTCGCCCACCGCACCGCGGTGTGGTCGTCGACGCCCTCGGCGGGCCTGCAGACGAACATGACGTCGGCGTCGCTGCCGTAGCTGGACTCGCCGCCGCCGAGGCGGCCCATCCCGATCACCGACAGGACGGCCGGGCGCTCGGACTCCGCGCGCAGCACCGCGTCCAGGGTCGCGGCCAGCACCGCCTCGTTCACCGAGTTCAGCGCCGTGCACACCGCGTCGACGGGCAGCAGGCCGAGCAGGTCGGCGCAGGCGATCCGCAGCATCTCGTGCCGGCGGTAGGACCGCGCCGACGCCACCGCGGCCTCCGGCGTGCTCTGCCGGGCGACGGTGGTGCGCAGCGCCATCGACACCTCGGCCGGGTCCCGGGTCAGCTCCGGGCTCTGCACCCCCGAGGAGGTGGCGAGCATCCGCAGCACCTCCGGCGCGCGGGCCAGCAGGTCCGGGACCAGCGCCGACGTGCCGAGCAGCGTCATCAGCCGCTGCGCGACCGCGCCCTCGTCGCGCAGCAGCCGCAGGTACCAGGGGGTGTCGGCGAGCGCCTCGGACACCCGCCGGTAGGCGAGCAGGCCGCGGTCGGGGTCGGGGCTGCGCGACAGCGAGTCCAGCAGCACCGGCAGCAGCGCCCGCTGGATCGACGCGGCCCGCGACACCCCGCCGGTGAGCGCCCGCAGGTGCCCGAGCGCCCCCTCCGGCGACGCCCAGCCCAGCGCCTTCATCCGGGCCTTCGCCGCCTCCGGGGACAGCACGGCGTCGGCGCCGTCGGCGGCCAGCCGGGACACCGCCGACAGCAGCGGCCGGTAGAACAGCTTCTCGTGCAGCCGGGTGACGCGGCGCGCGTTGCGCTGCCACTCGTCGACCAGCACCCCGACGACGTCGCGGCGCCCGTCCGGGCGGATCCGCGCGGCCCGGGCGAGCCAGCGCAGCCCGTCGGTGTCGTCGGCGGCCGGGAGCAGGTGGGTGCGGCGCAGCTTCTGCAGCTGCAGCCGGTGCTCCAGCAGGCGCAGGAACCGGTAGGACGCGGCGAGGTTGGCGCCGTCGTCGCGGCCGACGTAGCCGCTCTCCGACAGCGCGGCCAGCGCGACCAGGGTGTTGCCCGAGTGCAGGGTGTCGTCGCCCCGGCCGTGCACCAGCTGCAGCAGCTGGACGGCGAACTCGACGTCGCGCAGCCCGCCGCGGCCGAGCTTCAGCTCGCGTTCGCGCTGCTCGGAGGGGATGTTCTCGATGACCCGGGCGCGCATGGCCTGCACGTCGCTGACGAAGTCGTCGCGGGTGCAGGCCTGCCACACCATCGGGTCGAGTGCGTCGATGTAGAAGCGGCCCAGCACCGGGTCCCCGGCGATCGGACGGGCCTTGAGCAGCGCCTGGAACTCCCAGGTCTTCGCCCACCGCTTGTAGTAGGACACGTGCCCGTCCAGGGTCCGCACCAGCGCACCCTGACGGCCCTCGGGGCGCAGGTTCGCGTCGACCTCGAAGCAGGCCTCCCCCGCGATGCGCATGACCCGTGACGCGAGCTTCGTCGCGGCCTGGGTGAGCTCCCCGCCGGGCTCGGCGACGAACACGACGTCGACGTCGGAGACGTAGTTGAGCTCCCGGCCGCCGCACTTGCCCAGACCGATGATCGCGAGCCGCAGCTCCTCGGGCGGGTCCTGCTCGGCCGCGGCCACCGCCAGCGAGGCCGACAGCGCGGCCTCGGCGAGGTCGGCGAGCTGGGCGGCGACGTCGTCGACCTCCATCACCGGCAGCCCCGGGTCCCCGACGGCGGCCAGGTCGGCCGAGGCGAGGCCGAGCAGCTCGTCGCGGTAGGCCGTGCGCAGCGCGGCGACGGCCTCGGCGCCGGTCAGCGTCGCCCGCGCTCCCCCGGCCGTCCCCGGCGGCGGCGCGGCCGGGTCGGCCCCGACCGCGCGCAGCAGGTTCGCGGTGCGCCGGGCCAGGTCCGGCGGCGGGTCACCGCGCTCGGCGGTGTCGGCCAGCAGCGGCCAGCGGTCCGGGTGGCCGACGAGGTGGTCGCCCAGCGCCGTCGACGACCCCAGGGTCGCGAACAGGCGCCCCCGCAGCCCGCGGTCGGTGCGCAGCGCCCGGTCGATCGCGGGCCACGGGGCGGTCTGCGCCAGCCGCTCGACCGCCCGCAGGGCGAGGGACTGGTCGGGGCTGCGGGCCAGCGCCCACATGATCTCCTCGCAGCCGGGCGCCGGCCCGTCGGCCGCCCACCAGCCCAGACCGCGCAGGGTCGTGGCCGCGTCCTCACCGGTGAGGCCGAGCCGGGCGAGCGAGGTCCCCGTGCGACGGTCCATGACCGGTGATCCTGCCCCATCGCGGGCCGCCCTTCCCTCAGGGGCGTTCAGCGGTCAGGCTCGGGGCATGCACGTCGTGATCGTCGGTGGAGGTATCGGAGGACTGACCACGGCCCTGGCCCTGGAGCGGGCCGGGATCGGGTCCACGGTCTACGAGCAGGGGTCCGGCGCGGGTGAGCTCGGTGTCGGGTTCAACCTGCTCCCGCACGCCGTGCGGGTGCTCGACGGGCTCGGCCTGTCCGCGGAGCTGGCCGACGTCGGCATCGCGACCACCGACCTCACCTACGCCCACCGGCTCGGGCAGCCGATCCTGCGCAGGCCCTGCGGGGTGGCGGCCGGCTTCGCGTTCCCGCAGGTCGCCGGGCGCCGCGGCCGGGTGCACCGGACGCTCACCGACGCCGTGCGCGCACGGCTGGGGCCCGAGGCGATCCGCACCCGGCACCGGGTCGCCGCCGTCGAGCACTCCGACGGGGGTGTCCGGGTCCGCTTCGCCGACGACGCCCTGCCGGAGGCGACCGGCGACGTGCTGGTCGGCGCGGACGGCATCCACTCCGCCGTGCGGGCCGGTCTGTTCCCCGGCGAGGGACCGCCGCACTGGAACGGGGTGTCGATGTGGCGCGGCGCGACGGACTGGCCGGCGTTCCGCGGGGGCCGCTCGATGGTCGTCGCGGGCGGGAACGCGGCCAAGCTGGTGGTCTACCCGGTCGGCGCCGGCAGCGCGCCGGGGACGGTCCTCACCAACTGGGCGGTGTGCATCGCGACCGGCGCCGACGGCGACCCCGCCCCGCAGCGCCAGGACTGGTCACGGCCCGCCGACCGCGACGAGACCCTCGCCCACGCCCGTCGCTTCCACCTGGACGACGTCGACCACCTCGCGCTGGTCGCCGCGACACCGGAGATCTTCGAGTTCCCGATGTGCGACCGGGACCCGCTGCCGCGCTGGTCGCACGGGCGGGTCACCCTGCTCGGCGACGCCGCGCACCCGATGGTCCCGATGGGCTCCAACGGCGCCGGGCAGGCGATCCTCGACGCCGAGTCGCTCGCCCGACACCTGGCCGCGGGCGGCGACCCGGCGGCGGCGCTGGCCGCCTACGAGGCCGAGCGGCTGCCGATGACCGCCGACGTCGTGCTCCGCAACCGCGTGGGCGGCCCGGAACGGGTCATCGACGAGGTCGAGCGCCGCGCGCCCGACGGCTTCGACGACCTCGACGCGGTGATCACCGGCGAGGAGCTCGAGGAGATCTTCGCCGGTTACCACCGCGCGTCGGGCAACACCCGCTAGTCGGCGCCGGGGACGCTGCCCGGCGGCAGGAAGTCGACGTCGTGCAGCGCCGACTGCCGCACGACCTCGGCCGGGTCGGTCAGGTCGTGCAGCCGGTCGAACAGCGACGCCAGCCGGCCGGCCGGGCTGACCCAGAACAGCGCGCGGGCGTTGCCCTGCTCCTTGTTGTAGTAGGCGTGCGGCAGGCCCTTGGGCATGAGGACGGTGTCGCCCGGCCCGGCCTTCTCCCACTGCCCGTCCAGGTAGAGCGTGAACACGCCGTCGAGGACGTGGATGTGCTCGTCCTGGGTCGGGTGCACGTGCGGCGGGACGCCCGTGCCGGGCGGGTCGAGGGTCTCGAAGGCGAAGCTGGTCTCGCTGACGGCCTTCGCCCAGTAGGTGTGGCCCAGCACGTTCCACACCCGCTTGTACTGGCCCTCGCCGGCCCGCGTGATGCCCTTCGGCAGCGGGCCCAGGATGATCTCGTCCGAGAAGTCGGTCACAGCACGGGAAGATACGTCGCGAGCTCGTGCGGCGTCACGTTCCGGCGGTAGGCGTCCCACTCGGCCCGCTTGTTCCGCAGGAAGAAGTCGAACACGTGCTCGCCGAGGTACTCGGCGACGAGCTCGCTCTTCTCCATGACGTCGAGGGCCTCGGTGAGGTTCTGCGGGAGCAGCTCGTAGCCCAGCGCCCGGCGCTCGGTGTCGGTCAGGGCCCACACGTCGTCCTCGGTGGGCGGGGGCAGCTCGTAGCCCTTCTGGATGCCGGTGAGGCCGGCGCCCAGGATGACCGCGTAGGCGAGGTAGGGGTTGCACGAGGAGTCCAGCGTGCGGACCTCCACCCGCCGCGACGACGACTTGCCCGGCGAGTACATCGGGACCCGGACCAGCGCGGAGCGGTTCGCGTGGCCCCAGGACACCGCCGTCGGGGCCTCGCCGCCGGTGATGAGGCGCTTGTAGGAGTTGACCCACTGGTTGGTGACGGCGGTGATCTCCCGGGCGTGCTTGAGCACGCCGGCGACGAACGCCTTGCCGGTCGCGGACAGCTCGTAGGGGTCGTCCGGGTCGTGGAAGGCGTTGTGGTCGCCCTCGAACAGCGAGAAGTGCGTGTGCATGGCCGAGCCGGGGTGCTCGGAGAACGGCTTGGGCATGAACGAGGCCCGCACGCCCTGGGTGAGCGCGACCTCCTTCACGACGTAGCGGAACGTCATGAGGTTGTCGGCCATGGTCAGGGCGTCGGCGTAGCGCAGGTCGATCTCCTGCTGGCCGGGGCCGCCCTCGTGGTGGGAGAACTCCACCGAGATGCCCATCGACTCCAGCGTCTCGATGGTGTTGCGCCGGAAGTGCGGGGCGACGTCGTGGCTGGCCTGGTCGAAGTAGCCGCCGGAGTCCGCCGGGATGGGCCGGGTGCCGTCGCCGGGCAGGTCGCGCAGCAGGTAGAACTCGATCTCCGGGTGCACGTAGCAGGTGAACCCGGCCTCGCCCGCCTTGTTCAGCGCGCGGGTCAGCACGTGCCGCGGGTCGGCCCAGGACGGCGACCCGTCGGGCATGGCGATGTCGCAGAACATCCGCGCCGAGTAGTGCTCGCCCGAGGCGGTCTCCCAGGGCAGCACCTGGAACGTCGACGGGTCGGGCTTGGCGACCATGTCGGACTCGTAGACGCGGGCGAAGCCCTCGATGGCCGAGCCGTCGAAGCCGATGCCCTCGGCGAAGGCGCCCTCCAGCTCGGCCGGGGCCACCGCCACCGACTTGAGGTATCCGAGCACGTCCGTGAACCAGAGACGGACGAAACGGATGTCGCGTTCCTCGAGCGTGCGGAGCACGAACTCCTGCTGGCGGTCCATGCGGCGGAGCCTAGGAACCCCGTGTTACGCGGAAGTTACCGGGGTGTGCGGGCGACCCGGTCGTGGTCGCCCGCACAGCCCCGGCGACGGCCCTCAGCTCGGCGAGAGCGTGCACTCCGCGCCCTGCGGCGGGAGCGTGAGGTTCACCAGATAGTCGATCGCGAGCTTGTCGGTGCACGCGTCACCCTGCAGCGACGCGGTGTGCTGGTTGCCGTTGACCTTGATCAGGCTGCCGTTCAGCTGCTGGGCCAGGTCGACCCCGGCCTGGTACGGCGTGGCCGGGTCACCGGTGACCGACACCACGACGACCGGCGGGAGCCCGTCGACCTTCGGCGTGTGCGGCTCGCTGGTGGGCGGGACCGGCCAGAACGCGCACGCGTCGCGGGCACCGACCGGGCCGCGGCCGGTGGAGCGGAACGGGGCGGCCTCGTCGGCCCGCGTCGCCAGCTCCAGGGCCTCCGACGGCTCCTTGAGCGCCGGCTGGTTCACGCAGCTGATCGACTGGAAGGCCTGCAGCATGTTCGAGTAGCGGCCCTGGTCGTCACGCTCGTAGTAGAGGTCGGCCAGGCGCATCAGCAGGTCGCCGTTGCCGTTCGCGACCTGCGAGATCCCGCGCTGCAGGGCGGGCCACAGCTGGGAGACGTAGAGCGCCTGGCTGACGCCGGTCTGGGCGTCGGAGAAGCTCAGGACGCGCCCGTCGCCGACCTTCGCGGGCGTGTCGATCAGTGGCCGCATGACCGCCTGGAACGCCTGGGTCGCCTTCGCCGGGTCGGTGCCCAGCGGGCAGCCGGGGCGGCTGGTGCAGTCCTTGGCGAAGTTGTCGAACGCGAGCTGGAACCCGGCGTTCTGCTTGACCGTGGAGTCGATGGTCGACTGCGTCGGGTCGATCGCGCCGTCGAGCAGCAGCGCGCGGACGTTCTGCGGGAACGCCTCGGCGTAGGCGGTGCCGAGCTCGGTGCCGTAGGAGAAGCCGGCGTAGGTCATCTTCTGGTCGCCGACGGCGGCCCTCATGACGTCCATGTCCTTCGCGACGTCACGGGTGCCGACGTTCGCCAGCACGTCGGCCCCGGTGCGCTGGGTGCAGCGCTCGGCGAACTGGCGGCTGTCGGCCTCGGCGGCGGCGACCCCGGCGGGCGAGGGGTCGGCGAAGACCTTCGTGCGCTCCTCGTCGTTCTCCTTGTCGGTGAGGCACTGGATCCGCGGCATGCTGGCGCCGGTGCCGCGCGGGTCGAACCCGACCAGGTCGAACCGGTCCCCCAGGCCGTTGGTGGCCCAGGTGGCGGCCTGGCGCGCGACGAACGAGGTGCCCGAGGCGCCGGGGCCGCCCGGGTCGGCGAACAGCGAGCCGATCTTCGCGCCGGTCGCCTTCTTGCGCAGCAGCGCAATCTGCATGGTCTTGCCGTCGCCGGGCTGGGCGTAGTCCTGCGGGACGGTCACCCGGGTGCAGTCGAACTGCGGGTCGGCGTAGGTCTGCGCGTCGTCCGCGGTGGGGGCGTAGTCCGCGCAGGCGCCCCACTGCAGCTGCTGGTCGTAGAACTGCGCGAGCTCCGGCGGGTTCTGCGCGGCCTGCGGCTGGTCACCGGTGCCCGCGTCGGCGCACGCGCCGACCAGGACGAGGGTCGCCGCGCCGAGCACGGCGAGCGCGGCCGGACGCGTCCGCCGGCGGGCCGCCCCCGGTGTCTCTCGTCGGTGGGCACGTGGTCGCAACAGCCGAGGGAGCATGACCGTGAGCATGCCACCGACCCCCGACGGTGACCGGTCGCGGGTCACGGCCCGGGTGAGGGTGCCCACACCACGGGGCGGTCCGGGCCCGTGCGCTGCCACCCTGGCGTCCGCCATCGACGGCGAACCCGGGGACCCACGACCAGCGTGGGCCTCGAGGCACGGAAGGAGCTCACCGGTGAGCACACAGGAGAGCGGAGAGGTGGCGGCCCCGTACCGGGCGCCCGCGACCCCGCCGAAGCGGACCCGCGTCCACCACCTGCTGCAGTGGAAGCAGGAGGGCCGGCGCTGGCCCATGCTGACCGCCTACGACGTCTACTCCGCCGAGATCTTCGACGACGCCGGCATCCCGGTGCTGCTCGTCGGCGACTCCGCGGGCAACAACGTGTTCGGCCACGACAACACCATCCCGGTCACGGTCGACGACCTGGTCCCGCTGACCCGGGCCGTGGTGCGCGGCGCCCGCAGCGCGCTCGTCGTCGCCGACCTGCCGTTCGGCAGCTACCAGATCTCCCCCGCGCAGGCGCAGGAGACGGCGTTCCGGTTCATGAAGGAGGGCGGGGCGCACGCGGTCAAGCTCGAGGGCGGTGCGCGGTTCGCGCCGCAGGTCGAGGCGCTCACCGCGTCCGGCGTGCCGGTGATGGGCCACCTCGGGTTCACCCCGCAGAGCGAGCACGCGCTGGGCGGGTTCCGCATCCAGGGTCGCGGCGACGCCGCCGACCGGCTCGTCGAGGACGCGCTGGCCGTGCAGGAGGCGGGCGCGTTCGCCGTCGTGCTGGAGATGGTGCCCGCCGACGTCGCCAAGCGGGTGACCGGGGAGCTGCGCATCCCGACCGTCGGCATCGGCGCCGGGCCCGACTGCGACGCCCAGGTCCTCGTCTGGTCGGACATGGCCGGGATGAACCGCGGGAAGGTGCCGCGCTTCGTCAAGAAGTACGCGGAGCTCGGCTCGGCCCTGCACGACGCGGCGGCCGCGTTCGCCGCCGACGTGGCGCACGGCGAGTACCCCGCCGAGGAGCACAGCTACCGCTGAGCCGGACCGGGGCCCCGGCGCGCGTCGCCGGGGCCCCGCCGGTCAGTCGGTGGCGCGCGTCGCCGGGTGCCCGAGCCCCGGGATGCCGCCGCCCGCGCGGTGGCGGGCCAGCATCCGGTCCGCGGGGGTCTCGCGGCGCGCCAGCCGCCGGGCCAGCGACGCCAGCCGCGCGCCGTGGGCGTCGTCGCCGGCCAGCGCGGCGGTCGCGGCGTCGAGGACGGCCTGCGACCCCGCCCGCACCGCCGGGTCCGCCCAGCCCCGCAGCGCCGAGCGGCGGTGCGCCGCCGCGTCCGGGGTCCGACGCCGGCCGGGCAGCGTGTCGTCGCGCAGCAGGCCGGTCAGCAGGCTCAGCAGCGCCGCGGGCAGGTCGGTGCCCACACCGTCGGCGGGTTCCTCCCCCGCGACCACCGGGACGGCGTCGAACGCCTTGAACTCGATCCGCCCCACCTCCCCGGGGATGCCCGCGTGCCGCACCAGGCTGGGGTCGGTCGCCATCAGCGGGGCGTCGGGCGGCAGGTAGGCCAGCGCCGCCGGGCGCGCCCCGGTGCGACGCGCGGTGCGTGCCGACAGCCCGCCCCAGACACCGCCGTCGCGGAACGGCGAGGAGAACGACCACGGCACCAGGTAGGGGCTGTAGAAGGTCAGCTTCGCCGCCGCGTCGGCCAGCACGGCGGGGTCGGTGCCCGACTCGGGGAACGACAGGTTCAGGTCCGGCCCCCAGGTCACCATGTGCAGGTGCGAGGTCCGCTCCTCCGGCGAGGCCGCCATCAGCGCCCGCTCGTGGGCGTTCGGCGGCGGGTCCAGCCGGTAGGCCGACAGCTGCGGGTGGTGGGCGAACGCGACGGGGCGCAGCCCGTGCCGGGCGGCCACCGCGGCCAGGGTGACCGCGTCGGCGGCCAGCGCGTCGACGGCGGCCTGGACCGAGTCGTGCACGCGGGTCCGGATCTCGATGCCCTTGGGCTCGAACCGGAGCAGCCCGCCGTCATCGTCGAGACGCTCGTAGCCCTCGGCGTACCAGCGCTTGCGGCGGATGCCGGCGTCGCCGATCCGCAGGTCCGACTGGTCCCCGGGCAGCTCCGGGAGCTCGTCGACGACCGCCGCGACCTGGGCGTGGGTCAGCGACCGGTGGTCGGCCACCGTCCCGTCGTCCCGCAGCAGCGCGAGCTCGTGCTCGAGCCCGTAGCGCGCCTCGCCCCGCATCGACCACCCCCGGTCCCCGTCCTGGCACAGGACGTTACCGAGGCCGGGCCGGGCGCCGGCTGTGATCCGTCCCCGGCCCCTCCTCACCCGTTCCGCCCTGGACAACCCCGCGACGAACGGTCAGCCTGGTGACGGCGGCCACGTCCACCAGGTGGCCGGGACCCGGAGCACACGGGAGGCGTCATGAGGCTGGGCCGCAAGATCTCCGAGGGATTCGCCGTGGACCACGAGGCCGACCGGGTGGCCGACGCCCAGGAGCGCCCGCGCCCGGCGCGCACCGTCGAGCCCGAGTTCACCGAGTGGACGCCGGCCGTCGAGCAGCCGGCGCACTCGGGGTCCCGCGAGGACTGACCGGGTGCGCGGGCTGTTCCGCCGGACCCCGCTGGAGTACCCGACCGGCCCGTTGGAGGGCCACAAGCTGGCGTTCCCGATGCTGTCCGCGGACGGCACGACGGCGGGCTTCAGCGGTGTGACGCTCGGGCGGGCGCACGTCTACCGCACCGTCGACGACGCGGTGTGCGCGCACGGTTGCCGGCACGCCTGCCCGTCGCGGTGGTGCGACTGCGGGTTCTACTGCTTCCACACCGCCGACGACGCCCGCGAGCTGGCGTGCGCGCCCGAGCACCAGGGCGCGATCCTGCTCGAGGTGGCCGTCTCCGGCCGGTTCCGCCGCTACGAGCTGGGCCTGCGCTACGCCCGGCAGCGGGTGCGCACGATCCGGATGCGGCCCTGCCGCTGCGGGGCGCGGGTCGCGGTGCTGGCCGACACCGGCTCCGGGCAGCACGGCTGGCGCCGGCTGGAACCGGTGTGCCTGCGGTGCGCCGGGGCGCGCCCGGTGCTGTCGGCGCAGCGCTTCGCCGAGCTGGCCGAGCTCACCCTGCTGCCCGACGACGTCGCGGCGGGCCCGCTGACCACGCCCGACGACGCGGCGAGGTTCGCCGAGCACCCCGACCCGCACGGCACCGAGGCGGCCGACGGCCTGATCGGCGACCCGGTCGCCGCGGCGGGCGCGGTCGCCGTGCTCACCGCGGAGATGGCGCTGCTGCAGGCCCGGCTCGACGAGATGGCCCGCCAGCTCGGCCGGGCCACCGCCCGCCTGGACGCGCTCGAGGGCCGCGACCGGCCCGCGGCGGAGCCGGGGTCAGAGCCAGACCGGTAGCGGCGGCGGGAGCTTCCCGTCGGCGTCGCGCAGGCCCTTGTCGAACGGGCGGCCGAGCAGCCAGGCGATGATGTCGTGCGCCTTGCCGCGGACCGTGCCGAGGTCGCGCGGCTCGGCGCCGTCCGGCCCGGCGGGCCCCGGCCCGAACTCCAGCGTCGCGCCGGTGCGGACCTCCTCCAGGCGCACGTGCGGGCAGCCTGGCTTGCGCTCCAGCCGCGCGACCACGTCGGCGACCAGAACCTCCCGCATCGGGATCGGCAGGTCCTTGAACGAGGCGCCGACGTCGAGGTCGACGGCGTGGATCCACACCTCGCGGGCCCGGTTCCAGGGCACCGCCGTCACCGGCATCTCGACGCCCTGCGGGTTGCGCACGGTCGCCGACCAGGCCTTCTCCGGCATCGCCCGGACCGCGTCGGCGAGCCGGTCGGAGGCGGCGACGACGTCGGCGCGGATCTCGTCGGAGCTGCGCCCGGCACCGGCCTCGATGTCGGCGTCGCGGGACGCGGGATCGGGGTAGGCCGGGGTCTCGACGCCGGTCCGCGCCCAGGTCAGCAGGTTCACCATGGCATCGGCGTTGCGGGCCAGGTGGGTGAGCACGTGCGCGCGGGTCCAGCCCGGCAGCGCCGACGGGGCGCGGAACGCCTCACCGGCCATCCGGGTCATCAGCCCGCGCAGGTGGGCCTGGCCGTCACCGGCCCAGGCCAGCGCGTCGCCCACCGGCGGCGGGACGACGGCGCGGCCGTCACCGGGGGTGCGTGCGAGGCTCACCGCACCGCCCGGCACACGTTGCGGCACTCGCCGATCCCCTCCACCGCGGTGACGATCTCGGCGCCGTCGGTGAGGTAGCGCGGGGGCGTGCGCGCGTCGCCGACGCCGCCCGGGGTGCCGGTGGCGATGACGTCGCCCGGGTTGAGCGTGAGGATCTCCGACAGGTAGACGACCAGGTCCACCGCGCCGAACACGAGCTGGTCGGTCGTGGAGTCCTGCATGGTCTCCCCGGACAGCTCCGAGGAGATCCGCAGCGCGCCACCGGCGGCCGGGTCGGCGGGCAGCTCGTCGGGGGTGACCAGCACCGGCCCGAGCGGCGTGGAGTGCTCCCAGGTCTTGCCCTGCAGGAACTGCTTGGTGCGCCGCTGGTAGTCGCGCATCGACACGTCGTTGAGCACGGTGTACCCGGCGATGGCGGCCGTCGCCGCCTCGCGGTCGGCGCGCCGGACCGAACGCCCGATCACGATGGCCAGCTCCGCCTCGTAGTCCACGCGGTCGGACTGCTCGGGCAGCTCGATCTCGTCGTGGGCGCCGATCAGGGCGGGCGCGAACTTGCCGAAGACCGTGGGGTACTCGGGCAGCTCGTTGCCCATCTCGAGCACGTGGTCGCGGTAGTTCAGCCCGATGCAGATGATCTTCTCGGGCGACGGCACCAGCGGCGCGTAGTCCAGGCCCGCGGTCTCGTGCACCGGGCCCGCCGCGCCCGCGGCGTGCTCGGCCCAGTCGGGGCGCTCCAGCAGCGCCCGCACGTCGGCCTCCCCCGTCTCGACGGCGGTGTCGCCGTCGACGCGCACCGCCCGGTGCCCGGTCGCGGTCCGGATCGTCGCGAGCCTCATCGTGCGGGTGCCTCCCGGTATCGGTTGCGGTCCGGCGCAGAGTCTGCGCCACCGGGGACGCGCGGAACAGTCAGGGGGTGGGTTACCGCGCGTCCCGGCCGGTCGACAGGCGGAAGTCACCCGTACGGGCGACACCCGTGGACGGGGCGCGATCCCCGCTCCGCCGCCCCGGGGACGGCGGGGCACCCGTCGGGGAACCGCACCCGCCGCGCCGGCACGGTCCGTCCGCGCCCCGCCGCGACCGGCCCCGGGGTCAGATCGCCGCGTCGTCCTCGGCGCCACCGCCCCGCACCGGCAGGTCGTCGAAGACCGCGGGCGGCTCACGCCACGCCTGCTCCGGCGCCCCGGCGCGGGCCGCGGCGACCGCCCGCCAGACCCGCTCGGGGGTGCAGGGCAGGTCGATGTGCCGCACACCCAGGTCGGACAGCGCGTCGACCACGGCGTTCTGCACCGCCGGGGTCGACCCGATCGTCGCGGACTCGCCGATGCCCTTGGCGCCGAGCGAGTTCAGCGGGGTCGGGGTCTCGGTCGTCGCGGTCTCGAAGGAGAACAGGTCGGCCGCGGTCGGGATCGTGTACGCGGCGAGGCTGGAGGTCAGGGGCTGGCCCTCGTCGTCGAACAGGACCTCCTCGTGCAGCGCCTGCGCGACGCCCTGGGCGAGCCCGCCGTGCTGCTGGCCCTCGACGAGCAGCGGGTTCAGGATCCGCCCGCAGTCGTCGACGGCGACGTGCCGGCGCGGCGTGACCCGGCCGGTGTCGGTGTCGACCTCGACGACCGACAGGTGCGCCCCGAACGGGAAGGTCGCGCCGTCCTGCGCGGAGTCGAGCCCGACGTGCAGCTCCTCCCCCGTCGCGGCGGCCTGGCGGTGCACGTCGCTCCAGGTCGCGGTCGGGCCGCCCGGCACACCGGCGACGCCGAAGGTGCCGTCGTCGGTGATCTCGACGTCCTCCGCGGCGGCCTCCAGCAGGTGTGCGGCGAGCTTGCGGGCCCGCTCGTACAGCTCGTGCGCGGCCTCGGACACCGCGGTCCCGCCGAGCTGCAGCGACCGCGAGCCGCCGGTCCCGGCGCCGCGCGGGACGAGCGCGGTGTCGGACTGGACGTAGCGGATCCGGTCCATCGGGATCCCGAGCCGGTCCGACACCAGCATCGCGAACGACGTCGCGTGCCCCTGCCCGTGGGCCGAGGTGCCGGCCGACACCGTCGCCGAGCCGTCGTCGTGCACGGTCACCGAGCCGTACTCGCCGCCCCCGCCCCCGGCGGTGACCTCGACGTAGACCGCGATGCCGATGCCCAGGCGCACCGGGTCGCCCGCCTCGCGGCGGCGGGCCTGCTCGGCGCGCAGCTCGTCGTAGCCGGCGATGCGCAGGGCCTCGCGCAGCGGCAGGTCGTAGTCGCCGACGTCGTAGCGGGCGCCGGTCGGGGTCGTGTACGGGAAGACGTCGGGCGCGAGCAGGTTGCGCCGGCGCAGCTCGACCGGGTCGATGCCCAGCTCGGCGGCGGCGACGTCGACCAGGCGCTCCAGGTGGGCGGCGGCCTCGGGGCGTCCCGCGCCGCGGAAGGCGCCCATCGGGGTGGTGTTGGTCAGCGCGGAGACGGCGTCGTAGCGCAGGTTCGTGATGTCGTAGACGCCGGTCGCCATGAGGTAGGTGGTGCGCAGCGGCAGCGCGCCGCCGAAGCCCGCGTAGGCCCCGGAGTCCCCGACGACCCGCACGCGCAGGCCGGTCATCCGGCCGTCGCGGGTGAGGCCGAGCTCGTAGTAGCCGACCTGGCCGCGGCCGTGCGGCATCGAGACGAGGTTCTCCGAGCGGGTCTCGACCCAGGCCAGCGGCCGCCCCAGCGCCCGGGCGGCGACGACGGTCGCGGTGTGCTCGGCGAGCACACCGGCCTTCGCTCCGAACCCGCCGCCGACGTGCGGGGCGATCACCCGGACCTGGTCGGTCTCCAGTCCGGTCAGTCCGGCGAGCTGGGTGCGGAAGCCGTGCGGCATCTGGGTGGAGACGTGCACGGTGAGCGGGAAGTCGGTGGTGGTGGGGTCGGCGACGATCGCGTTGCCCTCCATCGGGACGGCCGCGACGCGCTGGTTCACCATCCGCGCGCGGACGACGACCTCGGCGCCGTCGAGCGGGTCGCCGGTCCCCCGCTCGCCCGCGGCCAGGTTGCTGCCCTGGTCGGGGAACTGCAGCGGGGCGTCGTCGGCGAGCGCGGCCTCGATGTCGGTGACCGCGGGCAGCGGGTCGTAGTCGACCTCGACGAGCTCGGTGGCGTCGACGGCGGCGGCGCGGCTCTCGGCGACGACCAGCGCCACCGCCTCGCCGACGAACCGCACCCGGTCGGTCGCCAGCGGCGGGCGCGGCAGCGCGGGGTTGAGGACCATCAGGCCGTGATGGGCGGGCAGGTCGAGGTCGGCCGCGGTGTACACGGCGAGGACGCCGGGCGCGGCCGCGGCCTCGGTGGTGTCGATGCCGGTGAGCAGCGCGTGCGCCACCGGCGAGCGGACGAACGCCACGTGGGCCAGGCCCGCCGGTGCGTCGGCACCGTGGACCAGGTTGCCGACGAAGGTGCTCGCACCGGTGATCAGGTCGGCGTCCTCGACGCGGCGGACGGAGGTTCCCAGGATCGAGCCAGGCATGTGGCCCACACTACAGCACTAACCGGAGGGTCGTCCGGTTAGTGCGCCTCACACGTCGTCTGCGTCTCCACCTGCGGTGCCCGCCCGGCGACGGCCGGTAGCGTCCCCGCCATGCCCGAGTTCCACCACACCGACGTGCTCCCGCTCGGCCCGGACGACACCGAGTACCGCGAGCTCGACCTGCCCGCGGGAACCGTGACCGAGGCCGCGGGCCGCACCTTCCTCGAGGTCCCTCCGGAGACGATCACCGGACTGGTCCGCGCGGCCGTCACCGACATCCAGCACCTGCTGCGACCCTCGCACCTGAAGCAGCTGCGCGCCATCATCGACGACCCCGAGGCCTCCGGCAACGACCGGTTCGTCGCCACCGACCTGCTGCGCAACGCCTGCGTGTCCGCGGGCGGGGTGCTGCCGATGTGCCAGGACACCGGCACCGCGATCATCGTCGGCAAGAAGACCGAGACCGTGCTGACCGGCGGCGACGACGAGGCCGCGGTGTCGCGCGGGGTCTTCGAGGCCTACCAGGAGCTGAACCTGCGCTACAGCCAGATGGCGCCGATCAGCTTCTGGGACGAGAAGAACACCGGCACCAACCTGCCCGCGCAGGTCGAGCTGTACGCCAAGCCGGGCCGGGACCCGTACTACGAGTTCCTGGTCATGGCCAAGGGCGGCGGCTCGGCCAACAAGACCTTCCTCTACCAGGAGACGAAGGCGCTGCTGAACCCGAAGCGGCTCGCGGCGTTCCTGGACGAGAAGCTGCGCAGCCTCGGTACCGCGGCCTGCCCGCCGTACCACCTGGCGATCGTCGTCGGCGGCATGTCGGCGGAGTTCAACCTGAAGGTCGCGAAGCTGGCCTCGGCCCGCTACCTGGACAACCTGCCGACCGAGGGCTCGCCGCTCGGGCACGCCATCCGCGACACCGACCTGGAGCAGCAGGTCCTGGAGCTGACCCGCAACTTCGGGATCGGCGCCCAGTTCGGCGGCAAGTACTTCTGCCACGACGTCCGCGTCATCCGGCTGCCCCGCCACGGCGCCTCGCTGCCGGTCGGCGTCGCGGTGTCCTGCTCCGCGGACCGCCAGGCCAAGGCGAAGATCACCCCGTCCGGGGTCTACCTGGAGCAGCTGGAGCGCGACCCGGCCCAGTACCTGCCCGAGGCCACCGACGCCGACCTGTCCGACGAGGTCGTGCGGGTCGACCTGAACCGGCCGATGGACGAGATCCGCGCGCAGCTGTCGCAGCTGCCGGTGAAGACCCGGCTGTCGCTGACCGGGCCGCTGGTCGTCGCCCGCGACATCGCGCACGCCAAGATCGCCGAGCGGCTCGACGCCGGCGAGCCGATGCCGCAGTACCTCAAGGACCACGCCGTCTACTACGCCGGACCGGCCAAGACCCCCGAGGGTTACGCCTCGGGCTCCTTCGGTCCGACGACGGCCGGCCGGATGGACTCCTACGTCCAGCAGTTCCAGGAGGCCGGCGGGTCCCTGGTGATGCTGGCGAAGGGGAACCGGTCGAAGCAGGTCGTGGACTCCTGCGCCGCGAACGGCGGCTTCTACCTGGGCTCCATCGGTGGCCCGGCCGCCCGCCTGGCGCAGGACTGCATCCGCAAGGTCGACGTGCTCGAGTACCCCGAGCTCGGCATGGAGGCGGTCTGGAAGATCGAGGTCGAGGACTTCCCGGCGTTCGTCGTGATGGACGACAAGGGCAACGACTTCTTCGCCGACACCAGCGCCCCGACCCTCCAGGTCACCTTCCGCACCTGACCCGACCGCCCCGCGGGCCGCCGGCTCCCCGGCGGCGCGCGGGGCGGGTCAGCGCAGGCGGCGGGGGCCCGCGTCGCGGCGGTCGGGCACCGGGCCGATCGTCACCCGGGCCCCGGCCACGAACGCGCCCTGCGGCGAGGCCAGCACCGGGTCGAGGGCGAGCGAGCGGACCTGCGGCAGGTCCTCCACGAGCCGCCCGATCCGCAGCACGACGTCCTCCAGCGCGGCGAGGTCGACCGGGTCGGTGCCGCGGTAGCCGGTGAGCAGCGGCGCCGCCCGCGGGGCCCGCACCAGCCGGGCCGCGTCCTCGGTCGACACCGGCAGGACCCGGTAGGCGCGGTCGTCGAGCAGCTCGGTCGCCATCCCGGACAGCCCGAACGCCACCAGCGACCCGAACGACGGGTCGTCGACGACCTCCACCGTGCACGACGTGCCCTTCGGGGCCATCCGCTGCACGTAGACCTCGTCGGACCCGGTCACCCGCGACAGCTCCGCGTGCGCGACGCGCAGGGCCTCCTCCGAGACCAGGTCCAGGCGCACCCCGACGAAGTCGCCGCGGTGCCGCCACTGGTCCGCGGTCGCCTTGATGACCACCGGGTAGCCGACCTGCTCGGCGGCGGCGACGGCGTCGTCGGCGCCCGTCGCCCGGCGGAAGGTGATCACCTCCAGGCCGTAGCAGGCGAGCAGGTCGACGGCCTCGTCGTCGGTGAGGGTGTGCCGGGTGTCCGGCCCGAACGACGCGACGAGCTCCCGCGCGCGGTCGGCGTCGATGCCCTCGGGCACGACGAACTCCCCCACCGGGGTGTCGCGCCACTGCGCGTAGCGGCTGACCCGGCCCAGCGCCGACGTCGCCCGCTCGGGGCTGGCGAAGCTCGGCACCGACCCGCGGCCGGGGGTGCCGTCCGCGCCGGGGACCGACAGCTCCGCCGGGATGCCCTCGGCGGCGAGGAACACCGCGATGACCGGGACCCCGGCACCGCCCGCGGCGTCGCGCAGGGCGTGCGCGTGGTCCCGGCCGGCCACCGCGACCGGCGGGACGAACACCGCGATGAGTGCGTCCGGGCGGGCGTCGCCGTCCAGGGTCGCGCGGACCGCGCCGGCGAACGCCTCCGGGGAGGCCTGGGTGCCGACGTCGACCGGGTCCCCCGCCAGCTCCAGGCCCTCGTCGAGCAGCCCGTCGAGGACCAGCAGGTTCACCGCGGTGGAGTTGCCGACGACCGCGACCCGGCGGCCCTTCGGCAGCGGCTGGTGGGCGATGAGCAGGGCGGTGTCGAACATCTGCGGCAGCGTCTGCACGCGGATGACCCCGGACTGCTCGAACAGCGCCTGCACGCTGGACTCGTCGATCGGTGCCCCGACCGAGGCCAGCGACGGCAGCGTCCCGGTGTGCCGGCCGGACTTCACCGCGATCACCGGCTTGGTGCGGGCCAGCCTGCGGGCGACCCGGGCGAACTTGCGCGGGTTGCCGAAGGTCTCCAGGTAGAGCAGCACCTGCTCGGTGCTCGGGTCGGTCTGCCAGTACTGCATCAGGTCGTTGCCGGACACGTCGGCGCGGTTGCCCGCCGACACGAACGACGACAGGCCCAGCCCGCGGGTGCGGGCGTTCGCGAGGATGGCGCTGCCGAGCGCGCCGGACTGGCAGAAGAACCCGGTGCGCCCGTGCCCGGGCATCCGCGGGGCGAGGGTCGCGTTGAGCCGCACCGACGGGTCGGGGTTGGCGACGCCGAGTGCGTTCGGCCCGACCACCCGCATCCCGTGCGCCCGAGCCTCGGCGACCAGCCTGCGCTCGGCGACGGTGCCGCCGTCGTCACCGGCGTCGGCGAAGCCGGAGCTGATCACGACCAGCACCTTCACGCCCTTGGCCAGGCAGGAGTCCATGACCTCGTCGATGTTCGCGGCCGGGACGGCGACGACCGCGAGGTCCACCTCGTCCGGGATGTCGATCACCGACGGGTAGGCGCGCACGCCCCGCACCGAGCGGGCGTCGGGGTTGACCGGGTAGACCGGGCCGGTGAACCCGGCGCGCAGCAGGTTCAGCAGGACGGCGTGACCGATCTTGGTCTCGTCCGCGGACGCGCCGATCACCGCCACCGAGGTCGGGTGCAGCAGGTTCGCGACGCTGCGGGCCTCGGCGGCCTGCTCGCGCGAGTAGCGGACCGCGATCGACTTCTCGGTGGGGTCGATGTCGAACTCGAGGTGCAGGACGCCCTCGGCGAAGGCCCGCGTGACGCCGTAGCCGGCCTCGCGGAACACCCGCACCATGGCGTGGTTCTCCACCAGCACCTCGGCCTCGAACCGGGACAGCCCGTTCTCCCGGGCCGCGGCGGCGAGGTGCTCGAGCAGGATCGAGCCGAGGCCGCGGGACTGGTGGTCGTCGCGGACGACGAACGCGACCTCCGCGGAGGTGACCGGCTTGTCGGTGCCCGCCCCCTCCTGGGCGGCCGCCCCGCCGCCGGGAGTCAGCCCCTCGTAGCGGCCGACCGCGATGATCTCGTCGCCGAGCAGCGCCAGGAACGCGACCCGGGTCCGGTGGTCGACGACGGTGAACCGCTCCAGGTCCCGCGCCGAGATCCGCGGGTACGGGCCGAAGTAGCGCAGGTAGCGGGTGCGGTCGGACAGCTTGGCGTGGAAGGCCAGCAGCGCGTCGGCGTCGCCGGGCAGGATCGGGCGCAGGTGCACGATCCCGCCGTCGGAGGCGACGACGTCGGCCTCCCAGTGCCGCGGGTAGGGGTGCCCGGGGGCGACGGCCGGGGTCTCGTCGGTCTTCTCGGTCATGGTCGGTCTCAGTCCCGCGGGTCGTCGGGGTCGAGGCCGTGCAGCGGGAACACCGCACGACGGGTCTCCAGGATCGCGGAGTCGACGCGCTCGCCGAACGAGCCGCCCCACCGCTCGAAGGCCGGGTCGGCCCCGTCGGACATCGAGACCGGCAGCGGCGAGCGGGTCCGGGTCGCAGCGAGCGCGGTCCAGTCCGCGGGGATGGAGGTGTCCGGGTCCAGGTCGCGGTCCAGGGCGACGGCCATCAGGTGCGTCCACGAGCGCGGGACCACCCGGTAGAGCGCGTACCCGCCGCCGCCGAGCACCAGCCACTTGCCGCCCGCGGTGGTCTCGGCCATCTCGCGCAACGCGTGGTAGATCGCCCGGTGGCCGTCGACCGACAGCTCCAGGTTCGCCAGCGGGTCCTCGGAGTGGGTGTCCGCGCCGCACTCGGTGACCAGCACCTGCGGGCGGAACGACTCCAGCAGCGACGGCACGACGCCGTGGAAGGCGCGCAGCCAGCCCGCATCGCCGGTGCCGGGGGGCAGCGAGACGTTGACGGCGTAGCCCTCGCCGGCACCGCGGCCGATCTCCCCCGCCCAGCCGGTGCCCGGCCACAGGGTGAGCGGGTGCTGGTGCAGCGAGATCGTCAGCACCCGGGGGTCGTCGTAGAAGCAGTCCTGCACGCCGTCGCCGTGGTGGACGTCGACGTCGACGTAGGCGATGCGCTCGTAGCCCTGCTCCAGCAGCCAGGCGATCGCGACCGAGCAGTCGTTGTAGACGCAGAAGCCCGCGGCGCGGTCGCGCATCGCGTGGTGCAGCCCGCCCGCCATGTTCACCGCGCGGTCCGCGCGGCCCTCGGCGATCTCCCGGGCGGCGGCGACCGAGCCGCCCGCGATCAGCGCGGACGCCTCGTGCATGCCGAAGAAGATCGGGTTGTCGGCGGTGCCCAGCCCGTGGCCGACGCCGAACGGCGCCTCGGGGGCGGACTTGACCGCCGTCTGGAAGCCGGGGGTGTGCACCCGGGTCAGGTCCACCTCGCCCGCTGGCTCCGGGACGACGAGGTCGACGCCGTCGAGCACCCCCAGCCCGCGGGAGAGCTCCATCATCAGCTCCAGCCGCACCGGGTTGAGGGGGTGGTCGTCGGACAGCTGGTAGGTCAGGAACTCCGGAGTCCACACCACCGACGTGCGAGCGCTCATGGGCCGGAACCGTATGCCAGGCCGGCGGGCGCGGTCACTCCCGCGCGGCCCACGGCCGGTCCCCGGTCTCCGCCGTGCGGTCCGGGTCGGCGCTCCACTCCGACCACGACCCGGGGTACAGCGCGGCCGGGGCGTCCGGCGTGGTGAGGCCGGACTCCTCCAGCGCGAGCACCAGTGCGCAGGCGTTGACGCCGGACCCGCAGTAGGCGCCGGTCGCGACACCCGGTGCGACGCCGGCGGCGCGGAAGCGCTCGGCCAGCGTGCCGGCGGGCTGCCAGCGCCCGTCCGGGCCGGTGTTCGCCGCGGCCGGTGTGCTGCGGGCACCGGGGACGTGCCCGGCGCGCGGGTCGACCGGCTCGGTCTCACCGCGGAAGCGGGCGGCGGCGCGGGCGTCGAGGAGCACGCCGTCGCGGGCCAGTGCGGCGGCCCCGTCGGCGTCGACGACGGGCATCCCGCCCGGCCGGACCACCAGATCGCCGGGCGGCAGGGGCTCCGGTTCCGGCGCCCCGGCACCCGGGCCGGTGCCGGCCACGGGCAGCCGCGCGGCCTGCCAGCCGGCGAACCCGCCGTCGAGCACCCGGACCCGGCCGGGCGCGACGCCGGCCCAGCGCAGCAGCCACCAGGCGCGCGCGGCGACCGAGCCGTCGAGGTCGTCGTAGGGGACGACGAGCTGGTCGCCGGCGTCGTCGCGGATCCCGGCCCGGCGCAGGACCTCCTGCAGCGCAGCGGGTTCCGGCAGCGGGTGGCGCCCGCCGGGGCCGGGGCGCGCGGGGCCCGCGGACAGCTCGGTGTCGAGGTCGACGAACACCGCACCGGGGATCCGGTGGGCCCCGTGGTCCTCGCGGCCGGGCGGGCCGACCAGACGCCACCGGACGTCGAGCACCACCGGCCGTACGGTGCCGGCGGCCGGGGCGGGCCCCAGCAGGCCGGCGAGTTCCGAAGGGGGGATCATGGATCCGGACACGCGGCCCATCCTGCCCCGGACGGGCTCGCCGTGCGCGGGAGCCGCGCTGGGTAGACTGGACGTCGAACGAAGGGGCCCCACGTGAACGACCTCATCGACACCACGGAGATGTACCTCCGCACCATCTACGAACTCGAGGAGGAAGGCGTCGTCCCGCTGCGCGCGCGGATCGCCGAACGCCTCGGACAGAGCGGGCCGACCGTCAGCCAGACGGTGGCCCGTATGGAACGCGACGGACTCGTCGTCGTGGCCGGGGACCGCCACCTCGAGCTGACCGACGAGGGCCGCGGCCGCGCCGTCGCCGTCATGCGCAAGCACCGCCTCGCCGAGCGGCTACTGATCGACGTGATCGGGCTCGAGTGGGAGCTCGTCCACGCCGAGGCGTGCCGCTGGGAGCACGTGATGAGCGAGGACGTCGAGCGCAAGCTGCTCCGCCTGCTCGACAAGCCGACCGTCTCGCCCTACGGCAACCCGATCCCGGGTCTGGAAGAGCTGGAGCGCGGGGACGACGCGTCGACGTCGTCGTCGGTGCCGCCCACGCTCGAGGTCGGCCTGCAGCGGCTCGACGAGCTGGCCCGCCGCGGTGGCGGTCGCGTCGAGATCCGGCGGATCGCCGAGCACGTGCAGCTGGACTCCGACCTCATGGGCGAGCTGAAGCTCGCGGGGATCGTGCCCGGCAACGCGGTCGACGTCGGCCCGATCTCCCGCTTCGGCGACCCGGTGCCGGTGAGCTCGGAGGACGAGAAGTCGACCGTCGCTCCGCCGGTCGCGCACGCCGTGCTCGTCCGCGCCGTCTGAGGAGGATCCACACACGTGAAGCTGCTCGTCACCGGCGGCGCGGGCTACGTGGGCAGCGTGTGCGCCGCACACCTGCTCGACGCCGGCCACGAGGTCGTCGTGCTCGACGACCTTTCCACCGGCCACCGCGACGCCGTGCCCGCGGGCGCGGAGTTCGTCGAGGGTGAGCTCGGTGCCCGCGCCGGGGAGGTCCTGGGCCGCGGCGGGTTCGACGGCGTGCTGCACTACGCCGCCCGCTCGCTGGTCGGGGAGTCCGTCGAGAAGCCCGAGAAGTACTGGGACGGCAACGTCGTGGCCTCGTTCCGGCTGCTCGAGGCGGTCCGGGAGCACGCGGTCCCGCGGCTGGTGTTCTCCTCCACCGCCGCCACCTACGGCGAGCCGGAGCAGGTCCCGATCCCGGAGACCGCGCCGACCCGGCCGACCAACCCCTACGGGGCGAGCAAGCTCGCGATCGACCACATGATCACCTCCTACGCGACGGCGCACGGCCTGGCCGCGACGAGCCTGCGGTACTTCAACGTGGCCGGGGCGCACCTGTCCGGTGCCACCCCGCTCGGGGAGCGGCACGCGGTCGAGACCCACCTGATCCCCCTGGTCCTGCAGGTCGCCGCGGGCACCCGTGAGTCGATCTCGGTCTACGGCGACGACTGGCCCACCCCCGACGGCTCCTGCGTGCGCGACTACATCCACGTCGACGACCTCGCCGAGGCCCACCTGCTCGCGCTGACCCACGCCGTCGCGGGGCGGCACGACATCTACAACCTCGGCAGCGGTCACGGGTTCTCCGTGCTCGAGGTGGTCGAGGCCTGCCGCGCGGTGACCGGGCACCCGATCCCGGCCGTCGTCGCGCCGCGCCGCGCCGGTGACCCCGCGGTGCTGGTGGCCTCGAGCGAGCAGGCCGCGCAGCAGCTGGGCTGGAAGCCGTCGCGGACCGCGATCGCCGAGATCGTCGGCGACGCCTGGGAGTTCGCCCGGTCCCGATGACCCGGACCTCCACCGTGCGGCGGGCGCTCATCGGTGCGGTCCTCGTCGGCTGCACCGCCGCCGCCCCGGAGCCGGCCGACGACGCGGTCCCGCTGGTCCCCGGGCACGGCATCCACCTCGGCCTGTACTACGGCTCCGGCAGCATCGCCGACACCACCGCCGCGATCGGCCGGACCCCGCGGATCCACCTGACCTACGTCGACTGGCCGTCGGAGTGGGCGACCTCGCCGGTCGTCGCCGAGGACCTCGCGGCCGGCCGGATCCCGCTGGTGAACTGGGAGCCCTTCGACGTCGCGTTCCCCGACATCGTCGCCGGCCGGTACGACGCGATGCTGCGCACCCGCGCGCAGCAGGCGGCGGCCCTGCGCGCACCGTTCTTCCTCGACCTCGCCGCGGAGATGAACGAGGAGGAGGGCTGGGGCGGACACGACCCCGCGCTCTACGTCGCCGCGTGGCGGCACGTGCACGACGTGTTCACCGAGGCTGGCGCCGACAACGTGGTGTGGGTGTGGGCGCCGAACAACACCGACTCGGCCGGAGCGCCACCCGCGACCGCCTACTACCCGGGCGACGACTACGTCGACTGGATCGGGATGGACGGCTATAACTGGGGCACCTCCGACCCGGCGTTCACCTGGCAGTCCTTCGGCGAGGTGTTCGGCCCGCTCTACGACGCCGTCGCAGGCCACGGCAAGCCGATGCTGGTCGGCGAGACCGCCTCGGACGACCGCGGGGGCGACAAGGCCGCGTGGATCGACGACGTCGTGCCGACGCTGCGGGACCGGTTCCCGCTGATCCGGGCCGTGGTGTGGTTCGACGTCGACAAGGAACGCCACTGGCAGGTCGGCTCCTCCCCCGAGGCGGCGGCGGCGTTCGCGCGGCTCGCGGCCGACCCCTACGTGTCCACCGGCTGAGCAGCGGCACATCCCCTCGACCGGCGGGCTCACCGGACGGCCGGGCCGTCGGGCGCGTGCGGGTCGAGCATCGCGGTGAGCAGCCGCCGAAGCCCGCCCGGGCCCGCCCACCGTGCGGCGGGTGAGCGCGGGTCGCGGGTGCCGTGCAGGCTCGCCGCCACCACCCCGGCGAGGACGTGGTCGGGCCGCTCGGCCAGCGCCCGCTCCACCGCCCCGGTCGCGAGCGCCCCGTCGCCGCGCAGCAGGGCGCACACCGCGAGCAGGGCCAGCGGGTGCGCCCGCTGCGGTGACGGCAGGGCCGCGACCAGCACCGCCCACAGCTGCTCGGCGTCCGCCGCGCGACCGCCCAGGCAGCGGCGCAAGGCCTCGTCGCGCACGTCGCCGACGTCGAGGGCGCCGCACAGGGCCAGCGCGAGCCGGTCGTCGACGACGAGCCGGCTCGCCGCGGCCTCGTCCAGGCAGGCGTCGAGCAGGGCGGTGCCGGTCGCGGCACCGACCCGGGCCGGTGCGGCGCCGGTGTCGCGCAGCCGGGCCCTGCGGCGGCGGGTGCCGGCGTCGGAGTCGAGAGGGGCGAGCACCGCGGCGCGGTCGGGCAGGACGGCGCGGCCGTCGCGGACCGCGGCCGTGACCCCGAGCGTGGTCGACGCGGCGTCGGGCAGCAGCCCGCCGCAGGTGCAGGGCAGGTCGAAGCAGCCCCACCGGTCCCCCGCCCGGGTACCGG
This sequence comes from Pseudonocardia sp. TMWB2A, assembly GCF_017312135.1. Classification (NCBI taxonomy): domain Bacteria; kingdom Bacillati; phylum Actinomycetota; class Actinomycetes; order Pseudonocardiales; family Pseudonocardiaceae; genus Pseudonocardia; species Pseudonocardia sp. TMWB2A. The sequence goes on from NZ_QKQY01000002.1 coordinate 4,535,762, forward strand.
TCGCCCAGAGTGCCGCGATCGGCTCGATCCCGGCATCGAGCAGCTCCCGCCGCGCGGCGGCCCCCACGTCCCGGCGGCTCCGGCGCGGACCCGGCCCGGCGGGGCCCGGGTCGCGCACGACGAGCGCCAGTGCCCGGGCGGGCCGTTCCCCGGTGAGCACCCCGACCGCCTCCCGGCACACCCGGCGGGCCGACGCCGACGAGCGCGGCAGGTCGACCCGCACGGTGAGCCCGAGCCGGTCGTCGAGGTGCGGCCCGGTGACCGAGACGAGCACCAGCGAGTCCCGGGGGTGGAAGCCGAGCAGCACCGGGACCGCGGCGATGAGCTCGGCGGGCCGGTCGAGCCGCAGACCGGGACCGGGCGCGGTGTCGGGGGGCCACCCGGTGGCGGGCGGGTCCCCCGGCGCCGACGACGGGTCGGGGCCGGGGAGGGGGTCGGGCTGGGGGCAGGCGGTCATGCCGCCACGGTCGTCGCGGGCCGGGACGTGCGGAACGCCGTCACCCGACCGGCTGTGGACGGTCCCGCCTCACGCCCCTTGCTGAGGGGGTGTCGTGGATGGTTTCCCCCCACGCCGGGGCAGCCGCCTGCGCCAGGCGGTGAACGAGGTGACCGGTCCGGCGTGCGGGCGGTACAGCCACGGCCAGGGGTGCACCACGACCGGGCGGACGGCGGCGGAGCGGGTGGTGAACCCGGGGACCGGGGCGTGGGTGACCGCGACGGGCGTGCCGTCGAGCTCGTCGGCGACGGTGCCGCGGTGCACCAGCACTGCGCGGCGTCCGCCCAGGTCGGCGAGGGTCTGCGCGAGGAACACCAGCCGTTTGCCGGACAGCCGCAGCCGGCGCAGCAGCGGCTCGTCGAACACGAACACCGCGGGCAGGTCCGGGTGGGCGTCGAGGGCGGGGTCGGCGTCGCCGAGCGACTCCGCCGTCAGCCACACCGCCTCCGGCTCGGCGCCGGTGGCGACCGGGGCGGCCGGTCCCCCGGTCGTCTCCGGGTCGGGGTCCGAGCGCAGCCGCGGGTCGTGCTCGGGGGCCGGGCGCGACGGCGGGTCGGCGGGCCAGTGCTCGATCGGGCAGGCGTCGGACAGCGCGCAGCTCCCGCACAGCTGCGGGGCGCGCTTGCGGACCTGCCAGCGGGAGAAGCCGTAGGGCTTGCCGGTCCCGGCGCCGACGGTCCACTGCCAGCCGAGCCGGTTCGCCGCGCGGGAGCCGTCGAGCAGGTGCGCGAAGAACTCGCTCTCCCCGCCCGCCCACTCGTGCCCGGCGCGCACGGTCCACTGCGAGGACAGCCACATGCGGGTCTGGTTCACCAGCCAGCCGTCGGTGTGCAGCTCGGTGAGGCAGGCGTCCACGCAGGCCATCTCGGCGGGCCACGGCTCGTCCCACCCCTGTTCGGCGCGGGCGGGGGCCGCGCGCAGCGCGGAGCGGGTGCGGGTGCCGAGCCGGGCGTAGAGGTGGCGGGCGTACTCCTGCCAGCACAGCTCGTCGCGGAACTTGGCGCGGTCGCGCGGCGGGGCGTCGGCGGCGGCGTCCCAGGCGGTCGGCAGGTCGACCAGCCCGTGCCGGATCCACGGCGACAGCGCCGTCGCGCCGCGCCGCGACACCGGCAGCACCTCGTTGCGCCGCTTCGCGTAGCCGGTCAGGTCCAGTGCCGCGACGGCGGCGTCGGCCGCGGTCTGCCCGCCACGGAACGCACCGGAGGCGACGGGCTCGTCGCGGCAGAGGTCACCGAGGTGCTCGCGGACCCAGTCGGTCGCGGTGTCCGGGTCGGGTGTGGGCAGCTGCACCGGAGAAGTCTGCGGCGCCCCGGCCCACCGCGCGCGTCGACCTGCACGAATGTTCTGCGCCCGTTCTGTGTGCACCACGGGCGGGGGACGGTAGGAACGTCCCATGCGCGTGTATCTGGGCGTCGACATCGGTACGTCGGGTTCGAAGGGCGTCCTCGTCGACGCCGGCGGCCGGGTGCTGGCCCGGGCCGACCGGGCGCACGAGACCGCACAGCCGCTGCCCGGCCACGTGGAGCACGACGCCGAAGCCGTCTGGTGGGGTGACTTCGTCGCGGTCGTGCGGGAGCTGCTGCCCGCCCTCGACGACGGCGCCGAGCTCGCCGGGCTGGGGGTGTCGGGGATCGGGCCGACCCTGCTCCCCACCGACGGAGACGGCCGCCCGCTGCGCCCGGCGATCCTCTACGGCGTCGACACCCGGGCCGGCACCGAGATCGACGAGCTGAACGCGGAGCTGGGCGAGGACGCGATCCTGGCCCGGGCCGGGACACCGCTGTCCTCGCAGGCGGTGGGGCCGAAGTGGCGGTGGCTGGCCCGGCACGAGCCGGAGGTGTTCGCCCGCACCGAGATGTTCCTGATGTGCTCGTCGTACCTGGTGCACCGGCTCACCGGCGAGTACGTGCTCGACCACCACTCGGCCAGCCAGTGCGACCCGATGTACGACCTGACCGCCGCGGACTGGGCGCCCGACTGGGCCGAGCGCACCGCCCCGGGCATCACGCTGCCCCGGCTGCTGTGGCCGACCGAGGTCGCCGGGCGGGTGAGCGCGGCGGCGGCCGCCGCGACCGGCCTACCGGAGGGGCTGCCGGTCACCGCGGGCACCGTCGACGCCTGGGCCGAGGCCACCAGCGCCGGCGTCACCGGCGCCGGGGAGGTCATGGTCATGTACGGGACGACGATGTTCCTCATCGAGGTCATCGACCGCCCGCACCCGCACCCGGCGATGTGGACGACCCGTGGCGTCGTACCGGGGTCGTTCACCCTGGCCGCCGGGATGGCGACCTCCGGGGCGATCACGAACTGGCTGCGCGACCTCACCGGGGAGGGCTTCACCGAGCTCGTCGCCGAGGCCGCGGAGGTACCGCCGGGCAGCGGCGGGCTGCTGCTGCTCCCCTACTTCGCCGGGGAGCGGACCCCGCTGTTCGACCCGGACGCCCGCGGCGTGCTCGCCGGGCTGACCACCGGGCACACCCGCGGCGAGGTCTACCGGGCCGCGCTGGAGGGCATCGCGCACGGCGTACGGCACAACCTGGAGGTCATGCGGTCCGCGGGCGGCGGCACGAAGCGCCTGGTCGCCGTCGGCGGCGGGGTGCAGGGCGGGCTGTGGACCCGGATCGTCACCGACGTGACCGGGGTCCCGCAGGACGTGCCGGAGCAGACCGTCGGCGCCGCGCTCGGCGACGCGTGGCTGGCCGCCGTCGCGACCGGGGCCGAGCCGCGGCTGCGCGACTGGAACCCGGTCGCCCGCACGATCGAGCCGGACCCGGCGGCCCGCGAGGTCTACGACCGCTTCCACCCGCACTACCGCTCGCTCTACACCGCCACCCGGGAGACCGCGCACTTCCTCGCCGACGAACGGAGACGCTCCTACCGCGCGTGACACGCTGTTCACACCGGTGTGGTTGCCGCGCGGCGCGGCGACCACCACGCTGTGCGGGTGAGTGCCGACGAGTCACCCGCCCACGACTACGACCTGCTGGTGATCGGCTCCGGTCCCGGTGGGCAGAAGGCCGCGATCGCCGCGGCGAAGCTCGGGAAGCGGGTGGCGATCGCCGACCGCGGCAACATGATGGGCGGGGTCTGCGTCAACACCGGCACCATCCCGTCGAAGACGCTGCGCGAGGCGGTGCTGTACCTGTCCGGGTTCAGCCAGCGCGAGATGTACGGCGCCAGCTACCGGGTCAAGTCCGAGATCACCATCGACGACCTGCTGGCCCGCACCCGGCACGTGATCGGCCGCGAGACCGAGATCGTGCGCAGCCAGCTGCTGCGCAACCACGTCGACATCCTGACCGGGACGGCGCGCTTCACCGACCCGCACACCGTCGTCGTCGAGGGGACGGGACGGGGTGACCACAACCAGGTCACCGCCTCGCACTTCGTCGTCGCGACCGGGACCCGCCCGGCCCGGCCGGACACCGTCGCGTTCGACGGCGAGCGGGTCGTCGACTCCGACCAGGTGCTGCAGCTGGGCCGCGTGCCGGGCTCGATGGTCGTCGTCGGGGCGGGGGTCATCGGCATCGAGTACGCCTCGATGTTCGCCGCGCTCGGCACCCGGGTCACCGTGGTGGAGAAGCGGGACTCGATGCTCGGCTTCTGCGACCCGGAGGTCGTGGAGTCGCTGAAGTTCCACCTGCGGGACTCGGCGGTCACGTTCCGGTTCGGCGAGGAGGTGTCCTCGGTCGAGGTGAACGGCCGCGGCACGGTGACCAGCCTGGCCAGCGGCAAGAAGATCCCGGCCGACATGGTCATGTACTCGGCGGGCCGGCAGGGCATGACCGAGGAGCTGGGCCTGGACGCGGCCGGCATCCGGGCCGACGACCGGGGGCGCATCGAGGTCGACAAGCAGTACCGGACCTCGGTCGAGCACATCGCGGCGGTCGGCGACGTGATCGGGTTCCCGGCGCTGGCGTCGACGAGCATGGACCAGGGGCGGCTCGCCGCCTGCCACCTGTTCGGCGAGCCCGTCCGCGAGCTGCACGAGCTGCAGCCGATCGGCATCTACACGATCCCGGAGATCTCGTTCTGCGGGCGGACCGAGGCCGAGCTGACCGCGGCGTCGATCCCGTACGAGACCGGGCTGTCACGCTACCGCGAGCTCGCGCGCGGCGCGATCGTCGGCGACTCCTACGGCATGCTCAAGCTGCTGGTGTCGCCCGAGGACCACCGGCTGCTCGGGGTGCACGTGTTCGGCACGAACGCCACCGACCTCGTGCACATCGGGCAGGCCATCATGGGCTGCGGCGGGACGGTGGACTACCTCGTCGACACCGTCCTGAACTACCCGACGCTGTCGGAGGCCTACAAGGTCGCCGCGCTGGACGCGACGAACAAGATCCGCGCGCTGGAGTCGGTCCAGAACTCCTGACTCAGGTGTAGCGGAACCCGTTCGCGTCGAGCCACGGCTTCGGGTTGATCTTGGTGCCGCTCGGGTCGACGACCTCGATGTGCAGGTGCGGGCCGGTGGACTGGCCGCGGTTGCCGACCTCGGCGATCTGCTGGCCCGCCGCCACCTTCTGGCCGACCGAGACCAGCGAGCGGTTGATGTGGCCGTAGACGGTGACCGTGCCGTCGGCGTGCCGCACCCGGACCCACATCCCGAACCCGCTGGCGGGGCCGGAGCTGATGACGGTGCCGGCGATCGGCACGTGGATCGGGGTGCCGATCGGGGCGGCGATGTCGAGACCCATGTGCTTGGTGCCCCAGCGGGAACCGAAGCCCGAGGTGACCCGGCCGGTCACGATCGACACCGCACCACCCGCGGAGGCCGACTGCAGCGCGCCGGTGGCACCCGCGGCGCGGGCGGCCTCGACCGCCTTGGCGCGCTCCTCGGCGGCCCTGCGGACCTGGTCGACCGAGGCGGTGGCGGCCTGGACCGCGGAGGCGGCCCTGGCGCGGCCGGTGTCGGCGACGGCGACGGTGCGCGCGGCCGCCGAGGGGGCGGCGGCCGGGGCGGCCAGCGAGGCGATGGTGGCCGGGTCCGCGATCGGCGAGGCGGCGTCGTCCGCGGCGGCCCGCGGGGCGGGCACGGCGGCGGGGAGCGCGGCGTCCTGGTTCGACACGGACGACGATCCCGCCGTGTCGAACCAGGACGTCACGGTCGCGGACAGGTCGCCGGAGCCGACACCCGCATGGGCGGTGGCGGCGATACCGCCCACCGCGACGACGGCGGCGGCGATCCGGGTCGAGGCCGGGAAACGCGAGCCGTCCTCGGTCCGGGTGTCACGGGCGCGCCGGACGTGCGGACCTGCGGGGAACGAGCCGACCGGGACCCCGATCCCGGCCACCGCGAACTGCGGGGCCAGGAGCGCGAGGCTCGCCTGACGGCTCCGGGGGGAGCGATGCCGTGCCACGACCCTTCCTTCCGGATCCCGGAACGGCGGACAACCCGTGGGGAGCGGGCGGCCCCCTGGGGAGGAGCCGCGTCCGGTTCGTGACCGTTCCGTGATCTGACACGGACGCTAGCCGGACGCAACGGACGGAAGAACCCGATCGGGTGATCACGAGACCGACGGGACGTTGCGGGCGGTGAGCGGACGACACCGGCCACTCGCCCCGGCCACCTGCCGTTCACCGTGGCGTCGGTCCGGCCGGTCCACCTCGGACAGGGCCCTGAGCTGGGCTTTCCGTCGACCGCGCGCCGCGGCCGAGTGGTCGTGGCCGGGAGCGTCGCGGTCCACGCTCTCACCCACAGTGATGATGCGTGCGCGGCGGCTCCGCGACGCGCGCTCCGCGGACGCGGCCGGCCCGGGACACGTTCGGCGCACCTCGTCGTCCACGGCGCGTGCACCCCCTCACCCGGTGCCCGGATTGCCGCCACGGTGCCGCGGGGGTTGTCTGGACGGGTGCGCCGCCTCCTGGTCCCCCTGCTGACGTGCGCGTTGCTGGTCGTCCTGGCGCCGGCGGCCCTCGCCGACCCGGCACCGGCCGGCGCGGCCGCCGCCCCCGTCCGGTACGTCGCGCTCGGTGACTCCTACGCCGCGGGCGTCGGGGCCCGGCCGGACCCGGCCACCGGCGACTGTCTGCGCAGCGGCGCCTCCTACCCGGCGCTGTGGGCGGCCCGGCACGACCCGGCGTCGTTCGTCAGCGTCGCGTGCAGCGGCGCCACCAGTGGCGAGGTGATCGCCCGGCAGGTGCGCACCGTCTCCGCCGACACCACCCTGGTGACGATCACCGTCGGCGGCAACGACACCGGGTTCGGTCCGGTCCTGGCCGCCTGCAGCACCGCCCGCGACGACGAGACCTGCCTGCGCGCCGTCCGGGGCGGGGAGCGCGCCGCCCGCTGGGTCGCGCCCGGCGGGCTGATCTCGACCATCGTCGGGGTCCGGCTGCAGGCCCCCGGCGCGACGATCCTGGTCCTGGGCTACCCGCGGCTGTTCGAGCCGGGCGCCGACTGCGACGTCCCCGGCGTCCCGAACGCCGTCCGCCGGGAGGCGCTGAACCGGGCCGCCGACACCCTCGACGCCGCCCTCGCCGACGCGGCCGGGCGGTTCCGGGGCCGGTTCGTCGACGTCCGCGCCGCGTTCGCCGGGCACGGGGTCTGCTCCGCCGACCCGTGGATCACTCCCCCGCCCGCGTCGGCCCCGGCGGTCTACCACCCGACCGCCCAGGGCTACCGCGACGGCTACCTGCCCGCGTTCGAGGCGGCCGTCACCCGCCCCTGACCACCAGGTCCTCGCCCGCTCGTCCCCCGGCGGCCACCCGCCCGACACCGGCCGGACCGGCCACGCCACCATGGTTCCCAGGCACCGCCCCCGATCCTGAGGACTCACCTCGTGCGACGCCTGCTCGGCACCCTCCTCGTGCCCGCCGCCCTCCTCGCGACGGCCACGCTCGCCCTCGCCGACACCGACCGTCCCCGGTCCGGTCCGGAGGTCGTCGCGCACCGCGGCGCCTCCGCCGACGCCCCGGAGAACACCCTCGCCGCCGCCGACGAGGCGCTGGCCCAGCGGGCCGACGCCGTCGAGGTCGACGTCCAGCGCACCGCGGACGGCCACCTCGTGCTCGTCCACGACGCCACGCTGGCCCGCACCACCGACGTCGGACGGGTCTTCCCCACCCGCGCACTGGCGCCGGTCGGCTCGTTCACCCTCGCCGAGCTGCGCCGGCTCGACGCCGGGTCGTGGTTCTCCCCCGCCTTCGCCGGCGAGCGCATCCCGACCCTCGGGGAGTTCGCCGACCGGCTCCGCGGCCGCGCGGACCTGCTGGTCGAGCTGAAGGACCCGGCGCGCTACCCGGGGGTGGAGAAGGAGGTCGCCTACGAGCTCGACGGCCCGCGTCCCGGGGTCGTCGTGCAGTCCTTCGACCACGACGTGATGCGCAGCTTCGCCGAGGCCGCCCCGGGCGTCCCGGCCGGCTGGCTGTTCGGCGGGCGCCCGACCGCGGCGCAGCTCGACGACGCCGCCGCGCACGGGGTCACCCAGATCAACCCGTCGTTCCGGATCGTCGACGCCGCACTGGTCGCCGAGGTCCGGGCACGCGGGATGCAGACCGGGGTCTACACGGTCAACGACCCCGACGACATGCGCCGGATCGCGGCCACCGGGGTGGACCGGATCATCACCGACCGGCCCGCGGTGCTGCGGACGGTCCTCGCCGGCTGACCCGATCCGGGTCGCCGGCGGCACGGGGTGGAGCGGTCGGAACTGTCGGGGCACCGCGCGACAGTGGCGGCATGGTGCACCTGGACCCCACCGATGAGGACCATGCGTACTTCCTCGGCCTCTTCCAGACCGACGGTCACCTCCGCGCCGCTGACCGGAACCGGGGAGCGGCGACCATCGAGCTGGGTGTGCGGGACATCGCGGTGCTCGACGCCTTCGTCGGCCTGTTCGCCCCCGGTCTCCGCAGCACCGTGACGACCCGCGTCCGGCGCACCAACTTCGCCGAACGCCACGAGAGCGCCACCTGGAAGACCCATGCGTGGAGCTTCCGGACGGAGCTGCAGGCGCTCGGTCTTCCAGCAGGACGCAAGTCCGGGTCGGTCGCGCCTCCGGCGGGACCCGTGCATGTCCGGGGCTATCTGAGAGGTCTGGTGGACGGAGACGGCAGCGTCGGCTTCACGGCCAGGGGCTACCCGTTCGTCGGATTCACCACGGCGAGTCCCGCGCTGCACGCGTACTTCTGCGCGCAGGTGCTCGACGTGACCGGAGTCGTCCGGCGGTCGCTCGCCAACGCGCGGGACGGCGTGTTCAACACCATCGTCATGAACGAGCCCGCCGCCGCGCTCGCGGAGTTCCTGTACCCGCCGGGCTGCCTGGCCCTGCCCCGCAAACTCGCGGCGGCGGGGACCGTCGCGCGATGGCGCCGCCCCGAGGGGATGCGCGCGCGGAGTTCGCCTCGTCGCTGGACCGCTGCGGAGGACCGGCTCGTCGCGCGTCTTCCGCCTGCCGAAGCCGCCGCCGAACTGGGCCGGACCGTCGCGTCGGTGTCGATGCGACGGTGGCGGCTGTCCAGGACCGGCCTCGGGGACGCGGCCGACCCACCGCCGACATCCACCTCACACCCCTCGCCCTAGACTTCTCCTCGCGGCGCGGGCACCTTTCCGGCCGGTGAGCGGAGGATCGGGGATGACGGCTGTACGGCGGCCAGGACTGCTCGTCCCGGCGGCACTGGCCTTGCTCCTGGTGGCGGGCTGCGGCAGCTCGCTGGCGACCCAGCCGGGTTCGTCGTCCGGCACGGTCACGACGACCCAGAACCGCCCCTCCAGCCCCTTCTGCGACGCCGTCGAGGCGAGCCGCACCGCCACCCAGCCGTTCAGCGGGGTGGGCATCGGCCGCTCGATCTCCGACGTCGGCGAGGTCACCGCGAACGTCCGGCAGGCGAACCAGCAGGTCACCTCACTCGCACCGCAGGAGATCCGCGCGGACTTCGAGCGGGTCGACCAGCTCGTCGAACGTCAACTCGCCCTGCTGGAGGCCAACGGCGGGGACACCCTCGCCGTCGCCCGTGACCCGGGCATCGCGCAGGACCGGGCGGACCCGGAGTACCAGGCCGCGTCGCAGCGGATCCGGGACTACGTCCGGTCGACCTGCACCTGACCGTCGACGACGACCGGTGCGGTCCGCCGCCACCCCAGGTAGCGGTCGGCCTCGACCAGCAGGGCCCCGCCCAGCCACATCGCGACGACCGCGTCGTCGCCGAGGCCGAACACGGTCAGGAACGCCTCGGGCACCAGGTCGACCGGCGACACCAGGTAGGCCAGGGCCGCCAGGAACAGCGCAACCCTGCCCTTGCCGAGGTGCGGGTAGGTGCCGCGCCAGGCGTCACCGGCCATGGCGGGCAGCGCCCGGAACCGCTCGACGGGTCCGGGCTCGCCGGGGCGGCCGCGACGGGTGAGGGCACGGAAGAGCGTCGCGAACGCGGCCGTGCGGCCGACGCGGCGACCTGCGGTGGCACTCGCTGCAGTCATGTCCGGTCCAACGCACGGCGCACCCCGGTCGTTCCCGGCGAAACGGTCACGTCACACCGGGGACGCCGGGGGCGGGGTCAGTGCGAGGCGAGGTAGATGTCGCGCAGCACCCCGGCCTCGGTGCTCATCTCGGCCAGCCGCTGCTTGACGACGTCACCGATGCTGATCATCCCGACGAGCCGTCCGTCGTCGACGACGGGCAGGTGGCGGTGACGCCAGCGGTTCATCAGACCCATGGCCTCGGCGAGCGAGTCCTCCGGCGAGCAGGTCACGACGTGGCGGGTCATGACGTCGGCGACGGTGAGGTCCAGCAGGGCCGCGCCGTCTGTGGCGAGCCGGCGCACGATGTCGCGTTCGGAGACGATGCCGTCGACGCGCTCGCGGCGGCCGTCGTCGGAGACGACGAGCGCGCCGATCGCCGGCGGGCCGGCGAGCCGGGTCGCGGCCTCGGCGATGGTGTTCCACGACAACACGGTGTGCACCGTGTCGCCCTTGATCCGCAGGATGTCCGACACCTTCATGGAACTCTCCCTTCGACGTGCCTATTGTTGCGCTTGCGCAGTAGTTGTGCAATGGCAAAGATTGATCGACGCAACGGTCAGCGCGGAGTAAAGATCGCTGGTGAGGGAGGTGGACGGGGATGACCGACGCACACGGCCGAGATCGGGATCACCCGGACGGCGCGACGGTGGAGGCCGGTCTGGCGCTCGCGCGCGCGTTCACCGGCATCAGCGTGCGCGCGGTGGCGGCGGCCGGGGACGCCGTGACCGTGCCCCAGCTGCGGGTCCTCATGCTGATCGCGGACGCGGGGCGCACCAACGTCACCGCGGTCGGGCGTGAGCTCGACGTCCATCCGTCGAACGCCACCCGGGTGCTCGTGCGTCTCGGGCGGGCCGGCCTGGTCGAGCGCCGGCCCGACCCGGACGACCGGCGGCACCTGCTCGTCGAGCTCACCCCGGCCGGACGGGAGCTGATCCGCGAGGTCGACGCCCACCGTCGCGCCGCGGTCGCCGACCTGCTGGGCCGGGTGCCGCCCGAGCGACGGGTGGGCGCGGCCGAGCTGCTGTCCGCGCTGGCCGACGCGGCGACCCCGCCGACGTCCTAGGATCGGAGGGTGTGAGCGAGGACGCCCCGACCGACGTCGCATCCCTGCGGGCCGCCGTCGCGGCGGGGGCGCGCCCGCGGTTCGTCCCGTTCTGGGGCTCCGAGCCCGCGCCGGGCGACGTGCACGTACTGAGCCAGTGGCATCCGTCGCCGTTCGTCGTCGACGGGGTCCGCTACGCCACCGCCGAGCACTGGATGATGGCGGCCAAGGCCCGCACCTTCGGCGACGACGACGCGCTCGCCCGCGTCCTGTCCGACGACGACCCGGACACCGCCAAGCGGGCCGGGCGCGAGGTCCGGGGCTTCGACTCGCAGGTGTGGGCCGCGCGCCGGGTCGAGGTCGTCGTCGAGGGCAACCGGGCCAAGTTCCGCTCGGCCGAGCGGCTCACCGCGGCCCTGCTGGGCACCGGCGACGCGGTGCTCGTCGAGGCCTCCCCCGTCGACCGGATCTGGGGCATCGGCCTGGCCGCCGACGACCCCGACCTCGGCGCGCCGGACCGCTGGCCCGGGCAGAACCTGCTGGGCTTCGCCCTGATGCGGGTGCGCGCCGGGCTCGGGAGCCGCTGACCCGGACCGGCCTGGGTCAGACCGCCCCGGGGTACCGGGAGCGGCGCGGACGGCGGGCCCGTCGCACCACCAGCACCGCCCCCACCCCGGTCGCGACGGCGCCGCCGACGTAGGGCACGGCGGCCCGGGCGATCTCCCCCGCCCGTCCGACGAGCGCCGCGCGCCGTGCCGCGAGGCCCGCGCCGAGCCGGTCCAGGCTCGCCCGCAGCTCACGCGCGGCGTCGACGACCTGGTCGTCGCGGCCGTCGGACCGCGCGGAGAGCCGGTCCCGCAGCTGCGCCGCGGAGACCTCGCTGAGGTCGACCTCCTCGGCCGTGTCCTCCGGTGCCTCGCCGGCCGGGCCGGCCCCTGCGTCGTGACGCCCCACGACTCCCCCTCACATCCGGCGGACCGCCCGCCGGCCCGCCGGGACAGTGAACCCGCCACGGGCCGCCCCGCGCACCCTCAGGACATTCTCAGAATATCGCCGTTGCAACGCGTAGTAGTCGCGATATATCGTGATAGCACACGAGCCGATCGAAGAGGGAGGCTCACGACGAGAGGACCACGCGTCATGACCACGCGCGACATGTTCCGGAGCCCGTTCGGGCCCCGCACCCACCGACACCCCCGGGGCCACCGCGGCGCCGGGTTCCCCTGCGGCCCGGAGGAGGCAGCCATGCACGACACCCCTGACTTCCACGGCGACGACCGTGACGACCCCCGTGACGACGCCCGCGACGAGGGCGGACCCGGCCACCGCCGCGGTCGCGCCCACCGCCGCGGACACGGGCCCGGCGGGCGGGGCTTCGGTCCCGGCCGCGGCTTCGGCCCCGGCGGACCGTTCGGTCCCGGCGGCTTCGGCCCCGGTGGGTTCGGCCCCGGTGGCTTCGGCCCGGGCGGCGCCTTCGGCCCCGGCGGCTTCGGTCCCGGTGGGCCCCGCGGCCGGCGCGGCAAGCGTGCCCGCGGCGACGTGCGCACCGCGGTGCTCGCGGTCGTCGCCGACGGCCCGCGGCACGGCTACGAGATCATCCAGGAGATCACCGGCCGCTCCGGCGGGCAGTGGAAGCCGAGCCCCGGCTCGGTGTACCCGATGCTGTCCCAGCTGGAGGACGAGGGCCTGGTCCGGTCCGAGCAGACCGAGGGCCGCCGGGTCGTCCACCTGACCGAGGAGGGCACCCGGCACGTCGAGGAGCACCGCGCCGAGCTCGACGCGGTGTGGGCGCCCTTCGCCGAGGACGCCGAGGCCGCCGAGTCGGACCCGGCGACCGGCCTGGTCACCGAGCTCGGCCGGCTCGCCGCCGCCGCGCGGCAGGTCGCCGAGGCCGGCTCCGAGGCGCAGGTGGCGTCGGCGACCGAGGCGCTGACCGAGGCCCGGAAGGCGCTGTACCGGCTGCTCGCCGAGTGAGGCCCGCCGAACGAGCAGACGACACCGGGTGAGGCCCGCCGAACGAGCAGGCCGCACCGACTGAGACGGGGGCGGGACCGCGATGGTCCCGCCCCCGTCGTCGTCTACCGGGCCTGTCTCCGGCGCCGGTTGCGGCGCAGCGCCTCCCGCAGCGGTGGGACGACGGTGCCCTCGGCGGCCATCACCCGGCGGGCCTTGCGGCGCGCGAGGACGACCGCGACGGCGGTCAGCGCCCAGATCGGGAACTGCACGAGCCAGGCCAGCCGGAACGCCTCGGGGGTGTAGCCGCCGGACACGCTGAGCACGAGCCCGACCAGCAGTGTGGTGGTGAGCGAGGCGGTGAACCCGCCGACGTTGACGATCCCGACGGCGGTGCCGCGCCGGTGCGCGGGGTTGAAGGTGCGGGCGTAGTCGAAGCCGACGGCGGAGCAGGGCCCGTTCGCGGCGAGCACCACCACGAGCAGGACGAGCAGCCACAGCGGCGCGGGCGGCGGGACGAGCAGCACGACCGTCCACACGAGCGCGGTCGCGCCGATGACCGACAGCACGAGCCAGGAGCGGCGCAGCGGGTGGCGGGCGGTGAACTCGCCGAACACCGGGCCGACGACGGCGCCGGCGAGGACGAGCACGGTCAGCATCACCGAGGCGCCGGTGGGGGTCATCCCCTGCCCGGCGACGAGGTAGGGCACGCCCCACAGCAGCGCGAACACCAGGCCGGAGAACTGGGTGCCGGCGTGCGACCAGAGCCCGAGGCGGGTGCCCGGGTGCGCCCAGGCGCCCTTGAGGCCGTCGACGACCTCGCGGGGGCTGCTCGCCGGGGCCGGGGCGAGGCTACCGGGCGGGCGGTCGCGGAACACGGCGAGCACCGCGACCGCGGCGACGACGCCGATCCCGGCGGCGGACAGGAACGCGGTCGTCCAGCCGTAGGCGTGCAGGACGGTGGCGAGCGGGATCGCGGAGAGCACCTGGCCGAACTGGCCCAGCAGCGCCGTGATCTGTGTCATCAGCGGCACCCGGCGCGGCGCGAACCAGGTGGACAGCACCGACAGCACCGAGATGAAGGTCAGGGCGTCGCCGACGCCGACGAGCACGCGGGCGGCGATGGCCAGCGGCAGCGAGGTGGCGAGTGCGACGAGCACCTGCGCCGCGGTCATGGTGACGGCGCCGGCGAGCACCATGGTGCGGGCGCCGAACCGGTCGAGCAGCAGCCCGACCGGCACCTGGAGGGCGGCGTAGACGAGCAGCTGCAGGACGAGGAACCCGGCGAGCACGGTCGGGGACGCACCGAACCGGTCCGCCGCCTCCAGCCCGGAGACGCCGAACGAGCTGCGTTGCAGCACCGCCACGACGTAGGCGAACAGACCGGCGGACCAGACGAGGTAAGCGCGACGTGACGTGTGCATGACGAACGACCATTCTGGTCCATCCCGGACGGGCGGGGTGTCCCGGCGGGGCCGCGTCACACGGGGTCGGTGGTCACACCGCGACCGGGCAGGCCGTGGGGGGCTCCGGATAGGGTCGCGGTGCACGCCACGACTCGGAGGACGCCGGTGCTCGATCCCGCTCAGCTGTACCAGGTCGACCCGGCCGCGCCGGCGCTCGACGAGCCGGTCCTGATCGTCGTGCTGGACGGTTTCGTCGACGCCGGCAACGCGGGTGCGCTCGCGGTCGGCGCGCTGACCGACGAACGCGAGGCGGTCCGGGTGGCCCGGTTCGACGTCGACCAGCTCGTGGACTACCGGTCGCGGCGCCCGCCGCTGCGGTTCGAGACCGACCGCTGGGCCGACTACGACCCGCCGGAGCTCGACGTCGTCGCGCTGACCGACACCGGGGACACGCAGTACCTGCTGCTCGCCGGCCCGGAGCCGGACATGCAGTGGGAGCGGTTCGTCGCCGCGGTCGGGCTGCTGGTCGAGCAGCTCGGGGTCCGGCTGGTGATCACGTTGCAGGGCATCCCGATGGCCGTGCCGCACACCCGTCCGATCGGGGTGACCGCGCACGGCACCCGCCCGGAGCTGGTGGAGGGCCACACCCCGTGGTTCGCGACCGCCGACGTCCCGGGCAGTGCCGCGGCGTTGCTGGAGTACCGCCTCGGGCAGGCCGGGCAGGACGTCGTGGGCTACGCCGTGCACGTGCCGCACTACCTGTCGCGCTCGGCGTACCCGCAGGCCGCGCGGGTGCTGCTGGACCACGCGGGGCTGTCGGCGGGGCTCTACCTACCGACCGAGACGCTGACCCGCGCCGCCGAACAGGCCGAGTCCGAGATCGCCGAGCAGATGGCGGCGTCGGACGAGGTCGGGCAGGTCGTCTCGGCGCTGGAGGAGCAGTACGACCAGGTCGTCGCGGCCCGGGAGTCCGGTGACCTGCGGGACGGCCTGGAGGGCGGCGAGCTGCCCAGCGGCGACGAGCTGGCCGCGGAGTTCGAGCGGTTCCTCGCCGGCGGTGGCGACGACAAGCCGGGCGGGAAGTCCGGCGACGAGCCGCCGCACGAGCCGCCCGCGCCGCCGCTGCCGCCCGCGACCTGACCGGTCCTCCCCCGGCGGGTCAGCCGCCGAGGGCGAGGGCGTGCTGGACCCGGCCCCGGCCGCCGGGTCCGTGCAGCACCGCCTCGACCCAGCAGCCGACCGGCCGGGCCGTGAGTCCGGCCGCGGTGGCGGCCAGCCAGGCGTCGTGGACGGCGAGGCCGGACCGGACGTGCTGGGCGACGGTGTCCGGGCCGGGGTCGACGTCCCCGGTGACGACGAGCAGCCCGCCGACGCCGGTGAGGTCGGGCAGGCCGCAGGCCCGCCGGGTCAGCGCGGCCGCGAGCGGGTGGCCCGCGTCGAGCAGGGCCGCGTGCTGTCCCACGCCGAGCCGGGCCCGGGCGACCCGGTCGAGTCCGGGGTCGGCGACGGGAGGTTGCAGGCTCGCGAACGGCGCCGAGTGGCGTGCGCGGAGCACGGCCGACGGGTGCGGGGCCGCGCTCGCACCGAGCGGGACGGCGCCGTCGGGGCCGGGTCCGGTCGTGAGCACGACGCGGGAGTGGTCGCCGTCGGAGACGAGGTGGGCCGTCCGGGGTCGTCGCAGGGTGGCCGCGGCGGCGAGGACGGCGGCGGCCGCGTGGCCGAGGTCGAGCAGCAGCACCGGCAGCGAGCGGGGGCCGTAGCGCCACGCGGTCCGCTCCGGCGTGAGGTGGAGGACGACGTCCTCGTGATCGTCGTGGTCCGGGTCGGGAAGGGCCGGGGCGACGGCGCCGGGCCGGTCGCGGCTGCCGGGTCCGGTTGCGCCGGGCCGGGCGGGCCCGCCGTCGAGGGCGTGGGCGAGCGGGTCGTAGACGCGACCGCCGTCGTCGCCGCCCGTGGTCGGGTCATGGACACGGCCGCCGACCCGGGCGTCGACCGGGTAGCGGCCGCCCGCCGAGGGCACCCGGCGCAGCCGCACGCCGCCGACCGCCCGGTCCGGGTCGGCGGCCAGCGACAGCGCCAGCAGCGCACCGGTCCCCGTGCCGTCGCGGGTCAGGGGCACCGGCCGGGTCGCCGTGGTCGCCTCGGCGGGGCGCGCGGTGTGGTCGGTGGGGCCCGGGTCGGCACCGGACCAGGCGAGCCGGAACGCCGCGGCGGTCCGGGGATCCACGGCGCCGCCGTCCCGCTGCGGGTCCGGCGCGGCCCGGCCCGGGGGCTGCACCGTCACAGGAACGGCGGCGGGCAGTGCACCAGCCCGTCGGGCCCGGAGGCCGGGTCGAGGTCGAGCCCGTGGGCGCGGGCGGTGTCGCGCCAGCGGGGCAGCCCCCAGTACCGGAACGCGGCGGGCGCGTTCGGCACGAGCCCGGTGGCGCAGGTGCGGACCACCCGCCACCCGGTCTCGGCGACGTCGGGCGTGGTGAGGTCGACACGGGCGATGCGGTGCCCGTCGGCGAGCAGCGCGGCGGTCAGCGACCCGAGGTCCCCGGCCGGCCCGGTGCGCAGCGGGCCGCGGGTCGCGGGCGCGGTGAACCGGGGCAGGTGCTCCTCCCGGACGCGCGGGTCGAGCCACACCTGCACCTGGGCGCCGAGGTCGCGCACGGCGGCGTAGCGCTCTCCGGCGTCGTCGCGGTAGCGGCGGTCGGCGCGGTGGTCGAGGTAGAGACCGTGGGCGAGGACACCGGCGTCGATCGAGGCGTACACCCAGCCGTCGGGGTCGAGCAGGCCGCGGGTGAACACCCAGGTGTGGACGGCCTCCAGCACCGCCTTGGTGGCGGCCTCGGCGGCGTCGAAGCGGGCGGCGCCGCCCCCGGCGACGATCCCGGTCTCCGGGTCGACGACGACAGCCCCGACCACGGCCGCAGGGTACTCGGTGGGCAGCTCGACGAGGTGGACGTCGAACGCGGCGCCGGCCAGCGCGGCGTCGAGCCCGGGGACCGAGGCCCGGTCGATGCCGTGGGAGGGCAGGCCGAGGTGCCACCAGCGTTCCAGCGCGTCGCGTTCGACGAGCTCGAGCAGGCCGCGCCGGTGGGCGTCGGTGGCGCCGTCGCCGGTGGCGATGCCGGCGTAGTTGAGGTGGTGGAAGCGGGGTTCGTCGCGACGGGCCCCGCTGTGGTGGTTGAGCAGCGCCCAGGAGGCGGGCAGCCAGGCCGGCTCCCCGTCGGCCTCGACGCCGGCGATCCAGCGGATCGGCAGGTCCTCGGTGAAGCGCTGGTAGGGGCGGCCGTCCTGCCAGGGCGCGAGCAGCGGCAGCTCCTCGGGCCCCCAGCACCGGTGTCCCGCGGCGCGCAGCTCCGCGGCCGTGGTCAGCGGCAGGTCGCGCGGGACGCGGTTGCCGCAGTAGCGCTCGACCGCCTCGCCGAGCGCGGCGGTGCGGGCGCCGTCGCGGTCGCCGAAGGTGGTGCCGAGGCTGACCCGGTCCGCGGGCCAGGCGCCGAGCCGGCGCGCGTCGGACACCTCCGCGGTGACGGCGGTGTAGGCGGCGGGCAGCCCCGGTACGGGGGCGACGTCGACGAGCCGGCGGACGATCCCGCTCAGCGGGTCGACCAGCGCCTCCACCGGCAGTGCGGGAACGGTCGGTGCCGTCACAGGGTGACCTCCTCGGGGATGGCGGCCGCGGCGACCTCGTCGCGGCCGGGTCGGACGTGCGGCAGGTCCAGGCGCAGCGCGTGCACGGTGCGGTGGTCGGCGCGCAGGTCGGTCGCGTGCGCCGGGTCCTGTCCGGTGTGCGGGTTGCGGGCGTGGGCGGGCCAGTGGTGCCCGGCGATCTCGACGCGCAGCCGGTCGCCCTCGTGCACGGCGGCGCCGACCGGCGGGGTGGTGACGACGACCTGCCGCGACGCCGGGCCGCGGTGCCGGTGCACGGCGGTGACGAGGTCGTGGCCGCGGAGTCCGACCCGGACGACCCAGTCTGCGTCCAGGGCGTCGGTGTCGCCGGTGACGGTGACGACCAGGGGCCCGGCGAGCGCCCCCGCCGGCAGCGGCGGGGTGTGGGCGACGACCCGGTCGGCGGGGTGTCCCGCGGCGGCCGTCTCGGTGGTCGCGGCGGTGGTCGCGCTGGTGGTCGCGGCTGTCATCCCGGTGCTGGTGTCGGTGCTCGCCGCAGTGCTCGCCGCAGTGCTCGCCGCAGTGGTCGCCGCGGGGGGCGTAGCGGCGGGAGCGGCGCCGTCGGTCGGCGCGGGAGCCGGCGTGGGTGCGCCGGGTGGGCGGGACCGGACGGGCCGCCCGGGGTCGGCGACGAACCCAGCGGGGAACCCGTCCGGCGGCGTCGCGTCGACCGTGAGCGTCGGCCCGTCCCCGGCCCGCACCCAGCGCCCCGTCTCCCCCACCGCGACGAGTGCCCCGCGCCCCCGCGGCCGGCCCTGCACCGCGGCACGGGCCCAGGCGGCGTAGACCGTGCCGATCCGCCGTCCGGCCAGGACCGCGCCGGGCGCCGGGGCGTCGAGATCGTGCCCCCACGGCCCCAGGACCAGCCGTGACGGCCCGCCCCAGCGCCGGGCGAGCTCACCGGTGCGGGCGGCGAACGGGTCCGCGGTGCCCCCGACGGCGAGCAGCGGCATCGCGGCCCGCGCGATCCCGTCCCACAGCCACGGCGTCTCCGCGGGGGCGTCCCACAGCTCGGCCCACCCGTCGGGGGCCGGGGCCAGCGCCGCGGTGACCGGCAGCGTCGCGGCTGCCGACGGGGCGGCGGGACGCGCGTCCGCACCGTGCTCGGACCACCAGCCGATCCGGCAGGCCAGCCGGGCGGCGCCGCCGGGTTCGCGGGCGGTCTCGCCGGGCCCGAGCGCGGGGACCGCGGCGAGCACCCCGCACACCTCGGGGTCGGCGAGGGCACCGGCGAGGGCGCAGTGCGCCCCGTAGCTGGCGCCGGCGAGCACGACCCGCCCGTCACAGCCGGGGATCGCGCGCAGCGCGGCGAGTGCGGCGACGCCGTCGTCGGTCTCGTGGGCGTAGGGCCGGAACTCCCCCGTCGAGCCGCCTCGCCCCCGGACGTCGACGACCAGCGCGCCGAACCCGTGCGCGGCCCAGCCGCGGGCCTCGGGCAGCAGCCGCTCGCGGCCGTAGGGCGTGCGGATCAGCACCGCGGGCCAGGTCGCGGCGGCGGGGCGGACGAGGGTGGCGGCGAGCCGGACCCCGTCCGCGCCGGGCAGGTCGAGGTCGGTCACGGCGCGCTGTCGGGCACCGGCAGCAGCGCGTGGTCGGCGATCGCGGCGGTGTCGAGGTCGACCACCCGCAGACGTCGCCGGGCCGGCAGGGCGGCCGGGACCAGGTCACCGGTCGCCGGGGTGTCGTGGCCGGCGGCCCAGGCGCGCACGTCGGCGGCGAGCAGCGCGGCCAGCAGGGCGTGGTCGCCGGGACCGGTCGGGGCGACGGGCGCGGCGTCCCAGTAGGCGAGTAGGTGCGGGTGCCCGGACCCGGCCGCGGCGAGGCGGCGGGCGCGGACGTCGGTGTGCCCGGCGTCGCCGGGGTGCACGGCGGGCGGTTCGAGGATGCCGTGCCGTCCTTCGACGGCGAGCCGGAACCAGGCGGTCCCGCGCTCGGGCAACGAGTCGAGCGCGGTCCAGGCGGCCGGGGCGGGCCCGTCCGCGACGGCGCACACCGCATCCGTGTCCGTGTCGGCGGTGTCGGTGTCGGTGTCGGCGGTGATGGAGTCGAGGTCCCCGCGCCGGACCCGCAGCCCCGGCCCGGTGAGCGCGGCGGCGACGGCGTCGGCCAACGCCCCCCGCCCGGCGACGGTCACGGTGGCGGTCCGCGGCGGCGGGGCCTCGTCCAGGTAGCCGGCCGCGGCGAACGCGCCCCGCTCCGGGTCGAGCCCCGGCGGGGGCACCGGGTCGGCGCCGTCGAACCAGCGGGTGAGCGCCTCGACAGTGCCGCGGGGCAGGTCGACCCCGCGCAACCGGCCGGAGGCCTCCCGCAGCGCCGAGCCCCGCCCGGGGACCTCGAACACGCTCACGCCCGGTCGCAGTCGTTCCACTCGCACTCCCTGGTCCGTCGGTCGGTCACGGCAGACCGCGGGCCCGGCACCGTCGCCGGTGCCGGGCCCGCGGCGGGTGTCACTCCTGCTCGGCGGCCTGCTCGGTCGCGAACGGGTTCTCGACCAGGGCGTTGGAGTGGCTCGCGGAGTTGTGCGGCAGGGCGCGCTCGGCCTCGAGCTCGGTGAAGATGTCCTTCATCGTTTTCTCCTCCAGTGGGTGACATCGTCCGGTTCCGGACCACTCCATCGTGGCCATAAACGACATCGATTTTCAACAGTGGTGGATGTCTCGTTACCTGCTATTGGTGATGACTGTCGTTTCACACTATGGTTCGCGCAACCCCGACGGAAGGACCCCGTGAGCGAGACGGCCCCGACCGCCCCCGAGCACGAACGCACCGACCTGCGCCGCTATCTCGCCGCCCGGGTCGTCTCGGTCGCCGGTTCCCTGGTCGCCGCGGTCGCTCTGCCCGTGCTCGTCTACCGGCTGACCGGATCGCCCGCGTGGACGGCGGCGATCGCGACCGCGGAGGCACTGCCCTACCTGCTGTTCGGGCTGGTCGCGGGCGCGCTGGCCGACCGGGTCGACCGCAGGCGGCTGATGGTCGGCGTCGACCTGGCGTGCGGCGCGGTGCTGGCGGGGATCCCGCTCGCCTGGTGGGCGGGGGTGCTCACGCCGTGGCAGGTGCTCGGCACGGCGGTCGCGGTGCAGACCGGCTTCGTCTTCTTCGACGCCGCGAACTTCGGCGCCCTGCCCACGCTGGTCGGGCCGGACCGGATCACCGCGGCGTTCTCCACCCTCTACGGCGCGACGACCGTCGTCGAGCTGGTCGTGCCGCCGCTCGCCGGGCTGGCCGTCGCGACCCTGGCCCCGGCCGGGCTGCTGTCGGTCACCGCGCTCACCGCGGTCGCGTCGGCGCTGCTGATCCGGTCGGTCGCCGGGCGCCTGTCCCCCGGGCCCGGCACCCGCGCGCCGACCCGGATCCTCGCCGACGTGCGCGAGGGCCTGGCGCTGCTCCTGGGCAACCCGGTGGTCCGCACGCTGACGCTGGTCGGCACCACCCAGGCCGTCGCGGGCGGCGCCTGGCTCGCGATGACCGTGCCGTGGGCGGACCGGGTGCTCGGCATCCGCGCCGACGGCGACGCCCGGCTCGGTCTCCTGTTCGCCTGTTGGGGTGTGGGCGGGCTGGCCGCGGCCCGGCTGGTCCCGCGGCTGTCGGCGCGCTGGGGCGGGGCCCGGCTCGCACTGGCCGGGCTCCCGGTCTCGCTGGCCTGCGCGGTCGCGGTGGTGTCGGCGACGCACTGGGTCCCCGCACTCCTCGCCGCGACGGCGTTCGGGGCGGCGTACTCGACGGTCGTGCTCAACGCCGTCACCTACCGGCTGCAGGTCACCCCCGAGCACGCCCGCGCCCGGGTCTCGACGACCGCGCGGATGCTGTCCTGGGGCCTCGGCACCCCCGCCGGGGCGGCCCTGGCCGGCGTCGTGGCGACGACACCGGCGGGCCCACGCGGCGGTCTGGCGGCCGGGGCCGCGGTGCTGGCCGTCGGGGTCGCGCTGGCGTGGCTCACCCCGCCCCTGCGCCGGGCCGCCCGCGGGTAGGGCCCGTCGCGGGTCCCGCGCGATCGTCGGCCGGCCGCCGGCGGTGACGACACGGTGGCCGGAACCACGACAACGCGACGCCCGGCGACGCGGGCGCCGCGGCCGGGGTCGGACGCAGTTGCCGGGGTCGGCGCGCCGACCCCGGACCAGGGCGCCGACGCCGGGCTCAGGCGCTGACGCTGCGGGCCGGGTCGGCGTCGAGGTAGCTGCAGGTCAGCCGTCCCTCGTGGGTCGAGACGACCCCACGCACCCCGAACACCTCGGCCAGCAGCCGCTCGTCGACGACGTCGCCGGGGGCCCCGTCGGCGTGCACCCGCCCGTCGCGCAGCGCGACGATCCGGTCCGCGCACCGCGCGGCCTGGGCGAGGTCGTGCAGCACCGCGACGACGGTCAGGCCGCGCTGCTCCTGCAGCTCCCGGACCAGGTCGAGCACCTCCAGCTGGTGGCGGACGTCGAGGTAGGTGGTGGGCTCGTCGAGCAGCAGCACCGGGGCGTCCTGGGCCAGGGCGAGCGCGATCCGCACCCGCTGGCGTTCCCCGCCCGACAGCAGCTCGACCGGGGTGTCGGCCCACGCCTCGGTGCCGGTGGCCGCCAGTGCGTCGGAGACCGCCGCGTCGGCGCCGCCGCCGAGCATGCCCAGCGGGCCGCGGACGGCGTAGCGGCCCTGCGCGACGAGCGCCCGCACCGTCACCCCGCCCAGCGGCGGCAGGGCCTGCGGCAGCACCGCGACCCGCTTCGCGACCTCCCGGCGCGGGGTCCCGGCCAGCGGCCGGTCGGCCAGGTGCACGGCGCCCGCGTCGGGCCGGTGCAGCCCGGCGAGCACCCGCAGCAGCGTGGTCTTCCCGCAGCCGTTGCGCCCCACCAGCGACAGCCACTGCCCGCGGGCGACCGCCAGGTCGACGCCGTCGAGCACGGTGCGCCCGTCGAAGCACACCGTCACCCCCTCGGCCCTGAGCACCGTCACAGCGCACCTCCCACCGTCGTGCGGGACCGTCGGCGGACGATCCCGATGAGCACCACCGCGCCGGCGACCGCCGTCACCGCTCCCGCGGGCACCCCGATCGGCCGGTCACCGGCCGGGGCGAGCGCCGTCAGCAGCTGGGCGACGACGTCGGCGGCGACGACCGTCCCCGCACCGGCCGCCGCCGCCGCGGGCACGAGCAGCCGTGGGTCGGCCGCGCCCCGCACCCCGAGCACCGCACGGGCCAGGTGCGGGGCGAGCAGCCCGACGAACGCGAGCGCCCCGACCGCCGCGACCGCCCCGCCGGTGGCGAGCACGGCCAGCAGCACCGCGGCCGAGCGCCATCCGGACACGGCGAGGCCGACGCCGCGGGCGTGGTCGTCGTCGACGCCGAGGACGGCGAGCACCGGGCCGAGCAGCACCGCGAGGACCACCGCGGTGAGCGCGACCGGCCAGAGCGCGGCCCAGTGCTCCCAGCCACGCCCGTTGAGCGAGCCGACCAGCCACCGGACCATCGACCCGGCCAGCTGCGGGCGGGCGGTGAGCAGCAGCAACGTCGTCCCACCGAGCACCGCCGACACCAGCACCCCGACGACGGCGAGCCGCAGCGGGTCCGCGGTGCCCGGCCCCGCGGCCCGGCCGGCGAGCAGCCACAGCACCCCGCCGCCGAGCGTCCCGCCGAGCAGGGCCACGGCGAGCACGCCGAGCGGGGTGCCGACGGGCCCGCCGAGCACGGTCCCCAGCACCGCGCCGAGCACCGCACCGGAGCCGACGCCGGTCACCTCCGGGGAGGCGAGCGGGTTGCGCAGCACCGCCTGCAGCACCGTCCCGGCGACGCCGAGGCAGGCACCGGCCGCGAGCCCGACCAGCACCCGCGGCGCCCGCAGCTCCCGGACGAGGTCGGTGGACAGCGGGTCCGCGACCCCGGCGAGCGCCGCGAGCGCGGTGCCGGGCCCGACGGCGGTGCCGACCAGGAGCCCGGCCAGGGCGGCGACCGCCACGCACAGTCCGAGCAGCCCGAACCGGGCCGCGAGCGTCGCGCCCCGGCCCACCGAGCGGTTCACCGGTCCACCGCCGCGGCGGTACGGTCGGTGCGGGCGGGACCGGCCGTGCGGGCGGCCCGCGGGCGTCGCCACACCAGCAGCAGCCCGCCCGCGACGATCGCGACCCCGGCGGTGAAGCCGCCGACCGGCAGCTCCACCGGGTACAGCACGGTGCGGGCCAGCAGGTCCGCGACGACGACCACGGCCGCGCCCGCCCCGGCGCAGGCCGCGGCGCGGGGCAGCGGCCGGGCCGCGGGGAGCAGCACCCGCACCAGCTGCGGGGCGAGGAAACCGACCCAGGCGACCGGCCCGGCCGGACCGACGACGGCGGCGACGAGCAGGCAGGCCACGCCCAGCACCGCCGCCCGGGCCGCGCCGGTGCGCAGGCCCAGCGCGGAGGCGGCGTCGTCGCCGAGACGCAGCGGCCCCAGCAGCGGCAGCACCGCGACCCCAGCGACGAACGCGACCGCCAGCGCGGGCAGCACCGGCGTCACCGTCGCCCACGTCGTGCCGGTCAGCGAGCCCAGCAGATAGCGCACCAGCACCCCCTGCTCCGACGACCCGGTCATCGCGACCGCCGCGAGCAGCAGCGCCTGCAGCGCCGCGCCCACCCCGGCCCCGATCAGCAGGACCGCGGCCGGTCCGACGGCGCCGCGGACGGCGAGCAGGGTGAGCGCTCCCCCGGTCACCGCACCGACCACGGCGGGCAGTAGCGGCGCGAACGGGACCGCGGCCCCGGTGACGATCGTGACCGCCACCGCGGCCGCCGCGCCGGAGGACACCCCGAGCAGCTCGGGGACGGCGAGCGGGTTGCGCAGGCCGTCCTGCAGCAGCAGCCCGGCCAGCCCGAGCGCGGCACCGGTGAGCACGCCGAGCAGCAGCCGCGGCACCCGCAGCTCGGTGACGACGACGTGCTCGATCCCGCCCGCCGCGCCCAGCACGGCGGGCAGCCGGTGCGGGGCGACGGCCGGGGTGCCGGTCCCGAGGACCAGCGCGGCGAGCAGCACCGCCCCGAGCGCGACGGCGAGCAGCAGCAGGGCCCGTCTCACCGGCCGGGGACCGCCGCGAGCGACTGGGTGACGATCGCGCCCAGGCTGCGCGTGCCGCGGCCGCTGCCCCACAGCCGGGGGTCCATCTCGTGCACCTGCCGCGCCGCCACGGCCGGGACCTGCTGCCAGACCGGGTTGTCGGCGAGCTGGTCGGTGAGGGTGCGGTCGGCGGAGGAGAACAGCAGCGAGTAGGCGAACACCACGTCCGGCGCCCGGGCGAGGATCTCCTCGACGCTGTAGGTGCTGGCGGTCTCGACGTCGGCGCCGCGCGGGACGAACGGGTAGTCGTAGAGCGTCGCGAGCAGGTCGCCGTTGACGGTGTCGGTGGTGTCGACGCCGATGGTGTCGGCGCTGCCGTACATCAGCAGCACCTTCCGGTCGGCCCGGCCGGTGGCGCGGGCCTGCTCGACGCCGTCGGCGAGGGTGGTGCGGAAGCGCTGCTCCGCGGCGGTGGCCTCGCCGGTGCGTCCGGTCAGCGACCCGAGCGCACGCAGGTACCCGACGGACTCCTCCCAGGTGGTGGGCTGGACCAGCCAGAGCGGGGCGAAGCGTTCGACGGCCGCACGCAGCGGCTCGTGCACCCCGCCGAGGCCGATCACGAGGTCGGGGCGCAGCGCGGCGATGGACTCGACGTCCTCGCTGCCGAAGCTGCCGGCGACGGTCGGGACCTGCGCGGCGCGGTCGCCGAGCAGCACGGGGTTCTTCAGCAGGGCCGGGGTGGAGGTGCCGGCCGGGGTGAGCCCCAGCTCGACGACCATGTCGTCGCACAGGCCGGTCAGGCAGACGATCCGCGTCGGCGGGGCCGGCACGGTGACGGCGGTGCCGCGCGGGTCGGTGACCGAGAGCGCCGGCTCCAGCGGCGCGACGTCGCGGCTGACGGCGGGCCGCTCGGCGGCCGCCTCCGGCGCGGCCGTCCCGCCGCACCCGGCGAGCAGCAGCGCGACCACCGCGACCGGCAGCAGCGCGGCGATCCGGGAGGCACGGGCCGGCCGGGCGGTGGACCGGGCGGCAGCAACGGCGCGAGCAGGTGCGGCGGACCGGGCGGCGGCACCGGCGGACAGGGGACCGGCGCTCATCGCGCACCGGCCAGGTCGCGTCCGGCCCGCAGGTCGCGCAGCGCGGCGGCGTCGCGGCGCAGCGAGGCGGCGGTGTCGCCGGGGACGAACTCCAGCAGCACCTCGGTGTCGGTGCCGTCGTCGCGGGACTGCGCGGTGAGCTCGGCGAGCACCGGGGCCCACAGATCGGCGCGGTCGGCGAGCGGCAGCCGCTCGGTCCAGCCGTCGGCCCCCCAGGAGAACGCGTGCACGGTGGCCGGGCGCAGCGCACGGACCTCGACCAGGCAGGCGTCGGTGTCGGGCAGCTCGCGGGGCTGCCAGTGGGTGACCAGGGCCGGGTGGCCGACCTCGGCGCGCAGCCTCAGCGCGGTGTCGAGGCCGTCGGTGAGGGACTCGACGTGGTGCTCGACGAGCAGCCCCATCCCCCGCTCGGCGACGGCGTCGGCGCAGCGCCGCAGCGCGTCCACGGTGGCGGCGCGCGCGGCGGGCGACACGTCGGCCGAGGCCGACGTCCCCGCCCAGACCCGCACCCGCGGGGCGCCGAGCTCGGCCGCCGTCGCGACGACGGCGTCGAACTCGCCGGGGTCGGACGCGCCGGCCTTGTGGTAGCTGCCGTAGGTCCCGATCCGCAGCCCGGCACCCGCGCACGCACCGCGGGCCGCCGACGCCGCCGCCCGGTCACCGGGGCGGACGTGCCGGTCCCCGGCCCACTCGACGACCTCGGAGCCGGCGTCGACCGCCAGGCGCACGACGTCCGGAACGGATCTCTCACGGAAGGTGACCGACGCCAACCCCAGAAGCAGCATGGTCTGTAACCGTAGTCATTATCGTTTGTGTGATCCAGCGACGTACGTCACCCGGTGTCCGGTTCCGCCTAGAGCAGGTCGAGCCCGGCCGCCACGACCGTGTCCGCGTCGAGCCCGTGGTGGGCGTAGACCGAGGCGAGGTCGCCGGACTGCCCGAAGCGGTGCACGCCCAGGTGCGTCGCCGGGACCCGGTTGACCCCGGCGAGGAACGCGAGGGTGTGCGGGTGCCCGTCGAGCAGGGTGACCAGCGGCGCGGCCCGGCGCGCGGGGAACGCCGACTCCAGGATCCACGGCTCGGCCTGCGGACGGGCGGGGCGTCCGGCGCGGGCCTGCAGGGCGTCGAACAGCAGCCCCGGGCTGGTCACCACGACGACGTCGACATCGTGGCCGAGCTCGGCGAGCCGGTCCGCCGCGGCGAGTGCCTCGGTCGTCGGCGCCCCGGCGACCGCGATGGTCAGCGCGGGCGTGCCCGCGGCGCGACGCAGCGGGTAGGCCCCGGCGACCACCTGGCGCCGGCGCCGCTCGCGCGCGGCCGGGTCGGCCGGGACCGCCGCGAGGGTCTGGTCCACCGGCCTCGTCGACAGGCGCAGGTAGGCGCTGGTGCCGTCCGGGCGGCCGAGCCGGGCGAGCGAGGCGAGCAGCGTCCACTCGGTGTCGATGGCGAACGCCGGCTCGTAGGTGACGCAGCCGGGCTGCTCCAGCCCGACCGACGGCGTCGTCACCGACTGGTGGGCACCGCCCTCGGGGGCCAGCGACACCCCGGAGGGCGTGCCGACGAGGATCGACTGGCCGCCCGCGTAGATGCCGAACGACCACGGCTCCAGCGCGCGCTCGACGAACGGGTCGTAGAGCACCCCGATCGGCAGCACCGGACGGCCCCAGCGCGACCAGGTCGCCCCCAGCTCCCCCAGCGCCCCGACCAGGTTCCCCTCGGCGATGCCCAGCTCCAGGTGCTGGCCGGTGGGCCGCTCGCGCCAGTGCAGGATCGTCTCGGGGTCGTCGTCGAACCAGTCCTTGCGCTCCGCGGTGGACCAGACGCCGACCTTGTTCACCCAGCCGCCCAGGTTCGTCGACGACGACACGTCCGGGCAGAGCGTGACCACCCGGCCGGCCGCCTCGGGGGCCTCGCGGGTGAGGTCGAGCAGGGCCCGGCCGAGCGCGGCCTGGGTGGTGGCGCGCCCGGTCGGGGTGCGCCCGATGTCGGTCGGCAGCGGCGGGACCGGCTGGTCGTCGACCGGGTCGCGGTGCAGCCGCCGCGCCGCGCCGGCCACCACCTCGCCCGCCGGGGACTCCGGGTCGAAGCGCCGCCAGGGGTCGTCGGGGTCGGCGCCGACGGCGTCGGCCAGCTCGCGGACCTGGTCGGCGCTCAGGATCGAGCCGTGGTTCTGCGGGTGGCCCGCGGTCGCGAGGCCGTGGCCCTTGACGGTGTAGGCGAGGATCACCGTGGGCCGGGTGTCGTCGATCGCGGAGAACGCGTCGCGCAGCGCGGCGGTGTCGTGCCCGCCGAGGTTGCGCACCGCGGCGAGCAGGGTGTCGTCGTCGAGGCCGGCGACGAGCTCCTCCAGGTCGGCGTGCCCGTCGGGGAGCCGGGTGCGGACCTCGTCGGCGTCGCAGCGCAGCAGCCGCTGGTACTCCGCGTTCTGCATGGTGTCGATCCGGGCGCGCAGCGCGTCGCCGCCGGGGCGGTCGAACAGCTCGTGCAGCAGCCTGCCGTACTTGACGGTGAGGACCTGCCAGCCGGCCGCGGAGAACATGCCCTCGATCCGCGGCGCGCCGATCGCGGGGACGACCCGGTCCAGGGACTGCCGGTTCAGGTCGACGATCCACACGACCTCGCCCAGCTCACCGACCATCGGGTCGAGGATGGCCTCCCAGACGGCGCCCTCGTCGAGCTCGGCGTCGCCGACCAGGGAGTACTGCCTGCCCTGTCCGGCGCCCCCGAAGTGGGTGTCGACGTAGCGGCGGGCCAGCGCACCCCAGATCGGGGCGGTCGCGCCGATCCCCACCGAGCCGGTCGAGTAGTCGACCGGGTCGGGGTCCTTGGACCGCGACGGGTAGGACTGCAGCCCGCCGAAGGCGCGCAACGTGCCCAGGTAGCGCTCGTCGAGCTCGCCGAGCAGGTAGTTGATCGCGTGCAGCACCGGCGAGGCGTGCGGCTTGACCGAGACCCGGTCCCCGGCCCGCAGGTGCTCGAACCACAGCGAGGTCATGATCGTGGTCATCGACGCCGACGACGCCTGGTGCCCACCCACCTTCAGCCCGCTGGGGTCACCGCGCCGGTTGGCCGCGTCGACGATCGCGGTGGACAGCCACAGCACCCGCTTCTCGATCTCGACGAGCGTGTCCGTCGTCACCGTCTGCGTGCCCATCGCCCACCACTCCAGCCTCGTCGCTCATGCAGCCTGCCCAGCCAGCCCACCACCACACCGACGAGTGCACAACCACAGCCCACACGACTGAGCAGAGTGCACGCGACGGGCCGGGCGGGACGCGCGCCGGGGCGGCATAATGCGCACCCGCGGACACGAGGAGGGGCACCACGTGACGGGAACGACCGGCGACGGGCGGGCCGCGCTCGACGGCCACGACGCCCGGCTGCTGCTGGCCCTGGCGCAGGACCCGCGCGCGACGGTGCTCGCCCTCGCCGAACGGGTCGGCCTGTCCCGCAACACCGTGCAGGCCCGGCTGGCCAAGCTGGACCGGCTCGGCGCGCTGGACACCTTCGAGCGCCGGGTCGACCCGGCGGCGCTCGGCTACCCGCTGACCGCGTTCGTGACGGTGCGGGTGGTGCAGCGCGAGCTCGCCGCCGTCGCCGACGCACTGGACCGGGTACCGGAGGTGCTGGAGGTGCACGGCGTCTCCGGCCCCGAGGACCTGCTGGTGCACCTGGTCGCCCGCGACGCCGACGACCTCTACCGGATCGCCGGGCACCTGCTCGCGATCGACGGGGTGGAGCGCACGTCCACATCGCTGGTCATGCGCTCGCTGGTCGGGTTCCGCACCGCCCCGCTGCTGCGCCGCCTGACCGACGGCGGCGCAGGCGCACCCGTCGTTCACCCGGCACCGCTAGCGTCACGCCGATGAGCGCCCCCGCCGCCCCCGGCTTCGACCCGGACTTCCTCGGCGTCGCGACGCCGATGCCGACGCTGCCCGGGACCGACACCGTGCTGCTCCCCTACACCCACTTCACGACGCTGCACCGGCCCGACCGGCGCCTGGCCGCGGCCACCGCCGTCGCGATCGACGGGGCGACCCTGCGGCAGCTCGAACGTTCCGACGACTGGCGCCTCGACGACCGGCTGCCCGCCGGGCAGCAGGCCGGCGCCGAGCTCTACGCCGACAACGACCTCGACCGCGGCCACCTGGTCCGCCGCCAGGACCCGGTGTGGGGCGGGGCCGCCGAGGCTGCGACGGCGGAGTCCGACACGTTCCACTACACCAACGCCGCCCCGCAGGCCGCCGCGTTCAACCAGGACAAGGAGACCTGGGGCGGGCTGGAGGACTACCTGCTCGACAACGCGGGCGACAACGACCGGCGGCTCGTGGTGTTCACCGGCCCGGTGCTGGCCGACGACGACCCGGAGTACCGCGGCGTACGCATCCCGCGGCTGTTCTGGAAGATCGGCGCCTTCGTCACCGGCGGCGCGCTCGGCACCACCGCCTACCTGCTGGACCAGACCCCCCAGCTCGGCGACCTCGCCGAGCCGCCGGCCGGGGACCCGCCGCCGCTGGGCCCGTACCGCACCTTCCAGGTGCCGGTGGCCCGGATCGGCGAGCTGACCGGGCTCGACCTGGGCCCGCTGACCGCCGCGGACCGGATGCCGGTACCCGAGCCGGTGCCCGCCGCGCTGTCCGAGCGGGCGGTCCGGCTGCGGTCGTTCGCCGACATCCGGGGGATCTAGTCTCGCCCCCGTGACCGAGCTGCTCCCCAGCACCCAGCGCACCCTGCTCGCCCGCGTCGCCCGCGCCCAGCGCGACGGCCGCGTCCCCTCGCTCGTCGCCGGCGTGGTCCGCGACGGCGCCCTGGCCTGGCACGCCGGCCGCGGGGACCTGCCCGACGGCGCCGGCCCGGACGACGTCCAGTACCGGATCGGCTCCATCTCCAAGACCGTCTGCGCGGTCACCGTCCTGCGGCTGCGCGACGAGGGACTGCTCGACCTCGACGACCCGCTGGACCGGCACCTCCCCGGCACCCCGCTCGGCGACCGCACCCTGGGCCAGCTGCTGTCCCACCTCGCGGGGGCCGGCTCCGAGAGCCCCGGCCAGTGGTGGGAGCGCACCCCCGGCGGCACGCTGGAGGAGCTGGGCCTCGGCGACGCCGACCGGGTGCTGCCCGCCGCGCGCCGCTTCCACTACTCCAACCTCGGGTTCGGGCTGCTCGGCGAGGTCG
Source organism: Pseudonocardia sp. TMWB2A (assembly GCF_017312135.1). Classification (NCBI taxonomy): domain Bacteria; kingdom Bacillati; phylum Actinomycetota; class Actinomycetes; order Pseudonocardiales; family Pseudonocardiaceae; genus Pseudonocardia; species Pseudonocardia sp. TMWB2A. Next base: position 4,567,051 of record NZ_QKQY01000002.1, read on the forward strand.
TCGCCCGCCTCCGCGGCCGCGCCTGGACCGACGTCGCCCGCGACGAGGTGCTGCTCCCGCTGGGCATGACCCGCACCTCCACCCGTCCGCAGCAGCCCGCCGCGGCGGGACGGGCGGTGCACCCGTGGGCCGACCTCGTGCTGGCCGAGCCCGAGCACGACGCCGGGGTGATGGCCGCCGCCGGGCAGCTGTGGTGCACCGCGGCGGACCTGGCCCGGCTCGGCGCGCTGCTGCTCGGCGACACCGGCGGGGTGCTCTCCCCGGCCACGGTCGAGGAGATGACCCTGCCCGCGGGCGTCGACCCGACCTCGCCGGTCTGGGCCGGCTACGGCCTGGGCGTGCAGGTCCTGCGGTTCGAGCGGCCCGAGGGCGGCGGCACCACGACGCTGGTCGGGCACGGCGGCTCCATGCCCGGCTTCCTCGCCGGGCTCTGGGTGGACCGCGAGGAGGGCGCCGGCGCGCTGGCGATGGGCAACACCACCTCCGGGATGGACAGCGGGCTGGCCGCCGGGCTGCTGAACGACCTGCGCGTCGCCGAGCCCCGCATCGTCGCGCCGTGGACCCCGCAGCCCTGCCCGGTCGACCCCGAGCTGCTCGGACCGTGGTTCTGGGGCCCCTCCCCCTACGCGCTGCGCTCGGTCGGCGGCGGGCTGCTGCATCTCGGCGGTCTCGGGCGCCCCGGACGCGCGTCGCGGTTCCGGCCCGGCCCGGACAGCACCTGGGTCGGCCTGGACGGCTACTTCGCCGGGGAGACCCTGCGGATCGCCCGCGACCACCTGTGGCTGGCCACGTTCGTCTTCACCCGCACCCCCTACGACCCGGCCGCACCGGTCCCCGGCGGCGTCTCCGACGAGGGCTGGACCACCGCCTGACATCACGGTTCGGCTTGCACAGCGACACGGGACGGTCCAGTACCTACACTTTCGGCACACAAACGACTTGTGCACCATTTCTGCACGAACGAGAGCGGAGGGGGGATACGCCCGGCATGCGGGCGTGACCACGTATGACACAGGCCCAATCACCACCGGACGGCCGTCCGGACACGACCGGGGACGACCGGCCCCGCACCGACTGGATCGTGTTCGGCGTCGGCGCCGCGCTCGCGCTGCTGTTCGTGCTGTGGGGGCTGCTCAGCGCCGACACCCTCGGCGCCACCGCCGAGGCGATGCTCGGCGGGCTGATGCGCGGCGGCGGCTGGGGCTTCATCCTCGCCGCGACCGCCTTCGTCGCCTTCGCGCTGTTCCTGGCCTTCAGCCGGTTCGGGCGCATCAAGCTCGGTGCCGACGACGAGGAGCCCGAGTTCCGCACGGTCTCCTGGATCGCGATGATGTTCTCCGCCGGTATGGGCATCGGGCTGATGTTCTTCGGCGTGAACGAGCCGCTGACCTTCTTCCAGTCGCCGCCGCCCGGCGCGGCCGAGCCCGGCACCATCGACGCGCTGCAGACCTCGATGGCGACCTCGCTGTTCCACTGGACGCTGCACCCGTGGGCGATCTACGCCGTCGTCGGCCTCGCCATCGCCTACTCCACGTTCCGCAAGGGCCGCCGCCAGCTCATCAGCCAGGCCTTCATCCCGCTGATCGGGCGCAAGGCCGCCGAGGGCTCCATCGGCCGGGGCATCGACATCCTCGCGATCTTCGCGACGCTGTTCGGCTCCGCGGCCTCGCTGGGGCTGGGCGCGTTCCAGATCGGCGGCGGCATGCAGACCGTCGGCTGGGTCGACGGCCAGGTGAGCCCCTGGGTGCTCGCCGCGATCATCATCGTGCTGACCGCCGCGTTCATCCTCTCCGCCGTCTCCGGTGTCGAGAAGGGCATCCAGTGGCTGTCCAACACCAACATGGTGCTGGCGGCGGTGCTGGCGTTCTTCGTGTTCGTCGTCGGCCCGACGGTGATCATCCTCGACCTGATCCCGACGTCGATCGGCGCGTACTTCTCCCAGTTCTTCGAGATGGTCGGGCGCACCGAGGCCGTCGGCGGCGAGCCGATGCTCGAGTGGCTCTCCGGCTGGACGATCTTCTACTGGGCGTGGTGGATCTCCTGGACGCCGTTCGTCGGCATGTTCCTGGCGCGGATCTCGCGCGGGCGCACCATCCGTGAGTTCGTCGGCGGCGTCATCCTCGCGCCGAGCCTGGTCTCGCTGGTCTGGTTCTGCATCTTCGGCGGCACCGCCATCACCCAGGCCCAGCAGGGCACGCAGTTCTCCGACGACTCCAACGTCCAGCTGTTCCAGATGCTGGCCGCCTACCCGTGGGCGACCTTCACCGGCCTGCTGGTCATGCTCCTGGTCGCGATCTTCTTCGTGTCCGGCGCGGACGCCGCGTCGATCGTCATGGGCACGCTGTCCCAGCGCGGCACCATCGAGCCCAGCAAGTGGGTCGTGGTCTTCTGGGGCTCGGTCATGGGTGCGGTCGCCGTGCTGATGCTCGTCACCGGCGGGGAGAACGCCCTGGACGGCATCCAGAACCTGACCATCCTGGTCGCGGCGCCGTTCGTCGTGATCATGGTGCTGCTGTGCTTCGCGCTGTTCAAGGACCTGCGTCGCGACAAGGTCGTGCTGCGGGACGAGAAGGGCGCGCAGGTGCTGGAGCAGGCGGTCGACTGGGCCACCGACAACCACGGCGAGAACTTCTACGTCAAGGTCGGCGCGTTCGACCCGGACGACGAGAACGCGCCCGCCGACGGCAACGGCAGCTCCGGCAACGGCCACGGTTCCGTCGCGGCCGGCGGGGCCGACGGACCGGACGGGCGGACCGGCGACGAGTCGACGCGGGCGACCGCCGAACGGCGCGACAGCCCGGTCGGCGGCGACTGACCACCTCTCGTCGCACACGACGGCGGCCGGACACCCTCCCGGGGTGTCCGGCCGTCGTCGTCCGTGGCAGGGTCGAGGGCTCACGGTCGCGGGGACGGCCGGACGATCGGACGGCCCGTGACCGACCGCCCACCGACGGTGAGCGGTCGGGAGTGACCCGGGCCGCCCGCGCTCGTTGGACCTCCTGCGACCACCCGGTGCACGGCCCCCGCGCGCACCGACGATCATCGGAAAGTGCTGCGCCGCAGCCGGAGCGGATGGGAGGGACCTGACACAGTGGGCCGGATGCGTCTCGTCTTCACCCCGGGGGACGACCAGGGGTACGCCGAGGCCCGCAGCCGCCTGCTGGAGCAGTTCTCCCTCTGGGCCCGCCGCCGTCGCGTCGAGGTCGACACCGCGCTCGTCGCCGCCGTGCTGGACTACAAGTACGCGCGCGACCGCAGGCTGGGCCGCTGGACGCGCTCGCACATCGCCGACGCGCTGGGCATGTGGTTCCCGCGCAAGGTGACCGTGCTCGAGCCCGACGACGTCGCCCCCGCCTTCCACGCACTCGTCGACTTCGTCGACGAGCACGACTGGTTCGACCCGCAGTCGCACCCGGCGGACGCGCTGCACCGTCAGGTCCTCGACTCCACCCCCGCCCTGCACGACGGCCTCGCCGACGAGCGCAACTACGACCTCGGCAAGTTCTGGGGCGTGCAGCTGCACCGCCACGGCGTCGACCCGGCCGACCCGGCCGCCGTGCAGCGGTTCCTCGACCGCGCCGGTGCCGGGCAGACCGACGTCGACCGGCACGCGCTCGCCGAGATCATGCGGCGCGAGGCGCAGCGGCCCACCCGCACCGAGTGGAACCCGGAGCTGCCGCCGGTGCCGATGCCCGGCGCCGCGGCGCTCGTCGACGCCGCGGAGCGCTCCGAGGCCCTCGAGCTGCTCCGCAAGCTGACCCTGTGGGTGCGGGCCGGGCGCCGGCTCACCTCCGACGGCCGCCTCGACCGCACCGACGCGCTCGACCTCGCCGCGCACCTGCAGCTCGACCACATCTACCGCGAGACCGCCCGCACCAGCGACGACCTGCCCGAGGTGTCGCTGCTGCTGCGCTGGGCCCGCTCGGCGCGCCTGGTCCGTGTGGTGCGCGGGCGGCTGCTGCCGGTCAAGAGCGCGGGACCGCTGCTGAACCGGCCGATCGAGCTGTGGCGCCGCGTGTTCGAGTCGGTCGGGCGCCTCGGCGACAGCCTGGGTGGGACCGACGTGTTCGGGGCGCCGTCGCTGTTCGGGATGTCGATGTCGCAGGCGTTCCCGATGCTGTGGGTCGGGCTCTACGCCACCGGCGGCGGGCAGGTCCCGCTCGAGCACTTCCACCGCCAGGTCCGCGACGCCGTCAACGACGAGGCCGGCTGCGTGGTCGACGACCTCGCCGGCGACGTCGAGCAGCGGCTGTGGCGCCGCGACGTCACCGCCCTGCTGGACGCCTGCGAGCTGCTCGGCGCGATCGAGCTGACCGAGACCCTCGACGCCGACGAGCTCGACGAGCTGTCCCGGGTCGCGCACCGCGACGACCCGGACCCCACGGTCGTCGCGCTGACCCCGATGGGGCTGTGGGCGGTGCACGAGTACCTGACCGAGCAGGGCATGCACCTGCCCGCGCCGGGCGAGCTGGCCGACGAGGACGTCGAGTACGTGTGCGTGCGGATGAGCGGGGTGCGGGCCGACGTCGCCGAGGCCGAGCTCGCCGCGTGGGCGCTGGCCCGCCACCCCGGCGACGCCGTGCGCGAGCTGGACCGCTTCCTGCGCCGCTGCGAGGTCCCGGTGCACCGGGCCCTGGCGCTGCACGCGCTGACCGCGACCGGCCCGGCCGGGCGGGCGGTGGCCGCCCGCCACCGGTTGCACGTCGCCGAGCCCGTGGTGGTGCCGGCGCCGCACCGCCACGTCGGCCCCACCCCGGCGCCGCGCGCCGCGGCGGCGGCCGCCGAGACCACGGCGCCACTGCCGCGCACCGCGGTCCGGCACAACCTCGAGCCGGCCGGCTGACCCGGCTCAGGTCAGCAGCACGACCTTGCCGGTGACGGTGCGGTCGTCGATGCGGGACAGGGCGGTCGCGGCGTCGTCGAGGCCGAAGCTCTCGCTGATCAGCGGGTCGAGCGCGCCCGAGCGCAGGTGCGGGAGCAGCGCGTCCCACTCGGAGCGGATGAAGTCCGGGCGGCCCAGCGCGTAGGCACCCCAGCCGACCCCGCGGACGTCGACGTTGTTCAGCAGCAGCCGGTTCACCTTCACCGTCGGGATGTCACCCGCGGTGAACCCGACGACCATGAGCCGGCCGAGCGGGCCGAGGCAGCGCACCGAGTCGGTGAAGCGGTCACCGCCGACCGGGTCGACGACCATGTCGACGCCCGCACCGCCGGTGAGCTCCTTGACCGCGTCCTTGAACCCGTCGACGCCGACGGTGTGCGTCGCGCCCGCGCGCCGCGCGACCTCGGCCTTGGCCTCGGTGGAGGTGACGCCGATGACGGTGGCCCCCATCGCGGCGGCCAGCTGGATCACCGCGGTCCCGACGCCCCCGGCCGCGCCCTGGACGAGCACCGTCTCCCCCGCCCGCAGGCCACCACGGGTGTCGAGGGTGAAGTGCGCGGTCAGGTAGTTCATCGGCAGGCAGGCGCCCGCGGCGAACTCCACCTCGTCGGGCAGCGGGAAGACGTGCTGCTCGGGTGCGGAGACGGTCTCGGCGAACACCCCGGACATGGTGAACGCGACGACCCGGTCACCGGCGGCGAACCGGCTGTCCGGGCCCGCCTCGCGCACCGTGCCGGCGCACTCGGAGCCCAGGGTGAACGGCGGGTCCGGCTTGTACTGGTACATCCCCTTGGTCAGCAGGACGTCCGGGAAGTTTACCCCGGCCGCGGCGACGTCGATCAGGACCTCGCCGTCACCGCGGACCGGTGGCTCGACCTCCGCGACGCGGACCGCGGACGGCCCGTCCAGCTCGCTGACCTGCACTGCACGCACGTGTGCTCTCCCTCGTGGTCCGACGGCGGTGTCCGCCGGTCATCGAACCACGGGCGCGGATGGTCCACACGGGCCGCGGGGCGCGGCTACACGGGCTGGGCGTCGCCGTAGCGCGGGGTGCGCGGCTCGGTGAGCGCGTCGCACAGCTCGGAGAGCCGGTTGTCGATGCGGTCCTGCACCCGCTCGAGCGCGTCGAGCTCCAGCATGAGGTCCAGGGCGTCGCCGGTGGTGCCCCCGGAGAGGACGCGCTCCAGCTCGGCGCGGCGCTCGGCGGCGCGACGACGGCAGGCGTCGGCGGTGGCCTTGTGGGCGCGCAGCCGGGCACGGGCGGGGTCGGCGAGATCGCGGCCGCCGTTGACGGTGGCGACGCGCTCCTCCAGCAGGTGCGGGTTCACGGGGCCCTCCGATGCGTGGTGGTGGGAACGTCGGCTCGGCGGTGGCGTGACCGCCGCCACATCCCACGCTAGACGATCAGCGTGTGCCGCGCATCACATCGGTGTGACATCCGTGGGGAACCGGCCCCGGACGCGCGACGACCCCCGGTGCCGCGGGCACCGGGGGTCGTCGGGTGTCGGGTCGGGTCGGGTCGGGTCGGGTCAGTCGCCGCGGCGCGGCTGCGGGATGAGCTCCGCCGGGCCGCGACGGCGCTGGGCGACGGCGTCGGTGGTCAGGTGGTAGTGCCCGCGGCGCGACCGCCGGCACAGGTAGGCCCGCTGCGGGCGTCCGCCGAGGGCCTCCAGCTCACGGGCGGCGCACTCGGCCGCGTCCCGGTCCGGGTAGATGACCTTGCCGTCGCTGCCGGTCGCGGAGGCGCCGAACCGCTCGCGGTCCTCGATCTCGCGCCGCCCGGGGAGGCAGACCTCCGGCCGGCCGGACCGCATCAGCCGCGCGTAGCGGGCCAGCACGCGGCCCCGCTCGCCGTCGACCACACCTCGTCCGGACGGCAGGTTCTCCACCGACCGCCGTGCCGCGGGGATCATCCCCGGGTGCACCGCCGGAACCCTGTCGAACTGCCCGTCCATGTCGCCTCCACGTCGCCGTCACTTGTGGATCGCTCGACTCATCCTGCCTCGTTACCGCCTGCGGCGGACTCGCTCGATCGTGTCATCTGTCACGCAGACACCGGCACATTCGCTCACTCAGTGTGACATCGCCTGCTGATCGGCGTGCCGGCGACGCCGTTCACCGCCGCGTCGGTCGTGTCATCACACCTGTGGGTACGGCCGTGTGCACCAGCCTGTGCGCCCGTCCGGACCGTCCTATCCTGGTTCCCCGGGAACGCGCGTGCCCCGGGTCGGGGGACGAAGATGGCGATCCAGCCCGAGACGGGTGTCGGGAACGGGGCGTCCGGCGGCCCGCGGTGGGACGAGGTGTTCACCCCGTCCGACCTGGCCGAGGGCGTGTTCGACGTGCGCTGGGACCTGCGTCCGCGGCTGCGCCGCTGGCTGGCCGACCAGGGGCTGGCCACCGCGTCGGGGCGCGAGACGCACCGTCCCGCGATCGACGCCTGGGCCCTGCTCGACGGCGGCGTGATCGCCGTGTCCGCGGTGAGCCTGCCCGGCATCCCGCCCGGCGCGGTGCCGCTGCCCGGACAGGAGCCCGCCGCCGGCACCACTCCCCCACGGAACTCCGCGCTGCTGTCCCCGGGCATGCGGCTGATCGGGCACCGCACGCTGCGCCTGGTCGTCGCCCGCCTCGGGCTGCCCGGTGGCGACGAGCCGCTGCCCGGGGAGCACCGCGACGTGCCCGGCCTGGTCGAGGACCTGTTCGACGCCCGGCGCCGCGACGCCGAGAGCGCCGAGCAGGCCGAGCTGCTCGCCACCTGCACCGACCGGACGTCGCTGCGCTGGGTGGTCACCGCACTGCGGCCCTGAGGCGACCGCCCGGGGTCAGGACGCCGCTCCCCTCCCGGTCGGGCTGCGGTACACCCCGATCTGCTTCATCAGACCGAGCAGGTCGTAGGTCGCGTTGAGGTAGCACGCCCGGCCGTCGCGGAAGTCGAACGTCTCCAGCCCGGCGAACGCGAACGGCCTGCCGGTTCCCGGGATCCCGGGCGGGGTGAGCGTGCCGCTGAAGTGGCCGGTCCCCCGCCAGCTGAACGACACCCGGGCGTCCTCCGTGGCGAACATCGGCGGCGCGGTGACCTCCCAGACCAGGTCCGGGTAGGCGCCGAGGACGTACCGGACGTAGTCGACCGCGCACTGCTGCCCGCGCACGTCCCAACCGGTGTGGCGGGTCGTCGGGCTGTCGAGCCAGAAGTCCTGGGTGACGATGTCGCGGACCTGTTCGGGGTCGTGGCTGTTCCAGCCGTCGATCCAGCTGCGGTACCAGCGCACCGCGAAGTCGACCCCGACCGGGCCCGTGTCGGCGACGGGACGCCCCGCGGGCGTGGTGATGTCGTGCGGCATGGTCGTCTCCTGGTCTCGGTGGTGGGGGCCGTGCGGCGCGGACGGCCCTCCCGGCGTCGGGCGGCCGGGGGTCATCGGCGCCCCGTACCGCTCCGCAGTACGCCGGTCCGGCGCAGCAGCCCCATCAGGTCGTAGCTGGCGTGGAGCCGGTGGGCGCGACCGTCGCGGAAGTCGAAGACCTCCAGGCCGACGAAGTCGAACGGGAGCCCGGTGCCGGGGATCCCGGGCGGGGTGAGCGTTCCGGTGAAGTGCCCGGTCCCGCGCCAGGTGAACGCCGCACGCGGGGTGTCGGGGGCGAGCAGGGGCGGCCCGGTGCGCTCCCAGGTCAGGTCCGGGTAGGCCGTGAGCACGTACCGCATGTAGTCGGCGGCCGCGTCGGGACCCCGGACGTCCCAGCCGGAGTTGCGCGTCGTCGGCGTCTCCAGCAGGAAGTCGTCGGTCACGAGCGGGCGGACCCGGTCCGGGTCGTGGCTGTTCCAGGCGTCGATCCAGGCCTGGTACCAGCGCAGCGCGGCGTCCGGATCCAGCCGGGTGGCGCCCGGGGACGGGGTGGTCGTCATCGCGTCTCCTCAAAAATCTAATGGTCGTCAGATTTTAAGCTAACATAGGAAACCTGCCCGGCAGACAGGAGCGGACGATGGTGTTCACCTTGCGCGGACTGGTCGAGGAACGACGGCGCGAGCGACCCGACGACGTCGTGGTCACCGAGGACGGGACCGACACGACCTGGCGCGAGCTCCACGACCGGTCGGTCCGGATCGCCGCCGCCCTGGTGCGCGACGGCGTCCCACCCGGCGGCCGGGTCGCCCACCTGGGGAAGAACTCGTCGGCGTGGTTCCCGTACCTGTTCGGCTGCGCGCTGGCCGGGGCCGTGGCGGCGCCGCTGAACTGGCGGCTCGCACCCCGTGAGCTGGCGGAGATCATCGACGACAGCGGCGCGGAGGTCGTGTTCGTCGCCCCCGGGATGCACCGGACCGCCGACCTCGTCGAGGAGGCGCTCGGTCGCGGACTGACCGTCGTGCTCCTCGGCGGGGACCACGACGGACGGCCGGGCCTGACGAGCTGGTGGGGCCCCGCGGAGGATCCCGCGGTCGAGCCGCCCGACGACGTCGCGCTCGAGCTCTGTACGAGCGGCACCACGGGACGCCCGAAGGGGGTCCTGTTCGCCGGCCGCACCAACCTCCGGGTCCTCATCCGGGACATCGCGCCACGCTGGGGACTCACCGACGGCGAGGTGAGCCTGCTGGCCATGCCGCTGTTCCACATGGGTGGCGTGGCCTGGGCACTGGCCGGCCTCGCCGCGGGGGCACGCGGCGTGGTCGTCCGGGACTTCGATGCGGCCGCGGTGCTCGACACGATGGAGCGCGAACGGGTCACGACCGCCTTCTGCGTCCCCACCATGCTCGCCTCCCTGGTCACCGAGGCCCGGTCCACCCCCCGGGACCTCGCGCTGCGGCGGATGACCTACTCCGGCGCCCCGATCAGCACGACGGCGCTGGTCGCGGGCATGCGGACCTTCGGATGCGACTTCGTCGGGATCTACGGCCTCACCGAGGCGACCGGCGCGTTCGCCCAGCTGCCACCGGAGGACCACGACCCGGAGGGCAGCCGCTCCCACCTGCTGCGGTCGGCGGGGAAGCCCTACCCGTGGGTCGAGGTCGCCGTGGTGTCCCCGACCGACGGGCACACCTGCACGGTCGGGGAGATCGGCGAGATCCTGACCCGGTCGGAGCAGAACACCGTCGGCTACCGCACGCGCGCCGGCGTCACCTCCGCGCTCGACGCGGACGGCTGGCTGCACACCGGGGACCTCGGCCACCTCGACGCCGACGGCCGGATCTTCCTGGTCGACCGGGCCAAGGACCTCGTCATCAGCGGCGGGGAGAACGTCTACCCCGCCGAGGTCGAGAACGAGCTCGCCGCACACCCCGACGTCGCCGAGGTCGCGGTCATCGGCGTCCCCGACCCGAGATGGGGCGAGACGGTGAAGGCGATCGTGGTCCCGCGGCCGGGGACCCGTCCCGATCCGGCCGCGCTGATCACCTTCGCCCGCACGAGGCTGGCCGCGTTCAAGTGCCCGACCAGCGTCGACGTGGTGGACCGGCTCCCGCGGACCGCGACCGGCAAGGTGATCAAGGGCGAGCTGCGGGAGCCGTACTGGCGTGGTCACGACCGGCTCGTCCACTGATCACGGGCCGGGGTGAGAATGGGGTCGTGCAGGCCGAGCTCCGTCGTCCGTCCAAGGGGGACCGGACCCGTCGCCGGCTGCTCGACGCGGCGGCGGCGCTGCTGGCCCGCGACGGACCGGCCGGGGTCAGCCTCAGCGGGATCGCCGAGGCCGCGGGCCTGCAGACCGGGAGCATCTACTTCCACTTCGGCTCGAAGGACGAGCTCATCGCGACGGTGCTCGAGGAGGGTCTGCGCGAGTCGCTCCGGCATCTCGACGACGCCCTGCAACCCCACCCGGCCGGCGACGCCGGGGCCCGGCTGTGGGCGGCCGTCCGCGCGCACCTCGACGCCCTGGTGGAGCTGAGCGACTACGCCGCCGTCGTGCTGACGATGCCCGAGCCCGACTCCGACGCGTCGGTCGCGACCTACCGCTCGCTGATGCAGCGCTACCGGAACCGGTGGACCGAGCTGGTCGAGGACGCACAACGGTCGGGCGCGGTCGCCGCCGGACCGGAGGCCCGGCTCGTGCGCGACCTGCTGTTCGGGGCGATGAACGCGGTCGCCGGCACCCGTCGGCGACCCGGGCGGACCCCGGCCGACTGCGCCGCCGCGGTCCGGGAGCTGCTGGCGGGCCCGCTCGGTCCGCCTCCGGGGGGATGACCGCGACGCCGGGACCGCCGCCGACCGGCCGCCGTGGGACCCGGCGGGCAGGCCGTGGCACCCTCCTGTCGTGACGACCTGGACCAGCGACGAGTGCGCCGCCCACTGGGGCGTGCAGGTGGGCACCTGGAACTCCTACGTCTCCCGCGGCCAGGCCCCGGCCCCGCTGCCCGACCCCGGCCCGGGCGGCCGCAAGGTCTGGGACGCCGACGCCGTCCGCGCGTTCTCCCGGCCCGGGGTGGGCCGCCGCCGGGGATCCGCCGAGTCCGCGGCCGTGCTGGAGGAGCTGCGGGCGGCGGCGGACGCCCCGCGCGAGCGTCGCCGCGAGCTGCTGCGCGCCGGGCGCGAGGCCGGCTGCGAGGTCAGCGCGATGGCGGCGGCGCTCGGTGTCTCCCGGCACACCGCCTACGCCTGGTTGAAGGACTGACCCTCCGGCGGAGAGACTGCGCGGGCGTGCGCACCGCAACGGAGGGGGAAGGCGTGCTGGTCTCGACGGCCGTACGGACGGCGACGAAGCGGCTCATCCCGCTGCTCGCCCTGGCCTATCTGCTGAACTACATCGACCGGGTCAACGTCGGGTTCGCGTCGCTGACGATGAACGCCGACCTGGGCCTGTCCGCGGCCGCCTACGGCCTGGGCGCCGGGCTGTTCTTCATCGGGTACTTCTTCTTCGAGGTCCCGTCCAACGTGATCCTGCACCGGGTCGGCGCCCGGATCTGGATCGCCCGGATCATGGTGACCTGGGGCATCGTCGCGTCGTCGACGGCGTTCATCCAGGGCGAGGTCGGCTTCTACGTCGTGCGGGTGCTGCTCGGCATCGCCGAGGCCGGCTTCTTCCCCGGCATCATCCTGTACCTGACCTACTGGTTCCCGAGGGTCGAGCGGGCGCGGATCGTCGCGCTGTTCTTCCTGGCCGTGCCGCTGTCCTCGGTGGTCGGCGGACCGCTGTCGACGTGGCTGATCTCGGTCGGCGACGGCGCCCTGGGCTTCGACGCCGGCTGGCGCTTCATGTTCTTCGTCGAGGGCATCCCGGCGGTGCTGCTGGGGATCGCGGTGCTGTGGCTGCTGCCGGACCGCCCGACCCGGGCCCGGTGGCTGCCCGCCGACCAGGCGGTCGCGCTGGAGGAGCGGATCGCCGCCGAGGACGCGGCGGCGGCCGGGCAGGACCGCGGCGTCGCCGCCGCCCTGCGCGACGGCCGGGTGGTGGCCCTGTCGGTCGTCTACTTCGGGATCGTGTTCGGGCTCTACGTGCTGGCGTTCTTCCTGCCGCAGATCGTCGCCGGGTTCGAGCAGCAGTTCGGCGCCGACTACTCGCTGGTCGAGGTCGGCCTGATCACCGCGGTGCCGTACGCGATCGCGTCGGTGACGATGGTGCTGTGGGCCCGGCACTCCGACCGCAGCGGCGAGCGGCCGCTGCACGTGGCCGTCCCCGCCGTCGTCGGGGCGGTCGCGATCGCGGGCGCACTGTACATGGACTCGCCGCTGCTGGTCATGGCGTGCGTGACCGTCTGCGCGATCGGGGTCTTCGCCGCCATCCCACCGTTCTGGTCGCTGCCGAACGCGTTCCTCACCGGTGCCGGGGCGGCCGCCGGGATCGGGCTGATCAACTCCTTCGGCAACCTGTCCGGGTTCGCCGGGCCGTTCGTCGCGGGGTGGTTGAAGGACCTGACCGGTGACTCCCGCGCCGGGATGTGGGTGGTCGCGGTGATGATGCTGATGTCGGCGGCGATCGCGGTCGGTTTCCGCCGGACGGTGCAGCGGGCTGCGGCGGCCGACGGAGCCGACCGGACGGCCGATCGTCGAGAGTGATCGACCGGTCCCTGACTGCGTCAGTACCCGATCGCACTCGCGTAGTGGACCGCGCCGAAGGCGACGGCGGAACCGGTCACGGCGAGGGTGACCAGCGCGAACGGCCAGGCCGGACGCCGTTCGACGACCCGCAGCACGGTCATGGCGAGACCCGCCACGCCGGCGGCCGCCGCGACCACCAGCGACCCGCCGACCGAGACCAGCACGGCCGAGGAGCTGCAGGTCCGCGGCGGGCAGTAGTCGAGGAACGCGATGAGGAAGACGGCACCGAACACACCCAGCGCGACCAGCATCCCGGTCACGGCCAGCGCGACCCCGGACAACGCGGCGTCCCAGCGGACGATCGGCCGACGTCCCGTTTCCGGACGAGCGGGACCGGTCGACAGCATGACGTCAACGGTACCGCTACCGCCCGGTACAGGACAGATCGGACATCCGTCATCACCGTTCGGTGAGCGGCCGGGCGCTGTGTCCCGCCTGGCACCCGGGGCACCAGAACAGGTTCCGCGTGCGGACCTCGGCGTGCGCGATCGGGGCGCCGCAGACCAGGCAGGGCTGCCCGGTGCGGCGGTAGGCGTAGACGACGCTGGCGCAGACCGCGCCGCGGTCGGGGGGCGCCAGCAGGGCCGGGTCGTGCTCGGGGCGCAGCGTCTCGATCCGGCCGCGCCGCTCGCCGTCGTGGAGCATCTCGGTCAGGTCGTCCCAGAGCAGCGCGAAGGACCGGTCGTCGAGGTCGCGGGCCGGGGTCATCGGGTCCAGCCCGGTGCGGAACAGCGTCTCGGCGCGGAAGACGTTGCCGATGCCCGCGATCACCGACTGGTCCATGAGCAGGGCGGCCAGCGGGACCCGGGAGCGGGCGAACCGCTCCCGGACGCGGGCCGGGTCGGCGTCGTCGCGCAGCGGGTCCTCGCCGAGCCGGGCCCGCAGCTCCGCGACCCCGACGTCGTCGAGGAGCTCGCACGCGGCCGGGCCGCGCAGGTCGGCGTAGTGGGTCTCGCCGACGATCCGCATCCGGACCTGGCCGCGGGGCGGCTCCTGCGGGAGCGTCCGGTTCGGGAACCGGCCCCACAGTCCGAGGTGGACGTGCACGGTGGTGTCCGGGCCGTAGTGCTGGAACAGGTGCTTGCCGTGGGCCTGCACGTCGACCAGCACCCGCCCGTCGACGATCTCGGCGCCGGTGGTGAACCGGCGCTGCGGACTGGAGACGGCCACCGGCCGTCCGGCGTAGCGGCGGCGCTGCAGCCGCGCGAGCCGGTGCACGGTGTGTCCCTCGGGCATGTCCCGGGGATCCCCCGCCGGGGTGGGTCCTACTCCCCCGCGGAGACACCCACCGCGTGCCGGGCGGGCGTGCGACCGCGGCCGGCGACGAGCGCGTCGACCGAGAACCGGCCCGGTCCGACCGCGGCCAGCGCGAGCCCGCCGGCGGCGATCACGCCGACCAGCTCCCAGCCGCCCGAGTCGACGAACGGGTTCAGGCCCGCGTGCGCGAAGAGGAACGCCCCCGCCATCGCGACGACGACGGTGAGCCCCGCCACGGTCGTCGCGGCACCGGCGAGCAGCAGCAGACCGCCCCCGAGCTCGGCCGCGATCACGAACAGCGCGGAGACCGTGGGCAGCGGGATGCCCATGCCGGCGAAGCTCGACGCGACCCCGCCGACACCACCCGAGAGCTTCTGCAGGCCGTGGGCGACGAGGACGACGCCGACGAGCAGCCGGACGAGCAGGAGGGCGATGTCGGAGAGCGGCGCGGGGAGCGGTCGCATGAGTTCCTCTCGATTGTTGAACTTTCACGCTTGCGCTCCCGAGGCTAACAGGATCGTCAGAACGGCGTAGTCGTGTCCGAGGTCACCGCCCCCGAGGCGTCGGTGTCGGTGACCTGCTCCTGCCCGTGACCGTCGGCGCCGGTCGTCCGGGTGACCAGCTGGGTGGAGCCGTCGGCGTAGGTGGTGCGGTCGGTGTAGGAGCGGCTGCCGTCGGCGTTCTCGGAGCCGTAGGTCTCGGACACCACGCGGCCGAACACCTCGTCGACGATCGACCAGTCCACCGTCCCCGCCTGCGGGTCGGTGGTGCGGGTGTTGTGCCGGACGCCGATCTGACGGTCCTGCTCGTCGGTGATCGGCTCGTCGTAGTTCTCGGTCCACGGCTCGTCGCTGTCGATCGGCCCGTACCCCGAGCCCTCCGGCGGGCGCAGCTCACCGCCGGTCGCCCCACCGGCGGGCGGGGTGGTCCCGCCGTCCGAGGACGACGCGCCGAACCCCGCGGAGGTGCCGTAGACCCGGTACCCGTCCTCCCGCTGCTCGTAGATCACGGTGGTCTCCTCGGGGAAGGCCTCGGCGTAGCGGCGGTCGGTCATCGTTCCTCCTGGTCGGGGGTCGTACCGGGTCCCCCGTCCTCGCCCCGGCCCGCGCCGCCGTTACCCCTCCGGTTGCGCCGCGGCACGACGGGAGATCAGGTGGACCCGTGCCCGACTTCTCGACGCTGTCCCACCTGGAGTGCTCCCGTACCGGCGAGGTCCTCGACGCCGACACCGTGCAGGGCACCTCGGCCTCCGGCGCCCCGCTGCTCGCCCGCTACGACCTGGACCGCGCCCGTGCCCTGGTGACCCCGGCGGACATCGCCACCCGCCCGCCGGACCTGTGGCGCTACCACGAGGTCCTGCCCGTGCGGGACCCCGCGCACGTGGTGACGATGGGCGAGGGCATGACCCCGCTGCTGCCGCTCCCCCGCGCCGGCGCCCGCCTCGGGCTGCCCGGCCTGCTGATGAAGGACGAGGGGCTGGTCCCGACCGGGGCGTTCAAGGCCCGCGGCGCCGCGGTGGGCGTCTCCCGCGCGGCCGAGCTCGGCGTCCGGGCGGTCGCGATGCCCACCAACGGCAACGCCGGCGCCGCCTGGGCCTGCTACGCCGCACGCGCCGGGCTCGGTGCGCTGATCGCGATGCCGGTCGACGCCCCGGAGATCACCCGCCGCGAGGTCGTCGTCTCCGGCGGGGAGCTGTACCTGGTCGACGGCCTGATCGGCGACGCCGGGAGGCTCGTCGCCGACGCCGTCGCCCGTCGCAACTCCGGCGGGGCGGGCTACCAGGACACCTCGACGCTGCGCGAGCCCTACCGCATCGAGGGCAAGAAGACGATGGGCTACGAGATCGTCGAGCAGCTCGGCTGGCGCTGCCCGGACGTCATCCTCTACCCCACCGGCGGCGGCGTCGGGATCATCGCGATCCACAAGGCACTGGCCGAGATGCGGGAGCTCGGCTGGATCTCCGGTCCGCTGCCCCGGCTCGTCGCGGTGCAGGCCACCGGGTGCGCGCCGATCGTCGACGCGTTCGAGGCCGGCCTGCGCGAGTCGACGGCCCCGGCCGACCCGCACACGGTGGCGTTCGGGATCACCGTGCCCAAGGCGCTGGGCGACTTCCTCGTCCTCGACGCCGTGTACGACACCGGCGGGACCGCCGTCGCGGTCTCCGACGACGAGCTGCTCGCCGCCGAGCACGCCCTCGCCCGCGACGAGGGCACCTGGATCTGCCCGGAGGGCGCGGCCTGCGTCGCCGCGGCGGGCCGGCTGCGGGAGTCGGGCTGGCTCGACGGGTCGGAGACGGTCGTCGTACTGAACACCGGCAGCGGGCTGATCTACCCCGACACCGTGACCGCCGACGCGCCGGTGCTGGCGAAGGACGGGCGCATCCCGTGACCCACGGCGACCTCGTCGTGATCACCGGTAGCCTGCGCACGTGTCACTCCTGCGACCCGGATCCGAGCCGTCCCCCGCGCCGCTCTCGCGGTACTGGCGGACCTACGTGGCCGAGTGCACCGAGCAGGTGCAGCGCTTCCACCGGATCACCACGGTGATCTCGGCGATGCAGGTGCGGACGTGGCTCACCGAGATCGGCAAGCGGCTGGACTCCGAGCTGGAGGCGGTGCAGCGCCTGGCCGCCGTCGGCGACTCGATCGAGCCGGCCCGGTTCCGGCTCACCGAGCCGCCGGCGAAGCGGATCGCCGCCCGGCTGAACAAGGCCAAGGCGTCGCTGAAGCAGTCGGTCGACCAGGCCGCGGAGATCGCCGAGCAGGCGGTGCTGGACCCGACCCACGACGACGTCCGGGTGCACCTCAAGGTCCTCAACGAGCAGGTCGGGCGGCTCGCGATCGCCGCCCCGATGGAGGACGAGCCCGCCGACCGCCCGCGTCGCCGCCGGTGGGGCCGCACGGCGTCCTAGACCTCCGTGTCCGGCCCCGTGTCCCGGCCCTGCGTCGGCGCGCGGGTGTCCGCGGGCGCCCGCACACTCGGGTGATGGACATCGAGGCCCTGCACCCGGTCGGCGCCCGCGTCACCGGGGCGTCCCTGCCCGACCTCGACCCGGACGCGCTCGGGGCGCTGCTCGCCGAGCACGGCGTCCTCGTCCTGCCCGGCCAGGACGACGTCGGCGACGACGACTTCCTCGCCTTCCTGCGCGGCCTCGGCCCGCTGGCGTTCACCACCGGTGAGACGCCGCTGGAGACCCACCCGGACCTCAACGTGATCTCCAACGTCGGCCGCGACACCCCGCCACGCAGCTCGTTCCACGTCGACACCAGCTACGTCGCGGCCCCGCCCGCCTACACCGCGCTGCGGGCGGTGACCGTCCCCGCCCGGGGCGGCGCGACCCAGTTCTCCAACCAGTACCGCGCCTACGAGACGCTCCCGGAGCCGCTGCGGACCCGGCTCGACGGCCGCAGCATCCGCCACGTCGTCACCGGGCTGTCCCCCGACGACGCCGGTACCGAGACCGAGGCCTGGCACCCGGTGTTCCGCCCGCACCCGCGCACCGGCCGGACCGCGCTCTACCTGTCGACCGCGGCCCGCTGCGCCGAGGTCGGCGGGATGGACGCCGAGGAGTCCGCGGCGACCGTGCGGGAGCTGCTCGGACACTCGACCCGGCCGGACAACGTGCTGGACCACCGGTGGGCACCGGGCGACGTCGTGATCTGGGACAACGCCTGCGTGCTGCACCGCGCCGACCACGCGGGCGTCGTCGGGGACCGGGTCATGCACCGCGGCATGGTGCGCGAGCACGTCCGCCCCCGCGCCGCCCTCTGAGCCTCCGTCGCACCCCGGACGCGGTCGCCGCACCCGCCGCGGAGGGTGCGCGGGCCACCTCCGGGGTGCGACGGCGCGCCCGACCGGCGGGGGCCCCGGCGGCGGGAGCCCCGGCGGCGGGAGCCGGATCAGCGGTCGGGGCCGGGCGGGGCGGTGGTGCGGGCGGCGGCCCGGGTGACGGCCTCGGCGAACAGGTCGGCGACGCCGATCCCCGCGGCCTCGGCCATCGTGACGACCACCGAGGTGCGGGCGAACGAGCAGTACAGCCCGGCCTCCAGGAACCAGGGCCGGCCGTCCGGGTCGATGCGGAAGTCGAACAGCCCGTAGTCGCGGCAGCCCAGGGCGCGGAACGCCGCGCGGGCGGCGTCCTGCACCGGCCCGGTGACCGGGTCGCCGGCGTCGACGATCCAGGACCGGGCGTCCTTCGCGACCAGGCGCAGGTCGCCGTCGCCGGTGCGGGCGAGCTTGTCGTCGGCGAGGCGGACCGGCTTGTCGACCGCGTCCATCCGGTACTCCTCCAGCGGCAGGCCTACCAGCTCGCCGTCGCGCTCCACCACCGCGCACCGGACCTCGCGGCCCAGCGGCACGAACTCCTCGACCAGGGCGCGGTCGCCGTGGACCAGGGCGTCCTTCAGCGCGACCTCGAACCCGTCCGGGTCGTGGACGAGGGTGACGCCGACCGAGTTGTCGGTGTCCACCGGCTTGACGACGGCGGGTGGCCGGACCGTCGGCACCTGCCCGGCGCGCACCGTCTCCCCCGCCGGGACGGCGACCCCACCCTCGGCGACGACGGCGCGGGCCAGGGCCTTGTCCGCGCCCAGCGCCATGACCTCCGGGGTGTTGCCGACGTAGCCGATCCCGAGCAGCTCGAACAACGCCCGGTGGTGGGTCATCCCGGGCCGGCAGAACATCTGCGGCACCATCACGTCCACCTCCGCCCGGGCGATCTCGGCGACCGCCTCGGGGAGGGTCCGCAGCGGCGCGGCGGCGATCTGCTCCGGGTCGAGCCCGGCCGGGAACCGCCAGCCGTCGGGCGTCACGTACGCGACGACGAACTCGTAGCGCGCCGGGTCGGCGGTCGCGGCGAGGCAGTCCGCGGCGTAGAGCCGGGACAGGTCGCAGAAGAACGCGTCGACGCCCGAGCCGACGAGGTGCAGGACACGCAGCACGGTTCAGTCCCCCGCCGGTTCGACGAGCTTGCCGATGTTGACGTCGACGGTCACCCACGGCCGTCCGCGCAGCAGGTTGCCCAGCAGCAGCGAGGCGATCTGCAGGTGCGGGACCAGCAGGAACGGCAACGGGTCGTGCACGTCGAGCAGCGCCTCCCGCCCGTCGCGCACGATCCGCAGCCGCTCCCGCCACGACCCGGGGTCGCCGAGGAGCCGGCCCAGCTCGTGGTGCAGCCAGTAGGTCGGCCGGGTCCCCGGTGCCGGCACGAGCGTGTCGGCACCGGGGTCGAGGTAGGCCGCGGCGACGCCCGGGTCGTCGTGGAACAGCGTGATCGCGGAGTGGGTGCGCGGGTTGCACTCGATGGCCAGCACCCGGCCGTCGGACGCCTCGATGACGTCGAACGACAGCTGCCCGGTCACCCCCAGCTCGCCGCAGAACCGCCGCACCCAGTCCTCGATCGCCGGGTGGTCGACGTGGTCGTAGTTGAGCAGGAAGCTCGACGACGGGCAGCAGCAGTACAGGCGCACCTCGCCGTCGCGGACGGTGGCGTGGGTGCAGTACTCGGTGCCCTCGACGAACTCCTGCAGGATCCACGGGTTGTCCGGTGAGATCGGCAGGGTCGCGACGAACGCCGCGGTCTCGGCGCGGGTCGGGCGCGGCAGCCGGGTCAGGTCGCGGCGGCGCACCGGGTCGTAGCGCAGCGACTTCAGGATCCACGTCCGTCCGGGCGTGGCGGCGAAGTCGTGGTCGAGGACCTGCGCCGGGTCGGTGATGCGCCGCGCCGCGGGCACCGGCAGGCCGAACCCGGCGGCGGTCGCGGTGAACCGGTGCTTGTCGTCGAGCATCGCGACGACGTCGGCGTCGGGGTGCAGGACCGAGCAGAACGGTTCGAGCAGCCGTTTGGCGTCGGCGTCGTACCAGCTCGCGACGGGGCTGCACACCGGCACGTACACGTCGGCGCCCTCCCGCCGGGCGATGTCGGCGAGCGCGTGGGCGTAGCCCGGCGCGTCCGGGGCGGGGACGACGTGGAACGCGTCGACCGCCCGGGAGAACCGGTGCCCGGTGAAGCGGTAGCGGGCCTGCTCGACGAGCACGACCCGGTGCCCGGCCCGGTGGAAGGCCCGTGCCAGCTCCAGCGCCTTGGTCATCTTCCCGCCGCTGAGCAGCACGGTCAGCGGCCGGTGCGGCCGGGCCCGCTCACGGCGGCGCAGGAGCCCGGCCAGCGCGGCGACGCCGGTGATCGCCAGGTCGGCGGGCAGGGCGGCGGTGAGCAGGGCGAGGGTGCCCGCGGTGCGGACCCGGGTCGCCGCCGTGCCCTGGCGCGGGGTGCCGTCGCGGCCGGTGCCCAGCGCACGTCCGGCGAGCCCGGCGGCGGCGAGCGCGACGACGCCCGTGCCGAGCCGGGCCGGGGCGAGCCGCGCCGGGGCCGGGCCCGACGAACGGGCCCGGCCCCTCATGGCGGTGGTGCGGCTCATGCGGACCGTCGGATCAGGGTCAGCCCGTCGCGCAGCGGCACCAGCACCTGCTCCACGCGGGGGTCGTCGGTGATCCGGCGGTTGAACGCGGCGATGGCGTCGCCGTTGGGCGTGCGCTCCCCGGTCCAGGGCTGCCCCTGCATCAGGGTGTTGTCGACGCACACCACCCCACCCGGGGCGAGCAGGCCGCCGTCGAGGACGGTGTCGAGGTACCCGGCGTAGCCGGCCTTGTCGGCGTCGACGAACACCAGGTCGAACGCGGTGCCGCGCAGCCGTTCCAGGGTGTCCGCGGCCGGGCCGACCTCGACCCGGATCCGGCGTCCCGCCGGGGACGCGGCGAAGCAGTCCCGCGCGAACGCCGCCACGTCGGCGTCGAGCTCGCAGGCGACCAGCTCGCCGTCGTCGGGCAGGGCCTCGGCCATCGCGAGCGCCGAGTAGCCGGTGAACATGCCGACCTCGAGGACCCGCCGGGCGCCGGTCATGGCGACGAGGAACGCGAGGAACCGGCCCTCGACGTGCCCGGACAGCATCTCCTGCTCCAGGGTCCCGGTCCACGCCGCGGACCGGGTGCGCGCCTCCAGCTCGACCAGCGCCGACGACGCCGGCGAGGTGTGCTCGTCGAGGTAGGGGTCCAGGCCCGCGGCCAGGTCCCGGGCCCGGACGAGGTCGGCGTCGGCGCCCGCCCCGGCGCGGGTGACGAGGTCGTCGAGCAGCTCGGCGAGGATCGTCGTCGGTGTGACCGGGCGGGCGGGCCGGGTCGGTGCGCCGGTCACTTCAGCGACCACATGTCCACCCCGCCCGCCGCCGTCGGCAGGTCGGCGACGACCTCCTTGTGCGCGGCCAGGGCCGCGGTCAGCTCCGCGGGGGTGGCGTCGTTGACGAAGTGGCAGGTGCCGATGGGCTTCGGCACCGCCGCGCGCAGCAGCCCGGCCCGGGTCTGGGTGATCGACTCGGTGGCCTCGGTCAGCAGCTCCGGGGTGAGGTACGGGCTGTCGACGGTGAGCCCGAGCCCGCTGAACAGCCGGTGGACGCGGTCCCGCTCGCCGGTGGAGATGTAGCCGCGCCGCTCGGCGAGGGTCGCGGAGAACGCCATGTCGACGCTGATCGCGTGCCCGTGCAGCATCGGTGTCTCCGGGGCCAGCTCCAGGGTCGGGCTCCAGGTGTGGCCGAAGGCGATGACCCGGTCGAGGTCGAGCTCGTGCAGGTTGCGGTGCTCCAGCTCGAGCATGGTGCGCACGGCGTCGTAGGTGGCGCGGTGGGAGATCTCCCGCAGCTCCGGTGTGCCGTCCCGGTGGCCGAACCCGGTGGCGAGCAGGTCCTCGCCGTACTTCTCCAGCAGGTCGAACAGGTCCGCGTTCGCCACCGTCGCGATCTTGATCATCTCGGCGACGCCGTTGCGGACCTGCGCCTCGGGCAGCGTCGCGAGGAACGAGAAGTCCAGCAGCACGTCGTGCGAGGCGTGGAAGGCTCCGAGCCGGTTCTTGTGCTTCCCGTGGTTGACCGCGACCTTCATCGCGACGCTGGCGTCGATCAGGCCGATCAGCGTGGTGGGGATGCGGATGTAGGGCGTGCCGCGCTTGTAGGACGCGCAGGCGAACCCGGCGACGTCGGTGGTCAGCCCACCCCCGACGACGAGTGGCGGCTCGGTGCGGTTCAGCCCGAACTCGGCGAACGCGTCGACGATCCTCTCCAGCGTCCGCAGGCTCTTCGCGGTCTCGGCGATCGTCAGCGGGACCGTGGTCAGCGCGATGCCGTGGTGGTCGAAGTAGGCGCGGATGCGGTCGCCGTAGAGCTCGTGCACCGCCTCGTCGACGACCATCAGGCAGCGGCCCTTGTCCCGGTACAGGTCCGCGACGTGCGGGTTCTCCGGTGCGAAGGCGCCGTCGACGTAGGAGAGGGTGAACTCGATCCGTTCCCAGCTCTCCACACGGAACGCGGTGTCGGTCGTGGTCAGCACGGCCTGGGGATTGCTCATGTCCTCTGGTCTCCGATCAGGTCGATCCGGGGCGGGGCATGGGGTTCGTGGGCACGCCCGTGCCGGGCCCGGTCGGTGCGACCGGGCCCGTCGGGGCCGTGCGAGGGGTGCGGCCGGGCGTCAGCGGGTGACGTCGGCGAGCAGCGCGCCGTCGTCGAGCGACTCGACGCGCTCGGTGGCCTGCGAGAAGTCGTGACCCGCGGTGTTGGCGTTCGGGAAGGCGACGACGCGCACACCCGCACCGGTCGCCGAGGCGACGCCACCGACGTTGTCCTCGATGGCGACCACGCTGTCGGCGGTCTCGCCGAGCGCGGCGATCGCGTGCGTGTACGCCGCCGGGTCGGGCTTGGGTGCGGACACGATCGCGCGGTCGATGAGCAGCGCGAAGTCCGTGCGCGTCACGTCCGGTCCGAGCGCGTCGAGGACGGCGTCGACGTTGTCGCGGGAGGTCGTCGTGACCAGCCCGACGGTGACCCCGCGGCCGTGCGCGGCCTTGATCGTCTCGCGGACGCCGGGGCGCGGGGTCGCGCCGGACTCCCGCAGCTTCTTCCGGAAGACCTCGGACTTGGTGGCGTGCACGGCGTCGACGTCGACGGTCTCGCCGGTGGACGCGGCGTGCTCGGCGATGCGCTGGGCGCCGCCGTTGGACTCCAGCATGGCGAGGTAGTCGTCGCGGTCCCAGTGCCAGTCGAGGCCGTGCTGGGAGAAGGCCTCGTTGAACGCCTCGCGCTGCAGCTCGGAGGTGTCGACGAGGGTGGAGATGGAGCCGAACAGGATCGCGGGCACGGGGGTGCTCCTTCGCGGTCGGGGCATGCCGGCGCACGCCCCGCCGCGGGTGGTGGCGGCGGGGCGGGATGCGCGTACGGACGGTCGTGGGAGGCGCCGATCCTGCTGCGTGTGGACACGCGGGACCGACCGGTTCGCGGTGGCGGCCGCTCTCTGGACCGCCTCCTCCCAGTATCGAGGGGCCCCCGTGTTCGGCAACTCGAACTCGGGTGGCCGACCCTCAGAAGGGTCGGTCACCCGCGATCGCGACACGCTCGGCGACCCGGGTGTGCGGGTGGTAGTCGCCGACGGCGTAGTGCTGGGTCGCCCGGTTGTCCCAGAACGCGAGCGTCCCCTCGGACCAGCGGTAGCGGATCTGGAACTCGGGCACGTGGGCCTGGGCGAACAGGTGCCGCAGCAGCACGTCGGACTCCTCGCGCGGCAGCCCGACGATCGCCGTCGTGAACGAGGCGTTCACGAACAGCGTGCGCCGCCCGGTCTCCGGGTGGGTCCGGACGACCGGGTGGGTCACCGGCGGGAACAGCTCGTGGCCGCGGGCCAGCCGCTCCGGGTCCAGGAACCGGGCGAAGCCGGGCACCATGTCGTGCACCGCGACGGCGTCGTCGATGCGCGCCTTCACCTCGTCGGTGAGGTTGTCGTAGGCGACGGCCATGTCGGCCCACATCGTGTCCCCGCCGAACGGCGGCGTCTGCACCATCCGCAGCATGGCGCCCATCGCCGGAGCGGTGCGGAACGTGGTGTCGGCGTGCCAGATGTTCTCGTAGGTGCGCTTCCCGGTGCCGAAGCGGACGACGTCGGCGGAGTCGCCGGTGTCGAGCATCGGGTTGGTCTCCAGGTCGCCCCAGAGCAGCGCGAGCTCACGCTGCCGCTCGCTCGTCAGGTGCTGGTCGGGGAAGAACAGCACCTTCCACTCCAGCAGTGCCCGGTGCAGCTCGGCGCGGAGGGGCTCGCCGACGCGTCCGCGCAGGTCGATGCCGGTGATCTCGGCACCGAGGGTGCGTCCGAGCGGGGTGAGCGTGAACGCCTCGAAGTGCCCGCCACATCGGTCCGCCCCGTCCCCCGGCAGGCGGGCGAGCAGGCGCTCGCCCTCCAGGAGGTCGATGGCGGGCGTGCTGCGGGGCCGGGAGACCGGCGCGTCGAGGGGGATCGTCACGTCCGCGATGGTGCGTGCGCCGTTCGGCGGTCGACAACCAGGTGTCCACTGCGCGGTGACCTGTCCGGTCAACTCCGGCGCGCGCCGCCCCGGACCCACTCCAGCGCGGCGTGCCCGGCGGGGGTGAGGGCGGAGGTCAGCTCGCGGACCTCGGTGCCGGACAGCGGGAACCGCACCTCCTCCCGGACCGACGCCCACACCGACGCCGCCAGGTCCGCCGGGCCGACCGCCGTCACCAGCAGCGGCACCACCCGCCGGTACTCCGAGCGCACCAGCGCGTCCAGCGCGGTCGCGGCGACCGAGACGTCGAAGTCCAGGTCCCCGGCGTCGGTGGAGTCGGCGAGGTCCAGGCTGCGCCGCTCCGCGATGATCCCGAGCAGCACCGGGTGCAGGCGCGGGTGGTCGCCCAGCACGCGGTCGGGGTCGACGTCCCACTCCCCCGGCACGCCCAGGTCGAGGGCGCGGGCGCAGAACTCGCGGTGGAACATGTTCAGCGCGAGCAGCCGCAGCACCAGCTCGCCGCGCTCGTACTCGGAGCCGGCGGCGGCCAGTCCGGCCCGGGTGAGGATCGACCAGGCCCACGCCGCCCACTCGGGCTCGGAGCCGTCGTAGCAGAGGTCGAAGACGCCCGTCGCGACCTCGTGGAGGTCGCCGAGGACCTCGGCGGCGTCGGGGGCTTCGAGGAGGTCGTCCCACATGTCGGTCATCACCGACGGTTCTACACGCGTGCCGCGGTTGGCCCGGCGGGCACGGGGTACCACCGGCGCAGCTCTCCCACTTCCGCGACGGACCGGGCGGCGCGGGCGTGCCGGCGCCGGCTGCTCGAAACCGTCGGTCCCGACAGGCAGGATGGACCCATGACGACCACCGAGTCCGCCCCGAACTCGCGACCGTCCGGTCTCGACCTCAGCTGGGTCGACCCGGACGTCCGCCCCCAGGACGACCTGTTCGCCCACGTGAACGGCCGGTGGCTGGCGACCCACGAGATCCCCGACGACCGCTCGCAGGACGGTGCCTTCCGCGTCCTGCGCGACCGGGCCGAGGACCAGGTCCACGAGATCGTCGAGGAGTGCGCCTCGTCGTCGGAGACCGGCACCGAGGCACGCAAGATCGGGGACCTGTACCGGTCCTTCATGGACGTCGAGCGGGCCGAGGAGCTCGGCATCGCGCCGCTGCGCCCGCTGCTCGACGAGGTGTACGCCGCCACCGACCGGGCCGCGCTCGCGACCGTGCTCGGCCGGCGCCAGCGCGAGGGCCGCGCCGCGCTGTTCGGCGAGTTCATCGCGACCGACCTCAAGGACTCCTCCCGCTACCTGGTGAACCTCAACCAGGCCGGGCTGGGTCTGCCCGACGAGTCGTACTACGGCTCCGAGGGCGACCCGGAGATCCGTTCCAAGTACGTCGAGCACCTGCGGCGCCTCGCCGAGCTGGTCGGCCTCGCCGAGCCGGAGCGCGTCGCCGAGCAGGTCATGGACCTGGAGACCGCGCTCGCCGACGCGTCCTGGGACCGGGTCCTCAACCGCGACGCCGAGAAGACCTACACCCTGATGACCCGCGAGGAGCTGCGCACCGCGGCCCCGGGCTTCGACTGGGCCGAGTGGGAGTCCGCGCTGGGGGTGCCCGCGCACGCCTACGACGAGGTGATCGTCCGCCAGCCGAGCTTCGTCACCGCGGCCGGTGAGCTGTGGGCCGGGCGCCCGCTGGAGCAGTGGCAGGCGTGGCTGGCGCTGACCGTCGCCGGGTCGTGCGCGGAGTTCCTGTCCGCCGACCTGGTCGAGGCCGACTTCGACTTCTTCGGCCGCACCCTGTCCGGCACCCCGGAGCTGCGCGAGCGCTGGAAGCGCGGGGTGTCGCTGGTGGAGGGCGCGCTCGGCGAGGCCGTCGCGAAGATCTACGTCGAGCGGCACTTCCCGCCGCGGGCCAAGGAGCGCATCACCGAGCTGGTCGACAACATCGTCGAGGCCTACCGCCGGTCGATATCCACCCTGGACTGGATGAGCCCGGCCACCCGGGAGCGGGCGCTGGACAAGCTCGGCAAGTTCACCCCGAAGGTCGGCTACCCGGACGCCTGGAAGGACTACTCCGACCTGCAGATCGACCCGGCCGACCTGCTCGGCAACGCGGGCCGGGCCGCCCAGTGGCGTCACGACTTCGAGTACGCCAAGCTCGGCGGCCCCGTCGACCACGGCGAGTGGCTGATGACCCCGCAGACGGTCAACGCCTACTACCACCCGCGGCTCAACGAGATCGTGTTCCCGGCCGCGATCCTGCAGCCGCCGTTCTTCGACGCCGACGCCGACGACGCCGCGAACTACGGCGGCATCGGCGCGGTCATCGGGCACGAGATCGGGCACGGCTTCGACGACCAGGGCTCCCGCTACGACGGCGACGGCAACCTCACCGACTGGTGGGAGTCCGCCGACCGGACCGAGTTCGAGTCCCGCGCGCAGATGCTGATCGACCAGTACGACGGCCTGTCCCCCGCCGGCCTGCCCGACCACAAGGTCAACGGCTCGCTGACGGTCGGCGAGAACATCGGTGACCTGGGCGGCCTGACGATCTCGCTGAAGGCCTACGGGATCGCGCACGAGGGCTTCGAGCCGCCGGTGATCGACGACCTGACCGGCGAGCAGCGGGTGCTGTTCGGCTGGGCGCAGGTGTGGCGGGCGGTGACCCGCGACGCCGAGGCGATCCGGCGGCTCACCACCGACCCGCACTCGCCGCCGGACCTGCGGTGCAACGCGGTCGTGACGAACCTCGACACGTTCCACGAGGCGTTCGGGGTGACCGAGGACGACGGGCTCTACACCGACCCGGACCGACGCGTCCGGATCTGGTGAGGTGTCCCCCGCGCCGGGTTGACCGGCCGGCGCGGGGGTATCCGCTCCCATGACGCAGAAGTTCGCCAAGGGCACGTGGGTCGCATGGAACTGGGGCAACGGCACCCCGACCGGCAAGGTCGTGGACCACTCCACCGACCGCATCGAGAAGACCATCGACGGGTCGAAGCAGTCCCGCAACGGGACCGAGGACAACCCGGCCTACGTGCTGGAGCAGGAGGACGGCCAGACCGTCCTCAAGCTCCACTCGGAGCTGAAGAAGGCGTGACCGGCGGGGTCGGTCCCCGGGGGCCGTCCGCCGGTGCCTCGACCAGCGCCCGCCGGAACCAGGTCACGTCGCGCCACGCGCCGTGCTTCCAGCCGACCCCGCGGAACGTCCCGACCTCGCTGAACCCCAGGGCGCGGTGCAGCGCCGCGCTCGCCTCGTTCGGCACGGTCATCCCGGCCACGGCGACGACCATGCCGCGCGCGACGAGCTCGGCGAACAGGGCCTCGTACAGCGCCCGGCCCAGCCCCCGCCCGCGCGCCGACGCGGCCAGGTAGACCGAGACCACGCACGTCCACGCGTAGGCCTCGCGGGACTTCCACGGGCCGCCGTAGGCGTAGCCGAGCACCTCGCCGCCGGGGCCGACGGCGACCAGCCAGGCGTGCCGTTCCCGGGCGGCGGCGATCCGCTCGGCCATCTCCACCGGGCCCGGCGGCTCGGCCTCGAAGCTGATCGCGGTGTCCCGGACGTAGGGGGCGTAGACGGCGGCGCAGGCGTCGGCGTCCTCGGCGGTCGCCGGGCGGATGACGGGTCGGTTCGGCACGGTTCACAGCGAATCACGGTGCACCGGTCGCGTCGGAGGGTGAGGATCGACGCGTGCTCCTGTCGATCGTGCTCGGACTGCTCTTCGGCCTCGCCGGCACGTCGACGTCGGGGGTGACGGTCGCGTTGCCGCTGCTCGCCGACGGGCTCGGCGTCGACACCGCGGTCGCGACCTGGATGGTGAGCGGGTACGCGGTCGCGCTGGCCGTCGCGACGCCGGTGCACGGACGGCTCGCCGACGCCGTCGGCATCCGGGTGCCGCTGTGCGTCGGGGTGGGCCTGCTCGGGCTGGGGGCGCTCGCCGCGGCGACCGCGCCGAGCTTCGGCGTGCTGATGGCCGCCCGGATCGTGCAGGGGCTCGGCGCGGCGTCGGTCCCGGTGCTCGCCTCGGCGCTGCTGTCCGCCAGGACCCCGCCGGAACGACGCGGCGGCGTGCTCGGGCGGCTGGCCGGGATCTCGGCCGCACTGTCCGCGCTCGGCCCGCTGATCGGCGGGGCGCTGACGACCGTGGGCGGCTGGCGGGCCGCGGTCGCGCTGCCCGTGCTGGCGCTGCTCGCGGTCCCCTACCTGTGGCGGCACTCGGTGGTCCGCGGCGACGGCGCCCGGGTGGACCTGGTGGGTGCGGTGATCGTCGCGACGGCGGTGACCGGGCTGGTGCTGCTGGTGCAGTCGCCCAGCGCGGGTGCGGTCGCGGCCGTCGCCGGTGGGGTGCTGCTCGCGGTCGGCGTCCCGCTGACGGCGCTGTGGGTGCGGGCCCGGCCCGACGGGTTCCTGCCGCGCGGGGTGGTCGGCAACGCGACGGTGGTGCGCAGCTCGCTGTGCGCCTCCGCGGTGCCCGCCAGCTGGTTCGCCCTGCTGCTGGGCATCCCGCTGGAGCTCGCCGAGCGCGGCTGGAGCCCGCTGGCCACCGGGCTGGTGCTGGTGCCGTCGGCGGTGGTGGCGCTGGCGTGCCCGGCGGCGTCCGCGTTCCTGCAGGCCCGGATCGGGCCGCGGCAGACCCTGACGTGCGCGTGCGCGACGACCGTCGTCGGGCTGGTCGTGGCCGTGGCCGGGGTGGCGAGCCACCTGCCGTGGGTGCTGGCGCTCGCGCCGATGCTGGTGACGCTGGCGTTCGGCACCGGCCAGCCCGCGATGATCGCCGCCGTCGGCACCGCGGTGCCGCAGGACCGGCGCAGCGGCGCGATCGGGGTGGCGACGCTGTGCTTCCTCACCGGCGCCGGGGTCGGGGCGGCGGTGATCGGCGGGTTCGCCGCCGTCGTCGGGCTGAGCGCGGCACTCGCGCTGCTGCTGGTGCTGCCCGTCGCCGGGACCGCGGTGCAGCTGCTCGCGGGGCGCCGGCCCGGGACGGCGTGATCGTTCACCCGCGCGCCACCCCGGCGACGCCCGGGGGTCGCCGGGGCGCCCGGTCCGGCCGCGATCGTCCCCGTCCGGGTGATCACCGTGCCGGACCGGCCGGGCCCGAACGAGGAGTGTCCGTGTCCCGAACCACCGTCCGTACCGCCCTCGTCGCGACCGTCGCGGCACTCGTCGTGGGGGCGACGACCGGTGCCGCCACCCCCGCCGCGGCGGCGCCGTCCGCCGTGCCGGCTGCAGCGCCGTCCGCGGTCCCGCCGACCGCCCCGTCCGCCGCGCAGGCGCGTGAGGGCGACCTGCTCCAGGTGCGGCTGGGCGACCTGCGGCCCACCCAGCCGAACATCGGCCACGACCAGATCCACTACAAGCTGGGCCGCTACGCGGGCACCAAGGACACCGACCGCGGCAAGCCGAACAAGCGGTTCGACGACTGGTGCGAGGCCGACGGCCGGGGCGAGGCCGCCGAGGCCGGACCGGGCGCCACGCTGCGCGACCCGTCGTCGTTCCGGTGCACGGTCGCGACCGGCGCGGAGACGCCGGCGTCGCTCGCGGCGATGAAGACCGTCGTCGTCGGCCCCGGGAACGCGCTCTACCTGACCGACGGCCACCACACGACGACGTCGCTGCTGGAGACCCCCGACGGCGGACCCGACGTCCGCGTCCGGATGCGGGTGCAGGCGAACCTGTCGCAGCTGACCCCGGCCGCGTTCTGGGCGCAGATGCAGGCCCGGTCCTGGGTGTGGCTGCGCACCGCCGACGGCGCCGCCATCACCCCGCAGCAGCTCCCCGACCGGATCGGGCTGGCGCTGCTGCCCGACGACCCCTACCGCGGCCTCGTGTACTTCACCCGCGACGTCGGCTACGCCCCGCCCGCCGACGCCCCGGAGTACCTGGAGTTCTTCTGGGCCTCCTGGCTGCGGACCCGGATCGACCTGGGCCGCTACGACCTGCACGACCCGGCCTCGTACCTGCGCGCGGTGGAGGACGCCTCCCGGCTCGTGTCGTCGACGCCGGGCGGCACGGAGATCGCGCCCGGCCGGACCGCCGACCAGCTCGGCCGGATGGCCCGCTGGAACAACGGCAAGGCCGCCGACAAGGGCGAGTTCGGCGACCTGTCCCGCCCGATCACCGACCCGAAGCCCGGCAAGGTCGCCTACGCCGTCGACTCCCGCAACCGGGTCCCGGCCACGCCGGCGTGCACCCGCACCGTCACCGGGCCGTACACCGGCCCGCTCACCGTCGGCGCGGGCGTGCTCTGCCTGGACCGGGCTCAGGTCCGCGGACCGGTCACGGTGACCGGCGGAGCGAGCCTGGTGCTGCGCGGGTCCGACGTGACCGGTCCGGTGACCGCCACCCGGGCCCGCGTCGTCGAGGTGTGCGGGGCCCGGGTGACCGGTCCTGTCGTCGTGCGGGGCAGCACCGAGCGGTCGCGGGTCGGCGGCTGGGCCTGCACCCCGAACGAGGTGCGCGGGCCGGTCGTCGTCGGCTGAGCCGCTCAGCGGCCCGCCCGGACCGAGCGCCGCACCTCGTCGGTGTAGCGCAGGCGCAGCGCCGCGGTCCGGGCGGTCCCGACCAGCCGCGGGTCGGTGCCGGGGGTCTCCCGGGCCACGACGTCGTCGAGCCACACCCGGAAACAGCCGTGCAGCCCGCGGACCAGGCCGTCGAGCAGGCACGACGCCGGGTCCAGCGGGTCCAGCACCGTCGAGACCGCCCGGTGGCCCCGCTCGGGGTCCGGCGCCGGCTCCGGGCACACGACGAACCAGCCCTGCCGGGCCAGGACGGCCTCCTGGAGCAGGTCGAGGACCACCTCGTCCTCGGCGGTCCCGGCGAGGGTGCAGAGCACGTGCCGGGTCACCGCGAGGTCCTCGTGCCCGATCGCCTCGGCGAGCGCGACGACGTCGGGCACCGTGTGCCCGACCCGCTCCGCGACGAGCGCGGCCGAGGCCCGCAGCCAGCGCAGGGTCGCGACGGCGGCCGCGTTCGGCTCGACCGACGTCGCGATCGCGGGCGGGCCGAGCGGGTCGTCGTGCAGCAGCGCGTGGGCGACGAGGAGCTGCTCGGCCGGGGCGTCGCACCGGGGATGGACGACGGCCTGGGCGGAACGTCCGGTGAGGACGCCGTCGTCGGCGTCGAGCACCGCGTCGGTCTCGGCGCGGACGTCGGCGGCGACGGCGTCACGGAACGCCCACCCCGGTGCCCGCGCCACGATCCGGCCCAGCAGGTGCGCGGTCTCGGCGCAGCCGTCCTCCATGACGCGCAGCAGGTCCCCGACCGGCTGGTTCGGGTGCCGCACCGCCGCGGCCAGCGCCGCCGGGTCGAGCTCGTGCGCGGCCTGGTCGGCGTAGGTGGCCCACAGGTGCGTCGACAGGGCGCTCAGCGCCTTCGCGGTGCGGCGGGCCAGGGAGTGGTCGAGGGTCTTCGGGACGCGGGCGGCCCGGTGGGCGACGGCGCCGTCGCCGGTGGGCCAGCAGGCGACGATCGTCGAGGCGATCGGGTCGTGGGCGTAGGTGGTCATGCGGCTTGGACGACGCCCGGACGGCGGCGGTTCCGCCGGACCCGCGGCCGGGCACCGGTGACCGCGCCCGACCGCCGGGTCATCGTCCCGGCCGGTCAGTAGTTCCCGACCACCCGGTCCGGCGCGACGAGCACCGCGGCGCGCCGCTGCTCGGCCATCACCCGGTCGTACTCGGCCCAGTCGTCGTGGGTCCCGCCGCAGGCGACGAACACCGCCCGCAGCAGCGCCGGGACGTCGACCCCGTCCCGCGGGTCGTCCGGCCCGATGATCTCCGAGCCGCCCTCGACGGCCGCCCAGCGCCACCCGGCCCGCCAGTGCAGCGACGTCGCGGGTCGCGCACGCAACGCCGTCAGCTTGACGGGGCCGTAGGTGACGTAGGCGGCCACCGGGGCGCCGGTGACGGGGTGGTCGAGCACACCCGCGTTGACCAGCGAGGTGTGCGGGCGGCCGTCGGCGCGGACGACCGCGACGGTGCACAGCCCGGAGTCCTCGGCGACGATCCGCCGTACCGCGTCCAGATCCATGCCGCCAGTGTGGCGGGTCAGCGCCAGCCGAGCTTCTTGGTGCAGGCGGGCCAGGCCTTCCAGCCCTGCTCGTCCTGCACCTTCTTCGCGATCTCGATCTGCTGGGCCTTGGTGGCCTGCTCGGCGCTCGGGGCGTACTGCCTGCCGCCGAACTCCTTCCAGGTCGACGGCGTGAACTGCAGCCCGCCCTTGAACCCGTTGCCGGTGTCG
Organism: Pseudonocardia sp. TMWB2A; assembly: GCF_017312135.1. NCBI lineage: Bacteria > Bacillati > Actinomycetota > Actinomycetes > Pseudonocardiales > Pseudonocardiaceae > Pseudonocardia > Pseudonocardia sp. TMWB2A. The sequence continues at coordinate 4,599,791 of NZ_QKQY01000002.1, forward strand.
GCGTCCCAGTTGCCGGTGCTCTCGCAGTGCGCGAGCTTCTCCCAGGTGGCCGAGCGCTCGACCGACGGGGCCGACGAGGTCGACTCGGCCGCCGAGGCGGTCCCGACGACGCCCAGCGGGGCGGCCGCCATCGCGGCGAACGCGCTGATCCGGGCGACCTGACGGCCGGTCTCGGTGGGTTTGCGGTGTCGTCCAGCCATGGTCGTTCCTCTACCTCGGGGAGCAGGTGCCGCCCGGGCCGGAAGAGCGGGGAGGACCCGGAGCGGCCGACACCGTAACCACGCCGAGACCATCGGTCACAACCCGTGACACCCGCCCACCGCGGAGTACGCGACGAGTGGTCGCCTGCCCGCGTTCACCGACGGACGGACTAACGCATACCGCGCGCGCCGTCCGCCGATCAGCCGCCGCGGGTCGGCGCGGGGACCGGGTCACCGGTCGCGGGAACCGGCACACGGCGGCCCAGCACGGCCGCGACGACGGCCAGCAGCGCGACGACGCCGCCGTACACCAGCGCCGTGGGGCGCAGCTCCCCCAGCGTCGCGGCGACGCCCGCGACCATCGCCGGCACCGAGAACGCCAGGTAGGCCAGTGTGTAGACGGCCGCGAACAGCTCACCGCGCTCGTGCGGCGCGGCGAGCGCGGACAGCGTCCCGAAGGTGGCGTAGGCCGCCGCGCCGAACCCGACCCCGGCGACGACCGCGCCGAGGGCGGCGAGCGCGAGCAGCCCGGTCAGCACCCCGGCCAGGGTGACGACGGTGCCCGCCGCCAGCAGCCCGGCCGCAGGGACGAGCAGCGTCGACGGGACGCGCCCGCGCAGCGCGAACGCCGTCACCGCGCCGGTCCCGACGAGCGCGACGACGGTGAGCCCGCCGACCAGGTGGTCGCGCACCCCGAAGACCTGCGCGACGACCGAGCCCCCGAGCGACAGGTACAGCCCGCCCAGGGCCCAGCTCGCGAGCAGGATCGGCACGATCGCGACGAAGCCCGGCCGGACGCGGGCGGGCACCCCGACCCGCGGGCGCAGCGACGCGAGCGCCCCCGGCCGACGGTCGATCGTCTCCGGGATCAGTGCGACCAGAACGGCGGCCAGGACCAGGCCGGCGAGCAGCAGCGCCCAGACCAGGCGGGTCGGGGCGGGCGCGTACTCGACGAGCAGGCCGCAGCCGAGCGCACCGAGCGCCAGCCCGGCGAGCGGTGCGGTCCCGTTGACCGCACCCGCCCGGTCCGGCCGGTCACCGCGGGCGGCGAGGTCGACCAGCGTCGCGGGCAGCGTCGCCGTCGCCGCGCCGGTCGCGACGCCCTGGACGACGCGTGCGACGAGCAGCCAGCCGACGCCGTCGGCCAGCAGGAACAGCACCAGGGACACGACCTCCAGCGCGATCGCACCGAGCAGCACCGGCTTGCGTCCGATGTGGTCGGACAGCGACCCGGCGACGAGCAGGGCGGCGATCAGCGCGAGGACGTAGACCGCGAACACCGTGGTCAGCGTGAACTCGGTGAACGCGAAACGCTCCTGGTAGACGACGTAGAGCGGGGACGGCGCGGACGACGCGGCGAGGAACCAGACGAACGTCGCTGCGACGACGGCGAACGCCACCGGCGGGGACAGACGGGGCACGGTGCTCCTCGGGTCGGACGGCCTTCTGAGCATCGGCAACGACCGGTCCGGGGCGGGCATTCCCCGACGCCGGCCCACCCGCGGGGGTGGGCCGGGCGGGGCGCTCAGGCCAGAGCGGCGCGCAGGGCGGCGCCCGCCTCGTCGAGCAGGGCGCGGCTGTCGTCGACCGCGGCACCGAACTGCAGGAACCCGTGGATCATGCCCGGCGACTCGCGCAGCTCCGCCTTCACGCCCGCGGCGTTCAGCGCCGCGGCGTAGGCGGCGCCCTGGTCGCGGAGCGGGTCGAACTCCGCGGTGACGACCAGCGCGGGCGGCAGCCCGGACAGGTCGGTGGCGCGGGCCGGGGACATCCGCGGGTCGCGCAGGTCCTCCTCGCCGCTGAGGTAGTGGCCCATGAACCACTCCATCCAGGCCCGGGTCAGCAGCGGGCCCTGGGCGTTCTCCGACATCGACGGGCTCTCGTCGGCGCCGTCGACGGCCGGGTAGACCAGCAGCTGGAACCGCAGGGCGGGGCCGTGGTCGCGGGCGTGCTGGGCGACGACCGCCGACAGGTTCCCGCCCGCGGAGTCGCCGCCGACGGCGATGCGGGACGGGTCGCCGTCGAACTCCGCGGCGTGGGCGTGCACCCACTCCAGGGCGGCGACGGCGTCGTCGACGGCCGCGGGGAACCGGTGCTCGGGCGCGAGCCGGTAGTCGACCGCGACGACGACGGCGCCGGACCGGTTCGCCAGCGACCGGCACACCGGGTCGTGGCTGTCGAGGTCGCCGATCACCCAGCCGCCGCCGTGGTAGAAGACCAGGACCGGGAACGGACCCGTGCCCTCGGGCGTGTAGATGCGCACCGGTACGTCGCCGGCGCGGTCGTCGCGGACCGCCGCGACCGGCTCGGGCGGACCGGACACCGCGGCCATCTCCCGGATCATGGCCCGGTTCTGCGCGACGGTCATGGTCTCCGGCGGGTCCCCGCCCTGCTCGGCCATGAGCTTCAGGAGGGCTTCCACCTGGGGGTGCAGCGGCACGGTCGGTGCTCCTTCGACGTCGTCGTCCTGCGGGGCGGCGGGCCCCACCGGATCATCCTGCACCCGCCGGGCGCCGACGGCACGGACGACGACCGCGGCCGCGGCGAGCAGCGCCGCCAGCGCCGGCACGACGGCCGGCAGGTGCTCCAGCGCCAGCCCGCCGGCGACGGCGCCGAGCACGATCGCCGCGAGCTGGCGCAGCGCCGGCCACCGCCGCCCGTCGCCGGTGGCCAGGTCGGACACGGCGCCGGTCAACGTGCCGGTCATGTAGGTCGTGGACTGCCCGAGCAGCTGCGCGACGCTGCTCTGGCCGCCCATCGCCAGCGCGGCGCCGGCGAGCAGCGGGAGCGTCGCTCCCGGGGCGAGCGGCCAGGCCACCGCGAGCGCGACGAGCACCACCAGCTCGGCGACGAGCGGGGCCGACACCGCCGTCGGCCACCGGCGCCGCAGCAGCGACCACAGCGCGACGCCGACGACGAACCCGGCCACGGCGACCGCCGGTGGCAGCAGCCGGGCCGGCTCGGCGACGGCGAGGGCGTGCCCGGCCGTCACGAGGTTTCCGGTGACGACGCCCGCGAACGCGCCGCCCAGCGCGACCACGGCCCAGACGTCCACCACCCCGGCGCACGCGGCCAGCAACGCGAGGACCACCGCACGGTTCACCGACCGATCCTCCCCCGGCGACCCGCGGGATGGGAGGCTGGTCCGGTGCAGCTGCGCGCCGGGTCGACGTCGTCGGGGTTGTTGCGTGCCCGCTACGAGGTCATCGCGGACGGCCGCGTCGTGACCGGCTGGACCGCGCGGACGCCGCAGGCGCACCGGGAGCTGGTCGTCGACGGGGCCACGTACGTGCTCGACGCGCACGGCGTCGCCCGGTTCTCCCTGGAGGGCGGGGTGCGCGCGCACCTGCGGCGCACGGTCGACCCGCGGCCGCGGACGAGCTGGACGCTGGAGGCGGGCGCGCTCGCCTACCGGATGACCGGCTCGGGACTGGGCCGCCGGTTCACCCTGGCCGACGTCGACGGCGGGACCGAGGTCGGCGCGGTGTGGCGGACGACGGGGTTGCGCCCGTCCTACGGTGCGGAGCTCCCGGACGAGGTCCCGGTGCCGGTCGGGGTGTTCGTGCTCTGGGCGGCGATGGCGATCTGGCGGGCGACGGTCACCGCGGCCGCGACGGCGGTGCGCTGACCCGGGTCCGGACGCACCGTCCCGCACACACCACGGCCCCGGGCGTCGTGGTGGGGACGCCCGGGGCCGGTGGCCGTGCGGGTGGTGCTCAGACCTCGCCGCGGTAGCCGGCGGCCTGCGCCTGCCACATCCAGCGGGCCTCCTCCAGCGCGCGGCCCAGCTCGATGAGCAGGTCCTCGGTGAGCGGGTCGGCCTTGCCGGCCTGCTCGATGCGCGGACGCAGCCGGTCGACGGCGGCGTCGACGGTCGCCGAGATGGTGAGCACGGTGTCCTGGTCGGACACGTAGCCCGCCGGGTACTCCGGCAGCCCGGTGTCGCGGCCGACGGTCCGCGCGCGGCCGTCGGGGGCGACACCGATCGCGGCGGCCCGCTCGGCGACGGTGTCACCGTGCTCGCGGGCCAGGTCGACGAGCTCGTCGAGGTGCAGGTGGACGTCGCGGAACTGCCTGCCGACGAGGTTCCAGTGCGCCTGCTTCGCGACCAGGGACAGATCGACGAGGTCGACGAGGGTCTCCTGCAGCACGCGGCCGGTGATGTCGGTGGCGCCGCTGTCGAGCGGGCTGGTGATGGGGGTGGCCATGGTGCTCACCGCTCCTTCCGATGTCGGTTCGGGACGTACCGGGAGTGCCCCGACCGTGCGGCGCCCACACCCGTACGTGATCCGTCCGACACCCGGTGAGGCGTGCCTGACCTGGGGAAAGTCCAGGCTACGAGCGCGCCGCGTGGGTCACGAGGACCGGGATCGGCGAGTCCAGGATGATCCGCTGCGCGGTGCTGCCGGTGAGCAGCTTGCCGACCGGGCTGCGCCGCTTCACCCCGACGACGAGCAGCTGCGCGTCCTCCTGCGCGGCCAGGTCGAGGATCGCCTCGGCGGGGTCGCCGCCGTCGTCGACGACCCGCACCGCGGTGGCCGGGTCGCCGTCGGCGCGCAGCCCGGCGAGCCGGGAGCCGATGGCCGAGTCCAGCGCCGCGTGGTCGTGGGTCCCGGCGCCGTCGGCGTCGAACAGCTCCTGACGCCCGGTCGCCAGCACCGTCAGCGGGGTGCCCCGCAGGCGGGACTCGCGGACCGCCAGGTCCAGGGCGGCGTCGCCCTCGGGGCGTCGGGCCGTAGGCCACACAGATCGTCATGTCGCTCCCCATCAGGCGTTCGCGGACGGGACGGAGACTAACCACGCCGAACGGACATACCGGAGAAAAGTTCGTTGTGGTCACAGAGGTCGTAGAGTTTCCGATCCGGACAGTGGAGGACGGAGCGGACGTGTGCCAACGTCTGCGCTCATGCCACGACGGCAGGTCATCGCAGCCCTGGGAATCCTCCTCGTCGCCGCACTCGCGGTGACCGCCTTCGCCGACGCCGCCCGGTCCGGGGAGGGACAGGCGGCGCGCTCCAACCTCACCCTCATCGCCCCCGCGGCCGCCGGTGGCGGCTGGGACCTGGTCGCCCGCGAGGCGCAGCAGGCCATGCGCACCGGGAACATCGTCAACACCGTGCAGGTGGTCAACATCCCGGGTGCCGCCGGGACCATCGGGCTCAACCAGCTCGCCGGGCTCGCCGGTGAGGAGACCACCATGATGGTCACCGGCACCGTCATGCTCGGCGGGATCAGCCAGTCCGGCAGCGCGATCAGCCTGCAGGACACGACGCCGATCGCCCGGCTCGCGGAGGACTTCGAGGTCGTCGCGGTCCCGGCGGAGTCGCCGTTCCGGACGCTCGACGACATGCTCACCGCCTGGGCCGCGAACCCGGCCGCGCTGCCGGTCGGCGGCGGCTCGGCGGGCGGCATCGACCACATGGTCGCCGCCCAGCTCGCGCAGGCCCGCGACATCCCCGTCGAGCGGATGGTCTACACCCCGCACCCCGGCGGCGGCGAGCTCACGCTGAGCCTGCTGTCGACCGCGGCCGGCACCGTCGGCGTCGGGATCTCCGGCTACAACGACTTCCGCGACCTGGTGGAGTCCGGGCAGCTGCGGGTGCTGGCCGTCGTCGCGCCCGAACGCCTGCAGGGTGTCGACGCCCCGACCATGGACGAGCTCGGCATGCCCGAGGTCGACCTCGTCAACTGGCGCGGGCTCGTCGCCCCCGCCGGGATCACCCCCGAGGCCCGCGCGGAGCTGGAGCAGATCGCCCGCGAGATGGTCGGGACCGAGTCCTGGGGCGAGGCCGTGACCCGCAACCGCTGGGTGCGCAGCGAGATCTACGGCGAGGACTACGACCGCTACCTGGTCACCGAGCAGGCCCGCATCGACGACCTTCTGAAGGAGCTGGGGCTGGCATGAGCGGCCGTCCTGCACACCTGTCCCGGGGCGCGCTCGTCGTGCCCGCGATCCTCGCCGCGCTGGGGGTCTTCCTCACCTACGGCACGCTGATCATGCAGGTCGTCGGCGACGGCGGCCTGTTCGGCCCGACGACCATGCCCTGGATCGTCGCGGTCCTGTGCTACGTGGTCGCGGCGCTGCTGGCGTTCGACATCCTGCGGCCGCGGCCGGAGTTCGACGCCCCGGCTCCCGCCGCGGCGGGCACCGGTGACGGCGACGGCGAGGGCACCGCCGCCGGGGACGCGCCGGCCGACACCGGGGTGAACGCCCCGGCCGTGCTGACCGCGGTCGGCGGCGTGGCCGCGTTCATCGTCGTCCTGCCCTACCTGGGCTGGATCCTGTCCGCGACCGGGCTGTTCGTCGCCGTCGCCGCCGCCCTGGGCAACCGGCGCTGGCCGGCGATGGCGCTGGGCGGGCTCGCCGTGTCCTCGGCGGTCCAGGTCGTGTTCAGCATGCTGCTCGGGATCTCGCTGCCCGCCGGCTTCGTCGGGGGGTTCTGATCGTGGAACAGCTGACCAACCTGCTCGGCGGCTTCGCCGACATCCTCAGCCCGTCCGCGCTGCTGTTCGTGTTCCTCGGTGCGCTGATGGGCACCGCGGTCGGGGTCCTGCCGGGGCTGGGCTCGGCGATGGCCGTGGCGCTGCTGCTGCCGCTGACCTTCGTCCTCGAACCGACCAGCGCGCTGATCATGTTCACCGGCATCTACTTCGGTGGCCTGTTCGGCGACTCCATCGCCGGGTTCCTCATGAACACCCCCGGCAACTCGACCGCCATCGCCAGCACCTTCGAGGGCCACCGGATGGCGCTGCGCGGCAAGGCCGCCCAGGCTCTGGCCACCGGCGCGATCGGCGCGTTCATCGGCGGCATGGTCGCCTCGGCGCTCGTCGTGTTCTTCGCCCCGACCCTCGCCCGGCTCGCCACCGGCTTCGGCCCCGCCGAGTTCCTCGCGCTGGCCGTGTTCGCCTTCGTCGCGATCTCCGCGGTGGTCGCCGACTCCGCGATCCGCGGCGTCGCCGCGCTCGCGATCGGCCTGACCCTCGCCCTGGTCGGGATCGACCAGCCGACCGGCACGCCCCGGTTCTCCTTCGGCTTCTCCCCGCTGCTCGACGGCGTCTCGATCGTCGTGATCACGGTGTCGCTGCTGGCGCTGGGCGAGGTGTTCAGCCAGGCCGCGAAGGTCGGCCGGGCCGAGGAGACCAGGGCCGTCATGCCGACCGGCCGGTGGTGGCTGTCGAAGGCCGAGTTCCGCCAGGCGCTGCCCGCGTGGCTGCGCGGCACCGCGATCGGTGTCCCGTTCGGCGTCATCCCGGCCGGTGGCGCCGAGGTGCCGACGTTCCTGGCCTACGGGACCGAGCGCAGGCTCGACCGGCGCAAGGCCGAGCCGACCTTCGGGAAGGGCGCCATCGAGGGCGTCGCGGCACCGGAGGCCGCGGGCAACGCCACCGCGGGCACCGCGATGGGCGCACTGCTCGCGCTGGGCCTGCCCACCTCCGCGACGGCGGCGATCCTGCTCGCCGCGTTCCAGCAGTACGGCCTGCAGCCGGGCCCGCTGCTGCTGGAGCGCTCCGGGGACATCGTGTGGGCGCTGCTCGCCGGGTTCTTCCTGGCGATGATCGTGCTGCTGATCCTCAACCTGCCGTTCGCGCCGCTGTGGGCGCAGCTGCTGCGGGTCCCGAAGTCCTACCTGTACGCGGGCATCGCGGTGTTCGCCGCATTCGGCGTGTACGCCTCCGGGGCGAGCCAGGTCGACCTGGTGATCATGCTGGTGGTGGGGGTGCTCGGGCTGGCGATGCGGCTCTACGACATCCCCGTCGCGCCGGTGCTGATCGCGGTGATCCTCGGGCCGCTGGCGGAGTACTCGCTGCGCGACGCGATGGGCAACTCCGACAACGACCCGGCGGTGCTGGTGTCGAGCCCGATCACCGTGGTGCTGTACCTGCTGCTCCTCGCCGGCCTGGGGTGGACGGCGTGGCGCCGGTTCGCCGAGAAGCGCGCCGCCGACGTGTGATCACCCCGCGGCGCGGGCCAGCTCGACGGCCCGCGCCAGGGTGGTGAGGCGCTCGTCGAGCGTCTCCCCCGCGGGGTAGAGCCGTACGGTGCCGACGCCGGCGGCGGCCCAGTCCCGCAGCCGCGCGGCGACCCGTTCCTCGGTGCCGATCAGCGTCGTCCCCAGCACCATCTCGTCGGTGACCAGGGCCGCGGCGCCGGCCCGGTCCCCGCCCTGCCAGGCGGCGCGGACGGCGTCGGCGCGCTCGCCCCAGCCCTGGCGGCGGTAGGCGTCGAAGTAGAAGTTCCGCCGGGCGGTGCCCATCCCGCCGAGGCTGAACGCGATGCCGGGGCGGCGGGCGTCGACCATCGCCGCCTGGTCGGCCTCGTCGGCGGCGAAGGCGACCTCGGCGCCCTGGCAGACCTCGATCGCGGACCGGTCCCGCCCGGCGGCGCGCAGACCGGTGTCGAGGTGGGCGAGGTAGGCGTCGGCGCCCTCGGGGACGAAGCTCGTGCCCAGCCAGCCGTCGGCGACCCGCCCGGTGAGCTCCAGCATCCGCGGGGACAGCGCCGCGACGAACACCGGCAGGTCCGGCACCGGCGTGGTCGACAGCCGCATCGGGCGGCCCTCACCGCCGGGCAGCGGGATCGCGACGGTCTCGCCGTCGTAGGCGATGCGCTCCCCCGCGCAGGCGGCCCGGATGACCTCGATCGTCTCGCGCAGCCGGGTGAGCGGGCGGGCGAACGGCACCCCGTGCAGGCCTTCGATCACCTGCGGGCCGGACGGGCCGAGCCCGAGCAGGAACCGGCCCTGCGACATGTCGTGCAGGGTCAGCGCGGCCTGGGCGATCGCGACCGGCGAGCGGGTGCCGACCTGGATCACCCCGGAGCCGAGCCGGATCCGCTCGGTGCGGGCGGCGAGGTAGCCCAGCGCCGACGGCGCGTCCGAGCCCCACGCCTCGGCGACCCAGCAGTCGTCGAGGCCCAGGCGTTCGGCCTCGACGACGAACTCGACGGTCTCGCGCCAGTCGCCGCCGGAGGCCTCGACCGTCGTGGCGGTCCTCATCGGCCGTCCCGGACGAGCCCGACCGGGCCGTACGCGGGCACGTCCCCCGCGGCGAGCACCGCCGCGGCCATCGGCGCCAGCAGCGCGGCGAGCTCGGCGGTCCGTTCCGGGCCGAGAGCGCCCCACGGGCGGGCGGCGGCCCGGTCGGTGAGCCGTTCGATCTCGTCGTGCTCGTCGGCGCCGGCGGCGGTGAGCGCGCCGGTGGCGTCGACCCAGCCGCGGGCCCGCAGGTCCTCCGCGCCGGCCGCCCAGGCCTCCGGGTCGAAGCCGCGGGCGGTGCGCAGCCACTCGCCGTCGGTCTCCCCGGCGGCGATCTTGAGGTGGTGCGCGGCGACCGGGCCGACGCCCCGCGCGACCAGGACCGCGACGTGACCGTCCCCGCGGTGCTCGCGCAGCGTCGTCGTCGCCTGCCAGAGGGTCTCGAGGTCGCCGTCGGGGCGGGGCAGCGCGGCGTTCGCGGCGGCGAGGACGCGGCCGTCGACGTCGACCTCCCCGGCGGCGGCCCAGGCGAGCTCCGCGGCCCGGTGCAGCGCGGCCGGGTCGGCGGCCGGGCCGGTGCCGTCGAGCCCGGACCGGCGCAGCGCGGCGGCGGAACCGGCGAGCCGGGCCGCGAGCGCCCCGTCGGGGGTCGCGAGCGACCAGACCCCGGGCAGCGCACGGGCGGCCATCGACGGGTGGAAGCCGTGGAACGCGGCCGTCACGGGTGCCGCTCCCACCGGCCCCAGCGGGGCGGCGCGCATCGCGAAGTAGCCGCGCCAGAACCCGCGGAACCCGGCCGCCTCGGCGGCGGCCCGCGCCTCGGGGGCGAAGTACACGACGTCGTGGACCGGTTCGAGCTCGGTCCACAGTGTCCGCGCGGTCTGCACCGCGATGTCGGGGACGGTCACCACCGCACCGTAGTGCGGCGGTGACCGTCCCGGACAGGTCTCTCCCGCTCGGCGGTCAGGAGAGGTGGTGGCGCTCCTGCAGCGCGTAGACGGGGGTGTCGATGCCCGCCTCACGCGCCTTGAGCTGCAACGCGAGGTACAGCGAGTAGAACCGGCTCTGGTGCAGGTTGCCGCCGTGGAACCACAGGTTCTGCTGCTGGGTGGGCTTCCACATGTTGCGCTGCTCGCCCTCCCAGGGACCGGGGTCCTTGGTCGTGTCCGAGCCCAGGCCCCACACCTTGCCCACCTTGTCCGCGACGTCCTGGCCGACGATGTCGGCGGCGAGGCCGTTCATCGACCGGTAGCCGGTCGCGAACACGACGAGGTCGGCGTCGAGCTCGGTGCCGTCGGCGAGCCGCACCCCCTTCTCGGTGAACTCCTGCATCTGGCCGCGGACCAGCTTCACCTTGCCGTCCGCGACGAGCTCGGCGGCACCGACGTCGATGTAGTAGCCCGAGCCACGGCGGAGGTACTTCATGAACAGGCCGGAGTCGTCGTCGCCGAAGTCCAGCTCGAACCCGGCCTCCTCCAGCCGCCGGTAGTAGTCCGCGTCGACCTCGCGGGCCTTGTCGTAGGCCGGCTTCTGGAAGGTGTGCATGATCCGGTACGGCAGCGACGCGAAGATCATGTCGGCGGTGTGGGTGTCGACGCCCGCCTTGACCGCGCGCTCGGAGTAGAGGTCCCCGAGGCCGTACTCCATCAGCGTGTCGGACTTGATGATGTGGGTGGACGAGCGCTGCACCATGGTGACGTCGGCGCCGACCTCCCACAGCGAACCGCAGATGTCGAACGCGGAGTTGTTCGACCCGATGACCACGACCTTCTTGCCCCGGTAGGCGTCCGGGCCGGGGTGCTGCGACGAGTGCTGGACCTCGCCCCGGAACTGCTCCCGGCCCGGGAAGTCGGGGATGTTCGGCTTGCCGGAGACGCCGAGCGCGATCACGAGCTGGCGCGGGCGCAGGGTGATCTGCTCGCCCGCCCTGTCGACGACGACGCTCCAGCGGCCGGCCGCCTCGTCGAACCCGGCGCTGCGCGCGGTGGTGGAGCCCCAGTAGTTCAGCTCCATGATCCGCGTGTAGAACTCCAGCCAGTCGCCGATCTTGTCCTTCGGCGCGAACACCGGCCAGTTGTCCGGGAACTTCAGGTACGGCAGGTGGTCGTACCAGACCGGGTCGTGCAGGGCGAGGCTCTTGTAGCGCTTGCGCCAGGAGTCGCCGGGCCGCTCGTTGCGCTCGACGATGATCGTGTCGACGCCGAGCTGGCGCAGCCGCGCGCCCAGCGCGATACCGCCCTGGCCGCCGCCGATGATCACGACCTCGGGGTCGCGGGTGCGCCCCAGCTCGGCCAGCTCGGCCTCGCGGCGCTCCTTCCAGGTGACCCGGTCCGGGTTGGCGCCGTGCTCGGTGCCGAACGGCCGGTTCTCCCCGCGGGGCTCCTCGTGCCCCTTGAGCTCGTCGAGGGTGGTGAGGAAGGTCCACGCCTTCCCGTCGACGATGCGGACGTGCCCGGAGCCCCGCCCGACGGCGGTCTCGAAGGTGAACCACCCGTCGGTGACGCCACCGGCCTCGGTCGGCTCGGCGGACAGCGTCCAGTGCGACGGGTCGGTCGCGTCGAGGGTGTGGTTCAGCAGGTCACGGACGCCGTCGTGGTGCTCGACGGTCTTCATGTTCCAGGTGAACGCGACCAGGTCGCGCCAGTAGCTCTCGTCGGCGAACAGCGCGACGGCGCGGTCGATGTCACGGGCGGACAGGGCGTCGGCGAAGGCGGTGAGCCAGCCCTCCGCGGTCGTGCGTGCCGCCGTCTTCTCCTGCGTGGTGGTCACGGGCACCTCCTGCGAGCGGTTCGCCACGACCGGGGCGGCGCTCGCCGTCCTGCCGCGGTCGTCGGGGCAACGGAGGTGAGTGAACACCACGCGCGTGATCCACGACACCGGTTGCGGGGAGGTTGCAACTCCCCCTCACCGCGGCAGGACGGGGGCCTCAGGCGAGGTCGGGCCGCAGCGGGCTCTTCTCCCCCGCCTCGACGGCCACCTCCAGGGTGTTCCCGGCGGGCGGCAGCGGGCAGGTGGCGTGGGCGGTGAACGCGCACGGCAGGTTCACCACCCGGTTCAGGTCCACCTCCAGCGTCCCGTCCGGCGCCGGGTCGTCGGTGCGCAGGATGCGGCCGCCGCCGTAGGTGGTGTCCCCGGAGGTGGCGTCGCGGAAGTGCAGCGACAGGCCGCCGTCCTTCCCGGCCAGCGCCACGAGCCGCTGCGGGGCACCGGCCCAGGTGAACGCGACCTCGCCGACCGCGGTCGGGAAGTGCTGCAACCCGGCGACGACGGCGTCGACCGTCACCGTCCGCGGCGCGTCGTAGGGGGTGAACACGGCGTCGACGACGGCGGCCGGGTCGTAGGGCCAGGCGGGCACCCCGGTGAACGCGGTCCGGGTGCGGGCCTGCGGGTCGCGCACGCGCAGCGCCCACGAGTCGGTGCGCCGCGCGATCTCGACGACCCGCTCCCCCACCGCGATCATCACGCCGGGGGCGCCGTCGACGGGCCGGACGTGCGCGGTGCCGTCGAGCGGTCCGGTCGCGCCGGGCAGCACGACCCCGTCGGCCGCGACGGCGGTGACCGCGACCTCGTCGGGTCCCGCGGCGCGCCAGGTCCCGGGCAGCCCGGGTACGGCACCGGCACCGTCGTCGAGCCAGTGCAGGGCGGTCAGGGACAGCCAGCCGTGCGGCTCGCGGAGGGTCTGCTCGCGCGCGGCACGCCACGCGTCGTGGGCGGTGAGGGTGCTCGTCATGTGGGGGCAACACCCCACCCGGGCGGAGGTGTTCCCCCGGCGCCGCGGCTCAGTGCACGCGGCGGCGGACCGACTCCGGGTCCGGGCGGGTCAGCGCGATCACCCCGCCGAGCGCGACGAGGACACCGGCCAGCGCCGCCCCCTCCCAGCCGGGCCGGATCCGGTCGCCGAGCAGCGCGATCCCGACGAGACCGGGGACGACCACCTCGGTCACCGACAGCACCGCCGTCGCCGGGCCGACGGCGCCGTCCTGCAGGGCGCGGGCGAAGGCCAGCACCCCGAGCACCCCCATCGCGACGACGCCGTACACCAGCGGGTCGAGCAGCAGGCTGCCCGCGGTCTCCCACCGGAGCGGGCCGGGGTGGATCGCGCGGACGGCCAGCGCCGTGCCGCCGAAGCCCAGCCCGGCCAGCAGCGCCAGCAGCATCGGCCGCCCGGCCCGCCACACGAACGGGGCGGCGGCGAGGATCACCACGAACGACACCAGCAGGACCGGGGTGGCCACGGGGGGCAGCGCGTCCGGGCGGTCCGGCTCGGCGCTCGCGGCGACCACGACCAGCCCCGCCAGCACCGCGGCGACCGCCCACCGGTCGCGCCGGATGAGGTTCCACGGGTTCCAGCCGTGGTCGGCCAGCGTGGTCAGCGCGATCGCGCCCGCCAGGATCGACTGCACCGCGAAGACCGGCAGGTACCGCAGCGCGACGACGGTGAGCACCCAGGCCACGACGTCGGCGAGCAGCCCGGCCAGGAACCACGGCTGCAGCCACACCGGGCGCCCGTACTTCGCCAGCCTGCTGCCGCGGGCCTCCCAGAGGGCGGCGACGGTGTTGCCGACCATCGCGGTCGCGGCGATCAGCAGGGCGAACAGTGTGGTCATGTCCGGGCCCATCCTGCCCGCCCGCGGCACGACCTGCTCCGGACACGCCGATCGGCGCCCGTGGGTGTGGTGGCCGGTGCCGGGCGTGCACACTCGGCGCATGCGCATGCGGTTCGGCCCGGACTCCGACGACGAGTTCCACGCGGCCGCCCAGGAACTGCTCGACGGGTTCGCGGCGTGGCTGACCGAGAACGAGGTGGTCGCCGAACCGATGTCGGCGGAGCTGCTGCTGCAGTACAAGTGGCTCGCCGGCGACGGCGACCTCGCCGACTGGCCGCTGGAGCACATCGAGACCTTCCTCGACGGCTGGTGCCCGCACATCGTGCTGGAGCACCGGCTGCCGGTGCGGCTGGTGCCCGCCAGCGTCGCCGCGTTCGTGGAGTTCCTCGACGAGCGCGGACTGCTGGCCCCGGGCTCGCCGCGGCCGTCGCAGGTGCGGCGGCTGTGCGGCGAGTACGTCGAGGAGTACGACGAGCTGGAGGCCGGGGCCGGGTCGCCGCTGCTCACCGAGCTGGGCGACGACCCGGACCCGGTGCGGATCCCCTCGCCCGCCGACCGGGCGGCGTCCGCGGCGCAGGCCCGGATCCTGCACGACGCGCGGGCGCTGGCCGGCTGGTGCGGCCCGCGCGGCCGGGCCCTGACTGCGACGGGCAACCTGCGCCTGGCCGACGCCCGCGAGCTGGTCGGCCTGCTCGGCACCGGCGACGAGCCGGACCGCGTCGCCCGCCTCGACCGCTCGACCCGGCTGCGAACCCTGACCTGGGTGCTGGAGACGAGCGTGCGCGCCGGCGCCGTCCGGCGGGAGTCGGGGCGGCTGGTGGCGGTGCCGCGCTTCGCCGGGCTGGACGACACCTCCGCCCACGAGGACCTCGTGCTCGCCGCCCGCGAGGTGGGCGCGCTGTCGACCGGCTGGCCGCACGTCGCCGCCGAGGACACCGCGGACCCGGACCTGCCCGTCCGGGAGGCCGCGCCGATCGCGGTCGACGACACCGCACCCGACGCGGACGTGGTGTTCACCGGCGAGATCGACGACGAGGCGATCGAGGCACTGCTGCGCGCCGAGGAGGGGCCGCCGTCGGAGGACGCGACCCCGGCCCTGCTGTTCCTGCTGCGCCACGTCGACGACGGCGTCGACCACGACGACCTGCGCCACGCCCTGGACGTGCTCCTCGACTGGACCGAGGACGCCGACGGGGACGCCGACGTCGCCTCGCTCCGGACCGCGACGCTGCTCGAGCAGCTGGAGCGGCTCGGGTTGGTCGAATGGGCCGGGTCGCGCCGCGAGGCCGACGGGGCGGACGAGGTCCGGGTCGGCGGGATCGTGCAGCTCACCCCGGGCGGGGTCGCGTGCGCGCTGCTGCTGCTCGCCGCGGAGGACCTGCACTACCCGACCCGGCCGGACCCGGCGGTCGCCTCGGCCGCGGAGATCGTCGAGCTGGCCGGGGAGGTCCCGCCCGACGAGTGGCGCCGCGACATCGACGCCTGGCACGCCGCGCAGCCCGATCCGGCGCGGGCGGTGGCCGAGTTCGTGGCGGCGGCGCTCGCACCGGGGCAGACCCTGCTCGTCGCCCTCACCGCGACCGGCGTGGCCGCGGACCGCTTCGGCGCCGAGGCCGTCGACACCCTGCTGCACGACCACCTCGACGGCCCGCACCGCGGCATGGTGGCGCGCCGGCTGGTCGCGCGCGGCGAGATCGACGCCGACGCCGTCGAGCCGGAGCTGCTGCTCACCGCCTCGATCGACGTGCTGGCCGTCGCGCTGGACACCGTCGACGCCGAGGACTGGCCGGACGCGTTCGCCGCCGAGTTCCCGCCCGAGACCCTCGAGGTGTTCGACGCCGTGTGGCAGCTGGACCATCCGCGGGTCGGCGAGGTGCTGGCCGCGCTCGGCGAGCACCATCCGGACGCCGCGGTGGCCAAGGCGGCACGCCGGGCCAGGGAACGCTGGCGCAGCAGGACCGGGGGCGCCTGAGCCGCCGGGCGCAGCAGCTCGCCGCGGGCCCCGCCGCATGCGAACATGTGTTCGTGCGCGGCCTGGCCACCATCCTGCATGCCGACCTGGACTCGTTCTACGCGTCGGTCGAGCAGCGCGACGACCCGCGCCTGCGGGGGCGGCCGGTGGTCGTGGGCGGCGGTGTCGTGCTGGCCGCGAGCTACGAGGCGAAGGCGCACGGCGTGCGGACCGCCATGAACGGCCGCCAGGCGCGGGCGCTGTGCCCGCAGGCGATCGTCGTCCCGCCGCGGATGGCGGCCTACTCCGAGGCGAGCCGCCGGGTGTTCGCGCTGTTCCGCGACACGACCCCGGAGGTCGAGGGGCTGTCGATCGACGAGGCGTTCCTGGAGGTCGGCGGCCTGGCGAGGATCGCGGGCACGCCCCGCGAGATCGCCGCGCGGCTGCGCGAGCGGGTGGCCCGGGAGGCGGGGCTGCCGATCAGCGTCGGCGTGGCCCGCACGAAGTTCCTCGCCAAGGTGGCCAGTGGGGCCTCGAAGCCGGACGGGCTGCTCGTCGTCGACCCGGCGCGGGAGCGGGAGTTCCTGCACCCGCTGCCGGTGCGCAGCCTGTGGGGCGTCGGGGCGGTGACGGCGGGGCGGCTGCACGAGGTGGGCGTGCGGACCGTCGCCGACGTCGCCGCGCTCGGTGAGGCCGCGCTCGTGTCCTACCTGGGGCCGGCCGCGGGGCGGCACCTGCACGCGCTCGCGCACCTGCGGGACCCCCGCCCGGTGGACACGCATCGGACCCGCCGCTCGATCGGGTCGCAGCGGGCGCTGGGCCGCCGCCCGCGCACCGACGCCGAGCTCGACGGCATCCTGGCCTCGACCGTCGACCGGCTGGCCCGGCGCCTGCGTGCCCCGCGCGGGTCCGACCGTGACGAGCCGGACGAGACCCTCGACCCTCTCGGCGCCGCGGGGGGCGGGCGGGTCTGCCGCACCGTCGTGCTGCGGGTGCGGTTCGGCGACTACGCCCGGATCACGCGCTCGCACACGCTGCCGGTCGCGACCGCGCACACGCCGACGATCCTCTCGGCCGCCCGCCGGCTGCTGCACGACGCCCTGCCCGACATCCACGCCCGCGGCATCACCCTGCTCGGCCTGTCGCTGACCAACCTGGACCGCGACGACGCCCTGCAGCTGGAGCTCCCCCTCGACGCCCACGCCGGCCCGGCCCTGGACACCGCGCTCGACGCCGTCCGCAGCCGGTTCGGCTCGGCCTCGGTCGGCCGCGCCAGCCGCCTCGGCCACGACGAGGGGCTGCAGGTGCCCCTGCTCCCCGAACACGAGTGATCGTCAACCCGAGGTTGACGAAAGACGGTCGTCAACTTACGGTTGACGCATGACGCCACCGACGCCCCTGGGCGGCACCGTCCGCCTCGACGACCTCATCCACGCCATCACCTCGGTCCACCAGGACCCGCTGGAGCAGCTCTCCGACGCCGTGCTCGCCGGGGACCACCTCGGCGAGGTCGCCGACCACCTGATCGGCCACTTCGTGGACCGGGCCCGCCGGGCCGGGGCGTCGTGGACCGACATCGGCCGCAGCATGGGCGTCACCAAGCAGGCCGCGCAGAAGCGGTTCGTCCCCCGTCCGGACGCCCCGGAGAACATGGCCCAGGGCTTCGAGCGGTTCACCCCGCGGGCCCGCAACGTCGTGGTCTCCGCGCAGAACGAGGCCCGCACGGCCGAGAACGACCGGATCACCCCGGCGCACCTGGTCCTCGGCCTGCTCGCCGAGCCGCAGGGGCTGGCCGTCGCGCTGCTGACCGGGCTGGGCACCGACACCACGGCGCTGCGCGAGGCCGCCGTCGCCGCGCTCCCGGAACGCGCGACGACGGTGCCCGCCCTGATCCCGTTCGACCCGGCCGCGAAGAAGGCCCTGGAGCTGACCTTCCGGCACGCGCTGCGGATGGGGCACAACTACGTCGGGACCGAGCACGTCCTGCTGGCCCTGCTGGAGCAGGAGGACGGCGACGGTGTCCTGACCCGGTCGGGCGTCGACGATGAGCGGGTGGAGCAGGCCGTCACCGAGGCGATCGCCGCGATGACCGGGGGCGGGGCCGGGGAGAGCTGACGGCGGGGTGGAGACGCCGTGGCCGGGGCGGGACCCCGGGCGGGCTCAGGTCGCGAGCTCGATGCTCCCCCGCACCGACTCCGGTGCCCCGTCGGACCCGGCCGCGACGTCGATGCGGTCCCCGTCCGGGGTCCCGCCGACCCAGACGTCGGCGCCGGCGAAGGCGGGAGCGGTGAGGCGGTACTCGAAGCCGCGCACGAACGCCGTCGGGCGGTGGCGGCGCGCGATCTCCAGGCCGAGCAGGGCGAACAGCGGGCCGTGCACGACCAGACCGGGGTAGCCCTCGACGCCGGTGACGTAGGGCAGGTCGTAGTGGATGCGGTGGGTGTTGTAGGTCAGCGCCGACATCCGGAACAGCAGCTCCGGGCCGGTCGGCACGGTGAAGGCCCACTCGTGCTCCGGGCGTGGTGCCGGGTCCGGCGCGACCGTGCCCCGGACCGTGCCGGCCGGCTGCGAGCGGTAGACGATGTCCTGCTCCTCGACGCAGAGCAGCGTGTCGCCGCGGCGGAACTCCGCCCGCGTCGTCACGAACGCCATCTCGCCGCTGCGGCCCTGCTTGACCCGGACCGGGCCGAGCTCCTGGCGGCGGGTCACCGGTTCGCCGACCCGCCACGGGGCGTGCCAGGTCAGGCGTCCGCCGGCGAACATGCGTCGCCGGTCCGGGACCGGCGGCAGGAAGTGGCCCTCGCGGGGGTGGCCGTCGTCGCCGAGCGCGGACATCGGCGGGGTGTCGAGGAAGGCGAGCCAGTGCCACAGCGGCGGGAGCGGGTCCCCGTCGGCGGCGACCGGGTCGAGGTCGATCAGCCCGGAGAACGCGGCGACCGACCACGGGGTGACGGTGTCGGTGCCGACGAGCGGACCGGGGGCCCAGCCGTCGAGGGCGGCGGCCAGGTCCGCGGGGGCGTCGCCGGGACCGGTCACGACGCGACCTGGTAGCGGGTGTGCTGCAGGATCGTCCAGGCCACCAACGCCGGGTTGTCCACCATCGGCACGTGCCCGACGCCGGGGAGCACCACCAGCTCGGCGCCGGGGACGGCGTCCATCATCGGGCGGCCGTAGCGGCCGTAGGGGATGGTGCGGTCGGAGCCCGACCAGGCGATCCGCACCGGGCAGGGCAGCTGCTCGAACGGGGCGATCGCGGTGTCCATCCGGGCCGCGGACAGCAGCGGCTCCAGGATGGTGCAGCCGGCGAGGTCGTCGAACAGCTCCGCGACCTCCTCGGGGGTGTAGCGGTCGGTGTGCTCGGCCAGGGTGAGCAGCAGCAGCCTGCGGATCACCCCGCACGAGGCCAGCGCACGCACCGGCGCCCAGCCGGCGAGCAGCGCCCCGATCCGGAACGTCGCGAGCAGCCGGTACAGGTCCGCGGGCACCGACCAGGCCCCGGCCGGGGACAGCGCGACGACCGACCGGGCCCGGCCGCGACGGGCCAGCTCCAGCGCGGCCCAGCCGCCGAGGGAGTTGCCGACCACGTGCGGCCGCTCGGGCACACCGATCGCGTCGAGCTGCTCGGTCAGGCCGTCGACCAGCAGGTCGACGCTGAACTCGCCCTCGGGCATCGGCGGGCCGTCGAGGTGGCCGGGCATGGTCACCGCCCAGACCTCGTGGTGCTCCTCCAACATGGGCAGCAACGGCTTCCAGGCCCGCCACGACGAGGTCATCCCGTGGAGCAGCAGCAGCGGCTCCCCCGAGCCGCCGACGTGGTACGCGCTCATCCGACGATCATGGGCTCCGCGGCCCCGGGCTGCAGCGCGAGGACCTCCGCGAAACCGCCGGCCAGGCAGCGGGCGAACTCCTCGCGGTCGGTGATGGCGGCCGCGTCGATGTTGGCGCCGACGCAGCACTGGTCCCCGTGGGTGACCACGGAGATCATCGCGGCGCAGCCGGGCAGCGGCGCGAACGGGTAGACGCGGTCGATCCGGGCGCCGCAGAGGAACGCCTCGGAGCGCAGCCCCGGCACGTTCGACGCCTGGAGGTCGTTGCCCTGCGTCGACCCGCCCGCGACCAGGGTCAGCAGCGGGCCGGGCAGCCGGGCCAGCAGCGGCGCGACGACGTCGGGGCTCTCCAGTGCGGGCTCCTCGCGGGCCGCACGCATCTGCTCCCCCACCTCCCGGATCCTCCGGGCCGGGTCGGCGATGCCCATCGGCGCGGCGAGCCGGGCCGGCGCCCAGCGGTTGCCGCCCGCGGCGTCGCCCTCGCGGCGCACCGACACCGGCACCGAGGTGCGCAGCGTCGCGTCGCCGGTGACCGGGTGCCCCATCGCCTCGTGGTAGAGCCGGAACCCGCCGAGCAGCGAGGCGACGAAGGCGTCGTTGAACGAGCCGCCCACCGACTTGCCCGCCGCGCGCAGGTCGGCGAAGTCGACGTCGAGCGCCACGAACCGCCAGGACATGCCACGCGGGCGCAGCAGCTCCGAACCGCCGCCCGGCGGCGGGGACAGCACCCGCAGCGCCGAGTCGAGGTAGCGGGCGGTGTCGCGGGCCGCCGAGAGCGGGTGGGTGAGCGCGCCGACGACGTCGCGGGCGGCACGGGCGGCCGCCGGGACGATCCCGGCCTCGCGGCGGACGAGCCGGTCGACCTCGGCGAGCGGGTCGGGCGAGGTCGGCTCGGGCGCGGCGGGCTGCGGCTTGGTGTCGTCGTGCTCGCGCTTGCGGCTGTGCAGCTGCGACAGGAGCTGGACCACGCCCATGCCGTCGGTGAGCACGTGGTGCAGCTTCAGCAGGAACGCCGCGCGCCCGCCGGGCAGCCCCTCGACGAGCATGGCCTCCCACGGCGGCCGCTCCCGGTCGAACGGGGTCATCATGAACTGCTCGGCGATCGGGGACAGCTCCGCCCAGAAGCCCGGTCCGGCGCCGGGGATCCGCACCCGGCGCAGGTGGTAGTGCAGGTCGAACTCGACGTCGTGGATCCAGTACGGCGTGCCGAGCCCGCCCAGCGGCTCCCGGATGCGCTCGCGGAAGCGCGGGACCATCCGCGTCGCCCAGTCCACGGCGGCGACGAGCCGGTCCCAGTCGGGCTTGGCGTCGAGCAGCTCGACCGCCAGGACCGGGGACCGGAAACGGGGGTCGTCGCCCTCGGCCCGCCACATCATGACCTCGAACGGCGACATCTCGCGGGCCGAGCCCCAGCCCGCCGGGGAGTCGCTCATGCCGGGTCCTCCTGGCTGTCGTCGCTGCGGTCGTACTGCTGGGCGATGCGGCGCTCCGGCCACGCGGCGAGCGTGTCGAGGAACCGGCCGCGGACCTCCTCGGCGTACTTCCCGGCGTCCTCGGGGACCCAGGACGAGGTGTCCACCGGGGGCAGGACGGCGACCTGCACGGTGCCGCCGCGCAGGGTCTGGGCGCCCCGCCACATGATCTCCCCCGCGTTGCGGATGACCACGGGCACGATCGGCACTCCGGCCTGCATCGCGATGTGGAACGCGCCCTTCTTGAACGGGCCGAGCCGGGGCGTCGGCGAGCGCGTGCCCTCCGGCGCGATCGCGAGCGAGATCCCCTCGTCGCGCAGCTTGTCGACGGCCGGCTGCAGCGCCGCCCGGGCGGCGCGGGAGTTGGAGCGGTCAATGAACGCGACGTCGGCGGCCCAGAACAGCTGTCCCCACACGGGGATCTGCGCGGCCTCCTTCTTCGCGACGCCGGTGAAGTTCTCGCGCAGCAGCTTCATCAGCACCGGCACGTCGAACTTCGACTGGTGGTTGAACACGAACACGCACGGCCGGGCGGAGTGGAGGTACTCCGCGCCGGTCACCTCGACGTCGATGCCGGCCAGCCCGAAGCCGACGTCGGCGCCGACCGAGCCCGCCATGTCGACGAAGCGGCGCCGCGAGCCGTGCAGCAGGCCCGCCCCGGCCGCGGCGGCCAGCCCGGCGGCCATGCCGCCGTAGAAGACCGCGGTGCGGGCGACGTCGGTGACGCTGGGGAACAGCCCGCCGCGCGGCGCGCAGTCCAGGACCGGCCAGCCCCTCTCGCCGGCGAGCGCGCGCAGCGAGTCGGTCGGTGAGACCGCGACCGCGTGGCCGACCGCGGACAGGAACTCCGCGTCCTCGGTGCCGTTGGCGTAGCCGAAGCAGTCCGCCAGGTCGACGCCGTGCGCGGCGGCGTCGGCGCGGACCGCCTCGGCCTTGCCCGCGCCCCACAGCGAGGTGCCCGCGACGCGGCCGGTGAGCACGCCGTCGCGCACCTCCAGCTCGGTGCACAGCACCCGGTCCGCGCCGAGCTCGTCGGCCATCGGCTGCACCTGGAACCGGGTGGCCGAGGACGCCATGACGACCTGGTGGCCCTGCTCCTGGTGGGCGGCGACCAGCTCCCACACCTCCGGGTGCAGCGAGCCCGCGATCTCGTCGCGGAACAGCGTCCGCCCGAGGGCGTGGAGCTCGTCCTCGCTGCGGCCCTTCCAGGTCGCGAGCGTGATGGACAGGAACTCCTTGAAGTCGTCGTCGGTGCGGATCCCGCGCATGCCCGACAGCACGGTGCGCACCATCTCGACCGGCCCGACGTCGAACTCGCGCAGCCGTCTGCGGTAAAAGGCGCCCGCGGAGTAGCCGTCGATGACGGTGCCGTCGTAGTCGAAGTACGCGACCGTCCCCGGTCCCGGCTCCGCCTCCCGGATGGCCCGGAGCCGGTCCCGGGTGTCCCCGGCCGGCGTCCCGTCAGCTGGCGACACCCGTATCCCCTTCCACACGCTGCTCCGTCCCGGACGGCGGGACCACCGGTGACACCGGGACGGCCCCGGGCACCGCCGTCCCGCCGGAGCCGAGGACCACCTCGAGGCGGGCGCGCTGCAGCTCGCCCAGCCGTCCCAGATCGTGGATCACCGCGGTGACCTCCGCC
Organism: Pseudonocardia sp. TMWB2A; assembly: GCF_017312135.1. Lineage (NCBI taxonomy): Bacteria > Bacillati > Actinomycetota > Actinomycetes > Pseudonocardiales > Pseudonocardiaceae > Pseudonocardia > Pseudonocardia sp. TMWB2A. The sequence goes on from NZ_QKQY01000002.1 coordinate 4,622,465, forward strand.
AGCCAGGCCGCGCGCCGCTCGCCCAGGGGCGCTCCGGCCGCGCCGGACTCCGGTTCGCCGAGCAGGTCGCGGTTGTCGGCCTGGCGCACTGCGGTGGCGTACAGCTCACGCGACACCGAGTCGGCGCGGTCGACCCGCTGCTGCAGCAGCATCTGCCGCCCGACGCCGAGGCAGTCCTCCAGGAACTCCTTCTCGTCGGTCATCGGCTCCTCGCCCAGGGCGGCGAGCCGGTCCGCGACGACGAGCTGGGCGTCGAGGAACGACCGCAGCACGCCCGGTGCGACCAGCAGCGGCGCCTGGCGCAGCGCGCCGCGCACGTCGGACGGGTTCGCCGCGCGGGTCCGCCACTCCGGGTCGACCAGGTCCAGCTCGGCGATGATCTCGGCCCGGAACTCGCGGCGGGTGGAGAAGAAGAACTCGAACTTGAGCAGGTCACGCAGCCGGGCCAGCTCGCGCCACGCGACCTCGACGATGTCCTCGTCGGGGTCGGCGTCGCCGACGCGCAGCAGTGCGACCTCGAGCATGGCGCGGTTGAGCAGGTGGTGCAGGGCGCCGTTGCGGTAGAACGCCGCGACGTGGTGGCGGTCGGTGCTGACGGCGAACACCGGCTCGGTGCCGGCGTCGTAGACGGTGACGACACCGGCCTCGGCGAGCCGGTCCAGCGTCATCCGCAGGCCGTGCCGGGTCCGCAGTTCGGCGATCGGCACCGGGATCCCGCGCGCTTCCAGGTAGTCCGCCAGCGGCGCGACGACCTCCCGGACCTGCTGCAGGGTCAGCGCCCGGTCCTGCGCCCAGAGCAGCGCGAACGTCACGAGCGAGGTCGCCGTCGCCGGGGTGACGCGGTTGATGCCCGCGCACACCCGGAACGCGACCTTCTCCAGCTGCGCGCGGCCGGGGCCGGCGTCCTCCAGGGCGCGGCGCAGCGCGAACGGCTCGGCGAAGCGCACCCGGGCGGTGCCGATGTGGCGGCGCTGGTCGCGGAAGTAGCCGAACAGCCAGCCCAGGCCCTCGGCCTTCTTCTGCCCGCCGCGCTGCTCGGCGGCCATCGCGCCGACCTCGTGCAGCTGGTCGTAGACGATGGACACCGGGACCAGCACGGCGTCGAGCTCCGGGCGCTCCTCCAGCGCGGAGACCAGGTAGCGCAGCAGCCCGATGCGGGGCTTGCGCAGCTTCCCGGTGCGACTGCGGCCGCCCTCGAGGTACCACTCCAGGTTGAAGCGCTTGGACAGCAGGTGGCCGAGGTACTCGGTCATCGCCGCCTTGTAGACGGTGTCGCCGCCGAAGCTGCGGCGGATGAACACGATCCCGGCCCGGCGGCCCAGCGACCCCAGCGGCCAGAACGACAGGTTGTTGCCGCCGAGCACGTGGTTGCGCGGGAAGTTGCGGTCGTGCAGGACCTCGGCGAACAGCAGCGGGTCGGCGTAGGAGCGGTGGCTGGGCAGGAACACCAGCGCGTGCTCCTTGTTGAGCTCCCGCAGCCGCTCCAGGCCCGACTCGTCGACCTGGACGTCCCAGGCCTTCGCGTGCATCGGGCTCATCACGGCCCGGAAGGCGTCGATCGCCGGCGGGCTCTGCACGGCCGCCATCTCGTGCAGGCAGGACTCCAGGTCCCGCTCAATCTCGGCGGCGGGCTTCCCGGTCCGCGCGGCCAGCCCGTCGACGAGCGTCGGGAAGCGGGCCGAGGAGGTGATCTGCTCGACCATCCGGCGCGGCACCTTGTACCGGTCACCGAGGACGCGGCGCTCGGCGCGGTCGCAGGCCAGGATCGCCTGCCGGGCGACGAACCGGGTGAACCCGTCCGAGCCGGGCCTGCCGTTCTCCTGGGCGACGAACCGGGACACCAGGTCGGCGACGGTCGCGGGCTCCCCCGTCACGACCCGGGCCGCGTCCGGGCGGTGCTTCACCATCGACGGGTGCAGCGGCGACCAGGCCATCCGCATGACCGCGGACGTCGCCAGGCCGGTGAGCTTGCGGACCGGGCCGCTGTCCTCCGGCTCGGGGGTCAGCCACGCGACCCGGGCCGGGACGATCACCGTGCCGTCGCCGTGCAGGGCCTCCCCCAGCGCGGACGGCACCTCGCCGTTCGCGCCGAGCGCGACCACGGCGGCGGCCGGGTGCTCCTGTTCGGCCCAGCGGCGCAGGATGCCGCGTTCGGTGTGCGACCGGGCCTGGGTGACGACGACCTCTCGTCCGCCGGTGAGGTCGTTGTTCGTCATGGAGGCCCCCTGTCGGCACGCCCCGCCGCGGTGCGGCGCCTGGGGGGTCAACCTAGTTACCCGCCGGTTGGGCAACAACCCGACGCGGCGGGTCCCGGCGAACTCACACGATCTTGTACGCCTCGGTGAGCACGTGCCGCAGGATCTGCTCCATCTCGTCGAACTCGGCCCGGCCGGCGATCAGCGGCGGCGCCAGCTGGATCACGACGTCGCCGCGGTCGTCGGGGCGGCAGTACAGGCCCGCCTCGAACAGCGCCCCGGGCAGGAACCCGCGCACGAGCTTCTCCCGCTCCTGCGGGCCGAAGGTCTCCCGGGTGTCCCGGTCGCGCACGAGCTCGATCGCCCAGAAGTAGCCGTCGCCGCGGACGTCGCCGACGATCGGAAGGTCACGGAGCCGGTCGAGGGTCGCGCCGAACTCGTCGGCGTGGGACAGGACGTTGCCGTAGAGGTCCTCGCGCTCCATGAGGTCGAGGTTCGCGAGCGCGACGGCGGCCGAGACCGGGTGCCCGCCCCAGGTGTAGCCGTGCGGGAACGTGACGCCGGGGGCGAGGAACGGCTCGATCACCTTCTCCGAGGCGATCATCGCGCCCATCGGCCCGTAGCCCGAGGTCATGCCCTTCGCGCAGGTGATGATGTCCGGGGTGAACCCGAACTTCGCGCTGGCGAACGGGACGCCGTGGCGGCCGAAGCCGGTGATCACCTCGTCGGCGACGAGCAGCACGTCGTGCCGGTCGCAGATCTCGCGGACCCGGGCGAAGTACGACGGCGGCGCGGTCAGGCAGCCGCCGGAGTTCTGCACCGGCTCCAGCACGACCGCGGCGACGGTGTCCGCGCCCTCGAACGCGATGGCCTCCTCGATCCGGTCGGCGGCCCAGCGGCCCAGAGCCTCGGCGTCGCCGTCGAACTCGGGGTGGCGGTAGAGGTTGGTGTTGGGCACGCGGAACCCGCCGGGCGCCAGCGGCTCGAAGTCCTTCTTCATCGCAGGCAGCCCGGTCACGGCCATCGCCCCGTGCGTGGTGCCGTGGTACGCCGTCGCCCGGGAGATCACCTTGTGCTTGAGCGGGCGGCCGCGGAGCTTGAAGTACTGCTTGGCCACCTTCCAGGCGCTCTCGACGGCCTCGCCGCCGCCGGAGGTGAAGAAGACCCGGTTCAGGTCGCCGGGGGCGAGGTGGGCCAGCCGCTCGGCGAGCTCGGCCGCGGGCGGGGTCGTGTAGCCCCAGACCGGGAAGAACGCCAGCTCCGACGCCTGCTTCGCGGCGACCTCGGCCAGCTCACGCCGCCCGTGCCCGGCCTGCACGACGAACAGGCCGGCGAGGCCGTCGAGGATGCGGCGGCCGCGGTCGTCCCACAGGTGCACGCCCTCGCCGCGGGTGATGACGGGGATCGGGTTCGCGCCGTCGCGGCCGTGCATCCGGGCGAAGTGCATCCAGAGGTGTCGGCCGGCGGCGTCGGCGTGCGGCGAGAGGGCGGGCGCGTCCGGGGTGGCTCCGGCCTCGGTCCGGGTCGTGTTCTCGACGGCGGTCACGTGGGGCTCCCTCGGTAGCGGCGCGGTACGCCTCCGATCGTCGGCGCCGCGGCGGCCCCGGTCAGGGATACGATCCGTATCGTCCTGGGCCTCCTGGCGGACGGAGTGGATCCCGGTGCACCCGACCATCGCCGACGTGCTGGCCCGTCCGGAGGTCCGGGCCGGGGCACCCGCCGTACGGGCCGGGCGGGCGGCGCTGGGCACCCCGGTGCGCTGGGTGCACGTCAGCGAGGTCGCCGACCCGGCCGGGACGCTGCCGCCGGGGGTGCTGGTGCTCTCGGTCGGGGTGCCGGTGGCCGACCCCACCACCGTCCCGGCCCGCTACGTCGACGCGCTGCGGGCCGCCGGGGCGGTCGGGCTGGTCGTGGAGATCGGGCAGCAGCTGCCGTCGCTGCCCGCGGGGCTGGTGCAGGCCGCCCGCGCGGCCGGGTTCCCGCTGGTGGAGCTGCGGCGCACGGTGCGCTTCGCCGAGATCGTCGCGGGCGTGCTGGGGCAGGTCGTCGCCCGCCGCGACGACGACCCGGGGCCGCCGGGCGCCGAGGCCGCGTTCCGGTCGCTCGCCCTGCACCGGGTGCCGCCGGGCCGGGTGGTCGGGGAGCTGGCCCGCCGGATCGACGCGCCCGTGGTGTGCGAGGACCTCGCGCACCGGGTGCTGCTCACCGCGGGCGGTCCGGACCTGCGGGACTGGGCGGCGCGCTCGCGGCTGGCCGGGCCCGCCGGGCCGGAGGGCTGGGCGACCGCGCCGGTCGGGCGGCCCGAGGCGCGGTGGGGGCGGCTGACGGTGCCGTCGCGGCCGACGCCGGGCACCGCCGACCGGGTCCGCGCACTGCTCGACGCCGCCGCGGACGCGGTGTCGCTGCTCGACCCGTCGCCCGAGGGCCTGCTGCGGTCCGCCCGCGACGCGCTGGTGGCCGACCTGGCCGCGGCGGTGCCGTCCGACGCCGGACGGCTGGCGGTGCGGGCCCGCGCCGCCGGGCTGGACACCGCGGGTCCGCTGTCGGTGGTGGCGCTGCGCCCGGCCGGAGACGACCCCGAGCAGGCCGTCGACGCGGCGCTCGCCGTCGTCGCACCGGGGGCGACGGTGGTCTCCCCCGCGCCCGGGGAGCTCGTCGTGCTCGTGCCCGGCGACGGCGGCCCGCTGCTCGCCGCGCTGCCCGCCACGGTGGCCGCGGCGACGGCCGGGCCCGGCCCGTTCGCCGCCGTGGCGGACCTGCTGCGCCGGGCCCGCGACGACGCGGCCGCGCACGCCGCGACCGGCGGCCGCGGCCCCGTCCGGGTGCCCGCGCTGCGCGGGCTGGTGCACCGCCTCGGCGACGACCCGGCCCTGCTCGGCTTCGCCGCGGACGTCCTCGGCCCGGTGACGGCGCTGCCCGCCGCCGCGCGCGCCGACGCCCGGGACACGCTGCGGGCCCTGGTCGAGGCGGGCGGGGTCGTCGCCGACGTCGCCCGCAGGCTCGGGGTGGGCCGCCCCGCCGCCTACGCCCGGCTGCGCCGCCTGTCCGGCCTGCTGGGCCTCGACCTCACCGACCCCGAGGTGCGGACCGCGCTGCACCTGGCCCTGTTGGTCGACGCCCGTGCCGCCCGCTGAGCCCGCCGTTCAGGGGCGGTCGGCCCACAGCAGCGTCGCCGAGCCGAGGGTGTCGGTGACCGTGTCGTGCAGCGGCCGCCCGTAGCCCGCGGCGACCTCGCGGACCGGGCGGGCGGTGACCGTCCAGCCGTGGCGGCGCAGCCAGTCGTCGCAGGACTCGGTCCGGGGCTCGGCGAAGAACAGCTCGCGGACGTCGGTGGTGTGCAGCATCTCCCGGGCCGCCGCGCGGAACGACGGCTCGTCCGCGATCCGCTCCACCTGGTCGCCGAAGTGCTCGACGGCGATCCGGCTGCCCGGCACCGACAGCGCGTGCACCCGCTCGAACAGGAGCTGCTCGGCGTCGGCGGGCAGGTAGGGCAGCAGCCCCTCGGCCAGCCAGGCGGTCGGCCGGTCCGGGTCGAAGCCGGCCGCGGCGAGCGCGGCGGGCCAGTCGTGGCGCAGGTCGACCGGCACGGTGACCCGGCGCGCGGTGGGCGCGATGCCCGCCCCGGCGACGACCTCGTCCTTGAAGTCCAGCACCTTCGGCTGGTCGACCTCGAACACCGTGGTCCCGGCGGGCCACGGCAGGCGCAGGGCCCGCGCGTCGAGGCCCGCGGCGAGCAGCACGACCTGGGTCGTCCCGGCGCCGGTCAGGGCCTCGTCGAAGAACCGGGAGCGCACGCCCTGGTAGCCGGCCTGCACGACCCACGGGTCGGCGGCGTCGTCCGGGTCCTCCGGCACGGCCGACAGCGTCCCGGCCGCGTCGACGAACCGCTGGGCGTACGGGTCGTCGACCAGCCGGTCGGCGCGGCGGGTCTCCAGTGCCCGCCCCGCGGCGACGGCCAGGGCGGTGGCGCCCACGCTGCTGGTGATGTCCCACTGATCGTCGGCTGTGCGCATGACGATCACGCTAGGAGCAGACGGTTAGCGTTGCTCATCAGTCACGCGGATGATCACTCGCACGGCGCAGGCGGTACCGGACACCGGATCCCATACCGACACTGCGTGTGTGAGCCGTAACACCGCGTAGATCGGGGGCGAGTCGGCCACATGGACCTCCGACGGGTCACCGGCTACCTCGCGCTCACCCTGCTCGCGCTGTACTGGCTGTGGGTGCTCACGCGCACCGCCCCGGTGCTGCGACGCGGCTGCCGCGACCGGCCGCTGCGCATCCGGCTGACCCTGCTCCGGACGGCCGCGGTCGGCTGGACGGCGCTGTTCGTCGCCACCGTGCACTTCTGGGCGACGTCGTGGTGGCACGTGGTCGTGGCGCTGCCGGTCGCGCTCGCGGGCGGGGCCGGGCTGCAGCGGGTGCACCGGCGCCTGGTCGCCCCGCCCCGGCACCGCGTCGCGCTGGCCCGGCGGGTCCGCCGCGCCGGTCACTTCCAGGTCATCCGCCACCCCGGGTCCCCCGGGCCGCACCGGCACGCGGCCGTCGAGGGCGCGCCGCGGCGCGTCCGGGACGTCCGCGACCTGGCGTGGCCGCCCGGTCAGCCCGCGGCGCCGACCGGGGTGCGGTCCTCGGGGTCGTCCTCCTCGGCGGCCTCGACGGCCGGCTCACCGACCAGCTCGCCGTAGACGACGGTCAGGGCCTCGGCGATCCGCGCCCGGTCGAACCGCGACACCGCACGGTCCCGGCCCGCGATCCCGAGCCCGGCGCGCAGGGCGTCGTCGCCGAGCACGCCGCGCAGCGCGACCGCCAGCTCGGCGGGCCGGGCCGGGCGGACCAGCACCCCGGTCACCCCCTCGACGACGACGTCGCGCAGCCCGCCCACGCCCGTCGCCACGACCGCCCGAGCGCAGGCCATCGCCTGCAGGACCGGCCCGACCCCGACGTCGTGCTCCGGTGCGGCGACCACGACGTCGGCCGAGCGCAGCAGCCGCGGCAGCAGGCCGCCCTCGACCGGCCCGAGGAACCGGACGCGCCCGGCCACGCCGGCCTCGCGGGCGATGCCGAACAGGCGCGCGCGGTCGGGGTCCGGGTCCGCCGCGCCGCCGGCGACGAGCAGCTCGGCGGTGCGGATCCGGGCCAGCGCCCGGATCACCGTGTCCATCCCGGCACCGTCGGCCAGCGAGCCGACGGCGAGCAGCCGCGGCCGGTCGCCCCGGCGCAGCGCCGGGCCGTCGGGGGTGAACACGTCGGTGTCGACGGCGGCGGGCACCGTCCGCAACGCCGCCCGCGGCACCCCGCGGCGCAGCAGGGCGGTGTGCTGCTCCTCGCTGGAGGCCAGCACGCGGGCCGCCCCCTGCGACGACCCGGTACGGGCCGCGGGGAAGGCGGCCGGGCCCGGGCAGTCGGCCGGGTAGACCTGCACGACCGGCACCCCGGTCGCGGCGGCGGCGGCCCCGGCGCGCGGGCCGATGGCGTGCACCACCTGGGGCGGGTCGTCGGACCACGCCGCGGCCAGTGCGGTGTCCTGCCCGGCGTCCCACGGCTGCACGCGCAGTGCGCCGCCACCGGCCGGGGCGGTCAGGTCGGGGTCGTCCGGGACGTCGGTGAACACCCGGACCGTGTGACCGGCGGCGGCCAGCGAGGCGGCGGTGATACCCGCGCCGCACGTTCGCGGGACCTCGGGGGTACGGATGACGGCGATGCGCAAGCGGATCCTCCACGTCGTGCTCGCGGCTGCGGGCACGCGCAGTTGGCTCTACGCGTCGGACCAGTGACCGTACCCGCTCCGGCCCGTCCACGGGTGGGGGACCGCGGGAGTGTGCGAAGCGGGCACATCGGGTAACCGGGTCGCGTCGGGCGGGCCGGCCCGGCAGGACGTGGAGGGGGCGGGGCCGTGACCGCGCAGTCCTGGATCCTGAGGGTGGAGCCTGACGCGGCCGCGTGCCGCACGGCCCGGCACGAGCTGACGCGGTTCCTGACCCCGCTGGTGGACGACCTGACCGTCGACGACGCGACGCTGGTGCTGCACGAGCTGGTCGCGAACGGCGTCGACCATGCGCACACCCCGATGCTGGTGACCGCCCGGGTGCGCGACGGCGCGGTGCGCCTGCGTGTGCGCGACGGCTCGGTCGTGCGCGGACACGAGCAGCCCCACGACCCCACCGCGACCCGCGGGCGCGGCCTGCAGATCGTCGGCCGGCTCTCGCAGCGCTGGGGGGTGCGCCGGCACCGCGGCGGCAAGACGACCTGGGCCGACGTCGGGCCGGTCGGCGCCAGCCCGGCCCCGGACCTGCACCTGGTGCGGCCGGCCTGACCGGTCCACCCGATCCGGCCGATCCGGCCCGGGAACGGCCGGTGCGTGGCGCTACGGGCGGAGGGTCAGGCCCGGGCGGACAGCCGCGCGCCGTCGGACCGCGGCGCCAGCCCGAGACGCTCGACCAGCTCGGTCGTCGCCGTCGACCGGTTGAGGCAGTAGAAGTGGATCCCGGGGACTCCCTCGGCGAGCAGACGCTCGCACAGCTCGCCGGTGACCTCCATGCCCGCGGCGCGGAACGCCGCCGTGTCACCGGAGTAGGGCGCGAGCCGCTCGACGAGCGCCGCCGGCAGCGGCGAGCCGGACAGCTCGGGCCCCTTGTGGAAGGTCTTCTCCGAGGTCAGCGGCATGATGCCGGGGATGATCGGCTGGTCGAACCCGGCGGCGGCGACCCGGTCGCGCAGCCGCAGGAAGCCGTCGGGCTCCAGGAACAGCTGGGTGACGGCGAACTCCGCCCCCGCCCGGAACTTCCCGACGAGCCGCTCGGTGTCGGCGTCGAGGTCGGCCGAGCGCGGGTGGCCGTAGGGGAACGCGGCGACGCCGACGCAGAACGGGCCGGACCGCTTGATCAGCGCGACGAGCTGGTCGGCGTACTCGAGCCCCTCGGGGTGGGCGACCCACTCGCCGAGCGGGTCGCCGGGCGGGTCCCCGCGCAGCGCCATGATGTTGCGGACGCCCGCGGCGGCCAGCGACCCGATCACGTGGCGCAGCTCGTCGGTCGAGTGCGAGACGGCGGTCAGGTGCGCCATCGAGCAGAGCGTGGTGTCGGTGGCGATCCGCTCGACCGTGCGCACGGTGCGGTCGCGGCTGGAGCCGCCCGCGCCGTAGGTCACCGAGACGTAGGCGGGGTCGAGCACCTCGAGGCGGCGGATGGCGCGCCACAGCTCCGCCTCGCCCTGGTCGTCCTTCGGCGGGAAGAACTCCACCGCGAAGAAGGGTCGGTCGACGCTGATCCGTTCGGTCACCGTGGATGCGGAACTCGTCGTCACGGCGACGACCTTACGGGGCGCACCACCGGCCGGTCGCCCACCGACGGGCCCGCACCGCCCCCGAGCGGCCATGACGTGCACCACCACCGCATCGACGGGCCGGGTCCCGGGTGCACCGATAGCCTGGTCGTCGTGGCCGACCCCGTCTCCCCCGTGTCCGCACCGTCCGGTCCGTCCGGGTCCCCGGGCCTGTCCACGGCAGGTCCGGCTCCGCTGGACGACGCGCTGCCCCAGCACGTGGAACGGGTGCTGGCCGGGTACCTGGACCGCCGCCGCACCGAGGTGCTGGGCATCGACCCGGTCGTCGTGCAGGCCGCCGACGCGCTGGCCGGGTTCGTCCTGGGCGGCGGGAAGCGGCTGCGGCCCACCTTCGCCTGGTGGGGCTGGCGCGGCGCGGGCGGCGACCCGGCCGACCCGCACGCGCAGGGCGTGCTGAGCGCGATCGCGTCGCTGGAGCTGATCCAGGCGTGCGCGCTGGTCCACGACGACCTGATGGACGCCTCCTCGACCCGGCGCGGCCGGCCCACGGTGCACGTCGAGTTCGCCCGGATGCACGCGGCGAACGGCTGGTCGGGCCCGCCGGCCCGGTTCGGCGCCGCCGTCGCGATCCTCGTCGGGGACCTGGCCCAGGTGTGGGCCGACGACATGTTCCACGCCGCCGCGCTGCCCGAGGGCGCCCACACCCGCGCCGCCGAGCCGTGGCGGGCGATGCGCACCGAGGTGCTGTCCGGCCAGTACCTCGACGTGCTGGCCCAGGCCTCCGGGGACACCGCCGAGTCGACCGCGCTGACCATCGACCGGTTCAAGACCGCCGCCTACACCGTGGAGCGGCCGCTGCACCTGGGCGCGGCGATCGCCGGGGCCGACCCGCGGGTCGTCGCGGCCTACCGGCGCTACGGCGCCGACATCGGCGTTGCCTTCCAGCTGCGCGACGACCTGCTGGGCGTGTTCGGCGACCCGCGGGTCACCGGCAAGCCCGCCGGGGACGACCTGCGCGAGGGCAAGCGGACCCTGCTGGTCGCCGCGGCCCTGCAGCGCGCCGAGCAGCGCGGGGACCGGGCCGCCGCCGACGTCGTCCTCTCCGCGCTCGGCGACCCCGACCTGGACGCCGCGAGCCTGGACCGGGCCCGCTCCGCGCTGTCGGAGCTGGGCGCGGTGCAGTCGGTGGAGCAGCGGATCGCCGCGCTCACCGGCGCCGCGCTCGACGCGCTCGACTCCGCTCCGGTCGCCGAACCGGGCCGCTCGCACCTGTTCGAGCTGGCCGAGCGCGCGACCCGGCGGGCCTGGTGAGCGGGGTGCGGCGGATCGAGGGGCACACCGACCACGTCGTCGTCGTGGGGGCGGGGCTGGCCGGGCTGTCGACGGCGCTGCACCTGCTGGGCGCGGGCCGCCGCGTCACGATCGTCGAGCGGGAGGACTTCCCCGGCGGCCGCGCCGGGCGGCTCGACGTGACCGACGACCACGGCACCTACGCCCTGGACACCGGGCCGACCGTGCTGACCATGCCGGAGCTGCTGGACTCCGCGTTCGCCGCCGTCGGCGAGACGACCGCGGACCGGCTCGACCTCGTCCGGCTCGACCCGGCCTACCGGGCCGAGTTCGCCGACGGCTCGGCCATCGCCGTGCACACCGACGCCGCCGCGATGGAGCACGAGATCCGCGAGCAGTGCGGCCCGGACTCCGCGGCCGGGTACCGGCGGCTGCGCCGCTGGCTCACCGACCTCTACCGCGCCGAGATGGACGACTTCATCGGCGCGAACATGGACTCGCCGCTGTCGCTGCTCGGCCCCGACCTGGCCCGGCTCGCCGCGCTCGGCGGCTTCGGGCGGCTCGGGAAGCGGATCGACCGCTTCCTGCCCGACGAGCGGCTGCGCCGGGTGTTCTCCTTCCAGGCGCTCTACGCCGGTGTCTCCCCGCGCGACGCGCTCGGCGCCTACGGCGTGATCGCCTACATGGACACCGTCGCGGGCGTGTACTTCCCGCGCGGCGGCATGCGGATGATGGGCACCGCGCTGGCCGGCGCGGCCGCCGACGCGGGAGCGGAGATCCACTACGGCCGCACCGTGACCGGCCTGGACCGCTCCGGGGACCGGGTCACCGCGGTCCGGCACGCCGGTCCTGACGGCGCCGACGAGTCGCTCACCCCGTGCGACGCGGTCGTGCTCACCCCCGAGCTGCCCGCGGCCTACGCCCTGCTCGGCGGGGCCCCGCGGCGCCCGGTCGGGCTGCGCTGGTCGCCCAGCGCCGTCGTCGTGCACGCCGGGATGCCCGCGCCCGCCCCCGGCACCGCGCAGCACCACCACACGATCTCCTTCGGCGGCTCCTGGGCGGGCACCTTCCGCGAGATCATCGACGAGGGACGGCTGATGTCCGACCCGTCGCTGCTGGTCACCCGGCCCGGGCTGACCGACCCGTCGCTGCAACCCGGCGGGCGCGAGGTCATGAGCGTGCTCGCCCCGTGCCCGAACACCGCCGTGGCGCCCGGCATCGACTGGGACCGGGTCGGCCCGGCGTACGCCGAGGAGCTGTTCGGCGTGCTCGCCGACCGCGGGCTGGTGGACCCCTCCGCGCAGCCGAGCTGGACCCGGATGTGGACCCCGCAGGACTGGGCGGCCGCCGGGATGGCCGCGGGCACGCCGTTCTCGGCGTCGCACACGCTGGCCCAGACCGGCCCGTTCCGGCCGCGCAACCTGGTCCGCGGGACGGCGAACGCGGTGCTCGCCGGGTGCGGCACGACCCCCGGCGTCGGGATCCCGCCGGTGCTGATCTCCGGGCGGCTGGCGGCCGAGCGGATCACCGGTCCGCGCCCGGCCGAGCACGCCGGGCACGGGGCCGCGGCCCGCACGGGGCCCTGAGGAGGGCACTGCGGGCGGGCGCCGAGTAGGAGCGCCGAGGGGCGTGGAATCATGCTTCCCGACGATGCCCGACCAGCACACACGGACACGATGACGGCTCAGCCCTCGCCCCCGCTCCCCCGCCCGGCGGCACCCGAACCGGTGACGTCGGACCCCGGCACGGGCGCGGTCGTGCCCCCGCCGCCCGCACCGCGGCCCGCGGGCCCCGGCCTGGTCGAGCGGCTCGGCTCGCCACCACGGGGCGTCCTGCTGCTGGGGCTGGCCGGGACCGTGCTGATGTTCCTCGGCTCGTTCGGCGGCGGCGGGATCCCGATGCGGGACCCGGTGATCGGCAACTCGGCGCTGTCGTTCTGGCGCTACGGCCACGGCGCGATGCTCGCGACGGTCGTGATCTACGTCGGCCTGGTGCTGATGGTGTGGGCGTGGGTGCGGCTGGGCCGCGCCGTGCTCGCCCGTCGCGCCGGTGGCCGCGCGGTGCTGACGACGGCGGCGGTGTGGATGCTGCCGATGCTCGTCACGGCGCCGCTGTTCACCCGCGACCCCTACAGCTACCTCGCCCAGGGCGCGCTGCCGCTGGCCGGGTACGACCCGTACGTCGTCGGGCCGGACACCATGGGCGGGATCTTCACCGACAACGTCCACTTCTTCTGGCAGGACACCCCCGCCCCCTACGGGCCGCTGTTCATCCTGCTCGCGCAGGGCGTGGTCCTGCTGGTCGGCCAGAACGTGCTGCTCGGCGTCGTGCTGATGCGGCTGACCCTGGTCACCGGGCTGCTGCTGCTCGTGGCGGTGCTGCCCGCGCTGACCCGGCGCCTCGGCGGGCGCCCCGCGGTCGCGCTGTGGCTGGCCGTGGCGAACCCGGTGATGGTCGTGCACATGGTCGGCGGGGTGCACAACGACCTGCTGGTCGTCGGCCTGCTGCCGCTGGCGGCGCTGCTGGCGCTGCGGCAGCGGTTCGTGTGGGCGATCGTCGTCGCGTCGCTGGCGATGGCGGTGAAGGCCTCGGCCGGGATCGTGCTGCCGTTCCTGGTGCTGGTGTGGGCCGCGAAGCTGTCCGGCGGGTTCTGGTCGCGGCTGGTCCGGGCCGGGGTGCCGTCGGTGGCCGTGTTCGGCGCCGTGTTCGGCGGGGCCACCTGGCTCACCGGGTTCGGGCTGGGCTGGCTGCCCGCGCTCAGCGCCCCGTCGATGATCGTGAACTGGCTGTCGGTGCCGACCGCCTTCGGTCAGGCGACCGCGAGCGTGGCCGGGATGTTCGCCGGTGAGGTGAACACCCAGGCGTTCGTCGACACGTTCCGGTTCATCGGCGCGCTGGTGATGGGCCTGCTGATCGCCCTGCTGTGGTGGCGCGGCCGCGACGACCCGCGGGCCGCGGTGCGCAACGCCGCGATCGCCCTCGCGCTGGCCGCCGTGCTCTCCCCCACCACGCTGCCGTGGTACCTGAGCTGGGGGTTCTGCCTGCTCGCGATGACCCCGTGGAGCGCGCGCGGACTGCAGTGGGTGGTCTTCGGCTCGATCTGGCTGATGATCGTGTACTTCCCCGACGGCGAGACCGCCCTCTACGTGCCGCACTACCTGCTGGTGTGTGCCATGGCCGGTGTCCTGGCCGCGGTGTCGCTGCTCCGCCCGGACCCGCTGGGGCTGCGCCGGGGCGCCCCGGAGGCACCGTCGACCGCGCCCACCACCGATGCGGGCGTCCGCGGCTGAGCGGGCCGGGCGCGTCGAGCTCGACGCCGCCGGCCTGACCGACCCGCAGCTGCGGGCCGCCTACGCGGCCTGCCGCGCGCTGCACGCCGAGCACGGGCGCACCTACTTCCTGGCGACCCGGCTGCTGCCCCCGGAGCGACGGGTCGACATCCACGCCCTCTACGGCTTCGCCCGCTTCGCCGACGAGATCGTCGACGACCCCGACGGCGCGGGCGGCGGGGACCCGCACACCCGGCTCGACGCGCTCGACGCCGAGCTGGCGGCCGCACTGGCGGGCGCACCGCTGCCCGGCAGCAGGCCCGAGGTGCTCGCCGTCGCCGAGACCGCGCGCCGCCACGACCTCGACGCGTCGCTGTTCCGGGACTTCATGGTCTCGATGCGGATGGACCTGACCGTCACCGACTACGCCACCGACGACGAGCTGGCCGTCTACGTGCACGGCTCGGCCGCCGTGATCGGGCTGCAGACGCTGCCGGTGCTCGGGACGGTCGTGCCGCGGGCGGAGGCCGAGCCGCACGCCGCGCTGCTGGGCGTGGCGTTCCAGATCACGAACTTCCTGCGCGACGTCGGCGAGGACCTCGACCGCGGCCGGGTGTACCTGCCCGCCGACGAGCTCGCCGCGTTCGGCGTCGACCGGGAGCTGCTGGCCTGGAGCCGGCGCACCGGACACCCGGACCCGCGGATCCGCCGCGCCCTGGCCCACCTGGTCGCCCGGACCCGGGCCACCTACCGGCGGGCCGATCCGGGGATCCCGATGCTGGAGCCGGTGTCGCGGGCCTGCGTCGGCGCCGCGCGGGTGCTGTACGCGGAGATCCTCGACGAGATCGCCGACGCCGGCTACGACGTGCTGACCCACCGGGTCGCGGTGCCGAACCGGCGCCGGGCCGCCGTCGCGCTGCCCCGGCTCGGCCGGGCGCTGGCCGCCCGCGGGACCCAGCTGGCCCGCGAACGCGCCGGGCGCCCGTCCCGCGGGTGACCCCGGCCGGGCGGAACGCTCAGAAGGCCATGGCCTGGGCGCGGCGCTTGATCTCCTTGTGCCGGCCGGCGCGCAGCGCGGTGATCGGGGCACCGGAGAGCGACTCCTCCTCGGTGAACAGCCAGCTCAGGATGGCGTCGTCGTCGTAGCCGCCGTCGCGGAGGACGACGATCGTGCCCGGCAACCCGCGCACGACACCGTCGTCGTCGAGCAGCGCGGTCGGGACGACGACGTCGTGCCCGTTCTTGAACGACAGGAGCTGCCCGTCGCGGACGAGCTGGTGCACCCGGGAGACGGGGATCGACAGGCGGTCGGCCACCTCGGCGACGCTCAGCGTCTCCTCGGTGACAGCGGCGGGGAGGGACTCGTTCACAGCCGGACACTGTCCCACACCGCCCCGGGCGGCGCCGACGCCCACCGGACCGGCCGACGCGGTGGGGTCCTACGCCGACCACCTGCACGACCGCCCCGATCCCCACCGGTAACCTGACCCGCGATGAGCTCACCGTCCGGTCCGGTCGATCCCGGCGCCCCGGGTGGGGCCGGGCGGCTCGCCGCCGACGGCCCCGGCGAGGTGCTGCTCGACGGTCGCTACCGGGTCGGCCCGGTGCTGGCCCGCGGCGGGATGTCGACGGTGCACCACGGCACCGACACCCGTCTCGAACGCGCCGTCGCGATCAAGGTGATGGACCCGCGGATGGCCGGGGACCACGCCTTCCGCACCCGGTTCGACCGGGAGGCGCGGCTGGCGGCCCGGATCGACCACCCGTGCGTCGTCGCCGTCTACGACCGGGGCACCGTCCCCGCGGGCCCGCTGGGCGAGGCCAGCCTGTTCGTCGTCATGGAGCTGGTCGACGGCGGCACCCTGCGCGACGTGCTGCGCGCCCGCGGCGCGCTCGGGCTCCCGGCCGCGGTGCGGGTGCTCGAACCGGTCCTCGCCGGGCTGGCCCGCGCGCACCGGCTCGGCATGGTGCACCGGGACGTGAAACCGGAGAACGTGCTGATCTCCTCCGGCGGCGAGGTGAAGGTGGCCGACTTCGGCCTGCTCACCGCGGCCGCCGAGGCCGGGGTCAGCCACGCCGGGATGATCCTCGGGACGATGGCCTACCTCTCCCCCGAGCAGGTCGTGTCCGGTCGCGCCGACGGCCGCAGCGACGTCTACGCCGCCGGGGTCGTGCTCTACGAGATGCTGACCGGGCAGCCGCCCTACACCGCCGACAACCCGCTGTCGGTGGCCTACCGGCACGTGAACGAGGACGTGCCGCCGCCGTCGGCGCTGGTCCCGGGGCTGCCGCCGGCCGTGGACGCGCTCGTCGCCCGGGCCACCTCGCGGGACCCCGAGCAGCGCCCGGTCGACGCGGAGCACTTCCGCCGCGAGCTGCTGGACATGGCCGACCGGCTGGGCCTGCCGCGGACCGCGACGCCGCGCCCGCCGGGCCCGCCCCCGCCCGACGACGGCGCCACCCTCCCCGCGGGCCCGCTGCGCCACCGCCCGCTCGACGCCGCCGCACCGGGCCCCGGCGGCACCCGGGTGCAGACCCGGGCCCGCGGCGCGCACGGCACCGCCGTCACCCCCGCCGGGCAGCCGGAGCCGATGACCCGCGAGGAGCTGGCCGGGCGCCGCCGTCGCGGCCGCCGGGTGTTCGCGCTGTGGATGGTGCTGCTCCTGCTGCTGGCCGCGCTGGCCGGGACGGGCGCCTGGTGGCTCGGGTCGGGCCGCTGGACCACGATGCCCGCGGTCACCGGCCTGGACCGCGAGCGGGCGACCGCGCTCGTCGCCGAGTCCGACCTGACGCCCACGGTCACCGAACGGGCCGACGACGACGTGGCGCCCGACCTCGTCGCGCAGGTGGACCCGGCTCCGGAGACCCGGGTGCTGCGCGGGACCACGGTCACCCTGGTGGTGTCCACCGGCCGTCCCGCGGTGCCCGACGTGCCCGCGGGCAGTGCCGTGGACACCGCGGAGGACGCCGTGCGCCGCGCCGGGCTGACCCCGGTGCGCTCGACGAGCGCCGAGGAGTTCAGCGCCGAGGTCCCCGCCGGTGCGGTGATCCGGACCGACCCGCCCGCCGGGACCCGGCTCGCCGGGGGCGCCCCGGTCACCCTCGTCACCAGCCGCGGGGCCGAGCCCGCCCCGGAACCGACCCCGCCGCCCGTCGACGAGACCGCGCCCCCGGTGCCGTTCGTCATCGGGATGCGCGCCGACGAGGCCGAGGCCCTGCTGCGCCAGGACGGCTTCGAGGTCGAGATCGAGCGCAGCTTCCCGTTCGGCCGCCGCGACGGCCACGTCGTCGGGCAGGACCCGGGCTCGGGCAGCGACGCCCGGCCGGGCGACACGATCACCCTCACCGTGCTCTGAGACGTGCTCTGAGACGTGCTCCGGGACGAGCTCGGACAGGCGCCGTGAACAGGGCCTCGGACGCGGCCTGAGCGGGAGCCGGCGCCCCGGCCGGGTGGCGGCCCGGCCGGGACACCGGCGTTCGAGGGGCCCTACAGCCCGAAGCGGGTGCGCTCGGCGTCGCCGATCTCGGGCAGCTGCGCCCCGGCGACGGTGACCGCGAGGGCACCGGCGCGCACGGCGTAGCGCGCGGCGTCCGGCAGGTCGTCCCCCGCGGCGAGCCGCACGGCGACGGCCGCCAGGAACGCGTCGCCCGACCCGGTGGTGTCCACCACGTCGGCCCGTATCGCATCCACTGTGGACACCGTAGCCGCTCGCGCGTCGTGCACCTCGCAGCCCGCGGCCCCGCGTGTCACGACCGACCGGGGCACCGGGTGCTCCCCCAGCAGCGCGGCCTCGTGCTCGTTGACCACGAGCACGTCGGTGGCGGCGAGCAGCTCGGCGGGCACCGGGGCGTAGGGCGAGAGGTTCAGCACCACCGTGGTCCCGGCGGCGCGGGCGGCCCGGGCGGCGGCCAGCACCGTCGGGACACCGATCTCCAGGCACAGGGTCAGCACCGCGACGTCGTCGAAGGCGGGCAGGTCCCCCGGCTCCAGGGCGGCGTTGGCCCCGGGCGAGACGACGATCGTGTTGTCGCCCGCGGCGTCGACGGTGATGACCGCGGTGCCGGTGGCCGTGCCGGTCCGCACCGCGACCCGGTCGACGTCGGCACCGGCGGCGGCGACGGCGTCGCAGACGGTCCGGCCGTGGTCGTCGTCGCCGACCGCGCCGACCATGCCCACGCCGACCCCGGCGGCGGCCCCGAGCCGGGCGGCGGCGACGGCCTGGTTGGCGCCCTTGCCGCCGGGGCCCACGGTCAGGTCCGACCCGGCCACGGTCTCCCCCGGCCCCGGGAAGCGCTCGGTGCGCACCACCAGGTCGGCGTTGAGCGAGCCGACGACCAGCACCCGGCTCATCGGGCGTCCACCACGTCGTGCGCGGCGCCGGTCTCGGCGGCGGCAGGGCGCGGGATGAGCAGCGACAGCGCGAACGCGCCCGCGGTGCACGCGGCCCCGACCAGCATGCCCGCGGTGTAGCCGCCGGCCCCGGTCTGCCCGGCCCCGCCGACGGCGACCTGCACCGCGGGCAGCACCACGAAGCTGATCCCGGCGCCGAGGTTGAACGCGCCGGCGTTGAGCCCGGGCAGCATGCCGGGCCCGTCGGCGGGCGAGAGCAGCACGCCCAGGCCGTTGAGCATGATGTTGGCGATGCCGGCGTAGGTGACGCCGAGCAGCAGCGTCGCGACGACCAGCACCGCGAACGAGTGCACGCCCACGACCGCCAGCAGCACGGTGGCGACGACGCTGCCGGCCAGCCCGACCCGCAGCACGGTGCGGTAGCCGAGCACCGGGGCCAGGCGACCGGCGAACGGCCCGACCAGCCAGCCGATCAGCGCGTAGGGGGCGAGCAGGGCGAGTGCGGTGAGGTCCGCACCGAGCCCGAACCCGGCCGTGGGGTTCTGCGCGATCGAGGCGACCAGGCCGTTGACCACGGCGAACACCCCGGTCACGGTCAGCAGCGTGGTGCCGAGCGTGGCCCAGGTGGCGCGCCGGCGCAGGTCCTCGGGCGCGACGAGCGGCTGCGCGGTGCGGCCCTGCAGCCGCCAGAACACCACCGCGGCGACGACGGCGAGCAGCGCGTACCCGGCGACCCGGCCCCAGCGCGCGTCGGACAGCGCGGCGGCCTCGTCGAAGGCCAGCAGCAGCGCGCCGACCGCGACGACCAGCGGGACGACCCCGCGCCAGTCCATCCGGGTGCCCTGCGAGGGGCGGGACTCCACGCCCCACACGGCGACGAGCACCAGCGCGACGACGGTGACCGCGGCGATGACCCAGAAGATCGAGCGGAAGCCGTGGTGGGTGGCCAGCCAGCCGCCGAGCAGCGCGTCGAGACCGGCCACGCCGCCGTTCACGGCGGTGATCAGGCCGAGCACGATCCCGTAGCGGCGCGGGTCGGCGATCTCGCTGCGCAGCATGAGCAGGCAGATCGGGACGACCGGCCCGGTGATGCCCTGCAGGGCCCGGCCGGCGAACAGCATCGGCACGCTGACGGCGAGGGCGGCGACGACGCTGCCGACCAGCATGACCGCGAGCATCACCAGCAGCACCCGCCGGCGCCCCGCGATGTCGGACAGCCGCGGCAGGAACAGCGAGAACATCGCCGCGAGGGTGAAGAACATCGTCTGGGACAGGCCGACGGTGGCGTCGTCGGTGCCCAGCTCGCGGGCCATGGTGACCAGTGCGGGGCTGAGCATGGAGGCGTTGAGCTGGAACGCCACGCAGGCGGCCAGCACCGCCACGACGAGCGTGACGACCGGGCGGCGGTCGGGGGTGGTCATGCGATCTGCTCCGTTGCAGTGAGATCAGTGAGATCAGTGAGGTCAGCGGGGTCGCCGATGGCGCGCAGCGCGTCCACGACGAGCTCCCAGAACCGGGCGTGGTCGAGCTCCAGCGCGGCGTGCGTGCGGCATCCGGCCGGGGCCGGGCCGCGCCGGTCGGCGACCGTCATCCCGGTGGTGTGCCGGCCCGCGGTCTCGACGACGATCGGCATCGGGAACGCCCGCACGATCGTCGGGTCGATGACGTGGGCGACGGCGCACGGGTCGTGGACCGGCGGGGCGTCGAAGCCCTGGACGTCGCGGTAGGTGGCGGCGAAGAAGTCCAGCAGCTCGTCGACGAAGCGCGCCGGGCCGGTCCCGACGGCGCGGATCGCGCGGCGCACCTCGGGACCGGCCAGCGCCTGGTGGGTCAGGTCGAGCCCGACCATGACCACCTCCCAGCCCGCCTCGAACACGATCGCGGCGGCCTCGGGGTCGATGGCGATGTTGAACTCGGCCACCGGGGTCCGGTTGCCGACGGCGACGCCGCCGCCCATCAGCACCACCCGCTTGACCCGGTCGACGATCTCGGGGGCGCGCCGGGCGGCGAGCGCGATGTTGGTCAGCCCGCCGGTGGGGACGAGGGTGACGGTGCCCGGCTCGTGGGCCAGCACGGTCTCCACGATGAGGTCCACGGCGTGGGTGTCCACCGTGGCGAACGCCGGTGCGGGCAGCTCCGGGCCGTCCAGGCCGGTCTCGCCGTGGATGTCGGCGGCGACGGCGATCTCCCGCAGCAGCGGGCGGTCGGCGCCGGCCGCGAACGGCACGCCGGTGATCCCGGCCAGGGTCGCGACCGAC
Organism: Pseudonocardia sp. TMWB2A; assembly: GCF_017312135.1. NCBI lineage: Bacteria > Bacillati > Actinomycetota > Actinomycetes > Pseudonocardiales > Pseudonocardiaceae > Pseudonocardia > Pseudonocardia sp. TMWB2A. The sequence continues at coordinate 4,643,115 of NZ_QKQY01000002.1, forward strand.
AGCGCGTTGCGGGTCACCTTGTCCAGCGTCTGGTTCCCGACGACCGTGGTGACGGCGAGCAGCTCGATCCGCGGGTCGCCGTGGGCGAGCAGCAGCGCGATCGCGTCGTCGTGGCCCGGATCGCAGTCCAGGACGATCTTCTCGGTCATCTCCGGTGTCCCACCTCGTCGTCGCGGTCGTCCGGGGCGCTCCGGACGTGTCGACTGTGACTCGTCAAGCGCATGACGTCAAGCGCTTGATGTATGGCGCGTCCGGGTAGGCTCGCCGGATGGCAGGACCGGTGGGCCGGCGGGTGACCGCGGCGATGGTGGCCCGGCGGGCGGGGACGAGCGTGTCCACCGTGTCGCTGGTGGTGAACGGCAAGTCGCGCGGACGGGTGTCCGCGCTGATCACCGAGCGGGTCCGGGCCGCGGTCGACGAGCTGGGCTACGTGGTCGACCACGCGGCGAGCTCGCTCGCCCGCGGGACCACCGACCTCGTGGTGCTGCTCGCCCCCGACCTCCCCAACCCCTACTTCGGGCGGGTCACCACCGGGATCCGGGAGGCGCTGGGCAGCAGGCACCAGCTGATGCTGTCGGTGATCGAGGGCGGCGAACAGCCCGGCGCCGACGACGTCCGCCGGGTCGCGGCGTTCCGCCCGGCCGGGCTGCTGGTGCACGCGCCGTCGCCGACGTTCCTCGACGACCTCGAACCGGGCGGCCCGCCGCTGGTGCTGATGGACGCCCCCGGCTTCGAGGGCCGCGCGGCCACGGTGACCTTCGACCTGGAGCCGGGCGTGCGCGCGCTGGTCGCACACCTCGCCGAGGCCGGGCACACGGTGCTCGCCTACCTGGAGGGCTCGACGCCCTCGGCCACCTTCACCGTGCGCCGTGAGCTGCTCGCCCGGGTCGCCGCCGAGCACGGCCTACGGGTCCTCGACGACGGCACCCGGGCCGGGCTGACCCTCGACGCCGCCGCCGACGTCAGCACCGAGGCGCTGCCGCGTTGGCGGGCGGCCGGGGCCACCGCGGTCGTCGCGGCGGCGGACACGATGGCCTACGGCGTGCTGGCCGCCGCGCACCGGCTCGGGCTGGCCGTGCCGGGGGACATCGCCGTCGCCGGGTTCGACGACCTGCCGTACTCGCAGGTGACGGCGCCGTCGCTGACGAGTGTGGCGCTGCCGGCCGAGGAGCTCGGCCGCGCCGCGGCCCAGCGGCTGGCCGCCGTGCTCGCCGGGGACGGCGACGGCGCCGCCGCTCCCCTGCTGCCCTCACGGCTCGCGGCCCGGGCCAGCACCGGCGGCTGAGACGCATCGAGGGCTGATCAGCCGAGCGACCAGGTCCAGATCTCCCCGCTCGACCCCGACACCGCCTGCCGCCCGTCCGGGGTGACGACGACGTCGAAGCCGGCACCCCGGTTCTGCATCCGGTCGACCACCCGGCCGGTCGCGGTGTCCCACACCCACAGACCGCCCTGGTTGCCGGTGGCGACCACCCGGGACCCGTCCGGGGTGAAGGTGACGGCCTGCAGGTGGTTGACCGGCCCGGTGAGCACGCGCACCGGGGCACCGTCGGCGGTCCGCCACAGGTGCACCCGCTCGCCGTCGGTGGCGGCGGCGACCAGCGCGCCGTCCGGGGCGAACGCGACGTCGTTGACCGCGAGCCCGTCACCGGTGTCGAGGGTCGCCCCCGGAGTGCCGTCGGCGCCGACGAGCACGACGGCGCCGTCGGTCCCGACCGCCACCGTCCCACCGTCCGGGGACCAGGCCAGCGCACGGGCGGTGTCCGGGACGGCGACGACCGGACCGGGTGCGCCGCCGGGCAGCACGCGGAAACGGACCGTGTCGTCGGCGCCGCCGGTCACCAGCGTCGCGCCGTCCGGGGCGAACGCGACCGCCTCGACGTCGCCGTCGTGACCGGGAAGCTCCACCGGGGCTCCGCCGGACAGGTCGTGGAGCCGGACCGCGCCGCGGTCGGACGCCGACGCCACCGTGCGCCCGTCCGGGCTCAGCGCGACGTCGTTGACGGCGGCGCCGGGGTCCCCGGGCAGCGCGCAGACCGCGGCCCCGGCGGCGCGGTCCCACACCGTGACCCGGCCGAGGCGGTCCCCGGCGACGAGCAGGTTCCCGTCGGCGGACAGGGCGAGCGCCAGCACCGTCCGGGCGTCCCGGTCCAGGGTGAGCCGCTGCCCGACCGCTCCCGGCGCGGCCGCCACCGGTGGGACCGGGGCGGGCGCGTCGGCCGGTGCCGCGCACCGGGGCGCGGACGACCCCGCTCCCGACGCCGTCGTCGCACCGCTGCCGCAGCCCGCCACCGGCAGTACCGTCAGCAGCAGCACCGCGCAGGCCCCGCCCAGCCGTCGTCGCATGGCATCCCCCTCCGTCGAACCGGTCGACATGGATCGAACCGGACGTCGAGGGGGATACCGACCGTAGGACTACCGGCTCAGCCGCGCAGCATCTCCGCGACCAGGAACGCCAGCTCCAGGCTCTGCTGGGTGTTCAGCCGCGGGTCGCAGGCGGTCTCGTACCGGCCGGCGAGGTCGGTGTCGGAGATCCGCTGCGCGCCGCCGAGGCACTCGGTGACGTCCTCGCCGGTGACCTCGACGTGGATGCCGCCGGGGTGCGTGCCGAGCGAGCGGTGCACCTCGAAGAAGCCCTGCACCTCGTCGACGATCCGGTCGAAGTGCCGGGTCTTGTAGCCGGTCGAGGCCTCGTGGGTGTTGCCGTGCATCGGGTCGCACTGCCAGATGACCTTGTGCCCGGAGGCGGTCACCTTCTCGACGATCGCCGGGAGCACGTCGCGGACCTTGTCGTTGCCCATCCGGGAGATCAGCGACAGCCGGCCCGGGCGGTTGTGCGGGTCGAGCCGCTCGACGTACTCGACGGCCTGGTCGGGCGTCGTCGTCGGGCCGATCTTCATGCCGATCGGGTTGGCCAGCAGCTCCGCGAACGCGACGTGCGCGCCGTCGAGCTGACGGGTCCGCTCCCCGATCCAGAGGAAGTGCGTGGACAGGTCGTAGAGCTTCGGCGACTCCCCGCCGGTGGGGTCGCGCTCCAGGTCCAGGCGCAGCATGGCGCGCTCGTAGTCGAGCAGCAGTGCCTCGTGGCTGGCGTAGAACTCGACCTGGTGCAGGTTGTGGTCGCGCACCCCGCAGGCGTCCATGAAGCGGACCGCGCGGTCGATCTCGGCGGCGACGGCCTCGTAGCGCACGCCCGCGGCGGAGGTGCGGACGAAGTCCTTGTTCCAGTCGTGCACCTTGGACAGGTCGGCCAGCCCGGTCGCGGTCAGGCCGCGGACCAGGTTCATCGCCGCCGAGGCGTTCGCGTAGGCGCGCACCATCCGCGACGGGTCCGGGATCCGGCCCTGCGCGTCCGGGGCGAGCCCGTTGACGATGTCCCCGCGGTAGGACGGCAGCCCGCTCGCGTCGGTCGGCGAGCTGCGCGGCTTGGCGTACTGCCCGGCGATCCGGCCGACCTTGACCACCGGCATCGAGGCGCCGTAGGTCAGGACGACGGCCATCTGCAGCAGCGTGCGGATCGTCGCCCGGATGTGCGGCTCGGTGTTGTCGACGAAGGTCTCGGCGCAGTCGCCGCCCTGCAGCAGGAACGCCTCGCCGTTCGCGACGTCGGCGAGCCGGGACTGCAGCCGGTCGACCTCCGGCGGCAGCACCACCGGCGGGACGGATTCGAGGACCTTCCGCACGTCGCCCACCTGCGACGGGTCGGGCCACTCGGGCTGCTGGGCGGCAGGGCGGGAGAGCGCGTCGTCCAGGGCGGAGCGCAGGTCCGCGGGCAGCGGCGGCAGCTCCGGGAGGACGTCGATCGGCGCGTCGACGGACCAGTTCACGCCGCCCAGCCTAGGCCGCGGCCGATCCCTACCGGGGCGCGGCCCCCGTCGCGAGGGTCTCCGCGATCACTTCCCAGCGCCGCAGGTTGTGCCGGGCGTCGGCGAGCGCGTCGTGCGCCTCGGCGGGCGGCGGGGGCAGCGCCGGGCGGCCCGCGTCCTCCCACCGCTGGCGCAGCTCGCGGGTGAAGCGCGGGATCGGCCGCGGCAGCGCGGGCATCGCGCCCCACAGCTGGCACAGCGCCACGTGGTCGTAGGCGGCGATCCAGGCCCACAGCTCGACGTCGCCGGGGGCGCCGGTGCAGAAGTCGAGGATCTCCTCGCGCATCCGGGCCCGCGACATCCAGGCCCGGTCGCTGGGCGAGGGCAGCTTGGGCAGGACGTTGGCCCGCACCCACTTGCCGGCCCGGTCCGGGTCGAACTCGGTGGACACGGCGTAGAACTCGCGGCCGTCCTCGCCGACGATCCCGATCGACACCAGGTCGATCGTCGTGCCGTCCTCGATGAACTCGGTGTCGTAGAAGAAGCGCATGGTGCCGTCCTGTCTACCGGAGTCGATCAGGAGGCGCGGGAGTCGGGCACGTTCGCGTCCGGCCGCGGCAGGCTCTGGCGCGACGGGGCGGGCGGCGGCGCACCGGCCGCGGCCTTCTCCTTGACCGACGCCGCGTAGAGGTCGACGTAGGTCTGCCCGGACAGCTCCATCAGCGAGTACATGATCTCGTCGGTCATGGAGCGTTCGATGAACCGGTCCCCGGCCATGCCCTCGTACCGGGAGAAGTCCAGCGGCTCGCCGATCACGATCTTCACCTTGCGCGGGCGCCACATCTTGGACCCGATGGGGTTGACCTTGTCGGTGCCCACCATCGCGACCGGGATGACCGGCACCCCGGCCTCCAGGGCCATCCGGGCGACGCCGGTCTTGCCCTTGTAGAGCCGCCCGTCGGGCGAGCGGGTGCCCTCCGGGTAGATCCCGAGCAGCTTGCCCTCGTTCAGCAGCCGGACCGCGGTGTCCATCGCGGCGCGCGCCGCGGACCCGCCGGACCGGTCCACCGGGACCTGCCCGACGCCGGTGAAGAACTGCTTCTTGAACCAGCCGCGGATCCCGGGCTCGGTGAAGTACTCGCGCTTGGCGAGGAAGGTCACCCGCCGCGGCAGCATCAACGGCAGGAAGAAGGAGTCGGCCACCGCGAGGTGGTTGCTGGCGAGGATCGCGCCGGCACCACCGGGCACGTTCTCGGCACCGCGCACCTCCGGCCGGCAGAACAGCCTCATCAACGGGCCGAGCAGCACGAACTTGGACCACCAGTACAGCACCCTGCGCTGCCTCCCTACCGACTTCGGCGACAGCCTACGGAGCGTCGACACCTCCTCACAACGGGGCGGTGGTCACCGGGGTCGGGCGGTCCCCGCGCGGCGCCCGCGCGGGCCCGTGGGCGGTGTCGGGCGGGACACGGGCCGTGACAGGATGGGAGCCGCCGCGAGCGGGGAGGGACGGACGGGTATGAGTTCCGCAGACCCCGCGCGTGAGGGCGAGGACCGGCCCGACGACGACTTCGACTCCATCGTCGCCGCCTGGCGCGAGGAGGGGTCGGTCCCGGACTGGCCCACCGAGCGTGCCGAGCGCACCGACCCCGGTGACGCGGCCGGGGCCGCGGGGTCCACGGCCGACCGGCCCGCGCACCGGCCGGGCCCCGCCGCCCCGCACCCGGGCACCGGCACGGGTGCCGAGCCGGACGACCACTACCACCCCCCGGAGCCGCCGCCGCTGCCGCGGCCGGGACCACCGGCCGTCGTGGGTGGCGGACTGATCGCGGTGGGGCTGCTGCTGTGCATCGCGCCGGGGCTGATCGGCGTCGGCGGGACCTGGCCGCTGCCGCTGGGGCTGGTGCTCATCGCGGCCGGTCTGGGCTGGCTGCTGCTGCGGCTGTGGAGCCCGGACACCGACGAGGGCCCCGACCCCTGGGACGACGGCTCGCGGCTGTAGCGCTCAGCGCCGGGCGCCGGTCCGCAGGCTCTCGCGGGCCAGCGTCGCCGCGCCCACGACGGCGGCGGCCGCGCCGAGCTGTGCGGTCCGGATCCGGGCCAGCGGCCGGTTGCCCGACCCGGTGAGGATGCGGGCGTAGTGCTCGCGGGCGGCGTCGAGGAACAGCGGCGCCGACGCCGACACCCCGCCCGCGATCACCACGAGGTCCGGGTCGAAGACGTCCGCGGCGAGCGAGAGCCCCTCCCCCAGCCAGCGCCCCATGTCGTCGACGGCGGCGCGGGCGACCGGGTCCCCCTCGCGGGCGGCGGCGGCGACCCGCTTGCCGGTGACCCGCCCCGGGTCGACGGCGGCCTCGCGGGCCAGCCCGGACGGGCCGGGCACGTCGCCGCCCGAGAGCATCTCCAGCGCGGTGGCACCGAGTGCGGTCCCGCTGCAGTAGCGCTCCCAGCAGCCGCGCTTGCCGCACGGGCAGGCCCGCCCGTCCGGGACGACCCGCAGGTGCCCCAGCTCGGGTGCGACGCCGTGCGCGCCGCGGTAGAGCCGGCCGTCGAGCAGCAGGGCGCCGCCGATCCCGGTGCCCAGCGCGATCACCAGCGCCACCGAGGCACCGGCCGCGGCGCCGTAGCGTCGCTCGGCGAGCGCGGCGGAGTTCGCGTCGTGCTCCACGACGACCGGGATCCCGCCGAGCCGGGCGCCGATCCGCTCGGCGACCGGGGCGTCGCGCCAGGACAGGTGCGGCGCGTAGCGGACCAGGCCGCGCGGGGCGTCGACGAACCCGGCGAGCGCGAGCCCGACGGCGGCGACGGTGTGCCTGCGCCGCAGCTCGTCGACGGCGCCGGCGATGGCCGCCTCCAGCGCGTCGTCGGTGCGCGGGGTCGGCGCGGAGGCGGAGTCGAGGATCTCCCCCTCGGCGTCGACGACGCCCGCGCGCACGCTGGTGCCCCCGACGTCCACCCCGATGGTGCGGACGTCGGACATCCTGGGGCTCATGTCCGGTGCACCACGATCCGCTGCACGGAGCGTCCGCCGCCGTGCGGACGGCGGGGTTCCTGGCGCGCGGGCGGGGCGGCCTCCTCGAGCACCGCGACGAGCACGGCGAGCAGCCCGGTGGCGTGGTCGGCGAGCCGGGTGACCAGCTCCGACCGCTCCCCCCGCACGACGGCGATCAGCGCGCACACCGGGCAGGCGGTGCAGGAGCCGGCGTCGCCGGGGCCGGGGTCGCTCCCGGCGGCCCGCAGCGAGTCCGACATCGTCTCGGTGGCCGCGCGCAGCCGGTCGAGCAGCGCCACCGCGGTGACCCGCAGGTCCTCCGGGATGCCGCCGTGGTCGCCGCAGTGGGTGCCGCCCCGCGTGTCACGGCCGGTCACGAGGTCATCCAGGTGCCCGGGTCGGGCACGAAGGAGATCACCAGGCGGGCGTCGGAGCCGCGGCCCTCCAGCCGGGCGCCGGTGGCCTCGCAGCGGCGCAGCACCGACGGCAGCGAGACCACGCGCCGGGAGAACCCGATGCCGACGACCATGTCGTCGCCGACCCGGGCGAGGTCCAGCGGGGCGTCCTGGGCGCCGGGCAGCGCCACGTCGAGCTCGAACTCGGTGTCGGCGGAGACGCCGTGGCCTGCGGTGCGGCGCAGCTCCATCAGCGGCCGCGGCGGGGCGCCGTCGGCGGTGCCCGCGGGGTCGTCGTCGCCGTAGACCGACAGGGCCAGCTCGCGCAGCGCGCCGACGCCGGTCGGCTCGGCGGCGGTGTAGCGGACCGCGGTCACCGGCACGTCCGCACCGAGCTCGCCCAGCTCGGCGAGCACGGACTGCTGCTCGGTCGCGCGTTCGCGCAGCCAGCGCGCCGCGGGCCCGCGCAGCGACGGCGGCGGGCCGGGCATCACCCGGTTCGCCAGCAGCCCGTCGACCCGCAGCTCGTGCAGGGCGAGCGCGGTCAGCGTCCGGCGGGTCTCGGCCGCGACGACCCGTTCCGGGGTCAGCACCAGCCGGATCGAGGTGCGGGACCGGTCGGCGAGCAGGCCGCGCAGCCCGCGCAGCTGCTCGGCCAGCACGCCGAGCGCGTCGACCGTGCGGTCCCAGCCCGCACCGTCGGCCTTGGCCCCGGCGAGCCCGGCGACCAGGCCGCGCACGGCGCGCCGGTGCGCGGGGAACAGCCGCTCCAGGTAGCCCGACAGCGCCTCGGGCAGGGTGAGCAGCCGCAGCGTCTCCGCGGTCGGCCCGCAGTCGACGACGACGACGTCGAAGCGGCCGGAGTCGGCGTAGCGCTGCACCTCGACCAGCGCGAGGAGGTCCTCGACGCCGGGCAGCACGGTCAGCTCGTCGGCGACGAGCTCGTCCACCCCGGCCCCGGCGAGCATCGTGCGCAGGTGCCCCTGCAGGTCGCCCCAGGCGCCCTCGAGCAGGTGGCGGGCCTCGATGTGGGCGCCCCACAGGTTCTCGGTGACCTCGGTGGGCTCGGCACCCAGCTCGGCGTCCAGCGCGTCACCGAGGGAGTGCGCCGGGTCGGTGGACACGACCAGCGCGGACCGGCCGGTCCCGGCGACGTGCGCGGCCGTCGCGGCGGCCAGGGTCGTCTTGCCGACCCCGCCCTTGCCGGTGAAGAGCACGACGCGCACAGCGCGGAGCCTAACGATCGCGTCCGCGTCGCCGCCGACCGGCTCAGCCCTTCTCGACGCGGCGCTTGAGGCCCTTCAGTGCGGCGTCGATGATCACTTTCTCCGCCTTGCGACGGAGCATCCCGATCATCGGGAAGTTGACCTCGACGCTGAGCTCGTAGGTGACGGTGGTGCCGCCGGCGTCGCCGACCAGCCGGTACGCGCCGTCCTGGGCGCGCTGGATGCCACCCTTGACCAGCGTCCAGGACACCGAGCGGTCGTCGGCGGCCCAGTCGTAGTCGAGGGTGTAGGTGTCCTTGATGGCCCCGGCGTCCATCGCGAAGCGGACCTGGCGGGCGCGGCCGTCGGCACCGGCGTCGAGGATCTCGACGCTGGTGATCTGGTCGGTCCACTCGGGGTAGGACGCGAAGTCCGCGATCACCGCCATGACCCGCTCCGGCGGGGCGTCGATGTGGATCGAGGACGAGGTCGCGTCGGCCATGGCGGGAGGCTATCCGGTGGTCAGAACCGGAGCACGTAGGGCGTGCCGTGCGCGCGGAAGTGTCCGGCGTTGACGCACTCGGTGCGGCCGATCCGGGCACGGCGGTGCAGCGGCTGGTGCACGTGCCCGAACAGGGCGTGCGACGGCTGCTCGGCCCGGATCCGGGCGGCCAGCGGGGCGCTGGCGATCTCGGCGCGACGGGTGACGACGTCGTAGGTCAGGCCCGGGTGCGCCGGCGGGACGTGGGTGCACAGCACGTCGGCCGGGCCGAGCGCGTCCAGGCGCGCGGTCCACTCCTCGTGGGTCACGAAGTGCGGCCGCCAGGGACCGGTGCGGCGCGGGTCGATCCCGGGCGGCAGCGGCACCCCGCCGAGGAAGCCGAACCGGCGACCGCCGATCTCGACCACCCGTCCGTCGGCGCGGGTGACGCCGTCGGTGTCGGGCCAGGCGTCGGGGACGTCGACGTTGCCCGGGATCGCCCAGACCGGCACCCCGAGCCCGCCCAGCACCCCGAAGACCTCGGCGTACTGCGCGGCGACGGCCTCGGCGACGGCGGCGCCCGGGTCGGCGAACCGGGCCCAGGAGCGCTCCAGCAGGCCCAGCATCTGCGCGCGCGGCGCCCCGATCCGGCGCATCCGGCCGAACTCCGCGGCCACCTCGGGCCCGAGCAGCCGGGAGATGATCCCGTTGGTCGGGTCGCGGTAGTCGATGAACTCCAGCAGGTCGCCGAGCACGAGCACCCCGTCGGCGCCCTCGGCGGCGCGGGCGAGCGGGACGGTGGCGCCGTGGACGTCGGTGACGACGTGCAGCCGCACGCTCAGGCCGTCCGGTCCGGCCGGAACGCCGACGGCGCGACGCCCGCCGGGCGCCCGCCCTCCAGGCGTCGCTTGAGCGCGAAGGCGTGCGCCTTGAACGCGCGGTGCCGCCGGTCGGACTCCGCGCGCAGCCACCGGCGGCGCCGCAGCCGGCCACCGGGCGGCGGGCCGTCCGGGTCCGCGCGCAGGAAGAAGTGCAGGACGGTGCCGTCGCCCTCCGGCTCGCACCAGACCTCCATGGTCCCGACGAGCGCGCCGGTCACGGTCCAGCGCAGCCCGGCCGGTCCGCGGTCGTGCGCGACCTCGGGGCGCAGGTCGGGCCAGTACGACGGCCACCGGGCCGGGTCGGCGAACTCCGCCGCGACCCGCTCGCGGGGCACGGCCAGGAAGGTCTCGTCGATCACGTCGATCGCGGGCACCCGGTCAGCGTGCCACCCCGTGCGACGGCGCCGGTCACGGGTACCGTCGCGGCCCGGACCGGACCGGCGGCACCACCGACCGATCCGTTATGTCCGATTCGATGTACGTGGACCCTACTCTCCGGTAGGTTCTGCTCCGAGGTGTCGCCGCAGCCGTCGCGGCGACCGTGTTCAGCCTGTCGAGGCCGCCAGGAGGTCGATCCCCGTGCGTGAGTACAGCGTTCCCGCCGCGGTGTCCGTGGGAGACGAGGAATCGCTCTCGGACGCCGTGTTCGACAACGCCGCGCAGCACCCGTCGGACGTGCTCTACCGCCGCAAGGGCGCGGACGGGAGCTGGTCGGAGGTGACCGCGGCCGAGTTCGGCGAGCAGGTCACCCGGATCGCCGCCGGGCTGGTCGCCGCGGGCGTGCAGGCCGGGGACCGGGTCGCGCTGCTGTCGCGGACCCGGTACGAGTGGACCCTGTTCGACTACGCGATCCTCGCCGCGGGCGGGGTCACCGTGCCGATCTACGAGACGTCGTCGCCGGACCAGATCTCCTGGATCGTGTCCGACTCCGGCGCCGTCGGGATCGTCGTGGAGACCGCCGAGCACGCCGCGTCGGTGGAGAAGGTCCGCGGGGACCTGCCCGAGCTGCGCACCGTCTGGCAGATCGAGCCGGCCGCGTCGGCCCCGGACGCCCCCTCGGCGGTCGAGCAGCTGCGCGGCCTCGGCGCGGACACCCCCGACGACGTGGTGCACGAGCGCCGCGGCGGGGTGCGCGCCGACGACCTGTGCACCCTGATCTACACCTCGGGCACCACCGGCCGCCCCAAGGGCTGCGAGCTGACCCACCGCAACCTGATCGCCGAGATCCGCACGATCGCCGCGACGATCCCGCACCTGTTCGAGGCCGGGGACTCGGTGCTGCTGTTCCTGCCGCTCGCGCACGTGTTCGGCAAGGCCATCCAGTGCGGCTGCCTGTCCACCCGCACGATCGTCGGCCACTCCCCCGACGTGAAGACCCTGCTGCCCGACCTGGCGGACTTCCGGCCGACCTTCCTGCTCGCGGTGCCGCGGGTGTTCGAGAAGGTCTACAACGGCGCGCGGCTCAAGGCGCACAACGACGGCAAGGGCAAGATCTTCGACGCGGCCGCCGACACCGCGATCGCCTACTCCGAGGCGCTCGACGCGGGCGGGCCCGGCCTGCTGCTCAAGGCCCGGCACGCGCTGTTCGACAAGCTCGTCTACGGCAAGCTGCGCGCCGCCGTCGGCGGCCGGGTCAAGGCCGCGGTGTCCGGCTCGGCGCCGCTCGGGGGCCGGCTCGGGCACTTCTTCCGCGGCATCGGGCTGCCCGTGCTGGAGGGCTACGGCCTGACCGAGACCTCCGCGGGCATCACCCTGAACACCGTCGACGGCCAGCGCGTCGGCTCGGTGGGGCGCCCGGTCCCCGGCTGCGCGGTCCGGATCGCCTCCGACGGCGAGATCATGCTGCGCGGCGACATCGTCTTCCGCGGCTACTGGAAGAACGAGGAGGCCTCGAAGGAGGCCATGGAGTCCGACGGCTGGTTCCACTCCGGCGACATCGGCGAGCTCGACGACGCCGGCTTCCTCACCATCACCGGCCGCAAGAAGGAGATCATCGTCACCGCCGGCGGCAAGAACGTCGCCCCGGCCGTGCTCGAGGACCGGCTGCGGGCGCACCCGCTGGTCGGGCAGTGCATCGTGATCGGCGACCAGAAGCCGTTCATCTCCGCGCTGGTCACCATCGACCCGGACGCCCTGCCGGGCTGGCGCGAGCGCAACGGCAAGCCCGCGGGCGACGGCAGCTCGGCCGCCGACCTCGTCGACGACCCGGAGCTGCGCGGCGAGATCGCGGCCGCGGTCGAGGACGCCAACCAGGCCGTCTCGCGAGCCGAGCAGATCCGCAAGTTCACGATCCTGCCGCACGACTTCAGCGAGGCCGGCGGCGAGCTGACGCCGACGATGAAGGTCAAGCGCAAGGTCGTCGTGGAGTCCTACTCCGGCGAGATCGAGGCGCTCTACGCGGGCACCACCGCCGACAAGGGCTGACCCCCGCCGGCGACGACGGGTCGTGCGCTCAGCGCGGCCCGTCGTCGCCGGTCAGGAAGCCGTGCAGGCGCGCCGCCGACGACGGCCCGCCCCAGATCCGCCGGACGCGGGCCCGCCCGGCGCGGCCCATCGCCGTCGCCCGGGCGGGGTCGGCGAGCAGGTCCGCGACCCGGTCGGCGACGGCGGCGACGTCGCGTCCCGGCACGACGTGGCCGGTCACGCCTTCCTCGACGGTCTCCGGCGCCCCGCCGGAGTCCCCCGCGACGACGGGCAGTCCCGACGCCGCGGCCTCCAGCAGCGCGATCCCCAGCCCCTCGACGTCGAGCCCGCCCAGGTGGGTGCGGCACGGCAGGGCGAACACGTCCCCGGCGGCGTGGTGCGCGGCGAGCTCGGCGGCCGGGACCCCGCCGGTGAGCACCACGGCGTCGGTCACCCCGGCGCGTGCCGCCAGTGTGCGCAGCCGGTCCCGGTAGGGCCCGCCGCCGACGAGCAGCAGCCGGGCGCCCGGCACCCGGCGGCGGATCCGCGGCAGCGCCGCGACCAGCACGTCTTGGCCCTTGCGCGGCACCAGCCGGGACACGCACGTCACGACCGGTGCGTCGCCGAGCCGGTACCGGGCCCGGACCGCGGCGCGGGCGGCCGGGTCGGGTGCGAAGCGGACGGTGTCCACCGGGGGCGGCAGGACCTCCAGCGCCGCGTCCGGGCCGAGCGCGCCGGCGAGCCGGCCGCGGGTCCAGCGCGAGACCGTGGTGACGACGTCGGCGTCCCGGCCGATCCGGTGCAGCGCCCGGCGCGCGCCGGGCAGCATCGACCAGCCGACCTCGTGGCCGTGCGTGGTGGCGACGACCCGCTCCACCCCGGCCCGGCGGCGCAGGTACGGGCCGAGCAGCCCCAGCGGCGCGGCCGCGCCGAACCAGACGGTCCCGGCGTCGTGCTCGCGGGCCAGCTCCGCGGCGCGCCGGGCGACCTCGGGGACCGGCAGCATCAGCGACGACCGGTGCCGGTGCACCGGGAACGGCAGCGTGGCGTCGTGGTCGGCGGCGCCGCGCCAGGCGGGCGCGTGGACCGCGAGCGAGTCCGGCGGGAGCGCGCGGGCGAGGTCGGACAGGTAGGACTGGATGCCGCCGGGCCGGGGCGGGAAGTCGTTGGTCACCAGCAGCGTGCGCGCCACGGTCGGCGACGCTAGTCCCCGGCGGGGCGCCGGCCCCCGGTGGTCACCGGCGGGCCGGGCGGCGGGGGTCGGGACGGCGGCTCCGCACGCGCGCTGCGCGTCGGGGATGCGGGCCGCCGTCCGACACTCCGGGGAGCGGACGAGTTCCGCGTCCTCACCGTTGCGTGACCGGAACGGTCGCCCGCCGGGGTGGCGCTGCTCCGTACGAGTGGTGGTGGTCGCTCGACGGCACAGCTGGTGAGGATGTCGTGCTGTTCAGGTGAACGAGCGCGGCGGCCCGCGGTGACGGCCCCGGCCCGGATTTTCTCCGGCGCGGCCATTCTGTCGGACCCCTCCCCTAGCGTCCGCGGTGCTCGACCACCTCGGGTCCGACGAAGGAGGAGCCATGATCGTCGACTGCGATCGCTGCGAGGTCCGCGGTGCCGCGTGCGGTGCCTGCGTCATCGGGGTGCTGCTGGAGGTCCCGGAGGACGACCGGCCGATCCCCTACCTTCCCGTCGACCTGCCGGCCGGCACGGTGGCCACGACCGTCGCCCCGGTGGAGTTCGCCGAGCCGGAGCGCCGGGCGCTGCAGGTGCTGGCCGAGGGCGGCCTCATCCCGCACCTGCGCCTGGTCGAGCCGGGCGCACCGGCGCCCGGCCGGGCCGGACGTACGGCGCTGCCGATGCCGGTGGTCCCGCCGGCCGGGCACGGGCCCCGGCACCGTGACGTGGGGTGAGCGCTCAGCCGCCGAGGCGGCGCAGCAGCACCGCGGACGCCACGGTGTGCGCGCCCCGGCGGCGCACCGAGCGCACGATCTCCTGGTCCGACGTCGCGACCAGCAGCGGCCGGCCCGCCGGCTCGGCGGCGACGAGGTCGCGGACGACGTCGTCGGCGATCACCCCGGCGTCGCTGAACAGCACCCGCACCCCGCGGCTGCCGCGCACCGGCGCGGCGATCACGGCGGCACCGTCGAACACCACGGTGATCTCGGCCCCCGTGCGGGCACCCAGCGCGCCGAGCTGGGCCACCAGCCGGGAGCGCTGGTCGGCCAGCGGCAGGTCCGGGTAGCCGGTCTTGCTGACGTTGTAGCCGTCGACGATGAGGTGCACCGACGGCACGGTCAGCAGCGCGTCCAGCGCGGCCAGCCCGTCGACGGGGGCCGCGACGCGCGCGCCGGTCCCGCGGTCGCCCGTGCCCGCGACGAGGTCCGCCGGCCGCGGTCCGCCCGCGCCGACGTCGAGCTCGCGGCGCAGGCCCGAGATCGCGCCGCTGACGGTGTCGAGCAGCAGCTCCAGGCGCACCTCGTCGCCGCGACGGGCCTCGCGGGCGGCCTGGCGGGCGGCGGCGACCTGACCGGCCGCGGCGTCGGCCCGGCGGCGTTCCCGGTCGGCGCGCTCGCGCTCGGCGGCGGTCTCGGCGCGGGAGCGGGCGAGCTCCTCGTCGACGCCGCCGCGCAGCCGCGCGACCTCCTCCTCCAGCTCGGTGCGGGCGTCGAGTGCGGCACGCAGCCGGGCGCCCTGGTCGCTGACCCGGCGGCGCATCTGCTGGTACTCGGTCTCCCGCTCCCCGACGAGCGCCCGTGCGCGTTCCCGTTCCTCGACCAGCTCGGCCCGGGCCCGTTCGAGCTCGGCGGTGAGCTTGTCGGCCTTGGCCAGGGCCTCGTCGCGCTCGGCGCGCAGGTTCGCCAGGTCCGCGGTCTGCCCCACCTCGGCGACCCGCCGGTGCGCGAGCGGATCGGCGGTGAGCAGCGCGACCGCGGCCGCGTCGAGCTTGTCGACCGGTGCGGGCAGCGGATCCGCGACGGACCCGGCCTCCGCGGCGGGGATCGTCCCGTCCACCGGTGATCCGGCCGCGCGCTGCGCCGCGGGACGGCCGGACGGGCCGGTCCCCTCCGCGGCTCCGGTGTCCCCGGTGGGTGCACCGGGTCCGCCCGGGGGCACGGGCGGGTCGCCGGCGGGTCCTGCCGAGGAGGGCTCGGGCAGCTCCAGCTCACCGGGCCGGTTCTCGGCCCACCAGGCCACCACGGCCGCCCGGAACGCCGCGTCCTGCTGCAGCCGGGCCACCAGCACCTGCCCGCCGAGACGGGCCCGCTTGGCGGGGGTGAACCGGGCGAAGCGGCGCAGCGGGGCGGGGACGTCCCCGGCCGGCAGCCCGCCCAGCGCGGTACCCGCGATCTCGGCGAGCCGGGCCCGCAGCGGGGCGGGCAGCTCCGGCCAGTCGCCCGCGGCCGGGTTGGCGGCGCACGACGAGGCCCCGGAGCACGTGGGCTCCGGTCGCTCCGTGTCGTCGTGCGCCATCGGTCCAGGTTATCCCCGCCCGACCCGGATCGCCGTCGGCGTGGCCGTCCGCACCCGGGACGTCCCCGATCGGTGTCGGCGCCCCGCTCCCCCGGTCCCGGGCCGGGTGTTCGAACATACTGTCGGACCCCACGGCTACGGTGCGGGGCGTGACCTTCTGCTCCCCGCAGCTCACCTTCGACGAGCTGGGCACGCCGCTGCGCGACGTCACCTTCTGCGTGGTGGACCTGGAGACCACCGGCGGCAGCCACCGGACCGACGCCATCACCGAGGTCGGCGCCGTCGCGGTGCGCGGCGGCAGCCGGATCTCCGAGCTCGGCACCCTCGTCGACCCGGGCGTGCGGGTCCCGGCCGACATCACCCGGCTGACCGGCATCACGAACGCGATGCTGCACGACGCGCCACCGCTGGGCGCGGTCCTGCCCTCGGTGCTCGACATGCTCCGCGGCTCGGTGCTGGTGGCGCACAACGCCCCGTTCGACACGGGGTTCCTCAAGGCCGCCTGCGAGCGCCTCGAGCGCCCCTGGCCCGGCCCGCCGGTCCTGTGCACCGCCCGGCTCGCCCGGGCCGTGCTCCCGCACGCCGAGTGCCCCAGCGTGAAGCTGGGCACGCTGGCCCGGCACTTCGGCTGTGCCACCACCCCGGACCACCGGGCACTGACCGACGCCCGGGCGACCGTCGAGGTGCTGCACCACCTGCTGGAGCGGATCGGGAACCTGGGCGTGCAGAGCCTGGAGGAGCTGCTGCAGCTCGTCCGTGACCGGGCGCCGCACCGGCCCACCACCACCCAGCGCCGCCGCAGGCACCTGGCTAACGACGTGCCCTCCGAGCCCGGGGTGTACCTGTTCCGCGGCGGCGACGGCCAGGTGCTCTACGTCGGCACCAGCGGCGACCTGCACCGGCGGGTGCGGTCGTACTTCACGGCCGGGGAGAAGCGCCGACGGGTCCGCGACATGCTCGCCCGCGCCGAGAAGGTCGACACGGTGGTCTGCGCGCACGCCCTGGAGGCCTCGGTGCGCGAGCTGGCGCTCATCGCCGCGCACCGCCCGCCGTACAACCGGCGCTCCCGCAACCCCGGCCGGGCCTACTGGGTGGTGCCGACGGCGGAGGCGTTCCCGCGGCTGTCGGTCGTCGCCACCCCGCGGGCGGGTGCCCTGGGCCCGTTCGGGTCGCAGCGGGCCGCGACCGACGTGCTCGACGCGGCACTCGACGCGCTGCCGCTGCGCCGGTGCACGATCCGCATCCCGGCCCGGAACCCGTCGGCGACGCCGTGCGCGCTGCTCGAGCTGGGCCGCTGCGCCGCCCCGTGCGCCGGGCTGCAGCCCGCCGAGGACTACGCGCCGGCCGTGCACGCCTGGGGCGACCTCGTCGCGGGGCGGGACGACGGCCCGCTGCGGGTGCTGGCCGCCGAGGTCGACGACCGGTCCGCCGGCGGGCGCTACGAGGCGGCCGCACGGGCCCGGGACCGGCTGGCCACGCTGGCCGCCGGGGTCGACCGGGGCGGCACCCTGGCCGCGCTCGCGGGGATCGACGAGCTGGTCGGTGCCCGGCCCGACGGGCGGGGCGGCTGGGAGCTCGCCGTCCTGCGCCACGGACGGCTCGCCGCGGCGGGCAACGCCCCGCGCGGGGTGCGGCCGATGCCGGTCGTCGAGGCGCTGCGGACCGGAGCGCAGACGGTCCTGCCCGGCGACGGGCCGCTGCGCGGGGCCCCGTCGGAGGAGGTCCGGATCCTGCACCGCTGGCTCACCACCGGCGGGACCCGGCTGGTGTACTGCGACCCGCCGTGGGCGGAGCCGGCACGGGGCGGGGGTGCCTGGCGGGAGTGGGCCGACCGGGCCCGGGAGGCGTCGCACCGCACCGGTGACCGGTCCCCCGACGAGCCCGCCGGGGTCTGAGGACGTACGACGGCGGCCCCGCCGGAGACCGTGTCTCCGGCGGGGCCGCCGTGGAGTGCTTCCGGGCCGGGGCCCGGGCCGTGCTCAGTCGCGCGGCTGCTGCGGACGACCACCGTCGTCCGGGCGGCCCGCGAGCTCACCGCTGCGGGACTCGAGCTCCGCCCGCGCCTCGTGACGCCGGCGGGACTCCTCGAGCTCCCGCTCGTGGGCCTCGTGGCGGGCCACGGCCAGCGCGCGGGACTCCTCGGCCGGGTCCGGCGTGAGCAGCGAACCGGAGACCGGCTCACCCGCCAGGCCGAGCTGGTTCATCCGCTTGGGCACCGAGGCGCCCTGGTACTCCAGCGGGATGGCGTGGCCGTGCGAGTCGACGCCGCCCAGCGGCTGGTGCACCTCGATGAACTCACCGTGCGGCAGCCGCTTGATGATGCCCGTCTCGATGCCGTGCTCCAGCACCGCGCGGTCCGACCGCTGCAGACCGATGCACCAGCGGTAGGCCACCCAGTACACGATCGGCGGCACGACGAGCAGACCGATGCGGCCGGCCCACGTGGTCGCGTTCAGCGAGATGTGGAAGAAGTACGAGATCCAGTCGTTGAACCCGCACATCACGAGCCACAGGTAGAACGAGATCGCCATGGCGCCGAGCGCGGTCCGGACCGGGACGTCGCGCGGACGCTGCAGCAGGTTGTGCAACGCGTCGTCCCCGGTGAAGCGCCGTTCGATGGCCGGGTAGGCCCCGGCCAGCACGAACAGCACCGGCAGGAAGCCCGCGGTGGGGATGAACGCCGCCGGGATCGTGTACGTCCCGAACAGGTAGAACTCCCACGGCGGGAAGATCCGGCCCATGCCCTCCGACCACAGCATGTAGAAGTCCGGCTGCGACCCGGCGGAGATGTGCGAGGCGTCGTACGGGCCGAGGTGCCAGATGGGGTTCATCTGGAACAGGCCCGAGATCAGCGTCAGCACACCGGCGACGACGAAGAAGAACGCGCCGCCCTTCGCCGCGAACTGCGGCATGATCCGCACACCGACGACGTTGTTCTCGGTCCGGCCGGGGCCGGGGAACTGGGTGTGCTTCTGGTACCAGACCAGGCCGAGGTGCACGGCGATCAGCGCGAGGATGATGCCGGGCAGGATCAGCACGTGGATGATGTAGAGCCGCGGGATGATCTCGGTCCCGGGGAACTCGCCGCCGAACAGCGCCCAGTGCACCCAGGTGCCCATGATCGGCACGGTCAGCGTGATGCCCGAGGCGATCCGCAGCCCGACGCCCGAGAGCAGGTCGTCCGGCAGGGAGTAGCCGGTGAAGCCGGCGAAGGTGCCCAGCAGGATCAGCACGACCCCGATGGTCCAGTTGGCCTCACGCGGCTTGCGGAACGCACCGGTGAAGAACACCCGGAACATGTGGATGATCATCGCCGCGACGAAGAGCAGCGCCGCCCAGTGGTGCAGCTGACGCATGAACAGGCCGCCGCGGACCTCGAGCGAGATCTCCAGCGCGGACTCGTAGGCCCGCGACATGTGGACGCCGCGCAGCGGGTCGTACGGCCCGTTGTAGACGACCTCCTGCATGGAGGGGTCGAAGAACAGCGCCAGGTAGGTGCCCGACAGCAGCACGATGATGAAGCTGTACAGGGCGATCTCGCCCAGCATGAACGACCAGTGGGTCGGGAAGACCTTGTTGAACTGCTTCCGGAGCCCCGCCGCCGCGTGGTAGCGCTGGTCCGCCTGGTCGAGTGCCGCGCCGCCCTTGGCCGCGAGGCCACCCGAGGAGGTGGTCGGTGTCGTGATCGAACTCATGTCGTCTTCGGCCTCTCCCAGAACGCGGGTCCGACGGGCTCCACGAAGTCGCTGCGGGCGACGAAGTAGCCCTCCTCGTTCACCGTGATCGGCAGCTGCGGCAACGGCCGGGCGGCCGGCCCGAAGACGGGCTCGGCGTCCTGCGTGGCCAGGAACTGCGACTGGTGGCACGGGCAGAGAATGCGGTTGTCCTGCGCCTGGAACAGCGAGGTCGGGCACCCGAGGTGGGTACAGACCTTCGACCAGGCGTAGAAGTCACCGTAGTTGAAGTTCTCCTGACCGGGGCGCTTGGTGACCTCGGTCCCGGGGCGGAGACGGATGAGCATGACCGGCGCGTCCGAGGCGCGCTGCGCGTGCAGCAGCTCCTCCTCGTTGCCCCGCTCGCTCTCGCGGTACGGGAAGACGGTCATCATCGCACCCGGCTCCATGTCCTCGGGTCGCACTCGGGCGATCTCGGAGAGGATACCCGTGTCGGTGCGCAGGTACACCGTCTCGCCGTTCTCCGGACGCCAGCCGGTGTGCCACAGCGGGGAGTCGTCGCCCTCGGCCCACGGGTTCCGGATGATGCCGCCGAGCGCGACGACACCGGTGCCGATACCGGCCACCGCCGCGGCCAGACCGGCGCTGCGGATGATCAGCTTGCGACGCCCGATCGTGGTGCCCTTGCCGGCGTCGGCGACCTGGGCCAGGAAGGTGGCGCGGTCGACGTCGGTGGACGGGCCGTCGTGGCGCTGCTGGACCGAGGTCTCCTCCGGGAACAGCTTCTTCACCATCTGGATGACCGCGATGCCGATGGAGAGCACCGAGAACCCGAAGGTGAAGCCGATGACCGGGGTGTAGAGGTTGTAGAGCGCGTGGCCGGGCTCGCCGACGTTGACGTACTCCCACGGCCACGCGATGAACGCGACCACGAAGGCGATCATGGAGATCGCCGAGATGACGAACCACAGCGCGACCGAACGCTCGGCACGCTTCTCCGCGCGGGTCCCCGGGATCGGGAACGCCGGCGTGTTGTGCACGACCTCGACCTCGTCGAGCTCGCCGGCCAGACGGGCCAGCTGCTCGGGCGACATCGCATCGAGCTCCTCCTTGGTCGGACGACGGTCCGACCCGGTGCTGACTTCGCTGCTCAACTCTTCGCCCCCAACCAGATGGCGAACCCGACCAGACCGGACATCACGACGGCGAAGATGAAGACACCCTCGGCCGTCGGACCGAGACCCAGCAGCGAGTAGCCGCCCGGGTCGTTGGCGTGGTTCACCGACTTGATGTACGCGATGATGTCCTGCTTCTCCTGCGGCGTGAGCTGCTGGTCGGAGAAGCGCGGCATGTTCTGCGGACCGGTCTGCATCGCGGTGTAGATCTGCTCCTCGCTGGCCGGCTCGAGCGCGGGAGCGTACTTGCCGGACGACAGCGCGCCGCCGACACCGGTGAAGTTGTGGCACGAGGCGCAGTTCAGGCGGTACAGCACGCCGCCGCGGCCCGGGTCGTCGCCGCGCAGGGCCTCGCCGGTCGCGGCCGGGGTGACCGGCCCGCCGCCGTTGGCCTGCACGAACGCGCCCAGCGCCTCGAGGTTCGCCCGGCCCTCCTGGGTCTCCGGGTCGAAGATCGGCAGCGGGTGCTTGCGGGCCGCCTGGGCCTCCTGGCGCGCCATCGGCATACGACCCGAGGACACCTGGAAGTAGACCGCCGCGTCACCGACGCCGATGAGGCTCGGGCCGCGGTCCTGGACGCCCTGCAGGTTCGCACCGTGGCAGGTGATGCAGGTGTTGTTGTAGAGCTGCTCGCCCTTGGCGATCAGCGCGGTGTCCTGCTGCGCCTGGGCGACCTGCGGCTGCGGCGCGAAGGCGGCGTAGAGGAAACCGACGGACAGCAGGCCCAGCCCGATGGCGAGGGCGCCGGCGATGCGGCGCTTCAACTTGCCGTGCGGACGGGTGCGGCCCCCGGCCTTCTCGTCCGGCCGTGCGGCCGGTGGTGGGTTCTGGTTCTCGGTCATCGCTGGGGGTCTTCCAACCTCGACGTCGTGGCGGGTGCTGTCAGGGAACGGGCGGCGCGATCGGTCAGCGGATGAAGTAGATCGTGGCGAACAGCCCGATCCACACCACGTCGACGAAGTGCCAGTAGTACGACACCACGATCGCCGCGGTGGCCTGGGCGGGCGTGAACTTGCTGAGCTTCGTGCGGATGATCAGGTACACGAACGCGAGCAGGCCGCCGACCACGTGCAGCCCGTGGAAGCCGGTCGCCAGGTAGAAGACCGACCCGTAGGCGCTCGACGCGATCGTCGTCTCGTGCGAGGTGACCAGGGTGTAGTACTCGAAGGCCTGGCCGAGCACGAAGAACGTCCCCATCGCCAGCGTCAGGGCGTACCAGCGACGCAGGCCGAACACGTCACCACGCTCGGCGGCGAACACGCCGAACTGGCAGGTGAACGAGGACGCCACGAGCACGATCGTGATCGCGAGCGCGTAGGGGACGTCGAGCTCGGTGGGCGGCGGCGGCCAGGGGCCGTCGTTCTGCGCCCGCGCGGTGAAGTACATCGCGAACAGCCCGGCGAAGAACATCAGCTCGCTGGAGAGCCAGACGATGGTGCCGATGCTGACCAGGTTGGGGCGGTTCAGCGAATGGATCCGCGCGCTGATGTTGGGTGCCGCTGTCGTCACGTCGGGCATTATGACCCGAGCCGAACTTCTACGGCTTGTCGGGATACCCCTCGCCACATCACGATCGGCGAACGGACCCCATGATCACCGAACTCTTCGCCTGGTCGGGGCGACCGAACGGCCGCCGGACGGCCCCGTCCCGGACCGCCGACACGACAACGTTCGGGGGCGACGGAGGGTTCCCCTAGTATCCCCGGCGTGAGCGGACGAGCGGCAGAGATCGGCAGCGCGGCCGGATCGGTGACGGGGACCAGCACGGTGCTGGTCTACAGCCACCGTCCCGAGGTCCGCGAGAGCATCATCGAGGCGGTCGGGCGGCGGCCCGCGCCGGACGTGGGCCGGGTGCGCTGGGTGGAGGCGGCCGGCATCGCCGAGGTCCTCGCGGCCTGCGACGCCGGCGAGGCCGACCTGCTGGTCCTCGACGGCGAGGCGCAGCCGACCGGCGGTATGGGCGTGGCCAAGCAGCTGCGTCACGAGATCGTCGACTGCCCCCCGATCGTGCTGACCGTCCGCCGCCGGGACGACCGCTGGCTCGCCACCTGGTCGGAGGCGGACGCCGTGCTCGTGCACCCGCTCGACCCGATCGAGGCGGCCGAGGTCGTCGCGCAGGTCCTGCGCGACCACCGGCCCGGCACCCTGACCCAGCAGCAGTAGCGAGACAGAGGACACCTCACGTCGTGAGCGCACCCACCTGGCCCTCCGTGATCGGCCGCCTGATGCGCGGCGAGGACGTCACCGCCGACGAGGCGACCTGGGCGATGGGTCAGGTCTTCGCCGGCGAGGCGACCCCGGCGCAGCTCGCCGGGTTCCTCGTGGCGCTGCGCGCGAAGGGCGAGACGCCCGCGGAGATCTCGGGCATGGCCGACGCGATGCTCGCCCACGCGCTGCGGGTGCACGTGCCCGGCCGCTCGGTCGACGTCGTCGGCACCGGCGGGGACCAGGCGCACACGGTGAACATCTCCACGATGGCGGCGATGGTCGTCGCCGCGGCGGGTGCGCCGGTGGTCAAGCACGGCGGGCGCGCGGCGTCGTCGCAGTGCGGGACGGCCGACGTGCTGGAGGAGCTGGGTGTCGCGATCGAGCTGACCCCGTCCGCGGTCGAGCGGTGCGCCGCGGAGCTGGGGATCGCGTTCTGCTTCGCCCAGTCCTTCCACCCCGCCATGCGCTACGCCGGCGGGGTCCGTCGCGAGCTCGGCGTCCCGACCGCGATGAACCTGCTCGGGCCGCTGTCCAACCCGGCCCAGCCGGAGACCGGCCTGATCGGCTGCGCCGACCCCCGGCACGCCGCGACGATGGCCGAGGTCTTCGCCCGGCGCGGCAAGTCGGTACTGGTGGTGCGCGGCGACGACGGGCTCGACGAGCTGACCACCACCGGGCGCAGCACCGTCTGGATCAGCGACGGCGGCGCCGTCCGCGAGGAGCGGCTCGACCCGGCCGACCTCGGAGTCGGCGTGGCCACCGCCGAGGACCTGCGCGGCGGCACCCGGCAGGTCAACGCCGCCGTCGTCCGCGACCTGGTGGCCGGCAAGACCGGTCCGGTGCGCGACGCCGTGCTCCTCAACGCCGCCGGGGCGCTCGCCGCGCACCGCGGGGTCGGCCCGGACCTCACCGCGTCGGTCGGGGCGGCGCTCGACGCCGTCGCCGAGGCGGTGGACTCCGGTGCGGCCGCGGACCTGCTGACCCGCTGGGCCGCGCTCTCGACCGAGCTCGCGTCGGCCTGACCCGCGGGGCCGGGCTCAGTCGAGCCCGATGGCGAACGCGGCGTCGGTGTCGGCCCTGGAGTAGGACCGGAACGCGATGTGGGTGTCGGTCCCGACGACGCCGTCGATCTTGCTGAGCCTGCTGGCGATCACGTCGGCGAGTTGCTCGTGCTCGCGCACCTTGACGATCGCGATCAGGTCCACGTCACCGGCGCAGGAGTAGACCTCCGACACGCCGTCGAGGTCCGCGATGGCCTGCGCGGTCTCGGGGATCCGGTCGGCGGCGGTGTGCACCAGGACGATCGCGGTGATCACGGTGGGGCTCCCCCTCGGGTCAGGGCGTGGCGGACACCGATGAGGCTAGTGGGGGCATCCCCTGTGGCGCAGGCCGCATCCGGTTGCTACTGTGATCGTCATGCGCACCGTCGAGCACACCCTTGCTCCGGCCGCAGCCCTGCCCGCACGACTTCTCGCGGTAGTAGCACTGCGCGTCGGCTGATCCAGGCCGCCGACGCGCCCGCGCCGCAATCCCGGCGCTTCCCTCCCGCACACCGCGGTGAGGATCTACGAGACCTGGCTCGCGTTCCCGCTTCTCTCTCGCGCAACGCATGGAGCCACATCATCATGAGCATCACCGCCGACCGTCCCACCACCACCTTCTCCTTCCCCACCGGTTCCGGTGGCGCCGCGGACATCGCGTCCCGGATGCCCCGCCGGCACACCGTCGTCACCGGCGACGGGATGGCCGGGGTCATGCAGATCGCCTCGGCGCTGCAGAGCTGCGGCCGCACGCTGCGCGAGTTCTGCGTCGACGTCCGTGAGGGCGTCGCCTACAGCTCGGTCACCTGCACCATGTCGATGACCCCCGACGAGGCCGACGACTTCTCCCGCGGCATGGGCGCGATGTCCTGCGTCATGGCGGTCGACCCGTACTGAGCCGCACGGCGGTCGACCTGCACTGAGCCGCACGGCGGTCGTACGGCAGCCGCGCGACGCGGCCCCGCTACGACCGTGAGCTGCGGCTGCGGGCCGCGTCGAGCATCTCCGCCCGGTCGGCGATCTTGACCCGGTCGGTGCCGCCGCGCCGCTCCCCCAGTGCGAGCTCGGCGGCGTCGAGACGCAGCCAGTCCTCCCACAGCACGGGGTCGACGCCGTAGGAGCGCATCCGCTCCACGACGGCGTCGCCACCCGGCCGCGGCGGCGTCGCCAGGGCCGGCAGGTCGGCCAGCACCGACTCCGCGGTCTGCGCGCCGTCGCCCTTGTTGGTGCCGATCACCCCGGTCGGGCCCCGCTTGATCCACCCGGCCACGTAGCTGCCGCGCACCGGCTCCCCGCCGAGCAGCACCCGTCCCGCCTCGTGCGGGACGGTGCCGGTGGCCGCGTCGAACGGCAACCCCTCGATGGGCTCGCCCGCGTAGCCGATGGCCCGCACGACCAGGCCCGCCTCCAGGGTCTCCCGCTCCCCCGTGCCACGCACCCGGCCGTCGTCGCCGAGGGCGTTGCGTTCGATCTCGACGGCGCCGACCCGGCCGGTGCCGTCGTCGACGAGCCGGACCGGGGACCGCAGGAACCGCAGGTGGATCCGCCGGGGCGCGCCGGTGGAGGAACGGCCGGCCCACTCGGTGAGCATCTCGATGTTCTGGCGCATCCGGCGTTCCTCCGGCTCGGCGACGCCCGCGGCGAGCAGGCCGTCGTCGTGCACCACGACGTCGACGTCGTCGAGGCCGCCGAGACCGCGCAGCTCGGCGGGGGTGAACTTCACGTGCAGCGGGTCGCGCCGGACCAGTACGTGCACGTCGGTGACCGCGCTCTCCCGCAGCGCGTCGAGCACCGCGTCGTGCGCGTCGGTGGCGGCGAGGTCGTCGGCGGGGCGAGCCAGGACCCGCGCGACGTCGACGGCGACGTTCCCCGCGCCGACCACGACCACGCCGGGGCGGTCGAGCAGCGGGCCGGGACCGACCGCGTCGGGGTGCCCGCAGTACCAGGACACGAACGCGCCGGACCCGACCGAGCCCGCGAGGTCCTCCCCCGGGACGCCGAGGTCGCGGTCGACCGCGCTGCCCGTCGCGTGCACGACGGCGTGGTAGTGCTCCCGCAGCGCCTCCCCCGGGATGCCGCCGGGGCCGACGTGGACGTTGCCGAGGAACCGGACGCGGTCGCTGTCGTCGAAGGTCTTCACCAGGGCCCGGATGACCGACTTCATCTTCACGTGGTCGGGGGCGACGCCGTAGCGGACCAGACCGTAGGGCGCGGGCAGCCGGTCGATCACGTCGACGTGCACCGACGGGTCACCCGCCAGCAGCGCCTCGGCCGTGTACAGGCCGGACGGTCCGGACCCGATGACGGCGATCCGGTGGGGTCGTGGGGCGGGGACCTGCGGGGTCGACACGTGCGCACCTCCGAGCCGGGGACGGTGACGACGCTAACAGCGATGACCCGTCCGGGCGATCATCGGCGCAGCGCGGTGCCGACGGCGCGCACCGCGGTCCGCCCGTCGGGCAGCAGCAGCTCCGTGCCCAGGGTGCGGAAGCGGCGGCCGTCGCGGATCGCGACGGTGCGGGCCCGCAGCCGGTCGGTGACCTGCACCGGGCGCAGGAACTCCACCGTCGTCGACAGCGGCCGGGCGTCCGCGGCGCCGGG
Source organism: Pseudonocardia sp. TMWB2A (assembly GCF_017312135.1). Lineage (NCBI taxonomy): Bacteria > Bacillati > Actinomycetota > Actinomycetes > Pseudonocardiales > Pseudonocardiaceae > Pseudonocardia > Pseudonocardia sp. TMWB2A. The sequence goes on from NZ_QKQY01000002.1 coordinate 4,669,447, forward strand.
GTGCGCGGACTGGGCCGCGGCGGCGAGCCCGGACAGGACCGCGCCGTGGGTGGTGCCGTTGAGGTTCGTCGTCGACGGGCCGGGGGTGAACACGACGTCGCCGTCGGCGTCGCGCTCGAGGTGCTCCGGCCGCAGCCGGGTGGCGTCGAACGGCGGCAGCGCGGCCCGGACGTCGGTGCCGGCGGCGGTGGTGGTCCCCGTCGCGGGCGCGGTCGCGAGCCCGCCGGGGCCCGCGGGGGCACCGGTCAGCGCGAAGGTGGCGACGACGTGCGCGACGGCGACCCCGGTGTCGTCGCGCATCTCGGCCCGGCCGACGCCGACCTCGTCGTCGAGGTGCAGCAGCGTCAGCTCGGCGCGCAGCCACCGCGCGTCCGGTGCGGGCACCCCGGCCACGTCCAGGCGCAGGTCGACGGTGGGCGCGCCGGCGGTGAGCCGCGCGGTGGAGAACACGAGGTAGCCGAGGCCCGCGTCGGCCAGCAGCGCCGGGAGGACCGGGAGGACCCGGCCGTCGGCGGTGCGGACACCGTCGTGCAGCGGGGCGCGCACCACCACGCGCTCCGGCGTCGACGACGGGTCGGGGGCCATCCCGAGACCGGACTCGACCGGCGCGCGCCGCAGCCGCTCCCGGGTGCCCGGTCCGGGCCTGGTCGGCTGCGGCTGCGTCGTGCCGGTCATGATCCCATCGTGCGTCACGCCGGGGGCGCTCCCGGCCCCGGGTCCCGGTACCAGGCGGTGAGCAGCTCGGCCTCGTCGTCGACGGCGCGCCGGTCGGCGGCGTCGAGCGGGGTGAACGGGGTGGTGACGACGCGGCCGTCGCGGTGCTCCCAGGTGCCGGCGACCCGGCCGTGCAGCAGGAACACCGGCGCCGAGCGGGGCCGGGTCGTGGCGAACACGTGATGGCGGTGCTCGGCGGGCACGATCCCGGTGGCCGCGGCGTGCCCGAGCAGCAGCACCGCGTCGTAGGGGCCGAGGAAGCGCACCGGCAGCGGGGTGCCGGGCCCGGGCAGCGGGGCGCGCGGCACGTCGAGCAGCGCGGTGCCGTCCTCGGCGGCGAACGGGCGCAGGTCCTGTCCCGCCAGGGCGGCACGGGCGACGCCGACCGGCCAGCCGGCGAACCGCGCGACGTCCGGCGCGGACGCGGGCCCGAAGGCCCGCAGGTAGCGGCGGGCCAGCGTGGCCCGTGCCGCGGCGGGATCGGGCTCCGGGCCGGGCGCGGCGAGGCCGTGGACGTGGGCGCGCGGGGTCGCCCAGGTACCGGCGGGCGGGACCCGCACGAGCCCGACCCAGTGCTGCACGCCGGGGAAGACACCCGCGGGCAGGCCCGCGTCGGCGAGTGCGGCGGTGATCTCGGCGTGCCGGCGCGGCCCGTCGGCCAGCAGCCCGCCGACGACGCGTGCGGCGGCGGTCATGTCGGCGTCGGTGACGTCGCGGAGCAGCCGCAGCCAGTCCGCGCGCTGCTCGGCGCGGACGGCGGCGGTGAACACCGGGTGGTCGCGGCGGCTGAGCATGTGGATGGTCGAGCGCATCGCCCAGGCCTGTACGACGCGTCCGTCGTGCAGCATCGCGGTCAGCGTGGCCCGCTCGAAGCCGGTCAGCCGCGACCACAGCCCGAGGTAGCCCGACGGGGCGTGCTGGGTCTGCAGCCCGCCGATGCGTTCCAGGGCGCGCGGCACCCTCAGGGCGGCGCGCCCGGTGAGGAGCTGGCGGGCGAGCAGGGCCCGCAGCCGGTCGTCGGCGGTGAGGACGCGCACCCGGCGAGTGTGCCGGTCAGCCCGCCGTCCGGGTGTACCGGTCCGCGGGGCGGGCGAGCCCGAAGCGGTCGCGCAGGGTGCCGTCGTAGGGGGCGGGCGTCCAGGCGTCGCCGAGTGCGGGCAGCAGGCCGTCGACGATCTCGTCCACCCCGGACGGCAGCGCCAGCGGGACCAGCACGAACCCGTCGGCGGCGCGCTCCTCGGCGGCGTCGCGCAGCAGGGCCGCGAGCGCGGCCGGGTCGCCGACGTGGCGCAGCGTCGCCGGGGCGGGGTCGGCGTCGGCGGGGGCGAGTGCGTCGAGCTCGCGCAGCCGCGCGGCGGCGTCGTCGCCCAGCAGGGTCTCGACGTCGAGCAGCACGGTGACCTGCTCGGGGTCGCGCCCGGCGTCGGCGACGGCGGCACGGACCCGGTCCCGGGCCTCGGCGGCTCCGGCGACCGTGTCGGCCGCGACCCGGACGACGTCGGCGTAGCGGCCGACGGTCGCCAGCGCCTCGGTCTCGTCGCCGCGCAGCACGGTCAGGGGCTGCCCCTGCGGCGGGCGCGGTGTGATCGACGGACCGGTCACGGAGAAGAACTCGCCGGTGAAGTCGATGTGGTGGAGCCGGTCGCGGTCGACGAAGCGTCCGGTGGCGGCGTCGCGGATCTCGGCGTCGTCCTCCCAGGAGTCCCACAGCCGGGCGGCGACCTCGATGGCCTCGCCGGCCTCCCGCCAGAGGGAGGCCGCGTCGCGGTCGGCGCGCGCACGGCCGAACAGGTCGGCCTCGGCCTGCGTGCGCGACACGTCGGGCTGCCAGCCGGCCCGCCCGGTGGACACGAAGTCCAGTGTGGCGACGGCCTTGGACAGGTGGAACGGCTCGGTGTGGGTGACCGTCACCGTCGGCACGACCCCGATACCGGGGACGGCGGGCGCGACCCGCGCGGCGACGGCGACGGCGTCGAGGGTGCCGGGCAGTGCGGCCGGGTCGGCACCGGGCGGCCGCAGCGAGTCGGGCAGCGCGACGAGGTCGAGGCCGCCGCGCGCCGCGGTGCGGACCAGGTCCAGGTGGTACGGGGCGGTGAACAGCCGGGCCGGGTCGGCGCCGCCGAGCCGCCACGCGCCGGGGTGGCGCCCCGCCGCTCCGAGTTCGACCGCCAGGTGCAGACGTCCGCTCACCGTGCCTCCGTCGCTCGAGATCAGCTCCTGGGAGGGCCAACCCGCCGCGGGCGCGGTCTGTTCCCGGCTACCCGGCGGCGCGCAGGTCCGCCTCGATCGCGGCGGCGCAGGCGCGCAGCTCGGGCAGGATGTCGGCGCGCAGGCCGTCGGCGTCGTTGCGGGAGGCGTGGGTGGAGACGTTCGCGGCCGCGACGACCCGCCCGGCTCGGTCGTGGACGGGCACCGCGACCGAGCGCAGCCCGGCCTCCAGCTCCTGGTCGACGACGCAGTGCCCGTCGGTGCGGACCCGGTCCAGCTCGGTGCGCAGCTGCTCCGGGGTCGAGACGGTGTGCGCGGTCAGCGCCGCCGGCTCCAGCGCGCCGAGGTAGGAGTCGAGGGTGGCGGGCGGGAGCGCGGCGAGCAGGACGCGGCCCATCGACGTCGCCCAGGCCGGGAAGCGGGTCCCGATGGTGATGGTGACGGTCATGATCCGCGAGGTGGGGACGCGGGCGACGTAGACGACGTCGTAGCCGGTGTGCGGGTCGCCGTCGAGGACCGACACCGACGCGGACTCGCGCACCGTGGCGACCAGGCGCTCCAGGTGCGGGGCCGCGATCTCGGGCAGGCCCATCGCGGACAGGTAGGACCAGCCGAGCTCCAGCACCCGCGGGGTGAGGGTGAACAGCCTGCCGTCGGTGCGGACGTAGCCCTCCTCGGCCAGGGTGAGCAGGAACCGGCGGGCCGCGGCGCGGGTGAGCCCGGTGGCACGGGCGACGTCGGCGAGGGTCTGCTGCGGGCGCTGCGCGTCGAAGGACCGGATGACGGCCAGCCCGCGGGCCAGCGAGCGGACCTGCTCGGTGCGCGGGGCGCCCACGTCCTCCGGGGTGCTCACGCCGGCCGTCCGGCGAGGACGGTGTCGACCAGGTCGGCGGCGTGCCCGGTGCCGTGGCCCTGGGCGCCCGCGGCGAGGTCGAGGTTGCGGGCCATCGCCTCGGGGTGCACCTGCAGCCCCTCCAGGCTCACCCGCAGCCGGGCCGCGGCGCCCGCGGTGACCCGCAGCAGCGCGACGAGCGTCTCCCACTCCGCGTGCCAGGCCCCGGCGGCACGCTGAAACTCCTGCTCGGCGCCGGCGAGCAGCGTCGCGACCAGGCCGGGGGCGCGCTTCGCGGCGCCACGGGCGGTGACGGCCGCGGCCGGGTTGCGCTTGTGCGGCATCGACGACGAGTCCCCCGGCGCGGACTCCGACACCTCGCCGAGCTCGGTGGCGGACAGCAGCACGACGTCGCCCGCGGGTTTGGCGCAGGCCCCGGCGGCGACGCCGAGCGCCCCGGCGAGCTCGCCGATGCGGCTGCGTTCGGTGTGCCACGGCACGCCCTGCGGGGCGAGCCCGAGCCGCGCGGCCAGCGCGTCGGCGACGGCCGGGCCGTGCGGGTGGACGGCCGCGAGGGTGCCCGCGGCGCCGCCGTAGGAGACCGGCAGCGCGGTGAGCACCCGGTCGAGGCCGGTGCGGGCCCGGTCCAGCCCGGTGCACCAGGTGCCGGCGACCAGGCCGAAGGTGGTGGGCAGCGCCTGCTGGCCGAGGGTGCGGGCGGCGCACGGGGTGTCGCGGTGGGTGGCGGCGAGCGCGGCCGCGGCGTCGGCGCAGGCGGTGAGGTCGGCGACGACGCGGTGCCCGGCCCGGCGGGTGAGCAGCATCAGCGCGGTGTCCATGACGTCCTGGCTGGTGGCGCCCGGATGCACCGCCCGCTCGGCACCGGGCTGGATCCGCGCCGCGGCCGCCTTGAGCCGCTTGACCAGCGGGATCACCGGGTTGCCGCCCTCGACCGACTCGGCGGCCAGCGCGTGCGGGTCGACGCCCGCGACGGCGGCGACGGCGCGTTCCACCGCGTCGGCGTCGTGCTCGGTGACCGCGCCCTGCTCGGCGGCGACCGCCGACAGCGCCAGCTCGACCTCCAGCAGGGCGGCGATCCACGCGCCGTCGTCGAGCAGGCCGTCGACCCGGTCGGTGCCGGACAGCGGCCCGAGCAGTGTGTTCGCCATGCGTACAAGCGTACGACCTGCGACCGTCGGGGAGAAGGGACGGCCGGGTCACCCGGGAGGCAGAATGACCCGACGTGCTGACCCACATCCTGCTCGACCTCGACGGCACCCTCGTCGACTCCGCCCCCGGCATCCTCGGCTCGATGCGCCGCGCGATCGACGAGGTGGGCCTGGACGTCCCCGAGTCCGCGCTCGGCACGCACCTGCTCGGCCCGCCGCTCTACCGCAGCCTGCCCCCGATCCTCGGCGACGAGGGCACCGCCGCCGTGCTGCCGGTGTACCGGCGCTTCTACGGCGACGAGGACGGCTGCCTGGACTGCACGCCCTACCCCGGCGTCCCGGACCTGCTGCGTGCCCTGTCCGCGGCCGGCGTGACGATGGCCCTGGCCACCAGCAAGGGCGAGACCTCGGCGCGCAAGATCCTCGCCCACCACGGCTGGACCGACCTGTTCACCGAGATCGTCGGCGACACCCGCGCCGCGGACCGGCCGACCAAGGGCGCCGTCGTCGCCGAGGCGCTGCGCCGGCTCGGGTCGCCCTCGGGTGCGGACGAGCCGCTGATGGTCGGCGACCGGCTGCACGACGTCGAGGGCGCCGCCGAGCACGGCCTCCGCTGCGTCGGGGCGGGCTGGGGCTACGCCGAGCCGGGCGAGCTGGAGGCCGCGGGCGCCACGACGGTGTACGCCTCCGCCGACGAGCTGCGGGCGGCACTGCTCGGCCACTGAGCTGCGACGTCCGGGTGAACCGGGCACCGACGGCCGCGCATCTGCGGCCGTCGGCAGGGGTCGTGTCCTCAGCTGAGGAGCGCTCTCGCGGGCCCGTCCGTTCGGGCCGTGCGCGTCGAACGGACGGGCCGATATACACCGGACATGACGGTCGCCGCGCTCTACCGCTATCCGGTCAAGTCGATGCTCGGGGAGTCCCTGACCCGGGCCACCATCACCGAACGAGGACTGCTGGGCGACCGCGCCTACGCGGTGCTCGACACGGAGACCGGGAGCATCGCCAGCGCCAAGGTGCCCAAGCGCTGGCTCGGTCTGCTCAGCTTCTCGGCCCGGTTCGTCGCCGAGCCGGTGACCGGGGAGCCGCTGCCGCCGGTCGAGATCACCTTCCCGGACGGCTCGGTCCTGCGCAGCGACGACGAGGGCCTGGACACCGCGCTGTCCGCCGCGCTCGGCCGGGACGTGTCGCTGATCTCGGTGCCGCCGGAGGGCAGCTACTTCGAGGAGCTGTGGCCCGACATCGAGGGCCTCACCCCGCAGCAGCTCGCGCCGCGCAAGCTCATCGAGGACACGACGACCCGGCACGAGGACTCCGGCGAGGTCATCAGCCGGTTCGACATCTCCGCGTTCGGGGCGCCGGGCACGTTCTTCGACCTGTCGTCGCTGCACGTCCTCACCGAGTCCACCCTCGACCGGCTCCGTGAGCTCGCGCCGGAGGCGACCTTCGACCCGCTGCGCTACCGGCCGAACATCGTGCTCCGCGCCGACTCCTCCCCCGACGGCGGCCCCGGCTTCGTCGAGAACGACTGGCCGGGCAGCACGTCGACGATCGGCGACGAGGCCCGCGTCACCTTCTCCTTCGCCACCATGCGGTGCGTCATGACGACGCTCGCCCAGGGCGACCTGCCTAACGACCCGGACACCCTGCGCACGATCGCGAAGAACAACCGCATCGAGATCCCGCAGGTCGGCGGGGTCTGGGCCTGTGCGGGCGTGTACGCCGAGGTCGCCGCGGGCGGGGAGATCGCCGTCGGGGACCCGCACACCGCCCCCGCCCCGGCCTGACCACCACCCGCCCGGCCCGGCCCTCCGCACGGACGCCGCACCCCCGGCGTCGCCGCGGGCCGGGCCGCGGGCCGCGCTGAGCCGCGGGGCGGTCGCCGAGATGCAGCTCAGCGGGGATGCGGGGCACCCCCGGCCCCGCTGAGCTGCATCTCGGCGCGGACGCCGCTCCGCATGTGTTCGCATAACGAACGCTTGTGCGTCTGTCGTACGCCGCGTACCGTCGTCGGCGACGGAGGTGCGTGATGGACAAGGTGGTGGCATCCGCCGCGGACGCGGTCGCCGACATCGGCGACGGGGCGTCGCTCGCGGTCGGCGGGTTCGGCATGTCCGGGGTTCCGACGGTGCTGATCGCGGCGCTGCTGGAGCAGGGCGCGACGGACCTGGAGACGATCTCGAACAACCTGGGCGTCGACGGCTTCGGCCTCGGCACCCTGCTCGCCGCCGGGCGGATCCGGCGCACGATCGGCTCCTACGTCGGCAACAACAAGGAGTTCGCCCGCCAGTACCTGGCCGGCGAGCTGGAGCTGGAGCTGACCCCGCAGGGCACTCTCGCCGAGCGGCTGCGGGCCGGCGGCGCGGGCATCCCGGCGTTCTACACCCCGGCCGGGGTCGGGACGCTGGTCGCCGAGGGCGGGCTGCCTTGGCGCTACGCCTCCGACGGCTCGGTCGCCGTCGAGTCCCCGGCGAAGGAGACCCGCGAGTTCGACGGCGTGACCTACGTCCTCGAGCGCGCCCTCACCCCGGACTTCGCGCTGGTCCACGCCTGGAAGGGCGACCGGCACGGCAACCTGGTGTTCCGGCGCGCGGCGCGCAACTTCAACCCGGACTGCGCCGCGGCCGGGCGGACCACGATCGCCCAGGTCGAGCACCTGGTCGAGCCCGGGGAGATCGACCCCGACGCGGTGCACACCCCCGGCATCCACGTGCACCGCGTGCTGCACGTCCCCGGCGCCGAGAAGCCGGTCGAGTTCAGGACGGTGCGTTGACATGGCCCTCAACCGTGACGAGATGGCCGCCCGGGTCGCGGTCGAGCTGCCCGACGGCTCCTACGTCAACCTCGGCATCGGCATGCCGACCCTGGTGCCCGGGCACATCCCCGAGGACCGGACGGTCGTCCTGCACTCGGAGAACGGGATCCTCGGCGTCGGCCCCTACCCCACCGACGACGAGGTCGACGCCGACCTCATCAACGCCGGCAAGGAGACCGTCACCGTCGCCGACGGCGCCGCCTTCTTCGGCTCGGCGGAGAGCTTCGGCCAGATCCGGGCCGGGAAGCTCGACGTCGCCGTCCTGGGCGGGATGGAGGTCGCCGCGAACGGCGACCTCGCGAACTGGGCGATCCCCGGCAAGATGATCAAGGGGATGGGCGGGGCGATGGACCTCGTCCACGGCGCGCGCTCGGTGATCGTGATGATGGACCACGTCTCCAAGGACGGGTCTCCCAAGATCGTCGAGCGGTGCTCGCTGCCGATCACCGGCCTGGGCTGCGTCACGAAGATCGTCACCGATCTGGCCGTGATCGACGTGACGCCGGACGGGCTCGAGCTGGTCGAGACCGCGCCCGGCGTCAGCGCCGACGAGGTGCGGGAGAAGACCGGCGCACCGCTGCGCTGACACCGCCCGCCGGGCGCACCCCCCTCGGTCGCGCCCGGCGGCGGCGCCGCCCTCAGGCGGGCTCGCCCGGCGTGACCGGCAGCCGGGACAGGCCCCGGACCAGCGTCGACTCGCGGTACTCGAGCTCGGACGGCTCGACGGCCAGCGCCAGGTCCGGCCGCTGGGCGATGAGCTTGCCGATCGCCACCCGGCCCTCGGTGCGCGCGAGCTGCGCGCCCAGGCAGAAGTGGATGCCGTGACCGAAGAACACCCCGGACGACGAGTCCCGGGTGATGTCGAGCCGCTCCGGGTCCTCCAGCCACTCCGGGTCCCGGTTCGCCGCGGCGAGCCCGAGCATGACGGTCGACCCGGCCGGGATGGTCACCCCGGAGTACTCGACGTCCTCGCTGGCGAACCGCATCGGGGCGTTCGAGACCGGGGACTCGAAGCGCAGGAACTCCTCCACCGCCGAGGTGATCAGCGACGGGTCGGCCTGCAGCCGGGCGCGCTGCTCGGGGTGGGTCAGCAGGGCGAGCACGCCGTTGCCGATCAGGTTGACCGTGGTCTCGTGCCCGGCGATGAGCAGCAGCGTCGCCATCGCGACGAGCTCCTCGGACGACAGGCGGTCGCCGTCGGCGTCGCTGACGGCGAGCAGGCCGGACAGCAGGGCGTCGTCGGGCTCGGTGCGCTTGTGCTCGATCAGCTCGGCGAGGTAGCCGTTCAGGCTGCCCATCGCGGCGAACTTCTCCTCCTGCGGAGAGTCGTCGACCATCACCGACGACCACGCGGAGAACCTGTCGCGGTCCTCGGCCGGGACGCCCAGCAGCTCGCAGATGACCAGCACCGGGACGAGGAACGCGTACTGGCGCATGAGGTCGACGGGGCCCTCGGCGGGCAGCGCGTCGAGCAGCTCCTGGGTGATCTCCTCGACCCGGGGCTGCAGGTCGTTCATCCGCCGCACGGTGAACGAGCGGCCGACGAGCTTGCGCAGCCGGGTGTGGTCCGGCGGGTCCATCAGGATCATCATCGGGATCGGCGCGGCCGGCTGGCCCTCGCGCTGGTCGGCGGGGAGCGTGTACCGCCAGTCCTTGCTCAGCCGCGGGTCGACGAACGCCGCGCGGACATCGGCGTAGCGGCTGATCAGCCACGCCTTCCCGTCCGGCAGTGCGAGCTCCCGCACCGGCTCCTCGGTGCGCAGGGCCGCGTAGGCGGGGTGCGGGTCGGTCCAGAAGTCGCCCGAGAACAGGTCGTGCGTCTCGGTGCCGGTGGTGGTCAGCGCCATGGGGACCATGGTGCCAGCCATGGGTAAGCGACCGCTTACGTCAGTCGTGTGACCGAGCACACAGCGGGGTCGAGCCCGACGTCGGCCGGGGCCGGGTGGCCCAGGACGACCGACGCGGCCAGCGCCGCCAGCGCCGGGGCGGACTCGATGCCCGACCCGCCCTGCCCCGCGACGAAGAAGAAGCCCGGGTGCTCCGGGCGCGCGCCCAGCACCGGGGCACGGTCGGGGGCGAAGGTCCGCAGCCCCGCCCACGCGGTCCGGACCGACCGCAGCCCGAGCGTGGTCACCGAGCCCACCCGGTCCAGGGCGAGGGCGACGTCGAGCTCCTCGGGCCGCGCGTCGCCCGGCTCGGCCGGGGTCTCGTCGGCCGGGGAGACCAGCACGATGTCCGCCTCGGCCTTGAGGTACCAGCGCTCCGCGGCGTCGGCGATCATCGGCAGGACGGCACCGTCGACGGTGAGCACCGACGGGTCACCGACCGGGCAGGCGGCGATCGTGCGCCGGTACGGGGTCAACCCGGCGCCGGGCACACCGGCCAGCGCCGCCACCGCGTCGGCCCAGGCCCCGGCCGCATCGACGACCACTCCCGCCCGCACCCGGTGCCCGGCGGTCGTCGTCGCGCTCCAGCCGGAGCCGTCCCGGTCCAGCGCGGCCACCCGGGCGCCGCGCAGCACGGTGCCGCCGCGGGCGCGCAGCCCGCGCCGATAGCCGTCGTGCAGGGCCGCGGTGTCGACGTCGCAGGCACCGGCGGTCCACGCGGCCGCACGCGGGGCACGGCGCAGCACCGGCGCGCGTCGCCACGCCTGCGCGGGGTCCAGGGCGACCGGGGCGCCGGGCTCGCCGTGCTGCTCGCGCAGCGTCGTGGCGAGACGGTCGGCGGCCTGCTCGTCGTCGGCGAGGTGCAGGACCGGGCGCGGGGACAGCAGCGGCGGCGTCCCGAGCTGCTCGGGCAGCGCGGCGAACCGCGGCCCGGAGGCGTCGATCAGCGCGCGGAACGGGCCGGAGCCGTGACCGGGGATGTAGGTGGCGGCCGAGCGGGCGGTGGAGTGGACCGGCAGGTCCTGCTCGGCCTCGGTCAGCACGACGCGGGCGTGCGCGGCCAGCTCCCACGCGACCGACACCCCGGCGATGCCGCCGCCGACCACCAGCACGTCCGCCGTCTCCATGCCCGCGACGATAGGTCGGCGGCACCGGGGAAAACCGGTGGCCCCGGCCCGGGCGGTCGTCGTAGCGTCGCCGCCATGCTGATCCGGTTCCTCTGAGCGGCCCGCGGAGTCGACCTCCGCGCCCCCGCCGCCGGCCCGTGACGTCCACCGGGCCCGGAACCGTCGCCGCCCTCGTGCGGCCCTTCCGGCGTCCCCGCGCGTCACCGGCCCTCCGCACCCGGTCCGAGTCCGACCCGATGCTCCGAGGAGGTCGTATGCCCACGACCCGCCACACCCCTGTCCCCACCGCCGACACCGGTCCCGCCGGGGCGCCCACGCCCGCCAACCGCGCCGAGCGGCGCGCGGCGAAGCGCGGCCGGTCCGGCGCCCCGGGCGGCCCGGCGGTACCGCGCACGGCGGGGCCGGCCCCGCAGGCCCGCCCGGCCCACGTCCGCACGGACTTCGCCGCCCGCCGCAGCGGCTGAGGGCACGGGCACGATCACGGATCGGGCACCGGGGACGTCGGCAGGCGACCCTCCGCGTGCCCGATCCGTGATCACTCCCGGCGGTGGGGCCCGGTGCGGGGGCGACGTGGAAGGCTGGACGCCGTGACCGTCACCGTCTGGTGGGCCGCCCCGGCCGATCCCGGCGACCGCGCCGACCTCGTCGCGCTGCTGGACGCCCATGAACGCGAGCGGCTCCGCGCACTGCGCAGGCCCGAGGACCGCGCCCGCTACCTCGCCGCGCACGCCCTGGCCCGGCTCGTGCTCGCCGAGCGGCTCGACGCCGACCCCGCCGCGCTCGTCCTGGACCGGACCTGTCGCTGCGGGGAGCCGCACGGCAAGCCGCGCCTGGCCGGGCGCGGCGACGACCCCGGCTTCTCGCTGACCCACTCCGGCGCGCTGGTCGGCGTCGCGGTCGGGACCGGCCCGGTCGGCGTCGACGTCGAGGCGCACCGCCCGCTGTCCGGCCTCGACGGCCTGGTCCGGCACGCCCTCTCCCCCGCCGAGCTCGCCGCGGGCACGCCCGACGGCACCGGGTTCCTGGTCACCTGGACCCGCAAGGAGGCGCTGCTCAAGGCCACCGGCGAGGGCCTGTCGAGCCCGATGGACGCGATCACGCTGTCCCCGCCGCACGCCCCGGCCCGGGTGCTGGGCTGGACCGGCACCGGCGGGAGCTGGTGGGTCGCCGACGTCGCCACCGGTCTCGACGACCACCCGGGCGCCGTCGCCGGGGCGGGACCGGTGGCCCCGGCCGTCGCCGTCGCCGACGGCGACGCGGTCCTGTCGGTGCGCCGGGGCACGATGCACGGGTGATGGTGAGGTGACCGCGGCGGCCGACCGCTGGGTGCTGCATCTGGACATGGACGCGTTCTTCGCCTCCGTCGAGCAGCTGACCCGGCCCACGCTGGCCGACCGGCCGGTCCTGGTCGGCGGCGCAGGGCCGCGCGGCGTCGTCGCGGGGGCGAGCTACCAGGCGCGGGTGTTCGGGGCCCGCTCGGCGATGCCGATGGGCCAGGCGCGGCGGCGCTGCCCGCACGCGACCGTCCTGCCGCCCCGGTTCTCGCTGTACAAGGCGCTGTCCGAGGAGGTCATGGCCGTCCTCGGCGAGTTCTCCCCGGTGCTCGAGCCGGTGTCGGTCGACGAGGCGTTCGTGGAGCCGCCCGACCTCGTGGGGGCCTCCCCGGACCGGGTGCGGGAGTGGGGCACCCGGCTGCGCGGCGCGGTGCGCGAGCGCACCGGGCTGCCCGCCTCGGTGGGTGCCGGATCGGGCAAGCAGGTCGCGAAGATCGCCTCCGAGCTGGCCAAGCCGGACGGGCTGCGGGTGATCGCCCACGCCGAGCAGGCCGCCGTGCTCGACCCGCTGCCGGTGCGGTCGCTGTGGGGCATCGGGCCGGTCTCCGGCGAGGCGCTGCGGAAGATCGGGATCGAGACGATCGGACAGCTCGCCGCGATGGACGCCCGCGAGGTCGCCGGGGTGCTGGGCGGCGCCGTCGGGTCCGAGCTGCACCGCCTGGCGCGCGGCATCGACGACCGTCCGGTCGCCCCGCGCGGCGCGGCCAAGCAGATCAGCGCGGAGACGACCTTCGACGCCGACCTGACCGCGATGAGCGCGGTGCACACCGCGGTGGAGTCGATCTGCGTCGCCGTGCACCGGCGCCTGGTCGCCGACGGCCGGACCGCCCGCACCGTCACGGTGAAGGCGCGGACGGGGGACTTCACCACCCACACCCGGTCCGAGACGACCCCCTTCGGGACCCGGGACCTGGCGACCCTGGTCGCGGTGGCCCGGCGGCTGGCCGAGGGCGCCGTCGGCGAGGGCGGGGTGCGGCTGCTGGGGGTGTCGGTGTCCGGCTTCGGCGACGAGCCGCCACTGGCGCTGTTCGACGCGGTGCCCTCGGAGAGCGGGTGGACGACGGCCCCGGCCCCCGACTCCGCGCCCGCGGCCGCCGGCCCGGCCGCGGCGGCGGGGGTGACCGTGCTCGACGCTCCCCCGGAGAGCGACGCAGCCACCGGGACCGGCGCGACCGTGGAGCCCGGCGACGTGCCCGGCCCGCTCCGCCCGGACCGGCCCGACCGCGAACCCGACCCGGACCGGCCCTGGCGCGCCGGCGACGACGTCGCCCACCCCGAGCACGGCCACGGCTGGGTCCAGGGCGCCGGGCACGGGCGGGTCACCGTGCGGTTCGAGACCGCGCTCACCGGCCCCGGACGCACCCGCACGCTCGACGCCGCCGACCCGGACCTCACCCGGGCCGACCCGCTGGGCAGCTGGCGGGCCTGAGCCCGGGCCCCGTGCGGGCTCAGCCGATCAGCGGGCTGCGGTGCGGCGGTGCGACGCGGCTGCCCTCGGCGACCCGGGCGCGCAGCGCGGGGGCGGTGCGGGCCAGCCCGTCGAGGACGGCGCCGAGCGCGGCGTCGCCCGCGGGGTCGCCCCCGACCAGCAGCACCGCGGCTCCGGCGGGCCCGGCGGCGGCCCAGGCCCCGATCCGGGCGACGGCGTCGCGCGGTGTGACCGGCTCGACCCGCCACGCCTCGGCGTAGAACAGGGCGGTCGACTCGGCCTGCGGGAAGGCGAAGACCGTCTCGGCCTCGGCCAGCAGGTCGTGCGCACCCGGGCGGGGCGCGTCGTCGCCGGACGGGTCGGTACCGAGCACCACCAGGTCGTGGCTCATCGCATGTCCTCCTCGAGGGTCCGCGCCCTCACCAGTGGGAATCCGCGACGACGGGCAGTTTCCTGGCTCCCGGATCGGCACGCCCTCCCCGGCCTTCCCACCCTCGCGGGCGGTGGCGCCGGTGTGGGGAGGGCACTCCCCGGTGACAGTGGCGGGACCGCGCCGGACTCGCACCGGCTTCCTGTTCCGTCGTCGGCCGGGAGCCCATCACGCGACCGGGTTAGCGGTCAACAGTCCCCCGCCCGGCCACTCCCCGCAGATGGTCGAGCAGGTCGTGCTCGGTCAGCGTCCCGAGCAGCGGCCCGTCCGGCCCCTCCCGCACGGGCAGCGCGGCGCCCCGGTGTGCCGCGAGCACCCCGAGGACGTCGTGCACGGAGCCGCCCGGGTCCAGGGCGGGCAGCTCCGGGTCGGGCGTCGTGCCGTCGGCGGGGCGCATGACCTGGGCGACGACGACCCGGCGCAGCGCCTCGTCGGTCGGGGTGTCGGCGGCGAGGTCGATCCCGCGTCGCAGCAGCTTGAGCGTGTAGATGTTGTCCCGCGACACCAGGTTGGACAGGCCGGTGGCCAGGACGACGGCGGCCATCAGCGGCAGGATCAGGGCGTAGTCGCCGGTGAGCTCGAACACGATGAGCACCGCGGTGATCGGGGCGTGGGCGGCCCCCGCGAACACCGCCGCCATGCCGACCAGGCCGAACGCGCCGGGGTGCAGGTCGAGCGCCGGGAACAGGGCCGCGGCGACGTAGCCGAAGGCGGTCCCGGCGGTGCCGCCGACGAACAGCGACGGCGCGAAGACGCCGCCGGACCCGCCTATGCCGATGGTGAGGCTGGAGGCGAGGATCTTCCCGACGACGAGCAGGAGCAGGAACCCGACGACGTACCGGCCGCCGATCGCGGCCTCCAGCACCGGGTAGCCCACGCCGTACATCTGGGGCAGCGCCAGCAGCAGCGCGCCGAGCAGCAGCCCGCCGACGGCCGGGCGCAGCCACTCCGGGCCGCGCCAGACGGCGTCGCAGGCGTCCTCGACGGCGTAGAGGATGCGGGCGAAGGCCCAGCCCAGCAGCCCCGCGAGCAGCCCCAGCAGCGCGTAGAGCGGCAGCTGGGCGGGGCTGCCCAGGTCGAAGTGCGGCAGGGTCAGGATCGCGCGGTCCCCGGCGATCACCTCGGCGACGACGTTCGCGACCACCGAGCTGATCACCAGCACGCCGAAGGCCTCGGCGCTGAACGACCGCAGGATCAGCTCCAGGCCGAACACCACCCCGGAGATCGGGGCGTCGAACGTCGCGGAGATGCCGCCCGCGGCGCCGCAGGCGACCATCAGGACCAGCCGGGTGGCGGGCACCCGCAGCCACTGCCCGATGGCCGAGCCGACCGCGGAGCCGATCTGCACGATCGGGCCCTCCCGGCCGACGGAGCCGCCGGTGCCGATGCAGATCCCCGACGCGAGCGCCTTCACCGCGGCTACGGTGGCCGGGATCCGCCCGCCCCGGCGCGCGACGGCGAGCATCACCTCCGGCACCCCGTGCCCGCGGGCCTCCGGCGCGAACCGCTGGACCAGCGGGCCGTACACCAGGCCGCCGAGCACCGGGGCGACGAGCAGGAACCAGACCCCCAGCCCGGGCAGGTGCGGCGAGGCGACCCGGCCGGCGTCGGAGAAGTCCTCCCGGCCGGTGACCAGCCAGGTCACGCCGAGGATCAGCTCGTGGAACAGCACCGACCCGATGCCGGCGCCGATCCCGATGACCGTCGCCAGGCCGACGAGCCCCGGCCGGGTGCCGACGAGCGCGCGGTGCAGCGCGCGGACCGCGGTCACCGGGCACCGTCCTCGGCGGGCACGGGCGCGACGGCCCAGTCGGTCTCGCCGACCTCGCCCGCGGCCTCGGCGAAGCGGCGCAGCGCGTCGCGGACCGCGGTGCGCTCGGCGGCGGGCAGCGTCGCGAGCAGCCGGTGCATCTCGGCCCGACGCAGCCGGGTGACCTCGTCGACCAGCGCCCGCCCGGCCGGGCTGAGCGCGACGGCGACCTCGCGGCGGTCGTCGCCGGTGCGGGTGCGCGCGACGAGGCCGCGGCTCACCAGCCGGTCGCACATCCGGGTCGCCGTCGACGCCGACACGGTCAGCGCCGTGGCCAGGTCGGCCGGGCGCCGGGTGCCGTGCTGGGCCAGCACGACCAGCGCGCGGTACTGCGGCAGGGTCACCTCGCCCGCCGTCCCGCCGGCCTGCTCCCCCGCGGCGGCCAGGGATCCGGCCACCACGGAGAGCATCGCCCGGCTCGCGGTCATCACCGCGTCGACGACGTCATCGATCTCGTCCGTCACGCCACCGATCGTTGCACATTGCAAACTTGCAGTGTGCAACGAGTCGTCGGGGTCACCCCCCGACGGGCGCCTGAAGCCCCGCGACGGGCCCGATCACGACGATCGCCGGCGGGCTGATCTCCTGCTCGGTCGCCACCTGCTCGGCGGTCTCCAGCGTCGCGCGGACCGACCGCTCGATGCGGGTGGTGCCGTCCTGCACGATCAGCACCGGGGTGTCGGCCGGGCGGCCGTTGGAGATCAGCGCCTCGGCGAACTTCCCGAGCCGCTCCACGGCCATCATCAGCACGATCGTGCCGGTCATCCGGCCCAGCGCGGTCCAGTCGGTGAGGCTGCGCGGGTCACCCGGCGCGACGTGCCCGGACACGACGACGATCTCGTGCGCGACCCCGCGGTGGCTCACCGGCGTCCCGGCGACGGCCGGTGCGGCGAAGGCGCTGGTGATGCCCGGGACGACGGTCACCGGCACCCCCGCCGCGGCGCACGCCTGGACCTCTTCGAACCCCCGGCCGTAGACGAACGGGTCGCCGCCCTTGAGGCGGACCACGAACTTCCCGGCCCGGGCGTGGGAGATGAGCAGCTCGTTGATCCGCTCCTGGGCCATGGCGCGGCCGTAGGGGATCTTCGAGGCGTCGATGACCTCGACCTCGGCGGACAGCTCGTCGAGGATGTCGCGCGGGCCGAGCCGGTCGGCGACGACGACCTCGGCGCGGGACAGCAGCCGCCGTCCGCGCACGGTGATCAGCTCCGGGTCGCCGGGGCCGCCACCGACCAGCGCGACACCGGCCTGCGGGGGCTCGGCCGACTCGTCGACGACGCCGGCGGCCAGTGCCTCGACCAGCGCGGTGCGCACGGCCGCGGACCGCCGGTGCGCGCCCCGGGCCAGCACGCCGACGGTGAGCCCGTCGTAGCCGCCGGTGGCGGGGGTGACCGCGGTGCCCTTGTCGCCGTCGTCGGCGCGGACGCAGAACACGCGGTCCCGCTCGGCCTCGGCGACGACGGCGGCGTTGGTCGCGGCCTCGTCGGTGGCCGCGATCGCGTACCAGGCGCCGGCGAGGTCGCCGTCGGTCCAGCGGCGGGCCGTCCAGGTGATCTCCCCGGCCGAGGCCATGCCCTCGACCGCCGGGGTGACCTCGGGCGAGACGACCTCGACGACCGCTCCCGCGGCGATCAGGCGGGCGACACGCCGCTGGGCGACCTGTCCCCCACCGACGACGACGGCCCGGCGGCCGGCCAGGTCCAGCCCGACCAGGTACTGCTCGTGGTGCGCGTTCAACGACGTTCCTCTCCCGGACTCCGACGCCCGGCGGTGGCAGCGGTTCCCTGCGCGGGGCCCCCGCTCGACGGCGACGCCGGACGATAGCCGGACCCGCATGTTTCGGAGGAGACCCCGGAGGGCAATCCCACACCCGCCGATCGGGCGGCCACGGCGACCGTGACGCCCTGACCAGCGGTCTTACCGACGATCAGGTGGGCACCGTCGCCGGCGGCGAGCAGTGCGGCGGCCTCTGCGACCGATGAGGTCCCGACGGCCGCAGCGACCCGGGCATCCGGCCGCGGCACCGCGACCGCGGCCAGCGCGGCGGCCGCGAACCCGTGCGGCTCCCGCGGTGCGACGGCCGCCCGCAGCCCCGGTTCCGACGCCCGCCGGTCCAGGGTGGCGACGACGGCGTCGCCGAGCTCCAGCCCGTGCGCGGCGGCGACCCGGTCCAGCAGCGCGCGCACCGCGGCCTCGGTGGTACCCGGCCGCAGCCCCACCCCGACCGTGATCACCGGTTGTGGAGCGGAGCGCTCGGCACGCGGACGCTCCGCTCCACAACCGGTGATCATGCGAGCGTGGCCGGGACGCCGAGGCGGGCCGCCGCGACGAACCGGGCGACGGCGCCGGGCACACCGGCCGGATGGGTGTGCAGGAACGACGCGTGCACCCGGGCGTCGACGTAGCCCTCCGGCTCGCCGCCGCGCCACGCCCAGGCGGGGGCGGCCCCGGCCCGCGGGGTGACCGCGCACCGGTGGAACTCGTGCGCCCCGGCCCGCTCGCCCGCCGCGAACAGCGGCGACGCCGACACCGCGACCGCGTCGCGGTAGCCGAGGGTGAGCCGCGGGGTCATCCCCGCCGACGCGTCGAGGACCCCGCACATCGGCGTCCCGTCGAGGTCGCGGCACAGGTACAGCAGCCCGCCGCACTCGGCGTGCACGGGCGCCCCGGACGCGGCCAGCGCGGCGACCTGCGCCCGCAGCGGCGCGTTGTCCCCGAGCGCGCCGACGTGCTCCTCGGGGAAGCCGCCGGGCAGCACCAGCGCGGCCGTGCCCGCCGGGAGCGCGGGGTCGCGCAGCGGGTCGAAGGTCACCACGTCGGCACCGGCCGCGGTGAGCAGCTCGGCGTGCTCGGCGTAGCCGAACCCGAAGGCCGGGCCCCCCGCGAGCGCGACCACCGGACGTCCCGGGACCGGGTCCGCCCCGAGCTCGGCCGCCGGGTCCCAGACGGGGCCGTCGGGCAGCGGGCGGGCGAGGGCGAGGACGGCGTCGAGGTCCACGTGCTCGGCGACGAGCGCGGCCATTGCGTCCACCGCGGCGGTCGCGGCGGCGCCGTGCTCGGCGGCGGTGACCAGGCCCAGGTGCCGCGAGGGCACCGCCAGCTCGGCCCGGCGCGGGACCGCGCCCAGCACCGGGAGCCCGACCTCCTCGGCCGCGGCCCGGCAGACCTGCGCGTGCCGGTCGGACCCGACCCGGTTGAGGATCACGCCCGCGACCTGCACGGAGTCGTCGAACGAGCGGAAACCGTGCAGCAGCGCCGCCAGCGACCGGGACTGCCCCCGGACGTCGACGACCAGCACCACCGGCGCGCCCAGGGTCGCCGCGACCTGCGCGGTGGACCCGGCGCCGTCGGCGATGCGGCCGTCGAACAGCCCCATCACCCCCTCGACGACGGCGACGTCGGCGTCCCGGGCGCCGTGCCGGGCCAGCGGGGCGAGCCGGTCGGCGCCCTGCAGGACGACGTCGAGGTTCCGGCCCGGGCGGCCCGCGGCGAGGGTGTGGTAGCCGGGGTCGATGTAGTCCGGCCCGATCTTGAAGGGTGCGACCCGGGTGCCGCGCCGCGACAGCGCGGCCATCAGCCCGGTCGCGACCGTGGTCTTCCCGCTCCCCGACGACGGCGCCGCGACGACCAGCGCGCGGGCCGTGGTCACCACTCGATCCCCCGCTGGCCCTTCTGTCCGGCGTCCATCGGGTGCTTGACCTTCGTGGTCTCCATGACCAGGTCGGCGGCCTCGACCAGGGCCGGCGGGGCGTCCCGGCCGGTGATGATCACGTGCTGCTGCCCGGGCCGGTTGACCAGCACGTCGACGACCTCGTCGACGTCGATCCAGCCCCACTTCAGCGGGTAGGTGAACTCGTCGAGCACGTAGACGCGGTGCGCCTCGGTCTCGATCCGGCGGCGGATCTCGGCCCAGCCCTCGGCGGCGTCGGCGGCGTGGTCGGTCTCGGTGCCGGCCTTGCGCGACCAGGACCAGCCCGAGCCCATCTTGTGCCACTCGACGGGCCCGCCCTGGCCGGTCCGCTCGTGGACCTCGCCCAGGGCGCGGAACGCCTCCTCCTCGCCGACCTTCCACTTCGCGGACTTGACGAACTGGAACACCCCGATCGACCAGCCCTGGTTCCAGCCGCGCAGCGCCATCCCGAACGCGGCGGTCGACTTCCCCTTCATCACCCCGGTGTGCACCACCAGCAGCGGCCGGTTGCGACGCTGGCGGGTGGTGAGCCCGTCGGTGGGCGTGACGGACACCTGTCCCTGCGGCACGGTGGTCTCCTCTCAGGCGGCGCGGGCGGACCGGGTCTCCCGGACCAGGTCGCCCACGCTGTCGGCGGTCAGCTCGTCGAGGGTCACCAGCTCGCCGCCCGCGGCGGCGGCGAGCGGCGCGGCGAGCCCGAGGCGGACGTGGCCCGCCTCGCAGTCGACGACGACGGTGTGCACCCCGTCCGCGGCCAGCAGCCCGGCGGCGCGGCGGGAGTCGGCGACGGGGTCCCCGCCGTCACGGGCGGCGACGGTGGCCCGCCCGTCGGTGAGCAGCACGACCAGCGGGCGGCGGCGCGGGTCGCGGCGGCGCTCGGCGTCGAGCACGGCGCGGGCCTTGAGCAGGCCACCGGCCAGCGGGGTCCGCCCGCCGGTGCGCAGCCGGGACAGGCGCTGCTGGGCGGTCGGCACCGACGACGTCGGCGGCAGCGCCAGCTCCGCCTCCCGGGCCCGGAAGGTGACCAGCCCGACCTTGTCCCGCCGCTGGTAGGCGTCGCGGAGCAGACCCAGCACGGCCCCCGAGACGGCGGTCATCCGCTTGCGCGCGGCCATCGAGCCGGACGCGTCGACGACGAACAGCACCAGGTTCCCCTCGCGGCCCTCCCGCTCGGCGCGGCGCAGGTCGTCGCGGTGGACCAGCAGGCCCGGCCCGCGGCGACCGCGCCCGGCCTGGTGCGGCGCGGCGGCGAGCACGGTCGCGGGCAGGTGCAGGTCCGCGGCACGGGTGGTCCCGGCCCCGGACGGCCGGACGATGCGACCGGCGTCGGTGCGGGCCCGCGAGCGGCGGCCCGGTGCGCCCGCGCCCAGCCCGGGGACGGTGAACTTGCGGACCGTCGCCCGGTGCAGCCGCGCGGCGTCCCCGACGACGACGGCCCGGCCGTCCCCGCCGTCGCCGCCGGTCGGGGCCTCGGCGGTCTCCGGGGCCCGGTCGTCGCCGGGCGCCGCCGGGTCGGTGGCGTCCTCCCCGCCGTCGGCGCCGTCCGAGCCGGGTGCCTCGGCGCGCTCACCGTCGCCGCGCGGGTCGCCGCCCGCGGGGGGCGTGTCCCCGGTCCCGTCGGCGTCGTCGGGCTCCTCGCCGGCGTCGGGGCCGTCCGGGCCGTCCTGCGGCTCGGCCGGGTCGTCGGGGCCGGGGCCGCCGGGGTCCGGGTCGTCGTCGGGGTCCGGGTCGTCCTCGGGGCCCAGGTGGTCCTCGGCGTCGGCGAGGGCGCGGTCCAGCTCGGCCGGGTCCAGGCCGGGCTCGTCGAACGGGTCGCGACGACGGCGGTGCGGCAGCGCGAGCCGGGCGGCGACGCGCACGTCGTCGGCGGTCACCGCGTCGCGGCCCTCCCAGGCGGCGTGCGCGGCCGCGGCCCGGGTGATGACCAGGTCGGCGCGCATGCCGTCGACGTCGAACCGGGCGCACACGAACGCGATCCGCCGCAGCTCCCGGTCGCTCACCGCGACGGAGGAGACGTGGGCCTGTGCGGCGCGGAGCCGGGCCGCGGTCGCGGTCTCGTCCGGGGCGAAGCGGGCGACGAACCCGGCCGGGTCGTCCTCGAACGCCATCCGCCGCCGGGTCACCTCGACCCGGGTGTCGACGTCGCGGCTGGCCCGCACCTCCACGGTCAGCCCGAACCGGTCGAGCAGCTGCGGGCGCAGCTCGCCCTCCTCCGGGTTCATCGTGCCGACCAGCAGGAAGCGGGCCGCGTGCGAGACGGAGACGCCGTCGCGCTCGACGTGCGCGCGGCCCATCGCGGCGGCGTCGAGCAGCAGGTCGACGAGGTGGTCGTGCAGGAGGTTGACCTCGTCGACGTAGAGCACCCCGCGGTGGGCGTCGGCGAGCAGGCCGGGCTGGTAGGCACGGCGGCCCTCGGACAGCGCCTTCTCCAGGTCGAGCGAGCCGACCAGGCGGTCCTCGGTCGCGCCGACGGGCAGCTCGACCAGCCGGGCCGGGCGACGCCCGCCCGCCGCGCCCGCCGGGTGCGGGCCGTCCGGGCAGGACGGGTCCGGCACAGCGGGGTCGCAGGCGAACCGGCAGGCGTCGACGACCTCGTGCGAGGGCAGCAGCGCGGCCAGCGCGCGCACCGCCGTGGACTTCGCGGTGCCCTTCTCCCCGCGCACCAGGACACCGCCGACACCCGGGTGCACGGCGTTGAGCAGCAGCGCCAGCCGCAGGTCGTCGTGGCCGACGACGGCGGAGAACGGGAAACGGGGAGGTCCGGCGGCGGGGGCGGTGCTCGTGCTCACGCGGGTGAGGCTGCCAGACCGGAGGTCAGCACCGGGAGGTCCGGCGGCGCACCGTGTCCGATCACATGTTCAAGTGACGACGTGTCGAGGTGGTGTTCGACCAGGTCGGCCAGCAGATCCACCTGCCGGGTGCGCTCGGCCGCGAACGACGTGTCCTGTGCCACCACGAACCCGGTCCGTCCTGCCTCTTCGGCGAGGCGGGTGAGCAGCAGCCGCCGGAAGCCGTCGTTCTCGGCGAGGCCGTGCCAGTGCGTGCCCAGGACGTGGCCGCGGTCGCTGCCCTCGTCCCCGATCAGGCCGGGGTCGCCGGAGCGCACGACGCGGCCGTGGTGGATCTCGTAGCCGGTGACGGTCTCGCCCCACGCCGTCGCGGTGGGGGTGGCGAGGTGCTTGACCGGGTCGAACGCGATCTCCAGGTCCAGCAGACCCAGCCCGGCGACGGTCGTGCCGGGAGCGGCCTCGGCGCCGTCCGGGTCGCAGACGGTGTGCCCGAGCATCTGGTAGCCGCCGCAGATCCCCAGCACCGGGCGCCCGGCCGCGGCGTGCGCGCGCACCGCGTCGGCCATCCCGGACGCCCGCAGCCAGGCCAGGTCCGACACGGTCGCCTTGGTCCCGGGCAGCACGACGACGTCGGTGTCGGCGATCCGCGACGGCTCGGTCACGTACCGCACGGCGACGCCCGGTTCGCAGGCCAGCGCCTCGGCATCGGTGGCGTTGGAGATCCGCGGGAACCGGACGACGGCGACCCGCAGCCACTGCCCGCCGCGTGGCGGGGCCGGATGCCCGAGCACCCCGTCGGCGACGGCCGAGAGCGAGTCCTCGGCGTCGAGCCAGAGGCCCTCGGCGAAGGGCAGCACGCCCAGCGTCGGCCGCCCGGTGAGCTCGCGCAGCCGGTCGAGGCCGGGTTCGAGCAGGCGGGGGTCCCCGCGGAACTTGTTGATCACGAAGCCGGCGATCAGCGCCTGGTCGGCCGGGTCGAGCACGGCGAGGGTGCCGAACAGGTGCGCGAGCACCCCGCCGCGGTCGATGTCGCCGACGACCAGCACCGGCAGGTCGTTGCGCCGGGCGAGGCCCATGTTGGCGAGGTCGGTGGCCCGCAGGTTGATCTCCGCGGGCGAGCCCGCTCCTTCGCAGACCACGACGTCGTGGCGGGCGCGCAGCCGGGCCAGGGAGTCGGCGACGACGTCGGACAGCGCCGCGGTGCGGTGCCGGTAGGACAACGCCGACACCTGGCCGTCGGCGCGGCCGCGCACCACGACCTGCGAGGTCCGGTCCCCGCCGGGCTTGAGCAGCACCGGGTTCAGGTCGACCGAGGGGGCGATGCCGCTGGCGAAGGCCTGCATCGCCTGCGCGCGGCCGATCTCGCCGCCGTCCGGGGTGACGACCGAGTTGTTGCTCATGTTCTGCGCCTTGAACGGCGCCACCGAGACGCCGCGCCGGTGCAGCCACCGGCAGATACCGGCGACGACGGCGCTCTTGCCCGCGTCCGACGTCGTCCCCGCGACGAGGACCGCTCCCTGAACCACCACGGCGGGAAGTATCGCCCCGGCGGGACCGTCCGCGGGCGCGGCTACCCTGGGCGGCGTGCGTTTCCTGCTGCGTCCCGGGTGGATCGCGTTCGTCGTTGCGGTGCTGGCCTTCGCCGTCGCCTGCTACACGCTGCTCGCGCCGTGGCAGTTCGACCGTGAGTCCGAGCGCTCGGCGCAGAGCCGGGCCATCGCCACCGCCGACGCGACCCCCGCCGTCGGGTTCGACACGCTCGTCCCGCCGGGTACGGCGATCGGCGCCGACAACCAGTGGCGTCGGGTCACCCTGGCCGGCACCTTCGACCGTGCCGCGGAGACCCTGGTCCGCCTGCGGGTCGTCGACGGCGCGCCCGCCTTCGAGGTGCTGACGCCGCTGCGACTCACCGACGGCCGGACCGTCGTGGTGAACCGGGGGTCGGTCCCGGCCGCGGACCGGGGCGCCGTGCCCGACTACGCCGCCGCGCCCGCCGGCCCGGTGACGATCGAGGGCAGGCTGCGCCTGGACGAGACCGACCCGCAGGGCCGCCCGCCGCTGATCGAGAACGGCACCCACCAGGTCTACGTGTCCGACTCCCGCTCGGTCGCCGCCGCCACCGGCCTGACCCCGGTCGAGGGCGTCGTCGTGCTGGAGGCCGGCCAGCCCGGCGTGCTGGACCCGATCCCGGTCGAGCCGGTCGGGGGCGGAGCGCCGTTCAGCAACTTCTCCTACGCCCTGCAGTGGCTGACCTTCGGCGCCGTCGCTCTGGTCGCCCTGGTCCTGTTCATCCGGCTGGAACTGTTGCAGCGCAACGGGAAGCGCGAGAAGGCGGGCAGCCTGCGGGACCAGCTCTCCGGCCGCGACGGCTTCGGCGACGAGCCCGTCCCCGCCGACCGTGCCGACGACAGCGCCCCCGGCACCACCCGCGACGCCGCCGCCGGGTCCAGTCCGGGCTCGGGCTGACCCCACGCCGCGCCGCACCCGTCGCGGGCCGCCGCCCTGCGCGGTCCCGAGGTGCCACGTGAGTGCGCGGCGCCGGGCGCTCGGCTCATCGCGCCGGAGTACCGCGCGCCGGAGCCGCTCACCGCGGGTGCAGGTCCTCTCCGCCCCTTCGCCCCGGCCGAGTTCGCTCACCCGGTAAGCGGATTCACCCGTCCGGCATGGTGGCACGTCGGCAGTGCGCCGAGCCGCCACCCTCCGGGACAGCTCTCTCCGAACTCGCTTACCTGGTAAGCGAATTCCACGATCCACCCTCACCGACCGGGTAGGCGTGGAGATCGGCCGGACTCACCGGGACCCGGGCGGCGGGCCGCCGGAGCCACCCGAACAGACCCGCTGTCGCCGGAGACAGTTCATGCGGTGAACGGATTCCGGGCGCCACGGCACCGCGGGGCGCCGGACCACCCGCGGGCCGCGCAGGCGCGCAGGGTGCTCGCCGAGGCGGGCCGGGGTGGGCAGGACAGCGCTGCCGGCGAACCCGGGGCCGGCGGGCCGCGGCGACCGGCTCAGCCGCGCCGCCGCCCCAGCACCGCCGCCGTCGCGACGGCGAGCAGCCCGGCCGCCCCGGCCACCAGCCGGGACAGCCGCGCGACGCGGTGCAGGTCGGCCACCCGGGGCGGGTGCCCGTCGCCGAGCGACGGGCGGTCCTCGGTGCCGTAGGCGTAGACCGTCGGCCCGCCCAGGCGCAGCCCGAGCGCGCCGGCGGCGCTCGCCTCGACCGGGCCGGCGTTCGGGCTGGGGTGCCCGGCGGCGTCGCGGCGCCAGGCCCGCAGCGCGGTCGCCGGCGAGCCGCCCACCAGCGGCGCGACGGCCACCGTGACCACCGCGGTGACCCGGGCCGGAGCCAGGTTGACCACGTCGTCGAGACGGGCCGAGGCCCACCCGAAGCGGGCGTGCCGGGCGGACCGGTAGCCGACCATCGCGTCGAGGGTGTTCACCGCGCGGTAGCCCAGCAGCCCCGGGATCCCGGCGACCGCGCCCCACACCAGCGGCCCGACGACGGCGTCGGAGGTGTTCTCGGCCAGCGACTCGGTCCCGGCACGGGCCATGCCGTCGGCGTCGAGCAGCTCCGGGTCGCGCGCGCACAGGTGCGGGATCCGGGCGCGGGCGGCGGCCAGGTCACCGGCGTCGAGCGACGCGGCCAGCGCGGCGCCCTCCCCCACCAGCGAGGTCCCGCCGAGCACCGCCCAGGTGGCGACGGCGGTCAGCCCGGCCCGCACGACGGGCTCGGCCCGGGCGCCCGCACGCGTCGCACCCGCACGGGTCGCGACCGCCTCGGCGAGCGACCCCGCCGCGACCGCCGACCCGACCAGGATCGCGGTGTAGGCCACCCCGGGTGCGACGGCGTCGCGGTGCATCCGGCCCTCCAGCCGGGCGGCGAGCGTGCCGAAGCCGGCGACCGGGTGACCCCGGCGCGGGTCGCCGAGCAGTGCGTCGGCGACGATCCCGGCGGCCAGCCCGGCCGCGCGGCCACGTGTTCCCATGCGCCGAACCTAGAGCGGCGCGCGCGCAGGCTGCGGGCAGGCCGGGCAGGATCATGGGCATGCGCACGGACCTCAAGCCGGACGAGATGGGCAGCGGCCCGTTCTACAAGCTCCTGACCAGCGTCGTCGTCCCCCGGCCGATCGCCTGGGTCTCCACCCGCTCGGCCGACGGCGTCGACAACCTCGCCCCGCACTCGTTCTTCACGGTGTCCTGCGTGGACCCGCCCATGATCCAGTTCACGTCGGTCGGGAAGAAGGACTCGCTGCGCAACGTGTCGCAGACCCGCGAGTTCGTCGTCTGCCTGGCGAACGAGCCGATGTTCGAGAAGATCAACGCGACCGGCACCGACTTCCCCGCCGAGATCAGCGAGTTCTCCTCGGTCGGGCTGACGGCCGAGGCGTCGTCGGTCGTCGCCCCGCCGCGGGTCGCGGAGTCACCGGTCGCGCTGGAGTGCCGGCTGCACGCCGCGATCGAGCTCGGCGACAGCACGGTGGTGATCGGCCGGGTCGTGCACGCCGCGATCGAGGAGAGCGTGTTCGTCACCGACGAGCGCGGCAACTCCCTGCCCGACATCCACCGGCTCGCCCCGCTGGCCCGACTGGGCCGCAACGAGTGGTCGCGGATGGGCGAGATCCTCGAGATCACCCGCATCCCCTACCAGCAGTGGCCGGGTCACTTCGGCGACGGGTGACCCGGCCCCCGCCGGGTCAGAGGGTGTACTCGGTGGGCGGCGTCGCGGCCGGGTCGGCGTGGATCTCGCCCTCCCGGCCGCGCAGCTCGACCCGGCGGATCTTGCCGGAGATCGTCTTCGGCAGCTCGAAGAACTCGAGCCTGCGGATCCGCTTGTAGGGCGCGAGGTTGTCGTAGGCGAACTGCAGGATCGCCTTCGCCGTCTCCTCGGTCGGCTCGTGCCCCTTGGCGAGCACCACGTAGGCCTTCGGCACGGCGAGGCGGACCGGGTCCGGGGACGGCACGACCGCGGCCTCGGCGACCGCCGGGTGTTCGATCAGCACGCTCTCCAGCTCGAACGGGCTGATCCGGTAGTCGCTGGCCTTGAACACGTCGTCGGCCCGGCCGACGTAGGTGATGTAGCCCGACTCGTCGCGGGAGCCGACGTCGCCGGTGTGGTAGTACCCGCCGGCCATGGCCTCGGCGTTGCGCTCCGGGTCGTCGGCGTAGCCCACCATCAGCCCGGTCGGGCGGTGGTCGAGGTCCAGGCAGATCTCGCCCTCGTCGGCGACCTTCCCGGTGGCCGGGTCGACCAGCGCGACGACGAACCCGGGGATCGGCCTGCCCATCGAGCCCGGCTTGACCGGCTGTCCGGGCGGGTTGCCGATCTGCACCGAGGACTCGGTCTGGCCGAACCCGTCGCGGATGCGCAGGCCCCACGCCTTCTCGACCTGCTCGATGACCTCGGGGTTGAGCGGCTCCCCCGCCCCGACGACCTTGGACGGCGGCGTCGCCAGCCCGGACAGGTCGGCCTGGATCAGCATGCGCCACACCGTCGGCGGGGCGCAGAAGCTGGTCACGCCGCAGGAGTCCAGGACCGACAGGACGGACTCGGCGTCGAACCGGGCGTAGTTCATGACGAGCACCGTCGCCTCGGCGATCCACGGCGCGAACACGTTCGACCAGGCGTGCTTGGCCCAGCCGGGCGAGGAGATGTTGAGGTGCACGTCGCCGGGCTCGAGGCCGATCCAGTACATCGTCGACAGGTGCCCGACCGGGTAGGACGTGTGGGTGTGCTCCACCAGCTTCGGCTTCGCCGTGGTGCCGGAGGTGAAGTACAGCAGCAGCGTGTCCGACGCCTTCGTGGCGCCGTCCGGGGTGAACTCGGCGGCGGCCGAGTAGGCCTCGCCGGTGTAGTCGCGCCAGCCCGCCACGGCGCCGCGGACGGCGATGCGGGTGTAGTCGCCGTCGACGTCGTCGAACTTGCCGGCGTCGTCCGCCCCGACGACGACGTGCGCCGCCCGCCCGCGGTCCACCCGGTCCTGCAGGTCGGCCGGGGTGAGCAGGGTGGTCGCGGGGATGACGACGGCGCCCAGCTTCATCGCCGCCAGCAGCGTCTCCCACAGCTCCAGCTGGTTGCCGAGCATCAGGATGATCCGGTCGCCCCGGGCGACGCCCTGCGCACGCAGCCAGTTCGCGACCCGGTTGGACCGCTCGGACAGCTCCGCCCACGTCCAGTGCGCCTGCGAGCCGTCCTGTTCGACGATCCACAGCGCCTTCCGCGCGCCCCGCTCGGGGTCGGCGGCGACGACGTCGAAGTGGTCGAGCGCGAAGTTGAACTCCTCGAGCTCCGGCCAGCGGAAGTCGCGGTAGGCCGTGTCGTAGTCCTCGCGGTGGGTCAGCAGGAAGTCGCGGGCGGCGAGGAACTTCTCCGTCGCCGGGCTGCCGGTCGCCATGGGGTGCACCTCGGTGGGCTCGTGCGGGGGGCCCGTGCCCCGGGCCCGTCGTGCGGGGCCGCCCGTGCGGCCGTACCGCGACCCTAGTCACTCCACCGGCGACCCGGCAGTGCGCGACGACCGCCGCCGGCCGGGTACCGACCGTGCGGCGCCGATCACGCGATGGTGGCGGCGAGGTCGCCCCGCCCGGGCGGGCCGGTGATCGTAAGGTGCCCGCGTGACCGTGCCGAACCTGCCGAAGGTGCCGACCCCCGACGTGTCGGTGTCCCGCCTGCGGGTGGGCCGGTACGGGCCGCGGCTGCTGCTGCGCGGCGTGCTCGTGGGGCTGGCGCTGCTGATCCTCGTGCTGCTGCTGGCCGGCTGCGGCAACGGCGAGCTGCCCGCGGCGTGGCGCACCCCGTCGCCGGTCCCGACGACGTCGCCGACCGCCACCCCGACACCGACCCCGACGCCCACGCCGACGACGACCCCCACCCCGAGCCGCACCGCCGACCCGTCCCGCACGACGCCCGGGCCCGCACCCGGGCGCGGCGGCACCGACGGCGGCGGCACCGGGCCGGGCCGCACCGGCGCCCCGGGGGCGGCCGCGGCGGCGTCGCCGATGTGGCCCGCGGGCGACGCGGCGACCGCGCGGCGGATGCAGCAGCAGTCCGACGCCGGCGGCGACCCGTGGCTGCTCGACCCGGAGGAGGTCACGATCTCCTACGTCGGCAGCGAGCTCGGCTACCGGAACCCGACCGTCACCCGCCTCGCCAACGGTGTGTACGCCGCCACCGACGGCAGGTCGGCGCAGCGCTCGACGATCCGGCTCACCCAGCCGGTCCGCTCCGGCACCGGCGGGATCTGGGTGGTCGACCGCGTCGACCGCGGCTGACCCGGACGGTCGGCACGCACCGGCACCCAGCGTCACCGGGTCCCATACCGGACGGCGTCTCTCGCCGGAACCCGGCCTCGCGTTACACCCTTTGCGCGCCTTGGGTACCGTGAGGTGAATGACAGTTGGCGCGAACGGGTGAAACCCGGCGCCGGGTGCAGCGTCCGGGCCCGTTCCGACGATGTTCCGTGTGAGGCCGTCGCGGTACCGCGGCGGTCGGGGGGTCCAGGAGAGGCGGAGCACGATGGCCAGCGAGTCGGTCCAGCAGGACGTCTTCACCGTGTTGCACGGGCAGGCGTCGCCGATCGTGAGCCGCTGGGCGTACCGCGCCTCGGACCCGTTCGCGATCTCGTTCTCGGTGCGCCGGTCCTCCGACCGCTGGATCGAGTGGCTCGTCGCCCGCGACCTCGTGATCGAGGGCCTGACCACGCCCACCGGCATCGGTGACATCCGGATGGCGCCGCGGCGCATCGACGGCTACGACGTCGTCGAGCTGGAGATCCGCTCCGACGGCGGGTCCGCCGTCCTGGAGGTCGACCGCGACCTGCTGGCCCAGTTCGTCGACTCCACGCTGGAGATCGTCGACCTCGGCGAGGAGCACGACCACCTCGACATCGACGGTGCCATCGCGCGGCTGACCGGCAGCGCGGCGGGTCCCAGCACCCCCTGAGCACCGGCTCCCACCGACGACGAGGGCCCCGGACCGCACGACGCGGTACCGGGGCCCTCGTGTCCGCCGGGTGTCCCGGCGCTCAGCCGTTCTGCTCGGCCCACTCGGGGTCGGTCGAGGCGTCCCACTCGGCGTCGGCCGCCGCCTCGTCGGCGTGGTCGGCGTCGCGGGCGAGCTGGTCGCTGACCTCCGGGTCCCCGACCGGGGACTCGTCGACCACCGGCACGATGCCCTCGTCGACGTCGTGCACGGCGGCCTCCTCGGCGCTGGCCGCGCCGCCGTCGATGCCCACGTCGGTCCCGGCGCCGTCGACGGCCGGGTCGCCCGCGGCGGAGTCGGTGGCGGCGGTCAGCCGCCCGGAGCGGCTCGGGTCGCCCTCGGGCAGCTCGTCGGGCAGCTCCCGGGCCAGCCGCGCCTCGTGCGACTCGCCCGCCTCCTGGCCCGCCGCGGTCACCGCGTTGTCCTCGACGCCGTAGGGGCGGTCCGGCGGGACGTAGCCGGAGTCCAGCGGGTCGGTGTCCGACGGACCGGTCAGCGCCTCGTCGGTGTCCAGCTGCATCGCCGACGCCATGTCCGGCGCCTCCGGCTGGAACTCGTTCTCGTCACCTGAAGCGGATGCCATCGGTTGCGGGTCTCCTCGGTGTGGCCGTGTGTCGGGCGGTGTTCAGTATCGACCGTGCGTACCCCGCGTCGCGCCGCGCCATGCGCCGGCGCCCGGACGCTACGGTCGCCGACACCGGACCCGCCGTGGCCGGTTCCCGCGCCGCACCCGTCGTACGAAGGAGCACTCCCCCGTGACCGCCGCCCCGTCCGCCCGTTCCGGTGACAGCACCCGCAGCGCCCTGCTCGCCGCGGCCGCGGACCTGTTCACCGAGCACGGCTACGACCGCACCTCGGTCCGCGCGATCGCCGACCGGGCCGGGGTGAACCAGGCGCTGCTCTTCCGCTACTTCGGCAGCAAGGACGCCCTGTTCGCCCGGGTCGCCGCCGAGCGCGCCCTCGCCGTGCTGCACGACGGCCCGCCCGAGGAGCTCCTGCCCCGCCTGCTGCGGTCGATCCTCGACGGCGGCGACGGGCCCGAGCGCGACCTGTTCGGGCCCGTCGTGCGCTCGGCCGGGACGTCGGAGGCGGCCGCAGCCGTGCGGGTGGAGCTGGCCGGGGCGTTCACCGAGGCGTTCGCGGCGCAGGCCGCCGGCGCCGCCGACCGGGCCGACGCCGAGCTGCGCGCGGAGCTGGTCCTGACCTGGCTGCTCGGGCTGAGCCTGGTCCAGCCGCTGCTGCCCGGGGGCGCGGTCGGTCGGGCCGACCCGGACACGGTGCTGGACCACGTCACGCGTGCCGCCCGCACCCTGCTGGAGGCGCCCGGGCTCAGCCGGTGAGCCGGTCCACCTCGGCGCGGAACCGCTCGCGCTGGGCCGGGGTCTCCCGGGTCCGTGACAGGTAGTGCGCCGGGCGCGGCGTGCGGTCGTGCCAGAACCGGCCGGTCCCGACCGCCGACGACGGCGCGGCCGCGAGCCACACCGCGGTGTCCGCGCCCTGGGCCGGGGTGCGCAGCACGGGACCGACGACCTTGTCGAACAGCGGCAGCGACCCGGTGACGCCCGGGGTGCGGGACCAGCCGGGGTGCAGTGCGTGCACGGTGACGTGCCGGGGCGCCAGCTCGTCGGCGAGCAGCCCGGTCAGGACGACCTGCATCCGCTTGGTGCGGGCGTAGGCCGCGGTGCCGCCGTAGTCACCGGTGCGGAACTGCAGGTCGTCGTCGCGCAGGGGCTGGGCGTACATGCCGCCCGAGGACATGATGATCACCCGGGAGTCGGCTCCGGACCGCTCGGCGCCGGCCGCGAGGGTGTCGGTGAGCAGCCGGGTCAGCAGCAGCGGTCCGAGGACGTGCACGGCCAGGGTCAGCTCGTTGCCCTCGGAGGTCTCGCTGCGCTCGGGCGGGAGCAGCCCGGCGTTGTGCACCAGCACGTCCAACGCGTCGACCTCGGTGGCGAACCGGGTCGCGAACGCGCGCACGTCGGCGAGCTCGCCCAGGTCGCAGACCTGCACCGGGAGCCGGTCGCGGGACAGGCCGGGGACCGCGGCCAGGATCCGGTCCTGCGCGGCGACGCCCTTGTCCCGGGAGCGGACGAGCAGGTGCACCGTCGCACCGAGCCGGACGAGCCCGGTCGCGATCGCCTCCCCCAGCCCGCCGCCCGCACCGGTGACGAGCGCGGTGCGCCCGGTCAGGGCGCCGCGCGGCGGGTCGGCGCGGTCACCGCTCCACCCCGGGCGCCGCAGCAGGTACCCGATCCGTGAGTAGCCGGGGACCAGGGTGCGGTCGAGGACGGTATCCAGAGCACTGCCGAGCACGGACCGATCCGACCACAGCGCCGGGCCGCCCGCGCGTCGATCAGCCCTGCAGACCCGGACCGGAGACGTAGGGGGTGCCGGGGACGTTCGCCGTCGGGAGCTTCGGGACGGCGTCGGTGACCGGGTCGGCGGTGGAGATCCGCTCCATCGCGCCGCAGCTGGACAGCGAGTACGACAGCGGGTTCACCGGCGGGGCGGTGGCCTTGTCGAAGCCGTGCTCGACCTTGCGGATCGACATGGTGCCGCCGGTCAGCTTGTACATGTTCCCCGACGGGTTGGGCGCCTCCAGGGTGCCGTTGCCGTTCTCGTCGACCTCCCACTCGCCGACGGTCTGGCCGCCGGGCAGCGGGTTGGTGCCGTCGAGGATGCAGGGGTTGTTGTTGGTGGCGCTGGAGGTCGCGCCGTAGAAGAACGACACGTAGCGGGCGTCCGGGTCCATGCCGGTCGCGGTGCCGGAGACGGTGTCCTCATCCACGGTGGCGGTCCCGGCCACGCCGTCGGTGTTCTTCGACGCCAGGTCGACCTGCGTGGGCCCGGTGCTCGGGCCGCCGACGACCCCGGCCACGTCCGGCAGGCCGCCGAGACCCGAGTAGTCGGGCAAGCCCGCCGTGCGCGCGACGCCGGACAGGTCCGGCAGCGGGCCGTCCCTGCCGGTCAGCGGGGTGGTGTCGGGCAGGCCCGCGATCTCGTTGAGGCCCTCCAGCGGTCCGCCCGCGGTGAGGCCGGGGACGTCCGGCAGCTCGTCGGTGCTGCCGTCGGTGACGCCGGGGACCGACGGCAGCTCCGGCACGACGTCGCCGAGGCCGGTGAGGGTGTCGGTCGGGCCGGCCAGCGGGCTGTTGCCGGTGTCGGTGCCGACGACGGTGCCCGCGGTGCCCACCGCGGTGTCGATCAGCGAGCCGGCCTGCCCGGCGCCGGGCACCGAGGCACTGGCGTCGGACAGGGTCTGCGCCGGGTCGGGCAGCGACGTCAGGGGCTTCGTGGAGGTGTTCAGGTCGACGCCCTTGCCGAGGCCGCCCGTGAGGTCGCCGAGACCGGGGACCGCGTCGAGCGGACCGGTCGACGGGGCGGCTGAGTCCTTCGTGCCGGACGGGGCGGCGGAGTCCTTCGTGCCGGACGAGCCGGCGGAGTCCGTCGAACCGGACGAGCCGGCGGAGGTCCGGTCCGACCCCTCGGAGTCCTGGTCCGACGTCCCGGAGCCCTTCTCCGACTTCCCGGAGGCCTCACCCGACTTCCCCGAGCCCGTGTCCGACTTCCGGGAGCCCTTGTCCGACGTGTCGCGGCCCGGGCCGTCGTCGGCCGAGGAACCCGAGGAGCCCGATCCCGAGGAGCCCGATCCCAGCACCGAGCCGACGACGTCCGCGCCGGTCACCAGGTCACCCAGGCCCCCGGAGGAGGAGCCCGGGGAGTCCGAGCACGACCCGCCGACCGGGGTGGTGCCGTCCGGGCAGTCCGCCGAGGCACCCGACGAGTCGTCGTCGGAGCCCGTCCCGGCGAACGCCGTCCCGGCCGTCCCCCCGGAGGTCAGCAGCAGCGCGGCGAGCGCGGCGGGGGCGGCGACCCGGCGCGCGGTGCCCGTGGAGGGAGCGGCGTGCCTGCGCCGCCCGCGGAGGGACCGGCCGGCGGCCACCGCCGCGGCGACGCCGGTCGAACGGTGGCCGGTCCGGGTGTGCTTGCCCATCTCGAGCGGTCCTTCCGCCTCGCCGCGGGCGAGGGTGCTGGGGAGCGGTGGAGGACGGCGCGGGCACCGGCGTGGCCGGGGTGCGGGGGCACCCCTGGGGAGCGGCCGGATCGTGCCGGGTCACCCGGCTCGTCCGGTTCGGGACGTTACGAAACGGTGACCCGCCGAGGTTGCTTTCCTGAGAGGGCATCGGCGACCCGGGCGATCACGGGTCGGCCCCGGACGCCGAGTGACGGGTCGGCTGGACCGAACGGCTCAACGATCTACGACGAACACGCTCCGTGCTCTCAGGATCGCGGGAGGCCCCGTCCGTTCAACGAGCGGGCGGCGCCGGAGTGACGGGTCGTCGCAGATCCGCCACCGTTCGTACGTCCCGGCGCGTGGCCGCCACCCGGACGGGGAACTAGCCGAGGCGCTCGCGGACGGCGTCGAGGTTGCGTTCCATCCCGGTCCGCCACTCCCGCAGCCGGCCCTCGACGATCCGCTCCTCCTTGTCCGGCCACCGCTCGATCGCCTGCGTGAGACCCGACGGCCCGGGGCCCATCCGGGCCCACTGGCGCAGCGCGGTGCCGTCGCCGTCGGGGGTGAGCTCGAACCGCCACACGGCGGCCTCCCCGCCCTCGGCGTCGGCCTCGACGGTCCACTCGAACAGCCGACCCGGCTCCCAGCCGGTCACGGTGGACACCGTGCTCCAGCCGCCGCGGGCCTCGTGGTGGTGGTGCCCGCGCAGCTTCGCCCCGGGGCCCGGGACGTCGCCGTCGAGCCACTCGGCGCGCTGCATCTCGGTCGACACCCGGGCCAGGAACTCCGGGTCGGTCACCAGCTCCCACACCGCCTCGGGCGGTGCGGCGACCCGGGCGGTGGCCTCGGTGGTGGGTCCGTCGGCGTAGCGCATGCGACCTCCTCGTCGTCGGGCCGCGGCGGGTCAGCGCTCGTCGGCACCCCGGCGCAGCAGGTAGGTGTCCATGATCCACCCCTTGTTCTCCCGGGCCTCGGCCCGGACCTTCAGGATCTCCTCGGTCACCTCGACGAGCGGCCCGGCGACGAGCAGCTCGTCGGGCGTGCCCAGGTAGGCGCCCCAGTAGATGTGCAGCTCACGGCGCTGCTCGTCGGGCAGCGTGGCGAAGGCGGTGCGGCCGTCGAGCATCACGACGACGTCGTCGACGTCGGTGGGCATCCCCTCGGCGATCCGGCGCCCGGTGGTGATCAGGACGGGGCGCCCGACCCGGTTGAGGATCAGCCGGTGGGCGGCGGCGAGGGCGGCGACGCTGGAGATCCCGGCGACCGACTCGACCGACCACTGCTCCCCCGCGCCGTCGAGGACCCGGTCGAGCAGGCGCAGCGTCCCGTCGTAGAGCGAGGGGTCGCCCCAGACCAGGAAGGCGCCGGTCTGCCCGTCGGCCAGCTCGGCGTCGAGCATCTCGCGGTAGAGCCGGGCACGGCGGTCCTGCCAGTCGACGACGACGTCGCGGTAGCGCTCGTCGTCGCGCTCGACCTCGGTGCCGCGGTCCCGGCCCACCTCGGGCGCGGTGACCAGCCGGTACCCGCCGTCCGGGCGGTGCCGCCGCAGGAGCTCGGTGCGCATGGCCAGCAGGTCGTCCTGCGACCCCCCGCCGTCGAGCCCCTTGTCGATGACGAAGACGACGTCGGCCCGTTGCAGGGCGCGGACCGCCTGGAGGGTGAGGTGGTCGGGGTCACCGGCCCCGATCCCGATCACGAGAACCGTGCGCACCGGAGTGACCGTAATGGACCCCGGGTGCTCCCCGGCACTCCCCCGATCGGCAGGTGCCCCCCGCCCGATGTCGCCCGATGCGCGCAGCGTCCGACCCCGTCACGCGACGTCGTCACTCGGTAGTGTCATGGTGACCGGCGAGCCCCGACCGGGTCACCGGCCGACCGCCGACGACCGACCCCGCAGCGCCACCCCGGGAGGCCACGTCACCGTGCCCACCAGCGAGAGCAGCAGCAGGACCCTGACGATCGGACACCTCGTCGAGTCGCTCGACGACCGCGGCGTCGCCGCCGCGCTCGGTGACCTCGCCGCCGCGGCCCCGGACGCCGGGTTCCGGGTGGTGGTCGTCGCGCTGGCCCCGTCCGGGCACTCCGACGTCGCCGAACGCATGGCCCGCGCCGGGGCGCCACCGGTCGAGCTGAACGTCGCGCCGTGGGATCCGCGTGCCGTGGTGAAGGTGCTCGCCGCGTTCCGGGAGCACGGTGTGGACCTGGTGCACACCCACGGCGCCCGGCCCGACGTCGTGGGCTCGGCCGCCGCGGCCCGGCTGCGGGTGCCCGCGGTGTCCACGCTGCACCACATCCACGAGCACCCCGCCGACCGCGGCGACCAGCTCCGGCGGACCGCGAAGACGTTGGCGCGCAAACGGTTCATGACCCGCACGATCGCGACGTCGGCCCTGCAGCGCGACTGGTACCGCCGCGCCGCCGGGTCCACCGAGGGCCTGTCGGTGATCCCGGACGGCGCCGCCGACCCGGGCGAGGGCACACCCGAGGAGCGCGAGCGCCTGCGGCGCGGGCTCGGCGTGGACGACCACGAGGTCGTCGCCGTCTCGGTCGCGCCGATGCGCCGCGGCCAGGGGCAGGACATGCTGCTCGACGCCGTCGCCGGGATCGGTCCGGACGAGCCGCTCACCGTGGTGCTCGGCGGCGACGGGCCGCTGCGGCCGTGGCTGGAGTCGCGCGTCGCCGCCGACGAGGCCCTGTCCGGCCGGGTGGCGTTCCGCCGCAGCACCGACCCGGTCGCGCTGCTCCGCGCCGCCGACGTGCAGCTGCACACGACCCGGCACGACACGATGCCCCGCATGCTGCTGCTCGGCCACGGCACCGGGACCCCGGCGGTCGCGACGCGGGTCGGCGGGATCCCGGAGATCGTGACCCGCGAGACCGGCCTGCTCGCCCCGGCCGACTCCACCCGGATCGCCGACGAGCTGGTGCGGCTCACCCGCGACGCCGAGCTGCGCGCCC
Source organism: Pseudonocardia sp. TMWB2A (assembly GCF_017312135.1). Taxonomy (NCBI): domain Bacteria; kingdom Bacillati; phylum Actinomycetota; class Actinomycetes; order Pseudonocardiales; family Pseudonocardiaceae; genus Pseudonocardia; species Pseudonocardia sp. TMWB2A. Next base: position 4,706,629 of record NZ_QKQY01000002.1, read on the forward strand.
GGCTCGGGGCCGGGGCCCGGCGGCGGTTCCTCGACCGGTTCGCGGCGGCGCCCTGGGCGGCCCGGCTCGGCGACGTCTACCGCAGCGCGGCCGGGGTGGCGGGCGCACCCGCTCCCGCCGAGCTGGACACGCCGGAGCCGGTGGGCCGGGGCTGAGCCGGGCCGGCTGCGGCGGTCCCCGCCGGCCCGGCTCAGTGCGGGACGGGCGCGGGCCGGTCGGCGACCGGGTTCTCCAGGGTCCCGACGCCGTCGATCGCGACGGTGACCCGGTCCCCCGCGGTCATCGGCCCGACCCCGCCGGGGCTGCCGGTGAGCACGACGTCGCCGGGCTGCAGCGTGATCCAGCGGGTCACGTGGGCGAGGATCCGCGCCACGTCGAAGATCATCGCCCCGGTGTCTGACTCCTGGACGGTGCGGCCGTTCAGCCTGGTCCGCAGCCCCCACGGCCCCGCGCCCGGCTCGGTCTCGATCCACGGCCCGAGCGGGCAGAAGGTGTCCGCGCTCTTCGCCCGCGCCCACTGCCCGTCGGCGCGGTAGTCGTGCGCGGTGACGTCGTTGGCGCAGGTCAGGCCGAGCACGTGCGACCAGGCGGTGCGTTCGTCCAGGTCACGGGCCCGGCGACCGATCACCACCGCGAGCTCGCCCTCGTACTCCAGCCGCTCCACCCCGGCCGGGCGCAGCACCGGCTCCCCCGGCCCGACGACGGCGTTGGGCGCCTTGAGGAACAGCGCGGGCCGCTCCGGGCGGGGGCGCCCCTTCTCGGCGAGCTGGCAGGGGTAGTTGCTCCCGACGCACACGATGGTGCGGGGGTCGCAGGGGGCGAGCAGGACGACCTCGGCGAGCCGCCCGGCGACCGCCCCCGGCCCGGACGGGCCCAGCTCGCGGACGACGTCGCCGTCGCCGCCGGTCTCGACCCGCCCCGTGCGGGGGCCGTGGCCGGAGTCGTAGCGGACCAGTCTCATCCGCTCACACCGTCCCGGCCGGGCCGAGTGCCTCGCGCACCAGCTCCAGCGGGTGCCAGGCGGTGCGCCCGGCGCCGTGGAAGATCTGCTGGCGGCAGGAGACGCCGGTCGCGGCGACCAGGGTGTCGGCGGGCTCGGCGTCGATCGCCGGGAGCAGTCGGTCCCGCCCGACCTCCATCGAGGTCGCGTAGTGCTCGGCCTCGAAGCCGAACGAGCCCGCCATCCCGCAGCAGCCGGAGTCGATCTCGGAGACCTCCAGCCCGGGGATGCGGCGCAGCAGCGCGAGCGTCGCCGCGGTCCCGACCTCGGCCTTCTGGTGGCAGTGCCCGTGGTAGACCACGCGCCGTCCGCTCAGCGCCGACCGCTCGGGCAGGACCAGGCGGCCGTCGTCGAGGGCCTCGACGAGCAGCTCCTCGACCTGGCGGACCCGCTCGCCCACCGACCGGGCCTCGGCGCTGTCCGGGAGCAGGGCGAGGGTCTCGTCGCGCAGGGTGAACACGCACGACGGCTCGCAGCCGACGATCGGCGCGTCGGCCGGGGTGTCCCGGGCGAGCGAGGTGACCAGGCCGGTCGCCTTGCGGCGGGCGTCGTCGAGCAGTCCCTTGGACAGGCTGGACCGGCCGCAGCAGCCGCCGCCGGCCAGCTCGACCCGCCACCCGGCCCGTTCCAGCAGGCCGATCGCGGCCCGCCCGATGTGCGGCTCGGTGAAGGTGGTGAACGAGTCGGCCAGCCACACGACGGTTCCGGCCGGTGCCCCGGCCCGCGCGGGGTCACGGCGCCGGTACCACCGCACCAGGTTGTCCCGGTCGAAGCGCGGCAGCGGGCGGCGCGCGGTGATCCCGACGGTCCGTTCGGCGAGCCGGCGCAGCGCCCCGACCCGGCCGGGCAGGTTGGACAGCGGCGCGGTCGCCGACCCGAGCCGGTTCAGCGTGCGGATCGCGCCGAACAGCCGCGAGCGCAGCGGCGTGCCGTGCACCGCGTGCTGCTGGTGGAGCGCCTCGGCCTTGAGCGAGGCCATGTCCACGCCCATCGGGCACTCGCTCTTGCAGGCCTTGCACATGAGGCACAGGTCGAGGATCTCGTGCAGCCGCCCGTCGGCGAGCCCGGCGGCCGGGTCCGGTTCGGACAGCGCCTTGACCAGCGCGTTCGCCCGGCCGCGCGTGGAGTGCTCCTCCTCGAGGGTGACCTGGTAGGACGGGCACATCACCCCGGCCGTGGTCTTGCGGCACAGGCCGATGTTCATGCAACGGTCGGCGGCGTCGCGCATCCCGGTCGCGCCGGGGCCGCCGATCACCTCGAACGACAGCGCCGTGGTCAGCCGCGGGGCGGGCGGCAGCGCGTCGCGGTCGCGCAGGTTCTCGGTCATCGACGGGGCGTCGACGATCTTGCCGGGGTTCATGACGTTCCCAGGGTCGAACAGGGCCTTCACCCGGCGCATCGCCTCGTACAGCTCGTCGCCGAAGATCTCGCGGTTGAACTCCGAGCGCGCCAGGCCGTCGCCGTGCTCGGAGGAGTTCACGCCGCCGTACTCGGCGACCAGGTCCTTGATCCGCTCCGCGACCCGGCGCATCGTGGCGACCTGGGCCGGGTCGGTGAGGTCGACGAACGGGCGGATGTGCAGGCAGCCGACCGAGCAGTGGCCGTAGAACCCCGCCTCGAGGCGGTTCTCGTCGAGGATCTCCTTGAACCGCGCGGTGTACTCGGCCAGGTGCTCGGGGGCCACCGCGGTGTCCTCGACGAAGGCCAGCGGGCGCCGGGTGCCCTCCCCCGCCGCCATGAGCAGCCCGAGGCTGGACTTGCGGACCTTGAGCAGCGCGGCCTGCTCGGCGGGGGTGACCAGCTCCAGGGTGTGGTACCCGTGGCCGTGGCGCTCCCAGAGCGCGGCCAGCGCGCGCAGCTTCGCCACCAGCCCGGCCTCGTCGTCGCCGGAGAACGAGACGAACAGCAGCGCGGCCGGGTCACCGACGAGGTGGTTGCCCAGGTCGGCGTACTCGATCTTGCGGCGGGACAGGTCGAGGATGGTCTTGTCCATCATCTCGACCTGGTGCGGATCGCAGCTCAGCGCGTCGGCGGTGGCGGAGATGGCGCCGTGCACGGTGTCGAAGTGGCCGACGGCGTAGACCGTCCGCGCGGGCTTGGGCACCAGGTCGACGACGGCGCGGGTCGCCAGCACCAGCGTGCCCTCGGCGCCGACGACGAACTTCGCCAGGTCGAACGTCCCGGACTCCGCGAAGCCCGAGAGCCGGTCCAGCCGGTAGCCGCAGGCCCGGCGCCAGAAGAACGGCATGCCCGCGGCGATCGCGTCCTCGTTCTCGGTGACCAGCGCGGGGAGCTCGCGGTAGAGGGCGCCCTCCAGGGTGTCCGCGGCGGCGCGACGGCGGCGCTCGTCGGCGTCGACGGGTTCCAGCCGGGCGGTGGAGCCGTCGGACAGCACAACGTCGAGCGCGCGGACGTGGTCGATCGTCATCCCGAAGGTCAGCGACCCGCTGCCCGCGGAGTTGTTGCCGATCATCCCGCCGATCGTGGCCCGGTTGCTCGTGGAGGTGTCCGGGCCGAACATCAGCCCGTGCGCGGCCGCGGCCCGGTTGAGCTGGTCCTGCACCACCCCCGCCTCGACGACGGCGGTGCGCGCCACCGGGTCGAGCTCGACGATCCGGTTGAGGTGCCGGGACAGGTCGAGCACGAGCCCCGGTCCGACGGTCTGGCCGGCCAGGCTGGTGCCGGCACCGCGCGGGACGACCGGCACGCCGAACTCGGCCGCGGTGCGCACGGCCGCGGCCACGTCGTCGTGGGCACGGGGGAAGACCACTCCGAGCGGGGTGATCGCGTACATGCTCGCGTCGCGGGAGAACAGGTGGCGGCTGTAGTCGTCGAAGGCGACCTCGCCGGTCACCCGCGACCGGAGCGTCTCCTCCAGACCCGGGACGGCGGTGGTGGCGGTGGCGGGACGGGTCAGCTCGGCGGTCATGGGGTGGCGTCCTCTCGCGACGGTGCGGGGGCGGTCGGGGCGGGTCAGTCGGTCTGCAGCCGCTCCAGCGCCGCGTCGAGGCCGGAGCCCGCGACCGGCACCCCGGCGAGACCGAGGCCCATCTGGACACCGGCGAGGGTCCCGGCCAGCGTGAGGTCGTTGAACGCACCGAGGTGGCCGATCCGGAAGATCCGCCCGGCGAGGCGGCCGAGACCGGCGCCCAGCGACATGTCGAAGCGGTCGAGGATCACCGCGCGGACCTTGTCGGCGTCGACGTCGTCGGGGACGAGCACGGCGGTGAGCGCGCTGGAGTACTCGCGCTCGTCGAGGGCCAGCACCTCCAGGCCCCACGCCCGCACCGCGGCCCGGGTGGCCTCGGCGTGGCGGGTGTGGCGGGCGAAGACGTTCTCCAGCCCCTCGTCGTGGAGCAGGCGCAGTGCCTCCTTCAGCCCGTACATGAGGTTGGTGTTCGGGGTGTAGGGGAAGAAGCCGCGCTCGTTGGCCGCGAGCATCGGGCCCCAGTCCCAGAAGGTGCGCGGCATCGTCGCGGTGCGGGAGCGCTCCAGGGCCTTGGCGCTGATCGCGTTGAAGCTCATCCCCGGCGGCAGCATCAGCCCCTTCTGCGAGCCGGCGACGGTCACGTCGACGCCCCACTCGTCGTGCCGGTAGTCGATGGAGCCGAGCGAGGAGATGGTGTCGACCAGCAGCAGGGCCGGGTGGTCGGCGGCGTCCATCGCGGCGCGGATCTCGACGATCCGGCTGGTGACACCGGTCGAGGTCTCGTTGTGCACCACGCAGACCGCGGCGATCCGGCGGCCGGTGTCGGCGGCGAGCCGCTCGGCGACGACGGCGGGGTCCGCCCCGTGCCGCCAGTCGCCGGGCACGAGGTCCACCCGGAGCCCGAGCCGGCCCGCCATCTCCTGCCACAGCGTGGCGAAGTGCCCGGTCTCGAAGCACAGCACCGTCTCCCCCGGGTTCAGGGTGTTGACCAGGGCCGCCTCCCACGCGCCGGTGCCGGTGGCCGGGTACATCACGACCGGGCCGGTGGTGCCGAAGACCGGGCGGACGTCGCGCAGCAGCTCCGTCCCCAGCGCCTGGAAGTCCGGGCCGCGGTGGTCGATCGTCGCGGCCGACATGGCGCGCAGCACCGAGTCCGGCACGTTCGTCGGGCCGGGGATCTGCAGGAAGTGCCGACCGGCTGCGTACGTCATGAGTTCCTCCACGCTCGGTGACCGATGGTTCCGGATGGCGGAATCCGGGTCTCGCGCTGATGACGGTATACCGTCTACAGTCTGCCGTCGAGAGGGTGCTGCAGGGCCTTCCCACACCCCGGCGGGCGGCATCGACGCCGCTTGACGGGCGTGTGTGATCCTGCTGATACTCGGGATATCGAATTCGTTTTCCGCATTGCGGAAAATGCGGCCCGGCGACGTCGCGCGGACCGCGTCATCAGTTCCTGTCTGCGTCAGTGCCGACCCCAGAGGAAAACGATGTCCATCGAACTCATCACCATCGTGGCACTCGCCCTGGTGTTTCTGATAGCGACGATCCTGCCGGTCCACATGGGCGCGCTGGCCTTTGTCGCCGCGTTCGTCGTCGGCACGGCGTTCGTCGGGGAGGACACCGACGACATCGTCGGCGGGTTCCCCGGCGACCTGTTCGTGATCCTCGTCGGCGTGACCCTGCTGTTCGCCATCGCCAAGGGCAACGGGACCGTGGATCGCCTGGTCCAGCTGGCGGTACGGGCCGTCGGCGGCCGGATCGCGCTGATCCCGTGGGTCATGTTCGGCGTCACCGCGGTCCTGACCGCGGTCGGCGCCGTCGTCCCCGCCGCGGTCGCCATCATCGCGCCGATCGGCATGGGATTCGCCCAACGCTACAAGATCAACCCGATGCTGATGGGCCTTCTCATCATCAACGGGGCGAGCGCGGGCGGCTTCTCGCCGATCAGCATCTTCGGCAGCATCGTGAACGGTGTCGTCGCCCGCAACAACCTGCCGAGCAATCCGGGACTGCTGTTCGTCTCGTCGTTCGTGTTCAATCTCGCGCTCAGCATCGTCGTGTTCCTGATGTTCGGCGGACGGGAACTGCTCCGCCGTTCCCGGGATGCCGCGGGATCCTCCGGCGCCGGCGACGACCGGGTCGCCGTGGCCGCCGAGCCGGGCACCTCGCTCGCCCTGGGCGGCGGCGCCGTCCCGCACGGCCGGTCACGGACGGTGACCGGTGGGGCCGGGTCGGGTGGGTCCGGGGCCGCCGAGCCGCACGGCCCGGACGACGACGAGCCGCACCGCCCGCTCGAACGCGACCACGTGTTCACGATCCTGGGCCTGGTCGCCCTGGCCGTCGGCGCACTCGCGTTCGGCCTCGACGTCGGCTTCACCGCGCTCACCGTGGCCGCGGTCCTCTCGGTCATCTCGCCGTCCTCGGCCAAGGCGGCCGTCGGGCAGGTCGCGTGGCCGACGGTGCTGCTGATCTGCGGGATCGTGACCTTCGTGTCGCTGATGGAGCGGGTCGGCACCATCGACTGGCTCGGCAACCTCGTGACGACGATCGGGTCCCCGCTGCTGGCCGCGATCATCATCTGCCTGATCGGCGCGATCGTGTCCGCGTTCGCCTCGACCACCGGCATCCTCGGCGCCCTGATCCCGCTGGCCGTGCCGTTCCTGCTCGCCGGCGAGGTGGGCGCGGTCGGCCTGATCATCGCGCTGTCGCTGTCGTCGTCGGTGGTGGACTCCTCGCCGTTCTCCACCAGCGGGGCGCTGGTCGTCGCGAACGCGCCGGCCGACCAGACCGACCGGGTGTTCCGCGGGCTCATGATCTGGGGCTTCAGCATGTGCGCGGTGGCGCCGCTGCTGAGCTGGCTGATCTTCGTCGTCCCCGGCTGGGGCTGATCCGGTGCCGGGAACGGGAGCAGGCCCGGGCGGCGGCGTCCAGTCCGTCGTCCGGGCCTTCCGGATCCTCGACGTGCTGGCCGAGGCGGACGGGGAGCTGTCGATCAGCGAGCTCGCCGCGGCCGTCGACCTGCCGCAGCCCACGATCCACCGGATCGTCGCGACCCTGCGCGAGCTCGGCCACGCCCACCAGGTGGCCAACCGCCGCTACACCCTCGGGCCCCGGCTGATCGGGCTCGGGGACCGGGCGTCGCGGGTGCTGGGGGTGCGCGCCGGGGACGACCTGCGCGCGGTGGCGGAGCGGTTCGGCGAGACCGCCAACATGGCCGTGCTCGACGGGGAGCGCGCCGTCTACACCGCGCAGGTGCCCGGGCCGCACTCGATGCGCACGTTCACCGAGGTCGGGCGGCGGGTGCCGCTGCACAGCACCGGCGTCGGGAAGGCGCTGCTCGCCCAGCTGCCCGCGCCCGCGGCACGGCGGCTGCTGGGCTCCACCGGGCTGCCCGCGGCGACCGACCACACCGTCGTCGACCCCGACCGGCTGCTCGACGAGCTCGACCGCATCCGCCGGGCCGGGTTCGCCGTGGACGCCGAGGAGCAGGAGGTCGGTGTGTTCTGCGTGGCCGTCCCGCTCGCCGGGGTGTCCAGCCCGGCGGCGCTGTCGGTGTCCGGCCCGATCCACCGCTTCGGACACGACCGCGTCCCCGAGGCGGCCGCGCTGCTGCGGGCCGCCGCCGAGGGCATCGGTGGGACGCTCGCGTGAGCGCCGCCCGGAGCTCAGGCCCCGCGGCGGCGGGCGAGCCACTCCTCGGACTCCGGCGTGCCGCCGTCGAGCCGGTCGACGAGGTCGAGCAGGAACGACGTGTGGCCGTGCTCGGTCAGGGCCCGCTGTGCGACCTCCGGGTCCCCCGCCTCGACCACGGCGAGCAGCTCACGGTGCCGCTCGACGTTCTCCAGCAGGGACTCGCGACGGGCGGTGCGGTTCATCGCCATGCACAGCTGCATCTGGAACGACAGCGCCCGGTAGGCCTCGGTCAGCCGCGAGTGCCCGGCCAGCGCGACCAGCGACAGGTGGAACTCGAACTTGTGGTGCAGGAACCGGCTCTCGTCGCCGGCCCGGCCGACCTCCTCGAACGCCGCCAGGGCCGCCCGGCAGCGCTCCAGCCGCTCGGGCACGCGCACCGGCACGCCGAGGCGGACGGCGAGCGCCTCCAGGTCCTCGCGCAGGGTCACGATCTCGTAGACGTCGTGCCGGGTCAGCGTGCGCACGGTCGCGCCGCGCCGCGGGTGCGCGACGACCAGGCCCTCGTGGGTCAGCGTCTGCAGCGCCTCACGCAGCGGCGGGCGGGAGACCCCGAGCCGCTCGGTCAGGCGCGCCTCGACCAGCCGCTCCCCCAGCGCGAGCTCCCCGGAGAAGATCATCGCGCGCAGGGCGTCGGTCGCCAGCTCCGCCATGGACGGCGGCGCGACGATCCGGCCACCGGTACCCGTCTGCACCGCGGTCACCGCACCCACCTCTCCCGTGTTTCCGTATACCGTATATCAAGGCCGACGCCGACGACCCCGGAGGGCTGCCGATGCAGACCGACCCACCGCTGACCGGAGTGCTCGTGCTGGAGGTGGGGGCCTTCATGGCCGCGCCGTTCGCGACGATGCAGCTCGCCGACCTCGGAGCCCGGGTGGTCAAGGTCGAGCCGCCCGGCACCGGCGACCCGACCCGGTCCGCGGGGCCGTTCCTCGACGGCGAGAGCTCCCCGTTCCTGCGGCTCAACCGCAACAAGGAGTCCGTCGTCCTCGACCTCAAGGACGAGCGGGGCCGCGCCGCGTTCCTGGCCCTGGTCGACCGCGCCGACGTGGTGGTGGAGAACCTGCGGCCGGGCGCGATGGACCGGCTCGGGCTCGGCTACGAGGCCCTGGCGCAGCGCCGCCCGGAGCTGGTGTACGCCTCGGCGTCGGGCTGGGGTGTCGACGGTGCGGCCGCGACACGGCCGGGGCTCGACATCATGGCGCAGGCCGCGAGCGGGCTGATGAGCGTGACCGGGGAGCCCGACGGCGACCCGGTCAAGGTGGGCGTGCCGGTCTGCGACCTGGTGACCGCGCTCTACGTGGCGCTCGCGGTGACCGCGGCGCTGCGCGAGCGGGACCGCTCCGGGACCGGCCAGCACATCGACGTCTCGCTGCTGGAGTCGGGCGTCTCGCTCGCGGTGTGGGAGGCGGGCATGTACCTCGGCGACGGGGAGGTGCCCGCGCGGCAGGGCTCGGCCCATCAGCGCTACGCCCCCTACCAGGCCGTCCGCACCCGCGACGGGCACGTGACGGTCGGCGCGAACACCACCCGGCTCTGGACGTCGCTGTGCGCGGCGCTCGGGCTGGAACGCCTCGAGCACGACCCCCGCTTCGCCGACCCCGGCTCCCGGCTGGCGAACCGGGTGGCGCTGATCGACTGCATCGAGACGGTCACGACCACCCGGTCGTCGTCCGACGTGCTCGCCGCGCTCGACGCGGCCGGGGTCCCCTGCGCGTCCATCGCCGGCTACGACGAGGTCTTCACCGACCCGCTGCTCACCGGCCGGGACTTCTTCTGGGACGCCCCGCACCCGACCCTGCCCGCGGTCCGCCAGCTGGGGTCGCCGATGCGCTTCTCCCGCACCCCCGCGCGGCGGGGCACCGCCGGGCCCCCGCTCGGCGCGGCGACCGACGACGTCCTCGCCGAGCTGTCCGACCCCGCCCGCGGGGGCCACGCGTGAGCCCGGAGGTGACCGCGGAGCTCGCGGCCGGGGTGCTCACCGTGACTTTCCGCCGTCCCGAGCGGCGCAACGCGCTGACCTGGGAGATGTACGAGGGGCTGGTGGCGGCGTGCGAGCGGGCCGACGCCGACCCGGAGGTCCGGGCGCTCGTCGTGCGCGGCGAGGGCGGCCGGGCCTTCGCCGCGGGCACCGACATCGGCCAGTTCCGCGCGTTCACCTCGGGCGCCGACGGGGTGGCCTACGAGCGCCGGGTCACCGCCGTGCTCGACCGGGTCCGCGCCGTCGGCGTGCCCACCGTGGCCGCGGTGGCCGGGTACTGCGTCGGCGGCGGGCTGGGCATCGCCTGCGCGGCCGACCTGCGCATCGCGACGCCCGGGGCCCGGTTCGGCGTGCCGATCGCCCGCACGCTGGGCAACTGCCTGTCCGCGCGGACCCTGGACCTGATGGTCGAGGCCCTGGGCCGCCCGCTGACCGCGGACCTGCTGCTCACCGCGCGGATGCTGGAGACCGAGGAGGCCGCGCGGGTGCCGGGGTTCCTGCACGCCGTCGTCGACGACCTCGACGCGGGACTGGACGCGCTCACCGGGCGGCTCACCACCGGCGCACCGCTGACGATCTGGGCGACCAAGCGGCTGCTGGACGACCGGTCCGCCGACGACACCGCGGTGGTCGACCGCGTCTACGGCTCGACCGACTTCCGCACGACGGTCGCCGGTTTCGGGCAGGGCGGCACCCCGAGCTGGACCGGCACCTGATCCCGGGCGCCGGTCCGACCCCGGGGCGGACCGGCGCCCCGGGGTCGGCGACGGGCCGTCGGCCCCGGGTGGCGGGACCGACGGGCCCGGACCGCGGTCAGCGGCGCCGCAGCGGCCGGGCCGGGCCGGTCAGCGGCGGGGTCGTCCCGCCCTCGGCCTGGACCTGGCGACGAGCCTGCAGGTAGAGCGCCGGACCCGACACCAGCCCGCGCAGCTTGCGGGCGCCCGCACCCCCCGGCAGCGCGACGACGTCCTGCGGCGCCGGGTGCTCCTCGACCGTGACCGACCCGAACCGCTCCGGCGACGGCCCGGGCCCGCCGACGACGGCGGGTGTCTGCTGCTCGTGGCGGGCCCGCGCGACGGCCTTCGGCGCCGAGGACTCGCGGCGCACGATGTCGCGCAGCCGCCCCAGCGCGGCCGGGAACCGGCGCACCGCCAGCCGGCGCGCCCGCGGGTCCAGCGCCACCTTGCCCAGGAAGGCGCCCAGGCCGAGCGCGTAGCCGCCCATCTGGTCGCGCAGCTCGCCCGACGAGGGCCGGTGGTGGTGCCACACCCACGCCGAGGGCAGGTAGGCCAGGGTGCCGCCGTCGAGCACGATCCGGACCAGCAGCTCGATGTCCTCGCCGCCGCGGGTGGGCCGGCCCGGGCCGAGCGCCTCGTCGAACCCGCCGAGCGCGCGGACCGGCTCGGCGCGCACCGCCAGGTTGGCGCCGATCCCGAACAGGCCCGGGGAGAACGGGAACACCGGGGAGTCCGCGGGTGGGTCGTCGAGCCGGAACCGGCGCGGCAGGAAGCCCTTGTTCCAGGCCAGCGCGACGTCGGCGGCCCGCTCCTCGGGGGTCTCCAGCCGCGCGGCGAGCACCGGCCCGCTCAGCGCGGTGAGCCCGGGGTCCTCGGCGAAGGACCCGGCGATCCGCGACGCCCACCGCGGGTCGGGCTCGGTGTCGTCGTCGGTGAACGCGACGACCGCGGTGCGGGCCTCGGCGAGGCCGCGGTTGCGCCCGACCGACACCCCGCGCCGCGGCTCGCGGACGTAGCGGACCCGTGGGTCGTCGCAGTCGCGGACGACCTCGCGGGTGCGCTCGTCGGGCGGGTCGTTGTCGACGACGAGCACGGTCACGTCGGGGTGGTCGCCGGCCAGCACCGCGGCCAGGCAGCGGCGCACGCTCTCCGGCCGCCCCCGCGTCGCGACGACGACGGTCAGGGGCTCGGCCGACACCGCGGGCTCCCCCGGCGGCTCGCGCCCGGCGACGGCCGCGGCGGCCCGGGCCAGGTCCGCGGCGCGCGCCCGGCCCTCGTGCAGCGGGACGTCGGCCTGGCCGACGGGGACACCGCCGTCGGTGACCAGCAGCCGGGCCGAGCCGAACCGCGGCGGGACGACGAGGTCGCCGGCACCGCGGCCCGTGCCGTGCACGGCACGGTGGTGGGCCAGCTCGCCCACCCAGACGGGGCCGCCTGCTCGGTCCGGCACTGCTGCGACCTCCCGGGTCGTGGGTCCTCTGTCGGTGGGTCCGTGTCGGTGGCCCGGCCCCGGGACCCGTCCGTTCGCGGACGTGCCCCCGTGTGCCTACGTCGCGGACCGCCGCCCGGTTCACCGTGTGCGGCCGACGTCACGTTGCGCCGCACCGGGTCCCGCCCCGGGCACCGGACCCCGGCGTCGAGCCGGCCGGTGCGCCGCGCCGGTCGCGGCCGGCACGCACCCCGATCGTGGCAGAGCACCCGGTACCCGCGCTCACCAGGCACGGGACACCTCCTGCGCACTGCTCCGTCCGCCACGGCCCGGACGGCCTCCCGGCGCAGTCACCGGAGGAGGTGCCGCCCGGGCGTCGCCGGCGGGCGTGCCGGGTTCGTGACGGGCTGGTCCGTCCGGGGCTTTCCCGGTCACGGTGCGCACCGCGACACCGGCTCGCGCGCACCGTTCGGCGCAGCACACCGACCGTACGACCCGAACGGCGCACCGCACCCACCGTTGGGCGTGGCCCCGGTGCGCGGGTCGCTCCGGACCGGCCGTTCGCCGCACACCCGGCGAGCCCGGTCGGTGTCCGTGTCACGGAGCGGTTACGGTCGCTCTCGGCTGGTCGACGAGACGTCGGCTGGTGCGCCTGGTCGGTCCCACGCTCCCCGCTGACCGACACTCCCCCTGGCGCCCACCCAGCACGCAGCGGGCGGAGCCGTGTCCGGTCACGAGGACCGGGGCGGATCCGAGGTGGCGAGGACCCCCGAATGACCACTGCACTCACCCCGGACCTCCATACACCCGAGAGCGACGTCCCCCGGCGTCGCCGGGACCGCGACGCCGCCGCGGGCATCTCCGCAGCCGACCTGCTCGCGCGCTACTCCGAGACCGGTTTCGACGCCCCCGCGCCCGGCAGCCGCCGCGCCCGCCGTTCCGAGGCCCCCGGCCCGGACCTGGAGCGCATCGACACCCCCGCGACCGGCCTCCCCGCCGCGTCCGGCGGCGACACCGTCATCACCCGCGACGCGTCGGACACCCCCGCCGGCGTCACCTCGCGGACCGCGATCGGCCTGCTCCGCGGCACCTCGGACACCGGGCCGCTCGGGCGTCACCCGCGCGCCGTCGTCGCGACCATGTCGGCGACACTCGTCGGCGCCACCGCGGTCATGGGCGTCGTGTCGACGCTCAGCTCCCCGGAGCAGTCCCCCGAGACCTCCGCGGACATGGACCTCACCGGCGCGGCCAACGAGGCCACGATGAAGCTGTCGGTCCCGGCCGCGGGCTCCGAGCACGGCGGCACCGGCACCAGCGACGCCGCGTCCACCCTGACCAGCGGATTCGAGCACGTCACCGCGTCGGTCCCGCAGGCGTTCGAGAAGGCCGATGCGGCCCGCATCGCCGCCGTCGCCCAGAAGGAGGCCGCGGCGAAGGCGGCCGAGGCCCGCGCGAAGGCCGCCGAGGCGGCCGCCCGCAACGGCGGCGGCGGTGACGACGACGGAGACGGCGGCGGGCTCGGCGACATCGTCGGTGGCCTGACCGGCTCCTCCGACGGCGCCCAGGCGCTCGCCCAGGCCAAGCAGCAGCTCGGCAAGCCCTACAAGTGGGGCGCCACCGGCCCGAGCGCGTTCGACTGCTCCGGCCTGATGGTGTGGGCGTTCGAGCAGATCGGCGTCGACCTGCCCCGCACCTCCAGCGCGCAGTCGCAGATGGACGGCACCCCGGTCTCCAAGAGCCAGCTCAAGCCCGGCGACCTGGTGTTCTTCTACTCCCCGGTGAGCCACGTCGGCATCTACGCCGGCAACGGCAAGGTGCTCCACGCCTCCACCAGCGGCGAGCCGGTCAAGTACTCCGACATCGACGCGATGCCGTTCCACAACGCGGTCCGGGTCTGACCGACCGCGTCACCGACGTCCGAGGCCGGTGCCCCTGGGGAGGGGTACCGGCCTCGACGCACGTCAGGGGCGGACCCGGCCGTGTCCGGTGGCGGCCTCGAACGCCGCCGCCACCTCCAGCAGCCGGGTCTCGGCCCGCGGGGCGGCGACGAGCTGCAGCCCGACCGGCGCCCCGGCCGCGGTGAACCCGGCGGGCACCGACAGCGCGGGACAGCCGGTGGCGCTGATCAGCGTCGCCGACCGCATCCACCCCAGGTAGTCGGGCTGCGCGACCCCGGCGACGGTGTCCGGGTACTCCTGCTCCACCGGGAACGGCTCGACCTGCACGGCCGGGCAGGCCAGCACGTCGTAGCGGGTGAAGAAGTCCGCGACCACCTCGTGCAGCCGGGACTGCGCCAGGTGCGCGCGGGTCAGGTCGGCGACGGTGAGCCGGCGCCCGGCGTCGACGTTGCCGTGGATGGTGGCCTTGACCTGCCCGGGGTGTGCGTCGACGACCGGCCCGAGCCCGATCAGGAACTGCCAGGCCCGCAGCGTGGTGAACACGTCGTCGGCCTCGTCGAGGTCCGGGCAGTCCGCGGTCACCTCGGCGCCGATCGCGCCGGTGAACACCCCGGGGACGTCGGCGAGCACCGCGGCCGGGCCGGGGTCGACCGGGATCCGCCCGCCCAGGTCGGGGGCCCACGCGACGCGCAGGCCGCGCAGGTCCACGTCCGGGCGGGGCGCGACGAACGGGCCGTCGAGGGACAGCGGCGCCCGCGGGTCCGGCCCGGCCAGCACCGACAGCAGCAGCGCGACGTCGGCGACGGTGCGCCCCATCGGCCCCTGCACCGCCAGCACCTGGCGCGACAGCGGAGCCGGGTACGACGGCACCCGCCCCGGGGTCGGCCGCAGCCCCACGACGTTGCACAGCGACGCCGGGTTACGCAGCGAGCCGCCCATGTCGCTGCCCTCGGCCAGCGGCGCCATCCCGCAGGCCAGTGCGGCCGCCGCCCCGCCCGACGAGCCGCCCGCGGAGTGCCCGGGCCGGTAGGGGTTGTGCGTCGCGCCGAACACCGGGTTGACCGTGTGCGACCCGGCCGCCCACTCCGGGGTGTTGGTCTTGCCGAGCCGGATCGCCCCGGCCGCCGCCATCCGGGCCACGACCAGGTCGTCGGTGCGGGGGACGTGCCGGGCCATCAGCGGCGACCCGTGGGTGGTGCGCATCCCGGCCGTGAGGTGGGTGTCCTTGTGCAGGGCGGGCAGCCCGTGCAGCGGTCCGTCCGGCCCGGAGCGGACCAGCCGGTCGTCGGCGGCCGCCGCGGCGGCGAGTGCACCGTCGGCGTCGAGGGTGACGACGGCGTTGACGTGCCCGTTCACCGCGTCGATCCGCTCCAGGCAGGCCCGGGTCAGCTCCCGCGAGGACACCTCGCGCGCGGCGACGAGCGCGGCCAGCTCGACGGCGGGGCGGTCGACCAGGGGGACGTCGGGTTCCGGTTCCACCCGCACACACCTACAGCGAACGCAGCCGCTCCGCGACCGCCTCGGGCAGCACGTCGGAGATGAACGCGCCCGCGCCGGACTCCGACCCCGCCAGGTACTTGATCTTCCCGGGTGCCCGGCGGATCGAGTGCAGGCGCAGGTGCAGCCGGGCGTCGGAGCGACCGTCGGACTCCAGCACCGGGGCCTGGTTCCAGCCCGCGACGTAGGGCAGCTCGTCGTCGTAGAGGGCGTCGAGGCGGCGCAGCACGTCCAGGTAGAGGGTCGCGAACTCGGCGCGCTGGGCCTCGTCGAGGGCGGGCAGGTCCGGGGTCGGACGGTGCGGGTACAGGTGCACCTCGACCGGCCAGCGCGCCGCCTGCGGCACGAACGCCGTCCAGTGCTCCCCCGCGACGACGACCCGCTCCCCCGCCCGCTCGGCGGCCAGCTGCGTGTCGAACAGGTTCTCCCCGGTCGCCTCCCGGTGCGCGGCGACGTGGGCGAGCATCCGCTGCGGGAACGGCGGGACGTAGGGGTAGGCGTAGATCTGGCCGTGCGGGTGGGACAGCGTCACGCCGATCTCGGCGCCCCGGTTCTCGAACGGGAAGACGTAGCGGACCCCCGGCCGGGCGCCCAGCTCGGCGGTCCGGTCGGCCCACGCCTCCAGCACCAGGCGGGCGCGGTCGGGCGTCAGCCGGGAGAACGGGGTGTCGTGGTCGTCGGTGAAGCAGACGACCTCGCACCGGCCCGACGCCGCCTGCGGCACCGGGCCCGGCTCGGGCAGCGGCGCGCCGGGCGCCGACCCGAACGACGGGAAGCGGTTCTCGAACGCGACGACGCCGTACTCCGGGCTCGGCACCTCGGTGTGGCGGCCGTCGCGGCTGGGGCACAGCGGGCACTGGTCGGCCGGCGGCTTGTAGGTGCGGTCCTGCCGGTGCGCGGCGATCGTCACCCACTCCCCGGCCAGCGCGTCGTAGCGCAGCTGGGAGGCGGGCACGACCCGCGGGAGGTCGCGGGCGTCGACGAGATCGGCCGGGTCCCGTGGGGCGTGGTCGGGGCCGTCGAACCAGTTGATCTCCCGGCCGTCGGCCATCCGGGTGGTCAGCTTCTGCACCTTCTGCACGTACGTCACCTTCCGGGGCGGGCAATGATCACGTGGTCGACCTCGCCCTCGAGGACCGCACGGTCGGCGTCGGCCAGACCGGAGTCGGTCACGAGCACGTCGGCCTCGGACAGCTCGGCGATCGTCGAGATCCCGACGGTGCCCCACTTGGTGTGGTCGGCGACGACCACGAGCCTGCTGCCGGACTCGATGAGGGCGCGGTTGGTGTCGCGCTCGGTGAGGTTCGGGGTGGAGTAGCCCGCCGCGGCGCTCATGCCGTGCACCCCGAGGAACACCGTCTCCAGGTTCAGCGAGCGCAGCGCGGTGATCGCGACCGGGCCGACCAGGGCCTCCGAGGGCGTCCGCACGCCCCCGGTGAGGATCACCGTGGTCCCGCGGGCGTCGGCGCCACCGGTGTGGAACGCGTCGGCGACGGCGACGGAGTTGGTCACCACGGTCAGCCGCGGCACCGCGGCGAGCAGCTGGGCGAGCCGCCAGGTCGTCGTGCCCGCGGACAGCCCGATCGCGGCGCCGGGGGTCACCAGCTCGGCGGCCGCGGCGGCGATGGCGTCCTTCTCCTCCAGCTCGCACACCGACTTCGCGGCGAACCCGGGCTCGGAGGTGGTGTGCTCGCCGACGGCCGTCGCGCCGCCGTGCACCTTGTCCACCAGGCGTCGCCGGGCCAGCACGTCGAGGTCGCGGCGCACGGTCATCTCGGACACGCCGAGGTGGTCGGCGAGCTCGGACACCCGCACCGCGCCGCGGGTGCGGACCTGCTCCACGATCACCTCGCGCCGCTGTTCGGCGAGCAGGCTCATCGCGTCCGGGCCGGACACCGTCGGGACTTCACCCGCACAGAATGCAACACAACCGAACGTGCGGCAAGGGTCGACCGTGCGTGTCGGGACCCGGTCGCCGGGGGCGCGGAGGTCACCGAGCGGTCTCGAATTCGAGCGAAAGTGTTCACTTCTGATCGAGTGCGGTCTAGCTTGTGCGTTGGTCCGCGCAACGTGCCGTCGTGCACCACCGGCCGGCGGACCGGCAGCGCACGCACTCGACGGCGAGGAGCTACCCGAGATGGATCATCACGAGACGGCCCGGCGGGCCCCGGGGACGTCCCGGGAGGACGCGGCATGACCGCCCAGGAGGTCCTGCGCCTCAACCCGAACCTGGTCGACTACCTGCTGGTCGCGTTCTACTTCGTGCTGGTGCTCGGCATCGGCTTCGCGGCGCGGCGCTCGGTGTCCTCCAGCCTCGACTTCCTGCTGTCCGGCCGGTCGATGCCGGCCTGGATCACCGGTCTGGCGTTCATCTCGGCCAACCTGGGCGCGATCGAGCTGATCGGCATGGTGGCCAACGGGGCCCAGTTCGGCATCCCGACGGTGCACTACTACTGGCTGGGCGCGATCCCGGCGATGGTGTTCCTCGGCATCGTGATGATGCCGTTCTACTACGGCTCCAAGGCCCGCAGCGTCCCGGAGTTCCTGCTCAAGCGGTTCAACAAGACCACCCAGCGGGTGCAGGCGGTGATCTTCGCGGTCGCCTCGATCCTGATCGCCGGGGTCAACCTGTTCTCGCTCGGCCTGGTCCTGGAGGCGCTGCTCGGCTGGTCGCTGTACCTGGCGATCCCGGTCGCGGCCGTCGTCGTCCTGGGCTACATCTCCCTCGGCGGGCTGTCGGCCGCGATCTACACCGAGGTCCTGCAGTTCTTCGTGATCCTCGCGCTGCTGATCCCGCTGACCGTCGCCGGGCTCAACCGGGTCGGCGGCTGGGACGGCCTGACCCGCGCGGTCACCGAGGGCCCGAGCGGCGGTGCGGACCTGAACGCCTGGCCCGGCACCCCGCTCACCGAGATCGCGAACCCGTTCCTGTCGGTGCTGGGCATCGTGTTCGGCCTCGGGTTCGTGCTGTCCTTCGGCTACTGGACGACGAACTTCGCCGAGGTCCAGCGCGCCCTGTCGGCCAAGTCGATGTCCGCCGCGCGGCGCACCCCGATCATCGGTGCGTTCCCGAAGGCGCTGGTCGTGCTGGTCATCGTGACCCCGGGCATGATCGCCGGGATCCTGGTCCCGCAGATCGCCGCGGTGAAGTCCGGCGGCGGCGACGCCGTCGAGGGCATCACCTACAACAACGCGCTGTCGCTGCTGATGAAGGAAGTCCTGCCCAACGGGATCCTCGGCGTCGCGATCGCGGGTCTGCTGGCCGCGTTCATGGCCGGTATGGCGGCGAACATCAGCTCGTTCAACACGGTGTTCACCTACGACATCTGGCAGGACTGGGTGCGCCCGGGCCGCGCCGACCGCTACTACCTCGGCGTCGGCCGGCTGGTCACGATCGTCGGCTGCGTGCTCGCGATCGGCACCGCGTTCATCGCGTCCGGGTCGGCGAACCTGATGGACTACATCCAGTCGCTGTTCAGCTTCTTCAACGCGCCGCTGTTCGCGATCTTCATCCTCGGCCTGTTCTGGAAGCGGATGACCGGGCCGTCGGCCTGGATCGGCCTGCTCTCCGGCACCACCGCGGCGGTGCTGGTCGACATCCTGGTCCGCACCGACGTCTGGACGATGTCCAGCCAGGCGGGCAGCTTCGTCGGCGCCATCGCGGCGTTCGTCGTCGGTGTCGGCGTGTCCGCGGGGGTCTCGATGGTGACCACCCCGAAGCCGGACGCCGAGCTGGTCGGGCTGACCTGGAGCCTGACCCCGAAGGAGGCGCGCACCCACTCCACCGACGGTGACGACGCCGGCTGGTACCGCAGTCCGAACGTCCTCGGCGCGCTGGTGCTGGCCCTGACCGTCGTCCTCTACGTCGTGTTCGGCTGAGCGGAGACCTGCGATGAGCTCGAAGAGTGAGAACCACCCCGACCACCACGGGACCGACGCACCGGTGTCCTCGACCGCGGCGAACCTGTTCGACCTGCGCTCGGTGATCGCCCTGCTGTTCGGGGTCTACGGCATCGTCCTGCTGGTCATGGGGATCGTGTCGGGCAACGACCCGGAGAACCTCGCCAAGACCGGCGGGACGAACCTCAACCTCGACACCGGCATCGGCATGCTGGTCATCGGGGCGTTGTTCGTGCTGTGGGTGTACCTGCGACCGCTGAAGCTGGCCGCGCCGGAGCAGCAGGACTGACCGCACTCCCCCGGCCGGGGGCGCCCTCAGCGCTCCCGGTCGGCGGGGGTCGGGTAGACCGGGTTGAACGCCGCGAGGGTGTAGTCGTCGATCCGGCGCGCCACGCGGGTCAGACCGGAACGCAGGACGCGGAGGGTGTCGCTCATGGGTGGGGGTCCCTTCGATGTCGGCGGTGGAACCGCCTGGTGTGGACGAGGGAGCCCGCCGGGTGAGGCGGGCGGCCTCGTCACCGGACACGTCCAGGATGCACTGAATCGATCCCGACACGCCGCCGATCGCGAGCGCGGTCACGGTGTGAGGCCGGTCGCGGCGTGCGGGTGATCGCCCGCGACGGGAGCGCGGAGACCGAGATCGCCCGGTCGCGCTTCCTCTGCACCGTCGCCCGGGTCGCCGACGTCGGGGCCGCCCAGGCCGTGATCGACCGCGTCCGCCGGGCCGGTCCGGACGCCACCCACCACTGCACCGCGCTGCGCATCGGCGACCCCGGCACCGGGGACCTCACCGCCCGCAGCAGCGACGACGGCGAGCCCTCGGGCACCGCCGGCGTCCCGATGCTGGAGGTGCTCACCCGGCGCGGGCTGACCGACGTCGTCGCCGTCGTCTCGCGCTGGTTCGGCGGGACGAAGCTCGGCGCGGGCGGGCTGGTCCGCGCCTACTCCGGCGCCCTGACCGCGGCCCTGGACGCGGTCGGCGAGCTGCGCCGGATCCGGCACCGGGAGCTGCTGCTCGCCGTCGGCCACGACCGCGCCGGGCGTCTGGAGCACGACCTGCGCCACTCCCCGTACCGGCTGGGCGAGATCACGCACGGCACGGACGTCACGCTGACCGTCGCCGTCCCGGAGGCCGAGACCGGTGAGTTCGCCGACTGGCTCGCCGCCCACACCGGCGGCGACGTCGAGGCGCTCGACGCCGGCCCGCGCGACCTCTACCTACCCTGAGCGCGTGCACATCCGCGCCGCCACCGACGACGACCTCCCCGCCGTCCTCGCCGTGCTCCGCCCGATCTTCGCCGAGGGCCGCACCTACACCGTCCCGCCCGACGCCGACGACGCCTGGGTCACCCGCATGTGGATGCTCCCGCCGCCCGCGCGGGTCGTCGTGGCAATGCGGGACGGACGGGTCGTCGGCACCGCGAAGACCGGGCCCAACCAGCCCGGGCCGGGCTCGCACGTCGCGACCGCGAGCTTCGCCGTCGACGCGGGCGAGGCCGGGCGCGGCACCGGCCGCGCGCTCGGCGAGCACGTGCTGGCCCTCGCCCGCGCGGACGGGTACACCGCGATGCAGTTCAACGCCGTCGTGGCGACCAACACCCGCGCGGTCGCGCTGTGGCACTCGCTGGGCTTCGCCACGGTCGGCACGGTGCCCGACGCCTTCACCCTGCCCGACGGCGCGACCACCGGCCTGCACGTGATGCACCGCTATCTGTGAGCCGCACGGCCTGAACCGTTGCAGCTCTGTACCAGCGGAGTTAGTCGTGCCTACACTGCGTCTTCGTCGGACCTCATCACCTCGCGGGGGCGCACATGACGAGCACGGACACGGCCGCGGCGGCGGCACCGGTCAGCGTGGAGCAGCTGCGCCGGCGCGGCTGGCGCGGCAGGCTCGCCGTCCTCGGGCCCGCGTTCGTCGCCGCCGTCGCCTACGTCGACCCGGGCAACTTCGCGACGAACTTCTCCGCCGGTGCCGGCTACGGCTACCTGCTGGTCTGGGTGATCGTCGTCGCCAACCTGATGGCGATGCTCATCCAGTCGCTCTCGGCCAAGCTCGGGCTCGCGACCGGCAAGAACCTGCCCGAGCTGTGCCGCGAGCACCTCACTCCGTGGCGGAACCGGTTCATGTGGGCCCAGGCCGAGCTCGTCGCGATCGCGACCGACCTGGCCGAGGTGATCGGCGGCGCGGTCGCCCTGCACCTGCTGTTCGGGATCCCGCTGTTCACCGGCGGGGTGATCACCGGCGTGATCGCCTTCGTGCTGCTGGGCCTGCAGTCGCGCGGGCACCGGCCGTTCGAGCGGGCGATCGTGTTCCTGCTCGCGATCATCATGGTCGGGCTGGTGTCCACCGTGGTGCGCACCGACGTCGACGGTCCCGCGCTGGCCGCGGGCCTGGTCCCCGGCTTCGACGGCGTCGGCTCGCTGGTGCTCGCCACCGGCATCCTCGGCGCCACCGTGATGCCGCACGTGATCTACCTGCACTCCGCCCTGACCCAGGGCCGCCTGGTCGCCCGCGGGCCCGAGGACACCCGGTTCCTGCTGCGGGTCGGGCGCACCGACATCGCGCTCGGGATGGGCGTGGCCGGGCTGGTCAACCTGTCGATGCTGGTCGTGGCGGCCGCCCTGTTCGCCGGGACCGACGTGCCCGGCACCGACACCCTGGAGGGGATCTTCGCCGGGCTGGGCACCGAGCTCGACGCCGTCGCCGCGTACGGGTTCGCGATCGCGCTGCTCGCCTCGGGGTTCGCGTCCTCGGGCGTGGGGACCTACGCCGGGCAGGTCATCATGGCCGGGTTCCTGCGCCGCCGGATCCCGCTGCTGCTGCGCAGGCTGCTGACCCTCGCGCCCGCCCTGCTCGTGCTGGGCATGGGGATCGACCCGACGCAGGCGCTGGTGCTCTCCCAGGTCGTGCTGTCGTTCGGCATCCCGTTCGCCCTGGTCCCGCTGGTGTGGCTGACCGCCCGCCGCGAGGTGATGGGCGACCTGGTCAACCACCGCGTCACCACGGCCGCAGCGGTCGTCGTCGCCGCGGTCGTGGTGGGACTGAACGCCTTCCTGATCTGGGAGGCCTTCGTCGCCTGAGTCAGCGGCCGCGCCACACCGGGTCGCGCTTCTCGGCGAACGCGGTCGCGCCCTCGCGGGCGTCCTCCGAGGTCAGGACCGGGCCGATGATCGCGTCGTGGCGCTCCCAGCGGTCGGCGCCCCAGTCCGGGCTCTCCCGCACGATCCGCTTCGACGCGGCGACGCCGAGCGGCCCGTTCACCGCGATCCGCGCGGCCAGCGCCAGCGCGGCCTCCAGCGCGGTGCCGTCGTCGACGACGGAGTTGACCAGACCGGCGGCCTCGGCCCGCGCGGCGTCGATCGGGTCGCCGGTCAGCAGCATCTCCAGCGCCAGCGCCCGGGGCACCCGGTTCGCCAGCTCCAGCGCACCGCCCGCGGCGGCGACCAGCGACCGCTTGACCTCCGGCACTCCGAAGCGGGCACCGCGACCGGCGACGACGAGGTCGCAGGCCAGCATGATCTCGAACCCGCCGGCCAGCGCCCAGCCCTCGACGGCGGCGATCATCGGCGTGACCGGCGGGGCCTGGGTGATCCCGCAGAGCCCGCGCCCGGGCACCGACGGACGCTCGCCGCGCAGGAACGCCTTGAGGTCCATCCCGGCCGAGAACACCCCGCCCGCCCCGGTCAGCACGCCGACCCGCAGGTCCGGGTCGGCGTCGAGCTCGTCGACGGCCGCGGCGATCGAGCGCGCGACGTTCTCGTTCAGCGCGTTTTTGGCACGGGGCCGGTTGATCGTGATCAGCAGGACGCCGTCCCGCCGCTCGACGAGCACCTCCTCCTCGGAAGCGGCCGGTCCGGAAGGAGTCAGTTCTGACTGCTCTGTCATGGGGCCACCCTAGATCGCGGGGGCCACCACCGGAACCGAGTGCTCCCAGTCCGCGAGCAGCGTCCGCAGCGCGGTCACCAGGGCCAGCGGCTGGTCGATCATCACGTGGTGCCCGGCCCCGGGGATCTCGACGACCGGCGCCGCCCGGCCCATCCGGTCCACGACCATCTCCCCCATGTCCGCCGGGACCAGACCGTGCTCGGCCCGGAACAGCGCGATCCGGCAGCCGGGACGCCCGAGGTCGCCGGGGGTCAGCGAGATGCCGGCGAAGATGGCCGGGTCGAACTTCCAGCTCCAGCCGCCGTCGACGGCGCGGATGCTGTGCTCGGCGATGTGGCGGTGCACGTAGGGCAGGTCGCCGGGCTGCTCGGGGATGGTGCGGAACCGCGCGATCAGCGCGTCGCGGTCGGGGTGCACCTTCGCCGGGCCGAACGCCCGCTGCTCACGGGCGGCCCGCTCCTCCGGCGACCGGTCCCTGACCGGGGAGTCGACGGCGACGGCGCCGGCCAGCTCGTCGCCGTAGCGCAGGGCCGCGGTGAGCGTCACGAACCCGCCCATGCTGTGCCCGATGAGCGTCGGCCGGGGGCCGAGGCCCGAGGCGTCGATCACGGCGCGCAGCTCGACGGCCCAGCGGTCTAGGTCGTAGGACGGTGCCCGCCCGGAGTCGCCGTGCCCGGACAGGTCGACCGCCACGACCCGGCGCGTTCCCTCGGCCAGCAGCGGGGCGATGTGGTCCCACCAGTGCAGGTGCGCCGCGCCGCCGTGCACCAGCAGCACCCCGGGCCCGCCCGGGGTGCCCCAGCTGCGGAAGCGGACCTCGACGCCGTCGCTCTCGGTGCGGCCGGGCTCCCCCGGCTCGGCGAGTGCGTCGGTGAACCAGGTGGGCGGAGCGGTGGACACGCGGGGACCTCTGTTCGTGGGACGGGGACGACCGTTCGAACCTACGCCCCTCGTCAGTTCTGACCACGCCCGGTAACGGGGTGCGGGGGCCGGGCGACCTGCGTCACCGAGGGGCCGACGAGGAGGCGCGATGACCGGTACGGCGACGGGGACGGTGGTGCGGGCCGTGCCACGCGACCCCGGGGCGTGGGACCGCACCGACCGGCGCCTGGGGAGCGCACTGGTGTCGCTCGCGCGCGACGCGGACGCCCCGGCGGGGACCGCGGACGCGGTGCGCGGCTGGCGCCGGATGGCCGGTCCGCTGCGCGCCGCCCAGCACCGCCCCGGGTACGGCCCCGGGCCGTGCCCGGACCTGTGCCTGGTCCCGGTCGGACCGGCCGACGTCGCCGCGCTCGGCCTGCTCGCCGCCGCCCTCGGCGCCCGGACGCTGCCCGGCGCCGACGAGGGGCCGCTGCGCCGGGCGGCCGCCGCGGCCGGCACCACGGCCACGGCTCTGGTGCTGGAGCTCGCCCGGGTGCACGGCGTCCTGGACCTCGACCTGGGCGCCGACGGCGAGCTGCTCTACGCGCTGGCCGGGGTCCGCACCGCGGGGACCACGGCCGCGGCCGCGCACGACGCGGTGGCCGCCCGGGTCGGCGCGATGTGGGCGGCCGGTCGGGCGCCGCACCCCACACCCACCGTCGACGACCGGGGCTGACCGATCACCGGGTCCCGCCCGGCCGCCCGGGACGGATGACGGGCCAGGGGTGGCGCCTTGTTGACACGTTTTCTACGATGACGGTGTGTCTCACAACGAGGTGGAGTCCGCGAGCCGCACCCGGACGGTGACCACGCAGGACGGCCTGGAGCTGGTCGTGGAGGAACGGGGCGACCCGTCGCACCCGACGGTCGTCGCGGTGCACGGCTACCCCGACGACCGGCACGTGTGGGACCGCATCGCCGCGGACCTCGCCGCCGACCACCACGTCGTCACCTACGACGTGCGCGGCCACGGGGGCTCGGCCGCCCCCGGCGCCCCGGCCGGCTACGACCTGGAGCTCCTCGCCGCCGACCTGCGCACGGTGGCCGACGCCGTCTCCCCCGACGCCCCGGTGCACCTGCTCGCCCACGACTGGGGCTCGATCCAGACCTGGCACGCCGTCACGCGCGAGGACGGCACCCCCTCGGCGATGGACGGCCGGGTCGCGTCGTTCACCTCGATCTCCGGCCCGTGCCTGGACCACGTGGCGCTGTTCCTGCGCCGCCGCGGGCTCCGCGACCTGCGGCCGGTGCTCACCCAGGCGCTGCACTCCTGGTACACCCTGGCGTTCCGGGTGCCGGTGCTGCCCGAGCTGATGATCCGCAGCGGGCTGCTCGGCGCGATGGTGGCGCGGACCGAGCGGATCCCCCGCCCCTCGGTGCGCGACGCGGTCAACGGCCTGGAGCTCTACCGGCGCAACCTGCCGCGGCGGCTCGGCCGCCCGCAGCCGCGCCGCACCGACGTCCCGGTGCAGATCCTGGCTCCGCTCGGCGACGCCTACGTCACCCCCGCGATGGCGACGAGCGCCGCCGGGTTCGCCCCCGACCTGCGGGTCCGCTACCTGCCCGGCGGGCACTGGATCGTCCGCAAGCGCGCGGGCGTGATCGCCCGGTGTGTCCGCGAGCTCGTCGCCGAGCGCAGCGGCGGGACCGCCGCGCCCGCGCTGGCCCGGGCGGGGGCCCGGGGCGCCGCCCTGGTCCGCACCGGGGGACGGCCGGGCCGGGCGTCGCGCTGGGAGGGCGGGCTCGCCGTCGTCACCGGGGCGGGCAGCGGGATCGGCCGTGAGATCGCCCGCCAGGTCGCCGACCTGGGGGGCCGGGTCGTCGTCGCCGACGTCTCCGAGGCCGGCGCCGCGGAGACCGTCGACCTGGTGACCCGGCGGCACGGGCCCGGCCGCGCGGTGGCCGCGGTCGTCGACGTCGCCGACGAGGCCGCCGTCGCCGCCCTCGCCGAGCGGGTCGCGGCCGAGCACGGGGTGCCCGACCTCGTTGTCAACAACGCCGGGATCGCCGTCGCCGGGTCGTTCGCCGACACCACGGCGCAGGAGTGGCAGCGGATCGTCGACGTGAACCTGTGGGGCGTCGTGCACGGCTGCCGGCACTTCGGCGCGCTGCTCGCCGCGCACGGCGAGGGCGGCACGATCGTCAACACCGCCTCGGCGGCGGCGTACCTGCCGTCGCGCTCGCTGCCGGCCTACGCCACGACCAAGGCGGCGGTGCTGATGCTGTCGCAGTGCCTGCGCGCCGAGCTGGCGGGCGCCGGGGTCGGGGTCACCGCGCTGTGCCCCGGGTTCGTCGACACCCCGATCACCGGGGCGACCCGCTTCGCCGGCACCGACGACGCCACCCAGGCCGCCCGCCGTCGCGACGCCGCGGCCGCCTACACCCGGCGCGGGTACACCCCGCAGCGCGTCGCCGCCCGCCTGGTCCGCGCCGTCGAGCGGGACCTGCCGATCGCCCCGGTCACCGCCGAGGCACACGTCGGGCTGCTCGCGTCCCGGCTGTCCCCCGGCCTCGTCCGCGCGCTCGCCCGCGTCGACGGCACCCGCTGAGAAACCCGTCCGAGAGGAGAACCGCCGTGAACAGCCCCGCCGCCGGTGACCCGGCCGCCGACCGCATCGCCCTGCAGGCCCGCGACGTCCACTTCGACTTCGCCGAGCTGCGGACCGACTGGATCCCCGGCGAGCCGTTCGCCTCGCACCTGATCGACGTGCTGCACCTGCTGCTGCCCGAGGGCGAGCGCTGGTTCGTGGAGGTCTTCTCCCGCGCGCTGCCGATGGTCCGGGACGAGGCGCTGGCCGAGGACGTGCGCGGGTTCATCGGCCAGGAGGCCGTGCACGCGACCTCGCACCAGGGGGCGCTGGACCACCTCGTCGAGGCGGGCGTCGACGTGACCCGCTTCGTCGAGCAGGTCGAGTGGATCTTCAAGGAGCTGCTCGGCGACCGCGGCCTGACCGGCGACGCGGCCCGGGAGTGGCTGGTGGAGCGGGTCGGGCTGATCGCGGCGATCGAGCACTTCACCGCCGTCCTCGGCTCCTGGATCCTCGACTCCGCCGCGCTGGACGCGGCCGGGGCCGACCCGCACATGCTGGACATGCTGCGCTGGCACGGCGCCGAGGAGGTCGAGCACCGCAACGTCGCGCACGACCTCTACACCCACCTCGACGGCCGCTGGCTGCGCCGGATCCGGGCGATGGCGGTGGCCGGCCCGGCGCTGGCGAAGCTGTGGGTCGACGGCACCCGGCACCTGTGCGCCCGCGACCCGCACCTGCGCGGGACACCGCAGCGCCGGGCCCGGCTGCGCGACTACCTGCGGGACTCCCGGCGCGGGCTCGTGCCCGGGCCGTGGCTGTTCACCCGCGCCGTCCTGACCTACCTGAGCCCGCGGTTCCACCCGGCCGCGCACGGCGACACCGACGCCGCGGTGGCCTACCTCGCGGTCTCCCCCGCCGCCCGCGCCGCCGAGGCGGGCCACACCGGCCCGGCCGAGGGGTCCGCGGCATGAGTCCCGCGCTGCTGCCCGGCGCGGGCTCGACCGCGCCGCCGCCGCACCCGAACCGCGGGGCCACCGCGCTGTCGGTGCTCACCGCGGTGACCCAGACCCTCGCGACGGCCGGTGCCCGGCGCCGCCGCCCGGTCACCCCGGTGGACCGCACCCTGCTCGTCGAGGTGCACGCCGTGCGCCGTCCCTGCCCCGACGTCGCCGAGCTCGACCTCGTCCCGGCGGGCACCGAGCCGCTGCCGGGCTGGCGGCCCGGCGCGCACGTCGACGTCGAGCTGCCCTCCTGGGTCATGCGCCAGTACTCGCTGTGCGGCGACCCGGACGACCGGTCGGTGTACCGGATCGCGGTACGGAGGGTGCCCGGGGGCACCGGCTCGCACGAGATGCACGCCCTGCGCCCCGGGGTGCGGCTGCGGCTGCACGGCCCGCGCAACGCCTTCCCGCTGGCCACGGCGCCGTCGTACCTGTTCGTCGCCGGCGGCATCGGGATCACCCCGATCGCGCCGATGGTCCGGGCCGCGCACGCGGCCGGGATGCCGTGGCGGCTGGTGCACACCGGCCGGGACCGGGCGTCGATGCCGCTGTCGGACGCACTCGCCGCGCTGGCCCCGGACCGGGTCCTGCGCCGCCCCGACGACGTCGCGGGTGTCCCGTCGGCGGCCGAGCTGCTGTCCGGGACCGACGCCGACGCCGCCGTCTACTGCTGCGGCCCGCCGCCGATGATCGAGTCGCTGCGCCGGGCACTGCCCGCCGGGCAGCGGTTCCACTCCGAGCGGTTCTCCCCGCCCCCGATCCGCGACGGCCGCCCGTTCACCGTCCGGATCGCCGGTGGCCCGGACGTCGCGGTCCCCGCCGACCGCACCGCGCTCGACGCGGTCCGCGAGCTGCGCCCGGACGTGCCGTACTCGTGCCGGCAGGGGTTCTGCGGGACCTGCCACGTGCGGCTGGTCGAGGGCACGACCGTGGGCGACCCGGCCGGGCCGGGCCTGACCGCGCTGTGCGTCGGGCGGGCCACGGACGGGACCATCGTCGTCGATCTCGGGCGCTGAGGCGTGGGATCCGTACTCTCGTCGGTGATGACCTCACCCGCACGTCCACCCCGGCGTATGACGCCCGAGGCCCGCCGCGCACAGCTCGTGTCCGCCGCGCTCGACCTCTACGGCGCCCGCTCGCCGGAGGAGGTGGCCGTCGAGGACGTCACCCGGGCCGCGGACGTGTCCCGGGCGCTGTTCTACCGGTACTTCTCCGGGATGGAGGAGCTGCACGTCGCGGCGCTGGGCAGCGTCGCCGAGGAGCTCATCGACCGGGTCGCGCTGCCCACCGACGGCCCGCTGGACTCCCAGCTGGCCGACGCGCTGGACGTGTTCCTCGACGTCGTCGGCCGGCACTCGCGGGCCTACGTCGCGCTGCTGCGCAGCGGCTCGGTCGTCTCCACCGGGGAGACCGACGCCATGGTCGACGGCGTGCGCGACCACATCGTGGACCTGCTGTGCGTGCGCGGCGGCGTGCCCGACCCGACCCCGCTGCAGCTGATGACCCTGCGCGGCTGGGTCGCGCTGGTCGAGGGCTCGGTGCTGGTGTGGCTGGAGGCGGGCCGGGTGCCCGCCCACGCCGAGCTGCGGGACTGGCTGGTGGAGCAGCTGTTCGCGATGCTCGGGGTCACCGTCGCCCGCGACCCGGACGCTCAGTTCTCCACGACGCCGAGCGCGTTGGGCACCAGCCGGTAGGCGTCCTCGGACGGGCTGTTCACGACCTGGTCGCGGAACACCATCGTCGAGGAGCCGCCGCCGTCGAGGTTGACGCCGTCGACGGCGCCCGCCCGGCGCAGCTGCTCGGCGGTCTCGGCCAGGGTGATCCCGACCGAGGTCGACTCGCGGCCGTCGGCGGTGAGCAGGATCAGCCGTCCCTGCGCGGTGTAGCCCGCGGCGCTGCGCGGGTCGCGCGAGCGGGTGTCCAGCCCGGCGACGGGTGCGCCGTCGCGCAGGATCGGTGACGCCCCGACCGCGGTCCGCGGCGCGGTCCCCGACGCGGCGGTGAGGGCCTGCCGCACGGTGACCCGGTCGCCGACGGCGAGCCCGCGCAGCGCGGCGGCGCCCTGGTCGCGGCCGGCGAGGACCTGTTCCCCGGCCGGGATCGCGCCCCCGCCGGGCGGGCCGACGGCGGTGACCGCGCCGTCGCGGACCACGACCTCGACCCGGTCCGGTGCGCACGGCGCGTCCCGGTCGGTGTCGCTGCCGCACAGCGTGGCGGCCCGGTCGCCCGCCCAGTCGGAGGTGAACAGCCCGATCCCGCCGACGGGCACGGCGTAGGCGTTGAGGGTGTCGATCCGCAGGCGGCCCTTCGGCCCGGTCACGGACGCGTCGAGGGTGAGCCGGTCCAGACGGGGGGTGCCGTCGTCGTCGATCGCGAGGACGTCGCCCTGCTGGGCGCCGGGGACGCCCGGGGCGAGCCGCCGCCCGGGCGGGACGGCGGAGGTGAGTGCCCGGCCGTCGCGGACCGAGGGGCCGGCCGCGGCGTTGCTGCGGGCCAGGTCGAAGAAGTCGCCGTTGATCGCGGCGACGGCGCCGCCGCGCCGGGCGTGCGCGGGCACCGAGGACCGCTCCCCGACCATCGCGCCGGTGAGCAGGGTCGCGCGCAGCTCGGCCCGGTTCAGGTCGGCGACGACGATGTCGACGGTCACCGGCCCGGCCGGGGTGTCGACGCGCTCCTCGCGGTGGGTGATCGCGGGGGCCTGCGGGGCCGGGGCGACGGGCGCCGCGGCCGGGCCCGGGGCGGCACCGGGTCCGGCGGACGCGGGTGCGGCGGCGGGACCGGCGGACGCTGCCGCCGGCGCGGTGGCCGCGACGGGGTGCGCCTCCCGGGCGGGGGCCGCGGACGCCTGCTGGGTGACCGGTACCAGCACCCCGATCACGACCGCCGCCGCCACCGCCGCGCCCCGGCTGCCCGTCCACCCCACCATGCCCGCACTCCCCCGATCGCCACCCCGGCCGGGACCGAGGTGAACACGGCGGTACGGCGACGGCGCGGGGCGTCACGCGTCGGTGGTGCAGGGCCACCCGGTCGGGGTCGGGACGTCCCCCTGCGGGGTGGCCCGGCTCCGCGGAGCGCGACCGTCGGCACCATGATCACCGGGAGTGGAGCGGCCGGGTGAGGGGACTGCTCCCCGCGCTCCACTCCCGGTGATCATGGCGTGGGGTCAGAGCGTGCGGTGCGCCGCCCCGGGGTGGTCCTTCGCGAGCCGGGCGCCGTCGCCGGTGCCGTAGCGCTCGCGCAGGGTGGGGCCGCCCGCGTCGGCGGCGGCGGGCATCCGGCCGCGGCGGCGCAGCTCGGGCACGACGTGGGTGACGACGTCGGCCATCGTCCCCGGGGTGACGGCGTAGGCCAGGTTGAAGCCGTCGAGGTCGGCCTCGTCGGCCCAGCGCTCCAGCTCGTCGGCGACCCCCGCCCCGGACCCGACGACGAGCGGCCCGCGCCCGCCGACGGTGATGAACTCCGCGAGCTCCCCCACCGTCCAGTCGCGGTCCGGCCCGGTGAACGACGCCAGTGCCGAGCGGGTCGCGTCGGTCTGCACGTACTCGAGCTTCTGCTCCGGCGACGCCCCGGCCAGGTCGACGCCGGACCAGCCGCCGAACAGCGCCAGCGCCGCGGACGGGTCGGTCAGCTCCAGGTACTCGGCCAGCGTCGCGCGGGCGGCCTCGTCGGTCTCCCCGGCGATCGCGGTGAGCATCGCGAAGACCTTCACCGAGCGCGGGTCCCGCCCGGCGCGGGCGGCCTCGGCGCGCACCGCGTCGACCGAGCGGCGGACCACCGCGGGCGACGGGCCGGACACGAACACGGCCTCGGCGTGGGTGCCGGCGAACCGGGCACCGCGCGGCGACGCGCCCGCCTGGAAGATCACCGGGGTGCGCTGCGGGGACGGCTCGGACAGGAACGGGCCGGGCACGTCGAACCAGCGGCCGTGGTGGGCGATGTCGTGCACCCGGTCCGGCTCGGTGAACACGCCGCGGGCACGGTCGCGGACCACGGCGTCGTCGTCCCAGGAGCCCTCCCACAGCTTGTAGCAGACCTCCAGGAACTCCTCGGCGAGCTCGTAGCGCTCGTCGTGCGGGATCTGCCCGGACCGGCCGAGGTTGCGCGCCGCGGAGTCCAGGTAGGACGTGACGACGTTCCACGCGACCCGGCCGCGGGTGAGGTGGTCGAGGGTGGTGAGCCGCCGCGCCAGCGCGTAGGGGTGCTCGTAGGCGACCGAGACGGTCACCCCGAACCCGAGCCGCGAGGTCACCCCCGCCATCGCGGGGACGAGCAGCAGCGGGTCGGCGAGCGGGACCTGCGCGGCGGCGCGGACGGCGGCGTCGCGGGAGCCGCCGTAGACGTCGTAGACGCCGAGGACGTCGGCGAGGAACAGCGCGTCGAAGCCGCCGTCCTCCAGCATCCGGGCCAGCGAGGTCCAGTGGTCGAGGTCGGTGTAGCGGTGCCCCTCGTCGGACGGGTGGCGCCACAGCCCGGCGGACTGGTGGCCCACACAGGCCATGTCGAAGGCGTTGAGCAGGATGCGGCCGGTCATGCCGACACCTTCTCCCGGGCGGTGCGCAGCCCGCCGCGGTGGGTCTCGCGGAGCAGGACGGTGGAGACGATGCAGATCGCGAACAGCACCCCGAAGTACCCCCAGATCAGCCACGGGGTCCCGCCGCCCGCATAGAGCAGCGCGGTGGCGACCAGCGGCGTGGTGCCGCCGATGACCGACCCGATCTGGTAGCCCAGCGACGCCCCGCTGTAGCGCAGCCGGGTGTCGAACAGCTCGCCGTACCAGGCCGCCTGCGGGCCGTACATCGCGTCGTGGAAGAGGTTGACCAGCACGACCATGCCGACCACGACCAGCACGGTGGACCCGGTGTCGAGCAGCAGGAAGAAGGCCCCGAGGAACAGCGGCGCCCCGATCGCGCCGACCAGGTAGACCGGCTTGCGGCCGACCCGGTCGGACAGGACCGCCCACAGCGGCGTCGAGAACAGCCCGATCGCCGAGGCGATGATCACCGCGGTCAGCCCGGCGCCCTCGGCGGCGCCGGAGTCGCCCTGGGCCAGATAGGTCAGCGCGAACGTCGTCGCCAGGATGTAGACGGAGTTCTGGGCGATCCGGCTGCCGACGGTCAGCAGCACGGTGCGCCAGTCGGTGCGCAGCACCTCCAGCACCGGGCGGCGGGACAGCGTCCCGGCGTCGCGGGCGGCGGTGAACACCGCGGGGTCGGCGAGGGTGAGCCGGATGGCCAGCCCCACCACGACGAGCACCGCGCTGAGCAGGAACGGGATGCGCCAGGCCCCGGCGAGGAACGCCTCCTTGCCCGCGATCGCGAGCACCGCGGTGTAGACGCCCGACGCGAGCAGCATCCCGGCCGAGGAGCCGATCTGCGGGAAGCTGCCGAACAGGCCGCGCCGGCGTTCGGTCTCGGCGTGCTCGACGGCCATCAGCACCGCACCGGCCCACTCCGCGCCCACGGCGAGCCCCTGGGCCAGCCGCAGCACCACCAGCAGCACCGGGGCCAGCAGCCCGACGGTCGGGTAGGTCGGCAGCAGCCCGATGAGCGTCGTCGCGACGCCCATCAGCACCAGCGACCCGACCAGGACGGCACGGCGGCCGATCCGGTCGCCCAGGTGCCCGGCGACGACGGCCCCGATCGGCCGCGCCCCGAACCCGGCGGCGTAGGTCGCGAACGACGCCAGCACGCCGGTCGCCGGGTCGGCGTCGGTGAAGAACAGCGGGGCGAACACCAGCGCCGCGGCGGTGGCGTAGAGGTAGAAGTCGTACCACTCGATGGTGGTCCCGACGAGGCTCGCGACGGCGGCGCGGCGCGGGGTGGCGCCGGACGGCGGGGCGGGATCGGACACGGCGGAGCTGGACACGGGACCTGCCGGTGGGTGAGGCGGAGCGGGGAGTCGGTGCGCGGGGCCGGGGTCAGCGACAGGCGTGCGACGACAGGCGGCCGTGGTCCAGCCACCGCCGGCGGGTCAGCTCCGAGTGCTCCACACCGCCCACCCGAACAGACGACCCCCGCCCGGCGCAACGGAGCGGGACCGGAGTCACCTCCGCCCGGCCACTTCGACGTGCAGCCGGACCCACGCCCCGGCGTCGAGGTCGCGCGGCAGCGCCCGCGGCCCGAGCCCGCACTCGCGCGCCCAGTCCCGGGCGAGGGCGCGGCCGAACCGCCGCCCGACGACGTCGACGACCCCGCGGCCGCGGCCGGTGAACACCGCGTCGACCATCCGGTGGTGGTCCCGGGGCCGGGCGTCGAGCAACGGCACGTCGCGGCGGGCGATCTCCAGCACCCCGCCGTCGACGGCCGGGACCGGCCGGAACGCCCGGGCCGGGACACGGTCGTGCAGGGTGAAGGTGAACCACGGCCACCAGCGGGCGGTGAGCGCGCTGGTGCCGCCGACCGCCGCCCGCTTGCGCGCCACCTCCCACTGCACCAGCAGCAGCGCGTGGGCCCAGCGCGGGGCGCCCAGCAGGCGTCGCAGCAGCGGGGTGGTCAGGGCGTAGGGGACGTTGGACACCACGTCGACGGGCCGGTCCAGGCGGGCGTCGAGCAGGTCGCCGTGGACGACGGTGACGGCGTCGCCGAACCGCCGCCGCAACCGGGCCACCCGGTAGGGGTCGAGTTCGACCGCGGTCAGCGGCCTGCCGGGCAGCCGCAGCAGCTCGGCGGTCAGCGCACCGTCGCCGGGGCCCAGCTCCAGCAGCGGCCGGGCCGGGTACCCGGCGACGACCGCGGCCAGCGCGGCCGGGACGGAGGCGTCGACGAGGAAGTTCTGACCGTGCTCGTGACGGCCGAGCGGGCGGGGCAGGGGGGATCGCACAGGAGGCTCCCGGGGTGGGAGCCGGGGGCGCGGCGGGGCGCCGCCCGGCAGGGGTACGAGGACCGGCTGCTCGGACGGCGGCGCCACGAGATCGGCAGGGATCAGGTGTGGCGCCGCCGTCGGGCGACGCGCAGGCGTATCGAGGCCACGGGGCGACGGTAGGGGCGCCGGGGTCGCCGGCGCACCCGGATTTCAGTCCGTCAGGTCGGCGGGCGGCGCGGGCCAGTGCGGCAGGACGTGACCGGGGTAGTCGTCGGTGACGGTGTCGGGGAAGGCGGGCGGGCGCTTCTCCAGGAACGAGGTGACACCCTCGGCGACGTCGCGGCCCTGCCCGAGGTGCGCGATCGCGGCCGAGTCGGCGCGGTGGGCGTCCCACGGGGTGGGTGAGCCGAGCATCCCCCACAGCAGCTGACGGGTCAGCGCGACCGACACCGCTGAGGTGTTGTCGGCGATCTCGCGGGCGATCGCGCGGGCGGCGCCGAGCAGCTCGTCGTCGGGCAGGACACGGGAGACCAGGCGTCCGTCGAGGGCCTCGGCGGCGTCGAACACCCGGCCGGTCGCGGCCCACTCCATGGCCCGGGAGACGCCGACGATGCGCGGCAGGAACCAGCTCGATGCGGCCTCGGGGACGAGCCCGCGGCGGGCGAACACGAACCCGAACCGGGCCGAGGCCCCGGCCAGCCGGATGTCGGCGGGCAGCGTCATCGTCGCCCCGATGCCGACCGCGGGCCCGTTGACGGCGGCGATCACCGGGGTGCGCAGGGCCGCCATCCGCATGGTCACGGTGCCGCCGCCGTCGCGGACGACGCCGCCGATGGTGCCGACGCCCGCCCGGTCGGCGGCGCGCTGCGGGTCGGTGGGGTCGAACGACGCCCCGCCGCGGCCCAGGTCGGCGCCGGCGCAGAAGCCGCGGCCGCGGCCGGTGAGCACGATCGCGCGGACGGTGTCGTCGGCGTCGGCGCGGTCGTAGGCGGCGATCAGCTCGCGGGCCATCGTCGGGGTGAACGCGTTGAGGCGGTCCGGGCGGTCGAGGGTGATCGTGGCGACCCGGTCGTCGACGTCGTAGGAGATCTCGGTGAAGGCGGGAGCGTCGGTGCTCATGATCGGCGAGTCTGCCCCGCCCCGCGCCCGGGCGACAGTGCCCGCGGCGTCCGCAGCCCGTCCGCAAGTGGGCTGCAAGCGGCCGGACGCACGGTGGTCGGGTCGCGCCGGACCGACCGGACGCGCCCCTTCCGGAAGGACCCACCGTGACCGTGCAGGACTCCCCCACAGCCCCCACCGCCCCGGCCGTCCCCGCCGTCGACCCCGCCCGGCGACGCCTGGTGGTGGGCGGCGGCGTGATGCTGCTCGCCTCCGCCGTGCTCTCGCTCGCCGGTGGCGTCGCCCACCCCGTCGTCGACGGGAACGCCCACTCCGTCGCGTCCCTGCTCGCCCCCGGCTCGCCGTGGGCGCAGCTGTCGATCTACGCCGGCGCGCTCGCGCTGATGATGGGCCTGCCCGCGGCCTGGGGCTGGTTCGCCCCGCGGGCCGGTGTGCTCGGCACGCTCGGGTTCGGCCTGTACTTCCTGGGCAACGCGCTGAGCGCGCAGGGCCACCTCGTCGTCGAGGGGCTGGTGGCGCCCGCGATCGCGCAGGCCGCCCCGGAGCTGGTCCCCGACGACGGCAGCATCCTCGCCGCCCCCGGTTTCGCGCTGCTGCAGATGGTCGGCGGGCTGGTCTTCCTGGCCGGGCTGGCGCTGATGGGTGTGGCGCTGATGCGCACCGCCGGGGTGCCGCGCTGGATCGGCGCGGCCGCGCTGGCCGGGTCGCTGCTGCTGTTCGTGCCGCTGCCGGAGGCCCCGGTGCTCAGCGGGCTGCACGTGGAGCTGCTGCGCGGGATCGCCGTCGCCGGGCTCGGGGTCGTCATGATCCGCGAGGTGCGGGCCGCCCGGTGAGGCCCGCCGCGTCATCCGGCGGTCGCGAACCGCCGGGTGCGCACCGTCACGCCGCCGTCCGGGCGGCCGCCCGCGATGGCGGCCGCCCGGATGCAGGCGTGCGTCCACATGTTGAACTGCACCTCCTTGGCCACCCGCAGGGTGTTGTAGAGCACGTGCGACAGCCGGTCCCCGGGCCGCGCCCAGGACTCGATGTCGAAGCGCAGCATCTCCGGGTGGTCCGGGTCGCGACGGGTGCGGAAGTCGATCCGGCCGGCCTCCAGGTGCCCGTCGAGGGTGACGAAGGAGAACCCGGTCGGCCCGGCGGCGGCCACCCGCACCGGGCCGTCCCACGGGCCGGGCATGCGGATCAGGAACTCGTCGCCGACGGTCATCCCGCCGGGCTCGCCGTGGGTGCGGCGGAACACCGCGAACTCCGGTGACCAGCGGTCGGGGTCCGCGGCGAGGCGCGTCATGAGCTCCTCGGGGCCGAGCCGGGACCCGCGGATGCGCACGGTGTAGCGCCGGTGCAGCAGGGTGCCGTACCCGTCCGAGGGGCGCTGGACGTCGTCGCCCTCGGCGCCCTGCGGCGAGGCGGGCGGCAGGTCCCCCAGGTCCCCGACGACGTCGCTGCGGTGGATCGGTGTGGTGCGCCAGAAGTAGCGCCACGACACCAGCGCCAGGCCCACCGGCCAGCGCAGCACCGCCGACACCCGCCGGGACCGCCGGTCACCCGTCACCGGGGTGGACCGATCGCTCGTCGTGGCCGTCCTGGGAGTCCGCACGGCGTAGACATACCCCCTGTGCGGGATTACATCCGCCGGGAGCGGGGAAGGGACCGCCATGACGGTCGGACGTGTCCTGCACCGGGTCGGGTTGCGCGGTGCCCAGCTCCAGTGGTTCTCCCTCGGCTCGGTGGGCTTCTCCATCGCGCTGTGGCTGCGCGCGAAGACCGTGGACCAGGACGAGCGCGGCAACGCCGAACGCCGCGCGGTCTTCGTCGGCCTGTGGCCGTCGATGTTCTGGCTGATCGGCGACTCGATGCGGCGCGAGGAGAAGGGCCGTCGGTCCTGAAGCGCCCCGCCCCCGGGGACCGTCGCGCCGACCTGGACGGGCTCGCCGCACGCGGCGTGAACTTCGACGACGCCGAGACCCCCACCGACACCCGTGACCCGCGCTGGCACGTCGACCACGGCCGGGCCCTGGTCGGCACCGAGCCGCCCGGCGACCCGGTCCCCGACGGCCCGTGGGAACGTGCCTGCGCGGTGCTGCGCGACTACCAGTTCACCGCCCCGAACCGGCTGCGCGGCGTGTTCCGCCCGTCCGACCCGCTGCTGGGGCGGGACATGCTGCTGGAGGGCCGGTTCGGGCCGATGCGCTTCCACCTCGGCGTCCGCGTGACCGGTCTCGTCGACGAGACCGTCGACGGCCGGCGCGTCTGGGGCTGGACCTACGAGACCCTGCACGGACACCTGGAGGAGGGGCGGCTCACCTACGAGGTGGTCAAGGACCTCACGACCGGCGACGTCGAGTTCGTCATCCGCGCGTTCTCCCGGCCCGCGCACATCCCGAACCCGCTGTTCCGGCTCGGCTTCGGACTGTTCGGCCGCGCGGTGCAGCTGGAGTTCTACCATCGGGCCGGGCAACGGGTCCGCGAGCTCGTGGCCGACGCGGCGGCGGGCAGACCGCTGCCACAGCCGCTGCCGGGTGCCGACGGGGTGACCGTCGCCCCGCAGAACGGCGGACGGCACTGGACGGACCCGTTCGCCGTGCTCGTCCGGCATCCGGGTGTCTGACCCGGGTGCGCGATCCGATGAGGGGGAGCTTCCGATGGACGACCGGATCCGGCGTCCGAACCCGTTCCGCTGGGTGGCCTACGCCTTCGGTGCCCGGCTGCCGGCCCGGAACCGGCGCTGGGTGCTGCACGACGTCACGACCCGCACCTGGGTGCTGCGCCACCTGATCCGTACGACGGTCCAGCTGATCCCGCTGCTGGCCCTGCTGTTCCTGGTGGTGCCCGGCCCGGCGTGGGTGCGGCTGGGCGCCATCGCCTCCGGCGCGGTGATCGGCTACTTCTACTCGACGGTCTACGTGGTCGAGGCGTGCGAGACCCGGGTGATGAAGGCCGGCTACCCGGTGGGGGCGGCCGCGTCGACCCGGGAGGCGCGACGCGCCGAGCAGCACGTCGACGCCCGCCTGCGTCACGACCGGGAGTTCGGGGCGGACCGCGACCGGAACGACCGCCGGGGCTGAGCACCCCCGCCGCGGCGCGCCCCGGCAGCGGTCACGCCGCGCCGTCGAGCCGGGCCCGGTGCTCCCCGGTGAGGTGCAGGTCACGGGCGTCGAGGGCCTCGTCGAGCTGGGCGGTGCGGCTGACCCCGACCAGCGGCCACGCCGGCCCGACGGCCTGCTCGCCCGCCAGCCCGGTCCGGCCGTGGCCGCCGGTGGTGATCCAGGCGAGCACGACCTGGTTGCGGGTCGCGCCGGTGTCGGCGGCGACGGCGTCGAGCGCGGCTAGCCGCGCGGTGGTGCCGGGGTGGTCGTAGGCGTCGGGCAGGGCGCGGTCGGCGCGGGTCAGCGCCCCGTTGACCAGCGGGGTGTAGGCCCACAGGGTCAGGTCCTCGGCGGTCGCGAGGTCCGCGGCGTCGGCGCCCAGCAGCATGTGCCCGGAGTCCGGCAGCGCCGCACCGGGCCGCGGGACCACGTAGGAGTGCCGGTACTGGACGGCGTCGAACCCGGCGACGCCCTGTGCCGCGGCGCTCGCACGGGCCCGCTCCACCCGCCACGCGGTGTGGTTGGACGCGCCGAGTCGCCCGGCCAGCCCGTCGGTGACCAGGGCGCCGAGCGCGGCGACGGTCTCGTCGAGGCCGGTCGCGCGGTCCTCGGTGTGCGCCCAGAACAGGTCGACGGCCTCGACGCCGAGCCGGGCCAGGCTGCCGGCGGCCGCGTCGCGCACCGCGGTGGCGCCGAGCCCGCCGCGCACCCCGGTCTTGGTGGAGATCCGGACCTGCTCGCGCACCCCGGGCCGGGCGGCGAGCCAGGCGCCGAGCACCCGCTCGCTCGCCCCGATCTCCCCGGCCGGGTCGTTCCAGAAGGCGTAGACGTCGGCGGTGTCGAGCCACACCCCGCCGCGCTCGACGAAGCGGTCGAGCAGCGCGAACGAGGTGGCCTCGTCGACGCGGGTGCCGAGGTTCATGGTGCCGAGGACGATCTGCGGCGCGGTCGGCGAGGTCGCGGGGGTCATGGGAGGAGCATCCGGGTCGATGCCCCGCGACGGGGCGCCGGGGTGTGCCACGATGACCGTCGTGGATCCCGATCTCGACCCGGTGTTCACCGCGCACGACGTCGCGGTGGCCTACCTGTTCGGGTCGCGCGCCACCGGGACCGCGCGGCCGGACAGCGACCACGACGTGGCGGTGCTGTTCGCCGGTGAGCCCGCTCCCGTCGCCACCGAGCTGCTCGCCGCGGACCTGGCCGCCCTGCTCGGGACCGGGGTGGACGTCGTCGACCTCGGGCGGGCGGGCCTCGAGCTGCGCGGCCGGGTCGCGGAGTCCGGCCGCCTGCTGTTCAGCGCCGACGAGGTCGCACGGGTCCGGTTCGAGGTGGACGCCCGGATGCGCTGGATCGAGTTCCGCCCCGTCCTGGAGGAGACGACCCGTACCTTCCTCGCCCGTGTCGCGCGGGAGGGGTTGCGCTGATGGTCGACACCGACCGCGTGCGCCGGTTGCTGGTGATGCTGGAGCGCTACCGAGACCTCCTCGCCGAGGACGCCCCCCGACCCGTTCCGCCGCCGTAGTCCTGCGGGGTCCGGTGGGCGCCTTCGCCACCCGCATCGCCGCCCTCGCCGCCTGACACCGGGCCCGCGCCGGTCCCCCGGCACGCCGCGGCGCCCCGTCCCGACGCGC
This sequence comes from Pseudonocardia sp. TMWB2A, assembly GCF_017312135.1. Lineage (NCBI taxonomy): Bacteria > Bacillati > Actinomycetota > Actinomycetes > Pseudonocardiales > Pseudonocardiaceae > Pseudonocardia > Pseudonocardia sp. TMWB2A. The sequence continues at coordinate 4,746,672 of NZ_QKQY01000002.1, forward strand.
GGCCCCCGGTGCACGGGGTGCCGCGCGGCGTCACGGGGCGCCGCGGGCGGAGCGGATCAGGGGATGACGACCGGCCCGGTGGTCGGGGCGGGGTCGTCGGCCCAGCGGTGCCCGGTCTCGCGCGGGGTGACGCCGTCCTCGGACCACGCGGCCAGCAGCTGCGCGACCTTGGCGTGCATCACGGTGCGCAGCCGGTCGAAGGAGTTCTGCGGGTCGTCGTCGACCTCACCGAGCAGCAGCCACCAGGCCCAGGCGACCGCACCGGCGTTGGCGACGAAGTCCGGCAGCACCGGCACGCCGCGGGCGGCGAGCATGGCCTCGGCCTCCGGGGTGGTCGCGGCGTTCGCGGCCTCGACGACCACGCGGGCGCGGACGTCGTAGGAGTTGTCCGGGGTGATCGCGTAGGAGATCGCGGCCGGCACCAGGATGTCGACCTCGGCGGAGAGGATCGCGGTGCGCGGGAGCTGCTCGACACCGGCGGGCAGCCGGGTGCGGTCGATCTCGCCGAAACCGTCGCGCAGGTCCAGCAGCGCGGGCACGTCGAGCCCGTCGGCGCAGTGCAGGGTGCCCGCGGCGTCGGCCAGCGTGGTGACCTTCATCCCGGCCTCGTACAGGTAGTAGGCGGCCGCACCGCCCATCGTGCCGACGCCCTGGATCGCGACCGTGGTGTCGGCCGGGATCCGGCCCCAGGACACCGCGGAGGCCAGGCAGGCGTGCGCGACGCCGTAGCCGCCGATCACGTCACCCAGCTCGAACCCGCCGTCGACCTCGGCGGTCAGCCCGGTGCGCACCCGCTCCAGGGTGGCGGCCGGGTCGGCGGCGCGGCTGATCGCGGCGTGGTAGCTCTGGCCGAGGCCGATCTTCTCGAAGACCTCGTCGATCAGGTGCTGCGGGACGCCGAGGTCCTCCGCGGTCACCCAGTGCGCGTCGATCCAGGGGCGCATGGCCTCGCAGAACCGCTCCAGCACCTCGACGGCGCGCGGGTCCTTCGGGTCGAAGTCGATGCCGCCCTTGGCCCCGCCGATCGGCAGGTCGAAGGTGGCGGTCTTGTTGGCCATGCCGCGTGCGAGGTCCTCGACCTCGGACAACGTGCAGCCGGCCCGCATCCGGGTGCCGCCGGTGGCGAGGCCGGCCCGCAGGGTGTGCACGACCAGGTAGCCGACGGCGCCGGTCACGGCGTCGTTCCACTGCAGGCGCATGTACGGCTCGGGGCGGCGGACGACCGGAGCGACGGTGGGCGCCGGGGCGCCGGAGACGTACGGGGCGGCCGTGGCCGCCGTCTGCGGGGTGCTCCCGGCCGGGTTCTGCATCGTCGTCATGGCGACCCACCTCCTGCTCGTGCTGCACCGGTCGTCGCCGCCAGGGGCCGTTCCGGTCTCGTCGACATCGCGGACCTCGTCGTCCCCCGGCCGCAGTCGTTCCCGACCGGTGGCCCCAGGTTGCGGTCGCACCCGGCCCCGCGTCCATTTACGGATCATTCACGGCGCTGTTCACCGTTCCTGCACAGCGCAATAGGCTCAGCCACATGGAGCTGTCCCTGTCTCGGCTGCGGATGCTGCGCGAGCTGCACCGGCGGGGAACCATCACGGCGGCGGCGACCGCGCTGCACTACACGGCGTCGGCGGTGTCCCAGCAGCTCGCGCAGCTCGAGCGCGACGTCGGGAGCCGCCTGTTCGAACGGAGAGGTCGCCGGGTCCAGCTCACCGACCTCGGGGTCCTGCTGGCCGAGCACGCCGAGGAGATCCTCGCCTCGGTCGAGCGCGCCACCCAGGCCCTGGAGGAGGCGGGCGAGACCGTTGCGGCCAAGCTCACCGCCGGGGTGTGGGCCTCGGTCGCCTCGGGCCTGCTGCCCGACGCGCTGACCGCGCTGGCCCGTACCCACCCCGGTGTCGAGGTCCGCACCCGCGAGCTCGCCCCGGAGGAGACCGCGGCCGCGGTGCGCGACGGCGAGCTCGACCTGTCGTTCGTCATCGACTACTCGAACTACCCGATGACGTGGGACAAGGGCCTGGAGCGGGCGGTCATCGCCGTCGAGCGGGTCTACGCGGCGGTGCCCGCCGGGGCGGTGCCGGCCGCGAGCGTGATGCTGTCGGAGCTGGCCGAGCACCCGTGGATCGTCTCGCCCGCCCGGTCGCACTTCGGGCAGGCGGCCCGGCTGGCCTGTCAGAGCGCGGGCTTCGAGCCGCGGATCGACCACGAGGTCGAGGAGCAGGCCACCGCGATGGCGATGGTCGCGGCCGGGCTCGGCGTCACCCTGGTGACCGACCTGGGCCTGGCGCTGCGCCCGCCGGGGGTCGACATCGTCGCGCTCGGCGACTCCCTGACCCGCACGGTGTCGCTGGCCTACCGCACCACCACCGCACGACGCGCCGCGCTGCCGCTGGTGATCGAGGCCGTCCGGACCGCGGCGGCGCAGAAGGGGCTCGGCGCCGACGTCCCGGTCCCGGCGCAGCCGGACTCGCTCGGCCTGACCTGACCCGTTCCGCGGCGGAATCGTCGGAACCCGGTCGAACCGTTTCCGCCGCCGGTTCCGAAGAACGGTCGTGCTGACCGAGAACCGGACCGAGGGAAACGGGCCCCTGGCCCTTCCGTCGCGTTCCGTGGCGATCCTGGTGGAACTGCTGGCGATCGCCGCGGCGGTGGCATCGGGGCACCTCGTGGCGGCCCTGATGGCGCCGGCGTCGTCGCCCTTCGTGGCCGTCGGCGACGCGGTCGTGCGGCTCTCGCCGCAGCCGGTCGTGGAGTTCGCCAAGTCCGCGTTCGGGACGGCCGACAAGCCGGTCCTGCTCACCGGGATCGGCGTGCTGCTGGTGCTGCTCGGCGCACTGGCCGGGCTCGCGGCGCGACGACGGCCCGCGGTGGGGACCGCGGCCGTCGCCGCGCTGGGGCTGCTCGCGGTGGCCGCGGTGCTGACCGGTCCGGTGCCGACCGCGACCGACCTGCCCGCACCGGTCGTCGCACTGGTGGTGGGCGTGGCGGTGCAGCGGGGGCTGGACCGCCTCGCCCGCCGTCCCGGTGGGACACGCACCGAGGGCGGCGGGAGCGGTGCCGGGGTCCCCCGGCGCACCGTGCTCGCCGGGGCCTCGGCCGCCGTCGCCGCCGGGACGCTCGTCGCGGGCGGCGCCGGCCTGGCGCTGTCCTCCTCGGGCAGCGGGATCGCGGCCTCGCGGGCCGCGCTGACCGGCAGGCTGGCCGCGGCGACGCTAGCCGAGACCGCCCCGCCGGTGCCCGCCTCGGCCGCGTTCCCCCAGCTCGGCACCGTCCCGTTCGTGACGCCGAACGCCGACTTCTACCGGATCGACGTCGCCCTGACGATCCCCGCGGTCCGGGCCGAGGACTGGTCGCTGCGGGTGCACGGCCGGGTCGGGCGCGAGCTCGTCCTCACCGTCGACGACCTGCTGCGACGCCCGTTGGTGCAGCGCACGATCACGATGACCTGCGTGTCCAACACGGTCGGCGGGAACCTGGTGTCCACCGCGGACTTCGTCGGCGTCGAGCTGGCCCCGCTGCTGCTGGAGGCCGGCGTCGACCCGTCCGCGGACCAGATCGTGTCCACCAGCCGCGACGGCTGGACCGCGGGCACCCCGACCGCGACCGTGCTGGAGCCCGGCCGCGGCGCGCTGCTCGCACTCGGCATGAACGGCGAGGCGCTGCCGGTCGAGCACGGCTTCCCCGTGCGCATGGTCGTCCCCGGCCTCTACGGCTACGTCTCGGCCACCAAGTGGCTCGCCGACATCGAGCTGACGACCTTCGCCGAGCGCAGCGTCTACTGGCGCGACCGGGGCTGGGCCGAGCGCGCCCCGATCAAGACCCAGTGCCGCATCGACGCCCCGGTCGGGTTCTCGAAGCTCCCGGCCGGACGTGTGCAGGTCGCCGGGGTCGCGTGGGCGCAGCCGGTGGGGATCACCGCCGTCGAGGTCCGCGCCGACGACGGACCCTGGGTGCGCGCCGAGCTGGCCACCGAGGTCAACCCGAACACCTGGCGGATGTGGCGGGCCGAGCTCGACCTCTCCCCCGGCAGCCACACCCTCACCGCCCGCGCCACCGACCGCCGCGGGCTCGTCCAGACCGACGTCCGCGTCGAACCGATCCCGGACGGCGCGACGGGCTGGCCCAGCACCATCGTCACCGTCGTCTGAACCGATTCCCGAGGCTCTCGGAAAAAAGATCCGGAAACTTCCCGGATACCCCGAACCGCCCGGCCCCACAGCCCGAACAATTCATCGACAGTCTACACAGGACAGACAGTTTCCTCGAAAGGGAATTCAGCCATGCGCGCCTCTCGCACCCTCGCCACCGTCGGCCTGCTCGCCGCCCTCTCGCTCGGCCTCACCGCCTGTGGCGGCGGCAGCGACTCCTCCACCCCGCCGGCCGCGGCCCCGGCCTCCTCCTCGGCGCCGGCGACCACCGCCGCCGCCGACGGCGTCACCACCAACGACGACGTCTTCGGCCCGGCCTGCAGCCAGCTGCCGCAGGGCGACGAGCCCGGCTCGCTGAACTCGATGGGCCCGCAGCCGGTCGCCACCGCCGCGAGCACCAACCCGCTGCTGACCACGCTGGTCACCGCCGTCGGCAAGGTCCCCGGCCTGGCCGACACCCTGAACCAGCAGAAGGGCATCACCGTCTTCGCCCCGGCGAACGACGCCTTCACCGCGGTGCAGAAGCAGCTCGGCGACGAGAAGTTCAACGCCCTGCTGGCCGACACGACCGCGCTGCAGGGCCTGCTCTCCTACCACGTGACCCCGGAGCGCCTGGACGCCGCGGGAATCGTGGAGAAGAAGACCCTGACCGAGCTGGCCGGCGGTGACCTCACCATCGGCGGCACCGCCGAGGCACCCACCGTCACCGACGGGCAGGGCAACACCGCCAACATCCTCTGCGGCAACATCCCGACCGCGAACGCCACCGTGTTCGTGATCGACAAGGTCCTCATGCCCAAGAGCTGACGACCGACAGCACGACACGACGGGCCCGGGGTGCGAACCCCGGGCCCGTCGTCGTACGAACACCCTGGTGTGACTGCGACCCCGATCCGCCCCGCCGAGTCCCTCACCCGGCCGCGGGCGGTGGTCACCGGTCTTCTCGGCGTCGGCTCGGCCCTCGCCGTGGGCGACCTCGTAGCGGGGCTGGTGGCGCCGGCGTCGTCGCCGTTCCTGACCGTCGGCGACCAGTTCGTCCGGCTGACCCCGGAGTGGCTGAAGCAGTTCGCGATCGCCACGTTCGGCACCGCCGACAAGCTCGCACTGCTGACCGGGATGGCGCTGGTGATCACCGGGCTGGCCGTGGCCGCCGGGCTCCTGGCCCGGCGACGGCCCGCCCCGGGCGTGGCGGTCGTGGTCGCGATGGGGGTGACCGCCCTGGTCACCACGGTGTCCGCGCCCGCGTTCCGGCCGGTCGACCTGCTCGCCCCCGCGGTCGCGCTCCTCGTCGGGCCGACGGTGTTCCTCGCGGTGCACGCCGCGTTCACCCGGGCGGCCCGGGACGGCCTGGGCGCCGCAGCGCCGCTGTCGCGCCGGCGGGCCCTCTCGCTGGCCGGCGGGGTCGCGGTCGTGTCGCTGGGGGCGACCGTCGCCGGGCGGCTGCTCGCCGCCGCGCCGTCGACGTCCGGGCCCGCGGCACTCGCGCTGCCGCCCGCCCCGCCGGTACCGGCGCTCCCGCCGGACGCGACCCTGCCGGGCGCACCGGCCTGGCTGACCCCGACCGCGGACTTCTACCGGATCGACACCGCGCTGCAGGTCCCGCGGGTCGACGCCGCGTCGTGGACCCTGCGGGTGCACGGCATGGTCGAGCGCGAGCTGACCCTCTCCCTGGACCAGCTGCGGGCCCGCCGGGTCGTCGAGGTGCCGATCACGATGGTGTGCGTGTCCAACCCGGTCGGCGGCGCGCTGATCTCCACCGCCCGGTTCACCGGGGTGCGCCTGGCCGACCTGCTCGCCGAGGCCGGGGTCGGGCCCGGGGCCCAGCAGCTGCTGTCTACCAGCGTCGACGGGTTCACCACCGGCACCCCGGTCGACGTCGTCACCGACGGCCGCGACGCCCTGCTCGCGTTCGGCATGAACGGCGAGGCGCTGCCGGTCGAGCACGGCTTCCCGGTGCGCATGGTCGTCCCCGGCCTCTACGGCTACGTCTCCGGCTGCAAGTGGATCACCGACATCGAGGTGACCACCTGGGACGCGGCCACCCCGTACTGGGCCGAGCGCGGCTGGGCCCGCGAGGGCCCGGTGAAGACCCAGTCCCGCATCGACACGCCGGTCGCCGGGGCGTCGGTCCCGGCCGGGCGGGTCGTCGTCGCCGGGACGTCGTGGGCACCGCACGTCGGCATCACCCGGGTCGAGGTCGCCGTCGACGGTGGGACCTGGGTCCCGGCCCGCCTCGGCGCCGACGTCGCTGCCGACACCTGGCGGATGTGGCGCACCGAGATCGAACTGGGACCCGGCGAGCACACCCTGCGCGTGCGCGCGACCGACCGGACCGGCACGGTGCAGACGGAACGGGAACAGGTCTCGATCCCCGACGGCGCGACCGGCCGGCACACGGTGCCGGTCACCGCGGTCTGACGGGCGGGCCGGCCCCGCCGCGCTCCCCCCGCCGAGTCGATCCGGAAGTCGATGCACCCCTCAGCCCACCCCGCCCCGCCGTCCGTCCCCCGCCGCCTGGTGGTCGCGACCCTGCTCGCCGGCCTGCTCGCGGGCCTGCTCGCCGCGCTGGTGCCGTTCGCCCCCGTCGACACCCGCAGCACGACCGTGACCTGGCCCCGGGCGGGCGAGCAGCCGGTGTCGACGACGGCGGCGTTCCAGCCCTACGCGCCGGAGGCGGTGCGCGTCGACGTCGGCTGCCGGGTGCTGCGCGCCGCGCAGGCCCGCTCCGCCGACACCGGGACGGCGACGACCGTCGTGGCCTCGGAACGGCCCGGTGCCACCGGGATCGGGTTCGCCGTGCTCACCGGACCGGGCGGGGAGCTGCGGGTCCTGGTCGGGGGCCGTGAGCTGCTGCGCGCCCCCGTCCCGCCCGGCGACGACTGCGGGCTGGTCCTCGACACCGACGAGGCCGGGTCCCGGGTCACCCTCGGCGACGCCGCCCCGCGCGCCTTCTCCGGCGACGTCGTACGCGCGGTCGCCGCGTTCACCACCCAGCTCTCCCCCGCCGACGCCGACGGCCTGCGGGTCACCGCGCGCACCGCGGACTGGTTCGCCGCCGCGTCGTCGCCGGCCAAGACCGCGCTGATCGGGCTGCAGTGGCTCGCCGCCGCCGTCGCCGCGGTGCTGCTGGCCCGCCTGGCCGGTGACCGGTTCCGGCGCCGCCGTGGCGCGGCCCGGCTCCGGCGGGCCCGGCTGGCCGCGGTGGGCACCCCGGCCGGGATCGGGCGGGCCGCCGCGGACGTGCTCGTCGTCGTCACCCTCGCGGTGTGGACGGTGCTCGGGCCGCTGTCCACCGACGACGGCTTCACCGAGGCGATCGCGCGCAACGCGACCGGCACCGCGACCGGCGACTTCGGCAACGTCTACCGCTGGGGCAACGCCTCGGAGGCGCCGTACACGCTGGTGATCCGTATGGTCCGGGCGCTCGCCGAGACCGGGGTGGGGCCGCTGGTGCTGCGCGTGCCGTCGGTGCTCGCCGGGATCGCGGTGTGGCTGCTGCTGTCGCGGGTCGCGCTGCCGGCGGTGCTGGCACGCCACCACCGCCGGGCCTGGGTGCGGGGCACGCTCGGCGTCGCGCTGCTGGCGTGGTGGCTGCCGCTGAACCTCGGGGTCCGCCCGGAGCCGTTCGCGGCGCTCGCGACGACCGCGGCGCTGTGCTGTGCGCTGCGCGCCGCCGCCCGGCCCGGGCGCCGCGGCGGGACGTGGACCGCGGCCGCCGCCCTGGCCTCGGGGCTGGCACTGGCGGTGACGCCGTCGGCGGTGACCGTCGCCGGTCCGCTGGTGCTGCTGCTCCCGGCGCTGTGGCGGCGGGTCACCCGCCACGGCGGCGGGGGGCTCGCAGTCGGGGTCGCGGCGACCGTCGCCGCGGCCGGGATCGCCGCGGCCGGGCTCACCCCCGTCTTCACCGGGCAGAGCCTGTACACGGTCGCGCGGGCCACCGAGATGCACCAGTTCTACGGCCCGGCCACACCGTGGTTCCAGGAGCTGCGCCGCTGGAGCTACCTGCTGGGGTTCGGCACCGAGCAGGGCGGCCTCGGCCGCCGGGTGCCGGTGCTGCTCGCCGTCGCGATGCTGGTCGCGGCGCTGCCGCTGGTCGCCCGCGGCGCGCACCGGTGGGGTCCGGGTCTGCGGTGGACACCGGTCCCCCTGGCCGGGCTCGCACTCGGGTTCGTGCTGCTCACCCCGGCGCCGTCGAAGTGGACACACTACTTCGGGACGCTCGCCGGGACCGGGGCGCTCGCCGTCGCCGCGGGGGCGGTGCTGGTGGTGACCGCGGCCCGGCGGCCCGCCGACCCGACCGTGCGCGGCGCGGCCGCCGCCGGGACCCTGGCGGCGGTCGTGCTGGCCGCGCTGGCCTTCTCCGGACGCAACGAGTGGTTCCTGTGGTCGGGCTGGGGCGTGCCGCGCGCCGACGGGCCGTTCGCGCCGCTGAACTCGCCCGCGGCGTGGGCCGTGGTGGCGGTGGCGGTGCTGGTGGTGTCCACCGTCGCGGGACGACGACGGCACCGGACACGGCGGGAGTCCACGGCCCGGGCCGCGGCGGCGCTGCCCGCCGGGGTCGTGGTGGTCGCCCTGGTCATCGGGGTGTCGGTGGTGGTGGCGTCGTTCGTCGTCGCCCCGGTGCGCCAGGGCGGGGGCTACAGCGTCGGCGGACAGATGTGGAGCGAGCTGACCGGCCGCGACACCTGCGGGATCCTCGACCACGTCACGGTTCCGGTCGACGCGGGCGCGCTGCCCGCCGCGGGCGGCGCCGACACCCTCACCGGGTTCGCCGAAGGCCGTGGCTGGGTCGACGCCCCGCCGCGCGGCGAGCTCGCCTGGGGCAGTCTCGACGGCGGCCCGGGCACCACCGGCGAGCTCCGGACCCGCTGGTTCACCGTCGCGCCGGGACCGGGCGACCGGGTGCTGTCGGTCGACGTCGCCGGGCGGACCGGGCAGGGCAACACCCTGGAGCTGGAGTACGCCCGCGCCGGGTCGCCGGGCCCGGACGGGCGCGTGTCGCTCGACGACACCGCGACCGGTGCCCGCGGCACCTACCCCACCGAGCGGGTGCAGGAGGCCGTGCCGCTGGACCGGCCGGCCTGGCGCACCGTGCGGGTGCCCGTCTCCGCGTTCCCGGTGGACGTCGACCGGGTGCGGGTGCACGCCGTCGACACCGCCGTCGGGCCGGGCGGCTGGGTGGCCGCGGCCGCCCCGCGGATGCTCACCCCGGCGCCGGTGGTGCCGCTGCTGCGCGACGCCGACGGCCCGGTCTACGTCGACTGGTCGATCCTCTGGTCGGCGCCCTGCCTGCGCGACCTGCCCGCCGTCCGGGCCGGGCTGGTGCAGACCCCGCGCTACCTGGTGCTGGGCCCGTCGTCGCTGGGGTTCGCCGTGGACGTGTCGTTCGCCGACGTCGCCGGGGGCAGCTTCGCGGCGATGCGCCGCACCACCACCGAGCAGGTCGTCGCGACCCGGATCGACACCGCCGACGACCCGGACCAGGCCGACTGGGGCTCGGTCACCCGGATCGACACCGACCTCGCCGTCGACGCCTACGACGTCACCTCGGTCCCGGTGCGCCGCTGGGGCTGGGAGGGCGACCGGACCCCGGTCGGGTACCCGGCCCTCCCGGCACCGTGACCACCCTCCGGTCGGAGGGGGCCCACGGCCGCGTCCGGCTGATAGACACATGCGGACACCCGCACGCAACGAAGCGAGGGACACCGTGGCCTTCCCCGGTCTGCAGCACGTCGCCCTGACCGTCAGCGATCTCGAACGCAGCACGCGCTGGTACGCGGCGCTGTTCGGCACCGAGCCCGTCCTGGACGAGGACGAGGAGGGCGGCCGCTTCCACCACACCGTCTTCGCCCTCGACGGCGGGATGCTGTTCGGTCTGCACACCCACCAGGGCCGCGAGTCCGGCGAGCCTTTCGACGAGGAGCGCACCGGCCTCGACCACGTCGGCTTCGCGGTCGGCTCGCACGCCGAGCTGGAGCAGTGGGCGCAGAAGCTGACCGAGCTCGGGATCGCCCACGAGGGCGTCAAGAAGGCGCACTACGGCAGCGGGGTCTCCTTCCGCGACCCGGACAACATCGCCCTGGAGTTCTTCACCGGACCGGAGTGAGCCGGCGGGTGGGGCATGTCCGGACACGCCCCACCGGTGTCCGTCCGGTGGACGGTTCCTTGCTCCGGACCGGGTATCGCGATCGAATCATGCGGTGATGCGCACCCTGCTGGAGCCGTTCTGGCCCGGTCGGCGGATCGTCGCGTTCGACGAGCTGTGTCGGTGGGCCGCGTAGCGACCCCCGGGTCGCCGCGTGGCCGCCCCGTGCATCGCGCGCGGGTCCGACGCCCGCGCCACCGACCACCCACACCGGAGGACCCCGTGTCCGTCACCGACGAACTGCTCGAGAACAACGCCCGCTACGCCGAGAACTTCTCCGGCCCGCTCCCGCTGCCGCCGGCCCGCAAGATCGCGGTGGTCGCCTGCATGGACGCCCGGCTCGACGTGTACCGCGTCCTCGGTCTGAACGAGGGCGACGCCCACGTCATCCGCAACGCGGGCGGCGTCGTCACCGACGACGAGATCCGCTCGCTCGCGATCAGCCAGCGGCTGCTGGGGACCGAGGAGATCATCCTCATCCACCACACCGACTGCGGGATGCTGACCTTCACCGACGACGCGTTCAGGGCCTCGATCCGCGACGAGACCGGCATCAAGCCGCCGTGGGCCGCCGAGGCGTTCGACGACCTCGACGCCGACGTCCGTCAGTCGCTCGCCCGGATCCGGGCGAACCCCTTCGTCCCGCACACCGACGCCGTCCGCGGTTTCGTGTTCGACGTCGCGACCGGGCGGCTGACCGAGGTGGAGTAGGCCCGTCACACCCCGCGTGCGGTCGCCGCACCCGTCGCGACGGGTGCGGCGACGTCGCGAGGGGTGCGGCGGCAGCGGGTCAGGACGGCAGCAGCACCAGGACCGCCGCGCCCGGCACCCCGGCCTCGCCCAGCAGGTAGGCCGTCCGGTCGGCACCGCCCAGGCGCACCCGGGGCCGGCCGAACGCGCCGACGCCGCGGCACTCCCACAGCGGCGTCCACTCCGGTGCGTCGGCGCGCAGGGCGGCGCGGACCCCGCGGGTCCCCGGGTCGGTGGGGTCGAGATCCGAGGCCATCCGGAACCGGCGGTGCAGCGCGGCGAGCAGCCCGTCGGGACCGGGGCCGGGGCACGACGTCACCGCCGGGCCGGGGTCCGGCCCGAACCGGGCCCGCGCCGACGGGTCGGCCGCCAGCTGCCACAGCACGTGCCGCCGTCCCGGGTCGTCGTCGGCGGGCCGGCCGACCGCGGCCTCCCACGCGTCGTTGGCGGCGACGACGCCGAGCCGGGCGTCGAGCAGCACCGCCGGGTGATCGGGCCAGCTCGCGAGCACCGGGGCCAGCTCCTCCGGCGCGGTGCCCGCCGCCGGTCCCCCGTCGCGGGACAGCCGGGTCAGGTGGGCGATCCCGGGGGCGTCGATGCCCAGCACCCGGCCGACCGCGGTGAGGACCTCGTCGGAGGCGGTCACCCGCCCCTGTTCGAGCCACGTGTACCAGGTCAGACCGACCCCGGCGAGCGCCGCGACCTCCTCGCGGCGCAGCCCCGGCGTGCGCCGGCGGCCCCGGTCGGGCAACCCGACCGTCGCCGGCGCGACCCGCTCCCGGTAGGAGCGCAGACAGGCGCCCAGCTCACGGCGGCGGTCGGCCGTCGCCGTCCGGGACCGGGCCGTCGCCGATCCTGTCACCACGGGTACCCCCATCGGTTCGCTCCTGGTCCGGGCCCGGCCGTCGTCGCACGGTGGGTCCATGATCGGTATCGGTGTCAACCTCGCGGCCGGGCTCGAGGATTCCGGGTCGGCGAACCTGGTGGAGGAGATCGTGGACCGCGCCCGGGCGGTCGCCGCGGCGGGACTGCGCACGGTGTGGCTGCCGCAGGGCTACGGGTTCGACACGCTCACCCTGTACGCCGCCGTGGCCCGCGAGGTCCCCGACGTCGAGCTGGGCGCGTCGGTCGTCGTCGTGCAGCCGCGGCACCCCCGGGTGCTGGCCGCGCAGGCGCTGACCGTGCAGGCGGCGTCGGGCGGGCGGCTCACGCTGGGGCTCGGGGTCAGCCACCCGGGGCTGCTGGAGGTGTACGGCCTGCCGTTCACGCGGCCGGTGGCCGCACTGTCCGACCACCTCGACGTGCTCGCCCCGCTGCTGCGCGGCGAACGGGTCCCCGGCTCGTCCGGTCCCGGGTCGGATCCGGCGGACACCGCGGTGTCCGGCGCCGCGCCGGAGGTCCCGCTGCTGCTCGGCGCGCTGGGCCCGCGGATGCTGCGGCTGGCGGGTGAGCGGACCACGGGCACCATCACCTTCCTCACCGGGCCGCGGACGATCTCCGGGCACGTCCGGCCGTTGCTCGACGCGGCGGCCGCAGGACGGCCGTCGCCGCGGGTGGTCGTCGGGGTGCCGGTGTCGGCGACGACCGCACCGGACCGGGTGCGGGCCGCCGCCGCGGCCGACTACGCGGCCTACGCCCGGCTGCCGTCCTACGCGGGGGTGCTGGAACGGGAGGGGCTGAGCTCGCCGGGCGGGCTCGTCGTCGCCGGGGACGAGGACGTGATCGCGGCCGGGATCGCCCGCTACGCCGACGCCGGTGCCACCGACCTGCTCGTCAGCCCGCTGGGCGACGCCACCGAGCGGGCGCGCACCGTCGCGGTCCTCGGCCGGATCGCCGCGTCCTGAGCGCCGCATCTCGGCGACGCCCGGATGCGCGGTCGCCCGCACGCCGACCGGCCCGCCGGCACCGGGGCGCGCGCCGAGATGCAGCCCAGCGGGCGCACGGGGTCGCCCTGCGCCTCCTGAGCTGCATCTCGGTGTCATCCCGGGCCCGCCGGGACGCGACTCGTGCCGCGTCCCGGCGGGACGGTCAGGCGACGCGCGGGCGGCGGCGCAGCGCCGTGCGGGCCGCCGCGAGCTGCTGGGCCACCTCGGCGGTGATCAGCTCGGCGTGCAGGGCGTCGTTGCCGGGGTCGCCGCCGCCGCGCAGCGCGCGGTGGCGCCGCACGAGGGCGTCGAGACCGTCGAGAAGCTGGGTTCCCGGATCAGCGGTGGGCAGGGTCGGAACGCTCATGGGATGTCTCCTGGTGACGAGGTGTCGGTGTCGATCCGTCGGGTCGATCGACCGGCCGACACAGCGTCGTGGACACCCTCACGTAGTCGATGTGACGCCGCCGGGACAGGACGGTGTTGATGTACCAGCTCACGGCGCCGCGGCTTTCCTGCCGGCGATCGCGGCTAGCAGCTCTCGGGTGTAGTCGTCCCGCGGGTCGTCGAACAGCTCCGCGGTGGGCCGCAGCTCGCGGAGCCGACCGTCGCGCATCACGCCGGTACGGTGCGCGACCCGCCGGACCACGGCGAGGTCGTGCGAGATGAACAGGTAGGACAGGCCGTCGCGCTGCTGCAGCTCCGCGAGCAGCTCCAGCACCTGGGCCTGCACCGAGACGTCGAGCGCGGACACCGGCTCGTCGGCGACGACGAGGTCCGGCGACAGGGCCAGCGCCCGGGCGATCGCGACGCGCTGGCGCTGCCCGCCGGACAGCTCCTCGGGCCGCCGGTCGAGCGTCCCGGACGGGAGTGCGACCCGGTCGACGAGCTCCGCGGCGCGGTCGGCCTGCTCGGCGGCCGAGCCGACGGAGAACGCCCGCAGCGGCTCGGTGACGATCTCGCGGACGGTGAACCGGGGGTCCAGCGAGGCGTAGGGGTTCTGGTAGATCAGCTGGGCGCGGCGGCGCAGCGCCCGCCACGCCTCGCCGCGGACGTGGGTGACGTCCTCGCCGCCCAGCAGCACCTGCCCGGAGGTGGGGTCCTCCAGGCGCAGCAGCAGCCGCGCGGTCGTCGACTTGCCCGATCCGGACTCCCCGACCAGGGCGACGGTCTCGCCGCGGGCGATCGTGAACGACACCCCGTCGACGGCGCGGTGGGTGCGCCGCCGCCACGAGCCGCGGACCCGCGGCAGCGGGAACTCCTTGACCAGGTCGCGGACCTCGGCGACCGGGGTCCCCGAGGTGTCGACGGCGGCCGGCTCCGGTGGGGCGGTGAGCGCGAGACCGGGGGCGGCGGCGAGCAGCTCCCGGGTGTAGGGGTCGCGGGCCCCGGTGAGCAGCTCGGCCGGGGTGCCCTGCTCGACGACCCGCCCGTGCCGCATGACGACGATCCGGTCGGCCCGGTCGGTGGCGACGGCGAGGTCGTGGGTGATCAGCAGCAGCGCGGTGCCGAGGTCGCGGCGCAGCGCGTCGAGGTGGTCGAGGATCCGCCGCGCCACGGTCGCGTCGAGGGCGCTGGTCGGCTCGTCGGCGACGACCAGCGCGGGCCCGGCGGCGAGGGCGATCGCGATGAGCACGCGCTGGCGCATCCCGCCGGACAGCTGGTGCGGGTACTGCCCGGCGCGGGTGTCCGGCTCGTCGAGCCCGGCCTGCCCCAGGAGCTCGACGGCACGGGCCGGTGCGGAGCGGCGGTCGGCGAGCCCGTGGGTGCGCAGCACCTCCGCGACCTGCACGCCGACCTTCTGCACCGGGTTCAGCGCGACGCCCGGGTCCTGCGGGACGAACCCGATCCGGGCGCCGCGCACCGACCGGTACGCCCGCTCGGACAGCCCGGTGAGGGTGGTGCCGTCGAGGGCGACGGTGCCGGCGGTGACGGCGCCTGCGACGGGCAGCAGCCCGAGCACCGCGGCGGCCAGGGTGGTCTTGCCCGACCCGGACTCCCCGACGACGGCGACGACCTCGCCGGGCGCGACGGTCAGGTCGACCCCGCGGACGGCGTGCACCGTCCCGCCGCCACCGGCGTAGGCGACCTCCAGGCCCTCCACCTGCAGCAGGGCTCTCATGCGGACCGCCCCCACTCGCCGTCCAGGGCGCGGGAGATGCGGTTGACCGACAGCACGGTCGCGGCGATGACCAGGCCGGGCATCGCGCACACCCACCAGGCGACGGCCAGGTAGTTGCGGCCGTCGGCGACCAGCGAGCCCCACTCCGAGGCGGGCGGTGGGGCGCCGTAGCCGAGGAAGCTCAGCGCGGACACCGCGAGGATCGCGAGGCCGAACTCCAGCACCGCGAGCACGACGACCGGCCCGGCCGCGTTGGGCAACACGTGCCGCCACAGCGAGACGTACCAGCGGGTGCCGACCGCGCGGGCGGCCTCGACGTAGAGGGCGCGGCGCACCCGCAGGGTCTCGGCGCGCATCACCCGGGCGAAGCTGGCGACGCTCGCCACGCCGACCGCGATCGCGACCTTCACCGTCCCGAAGCCGAGCGCGGTGATCAGGGCCAGCGACAGCAGGATCGCGGGGATCGCGAGGAGCACGTCGACGCCGCGCATGAGGATCTCGTCGACCCAGCCGCCGGCGAACCCGGCGAGCAGCCCGATCAGCCCGCCCGCGACGAGGGCGACGGCGACCGCGATCACCGTGGCCTGCAGCGACAGCGAGGCGCCGTGCACGACCCGGGTCCACACGTCGCGGCCGAGGTGGTCGGTGCCGAACCAGTGGCCCGGCCCGGGCGGGGCGAGCCGGTGCGCGGTGTCGCCGACGGCGGGGTCGCCGGGTGCGAGCAGCGAGGGCACGAACGCCGCGGTCAGCACGAGCAGCACGACCGCCGCGGCGAACACCAGCCCGGGCCGGGACCGCAGGAACCGTCCGAGCCGGGCCCGCGGCCGTCGTCCGGCCGGGGGCGGTGCGTCGCGGACGCCGGGCGCGACGAGGGGTGTGTGGTCGAGCAGGGTCATCGGGTACTCCCGGAGGCGACGGCGACCCGCGGGTCGAGCAGCGGGTAGGCGAGGTCGACGAGCAGGTTGACCACGACGAACGCGAGCGCCGCGAACAGCACGACCCCCTGGACGACGGGGATGTCCTGGGCGCCGACCGAGGCGACGGTGAGCCGGCCCAGGCCGGGCCGGGTGAACACCGTCTCGACGACGACGGACCCGGCGAGCAGGTTGCCGACGACGTACCCGAGCACGGTGAGGGCGGGGATCGCGGCGTTGCCCAGGGCGTGCCGCAGGTGCACCGCGGCCTCCCCCACCCCCTTGGCGCGGGCGGTCGTCACGTAGGGCGCGTCGAGTGCCTGGGTGAGGCTCTTCGCCAGCACCTGCGCGACGAGCGCACCGGTCGGGAGCCCGAGGGTGACCGCCGGGAGGATCAGCGACTCCGGTCCGCGGTCGCCGACCGAGGGCAGCCAGCCGAGGGAGAACGAGAACAGCTGCACCAGCATCAGCCCGACCCAGAACACCGGCAGCGACACCGCCAGCGACGGCAGCGACGCCAGCACCTGCCGCAGCCACGGCGTCCGGGCCCAGGTCGCGGCGAGCGCGACCGCGGTGCCGCCGACGACGGCGACGAGCAGCCCGGCGGCGGCGATCTGCAGGGTCGGCGGGAGGGCCTCCGCGACCGCGGTCCGCACGTCCTGCCCGCTGGCGAACGACGTCCCGAGGTCACCGTGCAGCGCCGCCCAGAGCTTCGTCACGTACTGCACCGGCAGCGGCTGGTCGAGGCCGTAGCGGGCGCGCAGGGCGTCCAGCTCGGCCGGCGACACCGGCTCGCCGTCGCCCGAGGCCATCGTCGCGACCGGGTCGCCGGGCAGCAGGTAGAGCACGACGAAGCTGACCGTCCACGCCGCCCAGAGCACGACGGCGGCGAGCCCGAGGCGACGCAGCAGGTACGGGACGGTCATCGCGCGTCGGACTTCCAGGCGTCGTGCAGCTGGATGCGCGAGGACGCGTCGAACGCGACGCCGTGCGCGTCCGGGCCGACGCCGAGCACGGTGGTGAGCTCGACGACGGGCGCGGTGTCGAACCGCTCGGCGAGCAGCTTCTGCGCCTGCCCGGCGAGTGCCGCGCGCTGCGCCGGATCGACGGTGGCTGCCTGCGCCACCAGCGGGGCCTGCAGCGGACCGGCGGGCAGCCGGTAGCGGTTGGTCCCGTCGGTGCCGTAGGTCGACCGCAGGATGTCCGGGTCGGCGCGGGTCAGGTTGCCCCACGCGGCGACGAAGTCCCCTCCGTCGAGGACGGCCTGGGTCTCGGCGATCTGGATCTCGCGGAGCTGGAGGTCGATCCCGATCCGGCGCAGCTGCTGCTGGATCAGCTCCAGCGCGGGCTTGGTGGTGCCGATGTTCTGGGCGAACGTCAGCGGCACGGTCAGGCGCTGCCCGCCCTTGGCGCGGATGCCGTCGGGCCCGGGCACCCACCCGGCGCGGTCGAGCGCGGCCGTCGCGGCGGCCGGGTCGTAGCCGACGAGCGCGGACTGGTCGGCGTAGGACGGCGTCGTCGACGACAGCGGGGAGGTCGCCGCGCGCGTCTGGCTCGGGTAGACCGCGGCGACGACCTCGTTGCGGTCGATGCCCCGGCTCACCGCCTCGCGGACGGCGGCGTCGGCGCCGAGCGGGGTGCCCTGGTTGAACGTGATCCCGAACGGCAGGCCCGGGTTCGGCCGGGCCGGGAGCTGGACGCCGGCCCCGGTGAGCGGGGCCTCGTCCTGCTGGCCGACGCTGGCGATCGCGTCGACCTCGCCGGACTGCACGCTGCCCGCCCGCACCCCGGACTCGGGGACGACGCGGAACTCGGCCCGGTCGAGCCAGGCCTCGCCGGGGTGGGTGAACAGCTGCGAGCCCCAGTCGTAGCCGGCCCGCTTCGCGAGCACGGTGACGTCGTTCTTGGCGTAGCGCTCGATCGTGAACGGGCCGGAGCCGACGACGCCGGCGCAGCGCTCGTCGTCGGAGCGGGCGGCGCTGGCCGGGGACAGCAGGCCGAGGCTGTGGGTGGAGGTGCCCTGCAGGAACTGCACGTTGGGCTTCGCGAACCGGACGGTGAACCCGGTGGGGCTCGTGACGTCGGTGCCGGTGTACCCGGCCAGGTACCCCTTGGGGAGGCTGCCGCGGGCGCCCAGCTTCACCGCCCGGTCGAGGTTCGTCCTCACCGCGGCCGCGTCGACCGGCGCACCGTCGGAGAACGTGGCCCCGGGGCGCAGCGTGAACGTCCAGGCGGTGGCGTCGGCGTTCGACGACCAGCGGGTCGCCAGCCAGGGCACGATCGCCCCGGTGGACGGGTCCTGGTCGGTGAGCGAGTCGACGACCTGGCGCAGCGAGTAGATCGAGTCGTTGCTCTGCACCTGCTGCGGGTCGGCGCAGCCCTGGTCCGAGGAGACCGCGAACACCAGCGTCCCACCCGGCTGCGGCGGGCCCGCGTCGGCGGCGGCGCCCCCGGCGCCGGAGCCGCAGGCGGTGAGGGTGAGCGCGGTGGCGGCGAGCAGCACCGCCGACCGGCCGGCGGGCAGGTCCCGCCACCATCCGCGACGACGGCGCGTCACGACGCCACCGCCGGGCGGCGCTCGCCGAACCGCGACGGGCTCGCGAGTCCGAGGTGCTCGCGCAGCGTCGCGCCGGGGGTGTAGTCGGTCCGGAACACTCCGCGCTCCTGCAGGATCGGGACGACCTTCTCCACGACCTCGTCGAGGCCGGACGGGGTGACGTGGGAGCCGAGGATGAAGCCGTCGGAGGCGTCGGCCTGCACGTAGCGGTCGATCTCGTCGGCGACGTGCTCCGGGGTCCCGACGAACACCGCGCGGTCGAAGACGTGCGCGACGGTCTCGCGCAGGGAGTACCCGTGGGCGGCGGCGAGCTCGCGCCAGGCGGCGACGGTCGCGTGGGCGTCCTGGGTCAACGGGGCCCGGCCCTCGATCCACTTCGGGGCGTCGGGGGTGGGGTCGACGTCGGGCAGCGGGCCGTCCGGGTCGTAGGCGGACAGGTCCCGGTTCCACACCATCTCGGCGAGCACGATCGAGGTCCACGGGTCGACCTGCTGGTCGTGGATGTGGGCGTGCCGTTCGCGGGCCTCGGCGTCGGTGTCGCCGAGGACGACGCCCGCGCTGGGCAGGATCCGCACCTCGTCGGGGTCGCGGCCGGCCTTCCGGACGCGGGCCTTGACGTCGTCGTAGAAGGCGCGGGCCTCGTCGAACTTCTGGTAGCGGGAGAAGATCGCGTCGGCGGACGCGGCGGCGAAGTCGCGCCCGGCCGGGGACTCCCCGGCCTGCAGCACCACCGGGTGGCCCTGCGGGCTGCGCGGGGTGGTGAAGCGCCCGGCGATGTCGAACTGGTTGCCCGAGACCGCGAAGTCGCCGACGTGGCCGTCGCGCAGGAAGGTGCCCGACGCGGGGTCGGCGACGACGGCGTCGGAGCCCCAGGAGTCCCACAGCGCGCGGACCGCGGCGAGGGTCTCCCCCGCGCGCTCGTAGCGCTGGTGGTGGCCGAGGAACGCGCCGCGGCGGAAGTTCTCGCCGGTGGGGGCGTCGGAGCTGGTCACGACGTTCCACGCGGCCCGGCCGCCGGAGAGCAGGTCGAGCGTGGCGAACTTGCGGGCCAGCTCGTAGGGCTCGTTGAAGGTGGAGTTGATCGTCCCGGCCAGCCCGATGTGCTCGGTGACCGCGGCCAGCGCGGCGAGCACGGTGAAGGTGTCCGGGCGCCCGACGACGTCGGAGTCGAACACCTCACCGCCGCGGGTGCGCAGCCGCAGCCCCTCGGCGAGGAAAAGCAGGTCGAGCCTCCCGCGCTCGGCGGTGCGCGCCCAGTGCTCGAAGGACTCCCAGTCGATGTGGCTGCCGGAGGCGGGGTCGCTCCAGACGGTGTCGTGGTTGACGCCCGGGAAGTAGGCGCCGAGCACGATCTGCTTCCTGCCGGTCCTGGTCATGCGGTCGCTCCGGAGAGGGTCGGTACGGCGGTGGGATCCGCTCCCGGGGCGTAGCGGCTGACCGGGCGGGTCAGGCCGAAGCGCGCGCGCAGGGTGGTCTCGCCGTAGGTCGTGCGGAAGGCGCCGCGGGCCTGCAGCTCGGGCACCAGGCCGTCGACGACCGCGTCGAGGTCGGTCGGGAGGACGGCCGGGCGCAGGCGGTAGCCGTCGAGGCCGGCACGGCGCCAGGACAGCAGGGTGTCGGCGAGCCCGGTCGGGGTGGTGGCGAGGACGACGGCGTCGGAGGAGATCGGGTCGAGGGCGTCGAGGCGGGCGAGCCGGTCGCGGGCGGCGCGTTCGGTCGCCTCGAGGACCACGACGACGTCGCCGAGGATCCGCAGCGGCGGTGCGGTGCGGCCCACGGCGGCCTCGGCGGCCCGGACCTGGGCGACGATGCGGGCGGCGTCGTCGGCGTCGTGCGGGGTGGTGAACACGACGTCGCCGACCCGGGCGGCGAGCAGCGCCGGGGCGTAGCCGTGGGCCAGCGAGACGACCAGCGGCTGGCCCTGCGGCGGGCGCGGCACGATCGACGGCCCGGCGACGCCGAAGTGCTCCCCGGCGAAGTCGACCCGGTGCAGCTTGTCCCGGTCGACGAAGCGCCCGGTCAGGGCGTCGCGGATCTCGGCGTCGTCCTCCCAGGAGTCCCAGAGCCTGCGCACCACCTCGACGGCGTCGGCGGCCTCGCCGAACAGCTCGGCGACGAGCTCACGGGCGGCCGGGGTGTCGAGGTCGGCGCGGCGCAGGCCGGGGACGGTGCGGCGGCCGAAGTGGGCGGCCTCGTCGGCGCGCACCGAGGTCTGCACCCGCCAGCCGGCGCGGCCGCGGCTGTCGTGGTCGAGGGTGGACAGCGCCGACGCGACGTGGAACGGCTCGGTGTGGGTGGTGGTGACGGTCGGGACCAGCCCGATCCGTGAGGTCAGCGGCGCGAGGAAGGCGGCGACGAGGGAGGCGTCGAGCCGGCCCTGCACCCGGTCGGTGCGCCGGTCGGCGCCGCTCAGGTGGTCCCCGGACTGCAGCCCGAGTGCGTCCTCGATCGTGAGCAGGTCCAGCAGCCCGCGCTCGGCGGTGCGGGCCAGGTCGGTCCAGTAGCGGGCGGTGAACAGCTCGCCGGGGCGGGCGCCGGGCTCGCGCCAGGCGGCGGGGTGCCAGCCGGCACCCTCGAGCGCGACGGCCAGGTGCAGAGGGCCGTCGCCGGTGGTGGTGTCCGATGTGGACATACGGCATCGCTTTCTCGTCGAACGGGGGCACGACGGGACGACAAGGACGTCGGGGCGGCCCGCGGGACGCGGCGGCCGGGACGGGTGGCCGTCGTGGACGGCCGGGACGGGGTGGGCGGGGCGCCCGGCGGGACGCCGGTCAGGCCCGACAGGTGGCGCCCGCGACCCGCATCAGGTCGACGTGGCGGCGGTACCGGGGATGGTGCGCGGCACGCACCTGCTCGGCGACCGTGCGCATGGGTTCCTCCATCGAACCCGGCTGGAGCACCCGCTCCCGCGTGCTGCGGGGGGTTGCTGCGGCGTCGTCGAGCCGGGTCTCTCGGCCGCTCCGGATGGTGTGCGATCCGACTGTAGGTTTCCGGTGCCCGACGGTGTCAACCCGCATCACAGTCGAGTGACCTGCGCCGCAGCAAGTCTCCCGACCTGCGGAACCACCACCCGGATGCCAGGGAAGATGTCCGGACACGCTGACCGTGTTCCTGGTTGGTGGACGCCGGGTTGTCCGGAGAGGTGACCACCGCGCACCCTGGTCGGGTGACGATGAGCCAGCGGCGGCCCTCGCGCCCCGCACGGCTCGTGGGGGACGCGACGGCCCCCGTCCCCCAGCGGCAGGCGCGCACGGCGTGGCGCGCTGTGCCCCTGCGCCCTACCGGCCTCGAGCCGTTCTGGCCGAGCCGGCGCGCGCCCGCCTACAGCGAACTCTGTCGCTGACCGGTCTCCCGTCCCGCGGGCCGTAACGCCACGCCCCCGGCGTGCGAGGCACCCGCCGGACCGGGAACCGCCCGCCGGACACCACTCCGGCCCGCCACCCGTCCCGTACCCCGGCACGCCCTCCCAGGGCCGGCCGGCCCCGGCGCGCAGCGGTCGTCCCGACCGCCCGCCGCCCCCACGGAAGGACCCCGTCCCGCGATGTCCCCGCACGTCCTGCGTCCCGGATCCCGGGCGCGCACCGCCGCCGTCCTGCTCGCGCTGCTCACCGCGCTCGGGCTGCTGGCCGGCTGCTCCCGCGCCGACGAGAGCACCACCGCCGCGGGAGCCACCTCCCCCGCGACCGAGGTCCGCCTCGGCTACTTCCCGAACATCACCCACGCCCCCGCGCTGGTCGGGGTGAAGCAGGGCCTGTTCGCCGCCGAGCTGGGGAACACGAAGCTCACCACCCAGACGTTCAACGCCGGCCCGGACCAGGTCAACGCCCTGCTCGGCGGCTCGATCGACGTCGCGTTCATCGGTTCCGGCCCGGCGATCAACGCCTTCACCAAGTCGAACGGCGAGGCCGTGCGCCTCGTCGCGGGATCCACCTCGGCCGGCGCCCAGCTGGTGACCAGCCCGGACATCACCTCCCCCGAGCAGCTCAAGGGCAAGATCATCGCGACGCCGCAGCTGGGCAACACCCAGGACATCGCGCTGAAGACCTGGCTGTCGGAGAACAAGCTCCCGATCGGGCAGGGCCCGGCCGCGGTGACCGTGCAGAACATCGAGAACCCGCAGACCCTCGACCTGTTCAAGCAGGGCAAGGTCGCCGGCGGCTGGCTGCCCGAGCCGTGGAGCTCGCGCCTGGTCGACGCCGGGGCGAAGGTCCTGGTCGACGAGAAGTCCCTGTGGCCCGGCGGGAAGTTCCCGACGACCGTCGTCATCGTCCGGACCGAGTTCCTCCAGCAGCACCCGCAGACCGTCGAGGCGATCCTGCGGGGCGAGCAGAAGGCCATCGCGCTCATCCGCGACAACCCCGCCGAGGCGAAGACCGTCTCCAACGAGGCGATCGGCGAGATCACCGGCAAGCCGCTGGCGGCGAACATCCTCGACCGCGCCTTCACCGAGCTGTCCTTCGACTCCGATCCGCTCGCCTCGACCTTCCCGCAGCTGGCCAAGGACTCGGTCACGGCGGGCATCGCGAAGAGCGAGGCGAACCTGACCGGCTTCCTCGACCCGGCCGCGGTCGACGCGGTCCGGACCAGCTCCGGGGAGACCGCCGTGGACCCGGCCGGTCTCGCCGCCGCGAACTGACCTTTCCGATCGACGAGGGGAACCACCGATGACCGTCGACCTGACCACCCGGCGCCCGAGGACCCGCGGCACCGCCGTGGAGCTGTCCGGGGTCGCCAAGACCTTCGGCACCGGCACCGGGGCCGTGACCGCGCTCAACGGGATCGACCTGCGGGTCGGCGACGGCGAGTTCCTCTGCGTGCTCGGCGCGTCCGGCTGCGGCAAGTCGACGCTGCTGAACCTGCTCGCCGGGCTCGACGGGCCCACCGCGGGCGCGGTCCGGGTCGGGTCGGCGCGGCCGTCGTTCATGTTCCAGGAGGCCGCGCTCATGCCGTGGCTGACCGCGCTGCGCAACGTCGAGCTGCCGCTCAAGCTCGCCGGGCACGGCCGGTCGGCCCGGCGTGAGCGGGCCGAGGAGCTGCTCACCCTGGTACGGCTGGAGGGCCTGGGCGACAAGCGTCCGCACGAGCTGTCCGGCGGCATGCGCCAGCGCGTGTCGCTGGCCCGCGCCCTGGCCGCGGCCACAGGCCTCGGCGACACCCACGGCGCCGGGGGGCTCCTGCTGATGGACGAGCCGTTCGCCGCGCTCGACGCCATCACCCGCGACGTCCTGCAGGGCGAGCTGCTGCGGGTCTGGCGGGCCACCGGGACGACGATCGTGTTCGTCACCCACGACGTCCGCGAGGCCGTCCGGCTGGCCGAGCGGGTCGTGCTGCTGTCGTCGCGGCCGGGGACCGTCGTCCGCGAGTGGACGGTGCCCGCCGGCGGTCACGACGCCGAGGCGCAGGCCGAGCTGCACGACGACATCACCGGACGGCTGCGGGCGGTGATCACCAGCCATGCCGCGTGAGGAGTCCTCGATGACCGTCGTCGACGACGACCGCGACTCCGCGGCCGCCGTCGCCGGGCTCGACGCGCTCGACACCCCCGTCGAGCGGACGACGCCGTGGTGGCAGCGGTTCCTGCGGACCTGGCTGCCGCCGATCGTCGCGCTCGTGGCGATCGTGGTGGTCTGGCAGATCGTCTGGGCCTCGGCGGTCACGCCCGAGTACCGGCTGCCCGCCCCGGGCGCGGTGGCCGAGGCGTTCGGCGAGACCGTCGTCAGCGGCGAGATCTGGTCGATCCTGTGGACCTCGATCAGCCGGGCCGCGCTCGGCTTCCTGCTCGCCCTGGTGATCGCCACCCCGCTCGGCGTGGTCGTCGCCAAGGTGCCGCTGGTCCGTGCGGCGATCGGGCCGCTGCTCACCGGTCTCCAGTCGCTGCCGTCGGTGGCCTGGGTGCCCGCCGCGGTGCTGTGGTTCGGGCTGACCAACACCACGATCTTCTTCGTGGTCCTGCTCGGCTCGGTGCCCTCGATCGCGAACGGCCTGGTCGCGGGCATCGACCAGGTGCCGCCGATCCTGCCCCGGGCCGGCCAGGTCCTGGGCGCGACGGGCTACCAGATGGCCCGCTACGTCCTGCTCCCCGCGGCGCTGCCCGGCTACCTCGCCGGCTGCAAGCAGGGCTGGGCGTTCTCCTGGCGCTCGCTGATGGCCGCGGAGATCATCGCGGCCGGACCCGCGCTCGGGGTCGGGCTGGGCGCCTACCTGAAGAACGGCGCCGACGTGAACGACATCGTGCAGGTGTTCGCCGCGATCCTGCTGATCCTCATCGTCGGCATCGGGGTCGAGCTGCTGGTCTTCCGGCCGCTGGAGCGACGGGTGCTGCGCGCCCGGGGGCTGGCGCTCACCGTCTGACCCGGCCGTCGACCTCCCCGTCCCACGACCGGGCCGCCCGTACGAACCCGCGTACGGGCGGCCAGGTCGTGCGTGATCCGAGGTGTCCGGACGGGTTCCCGCACCCGTTCCCACCAGCCGAAACGTCGTGACTCCAATCCCAACTCCAAGGGTTGGGTTTCGAGCCCGGGGCGGTTACCGTCACCGTATGACCGTTCCGGTTCCGCTGACCACGCGCGCGCACATCGACCTCGCGCGCGTCGCGTCGGCGCTCTGTCGGTCCTGACCCGGGCACGGCCCACCGCGCCGCCCGGTCCCGCTCGACGGCGCCCCCGACCGCACCACCCCGGCGTGCCGCGCCTGTGGTGCCGGTCCGGCACCCCGGCCGGCCGGGTGGCCCCGCCCGGTGTGCGCCACCGCCGGGCGGGCGGACCACCGCGGCTCCGCACCCCGCCGGCGCACCCGGCCACCTGACGACACCCGTCCCACCGGCCCCGTGGGGCAGACCGGTCCCACCGTGCCCGCCCGACACGGCCGGTTCCGGCGTGCCGGTACCTCCGGCACCCCACCCCCGTACCCGGCCCGTCCCCGCGACGGCCCACGAGCCCGCCACCTCCGCCCGGCACCCGCACCGCCCGGGCCGGCCGGCGTGCCCTCCGAACCCCAGGAGCCCCCATGACGACCGTCTCCGAACGGGAGCGCACCAGCTCCCCGCCCGAGGTCGAGACCCTCCGCACCCGGCACACCCGCGGACCGGACCGGGTCCCCCGCTGGGTGGTCAAGACCGCGTCCCCGGTCGTGCTCATCGGGCTGTGGCAGGTGCTGTCGAGCACCGGCGTCCTCCCGCGCGACGTCCTCGCCTCCCCCGCGACCGTCGCGGTCACGGCCGCCGAGATGTGGGCCGACGGTGCGCTGCAGAGCGCGGTGGCGGTGTCGAGCGTGCGGGTGCTGTCCGGCATCGCGATCGGTGTCGTCGCCGCGGTCCTGCTCGCCACCCTGTCCGGGCTCTTCCGGCGCGGCGAGGACGTGATCGACGCGCCCGTGCAGATGCTGCGCACGGTGCCCGTCATCGGGCTCATCCCGCTGCTGATCATCTGGTTCGGCATCGGCGAGGAGCCCAAGATCGCGCTGATCGCGCTGGCGGTGACCTTCCCGCTCTACATGAACCTCTTCGGTGGCATCCGCAACGTCGACGCGACGCTCGTCGAGGCCGCCCGCACCCTCGGCCTGGGCTGGTTCGGCCAGGTCCGGCACGTGATCCTGCCGTCGGCGATGCCCCAGTTCCTGGTCGGGCTGCGCTACTCGCTCGGCACCGCGTGGCTCGCCCTGGTCTTCGGCGAGACGATCAACGCGACGTCGGGGATCGGCTACGAGATGAACACCGCCCGGGAGTTCTTCCAGACCGACGTCATCGTCGTCTGCCTCGCGCTCTACGCGGTGCTCGGGCTGGTCGGCGACCTCGTCGTGCGCACCCTGGAGAGGGGGCTGCTGTCGTGGCGACCGGCGTTCAGCGGGCGGTGAGGCCCGTCTCGGTCCGCGGCCTGAGCCGGCACTTCGGTGACCGGGCCGTCCTGACCGACCTCGACCTGGACATCGAGCCCGGCGAGTTCGTCGCCCTGCTCGGCGCCTCGGGCTGCGGCAAGTCCACCCTGCTGCGGATCCTGGCCGACCTCGACAACGACGTCAGCGGCGAGGTCACCGTCGCCCGGCGCCGCGCCGTCGGCTTCCAGGCACCCCGCCTGCTGCCGTGGAAGAGGGTGTGGCGCAACGTCGTGCTGGGCCTGCCCGGACGGCCGGACCGCGCCCGCGCCGAGGCCGCGCTGACCGAGGTCGGCCTCGCCCACCGCACCGACGTGTGGCCCAAGGTCCTGTCCGGCGGCGAGGCGCAGCGGGCCGCGCTGGCCCGCGCCCTGGTCCGCGACCCGGACCTGCTGCTGCTCGACGAGCCGTTCTCCGCGCTCGACGCGCTGACCCGGATCACCGCCCGCGGGCTCGTCGACGAGCTGTGGCAGCGCCACCGCTGCGCGGTGCTGCTGGTGACCCACGACGTGGAGGAGGCGCTCGTCCTGGCCGACCGCGTCCTGGTGATGGACGGCGGCCGGATCGCGCACGACGCGCCGATCCCGTTCCCCCGGCCGCGCGACGTCACCGACCCCGCCTTCCAACACCTGCGGGCCGACCTGCTCGGCAGGCTCGGCGTGCACCGACCCCAGGAGCGAGCGTGAGCATCGAGTTCATCGGCATGATCGGGACCCAGGAGGTCTCCGAGATCCGGCCCGCCACCGGCCCCGTCCTGGACCCGGCCGTCGTCCGCCGGTTCGCCGCCGCCCACGAGGAGGCCGGCTTCGACAAGGTCCTCATCGGGCACTCGTCGTCGACGCCCGACGGGCTGCAGGTCGCCGCGTACGCCGCCGCGCACACCGACCGGCTCGGCTTCCTGGTCGCGCACCGGCCCGGCTTCACCGCGCCCACCCTGGCCGCCCGCCAGTACGCCACGCTCGACCACGTCAGCGGGGGCGGCCGGGTCGCGATGCACGTCATCTCCGGGGGCAGCGACACCGACCAGCGCCGCGACGGCGACTGGCTGGACAAGGACGAGCGCTACGCCCGCACCGACGAGTACCTCTCCGTCGTCCGCCGGGCCTGGACCGACCCCGAGCCCTTCGACCACACCGGCGAGCACTACCGGGTCGCCGGCGTCGCCCAGGAGATCCGTCCGCTCGGCCCGATCCCGGTGTACTTCGGCGGGTCCTCCGACGCCGCGTACCGGGTGGGCGGGCGGCACGCCGACGTGTTCGCGCTCTGGGGCGAGCCCCTCGCCGGGACCGCCGAGCAGATCGCCCGGGTGCACGACGCCGCCCGCGCCGCGGGCCGCACCGAGCCGCCCCGGATCAGCGTGTCCTTCCGCCCGATCCTCGGCGACACCGAGGAGCAGGCGTGGGCACGCGCCCACGACGTCCGGGACCGGATCGTCGCCGCCCGGGGCGGGCACGGCTCGTTCACCGGCACCCGGATGCGCGAGCCGGGGGCCCCGGCCAACGTCGGCTCGCAGCGGCTGCTCGCCGCCGCCGAGGCCGGTGAGCTGCACGACCGCTGCCTGTGGACCGCCACCGCGGCCGCCTCCGGCGCGGCCGGCAACTCCACCGCGCTCGTCGGCACCCCGGACACCGTCGCCGCGGCGCTCGCCGACTACGCCGACATCGGGGTCACCACCCTGCTGATCCGCGGCTACGACCCGATCGACGACGCCCGCCGCTACGGCAGCGAGCTGCTGCCCGCCGTCCGGGCCGAGCTGGCCCGGCGCGCGGCCACCGCCGGGGTGGGGGTCCCCGCGTGAGCGCACCCGCCACCGCCGGCACCGTGTGGACCCCCGAGGGCACCTCGCGCGGCACCGTCGCCGTCCTGACCGGCCGGGGGGAGCACCCCGGTCTCTACGCCCGGCTCGGCCGACGGCTCGCCGTCGACGGCTGGACCCTCGCCGTGCCCGGCCCCGGCGCCGGGGTGGACGAGGTCGGCGCCGCGCTGGCCGGCGCGACCGGGGCCCGGGTGCTGCTCGGGTCCGACACCGGTGCGCTGCGCGCCTGGGAGCTGGCCGCCACCGTCCGGCCGGACGGGCTCGTGCTGGCGGGGCTGCCCACCGGCGCCCCGGGGGCACCGCCGGCGGACCGGGCCGGGGAGCTCGACGCCCGCACCGCCTGCCCGGTGCACCGTGGGCTGCTCGAGTCCGACCCCGACTTCACCTGGGGCGCGTTCGCGCAGGCGCCGCCCCCGCCGCCGTCGGACCCGCTGCCCGGC
This sequence comes from Pseudonocardia sp. TMWB2A, assembly GCF_017312135.1. Lineage (NCBI taxonomy): Bacteria > Bacillati > Actinomycetota > Actinomycetes > Pseudonocardiales > Pseudonocardiaceae > Pseudonocardia > Pseudonocardia sp. TMWB2A. The sequence goes on from NZ_QKQY01000002.1 coordinate 4,775,289, forward strand.
TCCCCCGTGCTGTGGCTGCACGGCGACGCCGACCCGGTGGCCCCGGTTGCCGGGATCCGGGCGCTGGCCCGCCCGGGCGACGACGTCGCCGTCGTCGTCGACGGGGTGCACGACGTGCTCAACGACCAGTTCCACCGGATCGTCGCCGCCCGGCTCGTGCAGTTCCTCGAGCGCCTCGCCAAGGGCGCCCGGTTCGCCGAGGAGACGCCGACCGCCGCGGCGGAACCGGTCCGCGCGCGCCGCGCCGCGCCGCTGACCGTCTCGGCGCGGCTGGACCACGCGATGCGCGCACTGGCCGAGCTCGTCGCCGCCGACGGCGCGACCGTCACCTGCGACGCGATGGCGCGCGCCCGCGGCGTCCCGCTGAACTCGCTGGTCAACGTGATGCTCGCGCTGCGCCGGGCCGGCCTGGTGACCAGCCGCCGCGGCTGCGAGGGCGGCTACCGGCTGGCCCGGCCGGCCGCGGAGATCACCGTCGCCGACGTCGTGCGCGCCACCGAGGGCTCGATCGCCCAGGTCCGCGACGGCGGTCCGGCCGCGCCGCTGTGGGCGGACCTGGAACGCACCGTCGCCGACTTCCTGACCACCCGCACCCTGACCGCCCTGGAGGGCGATACCCGGTGACCACGCACCCGCACGGGACCGACCCGTTCCACCCCGACCTCGTTCCCACCCCGCCCGACCACGCCCGGGTGCACCTCGTCCGGGGCGCCGAGCTGTCCGCCGACACCGCCCAGACCAGCGGCATGTCCCGCCGCGAGGCGGTGAGCGGACGGACCGTCGGCTCGTCGAAGCTCTGGACCGGTGAGACGCACGTCGCGCCCGCCACGAACTCCGGGGACCACCACCACGGCGAGGCGGAGACCTCGATCTACGTCGTCTCCGGCCGGCCGCGGTTCGTCTTCCACGACGGCACCGGCGAGGTGGTCCTGCAGACCGAGCCCGGCGACTACGTGTTCGTGCCGCCGTGGGTCCCGCACCGCGAGGAGAACCCCGACCCGGAGGTGCCGGCCGTCGTCGTGATCTCCCGCAGCACCCAGGAGGGGATCGTCGTGAACCTCCCCTCGCTCACCCCGCTCACCGACCCGGAGACCACCCCGTGACCCGCCGACCGCTGCTCGCCCTGCCCGCCGTGCTCGCCGCGCTGGCGCTGCTGCTCACCGGCTGCTCCGGCGCCGCCGACGACGGCCCGGCCGACCTGTCGCAGGTCACCCTGCGGGTCGGCGACCAGGCCGGCATCCAGCAGGCGCTGGTGAACGCCTCCGGCGCCCTCGACGGCGCCCCCTACCGGGTGGAGTGGGCGCAGTTCCCGGCCGCCGCGCCGCTGCTGGAGGCACTGCGCGGCGAGGCGATCGACGTCGGCATCGCCGGCGACGCACCCACCCTGACCGCGCTGTCCTCCACCGACCGCATCAAGATCGTCGAGGCGACCCGCTCCCCCAGCCAGGGCGGCCTCGCGCTGCTCGTGCCGAAGGACTCCCCGATCCGGTCGGTCGCCGACCTGCGCGGGAAGAAGGTCTCGCCGACCACCCAGGGCAGCATCGGCCACTACCTGCTGCTGCGGGCGCTGGAGGAGGCCGGCGTGCGGCCGGACGAGGTGACGATCTCGTTCCTGCAGCCGGTCGACGCGGCCGCCGCGATGAACTCGGGTGCGATCGACGCCTGGTCCACCTGGGACCCCTACACCGCGGTCGCGCAGCAGGAGTCCGGCGCGCGGATCCTGCGCGACGCGAAGGGCCTCGGCACCGGGCTGACCTTCCTCGACGCCAACACGGCGGCGCTGGAGGACGCGGGCACCCGCGCCGCGCTCACCGACTTCACCGAGCGCTACGGCCGTGCCCTGCAGTGGGCCCGGGAGCACCAGCAGCAGAACGCCGCGATCTACGCGGAGCTGACGAAGCGGCCGGCCGCGGTGGCCGACCTGATGGCGCAGCGGGCGCTGCGCGACACCCAGCCGCTGTCCCCGGAGCTCGTCGCCGAGCTGCAGGGGGTCGCCGACCGCTACTCCGCCTACGGCGTGCTGCGCACCCCGGTCGACGTGGCCTCCGCGATCGAGGACCTGCGCGCCCCCGCCGGCTCCTGACCCCGACGCCCCCACCCCGCGCCACGTGAGCGGGGTGGGGGCGTCTCCCGCACCGGGACGAGGGTGCTCACGTCCGGTAGTCGGCGGCGAACGGGACGGACCGGGCCGATCCGGCGTCGGCCGGGGCGCCGTCGGGCGGGGTCCACAGGCCGCGCTCACGCAGCACCGGCATGACGCCCTCGCCCATCCACCACGCCTCCTCCAGGTGCGGGTACCCGGAGAGGACGAACTCGTCGATCCCGGCCTCGTGGTACTCCGCGATCCGGTCGGCGACCTCGGTGTGGCTCCCGACGAGTGCGGTGCCCGCGCCGCCGCGGACCAGGCCGACCCCGGCCCACAGGTTCGGCGCGATCGTCAGGTCCTCGACGGAGGTCTTGACCCCGCCGTGCAGGGCCCGCATCCGGCGCTGCCCCTCCGACTCCGAGGCCGCGAGCCCCGCCTGCACCCCGGCGATCGTCGCGGGGTCGAGCGCGTCGAGGAGCTTCTGCGCCTGCGCCCACGCCTCGGCGGCGGTGTCGCGGGTGATCACGTGCAGCCGGATCCCGAAGCGCACGGTGCGCCCGCGGTCGGCGGCGAGCTTCCGGATCCAGCCGATCTTCTCCCGGACGGCCTCCACGGGCTCGCCCCAGGTGAGGTACACGTCGGCGTGCTCGGCGGCGACGTCACCCGCGGCCGGGGAGGACCCGCCGAAGTAGACCGGCGGGACCGGGTCGGGCAGCCGCGACAGCGACGCCGTCTCGACCCGGACGTGCTCGCCGTCGAGGTCGACGGTCCCGCCGCGCCACAGCCGGGTCACGACCGAGAGGAACTCGCCCGTCCGGGCGTAGCGGGCGTCCTTGTCGAGGAAGTCGCCGTAGGCGCGCTGCTCGCGGGACTCGCCGCCGGTGACGACGTTGAGCAGCAGCCGGCCGCCGGAGTGGCGCTGGAAGGTCGCGGCCTGCTGGGCGGCCAGGGTCGGGGAGATCGATCCGGGCCGGAACGCGACGAGGAACTTCAGGCGCTCGGTGTGCGCGACGAGCATCGCGGTGGTGAGCCACGCGTCCTCGCACCAGGCGCCGGTCGGGGTGAGCGCGCCGTCGAACCCGGCCTGTTCCGCGGCCCGGGCGACCGTGGTGAGGTACTCGATCGAGGCGGGACGGATGGCGCCGGCGGACCCGGTCGCGTTGCCGTGGCCTCCCCCGACGAGGTGGCGGCCGTCGCCCATGGTGGGCAGGAACCAGTGCAGGGTGACTCCCATCCGGGAGACGGAACAGTGCCGCACCCGCCGGCGCAAGTCGGCCGGGACGACGGTCACACGGTGTTCCACAGTGGACCGCCCAGCCCGCGGGACACCTGTCCGGACGACCCGGATCATGCCTCCCACCAGGCAGGACGCCGGTGATCCGGGTCCCCGTCCCCTTGGGTGACGGCGCCGGTCACGGCTACCGTGGCGTCCGTGACCGGATCGGTGCTGCTGACCACGCGAGGCCATGTCGACCTCGCGCGCGTGGCGTCGGCGCTGTGTCGGCGCTCGGCCCGTCGCCGCTGAGGCCACGCCCTCGCCGACCGGGATCCGTACCGCGCCCGGTCCTGCGGGACCACCGGCGGCCGTCGCGGCCGCCGGGCCCCCGCCCGCCGCCGGCCCGACGGGGCCCGGACGTTCCCGCGGACCGCCGGCCCCGCACCGCGGCACCCACCCGTACCCCACCCCGGCGCCACCGCGCCGCCGTCGTGCCCCGGCGCGTCGCCGCCCCACCGGAAGGACCTCCCGTGACCACCACCTCCCCCGCCCCCACCGGCACCGACGGCCGCGCCGCCTGGACCGACGAGCAGCTCGACGCCGTCTTCGCGCCGGTGTTCGCGCGGATCGCGCAGGGCGCGGTGGCCCGTGAGCAGGGCCGGGCCCTCGCCCGCGACGAGGTCGCCGCGCTGCGGGCGGAGCGCTTCGGCGCGCTGCGGCTGCCCGTGGAGCTCGGCGGCTACGGCGCCACGGTGCGCCAGCAGTTCCGGCTGCTCGTCGACCTCGCCGCCGCGGAGTCGAACCTGCCCCAGGCGCTGCGCGTGCACTGGTGGTACGTCGACGACCTGCTGCTCGCCGCACCGGGCGCCGACCGCGACGCCCGCCTCGCCGCCGTCGCGGAGGGTGGACTGGTCGGGAACGCGATCACCGAGCCCGGCGTCGGCGCGATCGACCGGTACCGCACGACGCTGACCCCCGACGGCGACGGCTACCGGCTCGACGGCACCAAGTACTACTCGACCGGCAGCCTCTACGCCGACCAGATCCTGGTCGCCGCCGACCTCGACGGGGAGCGCGTGTCCGTGCTCGTCGACGGCGACGCCGAGGGCGTCGTGCAGCACGACGACTGGGACGGCTTCGGCCAGCGCCTCACCGCCAGCGGCACCACCGACTTCCGGGGCGTCGCGGTCGCCCGCGACCGGGTCCTCGGCCCCGGCTACGGCACCGAGGGCCGCGGCTGGGGCACCTCCTACCTGCAGCTCGTGCAGCTCGCCGTGCTCGCCGGGATCGCCCGGCGCGCCACCGACGACGTCGCCGCCTGGGTCCGCGAGCGCACCCGCACCTTCACCCACGCCCCGGCCGATCTGCCCCGCCACGACCCGCTGGTGCAGCAGGTCATCGGCCGGCTCTCGGCCGCCGCGTGGTCCTCGCGCGCCCTGGTGCTGACCATCGCCGAGCAGCTCGACGCGCTGCTGGCCGCGGGCGGGGAGGACGCGGAGCTGCTCGACCGGGTGGAGCTCGACGTCGCCCACGCCCAGGCCGCGGTCATCCCGGCGGTGCTCGACGCGACGACCGAGCTGTTCGAGGTCGGCGGTGCCTCGATCACCTCGGAGAAGCTCCGGTTGGACCGGCACTGGCGCAACGCCCGGGTCATCTCCACGCACAACCCGCTGATCTACAAGCTGCAGTCCATCGGTGACCACGTGCTCAACGGCACCGACCTGCCCTACGCCTGGAGCGCGGGCAAGCGATGACCGGCCACCCGCGACGGCTGCACCTCAACGCCTTCGACATGACCTGCGCCGGGCACCAGTCGCCCGGGCTGTGGCGCCACCCCGAGGACCGCTCGCACACCTTCCACGACCTGCGCTACTGGACCGATCTGGCGCAGCTGCTGGAGCGCGGCGGGTTCACCAGCCTGTTCGTCGCCGACGTCGTCGGGCTCTACGACGTCTACCGCGACGGCCCCGAACCGGCGATCCGCGACGGCGTGCAGGTCCCCGTCGGGGACCCGACGCTGGCGGTGTCGGCGATGGCCGCGGTCACCGAGCGGCTCGGCTTCGGGATCACCGTCTCGCTGACCTACGAGAAGCCCTACGCCCTGGCGCGCCGGTTCTCCACGCTGGACCACTACACCCGGGGCCGGGTCGCGTGGAACGTCGTGACCTCCTACCTGGAGTCCGCGGCCCGCAACCTGGGCCTGGAGAAGCAGGTGCCGCACGACCGGCGCTACGACGTCGCCGACGAGTTCATGGAGGTCGTCTACCAGCTGTGGGAGGCCTCCTGGGACGACGACGCGGTGCTGCTCGACCGGGAGAAGGGCGTCTACACCGACCCGGCGAAGGTCCGCCCGATCGACCACCACGGCGAGTTCTTCGACGTGCCCGGCATCGGGCTCACCGAGCCGTCGCCGCAGCGCACCCCGACGATCTTCCAGGCCGGTGCGTCGTCGCGCGGCACGACGTTCGCCGCCCGGCACGCCGAGGGCGTCTTCGTCATCTCCCCCACCCCGGAGACCCTGGCGCCGCGGGTCGCCGAGCTGCGCAGGCAGACCGCCGCGCAGGGCCGCGACCCACGCGCGGTGAAGGTCTTCACGATGGTCACCGTGATCACCGGCGCCACCGACGAGCAGGCCCGGGAGCGCTGGGCCGACCTCGCGCAGTACGTCAGCCTGGAGGGCGCGCTCACCCTCTACGGCGGCTGGTCGGGCCTCGACCTGTCCACCATGGACCCGGACGAGCCGCTGCGGTTCGCCGAGACCGAGGCCATCCGCAGCGCGGTGGAGCTGTTCACCACCGCGGACCCGACCCGTGAGTGGACGCCGCGGGCGATCGCCGAGCACATCGGGATCGGCGGGATGGGCGCGGTCGTCGTGGGCGGGCCGCAGACGGTCGCCGACGAGCTGGAGCGCTGGGCCGAGGTCGCCGACGTCGACGGGTTCAACCTGGCCTACGCCGTCACCCCGGGCACCTTCGCCGACGTCGTCGAGCACGTGGTGCCCGAGCTGCGCCGGCGCGGGGTCCTGGCCGAGGCGCCGGAGGGTGCGACGCTGCGCGAGCACCTGCAGGGCGCCGGTCAGGCCCGGGTCCGGGCCGACCACCCCGCCGCCGTCCACGCGCGGCGCCGGGGCCCGACCCCCGCCTGACCCGGCTCCCCTCCCGGCCCGCGGTCCCGCTCCCCGCTGCACGGGCGGGCCGTTCGTCCCGTAGGTCGGCACGAACGGCCCGTTCGCGCCGAGCCCGGCGCACGACCCGCCGCGCGAACGGCCCGGTCGTGCCGAGCCGGGCCGGACGTCGTGGTGTCGTCGTCGCCCTCCGGCTCGCGGCCGATCCAGGGGCCGGCGGCGTCCCGGACGGACCGACCACTCCGTCGAGTGATCGCCTAACACGACGGCGCACCGGATTCGCACGGAGACGACGAAACTCACCATCGCTTTCCGAATTCGTTCACCCGTTCGTATGATCTCCGCGTGCGACTTCCCGGACCGAGCGTGGGCGACCTGCTGGTCGGCCGCATCTGGCTCGACCTCGGGTACCTCGCCGGCGCGACCTGTCGGGCCTGACGCGACCACCGCCGTCCGTCCCCGTCGCGCCCGAACAGGACTCCCGTCGTGCAGACCGCCGCCACGTGGGCGCCGCCCGCGTCCGTCCGCCTGTCCGCCGTCGACCGCGCCTTCGGCTCCGGTCCCGACCGCCGCGTCGTGCTCGACGAGGTCGACCTCGACGTCGCCGCCGGTGAGGTCGTCGCCCTGCTGGGCGCCTCCGGCTGCGGCAAGTCGACCCTGCTGCGGCTCGTCGCCGGTCTCGACCACCCGTCCGCAGGCGAGGTCCGGGTCGACGACGAGCGCGTCGACGGCGTGCAGGGCCGTGCCGCCGTCGTCTTCCAGGAGCCGCGGCTGCTGCCCTGGCGCACCCTCGCCGACAACGTCGCGTTCGGGCTTCCCGACCGCACACCCCGTGACGAGCGGGCCGACGCCGTCGCCCGCGCGCTGGAGGCGGTGGGGCTCGCCGAGTTCGCCGGGTACCGGCCACGGGCCGTCTCCGGCGGCATGGCCCAGCGGGCCGGGCTCGCCCGCGCGCTCGTCCGCACCCCCGGGGTGCTGCTGCTCGACGAGCCGTTCGCCGCGCTCGACGCACTGACCCGGCTGCGGATGCAGGACCTGGTCGACGACCTGCAGCGCGCCTCCGGGGCGACCGTGCTGCTCGTGACCCACGACGTCGACGAGGCCCTGCACCTCGCCGACCGGGTCGTCGTCCTCGGTCGGGCGGCCCCCGACCGAGGTGCCGCGGTGGTGCACACGCTGCGGCCGCCGTCGCCACGCCCCCGCGACCGCTCCGACCCCGCCGCGACGGCGCTGCGTGCGGACCTGCTGTCCCGCCTCGGCGTCCCCGCCCAGCACAGCCGCATCCCCACCCAGCGATGAACGGGAGACCGACCATGCGCCCGCTGCGCACCGTCCTGCCCGCCCTGCTCGCCCTGCTGCTGCTCGCCGGCTGCGCGGCCGGGGAGAACGCCGACGGCACCGTCGCCGGGGACTCCGGAGGCGGAGCGGCCGCGGTCCGGCTGGACTACGCCTACTACAACCCCGAGAGCCTGGTGATCCGCGAGCAGGGCTGGCTGGAGCAGGAGCTCGGCCGGGACAACGTGGAGTGGGTGCTCTCGCAGGGGTCGAACAAGGCCAACGAGAACCTGCGGGCCGGGGTGATCGACGTCGGCTCGACGGCGGGCACCCCGGCGCTGCTGGCCCGCGCCAACGGGTCCCCGATCCGCTCGATCGACGTCTACTCCCGGCCCGAGTGGTCCGCGATCGTGGTGCCCGCCGGCTCGGCGATCACCGACCCGGCGCAGCTGCGCGGGCGCAAGGTCGCCGTCACCCAGGGCACCGACCCGTACTTCTTCCTCGTACAGACTCTCGCGCGGGCCGGGCTCGACCGCGACGACGTCGAGATCGTGAACCTGCAGCACTCCGACGGGCGCACCGCGCTGGAGCGGGGCGACGTCGACGCCTGGGCCGGTCTCGACCCGTTCATGGCGCAGTCCGAGCTCTCCGTGGGGTCGCGGCTGGTCTACCGCAACCTCGACTTCAACTCCTACGGGCTGCTCAACGCCACCGAGTCGTTCCTGGAACGCGACCCGGACACCGCGGCCGTCGTCGTGCGGGCCTACGAGCGGGCGCGGGCCTGGATCGCCGAGAACCCCGACGAGGCCGTGGCGACGCTGGCCCGGGCCGCGTCCATCGACCCGGCCGTCGCCCGCAAGCAGCTCACCGAGCGCACCCGGCTCGACATCGACCCGGTCCCCGGCCCCGACCAGCGGGCGGTGCTGGAGCGACTGCTGCCGATCCTGGTGTCGGAGAACCTGGTCCGCTCCGAGAGCGACGCCCGCACCGCGCTGGACACCCTGTTCGAGCCACGTTTCGCCGAGCAGGCCGCCGGCACCCGGTCGGACGGGAGCCGGCCGTGACCGTCACCGGGACCAGGGGCACCCGCCCCACACCGGCTCCAGCGACGCCGGGACCGGCCGCCCCGGACCGGCCGACGCGTCGCAGGCTGCTCACCGGCGCCGCCGCCGGCCTCGTGCTGCCGGTCCTGCTGGTCCTCGGCTGGCACCTGCTCGCGGCGTCCGGACGGTTCTCTCCCGCGCAGCTGCCCGCCCCGCTCGACGTCGCCGCCGCACTCGGTGAGCTCGCCGGACGTGGCGAGCTGTGGCAGCACGTCGCGATCAGCGTGCAGCGGGTGCTGCTCGGCTTCGGCGCGGGTGCAGGGGCGGGCCTGCTGCTGGGTGGGCTCGTCGGGCTCTCCTCCCGGGCGCGGTCCCTCCTCGCCCCCACCGTGCAGGCGCTGCGTGCGGTGCCCTCGCTGGCCTGGGTGCCGCTGCTGCTCCTGTGGCTCGGCATCGGCGAGACCCCGAAGATCACTCTCGTGGCGATCGGGGCGTTCTTCCCCGTCTACACGACGGTCGCGGCCGCACTCGACCACGTCGACCACCGGCTCGTCGAGGTCGGCCGCGCCTACGGACGCTCGGGCCTGCGACTGTTCCTGCAGGTGCAGCTGCCGGCGATCGCGCCGCCCGCGCTCGCCGGGCTGCGGCTCGGGCTCGCGCAGGGCTGGCTGTTCCTGGTCGCGGCGGAGCTGATCGCGTCGTCGATCGGGCTCGGGTTCCTGCTGATCGACAGCCAGAACACCGGGCGCACCGACATCCTCCTGCTGGCGATCGTGCTCCTCGCGGTGCTGGGGAAGCTCACCGACGCGCTGCTCGGTCTGGCCGAGCGGGCGCTGCTGCGCCGCTGGACCTGACCCGCACCGCGGCCAGCAGCGCCAGCGCCAGCACCGGTGCGACGGCGGTGGCGGCGAACCCCGCGGCCCCGGCGTGGGCGTACAGCGGCACCCACACCGGCGGCGCCAGCGCGCCGCCGAAGAACTGGGCCGACAGCGCCAGTGACGCCGCCCCCGCCCGGTTGCCGACGGTGCTCGTCGCCGCCACGGCGTTGACCGTCGTGCGCAGACCGGTGACCGCGGCGCCGACCGCGGCAATGCCCAGCCCGAGCAGCCACACCGTCGGCCCGAGCGCGGCGAGGAGCAGCCCGGCCGCCAGCAGGAGGTTCATCAGCACCCCGGTCCGGCGCGGTCCCAGCGTGTCCAGCCGCCGGCCCAGCAGCGGCGCGGCCAGCAGACCGGCCACACCGAACGCGGCCGCGAGCAGGCCGCGCTGCCACGGCCCGAGCCCGAAGTCGGCCTCGGCGCGCAGGATCGACAGCACCGTCAGCCCCACGGCCGCCAGGTAGCAGAGGAACGACAGCCCACAGGCCAGCGCCAGGTTCCGGTTCAGCAGCGCACGTACCGGCGGTGGCCCGGCGGGGCGGGGTCCGGCCGTCATCGTCGGCGGGAACACCGCCAGGACCACCGCGACCACGGCCGGGAACACGAATGCCAGCCGCCAGTCCAGCGCCGCCGACGGCCCGGACACCAGCGGGCTCGCCGCCTGCCCGGCGGCCTGCATCCCGGCGAAGAAGCCCAGCGCCCGGCCGAGCCCGGCCCGCGGGACCAGGTCGGTGATCGCGGCGACCAGCAGCGGTGTGGTGAACGCGTTCGTGACCCCCTGCAGCGCGCGGGCGGCGAGGAACCACTCGACGGTCGGGGCCAGCACGCAGCACACGCAGGCACCCACGAACGCCACCAGCGACACCTGCATGGTGCGGGCGCGACCCCAGCGTTCGGCGAGGGTCCCCGACACCAGCATCACCGCGGCGAACGGGAGCATGTAGGCGGTGACGGCCGCGGCCGTCACCTCGGGTGTGCCGGCCAGGCCGGTCGCGACCTCGTGCACCATCGGCGTGACCATCGTGCTGGCGTACGGGCCCAGGAAGCCGCCGACGTAGAGCGGCCACGCCCGGACACCCGGACGTGGCCGCAGCGGGGTGGTCACCCGTCTCAGACCTCCACGAGGTTCTTGACCAGGCCCTCGTAGGTGCGGTCCGGCTCGATCAGGCCCCAGGACACCATCCAGTCGTAGGTGCGCTGGAACTGCGCCTGCGGGTACGGCGCCGGGTCGACGTAGCGCAGCCGGCCCAGCGGGATCTCGTGCGGCTCCACGGTCCCCAGCTCGGCCGGGATCTCGCCGGTCAGGTGGTGCAGGTACGGGCGCGGGTCGGCGTTGATCGCCGCCACCGCCCGCACGACGGCGCGGTTCACCCGGGCGTAGGTGTCCTCGTCGACCTGGGGGCTCGCGATCTCGGCACCGACGTAGAACGCCTCGGCCAGTACCTTGTAACCCTGCTTCTCGGCCAGGGTGATCCACGGCTCCATCAGGGCGGCGGCCTCCACGGTGCCGTCGCGCAGCGCCTCGAAACGGACCTGCGGGCCACCGTAGTGCGCGACCGAGATCTCCTCCCGCGGCAGGAAGCCCTCCAGGGTCTGCAGCGCGACGTAGTGCGAGCCGTGGTGGAAGTTCACCGCCACCGTGACCCCCGCGAGGTCCTGCGGGTGGGTCGCCGGGTGGTCCCCTCGGACCATGATCGCCTGACCGTTCACGGCCGCCCGCTTCGAGACGACCCGCCCGCCGACGGCGGTGTCCTGGGCCCGGCGCACCTGTCCCCACTCGCAGGCCCGGTACAGCGACGCCTCACCGCTCTCGAAGTGTGACTTGGTGGCGCCGAACGCGCTGAGGAGCTCGTGGTCCTCCAGCGGGGAGAGCCCGGCGTTCGCGTAGGCCTTGGTGACGAACTCGACGTCGACCCCCTCGTCGGCGAAGTAGCCCTCGTCCTGGGCGACGAGCTGGGGCAGTGAGAACACCAGGGACAGCAGCTCCATGGTGACCTTCGGACGCTCGGTCATGAGGTCGTTCCCTTCCGTTCGGGCGCACCGCGCTCGGGCGAGAGCGGTGTCGGATGCGCGCTCAGGCGAGCGCGGCGACGATGCGGGTGTGCAGGTCGAACAGGTGCGGGTCCTCCGCCGAGCGGGGCCGGGCCCGGTCGACGTGGTGCTCCGCGGCGATCCGGGCCGGGCGGCCGGCCAGGACGATGACGCGGTCGGCGAGCAGGGCCGCCTCCAGCGGGTTGTGGGTGACGAGCAGGCCCGTGCGGGGACGGCGCATCCACAGCTCCTGCAGCAGCAGCCGCAGCTTGCGGGCGGTCAGCTCGTCCAGCGCGCTGAACGGTTCGTCGAGCAGCACGAGGTCGGGCTCGACCGCGAACGCCCGTGCCACCGCGACCCGCTGACGTTGACCGCCGGACAGCACGCTCGGATAGGACCCGGCGTACTCGGCGAGCCCCACCGCCTCGAGCACCGCGTCCGCGGCGCCCGGTTCCAGGCCCGCGGCCTCCAGCGCGAGGACCACGTTCTGCCGGACCGGGAGCCAGTCCAGCAGACGCGGCTGCTGGAACACCACCCCGAGGCGGGGCCGTCCGATCTCGACGGTGCCGCGGTCGGGCACGGTCAGCCCGGCGACCACGTGCAGCAGGGTCGTCTTGCCGGTCCCCGAGGCGCCGACCAACGCGACGAGCTCACCTTCCTCGACGGTCAGCGAGAAGTCCTCCAGGACGGTCTGCGGCGTGCCGGTGCGGACGTCGACGAAGGTCTTCCCGACACCGTCGAGCCGGATCCGGGTGGTGGCCGGGGCGCTCACACCGTCACCGCTCTGCGCCAGCGGCCGGCGCGCCGCTCCAGGCCCTGCAGCACGCCGTACTCCAGCACCGCCATGACGACGGCGAACAGCAGCGTCCACGCCAGGACGGCGGCGACGTTCTGCCCGGCGAAGGCGTTGTTGAGCTGGTAGCCCACCCCGCTCGACATCCCGAAGACCTCCACGAGCACGATCACCTTCCAGCCGAGCGACAGGCCCAGCCGGGCACCGGCGAACAGCGACGGCGCGAGCGCGGGCAACCACAGCCGGCGCAGCCGCGTGCGGCGGGAGAACCGGTAGACGTGCGCCATCTCCAGCAGGTCCGGGTCGACCGAGCGCACGCCCTGGTAGATCGTCAGGACGAGCGCGGGCGCCGAGGCCAGAGCCACCGCGATCACCGGGTTGGCCAGACCGACGCCGAACCAGATCACGCACAGCAGCGCCCACACCAGCCCCGGAATGGTCAGGCCGAGCAGCACCGCGGGCTCGCAGAACCGGCGCGCGACGGCGTTGCGCCCCATCGCGATCCCCACCGCGACGGCGACGACGAAGGCCAGTGCGAAACCGAGCGCCACCCGCAGCACCGTGATGCCGAGCTGGGTGACGAGATCGCCGTCGACGACGATGCCGACGAGCTCACCCGCGATGTCCCCGACGCCCGGGACCAGCACGGAGTCGACTAGCACGGCCATGAGCTGCCACCCCGCGGCGGCGAGGACCAGGAACGCCGCGGCCGGGCCCACCGCCCGCAGCACCGTCCGCCCCCCGCCCGCGGACGCTCCGGTGTCCGCCGGTCGGCGACCGGACCCGGCGCCGGGCGATGAGCCGGGGCCGGGCGGTGCCGGGGCCGTCGGCGCGGCCGTGCCGGGGTCCGTACCGGTGCTCATGCCGCCCCCAGCTCGGTCCAGGGCAGCTGAGCGGGCACGGCCTTCACCAGGCCGACCTGCCGGGCGACCTCGACCTGGCGTTGCAGGTTCGCGAACGCGGGCGCCCCCCACTCGACCGGGTAGACGTCCCGCATCCGTTCGGGCAACAGGGCGATCGCGGCCCGCTCCGTGGCCGGGATGCCGTAGACCTCGTGCAGGTCGGTCAGGACCGCGGGTCGCTCACGGATGATCTCGTGGGCGCGCACCCGCAGGTCGGCGACCGCGCGGGCGGCGACCGGGTCGCGGTCCAGGAAGGAACGGACGGTGCCCTGCCCGTTGAGGATCAGCGACGCCGGGTCCTCGCCGGTGCCCTGCGCCCACTGCTCACCGACGGTGGCGATCTGGCGGGCACCCCGCCCGACCAGCCGTGTCGCGTTGGGCTCGATGGTGACGATCGCGTCGACGTCGCCGCGGTCGAACAGGGCCAGCCCGGCCAGTACGGCGCCGGGGAACAGCTCGTACTCGGCGTTCAGGTCGGTCCCGTTCACCGCGGCCGCGAGCTGGGTGGAGCGGAACGCGTCGCTGTTGTTCGGCGGCGTCGCGACCCGCTTGCCCCGGAGGTCGGCCGGCGTCCGGTACGGGCTGTTCTCCGGGACCAGCCAGCGGACGTGGTTGGTGAGATTGGGTGAGAACAGCACGACGTCCGACCCCGCCTCGGCTGCGACGACCGCTCCCAGCGGGCCGAAGCTCGCGACGTCGAGCGCGCCGGAGAGCAGCTTGTTCTGCACGTCCCCCGGACCGGTGCCCGAGACGTAGCTGAGGTCGAGCCCCTCGAGCAGGCCGTTCTGCTCGGCGATCGGCCGGATCACCGAGCTCGCGGTGCCCGCGCCGGAGTCCTCGACCCGGGCGCCGGCCCGCCCGCCTGCCGCACCACCGCAGGCGGCGAGCAGAGGTGTGGCGGCGAGGCCGGCGGCGCCGAGGAGGACGGCGCGCAGAACGGTGCGCCGGTCGGTGGTCAGGGGATGTTCGGGCATGGGTGGGTCTCCGTGTCCGGGGAGGAGTCCGCGCGCGGGCGCGACGAGGACCGGCGTCGCGCGGAGCGCGGCCGGATGGGAACGGGCCGTGGGGCCCGGCGGGATGAGAAGGCCGGTGGGTCAGCGGGCCGACGGGCCCGGACACGTCCCACCGTTGATCCGGCAGAGGTCGATGTGCCGGCGGCTGGTGAGCAGCCGCGTGCGGGCGCCGGTCATCGCAGTGCCTGCAGCGTCTCGTAGCCGGAGCGGCCGTCGGTGAGCCGCCAGGACCGCATCCAGGCGTAGGTCTCGGTGAACCGCTGCTCGGTGAACGGGACGATGTGGGTGTAGCGGTAGTGGTCGGACCGCAGGTCGGCCGGGTCGAGCCGGTCGCCGGCCTCGGCTGCGACCAGCGGAGCCCACCGGGCACGGTCGGCGTTGATCAGGTCGACGGCACTGTTCACCGCGCCCCGGTAGGCCGCCTGCTGCTCGGCGGTCAGGTGCGGGGCCACCACCTGGGACCCGCGGTAGGTGTAGGTACCCAGCACGTGAGCACCGTGGACCAGTGCCGCGGACAGGAACGGCTCCATCAGCATCGTCGCCCGCGACCGGCCGGCGAGCAGCGCGTCGAGCCGGTCGACCGGCCGGCCCCCGTGCACCAGTGCGATCCGCTGCCGGGGCACGGTGCCCTCCAGCAGGTGCAACGCGGTGTAGTGGGACCCGGTGTACTCGTTGATCGAGACCGGGACGTCGGCGAGGTCGTGCGGCTCGTTGAGCTCCGGGTCGAGGCTGACGAGCGCCTGGGCGACGACGGCGGCACGCAGGTGCCCGATCCGGCCGCCGCGGGCGTCGCGCTCGAGACGGTCGATGCCGCCCCACTCGCAGACGTTGTAGACGTCGGCGCGGGCCGCGGCGAACTGCGACTCCTTGTACCGGACACCGGGGTTGCGGCGCGCGTCGGCGGAGCGGTCGGCCGGGTCCTCGAAGCGGACCGACAGGCCTGCCTCGGTGAAGAGCCCCTCCGAGACCGCGACGAGCTCGGGGAGGTCGAACACGACGTGGTTCGGCGACACCACGATCTCGTCACGCACAGCGGTCACGACGCGTCCTCCTCCCGGTGCGGTGAACACCACCGTAGGAAGCGACGGACAGGCCCGTCAACAGGCAGTTTGCAGGATGCGGGACACACTTCCGCAGTGCGCAATGTACGGACACGTGTCCAGATTCGTCCGGTTCGGGATCGCCCTCTCAGAACTCCCCGAACGCCATCGACACCGGCAGCCCCTCCAGTGCGTCCGCTGCGGTCCGGACCAGCGCGCCGACCTCGTCGAGGGAGCCGTCGGGCAGCCGGCTCACCGGACCCTGGACCTCCACCCCCATCCGCACGACCTCGCCGGGGCCGACGAGCGGCGCCGCGACCGCGCGCAGGGCGTCGTCGTGCGGGTCGTCGAGCACGGCGTAGCCGCGGAACTGGGTGGCGAGCAGGTCGGTCTCGGCGAGCCACGACTCCGGCGAACGGTGCCCGGAGCGGGTGAGCAGCGCAGCGGCCTCGTCGAGCGGGTCGGTCCCGAACGCGACGACGGCGTGCCCGATCGCCGAGTCCAGCAGCGGGACCCGGCGCCCCGGCTGCCCGGTGTAGCGCAGCGCCCGGGTCGAGGGCACCGACAGCACCACGAGCACGTCGTCGCCACGGCGCATGCCGATGCTCGCGGTCTCACCCGTGCGGTCCGCGAGCTCCTTCAGCACGTCCGCCGCCTCGGGGACCCCGGAGGAGCCGAGCGACTTGCGGGCCAGCCGCAGCAGCAGCGGGCCGGGCAGGAACCGGTCGGATGCCGCGTCGCGGCACAGCAGGTTGCCCGACACCAGGGTGTGCGCCAGCCGGTGCACCGTCGACACGGTCATCCCGGTGATCTTGGCGATCTCGGTCGTCGTGAGACCGCCGTCGCTGTCGACGACGATGCCGAGCACCGAGGCCGCCCGGGCCACGGACTGGATCTCGCCGCCACGGGAGGCGCCACCGGGTGCACGTCCGGTCATCGGGAGGTCCTCGGGTCCGGTCTCGACACCGGCCCACCCTAGTGCCCCGACGGCGGGCGGCCCCCGCACCGCGACCGGGACCGATCACGGGAGACGATCGACGCCGATGGCGGATCATCGTTGGACACCGCCGCCCCCGGACGCCTTGACTCGCGAACGTGGCCGCCCCCGCTCCCCCGCCCTCCGCCCGCCACCACAGCTCGCACTGGGGGTCGTTCCGGGCGGTGCCGTCGGGGACGGGGCTCGCCGTGTTCCCCCGGCCCGGCGACCCCGACCCGTCGCCGTTGCTCGGCAACGTCGCCTCCGCCGTCGACCACCCGGCGCGGGTGCGGCGGCCTGCGGTGCGGCTCGGGTGGTGGACCGACGGCCCCGGCCCGGACGCGCGGCGCGGCGCCGACCGCTGGGTCGAGGTCGGCTGGGACGAGGTGCTCGACCGGCTCGCCGCCGAGCTGGTCAGGGTCCGTGACACGCACGGCCCGCAGGCCGTCTACGGCGGCAGCTACGGCTGGGCCAGCGCGGGCCGTTTCCACCACGCGCAGAGCCAGGTGCACCGCTTCCTCGACGTGGCGCTCGGCGGGTACGTGCGCTCGGTCGGCACCTACAGCGCGGCCGCCGCGGAGACGGTGCTGCGCCACGTGCTGGGACCCACCGACGTCGTCTCCAAGGGCCCGGTGACCTGGGACCAGGTGGCCACGCACACCGACACGGTGCTCGCCTTCGGCGGGATGAACCTGAAGAACTCCACGGTCGGGGCGGGCGGGATCAGCGCGCACGTGGAGCGCGACGCGCTGGCCGCGGCGGCCGCGCGCGGCGCGCACCTGGTGAACATCGGGCCGCTGCGCTCGGACCTGCCGCCCGAGGCGCGACCGCGGTGGCTGTCGCTGCCACCGGGCACCGACACCGCGCTGATGCTCGGGCTCCTGCACACCCTGCTCGACGAGGACCGGCACGACCGGGCGTTCCTGGACCGGTACTGCGTCGGCTGGGACCGGGTCGCCGGATACCTGCTCGGCCGCGACGACGGCGTCGTCAAGAGCGCGGTGTGGGCGTCGGGGATCACCGGGGTGGCGGCCGGGGAGATCCGCGACCTCGCGCGGCGCGCGGCGGCCGGACGGACGCTGGTCACCGTCGCGCAGTCGCTGCAGCGCGCCGAGTTCGGCGAGCAGCCGGTGTGGGCGGGCGTCGTGCTCGCCGCGGCACTGGGTCGGATCGGGCTGCCGGGCGCCGGGTTCTGCTACGGGCTGGGCTCGATCGGGCACTACGGCAGGCCGCGGGTCGACGTCGCGGTCGGGGCGCTGCCCCAGGGCGTGAACGGCGTCGACGCGGCGATCCCGGTCGCCCGGGTCGCGGACATGCTGCTGCATCCGGGCGAGCTCTACGACCACGACGGCCGCCGCGCCCGTTACCCGCACGTCCGGCTCGCGTACTGGGCGGGCGGCAACCCGTTCCACCACCACCAGGACCTCGGGCGGCTGCGTCGCGCCCTCGCCCGGCTCGACACCTTCGTCGTGCACGAACCGGCGTGGACCGCGACCGCCCGGCACGCCGACGTCGTGCTCCCCACGACCTGGACGATCGAGCGCGACGACATCGGCGCGAGCCGCCACGACCCGGTGATGACCGCGATGCACCGGCTCGCCGACCCGCCCGGCGAGGCCCGCGACGACCACGCGATCCTCTCGGCGCTCGCGGACCGGCTCGGAGCGGGCGCGGCGTTCACCGGTGGCCGCGACGTCGACGGCTGGCTCGCCCACCTCTACGAGGTGACCCGCGCCGACCTGGCGGCCCGCGGTCTGCCCGCACCGTCCTACGCCGGATTCCGCGCCGCCGGGGAGCTCACGCTGCCGACCCGCCCCGACGACGGCGGCGTGCTCGCCGCGTTCCGCGCCGACCCCGACCGGCATCCGCTGCCGACACCGTCGGGCCGGATCGAGCTGCACTCCGCGACCGTCGCCGCGTTCGGCTACGCCGACGCCCCTGGCCACCCGGTGTGGCGGGCGCCGACCGACGCGCCGACCGCGCGGCACCCGCTGTGGCTGGTGGCGAACCAGCCGGCGACCCGACTGCACTCCCAGCTCGACTTCGGCGCGCACAGCGCCGCCCACAAGGTCGACGGCCGGGAGGTCGCGGCGGTGCACCCGGACGACGCCGCGGCCCGCGGCATCGCCGACGGCGACCTGGTCCGGCTGCACAACGACCGCGGCGCCTGCCTGGCGGCGGCCCGGGTCACCGACGACGTCCGGGCCGGGGTGGTTCAGCTGCCGACCGGGGCCTGGTTCGACCCGCTGGACCCGACGGCGGAGCGGCCGCTCTGCGTGCACGGCAACCCGAACGTGCTGACCCGCGACGTCGGCACCTCACCGCTGGCCCAGGGCTGCACCGGCCAGCACACGGCCGTCGAGCTGACCCGCCACGACGGGCCGGTGCGCCCGGTGGGGGTGCACCGGCCCCCGGTGTGAGCCGGCCGCGCAGGGTCAGGCGGGTGACCAGCCCCAGGCCGGCGCGACGGCGGCGAGGTCGGTGAGCAGCCGGACGTTCGCCTCCGGCCCGAAGCCCGGCGGCAGGAACAGCACGACCTCGTCGGCGGCGGCGATCCCCGGGTCGGCGAGCACCGAGGCGGCGACCTCGTCGGGGGTGCCGTGGTGCACCGGGCTGATCCGCTGCCCGGCCGGGAGCCGCGGGCCGACCACCGGTTCCAGGGCGCCGTGCGGGCGCGAGGCCGCCATCCCCTCGGTGCGGCGCTGGTGGTCGTAGGCGGCGTAGGTCGCGCGCAGCGCCGCGGTGGTGCCGGGCAGGATCGACGCGGCGACGGCCACCGGCGGCGGGGGGCTGCCGTGCACGTCGTGCCAGGTGTCGCGGTAGGCCGCGATCACCCGGGCCTGGTACTGCGCGAAGGTCTCCCCGTCGGCGAGCCCGTGCAGCACGGTCCCGGTGATCAGACCGAGCCCGAGGCGGGCGGCCCGCCGTGCGGAGTCGGTGCTCGCCGCGCCGATCCGCAGCCGGGCGCGCAGTCCGGGGCTGTGCGGGGTGACCCGGATCGGGGTACCGACCGGGGCGCCCTGCCCCGGCCCGTCGACGACGTGCAGCGGCTCGCCGGACACCCCGGCGAGGAACCGGTCCAGCCGGCGCAGCGCCTCGGTACGCGGGTCGGTGTCGACGCCGCCGAACACCGCGTCCCACGGCGCCTGCGCCCCGGTCGCGAGCGCCAGCTCCAGGCGGCCGCCGACGAGCAGGTCGGTGGTCGCCGCGGCCTCGGCGAGCAGCACCGGGTCCTGGTAGCGCATCGGGAGCACCGCGGAGCCGAGGCGGATCCGCGCGGTGTGCTGCCCGACGGCGGCGAAGAACGGCAGCGGCGAGGACAGGTAGTGGTCGAAGTGGCGCTGGTAGGCCCATCCGGTGTCGTAGCCGAGGTCCTCGGCGGCCTGGTAGAGGGCGACGCCGTCGGCGAGCCCGGCGGCCGGACCGCGGTCGTCGGACCAGGAGACCCGGGTGTTGAAGCCGAGCGCGGTGACCGGGCGGGGCCCGCCGGCCGGAGCGGTGGACGCCGTGGCCGGGGCGCTCACGCGGCGGCCCTCGTGGAGCCGGGCAGCGAGGCGAGCAGCGTACGGGTGTACTCCTCGCGCGGGCAGTCGAAGATCGACGCGACCGGCCCGGACTCCACGACCCGCCCGGCCCGCAGCACGGACACGGTGTGCGCGAGCTGGCGGACCAGGGAGAGGTCGTGCGAGACGAACACGTAGGTCAGCCCCAGCTCCGCCTGCAGCCGCAGCAGGGTCTCCACGATGCCGGCCTGCACCGTCACGTCGAGCGCCGAGGTCGGCTCGTCAAGCACGATCACGTCCGGTCGCAGCACCAGTGCGCGGGCGAGCGCGACCCGCTGGCGCTGGCCGCCCGACAGCGCCGCCGGGCGTCGGTCGAGGAGCTCCTCGGCCAGCCCGACCGAGGCGACGGCGGCCCGTACCAGTGCGGCCCGCTCGCCGCGGTCGCCGACCCGGAACCGGTCCAGCGGCTCACGGACCAGCCGTCCGACCTTCCAGCGCGGGTCCAGCGAGGTGAACGGGTTCTGGTAGACGAGCTGCAGGTGGCGGCGGATGTCGCGCAGCTCGGCACGCGACCGGCCACGCAGCTCCCGGCCGGCGACGACGATCCGTCCGGCGTCGGGGCGCTCCAGACCGAGCAGCATCCGGACCGCGGTCGTCTTGCCCGACCCGGACTCGCCGACCAGCGCGTGCGTGGTGCCCGACGGCACGCGGAACGACACGTCGTCGGCGGCGACGACACCACCGGAGAAGGTCTTCGCGACGCCGTCGAGCTCGATCCGCGCCTCCGCGCCGGACCGCGCCTGCCCGACGGCGCGCAGCGCGGCCCAGCGGTCCGGGTTCAGCGCGGGCACGTCGGCGTGCAGCCTGCGCGCGTACTCCGACGCCGGGTGCTGCGACACCTGCCGGGTCGGTCCGGTCTCCTGGACGGTGCCGTCCCGGAGCACGAGCAGGTCGTCGGCCCGCTCCGCGGCGACGGCCAGGTCGTGGGTGATCAGCAGCAGCCCGATGCCGAGCTCGGTGCGCAGCCCGGTCAGCAGGTCCAGGATCCGGCGCTGCACGGTCACGTCGAGCGCCGAGGTCGGCTCGTCGGCGACCAGCAGCGACGGCCGCGGCAGCACCGCGAGCCCGATCAGGACGCGTTGCAGCATCCCGCCGGAGAGCTGGTGCGGGTAGGCACCGTAGACCCGGACCGGGTCGGGCAGCCCGACCCGCTCCAGGGTGTCGAGGACCAGGGCGCGCCGGTCCACCGCGTCGA
The DNA here is from genome assembly GCF_017312135.1 of Pseudonocardia sp. TMWB2A. NCBI lineage: Bacteria > Bacillati > Actinomycetota > Actinomycetes > Pseudonocardiales > Pseudonocardiaceae > Pseudonocardia > Pseudonocardia sp. TMWB2A. The sequence goes on from NZ_QKQY01000002.1 coordinate 4,796,424, forward strand.
CGCCCGCGACGAGCGAGGCCGCCTCCAGCGCCTGCGACCCGATGGTGCGGACCGGGTTCAACGAGCTGGCAGGGTCCTGCGGGACGAACCCGAGGGTGCGTCCGCGCAGCGGCCGGAACGCGCGCTCGGACAGACCCAGCACCTCGCGGCCGTCGACCTCCACCCGGCCCGTGGCCCGCCCACCTCTGGGCAGCAGCCGCAGCAGTGAGCGGGCGATCGTGGACTTGCCCGACCCGGACTCGCCGATCACCGCGAGCGCACCGCCCGCGGCCAGGGACAGGTCCACACCGGACACGACGCGGCGGTGGCCGTAGTGCACGGTCAGGTCCGACACGCGCAGCAGCGGCGCGACGGGCCGGCCCGCGGGCTCCGCGGCGATGGCGGGGTCGAGGACGGTGCCGGTCAGTCGGTCGTGCGGAGCCATCGGCTGATCCTGTTCACGGAGAGGACGGTGACGATCGTGACGAGTGCCGGCGCCCAGACGAGCCAGGGCGCCAGCGGGTAGTCCTTGCCGGTCGCGACGAGCAGCCCCCAGTCCGAGGCGGGCGGCGGGTCGCCGTAGCCGAGGAACGCGAGGCTGGCGATGACCAGCACGGACAGCCCGAACTGCAGGACGGCGAGCTGCAGCACCGAGCGCGAGGCATTGGGCAGGACGTGGCGCAACAGCACGTGCCACCGGGATCCGCCGAGCAGCAGCGCGGCCTCGACGTAGACGGCCGAGCGGGTCTTGAGCACCTCCGAGCGCATCACCCTGGCGAACACCGCGACCGCGGAGATGCCGGTGGCGACGGCGGCGTTGATGGTCTGGAAGCCGAGCGCGCTGACGATCACCACCGCCAGCAGGAAGCCGGGGATGGCGAGCAGGACGTCGACGAGACGGGCGAGCACGACGTCGACGACGCCGCCGAGGAACCCGGCGAGCAGCCCGATCGTGCCGCCCACCAGGACGCCGATCGCGACCGCGACGAGCGCGCTGGTCACCGAGGACGCGGTGCCGTGCACGATCCGGGCGAACACGTCGCGCCCCAGCTGGTCGGTGCCGAGCAGGTGCCCGGCGCCGGGCGGGCGGAACAGCTCCGACGGGATCCCGTCGACCGGGTCCTGGCCGGTGAACAGCCCCGGCGCGACCGCCCAGGCCAGCACCAGCGCGACGACGACGAACGAGACCAGCACCGTCGGCGGCGGCCGGCGGCGGGTTCCTCCGGCGCGGGCGCCCGGGTCGGGCGTCCCGCCGGCGCGGGTGACGGAGACGGTCATGCGGCCACTCCTGTTTCCTGCCGGGTCACCGGACGCACCCGCGGGTCGAGCAGCGGGTACACCAGGTCGGCCACGAGGTTGACGACGACGAACACGACGGCGGCGAGGGTGACCACCGCCTGTAGCACGGGCAGGTCCTGCATCGCGACCGAGCGTTCGACCAGGCTGCCGAGCCCGGTCCGCCCGAAGACCGCCTCGACGATCACGGCGCCGCCGAGGACCTCCCCGACCATCAGCGCGAACACCGTCACCACCGGCAGCGACGACGGCCGGAGCAGGTGCCGCAGCAGCAGCCGGCCCCGGGTGAGCCCCCGCGAGCGGGCCACCGCGACGTACTCCTGGTCGGCCTCGTGGTCGAGGTTGGCGATGAGCACCTCGGCGATCTGGGCGGACACCCAGATCCCCAGGGTGAGCGCCGCGAAGAAGGTCGCGACGGCGGAGTCGGCGTCGATCGCCCGGAACCAGCCGAGCCGGAAGGAGAACAGCTGGATCAGCAGCAGCCCGGCCAGGAAGGTCGGCGCCGACAGCGACAGCGCGGGCACCGACCGCAGGATCGAGCTGTACGGGGCGGGCAGCCGGTGCACGCCGAACGCGACGCCGAAGGCGATCACGACCGCGATCGTCAGCGCCGACGCGGCGAGCGCGAGGGTGGAGGGCAGCGCCTCGGCCACCATCCCGGACACCGGGAGGTTCGACCGGAGCGACAGGCCGAGGTCGCCGACCACGAACCGGGACGCCGCCTCCCACAGCTGGACGGGGATCGGACGGTCGAGGCCGTAGTAGGCCACGATCCGCGCGATCTCCTCCTCGGTGAACCCGTTCTCGGGGTTGCGCAGCGTCGTCGTGACCGGGTCGCCCGGCAGGACGCTGATCACGACGAAGGTGAACACGTAGGCGAGGGCCACCACGACGAGCGACTGCCCGGCGCGGCGCAGCGCGTAGGTGACGTAGTCCCGGTTCATCGCGCGGTCAGTCCTGCAGCCAGGCGGTGTAGTAGTTGGCGTAGGCGACGCCGTTGTAGGTCACGCCCTGCACCCGCGGGGACTGCGCGTAGATGCGCTGCACGATCTGGGTGACCGGTACGAAGTAGCCCTGGTCGAGGACGTGGGCCTGCAGCTCGTCGAGGAGCTTGTCGCGCGCGGCGGGGTCCTTCGCCCCGGCGATGCCGTCGGCGAGCCGGTCGAGCTCCTGGTCGCTGCGGCCGAGGCCGAACCAGTTCTCGCCCTTGTTCGCGTCGGTGAGCACGCCGGAGACGGTGCCGGCGTCGATGAAGCTGCGGGTGACCTCGTAGGCGGGCACCGTGGGACTCCCGACGACGACCTTCTGGGTGTAGTTGACGACGTCGAGCGCCTGGATCGGTGCCTCGATCCCGACCTTGCGCAGCTGCTGGGCGATCAGCTCGTCGATCGCCCGGGAGGTGGCGAGGTAGGGGTTCGGGTGCAGGGTGACCGAGAGCCGCTTCCCGTCCTTGACGCGGATCCCGTCGGGACCGGCGACCCAGCTGGCCTGGTCGAGCAGCGTGGCGGCCTTCGCCGCGTCGAAGGCGAACGACGACGAGTGGTCGGTGGCGCCGGGGACGTTGCTCTGGATGAACGACTCGGCCTTCTGCCAGTCCGGGGTGTAGACGGTCGCGATGATCTCGTCGCGGTCGATGGCGTGCTGCACGGCCTGCCGGACGCGGACGTCGTCGAACGGGGCCACCGTCGTGTTCAGCGCGAAGCCGTTGACGAAACCGAGGTAGCGCGGGGTGGCGGCGGTCAGTCCCTGCGCCTTGAGGGTCTCCAGCTCCTTGGGCGAGGGGTTATAGGCGACGTCGGCCTGTCCGGACTGTACCGAGGAGGTGCGGACCTGCTGCTCGGAGACGACCTTGTAGGTCAGCGAGTCGATCCGGGCCGGGCCCTGGTGGTCCAGCGCGGCGGGCGCCCAGTCGTAGTCGGGGCGCTTGCGGAGCACGACGTTGTCGTCGTCCTTCCAGGACTCGACGACGTAGGGGCCGGAGCCGACGTCCCGGGACAGGTCGGCCTGCTGCGCGGCAGGCAGTGCGAGCGTCTTCGGCGAGATCAGGATCGAGCCGTGGTAGCCCAGGGTCGGGATGAAGCCCAGGGTCGGCGAGCGGAAGGTGACCTGCACCGTCGTGGGGTCGACCGCGCGGGCCGCCTGGTAGGTCTTCGGGAACAGCCCGATCGGCTTGATGCCGTCGTCGGGGCGGCCCTTGGCCCAGATGTCGAGGTTCGCGACGACCGCGGCGGCGTCGACCGGGGACCCGTCGGAGAAGGTGACGCCGGGGCGCAGCTTCAGGGTGAACCGGGTGGCGTCGGCGTTCTGCTGCCAGCTCTGCGCGACCCAGGGCGACACGGCGCCCTTCTCGTCGACGTAGACGAGCTTGTCGGTGACATGGCCCCAGACGTGCCCCTGGAAGCTGGAGATCGAGCTGTTGTTCGGGATCCAGGTGTCGCCGAGGGAGTCGATGAGGAAGGTCAGGTCGCCGCCGTCGGTGGGGGCGCCGGCGGCGGTGTTCTGCACCGCTCCGGTGCCGCAGGCCGATGCGAGGACGGCGGCGGCGAGGACACCGGCGGCGGCACGGAGCACGGACCGGCGGGAGGGGGTGGTCATCGGGGGTTCTCTTCCTGCGGGGTGGGGCGGGACAGGAGGCGGCGGCCGGCGTCGAGGAACGCGGCGTCCGCCTGCGGCGGGTGGACCCGCACGCAGAGCACGTCCCGCAGGTGCCGTTCGAACGGCAGGTGTCGGGTGAGCGCGGGGTTGCCCAGCGCGGCGACGGCGGTCTCGACCGCTGTGATCGCCGAGCGGGCGATCTGCACCTTCAGCAGCGACAGCTGCGGCAGGTGAGAGGTGTCTCCGGCATCGACGCGGAGCAGGGCGCCGAACAGCAGCGTCTCGGCCTGCGCGACGTGGGCGTCGATCTCACCGGCGACGGTGCGGATGCGGTCGGTCTCGGCGATCGGGCGCCCGAGTGCCGTGGGGACCCGTTCGCGGGCGTAGCGGACGAACGCGGCCCGGGCGGCGCGGGCGACACCGACGTAGAGCGCGGGATGGCCGAGGCTCGCCGGGCCGGCGACGGCGGCCGGGTCGCGGTACACGCCGTCGTCGCCACGCGGGATCTCGACGAACGCGTCGGGCGGGAGCGCGACGTCGTCGTAGACCACGTCGTGGGTGTTGGAGGCGCGCAGCCCCAGGTGGTCCCAGGTGTCGACCCAGCTGATGCCGGGTGCGTCGGCGGGCACGAGCAGGTGCCCGACGCGGGGCTCCTCGTCGTCGGTGACCGCCCACACCACGTGGTGGGCCAGTGCGGTGCCGCCGGTGGCGTAGGCCTTGCGGCCGGACAGCGACCAGCCGTCGCCGGTGCGGCGGGCGACGGTGGCGGGCAGTCCGCCGCGGGCGGGGGCGCCCAGCTCGGGCTCGGCGCGTACCGCGTTGAGCAGGGTCGGCTCGTGCACCGAGCGGCGCAGGATCCGCGCGTAGGTGGCCTCCGGCCAGGTCGCCGCGGCGGCCTGGCCCTGGTGCACGTTCAGGGTGTTTGCGGTGATCAGGGCGGCCGACGGGTCGCCCTCGCCGAGGGCGACGAGGATGCGGGCGGCGTCGAGCAGCGAGGCCCCGGGGCCGCCGTAGCGGGTCGCGACGGTGGCGGTGAGCAGCCCGGCCCGGTGCACGGCGGCGATCCCGGCCTCGGGGACCGCGCCGCTGCGGTCGTAGGTCCCGGCGGTGGCGGCGAGCTCGGCGGTCACCGCGGCGAGCGCGGCGTCGGACAGGTCCGGGACCGGGAGCGCCACGGTCCGCTCGTCGAGCGCGGTCACCGGGCACCGGCCAGCGCGTCGGCGTCGAAGCCGGGGGCGAACGCGCCCGGGTGGTCGGCCTGCAGGGTGCCGCGGCGCCCGGTGGCCTCCCGGTGCGCGAGCTCCTGGCGGACGAGGGGCAGCACCCGGCGGCCGTAGTCGGCGGCGTCGGCGAGGGTGTCGTAGCCGCGGATGGACACCAGGTCGGCGCCCAGGTCGATGTAGTCGACGATCGCCGCGGCGACGGTCTCCGGGGTGCCGACCAGCGCGGTCGAGGCGCCGCCTGCGTTGGTGACGGCGGCGGTGCGCGTCCACAGAGCGCGGTCGTAGACCTCGGCGCGCGCGGCGAACTCCAGTGCCCGCTGCGAGCCGACGTTCTGCGGGGTGCCGGTGGAGCGGTGCTTGGTGGCGCCGCGGCGGAAGCTCGCGCCGATCGTGTCGGCGTAGGTGTAGGCCTTGCGCCAGGCCAGCTCGTCGGTGCGGTCGACGATCGGGCGGAACGTCACCCAGATCCGGGGACGCGGCCTGCCGGCGGCGTCGGCGATGGCGTGCACCCGGGCGATCTGGGCGCGGATGTCGGCGAGCGGCTCGCCCCAGAAGCTGAACACGTCGGCCTGCCGGCCGCCGATCTCGAACGCCTCGTCGGACTGGCCGCCGATGGAGATCGGGATGGTGTCGCCGTGGGGCGCGAAGCCGGGGCCGAAGTCGTCGAAGCGGTAGAACTCGCCGTCGTGGCCGAACGCCCCGGTCTCGGTCCAGGCGCGGCGCAGCAGCGTGATGAACTCGCTGGTGCGGGCGTAGCGGCGGTCCTTGGGCAGGTAGTCGCCCTGGCGGGCCTGCTCGGCGTCGTTGCCGCCGGAGATGAGGTGGACGACGGCGCGGCCCTCGGTCAGCTGGTCGAGCGTCGCGAGTTGCTGGGCCACCACCAGCGGGAACGCGGTGTTCGGCCGGACCGCGACGATGGGGCGCAGCCGCTCGGTGAGCTGCCCGACCGCGGAGGCCACGACGAAGGAGTCCGCGGTGTTCGAGCCGTAGGGCAGCAGCGTGTAGTCGTAGCCGGACTCCTCCAGGGTGCGCACGTAGCGCCGGAAGTAGGGCAGGTCGATGCCGCGGGTGGGCAGCGGGGCCAGCTCGGTGGAGGGGTTCAGGTGCGACAGCGAGATGAACTCGACGCGGCGTGCGGCCGTCACGGGAACGGTGTCGGAGGGGGCGGCATCGGTCGGGGCGGTCGCGGGCGTGTCGGGCACGGGTGTCTCCTCGGTGCGGGTACGGGCGGGCGGCCGGGCGCGGCGGTGCGGCACGTCCGGTACGGGTGGTGCGGTAGGGGCGGCGCAGTGAGGGTGGCGCGGTGGGCCGGCGCGGAGCGCGCGGCGGCCTGCCGGTCAGAGGGCCTTGCCGGGGTTGAGCACACCGCGGGGGTCGAACACCGACCGCAGCTGCTGTTGCAGGTCGAGGAGGTCGTCGCCGAGCTCGTCGCGCAGCCAGCGGCGCTTGAGCAGGCCGACGCCGTGCTCGCCGGTGAGGGTGCCCCCGAGGCGCAGCGCGGTCGTGAACACCTCCCCGGCGACGTCCCACACCTGCTCGTCGAGGCCGCGGCCCGGCTCGAGCACGAGGATCGGGTGCAGGTTGCCGTCGGCGGCGTGCGCCATCGTCGCGATCCGGATCCCGCTGCGGGCCGAGATCGCGGCGACCGCGGTGACCGCCTCGGCGAGCCGGGACCGCGGCACGGCGACGTCCTCGACCAGGACCCGGCCCAGCCGTTCCAGGGCGGGCAGCGCGGCGCGCCGGGTGGCGAGCAGGGTCCGCGCCCCGACGTCGTCGGTGGCGATGTCGACCCGCGACGCGAGCGGCTCGACCACGGCGCGCACCGCGTCGATCTCGACCGAGGCGCCGAACCCGTCGGTCTGGACCAGCAGGAACGCCGTGCCGTGCGACGCGGCACCGCCGGCCGCGGCGACCGCGTCCAGGCAGGCCGTGTCGAGCAGCTCGGCGACGGCGGGCTGCAGCCGGGCCGCGGTGATCGCCGCGGCCGCGGCGGCGGCGCCGGCCACGTCGTCGAACCAGGCGGCCAGGGTCGCGGTCGCGACCGGGACCGGTCGCAGCCGGACGGTCGCGCCGACGACCACCCCGAGGGTTCCCTCGGACCCGACGAACAGCCCGGTCAGGTCGTAGCCGGCGACGCCCTTGACGGTGCGCCGCCCGGTCGCGACCCGGCGGCCGTCGGCGAGGACGACGTCCAGGCCGAGCACGGCCTCGCGGGTGACGCCGTACTTGGCACAGCGCAGCCCGCCCGCGTTGGTGGCGATGTTCCCGCCGATCGTGGAGATCGCCGCGCTCGCCGGGTCCGGGGCGTAGCGCAGGCCGTGCGCGGCGGCCGCGGCGTCCAGGTCGGCGGTGAGCACCCCGGCCTCGACGACGGCGAGCTCGTCGACCGGGGAGATCTCCAGGATGCGGTCGAGCCCGCTCACGTCGAGCACGACACTGCCGGCTCCGGCGACCGCTCCCCCGGACAGTCCCGTCCCGGCCCCGCGGACGACGACCGGGGTGCCGGTGGCGTGGGCGTGGGAGAGCAGCTCGGTGACGTCGTCGACCGAGCGGGCGACGACGACGGCGTCCGGGACCGAGCCGGGGTCGAACCCCGAGCGGTCGAGCCGGGCGGCGGCGCGGACGGCCGGGTCGGTGCTCCAGCCCGGCAGGGCGGACGGGTCGGTACGGGAACGGGTCACGGTGCTGGTCGCATGGCTGGGCACAGGAGGTCTGCTTCCGGTTCGGCACCCCGCCGTCGGGAGGGCGGCACGGCGGGGCGGACCCGCCGTGGGCGGCGGGCCGGGAGGGCTGCGTGCCCGGGGGCACGCGGGGACCGGAGGAGAGACCCGGGGGCGGCGCTGCGGGCCGGGTCTCAGCAGGCCCGACAGCCTGCGGAGAAGACGGTGCCGTGGTCGATCACGCGGCGCCGGGTGAACCCGGTCGGCGCGGGCACCGGGCACGACCGGGCCGGACGGCGGCGCGGCGCCGCGGGTCCGGTCGAGATCGTCGTGTCCACACCGAGGAGTGAATCCCGGACCAGCGGTCCGGGTCCAGCGACGATTCGGGATCGGTTCCGATCACGCAGCGCGATCGGTGAGGGCACGGACCCCCGTCCGGGGTCGGCGGGCGTACCGGTACCGGTCACGGCTCGGCCCCGGTGGCGACCGGGCGCGTCGGGTCGTTCGACCACGCCGACCAGGACCCGGGGTAGAGCGCGGCCGGCACCCCCGCGGCGGCGAGCGCGGCGACCTGGTGGGCCGCGGTCACCCCGGACCCGCAGTAGACACCCACCGGCCGGTCGAGGGCGCCGAGGGCGGCGAAGCGGGCACGCAGGGCCGCGGGGTCGCGGAAGCGGCCGTCGGTGTCGAGGTTGTCCGCGGTGGGGGCGTTCACCGCGCCCGGGACGTGCCCGGCACGAGGGTCGACCGGTTCGGTCTCGCCGCGGTAGCGCTCCCCCGCGCGGGCGTCGAGGAGCAGCCCGTCCCGGGCCAGTGCGGCAGCG